>NZ_CP093846.1:5767500-7760770 GCF_022699385.1 Streptomyces tubbatahanensis | reverse complement strand
CTCGCAGACACGACGCGCCGACGCTGCGCGTCGGAAAACCGGCACCCTCCGGGCGCCGACCGCGCCCCTCCGGGGCGGGGCCCCGGCCTCCGGCCGGAGCCAACCGGGCTCACTGGACTGGTATTTCCCTTGTTCCCGGTCTGCTTCACCCCCTAGGTTCAGTGACGCTGTGTCCCCCTCCGGGGCCACACGAGGCGGGCTACGGAGAGGAGGAGTGCGGTGCCCCGACCCACTCCCCCAATATGCACTGGAGAGTGCATATTGGTCCTTGGGCACATCCCCCGCCCCCTCGGCAGGATTCCTGACGCCAACTCAAGTATGCACGGGGGGTCGGAATTGGGGGCACAGTGCGCCGTCCCCCATCCCATAATGCCGCCATCCGGAAAACCGAAACAATGTCAGCTCAGCAGCTCACGCTTTCTCGATAAGATCGTCAATGATTCGCCGTACTTCGACAGTCGATACCGTTCCTGTCTGGCCTCGGATCTCGCAGTCGGGCAGTGCAGGTGTAGTCATACCAGCCGTCCTCGCGAGCTGTTAGGTCTACTTCCATATGGGTGGGCCACTCACAATTTCCGGCGGTGACCTAGTCGTGCACATATTGGCGTACCACCCCAGCCCAGTGGTGTTCCGGAAGGGTGTTCTGTGTCCGGCAGCGGTTGCAGTGCAACAGGTGCTTGACGCTACCTCGGCTTTTGAAAATTCCTTGCTCTGCCACTCCTTGCCGTTGCAGCCGACGCACAGGGTCCACGAACGAGGCCGTGGCCGGGTAAATGACAGTAATCCCAGTAGGAGGCAGGCCGGGGCTCCTCGCACAGAATGCATAGAAAACTCTTCGGCGCTGGGCCCTCGGTCCCGCACCTGGAGGATCCTCCAGCCCTTGTGGTGGAGGTGCGCCACTCAAAGACGTTGACCTTGGGCCCGCAGCGGAGCACCGTCCTGCCGCTGTGGTCAGTTCCGTCTTGGTTTTCTGCCAGCCGTCCAGGATGAGCGTGCGGGGCGTCAGCGGGTCTCGCGGCCCAGTGCAGAGTGGGGATCGGTTGGGTTACACGCGATGGTCTGGCCGCTGTGCGTTCAGAAAAGGCCTCCCAGGAGACCCCGCAGGGCAAGCCGTGGGGGCCGATTTCGAGCCCCGTACAGGGTGTTGTCCTTGCGCCGTGCCAGCACCGTGTCCACACCGGTACCACTCCGCGCCAGCGGCTCCTCTCAGGACTCTGCCATCAACCACGCTCGAGGCGTGGCAGATCGAGCGCCTTTTCCGGAAACTGACGATGGTGGAGAGATGGAACGTAGCCACGGGCACGCTACTGGCACTTCACGCTCGCTCCCCATGTGTCGTCGTCCTGGTGGCCCGGGCTGCCGTGGAAGTTCTGGACGTCGACGCCGTCCTGGTCGAGGTTGGCCAGGGCTCGCCAAGGTTGGGGGCCGGCAGCTGGATGAGGAGCGTGCCGGTGCAGCCCAGCCGGATTTCCTCTCCTCGCGCACATCTTTCGCCAGTACCTTTCCGAGGTGAAAACACTTCGGAAACTCGCTCTGTTCGCTACAGTCTGCCTGGCCGCCCCCTTCCTTACGTCGTCCCCGGCAGTCGCAGCCGACGGGGACTTCTGCGGGAAGACCGTCTCGGCGCCATCCTCGACAAGTACATCGAGGTGGGTGAGGTGTCCTCGCCTCTGAAATGCCCGGTGACGGACGAGGTGACTGCTCCCGACGGGCGCGGCCGGTACACCCACTTCCAGGGTGGCTCGATCTACTGGTCGGCGGCGACTGGTTCCCACGCGGTATGGGGGGCGGTGCGCGGACAAGTGGCAGGCGATGGGCTGGGAGACATCCGCGCTCGGCTACCGAAGTCGGACGAGTTGAAGAACGCGGACGGCAAGGGGGTGCGCCAGGAGTTCGAGGGCGGCACCGTGTACTGGTCGGCGGCGACCGGCGCCCACCCGGTATGGGGGAAGATCGGTGCGACGTGGGGCGAGTACGGCTGGGAGAACAGCGCGTTCGGCTACCCGGTGTCCGACGAGACGGACGGTACCGGCTCGTGGACAGATGGCCGAGGGGGTGTCCACACGTACCGGCAGGTGACGCAGCAGTTCGCCTCAGGTGCGACGCTGTTCTGGATTCCGGGGGGCGCAACGGAGGGCTGCGACGGCGAGTGCACCGGCTACAACGTGGAGGCCCCGGGCAGCCTAGTCAAGCGCGTGCAAGTGAACCTGCCGACGGACTCGGACAAGTTCGTACTGATGGTCTTCCCGACGGATGCCGGATTCCGGGCGGTATCGACAAGGCCGTCGACGGATGGCAGGAGGTATGGACGAACACGCCGAATCCGCTGCGCCTGGACACGACCGACGAGGCGGAATCTCTGCGTAAGCAGTACGCGTGTCACGCCGCATACGCGCACCAGGAGTCCGACGGCAGTTGGAACACCGGGAATTCGTGGGATCTGGAGTCGCACCTGCCGAACGTGAGCTGGACGTACGCCACGGACGCCCTGTTTGTGGCGATCCACAAGTGCAACTGGACGTGATCATGGGCTGAATGAAAAACGCCCGGGGAGGTACAGGGAGGCCCTGGTCGACACACACGCGATGCATCGCTTCAGGTACGTACTGATACGGGTAGCGTCACGTTCGGTGAGCGGGAGTTCGACCACATGGTGTGGCTCGGCTGGGTCCGCTCCCCGCAGTCGATCGAGGTCCGCTTCGGCACCAGCTGGGCCGGAGCCTTTGATGTCGCGCTCTGCACCACGGCGTCCGTCGACGCGGTCGTCCCCGCCCGTCCCCTGAGGTCGACTGGGTGCAGTTGCGCGCGGTGGAGAAGGGCCGGCGCTCTCCGCTCGCCTCCCTGCGGGCGCCCGTCCAGCGCTACGTCGGTGCTCCCTGCCCGTCGCGTCCCAGCCGTTCAGGAAGGCGGCCAGGGTGTGACGCTGGGCGTTCTCGCGGGCGACTTGCCGGGCGAGAAGGCCGCGGTCGGTGTGAGGGGCGACGGCGGCGAGGGCTACGTGCTGGAGTTCGGCCGGCTCCGGCATCCTCCCACTGCGTCGGGCGGGGCGGGTCGAAACCGTAGCGGCGGGCGAAGGCCGGCTACCGAGGATCGCCGTGTTTGCCTTGATCGCGGGCAGTTCGTAGGCAGGGGCCTGGTCGTAGGACAGCGGCAGGTGGCCGTATTGCTGTTACCAAGTGCGGACACAAGCTGGTGAACAACATCCGTCTCAGGGCTATCTCACCTTGTGTAGCCAACAGCAGATCCGGGTGGGTCCGGTCATGACAGGGGCGGGGCCCGCGCATCGAGACCTTGGGAGTTTTCCGCCATGACAATCCGTCGCGCTCGTCGTACCGTTCGTTCGGCCACTCTGGTGGCGGTGGCTGCCGCTGCGGCGTTTTCTGTGACCGCCTGCCAGAGCGGTGACAACGATGCGTCCGGCTCTCACAAGGCCGGTGCCAGCGCGCAGGGTCAGGCGCAGCACGAGAGCGCTTCCCTTACGTCCAAGAGTGCTTCTGCGGCTCGCACTCAGACTCTGGTCGATGGGAGCAAGGCCGAGGTTTCCAAGGTCGGTGGCCAGCACTACCGTGCTGAGATCGTCAGCGATGGTGCTGTGGTCGCGACGTTGGATGCCGACGGGCGTGATGCGGGGATGACGGGAACGGCATGTTCGTCACTCTGACTGCGGGGGGTCACATTTCCTCGTGGATGGATGCCGGTCAGCGGGGGCCCGGTACTTTCAACCTTGAGGGTGGTTGGAAGGCCAAGGTCACCGAGCAGGGCGAGGGGCATTTCCGCGCTCAGATCATTGGGCACGATGGTGTCATGGGCACGATGGATGCTGACGGTCGCGATGCCGGGCTCGATGCCAATGGCGTGTCTATCGTTCTTACCTCCGGTGGTCTCATCAGCTCCCACGAGTAAGACGTCGACGAGGCTCGGCCACCTCGGTTCGGGGTGGCTGGCGGAGTTGGGGCTGGGTGTGTCATTGGCCGTGCGGCAGATCCGCGGGTGGGTGGTCTCGTCTGTCTGTTCGGCGGTGGAGGGGGGTTGCTCCGGTCTCGCCTGGGCTGGGGTGGCCCCGAGGGGGTGGCGGCTCGGTTTCTTGGTTGTGCCTGGCCGCGCTGTGTTCGTCGGTCTGCTTGTAGGCGGTGTCGTCCTTGGACGGCGGCTGGCCGCGGACTTCGGTTTCGACGTTGATCTCGTCGATGCTGGCGCTGACCAGGATGACGGCGCACCCGGGCTGGGAGAAGGTCAGCCCGTTCGGGGTCGAGGAGTTGTGGGGAGGCTCAGCGTCCTCCTGCGCTATGGCGCGCCGAGACCTTTCTGCTCGTCCCCGTCCAGGAGGCGATTGTTTTTGTAGAAGGGGCTGAGGCTTTTTCCGTCATCGGAGTTCTTGTTCGCGGGGAGCATGCGGGTACGCGGTGTCGTCGTTTTTCTCCGCATGGTGGGGTCGGTCAGGTGGTTGACTCATGTTCTGTGGGGTGTGGGGAGGGCGGGTGGCCCCATAGAGCGAGCGCGGCGTGGTAGGGGTCTCAGTGTAGGGCTCCGGCCGTGCGTACTTCGGTGAGTGCTTGCTGTGCGAGTGGGCCGAAGTCTTCGTTGTTGTTGGTGTCGATCCACTGGTTGAAGGCGATTTCCCAGCTGAGTCCGCCCAGTTGGGCGGCTACGCGCGCGGTGAGGTTCGGGGTGCCGCGGCGGGTGAGGGCTTCGGTCATCGAGGTGGTGAGGTCGAGTCTTTTCAGGGCTTCGCGTTCACGCAGTTCCGTGTTGGCGTTGAGTACGGCCTGTCGTCGGCTGCTGAACTCGCGGCGGTCGGGGGTGAAGAACGTTCGGCCGAGCGTGTCGAGGGCGTTTCCCACCGTGTCGAGTGGTCCGGCCGCCGGGGGTGCCGAGGTGATTCCTTCGATGAGGAAGTCGGTCACTGTGCCCCTGTCGAAGAGCACTTCGCGTTTGTCGGGGAAGTAGCGGAAGAACGTGCTTTTGGTGAGCCCTGCACGCGTCGCGATTTCGATCACGGTCGTGTTCTCGTAGCCGTTCTCCTCGAAGAGGTCGAGGGCGGCGGTGGCGAGTCGTCCTGGTGCGTCGGGTTGCCAGCGAGCCATGAGAGCAGTCTACGGGACTTGGTCTCATCACTGATGTAGGGTTGATGAGACCAAGTCCCATCACTGGCCAAGAGGGGTCACCTATGAGTAAAGCTGTCCGTTACCGGCGATTTGGCGGCCCTGAGGTGCTCGAACTGCAGGAGATAGACGAGCCGCACGCCGCACCGGACGAGGTCCGCGTCCGGGTCACGGCCGCCGGGCTGAATCCGATGGACTGGCAGATCACCACACAGCCCGACATGGCAGCGCGGTTCGGCATCACCTTGCCCGCCGGTTTCGGCAGCGACTTCGCCGGAGTCGTGGACGAAGTGGGCGCCGAAGCGACGGGATTCGCGGCCGGCGACCGGGTGTACGGCGGTGCGATTGGCCGGTCCGTCGCCGACTTCGTGCTGGTCAAGACACCGGCGACAACGATATGGCCCACCCCGGAGGGCGTCGCCGACGAGGTGGCGGGCACGCTTCCGGTCTCCGGCCTGACGGCCTCCGCCGCGCTCGCCTCGATCGGGCTCCGCAGCGGAGACACCGTCCTGGTCGGCGGGGCGGCGGGCGGCGTGGGCATCTTCGCCGTGCAGCTGGCGAAGCTCGCGGGCGCCCGGGTGCTCGGTACCGCCTCCGAGGGCACGTTCGGATTCCTGCGCGGTCTCGGCGTCGAGCCCGTCGCGTACGGCCCCGGCCTGGTGGACCGGGTGCGGGCCCTGGCACCCGAGGGCATCACCGCCGCAACCGACCTGTTCGCCAGAGAGGCAGCCGAGGCCGCCCTCAAGCTCGGCGTGGCACCCCAGCGCATCTCCGTCGTGGCCGACGGCCCCGCCCCGCCGCCCGGTGTACACACCGCGGGCGCCCTCGACGCGGCTCCGGGCGCCATGGAGCGCATCGCCGACGCGGTCCACTCCGGCCGAATCACGGTGCCGATCGCGGCGACCTTCCCGGTCGAGCGGATCCGCGAAGCCGTGACGACCCAGGCTAAGAGGCATGTCCACGGCAAAATAGTGATCGCGCTGTGAACCGGCGCTGAGGGTCTGTAGTGAAGTGCTGGTCACAGCCACTGGCCGATGGCTGCGACCAGCGAGCGCGCCGCCGAAGCCGCGGCTGCCGCCGCCCGCCAGGCCAAGCTCGCGAACCACGTGCGCAAGCTGCTGGAGCCGGACGGCGCGGGGCAGGCCCGCCGCCGGCGGCTGGACCGGCTGGCGCCCGAGGCCGGTGACGTCGCCGTCTTCCTCCTGTCCGGCGGCACCACCGGGCTGCCGAAGGTGATCGGCCGCACGCACAACGACTACACCTACAACCTGCGGCGCAGCGCCGCCGCCTGCGGCTTCGGCCAGGACACCGTGTATGCGGCCGTCCTGCCCGTCGGGCACAACTTCCCGCTGGCCAGCCCGGGCATCCTGGGCACGCTGGACGCCGGCGGGCGGGTGGTGCTGCTGCCCTCGCCGCGCCCCGACGCCTTCTTCGAGGCCGTCGAGCGCGAGGCGGTCACTGTCACCTCCGCGGTCCCGGCCGTCGCCTTGAAGTGGACCGAGGCGGCGGCGCACTGCGGGCGCGACCTGTCCAGCCTGCGCCACGTGCAGGTGGGCGGCTCCGTGCTCGCGCCGGAACTCGCCGCGCGCGTCGGGCCGGCGCTGGGCTGCCGCATCCAGCAGGTGTACGGCATGGCCGAGGGGCTGATCTGCTACACGCCGCCGGACGCTGCCGACGATGTCGCGCACACCACCCAGGGCCCGCCCATCAGCCCCTGGGACGAGCTGCTGGTCGTGGACGGCGACGGGAGGCCGGTGCGGCCGGGTGAGGTCGGCGAACTGCTCATCCGCGGCCCCTACACCCCGCGCGGCTACTTCGGGGCGCCGGAGCAAAACGCCCGTTCCTTCACCCCCGGCGGGTGGTACCGCACCGGTGATGAGGTGCGGCTCACCCGCGAGGGTCACGTCGTGGTGTGCGGGAGGGTCAAGGACCTCATCAACCGGGGCGGCGAGAAGATCGCGGCCGGGGAGATCGAGACGCTCGTGCAGCGGCTGCCGCAGGTGGCCGAGGTGGCCGCGGTCGCGGTCCCCGACCCGGAACTGGGCGAGCGCGCCTGCCTGTTCGTCCGCGTGCACGAGGGCGCCACGCTCACCCTCGAGGAGGTGGCGGCGGCGCTCACCGGGCTGGGCCTGGCCGCGTTCAAGATCCCCGAACGGCTCGAACTCGTGGACGAGCTGCCCCACACCGCCGTCGGCAAGCCCGACAAGAAGGCCCTGCGGGACCTGCTCGTCCAACCCGTCGTGAGGTGACAGATGACTACCGGCACACCAGGCGCCGCTGCCCGCCGGGCGCCCGCGCCGCCCGACCCGTCGCCCCGGTTGACCGAGTCGGCGGCCGCCGGCCGGGGCCCGGAGCCGGTCAAGGAGACACTGCGCTGGCTGGCCGCCCGCAGGGCGGCGCACACCTTCGAGGTGGAGCGGGTGCCCTTCGCCCAGCTGCACGGCTGGTCGTTCCGCGCGGACACGGGCGATCTGGGGCACGCCAGCGGGCGTTTCTTCACGGTCCAGGGCCACCGCGTGCACAGCGACTACGGGCCAATCCCCCGCTGGGAGCAGCCCATCATCAACCAGCCCGAGGTCGGCGTGCTGGGTTTCCTCGTCAAGGAGATCGACGGGGTCGTGCAGTGCCTGATGCAGGCCAAGATGGAGCCGGGCAACGCCAACGTCGTCCAGCTCTCGCCCACCGTGCAGGCGACCCGGAGCAACTACTCGCGGGTGCACGGCGGGGCGGCGGTCCGCTACCTGGAGTACTTCACCGACCCGGGCCGCTCCACCGTCCTGGTCGACGTCCTCCAGTCCGAGCAGGGCTCCTGGTTCCTGGGCAAGCGCAACCGCAACATCGTGGTCGAGGTGCAGGGGGACGTCGAGGTGCACGAGGACTACCGCTGGATGCCCGTCGGCACCGTGCTGGAGCTGCTGCACAGCGACAACGCGGTGAACATGGACGCCCGCACGGTGCTCTCGTGCATGCCGCTGGCCCGCCCGACCACTCCGCCCGGCGGCGGGGAGGCGACACACCCCCGCGCGGCTCTGCGCCGTTCGGTGACCGACTTCGAGTACGCCCTGCACCCGATGCGGGAGCTGCTGCACTGGTTCACCGACCGTACCGCCCGGCACGACCTGCGCACCGAGCGCGTACCGCTGGCCGGGATCGAGGGCTGGAGGCGCACCCCCGAGGCGATCAGCCATGCCCAGGGGCGGTACTTCTCCGTCATCGGGGCGCGGGTGCGGGCCGGCAGCCGAGAGGTACGGGAGTGGACCCAGCCGCTGCTGGCGCCGCACGGGCTCGGTCTCGCGGCGCTCGTGGTCAAGCGCGTGCACGGGGTGGCGCACCTGCTCTTGCACGCGCGCCCGGAGGCCGGGCACCTGCACGGGGTCGAACTCGCCCCCACCGTGCAGTGCACCCCGGACAACTACCGCGGCCTGCCCGCCGGGGACCGGCCGCGCTTCCTCGAGCACATCGAGGCCGTGCCGGCAGACCGGGTGCGCTTTGATGCCGTGCAGTCGGAGGAGGGCGGCAGGTTCCACCGGGCGGAGTGCCGCTACATGATCGTGGAGGCGGGGGACGAGGTCCCCCTCAAGGTGCCGGAGGGCTACCGGTGGTTGGCAGCGCACCAGGTGACACGTCTGCTCGAGCACAGTCACTACCTGAACGTCCAGGCCCGTACCCTGGTGGCCTGCCTGCACAGCCTGTGGTGAGCGCGCGGGAGGCGCCGGTGCGCGTCGGCGTGCTGGGGTGCGGGGGCGTCGCCATGCGGCGGATGCTGCCGGCGATGGCGCGCACGCCGTGCGTGGCGGTCGCGGCGGTCGCGAGCCGTCAGCGCGCACGGGCCGAGTCCGCGGCGGCCCGGTTCGGGGCCGAACCGGTGCACGGGTACGAGCGTCTGCTGGCACGCGAGGACATCACCGCCGTCTATGTGCCGCTCCCGCCGGGGCTGCACGCGGAGTGGACGGCACGGGCGCTGCGAGCGGGCAAGCACGTGCTCGTCGAGAAGCCGATGACCACCACCGCACACCAGGCGCGCGAGCTGGCCGCTCTGGCCGAGGAGCGGCGTGCGGTGCTCATGGAGAGCTTCATGTTCTTGCACCACTCGCAGCACGCGGCGGTCGCACAGCTCGTGGACCGGGGGGCGATCGGCCAACTGCGTTCGGTCACCGCCGAGTTCGGTTTTCCTCCGCTGCCCGCCGGCGACATCCGCTACCGGCCGGATCTGGGGGGAGGCGCCCTGCTCGACGCCGGCGTCTACACCCTGCGTGCCTCCAGCCTGCTGCTGCGGGCGGTGCCGGCGGTGCTGGGCGCGCAGTTGAGCGTCGACCCCGGCACGGGTGTGGACGTGTCGGGCCACGCGCTGCTGGCCGGGGCGGGCGGCGCCGTCTCCCACGTCTCCTTCGGCTTCCGCCACGCCTACCGGTGCGTCTACACGCTGTGGGGCAGCACCGGCAGCCTCGTCCTGGACCGGGCGTTCACGCCTGCGCCCGAGCACCGGCCGGTCGTACGCGTCCGGCGCCAGGACGGTGCGGAGGAGGAGGTGAGGCTGCCGGCCGACGACCAGTTCGCGCGGACGGCCGAGCGGTTCGCCGCGCTTGTGCGCGGTGCCGGGGACCCGGCCGCGGAACGGAGCGCCGCCGTAGGCCAGGCCGAGCTCGTCGACGCCGTACGCACGGCGGCCGGGCGTGCCCGGGGAGGTGTGGGGTGACCGCGCCACCGCGGGGGGAGCTGGTCAGCTACCGTGCGGCGCTCGCCCGCTGGCCCAGCGGCGTCGCCGTCGTCACCGCGCGGGACGGTGGGGGGCGGCCGTACGGGTTCACCGCCACCGCCTTCTCCTCCCTGTCGGCCGAGCCGCCGATGGTGCTGGTGTGCCTGGGCCGCGAGGCGGACTGCCGGCCCGTCTTCGAGGCGGCGGAAGCGATGGCGGTGCACCTGCTGCGTGACGACCAGGTGGCGGTCGCCGGCCGGTTCGCCACCAAGAACGTCGACAAGTACGAGGGCCTGCACACGTCTTCGGGGCTGGCGGGGGTGCCCTTGCTGACCGAGGCGCTGGCGACGATCGAGTGCGTCCTGGAGCGGCGGATCGATGCGGGGGACCACATCATCCTCGTGGGCCGGGTGGAGCGCTGCACGGCCTTCGGTGGGCGGCCTTTGGTCTATTTCTCCCGCACCTTCCACAGCCTGCCGGCCGATTCCCCTGCCAGAGAGGCGGACAGCCATGCCCAGCACTGATGGGACACCCCACGCCCCTGCCTCGTCCACCGGTCTGGTGGAGGCCGCGGCCAAGGCCGCCGCGCTCGCCGGCGAGTCCGCCGCCGAGGCCGATCACCAACACCGCCTTGCCCCACAGGTGTCGAAAGCCCTGGTCGAGGCCGGGTTCGCCCGGCACTTGGTGGGGCCGCGCTGGGGCGGGTCGGCCGCCGCGCCGGGGGCGGTGGGCGACCTGCTGGCGGCTTTGACGGCGGTCGGTGCGCACTGCATGTCCGCGGCCTGGTGCGCCGGGGTGCTCACCGCGGTCGGCCGCATGTGCTCCCACCTGCCTCTGCAGGGGCAGCAGGAGCTGTGGGGCGAGGGGCCCGACGTGCCGCTCGCCGGGTCCCTGGCCCCCGCCGGCACCGTGCGCAGCGTGCCGGGCGGGTGGCGGCTGAGCGGCCGGTGGGACTTCGCCAGCGGCGTCGACCACGCGAAGTGGACGATGGTGGGCGCGCTGCTGGCCGGTGACCAGGGGCCGCCCGCGCTCCGGCACTTCGTAGTGCCCCGGCACCAGTACGAGGTCCTGGACACCTGGCGCAACGTCGGCCTGCGCGGCACGGGCAGCAACAGCGTGCGTTTGGAGGACGTCCTGGTTCCCGAGCACCGCAGCTTCGCGCACGCCTCCATGCTCGCCGGTGAGACCGATGGCCAGGCGCCCCGCACGCACCGTCTGCCGCTGAAGCTGATCAACGGCCTGTTCTTCGTCGGGCCCGGCGTCGGCGCGGCCGAGGGGGCCCTGGCCCGGTGGACGGAGTGGACCTCCCGGCGCGTGGAGATCAACGGCTCGAAGACCACCTTGCGGCCGGGTGTGCGGATCGCCCTCGCGCAGGCGGCCGCACGCGTGAGCGCGGCGCGCCTGCTGGTGGAGCGCGCCGCGGCGCAGGCGGACGCCTGCGAGGTGACCGAGGAGCTGACGTTGCGTTTGACGCGTGATTACTCCACCGCGGTCGATCTGCTCCTCGACGGTGTCAACGGGCTGCTGCGGATGAGCGGCGCCCGGGGCCAGTCGGAGTCGAGCCCGGTGCAGCGGGTGTGGCGCGACGTGCACTGCATGGCGGGCCACGGTGCGCTGCAGCCCGATGTCAACGCCGAGGGCTGGGGCCGGTACGCGCTGGGCCAAGACTGACCGCAGGGGCCGGGTGCGCGCAGGGGTGCCGCAGAGGCGGCCCGGCGCACCCGGCCGCCCCGTTGCCGGGGCAGCCGGTCTGCGGGCGTTGCGGGTCTGCCCGCCGTGGGCCGGTCTCAGCCGCCGGCGGCGGCGAACTCGCGGACGGAGGCCGCCATGTAGTCGGTCATCTCCGCGGTGATGCCGGGGAAGACGCCGATCCAAAACGTCGAGGTGGTCGTCACGTCGCTGTTGGTCAACTCGCCGACG
The DNA here is from genome assembly GCF_022699385.1 of Streptomyces tubbatahanensis. Lineage (NCBI taxonomy): Bacteria > Bacillati > Actinomycetota > Actinomycetes > Kitasatosporales > Streptomycetaceae > Streptomyces > Streptomyces tubbatahanensis. The sequence goes on along the minus strand of NZ_CP093846.1, from coordinate 7,749,052 downwards.
ACGCGGAACTGGCGGCCCCGGTAGGCGGGGTGGCGGGTGAGGTTGCCCGCGAACAGGCGCCTGGTACGGATCTTGCGGGCCTCCAGGAAGTCGACCAGTGCCTTGCGGGTGAAGGGCGCCTGGGGCAGCACCGTGAGGACGAAACCGAACCAGCTCGGGTCGCTGCCGGGCGTCGCCTCGGGCAGCAGCAGCCCCGGCACCCCGCTGAGTCCGTCGCGGAGCCGCTGCCAGTTGCGGCGCCGCGCGGCGCCGAACTCCTCGAGCCGGCGCAGCTGTGAGAGGCCGAGCGCGGCCTGCACGTCGGTGGTCTTGAGGTTGTAGCCGACGTGCGAGAAGACGTATTTGTGGTCGTAGCCGGGCGGCAGCGTGCCGAAGCTTTGGTCGAAGCGGCGCTGGCAGCGGTCGTCCTCGCCCGGCTCGCACCAGCAGTCGCGGCCCCAGTCCCGGATCGACTCGACGATCCGGGCGAGTGTCAGGTTGCGGGTCAGGACGCAGCCCCCCTCGCCCATGGTGAGGTGGTGGGCCGGGTAGAAGCTGACCGTCGCCAGGTCTCCGAAGCCGCCGGTGAGGCGGCCCTGGTAGGAGGAGCCCACGGCGTCGCAGTTGTCCTCGATCAAAAACAGCCCGTGCCGGTCGGCCAGTTCGGCGACCTCGGCCACCGGGAACGGGTTGCCGAGCGCGTGCGCCATCATGATGGCGCGGGTGCGCGGGCCGATGGCCTCCTCGATCCGTTCCGCCGTCGTGTTGTAGGTGCCCAGCTCGATGTCGACGAAGACCGGCACCAGCCCGTTTTGCAGGATCGGGTTGACCGTGGTCGGGAAACTCGCCGCGACCGTGATCACCTCGTCGCCGGGCTGCAGCCGGCGCTCCCCCAGCTGTGGTGAGGTCAGCGCGCTCAGCGCGAGAAGGTTCGCGGAGGAGCCGGAGTTGGTCAGGTGCGCCTTGCGCGTGTGCATCGCACGGGCGAAACGGCTCTCGAAGGTGCGGGCGTGGCCTCCCGCGGCGATCCGCATGTCCAGTGCGGCCCCGACGTAGGCCACCCGGTCCTCCTCGTCCAGGACCGCTCCCGAGGTCAGGATCGGTGTCCGGCCGGGCACGAACGTCTCCTCGGTCTCCTCCTGGTGCAGTTTCCTGGTCAGTTCCAGCAGTGTGCTGCGTGTGTCCATCGGCTCAGTCAGGCCCTTCTTCGGCGTTGGTGATGGCCTCGCTCCACATGTCCCGGACCGTCTGGCTGCGGCTGTAGCTCGGGTGCCACCCGAGCAGTTCCCCGGCGCGCCCGGTGTCCACGGCGAGCCAGTCGATTCCGGCGCTCCTGCCGGTGGCCGGTCCTTCTTCGACGATGCGTGCGGGCACCCCGCTGGCGGTGACGAGCAGGTCCACCAGCCGGCGTACGGGTACGGCGGAGCCGCTGCCGATGTTGACCGCGCAGCCCGCCGCGGGGGAGGCGGCGGCGGCGGTCACGGCAGCGGCGAGGTCCCTGCAGTCCACGACGTCGCGTTCGGCGCTCAGCGGGGTGAGCCGTAGGTGTGCGGTGCCTCCCGCGCGGTGCGCGGTGCGCAGCGCCGCCTCCACCCGTCCGAGCAGCCCCTCGGCCGGCTGGCCCGGGCCGATGCACGTGGTGGCCCGCAGGACCAGGCCGTCCCACAGTCCGTCGGCCGTGGCGGCCAGGACGGTCTCGCCGCCTTGGAGTTTGCTGGCTCCGTAGGCCGTCGAGGGCTGCAGGGGTGCCTTTTCGGTCAGCCGCTGCCCGTACCGGGGCGGCGCGTATTCGAACACCGTGCCGATCTGGACGAAGCGCAGGCGCCAGGGCACTGCCGCGGCCGCCTCGCGCAGGCGTTCCACGAGCCGCACGTTGGATTCTTGTAGAGCCGCGGTGTCGTAGCCCCAGACCGCGCCGGCGGCGTTGACCACGGTCGCGATCCGGTGCCTGCGCAGGAGTGCGCTCAGCGCGGTGACGGGCTCGCGGGCGAGGTCGGCGCGGACCGAGGCGAAGCCGGGGGCGGGGCGCCGTGCGACGGACACGACCCGGGCACCGCTGTGCCGCAGGGCGGCACAGATGTGCCGCCCGAGGAACCCGCTGCCTCCCAGGACGGCGGTGCCGTGCGCGTCCGGCGGTGTCACGACGCGGGCATCGCCGCGAGGCGGTCGGCCAGTGCGGCCGGGGCCGGCAGCGCGTCCAGTTGTGCCTGCAGCCGTGCCAGCGCCCGGCGGTGCGGCTCGGGTGCCGCGAGCAGGTCGGCGACCGTCTTGGCCAGCAGTGCGCCGCTGTCGCTGTGGCCGGTCATCACGCCGGCACCGGCCCGCTCCACGCCGTGCCCGATCTCCGTGCAGATGGGCGAGGGGGGCACGATGATCTGCAAAACGCCTGAGGCGACCGCCGTCAGGGCCGTGCCGGCCCCGCCGTGGTGCACGACCAGGTCGCACTCGGGAAGCAGCATCCGGAAGGGCATGCCGCGCACCACCCGCACTCCGTCGGGCAGCCGGTTGTCCTCGAGCGGGCCGCCCGGTGCCAGGACGATCTCGGCGTCGGTGGCCGCCAGCGACTCCAGCGTCAGGGCGAACACGTCCCGCACCGCGGGGTCCCGGTAGCGGGCGCCGGCGATCCCCGCCGTCACGCACACCCTGGGCCGGCCGCGGCGGCGGGTGAGCCACTCCTCGTGGGTGCCGGCGCCGTTGTAGGGCACGCAGCGTACCGGCAGCCGCCGCACGGGGGCGCCGTCCGGCGGCCGCATCGCGGGCGGGCACGGGTCCACCCATCCGGCCGGTTCGACGGCGGTGGTGCCGTATTTCTCAAACAGCCGCAGGTAGGCCGGCAGCGGCTGGTCGTCGCGGTCGGCGGTGGGGCTGTGCAGGGTGCTGCCGATCTCCCAGCCGTGGCCCACGGCAGGCACCCCGAGTACGGCTGCCACAACGGGCCCCGCCATGGCCAGCACGTCGTGTACGACGAGGTCGGGGCGCCACGAGGTGCCGAAGGCCACGAGGTCGTCCAAGACCAGGTGGGCGGCGGCGCACTGCTTTTCATACAGTGCCCGCACCACCCGCCGCCGGCCTGGATCGAGCAGGTCGAGGTGTGCCGACCAGCCGCTGGGCCAGCGTGCGGGCCGGCCCCACTGGGCCAGTTCGGGCGCTACCGGCAGCGCCGCGAGCGCGGCCTGGTCACCGACGCTGACCGAGGACAGGCCGCTGCCGAGCACGGCCTTGTGGCAAGAGGGCGGGCCGGCCACCCGCACCTCGTGACCGGCGGCCTGGAAGGCCCAGGCCAGCGGCACCATGGGCAGCAGATGCCCGGGCGCCGCCCAGGTCACGAACAGCACGCGCATAACGTCCACACCTCGCCCGGAACATGTGGCACCCGGTCGGCGCCGTGCCGCCCCAGCTTCATCGCCGCGGCTCAAGCGGCCCTGGAACGGCGATCCAGGGCCGCACCGACGCCGCCCGGGGGCCGGGCCGGGGGGCGGGCCGGGGGGCGGGGCCGGGGCCGTTCCCGGGGGCCCGTGTGCCGGGCGTGGGGCCGTGTCAGCGGCGTGTCAGCGCTGCGCCAGGCCTGCTTCCTAGCGTGCGGAAGGACTCGTTGCGCACCTGCTCTCGCGCACACCGGCAAGCGGAGAGGGAGATACCTGTGACAGCCGCAATCCAGGCTATGGGCCTGGCCAAACGCTTCGGCGAGACGACGGCGGTGGCCTGCGTCGATCTGGAGGTCGAGGCGGGCACCGTGCTCGGCCTGCTCGGCCCGAACGGCGCGGGCAAGACGACCGTGGTCCGCATGCTCGCCACCCTGCTCGGCCCCGACGCGGGGCAGGCGTTCGTGCACGGGCACGACGTCACCGCCCAGGCCGACCGCGTACGCGAGATCATCGGACTCACCGGCCAGTTCGCGGCCGTCGACGACGGGCTCACCGGCATCGAGAACCTCCTCTTCCTCGGCCGGCTGCTGGGTATCCCCCGCTCCCAGGCGCGCGAGACGGCGCGCAGCCTGCTGGACCGCTTCAGCCTCACCGATGCCGCCGACCGTCCGGCCAAGACGTACTCCGGCGGCATGCGCAGGAGGCTGGACCTGGCGGCCTGCCTGGTGGGCCGGCCCAAGGTGATCTTCCTCGACGAGCCGACCACCGGCCTGGACCCCCACGCCCGTGACGAGCTGTGGGAGATCATCCGCGGCGAGGTGGGCCGCGGGGTGACCGTCTTGCTGACCACCCAGTACCTGGAGGAGGCCGACCAGCTGGCCGACGACATCGTCGTCCTCAACCAGGGATCCGTGGTCGCTCAAGGCACCCCGCAGACACTCAAGCAGGAGGTCGGCCGGCCCACCCTGCAGGTGCGTCCCCTCCACGGCAGCGACCTGGCACGCACCGCCGAGGTGGTCACGCAGACCACCGGCGAGCACACCCTGCAAGGCCGCCTCGTCAAAACCCGCGTGCACGACACCGGGGCGCTCTCCAGCCTCGCCCGCGCCCTGGAGGACGCGGGCATCGAGGTCGCCGAACTCTCCATCAGGGAGCCCAGCCTCGATGAGGTCTTCAAGCAGCTGACAGTGACAGGAGCGACGGTATGACGGCCCTCCCCACAGCCCGCAGCGCGCCACCCGCCCAGGGCACAGGCGGCAGACGGGGCCCGGGGCACGCCATGCGGCAGAGCGCCACGGTGGCCTGGCGGCAGCTGGTACAGATCAAGCACAATCCCGAGCAGCTGGTCGAAGTCGGTATCCAGCCCGTGATGTTCGTGGTGCTGTTCGCCTTCGTACTGGCCGGGCAGATGGCCGGCTCACGCCACGCCTACCTGCAGTTCGTGGTGCCGGGGCTGATCGTGCAAAGCGCCGTGCTGGTGACCGCGCGCACCGCCATCGCGACGAACACCGATGTGACCAAGGGGCTCTTCGACCGGTTCCGCAGCCTGCCGATCTCCCGGACGGCGCCGCTGATCGGCCGGATCGCCGCCGACTACGTGATGCTGGTGTGGTCGGTGGTCTTGCTGCTGGCCGCCGGCATGCTGCTCAGCTTCCGCATCGAGACGAGCTGGACGCGGCTGATCCCGATGTTCCTTTTGCTGCTCGTCTTCACCTTCGCACTGTCCTGGGCCTCGGTCCTCGCCGGCCTGCTGGCCTCCAACCCCGAGAACGTGCAGGCCCTGGCCTTCGGCCTGATGCTGCCGCTGACCTTCATCAGCAACGCGTTCGTGCGCGTGGAGACGATGCCGGGCTGGCTGCAGGCCATCGTGACCTACAACCCGGTCTCGATGCTCGCCGACTCCATCCGCGGCCTCCTGGTCGCCGGACCCGTGGCCGAGCCGGTGACCAAGACGCTGATCGCCTCCGCTCTCCTGCTGGTCGTCTTCGCTCCGCTGGCGCTGCGCGCCTACCACCGCGAGCGCTGAGGGAGCCGGGGATGCGTACGCTCATCGTCGGCCTGGTGCCGAGCCATTTTGTGTCCATGGTCCCGACCGCCTGGGCCCTGCGGGCCGCCGGCCACCAGGTGCTGGTCGCCGGGCCGCCCGCGGTGGTGGAAGAGGCCGCGTGCGCCGGGCTGTCCGGCGTCGCCGTCAACGAGCCGCCCGGCCGCCGCGTGCGCCGGTCGGCCGCGCCCTCCGGGCTGGCGAACGCGGCCCCCGACTGGGGCGTGCTGGAGGAGCGCTGGCGAGAACGGGTCGACGGCGTCCTGGACGCGCACCTGGCGACGGCCCGCGCCTGGAAGCCCGACCTCCTCCTGGTCGATCCGCTGGAGTTCAGCGGCCTGATCATCGCCGCGGCGCTGCGCGTCCCCGCGGTAGTGCACCGCTGGGGACCGGACCGGATCAGCTCCCAGTCGATCCCCCGGGCCCGCGACGCGCTCGCCGCGGTGGCCGCCGCCCGCGGCGTCGCCGACGGCCCGGCGGCACCGGCGATGGTGCTCGACCCCTGCCCGCCCAGCCTCCAGTGCCCGGAGGCTTCGGCGGCGCAGCCGGTAGGTTTCGTGCCGTTCAACGGAGCCGGCTCGCCGCCCGGGTGGGCGCAGCGCAGGGAAGGCCGGCACAGGCTGTGTGTCTCCTTCGGCGGGCAGACGCCGATGCTGTGCGAGCCGGCGGTGTGGAAGGCGCTGGTCGACCGGCTGGCGTCGGTGCCCGGCCTGGAGTCGCTGGTCACCGCGGTGCCGCAGGGCCACAGCGCGCTCCCGGACTCCGTACGCGCCTGCGGGCGGGTGCCGCTGGATTTGTTCCTGGGCGGCTGCGATGCCCTGCTGCACCACGGCGGCGCCGGCACGGCCCTGACCGGCCTCGCCCTGGGCGTGCCGCAGCTGGTGGTGGCCCAGCCGAACCCGTCGTGGGCGGCGGTCGGCGAACGGATCGCGGCGCGCGGCACCGGCCTGGTGCTGGAGCCTACGGCGGTGCTCTCGCACGAGTCGCCGGACGGGCTGCGCCGCGCCGTGGAAGAGGTCCTCACCGAGCCCGGCTACCGCCAGGCCGCCGCCCAGGTGGCGCAGGAGATGCGCGACCTGCCCTCCCCCGCGCGTATCGTGCCGCTCCTCACCGAGCTGGCGGAGGCGCCGGTGAGCGGCTGAGTCCCCCTCCTGACGCGGCCAGCGCCTCGGCGGCGGCCACCGTGAGGGGGCCGGTGGCCGCGTACCGTTCGGCGCCCAGGGCGCTGCGGGCGGCCGCGGTGATCCGCCGTACGTCGGGCTCGGTCTCCATAGCCTCGCCCCGCACCTCGCAGGCCGTGCGCAGCAGGGCCGCCGCCCGCTCGGGCTCGTCTTGGCCCAGGGCCATGTCCGCGGCAAGCACCAGCACCCGGGCCCGCAGCCCGGCCTCGCCGACCGTGCGCGCGAACTGTGCCGCCGCCGCGCACGCCTCCGCCGCGGCCTGCGTGCGGCCCTCGGCCACGGCCAGGTGTCCCCGGCTGACGAGCACCGCCGGCCGGTAGCCCACCCCCCTGCCGTGCCGCGTCACCTGCGCCAGGGCGCGGTCCAGCAGGCCGCGTGCCTCCTCCAGCCTGCCCTCGGCGCGCCGCAGGTCACCGCGCGCATGGTGCACCACGCCCAGCACCTCGCCCAGGCCCAGCCGCGTGGCCTCCCTCTCGGCGTCGGTCAGGCACCCCTCGCAGGACCGGAAGGCGCCGACCCTGGCGTGTTCGGTGGCCAGCCGCACCAGCAGCATCGGCGCGTCCTGCGCGTCGCCCAGCTCGGTGACCGCCTGCAACGCCTCCCGCAGCGCGCTCACCGCCCCGACGTGGTCCCCCAGCGCGCTGTCCGACTCGGCCAGCGCCGAGAGCGTGTAGGCCAGGCCGAGACGTTCGCCGACCTGGCGGAAACCCTCCAAAGCGGCGAGGAGTTCGCCCCGCGCCGCACTCGGCTGCCCCGCGTTGGCCAGCATCCGGGCACGGAGCATACGGGCCAGTGCCGCAAGCCACGGATCGGCGTGCCCTGCCAGCCGGCGCAGCACTTCACCCACCCGCTCGGGGGAGCCGGACGCGAGCGAGCCCAGGACGCCGGCCACCACCAGGACGGGATGCTCGGCCGTCTGGGAGGCGGGCAGCCGCTGCACCAGCTCCAGCGCCTCGAACAGGTAGGCCACGCCCTCCTCGCGGCCCAGCAGCGCCCCCTGTTGCAGCCCTCCCACCACGCAGACGATGGCCCGCTCCACCGGCCTGGTGCCGCCGGTGCGGGCGAGCACGCGCCGCGTCCACTCGGCCCCCTCCGTACGCCGGCCGCTCAGCAGCCAAAACCACTCCAGGGAGGCCACCAGGCGCAGCGGCAGCTCGGGCGGCGCCTTGGCCAGCGACCAGCGCAAGGCGGCATGGAAGTCGTCCCACAGCAGGGTGAGCGCCGCCAGTTCCCGTGTCTGCTCCCCGCGGCGCAGGCGGGGCTCGGCGGCCTGCGCGATCTCCAGCAGCGTCTCGGCGTGCCGCTGGCGCAGCGCGCTCTCCTCGCCGGCCGCCGTGAGCCGCTCGCCCGCATACAGCCGCACCGTCTCCGGCATGCGGTAGCCACTGCGCCCCTCGGCCTGGTCGGTGTACACGATGGACTTGGCCACCAGTGAGGACAGCAGCTGCTCCAGCTCGCCGGGGACGGGGGGGTCTGCCGCCCCCGGCGCGCCGGCGCAGACCCGCTCGATGAGCGGCAGTTCGACACGGCCGGCGAAGACCGCCAGACGGCGGGCGAGGGTCTGCTCGGCCTGCTCGAGCAGCTCCCAGCTCCAGTCCGTGACCGTACGCAGAGTGCGCTGCCTGCGCTCGCCTGAGCCGCCCTGCGGCTCAAGGAGCCGGAAGCGGTCATGCAGACGGCTGCGGATCTCCTGGGCGGACAGCGACAGCAACCGGGCGGCGGCCAGCTCCAGGGCCAGCGGCAGACCGTCCAGGGACCGGCAGATCTCCACGACCGGCCCGGCGGTCTCCCCATCCAGCACGAAGGACGGGCGCACGGCCGTGGCGCGGTCGGTGAAAAGCCGGACGGCCGGCGCGGCGGCCGCCTCGGCCAGTGAGCCATCGCGCGGGGGCAGCGGCAGCCCGCCCAGGTGGTGCAGCCGCTCGCCGTGCACACCCAGCGGCTGGCGGCTGGCGGCCAGTACCCGCAGCCGGGGGCAGGCGGCCAGCACTTCGGCCGTGATCTGGGCGACCGCGCCCACCAGATGCTCGCAGTTGTCCAGGACGAGAAGCCCGCGGCCCTCACCGAGCAGACCGGTCAGCCGCCGCATCACCAGCTCGTGCGGCGCCTGCGCGAACTCGGCCCCCAGCAGTCCGCCCTCACCGATCCCGGTGGCGCGCAAGACGGTACCCGGCACGTGCGAGGGGTCGCCTACGGCGGCCAGTTCGACCATCCACACCGGATCACCCGCCTCCTCCACGCGGCGCGCCGAGGCGACCGCCACCCGCGTCTTGCCCACACCGCCCGGCCCGACGACGGTGACAAGCCGGGCACGGTCCAGCAGTTCCCCCACCCGGCACACGTCCGCTTCCCGGCCCACCAGGGGAGTCAGCGGCGTGGGCAGCCGCCGCCGGCCCCCGCCCGCGACCACGGGTGCCGCCGCCGGCGGCGGTGCCGGCGTGGGTGGGGAGACGGCCTGGCCCCGCAGTACCTCCAGGTAGGTTTGCTGGAGCTCGGCCGAGGGGTCGATACCGAACGCCTGGGAGAGCCGCTTTCGGGCGTCGTCGTAGACGGCCAGCGCGTCGGTCTGGCGGCCCGCCGCCTGCAGGGCCCGCATCAGCAAAGCGCGGGTGTGTTCCCGGTAGGGGTCCTCAAAGACGAGTCCGCTCAGCTCGGCCACCAGCGAGGCGCCGCCGCCCGCCTCCAGTTCGGCCTCGATACGGTCCTCAAGGGCGCGCCAGCGCAACTCGCCCAGGCGGGCGGCGTGGGCGCGGACCGTGCGGCTTTGTATCAGACCCGACAGGGCCGGGCCCCGCCACAGGCCCAGACCCTCACGCAACAGATCCAGCCGCCGCCCACCCTCGCCACGCGCCGAGGCGGCGTCCTGCACGAACGCCTCGAAACACCAAGCATCGACCGCCGCGCGCTCGAGCACCAGACGGTAGCCGCCGGCCCCGGACTCGACGGCCACCCCGGGCAGCGACCTGCGCAGCCGGGAGACCAGCGCCTGCAGGGCGTTGTCCGGGGCCGCGGGCGGCTCCTCATCCCACAGGGCTTCCAGCAGCTGAGCCCGGGAGACCTCACGGCCGGCGCCCAGCGCGAGCACCGCGCACAGTGTCCGCAGCCGGGAACCGCGCACATCGACAGGGCCGGAGGGAGAACGCACCTGGAAAGGACCCAGGACGCTGACGGCGATACCGGCTGGCATGGCCCTCATTCTGCCGCACGCCGGCCGGGCACCGGGCGCCTTGCCCGCCCCTGTCTTCGCCGGCCGGCGGCTACACGGTGGTGATCTCGGGAAGGGGGAAGACGAGCCTGCCACCACCACGCAGATACGCCTCTTCCCGCTCGATGAAACCCTCACGGTAGATCCAGGGCAACACCAGCAACTGGTCGGGCGCATGGGACTTGGCCTCAGCCTCGGAGACGACGGGAATACCCGTGCCGGGCGTGAAACTGCCGTCCTTGTCCTTGTTGACCTCCCCGATACACGGCAGGTCCCGCTCACTCAGACCGCAGTACTGCAAGATCACGTTGCCCTTCGTCGAGGCACCGTAGCCGACCGTGAGCTTGCCCGCCCTGCGAGAGGAGTCAAGAAACTCCACCAACGCGTCCCGGCGCTCGACAGCCGCCCGCGCGAACGCCTCGAACGGCGCCATCGTCTCCAGACCCAGCGCGGCCTCCCGGGCCCTGATCCGCCCGATCGCCGCCTCATCGACGCCGTACCGGCCGGGCCTCTTGGCCAAAACCAGACACAAGCTCCCGCCATACACGTCGTTGACCTCGGCCCGGATCACGGTCAGCCCCACCCGCTGCGCCATCCACTCGATCTGGCGCAACGCGTAGTACTTCAGATGCTCATGACAGACGACGTCGTAGGCGTTCGCCTCCAGCATCGCCGGCATATAGCTCTGCTCCAGCAGCCACACCCCGTCCTCATCGAGCACGTCGTGCACATCCTGCATGAACCGCAAAGGATCGGGCAGATCGTAGAACATCGCCACCGACGTGACGATCTTCGCCCGGCGGGGGCCGAACTCCCGCTCGAAGACCTCCCGGGTGAAAAACTGCGAAAGCAGCCTCACATGCGCCGGATAGTACTCGCGCAGATAGTCACCACTCGGATCGATCCCCACAAGCGTCGGACCGTCCTTCGCATAGCCGCGCAGCAGCGTCGCGTCGTTACTGCCGATATCCAGCACCAGATCCCCGCGAGCGGGCCCGACCAGCGAGGTCAGCCAGGCGGCCTTGGCCGCCAGATGCCCGATCATGAACTCGCCCAGCCGGAGCGGTACCCATACCCCTGGCCGTACATCAGCCCGAAATCAGCGGTATGCCGCAACTGGACCAGACCGCACCCATCCGGCGAGCAGCGCACCAACTCCAGCGGCACAGCCGCCACACGCTCCTGCCGGCTGCGCGGGAAAACACCGGTCAGTGCCTGACTGCCCAGGTCGAGTATCGGCAGCAACGTGCGGTTGCCGCACACGCGGCACTCGGTCATGGTCATCGCTTCTCCAGGTCGTCGACCGTCGGCCGGCACCGCCGCCAGCACCGCCAGCACCAGCACTGCCGGCAGTACCAGCAGTACCAGCAGTACCAGCACTGCCGGCAGCACCGGCAGCACCGGCAGCACCAGCAGTACCGGCACTGCCGGCAGTGCCACGTCATCCGCGGCCCCACGAACCTAAAAGCCACCCCACGAGGGGCACTCGAGGCAGGGTGGAAACCCCCCAGGGGGCGGCCCGGACACACACGGAACGCGGCCCGGACCGGCCCGGCCCGGACCGCGCCGGGCCGGGCCGGTCCGGTCCGGTCCGGTCCGGTCCGGTCAGCGGACTTGGAAGTTGCCCATCATCATCATGTCCTCGTGCTCCAGGTTGTGGCAGTGGAAGACATACTTGCCGCGGAAACCGTCGAACCGCATGATGATCCGCGCCTGCTCCGCCGGACGAAGGTCCAAAGTGTCCTTCCAGCCCCCGTCGAACCGGCCCGGCTTCCCCGTCCCTCGGTTGAGCACCTGAAAATGGACCAGATGCAGGTGGATCGGGTGGTGGAAATCGCCGTAGAGGTTCCACACCTCGACATCCCCCAGACCCGGCGAGGCATGCACATGGTCCACGGAAAACGGCCGCCCGTTGATCGTCCAGCCGTGATGCCCCTCAATCGACTGGGACTGGAAGACCATGTCACGTTCCCGGACAGCCCCCGCCGGATCAAGAGGCTCGATCCTCGACAACCGCGCGGGAACATGACTCTCGTCCTTCGCCCTGCGGGCAATACGAAACTCCATCACCCTGCTCGTACTGCCCTCACCGAAGTCGTTGACCAGCCGCACCCTCTGCCCCACCCGGTAACCGGAGAAATCAACCACCACATCCTGACGCTCGGCAGGCGCCATATCCACATACGGATGCGCCACAGGCCGCGCCAGCAGACCTCCATCCGAACCCACCTGCACCAGCGGCTCACCCCCACCCTCAGGCAACGGATCGAGCCGCAGCCGGTACCGTCGGGCGTTGGACGCATTCAACAGGCGCAGCCGATAACGCACGGCATCGACCTCATGGCTGGGCCACGGCACCCCGTTGACCAAAATCACATCACCCATCACACCCGCCTCGTGCGGCGAGGTGACACCCGGCGTCTTCACCAACCCCTCATCCACACTCGGATAGAGGAACTGGCCATCATCCGCAAACGCCCGGTCCATCACCACCAGCGGCACATCCCGGTCCCCGTCGGGCAGCGGCAACGCCCGCTCCTCACCATCGGTAACCAGGTGCACACCAGCCAGCCCCCGCCACACACTCGGGCCGGTGAAATCCATACGGTGGTCGTGATACCACAGCGTCGCCGCACGCTGATCGACCTCATAACGGTAAGTGCGGCTGCCCTGGGTGATCTCGCCCTCCTTGTGGTGCGCACCATGCGGGAAACCACCCGCCGGCATGATCGCATCCGTGGGATACCCGTCGTGCTCAGGCGGAGTACGGCCACCATGCAAATGGACGACAGTAGGCACGGGCAGTTCGTTACGGTGCTCGACAACGGTCGTGCGCCCACGCCGGGACACCAGTGTCGGCCCGGGCATGATCCCGTTGTACCCCCAGACCCTGGTACGCACCCCCTCGATAATCTCGGCCGTACCCTCCTTCTGCACAATCTCATACCGGTCCGTACCACCACCCGAACGCACCGGCTTCAACACCGGCGGCGTACTCAACGGCCTACGAAACGCCTCCGGCAACGGCACCTGACTACGCACCACCGTGCCCGTGGAATCCACACCCCGATACCGGAAAGCCAACAACCCCCCACCCCCCACCGCCGCGAGAGCCGCACCCGAACCAAACACCACAGAACGACGCGAGACACGACCCCCCATCACCCCTCCCCCCCACCAGACCGCTGCCCCACACGATGCACACGCAACGCAACCAACACCGCCACCACAATCATCGCCACACCCAACGGAACATGCAACGACACCAACCGGCCCGCACCCGCAGCATTCTGCACCTGATTCGCCACCAACAAACCAACAGCCACCCACAACGGCCACACCCGGCCCCTACCACGCCACCGCAACAACACCCCCACAACCACCCCACAAAAAAGCAACACATCCGAAAACGTCGCCCCATACTGATGCCAACTCAACGCACCATAAACACCCGACAGAAACTGACCCGCCAAAACAGCCTGCAAACAATAAACCACAGCCACCACATACATCACCCCCGCATACAACCACGCATAAACACGCAGGCCGCGACCTGGGCGTCTTCCCCCCTCCGCCAGGTCCGCGGTCTCCTCGTCGGTGAGTTCTGTGTGCATACGGGACCCCCTGTTCTAGACCTCACATGTGAGCGAACGGGCTCAGAGTATGTGCTGGACCTCAAGCACGGCTTTGGATCAGGTAAATCCCGGGGCAGACGGAGCGGCACGGGTGCCACGCGTCCTCGGCGGGCACGAACACCCCTGCCAGGGCGGCGTGGTACGCCGCCTCGGCGCTGGCGTGGACGAGGCGGGCGTCGAGGGCACCGCGGGTGACGAGGAGCCGGTAGGAGAGCGGCGCACCGAGCGCGGCGATCACCTCGACGGGGGTCGGTGTCCGCCGGGACCTCGCCCCGTTCGTTGGCTGCTCTCAAGAGCCCGACCCCGGGTGGGTGGAGCGCCGGCGTGCGAAGGGATCCACGTGAGCCATTGCCAGCGGCACCGGCAAGGTCGCTGACTTTGGGCGTGGCCAGGCCTCCGGGGCTGCCAGCGACAGCGGGATCTCGTCCAGCCGAATACATAGCTCTTACCTGCGGTCTCCCGCTGATGTTCCCAGCGCGGCCGGGGCGCCCCAGGCCGTCCAGGTCGCGCACCGGTGGCATCTGTGGCACAACCTCGGTGAGGCCGCCGAACGGGGTGTCGCCCGCCACCGTCAGTGCCTGCGAGTCCTGGTCCCCGAACCAGTCAAGGAGACGAATCAGGCCACTCCGCCCCAGAAACCGCCGGCCTCGCCGTGGAAGAGCGACCGGTTCGCCAACCGCCTCCGGTCCCGGCACGCAACTGTCCACGCTCTGCTGGAAGCGGGACACGGCCGCCGCGCGATCGGCCGTCAGCTGCGCATGACCCATCACACCGTCAAAAGCCTCGCCGACGCCGCCAAGCCGGAAGACCTCTTCCGCGGGCAGTGGCAGTACAACCGGACCTCCGCCCTTGACGAGTACAAGCCCCACCTGGACGAGCGATGGAACGAGGGCTGCACCAACGCCTGGAAGCTCTGGGAAGAGATCATTCCGCTCGGCTACAAGGGCAGCCACGGCATCGTCAGCGCCTCCATCAAGAAGAAGCGCACCTCACCCCGTTCGGTCACAGCAAAGCCACCGGCACCCCGCGTGGTGACCAGGTGGATCCTCAGCCGCCCGGAAACCCTCACCGAGATCGAACAACTACGACTCAGGACCGTCCTGGCCAACTGCCCCGAACTCGACGCCCTCACCGGTCACGTCCGCTCCTTCGCGACCATGCTCACCGAACGACAAGGCGAGCGGCTGCCGGACTGGCTCGACGCTGTCCGCAAGGACGACCTGCCCAGCCTCCACACCCTCGCTGCAGGCATCGACCGTGACTGTGACGCCGTCATCGCCGGCCTCACCCTGCCCTGGAACTCCGGCGTCGTCGAAGGACACGTCAACCGCATCAAGATGCTCAAACGGCAGATGTTCGGCCGAGCTGGCTTCCGACTACTGCGGAAACGAGCCCTGTTGTCGTGAAGAACAGTGACGGCTTCACGGAAGTTGAGCCAGAACCCCTCGGAGTGAACTAGCCGCACCAGCTCGTTGAGGTTGTTCGGCGTGGGGAGGCGGTTGCCGAACAAACGGAAAAGGCACTGAATTGGAGGCAGATGGCGCTGCCCCGCCTGCCATGACGGGGCCGATGAACGGGTGGGGGAAGCATGCCAGAGGCGTGTACGGGCAAGCGGCAGGGTGGCAGGCTGGACGCGGTGGTGACGGGGAGTCGGTGGAGCACCTGCTCGCAAGGCCTCTCGTGGCTCCTCGTCTGTTGCGCGGCGCTCGCTGTAGTGACGGGGTGCTCGTCGTCGGCGAAAGAGGAGCTGACCGAAAGCACCAACAAGAAGTGCGAGACGATCACCGAGCGCTTCACCGGGGACGGGGACCTGGCTTACGGGCAAAGCATCAGCGCAGCTGACGAGGACAAGATGCGTGAGCGGGCAGCGCTGATCCGAGACCTGCGCCGGCACGTGCAGGACTATCAGCCACCCGAGTCAGAGCGGTTCGACCTCAAGGGCTGGATGTCCGCGCTCGACGCCTACGCGAAAAGCCTGAAGACCATGCGCACCGACTACCTCAATGCCCGGCAGGGGGACGACCTGCTGTTGGCGATGAGCGCGGCCGTCGTCGAAGAGAAGGCCGAGGCGACCGGAACCTCCGCTCAGAGCTTGGGGTTGGAGAGCTGCACGCGTGTCAAAGAGTGGGAAAAGATCGGGAAGTAGGCGCGGTGACCTCTCATCGGGCAGCCCCCGGCGGGCACGGCCTGGCCAGGAGCGCCACCGTGAAGGCCGGCAGGGATCCGGGAACGGCGCTGTTTGGGCGGCCCGGGGGCTTTCACTGCCCGGGGCCAACGGCCGTCCTCCCAGGGACTACACGCACTGGGGTGCGCTGCCCGGGCGCTTTGATCTTCGGCATCGCACTGGTGTGCGTGTAGGCCCTGGGGCCTTGGGCCGCTCCCCCTCTGAGAAGTGCCAAGCACCGTGCAACTCGTCATTAACTGTCAGCGTCAGCACGACCCCCGGCCGTAGGGCGTCAGCCACTCGATCGCAACGCAGTAGCGTCCTGGCATGACAGCTCCACCCGCCGCGGCCCCGGGCCTCCTCCCGCTTCCAGGCCAGGTGCCACATCAGGGTCGTGGGCAGTTGCGGCAGGCAGTCGTCTCGCTGTTACCAAGTGCGGACACAAGTCGGTGAACAAGATCCGCCTCACTGCCATCTCACCTTGTGTAGCCAACAGCAGACCCGGACGGCCCCGGTCACGACAGGGACCGGGGCCGTACCTTGAGACCTTGGGGGATTCCCGCCATGACAACCCGTCGCACCCGCCGCACCGTCCGTTCCGCCACTCTGGTGGCGGTGGCCGCCGCCGCGGCGTTCTCTGTGACCGCCTGCCAGAGCAGTGACAACGATGCGTCCGGCTCCCACAAGGCCGGCACCAGCGCGCAGTCCCAGGCGCAGCACGAGAGCGCCTCCCTCACGTCCAAGAGCGCTTCTGCGGCTCGCACCCAGACGCTGGTCGACGGGAGCAAGGCCAAGATCTCCAAGCTCGGTGCCCAGCACTACCGCGCCGAGATCGTCAGCGACGGTGCCGTCATCGCCACACTGGACGCAAATGGCCGTGATGCGGGGATGGACGGCAACGGCATGTTCGTCACCCTCACCCCGGGCGGTCACATCTCCTCGTGGATGGACGCCGGCCAGCAGGGGCCCGGCACCTTCAACCTCGAAGGCGACTGGAAAGCCAAGGTCACCAAACAGGACGAAGACCACTACCGCGCCCAGATCATCGGAAACGACGGCGTCATGGGCACCATCGACGCCAACGGCCACGACGCCGGCCTCGACGCCAACGGCATATCCATCGTCCTCACCACCGGCGGCCTCATCAGCTCCCACGAGTGAGACCCCGACGCACCCGGGCGGGCCAGGGGCGGGTGCAGTGGATGACTGCATTTCCGCCGAGGAGACAGGCTGCGAGCATCCGCTGGTCGCTGTCTGCCAGCAGTCGGTGCGCGACGGACTTCGGCGGCCTCGACTCGGACCGCGCACAGCAGCGGCGAGGAAGCGGGCGAGGCCCTGGGCAACGCGGGCAAGCATGCCCGTGGCAGGGGTGCCGTGGTCGCGGTCCGACCGTTGGTGCGTATGGCCATCATTCGGTGTCGCCCAACCACTAAAGAGCGTTTGGGCGACACCGAAATCCTTATTTCCGCTTAGCGGTCGTGAGTTTGTAGATCACGAGGCACCCTGCGAGTACCGCACCGAAGCTTATCGCTGCGTTTCTCACCGAGGTATGGGCATCGCCCGCGATAATGCTCGTAACCACGCACCCCACGAGCGCTATCACCGCTAAGGGCACGTAGAGGGTATCTGCTTTCTTCCTGTTCATGGACCGTCCTCTCTCACGGAGGCGTGCATGATGGTGGCGGCCTGGCGGGCCGTGCGCCCGGCGATGGGGTCGATCTGCTCCATCAGGTCGATCTGTTCACGGACAGCCTGCGGCAGGGACCTTTCTGGCTGCGGCCACGGTGCCAGGCCCTGAGGCTGTGCGGGGCAATTTGCACGGGGAGTGGTGCGGCCAGGGCGGCCTCGATGGCGGAGCAAGCCTGATCAGCTTCGAGGTGATCCTGGGCGGCGAGTTGGCACTGGTCGCAACGGGAACTCAGGTCCGTGACCCTTGCCGTAGGTGCGGCCTGGGCAGCCGCCGACAGCGCAGGAGACGAGGGTCTTGCCGCCGGGGTGGCGGGCAGGCCGATGCTCACCGCGCAGGAGAGGGCGTCACGCCGGAACTGGTACGGCCGTGCGGGGTCGCCGGTGGCCAGCGGGGCGAGGGCTGGCGAAGCCGCGCGGCGATCATGGCGTCGTCGTCTCCCTCAGCCGCAGCCCGCCCAGCATCCGGTCCAACAGTTCCCGCTGGTGGGCGCTGGGCTCCGGAAGCAACGGCCGGAGAATCTCGGTGGTGCGTGGCAGATGCCTGGCGACCTGACCCAGGAACACGCAGGTCGTGGAGCTACTCGAGTCGACGGGGGGCAGCGCGCTGTCCCCCCCATGCGCGCCTGCGCGCTCCGGCCGACTTGCGGGCCCCGACGGCGAGACGCCGGAAAACCCACCGACACCGTCACCCTCTTCGCTCCCCCCAGCTACAGGAGAGTGATGGGCGTGAAGAGGGGCGTATCGCCGGGCTCTGCACCTCGGGGCTGCTCCTGCTCCGCCACCGCGCTGAACTGGGGTTCCGCACGCGGGGTCGGGGGCTGAATCGGCCCGACCGTACCGTCGGGGTCTGCGGTAGAGGGCTTGGGCGCGGGCTGGCGGTCCTCCCGGCCGGTGACAGACCGGTGCGCGGCCGCCACCGCGGACACCAGCAGCCGGGCCCTGTGGTGCATGCCCGAGGCGGTCCGACGCCGAGGCCGCTCGACCAGCCCAGCCACCTCCAACCGGCCCACCACCGCCTCGGCTCCCCCGGGCCTGCAGCCCAGCAGGCGAGCCAGCGTCGCCGCTGCGCGGCCGCGGTGCGTATCGACCCGGCCCCCGCACAGCCGCACCTGCCCGGCCCGGTCGGCCTCCAGCACCAGCAGCCACAGCGCCAGCCGGTCCGTCGCCGCGCCGCGACCGGTACGGCAGCCCAGCAGACCAGCCGGGGTCACCGTCCCGTCCCGGTGAACCCAGCCCGGCGCCATCACGGCCTCGACGAGCCGGTGCAGCACCGCCGAGGGCTGCGGCGGCAGAGGCGGGTGTGCTGGCGGCTCGGGAGTAGGGGGCATCACCTCCTGTTCGACCGGGCCGGGCGGGGGCGTGGGTGCCGGCGTAACGGAAGGGGCCACCGGAGGTACCGAGTTGCGAGGTGCGGCGGCGGAGGTGCCGAGTCGCGCGGAAAGGGGTCCGGTTCGCCCGCGGAGGCGAGAAGATATCCGCATGACTGGGAAGCGGCACGACGCAGGCGATGTCGACGCGAAAGACGTCGTCTCGGGGAACGTCGTCTCGGGGAACGTCATCGGCCCCGTGGTGCAGGCGCACACGATCCACGGTGGCGTGCACTTCCACTCGGCGGGCCCCCCGGTGATGCCCATGGTCACACCCGTGGCCGCCCAGGGCTCGGCGCACGCCGACCTGTTCGTGGGGCGCGCCGCACAGGTGGAGGAGGTGCTGGCGCGGCTGGACCCGGACGGCGAGGGCCGCGCGGTGGTGGTGTCCGCGGGCATGGGCGGAGTGGGCAAGACGGCCCTTGCCCGGCACACGGCGGCGCTCGCCGTGCGGAGGGAGTGGTTCACCGGTGCCGCGCTCCTGGTGGACCTGCGCGGCTACGACCCAGACGGCAGGACGGTCGCATCGCATGACGTGTTCGCCCCGCTCCTGCGCGCTCTGGACGTGGAGGCGGAGGACATTCCCGAGAACCGGGCGGAGCAGGCCGCCGTCTACCACCGGACGCTGGATCGGCTGGGCCGGAAGGGAAGACGTGTGCTGCTCGTCCTGGACAACGCCTCCAGCGGCGACCAGGTACGGGACCTCCTGCCGCGCCACGCCGCCCATCGTGCTCTCGTGACCACACGCGACCGGCTGTCGCTGCCGAACGGAAGCACGCTCGTCCTCAAGGCGCTGCCGGCGGCCGAGGCGCGGACTCTGCTCGAGCGGGCCCTGCGGGCCGACCTCCCGGACGACCCCCGCGTCGCGGAGAGCCCCCGTATCGCGGACCGCCTGGTGACGATGTGCGGTGCGCTTCCACTCGCGGTCCGCATCGCCGCGGCGATCCTCGCCGACGAGCCCGACCTGCCCCTGACGGCCCTGGTGGACGAACTGCGCATGGGGGCGAGTTGCGGCACGGCGAGGTGTCGGTGGCCGCAGCGGTCGACGTCTCCTGGCGACGCTTGCTCGCCCGCGATCCCTCGGCGGCGCGGCTCGCCCAGTTATGCACGCTGAACCCCGGCCCGGGGCTGGAGACTGAGGCCGCGCAGGCGCTGGACGGCCGTTCCGAGGCCGAGGTGCGGGGGTCGCTCCGTGCGCTGCGCCAGGCGCACCTGCTGAGCAAGGCCGACGGCCACTGGCAGATGCACGACCTCGTGCGGCAGCAGTTGCGGGAACGCGCGATGCCACGGCCGGCCGACGCACCGGCGGCCGCGTTGACGCGCCTGCTGGAGTACTACCTGCAAGCCGTAAGCCGCCGGGACACGGAGTGGTTCGAGAGCGAGCGTGTCACGCTGGTGGCAGCGGTTCCCGTCGCGGTCGCGACGGGCCTGGACGGCCTCGCCGCCGACCTGGCGGCGGCCGTGTGCGCCTTCCTCACCGAGCAGTGCGACCTGGACGTGCGCCTCGTGCTGTGCCGGCACGAGGCCGAGGCCGCGGCACGCTTGGGGGACACCCGGCGCCGGGCCAAGGCGCTGGCGCGGCTCGGCACCACACTGGTGGCCGCCGCCCGGTTCAGCGAGGGGCTGTCCGCCCTCGACGACGCGCTCGAGATCTGGCGGGCCGTCGCGGACGCGGAACAGGTCGCCGAAGCGCTGCACACCCGCGGCCTGTGCCTGGTCCAAGCCGCACGCCACCGCCAGGCCGTGTCCACGTTGCGCGAGTCCGCTGAGCAGTTCCGCGCGCTGGAGTTCCCGCTGCGGGAAGCGCAGGTCCTCGACGACCTCGCGGAAGCCGCGAGCACGCTGCACGATCTGGAGGAGGCGCTGTCCGCCGCTCGCCGGAGCGCCGCACTGTTCGCCGACGCGGGCGAGCGCCAGTCGGAACTGCACCTGGGCGTGACCCTGGCGGCGCTCCACGCGCGCAACGGGAGATACGCCCTGGCCGTGTCGGGGGTCGAGAACACCGCGCGGGTGGCCAAGAACGAGGGGTATCCCGAGGTGGAGGCCAGGGCGTGCGCTCAACTGGCGCTGCTCCACGCGCAGACGGGCCGGCAGCGCAAAGCAGCCGCGTACCGTCAGCGCGCCGTCGCAATCCTGCGGGAGACCGGCGACACGGAGGCCGAGAACCTGCTGACGATGCAGTTGTCCGCCGCGGTGACGGCGATGGCCGACGACGTGGACGCCGCATCCGCACTCCAGCAACAGGTCGAGTACTGCCGCTCCTCGGGCAACAGGAACGGCGAGGGCGACGCGCTGCACCGCCTGGGGCTGCTGCTGTCCGACCGCGCGAAGCTCACCGCCGCCTATCAGGTGCATCTGAAGGCCGTGGAGGTCTGGCGGGACCTGGGCAACCGGCACCGGGAGGGCGCCGAGCTCGCGGCGCTCGCGAAGGCGTTCGCGGCGGTCAACCGCCTGGCGGCCGCTCGGCGTACGGCCGACGAGGCCGTCGAGGCGCTGACCGACAGCGGCGCCGCCGACGAGGCCGCTGCGCTGCGGGACTGGGTTGCCCAACTGCCGCCCGATTCCGAGGACGAGCCCGAGGAACTGTCCTACGTCACCACTGTCGTCTCTGAGAAACGTTCGGGATGTGCGGCCGTTGTCACCGTCATCGGTGTGGTGGTCGCGACGATCTACGACGCGCCATGGTGGGCGCTGGCGGGCTGGTCGCTCCTGCTCGCCTCCGTACGTACGGGGCACGCCGCAGTCAGCCGCCGGTCGCGGCGGGGTACGGGGGCAGGCCCGAAGCCGGAGTCGATACCGGAACCGATGCTGGAGGGTGCCTACGCGCAGGTGAAGGGCTGCCTTTCGGTGTGCGGGGCCGCCGCGCTGGTGACCGCCTATGTGGTGGGCGGCCCGTGGGGGCTGCTCGTCGCCTGCACCCTCGCGGCGGGGTGCTGGGTGAGCGGCAAGCAGGGGGTGGTGGTCTTCACCGTCATCGGCGTGCTCATCGTCCACTTCACGTGGGGAACATGGTGGATGGCCTTCGGTCTGGTCGCGCCGTTCGTCGGCTACCGGAACACCATGGGCCTGACGTTCGCGGGCGAGACCAAGCAGGTCGAGGTGGGCTGAGCGGGCGTCCGGGCCCGGACGCCGGCGCACGGCCTGTGCGCCTCACCGCGCGAGGCGCCGTCTCAGTCCTGCAGTCCGAGCGCCTTAAGGATGTCGGCGGGCTCGGCGCGGCGTGAGCAGTCCGGGTGGACGTCAAGCCAGCAGATGACGCTGCTCCCCGCGCCCGCGCGGATGTTCCCGCCGTTGGCAGCAGCGACGCGCCCGGTCACGTGCGGCTCGGCGGTCGCGCAATGCCTCCTCGTACCGGCCCCGCGACCAGAACCGCCTCCTGCTCGCCGACGCCGACCGGGGCGCGCCCGATCGCCGACTCCTGCATTCCCCACCCGGCCCCCGGGCCGAGCAGCCCAGCAGGAAGAGCGCACGTCCCACCGCAGCGTCACGGCCGGAGAATCCCGCCAAGGAGCCGAACCGCAGCCGCGACGAGCGGCAGGCACGCCGCGCCGCTGTGACCGACGCCCGTATGCTGTTGCCGCTTCTTCGCCGCCGCGGCCCGCACTGTCGTAGGTGTGGGTGCGCTTGAGGTCCTCTACCGCGTCGGTGACGGTACGGATCTTCGTGCCGTCGACGGTTTTGCCGCCCGAGGCCGTCAAGGAGGTCAGGCGGTTCGCTTCGCCGCAGCGGTACTGGTCTTGCCGCCGGGGGCTTCGTAGGTTTCGACGTTGCCGTCGGCGATGTAGGTCAGCACCGTCTGGGACCCGTCCCGGCCTCGTCGGTTGCCTCCCCTGCTTCGGCCGGTAGGATCGCTGCCCGGACGCCATTTCTCGTGCTCGTTCGTACAGCGCAGCAGCCATCGATCTCGGAGCCCAAGCGACCGTTTCCCGACGTAGAGTCGGTTACACAACGTGGTCGCGTGGCTGTCCTGAGGGGTACTGCCGTCCTCCGGGCGCTTGTGAGCCAGGTGCCTCCATAGGCGCCCGTCTCACAGGGAGCGCTCGCGACAGAGGCAGCCCCAGCACCACGAGGGATCGAGGGTCCGGCCGGCGGACGTCTCCACGGGGCCGGTCCGTGGGTGTGGAGAGGAGGCCAGGGTGAGAAAGCTGGAGGAGTCGTCCGCTCCTTCGCCCGGGTCCCGGCGGTGGTTGCAGCCGGTGGACGGGCAGGGCAGTGGGAGTGATCCTGAGTTCTTCGCCTCGCGGCCCGATCTGGTGCTCGTCGCCCGGCGGGCGGCACATGTTCTGCCCGGCCTGAGCCTGCGCTACCTGGACATCACCGGGAACACGGTGCGCCGTGTCAGCCTCGACGTGCCGGATGCCGGTCGTGGCGTGGTGCGGCTCGACGTCCACGACACCGAGGCACCGTTCGGGCTCACCATCCGGGAATTGGAGGTCGCCACCTGCGTTGCCGGAGGGCTGGGCAATCAGGAGATCGCCACCGTGCTGTCCTGTTCGCGGCGTACCGTCGCCACCCACCTCGAGCACGTCTTCGCCAAGCTCGGAGTACGGACCCGGGCGTCCGTGGCGACGCTGATCGCCGCGGAGGACGCTTACGTCTCCCCCTTGCCAACCTCCGCCCTCGTGCTGCCCCCGGCGCTGCTCGGTGTGCTCGATGACGAGGAACCGGCGCGGCGCCCGGCCACGTCCCGGCCGCCCGCGCGGCGGCCCGCGGTCCTCGCCTCCGTGTACCCGGCCGACCCCCTGGCAGATACCCAGGTCCTGGCGATGCGGCGGGGCGCCCGTCTGGCCGTGGGAGAGATCTCGGCGCGTGGTGGTGTGTCCGGTCGTGAGCTCGAGCATGTGACCGTGTCCGTGGCGCCGGACGAACTCTTGAGCACCGTGAGGGATCTCATGGAGCGCGGAGTGGACGGCATCGTGTTCGGGAACTTCCCGCTGCCGGTCACCTTGCCGGCGCTCGCCGCCGCCAACGCGTCCGGTACGCCGGTGCTGCACAGCATGACCGGGCAGGCGCTGTCCGAGAGGGTGCGCGCCGACCCGGCCGGTCTGGGCGCGGTCTTCCAGGTCTGCTCCACCGAGTCGGCGTACGTGCCGGGCCTGCTACGCACCGTAGGGGACCTGGAGGACCGTGGCGCTTTCCGGCCGCGGCGTCGGCGGCTCGCCGTGCTGCAGCGGGAGAGCACCTTCGACCCGGGTGTCGTCGAGCGCGTGCAGCGGCAGGCCGACGACGCCGGGTGGGAACTGGTGTTCTTGGAGTCGGTGGCCGACGCGGCCCTGGACTTCTCCGACATCGTCTCCCGCCTTGAGCTGGCGGATCCCGACCTGGTGTCGCTGTCGATCTTTCCGGAGCCGACCCTGCGCGCCTTCCTGGAGGCCGCCGCCGGGCTGCGGGAGAGCGCCACGTTCCACGCGGCGTGGTCCCCGGCCGCCCCGGAGTTCTCCCGGCGGTTGGGTGGGCTCAGCGAGGGACTGCTGTGGTCGACGGTGATCGGTAACGTGGACAGCCCGCTGTGCACCGCGTTCGAGCAGCGGTTCCGCGCCGCGTTCGGCGCGGATCCGGGGCCCGCCGCCGCGGCCGTGCACTACGACATGGTCAATGTGCTGGCGCAGGCGTGGAGCCGTGTCAGCCGGCCATGGGACTTCGTTGCCGTACGTGAACAGCTGCGCACGTCAGCATCGTTCGGTGTGACGGGTGCCCACAAGTTCGTGGGGCGGGGCCAGCGGGGTCTCAGTTATCCGGACGAGACGGGCGACCCCGCCAGCGGGCATCCGCACCTCATCTACCGGATTACCGGCGGCTCCCACCAGCGACTGGCGCCGCCCCTAGCCGGCTGAGCCGGAGCGACCGGCTCAGCCGGAGTGGTCAGCTGAGCCAGTTCGGTGCTGTGAGCGTGCCGACGCCGTCGCCTCCGTCGACCGGAACCGTGCGCCCGTTGACCCAGCCGGCGTCCGGGCCGAGCAGCCAGCACAGGACCGCGGCGATGTCACCGGGGCGCCCGACCCGCCCGCGTACGGAGGCCTGCGTCAGCGCGTCCACGTAGGCACGCGGGACGGGGTTGACGGCCGACCGCACGTCAACGAAGCCGGGGGCCACCGCGCAGCAGCGGATGCCGTCGCGGCCGTGCTCCAGCGCGATCCCGCGCACAAGGGCGTCGAGCGCCGCCTTGGACGCGGCGTAGACGGCTGTGCCGAGCCTGGCTCGGGCGGCGGCGCCGCTGCTCACGAACAGCAGTGTCCCGGGGCGCCCCTCGGCCCGGCATCGGCGCACGAACTCCGTCCCCGCGCTCAGCGCCGAGCGTGTGTTCACGGCCATGACCCGATCGAACAGTTCCTCGTCGCTCTCGACGACGGGCGCGGCGGGGAACACCCCCGCCGCGTGCACCAGCGCGTCGAAGCCACCCTGCCGCGACCAGAGCCGCGCTACATGCTCCGCCACCACTCCCCCGCGGGACAGGTCGACCTCCGGGAGATCCGTGCCGGTGACCGACCAGCCGTCCGCCGTGAGCCGGTCCA
Source organism: Streptomyces tubbatahanensis (assembly GCF_022699385.1). Classification (NCBI taxonomy): domain Bacteria; kingdom Bacillati; phylum Actinomycetota; class Actinomycetes; order Kitasatosporales; family Streptomycetaceae; genus Streptomyces; species Streptomyces tubbatahanensis. The sequence goes on along the minus strand of NZ_CP093846.1, from coordinate 7,723,911 downwards.
CCACAGCGCGGCCGATGCCTCCGTTCGCGCCGATCACCAGCACCGAACGCTCCGCGCTGGTCACACCGCTCACGCCCCGACCAGTGCGGGCCGCACCCGGCGTGCCACGTCGACGCAGCGCTCGAACGTCACGTCCAGTTCGCGGCAGCCCGTGATGAAGCGCTCCAAGGCCGCCATCCGCGCGCCCCGGCCCACGACCTGCGGGTGCAGCGTCACCGTCGCCACCCCGTCGGGCACGGCCTTGGTCATGTAGCGCACATCGCGCAGGAACCGCTCGAACATCGCATCGGCGTCCTGCAGGCCGGGCATCATCAGCGGTGGCGTGCGCACGAACTCCAGGTGCGGGTAGTCGTCCAGCGTCCAGGACACCGGCAGCTCGACCACTGCCGAGTCCTGGCCGAACGCGAAAGGACCGTCGGCCGGGCAGCGGTCTTTGGTGCGGGCGACGTAGGGCTCGAAGTCGGTGCCCATCAGCGACGAGTCGTAGACGATGCCGAGCTCGGTGAGGATGTCGACGGTGTGCTCGGTGAAGTCGAAGCTGGGGGTGCGGTGTCCGGCGGGCGGGGCACCGGTCAGCCTCTCGACCAACGCCGCCGATCGGTGGTTGACCGCCAGCTCGGTGTCCCGGTCCAGCGTCGAGACCGGCTCATGGGCGTACCCGTGCAACGCGATCTCGTGCCCGGCTTCGGCGACGGCCGCGCTCTGTGCGGGGTACGTCTCCAGGGTGTGCCCGGGGATGAAGAACGTGGTCGGTACCTCGGTGCGGTGCAGCAGGGCGAGGATGCGGTCGATGGCGTAGGCGCCGAACTCGCCGCGGGAGACCGGGCCCGGGGTGGTCTGGCCGCGCGCCATCCACAGCGAGATGGCGTCGAAGTCGAAGGTCAGGCAGACGGTTCCACGGCTCATGCGGGTATCTCCTCGCTCGGTGCGGTGGCGGTGTTCTGCGATTCGGGGAGGAACTCCAGGGGGGCGGGGGTGGGGTCGTCGAACAATGTGTCCAGCTCCCAGCGGGCGTAGCCGTGCCGGCTCGGCGGGCCCGGCGCGATCCACAGCACCCGGTCGGTGAGGTCCATGACCACTGAGTAGACGGTCGCGCTGCGCTCGGCCTCCGGGGCCTCGGGGTCGGGGTGCCGGCAGATGCCGTCCGGAGACGACCACTCGTCGCGCAGGGTGGCGACGATGTCGGTGAGGCCGATCCGGCGGTCTTCGAGGGCCGGTTCCAGCAGGTGCCGGGCCCGTACGGAACGCAGGGTGGTGAGTGCGCTGGTGGCCGCCTTCTTGTCGTGCAGCGGCAGCGGTGTCTCGAAGTGGTTGGCGTGGGTGATCAGGCCGTTCTCGGGCAGCAGTGTGCCGAAGACATCCGGTGCCAGTTCGAAGTCGACGGCTTCTCCGCCGTTGCCGTCGGCGAGGAGTACGTTGCCAGAGGAGATCCGTTGGACGGGCAACAGCTTCTTGTGGGCGCCGGACATCGTCCGCGCTTGCAACGCCCCGCGCAGGAGGTAGTGGTAGGGGACTCCGGCGCCGCCCCGGTCCCGGTCGGACACCAGGAGGTTGGCGCACACTCCGAGCCCGGCGGAGTTGAGACCGCTCTTGGCGAGCATGCCCGCCTCGGCCAGCGACAGCACGCTGAAGCCGGTCTCGTCGCGGGTGGCGAGGAGGAAGGTGACTTCCGCCTGCTCGGGGTGCCAGTCCCAGTTCTGGGCGAGCAGGGTGTGCCCGTCGCCAGTGTGGCTCGGCAGCACCGACAGGGAGGTGCAGCCCTCGTCGCGGTAGCCGGTGCCGTACAGCATCTCCGTGCGCGCGTTGAGCGCGGCGAGCCGGTGGGCGGGCTGGCGCGAGCCGCTCGCCATGCCGTCAAGCATCGCGGCGATCTGAGGGGAATACGACGCGGCGATGTCCAGGTAGGTGTGTCCCCAGCGGTCGATATCGGCGTCACTGAGCCCAGCGTCGGCGCGGAAGCGGCCGAGGTACGTGTCAAGGCTGCGGGCGATGAGGTCGGCGGTGGCGTGGCCGAGAGCCTCGCCCATCTGCCGATAGCTGCCCTGGACGACGATCAGCCGCGGAGTCTGGGCGGACGTGGTGACCACGGTGGCATCTCTCATTTCAGTTCGGTTCGGTAGGTTTCGGGCATGCGGCACACGGTGACGAAGGTGATGAGGGCGGCGACCGTCGGCAGCAGGGCCACAGCGACGGCATTGCCGGTGCGGTCGATGATCAGCGTCGCGATGAAGCCAGCGGTGCCGCCGAAGGCCATGACCGAGAAGTTGTAGCCGATGCCCAGCGCCGAGTAGCGGACATTGGTGGGGAAAAGTTCGGCGAGCGCCGCAGGGCCCGGCCCGGAGAACGCGGCGATGATGAGCCCGATGAGGATCTGTCCGAGGAAGACGCCTGCCGTGTTGCCGGTCTGGAACACCAGCAGGGCGGGATAGCTCAGGAGCACGAGTCCCCCGGAGCCGATCAGCAGCAGCGGCTTGCGGCCGATCCGGTCGGACAGCACGCCGAACCCGAAGATGGCCACCGTCAGCACAACCAGGCCCACGATGTTCGACGCCTCGACAACCCCGGGGTCGATGCCGACCTCTTCGCGCAGGTGTGTCGGCAGATACGTCAGGAAGAAGAAGTAGGCGACGGTCCAGCTCACCGTGAAGAAGAAGCCGCGTGCCATGGCGTTCTTCTGGGTGCGCAGCGCAAGCCGCAGCGGGCTCGCGCTGGTCTCCCCGGCGGCCTCCTGCTCACGGAACGCGGGGGTGTCCTCCAGTCCGAATCGCAGCAGCAGCGCGACGACTGCGGTCACCGCGCCGACAAGGAACGGCACCCGCCAGCCGAAGCCCTGCATGCCCTGCTCGCTCCACAACAGCGAGTTCAGCGCCACCACACCGGCGGCCACCAGGAACCCGGCGGCGGTGCTGACCTGGTTGAGGCTGCCGAACCTGCCGCGGGTGCCCGGAGTCGCGTATTCCACCAGCATGGCCGCGGAGCCGGCCCACTCGCCGGCGACGGCGAACCCCTGGAACAGCCTCAGCACCACCAGCAGGACTGGGGCGGCGACCCCGATGGTCCCGTAGCCGGGCAGCAGCCCGATCAGGACGGTCGCCGAGCCCATCAGGATCACACTGGCCAGCAAGGCGGGCCGACGCCCCAGCTTGTCGCCGACGTGCCCGAAGAAGACCGTGCCGAGCGGACGTGCGAGGAAACCCACGGCGAACACGGCGAAGGTCGACAGGAGCGACGACACGGAGCCGCCGCCGGAGAAGAACGCAGCGCTCAGATACACCGTCGAGTAGGCGTAGACGAGGTTGTCGTACTGCTCGAGCAGGTTGCCGATGCTGCCGGAGACGACGGCCCGCAGCTTGAGACCCGCCCTGGGGCCGGTGTCGGCGGCGGGTGCCTCGGTCGTTGATGCCTTCATGGTCTCTCTTCTCGGGGGAGTCTCTTGAGGGGTCCGGTGGGGGCGCGGAGCAGGCCACGTTGGTCGCAGGTCAGGAGGCGGCGAGATAGCCGCCGTCCACGGGCAGCAGCACGCCGGTGACGAACGAGGACTCGGGGCAGGCGAGGAACGTCAGGGCGTGTGCCAGCTCGTCCGTCTCGCCCGGCCGGGCCAGCGGGGCGCACTCGACGCGGGCCCGCAAGGCCTGGGGCGGCAGGTCGTCAAGGAGCGCCGTGCGGAAGACACCGGGCAGCAGGGCGTTGACGCGGATGCCGCGTGGGGCGAGCTCGACGGCGGCCACTTTGGTGAGCTGGTGCACCGCGGCCTTGCTCATCTGGTACGCGACCGTGGAGGGGACTGTGCCGTCCCCGGCGGGCGGGGTGGTGACGCCGTAAATCGAGCCCACGTTGACGATGACACCTCGGCTCCTGGCCAGGTCGTCGGCGAAGGTCTTGATGCCCCGCCACGGGCCGAAGGCGTTCACTTGAAGCACCCGCGTGAAGTCTTCGTCGCTGGTGCCGAGCAGGTCGGCGCGCGCGCTGACGCCCGCGTTGTTGACGAGCAGGTCGACCGGCCCGAACTCCGCGCGGACGTGTTCACGCAGCCGGTCCCACGACGAGGGATCGGTGACGTCGAGGTAGGCCCGGTCCGCCCGCTCGGCGTCCTCCGCGTACTGGACGTCGGCCCGCACCACGACGGCCCCGAGGCACGAGAGCCGCTCGGCCGCGGCGGCACCGATACCCCCGGCCGCGCCCGTCACTACCGCGATCTTGCCGTCCAGTTTCATGCTCATCTCTCCTGCTGTTGCTGATGGTGGGGACAGTAGGTTCGGGCAGAGGGCACAACATCGGTCATCTGACCGATGTGCGGGCGTGCAGCGGAGACCAAGGGCAGGTGAGAGGGGGGAGGGGCAATGCAACGCTCACATGGATGCTTCGAGCCGCCCAGGCCCGGGCCGACGCGGTCGGGGACATCGAATGGCTGGTGTCGGTCGACTCCACGAACACCCGGGCCCACCAGCACGCGGCCGGAGCGCGGAAAAGGGGGGCTTCGCAGCCCTGGACTCGGCCGGTCCAGAGGCGGCCTGACCAGCACAGAATCCACCTGGCCCGCGACGCCCCGGGGCGATCGCCCGCCTGCACCATCACCGGCGGGAACACCAACGACTCGACCTGGTTCACCGCCGTGATGGAAACGATCCGGTTACCCCGCTGGGACCGGGCGGCCCCGACCACATCATCGGCGACGAGGGCTACGGCTCCATGGCGATGCGCGCATGGCTGGGGCGGCTGGAAGGCCAAGGTCACCGAACAGGGCGAGGACCACTACCGCGCCCAGATCATCGGGCACGACGGCGTCATGGGCACGATGGACGCCAACGGCCACGACGCCGGCCAAGCCGGGGGTCGGCGGCGGGGGGCGAAGACAAGCTTGTCTCCGTCAGAAGTGCGGTGCGCCAGTCGGCCAGGTCACCTGCCCGTCCAGCGCCGTGTTGCTCGCCGCCCCCTGGCCGAACGGCCGGCGGGCGGCTGGACGGAGAGGTGGGTGAGCTCGGGCGGGGGCGTGTCCGTGTGCCCGGCCCTGGAGGCGAAGGTGCGGGCGGCGGCGGCTTCCAGGCCGGTAAGCCTTCACGTACTCGTGCCCCTCCATCCGTGTCCAGGTACGGGGCCTGGTTCGCGGCCAAGGCGTTCGCGCCGGTGGTGGCAGGCGGCCATGTGTGGCCGCCTGCCCTCGCTTCCGACGGACGGAATCCGCCCGGAGACCGCGTCGCGCATCTTCGTCGTCTCAGTTCCGGGGGAAGAGGCGCGCGAGTTCGTTCGCCAGTCCGGTCAGCTGGTCGCGGCCGGGCTGTCCGGTGGCGGCGGCCAGTTGGAGCAGCGACGTGGAACCCCGGATCGTCAGCAGTTCGGAGTCGGTGAGGCCGGGCACGAAACGGCGCACCGCTTCGACGGCCACCGGGTCGGACAGCAGTACGGCCAGCGGCGTACGCAGGCCGAGTCTGCCCTCGGGGAACTCGTCGGCCCGCGGCGCGTGCTCCAGCGCCGCCGACTGCCGTGGCTGCCCCCGGTGCGCGGCGAGCTGAAGGTGTGCCGTGGTCACCTCACCCGGCGTGTGGGGCAGGCCGAGGCGCTCGTACTGGTCCGGTGGAGCGTCGCCGTCGCGAAGCTGCTCCACCAGCAGGCGGATCATGCGCAGCTCCACGTCGTCGTCCACGACCGGCCGCTCCTGCTGGGGGTCGTCGGCCAGGTCGTACAGCAGGGCTCCGAACCGTGAGGGGTCGAAGCCGGGTGCTGTTCTGGCGGGGACCCGCAGTGTTCGGACGCCCTTGGTGAAGTCGAAGGGCTCCGCCAGTTCCGCGTCGGCCAGTTCTGCGGGGGTGAAGCGGCCCCGCCCGTGTGTGGGCATCAGGGTGTGTTCGTAGAGGGGCTGGTTCGTCGCGTCGTGGCAGGAGCGCATGTAGACCCAGCGGCCGTCGGTGATGTTGACGTGGCCGCCGAACATGCCGAAGACCGCGGACTCACGCAGCGGGACCTCGCCGAGGGAGCCGTCGGTCGCTTCGCCCAGGGGGCGGCCCTGCATGTCGGGGGTGCGGTCGACGCCGAACAACTCCAGCAGTGTCGGGGCGATGTCGATGGTCTGGACGAGGCCGGAATGGCGGCTGCCCGCGTGTGCGGGGCGCCGCGGGTCCCACACGAACAGGGGGATGTTCGACAGCTCGTTGTACCAGGGCTGGACGAGCTTGCCCCACCAGCCCTTCTCGCCGAGCAACAGCCCGTGGTCGGTGCAGACGATCAGCAGGGTGTCGTCCCACAGGCCGTGCTCGTCCATCGCGTCCAGGACTCGGCCCAGCGAGTTGTCGCACATGGACAGCAGTGCCGCGTACTCGAAGCGTGCGTGGGTGGCCTGTTCTTCGGTCTCGGTGACCTTGGTGTAGTCGGGCCAGTCGAAGTGCGGGCCCTCGTAGTCGTGCAGGTAGAGGTCTTTGTAGCTCTTGTGCGTGAAGAAGGGCTCGTGTGGGTCGAAGGTCTCGATCTGCACGAACCAGTTGTCCTGGTCCCGGTTGGCGCGCAGGAACTCCAGCCCCGCGTCGAAGGTGAGCGTCTGCGGGTGCTTGTCCTCGGTGTCCATGTGCGCGCGGTTGATCCAGTCCTGGCGCCACAGATCGTTGCGGTTGCTGTGCAGGTCCTCGGGCGGCACGGGGTCGGCCACCTGCCCTTTCCAGGCATCGCCCTCCTGGCCCCGGAAGAACTCCCAGGTGTTGTAGCGCCCGTGGTAGGTGGCGCCGCCGTCCTCCCAGTAGTGCTGGTGGTCGCTCACCAGGTGGGTGTACACACCGTGCTGCTTGAGCATCTCGGGCATGGAGTCGTCGAACGGTTCCAGCGGGCCCCAGCTCCGGTGCAGGAAGTTGTGTCTGCCCGTGTGCAGTTCGCGGCGCGCCGGCATGCAGGGCATCGACCCCACGTAGCAGTTGTCGTACGTGGTGGACAGGGCGGCGAGGCGCGCGAAGTTCGGGGCGTGGATCCAGTCCGCGCCGTAGGGAGGCAGCATGTGCCGGTTCAGGCTGTCGAACATGACCATGACGGCTTTCATGCGTGTGCTCCTCCCGCCGGGTCTGGTCCTTCCGTGGGGCCTGGCGCTTCCGCGGGGCGTCGCCCGTCCCTGCCGTCGGAGGCGTCGTTGCCGGCGCGCTGCTGCCTTGCGTCGGCTTCGATGGCCGCGCGGCGGAGTTGAGCCGCGCGGATGCGCTGGATGTCGAACTTCTCCGATCTGTCGAATCCGTAGATTCCGTTCTGTTCCTGGAAGACGTCGGTCAGCTGCGTGTAGCAGTAGCCGAACATGTCCGGATGGCCGAGCAGCACACCGACGAGTCCGTCGAACCGGGTGTGGAACTCCTCGACGCTGCGTACGCGGTCGCCATAGCCCCAGGATCCGGTGGCCGTCTGCGGCCGCCCGGCTTCGACGGGGTTCCACCAGATGCCGCCGAACTCGCTGACGAAGAAGGGCTGTCCCCGGTAGCCGATGGACCAGGACTGACCAGTGGTGTCCGACCGGTTCACGTAGGGCTCGCCGTCGGCGAGTGCGCTGTGCGCGGCGGCGAAGGCTTCCGGGTCCTGTTCGTAGTCGTGGCTGTCGAACACGTCGGACTCGGCGATCCGGTGTGCGTAGCCGGAGGTGTCGAGGACGGGCCGGGAGGTGTCGTGGGCCTTGGTGGCCAGGAACATGGCGCGCATCACGTCATCCAGTGCGGTGATTCTGTCGCCGTAGTCCTGCCAGGTCTCGTTCATCGGGCACCAGCCGATGATCGCCGGGTGGGAGTGGTCCCTCTCGAGTACCTCCAGCCATTCCTGGACGTACGACGCGTCCGGTTGCTGGTTGGTGGACTGGCCCTCGCCCGTGTTGCAGCCCCAGTCGCCGAACTCGCCCCACACCAGGTAGCCCAGCCGGTCGGCGTGGTAGAGGTAGCGCTCTTCGAAGACCTTCTGGTGCAGTCGTGCGCCGTTGAAGCCGGCCGCCTGGCCGAGCTGGATGTCGCGCACGAGATCGGCGTCGGTGGGCGCGGTCATCAGCCCGTCGGGGTAGTAGCCCTGGTCCAGTACCAGTCGTTGGAAGACGACATCGCCGTTGAGCCTGATCTGCTTGCCGGTGATGGCGACGCTGCGCAGCCCTGCGTACGACTCCACCGTATCGACGACACGTCCGTCCGCGTCGCGCAGTTCGACGACGAGCCCGTAGAGGTGGGGGTCGGCCGGCGACCAGAGCCGGACCCGCTCGGCTGGCAGCACCAGGCTGAGCCGGGGTGTGAGGTCGAGGTCGGCGCGCACGGTGCCGCTGACCGCCTCGCCCGCGCCGTCACTGACGCGGACGTGGACCACGCCGCCGGGCAGGTTCGCCGAGAGCGGCACCTCCACGTCGAACGCTCCTGCTGCCACGTTCGGTGTGATGCGGGGGCGGCGGATGGCGGTTGGCGGCACCGGTTCCATCCACACGGTCTGCCAGATGCCGGTGGTGCGCCTGTAGGTGGCCGCGCGGGGCGTGTAGCGCACCGACTGCTTTCCTCTGGCCTGTGGTGCCTCGGGGTCGTCGCGGGCCCGGACCACGAGAGGCACCGGCTCTCCCGCGGGTGCGGCGTCGGTGATGTCGAAGCTGAAGCCGCAGAAGCCGCCGCGGTGCCGGCCCACCTCGGTGCCGTTCACCCACACCGTCGCGTCGTGATCGACCGCGCCGAAGTGCAGCAGCACGCGGTCGCCTGCCCACTGCGGTGGGACGGTGATGGTGCGGCGGTACCAGACGGCGCGCAGGAAGTCCTGCTCGTCGACCCCCGAGAGCCGGGCCTCGGGGGCGAAGGGCACCACGATCTCGCCGGACAGCTCCCGCCCGGTCAGCCCGCGCTCCCGGCCGGTGTCGGACCGGTCGGTCTCGAATTCCCAGCTGCCGTTGAGGTTCTGCCAGCGGTCGCGCTGGAACTGCGGCCGCGGATACTCCGGCCGGGGCGGGTCGGTCCGATCGTCAGCCGGCATGGGAGCCACCTTTCCACTCAGCTGGTCTCAGTTCGTCTCAGTTCGTCTCAGTTCGTCGGCGGTTTGCCGGCAGGTGCCGCCACCCGCCGGCTCTCAGGCCACCGGGTCGCGGAACCGGAGGGTGAGCAGTTCGAACGGGCGCAACTCCAGTGCGACCCCGCCCTCGGGGGTTGCCTCGCAGAGCGCCTCGCTGTCCACGGAACGCTCCAGGAGGTCGGTGGCCACAGCCTCGCGCCAGGAGAATCGGGTGCGCACGGTGGCGCGGGAGCGATTGCCATGGGCCTCGTAGAGGCGCACGACGAGGTCACCCGAGCGGTCCTCGGCGAGTTTGACGCTCTCCACCACGACAGCGGGGTCGGAGACCTCCAGCAACGGCTGCGCCGCGGCGCCGCGCACCGCGCGCAGGGGCAGTTGCAGCGCGTACCCGTCCGCGATGGCGTCGGGGATCCCTCCGGGCCGCAGGCTGACGGAGAAGGTGTGCCGCCCCTGGTCCGCTGACGGGTCGGGATAGCGCGGCGCGCGCAGCAGGGACAGCCGCACCGTCGTCATCGGGCGGCCCGCGGGGGCCTGCGCGTTGCGGATGTCGTGTCCGTAGACGACGTCGTTGGCGAGGGCGACGCCGTATCCTGGCTCGCCGACATGGACCCACCGGTGCGCGACGGTCTCGAAGCGGGCGGTGTCCCAGGAGGTGTTCTGGTGGACCGGCCGGTGCAGGTGACCGAACTGGATCTCCGAGGTGGACCGGTCCGTCCTGATGTCCAGCGGAAAGGCGAGCTTGAGCAGTTTCTGCGACTCGTGCCAGTCGATGTCGAAGTTGTAGGTGAGCTTGCCTTCGGACAGCCGCACCCACATGGCGATCGCCGTCTCGCCGCGCTCGTGCCGCACCACGACCGCGTCGTCGGCGATGCCGACGGACACCGGTTCCACGAGGTCGTGGCCGTCGCGCTTGTCCTCGTCGTTGATGTCCCACGCGTCCCACTCGCGCGGGGTGTCGCGGAAGAGTTGCAGGACTCCGCCCGCGACGCCCTGCGGCAGCAGCTCCCGTTCTGCGGCGGTGTCGACGACCGAGACGAGAGTGCCGCGCCCGTCGATCTCGACGTGCAGCGCCCCGTCGTCGAGCACGAACCGGTCGTTCACCTGATAGGGGGCGGCCGCCTGGGGCGGCGAGGCGGGGCCGATGCCCGCCGCCGGTACGCCGTGCAGCGGGTAGGGGCCCGCGTTGGCGGCGACGGGTGCGCGGCCGTCGCCGCCTTCCCCCTCTCCCCCGCTGTCAGTGCCGCCGAGTGCGTCGAGCGCGCTCGTCACCAGGGCCTGCAGCTCGCTCTCCACCCGGTCGTAGTCCCGCTCGGCGTCCTGGTGGACCCAGGCGATCGACGTGCCCGGCAGGATGTCGTGGAACTGGAGCAGCAGCACCGTCTCCCAGATCCGCCGCAGCTCGTCGTACGGGTAAGGGGCGTTGCCGCGCAGAGCAGCCGTCGCCGCCCACAGCTCGGCCTCCCTCAGCAGGGCCTCGCTGCGCCGGTTGCCCCGCTTGCTCCGCGCGTGCGAGATGAGCGTGCCGCGGTGCAGTTCGAGGTACATTTCGCCGACCCACACGGGCGGCGTGGGCAGTTCGGCCTCGGCGGTGCGGAAGAAGCTGTCCGGGTCGTCCATCCGCACGCGCGGCGATCCGTCCAGGTCGTGCTTGCGCCGGGCCGCTGCCAGCATCTCCCTGGTGGGGCCGCCACCGCCGTCACCCCACCCGTACAGTCCGAGGACGTGCCGGGCCGTGCCCTTCTGCCGGAACGTCCGCTCGGTACGTGCGAGGTCCGCGGCGCCGAGATCGGAGTTGTAGGTCTCGGCGGGCGGGAAGTGGGTGAACAGCCGGGACCCGTCGATGCCTTCCCACAGGAAGCTGGAGTGGGGCATCGCGTTGGTCTCGTTCCAGGACGGTTTCTGGGTGAGGAAGTAGCGGGCGCCCGCCGCCCTGGCGATCTGCGGCAGCGCGGCGGTGTACCCGAAGGAGTCGGGCAGCCAGACCTCCTCGCTGTCCACGCCGAACTCCTCGGCGAAGAAGCGTTTGCCGAGTACGAACTGGCGGGCCAGCGCCTCACCCGAGGGCATGTTGGTGTCGGATTCGACCCACATGCCGCCGACCGGTCGGATGACACCCGCGGCCACCGCCGCCCTGACCCGTTCGAACAGAGCCGGCTGGTGTTCCTTGAGCCAGGCGTACTGCTGCGCCGAGGAGGCGGCGAACACGAACTCCGGGTGGCTCTCGCTCAGGTCCAGCACGTTGGCGAACGTCCGCGCCACCTTGCGTACGGTCTCGCGTACCGGCCACAGCCAGGCGCAGTCGATGTGGGCATGGCCGACAGCGGAGACGATGAGGGAGCTGTCGGCGGCTCGGCCCGCCAGTACGGGGGCGAGGACCTCGCGGCCGCGCGCCGCCGTGCCCGCCACGTCCTCGGGGTCCATGACGTCGACCATCCGCTCCAGCGCAACGACGATCTCGGCGCGCCGTGAGCCCTGTTCCGGCAGGACGTCGACCAGTCCGTCGAGGGCGGCAACGTCCTGCAGCAGCTCCCACACCTGCCGCTCACGCACGGCGACCGACAGCTGCTTGAGGCGGTACAGCGGCTCTTCGCCCGCGGTGGCCTTGTCGCCCATCGACGTGGGCTCGTACTCGTAGGGCACCTGCACGATCGGGTTCGCTGCGGCCTCGATCAGCAGCCTGAAGGGGCCGGCCTCGGGGAGGGGGACCCAGGAATTGTAGGGCTCGATCGCTTTGACGATCTCTCCGTCGGGGCGGTAGACCATCGCCTCGGCCTGGAAGCCGGGCTGATCTCCGGTGAACCCCAGATCGACGACGAGTTCGGTTTCCTCGCCGGCCCACTCCCCCGGTACCTCGCCGCTGACCTCGAACCAGGTGGTGTCCCAGGGCCTGCCCCACGCCTGGCCGAGGGTGAAGGGCGCGAACCGCTCTTTGACCGCCTCGGCGAACGGCACGGGCTCACCCCCGACCGTCCACGCGGCGATCCGGACCTCACGGGTGTCGCGGTGGACAGCGGGCCGGATCCGGAACCTGGTGAACCGCCGGACGCGCTGCATCGCCAAGGCGGTGGCGTCGAGCTGCACCCGGCCGTGCGGATTGTCGTCAGCCAAGAGAGCGTCTCCTTCTTCGTACTGCCGGTGATTTCGGTCGTGAGTGCCGCAGGGGTGCTTCAGGCTGCTTCAGGCGCAGAGGGGAGCGGTCTGCCCCCGTGAGGTGACGGGCTGGTGGCGTGGGGTCAGGCCTTGACGGCACCGCCGAGGCTGGAGCGCATCAGGTGTCGCCGCAGGAAGAGGTACAGCACGGCGGGCGGTGCCATGTAGACGACGGCGCTCGCGGCGAGGACCCCCCAGTCGACCTGGTTGAAGGCGGTGAACGAGCGGAACAGGCCGATCGAGAGCGGGTAGAGGTCGGGCGACTGCAAGAGCACGAGCGGGGTGAGGAAGTCGCCCCACACGGCCATGAACGTCAGCATGGCGGCGGCGCCGAGCCCCGGCCCTACCAGCGGCAGGATGATGCGCCGGATCGTGCCGAACCGGCTGCAGCCGTCGAGCCACGCCGCCTCTTCCAGCTGATACGGAATGGCGTCGATGGTGCCTTTGAGCAGCCACAGGGTGATCGGCAGCGCCGCCGACGCCTCGACCAGGATCAAACCGAGGTAGCTGTCGTCCAGTTCGATCCTGACCATCAGCAGGTACAGGGCGACGATCGTCGCGGGTGGCGGGATCACCCGGATCAGCAGGATCGCGAACATGAAGGTTCTGCGGCCACGGAACCGGTAGCGGGAGAGCGCGTAGGCCCCGAGGACACCGCAGGCCAGATTCAGCGCGGTCGCGGCGAACGAGACGATGACGCTGTTGAGGAACAGCCGCGGGGTGGCGCCGTCGGTGAAGAACCGGACGAAGTTGTCCAGGGTGAATGCCGGAAGACTGACCGTGGGCCCGCCGTCGGCGTCCACGGCCGTGAGTGCCACCCATGCGAACGGTACGACGCAGAACAGCGCCAGCAGCACCATCAGCGCGTACTGCAGCACCCGCTGCACCACCGCCCACATGGGCTTGCGGCGACGCGGACCGACCGCTTTCGGGGCCGTCCTCGGCTCGATGGTTGTCGTGGCCGCCATCAGACCTCCACCTTGGCCAGCCGGGCGTAGGTCATGCCCAGGATCGTCAGCAGGATGAGCAGGATCACGGAGGCGGCGCTGCCCAGACCGATCTGGGAGTACTTGAAGGCGCTCTGGAAGATGTAGATGGAGGTGATCTCCGTGTCCTGACCCGGGCCGCCCTGGGTGAGGAAGTAGACCAGGCCGAAGACGCCGACCGTGGTGATGGTGGTCAGCAGCAGGTAGAGGAAGACCGGACCGCGGATCAGGGGCAGGGTGATGTGCCGGAAGACCTGCAGTGCGCTCGCGCCGTCCATCCGCGAGGCCTCGATCAGCTCGTCGGGCACGTCCTCCAGCGCGGCCTGGAACATGATCATGGCGAATGCGATACCGCGCCACACGTTGATGAGGATCACCGAGGCCATCGGGTACTCCTGCAACGGCGCCGCGGCGCCCGAACCGAACAGCCCGAGCAGCCGGTTGAACGTGCCGTCGCTCTCCGAGGAGAGCACGCTCGCCCAGGTCAACGACGCGACGACCTCGGGCACCACCATCGGCAGGAGCATCAGCGCGCCGAACAGGCCCTTACCGCGCAACCACTTCTGGCGCAGCAGCAGTGCGGCGAGCATGCCGAGCACCGTCTGGCCGATGATCGCCGACCAGAGCACGAACTCCCCCGTGCGGCCCAGCGATTCGAGAAAGTCCGCGGACCCGAGGAGATTGCGGAAGTTCTCCAGCCCGACGAACTGCGGATCGCGCGCGGCGAACCCGGTCAACTGCGTGTTGGTGAGGCCGAGATAGACGCCGTAAGCGGCCGGGGCGATCACGAAGACCGCGATCAGGAGGACCGAGGGGCCGAGCAGCAGGGGCAGCGCGGAACGCTCACGCCGGCGCCGTGTCGGCCGGGCGGCGGGATTCTTCGCCGTGGTCATTCGGCCACCCGAGTGCTGCCGAGCAGCTGCTCGGCCTCTTCGGCGAAGGCGTCGGCGGCCTGGCTGCCGTTCGCCTCACCGGCCAGGATCTTCGCTGTCGCGCTCTGGACCGCCTGGGAGATGCGGTCCTCTCCGTCACCGAGCGGTGGCTGGATGCTGGACTTCAGCTTGCCCTCCGCCTGGAGCAAGGAGGGCTCGTCGCTGTAGGGGGCGGTTCCTGCGAGCCCTGCACGCGGCGAGACGGCGCCCACCGCGGCCAGTTGCCTGGCCAGCGCCTTGCCCGAGCTCAGCCACTTCGCGAGCTCGACGGCGGCGTCGGGGTGGGCGGCGTCGGCGTTGACGCTGTAGCCGAAACCGCCACCGCTGATCGGGGCGGGTTCGGTGCCCGGCACCAGAGCCGGGTAGTCCCATGTGCCGATCTTCTCGCGGGAGTTCTTGATCGGTGCCGCCCCTTCGGGGCCCCAGTCGTACTTCCACCCCCAGCTGCCCTGGGCGGCCACCGGGAGGGTGCCCTGGGGGAACTTCTCGTACTTCGTCGGCTCCCACGGGTTCGGGTTCTGCAGGTCGCGTACCGGAAGCAGGCCGGCCTCGACGAGGTCCGCGTACAGGTCGAAGGTGGCCGAGAGGCCCTTGCTCCTGAGCTTCCACTTCCCCGACTTCTCGTCGTACAGGGTGCTGCCTGTACCGGCGACGATGGGCAGGAGGCCCTCCGTCCACGATCCGCCGCCCCAGGCGGTCCCGGCGGGGATGACGAGGGGAGCCTCACCGGTTTTGGCGCGGACCTTCTTGAGCCTGGCGATCAGCTCGTTCCAGGTGCGCGGCTGCGCGGTGTCGATGCCCAGCTGCTGCAGCACGTCCTTGCGGTAGAAGAGGCTTTGCACACTCGCTTCGTGCGGGACGGAGTAGTAGCTGCCGTCGCGCTGCCGTGCGCCCTTCTTGACGGACGGGTAGTACGCGTCCCAGCCGTCCCAGGCGCGCAGGTACGGGTCGAGTTTCAGCAGGTAGCCGGCGCCCGCCATGCCGGTCACGTTGCTGCCGCCCATGTCCACGACGTCCGGTGCCGTGCCGGAGTAGAACTGCTGCGTGATCTTGGTCCGGAACTGGTCGTCGGTGAGGATGTCCGTGACCAGCTCCACCTTGATGTGGCGTCCTTTTTTGGCCATCGCCTTCTCGAACTCCGGTATGAGGTCCTTGACGACATCGGCGCGAGCCTCCTGGAACTGCAACAACTTGACGGTCACCGGGCCGTCCTCACCGGTGGCCGAACAGGCCGTGAGCGCTCCGGTGAGCAGCAGTCCGGCCGCGACAGCGGCAAGGACACGGTTGCGCCGCATGGTCACCTCTCCTGGCCGTGGTTCGATCCCTGCTTTAATCAATCGGATTGGATAAAGTTCGGTGATGCTATGGAGCGGGCTCAACCGCCGTCAAGAGATGACGCGAAGTCCCGTAGCGTGTCCCGTGCCCCGCCGGGGCAGCACGGCGGAGTGCGATTCCCCATCCGCCTGGGAAACTTCTGCGGGGCCCGCGGGGCACGCGCCGTTCCGAGGGAGTTGAGGGAAGGCGGAGCGCAGGGGCCTTCGGGGAGGGCGTGCGAGGGTTTCCGGAGAAGGCAGGGAGGTTCGAATGCGGCGAGGCAGCAACCAGCTCCGGCTGGCGGACTACAACCAGTCGGTGGTGCTGGAGGTGGTCCGCAGGTCGCGTGGGGTGAGCCGAGCCGACCTGCAGCGCGCGACGGGTCTGAGCTCCCAGACCATCACCAACATCACGCGCCGGCTGATCGACGACCGTCTGGTCCGCGAAAGCGCACCGGGCGGCAACACGCGCGGGCGGCCGAGCATACCGCTGGTCACCGATCCGGACGGAGCCTACTCCGTCGGTGTGCACATCGACCCGGCCCGGCTGACCATCGTCCTCCTCGATCTCGACGGCGAGGTCCGGCTCGCACGCCAGGAACGCACGCCACAGGCCACGAACCCGTCCGAGGTGACCGCCTTCATCGCCGACGCCGTCGACGGTCTGATCACCAAGGCCGCCATCGCCCGCCCGCGGGTACTCGGACTGGGCATCGCCGCTCCCGGCCCGCTCGACGTCGACGCGGGGCTGTTGCTCGATCCGCCCCAGCTGCCCAACTGGCGCAACGTCCGGCTGCGCTCCGACCTGCACGAAGCGACCGGGCTGCCCGTCCTCCTCGACAAGGACGTCACGGCCGCCGCCACAGCCGAACTCCGCTCTTCCCCTGAGGCGTCGAACACCTTCCTCTTCCTCTACCTCGGGTCGGGCGTCGGCGCCTCGGTCGTGCTGGACAACCAGGTCCTGCGCGGCACGACGAACAACATCGGCGAGATCGGTGACCTGATCGTCGACCCCGATGCCGAAAGGCTGGAGTGGAGCGGCCGGCGCGGCGGTCTGGCCGCGGCGTGCGTTCCCGAGGCGCTCGTCCTCCAGGCCGCCCGCGTGGGTCTTGTGCCGCTCCCCAACCTCAGCGACTACGTCGCCATCGACGACGCCTGCTCCTCACTGTGCGCCCTGGCCTCCGCGGGAGACGGCGGCGCAGCCCGCATCCTCGACCACGCGGCACGCCGAGTAGCCGTGGGCCTCGGGGTGCTGGTGAACCTGTTGGACGTACCGCGGGTGGTGATCGGCGGCCCGCTGTGGGACCGGCTCAGCCCCGCGTTCCTCCCCGTCCTCCCCGGCGTCGTCGAGCGCGAACTCGTGGGAGCACGCGACAACATCCAGGTGCGGGGGTCCTCCGTGGGCGACCGCGTGGCCGCGCAGGGCGCCGCCGAACTGGTGGTGGATCACTTCCTCGCACCTCGCGCGTCCGCGCTGATGGTGGGCTGACGGGCCGGCAGGTGACCTGCGGCTGACGGCCCGGCATACGTCGCCGCCACGCCGTGGCGAGCGGGATGTGTGGCGGCTGCACGGCATGCGGGGTCTGAGCCGGCAGGCTCGGGCCCCGCCAGCGGTAAATGCGCGTGCCACCGGTGCGGCGTCGTACGTAGGATCACGGCCATGACGATGCGGCTGGTGCAGATTGCGATGAACGCTCAGGATGACGCCACACTCGGCCGGTTCTGGGCGGAGGCGCTCGGCTGGGGTTCCTCCGTCGAGGTGCCCGGCGTGGTGACCAACCTCGAACCCGAGGGGCTCGTCTATCCCGACCCGGCCACCGTCTACATCGATGTCATCACCGTCCCGGAGCCCAAGACGGTGAAGAACCGTGTGCACGTCGACCTCGCCACCACGTCTGCGGCACAGCACGCCGAGCTCGTCGCGCGTCTTGAGGGACTCGGCGCGACGCGGGTCGACGTGGGACAGGGCGACGTTCCGTGGACGGTTCTCGCGGACCCGGAGGGCAACGAGTTCTGCGTGGCGGAGCCTCGGGAGAGCTACCGCGACACCGGGCCGATCGCCGCGATCGTGGCCGACTGCACGGACCCGCGGGCCATGGCGCGGTTCTGGGACGAGGCGATGGACTGGACCCTGCACGAGGTGACCGACGACCATGCGGTGCTGCGCTCCGGCAAAGGCGTCGGCCCGTACCTCCGGCTCGTGCGCACGCCCGACGTCAAGACCGTGAAGAACCGGGTCCATCTCGACCTGCGCCCGTACCCCGGTGGCGACCGAGCGGCAGAAGTGGCCCGGGTGCGGGCCCTCGGCGCCACCGACATCGACCTCGGCCAGGGCGAGGACGTGCCGTGGACGTGCCTCGTCGACCCGGAGGGCAACGAGTTCGACGTACTGGCGCCGGCGTGACGCGGCGCTGGGGCCACCCCCCTGGGGTGGCCCCAGCAACCGGGGCTCGGCAGCCGGTCGAACCCCGCCACCTGCCTCGGGCACGGCAAAGACCATTGCGTTGAACAAGAACTCACTGGCGCCAGGGGGAACAGGAGGCCGCAGAGTGGCTCGCTCTTGCTCCGCCGTCCGTGGTCCTCGATTCACTCGTTGCCGGGGCTTTCCCGGTTGCCCCTCGCCTAAAGAAAGTTCCAGTGCACCCAGCCGGAGCCCGCGCGGGCGGCGGTCACGGGATACGGCTGCTGATGCGGCGGGTTCCCCACCACGTCTTCGAGGTAGTAGTAGCTGGACGGGTCCAGCCCGGAAATCGACGAGACCCGCCGCACGTAGGGGCGCCCCAGCAGGTAGCTGTCACGTGGCGTCCCGCCGCCCATCGTGTCGAACAGCGCGTGGTCGAGGTTGCTCTCCTGCCGCTGCGACAGCGCGGCGGAGTCGGCCTCCGACCGCACCAGGAACTCCGTCCCCCAAGCGGTGAGATGGGCCCGGGCCAGCCCGTAGATCAGCTCCGGCACCCGCGCGGCGCTCTCGCTGACGTTGATCGGGTCGTACTTGCCGTCGCTGGTCATGTTGCCGGCGACCGTCCCGTGCCTCCCTCGGGAGACGAACAGCCGGTAGCCGGTGGGCTGCGCCGCGCTCGGCTCGCTCGCCTCCAACGGATCCGCGAGTTGGCAGTCGTCCGCCAGTGTGCTCCAGGTCTTCCCCAGGTTCATGGTCGCGGAGCTGCCGGCCATCTTGGCGTTGGGCCGCGGCACCAGCCCGTTGAAGCCGCTGTCGAGGTGGTCCCAGGCCGTGACGCCGACATACTCGGCGACGTTCGGCGGCAGCTGGGTGATGATCCCGTACCAGTCCCCGGGGCCGGGAACAGGGTCGATCGCAAAAATGCGCACCGGCACGTCCTTGCGGCCGTACGCGTAGAGAAACCAAGCAGCCATGATGCATTCCATGCCGCCCCTGCTGTGCCCGATGAAGTTGTACGCCTCCGCGTCGCTGCGCGCCGAGAGGTTCGCGCCGTGCAGGGCGAGAGCGGCGGCCTCCTGGCCCGCCGCCTGCGACATCGTCGACCACCGATCGCCGCCGGAGTACGCCTGCGTGTTGACCAGCAGGTCCCGGGGAACGGTCAGCGGGCCGGTCAGAACCAGCGGCTCGCTGGTGTCCCGAGGCACCGCCCAGTCGTTCTCGCCCACGCCGCGCACCGTCACGCTGGGATCGGTGGCGGCCAGGTCGCCGGTGATCTCCTTGTGGATACGGACCGGGATATAACCCGTCCCGGGACTGTAGATCCTCTTGTCGCTGCCCTCGCGCGACACCTCGCCTTCGTCTCGCGTGCAAGCCGTCCCGCTGAAGCACACAGTGAGCACTTTGCCCATGAATGACCCTCCCCTCTCCCCGGCAGGCGGTCGCCTGCCCGGAACGGGACTACCCGACATCATGTGCCGTATTGGACATCCAGTCACAGATCACTCGGGTGGGTGACGAAGGGGCCCCGACCTGCGCGATGGCCTCGCTCGCTGCCGGCGCGAGGGGGTGACGCATGTGCTCCTCGGCGACCGTCCGCCGGCCAGGAGGCAAGTCAGAAAGCGCACTTCACATGGACACTCAACGGGTATGGCCGCCGCCGTCACAAAGGAGTGGCTCAGGTCCGTGGCCGAGGTCACGAAGGGACGGTCTCCGTGTCGCTGATGACGAACCAGACCGTCTTGCCTTCTGCTTCAGGGCGTACGCCCCACTGGGCGGCAAGCGCGTCCAGCAGCATCAGTCCCCGTCCGCCGGGTGCCAGTTCGCCGGGGGCGAGTTGGTGTGGCATGTCATCACCGCCGTCCGTGACGCCCACGTACAGGCTGTGTTGCGAGGTGAGGTCGGCGTGGATGCTGGCAGGCGCGTCGGTGTGCACCATGACGTTGCCGATGAGTTCCGTGGTGAGCAGGACGGCGCTGTCCACTCGGTCGGCGTCTGTCCAGTCGTGCAGGAGGCCGCTGATCTCCTGACGCGCCAAGGCGACTCCGTCGGCGCGTTCCTGCGTGACGGTCAGGGCGAGATGGCGCAGCGGGGGTTCCGCTGTGTGGTCGGCCGGATCGCGGCGCACGAGCAGCAGGGCCATGTCGTCGGCACGGGCCTCTCTGCGCCGGTCGGCATGTGGCGGCAGGGAATCGGTCACGACGCGGAGCAGACGTTCGGCCATGCCCTCCAGATCGCCGGCCGGTGCGGGTGACATGACGTCGCGGAGGCGCACCCAGCCGGTGTACATGTCGTGTCCACCGGATTCGATCAGCCCGTCGGTGCACAGCATCAGGATCTCGTCGCGGGCCAGGGCGAGTGTGGTGACGGGGTAGTCGTCTGCCTCGGGCATGAGCCCCAGGGGCAGGCCGCCGGGGATGTGTTTGAGCAGGCAGGTTCCGTCCGGCAGGCGCAGGACCGGGTGAGGGTGACCGGCGCGGGCGAGGTGGAGCTTGCCGCTGGCCGGGTCGGCTTCGGCGTAGAGGCACGTCGCGAACCGCTCGCTGTTCTGGCCGCTGAGAAAGCGGGAGGCACGGGTCAGAACGGAGTCGGGCCCGTGGCCTTCGAGGGCGTAGGCGTGCACGGCTGTGCGCAGCTGGGACATGACGCCGGCGGCGTGGACGTCGCTGCCTTCGACGTCGCCGATGACCAGCGCGAGGTTGCCGTTGTGCAGCCGGATGCAGTCGTACCAGTCGCCGCCCACCAGGAGACCGCCACCGGTGGGAACATATCGGGCGGCCACGGTCAAGCCCTGCGGGGCGACGGACTGGTCCATGCTGTGCCGGAGGCGTTGGGAGAGGGTGTATTCGGCGGCGGCCGCCTGCATGTCTTCCACGGCCGCGGTGAGCAGTTCCGCGGTCAGTGCCAGCAGATCCTGTTCGTCCGCGGCGAAGGCGACGGGCTTGCTGAAGGCGGCGAGCCACACCCCGACCAGCTCTCCCCTGACGGTGAGGGGCAAGCAGGCCCACGCCTCGTGTCCCGCGCGGGCGGCGAGCTGGTAGGTGGCGGGGAAGCGAGCCGCGTACTCGTCCAATGAGGCCAGATAGACCGGTTCGGCGGTGCGGGCCGCTTCGGCTGCCGGGTGTGCGGAGTCGAGCCGCATCCGGAAGGGTTCCTCGGCGTGGTTCAGCGGCATGTTGTGCCGGCCCATGGAACACAGTGCGTCCTCGGTGACGCTGAAAACCATCTGGCCGTCCAGGGGAAACCCCTCGTCGTGCAGTTGGGAGGCCAGCTGCAGTACGTGGTGCATCGAGGTGGCCCCGGACATGCCGTAGCCGGCTTCCAACAAGGCGGCATCCCGGCGGCGGGGGGCGGTGCGGGCGTGTGCGGGCCGTTGCGGGGGCCGGGGGTCGGCTGTGGGCGGCGCGCGGCGGATGCGCGCCGCGGTGGACAAGTCGTTGAGGGCCTCCACCTGCCTGACCTCTTCCGACTCGTCCTCGAACCGCTCCCGGCCCATCGAGGCTCCTCCCGTCCCGGTGTCGCGTCCCGTCACGGGGTCGCATGCCGTCCTGGTGCCGTGTCTCGTCTGGTGTCGCGCTGACGTCATCGTCCGACGGCGGAGAGGGGACCGCAGCTTGCGGCATCGTGGGATCCTCCGCGCAAGCGGTTCGGCCGCCGGGTGGGACGCGGCGGCGGGAGATCAGGGGCCGGTGGCCACGACCTGGGGCGGTGGGTCGCCACGCAGGTGGTGCGGCACGGACCGGCCACCCGCGACTGCGGCGGCAGCGTGCGCCACACGCAATGCCGTACGGACCGCATCGACTGCTCCGTTCAGGTGAGCTTGCCGACGGGCGAGCGCCTCCCTCCAGCGACTGGACGCACGAGGTCTCGGGCTGCGGGCCTGGGTGGGCCGGGGACCATGCCGAGGAGCAGGCCCCCGCCTCCCCGAGGAAACGGGTGGCGCCCTCGGAGCACTCGCGCCCGCCGTCTCGCTGTACCTGCTGTGGCACCCGCGCTGTGATCACGCATGACCGCGGGCAGCCACCACGATCGGGGCCGCCGCGGCCAGTGGCGCAGCGGCTGCGGCTGCGGCTGCGGCTGCGGCTGCGGCTGCGGCTGCGGTAAGGACATCCGGGCCGTGCACTCGCCTGGTCTCCCGGGTACGGGTTTTCGATCTCCGCTGACACCGTGCCCGGGGACCGGGTACCGTCCCTGATCACTCTTCCGTTCGACCACGCACGCACTGGCCCGCGAGAAGGGCGGGTGCGGGCAACAGGACACCGGAGCCGCCAGGTGGACGCCCTCCACGACATACGCCCCAGGCTGCGGGCGGACGCGCTGTTCACGGCGACCGACCATGGAGTGCTCCTCCAGTATCCCGAGGGTCAGTTCGTACTCAAGGGGCGTACCGCCTACTCGTGGATGTGCCGTCTGGCGCCGCACCTGACCGGGGCGCACACGGTCGCCGAACTGTGTGACGGCCTGCCCAAGGAGCGTGCGGACGCCGTCGTCGGAATCGTGCGGACACTGCTCGAGCGCGGCGTCGTGCACGATCTGCGTCCCCCGGAGCCGGCTGGAGGTGACGGGGGCGGGCCGCCGGCCGAGAAGGTTGTGGCCCGCTTCGGCGACCAACTCGCCTACCTCGACCACCAGCTCGGCGGTCCGGCAGCCGCCGCCTTCGCCCGCTTCCGCGACACCCGGGTGCTGATCGCGGGCCACGGCGAGGCCGCCGAGAGCTGCGCTGCGACCCTGCTGCGCAACGGGTTGCGCAGCGTCACGCTCACCGGAGGCCCCGAGCTGTCGGCGCGGCTGAGGCCGGAACTGGAGGAGCTGCACGCCGCCGGGTGCGAGGCCCAGGTCGAGCTGTGTCCGGCCCGGGAGGGCGGCGAGGGGGCGAACGACGCCAACCGGGACGCGGACGTGGTCGTGGCGTGCGGTGTGGGACACGGACAGCTCTTCGACCGCAACCGCGCGGCACTCGGCGGCGGCCCCGCTCTGCTGCCGCTGACCGTGCTGGACGGCACAGCGGTGATCGGACCGCTGGTGTCCGGCGCCGGTCACTACGAGGCGGCGGGCGACCTGGAGCGGGCCACGGGCTGCTGGCAGTGCGCCGTGCTGCGGCTCGCCGCCGGCCTGGAACCGGCGGCCGCCGCGGCGTTCCTGCGGGCCGCGTACACGGGACGCTCCGCGGAGGGGCCCGACGCGCAGCTCGGGCGCATGCTCGGTACGACGCTCGCCTTCGACGTCTTCCGGTACCGCACCGGGGCCCTGCCCGCGGAGAGCGCGGGCTCCCTCCTCCTCCAGGACTGCGCGACCTTGGAGACCTCCCGGCAGACCCTGCTCGCCCATCCCGACTGCGAGGCGTGCGGCGAGCCGCCCGTCCCCCGGCGCGGCGGCAGCAACTCCGTGGGACCGCACCCTCCGGGGGAATCACGCGCCGGGGAGGAGAAGGTGCTGTTCGGTACGTACGCGGGGGTGTTCCGGCGGTACGCCGACGACACCCTTGCGCAGTCCCCGCTGCGCGCCGCCGCCGTGGAGGTGGCCACGCCCGGCCCGTCCGCCATCCCGGCGCGGGCCGTCACCGCGTTCGCTCTCGGCGCCCAGACCGACGCGCGGGCGGCGGCCCGTACCTCGGCCGCGCTGGTGTACGAGTCGCTGCTGCACGCGCACGGCATGCCGCGGAGCGCCGCACCGTATCTCGCGGACTCCTCCTGCGTGTCCGTCCCCGGCCACGAACTGAGCACGTGGAGCGGGACGGGCACGTGGGGCGGGACGGGCACGTGGAGCGGCACGGGCACGTGGGGCGGGACGGGCACCTGGAGCGGCACGGCTCAGCCGGGCGGACCGGACGGCGGCACTGGGCAGACTCCGTGGCTGCGCGCGTGGACATGGGAGCCCGCCGCCGGGAAGGCCTGGACCGCGTCCGGGCGGATCGTCGCCGTGCCGGCCGCGGCGGTGCACCCCGGCGGTGCCCTCAACCGCGATCGCCACTTCGAGCCGGGCGGCGCCGGCGCGGGAGCGGGCTCCACCGTCGAGGCCGCCGCGCGGGCGGGGCTGCTGTCGGCCCTCGCCTACGAGGGCGTCGTGGCGGCGCTGCGTGGTAGGGACGCCGCGCGCATACTGCCGGTTGGCACCGCAACGGACGGCGACGTGGGCTTTCTGCTCCGTTCGCTCGCGCACCTGGGCCAGCCGGTCACCCTCCTGGAACTCCCCGGCGCCGCTCCCGCGCACGCCGTGGTCGCACTCGCCAGCGCCCGGCCTACCGCCACCGGCCCGCTCCCTGCCGGCACCGCCCCAGCGTCGGGCCACCGCGCCGCTCAGGCGCTGGGCTACGGCGCCACCCGCGCAGAGGCCGTCGTGCGCGCCCTGCGCGACCTGCTCGGCACGCTGCAACTGGCCTGCGAGGGGCGAGAGGCGGACCTCGGCGATCCCCTGGTGCCCGGGTTCGACGCGGAAGCCCTGCGGACACCGGCCGCACAAGCCGCATCGCCGGCCTCCCGGCCGGGCCCCGACGAGACCCCGACGTCCTGGCAGGAGCCCATGTGGCCGCGTGCCGTGCCGGGCCGGGACGTGCTCGTCGCGGTGACGACACCGCCGGACCTGCGCGCGGGCGGTGTGGAGACCGTGCGGGTGCTGCTGCGCGAAGCCCCGAAGGCGCCGGAGTGAGGGCTTCGGCCGGGGCTCCGCCGGAGTGCGACCGACTGCGCGTCGAGGAGGAGGTGGCGCTTCGGCTGCGCAGGGCGGACCTCGGCGTCCGGCCCTGGGCCGTGCACGTACGGCTGTTGGGCGTGTCCGATGCCTTCGGCGCCCCCGACGATCCCCCCGGCCCCGTTCCCGGGACCACCCTCGTCCCAGTGCACCTGCACGGCAGGTATGCGCTCGTCGGCCCCCTCGGTCCGGTGCGGCCGGCTCCGGGACGCCCCTGTTTCCGCTGCGTGGCCACCCGTTGGCAGGCGCTGCGCCCCGCCGTGGAACGCGACGCCGTCGAGCGCGGCCCCCGGGCTCCCCTCCACGCGGCCGCCCCGAACCCGTATCTGACCTCCTTCGCGCTCGACATGCTCGCCCACCTGGCCGCGTCCGCGCTCACCACCGGACACCGAGAGCCGTCCGGCACCGGCGCCGACGCCGGTGCCGGCACTGTGCACCGGCTCGCACTGGACACCCTCGGGGTGGAGCGGGCCCGGTTGCTGGCCGACCCCGCCTGCCCCTGGTGCGGGGGGCGCGAGGCCGCTGCCCCGGATCCCGCGCGAAGCGCCGCCGTCCTGCTGAGACCCGGCCTCCTGCCGCCGCCCGGCTCCTCCCGGTTGCTCAGCCCCGCGCAGGCGGTACCGGAGTGGGCTGCCGACGCGCTCGCCAACCCGGTGTGCGGGGCTCTGGGGACCGGTGTGCGGCCGGATCGCGAAGCCACCAACACGGCCCCGGCGAGCGGCAGGTTCGCGGTACGCGGCGGGGGCCGCCTCCTCGACGTGCACTGGAGCGGACACGCCGACACCTACCGGGACAGCAGCGCCCTCGCTCTGTGCGAGGGGCTGGAGCGGCTGGCGGGACTGCGCGAGGGCGGCAGCGCACCGGTCCGCGCCGCCCGGTCCCGGCTGCGGCACCCTTCGGTGGATCCGCGGGCGTGCGGCCTGCCTCCGGCGGCCTTCTTCGAGGGCGCGTCCGCGCAGTTCGTCCCGTACGACGAGGAACTCGTCCTGCCGTGGGTGTGGGGTTGGTCGCTGCGGGACGAGCGGCCGGTGCTGGTGCCCGAGCAGATGGTCCGCTACCGGCTGGCCGGTCCCGGTCCGTACTTCGCGGTCGAGACCTCCAGCGGGTGTGCGGGCGGCTCCTGCCTGGAGGAGGCGGTGCTGCACGGGCTGTTGGAGGTGGTGGAGCGGGACGCCTTCCTGGCGGCGTGGCTCGGGCGTGCGAGGCTGCCCGCGATCGCGGTGGAGAGCTGCCGCTCCCGCCCGCTCCGCTTCCTCGCCGAGCGGATGCGGCGCGGCGGCTACCTGCTCAGGATCCTCGACAACCGGATCGACCTGCCGGTGCCCGTCGTGACCGCGGTCGCGATCCGCGAGGACGGCGGGCCGGGCGCGCTGTGCCTGTCCAGCGCCGCCGCGCTCGAACCCGAGCGGGCGGCCGAGTCGGCGGCGCGTGAGGTCGCCAGCCACCTGTCGGGCTTCGCCGAGCGCACCGTCGCCGACCAGGACAGGCTGCGCACCATGGCGCGGGACTTCGGCCTGGTGCGCGAACTCACCGACCACGCCGCGCTCTACGGACTCCCCGAGATGACGCGGCACGCCGCGTTCCTCCTCGACTCCACCGACCGGCCACGGCACTGGACCGAGGTCTTCCAGGACGGCAGGCACGACGCGGGGCGCGCGGACGACGACGGTGGTGCGCCGCCCGCCATCGATCTGTCCGCCGCCGTGCGCCACTGCCGGGACCTGCTCGCGGCCCGCGGCTTCGACACGATCGTTCTCGACCAAACGGGGCCCGAACAGCAGGCGGCCGGCACACGCGTCGTGCGGGTCCTGGTGCCCGGGCTGCTGCCGATCGACTTCGGCGCACGGCGGCATCGGGCGCCCGGCATGGTGCGAGCCCGCACCGCGCTGCGGAGCGCCGGGCTGCACGACCACGACCTGACCGCGGCGGAGCTCAACCCGGCTCCGCACCCGTTCATGTGAGGGAGGAGAGGGGATGCAGAGGGGTGACGAGGGATGAACGGGGGTGAAGGGGAAATGGTGCCCGGCGGCCCAGAGCCCGGTACGACCGTGGACGGTGCGGGGATCGTCACCCGCTATCTGGACGCGGTGCTGCGGCGGGCCTCGGTCCCGATGGAGGCCGAGCCGTTCGAGCCGGACTGGCAGGACAGGCCCCGAAGCCACAAGGTCTACCGCGGAGCACCCGGATTCCCGCTGCCCGAGCAGGCGCCACAGCCTCCGCTGGAGCTGGGAGAGGTCC
Organism: Streptomyces tubbatahanensis; assembly: GCF_022699385.1. Taxonomy (NCBI): domain Bacteria; kingdom Bacillati; phylum Actinomycetota; class Actinomycetes; order Kitasatosporales; family Streptomycetaceae; genus Streptomyces; species Streptomyces tubbatahanensis. The sequence continues at coordinate 7,697,225 of NZ_CP093846.1, read as the reverse complement.
TCCTGAACCGGCGGCCAGGACGCCGTCAGGGCCGGGAGGCGGTCTTCACCGTGCCGCTCCTCGCGGGCATGCTCCGGCACTCCTACGGCTGGCTCTCCCGTCGTCTCCAGGTCGACCCCAACCCCGGTCGGCGCGGCCAGACGGCCTACACGCACGCCGAGTGGGCGCGTGGCAGCGCGGCCGGCGGCGGTCTGTACCCGTGCGAGCTGTACTGGGTGTGCGGCCGGGACGGCGGCCCGCTGCCGGGCGTCTACCACTACGCACAGCCCACCCACTCCCTCAGCCGCGTCGCCACCGCCGACCTCTCTGCCCACGTGCGCGCCGCGTTGGGCTCCGGCGCGGGCGCGGGGGAGCACTTTCTCCTGGTCACCAGCCGGTTGTGGCAGAACGCCTTCAAGTACGGGGAGTTCAGCTACCACTGCGTCACCATGGACCTCGGCTGTCTGCTGCGCACCTGGCAGACCTGGGCGGCCGCCTGCGGCATCGAACTGAAGCCGCGCCTGTGCTTCGACGAACCGCGGCTTGACCGGCTGCTGGGCCTGGACCCGGCCACCGAGAGCGTCCTGGCCGTGGTGCCGCTGCCCTGGCCGCACGCTGCCGACGGCGTGCCCGAGGAGACCGCCGCCGACGGCCCGGGCCCGTGCCCGGCGCCCCCGGGGTCCTCGCCCGTCACGCCCCCGGGGCCTTCGCCCGTCACGGCAGCGGTGGCCGAACGGTCCCGTACCGTCAGGCGGTTCCCCGCGGCCGAAACGGCCCATCTCGCGGCGGTGTACGACACGCGGCCGTTCCCGGCGCCCGAGGCACTGGCCGAGGCGGCACGGGTGACTCTCGCCCGGGGCGGACCCGGGACAGGCGGCACGTCCGGCCCGCCGGCCGCCGCCACCGTCCCGTTGCCCGAGCCCACCTCCCTCACCAGCGGCGTCGCGGAGGCGCTCGCCGCGCGGCGCAGCAGCTTCGGCCGGTTCTGCGCGCACCGCCCGCTCGCCGCCGAGGACCTGTCGGCGATGCTGAGCGCGGCAGCGGCCGGAGCGCGGGTGGAGACCGGCCAGGTTCCGCTGACCCGGCTGGCGGTCTTCGTGCAGCACGTGGCGGGCGTACCGGCCGGCCCCTACCTGTACGAGCCTGCCGCCCACGCCCTCGTCCCGCTGCCCGGACCTGCGCCGCACCCGTTCTTGCAGCGGGTCTACACGCTCACCAACTACAACCTCGAACAGGCCGCCGTCGCCCTGTTCGTGCTGGCCCGCCCGCACGCTGTCGTCACCGCGGCGGGACCGCGCGGCTACCGGCTGTTCAACGCCGAGGCGGGCGCCGTCGCGCAGGCCGTCTACCTCGCCGCGGCCGCGCTCGGCACCGGCTGCGGTGCGGCGCTCGGCTTCGACTACGAGGCCGTACAGGCGGCTCTCGCACCCGCCGTAGGCGCCGGCACCTGGCCGCTGCTGCTCCTGATGGCAGGGCACGAGCGGCCCGGCAGGGCCCGATTCGACGCGTCCGTCATCCCTCGCGCCCCCAGCCCCCGTACGGACGGGACGGACCTGTGACGACCGACGCTGTGACGACCGGCCACCCCTCCCCCGCTTCCTTCGCGCTCGCCCCCGACTTCGTCCTCCGCGTCGCCGGGCTGCCCCTCTCGGCCCTCGACCCCCTGCGCGCCCGGGACACCACGGCGTGGGTGCGGCGCGCGCTCGCGCTGGAGGACGAGGCGGCGGCGCTGGCGCCCGAGGCGGAGGACGCCCTCGCCACGGCCGTAGCCCGGGCCGGCCAGGCAGCCGTCAGGCGCGGCCTGCTCGCGCTGCGCCGCGACATCCACAACACCCGCACCCCCGCACCCCGAACGGAGCGGATCGCCGGTCCCGTACCGCCGCCCGTCACCCGGTGGCTGTCCGTGCGCCGCCGCTACGACGACGCGCTCGCCGCGGCCGAACGGACCCTGGCCACCGACCTCGCCGCGGCCCGCTCCTGGCTGCGCACCCTCGCCCGTGGGCCCGTCCTCCGCGCCGGTCTCCAAGCGGCCTCCCCCTCCCTCGACGCCGCTCTGCCCGGATATCTGGCGGCCGAGGCCGCCGCTGCTTCCCCGGACAAGCGGCGCAGGAAGGCGGAGCGCGCGCTGGTCTCCTACGTCTACCGGGCGGCCCTCAAGACCAGCCCCTTCAGCACCTTCACCTCACTCGCCCACGGCCGCTTCGACGAGTCGGAGGAGCCCCTGCGGCTCAGCCTGCCGGCGGGAGAGGAAGGCGTGCGGCCGCTGCTGCGGGCCCGGCCCAACCTCACCGCCGTCCATGAGATCACCGTCGCGGCACTCGGCGATCCGGCCACGCGTGCCGCGCTGCCCTTCCGCGCGGTGGGCGGGCGGCGCAGGGCCGACGGGCGGCTCCACTACACGCGCCGCCGCTACCGCGAGGCCGGCCCGGGCGTCGCCCTGGCCGCCCCGGGGATCCTGCGCGAGGAGCCGTTCCAACTCCCGGTTGGCCCGGTGCTGGAGGAAGCGCTGGGACTCCTCGACGCCGCTCCCGGCGACGGCCTCACTCTCCCTGAGCTTGCCGGGACCCTGCACCGGGCCGACCCCGACCGCAGGCCCCGCGACCAGCTCTTCCGCTACCTGGACAAGCTGGTCGAGTGTGGCCTGCTGGTCACCCCGGCACTCGCCCTCGACGTCCACGATCCGGACCCGGTGGCGGCGCTGGCCTCCCGACTGCGCGACTTGCCAGGACGCACCCGCGACCTGGAAGGACCGGCCCCCGGCCCGGAACGGCCGCCCGGTGCACCGGCCCTGCTCGCCGACGACCTCGGCCGTCTCGTGACCCTCACCCACGCACACCCCCTGGAACCGCCCGAGGAACGGTCCCGCCGCACGGCAGCGCTCCGCGCCGCGACCGCCGAAGCACAGCGCAGGCTGGGCCGTGCGGAGCCCGTCGTGCCCCGCACGGCCGTCTACGAAGACGCTGCCCTCGCCGGGTCGGGGGCCGCCGGACGCGCCGCGTGGGAGGACGGACCGCTGCCCGCGCTGCGGCGGTTCGCCCGGCTGCTTCCGGCGTTCGATCTGCTGCTCGGCGACCGGTTGACGGCCCGCGCACACTTCCGGTCCCGCCACGGCCCCGGCGGAACCTGCCACGACGTGCCGGGCTTCGCACACGACCTGTACCGGACGTGCGGCCACCTGCTCTCGGACCTCCGCACACCGCTGGGCACGCTCGCGGCGGACGGCGCCTACCAGCCGCGCGCCAATCCGTTCGCGGACCCGGGCATCGCGGCGCTGAGCGCGGCCCACGAGGAGTTCGCCCGCACCGTGCGTACCGCCCTCGAGACACGGTCGCCCGACGCGCCCGAAATCGTCCTGCCCGTCGACGCGCTGGAGCGGGCGGCGGCACTGCTGCCGCCCGAGTACGGCACCCTGCCGCGAAGCTACGCGTGCTACCTCCAGTGGGTCAGGACCGCCTCGCCCGAGCGAGCACCGCGCGCGGTGCTCAACTGGGCACACACCGGCCTCGGGCAGCCACTCGCCCGCTTCGCCCGCTCCTTCACGCCCCGGCCGCAGACCGAGCACGCGGTGACCGAGGCATTGCGCGCACGGCACGAGGGGTTGTTGCCGCCCGACGCCGTCTTCGCGGACCTGAGCGGTGGCTACGACACCTCGAACGTCACGCTGCGCCCCGCCCTGGCTCCCTACCGCCTGGTCGGTCCGGCGGACACCGGGCACGGGCCCGCGTCGGCACACCTCCTGGTCGAGGATCTGGTCCTGGTCGACGACGAGGAGAGCGGGGAACTCCAACTGCGCTCGCCGCATCTGGGCAAGCGGGTCGTTCCCCTGTGGCTGGGCGGCCTGGTGCCCATGGCACTTCCGTGCGTCCAGCGCACGCTGCTGACGCTTTCACCCGCGTCCATGCCGATGGCCGCCGACGTGTGGCAGTGTCTGGACCGCGCCACGGTGCCGGCCCGCCGCCCGCGCGTGCGCTGCGGGTCCCTGGTGCTGACGCGCCGCTCCTGGCACTTCGAGCGGGCCGGACTGCCGCACGCACAGCCTCCGGTGGACAGCGCGCACGGGCTCCTGGCCCGGCGGCGCTGGTGGAAGGCGGCCGGGCTGCCGACGCGGGTGATGGCCCGTACGGACACCGACGTCAAACCGCAACCTGTGGACGCCGACAGCCCGCTGTCCCTCGCCCTGCTCGACCACCGGCTGCGCGGCTGCTCCCAGGCGGTCTTCACCGAGCTGCTCCCCGACGTGGACGAGGCGGCCCTGCGCCTGGACGACGGCAGCCACGTCTCGGAAGTGTGCGCCGAACTGGACGCCGCGGCCACCCGCCCGTACGCCACCACCCCGACACCGGCGCCCGCACCCGCACCCGCACCCGCACCCGCACCCGCACCCGCACCCGCACCCGGGAAGGATCTGTTCCGATGACCGAGAACGTGCCGGAGCGGCTCCCCCAGCGCGCCACCGCTCACACTGCCGGGAGCGGCGGCCGGGGCGGCTCTACCGGTCATGAGGCGCCCGTCCGCCAGCACCGGCGTGTCACGCCTTTGAACGTCGACGACCGGTCACCCACCGAACTGGGGCCCGGACAGTGGCTGTCCGTACACGTCTACTACTCCGCCGACCGCGACCCGCTGCTGTCCGGCTGCGTCCGGCCCCTCTTCGCCCGGCTGCGGCGCGAAGGCCTTGCCCGAGGCTGCTACTTCCTGCGGCACTGGCTGGAGGGCGCCCACCTGCGGCTGCGGATACTGCCCGCCGAGCTGGCGGCCGTGCCCGACCTCACCCGCATCGTCGAAGAAGACGTCGGCGCGTACCTGCACCACCACCCCGCGGTCCACGATCCCCGCACCGAACTGAGCGACACGCTCTACCGTGAGCGCTTCCACCTCGAATTCTCCGAGGCCCAGTGGAACGCCCGCTACGGTCCGGACACCACGCGCATGCCGCGCCGCCCCGACAACACACTCGCCTACGTCGACTACGAACCCGAACTGGCACGCTACCGCGGCCCCGAGGGCGTCGCGTTGGCCGAATGGCACGCACAGTACTCCAGCGACCTCGTCCTCGGCGTCCTCGGCCTGCTGGCCTCCGCCGGCACCCGCAGCGGCAGCGCACGACTGGGCACCGCCGCACAGCTCATGACGGCTCTCGCACTGTCGGTGCTCCGGGACACCGACAGTGCGGTCACCTTCTTCGACGACCGCATGGCCGCCTGGCGGACGCTGTTCCACGAGCGCTACAGCAGCTACGACGCCGCCTACCAGCGCATGGCGGGCCCGCTGAGCGCCCGGGTGACGGCGCTGTGCGCGGGCATACTCGACGGACAATCCGAGCGCCTGCCCGGATACGTCCGCCGCTGGGCCGAGCATGGCGACGCTCTGCGGACCCGCATCGACGAGGCCGCCCGGCGCGGTGAGCTGGTCTCCGACACGGGCTGCGGTACACCCCGTCCGGTGGACCCCGACGCGGCGCGGAACGTGCTGCTGGCCCTCTTCACGCACATGCTGTGCAACCGGCTCGGGGTGACCGCGAGCAGCGAGGACTACCTGGCCTCCATGCTGCGCCGCGCCCTGGCCGAACGTGGGTGACGGATACCTGGAGGCACGTGGATGACGGGCACCCGAAGGAAGTATTCAGGCGACCTGACGGCGGCTCTTGACCATGACGAACGCACGTCTCCACAATGGCGGGCATCCGAGTAACTCGTGTGTTGTGAGAGGGAGTTGAGGCACGTGCTCGCTGACGAGCTGGAGACGCTGGAAGCCGAGGTCTTCGAGATCGAGGAGATCGAGGAGCCGCCGCAGGTGATCGCGAGCTGCACCACCACGGGCTCACACTGCCACGACACGATCCTCTGACCACCTTGCGGTCGTAACACGGTCGCCGCGGGGTTCACCCGCCTGCTCAGGGTGTGAACCCCGCGGCGACTTTCTGCGTGCGCAAGCCGTGGCGACTGTCTGAGCGCGGCCCGACCGGCGCCTGCCCCCCTCGCCGGGAGGACTCAGCGCTTGGGGGTGCGGGCGAAGTCGCGATGCCGGGAGCACACCGTGACGGGCGCGGATGTCCACCGGCCCCGGTGCGCCCGGAGCGGCGGCGGACCGTACGGCGACTGCCAGGCGGGGCGCTCGCCCCGGGCCGGACCCCGCGCGTGGCCGAGGCCGCTCGAGCGGCCTCCCATGGGGACGCGCTCACGGCGTGCGGTGGAGCGGAACTGTCCGCTCGTCCGCAAGACGACGGCCCACGTGGAGGCCGGTGACGCATCCCAGGGGCCTTCGTCTCCCGGACCGACGCGGGCACCGGGTCCGGCAGTTGGAGGAGCCCCGTCGAAGTGGGGCAGGGTCCGGCCCGTGGAGCCGGAAGCACAGGGCGGCGAGCGCCCCCAGAAGCGCGCGATACCGAGGGTGAGCCACGGGTAGGACCACGGTCCGAGGCGGAAGTGTGGCCCCTGCTCCGACGACGCGGTGGGTGCGGCCGCAGCATCGTAGCGCCATGCCTACCACTGTCTTGCCGGCCCCGCCGAACACCGCGTCCCGCTCCGTCTTCCCGGGACGCTGGGTGGGCAGCGCATCCCTCGTCGTCGGCCCCCCGCTGGTGCTCGCGGGTGTGCTCCTGCGGGCGCGCTTCGACTTCTTCTTCCCCGCCCAGCTGAGCGCGTACGAGCATCATCCAGCCCTCATGACGACCTCCTACAGCCTGGTGGCGGCGGGCTGGGTGCTGCTCTGGCCGGGCGTCGCGCTCCTCGCCGCCGACATCGGCGCGCGCCACCGCGAACTGGCCGTGTGGGGCGGCGCCTTCGCCGCGCTGGGCCTGTTCGCCCGGGCGTTCCACGCCGGTGTGGACCACGCGCACTTCCAACTGGTGACCTCTCAGGGCGCGGTGTCGGCGACGCGGTCGGTGGGCGAGGCCTATGGCGCGTTCCACGTCTTCAGCACATTGAACGCCGCCCTCATGGGCGGCTGGGTCCTGCTGGCCTTCGGCGCCTACCGCGCGCGGGTGCTGGGACCCGTGCGTGCGACCGCCCTGGCGCTGGCATCGGCGATGCCACTGGGGGTGCTGAAGGGAACCACCATCTGGTCGGTCGCGGCCGCTGTGGGCCTGTGCGTCGCGCTTCTTCCGCTGGGCGTCACCGCGTGGCGCACCGGTCCGGCCCCGCGCCCTGCCACGGTCGTGGGCAGACTCGTGCTGGTCGGCGCCGTGGGCGCGGCGATGTTCCTCTTCGGGCAGGCCGGATGAGTGCGCGTCGGTATGGTCATGCCATGGACACAATGCCGCAGCCTCTGCGGACCAGATCCCACCTGTTGTTGCTCGACGCCGCCACGGCCGGTGTCGCGGTGGCCGCGTACGTCGCGCTGGCCGGGCAGGGCGCGTCCGACGGGCTGCCTCGGTTCTCCGGCCCGCCGTGGGTGGGCTGGCTGGTGGCCGCGTGCGTGGGAGCGCCGCTGGCCGTACGGCGGCTGTGGGCCCTGCCTGTCCTGGCGGTGGTGCTGGGTGCCACGGCAGCGGCGACGCTTCTCGACATCACCCGCGATCCTTACGTTTCCACGGCCCTGACGCTCTACACGGCGGCGCTCGTCCAGCCGGCCCGCTGGGCTGCCGGGGGGCTGGTCCTGACTCTGTCCGTCTCCTCGGCTGCGGTCCTGGCCGGAGAAGCCGTGCTGACCCCGTCAGGGCCGTGGTCGGATGCCGTCGGGACCACGGCACTCGTCTGGCTGGTGCTGGGGGCCGCCTGGGCCGCGGGCCGCGTCGTGCGGGAGCGGCGGGCCCGGGCGGCACGGCGGCAGCGGCGCCTGGCCGAAGAGGCGCTGGTTGAGGAACGACTGCGCATCGCCCGTGAGGTGCACGACGTCGTCTCGCACAGCCTCAGTGTGATCGTCGTCAAGGCGGCGGTCGCCAACCATGTGGCGCGGGCCCGCCCCGAGGAAACCCGCGACGCCGTCCGCGCCATCGAGCGGACCGGCCGGGAGGCGCTGACCGAGATGCGGCGCGCCCTGGGGATGCTGCGCGGCGACGACGCCGGGAAGCACGCGCCAGGTGAGGACCTTGCCGGGACGGCACCCGCGCCCGGCCTGGACGACCTGCCCTGTCTCGTTCAGCGGGCGCAGGAGGCGGGGGTCCGGACCGGACTGCGTACCCGGCTGGCGGCCGACCTCCCCGCGGGGTTGGCCCTGACCGTCTACCGGATCGTGCAGGAAGCGCTGACCAACGTGGTCAAGCACTCCGGCGGCGGAACGCGCTGCGAGGTCACCCTCACCGGGGACTCCCGCGAAGGCGTGCGCGTCGAGGTGGTGGACGACGGAGCCGGGAACGCCGTCATGCCCGGCCGGGCGGGCCTTCGGGGCGGCCACGGACTCCTGGGGATGCGGGAACGCGTGATGATGTACGGGGGCACGCTGGAGGCCGGACCACAGCCCGGCGGCGGGTTCGCCGTGTCGGCTCGGCTGCCGGCCGAACCCGCGCACGGCACCCAGCCCGCCCCACCGAGCCGAACGGAGACCACCGCGTGACCGACCCGATCCGGGTACTCGTCGCCGACGACCAGCCACTGCTCAGGGGCAGCTTCCGGGTCCTCGTCGACACCGCCCCGGGGCTGACAGCTGTCGGCGAGGCCGGCAGCGGCGCGGAAGCCGTCGAGAGCGCGTACCGCCTGCGCCCTGACGTGGTGCTCATGGACATCCGGATGCCCGGTATGGACGGCATCGAGGCGACACAACGGATAGCACACGCGCCAGAGACGGCGGACACGCGCGTTCTCATCCTGACCACGTTCGACCTCGACGAGTACGTCTACGGTGCGTTGCGGGCCGGAGCCGCGGGGTTCCTCCTCAAGGACACCTCTCCCGACGTCCTGCTCGCGGGCATCCGCACGGTCGCCGCCGGGGAGTCGCTCCTCGCCCCGTCGGTGACCCGGCGTCTGATCGCCGAGTTCGCACGACTCCCCCGCGCACACCCGGTATCCGGCTCCTCGCTGGAGTGCCTGACGAAGCGCGAGCGAGAGGTTCTGCTTCTGGTGGCCCGAGGCCTGTCCAACACCGACATCGCCGAGTACCTCCGCCTCAGCCACGGCACCGTCAAAACCCACATCGGCCGCCTCCTGAGCAAGCTGCGCGCACGTGACCGCGCTCAACTGGTGATCAGCGCCTACGAGTCGGGGCTCGTGTCCGCGGCCCTCACTCCCGAGCGCCGCGTCCAGCCCGAGAGTGGCGAGCCTGGGAGCGGCGAGCCCGGGAGCGGCGGGCTTCTTTGACGGCTCCCCCGCCGCCCCGAGGAGTCGAGGGGTACGGGGGTGTTCGATGGCAGGGCCCGCTGGACGGGGTGGGGGCCGGTCTCGGCTCTGACCAGGTCAGCAACCACGCTTCCGACGGGCGCACGTGTCCTTCGGGCACAGGTCCTCAAGGTGCCTGAGCACCACTGCCCGGATCGTGGGCGGTCGCAGACGCCCTGGATGGAGCGTGCCGCCCAGGGTGAGGCCGTCGATGAGAGCTGCCAGGCGCTCGGTCTCCACGGGGTCGTCGACGCCGAGGCGTTGCAGTACCAGCCCGGCCACCGTGCGCAGGCCGTCGTGCAGTTCGACGGCGACCTCGCGCAGCGCGGGCTCGGTGCGAGCCGCGATCACGAACTCCAGCCACACCGCGGTCTCATCCGCGCGCGCCGCGTCGAGGGGCAGGAACTCCCCGGCCACTTCCTGTGCGACCTGGAGCGGGTCGTCACTCGGCCGCACCTGATCCCTGCGCCGCAGCAGCCGGGCCTCGACCCGGCGTGCCATCTCGCGGGCCGCGGCCGTCAGCAACTGACCGTGGCTGTCGAAGTAGTGGCGCACCGAACCCAGCGCGAGCCCCGCTTCGGCTGCGACGTTGCGCAGCGACGCCTGGGCCACACCGCTGCGGGCGACCACCCGGAAGACGGCCTCCACCACCTCGCGGCGGCGCTCGGTGGGATCCACGATCTTCGGCACCCGACTTTTATAGCACGCTCGCGCCACGTACGTGCTACGGTGTTTTTGGCATAGGTGAGCTAAATAAGGAGCGCCCATCGTGACCACCGCTCTGCTGATGGCGGCCGGCGTTGTGTACGTCCTCGTCCGCCGCTTCGTGGGCGAGCCCGTCATCGCCAAGGACGTCTTCGTCGTACCCCTCGTCCTCGCCGGTATCGGCGTCCACGACCTGACCACGGTGGGCCACTGGAACGCCGTCGATGTCGTGATACTCGTCCTGGGCGTCGTCGTCGGCCTCGGCTTCGGCGCCTGGCGCGGCACGAGCACCACCCTGGAACCCCGGCACGGCGTCCTGCACCAGCGCTACACCCGGCGCACGCTCGGCATCTGGCTCGTCTCTCTGGCCGCCGGTGGGGCCCTCACCCTGACCGGTCGCATCCTGGGCATGCACGAAGAGACCCGCCCCGTCATGCTCTCCATCGGCCTCGGCATGCTCGGTGAGGCCGTCACCCTGGGCGCCCGCGCTCTCGCCACCGGGCTCCCCTTCGCCCCGTCCCCCGACGGGCGCGGAGCCTCTCCCCAGCCCGCCGGCCCCACCCCGGACGCCGCCGCCCGCCAAGCCTGTGACCGCTCTCCGGCACACTCGCCGACCTTCACCGAGGCCGTACGCCGCCTCCGCGACGACGCCGCCGGTCACCACCGGTGGCGCGGCTGAGGTCCACCGCCCTCTGGTGCCGACCCCCCGTTCCGGGTGACCGGCAACGCCTCGCCTGGTCGCTTCTCCCACAAACTGACCACCTGAGCTTCCGCGGGCCCTCCAACGCAGCACGGGGCTTTCGGACGTGCCCGAAACACCTCGCCGACTCCGCGCCACGCGGACGAGTATGGAGACGTGGACGCACCGGTGACGAAGCGAAGGGAGATTGCCTGCCCGGGAGGAATCGGTGACGGGGCTCGGGCAGCCGTGCTCGCACAAGCCGTCCTCCGGCTCACCACCGCGGCCGCCGCGGCACATCCCCGCGACGGCCACGTCCACACCCACACCACCAGCCCGGACGACAACGGCGGCGCACCGGGTACGGGCACTCTCGCGCCACCGGACGAGATCGGGGGCGGGCCGGGCGGTGGTGTGTGACGTGGGAGCGCACGGGGAGACTCAGGCCGGCGACAGCCGGCGGGACAACGACGGACGTCTGCGCTACGCGGGCCCCTGATCCGCCGACCTGCCTACCCGCCGACGTTCGTGCGCGAGATGCTCGACCCCACGGAGACGGTTCACCTCCGTGGGGTCGAGCAGCGGGATGCCGGTGCTCGACCCCAGCAGCGGCACGGACAACGTGGCACGCCAGGCCGCGGAGTCGCCGGGCGGAACAGCGCGTCCGCGGCGGACTCAGATCATGCGTCGGCCCTTGCGGCGGGCCTCCGCCCACTCGCGGAAGAAGCCGCTGCTGATGACGACCAGCACGACAGCCACGATGGCGGGCCACATCAGGATGTACACGCTCAGTGCGAGCGTACTCATGGTGTCTCCTTCCGTTGTCACTTCGCGCTGCCGGCGGGCTCGCGGCCGCCGTCCGAGTCCCCGGACCGGTGCGGGAGGCCGCTTCCCGGTTCCGCGCCGGCACCGTCCGCTTCGGCGGCCGACGGACCGGCCCCGTCGTCGAAGTCCCCCGTCCGCTCGGCGATGACGGCGAAGTCGAAGCGTTCGTCCCGCCGCGCGGACATGGCCCAGCAGACGAGGGTGGACACCGAGTAGGCGACGAGGGAGCCGCACAGTGTGGCGTACTCGTGCAGGGAGCCGATGGCGAACGGGGCGGACGCCACGACCGCCACCACGCCGACGACCTTGGCGGGTTTGAGGCCGAAGAAGCCGAAAGCCATCAGTCCGAGTACGACACCGATACCGGCGACGGACAGGACATCCACCACGACACCGAAGGCACCGTCGACGGGGATCCAGCTGAAGCGCACCGGCAGGAACACCGCGAGCGCGACGAGTACCGAGGTGGTGAACGCCTTGTTGGTGACCTTTTCCCAGTAGAAGCTGGCCAGGACTGGGAAGACGAGAGCCCCCCACAGCGCGCCGACGAACACCAGCAGGTCGAGGATGCTCAGTTGCAGGCTGGCGAAGGCAACTGCCGCCGCGGTCGCCACCACCATGGTGAGACGCCCGATCAGCAGCATCGTCTTGGGGTTGGCCTTCTCCTTGCCGGTCACGTTCTGGCCGTAGACATCGGTCATCACGATCGACGAGAGAGCCGCGAGGTCGGAGTCCGCCGTGGAGGACAGCGCGCCAATGATCATGATGAAGAAGAGCGCCAGCAGCACGGGCGGCAGGTACGCGGCGGCCATCTCGGGAATGAGGTTGTTCAGATCGCCACCGGTGGGCTCGAACCCCAGATAGAGCGCGAGCACGCCGAGCATACCGACACCGATCACCATGGCGCCGTAGCCGACGGTCGCGGTGATGAACGTCGGCTTGATCAGGCTTTCCTTCACGGCGAAGAGCCGCTGGGCGATGGTCTGGTTCCCGATGGCGTACGCCAGTACCGCGGCGATGTACGGGGCGCCCTGCTGCATGAACGCCTCGCTGGAGAAGAAGTCACCCTGCTGCGCGGTGAGGTGGTGCGCACCACTCTCGAACGCCGCGGGGAAGTCCGCCGCGAAGAAGATGAACGGGACGATCACGGCGACCGCGCCCAGCATCGCGACGACCTGCACGAAGTCGGTCAGCACGGAGGCGCGGAACCCGGACCACAGGGTGTACAGCAAAACGCCGGCGGCGACTGCGAAGACCCCCTGCGTGAAGGTGAAGGGCGAAAGCAGCGAGATCAGCACGCCGCCGGCGATGAAGTTGGACATCAGGCTGATCAGGCTGCCGACGACGTTGGACCCCGCGAGCATCAGCTGACTCGAGCGGCCGTGCCGCGCGAACATGACCTCGGCGAGCGTGTGAGCCCTCGGAGCCACGGCGCGGATGCGCTTCCCGAAGGGGTAGATGAACAGGATCATCAGCGCGCCCCAGAGCCCGTAGTGGATGGGCCCCGAGATGCCGTAGGTGTAGCCCGAGGTCGCTGATGCGTACATCGACGAGGCCCAGATCCATGTTGCCGTCATGCTGGCGGCGGAGATCCCGAAGCCGATGTTGTTGCCGCCGGTCATGTAGCCGTCGGCGTTCTCGTCCTTCTTACCGATGCGTGTCGAGATCAGGAAGGTTCCTCCGTAGAAGAGGACCAACAAGCCCACCACGGCCAAGGCGCCGAACTGTGCTGTCTCCGTTCCGTCCACACGTCACCTCCTTCGAGTCGTGGAGCCCGATCCGGTCCGCGGCGGTCCCCGGCTTCACGCCCGGTGTCTCGCGGACCTCTTGGCGCCTTACGCGGCGCGAAAGCTCCGGTCCGGCAGCCTCGTTCTGTCGCTGCCGAGTGTCAGCTAAAAAGCGGGCTACTTTGAGCGCGCAAACTGCTATGGACCGTAACAGGATCGGGGAGTGCGTCAGCTCGCGAGCAGGCACCGGGAGTCAAGGTAAAGAGACGTCTATTTTGCCTGCTATGCGGGATGGGCCAGTCTTGACGCTACGGGTTTGTCTCATATTGTGCCCCTCCGGCCTGACCCGCCGCGGAAGTTTGTTTGCAGCATCACGTCTGCGATCCACGGGGTTTCGTTACGCAGTAGAGACCAGTGGATGATCTCGATACGTCACAACTCGGCAAAAACGTCCGAAAGGGATCTGTCCTGACTTGGGAGGCCCTGCCGGACCGCTCCACGCCCGACACCTGCCACCGGCTGGGGCGCTGCGCGCCACGGGGGTCACGGCGATCACACCCACCGCATGAGGTTCAATGTCACAGGCCGACTCGGCACGAGGAATTCTCACAACGGGAGAGCACATGAAGAGACTTGGACGCGCGCTGATCGCGGTTCCCGCGGCGGTACTCATCACCGCAGGGACGGCGACCGCGGCAGCCGCCACGACCGGAACCCCCAGTGGCGCGCCTCCGTCGAGCGCCCCGTGCGTGTCGACATCCGGCGCGAAGGCGTGCTTCGTCGCGAACGGAGACGCGGTCTACGTCAAGGACACCAAGGCGAACGGAGACTCCGTCGCGGGAACGCTCAAGTCGCGGCTTCCGGCGAACTGGGGCCGCGAGTGCTTCAACACCCGTGGCGCTGCCGGTGGCTGGGTGAAGTGCAGTTTCGACGTGCCGGAATACCAGTGGGCCGACCTGTGGGCCGCCAACAAGCCCTTCATCGGCAGCCAGTCCTCCACGAAGGTCTACACGAGCCCCATCATCTGAGGACCTCGGCCGACTGGCCGAGGCGTACGGTTCGTCCGGCCCGGCCCGGCCCGGCCCGGCCCGCGGCCGCGGACCCGTCAGGTGATGTCTGACGCAGATGATGCCTGACGGGGTGGCGGTGGGCAGCCGCCCCGCGAGAGCGCGCCGGACCCGCATAGCCGTTCGGTCACGTGCACGCTTGGAGGCGGTGTGCGGACGTGAGAAAGCTCCTGGCAGGCGGGGTGGGCGCACCCACCGCCGTCCTGCCAGGAGCTTGCGCGCGCGCCGACCCCCGCAACCGGCGCACAGCGGCGTCACAACCGGCGTCATTCTGGCCGGAGCGCTACAGGCTCCGGGGCTGGGGGTACAGCTGCTCGATCCGGTCGCGCTTGGTGTACATGTCCCAGTACTGCTCGGCGAGGTCGTCGGGGTCGACGACCGGAAACTCCGCTGTCTCCCCCACTCGGGTACCGGCTTGGGCGATGAGTGCGCTCATCTCGCTTCGGTCGATCGTCGCACCGACCGAAAGGGTTCCGGCGTAGACACCCGCGTCGGCGAGCTCGCCGTGGAGCGAGTAGAGGTAGTTGCGGGCGGCGGCGCCAAGGGGAGCCAACCCGCTGAGACCGGGCATGGGGTGGACCGCCGTGACACCGGTGGTCAGGAGGAAGGCTCCGTCTCCCCGCTCGGTCCACTCGGGCAGTACGGCACGGACGACCTCCACGGGTGTCAGCAAGAACATCGCGAGGCCCTGCTCCAGGACGGCGGCATCCGTCCGGGTGGCCGGGGCGAGACCCTGCTCGGTGCTGAACGGCCCGTACTCGATCACATCGATGCGTCCGAAGCGGTCGCGGATGCTCCCGATCAGCGCCGGCACTGCGTCGGTCCTGGACAGGTCAGCGGTGAATCCGGCCGCTTCCACCCCCTCCCCCGCCAGCTGCTCGACGAGGGCGTCCAGACGCTCACGACGGCGCGCGACCAGGGCGACGCGGAAGCCTTCACGGCCGAAGCGACGGGCCACGGAAGCGCCGAGTCCTGTACCCGCCCCGAAGACAGCGATCACTTTCGACACGAGGAATCCTCCTTGCTCCAGGTATTCTGACCCGGGGGTCAACTTATGCTCCGACGGTAACATGTAGATTGACCAGGGGGTCAACTTCTCTCGTCGGGTGGACTCGGCGAGTGGGACGCCAGGCAGGCCGGAGCCGGAGAGGGAGAGCAGATGCGGGCCGACGCGCAGCGGAACGCGGAGAAGCTACGGTCGGCGGCCGCCGAGCTCTTCCAGGAGCGCGGCCTGCGGGTACCGCTGAAGGAGATCGCACGGCGGGCAGGCGTGAGCCACGGCACGCTATACAACCTTTTCGGCACCCGTGAGGCCCTCATCGACGAGGTGGTGACCGATCGCGCGGCGCGGCACCTGGACGAGATCACCCAGCGGGCTCTGGCCTTCGAGGACGCCTGGGAGGGATTCACCTACTACGTCGAGATGCTCTGCGCGCTCCAGGCCACCGACCCTGCCGTCGCCGACGTGATCAGCGGACGTTACCCGGGCGCGGAGCGCCTCATGACCGTCTGCGACCGCACGATGGACGCCGCACAGCAGATCGTCCGGCGGGCCCATGAGGCCGGCGCCCTCCGTCCCGACTTCACCAACGCGGACCTGGTGTTCGCCTTCGCCGCCAACGCGCTGCTGGCCCGGGCGACCGCCGAGGCGGCCCCGGACGCCTGGCGGCGCCAAGCCGCCTTCCTCCTCGACGGTCTGCGCACCGAGGCGGCCCGCAGTTCCTTGCCCGCGGACCACCTCACTCGAGCGCAGGTCGAGGAGGCTTTGCGGAACCTCGGCGACGACCGCGAGGCGTAGCGGGCCCGAGCGGGTGGGCCGCGCACCGCAGCGCGGTGTGCACCCTGCGCACTCCGCGGGGCAGGTCACCGCTCAGGCCGGTCACCCCTGGGCCGGCTCGGTGGGGTGGTGGGTGATCAAGTCTCCCGGCTGACACTCCAGGACCTCGCAGATCCTGGAGAGGGTGGAGAATCGGATGGCCTTGGCCCGCCCGTTCTTCAGTACGGACAGGTTGACGACGGTGATCCCCACCTGCGCGGACAGCTCGGTCAGTGTCATACCGCGCGCGGCGAGAAGATGGTCGAGGTGAATCCTGATGCCGTGAGGTTCCTCTTCGGCCATCAGATCGTCCCTTCGACGTCCTCCCGCATGCGCACACCCTCACGCATGATCTTCCCCATGATCACCGCTGCGAGCCCGGCGAGGATGAGCACCATGGGTCCGGTGACCGTCGGGCCGGAACCCACGATCGGCGCCATGCTCCCGACGAGCCAGGAGTGCGACCATCCGACGATGAGGCCGGCCAGCGGCGTGCCCACGGTGACGCACCAGCCCAGAACCGAGAGCCGTCGCGCCACCGCCTCGGTGAACGGCCCCTGCAGCCAGACGGCCTTGAGCATACGGGAGAACAGCAGGAGTGCGAGCGCGCCGAACAGCAGCCAGGGCAGTTGGCCCCCGAGGTCGGCAGCGCGCTGCCCCGCGGAAGGGCCCTCCTGGCACATACGCGTGGCGCTGCTGGCCGCCTTCACTGCCGCGTCCTCCGGCAGACGGTCCGCCAGCCTGGCGTTCTGCCAGAAGTCCGTCTCCACGCAGACGTCCCCGTCGTCGAACATGTGCGTGACTCCCGTGCCGAGGAAGGCGAGCCCGCAGAGCACTGCCAGCGCGAAGGCCACCGAGGCCAGGTTCTTGGTGAGTCGGGTGTGCATCACATCTCCCCCTATCGACTTTCGATATGACCACGGTAGAGGACCATATCGATAATCGACAAGCCCGGATCGGCCGACGAGCCCCGCTCAGTAGCCCTGAAACCGGATCAGCGCTTCTCACCGCATCGTGACCGCCGCTGCCGTGCCTCTCCGGCTCCGCCCCCTACACGCAGGACGTTGCCCCGAGAACGCCGTCTGGGCGGGGCCGGTCCTGCCGCGTTTGTATTCAAGTCCGCGGACCTCGTCGTCGATCCCGTACTGCCCGACGGCGTGACCCTCCGCCGTGTCACCGCCAGATCAGACCTGCGACGCATCGCCACCATGGAGAGCGCTGTCTGGGGCGAGGACTGGAGTTGGCTCGCCGACGACCTGGCCGCCCGGGTCGAGAATGCCTCGGAAAACACCATCGTCCTCATCGCCGAGGCACGCAGTGAGGTCGTCAGTGCGGCCTGGCTGGTGCTCAACGACGGTGTCGACTTCGGAGGCCTCTGGGGCGGCTCGACGCTCAAGGAATGGCGCGGACAGGGCATCTACCGGGCCCTGGTCGCGCGCCGGGCCCAACTCGCGGCTGCCCGCCGTGTCCCCTACGTCTACGTCGATGCCTCCGTCGACAGCGCCCCGATCCTCACCCGCCTTGGCCTGCACGCCGTCACCGCGACGACACCGTATGTCTGGTCGCCCTGAGCTCGGTCGGGCTTCGCCGGTTCCTCGGCTCGTCCTTGTGTGGAGCACCCCCACAAGCGGAGGGGTCACCTCAGACCCGCGGGCTTCGCGGAGGGCCGCTCCGGTCTCGGGAGTGGGTTCGCCGGACGGTCAGGCGGACGTCGTAGCGGTCGGCGCGGTACAGGCTCGTCGTGGCTTCCTGGGGCCGGTCCCGCTCGTTCATCCCGACCCTGCGTACGTGAAAGGCCGCGGAGCCGGAGGGAACGCCCAGGAGCGCGGCGCTGCGCTCGTCCAGAGTGACGGCGCTCCATGCTTGTTCAGCGCGCACCAGGTGGAGCCCGTAGTCGCGTTCGAGGACGCGGTAGAGCGACCCGTCGAGGTCGTCGCGGGCAAGCAGCCCGGGGACGCGCGCGCTGCGCAGGTGCGCTGTCTCCAGGCACATGGGGCGCGCGTCGGCCATCCGCAGCCGGACGAGCCGGGTGACCTTCTCCGTCGGTTCCGTCCCGAGATCCTCGGCCGTCCGGCGGCCTGCCTCCGTCTCGTCGGAAGCCAGGACCCGGGTGCTGGCTTGCAGGCCCCTGGCCTGCATGTCCTCGGTGAAGGAGGTGAGCATGTGCGACTTGGAGATGGTGGGTGCCGCGACGAAGGTGCCCGCGCCGTGCACCCGGTAGACGGCTCCCGCCTCCGCCAGTGCGTCGAGGGCCTGGCGGACGGTGGAGCGGCTGACCTGGTACCGCGCGGCCAACTCCCTCTCCGTCGGGAGCAGGGAGTGGGGTTCGCGGTGGCCGATCTCCCTCCTCAGCCGCCGGCGCAGGACCTCGTGTTTAGACAGCCGGCCGTACTCGTCGACCGGCCGACGCTCGCCCGTCCTCTCCCCTGGGCTGCCGGGTGCGGGCGTCATCCCTTGACTCCGGTCAGCGCGATGCCCCGCACGAAGGTCTTCTGGGCGAAGAAGAACAGCACGACCACCGGGACGGCGGCCAGGAGGGACGCGGCCATGGTCAGGTTCCATTCGACCTGGTAGGTGGAGCGGAACTGGGCCAGGCCCACGGGGATGGTCCAGTTGCTGTCGTTGTTGCCGACGTACAGCAGGGGGCCCATGAAGTCGTTCCAGCAGAAGGTGAACTGGAAGACGGCGACCGCCGCGAGCGCGGGGCGGGTGAGCGGAAGCACCACGCGCAGCAGCGTGCGCAGCTCCCCGCAGCCGTCGATACGTGCCGCTTCCAGGTACTCCTGGGGGATGGTGAGGAAGAACTGGCGCAGCAGGAAGATGGAGAACGCGTGGCCGAAGAAGAAGGGCACGATCAGCGGCGCCAGTGTGCCCACCAGGCCGAGGGAGGCCCACATGGAGTACAGCGGTACGAGCGTGACCTGAGCCGGCAACATCATGACGGCGACGGTCAGCAGCAGCCACACGTGACGTCCCCGCCATCGCAGCTTGGCCATGGCGTACGCGGCCGGGACGCTGGAGAGCAACGTGCCCACGGTGCCGAGCCCCGCGTACAGGAAGGTGTTCGCGGCGTACCGCGCCAGGGGGATGCGGGTGAAGACGTCAGCGAAGTTGTGCCACTGGAAGTCCTCGGGCCACAGGCGGGGCGAGAGTGTCTGTGCGTTGGTCATCAGCGAGGTGAGCAGGATCAGGGCGAACGGCATCAGCACGATGAAGGCCAGCGCGATCAGCAGCGAGCGTTCGGCCACGCTCTCCAGCCACCGTCGGCGGCGACCGCGGCCGCGCGGCTTCCGCGGCCGGGTTTCGGGGGCGACGGCGGTGGGGCGGCGGGAAGGGGCGAGTACGGACATCGGCCGGCTCCTCACATGTCCGAGGCCCAGCGGCTGGCCCGCCGGAGCGTGACGAATGCGACGCAGAAGGACACCGCGAACAACAAGAGCGCCAGCACCGAGGCGTAGCCCATGTTGAAGTAGCGGAACCCCTGCTTGTACAGCAGGACGGGGAAGAACAGCGTGGAGTCGTTCGGGTATCCCAGTGACTCGGCCCCGGTCGTGGCGCCTCCGGAGAGTGAGGTCGCCACGACGTAGGCCTGTGTGAAGTACTGCAGCGCGTCGATGGCGGCTGTGACGGCCGCGAAGACGAGGACCGGGCGGACGGCGGGCAGAGTCACGTGCCACAGCTTGCGCAGCTTGCCCGCGCCGTCCAGGTCGGCCGCCTCGTAGAGCTGCTGCGGCACGTCGAGCACCGCCGCCAGGAAGATGACCATGAGGTTGCCCACCATCCAGGAGTCGAGCATCAGCAAGGACGGCTTGGCCCACCGCGGGTCGTCGAACCACAGGGGGCCGTCGATGCCCACCGACGAGAGCAGCGTGTTGACCGGGCCCGAGGACGGGTTGAGCAGCACGACGAAGGCGAGGGCCGCGGCCACCAGCGGCATGAGGTGCGGAAGGTAGAAGACGGTGCGCAGCAGCCCGCCGCCGCGCCTCGCCCGGGAGATGAGCAGGGCGACGAAGAAGGCGAACATCAGCTTGACGGGGACTCCGATCAGCAGGATCCACGCGCTGTTGCGGACCCCGGTGAGAAGGGCCTCGTCGTGGAGGAGGAACGCCCAGTTGTCCAGACCGATGTACGTGGCCGGGGAGATGAGGTCGTAGCGCGTCAGGGAGAGGTAGACATTCGCGAGCAGGGGGTAGGCGAAGAAGACGGTGAAGCCGAGGGCCCAGGGGGCCATGAGGCCGACGACGGCCCAGTTGACGCGTCTCGGTCGGCCGGCGCTCCTCGTCGACGGTCTCGTACGGTTCCGGGGGCGCGGAGGGAGTGTCGTCATCAGCGCTCCATCCCGATGGTGACCTGGTCAAGAAAGCTGTCGATCGTGCGTGCCTGCTCGGCCAGGCCCTTGTCCGCGTCCTGGACTTCGCCGGATTCCCACTGCTGGAAGAAGGCGGCCATCGAGTCCTGGTAGCTGACTCCGGCAGGTGTGCTGGGCGGCACCTTGCTGTGCGGGTCGGCCGCCATGTCGAGGAACGGCTTGAAGTGCGGTATCGCCGCCAGCTTCGGTGACCGCAAAGCCGCCTTCGTCGTGGGAACGTTGTGCAGTCCTTCGGCGAGGGCGACCTGCGCCCTCGGGCTGGTGGCGAGCCATCTGACCAGACGCCATGCCGCGTCCGGGTGGGCGCTGCGGTGCGTCACTCCGGCGAGATGCACGGTCCAGGCGCCCGCGCCGTACTGCTGGGGGCGGTCGTCCGGAGCGGGGAAGGGCGCTGTGCCGTAGTCGAGGTCCTTCGCCTCGTTCTCGACGAAGGCCGTGCGGAACTCCCCGTCCAGCATCATGGCCAGTTGCCCCGTCTGGAAGGCGTTCGAGGCGCTGTACTGGGCGCCCGCTCCCGCGGTGAAGGCGCGCAGCTTGTCGTAGCCGTACCAGTCGATGAGCTTCTTGCGCCAGGCCAGCAGCCGGCGCCAGTCGGGGTCGGCGGCGACCGCGGAGCCACCGTCCTTGTCGAACCACTCGGCGCCCCACAGCTGGGCCTCGTACGTGGGGCGGTTGGCGTAGAACAGGGTCAGTGGCGCGTAGCCGGCGACGCGGATGTCGCCCTGACCGTCGCGTCGGGTCAGCTTGCGTGCGTAGGCGTCGAGTTGGCTCATGGTGCGGGGCGGCTCGGTGAAACCTGCCTCGGCGAGCTTCTTCTTGTTGTAGTAGAGGCCGTAGATGTCTCCCAGCACCGGCAGAGCACATCGCTTGCCGCCCGCGGAGGTGGCTTTCCACGCTGCGGGGACGAACACCCCGGGATCGAGGCCGTCGCGCTCGATGTAGTGCGACAGGTCGCGCCAGCCGCCGCTCGGACAGTACACCCCGGCCAGATCGCTCTGCGGCGCCCACTGCACATCGGGGGCGGGGCCACCGCGGAGGGCGGCCACCATGCGGTCGTTGTTCTGCGAACCGACGCTGCGCACGGTGATCCAAGGGTGTTCCTGCTCGAAGCGTTGCAGGACCTTGTTGAAGACGTCGAGTTCCCGGCCGCTGTAGGCGCTCCACACGGTGATCGTCACCGGCTCGCGGCCCGGCTGGTCCAAGGGGACGTCAGGGGCTGCCACGCCGCAGCCGGTGAGGAGGGCGCAGCACAGGAGTACGGGCAGAAGAAGACGGCGCAGCAGGTTGTGGGGCGGGCGCATACCGATCTCATCTCTCCTGAGGGCGGAGCAGTTCGAAGTCGATCTCGAAGGTGCGCTCCCACGGCAGCAGCAGGGAGCGGGGCTCGACGGCCCACCCCTCGAAGCCGAGGAACCGGCCTGCCGCGGAGGCCAGTTGCTCGGCGATCCAGGCCCGGACCGTCTCGACCTTCTCCTCGGGCAGCGTGCTGTGCCGCACCTGATCGGTGAAGCGTGCGAGTGCCGCGCCCCGGATGTCGGTCATGTAGGCGCAGTCCTCCACGAGGCGGTGCAGGAGCAGACGATGATGTGCGGCCGTGTCCGCCACGCCGTGTTCGCGGGCGGCCGTGTGGACCGCTCCGTGTGCCAGGGCGCTGCCCACGGTGTTGCCCGCGGTGTTCCATCCGGCGTATCCGGCGAGGCCGGTGAGCGGCATCCGACGTGCGAGGGCGGACACCAGCGCGGGATCGGACCCGTTGGGGTAGGCGCAGTCGGCCACCACGACGGGGGTACCGGCCCAAACGTGGCCGGCCACCGTCTCCGCGGTGGCGCGCACTTCAGGGTGCTCGGGGTCGCGGACCGTCGGATGCTGGTGGGCCCAGTCACCACCGGCCGGGTCGGGCGGGTGCACGACCACGATCAGTTCGGCTTCCTCGGCCGGCACCTTACGGCCTCCGACACCGCGCAGGTGGCCGTCCGCGCCTTGGCCGATCGGGAGGTTCTCGTACGGGGCCACCCGCTCCAGGCCGTGCTCGACACCGCACGTGACGGCGACGGACAGCGGCTCCGAGCGCAGTTGCGCCAGCACCGCCCTCGCCACCAGGACTGCGCCCACCTCGTCGGCACCGGGGTGCATCGAGACCCCGGACGCGGCCGGGAGGGCCGTCTGTTTCCAGTGCGCGAGCCAGTGCTGTTCGAGGCTTCCCGCTGAACGCTCCGCGGTGTCATCGGCCGTGACCAGGAGAGTGTCGAGGACGCCGTCGGCAGCGAGGGAGAGCGCGCCGAGGTTCACGGTGTGGTTGCGGAGGCGCCGCCTGCTGAAGTCGGCCACGTGTGTCGCGGGCAGGCGCTCTCGGAAGGCGTCGACGGACTCGTCGTCGGCTTGCGGCTCCTCGAGGTAGGCGCGGTGCAGGGCTGCCCCGTAGCGGTGCAGGTCCGCACCGATGTCCGCCCAGTAGTCCGGTTCCTCGTCGCGGTTGTAGGAGTTGGGCGCGCGGGTGACCAAAGAGACGGCGTGGACGGCGCTGGCGGGTGAGACCCGACGGATGTGTCGGAGCACTTCCCAGCGCTCCAGCACGGCCACGGCGGGTTCCTGCGTCGTGCGTGAGGCGATCAGGCCTCCGTATCCGAGCATGTCGAGCGAGACGACGAGGGCGTCCAGCGGGGTCCGGCCGTCGACGGCGGCCTCCAGCCATCGGACGAGAGCACCGGTCGCGGCGGGGTACTTCTTGCGGCTGAGGTCCCCGGCCGGTGGCAGGTGGACGTGTGCCCCCGCGAGAGCCCCCACCAGTTGAGGCAGATGCGTGTTGACGGGGCGCTCGTCGAGAGGCAACAAAGCGATGTGCACGGTTTCTCCTGGGCGGCGAGAAGGCAGGCGGCCGATTTTGGTCCGCTCCAATTCGGCCAGTCAAGAGCCTTGCGCAGGAACTACCAACCTCGTTCGGGATATTGGTTCGTACCACTTGGCCATCTCGCATGCCGACACCCGCGCTCGCGTTTCGTGCTGACTCCCTCTGGCGCTTGGTGGACACTGGCGGAACTCCACAGTTGGGCTTGCTCAGAGGTAGGCCGCCGTCCGCGGAGCCCCGGCCCAGAACAGGCGAGAGGTATGGCGGCGAAGAAGCGGCCGCAGGCCGCAGGGCCACGTGGTCGCAGGGCCGCATATAAAGAGGGCCGCTACTCCGACGAGCTCCGGAAGAGCCGCCCTTCTGCGACGCCCTGACCGGGAGACGCGCATGGCGTCTCGTCACACGGCGCGACGCGGACGACGTCGTCCGGTAGGGACACTGCGCGTCGCAGACCATTGCCTCGGTCTGCCGCCAAGGGCGACCACTGACGTGCGGCCTCCACGGGACGCACATGCGCGCGCCCGAGAGGGCCGACGCCACCTGTTCCTGGCCGGGATAGCCCTGTTCACGACTCCCCCCGGCCGCAACCGTGGCACCGGAGCTTCTGTGGCCACGTTCCCGACGCGGGCGTCGCGATGAGCCCGAGCCGGGCTCCTCCGTCGCGGAAACGAATCCCCGACACCGGCGGCGGCCGACCGATGGTGAGTTTCGGTTCGCAGTGGCGGAATCAACTGGTCAGGGTGCGCTCAGGCGTTGGAGGACGAGCGAGGCCCGTCCGCTTCGGCGACCTGTTGTGCTCGGTGCAGGCGCGAGGTGATCCGCGCCATGGCGTCGCGGAGTTCGGCCGGCCGCACGTCGCTCAGGTCCGCGTCGAAGGTGACGAACAGGCCAGCGATGCCGGCCCAGGACCAGCCGCCGATAGTGAACCTGCAGCGGTGGGAGTCGACGGGTTCCACGTGGGATCCGCCGGGGGCCCAGCGTGCCACGAGATGTGCGGGCAGCTCGATGGTGGCCGATCCGACGCATTGCCACTGCCCTGCGGTGTCACCGCGTTGGGGGTTCTGCACGACGAGCCGGGTGAGGTCTTCCTGAGTGAGTGGCCGGGGGCGGAAGACTGCTCCTGCGGGTGTCCGGGGGGCGATGCGGTCGATGCGGTAGGTGTGCCACGCGTCGTGGTGGTGCTCGCGGGCGACGAGGTACCAACGGCCGGCCCAGACGACCAGGTGATGAGGCTCGACCTCGCGCGGTGGGTGGAAGTCGGGTGCCCCGGGTGCGGGAATCCTGCCGTCGTGTGTGCGGTAGTCGAACCGCAGCACGCGCGTGGTACGGATGGCCGACCCGACGGCTTGCAGGATGGTGACATCGACGGGCGGGGCGGCGAACTCCCAGTAGTTGCGCAACACCGTCACATCGAAGGATTCGGTTGCGGCCCGCAGCCGAGCAGGCATCACCTGCCGGAGGGTGGTGAACGCCCTGGCGACGGCGTCGTCGATGCCGGTGACGGTCGCGGGAGCGGTCTGCAGGGCGAGGGCGATCGCGATGGCCTGGTCGTCGTCCAGCACGAGAGGCGGCAGCTTGCCGCCCGCGCCGAGGCGGTAGCCCCCGCCCGGGCCCTTGAGCGCGTCCACGGGGTAACCGAGCTCGCGGAGGGTGTCGATGTCGCGGCGCAGGGTCCGGGCGCTCACCTCGAGGCGGTTCGCGAGTTCCGCGCCGGGCCACGCGACGCGCGCCTCGAGCAGGGAAAGCAAGCGCAGGATCCGGGCGGACGTGTCAGGCATGGCTTCTACAGTCCCAGAAATAGCGGTCATTTGACGGCCGTCACCAGTGTCACGGTGCGTGCATGGACACCAACACGTCAGCTTCCGCGCCATCGGCCCGGTCCTCTGCCGGTGAGTCGGCGGTCGCGGGCCGTCACGCTTCGTTCGTGCTTCTGATCGTCTTGTTCGCGTCGTTTATGGATCTGCTGGATGTCACGATCGTCACTGTCGCCGCCCCCGACATCGCGGGCGACCTGCACGCCGGCGAGGCGCAACTGCAGTGGATGCTCGCGGCATACACCCTCGCCCTGGGCTCCGGCCTGGTCACCGGTGGACGGGTGGGCGACGACCACGGCCGCCGTCGGGTGTTCCTCGTAAGCCTGGCATGCTTCGCGGTGGCCTCCGCGGCGTGCGCGTTGGCGCCCACCGCCGGGGCGCTGATCGCGGTTCGGTCCGTGCAGGGCCTGGCAGGCGGTTTCATGGTTCCGCAGGTCTTCGGCATCATCCGCTCGTCTTTCGCGCCGAGGGCCCGGGCCAAGGCCTTCGGCGCGTACGGCGCGGTCCAGGGCCTGGCATCGGTCGCCGGTCCCCTGCTGGGTGGCGTGCTGGTGGACGCGGACCTATGGGGACTGGGCTGGCGGACGATCTTCTGGATCAACGTGCCTGTGGCCGTCGTCGCGCTGGTCGCGGGGGTACGGGTACTGCCCGAGTCCGTCGGCGTCGGGCGGTCCCGTCTCGACGTGACAGGCGCCTTTGTGGCGGCGGTCGCGGTGCTGCTGATCCTGGTGCCCCTGACGCAGGGCCGGGACTGGGGCTGGCCCTGGTGGGGCTGGGCACTGCTCGCGGCCGGGTTCGCCCTGCTGGGCGCGTTCGTCGCTCATGAGCGTTCCCTCGCGGCACGCGGTGGGCATCCCGTTCTGGACCCGGGGCTGCTGTCGATCCGTTCGTTCAGCGCCGGGCTGGGGGCTTCGTTGCTGTTCTTCGGGGCCCTCGCGCCGTTCTTCCTGGTCCTGTCCCTCTACCTACAGGCCGGTACGGGACGTTCGGCGTGGGAGACGGGTGTGGTCATCCTGCCGTACGCGATCGGGTCGATGCTCACGTCCGGTGCGGGCGTCGCGTTGGCGGGCAAGGCCGGCC
Source organism: Streptomyces tubbatahanensis (assembly GCF_022699385.1). Lineage (NCBI taxonomy): Bacteria > Bacillati > Actinomycetota > Actinomycetes > Kitasatosporales > Streptomycetaceae > Streptomyces > Streptomyces tubbatahanensis. The sequence goes on along the minus strand of NZ_CP093846.1, from coordinate 7,671,068 downwards.
GGGCGCTGCTGGTCACCGGGGCGCTGACGCTTGCCGCCTCACAGGCGCTGCTGTTCTTCCTCGTCCGTGACGGAGCCGCTCCCGGCGCCTGGCCCCTCGCTGCGGCGATGTTCGTCGGCGGACTCGGGCTCGGGCTCGGGGCTCCGATCCTGGTCAACGTCGTTCTCGCGGGCGTTCCCCGGCGGCAGGCCGGCGCGGCCGGCGGCGTCCTGTCCACGGTGAACCAGATCGGCGGCGCGGTCGGCGTCGCCTCGCTGGGCACCGTCTTCTTCAACGCGCTGCCCTCCTCCCCCACCTCCTCGGAAAACCCGCACACGGTGTTCGGGCACGCACTGGCCGAGGTCATGCCCTGGCAGATCGGCGCCTCTCTGCTGGCTGCTGCCTTGATGCTCGCGCTGCCCAAGGCGGCTGCGGTGCAACGGGACTGACCGGGTCTCGGCGAGGTGTCCGGCCGCGCCGCGGCCGGACACGCGGGGGGCGGCGTCGCCGGAACGTGCTCGCCGTGCCGCCTGTGCGGGGCCTGCTCCTCCAGGCGAATCCCGTCGGGCGTGATGACCCCGTCTTCGCCGTCGGCCTGCGACGCGTGCTGCGTGGGCGCGGCGCTCCCAGTCTGCCGCCATTCTCCTGCTCACCGGGCTTCTCGGCGTCTGCCTGATCCTTCAAGGCGTCTTCGTCGCCGACCCGCATGTGGGGAACCCGATCGGCAGCCAGGGGACGGCGGACCCGACGTTGCCCGGCTGGGTACACGGCATCACCAAGTTCCCGGCCTTCGCCACGTACACCGGTGTGCCCCTCGCCGCTGTCCGGCGCGGTTCGGTCGAGCCCCCCAGCCCTCGCCTGCCCGGCGGAGCGAGGCGAGGTGACGCGTATGTGCGGGACTCATCGGCGGGCCCCGCTGAAGCACACCGCGTTGCGCGCGGGCCGGGTGGTCAGTCGCGGTGGTCGCGCTGTTCGCTTTCCTCTCCGCGGTGGTAGAAGAAGGCGCTGAAGATGCCTGCCAGAGTGCTGACCACCGTGATGGCATAGATGTCGACGAGGACGGAGATCGCTTTGCCGACGCCGGTGAGTGGGTTCGTCAGCGACGAGGAGAGCGTCGTCATCTGTGCCGTCGTCCAGAACAGGGCGTCGCCGAAGTTGTGCACCCCGGTCGTGGGGGCGTGCCGCTCCGCGAAGTAGATGCAGACACCGGCGAGGACGTCGACGATCACGGTGAGTACGAAGGCCTTCACGAGCCTGGTACGCAGGCTCAGGTGTGTCGGGCTCGCCGCACGGACGACGTCCCACACGTCCTCGGCCAAGGATCTGAGAACTCGGTGAACCATGGGGCACCCTCCAGCCTCGGTTCAGAGACCGCCGAGAGCAGGCCAACAGGCAGCCTCCGCGCTCTCCCGCCGCTTCGTGCCGACGTCGGCTCAGGGGGCGACAATCAGGGTCTGCGGTGCCACGGCTTTCATACGCATGCGGAGCCAGTCGAGCTGGTCCCCCGTCTCCTCGCCGTACTGCTGGGTGAGGTGGATCAGGTCGCGGTCGCGGGCGGCACTGGCTGCTTGCCGGATGAGTGTCCAGGTGATGTCGACCAGGTTGGTGAGCTGATAGAGGTCCAGCAGGTCGCGCAGCAGGCCGGCAGGACCGTTGCGGGCCGAGGACAGTCCCTGGGCGTGCAGCCGGTCCGGGACGGGTTCGTCCGCTGGTGCGCAGCGTTCCAGGACGGGTGCCAGCGCTTGGGCGTGTGCGGTGCACTGGCGGGCGAAGCGTGCGGTGGTCCAGTGCACGTCTCCGTCTGCGACGTGTCCGTCGGAGACCGTCCGGTAGCCGGCGCTGAGCGCTTCTTCCGTCGCGTGGAGGAAGTGCAGGTAGGTGACCAGGTGCATGGGGTTGTTCTCACTCCCTGCCGGTGTCGGCGAAAGGACGCACGGGCGCGGAGGCCGTGGTGATGGGGGCGGGCGCGGGCCCGTCTCCGGGCCGGATCCGAGTGACGGAGACCGCGGCGACTTTGAGTTCGGGCTGTTTGGAGACCGGGTCCCAGCCGTTGAGCGTGAGTTCGTTGGCGGCGGTTTCGGGCTCCCCGTAGTGCCAGGGAGCGAAGACCACGCCCTCGCGCACGTGGGAGATCCGGGCGGGTGCCTCGATGCTGCCGCGGCGAGAGGCGACCCGCACGATGTCGCCCTCGGCGATGCCGAGCCGCTGCGCGTCGGGGGCGGAGATCTCGACCCACATGGCGGGGGCTGCCTCGTTCAGCCGGCGGCTCCGCTTCGTCTTGGTGCGGGTGTGCCAGTGGTAGACGGTGCGGCCGGTGGTCAGCCGCATCGGGTAGGTCGCGTCGGGCTCCTCGTAGGGGTGATCGTAGGCGGTGGTCTTGAGGATGGCCCGGCCGTCGACCCCGCGGGCCCGGTAGGCCGTCTCGCCGATTGGGGCTCCGGTCGCCAGATGGTGTCCATAGGTCTCACACGTCTCCACGGCGGTGTTGAAGACGCCGTCGGTGAAGAGGCGTTCGGTGCCGTTGGGCGCCTCGCTCGTGCACGGCCACTGCACGCCGCCGACGTCGTGGAGTTTCTGGTACGTGAGGCCCGAGTAGTCGCAGGGCCGCCCCGCGCTCGCCGCCTTCCACGCCTCGAAGGCCTGCTCGGAGGTGTCCCAGGCGGGAAGCGGGTGTCCGTCCTTGTCGGCGAATCCCATACGGCGGGCGTAGTCGGTCCAGATGGCCTGGTCGCCGCGGGCCTGGCCGGGCGGTTCGACGGCCTTCTCCTGGAGGTGCACCGTGCGGTCGACGTTGGTGAACGTGCCCGTCTTCTCCGCCCACAGCGCCGCCGGCAGTACCACGTCCGCCAGCTCGGTGGTCTCCGTGCGGTAGCCGTCGGAGACCACGACGAAGCACTGGTCGCCGGAGAGGATGCGGCGGATGCGGGCGAGGTCGGTCTGGGAGACGGCCGGGTTCGTGCCGGCGATCCACAGGAAACCGATCGAGCCCTGCTCGGCGAAGCGGAGGATGGCGTTGGCGTCGGTGGGTGCGGACCAGTGCGGGATCACCAGCGGGTCCACGTTCCACAGTTCGGCCAACTCGCGCACGTGGTCGGGGTTGTCCCAGTTGCGGAAGCCCGGCAGGGCGGGCCCGCAGCCGGCCTCCCGGTTGTTCTCCGCCGAGGGCTGGCCGTTCATCTGCAGGATCCCGGCACCGGGGCGGCCGAGCATGCCCCGCAACAGGTGGAGGTTGTTGACCTGGCAGGAGGCCGCGGTGGCCTGATGGGACTGGTAGAAGCCCATCGAGCAGGTGGAGACCACCCGCTCACTGGTGCCGAAGATCTCTGCTGCCGCCCGGATGTCGCGCGCGGGCACCCCGCAGATCTCCGCCGCCCATTCAGGGGTTGTCTCACGGGTGAGCCGGTCGAGTTCGTCGAAGCCCACGGTGTGCGCCCGCACGTAGTCCTCGTTCACCCAGCCGCGAGCGATCAGCTCGTGCACCAGAGCGTTCATCACCGCGAGGTTGGTGCCGTTGCGGACAGGCAGGTGCACCGTGGCACGTTCGGCCACCTTGGTGCGCCGCGGGTCCACACACACCAGCCGTGGCGGGTCTCCCGCGTCGAGGCGGTCGAGCATGCGGGTCCACAGCACGGTCTGCGTCTCGGCGACGTTGTGCCCGAACAGGAACAGGGCGTCGCAGCTGTCGACGTCGGTGTAGGAACCGGGCTGGCCGTCGGAGCCGAAGGACTCCTGGAAAGCGGAGGCAGCGGTGGCGGTGCACAGGCGGGTGTTGCCGTCCATGTGCGGGGTGCCGATCCCGGCCTTCCCGATGACGCAGAGCGTGTAGTACTCCTCGAGCATCAACTGCCCTGAGGTGTAGAAGGCGTGGCTGAGCGGCCCCTTGCTCTTCAGCAGGGACCGGGAGCGCTCCACCACCGCTGCCATGGCCGTGTCCCAGTCGGTCTCCACCAGCCGGCCGCCCTCGCGGATCAGCGGGGTGGCCAGCCGGTCGTGCTGCTGGCCCTGCCACCCGTACAGTCCCTTCGGGCCGAGCCGTCCGTGGTTGACGCGGTCCTCGGCCCGCCCCCGCACACCGACCATCCGCCCGTCGCTGACGGCCACTTCGAGCCCGCACCCGTTCGAGCACAGCAGGCAGGCGCCCCGCACCCACTCCTGCACGTCGGCCTCGGCGACTCCGTCGACGAGGTACTGGTCCACTCGCCTGGGCCACGAGGCCCCTGTGGCGAAGGGGGTACGCGGCCCCCAGATGTCCGCGACACGCTCGCCGCTCATGTTCCACCGTCCCTTTCATCCCACTGCTGCGGAGGGTCACCACCGTTTGTCTCGCTGCTGCGGAGGGGTACCGGCGACCGCCCGCCTACCGCGCAGCGCCCCCTTCGTATCGCCTTTCGACGGCTCTGCCCGCACCTCACCGGGCCTCGTGTGCCTCGTACTGTGCGGGGGCAGCGTCTCCCTTCCCCGGGAACAGGAGTGTCTTGCCCATGGCGATAGCCACGGCAGCCCATGCGGCGAAGCCGATCCACACCTCCACCCGGGCGATGTCGACCATGAAGCCCAAGCCCGTCACACGGCCGTAACCCGCGCTCGCCGCGCCGTACATGCCGAGGGGGAAGACCATGCTCCACAGCGTGGGCTCGTACCCCACCCGCTCCCGCTCGATCAGGTGGCGCCGCACGCCGAACGACAGCAGGAACGGAATCCACCAGGTGCCGAAGGCCCACAGCAGGAACGCCAGCCCGGAGATCACCTGCCGGGTCTGTGCCATGACAGGCAGGGAGGCGGGCAGGGCGAGGAGGCCGGCAGCGGCGAGCACGCTGATGGCCGTGGCGCCCATGTAGACCCAGTAGGTCGGGCTCAGCGCGTGCGGGGTGACCGGGTCGTCGAGGAGGCGGACGGTGACGAGGCCGACCAACATCAGGTACAGCACCACCCCGATCCCCCAGAACGCAACGGCCAGCGGGGCGAAGGCCGCCGTCAGGCCGGGCTCTGCCGCGGCGAGGGCGGCTGTCACGCCGGCCATCGACTGGGTGCCGACCACCCACATGAACCAGCTGCCGTTCGTTCTCGGCAGCACCGGTCCCCGGCGGCGTCCGACCACCATGGCGCCCGGGATCGCGTAGGTGAGGAGCAACCAGACCGGAACACTCGCCGCGGCGAGAGCTGCGGTGGCCGGCGTGTGACCGTCGAGAGCCAGTCGGCTGGCCAGCACGTTGGGAGCCGCTACGAGAGAGAAATAGCCGAACGCCCGCCCCGGGTCCCGGCAATCCGCCCGCACCCGCCCGGGAAAGGCGACCGCACGCCAGACATAGGCCACCAGGAGCAGAACGAAGGCGAGGGCGGCCACCGCCAGGAGGATGTCGGAGAGCACCTGCCAGTCGAAGGAGGCGAGCCCGGTGGAGACGATGCCGGTCGCCATCACCAAGGCGGCGTAGGCCGGGTGCAGGTCGGCGACTCCCTGGCGGAGGCGGGCCGTCATGGGGCGGCCGCCGCCGACTCCGGCGCTCTCACCCCGGGTGCGGTCTCACCACGCGGCGGCCGGCGCACTGTGCAGGTGCGGACGGCGTGGACCCTCCGGACCTGCGCGACGGTCCGCGTCCTGCATACCCCCACAGTCAATGGTCGTTCTCCCTGCTGGTCAAAGCTGGTCGGAGCGTTACCACGCGCTCGCAGGCCGGCGCGTGGCGGCAGGCGCCGCGCGGAGTCGGTTCGCTCCCGCATCAGGACATCCCCACAGGCGGGCGTGGGTCGAGCGCCCCCTCTTGTCTACGTGTCCTGGGCGTGGATCCCCAGCGCATCCGTTCGTGTCGTCACCCGCCCGGCCCCTCGCCCCGCCGAACGGCCTGCCCGTGACGCCCTCGCGGTGACAGCCGTGCGTCTCCAGGCGACGGTCAGGACGGCTGGAGTTCGTCGAAGAGGGCGAGGGCTTCGGCGGGGTCCGGGCTCACCAGGCGTTCCAGACCGGCCGTGGTGATCTCCGCCCACCTGCCGGCGCGCGCCCACATCTTTTCCTCGAAGACGCGGACGACCTCGTCCGTATCCGCAGGCCGCGCGGCGGCGAGGGACTCGGCGAGTTCGGCGCCTTCGAGCATCGCCAAGTTCGCGCCCGCCCCCAGCGGGGGCATCAGATGGGCGGCGTCGCCCAGCAGCGTCACTCCGGGAACATGCGTCCAGGTGTGGGACACGGGCAGGACGTGGAGGGGACGGTGGACGAAGGCGGTGCCGTGGCGGAGGAGGTCGAGGGCGGGAGCGGCCCAGCCCTCGAACAGAGCCAGCAGGCGTGATCGCACGGCCTCTGCGTCGGCCAGGTCCAGGTTCCTGTGCCAGTCCAGTGGCGCGCGGAACTGGGCGTAGACCTTGACGTGGCCGCCGCTGTTGCGCTGGGCGACGAGCGCGCGGTTCACGCCGTACACCGCCAGGGAACCGTCGCCGACCAATCGGGCGAGGTCGGGGTGGCGGGTGTCGACGTCGTCCAGGGAGGTCTCGACCAGGGTGACGCCGGCGTAGTGCGGTGTCACCGAGGAGACCGCCTGGCGGACCCGCGACCAGGCGCCGTCCGCACCGACCACGAGGTCGAACGTCTCCTGCCGCCCGTCCGCGAAACGAACCAGGACGCCGCCCCCGGCCCCCGGCACCACCTGCGTGACGCCCTGCCCCCACCGGACGTCGAGAGGACCGAGCAGCAGGTCGCGGAGTTGCCCGCGGTCGATCTCGGGATTGGCCGTGTCATCCGGACGGGGTTGCCAGTCGCGCAGGACGATCCCGTCCGTGTCCAGGATGCGCATGGCCTGCCCCTCGGGACGGGCCAGCGCCCGGAACCGAGCCAGCAGCCCGGCCTTGTCCAGCGCGAGTTGGCCCAGCCCTTCGTGCAGGTCCAGCGTGCCGCCCGGAGGCCGGGCGTCCGGGGCGGGATCGCGTTCGAGGACCGCGACGGGATGGTCGTGACGGTGCAGGACGCGGGCGAGGCTCAGGCCGGCGGGGCCGCTTCCGACCACGGCGATGCGGTGTCTCATAGCGATACACTGTATTTTCACGGGACGACGCATCGCAACAGTACGGTGTGATCCATGACTGTCTGGGACCGTCCGGAGCCGCCTGCTCGCCCCGTGCCGCTCGACCGGGAGCGGATCGTCGCCGCCGCGATCGCGCTGGCCGACGAGGGCGGGCTGGAAGCGGTGTCCTTGCGCAAGGTCGCCGCTCGGCTGGGCGCGGGGCCGATGCGGCTGTACGGCTACATCTCCACCAAGGAGGAACTGCTCGACCTCTTGGTGGACGAGGTCCACGCCGAGATCCTCCCCGAGGAGCCGCCCGGCGACTGGCGGGAGGCGCTGCGCGTCCTCGCCCACCGCACCAGGCAGGCCGCCCTCCGGCACGAGTGGCTGGCCGACCTGCTCGGCGGACGCCCGACCCTGGGCCCCAACGGCCTCGCCGTGACCGAGGCTACGCTGGCCGCACTCGACGGCCTCGCCGATCTCGACACCGTCATGCGCGCCGCGGAAACCTACAGCGCCTACCTCAACGGCGCGATCAGGCGCGAGATCACGCATGCGCGTGCCGAGCGCGCCACGGGCCTGTCCAAGCGCGACTGGCAGCGCGCCCACGGCCCGCATGTGACGAGGATGCTCGCCACGGGCCGCTTCCCGGCACTGGCCAAGGCCGTGTACGACGGCACGGACGTGGACGCCGAGACGTCCTTCGCAACGGGTCTGGACTGGGTCCTCGACTCCGTGGCGGCCAAACTCACGTGCCCGCCGACGTGACGCGCAACCCCTGCGAGGTGTGAGCGAACGCGGGGCCGGCGCCCGCGGGCCGCGTGGGCTGAGCGCACGCGGCACAATGAGTCTCATGCCAGACGTATCCGTTCGCCTCGCAGGCGATGCCGACCGTGCCGTCGTGGAGCGGCTCTGGCTGATGTTCAGCCACGACATCTCGGAATTCGACGGTCGGTTGCCCAACGCCGACGGAACCTTCCGCAGTGACCGGCTCCAGACGGCCTTCTCCGAATCCGGCTGGGCGCCCTACCTCCTCACGAGTGGTGAGAGTCCTGCCGGGTTCGCGTTCGTCCGCGGCGTGAGCGCCCCGACACGCGTGCTGAACAGCTTCTTCGTGGTGCGCGGCGCACGGCGGACGGGCATCGGGCTGCACGCTGTTCAGGAGATCGTGGCCAAGCACCCGGGACCATGGGAAGTCGCGTTCCAGGATGCCAACAGCTCCGCTGTGCGCTTCTGGCGACGCGTCGCCACGGAGATCGCCGACGACGCATGGACAGAGGAACGCAGACCGGTGCCAGGCCGGCCCGACGTGCCTCCCGACGTCTGGATCTCGTTCAACACCCTTGCGCTGCCGGGCGACTGAGCTGGAGGGGGAGGAGGCCGCCGAGCACACTCGACGGCCTCCGCAGGCCCCGGCCGCACCCGGGCCGGGCCGGTGGCGCTTCGCCGGGCCGGAGGCACCGAGTTCAACAGACTCACCGCTTCTCCCACACAGGCACTGGGGGCAGACCGAGTTGCGCGCGAGCGCGGTCGGTGAGCTCCTGCACCAGCGCCGTCTTCGCTCGCGCGTACCCAGCCGGTGGCGTACCGGCGTCGACGACCGCCCGCTTGAGGTTCGCGTACCGGGCTCGGGTCGTGGTCGGCTACGCAATGCCACTCGGCTCGTACACGGCCGTCATCATGGCCACAGCGCGCTGCGATGTCCACGAGGGCGACGTCCACCAAGGTGCGGCTCCGGCTCGGAGCACCGCCGCGGGAGGGCTGTCTCACTGCGTCGGGTCTCGGGTCCCGGGGGCGTGCGCGCGTAGCCGCCCCCGCGCTCCCCTCCCCCTCATCCAGCCGGCTCGACCGGCGCCAAGGGATGCGCGCGGCACGACAGACACCGGACCGTGCGCTGCTTGCCGGGGAAGGCAGCGGGTAGGTGGCTCGACCTTGTGGGAATCCCCTCTCCGGCGGGAAGAAGGAAGAAGGCGGGGCTCGGGTTTTGTCGGGTGCTGGTACGGCTGTCGTCTGTTCGCAGCCGTTGCACTCCGCTTCCTTGCGCTCCACAAGGGGAACCACTTGCGCTCCACAGGGGAACCATGCGCATCACGACCGTCCTCGCCTTACTCGTCGCCCTGCTCGGGGGTACGTTCATCGCCGCGTATGCCACCGCTGCGGCTGCCGTACGCGGCCCCGCGTACGCGTCCGACGCCGCGGGAGGCCCCGCCGGAGCGGACGCGCTCGCTCCGGCCCGTACTTTCGCCGTCTCGGGGGCGTCCGGGGCATCGAGCGGCAGTGTGGGCAGCATGAGCAGCGCGGGGGGCCGCTACGTCACGAGCGGGATGAACGGCGTGAGCGGCCCGAGCGGGATGACCACCACGAGCAGCGTGGGCGGTATGAACGGCATGGGCGGAACGAGCAGCGCGAGCAGTACGAGCGGTGCTACCGGCGAGGGCTCCGGCAGCGGCTCGGGAGGCGCACGCGGCTGGTCCGCCGGTTCGTGGATCGCCTCTGCCGTGGTTGCCGGCATCGCACTGCTCTTTCTTACCGGTCACCGACTCGTCGCCCTGCTGGCGAACGCCCTGCGCCTCACGAAGCGCGCACGGCGCAACAGGCGGTGATCCCCTCACCGGGGTCGTGTGCGGCACGGGGGTCGTGTGCGGCACGGGGGTCGTGTGCGGCGCGGTGGAAATGACGAGACCTTCGAACCAGGTGGCTCGAAGGCACGTCAGGTGGAGCACGTGATCGGCTGCCGGCTTATGCGGTGGCGCGTGGGTGCCCGGGCAGCTCGACGCGCTTGATCTCGCGGACGATGACGAGGTAGCTGACCACGGCCATGGCCGCGCAGGCGCTGACGAAGGCCAGGGCCAGGTCGAAGGAGCCGGTGGCGTCGAGGAGCCAGCCGATGACGAGCGGCGTGACGATGCCGGCGACGGCACCGAAGGTGTTGAAGACACCGCCGGCGAGGCCCGCGATCTGCTTGGGTGCGACGTCGGACATGACGGCCCAGCCGAGGGCGCCCATCCCCTTGCCGAAGAAGGACAGAGACATGATCAGGACGACCAGCCAGGAGGCGGTCACGTAGTTGCAGATGATGATGCTGGTCGACAGCAGCAAGCCGGTGACGATGGGTATCTTGCGGGCGGCGGTCAGGCTGATGCCCCGCCGGGCCAGGCGGTCGGATAGCCAGCCGCCCAAAACGCCGCCGACGAACCCGCACAGGGCCGGCAGCGAGGAGACGAACCCGGCTTCGAGGATGCTCATGCCGCGCTCCTGCACCAGGTACACGGGGAACCAGGTCAGGAAGAACCAGGTGATGGTGTTGATGAAGTACTGGCCGATGAAGACACCGAGTGTGATGCGGTTCCTCAGCAGCGTCCCGATGTGCCGCAGATTCTCCTTGCCGGCCGCGGTTTCCCTGGCCTCCTTGGCTCCCTTGGACTCCTCGGCCTGCGCCCCCTCCTCGAGGGTGGGGGCGTCCAGGTCGACCAGTGCGCCGCCGGAGGAGATGTGGTCGAGTTCGCTCTTGTGGAGACGGGGGTGGCTGCGGGGAGCGTAGATGACCTTCGTCCACACCAGGGCGAGGACCACACCGATGCCGCCGATGACGGTGAAGACGTGCTCCCAGCCCATGGCGGTGACGAGCCAACCCATCAGCGGGGCGAAGGCGACGGTGGCGAAGTACTGGGCGGAGTTGAACAGGGCGGAGGCGAAGCCCCGCTCTTTGGTGGGGAACCAGGCGGCGACGATGCGCGAGTTGCCGGGGAACGAGGGTGCTTCGGCGAAGCCGACAGCGAAGCGGAGGATGAACAGCAGGACGACCGCGGCTCCGGCGAAGAAGCCGATGGCGCCCTGAAGCATGGTGAAGACAGACCAGACGAAGATGGCCAGGCCGTAGACCTTCTTCGATCCGAATCGGTCCAGCAGCCAGCCGCCGGGTATCTGGGCGATGAGGTAGGACCAGGAGAAGGCGGAGAAGAGGACACCCAGCTCGCCGGAGCTGATGTGCAGGTCCTCCTGCATGGAGTCGCCGGCGATGGAGAGGGTGGAGCGGTCCGCGTAGTTGATTGTGGTGACGACGAAGAGCATGGCCAGGATCAGGTGTCTGACGCGGCCTGTCCTGGGGGTTGCGGTGGGGACGGCGGTCGTCGGCTCGTCCTGCCGGTCGACAGCGGGCATGGTCACAACTCCTAGACCTGGGTGATGCGGCTGCGCTGCCGCGTGTGGTCCGAGCCACAGAACCGGTGGCTGAGTTGACCGTAGGGACCCGCACGATGCACGTCCATGTCCAATTTTGTTGGTTGCAATACAGTGCTTGAATGACGCCTTCGTGACGCGCGTATGCCGGGCACATGTCGGACGGGGCTGTTCCGGGCCCGCTCGTGGGAGCCACACGAGTGCGGCACGATGCTCTTCCTGAATGAGCGCATCCAAAACTTATGTTGGACGTAAATCGTGACCGCGCCTAGCGTCGAACTCATCGCACGGAGCGCTCCACGGCCGCGCACCGCTTCACGCGGCGGTGGGAGAGCCACAGGAGTACACGCCCACCATGCGTCATCCGGCACCGCGCTGCCACGATCCGCACCGGCCCGCACGATTTCCCGCCCCCGACGATTCCGCACCCGCCGCCGACCCCAGGGACACGAAGTGGTGACCACGACGCACACGACCTGCCATGCCGCGCGCACCGAGGGCGAGGCGACACTCGATCGGATCGCCTGGTTGCGTCTGTCCTCGGTGACGCTGCCGCTGGCGGCTCCGATCAGCGACGCGAAGGTCTTCACCGGTCGACAGAAGCCGATGACCGAGGTGGCCTTCCTGTTCGTGGAGCTGGCGACCGAGCAGGGACACGAAGGCATAGGCTTCAGCTATTCCAAGCGGGCCGGTGGACCAGGTCAGTTCGCCCACGCCAAGGAGATCGCCGAGACGGTGATCGGCGAGGACCCCAGCGACATCGGGAAGATCTGGACCAAGCTCGTGTGGGCCGGCGCCTCCGTGGGCCGCAGCGGTCTGGCCACCCAGGCCATCGCGGCCTTCGACGTCGCCCTGTGGGACCTCAAGGCCAAGCGGGCGGGACTGCCGTTGGCGAAGCTGTTGGGCGCCCACCGTGACTCGGTGCGCTGCTACAACACCTCCGGTGGCTTCCTGCACACTCCGACCGAGCAGGTGCTGGACAACGCCGAGGCCGCCCTGGCCAGCGGGATCGGCGGAATCAAACTCAAGGTCGGCCACCCGGACGGGAAGTACGACCTCGCCCGCCTGACCGCGGTGCGCGAGCACATCGGTGACGAGGTGGCGCTGATGGTCGACGCCAACCAGCAGTGGGACCGGCCCACCGCCCAGCGCATGGGCCGTGCCATGGAGGAGTACGGCCTCGTGTGGATCGAGGAGCCCCTCGACGCCTACGACGCCAAGGGGCACGCCGCCCTGGCGGCCTCTCTCGACACCCCGGTCGCCACCGGCGAGATGCTCGCCAGCGTCGCCGAGCACGTCGAGCTCATCCGCCACGACGCCGCCGACATCATCCAGCCCGACGCGCCCCGCATCGGCGGCATCACCCAGTTCCTCAAGCTGGCCGCCCTGGCCGAACATCACCAGTTGCAGCTCGCGCCCCACTTCGCCATGGAGATCCACCTCCATCTCGCCGCGGCCTACCCCATCGAGCCCTGGGTGGAGCACTTCGACTGGCTGGAGCCGCTGTTCAACGAGCAACTGGAGATCCGCGACGGCCGGATGCACGTCTCCTCCCGGCCCGGCCTCGGCTTCACCCTCAGCGAGCAGGCCCGCGCCTGGACCGTCACCTCCCACGAGGCCGGCACACGTCCCTGACGTGACACTGCCGGCCCGGGGCGCGCCGGCCGGCGGTGGGCGGCGCTGAGCCCCGCCCGGACACGTCAGACCAGCAGACACACACTCGTCAACTACAGGAGAAGCAGTCCCATGACGTCCTTCACCCCGGCAGAACTCGGCCGCCGTATCGGCTCAGGGCTGCTGTCCTTCCCCGTGACCCACTTCAAGGACGACCTGTCCTTCGACGAGGACACCTACCGCCGGAACATCGTCCGTCTCGGCCGGTACGACGTCGGCGGGCTCTTCGCCGCAGGCGGCACAGGCGAGTTCTTCTCCCTCACGCCGGCGGAGGTCGAGCGGGTCGTCGCCGCCGCCACCGACAGCGCCCCCGGCACCACCCCGATCCTGGCCCCGGCCGGCTACGGGACGGCCACCGCGGTCGAGTTCGCGGCTGCCGCCGAACGCTGCGGCGCCGACGGCATCCTCCTCTTCCCTCCCTACCTGACCGAAGTCGGCCAGGAAGGGCTGGCCCAGCACGTCGAGGCGGTGTGTCGCGCCACGTCGCTGGGTGTCGTCATCTACAGCCGCGCCAACGCGGTGTACTCCGCGGAGACCGTCGCCCGTCTCGCCGACACGTGCCCCAACCTGATCGGCTACAAGGACGGCGTCGGCGACATCGACACCGTGACCCGCATCCACGCCCGCCTCGGCGAACGCCTCACCTGCATCGGCGGGCTGCCGACCGCGGAAACGTACGCGCTGCCGTACCTTCAGCTGGGTGTGACGACCTACTCCTCGGCCATCTTCAACTTCCTGCCCGAGTTCGCCCTCGACTTCCACGCCGCCGTGCGCGAACTGCGCCAGGCCGACGTGACCCGCATGCTGTCCGACTTCGTCCTGCCCTACACGGAGATCCGCAATCGCCAGGCCGGTTACGCGGTCAGCATCGTCAAGGCCGGCATGACCGCCACCGGACACACCGCGGGCCCGGTCCGGCCCCCGCTCACCGATCTCACCCCGCAGGAGTGCGACGAACTCTCGGCTCTGATCGACAAGCTCCCCGGCACCACGGCCTGACCCTGACCCTGCCCCTGACGCAGACGGAGGTGGCAGGCACGGGTGACCGGCGCTCTGTGCGGTACGGGCCGCCGCTGACCGAGCGCCGTGCCCGGCCCGCGTTCACCGGCGAGCGGCCAGCACCGCCGCGAGGCCCTCTCGCAGGTCCTCGACGAAGAACTCGGGAACCTCAAGCGACGGAAAGTGGCCTCCGTTGGTGAACCCGCTCATCGGGTCTCGCCTGCCGGCCGCGGCGGGTCGGTGTCCTCCTTCTCGAAGGAGGACAGGGTGGTGTCGTAGTCGGTCGGGACGTCGTACATGGGCGTCATCCAGTGGAAGAAGTTGTCGCCCCGCTCGCGCAGCAGGTGATACAGGCGGTGGGTCAACTCTCGGCGTACGCCGCGTAGTTCCGGGTGCTCGTAGCGGTTGAGGAGTTCGTCCGGGTCGGTGTGGAGATCGTAGAGCTCGTTGTGCGACTCGGGGTTGACGACGAGCTTGTAGCGCCGCGTGCGCAGCATACGCTGCGGGTACGGGAAGTGGTGGCCGTGGTATTCGGCCAGGTGGTGCTCGTCCCATTCGGGGTGCTCACCACGCGCCAGCGGCAGGAGGCTGCGGCTGTCGACGGCCGGGGCGGGGTCGCTGCCGGCGAGCTCCAGGATCGTCGCCGTGAAGTCGGTCAGCGAGACGAACTCGTCGCGTACCTGTCCCGTCGGCCCGCCCGGCACCCGCAGCAGCCCGGGGATGCGGTAGATGTCCTCGTACATGGCCGGGCCCTTGTCGTGCAGCCGGTGGGCGCCGGTGAACTCGCCGTGGTCAGCGGTGAAGCACACCGCTGTGCGCTCATCCAGGCCCAGCTCCCGTACGCAGTCGAGGATGCGGCCGATCTGCTCGTCGATGAGGGTGACGTAGCCCCAGTAGACGGCGATCAGTTTGCGGCTTTCCTCGATCGGCATGGTGTCGAACGCCCACAGCTTGCTGTAGTTGCTCTGGACGGGCGGCTTGCCCCCGAACGTCTCCCCCACGGATGCCGGCAGGTCGACCACGTCCGGGTCGTACAGGTCGAAGTACGCGTCGGGGAGGATGTACGGCAGGTGGGGGCCGAAGAAGTGGGTGGCGAGGAAGAAGGGGTCGCCTTCTCCGCCGCGCTCGTCCTCGGTGAACCGGTGGAGCATCTCGATGGTGCGGCTGGCCAGGTAGTACTCGAAGGTCGCTTCGACGGGCTGGTGGAGCCGGGCCGCGAGGAGGTTCCCGGGGCTCCCGTTGGGGGTGGTGCCGCGCATCCGGTCGCTGATGGCGTAACCGGGAAGGCCGTGTTCTTCGAGATAGGCGAGGTAGTCGGGGTGGTCGACGGGGTTGTGCCAGCCCGCGAGGTCAGGGCCCTCGAAGCCGTAGTCGGCCGCGGTGCGCCGCACGCCGCCGTGCCACTTGCCCAGCAGGCCCAGGTGGTAGCCCTGGCTCCGTAGGTGCCCGGCGAAGGTGAACTGGTCGTCGGCGAGGTCTTCCAGATACCCCACGTTGCGCTCGTAGTTGGCGAGGAGTTTGTGCCGGAAGGGCGCGGCTCCGGTGAGCAGGCTGGCCCGGGCCGGCGTGCAGATGGCCGTGGGGGTGTAACAGCTGTCGAAACGGGTGCCTTCCGCGGCGAGGCGGTCCAGGTTCGGCGTACGCACGTGCGGGTTGCCGTAGGCGCCGAGGGTGTCGACCCGGTGCTGGTCGGTCATGAGGAAGAGCATGTTGGTGCGCACGGCGGTGCCTTTCCGGTCGTTCGAGTGCCCTTTGGCCGGAGCCGGGATCACGACGCGACGACGGCCGAGGCTGCGCCCGCCACGCCCGGGGCCGCTGCGCCTCGTGTCGCATAGCCGGCGAGCAGGGGCGATTCGTGGAAGACGAGGGCGAGCGCCCCGAGGGCCCCCGCCCGGTCGGCCAGGGCCGCGGGGACGAAGCGCACACCGCGGTTGACCCGCGCGGCCGTGTAGCGGCGGAAGGCGGCTTCGGCCGGGTCGAGAAAGAGGGGGCCCAGTTCCGCGATCTCACCGCCCAGGACGACGCGCTGCGGGTTCGCCGTGCTGCACGCGGCCGCGAGGGCCCGGCCAACGGCCCAGGCGGCGTGTTCGAGGGCCGCGCACTCGCGCTCCTCGCCGGCGGCCAGCGCCTCGGTGAACCGGCTCCAGCTGCGCCGGCCCGCGGCCCGCAGCAGCGCGGGCACGGACGCGGCCTGCTCCAGGCAGCCGTGGCCTCCGCACCAGCAGCGGGCGCCCTCGGGGTCAACGCTGATGTGGCCGATCTCGCCCGCCGCCCCCTGAGCTCCCCTGAACAGCCGTCCCTGCGCGACGAGCCCGCCGCCGACGCCGTACGACAACGTCACGTGCAGGGCGTCACCCGCGCCTCGCGCCGCGCCCCAGATGGCCTCGCCGAGTGCGGCCAGGCGCGTGTTGTTGTCGGCGAGCACGGGGACGTCGAGGGATGCGGCGAGGCGGTCCGCGACGGACTGCCGGTGCCGGGGCACCCCAGCGTCGCCGACCGGCCCCCTGCCCCCGCCGGTCGTCTCCCCGGGGCCCGGTGTGCCGATACCGACACCGCTGAGACCCGCGAGGTCGATGCCCTCACGCTCGGCGAGGCCACAAAGCAGCGCGAGGGCGGCGTCGGCCTGTTCGCGGGCGCTGCCGCGCTTCGGCCGGTGGACACCGCCGGACGCGGTGACCTCGTGCGCCGCGTTGGCGATCGCGACCCTGAGACGTTCGCGGCCCATCTCGATGCCGACAGCCTGCGCCGAGCTCGGGTTGAGCGTGAGCCGGTGCACGGGTCGGCCACGGCCCGCGCGAGCACCGTCCAGGGGGGCGGGCTCCTCCAGCAGCACGTTGTCGGCGAGGAGCCGGCCCACGATGCCGGACAGGGTGGTACGGGAGAGTCCGGTGGCCGTGGCCACGTCGGCCCGGCTGCTGGGGCCCTTACGCCGGAGAACCTCCAGTACGCGCTCCATGTTTC
Organism: Streptomyces tubbatahanensis; assembly: GCF_022699385.1. Lineage (NCBI taxonomy): Bacteria > Bacillati > Actinomycetota > Actinomycetes > Kitasatosporales > Streptomycetaceae > Streptomyces > Streptomyces tubbatahanensis. The sequence goes on along the minus strand of NZ_CP093846.1, from coordinate 7,654,287 downwards.
CGTAGCGCAACTGGCGCAGCACGGTGGGGTTCTTGACCACTGCCATGGCGACCATGCTGCCCACGGCCGCTATTTTCGTCAACACTTCGACACAAGCCTGTGAACTGGGCACCGACGTCTTGATTTTCGACGAAGACTTGACGCTAATGAGGCGCAGTCGTCAAGCAAGGGAGCCCGTCATGCCTGCCGCCGTCCCGGCCACGACGCACACCGCACCCGACGCACGCGCCCGGTCCCGCCGCACCTTCCTGCTGTACCTGTGCGGGGCGTTCGGCGGACTGCTGTCCGGATACGACATGGGCATCGTCGCCGGGGCCCAGCTGTTCCTCACCCGCGATCTCGGCCTGAGCTCCTGGATGCAGGGGGCCTTCGTCAGTTCGCTGATGGTCGGCGCCATCGCCGGCTGCTTCGGCGCAGGACCGGCCACCGACCGCCTGGGGCGCCGGCCGGTGATGCTGGCGACCGCGGTCCTCTTCGGCGCGGGTGCGCTGGGGATGGCCCTGGCCACCGACCCATGGACATTGATCGCTTTCCGGGTCGCGACAGGTGTCGGTGTCGGCGCCGCCTCCGCCGTGATCCCCAGCTACCTCTCCGAGCTGGCTCCGACGCGGATCCGCGGCCGGGTGTCCACGCTCAACCAGATGATGATCGCGATAGGCATCTTCGTCTCGTACCTGACCTCGTACGCGCTGTCGGGCGCGGGCGCGTGGCGGTGGATGCTCGGCCTCGCCGTCGTGCCCGCTGTGGTGCTCTTCGCCGGGATGTGGCCCCAGCCGGAGACGCCGCGCTGGCTCGTGGCGAAGGGCAGGGCGGAGGAGGCCCGGTCCGTGCTGCTGAGGCTGCACGAGCCCGCCGAGGCCGAGGCCGCGCTCCGTGACATCCACGCCGCCGCACACACGGAACGCCACTCGCGCGGCCGCGTACGGGAGCTGTTCGCGACCCGCCAGGTGCGCCGCGGCCTCGGCATCGCGGTCGCCATGGCCGTCATCCAACAGGTCATCGGCTCCAACACCATCGTGTTCTACGCGCCGACGATCCTCAAGGCGGCCGGGTTCGGGGACTCGGTCGCGCTGCTCAACAGCGTCGGGCTCGGCGCCCTGTCGATCTGCACCACCTTCGTCACCGGACGTCTTGTCGACCGCGTCGGCCGCAAGCCCCTGCTCCTCACCGGGCTCGTTTTGATGGTGATCAGCATGGGCACCCTGTGCGCCGTCTTCTCCCTCGGCCTGCTCGACCAGACCGCCGGCAAGGTGGCCGCCGTCGCCAGTCTCGCGGTGTTCAAGGTCGCCTACTCACTGAGCTGGGCACCGCTGCTGTGGGTGATGCTGCCCGAGCTCTTTCCGCTCCGGGTCCGCAGCACGGGTGTCAGCGTCGGCTCCGGCACCAACTGGGCCGCGAACTTCGCCGTCTCGCTGGTCTTCCCCACTCTCCTGGTGGCAGGCGCGGGTGCCGCCTTCGCCCTCTTCGGCGGTATCTGCGTCCTGGCTTTCGCGTTCACGGCCGTCTTCATCCGGGAGACCGCGGGCCGCTCCCTCGAGGCCCTGGAGCGGGCGGCGAGCTGACACCGGCCTGGTTCCGGACCGCTCGGCTTGCTCCGGGAGGGGACAAGGCCCCGGCGGTCTTCTCCTCGCCGCCACGCCGCCCGCGCCGGGTGCCGTCCGCATCCGCGAAGGCGAAGTGGCGCGCGTGCAACCGCGAGGGGGCCGACAGAAGTCAGAGAGGGGAGAAGGAATGGAACGTGCGGGGCATCGGACCCTGAGCTGCCCCGCGACAACCGCCAACGCGCTTCTGGAGAACTTGTGACCGAGCGGATCGGCCTCCGTCAGCATTCCTCCCGTCGGCGGAACGGCCGTATCGCCGTTGCTGCCGCAGCGACCGTGGTCGTCGCCGCCGCCGTGCCGCTGGCCTGGGACGGCGTCACCGGTTCGGCGAGCGATCCGGCCGCAGGGCACCGTCACGCCGGCCCCGCGAAGACCGCGCCGCAAGCCGACTTCGACAACGACGGAAACGCCGACCTGGTGGCACTCAGCGGCTTCGCGGACCACCTGGCCGTGAACTACGGCTCCGACGACGCGGGCAGGACCGGGCGGCGCCAGTTGATCGGCCAGGAGGCCACCGGCACCCCGTCCAAGAGGGGCGACGGTGTCGGCTTCGGCGAGCACGCCGTGACACGCGACCTGGACGGCGACGGCTACACCGATCTGGTCGCGGACGTCGATACCTACGGCGCTCCCAAGAAGGACGGTGCGCACAGCGGTGCCCTCGTCCTCTGGGGCTCCGACGACGGGCTCGAGGCCGACAGTGGCACGTATCTCGACGATGTGCCCGACAACTTCAGCGTGGACCAGCCCGGCAAGCACACCCTCGTCGGCGGCGACTTCGACGGCGACGGCCACGCCGACCTCGTCGTGCAGGTCGGCGACGGCAAGGGGCTGCTGAAGGGGCCGTTCACCCGCGACGGGCGAGCGGCCTCAACCGCCGAGGTGCCCCGGCAGCCGCTGCCTGAGGGAGCGTCGCTGTCCGACACGGTGGCCGGAGACCTGAACGGCGACGGCACCGACGACCTCGTGAGCACCCACGAGTACGAGGACAACGCCGCGGGCGGCGGAAAGAAGTCCGCCTACCTCGCGGGCAGCAGGGACGGCTTCGAGAAGCCCGACACATCAGCCCTCCCCGGCCTGGCCCCCGGCGCCGTTGTCGGTGACGTCGACAAGGACGGTCACGCCGACCTGATGGCGCGCAGGCACCCCGAGGGGGCCGCAGCCGACAGTAGCGTCGACGGTCCCGTGGAGGTGTTCTACGGGTCCGCCGAGGGGCCCGAGCCGGATGACGCGCGGCACACCGAGGTCGACCAGGACACCGAAGGGGTGCCGGGCAGGAAGGCCGACGAGGGGCAGTTCGGAGACGCACTCGACGCCGGCGACTGGAACGGCGACGGCTACGCCGATGTCGCCGTCGGTACCCCCGACCAGTCCCGTCCCGAGAAGAAGGACGGGCCGTCGGCGGGTGCCGTGACCCTGCTCAAGGGCGGGCCGAAGGGCCTGACCGGCCGCGGGGCGCAGCTGGTCGCCCGGCCCACGGCCGGCACGCAGGATGCCGGGGACCGCGAGGCCGCGGGCGCGCAGGGCGCCGAGGACGCCCCGGCTCCCGAGGACGGCGACCGGTTCGGGGACGCCGTACGCCTGCTCGACGCGGACGGCGACGGCAACAGCGACCTGGCAGCCGGCGCCCCCGGGCAGGGCGGCTCAGGGGCGGCGTGGGTGCTGCCGGGCACCGGCGGGGAACCGACCGGCCGCGGCGGCTACTTCGTCGTGCCGGAGGACTACGGCGCCATCCCACGGCACGAAGCGCAGGACGGCGACTTCGCGAACGGCTTCGCGCGGTAGCCCCCTGCCACGAGGACGGCCACGAGCACCTGGCCGAGGCCCGGTTCCGGGCGCTTCCGTTCGGGCTACCGCAGCACCCCGAAAGGCCCGAGGCGGCGCCCGACCCGCCCGCTCGCATACAGTTCCGTGAAGTCAATTCCGTCACCGGATGGCCTGAGAAGGAATCAACGGATCATGTCGAGCGAGACCACCGAGACCACCGAGACGTTCGAGTTCCAGGTGGAGGCCCGTCGGCTTCTGCAGATGATGGTGCACTCCATCTACTCGAACAAGGACGTGTTCCTGCGGGAACTCGTCTCCAACGCCTCCGACGCACTGGACAAACTCCGCCTGGAGGCGCTCCGCGACGACTCCCTCGACGCGGACATCTCCGACCTCCACATCGACATCGAAGCCGACAAGGAGACCCGTACGCTCACCGTGCGGGACAACGGCATCGGCATGTCCCGCGACGAGGTCGTCGAGCTCATCGGGACCATCGCGAACTCGGGCACGGCCCAGTTCCTGGAGAAACTCTCCGAAGCACAGCAGGCCAAGGATGCCGGCGAGAGCGGTGAATCGCCCGCGGCGGAGGAGCTGATCGGGCAGTTCGGCATCGGCTTCTACTCCGGCTTCATGGTCGCCGACGAGGTGACACTGCTGACCCGTCGTGCGGGCGAGAAGCAGGGCACCCGCTGGAAGTCGGCGGGCGAGGGCAGCTACACGATCGAGACCGTCGAGGACGTCCCGCAGGGCACCGCCGTCACGCTGCACCTCAAGCCGGTGGACACCGAGGACAGGCTCTACGACTACACCTCGCCCTGGAAGATCAGGGAGATCGTCAAGCGGTACTCGGACTTCATCACCTGGCCCATCAGGATGGCCGCCGAGCAGGTGGACGTTCCGGCCGCGGAGGGGGCGGACGACGAGAACGGCGAGACCGGACCCAGCGGTGAGGACAAGGCCGGTGAGGCCGCCGCACCCGAGCCGGAGACGCTGAACTCCCAGAAGGCCCTGTGGGCCCGCCCGCGCAGCGAGGTCTCCGAGGAGGAGTACCACGAGCTGTACAAGCACCTCAGCCACGACTGGAACGACCCGCTGGAGACGATCCGCCTGGCGGCCGAGGGCACCTTCGAGTACCAGGCGCTGCTGTTCATCCCCTCGCAGGCGCCGCACGACCTGTTCCAGCAGGGTGCCAAGCGGGGCGTGCATCTGTACGTGAAGCGCGTGTTCATCATGGACGACTGCGAGGCGCTGCTGCCGCCCTACCTGCGGTTCGTCAAGGGCGTCGTCGACGCGCAGGACCTCTCGCTCAACGTGTCGCGCGAGATCCTCCAGCAGGATCGCCAGATCCAGCTCATGCACAGGCGGCTGGCGAAGAAGGTGCTCTCCACGGTCAAGGAGATGCGGACCAAGGCACCGGACCGGTACACCACGTTCTGGCGGGAGTTCGGCAGCGTCCTCAAGGAAGGCCTGCTGAGCGACTTCGAGAACCGCGAGACCCTTCTGGAGGTCGCCTCCTTCGCCTCCACTCACGACAAGGACGAGCCGACCACGCTGGCGCAGTACGTGGAGCGGATGAAGGAGGGCCAGGAGCACATCTACTACATCACGGGGGACTCGCGCTCGGCCGTCGAGAACTCGCCGCACATGGAAGCGTTCAGGGCCCAGGGGATCGAGGTGCTGCTGCTGACCGACCCGGTCGACGAGGTGTGGGTCGAGGCCGTCCCCGACTTCGAGGGCAAGCAGCTTCGTTCCGTCTCCAAGGGCGAGGTCGATCTCGGCACCGAGGAGGAGAAGCAGGAGCGGGAGAGCGAACGCGAGGAGCGGCAGCGGGAGTTCGCCGACCTGCTGTCGTGGATGACCGAACGGCTGAGCGAGGACGTCAAGGAGGTCCGGCTCTCCGCGCGGCTGACCGACTCGCCGGCCTGTGTCGTCTCGGACACGCACGATGTGACGCCCGCGCTGGAGCGGATGTACCGGGCGATGGGGCAGGAGGTTCCGCACAGCAAGCGGATTCTGGAGCTCAACCCTCAGCACGCGCTGGTCAAGGGGATCAACCGGGCCTACGGCGAGCGGGCGGACCACACGGAGCTGGGCGAGACCGCCGACCTGCTGCACGGCATGGCGCTGCTGGCCGAGGGCGGTGAGCTGGAGGACCCCTCGGGCTTCGTGAAGGTGCTCGCCGACCGCCTGGAGCGCACTGTGTGAGCAAGCGGGTGGCTGTGTTCCCGCGACCGACGCGGACCGAGCGGGGGCCGGGCGGGAACGAGCGGGAGCACAGCCATCCGGCGGCGCGGCGGGGGCCGGGGCTCAGCCGCCGATATCGCAGGCCGCGAGCAGGCACAGATTGCCGCCCTGCACCTGGCTGATACCGCCTTCGGCGGGAGCACCCGCGCCGAGAGAACACTGTGACAGCAGGCAGAGGTTGAATCCCTGGACGCCCCGGTAGCCCTGGCCGCGCGACTGGGTGCGCAGCGCGTCCGGTGCCACGGAGCCGGTCGACCGCTCGTCCGTCTGCTGGGTGACGTGGGCCTCCTGGGTGGCGTGCGCCTGTGAGCTGTGGGCCGGCCCGGAGGGGTGCGAGGCGGCGGTGGCGGCGGGCGCGGCGGTCAGTGCGCCGGCCGTCGCGGCCACCGTGACGGCTATGCGGCGGGTCCAGAAGATGCGGGCGCTGGGCATGGTGCTCCTTCTGCGGAATGTCGACGGATTCCAGGTACGCCGTGTGGTTCGGAGCCCGTGCGGGAGCGGATTGGCCGCTGTCCGCTATCCCACGGAAAGGGTGGATTACTTTCGAGTAACTGGTATGCCGTCGGCTGTCCGCCTAACGCACGAGTAACTCCGTATGTCATGAGTCACAGGCCAATCCGCGGCCTCCACCGTCCCGAATAGCAAGTGACGGAAGGGTGTGCGTCAGGTCGAAGCCGTGACGCACCTTTGTGCGAGACGAGGAGCGGCGCCGATGTCAGACCTGCCAGGAACGCCACGTGCGAAGGGGGCTGACGCCGAGTCGGACGCCGCGGCGGTGCGGTTGCCGCTGACCTCCGCACAGGAGGCTCTGTGGTTCGCACACCAACTCGACCCGCACAGCCGCGTCTACAACATCGCCGAGTACGTGGACATCCGGGGAGCACTCGACCCCGAGCGGCTCAGGCAGGCCGTCGCGCACGTGACCCGCGAGGTCGACGCCATGCGGGTCACGTTCCCCGTCACCGGAGCGGAGACCGAGGCGACGCGCTGCCAGGTCGTGCACGAGGACCTCCGTATCGCCGTTCCCCTCACGGATCTGACGGACCTCGCCCCCTCCACGGACCCCGCCGCGCCCACCGGCCGGAAGGCCCCGCCGGCCGCGTCCGACGACGGGCCCGGCTACCGCACCGCCCTGGCCCGGATGCGCGAGGACCTGGCCGCTCCGGTGGACCCGGCGCGCGGCCCGCTCATCGGCATGGCGCTCTACCGGCTCGCGCCGCGGCGGCACCTGCTCTACCTCCGCGTGCACCACCTCGCACTGGACGGATTCGGCGCCGCGCTCCTGCTGGACCGCATCGCGGAGGTCTACGGCGCGCTCGACGACGCGGACGCCGGCGGGCCCGACGTACACCCTCTCCCGCTGGCCGCTCTCCTGGAGGACGGCGCCACCTACCGCGCGTCCGACGGTTACGCCGCCGACGAGGCCTACTGGCGGGACCTGCTCGCCGACGCGCCCGCCCCCGTCCGGCTGTCGGGCAGCCCGGCCACAGCCGCACCCGCCGCCGAGGTGCGGTGCCACAGCGCCGTGCTGCCCGCCGACCGGTGGGACCGGCTCCGTGGCCTGGCACGGGAGGCGGGCCTCGCCTGGCCCGCGCTGTTCGCCGCGGCGACGGCCATCTACGTGCACCGGCTGAGCGGAGCGCCGGATCTGTTGCTGGGGCTGCCGGTGAGCGGCCGCCGGGGCCGCACGGCCCGGCGGACGCCCGGCATGATGTCCCAGGTTCTGCCCCTGCGGGTGCGGGTGGGCCCCGCCGAGGAGACCGGCGAGGTCGTGCGCCGGGTCGCGGAGGGGATGCGGCACGCGCTCCGGCACCAGCGCTACCCGGCCGAGGCCCTGCGCAGTCACCGCGGACTGCGCCCGGGCGAGCCGCTGACCGGGCCAGCGGTGAACGTGCTGGCCTTCGACGGCGGTCTCACGTTCGGCTCGGCGTCGGCCAGTGTGCACAACCTGTCCATCGGCCCGGTGGAGGATCTGACGGTCGCCGTGCACGCGCCCTCCTCAGGCGACGAGGCGCGGGTCGACGTGCTGGCGAACGCGGCCGTGTACGGGGACGAAGAGACCGCCGCGCACCTCGGGCGGCTGCTCGCCCTGCTGGAGGAACTGGCCGCGGACCTGGCCCGGCCCGTCGGCTCACTGACGACGATCGGAGCTCAGGAGCGGCGACAGGCGCTGGCACTCGGCAGGGGCCCCGACGCGCGAGGCACCGGCAGCCGCGGTCACGAGGACGCCCGCGTCACGCCGGATGTACGCGGCGCCGACCCCTCCCCCGCCGCCGGGTCGGCCGAAGAGGCCGCCGCCTCGGCACCTGGCGCCGGACCGCGCACCGTCCCGGAGGAGTTGGCCCTGCGGGCCGGCGAGCGGCCCGGTGATCTGGCGGTCACCGACGGCTCGCGGCAGCTCGTCTTCGCCGAACTCGACGCCGCCGTCGAGGCGCTGGCGGCCCGGATGTGCGCGGCGGGGGCCGCACGGGGCGAGCGGGTCGCGGTGGCCCTGCCCCGTTCGGTGGACCTGGTGGTCACGATGCTGGCGGTGCTGCGCTCCGGTGCGGTGTACGTGCCGATCGACCTCTCCGCTCCCGCCGAGCGCGTCGGCCATCTGCTCACCGACGCGGCACCCGCGGTGCTGGTCTGCGAACCGGACGGCCCCGTCGCCGGCCTCGCTCCGGCCGGAACCGGGGTGCTGAGCCCGCGGGACGCGGCAGTCGCCGCGGCTCCCGCACGCCCTGACACCCCGGACGCGGACAGCGCCCTGCCCGCCCCGAGCGACCCGGCCTACCTCATCTACACCTCCGGCTCGACGGGGCGGCCCAAGGGTGTGCTGGTCGAGCACCGTTCGCTGAGCAACCTGCTGGACCACCACCGCCGCGAGTCACACGCCCACGCCGCTCGCGCGGTGGGGCGGCGGCTGCGGGTCGCGCTGACCGCGGCCACCTCGTTCGACGCCTCGTGGGACCCGGTGCTGTGGATGCTCGCGGGCCACGAGCTGCACGTCGTCGACGACATGACGCGCCGCGACCCCGAAGAGCTGGTGGGCTTCCTGCGCGAGCGCCGCGTCGACGTCATCGAGACCACCCCCAGCTTCCTGTGGCAGCTCCTGGCCGCCGGGCTCCTGCCGGACGACGCAGCCGGCGGGAGCGGAGAGCGGGACGGGGCGGAGGTCTACCGTCCGGTCGTCGTCGCGCTCGGCGGTGAACCCGTCAACGAGGAGCTGTGGCAGCGGCTCTCGGCCGCGCCCGGTGTCCTGGTCTACAACTTCTACGGCCCGACGGAGACCACCGTGGACGCGGTCACCACCCGGGTGCACGGCGACCTGGCGGTGATCGGACGGCCCGCGGCCGGTATCCGCGCCTACGTGCTGGACAGCGCCATGCATCTGCTGCCGCGCGGCGCGGTGGGAGAGCTGTACCTGGCAGGCGAGGGCGTCGCCCTCGGTTACGCCGGGCGGACGGGACTGACCGCCGCCCGTTTCCTGGCCGATCCGTTCGTGGGGCACGGGGCACGCATGTACCGGACGGGGGATCTGGTCCGGTGGCGCGAGGACGGGTCGCTGGAGTTCTTCGGGCGCAGCGACGCGCAGATCAAGATCCGCGGCATGCGGGTGGAGACCGGCGAGATCGAGTCGGCCCTCGTCGCGCTGCCCGGCGTCGCCGCCGCGGCCGTCGTGCTGCGGCGTACCGAGGGCGACGGGGAGGTGCTGGCCGCCTATCTCGTGCCGGAGCGGGAGGGCGAGGGCATACCCGGCGACGGTGACCCGCTCGCGCTGCGCGAGTCGCTGGCCAAGACGCTTCCCGCCCACATGGTCCCGGCCGCGTACGCGACCGTCGAGCGGCTGCCGCTGACGCCCAACGGAAAGCTCGACCCCTCCGCGCTCCCGGCCCCGCGCCACCTCGTCTCCCGTTCCCGGGCGGTGCCGCGTACCGACGACGAGCGCCTGGTCTGCTCGCTCATGGCGCGGCTGCTCGGTGTGGGCGAGACGGGGCGGGACGACGACTTCTTCACGCTGGGCGGCCACTCGCTGCTCGCGCCCCGGCTGCTGTCCCACATCCACGACGCCACGGGGGTGCGGCTGCCGGTGCGGGCGCTGTTCGAGGCGCCGACTCCGGCCGGGCTCGCCGCGGTGCTGGCGGACGCACGCGACACCTCACCTCCCGGCCACACGGCGACCGTCCGGGTCCGGCCCGAGCGACTGCCGCTCTCCCCCGCGCAGCACCGCCTCTGGCTGCTGGAACGCATGGGCGAAGGCGGGGCGCGCTACCACATCCCCCTGGCGGTACGGCTGACCGGCCCCCTCGACGTACCGGCTCTGCAATCCGCCTTCACGGACCTGCTCGCCCGCCACGAGAGCCTGCGCACGCTCTACCCCGAGGCACCGGAGACGACCGAGGCACCCGAGTCCGATGAGGTCCCCGGCGCGCCCGCCTGCGAGCCGGGCCCGTACCAGCTGATCCTGCCGGTCGAGGAGTGCGGCACCTTGCGGGTGACGGACCCCGCCCGGCACGCCGCGAGCGCGCCCGTGGATTTCCGGCTGGACGAACAGCCTCCGGTGCACGCCGAGTTGGTCACCGAGCATCCGGACGGCGGCGTGGGATCGGACGTCGCGTCGCGCACCGGCACCGCGGACGGCGAGGCCCCGACCCATCTCCTGCTGCTGACGCTGCACCACATCGTGGCCGACGGCTGGTCCATGGGCCCCCTGCTGCGCGACCTGTCACAGGCCTACGCGGCCCGCTGCCGAGGGCAGGCGCCCGCGTGGGAGCCGCTGCCCGTCCAGTACGCCGACTACGCGCTGCGCCGGCATGCCGAACTCGGCCTCAAGGACGACCCGGACTCCCTCGCCGCGCGCCAGCTCGGCTACTGGCGGGACACGCTGGCGTCACTGCCCCAGGAGGTGACCCTCCCGCTCGACCGGCCGCGCCCGGCTCGGAGCAAGGGCCCGGCAGCAAGCGTCCCCCTGCGCCTCGACCAGGACACTCACCGGCAGGTCGCGGCCCTGGCGCAGCAGACCGGCACCAGCACGTTCATGGTCCTGCACGCCGCCGTGGCCGGGCTGCTGACCCGGCTCGGCGCGGGAGAGGACGTCGTCCTGGGCACGCCGGTCGCCGGCCGCGCCGACGAGGACCTCGCCGAGGTGGTCGGCTTCTTCGTCAACACGCTCGTCCTGCGCACCGACACCGGGGGCGACCCCGCCTTCCGGGAGCTGCTGCGCCGGGTGCGCGCCAGGGACCTGGCGGCCTACGCGCACCAGGACGTGCCGTTCGAGCAGCTCGTGGAGGAGTTGAAGCCGCCGCGCTCGCTCTCCCGGCACCCGCTGTTCCAGGTGATGCTGGCGCTCAACAACACCGAGCAGCCCCGCCTGGACCTTCCGGGCCTGCGCGCCGTCCGCGAGGACGGGGAGCGGAGGCGGAGCGCCAAGTTCGACCTCACCTGGGACCTGACGGAGGAACACGGCCCGCACGGTGCCCCCGCCGGGCTGACCGGCGAGATCGAGTTCAGCCGCGACCTGTTCGACCAGGCCACCGTCGAGCGTTTCGCCCGGCACTTCACCCGTCTCCTGGCGGCGGCGCTGCGCGATCCCGACCTGCCGCTCAGCGCGCTGGAGATGCTCAGCGACGAGGAACGCGACGCCGCACTCGACCGGCCGGCGCCCACCGGGCTGATGTCCGGGGAACACGCGCCGCCGCAGAGCGTCTGCGACATCCTGACGACGCAGGCCATCGTCACCCCGGCGCGCAGCGCCGTCGTCGACGCCGAGGGATCGGTGACCTTCGGCGATGTGGTGCTCCGCGCCGACGCGGTGGCCGCCCGGCTGGCCGCCGCGGGGGTGGGCCGCGGCGACCGGGTCGCCGTGGCGTTGCCGCGCACGGCCCGGCAGGTGGCCGCGCTCTTCGGCGTGCTGCGGGCGGGCGGCGTCTACGTGCCGCTCGACCCGCTCCACCCGGCCGAGCGCAACGCGCGGATCCTCGGCACGGCCCGCCCCGCCGTACTGCTCACCGAGCGGTCGTGCGCTGCTCAGCTGCCCGCTTCCCCCGTGCCCGCCCTCTTCCTCGACGAGACGCCCGAGATCGAGGGCGGGGCGCCGCTGCCTCCCCTCGAAGGTCCGCGCGGGACGGACCCGGCGTACGTCCTGTACACCTCCGGTTCGACGGGGCGGCCCAAGGGCGTCGTCGTCGAACACCGGGCGCTCGTCAACCTGCTGCGGCACCACGCCAACCACCTGATATCGCCCGCCGAGCGGGCCAACAACGACCGGCCGCTGCGGGTGGCGCTCACCGCTGCCGCGACGTTCGACGCCTCCTGGGACCCGCTGCTGTGGATGGTGGCGGGACACGAGCTGCACCTGGTCGACGATGCCACGCGGCGGGACCCCGAAGCGCTCGTGGCCTTCTTGCACCGCCACCGCGTCGACGTCATCGAGACCACCCCCAGCTTCCTCGAACAGCTGCGCGCAGGCGGGCTGTTCGCCCCCGGCCGTCCCTGGCCCCGCGTCGTGGCGCTGGGCGGCGAGGCCGTCAACGAGACGCTGTGGAACGAGCTGGCCGCCCTCGACGGGGTGCGCGTCTGGAACCTGTACGGGCCGACCGAGACCACCGTGGACAGCGTCATGACGCCGATCACCGCGGGGCCAGGGCCGCACATCGGCACCGCGATCACCGGGATGAGCGCCCGGGTGCTGGACGCGGCGCTGCGGCCCGCGGCGCCCGGTGTGACCGGTGAGCTGTATCTCGCCGGCGCCGGGCTGGCGCGCGGCTACGACGCCGCCACGGGCTCCACCGCGCGCCGCTTCCTCGCCGACCCCTACGGTCCCGCGGGCACCCGCATGTACCGCACCGGAGACCTGGTGCGCCGGCAGGCCGACGGCACGTTGCGGTTCGTCGGCCGCTCCGACGGACAGGTCAAGGTCCGCGGCTTCCGCGTCGAGACCGGCGAGGTCGAGGCCGCTCTCGCCGCCCATCCGGACGTCGACCACGCGGCCGTGACCGTGCGCGAGACCGGCACCGACGCCGGTGGCCGGCTGCTGGCCTGGGTCGTGGCGCACCACGGCCGGCCCCCGTCCGAGACCGGACTGCGCGACTTCGTCGCCGCGCGGCTGCCCGCCTACATGGTCCCGGCGGCCGTCGCGCTCGTCCCGCACCTCCCGCTGACCGCGCACGGGAAGGCGGACTTCGCCTCACTGCCCGACCCGCGGCCCGGCGCGGCAGCGGGCGGCGCGGCGCCCCGCACCCCGCAGGAGGAGATCCTGTGCGCGCTCTTCGCCGAATCCCTGGGCGCCCAGACGGTGGGCCGCGACGACGACTTCTTCGCGCTGGGCGGCCACTCGCTGCTGGCCACTCACCTGGTCAACCGCATCCGCACGGCCTTCGGTCGCGAGCTGCCGGTCCGCGCGCTGTTCGAGGCGCCCACTCCGCAGGAGCTGGCCCCGCGCCTGGAGAGCGGCGGAACGGGACGCCCCGCGCTGCGCGCCGTCTCCGGACGCCTGGCCCGTGTGCCTCTCTCCTTCGCCCAGCGGCGGCTGTGGTTCCTCAACCGGATGCGGCCCGAGGACGCCTCGTACAACATCCCCCTGGCCGTACGCCTCCGAGGCCGCCTCGACACCGGTGCTCTGCAGGCGGCGCTGTGCGACGTCGTCTCCCGCCACGAGACGCTGCGCACGGTCTTCGCCGAGTCACCGCAGGAGGCCGGCCACCCTCGTCAGCAGGTGCTCGCGCCCGGCGACGCCCGACCGCGGCTGACCGCGCTCCGCTGCCTTCCCGAGCAGGCACCCGACCTGCTGCGGGCCGCCGCGGAACGCGGCTTCGACCTGGGACGTGAGCTGCCGCTCCGCGCGCACCTGCTGGAGCTCGCACCCCAGGAGCAGGTCCTGCTCCTCACCCTTCACCACATCGCCGCCGACGGCTGGTCCATGGGCCCGCTCGCGCAGGACCTGGCGGCCGCCTACGCGGCCCGCTGCGCGGGACGCGCGCCCGACTGGGCGCCGCTGCCCGTACAGTACGGCGACTACGCGGTGTGGCAGGAGAGCCTGCTCGGCGACCCGCACGACCCGGACAGCGTGCACGCCCGCCAGCTCGCCCACTGGCGAAGCGCCCTCGCCGGTGCCCCCGCCGAACTGTCACTGCCGACCGACCGGCCGCGCCCCGAGGTCTCCTCCGGGCGCGGCGGCACCGTGCCGGTTCCGCTGGCCGAAGGGGACCTGGCCCGGCTGGCGGAGCTGGCCAGGGCGGAGGGAGCCAGCACCTTCATGGCGCTGCACGCCGTGCTGGCCGCTGCGCTGGACCGGCTGGGCGCCGGCGAGGACATCGTGGTCGGCACCCCGGTGGCGGGGCGCACCGACGAGGCGCTCAACGCGCTGGTGGGCTTCTTCGTCAACACCCTGGTGCTGCGGGTGGGCACCGGCGGGGATCCGAGTCTGCGCGCGCTCATCGCCCGCACCAGGCAAGCCGACCTGTCGGCCTACGCGCACCAGGACCTGCCGTTCGAGTCGCTGGTGGAGAGCCTCGCGCCGCCGCGTTCGCTCTCCCGGCACCCGCTCTTCCAGGTGATGCTCTCCCTCAACAACGCGGGCCGCCCCGAACTCGACCTGCCCGGACTGCACGCGGCCGTGGAGGGCGTGGAGGTCGGCGGTGCCAAGTTCGACCTGTCCTTCAGCTTCTCCGAGCAGGACGCGGCGGGCGGCCTCAGCGGCCTGCTCGAGTACAACCGCGACGTGTTCGAGGCCGGCACGGCCCAGCGGATCGCCGACTGGTTCGGCACACTGCTGCGGCAGGCGGTGGACCGTCCCGACACGCCGCTTTCGGCACACGACCCGATGGACGCGGCCGAGCGCGAGAAGCTGCTGGCCCTGGGCGACGGCGGCAGCGGCGTGGATCGACACGAGAGCGTCGTGGACGCCTTCCGCGCGGCGGCCGACTCCGCCCGCAGCAGCGACCTCGCCGTGCGGTCGGCGAAGGAGTCGCTCTCGTTCGCCGAGTTGCGCGACAGCGCGGACCGGCTGGCGCGCCTGCTGCACGCTCACGGCGTCTCCTCCGGCGCGACGGTCGCGGTGCTGCTGCCGCGTTCTGCCGGTTCCCTCGTCGCGTTGCTCGGCGTGCTCACCGCCGGCGGCGTGTACGCGCCGGTCGACGAGACGCTGCCGCGCGAGCGGATCGCCGCGGTCGTCGAGGACGCGCGGCCCGCCGTCGTGCTGGTCACCGAGGAGACCGAGGACCGGCTGCCGGCAGGTGACCTGCGGACGCTGCGACTCGACGATCCAAAGACCGCCGCCGCACTCGCCGCGCTCCCCTGCGGCCCGCCCCCGGGCGCCCGTCCTCAGGCGCTTGATGCCGCGTACGTCATCCACACCTCGGGCTCGACGGGCCGGCCCAAGGGCGTCGTCGTCGAACACCGCTCGCTGGTTCGGCTGCTGGAGCACCACACCAGCCACCTGTTCGCCCCCGCGCGGGAGGCCGCCGGGGGGCGCCGGATGCGGGTCGCGCTGACCGCCTCGCTCTCCTTCGACGCCTCCTGGGACCCGGTCTTGTGGATGCTCGGCGGGAACGAACTGGTCGTCGTCGACCACGACACCCGACGCGACCCCGAGGCGCTGGTCCGCCTGGTGCGTGAGCACCACATCGACCTGCTGGAGACCACGCCCACGCACGCCGCGGCGCTGCTGGACGCCGGACTGTGCGCACCGGCGAAGCCTGCCGGGCAAGGCCGTCCGCCGCTGCTGCTCGCGCTCGGCGGCGAGCCTGTGCCCACCTCGCTGTGGCGGCGGATCCGGGAGATACCGGGCCTGCGCGCCTGGAACCTGTACGGGCCGACCGAGGCCACCGTCGACACGCTGGTCGCCTCGCTCGACGCGTCCCCGCACCCGGTGCTCGGCGCGCCGGTCACCGGCACCCGCGCCCACGTCATGGACCGCTTCCTGCGCCCGTCCCCGCTCGGCGCGGTGGGCGAGTTGTACCTCGCGGGCGACGGCGTCGCGCGCGGCTACCTCGGGCGCCCCGGTGCCACCGCGGTGCGCTTCCTGCCCGACCCGTTCGGGCCGCCCGGCAGCCGCATGTACCGCACGGGCGACCTCGTGCGCCGGACCGCCGACGGCCGGCTGCACTTCCACGGCCGTACCGACGGGCAGGTGAAGGTGCGCGGGTTCCGCGTCGAGCTCGGGGAGATCGCCGCGGTGCTGGAGGAGCACCCGGACGTCGCCCGGGCCGCCGTCACCCTGCGCGCTGCGGACGACGGTGTGCTGGGCGGCGAGGAGCACCTTGTCGCCTACCTCGTCCCCGCAGCGGAGCAGGTGTCCGCGACCGGCCCGGCAGAGACGGTCACGGCAGCCGACGGACCGGACCGCGCGGAGCTGCGCGCCGCGGTGGCGCTGGCGCTGCCCGACTACATGGTCCCTTCCGCCTTCGTCGCGCTGCCCAGGCTGCCGCTGACCACCAGCGGCAAGCTGGATCACGCCGCGCTGCCGGCGCCCGGCGCCGAGCACCTCGTCCGGCGCACCGGGCGGGCGGCCCGCAACCCGCGCGAGGACGTGCTGTGCGCGCTCTTCGGCGAAGTGCTGGGCGTCGAACGTCCCTGGGCCGACGACGACTTCTTCGCGCTGGGCGGGCACTCGCTGCTCGCCGCCCGGCTCATCGCCCGCGTCAAACAGGCGACCGGTGCGGACCTCGGGATCCGCACCCTCTTCGAGGCGCCCACCCCGGCCGCTCTCGCCGCGGCCCTGGACACCTGTGACGACGCCGACGGCACGCCGTCGCACGCGGGCGGGGAACTGGCCACGCTGCTCCCCCTGCGGGCACGCGGCGCCCTGCCGCCGCTGTTCTGCGTCCATCCGGCCGGCGGACTCGCCTGGTCCTACGCGGGACTGCTCCAGCACCTGGACGACGGCCGCCCGCTGTACGGGCTGCAAACCCCGAACCTGGCCGGCGACCAGCCGTTCCCGAGCAGCATCGAGGACATGGCGGCGTGCTACGTGCGCGAGGTGCGTGCGGTCCAGCCGCACGGGCCCTACCACCTGCTGGGCTGGTCGTTCGGCGGCAACGTCGTACAGGAGGTCGCGGTACAGCTCCAGGAGGCGGGCGAACAGGTGGCGCTGCTCGCGGTGCTCGACGCCTACCCCTCGCCGCCGGCCGACGGTCTGGAGGAGGCCGACCACGACACCGTCTTCCGCGCCCTGCTGACCAACCTCGGCCTCGACCTGAGTGCCTGGGACGAGACCGAAGCACTCGACGCCCGCGACGTGCGGGACTCGCTGCGCGACGCCGGCAGCCCGCTGGGCGGTCTGGAGCCGGAGACGATCCAGACCATGGTCGGCAATTTCGCGGCGCAGGCCCGGCTGATGCGGCACTACACGCCGCGCGTCTTCCACGGCGAGGTCCTCTTCTTCCGCGCCACCGAGGAGGACCCGGCGGGCGGCCTCACCCCCGGGATGTGGGCACCGTACGTCGCCGGGCCGGTGCGCCTGTCCGACGTGCCGTGCGCGCACGCCCAGATGATGCGGCCCGACTCCAGGGCGCTGATCGGCGACGTCCTCGCCGAGGAACTGCGCCGAGAGCCCTGACCCCTCACCCCTGTCCCGGCACGCGCACACCGCCGTGCCACCCATCACCCGTTCCCCAAGGAGAACACCGACGTGACCAACCCCTTCGACAACCCCGACATCCAGCACCGCGTCCTGGTCAACGACGAGGGACAGCACTCACTGTGGCCCTCGTTCGCGGAGATCCCCGCCGGCTGGCGCGCCGTCCACGGCCCGGCCAGCCAGGAGGACTGCGTCCAGTACGTCGACACCCACTGGACCGACCTGACGCCGCTGAGCGCGCTGGCCTCACGGTGAGCCCCGCACAGCCGCGCACGCGCCCGGCGCCGCACCTCGGCCCCGCCAGAGCGCCGCTGCCCGAGCCCGCGGCGCGGCCGTCCCGCGCCGGACCACAGCAGGTGGTCCCGCCCGGGGCGGCCGCGCCGGGCGGCGGCGAGGCGATCAGCGCCGAGGGGCTGACCCGCAGGTTCGGCGACAAGGTCGCGCTGGCCGGTGTCGACCTGCGGGTACCCGCGGGAAGCGTGCTGGGGCTGCTCGGCCCCAACGGCGCGGGCAAGACCACCACGGTGCGGATCCTGACCACGCTGCTGCGCCCTGACGGCGGCCACGCGCGCGTCGCCGGGCACGACGTGGTCGGCGAGCCGTCCGCGGTGCGGGCGCGCATCGGCCTGTCAGGACAGTACGCGGCCGTCGATGAGCGGCTCACCGCGCGGGAGAACCTCTACCTCGTCGCACGGCTGTACGGCATGGGCCGCCGGACGGCCCGCGCGCACACGGCCGGCCTGCTGGATCGCTTCGCCCTCGGCGAGGCCGCAGACCGGCCCAGCGGCGGCTTCTCCGGCGGCATGCGCCGCCGCCTGGACCTGGCAGGCGCGCTCGCCGCACGCCCAGCGGTGGTCTTCCTCGACGAACCCACCACAGGCCTGGACCCACGCGGACGCAACGACACCTGGGAGGCCGTGCAGGAACTGGTCACCCAGGGCACGACCGTGCTGCTGACGACCCAGTACCTGGAGGAGGCCGACGCCCTGGCAGACAGCATCTCCGTCATCGACCACGGCCGGGTCATCGCCCGTGGCACCGCGCCCGAACTGAAGGCGGCCGTGGGCGGCGAGCGGATCACCCTCACGGTGACCGATCCGGCCGCCCGCGGGCGCGCCTGCGAGGCCCTGGCCGCGCTCGGACCGCACCGCCCCGAACTCGACTCGCGCACCGGGAGCGTGACCGTGGCGACCGAACACGGGACCGACGCGCTACGCACGGCGCTGGAGAGCCTGGCGGCCGAGCGGATCGACGTCCGCGATGTCGCTCTGGCTCCGCCCACCCTGGACGACGTCTTCCTCACCCTCACCGGCGGCGCCTCGGGCGCTCCGCCCGAGGCGGGGAGCACCCCGCACGCCGCGGAACGCGCCGCCCCGACGCCCGGAGCCGAGCCGTCCGCACCCCGGCCGTCCGCGGCCGGACCATCCGGCTCCGGGCCGTCGGAAGGCGGCAGGCGCAGGGCGTTCGCACGCCGGCGCGGGAGCGGACGAGCACGGAAGGGAGGCGCACACGCATGGCGGCCCTAAGCCCCGCGGCGGCGCCCGCGTCGGGTGTGGCCAGAACCGTCCGCGACGGCATGATCATCGCCTGGCGCAACCTGCTCAACCTGCGGCGCACCCCTGGTTCCGTCATCGCCGCGCTGATCCAGCCGCTGATGTTCGTGCTGCTGCTCGCCTACGTCTTCGGCGGCAGCCTGGGCGGCGACGGCTACCGCTCCTTCCTGATGGGCGGCATCTTCGCCCAGGCCGTCACCTTCAACGCCTCGTTCACAGCCATCGGACTCGCCAGTGACATGGACAAGGGCATGGTCGACCGCTTCCGTGCCCTGCCCATGCCGCGCGGCTCGGTCATCCTCGGCCGCACACTCTCCGACCTGGCCATGAGCGCCGTGACCCTCACGGTGACCTCGCTGTGCGGGCTGCTGGTGGGGTGGCGCGTCGAGGGCACCGCGCTCGACGCGGCACGGGGCTATCTCCTGGTGCTCGTCTTCGCCTTCGCCATGTCGTGGGTCGGTGCGACGGTCGGCCTGGTGGCCCGCAGCGTGGAGGTCGCCCAGAGCGCGGGCCTGGTCTGGCTGTTCCCGATCACCTTCGTCTCGTCGGCGTTCGTCTCGGTCACCTCGATGCCGGGACCGCTGCGCGTGGTGGCCGAGTGGAACCCGGTCTCGGCGACGGCGACGGCCGCGCGGTCCCTCTTCGGCAACGACGCACCCGCGGCGGTCGCCCCGCCGCAGAGCTGGCCGGTCGAACACGCCACGGGGTACGCCCTGGTGTGCGCGCTGGGGGTGATCGCGGTGTTCATGCCGATCGCCGTGGGCCGCTACCGCCGCATCGCCCGCGGCTGAGGGCCCACGGCTGGAGGCCCCACGGCTGGAGGGCCCTCGACTGGAGAGAGGCCCGTCCCTCTCAGGAGGCCGTGGAGGCGGGTGTCGTCGGCGTTCCGCTGTCCACGGGGGTGGCGTCGTCCGTGTACTGCGGTGCCTTCAGCAGGCACGCGATGCTCAGTGCGCACATGGCCACGAGCAGCACGATGACCGGGACGATGCTGTCGGTCGCCTGGAACATCAGCGTCGAGACCACGGGTGACAGGCCGCCGAACAGCGCGCCCGCCACCTGGTAGGTCACCGAGATGCTGGTGTAACGCGCCTGAGGGCGGAACATCTGGGCCAGTACGGCGGCCACGGGACCGTACGTCGCCGCCATGAACAGCCGCATCGCCGCGAAGACCAGGAAGATCAGCACCGTCGAGCCGGAGGAGACCACCAGGAACTGCGGCGTGGCCAGCACGGCCACCGCGGCCAGGCCCCAGATGACGACGCGGACGCGCCCGAGCTTGTCGCCCAGCCACGCGACGCCCAGCGTGGCGACGAGTTCGACGACGGCCGCGACGCTGAGCGCGTTGAGCACCACCGTCTCCGAGAGCCCCACGCTGGGGTCGGTGGCGTACGCGGTGATGAACGTGGTCACCAGGTAGTAGCCGCCCACCGCGATCGGGAGCGTGCCGATGCCCAGCAGGATGGGTTTCCAGTTCGTCTTCAGCGCGTACGTCAGGGGCAGGCCCTCGTCCGGTTCGGGCTCGGCCTCGAAGACCGGCGACTCCTCGACCTTGAGCCGGATGAGGACGCCGATGACGATGAGCACCGCGGACAGCAGGAACGGCACGCGCCACGCCCACTCCCTGAGCGCGTCGTTCCCGAACGTGGACAGCAGGCTGAAAAGACCGGTGGACATCAGCGCCCCGGCGGGGTTGCCGAGTTGGGCGAAGCCACCGTAGAAGGTCTTCTTCTCCTCCGGCGCGTGCTCGACGGCCATCAGCACGGCGCCGCCCCATTCGCCGCCGACCGCGATGCCCTGCACGAAGCGGAGCAGGACGAGCAGGATCGGGGCGAGCACGCCGACGCCGGAGTACGTGGGCAGCAGGCCGACCAGGAACGTCGCGGCACCCATCATGGTCAGGGTGATCACGAGCGCGCTGCGCCGGCCGAACCGGTCGCCGATGTGGCCGAAGACGACGCCGCCGAGCGGCCGCGCGAAGAAGCCCACCGCGTACGTGGCGAAGGCGGCTGCGATGCCGGTGAGCCTGTCGGTCCCCTCGGGGAAGAAGACGCTGCCGAAGACGAGGGAGGCGGCGGTGGCGTAGACGTAGAAGTCGTACCACTCGATGGTGGTGCCGACGAACGCGGCGATGCCCGCCTTGCGCGCCTTGCGGGATTGAGCGTGGTGCGTCACGGCTGCCCCTCGGTCGACGTGGCTGTGGTGGAGTGCTGGAGCGCGCCGTCGACCCACGTCTGGAGGACGTCGATCGCGGCGATGGATCCGGGGTCGACGGTGAGCGGGTCGGCGCCCAGGACGGTGAAGTCGGCCAGCTTGCCCGGGGTGATGCTGCCGATCTCGTGCTCGCGGCCCAGGGTGCGGGCCCCGCCGAGGGTGTGCGCGGCGAGCGCGTCGGCAGCGGGGATCCGCAGGGAGGCCTCGCCAAGGCGGTGCCCGCGCCGGGTGACGCGGGTGACGGCCGCCTGCACCGCCTCCAGCGGCTTCGGCTCGGCGACCGGCGCGTCGGAGCTGAGGGTGACGGGCACCCCGGCCTCCAGGAACTCCCCGAGCGGGTTGAACCGCTCCCCGGGGGTGCCGATCGCCTCGGTGACGCCTTCGCCCCAGTTGTAGTAGTGCTGGGTCTGGTTGACCGGGTGGACGCCCAGCCGGTGCATGCGCGCGATCTGTGCGGGCGTCGGCAGCCCGCAGTGCTCGATCCGGTGCCGGGTGTCAGGGCGGGGGTGTCGCTCCTGCGCCTGCTCGACGGCGTCGAGCACCATCTCTATCGCGTCCGGCGACTGGGCGTGGGTGGCCGTCTGGAGCCCCATCGCGTGCGCCTTGGCGATGAGCTCGCGGTACGCCTCAGGCTCGTGGTAGAGCTGCCCGGTGCGGCAGGGGTCACCGACGTAGCCGTCGGGGAAGTAGGCCGTCCAGCCGCCGAGGGTGCCGTCGGCGTAGAACTTGATGCCCGCGAAGGAGAGCCGGGCGTTGCCGAACGCGCCGTGCATCCCGGTGTCGATCACGTGGTCCAGCAGGTGGCTGAGCAGATACATGCCGACGCGGGTGCGCAACTCGCCGGCGTCGGCCAGCCGCAGGTAGGTGTCGAACTCGCGGCGGGTGACCTGGCAGTCGCCGATGGTCGTCACGCCGCCGGCGAGGAACCGCTCTTGCGCGGCGCGCAGTTGCCGAAGGTGCTCCGCGGGCTCGTCCCCGAGGTGGAAGTTCGGGCCGTGGCGGCCGATCTTGACTCCGCCGACGCCGGTGAGGATGTTGCAGGCGGCGTCGGAGACCTCGCCGGTCAGCTCCCCCTCGGCGTCACGGAAGAACGTGCCGCCCTCCGGGTCAGGGGTGTCCCGGGAGACACCGTGCCGCGCCAGAGTGGCGCTGTTGACGACGCCGCCGTGGCCGCTGGCGTTCATCAGGTACACGTCGCGGTCCGTGCTGACCTGGTCGAGCTCCGCCTTGGTGGGGTGCCGGCGCTCGGCGAGATTGCGGTGCTCGTAGCCGTAGCCGCGCACCGGCCGTCCGGGCGGCAGCGTGTCGGCCGCCGCCCGCAGCAGGGCGACGATGGCGGGGATGTCGGCCGCCTTGTCGGGCCCGCAGTCGACCCAGCTCATCATCTGGCCGTACATCAGGGGGTGGGCGTGCGGGTCGACGAAGCCCGGCACCACCACGGCGCCGCCGAGGTCCACCTCCTCGGCCGTGCGGCCGAGCCGCGCCGCCGCGGCCCGGCACTCCTGGAGAGTGCCGACGGCGCCGAACCGGTTGCCGTGCACGAGGAACGCCTCGGCCTCTTCGGTGTCCGGGTCGACGGTGCGCAGGATGGCGCCGGTGAACAGGGTGGTGGTCGCGTCCAGGACTGACGTCTCCTGGTGGCGCAGTGCGCGCATGTGATTCCTCGTGCGGGGTGTCGGGGGCCTGTGCGATGGTCGGCACCGTAGGACCGTCCACCTTCCTCAGCAATGCCATGTGCGCTGCTCCGCGCACGCGGCGCCGCGCTTCTGTCACTCTCGAATACCGATCTGCGGCTGATCAGCTCCCCGCACCCGCGTCAACCGTAGTCTTGTTCCCGCACGAGCACGGAATCACTTCGTAAAGATTGGGTCTCGGCACTCATGAGTGAGGATCTCGACACACGCCTCATCGCCGCGCTCCAGCAGGACGGCAGAGCGAGCTACAGCGAGCTGGCCGCCCGGGTGGGTGCGCCGAGGACGGCGGTCTCGGCGCGGGTACAGGCGCTGCTCGACTCGGGTGCCGTGGGGATCGCGGCCGTGGCGCATCCCCAGCTCCTCGGGCTCACCTCGCTCGCCCACGTCTCCGTCGCCGTCTCGGGGCCCGCCGACGACGTGGTCGACGCGCTGTGCGCGACGGACGCGTCGGTCTTCGTCTCCGCGGTCAGCGGCGCCTACGACCTCGTCGCGGAGCTGCGCGTCTCCAGCGACCGCGAACTGTACGACGCCCTCGCCCACCTTCGCGGGCAGCCCCGAGTACGGGCCGTCAACACGCTCCTGTACACCGACGTCGTCACGTCGGTCTTCATGCCGCAGGGACCGCTCCGCGGCGACGTGCACGTCGACGACACCGATCTGCGCCTCATCGAACTGCTGGAGCGCGACGGCCGCATGTCGTTCGTCGAACTGGCCCGGCGCGTCGGCATGTCACCGAGCGCCGTCCGCGCCCGGGTCAGCCGGCTCGTCGACAACCGAGCCCTGCACGTCGCCGCCGTGGTGCGGCGCGGCACGGGCAGCGGCAGGCCGGCTCTGGGCGCGGGGCTGAACCTCGGCGGGGACGACGAGCGCGTCACCGCGTTCCTCGCAGCGCTGCCCGGCGTGGAGTTCGTCGCCCGCACCGTCGGCCGCTACGACCTGGTGCTCACCCTCGGCTCCGACTCGACCACGCGCCTGCACCACGTCACGGAGCGGATCAAGGCGCTCGACGAGGTCCGCGGCCTGACCACGTGGGCGCACCTGGAGGTGTTCAAGGAGCACTACTCCCGGGGCATCGCACGGACATCGATATAAATCGATGTGAATCAACGTAGCTCGACGTAAGGGGACACGGAGTGCGCGGCCGCGTCTGTCCGCTGCGCTCCGGCTCACCGCTGCGCCCCGCCCGTGGAAACCCGGGGGGCTGTCAGCGCGCTGCTTCGAGCACGGCTTGCGCTGCCCGACGGGCGTGCCGTGCGGCCTCCGTGTTCCCTGTGAAGGTCGCGATGGCCATGGCCCCGTCGAAGAGCACAGCCAGTTGCTTCCCGACCTCGTCGGCGTCGACGACGTCCGTCTGTTTCGCCAGGTCGGTGAACAGCTCCAGCAGCTTGCGCTTGTGATGCTGGACGACCTCCACCACCTCGGGCGCCGCGCCCCCCACCTCGCCGAAGGCGCCCGCGAAGACGCACCCGTGGAAGCCCGGCAGACGGAACCAGTCGTCGAGGAAGTCGAAGACCGCGAGTACGTTGTCGCCCGGATCGGCGTACCGGCTCGCGTAGGCGTGGAGAGCCTCACGGGCGGTCCGGTCCCGCTGCCTCAGGCAGGCCGTCAACAGCTCGTCCTTGGAGCGGAACATGCGGTAGAGCTGCCGCAGTGGCACGCCGGAGACTTCCCGGACACGCTCCATCGTCACCGCACGGACTCCATGTTCGAAGAACAACTCATCGGCAACGTCGACCACGTGTGAGAAGCCGTCTTCTCGCATGGCTTGTTTTCTCCTCCCGGAAGAAGGTCGGTCCCCTCTAACCTAGGTGAGAATCGCGATTCTCGCAGGGGGGAATCACCTGGCCGCGCCGACCACTCCACGAGGCGCCTCGTGGCAACTTCCGCACTGAAGCACCGGGTTGCTCACCGCCGCACCGCACCCGGGGGCCGCTCCGACCCGGCCTGGGCCCTCGTGCGAGGCCGGTGTCGCGCGTTGCCTGCTACGGCGCACGCGGAGCGCCGGGATCCGCCGCACGCCGGCGGACACACGCGTCACAAGCCGGGGGGCTGTGGCGGATACGAGGGGGAGATGTGCTGCGCATACACGTGGACGAGACAACCCTGACCCGAGTGACCGTGGGGTCCGATCCCCTGTGGGAGACCGTCTTGGCCGGGCACCAACTGACAGCTCGCGGCCCGATGACGTTCACCGCCTGGCGGCAGCGTGCGGGCCGGCTGGCGAGCCGTGCGGACGCCCTGTCCTCCGCCGTACAGCTGCTGCACGCGCTCGCACCGCCCCGGACGGGCTACTTCCCCGACTTCCTGACACCACAAGAGGGGCAACGCGGCCTGGAGGCCGGGCTCGAGGCGCTGTGCGCCACGCCGCGGGCGCGGCTGCGGCGAGAGCTGGTCAAGGCCTTCGACGGGCGCAGGGCACCGATGTGGGTGCGGGAACTCGCCGAAGGCCGCAGCGGCCGTATCCGGCAGGTGGCACAGGCGGTGCACACGGTGCACCGCACACTTGTCGCCCCCGACTGGGCAGGTACCGACAAACTGGTGGAGGCCGACCGCGCGGTGCGCTCGCGGGCTCTTCGGGACGGCGGCGTCCACGGGCTGCTGTCTTCACTGCGGCCGCACCTGCGCTGGCAGCCACCGGTACTGGAGATGGACTATCCGGAGTCCCGCGATGTCCATCTGAACGGTCGAGGACTGTGCCTGATCCCCTCCCGGTTCTGCTGGGGCAAGCCCGTCGCGCTGGAAAATCCGTCACTGCCGCAGGTCGTGGTCTACCCCGTGGACCACTCCCCCCTGTTCGCCACGGAGGACCCCCGCGCTCTCGGGGCACTGGTAGGCCGTACGCGGGCCCGGGTCCTGGCCGCCGTCGAGACGGCCTCGACGTGCAGCGACCTCTCCCGCCGCCTCGGTATCGCCCCGTCATCGGTGAGTGAGCACGTCTCCGTGCTCCGCGCGGCGGGGCTCGTGGTCAGCGTGCGCCACGACAACCGCGTCATCCACACCCTCACACCCCTCGGCCGCGGCCTCGGACGAGGCGAGCTGCTCCAGCCCGCGGCGGAGCGATGAGGCGGTGCACGGTGGTCCGCCAAGCCGCCCCGCGGCCCTGTCGATGGCGGACGCTGTCACCGCGTGGTCTCGCGTCGTCGTTCCCGCGCACCGACGGCGCGCGGGGACGGCGACACCTCTCAGCTACTCTCCTCCGCCACCGTCGGAGTCGTCTCCTCCGGAGGAGCCTCCGTCATCGCCCGACCCTGACCGTCTTTTCCGACTGTCTTCTGTCATGACGACAGCCTTCCTCCGCGGGCGCTCGGGTACGCGCGCGCCCGCGGAGCTTCCGAAGAGGAGACGCGTGGCTCCCGTTGCGGAGCGCACCAGCATGACCGGCTGGTAGGTGCACCTGCCGCGTGCCGTTCGACCACGGTGCACCGCCTCGGACCGACCGCCGTTCAGAAGTGACCGAGCAGGTACTGCAGGAGCAGGCTGGTCGCGGACACCACCAGCCACAACAATCCGCCCAGCAGCAGCGGGGCGGGGCCGGCGCGCCGCAGTTTGGCCGGTTCGGTGGACAGCCCGATGGCGGAGAGCGCGACGGTGATCAGGAAGACGGCGAGTGTGCTGAGCGGCTCGTGCGCCGCCTGGGGCACGAGCCCTGCCGTGTTGACAGCGGCGAGGGCGATGAAGCCGACCAGGAACCAGGGGATGAGACGGCCGACGCGGATCCGCCGGGACCCGGTCCCGTCCGCGTCGGCGGAGTTCGCTGTGGCAGCCGCGCGGCGGCGCACCAGTGCGGCCAGTCCCAGGCAGATGGGGATGATGAGCAGGGTGCGGGCCAGCTTCACGACGACGGCGTAGTCGGCGGCGGGACCGCCGTAAGTGGTGGCGGCGGCGACCACGGAGGACATGTCGTTGACCGCGGTACCGGCGAAGAGCCCGAAGGCGTGCTGGCTCATGTCCAGCAGGTGACCGAGGAACGGGAAGGTCAGGACCGCGGCGACGTTGAAGACGAAGATGGTGGAGACCGCGTAGGCCACCTCCGCCTCCAACGCGCCGATGACAGGGGTCACCGCCGCGATGGCCGAGGCGCCGCAGATCCCGGTGCCGACCCCGATCAGGGTGCGCAGGTCACGGACGATGCCCAGGCGCCGCCCGAGCCAGTACGCCGCTGCCAGGCAGGCCGCGAGGGTCACCAGCATCACCGGAAGTGACCCCAGCCCCACCTTCAGGATCTGGCCCAGCGACAGCTGTGCGCCCAGCACCACGACCGCGGTCTGCAGCACGCCGCGTCCGGCGAACGCGATGCCCGGTCGCAGCACGGCCTTCGGCCGGACCGCGACCGCCACCAGCACCCCCAGCACGATCCCGCTCACCGGGCCGCCGACCACCGGCATCAGCCTGCCCAGCACGGTGGCCACGGCCGCGATGGCGACGGCGAGGGCGAGGCCTGGGAGGCGGGAGAGAAGCCCGGCGCCCATGCCCCTGGCGGAGGTGGGTGCCGTCTCCTGTGCCTGGGCGGGCGCGCCCGCGTCCTCGGCAGCGGTCGCCGAGCCGGACGGGGTCGGCCTCGGGGAGCCGTGGGCGGGAGGTGAGACGTCGCTGTCGTCAGTCATGATCCACACTCTCCGGGCCGGTAGGGACCGGCTGTAGCCCCCAATCGCACAGCAGCTCATAGCGCAACGCTATGAGTCGGTCATACGCTGGTGCTGTGACAGCCGACCCGGCGGAGCCCCCCGCCGCCCCGACGCCCGGTACCGCGCCGGTGCCCTCCCGCACCCCCGATCTGGAGTCGCTGCGGCTGCTCGTCCTCGTCGCCGACCTGGGCAGTCTCGGTCGGGCCGCCGAGCGGCTCCGGATCGCGCAGCCGTCGGCCAGCCGCCGCCTGTCCACCCTGGAACGGGCGCTCGGCCTGGTGCTGGTCGACCGCACCCGCCGGGGCTCGCGGCTCACGGCCTCGGGCCAGATCGTCGCGGGTCACGCCCGGCGCGTCCTGGACGAAGTGGAGGCTCTGCTCACCGGTTCCGACGCGCTGCGCAACCGGCGGGAGGCCGAGCTGCGGGTGGCGGCGAGCCTGACGATCGCCGAGTACCTGCTGCCCGCCTGGATCAGCGAGCTGCGGAGCCGCAGACCCGAGCTGTACATAGGGCTCCAGGTCACCAACAGCGAGCACGTCCCCGGTCTGGTCGAGTCGGGCGAGGCCGATGTCGGCTTCGTCGAGGGCCCGCACCTGTCGCAGGTGATGTCGACGCGGCAGGTCGCCGAGGACCGGCTGGTCGTCGTGGTCGACCCCGGCCATCCGTGGTCCCGCCGCCGGCAGCCGCCGGACGCGCAGGAGCTGTCCACCACGCCGCTGGTGCTGCGTGAACGCGGGTCAGGTACCCGCCAGACGCTGGATCGCGCGCTGCACCTGGCCGGGTGCGGCCGCGCCCGCGCGCTGCTGGAGCTGGGCTCCACGGCCGCCGTCCGGGGCGCGGTGATCGCCGGCACGGGGCCCGCGGTGCTGAGCGAGCTCGCCGTGCGGGGAGACGTCGCCGAGGGGCGCCTGGTCGGCATAGACGTGGCGGGGGTGGACCTCACGCGTGCGCTGCGTGCGGTCTGGCCGATGGGACGGCGGCTGGTGGGGCCTGCGGCCGAGCTGGTGGCCGTGGCCCGGGGGAAGGACCGCTCGGGGCGCGCGGGGCGCACGTCTCGGAAGGGCGGCGCCGTACGGTGACCGGCTGTCGTACCTGGTACGGCCCGGGCAGCGAGGCGGTCGGCAGCCAACGGGGTGCTCTCGGCGCGGTGAGCGCGACAGGGAAGTCGAGGGCTGCCCCGAGGGCGGCGGCGGTGCCGCCCTCGGGTCCGGCCGGGTGCACGCTCGATCGCGGCCGGGCGCGCCCTCGGGTGTGGCCCGGTGCGCCCCGGGTTCGGCCGGGTGTCAGTGGCGGGCTTCGATCGTCAGGTCACCCCGGGTCTCCGCGCGCATCCTGTCACTGGCGAGCAGGTCGTGCGGGTAGCCGAGCCGGATCGCGCCGGCCTCGTCGAGGCGGGCGAGTTGGCGGGCGGTGAAGTCGACCTCAAGGGCGCCCAGGTTGTCCTCCAGCTGCGCGGGGGTGCGGGCGCCGATGACCGGTGCCGTCACACCCGGGTTGTGCAGGGTCCAGGCCAGCCCGACCTGGGCGGGTGTGCGGCCCAGCTCCGTGGCGACCTCCTTCACCACCTCGGCGATCTCGAGGGTGCGTGCGGTGACCGCGCCCACGCCGAGGTTGAACCTCTTGCGGGTGCCGTCGCCGGTGCCGGCGGGCGTCGCGGTCAGGTCGGCACGGCTGTACTTGCCGGTGAGCACCCCGCCTGCCAGGGGCGAATACGGGACCACTCCCAGGCCCATCTCGCGCGCCATGGGGATCAGGTCGCGTTCCCCGGCACGTTCGACCAGGTTGTACTCGATCTCCAGTGCGACCAGCGGGGACCAGCCGCGCAGATCGGCGATCGCCTGCATGCGCGACACCTGCCAGGCGGGGGCGTTCGAGATCGCCACGTACAGGACCTTGCCCTGCCGCACCAGATCGTCCATGCCGCGCAGAATCTCCTCGACCGGTGTCGTGAAGTCCCACACGTGCAGGTAGAGCAGATCGAGGTAATCGGTGTTCAGCTGTCGCAGGCTGGCTTCCACCGAAGCGAACAGGCTCTTGCGGTGAGGCCCCCCGGAGTTCGGGTCGCCGGGGCGACGCAGCGTCGTGTACTTCGTCGCCAGCACCAGGCTCTCTCGCCTGTCGCGGGCGAATCGGCCCAGCAGGCGCTCGGAGGTGCCGTTGGTGTAGGTGCCTGCGGTGTCGATGAAGTTGCCGCCGCGCTCGACGTAGAGGTCGAACAGCTTGCGGGCCTCGTCCTGCTCGGCGCCCCACCCCCACTCGGTGCCGAAGGTCGCCGCGCCCAGCGCGAGCGGTGAGACCCGCAGGCCCGAGCGGCCCAGCAGCCGGTAGGTGTCGAGGGTGTGAGACATCGTCTCCTCCTGTGCTCGTGATCCGTGTCGCACACGAGCCTGTGACCGGGGAGAGCAGGGGGTAAGGGAGGGAAGTTCCTGGGAACACCGCTCCTACCCTGACTGTTGGTACGTGCATGACGACGACCCTGACCCAGGAGGCGACGCGGGAGCTGGCCGCGTTCCTGCGTACCCGACGCGAACGTGCGGACCCGCGCGACTTCGGACTCCCGTCGCGTCGGCAGTCCCGGCGGACCCCGGGGCTGCGCCGCGAAGAGGTCGCCGAACTGGCCGGGGTCAGCATCGACTACGTCGTGCGGCTGGAACAGGCCCGCGGGCTGCGGCCCTCGGCGGACGTGGTGGAGGCGCTGGCCCGGGCGCTGCGCCTGGCCCCCGACGAACGCGCCTACCTCTTCGACCTCGCCCGGCACCGGCCTCGCGAGGACGGTGTGCCCGCCACCACGGCGGCACCGCAGCTGGCACGGCTGGTCGACGACCTGTCGCCGCTGCCTGCCATGCTGACGAACCACCGCTTCGACATCCTGGCCTGGAACGGCGCGATGGCGAAGCTGCTGATCGATTTCTCCCGTCTGGAGCCGCCGCGGCGCAACGCGATGTGGCTGTGTCTGCTGCATCCGCAGGTACGCGAGTTCTATCTCGACCGGGAACGCGTCCTGCGCGAGGGGGTCGCCCATCTGCGTGCCGCGTGGGCCGCGCACGCGGACGACACGGTGCTGACCGACCTCATCGCCGAGTTCCTGGCCCACGACGAGGAGTTCGCACGGCTGTGGGCCGAACGGGATGTGAAGGTCAACGGCCGCGGGAGCAAGGCGATGCTCCACCCTGACGTCGGTCCGCTCGCGGTGCACTTCGAAGTGCTCACACCGCTCGAGGACCGCGACCAGCGGCTCATGCTCTGCCGTGCCGCGGACGAGGAGACCCAGGCCGCGCTGGACCGGCTCTGCGCGGGGTGACGCCGAACCGGCCGCCCGTCCACGGAGCCGGCCGAGGACCACCACGGCCGGACGGCGCCCATGCTCTTGCCCGCCGGGCCTTCGGACCGACCGTCGTCTGGGGGGCGCTGGTCCCCTCCTCCGGGCTGACCGCGCGCCGACTCCCCGGCGCGGGCACGAGGCCGGTCCGCTCAGCCGCCGCGGCAGCCCCCTGCGCCCACTCCCCGCGGGAGGAGGGAGTGGGCGCAGGGGGCTCGGGAACGTCCGCGTCAGGGGATCGGCGGCACCGTGGGGCCCTCCTGCGCGAGCAGGTCACGCGCGAACTGCTCCCACTGCGCGTAGCGGTCGGGGTACGCCGAGACCTGGACCGCCTGGCAGACGTCGCCGGGCGGCATGGTCTCCCAGCCCTCGATCTGGATCAGCCCGGGGTTGGTGCCGAAGTCGGCCACTCCGTAGAACGACTTCGACGAGGTGGGTACGTCGGTGATCTGCTCCGGGGTGCCCCAGCCGGTGCTGGGGCGCTGCTGGAAGATGCCGAGGGAGTCGTGGTCGACGGGCGTGAGGTAGTTGACGAACTTCGACTCCTGCATGGCCGTCATCAAGGCGATGACCTGGCCCTGCTCCGGGATACCCGCTCCCTTGCCGACGCCGATGACGGTACGCGCGTTGGCCAGCTCCTCGGGGCCGAGGTCGGCGGCGGTTTCGAAGGTCTGGTGCAGCTCGGCGTCGGAGGCCTGACCGAGCGCCTTGGCGGTGGCTCTGTCAACCGAGCCGGTAGGGGTCAGCCCGTGCCGCTCCTGGAACTTCTTCAGGCCCACGCCGCTTCCTTGGGCGGACGTCTGCGTGGCGGATCCCGGGGTCGAGGTGTGGGGGGCGGACGACGCCTGGGCCGTACCCGGCACGGCGAGCAGCGCGCCCGCGGCGACGAGAGAGGCGGCCAGGACGGCGGGGCGGGTGAGATGGGTGCTCAACGCCAGCTCCTTGAGAGGTGGTCGTCGCGTCCCCGCCCCTTCCCCGGTTCTCGGCACAGGTCTCGTGTGCGGACAACCGGGTACGGGGCGTGCTGCCGGGACACGACGTGGTGGGGGGTTCGGTGTGCGGCAGCCCGAACAGAGTCGTGGCGAGGATATGACGGCCGCAACGGCTGAAAGCCCAGGCTTACGCCGCTCCCCCGCCGCACTCACCGCTGCGCAGCAGGGCGCGGCCTTCCGCGGTCGCAACGTGGAGGGACCGCCCCGCCCTGCGGGCCGTCGTGACCAGGCCCGCCGCACGCAACACCTTCACGTGCTGGCTCACGGCCGGATGCGTGACCCCCAGCAGTCGGGCCAACTCCACCGTGGAAGCGCCGGTGCGAGCCGCGCTCAGAACGGCGGCTCGGGTGTGCCCGATGAGCTGGCCGAGGGCCGCGCCCGTGTCCGGGCGACCGGCCGGCTGCGCACGCGACCAGTCCCGCTCGTGGTCGATCGGGTACACCAGGACCGGCGGCAGCGCGCCGTCCGTGAGCGTGACGGGGGTGGGCCAGCAGAAGAAGGAGGGCTGGAGGAGGAGACCCCGGCCGTTCAGCCACAGGTCGTGCTCGACGGGATAGTCGGCCTCCAGGACCGGCGGGCGCCAGCGGAACCGGGGCCCGAGCCCTGTCAGCAGCCCGTCGACGGCGCCGTCGAGGAGACCGTGCACCCGCAGGACGCGGTCGGCGTCGATGTGCGCGCGCACGCGCTGCCAGAAGGGGGCCATCACCTGCCGGTGGTACGCACCCAGCACCTGCCCCAACCGCTTGAGGGCGACGCCGTCGCCGTCGGCCAGCGCGGCCGTCCACCCGGGGAGCCGCCGGGTGGCCGCCACTCTCGTCAGGTCGGCGCGCAGGCGCGGACGTGGTGTGCGGACGAGGGTGTCCACGGCCGCCTGGAGTGACTCTCGGTCGCCGTAGGTGGGGGTGAGGAAGTCCGGAGAGCAGCCCTGTGGCGGCAGGAGCGGCGTCAGCAGGCGGCAGCTGTCCGGCAGCCGGGGCCGCGCCCAGCGGCGCCATTCGCCGAACTCCCGCCTGCCGTCCGCACGTTGGAGCGTCTGCACGCTGTTGCTGATCTCCCACAGATAGTCGGGCCCCGAGGCGACCCGCACCCGCGCCAGATCCTCGGACGTGAAGTACACCCGCAGCATGGCCCACCTTCTCCCCGTGTCCGTCCTGCGGCGCCGTGCCCGAGCCTGGGCGCCGCAGAGGCACAGGCGACCGCCGCGGGGCCGCAGCTGTCAAGGGCTTGAGGGGAGCCCGGAGCCGGAACGCTCTCACTCCGGCGCCGGGGGCGGCTCGGGGAGCCAGTCACGAGCCGGGTCGTACTCCAGCCATCGGCTGCGTCGCGCTTCCGCGGCGCAGACGGTGGTGAGGCCGTGCAGGCCCGGATGCGGGTTGCCGGTGCGCCACAGCAGCGACCAGGCGTACAGCGGCGTGGGGTCGACCAGCGGGACGGAGCGCAGCCCGGGGACCTCGGGGAGGGGCACGTCGGCGGGCAGCAGCGAGAAGCGCCGCGGGTCGCCGGCCACCTCGGCGAGGAAGTGGGTGAGGCCCAGGTTGACGCCGGCGGCCCTGTCCGCGATGTCGAACCGGTCGGCGAACTGACGGAGGAAGTCGAGCCGGTCCAGAGCGCCGGGCGCCCACAGCACGCTGCCGCGCAACTGCTCGGGCCGCAGCTCCGGTGCCCCCGCGTGGGGGTGAGCCGTGCTCACCACCGCGTCCACCGGTTCGAGTCGGACCAGGCGGTGCGACAGCCCGGCACGCAGCGGTGGGTGGACCCGGCCGAGGGCCGCGTCGATGTCACCGTGCAGCAGCGCCGCCGTCACCGACGGCAGGTCGCGCCCGTGCCCCAGCACCAGCTCTCCGGCCCGCCCCGCGACCCGGGCCAGCGTCCGCATCGGCGCGTAGAGGTGGCCCCATACGTCCACGCGCAGCGGGCGGGCCTTGCCGAGTGCCGCTTCGACGGCGGCGTCGGCCGCGGCCAGTGCCTGCCGGGCCGGTGGGAGAAAGCGCTGTCCGGTCCCGGTGAGGCGTACGCCGTTGCCGGCACGCTGGAACAGCTCGGTGCCGAGCAGGGACTCCAGCCGCGCGATCCTCTTGGACAGCGCCTGCTGGGAGAGGGAGAGCGTCCGGGCCGCCCGCCCGAAGTGCAGTTCCTCGGCGGCGTACACGAAGGCACGCAGCTGCGCCATGTCGAGATCCACGGCTGACACCATAGGTGACAACCAAAGGTTGTCAGGTGCGCTTGTCCGCTGTTGGATCGCGGAGCGGATGCGGCAGTTGCATGGGCGTCATGCGAAGACTGATTCCCACCGGAGACCCCGCGCGCCCGGTCGCGTTCACCGAGGTTCCCCCGCCCGTGCCGGAGCCCGGCGAAGCCATGATCAAGGTCGAGGCGTTCGCCCCGAACAGAGGCGAGACCTTCCTCCTCGAACACCCGCGTCCCGGGCTGCTGCCAGGCAAGGACGTGGCGGGGCTCGTCGTGCGGGCCGCAGCCGACGGCTCGGGGCCCGCAGCCGGCACCCGCGTGGTCGGACATCCGGCCCAGGGCGGGTGGGCCGCGTACGCCACCGTGCCCACGCACTCGCTCGCGGTACTCCCCCACGGCATCGACAGCGCACGGGCGGCAGCGCTGCCGCTGGCCGGGATCACCGCGCTTCGGCTGCTGCGCGCGGCCGGTTCCCTGGCCGGTGCGCGGGTGCTGCTGACCGGCGCCTCGGGCGGCGTCGGCCACTACGTCACGGAGTTGGCCGTGGGGGCCGGAGCCCGGCTGACCGCGGTGACGGCCACACCGGAGCGCGGCGAACGGCTCGCGGAACTGGGCGCGCACCTCGTGCACGACGTCGCCGCGGCCCAGGGGCCCTTCGACGTCGTACTGGAGTCGACAGGCGGCCCGCACCTGCCGACCGCCCTGGCCAAGGTACGGCCGGGCGGCCTGCTCGTCTGGTTCGGACAGGCCGGCCGCGCCCCCGTCACCCTCGACTTCTTCGCGCTCCTCAGCGGCCCCGAGCGCGTCACGATCCAGCACTTCCACTACGCGGGCGGCCCCTACGCTCCCGACCTCGCGACACTCGTACACCTGGTGGAAAAAGACCGGCTGCACCCGGAGATCGGCCGGACAGCCGACTGGGCGCAGACGGCCGACACCCTGGTCGACCTGCGCGAGCGCCGGATACGCGGAAAGGCCGTGCTGCTGACAGGAGAAGAACGATGAACGCCGTGCAGGCCTCCGAGTTCGCCGCCGCCCAGTGGACGCGCGCCACCGGCGCGGGCGTCGACCCCCACGAATACCGTCGCGTCACCGAAGGCCTCACCTCCGTCACCGACTGGGGGCCGACGTTCCTGCGCACCGGGCACGCCCACCTCCGGCGCGCGCAGGAGGCGGGCTCGTCTCTCTCCGCGGGCACGCATCTGCTGATGGCGGCCAGATGGTTCCACCTCGCCACGCTCGCGCCGTACGCGGAAGCCGACCGTGCGGCCGCCGAGGCCGACCTGGCCCTGAGCCGGGCACTCACCGTTCTCGAACCCGAAGCACGGCGCGTGACCGGCGAGGGGTTCACCGGCTGGCTGCGCGGCCCCTCCGACGCGCCCGGCACCGTGGTCGTCGTTCCCGGTCTCGACTCGGCCAAGGAGGAGTTCCTCGGCCTGGCGTCCGCGCTGCTGGCGAGAGGGCTGGCGGTGTTCGCGATGGACGGCCCCGGGCAGGGCGCCCTCGCCGCCGGGACAGTGCTGCGGGCGGACTACGAGCGGATCGTGGGCCGAGTCGTCGACGCACTCGGCAGCGCACGCGTCGGGCTCGTCGGTCTCAGCCTGGGCGGCTACTTCGCAGCGCGGGCGGCCGCGCTGGAGCCGCGCGTGGCGGCGGTCGCCACCGTCAGCGGCCCCTTCCGCCTCGACTGGGAGGATCTGCCCCCGCCGGTCAGAGACCTCATGTCCCGGCGCGCCGGCGGGTTCGGCGCGGCCCGCGAGTTCGCCCGCCAGGTGGACCTCACCACCCTGGCCCCGCGCATCACGAGCCCGCTGCTGGTGGTGGACGGAGGCCAGGACGTCATCCCCGGCGTGACGAACGGCGAACCGCTGGCCCAACTCGCGCCGCACGGCACCTGTGTGACCGTCCCACACGGCGATCACCTGCTCGGCAACGCGCGGTCCGACTGGTTGCCGCGGCTCACCGACCACCTCGAACGTGCTCTGGTCGCACCACGGGCATGACCAGCCGCCGAGCCCGGTTCCGGCAACCGGAGGGGCGACTCCCCCGGACAGCCGTGTCAGCCATGTCAGCCGTGCATCGCCACATGGTGGAGAGCGGCGAGCGCGTCGTCGAGGGGGTGGGGCCGCGGCCTGCCTGAGGAGTCGAGCCTGTTCCACCTCTGCGAGTTCACCGCGAGGGCCAGCTGCCGCTTGCCGTCGGCACGGGTCATGGCCAGCGCCCCACCACCCCAGACGGTGCCGCCGTGCCCCCAGAAGGCGCCCTTCCCCGATGTCTCAGCCGGATGCAGGCCGAGGCCGTAGTCGATCGTCTTCCCCTCCTGGGAGACGACCGGGACCGTGCGGCACATCTCCTTCAGCGACGACGGGGTGACGATCTCGCCGGACATCAGCAGGCCGAAGAAGCGGTTGAGGTCCGTGACGGTCGATATCAGCGAAGCGGCCGGCCCCACCCACGACATGTCGAAGACGCTGTAGTCACGCGGCGGGTCGATCATGCCGAACCACGCCTCGTAGAGCCGCGAGTGCGGTCCTCGCACGTGAGGATCGGCGGGGAATCCGGTATCCCGGAGCCCAGCGCGCTCGATCACGTTCCGCGTGATGCACCGCTCCGCGGTGGTGCCGGTCGCCTGCTCCAGGAGCGCGCCGAGAAGCAGGTAGTTGGTGTTGGAATACACGCCCGGCGTGCTGCCGGGGGCGCCGACGGCAGGCGCGGTGACGCCCCTCTCGATCAGGTCGGTGGCGCGGAAACGCGTGAACCGGTGGTCGTCCAGACTGCGGGGGCCAGTGTGTGCGAGAGCGGGGAACGCCTTGAGGGAAGGGTACGCGTGGGGAAGGTACTCGGCGAGGCCGCTGGTGTGGTTGAGCACCATCCGGACGGTGATCGCCTCACCCCGCTCTCCGGGGACCAACCGCGGAAGGTACCGGCCGATCGGCGTGTCGAGACCGATCCGACCGCTCTCGACCTGCTGGAGGACCGCGGCGGCTGTGAAGGTCTTGGTGATGCTGCCGACGCGGTGCCGCATGCCGGCGGTGACAGGGCGGCCTGTGGCGACATCGGCCACCCCGGCGGCGCCGCGCCACACCCGGTCACCGTCGCGCACCTCGGCGAACAGGCCCGGCATACCGGCGCGGTGGACGTTGTGGAGAGCTTTGTCGAGGGCGGTGCCGAGGGCGGTGCCGAGGGGTTCGTCGAGGGCTTTGTCGAGGGCTCCGTGGAGGGCGGCATCGACGGCTTCGTCGGCAGTGGCGCGGAGGGTCTTGTCGGGCTCGGCGGGATCCGGTGCGTTCCTCACAGTGTGCGTCCTTTCGTCGTCCCCGAGGTGGGCTTCGCGGGTCACCTGGGCCCGGGGCACGGGGCGCGGCTCCGGGTCACAGGGCGCGCACGGCACGCGGGGCCGCCTGTTGCCGACCCCCCGGGCCCACTCATGTCCTCATTATGCACGCGGTGCGTGCAACACCAAGTGCACAGGTTAGGCTGAACCCGTCGACGAGACGCGGCGGGCAAGACGCGGCGATGAGACTCTGCGAAGGGAGCGGGATGGCAGGCAGAAGGCGCTGGTCGACCGAGGAGATTCTGGACGCGGCCACGGAGTTGCTGCGCACGAGCGACGCCGAGTCGTTCAGCGTGCGCAAGCTCGCCGCGACGCTCGGGACCGACTCCTCAAGCCTCTACCGGCACTTCCGCAGCAAGACCGAACTGCTGCGAGCGGTCGCCGACCGCATCCTCGCGACCGCCATGGACGGCTACCGCCCCGAGGGCGACTGGAAGCAGCGCATCACGGCGCTGGCCCTCCGCGTGAGAGAGGCCTTCGGCCGCCAGCCGCGACTCGCCGCGGTCTGGGGGCGCTACGCGTCGGGCGGCATCGGCTCGCGGCTCGTCATGGAAGAGGTACTGGGGGCCCTGCGGGCGTCAGGGCTGCCGGACGAGGAGATCCCTTCGCGCTACCACCGGATCGCGGTCCTGATCGCCGCATTGATCGCCTCCGAGGCCGAGGCCGGCGCCCTCACCCCCGGGGAACACGAACAGGGTATGGAGCACTTCCGCGTCGCGGTACTGGGCGCCGACCCCGCACGCTTCCCGACCCTGGCACACTTCGCCCGCGACATCCGCCCCCTCGGAGCCGACCGCCGCGCCGCGTTCGAAGAGATCCTCGCCGCCCACCTCGAGAGCGCGGTACCTCCCGGCTAGAACCTGCCCCTTTGCCCGGCCTCATCAGGCGCCAGGCGGTGTCAGGCGGCTGTGTGAGGCAGGCTGACGGGAGCGACGACGAGGAAGGTGCATATGCTCGATCCGCACTGGGTGTTCGTCAGCGCGGTGCTCGGCCTGGCGGGGAGCGTCCGGTATGCCTTCTCGACAATGAGGGGGACGGCGCGTCCGAACCTGGTGACGTGGTCGTTGTGGGCTGCTGCGCCACTGATCGGGTTCTTCGCACAGCTCGATGCCGGTGTCGGCATGCCGGCCGTGCAGACGCTGGCGGCGGGCGTTGGGCCTCTCGCGGTGGTGGTGTGCGCTGTGCTGACCAGGCATAATCTCGCCCGGCTCGGGACGTTCGACGTGGTGTGCGCGGTCATCGCGGTTGTCGCCCTGGGTGTGTGGCTGGGGCTGGGGCAGGCGCCGCTGGCCGTGGTGTGCGCGGTGGCTGCTGACGCGGCGGCGGCGTTGCCGACAGCCTTGAAAGCCTGGCGCGATCCGTATTCGGAGAACCTGCTGTTCTATGTCCTGGTCGGGACCGGCGCTGCGGTGACGCTCCTGACCATCACTTCGTGGCAGCCGGAAGCCTGGGCGTTCGCGGTCTATGTGTTGGCCCTGTGTGCGGTGCTTGTCAGCATCGTGTCCGTGCGGCGCCGGGCGCCGCATCGGGCTCAGCCCGGGCGGGTCTCCCGGGTGTGAAGGTCTCCGGCCGGCGGTAATGCGGCGGGTCGTGAGGGGGTGGTGACGGCCCAGGTGATGCGGCGGGCGAGTAGCCGTCGTTCCGTTCGCCGCGCCGGATATCGACCAGGACAGTGATCCGCTCCGGGGCGAGCGGCCACCGCCTCACGCCA
This sequence comes from Streptomyces tubbatahanensis, assembly GCF_022699385.1. Classification (NCBI taxonomy): domain Bacteria; kingdom Bacillati; phylum Actinomycetota; class Actinomycetes; order Kitasatosporales; family Streptomycetaceae; genus Streptomyces; species Streptomyces tubbatahanensis. Next base: position 7,615,483 of record NZ_CP093846.1, on the reverse strand, counting down.
GGGCCGTGTCGCGGGCGCGACCAGCAGCCCCGACGTCCGTTACGGTCGCAGGGTGCGACTCCTGCTCATGTCCGACACCCACCTGCCCAAACGGGCCAAGCGGCTGCCCGAGCAGCTGCTGGCCGAGATCCCGCGCGCCGACGTCGTCCTGCACGCGGGCGACTGGGTGGACACGGCCACCCTCGACCTGCTGGAGTCGCGAGCGCGGCAGCTGGTCGGTGTGTACGGCAACAACGACGGCCCCGGCCTGCGGGCCCGGCTGCCGGAGGTGGCGTACACGCGTCTGGAGGGCCTGCGCTTCGGCGTCGTCCACGAGACCGGTGGGGCGCGGGGGCGGGAGCGCCGCTGCGCCGACCGCTTCCCCGACCTGGACGTCCTGGTGTTCGGACACAGCCACATCCCGTGGGACACCACGACGGAGGACGGACGGCTGCGTCTGCTCAACCCTGGGTCGCCGACGGACCGGCGGCGCCAGCCGTACTGCACGTACATGACCGCCGAGGTGAAGGACGGGCACCTGGCCGCCGTGGAGTTGCACCAGCTGCCGCCGCGCCGCTGAGGCGAGCCGCCTCGCTGCCGCGTCCGCGAGGCTTCCTGCCCGCAGGCGGCATCGCTGCGGTGATGTGTCCCTCTCGTCGCCGCGCCCCTTCCGTAAGTCGCCGTATCTGCTCCGTCAGTCGTCGCGCCTCTTACGTCAGAGGTAATGGCGTGGGCTCGGGGACCCGCTTAACGTCTCCCCCATGGCAACCGCAGCACCCCCACAGGTCGGCCCACTGCTACGTGAGTGGCGTCGGCGACGGCGACTGAGTCAGCTCGAGCTGTCCCTGCGCGCACAGACCTCGGCACGGCACCTCAGCTTCGTCGAGACCGGTCGCTCCCGGCCCAGCAGCGCCATGGTGCTGCGTCTGGCCGAGGAGCTGGATGTGCCGCTGCGCATGCGCAACCAACTCCTGATGGCCGCCGGTTACGCACCGGCGTACACGGAGAGCCCGCTCGACGCGCCACGTATGACAGCCGTACGCAGGGCCGTGCGGCAGGTGCTGGAAGGCCACGAGCCGTACCCGGCGACCGTCGTCGACCGGGCCTGGAACATCGTGGACAGCAACGCGAGCCTCGCCCTGTTCACCGACAAGGTGGCACCCGCGCTGCTGGAGCAACCGGCCAACGCGCTCCGCGTCTCGCTGCACCCCGAAGGGTTGGCTCCGCACATCGCCAACCTCGGTCAGTGGCGGGCCCACCTGCTGGGCCGGCTGCGCCGCCAGATCGCCGCCGGCCTCGACGGGGCCCTGCGTGCGTTGCACGACGAGCTGGTGGCCTACCCCTGCTCCGAGCCGGAGCCCGACGTGGAGTTCCCCGGCCCCGCGGATATCTTCGTGCCGCTGCGGCTCCGCCACGGCAGTGGCGAACTGGCCTTCTTCAGCACCGTCGCCACGTTCGGCACCCCGCTGGAGGTGACGACTGCCGAGCTGGCCATCGAATCGTTCTTCCCGGCGGACGCCGCGACGGCAACGGCGCTCCGTGACCCGGCCCCTCCTCAGTGAACGGAATCCCATGACCGAAGACACCCGCACCCTCGTGCACGAGCTTTTGCGACGCATCGGCGAGGGCGACCCCGAGCCCATCGCCGCGCTGTACGCCGAGCACGTCGACTGGAAGCTCAGCTGGCCGGAGCCCCAGCACGGCAGGGAGATCCTCCCGTGGATCCGTCCACGCGCCACCCGGGCCGATGTCGCCGACCACTTCCGCTCCCTGGCCGAGGAGCACATACCCGAGCAGGCCGACACCCGGATCGAACGCATCCTGGTCGACGGAGACGACGCTGTCGTGCTGGGCGAGATCCGCCAGACCGCCCGCGGCACCGGCCGCTCCTACCGCGCCCGGTTCGCCCTGCACCTGACCGCGGCGCATGGCCTGATCACCCGTCACCACGTCTACGAGGACAGCCTGGCGGTCCTCGACGCCTTCGACGTGCGGGTGGGAACATGACGCGGCCTCGAGCTGCCGAGCTCACCGCCGCCATGCCCTACGCCTCCCGGCTCGGCCTCACCCTCGACGAGGTTTCCCCGCAGCGCGTCACCGGGAGCCTCGCCTGGGAGGCGGACCTGTGCACGGTCGGCGGGGCGCTGCACGGCGGCGCGCTGATGTCCCTGGCCGACGCGGCGGGCGCCGCCTGCGCCTACCTCAACCTGCCGCCGGGTGGGAGCACGTCGACGATCGAGTCGAAGACGAACTTCTTCCGCGCGGTACGGGGCGGCACCGTCCACGCCACCTCCCGCCCACTGCACGTGGGCCGCACGCTCGTCGTCGTGCAGACCGGTCTGCACGACGACGAGCACCGCCTGGTCGCCCAGACCACCCAGACCCAGGCCGTCCGGCCTCCGAGCTGAGCTGACACGCCCGGCCCGGCTCCGGCCAAGGACGAGGAGGAGGCACAGGCACAGTCACAGGAGCAGGCTCAGGACGTGCCGGCCGGTCTACGTACCCTCGTGGGGCGGTTCCCGGCGGCCGGATGTCTCGGGTGGTGCGGGGGCGTTGAGGCGGAAGCGGAGGCCGAGCATGCGGATGAGGAAACAGGTCACGGCGGCACCCAGTGCGGCGGGCAGACCGTAGACGCCCGCGCGGACGGCGAGGACGGTCAGCGCGGCGCCGACGAGGGCGGGGACGGCGTACAGGCCGCTGCTGAGCACCGAGGGGATCCGGCGGACGAGCGTGTCACGGAGGGTGCCGCCGCCTACCGCGGTGAGCACGCCCAGCAGGATCGCCGGTGCGGGGGCCAGCCCGGCATCGAGGGCTTTGCCGGCGCCGATGACGGCGAACGCGCTCAGTCCGACCGCGTCGAGAATCGTGATCGGTGTCTCCAGCCGGTGCAGGTGCTTGCTGAGGGCGAAGGCGATCAGGCCGCCGGCGGCGGCGAGCGTGTAGTAGCGCCAGTCGCGGAGGGTCGCGGGCGGCAGTGAGTCGAGAAGGACATCGCGGAGGACGCCGCCACCCAGCGCCGTCATCATGCCGAGAACGATCACTCCGACCATGTCCAGGCGTGCCGCGCGCACCGCTGTCAGCGCTCCGTTGAGCCCGAAAGCGAACGTGCCGGTCAGATCCAGGGCGAGCAGGGGCGGAGGTTCGGAACTCATACAGACCGCATACCCCGCGAGGGCTCTCGTCGCGGTGGGTGTACTGCGCATGCCGCCCTCGCATGCGGCAATCGGGTGCGGCCGGCACCACACCGGCAGCGGACCCGGCCGAGCTGTGTGGCGCCGAGTCGTGCTGGCCGGTGCCAGGCGGCTCTCCCGGTGTCCGCGTTATGTTACTCGGGCGAAGAATCGTTTTTGATGACCAGCCCGGCGTCACCGCTGTCGCCCGCAGCAACGCGTCGCTTCGTCGTGGCTGTGGGGGCCGGGCCATCTCGTCGGCCCGTCCGGCAGGGCGGCGTCACAGGCAAGGAGCTGCACATGGGCGCGCCGGACGCGCGGGACCCGCACAAACCACAGGACCCGCAGACCCCGCGGGACCCGCACGACACAGCCGGCACGCTGCGGGCGATCAGCGACGAGTTGTCGGACCGTTTCTACGAGCGGGACGACGTGGTGCGGACGCTGGTGGTGACACTGCTGGCCGGGCAGCACTCGTTGGTGCTCGGTCCGCCGGGAACGGCGAAGTCCGAGATGGCCCGGGAGCTCACACGCAGGATCGAGGGAGCGTCGTACTGGGAGATCCTGCTGTCCAAGTTCACCGCTCCGACGCGGATGTTCGGGCCCGTCGACGTCGCCGCGCTGACCCGCGGCGAGTACCGCCAGGTGTACGACGGCCGGGCCACGACCGCGCATGTCGCGTTCATCGACGAGATATTCAAGTGCTCAGCGGCGGCGCTGAACGAGACGTTGGGCTATCTGAACGAGCGGATCTACCATCCCGAGAACGGCGGCGCGCCGATCCGGTGTCCCTTGATCGGGGCGATCACGGCAAGCAACGAGCTGCCCAGCGGGGAGGACCTGGCCGCGATCTACGACCGGCTGCTGGTGCGGATCGAGGTCGGGTACCTGTCCGACCCCTCGAACTTCGCCGCGCTGGTCCGCTCCGCCGTCAGCCGCCCTGCGGCACCGAAGCGTACGACGGTCGAGTTGGCCGCGCTGCGACAGGCCGTGGCGGAAGGCGTGCCGGCGGTCGAGGTACCCGACGTGATCGTGGACGCGGTGTGTACGCTGCGGGCCGCGCTGCGCCGCAAGGAGCTGGTCGCCTCCGACCGCCGCTGGCGCCAGTCGGTCGGCCTGCTCCAGGCGTCCGCGTATCTCGAAGGACGCCCGGCGGTCGCCGAGACCGACCTGTCGGTGCTCACCCATGTGCTGTGGGACTCCCCCGCCCAACGCCCGACGGTCGAGCGCGAGGTGCTCCAGCTGGTCAATCCGGATGCCAAGGAGGCGCTGGACCTGGCCGACACCATGGACGAGCTGGAGGCCCAGCTCGACGCCATGGCCGGACAGTCTCGCGAGGCGCTGAGCGAGTGGGTCATCAAGAAGGCCCACAACAAGCTCGCCACGGCCGGGACGAGGCTGGAGAAGCTCCGCGAGGAGGCGGCGGGTGCCGGGCGCTCGACCGCTGCCATCGACCGGGCCTCCGGACGCCAGCGCGCGGTCCGCGTCCGGGTCCTGACCGAGGCCCTCGGTATGGACGCGAGCATGGTGCAGTCCCAGCTGTGAACACCGAGGAGACAGCGGCGATGGACGCGACACCGCACGGACTCGGCGAGCTGACCGGCAGGTCCGCGAAGTGGCTGGGTCTGTCCGCTGCCGCCGCTCCCGAGCGGCACACCTCGGCCCTGTTCGCGGACCGGTTCGACCTGATCGCCTGGCGCGACACCTTCGCTCAGGCGGCCGCACTGCGCGAACTGGCCGAGGAGCTGGCCGGCCGCCACGACGCCGCCGAGGATCTGCTGGCCGACGTGTTCCTGGCCGCCTACCAGCTCGGTCCGCGGTTGCGCGAGCGCGCCGCGATGCACCCTTCCCACCTGGTCAACCACCAGATCGTGGGCGCGCTGGCGGAGTCGCCGGAGTGGGCCGAGCTGCGGCGGGAGACGTGCGGCGATCCGTACGTCGCCGCCATGGCCGTACTCGCCCACGCCCCGGCCCTGCGCCGGATGCTGGAGCGGTCCGGGGAGGCGCGGGCACGGTCGGAGCATGCGAGGAGGGCTCAGCGGGAGGCCGCCGACGCGGCGAGGGCCGTGGCCGAGGCGCTCCGCCGGGCCGCCGAGGGGGCGGACGAGGGCGGCACGGTGCACCGCCCGGCAGCCGACACCGTGCACGAGGCGATCGAGACCGCGGAGGACGCGGAGGCCGCCGCGCAGCGGGCCGCCCAGCAGGCCGCCCTGAGCCTCACGGCGGCGGCCCCCGGTGTCCGTTCCGCGGCGCCGGGCGCGGTGGCGGAGGCGGCCGCGACCGTGCGGGAGGAAGCCGCGCTGATGCGGGCGTGGGGCGTCGGTGCCGGCGAGCTGGAGCGGATGCCCTTCGACGAGCGAGCCCGCCTCGCCGACCGGCTGCGCACCAGCCGTCTCGCGCGGTGGGCCGAGCTGATCGGCCGTTTCCGGCAGATGGCCGGCGGTGAACGCGCCCGCAAGGTGGAGACCGCCACCGGTCAGCTGGTCGGCGTCACGCTCGGGGACGACCTCTCCCGGGTCATCCCCTCCGAGTTGGCCAACCTGGGCGTGCCCGAACTGCGCGCGGTGTTCGCCGCACGCTACGCCGCCGGGGAACTGATGCTCTACGACAGCCAGGATGAGGAGACCACGGGCCGGGGCGCCATCATCGCGTGTGTGGACACCTCGCACTCGATGTACGAGGCGGGGCCCGGCGGAGTCACCCGGGAGGCGTGGGCCAAGGCCTGCGCGCTGGCGCTGCTGGACCAGGCCCGCCAGGCCGGGCGCGACTTCGTCGGCATCCTGTTCTCCGCCGCCGACAAGCTCCGCATCCACCGCTTCCCGGCCGGCCGGCCCGCCGGTATCGCGCAGGTGCTCGACTTCGCGGAGGCCTTCCTCGGCGGCGGCACCAGCTATGAAAGGCCGCTGAGCGCGGCCAGTGAGCTGCTGGAGGAGGAGTACAACGACTCCGCCCGCAAGCGCGGCGACATCGTCATGCTCACGGACGACGAGTGCGAGGTCACCGAGGAGTGGATGCGCGGCTGGAGAGACGCCATGCGGCTGCTGGGTTTCCGCGCCTTCGGCGTGGCGATCGGCGCGCCGGACGCCGCCGGAGCCGGCTCGGTCCTCGACGCCCTGTGCGACAACCTGCGTTCCGTCGAGGACCTCACGGACGTCCACGCCGCCGCCGACCTCTTCCGCGTGATCTGACCCGGCTTCTCCCCCGAGCACCCGAGCACCCGGCCCCGGGCACCCAGCCCCCGGGCCCTCGGCCCTCCGGTCTTCGGACGCGTGCGGCAGCCCGCCTCTCGGCGAGTCACTTAGGTTAGGCTAACCTACGTGCATGAGCGTTGGTGAACACGCCGCCGCTGCCTCGCGTCCGCGCGGGCACGGCCTGGCAGCCGAAGGTGTGACCGTGGCCTACGACGATGTCGATGTCGTGCACGGGGCCGCCCTCACACTCCACCCCGGCCGCATCACCGCGCTCGTCGGCCCGAACGGGAGCGGGAAGTCGACGCTGCTGCGCACCCTCGCACGCCTGCAACGCGCACGCAGCGGCACACTCACCCTCGACGGGGAAACCGACGGCCTGGCCCTCACCTCGCGCGAGTTCGCGCGCCGCGTCGCCCTGCTCACGCAGGGCCGCCCCACGCCCAGTGGCCTCACCGTCCGCGACCTCGTCGAGTTCGGCCGCTACCCCTACCGGGGCCGCTGGGGCGGACAGGACCCCGACGGGAGCGCCGCTGTGGAGCGCGCGCTGCGCATGACGGGCGTCGAGGACCTGGCCCGGCGCGGAGCCGAGCACCTGTCGGGCGGCCAGTTGCAGCGCGTATGGCTCGCGAGCTGCCTCGCCCAGCAGACGGGTGTGCTCCTCCTGGACGAGCCGACGACCTATCTCGACCTGAGATACCAGGTCGAACTCCTCGACCTGATCCGCGACCTGGCCGACGACCACGCGATCTCGGTGGGTGTCGTCCTGCACGACCTCGACCAGGCGGCGGCCGTCGCCGACAGGATCGCCCTGCTCCACGCGGGACGGATCACCGCCGAAGGTGCCCCCTGTGACGTCCTGACGCCGCAGCGCCTGACCGAGGCCTACGGCATCCGGATCGACGTCGACACCGACCCCCTGACCGGCCGGCTGCGGACCCGCGCGGTCGGCCGGCATCACATGCGAAGCGAAAGGCTCAGCACCATCCCATGAGACGCCCTGTGATCACCGCGCTCGCCGCCACCGCCGCGGCCGTCATCCTGGCCGGCTGCGGGACGACCGAGTCGGCCTCCACCGGCGCGGACGCGAAATCCGGCCGCATCACCCTCACCGACGCGACCGGCGCGAAGGTGACTCTCGACGGTCCCGCCAAGAAGGTCGTCGGCACCGAGTGGAACGTCGTCGAGAACCTCGTCTCGCTCGGAGTCGAGCCCGTCGGCGTCGCCGACGTCAAGGGCTACAAGACGTGGAACTCCGCGGCGAAGCTGACCAACAGCCCCAAGGACATCGGCACGCGCGGCGAGCCGAGCATGGACACGATCGCCTCCCTCACCCCCGACCTCGTCGTCGCCACCACCGACCTGCCGTCCTCCGCCGTCAAGCAACTGCGGAAGATCGCCCCGGTTGTGGAGGTGCGCTCCGCCGACGCGTCCGACCAGCTCGGGCAGATGAACGAGAACCTCGACCTCATCGCCAAGGCCACCGGTAAGGAAAAGCGGGCCGACACCGTCAAGAAGCGGTTCACGGCGAAGCTCGCTTCGAGCCGCAAGGCCGTCGAGAAGGCCGGGCTCGACGGGACGAAGGTCGCCTTCGCCGACGGCTATGTCGCCTCCAACCAGGTCACGATCCGTCCCTACACCCGGCGCTCCCTCATCGGAGCCGTCAACGAGGAACTGGGCCTGGAGAACGCCTGGAAGGCCAAGGGCGACAAGAGCTACGGGCTCGCCAGCACGGACGTGGAAGGGCTCACGGACCTCGGGGACGTCCAGTTCGCCTACATCGCCGACGAGCAGGACAGCCGCGACCCGTTCGCCAAGGACCTGGCAGGCAACAGGACCTGGAAGTCACTGCCCTTCGTGAAGGCCGGCGACGTGCACCGGCTGCCGACCGGCATCTGGATGTTCGGCGGCCACGCGTCGATGGGGGCCTATGCCGACGCCCTCGTCGACGCGCTGAAGAAGTAGCGCCGTGGCCGTCACCGCAACAGCCTCCAGCCCCACCACGGCCGGGTCCAAGGCGGCCACGACCGGCGCGGCCGCGGTGACGGCCGCGCTCGTGCTCCTGGTCGCCGTCCTCGCCGTCACCGACCTCACCCAGGGCACGGCCGCCGTCGGTCCCGGCGAGGTGGCCAAGGCACTCACCGGTCACGCCGGGCAGTCGGACGCCGCCGTCGTCATCGCCTCGCGCCTGCCGCGGATGGCCGCGGGGCTCCTGGTCGGCGTCGGTCTCGGCGCCGCGGGCGCCGCGTTGCAGGCCGTGAGCCGCAACGTGCTCGCCTCCCCCGACACCCTCGCTGTGAACGCCGGCTCGTATCTGGCCCTCGGGCTGCTCGCCGCCACCGGGGTCTCGCTACCGTTCCTGGCCTCCTCCACGGTGGCCTTCGCCGGCGGTCTCGTGGCGGCAGCCGTCGTGCTGGGCCTGTCAGGCCCCGGCACGGGAACCGTCCGGCTCGTGCTGGCCGGCAGCGCCCTCGCGCTCGGCGTCAGCTCCGTGACCGAAGGCCTGCTGCTCCTCTTCCCCGAGCGGACGGACGGCCTCTACCAGTGGAGCCACGGCTCCCTCGCGCAGAACGGGGCGGACGGTGTGGCACAGATGGCACCCGTCGCCCTGCTCGGACTCGTCGGGCTGCTGCTCGTCGCCCGCCGCGTCGATGTGCTCGCCCTGGGGGACGACGCCGCTCGCGGCCTCGGCGTCCGGGTGCGGACCACCCGCCTCACGGTGGTCGCACTCGCCGCGCTGCTGTCCGCGGCGGCCGTGACACTCGCCGGGCCGATCGGGTTCGTCGGGCTGTGCGCCCCGGCGCTCGTGCGTCCGCTCGGGCGCCTGCACCGGCCCTTCACCCGGGCGCGCCTGACCATCCCCGTGGCGGGTCTGACCGGCGCCGCACTCGTGCTCGGCTCCGACGTGCTGTTGCGGGCGGTGGCCGGCTCCGCGTCCGCGGTCGCGGTACCCACGGGGGCGGTCACCAGCGTGGTCGGTGCCGTCTTCCTCGTCGCGATGGCCCTGCGCATGCGGGAGGCGGGCGGCGCGTCCGAGGCCGACAGACTGCGCACACCGAGCCGGGCCGCGTTCGTGGTGACCGTGGTCGTCCTCGTGGCCGTGCTCGTCGGCGTGACGATCGCCGCCGTGCTGCTCGGCGACGCCAAGCTGCTGCTCGGAGACGTCGCGAACTGGGTGCAGGGGCAGGCGGGCCGGGCCACCGGATTCGTCCTCGACACCCGGGTGCCGCGGGTGCTCGCCGCGCTCCTCGCGGGGGCCGCGCTCGCCCTGGCCGGCACCCTCGTGCAGGCCGTGACCCGCAACCCCCTCGCCGAACCCGGCGTCCTCGGTGTCTCCGGCGGGGCGGCGCTCGGCGCCGTCCTCGTCGTCACGACGGTGCACGGCGCCGGCTCGTGGGGCATCGCAGGCGCCGCGTTCGCCGGCGCTTCGGCCACCGCGGTGCTCGTCTTCGGCCTCGCCGCCCGCGGCGGGTTCCAGCAAAACCGTCTCGTCCTGGTGGGCATCGGGGTGGCGTCCGGAACGACCGCGCTCACCAGCCTGTTCATCGTCCTGACCGATCCCTTCAACGCGACGAAGGCGCTGACCTGGCTGTCGGGCTCGACCTACGGGCGCACCGCGACCGACGTGCTGCCCCTCGCGGTCGTCCTGGCCGCCGGCGCGGCCGTGGCGGTCGCGCGACGCAAGGAGCTCGACCTGGTCTCGCTCGACGAGGACACCCCCAGGCTCCTGGGCCTCTCTCTCGCGCGAGGCAGGTTCGGCTTCCTCGCGGTCGCCGTGTTGCTGAGCGCCACCGCCGTCGCGGCGGCCGGCACCATCGGCTTCGTGGGGCTCGTGGCACCGCACGCGGCCCGCGCCCTGGTGGGGCGCCGGCACGTGCGGAGTGTGCCGGTGGCCATGCTCCTGGGCGCCGTTCTCGTCGCCGTGGCGGACCTGCTGGGCCGTACGGTCATCGCCCCGGCGCAGCTCGGCGCCGGCCTCATGACGGCCGTCGTCGGGACGCCCTACTTCCTCCATCTCCTCGTCCGCAGTCGGCGGTAGGCGGCGACAGGAGCCTCAGGAAGTGGCAGAGAACTGCCGCGCTCCGCACTTCGCGCCCCGGCCCGGAGTGCGGAGCGGCCGGCTGCCGAAGGCAGTCGAACCCCTCCCTTGCGTCCACTACCTGTCCGGGCGGCGCAGCGCCGCCTCGCGCAGGACCACGTCTGGAGTCCGTACGTGCCCACCCCCATACCGGCCACCGACGACACCGGTGCCACCGACACCAGCGACGCCACCGATGCGAACCGAACCGACACGCACAACGCTGACGCGCACAACGCCGACGCGGACGGCGCCGGTAGCGCGGTCGACGGCGAGCGGCCGCCGGAGAGCGCGGACCGCACCGGCCTCGTGCCGGTCGGCTCCGCCGCGGAGCTGCGCGAAATCCTCGGTCAGCCCCACGCGGTGGTGGTGGACAAGGTGCATCAGCGGCTGACCGACGCCGATCTGGACATGCTGGCGCGTGCGCCGTTCGGCATCCTCGCCACCTCCGACGCGGCCGGCAACTGCGACGCCTCACCCCGAGGCGGTCGAGCCGGGTTCGCCCGGGCTGTGGACCGCGGCACGCTGGCGCTGCCCGACCTTCCCGGCAACCGCCGGGGTGACAGCTTCCACAACATTCTTGAGAACCCGCACGTCGGCCTGGTCTTCCTCATCCCCGGCTCCTCCGAGGTCCTGCGGGTCAACGGCCGCGCCCGCGTTGTGAGGGACGCGCCGTTCTTCGACGCGATGGCCGTCAAGGGCCGGCGCCCCCGGCTCGCGCTGCTGGTCGAGATCGACGAGATCTACCTGCACTGCCCGCAGTCACTCAACCGCTCCCAGCTGTGGGACACGAAGAACGCGCCGGCGACGCGCGGGTGACGTGCGCTGGGGCCGGGTGACGGGCCACCCCGTGCTCGGTGCGCGCGGTGTGTCCGGTGCACGCGGCACGTCCGGTGCACGCGAAGTGTGCACTGCGCGCGGCCCGTTTCCCCGGGGCGCAGGCTCAGCTTCCGTACTTCTCGCGCATCTCCGCCAGGAACTCGGGTGACGGCGTTCCGGGTGTCGACACGTCGATCACCTGCCCGTTGGGGTCTTCGACCAACATGCTGCGCTGCCCGTAGAAGGTGTCGCGCGGTGGTTCGACGATTCTCGTACCGGCCGCCACCGCCCTTGCGTACACCGCCTCCACGTCGTCCACCACGAAGGTCAGCACGGTGCCCTGGGCCCTGCCCCGGTACGCCTCCGGGACCAGTTCGTGCTCACGGCGCCAGACACCCAGTTCGTTCAGCGGGTTGTCCGGCGCTTGCAGGTTGACGAACCAGTCACTGTCGAACGCCACGGTGAATCCGAGGAGATCGACGAAGAAGTCCCGTGTCCCGGCCAGATCGTCGGAGAGGATGTTGGCGAAGGCCCGGTTGATGGTCATGAACCCTCCAGATCAGAGGCTCGGCGCGGCGATCACACGTGCACTCTACGTGCGTTCGTGCGGTGTGCGTCGCGGAAAAACCCGCGTCCGCTGCCCCCGCTCTCCTGGTGCTGACCGGCCACAGTCCCGAACGGACCGGCAAAGAAAACTGTGATGCACGTCACGTCCGATTTGCCGGATTACCGGGGTCCCGCGCGCCGCCATGATTCCCGCCGGAAAGACAACACCGGGAGTAAGGAACGCGAGTGAGCAGCAGTCGGAGCGTCGGATCGTGGCGGGAACTCGGCAGCCACCTGGGCACCGTTGTGGTGCTGGCCGGTGGCGTTCTCGTGGGCGCCATCAACATCTATCTGGCCGCGAGCCTGCTGCCGACAGCAGTCGCGGACATCGGCGGCGAACGCCTCTACGCGTGGAACATGACCGTGTTCCTGATCGGCCAGGTGGTCGCGACCATGCTCGTGAGCTGGACGCTGGCCAAGAGCGGCAACATCGGTGCGTACCTGCTGGGCTTCGGAGTCTTCGCCGCGGGCTCGGCGCTGTGCGCGGCGAGTCCGGTGATGCCGGTACTGCTGGTCGGCCGCGGCGTCCAGGGGCTGGGGGCAGGCTTGCTGACCGGGCTGGGGTTCGCTCTGATCCACTCGGCGCTCCCACAACGCCTGTGGGTACGCGGCACCGCGTTGATCTCCGCCATGTTCGGCCTGGGCAACTTCGTCGGCCCGGCGCTGGGCGGGCTCTTCGCACAGTTCGGATCCTGGCGGTCGGCCTTCGTCGTGTTGGCTCTCGGCTCGGTGGTGCTGGCCTCGTTGGTACCGAAGGGGCTTCCGCGCAACGGCGGCGCCGGGGACGCACCGGTGCCGGTGGCGCTCCGTTCGCTGCTGCTGGTCGTCGGGACCGCGGGCGCGGTGAGCGTTGCCGGGGTCATCTCGGACGCGCTGGTGAGGGTGGCTCTGCTGGCCCTGGCCCTCGCACTGGTCTGGGCCTTCGTGCGGACCGAGAAGCGCACCAGTGTGCGCGTGCTGCCCCGCCCGGCCTACCAGGCCGGCTCGACTCTGCGCTGGGTCTACCTGACCATCGCGCTACTCGCCTCGGGAGTCGCCGTGGAGACCTTCCTTCCGCTGTTCGGACAGCGGCTCGGCGGTCTTCCCCCGCTGGCAGCCGGGTTCTTCGGCGCCGCCTTGTCACTGGGCTGGTCCCTCACTCAGGTCGTGAGCTCCTCGGCACACCGGCCACGGACCGTACGCCTGCTGCGGGTGGCCGGCCCCGGGCTGCTCGCAGCCGGGCTCGCCGTCCTCGCCATGCTGCAGCAGCGCGACGCGTCGATGCTGGTGGTCCTCGTCTGGCTGCCCGTGCTCCTCATCGCCGGGGCCGGCATCGGCCTCGCCATGCCCCACCTGTCGGTCGCCGCGATGACCAGCACGACGGACAGGCAGGAAGGAGAGAAGGCCGCCGCGGCGATCGCGACCGTGCTGACGATGTCCACCGCGTTCGGTGCGGCGCTCGCCGGTCTCCTGGTCAACGTGGGCGGACCCTCGCTGGTCTCCTCCGCACGGTGGCTTCTCCTGGGCTTCGCTCTCCTGTCCGCTGTGGGGATGCTCACGGCGGTGCGCACCGCACACAACGGTGCGCGGTCCGCCGGAACGCCCAAGAGTCACGAGGTGGAGACGGCTCTCGAGCCGTGAAGCGCCCCTGAAGGCTGAGCGGGACTTCGCCGTTCAGCCACTTGAGGCCCCGTCCGTCCGGTGCGGCACCCGACGACTGCACCGGACGGAGTCGCCAGCTGCTTTGACGCGTGGGTCGCTGCCGCGCCACCACCGGCCCGAACTGGGACGCGGTGGAGGAGCGAGGCGCTTGGAAGGGGTTGTTCTGTGGGGAAGAGGCAGTGCTGAACAACTCGACGGGTGCTGTGATCGGAAGCGAACGACGGGGACGAAGCGTCCATTCCGGGGAAGAGTCCAACCCCGGCGGGAGACCCCCGGCCCGACGCGCGGTCGAAGGAGAACGATGTTTCCGTTGCGGTTGCTGTTCGCGTTGTGCGCCGCACCGTTGCTCGTGGCCGCCTTCGTCGGCGTCGCCTGGCTGGCCCTGCGCGTCCACCCGTCGTACCTGCTGCTCGGCTTGGTCTGTGCCGGGCTCGCGCTGGCACTCGGCTGCCGGATCCACAGTCATTTCGCGGACCAGGGGTCTGCTCCCCTCGCGTTCGTCATGGGCCTCGTCCTGGTCGCCACCGTTCTCGCCGGCTATGTGGTGGCGTTCAACTCGGTCGCTCCACAGCACACGTGCACCGTGACCGAGGAGCGCACCTGGAAGCGGTACAGCCCCGGCGGCTACACGACCTACACCCACCGTCGGCTGGCGTGCGCTGACGGGCGCACCGACTCCCTGGGGAGCGAACTGACGGCTCGGCAGGGAAAGGACACCACCGACAAGCACGACCACACCCGGCTGTTGGTGGCCTACGACCCGAACGGCCGGCTGCCTTCCTTGGACCTCGACGACCAGTTCTGGTGGGTGGTGTGGGCGATCTTCGGCATGGCACTGGTGACTGCGGTGCACGCGGGGGTCGTCATCTCCGGACAGCGCCGGAGGTGAGGCCGCAAGAACCGCTCGCCGAGGGCCAGGTCCGCCGCGCCGGGGCCTCGGCGATGAAGAACCCGCCGGGCGCGGCCGCGGCGACACCTGGCCCGGATCTCCACGGCGACGCCCCCCGGTGGGTCACGGCGCCCCGACACGCGCAGCGGAGGCCGCCCGCCCGGGGAGCATCTCCCAGGAAAGGTGCGGGGACAGGGCGCGGAGGAAGTCGGGGGCGTCGAAGATCTCCCCCGCGCAGGCCACACCGGCCGTTGTGGTCCGGCCCGTGAGGACGCGGTCGAGCGCTTCCACGACGAGCGGGGCGGTGACCGCGTAAATGTCCTGTCCCCGGGCCACGGCGCGCCGCTCGACGCCGCCGAAGCGTACGACCACGTCGACGAGGAAGGTCTGAGCGGACCGGCCGCCCTCGTCGGCCGCCGCCGGCGCCGGTGTGTCCGGTGCCGACACGTCCCGGGCCGCCTCGGCCGTCATGTAGGTGTGCACCGCGGGTATGGGCAGATGGCTCGGGACGGTGACGACATCGGCCATCGTGAAGCCGGCCACGACGGTACGGGGGCCCATCGGGTCGGGAAAGGGCCACGGAAGGGTACGCGGTTCGTCGTGGTGGTACTCCAGCCGCCCGTTCGTGTAGCGGAGGCCTCGTCCGCCGCGACGCTGCCGCGAGACGGCTCCCGCGGCCCGTGTGCCCGCTGTCGGATGCCAACTGCTCAGCCCGTAGGCGACGTGGGCCTCGTCGGCCCTGGCCCAGTCGCCCATCGCGGCGGTGACCAGCAGGTCACCGAGGCCTCCGTAGAAGGCCATCGCAGGGACGATCACCGCTCGCGCGGCGCGGGCGCGGTCTGCGAAGTGCGTGAACGCGTCGAGGTTCGCCTCGATCTCGGCGGCGACGTCCAGGTACGGGATCCCGGCGCGCAGCGCCGCTTCCATCACGGGTGCCGCCGTCGTGGCGAAGGGCCCGGCGCAGTTGACGACAGCCGCCGCGCCGGCCACCGCACGGTCGAGCGAGGCCGCCTCGTCCACCGACGCCCGACGCGCCTCCAGCCCGTCAGTGGACGCCGCCATCGTCGCCAGCTTGCCCGCGTCGCGGCCGGAGAGGACCGGGACGAATCCGCGGTCGCGAAGGTGTGCCACCACGAACCGTCCCGTATGCCCGTACGCGCCGAACACCGTGACCCTGCTCCCCGTCCCCATGCTTCCTCCCCTGCTGTGGCGATCTGCTGTCGCGGACATCCTGCCGAGGGCGGGCATGCCGTACGAGTGTCCGGAACGCCATGACCCGTACACTTCCGGACGTGAGGACTGTCGCGTTGGCCGTCACCGACGGCATGTTGCACCTCGAACTGTCCATGGCCCACGAGGTTTTCGGGGCGGCACCGGCCGGCGTGCCCGAGCCCTGGTACGACGTCGTGCTCTGCGGGCCCGGCACGGTACGCGCGGGCCGCTTCCTGCTGGAGCCCGATCACGGCCTGAGCCAACTCCCGCTCGCCGACACCGTGATCGTCCCCGGCTGGGCCGACGTCGACGCGGAGCCGCCCGCCGCCCTGGTCGACGCGGTGTGTGCGGCCCACGAGGCGGGCGCACGCGTGGCCTCCCTCTGCACCGGCGCCTTCGTGCTGGCCGCCGCCGGTCTGCTGGACGGGCGGCGCGCGACCACGCACTGGGCACACACCCGGGCTCTGGCCGCCCGCTTCCCCCGGGTGCAGGTCGATCCGCATGTCCTCTACGTGGACAACGGCAGCGTGCTCACCTCCGCCGGCAAAGCCGCCGCCATGGACCTGTGCCTGCACATGGTCCGCCGCGACCACGGCTCGTCGATCACCAACACGGTCGCCCGCCGCCTGGTCGTGCCCCCGCACCGGGAGGGCGGGCAGGCCCAGTTCGTCACCACCCCGGCGCCCGCCCCGCACCACCACCCGCTCGACGACCTGTTCCCCTGGGTGCTCGCACGGCTTGACCAGCCCCTGACCGTGCAGGACCTGGCCCGGCAGGCGCGGATGAGCTCGCGCAACCTGGGCCGGCACTTCACCTCGGTGACCGGAACCAGTCCGCTGCGATGGGTGCTGACCCAGCGGATCCGGCGCGCCCAGGAACTGCTGGAGACCACCGGCGAGAGCGTGGAGAGCATCGCGGCTGCCACCGGCATGGGCACCGCCACGACGCTGCGCCGCCACTTCCACCGCACGGTCGGCGTTCCTCCCGACACCTACCGCCGCACTTTCCGCTCCCGAACCCGCCATGACCCGCAGGCGGCGGGCGACATCCGAGCGGACAGCACCAGAGCGGACACCACCTGAGCGGACACCACGGTCACCGCAGCTTGACGGAGCCCCCGTCGGCCATGACGGTCTGCCCGGTCATGTACTGGGCGTCGTCGCTCGCGAGGAAGGCAACGATGGGGGCGACGTCACGGTCGGGGTCCCCGAAGCGCCCCAGGGGAACGGCGGCGGCGGACTGCGCGTACTGCTCGGGACGCGCTTCGGCCCACGTGGCCACACCGGCTGTCATGGCCATCGGGCAGACCACGTTGACGCGGATGTTGAGCGGCGCCCACTCGTTCGCGGCCACACGGCTCAGGCCGCGGATGGCCTCCTTCGCCGCCGCGTAGGAGGCCTGGTTGGGCTGGCCGTTGAGTCCGGCTCCGGAACCGAAGTTGATGACGGAAGCGTTGCCGGACTTCGTCAGCTCGGGCAGAGCGGCGAGCATGAAGTTGCGGGTGGCGTACAAGCCGGTGTCCATCGCGAGGTTCCAGTCGTCGTCTGTCTGCTCCTCGAACGGCTTCTGGCGGGACACGCTCGCGTTGTTGACCAGCACGTCGAGGGAGCCGAAACGCTCCACCGCGGTCGTCACAGCCGTGTCCGCGACGGCCCGGTCCGAGACGTCGCCCTGCAGGAAGACGACGGCGTCGCCCAGTTCGGCGGCGAGTGCGTGCCCGGCCTCCTGTTGCAGGTCGACGACCACGACGCGGGCCCCTCGGGCGACGAAGAGCCTGGTGATGGCGCCGCCGATTCCCGAAGCGCCTCCCGTGACGATGACGGATTTGCCCTGGAGGGTCTGGGGATCCATGGTGCACTTCCTTTCCTGTGTGCGTGCGTTTCCACGTGTGTGGCTGGGTGGGTGAGCCTGCGTCAGTGGGTGTGCGTGGATGCGTGAGGCGTCCCTTGCGGGGCCGGGCCCGTCCGCACACCCCGGGGGGGCGAAGCACGGCGGAGGTGGTCCGACGCCGCGGCTCAGACGGGGAGCTGGGCGCGGCGGCCGGGAGCGGCGGACGACTGCATGGTCACCCCCCCGTCGACGACCAGGAGCTGGCCGGTGAGGTAGCGGGACTCGTCCGAGGCGAGGAAGACCATGGTGTGGCCGATGTCCTCGGGCGAGCCGAGACGGGGCAGAGCGTTGCCCTTCTTGAGGCTCTCCACGACGCCTTCGGGCAGGTTGTTCTCCAGCGCGGGGGTCACGACCGCTCCGGGAGCGACGGCGTTGCAGCGCACGTTGTGGGGCCCGTACTGGACGGCGGTGGACTTGGTGAGGTTGACCACGGCGGCCTTGACCGCACCGTAGGACGTCTGCAGGACGTCGCCGACCAGTGCGGCGACGGACGCGGTGTTGATGATCGATCCGCCTCCCGCCCGGATCATGTGCGGAAGCGCGTGCCGGGTCCCCAGGAGCGTGCTGCGCAGATTGCGGGCGACGGCACGGTCGAACTCGTCCATGTCCATGCGCAGGACGTCCAGGTCGACGCTCGGATTCGTGCCGCCCACGTGGTTGCAGAGCACGTGCAGGCCACCGAACTCGCTGACGGCTGAGGCGGTCATGCGCGCGACCGAGTCCTCGTCCGTGACGTCCACCGTCACGGCCAGGGCGTCTCCGCCGTCCTGCGCGATGAGCGCGGCGGATTCCTCGGCCGCCGCGGTGTCGTAGTCGGCCACCACCACCCGGGCGCCCTCGCGGCTCATCAGCTGGGCGGCGGCACGGCCGATGCCGCTGCCCGCGCCGGTGACGACCGCGACCTTGTCCTTGAGACGTTCCATGACTGTGCTTCCTTCGCTTCGCCGGTTGGCCTGTGGCATCAGCAGTTGGTTGGTCCGCGGGGTCAGCGGGCGACGCCGACGGCGGGAGTCG
The DNA here is from genome assembly GCF_022699385.1 of Streptomyces tubbatahanensis. Lineage (NCBI taxonomy): Bacteria > Bacillati > Actinomycetota > Actinomycetes > Kitasatosporales > Streptomycetaceae > Streptomyces > Streptomyces tubbatahanensis. The sequence continues at coordinate 7,596,997 of NZ_CP093846.1, read as the reverse complement.
CCGCGGTCTGCCGCCCCGCAGCGGGACGGTGGGGCCGGGGGATGAGGACGGTGACGGCGATGCCGAGGAGCGCGGCGGCCATCGCGACGACGTAGGTCGTGCGGAAGCCCTGCTCGGTCGGCACGGAGACCGAGCCGAGCTGCGTGCTCATACCGGCGAGAATCGCGGCCATCACCGCGCTGGAGGAGGACGTGCCGACGGAGCGCATCAGCGAGTTGATGCCGTTGGCTGACGCTGTCTCGTTGCCGGGGACCGCCCCCATGATCAGGGCAGGGCTCGCCGCGTAGGCGATGCCCACACCGGCGCTGACGATCAGCGACATGACGACGATCTGCCAGACCTCGGCCATGAGCAGCAGCCCCACGCCGTATCCGAACCCGATCACGCACAGACCGGTCAGCAGGGTCACACGTGCGCCGTACCTGGCGGTGATGCGCGCGGAGAGAGGCGCGAAGGCCATCATGATCAGTCCGCTCGGCGCCAGTGCCAGGCCTGCCGCCAGCGTGGACTGGCCCAGGCCGTACCCCGTGGCGGAGGGCGACTGGAGCAGCTGCGGCAGCACCAGCGACGTCGCGTACATGGCGAAGCCGACCAGGAGAGAGGCCAGGTTGGTGAACAGGACGGGGCGGCGTGCGGTGACGCGGAGGTCCACGAGTGGCTGCGCGACGCGCAGCTCGTACCAGCTCCACGCCAGCAGTATCACCACGCCACCGGCGAACAGACCGAGAGTGGAGCCGCTGGTCCAGCCCCAGCTGCCGCCCTTGGTGGCGGGCAGGAGCAGGCACACCAGGCCGGCGGACAGACCGACGGCGCCGAGGGCGTCGAAGCGCCCCGGGGACTGGTTCGGGGACTCACACAGCAGGACCGTCACCAGCGCGAGACAGAGCGCCCCCAGCGCTGCGGCGAACCAGAACAGCACGTGCCAGTCGGCGTACTGGACGAGGGCAGCCGACACCGGCAGCCCGACGGCGCCGCCGACACCGAGGGCGGCACTGACCAGGGCGATGGCTCCGCCGACACGTTCGGCGGGCAGCACGTCGCGCAGGAAGCTGAGCCCGACCGGTATGACGCCGGTGGCCAGGCCCTGCAGCGCCCGACCTGTGATCACCGGCACCAGACTGTCCGACACGGCGCAGAGCACCGACCCGACGACGACCAGCGCCAGGCTCGCGATGATGACCCTGCGTTTGCCGAACATGTCGCCGAGTCGCCCGGCGATGGGCGTGACCACGGCCGCGGCCAGGAGGGTGGCGGTGACGGCCCAGGACGCGCTCGAAGGTCCCGCGTGCAGCAGCTGGGGCAGCTGGGGAATGATCGGCACGATGAGGGTCTGCATCAGCGAAATCACGACACAGCTCAGAGTGATCACGGCAGTGACGGCCCCTGCCCCCACTGTGCGGACGGCCTTGGCTGACAACGAAGCACTCCTAGCTGAGAGGGGCCCGCCGTGAGCGGGCCGGACGGTTTGGTCCCGCGAACTCGGGTGCCGCTAAAGGGACACGTTGTCGGCGGCTCGGCGGCTCGGCGGCCGGAGCGCCGCCCGCCGCGCCTTCGGCTCGGACAACGGCCGCGAGGACAGACAACAGACGCGGGCGAAGACAGCGGGGGCCTCGACCCGCGGTGCGCGACACCTCGGCGCACCGACTGCACGCCGCGAGAGCCTACGGGCGGGCGCCGGCCCCCGGACCGGGAGGAAGATTCCCGAGCGCGGTGACTGGTGTGAGGTGACAGGTCTGTACGGTCGATCTCGCGGCCGAGATACCCCCTCGGCGCACGATGAGCTGCATGAACACGTTGTGCATGTTACATACACAAGGCATCCGCGTGCAACGCTTCCCCGCACCGTTCAGTGGGGGGAGGGGGCGGGCACCGGCGTACCGACACGACAGAAAACGACACGGAAAGAAGGTCGAGATGAAGGAGCCGAGCGAGCAGGAGCGCCGCCTGGGCGACCTGGAGCGCGAGCTGACCCTGTTGTCACGGCATTTCATCGCTTCGCGCGGCCCGCGTATCGGTCAGAGTCTCGATCGCTCCGCCTACGTGCTGCTCACCCGGCTGGAGACGGGCGAACCGCTCACGCTCAAGGAGCTGGCACACACCTTCCAGGCCGACGTGTCCACCATCAACCGGCAGGTCAGCGCCATGCTCCGGCAAGGACTCGTGGAGCGCATCCCGGACCCCGCCGGGGGCGTCGCACGCAGGTTTCGGCCCACACCCTCCGGCCTCGAACGCCTGGAGGCGGACCGGGCGATCAGCCGCGCGGGGGCGGCCCGGCTCATCGAGGCGGCGGAGTGGACCGAGGAGAAGACCCAGCAGTTCCTCACCCTGCTGGTCGAGTTCAACCGCGGCATCGAACAGCTCGAAGGTCCCGCGTAGGCCTCCTGGCCTTCTGGCCTCCGCGGGACCCTTCACGGGGTGGGCAGACCCCCCGGGCGGGCGGGGCGGCCGAAGCGGACCGGCACGCCGGGCGAGTACAGCACACTCACCGGCGGCCCCGCCGGTGACGGCACCCCGGCCGCGGTCACCAACTCGTCCTGGCACTCCAGGAGTTCGGCGCGGTGCAGCGGCCAGCGCGGGTGGGCGTTGGGCAGGTACACCGGCCGGCCGAAGAAGCTGTTGTGCATGCCCCAGCGGGCGGTCAGGAAGTGTTCGAGCGCGCTCGGCTCCTCGATCCGCTCGCCGACCCGCACCCTGATCCGGCACCCCAGCCCGCGCGGCCCGGGCAGGCGTCGGCTGCTGACATAGCTGACGGTGTCCCCCTCATGCCGGACCGACATCCTCGCCCAGACGTACGGCAGCCGGAAAGCGAGGCGCGCGACGGCCACCGGCAGCGACCGCGAGGCCTCCAGCGAGCGGAAGACCACACCGCGCCGACCGTGCCGGTCCACCGAGTAGAGGCGCACGTTGGTCTCGGGAAAGGTGCCGAAGTACGGAACACCCGGCAGCCCGAACCAACCCACCCGGTGCATCCGGAAGGCCACCAGACCGACGTAGGTGCGCCCCTCGTGGGTGTCGGGGACGGTCCCGGCAGGCAGCAGCGGCGCCACATCCGCCGGATCGACGGCCCAGTGCAGGAACGACAGGTCGAGCCAGGACTGGGTGGTCAGCGCGACCCGGACCCCGCGCGCCGGCTCGGGCGTGATCGACTCGGCGGGGGCGCGTTCCATGACACCAGCCTGGCACACACCACCCGAGCGTCGGCCCGGACGCCCGGGTGCCGGCGTCGGCTGCCTGTCTCAGCTGTTCGTGTGGACCACCTCGGTGGGTTCCGCCGGCGCGACGGCGGCCTGCGCGGCGGTGCGCCGGCGAGCGAGGCGACGGGTGAGGCGGCGGGCGAGCGGCTCGGTCCAGCGGGCGGTGAGCGGCCCGATGATGACGAGGATGAGGACGTAGGCGGTGGCCAGCGGACCGATGCGGGGCTCGACCCCCACGGCCAGACCCGCGATGACGATGGAGAACTCCCCGCGGGCCACCAGAGTGCCTCCGGCGCGCCAGCGGCCCGCGGTCTTGATTCCGGCGCGGCGAGCCGCGTACCAGCCGGTGGCGATCTTCGTCAGCGCGGTGACGACGGCGAGGATGAGGGCGGGGACGAGGACGGGCGGGATGTCGGCCGGGTTGGTCGAGAGTCCGAAGAAGACGAAGAAGACGGCGGCGAAGAGGTCACGCAGTGGTGTGAGGAGGCTGCTGGCGCCCTCGGCGACCTCTCCTGACAGTGCGATGCCGACGAGGAACGCGCCGACGGCGGCGGACACCTGGAGTTCCTGTGCGATGCCGGCGACCAGGAGGGTGAGTCCGAGGACGACGAGGAGGAGCATCTCGGCGTTGTCGGAGGAGACCGCCTTGCTGATCAGGCGACCGTGGCGCAGGGCCAGGTAGAGCACGGCGGCGACCGTTCCCAGGGAGATCAGCAGGGTAAGGGAACCACCGGCCAGGCTGACTCCGGCGAGCAGCGCGGTGAGGATCGGCAGATAGACCGCCATGGCCAGGTCCTCGATGACCAGGACGCCGAGAATGACGGGGGTCTCGCGGTTGCCGAGACGTCCGAGGTCGCCGAGGACCTTCGCGATGACGCCCGAGGAGGAGATCCAGGTGACACCGGCCAGCGCCACGGCACCGACCGCTCCCCAGCCGAGGATCAGCGCGGCGACGGCACCGGGAACCGCGTTGAGTACGAAGTCGACCGCTCCGGACGGGTACTGCGTCTTGAGGTTGGTGACGAGGTCGGAGGCGCTGTACTCCAGCCCCAGCAGGAGCAGCAGCAGGATGACGCCTATCTCGGCGCCGGTTGCCACGAACTCCTCACTCGCCTGGAGTGGGAGGATGCCTCCTTGTCCGAAGGCGAGGCCGGCCAGCAGGTAGAGAGGGATGGGTGAGAAACCCACGCGTCCGGCGAGGCGCCCCAGGAGGCCGAGGGCGAGAATGATCGCCCCGAGTTCGATGAGCATGGCAGTCGTGTTGTGCACGGGCGTCTATCCTCCGATGATCAGTTCGGCGACGGCGTCTACGCCTTCCCGGGTTCCGACGACGACGAGGGTGTCGCCGATCGCGAAGCGGAAGTCCGGGGTCGGCGACGGGACAGCCGCGGTCCGGCGCAGAACGGCGACGATGGAGGCACCGGTGCGGGTACGCGCCTGAGTGGAGCCGAGCGTGCGTCCTGCGTACGGCGAGCGTTTGGTGACCTCGATGTGTTCGGTGACCAGGTCGATCTCGACCTGCTGCTGCAGGTGGGCCACCGGGTCGTCGGTCAGCAGGTTCGCCAGCGCGGTCGCCTCGTGCGGTGTGAGGGTGGCCGCGTCTTTGCAACTGTCGTCGTCCTCGGGGTCGTGGAAGGCGAGGATGCGCCGGCCGTCCTGGCGGACGACGACCGAGAGGTGGGGGCCGGCACCGGTTTCCAGGTCGTAGCGGGTGCCGACTCCGGGCAACGACGTTTTGCGGGTGTGGGTGGAAGGCTCCATGACGTGCTCCAGAAGGGCGCGGATCGGGGGTGTGCGGCCGACGGGTGCCGCGACGGCTCGGACCGCGTCGCGGCACATGCCTGTGCTGCTCGCCTGGGAAGGCCCGTGCGGCATGTGCCGGACGGGCCGGACCGCGTCCGTGCGGCGTCAGCGCACGCGGCCGATGCGCGCCCCCGGCCTGGGCGGCAGGGGCAGCGGTCCGGGGCGTCAGCGGCAGCGCGGGCGGCAGGTATCCGGCACGCTGCCGCGCGCGGCGTTCTCGACGCGCACCGGGACGGGTGGCGGTGCCGGTGGGCGACAGACCACCGCGACGGACAGATAGAGGGCGTGGCTTCCTTGACCCATGTCACGCCCCCCTTGCCCGCTCGGTGCCCTGGCCGTCAGCCGCCAGGACTTCACGTAAGCATTCACCCGCTCAATGGAGCGTAATGCTTCGGCAAAGAATTGTAGCGCAGGAAGAATGGCGCAAATGCGATGTTGCTAGTGCACAGGGGGAGAAGAAAGGCGCCGTTGGATCCGCACGTTCAGAAAGACCGAGGCCCGTTGCGGCGCGCCTGGCCGGTACCCGACCTGCCGGGGCGACGCCGCTCGGGGTCGAAGAGATGTCCGGCGGCCCCGGCGACCACGAGGCCTGACGTGATGAGTATGCCGTCGCTGATCACCACACCGAGGCCGAGCAGGACGACGCCGACAGCCAGGGACGACCACGCGCAACCGCGCCGGTACTCGCGAGGCCGGCAGGGCCTGCCGCTGTCCATGGCATGTGCGAACCGCGGATCCTCACTCCGCATCCGGGCGTCCATCTCGTCCAGGACACCGTTGCCGTGGCGGCCGGCCATGGACCCTCCCTCCCACTCCCCCCATGTCGTCCGTCGGCGGGGCCGCCCCGTGGCGGGGCGGGCGCGGCCCAGGAAAGCTGATGCCGGTTCCGTCTCCAGAATCGCGCGCCCCCGCGGCCGCCGCCATCCGCAGCGGCACCCATTCCCCGGGGTACGGGAGGTGTACATGGGCGGGTCACCGGTGCGCAGGACCACCGGAAGCGCCACGCCCCCGCTGCGAACGCAGCGGGGGCGTGGGAACGCGTGGGCGGGGTGTGGCGGTACTACTTGCGCTGCCACGCGTCCGCGACGGCCTCACCGACAGCCGTCGGGTCGGGCCTCACGGCTGCTTCGGCAGTCCCACCGCCCGGCAGCTGGTGCAGACCGGGCAGCAGCTGTGCGGCCAGCAGCGTGGCCAGCGCCGAGGTGTCGTTGCCGGCGGAGCCGTCCGTGCGCAGCACCACCGGCTGTGGAGCCTTGCCGGCGAGCACGGCGCCCACGTCCAGCCTGCGCCGCGCCAGCTCGTACTGCAGTACCGCACGGTTGTCGCGGTAGGCCTGCGCGAGGGTGCGCTGGGCGCGCGCCTCGTTCTCGGCCGCGATCAGCCCGCTGCGGCCCCGCGTCTCGATCTCGAAGCGCACGTTCTGCGCCTCGGTCTCCTGCTCCTCCAGGAGCTGCGCGACCTGCTCCCGCGCCTTGTTGAGTGCCGCCTTCACCTCGACGATGCGCGCGTCGCGCACCTTCTTGGCCCGCTCGATGTCCATCTGAAGGCTGTCGATGCGGCGCTTGCGGGAGAGCCCCCACTCCTGTTCGTACGCGGTGGCCTCCTTGGCGACCCGCTCGCGGGTCGCCAGGTGCTGCTGGTACTGCGCGGGCAGTTGCACGTCGGGGATGTTGGCACCCGTGATGCGCACGCCGTAGCGCGAGAGCTGCCGGTTCAGCAGCTCCTGCATGTCGGCGACATCCGAGCCCCGCAGGTCGTACGCCTGCTCGGTGCGCACGTGGCGGCCGCGCTGCCGGATGGCGTCCTGCACGGCGTTGGAGAGAACGAGGTCGAAGTTGCCCGCGCCGATGGTGCGCACGAACAGCACGGCGTCCGTGATACGGAACTTCAGGAAGAACTCGATCGCGCGCAGCGGCACGTTCTCCCGCGTCGGACAGGCCACCACCGGTGCCGAGTAGGGGATCTCGGTGGCCGTGTCCACCACGAAGTCCACCCGCGACCAGGGATGCCACAGGTAGTGCCGACCCGGATCCAGGGTGCGCGTGATGGCGCCGTACCGGGTCAGGATCCCGTTGGTGCCCTGCTCGATCTCCACGATCGAGGAACGCCACCACCACAGCGCCCCGACGACGAGGAAGAGCAGTCCGCACACGAAAGTGACGGTCGCGAGCGTGTCGAACACCTCGCCCGCGGTGCCGTCCGGGGACTGCACGCTGGCCATGGCGCCGCTGGCCACGGCCAGCAGACCGAGCCAGAACGGCACCATCCACCACACGCGGCGGCGGTGCTTGGGGATGATGACGGGAACGAGTGTGCCCGCCTCGCCGCCGCGCAGAAGTTGCGGAATGTCGCTCCAGGGCGCCACCTCCTCCGAGATGACGGACCTGCGGCTGCCCACCGCCGTGCTCATTCGGACTCCCCCCAGACATCATCGCTCGGCCCGAAAGGACCCTCGGCGCCGTCCCCGGCCGCACGCCCGCTTCGCTCCGCGGCGGATCGACCGCCGTTGTCCTCGTCCTCGCCGCGCTCACCGTGCGGCCCCGCGCCCTCGGGCGCCGGTGCCCCACCACCGCCCCTCTGCGCGGGCACGGTCGGCTGGTCGGCCTCGCGCAGCGCGCTGATCTCGGCTTCCCGCTCCTCGATCCGGGCCGACACCTCGGCCAGCCGTGCACGGACCGCTGCCATGTCCTCCTGCGAGAACAGCTCCCCGCCCCGCTCACCGACCAGTTCGCGGGCGAGCGACAGGAAGTTCACGCCCACGGCGCCGTCCGCGCCTTCGTCCGCACCGCCGATGCGCACCAGCCTGGGCAGGTGGTCGGCGACCTTCTCCAGGGTGTCCAGCACCTGCTGCTGGTAGCGGTACTCCAGGATCTCCGGCGCCTCGGCGGCGGTGACCGCGCGGATGTCCAGTGCCTGCGCTTCCAGCAGCGCCGCGTTGGCCTTCGCCTCGGACTCCGCCTGCACGTAGCGCTGCCTGGCCAGTGCTCCGGCGCGGTTGGTCTCGCGCTCGACGGAGGTGTCCATCTGCGCCTGGTACTGCGCGATCTCCGCCTGGATCGCGGACAGTTCCTCCTGCTGGGAGGCCAGCTCCTTGGTGAGGTCGCCCTCGTCCTGCTCCTTGCGCAGCTGGAGCGCGTACTCGTGCGTGTAGGCCTCCTTCGCGACCCGCACCATCTCCGGGGAGGCGAGGTCCATGCGGTATCCGCGATCGGCGGGCTCGGCGTGTGTGATGTTGGCGTTCGTCAGCTCGACAGCGGGCCGGAACTGCTGGTTGAGCTGCTCCAGCAGCCTGCCGGTGTCCTCGCCCACCATGTCGTAGATGCCCGCGGCCTCCTGCTCGTAGATGAGGCTGCGGATGGTCTCGCTGACCGCGTTGCTCAGCTTCTCCTCGAAGCCGCGCACCGCACCGAGCGTGTAGACGAACTCCACCGGGTCGCTGATCCGGAACTGGATGAACAGGTCGATCGACGCCTTCACCCCGCCCCGTGTCGGCGCCTCGCGCACGGGCGCGTTGAACGGATACTCACGCGTGGTGTTGATGATGTACGAGACGCGTTTCCACGGGTTCAGCAGGATGACCCGTCCCGGGCCCACCACCTGTTCCAGCTTTCCGAACCGGGTGATCAGCGCGTGGCACCCGTCCGGCACCATCACCATCCCCTGCCGCCACCACACGAAGGCGACGGCGCCGAGGGAGAGCACCCAGTAGTGGACGCCGAACAGCGGGTTGACCAGCGGACTGCTGTCGGTGAACGACGAGATGGCGGAGGTGATCGCCACGCCGACCAAGCCCACGACGAGCAGCATCGAGACCGGCAGCATGGTCATGAACGACCGCCCGCGCGGCAGCACCATCGGACAGATGCGGTGCACCTGTTCCAGCCCGTCGCGTTTGAGCGCGCTGTGGTTGAGTTCCTCACCGGCCTCGTCGAGCGGCACCGTCTTCTGTTCCATGACGGTGTCGATGGAGCCGCCCTGTTCGCGCGCGGCGGGGAAGTCCGACGGATCGATCCCGTCCTCCCTGCGCTCCCCGTCCTGGGCCGCGCCGCCGGCCCTGCGGCGCACCTCGCCCTCGACCGCTTCGCGCGCGTCGGCGCCCTTGGTCACGGCCCGTGCGACTCTGCGCACACTCTCCCGTGCCACACAACCCCCTTGTTCATGTGGGACGCGTGTCGCACGCCCCCGTTGTTCTGCACCTGTGAGGGACCTCGCCCAGAACGCGGTGAAGTAAAGGATTCATCAAGGCCCCCGGTAAGCGGCTGCTTCCCCATTGCCGGCGGTTAACACACATGGCGCGCGATCAGATGCCACATCAGGGCCGGTGCCTGCGACGCGGGGCCCGGTCACGGGCCGGGCGTGGAGACACCCGCGGGTGTCTTCACGCCGGACACACGTGGATCACGCAGCGCTCCCCGCACCGCGCGCGATGTCCCGGGCGAGCCCCGCGGCGTTGCTGTGCGACACGACGATCTCGTCGACGTCACCGCCCGCGGCTGCCCTGTCGAGCACGACCCGCACCCCGGGCTCGCCGCGTCGGGCCGCGACCAGTTGACGCGTCCCGGTGAAGACACCCCACACGCCGATCTTCGTGAAGAAGGACTGATAGCCCTTGCGGCCCCCGCGGGTCTCGCGCAGCGGTCGCTCGACGCACGCGACCTCACGCACGGCCGCCAGCGGAACCGTCACCGACCGCCTGCGGGCCCACACGCTCTCCCGGCTGCTGAACTCGACCGTCAGGGAATCCCGGTGCACCTTCATCACTGCCATGGACACTCTCCCCCTCTCGTCCGGCACCGCGGCGGGTGCCGTCCCCGATGAGCAGCTGAGCAGCTGTTCTAGTAAATGTATAACAGATAGAGTGGGCTGGTGCACCTAGTACTCGACCTCGACAGTGAGGTGCCGATCTACCAGCAGATCCGGGACCGCGTGGTGGAGGCCATCGCCGACGGCCGGCTGCCCGGTGGCACCTCGCTGCCCTCCACCCGGCAGCTGGCGGTGGACCTGGCCATCAACTTCCACACCGTCAACAAGGCCTACGACCTGCTGCGCCGTGAGGGGATCATCAGGATCAACCGCAAGAGCGGAGCCGTGGTGCGCCCGGACGCGGGCCAGGGTCCCGCGGACGCGGAGGGGGCGGCGCACTGGGAGCGGCGGGCCCGCACGCTTCTCGCCGAGGCCGTGGTGCGCGGAATCCCCCCGCGCGAGGTCGTCGACCGGGTGCGGGCCGTCCTGGACGGATTCGAGGCGGCGGAGGACGTCGGCTGAGCGGGGCGGACGCCTGAGGAGTTCCCGACCGCAGGCTTCAGGCGAGCAGCCCGGCGGTCGCGAGAGCGGCGGAGCCGGCAGCGACCAGTACGACGATCATGCCGGTCAGTGCCCGCGGGTTGCCGAGGTTGAGGGTCCAGCCCATGCCGACGCGAGACGGCACGAGCACCGCGGGGTCGCCGCCGTTGGCGTAGACGGTGCCTCCCGCATACCAGTACCGGTCGTCGTCCCGCTGCACGAGCCCGCTGTCCACTGCGTCCGCCGTATCCGCTGCCTCCGCTGCGTTTCCCGTGGCTTGCCCTTCCACGCGCCGCCGCGCTCCGGGGCCGACCCTCACGACGAGGCCGGCGACGATGCCGAACGTGACCAGGGCCGGGATGCCGACCACGGCGAACAGCGGCGCTGTGGAGCGGTCGCCGGACCACACCATGACGGACAGGCCCAGCAGCATGACGTCGGCCACCGCGCAGACCGCGAGCAGCGCGCGCGAGGTGGCGGCCAGGAAGCGACGGTGGCGTGCCACCCCGGCCGCCGGTCGTGACGCCTCCAGATCGGGCCGCGCGCGCAGCAAGGCGGCGACGAGCGCGAGCACCGCCGCAGTGCCCAGGACCTGACCGAACACCGGGCTGAAGGCCGTCCAGAAGGTCGTGGCGACCTCGTGGTGGCGCGTCCCGTCGCCCGTGCGTGTCGGTATGGCCAACGTGTCGGGCAACGCCGGGTAGACGGCAGCGCCCACCGCGACGGTGGCCGCGATGACGAGGCCCGACGGAACCGACCATGCCCACGGGACGCGCACGGGATCGGTACGCAGCGAGGTGTCGGCCACCACCCCCTGCCGCAGTCCCGCGTACCACTGCTCCCGCTTCTTCGCCTCGGCCAGGGCACGGTGCGCGCGCAGCCACACCACGGCGGCGACAGCGCACAGCAGCAGGCCCGTCACCACCACGGCCGCGACGCCCTCGAGGAGCGCGCCCTCTCCCGCCGCTGCCGCCGTGGCGACCGCGGTGGCCCACAGCACCGCCGCGCGGTACCTCCGGCGTACGGCACCGACCTGCGGGTCCTCGGCCCGGCTCGGGGGCACCCTGACGCCGAACGGCACCGTTTTCGGGTTCAGCAGGGCGCTCGGTGCCGCGTAGAGGGCGGCGCCCAGGAGCAGGAGAAGACCCGCGTTGAGGAGCGAGCTGACGAGCACGGCGTTCACCTGTTCCGTTCCGTACCGGATCATTCCGCCCGACCGGGCTTCGGGCGCCACCGGGTGCCGCGGTGGCCTGGACCGTTCGGGCCGAACCGGGAGCCGCCGCGCGCGTCCTTCCGGGCCGCTTCCCTGCCCTCCAGTAGCGTAACCGCGCACGACGGGCCGTCACGAGTGGCCGCCCCCCTCAACTGGGCGATCACCGCCCGGGGTTCGGCTGGCACGAGGCAGGCCGCTTGCCGTTGGCCTTGTACAACCCCCGCTCGTCTTGGCATGCTCACTTCGCTTCCATTCCCCCCACTGCAAGGGAGCGCTCATGCGTATCAGATCCGCGGCCGTGGCCGTGGCACTCACCGCCACCGGGCTTATGGCCGTCCCCGCGTTGGTGCAGCCGGCCGCTGCCGAGTCCTCCACCATCCACGCCCAGCCTCTCGACGCGGGCCGGGTCGCCCACCAGGTCGAGGCGCTGCCGGGCGGCGCAGCCCGGTCCGTGGACATCACGCGTGACGGCTCCACGCTGCGCACCGAGGGCGCGAGCACGAAGGCCTCCAAGACCCTCGACGTCGAGTACCAGGTGCAGGAGACCGGGTACTGGTGCGGTCCCGCCGCCACCCGCATCGCCCTCTCCGCGCGGACGGCCCCGCCCTCCCAGGCGGACCTCGCCGCCCAGCTCGGCACCGACGAGAACGGCACCGACCACATCGGCCAGGTCACCACCGTCCTCAACAGCAACCTGGGCACGGACTGGTACAAGACCACGGAGATGCCGGACGACCCGCCCACCAAGGAGCAGAAGGACCAGCTGTGGGCCGATGTCGTCAGGGGCATCGACAACAACTTCCCGCTGGTCACCAACATCGTCGCCCCGCCTGGCAACCAGCCTCCCGGCTACCCGTCGGACCAGACGATCTACCACTACTTCACCGTCATCGGCTACGACGACGCCAACGGCAGCGTGCTGATCGCCGACCCCGCCAACTTCGGCGGCAACCAGATCTACTGGCTGTCCTTCGACCAACTGGCGAGCCTGGTACCGCCCAAGGGCTACGCCGGCTGAGCCCGGCCTCCCCTGCGGCGGCCTGCGCGGTCACCGCAGGGGTACTTCGCCCGCCTCCTCGAGGCTCAGCGCAGCGCTGCCAGGACGGCGTCGCTCGTCGAGCACCACACACGGCGTGCCTCGCCGAAACCCGCTTCCCGCAAGGCCTCCAGATGCCAGGCCGTGGTGACGGGGCGGTCCTCGCGGATCCGTCCGTCGCCCCCGGGCTTCGGCTGCCGCGGATCGCCGAACAGGTCGAACCGCCGGCGGGCCTGCTCGGCCAGGGCGGGGTCCTGGGCGACGCTCGTCCACCACGCGCGCCAGTCCTGCGCGCCCGCGGCAAGCTCACGCTCCTTGCGGGCGGCGTGGTGGGTCTCCAGTGCGGCATTGAGCCGGGGCGCCTCGTCGTCGCGCATGTGGTCGGCGTTGAGGAACACGCCGCCCTCGCGCAGCACCTCGGCGATCCGGCCGTAGGCGACGCGCAGCGCGTCCGCGGTGAGCCAGTGCAGCGCCGTCGCCGTGACCACGGCGTCGTAGGGGCGGCGCGGCAGCGCGTCGGGCCAGCGCGGGTCGGTCAGGTCCGCCGTCACGAACTCCACCCTGTGCTCGTCGCGGAAGGTGCCCTGCGCGACGGACAGCAGCACCGGATCCAGGTCGAGGGCGGTGCTGCGTGCGCCGGGCAGGCGTTCCAGCAGCCGGGCGGTGATGCTGCCGGGTCCGCAGGCCAGGTCCAGCACCACGGGCTTCGGACCCGCCACCGCCTCGACGACCTCCAGCATGACCCGGAACCGCTCCTCGCGGTCGGGCATGTACCACTCCTGCTGCCGGTCCCAACTGGTCTGCCACGCCTGCCAGTCAATTGTGAGGGACGTGTCGGTCACTGTTGTTCCTCCTTTGTCGCTGTCATGGGCCCCGTGCGGTGGCGGCTCAGCTCCTCGGGTGCGGCCCGGTTCCCGCAGGGGGAGCTGTCCGCCGCGGCTGTCCCCCACTCCTCGGCGTCCAGCAGGCGCCGCGTCGCCTCGGAACCGGGCCGCGCCAGTACCCGGGCGCATGCCCCCGCCTCGGCGACGCCGCCGCCGTCGAGCACCAGCAGCCGGTCCGCGACACGGCGGAGCAACCGCAGGTCATGGCTGATCCACAGCACGGCTGTCCGGGTGGTGCGCAGGTGCTCCACGTGGGTGAGAACGCGTTCGGCGGTCTCCGCGTCGAGCGCGCTGGTGATCTCGTCGCACACCAGCACATCAGGCCGGGCCAGAGCCGCGCGGGCGAACGCGGCGCGCTGGAGCTCGCCGCCGGACAGCGCGCCGGGCGGCCTGGCGGCCGTCCGAGGCGGTATGCCGAACTCGCACAGCAGTGCGCCGGCTTCTTCGCGCGCCTGGTCGACCGTGCGGCCACGCAGTCGCACAGCCGTACGGGCCACCTGGTCGAGAACGGTGCGCCGGGGGTCGAACGAGCCGTGGACGTCCTGCCACACGTACTGCACCCGCCGCTTCTGTTCCCTGTCGCGGTGCACGAGAGCCGGCAGCGGCGCCCCGTCGAGCAGGAGGTCGCCCCCGAGGCGCTCGTGCAGCCCGGCCAGGCACCGCGCCAGGGTGGTTTTCCCGCTTCCTGAGGGACCCGCAACCCCGAGGCACTCCCCCGCGCGGAGGCGGAGCGAGACGTCGTGCAGCACGTCGTGTCCGCGTCGGCGGTGCCAGGCGAAGAGTGAGCGCGCTTCGAGCAGCGGCGTACGCTCCGGGCGCTCTTCCCCGCTGCCGTCCGGGCACACCTCCCCGCCCTCCGGACGCACTTCCCTGCTGCCGTCCGGGCGCACTGCCCCGCTCTCCCGCACGGTGACAGCGGCGGGGGCGGCGGGCAGCACCGCCTCGGGTGTGCCCCGCGCGGTGACACGTCCCGCTTCCAGGACAACGGTGTCGTCCGCGAGCGCGCGCACCATCGCGTGATCGTGGCTGAGGAGCAGTATCGCGGGGCCCGAGCGGGCCAGCCGCGCCAGCTCCCGGGTGAGGGCCGCCCGCGTCACCGTGTCCAGGCCGGTGCCCGGCTCGTCGAGGACGAGCACCCGGGGGCCGCAGGCGAGTACCTCCGCGAGCGCCACGCGCTGCTGCTGTCCGCCCGAGAACTGGTGGGGGAAGCGCCGCAGCACCGACCGCTCCGGCGGCAGCTGCGCCTGCTCCAGCGCCGCGCGGGAGAGGGCACGGGAGGCGTTCCGCCCGCCGCCGGAGGGGGCGTGCAGGGCGGCGAGTTCGGTGAGGATCGCGCCGATGCGCCGGGCCGGGTTGAGCGCGTTGCCCGGGTGCTGCGGCAGGTAGGCCACGGTGCCGCCCCGCACCCCGGCCGCGTGCGCGGTGATGCCGTGGTCCCCGACGACCTCGGTCTCCCCCACCCGCACGTGTCCCGACAGCCGTACGCCCGCACCCGCCTCTCCCAGCAGGGCCAGGGCCGTGGTGGTCTTGCCGCTGCCGGAAGGACCGACGAGGGCGGTGACGCGCCCGTACTCCATCGTCAGATCGACGCCGCGCACCAAGGCGGTGCCGTCGGCGGCGTGCGCGGTCAGCCGCCGGACCTCGATCAGCGGCCGCGTCATGCCCGGCCCTCCTTCCGCGCGCCGGGCACACGCGCCCGGCGGACACGGGTCCAGCGGTCGCGGGCCCGGCGGTCGCGGGTCCGGCGGTCGCGGTGGCCTAGCGGGGGAAGATGGTCGCGACGGTCGAGTACGCGGTCCCCAAGGAGGTTGAGGCCGACCGTGAACATCAGCAGCATCGCGGCCGGTGCGCACACCGACCACGGCTGGACGAGCAGCGCCTCACGGCTCGCCGCGATGGTCACGCCCCAGTCCGGCGCGGTGGGCTCCATGCCGAGGCCGAGGAAGTTGGCGGCGGCGACGGTGAAGACGGCGCCCGTGACACGGGTGCCGACATCGGCCGCCACGACCGGCAGCACCGAGCCGCCCACATAGCCCAACTGGACCCGCAGCCGCGACTCCCCCTGCATCCGCATGGCCTCCGCCACCGGCCCTGCTGCCGCCCGCAGGGCGGCCGCTCGTACGAGGCGCGCCGCGACGGGCGTGTTCACGAGTGCCACCGCCATCGTGACGGCCCACGCGTTTCCGTGACGGCCGACCCCGACAAGGCTGATGACCAGCAGCGAAGGGATGGGGAGAACCACTTCGATCGGGCGCATCAGCATCTCGTCCACCCAACGGTGCCGGCTGACGGCGGCCGCGAGCCCCACGGCGCCGCCGACCAGATAGGCGAGGGCGACCGCGCCGAGAGCGGACCCCAGCGTGCTGCCGCCGCCGCGCAGCAGCAGGGCCAGCACGTCGCGCCCGAGCCCGTCGGTGCCCAGCGTGTGGCGGCCGTCGAGAGCGTAGGGGGCTCCGGGGCCCGAGGCCTCGGCCAGCGGCGCCAGCAGCGGCCCGAACAGGGCCGTCAGGACCGGCACGGCGAACAGCACGGCAGCCACGACGGTCGTCACGGCACCGCCGGCGCCCTTCTTCCCCGCCGTCCACGCCCGTCGCCCGCTCCCCTGGGCCGCGGGCTGCGCCGGTGGGTGCTGTGCGGTGTGTTCGCTCACCTCAGCACCTCCACCCGCGGCGAGAGCCGGTGGGAGACCAGGTCAGCGGCGACGTTCAGGAAGAGCGCGGCCGCCGCCAGCAGCAGCGTGAGCGCCTGGACGGTGGGGACGTCCCGGCTGCGCACCGCGTCGATGAGGGCGGTGGCGGCGCCGGGTACAGCGAACACGGCCTCGACGACGAGGACGCCGCCGAGGAGCGCGTCGCCGGTGCGGGCCAGTTGCTGCACGCCTGGTACGGCGGCGTTGGGCAACACGTGCCGCAGCAGGAGACGCGTGCGGGGCACGCCCAGCCGACGGGCCTGCTGCGCGTAGCCGGAGTTCAGGGCCCCGAGAGTGCCTGCCCTGAACTGCCGGATGAGCTGGGAGACGGTCCGCGCCAGCAGCACGGCGACGGGCAGCACGAGAAGGCCGGGACGGGTGAGCAGATCGCCGGTCGTCGCCCCGATCCAGGTGGAGGGCAGCCAGCCCAGTTTCAGCGCGAACACCGCGACGAGAGCGAGGGAGAGCACGAAGTCGGGGACGGAGCCGAGAGCCAGGGTGACGGCGGTGACCGCGCGGTCGAGCCTGCCGCCCGCGCGGCAGCCGGTGACCAGGCCGAGGACGAGGGCCACAGGCACCGCGATCACTGCGGTGACACCGGCCAGCAGCGCAGTGGCCCCCACGGAGTGCGCGACGATGCCGGAAACGGGTTGCCCACCGGTGAGGGAGGTGCCCGCGTCGCCGGTCAGCAGGTCCTTGGCCCAGTCGAGGAACCGCTGAGCCGGCGGCTGGTCGAGGCCCATCTCGTGGCGCAGCCTGGCGATCTGCTCCGTGCCGGTCTTGTCGTTGAACAGGACGTCGGCCGCGTCGCCGGGCAGCAACGAGGTCAGCAGGAAGACCAGTACGGACAGCAGCGTCAGCTGTGCGATCGCCAGCAGGACGCGGCGCAGCGCGTGGCGTGCCATCAGTCCACCCAGACGGCGTCGAACCGTGCCCACTCGTCGGTGTTGGGCGGTGCGGGTTTCACCCCGTGCACGGTGGTGGAGACGGCGTTGAGCCAGTCGGGGTGTCCCCACAGCACCAGGCCGCCCTCGTCCCGGACGGTGCGTTGCAGCGCACCGTAGGCGCGCGTGCGTGCGGTCTCCTTCTTGATGCCTTGGGCGTGCACGAAGTCCTCGTCGAAGTCCGGGTGTTTCCAGGCGCTGGCGTTCTGCGGGGAGCCGTCCAGGAGCCGCTCGGAGATGTAGGTGGGGATGGGCATGGCTCCGCACCTGTGGTTGCCGATGTCGCCGGTGGTGAGCTGGTCGGTGTTGTAGGTCTCCGGCGGCCCCGAGACGACCTCGACCCTGAGCCCCGCCTCCCCGGCCATGTCGGCGAACAGATGGGCGGCGTTGACGAACCCGTCGACCACGGTGGAGGTGTAGAAGGTGAGCCGCCGGTTGAGAAGGCCGCTGCGGCGGGCGAGTCGGCGTGCCTGGGCGAGGTCCTGCTCGCGCTGCGGCAGGTGCGAGGGGTAGTAGGCGTATCCCTTGCCGTAGAGGTCGTTGCCGGGTTGGGCGCGGTTGCCGGAGATCACCTCGATGAGGCGGTCACGGTCCACGAGGAGCTTGACCGCCATGGCGGCGTCCGGGTCGTCGAAAGGCGGCCGGTCGGTCTTGAGGGCGAAGCCGTCGACACCGCTGAGCGGGGTCGACACCAGCGCGACGCGGGAGTTGCCCTCGATCAGCCGTGCGAACGTGGGGCTCATCTCGTGCGCGTAGTCGATCTCCCCCGCCTGGACGGCGCTGTTGCGCGCCTCTGACGCGGCCGACAGGATCCGCAGCTCGTCCAGGTACGGGGCGCCGGCCCAGTGGTCGTCGAAGCGGTGGGCGCTGAAGGAGCGGCCGGCCTGGAAGGAGGCGAACCGGAACGCGCCGGTGCCCACCGGTTTCTCCGGGTCACGGTAGCCGCGCCGGACGATCAGCGCGCCGGTGACCGCGAGCAGCGAGGGGAACTCGGCGCTGGGCTTCTTCAGCCGCAGCTCGACGGTCTCCTTGCCCACCGCGCGGCAGCCGCCGAGGTCGAGGGCGGACAGCGAGTTGGCCGCGAGGTGATCCGCGGCGTGCGGGTCGAGAATGCGGTGCAGGCTGTAGAGCACGTCGTCGGGCTCCAGCCGGTGGCCGTCGTGGAAGACGGCCTCCCGCAACCGGAAGCGCCACACCGTCGAGTCGGCGCTGGACTCCCAGTCGCGGGCCAGCCGCGGGACGGGGCGCAGTGTCGGACCGAGCTCCACGAGCTTGTCGAACATCGCCTTGTGGCGGGCGATGTCCACGAACTGCCGCTGTTTGTGCGGGTCGAGCGTCTCCTTGGCACCGGCGCCGGGGAAGGCCGCACGCAGCACGCCGCCGCGCCGCGGGCGCGTGGCCCCGGCCGGCCCGGGCCCGTCACAGCCCGACAGCAGCGCCGCCGCGCAGCCGCCGCCCGCCAGCCCGAGGACGTGCCGGCGGGTGCGTTCCTCGGGCACGGAACCGCTCCCCCCTTATTGCGCATGGTATGCAAGTGCGGCTTCTGATCATTGCATCCCCCATGGACCGGGGCAAGGTGCTCAAGTCGACGGCGCCCGGCTGGGACGCGCCCCGGTGGCGCGCCTCGGCGGGGCCGTCGCACGGTGCAGGTCCGCACGTCTGCGCAGCGTGCGGCGTCTTGGTCGCGCGTGCGATGCTTGCGGCCATGACGGGGAGCGTGTCCGGTGACTTCGAGCTGACCATGGACGAGTTGCGCGTGGTGGCGCGCTATGTGGCGCGGACCGCTGAGGAGGTCCTGGAGGTGTTCGAGAGCGCGGTACCCGAAGATTCCCGGCCGCGCGCGGCCCTCGACGCCGCGCGGGAGTTCGCCGGCGGTGCGCGGCGGACCAGACTGCAGCGTGTCACCTCGCTGGACGCGCACCGGGCGGCGAAGGAAGCTCCCACCGAGGCCTCACGTCTGGCCGCGCGTGCCGCCGGGGATGCCGCGTCCGCCGCCTACCTGCACCCGATCGCGAAAGCTCACCAGGTGGGTCACATCCTGCGTGCCGCCGCGAGCGCGGCGCGCATCGCCGAGATCGGTGCGGGTGGCGATCCCGAAGCCGGGGACCGGACGATCGAGCAGGCTCGGCAGCGCGCCACACCGGCCCTGGTCGATGTCCTTCTCCGGTTTCCCTCCGCGCCGGCCGGCAGAAACCGTGTCGCGCAGCTCATGTCCGCCCTGGACGCCTCACTGCGCGACGGCAGGGCACGTCCCGGCCGGCCCACGCCTGTTCGGCAGGACGGGGAGAACTGAGCCGTAACCGGTGCACGGCCCCGGCTCGACTGCCGCCCGGGACGGAGAGCGGCGGGGCTCGCGCGCCCCCCGTGGGCGGCGAGAAGCCGGGCCCGGCTTCTCGCCGCCCACGGCCTTGTGGTTCAGCGGCGTGTGGGGCGGGAGAGGTAGCGGCCCTGCGGTACGCCCATGACCTTGCCGTCGGCGTAGATCTGCCGGCCGCGCAGGAACGTGGACTCCACACTAGCGCCGACCTCCAGGCCCTGGAGCGGGCTGTACTCCTGGGCCGACTCGGAGTCCGCCGCCTCCACGGTCCAGGAGCGGGAGGTGTCGACGAGCGCGAGGTCCGCGTCGTAGCCCTCGGCGATCCGGCCCTTGGTGTGGAGGCCGAAGCGCCGCGCCGGTGTCCACGCCGTCAGCTCGGCCACCTTCTGCAGCGGCAGGCCGTGCGCGGATGCCGCACCCGCCAGGCCTGGCAGCAGGTACTCCGTGCCGCCGAAGCCCGACTTGGCGGCGAAGACGTCGCCGGCGGGGTCGCCGAACTTGGTCTCCTCCTTGCAGCAGGCGTGGTCGCTGACCACCCAGTCGACGTGGCCCGCGACCAGGTGTTCCCACAGCGCGTCGACGTCCTCCTGCGGGCGCAGCGGCGGGTTGACCTTGCCGCCGATGCCGGACGCCGTCTCGACGTTCGCGAGGAGGTGGCCGATGGTGACCTCGCGGCGGAAATCGACCTGCGGGAACGTCTTGGCCATCAGCATCGCCGCCTCGATCGCCTTGCGCGAGGAGAGGTGCAGGAGGTTGATGGTGGGCAGTTCGGTCTCGGCCGCCAGGTAGCCGGCGATGGTGACGGCCAGCCCCTCGGAGTGCGGGGGCCGTGAGGCGCTGTAGGCGGCGAGCCCGTCGAGTGTGCCCTCCTCCTCGACGAGCCTGGTGTACGCGGTCATGATCTCCGCCGTCTCGCAGTGGAGGGACAGGGAGATGGTGTCCGCGAGCTCGGGGAAGCGCCGGCGTGCCGCCTGGACGCCGCGCATGACGAACTCGAAGTGGGCCAGGTCGTACCGTTCGTCGGGCGGGATCATCAAGAACGCGTTCTGGTCGGCCGAGCGGCCGTGCAGTCCGTGGCTGCCGTAGAACATGAAGACCTTGAAGGAGGTCACGCCGAAGCGGTCGATCAGCTCGGGTATCTCCTCGATGTGCGACTTCTGCATGGGGGCGAGGTGGAAGCCGTAGTCGACGTGGGAGCGGCCCTCCGCGCTCTCCAGGACCAGCGGGAAGACCTCCTCGTATGAGCCGCCCCGGTTCATGTAGTACTGCCCGGTCCGCATGTAGGTGAGTGCGGTGGTGACGCCGCCCTGGGCGCACGCCCTGCTCTCGTTGGCGGTGTCGTCGGACAGCGGGTTGTAGATGCCCCAGTGCTGGTGGGCGTCCACGACGCCGGGGAAGGCGTGGAGTCCCTTGCCGTCGACCACCTCGCGCGCCGCGTCGGCCGGGATGTCCGGGGCGATGCGGTGGAACACGCCGTCCTTGACGCCGATGTCCGACGTCGGGATGTCGGGCGCGTCGTGGTTCACCAGCCGTACGTTCTTGATCAGCAGGTCCAGCTCGGTCATGGTGCGGTTCCTCTCAGCGGGCGTCTGGGACGGTGGGGGCGGTGCGGGTGGGCTCAGCAGCGGCGGTCGAAGGGTCCGCTACGGCGACGGGCGGGGCCGTGGCAGTGGGAGCGGCGGACAGGGTGGTGGCGGCCTG
This sequence comes from Streptomyces tubbatahanensis, assembly GCF_022699385.1. Taxonomy (NCBI): domain Bacteria; kingdom Bacillati; phylum Actinomycetota; class Actinomycetes; order Kitasatosporales; family Streptomycetaceae; genus Streptomyces; species Streptomyces tubbatahanensis. The sequence continues at coordinate 7,575,933 of NZ_CP093846.1, read as the reverse complement.
CCAGGCCAGGCCCAGAGCGGGCAGCAGTCCGTTGCCCGCCAGATAGCCGTCGGCGCCGTGACCCGAGATGCCGTGCGCGGCACCGCCCGACGCGAACAGGCCGTCGACGGGTGTGCCGTCGCCGCCCAGTACGCGGGCGTGCCCGTCGACCACGAGCCCGCCCTGGGTGTGGAAGAGGGCGGGGATGACCTCGATGGCGGCGTACGGAGGGCGGAGTGGTTCCTCGAAGAAGGTTCTGCCGAACCGGTCGCGGTCTGCCGCGCCCGTGGCGACGGCTGCCTGGCCGGACAGCGCCTCCTCAAGCGCCGCGGCCGCGCACCCCGTCCGTGCGGCGAGCTCCGCCACGTCGTCCGCCCAGGTCAGACAGCCGGCCTCGACCGTGTGCCGGAAGTCGGTGAACGGGAGGCACAGGTCGCGGATCCTGCCGTCGAGCACGATCCAGCCGCGTGCGCCGGGCTGCCGCGCGAGGGCGGCGGCGTATTCGGAGTAGCCGCTCGTCTCGTCGCCGAACCGCCGGCCTCCCGCGTCGACCATGACGGCTCCGTGCATCACGGTGGCCCAGCCGACCAGGGTGCGGGAGCGCCGGGCGAGCGCGGCGTGGCCCTGGTACGCGTCCAGGTACGCGGCACGGCCGCCGTGCGCCAGGCCGATGTCGAGGCCGTCGCCGCGGGCGAACTGTCCTCCGTGGTAGTCGGCGGCGGCGATCCCCGGCAGGTACCGGGCCACCCGCTCGCGGTCGGCGCCGTGTCCGCCCGTGGCGAGGAGCACCGCGCGGGTGGAGACGGTCTCGCGGTGGCCGCCCGGGTCCTCGACGACCGCACCGTCGACCCGCCCCGCGGCATCCCGGGTGACGTCCACGAGCCGGGCGGGTATCAGCATCTCGGCGCGGGAGGAGGCGCGGACGCGCTCGTGGAGGTGGCGCAGCAGCGTGGAGCCGTGGCGCCCCTCGACGGTGTGCAGCCGGTCGGCCGAGTGGCCCGGGTAGCCGAAGTCGCGGACGAGGCCCAGTGGCAGTCCGGCGCCGTCGGCGAGCCACTCCACGAGGGGTGCGCTGATCCGGGCGAGGGCCGCGGCGAGTGCCGGGTCGGCCGTGCCGTGGGTCTTGGCCTCGATGTCGGCGAGGAACCGTTGCGGGCCGTCCTCGACGCCGGCCTCGCGCTGCCACCGTGATCCGGCTCCGGGGATCATCGCGGTGGACATGGAGGTGTTATTGCCGCGGAGGAAGTGCGCGTCGGGGTCCACGACCAGCACGCTCAGCCCGGCCTGGGCCGCCGCGAGCGCGCCGGCCAGGCCGCCTCCCGCACCGGCCACCACCAGGTCGACGGAGGCCTCGTCCCGCGCGGTCCGGTCGCCCGCCGCGTCGGGGCCGCTCATGCGGCTCCCTCCGCGGCCAGCAGTCTCAGCGCCGTCTCGGCCGGGTCGACGAGACGCACCGGGTGCGGCGCCTGGGTGTCCACCGCCGAGCAGCCGTTGATGACGGTGGTGACGCCGCGTGCCGCGAAGCCGTCGAGTGCGCCGCGGACCGCGTTGTTCCAGGCGGCGGCGTCCGAGACGGCGTCCAAGTCGAGATCGAGTGTGGTCACCCCGGCGAACCAGGGGCCGTGGCCGTAGGCGTCGAGCAGGTCGGCCAGTGCCCGGCCGATCGCCGGGTTGCGGGTCACCGCGCCGAAGGGCCGTCCCGTCGCGACCAGGTGGGAGGCGGTGAGGCGGAGCATGCCGACGACGGGTGCGGAAGCGTCCGGCGACGTGGTGATGGGCGACGGATCCGGGGTGAGGGGTACGCCGGGGTCGAGGACGCAGTCGGGCATGCGGAGGGTGTGGGTGCCGGTGCCTGCCGCGGCGAGTGTCCCGGTCACCGACGCGGTGGAGGCGGCGATGTCGTCGCGGGTGGCCAGTTCGGTGGGCGCGCCGGCTCCCGCGGGTTCGAGGTGGACCTCGACACCCGGTGGTGACAGCCGCCGGTAGCGCTCGCGGCGGCGGGCGAGTTCGCTCTCCCCGACCCGCACCGGGGTGACGGACAGGATCTTCATGCCGTGCCTCCTGCTCCTCCTGATGTCGTGGTCTCTCGCGTGTCCGCTGCCGCGAGGGCGCGCAGCGGCGGCCCCACGTCTGCGGTGTCCGGCAGCGTGCCCGCGAGGTGCTCCAGCCGGTCGACCAGGCCGGTGTCCCCGAGCACGTCCGCGAGGACGAGGGGCAGCGTCCTCGGGGTGAACGGCCGGTGGTCGGTGTCGCCCACGGGGTTGGGGGCGTACAGCCGCACGCTCCTGCCGTCGTCGAGCACCGCCGTGAGCCTGGCCGGGCGCTCGTGCGGCAGGTGTGCGGTCAGCGCCGGGTCCTCGCTCACGGTCACCTTGCGTGCGAGGGCGAGGAGCTCCTGCCGCGCGCGGCCGGTGGCCTCGGCCGTCGCGGGGGCGACCCGGCCGTGCAGCAGAGCCGCCGCCACCGCGTAGGGGACGGAGAACATCGCGGCGAGTGCGCTGTCCCAGTGGGTGCCATCGAGAGGGGCGGCCAGCGCGTGGGTCTCGACGGTGACGCCGGCGATCCGGTCCGCGAGCTGCGCGGACGGCAGGTCGCACAGGCGGTCGCCGCCCAGGTCGCGCTCGCGCAGTTCCAGTGCGAGGTCGGCCGCCGGGTGCGTGTACGAGCACGAGGCGTGCCGTTTGAAGTAGTTGTGCTCGATCTGCCAGTCGGCACCGAGCCCTCGGGTGAGGGCCACCGGATCGAAGTCTCCGAGCAGGGTGCCGTACGTCAGCGCTGCCGTACCGGTGTTCTGCACGACGCCGGCCGCGGCCAGGCGGGCGGCGGCGAGCCCGGAGTGTGCCGCTGTGCCCATCCACGCGTCGCGTACGCGGTGGCCGTCGAGCGCGGAGTCGAAGTGCCCGGCGACGGGCAGCCCGCAGGCCGTGTCGACGGCTGCCGCCACCCGGGGGGCGGGCAGCCCGAGGAGGAGGGCGCAGCCGGCGGCGGCGCCCGTCACGCCCCAGTTCCCGTGCGGGTGCACGCCTGGCCGCAGTGCGGTGGCGCGGCCGAACCTGGCGGCGACCTCGTATCCGGCGAGCAGGGCACGTGCCGTCTGCTCACCTGTGGCACCGAGCGAGGCGGCGAGGGTGAGGATCGCGGGGAACGTGTGCCCGGCGGGGTGCCCCTTGGCGTACTTGCCGCCCTCGTCCAGCTCACAGCTGACCAGGGCGGTGGCGTTGAGGTAGGCGGCGGTGTCGGTGTGGGTGAGGGACCCGCCGCCGAAGACGGGCGCGTCACCGGGTGGCTGGGGCCACGCGGACCTGAGGCGCCGCTGTCCCTCGGTGCGTGCCCCGGCCAGGGTGACGGCCAGGGTGTCGAGCAGGACGAGCGAGAGCCGCCGGCGGACGCTTTCGGGGGCGTCGTGCCAGGTGAGTTGGGTGGCCCAGGCGCTGAGTTCGTCTGTTTGGTCGGCCGCGGGTTTGGTGGTGCGCATCGCGCCCCCTTCCCTGCTGTTCCATTCAGCGGAACGCTTCCGTTATTCGATGCTTTCAGCGCCACACCGGAAACGTCAATGCTCTTCGAGAAGAACGCCGGGAACCGAAAATCACCAGCTCCATCCCCTTGACCGCATCCGAAAGACGGTGCTTCTCTGACGTTCCATTGAGCGGTACGGACGTTTCGACCGCGTGCACAGTCACCCCACGAGGCAGGCGAGAATGGGCCCATGACGACTCAGCCCGGAACACCGAGGACCGGAACCCAGCCCGCGGCCCAACCCGGCACCGAGACCGCGGGACGCGTGATAGACGTGCTGCTCCTGTTCACCGACGGACCCGGCGAACTCGGCGTCTCCCGCATCGCACGCGAACTCGGCCTCAGCAAGGCCGTCGTGCACCGCATCCTGCAAACCCTGGTGGCCCGCGGCATGGTGACGCTCGATCACGCGTCCCGCCTCTACCGGCTCGGCCCCACGACGGCCGCGCTCGGAGCCCGGGCGCTGCGCGGTTTCGACCTGCGCGCTGTGGCCGCTCAGCCCCTGCGCAGGCTTCAGGAGGAGACCGGGGAGACGGTGACGCTCACCGCACTCGTGCCCGGCGGACGCGCCTACGTCGACCAGATCGTGAGCACCCACGAGGTGAAGATGACCGTGGAACTCGGCCGCCGTTTCCCCCTGCACGCGGGCAGTTCGGGCAAGTGCGTCCTGGCGTTCCTGCCGGAGAGCGAGCGCGAGGCGATCCTCACCGGAGCCCTGCCCGCTCTGACCGGCAGCACCCGTACGGACGCGGACACCCTGCGCGGCGAGCTGGCCGCGATCAGGGAGCTCGGCTACTCCACCTCACAGGGCGAACGGCAGGCCGACGCGGGCTCCTTGGCCTCTCCGCTGTTCGGACTGGACGGGGACGTACGCGGCTCGGTGTCCGTGTGCGGCCCGCGCTCCCGGTTCACCCCGCGGTTCATCGACGAGTGCGCGCCCCACGTGAGCCAGGCGGCACGCGACATCTCCACCGCACTCGGCTGGACCGGCGAGGGCGGCGGCACCCGCGTAGTGGCCGAACGCCCCACGACGCCCTCTCCCACGACGACGGAAGGACCCCCATGACCGAGAGTGCATCCGCCCGGCAAGCCGGCTCGGGCTCCGAGGAAGGGCCGGCGGCCGCAACCGGGCCGCAGCCCACGGGAGGCGCCACGGCGGGCGCGGCGCTGGCGGGCATCAAGGTACTGGACATCGCCACCCTCTTCGCCGGCCCGCTCGCCGCCACCCTGCTCGCCGACTACGGTGCCGACGTCACCAAGGTGGAGCACCCCAGGGGCGACCCGGTCCGCAGCCACGGCGCGAGCAAGGACGGCGTGGGCCTGTGGTGGAAGATGCTCTCGCGCAACAAGAAGGCCATCACCCTCTACCTGGGCAGCCCCGAGGGCCAGGACATCTTCCGCCGCATGGTCGCGGAAGCGGACGTCGTCATCGAGAACTTCAGGCCGGGCACGCTGGAGCGCTGGGGGCTCGGATACGAGGAGCTGTCCGCCCTCAACCCCCGCCTCGTGCTGGCCCGAGTCACCGGCTTCGGCCAGCTGGGCCCCTACGCGAGCCGCCCGGGATTCGGCACGCTCGCCGAGGCCATGAGCGGCTTCGCCGCCATCACGGGCGAGCCCGACGGACCGCCGACGCTCCCCCCGTTCGGCCTGGCCGACGGCATCTCGGCGCTCACGGCGGCGTTCGGCATCATGGCAGCGCTGCGCGCACGGGATCGCACCGGGCGCGGGCAGGTCCTCGACCTGGCGATCATCGAGCCGATGGTCACGGTGCTGGGCCCGCAGGCCATCGCCTACGACCAGTTGGGGCAGCTCCAGCAGCGAACGGGCAACAGGTCGGCGAACAACGCTCCCCGCAACACCTACCGCACCAAGGACGGCAGGTGGGTGGCCGTCTCGACCAGCGCGCAGTCCGTCGCGGAACGGGTGATGCGGCTGGTCGGGCGGCCGGAGTACGTGGACGAGCCGTGGTTCGCCTCCGGCGGCGAACGCGCCCGGCACGCGGACGAGCTGGACGAGGCGGTCGGCTCCTGGATCGCCGAGCGCACCAGGGAAGAGGTCGTGGCCGCCTTCGAGGAGGCGCAGGCCGCCATCGCCCCGGTCTACGACGTGAGTGACATCTTCGAGGACCCGCAGTTCCAGGCGCTGGGCACACTCACCACCGTCGAGGACGAGGAACTGGGCCCCGTCACGTTCCAGAACGTCCCCTTCCGGCTCAGCGAGACACCAGGCGAGGTCCGCTGGTCCGGCCCCCGCAAGGGGCGGGACACGGCGGAGATCCTGGGGGCCCACGGCGTCGGCGCCGACGAGCTGGCGGCGCTGCGGGAACGGGGCGTCATATGAGCGGCACGAAGCGAGCCGCCGCCGCGGACGGCGCGGCCGCCGCGCGCTCAGCACCCGCCGTTCCCCTCGCCGTACGCTCCTGGCTCTACGTCCCCGCCACCCGCCCCGACCTTCTGCCCAAGGCAATGAGCGGCGAGGCAGACGCGGTCGTGCTGGACCTCGAGGACGCCGTGCCCGCGGGCCGCAAGGACGAGGCACGCGACCACGCGCTCAAGGCGCTGGAGGCCTCCTGGCCGAAGCCGCTGTGGGTCCGCGTCAACCAGGCGGGCTCCGCCTGGGGAGACGCCGATCTGGCAGCGCTCGCCACGGCCCCCGTCCAGGGGATCAGGCTGCCCAAGTGCGAGAGCGCGCAGACCGTCCGGGACACAGCGGCGCAGGTGGACGCGGACCTGCACCTGCTCCTGGAGACCGCGTTGGGCGTCGAGCACGCCTACGCGCTGGCCACGGCGGCACCGCAGGTCGCCTATCTCTCGCTCGGCGAGGCCGACCTGCGCGCCGATCTGCGCGCACGCAGGGACACGGCACTGGACTGGGCCCGCGGCCGCGTCGTCAACGCGGCGCGTGCGGCAGGCCTGGCAGAGCCCGTGCAGAGCGTGTGGACCGCTGTCGACGACCTGCCCGGGCTCACCTTGAGCACCGAGGAGGCCCGCGACAGCGGGTTCTTCGGCCGCTCGGTCGTCCACCCCCGCCAGATCGCGCCCGTCAACGCGGCCTTCACCCCCACCGCGCGGGAGGCCGAAGAAGCGCGGCGTCTCGTCCACTCCCTGCGCCAGGTCGAGGACGCGGGAAGCGCGGCCTGGCTCGACGCGCAGGGCCGCCTGGTCGATCCGGCGGTCGTGGCGCAGGCCCGCTGGGTCCTCGACCGCCTGCACGACTGACCCCTCAGACGCGCCCCCAACCTTCCCCCTCTCTCCCTCTCCCCTTATCTCCCACAAGGCAGGCCATGACCTCAGACCGGCACGCCCACGATCCGCTCCTCGACGCGCTGCCCGCCGACCCCCGCATCGTCGAACTGGGCCAGCCACTGTTCACCGGGATGCCGTGCTCCCCCAACCACCCCGGCTTCCGTATGGTGCTCGCCCGGCGGCACGGTGACATGACGCGTCCCGACGGCGGTTCGGCGGCCAACGAGACGATCATCACCGGCGGGCACGTCGGCACCCACATCGACGCCCTGTCACACGTGAGCCACCACGGCAAGCTGCACGGCGGCGTCGACGCCGCCGAGGCGCAGACGGGCGGCGCGTTCTCCGCACACGGCGCGGAACACACCCCCGCCATGGTCACCCGCGGCGTGCTGCTCGACGTGGCGGCCGCGCACGGCACGGACACGCTGCCCGGCGGCTACGGTGTCACCGCCGCCGACCTGCGAAGCGCGGCCCAGGCCGGCGGTGCCGAGCCGCGCCCCGGCGATGTGGCTCTCATACGCACCGGCTGGGCGCGCCACTTCGACGACGCGGCCGCCTACCTCGGCAAGGAGTCGGGGGTCCCCGGCATCACCGAGGAGGCGGGCGCCTGGCTGGCGGAGCGCGGTGTGCGCGCCGTGGGCTCCGACACCACGGCCTGCGAGCAGATCCAGCCGGGCCGGGGCCACAGCGTCCTGCCGGTCCACCGGCTGCTGCTGGTCGAGCACGGCATCTACATCATGGAGCACTTGGCGCTGGAGGAGATCGCCGCCACCGGGCGGCACGCGTTCCTCTTCGTCGTGGCGCCGCTCAGGATCGTCGGCGGCACAGGTTCCCCCGTCCGTCCCGTGGCGGTGCTGCCGTGAGCGCGCCGCACACCGCAGCCGCGACCGCGCCGGACTCCTCCGGTACGACAGCCGCCCGGCAGCTCGCCGACTTCGCCTCCCGTACGCGCGAGGCGGGCCTTCCCGACGGACTGCGGGAGAAGGTCACCGGGCATCTCCTCGACCTCGTCGGCAACAGTCTCGCCGCGCTGCCCGAACGGCCCGGCGCGGCGGTACGCGCACTGGCCGAGGAGTGGGGCGGCACGCCCGCAGCCACCGCCATCGGCTCCGCCGTCCGTCTGCCGGCGCCGTCGGCAGCGCTGGTCAACGGCACCCTGGCGCACACCCTCGACTTCGACGACACCCACCTGCCCTCCGTGCTGCACCCCTCCGCCTCGGTGCTGCCCGCGGCGCTCGCCACCGCGGAGGCGGGCGGCGCCACCGGTGCGCGACTGCTGGTGGCCTCAGCCGTCGGCATCGAGGTGACGTGCAGGCTCGGCATGGCGCAGTACGACGAGGCGCTGGGCAACTCCGTCTTCTTCGACCGGGGGTTGCACGCCACCGCGATCTGCGGAGCCATCGGCGCGGCCGTCGCCGCCGCGCTGCTCCGCGGCCTGGACGCGGACGGCATCTGTTCCGCGATCGGCATCTCCGCGAGCATGGGCGCGGGCATCATCGAGTCCAACCGCACAGGGGGCACCGTCAAGCGTGTGCACTGCGGCTGGGCCGCGCACGCGGGCGTGGTCGCCGCCGACATGGCACGCCTGGGCCTCACCGGGCCGCCCACCGTCCTGGAGGGCAGGTTCGGCTTCTTCCGGGCCTACTGCGGGGAGCGCTTCGACGCGGACACCACCGTCTCGGCCCTCACCGACGGCCTCGGCGAGCAGTGGGAGTGCGCACGGCTGTTCATCAAGCCCTACCCCTGCAACCACTTCACGCACGCCGGAATGGACGCCGCCATGCGGCTGCGGCGCCGCGGCCTCGACCCCGCGCGCGTGGCCGCCCTGACGTTGGGCGTGCCGGCACCCGTCCTGCGGACGATCGCGGAGCCGGCGGCGGAGAAGGCGCGGCCCCGCTCCGGCTACCATGCCGCGTTCAGCGGCCCCTACACCGTCGCCACCGGGCTCCTCGCCGAGCCCGGGACCGCGACGGCCGCGGAGTCAGGTCCTGGACGGGTGGCCGGACGGGGAGCGATCCACCGCGGTCTCGGCGTCTTCCACCAGGACTTCACCGACGAGGCGGCCGCCGACCCCGCTCGCCTCGCCCTCGCCGCACGTGTCACCTGCGTCGCCGACGAGGAGTGCACGCGCGTCTTCCCCCACCAGTTCCCCGCCGTCCTCACGGCGGAGCTCGACGACGGCACCACCATGACCGAACGGGTCATGGTCAACAAGGGCAGCCCCGAACACCCGCTGACCACCGAGGAACTCACCGCCAAATTCCTCGCCAACGCCCTCGGCACGGGTGACGAGCAGGCGGTGAGAGCGCTGGCCGACCGCATAGGGGACCTGGCCGCCGCTCCGGACACCACCGCGCTGACGCGCGCCCTTGCCGCGGTCGCGCCCGGCGTCCGCCGCTGACCTCCGCCCAGGACTCCCCTTCCCCACCGAGTGAGGTGAACCAGTGAGTTCCCCGCGTTCAAACGTCCGCTGGCTGACGCTCGGACTGATCATCACCCTCATCGTCATCAACTACATCGACCGCAGTGCGGTCAGTTACACGGTCGAGCCGCTCACCGAGGCGTTCGGCATCACCAAGTCCCAGTACGGTCTCATCAGCAGTGCCTTCTCCATCGGCTACATGGTCTTCGCCTTCCTGGCAGGCCCCCTCGTCGACCGGTACGGCGCCCGCCGCACCCTGCTGGTCGGTGTCGCGCTGTGGTCCGTGGTCACCGCCCTCACCCCGGTCGCGGGCTCCTTCGCCGGGCTCTTCCTGGCCCGCATCGTCCTCGGTGCCGGCGAGGGTCCGGGGTTCCCGGCCGCCACCCGCACGGTCAGCCGATGGCTGCCGCAGAGCGAGCGCGGCACCGCGCTGGCCATGATCGGCGGCGTCGCCGTGGCGGGTTCGCTGCTGATCGGTGGGCCCGTGGTGACACAGCTCATCGCCGGACTCGGCTGGCGGGGCATGTTCTGGTTCCTGGCGGCGCTCGGACTCCTGTGGTTCGCCGCCGCGTGGGCGCTGCTCAAGAACACCCCCGAGGAGCACCCGAAGGTCTCCGAGGCCGAACGCGCCCACATCGCCGCGGGGCAACGCGAGGAGGAGCGCACCTCCCGCGGCCGCGTCGAATGGCGTCCCGTTCTGACCAACCGCAACCTGTGGATCATCGCGATCGGCTACTTCGCGTGGGGCTTCATCTTCTGGGGCTTCATGTACTGGCTGCCGGACTACCTCTCGACCGCATACGACCTCGGCGTCACCGACGTGGGCATGTTCGCCATCGCCCCGTGGGCGGCCGGAATCGTGGGCGCGCTCATCGGCGGCGTACTCACCGACCGCGTCTACCAGCGCACCGGCAGCCCCCGCACCCGCCTGACCATCATGGGCGTCGCCCTGCTGCTGTCCGGCGCCGCGCTCATCCCCATCTTCACCGCGCCCTCGCTGACGGTCTCGGTCGTCTTCATCTCACTCGGGGTGGGCATCGGCTTCGTCACCGGCGGCATCTGGTGGGTCGCCGCCATCGACGCCGCCCCCTCCCAGCCGGGCCTGGCGGCGGGTTTCGCCGACGCCGCCTTCGCCTCCTCGGGAATCGTCGCCCCCTCCGCGATGGGCTACATCGTCACGACGACCGACAGCTTCTCCAGCGGCTTCGTGCTGATGACGGGGCTCGCCGTGATCGGCGCCCTGGCCCTGCTGGTCCTCCCCCGCCGCACCAGGCCCGCCGACCAGCCGCTCTCCCGAGCCCCCGACCCGGAGTCCACTCGGGTTTCCTGAGTTGTTCTCGCGGCGCGAAGGCCCGGACGCCGGGGGCGTCCGGGCCGGTGTGCCCTGGTCAGTACCAGTACCAGCGTCGAGCCGGCTTGTTGGTGAAGACGCGTCGCATCGTCGCGGCCATGGCTGATCACCCCCTTCTCGTGTCGTGTGCGGGCGGATGGTTCGGGGAGCGGTGCAGCACGAACGGTCGCGGCACGTTGCCCTCCGACATGGCGGCGCGTGTGTCACCGCCGGTGACCGCCAGGCAGGCGTGGTCGGTGAGGGCGGCCAGCGACTCGGTGAGCAGCGTGTGTGCCACCGCCGCACCGGCACAGCTGAAGGGCCCCATTCCGAACGGGATGTAGGGACCGTGCCCGCTGTCGTCGGCCCAGCGTTCGGGCCGGAAGGCGTCGGGGGAATCCCAGAGGCGTTCGTCATGGTGCAGCAGGTAAGGACAGACGGAGAGCAGCTCGCCCGGCGGGAAGACGGTGCCACCGAGTTCCACGGCGCGCGGAAGGGTTCGTCCGAGCATCCAGGGCACCGGGCGGTGCCTCATCGCCTCACGCACGACGTGGTCGGCCGGCCAGGGCCACGGTGCGGTCCCGGTGTGGTGCAGGCAGGCCAGCAGCACCGACCATGCCAGCGAGGCGCTGACGGGGGCCATGATCGCCCGGAACATCATCAGGTGCAGGTCGGCCACTGCCCGGTCGGGCATCTCCGCTTCCCGGCACACCATGAGCACCGCGTCCAACATGTCGCGCGGTTCACCGGCAGGCCGTCGGCGGCGGTGTGCTTCCTCGGCCACTGCGGTCACCAGCCTGGCCCGCATCAGCTCCGCCCGCGCCCGCTGCCACACGTGCGGCGCGCGCACCGCCACGCCCTCGTGCGCGGCCCGCCGCATCAGCTCACGGCTGCCGCCCGGCGTGCCGGGGCGCAGCAGCAGGTCCGCCAGGCAGTGGTAGACCAGCCGTGTGCCGGCGTCCGGCCACCGGCTGGACGCCGGCAGAGCGGCCACCGCCTCGGGCAACGCGGCACGGAAGTGCGGCACGCCGGCGCGCAGCAGACCGCGCACCGCGCGGCCCAGCTCTGCCTGCGCGGCGCGGTCGGGCAGCAGCTCGCCGAAGAAGACCGATCCGCCCGTGTGGTAGTCCGGATCGCGCAGCAACGTCTGCGCCAGCTCGCTGTCGCGGACACACCAGCCGCCCCAGGGGAGCCGCATCACCCCTGCCGTGCTGTCGCGGCTCAGCTCCTCGATGCAGGCGAGGGGGTCCCGCCGCAGGCGGAACCCGTATCCGCTCCTCATATCCCCACCTCCGGCCGGCGTCCGCCGACCAAGCCCGTACCCGATTGAATTCAAATGGGTACTTCCACACCGCTGTTGGGGTATGCCCGCATTGCCCCGATGGTGTCAGCGCACGCCGGTACCCCCGGCCTGCCGATCCCGCCCGCACGCCACGGGGCCGCTCCCGCGACTCAGCCCGGCGCACGCCCCTTTCTCCGCATGCCCGGCCCGAAACAGCCCTCGAACGGGGGCGCTCGGCTGAGTGATCGTCGTCAGGCACAGGACACATGGGTGGCGGGAGCGCCACCATGTGCTCCGGCCGGTTTCCCCCTCGTCGGGAAACGGCCACATGGGGAAACCCGGAACGTGCCGACGAGGGTGAACGCAGAGCCTAAGGTGAACGCGGCACCCCCAGCGACGGAATGGCGTGGTCGCACTGCGGCCCCGCGAGGCGGAGGAATTCTGTGTCATCGCCCTACGACCCCCAGTACGCTCCCGCAGGCGACGTGGGTGCGGCACTCATGATGGTCGACTCCCGCCTCAGGAGCATCCACGAGGGAAAGGACGCGAACGACCCGGAACACAAGGCCCTCGTCGCACAGTTGACGGCGTCGATGGGCCGCAAGGGAGCCAAGGACCTCCTGGACGGCGCGTGCACGCTCATCTACATGTTCATGATGTGGCTGCGGGAGGCCCATGAGGACCACGACAAGGACGTGTTCGAGTACGTGGTGCCCAACCTCGTGGCCACGATGCGCATGATGCCCAAGAGCGTGCGCCCCGAGGCCATCCCCACCATGGCGGGCCTCGTCATCGCGGCGGGCACCGGCCTGAGCCCCAATCTCTGGCGCAAACAGTACGGGGAGTGGACGCAGGAGGAGATGAATCCCCTGGAAGTCACCGCCTTCCTCCTCGCGGAACACATCAACCGCATCACCGACGACCAGGACTTCGCCACCCGCATGATCGCGGAGGCCCTGACCGCCGCGGACGGGGACTGACGGCCCACCGCACCCGCGCGAGACAGAGACGGCTACGGCAACCACCGCGCGCGAGGCGACGACGCCCGCGGGTCGGCTCGCGCCCTCGGGGTGGGAACGGACGTCGGGGCGGGAACGGACGTCGCGGCGGGAGAGGGCATCGGGCCGAGGAAGGACGCAGTCGGCTTCCGCGGCGCCGCTGCGCACCGCTTCACCGTCTCAGCGCTTGTGCGCCGCCTCGACCGTGCGCGGGCCCGGGTCGGTGGTGAGTGACTCGATACGGTCGAGCGTCGTGTCGAGAGCGGCCCTCATCGGGGCGGTGTCCCGGCGCAGTTGCGTGAGAAGGATGCCACCCTGGAGAGCGGCCAGCAGGGCGAGGGCCAGCTCTTCCGGGTCGGCGTCGGGACGCAACTCCCCCCGCTCGTACATGGTGGTGAGTCCCTCACGCAGGGCGGTTTCCCACCGGGCGAACCCCGCCGCCAGCTCCCCGCGTGCGGAGTCGCCGCTCTCGGCCAGTTCGCCCGCGAGTGAGCCGAGCGGACAGCCGCCCGCGCACTGGCGTGAGCGTTGCAGCTCCACGACGTGGTCTCGCCACGCGCGCAGGGCCGCCATCGAGTCCAGCTGCCCCAGGACCGGCTGCTGGGCCTCCAGGACGAGGTCGGTCGCGTGCGAGATGACAGCCCGTACGAGCGCGGGTTTGTCCTCGAAGTAGTGGTAGATCTGCGACGCGCTCACGCCCGCGGCCTCACGTACGTCGTCGGTACGCGTACCGGCCACGTTCGTCTCGATCATCAGCCGTGCGGCAGCGTCGACGATGCGGGCGCGGGTGGCCTGCCCCTTCCGGGTGAGCCGTGCGGGTGCGCGGCTCAGGGCAGCTGAGTCATCGTCGCGGGCGTTCATGGCTCAACCGTATCCGGCCCTGCGGCGGAGTACCCAACCTCCGGGAGGCGATTGACACTTCACTCTGCGCACCCACAGAATGGAATCACCAATCCAGAAAGGGCGTGCCATGACCGGTCGGACCTACGCCGAGCAGGTAGCGGAGTTCCACGCACGTACGGGCGAACAGATCACCGACGAGCAACGTCCCGCCTTCGCCACTCTCCGTGCCGAACAGGAACGGCTCGCCGCCGACGGCGTACCGGCCGGCGCCGCGGAATCCGGCATCCGGTTGCCGGACGCCGCACTACTCGACCCGGCGGGCGTACCCACCACATGGGCCGCGGCGTGCGGCGGCCGACCCACCGTGCTGGTGCTCTACCGCGGTGCCTGGTGCCCGTACTGCAACCTGGCCCTCCGCACCTACCAGCAGGAACTGCTCCCCGAGCTCACCTCCCGCGGGGTGGAGCTGATTGCCGTCAGCCCGCAGCGGCCGGACGGATCGCTGACCATGCAGGAGGTCAACGCGCTCAGCTTCACGGTGCTCTCCGACCCCGGTAACCAGATCGGCCGCGCGCTGGGCGTCATGAACACCTGGTCCGCGCAGGCCAGGCAGGCGGTGACCGCCGTCGTCACGGACGTGTCGGAGGCCAACAGCGACGGCACGGACGACGTTCCCATGCCCACCGTCGCCCTGATCGACGCCCAGGGGATCATCCGGTGGCTCGACGTCCACCCGGACTACGCGAGCCGCACCGAGCCCGCCGCCATCCTCGCAGCGCTCGACCTGCTGGACTGAGCCCTCGTCCCGTGCGGTGAGGCGGACGAGCCGCTGACGCCTGCGAGGGCGGCCGGCCGCGCGCCGAACCGCCCGCCGCGGCGCCCTCCACCTGGCAGTCTCATCGGCTGCCGGTGTCGGCCCCGATTTCGCTGGTACGCAGGCTGGATCCGGAACCGTGCCAGTCCAGGCAGACCACCGTGGCGTCATCCAGGAGGTCGCCGCCGGTGGCTTCCCGCAGTGCCCGGGTCATGAAGCGCACGGCTTCACGGGGGTGGAGATGCGCGTCGCGTTCGATGACGGCGGGCAGGTCGAAGCCGGCGGTGTTGCGTTCGGTCATCCCGTCGGTGAACAGCACGAGCCGGTCGCCGGACCGCAGGTCGAACTCCTGCACCCGGTAGACGCCGTGCCAGGGCGAGCCGAAAGGAAGGTCGATGTGCGGTTCGACCTCCGTCACCCGGCCGTTGCGCAGCCGCATCGGCCAGGGGTGGCCCGCGTTGACCAGCAGGGCTCGCCCGGTGGTCAGGTCGATGCGCAGGAGTTGCCCTGTGACGGTGGCTTCGTTGCCGTGGTCGAGGATGGCTTGATGGGCGGCGCGCGCCTGTTCTGCGAGGGACGCGTGGGCGCGGCGGGTCTGGCGCAGGGCACCGATGACGAGGGTGGCCAGGAGAGCGGCGGGCTCGTTGTGTCCCATGGCGTCGGTGACGGACACGTGCAGGAGGTTCTCGTCCAGGCTGTAGTCGAAGGTGTCACCGGCGATGTCCCCGGCCGGTTCCAGTCCCCCGGCGACGGTGGCTTGACCTGCCTCGACGGTGAGCGCGTCGGGCAGCAGGTTCTGCTGGATCTCCGCTGCCAGGGTGGGAGTGGCGCTGCGTCGGCCCCATTCGTACAGGTCGGTGAAGCGGCGGTTCGCGGTGACCACATAGGCCAGGGCGTGTGCGGCCTGAGCGATCTGCTGCTGCCCGAGGGCGCTGGGCGGGTCAGGGGTGATCAGTTCCAGTACGCCGATGGCGTCTCCCCGGAGGGTCACCGGCGTCAGTACTCGGTGCCCGCCCCGGTGGCCCTCGGATTGCGGCGCGTCGGTGATGTGGAGCTGCTGGGTGCGGATCACCGTGTCGAACACGGTGCCGGGCACGCGCACGGGGTCTTGTTTCCGGTCACGCAACGGCCACAGGGCGGGCAGGCGCCACAGCGTCTCACCACCGAGTTCGGTGATCAGG
This sequence comes from Streptomyces tubbatahanensis, assembly GCF_022699385.1. Lineage (NCBI taxonomy): Bacteria > Bacillati > Actinomycetota > Actinomycetes > Kitasatosporales > Streptomycetaceae > Streptomyces > Streptomyces tubbatahanensis. Next base: position 7,560,320 of record NZ_CP093846.1, on the reverse strand, counting down.
AAGCACACCTCACGGGCGTCGAGCTGCTCGGACAGGAATCGGGCCACCACCGCGACCGAGTCGACCGGCGGCGCCTGCTCGACCGCCGCCAGCAGCCGTTCGATGGTCACGTTCGACTCCGTCACCAGAACACCTTCTCAGCGCCCGTCGTCTCGTCCCTGTGCCTCTTTCGCGAGCGGCACGCGCCGTGGTCGAAGCGGTCTTCACCGCTGTTCCGGGCCCGGCGGCCGAACGGGTGAAGCGGCCACGCCCCATCTCACCACTCTCCCGGAGCACGCGAGCACACAACGCACCGAGCGACAGGGTGACCGGCCGTGCGTACGGCGCCGGAAGCACTGCCCACCGGCGGAGTCCCCGCCCCGCCCGCGTACACGGCGACAGCGGGGGGGGCGGCGATGCCCGCGCCAGGCGGACGAACAGGCGGCGAGTCAGCAGCCGACGAGACCGGTCAGGAATCGAGAAGCCTCCGGTCGCCGGGCGACCCTAGCGTGAGGGCCATGGCAATCACCGCATCCCCCGTGTCCGTCGCATCCGTCACTCTCGAGGTGGCCGACCCCGAAGCCGCCCAGCGCTTCCACACCGCCTTCGCTGTGGACACCCGCATACGCCTGCGGCAGTCCGAGGCCTCCTCCACCGGCTTCCGCGGCTTCACGCTGGCACTCACGGTGTCGCAGCCGGCTGCTGTCGACCGGTTCCTGGCTTCCGCTGTGGACGCCGGCGCGACGGTGATCAAGCCCGCCGCCAAGTCGCTGTGGGGCTACGGTGGCGTCGTCCAGGCCCCTGACGGGACGCTCTGGAAGGTCGCGACCTCGGCGAAGAAGGACACCGGCCCGGCCACCCGTGAGATCGACGAGATGGTTCTCCTGCTCGGCGTCGAGGACGTGAAGGCCAGCAGAGAGTTCTACGTGAGCCGGGGCCTCACCGTGGCCAGGAGCTTCGGAGGGAAGTACGCCGAGTTCGCCTCCGAGAAGTCCAGCCCCGTCAAACTGGCACTGTACAAGCGCCGCGGCCTGGCGAAGGACCTCGGCGTCAGCGCGGACGGCACCGGATCGCACCGCATCGTGCTCGGCTGCACCGCCGGCCCGTTCACCGACCCGGACGGGTACGGCTGGGAGGCCGCCGCAGCGCTCAGCCACGCTCCGTCCACGGCCCCGGCCCACTCCTGAGCTCCGTCCGTGCGCGGCATAGAGTGCGGGCCGCCGTGCGGACGGCCCGCACGGTCGGGCGAAGGGCGGACAGATGGAGGGTCAGAAGCGACGCGGACGGGCACTGCGGCTGCGGGAGACCGGGCGGGCGGTGGGACGGATGGCGCCGGGAGCGCTCAACTCGATCACGGACGTGCCCGGCCTGCGCGTGGGGCAGACCACGCTGGAGGACGACGAGCGCGGCGTGTACTCGGGGGTGACAGCGCTGGTGCCGGAGGCGTTGGAGGAAGCGCGCGCGGTCCCGGCCGGTTTCCACATGGTCAACGGCTACGGGAAGTTCGTCGGTGCGACACAGCTCATGGAGTTGACGGAGCTGGAGACGCCGGTGCTGCTCACGTCCACGCTGTCGGCGTTCCGCGCGGCGGACGCGCTGGTCGGGTGGGTGCTGGAGCGGGCGACCGCCCCGGTGACCTCACTCAATCCGGTCGTGGGAGAGATCAACGACTCCTGGCTCTGCGCGGAGCGGCGGCCGGTGACCGAGGCGCACGTACGGGCGGCACTGGACGGGGCCGGCGCGGGGCCGATGTCGATGGGCAACGTCGGGGGCGGTACCGGGGCGTGCGCACTGGGGTTCAAGGCGGGCATCGGCTCGGCGTCCCGGAAGGTGCCGCTGTCCGGCGGTCCCGCGACCGCCGGGGTGCTCGTGCTGGCCAACATGGACGGGGACCTGCGCGTGGCGGGACGCACGGTAGTGCCCGAGGACCTGGGGCTGGAGCGGGCCGGGCACACCTCACCCCGCGGCTCCTGCGTGGTGGTCGTGGCGCTGGACGTGCCGTGCGCAGGACGCCAGTTGGAACGGGTCGCCACGCGCGGGGTGCTGGCGCTCGGCCGCGTCGGCGCCGCGTACAGCCACGGCAGCGGCGACTACGGGCTGGCGTTGTCCACCCGGGTCGCCGAGGCCCCCGTGGTGCTCTCGCCCGCCGATCTGAACCTGGTGTTCACAGCCGTTCTGGACGGTGTCGAGGAGGCGGTGGTCGACGCGCTGCTGGCCGCTCGGACGGTACGCACACCCGGCGGGCGCACCGCCCACGCCCTGCCGCACGAGGTGCTGCGGGACTGAGCCCCTCCGGTCGCCCACCCTCGTGGGCGCTCACGCTGACGGGCGCACAATACCTTCGCGCGCGCTGCCCTCCGGATGGTGAGATGGCACGGTGACCGACCACGATGAGGCAGCGCTCGTCCTCCCGTTGACACTGGCCTGGGTGAACCGGCACCTGGAGGCCGGCGAACGGATCGTGGGAGCCGAGGCGCTGCACGGCGGCATCACTGCCGCGATGCGGAGGCTGACCATCGCTGCGCGGGACGGAACCACCCGCGACCTGGTGCTGCGGAGCTTCGTCGACCCGTTCTCCCTCAGCCACGCCGAGGACTGGCTGCACCGGGAGGCCGGGGCTCTCTCCCTGCTCACGGGGACCGCCGTGCCGGCGCCCACGCTGGTCGCCGTTGATCCGACCGCCGAGCAGTGCGCGTATCCGTCGCTCCTGATGACACGCCTGCCGGGCCGGACGGTTCTCGTGGACGCGGGCGTGGAGACGCGCGTTCCTTCGCTGGCCCGTCAGCTCGTGGCGATCCACGCGTTGCGGCCCGCCGAGCGGCCCCGTGCATATGTGGCGTTGACGACCGCGGACACCGTCGTGACTCCGAAGGGCGCCGACGCGGCGGCTTGGAACGCGGCGATCGAGGTGATCCGCGGGCCCGCGCCGAGCTGGGAAGAGCGGTTCCTGCACCGCGACTTCCAACCCGGCAACGTGCTGTTCGACGTGGCGCGCGCAGACCCGGCAGGGGCCCGGATCACCGGTGTCGTCGACTGGGCGGGGGCCTCCTGGGGCCCGGCGGATCTCGATGTGGCGCACTGCTCCACCATCCTGGCGATGCTGCACGGCCCGGCGTGGGGCCTGCGGTTCGCCGAGTCGTACGAGGAGGCCGGCGGCGTGCTGGCCGCCGACCGGGGCGAGCGGCTGTACTGGCAGGTGCGCGATGCGCTGGCGTTCTCGGAAGAGGTCCGGCCGGTCGCTCAGGCGTGGCGGGAGGCGGGGAGGACGGAGCTGACGACGCGTGCCGTCGAGAGGCGGCTGGACACCTACGTCACGGCTCTCATGGACTCGCCGGGCTGAGTCCCCAACGGCCCGTGCGCCGGCCCGGTGCGGGAGCGCCGCAAGGGCCGGATCCGGGTCAGACCTGTTCGAAGTGGAACGCCTTGATGAAACAGTCGCGTGGCTGGGCGACGGCGAAGAGGACGCATTCCACGAGTGACTGCGCGGTGAGGGGGTCCTCGGCCCCGCGCGGCGTGGTCTCCCACTCCGCGGAGAGCGGGTCGGGGTTGTCGAAGTCGGGCGGGTAGAGCGAGATCACCCGGACCCCTTGGGGCCGCAGGCGCTTGGAGAGAATCTCGGCGAACCCTGCCTGGGCGCTCTTGGCCGCGTAGAAGGCGTCGTGCGCGTCCGAGCGGTGGTGACCGGTCGTTCCGCAGGCGGAGACCATCATCACCACATCCGGCTTGTCCGAGTTGAGGAGGAGAGGGAGGAAGTTCTTGACCGTCAGGACGGTGCCGGTGGCCCCGGACGCGAGGGTGTCGACGACGTCGGCGTCGGAGGCCGCTTGCAGGTCGGGGCTCGATAGGTAGCGCGAACCGTTGTTGATCAGCACGTCAACGCGGTCGGTGTGCCGGGCGACGCCGGCAGCGAAGTCGCGGATCGAGGCCGGGTCGGTCAGGTCGCAGGCGAAGGCGTGCACCCGCTGGTGCCCTCGGTCGCGCATCTCGTCGCGGACACGCTCGGCGGCGGCGTACGTGCGCGCGGAGAGGAAGACCTCGGCGCCGAGGTCGGCGAGACGGATGGCCAGCGTGCGTCCGAAGTCGCGGCCGGCGGCGGTGATGACCACACGGTGATCGTCGAGTCTCATGCGGTGCTCCAGGAGCGTGGGTCGGAGGCCGAGGCGCGGTACGGCGGCTGTCCTCGGCGGCGTGGGCGGCCCAGTCTGCCGCGTCTGCTCGCTGTCCTGTGAGGGCGACGGGGAGGCGAGCTCCACAACGTCCCGCGTGTGAACGGCAGTCCGGCGCCTCTCTCCGAACGACGAAAGGCGCCGGGCCGTCGTCGACAGGCCGGCGCCGGTGTGCCGATCGGACGAGGCGGGTGGCCGCTCGGCCGAAGCGGTGCGGGCCCGCGCGTGCGTAGCGTCTCGGTGACCAGAACGCCTCGCGCGAAGGAGCGGGTTGATGGCGCAGCGAGTGACGGCCGGAGCCGGAGAGGCGGCGCGGCCCTGCCCCGGCCGCCGCGCCGTCGGCCGGGCCCGTGACCGCCGTGACCGCCTGGGGCGCCTGGGGCGCCTGCGGCGCGATCACCGCCGCGGATACGGTTCGATGCGACAGGATGACGGTGGCGGAGCGGGAATGATGACGAGCCAGGTGTACGAGGAAGCAGAGTCGGCGCGTCGTTCCGTCGGGCTGGTGGACACGCTGGCCGCTGTGCCGCGGCGGGTACGCGGGGAGGCCGTCGAGAGTTGGGCCGCGGTGCGCGCCGCTCCACGCCGTACGGTCGTCATCGACGTGCTGCTCAGTCTCCTCGCGGCGGCCTTCGGTCTCGTTCCGCTGCTGCTGGCGCCCCCTGAACGGCCGGTGTGGGCGGTGCTCGAGGCGCTGTGGACCGCGTTGCTCGTCCTCGCTCGGCGCGGCCGGCCTCGCGCCGCGATCATCGGGGTCTCCCTGCTGGTCGTGGGAGACAACGTGTGGACCGTGGCGGCCGCGCCGTTGCTCGTGCTGTCCGCCACCCGTCGTCTCGCGCGGCCGCGGCGGGCGTGGCAGGCCGTCGGGGTGGCCTGCGCCGTCGTCGGTCTCCTGACTGTCGGCGCACGCGTGGCACGGCCCGGTCTGCTGCTGTCTGGCTTCGCCCACAACAGCGTCTCGGCGGCGCTGCTCCTGCTGCTGCCGGCTTCGGCCGGGGTGCTGCTGGGACGGCGTCGTCCCCTGGTCAGCCTGTTGCGGGAGCGCAACGCCTACCTGGAGCAGGCCCGTGCGTTGACCGCCGCGGCGGCCCGGATGGAGGAGCGGAACCGGATCGCCGGAGAGATGCACGACCTTCTCGGCCACCGGCTGAGCCTGCTCTCGGTGCACGCCGGGGCGCTCGAACTCGCCGTCACCCGGCAGGCGCCCGCTCTCACCGAGAGGGTCGAGCTGCTGCGGACGACCAGTGGCACGGCTTTGGAGGAGCTGCGCGAGATCCTCGGCGTGCTGCGCCACGGGGAGGTGACGGACCTGGACGTGACGGAACCGGCACAGGACCAGAAGGGCACACGCGCGGACATCACCGCGCTGGTGCGGGAGTCCCGCGGGACCGGCAGCACCGTCGAGTTGGTGTGGTCCGTCCCCGACACGGCCGAGGTCGGTCTGCGTACGCGTCAGGCAGTGCACCGGATCGTCCGCGAGGGGCTGACCAACGTGCTCAAACACGCCTCCGGCGCCCGCACGGAGGTGGTGGTCAGAGCCACGGGCCAGGGCGTCGAGGTTGTGGTGACCAACGGGGCGCCGCACGAGGAACGCCGCTCCCACGGAGGGAACAGCAGCGGGCTGGCCGGCTGCCAGGAGCGGATCACTCTGCTGGGCGGCACCTTCGAGGCGGGCGGCCTGCCCGACGGCGGTTTCCGTGTGGCTGCGTGGCTGCCCGCACACGGGGGCGGCCCCCCGGAGGCCGCCGCGGCCGTTGAGGGTCTCGCGGGGCACCTCACGAGGGGCGAGGCCGCTTCGCGGAGCGCGGTGAAGGCCGCTCCGTGCGGCGGCGTCGCCTCGGCGAGAGGGGCGCACGCCCCTTCGCCGGACGAGATCCTGACCTGGCCGCGCATTCTGGGCTCCGGCTGCCTGACGCTGCTCGTGACCCTGCCGACGGTCGTCTTCCTGGTCGTCCTGCTGGCCGGCTCCCTCCCTTGGTGACGCGGTCTTAGGATGAGCGGATGATCCGCACCCTGATCGCCGACGACGAGGCACTGATGCGCGCGGGGATCCGGCTCATCCTGGAGGACGCGGAGGACATCGAGGTCGTCGCCGAGGCGGGCGACGGCCGGGAGGCCGCCGCCGCGTGCCGCACACACGACGTCGACGTGGCTCTGCTCGACATCCAGATGCCGGCCCGTGACGGCATCGCCGCCGCCGGGGACATCGCACGCCTGTCACCCCGCACCTGTGTCGTGATGCTGACGGCGTTCGGCGAGGAGGCGAAGGTGTCGCGGGCCCTGCGTGCCGGGGCGAGCGGTTTCCTCCTCAAGGACACGGGCCCGGCCGAGCTGATCGGTGCGGTGCGGCGGGCCGCCGCGGGCGAACCGGTGCTGGCCCCGCGCATCACCCGGCAGCTGCTGGAGCGGCACGTACGGTCCGGACGGCACACCGACGAGGCCCTGCGCAGGATCAGGGAGCTGACCGACGCCGAACAGGACGTCCTGCGGCTGCTCGGTCTGGGCTGGTCCAACACCGAGATCGCCGGCGAGCTCCACCTGAGTGTGGGCACGGTCAAGGCCCACATCAGTCGGATCCTCGCCCGCACCGGCTGCGCCAACCGCGTACAGGCCGCCGTACTCGCGCACGACGCGGAGCTGCTCACCGACCGCTGAGCCGAAGCGTCCCAGCCCTCGCCCGCCACGGGGACAGGCGCTCTACGGTTTCAGCGTCTCGCACAGGTTCTCGTACCGGCCCTCCAGAGTCAGCAGCTCGCGGTGGGTTTCGCCGCCGCTCTTGGTGAGCCGCACGGACATGAACCCGCGCGAGACGAGCCACTTGTTGTGCGCGGGCCGGTCGCTGGTGTGCAGGCCGACGCCCCAGTCGCCCCCGCTGAGGACGTAGGTGTCGCTGCGGCCGGGATCCGGATACGAGAGGGTCCCGGTGCCGGACAGGTCACGCCGTACCGTTTTCCCGGTGTCCTTGTTCGTCACGTCCATGATCAACGGGCCGCTGATGACGGCGTAGACGGGATCGCCCGCGTCGTTCGTCCAGGTCTTCTGCACCATGTCGACGACGGGGAACTCCGCGTGCGTGGGAAACGCACACACCTCACCGCGCGGGTAGTCGATCTCGGGCTGGCCCGGATGGGAGACGACGGGGCCGTGCCAGCCGCCCGAGCGGGACGCGTGACCTCCGTCGCCCTCCGCCCGAGTACTCCCCGGAGAGGCCTGGGCGCTGCCCGGAGGGGTCTGGACAGCGCCGGGAGAGGCCTGGGCCCCGGCCGAGGTGCACAGCAGGGCCGTGACCGCACACACGGTCACGGCCCCTCCCCTCCTGCCGCCCGCCGCACCGGCTCCGCGCCTCGGCCGCCGCCCCGTGGCTGCCGCGCCCCTCGTCCTGGTCTTCCGCATCCGCGTACTCCTCCCGGTCGTCCGGCCCCGGCCCCTCGCGCCACGCTCCGGTCCCTGGCGCCACGTTCCGGTCCCTGGCGCCGCGTTCCGGCTCGGCGCGCCGCGCTCGGGCTCGGCGCGCCGCGCTCGGGCTCGGCGCGCCGCTCCGGTTCCCGGCCTGGCGGCCATCGTGCCCGCCGCCGTCCGCGGCGCGTGGACGTTTCGGCCGTGCCCGAAGCGACGGCGGAACGCGGCCCCGCGGCGGACCACGCCCAGGCCGCGCCGGCAGCGCATGACGTCCCCGCCGTCTTCCGCGTACCGCACGATGACGGAAGGGCACACTCCGGGGAAACATGGGGCCTGCACCGTGCGGAAGACGACGAGCGAACAGGCCTGGTATGCGTATCCACTTCACCGTCCGCGACCTGGCCCGTGTCCGCGTGGCCGAGGCACCCAGCCCGCTGGCCACGACGACGTTCAGCGCCTTCCGCCTGCGGTACGGCCGCAGCGGCAGCCCCGCACTCGACATGTGGCGCCGCACCACACAGGCCGCCCGGCGCGCCGCGTCGGGAACCACCGCACCGCCCGGCGCGCCACCACTGGACAGGCTCGTGGTCACCGCGCCCTCGCACCCCGTCCCCCGGCTGTTGCGCCCTCACGTGGCTCTGCCCACGCTCGACGAGGAGATCGAGCGGCTGCTGTCCACGCCACGGAGCGAACTGCGCGCGGACTGGGGGTACGTCGCCGCGCACCGGCCGCTGCCACGCTGGGCCCGCGCTCTGTTGGAGGGTGACGCGGCCGCGCTGCGTTGGCTCGCCGGCGCGGTGAGGGCGCAGCACAGCGCGGCCGTGGCCCCCTACTGGCACGGGCTGCACACCGCGCTCCGCGCGGACCAGACCGCTCGCGTGCGCCAGTGGCAGGAGGGCGGCGTCGAGCGGGTGCTGGCCACCTTGCATCCCCGGATGCGCTGGCGCGCCCCGGTGTTGGAACTGCCCGACGTGGCCGGCCCCGACTACCGCCTCGAAGGCCGTGGACTACTGCTCGCCCCGGCCGCCTTCACCAGCTACGTCCCCTGTGACCCCGGCGATCCGCAGCCGACCCTGCACTACGAGGTCCTCCCCCACCCCGGTGCCGCGGCGACGGCCGATCCGCACGGTGCGCTGGCCGCGCTGCTCGGGCACAGCCGCGCCGCGGTGTTGGAGGTCGTCGCCGAAGGCGTCTCGACCAGCCGGCTGGCGCGGCGCACCGGGCTCTCGCCGGCGTCGGCCAGCGAGCACGTGGGCGTTCTGCGCCGTGCAGGGCTCGTCACCACCCGACGCACCGGACGCACCGCCCACCACGCGTTGACCCCGCTGGGCGCCCAACTCCTGCTGCGGGTCTCGTCACGCGGCGCGGAACGCGGCGTGGCGGAGGACTGCGCCGGCGGGCCTGTCCATCGGAGTGGCTGACGCCGCGCGCGAGCAGGCGGCGACGGGTACGCCGACCTCGCCGTCGGCGCCCCGGGCCCGGCCGGACCGGGAGGGTGCGGCTACCCGCTGGTCGGCCGCGCGCGCTCGAGCAGACCGGCGGCCGCGTCCTCAGCCGCCTGGGCCCGAACCTGGTAGTGCACCTTCTTGCCTGTCGCGGTCAACGGCAGCGCGTCGGTGAAGCGGTAGGCGCGCGGCCTCTTGTAGGCGGCGAGCATGGGGTCGGCGCGGCAGTGTTTGTCCAGGTCCGCGACGGTCAGCTCCGGGTCCTGGCGGACCACGTACGCGGTGACGAGCTGCCCCCACTCGGGGTCGGGGGTGCCCACCACGGCGCAGTCGGCGACTGAGGGGTGCCGGCTCAGCACCTCCTCCACCTGCACCGGATGTACGTTCTCCCCGCCGGAGAGGATCATGTCGTCGCGGCGGCCCATCAGGGTCACGTACTCGTCCTCGTCCCAGGTGGCGAGGTCGCCGATGTAGAGCCACCCGTCCCGGAAGTTCTCCGCCTCCTCGTCGGGTCTGGCGGTGTAGGCGTACGCGGACTTCACGGACCGCACGATCACCTCGCCGACCTCCTGTCCGTCCTTCGCCGCCAGGTCGTCGGGGTCCGCCCTGCGGTCCTCGTACACCCTGACCACGGCGACGTCGTCGTCCGTGCAGGCCCGGCCGGCGCTGCCCGCGTGGTCGGGCAGATCGGCGGGGCGCAGGAAGGTGTTCCAGAACGCCTCGGTGGTGCCGTAGCCGTTGAAGATCCGCGGGGTCAGCGTCGACTGGTAGCGCAGGCAGGCCGCGCGGTCCAGCGGCGCGCCCATGGTGACGATGCCGCGCAGGGTCGCCAGCTCGCGCGGCTGCCTCTCCTGTGCGTCGGCGAGACGCTCCAGGTTGGTCGGTGCGCCGATGAGGAAGGTCAGCCCCCGCTCCTCGACCAGGTCCAGCACGGTGTCGGCGTCGAAGTGGCGTAGCGGCACCACTTCGCCGCCCACGTAGAAGACGGGGTTGGGGCCACCCGAGTAGAGCCCCCCGCGGTGGAACCACGGCGACATGTTGAGCGTGCGGTCCTGCGGTGTCAGCGGGAAGTGCATGATCACGTCGTGGGCCGAGAGCACTTCGGTGGCGTTGTTGAGCGGTACGCCCTTGGGCAGCCCGGTGGTTCCCGAGGTGTAGAGCCGGGTGGTCTCCGCGTAGATCCCGCCCGAAGGGTCCGGCGGCGGCTGTCCGACACCGCGAGCGACCCACTGCCAGAACGGCACGGAGTCCGGCAACGGCCGGTCCCTCTCCGCACCCGAGTCGACGTGAACCACCGAAGCGGGCCGGTGCTCGGCCAGCGCCAGCGCCTGCCCGGCGCGCTCCGCAACGGCCGTGTCGTAGACGAAGACGGCCGGCCTGCCGGTGTCCAGCACGTGGGCGGTCTCGCCCGGCGCCAGCCGGAAGTTCACAGGTGAGCCGACCGCGCCGACGCGCTGGGCCGCCAGGTACAGCAGTGCGAACTCAGGACCGTTGAAGAGCTGGTAGGCGATCAGGTCACCGGGGCCGACACCGGCCGCGGCGAGCCCGGCGGCGACCCGCTCCACTTCCTCGCCCAGTTGCGCGTAGGTCCACGAGCGTCCCGTTGCCGGGTCGGAGAGCGCCGGGGAGTGGGCGTAGCGGTGGGTGTTGCGGCTGAACCCCGCCCAGTAGGTGAACCGCTGCTCGAACACGGCGCGGAACGCGCCCGGATCGTAGGCGGGCGTGCTGTTCATGTACGGACCTCCTTGCTCGAGGGCGCGTGCGGTTTCGCGTGCGCTTTCGCGTGCGGTTTTCTGCGAGGTCGCTGTCTCCCGCGCCGGCCGTCTTCCCGGGCGGCGGCGCTGGTTGGCACGGGGACCCGAGAACCGGGTCGAGAAGGCCCGGTGTTTGCGCGTCGACACTCCGGGTTCGGGACCGGCCTGTCCGAGGACGGCGGCGGCTGCCTGGCACAGGCGCGGTACGGCAGTCCCGACTGCCCACGCCGCCGTGGTCCGGACCCGCGGGGCCGGAACGGTCGGCCGACGGCGGTCGCGCCGACGGCGGTGGCACCCGGTGACGATGGCACCGGCGGCGAAGATCGGTAGCCGGGCCGGTCTACGGGTGTCGGCGCCGTTGTGTGCCCGGGATGCGGCGTACGCGCCGCCGCGGACGGTCGGGCACGCGAGCGGGAGCGCCTGGGCCGGGTATGCGGGGGCTGGTCGGCGTGCGCGGGCTGCGACATCCGAGGACGCCCGGAACAGATCGGACGGCTGTCATGGCGCGGGGGCCCACCGTGGAGCCCCACTGGTCGTGGCAGTAGCCGAGGTGCGCTCGTGTGCCGCTGGCGGCGACGCACGGGGAAAAGCGTCCGGATGACGAGCCCGCGGGGGTCCGCGCCGTGAGGCGCGGACGCGGCAGCGGTTGCTCAGTCACATCCGCTTTTATATCACTGGCCTATACATCTAAGCGGGGGGACCCCGCCGGCGGCACGGCGGGAGGAGGAGACGCGGACGAGCGGTGCCGGCACGGCGGCCGGGGAGCGGACAGCGTCACACCCGGTCTCCGGTTACCGCCACGCCCGGCCCGCGGATACCGTCACGCCCGACCGCGGCGGCAACGGGCCGGCGCGGCATGATGTACTCCGTGACGCACAGCACGGATCCGCACCCCGCCCGGATACCCGGATACGGCGGCGGCCCCCTCACGCACCAGCCCACACTCCTGGACGAGCCCTTGTTCTGGCTGGGGCACCTCGCCTCGTGCGCGCACCGTGAAGAGGCCGAGAGCCTGCTGTTCGGCGCGGACCACGAGGCGGCCGGGGCGTTCCACCTGAGCCTGTGGGAGCGGGCGGAGTGGCCGACGTTCACCGTGCCACTCGCGGGCGACCACCGTCTCCACGTCGTCCACCGCACGCTGCGGGACGACATCGGCGTCGACTACCTCCTCCACCATCCCGGCTGGGACCTCGCCACACTCCTCGCCCGGGACGACGGGCACTGCATGGGACCTGGACTGTCCTGGCACGAGCTGGCGACGGCCGCGGACAACGCGCTGCCCGGGGGCAGCACCACCGATCCCCACGCGCGCCTCCTGCTCCTGCTGCCGGCGTTCGGCGACGACGAGGTGCCCGACGAAGCTGTCGGCAGGCTGACGGCCGCGCTGCGCGCCCGTACCGGCGTGGACGCTCCCGAGCCCCTTGCGGCTGCTCTCCTGAAAGGCCAAGGAGCGCCGGGGCCCGCGCACTGGACCACGACCGGGCAAGGTGTCGCCGTCAACGACGGTGAGCATTCCTTCCGTAATCCCGCCAACCCCTTCTCGCTGACGGCCGACCGCCTCGCCCGGGTGGCCACCGCGCTTGCCCCCCGGGGAAAAATCGCGTGACAACGCCGTGGCCTCCTCCTGATGTCCTGGGCTCGCGCGAATGACGGCCAGAGCGAACGAGGCCGCGATCGGGCAGTGGACCATCCGATTCCCCCTGGCCGCTTTGGGCCTGTCTCCATGAACTCCACTCGGCTGGTTTCCGGGCGACCTTACCGAGTGATGACGCGGATGCGTACATCACGGAAACTCCGGAATCTTCGGCGTGCTGGTCCGCGCGGCCTTGCAGCAGATCGCGCCGTGACAACGCTCCGGCACCGTGCGGGTAATCGTTGGCCATAACCTGGACACCATGGCGCGTTCTCCGCGTGCACGCGAATCCAGGCCTGAACTCGCCCCTGCTGTCTCATTATCGATACCGGACGTCATACGGAGCCGCGAGAGGCGTCGAGTTCGTCGCCTGCCGGCCGCAGGTATCGGGATGCCCGTGGCCACGACCACTGCGTCCCCTGCGTCCGCCACCACGGCCGGAGATCCGGGACGGCAGGACATGTCACGCATTCAACATTCCTCAAGGTCGTTCGTGTCCGTCGCCGACAGCAGAGGAAATTCCAACTGGAAGATCAGGTTACGGTAATTGAGGGTTGCCGACCCTGCACGCCTTTAGTAGGGTCTACATTCTGGGGTCGCACCGCTGGGTGACGCAGGCCCTCCCCTTCTCCTGTGGGGATACACTCATGTCGAAAAGAAGAACTCACTGAGGCGACGACGGTAACGCGCTGCGGACGCGTGGGCTGCGCATTCCGCATTCCGGCAGACCCATACCTTTCCGCACGCTCCACCTGCACAAGGTGATGACCAGCGCACGCTGTCACGGCGTCGCACGTGCGGTGCCAGTGCGCAACTCCCGAAAAGAACGGGAGTGCAACAGACTCGTAAAGCACACTCTGCCGAGACTTCTTGAGCAGAGTGCACGAACATGTCGAAACTCCGTGCCGTTGACGGAACCGGGGCCATGTCGCACGCGCTGCCTGATACTCCTGATCTGTTGTCCGAAGAATACCGACGCTCTCCCTATCCGACTTTCGAAACCCTGCGCAGACACCATCCGCTTTTCTACGACGCGCGGCTGGATGCCTGGATCATCAGCAGGTACGAGGACGTGACGCGCGCCTTCCGGGACGCGGCCGTCTTCTCCAGCCGGAGTTGGGACGACCAACTGCGGCCCCTCGTCCAGCACAGCCTCATGGCCATGGACGGTGAGGAGCACGCCCGTCACCGCCGCCTCATCTCACCGGCGTTCCAGCGCAAGCGCCTGACCGAGCGGATCTCCTCCTCCATCGAGACGTCCGCACGGCAACTCGTCCGCGCCTTCGCAGCCGACGGCTCCGCCGACTTCGCCGAGCACTTCTCCCGGCGGCTCCCCGTCAGGGTCATCATGCGTCTGCTGGGAGTCTCCGAGGACAACGCGGACTTCCGCAGGTGGTATCGCGCCATCGTGGACTACAGCGGCAACTTCGACCAGAACCCGGAGGTGACCCGCGCCGGGCTGGCGGCAGGCGAGGAACTGGCGGCGTTCCTCGACGAGCAGATCAGGCGACGCCGCGCCGACCCCGGCGAGGACCTGATCTCCTTGCTGTGCACGAGCGAGGTCGACGGGGAGCGGATGGCGGACGACATGATCAAGAGCTTCGGTCTCGTCCTTCTCGCGGCCGGCGGTGAGACGACGGAGAAGGCGCTCAACCTGACCGTCTGCCACCTGCTCGACAACCGTCTCGGCGCGGCTGTGCCGACAGAGGAGCGGCTGCTGGACAGAGCGCTCGCGGAGACTCTGCGGCTCACTCCACCCGTGCAGGTCATCACCCGCGTCACGCGGGAGGCAGTCACGCTGTCCGGCGGGAGCCTGCCCGCGGGAGCCCTGGTCTTCCTCCTCGTCGGAGCCGCCAACCGCGATCCCGCGCGCTTCGAGAGGCCGGATACCTTCGACGTGTACCGCCAGGACGCCGAGGCTGACCGCGCGTTCGCGGGCGCGGCCCAGCACCTGGCGTTCGGCTCCGGACGGCATTTCTGCGTCGGTGCCTCCCTCGCCCACATGGAGATCACCACCGCTCTTCGGGTGCTGTTCGACATGCTGCCCGGTTTGCGGCTCTCCCCGGGATTCGTCCCTCGGGACGTCGGCTTCGTCACTCGCGGGCCGCAGCAGGTCCTCATCGACTTCCCGCCCGTGCCCGCCCACGCCACCCGCTGAGAATCCTCCCCGTCCTCCGTCGTCCGGCCCCGGCCCCCGGCCCCCGGCCCCCGGCCCCCGCCACAGGACACCGGCCGTGCCAGGGCCTTTGCCGGCCGTCGGACAGCAGGCAGGCCCACCGGCGCCCAGCCCACAGACGCCCAGCCCGCCACCAGACACCGATGCCCGGCCCGCCACGAGACCAGGAGCAGTCCGCCATGACAGAAGCCGCCCCCTCCCCCGTGCCGCTCTTCGAGCTCTCGACCGGGTACTGGGCGTTCAAGACCCTGGCGACCGCCTACGAACTGCGGCTGTTCGCCCATCTGTCCGGCACGCCCGGGATGACCCCGCCGGAGTGGGCCGAGTGCTGCGGGATCGACGAGCGTCCGGCTCGCGCGCTGCTGACCGGGTGTGCGTCGCTCGGCCTGCTGGAGAAGACGGGCGAGAGGTACCGCAACAGTCCGCTGTCGGAGGCGTATCTGGTTCCCGGGAAGCCGCACCACTTCGGCGGGCTCCTGACCATGCTCGACCATCGCCTGTACGCGGCCTGGGGCCGGCTCGCCGAGGCCGTGCGCACCAATCGGCCCGTCACCTGGGACAGCGACCGCGTCAGATCACTGTTCGAGAGCCAGGATCCCGCTGTGACCGCCACGTTCTGGGAGTCTATGCACACCCTGTCGTCCTTCACCGGACAGGCGCTGACCACCGCCATCGACCTCAAGGGCGCCAGCAGCCTGCTCGATGTGGGCGGCGGATCGGGCGCACTCGCCCTCACCCTGTGCGGATACTGGCCCGACATCAAGGCGACCGTCTACGACCTGCCGTTCGTCACCCGAATCGCCGAAGGTCACATCGAGGCCGCGGGGATGAGCGGAAGAGTCCGCACCCTCGACGGCGACTTCTTCGCCGATGCCTCGCTGCCCGAAGGCCATGACGTGCACACCTTCAGCAACGTCCTGCACGACTGGCGGGAGGCGGACGCCAAGGTGCTGCTCAAGAAGTCGTTCGACGCGCTCGCGCCGGGCGGCCTGCTGGTCATCGCCGGCTACTTCGTCAACGAGGAGCAGACCGGGCCTCCCCTGGCAGCGCTGATGGGCCTTGCTCAGCTCATCGAGACCGAGGGCCGCGCCTACACGGCCTCCGAGTACGCCGGCTGGGCAGCCGAGGCCGGTTTCGTCGATCCGCAGACGGTCAGTGTGGAGTCGGTCGGCGCCAACGGTGTGCTCACCGCCCGCAAGCCGGCGGCCGGACACGCTGACGTGCCGCCGCGCTCCGCAATGACCACTCACCCGAGCGAAAGGCCCCAGGTCACGTGATTGAGGGACAACGCCTCGACCGCAGCGCGGCGACAGCGGAACCCACCGCCGATGTCGTCGTTCTCGGCGGCGGGCTGGCCGGACTCACCTGTGCGCTCCAGATCCTCCGCGCACGCCCCCACACGGAAGTCGTGATCGTCGAACGCGCGCAGTTTCCCTTACCCGAGGCCGCGCACAAGGTGGGTGAGTCGACGGTGGAGGCATCGGCTCACTATTTCGAGACCGTGCTGGGGCTGAGGGACCATCTCACATCGGCGCAGCTGCGCAAGGAGGGCCTGCGGTTCTTCGGACCGCACGAGGGCAACGAGGACATCGTGCCGCGGCTCGAGGTCGGGTTCTCCCGCGCGCTGCCCACGTGGACCTACCAGCTCGACCGGGGACGCCTCGAGAACGAGCTCGCGGACCGCGTGCGCGCGGCGGGAGCCACCCTGCTCCAGGGCACACACGTCGAGGACGTCGAGTTGGGCGACGAGGAACACCGGGTTGTTCTGCGCGACTCCCCGCACACCGGTGTCCGGGGCCGGTGGCTGGTCGACGCCACGGGCCGACGCGGGCTCCTCAAGCAGAAGCTGGGGCTGCGGGAGACCGTCGACCACGACGTCAACGCCGTGTGGTTCCGCATCGGCAGGAGGATCGACCTCGAGGACTTCCCGGATGCCGGCCCGGCGGGCACGGACGCGGAGGCCAGGAAGACGTGGCTTTCCCGTGTCGAGGGCAACCGCTGGCAGAGCACCAACCACCTGATGGGCCCGGGCTACTGGACGTGGCTGATCCCGCTGGCCTCCGGATCGACGAGCGTGGGCATCGTCGCGGACGCACACATGGTCCCCTTTCGCACCATCAACAGGTTCGAGAGGGCCCTCGCCTGGCTGCACGAGAACGAGCCGCAGGTGGCGCGGGACGTCGCCGGGTCACGTGACCTCCTGCAGGACTTCCATGTGTTGCGGCACTTCGCGCACGGCTGCACACAGGTCTTCTCCGCGGACCGCTGGTGTCTGACCGGGGAAGCCGGCGTTTTCCTCGACCCGCTGTACTCGCCGGGCAGCGACTTCATCGCCTCGGCCAACTCCTACATCACCGACCTGGTCGTACGGGAGTTGGACGGTGAGGACGTCGGCCGGCGCGCGGACAGCTACGACCGGGCCTACCTCGCCTCCTTCAAGGGGGCGCTGCCCACCTGGCAGCAGCAGTACACCCTGATGGGCAACGCGCAGGTGTTCGCGGCGAAGGTCGTGTGGGACACGCTGGCGTACTTCGGGGTGAACAGCCTGCTGTTCACCAGCGGTGCCGCCCTCGACCTGACGTTCATGGAGTCGCTGGGAGAGCCCTGGCGGCGGCACCAACGGGTGGCCCACCGGATCCAGGGGTTCTTGCGCGAGTGGGCGGAGGTGGACGAGGGGGTGGTGGACGCCATGTCGTTCGTCGACCTGAGCGCGCCGCTCTGCCACCGGCTCAACGTGGAGATACTGGCGAGAGACGCCCCTGACGCGCTGCGCGACCGCTTCCACGAGCACTTCCGTGCGCTGGAGCGGGTTGCCGTCGAACTCATGCGTGGGGCCGCCCTGCGGCAGGGGATCGAACTGCGCTCGCAGGACATCGACCCTCTCACCTTCGACCTCGGGACGGAGCTGCGGAAGGTTCCGCAGGACGTACGCGGCGAGAGGCGCACGACGCGCCTGGTGGGTGTGGAGCTGGCCGAGGAGTGATGCGGGGACGCCCCGCGCGCGCAAGCCCGGCCGCCGGGCCGCCGGCGCCGTGCGCGGGTTCCGACAACAACGTCATCGACGGTCCATGACCGGACGACCGGGGGAACACACTGTGTCAGTGCACTGCGCGACGAAGCGCATCGCTTATCGCGACACGTTCGTCGACGAGCTGTATGAGGACATCGGCCGCCTCGTGACCGGAGACGCCGTGGACGCGCACCAGGTGGAGTCGCGCCTGCGCCTGCTCGCGCGGACGAACTCCGCGGCGACCGCCGCCTACTGGGACCGCCACGAGGACGGCGTGGGGATCCCCGACAGCGCCTACAAGGCGAGCCCGCCCTACCTGTTCCCCGACCGGGAACCGGTGCGGGTCTTCGAGACCAGCAACACGACGGGCACCGGCACGGGACGGGTCGCCTACACGCCGCGCGGCATGGAGCTCATGGAGACGTCCATCGTGCGGAACGCGGAAACGCATCTCCTGCGCGGCCTGGCGGAACCTGCCGTGATCCGGCTGGTCCCGTCCGAAAAGGCGGCCCCCGGCATGATCATGGCCCATGGGATGGAGCTGATCGCCCGCCGGTTCGGACACGCGCGGCTCAGCTCCTGCGTGCTGGACGGTTCCGGGGTGGATCGGCACGCCGTGCGCCGGCTGCTCGGCCACGCGGTGGCGGAGGAACGCCCTGTGGTGCTCATCGGCGCGACCTCGGTCTTCGTCAACCTGTGCCAGTCGTTGCGAGAAGAGGGAGAGTCCTGGCGGCTGCCTTCCGGTTCGCGCCTGGTGGACGCCGGCGGCCACAAGCGGGACCGGCGGGTGAGCGTCGAGGAGACACGGGCCATGGCCGCGCGGGTGTTCGGAATCGAACCGTGGGGTCACTGCAACCTGTTCGGCATGACGGAGCTGGCCAGTCAGCTCTACGACGGGCGGGACACGCCCGTCGGTCCCCTGGGCGAGCGGCCCAAAGCGTCCGAACCGTTCGTACGGGCACAGGTGCGCGCGCCGGATGATCTGAGCCTCCTCCCACGTGGCGCCGGGCTGCTGGAGGTGGTCGATCTGTGCGTGCTGGACCGGCCCTGCGCGCTGCTCACGGGAGACTGGGGCCTCGCGCACCCGGCGGGGGTGGCGGTCACGGGCCGCGTGGCCAAGGCGCGTCAGCGGGGCTGCTCACTGGCTCTCGACCAGGTCACGGCGGGGCGGGGCGGTCATGGCTGAGCCGCGTTGCGTGTCGTGGCTGCCGTCGTGGGCCGATCCCGGCAGCCTGGAGCGTGCGGCCGTCGGCGACGACCCGGGCGGGCGGTACTACGGTCTGAGGCCCGCTCCTGGGCGGTGGCAGGGCTTGGGAGAGGGGCTGCGCGCGGCCCACGAGTCGCTGCGCGCGATGCCGGTGGACCGGATCGTCGAGGCGTTCGACCGTACGTGTTCCCGGTGGGCGGACCACGGCTTCCCCCACCGGGTGCGGGCCCGGGCCGACATCGTCGCCGCGACGGGGTTCTCGGCGCAGGCGGTGGACCACGGCCTCGACGTCGAGCTGTCCAACTACCGCGCGCACACGCTGTACCGCGTCCTTCGGCGGGAACTCGGCGACCCCGGTGTTCTGGACGGGTTCACGGCGGACCGAGAGCTCGGCGGACACACCATGGCGCTGGGACCGCGCGTGACCATGGCGGTGTGCAGCGGGAACGTCCCCGGGCTGCCTGCGCTTTCCCTCGTGCGCGCTCTGCTGGTCAAGTCAGCGGTGATCCTCAAGGTCGCCAGCGGTGAGCCCACGTTCGCCGTGCACTTCCTGCGCTCCCTCGCGGAGGTGGACCCCGCGCTGGCCGACGCCGTGGTCGTCACCTACTGGCCGAGCCAGGACGCGGCCACGCTGCGCAGCGCGATGGAGCAGGCCGACGCCGTGATCGCCTACGGCGGCGACGACGCGTGCGCGGCCGTCCGTGCCCACCTGCGGCCGCACCAGCGCTACGTCGAGCACGGCCACAAGGTCTCGGTGGGTGTGCTCACCGGCGACTACCTCGCCGATGTCGGACTGCGCGAGGTGGCCGGGCGCGTCGCCGAGGACGTCTCCACCTTCAACCAGCACGCCTGCGTGGCCCCCCAGGCCTACCTCGTCGAAAGCCGCGACCCGGGCCCGCGGGACGTCGCCGAGGCGCTGGCGCGCGCGATGGCCGAGTACGCGGCGGACTGCCCGCTGGGGCTGTTGCCCTCGACGGACGCGGCGGCACTGCAACTGCGCCGGGCAAACATGGCATGGGCAGCGGCGAACAGTCCCGGGGGCGGCTTCTGGCGCTCCCCGGGCCTGGACTGGACGGTCACCCTCGCCCCGGACCTGCTCTCCGTCCAGGGCGCGGGAAACCGTACGGTCGGCGTGGTGCCGGTGCGCGACACGCGGCACATCCTGGGCGAGCTGCGCCCCCTCGCCGCCCGGCTGCAGAACATCGGACTCGGCGCGACCGGAGACCGGTTCTGGACGTTGGCGTCCGCACTCGGGCGGCTCGGCGCCAGCAGGATCAGCGAACCCGGACGGATGGCGGGACCGAGCGTCGTCTGGAGACACGACGGCATGCCCTGCCTGTCCCTGCTGCTGCGCTGGTGCGACATCGAGATGCACCCGCAAGTGCGGCACCGCGCGAAGACCCCAGCGAAGGATGAAGTGACGCAAGCATGACGGACACCACACTCAAGGCGAAAGAGCTCCACCCTCACCTGCCGGCTTCGGTGGAGGTCATCGACTGCACACTGCGCGACGGTGAGCAGGCACCCGGCGTCTGGTTCACCACCGAGGAGAAGCTGCGGCTGGCCACCGCCCTGTCGGACGCGGGCGTCTCGGCCCTGGACGCCGGCTTCCCCGCCTCGTCCGGCAGCGAGCTGGAGGCCCTGCAGGCCCTGCACGAGCTCGGACTCAGCGCCTCGATCGCGGCGACCGCCCGCCCCCTGGCACAGGATGTCGCCGCCGCGGCGAAATCCCATGCGGACGAGGTGTTCCTGTTCATGCCGACCAGCGACCTGCGGCTCAAGGAAACCCTCGGTATCACCCGCGACCGGGCCACGACCGTCTTCAGGTCGGGGGCGGAGGCGGCCGCCACTCACGGTCTGACCGTCAATCTGGTCTTCGAGGACGCGACGCGCTCCGACCCGCGGACGCTGATCGACACAGCCGAGGAGCTGCGCCGGCACGTCCCGCTGCACCGTCTGGTGCTGGCCGACACCACCGGGTGCGCCCACCCGGCCGGGATGCACCACCTGATCCGCTCTCTCGCGGACGCCCTCGGGCCCGGGACGACGCTGTGCACCCACAACCACAACGACTTCGGGCTGGCGGCGGCGAACACCCTCGCAGCGGTCGGTGCCGGGGCCAAGGCGATCACCTGCACGGTCAACGGGCTCGGCGAACGCGCCGGCAACGCCGATCTGGCCGAGTGCGTGGCCGGCCTGACCCACCTGTACGGGGTCGAGCACGGCGTCGACCCGTTGGCGCTGCCCTCGCTCGCCGCCGACGTGGAACGGGCGAGCGGTGTCGCCACGAGCCCCATCAAGCCGGTGACCGGGTTCAACGTCTTCCGGCACGAGTCAGGAGTGCACGTCGACGCGATGCTCAAGGACAGCCGCAGCTACGAGTTCCTGCCGGCCGCCTGGGCGGGTCGCAGCAGCGAGTTCGTGCTGGGCAAACACAGCGGCACCTCGCTGGTGCGCCACCTTCTCACCTCCGTCGGCGTGCCGTGCGACGACGCTCTGGTGGCGCGCGCCCTCGGCGAGGTCAGGGAGGCGGTCGAGCGGCGGGACAAGGCCGCGCACCGGCAGGCCCACGCGGACCTCCAGGCGGTGTACCGCACGCTGCTGTCGGGGTACGACGCGGCGGAGCTGATCGAGCGGTACCGCGGCCACCGTCCTTCGGAGGGGCAGGTGGGACGGTGAACGCCGGCGGGCGCACCATCAGCGACAAGATCATCGACGCGCACACCGTCGACCCCGCCGACACCGGGGTCTACCGCGAGGTGCGGGTGGACGCGCTCCTCGGCCACGACGCCACCATCGCGCTGCTGGTGGACGAGTTCGAGCGCCGCGGCCTGCAGATCTGGGACCGCGAGCGGGTCATCTTCACCAACGACCACTTCTCCCCGCCGGCGACCATCGAGCGCGCCGACATCTCCAACACCTTCCTGCGCTTCGCCCGGAAGCGGAACGTCACCCACCTCATGCTGGATCGCGGCATCTGTCACCAGCTGCTCGTGGAGAACCCGCTGTGCACACCCGGCAGCCTGATCGTCGGGGCCGACAGCCACACGGTCATGGCAGGCGGCCTCGGCGCGTGTGCGACGGGCATGGGCTCCACCGACATCCTCTACGCCCTCGCCACCGGGACGACGTGGATGCAGCGCCCCGCCACCGTGCGGGTCGACTTCCACGGCTCGCTCGGCGAGCTCTGCAACGGACGGGACGTCGTCCTGGAGTTGCTACGCCTGCTGGGCGAGAGCGGCGCGCGGTACCGTTCCCTGGAGTTCCACGACCTCGCGGACCGTCCTCTCGGCCAGGACGACCGCTTCGCGATCTCCAACATGGCGGTGGAACTCGGCGCCAAGTTCGGCGTCTTCGTGCCCGACGACGTGACGGCCGAGTACTGCGCCGCACGTGACGGCCGCCGGCCCGCCCTGGTCGCGCCGGATCCCGACGCACTGTACGAACACACCGTGGACCTCGACCTGTCCGCGCTGACCCCTCGGATCGCGAAGCCATGGTCGCCCGGGAATGTGGTGGCTGTCCAGGACATCGAAACGAGGCCCGTGTCGGTCGCCTTTCTGGGGTCCTGCTCCAGCGGCCGCATCACCGACATCCGCGACGCGGCGGAGGAGCTCGACGGCAAGACCGTGCACCCTGACGTCCGGTTCGTCGTCATACCCGCCTCGGTGCACGTCTTCCAGCAGGCGCTGCGGGCGGGCTATGTGACCACGCTGACGGAGGCGGGTGCCGTCTTCGACCATTCGAGCTGCGGTCCGTGCGGGGGCATCGACAAGGGTGTGCTGGGCGCCGACGACGTGTGCGTCTCCACCTCGAACCGCAACTTCCGCGGCCGCATGGGCCACTGGGAGAGCCGCACCTACCTGGCGAGCGCCCGCACCGTGGCGCGCGCGGCGCGCGCCGGACACATCGGGCCTGATCTGTACGAGGCAGGGGGCACCGGATCATGACCACGATCACGGGCCGGGTATGGCTGTTCGGCGACGACCTCAACACCGATGTGATCCACCCTCCGCAGTTCTTCAGCCTCGACGAGGAGAAGGTGAGGGCCGGGCTCTTCCACGGCCTCGACCCCGAGATCCAGCCCAGCCTCCGCCCGGGGGACGTACTCGTCGGCGGGCACAACTTCGGCTGCGGCTCCAGCCGCGAGACGTCGGTCAGGTCGCTCAAGCTGAACGGGATCGGTGCCCTCATCGCGGTCGACTTCGCCCGGATCTTCTTCCGCAACTGCACGAACAACGGCCTCCCCTGCCTCACCCCCGCCCGCGCGCGGGACCTTCAGGCGCTGCGCCCCGGCCAGGTGGTGGAAGTCGACCCGGGACAGGCACGGATGACGACCGAGGAGGGTACGGAGATCCCTCTGGATCCACCCGGACGGTTCGTCCAGCGCATCTGGCAGGCGGGCGGTCTGCTCGCCCTGCTGCCCGACTCCCGGCCCGAGCGAGGTGCGTGACCGTGCGCGCGGCATCAGAGGCCCGGGACACGGTCCTGCGCGTGCAGACCTGGGGCGGGCGGTGGGGCAGCGCCCTGCGCAGCGCCGTCTCACGCCCCTTCGAGCGAGCCTGCGGTGTACGGGTGCAGCACGAACAGCACGTCGGGCTCGCGCTGGCGCCCTCCTTGCTGGATGCCCTGCACACCGGGCGGCGCCCGCCCGTCGACGTCGTCTGGTCCAACTCGGTCCCCGCGCTCAACGCCGCGCTCGCCGGCCACTGCGTGCCCCTGGACCGTGCCCGCATGCCGGTCCTGGACGCGCTCAGGGGCCGGGCCCGGCCCGACGGTGCCCCGGCACGGTCGGTGGTCCACCCCTACGTCGTGTACTACGTGCTGGGCTACCACCAGGAGGCCTTCCCCGGAGGGGAGCCGCGTTCCTGGCACATCCTCCTCGACGAACGGCATCGCGGCAGAATCGCCCTCTACCCGCACGGAAACGGCCTGCACGCCCTCGCCCAGACGCTGGAAGGCGGACACGTCGAGGACATCCCGGCGGACATGGAGGCGTGCTGGAGTTTCCTGCGACGTCTTCGTCCTCAGGTCGCCGAGCTCGAGTACAGCATCGGCATGGAGGAGCGGTTGCGCGCGCGCCACCTCGACCTGTGTTTCCGCGCCCTGCCCAACGTCCTCGCCTTCCAGTCCGACCTGCCCGTCGGATGGTGCGTGCCGGCCGAGGGAACCGCGGACACCACCGACGCGCTGTGGATTCCGCGCGGAATCCCGGACACCGTGCGCGACGTCGCCATGCGGTACATCGCCTTCGCACTGCGCCCGGACGTGCAACGGGACTGGTGCCGGCAGCTCGGAGTCATGCCCGTGCACCCGGCCGCCGGCGTCCCCGAGATGCTGCAACGCCCCGATCTTCCCGCGCACGCCGACGACTTCCACGGGATTCTGCACATCCCGGAAAGCGTCAAGGCCGCACAGCAACCGGAGTGGGAGAAGAGGTTCGCCGAGATCTTCGGCTGACCACCGCGTGCGCACCGCACCGCTTCGAGACAGGCCAGGCGCGGTGCCGAACGGCTCATTGGAGAGGAACACCATGTCCGAGAACGAGGGAGCCGCCATGGACACCGGCTCCCCGCCCCCCGCAGGAGGCTGCCCGTTCGGTCCGAACGGGGCAGGCTTCAACCCGTTCGCCACACCCGGCTTCGCCGACCTCTACCAGCAGTTCGAGACGGCCCGCGAGAGGTCCCCCGTCTTCTACAGCGAGCCGTTCCACATGTGGATCGTCTCCCGGTACGACGACGTCCTGGCGATACTCAAGGACGCGGACCGCTTCTCGTCCTCCACCAGGCCGATCATCCTCTCGAGCTTCCCCGACGGGATCCGTACCGTACTGGAGAAGACACACACCTTCGCCGCACCGAATCTGGCCTTCGACGGCCGCCCCGCGCACGATCGCCTGCGCGGCCCGGTGGCCAAGTACTTCTCCGCCAAGGCCATGATCCGCCGCGAGAGCCGCATACGTGACATCATGACCCGCTGCCTCGACGAGATGCCCGAGGGCTCTCCCCTCGACCTCGTCGAGTCGTTCGCGCGGCCCGTCGCCAGCCGGGTGATCATCGATCTCGCGGGCCTCCCTCCGGCGGACCACGGCAGGATCATGCGGTACCACGAAGCGGTCAACGGGTTCTTCTTCGGTAATCCGCCGGTCGAGCGGCAGCCGGGCTACGCGCAGGACGTACAGGAACTCGAGGCCTACCTCGCCGAGGTCATCGACCAGTGCCGGAGGACCCCGCGGGACGGGCTGATCAGCCACCTCCTCCAGCTCGTGGCGAAGGGGGAAGCCGACTACACCGACGCGGAACTCATCAGCCTGATCAGTTTCGACGTCCTCGCGGCGGGGATCCGCCCGGCCGGTTTCGTGATCGTCAACCTCTGCCGTGAGCTGCTGCGCGACCCACGGCACTGGGAGAGCGTCCGGGCCGACCCGTCCCTGTTCGACAACGCCTTCAACGAGGCGCTCAGGCGCTCAGGTATCGGACTCGGCGTCTTCAGGACGACCACGGCCGACGTGGACGTGGCCGGGACGCGCATTCCCGCGGGATCGGTCATCTGGGCCATGGTGTCGTCCGCGGACTACGACGAGAGCCGGTTCCCCGACCCCGGGGTCTTCGACCCCTCCCGGACGAACCTCGCCGGCAGCCTCCACTTCTCCCAGGGGCTCCACTACTGCCTCGGCTCCTACCTCGCCAGGACCGTCGCGCGGGTCGGCCTCGATCTGCTGATGCGGCGGCACCCCGGCCTGCGCCTCGTGCCGGACCAGCGGGTCGCGTACGAACCCAGCATCAACCTCATGATCCCGACGGCTCTCCTCCTGGAGCGCTGAGGAGGGCGCCTGACGGGTCGGGTCCGCCTCCCCGCGGTCCCACGCCGAAGGCGGCGGACCCGCCCGGTCACGGCCCCGACCGGCCGCCGCCGCCCACGCCCTCACCCCGCCTGCGCCACCGCTACACGGGGGCGCCGTCGCGGCAGGCCCGATGGCCCCAGCCCGAAGCGACCCTGCCGATCTCCTCGCCCACCTCGTAGCGGGACTTGCAGTGGCCGCAACGACCGGGGAACTTGGCCTTGATCACCGGCCCCGCTCCGCCGCCCGGCCGGCGGGACGTCCGCGCCTTGCGCGAGCGCGTCGCGCGCGGTTTGTCCTCGGTCGCGGGGCTCGGCTGCGGGACGCCGGTGGCGCCGTGTGCCGTACCGGCGGGGGCCTGCTCGGTGGCCGCGGTGCTGGCGGCGGCGTCCGCGATCGCGTTGAGCGGATCGCCGTTCACCTGGTGGGCCAGGACGTGCTCGAAGACCACGTCGCGGCCTTCGAGGAGGGCGTCGATACGGACGACCAGGTCCTTGTTGGCCACGGGCTTCTTCGACGCGGTCAGCCAGCCGTTGCGTTTCCACCCCGCGATCCACTTGGTGACCGCGTTCATCGCGTACTGCGAGTCCATCCGGACCTCCAGCGGCACCGCGGGGTCGGTGGCCTCCAGAAGCTCCGCGAGCGCGGTGAGCTCGGCCACGTTGTTCGTCGTACGGCCCAGCGGGCCCGACTCCCAGCGCTGCGGGGTGCCCGCGGGGTCGGCGAGCACCCAGGCCCAGCCCGCGGGACCCGGATTGATCTTGGCGGCACCGTCACAGGCCGCGACCATTCGTTCTGGCATCCCCCGATCATGCCAGGCCGTGCCGAGCCCGGACACGCCCCTCGGACGAGGGCGGCAGGCCGATGGGTGCCTCCCCTCCGCGGATATGGGCGCTGCGCTCCATGGGCGTTTCCGCCCGGGTCGGCCAGGCTGGCGGGAGGGTCGGCTCCGTGCGTCGAGGCGTCGCCCCAACCTCGCCTCGCGCCCCGGACCCGCGCACGCCCCCTCACCGACGAACCGCTCCACACCAGGAGGGCCTTGAGATGACCGGCGACATCCCGTTCGCCCAGCCTCCTCCCCCACCACGCCGCACCGTGGGCTGGAGGTGGCGGCGCAACCCGCTGCGGCGCCCCACCGACCGGTTGCAGGCCTGGATCGGGCTGGGTCTGCTGGTGGCCACGCTCTCGGCCACCGCCGCCACCGTTCTCCTGGCCGGCCGCGCCGCGCATCAGCAACTGCGGCACACGGCGGAGGCACAGGCACGCTCCCGCCACCTGACGCCCGCGGTCCTCGTCCACGACGCGCCGGCCCACCCGGAACCGGGGTCGGACGAGGCGAAGGAGACCCGGTACACGGTCACGGTGCGGTACGCCGCATCCGGTGGGGAACAGCGCACCGGGCGGGCCGAGGTGAGCCCCGGCCTCCCGGCAGGCGCCCGGGTACGGATCTGGGTGGACGAGGACGGATCAGTCGCCGGCCCGCCCATGACCCGGGCGCACATCCACCGGCGCGTACTCGCCCGGGCTCTGCTCGCAGCCGCCCCCGTCCCTCTCGTCGCCGCCGCGGTCCACGCGCTGGTCGACCACGGCGTGCAGCGCCGCAACCTGGCAGCGTGGGAAAAGGAATGGACCGAGACCGCCCCGCGGTGGACCCCCTCTCCCTAGACGCATAGGTCCGACGTCATCAAGTGAGCTTCCACCACCTTGAAGGCGCAGGTCGAAGGGTGGGCGTGACCCGTACTCGGGGGACTCACTCCCGGCGTGGGCGGCAGTCCGCGGAGAACCTCGTTCGTCATGAGCCGCTCTCCTCACAGCTCGTAACGCGATCACTATCCGGTCTTCTTGAGGCGTGCGGAGCCCCTGGTGTTCAGGGAGCCCTTGCGGGAGATCAGCGCCTGGATGCAGCGGCGTCGCAGCGCACCGCGCACAGCCTTCGAGCCGTACGCCGTGTCGCGGGTCGTCGGCGGCGCGCGCCCCGAAGACGCGATGTCCTTCGGGGCGCGCGGCAGGGGTTCGGGTTCAGGCGTTGTAGCCGCCGTGGGCGTCCAGTACCGCGCCCGTGACGTACGACGCGGCGGGGCTCGCCAGGAAGGCGATCGCCGCGGCGATTTCGTCGGGGTGCCCCATGCGTTGCAGGGACAGCGAGCTGAGCAGGGCCTTGAGGGTGTCGGGGTCCGGCGGTTGCATGCGGCTGTCCATCAGTCCGGCTTCCACGACGTTGGCCGTGATGTCGCGGGGCCCGAGGTCCCGTGCGACCCCCATGGTGTACCTCTCGACGCCTGACTTGGTCGCCGAGTAGTCGGCAACGCCCGGGACGCCGACCCGGGAGCCCAGTCCGGAACTCACCGTGATGATGCGGCCGCCCGTGCGCAGCACTCGGGAGGCGGCCCGGATGACGGCGATCACGCCGAGGTAGTTGGTGGCGTGCATCCGGTCCAGTGCGGCGGTGTCGGCGTCCGGGTCGTCCACCGTGCGGCCCTGCTCCACCGAGATCGCCGCATTGTTGACGAGGATGTCCAGGCCGCCGAAGTGCGCGACCACGTCGTCGATCAGCGCCGGCGCCCGGCTCGTGTCCGCCTGGTCGGACTGGAAGGCGACGGCCTTGGCTCCCTTGCCGCGCACCTCGTCGACGACAGCCTGCGCCTGCTTCTCGGAGCTGACGTAGGTGAAGGCGACGTCGGCGCCCTGCTCGGCCAGCAGCCGTACGGTCGCGGCTCCCAGCCCGCGCGACCCCCCGGTGACCAAGGCGACCTTGCCCGTGAGTGGCTTGCTCATTCTTCTCACCTCGTTGATTGACCCTTCCCAGCGGTCGTAACGTTAGCTGTTACGACCATTGGTCGCAACCTACACTGTTACGACCGCGCTGTCGTAACATGAAGCGTTGCGGCCGAGAGGAGGGGTGCATGAGCGCCAACAGCAGGCTGACCATTGCAGCCCACGCGCTGGCCTGGATCGGTCTCTATCAGCGCCAGGGCCATGAGGTCGCCACCTCCGAGCAGATCGCGACCAGCGCGAACACCAACCCCGTGGTGATCAGGCGGCTGCTCGGCGAGCTGCGCACGGCCGGGCTCGTGGAGTCCCGGCGGGGCGCGGGCGCGGGCTGGTCGCTGGCGCGCGAGCTGGAGTCGATGACCCTGCTCGACGTGTACGAGGCCGTGGAACCCGGCCCGCTGTTCTCGATGCACCGCGCCACCCCGGACCAGGGATGCGTGGTGGGTTACGGCATCCAGCCGGTGATGCGGGGCATCTACGAGGGCATCGAGGAGACCCTGAGACAAGAGCTGGCCCGCGTCACGCTCGCGCACGTACTCCGGGACGTCCTCGCGGCACCTCGCTAGCCTCTCCGTTACGCCCTGACATCACCAAGATCTCCATCGGTGCCCAGGCCAGTGAATAGCCTGGCAACTGGCGAAGGCGCGGGCCGAGCAGGACGAGCTCGCCGTCGCGGAGCGGGTTCTTGAGCGGATGAGTGAACAGCTTGCCGACGAACGCGCCTCTGTCGCGCCGGCGCCCGGGCAGGTGGGTGGACGTGCGGTCATGCTGATCGCGCACCGCACCCCAGGCGTGGAGGAGATCACCCTTCGGCCGGACTACCAGCGCATTCTCGCCGCCGTGCGGCGGGCCGCCGGTCCGGTCATGGCCCGGCAGGTCGGCGACGCGCTGGCCTTCGTGCCGATCCCGGCCGGTGTCGTCATCGGCGCGACCCAGATGTCCCTGCGCTCCGCTTCGGGCAACAGCGCCTTCCCGCGCCGCAGCCTGTGCTCGCTGCGCCTGACCACGCACCCCGGCAGCGGCGTCCCTCTCATGACCGCCCCCAAGGCAGGCCCGGCCGGGCGCCAAGGCAACTCGGTGGGCTCTCGGTTGGAGCACTTTGTTGGAGCGGTTCTCGACTACAGTGCGAGCATGACGATCCGTCGCATCATGCCCAACGTCGTCACCCAGGACATCGAGGAGAGCCGAAGCTTCTACAGCGACTTCCTGGGGATGGACGTGCGTATGGACGAGCCGGGCTTCTTGATGTTGGCCTCGCCGGGTAATCCGACGGCACAGATGACTCTGGTCTCCCCTGCCGCGGACTCATGGGACCCTCATACCTCCCAGTCGGCTCTGGCGGTCGAAGTCGAGGATGTTGACGCCGCGTACGCCGCAGCCGAGCGCCAGGGGTACCAGGTGGTCTATCCCCTGACCACGGAGCCATGGGGGATCCGGCGTTTCTTTGTTCAGGCACCCGACGGAAGTGTCATCAACGTGCATAGTCACGTCTGAGCAGGTGGCCGCACTCGTCGCGGCGGCAGGCCAATCCGGCGAAGCGGCACACCTCGTGGAGGCCGGCTCCTTCCTCCCCGAGCTCTCGCGCGTCGGACGCGAGGCGATGCAGGCACTCGGCCTCCTCCAGGCGGGTAGCGGCCCGCCGGACAGTGCCTAACGCGGCGCTGCGCCCGTTGAGGAGTCACCGGCGTGCCCACGGATCCGCATACCCGGACGGCGGCGATGCACCGTCAGGTAGGACATGCCGTCCTCGCCTGCGGTGACGCTGCGGCTGGAGCCGTGGGGAAGCCACATCAGGCCGCCCTCGCGCAGGGGCTGGGGCTCTTGCGCCGTGCCGAGAGTGCCGGTCCCGCGCACGACGAGGAGGAGCACGTCCACATCAGGTTCGACGTGGGTCTCGATGTGCCTGCCGGCCGGTACGTGCACGAGGTTGGCGTCCAGTTGGCGCCCCGGTTCCGTCAGCCGCCACACCGCCCCGGCCCCTGCGTCCTCCTCGGCGGCGAGCCCTACGACGTCGCACAGCGGCATCGGCACCGGGACGTTCGAGGGGTGGGAGCCCGTGTCTGCATCCGCCATGAGGTGTCACCGTCCGATGTCTGTGCTGTGGGGGCCCTCACCGCCCCTGTGGCTACGCGGGGAGGAGGCGGGTCGCGGATCCGGCGGGCGTGACGAAGCCCACGCGGTCGACGGCTCGCCTTTTAATAGGAATCTAGCATGCGTATTTGCTAACGTCCTCGCGTGCGGCTGACGAGATTCACCGACCTGGCGTTGCGCGCCGTGATGCGCCTGGCGGTCAACGAGCAGGGCGGGCCCCTGGCCACCCGCGATGTGGCTGAAATGATGAGCGTGCCGTACACGCACATGGCGAAGGCGATCACCAGGTTGCAGCACCTCGGCGTGGTCGAGGCC
This sequence comes from Streptomyces tubbatahanensis, assembly GCF_022699385.1. Lineage (NCBI taxonomy): Bacteria > Bacillati > Actinomycetota > Actinomycetes > Kitasatosporales > Streptomycetaceae > Streptomyces > Streptomyces tubbatahanensis. The sequence continues at coordinate 7,529,532 of NZ_CP093846.1, read as the reverse complement.
CGCCGAGGCCGCGGCGGCGGCCTTGAGTTGACCGGGCTCGGGCGACGCGTTTCCGTCGGCTGGCTGGTGCGGGAGCTGGAGGGCGAGGGCGAGGTCGTCACCTGCGAAGGTGAGCAGCCGTGCCCCCTTCACGGCGCGTGCCGTCTCCGCCGTGCGCTGCGCGACGCGCAGGAGGCGTTCTACTCCTCCCTCGAACCGCTCACCGTCGCCGACCTGGTGGCACCGCCCACGGGTCCGGTGCTCGTCGGACTGGTGGGCCGGTCCTCATGACGTACGGGCGCGCACCCGCCGAGCGGACCCACACGCACGGGAACAGGGCGACGCACGTGATCCGGACGACGCGCATGAGGTTGACGGGGCACACGAGCCGTATGGCGCACATGAGTTGGACGGCGCGTGCGCCGTACGACGCACGGGAAGCCCACGACGCCCACGATGTCCACGACCCAGGTGAAGCCCCGACGCACGCGAACCGGACGCTCCGCCACCCACGCGGACGCGCCGGTGACCTTCCGGAAACTCACCCCTGACCGAAGGACGGCGAACGCCGATGGACTCCACGTCAGCCGCGGTGGTCACCGCGGTCACCTTTCTCTGGCTCGGGATGGTGCTGGCGATCTCCTTTCTGGAGGCACCGTTGAAGTTCCGGGCCCCCGGCGTGACCGTGCCCGTCGGGCTGGGCATCGGCCGGCTCGTCTTCCGTGCCCTCAACGCGGTGGAGGTCGTACTGGCCCTCGTCGTGATCACGGCGATCGCGACCGGTGCCCCCTCCGTGACGGCGGGCGTCGCGACCGCGGCGGCCGCCGCCGTGCTGGTCGTGCAACTCGCCGTGGTCCGGCCCCGTCTCAGCCGCCGGTCCGACAGGGTGCTCGCGGGGGAAACCCTCCCGCGATCCCACGCCCATCTCGTCTACGTGGCGTGCGAGGTGGCCAAGGTCGCCGCGCTCCTCGTGCTGGGCTGCGGCGTGCTCGCGGCCTGAGCACGGGCACGAGCGCGTCGGCCTCGCGCCCCGGTATCCCCGACTTCCCCGCGGGGGCCGGATGCGAGCAGGCGGCCGAAGACGAAGCGCACCATACCCACCGGCGCGACACCCCAACGGGAGCTGCCGCACGACGTGTTGGGTGACGCGAGTGACGGGATGGGGCTTGCGGTGGGGTGTGTGGTGGGCAAAGATCAGGACCAGGTGACCGATGCCGTACCGCAGGTGTGTGCTGCGGTCGAAACGGCCGCCGGTGAGGGCGTGGCCGGGGGGGTGCGGGCCGGTCGAGGACGCCTGCTGCCGCACTGCTCACGGGGAGGACCCATGTTTCGACTGCCGCGCGCCGCGGGTGTGCTGGCGGCCGGCGCCGCGTTGATCGTCGTACCTGCTCACGCCGCCGCAGCGGTCGGGCCGGCTGCCGGGACGGGCGAGCCCCACGTCCTCGGTGCCTGCGCCGAGCTGACCGGCCAGGGCCCTGGCTGGGCCTCCCTGCGCAACGACTGCGGTGTGGAGATCAGCGGTTCCGTCCGGTTGAGCTCCGGCACGAGCCCCCAGTGCGTGTCGATCCCCGCGCACGGCACGAGCACCGTGCGGTGGACAGGAGACGGGACGGCCGAGTACGCCTACGACTGCCTGACGCGCGGGGGCGAGTAAGGCACTTTCCCTCGTCGGCGAGGCGGACGGCGGGTGCCTCAGCGCGCGAGGCCGGGGAGGGCCGCTTTGGTGGCCTCCGCCAAGAGGGCCTTGTCCGACGCTGAGTCCTCGTCGTCGCCGCGGGACATCAGCGCGATGATCACCGGCGCTCCGTGCGGGCGCCAGGCCACCGCGATGTCGTTCTGCGTGCCGTAGGTGAGGCCGGATCCCGTCTTGTCGGCGACCTTCCAACCGGAGGGGACACCGGCACGGATGAGGTCGTCGCCTGTGGTGTTGCCGCGCATCCAGGTCGCCAGCAGCTCGCGCCGGTCCGGGGCCAGGGCGTCGTCGAGCAGGAAGCGTCGCAGGTCCTGACCCAGCGCACGGGGTGTGCTGGTGTCGCGCGTGGTGCCGGGCGGCGTGTCGTTGAGGTCCGGCTCGGTGCGGTCGAACACGCTGGTCCTGTCGCCCAGGCCGCGCATCTTTCGCTGCAGCCCCGCGGGGCCACCGAGTTGCTCGAAGAGCAGATTCGCCGCCGTGTTGTCGCTGTACTGGAGTGCGGCCTTCAGCAAGGCGCGCACCGACATCCCGGTGTCCAGGTGTTTCCTGGTGATCGGCGCGTAGTCCTGCAGGTCGTCGCGCTCGTACGTGATCACCTGGTTCAGTTCCGCTTCGTCGGCGTGCTCCAGCAGCGCCGCGGCCTGGAGGACTTTGGCGGTGGAACAGAACCCGAACCGCTCATCCGCGTGGTACGTCACCGTACGGCCGGAGCCGGTGTCCCTCATGTACAGGCCGAGCCTGCGGTCGTGCCGCTTCTTCAGTGTCGCCAGCGCTTTGGTGACGCGTGCCGGGGTGCTCGCGCCGGCGGAGGCGGACGGTGTCGCGGAGGCCCCCGCCGACGACTCGGCGGGGGTGGAGCGCTCCTCACCGCATCCGCTGATCAGACCGGCCACGAGCACGGGCACCGCGAGCAGCGTGGCCCGCTTCTTCATCGATCGCATGCGCGGCATCCTGCTGGGCGCGCCCCTCACGGGCAAAGACGAGAACGCTGCTGTTGATGCCGTTCGGGCATGAGTCCCTGCCCGCATGCGCCCCTCCCCCAGCATGGATTGCCCTCCGGCAGGAGACCGAGGGAGCGCGAATCCCGGTGCGGTCACCACGTGTTCAAGCGCACGGGCGGACACTGCCGGCTCACGGCCCAGGCGCCGAAGCGCCACCGCTGACGACAGCCGTCCGGCGGACAGCCGGCGACGGTAGACAACCGACGACGACGAGCGCTCGCAAGCGAACCGTGCCCGACCCGGAAGTGCCGCCGAGAGGTCAGGCGGTGGACCCCGCCTTGATCGCGGCCGCTATCTCGACGGCGCGGCGGGCCTGGTGGCGTGCCGCCTGCAGGGTCACATCCCCGGGTGCACCCTCTCCGGCCACGTGGGAGGTTCCGTAGGGGTTGCCCGACTGGAACTGGACGGGGTCGGTGTAGCCGGGGGGCACGATGATGCCGCCCCAGTGGTAGAACGTGTTCGCCAGCGCCAGGATGGTGGACTCCTGACCGCCGTGCGGGGTGTTGGAGGCGGTGAAGGCCGAGTACACCTTGCCCGCGAGGTTGCCCTGGAACCACAGGGGGCCGGTGGTCTCCATGAACACGCGCAGTTGGCTGGCCGGGTTGCCGAAGCGAGTGGGAGTGCCGAAGAGCACCACATCGGCCCACTCCACGTCATCGAGGTGCACCTCGGCGACGTCAGCGGTGTCCTGGAGGTGCTGGACCCACTCGTCCCTGGTGTCGATGACCTCCTGCGGAGTGGTTTCCGCGACCTTGCGCAGCCTGACCTGCGCACCGGCCTTCTCCGCGCCCTCGACGGCTGCCTGCGCCAAGGAGTACACGTTGCCCGTGCTGCTGTAGTAAATGATCGAAACGTTCACGAATTCCGACATCGATACCTTTCCTCGTCATCGGGATAGTGTTCCTTCACCCGTTACGACGACGCAGCCCTGCGAAATGTGAGGCGGCGTGCCCACCTTGTCTTTCGCCGGGGCGTCTCATCGGGCTGAGCGACGGGGACGGAGCGACCGAGGGAGCCGGCGGGACCATGACCAAGCCATCAGGGGCCGAGCGGGACCGGCCCGATCCGGGTCTGAGCGCGCTCATGAGCGAGCGGCACCAGCTGATCAACCTCACCTACCGGCTCCTCGGCTCGCTGACCGAGGCCGAGGATGTCGTACAGGAGACCTACACCCGCTGGTACGCCATGCCGGCCCGGGAGCGGGATGCCATCGAGTCGCCCGGTGGCTGGCTGACGACGGTCGCCAGCCGGATCTGCCTCGACCAGCTCGGCTCGGCGCGGGCCAGGCGGGAGCGGTACGTGGGCGAGTGGGTCCCGGAACCGCTGCCCACGGGCACGGAGTGGGTCAGCGGGCGGTGGGACGGCGGCACCACGGCCGACCCGGCGGACCGGGTCACCCTCGACGAGTCGATCAACATGGCCTTTCTCGTCGTGCTCGAACTGATGACCCCGGCCGAGCGTGTCGCGTTCATCCTGCACGACGTCTTCCGCTATTCCTTCGCCGAGGTGGCCACGATCGTCGGCCGGACACCGACGGCCTGCCGGCAGCTGGCCTCGTCGGCGCGCCGCCGCATCCGCACGTCGCCGTCCCTCACCGCCCCCGCCACCCGGCGCGCCGACACCGTCAGGGCGTTCAAGCAGGCGTGGGAGGCCAAGGACATCGACGCTCTGATCGGCCTGCTGGCTCCCGAGGCCACGGCGACCGGCGACGGCGGCGGACTCGTGCCCGCTCTGCTCCGCCCGGTCGAAGGCGCCGAGGAGGTCGCGCGCTTCTTCGTGGGCCGGATCGAGGTGGTGCCCGACCTGACGCTTCTGGAGAGCACGGTCAACGGTCAGCCGGGGCTGGTCGCGAAGTGGGACGGTGTCGCCGTCTCCGTGCTGGCGTTCGACATCGCGGGTGACCGGATCACGCAGATCTGGTCGGTGCTCAACCCCGACAAGCTGCGGCTGTGGCGGGCGGGTTCATCCCTTCCCGAGGAGGGTGGCGACGCGGCAGGCTGACGCCCTCCGCGTCGCGCCGCCTCACCGCCACCGGGCCATCACCGCCCCGGGCTGGTCCAGCTCCTCCACGTAAAGCCGCTGCGGTGCTACTCCGCACCCGAAGACGGTCCGACCACCCAGGCGGTGCGCCGCGTGAGCGCGCTGTTCGTGAGGAGACCTTCGGCGGGTTCAGCGCGGCGCAGCTAGAAGCGGCCGAGGCGCCCGGACTGCCCAGCCCGCCGTCCGAGAGCTCCGCCGTGAGACGGTGCCCGGGCGTGAGGCCCTGTGCGCAGGGTAGGGGCGCGCCACGTGCGCCTCTGTCTTCCGGGCGGGCATGGCCTGGGCATGAAACCGTTTCGCCGCACCGTCCGTTTGCATGTCTGGTGTGATGTCTCGGTCGGGAAGGCTTCGAGAGCGCACCGACGCATATGACATATATGGCGCCTGTTACGCAATGAGCAGATGAGAAGGATTACCAGGGTGAAGACAGACAATTACCGGAAGAGGCCCGTCGGTTGGATAGCCGGTGCCGCGCTGACGGCGATGGTCGTGGGGGTCACCGGGTGTTCGAGCGACTCGGATTCCGGTGAGAAGAAGCCGGCCGCGGACGGTTCGTCCGCGGACCGTCCCAAGGAGGAGAAGAAGGACGACGCGGCGACGCCGCCGGCCTCGAACACCCGCCAGTCCTCGGCAGAGGCGGCGGTCGCCGCGTGGGTCACCGCAATCGTCAAGGGGCAGCCGAAGAAGGCGTGCCTGGTGATGGCGGAGCCGGCGTCCGGTTCCTCGCCCGCGAAGGTCGGCTCCCCGTCGAGGTGCAACAGTGACGATCCCGAGGTGCGCAAGATGCGGGAGAACCTCGGAAGGTTCCGCGCGTCGTTCTCACCCAAGCCGCCGCCCAGCGACCCTCAGGTGGAGGTCGCCAAGACCCCGGCCACCGGTGGCAAGGCGGTGGTCCCGGCCGACAAGGTCACCATCGACGGAAAGAGCCTGGACAAGGTCATCGTGTCCAACTCGTCCGGCGTGAAAGAAGGGCAGCTGGACGTCAACATGACGTCCTCGAAGATCGACGATGCCTGGTATGTGACCGACTTCGCGATCGACATAGGCTGACTACCCCGACTTCGGCCCGCCTGGTGGCAGGCAACCGTGCCGAGGGCCTCCGCTCCGGCGTCAAAGGCCTCGGCACGGTGCGGGCCCGCGGCCCTCGGCAGTGTCCGCGGGCCTCACCTGCTGTGCATGATCTGGATCAGGTTGCCGACGGTGTCGTCCAGGACCGCTGTGGTGACCGGCCCCATCTCCAGCGGCTCCTGGGTGAAGCGCACACCGAGCCCGCGCAGCCGCTCGCATTCCGCTTGCACGTCGTCCACGGCGAAGGACGCGGCCGGGATCCCGTCGTGGACCAGCGCCGTCTTGTACGGCTGGACCGCGGGGTGACCGGACGGTTCGAGCAGCAACTCGGTCCCTTCGGGGTCCTCCGGCGAGACCACGGTCAGCCACCGGTCGGAGCCCATCGGAACGTCGTGCTTCGTCACGAAACCCAGCACCTCGGTGTAGAAGCGCAGAGCCTGCTCCTGGTCATCGACGAAGACGCTGGTGAGGTGGATCTTCACAGGTGCTCTCCCGGTGCGTCGGGCCTGAGCCATCGGGTGACGATGCACTCAAGGGGTTCGGTGTTCAGGTCGTGGAACTTGTAGCGGCCCTGGCGCCGCGAGTGGACCAGGCCCGCGGATTCCAGCACCGCCAGATGCTGGCTGATCGCCTGACGGGACAGCTTGAGACCGTGCTTGGTCACCAGCCGTGCGCAGATCTCGAACAGGGTCTGACCGTCCCGCTCCGTCAGCTCGTCAAGGATGTGCCGGCGGGTGGGATCGGCCAGCGCCTTGAAGACATCCTCTGCCATGCCCCACACGATAGGCAAGCAGGAGCTTGCCTATCAAACCCGGTGCTGCTCCGCCGGCCGGCCGATGAGGACACGCCCTGCCCGACCACTCGATCGCCGTAATCGGCGACAGCGGCGGATCGGACACCGCAGTGCTCACAGTGGCCTAGAGTCGGCCGCATGCGACGAAGGACAGGGTTGGCCGTAGCCGGTGTCGCGGCCCTGGCCTGGGGTGAGTGGGTGAACCGGCGCTGGTCCCGCGCCCTGGTGAGGAGGCACGGCGGGGGCGCGTCCGAAGCCGTGGTCGTGCTGGGCTACCGGAACCCTCGGCCGAGGGTGAACTTCGTCAACCGCTGGCGCGTCCGTGCTGGAGTGCGCTCCGTCACCGCCGGGGACGCGCGAGGCACTCGTCTGATCTTCAGCGGGGGTGCGGTCGGCAACTCCATCGCGGAAGCCCGGCTGATGGCTGACTACGCGGAGTCGGTGCTCACGTTCGACGGCACGGTGCTTGTCGAAGACCAGAGCGCGACGACATGGGAGAACATCACGAACGTGATCCCGCTGCTCGAGAATGTCGACCGCATCAAAATCGCCTCCCAGCCGGCCCACGCGCTCAAAGCCCGCGCGTACCTGCGGCGGCAGCGGCCTGATCTTGCCGAGCGGCTCGTGCGAGCGGACGACTACCGTCCTGGCGAGTGGATGGTCGGCAAGCCGCTGCTGGGTCTGTACGGACTATGGACGCTCCGCGGCCTCACAGCCACGGAGCGGAAAGCCTTGCCGTAGACAGCTGCTGCCGCGCCGGCGTCACCGAGGGTGCTTCGTGAACCGCCGCCACCAGGCGCGGAACAACCGGTGGCACCGCGACCGGGCAGCCGCGCGCGTCGCCCACCTTCGCGACGAAGTCCAGACTGTCGACGGTTCGCGACGAAGTCCAGACTGTCGACGGCCTCCTCCGACTCGGCGTCATACGAGCAGTCGCCCGGGAACAGGTCGACGACCGAGCGCATCCGGACAGCCAGGTGCACCCGCCACACGGGCAGGCCGTGCATCGGCAACGCGGCGGCGAACGCGGCATCCGGCCTCGGCGCGTCCACCATGTGCCGGGTGAAGACCAGTGGCGCGGCGCCGTTTCCGGCCGGTGGCAGAGCGGTGAACGGCACACCGGCGGCCGTACCCGCGACAGGTGCGCTCATGCGAGCACGTTAGACCCCGTAGTCGCGTCGGAAGGACGTTCATCGCCCCAGGCGGAACCCGTGCGGGCAGGACACCGGGACCGCGGCCGTCACCGTCACCGCCTGGTGTCACGCGTCACGCGCCACGCGTCAGGCACGGGGCGTCAGGCACCGGGCGCCAGGCGTCAGGCTGAGAAGCCGACGGAGGTGGCGTACTCGTACTGGCCCCACTGCGAGCCCAGGTCGGTCAGCCAACTGTCCCACGCATCGGCGAGCCCTTCGTCGTCCCCGGCGACCCAGGCGTCGACGATCCCGTCCCAGTTGCGGATGCGCAGTCGCCGGAAGCCGGACCGGTCGGTTTCGATGACCCGCCTGCGTGGGTCGGCCACGGCGGTCTGATCAAGAGGCTGGATCTCCACCCGGGTACCGCCGCGCGCGTTGAGACGGCGCAGCAGGTGGCGGGCCACGTTGCGCCGCCGGTAGGCGCGGTAGGCGGTGTCGATCAGGGCCAGATTGCCGGGGCTGGGGGTCTGCTGGTGCGAGAGCCACCTGCGCAGCGTCCCGCGGACCACCGTGATGCCCGCGTCCCTCATCGCCTGGTATCCGGCGGGCGAGTTGGTGAGGTAGTGCAACCGTGCGGTGAACCCGCGCCGCGTGGTGACCGGGGAGCGGATGCCTCCCTCCAGCGCGAGGCGGTCAAGAACGTCGGACGCGAGCTGAGCGCTTTTTCGCCCCTGGGCGCCGTAGAGGCCGAAGTCGAGGGCGCGTTCGGGCACTCAGCCCACCTCCCGCTCGCGGTAACTGCCCTCTGCGACCCTCTCGAGCCGGTAGGTCTGCTTGGGCTTGACCTCGGTGACTTCGCGTCCTTCGGGCAACAGCGGCGTGTCCTTGCCCGCCGCTCGTGCCCGGCGCCAGTCGCCGGCGACGTGGAGTTCGTCGGTGCCCCTCATCCGTACGACGGTGAGGCCGGCCTGATCGGCCGCCCATGCCTTGCGCCACAGGTTCGCGAAGGCCTGGGAGCGGATGATGTGCATCCAGTCCTGCCGGTACAGGTCCCGGTTGTAGTTCGACTCCCCCATCGTGGAGACGAGCTTGGAGTACATCGCCTTCACGTACTCGTACGCCACCTCGCCCGCGGCCGAGTCCGCGGCCAGGGCGCGGGTACGCACCTGCACCAGCGCCCTGCGCAGTGTCTCCAGGAGCTGCTCGGTGGAACCCGAGGTCCAGGACTCGTGGATCAGCGGCCGCTCGCACAGCCCCGCCTTCGGGCCGGAGAGGCGCAGAAGCAGGCGGAGCGTCGACTCGGTGACCCAGATCCGGCCCGGCTCCTCACGGTCGCCGATCGGGTTCGGCAGTCGCGGGTGTTCCCAGTCAGGCGGGGTGATCAGGTGAACGCCAGAGCGCTTGGTGTCGTGCGCGGGACCGCCGTCGTCCGGGCCGAGGTGGTGTTCGAGCTGGCCGATGGGCAGGTGGGCCTTGAGCGCGCTGAGGTAGGCGCCGTTGATGTCGAGCGCCGTCACCGTCAGAGCCTGGTCGGCGAGCGGGTCGAGGACGTGGGGCGGTGCGGTCCAGCGGGGGCGGGCCTCCCAGATGTCGTCGGCGTCCTGGCGGCCGCGCTTGTGCAGGATGTCGGGCAGGTCGGGGTAGTTGCGGAAGTCGTAGCGTCCCCCGGCGCGGCTCTCCTCCAGCAGGGCCATGACGTCGGGGATGGCTGTCTTCTTCAACGCGGTGATCGCTTCCGCGACCTCTCCCCCGGCGTCCGTCAGGACGACACCGACTTTGCCTTCGATGCGGTCGACCAGTTCGCCGACCTTGCCACCGTCCTTGTGCACAGCCGCCTGACGCAGGCCCGGGGAGTGACCGGCGCCGGACGCTGCCTGCCCGGGGCCGGTGGAGCCGGCCGGCGGACGCCGGGTGGTGTGGTTCCTCGCGGCGGTGCCCGCGGACAGAAGCGCCGCGGTGCCCGCGTTCGTGGACGCGGTACTCCCCGTACTCGGCATCGCAGCCACGTCCGTGATGGAGGAGGACGCGGAAAGCGGCGCGGGCGCGGGTGCGGGGACGGACGCGGGTGCCGGAACGGAGGGGGCGGGCTGGTCGAGGACGCGCAGGTGGGTCATGTCCAGCCCCACCTCGACGGCGGCCAGCGCACCCAGGTCGCGAGCGGTGACGGTGATACGGGCGGTGCTGCCGTCGTGGGGGCGAGTCAGATGCAGGGTGCGGTCCGCCTCCAGTTGCGCCACCAACTGGGCGTCGTCCGTGTCCATCAGGACGACGACCGCGACCTGCCGCTCCACGGCCAGGCGGGCGAGGGCCTTCACCGCGGTGGGCAGGCCCCGGCCGGAGAGCGGAGTGCCGTCCGTGCGGGTGTGCTGGAGCCGGTCCACCACGACCAGGCCCAGGCCCTCGATCCGGGAGGCCTCTTCGGCGATGCCCTGCGCGGTCGGCTGGGGGCGGGTGAAGGCCAGCGGCGCGGCACGCAGCCTGCCGTCCGCGTCGAGCACGGCCTGACGCTGCTCGGCGGTGAGGGTGCCGGCGGCGAACTGCGCGTACGGCACTGTGGCTTCGGCGGCGATCAGGCGCCGGGCCGCCACCTGCAGCGGCACACCTGAGAGCGCGTACAGGACGGGCAGCGGCTGGACGGGATCGAAGGCCGCCGCGCGCGCCGCCTGCAGCGGTACGAGGCTGCCACCCGCGTTCGGGGGAGCGACCACCAGGGTGAGGCTGCCGCGCGCCAGCCCGCCGGACGCCCGGTCCAGCGACGCGACACCCGTGGACAGGCCCGTCGCCGCCGGCTCGGCCCCCAGCAGGCCGTCGAGAACGTCACCGAGGCCGGTGACCCCGCGAGCGGTGTCGGACTGCGGCGACTCGTTGCCGGGCGGGGCGTGGTGGGAGACGGTGGCGGCCGGCCTTCCGCCCACGGTCAGCACCTGTGGTTCGTGCTGCGCCGCGGCCACGAGAGCGCCCAGTTCCTGCCGCGCCTTCGTGCTCGACCACACCGGTCCGGCCGGTCCGGCGCCCTCCAGCCGGCGCATGACCGCGGCCTGCCGGCTCTTGGTATTGACCAGGACGGTCTCCTCCCGGTGCCGGAGCCGCTCGACCGCCTCGCTCCACTGCTCACGAGCCTGCGAGAGCGTCAGGTCCATGGCAGCCTCCCCTTCGAGCGGAACCTCATCCTACCCATGTGGTCACAGTGAAGCTGCACGTTTGATACATACGCGTCGGCTCGCGGTACGGCGGTTCCGCGGAACCGCCCCTGTGGGAACTCCCGCCGGACCGGCTACGTCACACCGGTGAGCGGTGCGCTCACCCCCTCCGGGAGGTCATATGCGGGCCAGACCGTCGCGTTCCCGCAACCTGGTTGCGGTGCTCGCCTTGTCCGTCGCCGGTCTGGTCGCCCTGGCCGCCGGCTGCGGTGGTCGGGAAACCAACGGTGGCAGCACGCGGGAGGCGGACGACGAGAGCAGGGAGGCGCGGGCACACCGTGCCCGGCAGGTCGCCGCTGCCTGGGACGGATCGGGCGCAGCTGCCGCGTGGCGCGCCGGCTACCACCCGACGGGCGAGGTCATCCAGCCGCCGCGGGAAGGCCTGCACACCAAGGACGACAGGCAGGCCTATCGGGACCGAAGCTTCGCTCTGCGCGGCAAGTTGCCCGCCGCCGCGACAAAGAAGGGCCAGGTGTCCTTTGCCGAAGGTGGAGCGCTCGCCCGGCCCCTGGAGGCAGCGGAAGAGTCGTACGAGGCCCTGGTCCGTTCCGGCGCGGAGCCGCGGCTGACGGTGACCGGCGCGAAGCTCGGAGAGATGACCGTGGTCACCAGCCGCGGACCGGCTACGGTCCCCGCCTGGCTGTTCAGCCTGAAGGGCTACGACACTCCGCTCAAGCAGGCTGCCGTCACCGCGTCCGGACTCCCCCGGTCACCGGTCAAGCCGGTCGCTGGACCGTCCACGCGACTCGGTGGCCTGGTGCGCTCCGCTGTCGACGCGCGATCGGTGACCGTGATCGCCGCGCACGGCGTCTGCGATGACGGCGCCGTGGTGGACGTGACGGAGACGTCCGGCAGCGTGGTGCTGTCCGCCTCCGTCAGGGGTCGACGGGCCGGCCTCTGTACCAAGCAGGCCATGCTGCAACGGGTGACGGTACAGCTGGGCCGGCCCGTGGGCGACCGTGTCCTGCTCGACGCGCACACCGGCCGACCTGTCCCCTACCGGCCATGGGGCGCTCACCTTCAGGCGGGAGACGGCGTGCGGTGATCAGCTCCCCGTCGTGGAGCTCGGTCAGCGCGTGCGGTACGCGCAGCCCGGCCAGGCCGGCGCGGTGCGAGAGGAGGTGACGTACGAGTACGTCCTGCTTGCCCGCTGCGGCAACTCGGGCCAGTAGGCGCCGACTGCACCCGTATCCATCTCGACCGCTCCCGGGGCGCACGGCGCACCCGGTGCGGGATGGAGGAGTGCGGCAACCGCGTCAAGGCCGCTGCGTACCGGACTCGCAGACGAGGCGCGCGGGGCGCCACGCCGTGAACAGACGGCGTGGCGCCCCGCGCGGCTCGGGCCCGTGCGCGTGCGCTGGTGCGGCGGCCCGAGGTGAGGTGTCAGCGCTCCTGGTAGACGAGCCAGACCTGTCCGGGGTCGAAGGGCATCCGCTTGCCGTTCGAGAGCGTGTAAGTGGTGTCCCCCGTCGCGCTCTTGCGCTGCCACGTGGTCTCGAACGCCTTGCCGTCGCGCAGTACCGTCGCCTCGCCGCTGCCCACCGTCTCGATGTACGGCGTCTCGCCGCTGGAGTCCGGTGGCATGTCCGTCTTCTGGATGATCACGGTCTTGCCGCCGAGTAGCTGCCCGGACGTGCCCTTCGCCGGTGCGCCGTCGAAGGACGCCAGCCAGCGGTCCTCCTCGGACGACCAGGCGAACGAGACGCTGGAAGAGCCGTAGTCGACCGTCCGCTCCTCGGTGGGCGTACCGCCGCCGGGTTCCGCACCGAAGCGGAAGCCGATGTCGTCGGCCTCGCTCGCTCCCCGCGCCTTCGCGAGGATCTTGTCCGGGTGACCGTAGAGGTTGTGCGGAGGCTCGTGGTTCCCGCCGCGCTCGTAGGCGTCGGGGTGGTCGTCGTGCGAGACGCCGTACAGAGGCGACTCCTTGATCTTGTCCACGACCCCCTCGCGCGCGCCCGAGTAGGCGAGTGCGGGCCGCTGGAACATGCGCATCTGCTCGACGTTGTACTCACGCGCGCTGCGCACCGGGCCCAGGGTCTCGGGGTAGTGGCTGGAGTAGATGGCGAACAGCCGTCCCAGCCCGCCCTCGACCTTCTCCACGCCGACGATGTCGGCATCCTCCAGCGCTGTCTGCGGACGCGCGTCCTTGTGATTGTCGATCTTCACCGCGAGCACGGGGTTCTTCTCGGCGGGAAGACCCGTGAAGGGGGAGGTGAAGGCGGCTTCCTGCCGCGTCGGAGGGGTACGGGCACCGTCGTCGGCGGCGAACGAGGCGGACGAGGTGACGGTCCCCGTCAGCCCTCCGACAACGGCCAACGCGGCGAACAAGCGGAGCCGCCGGCCGCGGGCGCGCGACGTCTCCGGCCTACTCCGGGACCTCCGGGGGCCGGGCGCGGGATCCTGTGGGGCGGAGCTGCGGGCCATGAACCGACCTCCTGTGGGGGGATGGTGTGGGGAGGCCCAACCTCATCCAGCGTGTGTCGCGTCGTCAATACCTCGTAAGCCCGGCCCTGGCGCGGGAAGGAAGCGGTCACCGCCGTCCCGACGCGGTGCTGGGTGGGGCGGCGGTGCGTTACGACGCGCTGCTCAGCAGGGGCTCAGTGACCAGACAGGGGCCCAGTCGGCCGTGCCGGAGTCGTAGGCGGTGGACTTCCACAGCTGATCGCCGTTCTTACCGTAGAAACGGGCGACGGTTCCGCTCGTCTGGTTGTTGATGTAGGGACCGGTACCCCACCAGTTGGTCACGTTCCACTTCCCGCAGGTGTAGAACGAGAACTCCGTGCCGCGGACCTCCATGCACAGGTGCTCGTACTCGCAGTTCAGCGCCTGCCCTGACACGGCCTTCTTCGCGGTGAAGCCGTTGTAGTCCAGCGTCGTCGCGTTGATCCGACGCCCCTCGACCTGGTCGCCCATCACCGCGGAGACCGTCGCTCGCACCTCGCTCAGGTCGTCCTGCGCGGCGGTGGCCGAGCTGGTCATGCCCAGGGTCAGACCGGCCATCAGCGTGCCGACGGCCGCGGCCGCACCCAGCTTTCTTCCGCTCTTCATGTGCTTCCCCTCCCGTTGTCGCCACCGCCTGACGAGGCGTCACCGGCGGCGCTCGTGTGACCGTGACACAGCACACCAGGCAGCCCAGGTCCGGTCATCCTCGGACATACGAGGGTGCGCACGAATCCGGCCAACGCACCCGGGGCGCGCGGCGCACGGCCGGCCCAGCTCGAATTCGTTGAACGGTTCAACATCGGCTACTGTGACAACCGGTTGATCAGCGATGCGAGAAGATCCTCGACGCTCACCAACACGGGCACAGCCGAACAGTCCCCGTGATGCCCCACGTGCGGGAGGGGCCACGGGCCGGGCCTCCCGCCCCTCATTCGGCACGCTCACGAGGTCGACACGGCGGTATGGGAGACCCCCCGATGCCTACGGCGTGTGACCCGCGCAGGTCCTACGGGGCTCGCTGAACCCGACCCTGGGCACGCAGATCTTTTCCCGCGTCACCGTGAACTTTTCCGTGGGACGGGTCATCAACACGGATGTCCGACACGAGCATCACGGGGGCACCCGTGCCCCACGGGTCGGGCGTCGCGAGCCCGGACCCCAGACACGGGGTGCCCGGGCTCGCGTTCACATGACCACAGTTCCACAACACGTCCAACGGAGTATTTCTCCATGGCAAGAATCCTGACCGGACGCAAGACGGTCGCAGCTGTCGCCGGAGGTGCAGTCCTTGCGGCCGCCCCGCTCATCGCCTGGGGCACCACATCGAACGCCTCCGACACGCCTCCGCCCGAGCTCACGGCCAAGGGTGCCTCCCTGATCAACGACAAGGGCGAGTCACTCTTCGGCAAGAACGTGAACGATGACCGCGCCATGGCCAGCACGGTGAAGATCATGGTCGCCTCCATGGTCCTCGACAAGAAGAACGTCGACCTGGACCGCAAGGTTCCCGTCGAGCAGGCCTACCGCGACTACGTCGCCGAGCAGCACGCCAGCACGGCGGATCTCCAGACCGGCGACAAGCTCACCATCCGTCAGCTCCTCTACGCGGCTCTGCTGCCGTCGGGCGCAGACGCCGCCTACGCCCTCGCCGACACCTTCGGGCAGGGTGCCACCAGGGCCCAGCGGGTGCAGTCGTTCGTCGTCGACATGAACGCGAAGGGCCACGAGCTCAACCTCGGCAAGACGAAGTTCGACACCTTCGACGGCACGGGTGGCGACTCCAGCACTCCGAAGGATCTGGCGAAGCTCGCCCAGCACGCCATGGAGAACGACACCTTCCGCAAGATCGTCAAGACCAAGGAGTACGAGGGCGAGGCGCCGGCAGCCAACGGCCGCACGCGCTACTACACCTGGACCAACACCAACCAGCTCCTCGGCTCGTACAAGGGCGTTGTCGGCATCAAGACCGGCACGACCAGCAAGGCGGGCGAGTGCCTGGTGTTCGCGGGCAAGCGGGACGGCAAGACCCTCGTCGGCACCGTGCTGAACAGCAAGGACCGGTACGAGGACGCCGCGAAGCTGCTGGACTACGGCTTCGGCACCGACGACGCGAAGGACATGAAGATACGTAAGCTGCCGTCGGACGCCCAGAGCGACTGACACGCGGTAGCCGCAGTACGACGGGCCCGGTCGCCGAGCGACCGGGCCCGTCGCCGTGGCGGAGAGCCGGTCGGGCCCGTCGCCGTGGCGAAAGCCGGACCGGCCGGCCGCACCCCCGCCCGCCCCGGCACACACAGACGCATCCTCGCCTCTCCTCCCGCCGTCACGACCTCTTGACTTGGTACAGACCAATGCTGTTGAGTTCCGTGCGCCCCCTACAAGCGAGGAGTGCGCCCGTGTCGAAGCGACGCATCATGGCGCTGCTGACCGCTCTGGCGGTCGGATGCGCCCTATGGTTTGTCATGCCCACAACATCCCAGGCAGCCCCGGCGCAGTCACGAAAGGCCTCCACCGCGGAGTTCGTGGTGAGCGAGGCCCAGTTCAACCAGATGTTCCCGGGCCGGAACTCGTTCTACACCTACAGCGGTCTCACGGCAGCGCTGGACGCCTACCCGGCGTTCGCCAACACCGGCAGCGACACCGTCAAGAAGCAGGAAGCCGCCGCTTTCCTGGCCAACGTCAGCCACGAGACAGGCGGCCTGGTCCACGTCGTGGAACAGGACCAGAGCAATTACCCGCACTACTGCGACGCCAACCAGCCGTACGGCTGCCCCGCCGGGCAGGCCGCCTACTACGGTCGCGGCCCCATCCAGCTCAGCTGGAACTTCAACTACAAGGCCGCCGGGGACGCCCTCAGCATCGACCTGCTCAACGACCCGTACCTGGTGGAGCGGGATGCCGCGGTCTCCTGGAAGACCGCGCTGTGGTACTGGAACACCCAGACAGGTCCCGGCACCATGACCGCGCACGACGCCATGGTCAACGGCGCGGGCTTCGGCGAGACGATCCGCTCGATCAACGGCACCCTCGAATGCGACGGCGGCAACCCCGGCCAGGTCCAAAGCCGGATCGACACGTACAAGGAGTTCACCCAGGTACTGGGAGTGGCCCCGGGTGACAACCTGAGCTGCTGAGCGGCCACCCCCGGCGCCCACCCCCGCGCCGAGCTCCGCGAGGGCTTCGGAGCCGACACCCCTACGCGGCCCAGGCCGGTCCACCCGGCCTGGGCCGCACCTGTCGCCGGACCCGGCCTCAGCACGAGGCGCTGGCCGTCCGCACCCAACGCCTCGCGTGCGCGCAGTTCCGGGCTGGCGTCGATCACCGCCGGCCTCCGGGCGCTCACTTCGCGGCGCTCGGAGCCGAACACCTCCCTGCCGACCGCGTCCAGGGCATGCGCTACCGCTTCGAGGGGGCCGGCTCCGGCCGGCGCCGCCTCGATCCGCCCCTGAGCAGCCCGGTCATCGCACCCCCGCCGAAGAGCGCCTCTCGCTTGTCCCGGAAGCGTCGGAAGAAGGTGCTCTTCGTCAGCCCGGCGCGCTCCGTGATCTCGACGACCGTCGTGTTCTCGTATCCCCGTTCCTCGAACAGTTCGAGCGCGGCGACGAGGAGTCGCCCGGGTGCGTGAGGTTGCCGGCGGGCCAAGGGGCCAAGGGGCCAAGGGGCCAAGGGGCCAAGGGGCCAAGCCTACGGGACTTGGTGCCGTCACTCGGGTACGGTGATGGGACCAAGTCCCACCATGGTCCGCTGGAGGTACGCATGAGCCGGGCAGTTGTCTACGAGACGTTCGGTGGCCCCGAAGTGCTGGAGCTGCGGGAGGTCCCCGAACCCCACGCCGGGCCGGGCGAGGTCCGCGTCCGTGTCACGGCCGCCGGCCTGAACCCCATGGACTGGAGCATTGCCGCACAGCCCGAGCTCGCGGCGCAGTTCGGCATCACCCTGCCGTCCGGATTCGGGTACGACTTCGCCGGTGTCGTCGACGAGGTCGGCGCCGGCGCCACGGGGTTCGCCGTGGGGGACCGCGTCCACGGCGGCGCGCAGGGTAGGGCCGTCGCCGATTTCGTGGTGGCCGGGACGCCCACCGAGGTGACCGAGCCGCTCTGGCACACGCCGGAGGGGGTCAGCGACGAGGTGGCGGCCACGCTTCCGGTAGCCGGCCTGACCGCCGCCGCCGCGTTGGACGCGATCGACCTGCGGTCCGGCGACACCGTCCTGGTCGGCGGCGCCGCGGGCGGCGTGGGGGTGTTCGCCGTTCAACTCGCGAAGCTCGCAGGCGCCAGAGTGATCGGGACCGCCTCTCAGGGCACGTTCGCGTTCCTGCGCCGGTTCGGTGCCGAGCCCGTGACCTACGGTCCCGGACTGGCGGACCGGGTACGGGCACTGGCTCCGGAGGGCGTGTCGGCGGCGACCGACCTGTTCGGCACCGAGACGGCCGAGACCGCGCTCGCGCTCGGCGTACCGCCCGAGCGGATCTCCACGATCGCCGCGGGTCCCCAACCTCCCGGCGGTGCCCGCGCAACCGGTGGTTTCGACGCAAGCCCGGATGCCATGGCACGGATCGCCGACGCGCTGCTCGCCGGCACGGTCACCGTACCGATCGCCGCGACCTTCCCGATCGAGCAGACCCGCGATGCCGTGGCGCTGCAAGCCGCGCGTCACGTCCACGGCAAGGTCGTGATCACGCTGCGGCCAGATCCTCAGTGAGTCCGAGCCACGCTCCACCCGCCGGGAGCGGGCATTGTGCGACAAGCGCCGAATGCCGAGCGCCGAGTGACAGGTGCCAAGCAGAAGACACTGAGCGCTGAGCACTGGGCGTTGAGCGCGAGCGCCCGCAACACCCTCACCGCCGCCTTCGACGGCATCCCGTCGGCTACGTGCTCGCGCGTCGCCCACACCACCCACCAGCGCCCAACTCGGCGTGCCACAGCGGTGGTACGCCGCTGTGGCACGGCCCGGCTCGTGGACCGGCTCCGCCCGTGTGAGCCACCCTGGCGGCCAGCAGCGACACGAGAGCGACGGCACGCGCCGCGGAGAACACGCGTGCGTCGTTCACCTCGGGCCAACCGGACTTCACCTCGATTCAACCGAGCCTCGACACCGCGGTCGAGAGGCGCGTCGGCCGCCAACTCTCCCACGTAGCCGTCTCGTTGACTCCTTCGTCAAACGCCTCTCCCACACCTCACCAACACCTCAGGCAACACCCATTCCCCGACTTCCCGAAGCAGCACGCACAACACGCCGGCCACAGCAGTCGCGGCGGAGAGGGAGCACCGCGCCCGCCATCAGGGATGTGCTCCAGAATTCAATTTCTGGACCGAACCAAGGTATGCAATGTGACGAGGATCACATGTGGTGCCGTCTAATGTCGCACCGTGCGTGAACCGGCACTTGGCGAGCGACGCCGACCAGGGAATGTACGCCTCCGTGCATACTCTTCCGCCCGGATGTATGGCGCGAGGTTCGGGGCCTGCCCGGGGGCGCACTTGTCAGAGGGTGGCACGGCTCTTATGGTCAATTCATGGTCGAGCTCTGACCGTGCTCGACCATGAATTGACCTCCCTGCATCACCTGTTGAGTGGCCGCCCCGTGAAAACCGGCCACTGGCCGTCGGCTGCCTGTTGGTGCAGTGCCTCCGCGCAATGTTCCACGCAATGCCGAAATCGGCCTGCCCAGCTCCGCCAT
This sequence comes from Streptomyces tubbatahanensis, assembly GCF_022699385.1. Classification (NCBI taxonomy): domain Bacteria; kingdom Bacillati; phylum Actinomycetota; class Actinomycetes; order Kitasatosporales; family Streptomycetaceae; genus Streptomyces; species Streptomyces tubbatahanensis. Next base: position 7,510,504 of record NZ_CP093846.1, on the reverse strand, counting down.
GCAGGAGAACACGGACCGCGTACACCGGGTCCGACCTTTCCGAAAGCCTGCCCGGGCAATTCCTGTGCCCTGGCAGGCGCTGAAACAGGAGGTACAGAAGTAGTGATCACCGTTGTCGAAACCTGGTTCCTGAAGGCGGGACTGGAGACGCAGGCGCTGAAGATCATGCAGGAAATGGACGAGATCGTCGGTCCTGGCGGACACAGCGATCCCGGCTGGATAGCGCACGGCCGGTTCTTCCAGAGCGAGGAGGAACCCGGCCGAGTGGTCATGATGTACCCGTGGGAAAGCAGGGAGTCCCACGAGCGCGTCACCGAAGCCGAGGAACCCCTTCTCCTTCAGTTCTGCGCCGACTACTGCGCTCAGCCCCGTGTGATCGAATACTTCACGGAACTCCCGGTCGAAGTCGAGCACGACCACTGAGAAACCCGACGGCACGTGCGGAACCCGCACGGAAACGGACGGAAGGACCCCGTCGTTTCCGGCCGGACACCTACCGCGGACCCGAGTGTGTTTCTCAACTGGAGGAAACCCGTGTCTGATCCCGTGGGTTTGTACGGGGACTGGGACCCCCAAGACCTCGAAGAAAACGGTCGAGCCCTGCTGGCTCGCATCAGGGACCACCTGGAGAACATCCGGGACGTCCCCGTCGCGCCCGACATCGACGCGCGGCAGTTACAGGACCTCATCGACGAACCGCTTCCGGACTCCCCCACCGGGTTCGAGGACATCCTGGAGGACACGTGGCAGCGTGTCGTCCCGTACCTGACCCTGTGGCACCACCCTTCCTTCCACGCCTACTTCAGTACCTCTTCCAGCGGCCCGGCGATCCTGGCCGACGCCCTCATCTCGACCTTCAACGTCAACGCCCACGTCTGGAAGTCGGCGCCGGCCGCCGCGGCCGTGGAGCGTACCGTGCTCTGCTGGATGGCCCAGATGGTGGGCTACCCCGAGGATGCCGACGGAGTGCTGGTCAACGGCGCCTCACTGGCCACCCTGTACGCCCTGACCGCCGCCCGGGACAGCAGTCTCGGCGCTCTGCGGATCCGGGAGCGCGGCCTCGCCGGACAGAACGCGCCCACGCTGCGGATCTACGCCTCGGACCAGGCGCACAACTCCGTCGACAAGGCGGCCATCGCGCTCGGTATCGGTACGGACAACGTGGTGCGGCTCCCCTCGGACGGACACCAACGGCTTCAGCCCTCCGTCCTGGACGCCGCGATAGACGACGACCTGCGGCACGGTCGTCACCCCGTGGCCGTGGTCGCCACCGTGGGGACGACGTCCACCGGAGCGGTCGACCCGGTGGAGGAGATCGCCGAGGTGTGCCGGGCGCACGGGCTGTGGCTGCACGTCGATGCCGCCTACGGGGGATTCTGGCGACTCGTCGAGCATATACGGCCTGATATCGCCCCCCTGCACTCGGCCGACTCCGTCGTGGTGAACCCGCACAAGGTGCTGTTCTCCTCCTTGGAGGTCACGGCGCTGTACTGCAAACGGAAGGACGCGCTCGCCAACACGTTCCGGCTCGTTCCCGAATATCTGCGCACCGACCCGGAGGAGTCGGCCGTGGATTACATGAACCACAGCCTCCAACTCGGCCGGCAGTTCCGTGCGCTCAAACTCTGGTGGATCATCCGCTCGTTCGGCCGAAGTGGCCTGGCCGCGCGACTCGCCCGCTCCGTTCACATGGCGGAGACTCTGCGGACCCGGGCGAACGCACATCCGGACTGGACAGTCGCCGCCTCCTCGGTGCTTCCCCTGGTGTGTCTGCGGTACGAGCCGGCGTCCGGATTCCCGGAAAGCGAGGGCCCGGAAAGTCGCCGACAGTTCAACGACCGGCTCAACGCATCGATCCGGGACGCCGTTTCCCGGTCCGGAGAGACCTATCTCTCCCACGCGGTCATTCCGGCCGGTTACGTGCTGCGCATCTCCATCGGGAACATCCAGACCCGCCCCGAGGACATCGAGAGACTCTGGGAGCTCCTGCAGAAGACCGCGCAGGCGTGTCACAGAAACCTCCTGGAGTCGGAACACCTCGTGCCGTAGCAGCGGCTCCGTACCTGTGACACCTCCGGGCAGACGCGCGGCATCACCGTTTCCGTGCCTGCCTCTCACGGAAGCTCGGTTTTTCGACGGACCGGTTACTCCGCCGTGTCGCAGAAGCCGCCCTCTGTTCACCCCGCGCTCACCGAGTGCGTCACTGAGAACCGCACCGCAGTGAAAGGAGTCGAGTCATGCCGGAAGAAGCATCCGAGAAATCCGGTGCGCAAGGCACATCGCCCGAGCAGCCGGCCGGGCAGGAGTTCTACGCGCAGCTGGCGAAGCTCAGCGCCGAGGCCCGCTGGACCGTGGAGCCCGGGCCCTGGTCGCCGAAGCCCGCCTCCGTCCCCATGCACTGGAAGTACAGCGAGCTGCGGCCGTTCGCCCTGGAGTCGGCCTCGTTCGTGAAGAGCGACGACGCGGCGCTGCGCGTCGTCTCGCTGATCAACCCCGGCCATCCCGAGCGCGGCGCCGCCGTGGGGCACCTCTACACGGGGTTGCAGATGCTCAACGGGGGCGAGGCGATGACCGCGCACCGGCACGCCGCGTCGGCGATGCGCTTCGTCATCGAGGGCGAGGGCGCGTGGACCACCATCGCGGGCGACCGGCTGGAGGTCGGCGCGCGCGATCTCGTCGTCACCCCGAGCCGCCTGTGGCACGAGCACGGCAGCGGCGCGGAGGCGGACGCCGACCCCGTGATCTGGCAGGACGCCACCAACGACCCGCTCGTCGACACGCTGGGTGCCAACTTCTTCGAGCTGCTTCCGGAGCGCCGGCAAACATCCAGGCCGGTCACCAACTCCACCCTGTACGAACACGGCTACGGCATGCTGAAACCGGACGGCCGCCGGGCGAGCCGGTACTCGCCGCTGCTGATGTTCCCCTGGGAGAAGACCTACGAGGCGTTGCACGCTCTGGCGCGGGTCAGCGACGGGTCACCGTACGACGGCATCTTCATGGAGTACGTCAACCCGTCCACCGGCGGCCCCGTCCTGCCCACCATGAGCGCCCACATGCAGCTGCTGCGCCCCGGTGAGGCCACCCTCGCGCACCGGCACACGGGCTCTGTCGTCTACCAGGTGGCCAAGGGGCGCGGCCACTCCGTGGTGGCCGGCCGCCGTTTCGACTGGCAGCAGAACGACATCTTCTGCGTACCGTCCTGGGCGTGGCATGAGCACGCTAACGATGACGGCTCGGACGACGCCTGTCTCTTCTCCTTCGACGACTTCCCGACGCTGAACAGCCTGGGCCTGTACGTCGAGGAGCCGCTCGAGGAGAACGGAGGCCACCAGTGAGCACCACTTCGGTCCTGTTCGTCGTCACCGCGGCTCGGCACTGGACCCTCGCAGATGGCACCCGGCACCACTGCGGGTACTGGCCCGAGGAGCTCGCCGTCCCCCACCGGACCTTCCACGAGGCGGGTTTCGATACCGCCGTCGCGACGCCGGGGGGCGTGCCGCCCACGCCGGACCCGGCCGGCCTCGTCGAGCCGTGGTCCAGCTACCTGGGCGGGCTCGCCGCCGAGCTGGCCTCCCCGTTGACGCTGGAGGAGGTCGCGCCCGAAGCGTTCGACTGCGCGTTCGTTCCCGGTGGCCACGGCCCGATGGAGGACCTGGCGCACTCGGCGGCGTTCGGCACGCTGGCGCGCGGCATGTTCGAGGCGGGGAGGCCTCTCGCGGCCGTCTGCCACGGCCCGGCCGCGCTCCTGCCCGCACGGGCCGACGACGGGCGCTGGCTGTTCGAGGGGTTCGCCGTGACGGCTTTCAGCAACGTCGAGGAAGCCGAGTTCGGTCTGGCCCAGAGCGCCCCCTGGCTGACCGAGGACCGGCTCAAGGAGAACGGAGCGTCCTTCTCGGTGGCCGACAAGCCCTGGGACGAGCACATCGTCGTGGACCGCGCCGTCTACACCGGCCAGAACCCCGCCTCCGCCGGCCCGCTCGCCCGGCGGCTGGTCGAGGACATGACCGCCCGCGGTCACTGACGCGCGCGGCAACCTGCGCCAGTCGCCGCACGCCCTCCCCCACACGCCTCCCCCTTCCGGAAGTGCCGATGAGACTGCATGACCCCGATGCCGTTCCGATCACCCTCCCGACCGCCGGCTCCTGGGAGTTCGGCGACCACATCTACGGGCTGGAGCCGCTGGCTCTGCCCACCGAGCCGCCCCCGGCCTCCGAGATGAAGGCCACGGCCCCCCACGAGGACACCTCCGCGCAGTTACGCTCCTGGGTCGAACGATGGCGTGTCGACCCCGGGACCGCGGCGGCGATGGTGCCCGCCGACGAGCCGGAGATCGACAGGGTCTTCTGGTTCCGGTGGATCACCGGCCACCAGACCACGTTCTGCCTGTGGCAGCTGCTGGCCGCCGTGCTCGAGAAAGCCTCTTCCCCGACCGACCCCGCGGAAGCCGACCGGCTCTCCCAGCAGGCCCGTTGCATGGTCCGCTGCTTCTCGCTGATCCTGCTGTACACCAGTGCGCCGCCCCGGGACATCTACGAGCGCGTCATCCGGCTGCCCATGGGGCGCCAGCACGCCAACCTCAGCGGTGCCTGGGCGAAGGACTACGGCCCGGTGCGGCCTCTCATACGCGGACGGATCCGGGTCGGCGAGGGCGCCACCGCGGCCGCGCTGGCGGACGAGTGCGTGCTCAACGACCGGGTCCACGAGGGTATCGCCGCCAAGGTCATGGAGACGGGGGTATCCCTGCTGCTGACCACGCACGACCGCCCGTCCGTCACGCCCCTGGCCCGCGACACCCGCCGTTGGCTGTACGACGGGATCTTCCTGACCACCCGGTCGCCGGTCTCCTACGAGCTGATCGTGCGCCAGCTGCTGCGCAGGGTGCACGCGATCCTCCTCGACATCACCGCGAACGGCCTCTACCCGTCCTACGCGCCCAGCGCGCACGACGAGCCCGCCGCGTTGCGGACACCGGAGATCACCGAGCTGAAGGAGTCCTTCGCCGACACCTTCCGTCACCTGGTGACCCTCGTCGGAGCCCCCGGAGCCGCTGCGGCGGAACTCGGCGGCCCGACACCGGACAGCAGCGCTTCCTGAGACCGACCGGCACCGTCAGGCACCCACCCCTTGGCACACCGTCCTTGGCACACCGTCCTTGGCACACCGTCCTCTGCGAACACGAAGGGCTTTGACAGTCATGGCCACAACCGAACTGGACGAGGCACGCTACTGCGCCGACACCTTCAACGGCGCCATCGCCTCGGCCGCGATCAGCGCGGCCTGGGAGCTCGGTCTCCTGGACGAGCTGGAGCAGCAGGGTGTCGTGGATATCGCGGACTACGCCCGGCGCCACGACACGCACCCGGAGGCGCTGCTCACTCTCGTCGTGGCGCTCTCCAGCCGGCACGTCGTCGATCTCGACGCCGACCGGACCACGGCGAAGCCCGGCGCCGGTTTCCGCAGCGCCTACCTCACCAAGGGCTTCTTCCACTGGCTCACCCGGGGCTGCGGCGAGCTGTTCACCACCCTGCCGACCAAGATCAAGAATGCGGACCGGGTGGGCACCTACGTCCGCCGGGACGCGCGCGCGATCAGCGTGGCGTGCCGCAACATCGCCAGGACGTTCTTCGACCCGCCGTTCCGGGAGCTCATCGACGACCTCGACATCGGGACCGTGGCCGACCTGGGCTGCGGCTCGGCGGACCGGATCGTGTGGCTGGCCGGGCTGCGCCCTCAGATCGACGCGATCGGCATCGACGTGGCCGAGGGCGCCATCGCCGTGTCGAAGGAGGCCATCGCCCAGGCCGGTCTCGAAGAGCGGGTCTCCCTCGTGCAGGACGACGTGCTCAACCTCACGCCCCGCGAGGAGTACGCGGACGTCGACCTGGTGACCTGCTTCCTGATGGGCCACGACTTCTGGCCCCGGGAGAACTGCGTGCGCACCCTGCGCCGCCTGCGCACGGTCTTCCCCAACGTCAAGAACCTGGTGCTGGGCGACACCTGCCGCTCCACCGGCCTCGCCGGGCCCGACTACCCCATGTTCTCGCTGGGGTTCGAGACCGTGCACGGAGTGATGGACCAGTTCCTGCCCAGTCTGGACGAGTGGACCTCGGTGCTGGAGGAGAGCGGGTGGCGGTGCGCCGACCGCCGGATGATCGACCTCCCGGCTTTCAGCTTCGTCTACCGGCTCACGCCCGCCTGACCGGCAGCGTGCCCTCGCCCACGAGGTACCCCGCCTCCGGTCCCCGACCAGGGAGTTGAATATGAGCACCGAATCGAGCACGTCGATCCTCTCCGGCAGTCCGCTCGTCCTCCAGGACCTGCCCGTCTTCCAGCAGGTGCCCGGCCACTACGCGCACACGCCCTTCCTCCTCACCCGCGGGCTGCTCGACGGTCTGGAGTTCGAGATCGCCGGCGGTGAGATCAGCGACAAGGTCGACAAGCCGGTGGCGGCCCCGCACACCCACGAGGTGCCGGAGATCTACCTGCTTCTGGCGCCCGAGCCCGGCGCGGCCGTGATCGACGTCGTGACGGACGGGACGACCCACCAACTCAGCGCGCCCGCCGCGATGCTCATCCCGGCCGGTACCGTGCACCACTTCGTGACCAAGAAGGCCGTCCCGGGAAGCTTCTGCCTGGGGATCCTGCTGACCGGCCCGCGCGGCGACGCCGAGCCGGCCCGGTGAGCGCTCCGGTGGTCTTCGCGAAGCAGGCGGTGCCCGACCGTCTGCCCACGCACCGGCGTGCCGCGCTGCTGCGCGACCCGGCCTTCGGCACCGTCTTCACCGAGCACATGTCCACCGTCCGCTACCGGGACGGCAAGGGGTGGCACGACGCACGGGTCGAGCCGTTCGGTCCCCTGCCCCTGTCGCCGGCCAGTTCGGTGCTGCACTACGGACAGGAGGTCTTCGAAGGGCTGAAGGTCTACCGTACCGACAGCGGCCGGGCGCAGCTGTTCCGTCCTGATGCCAACGCCCGCCGGTTCCGCAGGTCCGCCCGGAGGCTGTCGATGCCCGAGGTGCCGGACGAGCTGTTCCTCGGTGCCGTGGAGGCCCTGTTCGCCGCCGACCGCGACTGGCTTCCGGCGGAGCCCGGCTCCACGCTCTACCTGCGGCCGTTCCTCATCGCGACCGAGGTCTGCATCGGTGCCAGACCCGCCGCCGAGTACCTGTTCTGCGTCATCGCCACCCCGCCCGGGACCCACTTCGCCGCCGGGACACCCGCGATGAGGGTGTGGATCTGCGACGGGTACACCCGTGCCGCGCCCGGCGGCACCGGAGCGGCCAAGTGCGGCGGGAACTACGCCGCCGCCATGGCGGGGCAGGCCGAGGCAGCCGAGGCGGGCTGCAACCAGGTCGTCTTCCTCGACGCCGCGGAACGGTCCTACGTCGAAGAACTCGGCGGGATGAACATCTTCTTCGTCTTCGACGACGGGACGCTACTCACCCCGCCCCTGTCCGATTCCGTCCTGCCCGGCATCACCCGTGACTCGGTCATCGCACTCGCCGAAGCACGCGGCTACCGGGTGGCCGAGGAGCCGTACACCCGTGACCAGTGGCGGGCGGACGCCGCGGCGGGCCGGGTCCGCGAGGTGTTCGCCTGCGGAACGGCCGCGGTGGTCACCGGGATCAGCACGGTGCGCTCCCCGGCCGGGGAGTTCACCGTCCCGGGCCCGGCCCCGGGGCCGGTCACCGTGGAGTTGCGCGCCGCCGTGGAGGACATCCAGTTCGGCCGCGTGGAGCCGCCGCCACACTGGACGCACGCCCTGGCGTGAGAACCGGTCGGTCGCACCCGGATGCCCCGCCGCCGGGACACCGGGTGCGGCCGCTCACGCTCTCACGCGGCAGCCGGCGCCTTGGCCGGGCGGCTGTTGTACCAGACGGCCGCGACCACCAAGGCGCAGCCACCGGCCTGCGTGAGGGTGGGACGTTCGCCGATCAGCAGACCGAGGCCGAAGGCCATGACGGGCTGGAGCAGCAGCAGCGCGGCGGCGACGTTGGGCGCCAGCTTCGGCAGCGCGGCCGTGATGAACAGCCACGCCACCACCTGTCCGATGAACGCGAGCATGATCAGCCAACCCCAGGCGGGCCAGCCGGGGTTGAGGTCGATGCCCGTCCACAGGCCTCCCATGATGCCGGCGGCCGCCGCGGCAGCGGCCGTGGAGACGCACACCGGAGAGACGGAGTGCTGCCTTCCGCCGCCGAGCCGCATGAGGAACAGATACCCGGCGTAGGCCAGCCCGGCCGCTGTTCCGTAGGCGACACCGGCCACGGGGTTGCTGCCCGACTCGGCGTGCCCGATCGCGCCGCTGGCGAGGGCGACGCCGAGCAGCATCACGGGCGCCAGCAGCAGGAACCGGGGGGACAGCGGCGACCTGGAGATCACCCGCGCGAGCAGCGGGTAGAACACGACCTGGATGTTGAGCAGCACCGTGGAGACGGAGGCGCCGACGTTCAGCACGCTCGCCGCCCAGAAGACCATGTCGACGCCGAGCAGGACGCCGGCGCCGATGTCCATCAGCTGGTAGCGCATCGGGCGCCTTCCGACCCTGCGCACCTCGCGCCACGCGAGCGGGACGAGGAGGACGAGAGCGAGGGCGCAGCGCAGGAAGGCGGCCGTCCCCGCGTTGGTGTCGGACAGCTTCATGAACACGGCGGAGGCCGAGATGCAGGCCGACCCGGCGACAGCCATGAGCACGGGGTTGGCCCGGCTTCCGGTGTCCGGGACCTCGATGGTGCTCACTCCGGGCTCAGCGGCCGAACCGCTCTTCAACGACATGCCCAGTACTGTGCCCGGACTGAGAAGGAAGGAAAAGCAACAGGTTTTCACCATGATTCGGTAGCATCGGTGAAGTGTTCAGTATCGACAGGCTGCGCGCCCTCTCCACGGTCGCCACCCAGGGTTCGATCGCCCGCGCCGCCGAGACTCTCCACATCACACCCTCCGGGCTCTCGCAGAAGCTCGCCAAGCTGGAGCGGGAAGCGGGCCACCGGTTGCTGGAACCCTACGGCCGCACCATCCGCCTCACCCACGCAGGACGCGTACTGGCCGGGCACGCCGAACGCCTCCTGAGCGCGCTCACCTCGGCGGAGGCCGATCTCGCCGACCTCCACGACGAGGTGCTGGGCCCGCTGCGGATCGGCGGAGTGGGCAGCGCCGTGCGGACGCTGCTGCCCCGTGCCCTGGACATGCTCGCCGAGGAACACCCCCGGCTGCGGCCCACCGTGACCGACGGTGAGGCCGTCGAGCTGATGCCCTCTCTGCTGAGCGGCAAGATCGACCTCCTGCTCATCGAGAGCTGGGCCAACCGCCCCGCGTTCCTCCCCGAGGGGCTGACCCTGCGCACCCTCGTCAGCGAGGACGTGTGCGTGGCGCTGTCCACCCGTCACCCCCTCAGCGGCCGCGACAGCATCGACCTCGCCGAACTGGGCGACATCCCCTGGGCCAGCTGCCCGCCGGGCACCGCACCGTACGAGTCCCTCGTACAGGCGCTGCGCGCCCGCGGAGTCGAGCCGGAGGTGCGGTACACGCTGACCGAGCACATCACCCAGCTCTCCATGGTCGAACGCAACCTCGCCGCCGCACTCGTCCCGACGATGTCCCACAGCCCCGCCCCGACCGGCGTCCGCTTCGCCCACCTGCGCCCCGGACTGCGCCGCGACATCCAGGCCGCCTGGCTCGCCAGTACGGAGAACCCGCCCGTACGCGCCTGCATCACCGCCATCGAGAAGGCAGGACCTGCCCGGCCTCAGTACGACGGCTGACCACGACGAGGCCGCGGTGCCGGCCTTGAGGGCTCCTCAGGCGCGCCCCGTCGCGGTCCGGCGAGCCGGACCAGGTCGGGACAGCTCATCGAGGCGCCTCGGTGCTGCGACCGGGCGCGATCACGCCGCGCAGGGGGAATGCCACGAGCAGCGCGAGCGCGACGAGCAGTCCGCTCACCCACAGCGGCCCGAGCTTCGAGAGGGCGGTGTCGAGGGAGGTCGCGGCGAGGAGCGGTCCGCCGGCGGCGCCGATGTTGAACGCCGCGGTCGCGTACGAGCCGGCCATGGTGGGGGCGCCGCTCGCCTCGTAGAGGACCCTCGTGATCAGGGTGCTGCCCAGCGCGAAGGACAGCGCGCCTTGCAGGAACACGAGGACGAGCAGTGCGGCCGGCCGGTCGGCCAGCACGGCCAGGGACGGCCAGCCGAGGGCGAGCAGCGGGCCGCCGAGCGTGAGGACCAGGCCGGGGCGATGGTCGGACACGCGTCCGGCGACGGTGATCCCGGTGAAGGAACCGAGGCCGAAGAGGACCAGAACGATCGAGACCCACAGCTCGCCCAGTCCAGCGGTGTCGGTCACGACGGGGGCGAGGAAGGTGAAGCTCGCGAAGGTCGCCGCGTTCACCAGGGCACCGAGCAGCATCACGAGGGCCAGACGCGGGCTCTTCAGCTGGACGAGTTCCGCTCGCAGCGCCGGCCTGTGCGAGGTGCCCGCCGGCACGGGAGAGGCCGGAACGCCCTGGAGGATGCCGAGAGCCGCGGGCAGGCAGAGTGCGGCGACGGCCCAGAACGTGGCGCGCCAGCCCAGCAGGGTGCCCAGCACCGAGCCCGCCGGGACCCCGGCGATCGTGGCCGCCGTTGTGCCGGACAGCAGCACGGCGAGCGCGCGTCCCTTCTGGTCCGCTGCCACCAGCCGGGCGGCGGTGGTCAGCGCGACGGCGAGGAAGCCCGCGTTCGCCAGCGCGGCGGTCACCCTGGTCGCGAACAGGACAGGGAAGCTCGCCGTGGTGGCGGCCAGTACGTGTGCCGCGGCGAACACGACGACGAACCCGAGGAGACCTGACCGAGGCGGCCGGTTGCGGGCGAGCCCGGCCATGAGCGGAGCGCCGACGACCATGCCGATCGCGAAGGCCGACGTGAGCGTCCCCGCTGTTCCGACCGTCACGTCGAGGTCGGCGGCGATACCGGGCAAGAGGCCGGCGAGCATGAATTCGGAGGTACCCATGGCGAACACGGCCATGGCGAGCAGGTAGAGCGCGAGAGGCATCGAGGGGCTCCGAGGCGAGGAGAAACAGGGGTGGAGGCGTTCTCGTCACCGCGGTCAGCACCCACGGGCGCACAGGCATCCGGCCGCGTAAGGCGGCGGGACGGCGGAGCTACGGCTCAGTGGCGCTGGGGGCTGACGGCGTGACCGAAAGCCCCCGTCCTGGACGCTTCGGGGCTCGACATGCCGCGCACGCTATCCGACCGCCACTCGAGGTCGCACACCGGTTTTCGCGCGTGGCCCGGTGTTCCGCCCGACCAGCTGAGGTGATGCAATGAGGTGAAGATCCCCAGGAGGTCACGTGCCCGGCTCAAGTGCCCCGCAACCGCAGCGCCCACAGCCGCGGAGACCGCGAAGCCTGCGACCCCTCGCTTTCGGAGCCGATCCGGCCGGGGCGCGGATGGAGCGGATCCGTCGCTCTCCCCATTTCGCCGACGGCGTCTTCCGTAACCCCGAAGGGCCACCGCCCGCCGATCGGGAAGAGCCGCGGCCCGCCCCGACCGGTTCCAGAACCGAGTTGGCGAAGACCTTCTTCACGAAGGAGGCGCGCGAGCGGCGCCGTCCGGCCGCTGCCGTGCCGCTGCACCCGACCACGGCGGAGGACCTGGCCAGGCCTCCGGCCACCGGGCTGCGGGTCACCTGGATGGGACACTCCAGCGTGCTCGCCGAGATCGACGGTGGGCGGGTGCTCTTCGACCCGGTGTGGGGGCGGCGGTGCTCCCCGTTCACGTTCGCCGGGCCCAAACGGCTCCACCCCGTGCCGCTGCCCGTGGCCTCGCTCGGCCGCGTGGACGTCGTCGTCATCTCCCACGACCACTACGACCACCTCGACCTGCCCACGATCCGCGCACTGGCCTCGACGGACGCGCTCTTCGCGGTGCCGCTCGGCGTGGGAGCCCACCTGGAGCGCTGGGGTGTTTCCGAAAGCCGGATACGGGAGCTGGACTGGACCGAGTCGACACAGGTCGGCGAGCTGCGGCTGACCGCGACTCCGGCACGGCACTTCTGCGGACGAGGGCTGCGCAACCGCCAGCACACTCTCTGGGCGTCCTGGGTCGCCGAAGGACCGTCGGGTCACCGGGTCTTCCACAGCGGTGACACCGGCTACTTCCCCGGTTTCCGGGAGATCGGCGCCGCGCACGGTCCCTTCGACGCGACGATGATCCAGGTCGGCGCGTACAGCGAGCACTGGCCCGACATCCACATGACACCGGCCGAGGGCATGCGGGCGCATCTGGATCTCCAGGGCACCGCGTCCGCCGGGGTGATGCTCCCGATCCACTGGGCCACGTTCAGCCTGGCGCCGCACCCGTGGGACGAGCCGGGGGAGGGCACCGTCGAGGCGGCCGCGCGGATGGGCGCACGGGCCGCTCTGCCGCGTCCCGGAGAGCCTTTCGAGCCGACTTCGGATGAGGTCCCAACCACTCCGTGGTGGCGCGCCGTTGCCTCAAGGAGGGGCGAGGGGCGCCCCGACGGTTCACCCACCACCGCGGACCCGCGGAGCGCCGGTACCTCCACCTCGGGGCCGGACGCCGCGGAGGCGGCCCCCACCTCGTCGTAGCGGAGGCAGCCCCGGACCTCGCCGGAGCGGAGGCAGCCCCCGGACCTCCTCATGGCGGCATTGGCATGGACCTGTTCATGATCCCTCGCTAATCTGCGCACCGGCATACCCCGGGGTCTCCCCGGGCCTTGCTGTTCCACCCCCATGACGTTGGAACAACGAAGGGCCGATCCATGAGACGTATCAGAACTCCCCGCGCCGTCCTCTCCGCGCTGCTGGTCAGCGGCGCCCTCGTGGCGGCGGGATCCCTGCCGTCCGCCGCGGCGGGGACCGACGCGCCCGCAGCGGGCAAGCCCGCCTCCGACGGCGTACTGAGCGCGATGCAGCGGGACTTCGGGCTCAGCAAGCAGGAGGCCGAGGCACGGCTGTCCGCCGAGAAGCGCGCCGCCGGCACCGAGAAGAAGGCACGGCGAGCGGCCGGGTCCGCCTACGCGGGCTCCTGGTTCGACGCCGAGACCAAGAAGCTGACCGTCGCCGTGGCCGACAGCCGGAAGACAGCGGCGGTGCGGGCCACCGGCGCGACCGTCGAGCGCGTCGACCGCAGCGCGAAGGCGCTCGACGCCGCCACGGAGCGCATCGACGCGCTCGACGCGCCCTCGGGTGTGAGCAGTTGGCGCGCCGACTGGAAGACCAACCGGGTCGTCGTCGAGGTCCGCGAGGACCGCCGGCGCGACAACGATGTCGAGGACTTTCTCGCCAAGGCCCGTCGCGCCGGCCCACTGACCGTGCGCACGACGGAGCATTCCCCCACGACCTTCGCCGCCGGCACGGTCGGCGGAGACCCGTACTACACGGGCAACGTCCGATGCTCCATCGGCTTCTCGGTGCAGGGCGGGTTCGTCACGGCCGGGCACTGCGGGGGCGCGGGTCAGTCGGTGAGCGGCTGGGACGGCAGCCACATCGGCACCTTCCAGGGCTCGTCCTTCCCCGACAACGACTACGCGTGGGTCAACGTGGGCAGCGGGTGGTGGACCGTCCCGGTCGTCCTCGGCTGGGGGACGGTCTCCGACCAGCTCGTGCGCGGCTCGACGGAGGCCCCGGTCGGCGCCTCCATCTGCCGCTCGGGATCCACGTCCCACTGGCACTGCGGCACCGTGCTCGCGAAGAACGAGACCGTCAACTACAGCCAGGGCGCCGTCCACCAGATGACCAAGACGAGCGCGTGCGCCGAGGGCGGCGACTCGGGCGGCTCGTTCATCAGCGGTGACCAGGCACAGGGCGTCACCTCCGGCGGCTGGGGCGACTGCACCGGCGGCGGCGAGACGTGGTACCAGCCCATCAACGAGATCCTCGGCCGCTACGGCCTGACCCTGCACACGGCCTGACCCCTACCACCCCCGTAACCCCCACCCCACGCGCCCCGGCGCCCTCGCACCGGGAAGCCGCGAGTCCGGCGCATCCGGGGGCGCGTGGGGTGGCTCCGCTTGACCGGCACCGCGCCGGGCCCGGGCAGGCACCCGGCCCGGCGCGGTGCCGTCGCGGTGCCGGGTGCGGGAGGAGCGCGAGAGGAGCGCGGGCAGTGCCGTTAGCCGCGCTGCCACGGCTCATCTAGCCTGGCTGCACGGTGCGCGCGGCCCGCACGGCGCCGGGAGGGTACGCCGCTCCCGGACCGCGCACCACCGGCCGGCACGAACAACACGAGCGCGGGAGAACCGTTGTCCCGGAACACGGAGGAAGACGCCACCGGCGCGGGAGGCGAGGAGGAGCACACCCTCGCGTCCGGCTCGTCTCCCGCCGCGAGCCGGCGCGGACACTGGCGCCGCGCACGCTGGGTCGTCGCGGCACGGGCCCTGACAGCGGTGCTGGCGGTGCTGTGCGTGACGGTTCTGGCAACGGTCAGCACCCTGCGCACCACCGCCCTGGACCGCGGCTACTACCAGCAGGTGCTGGACGACGAACGGGCCTACGACAGGCTCTACGACGAGGTGCTCGTCGATCCGGAGGCCCAGCCGGTCACCCGCAGCCTGCTGGCGCGTCTGCCGGTGCCCGAGTCCGTGGTGACCGCGAACCTGAAGACGGTACTGCCGCCCGCGACCGTACGGGAGTTGACGGACGAGCAGATCGCGGCCGTCACGGCCTATCTGCGCGGTGAGACGGACACCCTGGCCGTCTCGGTCGATCTCACGCCCGTGCTGGCGAATCTGGACAAGCTCGCGGAGCTGTACCTCAGCGGACTGGTGTCCCAGGCACAGGGCAGGGAGAAGGCCGACTTCCCGGCAGCCGTCAAGAGCGTCGAGGCGGCGCTGGAGGACGTGGCCGCCGGGCGCCGCCCCGCGGATCTGCCCACCGTCGAGCTGAGCGACTCGGCCGTGAAGAACGTCAGCGAACTCCTGCTCTCCGCTGTGCCGAAGGGCGAGCGGGCGGCGCTCCGACCGCAGATCGAGGCGGCGCTGGGGGTGGGCGACGTCGCCACGGCGCTGGCCGCGGCGGGGCCGCACCTGGTCGGCGGGCGTGCCGGGGACGGCGCGCAGGAGGGCGAACGGGAGCTGCTGCGCCTCACCGAGGGCGGCCGGTGGAACGTCGTGGACGACTTGGAGAGCACCGGGATGCACCTGGGCGCTCTGCAGTCCGCCCAGGACGTCACCCGCCTCGCGCTGGGACGGGTCTACACGCTCGCCGTCGTCCTCGGCGTCCTGTCCGTCGCCTTTCTGTGGATCACCGGGCCTCGCCGGCGGCTGCGCAGGCTGCGCACCATCGGCTGGAGTCTCGCGGCGGGGGGTCTGCTGACGGCGGGCCTCTTCCAGGCCGTGCGGTGGAAGGCGGACGGCCTGTGGGGGCAGGCGCCCGGGTCGTGGCCGCCGTCGCTCGCGGCTCTGGTCGAGGATCTGGAGAGCACGGCGCTTGAGACCCTGACGCTCGCGGGCTTCTCCGCCGCCCTCGTCCCGCTGGTGGCCGGGTTGTCGATGGCCGCGCTGTCCTCGGTGCGACGGCGCCCTCGGGCCGCGCGGTCGCTGACCGCCCGCGGCCGTACCAAGCTGCTGGCCGGGATGTCCGCGGTGACGACCACCGCGGTGGTCCTGGGCGTCACGTTCGTACCGGCTGCCGCCAGCGGCTCCGAGGAGATGTACTGCAACGGCTCCCGCCAGTCGTGCGAGCTGCGCTACGACCAGGCCGCCTACGTGGCCACCCACAACGCGATGTCGACGACCGCCGACCGCTTCATCAGCCCGCTCCAGGACGGCGACATCACCGCGCAGCTCGACAACGGCGCCCGTGCGCTGCTCGTCGACACCCACACCTGGGAGCGGCCCGACCAGATCGCCGAGCGGTTGAAGCTGTCGGAGTTCGCGCCCGACATGCGCGAGGAGATCACCGGTCTGCTCGACAGGTCGCACCAGTCCAGGCCGGGGCTGTGGCTGTGCCACGCCGTCTGCCGGGGCGGCGCGATCCCGCTGGTGGACACCCTGCGCGACATCGGGTCCTGGCTCGACGAGCACCCGGGAGAGGTCGTCACCCTGATCGTCCAGGACGGCATCTCCGGTGAGCGGACGGCGTCCGCGTTCCACCAGGCCGGTCTGGACCGGCTGCTGTTCACCCCCGACGACGATCCGCAGGCGGCCTGGCCGACGTTGGGGCAGATGGTCGAGGACGACAAACGCCTCGTCGTCTTCGCGGAGCACGCCGACGGTCCGGCCGACTGGTACCGCAACTTCTACCGGTACGGCATGGAGACGCCCTACGCGTTCGCCAGGCCCGAGGACATGACCTGCGAGCAGAATCGCGGCGGGGAAGGCAAGCGCCTCTTCTTGATGAACCACTTCATCACCAGCGGCGGCGGCAGCAGAATCGACGCGCGGCAGGTCAACGCCGAGGACTTCGTCCTGGACCGCGCCCGGCGCTGCGAGGCCGAGCGCGGCCATCCGGTGAACTTCGTCGCCGTCGACTTCGCCAACCTCGGTGACGCCGCGGCCGCCGTCCACACCCTCAACGCCCGCCGCGACCCCTGAGGGCGGCCCGTGGCCGGTGCTCGCCCCGTTCCCGCCGCCTGCGTGGGGGGTCCTGTCGTCTGGCTCGTTAGAGTTGCTCCTTGTGGTGGAGGTCATTGAGCGGCCGGGGCGACGGCTGACCAGCGCTTCGCCGCAAGGACGAGAGCCGGGGTGCGGGCGGGATCTCACCGTTGGTCCGCTATGCACAGTTTTGATACGCCACGTTCCGTCGCGAACTTTTCCGCCGGGCCGGGCATCGGACTCCGTGTACGGCACGGGGGCCGCCTGAGTCAGGGGGCGGCGGCTGTCCGTGCCCGGCGCACGGTTCGCGACGAGATGATCAGGAAAGGACGGCAGTGAGGGAACAGCAGAAGCACACCGCGCGGGCGACCGGGCGGGCCGACGAGGCGGGGGCCGCCGCACGGCGGGTCGCGAGGGGACCGCGCCTCGCGACGGTCGCCGCGGTGGGTCTGGCCGCAGCCCTCCTGACCGGATGCGGCGGGGAGGGGGCGGACGCGTCCGCCCCGAAGAAGGTCAACGGAGAAGCAGCACCCGCGCCGGGTGACTCCCCCGGGGACAAGTCCGCGAAGAAGTCCGCCTCCCCCTCCGAGTCGTCGCGCTCCGAGGACGGGAAGGCCGGGAAAGGCAAGGAGTCGACAGACTCGCCGGGCAGCGGCGGCTCGGGCTCCTCCGGGGAGGAAGAGGGGTCGGGGCCCGGAGAGGGGTCGTCCGGCACCGGGCCGTGCAAGACCTCGGGGCTCGCTTTCAGCAGCTCGCCCGGCATGGGCGAGGGCACGATGCTGGTGAACATGCGGAACACCGGCTCGGCCGCGTGCACGCTCCACGGCTTCCCGGGAGTCGATCTGCAGACGCGGGAGGGCTCTCTCAGCGCCAACCGCAACAACGCCCCGGCTCCGTCGGTCAGCATCGAACCGGGCGAGGAGACCCGCTTCACCCTTCACTACCCGCCGAACGACACCGGTGGCAGCGGGGTGACCGTCAACAGCCTGACGGTCACCCCGCCCAACGAGACCGCCTCGCAGTCCGTACCGGCCACGATCAACCTCCCCGTCACCGACGGGTCCGGCCCCGGGGTCACGGTCGGCCCTGTCGGCGCCGGCAAGTGAGCGCACCGGGCGGCGTCGGGCCCGGCCCGGTGGGCGGCCCCTCGGCCCGCCGCGGGAGCGGCCCGCACCGTGCGGGGCCGGCTGCCGCGCCGTGCGTCTGACGGCGCCGGCAGCGGTACCCCGCCGGGTCACAGGCGCCGGGAGACCTCCTGGGCGGCCTGGCAGACGGCGGGGGCGAAGCCCGGCAGCTGCTCACGGGTGACGAGAAAGACCAGGGACGAGACGGAGACCGCGCCCATCGGGTAGCCCTCGGGGTCGAGGACGGGGGCGGCGAGTGAGCACACGGCCTCGTCCGCTTCCTCGTACTCGGTGGCGTAGCCCCTCTTGCGTACGAGGTCGAGCTCCACGCGCAGCCCGTCTGGGTCCGTGAGGGTGTGCGGGGTGCGGGCGGGGAGTCCCGCCCGGTCCAGGAGGTTCTCGGTCTCGGCCTCCGGCAGGTGTGCGAGCAGCACTTTTCCCGCCGCGCTGGCGTGCAGCGGCAGCGGCGTTCCGACTTCCGTGGCGATGCGGTAGGCGTGCCCGGGGTCGACTTTGTGGGTGTATGTGGCGTGGTCGCCGCTGAGGACGGCGAGGTGCACGGCCTGCCCGAGCCGCTGTTGCAGAGCGCGCAGTACGGCGTCGATGCCGACGGAGTCGTCGGAGAAGACCTGCGCGGCCAGTGCCCGGAGTTGGAAGCCGACGCCGTAGCGCCCGTCGCCGTCGGCGACGACGTACCCCTCCTCCGTCAGGGTCGCGAGGATGCGGTGGGTGCTGGCCTTGGAGACGCCCGCGCACTCGGCGATGTCCTTGAGGCGGTGCGGGAGTTCGGGCCGTGCGACCGCTTGGAGCACGCGGAGTGCCTTGGCGACGGCGTTGCCCGCGGACACCGACTTCTCACGATCCATTGACCCTCCGTACGCCATCTGATTAGTTAGCAAACGATCCGCTGAACGGAACGCCAATCCATTCTACGGAACGCTTGGCGTACTCCGACCACCGCATCGTGCCCTTTTCACCACGCCCGCGAAAGGCGGCCGTGCATGTACGAACTCCTCGTTTCCGGCGGTCTGTTGGCCGATCCGGAGCGCGGCACCATCCAGCGAGGCGACCTCGCCGTCCAACACGGGAGGATCGCCCGCCTCGGTGCCCCGGGATCACTCGAAGCCCAACAGACCGTGGACGCCACCGGGCTGCTGGTCTCCCCCGGCCTCATCGACCTGCACACCCACGTCTACCCCCGGCGCACCGCGCTCGGCGTACCGGCCGACTCCGCGGGGGTCGAGCGAGGCGTCACCACGGTCGTCGACGCCGGCAGCTGCGGCAGCGACGACTGGGCGCACTTCCGCGACCACGTGATCGCCCCCGCCCGCACCCGGGTACGCGCCTGGCTCAACGTCTCCCGGCACGGGCTCGTCCAAGGCCACGCCGAACTCTCCGGCGGCCGCCGCGACCTGGACCCGGAGGCGAGCGAGGCACTGCTGCGCGCCGAGCCCGGGACCGTGTGCGGACTCAAGATCCGGATGAGCCGTTCCGTCCTCGGCGACAGCGGCCTCGCGCCGCTGCGCGCCGCCAAGGAACTGGCCGGCGCGCACGGCCTGCCCGTCATGGTGCACGTCGGCAACGAGCCTCCCGCCCTGGGTGAGGTACTGGAACTGCTCGGCGACGGCGACGTGGTCACCCACGCCTTCCACGGCAAGCCCGGCGGCCTCTTCGGCACGGGACCCGAGCCACTCCCCCAGGTGTGGGCGGCGCTGGAGCGCGGCGTACGGCTGGACGTCGGACACGGCAGCTCCAGCTTCGCGTTCCGCACGGCCCGGCGGGCCCTGGCCGCCGGCATCAGACCCTGGACGGCCAGCACCGACCTGCACAACCGCAACACAGGCGGCCCCGTGCACTCGCTCACCGAGACGCTGAGCAAACTGCTGGCGCTGGGAATGCCGCTCACCGAAGTGCTGGCCTGCGCGACCTCGCGGGCGGCCCGGGTGCTCGGAGCCGGGGACGACCTCGGCACGCTGCGCCCCGGCGCGCTCGCCGACCTGAGCCTGCTCGAACTGCGAGACGGCCCTGTGACGCTCACCGACGCGGACGGCGAACAGTACGAGGGGGATCGCGGCCTCCTGCCGCGCGGCGCCGTCGTCGCGGGCCGGCCCCACCTGGTCGCCCACCGGGAGGAGACGGTATGACCCCCGCCCCCGGTCGCGCCGCCGAGGTGCTGGAACGGCTGGCGGCCAACGTCGCCGACACCACGCCCGTCGGCGCCGAGGACCGCGCCGAGCTCGACGAGTTGCTCCCCCTGATCCTGCTGCACGCCCGCCAGGAGCACGTGCGCCTGGACGACGAGAGGCTGCTGGCCCTCGCCGTGCACGCGCTGGCCTTCGTCAGACGGGTCCGCGACCGCGAGAGCCTGCCGGAGCTCGACGGCCTCCTCTACGACGAAGTCCCCACCGCCCGGCTGGCCGCGGCCAGGCGGCTCGTCGACGCCTTCTGCGGCCCCCGCTCCTTCACCGCGCCCGACAGCGAGGTCCTGCTGTTCGCGCTGCACTTCGAGGTGGCGCACGCGTCCGCTTCCGAGACCCACTGAAGACACCAGGAGACACACATGAGCGTCAAAATCGTGATCGGGCACCGGCTGGGCAAGGGACAGGCCGTCGCCGACGGGGTACGGGCCGCGGGCGCCGAACCCGTGCTGATTCCGGGGCCCGGCGCCGACATGAAGGTCGGGGACGTCATGGCCGCGGAAGGCGCCGCACTCGGCATCTCCTTCTGCGGCAGCGGCGGGGCCGGCGCGGTGACGGCGAAGGCCAAGTACGGCCACGACATCGAGTTCGGCATGCGCACGGCCCAGGCGGGCGTCACCGCCGTCGAGCAGGGCCGCACCGTCCTCGGCTTCGGTTTCCTCGACAGCGAGGAGCTGGGCTACGCGGTCACCGAGGCGCTGCTGAAGAAGCTGGGGGAGACCGCATGAAACACACCCGGCACATCCTGCGGCTCACCGGCACGGGCCCGACGCGCGACAAGGCGTTCGCCGACGCGATGGCCCGGGTGCGGCAGGCCGCGGGCGAGCGCACCACCGGCGTGTGCTTCCGCGTGGAGCCGGTGGACCTGGAGGTCGTCGAGGCCGTCGAGCACCGCTGGCGGGAGCGCTTCTTGGGCCTGCTGTTCGCCCGTACCAGGTCCCGCTTCTCCCTCACACTCCGGATAGAGGTGCGGGTCGCGGCGCTGGATCTGGACGCGGTCGACTTCACCGTGCGCGAGGAGCGGCTGACCCCGCTCCAGCACGCGCTGCGCATGAGGTGAGACGGCCGTGAACGAGACCCTCACCATCCTGCTGGAATCCATGGTCATCGGCGCCCTCATCGGCTTCGGTGCCTCCGCCGGGGTGGCCCGCATGTTCCACGCGCCCAAGGTGCAGGGCATGGGCGCGTTCCGGACGCTGGGCGAGCTGAACGCCTGCGAGAACGACCCGGTGGCGCACTTCTCCTTCGGCTTCGGGTTCTTCTTCAACGCCTGGGCCAGCGCGGTCGGCACCGGCGCGCTGACCTCCGACGTGGACCACCGCATCGTGCCGCACTGGGCGGCCGCGCTGTCCATGACCCGCAACCGCAACCTCGCCGAGACGCTGCACAACCCCCGGCGCATGGCGTTCTTCGGCGCGGGTGTCGGCCTCGTCCTGGTCTCGGTGCTCAACACCACCGCCGCCTCGATCCCGCACTCGCTGCAGAAGGTCGCTGCCGAGGTGCTGGGGCCCGCGTCCGAGTGGCTGATCAACCCCGTGATGCCCATCGTGTTCTGGATGGCGGCCGTCGACGCGGGGCGGCGCACCGGCGGCTGGGGCACCGCGCTGGGCGGCCTGGCGCACGTCGTGATGGGCAACGCCGTGCCCGGGATCGTGCTCGGCATCGTCGTCGGCAAGGCCCTGGACGACCTGGGGCGCACCCGGGTGACCCGGGTGCTGGTGGGCGCCGTCGTGGCCCTCTTCGCGGTGAGCGCCCTGCTGCGCGGGGTGGACATCCAACTGCTCCAGCAGATGAAGGCCGACGTACCGCACTGGCTGAGCCGCTTCCACGACGCGACCGGCACCACCCCGACGGACTGAGAGGCAGGAGCACAGGCATGGCGCACGCGGATTCCGGCGCGACTCCCGGCGCGGCGACCGCCGCCTCCGGCGCGCAGCGCACCCCCGCCACCACGTCGAAAGCCCTCAAGATACCGGGCGAGGGCAGCTTCTGGCTCTCGGAGTGGGCCTTCCCGCTCTTCGTCGCCACCCTCGCGGCGGGCATCTTCACCGGCACACACCTCTACTACGTCTACCGCACCGGCACCTTCAGCGACGTCGCGGTCACCGCCCTCCTCAAGGGCGGTATGGAGAACGGGAGTTACGGGGCGGCGGCCGCCTTCGGCGCGGGCTTCCTCTTCGCCCGCGTCATCGAGGGCCCGATGGTCGGCATCCTGGACATCGGCGGCTCTCTGCAGACCGGCGTGGGCATCGGTATCCCCGCCATGCTGCTGGCGGGCGGCGTCACCGCGCCTTTGGAGCACTTCTGGCTGGCGCTGCCCACCGGCGCGGTGATCGGATTCGCGATCGGCTGCGTGATCCTGCTGATCCGCCGCGCGACCGTCAACTCGACCGGCAACACCTCCACCTTCGGCGCCGACGTCATGATGGGCGCCGGCAACTCGGCGGGCCGCTATCTGGGACCTCTGGTCATCATCGCCGCCGCGACGGCCTCCATCCCCGTGGGGCTCGGCTCCACCCTGGGCGCGCTGCTCTTCTACTGGTGGAAGAAGCCGCTGACCGGCGGCGCCATTCTCGGCGCGATGCTCTTCGGCCTGTTCTTCCCCCTCACCGGCAAGTGAACTCCCCCGTCACGACAGCGGAGAAAGGCACCATGACCGACTCCCTCTCCCCTTCCCCCACCCCCGCTCCCCCGCCCTCCCTGTACGAGGAACTGGGCCTGGCCCCCGCCCTCAACGGCAACGGCAAGATGACCGCGCTCGGCGGCAGCAGGCTCAGCGACGGGGTGATCGCGGCGATGGCCGAGGCCGCACGCAGCCACGTCGTGATGGACGAGCTGCTCGTGGCGGCGGGCCGGGACCTGGCGGCGGCGACCGGCAGCCAGGACGTCTGTCCCACCACGGGCGCCGCGTCCGGTATCGCCCTGGCCGTCGCCGCGCTGATCGCCGGCGAGGACCTGGCCAGGATCGAGGCACTGCCCGATCCGGGCGGCAGGCCCCACGAGGTCGTCCTGCCCAAGGGGCACGCGGTGCACTTCGGGGCCCCGGTCCGGCAGATGATCGCCCTCGGCGGCGGCAGGCCGGTCGAGGTCGGCTCGGCCAACAAGGTGCGCGCCGCGCACCTCGCCGGGGCGATCGGGGAGCGCACGGCGGCGCTGCTGTACGTCCAGTCGCACCACGCGGTCCAAAAGGGCATGCCGTCCCTCGCGGAGGTGGTCGCGGTGGGCCGGGAGTACGGGGTGCCCGTGATCGTCGACGCCGCGGCGGAGGAGGACCCGCGGGCCTGGACCTCGACCGGCGCCGACCTGGTCGTCTTCAGCGGCGGCAAGGCTCTCGGCGGCCCGACGTCCGGCCTCGTCTGCGGGTCCGCGGAGCTGGTCGCCGCCTGCCGGGCCCAGTACGGCGGCATCGGCCGGCCGATGAAGGTCGGCAAGGAGACGGTGCTCGGGCTGGTGCGCGCGGTGCGGGAGCACGCCGCGTCCTCGGAGGGCGGTCAGGATCTCCGAAAGGGCCAGGGCGTCCACCACGACCGTATGGCACGGCTGGCTGCCCGGCTGGACACACTGGCAGGCATCACGGCCCGCGTCGTGCCCGACGAGGCGGGCCGCGACATCCACCGCGCACAGCTGCTGGTCGATCCGGTGCGCGCGGGACGGGACGCGACCGGGCTGGCGGCCGAACTCGCCGCGGGCAGCCCGCCGGTCTTCCTCCGCGACCACCACGCGGGCTCGGGCCGCCTGGCCGTGGACCCGCGCTGTCTGACGGCGGACGAAGAGGAGGCGGTGGTGCGCCGGCTGACGGAGCTGCTCGGTGCCGCCCCGCAGAACTGACCCCGGCCGAGACGCACCGATCTCAGCTGAACCGCTCCCTCCCAGTGCACGGACGCCCCGGCGGTCGCCGCGCACGCACTGCCCCCGCGGCACAAGACACCCACACATGCAAGGAGATCATCCCGTGATGACGGTCGAACGACGCCTCAAGGTCACCGAAGCGGCCGGTCTGCACGCCCGCCCGGCGGCGGCCTTCGCCCAGGCGGCCGCCCAGGCGGCGGCCGAGGTGACCGTCGCCCGCGTGGACGCCGGGCCCGAGGCGGCCGGTGTCCCAGCGCACAGCGTGCTGTCGCTCATGACGCTCAACATCCGCTGCGGCGACGAGATCGTGCTGCGCGCCAGCGGAGACGACGCGGACAGCGCGCTGGAGACCCTCGTCGGTATCGCGGCCCCCGCATGAGCGCCGCCCGGCAGCCGGCGGCGCCCGGCTCCCAGGACGCACCCGTCGCGGACCTCGGCTCCACCGCCCATCTGTCCCCTGCCCTGCGGTCGGTCATCGACCGGCTGGAGACGGCGCGGATCGTACCGACCGTGCGGGCGCACGACGCGGAGAGCGCCGACCGGCTGGCCCGCACGCTGTGGCGAGCGGGCGTGCGCGCCTTCGAGTTCACCGCGACCACGCCCGGCTGGCAGGAACTGGTCGCCAGGTGGACACGGCAGGAGCCCGGCGTCCTGCTGGGGCTGGGCACCGTGACCTCGGCGTCCGTCGCCGAGTCGGCGCTGGAGGCCGGCGCCCACTTCCTCGTCAGCCCGTTCCAGGTCCCCGAGGTGCGGGGTGTGGTGGACGCGGCCGACCGGCTGTTCGTCGAGGGCGGGCACAGTCCGACGGAGCTGCGGGCCGCCGCGCTGCGCGGCGTCGCCAAGCTCTTCCCCGCTCACGTGGGCGGCCTCGCGTATCTGCGCTCCCTGCGCTCGGTGCTGCCGGGAGCCCGGATCATGGCGACCGGCGGGGTGCGGCTGGAGACCGCCGCCGACTGGCTGGCCGCCGGTGCCTTCACCGTGAGCATCGGCAGGGAGCTGGCCGAGGCCGACGACGTGCCCGCGGCGCTGGAGCGGCTGCGGAAGCAGCGGGCAGCGGGGGCCGGCGCCTGAGTGGGACAACGCGCTCTCAGGCGGCCGGGCTCGGGCCCGGCGGCGAGCCGGGCTCCGCGCGGACCGGGCCGCCGACGCGCGGGCGCCGCCCCCGGGTGGGTCCGGCCGCCGCCCGCGCGGCGGCGGCCACGGTCACCACCGGACGTCGCCGCACAGGTGCACCTCGACCCCCAGCTCGGCGAAGAGCGCCGCCTTGGCGCGCAGCGCCTTGTCCGCGGTGTCCGCGTCCGCGCCGTAGGCCACGTTGAGGTGGTTGGCGCGGTGCCGGGCCATGAACTGGTCGCGGCTGACGCCGTGCAGCACGGCGTGCATGATCGGCCACTGCGGATTGGTGGCGTCCAGCCGCCGCCGGGTCTCCTCCCGCGGCAGCTCGACCGACGTACCGCGGCCGAGGTCGACGTGGAGACGGCCGTTCATCACGAAGACCCGGGACCAGACGATCTCCCCCGGCTTGGAGACGCCGCTGAGGGTGCCGCCGCCGAGCGGGAAGAACATCGGGGGCTGCCGCATGCTGTACGACTTGTCGTAGCCGCCGTTGTGGGAGGCGGGCACCGAACCTGAGATCTCGAAGACCCACACGAACCGGCCCTCGTACTCCTCGCCCCACCTGATGTCGTGCAGCGTGGTGGCCGGGTCGAGGCCCATCGCCGTCCAGATGCGGTTGGTGACCAGTGAGTCGACGGCGACGCCCTCGTCCACCTCGTTGAAGTGCGGCAGCGGCACGCCCGGATACAGCTCGCGGGAGCCGTCCCTGCTGCGGACTGCCGGGCGCTCGACGTTGTTGAGCAGTCCCTCGGCGAGGTCGCTGGCCGGCACGGTGTCCTTGAGCCCCTGCTGGTATTGGATGCCGACCGCGTCGAGCCCGAAGTCGTCGGCGATCCGCAGCGCGGCTATGTACATCCTGAACTGGCTGAGCAGCTGCGCGTCGGTCAGCTCGGTCGCCTCGTCCGTGCCGGTGTGGAACGTCATGCCGGCGTCGTCGAGCCAGTCGCGGACCTGCTGGGCCTCCTCGTCTGAGACCTTCCGCATCTCGGCGACCAGGGCGCTTTGGGACAGGCGCTCCTTGTAGACGCCGAGCGGGTTGAGGAGTTCGTCGTCGATGATGGCGTTGTACATGCCCATGCAGCCCTCGTCGAAGACGCCGATGATCGCCTTCTCGTGGCGCAGCTGCCGGGCGAGCGCCGCGCCCAGTTCCGTCTCCGGGTCACGCGGGAGCGGCGGCAGTGGGCGCACATGGCCTGTGTCGTGGCTGAGCGTTCCGGTCTCCAGCCAGGTGCGCAGCCCCTGCCGGGCCCAGTCGTCGGTGAAGTCGGCGCTCCACAGCACCGAATAGTCACGCCCCGCCTTGGTGAGACTCCCGGCCAGGTTCAGCAGTCCGACCAGCCCGGGGAACTCGCCGCTCCAGTTGGCGACGATCAGGACGGGCCCCCGATGGCTGCGCAGTCCGGCCAGCACGTGGTGGCTGTACTGCCAGACGCCCTCGACGACGATCAGCGGCGCGTCGGGCGGCAGTTGCTTGAAGACCTCGATGCCCGCCCGCTGACTGTCGATGAACCCGTGGCCCTTGTCCGGGTCGACGTCGTGGCCCCGTCGCACGGTCCAGCCGGCGTCCACGACCGCCGCGGCCAGGTCGCTCTCCAGCTTCTCCTGGGTGGGCCAGCAGGTGGTGTTGGCGGCGGGGCGCAGGTCTCCGCTGGCCACGGTGTAGACGGTGTGCGGCGCGGCGGCGGGCGGTTGGCTGGGCGCGGGGAGGGCGTAGGTGGTCATGCGGTCTCCGTTGGTCGTACTTCCGGCCCCGGGCGGGTCGGCGGATCGGAACAGCCGGCAGTCGGCCCCGACATGACCTGGGACAGTGGCAGAAATCGATTTCAAGGTCAAGAGAGCGCACAACAGGGACGGCGCCCCGGCCAAAGCCCTGCGGAAGGGCCCGTATCCGCACCGCCACCGACCGGGGCGAGCCCACCTCTTGACACTCTCGGAGGCCCTCTCTACGTTTCGGTGAAATGGATTTCACGAGCCCGCGCCGCTGACCGGTGCCGCCTCGTTTCCCCGTGCGCCACGGTGCCTGTCCGAGACCGCGGCGCGCGCCACATACCCCACCACGAGGGCAAGAGACGATGACGACCTTTGGACTCGACGGCCTCACCCGCAGGACACACGCGGTGAGCCGTTCCCTCAGCGCCGAGAACCGCACCGGTGCCAAGTCCGGCGGCGGCCGTGCCACGGAAGGCACCGGCGCGGTGGCGGCAGGACGGCTGGGGCCGGGCTGGAAGATCTCCCCCAGCATCGACATCGCCCCCGAAGAGAGCGCGGAGCTCGCCGACATCGAGGGCCCCGGCACCATCCGCCACCTGTGGTGCACCACCGACCCGCACGCGGCCTGGCGCAGCACCCTGCTGCGGATGTACTGGGAGGGCGAAGAGGAGCCGGCCGTCGAGGTGCCGCTCGGTGACTTCTTCTGCAACGGCTGGAACACCTTCAGCCAGGTCTCGTCCGTCCCCGTCGCCGCCAACCCCAACGGCGGCTTCAACGCGTACTGGCCGATGCCCTTCCGGCGCCGGGCGCGGCTGACCCTGGAGAACCTCGGCGCCGAGAAGGTCACCCTCTACTACCAGGTGGACTACGAGTTGGGCGATGTCGAGGAGGACGCGTCCTGGTTCCACGCCCAGTGGCGCCGCAGCCACCCGGTACCCTACGGCGACGTGCACACCCTGCTCGACGGGGTGACGGGCGCCGGATGCTATGTCGGCACCTATCTGGCCTGGGGCACCAACAGCCCGGGGTGGTGGGGCGAGGGCGAGCTGAAGTTCTACCTCGACGGCGACACCTACCCCTCGATCTGCGGCACCGGGACAGAGGACTACTTCGGCGGTGCCTGGAACTTCGACGTCCCCGGCCAGGGCTACACCTCCTACACCACCCCGTATCTCGGGCTGAACCAGATCCTGCGCCCTGACGGGCTCTACCGCAGCCAGCAGCGGTTCGGGATGTACCGCTGGCACGTCCCGGACCCGGTCAGGTTCGGTGCGGACCTGCGGGTGACCGTGCAGAGCCTCGGCATCGGTCCGGGCCAGGGCAACGGCCTGCCGCACCGCTACCGGCACACCAGCGACGACATCGCCAGCACCTCGCTCTTCTATCTCGACGCGCCCGCCTGCGCCTCCCGCCCCGCCACGCCGGATCTGACGGCACTCGAAGTCGACTGACCCCCGTCCCGCCCCCCCGTACCCGTCCCCCTCCCGACAGGAGCGCGCGCATGCTCCACCACCGCGCCGCCGCCGAGCGTGCGGCCGCACCCCCCGGCGCCACCCGCCGCCGGTTCCTCGCCGCGACGGCCGGTGCCGGGGCGGCCGCGGCGTCCCCCGCGCTGCTCACCGGCTGCGGTACGGCCCGCGCCGACACGGGCCGCCTGCGGTTTTGGAACTTCTACGGACCACAGCGCTCGCCCGACCCGGCGGTCAACGCGCAGTCGCAGTGGTTCGTCGACACCGTGGCCCGGTGGAACGCCACCCACAAGACCCAGATCGACCTCGTCTACCTGCCGCGCAACACCTACATCAACGGCTTCAAGCTGCCGTCCGCCTTCGCCACAGGCGAGGGACCCGACGTCTTCCTCCTCTCCCCCGGAGACTTCCTGCGCTACTACAACGGCGGCGTGCTGGCCGACCTGACGCCGCACATGGCCAAGGAGGCCGTCGAGGACTTCGGCTCCGCACTCGACAGCCGCACGGTCGACGGCAGGGTCTACGCCCTGCCCATGGAGGTGGAGCCGCTGGCGATGTTCTACGCCCAGGACGTGTGGGAGAAGGCCGGCCTGTCCGAGGCCGACATCCCCACCAGCTGGGACCGGATGCTCGACATCGGCGACAAGCTGCGCGCCAAGACCCGGGCGGGACTCGTCTTCGAGACCAGCCCCGGCTATCTGCAGAACTTCACCTGGTACCCGTGGATGTGGCAGGGCGGAGGCGAGGTCCTGGACGAGAGCGGCGAGGTCGCCTTCGACTCCAAGGCCACCCGCCAGGCCCTCCAGCTGTGGCAGGACGCGGTGCGGCACGGCATCGCGCCGCGCACCCCTCCCGCCGCCGGCGATGTCATCAGCGGGTTCAAGGGCGGCAACGTCGCCATGTGGCAGCAGGGCATCTGGAACGTGTCGAGCTTCTCGGCGTACGCGCCC
Organism: Streptomyces tubbatahanensis; assembly: GCF_022699385.1. Lineage (NCBI taxonomy): Bacteria > Bacillati > Actinomycetota > Actinomycetes > Kitasatosporales > Streptomycetaceae > Streptomyces > Streptomyces tubbatahanensis. The sequence goes on along the minus strand of NZ_CP093846.1, from coordinate 7,481,555 downwards.
GCGTTCAGGTACGGGGTCTTCAAGCTGCCGGTGCCCCCCGGCGGCAGATACCTCACCGCACTGGGCGGCTGGTCCTTCGCCGCGAACGCCCACAGCGGCAACGCCGAGGCCGCGGCCGAGTTCTGTGTCTGGGCACTGGGCTCCATGCAGGACGACGCCGTGGACCGGATGGTGGACTGGTGTGTCGGCGCCAAGTCCGATGTCGCACCGCGCGAGAGCGCGCTGGAGCGCGGCGCGGCCCAGGGCGGCTACGACTCGGCCGTCATGCGGCGGTTCAAGGACGAGATCTTCCCCGGCGGCCGCGCCGAGCCGCGCTATCCCCCGGTCGTCTACAAGGCGATCTCCGACGCCATCCAGGGCACCATGCTCGCCGACCGCGGGGTGGCGGGCGAGACGGAGAGAGCCGCCAGCGCCATCGCCGCCTACACCGAGAGCTACAAGGGGGCGAGCCTGCTATGAGTGGCGTCGTCACACCGGAGCGCCGTGCGACCACCGCACCGGCTGGGGCCTCCAGCGCGTCGAAGGGCCCGCGCCTGCGCCGCGAACGCCGCGAGTGGCTGGCCGCGGGGCTCTTCCTGGCACCCGATGTGCTCGGGCTGCTGGTCTTCGTCGCGCTCCCCATGGTGCTCTCCTTCGCGCTGAGCTTCTTCCAGGTCAGCGGCTTCGGCTCCTACGAGTGGATCGGGCTCGGCAACTACCGGCGGATGATGGGCGACCCGCTGTTCTGGGACTCGATGAAGATCACCGGCCTGTACGTGGTGGTCCTCGTGCCCGTGCTCTTCTGCGTGAGCCTCGGTCTCGGCCTGCTGGTCAAGCAGCGGCTGCCGGGTGTCGGCGCCTACCGCACCGCGCTGTTCATGCCGTACGTCATCAGCCTCGTCGTCGTGGGCGTGCTGTGGAAGTTCCTGCTCGACGAGCAGACCGGCGTGGTCAACCGGGCTATGCGCGCCGCCGGGTTCGACGGCGCGTCCTGGCTGGGCAGTCCGGGGCTGGCTCTCGGCTGCGTCATCGCCGTCACGGTGTGGGTGATGATGGGCTACTACATGATCATTTTCCTGGCCGGGTTGCAGGAGATCCCCCGCGAGTACTACGAGGCCGCGCGGCTCGACGGTGCGGGCCCGTGGACCACCTTCCGCACGATCACCTGGCCGCTGCTGCGCCCCACCAGTTTCTTCGTCCTGTTGATGTCCACGGTCGCCGCCCTCACCGGCGGTCTCGACCTGATCTTCGTGCTGACGAACGGCGGCCCCGCGAACGGCACGTCCCTGGCCATCTTCTACATCTACCAACAGGCCTTCGGCTTCGGAGAGTACGGCTACGCGTCGGCCATGGGCTCGTTCCTGGTGCTGATCATGGTCGTCGTCTCGGCGGTGCTCTTCACGGTCACGAGAGGCGGGAGGTTCGACGATGGCGAGTGATCCCATGGCGGGCAGGCCGGGCGGCGGGCGGGGGCCGGTCTCCTCCCGCGGCGGGCTGACGGTGCTGGCCGTCATCGTGTCGTTGATCAGCCTCTTCCCGGTGCTGTGGATGGTCTCCTCGTCCTTCAAGACCAGGACGACCGTGACCGACGGCAACCCGCTCCCGCGCGACTTCACGCTCGGCAACTTCGTCTACGTCTTCACCGAGGTACCGTTCGCGCGCTACCTGTGGAACAGCTTCTTCACCTCCGCGGTGATCACGGTGGTGGCGCTGTTCTTCCACTCGATGGCCGCCTACGCGCTGGCGCGGCTGCGCTTCCCAGGGCGCGACAGGCTCTTCGGAGCGATCTTCGCGACACTGCTGGTCACTCCCCCCGTCGTGCTGATCCCGCTGTTCATGGTGGCCCGCCAGCTGCACCTGCTCGACAGTTACGCGGGGCTGATCGTCCCGGCCGTCTTCAACGCCTTCGGCATCTTCCTGCTGCGCCAGTTCTACCTCCAGTTGCCCAGGGAGCTGGAAGAGGCGGCGGTCGTGGACGGCTGCGGCCACTGGCGGGTGTACTGGAACATCGTCCTGCCGATGTCCCGGCCCATCCTCTCCGCCCTGGCCATCTTCTTCTTCCTCGCCAACTGGAACGCCTTCGTGTGGCCGCTGGTCGCCACCAGCGACCAGGACCTGACGGTCGTGCAGCTGGGCATCGCCTCGTTCCAGACGCAGTACGGATCCAACTGGAACTACATCCTCGCGGCCGCGACGGTGGCCGCGCTGCCCATGCTGCTGCTCTTCTTCGCCTTCCAGCGGCAGATCGTGGAGTCGGTCAAGACGTCCGGGCTGAAGTGACGGCACGGCGACGGCGCACCGGCCCCCACTGACCGGGGACGACCGGACGGACAGGGTGGCTCAGCGGACTGGGTGGCTCAGTGGTGGAATCCGGTCGCCTTCCGCTCGTCGCGCTCCAGCGGGCCCGGCTGGCGGCGCAGTTCGGGCGTCAGCCGGTCCAAGGAGTCGAGCAGCAGGCCGGCCAGGTCGGCGGTGAAGCCGTTGCGGCAGACGATGCGCAGCACGGAGAGGTCCTGCCGGTGCGGCGGGAAGGTGTAGGCGGGGACGAGCCAGCCGTCCTCGCGGAGGCGCCGTGAGACGTCGAAGACGGTGTAGGCCGAGACGCCCGGCGCGGTGGTGAAGGCCAGTACCGGCAGGTCGTCCCCGCGGGTGAGCAGGCGGAAGTCCTCCAGCCGCGCGATGCCCTCGGCGAGGGTGTGTGCCACATCCCGTGCTGCCTGCTGGACGGCCCGGAAGCCTGCCCGGCCCAGCCGCAGGAAGGTGTAGTACTGGGCGGCCACCTGCGCGCCGGGGCGGGAGAAGTTCAGCGCGTAGGTGGGCATGTCACCGCCGAGGTAGTTCACGCGGAAGACCAGTTCCTCCGGGAGGCTCTCGGCGTCCCGCCACAGCACCCAGCCCACTCCCGGATACACGAGACCGTACTTGTGCCCCGAGGTGTTGATGGAGGCGACGCGCTCCAGGCGGAAGTCCCACACCAGGTCAGGATCGAGGAACGGCGCGACCATCGCGCCCGAGGCACCGTCCACATGGACAGGGACGTCCAGGCCCGTGCGTTCGCGCAGGGCGTCCAGCGCGGCACACAGGTCCGCGATGGGTTCGTAGGAGCCGTCGAAGGTGGATCCGAGGATCCCCACGACGCCGATCGTGTTCTCGTCGCACAGTTCGGCCGCGGCCTGCGGATCCAGGTGGAAGCGCTCCCCCTCCATGGGCACCAGCCGCGGCTCGACCTCCCAGAAGTTGCAGAACTTCTCCCAGCACACCTGGACGTTCACGCCCATGACGAGGTTGGGCCTGGCGCCGGCCGGGGTCCCGCGCCCTTCCGCGCCGCGGCGCGACCAGCGCCGCTTGAGGGCCATTCCGGCGAGCATGCACGCCTCGCTCGACCCGGTCGTGGAGCAGCCCACGGCCTGCTGGGGGTCGACGGCGTGCCACAGGTCGGCGAGCATCGCCACACAGCGGCGCTCCAGCTCCGCCGTCCGGGGGTACTCGTCCTTGTCGATCATGTTCTTGGCACTGCACTCGGCCATCAGCGCGTCGGCCTGCGGCTCCATCCACGTGGTCACGAAGGTGGCCAGGTTCAGCCGGGCGTTGCCGTCGAGCATCAACTCGTCGCGCACGAGGTTGTACGTGGTCTCGGGCGCCATCGCCTCGTCGGGCATACGGTCCACGGGGGGTGTGGCCCGCATGCCGGCGGCGGGGTCTGCCGCGGTGTGGAACGGGTTGACCGACAGCGTCCCGCGCCGGGAGTCCGCGTCCCGGCGCGGCGCACCATGATGGACGGCCACGAGATCCCCTCTCGACCGGTCGGCGGTGACGGAAGGCGACAGGTCGAGCGTATGCGGGGCCGACGTTTCCGGCACGGCGAGCCGGGGGCCCTCGTCGGCCCGGTGCCAGTGAGGGGTGGCGGACGCGACTCGGATCAGTCAGCGCGCGTGCGGCCGCGGGCGCGTCCGGCGTGACGCGACCGGCCGAAGGTCGCGCACCACATCGCTCACCATGCGCAGCGAGGCGGCGTCGAGGACGTTGCCGAACTCGATCACGCGCACACGCCCGGCGAACCGCGCGCTGAGACCGGGCATCTCGCTGGGTACGACCACGAGGTCGATGCCCCGCAGATGCTCGTCGGTGGTGCCGGTCAGCACCTCGATGTTGGTGACGCCCGCCTGCGCGAGCGAGTCGCGGATGCTCGCGGCCTGGTCGTCGGTCGCGTACCACAGGCCCACCGTGCGGCTGCTGGGCACCTTGGCGATCTCGAGCAGGGTGCGGATGTGCGGCGCGACCACGATCGCGATGACGTCCGTCGTCGGACGGCGCAGCAGGCCGCGTGCCTCGGCGAGGTGGAAGAACGTTGTCAGCACCAGGTCGTGGTGCTGTTCGGCGGCCTCGAACTCGCCGAGCACGAGCGGCTCGACGGGGATGCCCAGGTGCTTGGCCAACTCGCCGCTGAAGTAGTCAGCGCGGTCGGCGTTGCACTCGACGAAGGACACCCGGGGCACCGCGTCCGCCGCCTGCCCCGCGAAGCCCGCCACGAGCTCCTGGATGTCGGAGGTCGAGAGCCCGAGCTCGGCGCACTCGCGAGCCGCCGCCTCCAGGACGGCTCGCGCCCGCTCCCGGGCCGCGGAGGCCGAGCGCGCCTGCTGTCCGCCGACGACGACCATGCCGTTACGTCCGCGGGCCTCGACGAGACCCCGCGACCGCAACTCGCCGTAGGCGTGCGCCACGGTGTTGCGGTTGATGCCCAGGTTGTCGGCGAGCAGGCGGGATCCGGGCAGACGCTCGCCGTCGTGCAGCTCCCCCATCTCGATCATGTACGTCAGCTGCGTGACGATCTGGCGGTAGACCGGGACATCGGACTGCCGGCTGACGTGGAGGTTGGCGACCATGGTCCCCCGCTTCGCTGTTATGACCTACGGAGAAGCCTAGTGCACTAGGTCAAAAAAGAGCAGCGCGCAGAGGTGCCACCCGACAGCGTTGGCCTCGGAGACTGAATGGCATAGCGTGCTATGCCACAAGCGTGTCGGCGTTCCGCGTCGTCACGGACCACCGCCCCCCGGGGGGCTGCCGCAGCGATGCAGGAGTTTCCATGAGCACGGACACCTTCTGGAACGACGTCGACCGCCACCTGGTCAGGTACGGCGCCGGCTTCACGCCGCGCGTCATCGAGAGCGCCGGCGGCTCCTACGTCCACGACAGTGACGGAGCGGCCGTCCTGGACTTCACCTCCGGGCAGATGAGCGCCGTCCTGGGGCACTCGCATCCGGACATCGTGCGCGCGGTCACCCACGCGGTCGCCACACTGGACCACCTGTTCAGCGGGATGCTGTCCCGGCCGGTCGTCGACCTGGCGAAGAAGCTCGCCGCGACGTTGCCGGAATCCCTGAGCAAGACGCTGCTGCTGACGACCGGAGCGGAGTCCAACGAGGCGGCCCTCAAGATGGCCAAGCTCTACACGGGCAAGTACGAGGTCGTCTCCTTCGACCGGTCCTGGCACGGCATGACCTCGGGAGCCGCGGCGGCGACCTTCTCCGCCGGGCGCCGCGGATACGGCCCGGCCCTGCCGGGCAACCTGACGCTGCCGACCCCCAACGCCTACCGCTCGCCCTTCCGCCGCCCCGACGGTTCCTACGACTGGGAGACCGAGCTTGAGTACGGCTTCGCTCTGGTCGATCAGCAGTCGAGTGGGGCACTGGCCGCGTGTCTGATCGAGCCGGTCCTCTCGTCCGGCGGCATCATCGACCTGCCGCCCGGCTACCTCGCCCGCCTCAAGGAGCTGTGCGCCGAGCGCGGCATGCTCCTCATCCTCGACGAGGCGCAAACGGGCCTGGGGCGCACGGGTCACATGTACGCCTTCGAGCGCGACGGGGTGGCACCCGACATCCTCACCCTCTCCAAGACGCTCGGCGCAGGTCTGCCGGTCGCCGCCGTGGTGACCAGCGCCGCCATCGAGCAGGTCTGCCAGGAGCGCGGCTTCCTCTTCTTCACCACGCATGTCTCCGATCCCCTGGCGGCGACCGTCGCACTGACCGTCCTGGACGTCATCGAGCGCGACGGCCTCGTCGCACGCTCCGCCGAACTGGGCGCACAGCTCACCGACCGGCTGGTGGGGCTCAGGGACACCTACGAGGTCGTCGGCGACGTCCGGGGACGCGGCCTGCTCCAGGGCCTCGAGCTGGTGAAGGACAAGAAGAGCAGGACGCCCGCCGACGCGCTCGGGCAAGCCGTCACGGCGGCATGCCTCGAACGGGGCCTGCACCTGAACATCGTCCAGCTGCCCGGCATGGGAGGGATCTTCCGGATAGCCCCGCCGCTCACGACGAGCGACGAGGAGCTTCACGCCGGCGTCGACATCCTGGAGGCCTCGCTCAAGGCGGTCCTCGCGGGGAGGTGACGGCCTGGGCGGACAACGGCGTCAGGCGCCGGACGTCCGCCCACCGGCACAGCCCCGCCCTCACCACGGCCGCGCGCTCATCGGGCCGTGTGCGCCTCCGTCACCCGGCGGCCCCAGGCGGAGATCATCGGAGAGGTGGCCAGGTCGAGGCCGCCCGCGGCGATGTTGGCCAGGTGGCGGTCGATCTCCTCGTGCGTGGCCAGCCCCGCGGCCACGAGCCTGTCGCGGACCTGGCGGACGGTGGCCTCCTCCAGCACGGCGCACGCGGGCGAGGTGATCGGAAAGTAGGCGTCGGCCTCCACGTCGGCCAGTCCGGCCTCGCGCAGCGTCCGCGGCAGCTTGCGCCCGTAGGCCAGGTCCGCGCCGCGCTGTCGCAAAAGCGCGCGGAATCCGCGGCGGAGCCCGTTGGCCAACTCCTGCGCGGGCCCGTACTCCTCCGGGCAGATCCGGGGCTGCAGTGCCGGGTCGGCGTCCTCCACGAGCAGCCACCCGCCGGGGCGCAGCGCCTCGACCATCGACCGCAGGGCCCTGTCGCGGTCGGCGACGTGGACCAGCACCAGTCGGGCGTGTACGAGGTCGAAGGGGCCGCCGGGCGGGGGTGCCTCGGCCGCCACGTCGTGACGCAGCACCGTGAACCCCGCGGCCCGGCCCATCCACGAGGTGTCGATGTCGGTGGCCACCACGTGCCCTGTGGAGCCGACGCGCTCGGCCAGCCAGGCCGGCACGGCGGTGCCGCCTGCGCCGGCCTCCCAGCACCTCCAGCCCTCGGTGACGCCGACCGTCTCGAAGTGCCGGAACGTCGACGGGTCGAAGAGCTGGGACAGCGCGGTGAACCGCGCCCCCGCCTCGGCCTGCCGGTTGTCCAGCAGGTACCCCTCGTCACCGGTGCCCTGCGTCTCCCGTGCCATGGCTCGATCATCGCACCCGGTCCCCGCCTGGTCGCGCCAGCCGCCTTCCCTCAGCCTCGGGAACCGAGAAGCCGGGTCTGCTTGCGCTTGAGCTCGTCGAAGCGTGCGCGCACGTAGCGGGTGGCCGCACCGGCCGGATACTCCTGGGGCAGCCGCGTACGGGTACCGGTGACCCATCGGGGCAGTTCGATCTCGTCGATGGCGGAGAAGACGTACAGCTCCATCAGGAGTCCGGGCATCTCGGGCTCGACCAGCAGGTCGGCCTTCGTGGTGAGGATCTGACGCATGGCCCGCTGGTTGGGCAGAATGATCGCCTCGGTCCAGGTCCGCCACTCGGCCAGTTCCTCGTCGGTGGGCGGCTGGTCACCGGGCCGGTCGGGGTGGTGCTGGAAGAGGTTGCGGCCGTCGTCGCGGGGGTGGAGCCGGCTGAACATGCGGTAGGCACCGTGGTTGGCCTCGACCAGGGCCAGCAGGGGTCCGTACAGCTCGGCCAGCTGCCGGTTGAGCCGCTCGAGGCTGCGTTCACGCTGGGAGAGACGCAGGCCGTTGAGGTAGGTCGCGAAGTAGCCGGTCAGAGCAACGCAGAGGGTGATCAGAGCACTTGTCATGAGACCCGGACACTAATACTTCTGCGCGGTGTCGGTGGCATCGTGCCTACCGCCCGGCCGCCGCCCCGCGACGCAGCAGGTCGAAGGCGCGCTCGGTCGCCGTGACCGCCTCGCGGTGACGGTCGTCGGCGGTCGAACCTTCCATGAGGCAGGCGTGGTTCATGAAAGTCAGTTCCTGCTGCACCGCGAGTACCTGAGCCGCCGTGAGGCGCGCGGTCAGCGGGTCGGCTCCCGCCTCCCGCAGCGCCTCGGCCAGCGCGTCGATACCGCGCGAGGCATACCGGGTCAGGCGCGCCGCCAGGCTCTCGGTGTCGAGGATCATCTGGAAGAAGGCCCTGGTCTCCGGGGTGTCGTTCAGTCCGGTGTTCGGGTCCCGCTGCTCCAGCGCCGCCAGCAGGGCATCGCGGAGGGCCTCCAACGGGTCCTGACCTGGCGGGCGGGCGCGCACGATGCGGGCGGCCTCGCTCTCGTGGTCGGCGAACCGCTGCAGCACCAGGTCTTCCTTCGTGGGGAAGTAGGTGAACAGGGTCCGCCGGGAGACCTCCGCCGTGGCGGCGACCTCCGTGACCGAGACCTGGTCGAACCCTTTCGCCAGGAACAGGCGGATCGCCGTCTCGGCGATCGTCTCCCGCGTCCGTTCCTTCTTGAGCTCTCGCAGACCCATCCGTTCGTTCATGCACTCAGTCTACCGTGGACGGGGTAGACTGAGTGCACATTTACACTCGATGCGGAAAAGAGGGGTGGCATGCGTACCCAGGTGATCGTGGTGGGCGCCGGGCCGACCGGGCTGATGCTCGCCTACGAACTGGCCCTGGCCGGAATCTCCGTCGTGGTCCTCGAGAAGCAGCGTGAGCGCGGCACACAGTCCCGCGCCGGCGGCCTCCAGCCGCGCACGGCCGAGGTGCTCGACCTGCGCGGGCTCCTGGATCCGCTGCTCGACGGCGCCCAGCCCCACGACCCGGTCGGCGGCCACTTCGCCATGCTCCCCGTCGAGTTGGACTGCCGGCCCTGGAACACCCGCCACCCCTACCCGGTCAGGCTCCCCCAGGCGCGGCTGGAGGCCCGCCTCGAACAGCTGCTCACCAGCCGAGGCGTTCCGGTGCTGCGCGGGCACGCGGTCTCGGATGTCGAGCAGGACGAGCACGGGGTGCGGGCAGGGAACATCCACGGCAGCTACCTGGTCGCCTGCGACGGCGCCCACAGCACGGTCCGCTCCCTGCTGGGCGTGGACTTCCCCGGAAGGGCGGGCCGGATGTCCGCGGTGGCCGCCGACCTCACCCTCGCGTCCGCGTCGGAGGCCGTCCCGACCACACGCGGACACTTCAGCCGCTACCCCCGTACCGCGGGCGGCTTCTTCTCGATCCTGCACCCCCTGGACGGCGGCCTGTACCGCATGCTCTTCGGCAAGCTGTCCGGCGACGGGCCCGGACGCGAGGCGCCGGTCACCGCCGGCGAGGTCGGCGAGGCGCTCCGGGCCGTGTACGGACCGAAGACGGAACTGGCCGAACTGCGGGCGGCCTCGCGGTTCAGCGACGCCGCACGGCAGGTCGAGCGCTACCGCGAGAACCGGGTCCTCTTCGCGGGCGACGCCGCACACATCCATATGCCGATCGGCGGTCAGGGGGTGAACCTGGGCGTGCAGGACGCCGTCAACCTCGGCTGGAAGCTCGCCGCCACGGTGCACGGCTGGGCCCCCGCGGGTCTGCTGGACAGCTACCACGACGAACGGCATCCCGTGGCCGCGCGCGTACTGCGGCACACCCGGGCGCAGGAGGTGCTCATGAACCCCGCACTCGACGAGGACGCCGGTGCGGTCCGGGACCTGATGACGGAGCTGCTGCGCCTGCCCGGCACCAACGCTCACGTCTCCGGCATGATGTCGGGACTCGACCTGCGCTACCCCGGTCTCGGCCCCCGCCTCATCGACTACCACCTCACCACCGTGGACGGCCCCGCCCGCGCCAGCGACCTGATGCACACGGGCCAGGGACTGCTCCTCTCCCTGGACGGCGAGGAGAGGCGGCCGGGAAGCCACTGCGACCGGGTCCGGCACGTCACCGCGAAGACCGACGAGGACACGCAGGGCACCGACGCACTGCTCGTCCGGCCCGACGGCTATGTCGCCTGGTCCAGCACGGACGCGGAACCCCTCGAAAGCGCCCTCGCCCGTTGGTTCGGCTGACTCGCTCGCGCTGAGCAGCGGCCGGCGGGCCGGCAACCGTCGCCGACAGCGGGACGCCCGCCGACCGCGAAGTGGCCGAGTCCGGCGACCTGGCCGTGGCGGTCGCACCACCGGCTAGCGTGGCTCACACACCTCGCGGTAGGCGAGCTGGGGCAGGCGTTCCTTCCACTCGGCGCGGGTGAGGACACCACCGGTGCGGTCACACACCCGCTCCGCCGCACGGCCCGGTTCGAGGGTCCAAACCCGGGCCGTCAGGTCGTAGCCGACAGAGGCGAGCGTGTCGCCGTCGGGGCTGAAGGCGACGGAGGTGACGGTGTCGAGGTGCCCGGTCAGCGGCTGCCCGAGGGGCTCGGCGTGCGCCGGGTCCGCCACGTCCCACAGGCGGACGGTGGTGTCGCCGCCTCCGGTGGCCAGCGTCTTCCCGTCCGGGGAGAAGGCCACGGTCCTGACCGGCCCGCGGTGCCCGGCCAACTCCTCGCCCAGTGGCCGCGCACGGCTGGGGCGGCGCACGTCCCACAGCCGCACCGTACGGTCGTCGCTGGCGGTGGCCAGCGTCTTCCCGTCCGGCGAGAAGGCCACGGCGTTGACGGTGTGGTCGTACCCCACAAGGGCGCGGCCCGCGGGACGGGCGCGCGCTTGGTCGCCCACGTGCCACAGCCGCACCGTGTGGTCCTCGCTGCCGGTCGCCAGGGTGCTGCCGTCCCGGGCGAAGGCCACGGAGGTGACGGCGTCCTGGTGGCCACGCAGCGGTTTCCCGAGCGGCCTTGCGTGCTGCGGCCGCCGGACGTTCCACAGGCGCACCGTCTCGTCTCCCCCGCCGGTGGCCAGCGTACGGCCGTCCGGGGCGAACGCGACGGCGAGAGTGCCTTCGTCGTGTGCGTCCAGCGGTGAGCCGAGCGGGGCGGGACGGCGTGGCTCGGAGACGTCCCACAGCCGCACGGTGCCGTCCTTCGAGCCGCTGGCCACCGTACGGCCGTCCGGCGAGAAGGCGACTGCCAGCACCTCGTCCTCGTGGCCGACGAGCATGCGCGGCAGCCGGCGCGGACGCGCCGGGTCGCGTACGTCCCACAGGCGGATCAGTGCGTCGTCGGTGCTGGCGGCGGCGAGCAGGCGGCCGTCGGGGCTGTAGGCGACGGAGGTCACGGGGTTGGTGAAGTCGGTGAGGACGGTCGGCGGCCGGTGCCAGAGGCGGACGCTGTGGTCCGCTCCGGTGCTGGCGAGGGTCTGGCCGTCCGGGCTGAAGGCCACCTCCCACACGGCTTCCGTGTGACCGGTCAGCGGCTCGCCGAGCTGTTTCGGGTACGCGGGGTTGGCCACGTTCCACAGGAGCGGTGAGTCGTCCCTGCCCGCGGTCGCCAGGGTCCGGCCGTCGGGGCTGAAAGCCACCGACATCACAGCCTCGTCGTGTCCGGTGAGCGGCTCGCCCAGCGGCTCGAGATGCTCGGGCTCTGACGCGTCCCACAGCCGCACGGTCTCGTCGAAGCCGGCCGTGGCGAGGGTGTCGCCGTCCGGCGAGAACGCCAGTGTCCAGACGGGCTCGGTGTGTTCGCGCAGCGGCTTGCCGAGCGGCGCGACGCCCTCGTCCTCGCGGAACCGCCACATGCGCACCGTACCGTCGTATCCGGCCGAGGCCAGGGTGTCGCCGTCCGGCGAGAACGCGACCGCGCGGACGCTGTCCTTCTTCGACCCGTCGGCTTCGGCGGGCTCGCCGAGCGGTTCCGGGTGGGCCGGATCGCTCAGGTCCCACACCCGTACGGTCCCGTCGTCGCCTGCGGTGGCCAGCGATCGGCCGTCGGGGGAGAACGCCACGGAGACGATGTTCTGCTCGTGGTGGCTCACGACGGGGCGGCCGACGGCGCGGGGCCGCTTCCGGTCGCTGACGTCCCACACCTGGAGAGCGCCGCCTCCGCCGGTGGCGACCAGCAGGTCGCCCGCCTCCGTGTCCGGCGGGCTGAAGGCGACCGCGCCGACCTCTCCCGTGCTCAGCCTCAGCGGTTCGCTCAGCTGTCCGTGTCTCTCCCCTTGGCCGTCCGCCGGCCCGGGCCGCGCGGTGGTGTCCCACAGCCGGACCGTGCCGTCGTGGCTGCCGCTTGCGAGGGTGCGGCCGTCGGGCGCGTAGGCGACGGAGCTGCCCAGACCGCTGTGTCCTGACAGCCGGGTGGCCAGCACGCGGCCCGCGTCGGAGGCCAGCCGGGTCCGCAGGTCCGGTGTGGAGCGCATCCGGTGCGCGGCGACGTCGAGCCTGGCGGCCAGCCCCGCGTGGGTGCCGCGGACGCTGTCGGCCTCGGCGGTGAGGCGGCCGAACACGGCGTCGTCCCGTTCGGCCTGTGCCGTGGCGCGGGCCTGGAGGGCGAGGACGGCGGTGCCGGAGGCGAGCAGTACCAGTGCGGCGAGTACGGCCACCACCGTGCGGCGCAGTCGCAGGGCGCGGTACCGACGCCGGAGCGAGGCGTTGAGGAACTGGCGTTCGGGCGTGGTGAGTTCGTCGATCGCGTGGTCCGTGCGGTCTTCGTCCTCTGCGCGAGCCCCGCGGTCCGCGCGGGCCCCGTCGTCCGGGCGGGCCTTGTGACGTGTGCGGGCCTCGTCGCCGGGGCGTAGCGTGTGGCCTGTGCGGGCCTCGCCGTCGGGGCGGGCTGCTTCGCCTGTCGGGGTCTCGTGGTCGGGGCGGGCTTTCCGGGCCTTGCGGATGCTGGGCGCGATGCCGCGCGCTCGCGCGGGACCCTGCGGGAAGGCATCGCGGGCGGCGCTCAGGCGGGATCCCGCCCACAGCGCGGCGTTCTCCCGGCCGAGTATCTGCCACGTGCGGGCCGCGTCGGAGAGCGAGCGGTGGATACGCAACCGGTCGCGTTCGGCGTCGATCCACGCGCGCAGCCGGGGCCAGGCGGTGATGAGGGCTTCGTGAGCCAGGTCCAGCGTGCCGTCGTCGAAGGTGACGAGGCGGGCGCGAACCAGCCGTTCCAATACCACCCGGGTGTCTGCGGGGTCGCCGAAGTCGAGTTCGGCGTGCTCGGTGGGGCGACGCGTGTCCGGCGTGCCTCCGCCGAGCTCCCGGCTCCTCCCCCATTCACGAGCGTCCTGCGGCCGCGGGCCGTCCGCAGACCCGGGGCCGTCCGACGGGCCGGGGCCGCCCGCCAGCAGCGGGGACTCACGGCCGGGGGTGACAAGGCGGAGGAGGATACGGCGGGCCAGCTCGGCCTGGTCGGCGCTGAGTTCGCCGTACACCTGCTCGGCCGTGCGGACGACGGCGCCGTGCAGCCCTCCCGCCGCCTCGTACGCGGTCTCGGTCAGGGCGCGGCCGTTGCGGTGGCGCCAGGTTTCCAGCAGGGCGTGCGACATCATGGGCAGCCCGCCCGGCGCGTCCTCGACCTCCTCCAGGAGACGGTCGGTCAAGGAGCGCTCGACGATCAGCCCATAGGCGGCGGCCGGGCGGACGATGGCCTCCCGCAGCTCGGCGCGGCTCATCGGCCCGGCGAGCAGCGTGGCGTCCTGCAACGCGGCGGTCAGCCCGGGGTGTTCGGCGCACCTGCCGAGGAAGTCGGCTCGCACGGCGACGACGACGCGGAGACGGCTGTCGGCCTCGGTCGCGGTGACCAGGCGGTCGATGAACGTGTCCCGTTCGGCCGGCTCGGCGCCGAGGGTGTACAGCTCCTCGAACTGGTCGACGATCAGCCAGGTGTCGGCGTCGGTGCCGGGAACGGGCACGAGTCGCTCGGCGTGCGTGCGCAGCGGGTCAGCGCCGGGTGTGAGGATCCGTACGGCCGCGGGGGTGGCGTCGCGGTCCCCGGAGCCCTCGCCGTCACGCGGAGTGCGCAGCCTGGGGATCAGACCGGCGCGCAGCAGTGAGGACTTGCCGCTGCCGGAGGGGCCGAAGACGGCGGTGAACCGGTGCTTGCCGGTCAGCTCGATCAGCCGCTCCACCAGCCGGTCGCGGCCGAAGAAGAGTGCGGCGTCACCCGGTTCGAAGCGGGTGAGCCCCCGATAGGGCGGGCGTGAGCTCTCGTCGTCTTCGTTCTCGGCGGCCGCCTCGGCCGACGCCTCGCGCCAACGCCGCTCCCACTCGATGACGTCGCCGCCGCACGCCTTGACGTAGGCGAGCATCACCGCACGGGTGGGCAGCTGCTTCCCGGCCGCCGCCTGCGACAGCGCGGTCACCCCGTACCGCGCGCGCTGAGCCATCACCCGGTACGTGGGCTTCCCCGCGGACGCGCGCAACGCGCGCAACTCGGCGGCGAACCGGGGCACGGGCCCCGCCTCGGGGTCCAACTCGCCCTCGCTGCGCCCGGGCCCCGGTCCTGTCGGCCCCGGTGCTGTTTCTGACGACACGCCCCCGCCCCACCCCCGTCACTGAAACCGCCACCGAGCCCTCACCCAGTGCGGCCGCTCGGGCGCCCACGGTAGGCAGTCGCCGTGACCGCCGCAACCGAACGTGCGAGGTATCGACAGGCGTGGCACGGGCATTCACCCGATCTCCACCATTTCCCGCCCCGTTCCTTCCGACCCGTCCTTCGAGTTGTTCAGCGCCGGTGCGGGGACTGCTGAACAACCGCGCGCGACGGTCGAATGTCGCAGGGGACGTGGCCGGACCGGGCCACGGCGGGGTCCGAGCCCTGTGAAGGGGGGAGGGCTCGGACCCGCCCCGTGTCCGCACGACCGGGGACGGACCTGTCCACGCGGTCCGCCACGAACCTCCCCCGTGGGGAGGAGGCGCACCCGTTCCTACAGTTTCGTCAGGGCATCCCCTTTGTGCATCGCGACGTGATCCGTCTTGTCGCTCCTGATCTCGTACTGCGGGTCGTCCTCGGTGCACCGGCGCATGTGGCCCTTGTACTCCACATCCTTCGTGTGCTTCTTGACGATGACGCCTTCGACGTGTCCGGCCTCGGAGTTCCACCTGACGTGGTCTCCGACGGAGAAGTCCTTTCCCACCCGGGATCCCCTCTCGTCGCTACGCGCTGTTCCGGGTCCCTACGCGCTGGTCTCGTGGACACGCGCTGCGGACACGCCTCCGGGTTCCCCCTGGCGCGGCGACCACGCCGGTGGTCTGGTGGGTGCCGTCACTCCGGGTCGGCCGTGCAGACACCGTGCTCCCACGCCCAGGCGGCGATCTCCACCCTGTTCCGCGCGGCGAGCTTGCGCTGGACGTTGCCCAGGTGCGTCTTCACCGTCGACAGCGACACGTACAGCTCGGCGGCGAGTTCCTCGTTGGTGCGTCCCCGCGCCACCAGCCGTGTCACCTCCAGCTCCCGCTGGGTGAGCGGCTCGTGCGGGGCGGCGGGCCCGCCGAGCGACGGGCGGGGGCGACCGTGTACACGGTCCGTGTCGTGGGGTGTGCCGAGCGTGCTGTGCGCCGCGGGGGCGGTGTCGCCACCCGCGGTCATCCGGGCGAGTAGCCGGACCGTCACGGACGGGGAGATCATCGCGTTGCCGGCCGCCGCGGCCCGTACGGCCTCGGTCAGCAGCCCCGGTGCGCCGTCCTTGAGCAGGAAACCGCACGCGCCGTTGCGCAGCGCGCGGTAGACGTACTCGTCAAGGTCGAAGGTGGTCGCGATCAGCACCCTCAGCGGGTCCTCGACGCCCGGGCCCGCCAGCAGCCGCGTGGCGTCCAGCCCGTCCAGGCCGGGCATCCGGATGTCGAGCAGGCACACATCAGGGCGCAGGCCGCGGGCCTGTTCGACGGCGGACGCGCCGTCCGCCGCCTCCGCGACGACCTCCAGGTCAGGCTGGGAGTCGAGGATCATGCGGAACGCGGCGCGGACCATCTCCTGGTCGTCGGCGATGAGTACCCGGATCGTCATGCCGCCATGATCCCAGGCACACCACTCCGGCTCAGTGGCTCGGGGCGGTGTCCTTGGCCGGCAGCACGGCAAGGACGCGCCATCCGCCGCCCGGCCGCGACCCTGTGGTGAGGGTTCCGCCGGTCGCCTCGACGCGCTCGGTCAGTCCGACGAGGCCGAACCCCCCGCCGTCCGTGGAGCCCGGTGCCGCCGCGTCCGGGGAGCCGTCGTCGGTCACCTCCACCTCCAGGGTCTCGTCAGGCCGCAGCACCACGCGCACCTTGACGCGCGTGGCCGCGGGCGCGTGGCGGCGCACGTTCGTCAGTGACTCCTGCACCACCCGCTGCACGGTGGTTCCCGTCTCCGGCGGCAGCGGCCGCTGGGTCAGCCGCGGGTCCAGGCTCAGTTCGGCCCGCGCCCCCGTCCCGCCGAACTCATCCACCAGGTCACGCAACACCTGCGGGTCGCCAGGTGGGCGGGTCGGCGCGGGCACGGAAGTGTCGCGCAGCGAGGAGACCATCGCCCGCATCGACCCCAGCGCCTGCGATCCCGCTTCCTCGATCTGCCCGAGCATCCGGTCCAGGTCCTCGGCCGACGGTGCCTGTCCCGCCCCGGCGGCGAAGCGCGCCGCGCGGGTGCGCGCGACGATGGCAGTGACGTGGTGGGCGACGAAATCGTGCAGGTCACGCGCGTAGCCCAGCCGCTGCTCGCGCAGGAAGGCCTCCCGCTCCCGTGCGCGCAGCGCGTCCCACAGACGCAGGCAGAGACCGAGCACGGCGGCGAACGGCACACCGACGCAGGCGATCAGCGTCATGACCAGCAGCGTCAGGCTGTCCCAGCTCTCGATGCGCAGCGGGAGCGCCACAGCCGCGACGGCGCACGCGGACCCCAGCAGCAACGCCTGCCGGGGCGGGCACTGCCGCACGGCCCGGACGAGCACCAACAGCAGTGCTCCGGCCTCCACCATGCCGGGCGTGTTCTGCGGACGGTGCGTCGTCGACGCCCCCACCGCTGTCACCAGCGCGGAGCCTGCCACGGCCCAGGCCACCAGGCGCGGGAAGCGGCGCCGCGGCACGGCGGGCGCGCTCAGACACAGCAGGCCGGAGGCCATGGTCAGCGCGGCCACCGGCCACAGCGGTGCGTTGAGCCCCTCCAGGACGACGAGCACACCGAGCGCCGCACCTGTCAGGCCCAGCAGTGCGTACCGCGGGCGGGGTCGGACGGTAAGAGCGGAGATCATGCCAGGTCACGCTACGGCAGCACGGTTTCGTACGCCTCGGTCATTCGGTCGAGACGCCTCGTCGAGGATTCGGCAGTTCGGTCGATCCGCCGTGCCCGGTGCGGAACACAGGATCGTCAGGGCAGACGCCGCCCGGCATGCGGTCACGTCCGTCCACGAGGCCGCCTCCCGCCTGGTCCGCCTCCCGATTCCCTCGCACCTGTCCGCGTCAGCCCCTCGCACGGCCCCGCCCCGTCTGTCCCGCCCACTCCCGCCTCTTCCCGTCCGAAGGACGCTACCGATGTTCCGCTCCGCACTGCGTACTCTCGTCACCCACAGGCTCCGCTTCCTCCTTCCCGGTCTCGCTGTCGTGCTCGGCGTGGCCTTCGTGACGGGCTCGTTGCTCTACAGCCAGTCCGCCGCCGCGGCCCTGGACGGCGGTCGCGGCGGCGCACAGGCCGACGTCTCCGTCCGCATGGAGCCCGGGCACTCTTCCGGCGACGAGCGCACCCGCCTGGACGACACGCTGCTGCGTCAGCTGCGTGCCCTGCCCGGTGCCGCCGCCGCCCGCGGAAGTGTGGAGGGCAGCGCACACCTGGTCGGCGAGGACGGGGCTCTCGTGGGCGGACAGCAGCCGGCGACCGGGATCAACTGGGTCCCCGGGCGTGACGGCACCGACCCCCGCTACCCGCTGACCGCCGGGCACGGCCCCCGTACCGCGGGCGAGATAGCCGTCGACGAACGCGCCGCCGGACGCGCCGGGCACCGGGTCGGCGACCGGGTGCGCGTCGTCGTCGAAGGCAGCGCCCGCACGGTCCGGCTCGTCGGTGTCTTCGCCGCCCAGGACCCGCGTACGGCGACGGGCGGCACTCTCATGGCCTTCGACCCGCGCACCGCGCAGCGCCGGTTCGCGCCCGCGCCGGGCACCTACGCGCAGATCGGACTCACCGCCGCGCGCGGCACCTCGGACGCCGACCTGGCCGAACGCGCTGCCGCGATGCTGCCCGCCGGCGCCGACGTCAGCACCCGTGCCCAGAACGAGGCCGCCGCCTCCGCGCTCAACGGCGGGAACAAGCGCACCACTTTGCTGCTGGGTTTCGCCGGAGTGGCTCTCTTCGTCTCGACGTTCCTGATCGCCACCACGTTCACCATGCTCAGCGCGGCCCGCGCACGCGAACACGCGCTGCTGCGCGCCGTCGGTGCCACGCGCCGTCAGGTGACCGGGCAGGTGCTCACGGAAGCCTTCCTCGTCGGCACCGTCGCCTCCGCCCTCGGCTACGGGCTGGGGATCGGTGTCGCGGCGGTGTTGAACACGCTGTTCGGCGTCACCGGCAGCGGCGGCGGCCCCGCGGTGCCTCTGCGGCTGGACTCCGTCACCGCTCCCCTCGCGGCCTTCGGGGTCGGTATCGGCGTCACCGTGGTCTCGGCCTACCTTCCCGCCCGCCGCGCGGGCGCCGTGCCGCCACTCGCGGCGCTCCGCACGGGAGGTGAGGGGCAGGGCCCCGCGCCACTGCGCCGCCGCGGCATCGCCGGTACGGCCGTCACCGCGGCCGGCGTTGTTCTGCTCACCGTCGCGGCAAACGACCCCAACACGGTCTTCGTCGCCGCCCCCGTCCTTCTGCTGGGTCTCATCCTGCTCACTCCGCTGCTGGCTCTCGGCGTCACCGCACTCCTGCGTGTGCCGCTGACGCGCCTGGCGGGGGTGCGCGGCACCCTCGCTGTGGAGAACGCCCGCCGCAACCCGCGCCGCACAGCCGCGACCGTCACCACTTTGATGATCGGGCTCGCCATGGTCAGCGCACTGACCATGGCCATCACCGCGGTCGACCACCACGACGAGCGGGAGGCCGCCGCCCGGATGACCTCGGATCTGCGCATCACCGCTGTCGACTTCGGCGAGATCGGCCAGGACACCGCGGAACGGGTGTCGGAAGTGCCCGGGGCGAAGGCCGTCAGCCCGCTCGTCGGCGCCACTCTCCAGCCGGCCGACGGGCAGGATGCCCTGACCGTCACGGGCGTCGACCCCGGCGCCATCCGCAAGGTGGCTCCGCTGACCGTCCACGCGGGGTCCCTCGACCGTCTCGACGACGGCATCGCCGTCACCACCGACCTCGCGCGCGCACGCGGCTGGCGGTTGGGCACCCGCGTCACCGGCACCTTCGACGGCGCGGACACCCGGGCCTCCCTGCCCGTTGTCGCGCTGTACGACGGACCTGACGCCGTGACACCCGCGCTCGTGTCCGCGCACCGCCTGCCCGAACCCACCGTGGCCCAGGACAGTCCCCGCATCGACTCCGTGCTGGTCGATGCCGCACCGGGCCGCGTCGCCGCGCTGCGCACACAGATCCGCGAGACGCTCGACAACCCCGCGCTCCTCGTCCAGGACCGCGCCGACGTGCGGGCCGCGGCCTCCGCCGGTACAGCCCCCCTGCTGACGCAGGTGTACGCGCTCCTCAGCATCACCGTGGTCATCGGCTGCCTGGGTGTGGTCAACACCATGGGTATGGCCGTCCACGAACGTGTCCGGGAAATCGGGCTGTTGCGGGTCATCGGGTTCGACCGCAGCCGGGTCGGTCCGCTGCTGCGCCTCGAAGCACTGGTCATCGCGCTGCTCGGCTGCCTGCTCGGGCTGGGCGAAGGACTCGCCATCGGCACCGCGGCGGTACTCGGCCAGGGCGGGCTGACGCTCGTCGTGCCATGGTCCCAACTGGCCGCCTTCGTCGTCGCGACGGCCCTGATCGGCACGTGCGCCTCCGTCGTCCCCGCCCGTCGGGCCGCTCGTGTTCCGATGCTGCGCGCCACCACCGCCGAGTGAACGGCCCGGAATTCGCCGCGGTGTTTGTTGTGTAGGGCGGGCGCCGAGGTGGCACATGAGGTGGTGAAGTCACATGCTTCGGTGTCATGTTGGGGGCCCCGACATGACACCGGCGCGTGCGGGGTCCAGGCCCGTAGCGACAAGTGGGAGCCCGCAGAAATCGGCGCTGACGTGCGGACGCGGAAGCGGGAAGGGAGCCACCACAACGTGTGCACACCACCACCCGTGGAACTCCCGGTATTGCTCGGCCGTACTATCTCTATGGCCCAGCATGGTGTAGAAGTCACTGCACACTGTGGTGCGGCGGTGTCCGTGCCGCCGATGATGTGCCCCCGACTTCTCCAGCCCGCTCCCGGGCCCACTCACCGTCTCCCGATTGTGGAAAGGCAAACGCGATGACCGACACCACCACCCCCGCCGACCTCACGTCGCAGTACACCGAACGACTGACCGAAGACCTCGAACACAACACCAGTGAACAGGAGCGCCTCACCGCCGAGATCTCGGCAATGGAGGAGCGGTTGGCCGCTCTGAAGCGCGACCACACCATTCTGCTGAACATGCAGCAGGCTCTGGGGGCGACGGTGGAACCCACCGCGCCGAAGGACGCCGCTGCCGTGCCGTCCCCCCGCAAGAAGCCGGCCCGCGAGCCCGCCAAGCGCAAGCACACGCGCGCGGCGGCGACCACCGCGGCGAGCAGCAGCCCCGCCGGCACGGGAAAGACGGGCGCCGAGACGGGTAAGAAGAGCACCGACGCGGGCAAGAAGAGCGCCAACACCGAGGGCAAGAAGTCCGCACAGAACAAGAAATCTGCGCAGAAGGCGACACAGAAGCCCGCCCAGAAGTCGGCCCAGAAGCCGGCAAAGAAGCCTGCTGCGAAGTCGGCTCAGCCCACCCTGATCGAACTCGTCCGCGCCCACCTGGAGCAGCAGAGCGAGCCGCGCTCGGCGGCGGAAATCACCACGGCTCTCGACAAGGAGCACCCCGACCGCGCCGTGAAGACCACCGTCGTGCGGACCACTTTGGAGAACCTGGTGGCCAGGAATGCGGCCCAGCGCAACAAGCAGGGCAGCTCGGTCTTCTACACCACACTCACTCCGGGCACCTCCACGGCCGCGGCGTCCACCGGGGCTCAGAGCGGCGAGGACAAGGCCGCATAGAGAGGGCGAGGTGCGTTCGTCCCTGGAGGCACGCGCGGTATCACTCGGGGAGCGGTGTCACCCAGGGACACGGCCGGTCGTCGACGGCAGCCATGACTCGCTCCGGCGGGTCCGAGGCAGGCGCCACACACACGCCCATTGATGTGTGCGTCCGTACCGCGCGGCCCGAACGCGGGCTCGCGTACGGCAGTCGGCCCTTCCACCATCGGCGAGTCCGCTCAGGGCGCCGGCTGGCACCTCCTCCCCCGCCCCTCCACCACAACGATTCACGCCGAGCACGACGAGAGCGACGACTCCATGACCACGTGGACCACACGGACCGAGACCGCCGACGACATCGCCGCCATCCGCGACATCGTCCTGGCGGCGTTCCCCACGCCTCAGGAAGCCGACATCGTCGACGCCCTGCGCGCCGACCCGGAAGCGTGGATCGCCGGCCTGTCCACGGTCGCCACCGCTCCTGACGGCGCGCCGGTCGGACACGCACTGCTCACCCGCTGCCACGTGGACGGCCGGCCCGCCCTCGCGCTGGCCCCCTGTGCGGTGCTGCCGTCGTTCCAGCGCACCGGCGCCGGGTCCGCCGCCATCCGTGCCGCGCTCGACGCCGCAAGGGACATGGGGGAGAACCTCGTCGTCGTCCTGGGGCACGCCGACTACTACCCGCGGTTCGGTTTCACCCGCGCCTCCCGCTTCGGCATCCGCGCACCGTTCGAGGTGCCCGACGAGGCCATGATGGCCATGGCCCTCGACGAGGCCCGCGACCTGCCCGCCGGCACCATCCGCTACCCCGCCGCGTTCGGCGTCTGACGCGCCCGCGTCGGTGCCCTGCGGCTCGCTCCGGGGCACCGACGCGTGGTTGCGCTCCCGGAACCGGTGACGGGTGTGCCGAACTGGTCGGGCGCGGCTCCGCCACAGGGGCGCGGGGTGATGCGGTCACGGGCGTTGACGCTGACATCCGGTGTGGTTACGTTCCCACACGAGTCCCGCATGGGAACGATGCCAGCCTCTCGCGCGGTTGGCCGCCGCACCGTGGAGCCGACCCCGCACGCAGGAGCCCTCATGCATCACTCCCGCCTTGTGCCTCTTGCCGCCCTCGCGCTCGCCGTCACCACGACGGGGTGGTCGCCTGCCGCGCCGCCCGGGCCGCCCACCGCGTCCGCCACGCACATGCGCGGGCAGGGGCACATACGCGATCCCGGCAGCGTCTTTCCGACACCTCAGGTGACGCGGCAGCGCGACGACTTCGTCACCGTGACCAGGACCGTCACCGTGGTGACCGGACACGATCCGGACGCCCCCGCGCTGCGGGCCACCCGACAGGCGTTGCGGGCGGCCGGAGCGCAGCGCATCGTGACGGCCGAAACGGAACACACGGGACCCACGCAACACTCCGGCCGTAGTGGCGACCGTGCGGGCCAACTGACCGTCCGCCTGGGCGAAGACACGCGGGGTGGGCTGGGCAGCGAGGGGTACGCACTGACGATGGGCGGCGGTTCGCGGCACTCCGCTGGCCACATCGTCCTCGCGGGCCACGACGGCACCGGCACCTACTACGCCGCGCAGTCGCTGCGTCAGGTCCTGCCCGCGAGCCGGCACCCCGGCATCCGGGTGCGGGGGCTGACCATGCGGGACTGGCCGGCGACGCGGTCGCGCGGCGTCATCCAGGGTTTCTACGGCACCGCCTGGTCACAACGCGCCCAACTGGACCAGCTCGACTACTACGGCGCACACAAGTTGAACACCTACCTCTACTCGCCCAAGGACGACCCCTACCTGCGCGAACGGTGGCGCGACCCGTATCCGCGGCGGCGACTGGCGGACCTGGCGGAACTGGTCGAGAGGGCCGGAGCCCGGCACGTCGACTTCGGTTACGCCCTCTCCCCCGGCCTGTCCGTCTGCTACAGCTCCGCAGCCGACGCCAAGGCGCTCACCGAGAAGCTCGCCTCGATGTGGCGCATCGGCGTGCGCACCTTCGTCATCCCGCTGGACGACATCAGCTACACCGAGTGGAACTGTGCCGAGGACGGCGAGAGGTTCGGTACGGGCGGCGCGGCGGCCGCGAGAGCTCATGCCCATCTCGTCAACACGGTCGAGAAGGAGTTCATCGACACGCATCCCGGCGCGGCACCGTTGCAGATGGTACCGACCGAGTACGCGGGCACCGCTCCGAAACCGTACAAGAGGGAACTGGCCAGGCGGCTCTCCCCGGATGTGACCGTGCAGTGGACGGGCTCCGACGTCGTCTCACCGTCCGTGACAGCCGCGCAGGCCCGCAAGGCGCGCGCCACGTTCGGCCACCCGGTCGTGCTGTGGGACAACTACCCTGTCAACGACTACGCGACCGACCGGCTGCTCCTCGGCCCGTACACCGGCCGCGGCAAGGACGTGCCAGAACACCTCGAAGGCATCGTCGCCAACCCGATGATCCAGCCCTCCGCGTCCAAGATCGCGCTGGGAACGGTAGCCGACTACGCGTGGAACGCGCGCGCCTACCGGCCCCGTTCGTCGTGGACCGCCTCGCTGCGCGAACTGTCCGGTGGCGACGCGGGCGTGGAGCGCGCGCTGCGTGCTTTCGCCGACGTCAACCACTCCTCCGTCCTGGACAAGCGGCAGGGGCCGGGGCTGCGCACCGCTGTGCGCGACTACTGGCGCGACGAGCGGGCCGCGTCCGGCCTCGACGCGGCGCTCAAGCGGCTGCAAAACGCTCCGGCCGTCCTCGACAAGGGACTGCCCGACCGGCGTTTCCTGCGCGACGCCCGCCCGTGGCTCGATGCGGCCCGCGACTGGGCGCGTGCCGACCGCACCGCCCTGCGCATGCTGACCGCCGCACGCGACGGCGACGGCGAGCGTGCGTGGCAGCTGAGGCGCGAGTTGCCCCAGCTGGTCGAGCGGGCGGAGTCGCACAGGTACGTCGACATCGACGGCGAGCGGATTCCGGCGGTCGTCGGCGAAGGCGTACTGGACGTCTTCGCCGAGGACGCCGTCGCCGCGCACGACGTCCTGCTCGGCCGCACCCCTCGGCCCAAGGCGTCCACCGACATGGGCACCCACCAACAGCACACCCCGCTCCGCATGACCGACGGCAGCGACGACACCTGGTACTGGAACAAGGCCCCCATGGAGAAGGGCTCGTACGTCCGGATCGACCTGCGCGCTCCCCGTCCGCTCGGGCAGGTCCGGCTGGCGATGGGCGCACCGGACGCGCGGGACGACATCATCGGACGGGGCGTCCTGGAGCACTCCGCCGACGGTTCGCACTGGACGCGGTTCGCCTCCTTCCACGGCGAGCGGGAGGTGACCGCGCGCCCGCCCGAGGGAACCCGCGCCCGCTATGTCCGCGCACGCGCGGTGGCGGACCAGGACGCGCTGGTGGCGGTCCGCGCCTTCGAGGCCGACGGCGACCGGGGACGCGGCGGGCGGTGAGCGCGGTCCTCGCCGGCGGCCAGGCCGGCGCTCGCTGTCCGCGGCCGGCCGGTGTAACCCGACACCGACGGCAGCACACATGACCACGTCGACGGCGGCGGAGGGCAGTGCCGGCGCGGAAGTCCCGGGCGCTGGCGCGGCGGACGGCAGTGCCCGGCACGGGAGTCCCGGGGCACCCTGACGCGAGGCCGGCCGCGGAAGCGGGCTCACGTCGCCGCGCGCCTCCCGGCCTGCGCGCGTGCCCGCGTCGGCGTCTTCGGCTGCTCGGCGCGCAGCGACGCGACGTAGGTTCCGACCGTGCGTCCGGCGGCGTGGAACGGCTCAGGCGAGCGCAGTCCCCGGGCGAGGATGAACGCTCCTTCGAGGGCGGACAGCACGGCGAAGACGACGGTGCGGGAGTCCGTCTCGGCCAGCCCCCGCGCGGTGAAGTACCGGCTGCCCGCCTCGACCCAGGTGCCCATCACCTCCGCCGCGACCTCGCGCAGTTCGGGTTCCGTGTCGGCGGTCTCGGCTGTGACCGTGCCGACCGGGCACATGTTGGCCCAGCCCGTGCCGCGCATGTCCTCGGCGGCTTCGGCGAACAGCGCCTCGATCCCGGCCGCGAGATCGTCGTGTGCGTCGAGCAGCAGCGGCAGCAGTTGGATGTACGCGGCTCCGGTCCGCCGCAGCGCGGCCGCCGCGATCTCGCGCTTCCCCCCTTTGAAGTGGTGGTAGAGGGAGCCGGTGGGCGCGCCCGCCGCGCGGGCGAGCTGTTTGATGCCCGTGGCGGCGTAGCCCTGTTTGCGCAGCAGTTCCGCCATCGCCAGCGCGATCCGCTCGTCGGTGTCCATGCGTCCATGGTAGAACGGTCACTCTAGAGAGACCGTTCTACCGGGAGCTGCTATGCGCGAGGTCGAGGTACCTGCCGGTGTCATCGAGTACGAGACGGTGGGCTCGGGCCCACCGGTCGTCCTGCTCCACGGGCTGCTGATGAACCACACGGTGTGGGACCGTGTGCTGCCGCTGCTGCCGGGCGGATTCACCTACGTACGCCCCGTACTGCCGCTGGGATCCCACCGGAGGCCGATGAACCCGGACGCGGACCTGACCCTGCGCGGACAGGTCCGCATCGTCGCCGACTTCCTCGACGCTCTCGCTCTGGACGCGGTCACCCTGGTGCACTCCGACTGGGGCGGGGCGCTGTTCCTCACCGCCCACGGCCGGGACCGACGTGTCGCCCGACAGGTGATCCTCCCGTGCGAGGCGTTCGAAAACTTCCCGCCCGGCCTGCCCGGCAAGATGGTGACCCTCGTCGCCCGCGTCCCCGGCGGGCTGCGGTTCGCCGCCCGCCAACTGCGCGTCGGCGCTCTGCGCCGTCTGCCGATGCTGTTCGGACAGATGGCTCGCCGCCCGCTGCCGGACGGCCTGGTGCGCGGCTGGACCGAACCTCTCCTGCGGGAACCCGGCGTCCGGCGCGACCTTCTGGCCTACTGCCGCGGGGCCATGGACAGGGAGGAACTCGTACGCGACACCGAGGCGCTGCGCGGGTTCACGGGCGAGGCCCTCGTCTTGTGGTCGCCCGACAACCGCGTCATGCCGCCCGAGCACGGCCGCCGCCTGGCGCGGTTGCTGCCGGCCGGACAGTACGCCGAAGTGCCCGGCGCGCGCGTGCTGTCCATGCTGGACGAGCCCGAGAGCGTGGCGCGTGAGGTCGGCCGCTTCCTCACCTCTCCCCCGGCCCGCTAGCCGACCGGTGGCCGGCCGGGAGCCGGCCGGCAGCCGATCCGCAGCCGGCCGGAGAGCGTCGGTGGGCGAATCCGAGAGCCGTACGCCTGTGAGGTTTACACGACAGCATGGCGGATAGAAGGCTGACCACGTGCTTGGGAGGACAGGCACATCCGCGGGAGGCGACCGTTCACGGCGCCCCGGGTGTGTCACCCGAGCCGCTGCTCCCGCGGTGGTCCACGTGTCAGCGACACCGCAAGGAGGCAGTTTCCATGTCTGCCGTTCGGTACCGTCCCCAGCGAGCCCGCCACAGCCACAACGACGCCCCCGACACCGCCGAGGACTTCCAGCGCCTGGCCACCCTCCCGCACGGGCCGCAGCGGGAGGAGTTGAGCGCGCGGCTGGTGGAGGCGTGGCTGCCGATGGCGCGGAGGCTGGCCGCCAAGTACCGCAACCGCGGCGAGAACCTCGAAGACCTGGAACAGGTGGCGGCCCTCGGTCTGGTCAAGGCCATCGACCGCTACGACCCCGCGCAGGGCACCCCGTTCGTCCCGTTCGCCGTGCCCACCATCACCGGTGAGATCCGCCGCCACTTCCGCGACCACACCTGGGACGTCCACGTTCCGCGCCGCGTGCAGGAGATGCGCAACAAGGTGCGCGCCGCGGTCCGCGAGCTGACCACGGCGGCGGACGACCACATGCCCTCGGCCGAACGGATCGCCGAGCACACCGGTCTCACTCAGGAAGAGGTGGCCACCGGCCTGGAGGCCATGGACAGCTTCCGCAGCCTCTCGCTGGACGCGGCCACCACCGGCTCGGACGACGGGTTCTCCCTGGCCGACACGCTCGGCAGCAAGGAAGCCGGCTTCGACACCGTGGTCTCCCGCGAGGCGGTCAAGCCGTGCCTGCGGGCGCTGCCCGAGCGGGAACGCAAGGTGCTCTACCTGCGCTACTTCCGCGACATGACCCAGTCGCGGATCGGCAAGGAGCTCGGCATCTCGCAGATGCACGTCTCCCGCCTGCTGTCCAAGAGCTGCGACCGCGTCCGCCGCCAGGTCGAACACGGACGCCCTGCCACACGCGCTCACCCGGCCTGACCGCGAGCGCCTCACCCGTCGCGACGGGTGAGGCGCTTGGTGCAGTATGGGGTGGGCGGCGACCGCCCGGGGACCATCCGGGCCGGTCGATGGTCCGGACGGGCAGAGGCCAGTCGGCAGAGAGGGGCAGCGGTATGGATCCAGCGCGACTCCGCCGCGCGGTCGAGGCGGGCTGGGCGACGGCTGCGGGGCTGGGCCTTCAGGTCGACGATGCGAGTGTCGTCCACGACTCGGACCGCGTGGCGCTGCGTCTGGCCCCCTGCGAGGTCCTCGCTCGGGTCGCACCGCTCGGGCATCTGGCCGATTCCGAGTTCGAGGTGGAGGTCGCCCGCCGTCTCGCCGCCGTCGACGCTCCGGTGGCTGAGCTCGAGCCCCGGGTCGAGCCCCGAGTCCACGTGCGCGATGACTTCGCCGTCTCCCTGTGGACCTACTACGCGCCCGTGGGACCGGCGCTCGCGCCGGCCGACTACGCAGAGGTGTTCCTGCGGCACCACGCTGCCCTGCGCCGGCTCGATCTGGAGGCACCGCACTTCACCGCCCGGGTCGCCGCGGCGCTGAGGCAGGTGAACGACCGGGAGAGGTCTCCCGAGCTGTCCGATCGAGACCGGGAACTCGTCAGCGACACACTCGGTGGGCTGAGCAGCGCGTTCGGCGATGACAGAGCCGGCGACCAGCTGCTGCACGGCGAGCCTCATCCGGGCAACGTCCTCAACACCGGGAGAGGGCCGCTTTTCGTGGACCTCGGCACGTGCTGCCGCGGGCCGGTCGAGTTCGACCTCGCGCACGCGCCCGAAGAAGTGGGAGAGCACTACCCGGGGGCTGACCACGCTCTCATCCACCGGTTCCGCGCCGTGAACTGGGCGATGTTCACGGCCTGGCGCTGGCGCGAAGACGACCGGATGCCTGACCGGGGCCGCTGGAGAGTGGAGGGGCTCAACCGGGTTCGGGCCGCGCTCGAGCGCTGCGGACGGGGCTGAACCGGAGCCGGGATCGCGGCTGTGGCTCAGCCCCGTGGCCGTTCCTCGTGCGGGGGTCCCAGCGCCCGGCGCCCCGCGGCGTCCCACGGCGTCCCGGGCGCGGACGGCGGCGGGAGGGCGGGGTGAAGGGGCGGCGCGGGGAGAAGGGGCGCTGTAGCTCAGGCCGCCTTCCGGGCTCTCGCCCGGTGCGCCGACGCGAGGTCGGCGAAGCGGCGGCCGCTGCTCTTGATCGTGCGGCGCTGCGTCGGGTAGTCGACGTGCACGAGACCGAACCGCTGCGCGTAGCCGTACGCCCACTCGAAGTTGTCCAGCAGCGACCAGGCGAAGTACCCGGCCAGCGGCACGCCCTCGCGGACGGCACGGCCGCAGGCTGCCAGGTGCTCCTCCAGGTAGCGGACGCGTTCGGGGTCGTGGACGTGGCCGTCAGGGCCGACGGTGTCGGGGTAGGCGGCGCCGTTCTCTGTCACGTAGAGGCAGCGGGCGCCGTAGTCGTCCGTCATCCGGCGCAGTGTCCTGGTGAGCCCTTCGGCGTGCACCTCCCAGCCCATGCCGGTCACCCGCGCCCCCGCCGGCAGTGCGGCGGGCCGCGCCCGGGGGAAGGGACCTTCCGGGTCGTCGCGCAGGACGTTGCGGAAGTAGTAGTTGAGGCCGAGCCAGTCCAGCGGGGCAGCGATGGTCTCCAGGTCGCCGTCGCGGGCGGGCGGCTCGGTGCCGTACAGCTCGATCATGTCGGCGGGGTAGCCGCGGCCGTGTACGGGATCCATCCACCAGCGGTTGACGTGTCCGTCGGAGCGCCGCGCGGCGGCGACGTCGGCCGGGTCTTCGGAGGCGGGTTCGCAGTGGGTGAGGTTGT
The DNA here is from genome assembly GCF_022699385.1 of Streptomyces tubbatahanensis. Taxonomy (NCBI): domain Bacteria; kingdom Bacillati; phylum Actinomycetota; class Actinomycetes; order Kitasatosporales; family Streptomycetaceae; genus Streptomyces; species Streptomyces tubbatahanensis. The sequence continues at coordinate 7,452,468 of NZ_CP093846.1, read as the reverse complement.
TGACCAGGCCGACGCGGGCGCCGGGCGCGTGGGCGCGCAGCGCCTGGACCGCGTACCCGTGGCCCAGGTGCAGGTGGAAGGAGGCGCGTACGGCGGCGGTCATGTCCGTGAGCCCGGGCGCCATCCGGCCCTCGTAGTGCCCGATCCAGGCCGAGCACAGCGGCTCGTTGAGGGTGGCCCAGTGCTGGATGCGGTCGCCGAGCCGGGCGGCGACGACCGCGGCGTACTCCCCGAACCGTTCGGCTGTCTCCCGCGCGGGCCAGCCGCCCCGGTCCTGGAGGATCTGCGGCAGGTCCCAGTGGTAGAGGGTGGCGAAGGGGGTGATGCCCGCCTCCAGCAGGGCGTCGGTCAGCCGGTCGTAGAAGCCCAGGCCCCGCTCGTTGACCTGGCCGCCGCCGTCGGGCAGCACCCGTGGCCACGCGAGGGAGAAACGGTAGGCGTCGAGGCCCAGCTCGCGCATGAGTGCCAGGTCCTCGGGCCAGCGGTGGTAGTGGTCGCAGGCCACGTCTCCGGTGTCGCCGCCGTCCACCTTGCCCGGGGTGTGGCTGAAGGTGTCCCAGATGGAGGGCGAGCGGCCGTCCTCGGCGACCGCGCCCTCGACCTGGTACGCGGCGGTCGCGGCGCCCCACACGAAGTCGTCGGGCAGGTCGGCGGTGCTCTCGTGCGGCCGGCCGGGGGAAGGGGCGGGGGCGGGCGGTGCGCAGCGGTGCGTGTCGGACACGGAGATCCTTTCGCGGGGAACAGCGGGGTCGCCCGGCACGGGGCGCCCCGACCCGGCGGCTGAGGTCACTTGACGGAGCCGGCGGTCAGGCCGGCGACGAGGTAGCGCTGGAGGAGCAGGAATCCGGCGACGATGGGCACGCTGACCACGAGGGAGGCGGCCATGACCTGGTTCCAGTAGACCTCGGTCTGCGTGGAGTAGCCCTGGAGGCCGATGGAGAGGGTGCGGGTGACGTCGTTGGTCATCACCGAGGCGAACAGCACCTCGCCCCAGGCGGTCATGAACGCGTAGATGCCCACGGCGACGATGCCGGGGGTGGCGGCGGGCACGAGGACGCGGAAGAGTGCCCCGAGTGCTCCGCACCCGTCCACCTGTGCGGCCTCGTCCAGATCGCGGGGGATGGAGTCGAAGTAGCCGGCCAGCATCCAGATGGACAGCGGCAGGGTGAAGGTCATGTAGGTGAGGATCAGTGCGCCGCGTGAGCCGTAGAGGGCGATGCCGGTGGCGTTGCCGATGTTGACGAACAGCAGGAACAGCGGCAGCAGGAAGAGGATGCCGGGGAACATCTGCGTGGAGAGCACCGTCACGGTGAACACGCGCTTGCCCCGGAAGCGGTAGCGGCTGACGGCGTAGGCGGCGAAGGTCGCCACGACCACCGAGCACAGTGTCGCGGCGGCGGAGACGATGAAGGAGTTGAGGAAGTACCGGCCCAGCGGCACCGTCTCCCAGATGTCCAGGTAGGGGCGGATCGTCAGGTGGGCGGGGATCCAGCGGAAAGAGCCCGTCACGTCCTGGAGCGGTTTGAGAGAGCTGCTGAGCATCACGTAGAGCGGGGTGGCGGCGAAGACGGCCAGCAGCGTCAGCAGGATCCGCCGGGTCCACAGGAAGGAGACGGGCGCCGCCATCGGGCTGCGCGCCGCACCGGCACGCCCCGTGCGGCGGGCGCTGCCGGCCGTACGGCGGGCGCGGCGGCCGAGCCGATCGGGTGCGGCGCCGCGGGTGGAATCAGCCACGGCGCCGCGGGTGGACGCGGCCGGGGCGGCGGACGCGGTGCGGGTGGCGGACGCGGGGGTCGGGACGCCCTCAGACATGGGCCCTCTTCCTTCGCCTGGTACCGCCGGCCCGGGTGGTGCCCGGGGCACGTTCCCTGGTCAGCAGCAGATAGGCCGCCGTGACCAGCAGCAGGAACAGCAGCAGCAGGACGGACATCGCCGAGCCGGCACCGAAGTCCCAGGTGGCGAAGGACGACTGGTAGATGTGCAGGGAGATCAGGTCGGCCGACTCGGGAGCCGACTTGCCGAACAGCACGAAGGGGACGTTGAAGTCGTTGAACGTCCACAGGAACAGCACCAGGACCAGGACCTGGTTGACCGGCCGCAGCGCGGGCAGTGTGATGTGCCGGATCTGCCGCCACATCCCGGCGCCGTCGATCGCGGACGCCTCGTAGACGTCCCGTGGGATGTTCTGCAGGGCGGCCGTCAGCATCAGGAAGGCGAACGGCCAGGTCCGCCAGACCGAGACGACGACCAGGGAGAAGAAGCTGTTGTCGCCCACGAGCCAGAAGGGCGGCGCGTCGGTGAGCCCGAGTTGGTCGTGCAGCACGTGGTTGACCAGCCCGTTGTCCCGCTGGAGCAGGAACGACCAGGTGATGACGGCCGCGTAGACGGGCAGCGCGTACGGCGTGAGGAACAGCGCGCGCAGCAGCCCCCGGCCGCGGAAGGTGTCCTGCATCAGGATCGCCGCGGTGGCGCCCAGCAGCCAGGCGAGTCCGACGGCGAGCACGGTGAAGGCACAGGTGATGGCGAAGGAGCTCAGCAGTGCCTCACCCACGGGGGCGTTGACGTCCACGGCGATGTGGAAGTTGTCCAGGCCTGCCCAGGGCGCCGCGCCCCAGTTGCGGATGTACTCCTGGGTCAGGTCCCGGAACGCCATGGTGATGCCGGTGACCATCGGCACGATGTGCACCAGCAGTTCGAGCACCAGCGCCGGTACGAGCAGCAGGTAGGGCAGCCCGGCGTGGCGCACCCGGTCGCGCAGCGCGGACGCGCCGCGTCCCGCTGACGGCGGCGATGGCGGCGGCGATGGCGATGGCGGCACGGACGCGTGACCCGGGCTCGCCGGGGCGTCCCGCGGCGCGTCCTTCGCCGCGCCGGCGGGCGCGGGAGGAGGGACGGCCGAGGCCGCGGGGTCCGGCGCCGGCGCGGCGGTGGAGGGGTGGTCTCCGCGGGTCACGGCGGCGTCACTTCCGCATCTGCTGCTGGGCCTTGGCGAGCCGCTCGCGCACGGAGTCTGTGGTGACCTTCTGGCCCGCGGCCGCCTGCGCGAACAGCTCCTTCATTGCGGTGCCGACCAGCGTCTCGAACTTCGACTCGTCGGGCACCTGCGGCAGCGGTGCGGCGCTGTCGGCGAGCACGGAGCGCATCACCTTCTCGTCCTTGTCGCGGGGCGCCGCCTTCTGCGCGGCCCGTACCGGGGACAGGGACCCGTAGGTGGTGTTGAGTTTGTGCTGCTCGGTGTTGGAGGTCATGAACTTCACGAACTTCAGCGCACCGTCGATGTTGTCGGTGTTCTTGAAGACGGCCAGGTTGATGCCCGCGACCATGGACGTGGTGCCCCGGTCGCCGGTGTCGGAGGCCGACTGCACGGGAACGGGGGCGACGCCGTAGTCGTCCGGCTTCATGCCGTTGCCCAGCAGCTGGGAGCGGGCGGCCTGCCACAGCAGCATCCCGGCCTTGCCCTTGGCGAAGTCGCGCACCGACTGGCGGGCCGCGTACTCGGCGTTGCCCTTCGCGGAGATCCGGTCCTGGGCGAGGAAGTCCACGTACTGCTTGACGGCCTTGACGTTGCCCGGCTTGTCGAAGGTCGCCTTGCCCGAGGCGTCGAAGAAGTCGGCTCCGTGCTGCTTGCCGAACACGAAGGCGTGGTGGGCGTTCTCGACCGGGTCGCCGGCTTCCAGCGCGAGCCCGTAGTGGCCGTCGCCCGTCAGCTTCTTGCCCGCGGCGACCAGTTCCTTCCAGGTCTCGGGCGGCTCGTCGATACCGGCCTGCCGGAACATCTTCTTGTTGTAGTAGAGCGCGTAGGTCAGCGAGTAGAGCGGCACGGCGGCAGGCGGCTTGCCCTCGGCGCCGGTCGCGGCGAGCGCGGAGGGGCTGAACCGGTTCTTGCCGCCGATCTTCGCCATGTTCTTGTCGTCGAAGGGCAGCAGCGCGTCGCTCTTCTGAAGCGACGAGGACCAGGTGTTGCCGATGTTGAGGACGTCGGGGCCCTGCCCGGAGGAGGCGGCGGCAAGGATGCGGTCGAGCAGACTCGACCAGGGGATGACCTCCAGTTTGACCTTGATCCCGGTCTGCTTCTCGAACTTGGCCAGCTCCGGTTTCAGGATCTTCTTGTCTTCCTGGAGGCTGGACGCCTGGTTGGTCGCCCAGTACGTCAGCTCCTTGGGTTTGTCGTTGCTGCCCGCGCCGTCGGTGGTCGTCCCTCCTCCGCAACCGGAGGCGAGCGCGGCTGTCAGTGCGGTGGTGAGCGCGGCGGCTGCCGCCGTACGGAATCTGCGCATGAGCCTGTGGCACCTCCGGGAGGCGTGGGGAAGCGTCGAGCGTCAACGCCGGGGGCGTTAACCCCCTGAAGGCGACTCGCACTTAACTTGGAGCGTGAGTTAAGTAGTGAAAGAATTACCCGTCAAGACATCGCGCACGGGTAAGTTGCCCCGCGGACCGCGCGGCCGGCGCCGGAGACGGGCGCGGACCGGCAGCGGCGAGCCGTGGCGCGGGCCGCCGCGAGGAGGGAGCCAGATGACCGGCGAGAAACGACGGACGGTGCGCGACCTGCGCCGCACCAACCGCGCCACCCTGCTGCGCCGTCTCTACTTCGACGGGCCGCTCAGCCGCCAGGAGTTGGGCCCCGCCACCGGCCTCAGCTCCGCCTCGGTCTCGAACGTCACCGCCGAACTCCTCGCCGAGGGACTGCTGGAGGAGGCCGGCTCGGTCGACTCCGACGGTGGCAGGCCGCGCACCCTGCTGCGGGTCGCCCCGGCAGCCGGGACGCTCATCGGAGTGGACGTCGGAGAGACCAGGGTGCGCGTTGAACTCTTTGATCTGGCACTGACCGAAAGGGCCCGCGCCGAATACCCGCTGCGCGAGGGCGGACACGCGATGGCGCACGTGCTGCGGCTGATCGCGGACGGGCTCACCGCCGTACGCGCGGAGGCCGCGCGGGCCGGGGTCCCGGGGGCCGCCGCGCCGCTGGGGATCGGCGTCGGCGTGCCCGGCATCGTCGAGCAGGACCCGGAGCGCTCGGGTGCCGTCGTGCACGGCCAGACGGTCGGCTGGGACGCGGTGCCGCTGGAGGCGCGGCTACGCGCGCAGGCGGGGCTCCCGGCGCGAACGCCGCTGTTCGTCTCGAACGGCGCCAAGACCCTCGGTCAGGCCGAGATGTGGTTCGGTGCCGGGCAGGGTGTGCGGAACGCGGTGGTCGCGCTGATCGGCTCCGGGGTCGGCTCCTGCGTCATCACCGACGGCAGCGCCTACGGCACCGCGTCCCGCGGCGCCGCCGAGTGGGGACACACCACCGTGCACCTGGACGGGCGGCGCTGCCGGTGCGGTGCCCGCGGCTGCCTGGAGGCGTACGTCGGCGCCTCCGCCGTGCTGGAGCGCTGGCGCGCCGCGGGTGGCACGCCGGTGGGCGACGAGGAGAGCGGGCTGGCCGATCTCGTCGCTTCGGCGGATCCGAGCGCCGAGACGGTCCTCGCCGAGACGGCCCGCTTCCTCGGGGCGGGCATCGCCGACCTGGTCAACCTCTTCAGCCCCGAACGCATCGTCCTCGCCGGCTGGGCCGGACTACTGCTGGGCAGCCGCATCCTGCCCGCTGTGCGCGCGGCCACCGAGGAGCGCGCGCTGCACCACCCGGCGGCCCGCACCACGATCGAGCTGGGCCGCCTCGGCCCGGACGCGGTCACCGTCGGCGCCGCCACCCTTCCCCTGACCCGCTTCCTCGACGCGGGCGGCCGCGCGCCGGAATCCGCTCCCCCGCCGGCGCTGGGGGCACCGAACGCCCGGGCCAGGTAGGGCGATCCGCTCAGCGGAGCCGCGGCCTCGCCTCAGGAGAGCTCATCCGGGGCAGAGGTGCCCCGGGGCAGTTTCTCCAGCGCCTCCCGCAGGCCCGGCACGTCGTCGGGGTTCTCGGGCAGTTCGGCGGGGGCGTCGGCGACCCGAGTGAAGGAGGTGCTGCCGAACTCGCCGTTCCAGTTCACCCGCATGCTCTTGGGGTCCGCGTACTCGATGGCGCCCTTGTCACGCCCTTCATCCGTGTCCCCGGCGCACTGGAGGGCCACCTCGGTGACCGACCCTGCGGTGGTGACCTGACCGTCGCACAGCCCGTTGCTGCCCTTGTCCCACTGCATCAGAGCGCTGTCCCCGACGATGATCAGCGTGTAGTCCTGACCCATCGGACGCGCGGACCACACCCCTGACAGCTCGGCGCCGTCCGCGGGGTTCTCCGGCTGGGAACGCCCGGTCTTCTTCTCCCCGCCCCCGGCAGGCTCCTCGTCACTGCCGCAGCCGCCCACCAGCAGCGCCAACGCCACCGCCACAACGGCCGCCGCCCCCGCCCTACGCCCCGTCATCAGCACGCCCCTTCCCGACGAATGCCCTCATGTGCCTTCACGAGAAGGACAACCTAGCGGACCTCACCTCCCCTCACGACAGACATCGGCGTAGTCGGGGAGGGTGAGCGCCGTGGTGGCGGCCCAGCCCTGGTCGTCGGGGAGGCGGGCCGGGTCCCGCAGTGCGCGGTTGCGCTGTGCCAGTTCCTCGGCGGTGCCGGGAAGGACGTGGGCGCCTCCGGTGGTCGCGAGCGCCTGGTTCAGCTCGACGAACGCACGTGTGCGCTCCTCGTACGCCTCGAAGGCGGTCGAGTGGTCGGCCCGGGCGGCCAGTTCGCCTGCGAGGACGTAGGCACCGACCAGCGCGATGCTGGAGCCCTGGCCCGAGAGGAACGACGGAGCATGGGCGGCGTCGCCGGCGAGGGCGACCCGTCCGCTGGACCAGCGGGGCAGGTGGATCTGGCTGATGACGTCGAAGAACAGGTCGTCGGCGCGCCGCATGGCGGCGACCATGCGCGGAATCTCCCACGCGTCCTGGGAGAAGACGTCGGCCACCAGGTCACGCTGGGCCTCGGGGTCGCGGAAGGCGTCGAAGGGCGGTTCGGGGCGGGCGAAGTTGAGGAACGCGTGCACGTGGTCGCCGTCGCCGACGGCGTAGAGAGCCGCGCCCCTGCCCGGGACGTTCCACATCAGGGCCTCGTGGGAGAGCGCGAAGTGGTTGGGCATGGTGAAACCGGCGAAGCAGTTGCCGAGATAGCGGTGGTACTGCTCCTCGGGGCCGAAGGCCAGGCCCCTGGTGTGGGAGTGCAGTCCGTCGGCGCCGATGACGAGGTCGAAGGTCCGCTGCGCGCCGCTGTCGAAGGTCACGTCCACACCGCCGTCGTGGTCGTGGAGGGCGGTGATCCAGTCGCCGAAGAGGAACTCGACGTCTCCCCGGACGGCGTCGTAGAGGGCCTCGGCGAGGTCCCCGCGGCGGACTTCGAGGTCGCGGCCCTCGACACCGCCGGTGATGACCTCCGGCCTGACCGATCCGACGCGGTCGCCGTCGGCGTCGACGAAGGTGATGCTGCGGCTGTCGACATGCGCGGCGCGCAGGCGCGGGAGCAGGCCCATGCGGTTGACCACTTCCAGCGCGGTGCCGCGGATGTCGACGGGGTATCCCCCGACACGTACCGTCTCGGCCTTCTCCACCACCGTGACGGCGAAGCCGTAATGGTGGAGCCAGTAGGCGAGCGAGGGTCCTGCGATGCTGGCGCCGGAGATCAGGACCGTGCGTGCGGGTGCCGTGCCCATGGGTGCTCCCTTCCCGGCCGGACCTGGACGAGCGCCGACCGGATACGTAACGTAGGTATATTTCCCGAGGGCGTCATGGCCCGTGAGCGGCCGCGCCCTCGACCCCGACGATTACATACCTAACGTAGGTATTCAATAAGGAGACGAGATGAGCTCCCAGCAGCCGGACGAGACCGCCGCCCGGGGCACCGCCGCACGCGATCAGGAGCTGCGCGAACAGCAAGTGCTCGCGGTACTCCCCCGGCTGACCCAGCTCGGCAACGTCCTCAACCGCGGCCGCCTGGTCGAACGCGCCATGGAAGCCACCGCGCTCCGCCTGGACCGCCCCGCGATGTCGGTGCTCCTCATGCTGCACATGTCGGACCAGCCGCTGCGCGTCGGCGAGATCGCCACGCGGATGCAGGTCGTGGGGCCGCACGTCACCCGGCAGGTGAACACGTTGCAGCGGCTCGGTCTCATCGTGCGCGTCACCGACCCGGAGGACCAGCGAGCACGCCTCGTCGAGGCGACTGACGAGGGGAAGGCGGCGGCCGAGCGCTACATGGGCACGCTCGTCGGCTGGTTCGCCGACGCTCTCGCGGGATGGCCCGAACAGGACCGCCGGGACCTCGGCCGCCTCCTGGGGCGCTTCACCGACGATCTCACCGCCCACCTCGCGACACTCGACGACCCCACGGATTCCGAGGGGTGACGCGCTCCGGGGGGGCGCACACGGGCGCCTCGTGGAACCCACCGACTGCCGGTCCCGCCAGGCCGCACGGGCCGATACCGACGAGGGCGCGCACGTGCGGGATCGCTCATCCGGCGGCGCACGGCGGGTCCGGGCTGCGAGGATGGCCGCAGGTGACGAACGTGAAGCGGGAGGCGGCATGGGAGCGGACATACGCGCGACGGTGGAGTGGGTGGATGCCCGCGAGAGGCTGCCGGAGGACGGCATGCCCGTGGCCGCGGCGACCTCGGGCCGCTATCCGTCCGGCAGCGCGGACGCGCCGCATCCGGAAGCCGGAGTGGAGTTCTGGCTCGTGATGCCGATGGTCTTCTCGCACCTGCACTTCGCCGAGGACGGCAGTGAGCACCACGACTGCTTCATCGACTCCGACCGGCTGATCCGCCTGCCCTGCGGCCGCGGCGACGCCTACCCGGTGACCCACTGGGCCTACCTGCCCACCCTCCCCGGCACGGACGAGCACTACCTGCGGGGCGGGGAGGCGAGGGCCGCTCTCGGGGACGCTCAGTCCTGAGGTGGCGCGCCGACCGCCGCGGCGGCTTCGCGCCGGGCGGGTCAGCGGAGGACGGCTGTCATGTCGATCTCCAGCAACACGTTGGCCAGGTCGGCGCCGACCGTGGTGCGTACCGGGTAGGGCGGCGTGAGGTGGAGTGCGTAGGCCGTGTTGAAGTCGTCGAAGTCCCGGTCGAGATGTTGCAGGTGGACGGTCGCGCGCACCACGTCGGAGAAGTCCAGCCCGTGCGCGTCCAGTACGGAGGCGAGGTTGCGCATCGTCTGCTCGGTCTGCTCGGCGATGGAGGTGCCCCTGACCCGGCCGGAGACCGGATCGTGGGGCCCGAGACCCGCGGTGTGCAAAAAGCCGCCCGCGACGATCGCCTGCGAGTAGGCCCCGACCGGCTGCGGCGCCGCCTGCGTGCTGATGACGTGCCGCCTGTCCATGGCCGTGTCCCCCTTCTGGGTACGGTGTGGTGCCCGCGCGGGCGGGCCGGTGGGGCCGCTCCTGTGCGGGTCGGCTGCGCCGGAGGATGCCGACGCCGAGGGTGCGGCACGGGGGCCGCCGGTTCCGCCTGCCGTGCCGGCCCTGTCGCCGAGCGCGTGGGACACCTCACGGGCCGCCGCGCGTACCGCCGCACCGAGTGAGGACGCCGACGCCCCCGGGGCGCCGCCCGGCACCGCGCCTGACAGACCGACAGTGGCGATCGGTGTCCCCTCGTGGTCGAGGACGGCCGCGTCCACGCTGAGGACGACGGGGCCGCCCCTGCCGTCCTCCTCCAGCGCGAAGCCGTTCCGCCTGGCCGCTGTGACGGCCGTGCGCAGTCGTTCGGCCGCCTCCTCGGTCGCGTCCTCGGCGGCGGAGTCGTCCCGCGCGGCCGTCCGCGCCGTCTGCCGTACGCGGGCGACCTCACCGTCGTCCAGCCGGGCCAGCAGCGCCCAGCCCGCCGCGCCGGTGTGCAGGGGACGGCGGGCGCCCAGCCGGGGGCGCAGCGGCATGGGGCCGCTGCCCTCGAGGGCGTCGACGAGCACCGTCTCGTCGGCCTCACGGAGGGTCAGCCGAGCTGTGTGTCCCGTGCGTTCGGCCAGCCGCGCCAGCGTGTGCCGGGCGACTTCCCGCAGGTCGAGTCGGTCCAGGTAGGCGCCGCCCAGGTAGGCGGCGTGGGACCCGAGCCGGTAGCGGGCGCGCTCCGCGTCGCGCAGCACGAGCCCGTTGTCGGTCAGCGGTGTCAGCAGCCGCAGCAGAGTGCTCTTGTGCAGCCCCAGGCCCTGGGCTATGTCCGTCAGGGAAGCACCCGCCGGGTCGGGGTAGTCGGCGACGTAGTCGAGCACGGTCAGCGCGCGTCGCAGGGACGAGGAGCGGTTGCGCGTCGCGGCGCTCGCGGCCTCGTTCCCGTCCGTGTCCGACACCCTGCCCGCTCTCCTTCCGCGTGGCGTCTCCCTCCGCGTGGCCGAGACGCTGCTTCGGGGCGGTGGGCGGTGTCGCCCGGCCTCGCGACGAGGCTCGCCCGCCCGGTGTGCGTGCCCCATTGCCCCCTGTGCAACGGGCTCTTGACCATGCCGATCCTGCCTTCTAGTGTCCGCCAAATGCAACACAGCGTTTTGCAATGCAACACAGGAGAGGCGCTGCTCGCCGAGCTGATCGCCGTCCCCAGCGTCAACCCGCGCGAGAGCGCGCTGCCGGCCGAGACGCCGCTGGCCGAGTTCGTCGCCGACTACTGCCGCCGCCTGGGCATGACCGCACGGCTGGACGAGGTCACCGACGGCCGCTGCAACGTGGTCGCCACCCTGCCGGGACGCCGCACGGACGAGTGTGTCCTGCTGGAGACCCACCTCGACACGGTCGAGACCGAGGGCATGACCGTCGCCCCCTTCACCGCCGAGGTCCGCGACGGACGTCTGTACGGGCGTGGCGCCTGCGACGCCAAGGGGCCGCTGGCCGCCTTCTTGTCGGCACTCGCCCGGATCGCCGCTTCCGGGCACCCGCCTGAGCGCACGGTCGTGCTGGTCGGCGCCATCGACGAGGAGCACCGCTACCAGGGCGTGACCCACCTGCTTGCCCGGGAGGCGGGCGGGAGCGCCGCGCACGAGGGTGGCTCGCGGATCGGCCCGCGTCCCGTCGGCGCCGTCGTCGGCGAGCCCACCAGCCTCTGCCTCGTCGTGGCCCACAAGGGTGTGATGCGCTGCCGCATCGCCGCCACGGGCCCCGGCGGGCACAGCTCGCTGCCGCAGGGACGGGTCAACCCGGTCGAGACGCTCGCCGAGGTGGTCGGCTACCTGCGCGACGAGATCGCCCCGCGTCTGGCCGCCCGGCAGGAGCCGCTGGTCGGCGCGCCCACCCTCGTCGTCACGCAGATATCCGGCGGCTCGGGACCCAACGTGCTGCCCGAGCGCTGCGAGGTGACCATCGACCGCCGTACCGTCGGCGGCGAGGAGCCCGAGCAGGTGTGGCGCGCGCTCAAGGAGGAGCTGGAAGGGCGCTTCTCCGGGCCGGTCGAGGTGGTCGAGCCCCATGTCGTCGACTACGCGCTGCCGGCCCAGGACGGCGGCGCGGGGGCCGGCTTCACCGCGCGGGTCGGCCGCGCGCTGGCCGCCCACGGTCTGGATCCGGTGGGAGTCGGCGTGGGGCACGGCACCGACGCCAGCAAGATCTGCCGGGCCGGCATCCCCTCCGTCGTCTTCGGCCCCGGTTCCATGACGGAGGCCCACACACCCGGCGAATTCCTCGACCTGGCCCAACTGGACGCCGCGACCGACGTGTTGACCACGCTGCTCGCCGACGGCAGCGCCGGTGCCGCGGGAGAGGAGCGCGGCTGACACTCCCCGCCGCAGCCGGCAGGGCGTGTGGCCCGTTCCGCGACGCTCGGTGCCGGATCCCCGACCTCCCGCTCTCCTGATCGCGCACCGAGCGCCCTTGGCTGTCCCCTCGACGTACTCGACGTCGGCGCAGGTCACCGCGGCGCGGTCTTCGCCCGCCGCCCGTCCGAAGCGGCCCCGGCCTCGCTCCCCTCCCCGCTTTGGCGATCCGCCACCGGAAGGACCACACCGTGCCCACCTCCCCCTCCCCCGCCCCGCCCCGCGGCGCCGCTGCCGCGCGTGGGGGCGACCGGCCGCCCCGGCTGCGCGCCCGCTGGGCGATACTCGCCGCCGACTTCATGGTCCTGGGTCTCAACTACGCGGACCGTGCCGCCATCGGGGTCGCCGCGCCGTACATCATCAGCGAGTTCGGCTTCTCCGAGACGGCGTTCGGCTGGATCCTGAGCATCTTCGCCCTCTCCTACGCGCCCTTCGGCTTTCTCGGCGGCTGGGCAGCCGACCGCTTCGGCCCCCGCAAGGCCATGGGCTGGGCCGCCCTCGCCTGGTCGGTGTTCACCGCGGCGACGGCAGCGGGCGCCGGGCTCGTCAGCTTCCTGGTCATCCGGATCCTGTTCGGCGCCGCCGAGGGCCCGCAGGCGACGGTGACCGCCAAGCTCATGAACACCTGGTTTCCGAAACGCGAGCTGGGCACCGCGGTCGGTGTCGCCAACGCCGCCACACCACTGGGCGGGGCCGTCGGCACACCCATCGTCGTCGCCGTCATCGAGGCGACGGACGGCAACTGGCGCGTCCCCTTCGTCATCTTCGGCGTCATCGGAGTGCTCTTCACCGTCGGCTGGTTCGCCGTCGTGCGGGACACCCCCGAGCGGCACCCCTGGGTGCGTCCTGCGGAGCTGCGCGAGATCCGCGGCGCGGAGACCGGGAAGGAGGCGGAGGACGGCACAGCCGCGGCCGGCGAGGCGAGCGGCACCGGGGACGGGCACGCCGAGCGGGCGTGGGCCGCGTTGCCGGGCATGTGGCACTACGTCGCCCGCCCCGTCATCTGGGCCACGGCACTGGCCTACTTCGGTTACGCCTGGATCCTCAACGTCTTCCTGACCTGGTTCCCGACCTATCTGGTCAGTGAACGGGGCATCGATCTGGACCAGTTGGCCGTCGCCGGTGCCATCCCCTGGATCGGCGGCTGCGTCGGCATGATCGCGGGCGGGATCGCCACCGACTGGCTCGTGCGCCGGCTCGGAGCCGCGGCGACCGTGCGCCGCTGGACGATCGTGGTGTGTCTGATCCTGACCGCCCTGCTCTTCGGCTGCATCGCGCTCGTCGGAAGCGCCGGTGAGGCCGTGGCGCTCATGGCCGTCATCGTCTTCCTGCTCTACTTCACCGGCGCGCAGTACTGGACGGTGGTCGCCGAGGAGGTGCCCGGGCCTCGGTACGGCTCGGTCGCCGGGGTCGTGCAGTTCATCGCGGGGTGCGCCGGTTTCCTCGCCCCGCTGGTCACCGGGGCCGTGGTGGAGCACGCGCGCTCGTGGACCACGGCGTTCGCCATCGCGGTCGTCATCACCGTCACCGGAGCGCTGCTGCTGGCCGTGGCCGGACGCGCGAGGACGGTGCGCGGGTCCGCGCGGTGACGTGGAGCCCGTGCCGCCCACCGGCGGCCCGGGCACCTCGAAGAGCCCCCTCCCACCGCGAGTGCGGCACGGAAAGGGAGTGTACGTTCGTACGCTCCGACTATAGGGTTCCGCGCATGACCCTCGACGCACTGCGCAGGCCTGCGCGAGCCGAACGGCGGGCGCGCGTAGCCGTTGCCGTCCTCTTCTTCACCAACGGGGCCCTGTTCGCCAACCTTCTGCCGAGGTATCCGCAGATCAAGGCGGACCTGCAGATGGGCAACGCCACCTACGGGCTGGCGGTGGCCGCGTTCCCGGCAGGCGCCATCGCGGCCGGCCTGGCGGCCGGGATACTCATACGCCGGCTGGGCTCGGCGCGGGTGGCCGTCGCCAGCACGCTGCTGACCGGTGCGGGGATCCTGGCAGCGGCCCTGGCCGACTCGGTCGCCCTCTTCGCCGGAGCGCTGTTCTGGGCCGGGGCGATGGACGCGATCACCGATGTCGCCCAGAACGCCCATGGCCTGCGGGTGCAGCGCCGCTACGGACGCTCCATCATCAACTCCTTCCACGCCATCTGGTCCATCGGGGCCGTCACCGGCGGCAGCATGGCCGCCGGCGCCATCGCGCTCGGTCTGCACCGGGGAGCGCACCTGGCGATCTCGGCCGTCGTGTTCGCCGCCGCCGCGTGCGTCGCTCTGCGGTTCTGTCTGCCAGGGCTCGACACGGAACAGGTCGCGGACGCCGACGCCGCCGACGGCCGCGACCCGCAGCATCCCGCGCCGCGCATGCCGGGTTCGCGCACCACCTGCGTACTGGCCGCACTCGTCCTCATCGCCACGGCGAGCACGCTCGTCGAGGACGCGGGCAACTCCTGGGCCGCGCTCTACCTCTCCGGCTCGCTGCACGCGTCGGCCGCGCTGGCGGCGTCCGGCTACATCGCCCTCGTCGGGGCCCAGTTCGTCGGCCGCCTCGCCGGCGACCGCCTCGTCGACCGGTTCGGCCAGCGGGCCGTGGCCCGGACCGGCGGGCTGATCGCCGCCGCCGGCATGGGGATCGCGCTCGCCGTGCCCACGGTGCCGGGTACCGTTCTCGGCTTCGCCGCGGCCGGGCTGGGGGTGGCGACGCTGGTCCCCGCCGCGATGCACGAAGCCGACGAGCTGCCAGGGCTCAAGCCCGGTTCGGGGCTCACCGTCGTCTCCTGGCTCATGCGGCTCGGCTTCCTGCTCTCCCCTCCCGTTGTCGGACTGGTCGCCGACGCGGCGAGCCTCCGTGTGGGCCTGCTGGTCGTCCCCGCGGCCGGGATCCTCGTGCTCTCACTCGCCGGGGTCCTGCAGACCAGGCGCCGCTGACCGGCACCCCGGGCGCTTCACCCTCGGACAGAGACCTGCGCGCTCGCTGCGGGGCTGGCGCTCCACCGCACGCCGGCCCGTGAGCGGCACGCGCGCACTGGCCCTGGAAGCCGTCGCCCCTGTCACCACTCCTGACCGGCGGCGGGCGCGGCAGGGCAGCTTGGCGGCTCGAAGGGGGCGGTCCGCTGAAGGGTGCCGGGTTGGGGGGTTCTCCCCGGGGAGAAGCAGCTCACGGCGAACGACAAGACCATCAACAGCGTGGCCGCCACCGGGAGATACCGGACACCGGCCGCGTCGACCACCGCGCCGCCGACGGCTCCCGCGACCCCGGTGCCCAAATACAGGCCGCAGATGTTCAGCGCCAGCGCGGTCATTCCGGAGGACGGCCCTGCCGCCGCGAGGATGCCGCCTTGCACGGGAGGGGTGAGGCCCCAGGCGAACACGGCCCAGCAGCCGACCACCACAGCGAGCACGAGGCGGCTCTCCACACCGGTGAGGACCAGCACGGCGGCCAGCCCCAACGCCAGCGCGTGACCCCCGGTCACCAGCCGCAGGCTCCTGCCGGGTCCCCACGCGTCGGTGGCACGGCCCGCCAGCAGCGCTCCGGCCAGGCCGGCGAGCCCGACCACGAAGAGGAGGAACGAGAGCAGGCCGCCGGGGCGGGAGACGACCTGTGCGGTGTAGGCGCCCAGGTAGGTGTAGAACATCAGCCCGCCGCCGGCCGCCAGGAAGGTGACGGCGACGAGCCGCAGCACCCCGGCGTCGCGCAGCGGCGCGAGCCGCTCACGCCAGGGTGCGGGGGCCGCGCCCGGCACGGCCGGCGCGGTCGTCAGCACGCCCACGAGGGCGGCCGTGCCCACGGCGGCGATCAGCCAGAAGGTGGCACGCCAGCCCATCGCGCCGCCCAGCCAGGAGCCCACGGGGACGCCGGTGAACAGGGCGGCCGTCATGCCCGCCGTCACCACCCCCAGATACCGGCCCTGTTCCCCCTCGGGCGCACCGGCCGCGGCGGTGGCGAAGGCCGCGGAGGTGACCACCGCGGCCCCCAGCGCGGCGACGACCCTGGCCGCCAGAAGCGCGTAGTAGCCGGGCGCACCGGCCGCTGCCACGTTCGCCAGCACGAACACCGCCAGCGCGATTGTCATGACCGTACGGCGGGGAAACCGCTCACACACCACCGCCAGGGTCGGCGCACCGACCGCGTACGCCACGGCGAACGCGGTGACCAACTGCCCGGCAGCCGCGACACCCACTCCGAGGTCGTCGGCCACGGCGGGCAGCACTCCGGCGATGATGAACTCGTCCGTGGCCGTGGCCAGCAGGGTAAGGAAGACCACGTACAACCAGCCCGGCAGCCCGGGCCTCTTTCCGGCAACAGCACTCATGCGTCCGCACGCTAGGTACTGACACCAGTGTCACCTTCAAGTCGCCGAGCCCGCCTGGGACCGGCGCAGCACCTCACCGAGTTCCTCGTCGGGCCGGCCTGCCCGCAGCAGCGCGATCCGCTCGACCAGCTCCGTCCGGTACCGGGCCAGCTCCGCCGCCCGCGCCTCCACCGAGGCAAGCCGCCCCTCGTACATCGCGAGCACCTCGTCGGGGCTGTCGCGGCAGGCCAGGAAGTCCTCGGTCTTCATGTCCAGGCACGGAACCACCTGGCGGATGTCCTCGATGGTGAGCCCGGCACCGAGCAGCTCCCGCACGTTCAGCACCCGCTGCACGCTTCTCTCCTCATAGACCCGCCACCCACTGGTGGTCCGTTCCGTCTCCAGCAGCCCCTGCTGCTCGTAGTAGCGAAGCGACCGCCGGCTCGCCCCGGTGCGCCGAGCCAGTTCCCCGATCTGCATGACCGACCACTCCCTGTACGACCCACTGCTCGTGTCCCTGTACGACGGGCTGCTCGCCCGAGCCGCTCCTTATACGAGCCGCTCCCTCCACGGCCTGCTCCTTGAACGACCGCGACCCGGTCCGCCTTCCCGCCACGCGGCGGCGCGACGCGGGCCGAGGGTGATCCTTCTCAACCACCGACTTCCCAACGGGCCGGAAAACCGCACGTCAGGAGGGGGGTCCAGGACGCTGCCGGGCTGTGTGGAATTTGACCGCGTCGCCGTGCGGATAGCAGCCTGTGCCACTGACCCGCGCACCGAGCGGTCCTGCGTCTCGTAAGCGCGTGCGTCCTTGCGGTGCGTCATGTCCCCACCCCGACTGACCCCTCCCGCAAGGAATCCCATGCCGACTCCGAATGCCCGAACCGCCACCGGTGCGGCCGTCCCCGCGGGGACGGAACCGACCACGGACGGTGAAGAAGGGTGTCATACGGCGGCGGCCACGCCGCCGTCAGGCGACCGCTCACGCACCGACGTGCTGGTGCTCGCGATCAGCGGCGGGCTGCTCCTCGCGTTCGTCCTGTCCGCGCTGATCGCGCCCACGGCCACGGGCGAGGTCGTGGACACCGTCTTCACCTTCGCCGCACGCTGGTTCGGCCCGCTGTGGCAGGTGTTCCTGCTCGCGACGTTCGGCGTCGCGCTGTGGCTGGGTTTCTCCCGGTTCGGCAAGGTGCGGCTGGGCGGCAGCGGGGCACGCCCCGAGTACGGCCGCTTCCAGTGGGTCGCGATGATCATGTCGACGCTGCTGGCGGGCGGCGGCGTCTTCTTCGCAGCGGGTGAGCCCGTACAGCACTACATCGAGACGCCCCCCTTCTACGAGGGCGTCAAGAGCGGCACCCAGCAGGCGACCAACGCGGCACTGTCCCAGAGCTTCGCGCACTGGGGCTTCCTCGCCTGGGCCGTCCTGGGGACGCTCGCCTCTATCGTGATGATCCGCGGCCAGGAACGCGGCATGCCGCTGCGCCCCAGGACGCTGCTGTACCCCTTCCTCGGCGAGCGCATCCGGCACTCCAAGCTGGGGGCGGCCGTCGACATCGTGTGCGTCATCGCCGTGGTGGCCGGGACGGTCGGTCCGATCGGCTTCCTCGGGCTCCAGGTCTCCTACGGGCTCTCCCAGGTGTTCGGCATCTCCGGCGGCTACCCCGTGCAGCTCGGCGTCATCGTCCTGCTGACCGTCGTCGCCGTGCTGTCCGTCGCCAGTGGCGTCAGCCGTGGCATCCAGTTCTTCAGCAAGGCCAACGTCTGGCTCGCCGTCGCCCTCATGGCCGTCTTCCTCGTACTCGGCTCCCTGGGCTTCGTGCTGGACTCCTTCCTCGGCGGGCTCGGCCAGTACGCCCGGGACTTCGTGCCGCTGGCCCTCAACCGGGGCGACCACGCGTGGCTCGGCTCGTGGACGGTCTTCTTCTTCGGCTGGTTCCTGGGCTACGGGCCGCTGATGTCCATCTTCGTGGCACGCATCTCGCGGGGCCGTACGGTGCGCGACCTCGTGGTCTCCACCGCCATCATCCCGCCGCTGGCCACCATGTTCTGGTTCACCGTCTTCGGGGGCACCGGCATCTTCCTGGAGCAGCGCAGCCCCGGCACGATCTCGGGCCCGCTCAAGGCCGTGGGCATGGACGCGGCGGTCATCTCCATGGCCGAGCAGCTCCCCATGGGCGCCGTCGTCGCGGTCGCACTGCTGCTGCTGACCATCACGTTCGTGGTGACCACCACCGACTCGATGTCGTACAGCATCGCCGCCGCCGGAACGAAGTTCGGCGAGCCCACCCGGGCGGTACGCGCCTTCTGGGCCCTGCTGATGGGTGCGGCGGCCGCTGTGCTCATTCTCGTCGGTGACGGCGGCATCACGGCGCTCCAGTCGTTCATCGTCGTCACGGCAGTGCCCGTCGGCTTCATCATGCTCCCGACGCTGTGGACCGCTCCGCGTGTGGCCAAGGAGATGGCTCTGGAGCAGGGCGTCCTCGCGGCGGGGCCGCCGACCGCCGCTGCCCCGCCGCCCGGCTCGCGGGCTGCGGAGGACGCGCCGGCGGACCCAGAAGCCACGGCGTCCACGGATGCTTTGGTGACCTCCGACCACGAGTGAGCGCGGGCCCCACCCTGGGCCCGTCGCGGGCCGTGCCGAGTGCCGGGGAGCCGCGCGCGGTGCCCAGGTGGTTGCCTATGCCACACATCACAGGCGGAGCGGCGAGCAGGGCGGAACAATCCGGGGCGGTCTCCCGTTGACATCACTGTGGCTGCGGGAGGGGACAGTGTCCCCGGGCCTCACCTACAGCCCGTGGGGAAGATCGTTCGGCTGAAGCCCCACGGAGCCACTCGCCGAGAGGCGACCGCCCTCCCGCACGCCACCCAAGAACAGGCCCCGGCTGGAATCCCCCCCTCCAGCCGGGGCCGTCCCTTGTGCGGACCGCTGTCGACCGGCGCCGGTACCGGTGGCCCGGCGCGGGTCGATGTGTCCCAGCCACACGTCCTGGCCGTCCGCCATGGGCCGCGCGAGCGGAACGGGGAGGAACCGGCAGGCGAAGGTGAGCCCCGTCCCTTGTCCGGCCGGCGCACCGTTCCGGTCCGAGCACGCGCGTCAGGGACCGCTGCCGGCCACCTGATCAAGCGGCCCGGTGCCCAACCCGTGTGGTGACGGCCGGTCCGCCGCCGGGCCGCGGGTCAGCGCGCCTCCGCCTCCACCGGCTTGGGGATGAGGAAGGACGTGCCGACCGCGACCGCGAGGAGGACGACGCCGGCGATCATGCCCGCCTCGTACCCGGCAGGGGACGCCTGGTCCGCGGGCTGGGCCGCCGTCTTGACGGCGTAGAGCACCGCGAAGCTGAGGCCGGAGCCGAGGTTGAAGGCGCCCGCGTTGAGGCCCGGCAGGAAGCCGGGGTTCTCGCGGGGCGAGTGCACGATGCCCAGCCCGTTGAGGACGATGTTGCCGACGCCCGCATAGGTGACGCCCACCAGCAGCGAGGCCACCAGCAGCATCGCCCGCGACTCACCGTGCAGCGTGACGATCATCAGCACGACGGTCGCGGCGGCGCCGGTCAGACCGAAGCGGAGCACGCGCCCGTAGCCGAACGTGGCCGCGAGCCGCCCCGCCACGGGGCCCATGGCGAGCCCGGCCAGCGCGTAGGGAGTCAGCGTCCACCAGGCCGACTGCTCGGCGGACATGCCCAGGCCTGCCGCCGCGTCCTGGGCGAAGGCGGGGATCAGCCCGTTCATGACGGCGAACACGCCGGTCATGGTGAGCACCGTGGTCAGCAGGGTCGCCCACGTGGCACGCCGCTTGAGGTGGCGGGTGGCGACGAGCGGGTGGCCGCTGCGGCTCTCCGTACGCCAGAAGAGCGCGAAGGCGACGGCGGCGACGAGGACGAGGAGTGCGACGAGCGGCCAGTGCGCGGCCGCCAGCTTGCCCGCCTCGTTCAGCGCGATGAGCAGGGCACCGACGGAGACGACCAGCAGCGCCACACCCGGCCAGTCCATGCGGGCCGCGGCGCGGTCCCCGTCACCCGCGGCGGGAGACGCCTTCGACTCCGGGGTCATGGTGACCGCCAGCACGGTGGCGAGGGCGGCGACGAGCGCCATGGCCCAGAAGACCGACTGGAAACCGTGGTGGTCGGCGAGGTACCCGCCCACGAGGGAGTCGACCCCGGCGATGCCGCCGTTGACGGCCGTGATGACGCCGAGCAGGGTGCCGTACTTCTTCGGATCGCTCACCTCGACCCGCAGCATGATCAGGCACAGCGGCACCGTCGGCCCCGAAACCCCCTGGATGATGCGGCCCGCGAAGAGCATCGGCACGCTCTGCGCCAGCGCCGCGACCACGCAGCCGACGGCCATCAGTGCGAGCATGCCGGCCAGCACTCTGCGCCGTCCGACGAAGTCGCCGAGGCGCGGCAGGAAGAGGGAGAAGAGCGCGGCGGAGGTGAAGAACGCCGTCTGCGTGAGGCCGATCTCGGCCGAGCTGGCGTGCAGCGTCCGCTCGATGCTGCTCAGCGCGGGGCTGAGCATGCTCGCGTTCAGCTGGAAGGCGAAGCAGGCGACGAGGAGCGCGGTGACGAGTACGCCGACGCGCACCGGCCGCGCCCGCGTGCCGCCGGCGTCGGCCGAGGTCGGCGCACTCACGGGGTCACGTCGCCGATCCGCTCGAGGGCGTCCACCACCAGGCCCCAGAAGCGGTCGCGGTCCAGCTCGAGCGCGACCTGCGTGTGACAGTCCTCGGGGGCGGGGGCGCGCAGGTCGGTGACGGTCATGCCGAGCGTGAGACCGCCGGACAGCTCGATGTCCACGGGCGCCTTGCGCACGGTCATCACGCCGGGGTCGATGACGTACGCGACGGCGCACGGGTCGTGCACGGGCGGGTGCGCGAAGCCCTGGGCCTCGCGGTAGGTCGCGCCGAAGAAGTCGAGCAGTTCGCCGACGAAGCGGGCGGGACGGGTGCCGACACCGGCGATCTTCTCCACGACGTCCGGGGTCGCCAGCGCCTGGTGGGTGAGGTCGAGTCCGACCATGGTGACGGGCCAGGACTCGTTGAAGACGATGTGCGCGGCCTCGGGGTCGATGATGATGTTGAACTCGGCGACCGCGCTCCAGTTGCCCTGGTGGTAGCCGCCGCCCATCAGCACGACCTCGCGGACGCGGGAGGCGATGCGGGGCTCCTTGCGCACGGCGAGGGCGATGTTGGTCAGGCCCGCCGTCGGGACGAGGGTGATCTCACCGGGCTCGTGCGCCATGACCGTGTCGATGATGAGGTCGACGGCGTGCCGCCGGTCCAGTTCGAGCCGCGGCTCGGGCAGCAGCGGGCCGTCGAGGCCGGACTCGCCGTGGATCTCCAGCGCCGTCTCGACGTTGCGTACGAGCGGACGCGGGCATCCTGCGGCGAACGGCACCCCGGTGATACCGGCGATGCGCGCCACGGACAGGGCGTTGCGGGTGACCTTCTCCAAGGTCTGGTTCCCCACGACGGTGGTGACGGCGACGAGTTCGACATCGGGGTTGCCGTGCGCGAGGAGCATGGCGATCGCGTCGTCGTGTCCCGGGTCGCAGTCGAGGATGATCTTTCTGGTCACAGGGGCCCTTCCATGGCAAACGTTCTCCGAAGACTGTGCGGACTCTCCTCTTCCGCTGTCAACGGGTGTATGACCTCTCTCACCATGTCCGCAGGCCGGAGCCGGTGATCTGCGCTCTGGGCACCGTGGCGCCCTGCTGATAACGTTTGCCGCCACATCCGGCCGTCGTCCGCCGTCACGCTGCCGGACGCCGACGGGCCGATCGGGGAGAGAGCGAGGAGAGGGGGAGAGATGGCCGACGTGACGCTCCACGACGTGGCTCGCGCCTCGGGCTGCTCCGTCTCCACCGTCTCCCGCGTGCTGGCCGGCAGCCGCCCGGTCGGCGCCGCGACCGCCGCGCGGGTACGGAAGGCCGTCGAGGACCTCGGCTACCGCCCCAACCACGTCGCCCGCGCCCTGCGCAGCCGCTCGACCGGCACCATCGGCCTCGTCCTGCCGCAGATCACCAACCCCTTCTACCCGACACTCGTGCGGGAGTTGACGTACGCGCTGCACGCCGACGAACGGGCCGTGCTGCTGGCGGACTGCGACGACGATCCCGAGGCCGAGGCCGGGCACCTCTCCGCCCTGTTGGACAGGCAGGTCGACGCACTCTTGGTCATTCCCGCCCACGAGCAGCACAGCCGCGCCGCGGTCGCCGCCGCGGCGGCCCGCGTGCCACTCGTCCTGCTGGACCGCGGCTGCGGGCCAGGCGTCGCCGACTCGGTGGCTGTCGACAACTCCGCCGGGATGGCTCTCGTCCTCGAGCACCTGGCCGCAGAGGGACGCCGCAGGCTCTGCTTCGTCGGGGCTTCCGGAACCGCCTCGGCCGCCGCCGAACGCCGCGCCGCCTACGAGGCCGGCGCCGGCGCCCTGGATCCCGAGGCCCCGGGGCGTGTCGCGCTCGGTGACTTCTCGGTCGCGTGGGGGCGGGCGGCCGTGGACCGGATCTGGACCGGACGCCCCGCCGCTCAGCGGCCCGACGCGCTCGTCTGCGCCAACGACCTCATCGCCGTGGGGGCGTTGCAGCGGCTGCGCCAGCTCGGCGCCGACGTGCCGGGCGAGGTCGCCGTCACCGGCTTCGACGACATTCCGCTCGCGGATCTCGCCGACCCCGCGGTGACGACCGTGCGGCAGCCGGTGGCCGAGCTGGCCGCCGAGGCGGCGCGGTTGCTCGACCGGCGGCCGGTCGGCGAACAGGCGGGGCCACGGCGGTCGATACGGCTGGCGCCCCGGCTCGTCGTGCGCGCCTCCACCAGCCGGCCGAGCGCCTCTCACACACCCACGTCAGTCCCCACCACGCGCACGGAGACGGAGTCAGCCCAGTGATCGCAGTCGTCGGAAGCCTCAACCTCGACCTCGTCGCGCCCGTGCCCCACCATCCGGTACCGGGTGAGACGGTGCTCGGCGGTGACATGGCCCAGCATCCCGGCGGCAAGGGCGCCAACCAGGCCGTCGCGGCCGCCAGGACCGGCGGTGAGGTCGCCTTCGTCGGGCGGGTCGGCGACGACGACGCGGCCGCCGTCATGCTGGAGGCCGCCCGGGGACAGGGCGTCGAGACCACGCACATCCGCCGTACGCCGGGAACGCCGACAGGACGCGCGCTGATCGCCGTCTCACCGGCGGGCGAGAACACCATCATCGTCAGCCCCGGAGCCAACGCCCGCCTCACCGCCGACGACTGCAAGGCGGCAGGCGACCTGCTGCGCGGCGCCGCCGTCACCATCCTCCAGCAGGAGGTCCCCGACGAGGCCAACCACGCTGCGGCGCGGCTGGCCGGCGGCACCGTGCTGTACAACCCGGCCCCCGCGGTCGAGGGTGCCCAGCCGCCGCCGCACGTCGACCTGCTGGTGCCCAACCGCACCGAGCTGGCCGCCCTCACGGGCGCCTCGGCCGTCCCGGAGACGCTGGAGGAGGTGACCGCGGCGGCGGGCGGACTCACCGGCGCGGGCGCCGTCGTCGTCACGCTCGGCGGTGACGGGGTGTTGCTGGTGGAGGGCACGGCGAGCCTGCACATCCCCGCCTTCCCCGTGCGCCCCGTCGATACGACAGCGGCCGGCGACTCCTTCTGCGGGGCACTCGCGGTGGCACTGGCCGAGGGGCGCGCCCTCGCGGACGCCGCGCGCTGGGCGTGCGCGGCAGCCGCGATCAGCACGACGCGCGCGGGCGCGCAGCCGTCCCTGGCCGGGCGCGACGAGGTGGAGGCCCTACTCGCGGGGCACACCCCGTGACCCGTGCGTGGCCGCGGCCCCTGTGCCTCACTGGTCGGAGTAGCTGAGGTCCCCCACCGTCCACGCGCTCACGTCCTTGATGGCGATGCGGTACATCCCGCCCGTCTCCGGGATGCCCACCGTCCCCTGCAGGATCCGGGCGACATGGAAGTGCAGGTAGGAGGGGGGTTCGGTGCGCTGCGGCCCAGCGTCCCGGGACGCCCCCAGGAACGGGGCCGCGAACGGGGCCAGCCGGTCGGAGTCCCTGAGGACCTCCGCCACCCGTTGCCTCCACATCGTCTCCGGCGCCAGTCGCCCCGTGATCACTGCTCCGTGGGCGACGACGGTCAGAGACATCTGATTTGTTTGCTCCGACTCCACCATGGTGGCGATGTCCACGAGCAGCTCATCAGCGTTCGACATGAACGGTGATGCTATACGGCGCCGGAACGGCTCGGCGAGCGACGAGGCGGCCCGCCGGCCCGGCGAGGAGAAGTCCCCGTGCGGTCGGGGCCCGGCGTCTCGGCGCGGCGGGTGGGCGCCTCCTACGACGCGTCTGTCCGCCGCCTCCGGGTGGGCGGCCGGTCCGCGGGCTCAGGTCAGGTGCGGCGACGGGCCCGGGGTGGCCCGCAGTTGTTCGATGACGCTGTCGAGGTGGGCGCGCGCGGCGCGCTCGGCGGCGGCGGGGTCGCCGTCGACGACCGCGTCGATGATGGCCCGGTGCTGGGGCAGTGACTGGGTGGGCCGTCCTGGCCGCAGGGCGAGCCGGAACTGGTATCTGACCATCTGTCCGTTCAGGCGGTCGAGCAGGGATTCGGCGACGGTCTGCCCGCTGACCCGGGCGACGAGCTCGTGCAGCCGGCGGTTGAGTGCCGAGTAGGTCTCCAGTTCCCCCTGGTCGACGGCGTCCTCCATGGCCGTGCCGATGTCGCGCAGTACGGCCCTGTCCTTCTCGGTCGCCCGCTCGGCCGCGCGCCGTGCGCACAGCCCCTCCAGCACGGCGCGGCACTCGGTGATCAGGACCGCGTCCTCGACGGAGATCACCCTGACGCGCGCCCCGCGCCGCGGGATCAACTCGACGAGTCCGTCGGCCGCCAGTTCCTGGAGCGCCTCGCGGACGGAGCTGCGGGTGGCGTGGAAGGTGTCTGCCAGCTCCTGTTCGACGAGCCGCTGCCCCGGCGCCATGTCCCCTGCCGCGAGGGCCTGCCGGATACCGCGGACGACCGTGCCGCGTCCCGCCTGTCCTGTGGCCCGGTTCTGCCCCACTCCACCCGCCCCTGATCGCTGCGACGTCCTGTGATCGTCACGCAGTCTAACGGCGCCGGGCGCCTCACCGACATCCTCGCCAACTTTTTCGTCGGAGATATTGTCAACAATTTCATCGACAGCTAGCTTGTCCACAACGCGACACCCGGACGGAAGGCCGACCATGCACCACACGAGCCACCCAGAGGGACCCAGGACCCGGCTGCACGGCAGCCAGGTCGCCGTCCCCTGCTGGCTGTTGCGCGGCGGAACCTCCCGCGGCCCGTTCTTCCGCGCCGCCGACCTGCCCGCCGACCCCGCTGCCCGGGACGCCGTACTGCTGGCCGCTCTCGGATCGCCCGACCCCCGCCAGATCGACGGCCTGGGCGGCGCCACCCCGCTCACCAGCAAGGCCGGAATCGTCGGGCCGAGCAGCCGTCCCGGCATCGACCTCGAATTCCGCTTCGCCCAGCTCCAGCCGGACAGCGACCGCGTCGACACCACCGCGAACTGCGGGAACATGCTCGCGGCCGTCGTCCCGTTCGCCCTGGAGGCCGGGTTGCTGGCGCCGGAGGGCGATCTGACGACCGCCCGCGTCCTGACCCTCAACACCGGGCTGAGGGCCGAGATCCGCGTCCACACACCCGCCGACGCCGCCGGGCGGCGCCACGTCGCCTACGAGGGCCCCGCCCGCGTCGACGGCGTCCCCGGCACCGCCTCCCCCGTCGAGATCGCCTTCCTCGACACGGCGGGCTCCGTGTGCGCGGGGCTGCTGCCCACCGGACGGGTCAGGGACCGGGTGCGGCTGAGCGGGCTCGGAACCGTCGAGGTCACCTGCATCGACAACGGCATGCCGCTGGTGCTCGTCGCCGCCTCGGCACTCGGCCGCACCGGCCGGGAGACCGTCGCGGAACTCGATGCCGACCGCGAACTCACCGACCGCCTCGAAGAGCTGCGGCTGGCGTGCGGGGAGCTGATGGGCCTCGGCGACGTGACAGCGCGCAACTACCCGAAGATGACGCTGGTCTCGCCGCCGGCCTCCGGCGGAACCCTCAGCACCCGCAGCTTCATTCCGCACGTGTGCCACACCTCCATCGGCGTCCTGGCCGCCGTCACCGCGGCCACCGCCTGCGCGCTGGAGGGCTCGGTGGCGCACGAGCTGGCAGCCGGTGTGACCGGCACCGACGTGGCCGTGTCCGTGGAGCACCCCTCGGGCGAGTTCACCGTGACGCTCGGGCTGGACAGCGCCCGAGGGCCGGGTGTCACCCGGGCCGCGCTGGTGCGCACCGCGCGCCTGATCATGGCCGGGGACGTGCTCGTTCCCCGGCACACAGCCAACCGGGAGGAAGCACTGCGATGATCATCGACTGCCACGGTCATTTCACCACCGCGCCACCGGCGCTGGGGGCGTGGCGCGAGCGGCAGATCGCCGCACTCGGGGGCCGCGGGCCCGAGCCGTCGCCCGCCGAGCTGCGCGTCAGCGACGACGAACTGCGCCAGAGCATCGAGCCGAACCAGCTGCGGCTGATGGACGAGCGCGGAATCGACCTGACAATCTTCTCCCCCCGCGCCTCCTTCATGGCCCACCACCTCGGCGACTTCGCCACCTCCGCCGCCTGGGCCGCCCTGTGCAACGAGCTGTGCTTCCGGGTCAGCGAGCTCTACCCGCGGCGCTTCGCCCCCGCGGCCATGCTCCCGCAGTCCCCCGGGGCCGACCCCGCCACCTGCGTGCCCGAACTCGTGCGCTGCGTCGAGGAGTACGGGGCGGTCGCCGTCAACCTCAACCCCGACCCCTCCGGCGGTCACTGGACGGCGCCGCCGCTCACGGACCGCGCCTGGTATCCGCTCTACGAGAAGCTGGTCGAGTACGGCATACCGGCCATGGTCCACGTCAGTACCAGCGACAATCCCGCCTTCCACACCACGGGCGCGCACTATCTCAACGCCGACACGACAGCGTTCATGCAGCTCGTCCAGGGCGACCTGTTCACCGACTTCCCCACGCTGCGCCTGATCGTCCCGCACGGCGGCGGGGCCGTGCCCTACCACTGGGGACGCTTCCGCGGCCTGGCCGAAGCCCTGGGCAAGCCTCCGCTCGAAGAACACGTGCTGGGCAATGTCTTCTTCGACACCTGCGTCTACCACCAGCCGGGCATCGACCTGCTGCTCGAAGTCGTACCCGCCGCGAACCTCCTGTTCGCCTCGGAGATGATCGGCGCCGTCCGCGGCGTCGATCCGCGCACCGGCCACCACTTCGACGACACCCGCCGCTACCTCGCGGCGGCCGGGCTGCCGCGGGAGGACCTGGCCGCGCTCCAGGAACACAACGCCCGCACCGTCTACCCCCGTCTGGACACCCTGCTGACCGCGCAGGGCCGCTGACCCGCGGAAGGAACCGCCCCGCCATGCACGACATCGGAGTCGTACACCGCTCCATCGACCGCCCGCCCCGCGAGGACGTCGAAGCGCTCGCCCCCTACGGGGTCAGCACCCTCCACGAGGCGATGGGCCGCACCGGCCTGATGCGCCCCTACATCAGGCCCGTCTATCCCAGGGCCGCCTGCGTGGGCACGGCCGTCACCGTGCTCCTCCAGCCCGGCGACAACTGGATGCTGCACGTGGCCGCCGAACAGCTGCGCCCCGGCGACCTGCTGGTCGCCGCCTGCACCACCGAGTGCGAGGACGGATTCTTCGGGGAACTGCTCGCCACCTCGGTGCGCGCACGCGGCGCGGTCGGCCTGGTGATCGACGGGGGCTGCCGCGACGTGGACGCGCTGGAGGCCATGGACTTTCCCGTCTTCAGCCGGGCCGTCAACGCGAAAGGCACCGTGAAGGCCACTGTCGGCTCTGTCAACGTTCCGCTCGTGTGCGCCAACGCCCTCGTCCGCCCGGGCGACGTGGTCGCCGCCGACAGCGACGGTGTCGTGGTCGTTCCCGCCGAGCGGCTGCGGGAGGTCACCGACGCGGCGCGCGCCAGGGAGGAGAACGAAGCAGGCAAACGCGCACGCTTCGCCGCCGGGGAACTCGGCCTGGACATGTACGGCATGCGCGAACCGCTCGCGGCCGCGGGGCTGCGGTACGTGGACTGACGCCCGACGCGTCCGCCCGCCCCCATGGCGCGCGGGCGGCCCCGCCCCTCGCGCGCGGACGCTCGCGTGCCCGTACCCCGCCATGCCCCTCCCCCGGCCGCTCGGCCGGCGGGGACCACACCGCCGAGGAGACCTCGTGACCGCACTCGCACCCAAGAGCCCCCACTGGCTGGACTGGTGCCCGGAACCCTCCGAACCGGCCTTCGCCCTGCCCCCGGGCACCGTGGACGCCCACTGCCACGTCTTCGGGCCGCAAGCCACCTTCCCCTTCGCTCCCGAGCGCAAGTACACCCCCTGTGACGCGGGCAAGGAAGACCTCTTCGCGCTCCGCGACCACCTCGGCGTCAGCCGCAACGTCATCGTGCAGGCGACCTGCCACGGTGCCGACAACTCCGCGCTGGTCGACGCCCTGCACACGGCGGGCGACCGGGCCCGCGGCGTCGCCACCGTACGCCCGGACGTGACGGAAACCGAGCTGCGCGCCCTGCACGAGGCCGGGGTACGCGGCGTCCGCTTCACCTTCCTGCGCCGGCTCGTCGAGACCGGCTCGATGGCCGACCTCTCCACCATCGCCGCGAAAGTCGCCGAGCTGGGCTGGCACGTCGTCCTGTACTTCGACGGTGCCGAGCTGCCGGAGCTTGAGACCTTCTTCGCCTCTCTGCCGACGCCGCTGGTGATCGACCACATGGCACGCCCCGATGTCGGCAAACCCGTCGAGGGGCCTCAGTTCAGCCGGTTCCTGCGCTTCTGCGCGCGCCAGGACGCCTGGGTGAAGGTCAGCTGCCCCGAGCGGCTCAGCCGCACAGGACCGCCGGCCACCGAGGGACGACGCCGGGCCTACACCGACGTCGTGCCCTTCGCCCGCCGCGTGGTCGCGGAGTTCCCCGACCGCGTGCTGTGGGGCACCGACTGGCCACACCCCAACCTCACCGACCACATGCCGGACGACGGGCTGCTGGTCGATCACCTGCCGCACGTGGCGCCCACCGCGCAAGCGCGGCACAAGCTGCTCGTCGCCAACCCGACGCGGCTCTACTGGCCCGACGCACACCGCTGACCGCCGGCACGGCCCTCCGCCCCCCTCCTCGACAAGGCCACCTCATGCAGCACTCCAACGCGGTGAACCGGCTGGATCGACTGCCCGTCTCCCGGTTCCACAAGCTCACCCTGCTCGCGGTCTCCTTCGCGTACTTCTTCGAGTTCGCCGACATCAACAGCTTCGCGACCACAGCCCCCAAGCTGATCGACCTGTGGGGCGTCACCGTCAACCAGATCGCCTACGTCACCTCACTCTCCTTCGTCGGCATGTTCGTGGGCTCCATCACCGCCGGGGCCCTCGCCGACCGGTGGGGACGCAAGAACGCGCTGCTGTGGACGACGGCGAGCTTCGGGCTCTTCTCCTTCGCCGCCGTCTTCTCCTGGGACCTGGTCTCGCTCGGCGTCTTCCGCGTCCTGACCTCGGCGGGCCTCTCCGCGATGACCGTCGTGGCCGTCATCTACGTCAACGAGATGTATCCGGCGGCCGTCCGCGGCAAGTTCCAGGCCTACGCCATCGTCATCGGCATCTGCGGCACCCCCGTCACCAACCTGATCGCCAGCGCCGTCGTTCCGCTCGGCGACTGGACCTGGCGCCTGGTCTACCTGTGGGGCGCGCTCGGCATCCTGCTGCTCCTGTTCGCGCGGCACCTCAAGGAGTCGCCGCGCTGGCTGGAGAGCAAGGGCGACCTCCAGCGTGCCGACGCGGTACTCACCGCGATAGAGACCCAGGTCGCCGCCGAGAAGGGGCCACTGCCACCACCCCGGCCGCCCGTCGACGAACCCCACCGCGCCAAGGCGCCGCTCAGACTGCTGCTGCGGTGGAAGTACCTCGCACCGACCCTCCTGCTGACCGTCTTGTGGGTCACCCAGACCATCGGCTTCTTCGGCTACTCCAGCTGGGCGCCCACCCTGCTGGCCAAGGAAGGCATCAGCGTCGAGAAGTCGGTCTTCTACGTGGCGCTCACCACCGTCGGCGCCCCCCTGGGGTCCTACCTCGCGGCGCTGGTGACCGACCGGTTCGAACGCAAGTGGTGCCTGGTCGCGTTCGCCGTGGTCATCGCGGGGTGCGGGCTGCTGTACGGTCTCACCTTCAACCCGCTGCTGATCGTCTGCTTCGGGTTCCTGGTCAACCTCTTCGAACGCGGCTACACGGCGCTGGCCTACGCCTACTCCCCCGAACTCTTCGACACCCGCAGCCGCGCCCTGGGTACCGGCATCTCCTACGGCATCGGCCGGCTCTCCAACGCGGCGGGCCCCCTCGTCATCGCGGCGCTCTACAACCGGACCGGGTACCAGAGCGTCTTCTGGTTCATCGCGGGCACCTGGATCGTCGGCGCGCTCGCCCTGGCGGTCTTCGGTCCCCGCACCCGCCGCCCGCGCGGCTCCGCGCCCCGTCCGCCGTCCCCGCTGCCGGCTCAGGCGAGCGCATCGGACGCGCCGGGCGTGGTGCACCCCTCCTCCACGGTGTGAGCCCCGCGTCCGTGGTCGAGGGGCGCTCAGCATCTCAGGCCGTGCGCGAGGCGAGTTCGCGTTCGATCTCCTCCAGGCTCTTGCCGCGCGTCTCGGGGATGCGCCGGAGCGCGAAGAGGGTCAGGAGCGCGCACACGACGGCGTACAGGGCGAAGGTGTTCGGGCCGCCGAGCGCGTCGAGCAGGGTGAGGAAGGTGAGGGAGACCACGAAGTTCATCGTCCAGTTGGAGAACATCGTGGCGCTCATGGCCGTACCGCGGATGCGCTGGGGATACAGCTCGGAGGGGATGATGAAGACCACCACGTTCAGCGTGGTGGCCACCGCGGCGACGAAGACGACGACGCACAGGACGGCCAGCCAGGCGTAGGAGGAGTTCTGGCCTCCGGCCGCGAGCGTGGCGGCCAGCCCGGCGAGTGCCGCCGTCATCACCGCGGCGCCGCTCGCGAGCAGCTTCTTGCGGCCGAACCGGTCGACGGCGGCCATCCCGACGGGCGTCATGAGCAGGTTCACGACGCCGACACCGACGGTGGCCAGGATGGCGGACGACGATCCCAGACCGCTGCTCTGGAAGATCTTCGGCGCGTAGTAGATCACCGTGTTGACCCCGGACGCCTGCCCGAGGATCTGCAACCCCACCCCGGCGACGAGGGCGGGGCGCACCGAGCGCGCGGTCAGGGCCCGCCACCGTCCAACGCCGCGCGCGCCGGACTCCCGCGTGGTGGAGGTGGCGGCCATCTCGGCCAGTTCGGCCTCGAGTGCCGCCGCGTCGTCGTGTCCGCGCAGCCGGGCGAGGACGGTGCGGGCGCGTTCCCGTCCGCCGTTGAGCGCCAGCCAGCGCGGTGACTCGGGCTGTAGCAGCATGCCCATGCCGAAGAGGAGCGCGGGGAGTGCGGCCAGCCCGAACATCCACCGCCAGCTGTGGGTGACGTTCTCCAGCGCGTAGTTGGCGACGTAGGCGAGGACGATACCGAAGGTGATCATCAACTGGTTGAGCCCGACGAGCCGGCCACGGTAGCGGGGCGGCGCGAGCTCGGCGATGAAGACCGGAACCAGGTTCGAGGCGACCCCGATGCCCAGACCGAGCACCACGCGGGCGGCCGTGAGAACCGCCGCCGAAGGCGCCAGCGCGGCGAGGACGGCACCGACGGTGAAGATCGCGGCGGCCGCGACGAGGACCGGGCGGCGCCCGTGGCGGTCGGCGAGACCGCCGGCACCGGCCGCGCCGGCCATCGCACCGACCAGCAGGGAGCTGACGACGACGCCGGAGCTGAACGCGGACAGCCCGAAGTCCGACTCGATCGCCAGCAGCGCTCCGGAGATGACTCCGGTGTCGTAACCGAACAGCAGCCCGCCCAGCGCCGCAACCAGTGTCACGCCGAGGACCGGCCTCAGGGCGGCTCCGTCGCGCTGCGCGACCGTACCGCTGGGTGACGTCATGACGCGTCCCTTCTCGACATCCCCCGGTTCACTCCCCTAATTGGCAGGTACCAATCTTGCAGCAGGCTTGGCTTTGCACAAGGCCTCTCGTAATATTTCCCGTATTGGTTGGTACCTTTAGCGCCATCAGGCGTCAGCACCCTGCACGGCGCACACCACAGGAGGGGCGAGCGTGGCCAGACAGGCGAAGTACGAGGAGCTGCGGATGACACTGCTGGCCGAGATGGCCGGCTCGCCACCGCACACGCCGCTGCCCACCGAGCGGGAGATCTCCGCCCGCCACGGTGTCTCCCGCAACACCGTGCGCCAGGCCCTGGACGCGCTGGAGGCCGCCGGCGCCGTCTACCGCGTGCAGGGAGCCGGCACGTTCGTCGCACCTGCCGTGGTCTCCAAGTCCCTCGCCCTCACCTCCTTCTCCGAGGACATGCGCGACCGCGATCTGGAGCCCGCCTCGCGCCTCCTGGCCGCCGGGACGGTACGGGCGGGACGGCAGGTCGCTGGACTGCTGGAGATCGACCCCGAGGCGGAGGTCGTCCGCGTCAGCCGGCTGCGACTGGCCGACGGGGCGCCGATGTGCCTGGAGACCGTCCACCTGCCCGCCGAGCGGGTGCCGGGGCTGACTCAGGAGGACCTGAGCGGGTCGCTCTACGAGCTGCTGAGCGTCCGCCACGGTCTCGAGATCGGCTCCGCCGAGCAGATCGTGCGCGCCGTGGATCTGGCCGAGACCGAGTCGGCGCTGCTGGGCGTGCCCGTCGGCAGCTCGGGCCTGCGGGTGCAGCGCGTGGGGCTGGACCGCCGCGAGAGCCCCGTCGAGGCGACCACCACGCTCTACCGCGCGGACCGGTACGACATCCGCTTCACCGTCCGCAGGGCGGCCCGCTCGTGACCGGCCGCACGAGCGCGTCCTGGGGAGCGCGCACGCGCGTGGGCGCCGACGTCGGCGGCACCAAGATCGCTGTGGGCCTGGTGGCGGAGGACGGCACGCTGCTGGCGTCGGCCGTCCGGCCCACCCCGGCCGCGCAGGGCCCGGTGGCCGTCCTGGACGCCATCGCCGAGGCCGTCCGTGAACTCCCCGGGTACGAGCGCGCTTCGGGCCTCGGCGTGGGCACCGGCGGCGTCGTCAACCGGGACGACGGCACGGTCGTCTCCGCCAACGACCTGCTGCCCGGCTGGGCCGGAACCCGGCTGGGCGAGGAGTTGGCGGCGCGGCTCGGCATGCCGGTGGCGGCCGACAACGACGCCAACGTCTTCGCCCTGGCCGAACAGGTACACGGCGCAGGCGCCGGCTGCACCACCGCGCTCTACGTGAGCGTCGGCACCGGCATCGGCGGCGGCGTCGTCACCGGGGGCCGGCTGCTGCGCGGAGAGCACTGGACGGCCGGCGAGTTCGGCCACCTCGCGGTGCCCGAGGCCGTGGGGCGCCCCTGCAACTGCGGACGCACAGGCCATCTGGAGGCCATCGCCTCAGGACCCGCCATCGCCGCCCGCTTCGCCGAACGGACCGGGGCCGCACACCCGGTCGACCTGCGGCGCGTGGCGGCACTGGCCGAAGAGGCCGGAGAGCCCAGGGAGATCGGAGAGGCCGGAGACGGCGCACGGCCTGTCGGCGGCGGGCAGGACGGTGGCGGTCAGGACGCAGCTGGGGCCGCCGTCGCCCGCGAGGTGCTCGCTCAGGGCGCGGGCGCGCTGGGCCGCGCGCTGGCGGGTCTGGTCAACACCCTCGACCCCGAGCGCGTGGTGATCGGCGGCGGAGTCGCCTCCATCGGCGCACCGTTCTGGCGTCCGCTGACCGACGCGTTCGCCGCCGAGCTGCTGCCGGGCCCCTCCCTTCTCCGTCCCGTACCGGCCGCCCTCGGCCCCCGCGCCGCCGTCGTCGGCGCCGCCGCGCTCCTGTGCGAGGAGCCCGCCGGGGCCACAGGACCGGGCGGCGCCGCACACCCCCGCACCCCCTCGTCGACAAAGGACGCACCATGAGCGAGCCCGCGACCGGCGGCGAACTGCCGAGCCGCACCACGATGCCCACCGCACGCGCCGACGCTCTGCTCGCGGGGCTGCGCGGCCGGCTGGTGGTCTCCTGTCAGGCACCGCCCGGAGATCCGCTGCGCTCCCCCGCCCACATCGCCGCGATCGCCGCCTCCGTCTGCGCGGGCGCCCCCGTGGCGGGCGTCCGCATCCAGGGCGTCGAGGACATCGAGGCCGTCCGCGCCGTCGTGGACCTGCCCCTCATCGGGCTGTGGAAGGACGGCGCCGACGGCGTCTACATCACCCCGACCGCCGGCCACGCGCGCGCGGTCGCACGCGCCGGTGCCGACGTCGTCGCCGCCGACGCCACCGCGCGCCCCCGCCCGGACGGGCGTCCCCTCGCCGAGACGATCCGCGCGGTCCACGAAGCGGGCAAGCTCTTCATGGCCGATGTCGCCACGCCGGAGGAGGGTCTCCAAGCCGCCGCGCTCGGCGCCGACCTGATCTCCACCACCCTGTCCGGCTACACCGCTGACAGTCAGGGCTCGCCCGGGCCCGACCTGGAGCTGGTCCGCGCGCTGGCGCCCCGCGTACGGGTGCCCGTCTGTGCCGAGGGGCGGTTGCGCACCCCGCAGGAGGCGCGGGCCGCCCTCGACGCCGGCGCGTGGGCCGCCGTCGTCGGCACGGCCATCACCGCGCCCGCGGCGCTGGCCACCCGCTTCGCGTCGGCGCTGACGTGAGCCCACGCGGCGCGGCTCTGACGTGAGCCCACGCGGCGCGGCTCTGACGTGAGCCCACGCGGCGCGGCTCTGACATGAGCCCACGCGGCGCCGCGCCCGGTGGCGCCCGCGTCCGGTGGCTGCTGAGCCGTGCTCGGCGAGGGCGCCGCCGGTCGGGTGACCGCGGAGGGAGGGGACATGGCGCTCAGGCGGCGAGGGAAGTCAGCCATCGGTGCCTCACCACGGGCCATGGGCCACACGCCGCGGGCCGAGGCCGAGGCGACCGTCCGTGCCCTGTCAGCTCCAGGAAGGTGCCATGCCGTCCCCGCGTACGCTCCTGAGCATCTACCTCAACGACCACCTCGCCGGGGCCACCGCCGGCGCCGAGCTGCTGCGCCGCACGGCGAAGACCCACCGGGGCCGGGCAGCGGGCGCTGAACTGGAGGGCCTGGCCGGTGAGGTCGCCGAGGACCGCGAAACACTCATCGGGATCATGGCGCGGCTGGGCGTTCCCGTACGGCAGTCCCGGGTACGCGCTGGATGGCTGGCGGAGAAGGCCGGACGGTTGAAGCTCAACGGCAGCCTGACGTCCCGCTCGCCGCTCAGCGACGTGCTGGAGCTGGAGGCGATGCGCCTCGGCGTACAGGCCAAGACGTCCTGCTGGCGGACGCTGGCCGCGCTCGCGGACAGCGAGCCGGGCCTGGACGCCGACGCGCTCGCCACCCTGCTCGACCGGGCGGACGCGCAGGCCAAGAGGCTGGAGGCGCTGAGCGGGAGCGCGGTGTCGCGCGTGTGGGGCTGACGCGCCCTACGCTCCCCCGCCGGGTGCTCGACGGCGCCGGGGGGCGGTGCCCTTGCCCCGGCTGGTCACGGGTGGCGGCCGGTGACGGCCACCAGCCGGTCGAGGAGTGGGGCGTGGGCGGGCGCTTCGACGGCGGGGCCCCACAGCCCCTCGACGGGCGCGCTCGGGACGAAAGCACGGACGTGCTCGAAGCAGGCCTGGAGCGTCTCGCGGGGCAGATCGTAGGGCTGCCCCGTGGCCTTGGCCAGGTCCCAGCCGTGCACCACCATCTCGGTGAGAGCGATCCGGCCCCACAGCTCGTTCGCCAGCTCGACGCCCAACGCGTCCGTCGCGCCGGACCATGCCGCCGGGTCGTCCCAGGCTTCACCGAGTGCCCGCACCTTCTCGGCGACGTGCTGTCTCCATGCGCCGCCGAAGTGCCCGCCGTTCGGCTGTGCCGCTCCGGACCCGCCCCGGGCAGCCTCGGCGCCTGCGTCTCCCCTGGCGAGGGCGGCGAGTCCTCCAGCGGCCTCGTCGATGTGGTCGATGAGGCCGCGGACGGTGTACTCGGTGCAGGGGGTGGGGTCGTTCAGTTGTGCGTCGCCGACCCCTGCCAACACGTCGGTCATCCGGCGGCAGGCGGGCTTCAGGTCGATCACGGGCTCTCCTCGGTCGTGCGGTCCGGTGCCATCACCCCAAGACAGACGATCGGTGAGCCAGGAACTCATCGGACCCCGGCGACTCATTCGACGGAATGCGCGACGCGCCGCCTCACCCGTCCTCGGACTGCACGTGGACCTCGCCGAGGACGGCGGCCTCGCGGATCGCCTCCGCGAGGGCCCCGCAGCCCGTGAACACCGCGCCGCTGGGGCCAGGGCCGGGGTCGGAGGCCCGCCGCTCCGTGCAGGAGGCCAGCGCCTCGCCGTCCCACTGGACGCTGGTCTGGTCCCAGGTGCTCTTGCGGACCCGCACCCCCGCGCCGCACACGCGGCAGCTGACGGGCACCATCGGGGCGTCGAGGAACCGGCTGTCGGACCGGACGGCCATCAGACCGGCCGGCTCACTGCGGCGCCGGTACCGGCGCCTGCGGTCGCGTCGGTCCCGGTGCCGCCGTTGCGCTGCGCGAGGTTCTCGGCGATCTCCGCCCGCCACGCCGCGTTGGGTTTCGTCGTGTCGATCTCGAACTCGAACCGGTCGGTCATCTCGGGGCGCACCTCGGCCGCGTCGACGTAGAACTGCTCGTACCAGCGGCGCAACTGGTAGACGGGACCGTCCTCCTCGCACAGCAGCGGGTTGTCGATCCTGGCCTTGTGCTGCCAGATCGAGACGTCCTGCTCGAAGCCGATCTTGATGAACTCGCCCATCTTCGCGGCCACGTCCTCCGCGGTGTCGCCCAGGTGTCCGGCCTTCTGCACGACGATGCCGTACTGGAGCATGAAGGAGTCGGCGGTGATCGGATAGTGGCAGTTGACCAGGACCGAATCGACGTCACCATCGCTGTAGTGGTAGGTGAGGTCGTCCGTCATGAAGGACGGGCCGTGGTAGGTCGCCACCGAGGTCTGGCCAAGCACGGTCGGGGCTGAGCTGCCCTCGGCCTGCGGCCGTCGGACGTCCTCGCGGGCGACGCCCTTCATGATCTGGGTCGCGGTGTGGCCCTCGAAGATGTTCTTGAAGTACGTGGGGAACGAGTAGTGCACATAGAAGAAGTGCGCCATGTCCACCACGTTGTCGATGATCTCGCGGCAGTTCGCCCCCTTGATCTCGACGGAGTACCAGGACCAGTCCGTCCACTCGTCGCTCGTCGCACCCGCGATCCGGGGCACGGTCACCTCCTCGGGAGGCGGCTTGCCCTCCGGGTCGTTCCAGACGAACAGCAGGCCGTCCTGCCGCACGGTGGGAAACGCCGCCGTCCGTGCGCGCAGCGGCACGCGCCGGGCGTACGGAACACGGGTGCAGCGCCCGTCTCCGCCCCAGCGCCAGGCGTGGAACGGGCAGGCGATGTCGTCGCCCTCCACCGTGCCGCGCGAGAGGTCGCCGCCCATGTGCCGGCAGTAGGCGTCGAGCACGTTCAGGGTGCCGTCCGAGGCGGCCCAGACGACCAGCTTCTGCCCGAACGCACGGACGGTGTGCGGCTTTCCGTCGGTGAAGTCCCGAGCCAGTCCCAGGCAGTGCCAGCCACGGGCGAAGCGCGTCGGAAGGGCGTCCGCCTCGATGGAGCGAACGTCGTCCGCAGTGGTCATGTGTGGCCTTCCCTTCCGCCGAAGCGACCGCTTCGGCACGGTGTGCGGATCGAGTGGAACAGTGCGGTGGCGGGCTCGGAGGGGCGGTCCCACTCAGCGGTACCGGACGGCCGGGCGGCGCCGGCCGGTCAGCCGGCCGCGCTCAGCCGATGGGGATCTCGGCCGATGAGGTCCTTGGCCGCCAGCGACCCGAAGACCATGGAGGTGCCGATCGGCATGCCGGGGCCCGGGTAGCAGGACCGGGTGAACGACGCACTCGTGTTGCCCGCGGCGTACAGGCCCGCGATCGCCGTGCCGTCCTCTCTGCGCACCCGTCCCGCCGCGTCCGTCACCAGACCGCCCTTGGTGCCCAGGTCGGAGAGGATGAGCCGCGCGGCGTAGTAGGGCGGCTTGCGGACCGGCTGGAGTACCGGCTCGCCGAACCAGTGTCCGTACTCGTCCCGCTCGCGGCCGAAGTCCTCGTCCTCGCCACTGTCGGCGAAAGCGTTGAACCTCTCGACGGTCGCGGTGAGCGCCTCGGCGGGCACCCTGATCAGATCGGCGAGTTCCTCAAGAGTGTCGGCCCGCGCGAGCGTTCCGGCGGCGAGATGCGGCGCGGCTTCCCCCGGCGGCGGCAGCGCGACTCCGGGGAACCGTCCGCCGGTGCGGTCGTCGAAGACGACGTGGGAGGGGATCCGCGCGGGGTCGGCTGCCATCTGCCGCCCGAACTGGTCGTAGGGCAGTGACTCGTTGGCGTACCGGGCGCCGTGGGCGTCGACGACGAGGCCGCCGGTGAGGCCGCAGACGAACGCGGGCTGCCCGTCCGGCATGACGAGGCCGGGGCAGAACCAGCCCTCGTCGAGCAGGTCGGTCGCCGCCCCGAGGGCAAGGGCCGCGGTCAGGGGTTCGCCGGTGTTGGTGCCGGCCGGAGCCATGCTCCACGCCGCGTCGCCCGGCACGCCGTGGTCGCGCCGCAGCGCGTCGTTGTGCTCGAAGCCGCCGCCCGCCAGGAGCACACCCCGCCGCCCCCTGACGCGCAGCCGGCTGCCGTCCTGGCCGGTGGCGACGATCCCGGTCACCCGGTCGCCCTCGGTGACCAGTTCGTCCATGCGGGTGTGCGTGCGGACGGTGCCGTTGCCGGTGCGGTGGTACGCCAGCAGGAGCCGGGCGATCAGCGCGCGGCCACCGGCCAGCGGCACCGCGGTGTCGTTGCCCTGGCCGGCCCGGTCGCGGTCCACCGGGGGCCGGACGAGGTGGAGCAGGTCGCCCAGTTCCCCCGGGTCGAGGTCCCTGGGGATGACCGAACGTCCTCCCGGCACCCGGCCGGGTCGCTCGTAGTAGTCAGGAAAGACCTGGTGCCTGAACGCGAGGGCGGGGTCCTCCTCGAGGCGGCGGACGAGGGCGGGCGCCTCGGCGAGGAAGGCCTCCCGCTTCTCGGCGTTGTCCTCGCCCAGGAGCGCGCGCAGGTAGGTGCGGGCCGAGTCGGTGGAGTCGCCGACGCCCTCGCGTCGCTGCACCTGCGTGCCGGGAAGCCACAGGGCGGCCCCCGAGTACGCGGCCATCCCGCCGACCCGGCAGGTCTTCTCCACCACGGCGGTGGAAAGGCCGGCGTGGGCGCACAGATAGGCGCAGGTCAGGGCTCCGCCGGCCGATCCCACGACCACGACATCGTACTCCTCGGACTCCTCGTCCCATTCCCGCGCCACGGCCCGACCTCCCGACAATCGCCGACTTGTGGCGCCAGAGAACAGCCAACTCCCCACCGGTGCCCCCGCGGGCCCCACTGAGCGGTACCGCTCGCCATCCCTTCGGGCCCCGGCGCCGGGCCGCCATTAATATGAGGTCCCGGAAGACGCGATCACGAGCCCGGAAGAGGAACCGTGCCCCGAATCGCCGAGGACAGACCGGCAGCGGAACCCCAGTCACCCGGCCAGAAGGCCCGGCACGAGCGCATCCTGAACGTGGCGGCCCGGCTCGGGGCCGAGCGCGGCCTCGAACACGTGCAGATGCACGACGTCGCCAAGGAGGCCGGCGTCGCCATCGCCACGCTGTACCGCTATTTCCCCTCCAAAACGCATCTGTTCACCGCCATCATGGCGTCCCAGGTCGAGCGGATGAGTGAGGGTTCGCCGCGGATCGACGCGGCAGCCGACCCCGTCGACGCGGTCGCGGAGACGCTGTTGCGCTCGACCCGGCACATGCTGCACACGCCGCGGCTGGCCGGGGCGATGATGCAGAGCAACTTCGCCGCGCACGCGGCCACCGTCACCGAAGCCGCGGGCATCGAGGCGAAGGTGCACCACACGGTGCTGGGCCTGCTCGGGCTGAGCGAGCCGACCGACCGGGACAACCGCCTCATCCGCCTGCTGATGAAGAGCTGGCACGGGCTCCTGGTCTCCGCCATCAACGGTCATTCGTCGATGTCCGAGACGGAGACCGAGATCCGGCTCGCGTGCGAGGTGCTGCTGGGCGCCCGCTCGAACGCCCCGGAGTGACCGCCGTGCGCCGGGTTCCTCGGCGCCGACCGCCATCCGTGCGGGCCTGTCCC
Source organism: Streptomyces tubbatahanensis (assembly GCF_022699385.1). NCBI lineage: Bacteria > Bacillati > Actinomycetota > Actinomycetes > Kitasatosporales > Streptomycetaceae > Streptomyces > Streptomyces tubbatahanensis. The sequence goes on along the minus strand of NZ_CP093846.1, from coordinate 7,412,225 downwards.
CCGCTCCCGTTCACCGGGAGTTCCGCCTCCCCGGGCGGCGCCTCGGATTAGGTTCGCGCGTGCACCGAGGGAAACCCCGGCGGACAAGAGCGGAAGGGCGGGAGATGGATCTCAGCAACCCGGTGGACTTCTCCGGACGTACCGTGGTGGTCACCGGCGGCACCAAGGGTATCGGCCGCACCATCGCCGAAACGTTCCTGAGCGCCGGCGCGGACGTGGTGGTCTGCGGGCGCGGCGCGCCGGAGGAGCCGCCGACCGCGCACGGGCGCAGCGCGGTGTTCGTCCCCGCCGACGTTAGGGATCCGGCCGACGCCGCCGCGCTGGTCGACAGCGCGGCCGACAGGTTCGGGCGCCTCGACGTCCTCGTCAACAACGCGGGCGGTTCCCCCAGCGCCGACGCGGCGAGCGTCTCGCCCCGGTTCGTGGAGAAGATCGTCGCGCTGAACCTGCTCGCTCCCTTCCACGTCGCCCAGGCGGCGCACCGCGTCATGCGGCCGCAGCGCGACGGAGGCGCGATCGTCAACATCGGCAGCGTCTCCGCGCATGACCCGCAGCCGGGCACGGCCGCGTACTCGGCGGCCAAGGCCGGGCTGCTCGGCCTGACCCGCGCGCTGGCACTGGAGTGGGCTCCCCGGGTCCGCGTCAACCACATCACGACGGGCCTGATCCGCACCGAGGCCGCCGCCTCGGTCTACGGCGACGACGGCGGTCGGAGTGTGGCGCGGGTGATCCCCATGGAGCGGATGGCCGTCCCCGAGGATGTCGCGGGCGCCTGTCTGTACCTGGCCGGCGCCTGGGGCTCGTACGTCAACGGGGCGGACCTGGCGGTCCACGGCGGTGGCGAGTTCCCCGCCAGGTACCTCGCGGCGGAGTCGGCCGGGCCTTCGTAAGGCTGCGCCCAGATCGTCCGCGACGGTCGGGGCCCAGCCCGGGTTTCCCGCGGTGGTCCCGGCTCAGACCAGGTTGTCCTCGACGGTCAGCCCGAAGGCCCCTCGGCCGTACATGGCCAGGGCCCGCTCGGTGTCGTTGGCGACGTGCACGCTGCCTGCGTGCGCGTCGCGCCAGGCGCGTTCGATCGGGTTGCCGCGCCGCAGCGAGTTCCCGCCCGCGGTCTTGAACAGCAGGTCGATCGCCGCGACGGCCCGTTCGGTGCCGCGTACCTGGTCCCTGCGTGTGCGCAGCCGCAGCTCCATCGGGAGGTCACGCCCGTCGGACGCGTGGGCGAGCAGCTCCGCGATGTTGCGGTCGGTCTGGAGGATCGCGGCGTCGATGTCGGAGGCCGCGCGGGCGATGGCGACCTGGGCGTAGGGGTCCTCGGCGAACCGGCCGCCACCGAGGCTGAGCCGTACGCGCTCGTTCATGACGGAGAGGTAGGACTCGTAGCCGCCCGCCGCCGCACCCAGGACGGGGGCGGTGACCGCTGTGGTGAACACCGCGGCGAAGGGGATCCGGTACAGCGGACCCGGGTTGACCTGTTGTCCCGGGCCTGACAGCTGCGCCTGCTCGTAGTTGCGTATCACCCGGTGGGCGGGGACGAACGCCTTGTCCACGACGATGTCGTTGCTGGCCGTGCCGCGCAGCCCGACGACGTCCCACACCTGCTCGATCCGGTAGTCCGTGCGCGGGACGAGCACCGTCATGAAGTCGACGGGCCTGCCCTGGTCACCGACCACCAGGGCGCCGAGCAGCGCCCACCGTGCGTACTCGCACCCCGAGGAGAAGCTCCAGTGTCCTGTGAGCTCGTACCCGCCGTCGGCCGGGGTGAGGCGGCCCACGGGTGCGTAGGCGGAGGAGAGCAGCGTGTCGGGGTCGCTCCCCCACACCTCGTCCTGGGCCTGCCCGGAGAACAGGGCGAGGTGCCAGGGGTGCACTCCGAGCACGGAGGCGAGCCATCCGGTGGAGCAGCAGGCGGCCGAGACGGCGCGCACCGCCGCGTAGAAGTCGACAGGATCGGCTTCGAGACCGCCGTGGCGGCGGGGCTGGAGCATCCGGAAGACACCGGCGTCGATCAGTTCGCGCACCGTCTTGTCGGGGACCCGCCCTGCCGTGTCCGTGTCCTGTGCCCGGTCGGCGATGGCCGGGACGAGGCCGCGCACCGCCTCCACAACCGTGTTCCCCACCCTGCCGTCCTCCCTCTCGTGCGTGCGCGAACTCTCCTGCGTGCGCGAGCCTGCGGTGTGTGCGGTCCGGTGCGCCTGGGTGCCCCGGGTCATCGGTGCGCCCCGCCCAGTTCCGTCTTGCGGATCTTGCCTGCGGCGTTGCGCGGGAAGCTCTCGACGAGCACGACCTCGCGGGGGACCTTGAAGTTGGCGAGCCGTTCGCGGCAGTGGGCTGAGAGTTCCTTCCCGGTGGCCTCGGCACCCGGGCGCAGCCGCACATAGGCGCGGCCGACCTCTCCGAGGCGGGGGTCGGGCACCCCGATCACGGCGGCCTCCGAGACGGCGGGGTGCCGGGTGAGGGTCGCCTCGATCTCGGCCGGGTAGACGTTGAAGCCGCCGACGACGAACATCTCCTTCGACCGCCCGGTCAGCACGAGCCTGCCGTGCCCGTCGAAGTGCCCGACGTCTCCCGTGGCCAGCCACCCGTCGCGGTCGACGGCCTCGGCACTCGCCCGCGGGTCGTCGAGGTAGCCGCGCATCACGTTGTAGCCGCGCACGAGGATCTCGCCGTCCTCCCCGGGCGGCACCGGGCGGCGCGCGGCGTCGGCGACGACCACGTCCACGCCGTCGAGCGGGCGCCCCGCGGTGCCGGCGACAGCGTGGTCGTCGTCCTCCACCGAGCAGGCGGTGACGGTGCCGCACGACTCGGTGAGCCCGTAGGCGGTCAGGACGACGGGGAAGAGTTCGGCCCTGATCCGTTTCACCAGGGCGACGGGCACCGCGGCCGAGCCGGTGACCGCCAGGCGCAGCGAGGAGAGGTCGTAGGCGGCGCGCTCGGGCGCCTCCAGCAGGGAGACGTAGAGTGTGGGCGGCCCGGGCAGGACGGTCACGGCCTCGTCCTGGACGAGGCGCAGCGTCTGGGCCGCCTCGAAGACCGGTTGCAGGACCATGGTCGCCGCCCGCAGGAGGCAGGCGAGGACGCCCGCCTTGTAGCCGAAGCAGTGGAACATTGGGTTGATGATCAGGTAGCGGTCGCCGCGGTCCACTCCGGTCCGCTCGCACCAGGCGCGGTAGGTCCGCACGTTCTGGCCGTGTGTGGTACACGCGCCCTTGGGCCTGCCGGTGGTGCCGGAGGTGAACAGCACGTCGGAGATGTCGTCCTGGTGCACGCCCGCCGCCCTGGTGGCTGCCTCGTGCTCGGGGGTCAGGGCGCCGTGGCGCAGGAACGCCTCCCACGTCATCGCGCCTGCCCGCTCCTCACCCCCGTGGTCGAGGGTGACCGCGTGCCGCAGGGCGGGCAGTTCGGGTGCGGGCCGTGCGCTGTCGGCTCCGGGGCCCGTGTCGGTGCCTGCCTCGATGCCGGCCATGGAGAGGTAGCCGTTGCCGAGGAAGCCGTCCTCGACCAGCAGCAGCCGCGCGCTGCTCCGCCGCAGCACCCACCGGGCCTCGTCGCCCTTGTAGCGGGTGTTGACGGGGACCAGCACCGCGCCCGCGCCCGCCACGCCGAGTGCCGCGGTGATCCAGCGGACGCTGTTGGGCGCCCAGAGGGCGACGTGGTCCCCGCGTTCGACGCCCAGGGCCATCAGCGCTCTGGTGACGGCCAGCGCCTCGTCGTACAGGTGCCGGTAGGTCAGACGCACTCGGCCGTCGACCACGGCCTCCACCTGCGGAAAGGTGCGCGCCGCTGCGGCGAGGACGCCGGGGAGGGTGGTCGGAGCGCTCTCGGGCATGCCGTCACTCCGCGGGCAGGAGACGCCGGGACGCCTCCTGGGCGCCGAGGACCAGTCCGGCACGGTCGTGGAAGGCGTTGCGCTGTTCGGCCCTCGCCCCGTTTCCGCCCGCGACCCACACGGGCCCGTCCGCCAGATGCTCCAGCCCCTCCCTGGCCACGTCGTCGGGTTCGGCCACGTCGAGTCCCGGCAGATCCATGCGCAGACCTGCGCGCTCCATCGCCGGGGTGCGAGTCACCCCGAGGACGAGTTCGAGGACGTGGACGCCGAACGGCCGCAGCTCCAGCCACAGTCCCTCGGAGAAGACCCGGCTGAAGGCCTTGGCGGCGGAGTAGACGCTGACCTGCCCCTGGCCCAGGTAGCCGGCCAGGGAGCCGACCAGCATGATGCCGCCGCGGCCGCGCTCCCTCATGCGTGCGCCGAAGTGGTGGGTGAGGGCGAGCTGGGAGGTGATGTTGAGGCCGAGCACGCCCTGGAAGCGTTCGAGGTCGCCGGTGACGAACTCGTGGCCGTAGCTGTTCGCCCCCGCGTTGAAGATCAGGAGCCCGACGTCGAGGTCGTCGGTCACCTCGCGGAGCGCGGCAGGCGCGGTCTTTGCCAGGAGGTCGAGCTGGAGGGTGCGGACCTCGACGCCGCGTGCGCGCGCCTCGTCGGCCGTACGCTCCAGAGGTTCCGGCTTGCGGGCGATGAGCACGAGGTTGATGCCGGCCTCGGCGAGCCGGTGGGCGAAGGCGGCCCCCACGCCCTCGGAGCCGCCGGCGACGACCGCCCACGGTCCGTACACGTCCTTGTCGATCATCCGCTTCCTTCCTGTGGTGGTGCGTGGGCTCCTGGGGCACGCGCGGGGCCGGTCCGGGGGAGACAGGCGCAGGCCGTGGAGAGAGGGCCGGGCGGCGGCGCTGGGTGCTCCCCCTCACCAGACCGTGCGGGCCGCGCGTCCCGGGCGGTGCGTCCCGGTGAGCGGTACGCCGGTGCGTACCGCGCGGGTCACCGTGGTGCGGGCGGCTGCTGCGTGCCGGTGGTGTCGAGTTCGGAGATGCTGTAGGCGGCGAAGTTCCGGTACGGGTCGCGGCCGGTGAAGTACGGCGTCAGCTGGGAGTCGAACTCCTCCGGTGTGAAGACGCCGTCCGCCGCGGTGAACTTGCGTTCCACGGTGGGCGGAGCCAGCAGCGCCACCATGTCGCCGTAGACGACGAACACTTGCCCGTTGATGCCCTCCGAGGCGGGCGAGGCCAGGTAGCTGACGAACGCGGCGACGCGCTCGGGGGCCATGATGTCGAGTCCGCCCGCGGCCTCCCCGACGCCGAACGCGTCGGCGGTCATCGACGTACGGGCGCGCGGGCAGATGGCGTTGGCGCGCACGCCGTAGCGGGCGAGGCCCTGTGCGGTCGCCAGGGTGAGTGCCGTGATGCCGGCCTTGGCCGCCGAGTAGTTCGGCTGGCCTGGCGCGCCGAAGAGGAAGGCCTCGGAGGAGGTGTTGACGACACGTCCGTAGACGGGTCCGCCGGCGGCTTTGCCCGCCGCCCGCCAGTGGGCCGCGGCCGCGCGGGAGAGGGCGGCGTGGCCCTTGAGGTGGACGCGGATGACGTCGTCCCAGTCGGACTCGCTGAGGTTGAAGACCATCTTGTCGCGCAGCACACCGGCGTTGTTGACGACGATGTCGAGGCTGCCGAAGCGCTCCACGGCCGTCCCCACGAGGCGGTCTCCCATGGACCAGTCACCGATGTCCCCGCTCACGGCGACCGCGTCGGAGCCGAGGTCCTTGATCTCCCGCACGACTTCCTCCGCGCCGGCACCCACGTCGTTGACCACGACCCTGGCGCCGTGCGCCGCCAGAGCGAGCGCCTCGCTCCTGCCCAGACCCGCGCCCGCGCCGGTGACGACGGCGGTGCGGTCCGCCAGGTTGATCTCCGTGCTCATCTGTCCTCTTTCGTGTCGTGCGTGGTGGACACAGCGAGCGCGAAACTAGTATGAATTCTGTTTCTGTTGTGCGGGTGTCTCGCTCAGTGGTGGAACGGCGGAGCACTCTCTCGCAGGCGTCCCCCTTACCCGTGCCCGAACCGCGCACGGCCGCCGGAGATCACCGTCCGCTCGGGCCCCGACGCCTCGAACCGCACACCCTTCTCACCGTCGCTCCAGCAGTGCGCCACCAGGCGGTCGCCGGGGAAGGCCGGGGCGGCGAACCGCCCCTGGAGCTCCAGCAGATCGGCCGGGTGCGCTCCCAGCGCCCCGGCCACCGGAAGGGTGAGCGCCGCCATCGTGCACAGCCCGTGCAGGAACGGCCGGGCCACCCCCGCGGCCTTGGCCGCCTCGGGATCGACGTGCATGGGGTGGCGGTCGCCCAGCAGCCGGTAGAGCGCGGCCTGTCCTGGGTGGGTCGCCACGGTCAGCCGGCGGTCGGCGGGCTGCCCTGCCTCACCGGGCCGCGGCGGCGCGGCGGGCCCCCGCGCGCCGCCGAAACCACCGCACCCGGGTGCGAACAGCGACCACGCCGCCACGAAGCGGTCACTGACCACCTCGATCTCGAAGACGGCGGCCGAGCCCTTGTCCCACACCTCGGTGACGCGCGCGCCCATCACCACCTCACCGGCCCTCGCCAGCGGCGCCCGTACGGTCAGCCGCTGCGCGCCGTGGACGGCCGTCGTGACGTCGAAGGCGCCCAGCGAGCCGAGCGCGTCGGGGGCCCACTGCGCGAGTGTCAGTGCGAACGTCGGAAGCACCCGCAGCCGCTCCTCGTACACCAGGTCGAGGTCGCTCGGGTGGGCGCCGACCGCGAGCGCGTAGAGAATCGCGTCGCGTTCGGTGTAGGAGACGGTACGCGAGCCCAGCTCGTAGCCGCGCCACGGGGACGCGGTCACCGCTCGCCACCCAGGACGAGACCGCTGGTCGGCACCCCCGTGCCGGCGGTCACCAGGACGTGGCCGACCCCCTCGGGCTGGTTCACCGAGGTACCGCGCACCAGCCTGACGCCTTCGGCGATGCCGTTCATCCCGTGCAGATAGGCCTCGCCGAGCTGTCCGCCATGGGTGTTCGCCGGCAGCCGGCCTCCGACCTCCAGATGGCCGTCCGCGACGAAGTCCTTGGCCTCGCCCCTCGCGCAGAAACCGAGCTCCTCCAGCTGCGGCAGTACCAGCGGAGTGAAGTGGTCGTAGAGGATCGCGGCGTCGACGTCCAGGGGGCCGAGGCCGCTTTGCGCGTACAGCTGCCGCGCCACCAGGCCCATCTCCGGAATGCCGCTGATGCTCGGCCGGTAGTAGCTGGTCATCATGTGCTGGTCAGGGCCGAGCCCTTGCGCGGCGCCCTGGATCAGGGCGGGCGGATGCGGCAGGTCGCGGGCGCGCTCGGCCGAGACGACCACCAGCGCCTGACCGCCGTCGGTCTCCTGGCAGCAGTCCAGCAGGCGCAGCGGTTCGGCGATCCAGCGTGAGCTGCGGTGGTCCTCCAGCGTGATGGGGCGCTGATAGAACCAGGCGGCAGGGTTGGCGGCGGCGTGCTTGCGGTCCACCACGGCGACCCTGCCGAAGTCGTCGCCGTCGGCGCCGTACTCGTGCATGTAGCGGCGGGCGAACAGCGCGACCCACTGGGCGGGGGTGTTGAGACCGAACGGGGTCATCCAGGCGTACGCGGCGCGGTCGGCACTGGTGTCCATCGGCCGGTCGGCCTGCCCGAGCCCGTACCGTTCGCCGGAGCGCTCGTTGAAGGCCCGGTAGCAGACGACGACCTCGGCCGCACCGGTGGCGACGGCCATCGCCGCCTGCTGGACGGTGCCGCAGCCTGCGCCGCCGCCGTAGCCGACGCGGGAGAAGAAGCTCACCTCCCCCATGCCGGTGTTGCGGGCCACGTGGATCTCGGAGTTGGTCTCCGCGGTGAAGGTGACGAGGCCGTCGACGTCGGCGGGCCGCAGCCCGGCGTCGGCGAGGGCCGCCAGTACGGCCTCGCAGGCGAGTTGGAGCTCGCTGCGCCCCGAGTCCTTGGAGAACTCGGTGGCCCCGATCCCCGCGATGGCCGCGGCCCCGCGAAGCGTGCCTGCCCTCATGACCCGACTGCTCCCCTCATGGTGCGCGTGCTCTTCTCGTGTGGCGGCTGGTGCTGTCTTGCCGACGCGCGTGCCGCGGTCACGAGGCGACCGCCGTGTCCGGCGACGCGCCTGGCGTGCTCGGCAGGCGGACGGCGACGGTTCCGGTGACGTGGGCACCGAGGCCGTTCGTGCCCCGCACGGCGATCTCGACCCGGCGGCCCTCGTCCGTCTTGGCCGTCACCGCTCCGGTCAGCACCATCGTGTCGCCGGGGTGGTTGGGGACGCCGAGACGGACCCGGATGGCCTCGACGACGGCGGCAGGGCCCGCCCACTCGGTCACGTACCTGTCGACGAGTCCGTTGCTGGTGAGGATGTTCATGAAGATGTCGCGGGAGCCGCGCTCCCGTGCCAGGTCAGGATCGTGGTGGACGTCCTGGTAGTCCCGGCTCGCCAGTGCCGTGGCGACGATGAGCGTGCGGGTCACCGGAATCGACAGGCCGGGAAGCACCTCGCCGACACGCACCTGCTCGTACGTCCTGGTGCCGTGCGCCGTCACGAGGCCGCTCCCCCGTGTGCCAGCTCCTCACCGAGCCGGAAGAGGTCGGCGCCCGCGCCGCCCAGGGTCGTCGCCAGCTGTCTGCCCCACAGGAAGTGGCGGTGCACCGGGTAGTCGATGTCCACCCCGATGCCGCCGTGCACGTGCTGGACGCGGTGGACGACGTTCGCCCCGCCCTCGGTGGCCCACCACTTGGCGACCAGCGCGGCCCGCGTCGCCCCTTCGCCGTCCTCCAGCGCGGTCACCGCCTGCCAGAGCGTCATCCGCATCGCCTCGATGTCGATGTAGCAGTCGGCCAACTGGTGCCGGACGGCCTGGAAGGTGGCCAGCGGGCGCCCGAACTGCTCACGCTGGGCGAGGTGGCCGGCCGCGTACCGCAGCGCGCCTTGCGCCACGCCGAGTTGTACGGCGGCGAGGGCGACACTCGCGAGGTCGAGGGTCCAGGGCACCGCTGCGCTGCCCGGGTCGCCCACCGCTTCGGCGGCGACACCGTCGAGACGGAGGTGGGCGCTGAGGTCGTGACTGGTGGTCTCGGCCTCCTCCCACGTGAGGCCGGCCGCGTCGGCCGCGACCAGGAAGAGGCAGGGCCCCGCGCCGGTGGCGGCCGCGAGCAGCACATGCCCGGCGCCGCCCGGTGAGGGCACGGCGGCCTTGGTGCCGCTGATCCGCCAGCCGTCCGCACCGTGGGTGGCCGTGGTCAGCGGCGCGCCGGGCTCGGCCGGTCCGAACTCCTCCAGGGCCGGCACGATACGGGCGCTGCCGTCCACGGCTGAGGGCAGCAGCGTCGCACGCTGCCGCGCCGAACCGTGTGCGGACACCGCCATGGCGGCGACGAGCGCGGACCACAGCGGGACGGGCGCCACGCACCGCCCCTGTTCCTCCAGCAGCAGGCAGAGCCCGGCGGGGCCGAGACCCGCGCCACCCGCCTCCTCGGGCAGTACCGCGCCGATCAGGCCGGCCGCCGCCAGGTCGTCCCAGAGCTGCTGGTCGACGCGGGTCGCGGACGTCTCGACCGCCCGCAGCCTCTCCGCGCCTGCGCGGTCGGTGAAGATCTCCCGCGCCAGTTCCCGTACTGCTTCGAGCTCTTCTCCCAGGGAGAAATCCATTCAGCTCTCCTCCGTAGCGGCGGGCCGGAACACCGGCAGCGACAGGTCGGGGTCGGCGTCGAGCCAGTCGAGGACGAGGGGCATCCCGATGCGCGCCTCCTCGGGTGCGACGCCGTCCAGGTTGGCGATCAGCCTGGTGCCCTCGGCGAGTTCGACGACCGCGACGAGAAGGGGGTAGGTGAAGGCCGGGTGCCGGGGATGGTGGTTGACCACGTAGCTGTAGAGGTGTCCGCGTCCGCAGGACTCGACGGTGTCCCATCGGAGCGAGGCGCACTCCGGGCAGCAGGGCCCTGGCGGGTGCCGGAGCGCGCCGCAGGAGGCGCAGCGCTGGATCACCAGCCGGTGTTCCTTCGCCGCCTCGAACCAGAAGGCGTTGTCCCGGTTGACCGCCGGGCGGGGGCGCCGCGCCGGGGGCTCGGCGCCGGGCTGAGCGGCCGATCCCCCCGTGCTGCGCTCCGCGCCCGTCCGCCCGGCCTCCCGCGGGCGGAACCGCAGGGTGCGCCAGCGTTGGGTGGCGACGAGACCTCCCGCTTGGTCGCGGTAGGTCTTCACGGTGGTGACGAAGCGTCCAGCGCCGAGCGCGGTCTTCTTCTCCGGGGAGATGGACTCCACGGTCTCCTGGATGGCGATGTGGTCTCCTGGCACCAGCTCGCGCCGGAACTCCAACTCGGAGTCGGTCGCGACCACCGAGGTGTAACCGCCCTCGTCCAGCAGCGCGACCAGGTCCGCGAACCCGCCAGGGGCGGTGTCCCGCGCGGCCGGTGAGACCGTGGCCGCGTAGCCGCGCATCGTCCACGCCTGCACCATCGAGGCCGGCGCGACCACCCCAGGCCGTCCCGTGGCGCGGGCCGCCCGCTCGTCGGTGTAGACCGGATTGCGGTCACCCATCGCCTCGGCCCAGTGGCGGATCATCGGCTGGTTGACCGGGTCCTGGCCCGGGGTGGGGCCCGTCACCTCGCGCCCGACGAAGGCCCGCAGGCGCTCCTCGTAGGCCTCGCTGACCGGGCTGCTCGCCGCGTCCGCGGCCCGGCACGCGCCGTTCGTGGTGCTGCTCGCCGCGTCCGCGGATCGGCTCGTCCCGCTCACCGGTCACGCCCCGCTCGGGGCAGGCCCAGGCCCTGGGTGGCCACCATGTCGCGGAGGACTTCGTTGACGCCGCCGCCGAAGGTGTTGACGATGCCCTGCCGGGAGAGCTGCTCGACCTGGCCCGCCAGCACAGCGCCCGGCGACCCGGGCCTGATCCTGCCGGCGGCGCCCAGGATCTGGCTCAGGCTCCGCTGCACGGCGATGTGTGTCTCGGTGCCGTACGTCTTGGTCGCGCCGGCGTCGGCGCCGGTCAGCGAGTTGTGGGCGACGGCGTCGGTCATCTTCCAGTTCATCAGCCGCATGGCCTCGAGCCGGGCGTAGGAGTGCGCGAACTCCCTGCGGACCCAGGCGTGTTCGAGGACTCCGCAGGCCTCGGCCCAGGCCCGTACCTGCTCCCACAGCTGGATCATCCGCCCGCCCAGCGCCGCGAGGCCGACGCGCTCGTGGTTGAGCTGCGCCGTCATCAGCCGCCAGCCGCCGTCGACCTCGCCCACCACGTCACGGGCCGGGACCCGGACGCCGCTGTAGTAGGTGGCGGTCACGACCATGCCGCCGACGGTCTTGATGGGGCTCCAGGAGAAGCCCGGTGCTTCGGTGGGAACGGTGAGCACGGAGATACCCCGGTGTCTGGGCGCGTGCGGATCGGTGCGGGCCGCCAGCCAGATGTAGTCGGCCGTGTTGGCGCCGCTGGTGAAGATCTTGCTGCCGTCGACGACGAAGGCGTCGCCGTCCCGCACCGCGCGGGTGGTCAGGGAGGCCAGGTCCGTGCCGGCGGCGGGCTCGGTGTAGCCGATCGCGAAGACGAGGTCGCCGGAGAGGATGCCGGGCAGGAAGCGCTGCTTCTGCTCCCGCGTCCCGTGCTCCATGAGGGTCGGCCCGACGGTGTTCACGGTGACGAAGGGGAACGGCAGTCCCGCGCGCTGCACCTCGTCGAAGAAGACGTACTGGTCCGCCACCGGGCGGCCCTGGCCGCCGTACTCTCGTGGCCAGCCGATGCCGAGCCAGCCGTCGGCACCGAGCCGCCCCACGATCTCGCGGAAGCGTGGGCCGCCGACGCCCTCCTCGCCGGCCCGGCGGCGCTCGTCCTCGGGCAGCAGGCCCGCGAAGTAGGCGCGCAGTTCGCGCCGCAGCTCACCTTGCGCGGCGGTCTCGCGCAGTCGCATGTGGTTCTCCCGTTCTCCACGTGTGGTCGCCGCCGGGCGCGGCCGTGCCTGTTGCCAGGGGCTTCCGGGCCGCCGGCCCGCCGGCCCGTCGGCACCGGGTGGGGTCACCCCAGGAAGCGCCCTCGTCCGCCTGCCAGGAACTCCTCGCGCAGCGCGGCCTTGTCCTCCTCGCTCATCGGCGCGTAGTCGGGCCGGCCGCGGCCCGCCCAGCGGTGGACCGCGTCCTCGGTGCGCCAGCCTTCGAGCTGCATCTCCTTCTTGCGCAGCTTGCCCGATCCGGTGGCGGGCAGCGCGTGGGAGACACGGACGAAGCGGGGCACGCCCTTGGGGCCGAGATCCTCCTGGGCGGCCAGGAAGTCCGGCAGCCGCAGGTCCTCGAAGCGCGTCCCCTCGGGGATCTCGACGGCGGCCATGACCTGGTCGCCCGAGCGCGGGTCGGGAACCCCGAAGACCCCGGCGGTGACGATGAGGGGATGCCTGCGCAGGACGCGTTCGGTCAGCAGCGCGGAGGTGTTCTCCCCGTCGACGCGGATCCAGTCGCCCGAGCGGCCGGCGAAGTAGAAGTAGCCCCACTCGTCGACGTAGCCGAGGTCGCCGGTCCAGTACCAGCCGTGGCGCACGCGCTCGGCGTTCGCCGCGTCGTTGTTGTAGTAGCCCTCGAAGCGGGCGGCGCCCTCGGTGTCGACGATCTCCCCGATGGCCGCCTCCGGGTTCGTCACCCGGCCGTGCTCGTCCAGCCGGGCGGGCGGGCACGTCTCGCGCGTGGTGGGGTGGACGATCCGCACGCTCGCGCGCGCGGGCACACCGAGCGTGCCCGCCGGGCCGCCGGACGCCCGTTTGAGCAGGCCGCCGCCCTCGCTGGAGCCGTAGCCCTCGATGAGCCGGCAGCCGAAGCGGCGCAGGAACGCCGCCCTGTCCTCGGGCGAGGCTTCGGTGCCGAAGGCGTGCGTCAACGGGTTGTCGCCGTCGGTCTCCTGCTCGGGCTGCGCGAGGACGTAGGCGATCGCCTTGCCCACGTAGGTGAAGAACGTGGCGCCGAAGAACCGCACGTCCGCGAGGAAACCCGAGGCCGAGAACTTCGGTACGAGGGCGAGGGTGGCGCCCGCGGCCAGTGCGGGTGCCCACAGGGCCATCAGCGCGTTGCCGTGGAACAGCGGCATCGGGCAGTAGCACACGTCGTCCCGTCCGACGTGGTACTTGGCCGCGTTGGCGTGCCCGAGCGCGGCCAGCCTGCCCTGCGAGCAGATCGCCGCCTTGGAGGCGCCGGTCGTGCCCGAGGTGAACAGCAGCAGCATTCTGGTGTCGGGCGTGACGGCCGGATCGCGGGCGGGCACACCCTCGGGTGCCCGCGCGTGGGCGGCCAGCCGGGCGGTGTAGTCCGGTTCGTCCACGACCAGGAACCGGTCGGGGGCCACGCCGATGTCCAGCCCGTCGAGGAGTCGGAGTCCGGCCCGGTCGGTGACCAGGAGGTGGCAGTCGGTGTGCCGCACCTCCTGCTCCAGGTAGGCGCCGCGCCTGGTCGGGTTGATTCCGACGACGGTCGCGCCGCTGAGGGCGGCGCCACCGAGCCAGAAGACGTACTCGGGCACGTTCTCCAGCAGGACCCCGATGTGGAAGGGCCCCTCGGTGCGCAGCGACCTGGCCAGCGCGGCGCGTGCCGCGCTCTGGGTGACGACCTCGTCCCAGGTGAAGTTCCGCTCGCGGGTCAGCAGTCCAGGACGGCGGTCGCCGACGCGGGCCAGGAGAAGGTCGGCGATGGTCTCGTGTGGCACTGTCCGCCCCCTCACCCGGTGATCGGGGTCGCGCCGCCCGCGGCACGGTCGCCGGAGTCGTCCACCAGGACGCAGCGGATACCGCCGTGGAAGGAGACCATGCACTTGTTGCAGTGGATGCACAGCGACGGTGTCGCGGCGTCGGCCTCGATGCGGTTGACCAGGTCGGGTTCGCGCAGCAGCGCGCGCCCCATGGCGACGAACTGGAAGCCCTCGCGCATGGCCAGGTCCATGGTCTGCCGGTTAATGATGCCGCCGAGCAGGATCAGCGGCATCTCGACGGCGGCGCGCACCTGCCGGGCCTGCTCCAGCAGGTAGGCGTCCTCGTAGGGGTAGCTGTGCAGCACCCGGTTGCCGACGAGTTTGACGCCCGTCTTGACGGGCTGGGGCATGACCTGGGCGAACTCGCGCAGCGGCGCGTCTCCCCTGAACAGGTACATGGGGTTGAGCAGGGAGCTGCCGACGGTCAGCTCCACGGCGTCCAGCGAGCCGTCGCTCTCCAGCCTGCGGGCGACGGGTATCGCCTCGTCCAGCCAGAAGCCGCCGGGCACGCCGTCGTCCATGTTCAGCTTGGCGATGACGGCGATCCGCTTGCCGACGGCGGCGCGCACCGCGCGGGCGATCTCGCGGGGGAAGCGGGCGCGGTTGTCCAGGCTGCCCCCGTACTCGTCCTTGCGGTGGTTGACGCGCGGGCTCAGGAACGAGCTGGCCAGGTAGTTGTGGCCCAGGTGAATCTCCACGGCGTCGAACCCGGCCTCGACGGCCATGGTGGCGGCCTCCGCGTGGTTGCGCACGATGCGCTTCAGGTCGCCGCGGGTGGCCTCCCTGGCGAAGCTGAGCGTCGTCTTGTGGAAGTGCCGGCTGGGCGAGAGGGCGGGGGCGCCGTTGGACTTCGGGTTGGCCACGGGACCGGCGTGGCCGATCTGCGCACAGACGGCGGCGCCTTCGGCGTGGACGGCCTCGGTCAGCTTGCGCAGCCCAGGGAGGGCCGCGGGCCGCCACAGGATCTGGTGCGCGCCGGTTCTGCCCTCGGGGGCCACCGCGCAGTAGGCGACGGTGGTCATGCCGACCCCGCCGGCCGCGTGCCTCACGTGGAAGTCGATCAGCTCCTGGGTGACCAGTCCTTCGCGGCTCAGACCCTCGTAGGTGGCCGCCTTGATCGTGCGGTTGCGCAGCGAGACGGGGCCGAGCTGCGCGGGAGCCAGTACGTCCGGATTCCCGGGCGCCTGGTGCGCTGTCTGGTTCAAGGGAAACCTCCGTTCGCCCACCGGTCCTGGTGGCGATCCGGACGTTAGGCATCCGAGCCGCGCAGGACCGGTGCACTCCCGCTGACCGGGAGCGGCGGAACGGCCGTTTCCCGTCCTGACCCGGGCCGCCGCTCGCCGGTGGCAGCGCGTCAGTCGAAGTTGGCCTGTCCGCCGTCGAGCGGCACCGTGGCCCCTGTCAGGTAGCGGGCGTCGGGGCCGCAGAGCATCACGACGGCGCGTCCGATGTCCTCCTCGCAGTCACCGACGTAGCGCAGCGGTATGGAGTCGCGGAAGGCCTCCGCCTCCTCGGGGTTGGCCGCTTCCCACCTGAGGTAGCCGGGCGAGGTGGCGTGCGGCGCGATCGCGTTGACCCGGATGTTGTCGGTGCCCCACTCTCCTGCCGCCGTGCGGGTCAGGGAGCGGAGCGCGGTCTTGGCCGCCGCGTAGGCACCGTAGGTGCGCAAATCCCAGCGGACCATGGCCGAGCTGACCAGGTTGACGACGACGCCACCGCCGCGCCGCTTCAGGTGCGGGTGGCAGGCCTTCATGAACGCGAAGGCGGCGAACGGGCCGCTGTCGAACCCGCGCCGGAAGTCGGTGTCGCTCATCGACAGCAGGGGCCCGTAGACCCCGCTGTAGGCGTTGTTGACGAGGATGTCGACGCCGCCCAGGCGGTCGGCGACCTCCGCCACCAGCTCCGGGGCGCGGTCGGTGTCCGCCACGTCGCAGCTCAGGGCCTCCGCCCTGCCCCCGCGCTCGGCGACCAGTGCACAGGTCGCCTCCAGTTTCCCGGGGGTACGCCCGAGGGCGGCGATCGACGCTCCCTCGCCGGCGAGCGCGAGGGCGATGCCCTGCCCGACGCCCGATCCCGCACCGGTGACGATCGCGACCTTGCCCTGCAGATGTCCCATCCCGCTCCTTCTTCCCTCGTCCGTGGGCGCTGTCCTTCGCCGGGCGAGGCTCCGGAATGGCGTGCCGGGCGCCTCGCCACGCCAAGTCTTCGGCCGCGCCGCGCCTCGCCTGGGGCCGAGTCCCACTCAGCGGGGGAAGCGGGCCGCGGGGACGGGCCCGGGTCCCGGTCACCGGGAACCGGCTGGTTCCCGCGGGCGCGACGAGAAAAATGACGCGCACACCACCCACCCCGGCGAGAGGGAGGCCCATGAACGCGGCAACGGAGCAGCAGGAGTCGGCCGCGGACCTCGTGCGACGGCTGACCGGGCCCGGCGGCGCGTTCGAACTTGTCGAGGAGGACGTGCTCGGCTCCCGGATGCGGGTGTTCGCCCACCGGGCCGGTTCACTGGCCCAGGTGGTGGCCGACTCGGTTCGGCACGGTGACCGCGACTACCTCGTCACCGAACAGACGCGCGTCTCCTTCGCCGAACACGCCCGCCGGGTCGCGTCCCTGGCGCGCGCTTTCCACGACGAGTTCGGAGTGCGCCAGGGCGACCGGGTCGCGATCCTGGCCGCGAACGAGCCGGGCTGGATCACGGCGTTCTGGGCGACGGTCTCGCTCGGCGCGATCGCGGTCGGCTACAACTCGTGGTGGTCGGCCCGCGAGGTCGCCTACGCGATCGGCCACACACGGCCGGCCCTCGTCGTGGCGGACGAGCGGCGGGCCCCGCTGGTGGACGACTCCCGCGTACGCCTGCTGACCCTCGCCGACGACGTCGAGCGGCTCTCCCACGCGTACCCGGACGCGCCCTTGCCCTGCCCGCACATCGACGAGGACGACCCCGCCGTCGTCGTCTACACCAGCGGTACCTCGGGCCGCCCCAAGGGCGCCGTGCACACGCACCGCAACCTGCTCGCGGTGATCGACTACCACCGCCTCAACGACGCCGTGTCCGCCGAGCTCGGCGATGCGGCGAGCCCGGCGGTCCGGCGCCATCTGCTGGCCCTGCCGCTGTTCCACATCGCGACCCTGCACAATCTCGCCGTCCCCCAACTCGCCCTCGGCGGCACCGTCGTCATGCACCAGGGACGGTTCGACGTGGACCGGGTGCTGCGCCTCATCGAACGCGAGCGGGTCACCAACTGGGGTGCGGTGCCGACCATGGCGCACCGCCTGATCGAACACGGCGGCCTGGAGCGGTACGACCTCTCGTCGCTGTCGGCGTTCGCCCTCGCCTCCGCGCCCTCCTCCCCGGCCTTCCACGAACGGCTGCGCCAGGCCCTCCCCGTCGCCCGGCGGTCGCTCGCCAACAGCTACGGGCTCACCGAGTCGGCGACCGGCGCGACGCTGGCCACCGCGGCCGACCTCGCCGAGGCGCCGGAGACGCTGGGCCGCCCCAACATCACGGTGCAGCTGGAGATCCGCGACCCGGTCGGGCGTGCGCTCCCCGAGGGCGAGGAGGGGGAGATCTGTCTGCGCAGCCCGTTCAACATGCTCGGGTACTGGGAGGACCCCGAGGCCACCGCGCAGGCGATCCGCGCGGACCGCTGGCTGCACACCGGTGACATCGGCGTGCTGGAAGGGGGCCGCATGAGGCTCACCAGCCGCCGCTCCGACCTGATCGTACGCGGAGGCGAGAACGTCTACCCCGCGGAGATCGAGGAGGTGCTGGCCGAGTGCGAGGGGGTGCGCGAGTGCGTGGTCCTGGGTGTGGCGCATCCGGACCTCGGCCAGGAGGTGGGCGCCGTGGTGGTGGCCGACGGAGGCTCGGGCGTGACGGCCGACGGCCTCACCGCGTTCGCCCGGGAGCGGCTCGCCTACTACAAGGTGCCGGCCCGCTGGCGGATCACAAAGGACCGTCTGCCGCGCAACGCCACCGGGAAGATCGCCCGCCATCTCATCCCCCCGTTGTGACGCCTTGCGCCGTCGTCCCGCACCGGCCATGACCAGAGCGCCCCGCCCGGAGATTCCGGGCGGGGCGCTCTCGTCGTGCAGCGGATCCGCTCAGCGGGGGCGCGGCACCTGTTTGGCGATGAACAGGCCCTCTGTCGTCACGCAGTCGCGACCGCCGGCCGAGAGGGCACCGATGGTGCGGATCTTCCTGCCGTCCACGGAGACCTGCCGCCCCGAGACGGTCAGCGGTTCGAACAGCGGGGCCGGCCTGTGGTAGCGGACGGTCAGCTCGGCGGTCATCCCGACCAGGCCGGCCCAGTGGTTGGCGACTCCGAGTGTGTGGTCGAGCAGCAGCGCCGAGACGCCGCCGTGCACGCATCCGGGCGGCCCCTGGTACGGCAGGCCGAGAGTGAGGGTTCCCGCCACGGAGCCGTCCTCGTCGCCGGTCAGGCGCAGCGGCGGTGCGAGCGCGTTCTCGGGTCCGGTCACCGGGTCGTGCCGGGTGATGCCGTCACCGCGCCACATCTCGACCAGGCGTTCCTCGCGGGCAGGTGCCTGGTCCTCCAGGCCGTCGGCGACCGCGTGGAGTTGCTTGGCCACCCCGGTCATGTCGGCGTCCGTCCCGTCGCCGGCTCGCAGCAGCGCGTCGACGACCCGGCGGGCGGCGGCGACCGCCGCGTCGACCCCGCCCTCGCGGGGCTCGGAGACCAGCTGAGCGGGGCGCGTCACGCCGGGCGTGCCCGCCGTGCGGGTGGGCTCTTGGTGGGGTGCGGCGCTCACGCGTTCACCACCGCGGTGGCGTGGGTGAGCACGGGTGCCTCGTCGCGCTCGGGGCAGGTGGAGCGCAGCAGCAGCCTGTCCGCTTCCCGCCACACCGCCGTGCGGAGGGTCTCCCCGGGGAAGAGGACGCCCGCGAACCGGACGGACAGCGACGCGAGCCGTCTCACGTCCCCGTCGAGCACGCCCTCGGCGAGCGCCGCGCAGACCAGCCCGTAGGAGGCGAGGCCGTGCAGGATCGGCCGGTCGAAGCCGGCCGCGCGGGCGGTCTGCGGATCGGCGTGCAGCGGGTTGAGGTCGCCGTTGAGCCGGTAGAGGAGGGCTTGCTGCGGCACGGTCGGTGTGTCCACCACGAGGTCGGCCCCGCGGTCGGGGACCGACCAGGCCTCCTCGGGGCCCGACTCCGACGAGAAGCCGCCCTCGCCGCGTGCCCAGATCCGCATGGTCTCCGTCCACAGCGGTGCGCCCCCCGGGTCGCGGGCGGTCGACTCCCGCACGATCAGCGCGGCCTTGCCCTTGTCCCACACCTCGGTGACGCGGGAGCTGACCGTGGCCGAACCGGCCGCCGGCAGCGGGCGGTGCACCACGAGACCCTGGCCGGCGTGGAGGATCGCGCGCAGGTCGATGTCCACTCCGGGCATGTCCCAGGACGCGTCCGGACGTTCACCGGACGACACGCCCGTGCCGGCGACCATCGCGAAGGTGGGCAGGACCGCGAGCCCGCGTTCGTAGGTCAGGTGCGGCTGCGGTCCTGTGGCCGGGTCGGATCCCGCGCCGAGGCTGAGGTGGTAGAGGAGGACGTCGCGAGTGGTCCAGCTGATCTCGCGCACGGAGGGGGGCGCGTTCAGCGCCTTGTCCCGGTCGATGGGCATGGTCGGCCTTTCTTCTCACGCACGCGCGGGGGCGGGCTCGGGATCGCGCGCCAGCCCGAGCAGGCGCTCCGCGATGATGTTCAGCTGCACCTCGGTGGTACCGCCGGCGATCGACATGCAGCGGGAGTTGAGGAACATCCAGGTGGCGTCCTGGCGCGGGCCCTCGCCGGTCAGCGCGGCGCTGCCCGACCAGTCCATGGCGGTCTCCCACACCTGTTGCAGATGCTCGACGCCGACGAGTTTGGCGATGCTGGCCTCGGCGCCCGGCTGTGCCCCGGCGACCGAGCGCAGCGTCGTCCGCAGGCCCAGCAGACTGCCGGCCTGGGCGTCGCACAGGATGCCGCCGAGCGTTGTGAGCCGTTCGTCGTCCATCTCGTGCGGCCGGTCGGCGGCCCGCTCCAGCAGGGCTTCGCCGCCGGAGCCGAGGGAGGAGTCGTGGGAGAGGGCGACGCGTTCGTTGGCCAGCGTGGTGCGGGCGAGTTTCCAGCCGTCGCCCGGTTCGGCGACGAGCATCGCGTCGGGGACGAACACGTCGTCGAGGAAGACCTCGTTGAACTCGGCCTCGCCGGTGATCTGCCGCAGCGGGCGGATGTCGATGCCGGGCGAGGCCATGTCGAGCAGGAAGTACGACAGGCCCCTGTGCTTGGGCGCTTCGGCGTCGGTGCGGGCGAGCAGGATGCCCCAGTGGGCGTCGCGCGCCATGGACGTCCACACCTTCTGCCCGGTGATCCGCCAGCCGCCGTCGGTCTTGACCGCGCGGGTGCTCAGCCCCGCCAGGTCGGAGCCGGCGCCCGGCTCGCTGAACAGCTGGCACCAGGTGAGGTCGCCGCGCAGGGAGGGCCGCAGGAACTTCTCCCGCTGTGCCGCGTCGCCGTGCGCGATGAGGGTGGGCACCACCCAGCCGCCGATGATCATGTCGACGGCGGTCAGTCCTGCTTGCCGCATCTCCTCGCCGATGACCAGTTGGGCGACGGCGTCGGCCCCCTTGCCCCACGGGGCCGGCAGGTGCGGCGCGGTGTAGCCGTGGTCGGCGAGGTGGTCGAGGCGCTCCTTGCCCTCCAGTTCGCGGGCCGCCCGCAGTTCGGCGCGGACTTCGGCGCGTACGGTCTCCGCCTCGGGCGGCAGCTCGATGCCGAGGTGGCGGCGGACGCCCTCCAGGGTGAGCCGGGAGACGCGGCGGCGCCACCGCGCGGTGGGGCCGAGGGCGAGACGCAGGGTCTGGGCTCTGCGCAGGTACAGGTGCGCGTCGTGCTCCCAGGTGAAGCCGATGCCGCCGAGGACCTGGATGCAGTCCTTGGCGGTGGCGAAGGCGGCGGCCACGCTGGTGGCGCCGGCGACCGCGGCGGCGAGCGAGGCCTCGCGCGGGTCCTCAACGGCGCCCGGGTCGGCCGAGCGTGCGGCGTCCCAGGCGCAGGCCCTGGCCTGCTCGGCGTCGGCGAGCATCCGGGCGCAGCGGTGTTTGACGCCCTGGAACTGGCCGATGGGCCGCCCGAACTGCTCCCGCACACGGGCGTACTCGGCGGCCGTGGTCACGGCGCGGTCGGCGATGCCGGAGGCCTCGGCGGCGAAGAGGACCGCGGCCAGGTCGAGCGGCGTCCTCGCGTCGAGGGCCAGGACGTCCTCGTCCTGTACCGCCACGTTCCGCGCGGATATCCGCGACGAGCGGCGCGTCAGGTCGTGGCTGCGGAGGTCGGTGGTCTCCACCCGGCCCCGCGGCAGCAGCACCCACGCGGTGGTGTCGCCTTCCTGGGCCGCCAGGACGAGGATGTCGGCGACGTGTCCGCCGATGACCAGTTCCGACTCGCCCGTGAGCAGCGCCCGGCCGTCCGGCGAACGGGTCAGCGTCAGGGTGCCGGGCCGCAGCCCCACGGCGCCCGTGGTGGTGCCGTCGGCGAGCCCCGGCAGATGGGCGGAGTGGCCGGCGCGGGAGAGAACCGCCGAGGCGAGCACGGTCGGCAGGAAGGGGCCAGGGGCCACGGCACGGCCGAGTTCCTCGAGAACGACGGCGAGTTCGGTGAGCCCGTATCCCGCGCCGCCCGTGTCCTCGGGCAGGTGGAGGCCGAGCAGGCCCTGGTCCGCGATCCCCCGCCAGTAGGGGGGAAGCGTCTCGTGTTCGGCGTCCACGGCCTTGCGGACGACGTCCTGGGTGACGTGCCGGGCGGTGAACGCGCGGACGGAGTCGCGCAGGTCGCGGTGTTCTTCGGTCAGTCCGATGGTCATGGGTCTCAGATCCGTTCGATGATCGTCGCCGTCGAGTGCGCTCCGCCGGCGCACATGGTGACCAGCGCCGTCGACGTGTCGCTCCGCTCCAGTTCGTGGAGCGCCTGGGTGAGCAGCCGGGCGCCGGTCGAGCCCACCGCGTGGCCGAGGGCGATCGCGCCGCCGTTGACGTTCACCTTGTCCATGTCGGCTTCGTGGGCCCTGGCCCAGGACAGCACGACGGAGGCGAACGCCTCGTTGATCTCGACGAGGTCGATGTCGTCCAGCGTCATCGCGGCCTTGCGCAGGACGTGTGCGGTCGCCTCGATCGGCCCGTCGAGGTGGTAGTAGGGATCGGCGCCGACCATGCCGGAGGCGACGATGCGGGCGCGGGGCCGCAGCCCCAGGCGGGCGGCGCCCCGGCGGCTCGTCAGGAGCACCGCGGCCGCTCCGTCGCTGATCTGCGAGGAGTTGCCCGCGGTGTGGATGCCGTCGGGGACCACCGGCTTCAGCCCGGCGAGCGCTTCGGCGGTGGTCTCGCGCAGCCCCTGGTCGCGGGTGACGACGGCCGTCTCCCCCGTGGGTCCCTCGGGGCCCGTCACGGGGGCGTGGACGTCGACGATCTGGCCGTCGAAGCGCTTCTCCTGCCAGGCGCGGGCGGCCCTGCGCTGGGAGGTCAGGCCGAGCGCGTCGGCCTCGGCGCGGGTGATGCCGCGGTTGCGGGCGATCCGTTCGGCGGCGGTGAACTGGTCGGGCATGTCCAGCGACCAGCTGTCGGGCACGGGGACGCCGGTGCCGGGCGTCTGCGCCTGTCCGAGGAAGACCCGGCTCATCGCCTCGACGCCGCAGCCGACGCCCACCTCGATCGCGCCCGAGGCGATGAGCCCGGCGACCAGGTGCACCGCCTGCTGCGAGGAGCCGCAGGCGCAGTCGATCGTGGTGCAGGCGGTGGTGTGGGGCAGGCCGGTGTGCAGCCAGGCGGTGCGGGTGACGTTGTTGGACTGTTCACCGGCCTGGGTGACGCAGCCTCCGACGACCTGCTCGACCTCCCGGGGTGCGACGCCGGCGCGCTCCAGCAGCTTCTGCTGTGTCAGGCCCAGCAGTTCGGCCGGGTGCAGTCCCGACAGGACACCGCGGCGCCGGCCGACCGGGGTGCGTGCGGCTTCGACTATGACGGCCTCGGCCATGGTTCTCCGTAACGTGTGAGGCGGCCCGCGGGGGCCGGGTGGGTGTGGTGCGCTCCCCCAATAACTAGAATTCGTTCTTCTTTTCGGCAACGCCAGTCCCACTGAGTGGCCGCAGGCCCGCCCCGGAGACTCCCCGAGCCGGCCCCCACCCGGCGCCCGGGCCACGCTCGACAACCCGGTGCCTCAGAACCTGTCCCGGCCCCTGAGGGTCGCCTCCGCGCCTCCGTCCACGTACATCACCTGGCCCGTCATGTGGGTGTTCTCCGCGCTGATCAGCCACCGCAGAGCCCGCGCGATCACCTCGGGCTCGGCGTACCCGCCCAGCGGCATCGGGACCGCCTCGTCGACGCTCTTGCGCTGCTCCTCGGTCATCGCGTGTGCCGCGTGCATCGGGGTGAGCACCACCCCGGGTGCCACCGCGTTCAGCGGGATCCGCGCAGCGGCCCAGTCGTCGGTGAGGCAGACACCGCGCATCCAGCGGGCCAGCGCGGCCTTGGAGGAGGGGTAGATCCTGTTGCCCTCGCCTCGTGCGGCAGCGGCGGCCGCCGCATCGAGCGCCTCCGCCTCCCGATGCGCGAGGCAGGCGTCGACGACCTCGGGCACGGTCGCCGCGGTGCCCGCGATGGAACCGACGAGGGCGGCCCGCGGGGCCCGCGAGGCGGCCAGTGCGGGACGCAGGCCCGCCAACAGCTCGGTGACGCCGAAGAAGTTCACCGCGACGGTGGCCGGGCGCGTGGCCGAGATGCCCGCGCAGGCCACCACCGCGTCCAGCGCGCCCCCGGTGCGCTCCAGCACCCTCTCGACGGCCTCGGAGCGCCCGGTGGCGGTGGAGAGGTCGGCACAGACCTCGACGTCCTTGAGGTCGATACCGACGACGTCGTCCCCCTGCGTCCGCAACAGCGTGGCGAGCGACTTGCCGATGCCTGATGCCGCCCCGCTGACGGCGATACGACGTGTCATGCGTGTGCTCTCCTCCTGGGTGATCGGCCGGTCCCGCCGCCAGCGCGGGGCCGGTCAGGTGTGCGAGCCGCCGTCGGCCCGGATCTCGGCGCCGGTGAGATAGCCGCCGTCCCCGGAGGCCGCGAAGGCGATGACTGCGGCGATCTGCTCCGGGTCGGCCGCCCCGAACAGTGACCTGATCCGCTGGTAGTAGCCGGTGTCCAGCGCGGCGGGCAGCACGTCCCCGCCCGCCGTCAGGGGCGTGGCGACCGAGCCGGGCGAGACGGGAACGACCCGGATGCCCCGGTGCGCCACCTCGGACGCCAGGCACAGCGAGAACGCCAGCACCGCGCCCTTGGAGGCGGAGTAGGCGCTCATGTACGGGTTGCCGTGGGTGGCCGCTGACGAGGCCACGTTGACGATGACGCCCCGCTCGTCGGGCAGGTGGCGCAGCGCCTCGCGACAGAAGAGCGCGGTCCCCACCGCGTTGACGGAGAACAGCCGCTGCATGTCGGCCACCGTCAGCGTGTCGATGGGGGTCGTCCTGTGCAGCCCCGCGACGTTGATCAGGACGTCGATACCGCCGAGCCGGCGGGCGGCCGCGGCGACGGCTTCCACCACCGCGCTCTCGTCGCTCACATCGGCCACGTGCGTCACGATCCGGCCGGGGCCCTTCGCCGCCGCCGCGGTCTTGGCGAGGCCGCTCGGGGACAGGTCGACCCCGAAGACGGCGGCGCCCTCCTCCACCAGACGGAGCGCGGTGGCACGGCCGATGCCGGACCCGGCACCGGTGAGCAGGACGCCGACACCCGCGAAACGGTTCATCCACGGTCCTTCGTAGGAGGGCTGGAGCAGGGCGGCTGACGCTATGCGCCGCCGAAGCGCCGGGCGGGCCGCGTCCCACTCAACGGAAGCCGGCGCCCGGGCTGCTCCCCGCGCCCCGCCGCGCGCCGCGCATCGCCCTCGGTGCTCTCCACGCCCCGGGTCAGCCCGGGGTGGCGTCCGCTGCCGCCACCCCCGCCTTCCGGCCGAAGAAGGTGCCGTCGCCCAGTGACGTACCGCTGATGTAGCCCTCCCCGTGGATGCCCGAGCTGGCCCGGCCCGCCGCGTACAGGCCCGGGACCGGCGCTCCGGCCACGGTCAACACCGCTCCCTCGACGGTGGTGCGCAGCCCTCCCAGCGTGAAACCGGCCGCTCCCGGACCCGTCCCCGCGCTGTTCCGCTCCCCCGTCGCGAAGCCGCTGCGGGGGTCGAGCGCCGCGAAGGGCGGCTTCAGCGGACGCAGCCACGCCGGATCCTTGTGGAAGTACGGGTCGGCTCCCCGCTCGGCGTGGGTGTTGTACGTGCCCACGGCCGACTCCAGGGCGCCGGCGGGCATGCCGAGGTCCGCCTCAAGGGCCGCCAGGTCCTCTTCGACGAAGCGCGGGAGCACGCCCCAGCGTTCCGCCTCGGGAACGGCCTCGTAGCCCTCCTCGTCGACGATCACCCAGTAGGGGCCTGGCTGCGTGCGGTGCGCGGCGACGCTGAACAGGCCCGGGTAGACGTCCTCGTTGACGAAGCGCTGCCCGTGCGCGTTGACCAGCATGCCGCGCACGGCCATGGCCGGCAGCGCGGTCATCGCGATCTCGGTCACCGCCATCCGCCGGGTGGCCGCGCCGATCGCGGCGGCCATCCGGATGCCGCTGCCGTCGTCCAGGCCGTCGCTGACCCTGCCCAGCCCGAGGAGCAAGGGCGCGTGGTCGGCCAGCATCTCCTCGTTGTCGGCGAAGCCCCCGGTGGTCAGCACGACGGCCCTGCGAGCGCGGAGGGCCAGCTCCTCGCCGTACTGCCTGGCGGTCACTCCGGCCACCCGCCCGTCGCCGTCCACGATCAGCGCGGTGGCCACGGTGTCGGTCCGCGTGACGGCGCCCGCCTCGCCGGCCGCCGCCGTGAGCTCGTCCATCAGCAGCCGGCCGCCCCACCAGTTGGTGGCGGGGCGGTGGCCGCGCGGGACGGGGCGGGCGAGCGTGTTGTAGGGCCAGGCGTTCTCGCCCAGCCACATCAGCCCGTCCGTGGACGGCGGCATCCAGGTGGGTGAGTCCCACAGGCTGTGGTGGAAAGTGACGCCCAGGTCGGTGAACCACTCGAAGTGCTCGACGCTCTCGTCACAGTAGACGCGCAGCTTCTCCTCGTCCGCGTGCGGGCCGAGGGCGGCTCGGAGGTAGGCGAACATGTCGTCCGCGGTGTCCTGGAAGCCGCACGCGCGCTGCACGGGCGTCCCGCCGCCCAGGTAGAGCTCGCCGCCGGAGAGTGCCGAGGAGCCGCCGGGGCCGCCGGCGCGCTCCAGGACCGTGACCTCGGCGCCGGCACGGGCCGCCTCGTAGGCCGCCGCGGCGCCGGCGCATCCGAAGCCGACCACGAGGACGTCGGTGACGTGGTCGTACCGGCTCACGGAGGCGGCGGGGACCGGCGTCACCGGCCACGCACCAGCGCGGCCGCGCGGCGCACCACCGCGCGGCGCCCCGGGATGCTCCGGCCGGGGGCGCGCGTCCGCCGGCCGGACCCCGCTCACCGGCCGGCCTTTGGCGGGGTGAACGCAGCCAGCGGCTGCGACCCGGACCAGTCGTGGCCCCAGTAGCTGTCCGCGGTGATCTCCTCCGCGGTGTAGTGCGCCTCGTCGACGAGCATGCCCTCGGTGCCGTACTCGATGTCCCAGCCCCCCGGCGCCCGGACGTAGAAGGAGACCATCTTGTCGTTGGTGTGCCGGCCCAGGGTGGAGGAGAGCGAGAAGTCGAGCCGTGCCACGTTGTCGAGCGCGCGGCCCACCGCGTCCAGACTGTCGACCTCCACCATCAGGTGCACCAGGCCGGGCTCCTCGCCGTGCGGTGCGGGGCACAGGGCCAGGCTGTGGTGGCGCTGGTTGACGCCCACGAAGCGCACGCGGCGCGGCGGGGCGTCCGCTTCCTGTCCGCCCAGCCTGATCCCGCCGCGCGGCAGGAATCCGAGGACCTCGGTGTAGAAGGCGACGGTCTCCTCCATGCGCGTCGTCGGCAGGACCACATGCCCCATCCCCTGGCCGCCGGTGACGAAGGTCTGCCCGAGCCCGGTCAGGACGGGGCTGTGGTCAAGAACGGGGCCGAAGAAGACCTCGACGGGGACGCCCGCGGGGTCGTCGAAGGTGACAGCGGCCTCCACTCCGCGCTCGTCGGCCTCCTGCTGCGTAAGCTGCTTGACCGCCGTGCCCGCCTCCTCGACGGCGCGGCCGACCGCGGCCAGGGCGAACTGGTCGCGCACCTCCCAGCCGACGGCCTGCACCCGGTCGGTGTCGCCCGGCAGCACCGCGAGCCGCGCCCGCCGCTCGTCCATCCTCAGATACAGCCCGTCCGGGTCGGGGCCGGAGCCCTCGGCGAAGCCGAGCGCCTCGACGGTCAACTGGCGCCAGCGGTCGATGTCCCGGGTCTGCACCCGCAGGTAGCCCAGTCCTCGGATGTGCGTCATGTGTGCTCTCCTCACGTGCTGTTCGTCCGCGCTTTCCGCTTCTGGTGCGTGCCCGCGGCCGCCTTGAGCGGCCACGCCGTCCCGGAGCCGCGACCACCAGGCTTGTCCTGCGGCTCCGCTCCCGGCAGGGGTGCCACCTCCCGCAGGGTGTGATCCGCGGGTGGGTTGGTGGCTTGTGGGGGCACCTCCCGGCTGGAGGCCGGGAGCCGCTAGATCATGGAGCGCATCGGCCCCTGCGGCGGCTCGACACCGATCTGCGTCAGCGCCGCGACGTGAAAGACGGCTCCGGTGACGTGGATGGCGTGTGCGAGGCCGGTGTGCGCGTCGCGCCAGAACCGCTGGATCGGGTTGTCCATCCGCATGGCGTTGCCGCCGGAGCGTGCGACGATCTCGTCGACCGCGCGGACGGCCCGCCACGCGGCCCTGGCCTGGGTGCGGCGGCCCACAGCCCGCCGGTCGAAGGAGACCTCCTGGCCGGCCGCCACCATGTCGTGGAGCCGGCAGATGTTGTCCAGCAGCGCCGACCGCGAGGCCGCGATCTCGGCGGCCGCCTCGCTGACCGCGTAGAGCACATAGGGGTCGTCCTTGACCGCGGTGCCGGTGATCTGCACCCGGTCGCGCTGGTAGGCGAGGTGGTGGGCGAGCGCGCCCTCGCAGATGCCGATGACGGACGCGGTGATGCCGAGCGGGAACGCCGCGGAGAACGGCAGGTGGTACGTCGGGTTGGTCAGGCCCGCCTCCCTGGCGAGCCGCCCGTCGACGACCTTGTCGTAGTCGATGACACGGTGTCCGGGGACGAAGGCGTCCCGCACGACGATGTCCTTGCTTCCCGTTCCCCGCAGGCCGACCACGTCCCAGGAGTCGTCGACGATCTCGTAGTCGGCGCGCGGCAGTATCACGTGCATCGAGCGCGGCGGGTTGAGCCGGTTGCCGTCGCTGTCGGCCAGGAAGGCGCCCAGGAAGATCCAGTCGCAGTGGTCCGTGCCCGAGGAGAACTGCCAGTGCCCGTTGAAGACGTAGCCGCCGTCGACGGGGCGCAGCAGCCCCATCGGCGCGTAGGGCGACGCGATCCAGGTGTCGGGGTCCAGGCCCCACACCTCCTCCCGCACGCGGGGATCGGCCATCGCCATCTCCCACGGGTGGACGCCCACCACGCCGGTGACCCAGCCGGTCGAGCCGTCGCAGGCGGCGATCTTCATGACCGTCTCGGCGAACTCGCGGGGGTGCGCCTCCAGACCGCCGTGCGCCTGCGGCTGGAGCATCCGGATGGCGCCGGTGTCCCGCAGGACCTTCGCGGCCTGGTCGTCCAGCCGGCCGAGCGCCTCGTTGGAGGTGCCCAGCGCGCGGATCTCCTCCGCACGTTCGGTGATCGCGTCGAGTACGGGGTTCGGCATGCGGCTTCCCTCTTCCGTGCGGAGGTTCTTGTGCGGAGGCTTGGGTGCGGTCCCCGGCCGGGGACTGGGGTAGCGGTGCGGCCGGGGCTCGGGGGCGGGCCGGCAGCGGGGCTCGTGTACGGAGGGCCGTCCTCACCCGTCGTAGGTGATCTTCAGCCGTTCGGTGCGCGGACGGGCCTGGCAGGCGAGGACGAGGCCGTCGGCGAGATCGCGGTCGTCGAGGACCTCGTTGCGCGCCATCTCCACCTCGCCGTCGAGGAGCACGCACGCGCACGCGCTGCAACTGCCCTCCCGGCAGGAGAAGGGAGCGTCCAGACCGGCGTCGAGGAGCACGTCGAGCAGCGCCGTCTCCCGTGGGCAGTCGACGGTGCGCGTCTCGCCGTCGAGCTCGACCTCCACTGTGCTGCGCGGCCCGCCGGGATCGAGGTCCGGCTCGGGCTCGGCGAACGGGTCCCCGGTCAGCGAGGAGAAGCGCTCCATGTGCAGCCGGTCCGCGGGCACACCGAGGCCGCTCAGCGTCGCCGCCGCCGACTCCATGAAGGGCCCGGGCCCGCACAGGAACACCTGACGGCCGGCGTACGGCCGCGTCAGTGCGCGCAGACCCGAGGGCGTCGGCAGGCCCTGCACGGACTCCAGCCAGTGGATGACGGTGAGCCGGTCGCCGTACTCGCGGGCGAGCGCGGCCAGTTCGTCGCGGAAGATCACCGCGTCCTCGTCCCGGTTGGCGTAGACGAGGGTCACGGAACCCGCTCCCCCGTGCAGAGCGGACGTGAGAATCGACATCACCGGGGTGATGCCGCTGCCCGCGGCCAGGAGCAGGAAGTCGCTGTCGAGCGAGTCGGGGGTGAACGTCCCCGCGGGGCGCAGCACTTCGAGGGTGTGGCCCTCGACCACGTTGTCGCAGATCCAGTTGGAGCCGTATCCGTCCGCCGTGCGCTTGACGGTGATCTTCGGCTTCTCCTCGCGCAGCGGGGAGCTGCACAGCGAGTAGCAGCGGGCCGTCGAGCCGTCCCGTTCGGAGGGCACCCGGACGGTCAGGAACTGACCCGGCCGGTAGCCGAACTTCTCGGGCGGCACGCCGATCGGCTCCAGCACCAGCGAGTGCGCGTCGGGGGTCTCACGGATGACCTCGACGACGCGCACCGTCAAGGGGGTGGGTCGCCCCATGTTCTACTGCCTTTCTTGTCGGGACGCGCCCTCGCCGGGACGCGGCCTCGTCGGGAGGCGCCTCGGCGAGGCGTCGGCCGGCGAGACGCTCAGCGAGGTCCGCGGCCGGCCAGGTCGCTCACATCGCCGTCCCCCGTGGCGCGGCGTGCGGCGGCGTCGCGTGCGGCGATGTATCCGAAGACGAGGGAAGGGCCGATGGTGGCGCCGGGGCCCGCGTACTCGTTGGCCATCACGGAGGCGGAGGTGTTGCCGGTCGCGTACAGGCCCTCGATGCCTGAGCCGTCCTCA
Organism: Streptomyces tubbatahanensis; assembly: GCF_022699385.1. Taxonomy (NCBI): domain Bacteria; kingdom Bacillati; phylum Actinomycetota; class Actinomycetes; order Kitasatosporales; family Streptomycetaceae; genus Streptomyces; species Streptomyces tubbatahanensis. The sequence goes on along the minus strand of NZ_CP093846.1, from coordinate 7,382,363 downwards.
CGCAGCACCCTGCTGTGCTCGTCACAGACCAGACCCCCCTTGGTGCCCAGGTCGCCGACCTCGATGCGCACGGCGTGGAACGGCGCCCTGTCGATCTCGTCCAGGTTGGGGTTCTTCAGCGTCGGATCGCCGTAGTAGCGGTCGTAGGCGCTGTCACCGCGGTGGAAATCGGTGTCCTTCCCGGCGCGGGCGAAGCCGTTGAACCGCCGCACGGTCGCGGTCAGTTCCTGGGCGGGGACGCCGATGCTCCCGGCCAGCTCGGCCAGGGAGTCCGCCCGGTGGGCGAGGCCCGTCTCGTAGAAGGCCTGGGGGAACGGCATGCCCGGCAGGACCTGTGCGAAGGGGTAGCGGGCGCGGGCCTTGGCGTCCATCACGAACCAGGCGGGCACGTGTTTGCCCGCGAGCTGGTCGTGGACGAAGTTGGTGTAGGGCGCGGACTCGTTGGTGAAGCGCCTGCCCGCGCGGGAGACGATCAGGGATGGCGGGATGCACCGCTCGGAGACCAGCGGGATGGTCGCGCCCGAGGGGTGGCGCACCGAGGGCATCCACCAGGCGTCGTCCATGAAGTCCACGGCCGCGCCGAGACCGAGCCCGGCGAGGATGCCGTCGCCGACGTTCTCCTGCGCCCCGGCGCTGTGGTTCTCCCTGCCGCCCTCGGGAAGATACCGTTCGCGCAACTGCTGGTTGTGGTCGAAGCCGCCGGTGGCCAGCAGCACTCCGTTCCGCGCGCCGATCCGCACGGCGCTTCCCTCACGTTGGGCGACGATGCCCGTCACCCGCCCGTCGTCGTCGGTGACCAGCTGCGTCATCGCGGAGTTCAGCCACAGGGGGATGCCGGCGTCCTTGAGGGCCATGCGCATCCGGGCCACGAGGGCGCGCCCGCCGGTGGCCATGTGGCGGCGGCGGACCAGGTTGGAGGAGACGCGCCAGGCGGCGACCACGGAGGCCCAGCGGCCCCGCCAGGTGCGCTTGACCATCGCCAGGTCGTGGTAGTCCTTGCCCGTCACCCAGAGGCCGAGCGGGCCCTTGAGGCTGTTGGGCCGCTGGTACTTCTCGTCCTCCCCCAGCTCGCGGGTGTCGAAGGGTACCGCCTCCACAGACCGGCCCAGCGGGCGGCCGCCCTCCAGTTCGGGGTGGTAGTCGGCGTAGCCCTTGACCCAGAAGAAGCGCATCCAGCGGCTCGCGCCCAGCAGCCGCATGGCCTCGGGCCCGTGGTCGACGAACGCGTCGAGCCGGGCGCCCGGCACCCGGCCCTCGGTGAGCAGGTCGAGATAGCGGCGGACCGATCCGCGGGAATCGTCATGGCCTCGGGCGCGCAGCGTCGGGTTGTTGGGGATCCAGATGCCGCCGCCGGAGATCCCGGTCGAGCCGCCGTACATGGCGCCCTTCTCGACCACGACGGTGGATAGACCGCTGTCCGCGGCGGTCAGCGCCGCCGTCATGCCTCCGGCGCCGCTGCCGACCACGAGGAAGTCGACCTCGTGGTCCCATCCCGCGGCGGTGCCGGCGCTCACGCCGTCTCCTCGCGGGTGAGGAAGGCCAGCACCGCGCTCTCCCAGGCCGCCTTCTGCTCGATCATCACCCAGTGGCCGCAGTCGGGGAAGGTGTGCAGTTCCGCGCGGGGAATGGTCCGCATCGGGAGGATCGACATGTCCAGGGGGCTGACGCGGTCGTCGCGGCCCCAGGTGATGAGGGTCCTGGCCCGCAGCTTGTGCAGCATGGCCCAGTAGGGCGCCTCGTCGGACGCCGCCGCGGCCCTGGCGCGAGCGGCGAAGGCGGCGCTGCCGTACATCGCGCGCGCGTTCTCGAGCGCCTGCGGATCGGTGGCCAGCCGCCACCGCTCCTCGATCAGCTCCTCGGTCACCAGCGCGGGGTCGTACACCATCGAGTGCAGCCACCTGACCAGACCCTCACGCGTGGGGTTGTCGGTGAACTCGGTCAGCAGCCTGATGCCCTCGCCCGGGCCGGGGCTGTAGAGGTTCCGGCCGATGCCGCCGATGGTCACGAGCCTGCGGACCCGTTCGGGGTCGTCGAGGGCGAACCGGGTGCCCACGATGCCGCCCATGGAGTTGCCGATCACATCGACCTGCCGCAGCCCCAGCCCGTCGAGGAACCGTGCCACCGTGGCCGGCGCGGTGACCATCGGGTGGCCCTCGACCGGATCGCTGACGCCGAAGCCCGGCAGCTCCAGCACGAGGCAGCGGAAGTGCCGGGAGAACGCCGCGAGGTTGCCGCGGTAGTTGCGCCAGCCGGTGACGCCGGGGCCCGACCCGTGCAGCATCAGCAACGGCGGCCCGTCGCCCGCCTCGTGATAGCGCAGCACACCCTGGTCGGTGGCCAGCTCGCGCGAGGTGCTCTCGTAGCTCAGTTCCGCCATCGCCCCTGCCTTCGACGTCCCGATGGGTACGGTTGTGGAACGTAGACAGCGGCTCGGTTCCGGTGCGGGTCACATCCCGATCAGCGGGACGTGGGCACGCCGCGGGGGCGGGGACCGCACGGACGTGGCGCTCCGCTGCGGGGATTCCACTCATCGGGAGAGCCCCGCGCCGTCGCGCGGAACGGTCCTAGCGTCAAGCTCCGCTCGCTGACGCAGCACTCTGTGCGCCGACCCGTCGAGGGGACCTGATGACAGCAGACTCCGTGACCGCCTGCGCGACGCGTGCGGGCACGCAGCCCACACCCGTCGAGATGCGGCGTGCCATGAGCACGTTCGCCACCGGTGTCACCGTCGTCACCGCGGTGGACGCGGCCGGCGAGCCCGTGGGGTTCGCGTGCCAGTCCTTCGCCTCCGTCTCGCTGGAACCGCCCCTGGTCCTCTTCTGCGCGGATCACAAGGGGCGCACGTGGCCGCGGATCAGGGAGGCGGGGCGGTTCTGCGTCAACGTACTGGCCGAGGACCAGTCGGAGCTGTGCGGCCGGTTCGGCTCCGGCAAGGGCAGGAAGTACGACGGACTGGCCTGGGACCTCTCACGCTGGCGGACCCCGGCGCTGCGCGACGTGCTGATGCGGGCGCACGCCGAGGTGTACGCGGTGCACGCGGCCGGGGACCACGACGTGGTGATCGGCAGGGTTCTCGAGGTGGAGGGAATGGAGGGAGGGGAGGGAGGGCCGGAGCGCGACCCGATGCTCTTCTTCCGTGGCCGGTTCGGGCTGGGTTCCGAGCCGGACGACGCGCGGGAGGCGGCGGCGCGGTTCGCCTGGGGCTGGGGCGATCACTGGGGTTGACCGGCGCCTACAGCCAGTCGCCGTTCCGCCCCGTGGCCAGCAGTCTGTCGAGGGTCTGCGGGGACCAGCTCGCCCGCTCCTGGACTGCGGTCGCGTGGTGAGCCCTGCCGGGGGTCTCCAGGCCGGGGAACAGGTGGAGCGAGACGTGCCGGGCGGCGTCTGCCACCAGCGGGGCGACCTTCTCCAGCGGGGTCCGCGCGTGGCCGACGAGGGAGATCGCGGCCACCGGCCCCTCGGGGCCGCGGACCGCCACCGCGACGCAGGCGATGCCGGGGACGCACTCGCCGCGCTCGAAGGCCAGTCCCCGCCGCTGCCTGATGCGGTTGAGCTCCTGGTGGAGCGTCTCGGTGTCGGCGATGGTGCGGTGGGTCAGCCGTCCCATGCCCTCGGTCATCTGCGCCTCGACCGCCTCCGGTGCCAGCCAGGCGAGCATGGCCTTCCCCAACGCGGTCGAGTGCGCGGGCGCCCGGCCGCCGACGCAGGAGGGTACGGAGGTGGCGAAGCGGCCGCCGATCTTGTCGAGGTAGCGGATCTGCGCGCCGTCCAGCACCGCGAGGTGGACGACCATGCCGGTCTGTATCTGCATGTGGTGGAGCCGCCCGGCAGCGGCCTCGCGGATCTCGTTGTGGGTGCCGTCACCGCCGAGGCCCAGAGCCCGGCGGCCGAGACCGTAGCCGTGTGGGGTGTGCTCCAGCCACCTCAGCCGCACGAGTTGGTCCAGGATCCGGTGCGCCGTGGAGCGGGGAAGGTGGGTGCGGCGTGCCACGTCCTCCAGGGAGAGCCGGGTCGTGCGTCCCTCGAAAGCGTCCATGATCAACGTCATGCGCTCGACCATCGACGGCGGCAGCTTCTTTCGCGTGGGCACATCCACCGCAGGACCTGTGTCGACAACCGTCATGGGGCCCCTCCAGTCGAACTGAAATGAATTCTGCTTTTCGGAATCTAACAGCGCCGCCGAACGGGAGGAAGAGGCATGCGCCGGTTCGCTCACCGCACCGCCGGCCGGCCGCGCACGGCTCCCGCTGAGCGGGACATGCGAAGCCGCCGCGCCCGGGCGGGGGTTACGAATCGCCCGGAGCGCACGGGCCGGCCACAGAAGGAGAAGCATGCGCATCGGGATCACCTCACCCGTGGTCGTACAGCAGCCAGGGGTCAGCTCCGCCTGGGAGGCGGACGCCGGCGCCGAGGAACTGGCCCGCATCGCCCGGGCCGCCGACCAGCTCGGCTTCCACCACCTCACCTGCAGCGAGCACGTGGCCGTCCCGGTCGACGTCGCGCACCAGCGCGGCGGCACCTACTGGGATCCGCTCGCCACACTCGGCTACCTGGCCGCGTGCACCTCCCGCCTCCGGCTGGTCACCCAGGTCCTGGTGCTCGGCTACCACCATCCGCTCCAGATCGCGAAGCGCTACGGCACCCTCGACGCGCTCAGCGGCGGACGGGTCACCCTCGGCCTCGGAGTGGGCAGCCTCCGCGAGGAGTTCGCGCTGCTCGACGCCCCCTTCGAGGACCGCGGAGCACGGGCGGACGACGCCGCACGGGCGCTGCGGTCCGCGCTGTCGCGGCGCCTGCCCTCCTACCACGGCGAGTTCTACGCCTTCGAGGACCTCCTCGTCGAACCGCACGCCGTGCAGGAGCGCGTGCCGATGTGGTTCGGCGGACGCACCCCCACATCGCTGCGCAGGGCCGCGGCACACGGCGACGGCTGGGTACCGTTCGGCCTCGCACCCGACGAGCTCCGCGACATGCTCCGGCGCACCGAACTCCCCCACGGATTCGAGATCGTCCTCAGTCCCGGCCGCCCCGTCGATCCGCTCGGCGACCCGGAAGCCACGACGCGCGCCCTGATCCGGACGCGCGAGGCCGGAGCCACCCTGCTGTCCGCTTCCGTGCGGGCGGATTCGGCCGACCACTACTGCGAGCAACTGGCGGCCCTCGCCCCTCTGGCCGCGCACCTTTGACCCCACAGGAGCGAGCCCATGAGCGACACCGAGCAGCGCCTCGTCGAGGCCGAAGAACGCCTCGCGGGACTGGAGGCACGCCTCACCCGTCTGGAGGACGAGGCGGCCGTCAGCGCCCTGGTCCTCTCCTACGGGCCGCTCGTCGACAGCGGCCGCGCCGAGGAGGTGGCGGGGCTGTGGGAGGAGGAGGGGATCTACGACGTCGACGCGTTGCTGATGACCGGCCGGGAGGAGATCGCGGCCATGGTCCGCTCCGCCCGGCACCAGACCTGGATCGGCAACGGCTGTGCCCACATCGTCGGAGCGCCCCGGGTGCGGGTTCAGGGCGACACGGCCGTGGCCGTCTGCTACTCCACCATGATCACGCGGGACCCGGACACGTCCGAGTTCACCGTCCGGCGGGCAAGCGCCAACCACTGGCGGCTGCGCAGGGGGCCGCACGGCTGGCGGGTGACCGTGCGGACCAACCGCGTGCTGGACGGGCGTGCCGAGTCGCCCGCGCTCCTCGCCTCGGGTGTCGCGGACGCCGGGGCCTCAGCCGAGCCGCCGACGGGCCGCGCGTGAGCGTGCGGGCGGGCGGCGGCCGGCCACCGGTTCTGGCCGGCTGACCGCTCGGCGGCCGGCCTGAGACCAACTGGCCGCTCGTCGGCTGATGAGGCACCAACTGAGCGTGGACCGCCGACGGCGAACCGCCGGCGGTCCACGGCCCCCGTCAGCCCACCGTCTCGGTGGCGACCGGCGGCGACGCCTCGACGACACGCACGTCGTCTTCCGGCCCTGTCATGCCTCCCTGCGCCGGTGCCCGGCCGTGCTTCATGACGAATGCCACGACCACCCCGACCGCGCCGACGAGCGCCGCGTACAGATACGCGTCGGTGAGGGCGCTGTCGGCGTAGCGCACCGCGTGGGTCGACGGATCGACTGCCAGCACGTGCTTCGACATGACCGCCCCGGTGAGGGCCGTGGCGATGCCCGCCGTCAGCAGGGTGCTCATGCCGCCGACGGAGTTGCCCACGCCGCTTTGCGAGGCGGGCAGCGCGTCCTGGACCAGGTTGGCGTTCGAGGAGTGCAGGAAGCCCACCGCACACCCCGCCGTCAGGCTCATCAGCCCCACCTGCCACTGCACCGTGAACAGCCGTGAGCCCAGGAACATCACCAGCAGGAACAGCCCCGCGGAGGCGAGCAGGACGTTGCGGGCGCCGATCTTCTTGGACAGGTGGCCCCCGAGCGGGCCCACGAACATGCCCGCGATGCCCAGCGGACAGGTCCACAGGGCCAGTTCGGTGGCCGAGAGCCCGGCCCCGTAGCCGACGCCCGGGGAGTTCTCCGGTGCCATCAGCATGGTCGGGCTGATCAGCGCGTGCGCGTTCATCATGTAGGACACGCAGGCAACCGCCAGCACGGTGGGGCCGAATCTGCGGCCCAGCAGCACGTTCAGATCGATCAGCGGGTTGCGGCAGGCGCGTTCCCAGCACACGAACGCCACCAGCATCGCGCTCCCGAGGATCAGGAACGTCAGCGTCCATCCCGCGGTCCAGCCCCAGTCGCTGCCCTGGGTCACCCCGAGCAGCAGCACACCGATGCCGGGGCCGAGCAGCGCGGTACCCAGGTAGTCGATCGGGCGGTCGAGGCGGATCGGGCTCTCGGGTACCACGGCGCCGTAGACCGGCAGCAGCACCGCCACGTACAGGGCCAGGAACCAGAAGACGCCCGCGGGGCCGAAGCCGTCGAGGAGCCAGCCGGCCAGGAAGGGGCCTGCGAGGGCCGACATGCCGACGCCGGTCACCACGGTTCCCAGCGCGAGGGGTACGAACTCGCGCGGCATGATGTCCCGCACGAGGCTGTAGGACATGGTGACGACGCCGACGAGGCAGCCCTGGAGCGCCCGTCCCACCAGCAGCGCAGGGAACGAGCTCGCGCACGCGCAGACGACGCTGCCGACGACGAAGACGGCTCCGAGCAGCAGAATGACCCGCTTCTTGCCCCACTTGTCCGCCGCCTTGCCGACGAGCGGCATGACCGTGGCGCCTGCGAGGGTGAGGATCGAGGCGGCCCAGGCGATGTGCAGCGTCGCGAAGGAGGAGGCCAGCTTCGGGAGAGCCGGGTAGACCATGATGATCTCGAAGGAGGCGATCTCCGAGAAGAGGATGATCAACGCGAGCACGGCGAACAGGCGACGCCTGGAGACCGTGGAGTCGACCGGATGCGGAGTGAGTGCCATCGTGATCCTTGTCGTGGGAGAGGGAGGAGCGCGATGTCCCGCGTCAGGGGGTTGAGCACCGGCCGCCGTGGCCGACGAGCCGCCGCACGCGTGCGGGGAGCCCTCGAGAAGACGTCCGGGGACCGACGTGGGAGGGGCCCCAAGTGAGACACACCACGGGGGATCCCCTCGGCCGTGTCCCAGCCACCGGGACGATCAGCGCAGCACCGCACCGCGCGGCCAGGGCGCTGCCGCCTCCAGTTGCGCCGCCAGGGAGAGGAGCAGTCCCTCGCCGCCGAGGTCGGCGGCGAACTGCACGCCCAGCGGCAGCCCTTCGCCGTCACGCCCGAGGGGGACCGACATCGCCGGCATACCGGTGACGTTGTGCACGCTGGTGAAGGCCGCGTAGACGGACGCGTGCTCGTAGACGGTCTCGGGGCGGCGCGTGTCGAGGAGGCCGATCCTGGGGGTGGGCTGCGCGAGCGTCGGACTCAGCAGCACGTCGACCGTCCGGAAGGCGGCGCCCACCTCCCAGCCGATCTCCTGTATCCGGCGCAGCGCCCGGCTCACATCGGCGGCGCCCAGGCGGCTGTAGGTGTCGTAGAGCAGGCGCGTGAAGGGTTCGAGGTCGTCCTCGGCGAGCTGCCGGCCGAGCTGGTCCAGCCGGGCGTCGACCCTGGCCACCAGGTCGCTTCCCATCACCACGGCCGACGCGGGGCCCACCTCGGCGGTCCTGTAGGGGGCGGACAGCTCGGTGACCTCGTGGCCGAGACGCTCGCACAAGCGGGCCGCGGCGACGGCGGCGCCGGCCGAGGCGGGATGCACGGCGGGGCCGTCGGGGAGGGCGGTGATCAGCCCGACGCGCAGCCGGCCGGGGTCCCGGCGGGCCGAGGCCGTGAACGTCTCGGACGGGGTGGGCGCCGCGTACGCGTCCCCCGGCAGCGGGCCCGCGGCGATGTCGAGGAGCAGCGCGCTGTCGCGCACCGTCGTGGTGACGGCGTGGTGGCCCGAGACCAGCCCCGACAGTGTCGACGGCTGCGGCGCGGGCGACACCCTGCCGCGGCTGGGCTTGAGCCCGAAGAGACCGCACGCCGCCGACGGGATACGGATCGATCCGCCGCCGTCGCTGGCGTGCGCGACGGGCACCATCCCGGCCGCCACCGCCGCGGCCGAGCCGCCGCTGGAGCCGCCGGGTGAGTGCGCGGCGCTCCACGGGTTGCGGGTCGGGCCGTGGAGGGTGGGCTCCGTGCTGGCGTTGAGGCCGAGTTCGGGCGTGTTGGTGGTGCCGAGGACGACCATCCCGGCGCGGCGGTAGCGGGCCACGAGTTCGCTGTCCCGGTCCGCGACATCCCCCGAGAACAGCCGGCTCCCTCCCGCGGCCGGAAGGCCCGCCACCTGGGTGCCGAGGTCCTTGACGAGGACCGGCACTCCGCGCAGCGGGCCGTCGGGCAGCCCCGCGTCGATCTCCGCCAGCGCCTCGGCGAAGCGGCGGTGTATGACGGCGTTGAGCCCGGGGTCGAGCTTCTCGATCCGGGCGATGGCGCGCTCGGTGACGGCGCGCGCGTCGCTCACCCCGCTCCTGATGGCCTCCGCGGTCGCGGTGGCGTCCCCCCTGTCGACCTGGTCGTCCACGCGCTGTCTCCTCACGCTCACGGGTGAACGCGGCACTCTAGGGGGGCACTCGCGCACGCGGGCGCGGCTCCCGGTGAACGGGACCCGCGCGAAGGGGAGACGCGTCGGCCGCCGCGTCCACCCGCCTGGCACGGGAACACCCCCGCGTGCGTCACCATGCTGCGTATGAGTGATGCGCACGTCCCCGACACGGAAGAAGGGAGCGGCCCGGCCCATCGTCTGCGGCCGATGACCGGCCGCGACCCGCACGAGAGCGGCCGGGTCTCCACGCCCCTTGAGTTGCTGTTCGACCTCAGTTTCGTGATCGCGGTGGGTACCGCCGCCTCGCACTTCGCCGAGATGCTCGCGGAAGGACATCCGGGGAAGGCGGTCACCGCGTTCGTGCTCGCGATGTTCGCGATCAGCGTCGCGTGGATCAGCTTCAGCTGGTTCGCCTCCGCGTTCGGCACCGACGACTGGCTCTACCGGGCGCTGACGATGCTGCAGATGACCGGCGTCGTCGTGTTCTCCCTCGGTCTTCCCGCGATGTTCCACTCCCTTGAGGAGGGCGGGCACCTGGAGTTGCGGGTGATCGTCATCGGCTACGTCGTGATGCGGGTCGCGATGGTGGCGCAGTGGTGGCGGGCGGCCAGGGAGTCACCTCCCTTCCACGACGTGGGCATGGCGAACATCCGCTGGACGGTGCTCGTCCAGGCGGGCTGGATCGTCGTCGGGTTCGTGCCCATGCCGCTCACCGCGGCGTTCGCCGGATTCGCGGTGCTGGCGGTGGGGGAACTGGTGCTGCCGGTCCTCACCCAGGGCGAGGCGGGCGGCACCCCCTGGCATCCGCACCATGTGGCGGAGCGGTACAGCCTCTTCGCGATCATCACGCTCGGGGAGGGCGTGGTCGGCACCGTCGCCTCCTCCGGCGGACTGCTCGGCGGCGGGGACGGGACGCACTGGACCGGGAACGCGGTCGCTGTCGTCATCGCCGGTGTCGGCCTGACGTTCGGCATGTGGTGGGTCTACTTCGCCCTTCCCTTCGGTGACATCCTGGTCCACCGCCGCGGCCGCGGTTACCTCTTCGGCTACGGGCACATCCCACTCTTCGTCGGCATCGCGGGGGCCGGCGCGGGACTGCACGTGGCCGGACTGCGGCTGGAGCACGACGCGCGCGTCGGCGAGGTCGCGGTCGTGCTCTCCCTCGCCGTGCCCGTCGGCCTCTACCTGCTGATGGTGTATCTGCTGCAGACGCTGCTGCTCTCGGCGGTGGACCGCTCCCACCTGCTGCTGATCTCCCTCACGTTCGTGGTGCTGGCCGCCGCGGTGTTCCTGGCCGCGGCGGGTGTCGCGCTCGCGGTGTGCCTGCTCGTGGTGATGCTCGCCCCCTTCGTCACCGTGCTCGGCTACGAGACGACGGGCGAGCGCCACCAGCGGCGGATGCTGGAGGGCCTGCGTACGCGGTGAGTGCCCGGGGCCGCCGTACGCCGCGGCTCCTGGGGGCCGCGGGCACACACACGCGGCGGGCGGAGTCGCGTGTGCCGGTGGGCGGGTGCGGGCAGGTGTCACAGATCGGTGGCCCATGAGCGCCACACCTGATCGAGGCCGGCGCCGTCGCGGGCAGCGCCGGGTGTCACGGTGCGGGCCAGGGCGCCGGGCCCTGCCAGCGGTGTCGTCAGCGGAGGGTGCGGTCGCGCGGGCGTACGGCCGAAGGCGGCGACCGCGTCCACGACCCGGGAGCTGCCCAGGATCCCCGGCAGCTGACGCTCCTCGTGGTCCGTCAGGTCCAGTTCCTCGACGAACAGCTCCCGGCCCTCGTGCAGGACACGGGTCGCGGAACGCACGCTGCCGCCGCGTTCCGCGCTGCGTCCCAGCACGAGGGTGTCCCGCCACAGCATCGTGGCCCCGTGTCCGAGGAACACCTCGAGCCCGCGGTCGACCCGGGCACCGGCCGCGGCCACGAACGGCTTGCCCTCCCACTGGAGCCGCCCGCCGGCCGCGACGGTCACCCGGGCACGCCACGAGGAGGCGCCTCCCCTGTGGTCGTAGGCCACCAGCCCCGCCGTCTCCGTCAGTTCGAGCGCGGCGCCCGGGCCGACCGTGACATCGAGCGCGAGAGCGTCTCCTGCCAGCAGCCCCGCCGTGGTGCCGACGAGGGCGATACGGGCCGCATCGCCCCGCGCGTGCAGCGGCATCGGTGCCAGAAACGCGCCGGGGCGCAGCGTGTCGATCCGGTTGCGGGCGCCGTCGCGCTCGACGGCCACGACGGTGGGCCGGGACGTCTCCCCGGCGCGGCGGGCGTCGCCCTCGGCGCTTGTGGGCGGGGCCTCGTACAGGCCGCTCACGGTCGGGGACGCGGGTGGGAGTGCGGCGCCATGGGGCCCGGATCCCGGGGCACGAGGGTGCCGGCCCGGTGGCGGGCGAGTGTGTCGCGCAGCCACGCCGCGAGTTCGGCGACCGAGTCGGGGTCGTTCTTCGAGAGCGCCAGTACGGGCCGTTCGTCGCGGGCGCCGCGCGCGTCGGCCACCATGCGGGCGACGTCGACGCCGACGTACGGTGCCAGGTCCGTCTTGTTGACGACCAGCAGATCGGCACCGCGGATACCGGGCCCGCCCTTGCGTGCGACGTCGCCCCCGCCCGCGACGTCGAGGCAGAAGATCTGGGCGTCGACGAGTGCGGGACTGAAAGTGGCGGTGAGGTTGTCCCCGCCGCTTTCCACCAGCACCACGTCGAGCGGCCCGTGCGCCGCCTCCAGGTCCTCGACGGCGTCGAGGTTGGCGCTGATGTCGTCGCGGATGGCGGTGTGCGGGCAGGCCCCGGTCTCGACCGCGTGGATACGGTCGGTGGGCAGGACGCCGGCGGACCGCAGGAAGCGGGCGTCCTCGTCGGTGTAGATGTCGTTGGTGACCACTGCCATGGCCATGCTGTCGGCCAGTTGTCTGCACAGCGTGGCGAGGATCGAGCTCTTGCCGGTGCCGACCGGGCCGGCGACTCCGACACGCAGCGCGCGTCGGGTCGGCGGGTGCGCGCCGTGCGCGTGCGTGCTCTGCGGTGAGGAGGTGTGCGCGCTGTGCGCGGAGGACGCGTGGTCGTGGGCGTCGGACGGGAGGAGGGGGCTGTCAGGCAAGGAAGAGTCTCCGTTCGTTGTGTGGGTGCTCCAGCGCCCACTGTTCGGTCAGGGGAGCGGACCGCGCCGGCAGGCTGTCGGCCGAGGTGACCGCCCTCGACTCGGCCACCGCGGCCTCCAGTTGCGGTTCGCACGCCAGGATCCAGGCGACCGCGTCCAGCGGGTCGCCCGGCAGCAGCTTCAGGGCGGCGGAGGTGACGGTTTGCAGGTCGTCGTAGAGCACGGTGCGTGCCAGTGCCGCCTCCCCCACGCCGAGCGCGGCCGCGAGCGCGCCGGTCACGACCGGGCGCAGGGGCCGCGCGGGCGTAGTCCCCGGCACTGCCGCGTGCTCCAGTGCGACGACCGCGGGGTGGTCGGCGGCGAGCCGGCGCGCGAGCCGGTGGACGCCGCGGCCGAGCGCCGCCGACGCCTCGCGCAGCGGAGCCGTGGGGGTACGCGCGGCCAGCGCCGCCTGCACGGGGGCGTGGTCGACCGGGTCGCGCAGCCCCGCCCGCAGCGCCAGCACGGCCGCGGCGGCCTCCGTGACGGAGACGGTACGCAGCCGCGCCCGCAGCAGCCCCGGCACCTGCTCGCGGGTCAGGCCCGCCGCCACCGCGGGCTCCAGTCCGGCGCTGTAGGTGTAGGCGCCGACCGGGAGCCTGCCGTCGCACAGCAGCAGGGTCGCGAGTTCGCCGGTCATCTCTCCACCACCTCCGTCAGAAGAGGCTGTAGCGCTGGGCGAGCGGCAGGCGCTCCGCGGGGTGCGGCACCACAGGTTCGCCGTCGACGCGGATGGTGAATGTCTCCGGATCGACCTCGATGGCCGGGAGCGCCGTGTTGTTGGGCAGGTCCGCCTTGGTCAGGTGCCGCGTGGGCCGCACGGGCAGCAACTGCCGGGTGAGGCCGAGCCGGCCGGCTAGGCCGTCGTCGAGCGCGGCGGGTGAGACGAAGCTGACCGACAGCCGCGCTCCGGCCGCAGCCGCCGCCGAGGAGCGCAGAAGCACCGGCTGTGTCGTGGGGATGGCGGCGTTGGGGTCGCCGACAGGCGCGTGGACGACCATGCCGCCCTTGAGGACGGCGGCCGGGCGGATGCCGAAGAACGCCGGGTCCCACAGCACCAGGTCGGCGAGTTTTCCCGGCTCGACCGAGCCGACCACGTGGTCGATGCCATGCGCGACGGCGGGGCAGATCGTGTACTTGGCGACGTAGCGGCGGGCCCGTGCGTTGTCCGCGGGCAGACCACCCTCGTCCCGCACGCCGAAGCGCTCCTTCATCACGTGGGCCACCTGCCAGGTGCGGCAGATCACTTCGCCGATCCGGCCCATGGCCTGCGCGTCGGACGAGGTGATGGACAGCGCGCCGATGTCGTGCAACACGTCCTCGGCGGCGATGGTGGTGGCCCGGATGCGGGACTCGGCGAAGGCCAGGTCCTCCGGCACCGAGGGGTTGAGGTGGTGGCAGACCAGCAGCATGTCGAGGTGTTCGTCGACCGTGTTGACGGTGTGCGGAAGGGTCGGGTTGGTCGACGCCGGAAGGATGTTGGCGTGCGCGGCGGCCGTGATGATGTCGGGGGCGTGCCCGCCGCCCGCGCCTTCGGCGTGGAAGACGTGGATACCGCGTCCGGCGATCGCCTCCAGCGTCCCCTCGACGTAGCCGGTCTCGTTGAGGCTGTCGGCGTGCAGCGCGACCTGGAGGCCGTGGGCGTCCGCGGCCCGCAGCGCGGCGTCGATGGCGGCCGGTGTCGCGCCCCAGTCCTCGTGGACCTTGTAGCCGCCCGCTCCGGCCAGCGCCTGCTCCCGCAGCGCCTCGGCGGAGACGCTGCTGCCCTTGCCGAACAGGATGACGTTCAGCGGGAGGTGGTCCAGCGCCCGGTGCATCATGCTCAGATGACGCTCACCGGCCGTGACGGTGGTCGCCTTGGAGGCCTCCGTCGGGCCCGTGCCGCCGCCGATGACGGTGGTGGTGCCGGTGGCGAGCGCCTCTTCGAGGGCCTCGGGCACCAGCACGTGCACGTGCGTGTCCACGGCGCCGGCCGTCAGGATGCGGCCCTCGCCCGACACGATGTCCGTACCGGGGCCGATGACCAGGTCGGGATGGATCCCGTCGCTGATGTCCGGGTTCCCCGCGCGCCCCAGGGCGACGATGCGGCCGTCCCGTACTCCGACGTCCGCCTTGATCACCCCCCAGTGGTCGAGCACCACCACGTTGGTGAGCACCAGGTCCACGGCACCGGCCGCGCGCGGGACGGTGGACTGCGCCATGGACTCGCGGATCGACTTGCCGCCGCCGAAGACGGCCTCGTCACCGCCGAAGCACCGGTCCTCCTCGACCTCGATCCACAGATCCGTGTCACCGAGTCGTATGCGGTCCCCTCGCGTCGGTCCGTACAGCGCGGCGTAGGCGGCCCGGGACACCTCGGCCATCTCTTCCCCTTCCTCTTGGCGACTTTTCTCTTGGCGGCTTTCCTCTTGGCTACTTCGAGCTTTCTCGGACGCTCGGGCTGCCGTACGCGCTCAACCCGCTGTGCGCGCAGAGCGCTTCGGCCGGGTGCCGTCCCGGCGTCTCCCCGGTTCGCGCGCGTCGCCGCCCGCACCGTCGCGTACGACGATTCCGGGCACTCTCGCGTGGCCGCCCAGCCGTACCAGCGGCACCTCGACGGCGAATCCGGGCTCGAAACGCACTGACGTACCGGAAGGAATGTCAAGCCGGAAACTCTCCGCCGCTGTCCGGTCGAAAGAAAGCGCCGGATTGGCATCGGAGAAATGCAGATGCGATCCCACCTGAATCGGCCGATCTCCTTCATTGACGACCGCGAGAAGTATTTTTTCACGGCAGGTGTTGATACTCAGCATCCCGTCGCCCGGACGCACCTCGCCGGGGATCACGGGATCGGTTCGGTGATCGTGACGAGCTTGCGCCCATCGGGGAAAGTCGCCTCGACCTGCACGTCGTGGAGCATCTCCGGGACGCCTTCCATGACGTCTTCGCGGGTCAGCACTTCCCTCCCCCGGCTCATAAGATCGACGACCCGGACTCCCTCACGGGCTCGCTCGAGCACCCAGCAGGAGAGCAGCGAAACGGCTTCCGGATAGTTGAGTCTGATTCCACGGGACCGGCGGTCGCGTGCGACCATCCCGGCCACACACAACAGCAATTTCTCCGTGTCGGAGGGGACAAGAAGCATGGGTTTACTCCACGGCAGGGTCCGGAAGAATTCCGAGACCGCGAAAGCATTGCCCCTCTTATAAGTCCTCGCGGAGTGCGGCGGCAAACCGCGGAGCGCGGCGTCATGTCTGTTTTTACTGCTTGCCCCCGATAAATACGGGCAAATCCGTCAAAAAACTTTACCGTGGCTTTACTTGTGTGTATGTCATGCGGGTGCGGGCGGCGCGCCGCCGCCGGGCTGGACAACACGCATCGGCCGGGCGGAGCCCGTCCCGACGGACGCCCGGCCTCTCCGGCGCACCACCACGAGGACTGCGCATAACGAACCGGTAACACCGCGGGACGCGTGGCCCCTCACCCGCTCCTTCCCTGTGCGACACCCCTACGAGAAGAACCGGAGCACCCCCCATGTCTCAGCACCGCAGAACCCACGGCAGGACGCGCACCGGAAGGGCCGGGCGCGCACGGCTGGCGGCCGGATCAGGTGTCCTGCTGGCGCTGGGCACGGCGTTCACGGTGACGCTGACCTCGCAGGGCGGCCCGGATGACGGCGACGGCACGAGGGCAGCGAAGCGCACAGACGCACGGGCCGCCGGCAATCGGGACGGGAACGGGAACGAGGCCCGCACCGAGGCGGCCCGCGCACAAGAGGAGAAGGCCGACCACGCCGAAGAGCGGGAACTGGCAAAGGTCGCCGCCGAGGAGCGGCGCAAGGGACGCGAACGCGCCGCCAGCACGGCGCGGCAGGAGGAGAAGCGGGAGGCAGCGGAGCGCAAGCGGAAGGCAGCGGCTGCCCAGGCGCACAAGAAGGCCGCGGCCGCGAAGAAGCGCGAAGCCTCAGAACCGGCCTCTGCCGGCGCCTCCGCGAGCATGTCGGCGGACGAACGTGAGCTCATAACCCTTCTCAACGAACGCCGCTCGGCCGCGGGTCTCCCCCGGGTCGAGGAGAGCGGCGAGTTGGCCTCCCAGGCCGAACAGTGCTCCTCCGCCAGTCTCGCGAAGGGCGCTCTCGAGCACTGCGGTCACGAAGTGCTGTTCATGGGCGGTTCGGGCACGCGGCCCGAGGCCATGCTCGAAGCCTGGTTCAACAGCCCAGGACACAAGACGGCGCTCACCTACGGCAGCTCGACCAAGGCGGGTGCGGGCATCGTGACCGACGACTCCGGCCGGCTCGTCGCGGCCATCACCATCGACTACTGACAGGTGTACGACCGGACCCGTGACGGCCCGTACGGGCAGCCCGGCGGTCAGTCCGGCTCCGGCTCTCTCTCCCGGGAGGGCGCGGACTCCCGCGCGGGACGCGGCTCGGAGCGCTGGTTCTCCGAGTCGTCGGCGAGGCTTTCCAGCGAGCGGGAGTAGGCCGCCCAGACGAGCGCCCCGGTCGCGAGGGCCAGCAGTCCCCCTGCGACCACGGCGCGGACCGTCGGATGGGTGTGCCCCGGGGTACTGGGCTGGATCTCGCCCTCGGGGTCCTCGTAGACCGTCAGATGCCGGCCGCGTTCCAGCACGGTGCCGTCGTCGATCTCGCCCCCTCTCACCGGTGAGCCGTCGGGCCGGGAAAGTGTGTAGTGACGGATCAGGTATCCGCGCGGGGAGGTCACCCGGTCTCCGGTCACCACCGCATGGACGAGTTGTCCGCGTGAGCGCAGCAGAATATCGGCGCGCAGTTCGACGACGCACAGGAAGTAGAGGGCCGCGAGATAGGCGACGAGCGGTATCACGATGATGAGCCCCATGCGTTGTGCCAGGCGACTCAGCAATGCCGCCAGCACCACGAGGTAGACGGCCCAGCAAAGGGGCACGGCCCAGTGGGGAAGGGATTCGGGTGCTGCCGTGACGCCGGCGAAACCGCCGAGCAGCCATCCGCAGTTCGCCAGCATCCACCCGGTGCGCCGGGGCGCTTCCCCACCTCTCGCTGAACTCGGCATCGCCCGACACCTTAACCGTGCTCGAACCGGGCGCGTCCGGCGCCTCGTTCACCCCACCAGTCCGGCCGGTCCCGCCCGTTCCGCCCATGCCGTCCGTGCCGCCGTCTCATCCGCGCAGCGCCCTCCGGCGGCGTCCGCTCCCCCGCGCTTTCTCACCGGCTCGTCGGCGTGGGGCGGCAGGGGAGTCCAAGGGGACGGCCGCATTAGTCCATGGAGTCGCCGCAGAGAGCCGAGTAGAGAATTCCACGAGGGCGGACAGCCGGTGTCCGCGCCGGGTCCCCAGAAATCACCGAGGGATCGCACCGACCAGGGGATCGCCGGTTTCGGAAAGCACGGTTTCCCTCTCGCCCGCAGAGGTCTCCCTCTCCCCCCACAGAGAAGAGGAAGCACATGTCAGTAGTCGGGACGCTCCGCCGTTGTGCGCTACCCGCAGCGGCGGCTGCCGCTTTGCTGATGGCGACGCCGCACGCGGCGTCAGCGGACGTCGGGGGCGGCAACGTGTCGGTCGGCTGGTCGATCGACAACGCGCCGTCCTCGGGGATGACCAACATCACCTTCCCCCTCACCGTCAATCCGGCCACGGCCCACAAGGAAGGGATCTACTTCGCCCAGCAGTACAGCTTCGCGGACGGCATGGGCTACACCGGTCTGCAACCGCGCGAGAACAGCGGCTCGAACGAACGGCTGTCCGCCCGCTTCTCCACCTTCACGGAAGGGGCGACCACCTCCGACCCGCTCTGCCACGAAGGAGCCGACGGCGGTCCCGGTGTCACCTGCGCCGTGGACTTCGACGCCGTGTACGGGCACCGCTACGACATCAAGGTCGAGCGGACCGGCACCGACACCTGGAGCGGCACCGCGACGGACACGGTCACCGGCAAGGCCACCCACCTGGGGACGTACACGCTGCCGGCCGGGAGCGGCAATCTCCAGGGTTCCCAGGGAGGCTTCGTGGAGTACTACCTCGGGGTCCCCAGCTGCGCCGAGATGCCCAGATCGGATGTCGTCTTCGGCGGTCCGACGTCCACGGACGCCGGTGGGCTGAGCGGTACCTCCAGGGCGAACTACGAGTACAGCGACTGCGTCGGCGAGTCCGGCTACCATGCCGAGAACGACGGCGCCGGTACGCATGTGACGCGCGGCTTCGTCTCCTGAGCCGCGGGCTGTCCACCGAGCCGCCCGCCGCGCCTTGGGCGGGCGGCTTCGCGGCTGTGGTGGCGGGGTCGGATCGGTTCCGGTCCCGCTCCCGGCCGCCCAGCGCCGGCGTACATGGCCATGCGGGGCTTTCACCCCCTCCGGCTGATCGGCGCGGGGGCCGGCAACCACCGCAGTCAGCCCGTCCCTGGTGTGAGCGACGTGGAGGCCGTCCGCGGGCCTCCCGTCCGGTGCCGGCCGCCGGTCGGTGGCGGGGCGCGGACGCGGTTGTTCAGACCGCGTCCCAGTTCGCCAGCAGCGCCGCCGTGAGGGCGCAGACCGCGATGCCCAGAAGGAGGTACCGGGCCCACCCCACCCAGCGAGGAACCGTTTCTTCGTGCCACTCGACTTCTCTCACGCCGCGTCCAACGACGCGCCGGACTCGCGGCAACGTGCGGCGCTGTCGCCGTTATGCGATTGTCATCCGATCCGCGTCACACGCCGCCCGTCTCCAGCCCGGCGAGGCGGGAGGTCCCGGCGTAGAGCAGGCGTCCGTCGCGGCGAACGCGTAGGCGCAGTCGCCCCGAGAGGTGCTGGAGGGAGTGGCCGTAGCGGTACGGGTCGAGCAGCGGCACCGGCAGCCGGAGCGGCCGCTCGCCCTCGGCCGTGCCGGTCATCTCGACCTGGTAGCGCGGCGAGCGGCCGCGCACGTGCCAGCTGCCGTCCCCGACGGTGGCGCGCACCCACGCCCCGGGCGGGACCAGGCTCACCGTCCGGCCGCCGATGCCGACGACGAGGCCACCCACGGGCACGGTCAGCCTGCCGCGGCCCAACAGGCCGCCCGCGAAGGCGACACACAGGTCCTGGCGGTCGAAGCCGTGGGCCTGGCCCCACCACCAGGCGCGGGGAAAGCCCCTCCCCCAGGACTTCTCCGCGTAGACCTGGCAGCCGGTCAGGTCCCAGGTGTGGTCGCGCAGCCGTACCGTCCCCTCCACCGCGGCGCCGAACAGGTGGGGGTGCCAGTAGTGGTCGAGCCCTGGAACGAGGGAGAAGACGCCGCTGCCGTGCAGAAAGCGGCGCGGTGGCCAGGTGTGGAACGGGCGCAGCGCGCACCGGAGGTCCACCTCGTCACCGACGCGCGCCCGCAACCGGTCGCGGGTCAGCTCGAGCGCGGGGTGCGCGGCGATGCGGTAGGCGCTGGTGTCCGCCCCGGTTCCGTCGACGCTGGTCGAGCGCACCAGGCCGCCGGGGTGCGCCGCGGCGACGACCGTGGTCCAGGGGCGCCGCGGGTGGTGGTTGACACCGCAGGCGAGGAGCAGGACGCGGCCGTTGACCGGGTCCGTGAAGCGCCACAGGTAGCCCTCCATGGGGGCCGGGTGCGCGGGCAGGGGGTCGCCACGGGGCAGGTCGGCGCCTGTGGCCCGCCAGCGGCGGCGCAGGCCCGCCCCCAGGCCGTGGTGGGGCCGCGACGCGTCCCCCGGGGCGTCGGGCCGCGGGGCGTGGAGCCCGGGGGCGCCGAGCGGGGCGCGGAGCCCGGCCGCGCGGTGCGGGGCGGAGCGGCGGCGGGGCGCCCTCACGTCCACCGTGCCGTCACGTAGTGCGCGGTGGCGAGCAACTCCGTGCGGACGCGCGCGGGCATCGGCAGGCCGGCGACCGCGCCGACGGCCGCCCGCTGCCGGCGGCGTGCCTCCGCTTCGGCCGCGGCCCGGCCACCCGCGGCCTCGACCAGCTCCAGGGCGGTGTGCAGTTCCTCGGTGGACAGCCGTCCATCGGAGCGGCGCCGCAGGAGGGCCTGCAACCGGTCACCGGCCGTGGTGCCGGAGTTGAGCGCCGCGACGAGGGGCAGGGTTCTGCGGCCTTCGCGCAGATCGGTGCCGACCGGCTTGCCGGTTGTGGACGGCTCGCCCCACAGGCCGAGGATGTCGTCGGCGCATTGGAAGGCCACGCCGAGCCCGCGGCCGAACTGGGCGAACCGTGCCACCTCCCGCGGCCCGCCACCGGCCAGCAGCGCCCCGATGGCGGTGGCCGCAGCCAGCAGCGCGCCCGTCTTGGCGGATGCCGCACGGCGGTAGTCCGCGAGGGTCACGGCGCCGGGACCGCTCCAGGGAGCCCGGGTGAAGTCGTGGTCGTACGCCTGTCCGTGCAGCGTGGTGAGCATGGAACGGGTCAGCAGGGTGAGGGCCCAGCAGGACCGCTGGGTACGCGGCGCGGCCAGCGTATCGGCGGCGAGCGCGAACAGGCCGTCGCCGGCCAGCAATGCCGCCCCCGTGCCGTACTGCTGCCACAGCGCGGGGCGGCCCCGGCGGGTGGGGTCGCCGTCCATGATGTCGTCGTGGACGAGGGCGAAGTTGTGGACGAGTTCGACGGCGGCGGCCCCCGGGGTGGCCTGCTCGGCGGGCGCACCCAGCGCCTCCGCCGCGAGGTAGGCCAGCGCCGGGCGGACGGCCTTGCCCGGCATGGCGCGGTCGGTCTCCTCCCCGTCGGGCCCCCACCACCCGAAGTGGTAGCCGCTCATCCGGGACAGCTGCCGCGGCAGTGTGCGCACGGCCGTACGCAGCGTGGGCTCCAGCCGTGCGTGCGCCCGTCGGCAGACCGACACGGCGATCTCGTGAGCCCTCGCCGGGGGACTCACCGCTGTGCTCATCGCGCCTCGCGCCCCTCCCGTACGGGCTCCACCGGCAGGGGGCTCGGTTTCGTGGACGCGTGAGTCTCCGGCGGCGCGGGCGCCGTGCCGCCGGTGTCCTCGTGGTGGGCGGGCCGCCGGGCCGCGGCGACGGCCCGGCAGAGCCACACGGTGAACAGCAGGGCGGTTCCGCCCGCGATGGCGTTCCAGAGCGCGGGAGCCGGCTTCCCCGCCAGCAGCAGGTCGGCGAGGAGGGCGAGCATGGTCGCGCAGGTGGTGAGCGGCAGTTGCATGGACGCCCAGAAGGTGACGTCACCCGAGCGGCCTGTGTCGGACATCGCGTCGGTACGCAGCCCGCGCACCACCAGGACCGCGACCGGAGCGACCAGCAGCTGGGCGGCGGCCACCAGCGCGGGCAGCACCTGGGTGAGGGCCAGGACGAGCACGCCCGCGTACAGGACGGCCTGGCCCGCCGTGTAGACGTGGGTGACCCGGCGGGCACCGAGCACGCCGGCCAGGGTGGCCTTGCCCACGAGGGCGTCACCCTCGATGTCCGCGAGGTTCATCACCAGGCAGCGCAGCACCTGGAGCGCCGCCACCAGCCCGGTGCACCACCCGAGCAGCGCGCCGGATCCGCCGGGTTGCAGGACGGCGGCGAGGAGAGGGCCCATTCCGTACAGGACGGCCGCGCAGCTCGCCTCGCCCAGTGCGTGGTAGTTCAGCCGCAGGGGCGGCGCCGTGTAGAACCAGGCGAGCGCGATCAGCGCGCCCGCCAGCAGCCGGGCGGGCAGCGTGGGCATCGCCAGGACGAGTGCCAGCGAGGTGAACAGCAGGACGAACGCGGCGCCGATGCTGGTGGCGGGGGTGAGCAGCCCGTCGACGAGGACGCGGCTGCCGCCCGTCCAGGCGGTCGGCCGCGGGTTGGCCCGGTCGGCCTCCAGGTCGAAGTACTCGTTGCAGAAGTGGGTCATCAGGTGCGTCGACCAGGCGAACGTCAGCGTGAGCAGGTACCAGGCCGGCGAGAAGGCGCCGGTCGCGTGCACGGCGAGGGTCACGCCGAAGCCGGTCACCATCATCGACTGGAAGAGGAACTTGACCCTGGCGAGCCTGAGGAAGGCGGCGAGCGAACCGGGTGCCGGCGAGGGGGGTGCCGGCGAGGCGGTTGCCGGCAGCGGACCGCCGCTGCCCGGCGCGTCGCTCATGCGCCCTGCTCGGCGGCGGACTCGGTCCCGGGCTCGGCGACGGACGCGGCCTCGGCGGCGGGCTCGGTCCCGGGCTTGGTGGCGATGATGATGCCGTGGGGCGTCCACCCTGGTACCTCGACGCGTTCGATCGCGGTGAAGCCGGCCGCGCGCAGGCACTCCTCGTGCAGCCGCCACGGGTAGATCATGCCTCCCTCGGCCGGCAGGGAGGCGAAGTAGACGCTGTCCAGGGCCGCTACCACGGGGCCGTCGCCCTCGTCGTTCGACATCGAGTGGAAGAGGACGACGCGCCCGCCGGGGGCGAGGGCGTCGTGGGCCTTGCGCAGCAGCGCGGTGTTCTCCTCGGGCGTCCAGATGACCAGCTGGTGGGCGAAGAGGACGCAGTCCATCCCGCCGGGAAAGGCGTCGGTGAACATGTCGCACGGCACTACCGAGACGCGCTCGCCCAGCCCCGCCTCGGAGATCTTCTTCTCCGTCATCGGGGCCGAGGAGGGGATCTCCAGGATGGTCACCTCGAGGTGGGGGTGGTGTGCGGCCAGGGCGAGCGCGTTGACGGCGTCGCCTCCGCCGCAGTCGAGGAGCCGGGTGGCGCCGTGGAGGTCGAGCGCTGCGACGAGGTGTGCGTTGGCCAGCTCGGACCAGGAGCGCATGTACCGGTAGAAGACCGTCTCCAGGCGGGGGTGGAGACTGAAGCGGTGGTACAGGTCGGGGTGGTCGCCGGGGATGCGCCGCAGCCCGACGTTGGAGTTCTCGCGCAGGGAGGCGACGAAGTCCTCCTGTCCCGGGTAGACGATGTGCGCTTCGAAGGCGACGGTGTCCCGCAGCTTGCTCCAGTCGCCTTCCTCGGCCAGCGACTCGATCAGCTCCGCCGCCCGGTACCTTCCGTCCTCCTTGCGGGTGAGCCCCAGCGAGGTGCAGCCCAGCAGCAGGATGTCGGCGGCCCGCTCGGCCAGGCCCAGCTCGGCCCTGATCGCGGTGGCCTCCAGCGGCCCCCGCTCCATGAGCAGGTCAAGCAGCTTCAGCTCACAGGCGGCGTTGAGGTACTGGAACGCCGCGTGCCCGAAGAGCAGGAGGGACAGCCGGTCCATGTCCAGCTCGGCGGGGCGCGCGGGGGCGGGGGCATCCGGCGTGTCCGACGGGACGGTCATCGCGGTGGTCATGGTTCCCCTCTTGGCGTGCGTGGCTCGTCGACCGGAGCGAACGGTGCCGAAAGCGCGTTCGTGGGCGAGCGGTGAAACGGCGTGAATAGGTCAATAGGCACTATACGCACCTCTTAGGTACATATAGTGATAACTCACGTAGTCAACGCAGGGGACGCCACCATGAAGCCGACGGCACTCGACACGACGGAAGCCGCAGCGGACGCCCCGGCCGCAGGTGCCCAGGGCGACGCCCGCCCGTGGGACGTCGCCGGAATCGACCACATCAGGCTGTGCGTGGGAAACGCCCGCCAGGCCGCCCACTTCTACGTCTCGGCCTTCGGCATGGAGATCACCGCGTGCCGGCGCCCCGAGAACTCACCGCAGGGACACGCCGAGTACGTGCTCACCTCGGGCGGCGTCCGCTTCGTGGTGACGGGCGGCGGCGAACCCGACAGCCCCGCCACCCGGTGGGCGGCGCTGCACGGCGACGGGGTCAGCGACATCGCTCTCCAGGTCGCCAACCTGGACGAGGGGCTCGCGTACGCCACGCGCGCCGGCGCACGGGTGCTCCAGGAGCCGACGACGGCCCAGGACGAGTACGGTGCGGTGCGCACGGCGGCCATCGCCACCTACGGCGAGCTGCGGCACACCCTGGTCGAGCGCCGCTCCTACCGCGGCCCCTTCCTGCCCGGCTTCGAGGCCCCCTCCCCCGGCTGCCCCCGCCCCTCGGGCCCGCGCCTCTTCCACCGCGTCGACCACCTCGTCGGCTGTGTCGAACTCGGCCTGCTGGAGGAGTGGGTCGACTTCTACCGCCGCACCATGGACTTCTCCACGATGGCCGAGTTCGTCGAGGACGACATCGCCACCGCGTACTCGGCCCTGATGAGCAAGGTCGTCACCGACGGTTCGCAGAAGGTCAAGCTCCCGCTCAACGAACCGGCGCCCGGCCGGCGCCGCTCCCAGATCGACGAGTACCTCACCTACCACAGGGGGCCCGGCACCCAGCACATCGCCCTGGAGACCGAGGACATCCTCGCCGCGACGGACGCACTGCGGGCCGCCGGCGTCGACTTCCTGCCCACTCCCCGCGCCTACTACGACGATCCCGTGCTGCGCTCACGGATCGGCTCCGTACGCGTCGACGTCGACGAGCTGCGCTCCCGCGGCATCCTGGTGGACCGGGACGAGGACGGCTACCTGCTGCAGATCTTCACCCGCCCCCTGGTGGACCGCCCGACCTTCTTCATCGAACTGATCGAACGCCACGGCAGCCAGGGCTTCGGCAAGGGCAACTTCAAGGCGCTCTTCGAGGCCGTCGAGCGCGAGCAGGAGCTCCGCGGAAACCTCTGACACCCCACTTCGCACACCGTTTTTCCAGGAGCAGCGATGCCGAGGGCGACTCTCGCCAAGCAACCCGACGCCGTGTCCGCGATGTTCGACCAGGCGGCGCGGCGCTACGACCTGACCAACACCCTGCTGTCCGCCGGCGCGGACAGGACGTGGCGGGCCCGTACCCGCGAGGCGCTGGGCCTGCGGCCCGGAGAGCGCTGCCTGGACGTCGCCTGCGGTACCGGCGTCTCCACCGAAGCCCTCGCCCGCTCGGGCGCCGCCGTCGTCGGGATCGACCGCTCGCCCGGGATGGTCGGCCAGGGCGCGCACCGGCCCGTCACACTCCGCGTGGGGGACGCGCTCTCCCTGCCCTTCGAGGACGCCTCGTTCGACGCGGCGACCATCATGTTCGGGCTGCGCAACGTCGTGGACCCCGCCGCCGCGCTCCGCGAGATGGCCCGGGTGGTGCGGCCCGGCGGGCGGCTCGTGGTCTGCGAGTTCAGCCATCCGACCTGGGAGCCGTTCCGCACCGTGTACCTGCGGTACCTGATGGGGGGTCTGCCGCGGATCGCCCGCCGGGTCTCCAGCAACCCGGACGCCTACACCTACCTCGCCGACACCATCCGCGCCTGGTACGACCAGCCCGCTCTCGCCGCGGTGATCGCCGGCAGCGGCTGGTCCCGCGTCTCGTGGCGCAACCTCACCGGCGGCATCGCCGCCCTGCACCGCGCGGTCCGCCCGGCCCGCGCCGCACCCGGCACAGCGCCGCTGTCCCAGGTGGCCGGCGCGTGAGCCGGCCGGCGGCGGAGCAGGCGCAGGTGATCGTCGTGGGCGCGGGCCCGGGCGGCTCCACCGCCGCCTGGCACCTGGCCCGCCAGGGTCTGTCCGTGGCCCTCGTGGAGAAGTCCGAGTTCCCCCGCGAGAAGGTCTGCGGCGACGGCCTGACACCCCGGGCCGTACGCCAACTGGTGCGGATGGGCATCGACACCTCGGCGCCCGGCTGGATGCGCAACCGCGGGCTGCGGTTCGTCTCCCGGGGCCGGACCCTGGAGCTCGACTGGCCCGAGAGCAGCGCCTTTCCCGCGTACGGGCTCACCCGCACGCGCGAGGACTTCGACCAGCTTCTCGCCCGGCACGCCGAAGCCGCGGGGGCCCGCCTGCACACCCGCACGAAGGTGACCGCGCCGCTGCTGGACCGCGCCGGGCGCGTCGTGGGCGTGACGACGACCGGACCCGAAGGGCGGGAGCGCGACTTCACCGCTCCGCTGGTGATCGCGGCGGACGGTGTCGCCGGGCGTCTCGCCGTTTCCCTGGGTATCGAGCGGCTCAAGAAGCGCCCTGTGGGCACGGCGGTGCGACGCTACTTCCGCAGCCAGGCCAAGCACCTGGACCCGTACCTGGAGTCCTGGCTCGACCTGCGCCGCGAGGACGGCCGGATCCTCCCCGGATACAGCTGGATCTTCCCCCTGGGCGACGGGAGGGTCAACGTCGGCCTCGGCGTCCTCAACGACTCCCGCACCGGCTCCATGCAGACGCGGCGGCTGCTGGAGACGTGGCTGGCCCGCACCCCGGCCGCGTGGGGGCTGCGCGAGGACGGTAACGCGGATGGCCCCCTGCGCGGCGCGGCCCTGCCCATGGGGTTCAACCGCCTCCCTCACTACCGCGACGGGCTCGTGCTGATCGGCGACGCGGGCGGCATGGTCAATCCGTGCAACGGCGAGGGCATCACCTACGCCATGGAGTCGGCCGAACTGGCCGCCGACGTGGCAGGCCAGGCGCTGGCCCGCCCGGCGGGCCCCGCCCGGGAGCGGGCGCTGGAGCACTATCCGGCCCAGATGGCGCACCGGCTGGGCCGGTACTACCGCCTCGGGCGCGGCTTCTCGGCGCTGATGGCGCGGCCCGCCTTCACGTCACTGGTCACGCAGAACGCCGTGCGGTCCCCCGCCGCCATGCGTTTCATGGTGCGGCTGCTCTCCAACCTCACCGACAGGCCGGGCACCGATGCGATGGACCACCTCGTCAACGCGCTGATCCGGGTGACGCCCTCACCCGCCGACCACGCCGGCCGGTTCGCGGGTGCGCCGTCGCTCCGGCGGAGCCGGTCCCGGGTGCCGGGCTGAGTGAACGGCCCCGCCGTCACAGCGGGTTGTGGTGCCCCAGTGGCGCCGTGCAGAACGAGCCGCCGACCAGTTCCGCGAGGGTGCCGTCGGGCGCGGGCGGTGCCCCCAGGCGCGGCGCGTAGACCTCGGCGTCGTCCTGCGAGGTGTAGCCGAGAGCCTCGGCCTCGGCCATCGAGAAGGTGCGGCGCGCGTTGTCCGAGACGCCCCAGATCAGGCGGTATCCCGGGGTGGTCGTGGCCAGGCACGCTTCGAGGAGACGCGCGCAGTCGTCGGGGGACAGCCAGGTGGACAGGCCGCGTTCGCCCAGCGGAAGCGGCGTCTCGAAACACGAGCCGATCCGGATGGCGGTGACGTCCATCCCGAAGCGCGAGTGGTAGAGGCTGCCCAGGGCCTCGATCGCGGCCTTGCTGACGCCGTAGTAGGTGTCAGGGCGCGGTGAGGAGTCCGCCGGCAGCCCGGCGGCACCGCCCTCGTCCGTGGTGCGGAAGCCGACGGCGTGGTTGCTGGAGGCCAGGACGACCCGGGGCACCTGGGCCTCACGCGCGGCGTCGAGCACGGTGTGTGTGCCGCCGATGTTGACGTCGCACGTCGCCTCCCAGGTGTTTTCCCTGCTGAGGCCGCCCAGGTGGATCAGGGCGTCGACCTCCTGGCAGGCGCTCTTCATCGCCTCGGCGTCGGTGACCGAGCCGGTCAGCAGTTCCACCGCCTCGTCCGGTTCGGCCGGGGTCTGCGGGGCGAGGTCCAGGAGGCGCAGCACGCGCCCCGGGCGGCGCAGTCGGGGGCGCATCAGGGTGCCGACCGTGCCGGCCGCTCCGGTGATCAGCACGCGCTGGTCGTTCATCTCGGTCTCCTCTGGCGCGTCTCGGACGGTGAGGCGTCTCGGTCTGCGAGGTGCCTCGTTCGGTCAGGCGTCTCGGTCCGCGAGGTGCCTCGTTCGGTCAGGCGTCTCGGTCTGCGAGGTATCTCGTTCTGTGCGGCGGAGCGGTGCGGGAGGGGACCGGGCGTGTCAGCGGATGCCTTCGCGACGCAGGCGGTGGGCGAGCTGTGCGGTGGCTTCGGCCAGCAGCTCGCCGACCCGCCTGGTCTCCGCGTCGTCGGTCTGGTCCACGGGCATGGAGCAGCTGATCGCGTCGGTGCCCGGGATGCGGTACGGGATCACGGCGGCGACGCAGCGGATGCCGGGCGTGCCCTCCTCGTTCTCCGAGGCGTATCCGAGCTCCCTGGAGCTGGCGCACGCGGAGTGCAGCGCCTCTCGCGAGGTGAGGGTCCGGGGCGTGAGGGCGGGCAGCGTCGCGGGCAGGAGGGCTTCGACCTCGTCGTGGGTCAGCTCGGCGAGGAGGGCTTTGCCCAGCGCGGTGGCGTGGACGGGCAGGGAGCGACCCACGCGGGAGACCAGGTGGGTGGAGCGCTGGGCCTCGCGGGTCTCCAGGTAGACGACCTCGTCGCCGTTGCGCCGGGCGAAGTGGGCGGTGTAGCCGGTCTGTTCGCGGACCTGTTCCAGTACCTCGGTGGCGAACGGGACGACGGCGTCCCGGTCCAGGTAGGCGGTTCCGCACTTCAGGGCGCGGATGCCGAGCCGGTAGCGGGTGGTGCTGCCGTCCTGTTCGAGCCAGCCGGCGTCGAGCAGCGTGCGCAGCAGTCCGTGCAGGCTGGAGCGGGGGAAGCCGGTGCTGGCGTGCAGGTCCGACAGGGAGAGCCAGACGTCTCCCGCGGCGAACGCCTCCAGGAGTTCCACCGTCCGCCAGGCGGACTTGACTCCGGGCGGTTCGGTGGACGTCGCGCCCGCCTGTGCCGCGCCGTCCGCTGCTGACGCGTCGTCATGCCGCAGCATTCGTGCCCCTCCTCGTCCCGTTGGCGCCCGTACGGCCGACTCCGCGGTGGTGCGTCGGGACCGTTGACGCGCTGGAGCGACCATATTACGTTCCCCGAACAAATTCATACCAGTGAACCAAGTCGGCACGTGAGATGGCATTCATGTACGTGAAACACATCGTGATGATGGACACGGAGGGGAGCCAGAGAGGTGCACTCGTTTGACTGGACAGTGATGTGTGCGTACTTCGGGCTGATGGTCCTCATCGGCTGGTGGTCGCACAAAAGAGTCGGGAACGTGAAGGACTTCTTCACCGCGGGCGGACGCATGCCGTGGTGGCTGGCCGGCATCTCGCACCACATGTCCGGCTACAGCGCGGTGCTGTTCGTCGCCTACGCCTCGGTCGCCTACACCACAGGTGTCACGGTCTACTTCTGGGGCTTCGCCAGCATCGGGGTGGGCGTCGGCATCGGCAGCTGGCTGTTCGCGGCGCGCTGGAACCGGCTGCGCTCGAAACTGGGCGTCGCCTCCCCGCTCGAGTACCTGGCCATGCGGTACAACGTGACCACCCAGCAGGCACTGGCCTGGAGCGGCAGCCTGCTGAAGATCTTCGACATCGCCGCGAAGTGGTTCGCGGTCGCCACCCTGCTGCACGTCTTCGCCGGGATCGACTACAACGTCGGCATCCTCGTCACCGGCGTGATCACGCTCTTCTACTGCACGGTCGGCGGGCTGTGGGCCGACGCCCTGACGGAACTGGGCCAGTTCATCATCCAGGCGGTCGCCGCGATCGTGATGCTCGTCGTCGTGCTCGGCAAGCTCGGCGGTGTCTCGGCGCTGTGGACGATGTGGGACAAGCTCCCCGCGGGACACGTCGACCCGACGACGCCGAAGTACACGGGCCTCTTCCTGATGGTCTACGTCCTGGTGAAGACCCTGGAGTACAACGGGGGCATGTGGAACCTGGCGCAGCGCTACATGGCCGCGCCCGACACCCACGCGGCCCGGCGGAGCGCCCGGCTCTCGGCCGCGCTCTACCTGCTGTGGCCCCTGGTGCTGATGTTCCCGATGTTCGCCGCTCCGCTGCTCGTCCCCGGCGTCGACCACCCCGACAACTCCTACGCGATCATGACGACCACGTTCCTGCCGCCCGGGCTCATCGGCCTCGTACTGGCCGGCATCTTCTCGCACACCATGGCGATGGTCTCCTCAGACGCCAACGCGATCTCCGCCGTCATCACCCGCGACATGATCCCGGTGATGTACCGCAAGGCACGGGAGTGGACCCCGCCGCAAGGTCTCCTCGCGGCGCGCGTGACGACGGTCTCCTTCGTCGTGCTGAC
The DNA here is from genome assembly GCF_022699385.1 of Streptomyces tubbatahanensis. Lineage (NCBI taxonomy): Bacteria > Bacillati > Actinomycetota > Actinomycetes > Kitasatosporales > Streptomycetaceae > Streptomyces > Streptomyces tubbatahanensis. The sequence continues at coordinate 7,352,461 of NZ_CP093846.1, read as the reverse complement.
CATGGCCGTCGCCACGCAGGCCCAGAACCTCGGCGGCGTGCTCCAACTCGTCGTCAACTGGGTGGCGGCACTGATGGGTCCGATCTCCATCCCGCTGCTGCTCGGCATGCTCCCCTGGTTCCGGCGCTGCGGCCCGCGCGCCGCCCTCACCTCCTGGGCGGGCGGACTCCTCGGCTACGGGCTCGTCTACTACGTCATCGACACCTCACAGACCTGGCTGGTGGCCACGCCGGTGCTGGTGTCCCTCGTGCTGTACGCGGGCCTCGGTGCCCTCGCTCCCGAGCGCAGCGACACCGCCGAAGAGCTCATGGAGGTCCTGGGAGACGACGACACACCCGGCACAGCGGAGCCGGGCCCGGAGGAGACCCGCCTTCCGGCCTGACCCGCCCCCGCGGCGACGCGGCCCCCGATGCGGCCCGACACGTCCCGCGCTGCCCGGCAGGCCCCGTACGGCGCCCCGGCTCGCGGCCCCTCCTCGTCCACGAAAGGAGCAGGAACCGATGGCACAGCCCCCGGCCCCGCTCGAAGGGCTCCTGGCATTCCCTCTCACTCCCTTCTCCGACACCCTCTCCCTCGACCTGGACGCCTTCGCCCAGAACGTGGAACGACACGTCGAGGCGGGAGCCGGCGCGTTGTTCGTGGCCTGCGGGACGGGCGAGTTCAGCTCGCTCGCGCCCGCCGAGCACGCCGCGGTACTGACGCGGGCGCGCGAGGTGGTGCGCGGGCGCGTGCCCGTGTGGGTGGGGGCGGGAGGCGGAGCGGCCGCCGCCCGCGCGGCGGTCGCCGCCGCGGCCGACGGCGGGGCCGACGGCGTGCTGCTCCTGCCGCCTTACCTGGTCTCGGGGCCGCCTGAGGGCCTGGTGGACTTCGTCAGGTACGCCGTGGCGGACACGTCGATCCCCGTGATCGTCTACCACCGCTCCACCGGGGTGTTCACCGAGGCGGCCGCGGTGTCCCTGCTCGACGTCCCCTCGGTGGTCGGCCTCAAGGACGGCTTCGGCGACGTCGAGCTCATGCACCGCATCGTCACGGCCGTACGGTCGGTCGGCACCCGGCGGGCCGAGCGCTTCTGGTTCTTCAACGGGCTGCCGACCGCCGAGGTGTCCGCACACGCGTACAGCGCCATCGGCGTCACTCGCTACTCCTCGGCGGTGCACTGCTTCGCCCCGGAGATCGCCCACCGCTTCCACCGCGCGCTGGCCGAGGGCGACAGCGCCGTCACCCAGGCTCTGCTGCGGGGGTTCTACCTTCCTTTCGTGGCCCTGCGGGACGAAGCGCCCGGTTTCGCGGTCTCCCTGGTCAAGGCGGCGGCGCGGCTGCGGGGTGACGTGACGGGCCCGGTACGGCCGCCCCTGGCCGACCCGACCGAGGAGCAGATCGAGCGACTGCGGCAGCTCGTCGAGAACGGATACCGCGTCCTGAAGGGACTGTGACCGCCGTGAGGATCCTCGAAGCGGTACTGACACCGGTCGCGTTCGCCGACCCCCCGCTGCTGAACGTGATGGGGGTGCACGAGCCGTTCGCCCTGCGCAGCGTGGTCCAACTGCGCTGCGAGGACGGCGTGGTCGGGCTGGGCGAGTCCTACGGCGACGCCGCGTTCCTCGGCGAGGTGCGCAAAGTGCTCCCGCTGCTCGCCGGACACGACGTGTTCGACCTGCCGGGGCTGCGCAGGACAGTGGCCCGCGCCCTCGCCGGTACCGTGCTCACCGACGAGCACGGCCTGATCGGCGGGTTCTCCCTGCGCAAGACCCTCTCCAGCGTCTTCTCCCTCTTCGAGGTGGCCTGCCTGGACGCACAGGGTCACTGTCTGGGCCGCCCGGTCACCGACCTGCTCGGCGGGGCGGCCCGCACGAGCGTCGAGTTCTCCGCCTACCTCTTCTACAAGTACGGCGCACACCGCGACGCCGGCCGGGGAACGGAGGCCGATCACTGGGGTGAGATCCGTACACCTGAGCACCTACTCGCCTCGGCGCGCCACATGGTCGCGGAGTACGGCTTCCGTTCGCTCAAGCTCAAGGGCGGCGTCTTCGCGCCCGAGCAGGAGAGCGAGGCGGTCCAGGCGCTGGCCGACGCCTTCCCCGGCGCGCCCGTGCGCCTCGACCCCAACGCCGCGTGGACACCCGCGACAGCCGTCGAGGTGGCGAGGGAACTCGACGGCGTCCTGGAGTACCTGGAGGACCCCACGCCGGGAATCGAGGGCATGGCGCGGGTCGCCGACGCGGCACCCATGCCCCTTGCCACCAACATGTGCCTGGTCGGCGTCGACGACATCGAACCGGCCTTCCGGGCCCGGGCGGTCGGTGTCCTGCTGACCGACCACCACTTCTGGGGCGGGCTGCGCGCCGCACAGGCACTGTCCACGACGTGTGAGAGCTTCGGCGTCGGCCTGTCCATGCACTCCAACAGCCACCTGGGCATCAGCCTCGCCGCGATGGTGCACGTCGCCGCCGCCACCCCGCACCTGACCTACGCCTGTGACACCCACTGGCCGTGGAAGACGGCGGACGTCATCGCGCCGGGCGCGCTGGAGTTCCGCGACGGCGCCGTGCGGGTGCCGCAGACCCCGGGGCTCGGCGTCGAGATCGACCCGGACGCGCTGGCGAGGGCCCACGAGAACTACGTGCGGTGCGGGCTCACCAAGCGCGACGACACCGCCTACATGCGGCGGTACGTCCCCGGCTTCGCACCGAACGTCGCCCGGTGGTGAACGGGACCCCGCCCACCGTGACCGTATGGGTGCCGGGCGTCCCGCCCGGCCGTGCAGAAAGGGCCGCCTCGTGATGAAGGTGACGGGATACGCCTACCCCTGGGACGTCCTCGGCGATCCGGACTTCACCGCCCGGGCGAGCGCGCTGGGGCTGGACGAGGTCGCGGTGGCGCTGGCGTACCACAGCACGCGTGCGGCGACGCCGTGGTCGCCGCACGGCACCTCGGTCGTGGCCCGGCACGCGGCCCTGTACCGTCCGCTGCGCCCGCACGTCTGGCAGGGGGCCGCGCTGACGCCGGCGGCCCCGGCGTGGCCGCGGTGGGCGCGAACCGGGAGCGACGCGGACGGCGGCGGTGAGGCCGTCCGCGCGCTGGGCGAGGCCGGGATCGCGGCGGCCGGATGGGTCGTGCTCACCCACAACTCCCGGCTCGGCGAGGCCCACCCCTCCGCCGCCGTGCACAACTGCTTCGGCGAGGTCTATCCGTGGGCGCTGTGTCCTTCGAGGCCCGCTGTGCGGACCTACGCCGCCACGGTGACCGCCGAAGCGGTCCGCGACCTCGACCTGTCCTCGGTGATCCTGGAGGCGTGCGGGCCGCTCGGCGCAGTCCACCAGCACCAGCACGAGAAGACCGACGGCGTGTGGGCTCCGGCCGTCGCACGGCTGCTGTCGGTCTGCTGCTGCGCGGACTGCGCGGCGGGCTGGACGGAGCGCGGCTTCGAGCCCGCCGCCGTCCGCGCCCGCATCCGCACAGGCGTGCGTGAGCTGATCGGTGCGGGAGACCTCGCCCTCACCGACGACGGGCTGCCCACCGGCATGCGGGAGGCGCTCCTGGCCACCCGGCAGGCTTCGAGTGACGCGCTGCGCCGGGCGGTGCTGGAGCGTGTCCCGCGGGGTGTCCGTACCGTCCTGCACGGATCCATGGACCCGTGGGCCACCGGCGCCCTGCCCGGTCTCACACCGGCGGCGCCCGCCGAGACCGACGCCGTCGTCCTCCAGAACTGGGCGCCCACCCGCGCGAGTACGCGAGCCGTCGCCGCGGCCCGCGCCGCACTCCCCGAGCGGGTGGCCGTCGGCAGCTACGTCACCGCGGTGGCGGCAGATCCCGTGCCGGACACCGGCTCCTACGTCTCGGCACTGGCCGAGGCCGGCGCCGCCGAACTGCACCTCTACCACCTCGGGCTGGCCGGCCCCGCCCGCTTCGGTGCTCTGCGGGCCGCATGCGACGCGGCAGGCGGGCGCACCCCGGCCCCCGGCGCCGCGACACGGCCGCGGGGCGGCTCAGGTGACCCACCTGACGAGCTCGCTCAGCGGCAGCCGTCCGGTGGGGATCGCTGAGGTGCCGGGGGGCTTGGGCGCGGGGTGCCCGAGGGAGAGGGCGGTGCGGACCCGCCAGGGGTGCGCGACCCCGCACGCGGTGCCGGCCTCGTCGGCGTGCGCGGCGGGGAAGAAGGACGCGGGGCAGCTCCCCAGGCCCTGGAGGTGGGCGGCGAGCATCATGTTCTGCGCGGCGCGGCCCGCGTCGAACTGGGCGTCCTCGCCTCCCGCCACCTCGTCGACGGCCAGCGCGATCACCAGGGGGGCTGCCGCCAGGTGGCCCGCGTAGGAGCCGAGTTCGGCGAGCCTTCGCCGCACGAGGCGGCTGCGCACGACGACGAACCGCCACGGCTGCCGATTGCGCGCGGACCCGGTCCACCGGCCCGCCTCCAGTACCTGGCGCAGCTCGTCGTCGGTGACAGGCGCGCCGGTGAACCACCGGGTCGCCCGCATCGTCGTCAGCGCCGGGACGGCGGAGGGCGAAGGCGTATCCCTCACTGTTCCCTCCGTGCGTGCCTGGGGCGGTGGGCGACCGCCGGCCGGCGCAGGGGCGAGCCGACGGTGTCCGTCTTCGCGTAGATGCTCTCAGAGCGCCTCCGGGCGTGGGCCGCGGGGCTCCCGCCGTGCCTGGCCGAAGCGGCGGCCGGCGGGGACGCACCGTGCGGCGGTCGGTCGGCAGGGGCGCCTCGCGTGGCGGTCAGCCTGCCCGGAGGGGACGCCGTGCGGCGGTCAGTCGGCCGGGGCGGGCGTGCCGAGTCGCCCGTCGTGCACCTCGGCGATCCGGTCCACGGCGCCCAGGTGGGCCCGGTCGTGCGTGACCAGCACGGTGGCGGTCGCCTGCCGGTGGGTGAGCCGGGTGATCAGGTCGATGACCGCGGCGCCGCGCTCGTGGTCGAGGGCGCTGGTCGGCTCGTCGACAAGGAGCACGGTCGGCTCGTTGACCAGGGCGCGCGCGATGTTGACGCGCTGGCGCTGGCCGCCGGACAGCTGGTGGGGGCGGCGGTTTGCCTGGTCGGCCAGGCCGACGGCGTCGAGCAGTTCCCTGGCCCTGGAGCGGGCCTTGCCAGGGGAGCGGCCGTCGAGCTGCGCCATCACCTGGAGCTGTTCGGCGGCGGTGAGGGACGGCAGCAGGTTGGGCTGCTGGAAGACGATGCCGATCTTGTGCCGACGCAGCTCGGTCAGTGCGCCGCGGCTCATCCCCGCGGTGGTGGTGCCGTCGACGGTGACCGTTCCCGAGTCGGGTGTGATGAGGGTGGCGGCGACGGCCAGCAGGCTGGACTTGCCGGAGCCCGAGGGGCCGACGACCGCGGTGAGGCTGCCCTCCGGCACGTGCATGCTGACGCGGTCGAGTGCGGTCAGGCGGCCGTCCCCGTCGGGGTAGGTGAGGGTGACGTCGTTCAGGTGCAGGCTCATCGGGCGCTCCCCAGGGCGGTCAGCGGGTCGACGGAGGTGATGCGGCGGATGGACAGGGCGGCACCGAGCGCGCCGAGCGCGATCATCACGGCCGCGGGGACGAGCACGGTGGCGGGTGTGAGGGAGAACGGCACGGCGGAGCCGGAGGCCGCGGCGCCGACAGCGGCCGCGAGGGTGGTGCCGATCAGCGTGCCGCCGGTCAGCAGGACGAGGGCTTGGCCGAGCGCGTCGCGCAGGAGGTTGCCCGTGGAGGCGCCGAGGGCCTTCAAGACGGCGACGTCGCCGCTGCGCTGGATGGTCCACACGGTGAAGAAGGCACCGATGACCAGCGCCGAGATGGCGAAGAGGAAGCCGCGCATCAGTTGCAGCGAGCCGTTCTCCGAGGTGTAGGAGCCGATCGCGGACAGCGAGTCGTCCCGCGAGACCGTCTTGGTGCCGGCCTGCTGGTCGACGGCCTGGACATCCGCACCGGAGTCGGTGTGCAGGGCGACGACGGTGGCCGTGGGGGTGTCGGTCTGCTCCGCGGTGGGCGGAGCGATCCGCTGCCAGGTCCGCAGGCTGGTGTAGACGACCGGGGTGTGGCTGAAGGAGGCCTCACCCCGCACGGCGGAGACGGTCAGCTCGTGCCCGGCGAGGGAGAAGGTCTCGCCCTTCTTCGTGCCGAGTTCCTCGGCCGCCGTGGTGGACAGCACGGCCGAGTGGTCGTCGATCCTGGTGCTGTCGGGGGCCAGCGAGGAGCCGGGCTGGACGCCGAAGGCGGAGACACCGGCGCTCGCCTTGCCCGCCGTGGCCTTGGTGGTGGTGATGCCCAGCGGCTCCGCGCTGGTGACACCGGGCGCGTCGGCCCACGCGCGCCACTGGTCGCGGGTGACGGTGGAGTCGGAGTAGGACAGGTCCTTGCCGTCGCCGGGCGCGTCGAAGGCGATCCTGTCGGCGGACAGGCCGGTGATCGCGGAGATGTTCTGCTGTCCCAGCCCGGCGGTCAGTCCCGACAGCAGTCCGACCAGCAGGGTGATGAGCACGATCACGGTACCCATCAGGGCGAACCGCCCCTTGGCGAACCGGAGGTCCCTCCAGGCGACAAACACGTCTTCAGCTGCCCTTCGTACGGTGGAATCGAGGAGGTCTCCACGCTCGCCGCTCCCCCACCCGTGGGGCATCGCGCGCAGGACCCCACTTCGCGAGGCGAAAGGTGGCGGCCCGGTTCCCTCTTTCGACAGAGGCCGCGGGCGGGCGATGTTCGTAGGCTGGAGTGATCGTGAATGAGCTGACCCCCACCACCCGGGCCCTGACCTGGTGCCTGCACCTGCTCGTCCTCGGCCTTCTCGCGCTGACCGCCGTCCGCGCCGTGGCCGACGGCGCGGACGCGGTGGCCGTCATCGCCGTGGCGGCCGTGCTCGGTCTGGTGTACGCGGCGGGACCGCTCCTGCCGGTGTTCAGCCGGTCCCGCTGGGCGGCCGCCGGGTGGCTGGCCGTCGTGGGCGCCGTGTGGCTGGTGCTGCTGGTGCTGGCCGCCGACGCGGTCTATCTGGCCTTCCCGCTGTTCTTCCTCCAGCTCCATCTGCTGTCCCGGCGCGCCGGGCTGCTCGCGGTCGCCGCCACCACCGCGGCCGCGGTCGGCGCCTTCGCGGGGCACCAGGGGGGTCTCACAGCGGCGGTCGCGATCGGCCCCGCGCTGGGAGCCGCGGTGGCGGTGGCCGTGGTGTGGGGCTACCAGGCCCTGTACCGCGAGAGCGAACGGCGCCGGCAGTTGATCGAGGAGCTGACCGCCACCCGGGCCGACCTGGCCGCCGCCCAGCACACGGCGGGCGTGCTGGAAGAGCGCGAACGTCTCGCCCGGGAGATCCACGACACCCTCGCCCAGGGGCTCTCCAGCATCCAGCTGCTCCTGCGCGCGGCCGAGCGGGCGCTGCCGGGTCAGGCGGAGGCCGCCGTCGGCTATGTCGGTCAGGCCCGCCAGGCCGCCGTGGACAATCTCGCCGAGGCCCGCCGCTTCGTCGCCGCGCTGGCCCCGCCCGCGCTGGAGGGTGGCACGCTGGCCGGGGCGCTCGAACGGCTGTGTGCCACCACCTCGACCCGCCACCCGCTGACGGTGCGCTTCCACCTCACGGGCCGGCCCGTGCCGCTGCCCACCCCGCACGAGGTCGCGCTGCTGCGGATCGCCCAGTCGGCACTGTCGAACACGACCCGCCACGCCCGGGCCGGCCGCGCCGAGGTCACCCTCAGCTACCTCGGAGACCGCGTCGCCGTGGACATCGTGGACGACGGGATCGGCTTCGACCCGCTGGAGACACCCGCCTCCGGCGCCGGCGCGGGCGGCTTCGGGCTGCCTGCCATGCGCGCACGCCTGCACGCGCTCGGCGGCACCCTCATCGTCGAGTCCACCCCCGGGCACGGCACCGCCCTGGCCGCCCAGCTCCCCACCGACACCGCATCCCCCCGCGAGGACGAGGCGCACCGATGACCGACAGCCCCATCCGCCTGCTGCTCGCCGACGACCACCCCGTGGTGCGGGCCGGTCTGCGCGCCGTCCTGGAGACCGAACCGGACTTCGTCGTCGCCGCCGAGGCCGCCACCGCCGAGGACGCGGTCGCCCGCGCCGCCGAGGGCGGGATCGACGTCGTCCTGATGGATCTGCAGTTCGGTCCGGGGATGACGGGCGCGGCGGCCACCGCGGCGATCACGGCCCGACCCAGCGCCCCCAGGGTCCTCGTCGTCACCACGTACGGCACCGACGCCGACACCCTGCCCGCCATCGAGGCGGGCGCCACCGGCTACCTCCTCAAGGACGCCCCGCCCGAGGATCTCGCCGACGCGGTACGGACGGCTGCCGCGGGCCGCACCGCGCTCGCCCCGGCCGTCGCCGAACGGATCATGCAACGGATGCGCACCCCCGGCAGCTCTCTCACCCAGCGCGAGACCGAGGTCCTCAGCCTGGTCGCCGAAGGGCTGTCCAACCAGCGCATCGGCAGGCGGCTCCACCTCACCGAGGGGACCGTCAAGTCCCATCTGGCGCGCATCTACGCCAAGCTGGACGTCGACTCCCGCACCGCCGCCGTGGCCGCCGCTGCCAACCTCGGCCTCATCCGCCGCTGAACCGCACCGCCCGGCGGGACGCACCCCGCCCGCTCAGGCTCCGCTTCCGGTGGCGGCCCTCAGTCCTCGGGCAGGGGCTCGCCGCACCGGTAGCAGAACCGCGCGTCGCGCTCCGTGGCGAGCCGCCCGCACGCGTCGCAGACCCGGTTGAGCAGGCAGGCGGCCTCGCCGGCCTCTCCTGTCCCGCCGCCGGGCCGCCCGATGGCGAGGCCCGGGCGGCGGCGGTGGACGCTGAGGTACATCAGCCCCCGCTCGCCGGCCGACAGGGCGCGGCGGCTGCCGTGGCTCAGCCACACGACCGACCCGGCCCGCAGGGTTTCCGGGCCGCTGTCGGTCTCCAGCCGGCCGCTTCCTTCCGTGACGTACAGCAGCACGTCCAGGTCGGGTTCGACGGAGGCACCGACCTCGGCGCCCGGCGCCAGGCGCACCAGGTTGGCGTCCAGCTGGCGGCCCGTGCGGTCGAGTCGCCACAGCGCCCCTCCCCCGTCAGCGGGCAGCTGACGCAGCAGCTCCGTCAGCTGTGCCAGTACACCCGACGCCGGGGTGTGTGCCGCGCCGTTGTCCACCATGACCTCCGATGTGCGGGGCGGCCCCCGCGCCGTTTCCCTGCGCGCCGCCCGCGGGCGCGTCGTCCGGATGTTCTCGAGTCCCCATTTTCCCAAGTCCGCGAGTGGAACGGACCTCGGTGTCACGCCGCTCCCCGCCGCCGCTCCCCGCATCCCCGGGGCGGGTGCGGGCGCGGGAGGCGCATGGGATGAACTGGGGAGATGACCGAACCGCGTGAGACCACTAGCCTTCCCTCCCACCACCCGTGCGAAGAGCTGCTCCCCGCCACCCGGCGGGCGCTGTCGCACCGCCTGGCCACGGCGCAGGCACAGGGGCGGGCGCCCTCGCTGGCAGCGGCCGTGACCCGGGGCGGTGAGCTCGTGTGGGCCGGAGCCAGGAGCGGTGCCGGGGAGGACGGGCCCGACGAGAACACCCAGTACCGCGTCGGGTCGATCACCAAGACGTTCACCGCTGTCCTGGTCATGCGGCTGCGCGACGAAGGCGTGCTCGCTCTCTCCGACCCACTGGAGCGGCATCTGCCGGGCACCGGCGTCGGCCACGTGACGCTCGCCCAGTTGCTCTCGCACACCGGCGGGCTCGCCGCCGAGACGCCGGGGCCCTGGTGGGAGCGGAGTCCGGCGACGCTGCGCCCCGAGCTGTCCGACGTGCTCGGCGACCAGCCGCTCAAGCACCCGACGGGGCACCGGCATCACTACTCCAACCCCGGGTACACCCTGCTCGGCTCGCTCGTCGAAGCCGTCCGCCGCGCGCCCTGGCACGAGGTGCTGCGACAGGAGGTACTCACCCCACTGGGGCTGCACAGGACCGGGCCGCGGCCCGAGGAACCGTACGCCAGGGGCTGGGCCGTGCACCCTTGGGCGGACGCGCTCCAGGCGGAGCCCGCCCAGGACCTGGGCCTGATGGCGGCCGCGGGCCAGCTGTGGTCCACCACCGCCGATCTCGCCCGGTTCGCGGGCTTCCTGCTGCGGGGCGACGAGCGCGTCCTGTGCGCCGCCTCGGTCCGGGAGATGCGGGTGCCGTACGCGCCGGCCGCGGCCGGGGACTGGGGCCGTACCTACGGGTTGGGCCTGGCCCTCACGCGGCAGCACGGCCGCTCCCTGTACGGACACTCGGGTTCGCTACCGGGCTATCTCGCGGCGCTGTGGTCGTGTGAGGAGGAGGACCTGTCGGCGGTGGTTCTCGCCAACTGCACGTCGGGGCCTGCCGTCGAGACGGTGGCCGCCGATCTGGTCCGGACGGTGGCGGACGCGGAGCCCCTCTTTCCCGAGCCCTGGCGCCCCCTGCCCGAGGTCGATCCGGCGCTGCTGGCGGTGGCAGGGCCGTGGTACTGGGGGACCCAGGTGATCGGGGTGCGCCTGCGGGCGGGTGGCGCACTCGAACTGGGGCCGCTGTCGGGCGCCGGGCGGCGCTCCTTGTTCAGGCCGGAGGACGACGGCACCTGGACGGGCCTTGAGGGGTACTACGCCGGAGAGCGCTTGGAGGCGGTACGGCGTCCCGACGGCTCGGTCAGCCATCTGGACCTGGGCTCCTTCGTCTTCACCCGCGCCCCCTACGACCCGCAGGCACCGGTGCCCGGCGGGGTGGACCCGCACGGCTGGCGAGGCGCTTCCCAGCTGTGACCACGCGCTGCCGCCGCCACCCCCGGGCGCGCCGAGGCGACCGGGGGTGCGCTCGGGGGCGGCGGAGGTGCCGAATCCGTGTCGCTCCTTCCGCCTTCCGTGCCGACGTGGGCCTCTCAGGTCCGGAGTGTCAGCTGCGGGACGTGGAGGTGACGGCATCGCGGGCGCGGTCCAGGACGGAGGCGAACGGCCCCGCGGCCCACTGCATCGCGGTGGAACCGGCCGCGGCCGGGTGCGGGTGGGTGGGAGCGGTCTTCTCCACGGCCAGCAGGCGCTTGCCCATCGTGGTGCGCTCGTCCTGGCTGAGGTTGCCGAGCAAGGCGGGGAACTCCTCCCGCTCCTCGTGGTCGGCGTGGTCGCTGACGGACTGTTCGAAGTCGGCGATCACCGTGTTGAACCTGTCGCCGCCGAACTCCAGCTTCTCCAGTTCGGCCAGTACCTTGTTCGCCTCCTCTTCCTCCTCGTTGCGGGCCTCGGCCTCCCGCTCGCCCGCGGCCTTCTTCGCCGCCGGACGCACGATCATCTCCTCGGCCGTCTCGTGCACCGCGAGCAGCGCCCGCAGCTGACTGAAGGATTCCCTGCGCCGGTCTTCCGGCCCGCTGCGCACCGCGGCGAACAAGTCCCGGATCCTGGCGTGCTGCTCGAGCAGCACGCCCACCACGTCCTCGGACGGCAGTTTCTCCGCCTCGGCGCGCTCCTGTTGCGCGTTACTCACGACAAGCCTCCGTTCGACGAGTCCGCACTCGGCTGTGCGGAGGGGCGGGTAACCCCGCGGGAGAAGCCCAATCGCCCGCGCGGTGGAAGGGGCCGCGAGAACGCGTCCGCCAAAGCCCGCAGAACCCGTCCGTGCAAGGCCGCCAGGAGAGCCCGTCCGTGCAGGGCCAGGAAAAAGGGGAACCGGGACACGCAGCCGGGAGTGGCCCCAAGTCGCCTATCCCCGTTGGCGAGCGGTCGCCTATCCCCGTTGGCGAGCGTAAGAGCGGAAGGAGAGCAGGGTGTTTCAGCGCAGGTGGGCGCGGGTGCGGGAGGGGCTGGGCCGGGTCGGGCGGCCGAGCAGGTCAGGGCGGCAGACCCTGGCCCTGATCGGCAAGAGCACGCTGGCGGCCGCGGCCTCCTGGTACGTGGCGCACGACCTGCTGGTGGCACAGACCCCGGCCTTCGGCCCGTTCTCCGCCGTGCTGATCATGCAGGTGACGCTGTATCAGTCGCTGTTGCAGGCCCTGCGCTACATGGCGGCCGTCTGTGCCGGAGTCATCGTGCAGGCGGCGCTGGGCTTCCTGGCCGGGCCCGACCTGCTCACGTTCGTGCTCGTGGCGCTCATCGCGCTGGCCATCGGCCGCTGGCGGCGCCTCGGCTCCCAGGGGACGCAGGTGGCGACGGCGGCGTTCTTCGCCTTCTCCACGTATTCGGCCTCCACCGGCAACCAGCAGCGCGCCGAACAGCTCGGCCAGATCGTGCTCCTGGTCGCCATCGGCTGCACGATCGGCGTCGTGGTCAATCTCCTGCTGTGGCCGCCGATGCGCTACCGCAGCGCCGAGGCCGGTATCCACACCCTCGCGGGCGATCTGTCCGCTCTCCTGGCGGACATACACCCCGCCCTGCGCGAGCACGGCTTCGACGAGGACGAGGCCCAGCGGTGGCGTCGGCGTGCCGCCGACGCCACCTCGCTGGTCAGCCAGACCCGGGCGGCTCTGCGCGCCGCCGTAGAGGGGCGCTACTACAATCCGCGCAGGTTTCTCCCGCACAACCGTCGCCACAAGGCCTTCGACGGGTACCGGGAGGTGATCGACGCGCTGGAACGGGTCGCCCACCAGACCGCCTCGCTCACCCGCACGCTCTACCAGTGGCCGCGGAACGAGACGGGCACCGACCGCGACGGCTTCCTGCGCGACTACGCCGACCTGCTGGAGGCCCTCGCCGACATCACCGACCGGTTCAGCGTGATCGACGAGGAGCACCTGAGCGACCAGGCCGAGGAGCTGTGCGAGGCCGCCACGACCGCCCAGGACAAGCGCGCCCGGCTCGTCGAGCGCGCCGAGGACACCTCGCTGCCGCTGGGCGACCCCTCGCGGCCCTACGGCATCCTCCTCGCCGAGGCGACGCGGCTGACGGAGGAGGCTCAGCACTCCTGCGACAGCCTGCAGCACGCCACCGCCAACTCCTCCACCGCCGGCGGCTGAGGACCGGCGCCGCGCGCGTCGCCGTGCGCGTCCGGACGGGGCTCACGGAGGGAATCTCCGCGCAAGGTGCCCTGTGTCTGGCCGGCGACCGCTCCGGCCGCCTGTACGGTTTGTCCCGCTAAGCGGGTTTTCGTCGTCCATGGCGGAGTGAGGGCCGGTAGTGACGGCCGGTTCGGAGGGTCTTTCGACGATGTTGCTGACGGTCAAGGAGCAGGAGCGCCTTCTGATCCACACCGCTGCCGAGGTGGCACGGCAGCGCAGGGCCCGCGGGCTGCGGCTCAACCTGCCGGAGGCCACGGCGGTGATCTCGCAGTTCCTCCTGGAGGGCGCGCGGGACGGCCGGATGAAGGCCGATCTGCAAAGCGCCGCCCGCGGGGTGCTGAGCCGGGACGACGTCATGGAGGGCGTTCCCGAGATGCTGCACCAGGTGCACGTCGAGGCGACCTTTCCCGACGGCACCAAGCTGCTGACGGTCCCGGAGCCGATCCAGTGAGCCCCGACTCGCGCAAACGTCCGGGATCCGGCGAACAGGTCCCGTTGGGCTCGGGAAAGGGAGCCCCGGTCGGTGCCACCCAGCCGGGCGCCAACACCGCGGCCACTCCCGGAGTCCCGGGGGAGATCCGCTACGGGGAGGGGCCTGTGGTACTCAACGCCGGCCGGGAGGTGACCACGGTGCGCGTGGTCAACACCGCCGACCGGCCGATCACCGTGGGATCCCACTACCACTTCGCCGAGGCCAACCCGGCGCTGGAGTTCGACCGCCAAGCGGCCTGGGGCAAGCACCTGAACCTCCTGGCCGGGGGGATGACGCGCTTCGACCCCGGCACTCAGACGGACGTCGCCCTCGTCCCGTTCGCCGGGCGGCGGATCGCGGCGGGCTTCCGAGGCGAGTGCGAGGGGAACCTGGATGACTGAGATCGCGCGCGAGGAGTACGTCGCCTCGCTCGGCCCGACCACGGGCGACCGCCTGCGGCTCGCGGACACGGACCTGTTCATCGAGATCGAGGAGGACAGGTGTGTCGGCGGCGACGAAGTCGTCTTCGGGCGGCGGCAAGTCCGGCCGTGAGTCGCAGGGCCAGTCGCACACTCCGCGCTCCCAGGGGACGCCGGACCTCGTCATCGTCGGCGTGGTGGTGCTCGACCACCAGGGCGTCGTCAAGGCCGATGTCGGCATCCGGGACGGCCGCTTCGTCGCCGTCGGCAAGTCGGGAAACCCCGACACCATGGACGGCGTGCACCCGGATCTGGTCGTCGGCCCCTCGACGGAGCTGATGAACGGCGTCGGCCTGATCATGACGGCCGGGGCCATCGACACCCATGTCCACTTCGTGTCGCCCGCGATGTGCCCTGTCGCCCTGGAGGCCGGGGTGACCACCCTGGTCGGGGGCGGCAGCGGGCCGACGGACGGCTCGAAGGCCACTTTGGCCACGCCCGGCGCCTGGTGGCTTGAGCGCATGTTCGAGGCCTTCGACCCCTGGCCCGTCAACGTGGCCTTCCTCGGCCGGGGCACCACCGTGAGCGAGGAAGCGCTGTGGGAACAGCTGCGCGCGGGCGCGTCAGGCCTCAAGGTCCACGAGGACTGGGGCGCCACCCCGGCCGTGGTGGACGCCGCCCTGACGGTGGCCGACGCCTCCGGCGTCCAGGTCGCCATCCACAGCGACACGCTCAACGAGGCCGGCTTCGTGGACGACCTGCTGCGCACCGTGGCAGGCCGCACCTTCCACAGCTTCCACACCGAGGGCGCGGGCGGGGGCCACGCCCCGGACATCATCCGGATCGCCGGGGAACGCAACGTGCTGCCCTCCTCGACGACCCCGACCCGCCCCTTCACGGTCAACACCGCCGACGAGCAGCTCGACATGGTGCTCGTCGCACACCACCTCAACCCGCGGATCCCCGCTGAGCTCGGTTTCGCCGAGTCCCGGGTACGCGCGTCGACGATCGCCGCCGAGGACATCCTGCAGGACATCGGAGCCATCTCCACGATGTCCTCGGACGCGCAGGCCATGGGCCGGCTGGGCGAGACGGTGCTGCGTACCTGGCAGACGGCCCACGCGATGAAGAACCTGCGCGGCCCGCTGCCCGGCGACGGCCGGGCCGACAACGAGCGGGCCAAGCGGTATGTCGCGAAGTACACCATCTGCCCTGCCGTCACCCACGGTCTCGACCACGAGGTGGGCTCGATCGCGCCGGGCAAGCTGGCCGACTTCGTGCTGTGGGAACCGCCGCTGTTCGGGGTCAAACCGACGTCGGTCTTCAAAGGCGGAATGGCCGCCGTCGCCCTGCTGGGCGACCCGAACGCCTCGGTGCCCACCCCGCAGCCCGTCCTGCCCCGCCTGGGCTACAACTCCCACACGAGAGCGGCCCAGGCCACCAGCGTCGCCTTCGTCTCACCCGCCGCCGTCGAGGACGGCCTGGCGGACCGGCTCGCGGTGCACAGGCCGCTCGTCGCGGTCCGGGACGTCAGGGGCCGCACCAAGGCGGACCTGCCCCGCAACGACGCGCTGCCGCGGATCGACGTGGACCCCGACACCTTCTCCGTCCACATCGACGGCGACCTCGTCGAGCACGAACCGCTCACCGAACTCCCCATGACCCAGCGTTACTTCCTCTACTGAGCGGCCGTCACCGATGTCTGCCCGAGCCGCCCTCCTGCTGCTCGCCGACGGCCGCCTCCCCGCCGGCGGCTACGCCCACTCGGGCGGCCTCGAGGAATCCGTCAGGACGGGGCGGGTCCGCGACGCCGAGAGCCTGGAGTCCTTCTTGGAAGGGCGGGCCCGCACCGTCGGTCTGGTCTCGGCCGCCTTCGCCGCCAGGTCCTGCCGCGCCGCGCACGACCCCGATCCACTGCCGGAACTGGAGGTCCTGGATGGCGAGCTGGATGCCAGGACGCCCTCTCCCGCACAGCGGGAGACCTCTCGGCAGCTCGGCCGCCAGCTGCACCGCCTGCTGACGGGGATGGCACACCACCCTCTTCTGGAACGTCTTCCGCGCGCCCTGCATCAGCCGCTCGTTCTCGGTGCGGCCTGCGGTCTGTACGGCCTGCGGCCACGGGACGCGGCCCTCGCGGCCCTCCACGAGTCGGTGACCGGCCCGGCGGTCGCCGCCGTCCGGCTCATGAGCATCGACCCGTTCCGCACCCACGCCGCGCTCGCCCGCATCGCCCCGTCGCTGGACCGGCTCGCCGAGCGCGCCCTCGAGCACTGCGACGGCTCTCCGCACGACATGCCGGCCGCCGCAGCCCCGCTGCTGGACGTCGTCACGGAAGCGCACGCCACCCGCAGCGAACGGCTGTTCGCCTCGTGAGCACCGCCGTGGCAGCCGGGGCCAGGATGCGCGCGTGCGCGCGTGTCGCCACCGAGTCGGCCCCCGGGCCCGAGGGCCGGCCGCGCACGTGGGTCAGCGGGCTGCGCTCCCAGGCGCCGCTCAAGCTGTTTTCGACCAGGGCCAAGGAAGGGGAACCGTCTGCCGCTCACCGGGGCGTCCCCGCGCGGGTGAGCGTGGCGGCCGGCGCCGCGGGACCGATCGGCGGAGACGAACTGCGGCTGGAGGTCGAGGTCGGTGCCGGCAGCGTCCTCGTGCTCAGCGAGGTCTCGCCCTCGCTGCTCCTTCCCGGCAGGGAAGGCCGGTTGTCCACGACCCGGGTGCGGATCAGCGTCGCCGCGGGCGGGACGCTGGTCTGGCTTCCCGAGCCGCTGGTCGCCGCCCGTGGCTGCGACCACCTCAACGAGGTGCGGATTGACCTGGCCGACGACGCCGCGCTGCTGATGCGGGAGGAAGTGGTGCTGGGCCGGCACGGCGAGACGGGCGGGCGCGTGCGGCTGAGCACCCGGGTGCGGCGCTCCGGTCGCGCGCTGCTGTGCCAGGACCTCGAACTGGGCGCCGGGGCGGGCCGCACGCCCGTGGTCGCGGACGGTCACAGGGCAGTGGGTTCCGTCCTCGTCGCCGACCCGCTGTGGTGCGCTCAGGAGGCACGGCGGCGCCCACGTGCGCAGTTGCTGTCCGGCGACGCCGTGGTGACCCCTCTCCCCCAGGGCGCGGCCCTGATCAGTGCGCTGGGCCAGGACAACGCGGCCCTCCGCGACACGCTCCGCTCGGGCCTGGCGGCGATCGGCGCGCCCTGGAGTCCCCGCCCCGTACCCCCTCCCCCGTAAGGAGACAGTGATGGCAGCCCCCGTTGGAGACCACATGCCGCGCAGAGCCCTGCGCCTCGGAGTAGCCGGGCCCGTGGGCACCGGCAAGAGCTCCCTCATCGCGACCGTGTGCCGGAACATGGCCGCGGAACTGGAGATCGGTGTCGTGACGAACGACATCTACACCGACGAGGACGCCCGCTTCCTGCGCGCCAGCGGGGTCCTGTCGGCGGCCAGGATCCGCGCGGTGGAGACCGGCGCCTGCCCGCACACGGCCATCAGGGACGACATCACGATGAACCTCATCGCGGTCGAGGACATGGAACGCGACGTCGGACCGCTCGACCTGGTGCTGGTGGAGAGCGGAGGCGACAACCTCACCGCGACGTTCTCCCCCGGCCTCGTCGACGCCCAGGTGTTCGTCCTCGACGTGGCCGGGGGCGGGGACGTGGTGCGCAAGGGAGGGCCCGGCATCGCCCGCGCCGACCTGCTGGCCGTCAACAAGGTCGACCTGGCTCCGTACGCGGACGTCGACGTGGACCGCATGGTCGCGGAAGGGGCTGCCGCGCGGGGCGGCGCCCCCGTCCTCGCGCTGTCCCGGCACCGCCAGGAGACGGTCGACGAGCTGTGCGCCTGGATCAGACGTCTGGCCGGTGACCACGCGGCGGGCCGCCACACGCCCACCGATCCCGGAGCACCGGCCCACCACCACCATGCGCACGTCAAGGCCACGTGAGGCGGCTTCACGGGGGCTGGTCAGCTCCCGGCCGTCCAGCGCAGCAGTTCCCCGGCCGGCAGCGTGTTGACGACCCGTTCCGGCGGCACCCCGCACTCGGCGGCGCGCAGGCAGCCGCCCGCCTGCCAGTCGAGCTGACCTGGTGCGTGCGCGTCGGTGTCGAGGGCGAACCACGCTCCCGCGTCGAGCGCCTGACGCAGCAGGCGGCGCGGTGGGTCGCTGCGCTCCGGACGGCAGTTGATCTCCACGGCGGTCCGTGACTCCGCGCACGCGGCGAAGACCTCCTCCGCGTCGAACTGCGATTCGGGCCGCCCCCTGCCCGACAACAGCCGGCCCGTGCAGTGGCCCAGCACGTCCACCAGCGGATCGCGGACCGCCCGCAGCAGGCGCGGCGTCATCAGGTCCCCGGACATCCGCAGCTTGGAGTGCACCGACGCGACCACGACGTCGAGCCGGGCCAGCAGCTCGTCCTCCTGGTCGAGCGTCCCGTCCTCCAGGATGTCGCACTCGATACCGGTGAGCAGCCGGAACGGCGCCAGCCGCTCGTTCACCTCCGCGATCACGTCCAGTTGCCGGCGCAGCCGCTCCGCCGACAGACCGCCCGCGATCGTCAGCCGCGGCGAGTGGTCGGTCAGGACCGCCCACTCGTGGCCGAGCGCTTTGGCCATCGCCGCCATCTCCTCCAGGGAGCTGCCGCCGTCCGACCAGTCGGAGTGGAGATGGCAGTCGCCGCGCAGCGCAGCCCGCAGAGCGCGCGCCGCCGTGGGCAAAGGCGCCTCGTCGGCCACCTCGGCCTCCAGCTTCGCCAGGTATCCCGGCACGCCACCGGCCAGCGCCTCCCGTACGACCTGCGCGGTCTTGGGCCCCACGCCCCTCAGCGACTCCAGCGTGCCGCCGGCGGCCCGCTGCTCGGTCTCCCCCGCGGGCAGCGCGGCCAGTACCTGGGCAGCCGTGCGGAAGGCCCGCACCCGGTACGTCGGTGCCTGTGCGCGCTCCAGCAGAAAGGCGATCCGCTCCAGCGCCGCCCGCGGCTCCACCTGCGCCCCTTCCGCAGCCGTCGGTGCCAGGCTACGACCGGGCGGCCCGGCACGCCTGGCGAAACAGAGGGCACCAGCGTGACCAGCCCTTTCTCGCCGCGGCGTCGCTCAGTCGCCCGCTCGGTTGCCCGAGGCGGCAGGGCGGTCCTCCCTGGGCAGGCCGAGCACCCGTTCGGCGATGATGTTGCGCTGGATCTCGTTCGATCCCGCGTAGAGGGTGTCGGCCCGCGAGAAGAGGAAGAGCCGCTGCCAGTCGTCGAGGTCGTACGGCGCGTCGGCGAGCATCCCGCCGGCGCCGAGGACATCCATCGCGAGTTCGCCGAGCTGCCGGTGCCAGGTCGCCCAGAATATCTTGCCGATCGACGCCTCGGGGCCCGGTGCGCCGGCCGCCACCGCGTCGAGCATCCGCAGGGCGTTGAACCGTATGGTCTCCAGACCGATCCAGGCCTGGGCGATCCGGTCGCGGATCAGCGGGTCGTCGGCCGCTCCGTTGCGGCGGGCCAGGTCGATGAGGGCCTCCAGCTCCCGGCGGAACCCGACCTGCTGCCCCAGCGTGGAGACCCCTCGCTCGAAGCCGAGCGTGGCCATGGCCACCTTCCAGCCGTCGCCGAGGGCTCCGACGAGGTGTGCCGCGTCGGCGCGCGCACCGTCGAAGAAGACCTCGTTGAACTCGGAGGTGCCGGTCAGCTGGGTGATGGGGCGGATCTCCACCCCCGGCTGGTCGAGCGGTACCAGAAGGTACGACAGGCCGCGGTGGCGCGCCGAGCCGGCTTGTGTGCGGGCGAGGACGAAGCACCAGTCGGACTCGTGGGCGAGCGAGGTCCAGATCTTCTGCCCGGTGACGACCCACTGACCCGCACCACCGCCGGGCTCGCCCGCACCGGAGCCTGGCGCCCCGTCCCACTCGGCCCGGGTGCGGATGTTGGCCAGGTCGGAGCCGGCGTCCGGCTCGCTGTACCCCTGGCACCACAGCTCGTCGACGGCGACGATCCGGGGCAGGAAGCGGGCGCGCTGTTCCGGGGTGCCGAAGGCGATCAGGGTGGGGCCGAGCAGCTGTTCCCCGATGTGTCCCACCCGGGCGGGCGCGTCGGCGAGGGCGTACTCCTCGTGGAAGGCGACCTGTTGTTCCAGGGTGGCTCCCCGGCCGCCGTACTCCGCCGGCCACCCCACGCAGGTCCAGCCCGCCGTGGCCATGTGCCGCTCCCAGGCGAGGCGTTCGGCGAAGGCCTCGTGTTCCCGCCCTGGTCCGCCACGGCCGCGCAGACCGGCGAACGCGCCGGTGAGGTTCGCCCGCAACCAGCCGCGTATCTCCGCTCGGAACTCCTCGACGCTGCTCATGGACGTACGCTAATCTACCAAACACTTGTTAGGGAAGCGGGTCGGGCCCGCCCGCTCCGCTCGGCCCGCGCGGAAGGGAGCCAGGCGAGTGAGGCTGACACCAGAACAGGAAGCGCTGCGATCCGCCGTACGGGCACTGCTCGCGCGGCACGAAGGCGCGGCCGCCTGGCGCCCGCTGACCGAACAGATCGGCGTCGCAGGCCTCCTCGTCCCCGAGGAGTACGGAGGGGCGGGCTGCGGGGCGCGGGAGTCCGCCGTGGTGCTGGAGGAGCTGGGAAGGGCGCTGAGCCCCGCTCCCTGTCTCGGTTCCGCCGTGGTGGCCGTGCGCGCGCTGCTCGCCTCCGGCGACGCCGCCGCGTGCGCCCGCCTGCTGCCCGGCATCGCCGACGGCACGACGGTGGCCTCGCTCGCCTGGGCCGAGGACGGCTCCTGGGACCCTGCGGCCCTGCGCGGCGAGGCCACGCAGCACGCCGAGGGGAACTGGCGGATCACCGCGGCCAAGGAGCACGTCCTCGACGGCTCGGACGCCGACGTGGTGCTCGTCGCCGCCCGCACCCGCTCGGGCGTCTCGCTCTTCGAGGTGGCGGCGCGGGACGGCGGGCTGCGCCGCGAGGCACTGGTCACCATGGACCAGACCCGCTCGCTGGCGCGCCTCGCGTTCGACGGGGCCGAGGGCCGGCTCATCGGGGCGGACGGCGACGGGGCCCGGGTCCTCGCCCACGTCCTGGACCATGCGTGCACCGCCCTGGCCGCCGAGCAGGTGGGCGCGGCCGAGCACTGCCTCCAGCGCACGGTCGCCTACGCCGGTCAGCGCGTCCAGTTCGGCCGCCCGATCGGCTCCTTCCAGGCCGTCAAGCACCGGCTGGCGGACGCCTACGTGCTGGTCGAGTCGGCCCGCTCGGCCGCACTGGGCGCGGCCGTCGCGGCGGACGCCGACGCACCGGACCTCACGCTCCACGCGGCCGCCGCCAAGTCGGCCTGCTCCGAGGCGCTCACGGCGGTCGCGGGCGAGATGATCCAGCTGCACGGCGGCATCGGCATCACCTGGGAAGCCGACGCCCACCGCTACTTCAAGCGCGCCCACGGGGCGGCGCAGCTCTTCGGCCCACCCGCCTGGCACCGGCAACGGCTCCTGGCCGAACTGGGCCTGGCTGCGCCCCGGCCGGGTCTGTCCGCGGCGGGCGGCACCGCGCGGCAATGACGCCTTGCGGCGGCGCCGCTCGCTCACCCCTTCGGCCGTGTCCGGATGGCCACGGCGGCGCGTGAGCAGCAGCGTGGAGGCACCCGACCCAGGGAGCATCCGATGGCTCAGCCGACAGCACCGGGGCCCGCCCCTCAGGGGTCTTCCGGCAACAGCCCACACACCCGCGCCTGGGCGGTCGGAGGCACCGTGTTCGCCGGGGTCGTGCTCGTCGTGAACGGTCTGCTGGACATCCTCAAGGGCATCACCGCGGTCGCCTCCGACCAGATCTACACCGGGATCGACGACTACGTCTTCCGGTTCAACCTCACCGCGTGGGGCTGGGCCCTGCTGGCGGTCGGCGTGATCGCCCTGGCCGCCGGTCTCGGCCTGCTCGCCGACGCGCTGTGGGCCCGGATCGTGGGCGTCACGATGGCCTCGCTCAGCCTGCTCGCGAACTTCCTGTGGCTGCCCTACCAGCCGCTGTGGGCCGTCGTCTCGATCGGCCTCGGCGCCTGGGTGATCTGGGCGCTGACGGCGAACCGCTCGGTGGGCTCCTCCTCCCTGTGACCCTTCGGGCCCGGACTCTCATGCCGTCCTGCCGCCGCCCCTGACTCCGGCGGCTCCGGGCGCGGGGGCCGTCGCGGCCGCGGGGGCGATCAGGTCCCGGATGTCCTCGGCCGCCCGCCGCGCCCGCGTGCCCAGTTCGGCGAACCGCGACTCGGGAACCCTGTCCTTCGGGCCCCACACGCTCACGACGGCCACCGGCCGCTGCCAGGCGTCGAGCACGGGAGCGGCGACACCGTTCAGCTGCGGCTCCAGCTCGCCGAGGCTGACGCTGTATCCCTGCGTGCGGATGCCGGCGAGCTCGTCGTGCAGGGCCCCCCTGTCGGTGCGGGTGGTTTCGGTGAACTCGGCGAGGGGCCCTGAGAGCATCGCCTCCACCTCCTCGGCCGGCAGCCAGGCCAGCAGCGCCTTGCCCGCCGAGGAGGCGTGGATCGGCACCTGGCGCCCCAGCCAGCGTGCCGTCAGCACGACGGGCGGGGTCACCTCGTCGACATAGGTCAGTCCGAGGCGCTGGGCGACGGCCAGGTTCGCGGTCTCGCCCGACTGGTGGCACAGCCGCTCCAGCACGGGGTGCGCGCGCCGGATCAGTCCCTCGATGCCCGCGGTCGCCGCCATCGTCGTCACGGCCGAACCGATGGTGTAGCGGTTGGTCAGCGGGTCCCGTTCGACCATCGCGTGGTGTTCGAGGGTCGCCAGCAGCCGCCAGGCGGTCGCGCGGTTGAGCCCGCACTCCACCGCCAGCTCCGCCACGGGCCTCCCTTTCGGCGCGCTCGCCGCCACGGCGTTGAGCAGCGCGATGGCGCGCTCCAACGACTGCACCCGGCCGCCTGCCGGGGGCCCGCCGGCCTGGGGTGCCTGTTCCTGTTCGTCGGGGGCGTGTGCCGCCGCCATCCGGTGCCTCCTGCCACGTCTTCTCTCCTCCCGGCAGCGTAATGGGCCCGCGTGGCCCGCCCCTCCCCTGAGCGGGGCGAGCGACGCGTCCCGCTCCGCGCCGCCTCCCGGGGAGCCGACGGGCGGCCTGTCCACGCTCCGCGCTTGACGAGGCGGCCGCACGCTCCGTACGTTCACATTACGAGCGACCGCCGCATAATGCGAACGACGACATCTGTGCGGCGCCCGCGTACCGCGCACCGCGAGGAGGTTGGATGAGCAGCGCCACGGGAGAGCCCGGCCGCCCCGACAGGGTGGTGACCCCGTACGAGGGGACAGGGCACAGGGACTGGGACGACGCCAGGGAGATCCCCACTCCGCTGCGGCTGCACGACACCCCCGTCAGCCCCCGGTGGGTCGACTACAACGGACACATGAGCGAGTCGTGCTACTTGCTCGTCTTCGGGGACAACTCCGACGCCTTCTTCCGCTACATCGGGATCGGCGAGGAGTACCGCGCGGCGGGACGCTCCCTCTACACGGTCGAGTCACACCTGCACAACAAGCGCGAAGTGACCGAGGGCGAACCGCTCCGGCTCAGCCTGCGGCTCCTCGACTTCGACGCCAAGCGCGTCCACCTCTTCCACGAGATGCGGCACGGCGCCGACGGGACGCTGCTCGCCACGGCCGAGCAGATGCTCGTGCACGTGGACGCCGGCCAGGGGCGTTCCTGCCCGCTGCCCACCGAGCTGCAACAGCGTCTGGGCGCCATCCACCGCGCCCACTCCGCGGCCCCGCTGCCCGAGGTGGTCGGCAAACCGATGGGCATCCGACGAGACCGGAACACGTGAGGGAGCACAGCACATGCAGTTCGCGCTGACGGACGAACAGCGGATGATCGTGGAGACGGTGCGGAAGTTCGTCACCACGGAACTCGACCCGCACGCCGACGAGGTGGAGCGGACGGACGAGGTGCCGCCGCAACTGGCCCGGCGGATCAGGAAGAAGGCGCTCGACGCCGGGCTCTACGCGGCGAACATGCCGGCGGAGCTGGGCGGCGCCGGGCTCGACGCCGTGAGCATGACCCTGGTCGAACGGGAACTGGGGCGTACCGGATACGCGTTGCAGATGCTCGTCGCGCGCCCCAGCAACATTCTGGAGGCCTGCCGGGGCGAGCAGCGGGAACGGTACCTGCTGCCGACGATCAGGGGGGAGCGGCACGACTGTCTGGCCATGACGGAGCCGGGCGCCGGGTCGGACGTACGGAGTATGAAGACGCGCGCCGAGCGGGACGGCAACAGCTACGTCCTCAACGGCACCAAGCACTTCATCAGCCATGCCGACGCCGCCGACTTCGCCGTCCTGTTCGCCGCCACCGGCACCGAGGAGACGGCACGCGGCACCAAGAGCCTGATCACCGCGTTCCTCGTGGACCTCGACACCCCAGGCGTCGAGGTGCGGCGCGGTTCGCCGTGCGTCTCGCACCGCGGCTACCACCAGTGTGAGCTCTCCTTCACCGACGTGCGCGTCGCCACAGCGCAGCGGCTCGGCGAAGAGGGCAAGGGCTTCGAGCTGATGGGCGAGTGGCTGGGCGCCAGCCGGCTGTCCGTGGCCGCGACCAGTGTGGGCCGCGCGCGCCGGGTGCTGGAGATGACGACGCAGTGGGCGGCCGAGAGGGAGCAGTTCGGCCGGCCCATCGGACGCTTCCAGGGAGTCGGCTTCCCGCTCGCCGACATGGCGACCGAGCTGGAGGCCGCAGAACTGCTGACCCTGCGTGCCGCGTGGAAGCAGGACCAGGGGCTCATGACCGACCAGGACGTGGCCATGGCCAAGCTCTACGCCACCGAGTCACTGGCCAGGATCACCGACCGTGCGGTGCAGATCTTCGGCGGCATGGGGCTCATGGAGGAACTCCCCATCGAACGGTACTGGCGCGACGCGCGTGTCGAACGGATCTGGGACGGCACCAGCGAGATACAGCGCCACATCATCTCCCGCTCCATGCTGCGTCCGCTGGGCTCCTGATGAGCGGGCGCAGCGACGAGACACGCACGGGGCGCGGCCCGGCAGTGGAGCCGCAGCGGGACGCGGAGCCCTCCCCCCGCACGGAGGCCGCGGACTCCTCCCTCAACACCGAGGCACGGGGCGGCCGTTCGCAGCGGCTGCGGCGGTTGCTCGCTCCCCGGCACATCGCCGTGGTCGGCGGGGCGAGCGCGGCCGAGGCGGTGCGGCAGTGCCGCGCCATCGGTTTCACGGGCCGGATCTGGCCCGTCCACCCCCGCAGGGAGCACATCGAGGGGCTGCCCTGCCACCGCACCGTGGCCGATCTGCCCGAGGCACCCGACGCGGCGCTGGTCGCCGTACCGAACACGGCGGCCGTCCCCGTGCTCGCCGCACTCTCCGCGCGCGGCGCGGGCGGCGCGGTGTGCTACGCGGCGGGCTTCGCCGAGGACGGCGCGGACGGCGCCCGGCTCCAGGAGGAGCTGCGCGAGGCGGCAGCCGGCATGCCGGTCATCGGCCCCAACTGCATCGGCGTGCTCAACTACCTCGACGGCAGCGCCCTGTGGGCCGACCAGCACGGTGGGGCGAGGGTCGCCAGCGGGGTGGCGGTCATCACCCAGAGCGGCAACATCGCCCAGAACCTCACCATGCAGCGCCGTTCGGTGCCACTCGCCTACGTCGTCACGGCAGGCAACGGCGCGGTGACGGGCGTACCGGAGCTGATCGAGAGCATGCTCGACGACCCGCGGGTGAGCGCGATCGGGCTGCACCTGGAGGGCATCGACGATGTGGCGGGCTTTTCGCGGGCCGCCCTCGCGGCCCTCGACGTGGGCATACCCGTGGTGGCTCTCAAGACGGGCAGCTCCGCACTGGGCGCACGCGCCAACCTGAGCCACACCAGTTCCCTCGCGGGTTCGGACGTGCTGTGCGACGCGCTCTTCCGCCGGCTCGGCGTCGCGCGCGTGCACGAGGTCGGCACCTTCCTGGAGACGCTGAAACTCCTGCATGTGCACGGGCCGCTCGCCGGGACTCGCGTCACCTCGGCGAGCTGCTCGGGCGGTGAGGCCGCGCTGATCGCCGACGCCGCGCAGCAGCACGGCGCACACCTGCCCGAGCTGCCCGCCGCCGTGGCCGCCCGGCTGCGCCAGGTGCTGGGCGACCACGTCCACGTGGCCAACCCGCTCGATTACCACACCTACATCTGGGGCGACGCCGAGGCGCAGCGCGCCTGTTTCACCGCGTTGCAGGGCTCGGGGTTCGACGTCAACCTGCTGCTGCTCGACCTCCCGCGCGACGACCGCTGCGCACCGGGGCTGTGGACGACCACGATGGACGCCTACACGGCGGCGGCACAGCAGACCGGCGCACCGGCCTGTGTGGTCAGCTCGCTGCCCGAGGGGCTGCCGGAGGACGTCAGCGACCGGCTGCTGGCACGCGGCGTCGCGCCGATGCACGGCATGGCCGACTGCGTGCGGGCGATCGCCGCGGCCGGGGAGATCGGCCGGGCGCGCCAGCGGCACCTGCGGGAGGGCACCGTGCGACCGGCGGGGGCAGCCGCGCCCGGCCCTGCGCCTGCGGAGCCGACGGCGCCGCTGGATGAGTACGCCGCCAAGCAGGAGCTGTCCGCACACGGTGTGCGCGTGCCCCGAGGACGCGTCACACGGCAGTCGGCCGTCCGGGCGCCGGACGAGGCCGCGGACCTGGCCGCGGAGCTGGGCTTTCCCGTGGTGGTCAAGGCGCTCTCGCCGGCTCTCGCGCACAAGAGCGAGGCCGGCGGGGTACGGGTCGGGCTCACCGACCGCGAGGCGGTGCGCGAGGCGGTCCGCGCGATGGCCTCACTCGCCGAGTGCTTCCTCGTCGAGGAGAGGGTGCCCGAGCCGGTGGCCGAGCTGCTCGTCGGCGTCCACCGCGATCCCCAGTTCGGCCACGCTCTCACCGTCGGTGCCGGCGGCGTGCTGGTCGAACTCGTCCGGGACACGGCGACGCTGCTGCTGCCCGCAGGGCGCGAGCAGATCGAGGAAGCCCTGGCGTCGCTGCGGATCTGGCCCGTGCTGCGGGGGTTCAGGGGAGGCCCGGAGGGCGACCTGGCGGCGGCCGTCGACGCGGTGCACGCCGTCGCCCGGTACGCGCGCCACGCCGCGGTCGCCGAGATCGACGTCAACCCGCTGCTCGTGCTGCCCGCGGGGCGGGGCGCGGTGGCCGTCGACGCGCTCATCAGGCACCAGGCGTGCGGAAGTGGGACATCAGACGCGAAGAAGCCGGACGCGAGGCGCGCAGAAGGAGGACGAAACACGTGAGTGCGGGAGAGGACAGCAACGTGGACGAGCACGGAGGCGAGCAGGCGGAATCGGTGACGACGCGGGTGTGCGACGGCGTCCTGGTGGTCACGCTCGACCGGCCGAAGGCCAACGCGATCGATGTGCCCACCAGCCGCAAGCTGTACGCGGCCTTCGACCGGCTGCGGCGGGACGAGGGGCTGCGCGCCACGGTGCTCACCGGCGGCGGCCGGCGGTTCTTCTCCGCCGGATGGGACCTCAAGGCGGCGGCAGCCGGCGGAGAGGGCATCGAGGCCGACCACGGACCCGGGGGCTTCGCCGGTCTGACGGAGTTCTTCGCTCTGGACAAGCCGGTGATCGCGGCGGTCAACGGGCTCGCGGTGGGTGGCGGTTTCGAACTCGTGCTGGCCGCCGACCTGGTCGTCGCCGAGGAGCACGCCGAGTTCGGCCTTCCTGAGGTCGGCATCGGCATGATCCCCGACTCGGGCGGCGTGCTGCGCCTGCCCAGGCGGCTGCCGCGCGCCGTCGCGAGCGAGATGCTGCTCACCGGGCGGCGGATGGGCGCCGCCGAGGCCGCCCGCTGGGGACTCGTGAACCAGGTCTCAGGCGGCCCGGGGACGGCGGTCGACGCCGCGCTGGCGCTCGGCAGGCGGGTCGCGCAGGGTGCGCCGCTGGCGCTCTGTGCTGTCAAGGAGGTGCTGCGCGAGACGGAGGCGCTCGGCGTCGAGGCGGCCTACGCGCACATGCGCGGCGGTGAACTGCCCCGCTACCGCGCTATGCTCGACTCCGAGGACGCCCAGGAGGGCCCACGCGCCTTCGCGGACAAGCGCTCCCCTCAGTGGCGGGGCCGGTAGCGGTCAGCGTCCCCGGTGGCCGGGCCGGGGGCGCCCGCGCGCAGGCCGTCCATCACCAGGTCCATCAGGCGCCTCGCGCGGGACTGCCAGTCGGTGCGCGGGTCGATCTGCCACAGGCCGGCGATGGCGAGGAGGAAGTCCTCGGGGGTCACGCCGGGGCGGATCGTCCCGGCCCGCTCATTGGCCTCGATGAGCGCGCCGATCGCCCTGGTCAGCGGACCGTGGCCGAGGCCCGCCAGCGTGCCGCGCGCACTGGTGGCCTTGCGCAGCGCGTCGGCCAGCCCCGCCTTGGCCATCGCGTACTGGGCGAGCCGGTCCATCCACTCGCGCAGCGCGCGGTCCGGCGGCCGGGTCCCGAGCAGTTGGTCGGCCGTGTCGGCCACCTGCTGGACCTCGTAGCGGTAGACCTCCAGGACCAGCGCCTCTCTGCTGGGGAAGTTGCGGTAGAAGGTGCCCTGTCCGACACCTGCCTTCTTCGCGATGGCGCTCAGCGGCGCGTCCGCCGCGCGGGTCAGCTCCGCCAGGGCCACTTGAAGGATGCGCTCGCGGTTGCGCTGCGCGTCCGAGCGCAGCGGGGCCTTCGGCTTGGGGTCCGGCACTCGTGCTCCTCTCCGTCGTCCCGCCGCCCAGCACCCCGCGCGGCACGGCCGTCGCCGCGGGTGGCTCTTGCGAAAGCGGACAACTGTCCTCTACGTTCGGGACGACCGCACATGGACAGTTGTCCGCTTCCCGTCTTCTCACCATAGCGGCGGACGGCGGCACAGTGGCCCGGGCCGCCTGCCGCACCCGCCGCGCACACCGCACGCGCCCGACCGACTCGTCCCGCACCGCACTCCCGAAAGAAGCCGCCCATGGCGCCTGCCACTGCCAGCGCGATCACGTTGACCGTCAACGGAGAGAAACACACCCTGACCGTCGATCACCGCACCACCCTGCTCGACGCGCTGCGCGAGCGCCTTCAGCTGACCGGCACCAAGAAGGGCTGCGACCAGGGCCAGTGCGGCGCCTGCACGGTGCTGGTCGGCGGCCGCCGCGTCGTCTCCTGCCTGCAACTCGCGGTCGCGGTGGGAGACGAGGACGTCACCACGATCGAAGGCGTGGCCGACGGCGAGCACCTGCACCCCGTGCAGCAGGCCTTCCTCGACCTCGACGGGTTCCAGTGCGGCTACTGCACGCCGGGCCAGATCTGTTCCGCGCTCGCCGTGCTGGAGGAGCACGCGGCGGGCTGGCCGAGCGCCGCGACCGAGGACGTAAGGCCCGAGGCGGGACCGCCCGCCCTGACCCCGCAGGAGATACGGGAGCGGATGAGCGGCAACCTGTGCCGCTGCGGCGCCTATGTGTCGATCGTCCAGGCGGTCGCGCAGGCCGCCGAACAGACGGGCGGACGGACCGCCGAAGAGGCCCAGAAGGAGACGAAGGAGCCCGCCGCGTGAAGGAGTTCACCTACGAGCGGGCCCAGGACGTCGGCGGCGTCGTCGCCCTGCTCGACGCCGACCCGCAGGCACGCTACCTGGCCGGCGGCACCAACCTCGTCGACCTGATGAAGGCCGGGGTGGAGCGTCCTGGCCGGCTCGTCGACGTGCGCGCGCTGCCGCTGGACCGTATCGAGTCCACCGACGACGGCGGGCTGCGCATCGGCGCCACGGTCACCAACAGCGACCTCGCCGCCCATCCCCACATCCGGCGCGACTACCCCGCCCTGGCCCAGGCGATCCTGGAGGGGGCCTCAGGACAGCTGCGCAACATGGCGACCGTGGGGGGCAACCTTCTGCAGCGCACCCGCTGCGCCTACTTCACCGACACCGCGTTCCCCTGCAACAAGCGCACGCCCGGATCCGGCTGCCCGGCCCGTACCGGCGAGCACCACAACCACGCGATCCTCGGCGCCTCGGAGCACTGCGTGGCCGTCCACCCCTCGGACATGGGGGTGGCGCTGGCCGCGTTCGACGCCACCGTCACCTACGAGACGGCCGAGGGGGCCGGGGAGCTGCCGCTCGCCGACTTCTACCTGCCGGTGGGCGAGACCCCGCACGTGGAAACGGCGCTGCCTCCGGGCGCGTTGATCACCTCGGTCACGCTGCCGCCCGCCCCGGTGGCGGCGCTCTCCCGCTACCGCAAGGTCCGCGAGCGCGCCTCGTACGCCTTCGCCATCGGCTCGGCGGCCGCCGCGCTCGACGTCTCGGACGGCGTGGTGCGCGAGGTGCGGCTGGCCTTCGGCGCCGTCGCCTCGCGCCCTTGGCGGGCCCGTACCGCCGAACGCGTACTGACCGGGCAGCCGGCCTCGGGCGAGGCGTTCGCCGAGGCCCTCGACGCCGAACTGGCCGCCGCCGAGACCCTTCCGCTCAACGCCTACAAGGTGCCCCTGATGCGCAATCTCGTGCTCGCCCTGCTCACCGAACTGGCCGAGGAGGCCGCCCGATGACCACCACGGCGAAACCCCCGGCCGTCGGGGTCGCCCACTCCCGTGTCGAGGGCCGCGACAAGGTCACGGGCGCCGCCAGGTACGCGAGCGAACACCACTTCGAACAGCTGGCGCACGGCTGGTTCGTGCTCTCCACCGTCGCACGCGGACGCGTCCGCGCCGTCGACGACGAGGCGGTACGTGCCATGCCGGGGGTGGTGGCCGTGCTCCACCACGGCAACGCGCCGCACGTGGCCACCGACTACGTCTCCTTCCTCGGCCCGCCCGACCCCACCTGCGCGATCTTCCAGCACGACCGGGTGCCGCACGCGGGATGGCCGGTGGCGCTCGTGGTCGCCGAGACCCCCGAGCAGGCCAGAGAGGCCGCCGAGGCGCTCGTGGTCGAGTACGACGAGGAAGCGCACGACACCGGCTTCCGCGCCGACAGGGCCGACGCCTACGTTCCCGAGGACGGCCAGCACGTGGCGACCAAGGGCGACCTGGACGCCGAACTGGCCGCCTCCGCCGTGGTGCTCGACGCCACCTTCAGCACACCCGAGCAGCACCACAGCGCCATGGAACCGCACGCCGCCACAGCCAGGTGGGACGGCGGACGGCTGGAGGTCTTCGACTCCAACCAGGGCAGCATGTGGGTGGCGGACGAGCTCGCCAAGATGTTCTCCCTCGATCCGGCCTCCGTGCGGGTGCGCTCCGAGCACATCGGTGGCGCCTTCGGCTCCAAGGGCATGCGGCCGCACCAGACCGCCGCGGTGATGGCGGCGACCGCCCTGCACCGCCCGGTACGCGTCGCGCTGACCCGGCGGCAGACGTTCGCGATCACCGGGTACCGCAGCCCGACCACACAGCGCGTGCGGCTCGGGGCCGACCCGGACGGGCGGCTGCGCGCCTTCGGACACGAGGTGCTCAACCTCACCTCCACGCTGCGTCCCTTCGTCGAGACCAGCGCCGTCCTCGGCCGCGTCCTGTACGACGCCGAGGCACACCACACGGCACACCGGATCGTCGAGCTGGACGTGCCGACGCCGACCTGGATGCGTGCCCCCGGGGAGGCGCCGGGCTCCTTCGCGGTGGAGACCGCGTTGGACGAGCTCGCCGAACACCTCGGCATGGACCCGATCGCGCTGCGGGCCCGCAACGAACCTGCCGTCGGGCCGCTGTCCGGGCTGCCCTTCAGCAGCCGCGACCTGCTGGGCTGCTTCACCGAGGGAGCACGCCGGTTCGGCTGGGCCGACCGCGATCCGCGGCCCCGTACACGCCGCGAGGGCCGCTGGCTGCTCGGCACCGGCACGGCGGCCGCAACCTACCCCTCGGGGGTCGCGCCGTCCACCGCTTCGGTGACGGCGGAGCCCGACGGTGGTTTCACCGTACGGATCTCGGCCGCGGACGTGGGCACGGGCGCCCGCACGGCGCTGACTCTCGTCGCCTCCGAGGTCCTCGGCGTCGACCCCGCACGCGTCACCGTGCGCATCGGTGACAGCGACTTCGGCCCCGCCTGGGTGGCGGGCGGCTCCATGGGCACCCGCTCCTGGTCCTGGGCCGTCACCTCGGCGGCGGAGGAGCTGCGCGACCAGTTGGCGCTCAGGGGGCAGGACGTCCCGCCGGAGGGTCTCACGGCCCGCGTGGACACGGCCCGGCTGCTGGCGGAACTCGCGAAGAAGGAACGGCACTCCTTCGGGGCCCAGTTCGCCGAGGTGGCCGTCGACGTGGCCACCGGCGAGGTCCGGGTACGCCGCATGCTGGGCATCTTCGCGGCGGGACGCATCGTCAACCCGCTCACCGCCCGCAGCCAGCTGGTCGGCGGTATGACGTGGGGCATCTCCATGGCCCTGCACGAGGAGGCCGTCCGCGACCCCGCCTCGGGCAGGCAGCTCGGCGCGGACCTGGCGGGCTACCACGTCGCCGCCAACGCGGACGTCCCCGTGGTCGAGGCGGACTGGATCGACGATCCGATTCCCGACGACCCCCTCGGCATCAAGGGCGTCGGCGAGCTGGGCATCGTCGGTGCCGCCGCCGCGATCGCCAACGCCGTCTGGCATGCGACCGGCGTGCGCCACCGGGACCTGCCGCTGCGCCCGGACCGCGTACTGCGCGCTGAGGAGGCCGGTCAGGGCGCGTGACGGCGCGCCCCGCCGTCAGCCATGGCGCGGCACGGGGTGCCCCCGGTATCGACCGGAGGGCACCCCGGCTGCGCCGGGCCGGCGTGCGACGGCAGGAGGCGCCGGGCCTCACACCGAGGAGCCGGGCGGGAGCCAGCGGTAGCAGCCGCCGCCCCGCTCGTTCAGCCAGCCGTTCACGCTGCTGAGGCCCCGCTCGTTCAACTGCCCCTCGTGGATGCCGTACGCGCGTCGGGGCCCGACGGCGCGCACGAAGTCGATCGCCTGGTCCGTGCGCAGCCAGGACGCCTGCAGGGGAACCAGCAGGGTCTCGACCGGGGAGCCGGGCAGGTCCAGGGCGTCGCCCGGGTGGTAGAGGCTGTCCTCCACGAGATAGCCGAGGTTCGGGCAGTCCGGCAGGTCGCCGTGGACCCGGGCGTGCCGTCCGCCGTGGGCGCGCACCCGGAAACCGGCCGCGGTGAACTCCTCGCCCGGCTCGACGCCGGTGAAGTCGAGACCGGGCAGCCGCGCCCCCGCGGGGGCGTGGACGGGCACGCCAAGGGCCTTCAGCCGCAGCCCGTCGACGTGATCGGCGTGCTCGTGGGTCACCAGGACCGCGTCCGCGCCGGCGAGGGCCCGCGGCTCGCTCCAGATACCGGGGTCGATGACCAGCGCCGCGCCTCGGGCGCTCTCCAACCGGACACAGGCATGGGTGTACTTGGTCAGCCGCACGCGCGTGAGCGTACGCCTCGGGGGCGCCGCGGTGCACGGCGGTGACCCAGCGGCGCCGTTCCGCCGGGTCACCGGTGCCGTGCACGTGCGGCGGGCGTGTCAGGCGTACACGCGCTCCACGAACTCGGCGAGCTGGTCGTCGCTCAGGTGGTGGGCCAGGTCGGCTTCGCTGATCACGCCGACCAGCCGCTTGTTCTGGTCGATGACCGGCAGGCGCCGGATCTGGTTGCCCTCCATCTCGCGGAGGACCTCCTGAAGGTCCGCTTCCGTGCTGACCCAGCGCGGGGTGCCCCGGCACAGGTCTCCCGCCGTGACCCGAGCGGGGTCGTGTCCCGCCGCGACGCAGCCGACCACGATGTCGCGGTCGGTCAGGATGCCGCACATCCGTTCGTCGGCGTCGCCCGGGTCACTCACGGGCAGGGCTCCCACGTCGAGCTCGCGCATGAGCTGCGCGGCGCGGTCGAGGGTCTCGGTGGCGGGCACCCACTGGGCGCCAGGGTGCATGATGTCGGCTGCGGTGGTCATGGCGTCCCTCCTGTCGACGCGGTTCAGCCGTTCGCTCCGACCCCCCTCGTCCATCGTCCCCGCCCGCACCGGAATGCGCCATTCGGGTGCTTCGTGCGCCGGCAGTAAACGCGTTGCCCGGCCCCTGCGGCCGTCCTAGGGTCCCCAGCGTGCTCAGTCCACCCGCCTCGGTGACCGAGGAGACGATCCGCCGGACGGTCACCGCGTCCTGGTCCTCGCCGGTACGCCACCTGGGCCACCTCCCCTGGGGATTCGGCGCCCACCACTGGCGTGCGGCCCTGGACGACGGCCGGGAGCTGTTCGTCACGCTCGACGCCCTGGCGCCCCGGCACACGCGCGCTTCGCTGGAAGCCGCCTACGCCGGCGCGGCCGCGCTGGCCGCGGCCGGTCTCGCCCCGGTGTGCGCGCCGCTGCCCTCGCGCTCAGGGCGCTACACCGTGGAGCTGGCCGACGGCGCACTGAGCGCCACCCCGTGGCTGGCGGGCCGGTCACCTACCGAGGCGGAGGCACAGGCGCCCAGGCACGTGGAGCGGGTGGTCGCGGCGGTGCGGGACCTGCACCGCGCCGCGCCTCCCCCGGGGCTGCCCGAGTGGGCGCCGCGCGTCCCCCGTGACTTCGCCCACCGTCTGCGGGCCCGCACGGCCGGCTCCTGGGACGTCGGGCCACAGGCCGAAGAGGCGCGTGCGGCGATCGCCGCACGGCTCGGCCGGATCGCGGACTGGACCGAGCGCTACCACCGGCTGGCGGCGCGCGCCCGTGCTCAGCGCGGCGCCTGGGTACCGACCCATGGCGAGCCGCACCACGCCAACCAGGTCGTGACCGGCCAGGGCCTGCGGCTCGTCGACTGGGAGTCGCTTGCCCTGGCTCCGCCCGAGCGCGACTTCGCCGACCTGCTCGCCGCCGGCGCGGGAGACAGGGTGCGGGCGCGTCCCGCGATGGCCGACCTGTTCGCGCTCGACTGGTGCCTGTCCGAAATCGCCGAGTACGCCGACTGGTTCGCCGCCCCGCACACCGGCACCGAGGACGACGTGGTGGCGTTGGAGGGGCTGCGCGAGGAACTGGCGGGCCCGCCTCAGCTGTCCCGGTAGGTCTCCAGCAGCCGCAGCCATACCTCGCTGAGGGTCGGGTACGAGGGCACCGCGTGCCAGAGCCTGCTCAGCGGGACCTCACCGACGACGGCGATCGTCGCCGAGTGCAGCAGCTCCGCGAGTCCGGCGCCGACGAACGTGGCGCCGACGACGACTTCACGCTCGACGTCGACGACGAGACGCGCACGCCCCGCGTAGTCGTCGCGGGTCAGGCCCGCGGCCGCGACGTCGGCCATGTCATAGTCGACCGCACGGACACGCCGCCCCGCACGCTCGGCCTGACCGGCCGTGAGCCCCACAGCGGTGACCTCGGGGTCGGTGAACACCACCTGGGGGACGGCGTGGTGGTCGGCGGTGGCGCTGTGCGCGCCCCACGCGTCGGCCGTCACCGCCCCCTGCGCGCGAGCGGCGATGGCCGCTCCCGCGATGCGCGCCTGGTACTTGCTCTGGTGCGTGAGCAGGGCCCTGTGGTTGACGTCCCCGACGGCGTACAGCCACCCGTCCGCCACGTCGGTGACGCGCAGGGTGTCGTCCACCGTCAGCCAGGACCCCGGCTCCAGGCCCACGGTCTCCAGACCCAGGTCCTCGGTGCGCGGCGCACGGCCGGTCGCGAACAGCACCTCGTCCGCCTCCACCTCCTGCCCCGCGTCGGTGCGGACGGTCACAGGACCGTCAGGGCGCGCGCGTGCGACCTCGGTGACGGACTCGCCCACGCGCACGTCCGCGCCCGCCGCGCGGAGGGCGTCGGCGACGAGTTCCCCGGCGAAGGGCTCCATGCGCGGCAACAGGCCGCTCCCCCGGGCCAGGAGCGTCACCCGGGAGCCGAGCCCCGCCCACGCCGTGGCCATCTCCACGCCCACGACTCCGCCGCCCACCACCACGAGGCGGTCCGGCACCCGGGAGGCGCTGGTCGCCTCCCTGCTGGTCCAGGGCCTGGCGTCCGCGACCCCCGGCAGGTCGGGGAGCACGGCGCGGCTGCCGGTCACCACCACGACGGCCTGACGGGCCGAGAGCCGGCGCACCGTTCCGTCCTCCTGTGTCACCGTCACCTGGCGGGGCCCGGACAGCCGGCCGTGGCCGCGTACGAGGTCGATCCCCGCGCTCGCCAGCCACTCGGCCTGGCCCTCGTCCTGCCAGTGGGACGCCTCCTCGTCGCGGTGGGCGAAGACGTCCTCGACGTCCAGCGGCAGGGAAGGGCCGCCCCGCAGGCCCCACGTGTGGCCGGCGTCGGCCCGTGCGGCCACCGGCCGCAGCAGCGCCTTGCTGGGCATGCAGGCCCAGTAGGAGCACTCGCCCCCGGCCAGTTCGCTCTCCACCACGGCCGCGCTGAGTCCCGCCGCCCTGGCCCTGTCGGCGACGTTCTCGCCGCCGGGGCCGGCGCCGAGCACCAGCACGTCGTAGCGGGAACCGCTCTGATCGTCGGCGCCGTTCGCAGCCATTCCGCTCTCCTGCACGCTCGTCGAAGGTCGCCGCCGCCTCGTCGAGGGTTCCGCCCCCCGCGGCGGCGCCGGCCCACGGGCTGCCGGTGCGGCAGCGGGTGGGCCGACCGTCCTACAGTGCCATGCGGGGCCCGTCATCGCGCGTCATCGCACGGGGCGGACCGCACGGGCGGACCTCAGACGACGCCGGTCCGCAGGGCGTGCCAGGTCTTGGGGCCGACGATGCCGTCCGCCGCGAGCCCCTTCTTCTTCTGGAACCAGACGATCGCCTTCCTGGTGTCGGGCCCGTAGATACCGTCCTTGGCGAGGCTGCCCGGGTAACTCCACACCTCGTCCACCAGCCACTGGGCCTCCTTGACGGCCGCCCCTTGGTTACCCACGCCGATGATCGCCCCCTCGCCTGGTGTGCGACGGGGGCGACGCTACGGAGGCGGAGACCCGGGCCGCATCCGGCGCCGGGTTGAATCGGACACAGCGGGTAAACCGCCGCCGTAGTCCCCGGGTTCCATGCGCCGGGCGCGTACCGCTGCCGGGCCGCACCACCGCCACACCGTCTTCCCGCCGGTCAGGAGCGGTGCGCCGGCTGACCAAGTCTTTCCCTCTGACCTCTTGACGGTGTCGCTTGGCGAAAACTACGTTCTGGCTACCGGAAACGCGCTTCCATTTCGTGGAAACCTCCCAACGTTCCCCGCCTCCCCTCCACTCCTCGCCCTCTCCTCCCCTCTCCCTCCTCCCCTCCCTCCCCCTCCCCCCGGAGCTCCGTATGACTGCCGTGGATGAGCGGTCGTCCGTGGAGACCAGCAACGCCGCCAGTTCTGGCCTCTACACCTACGACCTCGCCCCGACGAAGAAAGAAGGGCGCCGCTGGGGCGCCTACAACGTCTTCACCCTCTGGGCCAACGATGTGCACAGCCTCGGG
This sequence comes from Streptomyces tubbatahanensis, assembly GCF_022699385.1. Taxonomy (NCBI): domain Bacteria; kingdom Bacillati; phylum Actinomycetota; class Actinomycetes; order Kitasatosporales; family Streptomycetaceae; genus Streptomyces; species Streptomyces tubbatahanensis. The sequence continues at coordinate 7,315,354 of NZ_CP093846.1, read as the reverse complement.
AACTACGCGTTCGCCATCGGGCTCTTCGCGCTCGGCCTCAACGTGTGGGGCATCCTGGCAGCCTTCGCGCTCGCCTCCGTCCTGCTCTTCCTCCTGCTGACGCTCTCCGGCTTCATGGGACACAAGACGGGCGTCCCCTTCCCCGTGATGAGCCGCATCGCGTTCGGCATCAAGGGCGCGAAGATACCCGCCGGCGTGCGCGGAGCCGTCGCCATCGCCTGGTTCGGCATCCAGACCTACCTGGCCTCATCCGTACTCAGCGCCCTGCTGGTGGCGATGTTCCCCGGCATGGGCCACCTGGACGACAACGCGATCCTGGGCCAGTCGACGCTCGGCTGGATCACGTTCCTGGCGCTGTGGGCCCTGCAGATCCTCATCGTCAGCTACGGCATGCAGATGATCCGCCGGTACATGGCCTTCGCCGCGCCCACGACGTTGATCACCATGTGCGCGCTCGCGGCCTGGATGTTCTTCCGCGCGGACGGCTCCGTCTCCCTGTCCATCGACGCGCCGCTCACCGGCGGAGCGATGTGGCTGCAGATCCTGCAGGGCGCCGCGCTGTGGGTGGTGGTCTACGGCACCTTCGTGCTCAACTTCTGCGACTTCACCCGGTCCGCCAGGAGCCGCAGCTCCATCGTCCGCGGCAACGTGATCGGCATACCCGTGAACATGCTCTTCTTCGCCGTCATCGTCGCGGTTCTCAGCGGGGCCCAGTTCAAGCTCGACGGACATGTCATCACCAGCCCCACGGACATCGTGCGGACCATCCCGAACATGTTCCTGCTGGCCGTCGCCTCGCTCGCCCTGATCGCCCTGACCGTCGCGGTGAACCTGCTGGCCAACTTCGTCGCGCCCATCTACGCGCTGGTCAACTTCTTCCCCCGGCGGCTGAACTTCCGCAAGGCCGGGCTGGTCAGCGGCGTCCTGGGGCTGGTGATCCTGCCCTGGAACCTCTACAACAGCCCCGTCGTCGTCAACTACTTCCTCGGCGGGCTCGGCGCCCTGCTCGGACCGCTATTCGGCGTGATCATGGCGGACTACTGGCTGCTGCGGAAGGCCCGCGTGAACGTGCCCGACCTCTACACCGAGGACGCCCAGGGCGAGTACCACTACCGCCGCGGCTACAACCCGCGCGCCGTCGCCGCCTTCGCGCCCAGCGCCGCGGCGGCTGTCGTGCTGGCCCTCGTTCCCGCCTTCCACGCCGTGGCCGGCTTCTCCTGGTTCATCGGCGCCCTCCTCGCCGCCGCCGTGTACGCGCTCATCGCGGACCGCGGCGTCGCGCTCCGCGACGTGGACGGCGAGGCCATCGCCGTCGCCGCCGAATGACCGCACCGCCAGTCGAAGACACCAACCAGCAGCAGAAAGCCGGAGCATGCGCATCCTCGTCGTGAACGTCAACACCACGCGGTCCATCACCGACGCGATCGGACGGCAGGCGAAGAGTGCCGCGTCGCCCGGGACCGAGATCGTGCCGCTCACCCCCTCGTTCGGCGCCGAGTCGGTCGAGGGTAACTACGAGAGCTACCTCGCCGCGCTCGCCGTGATGGAGACCGTCCGCGCCTACCAGAAGCCGTTCGACGCGGTGATCCAGGCCGGTTACGGGGAGCACGGACGCGAAGGGCTACAGGAACTGCTCGACGTCCCCGTCGTCGACATCACCGAGGCCGCCGCGAGCACCGCCCAGTTCCTGGGCCGCACCTACTCCGTCGTCACCAGCCTGGACCGTACGGTGCCCCTGATCGAAGAGCGCCTCCACGCGGCCGGGCTCAGCGCACGGTGCGCCTCCGTGCGCGCCAGCGGTCTGCCCGTACTCGCGCTGGAGCAGGACGAGAAAGCCGCCGTCGACGCCATCGCCGAGCAGGCCGCCCGTGCGGTGGAGGACGACCGCGCGGAGGTGATCTGCCTGGGCTGCGGCGGCATGTCGGGACTGACCGAACGCGTCGTCGACCGAACCGGGGTGCCCGTCGTGGACGGGGTGACCGCGGCCGTGAAGATCGCCGAGTCCCTCGTCGGCCTCGGCCTGTCGACGTCCAAGGTGCGGACGTACGCCCCGCCGCGGCCCAAGGCGGTCCTCAACTGGCCACCGGTGGCGCGCTGACGCGGGCCGGCAGGCCGGAGCGCGGGCGCCGCATCCGCGCGCTCGCCCGCCCCACACACGTCATCAGCACGCGGGAGTCCGCGAGGGGACGCCCGCTCGGAGAGTCGAACCGGAGGACGAGGCCATGATCCACCTGCACACCCGCGACGCGGTCGAGGAGTATCTGCGGGTGCGTGCGGATCTGTTCTGGGCCATGTGCACCGACCACCACAACGGCGTCGCCGCCCAGGAGATCGCGCGCACGGCGGCCGGCGCCTACAGCCCGCCCGTCATCGTGGAGTACCTCTCCTGCGTCGCACTGCGCGACGACGCGCGGGCCGCCCTCCGCCGCGCCGGACTCCACCGCTGCGTGGGCGTGCGGTCGACCGGAGCGGGAGGCGGACCGCGCGCCGCGCTGCTCGCCGCGACCCGCGACCCCGCGGAACTGGAGGACGAGGAACGCCGCACCCTGCCCGAGCGCGTCACCACGGCGTTGGGAAACGCGGGCATCCACCTGGAGATCCGCGACCACACCGCGCTGACCGCCGTGCTCCACGGCGGCGAGGAGGTCCGCATCCGCCGCGCACGGCACCGGGCCGCCTGAGGAGACCACACAGGCCGCGGAGGCGCCGCGTCCCCTAGCATGCCGGGCCATGGCGATGTTCGTGCACGTGACGTCCGCGGCGAACGCGCCGCGCATCCGGCGGTCCGGCATCCGCGCGGCCGGTCACGGCCAGGGCGGGGCGCGCGGGGTCCACTGCTTCCCGGTGCTGCCCTCGTACACGCTCACCCACCAGTGGGTGCGCGAGCTGGCCCGGTTCGGCAGCCGGGGCGGGCTCGTGGCCGTCCATCTGCGCCTTGCGGACACCGAGCCCGTGGTGGTCGGCCGGTACACGGACCGGGCGCGGAACGCCCAGGAGACCCTGCGCGCCGCCGAGGCCGTACGCCGGATCGCGGCGCTGCCCGACCCGCGCGGGTGGGAGGTGTTCGTCCCCAGGGCGGTCACGGCGCGCGAGGTCCACCGGGTCCGCTGCGCGCCCCGCGTGGCGGGCTGGCGCTACCTGCCGGACGCGCACGGGAGGCGGCCGTGCACCTGCGTGGGGTGCCGGGAGCGCGGCGGGTACGGAGCGCGGCGGCTGCGCGAGCGTCTCCCGCACCCGCTGGACGGCCCCCCGCCACCCGTCCGGGTGCTGCTTGAGAGGGTCGCGGCAGCCGGCGACCCCGGCGACCCGGCCGTGCTGCGCGAGGCACTGCACTGGTTCGGCATGCGCCGTCGGGGCCCCCTCGACCGGTTGCGCCCTCTCGCCCGCCACCCCGACCCCGGGGTGAGGGAGGACCTGGTGTGGGCGCTGGCCCGCTGGTCGACCCCGGGGGTCGCCGCGCTGCTCGACGGTCTGGCCGACGACCCGCACCCGGATGTCAGGCAAGCGGTGGAGGACGTCAGGGACGGCTGACCGCAGCCGCGCGTCACCCCGCCGCGGGAGGGGTGCTCAGGCCGTAGGTGCGCGCTGCCGTCCCCGACCACACCTGCGCCTGTTCGCTCGGTCCCAGCGCGGCGGTGAGCGTGCGGGTCGTCGCCATGACGTCCGCGTAGCGGGCGGCCAGTGTGCACACGGGCCAGTCGGAACCGAACATCACGCGCTGTGGGCCGAAGGCGTCGAGGGCCGCGTCCACGCAGCCGCGCAGCTCCTCGACCGTCCAGGTGTCCCAGTCGGCTTCGGTGACCAGCCCCGAGAGTTTGGCGACGGTGTTGGGCAGCGCGGCCAGGCGCCGCAGCCCGGCCTCCCAGGCCCGGGTCTCCCCCGTGGCCAGCGGCGGCTTGCCCAGATGGTCGAGCGCGAAGGTCAGTTCGGGAACGGCGGCCGCCGCCCGCTCCGCCGCCGGCAGTTGGTGCGGCAGGACGACGAGGTCGTAGCTGAGTCCCCCCGCCGCCACGGCGCGCAGCCCGCGCAGGACGTCGGGACGCACCAGCCACTCGGGGTCGGGCTCGCCCTGCACCTGATGGCGGATGCCGCGCAGGAACCGGCCGCCGGGCAGCGCACGCAGCCTGGACAGCTCCTCCGCCACGCCCACAGCGGTCAGGTCCGTCCAGCCGACCACGGCCGCGATCAGGTCACTGCCGGCCGCCAGGGCGAGGAGTTCGGGGGTCTCCCGCGCCTCGGTGACGGTCTGCACCAGGACGCTCGCCGTCACCGAGGCGGCACGGGCCTCGCCCGCGAACTCGGCGGCGGAAAACGAGCGGCGCAGCGGTGCCATGGCGGGGCCGCTGATCCAGGGCTGGTCGCGCACGCTCAGGTCCCACACATGGTGGTGCGCGTCGACGACGTGCATGCTGTGCGCCTCTCTCCTCGTCACAGGGCTCGGGCCTCTCCCGAGGTACCGAGGGTGTCAGGTTCGTGGCCCGGCCTCAGGCGCGGGTGGCCGGGGGCGGCTCGGTGAGCCAGAGGTGCTCGATCTCCTCGAGCGACTTGCCACAGGTCTCGGGCACGCGGCGGGCCACGTACCAGGCGGCGACGGCGGACAGGAAGGCGAAGAGCGCGAAGACCGTGCTGCCGATGGCGTGCAGGACGTCGGGAAAGACCAGGGAGAAGAGGAAGTTGAGCAGATACTGGGTGAAGGTGATCACGCCCATGCCGAGGGCGCGGGCGCGGAGCGGCAGCACCTCGGGGCAGTAGAGCCAGAACACCGGGCCCAGGCCGAAGCCGAAGGCGAAGGTGTAGACGAACACGCAGGTGACGGCGACAGCGGTGACGTCGGGGAAGAGGGCAAGGACGATCATCGGTGGCACCTGCACGGCCAGCGAGAGGGTCAGGAGCCTCACCCTGCCCAGGCGTTCGATGAAGGGCAGCGAGGCCGCCGTCGAGAGCACCAGGGCCGCGCCCACGCAGTAGTTGGCGAGGGTTCCGGCGCTGCCGGACCCTTCGGGGGTGAGGTGCTCGAAGATGATCGGGGCGTAGTAGACGACGGCGTTGATGCCCGTGAAGACCTGGAAGAACGTCAGGATCAGGGTGATGCGCAGGGGTCTGCGGTAGTGCCCGGTGAACAGTTCGCGCAGGCCCGCGTGCTGCTCCACGAGGCTGGTGCGGATCTCCTCGACCTCGGCGCGGGCCGCCCCGTCGGTGGAGCGCAGCGTGCGCAGCACCGACTCGGCCTCCTTCACCCTGCCGTGCATCATCAGCCAGCGGGGGCCTGCCGGGCTGAGGACCATGCCGGCCAGGAACACCGCGGCCGGCAGGGCGCCCAGCCCCAGCATCCACTCCCAGGCGCCTGAGGAGGAGAGCGCGTCGCCGACGGTGAACGCGACGAGGATGCCCACGTTGACGGAGAGCTGGTAGAGCGCGGTGATGCGGCCGCGCAGATGCTTGGGGGCGAGCTCGCTCAGGTAGATGAGGCCGAACATGTTGGCCAGGCCGACCGCGAAACCGAGGACGAACCGGGAGACCATGAGCGTGGCGGCGTTCGGGGCCAGGCCACAGCCGATCGAGCCGACGACGAAGATGACGCCCGCCAGGACGAGCAGATGCCGCCGGTCCCAGCGCCGTGCGGCGAGCGATCCGGCGACGATGGCCGGCAGCGCGCCGAGCAGCAGCAGGCTGGTGACCAGGCCCTGTCCTGTGGAGCTGAGGCCGAAGTCGTCGGTCAGCGGTTCGAGCGCTCCGGATATGGCGCCCGAGTCGTAGCCGTACAGGACGCCCGAGAGACCGCCGAGCACGGCGACCCAGTGCACTCTTTTGGGTACCGCTCCGCCGTCCTGCGTGCGGGCGGCCGCGCCCGTCCGTATGTGTGTCACGGGTTGTCGTCCCTCCAGGTCGGATCGGTCCTCGCTGCCCCGGCAGGCCACGGACGCGGTGACCTCACGGCCGCTGGTCCGCTTCTTCACTCGTCCCTTCGCGGCAATCGGCGCGGGAATCGTCTCGGGACTCTTCGCGGGGTTCTTCGCGGGGTTCTTCGCGGGGTTCTTCGCGACGATCGGGCAGTTGCCACACCACCGGCAGCCCGGCGTCCGCCCCTCGGGCGGAGTAGTCGTGCACCACGTCGAGGAGTTCGGCCATCCGCGCCTGCCAGCCGACGTTGACCGGAAGGCGCTCCAGCTCGGCGAGCAGCCGCGCGTAGTCCTCGCACTCGATGAGGTGGAACAGGTCCGTGCCACCGCGCCAGATCGTCCAGGACGTGCAGCCGGCCGCCCGGATGGCGGCGGTCAGTTCGGCGGGCACCTCCCGGTGCGCCGCCTCGTACTCGGCGATGCGCTCCTGGCGCACGCGCGTGTGCAGAGCAACCCTCATAACGTCACCTTTCGGTGTCCGGTGTGGCCGAGCAGTCCGGAGGAGGCGAGCGCGTCCCACAGGCCGTCGGGGAACGGGCGCCGGAACTGGGCGGCCGCGTCCCGTACTTCGGCCGGGGTCCGCAGGCCCAGCAGCACCGCGGCGACGGCGGGGTGGCCCAGCGGAAAGCGAGCTGCGGCGGCGCGCAGGGGCACCCCGTACTCCGCACAGATCCGCCCCAGGCCCTGCGCCCGCTCCAGCAGGTGCCGGGGGGCGGGTCGGTAGTCGTAGGTCGCCTCGGGCCGCGGGTCGGCGAGCACTCCGGAGTTGAAGACGCCCCCGGCCACCACCGAGGTGCCCCGCGCGTGGGCGGCGGGCAGCAGGTCCGCGAGGCCGCTGCGGTCGAGCAGGGTGTAGCGGCCGGCGAGCAGGACGGCGTCGATGTCGGTGTCGCGCACGAACCTGGCGGGCATCACGGTGGTGTTCATGCCGACGCCGATCGCCTTGACGACGCCCTCGCCCCTGAGGCGTTCCAGCGCGGGGTAGGCCTGGTCGAGGGCCGCACGCTCGTGGTCGTCCGGGTCGTGGAGGTAGACGATGTCCACCCGGTCGAGTCCGAGCCGTTCGAGGCTGGCCTCCAGGCTGCGGCGGACTCCGTCCGCGCTGAAGTCCCACACCCTGCGCAGGTCGGCCGGGACGGCGAACCCGTGGTCCAGGTCGTCACCCCGTGCGCCGCTGACCGGTTCGAGGAGTCGTCCGACCTTTGTGGAGACGGTGAAGTCGTCCCGCGGCCGCCCGCGCAGCGCCGCGCCCAGCCGCCGCTCGGCCAGACCGAGCCCGTAGTGCGGCGCCACATCGAAGGTGCGCACCCCCTCCTCCCACGCGGTGTCCACCGTGGCCAGCGCCTGCTCCTCGCTCACCGCCTCGTACAGGTTGCCGAGGCAGGCGGCGCCGAAGGCGAGCCGCGTCACCCGTGCCGTGCTCCCACCGAGCGCGGCATGCGGCAGTACGCCGCTCATGTGCCGGCCGGCCGCAGGCGCAGCCCCGACATGCCGCCGTCGACCGCGAGTGCCGTACCGGTCACCGATCCGGCGCCGGGTGAGGCCAGGTGGACGATGGCGGCGGCGACCTCCTCGGCGGCGACCAGGCGGCCGTGCGGCTGGCGGGCCTCGAGCGCCCGCCGCTCGGCCTCGGGGTCGTCGGCCGCCGCCAGCAGCCGGCCCACCCAGGGCGTGTCGACCGTCCCGGGGTTGACGCAGTTGACGCGGATGCCCTCGCGGACGTGGTCGGCCGCCATGGCCAGCGTCAGCGCGTACACCGCGCCCTTGCTGGCCGAATACAGGGCGCGCTGCGGCAGCCCCGCGGTGGCCGCGATGGAGCAGGTGTTGACGATCGCGGCACGCGGCGAGCGCCGCAGGTGGGGCAGGGCGGCGCGGGTGGTGCGCGCGATGCCGACGACGTTGACGTCGAGCACCCGCTGCCACTCGGTGTCGGTGTTGTCGGCGACCGTGCCGGCGGCGCCGATGCCCGCGTTGTTGACCAGGATGTCGATGCCCCCGAGCAGGTCGGCAGCGCGCTGGACGGCCGAGCGGACGGAGGCGTCGTCCGCGACGTCGGCCCTGATGCCGTGCAGCGGTGCCTCCACTCCCGAGGGCTCCAGGTCGAGCACGGCGACCTCGGCGCCGCCGTCGGCCAGTCGCCGGGCGGTGGCCCGGCCGATTCCCGAGGCTCCGCCGGTGACGAGGGCGCGCAGTCCGGTGAGTTCGTGCGTGATCATGCCTGGGCCTCCGCGGGGTCGGTGGCGCCCTGGCCGTCGCCGCGCCGGGCGAGATCGGCGGCCCAGAAGCGGCCGTGTGGATAGGTGTAGTTGGCGATCGACTCCGGGTCCATGGCGGCGGAGAAGCCCGGCGCGAGCGGCGCGGCGTAGTGCCCGTCCCGGATCACGACCGGGTCGCGGAAGTGCTCGTGCAGGTGGTCGACGTACTCGATGACCCGGTCCTCGGTCGTGCCCGACACCGCCACGAAGTCGAACATCGACAGGTGCTGCACCAGTTCGCACAGGCCGACACCGCCCGCGTGCGGGCACACCGGCACACCGAACTTCGCGGCCAGCAGCAGGATCGCCAGGTTCTCGTTGACACCGCCGACCCGGGCCGCGTCGAGTTGCAGCACGTCGAGCGCGTCGGCCTGGAGCAGCTGCTTGAAGACCACCCGGTTGTGCACGTGCTCGCCCGTGGCGACCTTGACGGGTGCCACCGCGCGCCGGATCGCGGCGTGCCCGAGCACGTCGTCGGGGCTGGTCGGCTCCTCGATCCAGTACGGGCCGAACTCGGCCAGCCGAGCGGTCCACGCGATGGCTTCGGGCACGTCCCAGCGCTGGTTGGCGTCGATGGCCATGCGGAACCCGGGTCCTACCACCTCGCGGGCGGTGCGGCAGCGCCGGATGTCGTCCTGGAGGTCGGCGCCCACTTTCAGCTTGATCTGCCGGAAGCCCGCCGCCATGGCCTCCTCGGCGAGCCGGGCGAGCTTCTCGTCCGGGTATCCGAGCCAGCCCGGCGAGGTGGTGTACGCCGGGTAGCCGCCGCGGTGCAGCTCCTCCTCTCTGGCCTCGCGGCCCGTACGGGCGCGGCACAGCAGGTCGAGCGCCTCCTGCTCGGTCAGCGCGTCGGTCAGGTAGCGGAAGTCGATCTGGGAGACCAGCCACGCGGGTTCGGCGTCGGCCAGCAGCTTCCACAGCGGCTTGCGCGCCTGCCTGGCCGCCAGGTCCCAGGCGGCGTTGACGACCGCGCCGACAGCCATGTGCATCACCCCTTTCTCGGGGCCGAGCCAGCGCAGTTGGCTGTCCCCGGTCAGGGCTCTGCTCAGCGATCCCGGGTCCGCGCACAGCTCGGCGACCGGCCGTCCGACCACATGCCCGCGCAGCGCCTCGATGGCCGCGACCTGCACGTCGTTGCCCCGTCCGATCGTGAAGGTGAACCCGTGCCCGTCGAGCCCCTCACCTGCGTCGGTGCGCAGGACGACGTACGCGGCGGAGTAGTCGGGGTCCGGGTTCATCGCGTCGGAGCCGTCCAGCTGTCTGGAGGTCGGGAAGCGGACGTCATAGGTGTCCATCGCGATGATCCGTGCAACGTCTGCGGACAACTGGGTTCCTTTCGCAGCCTGCCCCGCGGCGGCGCCACCGTTGCGTCGAGGGAGCATCCAACGCCTCAGAGATCGGATGACTGAACGACGAGTCGACACTATTCCCGGGCGACCGAGCCGCGCAAGGAAACATCGGATCTCTTTTCGCGCCACTCGGTACCGGGGCGCGCGGGGCTTGCGCGGCTTATGGGATTTTGCAGCGCTCCTGCGCTGATTCCCCTGCGTGTGCGCTGCGTTCGCTGCGCGTGCGCTGAGTCCGCTCCGTGGAGCGGCGGCGCGCACCCGGCGTCCCCGGCGTCCCGTATCCTCCCGCACCGCGTTCAGGGCCGCAGGGTGACGGCTCCGCCGTCCGGAAGGGTCACCTCCCTTCGCCGGCCCTCCGCCACCACCGTCACCCGGGTTCCCGCCGCACCGTGGAGAGTCGCCTCGGTGAAAGCGCCCTGCGCCCATGCCAGGTCCAGCCGCAGCCCGCCACGCAGCCCGATGCCGGTGACGCGTCCCGCCTTTGCCCACGCGTCCGGCAGCGCAGGCAGCAGTTCGACATGCCCTGGGCGTGACTGGGCGAGCATCTCGAGCATCGCCACCGGCGTGCCGAAGTTGGCGTCGATCTGGAACACCGACGCGGAGCCGGAGAGCTGGTACATGTCGAACATGTTGATGCCGGAGCCGTTGCCGTGCTCCACCGAAGGCCTCATGACCGTCCGCACCAACCGGTACGCCTTCTCCGCGTCCTTGAGGCGGGCCCAGCACATGGCCCGCCAGGCGCACGCCCAGCCGTAGCTCTCCATCCCGCGCGCGGTGAGCAGCTTCCTCACCCCGTCGAGCACCTCGGGGGGTGAGTCCTCGACGGTGATCCGGTCCCCGGGGAAGAGGCCCACCAGCGGGGAGAGATGGCGGTGCTCCTTCTCCCCCAGGTTCTCCTCGGACATCCACTCCTTCAGCCACCCGGTGGTGGAGCTGACGCCCGGCAGGTGGAGCCGGGAGCGCAACCCGGCGACGGTGCGGGCGAACGCGGCGTCCTTGCCGAGTTCGTCCGCCGCGGCGCCGTAGTTGCCGAACAGCTGCCACAGCAGTTCCTGCGCGTAGGTGATGCCGCGTGCGTCCTGGGGGCCGTGCTCGGGTGACCAGTCGTGGTCGTCGACGAGGACCCGGCGCTCCCGCCCCGTGCCGGGGTCGGCCACCGTCACCTCGACGAGCCGCGCCTCCCAGAACTCGCACGCCCCCTTGAGCAGCGGGTAGATCTTCTCGAGGTGCCGGGTGTCCCCGGTGTACTGGTAGTGCTCGTACAGGGAGTTGCACAGCCAGGCGTTGCCGGCCGGGTGCCACCTCCAGCCGTTGCCGCCGAAGATGTTGGTGGAGAAGGCCAGGGTCCAGCCCGCGAGCTTCTCCGAGGTGTTGCGGAAGGTGTTGCGCGGGTCGTTGAAGTGCTTTCGCGTCGTCTTCTCCCACACGGGCTGCTGGGCGAGGCAGTAGTCGGTGAAGGCGTCGAAGCACGCGCTCAGGCCCGCGCGGTCGGGCAGCCAGTAGTTCATCTGGAGGTTGATGTCGGAGTGGTAGTCGGACATCCACGCCGGATCGTTGCGGTCGATCCACGGGCCCTGGAGGTTGACGGGCAGGCTGTCGCGGGAGCCGCAGATCATCAGGTAGCGGCCGAACTGCAAATAAGCGGACTCAAGTTCGGGGTCGGGCGCGGCGTCCGTCCCGGCGGCTGCCGCGAGCCGGGCGGCCGTGTCCATGCCGCGCTGCTCGTCGGTGGAGGGGCCCAGGTCGACGCTCATCGTCTGCTGGAGGCGCTGGTGATCGGCGACGTGTGTGGCCAGCAGCCGGCGGGCGGGCGTGGCGGCCGCCGAGGCGGCCTTCGCGCGCGCCACCCGCAACGGGTCGAGGGACGCGTCCTGGAAGCCGGCCGAGGCGTCCGGCGCGTAGTTGGTGCCCGCGGAGACGACCAGGTTCACCTCGGAGCAGTCCTCGAAGGTGACCCGGTCCCCGGAGGCGGAGACCGTTCCCCCCACGCCGGCCGCCTTGAGCAGCGCCGCGTATCTGAGCCCGTTGTCCAGTGCGGCCGTGAACCAGGCCTCGGCCGCACCCCCGTCCGCCGACGTCTCCTCGCCACGCGTACCGGCGAGGGACAGCTCGCCCGTGCAGCTGCCGCCGGTCTGGGTCAGCCGTATGACGAGCACGTCGTCGGGGTGGCTGGCGTACACCTCGCGCCGGTACGACGCGGTGCCCACCGTGTACGTGGTGACGGCGAGGCCGTTGCTCAGATCGAGCGTCCGCCGGTAGTCGGAGACGGCTGACGCGGTGTGCCCGGGGATGTCGAGGTACAGCCGCGCCAGCTGTCCGAAGCTGCCGAAGGTGGCGGGCTCGTAGGGGAACTGGCCGTCCGGGCCGAGCGTGTCGTTGGCGCCTCCGCTCCACAGGGTCACGTCGGCGAGGTACAGCGCGTCGTGCGAGGCGTGCTGGGTCGTCAGGGCGCCCAGGCGTCCGTTGCCGACCGGCAGCCCCTCTTCCATGATCGAGGACTCGTCGCCAGGCGTCCCGTACCAGAGGGCCACGGCCTCCTCGTCGGGAACCAGAGCGGGCGACGAGGGCCGGTCGGCGGCGTACGCGGGGCGGGAGAACTGTGGCAGGGAGGAGAGTGCGAAGGCCGCTCCCAGCGCGGCGGCCGTGCGCAGCAGCGCGCGCCGGGAGGTACCCGTTCCGGGCGAGAGATCGGAGGAAGGCGAGGGAGCGGAGGGCTGCGAGGGATCGGAGGGGTCGGAGTGACCGGGCGAGTGGCCTGAGGAGGCATGTGGGGGGATCACGGGCGCTTTCGCCTTCCGTCGGTCAGTGCTGACGCACCGTAGAGGTCCGATACATCGGATGACTGCCGACAGAGCTTAGGAAAGGGCAGCGCTGCGCGACAGGGTCCCGACCATGATTTTCCGGCCGGCGGCGTTGCCGCGGCGCGGCGTCGGGCGGAGAGGTGACGTACGCCGTGCCCCCAGGGGTGATCGGGCGCGTGCCCACGGCGCGTGCGGGGTACTCGGCACCGGCCGGCCACCGCCGGGCCGCGCGCACCCGAGAGCAAAGGAGGGGACGCCATGCCGGCACACGGCACCGTCGCGCAGCGTCTCGTCGACGCCCACCTCGTCGAGGGGAAGGCCGAGGCCGGCGAGGAGATCGGGTTGCGGGTCGACCAGACGCTGACCCAGGACGCCACGGGCACGCTGGTGATGCAGGAGCTGGAGGCGCTGGGCCTCGACCGGGCGCGGACCGAGGTCAGCGTCCAGTACGTGGACCACAACATTCTCCAGGCCGACGAGCGCAACGCCGAGGACCACGCCTTTCTGCGCTCCGCCGCCAACCGCTTCGGCCTGTGGTACTCCAAGCCCGGCAACGGCGTCTCGCACCCCACTCACATGCAGCGCTTCGGCGTGCCGGGGAAGACTCTCGCCGGCTCGGATTCGCACACGTGTGCGGCCGGCTCCCTGGGTATGCTCGCGGTCGGCGTGGGCGGTCTCGAAGTGGCGCTGGCGATCGCCGGGCGGCCCCTCTACGTCCGCATGCCGCGGATCTGGGGCGTACGGCTGACCGGCGAGCTGCCGCCCTGGGTGAGCGCCAAGGACGTGATCCTGGAGATGCTGCGGCGGCACGGCGTCAAGGGCGGCGTGAACCGGATCATCGAGTACCACGGCCCTGGCCTGGCCTCGCTGACGGCCATGGACCGCCACGTCATCGCCAACATGGGCGCGGAGCTGGGCGCGACCGCCACGGTCTTCCCGTCCGACGAGGCCGTCCGCGACTTCCTGCGCGCCGAGGACCGGGAGGCGGACTTCACCGAGATCAGCGCCGCCCCCGACGCCGCATACGACCTCGACGAGGAGATCGACCTGTCGGCGCTGGAGCCGCTGGTCGCCCGGCCCTCGTCGCCCGGCGACGTGGTGCCCGTGCGCCAGGTGGCGGGCGAGCCGGTCTCCCAGTGCGTCATCGGCTCCTCCGCCAACCCAGGGCTGCGGGACTTCGCGGTCGCGGCGGCCATGGTCAAGGACCGGCGCACCGCGGACGGCGTCAGCCTCGACATCAACCCCACCTCCCGCGAGATCCTCCAGGACCTCACCCGTTCCGGCGGCACGTTCGACCTGATCGCGGCGGGCGCTCGGCTGCACCAGAGCGGCTGTCTGGGCTGCATCGGCATGGGCCAGGCCCCGGCCGCGGGCCGCAACTCGCTGCGGACCATGCCCCGCAACTTCCCCGGCCGCTCCGGCACGGAGGAGGACTCCGTGTGGCTGTGCTCACCGGAGACGGCGGCGGCCTCCGCGCTCACCGGCACCCTCACCGATCCCCGCGACTGGGCTGCGGAAACCGGAACCGCCCAGCCCGCGCTCCACCTGCCCGAACACGCGTCCGTCAACACCGGCATGCTGGAGCCCCCGCTGCCCGAGGAGGAGGCCCGGACGGTCGAGCTGCAACGGGGCCCGAACATCTCGGCACTGCCCGACCTCGACCCCCTCCCCGACACTCTGACGGCGCCCGTCCTGCTCAAGGCGGGGGACAACGTCTCCACCGACGAGATCTCCCCCGCCGGGGCGAAAGCGCTGCCCTACAGGTCGAACATCCCCCAGCTCGCCGAGTTCACCTTCACCCGGCTCGACCCCGAGCATCCGCGCCGGGCCAGGGAGCACGACGGCTGCTACCTCGTCGTCGGCGGCGAGAACTACGGACAGGGCTCCTCGCGCGAGCACGCCGCCATCACACCCCGGTACCTGGGCATGCGGGCCGTGGTGGCGCGCTCCTTCGCCCGCATCCACTGGCAGAACCTCGTCAACTTCGGTGTGCTGCCACTGGAGTTCGAGGACGGCGGCGACCACGAGCGCGTCCGCGAGGGTGACACGCTCCACCTGGCCGACCTGCACGCCGCGCTCGCTCCCGAGGCCGAACCCGTGCTGCGGCTGCGCAACGAGACCCGCGACGAGGAGTACGCGGTACGCCACCGTCTCTCCCCGCGCCAGCGCTCCCTCGTCCTCGCCGGCGGCATCATCCCGGCGCTGGCCGCGGAGTGACACCCGTCCGACGACGCGGCGGCCCCGACTCGTCGGCTCGCCCTCCTTTTTCCGGTTCTGTCGCCCAGCCGACCCGTGAACGGGCAACGAACCTCGCGGTATCGGCCCTACGCGGCGGCGAACTGGTCGATGATGGGGCCAGGTTGCTGTCTCAGAGAGGGGTTCCAGGTGAGCGGGGCGGGTCACACGGCACCGAAGCCGGGCACGAAGCCGCACACGGCGCGGCTGTACGACTACTTCCTCGGCGGAAAGACGCACTACGCCGTCGACCGGGAGGCAGCCGTCCCGGCGCTGAACGCGAACCCCCACTCGATGGTCGCCGCGCGGCAGAACCGGGAGTTCATGCACCGCGCCGCGCTGTACGCGGTGAAGGAACTCGGCATCCGCCAGTTCCTCGACATCGGCACCGGCATCCCCACCGCGCCCAACCTGCACCAGGTGGTCCAGGATGTGGCTCCCGAGTCCCGGATCGTCTACTCAGACAACGACCCCATCGTCCTGGCCCACGCACGCGCCCTGATGAGCAGCACTCCCGAGGGAGCCACCGACTACGTCGAAGCCGACGTGCGGGACCCGCGGACCATCCTCGAGCACGCACGCAAGACGTTGGACTTCGAAGCGCCCATCGCCCTGTCGGTCGTCGCGCTGCTCCACTTCCTCCCCGACGAGGACGATCCGTACGGGCTCGTACGCCGGCTCGTGGCCCCGCTGGTGCCGGGCAGCGCGCTGATCCTCTCGCACGGTGCCCTCGACCTCGACGACGGGCGGATGGCGGCCCTCGCCGAGCACTACCGTCAGGCGGTCACGCCCACCCAGTTCCGGACCAGGGAAGAGACCGCCCGCTTCTTCGAGGGGCTCGACCTGGTCGCTCCGGACATCGCTCCGACCTGCGAATGGCGGATGGACCTGGAGCTCGGCCCGGTACGGCAGCTGCCCGGAACCGTCTCGGCCGCCGAGGCGGGCGTCTGGGCGGGAGTGGCCGTCAAGCACTGACCCCGCTCCCCACCGCACTCCCCCTCCACCGGCGTCCCGGCCGGCCGCCCCACTCCGGTTGACCGGCGCCCCGGCTCACCCGCCCGCACCGGCACACACGGCACCTGCCGTGGGGGACGGGGCGCCGGTGCGCATAGGCTCGGCGGATGGCGAAGTACTTCGACGTGCATCCCGACAACCCACAGCCACGCACCATCCGCACAGTGACCGACAGCATCCGGGCGGGCGCGCTCATCGCGTACCCGACGGACTCCTGTTTCGCTCTGGGATGCCAGCTGGGCAGCCGCGACGGCATGACCCGCATCCGGTCCATCCGCAACCTCGACGAACGCCATCACTTCACGCTCATGTGCCAGAACTTCGCGCAGCTGGGCCAGTTCGTCCACGTCGACAACGACGTGTTCCGCGCGGTCAAGGCGGCGACCCCCGGCCGCTACACCTTCATCCTCCCCGCCACGAAGGAGGTGCCGCGCAAGCTGCTCCACCCGAAGAAGAAGACGGTCGGAGTCCGCATCCCGGACCACGTGGTCACCCAGACGCTGCTGGCCGAACTCGGCGAGCCGCTGCTCTCCAGCACCCTCCTGCTGCCCGACGAGGAAGAGCCGCTGACCCAGGGCTGGGAGATCAAGGAGCGGCTCGACCACGTGGTGGACGCCGTGGTCGACTCCGGTGACTGCGGCACCGAACCCACCACGGTGGTGGACTTCTCCGGCGAGGCCCCCGAGATCGTACGGCAGGGGGCGGGCGACCCCGCACGCTTCATGTGACCGAGACCGAGACCGAGACCGAGACCGGGTCCGGGGCCGGGCCCCCGGGCCCGGCCCCGGACCGGCCCACACGGGGAATTCGGTTGTACGGGCCACCGCGCCCTGCGAGCATGCGCGGCATGACCTCCGTCTCTCGCGTGCCCTCGTGCCACGCGTGTCACGAGGCGCCACGACGGGTGTGCAGGGGTCCGACCGGCGCCCGGTAGAGGTGTCGAAGACACGTGCGGGCACCCCGACAACACGTGCGGCCTCGATCCCACCCTCTCCGCCTCGGGGCGCCGCGTTCCGGGACGGCGGCATCCCTCCCCGGCCGCCGCGACCCGCCCTCACCTCGGGAGAAGCGATGCACCACCGGACCGACACCACCACCGAGTCCGACCAGGACCTCTATCCGGCCGACCGCCTCGACCACGCCCGTACCGCCGCAGCCAAGGCGGGGCTGGACGCCCTGCTGATCTCCCCCGGAGCCGACCTGCGGTACCTGACCGGTTACGACGCCATGCAACTGGAGCGGCTGACCTGCCTGGTCGTCCCGGCCGAGGGCCGGCCCTTCCTGCTGGTACCCGCCCTGGAGGAGCCGGCCGCGCAGGCCTCACCCGCCGGAGCGCTGGGCGTGGAGATCCTCGCCTGGCAGGAGACCGAGGACCCCTACGCCGTGGTCGCCTCCCGGCTGCCCGCCTCGGCCACGCGCGTCGGCGTCGACAACCACATGTGGGCGGAGAAGACGCTCGCCTTCCGGACCGCCCTGCCCCGAGCGGAACAGAAACTGGCCGGCACCGTACTGAGCGTGCTGAGGACGCGGAAGACACCGCGGGAGGTCTCGGCCCTGCGGCGCGCCGGGGCGGCCATCGACCGTGTGCACGCCCGCATGGGGGAATGGCTGCGAGCCGGACGCACCGAACGCGAGGTCGGCCGGGACATCGCGACCGCGATCGCCGCCGAGGGCCATGCCCGGGTCGACTTCGTCATCGTCGGCTCGGGACCGCACAGCGCCAGCCCGCACCACGAGCTGTCCGACCGGGTGATCCAGCCCGGCGACCCCGTGGTGGTCGACATCGGCGGCACCACCGCGGAGGGTTACTGCTCCGACTCGACCCGCGTGTACGTCGTGGGCGAGCCGACCGAGGAGTTCCGCAGGCTCCACGACGTCCTCCTGCACGCGCAGCGCGCACAGACCGAAGCCGTGCGCCCGGGCATCACCGCCGAGCAGCTGGACGCCGTCGGACGGGACCTGATCACCCAGGCGGGCTTCGGTGCGTACTTCATCCACCGCACAGGACACGGGATCGGCCTGGAGAGCCACGAGGAGCCCTACATCGTCGCCGGCAGCCGGCAGCCGCTGGCACCCGGCATGGCCTTCTCCATCGAGCCCGGCATCTACCTGCCGGACCGGTACGGCGCACGCATCGAGGACATCGTGGTGTGTACCGAGGACGGCGGGGAACGGCTGAACACCACCGACCGCGAACTGACCGTCCTGTCCTGACGCACCGGCTCCCCTCCCCCACGGGCTTCCCCTGACTGTACGGGCACGCGCGCGGCGCGGAGGGGTCTCGGTGGACCCCGCGTGGACGCGCGGGATCCCGAGGTCTTCTACTGGAGGCCATGAGTCCGCATCCGTCCCGGCCCCGTCTCCGTTTCGCCTCGTCCCGCCTGGGACGCCTGGGTGGGGCCCAGGCCGGGGCCCTCATGGGCGTCGCCTCGATGTCCACCGTCCAGCTCGGTTCCGCTCTGACGGTGCCGCTGTTCGACCGGCTCGGAGCGCCGGGCGCCGCCGGACTGCGGCTGGCGTGGGCGGGTGTGCTCCTGCTGGTGCTGATACGGCCGCGCCGCCGCTCCTTCACCGGCCGGGACCTCGCGGCCTGCGCCGTGCTCGGTGCCGTGACAGCGGGGATGATGCTCTTCTTCATGCTCGCCATCGACCACCTGCCGCTGGGTACCGCGAGCGCGCTGGAGTTCCTGGGTCCCCTCACGGTCTCGCTGCTCGGCCCCGGAGGCGGACGCCTGTGCTGGACTGCCGCCGCCGCACTCGGCGTCGTCGCGCTGACCGAGCCCTGGCACGGCGGTGTCGACGCGGCCGGAGTGGCTTGCGCGCTGGCCGCTGCCGCGTGCTGGGCCGCCTACATCCTGCTCACCCAGCGTGTCGGGGACCGCGTCACCGGCCTGAGCGGGCTGGCCGTCTCCATGCCGGTGGCCGGCATCACCGGGCTCGCTGTGGCAGCCCCTTCGCTGACCGACCGCCTCGCCTGGCAGCCGGTGCTGATCATGCTGGGGCTGGCCGCGCTCAGCCCCGTACTGCCCTTCGCTCTCGAGTTCCTCGCGCTGCGCCGTCTGACCGCGTCCGCGTTCGGCACGCTGATGAGTCTGGAGCCGGCCTTCGCCGTGCTGGTCGGCCTGCTGGTCCTCGGGCAGGTGCCCGGCCTCGGGCCCGCGGTCGGCGTCGCCTTCGTGGTGGCCGCGGGGATCGGCGCGACCCGCGCCGGTGCCCGTGAGGCCCTGCCCGCACCCGCCACCGGGCTCGCGCCCGCGCCCGATCCCGTGCCTGACCCCGGGGAGCCCGCCACCGCTTCGTCGGCCTGAGAAGTGTGAGGGGGCGGGCCGCCCGCCTCCGGACGGCCGCCTGCCCGCCTGCCGCCCCACCCGGCTCTGCTCCACTGCGGCAGGTTCCCGGCGCGGACGTGGCGGGCCGCCCTCACGGGCTCGGCGGCAGGAAGATCAACCGGTCCGCGACCGCGTCCAGGTGCCGCGGCGGCAGGTCCGTCGTGACGGACAGCTCGGCGACGGAGGAGAAGCCTCCGATCTGGGCGCGCGCCCGCGCGACCTCGGCTGCGCGGGGCGCCGGGATGCGCAGCGCCTTGGCCAGTGCGGCCTGAGGCACGTTGTTGACGTCCACGAGGCCGCCGTCGGGAAACGCGCGGTCGCCGAGGTCCACGCGGCCGATCTGCAAGTCCAGCGCCTGCCACGGGTCGGACGCGGCGAGGGCGCGAGCGGCCTCGCGCGCGGCGTGCGCGTCCCGTTGGGCGGCCAGTACCTCGCGCTGCTTCTCCAGCAGGGGCCTGAACGTGTGGTGATCCGTGCCGTCGGGCTTCCACACGGCACCGCGGATCGCGAACGCGTGCCCGGTCCCGACGACGAAGTTGACGAACATCCCCGCCCCGAAAAGCGTCTCGCTGGTCGCGGACACGTCCGGGTCGAAGGTGAAGACGAGCGCGGTCGCCGCGAGGTAGGGCGCCGTCGCCAGGGTCTGCCACCAGCGCTGCATGCGCGCCGCGGCGTGGATCATCAGCGGCGCCGCCGCGAAGCCGAGTGTGAACACGGGCAGCAGTGCCCACAGTGTCGTCAGTACGGACCGCAGCACGTGTGCGCGCCTGATCGAGCGCTTCCAGTCGGCCATGCTGCCCCCCGGTGCAGTCCGCCGTCGGCAGTGGGTGCTGCCGTGGACCATTTTACGGACCCCGCCCGCGCTCGCCGCGTTCCGGAAGGACGCTGACACGGCTTCGTTACCGGCCCGTGCCACCGCTGTCCCACCACGAGGGGGGGGGACGAGCCGGTCGCTGCGCCGCGCGGCGACTCGAACGGCCGGGCGGGGGCCGGTCCTCTGGCGCGCCTTCCACGGGAGCAGGCGGGCAGCGGCGACCCTCTAGATCCGGCACGGACACACACGATTGAGCATGCCCCCCAGGGGTACACGCGCGCCGGACGGTCACCGTGGAAGGGAGCGGAAGGTGCTGAACGGCCCGGTCGGTGGCCCCACCGCCGCGCTGTCGCTGTTGGCCGTGGTCCTGCTCGCGGTGGGCGGACTCCACGGTCTCTCCCGGCTGCTGCGGGTCTCGGCACAGCCGTTGTCCGCCGTTCCGTTCGGCTCGGGTCTTGAGCCGGCCGAACACGCGGTCAGCCGGTTCCACGTCCGCTGGTACACGGTCACCATGCTCTTCCTCGCCTTCGACATGGAGATGGTCTTCATGTACCCGTGGACGCTGGTGATCTCCGCGGTGGGTCCCGGCGCCGTGATCGAGATGTTCGTCTTCTTGGGGATCCTCTTCGCCGGGGTGACGTACGCCTGGCGGGAAGGTGCCCTGCGATGGACCTGAGGGGCGCCCTGCTGCGGGCGACGGCCGCCCGGCCGCACGTGCTCTTGGTGACCACACCGGGCGGAACCGCGGTGCGCCTGGCGGTCGAGCGGCACCTGCGCCGCCTCGACGTGCCGAGCGCCGACGCCCCCGCGGACGCCGACGTGCTGCTCGTCGCGGGCCCCGACTGCCCGTGTCTTGAACCGGCGTTCGACCGGCTGTGGCAGGACATGCCCGAGCCGCGCTGCCGGGCCCGCGTGCGTGGCGCGGAGGCGGTCCCCGAGGTTGTCGACGACTGCCGCGCCATGCTGGCGTCCGCGGCCGGTCAGCGCGGTACGGCCGGGCCCGTCCAGGCCGGGCGCCCCTCGGCCGAGTTGCCGATGGCGCAGGTGGGTTCCGACCGTGACGGACTGACGCTGGATCGGCTGCACGTGCCGCTGGGGCCCCTGCTGTCCGACTGGCCGACGGGGCTGACGCTCCGCCTCACCCTGCAGGGCGATGTCGTCGAACAGGCCCGCGTCGAGGGGCTGCCCCCGCCTGCGGCCGCGCCCTCTCCCCCGTTCTGGGCGGAGCCCTGGCTGCGTGCGGAGGCCGGGGAGCGGGTGACGGTGGGCGCGGCCGCCCGGCGCCGGGCGGCCGCGCATCTCGACAGCCTGGCCCGGCTGCTCTCGGTCGCCGGGTGGCAGGCCGCCGCGACGACCGCCCGTCGGCTGCGGGACGAGCTGCTGACCGGCGTGGACGCCGCCGCCGTCCGGCCCCGCGTGGAGCGGTTCGCCCGCCGCGTCGGCCGGTCCCGGGTGCTGTACTGGCTGACCCGCGGGATCGGTGAGCTGACCGAGGCAGAGGCGCAGCGCGCCGCCGAGCGCGCCGCAACCGGCACAGCGGAGACCGGGCTCGGCCCTGCGGTGGGCCAGGTCCGCGGTGACGTCCCCGCCCGGTACCGGGCCTGGCTCGCCTCCACCGTGCACGCCACGAGCCTGCTGGAGGACGCCACCCCGCTGGGCACCGACGGCGTGGGTCCGCGTGGGTGGGTGCGGGACGGTCTGAGGCCTTCGGCCGCCTTGGTAGGCGTCCTGCCTCAGCTGCTGCGGGGCGCCGAGCTGGCAGCGGCCCGGCTGATCGTCGCGAGCCTCGATCCCGACCCCGACGAGCTGGCGACCGCGGCGCCGAGGGCTCGGGTCCATGGTTGAGGCGGGACGGTGGTGGTCGGTGCTGCTCGCGCCGGCTCTGCTCCTGACGGGGGCGCTGCTGGCGCTGGCCGCCGACACGTGTGCGGCCGCACAACACGCGGGCCGTCGCCGTTCCCTCGCAGCGGTCGGGCGGCGGCTGCTGGAGGTGCCGCGGCTGCTGACGGCGCAGCCCCGCACCCTGCCGGCAGCCGACCGGCTGCTGTGGCGGCTGGGCGTGCTCGTCGTCCCCGCGGCCGCCGTACTGTCCGTGCTGGTCGTTCCGTTCGGGCACCACGGTGTCGCCGATCTGTCGGTGGGCCTGGTCTGGTTCAACGCGATGGAGGTGCTCACCTGGGCCGGGCTCTGGCTGGCGGGCTGGGGGCCGAACTCCGTGTTCTCCCTGGTCGGCGGCTACCGGTTCGTCGCCCAGGGACTGGCGTACGAGCTGCCGCTGATGTTCGCGCTGATCTCCGCCGCGACCGGGGCGCAGTCGCTGCGGCTCGCGGACATCGTCGCGGCCCAGCAGGGGCTGTGGTTCGTGGTGTGGATGCCCGTCGGCTTCCTCGTCCATCTCGCGGGGGTGCTGGCCTTCGCCTTTCTGGGGCCGTTCGCCTACCCGGCGGGACGCGATCTGGCCGGCGGCGTACTGGCTGAGGCGTCCGGGGTGGACAGGCTGCTGCTCCAGGCGGGCCGGTGGCTGTGGCTGACGGCCGGGGCCGCGATGGCGGTGCCGCTGTTCCTCGGCGGTGGCAACGGGCCGGTGCTGCCCGCCTGGGCGTGGTCGCTGCTCAAGACGCTGGCGGTGCTGGGCCTGCTGGTGTACGGGCTGCGCCGGGTGCCGGTGGTGCGCGCCGACCGCTATGTGGAGCTCGCCTGGGTGGTGTTGCTGCCGTTGACGCTCGTGCAGGTGCTGGCCGTGTCGTTGGTCGTCCTGGTCCGTCAAGGAGGTTGAGAGTGGAGGCGGTGTTGCTGTGGGGTCTGGGCGTGGTGGCGCTCGCCTGCGCGGTCGCGGTGTTCGTCTGCGACTCGATGGCCCGGGCCACCTTCGCGCTGCTGGGTTCGCTGGTGTGCGTCGGCGGCGTGGTGTTCGTGCTCGGACTTCCGTACCTGGGCGTGGTGACCGTGTTGATGATGGTCATGGAGATGGTCGTGATGGCCGTCTTCATGGTCGCCTACATGATGAATCCGGCCGGTCTGATGCCGATGTCGATGCTGCACAACAAGCGCGGCGCGCTCTCGATCAGCGCCGCGGTGTTCGCGTCGCTGACCGCCGCCGTCTTCCTGGTGGACTGGCCGCACCGGAGGGGGTCCCCGCCGCGCGACACGACGTTCCAGGTGGGGAAGGCGCTGATGGGCGGGCAGATGCTGACGATGGTCGTGCTCGGTTTCGTGCTGCTGGCCACCATGGTCGCGGCCACCGTCCTGGCCCTGCACCGTGGCCGCTACGACCGGCTCGGTGACGACCTCGACCGGCGCCCTGCCCGTGACCCGGCCGGCGGAGGGGTGGGCCGATGACCTTCGAGTTGGTGCTCGTCCTGGCGGCCGGACTGTTCTCCGTCGGCCTGTTCGGCGCGCTGTCCCAGCAGTCCATCGTCATGATCATGATGGGGATCGAGCTGATGATCGGCGGGGTGATCGTGGCCGCGGCCGACTTCTGGCACTTCCTGGCTCCGGCCGCCGCGGACGGCCAGGTCGTCATCGTGGTCGCGGTGGTGGCGATGGCGGTGGAGATGGCCATGGGGTTCGCCGTCACCACCGCCCTCTACCGCGCCCGCCAGGTGGACACGACCGACATGGCCGGGGAGTTGAAAGGGTGAGCGCGCTGCTGTGGGCGCTGATCGCTCTCCCGCTGGGCGCGGGAGCCGTGCTGCTCCTGAGCGGTCGCCGCTGGAACGCCCTCGCCCCCGGGCTCGGACTCGCCGCCGCGGCGGGCACCTTCGGGCTCGCCGTCGCCTGCGCGGTGTTCCGGCCCGAGGCGAGCGCCCCGCTGTTCGCCGGGGTACGCGCCGGGCTGCGGGTCGACGGCCTCTCCGCCGTCCTCGTGGTCGCGGTCGCGGCGGTCACCACGGCGGTGCTCGTGGCCTCGCCCGGTGAGCTGGGGCCGCGGGAGAACCGGGGGCGGTTCTTCGGGCTGATGCTGCTGTTCGCCGGTGCGATGACGGTCACCGTCACCGCGACCACCCTCCCTTTGCTGCTCATGGCCTGGGAGGTGATGGGGGCGGCCAGTTGGGCGCTGATCGGCTTCTGGTGGCACCAGCCCGACCGGGTGCGGGCGGCCGACACCGCGTTCGTGACCACGCGCGCCGCCGACCTGGGCCTCTACCTCGCCGCGGGCGCCGCCGTGGCCGGCGGGGTGGGCTCCCTCGACCTCACCGCGCTGTCCGGCACTCAGGGAGGGTGGCGGCACGTGGCGTGCGCGGGGCTCGTCGTCGCGGCGCTGGGCAAGTCGGCGCAGCTGCCGTTCTCGTTCTGGCTCTCGCACGCGATGCGCGGCCCCGGTCCGGTCTCCGCGCTGCTGCACTCGGCCACCATGGTCGCCGCGGGCGCCTACCTGCTGCTGCGCCTGCACCCCCTGCTGGTGGCGACCGGGTGGGCCGCTCCTCTGGTCGCCTGGACGGGCGGCGTGACCGCGCTGGCTCTCGGCGTGGTCGCCGTGGCGCAGCGCGCTCTCAAGCAACTGCTGGCGGCGTCGACATCTTCCCAGGTCGGCTTCATGGTGCTGGCCGCAGGCGTGGGCGATCCGGCCGGGGGCACGCTGCAACTGCTCGCGCACGCCGCCGCGAAGTCGGCGCTGTTCCTGGCCGCCGGAGCCTGGCTGACGTCGCTGGGCACCGAACAACTGCCCCCGCTGCGCGGGGCCGTGCGCCGCCACCCGCTGATGGGAGCCGGGTTCGTGGCCGGCGCGCTGGCGCTGGCGGGGCTGCCGCCGCTGTCGCTGTGGGTGGCCAAGGACGAGGTGCTGGCCGCCGCCCGCGCGCAGAGCCCGGGGCTGTACGCCCTCGGCCTCGCCGCTGCCGCGGTCGCCGCCGGCTACAGCGTCAAGGCGCTGTGGTACGTCACCCGTCCGCTGCCGCACGACCACGACCACGACCACGGCCAGGACCAGGACGGCGGGCGGCGCGGCGTCCGGGAGCCGGCCCGCTCGGTGTCCACGCCTGTGGTGGTGCTCGCGGCGGCCGCCGTGTTCCTGGGAGTGGCGGCGCTGCCTGCGCTCTCCGGCCCGCTGCGCGACCTGCTCGGGGGCGACGGGCAACACGCCCCCGCCCCGTGGGAGATGGCGCTCTCGGCCGCCGTCGCCCTGGCAGCGGCGGGCGCGGCCTGGTGGTGGCTGCCGCGCTCCGCCCACGCCGCGCGTACGGCGTCCGCCGGGAAGCGGTGGGCGGCCGACTGGCTCTCCATGGAGCGGGCGGCTCGTGCCGTGCTGGTGCGGCCCGCGCTCGCGCTGGCCCGGGCACTGGCCGCGTTCGACGACCGGGCCGTCGACGGGGCCGTCCGCCACCTCGCGCGCGGCGGCCTGACGTTGGCACGGGGCGCCGCACGGGCTGACGACCGCGGCCTCGACGGCGCCGTGCGGGCGGTGGCCGCGGGATGCCGCCGGCTCGGCGCGTGGGCGCGCAGACCACAGACCGGGCTGCTGCACCAGTACTACGCCCAGGCCGTCGTCGGTTTCGCCCTGCTGCTCTCGATCGTGCTGTTGGTGAGGTAATCGTTCGTGCTGACCCTCGTCACCTTCCTGCCCCTGCTCGCCTGCGTCGGCCTCGCCCTGGCTCCGCGCTCGGTGCCCGACAGGGTGTGCGCGCGGGTGTGGGCCGGCACCGCCGCGGCCGATCTGGCGCTGGTCGTCGGCCTGTGGGTGGGCTTCGACCCGCACGGCGGCATGCAGTACCAGCAACACCACCCGTGGCTCCCCGCGGCCGGGGTGGGCTACCACGTCGGCGTCGACGGCCTCTCCCTGCCGCTCGTCGCCATGACGTGCCTGCTGTTCTTGGCCACCGCCCTCTACTCGCTGCGTGAGACGCGCCGGGTGCGCTCCTACGTGTGTCTGTTCCTCTTCCTGCAGACGGTGAGCGTCGGGCTGTTCGTCGCCCTCGACCTGATCCTCTTCTTCGTCTTCTTCGACCTGTCCCTCGTCGGGATGTTCTTCGTCATCGCGGGCTGGGGCCACGGCGGGCGCGCCCGCGCGGCGGCCCTCACCTTCTTCCTCTACACGTTCACCGGATCGCTCGCCCTGCTGCTCGGCTTCATCGGGCTCTCCCTCGCCGCCACCCCGCACACCTTCGACCTGCTGGAGCTGGTCCGCGGCAACCCGCTCGCCGGCCAGGGCCTGTACGCGGGTCTCGTCCTGCTGGCGCTCGGTGTCGGGCTGGCCGTCAAGACGCCCACGGTGCCCTTCCACACCTGGCTGCCGCCCGCCCACACCGAAGCGCCCGCCGCGGGTTCGGCCATCCTGGCGGGCGTCCTGTTGAAGATGGGCGCCTACGGTTTCGTGCGCATCGCCATGCCCCTGCTGCCGGGCAGCTGGCGCCGGTACGCGCTGGTCTTCGTCATCGTCGGCACCGTCTCGGTCGTCTACGGCGCGCTGGTCGCGCTGGCGCAGACCGACTTCAAACGCATGATCGCCTACACGTCGGTCACGCACATGGGGTACATCCTCCTCGCCATCGGCGCCGCGGGCGTCCTCGCCGGAACCGACGCACAGGCCCGCTCCCTTGCGGTGACCGGCGCTGTGGTGCAGATGGTCAGCCACGGTCTGCTCACCGGCGCACTGTTCCTGCTCACGGGCGTCCTGCACGACCGCGGCGGCACCTACGCCATGGACGCCTACTCGGGGCTGTCCTCGCGCGCCCCGCGGTTCGCCGCCGCCACCGGCGTCGCCGCCTTCGCCGGCCTCGGCATCCCGGGCTTCTCCGGTTTCATCGCCGAGTTCCAGATCCTCACCGGCAGCCTCGCCTCACAGGCGGTCGCGACGACGTGCGCGCTCACCGGCCTGCTGATCACCGCCGCGCTCTTCCTGCGCGCGCTCCGCCACATGTTCCTCGGCCCCTCACGTCTGCCCGCCGCCGCCCCCGCCACGGGCGTCCACGATCTGGTGCCCAGCGAGGCGGCAGCGACCGTGCCGCTCCTGGGCGCGGCGCTCGTCATCGGCGTCGCCCCGCGCTTCCTGCTGGACGTCGTCGAACCGGCCAGCCGCACCGTGACCCAACTGGTGGCCAGGTGAACGAGAACCTCGCCGCGCTCCTGCCCGAGACGATCCTGCTCGGCGCCGCGGTGGTGGGCCTGCTCGCCGGAAGCCTGCTGCCCCGCCGACGCCAGTGGGCCGTGGCCGTGCTCGCGGCGGCAGCCTGCCTGGCGGGCGTGGCGGCCACCGCGTGGACCATGGCCACCGGGCGCGAACAGACCGTCTTCGCCCACACCTTCGCCGTCGACGCCGCCACCGGCCTCGGCCGCCTGGCCGTACTCGGCGGACTGCTGCTGATCGTGGCGATGGCCGCGCCGACCGTGCGCTCGCACGCGCGTGAGAGCGAGTTCTACGTCCTGCTGCTGATGAGCGGCGCCGGGACGCTCGTCCTGGCCGGTGCCAACGATCTGCTGCTGCTCTTCGCGGGTTTCCTGCTCGCCGGCGTGCCCGCTTACGCCCTGGCGGCGTTCGCCAAGGACGGGCGGGGCACCGAGGCCGCCCTGAAGTACTACCTCCTCGGAGCGCTGCTCGGCACCCTCATGCTCGCCGGCACTGCCGTGCTCTACGGCGCCGGGGGCAGCACGCTCTACAGCGACCTGCGCACCACCCTCCCCCACGCTTCCCCCGCTCTGGTCGCCGTCGGCTCCCTGGCCGTGCTGGCAGGCGTGCTGTTCAAGGCCGGGGCCGTCCCCGCGCACTTCTGGGTGCCCGACGTCACCGACGGCGCCCTCGCCCCCGTCGCCGCCCACGTCACCACCCTGACCAAGGTCGGCGGGCTCATCGGCGCCTACCGCCTCGCCCACCAGGTTCTGTGGGGCACCGCACTCCACTGGCCCTGGCTCTTCGCCCTCCTCGCCGCCCTCTCCATGTCACTGGGGAACCTGGCCGCGTTCTTCCAGACCTCCGTCCAACGACTGCTCGCCTACTCGACGATCGGGCAGGTCGGCTACCTCCTTGTCGCCTTCCCTGTCGCCGCGCGGACCGGCCTGGCACAACAGAGCCTGCTCTTCTACCTGCTCGCCTACACGGTGACCAACCTCGGCGCCTTCGCCGCCGTCACCGCACTCCCCCACGCCCGCACGCTGGAGGACTACCGCGGTCTGGCCCGACACCGGCCGGCTCTCGCCGCCGTCCTCGTCGTCTGCCTGCTCGGCCTGGTCGGCACACCACCGACCGGCGTGTTCCTCGGCAAGCTGGAGATCTTCAGCGCCGCCGTCGAGGGCGGCTACACCTGGCTGGCCGCGCTCGCCGTCGCCAACACCGTCGCCTCGCTCTTCTACTACCTGCGCTGGCTCGCCCCGCTCTTCCGCCCCGCACCCCACGAGCAGCAGGCCGCCACCCACCGGACCGCGGGCCGCGGAACCGTCGCCACCGCCTGCGCCGCTGCCACCGCCTCCCTCCTCCTCGGCCTCGCCGGCGGAACGCTCCTCCCCCTCACGACGGGACCTCTCCTGCGGTGATCGGCCCCCACGTGCCACGCGTGAGGCCGCGCGGCCTGCGTGAGACCGCGCGGCCACGGGGGGGGCGTGGGGCCACGGGGGGGGTCGTGGGGCCACGTGCGGTACGTGGGGCCACGTGCGGTTCGTGGGGCCACGTGCGGTACGTGGGGTCACGCTGTCGTGGCGAGCGAGGCCCCGGCCCGTCACGCGGAGGCCAGCAGCGCCTCCAGGGCCTTGGACGTCTCGGGGTGGCGGGTCGCCAGTGCCAGGCCCGGGCTCTGCGAACCTGACCTGTGCCACGTGCCCTCGCAGCCCAGCAGGTCCGCCATCGCGTCACACGTCGCCGGGTGGGCGGCGAGCAGGTGCGCGGGGCGGCCGCCGGCGGTCCCACGGGCGGGACGTACGTCCTCGGCCGCGGGCTGTGCCCGCCAGGGCGGTGTCCACGCGTCCAGCGCGTCGAGACGGCCGGGGAAGGTGCGGCCGGCCTCCCGGATCAGGAGCGGGGCGAGCTCGGCCCCGCCGGCGCGCAAGGTGGTGATCAGGGACGGCAGCCACGGCAGGAGCACCGGGTCGGGCAGACGTCCGAACGCCTCGGAGACGGCTTCCACGACGAAGTCGGTCAGTTCCGGGACCGGTTCCAGCGCGTTCACGAAGCCGCTGAGGTAGCGCGGATAGGCCTCCAGCGTCAGCGGGTTGCCGAGCAGCTCGGCGCATCTGGCCCGCACATCGGCGCGGGTCAGGTGGCCCAGCTGGGTCTGCGCCGCCCACAGCAGTGCCGTCTTCGAGGCGTCCCGCGGGTGCGACTGGGCGAGAGCGAGTTGGAGCTGCGTCCGGTCGCAGCCCAGTGACAGCGCGAGGGATTCCATGCTGAAGAGGAAGCCCAGCATCGCCGCGACCTGCGGCACGGTGGCGTCCTCGTCGGTGAACGCCGTGGGCAGCAGGGTGCAGTAGTGCGCGTAGCCCGCCTTGGCGAAGGACTCGATCCACGGCGGGAGCGCCGGCTCGGCGGTGCGGTAGTACGCCAGCAGCCGCCGTACGCGCCGCAGCACCTCGGGGGCGCCGTCGACCGTGCGTTCGCCCGAGAGCACCTCCAGGGCGCGGGCACCGAGTTCGTCGGCGAACCGGCGGCCCGGCAGATGCAGCGTCGCCGCCTCGACAGCCTCCAGCACCACCGCCGCGGTGGCCTGCGGACCGTACGCCCTGCGGCGCAGCCGCTGTTCGAGTACCTGCTCGATGCTGACGCCCTCGTAGCCCAGTTCGATGAGGGCACGCTGGTGGGTGCCCAGCGCGAGGTCCCAGGACTCCTGGATCGGTCGCTCCCCCAGCTTCCGCTCGCCCATGATGGGCCGGGCCGCGCCCTGCGGCAGCAGGTACCGCAGCATCCACAGCACGTCGGAGCAGTGTGCGAGCTCGGGCCGGCCCGCGATGTCCAGCAGCGCCCGGCGTACGCCGCGCTGCTGGAGCCCCAGATCCAGCGGTGCGAGCCGGTCGTGCACGTCGCGGGCCAGCGGGGGCAGCGCGTCGTAGCCGACCCGGCCGACGCGGTCGCCGCCCATCATGATCTCCACGAGACGGCGCACGTCCCGGCGCCCTGGCACGGTGTCCTTCTCGATGCAGGTGACGGCCGCGTCCTGGAAGTCGTACGGCGTCGGCTTGGCCCTCTCGCGCACCCCTGCCAGCAGGATCGACGTCTCGAACACCGCGATGGCGTCGGCGGTGGAGGCGAGGTAGCCGTTACGGCGGGCCGCGCGCACGATCTCCACCGACCAGCCGAGCAGTTCGGCCTCGTCGAGCCGGTCCAGGGCGGGCTCTTGCCGCAGGAAACCGGTCAGCTTGTCCGGCGGCGGCACGGCGGGGTCGCCCGCCGTCGCCCGGTCCGGCGGGGCAGCCGAGGCGGCGGCCGCCTTCTTGGCCTTCGGCTTCCTCGTGCCGGCCTGGCCGGCCAGCCGGTACGGCTTCACACGCGTGCGCCGGAGGTTCTTCGCCCAGACGGTCGAGGCGATCGACACCGACCCCGCGGCGAGACCGAACTGCGCCTCGATCGCCGCGTGGCTGGACGGGATCAGACCGTGCTGCCACCTGGTGGCGCTCACGGGGCTGATCTCGAAGGTGTCGCTGCCGCGGACGCCGAACTCCGCGACGCGGCTGGCCGCGTGGAAAGCACCGCAGACGTAGAGGCAGTCGGCCGGGTCGGTGCCGCTCGCCGCCAGATGTTCCCGCATGCGCGTCCACATGTAGCGCTCGCGGTCCTCGTCGACGCGCACCCGGTGCGCGTCTCCGGGGGCCAGCCGCCGGAAGAGGCTGCCGATGAGGAACATGACCTGGCGGTAGGTGTCGTGGTCGCTGTCGCCCAGCGGCAGCTCGACGTACTGGTGCCACCACTCCGACCAGTGCCGCACCCTGCCGTGGCGCAGCAGGTGCTCCTCCAGGTCGGCGAAGCGGGGCCGCAGGTCGCCGATCTCCACACCGACCGCGTCACCGTGGAGCGCCGCCTCCTCCTCAGGGGGCGGGGCGTCCGGGCCCGCCTGGGCGGTGGCGGGCTCGGCCGACGTCTCGCCGCGCGCGTCCCACTGGAAGACGTGGTCCGAGGAGCGGTCGACGAGGACCAGCTCCACCCCGGGGGTGTCCAGCGCGTAGGCGAGAGCCTGGTACTCGGCCGAGGCCTCGGTGACCGGCGCGACCACGGACAGCGGCGACCACCGCGAAGGGAAGCCGTCGGCCTCGCTCGCGAACGCCTGGAGGGCCACCGGGAGCTTGCAGTTGCGCAGCTCGGGCAGGAGCGGTGCCATGTCCTCGCACAGCTCCAGGTAGACGACCTTGGGCTGCTTGTCCCGCAGGCGGCGCGCCATCGCCAGCGCCGAGGCGGGCGAGTGGTGGCAGACGGGGAAGATCTCCAGCGGCTCGCGCACCGCGCGCTCCACGTCGTCGACGAGGCCGAGAAGGATGCCCTGCAGCCCGTCCGGGCCTTCGGCGAACGCTTCGGCGGCCTCGTGCAGCTGGGTGCGCAGCGCGGTGAAGGTCCGCTCGTCGGGGGCGCTCATGACAGGGTGGCGATCGCGTCGCGGCCGCCCTCGAGGAACTCGTTCCAGGAGCCGCCCTCCTCCTTGCCGCGCGGCTCGACGACGCCGTGCAGGTACTTGTTGAGGATCGCCAGGTCCTCGGGTGCGCGCCGGGCGAGGGACCCCACGAGCGAGGAGGCCAGTGTGTGCGCGGTCAAGGCCCGCTCGCCGAAGAAGTTGCTGTGCAGGATCGCGTCTTCGAGCACCCCGATCTGTTCCGCCGTGGACAGTGCCGACTCCAGCTTCTCGTCGTCGCTGCCGGCCGCGGCCGCCGAGGCGCGCAGGTCGGCGAAGCTGCGCAGCAGCACATCGAGCAGCGTCGGGGGCACGTCCAGCTCGATCCGGTGGCGGCGCAACAGCTCCTCGGTACGGAAGCGGACGATCTCCGCCTCGCTCTTCTTGTTCGTCACGACCGGTATCCGCACGAAGTTGAAGCGGCGTTTGAGCGCCGAGGACAGGTCGTTGACCCCGCGGTCGCGGCTGTTGGCCGTAGCGATGACGGAGAAGCCGGGCTTGGCGAAGACGATGCTGTCGCGCTCCAGCTCGGGCACCGAGATGTACTTCTCCGACAGGATGGAGATCAGCGCGTCCTGGACGTCGCTGGTGGAGCGGGTGAGCTCCTCGAAGCGGCCGATTGCCCCGCTCTCCATCGCCGTCATGACCGGTGAGGGGATCATCGACTCCCGCGACTGGCCCTTGGCGATGACCATCGACACGTTCCAGGAGTACTTGATGTGGTCCTCGGTGGTGCCTGCCGTGCCCTGCACGACGAGCGTGGAGTTGCGGCAGATCGCGGCGGACAGCAGCTCGGCCAGCCAGCTCTTGCCCGTGCCGGGGTCGCCGATGAGCAGCAGCCCGCGGTCGGAGGCGAGGGTGACGATGGAGCGTTCGACGAAGCTGCGGTCGCCGAACCACTTCTGCGAGATCTCCCGCTCCAGGCCGTCGGAGGGTTCCGAGCCCAGGACGAACAAGCGGACCATCTTCGGCGACAGCCGCCACGAGAAGGGCTTGGGGCTGTCGTCGACGGACTCCAGCCAGTCGAGCTCTTCGGCGTACTTGATCTCGGCAGGGGCGCGCAACAGGTCGGACACAGCAGGGCCTTTCGCGGTGGAGAACGCCTCGTGCGGGAGGCGTTGAAGAAGAGAGAGTGTGCGTTCCAGCCGTCTACGTGGCCAGGTGGCTAGGTGAGGAACGTCTTGAGTTCGTGGACGAGCTTGCGTATGTGCCCGGAGATGACCGGGGTGCCCAGGCTCTTGAACCGCTCACGGAACCACGGGTTCACGCTGCCGCGCCCGGAGCTGTTGACGGAGCCGACCGGGATGAACTTCGCACCCGAACGGTGCAGGGCCGTCATGCTCTCGAACAGCGGCTCGCTCCGCGACTCGTAGAAGTCGGAGATCCACACGACGGCGGAGTTGCGGGGCTCGGCGACCTTCGGCTGTGCCAGCGCCATGGCGGCGGTGCCGTCGGTGCCGCCGCCCAACTGGGTACGCAGCAGCGTCTCGAAGGGGTCGTGCACCCACGGTGTGAGGTCGAGCGCCTGCGTGTCGTACGCGATCAGGTGGACGTCCACCTTCGGCAGCCCGGCGAAGATCGAGGCCAGGATGGTGCAGTTCACCATGGAGTCGACCATCGAGCCCGACTGGTCCACGACGACGATCAGCCGCTGGGGCGTCGTCTTGCGCGCGGTGTGCCGGTAGTAGAGGCGGTCGACGTACAACCGCTCCTCCTCGGGACTCCAGTTGGTGAGGTTCTTCCAGATCGTCCGGTCGAGGTCGAGGTTGCGGAAGACGCGCTTCGGCGGCACGGAGCGGTCCAGTGCGCCTGCCGAGGCCTTCTCGACCTGGGTGCGCAGCACCTCTGCGACCTCGTCGACGAAGCGGCGGATGAGCGCCTTGGCGTTGGCCAGCGCCACGCCCGAGAGGTTGTCCTTGTCCCGCAGAAGTTGTTCGATCAGCGACATACTGGGCGTCAGCTGCCGGGCGAGCCCCTGGTCGGCCAGCACCTCGCGCAGGTGCATCCGCTTGACGAGGTCGCCC
This sequence comes from Streptomyces tubbatahanensis, assembly GCF_022699385.1. Lineage (NCBI taxonomy): Bacteria > Bacillati > Actinomycetota > Actinomycetes > Kitasatosporales > Streptomycetaceae > Streptomyces > Streptomyces tubbatahanensis. The sequence goes on along the minus strand of NZ_CP093846.1, from coordinate 7,282,117 downwards.
TCGATGGCGCCCAGTTCGGGGCCGATCACGGGGATCAGGCGGCTGAGATCGGGCATCGTGCCACCGCCTGGGGCGCCGGTGCCGGTGGGGCTGACTCCACCGGCGCCCGCGCCGCGGCCGGCTCCCCGCCCGGCTCCCCCACCCGCGAGCTGCGCGGCTCCGCCGCCCGCGGCGTGCGCGTTTCCTGCGCCCGCGCGGCCGCCGCGCAGCTCACCGGGTCGGCAGCCGAGCGCGCGTTCGAGCCAGCCCGCGTCGGACTGCCAGCGTGTCAGCTGCTCGGCGGTGACCGTGCCGGAGCCGGAGGCGAAGACGTTGAGCAGCACCTTCGAGGCGAGCGCCGCCCGCCGTACCTCGGCTGCCCGGTCCCGCGACCCGTCCTCCTCCGGCTCGGGCACCATCAGCTTGTTGAACTCGGCGGCCAGTTCGGGATGGCGCTGCACGATCGAGTCCACGGAGGTCTGCGGGTCCAGCAGCCCGGTGGGCAGGCCGATGTCCTCGACGACGGCGAGGCTCGCCGACTCCAGCGCGGCCTGTTCCTCGTGGTCGAAGAGGCGCGCCAGGAGCCGCCAGTACAGCACCTGGCGACGGTTCTCCTGAGGCTCGCACGGCGCACGCGGAGGACGCGGCTCGTCCGTGGCTGCCGCGTGGCCGTGCTGCGCCGGCCGCTCACTCGTGTGTTCGCTCATTTCCGCAGCAACCTCCCGGCACGCTCCCGCAGCACGGCCACGGCGGCGGTGGCGGCCTTCTCCGCCTTCACACCGGCCTTGTCCGTCGTGCCACCGGCCCATCCCCCGGCGTGAAGGGCGACGGTCTTCTTCCGCACGGTCGTCTCGACGGCCAGCGGCTGGAGGGCGAACGCTCCGGCGTCCCAACGGAGCAACCCGATGCAGGCGCTCGACGCCGCGACGGCCTCGGGCGTGAGCGGCCCGGCGGCCGGAACGCGGTCGGTGTCGACGGCGAGCACATGCCCCGCGACATCGAACGTCAGTCCTTCACCGTCCTTCTCCGCTGCGTAGCCCTCCCAGAAGACGGGCACCGCGATCGCCGCCGGATGGCGCTCCAGCGGTGCCGACGGCGCGTCGACGGCGGTGGGCAGGACGACTCGCGCCGTGGCGAAGGCGTCAGCGGCATCGTCCATCCCGGCGTGCTCGTCGCTCCAGAGCAGATCGCCCTCCGCGGTGATCGGCATGTCGGTCAGCTGCATGGCCCGGCCCTCGCCGAGTGCCGTCAGCAGCGCCATGTGCGGACGGAGCAGCTGCCACAGACCGGCTCCGACCACCGTGTCGGGCTTCGGCGCCGACACCGCGGCACGTACCAGCCTCGGCGGCGCTCCGTCGCCGGGCTCCAGCACCGCGTGCACCTGCGCCTGGACGGCCGTCGCGTGCTCTTGCACGTCCACGCCGAGGGCCAGCAGACGGCCGCCGACCGTGCCGGCGCTCGGTGCCTCGATCGCTCCCGGCACCGTCAGCAGCATCGCGCGGGACCACAGGTCGGCCCAGCGGCGCGCCGGAACCCGCTCCAGCAACGCTCCGGGGCAGGAGGCGGCGAGCTCGGCCGAGAACCCGTCCAGGAGCATCGCGAGGCGGCGCAGCGCGGGATCGGGAAGCATCGCGGAGACGACCTGCGCCGCGGAGGAGACCACCTCGTGGTCGAGGCCCTGCCAGCCGCAGCGCGCCAGGTCGGACAGCCAGGTGCGGGCGGCGGCGAGCAGGTTGGCTCCCTGCCGCCCGCTGCGCTGCGGGGAGGCCTCCTCGGCGAGGGAGCGGCCTGTGGCCTCCTGGACGCGCGCTGCGAGGGCGTCGTGGACGGAACCCAGCAGCGCGGCGCGCGCGGCGGCGAGGGCGACCAGGTGTTCCTCGCCCGCGCTCCCCGCGGCTGCCTTCTCCGCCGCTTCGGCGGCCCTGGCGGCCAGGGGCGTACCCGCGACGGCGTCGGCGAGCCGCGTCAGCCCTGCCGCCTGCGACGGGCGGGGCCGCAGGAGCCCGGCGACGAGCACTTCGTCGAACGCGTCGACGGCGGCCAGCGCCTCGTCGAGACCCTCGACGGGCTCGGTGAGCGGATCGGCACGCATCAGGCCACCGCCCGGGTCGGCGGGAACCACTGCATCTCCGGCAGCGGGCCGGTGCTCGGAGCCAGTTCGAGGTAGGCGAGGTGGCGCAGGAAGCGGCTGAAGACGGAGGCGGCCGCCGTGGTCTCCCCCTGGAGCGGGCGGGCGGCGCTCATGCCGGCGGTGATCGAGTGCGCGCTCGGCTCCTCGTCCGCGGCCTCGACCCTCAGGTAGCGGGCGACGCGCTCGGCACCGTACTGGAGCACGGCCTCACTGATGAGCGCGTTGATGTGGTTGCAGAACGAGCCGCGGGCGCCACCGCACGGGCGGTTGTTGTTGGTGCTGCAGGCGAACGCGTAGGTGCCGGCCGCGACCGACGAGACGTAGACGCGCTCGATGTCCGAGCCGCTGGAGACCACGCCCTGCATCCGCCCGTCGGCCAGCTCGACGAACGGGACCTTGGCCAGCTTGCGCGGCCGAGCGGGCGGTATCACCCGCGCCGCGCTCGCCTTCTCCCAGTCTGTCAACGCACGCTCTCCTTCGCGCCAGTTGGGCTTCCTCGCCACTGCGGCGGGGATACGAAGAACATATCCGCGACCACTGACAACGCCGGGGACCGCGCCTGGGATCGCGCCCCGGCGCCGGTGTGTCCTCCACGACGGGCGGCCTCCCTGACAGGGCTGCGGTCCGACGCCCTCTTGGCAGGTGCGCGGGCGCCCGGCACTGTGAACGGCGCACTCAGTCCCCCCACTTCGGAGTGAACGCATGCGGATGACGCACCCCTCACAGGCGGCCGGGGAAACCCCCGCCGCGCGGCCCGCCCGGTCCGCGAGATGGCGCACGAAGGCCCCGGCCGTGGTGGCCGGGGCCTTCGCACTGGTCATCGCCCTGCCGGGCACGGCACTGGCCGATCCGCCGCAGGCGCTGCCCGCGAACGCGGGCGAGATGGAAAAGAGGTTCCAGCCCGCGTACGACTACGACACGGACGGCTGTTACGCCACGCCCGCCATCGGTCCCGACGGCACGCTCGCACCGGGGCTGAAGATCGGCGGCGACATGAACGGCAACTGCCGCGACGCGACCGACCTGGCGAACACGAACACCTACTCCCGCAGCAAGTGCGACAACGGCTGGTGCGCCCTCGTCTATGCCTCCTACTTCGAGAAGGACCAGGCGGCGCTGGGCGGCGGCAGCGCGGGCCACCGGCACGACTGGGAGCACGTCGTGGTCTGGGTCCACGACGACCAGGTGGAGTACGTCTCGACCTCGAACCACGGAGGGTTCACCGTCCACGCCAAGGACGCGCTGCCCTTCGAGGGCACGCATCCGGAAGTCGTCTACCACAAGGACGGCGTGAGCACGCACTGCTTCCGCGCCGCCAAGAGCGACGGCGGTGACGAGCCGCCCGAGAACCACCAGGGCGCCTGGCAGTACCCCGCGCTCGTCGGCTGGGACGGCTACGCCGCCGGGCTGCGCGACAAGTTGACCGGGGCCGACTTCGGCAGCGCCACACTGGGCATCAGGGACGACACGTTCGCCGACCATCTCGCCGGCGCGAAACCCGACGGCATCCCCTTCGACCCCCGGGCCTGAGGCCACCGGCCCCTCGCCGGAATCCGGCGGTGTACGCACGGCAGACCGGCGGTGTACGCACGGCCGGCCGGCCGTGACCGGCTCCGTGGCCGCTGCCGTGGTGGCCGCGGAGCCGGTCGCGATGGGACCGCACCCCCAACCGTGCGCCGCACTCGCCCGGTTGGGGGCCCGGTCAGCCGTTGTCCGCGCCGTTGCCCGCCAGTACGGGCACGTCGGAGACCAGGTGGGAGAGCGGCTCGTCGCCCTTGTCCTGGGACGAGTTGTCCGCGCACTGCTGGTTCTGCGGGTTCGAGAGGACGTTGACGTCCTGGACGGCCACGTTGGCGATGATGCCGACGATCGACCCCGCGTTGACGTCGGCGGGCAGGCCCACGCACAGCTTGTTCAACGTCCCCTGGACGAGGTCGAACTGGGGGCTCCCGTTCCCGTGGGTGGCGGCGTTCCCGTAGGTCTGCTCGGAACCGTTCCCGTTGACCGTGGTGGTCCCCCGGTCGTCTCCGATGGCCATGGCCTGGGGTGCCGCGGCGGCCGACACGCCCACCAGTGACGCCGTGGCCGTGACCGTCGCCCACATCCTCTTCATCGCGTACTCCTTCTCATCCGGTCGCGTTGATCACCGTCGATCACCATGGCGAACACCCGTGGAGGGCGTGCGGTTATCCGGCTTCACTCGAACGGAAGCACGTCACAGGGGTGTTGGCCCGGCCGCCGGCGGCACACCTCCTCCGCACGCCACCGCATACATGCGCACGAGAGGGGCACTTGGGACTCCTACGAGCTGGGAGGACGCCATGGCCCTCATGCACGAGTCGACCGGCCGGACGGATTCCACACGGGAGCCCGTGGGGCATGGCGGCGTCGCCGGGGCCGCGCACGGCGAGGAGGAGCCGCCGGAGTCGGCCCGTGAACGCGTCAACCGAAGATGGATCGAGACCCTGCAGGAGACCCGCGTCGCCCAGACCGGGGTGCAGATCCTGTTCGGCTTCCTGCTCAGCGTCGCGTTCACGCCGCTCTTCCGTGATCTGGACGCCTTCGACCGCGTCGTGTACACGGTCACGGTGGTGCTCGGTGCCTCGGCCACGGCCGCTCTGATCGCCCCCGTCTCCATCCACCGCTTCCTGTCCGGGCAGCGCATGAAGGACGACCTGGTCAACACCGCGAGCCGGCTCATGGTGTGCGGCATGGTGCTGCTCGCCCTCACCATCAGCGGGACGCTGCTGCTGATACTCCGCGTGGTGGTGCCGGGGCTGCTGGCCGAGGTCCTGGTCGGCTCCGTCATGCTCTGGTTCGCGGTGTGCTGGTACGGGCTGCCGCTGTGGCTGCGCCGCCGCTCCGGCCGCCGAGAGCCGCCCGGGGCACGGCCCGGCCGGCCCTCGGGGTCAGGGCGCCCAAGGAGCTGACATACCGGGCCACCGGCTCAGCCCCGGTGCGGGTTCACGGTGTGACGACGATCTTTCCGTGGACGTGGCCCGCCTGGCTCAGCTCAAAGGCGTCGGCCAGCCGGGTGAGGGGGAAGGTCTCCGCCACCCGCACCGTCAGCTTGCCCGCGTCGGCGAGATCGGCCAGTGCGCCCAGGTCGTTCCCGTCGGGACGCACCCACATCCACTGACCGCCCGCCCGTGTCACCGTGTCGTCCGCGATGGAGGCGTGCCGGCCCCCCTCCGCCAGGACGGCCGAGGTGGTGTCGAGGACTCCGCCGACGAAGTCCGCGACGACCTCGACGCCGTGCGGGGCCATTTCACGCACCCGTTCGGCCAGCCCCTCGCCGTAGGCGACGGGTTCGGCGCCCAGCTCGCGCAGCCGGTCGTGGTTGGCCGGGGAGGCGGTGCCGATGACGCGGGCGCCGAGCGAGCGGGCGATCTGCACGCCGAGCGACCCCACTCCGCCCGCCGCGTTGTGGATCAGCACCGTCTCGCCCTCGCGCGTGCCCAGGCGGGCGAGCGTCTGGTACGCCGTCAGGCCGGCCAGGGGCAGCCCGGCGGCCTGCTCCCAGGAGAAGGCGGAAGGCCGCCGCGCCAGGAGCCGTACGGGCACGGTGACGAACTCGGCGAACGTCCCTCCGTGCACGTAGTCCTTGCGGGCGTAGGCGATCACCTCGTCCCCGGGGGAGAACTCGGGCACGTCGATCCCGGTCGTCTCGACGACTCCCGCGACGTCCCAGCCAGGGACGACGGGAAAGACCGTGTCCATGAGGTCCTTCAGCCCACCCGCCATGATCTTCCAGTCGACGGGGTTGACCGCCGCGCCGCGCACCCGGACGAGAACCTCGCCGGGGCCCACCTTGGGCCGCGGCTGCCGCGTCGCCGACAGCACCTCCGTACCGCCGAACCTGTCGTACGTCATCGCCTGCATCGTCTCGCCGTCGAAGTCGCCGTGAGGCATGCGGTCGCACCCTTCTGTCGGTGATCTGTCCAGAGTCCGAAGAGTACGGGTATGCCCCTGCCGCCGTCCGACACCGTGACCGTGCTCACGGGATCTCCGGCACAGCAGCGGTACGCCCGTCCGACGGCCGCGCTCCGGCACCCCGTGCGGGGTGAGGGCGACGCGCGTCGTCGTCACTTCCCCGGGGCGGCAGGCACGGCGAGGACGAGCCGTTCGTGAGGCGGCTCGGGGCCGAGCGGGCGCCACAGCAGATCGGGGTCAGGAAAGACACCGCTGTGCGGCCGCAGGGCGATCAGGTCGTCGCGACCGAGAAGGCGGTGGCGGAAGAGGGTATGGCCTCCGTCGTCCTCCGCCAGGGTCTCGGGACGCCAGCCGTGGGCGCGCAGGGACGCCAGCACGGCAGCCGCGTAGCCGGGCGCACGCTCGGCGGGAAACCACAGCAGACGCTGCCCGGACAGCTCGGGCCAGGTCAGCCGCGACCTGTCCGCGAGCGGGTGTCCGCTGTGCATGACGGCGCCCAGCGGCTCGTCGCTGAGGACGCGCAGCGACAGCCCCGTGGTGTCCGTGGGGGTGCGCAGAAGACCGAACGCCAGCGTGCCCGCACGCAGGGCCGCGATCTGCCGCTCGGAGTCGACCTGCCGGCAGACCACCCGCGCCCCGCGGGCACGGGCGACGAGCTCTTCCGCGCGGCTGAGGACGGGCTGCGGCACCCCCCTGCACACGCCCAGCGTCACCGTGGGCTGCGCGCCACGCGCGGCGGCGACCGAGGCGCGCAGTTCCGCGAGGCACTTGCTGACCCCTCGCAGCAGCAGCTCTCCCCCCTCGGTCAGCTCCATCCCTGCGGAGCCGCGCAGAAACAGTGGGGTCCCCACGCGTCGCTCCAGCAGCCGTATCTGCTGGCTGAGGCTCGGCTGCGCGATGTGCAGTCGCTCGGCTGCGGCGGTGACGGTGCCGGACTCGGCCACGGCGGCGAAGTACCGCAGGTGGCGCAGTTCCACGCCGGACAGCGGGTCCATGTCCTCCACCCTCTGAGCAGCCCCCATAGGTGTCAGCCTATAGCGGCGGGGGAAACGGGTCTTGGCGCGGGCACCGGCTCGGGGGCTTGGCTGGAGCCATGTTCGTCATCGTGCTGCGGTACCGCGCGCCGCTGGAGACCATCGACGCGCTCAAAAACGCCCATTACACCCACCCCGACGGAGTGTTCGCCCAGGGGCTGGCACAGCTCGCCGGCCCACTGGAGCCCCGCACCGGAGGCGTGGTGATCGCGGACGGCGAGCGTGCCGCGATCGAAGCGGCCGTCGCCTCCGATCCGTTCGTCACCAGTGGTGCCGCCACCGCCGAGATCCTCCGGTTCCGGCCGACCTGGCCCGCGGAGCGGGTGGCGTGGCTCCGCACGCAGGACGCCGACCCGGAACGATGAGCGTGGCCGTCCCCGTGCCGCGCCCTGCCGCCGGGGCGCGCCCCGGCGGCAGGGCGCGGCACGGCTCGGTGAAGGGCGCCCGGCGGCTCGTGTACGACTTCAGGCCTGGGCGCCCTTCGCGCGGAACTCTACGACGCGCGGCCGCGCGGACGGGCCGCCGTTACCGGAACGAGTGACCGCGGCCCCATCGGCAGCCCACGCCGTCCGCGGCGATGCCGACCGTCGGGCACCGGCGGACCGGTGGCCGAACCCTTGACACCTCCGCACGGCCCCTCCATAGTGCTCCCCTCACAGCGCAACAGCGTTGCGCTGAGCGCACCGAGCTGGGTAGTACGGCACGACAGGAGGTGGGCGTATGGCCGGGGTGACCGACCGTTCGCCGCGGGCGGCGAAGCGTTCCGACACGGTCGAAGGGACGCCGGGCTCACAAGCCGCGGACTCCGCCAGGCGGGCCACCGCTCCCCGGGAGCGCGCCGCGGGCACCCTGCAGTCCGCGGATCGCGCCCTGGTGGCGCTGCTGTCCTTCACCGAGCAGCGGCCGGAGTGGGGGGTCAGCGAGATCGCCCGGCATCACGGCTGGGACAAGGCCGTGGCCCAGCGGCTGCTGACCACGCTCACCGCCCGTGGCTTCCTGTTGTGCGACAGCACCACCCGCCGCTACCGGCTCGGTCCCGCCGTCTCACGACTGGCCCGGGCCGGCGAACACAGCGGGGTCCTCCCGTCACTGGTCAGACCTGTGCTGGCCAGGCTGCTGCGCGAGACCGGGGAGAGCGTGGTGCTCAACGTGCCGAACGGAGGCGGCTACCGGTGCGCCGCCGCCGTGGACGGTACCGGGCCGATCCGCTATACCGCCCTGGTCGGCGCCCTGATGCCCGGGCACGCCGGGGCGTCAGGGCACGCCCTCTTCGCCTACTACCCAGAGGCCGAGATCCGGCAGATCTTCGGGGCCACCGCGCTCCAGCGGTTCACCGACACCACGCTCACCACGGTCGACGCCCTGCTGGAGAGGTACGCGGTGCTCCGCGACCAGGGCTGGGGCATCAGCCACGGCGAGTACGACGAGGCGGTCACGGCCGTCTCGGCCCCTGTCTTCCAGGCGGGAACCATCGCGGCGTCCCTCACCGTCATCGGCCCGAGCCACCGGGTCCGTCACGCGGCCGACGGCATCGTCGAAGCGCTGCTCGCCGGAGCGGCCGAGGCGACCGACGCCTTCGGCGACTGACCACCCCTTTCGTCAGCTTTCATCCGATTTCATCCGGCCGTTGCCTTCGGGGGCCGACCGCCTCCGTACGGTCCGGCTCGCCGCCGCTCACCCGTCGCCTGCCGCTCCTGGCGCCCCCGTACATCCGACTCCTCATCCGTCACAGCCGTCCTCCGCCGCACTCCTCCCCTCCCCTCTCCACCCCCGGTAACGGCTCTTCCCCGTCACAGCCCGCCGGGCGGCGCGCCGCGCGCCGCGGCCGGCTCCGCCCTGCCCTGCCCTCGCGAGGTCCGCCATGCCTTCTTCCGTCTCACCGGACACGGACACCACCGCCCCGCCGCCGGGCGGGGCGCCCCCCTCTCATCCGAGAGCGACCGAACCGTTCCTGCTCCTCGTGCTGGTCGTGTTGTCGGCGGTCGGCGCCGTCGTCGGGATCGACCTCGTCGCCAAGCTCGGCATCTCCGCGAACACGGCGGTCGTCGGCGCCCTCATCGCCATGCTGATCGGGCGTATCCCGCTGACGATGCTGCGCCGGATGCGTTCCGTGCACCGCCAGAACCTGGCCCAGAGCGCCATCTCGGCCGCCACGTTCGCCGCCGCGAACGCGTTGCTGACGTCGGCGGCCGTGCCGTACGTGTTCGGGCGCAAGGACCTGGTCTGGCCGATGCTGGCGGGCTCGTTCGTCGGACTGCTCATCGACGCCTGGGTCCTCTACCGCTCCTTCGGCTCCCGGCTGCTGCCCGCCGAGGGCCCCTGGCCTCCGGGGGTCGCCGCCGCCGAGACCATCGAGGCGGGTGACAAGGGAGGCAAGCGCGCCGCGGTGCTCGCGGGCGGAACGGTCGTCGGGCTGGTCGGCACCCTCTTCCAGCTGCCGCTCTCGGCCGCCGGCGTCGCCTTCCTCGGGAACATCTGGGCGTTGCTGATGTTCGGCGTCGGACTGGGGCTGCGCGAGTTCGGGCCCCAGCTGTTCGGCACCGACCTGGGAGCGGGTTACGTACCGCACGGGGTGATGGTCGGCGCCGGACTCGTCGCGCTGGGCCAGGCGGTGGCTGTCCTGACGCGGCGCAGAAACAAGCGGGCGAGCGCCCCGGCGCCCGGCGCGGCGGTCACACGGCCGTCCGTATCAGGACAGGGCCCGGGGCCCACCTCGCCCGTGGTGGACGAGGCGGCGCTGCGGCGCGCTCTGCTGCGCGGGTACGGGCTGTTCACGGCGGGCGCGGTGCTGCTCGCGCTGGCCGGTGGGCTCCTGGGCGAGATGAGCGTGCCCGGGCTGGTCGGCTGGGTGCTGTTCGCGGCGCTGGCCGCGCTGGTGCACGAGCTGATCGTGGGGCTGGCCGCGATGCAGTCGGGCTGGTTCCCATCCTTCGCCGTCACCCTGATCTTCCTCATCCTGGGGCTGGTCATCGGCATTCCCTCCGTACCGCTCGCGCTGCTGGTCGGCTACGTCTCGGCCACCGGGCCCGCCTTCGCCGACATGGGGTACGACCTGAAGGCGGGGTGGCTGCTGCGCCGCGACCACCGCCCCTGGGACCCGTGGGAGCGGGCGGGCAGGCGCGAGCAGTTCCGTGCCGCACTGGTCGGCTTCGCCGTGGCCCTGGCCGTGGTGGCGGTGCTGTGGCAGTCGTACTTCCGGCAGGGGCTGATCCCGCCCGTCGCGAAGGTCTACGCCGACACCGTCCGGCAGGGTCTCAGCGACGGCGACGCGCTGCGCACCATGCTGCTGTGGGCGATTCCCGGCGCGCTGATCCAACTGCTGGGCGGTACGCGACGGCAGATGGGCGTCATGCTGGCGACGGGTCTGCTCATCCTCACCCCGCACGCCTGTGTGCTGGTTCTGGCCGGACTGGCGGTGCGCGTGGTCTACCGGCGGCTGCGCGGTGACCAGGCCGACTCGGAGCTCAACCTCGTCGGCGCCGGGCTCATCGCCGGCAGTTCCCTCGGGGACTCGGCGCAGATCATCAAGGCCGGGTGACTCCTGGCGTGACGCCCTCCCGCACGCCGCGGTGCGCCCCGCGCGCCCGGCCGCCCCCTTTGCCGTGGACAAGCCGCGCACCGCGGTCCGACGCACGACGCACGCAGTACGAGGAGAACCCATGGAAATGCACAGCCGTCTCGAACCCCGCGCCGAGTACCTCGGCTTCGAACTCGCCCTCGCCGCCCGCAAGCTGGTCGAGCAGGTCATGCTGGTCAAGCCGGGCGAGCACGTGGTGCTGACCGGCGACACCAGCAGCGACCGGCGGGTCGTCGACGCCACAGCCCACGCGGTCGCCGCCGCCGGGGCGCACCCCGTCATCGTCTGGTACGAGACGCTGCCGGGCTCTTCCATGGAGCCGCCGCGGCCGGTCGCCGGAGCCATCGCGGACGCGGACGTGTGGATCGAGTTCGCCGTCTCCTACCTCATGCACTCCGACGCCTTCCGCGCCGCCATGAAGAACGGCTGCCGCTACACCAACCTGACCGCCATGGACGTGCAGATGCTCGTCGCCACCGTGGGCCGTCCGGACTTCGACGGCGTGATACGGCTCGGCAAGGCGCTGGTGAAGCTGCTGGAGGAGGCCGACGAGGTGCGCATCACCTCCGCGAACGGCACCGACATCACAGGACGCAACGGGACGCGGCCGATCAACCTGCGCGGGAAGCCCGCCGAGAAGCCGGGCGAAACCGTCATGCTCTCCGGGCAGATCTCCTGGAACCCCCTGGAGGAGACGCAGAACGGCACCCTGGTCTTCGACGGCGCGCTGTGGCCGCCGGACGAGCTGGGGCTGCTGCGCTCCCCGGTCCGCTGCACCGTCGAGAACGGCGTCGTCACGGCCATCGAGGGCGGACAGGACGCCGAGACGTTCCGCCGCTGGATGGAGTCGTGGGACGACCCGAACATGTTCCGCGTCGCGCACTGGTCGCTGGGCTTCAACCCCGGGGTGCCGGCGCCCACCGGCCGTATCGTCGAGGACGAGCGGGTCTTCGGCTGCGTGGAGCTGGGCATCGGCACCAAGGGCGCCTGGATCGGCGGCGAGCCGTGGGTCGCGGCCGCGCACACCGACGGCAGCGTGCTGGGCCCCTCCATCTACCTGGACGGCGAAGCCATCGAGAAGGACGGCCGCTACGTGCACCCGGAGCTGGTCCGTATCTGCGCCGAACTCGGCGTCGCGGGGTACTGACCACCGCGAACCGCCCTCGTTCCGCACGGGGAGGGGCACTGTTCCCTCCCCGTGCGTCCCACCTCCCCAGGAGTCGCCCGATGAACTCTCCTGCCGGCCCGCGCGCTCACGCGCCGGTCACCTACCGCCACGACGGCCTCGTGTGCACCGACCACACCCTCGACGTTCCCCTGGACCACACCGACCCCGGCGGCCCGACGCTGGCGCTCTTCGCCCGCGAGGTCACCGCGGCCGGCCGCGAACACGACGACCTGCCGCGGCTGCTGTGGCTCCAGGGCGGGCCCGGCGGACGCGCCGAGCGCCCCAACGCCGCCGGGGCGTGGCTGCGGCGCGCGCTCCAGGACTACCGGGTCGTACTCATGGACCAGCGGGGCACAGGACGCAGCACCCCCGCGGACCGGCGCACCCTCGCCGCCTTCCCCGACGCCGAGGCGACCGCCGCCTACCTGGCGCACTTCCGCGCGGACTCCCTCGTCCGCGACGCCGAAGCGCTGCGCGCCCACCTCCACGGCAGCGCTGACCCGCTGGGCGCGCCGCCCTGGACAGTGCTCGGGCAGAGCTTCGGCGGCTTCTGCGCCCTGAGCTACCTCAGCCTCGCTCCTGAGGGCCTGGCCCAGGTGTTCGTCACCGGAGGCCTGCCCACCCTCACCGGGCACGCCGACGACGTCTACCGCGCCGCCTACGCCCGCACCCTCGCGCACAACGAGCGGTACTTCGCCCGCTACCCGGGCGACCAGGCCCTGGCCGACGCCGTCGCAGCTCACCTGGAGCGCAACGACGTCCCGCTGCCCTCGGGCGAACGGCTGAGCGTGCGCCGCTTCCAGACGCTGGGCATCACCTTCGGCACCGCCGCGAAGTTCGACAGCCTGCACTACCTGCTGGAGACCGCGTTCGTACCGGGCCCGCGGGGGCCCGAGCTGTCGGATGTCTTCCTGCGCGGCGCGGACGCGGTGCTCTCCTTCGCCGAACGGCCCCTCTACGCGCTGCTGCACGAGCCGATCTACGGCCAGGGCGGCGGGCCGACGGCATGGTCGGCACACCGGATCCGCGAGGAGTTCCCCGCCTTCGACGCCACGGGGATCGCGGACGGCGGCGCAGGGCCGCTCCGCTTCACCGGCGAGATGATCTACCCCTGGCAGTTCGAGGAGGACCCCGCTCTCGCACCGCTGCGCGAGACCGCCGAGGTGCTGGCCCAGCGCACCGACTGGCCAGCCCTGTACGACCTGGACCGGCTGGCGGCCAACGAGGTGCCGGTCGCGGCGGCCGTCTACTACGACGACATGTTCGTCGACCGGGAGCAGGCACTCGAGACGGCGTCGCTGGTGCGCGGGCTGCGGCCGTGGATCACCAACACGCATGCCCACGACGGCGTCCGCACCGACCCGGCCGTCCTGGACCGCCTGATGGCCATGGCACGCGGCGTCCTCTGAACGACCGCTCCGGGGCACGGGCATGCGCCTGTGCGGTGCGCACCCGTGCCCGTGCCCGTGCCCCGGAGGACGGCCGGCCCGAAGAGGGGACGGGTCACCCGAAGGGCGTCAGAGTGAGCGTCATCTCCGTCGCCCCGCCGTCCTCGATGTAGGAGGCGAAGCCGCCCACGTCGTCGAAGGCGAAGCCGTACGCCTTGCCGTCCTCGGTGGCGGCGTGCATGGCCTTGGCGTAGTGGTGGGTGAGGTCACCCTGGTAGAAGGCGGCCGGGTCGGTGGTGGGCTGCTCGGCCGTCGACAGCAGGGTGGTGCGGTTGAAGGCGGCGCCGAGGATGGCGGCCACCGGCCCGGTGGTGCCGTCGTTGGGCGCGGCCAGGGCGCCGTCGCAGAAGAGGACGTCCTTGGTGGACGGCTTGGAGAACGAGACGGAGGCCGGGCCCGTGAAGGACAGCGTCTCGCCCGTCACGCGGCCGGTGAAGTCGCCTGCGTTGGTGGTCACCTTCAGGTCCTTGCCCTGGTAGGCGGACCAGACCTCGTCGATGTAGGACGCGAAGTAGTCCTCGGCGAACAGGCCGGAGCCCAGGCCGTGTCCTGGCGCGATGACGCGCTTGTCGTCGATGACGAGCTGGGAGAACGCCTCCACGCCCTTGACCTGGTCGAAGATGCCGGCCCGCGCGCCGGGCTTGAGCGTGCCGGTCGTCTGGTCCGAGGCCCCCTTGAGCCCGATGGCCAGCGGAACGCTGAACATGTCGACCATGGTGGTGTTGCAGTACATGGCGCCGCCCTTGTAGGTGAACTCGGCGCAGTCGTGCACGATCGGGTAGTTCGGGTCGGACTCGACCCAGGCCGCGGGGTAGGCCAGGGCCGCGCCCTGCTCCGAGCCGACGGCCTTGAACTTCAGCTTCTCGCCGCAGGAGACGTAGATCCGGCCGGACATCTCGGGCAGCTGCACGGTCGTCTCGGTGCCGGACAGCGAGATGGCGTAGTCGGTGTAGCCGTCAGGGCCGTTGTCGGAGAGCTGAACCTGCCGCAGCTCGCCCTCGGGCGTGACGTAGCACTGGTTGGTGCCGTCGTTGCCCACGATGTAGAGGTAAATCGACGCGTTGTCGTAGGCACCGCTGTTGTTGACGATTTTCAGCGGCAGGCCGGCCGCCTTGGGCTGTGAGGGGCTGCCGGCGCTCGCCTGCTGGGCTATGAGCGCTCCTGCGGGGACGGCGAGTGCGGTCGCTGCGGCGCTGCGCAGCAGCACGCGTCGGCTGAAGGGGGACACGGGATCGAACCTCCGGTGTTCGCGACGGTCACCCGGCCGGCGGGCGGTAACCCGGCGGACATGGTGTGGGTGCGGGTTGCCTGCCGGGCCGGGCCGCACCGGCGGGTGCCGTCCACGTCGCGGCCAGGCAGGTCGGCGTGACGTCGCGCGCTCGCGGACCGCGGGTTCGCGGACCGTGCCGCCGCTCCCGGGCGCCCCGGAGCCGGTGCCCCGTCGGTGGGCACACGTGTGGCCGTCGTCATGACATGCGCTCCTCTTCGGTGGGGGGTGATGAGCGCTCTCACGTCACGGAAAAGCACCGTGTCCGAAGGTATGGACCATCGTCAAGAGGCAGACCCACATTCGCTGTGATCTCGCCCCGGATTGAACCGAACGCGGCCGGCAGCCGTAATGAGGCCGACCCGTCCGGGATTTCGGACGGGGCCGGCGGCGTACCCGCGCCGCCGGCCTGAGCACGTCAGTCGGGGCGTTCCGCGCTGCCCGCCGCGACTGCGTCCGACAACCCCACCGGCAGCGGGGACCGGTGCAGAATGCCGAGTGTCCTGGTGGCGCGGGTCAGAGCGACGTAGAGGTCGCTCGTGGCGAACTCGGCGGGCTCGACGACCAGGACCCGGTCGAACTCGAGGCCCTTGGCCTGGCGCGGAGCGAGCAGGACGAGGTGCCGGGTCAGGTCCGGATCGGCGCCCGCGACAACCCCCGGAAGGAGGGCGGCCAGATCATCGTGCAGTCGCCGGGGCGCGATGACCGCGAGGCGTCCCTCCTGCGGGGTCTCGGCGGCCGCTGCCTCGGCAGCGGCCGCCGCCAGGTCGCCGGACACCTGCCTGATCCACGGCAGGGCGCCTTCGGAGCGGACCGAGGAGGGCGGCGCGAAGCCGGGCCGCTCGGCGGCCACGACGGCGGCGGCGAGCTCCATCACCTCGGTGGGTGTGCGGTAGTTGACGTCGAGCCGGGTGTGCTCCCAGCGGTCACCGACGTAGGGGTCGAGGATGTCCTCCCAGGAGCCGACACCGGCCTCCTCGGAGGTCTGCGCGGGGTCGCCGACGAGGGTCATGGAGCGCGAGGGGCAGCGCCGCATCAGCAGCCGCCACGCCATCGGGGAGAGCTCCTGCGCCTCGTCGACGATGACGTGTCCGAAGGCCCAGGTGCGGTCGGCGGCGGCGCGTTCGGCCGCCGTGCGGTGGTCGGCCTCCTCGTGGCGCTCGGCCATGCGCTCGGCGTCGATGATGTCGTGCGCGGCGAGGACCTCCGATTCGGTGTCCTCGAACTCGAACGACTCGGAGCCGCGGGCGACCTCCAGGACGCCCTGCGCGTACGCGACGCGCTCCTGGCGTTCGGCCTCCGCGGCGGCCTGCCTGGCGCTGTCGTCCTCGCCGAGGAGTTCGGCGGCCTCGTCCAGCAGCGGTGTGTCCGCCGGTGTCCAGTCGGCGGGCGAGGTGTGGGGCCTGCGGACGGCGGCGGCGTCCTCCTCGGACAGGCGGGTGGGTTCCGACAGGTAGTCGGCGACGAACTCTTCGGGGCTGATGTCGGGCCACAGCTGGGCGATCGCCGCGTGCACGTCGGGGTTGGCGGCGATGGTCTTGCCCAGTTGGGCGATGTCGTCGGGGCCCAGCAGGTTCGGGCCGCCGTAGGGGTCGGTCCCGATGCGCTCGACGAGCTGTGCCGTGAGCGCGTCGACGACGCGGAAGGCGAAGTGCGGCCGGGCCAGGTTGTGCGGGAGCGAGGTGGCGCGCGCGGCCTCGCGGGCCTCGTCTGCGATGTGCCAGTCGAGGACGAGGTCGCCGTCGTCGTTCGGAATGATCATCGGCTCGCCCGGCTCGGGCACCTGCTGCCGGTCGCGGACGGCCAGCCGCAGGATCTCCGCCATCTCGGCGCGGCCCTTGACCTCGGCGGCGTGCACACTGTCCGTGCCCCGTGCCTCGATGCCGGGGAAGAGCTCACCGAGCGTCGCCAGCAGCACGCCCGTCTCGCCGAGCGACGGCAGCACCTCGCCGATGTAGGCGAGGAACGCCGGGTTCGGGCCGACGACCAGCACAGCACGCCTGGCGAGGAGTTCGCGGTGCTCGTAGAGCAGGAAGGCGGCCCGGTGCAGCGCCACGGCCGTCTTTCCGGTGCCGGGACCGCCCTCCACCACGAGGACGCCGCGGTGCGGTGCGCGGATGATGCGGTCCTGCTCGGCCTGGATGGTGCGCACGATGTCGCTCATGCGGCCTGTGCGGGCGGCGTTCAGGGACGCGAGGAGGACGGTGTCGCCGCTGGGGTCCTCGTGCCCGGTGCGTGCGGTGTCGCCCAGGTCGAGGATCTCGTCGTGCAGCTCGGTGACGGTGCGGCCCCGCGTGGTGAGGTGGCGCCTGCGGCGCAGGCCCATGGGGGTGTGCCCGGTGGCCAGGTAGAAGGGGCGGGCCGCGGGCGCGCGCCAGTCGATGAGGATCGGGGTGCGCTCGGGATCCTCCTCCGCGTCCTCGCGCAGGCCGATGCGGCCGATGTGGTGCGTGGTGCCGTCCGCCAGGTCGATACGGCCGAAGCACAGCGAGCCGTCGACGGAGTTCAGCGCCGTCAGCGACCTCGTGCGCTCCGCCAGGCGCACGTCGCGTTCGACGCGCCCCTGCTTGGTGTTGCCGTCCGGCACCTGTGCCTGGGCGAGGGCGGACTCCGCCCACCGGCGCAGTGTGTCGACACGCGCGTAAAGGTGGTCGACGTATTCCTGCTCGCTCCGCAATGCGACGCTTTCCCGGTTTGACAAATCGGCTCCCTGCCCGTTATGCTTACTCTACTGATGGCCCTGATCCGGGGCCTTTTCTGTGGGCACACAGAAACAACCAACATAGCGCAGGAAATCCCCAGTCGCAATTCTGCGACTGGGGATTTCCTTATGCCGGGCGAGGTGCTGCCACTACGCCTGGGAGAAGCGCAGGGTCACCAGCTCGAAGGGGCCGAGCGCCAGTTCCACCGAGCCGTCCTCGGTGGTGGTCACCCCCGTGCGCCCGGCGGACAGGGGCCGCTCCAGCAGATCGCAGGCCGTCACCCGCGCGAAGGCGAATCCGGGCGTCAGGCTCAGCGGTGCGCGCCCGCCGTGCGCCTCGTGGAAGCGCACCACCACGTCGCCGCTCGCGTCGTCGGCGAGCTTGACCGCGCTGAGGACCACGGCCTCGTTGTCCACGGCCACCAGCGGGGCCACCCCCGCCGTGCCCTCGGTCTCCCGCACGGGCAGGTTGATGTGCCAGCCCTCGCGTACCGCGTCCCCGATCCCGGCGCCGGGAAGCAGGGCGTAGCGGAAGCGGTGCACCCCCTGGTCGGTGTGCGGGTCGGGGAACCGGGGCGCGCGCAGCAGCGAAAGGCGCACGGTCGTGGTCGTGCCGCCCGCCGCCGAGGTGTCCTCGCGGGTGGCGCGCGCGCCGCGGGTGACGTCGTGCCCGTAGGTGGAGTCGGTCACCAGCGCGGCGCCCCAGCCCGGCTCCTCCAGGTGGAGGAATCGGTGGTTGCAGGCCTCGAACTTGGCGGCGTCCCAGCTGGTGTTGGTGTGGGTGGGCCGGTAGAAGTGGCCGAACTGGGTCTCGGAGGCGTACCGGTCGGTGTGCAGGTCGAGGGGGAAGGCCGCCTTGAGGAACTTCTCCGTCTCGTGCCAGTCGACCTCGGTGTCCACGTCGAGCCGCTTGGCCCCGGCGGCCAGGGTGAGTACCTGCGTGGCGGACGAGGCACCGAAGGAGCGGGTGACCCGGACCGAGGCCGTGGCGGGCCGCCCGGCGCGCGCCGGCTCCTCGGTCAGCGCGACCTCGTCGGCGTCGGTGAGGTCGGTGACGGTGTTGCGGTAGAACGCGTCCACGTCCCAGGCGTCCCACATGTTCGGGAAGTCGGGGTGGAGCTGGAGGAGGTTGGCTGCCTGCCCGGGGGCGACGGCTTCCCTGCGGGCGGCCAGGTCGTAGGCGGAGACGACGAGTCCGCGCTCGTCGATCTCCACCCGCAGCAGCCCGTTGTCGAGGGTGAAGCCGCCGCCCTCGCGGGCGGTGGCGGCCACGGTGCCCTCGGGGACGGTGAGCGGGGCCGCGCCGCCTGCGGGCACGCCGCCGCGGGCGTGCGGGGAGGCGTTGAAGGCGACACGGGTGCCCTGGCCCGCGCCGCCTTGCGTGAGGGCACGCTGTGCGGCGTCGATGAGGTCGGTCAGTTCCGCGGCGACCCGCGCGTAGGTCTCCTCCGCCTCGCGGTGCACCCAGGCGATGGAGGAGCCCGGCAGGATGTCGTGGAACTGGTGCAGCAGCACCGTCTTCCACAGCCGGTCGAGCTGGTCGTACGGGTAGGGGTGTCCCGCGCGCACGGCGGCGGTGGCCGCCCACAGCTCGGCCTCGCGCAGCAGGTGTTCGCTGCGGCGGTTGCCCTGCTTGGTACCGGCCTGGCTGGTGAGGGTGGCCCGGTGCAGCTCCAGGTACAGCTCGCCCGCCCACACCGGCGGGTCGGGGTACTCGGCCTCGGCCTTGGCGAAGAAGGCGGCGGGGCTCTCCCACTCGACGGTGGCCGAGCCCTCCAGGTTCCGCATCCGCGCGGCCTTGGCGACCATCTCGCGGGTGGTACCGCCACCGCCGTCGCCCCAGCCCGTGGGTGCCAGCGAGCGGGTGGCGCGCCCCTTGTCCTTGAAGTTGCGGGCCGCGTGAGCGATCTCCGAGCCCTTCATGGAGCAGTTGTAGGTGTCCACGGGCGGGAAGTGGGTGAAGATCCGGGTGCCGTCGATACCCTCCCAGTTGAACGTGTGGTGCGGGAAGGAGTTGATCTGGCTCCAGGAGATCTTCTGGGTGAGCAGCCACTTGGCGCCCGCCGCCTTGATGATCTGCGGAAGACCCGCGGCGAATCCGAAGGTGTCGGGCAGCCACGCCTCGTTGTTCTCGACGCCGAACTCGTCCAGGAAGAACCGCTTCCCGTGCACGAACTGGCGGGCCATCGCCTCGGAGCCGGGCATGTTGGTGTCGGACTCGACCCACATGCCGCCGGCCGGGACGAAGCGGCCCTCGGCGACGGCCTCCTTGACCTTCGCGTAGACCTCGGGCCTGTGTTCCTTGATCCAGGCGTACTGCTGAGCCTGCGACATGGCGTAGACGAAGTCCGGCTCGTCCTCCAGCAGTGCCGTCATGTTGGAGGTGGTACGCGCCACCTTGCGCACCGTCTCGCGCAGCGGCCACAGCCAGGCCGAGTCGATGTGCGCGTGGCCGACGGCGGTGATGCGGTGCGCCGAGGCGCGGGCGGGGGCGCTGAGGACGTCGGTGAGGCAGGCGCGTGCCGCGGCGGCGGAGCCCGGGACGTCCTGCAGGTCGAGGGCGTCCAGCGCGCGGTCGAGCGCGCGCAGGATCTCCCAGCGCCGGGCGCCGTCGGCGGGCAGCTCCCGCATCAGCTCGTCCAGCACCTCCAGGTCCATCACCAGGTTCCAGACGTCTTCCTCGAAGACGGCCAGGTCCATGCGGGCCAGCCGGTACTGGGGCTCGCTGCCCGCGGTGTCCTTGTCACCCAGGTCGGTGGGCAGGAAGGGGTGGTAGTCGAGGATCACCGGGTTGGAGGCGGCCTCGATGTGCAGGTCGACCGGCTCGCCGCCCGCCGCGCTCTCGGCGACGCGCACCCACTGGTTGCGCGGGTTGAGCCCCTTCACCGGCGAGCCGTCGGGGCGGTAGACCAGTCCCTCGCACTGGAAGCCCGGCATGTTCTCGTCGAAGCCCAGGTCGAGGACGGCCTCGACGGTGCGGCCCGCCCAGTCGGCCGGCACGCTGCCGGTCACCCGGAACCAGCTGGTGCCCCAGGGCGCGCCCCACCTGTCCCCCACGGCGACCGGGGAGTGCGGCGCCGCCAGCCCCTCGGCGACCGGGACCGGCTCGCCCGGCGCGTGCCAGACCGTCACCTGGAGCGGGACACAGGAGGAGTGGACGGCGGGGCGGATGCGTTCGTCGAGGACCCGCTTGAGGCGGCCTTCGGTCAGTGCGCGGTCGTCGTGCATGAGTGCTGCTCTCCGTAGGGGTTTCCGGTCGGGCTTACCAAAGGTGGCTGGTGGAGGCGGAGGAGGACGAGTGGGTGTACAGCTCCCCGACGGTGTGCAGGGTGAAGCGGGCGGCCTTCTCACCCTGTTCGGGGCTCAGCCCTGGTACGAAGAAGGCGTGCTGGCAGGTGGCGCCGAGGAAGCGCCGGGTGCCGTCGGGCAGCACGCGGTGCAGCGCGTAGTGGCGTACCCGGCCCGGGGCGGGCTGCCAGGCCAGGCGCAGCGCGCTGGTGCCGTCGCCGTCCGGTGCCGCGTCGGTGACGCGCAGCGCGCGGGGCGGTGCGTCAGGCGCCTGGTGCCCGTCGCGCACGGCGAGGGCGCCCAGCCGCCAGCTGGTCGCGGGAGCGGGAGCGCCGGTTGGTCCGTCGACGGGGGTGATGCGTACGCCCAGCGTCCTGACGGTGTGTTTGCCGGGTGCGGGCAGGTGGGGGCCGAGGCGTACGGTCGCGGTGACCCAGCCTGCGCCATCGGGCCTGGCGGTGCCCGCGGGCAGGTAGGTGAAGGGCACCGGAGCGCCCGGGCGGTCGGGTTCCGCGAGGGCGACGGCCAGTTCGACGCTGACGTCCGCCGAACCTTCCGCGGCGCGGTGGGTGAGCGAGACGGTGGTGTGCGGGCCGACGGGCAGCCGGGTGGAGTACAGCTCGATCGTCACCGGTGCGTCGAGCCGGCCCGCGGCCAGCAGGCTGCTGCCGCCGTGCCAGGCGTCGGCGAAGTCGAAGGAGACCTCCGGCCGGGTGCCTGTGGTGGTCAGCGCCCAGCGCCGGGCGGGCAGCCGGTCCTGGAGCCCGAGGTGGTTCCACTGCGCGTCGGAGGTCGCCCGGCCCTCCTCGTACCACCGCAGTCCGTGACCGGTGTTGAAGGTGGTGGCGAAGGGAACGGCGTCGATGGTGGAGCGGTCGGCGACCACGGCCGCCGGTGCCCGCCAGCCACCGCCCGGGCGACCCGGCAGTGCGGGGTCGAGTGACGTGCCGGTCCAGAACCTGTCGTCGGCGGCGTGGAAGCGCTCGGGGGTACGTTCCTTCTCCCCGAGGTGGGTGAGGGTCCACTCGGGCCGGTAGAAGCCGTAGCTGACGGTGTGGGGCTTGCCGGTGGGGACGAGGGCGTCCCAGTCGACGTCGGTGTTCCAGCCGTCCTGCTCGACGTCGACGCCCGCCTGGAGCGCGTAGCGGTCGCGGCCGAGGTCTTCGGCGAACCGGCCGGAGGAGGCGAGGCTGTCCGGGGTCCACCTGAAGTCGAGGAACATCGCGTCGCTGACCTTGCCCCGCGCGTCGTGGAAGAAGTCGCGGTTGGCCTCGTTCAGCGCGCCCTGCCAGCCCACCTCGCCCTCGCGGGTGAGCGCGTCGTACCAGGTGAGACGCAGGCCGTGGCGGTCGCAGAGGGCTCGCATCCGGCGCAGGAAGCCGTGCATGTGTCCGGCGAGTGCGGCGTCGCCCCCCTCGGTCTCGGCGTTGACGAACCAGCCGTCGAAACCGTGGGCCACGGCCACCTGGGCCAGCCGGTCCGCCAGCGGGTAGCCGCCCGAGGCGTCCCGCTGCACGAGGTCGCGGGTCCAGCGCAGCGTTCCGCCGTGTCCGACGGGCGGCAGGAAGACGGTGCCGAGGACGGGCACTCCGTTGCGGTGCGCGGCGTCCACGACCGGGGCGTTGGGCGCGAGGATCAGCCCCTCCCCCGCCGAGCCTCCCCAGAAGACCAGCTCGTCCAGGTACGCCCACTGGGTGAGGGCGTAGTAGTCGGCGCTGCCGCCGCCCTGCGCCGGGTTGCCCGCTGTGTGGTCGAAGGCGACCAGCGCGCTGATGCGGGCCTGCCCCGACCTCGCCGAGGTGTTGGCGGCGACGGGCGTGAAGCGCCGGGCCAGGGGGACGGAAGCCCTGTTGAAGGGCAGGTCCGCGTCCTCCTCGGGGCGCCAGTCCTTCAGGCTCCGCCACACGACGCCCTCGCCGGGTGAGCCCGAGGGGAGCGCGTCGGGGAACCAGTAGGAGGCGTGGGGCTGTCCTGCCTGTCCGGCTCCGCTGCCCGCGCCGGAGGCACGGGCGGAGGGGGCGCGTCCTGAGGCGGGCACGGTGAGCGGGCCGAGGAGGGCGGCGGCGGCCGTGGTGGCCGAGCCGAGGACGGTGCGGCGCCTCATGTCTGCTCCTCGATGGTTTGTGCGGCGGCCTGCTCGACGGTGACCAGGTCGGTGATGCCCCGGGCGGTCAGGTGTGCGGTGTCGCGGGACCGTTCGGCCAGCACCACGGCGGGGCGCACCCCCGCGGCGGTCAGCCGGGCGAACGCCTCGAAGAAGGGGCCGCCGGGTGCGCACACGGACCTGCCGGGCCGGGCACCGTCCCCGTCGCCGCTCCCTTGCGGCCCTTCGGGATGCTTCCCCTCTAGACCTTCGGGATGCGCGTCGAGCACGAGGGCTGTGGTGCGCGGTGCGGGCGGACGCGGGGCCGCCCGGTACTCCCGTACGGCGTCGGCCAGCGCGCGCGCCGCGGGCTTGGGCTGCTGGTCCTCGGTGAACAGGCCGAGGGAGTACTCGAGTTCGGGGAAGTCGGCGAGGCCGCGGGGGACGTCGTGGGAGCACCACCAGGTGACCCCCCACACGTCTTGGCAGTCGAGTGCCGCGTCGACGGTGGCGCGGGTGAAGGCGGCGGCGTGCTCGGCGGGGACGTGCGGTGCGGGTGCGCCCACCTCCTGGAGCCAGACGGCCCTGCGCGGCTCTTCGGCCCACGCCTTGGACAGCTCGATCAGGTAGGCGGCGTGGTGTTCGGTGGCGGTCCCCGCGTGGCCGTGCCGCTGCGCGGTGCCGTTGAAGACCCAGGAGTGGACGGCGGTCGCGGCGCCGAGGCGGGCCGCGTGCGCCGGGGTGAAGGGGTGCCCGTCCAGGTACCAGGCCGCGTCGTACTCGGCGTGCAGGTGCCACTTGTCGGGTGCGCCCTCGCGGCAGGCCTCCAGCATGCGCCGCAGCCAGTGTTCGGCCTGGTCCTGGCTGATGCGGTCGGGGTCGGGGTGCGGGTCTCCGGAGAACTGGTTGATCTCGTTGCCCACCGTCATGCCGAGGAAGTGGGGCCGGTCGGCGAGGGCGGCGGCGAGGGTGCGCAGGTAGGTGGCCTCGCCCTCGACGACGTCCGGGTCGGTGAAGAGGTTGCGGCGGTGCCAGGTCCCGGTCCACGCGGGCAGGAAGTCGAAGCTGGACAGGTGGCCCTGCAGCCCGTCCACGTTGACGTCGAGGCCGCGCTCGCCGGCGGCGTCGACGAGCCGCACCAACTGCTCGACGGCGCGGGGCCGCACGAGGGTGCGGTTGGGCTGGAAGAGCGGCCACAGGGGGAAGACGCGGATGTGGTCGAGGCCGAGGGAGGCGATGGAGTCGAGGTCGGTGCGCACCGCGTCCAGGTCGAAGTCGAGCCAGTGGTGGAACCAGTCGCGGGAGGGGGTGTAGTTGACTCCGAAGCGCGGAGCGGCCGAGGGCGTGGGGGCGGACGTGTGCGTCATCGTGTGGTGGTGTTCCCGGAGGTAGGGGGCGGCATTGTCGCGGTGCGGGTGTCTCAGCCCTTGACGGCGCCCTCACCGACGCCGCGGAAGAAGTAGCGCTGGAGACAGGCGAACATGACGATCAGCGGCAGTACGGCGATGATGGTGCCGGCCGCCACGAGCCGCTGGTCGTCGGCGAAGGTGCCGTGCAGATAGTTGAGGCCCACGGTGAGGGTGAAGTTGGCGGGGTCGCTGAGCACGATCAGGGGCCACAGGAAGTCGTCCCACGCGGCCATGAAGGCGAAGATCGCCACGACGGCCAGCGTGCCCTTGACGGAGGGCAGCGCGATCCGCACGAACCGCTGCCAGACGTTGGCGCCGTCCACGAGGGCGGCTTCCTCCACCTCGAACGGCAGGTGGGAGAACGCGTTGCGCATCAGCAGCACGTTCATGGCACCTACGGCGCCGGGCAGCAGCACCCCGAGCAGGGTGTTGTTGAGGTGGAGCGCCCGCGCCATGGTGAACTGGGCGATGATGATGCTCTCGAGCGGGACGAGCATCGCCATCACGAAGACGACCACGGCGACCCCGCGTCCGCGGAAGCGGAGCCGGGCGAGCGCGTAGCCCGCCAGGGACGCGCCGACGAGGTTGGTCGCCACGCTGCCGACGGCCACCGCGAGCGAGTTGAGCGCGTAGTCCCACACCGGGATGATCTCGGCGACGCCCGCGTAGTTGTCGAGGGTGGCGTCGGAGGGCAGCAGCTTGGGCGGGTAGCTGTAGATGTCCTCGCCCGGCCCCTTGAGCGAGGTGGACAGCTGCCACAGGAAGGGGCCGACCATGACGGCGAACACGACCAGCAGCAGCAGGTAGCGCAGCGCGGTCTGCCACCCGGGGGGCCGTCTGCCGTCCTCCCCCGCCGGCCCGCGGAGCCGGCGGGGGCCGGGGCTGCCTGAGCGGCGCCCTCCTTCGCGGCCCGCCTGCTCGGTGTCCACTCCGGTGCGCGGCGCCGGATGCGCGGTGACGGCTCCCATTACGCGTCCTCCTTCCGGTTGGCCCGCAGCACCAGCAGCATCAGGCCGAGCGTGATGACGAAGACGACGACGGAGAGCGCCGAGGCGTACCCCACGCGTCCGTTGAGTCCGGTACCGACCTGCTGGACGAGCTGCACCAGCGTGGTGTCCTCGCCCGCGGGGCCGCCGTTCTCCCCCGCGAGGAGGTAGACCTCGGAGAAGACCTTGAAGGCGCTGACCGAGGAGAGCGCGCCGACCAGCACCATGGTGCTGCGCAGGGCGGGGACGGTGACGCTGAGGAAGCGGCGTACGGGCCCCGCGCCGTCGACGGCGGCGGCCTCGTGGAGCTCCCTGGGCACGTTGTTCAGCACCGCCAGGTAAATGATCATGTAGTAGCCGAGGCCCTTCCAGACCGTCAGCAGCATCGCGCTCAGCAGGATCAGCGTCGAATCGCTGAGGAAGCCCACCGGGCTCGCGCCCAGCGCTTCGAGGATGCCGTTGACCAGCCCGCGGTCGTCCAGCATCCAGGACCAGATCAGGCCCACGACCACCACGGAGGCGACGACGGGTGTGTAGAAAGCCGCGCGGAAGAAGGCGATACCGGGGATGTGCCGCCTCACGAGCATCGCGAGCAGCAGCGGCAGCAGCACCAGCAGCGGCACGGTCACCAGCACGTACAGGCAGCTGTTGCCGAGCCCCGTCCAGAACATCTCGTCGTGCAGGAGCCGGCGGAAGTTGGCGAGCCCGACGAAGGAGCCCGGCACCAGCGTCCGGTTGTCCGTGAAGGAGTTGCCCACGGTCAGGAGGAAGGGGGCGAGGCTGAAGGCGGTGACGGCCAGCAGACCGGGCGCGAGGAACAGCCACGGGCTGGCGGGCAGGTGTCTGCGCACGCGCCGGGGCGCCGCCTTGGGCGCTGTCCCCGGGGGTGCGGTGGTGGCTGACGTCATTCCGGTTCCTGGTCCTTTTCCTGGTCCTTCGATCGGCTCGGCTCAACGCGTCGCGCCCCGGTCCACGCCTGTGCGCCGCGGCGGCGGCGCGGTTCCACGCCCGGCCGCCGTGCGGCCGGGCCCCGCGCCTCAGCCGAGTTGCAGCAGGCGGTTGCATTCCTCGGCGGCGCGGCGCAGCGCCTTCTCGGGCGACTCGTCACCGCGCAGCGCCCGGGTGACGGCGTTCTGCAGGACCGTCTTCATGTCGTCGCTCAACAGCACCGGGGTGTAGTTGACGGCCTTCTCCAGCGACTTGGCGGAGGCGACACGCACCCGCGTCTTGTCCGTGCCGTCCTGCTCGGTGAAGAACTCCTCGTCCAGCGCGCCCTTGGTGCTGGGGAAGACGGTGGTCTCGTGGGCGAACGCCATCTGGTTCTCGGCGTTGGTCACGAAGTGCGCGAAGGCGACGGACGTGGCCTTGTTGTCACCCGCCGCGTTGACCATCAGGCCCTGCACGTACATGTTGGGGTGCCCGGTGTTGTTCGGCGCGTCGGTGATACCGATGTGCTTGTAGAGACTCGGTGCGTCCTTCTTGAACTTGTCCAGGTCCAGGGCGCTGCCGGGGTTCATCGCCACGGACTGCTGCATGAACTTCCGCCCGGCCTGCTCGGGCGTGGAGGTGAACGCCTGCGAGTCCAGGGCACCGGCCCGGTAGAGCTTTCTGTAGCGCTTCAGCAGTTCGACGCCCTTGGGCTCGTCGAAGGTGAAGGCGGTGCCCGAGGAGTTCATCACCCGCACGCCGTAGCGTCCGAAGTCCTCGATGGTGGGTACGTTGGCCAACGTCGCGATCTTCCCGCCGCTGCGCTCGGCCATGGTCAGCGCGGCGTCGAAGAGTTCGTCGTAGGTCCGCGGCGGATCGTCCGGGTCGAGGCCTGCCTTGGCGAAGAGGCGCTTGTTGTAGAAGAGCGGCCCGGTGTTGAGGTACCAGGGGAAGGCGTAGGTGCCCTTCATACCCGGTATCTTCGTGCTCTTCCACGCGGCCGGCAGGTACTCGTCCCGGTACCGCGGGGCCGCGCTGTCGAGGTCGAGCGCCAGGTGGGCCTTCGCCAGCGGGGCGGCGAGATCGGGTGAGACGTTTACGACGTCGGGCAGGGTGCCGCCGGCGGCATCCGCGCTGATCTTGTCCGCGTAGCCCTCCGCGGGCTGGTCGACCCACTTCACGTGCGTGCCCGGATACTTCTGCTCGAACTTGTCGATCAGTTTCTCGAAGTAGCCCCGGTAGGCGGCCCGCAGGCTCCAGGTCTGGAAAGTGATCGTCCCGCGCACCTCGCCCTCGGCGCTCGTGGTGTCCACGTTCTGTGTCCCCACGGTGCACGCGGAGAGGGCGAGGGCCCCCACGAGGGCGAGGGCGGCTGCGCGGGAACTGCGCACGGCTTCGCGGGACTTGCGCACGACGAACAGCTCTCCTTCGAGCAGGACGGGAACACGCCGCGGAGCGGCCGCCGTCCGGCAGACGAGCGGACAGGGGACTCCCGGCGAGACGGCGCTGACATCGATGTCAGGCGTCGGCGCCGGGGAATAAGCTGCATTGCCGCGACGGGAAAGTCAATAGCTCCCCGTAAAGGCGTCCTTCGTCTTACCGCGGTCCGTACCAGGGCTCTGGGCGGCTCTTGCGCCCGAGAGCTAATGCGCTTTAGTTTGTGACGGCTCAAGCGGTTTAGCTGTGACCTCGGGTGCCGTCCGCCGGGAAGGGGGCCGGCCCCCGGGTGCGTGGCGGGACCGGGCGTGCGGTGGGCCCGGCCGGCGGCCCGCGCAGGGCAGCGGTCGGCCCAGGGCTCCAGCCCGTGTTGCGCAGCGGCCGGACCCCGGTGGCGGTCGGGCCGCGAACAGCAGGGCGTCGGCGGCGAGCTGCGGGCAGTGGGCGATTGCTGCCAGGATTGCCACCGCAAGCCGCCGGGACCGCGGACGCCGTCGCAGGAAGGCTGCCGGGACGACCGGGGCGGCCGGAGAACCGGGACGAGGCGAGACGAGGGGCGGGCTGACGTGGATTCCGTGGACGCGGTGCACTCGGAAGGAGCCGTCGAGGCGGAGAGCGCGGACGAGACGGCGGCAGCGGCGAACCGTACGCGGGAGGCCGAACCCGAAAGCGGGCCGAGCGAGAGCGGGCCGAGCGAGAGCGGCCCGAGCGGGGCCGGGCCGAGTAGCACGGGCGAAGCGCCGGAAGTGACGGGAGACACGGAAGCTACGGGAGCCGCGGGAACGACGGGAGCGGGCGGCGCCTTGGAGGTGCCGGCGCAGCGGCGTCGTCCGACCATCAAGGACATCGCCCGGCGGTCCGGCGTGTCCGAGAGCGCCGTCTCGTTCGCCCTCAACGGCCGCCCGGGTGTGTCGGAAACCACGCGTGCACGGGTGCGCCGGGTGGCCGAGCAGGTCGGTTGGCGGCCCAGCACCGCCGCCCGGGCGCTGTCCGGAGAGGGCGCGGCCACCATCGGCCTGGTGCTGGCACGCCCCGCGCGCATGCTCGGGGTCGAGTCGTTCTTCCTCCAGCTCATCTCCGGCGTCCAGCAGGTACTCGCACAGCGCAGGCTCGGCCTGCTCTTCCAGGTCGTGGAGGACGTGACGGCCGAGTGCGCGATGTACCGCCACTGGTGGGCCGAGCACCGCGTCGACGGTGTGCTGTTGGTCGACCCGCGCTCGGCGGATCCGCGGCCCGGGATCCTGGAGTCGCTGGGGCTGCCCGCCGTCGCCATCGGAGGCACCGAGACCAGGCCCCGGCTCTCCGCCGTCTCCGCAGACGACGCGGGAGCCATGACGTCGGTCGTCTCCCACCTGTACGAGTTGGGACACCGCGACATCGTCCACGTCGCGGGGCTTGCCGCCCTGGCGCACACCGAACGCCGGATCGCCTCGTTGCGGGCCGAGGCCGGACGGCGTGGCCTGCCGCGTGCCAGGTCCCTGACGACCGACTACTCGGATGCCGAGGGCGCGGCGATGACCCGGCGGCTGCTCGACGAGGACGCGCCGCCGACCGCCGTCATCTACGACAACGACGTGATGGCCGCCGCGGGCGTGGCCGCCGCGGCCGAGCGGGGTCTGTCGGTCCCGGGTGACCTGTCCATCGTCTCCTGGGAGGACTCGGTGCTCTGCCGCATGGTGCACCCGTGGCTGACCGCGCTGGCCCGCGACCCGGTCGCCTTCGGGCGCGGCGCCGCGCAGGAACTGACCCGTCTCCTGGACGGCTCGCCCTCCCGCACCGTCGGGGTGCCGCTGCCCGAACTGCTGGTACGGGAGAGCACCGCGGCACCGAAGGGCCAGGCCGTCTCGCCCCGGCGCGGCCGCGGCTTCTCGGACGGGGTCACGGACAGGGGTTCGGGCTCGGAGTCGGATTCGGCTTGACCCTCACGCCGCGTGAGGCCGAAGAGTGAGGTCCATGAGCGACCACTACGACGCGTTCGAGATGAGCCCCGTACCCACTCCAGGACCGGAGGCCGTTCCTCCGGAGCCGTTCCGCGGCATCTACGGCATGCCCGCCTTCGCGACCATCCCCACGGACGACTTGGCGGCGTCGACGGACTTCTGGACCCGTGGGCTCGGCTTCGTCGATCTGTTCAGCATCCCCGGGGAGGTCGTGCATCTGCGCCGGTGGGCGTTCCAGGATGTCCTCCTCGTCCCGGCGACGGGCGTCCCGGAACAGCCGGCGGGATTGAGCCTGAGTTTCGCGTGCGTGCTCGACCAGGTCGATTCCGTCGTCGAGGCCTGCCGTGCGTTGCGCCAGGGCTCGGTGGAAGGCCCGCGGGACACCCCCTGGAACACCCGCGACATCGTGGTGACCACACCGGAGAACGCACGGATCGTCTTCACCGCGGCGAAGCCCTTCGACCCGTCCAGCCAGGAGGCCCGCAATCTCGCAACCGTCGGGATCAAGCCACCGGGCACCGGTCGCGGCGACAATGACAGGCATGCCTGATACCACTGACGTCGACGGCCTGACCGTCGGTCAGGTCTCGGCGCGCCTGGGCGTGACGGTCCGCGCGCTGCACCACTGGGACGAGATCGGCCTGGCACGGCCCTCGCTGCGCACGGCCGCCGGGTACCGGCTCTACACGACCGCCGACCTGGAACGCCTCCACCGCATCGTCGTCTACCGCGAGATCGGTCTCGGCCTGGACCGGATCCGGGCCGTGCTGGAGGACTCGGCGGACGTGCCCGGTGCGCTGCGCGCGCAGCGCGCCCAGGTCGCCGAACGGATCGAACGCCTCCAGCGGCTCAGCGCCGGACTGGAGCGGATGATCGACGCCCACGAGCGCGGCCTGCTGCTCACCGCCGAGGAGCAGGCCGCGATCTTCGGCCCGCGGTGGGACCCGGACTGGCCTGCCCAAGCCCGTGAGCGCTACGGAGACACGGCCCAGTGGCGGCAGTACGCCGAACGCTCGGCGTCCCGTGGCCCGGCGGAATGGCAGGCCGTCGCCGACGACGTCGCCGGCCTCGACCGCGCCCTCGGGGAAGCGATGGACGCCAGCGTCACACCCGGCAGCCCGGAGGCGCATCACCTCGTCGAGCGGCACCGGGAGGTTTTCGCCTCCTACTTTCCGCTGACCAGGCAGATGCAGGTCTGTCTCGGCCGCATGTACGAGTCCGATCCGGGGTTCGCCGCCCACTACGACGGCATCCGCAGCGGCCTCGCCGGGTGGTTCCGTCGGCTCATCGACGCCGACGCGCGTGCCCACGGCATCGACCCGGACACCGCGACCTGGGAGTAGAACGCGGGGACCAGCCCGTGGGGCCGTCCCGTGGGAGCGTCCTCGCGCAGTCCGCGAGGTGCCGGGGCCGGGTCGGCTTCACGGCCGGCCGCGGCCTTCCGCCGCGTCGAACGCGGGTGCCAGGGGAGCCATCGCCGCGCGCAGCAGATCGGGCAGCGAGCCGGAGGGTACGACCAGACCTTTGGCCCCGAGGCTCTCCGCGGGCCCGCCGGCCCCGGCAGCCCCAGCGGCCCCGTCGGCTCCACTCGCCCCCGGGGCCCCCGCCGACGACCTGAGCCAGCCCTCCAGCGCGATGCGCACCGCCGCGGCGACGCTCGCCGCGAGGACGCGAGCCGTCTGTGCTCCGGCGTCAGTGAGACGTTCGGCGACCACCACCGTGAGAGGGGGCTCGATCTCTGCGGCGGCGTCGAGGAACGCGTCGCGCAGCGCGGTCCCGGTGGCGATCGGCAACAGCGCCTCGCGCTCGCGCTCACCTGGGTTCGTGTACTGCTCGATCACCGCCTCGCTGACGGCGTCGGCCAGACGCGTCCCGGCGGGCCGCGCCGCGACCGCCGCCGCGATCCGCGTCTCCCGGTCCGCGGTGACGGCGGCGACGATCGCCTGCTCGCGGCTGGCGAAGTAGTTGTTGTAGGTGCGGGGTGAGACCCCGGCCGCTTCCGCGATGTCCTCGACCCGCACTCGGTCGGGCCCGTGCTCCACGGCCAGGCGCAGAGCCGCCTCCCGCAGCGCTTCCCGCGTGGCTCGCTTCTTCCTCTCCCGCAGGCCTGGGGGTGGTGTCGTCACAGGCGTCAGCGTTCCACATGCAGATGCGTGCCCGCAAACTTGCGCACACGCGAACCTGCGTAGGCGCAAACTTGCGTGCCCGCAATTTTCTTGTCAGGCTCGACGCACTCAGGAGCGGCAGCCTCGCCCGGGGAGCGACGGCGGCAGCCTCGACCACCCCCGGGCGGCGGCGACCTCGCCCCGCCCGGAAGCGACAGGAGAGAACAGCAGATGCGAGCAAGAGGAATGACGTACGACACCGGACTCGTCGTGCACGGCCAGCTGTCCCGCGAGCGCTTCGAGCCGGAGGTCGTCCGGCGTGAACTCGCCGTCATCCGCGACGATCTGCATTGCGACGCGGTCCAGATCATCGGCGGCGATCCGGACCGGCTCGAGCTGGCTGCCGACGCCGCCGCCGAGCTCGGCCTGGAGGTCTGGTTCTCGCCCTACCCACTGGAGCTGGATCCCGACCGCATCCTCACGCTCTTCAGCGACTGCGCCGAGCGGGCGGAACGGCTCCGGCTCAAGGGCGCCACGGTCGTGTTCGTCGCGGGGGTGGAGCTGAGCGTGATGAACCGCGGGTTCCTGCCCGGCGAGAGCCCGGAGGACCGGGTCGGGCAGCTCATGCGACGACCCGAGCGGCGGCCCGAAGCCCTGCGCGAACTGGGCGTGCGCATGAACGCCTTCCTCCGCGACGCCGCCGCCACGGTGCGCGAGCGTTTCGGTGGCGGACTGACCTACGCCGCCATCCAGTTCGAGCAGGTCGACTGGACTCCCTTCGATTTCACGACGTACGAGCTGATCCGCTCCGCCGAGATCGCCGACGGCTTCCGCGACGCGGTGCGCACCCTGGCCGGCGGCCCGAAACCGCTCGCCCTCACCGGCTTCGGCACAGCGGCCTACCGCGGCGCGGGAGACAGGGGCGGGCGGGTGCTGGAGGTGGTCGAGTACGACCCGGACACCAGGGTCCCGGTACGGCTCAACGACGTGTACGAGCGCGACGAGGCCGGCCAGGCCGCCTACCTGAGCGAGCTGCTGGAGATCTTCGACACCGAGGGCGTGGACAGCTCCTTCGTGTTCCTGTTCGCCCTCGCCGACTACCCGCACCGCCCCGACGGCGACCCCAGGGACGATCTGGACCGGGCAAGTCTGGGCATCGTCAAACCCCTCGAAGGACGCCGGGGCCACACCTACCCCGACATGGAGTGGGAACCCAAGGAGGCCTTCGCGGCGGTGGCCCGGCGGTATCGAAGGTGACAGGCAGCATGCCCTGACCTGTAGCGCCGCAGCTGGCGCGCGATCGACGATCCCGGGCCGGTGACGACGGTGCTAGTGTCGCCAGATGCCACGGACGGACAGGGCATCACGGGTGATGCGGGCGCCAGTTGGACACGTCTGGGCCGCTCTGGTGGACCCCGACGCGCTGACGGCCTGGCTCCCTCCAGCCGGAATGGTCGGCAGATTCGAGCGCTTCGACGCCCGGCCTGGCGGGTCCTACCGGATGGTGCTGACCTATACCGACGCGTCCGGCGCGCCCGGCAAGGCCACCGCGGACTCCGATGTCGTCGAGGCTCGCTTCGTCGACATCGTTCCCGGACGGCGGGTCGTGCAGGCGGTGGACTTCGTCTCGGACGACCCCGCCCACGCCGGCACCATGACGATGACCTGGGAGGTCACCGCGGTCGATGCCGGGACGCGCGTGGATGTCGTGGCACAGGACGTTCCCGACGGCGTCTCCGCCGAGGACCACGCCGCTGGGCTCGCCTCATCCCTGTCGAACCTCGCCGCCTACGCGGAGCGTTAGCCGCCGCCCGGAGCGTTGGCCGCCCCTCGGGGCGGCGTCCGACAGGCGGGACACCCGGCGCGTCGCCGGCCTCCGCACAGGGCCCCGGGCCGCCCCCCCAACGCCTCGGGACCAGGCGTTTCGCGGCTCAAGCCCCCGGATACCCGAGGACCCGTACATGCCGTGTGAGTGCCGAGCCGTAAGCATCAGCTTCGGCCAGGCCACAACGCCGCGGACCCGGCCAGGACCGCGGCGTGACCCACTCCCGACGGATGGTCCTCGCGTCATGCCTGAGCCACACGAACCCCCGCAGGAACCGCAGGAACCCTACGGGCCGCGCGAACCGCACGACCCCGTACGGCCGTCGCATCCGGACCCCACGCCGCCCAACCCGGGTCCAGGTCCTGGCCCGCCCGCCCCGGAACCGGGCCCCGCCCCGGGGCCCGCGCCTCCGCCGGGGCCGGACCCGGTACCGCCGAAGCCACCGCCGCCGGGCCCCGACCCGGTACCGCCGCATCCGCAACCGCCCACTCCCGGGCCCGAACCCGGCCCGGCTCCCGATCCGGTGCCTCCCCTCCAGCCGCAGCCCGACACCGGCGCATCCGACACCGCCGGATCCGGCAGCGGCGGATCCGGCAGCGGCGGATCCGGCACCGGCGGCCCCCGCACCGGCGGCGCCGGCGCCGGCGGCTCCGTCCGCGCTGTGGCGCCGAAGTCGCCGCACCGGTCCCGGCCGGACAGGGGCGAAGGATCAGATGCAGGCGAGGGAAATGAGGGACCTTTGCGGTGAACTTTTCACTCCGTGCGCACATCCAACTCTGTGAACGACGCAAGAAGCGCCCTGCACAGAACAGAGATGGGACGGACCGCATGACTGAGCACAGCACCAGCACCGCACGGGGGCGCGTGGCCAGGCGCGTCGCGGGGGCGGGCCTGGCACTCCTCGCGACCGCGGGTGTCGGGATCGCCGGGGCCGGATCGGCACAGGCGGCGGAGGCGCGGAGCACCACACCGACCTGCACCACCTCGGGGCTGACCGCCTCGTTCGGGCAGAAGCTGGGTGGCGGGATGAACCACGAGGGGGTGGTTCTCAAGCTGACGAACACCAGCGGTCACGACTGCGCGCTGCGCGGATACGCCGGGCTGGGCCTGGAGGACTCCGAGCACCGGACGCTGAGTTCCACCGCGGAGTGGGGCAACACCTGGTACGCGCAGGACCCCGGTAAGGAGACGCTCACGCTCGACGACGGCGAGAGCGCGGAGGCCGTCGTGTCGTGGACGCACGCCAACACCGGCACCTCCGAGGCCCGTCACGCCTCCTACCTCCAGGTCACACCGCCCGCCAACACCGCCCACAAGACGCTTCAGCTCCCGGCGTGGGTGGACAACGGCCGCCTCCAGGTGACGGCGTTCTCGCCGCACGCCGAACTCAACGGCTGACGCGGGGCGGGCCCGGCGAGGCCTGCCAGCAGACGGAGAGGGCGCACCCGGGCGGGTGCGCCCTCTTCGGCGTTCCCGGATGACGTGTCCGGGGCGTGAAAAAGCCGTCCCGGCAGCCACGGGGGAAGCTGCCGGGACGGCTCTTCACACCCTACGGGTCCTCCGTGGCGGTGAGCATCCCTTGGACACAACCCGGCCATGCCCTGGACACAGGAGGACACTGCGCGGGCATGTCACCCCCACGGCACCCCAGAAGCCACAGAGACCACAGCAGCCACGGGGGCCACAGGCATCACTCCTCACACAGAAGTCACACCAATGTATTGACGTCCATTCACTGGGCCCTCAGCATGAATACATTCATGCAGTCCGGCGAAGGGAAGGTGCGACGCAATGGCCGGTGTGGTGGAGCGGCGCTCGATCGATGTCGTCCCGGATGCGGAGCGGTACGGCACGGCCTTCAGTCAGTTCACGCTCTGGCTGGGCGCCAACCTCCAGATCACCGCGGTCGTGACGGGCGCCCTCGCCGTCGTCTTCGGCGCACAGGCGTTCTGGGCGATACTCGGCCTGCTGATCGGCAACCTGCTGGGCGGCGCGGTGATGGCTCTGCACTCCGCGCAGGGGCCGCGTCTGGGACTGCCGCAGATGATCTCCAGCCGCGCCCAGTTCGGAGTCCGGGGCGCGGCGGTGCCCCTCGCGCTCGTCATCGTGATGTACATCGGCTTCTTCGCCAGCGGCAGCGTCCTGGCAGGCCAGGCGGTCGGCGAGCTGACGCACCTCGGGGAGACCCCCGGCATCGTCCTGTTCGCGGTCATCACCGCCGTGGCCGCCGCCGTCGGGTACCGGGTGATCCACGCGCTCGGCAGGATCGCGGGCCTGGTGTGCGCGATCACCTTCGTCTACCTGGGCATACGGCTGCTCCAGCGCGCCGAGCTGACCGACCTGCTGGCCGATCGCACCTTCTCGTTCCCGCTCTTCCTGCTGGCCGTCTCCCTGGCGGCCTCCTGGCAGCTGGCCTTCGGCCCGTACGTCGCCGACTACTCGCGCTACCTGCCGCGTTCCACCTCGGCGCGGGCCACGTTCTGGTGGACGCTCGGCGGTTCGGCGCTGGGGTCGCAGTGGTCCATGACGTTCGGGGCGCTGGCCGCGGCGGCGGCCGGGTCCGGCTTCGTCGGCAACGAGGTGGGCTACGTGGTGGGGCTGGGCGGGACCGGCCTGATCGTCTCGTTCCTGTACTTCGTCATCGCGCTGGGCAAGCTGACCATCAACGTCCTCAACACCTACGGCGGCTTCATGTCCGTGGTGACGGGCGTCAGCGGTTTCCGCGGCCAACAGCGGCTGGGGCCGCGCGCCCGGGCCTGCTACATCGCCGGAATCATGATCGCGGGCACGGCGGTGGCGCTGATCGGGAAGGACAGCTTCCTGACGTCGTTCAAGGACTTCCTGCTCTTCCTGCTCACCGCGTTCACGCCCTGGTCGGCCATCAACCTCGTCGACTACTACGTGATCGCCAAGGAGCGCTACGACCTGCCCGCGCTCAGCGATCCGCACGGCCGCTACGGCGCCTGGCGGTGGAAGGCCCTGACCGTCTACGCCGTCGGGCTCGTCGCGCAGTTCCCCTTCCTCGCCACCCACTTCTACACCGGGCCGCTGGTGGAACCGCTCGGCGGCGCCGACATCTCCTGGCTCGTCGGCCTGGCCGTCCCCGCCGTCCTCTACTGGCTGGTGACCCGCAAGGACACCGGCCACATACCGGAGCGCACCATTCTGGCCGTTCCCGCACCGGAGTCGGCCGACCGGCAGGAGACGGCACAACCGGCCGGGTGACGGCCGCGGGGCCCGGGCACAGTGCGGCGCCCGGGCCCGGCGCCGCTCACGGGCGCCCGGTGCCCGGCGCCCCGTGCCCGGTGCCCGTCACGGCATACCCCCCGTTCACCGTTATGGTTTAACCTTCAACCAGTGTCGCCGCAGCCCACCCGACGCCCCGGGCGCCGGCTCCGCGGCGGCCGTACGGACGACACCGAGGGAATGGGAGACACCACCGTGAGCACCCCGACGAAGCTCGCCGTCATCTACTACTCGGCCACCGGCACCATCGCCGAGATCGCCAAGGAGATCGCGCGCACGGCAGAGCAGGCCGGCGCCGAGGTCCGGCTGCGCCGAGCCGCCGAGCTCGCCCCGCAGGAGGCCATCGACTCCAACCCGGCGTGGGCCGCGAACGCCGCCGCCACCGCCGGCACACCTCTCGCCACCCCGGACGACATGGTGTGGGCCGACGCCGTGATCTTCGGCACGCCGACCCGCTACGGCAACGTCGCCTCGCAGCTGAAGCAGTTCATCGACACGCTCGGCGGCCTGTGGGCCGAGGGCAAGCTGGCCGACAAGGTCTACAGCGGCTTCACCTCGTCCGCCACCAGCCACGGCGGCCAGGAGTCCACCCTGCTGGCCCTCTACAACACGGTGCACCACTTCGGCGGCATCCTCGTCGCCCCCGGTTACACGGACCCGGCCAAGTTCGGTGACGGCAACCCCTACGGCACCTCCCACGTCGACGCGCAGGGCAAC
This sequence comes from Streptomyces tubbatahanensis, assembly GCF_022699385.1. Taxonomy (NCBI): domain Bacteria; kingdom Bacillati; phylum Actinomycetota; class Actinomycetes; order Kitasatosporales; family Streptomycetaceae; genus Streptomyces; species Streptomyces tubbatahanensis. The sequence goes on along the minus strand of NZ_CP093846.1, from coordinate 7,244,916 downwards.
AACCCGGTCGACGACACCACCCGCACCGCCGCCCGCATCCAGGCCGAGCGCGTCGTGAAGGTCGCCACCGCCCTGAACTCCGGCGGCGTCACCAACTGACCTTCCGGCACCGCCCGCCGCTACGGGCGCCGACCCGTGGTGGGGCCCGAAGCGGCCGTTCCGGGCCCCCACCGTGCGGGGCCCGGAACGGCCGCTTCGGGGCGGTGGTCGCACGGGGCGCGGTCGGCGCGTCCCGGCTCCACCGCCCGGTGCGCTCAGGCGTCGACAGCCGCGGGTTCGGCGGTGGCGGGGGTCGGCGAGACGCCGGACCCGCTGCGACGGGCGGCCGGGATCGCGGCGGCGACGGCCGCGGCGACCAGCGCGACACCGCACCCGATCAGCAGCCCGGTGCGGAACCCGCTCTCCGAGGTGAAGGTGTAGCCGCCCTTGGTGAGGGTCATCTGGGCGAGGACGACGCCGACCACGGCGGCGCCGATCGACGTACCGAGAGAGCGCATGAGGGTGTTGAACCCGTTGGCGGCCGCCGTCTCGGACTGCGGGACCGAGCCCATGATCAGGGCCGGCATCGATCCGTACGCCAGCCCGACCCCGCTGTTGACCACGATCATGACGACCATCAGCCCCCAGGCCGTGCCCATCAGCGGGAGCGAGAGTCCGTAGCCGAGGGCGATGACCAGGACGCCGCTGATCAGCGTCGTCTTGGGGCCGCGGGCGTTGGTGAGCATGCCGCCGAGCGGCGAGACGAGCATCATCATGATGCCGCCTGGCGCCATCCACAGACCGGCGGCGAGCATCGACTGACCCAGCCCGTACCCGGTGGCCTCGGGGAACTGCAGCAGCTGGGGGATGACCAGCATGCTCGCGTACATGCCGAAGCCGACGAAGATCGAGGCGACGTTGGTGAACAGCACGCGCGGGCGGGCGGTGGTGCGCAGGTCGATCAGCGGGTCGTGCGTGCGCACCTCCCAGACGCCCCAGCCGACGAGGACCACGGCCGCGGCGGCGAACAGCCCCAGCGTGGTGCCGGAGGTCCAGCCCCAGTCGCCGCCCTTGGAGACGGCCAGCAGCAGGCAGACGAGGCCGACGGCGAGCCCCAGCGCCCCGGGGCCGTCGAACCGCTGCCCCCTGGCGGCGGCGGGCACCTCGGGGATGAAGAACCAGAGCAGGACGCCGACGAGCGCCGCCATGCCAGCGGCGCCCCAGAACAGGACGCGCCAGTCGGCGTACTGCGCGATCGCGGCGGCGATCGGCAGGCCCAGACCGCCGCCGATCCCCATGGAGGCGCTGACCAGGGCGATGGAGGAGCTGAGCTTCTCCTGGGGAACCACGTCGCGCAGCAGGGCGATACCCAGCGGCACCATGCCCATGCCCATCCCCTGGAGGCACCGGCCGACGATCATCGGCACCACCGTCGACGACAGGGCGCACACCACGGAGCCGGCCATCAGCGGCACGGCACACACCAGCAGCATGCGGCGCTTGCCGACCATGTCACCGAGGCGGCCGAAGACGGGCACGCAGACGGCACCCACCACCAGCGTGGCCGTGATCACCCAGGCGGCGTTCGACGCGCTGGTGTCGAGAATCTTCGGCAGCTCCGCGATCAGCGGGGTGACCAGCGTCTGCATGATCGCTGCCGTGATGCCCGCGAACGCGAGCGTGGCAACCACGCCGCCCGCGCGGGCTGAGGGCTTGGTGGCCTCCATGCCGGAACTCCTCGATGTCTGACCGAACATTGGTATGCATCGTACATGCAATGTGGCCCATGCATCCCCTGTGCCCCATACACAGCTGTGAGAGAATGCCGTCGGGCAGCCGACGCCGCCGGGCGCCCATGGCTCGCAGGGAAAGCAGGAGGCAGCACGGCACATGAGCAACCGCAGCCACGAAGTCGAGTACGAACAGATGCTGCTGAGCCGCCACGGGCTGTGGCAGCACAAGGGCGGCCGCGGCAAGGACGGGCCCATGGAGCGGAGCGCCTACATCCTGCTCAGCCGGATCCGCGTCCAGGGCCCGATGTCCATCGGCGAACTCAGCGACGCCTTCGGTCTCGACACCTCCACGCTCAACCGCCAGACGGCAGCGGCGATGCGCTCAGGACTGGTCGAGCGGATCCCCGACCCGGCGGGCGGCATGGCACGCAAGTTCCAGATCACCGACAAGGGCGCCCGCATGCTCGACGAGAAGCGGGACTACTTCGTGCAGGCCCTCGACAAGGTGATGGCCGACTGGTCGGACGACGACATCGCCCACTTCGCCTCCTACCTCAGGCGTTTCAACAGCGACATCGAACGCATCGAGGGCCGCCCCTGGCCCCGCCCCGGGACCGACGGCCCCTGAGCCCTGACGGCGCCCCACCCGGCGCAGCGCCCCGCCAGCCCGCCTGAAAGGAGAACCCGAGGTGTCCCAGCAGGCCCTGCCGCCCCTGCCACCCCTTCCCCACCCCCACCCCGTCGCGGCCGTACTGGCCGAGCGAGCGGCGGCGAACAGCCGCCCGGGGGCCCGGCGGGACGGGTACCGGGTGGCGCTGGCCATCGAGGGCGGCGGAATGCGCGGGACCGTCTCCGCCGGCATGGCGCACTGGGTGCAGGAACGGGGTCTGCTGACGGGCCTCGACGCCGTCTACGGTGCCTCGGCCGGGGCGATCTCGGCGGCGTGGCTGGTCAGTTCGCGCCCTGACGGGCTGCGCGGCTGGGCGGACCCGCGCTTCGCCAGAGCCCTGATCCGCAAGCGGAACCTGCTGCTCGGACGCCCCATGGTCGACGTGGAACGGCTGATCGAAGAGGTCTACATCCACGAGTTCCCGCTCGACTACCCCTCGGTGCTGGACGCCCCCGTCGAGCTGCACCCGCTGGCGACGGACCTGCGCACCGGTGAGCCGGTGGACCTGCACGGCGAACTGACGGACGTGACCGCCCTGCGGCTCGCCCTGCGGGCCAGCGCCGCCCTCCCGCTGCTGGCCGGCGGTCCGGTGTCCGTGGGGGCGCGGCACTTCTACGACGCCGGGCTGGCCGAGTCGGTCCCCTACCGCCAGGCCCTGCGGGACGGGGCGACCCACGTGCTGGTCCTGCGCTCCCGGCCGCTGCCTGGTGGCGCCGCGGCACGGGTGGGCCCGTCGCTGGGGTCCAGGCTCGTCGCGGGGCTCGCGTTCCGCCGGCAGACGCCGCAACTCAGGGCCGCCTACCTGGGAAGGACCGCGCGCCTGGCCGACGACGACCGGGCACTCGCCGCCTACGACAAAGGCGCCGCCGACCCGGGCGGGGGGCCCGCCGTCCTCTCCGTCAGGCCGGACGCGGCGGCCCCCGCCGTCAGCCGCCTGGCGACGGACGGCGCCCTGCTCGAAGCGGCCTTCGAGGCCGGTCGGCGGGCCGTGAGCGACCGTATCGCCGCCCTCGTCGGCCCCGACAGCCCACAGACCCGGCCCTCGCCCAGCGCCTGACGGTGGCGCACTGTGCGGGTCGCACGGGCCGGGCGGCGGCAGCCACGGGTGCGCCCCCCGTGTGCCCGATCGGGCCGTGGTGATGACCGAATCGATGTCCGAAGCGGGGCGCGAGGGCGGCTGCTGAGGTTTCGGTGGCGTGCCGGTGCCCGTTCCCGCCCGCACCGTGTTGGCCCGCGACCGTTCCCCCACCTGTCCGATCACACAGCGATCGATGTTCCGTACGATCGGTGTCCTCCGCACGGTGCGTCCCTTTCGTACACACCGTGAAGCCGCAGTGCGCGCCCCGACCCGGCAGTGCTGCCCACGGTTCGCGCAGGGGGCGGACCGGCCTCGCCGGGCATCCGGGGCGTCAGTCGTCAAGTAAAGGACCGCGGAACGAAGATGCAGCTGTCTCCCACGTCCAGGCCGGTCGACTCGCGCGGGGAGCAACTGGCGGCGTTGCGGAGAACTCTCTTCACCGGCCGGGAGGCCGAGCTGCGCGTCTTGCGCGCTCTCATGCTCGACGACCGGCGCGGCTGCTTCGTGGTGTGGCTGCACGGCACGGCGGGCGTCGGAAAGACCGCGCTGCTCCAGCGCTTCGCGGACGAGGCCCGAGGGCACGGCCGCACCTGCCGCACGGTCGACATGCGCTCCACCGAGCCCACCCCCGAGGCGTTCTCGGCGGCGCTCGAGGCGCAGGGCCCGCCAGGCGGCACGGGGGTGCTGTTGGTGGACTCTGCCGAACTGCTGGGTCCGCTCGAACAGTGGCTGCGCCAGGTCTTCTTGCCGAGCATGCCCGCGGACGCGCTGCTCGTCCTCGCCGGCCGTACTCCGCCCGCCGCCGAGTGGCGTACCGACGCACAGTGGTGGCACGCGCTGCGCAGTCTGCACCTGCCGGGCCTGGACGACCGTGAGGCCGCCGTGATGCTGCGCAAGAGGCAGGTGGCGGAGGCGGACATACCCGTCGCCGTGCGTGCCGCGCACGGGCTGCCGCTCGCCCTGACGCTGATCGCCGACGCGAGGGCCCGCGGCACCGCGACCGAGGAACCGCACCCGCACTGGGAGCTGCGCCACTCCCCCGACCTGGTCCGCGAACTGCTGCGCCTGCTCCTGCGCGAGACGCCCTCGCTGGCGCAGACGGACGCGCTCTACGTCCTCGCGCTGGCCAGGATCACCACGGAGGAACTGGTGCGGCACGGGCTGGAGACGTCGGCCCAGGAGGCGCGGCAGCTGTGCGCCTGGCTGCGGGGGCTCTCCTTCGTGCGGAGCACCGCGGAAGGGCTCGTCCCCCACGAGTTGGCGCGCGACGCGCTGCTGGCCGACCTGCGCTGGCGGGGCACCGAGAAGTACGAGCGGCTGCTGGGACAGTTGCACCGGCGCCTCGCACACCGGCTGTCCCAGCGGACGGGCGACCGCTGGGCGAACGGTGCCGACCTGGCGTACGTGGGACGGCACAACCGCGTCCTGCGCGACGCCTTCGACTGGCGGGACGCGCACCGTCTGGTGCCGCGCCCCGCACGCCAGGACGACCTGAAGACCGTCCTGGCCGGCGTCGCGGAGGAGCACGGCAATCAGGCGGCGCTCCTCGCCGAGCAGTGGTGGACCCATCAGCCGTCCGCCTTCGCCGTCTTCGAAGACGCCCGGCGGGAGGTCGTGGACTGGCTGATCGCCCCCTGCCTGGAGACCGGTACCGCCGCGATGCCCGACGATCCGGTCGCACTGGCGGCCCTGGAGCAGGTCACCGCCTGGGCGCCGCTGCGCCGCTGCGAACGGCTGCTCCTGACCCGCTGGAGCACCGGTGCGCACGGCGCCTCGCCCGCCGTCGCCTTCGGTCTGACGGCACTGTGGGCGACCACGCCGGGTCTCGCGGTCAGCTGGACCGCCACCGTCGGAGAACCGGCGCCCCTGCCGTCCGTCCTCGCGCTGTACGGACACCAGCCGGCCGACGCCGTCCTCGACGTCGACGGACGGCGGGTGACCCCGTTCGTGCACGACTGGCGTCTCGTTCCGTTCGGGCCGGTGGAGCCACACCCTGCCGACGAGGCTGCTGACGGACGAGCCGCCGGCCGCTCGGGCTCCCGCCGCCGCGGCCGGACCGCTGATGCCGTGGCCGGACTTCGCGGACGCCGTCAAGCAGGCGTACCGCAGCATGCGGGACACCCGGCGGCTGGCCGAGAACGCACTGCTGGACACCCGGCTGGTCCCGCCCGGGAGCGGCGCCTCGGCACTTCGCGAGGTGCTGACCGAGACGGTCGCGCGGCTGCGCTCCAGCCCGGGCCAGCAGCAGTTGGGCACCGTTCTCGACCTCACCTACCTCAGCGGTCCCCGCAGTCAGCAGGCCGCCGCCAGCCGTGCGGCCCTCTCGTTCAGCACCTACAGGCGCCGGTTGTCGACCGCGCTGACGAAGGCCGCGGAACTGCTGCGCGAGCGCGAACTGTACGGACAGAGCGGACAGCACGGGGAGTGAAGCGGTCTGGCTGTCCTGGCCCGGTGCGTGTGCCCCGCCGGGCGGGCGTCACTTGCCGCGTGCGTGGCGGAAGCGGTCCAGGCCGTCACCGAGGTCGACGAGGCGGTCGGGGTAGCCCAGGGCGGCGAACTCCTCCTCGCCGAGCTTCCACGGCTCGTGCACGTACCGCTTGGGCACGTCGGCCAGTTCGGGCACCCACCGCCGTACGTAGCCGCCCTCGGGGTCGTACTTCTTCCCCTGGGTGGTCGGGTTGAGCACCCGGTTGGGGCGGGTGTCGGTACCGGTGCCGGCCATCCACTGCCAGTTCATCTGGTTGTTGGCGATGTCACCGTCCACCAGGTGGTCGAGGAAGTGGCGGGCTCCCACGCGCCAGTCCACGTACAGGGTCTTGGCCAGGAAGCTGCCGACGAGGAGACGCCCCCGGTTGTGCATCCAGCCCTCGTGCCGCAGCTGCCTCATGGCGGCGTCGACCACGGGGTAGCCGGTGCGCCCCTGGCGCCACGCCTCGGTCTCGGCGCGTGCCTGCTCGCCGGTGCGCCAGCGGTCGTGGTGCGTACGGTAGTCGGCCCGCGAGGTGCGCGGCCGTGCCGCGAGGACTTGGTGGTGGAAGTCCCGCCAGGCAAGCTGCCGTACGAAGGCCTCGGCACCGGGCCCGCCCTGCCGGCGGGCGCGGGCCACCAGTTCGGCCGGTGAGAGGGTGCCGAAGTGCAGGTAGGGCGAGAGGCGCGAGGTGGCGTCGGCGGCCAGGTCGTCGTGGCGGTCCTCGTAGGCGTCGATGCCGGAGCGGAGCCAGTGCGCGAAGTGCTTGCGGCCCGCGCTCTCCCCGCCCTCCGGCACCCCGGGCGAAACCCCCTTCGTCCGCGTGCGCGAGGGCACCTTCTCGGACGTGATGCCCTCGACGGCGCGGATTCGCCGGGGCGCTGCCAGCGGGTCGCGCCGATGGGTGTCCTCCCAGCGGCGGAAGTAGGGGGTGAAGACGGCCATGTGGTCCTTGCCCGCCGGGGTGATCTCGCCGGGGGCGACGGCCGTGACGACCCGGTCGTGCACGCACAGCCGCCGCCCGGCGGACTCCAGCGCCGCACGGAGCCGCTCCTCGCGGCGTGCGGCGAAGCCGCTGACGTCCGCGGCGACGTGGACCTCGGCGGCGTCGGCCTCGTGGGCGACCCGGCAGACCTGTTCGACGACCTCCCCGGTACGCACGATCAGCCGCGCCCCGCGCTCCCGCAGCCCGTGGTCGAGGTCGGTGAGGCAGTCGGCGAGGAACGCCATCCTGTTGGGTGCGGCGTAGCCCGCGGCGTCGATGCCGGTGTCGCGGACGAAGAGCGGAACGACGCTGTCGGCCGCCTTGGCGGCGGCGCGGAGCGGTGGGTTGTCGCGGAGCCGTAGGTCACGGGTGAAGAGCGCGACGGCGGCGGTCATGGGGCTGCTCCAGCATCGGTGACGGCGCCGGGGGGGGCGGCCCGAGGTGCGGCCGCCCCGGTGCGGGGCGCGGGTGGTCCAGCATCCCGCCACGTGCGCCCTGGGACGGGCTGATACGTCCGCCCCGGCGTGTCGGCACAGCCTCTGCTGCACAAGGTGCGCGTTCCCCGACGCGCTCCGTCCCGGCGCGCTCCATCCCGGCGGGGAAGGCGCCGGGACGGAGCGCGGGAACGCCGGTCAGCCGCCGTTCGTGTAGCGCGCGAAGCCGTCGATGAGTCCCTGACGGCTGGGGTTGTTGAACTCGCGTACGGAGAAGTCCCGCATCAGCGACGTCTCGGTGGGCCGGTAGAGGCCCTTCTCGTAGTAGCCGGCGCCTTCGAACGTGCCGGTCTGCCCGCCCGCCGGGTCGTCTTTTCCGAGCCAGGTGTGCCACTTGGTCTGCCGCTGCGCCATCTCCTGCGCGCTGTAGGTGCTGATGTTGACGTCCTCCGGCTCGGGCCCCTGGTAGGTGCCGGACTCGCCGTAGCCGTACTCGTCGGCGAGCCTGCCGATGGAGTGCGCCATCTCGTGGACGGCGATGAGGCCGGAGGCGGAGTTGTCCGAGGAGAGGGTGGAGACCCCGTCGAAGGGATAGCCGGTCAGCCTGTTGTACCCGGCGCCGCCGTACTTCGTGGAGTTGGCGACGACCACGACGATGTCGGCCGCGGGTGCCTGGGCGGCGTACGCGTTGACCTTGTCCAGGTCCGCGCACAGCAGCCGCTCCAACCCGTCGCACCAGAAGTACGAGCTGAGGGCGGTGTCCCGCCGCACGTCCTGGGAGGGGTCGCCGGAGACGCCGGACTCGTTCGAGACGGCGTCCACGGTCCACACGTTCATCTTGTCGGTGTTGCTGCCGTACGGCTCCACGGCGGTGACCTCGGCCCACTGGGCCTCGGCGTCCGCGTGGAAGTCGGCGAGCTGGTCGGCGGTGTAGCCGTCACCGACGAGAACCAGGTCGAGCCGTTCCGCGCTGGGCCCGGTCCGCCGCAGCGCGGAGACGCGTCCGTCGGCCGCGCTCTCCTCGGCGCCGAGGGCGGTGTGCGGGGCGACGGCGTCCTTGGGCGTGGCGGTGGGCACGCCGGTCCGGTGTCCTGTGGGTCCTGAGGGCCGGAAGGACTCCACCGTCTGGCTGTCGGCGACGTGGGCGGGCCGCGCCGTTCCCCGGGTCTGCGGGGAAGACGGCTCGGCGTGGGCGCTCGTGGTCACCGCCGCGGCGGACAGCACGGCGGTTGCGGCGGCCAGGGCGGCGAACCGGCGTATGCGGGTGCGCGCGGCGGGTCGTACGCGTCTGGGCATGGCTGCTCCAGGAAGTGGGGGGCTGCGCGGCAGAGTTGATAAGCCGCTTGGTAAACGTGCTTAACTGGCCGCTCAACATAGGACGTTGGGCAGTGCCCGACAAGACTCCGTGCCCGGACCGCGTCCCGGAACGGGCGGGGCCCGGCGAGGAGTGGGGACATACCGTGGCCGAACGGTCCGAGACGGTGGGCGAGCGCGTGTACCGGCTGCGCACCCAGCGGGGCATGACGCAGCGCCAGGTGGCGGCCCCGGCCTACACCGCCGCCTACGTCTCCACCGTGGAGGCGGGCAAGGTCCGCCCCTCTCAGAAGGCGCTGCACCATCTGGCCGACCGGCTGGGCGTGGACAGCCGGGAACTGCTCACAGGACAGCCCGCTCACCTGGCCACCGGCCTGCGGCTCGGGCTCACCGGCGCCCAGCACACCCTCGCCACCGGAGACACCGCCGAGGCGGCCCGCGCGTTCGCCGGGCTGCTGGCCGAGGCCGAGGAGTACGAGCTGACAGAGGAGAGCGCCGCCGCCCAGCTCGGGCTCGGCGAGTGCGCCCTGGAGTCCGGTGACCTCGCGCAGGCGCACACGTGCTTCGAGGCGGCCGAACGGCTCCTCTCCGACGCGGCACCGGCCCGGCGCGCCCCCGCGGTGCGCGGACGGGCCGTCGCCCACCTGCTGGCCGGCGAACTGCGCTACTCCTGCTACCTGCTGGAGAACGCCCTGGACGAGCTGAACAACTCGGGACACCACGATCCGGACGCGCTGCTCCTGCTCTACACGGCGGCCATCGCCCCGTACCTCGACATGGGCGCGCACGCGCGGGCGGCGCACGCGGCGGAGCAGGCGCTGTCCCTGGCGCCGTCGGCCACCGACAGCGCGCGTGTCGCCGCCATGCACCGTTCGGTGGCCCGCACGCTCCTGGCGGAGAACCGGATCGCCGAGGCCGACGCCTCCCTCGCCAAGGCCGCCGAGCTGTACCGCGGGCTGCGTCTGCGCACGGAGCTGGCCCACTGCCACTGGATGCGTGGTTACGTGCACGCGCAGAGCGGCGGTCTGGAAGCGGCCGAACGGGAGATGCGGACCGCGCGCGAGATGCTCGCCGCCAAGCGGGCGACGCTCTACGCGGAACAGGTCGAGGTGGAGCTGGCCGACGTCGTACGGCGCCGGGGCAGGACGGACGAGGCGAAAGAGCTTCTGCGCGGCGTACTGGCCACGGCGGGCCAGGAGCGAGCGGCCGTGCACGCCGGGGCGGCGCACCGGCTGCTGGGGCTGATCGCCCAGGGGGCCGGGGAGCTGGAGGAGGCGGAGGAGCACTACGTGTCGGCGCTGTCGCTGCTGGAGCGGGCCGGAGCCGCCGGCGACCTGGCCGACGTGTGCCGCCTGCTGGGTGACCTCCTGCGCCGCGCGGGCAGGACGGAGGCGGCCATGGACGCCTACCGCACCGGCCTCGGACCGCGCATGACCCGGGGCGTCACCACCCTCGGCCCGGCCCCCGCCGCACCGCCCGCGTAGGCGTCGGCGACCGCGTCAGGGCCGCGCTCGGGACGGGCCTGGGGCGCGGTGGGACACGTCCGGGGAACAACGGCGCGGACGGGGGCGTTGTGTACGCTTCCCCGGCAGCGCACTCGGGTGTCCCGCATCGATCGATGTGAGCGTTTCGTAGTCTGGACACTCGAAGGCGTACACCGTGCCGCCAGGGGTACGGTTGCGTCGGTCTCACGCCCACGATTCCCGAGGAGCTCCGCGAAATCCCCCATGACTGCTGACCCGGACAAGGCTGAATTCGACCTTCTCTACGAGGACGCGAAAGCGGGCGTCGCCGAGGCGCGGCGGCACGTGCTCGACGCCTCCGCCGACGGGCCCGACAGCGACCGGCTGGCCGACGCGCTGGACGAGCTGGAAGCGGCGCTCGCCCACCGCGAAGCGGCCCGTCTGCGCACCCGCGACGACGCCTGGCTGCTGACCGCGCTCGGCGCGGCCAACGCCATCGATCCCGAGTTCCACGGCGACGCGGGACCGGGCCCCGAAGGGCCCGCCGACTGAGGCTTCCCCGCCTCCCCGGCAAAACCCCCCGCCGGGCAACCGGCGGCGGGCGCATGCCCCCGGCAATCGGCCCGTTGGCCGAGAAGCGCCGCCACGGGGCCCGGTCGTCCTGCGCGGTCTTGTGGGGTGCGCCCGGTAGCGGTTTCAGTGTGGTGAGCAGCTCACGTCCGGTACGCCACCACCACGTGGACCGAGGGGGCGGGCATGACCGTCATCGCGTCAGGGGAAGTGCGGGAACTGCTCACGGAGGAGGCGGCGCTCGCGCGGGTGCACGGCATCTGCTTCAAGACCGGCCCGCCGCGCCGGGTCGGCGTCGAACTCGAATGGCTGGTCCACCCCGTCGACGGTTTCCCACCGGCACCGCGGACGGGCAGTGTGCGGCAGGCGGCCCCCGGACGTGAGCACGTCGGCGCGGCCGCGCTGGAAGCGGCGGTGTCCGAGTTGCGGGACCTGTCGCTGTCGTCGGTGGTGTCCCTGGAGCCCGGCGGACAGATCGAGTTCAGCTCTCGCCCGTCGGATTCCCTCCCCGCGTGCATCGAGGCGGTCGGCGCCGACCTGGCCGCTGCCCGGGAGCGGCTGGCCCGCCACGGCATGCGGCTGGTGGGCAGGGGGCTGGACGAGCGGCGCGGCCTCCGGCTGCTGGACGCCCCGCGCTATCGCGCGATGGAGGCCTTCTTCGACCGCACAGGACCGGCCGGGCGGACCATGATGCGCTCCTCGGCGTCCGTGCAGGTGTGTGTGGACGCGGGCGTCGCGGGGCGCGGACCCTTCGGGCTCCGGCGGCGCTGGTTCCTCGCTCACGTGCTGGGGGCCGTGCTGACGGCCGCGTTCGCGAACTCTCCGGTGCTGGAGGGCGACTGGGCGGGCTGGCGGTCGGGGCGCCAGGCCGTGTGGGCGGCCCTGGACGGCTACCGCAACCTCTCCCCTGCTCCGGTGAGCCGGGAGAACCCGCGTTCGCTGTGGGCCCGGCACGCGCTGGACGCGCCGGTGCTGTGCGTGCGGTCGCGTGAGGGCCCGTGGACCGTGCCCGGGGACGGCATGACCTTCCGCCAGTGGATCGGCCACTGGTCGGGCCGCGGCCGGCGGCACGGCTCGTCCCCGGGCCCTGACGGTGCCGCTCTCCGGCCGCCGGGTCGATCCGACCTCGACTACCACCTGACCACGCTCTTCCCTCCGGTGCGGCCCTGCGGCCACCTGGAACTGCGCATGATCGACGCCCAGTCGGGTGACGACGGCTGGATCGTTCCGCTGGCCGTGACGACCGCCCTGTTCGACGACGCCGTCGCCGCGCAGGCCGCCTTCCGGGCCGTGCGGCCGCTGACCCACCTGTGCGCCGGCGCGCCGGCGCCGCGCAACGCCCTGTGGGAGCGTGCGGCCAGGGACGGGCTGAGCGACCCAGGGCTGCACCGTGCCGCGGCCGCCTGCTTCGCCGCCGCCCTGGAAGCGCTGCCGCGGATGGGCGCGGACCGGAGCGTCGTCGCGGCCGTCGGCGACTTCACCGCCCGCTACGTGACCCGGGGCCGCTGCCCCGCCGACGACACCCTCGACGCGTGCGGCAGCGTGACCCCCGCCGCCGCTCCCCCGCCCGCCGCGCCGTCCCGTCCCGGGGGCGACGCGGGAAAGGAGAGGTCCCGATGACCGCCGGCATCACGCAAGACGGAGCCGGGCTGCGCGCGCGGGCGCTCGACGCCCTGGACGCGGCGCGCCGGCGCACCCTCGGCCTCGCCGACTGCGTCGAGGACGGAGAGCTGACGGCACAGCACTCGCCGCTGATGTCGCCACTGGTGTGGGACATGGCGCACATCGCCAACCAGGAGGAGCAGTGGCTGCTGCGTGCCGCCGGCGGCCTGGACGCGCTCCGCCCCGAGATCGACTCCCTCTACGACGCCTTCGAGCACCCACGCGCCGACCGTCCGGCGCTTCCGCTGCTGCCGCCCGGCGAGGCGCGCGGCTATCTGACCCAGGTGCGCGGTCGCGCCCTCGACGTGCTGGACCAGGCGCGCTTCAGCGGGGCGGGCCGGCTGCTGCACGGTGGTTTCGCCTTCGGGATGATCGCCCAGCACGAGCAGCAGCACGCCGAGACGATGCTGATCACCCACCAACTGCGGCGCGGCCCCGCCGCCCTGAGCGCTCCCTCTCCCGGGCCCGCGCCGTCCGACGTGGCGTCGCTGCCGTCGCAGGTGGCGATACCCGGCGGCCCGTTCACCATGGGCACCGACGACGAGCCGTGGGCGCTGGACAACGAGCGCCCGGCCCACCGCCGCGAGGTGGGGGCCTTCCACCTCGACACGCTGCCGGTGAGCAACGGCGCCTACCTGCGTTTCGTCGAGGACGGCGGCTACCAACAGGAGCGCTGGTGGCATCCGGCGGGCTGGGAGCAGGTGTGCCGCCACGGATGGCAGGCTCCGCTGTTCTGGCGCAGGGACGGTGCCGGCGGATGGTGGCGGCGCCGCTTCGGGGTGTCGGAGCCGGTGCCGCCGGACGAACCGGTACTCCACGTCAGCTGGTACGAGGCCGACGCGTACGCCAGGTGGGCGGGGCGGCGGCTGCCGACGGAGGCCGAGTGGGAGAAGGCGGCCCGTTTCGACCCGGCCACCTCGGGCAGCCGCCGCTTCCCGTGGGGCGCACAACCGCCGGGCCCGCACCACGCCAATCTGGGCCAGCGCCACCTTCGGCCGGCCCCGGTCGGCAGCTACCCCGAGGGGGCCTCCGCGACGGGGGCGCGGCAGCTGCTGGGCGACGTGTGGGAGTGGACGTCGAGCGACTTCGGCCCCTACCCGGGCTTCGCCGCGTACCCCTACCGGGAGTACTCCGAGGTGTTCTTCGGGCCCGCGTACAAGGTGCTGCGGGGCGGCGGTTTCGGGGTGGGCGCCGTGGTGGCGCGGGCGACGTTCCGCAACTGGGACCACCCGGTGCGCCGGCAGATCTTCTCCGGGTTCCGCACCGCCTGCTCATCGCCCTGCCGGGAGGGCGGCTGATGTGCCGCCACCTCGCCTACGTGGGGCCCGTGCGCGCCCTGGGCGATCTCCTGGTGCGGCCCGAGTTCTCCCTGGTGCGCCAGTCGTGGGAGCCGCGCCGCCAGGGCCACGGAACGGTGAACGCGGACGGCTTCGGAGTCGGCTGGTACGCCGAGGGCGACCCCGTCCCGGCGCGGTACCGCCGCACCGGCCCCGTGTGGGCCGACGGCTCGTTCAGCGATCTGTGCCGCGTGGTGCGCTCCGACGGCGTGCTGGCAGCGGTGCGGGACGCCACGGACGGCTGCGCCGGCGGGGAGGCGGCCGTCGCCCCGTTCGGCGCGGGCAGCTGGCTGTTCAGCCACAACGGCGCGGTCACCGGCTGGCCCGCCTCGGTCGCCGACGTGGCCGCCCGCACGCTGAGCACGCGGGAGCTGCTCGACGTGGAGGCGCGCACCGACGCCGCACTGGCCTGGGCGCTGGTACTGCACCGGTTGCGCTCCGGCGCCTCGCTCGTCGCGGCCGTGGCACAGGTGGCGGCCGCGCTCGCACGGGCAGCACCCGGATCGCGGCTGAACTTCCTGCTCACCGACGGGCGCGCCGTGGCAGGGACGGCGGTGGGCGAGTCGCTGTGGGTGCTGGCGCGGCCGGGAGAGTCCCTGACAGTGGCCTCGGAGCCGCACGACACGGATCAGGACTGGCAGCAGGTGCCCGAGGGGTGCGTCGCCGCAGGGGACGCCGCACACGTCGAATTTCTTGGCTTGGAGGATTCGTGAACACCCCCCGTTTCTCCCTCACCCGCAGTCTGCCGCCCGGAGCCACCTCGGCGGCGCTGGCGGCCGATGTGGCCCGGGGCCTGTCGCGCGTGCCCAAGGAGCTGCCGCCGCGGTGGTTCTACGACGCGCGGGGCAGCGAACTGTTCGAGGAGATCACCGGCCTGCCCGAGTACTACCCGACCCGGGCCGAACAGGAGATCCTCACGCGGCACGCCGGGGACATCGCCGGCCTGTCCGGGGCGGGCGCCCTGGTGGAACTGGGATCGGGCTCGTCGGCCAAGACGCGGCTGCTGCTGGACGCGCTGCCCGAGCGGCTGGTGTACGTGCCGGTGGACGTCAGCTCCTCGGCGCTTGAAGCGGCCGGGCGCGCGCTGCTGGCCGAGCGCCCGGCGCTGAGGGTGCACGCCATGGTCGCCGATTTCCTGGCCGGGCTCCCGCTGCCGGCCTCGCCCTCCCCCCGTCTGGTGGCCTTCCTGGGCGGCACCGTCGGCAACCTCCTGCCGGCCGAACGCGCCCGTTTCCTCACCTGGCTGCGCACCTCGCTCGCCCCTGGCGACGCGCTGTTGCTGGGCACCGATCTGGTCAAGGAACCCGCGGTGCTGGTGGCCGCCTACGACGACGCGCGGGGCGTGACCGCCGAGTTCAACAGGAACGTCCTGCGGGTGCTGGCCCGCGAGCTGGACGCGGACTGCGATCCGGCCGATTTCGACCATGTCGCGGTGTGGGACGCGGAGCGCGAGTGGATCGAGATGCGGTTGCGTGCCCGTGCGGCGCTGAGCGTGAAGGTGCCGGCGCTCGACGCGAGCTTCGACTTCCGTGCGGGTGAGGAGCTGCGCACCGAGGTGTCGGCCAAGTTCCGTCCCGAGGGGCTGCGGGCCGAACTCGCGGGCAGCGGCTGGCGCCTGGAGCGGATGTGGACCGACACCCGGAGCCGTTTCGCGCTGAGTCTCGCGTTCCCGGCGCCGTGAAGCGGGCCCGCCCGAGGCGAGCGCCCCGGGCGGGCCCGCTCGTCACGTCCAGTCGGCCTCGTGCTCGGCGCTGTCCGTCAGCGGCATCTCGGCCCAGATCGTCTTGCCGTGCGGCCCGTAGCGGGTCCCCCAGTGCTGGGCGAGCTGGGCGATCAGGAACAGGCCGCGGCCGCCCTCGTCCACCGTGGCGGCACGGCGCAGATGGGGTGCGGTACTGCTGCTGTCGGACACTTCGCAGGTCAGGTAACGGTCGCAGAGCAGTCGCACGGTGACGGGAGGCGCTCCGTAGCGGACGGCGTTGGTGATCAGCTCACTGAGGACGAGTTCCGCGGTGAAGGCGGTCTCCTGAAGCCCCCATGCGGTCATCTGGTCCATGCAGGCCGCCCGCACCCGGCCGACCGCCTCGGGGTCGCTGGGCACCTCCCACTCGGCGACCCGGTCGGGCGGCAGCCTGCGGGTGGCGGCGACGAGCAGCGCGATGTCGTCCCTGTCGGTGTGCGACCTGCCGGGCAGCAGCGCCTCCAGGAGGGCACCGCAGGTCTCGTCCGGGTCGCGGCCCGCGCGGGTGACCGCCTCCAGCAGCGTCTCCAGCCGCTCGTCGAGGTCGCGGCCGCGCGAGCGGATCAGGCCGTCGGTGTAGAGGACCAGCCGGCTGCCTTCGGGGACCGTCAGGGTGCGCGTCTCGAACGGTGAGGTGCCCAGCCCGAGAGGGAGGTTGGCCGGCACGTCCAGGAGCGCCGTCGTCCCGTCGGGCCGGGCCAGCGCGGGCGGCGGGTGGCCGGCTCCGGCGAGGTGGCACTGGCCGGTGGCCGGCTCGTACAGCACGTAGAGGACGGTGGCGCCGGTGACCGTCTCGGTCTCCGGGTGGCGGGTGGGGTCCTGGTCGATGCGGACCACCAGCTCGTCCAGGTGGGCGAGGAGTTCGTCGGGCGGCAGGTCGAGCGAGGAGAAGTTGTGCACGGCCGTGCGCAGCCGTCCCATGGTGGCGGCCGCGTGCAGCCCGTGTCCGACGACGTCGCCGACGACCAGTGCCACGCGGGCGCCGGGCAGCGGGAGGACGTCGAACCAGTCGCCGCCGACCCCGGCCTGCGCGGGCACGTAGCGGTAGGCGGCGTCGACCGCGTTCTGGTCAGGCAGCCCGCCCGGCAGCAGGCTGCGCTGCAGGGTGACGGCCATGCCGTGTTCGCGGGCGTAGCGCCGTGCGTTGTCGACGCAGACCGCCGTGCGGGCGACCAGTTCCTGTGCGGAGGCGAGATCCTCGGGCTGGTAGGGCTGCTGGTCGCGGCGCCAGAAGCTGGCCAGTCCGAGAACGGTGCCCCTGGCTCGCAGCGGCACGGTGATCCGCGAGTGGAAGCCCGCGGAGAGGATGTCCGCGGCGCCTTCGGGGTCGACCCCGCGCCACTCGGTGGCGGCGGCCAGGTCGGGCTCGAAGACGGGTGCGACCTCGACCGTGCCTCCCCTCGTGCGGAAGGCCACCGGCGGGATGCGCGGCCTGCTGCCCAGAGGCTGCAACGGGTGGTCGCCGACGGCCGAGCGCAGTGCGACGCGCCGCACGGTGGCGGTGGTGGGGTCGGGCAACGGCTCCTCTCCCTCGATGACCGGGTCGAGCAGGTCGACGCTCACCACGTCGGCGAACCGGTCCACGGCGACCTCGGCCAGTTCCTCGGCGGTGCGCTCCACGTCGAGGGTCGTGCCGACGTGCAGCCCCGCCGTGTAGAGCAGTTCGAGACGCTGGGCGGCGACTTCGGCCTGCCCTGCCACGTCCCGCAGCTCGGTGGTGTCCCGCAGGGTGGTGACGGTGCCGCTCGGGTCGCCGTCCCCGCCGGTGGGGCGCTGGTTGACGGCCAGCAGCCGTTCGCCGACGGGGTGCACCTCGTCGGTGGCCGTACGGCCCGAGACCAGCAGCGCTCCGACACCGGACGGCAGGCGCAGCGCGCCGATGCGCTGCCCCTGCGCGCCTGCGGGCAGTCCCAGGAGCCGGTGTGCCTCGTCGTTGGCCAGGAGCAGCCGCCGGTCGGCGTCGAGCACGAGGACGCCCTCGCGGACCGCGTGCAGGACCGCGTCGTGGTGCTCGTACATCCGGGTCACCTCGGTAGGGCCGAGGCCGCGTGTCTGCCGTTTGAGCCGCCTGCTGATCAGGCCCGCGCCCGCGGCGGCCGGCAGGAGCGCGCCGACGGCGCCGACGCCGACCCAGGGCAGTTCCGCATCGAGCCGGTCGGAGACGGTGGCCAGGTCGACGCCCGCGGTGACGAGGCCGACCACCTTGCGGTCCGCGTTCCGTACGGGCGCGACCGCCCGCACGGAGTCCGTGGGCTCGCCGCGGAAGTGTTCGAGGTAGGTCTCCCCGGCCAGTGCCCGGCCGAAGTCTCCCGCCGCGCGCCTGCCGATCAGCTCGGTGAGGGGATCGGAGAGGCGCACGCCGTCGTCGTCGAGCACCGCCACGAAGTCGATACCGCACGCGTCGCGGGCCCGCAGGCTCACGGGTTGCAGTGCGGCCGTCGGCCGGGCGGAACGCAGGGCCGCGGCGGTGGAGGGTGCGGCCGCCAAGGTGCCGGCGCACGCCAGTGACCGGTCGCGGGCGCTGCGCACGTCGGCGGCGCGGGCCTGCCAGGCGAGGAGGGCGGCGCCCGCCAGCACCAGCAGCAGGACGATCGCCAGTTGCAGCGCGAACACCTGCGCCGCGACGCTGCGTCCCGCGAACCGTGCTCCGCGCTCCCCTGACTCGGGGGCCCGTCGCCACCCGCGCCACCGCTTCAGCCGTCTTCGCCACTCCCGCGCCATAGAGCATGGTCTACCGCCCTTTGCACGCGTTTTCGCGGACGCGCCTCCCGGGCAGCGGGCGACGCACCTCGCGTGGGTGCGCCTTCTCGGGCACCGGTGCGGTGGGCGACACGCACTGTTACTGTACCTACTGGTATGTACAGTCAGCAGAGAGGACACGCCGTGCCCTTCGTCCGGATCGATGCCCTGCGGGCCGACGCCGACCGGCTCGACGCACTCGGCCGCGCCGTCCACGAGGCCCTGGTGGAGACGCTCGGCATCCCGCCCGACGACAGATTCCAGGTGCTCGTCAGCCACGACGGCTCCACCGGCACCCTGCGCCACGGCACCTACGGGGGGATCCAGCGGGACGACGGCATCGTCTACGTCGCCGTCACCATGCGCGCCGGGCGCACACCGGAGAGCAAACAGGCGCTGTACCGGCGCATCGCCGAGTTGGCGCACGCATACGCCGGTACCGAGCCGCACAACGTCTTCGTCACCGTGACCGAGAACGCCTGCGCCGACTGGTCGTTGGGGAACGGCGTGGCGCAGTACCTCGCACCCGAAGGGGCCGGCGGGGCACCCGGGGCGGCCGATGACAGCTGAGCGCCCGTCCGGCGCAGATCACGGATCGATTGCTTCGGTCCTCGCCCATTGACCTGGCCACCGGTGAAGTTCTAGGTTCCCGCCATCGATAGGAAACTTTCCTAACGAATCCGCCGCCCGTGCACCGCCGCCCGGGCGGCCCGGACGGACGGGGCTCCACCTTGGCCACCACACACGCCGACTCCAGCGGCATACCCGGCACCCCGGCAGCGCCCGGGACCCCGGGAACGCCACGCGTGCTGCGGGCGATGAACGACCGGGCCGCACTCGACCTGCTCGTCGCCCACGGGGCACTGACCCGCACCCGGATCAGCGAACTGACCGGCCTGTCGAAACCGACCGCCTCCCAGCTCCTGAGCCGGCTCACGGAGACGGGGCTCGTGCGGACCAGGAACAAGGAGCGCGGCAAACCCGGTCCCAACGCGCTGCTGTACGAGATCGATCCCGCCGCCGCACACGTCGCCGCGCTGTCGGCCGACCCCTGGGGCATCTCGGCCGTGGTCGCCGACATCACGGGCACGGTCGTCGGCCGCGCGCGCGTCGAGGCCGACTCGGTGGCCGACCACGTACGCCACCGCACGGCGCAGTTGGTCAAGGAGGCCGTCGACGGCGCGCTGGCGGACGCGGGCCCCGGAACCCGGGAGCCGCACACCACGGTCATCGGCACACCCGGCGCCATCGACCCGCACTCCGGTGAGCTGCGCTACGCGCCGCACCTGCCCGGCTGGCACTCCAGGACCCTGCGGTCCGAACTGGCCGAGGTGCTCGGCGCCCCCGTCACGATCGAGAACGACGTCAACCTCGCTGCCATGGCCGAACAGCACGAGGGTGCCGCCCAGGACCACGACAACTTCGCGCTGGTCTGGGTGGACAACGGTACGGGCGCGGCCATCGTCGTGGACGGGACGCTGTTGCGCGGTGCGACGGGCGGCGCGGGCGAGATCGGCTACATGCCGCTGCCCGGGGCGCCGCTGGCCCGGGGCGGCCCCGGCGAGTACGCGACAGCGCGGGCGGGCGGCGGCTTCCAGAGCCTCGTCTCCGTCTCGGCCGTCCGCGAACTCGCGGGGGACAGGCCGCTCGCCGACGCGCTGGCCGACCCGTCCGTGCGCGAGGAGACCGCACGTCGGCTGGCGGCCGGGATCGCCGCCGTGGTCGCCGTCGTCGATCCCGAACTCGTCGTCTTGTCGGGAGCGGTACCGCAGACGGGCGGCGAAGAACTGCGCGCGCTGGTCGAGCAGGAGCTGACCGGGCTCGCGCTGCCCCGCCCGCTGCTGCGGATGAGCGATCTGGACGGCGACCCGATTCTCACCGGCGCGCTGCTGTCCGCCCTGGCACAGGCGCGCGAGCAGGTGTTCGACACCGCCTGACGGCGGTCACCGCGCCCCTCCGCTCACGCCCTGCGGCCACCCACCACGCACGCCCTCCCGCCGGTGCGTTCCCGCTTCCCCACCCAGGCCCCACCCCACCCTGCCCTGAAGGAGTTCTCATGCCGCCTCCGCGTCCGCGCGCCTGGCCGGCCGTGCTGCTCGCCACCGGGCTGCTGCTGTCCGGCTGCGCCAACCCCAGCGTCGGCAGCGCCGACGACGATCCGCACGCGCCCGTCACGCTCAAGTTCTGGCACGGCTGGTCCGAACCCGGCGAGGTCAAGGCGATCGACAAGAGCATCCGGCGCTTCGAGAAGCTGCACCCCAACATCCACGTCGAGACCACGGGCAACGTCAGCGACGCCACCGTCAACCAGGCGCTGCGGGCCGGCGGCGACAAGGCACCGGACGTGGTGTCCTCCTTCACCACCAACAACGTCGGCCAGTACTGCGACTCGGGGATGTGGGTCGACCTCGACCCCTTCTTGAAGAAGAGCGGTGTCGACAAGAAGAAGGTCTTCCCCTCCACGCTGCTGGACTACACGCAGTACGAGGGCACCCAGTGCGCGCTGCCGCTGCTGGCCGACGCCTTCGGGCTCTACTACAACAAGGACGCCTTCGCGAAGGCCGGTATCGACCGTCCGCCGCGGACCATGTCGGAGTTCGCCGAAACCGCGGCCAAGCTCACCGAGCGCGACGGCGACCGGGTCGAGCGGGCCGGCTTCATGCCCAACTTCCGCCTGTACCAGAACAGCCCGGACCGGATGTTCGCCCAGTGGGGCCCTCGCTACTTCGACGCGGACGGCAAAGCCCGCCTCGCGAAGGAACCGCTCACGCGGCAGTTCTACCGCACGATGAAGAAGCTCTCCGACGCGCAGGGCGGTTACCCGGCACTGGAGCGGCTGCGACAGAGCTTCGGCGACGAGATGTCCCGGCAGAGCGGGTTCATGACCGGCAAGCTGGCGATGCACCTGGACGGCGAGTGGCGCGGCCTGATGCTCAAGGAGGACAAGCCCGACTTCGACTGGGGCGTGGCGCCGCTGCCGGTGCCCGACGACCAGGCCGACACCTACGGACGCGGCTACCTGACCGGCACGGTCGCCGGGATCGCCCACAGCAGCACGCACCAGAACGCGGCGTGGGAACTGCTGAAGTTCCTGACCACCGACACCGAACAGGTGGTGTCCTTCGCCAACGCGATCCACAACGTGCCCTCCACCAAGGCGGCCCTCGCCTCCCCGAAGCTCGACGCCGACCCGGCCTTCCGCACGTTCCTGCGGATCGCGAAGAACCCGCACAGCCAGGCGCTGCCGCCCTCGACGACCGGCGGCATGTACGTGACGGCCTTCAAGGACTTCTCCTACTCGGTGGAGGCGGGAAAGGTCGACGACGTGGACGCGGGGCTGCGCGAACTCGACCGGCAGATCGACGCCGACACCCTCCAGGCCAAGAACTAGGAGCGCGGCCATGGCACTCTCCCTCTCCTCCGGCACCAGGCCGGACACGCCCGGCACCGCCGCCCCGGCCCCCGACGCGTGGCTGCGCCGCAAGAAGAGGCGCGACAGGCTCCGCACGATCGGCTTCCTGTCACCCTGGCTCGTGGGGTTCTCGGTCTTCTTCGGCTATCCGCTGGCCGCCACCGTCTACTTCTCCTTCATGCACTACAACCAGATCAAGCAGCCCGAGTTCGTGGGTCTGCGCAACTGGTCGTACGTCTTCACGCAGATGCCGCTGTTCGGCCCGGCGCTGTGGAACACGCTGTGGCTGGTCGTGGTGATGGTCGCGCTGCGGGTGGTCTTCGGCGTCGGCATCGGGCTGCTGGTGACCAAGCTCAAGAGCGGTGTGGGCTTCTTCCGTACCGCCTTCTACGTGCCCTACCTGGCTCCGCCCGTGGCCGCGACCGTGGCCTTCGTCTTCCTGCTCAACCCGGCGACCGGACCCGTCAACGAGATCCTGGCGGCGGTCGGCATCGACGGGCCGAACTGGTTCAACGATCCGAACTGGGCCAAACCGTCGCTGGTGATGCTCTCGCTGTGGGGCATCGGCGACCTCATGGTGATCTTCATGGCCGCGCTGCTGGACGTGCCCAAGGAACAGTACGAGGCGGCCGAGCTGGACGGCGCGGGAGCACTGACGAAGTTCCGCTTCGTCACCTGGCCGAACATCACGCCGATCGTGATGTTCGCGGTCGTGACCGGTGTCGTGCAGACGATGCAGTACTACACGCAGGCGCTCGTGGCGGGAAAACTGGCCTCCGGCGTCACCATCGGCCCCGGCACGGTCATCCAGCCCGGCTACCCCGACCACTCGACGATCACCGTGCCGCAGCTCGTGTACCAGCTGGGCTTCCAGAACTTCAACACCGGGGCCGCCTGCGTGCTCTCCCTGGTGCTGTTCGCCATCGCGATGGCCGTGACCATGCTGCTCATGCGCCGCAAGAGCGGCCTGCTGTCGGCGGAGGACTGATCAGATGACGACCCCGACCACTCCGGCGGCCACGCTGCCGTCCGCTGCGGCCCAGCCCTCGCGGGCGGCCCGCACCCCCTCCCCCGGCCCCACAGCGGCGAGCCGCAGGGCACGCCGCAAGCGCGTACTGCACTGGATCGCCGTGCACTGTGTCGCCGTCGCGCTCGCGCTGGCCTTCGTGCTGCCGTTCGTCTTCGTCCTGCTGACCTCGGTGATGGGCGACGGGCAGGCCATGAGCGGCGAGCTGTGGCCCACCTCGTGGCACTGGGAGAACTACGCGAAGGTCTTCCGCACCCCCGGCTTCCTCGACTGGTGGCGCAACTCGCTGATGTACGCGCTGCTGGGGACGCTGTTCACCGTGTGCTCGTCCCTCCCCGTGGCCTACGCGCTGGCGAAGTTCCGCTTCCGCGGCCGGCGGACGGCCATGCTGCTGGTGATCTCCACGATGATGCTGCCGCCGCAGGTGATCGTCGTACCGATGTACCTGGTGTGGGCGCAGCAGTTCCACCTGTCGGGATCGCTGTGGCCGTTGATCATCCCCATGGCGTTCGGCGACGCGTACTCGATCTTCCTGCTGCGGCAGTTCCTGCTGACGATCCCCAAGGAGTACATGGAGTCGGCCCGGATCGACGGCTGCGGCGAGGTGCGCACCCTCCTGCGCGTCGTCGTCCCGATGGCGAAGCCCGGCATCGCCGCCGTCGCGCTGTTCCAGTTCTTCTACTGCTGGAACGACTACTTCGGCCCCCAGATCTACGCGGCCCAGAACCCGGGCGCCTGGACGCTCAGTTACGGGCTCGAATCGTTCAAGTCCGCGCACAGTGTGGACTGGAACCTGACGATGGCGGCCACCTTGCTGGTCATGGCGCCGGTCATCATCGTCTTCTTCTTCGCACAGAAGGCCTTCGTCGAAGGCGTCACCCTCACCGGAGTAAAGGGCTGAGACACACATGAAGCTCGCAGTGGTCGGCGGAGGCTCGACCTACACCCCCGAACTCATCGACGGCTTCGCGCGGTTGCGCGACGTGCTCCCCATCGACGAGCTCGTCCTGATCGACCCGGCCGCCGACCGGCTGGAGCTGGTCGGCGGCCTGGCCCGGCGCATCTTCGCCAAGCAGGGCCACCCCGGCACCGTCACCACCACGGCCGACCTGGACGCCGGCGTGGACGGCGCGGACGCCGTGCTGCTCCAGCTGCGCGTCGGCGGACAGGCGGCCCGCGACCGGGACGAGACCTGGCCGCTGGAGTGCGGCTGCGTCGGCCAGGAGACCACCGGCGCAGGCGGCCTCGCCAAGGCGCTGCGCACCGTGCCCGTCGTCCTCGACATCGCCGAGCGGGTCCGCCGCAGCAACCCGGACGCCTGGATCATCGACTTCACCAACCCCGTCGGCATCGTCACCCGCGCGTTGCTCACCGCCGGACACAAGGCCGTCGGCCTGTGCAACGTGGCGATCGGCTTCCAGCGCAAGTTCGCCAAGCTGCTCGAGGTCTCCCCCGGCGAGGTCCACCTCGACCACGTCGGCCTCAACCACCTCACCTGGGAGCTGGGCGTGCGGCTCGGAGGCCCCGACGGCACGGACGCGCTGCCGAAGCTGCTGTCCGAGCACGGCGACGCCGTCGCCGACGACCTGCACATGCCCCGCACCCTCGTCGACCGCCTCGGCGTCGTCCCGTCCTACTACCTGCGCTACTACTACGCGCACGACGAGGTGGTGCGCGCCCAGCGCCAGAAGCCCACCCGGGCGGCCGAGGTCGCGGCGCTGGAGAAGCAGCTGCTCGAGATGTACGCAGATCCGGCGCTCGACACCAAACCCGAACTGCTCTCCCGCCGCGGCGGCGCCTACTACTCCGAGGCCGCCGTCGACCTGGCCGCCTCGCTGCTGCGCGAGGGCGGCAGCGCCCACCAGGCGGTCAACACCCTCAACAACGGCACCCTGCCCTTCCTCCCCGACGACGCGGTCATCGAGACCCAGGCCCGCATCGACCGGGACGGCGCACACCCGCTGCCGGTACCCGCCCTCGACCCGCAGTTCACCGGCCTGATCGCGCACGTCACCGCGTACGAGGACCTCGCCCTCGGCGCGGCGCTGCACGGCGGCCGCGACCGCGTCTTCAAGGCGCTGCTCGCCCACCCCCTCATCGGCCAGATCGAGTACGCCGAGCAGCTGACCGACCAGCTCCTCGCGCACAACAAGGAGCACCTGGCGTGGGCCTGAGCCAACCGCAGACCGCACTCGGGCCCGAGGCCACCTCGTCGCGCCCGCGGGCCGAGGGGCCGGCCCCGGCCGTCCTGGCCATCGACGCGGGCAACAGCAAGACCGACGCGGCTCTCCTCGGCGCCGACGGCAGCGTCCTGGGCACGGCACGCGGCGGCGGCTTCCGCCCCTCGGCCGTCGGCGTGCGCACCGCCGTCGACGTGCTGGCCGACGCGGTGTCGCGGGCACGGCAGGCCGCCGGCCCCCACCCGCTGCCCGCCGTGGAGCAGGTGATGGCCTGCCTGGCCAACGCGGACCTGCCCGTCGAGGAGGAGCAGTTGGCGGCCGCGCTCGCCGAACGCGGCTGGGGCAAGGACGTCACCGTGCACAACGACACCTTCGCCGTGCTGCGCGCCGGGCTCGACGCGCAGCACGGTGACGCCGCACCGTGCGGTGTGGCCGTCGTGTGCGGCGCGGGGATCAACTGTGCCGGGATGCTGCCGGACGGCCGCACCGCGCGCTTCCCCGCGCTCGGCCGGCTCTCGGGCGACTGGGGCGGCGGGGGCGGACTCGCCGACGAGGCGCTGTGGCACGCCGCCCGCGCCGAGGACGGCCGCGGCGCGGCCACCGTGCTGGCGACCGCCCTGCCCGCGCACTTCCAGCTGGCCTCCATGTACGCACTGATCGAGGCCCTGCACCTGGGACACATCCCGTACGCACGGCGACTCGAGCTCACGCCGGTGCTGTTCGAGGCGGCCGACGGCGGAGACGCCGTGGCCTCTTCCCTGGTGGCACGTATGGCGGAGGAGGTCGTCACGATGGCGACGGTGGCACTGCGCCGACTGGACCTGCTGGACGCGGACGTGCCCGTGCTGCTGGGTGGAGGGGTGCTGGCCGCCGCTCACCCCCTCCTCAACGACCGGATCGGCGAGCTGCTCGCCAGGCACGCCCCGCGCGCCGTCCCCCGCGTCGTGCACGCCCGCCCCGTCCTGGGCGCGGCGCTCCTCGGCCTCGACGCCCTGGGAGCACCGCTGGAGGCGCACGCAAGGGCGCGTCGCCACTTCGAACACGGCCGGGACGGAGGCGGTCACTCAGGGGACGAGAAAGTGCACTGATGCAAAACTGGCGTCCAGTTCACTTTTCGGGGAGGGTGAACTGGCCGAGGCGCCCGCGCACACCGCCGGCCGGGGACCCGAAGGGGGGCACCATGACACCGCACGAGACACCACGGAGCCCCGACCCGCACCAGGCCGCCGTGGACCGTGCGAACGCCGCCCTGCAGACGCACACCCTGACCGAGGGGTGGCGGAACAGCCCCGGCCAGACGCTGGGCCGCGTCCTGGCCGACCTGCTGCACTGGTGCGACGACACGCAACGGGACTTCGACGCCGCCTTGGCCCGCGCCCGGCGGCAGCACGCCGCCGAGAACAACGGCGGTCCTCGCCGACCGCCGGAGACGGTCGGCGGTGAGTCACCGTGAGCGGCGGACGGTAGCGGCTCACGGGGCCGCGCGGGGTGGGGCACTTCGCGGCCCCGCCCCCGCGGCCCCAGGCGTCAGCGTCCGCCGCCTGAGCCGACGACGCCACCCAGCAGCTTGTCCAGCACCGTACCGGCGACCTGCAATGTCGCCTGCTCGCGCGGGGTCAGCTCATCGGGCTGGTCCCGCGGCGCGTCAGCGGCCGCTGCGGACCCGGCGGCGAGGACGGTCGCCGTGAACAGGATGGCCAGGGTGAGGGCCGGGCGACGGAACATGCAC
Source organism: Streptomyces tubbatahanensis (assembly GCF_022699385.1). NCBI lineage: Bacteria > Bacillati > Actinomycetota > Actinomycetes > Kitasatosporales > Streptomycetaceae > Streptomyces > Streptomyces tubbatahanensis. Next base: position 7,218,396 of record NZ_CP093846.1, on the reverse strand, counting down.
ACTCCTGCGGTACGTGACGAACGGGTGCGCTTCCCACCCTTGGTGCGGCAGCCACGTGCGCGGGGACGGCTGGCCCGGGCTCCTGCGAACGGACCACCCACGCCACCCTTGCGGCCGCCCCGACGGGGACCCGAGGGGACGACACTCAGTGGTCGACGCCTCCCAGCAGGTGTTCCATCCGCTCCTCCAGGAGCCGCACCGCACCGGGCTGGCGGCCCGGGACCCGGCGCCGGAGGACGACGAGCTCCGGCACCAGCTCACGAGCGGCCTCCACGTCCTCCCCGCGCAGGCGCTCCCACTGGTGGTGCGCCCTGTCGACAGCGCCCTCCACCTCGGTCGAGTCGTCCGACTCCCCCTGCTCCAGCCGCCCGCGAGCCACCCACATCCACAACTCGCAGCTGCGCGCCGGAGCCCCGGCCAAGCGTGCCAGGTCGGCGCGGACCTCGACCCAGTGCAAGACACCCTCGGAGCCGGGGCCTTCGGTCTGCTCGGCGCTCCGCTGCCAGGCCACGGCGATCCCTTCGGCCTCCTCGTGGCGGCCTGCCCGCGCGGCGGTCATGATCGCTTCGTGCGGGTCCTCCCTGCCCTGGGCCGGGGGTGCGGCGGCAGCCTCCACGGGGAGAGGTACCGCGACCGGTGCGTGCGGGTGCACCGCCTCGGGTGGTGCGCCGGAGGCGGTGCCCGCCTCCGGCGCGGTGGGCGGAGAGGCTTCTTCCCTCTCTTCCGGGAGGAAGGGCGGAGTCTCGGCGTTCGACGCGAAGGCAGGCGAATCCACTGCAGACGGCGCAAACGGCTGAGAGCCCGGGGACTGCTGTGCGTCCGTGGGCAGCGGGGCGTCCGCGGGCTGTTGTGCGTCCGTCGGTCGCGATACGTCAGTGAGCTGTTGTGCGACCTGTGCCGCACGCGGCGGCGGCTGCGCACCGTTCGCCTGCTGCGGTGGGGTGGCCCCGGTCGGCACGGGCGCGGCGCCGGGCGTCCACGGCGGAAGGCCCTCGTGCGCGTGCGGAGCCCAGCCGTTCTGCGCGGAGGGCTGCCAGGACTGATGCCCGTTCTCCACACTCCCCGCGGGGGCGGCCGGGCTCCCCGTGGGGGCGGCCGGCTCGGTGGTCGCCGAGGCCACGAAGACGGCCTGGAGTTCCTCCGTCGCATGGGAGGCGGAAGCGGCCCGTTCGTGCAGCTCGGCGAAGGGCATGCGGCCACCCGCCCGCCACATGCGTACGCACTCCTGGAGGTAGGTGGGCTCCGTCGGAACGGTGCCGCCCCTCAGCCGCCGCCACTTCGACTCGCGGCCCTGCCGCACGACGCGCCCGAACACACCGACGCCGGGAGCGTCCGGCAGCCCGCCGGCCCTGACGGTCTCCCACGCGTCGGCTTCTGCCGCCACGTCCAGCAGCACCGTCGTCGATCCAGCGGGGCGTATCGCCAACTCCCCTATCAGCCACTCCCACGGCAGCCCGCTGTAGCGCACAGCCGCCGACCCTTGGCCGGGGGCTCCCAGACCGATATGCAGTCCGCCCTTGCGGGGGTCCTTGCGCAGCTCGCCCACGATCAGCACCAGCAGCCGGCCCGAAACCCCCGCGACCAGGCGGACACGGGCCAGCACCATCTGCGGGTCCACCGGGCCGACCAGCTCGACGACGTCCACGCCGCCCCGTGCGGCGCCGCCGCCGTGTCCGGCCGCACCCGCCAGGACTCCGCCCCACGAGACACCGCCCAGGCCGGCCACCACCACGCCGACGTCCATCAGCCCTCCGCCGACGCCCGCCACCACCAGCACGCCGTCACCCGCGGCCTCGGAGCCCACACCCGGTACCGACACCAAAACCCCCCACACACCAAAAACCTATAGAACACGGACAGTTAGCAGCCGACGACACCGACGGACGGCGGGGCCCCGGACCTTGCCGACAGCAACCTCCAAACCTTCGGCAACGGACTCCAATTCAACACGACGCGCTGCGCGTGGGCGATCCGGACGTCCCCGCGGACCGACCGGGGGCCGCCGCGGACAGGGCCGGGCACGACCGCCGGAGTGGATTCGGACGCCGCACCGGTTCGCCACCCCATCGGGTGAATTCCGCCGGGAAGCCCGCCCGGACAGCTCTCCGGGCTACGGCGACGAAGAATCACGAGCAACGAAAGGAAGGCTACTCGGTACGATCAGATTCTCTCCCTTGTTCACCTCCTACGCTCACATCCGAAAAGAAGGGGGAACCATTTCACCGCACTGACGCGTTGCCCCACTGTGGCCGGGACGCGCAGACGCCCCGTGCAATTGCCGATGAATTTGCACACGGCATCCACTCATGGCGGACGACCGACCCGGACCTGTAGCTTCCGGCGGAAGGGGGACCGCGACGGAGGGGATGGGAGGGGAAGAGAACGTTGAGCGTTCGGATGCCCTCGCCGTGCGAACAACGCGGCTCAGCGGAATCCGCTGCCGGTAAGTGCGCGAACACGCAATCCGCCCGGCAGTGGAACGGCCCGGAGACCCGGCCGGAGGACGGTTGCGGCGTGCCGGTCGAGTTCGCCGCTTTCTGCGCGCTGTACCGGACCCGGTATCTGCAGTACGCGCACAGCCGCCTGGCGGACCAGCCAACAGCGGACATCGCGGTGCGTGCGGCGTTCGCCCAGCTGGCGGAGCAGTGGGACCAGGCGCTGCGCAGCCCGCACACCAACGCCTATGCCTGGCGTCTGCTCAACCGGCACATCAGCGCCCTCGAGGAGACAGCCGACGAGGCGGGAGGGGAAGCAGCGCGCCCGACGGCACACGGGGCCGGCCGCTCGCTCCTGCCCGACCACACCAACGAGACCCGCATCCTCCACCAGGACCTGGGCATTCCGTTCGTGGAGGCCACCGAGATGATGGGACACGCCTCCCCGCGACCGCGCTGAGCCGCGGCGCCCCGGCTGCCCGCTCCTTCGGGACGCTCTCCTCCACCCCTGCGCCCCACTGCGCCCGTGCGCTCCCGTGTGCTCCCGTGTGCGGGGACGTCGGCGGGAAGTTTCTCCGCGACGAGCGAGGAACGGGGAGCGCCCCCGCGGGCGAAGGGCGGCATCCCCGCGAGCGAGGGGGTGAGCGATGCACGGTTCGGCCACGGTCGCTTGGTTACTGGCGGCTCTCTGCGCGGTGACGGCTGTCTCCTGCGTGCTGCGCGCACGCGGAGCCGGCCATCGGCAACGTGCCGACGCGGGCGGCGAGGCAGCGATGGGCTTCGGCATGGCGGTCATGGCTGTTCCCCTGCTGTGGAGCGCGACACCCACGGTGAGCGCCCTTCTGGCGTGGGGGTTCACCGCGGTCTTCGGCGCGCTGCTGGCGCACGGCGCGTGGCTGGCGACGTCCGGCGGGCGCGGGGACAGGGCCCGCCACGGGAAGAAGCCCCGGCGGCGAGAGGGAGCGGCGGACCGGGGCGGGGCCTGGTTCCCGCACGACGGTCCGCGCCGGCACGTGCACCATCTGGTCGGCGGAGCGGCGATGTTGTACATGTCGCTGGCCATGGCCCTCGGCACGGCGGGCGCGTCGGGCACCGCCCATGCGGCCGCTCACTCCACCCACTCCGCGCCCGGAGGTGTGCCCGTCGTCACGGGGCTGCTGCTGGGCTACTTCGCGGTGTACGCGCTCTGGACGGCCGCGCGGCTGATGCCTGTCGCGGCGGACCGGATGGCCGCGGGGGTGGCCGGCGCAAGCACGGGCGCCGCCGTGGGCGCGACCGCCGCTCCTCTGATGCGGCAGGCGGGGATCGCCGCGGGGTGCAGGCTGGCGATGGCGACGGGGATGTTCGCCATGCTGATCACGCTGTGACGAGTGAAACGCGGCCGCACAGTGAGCCGCGTCACTTCTGCACCGTCGGGCGTATCACTGTCTCGTAACGGCCTCTTAGGCTGAGCGGCATGACGGTCCCGCTCGCGTTGATGGTGCTCGCCCTGCTCGCCGCGGGCCTGGCGCCGCGCGTACTGACCCGCTCCTCCTGGCCCGACCGTGAGCCCGTGCTCGCCCTGTGGGCGTGGCAGTGCCTGGTGGGTGCGGTGCTGTTGTGCTGCGGGCTGGCGATGGCGCTCTCGGGTGCCGCCGCCTTCGCGGTGGTGCGCAGCCACGTCTTCGCCGGGGCCCCCGACGGGGTGGTGCGGGTGTACACGTCCAGTGCGTACGCGCCGTGGGCGGGAGCGCTGTGCCTGTTGCTCGCCTGCGGGGGCGCGTGGACCGGTGCCATGCTGCTGCGGGAGATCAGGGACGCGCGGACGAGGCGCCGCAAGCGCCGCGCGGAGCTGCGCGAGCGCGTGCCGCGGCTGCCGGGTGAGTCCGCGACCTCCAGCGAACGGCTGGTCGTGCTGGAGGAGGAGAGGCCGGACGCGTGGTGGCTGCCGGGTGCCACACCGCAGCTGGTCATCACCACCGCGGCGCTGCGGCGGCTCAAGGGGCGGCAGTTGGACGCCGTGCTCGAACACGAGCAGGGGCACGCGCGGGCCCGCCACGACTGGCTTCTGCACTGCTCGTCCGCGCTGGCCACCGGGTTCTCCCGGGTACCGGTCTTCGCCTCTTTCCGCGATCAGGTGCACCGCCTGGTGGAACTGGCCGCCGACGACGCCGCCTCTCGCCGGTACGGCCGACTGACCATCGCGCTGGCGCTCGTGGAGCTCAACGAGGGCCGGGGAGTCTTCGGTCCCTGTCCGACACCGGTCGCCATGGTGCCGCAGCGGGTTCACCGGCTGCTGACGCCCGCTCCCCGGCTGCCGGTCAGCCGCAGGGTGCGGATGACCGCCGTGGCCTCCCTCGTGCCTGTCGTCCCGCTGCTCGTCGCCTTCGTCCCCGGCCTCTCGGCGCTGCGCTGATCCCCGTCTCCCTCCGGGTCCTCCGTGGCTCGCCCCCTGGCTGGGGCCGCTGGCGGGCCGGTCCGCGGCTGCAAGACGAGGGACGCGCCGGGGACTTGCTACGCGGCCGGTGACAGGGGCGATGATCGGCGCATGCGTGGTCCGATCCGACGAAGCCCTCCCGGCGCCTGGCAGGCCGCAGTGGCGGCCGCGCTGGGAGCCGCCGCCGTCCTGCTGACCGTCCTGGCTCTGCTGCCGTGGCAGCCGCTTGCCGCCCTCGACACGGATGTGGCCTCCACGCTGCACACGGCGGCGCTCGGCAACCCGGGGCTCACCCGTGCCAACCGGGTGCTGACCGACTGGGTGTGGGATCCGTGGGCCTTCCGGCTGCTGGTGGCCGTCGTGGTGGTGTGGCTGCTGTGGCGCGGAGAGCGCGCGTTGGGCTGGTGGCTGGCCGGCACCGTGCTGGTCGGTTCCGGGCTCCAGCAGGGCCTGAAGGCGGCGCTGGCGAGGGAGAGGCCCCAGTGGCGCGAGCCGGTCGACTCCGCGCACTACGCCGCCATGCCGTCAGGGCACGCGATGACCGCCGCGCTGGTGTGCGTGGTGCTGCTGTGGCTCTGGCGCGAACGGGGGCTGCCCGGCGGCGGAGTGTGGTGGCGTTCCGCGGCGGTGATCGGGTGCGTGTCCGTCGTCGGGGTGGCGTTCACCCGTGTGTGGCTGGGCGTGCACTGGCTGACGGACACTCTCGTGGGCGTCCTGCTCGGTACGGCGCTGGGGCTGGGCTCCGCGGCCGCGTGGGCGGCCCTGCGCGCCGGAGGAAGCCGGCCAGAGGCCGCCCGCCGCCCCCTCCGCCGGTAGCGCACCACGGGAGCGGATGGCACACGGCGCGCACCGCGGGAGCGGTGGAACGGGACGTCAGGGCTTCCTGGCGACGCCTCCGACGTTGTCGACCTCGTCGGGTTCGCCGAACGGGAGGGCCTCGGGACGCCACCGGGTGACGGAGACGAGTCCGGGTTCGAGGATGTCGAGCCCGTCGAAGAAGCGGCGGATCTGGTCCCGGCTGCGGTTGACGCGGGGGTTGTCGCTGGTGCGGTTCCACTCGCGCACCATCGCCCGGACCGCTTCGGGGTTGACGACCTCGGCCGAGTCGCTGAAGACCAGGTGACTTCCGGACGGCAGGGCGTCCAGCAGGCGGGCGACCACCTCGTAGGCACTCTCGTCGGTGATGTGGGCGGCGACACCGAGCAGTATCAGGGCGACGGGCCGCTCGAAGTCGAGGGTGGCGGCGGCTCCGCTCAGAATCGCGTCGGGCTCGCGCAGGTCCGCGTCGATGTAGTGGGTGACGCCCTCGGGCGTGCTGGTCAGCAGGGCACGGGCGTGGGTGAGGACCAGAGGGTCGTGGTCGACGTAGACGATCCGCGCCTCGGGCGCGACACGCTGGGCGACCTCGTGGGTGTTGTCGACCGTGGGCAGCCCGGTGCCGACGTCGAGGAACTGCCGGATGCCGACGTCGCCCGCCAGATGCCTGACCGCGCGGCACAGGAAGGCGCGCTGCGCCCGTGCGGTGGTCACGATCCCGGGGTTGCTGCGGGCGATCTCGTCACCGACCTGGCGGTCGATGTCGTAGTGGTCCTTGCCGCCGAGCCAGTAGTTCCAGATCCGCGCCGAATGCGGCAGCGTGTCGTCGATCTCTTCCGAGTCGGGCCCCAGGCGGTCCGCCATCGCTCTCCCCTGCTCTCCGCGCATGCGCTGACGCTGTGTGCGCACTAACGTACCCCTGCCCGGGAGTTCGAGTGCCGCGCGGAGAAGCGGCGTCCTGTTTCGGCTGGTTGACGTCGATATCGGGGCGATCCCCCGCGTCGCCCCGATATCGACTGCTGCACCGGACCTCCCCGCACGAGGGGCGCGGACATCCGAAGACTCACTGAGTATATTGGCTGCCAGCCAGCCAACGCAGGAGTTACAGGATGTCCCCTCGGAGCGCATCGGTCAATGAGGAGTTGCGCCGACGTTCGCGCGAACGCCTGCTGCAGGCGACCGTCGAGCTCGTCGCCGAACACGGTTACGAGGCGACGACACTGGGGGCGATCGCCGACCGCGCGGGTTCGGCACGCGGCCTGATTTCGTACTATTTCCCGGGCAAGCGCCAGTTGTTCCAGTCCGCCGTGCACCGGCTGATGCACCTGACGCTGGCCGAGGCCCTGGAGCGCGCGCCGCTGCCCGAGGAGCCGGGCAGCGGCGAGGAGGCGCTGGCCCGCGCCATCGACGCCATCATGGGGCTGGCACGTGACCACCCGGTGCTCATGCGCGCCCACATGGCGGGCATCCTCCAGCAGGAGGGGTTCGTCCAGTGCGACGAACAGCGCCGCCTCGCGGCCCTGCTGCGCACGGCGGTGGCCCGCTACGGATCCCCCGACCCGGACAGGGACTACCCACTGCTGCGCGCGAATCTCATGGGGTCCGTCGTCGCGGCGCTTCTGCCGGGCGCCCCGATGCCGCTGGAGAGACTGCGGGGAGAGCTGTTCACCCGGTACGGACTGGCCTGGGACCGCGGCACGCCGCCCGAGAGCCCCGGTGAGCGGACGGACAGCGCCTCCTCCGCGGCTCTCATCCGTCAGTTGGGCCGTGTCACACCATGCGGCGAGGAGCCGGTCTCCCGGCCGCGGGGAACCGCGGATCAGGGGTAGGCGCTGGTTCGGACGGCACGGCACGAGAGCCGGCAGGGACCGCGCTCGCGTTTGTGCTCACGCTCGGTCTCGTTCGGGGCCGGGCTGAGCTCGTGCGGAAGCCCCGTTGCAGCCCGGCGGGGGCCGCGGCCGGGCCCTGGCGGCCGCACCCGCCCGCGCGGAAGCCGCGCCGGGCCGGACGGCGGGCCGACGCCGGGTACGGCGCTCGCGTTCAGCGGCGTGCGTGGCGGGGCGGCAGCAGGCCGTCGTCCCGGGCGTCCGCGATGACGCGGAGGGACTTGCGGCGACTGTGCCCGGTGAGCCGCATGACGGCCAGGACCGGGTCGGCGCCCTGCTGCCGGGCAGCGGTGTACGCCTCGGCCACCGCGCGCCGCGCCGCCTGCCCGCGAGGCCCGGGAGGACGTCCCCGGCCTCTCACCGGCGCGGGCGGCGGCGCCGCGGGCAGCACGCACGCTCCCGTCACCCACACGGTGGGAGCTTTCTGCGGGGGCCGGAGCGCGTCCGGGCACGCGTCCGCCAACGGCCCCTCCAGCCACGGCGTGAGTTCCGTCAGCGCACGTGGTGTGAGCGGCGGATCGGCCCGCACCTCCTCGACGCGGATCGCGTCGTCCACCACAGCGGCGAGTACCTCCACCTGAACGCCGTCGGACAGGGTGAGACCGACGGCGTACCAGGGCGCCTGCCCGCTCGCGTCGTACGGTGCGGGGCACGCGCCGGTGCCGTGGCCCAGCAGCTGCCACGCCGGACGGGGCGGCCCGGCCGGCTCACTGCCCGATGGCCCGGTGTCCGGCGGGCAGCCGGACGGTTCGCACGGGTGGTCACGCAAGGAGTGGTCACAGGAGGAGTGGTCCGGTGAGCAGCGGGAGTATGGGGGTCTGTCCGACACGTCGCGGCACCGTAGTCACGGAAGCCCGGCGGGGTGTCCCGGCACGCACGGGTGCTCCGCCGGCACCCCGATCGACGGAGCCGCCGGCAGCCCGAACGGCGCACCCGTGCCGCCGTATGGGGGCCCCGGCGCCCGCCCGACCGCGCGTTCCTCCGCCGCAGGACCGGAGTGTCAGTGAGCCGGTGCAGACTGTGCGGTACCTCAGGACAACGACGTCTCCAAGGTGGTGCCGGCATGACGGACGTGCTGCTCGCGGTAGGTACGAGAAAGGGTCTGTTCCTCGCCCGGCAGAAAACGGGGCAGCGCGGTACGGGCAGCTGGGAGTTCGCCGGCCCGCACTTCAACGCGCAGGCCGTGTACTCCCTCAGCATCGACCGGCGTGGCCCGGGAGGGCCTCGGCTGCTGGCGGGAGGGGACAGCGCCCACTGGGGCCCCTCGGTCTTCCACTCCGACGACCTGGGCACGACGTGGAAGGAGCCCGCCCGTCCGGCCCTCACGTACCCGAAGGACACCGAAGCGTCCCTGGAGCGGGTGTGGCAGCTGCAGCCGGGCGGCGCGGACGAGCCGGGTGTGGTCTACGCCGGGACGGAGCCGGGCGGCCTGTTCCGCTCGCAGGACGGCGGCGAGTCCTTCGAGCTGGTCCGCCCGCTGTGGGAGCATCCGACGCGGCGCGACTGGGTGCCGGGCGGCGGCGGGCTGGGGCTGCACACCATCCTGGTGGACCCGCGCGACTCCCGGCGGGTGACGGTGGCCGTCTCGACGGGGGGCGCCTACCGGACAGCGGACGGCGGAGCGAGTTGGGAGCCGTGCAACCGCGGCGTGTCGGCCGTCTTCCTCCCCGAGGGGCAGCGCTACCCGGAGTACGGGCAGTGTGTGCACAAGGTCGCACGCGACGCGGAGGCCCCCGACAGGTTCTATCTGCAGAATCACTGGGGGGTCTTCCGCAGCGACGACGGCGCCGACACCTGGCAGTCGATCGGCGAGGGCCTCCCCTCGGACTTCGGCTTCCCCGTGGCCGCCCATCCGCGCCGGGGCGGCGTGGCCTACCTCTTCCCGCTCAACGCGGACACCGACCGGGTCCCCGCCGAGCACCGCTGCCGGGTTCACCGTACGCAGGACGCCGGCGGCAGCTGGGAGGCGCTGAGCGCCGGTCTGCCACGGGCGGCGCACTACGGCCCGGTGCTGCGGGACGCGCTGTGCACGGACGACGCCGACCCGGCCGGCCTCTACTTCGGCAACCGCAACGGTGAGGTGTACGCCAGCGCGGACGAAGGCGAGAGCTGGCGGCAGCTGGCCCGGCACCTGCCGGACGTGCTGTGCGTACGGGCGGCGGTGATCGACTGAAGCGCGGAGGCACGTGGGCGGAGCGGTCCCGTCCGGGTGGCGGCCCGACCGGGCCGGATGAGCCAGTCCGAATGTGCCAGTAGAGTGACGGCTCGTGGCTGCACGACCGTTGAACGAGATTGTCGAACCGGGCTGGGCCAAGGCCCTGGAGCCGGTCGCCGAACGAGTCGCCTCCATGGGCGACTTCCTGCGCGCGGAGATCGCGGAGGGGAGAACCTACCTCCCCTCGGGAGCCGACGTGCTCAGAGCCTTCCAACAGCCGTTCGACGAGGTGCGCGTCCTCATCGTCGGCCAGGACCCTTACCCCACGCCGGGGCACGCGGTCGGTCTCTCCTTCTCCGTCGCCCCCGACGTGCGGCCGTTGCCGGGCAGCCTGGAGAACATCTTCCGGGAGATGAACAGTGACCTGGGCCTCCCCCGCCCTTCGAACGGCGATCTGACGCCCTGGACGCGACAGGGGGTGCTGCTGCTCAACAGGGCGCTGACCACGGCCCCGCGCAAGCCCGCCGCCCACCGCGGCAAGGGGTGGGAGGAGGTCACCGAACAGGCCATCCGAGCGCTGGTCGCACGGGAGCGTCCACTGGTGTCGGTGCTGTGGGGCAGGGACGCACGCAACCTGCGCCCCCTGCTGGGCGGCCTGCCCTCGGTGGAGTCCTCGCACCCCTCGCCCATGTCCGCGGACCGGGGTTTCTTCGGTTCGCGCCCGTTCAGCCGCGTCAACCAACTGCTGGCCCAGCAGGGGGCCGAGCCCGTGGACTGGCGCCTGCCGTGAGCACCGGGGCGGCCGGCGAGGGCACATGGGTGCTCGGAGTGGACTCGGGAGGATCGGGGCTCCGGATCGCCCTGGGGTGGCAGCAAGCGGACGTGGGGGCGAGCCCCCGGCCGGCGGGGAGCGTCACCTGTGCGGAGCCGGTCCGCACGAACGCCTCCGGCATCGATCCGGCGCACATGGCGGAGCAGTTGGTGCCAGCCGTGCGGACGTTGCTGGCCGAGGCGGGGGCCGGGCCCGAGTCCGGTTCCGGGATGCCGTCCGCGGCGGGCGCCAGGCGAGGCCCAGGGCCGCGGATCGCGGCGGCCTGCGTCGGCGCAGCGGGGATGGCCACGCTCGGCGACGGGCTGCGTGCCGAGCTGCCCGGTCTGCTGGCACGGGAGTTCCGGGTGCGCCGGCTGGCGCTCGCCGCCGACGCCGTGACGGCGTACGCGGGGGCGCTCGGCGAGCAGCCGGGCGCGGTGGTGGCGGCGGGCACCGGGATGATCGCCTTGGGCACCGATCTGGCCACCTGGCGACGCGCCGACGGCTGGGGCCACCTGCTGGGCGACTGCGGCAGCGGCGCGTGGATCGGCCGGGCAGGCCTGGAGGCGGCCATGCGCGCACACGATGGGCGAGCGGGTGGCTCGACAGCGCTGCGGGACAGGGCGGAGACCGTCTTCGGGACGCCCCTCAGCGGGCTGCCGGGACGGCTGTATCCGCGCACCGACCGTCCCGCCGTGCTCGCCTCGTTCGCGCCCGAGGTGGCACGGTGCGCGGAGCGGGACCATGTGGCGGCGGGCATCCTGCGAGCGGCCGCCCGCGAGATCGCGGCCAGCGCCGTGGCCGTGTGCCCTTCCGGCGCTGCGGCGCGCCCTTCCACCAGCGAGGGGACCGTGTGCCCTTCCAGCGGCGGCGAGGTGCCGGGCGAGGGACCGCGGGAAGCGCACGGGAGAGCGCCCGTGCGCGTCGCCTTCACCGGTGGCCTGTTCGCCATGGGTGAGCCCCTCCTCGGACCGCTGCGCACCGAGTTGGCCGAGCAGCTGCCGCAGGCGCGGGTGGTCGAGGCCACGGGAGGCCCGCTGGACGGCGCGCTGCTGCTCGCGGGGCGTCTGACCACGGGCGGCGTCGCACTGCCGCCCGACCCGGCTCTGCTGCGCCTTACGGACGCCCCTGGGACCGCCTGAGGCAGAGCCCCGCCCGCCCCCGCCCGCGCCTCCTGTGCGCGCAGGCCTGTCCTGCCCAGCTCGCCTGCCACCTCTCGCGTGGCCCGACGGACACATCCGGTCGGAGAGGGAGCACGCGGAGGCAGGAACAGTCAGAAAACAGCGCTCTTCGACCTGGACGAATCGGGACATACGCCCACCTGCCTCCCCCGGCCGAACAGCCGACCTCAGCAAGGCATTAGCATGCGGGCGCATGAGCTCCCCCACAGGACCGGACAATGGCCTGCCCGTACGAATGCCACGTCCCCGCCGGCCCGGACGGCACCGCCGCCCGGAGCCCGTCGTCGCCCCCGAGGGCGCGCCGGCCCTGGTTTTGGCCGTCCCCGGCACCCCTTCCAGCGCCACGCGCAGCCTCGCGGAGGAGACGCTGAGCATCGCGCGCTCGGAGCTGCCCGGTCTGGACGCGCGGATCGGTTTCACCGACGGTGACGACGAGGAGTTCCCCACCATCCGCGCCGCCCTCACCTCGGCGGTGAGCGACCGTGCGACCCGGATACGGTACGCGCGGGAGGCCCGCGAGACGTCGGCCGCGACTGCGGACGGAGCGGCCTCGGAGGAGCCCGAGGCCCCCGTCGCCGCCCCGGCCCCCGAGGAGGACGCCGGCCTGCCCGCCGTCGTCGTCCCGCTGCTGGCCGGACCGGACGCCGCCCAGCTGCGGCGTATCCGTCAGGAGGTGCTGGGCAGCGCCTCCGGAGCCGAGCTGACCGACGTTCTGGGGCCGCACCCGCTGCTCGCCGAGGCCGTTCACGTGCGGCTCTCCGAGGCGGGCCTGGCACGTGCCGACCGGGCCCGGCTCTTCACCGTGGCGACGGCGGCGGACGGCATCATCCTGGCCACCGTCGGCGGGGAGGAAGCTGTGCAGGCGGCCGGTATCACCGGCATGCTGCTGGCGGCCCGGCTGGCGGTGCCGGTGCTCGCCGCGGCACTCGACGACGAGGGCGCCATCCAGCACACGGCCGAACAGCTGCGCGGCTCCGGTTCGCAGAACCTGGCCGTCGCGCCGTGCCTGATCGGCCCGGAGATCGCTGACGGGCTGCTGGAGGCCGCCGCCCAGGAAGCGGGCTGCTCGACGGCGGAACCACTGGGTGCCTACCCCGCGCTGGGCAAGCTCGTGGCGTCCACGTTCGCGGCCAAGGCCGGGATCGCCCAGCCTGAGGCGGCCCAGCAGCAGGGCATGCCGGTGCACTGAGCCGTCGGCCCGGTCGCGCGCGGCGGAGCGGGCGGTCGGAGGCGGGCGGACCGAGTCCAAGCGACGCGGCGGACGCGCGCCGTGCACCGTGTGCCGTGTGCCGTGTGTCGCGGAATCGCCGTATCCGCGCGGAGACCCCTCCGCGCGGGTACGGCGATTCCGTCCGCCCGGACATGAGCTTCCCTCGGCGCAGGTACGGCGGGTCCGCCCGAAGGGACCGTCGAACCGGTCAGCAAAGAGAGACGAACCGGTCAGTCGAGAGGGACGTCGAAAACGACGCAGGATGCGGCAGGAGCCGGCAGGGAGCCTTCTCGGTGCGGCATGCCGGTCTCAGGGTCCACGTCGAACCAGGTGACATCACCGGACCGTTCGTTGGCCGCGTACAGCCGCCCGCCCGCCGGGGGCGCGGCGAGATCGCGCGGCCAGTGGCCGCCGCACGGAACGGTGGCGGTGAGGACGGGCAGCTCATCCGCCGTCAGGTCGAGAACGGCGATGCTGTCGTCTCCCCTGTTCGCGACCCAGGCGAAGCGTCCGTCGGGCGAGAGGACCAGCGCGGAGGGATAGTTGGCCGGACCCGTGCGTCCGGACGGCACGACCCGGGTCTCCCCCAGGGGCTCCAGCTCGCCTGTCCTGCTGTGCCAACGGCATGTCGTCACCGTCGAGTCCAGTTCGTTGACGACGTACACCCGCTCGGCTTCCGGCGATTCCGCTGTCCGGCCGCGCGCCTCAGCGGCGAACGCCAGATGCCGCGGGCCGGTCCCGGCGCGGAGCGGCACCTCGCGGTGAAGGCGGAGGCCGAAGGACGTGCCCCGCAGGTCGTAGATCCACACCGAGTCGGTGCCCAGATCGGTGACGAGCAGCCACTGCCCCGAAGGGCCAGGTACGACGGCGTGGGCGTGCGGCCCCTCCTGCCTGTCCGCGACGGGCCCGCTCCCGTGGTGCTGATGAGTGACGGGAGCGGGTTCCAGGCCTCCGTCGGCGCCCAGGGGCAGGGCGGTGACGCTGCCCGAGGTGTAGTTCGCCGTGAACAGACGGCCATCCGCGACGCTCAGATGCGTGGGGCCCGCGGCGTCCACGGAAACGGTGCTCCCCAGGAGCTCGGGGGGCTCCGCGTGGCGCAGGGAGAACGCCGCAGCGCCGCCCTGATCGCTCTCGCTGACCGCGTAGAGGGTTCCTCCGGCGGGGGCCAGCGCCAGGAACGAGGGATCCGTGACGGCGCCTTCCGTGTGATGCAGCGGGGTGAGGGCCCCCGTGGCGGTGTCGAGGGCCGCCGTGGTGATACCGCGGCCTCCCGCGGAGGTGAACGATCCGATGTAGGCCCGTGTCCGGCGCTGTGTGCCCTCGGCCATCGCGCTGCCCTTCGCCGCTCCGTCTGGGGGCAACGACGGTAACAGGTACACGTGCTGTGGTCTGGGCCAATCGTCGGCCGTCGACTGCGCCTTCCTGGAGGGCTGACGCGTTACGTCGGCTCGGAACTGGTCGGGAGTACCAGTGCCGAGTCCGTGTGGAGCATGAGGTGCACCGGCATGGAGGTGGTGGCGTCCAGCGGCGAATCGCCGGTGCCGGGATTGCGGGTGTAGCGCGGGTGGGCTCCTGCGCTGATCTGCCAGCGTATGCGGTGGCCGGCAGGGAAGCGGTGGGCGGTGGAGCTCATCGGGACGGTGACCTGCGAGGACGACGCCCCTTCAGCCGTCGGTAGTCGGCGGAATCCGTCGCAGATGTTGACGGAGCGGCCCCGTGGGTCCACGTCGCACAGGCGGGTGAAGACATCGGCGTATCCGGTGTCCGTGGAGATGGCCAGCCGTGCGGAGACGGGGCCGAGGATGTCGAGGGGCTCGGTCAGCGGTGGGCCGGTGAAGGTCAGGACGTCGTCCCGGGCCTCCAGGGCGCGGTTGTCCCGGGGCCCTGCGGTGCCGGACAGAGTCGGGCCACCGAGGGAGGGGGTGGGGTCGGCGGGGTCGTAGCGCAGCGCTGTCACCGGTGCGGAGCCCGTCGGGGCCCGCCGGGTCAGAAGCCCGCCGGCGAGGGGATACCAGGGGGTGGCAGCGGTGACCGGCGGCCAGTGGTCGAGGTCCCGCCAGGAGGTGTCGCCGCCGAGGTGCACGCGCACCGCTGTGGGCCGCAGGCCGGAGGGATCGGCGCACAGGTGGGCACGCAGCCAGGCGAGGCTCTCGGCGAAAACCTGCGGCCATCCGCGCTGTAGAGCGGACGTGTGCGTCCAGGGGCCGACGAGCAGGGTGGTCTCACATCCGGCCCTGCGCAGTCGGTCGTACTGCTCGAGCGTCTGGTCGGCCAGCGCGTCGTACCACCCGGTGATCAAAGCTGTGGGCACGCGAAGCCGTTCCGTCGACTCCCCCGGCTCCCTCGGCTCCCTCGACTTCCCAGGCTTCCGCGACTTCCCCGACTCCCCGGACTCCAGCAACGACGCGCCGCGCCAGTAGGCGTCCTCGGCATCCGGATGGCTCAGCACCTCCTCCAGCCACGGCAGTTCGCCCCCGAGGGCGGACACGTACGCCGCACGCAGCGGCTGCGCGGTGGTGACGTGGCGCAGGCGGCGCCGGAGACGCAGTGTCGCCCTGAGGAACGGCGCCACGCCCTGGTGCTGGTAGTGCATGCCGACGGCCACGGCGAGGGTGTTCTCCAGACGGAGCGCACCGTCCGCGTAGAACAGGGCATAGGGATCGTGCAGCCCTACCTGCACCACCATCGCCTTCAGTTCCGGCGGTGGGTCCGAGGCCAGCGCCCCTTGCACGTAGCCCAGGTAACTGGGCCCGACGGTTCCCAGCGTTCCGTTGAACCACGGTTGTGCGCGCAGCCAGGACACGGTGGCCCGGCCATCGGCGGCCTCGTTGCGCCACAGGTCGAACACGCCGCCCGAACCGCCGGTACCGCGGCAGCTCTGCAGGAGAACGTGGAAGCCCTGTTCGGCGAAGAGCAGGCCGTACTGCGGTGACCACGGCAGACCTCGGCCGTACGGCGAACGGACGAGGAGGGTGGGGAAGTCGCCGTGGGCGCGCGGAAAGTAGTGGTCAGTGAGCAACGGGCTGCCGTCGCCCCCCGGCACCACCAGCCCCGGTTCCCATCCCGCCTCGTGCTGTTTCGCCGGCAGTCCGCGCCAGGTCGCCCTCATCAGCCGTGAGGACAGTGGGGGCTTCCCGGCGGGTGGCGCCCAGGCCTGCTCCGCGACGGCTTCATGCGTGCGTGATGACATCGTCCCCTCCTTCATTCCCGTACTAAGTACGAGAATAGAGGATGCTTGGATGGTCCTCGCAAGAGCCGTCGCTCGGCAGCCCAGCAGAATCGACAGTCGGAAGCGTTCGACAGCCGGTACCGCGCAGCAGCCGGAATCCGCGGCAGCAGGGAGAGGAGAGCGAAACCGTGTCCCGTGACGGGCGGTCAGGTGCAGAGGGCGTGGACCCCCAAGAGCTCTGGTTGCGTCCCGGCGAGCCGCGCAGGGGCCGCAGGCCTTCCTTCAGCCGGGAGGCGATCACCGCGGCCGCTGTCGCCCTCGCGGACGCCCACGGGCTCGAGGTGGTCACCATGCGACGGGTGGCCGCCGAGGTCGGCGCGGGCGTCATGTCGCTCTACAGCTACGCCCCCGACAAGGACACACTGCTGGAGCTGATGGTCGACCACGTCACCGGCGAGCTCGCGGTCACGGACCCACCCAGCGGCGACTGGCGGGCCGATCTGAAGGCCGTGGCCCGCCTGCAGCGCGCCCACATGCTGCGCCACCCCTGGCTGCCCGCCGCCTTGCTCACCCACCGCGTTCCGGGCCCCAACACGCTGGCCTTTCTGGAACACGTGCTCGCCGTCCTGCGGCCCACCCGGCTGGACGGTGCGGCGAAGCTGGAGGTCTTCGCCCAGCTCACCGCATTCGTGACGGGCCACGTTTCTCACGAGATCGCGCAGGCCGCGGTCTCGCGCTCGCCGGAGCGGACCGCGGCCGAGGGCCGCTATCTCGCCGCTGTCGCTGGCGACGGCAGCCACCCGGAACTCGCCGAGGCCCTTTCCGCCCCCCGGCGCCCTCTCGCACCCGACGCCACCTTCACCCGGTTCCTCAACCGCCTGATCGACGGCCTCGACACCGGCTGAGGCCACGCGTCCGCGTACCCCCGTACGTCACGTCAGCGCTCGGGCCCGCGTACCCCCTACGCCACCTCAACTCCGGGGCCGGCGCTGGTGGAAGCGGCGGTGCAGCTCGCGGAGTTCGTCCGTCAGGTCGGGCACCGGACCGTGCACCGGCACGTCGAACAGCACCTCTTCGATCGCCAGCGGGCGGACGGGAGAGGCGGGAACGTCCCAAGCGGTGAGCCACTCGGTGAGCTGAGCGGTGGAGTGCGCGTAGACGATACGGCCGAGCCCGGCCCAGCCGTGCGCGGCGGAGCACATCGGGCAGTGCTCGCCTGAGGTGAACACCGTGGCGGCCGCCCGCTCGCGTTCGCTCAGGTGGTCGACGGCCCATCGCGCCAGCGCGAACTCCGGGTGGCGAGTGCGGTCGTCGAGGCTGTGCACACGGTTCCGGTCCTCCGTCAGCGACCGGCCGTCGGCGCCGACCAGCACCGAGCCGAAGGGCTCGTCCCCGGCCGCGAGGGCCTCGGCGGCCAGCTCCACGGCTCTGCGCAGATGAGACAGCTCGGCGGCGGTCAGCTCGGCCGGCCCGTCGGCCCGCTCACCGACCGGCCCGTCGGCCCCCTCACCGACCGGCCCGTCGGCCCCCTCACCAGCCGGTCCCTCGGCCCGCTCACCGTCCGGTCCCTCAGTCGGTTCCTCGGTCGTCACGGTCGTCCTCCTCGCCATACGGTCAGCCACCGTCCGCGCCCGCGGCCCGGGTGGGACCAGGACCGGGATCGTGATCGTCTCAGCCTGCCAGGCCCGGCCGGACCCGTCGCTTCCCGTCCAGACCCGTCCAAGACACCTCACGGAGCCGCCGGCGTGCCTGTCAGCCGCACCACGACGCCGAGGGCCCGGGCCCGCCCACGGCGAACCGCACGCACCCTGCCGTCGCACGGCCGCCCGGCGTGGCGGCGACACCACCACGCGGTGGGGAACGCATCCGGGAGGGACGAGGGGCGCGTTCCGTTCCTCGTCCCTCCGGTGCTGAACCGCTTACTTCTCCAGCACGGTTGTGCGGGTGAGCGGCAGGTGCACGGTCTCCCGGAAGGAGAAGAGCACCACGAGCGCCGAGACGGCCGCCACGATCATCAGATAGAACCCGGGTGCGAGGGGGCTCCCGGCGAGCGAGACGACGCCCGTGGCCACGAACGGCGCGGTGCCGCCGAAGAGCACGTAGGCGGCGGTGTATCCGATGGCCGAACCGCTCGCCCGCAGCTGCCCGGGGAACATCTCGACCATCGCCGGTACGTTGGAGGTGCCGATGACCGCGACGAGGACGGCCAGCACCGTGGCGCCCACGACGGCTCCGGGCAGCCCGGTGCCGATCAGCCAGAAGGCCGGAAGAGTCGCCACCGCGAAGCCTCCGCAGGCCACCAGCAGCATGGGTTTGCGTCCGAAACGGTCGCTGGCCGCCGCCATCAGCGGGCACGCCGCGCTGTAGGCGAGCATCGCGACCACGCTGGTGAGCATCGCCTCCGCCTTGCTGTAGCCGACCTCCTCCGACATGTAGGCGATCATGTAGCTGCTCATCAGGTAGTAGCCGATCGCGTTGGTGATGCTGTAGCCGAACAGCGTCAGCACCTGCCTGCGGCACACCCGCCACGCGTCCCGCAGCGGCGCCTTGTGCACCGCGTCGCGCTTCTCCATCGCCCGGAAGACCGGGGTGTCCTGGATCCGGCTGCGCAGGTAGAGGCCGATCAGGCCGAGCGGTCCCGCCAGCAGGAACGGAATGCGCCAGCCCCAGCTGTTCAGCGCCGCCTCGTCGAGGGAGGAGGTGAGGGCCAGGCCCGTCATGGCGCCCGCCACCGAGGCCAGGCCGACCGTGAGCGGGACGACGCTGGCGTAGCGGGCGCGGCGGCCCTCGGGGGCGTACTCCATGATGAAGGCCGCCGCACCGGTGTACTCGCCTCCGGTGGAGAAGCCCTGCACCGTGCGGAGCACGAACAGCAGCACAGGCGCGGTGATGCCGAGTGTGGCGTAGCCGGGCAGCAGCCCGATCAGGAACGTCGAGCCGCTCATGCACAGCACGCTCAGCGCGAGCATGCGGTTGCGGCCGATCCGGTCGCCGTAGCGGCCGAAGAAGGCGGCACCCAGCGGGCGGGCGATGAAGCCGCCGGCGAAGACCGCCCAGGTGGCCAGGAGGGCGGCCGTCGCGTCGTACTGCGGGAAGAAGAGCCCGGCGAGGGTGGCGGACATGATCGCGTACGCGCCGGAGTCGAACCACTCGACGAAGTTGCCGACGGCGGTGGCCGCGGTGACCTTGCGCCGCACCCCGCTCTCCTCGGCGGGGCCGGCCGTCTGTTGGGCGGGCGCTTCCTGCGGTGCCGGAATCCAGCGGTCCGTCGTCATGTCCGTCGTCCTCCTGGTCGGCTACGCGGCGTCGGGGTTGGCAGGGCTGGTGTCGCGTGCGCGCAGCGCGCTCCGCTGGATCTTTCCGGTTGCCGAACGCGGCAGTGCGTCGGCGAACTCGACCTGCCGCGGGTAGGCGAACCGGGAGTGCGCGGCGCGTGCGAAGTCCGAGATCTCCCGGGCGAGCGCCTCGCTCGGCTCGTATCCGGGGCTCAGCTCGATCCACGCCTTGACGGCCTGGCCGCGCACCGGGTCCGGCACGCCGACGACGCCCGCCTCGGCGACCGCGGGATGGCCGCGCAGTACGGCCTCCACCTCGTAGGGACCGACGCGGTATCCGGACGTCTTGATGACGTCGTCGGTGCGGCCGAGGAACCAGAAGTAGCCGTCCTCGTCCATGACGGCCTGGTCCTTGGTCCGGTACCAGGTGCCGCCGAAGGTCTCGGCGGCGGCCTCGGGCCGGTTCCAGTAGCCCAGCGGGTACTGCGGGTTCGACCCGGCGCGCAGGCAGATCTCACCGGGTTCCCCGACGGGCACCTCGCGGTCGTCCGCGTCCAGCAGCGCGACGTCCCAGCCGGGCAGAGGCCGGCCCATCGAGCCCGGTTTGACCGGAACGCCGGGGAAGTTTCCGAGCAGTGGGTAGGACTCGGTGGAGCCGTAGTAGTCCAGCGGGGTCACGCCGAACTGGGCACGGAACCACTCGATGAGCTCCGGGGTGAGCGGCTCGTTGGAGCAGCACACCACGCGCAGCACCTGCGGGTAGCGACTGCCGGCGTCCGGGACGGCCTGCATCATCTTACGCAGGAAGGTCGGGTTGACCAGGGCTGTCGTGACCCGGTTACGGGACATCGCCGCCAGCAGCCCCTCCGGGTCGAAGCCACCCGCCGGCCGGTGGACGAGGTGGACGGCGCCGGCACGCAACGGCCCCATCAACTTGGCCATGGACCAGGCCCAGTCACCGGCGCCGTAGAACACGTCGCCGGGCCGCAGGTCGTGGCAGCAGCGGAACTCGTTGTGCCCGAGCAGGGTGCGGTGGGCGTGCACGATGCCCTTGGCGGCGCCGGTGGTACCGGAGGTGTAGAAGATCAGCGCCGGGTCGTCGGGCGCGGTGTCCACGGTGTCGAACTCAGGCGGCAGCGCGCCGATGGCGGGATCGTCGACGTTGACGACAGGGCCGGAGAAGGCGCCGGCCCGCTCCAGTGCGGCGGTCTCGGTCACCAGGACGGTGGCGCCCGAGTCGGCCAGCCTGTACCGGATGGGTTCGTCGGCCCACAGCAGGGACATCGTCACCAGGACGGCTCCCGTGCGCAGCACGCCGAGGTAGGTGGCGGGGGTGTCGGTGCGCTGCGGCAGCAGCACCGCCACCCGGTCGCCCTTGCGGACGCCGATCCTGTGCAGTGCGGCGGCGATCTGCCGCGAGCGGTCCTGGACTCGCTGCCAGGTCACCTCCTCGCGGTAGCCGGTGTGGTCCTCGAAGATCAGCGCGAGCTTGTCTCCCGGATGCCTGTCGGCGACGTCGGCCGCCATGTTGTAGCGCTCGGGCACGCTCCACCGGTGTTCCTCGACGAGCCTGCAGTAGGCGGCCTCCCCGGTGGAGGGGGTGAGGCTGGTACTCATGGGGCGGGGGTTCCTCTCGTACGGATGGGTGCGACCGGTCGCGTCGATGGCTGCGACCGGTACGGCAACCGGTGCGGCGAGCACGGTCAGCGGCGGCGGCCTGCCAGGAAGCGGGCCATCTCGCGCTGCGGCTCGCCGGTCGCGTAGGCGGCCGTGTGCACCTTCTTGGCCGCGGCGATCGCCTCGTCGAGCCCCGCGTCGTCCAGCTCGCGGATCCGGCCCTTGGTGAGAGCGACCGCACCGGGCGGCAGCTCCGCGAGCCGGGCGGCCTCGGCCAGTGCATCCGCCCTGACCTCGTCCGCGGCGACGAGCCGGCTGAGCAGTCCGAGCCGCTGGGCCTCGGTGCCGTCCACGAGCCGTCCCGTGAGCGCGAACTCCGTGGTCTTCGCCCGCCCGAGAATGCCCCACATGGCCCAGATGCCGGTGATGCTGGGAATTCCGGAGAGCACTTCCGGCTGGCCCATCTTCACCTCGGCGTGCCCGATGCGCAGATCGGCCAGGAGTGCGAACTGGAACCCCGATCCCGCGGCCACCCCGTTGACGGCGGCGACGGTCGGCTTCTCCAGCCCCCGCAGCACGCGGAAGAGGCGGCCGAAGTCGTCGATCCACGCTTCGGCCGCGGCATGGTCGTCCGGGTCGATGGCGGCCGTCTCCGCGAGGTCCTGACCGGCGCAGAAGGCCCGGCCCGCGCCGGTGAGGACCACCGCGCGGCACTTCTCGTCGGCGCCCAGCGCTTCGAGTGCGGCGACCAGCTCCTCGCGCATCCGGCCGGTCCAGGCGTTGAGTTTCTCCGGGCGGTTGAGCGTCACCTCCGCGACGAAGGCTGGTGCGGACGCGCCCTGTACCGGGTGCT
Source organism: Streptomyces tubbatahanensis (assembly GCF_022699385.1). NCBI lineage: Bacteria > Bacillati > Actinomycetota > Actinomycetes > Kitasatosporales > Streptomycetaceae > Streptomyces > Streptomyces tubbatahanensis. The sequence goes on along the minus strand of NZ_CP093846.1, from coordinate 7,196,572 downwards.
CGTCGACGATGACGATGCTGCTCGTCTCGGTCATGGAAGAGGGTGCCTTTCTCCGGGTGTGCGCACGCGGCGACAAAGGCGCCACAGCGCACGGTGGATCGGGGTGGGGGCGCATCGCCCGTGGACGGGCGTCCCGTGAGCAGTCATGCAAGCAGCGCGGCTCGGGCCCCGGCCAACACCAATCCGGACCCTCGGTGATATCGCAGCGATATGGTCAAGCCATGGAACTCCGTCACCTGCGCTATTTCGCCGTGCTGGCCGAGGAACTCCACTTCGGCAGAGCCGCGGAGCGGTTGCACATGGCTCAGCCGCCGCTGTCACAGCGCATCCGCGACCTGGAGCGCGAGATGGGGGTGCGGCTGTTCGACCGCACCCGGCACCGCGTCCAGCTCACCGAGGCGGGTGCGCTGCTGCTGGAGTACGTCAGGCCGGTACTCGTCGGGGTGGACAGCGCCCGCGAGGCGATGCGCCGGATCCGGCCCGGCGAGGCGGGGGTCCTGCGGGTGGGCGTACCGCCCGACACCACCCCGGTGGTGTTGCCGACGCTGACCGCGAGCCTCGCCCGCCGGGTGCCGGACGTCCTGATCGACCTGCACGAGCTGACCACGGACGAGCAGCTCTCCCGGCTGCGGGAGGGCGAGCTGGACGCGGGCGTCGTCCGCCATCCCTCGGACACGATCGGTCTGGAGTCCGGTCCGGTGGCGCGGCGTGAGCTGGGCGTCGTCCTGCCGGCGGACCACCCGCTGGCGGCCGGCACGGGCACCGCATCCCGTACGGTGCGCATGCGGGATCTCAACGGCGCGCCGCTGGTCATCTTCCCCCGCGCCATGGCGCCCCGGCTCTACGACCACATGCTCACCATCTGCCGGGACGAGGGCTTCCTCCCCGGCTCCATCCGGCACGCCCGCAACCCGAACTTCGTGCAGGGGCTCGTGCTGGCCGGGCGGGGCGTCCATCTGAACGAGGCCCCCGGCACGCCCCTGCCCCACGGGTTGGTCTGGCGGCGGCTGGAGGGGACGCCGCTGGCCTGGCTCACCTCGGTCGTCTGGGTCCCGAGCCGCCACAACGAGACCATCGCCGCCTTCACCGAGGCCGTGTCGGAGGGACTGGCCGCGGCAGGGCACCACATGGAGGACCCTCCCGCTTCCCAGCCGCGTGTGCCCGAACAGCCTCCTGATCCGCCCGCCTCGGATGAGACCGGCCCTGAGCACCTGACCTCGCATTTGGCATGCTGGAACACATGAGCAGCCCCTCTGCCCGCCCGGCGGTCGTCTTCGACCTCGACGGCACACTCGTCGACAGCGAGCCGCACTACTACGAGGCGGGCAGGCAACTCCTGGCCGCGCACGGTGTCCCCCACTTCACCTGGGAAGAGCACTCACAGTTCATCGGGATCGGCACCCGGGAGACCCTGGAGACCCTGCGCCGCCGACACGGGCTGACGACTCCGGTCGACGCGTTGCTGGCGGAGAAGAACCGCCTCTATCTGCAACTGGCGCGCTCGGGCACGCAGGTGTTCCCTGAGATGCGGAAACTGGTCGAGCGGCTGCACTCCGCCGGCGTCCCGCTGGTTGTCGCCTCCGGGTCGTCGCGCGCCGCCATCGACGCCGTCCTCGGTGCGACGAGCCTCGACGCGCTGCTGCCGCTGCGCGTCTCGGCCGAGGAGGTGGCGCACGGCAAGCCGGAGCCGGACGTGTTCCTGGAGGCCGCGCGCAGGCTGGGCGTCCAGCCTGCCGACTGCGTCGTCCTGGAGGATGCCACGCCAGGGGCCGAGGCGGCGCACCGTGCCGGCATGCGGTGCATCGCCATTCCCTACGTGCCCGCGACGGCGGACGATCCCGCCTTCGCGAAGGCGGGTCTGCTGTTCGCGGGCGGACAGCGCGCGTTCGACGCGCAGGAGGCCTACGACTGGATCACCGGCCGGCCCTCACCCTGACCACACGGGGCGCGTCGGTCCCGTCACCGGCCGAGAGGCCGTGCCGCGGGAAGGGAGAAAATGCGTGGCGCGGCGCCGAGCGGAGCAGTACGGTCACGGCGATGACTTCGCATTCTTTCAACGGACTGTCTGACGGATGGGAGGTCCGCTCCGCGCAAGGTGAGTGCTGATGGGCACTCCTACCGCGGAACGAGACCCCCGGCTTTCCTTCTGGCTGCGCGTGCGCGAGTTCGCCGTGCCGCCCTCCATGATCGCTACTGCCACCGCCCGCCGCCTGTCCGGGGACTGGGCGGGGGCATGCGCCGCCGCGCACCTCGACGTCGACCTCGACCTGCGTTCCGTGGCCCGTACCCGGGGCCGGGAGCTCGCCGCCCGCATCAGGAACGACCTGCGCCACCTGGCGCCGGACCTGTTGCGCTGGCACATGCCGAGGATCGCTCCCGACGGACTGCTACGGCCAGGACTGACGCTCTCGCTGGCCCGTTACGACACCGTGGGGCCCGGCGGTGCGGGCCCCGTGCACCTGGTGGCGCGGACCCCACCGGCCTGGGCGGACGCCGGCCAGCGCTTCAGCCTCGCGCTGTGGGACGCGTCCCGGTCCGGCCCAGACGCGCCGGTCGGCATCCGCCACCATCCGCACCCCCGGCCCCACCGGCGCTTCCGGCTCGATCTGCACCGCCACCTGTGGGACGTGCGAAGCGCCGACGAGCTGCTGACCCGGTCAGGCGCCGACCGGCCACCGACCGAACACGATGGCGACAACAGCCCGGAGCTGCCCGGGGCGCGGCCGTGGGGGCAGCACTGCCCGATCGACCGCTGGGCGGCCGAGGCGGACATCCTCCTGCGCAGCGAAGGGCGGTCCGCAGGCGCCGTCATCGTACGGCTTGGAGTGCGGCACCGGCTGTTCCTGGACCTCCTCTCGGACGACGACGGAAGCGGACGACCCGCCAGGTTGCGCGGCGCGGCGGCCACAGACGGCAGCGTCTCGCGTCTGCCGGTCCTGCCTGAGGCCGCCACCTGGACACTGCCCGACCTCGCGCTGCTCCGTGCCGGTCTCCTCGAAGCCGGCCAGCTGCACCCACTGGTCGCCTCGGCGCTGGCGCCCGAGCGCTCACCGACGGACTCGCCCGTGGTCACAGAGCATCCCGGAGGGCCCCAGATCGTCGAGTGCCGGGGCGCCCGGCACCGGATCGGCCTCGCCGACGGGGTGCTGACTCCACTGGACCACGACCCGTCCGAGATCCGGCGGGAGGAGTTGCTGGCCGCGCTGAGCGGGACTCCCCTCCCCTGCCTCCAGGCCGTCGACCGGGCCCAGCGCAGGCCGGAGTGTTTCGCGGGAGTCCGCGAGCGGCTCGCCCATGGCGACAACGCCGGTGCGCTGGCCGCTGTCGAGAGCCTGCTGGGCACGAAGGCGGTGTTGCGGAGCGGCGCCCTGCGAAACGAGTTGGAGGCGGCCGCGCAGCGACGCGTCACCTACCACTTGTTCCGGGAGGGCCTGGTCGGAGCCGGTCCCGGCCGCGACCACCCGAAGCGTCGCCGCTCGCCCGACCACCGCTCACACCCGCGCGACGCGGCCCCTCACTGATCCGAGCCTCGCCCGCTCGCCTCCCTCACCCGCACACCCGCACACCCGCAAGCGCGGCGCCTCTCGCCGGTCCCGTTGCCGCGCTGCCTCCGCCCGGCATCTGCCACCAACCTCACGACGCAACCGAAGGTGATCTCTTTGCCCCCATGCGCCCCGTCCCACGCGGCCCCGGCCCCCTCCGACCCGGCCGGCGCCTCCCAACTCGACGTCGCCGGCGAGCTGCTGACTCTGCTGCGCGACCGCACGAGCGAACCGCGCAGCGACACGCAGCTGGAGGCCCTGACACTGGCCGTGGCCGCCGACCTGCCCGTCCTCCTGTGGGGCGAGCCGGGGATCGGCAAGACCGCGGCCCTGACCCAGCTCGCCAGGTCCCTCGATCTTCCCCTGACCACAGTGATCGCCAGCGTGCACGAACCGTCCGACTTCTCCGGACTGCCCGTCGTCGGAGCGGACCCGGCGGAAGAGGGCATTCCGATGGCACCGCCGGACTGGGCCGTGCGGCTGGTACGGGCCGGCCGCGGACTGCTGTTCCTGGACGAACTGTCCACCGCGCCGCCCGCCGTCCAGGCCGCCCTGCTGCGCCTCGTACTCGAACGGAGAATCGGTGCCCTGCGATTGCCACCCGGGGTCCGGATCGTCGCTGCCGCGAATCCGCGCTCCTCGGCGGCCGACGGCTGGGAGCTGAGCGCGCCCCTGGCCAACCGGTTCGTCCATCTCAACTGGACCCACGATCCCGAGACCGTGGTGCGAGGACTCGGGGGAACGTGGCCCCGAGCGACGCTGCCGCGGCTCGACGGGAAAAAGCTGCCCCAGGCCGTGGACTTCGCTCGCCGCGCGGTGTGCGGGCTCCTGTCCGCCCGCCCTGGCCTCGTGCACCGGCTTCCCGGCAACGAGACCCGCCGCGGCGGCGCCTGGCCCTCGCCCCGCAGCTGGGAGACGGCCGTGTGCATGGTCGCCTTCGCCACCGCTGCCGGCTCCTCAAGGGAGGTGCTCTCCTTGCTGGTCAGAGGCGCGGTGGGCGACGGCCCGGGACTGGAGCTGATGGCGAGCCTGGACCGCATGGACCTCCCTGACCCCGAAACACTGCTCGCCGACCCGTCGGGAGCTGTCCTGCCGGAGCGGGGAGATCTGCGCCAGGCCGTGCTCGACGGCGTGGTGCAGGCCGTGCGCAACCGCCCCGAGAAGTCGCGCTGGGACGCCGCGTGGACCCTGCTCGTCCGGGCGGTGGAGACGGGCGCACCGGATCTGGTGGTCGTGCCCGCCAACACCCTGGCCGCACTGCGCCGCGACGACTGGGACGTGCCGGAATCCATCGACAGGCTCGCGGGAGCGGTCACCCTCTCCCAGCGCGCGGACCGCGCCGCGAAGCGAGCGGCCGAACGGTGCGCCGGCGTCGCCGCGAGGCCGGGACGATGACCGCCGACGCTCCGGGGGCGCTCGACCTCGACAAGCTCTTCGCCGCCCGACTGCACGCCGCACGGAGCCGGCCTTACCTGGCGACAGCGCTGTTCGCACTGCACACCGTTGAGTCCCGGCAGGTTCCGACGATGGCCGTCGACCGGCACTGGCGCTGCTACGCGTCACCGGCGTTCGTGGACCGGACGCCGGTGGAGGAACTGGGCGGCGTGTGGGTGCACGAGGTGTCCCACTTGTTGCGCGATCACCACGGGCGCAGTGACCGCTACGCACGGGAGCACGGGTCGACCGGTCCCGCGGAACGCCTGCGTATGAACATCGCCGCCGACTGCGAGATCAACGACGACGCCTTCGGCGACGGGTTGGCCCGGCCGCAAGGCGCCGTCGGACCAGGGACGCTGGGGCTGCCGGACGGGGAGCTCATGGAGGACTACCTGCGCCAGTTCCGGCTGGGGCCGCGTACCCAGAGCATGGCCTGGCTGGACTGTGGCAGCGGTGCCGACGGGCTGGAACGGGAGTGGGACCTGGGGCCCGACGGTGCGCACGGTCTCACCGCACAGGAACGCGAAGCGGTCAGGTTCCGCGTGGCGCAGGGCATCACCGCCCGTCCGGGCAGGACCTCCCGGGGCTGGCGGCGGTGGGCGGAAGAGGTGGTCCACCCGCCGCAGCCGTGGCGGGAGTTGCTGGGAGCGGCGGTCCGCTCTGCTGCTCCCGGCTCCGGCGCGAGCGAGGACTACGCCTACGGCCGACCGTCGCGGCGCTCGGCCGGCGTGCCCGGCGCCGTCCTCCCGAGCCTCCGGCGCAGGCCGCCCCGGGTTTCCGTGGTCATCGACACCTCCGGCTCCGTCAGCGACGCCGAACTGGGCAGCGCGCTGCTCGAGGTCGCCGCGATCTCCCGGGCCCTCGGCGGGCGTCGGGATCTGGTCTCCGTCCTGCCGTGCGATACGGCCGCCCGGGTCGTGCATCCGCTCTGTCAGGCCGAGGGCATACCGCTGCTCGGCGGTGGAGGTACCGACCTGCGCACGGGGTTCGCCATGGCACTCCGCTCGCGACCTCAGCCGGACGTCCTCGTCATCCTGACCGACGGGCAGACGCCCTGGCCCGACACGCGGCCGCCCTGCCGGACCGTGGTGGGCCTCTTCCCCCGCCGGTATGAGAGCCGGTCCTGGAACGAGGACGATCCCGACTACGTCCCCGACACGCCACCGGCGTGGGCGCGAGTGGTGGACATCGGGCCGCCTCCCCCGGCGGTGTGAGTGAGTGGCGGACGACCCGCCACGCCACGGCCACACGGGCGACCGACGCTGCCAGGAGCCCGGACCCCCGGCGTTCCGGAACCCCCGGGTTCCGGAAGCGCCGAGTTCCGGAAGCCCCGGCGTTCCGGAACGCTCCCGACATCGCGGCCTTCCGGAAGCCCCGGGCCGGTCGGGTGGGCGACGGGCCCGGGACTTCCGGCCGACTGTGGCTCAGACGCGGTCGGCAGCGATCAGAAGATACTGAAAGGAACCGTCCTTGTAAGAGTTGATGAACGCCTCCTCGATGCCGGTGACGAGGGAGGACGTGGCCCGCAGCTCCCAGTACGGCAAGGTCGCGGCCGTCAGGTCGATGACGGCGTGCGGCACGAGACGGTTGTCGGCCATGGCACGCAGATACTCGCGGCGGGAATGGATGTTGCACTCGAAATGCGCGTTGATCTGCGAGACCCACTTCGAGGGCTGGCCGTAACGCGGGTTCCAGCAGCCGGTGATGGTCACGTAGCGGCCGCCGACCGCGAGGATGCGGGCGTGCTCGGCGAAGAGGTCGTGCAGGTCGACGTACATGCTCGACTCGTTGTTCCACGAGGCCGCGGCCTGCCCCGTGTCGAAGGGCGTCTCCAGCATGTTGCACACGCGGGCGCGCACGTGCTCCTCGATGCCGAGTTCACGGGCGCGCTGGTTGGCGAAGTCGGCCTGCTTGGCCGACAGCGTGACGCCACGGACCTCGCATCCGAAGCGCTGATGGGCCAGGACCATCGAACCGCCCCGGCCGCAGCCGGCGTCCACGAGCATGTCGTCACGCCCGACGCGGCCGAGGTGGTCCAGGAGGACCTCGGCCTGGGCCGACTCCAGACGGTGGAGTTCGGCGATCAACCGCTTCTCGTACTCGCTGTCGCCGGTGTCGCCGAGGGCGGCGTGGTCGACGTCGCCGATGCCGTAATGGTGGTGGTAGAGCCCGTCGACCTCGCCGAGGCGCAGGTTCACGGGCCTGGCCTCCTGGTCCCAGTAGCGGGCGATGTCCCCCTGGTAGGGCGACGCCGGGGCGGGCACGAAAGCGCGGGCACCCTGTGCGGTGGTGAGCTCGGTGCTGGTCACAGAAAAGTCCGTCCTTACCAAAAATCGGGCAGGCTGTACCGGTAGGTGTTGGTCTGATGCCAGTAGTGGTTGCCGTCCACCCAGGCGGCCACGCCCCGCAGGAAGCGCAGCACGCTCGGGACGGGGCAGGCGGCGGCCAGGGCGGCGGCCTCGGTTTCGAAGGTGTGCATGAGGTCGTTGTGGACCTCGACCGCCTTCAGATAGGCGTCCCTTTCGGAGAGGCCCTCACGTTCGGCGATCACGACAGGCAGATTGAGATGCGTGCCCGGGCTCTTGAGTTCTTTGGTGTACGAGTAAAGGTCGTTGACGAGAGTGGTGGCGTTGCCGGCGAGCGCGATGACCCGCTGCATGGCGGGCCTGGCGTGCAGATCGGCAGGGAGCTCGTAGCCGCCGACGGTGTCGGTGATCGTGGGGCACGGGCGGAAGTTGTTGAACTGGCGCATTGCCAGGTATTCCCACACCTCGGGCATGTGTTCCGTCTGCGCCCATGCGGCCTCCGCGAGATACCCCAGGTGCAGACGGGACATGTCGTGCCGGTACCTGTCGGCCTGGGAGTCAGACGCCTTCCGCAGGAAGTACTCCATCGCGGAGCGGTAGGCGCGCCGAGGAGCATCAGACTGGAGCGACTCCACCCACGCCGGCTCGTACTCCCCCGTCGTGTGCAGCGGGTCGAGAGCCGTGTGCGCGAGCAGGAGGCGGCTGCCGAGGCCGACGGGCGAGCCGCCGTGGTCCTCGCAGTAGCAGTCGTCGACCGCGTTCTCCGCGACCATCAGCCGCGTGGCCACCATCAGATGTTCGATGGTGGGAGCGTCCGGATGACAGGCGACCATGTAGCGGCCGACGGAGAAGCCGTCGAACTCCTCCTCCCACTCCGGCGGGTAGGCCTGGACCTCGTCCACCGCCCACCTCTTGATCCTGCGGCTGACCTCCCCGACCCGCGCCGGGTCGGGCTCGGGCACCGGGTGGTGGTAGAGCCCGGGGATCGGCTCCCCCTGCGCCGGCGGCTGGGACGTCTCGGATGATGGGGACGCCTGGGAGGCCGGGGGTGCCGGAGAGACGAGGCCGCGCCCGCCAGGGCGCAGGCTCGACGTGCCCGGCCCGCTGGGACCGCACAGGATCCGTTCCAGGGCCGAACTCGCCTGCCCCGCCTGCCCCGCGGCGGCAGCGCTCTCCTCCGCGCACCGGGAGTTCGGCTCACCAACCGTGCCGTCGTCGCACCCGGGCGTGGGCTCGGACACGGCCTCCGAATCGGCCTCCGAAACGGGCTCGGGCTCGGGCACATGCACAGGCGCGGACTCGGCCACGGGTGCGGACTCGCGCACCTCGGGGAGGGCCTCCCCTACGGCAGGAAAAGGGAAGGGGAACGCAGGTGGTCCCGGCAGAGTGAGCAGAGCGTCTTGCCCGGTTCCGGCCTCCTCAGCGGGGGCGGCGGGGGCCCGGGCCGCAGCCGCAGGCGTGCTCGACTGCTGAGGGGAAGACCCAGGATCGGGCATCCGTAACTCCTTCGCGACGGTGGTGATCGGCGTACGCGGCGGCAACCGGGCAAGGACGGAAGAGCGGTGAACATCGGGAAATCCGCTCAGCTCCCCGAGAACCAGTTAACGTCCGGCCTGCCCGGCTCGTCCCACGAGCCGGGTGGAGTTACTCCGATGCAGTGATCTCGTGCCGCGCCGGGTTTATCCAGGCGACGAGCAACGCCCGGAGGACGTGCTCGGCAACGTGTGCGAGGGCACGCCGTGGTCGAAGGGACGCATGGTCGCCCACGCCCCGCCCTGCCTCGCCCCGATTCCCGTCCGGCGACCCGTCATGGACGGACGCGTCCGTCACCCGTCGCGCGTGCGGTCCGATGCCGGCCAGACGTAGGGAAGCTTCTCGGGGACGTCGGGGAAGTGCGTACGGTAGAAAGCAGGATCCTTGGTGACCAGGGCTGACTGATGGCTGCGGTGGAAGGCGGGATCGCCCAGCCAGTTGGGCAGTTCGTCGGCGGCCGCAAGTTCCCGGTAAGCACGGGGCGGGTCAGCGAAGTCCTCAAGCGCCGCGAAGTCCTGCATCATGGTTCCCGCACAGGTGTCCGCCCTGCCGCTGTCGGTCCACACGTGGCACATCTCAAGGCCGTACCGGACCAGGGCCTCCTCGTAACCGGCCCACATCCGTACGGCGGGGTGGTTCCGCCAGCCGTAGCCCGGCACGGTCAGACCGCGCAGCACCTGGAGCGTCTCCACCCGCTGCTTGCCCAGCCTGCGCATGTCCAGCACGGCGGCGCTGGCGGCGAAATCCGGATAAGGGAGAAACGTCTGCATGCTCGCTGCCCAGCCCTTCACGCTGCTAAGCGCCCCGTGTCCGCGCCCCACGGGGCCGCATCAAAAGCACCGGGTCGCCGGCGTTCGTACCCGCCGGCCTCCGCTGGAACAACACAGGGCCCGGAGCCCTCCTTGGTCGCGTGCCTAGCCTCCCAGGAAGCTGAGCCGTACCTTCCGCTCTGGATTATCCCCGTTCGTGTCGACCAGGCAGATCGACTGCCACGTGCCCAGTTCCAGGGAGCCGCCGAGGACGGGGAGGGTGGCGTGGGGAGGGACGAGGGCGGGGAGGACGTGGTCACGGCCGTGGCCGGGGCTGCCGTGCCGGTGGCGCCAGCGGTCGTCCGGCGGCAGCAGATCCCGCAGCGCGGCGAGCAGGTCGTCGTCGCTGCCTGCGCCGGTCTCCAGGATGGCGATGCCCGCGGTGGCGTGCGGCACGAACACGTTGAGCAGACCGTCGCGGCCACGTGCGGCCTCGGCGAGGAAGGCCTCGCAGTCGCGGGTGAGGTCGTGGACGGTCTCGGACGAGCCGGTGGAGACTCGCAGGACGTGGGTGCGGAGTGCGTCGGTCATGCTCCCATTCTGGGGCCGGGTGCTGCCGGGGTCGCGGGAAGGTTCCGGGGCCGTGTGTGGTTGGCGCAGGCATGGAGACTGTGGAGGTCGTGGTCATCGGTGCCGGGCAGGCGGGGCTGTCCAGCGCCTACCACCTGCGGCGTACGGGTCTTGTGCCCGGTACGGACTTCGTCGTCCTGGATCACTCCCCCGCACCCGGCGGTGCGTGGCAGTTCCGGTGGCCGACCCTGACCTACGGCCGGGTCCACGGTATGCACGCGCTGCCCGGCATGGAGCTGACCGGAGCCGATCCCGGACGCCCCTCGGCGGAGGTGATCGGCGAGTACTTCAGCACGTACGAGCACGCCTTCGACCTGCGGGTCCGGCGGCCCGTTGACGTACGGGAGGTCCGGGAGGCCGGCCACGGTGGTCGCCTTCTGGTGCGGACCTCGGAAGGTGACTGGGCGACACGGACAGTGATCAACGCGACGGGGACGTGGGACCGTCCGTTCTGGCCGCGCGTACCGGGGCAGGAGCTCTTCCGGGGCCGGCAACTGCACACCGCGCAGTACCCGGGTCCCTCCGCGGACGCCTTCGTGGACAGGCGGGTGGTGGTCGTCGGTGGCGGCACCTCAGCAGTGCAGCACCTGATGGAGATCGCCGAGGTCGCGCGGGAGACCGTGTGGGTGACGCGGCGGCTGCCGCTCTTCCGCACGGGCGGGTTCGGGCCGCAGGAGGGCCGTGCGGCCGTGGCGCTGGTGGAGGAGCGGGTGCGCCGGGGGCTGCCTCCGCAGAGCGTGGTATCGGTGACAGGACTGCCCATGACGGAGGAGCTGCGGCACGCCCGGGAGCGAGGGATTCTGGAGCGGCGGCCGATGTTCTCCTCGGTGACCGCCGAGGGGGTCCAGTGGGCTGACGGGAGCCGGGCAGCCGCCGACACGATCCTGTGGGCGACGGGGTTCCGCCCCGCCATCGACCATCTGGCACCGCTGCGGCTGCGCGAGTCCGGCGGCGGCATCCGGCTGGACGGCACGCGGGCTGCCCGCGACCCGCGCGTCCACCTGGTCGGTTACGGACCGTCGGCCAGCACCATCGGCGCCAACCGTGCGGGGAGAGCCGCCGTACGGGACGTACGGGACTTGCTGACGACGGCTGCCGGCACCTCGGACAGCGACGCGTCGGCGGCTCCGGCGGCCGCCTGAGCCGTCGTCCCAGTGACGCGGACGGTGGTGCCCTGAGGGACGCCTTTGGGCTCCCTGTCGACTCATGCAGGTGAACGGCCGGGTCGTGCGCGCCGTCCGTGGTCCGGATCTGGTGCGTGGTGGGGTACTGCTGCGACAGTAGGCCCCGACGGTGATCATCCGTACGGTCTGCCGCCGCAGGGCGGTAGCCGGTGGGTCGCAGGCTCGGGCAGGCGTGAAACCGGTGCGAGTCGGCACGAAGGCTGACAGGTGAGGACGGAAGGAGGCGTCGTGCGCGTAGCGCTCTTCGTCACCTGCATCAACGACGCGCTCTATCCGCGCACGGGGCAGGCCGTGGTGACGCTGCTGGAGCGGCTCGGTGTGGAGGTGGACTTCCCCGAAGCGCAGTCGTGCTGTGGGCAGCCGCAGTTCAACACCGGCTACCGGCACGCGACCGAGCCGTTGGTGGAGCGCTATGCCGACGCCTTCGAGGGGTACGACCACATCGTGGTGCCGTCCGGGTCGTGCGCGGCGATGGTGCGGGACAACTACCCGCGCATCGGAGCGAAAGCGGCTGCCGAGGGACGGGGACGGGTGCTGTCCGCGGCGGCGGAGCGCGTGGTGCCCCGCACCTACGAGCTCACGGAGTTTCTGGTCGACGTGCTGGGCGTCACGGACGTGGGGGCGTACTACCCGCACACCGTCACCTATCACCCGACCTGCCACGGACTGCGCATGCTCACTCTCGGCGAGCGTCCCAGGCAGCTGCTGGAGCAGGTGGAGGGACTCCGGCTGAGGGAGCTGGAGGGCGCGGAGGAGTGCTGTGGTTTCGGAGGAACGTTCGCCGTGAAGAACGCGGCCGTCTCCTCCGCGATGGGCGCGGACAAGGCGCGCCACATCGAGGCGAGCGGCGCGGGGTCGGTCTGCGCGGTGGACAACTCCTGTCTGATGCACATCGGCGGCGTCCTCTCCCGCTCGGGTTCGCGGGTACGCCCCCTGCACCTGGCGGAGATCCTGGCGAGCACCAGGGAGGCACCGCTGTGAGGCCTCAGCGGGGGACAGGAAACCCCGAGGCGAGCGTGACGAGCAGGGAGGCACGGTGAGCGTCACCTATCTGGGCATGCCGCCCTTCCCGCAGGCGGCGCAGGACTCCACCCGGGACACCCGGCTGCGCGGCAACCTGCGGCACGCCACCCACACGATCCGCGACAAGCGGGCGGGCGCGGTGGCCGAGCTGCCTGACTGGGCGGCGCTTCGCACGGCCGGTGCGCAGATCAAGGACCGCACGCTGCGCCATCTGGACACCTACCTGGAGCAGCTGGAGGCCGCCGTCACCGCGGCCGGCGGCACCGTGCACTGGGCGGTGGACGCGGCGGAGGCGAACGAGATCGTCACCCGGCTCGTACGGGAGACCGGCGAGCGCGAGGTCGTCAAGGTCAAGTCGATGGCGACCCAGGAGATCGGCCTCAACGAGGCGCTGGAGGACGCCGGGATCGCGGCCTACGAGACCGACCTGGCGGAGCTGATCGTGCAGCTCGGGGACGACCGGCCCTCGCACATTCTGGTGCCCGCCATCCACCGCAACCGCGGCGAGATCCGCGACATCTTCGCCGAGAAGATGGGCCGCTGGGGGCGGCCAGCGCCGGACGGGCTCGGCGACAGCCCCGCTCAGTTGGCTGAGGCCGCACGGCTGCATCTGCGGGAGAAGTTCCTGAACGCCAAGGTGGGCATCTCAGGGGCGAACTTCATGGTCGCGGAGAGCGGGACGCTCGTCGTCGTCGAGTCCGAGGGCAACGGCCGGATGTGTCTTACTCTTCCCGAGACGCTGATCTCGGTGGTCGGTATCGAGAAGGTCGTCCCCACGTGGCAGGACCTGGAGGTCTTCCTCCAACTGCTGCCGCGTTCCTCGACGGCCGAGCGGATGAACCCCTACACCTCGACCTGGACGGGCAGCACCGACGGCGACGGCCCCCGTGGCTTCCATCTCGTGCTGCTGGACAACGGCCGTACGGACACACTGGCCGACCAGGTGGGCCGGCAGACGCTGCGGTGCATCCGCTGCTCGGCATGTCTCAACGTCTGTCCGGTCTACGAACGTGCGGGCGGGCACGCCTACGGATCTCCCTACCCGGGGCCCATCGGCGCGATCCTCACCCCGCAGCTCGACAGCGTGGAGACCGGTCTGGACGCCTCTTTGCCCTACGCCTCGTCGCTCTGCGGTGCCTGCTACGAGGTGTGCCCCGTGGCCATCGACATCCCCGAGGTGCTGGTGCACCTGAGGGAGCGCGTCGTGCAGGGCGGGACGGTCACGGTCCGCGGGCAGCGTACGACTGTGCGGCCCGCCAAGGGGCACGCGGCCGAACGAGCCGCCATGCGGACGGCCTCCTGGACCTTCGCTCACCCGCGCGCTCTGCGCGCGGGGGAGCGCCTCGCCGCGCGAGCCCGCCGGCTGGTGCCGAACAGGCTGCCGGGACCGGGCAGCGCCTGGACGGACACCAGGGACACGCCCCGGGTACCGCCCGAGTCCTTCCGCGACTGGTGGCGACGCACACGCACACCCGCGCGGGGAGACGGGCGGGAGAACGTCCGCCAGGAGGGACGGCCGGAAGCGCCCGGAGGGAAGGACCGACAGGAGGGGTCCGATGAGCAGCCGTGAGACCGTGCTGGGCCGGGTGCGGCGCGCCCTGGCCGACGTGCCGCGCGGAGAGCGGCCCGACGAGGCGCCGGTCGGCCGCGACTATCTGCGGGTACATGGGGAGCGCAGCCCGCGGGAGACCGTCCGGCTGCTGTCGGAGCACCTGACCGACTACCGGGCCCGGGTGCACCACTGCTCCCCCGCCGGGCTGCCGGAGGTGGTAGCCGAGCTGCTGTCACGACAGGGGTCGCACAGTGTGGTGACTCCCGCGGGGGTCCCGGAGGCATGGCTGCCGCGGGACGTCGAGCACGTCGCGGACTCCCCGACGTTGACTGCGCACGATCTGGACGCGGTGGGCAGTGTGGTGACCGGCTGCGCCGTCGCCGTGGCCGAGACGGGCACGCTGGTGCTGGACGCCTCGCGGGACCAGGGACGGCGGAGCATCACGCTCGTACCCGACCACCACGTCTGCGTGGTACGGGTACCCGATCAGGTCGTCGGCTCGGTTCCGCAGGCGCTGGAGCGGTTGGATCCCGTCCGTCCCCAGACGTGGATCTCCGGGCCCTCGGCCACCAGCGACATCGAGCTGAACCGGGTGGAGGGCGTACACGGGCCGCGCACCCTCGATGTCGTACTCGTCGCTGAGGATTCCGCGATGTTCTGACCGCTCGGCACCCCGACTTGTGTGGCTCACGGGGGCGCCAGTGGAAGATGTTCTTCAAGTTACTTACCGGAACCGGTGGTTCGGGGCGCGTGTGCGTGCAAAAGTTCGACGCGATCACCTTCCCCCAGCGCTTCCCACAAGGAGACACGCGCACGTGAGCCACTCCCCCATCTCCGCTCCCCACTTCGTGACGCCGGCCGGGCCCACGGAACCCGGCCTCAGACCCGACGCGCCGGTCAACAGACCGCTGCTGATGGTCGCCATGCTCTCCGCCGCCGCGCTGTCAGCCCTCTCCGGCATGCTGAGCGCGTCGATGGTGTACCTGGGAGGCAAGGACCTTGCCGACCAGAACGTCCGCAACGCGGTCGACGCCGACCCTGCCGCCGTCGGCCTCCCGGCGGACACCCGGTCCGCCGATCTGCAGCGGATGTCTCCGACGGCCTGGGACGACGTCGTCACCCACTGGCAGGACACCATGTCCGCACGCGCGGCGTTCGCCGTCGCACTGGCCGTGCTGGTCCTGGTGTGTGCGCTGCTGGCCCGCAACGCCTCTCTGTGGTCCCGTGCGACCCTCAGCGTCGCGGTGCTGCTGGGAGGCGCCTTCCCGCACGTTCTGGTGTTGCGGGACGCCCCGCCGACGGGGCTCTACGTGGCCGGCCTCGCCGCCCCAGTGCTGGCCGTGGTCACCGTAGTGCTGTGCTGGTTGCCGCCGGTGGGACGGTACGCCAAGGCCCGCAGCCGGTCCTGACCTCTCCGGCAGCTCCTGCTTCCGCCACAGGCTCGCCCGGCGCCGCGGACGAGGGGCGGCCTGGGTGCCCGGGCGATGGGGACGCCTGTTTCGGACACGGCGCTCCGCCGACGCGTACCGGCGGTGAGACAGTCGAGCAGGCTGCTGCAGCGTACAGCTAGTCTGGTCGTCCGCACGGCAGCCGGAACCGAGCCTTCCGGGTGCCGCGACCGCCCGAACTCACCGGAGGCCCGCCATGAACCAGCCCGCGTCCCGCCAGGTCGCCTCGATCGAGGGGGTCGGTGTCCGCCGTGTGACCTCGGACCAGGTCATCCTCGACGGGATCGACTGGTCGGTGCGAGCCGGTGAGCACTGGGCACTCCTGGGAGCCAACGGGGCGGGCAAGACGACGCTGCTCAAGCTGATCGGCGCCGTCATGCACCCCACCTCCGGCACCGTCGAGGTGCTGGGCAATCGCCTCGGCCGGGTGGACGTGCGGGAGCTGCGCGCCCACATCGGGCACGTGTCCACCTCCCAGCGCGTCCCCCAGGACGCGACGGCGCACACCGTCGTGCTCACCGGCGCGACGGGCACCGTGCAGCCGCTGTGGCGCAAGTACGACGACGAGACCCGCCAGCTGGCCCACGACCTGCTGTCCGAGCTGGAGTGCAAGGAACTCGCGGACCGGCCCTTCGGGGTGTGCTCCGGCGGGCAGCGGGCCCGCATCCTGATCGCCAGGGCGCTGATGCCCGCGCCGTCCCTGCTGCTGCTGGACGAACCGTTCAACGCCTTGGACCTGCCCTCTCGCGAGGACCTGATCGACGCGCTGCGCCGGCTGGCCGCGGACCGTCCGGCTCTGGCGACGGTCACCGTCACCCACCACCTGGAGGAGCTGCCGCCCACGACCAGCCACGCGCTGCTGCTGCGCGAGGGCCGGGTCGGCGCGTGCGGCCCTGTCGGCGACGTGCTGACCGGAGAGCTGATGACCCGGTGCTTCGGCCGCCCCATCGACGTCACTCACCAGGACGGCCGGTGGCTGGCACGCTCGGGACACCGCGGCTGAGAGGGCCGCTCCGGGGCCGCTCGGGCTCCGTCCCCGACAGCTGCGGCGGGTGCGAACAGGCCGTCCCGGCCCCCGAGTCGGCTCCGCCGGTCGGTTCCTGGTCCGGGAGTCGGTCCCAGGCCCCGAGTCGGTCCTAGGACCCGAGGCAGACCGCGTTCGGTCCCGGGCCCGTTCCGGCGCGGCGTGGCCCGCCGTAGCGTCCCCGCATGGACTCCACGACGACACGCGGCGGACACGGCGACCCCACAGGAACGCTGGACGAAGCCCTCGAACGCCTCCACTCCACCGGCCCCGAGTTCGAGGGCTGGCTCAGCAATCACGCTCCCATGGCGGTCGAGGCACTGGTGCGGCACGGAGAGACCCGCACGGTGCACCGCTGGCTCGACGGTTACGCGGAGAAGCTGGAGGACCCGCCGGAGAGTCGGGCGCCCGTCACGGACGCCAACTGGCGTGCGGCGCTGGGCGACTCGACACGCCTCACGGACTGGACACGTTTCTTCACCCACACGATGGAAGAGCGGCCCTGGCGCGACGTCCTCGCCCACTGGTGGCCGCTGCTGCTGCCCGGTATCGCCGGAGGCGCCACCCACCCGGTGATCAGGACGGGCCACGCGGTGCGCACGCTGCTCGCCGGGGACGGCGACACCGCACCGCGCCGTACGGAGCTCGCTCACGCGCTCGGTTACTGGGCGGCACGGCACAGCACTCTGGCAGAGACCGAACCGCTTCCCGGCGCGAGGTCCGCGGACGAGGGCTACGAGGCCGTACCGCTGCTCGCCGACCAGAGCGGCGGCATCCGTGAACGGCTCGCCCGGATCGCCGCACTCCCCCAGCGGCCGCGTACGAGAGAAGCCGCACACCAGGCGGAGCGAGAAGGAGGGAAGGCCGGTCCGCACGGAGGGAGCACCGATCCGGAGGGCGCCCGCGCCGACCTGGAGGAGATCGTGCGCGCCGCGACCCACCGGTACGCCACCCACGCGCACGGCTCACCCGTCATGCTGGTGCACGCGGCGACAGCCCCCAACGCCGTACTGCGCGTCCTGCCCGCGCTGCCCCGCGCGCTGTGGTCCGTGAGTGTCGACGCCGCCTGGGCGGCGAGCGCGGCCGTCACCGCCGTCTACGGGCCCTCGCAGGGCATGCCCGTTTCCGCGGGCGGCGGACTCACCCCGCGGGAGGCGTTCGCCGAGGCGGCCGCACACGGGGACGAGCACGCCATCAAGTTCGCGGACACCGCACTCGACGTCGCCGCGCGGCGGAACGGCGACGACCCGCTCGCGGTGGCCGCCGTGCTGCGGACGACCGAGCTGATCGAACCCGCCCGCCGACCACGGTGATTCCACGTCCGCACGGCGCGGT
The DNA here is from genome assembly GCF_022699385.1 of Streptomyces tubbatahanensis. Lineage (NCBI taxonomy): Bacteria > Bacillati > Actinomycetota > Actinomycetes > Kitasatosporales > Streptomycetaceae > Streptomyces > Streptomyces tubbatahanensis. Next base: position 7,178,809 of record NZ_CP093846.1, on the reverse strand, counting down.
CACAGGCTCCCCCTCAAGGCTGCGGGAGCAGTTGGGCCGCTGTCGCGGTGATGGTGGCCACGGCGTGGGTGAGTGTGGGGATCTCCCGGGCACCGAGGCGGGTGACGGCCACGATGCGGCGGGCCGGTGCCGGTTCTCCGTGCAGCGAGATGCGTTCCACCGGCGAGTCCTCGCGCAGCCGTGCCAGACGCGGTACGAGGATCACTCCGAAACCGTGGGCGACCAGCGCGGTACCGGTGTCCCACTCGTCCGCGTAGTGGGCGATGTGGGGTGTGAATCCGGCGCTCATGCAGGCGGCGAGTACCAACCGCTGGTAGGTCGTTCCCGGGTTGCCCACGATCCACGCCTCCCTCGCCGCGTCGGCGAGCGTGACCCGTTGCCGCTGGGCCAGCGGATGGCCCTGCGGGACGACCAGGTCCAGCGGGTCGTCCAGAAGCGGCCGCTGGTCGAAGCGGTGGTCCGTCATGGGTGGCGAGTCCGCGGTGACGACCAGCAGCGCGAGGTCGGCCTCTTCGGAGAGCAGAAGGTCGAAGCAGCGGTCGGGTTCGGCCTCGATGATGCGGACGGTCAGGTGGGGGTAAGCGTCGCGCAGGCCGGCGGCGGCCGGGGGCAGCAGACGGCTGGCGGCGGTGGAGAAGCCGCACAGCGTGACCTGTCCCGTGGGCTCCGTCCCGACGGAGGCCAGTTCGGCGCGGGCGAGTTCCCACTGCTCCTTGAGGCGTTCCGTGTGGCGCAGCAGGACGCGGGCCGCGTTCGTCAGGCGGATACCGCGGCCCTGCTGGACCACCAGTTCCACCCCGACCTCGCCGGCGAGCTGCCGCAGTTGGTAGGAGACGGCAGAGGGTGTGTAGTGCAGTGCCTGTGCGGCGGCGGTCACCGTACCGTGCTCGGCGACCATCTGCAGGATGCGGAGCCGGGGGTCAATCATGTGAACAGGTTGCACGATCGGCCAGGCGATCGTTCGCCTCCGTTCGCCCCTTTCTGAGGCCACTGCCGGGACGCGCGACGGTGCCCGACGTCGCGGTCGTGCTGGGCGGGCGCCCGGGCAGCGTTCCCGCCCGTCCCGTGCAGCGGCTTCCCTCCGGTCAGGCGTCTATCACGAGGTCCTCCAGGGGTGTCGAGCAGCACAGCAGTATCTTGTTGCGCGCTGTGTCGCGAGGGCGGATGCCGCCGTTGTGGCGCATGTCGACGGATCCCTTCTCCAGCGTGGTCATACAGGAGCCGCAGACGCCCTCTCCGCACGAGGACGGAAGTGTGATGCCCGCCCGTGCCGTGGCTTCCAGTACGGGGGTTCCCGCGCCGCATTCCAGGGTCGTCCCGCTGCGGGCGAGCTTCACGGTGAACGTCGCGGCGTCCGCGGGCGCCGCCGCCGAGTCGGCCCCGCTCGTCCGCTCCCTGGTGGCCTCGAAGCGCTCCTGTGCGGTCCAAAAGCCCTCCTGTGCCCGCCCGGAGCCCTCCTGTGCGGCATCGAAGCTCTCCTGGTGGTAGTGCTCCTTCGGGAGGCCCGCTTCCGAGAGCATCCGACGCACAGCACGCATGTAGCCGGGGGGTCCGCAGGTGAACACCTCGCGTTCGGGGAAGTCGGGCGCGATCCGCCGCAACATGTCGGGCGTGAGGCGACCGCGGTGGCCGTGCCACGGTGGTGGTGCCGGCCCGTCGTCCTCGCACACGTGGACGACGCGCACCTGCGGTGCGGTCCGGGCGATCAGCTCCAGTTCCTGCCGGAAGGGAACGTCCTTGGGGGTGCGGGCGCTGTGCACGAAAACCACGTCGGCAGGGGAGGCGAGGTCGTAGAGGGTCCTGGTCATGGACATCAGGGGCGTGATCCCGCTGCCGCCGGAGAGGAAGAGGTAGGAGGGAGCCGGGTACCGGGCCGTCGAGAAGTGCCCGAGGGGCCCGCGGGCCCGCACGAGGTCGCCCGGGGCGAGCCGATCGTGCAGCCAGTTCGACACCAGCCCTCCGGGAACCCTCTTCACGGTGATCGCGACGGCGTGCGGGCGAGTCGGCGCGGAGGAGAGCGTGTAGCACCGATCGACCTCCCGGCCGTCGATCCCGAAGGTGAACGCGAGGTACTGTCCCGGCTCGTACCGGAAGAGTCCCGGCGCGGCCGGCTCGAAGACGAACGTCTTCATCTCGGCGGTGACGGTCTGGATGTGCGTGCACACCAGCCGGTGGTCCTGAGTACCGTAACCCTCGCGGTACGGGACCCTTGTCCCGGAGCGCTCCGCGCCGGGCGGAGCCAGCAGGTCGTTCATGGCCGCAGTTCCTCTCGCAGGCGGGCGAGGTACCAGGTACAGAACGCCTCGACCTGGTACTCCGTCGGTGCGTAGGGGCCGGGCTCGTAGGCCGGGTTCGCGACCCCCTGCTGGGCGCGGGCGACGAGGCGTGCGTCCTGCTCGTTCGTCGCAGTCCACACCTTCGTCAGCGTGCCCGGGTCGTAGTCCTCACCCTCCACGGCTTCCGGGTGGACGAGCCAGGTGGTGCGCAGCAGGGTCTTGTCCGGGGCGAGCGGAAGGACGCTGAAGGTGACCGCGTGGTCGCCCAGGACGTGGAACCAGGAGTTGGGTTGCAGGTGCAGGGCCAGGTGTCCGAGGCGCGGCGTGGGCAGGTCGCCCAGCAGGCGGCGGCACGCCGCTGTCCCGTCCGGGGTGAAGGACTCGCCGGCGAGGTCGAGCGCGTCGCGCTGGATCCGGAACCCGGTGGTGCGCTCGTGAAGTTCCTCGATGAGCGCGTACGGCAGGCCGAGCCTCTCGTACGTGGCACGCATCTCGGTGTCGGCTCGCAGGTAGCGTTCGTGCGCCTGGCGCAGGTTCGCGGGGACGCTGTCGCGCGTGTAGCCGTACGTGGGGAAGAAGGTGCGCAGCAGTTCGGGGTGGCCGTCGCAGTGGTAGCACTCCCGGTTATTCTCCATCACGAGTTTCCAGTTGCCGTTCTCGACGAGGTCGCAGCGCGCCGCCACCTTCGCGCGGCGTAGCTCGTGGGGCGCGAGGTAGGGCTCGACGCGGGCCGCGACCTCGGGGAAGTCGGCGGGTGGCTCGTCGGCGAGGCAGACGAACACGAGTCCGCCGACGCTGCGCACGTGCACGGTTTTCAAGGCGAAGCAGTCGCGGTCGAAGTCCGGTGGCTGGGCGGGGGCGTGCCGGAGCGCGCCGTCGGTTCCATAGGTCCACTTGTGGTAGCCGCACACGAGGTTGCCGACCGATCCGCGCCCCTCGTCCAGCAGGCGGGCGCCGCGGTGCCTACAGACGTTGTGGAACGCCCGGAGGCCGCCCTCGTCGTCGCGCAGGACGATGACCGAGTAGGGGCCGATCTCCACCGTGGTGCAGTCGCCGGGCTCGGGCACCTCGGCGTCCACGGCGACGAAGAGCCACTGGCGGGTGAAGATCGCCGCGATGTCGAGGTCGAAGAAGGCGCGGTCGGTGTAGTACGGCCCTTCCAGGCTGTGGCCGGCGACCCGCCGCGCCACCGCGTCCAAGAGTCGGTTTTTCTCGGGTTCCATGGTGCCTGCCAGTGGTGTCACGCTGTGCTCCTCTCGGTGCTGTTCGAGTGGTAGCGCCCTCCGGGCTGCCGGTCCGCACATGCCGGGCCTTGGTGCGGTGTCAGGGGGCGCACGTCGGGTCTTTGAGCGCCGTCTGTTCACGGAGAGGGAGGCGGAGGGCGGATCCGGGCTTCACATCGGCAGACACAGCCGCAGCGCGTCCAGGACCGCGGCGTGGATGTTGCGGCTGGTGACGGCGTCGCCGATCCGGAACAGCTGGTAGCGGCCCTCGGGGTTCGCGACGTCGTGCTGCGGTTCGCCTGCCAGCAGTTCGCGGTGGCCGATCCGGCCGAGGTTGCTCGACGCGGGCAGCAGTTCGCGGTAGAGGTCCGTGTGGGGCAGCGTGCCGTGCTCGACCACCACGTGCTCCACCGTCCGCTCGACCTGCCGTGCCGCGTACTCGCTGCGCAGGGTCGCGACGAGGCACCCGTCCTCCGCTCGCCGTACCGACAGCAGCCGGTGCGCCAGCGTGGTGGTCACCGCGTGCTCGGCGAACGCTTGCAGATACGCGGGTGCGTTCATGCTGCCGACGTCGGGGGCGAGCGTACGCTCGGGTGTCACGTATTCGAGCGGCACACCCTGCCGGGCCAGCACCTCCACGGCGTCCAGCGCCGGGTAGGCCCCGTTGTCGTCGTAGACCAGCACGCGGCCCCGGGGGCGGAGGGAGCCGCCGAGCACGTCCCAGGTGTCGGCCACGGTGTCGGCGCCCTGCGTCAGGAACGTCGTGTTGGGCAGGCCGCCCGTGGCGATGAGGACGATGTCGGGGCGCTCGGTGAGCACGTCCTCCGCTTCCGCCAGAACTCCGAGCCTGAGGTCGACGCCCAGCAGGGCGCACTCGCCGACGCGCCAGTCGACGATGCCGAGGAGCTCTCGCCTGCGCGGGTTGGCGGCGGCGATGCGGACCTGCCCGCCGGGCAGCGCGCCCGCCTCGAAGAGCACGACGTCGTGTCCGCGTTCGCCCAGCACACGGGCCGCTTCGAGCCCGGCGGGCCCGCCGCCGACGATCACGGCCTTCTTCCGCTCGGCCGCACGCGTCACCGTGTGCGGCAGTTGGAGCTCCCGTCCTGTGGCGGGGTTGTGGACGCACTTGGTGTCGCCGGAGTCGTAGATCGCGTCCAGACAGTAACTCGCGCCCACACAGGGCCGGATACGGTCCTCGGCCCCGGCGGCCACCTTGGCCACCAGGTGCGGGTCCGCGATCTGGGCCCTGGTCATGCCGACCAGGTCGAGCATGCCCTCCCGCACGGCGTGCCGCGCGGTGGCGACATCGGCGATACGTCCCGCGTGCATCACCGGGACGTCGAGCCGGTGCCTGACCTGAGCGGTGAACTCCAGGAACGGCGCCGAGGGCGTGCCCATGGACGGGATCGCCCGCGCCAGGGTGGCGTCGCTCTCGATCGAGCCCCTGATGGTGCTGAGGAAGTCGATACCGTCCGCGATGTACGCCCCGGCCGCCTCCAGCGCCTCCTCCAGCATGAGCCCGTCCGGCCTGTCCTCCTCCATCATCATGCGGATACCGACGACGAAATCGGGGCCGACCGCGGACCGGATCGCGCGGATCACCCGACGGGGGAATGCCATGCGCCGGGTCAGACTGCCGCCGAGTTCGTCGCTGCGCTGATTCGTCGTAGGCGACAGGAAACCGTCCAGGAAATGGCCGTACGACTGGATCTCTATGCCGTCCAGGCCGCCCTCCCGGCAGCGCGCGGCCGCGTCGGCGTAGTCCCGCACGACGCGGTCCAGGTCCCACGGCTCGGCCTCCTTGGGAAAGGCACGGTGCGCGGGTTCACGCAGGGGCGAGGCGGAAAGGACGGGCAACCAGTCGCCCGCGTAATTGCTGGTACGCCGCCCCAGGTGAGTGACCTGGCACATCACAGCGGCGCCCTCGGCGTGGACGTCGTCGGCCAGCCGGCGCAGCCAGGGGACCACTTCGTCGCGATAGAGCAGCAGATTGCCGAAGGAGGGCGGGCTGTCGGGCGACACGACGGCCGAGCCGCCGATCATCGTCAGACCGACCCCGCCCCGGGCCTTTTCCACGTGGTATCTGCGGTAACGGTCCCGTGGCAGCCCGTCCTGACCGAATGCCGGTTCGTGCGAGGTGCTGACCACCCTGTTGCGCAGGGTGAGGTTCTTGAGCGTGAAGGGCTGGAGCAGAGGATCCGTGGTTCGTGTTCGCATGGCACTCCTCGTGAACCGTCCGGGACCCGGAGGACGTTGCCCCGTCTCCGGCGCCGTCGTGACCGCCGCGCCACCACGCCACGGCGGTGACGGGATGACAGGGCCGACCGGCGCCGCACCGGTTGCGGAGCCGGTCGGGTCGGTGCGTGCGCCCAAGCGAGCCCCACGCGCCGGACCCGTCCGTCGAGACGGAGAGGGGACGCGCTTGAGCGCCGCACTCCCAGCGTGGAGCCGGCCGCCTTGACGGACAATCAAGTGCTCTCACAGGAAACCGTGCGAACCCACTGCAAGATCGACATACGTCGTACCGCTTCCCTCCGCGGCCCGCGCCTGCTACCGACAGGAGCCGCGCGGCGCTTTCGTACGTCCTTCGGGCAGCGCGCTACCCGAGACGTCCCTCACTCCCACCAGGGAGCCCCGACAGCGCCCCCACTGGGGAGACGGCGGAGGACCGGTACCGTCCGTGTCAGCCGATCTGGGCCGCGAAGGCCGCGTATGCCCCCTCGTCGAAGAGCACGAACCTGACCTCCTCGACCGCCGTGTCCGTCCCGCGCACCGCCTCCACCGCGAGCCGCGCGGCGTCCGCCACCGGCCAGCCATAAGCCCCGGTGGAGATGGCGGGAAACGCGACCGTCCGCGCACCGAGTCCGTCCGCGACGCGCAGACACTCCACAAAGCAGGAGGAGAGCAGCGCGGGATCGCTGCCGGAGTCCCGGTACACCGGGCCGACCGTGTGAATGACCCAGCGGGCCGCGAGCCGTCCCGCAGTCGTAGCGACGGCCTGGCCCGTGGGAAGGCCGCGCCCGTAGTGTCCCGCGCGCAGCCTGCGGCACTCGGCGAGAATGGCGGGACCGCCCTTGCGGTGGATCGCCCCGTCCACGCCTCCCCCGCCCAGCAGCGAGGAGTTGGCGGCGTTGACGACGGCGTCGGCGTCCTGCTCGGTGATGTCGCCCCGCACGAGGGTGATGTTCGTCGGCATGTGCACCATCCTGGCGCGGCGGGCGGCGGGACGCACACGGGTTGTCCGCTGCGCGCCCCCTGGTGGGCGTGCGCGCGTTCGTATTAGCTTGCCCCACCGCTTCTTGGCCCGCTCACCGCTTCGCTGCACCCTTCTCCCCTGGAAGGACGGTTCCTCATGACCCGTACTCCCTCTCGTCGTTCCCTGATGGCCGGCGGCACGGCCGCCGCCCTCGCCACCCCGCTGCTGGGGCACGCGGCTATCGCGGCACCGCCGGACCGGTCGGGGGACGCACACGCTGGGCGGCGGGTGACGCCGGGCGCCGACGTGGCGGCGGCCGAAGGGTGGCGCGTACTGCGGGGACGGAAGGTCGGTGTCGTCAGCAATCCGACGGGAGTGCTGAGGGACGCCCGGCACGTGGTCGACTCGATGGCCGAAAGGGACGAGCTGCACATCGTCGGTGTCTTCGGCCCCGAACACGGCTTCCGGGGCAGCGCGCAGGCGGGCGATTCCGAACCGGAGTTCGAAGACCCCCGCACCGGTCTGACGGTGTACGACGCGTACGGCGCGGACGCGGCGAAGATGGCCGCTCTCTTCCGCAAGGCCGGAGTCGACACGGTCGTCTTCGACATCCAGGACGTGGGAGTGCGCTTCTACACCTACATCTGGACGATGTACCACGCGATGGTCGCTGCCCGGGACATCGGAGCGGCCTTCGTCGTCCTGGACCGGCCGAACCCGATCGGGCGCAGAGCCGACGGCCCGCTGCTGACACCGGAGTTCTCCTCCGGTGTCGGGCTCAAGCCGATCATCCAGCAGCACGGCATGTCCGTGGGCGAGCTGGCTCGCTACTTCAACGGCGAACTGCTGCCCGTTGAGGGCGACGGCGGCGCGGTCGAGCTGGAGGTCGTCGAGGTGCGCGGCTGGTCTCCCCGTACGACGGCGCAGCACACGGGGCTGCCCTGGGTGCCGCCGTCCCCGAACATGCCGACGCCCGACACAGCCACCGCCTACGCGGGCACCGGCTACTTCGAGGGAACGAACCTGTCCGAGGGGCGCGGCACCACCCAGCCGTTCCAGTTCGTCGGAGCACCCTATCTGGACTACCACTACAGCGACCGCCTCAATGCCCTGCGCCTGCCGGGTGTGCGTTTCCGCGAGGGCTATTTCGTGCCCACCTTCAGCAAGCACGAGGGCACGACCTGCGCGGGTGTCCAGCTCCTGGTGACCGACCCGCAACGGTACGAGGCGGTGCCGACCGCTGTCGCCATGCTGCGGGAGGCCATGCGGTACGACGACTTCGCCTGGCGCAAGGATCCCGACACGGAGCGGCCGTACTGGATCGACAAGCTGTCGGGCTCTCCGCGGCTGCGGGAGATGCTCGACGCGGGCGCGTCCCAGGACGAGGTCACCGGAGCCTGGCGCCGTGAGGTCCGCGACTTCGAGCGGACCAGGCGGCGTTACCTGCTCTACCGGTGAGGCGCCCCGCGACCGGCGGCCCGCTCCTGCCAGTGGGCCGCCGGCCGACCGTCCGGGACGCTGTCAGCCGGCTACCACGTCGGCCGGCTCGCGGTCGTCCGGCGCCCCGTCCGCACCGGTCGTCTCCCCGTCACGGCGCACCAGGGCCGCGTACTTGCCGTTCGCCGCGAGAAGCTCCTCATGGGAGCCCCGCTCCGCGATGCGGCCGCCGTCCAGGACGACGATCTGGTCGGCGCCGCGGATGGTCGACAGACGGTGCGCGATGGTGAGGGTGGTACGCCCCGCCGACAGCGCGTCGATGGCCTCCTGCACGGCGCGTTCGGTACGGGTGTCGAGCGCGCTGGTGGCCTCGTCGAGGATCAGCACGGGCGGGTCCCTGAGAATGGTGCGCGCGAGCGCGAGTCGCTGTTTCTCGCCGCCGGAGAAGCGGTAGCCGCGCTCTCCGACGAGGGTGTCGTAGCCGTCCGGCAGGGCGGCGATCTGGTCGTGGATCTGTGCGGCCCTGGCGGCGGCGCGCAGTTCCTCATCGGAGGCCGCCGGTTTGGCGAACCGCAGGTTCTCCGCGACGGTGGCGTGGAAGAGGTACGTCTCCTGGGACACGACACCCACCGCCTCGGAGAGCGTGGCGAAACCGAGGTCGCGGACGTCTACGCCGTCGAGAGTGACGCGGCCCGCGCTCACGTCGTAGAGCCGTGGCACCAGGTAGCTCAGGGTGCTCTTGCCCGACCCGGTGGCTCCCACGATGGCGAGGCTGCTGCCCGGAGGGACGGTCAGATCGACGCCGTTCAGGGTGCGGGCCTGCGCGTCGACGGTGCTGTCGGCAGTGCCGGTGCGCGCGGGCATGTCGGTGCCAGGGGAAGCGTCATCGTCGTAGGAGAAGTCGACACTCTCGAAGCGCACTTCACCCCGCACCGAGGGGAGGACGACAGGGTGCTCGGGCTCGGTGATGGTGACGGGCAGGTCGAGGTATTCGAAGATGCGCTGGAAGAGGGCCAGCGAGGTCTGCATCTCCACGCCCGTGGTCAGCAGCGAGACGGTCGGCCGCAGCAGCCCCTGCTGGAGGGTGACGAAAGCGACGAGGGTGCCGATGGAGAACGCCGGGCCGCCGAAGTGGGTGAGCATGCCGGCCGTCCAGTAGAGCAGGGCGGGGATGGCGGCCATGACGATGCCGATGGTGGCCATGCGCCAGCGCCCCGCCATGTTGGAGCGCACCTCCAGGCCGACGAGGCGCTCGGACTCGTCCGCGAAGCCGCGGGTGAGCGAGTCGGACCTGCCCATGGTGCGTCCGAGCAGAATGCCGCTGACCGACAGTGACTCGGTGACCAGCGCGGAGAGCACGGCCATCTGCTTTTGCCTGTCGGTGGCGATGCGCTTGCGTTCCCGCCCCACGCGCCGGCTCACCCACACGAAGAAGGGCAGCAGCGCGAGGGAGGCGAGGGTGAGCCGCCAGTCGAGGGCGAGCATGGCGACGATGGTGGCGACCACGCTGGTCAGGTTGGAGACGAGCGAGGTGGCGGTCGAGGTGACCGTCGCCTGCATACCACCGATGTCGTTGGCGATGCGGGACTGGACCTCACCCGTCCGTGTGCGCGTGAAGAAGGCGAGCGGCATCCGCTGGAGCTTGGCGTAGACACCCGTGCGCAGATCGTGCATGACGCGCTGGCCCACGGTGGTGCTGATCAGCGTCTGGAGCACGCCGAAGACGCTGGTCATGACGGCGGTGAGAATCATGCCGAGGGCCAGCAGCGACAGCAGGCCGGTGCGCTGCTCGGGAATGGCGACGTCCAGGATCTCGCGCAGCAGGAACGGGGACGCCACGGAGACCAGCGAGGAGGCGGCCACCAGGAGACCGACCAGGGTCAGTCGGCCCCGGTAGGGGCGGAAGAGGCGCAGGATACGGCGCACCTGCGCGGGCTGCTCGGGCGTCGAAGGGTCCTTCGGTTCCGGCGTCCAGCCGGGCTCTGCATGGCGCAAGGGGCTCCTCGAAGTCGGTGGTGTCGGTGGTGCCGGTGGTGCGGGGCCAGAGTGCGACGAGTGCGGCACATCCGTGTGCCGTCCACCCGGCACATCCGTGTGCCGGTCGCCGCCGGAATTCCGGAGCATAGTTCATTGTTACCTATACTCACAATGAGCATCGTCCTGATAGCTTGCGCTCATGCCCCAGCACTCCGCCGACGAACACGCTTCCGACCTGGCTGACCAGCTCCTGCGCCTGACCAAGCGGATCAACCACGCCCACCGGCAGAACTTCGCCCCGGTGGGAGTCACACCCGCGCAGGCCCGGATGCTGCGGACCGTCTCGCACAGTCCCCGGCCACCCCGGATGGCGGACCTCGCCGAGCGGCTGGGCGTCGTGCCCCGGCAGGTGACGAGCCTCATCGACGCCCTGGAGGAGCGCGGCCTGGTGCGCCGCTCCCCCGACGCCGCGAACCGCCGGGTGACCCGGATCGAGCTGACACAGGGCGGCTCCCGCGCGCTGGAGGAGCTCAGGCAGGCCCGCCGGGCGGCGGCGCAGGAGCTGCTGGCCCCGCTGACCTCCGCGCAGCGCGACGAGCTCAGCAGCCTGCTGGCGTTGCTGGACGGGCAGGGCCACAGTTCGGCGTAGCCGGGGCAGCACGAGCGTTGTCCGGCCGGTACGACCCCCACGGCCGGTGTCGGAGGGTCGCTCTAGCATGAGACGCACATTCCAGCCCTGCCCTCACCCGAGCCACCTCGTCCCCTCGCGTGCCCAGGAGATGCCATGCCGCTGCTCGAACCGAAGCCTGGAGCACTGCGCCCGCGCACCGGCGCCGATCACACCCCCGCCGCCGACCGGGTGCCGCAGGAGCGGGCGCACGGTACCCCGCAGCCGCTCCGGGGCGACCTGGAGCAGCTGCTGGGAGCGGAGAAGGTGCTGGCGAAGGTCTCCGACCTGGTGCGCTACGCCTCCGACGCGAGCCCGTACCGCTTCATCCCCCAGGTGGTGGTGCTCGCGGAGGACGCGACGGACGTCGCCGCGGTGCTCTCCTACGCACACGAACACGGCCGCGATGTCGTCTTCCGGGCCGCCGGCACATCACTGAACGGCCAGGCCCAGGGTGAGGACATCCTCATCGACGTGCGCCGCCACTGGGCGGGCGTCGAGGTGCTGGAAGAGGGCAGGCAGGCACGGATCAGGCCCGGCACCACCGTCTTCCGGACGAACGCCGCGCTGGCGCCGCACGGACGGACGCTGGGCCCCGACCCGGCCAGCGCCATCGCCTGCACCGTCGGCGGAGTGGTCGCCAACAACGCCTCGGGGATGACGGCGGGCACCACCCGCAACTCCTACCGCACCGTCGCCTCGCTCACCTGCGTCCTGGCGAGCGGCACGGTCGTGGACACGGCCGATCCGGCGGCGGACGAGAAGCTGGCGCGGAGCGAGCCTGGGCTGTGCGAGGGCCTGATGGCACTCAAGGCGGAGATCGAGGCCGACACGCGACTCGTCGCCCGCATCCGTGCCAAGTACGAGCTGAAGAACACCAACGGCTACCGTCTCGACGCCTTTCTGGACGGCACCACGCCGGTCGAGATCCTGCGCGGGCTGATGGTCGGCTCCCAGGGCACTCTCGGCTTCCTCGCCGAGTTCGTCTTCGACACCCTGCCGCTGCACCGCCGCACCTCGACGGGGCTGTTCTTCTTCCCCTCGCTGTCGGCCGCGGCCGCCGCGGTGCCCCGCTTCAACGAGGCCGGGGCCATGTCGGTGGAGCTGATGGACGGCAACACCCTCCGGGCCTCGGTGAGCGTCTCGGGAGTGCCGCAGGACTGGGCGGACCTGCCCAAGGAGACCACGGCCCTGCTGGTGGAGTTCCGCTCCCCCGACGACGCCGTACGCGAGGAGCGCGAGCAAGCGGCACGCGCGGTGCTGGCCGACCTGGACCTGGTGGCCCCTGTCCCCTCGGTCACCAACGAGCTGACACGCGATCCGGGGACGATCGCCTCGTACTGGAAGGCGCGCAAGGCGTTCGTCACGGCCGTGGGAGGCTCGCGCCCCTCTGGCACCACGTTGATCACCGAGGACTTCGCGGTGCCGCCCTCCCGGCTGGCCGAGGCGTGCGAGGCGCTGCTCGAGCTCCAGGAACGCCACGGTTTCGACGCCGCTGTGGCCGGGCACGCGGCGCACGGCAACCTGCACTTCCTGCTGGCCTTCGATGCGGCGAACCCCGAGGATGTGGCCCGCTACGCCGCGTTCATGGACGACTTCTGCCACATGACCGTCGAGCGCTTCGACGGCTCCCTCAAGGCCGAGCACGCCACCGGCCGCAACATCGCCCCGTTCCTGGAGCTGGAGTGGGGGCCCGAGGCCACCGAGCTGATGTGGCGCACGAAGCGGCTCCTGGACCCGGCAGGGGTGCTGGCGCCCGGCGTCCTGCTGGACCGCGACCCGCGAGCGCACCTGCGGGGCCTGAAGTCCATCCCCAGCGTGGAAGCCATCGCCGACCCGTGCATCGAGTGCGGCTTCTGTGAACCGACCTGCCCGAGCGAGGATTTGACCACCACACCACGTCAGCGCATCGTGCTCCGCCGCGAGATGCTGCGGCAGCGCCCCGGTTCCCTGGTGGGCGAGAACCTGCTCGCCAGCTACGGGTACGACGCCGTGGACACCTGCGCGGGCGACTCCACCTGCGCACTCGACTGCCCGGTCGGCATCGACACGGGCGCGATGATGAAGTCCTTCCGACACGCGCGGCACTCCCCTCGTGAGGAGCGCACCGCCGCACGCACGGCGCAGCACTTCGCCCGCGTGGAACGCTCGGCCCGGCTGGCCGTCGCGGCCGCCGACCAGCTGCGCAGGCGGCTGCGCGGACGGGACGGCGCGCTGGGTGACCGGATGCTCAAGGCGGTGACCGGCGCGGCGCGCAAGGCGGTGCGCCCGGATCTGGTGCCCGAGTGGCTGCCCGAGATCCCGGCTCCGGCCGCCGGCCGCCTTCCGGCGACCAGCAGGCAGCTCGCCTCCGCGGTGTACTACCCGGCCTGTGTCAACCGCATCTTCGGTGACCCGGACGGGTACCAGGGAGCGTCGCTCCCCGAGGCCATGGTGACCGTCTCAGCGCGCGCGGGACGTCCGGTCTGGATACCGGAGGACGTGACGGGTACCTGCTGCGCCACCATCTGGCACTCCAAGGGCTACGAGGCGGGCAACACCCTGATGGCCAACCGCATGGTGGAGGCCGCCTGGCGGTGGACGGACGGCGGTGAACTCCCGCTCGTCGTGGACGCCTCCTCCTGCACCCTGGGGATGGCCGAGGAGGTCGTGCCCTACCTCACCCCGGCCAACCGCAAACTCCACGAAGGGCTGACGATCGTCGATTCCCTGGTCTGGGCCGCCCAGGAGCTGCTTCCCCGGCTCACCGTCGAGAGCCGCGTCGCCTCGGCCGTCCTCCACCCCACCTGCTCCATGCGGCACCTGGGCGACGAGGCGGAACTGCGCCAGGTGGCGCAGGCGTGCGCCCACGAGGTCGTGGTGCCACTGGACGCCGGGTGCTGCGCCTTCGCGGGCGACCGCGGGCTGCTGCACGAGGAGCTGACGGCCTCCGCTACGGCCCGCGAGGCGGCGGAGGTGGGCCGGCGCTCGTACGACGCGTATCTGTCGGCGAACCGGACCTGCGAGATCGGTATGGACCACGCCACAGGCGACCGCGGATACCATTCGGTGATCCAGGAACTGGAGCGCGCCACCCGCCCTCGGTGACGGCGACCGGGGCAGGGGTGGGGCGGGCCACTGTGCGGCCCGCCCCGTGCGTCACTCCGCCGCGTCGACGTGCAGGGCGACGGCGCTGCGGGCCGGCAGCGTCACCTGCGCGGTGCCGTCGGAGCCGACCTCCACCTTCTGTCCGCAGCCGCCCTGCTCGGAGGCCACGTTGCAGTAGGTGCCGGCGGGCAGCGAGGTCGTAAAGGCCCTGCTGAGCTCGCTGTCGCCGTTGTTGAGCGCGACGAAGCCCTTGTCGCCGCGGTTGAAGGCGAGGGCCTGCCCCTCGGACCACCAGTCGGTGAGCTCCGCCCCTCCGACCGCGTTGCGGAAGCCGACCATCCCGGTGATCTCCGGCTTGGCGTGGTTGCCGGTCCAGCCGGTTCCGCCGCTGGGCGGCCCGGCGTCGGCGTCGCTGAACTCGTAGCCCGAGTAGACGTTCGGCGAACCGTAGGGGTGGGCGAGCAGGAAGACGTTGGCGAGCGTGTAAGCCGCGCCGTCCTGGTACGTCAGCGTCGAGCCGTTGCGCTCGGTGTCCCAGTTGTCGACGAACGTGCGTGCGAAGCCGCCATCCAGCATGCCGTCGCCCAGGTTCTGGAGCGCGCCGAGGTCTCCGCCCTGGAACGCCCCCTTGAGCGCACGGCCGTAGCGGAACTCGTCGACGTCCCCCACTTCCGTGTACTCCTCCGGCTGCACCGCCTCGCCGTCGCCGTGTATCACCTCGCTGACCCAGAAGCCGGGGTCCTCGGTCATCTTCGCCTTGATGGCGGCCACGTCGGCCGCCGCCATGTGCTTGGCCGCGTCGATCCGGAACCCGGCCACTCCCAGGGACCGCAGGTCGTCGAGGTAGCCGGCGATGGCGCCGCGCACCTTGTCGCTGCCGGTGTCGAGGTCGGCCAGGCCCACCAGTTCGCAGTTCTGCACGTCGTCACGGCTGGTGTAGTCCGCGATGTCGCGACGGCAGGTGTGGAAGTCGGCGTCCTCGTAGGTGCCCTCGTAGCCGTACTTGGAGTACGGGGTGCCACCTGTTCCCGTGCCCGACCCCGAGGTCATGTGGTTGACGACGGCGTCGGCGATCACCTTGACGCCCGCCGACTCACACGCCTGCACCATGTTCGCGAAGTCGGCACGGCTGCCGAGCCTGCCCGCGATCTTGTAGCTGACCGGCTGGTACGACGTCCACCAGGCGTCCCCCTGAATGTGTTCGCTGGCGGGCGAGACCTCGACATAGCCGTAGCCGGCGGGGCCGAGCGTGTCGGTGCACTCCTGGGCGACGGACGCGAAGGGGCGCTCGAACAGCGTGGCGGTGACGGTTTTCTCGCCGGGAGGGGAGGCCTGCGTCGCAGTTGCGGAGGGGTCCGCCTGCGCGTGCCAGGGCGCCGTCGCGAGCAGACCGCCGGCCGCCAGTACTCCTGCCGTGCTAGCGCTGAGCAGACGTTTTCTCATGATGCGGCTCCTTCTGTGTGCGGGCACGCAGGTGCCCTGAAGGCAGCCAGGCGCCTGGGCCGCCGTGGGGGACGTGGATACGCGGGTTCGAGCGAGCCCGCGTGTCCACGAGGTTGACCGGGAGCCTGCCGCCAGGTCGTGAGCACGTCAAGAGGGTGTGCAACATTTTCCGTCTCGTTGCAGCAAGAAATTGCAAGCCCGGAGTCCCGTCCCCGCGCGCGGAAGTCCATCCACGAACAACGAGAGTCCAAGTCCGCACTCTTGCGCACCACTGGTCTCAACCAGCAGGGTCCATAGCCGAGTTCACCCACCTGGACGACATGCGAAGACTGCGGGAGACCCGATGAGTGACGACCAAGGATTCAGCCGCCGCTCCGTACTGCGGACCGCCTCAGCCGCCGGAGCAGGGCTGGGCATCGGGGCAGTGGGCACCCCGGCGGCCGCGGCTGCGGCGCCCGGCACCGCTGCGGCCGCCGCGGCCACACAGAGCGAGGCCGCGACACCGCCCCGGCGGGGCCGCACCATGATCGGCGTACCGTTCGACGAGCGCCGCACCGTCCGGGTCGGCATCATCGGCCTGGGGCAGCGCGGCGGCAGCATGATCGACCTGTTCCTGGCCCTGGAGGGCGTGCGCGTGGTCGCGCTGTGCGACCCGGTGCGGGAGAAGACCGAACGCGCCGCCAAGAAGGTCACCGACGCCGGGCAGCCGGCGCCCGCCCTCTACGCCAAGGGCGACCACGACTTCGAGAAGCTGTGCAGACGCGGGGATCTCGACTTCGTCTACGTCGCCACCCCCTGGGAGTGGCACTTCGAGATGGCGAAGGCCGCTATGAAGGGCGGCAAGCACGTCGGCGTCGAGTGTCCGATCGCACTGGAGCTCAAGCAACTGTGGGAGCTGGTCGACCTCTCGGAGAAGACCCGCAAGCACTGCATGCAGCTGGAGAACTGCGCCTACGGGCAGAACGAGATGCGGGTCCTGCGCATGGCCCACGAAGGGCTCTTCGGTGACCTGCTGCACGGCGCGGGCGCCTACCTCCACGACCTGCGCGGCCTGATGTTCGACCCCGACTATTACGAGGGCCCCTGGCGCCGCAAGTGGCACACCCGGCTCAAGGGCGACCTCTATCCGAACCACGGCTTCGGACCCGTCGCCAACTACATGGACGTCAACCGCGGCGACCGCGCGGTCCGCATCAGCACCTTCGGATCCCCCTCCCTCGGACTGGCCGCCTACCGCAAGGAACACGCACCGAAGGGCGACGAGAGCTGGAAGGAGACCTACGTCAAGAGCGACATGGCGATCAGCCTCATCCAGACCGCCAAGGGCCGGGTCATCCGTCTGGAGCAGGACGTCTCCAACCCCCACCCCTACTCCCGGCTCAACATCCTCGGCGGCACCAAGGGCGTCTTCGAGGACTACCCGCCCCGCATCTACCTCGAGCCGGACATGTCCGGTGACGAGTGGGGAGACTTCGACGGCTACAAGGAACACGACCACTGGCTGTGGAAGGAACACGCCAATCCCCCCGGCGGGCACGGCGGCATGGACTACATCATGCTGTTCCGCCTGACGCAGTGCATGAGGCTGGGGCTGGTACCCGACTTCGACGTGTACGACGCGGCCACCTGGACCGCACCCGTACCGCTCAGCCACGCCTCCATCAAGGCCAACGGCCTGCCGCAGGAGATCCCGGACTTCACCCGCGGCCTCTGGAGGAAGGAACGGCCGGGCGTCGACTCCGAGAAGCCCGAAGAGTGAAACGAGACGTGAGGGGGACGAACCTCGCCTCTCACGGAGTGACGGGCCTCGCCAGGGAGAAGTGACGGGCGTCCGGGCCCCGGTCCGTGAGCCCGGCACCCGCTCGCTCACCCAGACCCGGCTCGCTCCCCCGCTCAGCTGTTGAGCGAGGCCTTGTCCCCCATCACGACCACGGGGTGCTTCTTCGGATCCAACGTCCGCAACAGCGTCTCCATGCCGGCCTTCGACAGGCTCACGCAACCCGATGTGCCGCTGCCGTGGTCCATGTGCAACCAGATGCTGCCCCCCTTGGCCTGGCCCTGCGGCCGGGTCGGGTCGAGGGGGGAGGCGCCCTTGACGCGGTTGTAGTCGATGGCGATCACGTGATCGAAGTCGTGCCGGGTCTTCTTCGGCCAGTACGAGGGCGGAGTGAACGCTGACGTGTGGGCATACGGCAGCCTGGCGTCGGGTTCGGGCAGCACCCCGCCCGCGTCCGAGAGCGAGAAGACACCGACCGGGCTGCGCTTGTCCCCCTGATGGTGGTCGCTCGTCCAGCCCTTCTTGCCGTTGTGCGCCTGCCAGCTGTGCTCCTCGTGCCACGCTTTGCCGTGCCGGGTGTAGAGACGGACCGTCGCGTCCGCCGAGTCCTTGCCCCTGCCCTCGACAGCCACGACCTGGGTGCTGTTGTCAGGGATCTTCGCCTGGAGGCGGTCACCCACACGAGGGATTTCCGTGGGGTTCTTCGCCAGCTCGGCCTTCGGCGACGCCCCGGAGTCCTTCTCGGCCTTCGTGCTGCCCGAACCCTGCTGCCCGCCGTCGTCGGAAGCGCAGCCCGCGAGAAGCACCGCCAGTACCGTGCCACCCGCTGCCGCCACCGCGGCGGCCCTGGCCTTGGCTCGTACCCTCGCCCTGGCAGCCGACACGTCCCGGGCGCGGCCCGTGGTGGCCCCGCGCGCCGCTGCCCCGCCGCTTGTCCGTCCTGCCCCACGTATGCGCATGTTCTCCATCCTCGCATTGGCCTGAACCGTGCCGCCGCCCGGGAAAACCCGTTGCCATCGCGCGAGTGACCGGATGAGATCAGCGAACACCCACCGGGCTCCCGTCGCCCGGCCCGCACGGGTGCCTCCCGCATGCCCGCTCGCCGCATTCGCTCCGCACGTCTGAACGCGGGCCGACCACGGCCCCTCCTGACCCGGCTCCCCGGACCCCGACACGTCGCAGCGCGCCTCGTCTCCCCCACCCGGTCGACCACGCTTGCGCAACCGTTTGGAACGTCATGCAGATTCGCGACCTCCCTTACTCCGACCCCGGCGACCCGGACGTCAGGTCGGGCTTCCGGCTGCTCCTGTGGCTGGGCCGCCGCCAGCTCGGCGGCCAGCTCAAGGCGTTGGGCTGGGGCGTGCTGCACCTCGCCTCGATCGCGTCCTTCCCCGCCGTCGCCGGCCTGGCCGTGAACGCCGTCGTGGACCGCTCAGGCTCCGGGCTCACCCGGGCCGGCGCGGCGATGCTGGCCCTCACGCTGGCCGTGACAGTCGGCGACACGATGCTGCACCGGGTCGCCGTCACCAACTGGATCACCGCCGCCGCCCGCATCCAGCAGCTGCTCGCCCGCCGCACCGCCGCTCTCGGCGCCACGCTCACCCGCCGCGTCGCGGCCGGCGAAGTGGTCGCGGTCTCGACCGGGGACATCGAGCGCATCGGCTGGTGCGTCGAGGCGGTCTCCCGCTTCAGCGCCGCCCTGCTGACCACGCTGGGAGTCTGCGCCGCCCTGGTGGCCTACCAGCCACAACTGGGCCTCCTCGCCTGCGCCGGCATGGTCGCCCTGGCGCTGACGGTGCTGCCGCTCCTCCCGCGGGCGACCCGGCGGGCCGACGCGCAGCGCGAGAAGGCCGGACGCGCGACCGAACTCGCCGCCGACACCGTCGCCGGCCTGCGCGTCCTGCGCGGCATCGGCGGTGAGGAACTCTTCCTCGCGCGCTACCGCCGAGCCTCCCAAGAGGTGCGGCAGGCCGCCGTGCGAACAGCACGCATGTGGTCGTTCATCGAAGCGCTCCAAGTCGCCCTGCCGGGACTGCTGCTGATCGCGGTGGTGTGGTACGGCGCCGGGCTGGCGGTGGACGGTCGTATCGCGGTAGGCGAGCTGGTCATGGTGTACGGAGCCATCAGCTTCCTGCTCATGCCGCTCCAGCTCTTCGGCGAGTTCGCGATGTCGTACTCCTTCTCACGCCCCTCGGCCGCCCGCGCGGCACGCGTCCTGGCACTGCGGCGCTCGGACCACCGGGAGCACGAGGACCACGAGGGCCACGAGGACAGCTCCGAGAGCCACCGGGACGAGCGCCGCCGCCACCCGAGCGGCGAGTACGCAAGCTCTGCACTCCGGGTCGACGGAACGGACGGCACGGACGGCTCGGAGGGGTTGTACGACCCGGTCACCGGGCTGCACGCGCCGCTCGGGATGCTCACCGCCGTGGTCTGCGGCGACCCGGACGCGGCCGGACACCTCGCGGAGCGGCTGGGCGGGCACCCGGCGTCCGCGGCCGGCAGCGACAGCGGCAGCGGCAGCGGCAGCGGCAGCGGCAGCGGCAGCGGCAGCGACGGGAACGAGGGGAAACAGCAGCCCGCCGGCACCTCCGTTCCGCTCGGCTCAGTCCCTCTCGACTCCGTCCTGCTCGACGGTGCTCCGCTGGACCGCATGACGCTGGAGCAGGCGCGCACCGCCGTACTCGTCCAGGACAAGGACCCGGTCCTGCTCTCGGGGACTCTCACCGACCTCTTCGACGTCCCTTCCTCGGGTGCGGTGACTTCCGCCAGGGCCCTGGCAGCCGCCCAGTGCGGGGACGTGCTGGATGCCCTGATCCAGGGCAGCCCGGACGCGGAGGGCGACGCGATGCGGGCCCGGATCACCGAGCGAGGGCGTTCGCTGTCGGGCGGACAGCGGCAGCGGCTCGCCCTCGCCCGTTCGCTGCTGACCGACCCTCGCGTGCTGGTTCTCGACGAACCCACGTCGGCTGTCGACTCGCACACCGAGGCGCGGATCGCCCGGGAGCTCGGGCGGCTGAGGTCCGGCCGGACGACCGTGGTCCTCTCCTCCAGCCCGCTGCTGCTCGACCGCGCCGACCGCGTCGTCTTCCTGCACGAAGACAAATCCGCCGCGAGCGGAACGCACCGCGACCTTCTGCGCACCCACGCCGCTTACCGAGCCGTCGTCAGCCGCGAACCTGATGCTCCCGGCGGCGAGGGCCCCGAGCTCCTCGGGGCGGGCACTCCGGCGGCGAACGGCGTTTCGCCGCGCAGCAGCGAAACGACCGAGGACGGCACACCACCCCCAAGCACCGCATCGGCGGGGAACAGCGCGTCAACGAGAAGTAGCGCATCAGCGGGGCGCGCCCACACCGAGGAGGTCGAGTCCGCGTGAGCGTCCGGAGCACCGCGACGGAAGGGGCAGCCGAGCCGGCCTCCGCCTCGCCGCACAGTCGACGGTTCGGTGTGCCCGCACCCGCGTACGACCCGTCGGCGCCCGAGGACGTCACCATCCTGCCTGTCGGGTCTCCCTCGACAGTGCGGTCCTATGTGCGCGCACTGCTGCGGCGTCACCGCCGCGCCTTCGTCCTGCTCGTCACGGTGAACAGCATCGCCGTCATCGCCTCGATGGCCGGGCCGCAGCTGCTCGGCGGAGTGGTCGATGACGTGGCCGCCGATGAGCGCGAAATGCACCTGGTGCGCGTCACCCTCCTGTTCGCCCTCGCGCTCGTGGTACAGACCGTCTTCACCCAGCAGGTACGGCTGCGAGGGGCAATGCTGGGCGAGGAGATGCTGGCGGACCTGCGAGAGGACTTCCTCGTACGCTCGGTGGCGCTGCCGCCCAGCGTCCTGGAGCGGGCCGGGACGGGCGACCTCCTGTCCCGGATCACCACCGACATCGACCGGCTGGCCGACGCCATGCGCAAGGCCGTACCGCAACTTGCCGTGGGGCTGGTATGGACGGTCCTGCTGGTCGGCGCCCTGTGCCTGACGGCGCCACCGCTGGCTCTGGCAGTACTCATCGCGCTGCCCGTGCTGGTGGTCGGCTGCCGGTGGTACTTCCGCAGGGCGCCACACGCCTACCGGGCCGAGGCCGCGGGTTACGCGGCCGTCGCGGCGGCGCTGGCCGAGACCGTGGACGCGGGACGCACCGTGGAGGCGCACAGGCTGGGGGCGCGTCGGGTGGCCCTCTCCGAGCGGCGGGTCGGTCAGTGGACGGCCTGGGAACGCCGGACCATGTGGCTGCGCACCGTCCTCTTCCCCGTCGTCAATCTCAGCAACATGCTGATCCTCGGCGGCGTGCTGTTGCTCGGCGGGGCCTTCGTGATGGAGGGCTGGATCAGCGTGGGCGAGCTGACGACCGGCGCGCTGCTGGCACAGATACTGATCGAGCCGGTGAACATGATCCTGCGCTGGTACGACGAGCTCCAGGTCGCCCAGGTCTCGCTGGCACGGCTCGTCGGAGTCCGGGAGATCGAGCCGGACAGCGGCGTGGGCGGCCTCGCGCCCCGGGGGAAGGACGTGTGTGCGCGTCAGGTGCGGTTCGGCTATCTGGCCGACGTGGACGTGCTGCACGGCATCACGCTCGAGGTGACCCCCGGCAGCCGGGTGGCGCTCGTCGGGCCTTCCGGAGCGGGCAAGTCCACACTCGGAAGGCTGCTCGCGGGCATCTACGGGCCACGTCTCGGAGAGGTCACGCTGGGCGGCGAGCGGCTGAGCGACATGCGCGCGGAGGACGTGCGTCGCCATGTGGCGCTCGTCAACCAGGAGCACCATGTCTTCGTCGGCACGCTGCGCGACAATCTGCTGTTGGCCTCCCCAAAGGCCGCTGATCCCGAGTTGTGGTCCGCGCTGGCCGCCGTGGGGGCGGACGGCTGGGCCACCGCGTTGGCGGACGGGCTCGACAGTGAGGTGGGGTCCGGGGGCATGACGATCACTCCGGCGCAGGCCCAGCAGATCGCGCTGGCCCGCCTGGTACTGGCCGACCCGCACACCCTGGTGCTCGACGAGGCGACCTCCCTGCTCGATCCCCGTGCCGCACGACACCTGGAACGTTCGTTGGGGCAGGTCCTCGAGGGACGCACGGTGGTGGCGATCGCCCACCGCCTGCACACCGCCCACGACGCCGACGTCATCGCGGTGGTCGAGGACGGCCGCGTCAGCGAACTGGGCAGCCACGACGCCCTCGTGGCGGCCGACGGCCCCTACGCGGCGCTCTGGCGCTCGTGGCACGGGTGACGTGGCCCGGCACGGGTTCGGTACGGATGATGCGGGCACTCGCGCCAGGCGGGCCGCTGTCTGGCGCGACCCCGTGACCGGCCGGGCCGCTCGTGGGGCGCATGACCTCGTCACACTCGGGGCCGTGGTGGATCGGGGTGCACGCGGCACAGCCGACCTCGCCGGGGGCGGGCCCGTGAAAGATCGGGAAGCCCGCGGCACGGGCGACCTCACCGGGCGCGGAACCACAGCGGGCCGGGGCGCTCGCGGCCCGGCAGGCAGGGCCAGGCGCGGGTCGGAGGCCGACCGGGACGCTCGCGGCGCGGACGGGCTGGTCCGGCGCCACCCCGCGGCGGGTCGGTTCAGGTACCTACGAAACCGAGGGCTACCAGACTGCCCGCTCCCCCGAGCACCATGAACGCCGGCATGAGTACGGCGTTCTCGATCCAGGCTCCGGCGCGGAAACGCATGAACCGGGGGGTGCCCAGCGGGTACCACCTCTTGCCCGCTATCGGGATCGGCCACAGGACCGGGCAGCCGGAGACCGTCAGAGCATCGCCGATGTTGTGCACCAGCGCACCGAGCGCGATCGGCACGCCCATCCACAGGTATTCCTGGCCGTCGCCGGTGAACAGCCAGTCGGCTCCGTTCCCCGGCTCCTCCAGCAGGCCCGCCAGTATCCAGGCGCAGGCGGCTCCCAGGAGCCACACCAGCACGTCGCTGGAGACCCGCGCCATCCGCCACAGCAGGCCTTCGACGGCGAGCACCACGTGGATGAAAAGGATGACCAGGACGGCCCAGCGGCCCCACAGGGCAGCTGCCGCTGAGAAGCCGGCGCCTATGAACAGCGCCCACGGCCACGTGTGAGTGAGGGTGCGATGTCCTCCTGCACGGTGACGCTCCCCACGGGAGCGGGTGCCGTTGTAGACGGCCGTGGACAGCTTGTCGATCACTCCGCACAGAAGATGGGAGATGGGTCCGAAGGCCCGGGAGATGGTCGCGGACTTCTGGTCGAGGTCCGGCGCCAGCGCAGCCCCAGCGCACAACAGGGTGCCGACGACCACCACCAGCCAGGGCATCGGGTGGTCGAGTGCGGCAGCAGCGGCTCCCACCCCCAGCCAGGCAGTTGCTCCCGACAGCGAGTGCGCCGGTCCCATCATGCGTATCCCCGCCCTGTTCTGTGCGTCGCGTCCCTCGCGGCCCCGCGGCCGGGACTGGGCCCCGCGCCCCCGCGCTGTTCTCCTCCGGGCCTGGTGCCCGGCCGGTCTGCCGGTCTGACGTCCGGTCGGCCACACAGCGTAGCGCTCGATGATCACCTGGAACCCACCGGTTCCCTGATCGGCCGGGGCAGGGGGCAGTATGGGGGGCGTGACAGCCACCCTTATCGACCAGATGCCGAGCGACGCCGACCCCGATGCCCTCTTCGAGTCCTTCTCCGGGTGGGCGGAAGAGCGGGGCATCTCGCTCTATCCCGCCCAGGAAGAAGCGCTGATCGAGGTGGTCTCCGGGGCGAACGTGATCCTGTCGACGCCGACCGGGTCCGGCAAGAGCCTGGTCGCGGCGGGGGCTCACTTCGCGGCGCTCGCGCACGACAAGGTGACGTTCTACACCGCACCGATCAAGGCGCTGGTCTCGGAGAAGTTCTTCGACCTGTGCAAGCTCTTCGGTACCGAGAACGTCGGCATGCTCACCGGCGACGCCTCGGTCAACGCCGACGCCCCGGTGATCTGCTGCACGGCCGAGGTGCTCGCCTCCATCGCCCTGCGCGACGGCGCGGACGCCGACATCGGCCAGGTCGTGATGGACGAGTTCCACTTCTACGCGGAGCCCGACCGGGGGTGGGCCTGGCAGATTCCGTTGCTGGAGCTGCCACAGGCCCAGTTCGTCCTGATGTCGGCCACGCTGGGGGATGTCACACGGTTCGAGAAGGATCTCACCCGCCGCACAGGCCGCCCGACCGCTGTGGTGCGGTCCGCCACCCGGCCGGTACCGCTGAGCTACGACTACCGCACCACGTCCCTGACGGAGACGCTCACCGAGCTGCTCGAGACGCGTCAGGCGCCCGTCTACATCGTGCACTTCACTCAGGCGCAGGCGGTGGAGCGGGCGCAGGCGCTGATGAGTATCAACATGTCGACCCGGGCGGAGAAGGACGAGATCGCCAAGGTCATCGGCAATTTCCGCTTCACCACGAAGTTCGGCCGCAACCTGTCCCGCTACGTGCGGCACGGCATCGGCGTGCACCACGCCGGAATGCTGCCCAAGTACCGCAGGCTGGTGGAGCGGCTGGCGCAGGCCGGGCTGCTGAAGGTGATCTGCGGAACGGACACCCTCGGGGTCGGCGTCAACGTGCCGATCAGGACGGTGCTGTTCACCGCGCTCAGCAAGTACGACGGCAGCCGGGTGCGCACGCTGCGCGCCCGTGAGTTCCACCAGATCGCCGGCCGGGCCGGGCGCGCCGGTTTCGACACCTCGGGCTATGTCGTCGCGCAGGCCCCTGAGTACGTGATCGAGAACGAGAAGGCGCTGGCGAAGGCAGGCGACGATCCGAAGAAGCGTCGCAAGGTCGTCCGCAAGAAGGCCCCGGAGGGCTTCGTCAACTGGAGTCAGCAGACCTTCGAGAAGCTGATCGCGTCCGATCCCGAGCCTCTCAACTCCCGCTTCCGAGTGACGCATGCGATGTTGCTGTCGGTGATCGCGCGTCCCGGCGACGCCTTCACGCAGATGCGCCGGCTTCTGGAGGACAACCACGAGGACCGCCGCTCCCAGCTGCGGCACATCCGGCGGGCCATCGCCATCTACCGTTCGCTGCTGGACGGCGGGATCGTCGAACGGCTGGACGAGCCGGACGCGGAAGGCAGGACCATCCGGCTGACCGTCGACCTCCAGCAGGACTTCGCCCTCAACCAGCCACTGTCCACCTTCGCACTCGCGGCCTTCGAGCTGCTCGACCCCGAGTCGCCCTCCTACGCGCTGGACATGGTCTCCGTCGTGGAGTCGACGCTGGATGATCCCCGCCAGATCCTCGCCGCCCAGATGAACAAGGCGAAGGGCGAGGCGGTGGCGCAGATGAAGGCCGACGGGATCGAGTACGAGGAGCGGATGGAGCGGCTGATGGAGATCGGCTACCCGCAGCCGCTGGAAGAACTGCTCTTCCACGCCTACGGCCTCTACCGCAAGTCCCACCCCTGGGTCGGCGACCATCCGCTCTCCCCCAAGTCGGTCATCCGCGACATGTACGAGCGCGCGATGACCTTCAGCGAGTTCGTCTCCTTCTACGAACTCGCCCGCACCGAGGGGATTGTGCTGCGCTACCTGGCGAGCGCTTACAAGGCCCTTGAGCACACCGTCCCTGACGACCTCAAGTCGGAGGATTTCCAGGACATCATCGAATGGCTCGGGGAGATGGTGCGACAGGTCGACTCCAGCCTGCTGGACGAGTGGGAGCAGCTGGCCAACCCGGAGGACGAAACGGCGGAGGAGGCGCAGGAACGGGCCGACCAGGTCAAGCCCGTCACGGCGAACCCCCGGGCCTTCCGCGTCCTGGTGCGCAACGCGATGTTCCGCAGGGTGGAGCTGGCGGCGCTCGACAAGTGCGCCGAACTGGGCGAGATGGACGCGGACGCCGGCTGGGACGAGGACGCCTGGGCGGAGGCGATGGACGCCTACTGGGCCGAGTACGACGAGCTGGGCACGGGGCCCGACGCCCGGGGACCGCGGCTGCTGCGGATCGAGGAAGTGCCCGAGGACCGGTTGTGGCGCGTGCGGCAGACGTTCGCCGACCCCCGCGGGGATCACGACTGGGGTGTCTCGGCCGAGGTCGACCTCGTCGCCTCCGACGAGGAGGGGCGTGCGGTGGTCAAGGTGACCGATGTCGGCCCGATGTGAGCACGGCGCGCACTGAGCCGATCGAGACGGCATCCTTGGACGCGAGAAGGGAACGCACGAGATGACCGGGCCGAGCCCAGCGGAACGCCTTGTCGACCTGCTCAACCTGGAGGAGATCGACCTCAACATCTTCCGGGGACAGAGCCCCCACGAGTCCCTCCAGCGGGTTTTCGGCGGGCAGGTGGCCGGGCAGGCGTTGGTGGCAGCCGGGCGCACGGTGGGCGACGAGCGGCCCGTGCACTCGCTCCACGCGTACTTCCTGCGGCCCGGCATTCCGGGCGTGCCCATCGTGTACCAGGTGGAGCGGGTGCGGGACGGGCGCTCGTTCACCACCCGTCGAGTGGTCGCCGTGCAGCGGGGACGCACGATCTTCAATCTCACCGCCTCCTTTCATGTGCGGGAGCCCGGATTCGAGCATCAACTGCCGATGCCCGACGTGCCGGATCCTGAGAGCCTGCCGAGGCTCGCGGACGAGATCCAGGCGCACCTCGGCTCACTTCCCGTGCCGCTGGAGCGCATGGCGCGCCGTCAGGCGTTCGACCTGCGCTATGTGGAACGGCTGCGCTGGACGCCGTCCGAGTTGCAGGACGTCGAGCCGCGTAGTGCCGTATGGATGCGGGCGATCGGGTCGCTGGGGGACGACCCTCTCGTGCACACGTGCGCGCTGACCTACGCCAGCGACATGACACTTCTGGACGCCGTGCGGCTGCCCGTCGAGCCGCTGTGGGGCGCCCGGAACTTCGACACGGCGTCTCTCGACCACGCCATGTGGTTCCACCGGCCGTTCCGCGCCGACGAGTGGTTCCTCTATGAGCAGGAGTCCCCCATCGCGACGGGAGCACGAGGGCTTGCCCGAGGCCAGATCTACGATCGCCAGGGCAAGTTGATCGTCTCCGTCATGCAGGAGGGGCTGTTCCGCCCGCACCGCACCGACTCGGACGAAGCCGCCCCTGGCCGGGGCAGCTCGTAGCCCTCTTCCGGCGCGTTACCGCTTCTGACGCCCCGGCTCGCGCGTCTCTGGCCTGGCATGTCCGCTCCCGGCCTGTCGTGGGTCAGTGAGCCGGACGGACGGAGGGCTTCGGTTTACGCCGCCTCAGCAGAGACCAGCGCTTTCGGGGCGGAGGCGCGGACGCCTCGGGCGTCGGCGTCAGTGGCCGCGGCGTGACCGGATCGGCCCGTCGGTCCCCGCCCGGGGCCGGGAGGAAGGCAGTAGGCTCCGCCCGCCCGGACAGACCGGCAGGGGTTTCGTGAAACTCCGGGATACCTGCGGGGAAAGGTGCGATCGCCCTGGCACTCTCCAGTTCCGCCTCCAGCATCAGTCGGTGCCAGCGCACCTCTGACTCCTCTTCGGCCAGGCAGAGCTTCTCCAGCAAGGCCTGCGTGGCCACTGACTCACTACGCACCTTCAGCAGGCCGGGCCGCAATCGCGCGAGTTCTTCCCGCTCGCGGGGGTCGGGCACGGCTTCGGCGAGGGCGTCCTCACCGAGCACGCTCGACTTGGCGGCGGCACGCTCCCACGGGGTGTCCGCCTGCCTGGACAGCTGCGCCACCCGCCGCGCTCGCCAGCCGGGAGCACGGTGGTCGGTCCCGGCGGCCAGCGCCGCCCGCATGCCCGCCGGCAGACGCCCCGCCAGCAGTGACGGGTTGTTCTCCGCGAAATCCCGCAACTCGTCCGCTCGATAGAGCCAGACCACTGCTCGGTAGCGATTCACGTAGAGGTCGACCGGCCTGAAACGGCCTGCCCTGGCGAGGCGAGCGAAGCGCGAGGCACTGATGTCCAACAGCTCCGAGGCCTCGTGCGCCCCCATGACACGTAGCCTCTCCCGCAGCCCGCTGGGGAAGTCCGGAGCTCCTTTGACGCGTTCCAGCTCCTCCCGCGGCACCCTGCGTGCCCGGCCGGGCGGACCCGGCACGGTGCGGACTTCCTCGATCTGCACAGCGAGTTCGAACTCCCTCAACCGCAGACCCAGCTCCTGGGCGGCCGTGCGTGCCGCCACCTCACCCGCGGGTGGCCTCCCCCCGTCCCTTTTCCGCGCCGCGCCGGCCGTGGGTGGAAACGGCGTCGCCGAACGGCGTACGTCGGACTTGTCTCGCATGCGTCATCCCCCGTCGTTGCTCACGTTTCCTGCGTGAAAACGACGATAGCCCGTCCGCGCCCTGGCCGCCCGGCCTGTGGATAACTTTGTGAAACCGCAGGTCAATGGCTATTACGGATCGCGAGCCCGAGATGTTCGCCGACGCGGTTGACCAACAGCGTCATCTCGTAGGCGACCTGGCCGACGTCCGCCTCGGCGCCGGCGAGGACACACAGACAACTGCCGTCGCCCGCGGCCGTCACGAACAGCACGCCCTCGTCGAACTCGATCATCGTCTGGCGCACCCGCCCCGCCTTGAAGTGCTGGCCGCTTCCCTTGGCCAGGCTGTGCAACCCGGAGGAGACCGCGGCCAGATGCTCGGCATCCTCCCGGTCGAGTTCCTGGCTGCTGCCCGTCACGAGCCCGTCCGTGGAGAGAACCAGCGCGTGCCGGACCGAGGAGATCCGCTTCGTCAGGTCGTCCAGCAACCAGTCAAGTCCCGTGTTCAGTGCCACCCCGTCGCCCCCTTTTCCTCGGCATCCGCCGTGCCACCCTTACCCATGAGAGCACCGTCAGCAACCATGAGGTTCTGTTTCGTCGCGCACAGTTACACCCCTGTCGCTCCTGCCACACAGGTATCACCGATCAGGGCGCGCTTCGCTGTCTTTTCCCTTCAGCACGGCGCGCAGGGCCCGCGCGGCCTGGAGTCGAGGACGAGACGCGAAGATGTGGGGATGAGACACGACTCGGCTGACGACCGTGCCGCGGTTCGGGAGTTCTTCACCGAACGCGCCGCACGCTGGGACACCCGGTTCCCGGACGACGGCCCCGCCTACGCCGCGGCCGTCGCCGAGATGGGGCTGCGACCGGGCGATGCCGTCCTCGACGCGGGATGCGGCACCGGAAGGGCACTTCCGGAACTCCGTTCCCGGGTAGGGGCGTCGGGAACGGTAGTCGGTGCCGACCTCACCCCGGCGATGCTGGACGAAGTGGTGCACGCAGGTCGGCAGTCGGCGGCCACCACCCTGCTGCTCGCGGACGTGGCCCGGTTGCCCCTGCGAGACGGTTGCCTCGACGCGGTGTTCGGCGCCGGCCTCATCTCGCATCTCCCGGGCCCCGACAGCGGACTCAGCGAACTGGCCCGCGTCGTACGTCCGCAGGGGCGCCTGGCACTCTTCCATCCCTTGGGGCGCGCGGCGCTGGCAGCCCGGCAGGGACGGCAGATCACCCCACAGGACATCCGGGCCGAACCGCGCCTGCGTCCCCTGCTGGCGGCCACCGGCTGGCGGCTTCTCTCGTACGTGGACGAGGACGAACGGTATCTCGCGCTGGCGGAAAGAGAGCCGGTGTGATCCGTGGCGGCCCCGCACTCCCGCACCGCTTCGGCGCAACGGCGCGACGGCTCTTCGGCGCAACGGCGCACAGGACGCCGGGGGCTCCTCCGGCGCTGACAAGGCCAGGGCCTCAGCCCGGGGGTTCACCGTGAACGTGCGGGACAGGGCACACGACCGGGCCCGCTCCGGCTTTCACCGGGAAGGTACCGAGGTCGGCTGTCCGGTAGCCCTCGGGATAGCCGGGGTAACTCTTGATCTTCGGATTCTGCCGCGCGTAGTGAGGACGGCGGCGTGGCGGCAGCAGTCGCACGCTGCGCGCGCGCAGGCGTAGGGCGCCGCGCACCAGGCCGCGGGTGGCCGGGCCCGGTCGCGAGTAACGGAAGACCCGGAGCAGGGAGTCGTCCAGCAGGGCCCGGCTCGCGTTTCGCACCAGGGGACCGAGTGGCCGCGGGTACCAGGAGGCCATCAGGCCGAGCGTGGCGTCGGAGACCTTGCGCCCTCCCTCGCTCCAGCCGAAGTGGGCGTTCTCGTACTCGTCCAGGCATCGCTCGAACTGCGCGTAGGTGCGCGGCACGTCCTTGATGCCCATGTGGCGTCCCAGCGTCCGGTAGTGCTGGGCGATCGCCCGCAGTTCATGTGCGGTCAGGTGCCGCCAGCCGAAGCGGTCGAGCCAGCGTTTGGGCATCACCACGAAGGTGCACAGCACGTAGCGCATGTCGTCGTTGGAGATGTCGTAGGCACGGTGCATCTGGTTGATCCGCCGGATGGCGCCGCGCCCGCGGACGCTGTCGAAACCGTGCTCGACCACCGCGTCCAGCAGCAGCGCCGTGTCGTCGTAGCGCTTCTGGGGCCGGCCGGCCAGCTCCCCCGTCCTGGCCAGCAGGCTGCCGATGCTGGGCACCGCGTAGGTACGGTACAGCGCGAGTTCGAGAGCGCGCGTCATGTCCCAGGGGAACTCGTAGGCTGCGATCAGCCGGTAGATCTCGTGTGCGTCGTGCTCCGGGTCGAGCCGGAGAATGTACCTGAGTCGGTCGTAACGCCGCACGGCGTGCCCCTCTCTGGCGATCGTGGCGTCCGTCCGGGCAAGGCCGAGTCTGTTGCGGACGCCCTCCGAAAGCTATGGTCACCGGGACGCGGTAGGAAGGGGAGGCCGTCGGTGGCTGAAGACGAGGATTCACTCTACGTACTGACTGCCGTGCTGTTGACGCCGGCCCAGTTTCCGAGCGTGCTGGGTGACGACTACCCCGCCGCCTGCGAAAGGCTGGGGCTGAAGCCGTTCGCCGAGGGGTACGGGCTCGTCCTGGGCCAGGACGGGGCGGGCGCACGCTGGACGGTGGTGTCCGAGGACGTCACGCAGGTGGCCTGCGCCGTAGCCGCGTGGGACTGCGGTATGGAGTTCGACCTCTCCCCCGACGAGCGGTACGTCGTGGGCGTACTGCCGGGGTGGCCGCTGGCACTGTCCGTCTCAGCGCCTGGCGTGCCGGAACCCCACGACCCGAGCCAAGGGCCGGCGGTGGAGGAGAACCGAGCGGTTCTCTGTCCGCCCGACACCTCCGAGTGGGGCCCCGCTCAGCGCCGGCTCGGGGCGGACGAGATCGCGCTCCAGTGGGCGCAGTGGCGCGCTCAGGTGGAAGAGGACGTCGAATTCGTGGAGACGGGAGCGGGTCCGGATCCCCAGGTGCGGCGCGTTCTGGAGGAGGTGCGCGCCTACGTGGTCACGCCACCGCCGCCCGGTCGAATCCGGTCGGCGTTCGCCTCGGGCGAGGCGCGCACACTCCGCGCCGACGGGCCGGGGTGGAGCGTCGTAGCACGCACGGACGACATCGCTTTCGTGCTGCTGGACGAGGCGCCCGGGGAAGTGCGTCCGGTCGGCCGCGGTGAGGAACTGCCGAACCTGCTGTCCGCCCTCGACGGTATCGCCGTGCGGCCCGCCGCCTAGCCAGACAGACGCCGACCGCCAGGCGTGGGCCCCGTGCGTCGCGGCAGACGCGGACGCGCTGGTGCTGAGGACGCGAGCGCGCCGTCGCTGAGAGGCGGACGCCGCGCGGTGGGCCGCCCCTCGGCCGCGCGGACTACCGTCCCAGTTCCTTACGGCTGACTCTGCGCAGCCTGCGTCGCTGGGAGGGGTCCAGCGCCAGGTAGGCGACGGCAGGTACGCCGACGATCACCAACAGCGCGATCCAGAACGACGTGAGCCACCACAGGAACAGCCCTACGGCCACTCCGCCCACGGCGATCTTGGCTCGGTTGGTCATTGCGATCCCTCCTCCGCACCGGCGGCGCTACAGCTCGGTCGTGCGCACGATGCCGCCTCTCACCCCATTGAACGCCATTCGGGCCGAACAGGTTCCCTCTCCTCGCCACAGCCGCCTCGGGGCTCGCCGCCACAGCCGCCCTCGGAGCAGCCGCTTCACGGTCCGGCTCCGAGTGGGGTACCCTCAGCCGCCCCCTTCGCTAGTCAAACTTGAGGAGTGCATCAGCGCTGTGGCAGAGACCCTGGCAAGCCCGTCCTCACCTCCTCGGCTCACCCACTGCGTGGCCGTGTTCTTGCCGGCCGACCCACCCCGCCACTCCCGTGTGGCCTTCTGGCATCCGGACGGCGTCCCGCCGCGCGGTCCGGCCGCTGGGCAAGACGGCGCTTCGAACCCCCGGGAGCCCGCGAGCCTGACCGTGCTGGTCGCGGAGGGTCCCGATGTCACCACACAGACCGTGCCCGCGCTCTTCCTGCCTGCGCACGAGGCCCTCCCCGTCCTCACGCGTGCCTACGCCGCACGTCAGGAGGACGGCGTCGACGGCGCCGCGGCATTCTGGGGCGCCGCCGCGCTGCACGCTCTTGCGCTGGTCGCCCGAGGGCGCGTACTGCCGGGGCTGAGTCCCGCGGGGTACGACGCCTGGCGGCTCTGCCCCCTCGGCTCCGACGACGCGTCCGCCGTCCCGGAGCTCGTGGCCGCCATGCCACCGTCCGCCCATGCCGTTCCGCTGCCCGGAGACGGACCTGCCCGGATGCCCGCCCCCGAGCCCCTGGTGCGGGCGTTCCTCGACGCCGTGGCCGACGGTCTTCTCCGTACCCCGGCGGCACCGCTGGCCGCGGGGACGCTCGTCTTCACCGGGGACGTACCGTCCACCGTTCCCGAGCTGCGCGCGTGGGCCGCGGAGATGACCGCGGGCATCGATGCCGTCGTCAGGCTCTCCCTGCGGATCGAGGTCAACGGTCTTCCCACCTCCTCAGGGACGACCGCATCCAGCGAACGGCCCTCCTTCCGCGGAGTGCTCCAGGTGCGTTCCCCGGCCGACAGCGCCGTCGTCGCGGACGCGGCCGAGCTGTGGGCGGGCACCTCGCGGACAGCACGGCGATTCGGACCCGAGGCGCCTGCCCAGGTGCTCCTCACGCTGCGCCGCGCGGCGGCGGCCTGGGAAGCGCTCTCTCCCCTGCTGTCGGCGGCGGTGCCGGACACGATCGAGCTGGCCGAGGACGATGTCGCCGAGCTACTGGGCGCCCGGGTACCAGGGGCCCTGGCGGCAGCCGGCATGCGGGTGCACTGGCCGCGCGACATCGCCCGCTCCTTGACGTCCCGCGCGGTGATCGGTCCCGGTGACGAGCCGGGCGGGCGAGCCGCAGGCGGACAGCGGCGCGAGAGTTCCCAGCTTCCCTCCACGCTGTCTCCCGACGCGCTGCTCCGCTTCGACTGGCGTTTCGCCGTCGGCGACCAGGAAGTCACCCGGGACGAGCTCGACCAGCTCGCCGAAAGCGGCCGTCCCTTGGTCCGGTTGCGCGACCAGTGGGTCCTCATCGATCCGGAGCAGGTACGCGCGGCGCGGCAACATGAGGATCGCAAGGTCGGCACCTTGGAGGCGCTCGACGCCGTCCTCACGGGCGCGACGGAACACGACGGGCAGCAGCTCGAGGTGGAGGCCACGGGGTGGCTGGAGACACTGCGGGAGCGGCTGTCCGACCCCGAACGGCGCGAGGAACCGCCCCTGCCACCTCCCGCACGGTTGCACGCGACCCTGCGGGACTACCAACTGCGCGGGCTGGACTGGCTGCACAGGATGACCTCTTACGGCCTCGGCGGGTGTCTGGCCGACGACATGGGACTGGGCAAAACACTCACCCTGATCGCGCTCCACTTGCGCCGCCAGGAGTGCGAGCAGACGGCGGGACCGACACTCGTGGTCTGCCCGGCCTCTCTGCTGGGTAACTGGCAGCGGGAGATCGAACGGTTCGCTCCGGCCACCCCGGTGCGCCGCTACCACGGGCAGGGGCGCTGTCTGGAGGGCCTGGCCGGGGACGAGTTCGTGCTCACCACGTACGGCACCATGCGTCTGGACGCCGCTGCGCTGACTCCCGGCGAGGGCCAGGCGTGGGGGATGGTCGCGGTGGACGAGGCCCAGCACGTGAAGAATCCGTTCGCCGCCACGGCCAAGGCGCTGCGGACGCTGCCCGCACGAGCCAGGGTGGCACTGACGGGCACCCCGGTCGAGAACAACCTCTCGGAGCTGTGGTCGGTGCTCGACTGGACCACTCCGGGACTCCTGGGCCGCCTGGGGACCTTCCGCAAACGCTACGCGGACGCCGCCGAAGGGGGTGATCCGGTGGCGGCCGAACGTCTGGCACGCCTCGTGCGGCCGTTTCTGCTGCGGCGGCACAAGACCGATCCGGGCATCGCTCCGGAACTGCCCGCCAAGACGGAGACCGACCGGGCGGTCGCGCTGACCACCGAGCAGGCCGGGCTCTACGAAGCCGTGGTCCGAGAGAGCCTCGAGTCGCTGCGCGGCACCGACGGCTTCGAGCGCCGCGGGCTCGTGGTCAAACTGCTGACCTCGCTCAAACAGATCTGCAACCACCCCGTGCAGTACCTCAAGGAGCCGGACGGCGGACTGCCGGGGCGCTCGGGGAAGCTGGAGCTGCTGGACGAACTGCTCGATACGCTGCTCGCGGAGGGGGCGAGCGTGCTGGTCTTCACGCAGTACGTGCGCATGGCCCGTCTGTTGGAGCGACACCTGGCCTCCCGCGGAGTGGCCACCCAGTGTCTGCACGGTGGCACGCCCGTGGCGCGGCGCGAGGAAATGGTGCGCCGCTTCCAGGACGGCGCCGCACCGGTTTTTCTGCTCTCACTGAAGGCCGCGGGAACGGGACTCAATCTGACCAGGGCCAGCCATGTGATCCATTACGACCGCTGGTGGAACCCGGCGGTCGAGGCGCAGGCGACCGACCGCGCGTACCGCATCGGGCAGACCCAGCCCGTTCAGGTACACCGGCTCGTCACCGAAGGCACCATCGAGGACCGCATCGCCGAGATGCTGCGCCGCAAACAGGCTCTGGCCGACGCGGTGCTCGGTTCCTCAGAGGCCGCGCTGACCGAGCTGACGGATGCCGAGCTCGCCGACCTGGTTGAACTGCGGAAGGGGGCGCGTTGAACAACGACGACCGCGAGTCCGAGGAGAAGCACATGTGGGGGGAAAACCTGTCCGACGGGTCCGGGTACGGGCAAGACGCGTCCGCACGCGGGCACGGCCCCGGCCAGGAGGACGGCCGGGCCGCGGGGAGGGAGCGCGTTTTCTCTCCGCTGCCCCCCGCACAGGGCCGTGGCTTCGCCCGCACCTGGTGGGGACAGACCTGGCTGAAGGCGCTGGAGGACACCGCCCTCGACGGTCAGCAGCTCAAAAAGGGACGCCGGCTCGCCCGCCAGGGCGCAGTGGGCGCCGTCTCCGTACGCCCTGGCCGCATCACTGCGGTCGTGCGCGGCGCCGACCGGACGCCGTGCCGGGCGGATGTCCTGTTGCGCGAGCTGGACGAGTCCGAATGGGATCGCCTGTTGGACGTGATCGTCGAACAGGCGGGGCACATCGCTGCTCTGCTGGACCGGGACATGCCTCCTCGGCTGGTGGAGGACGCCGCCGACGCCGGCCTCGAACTGCTGCCCGGTATCGGCGACCTGGACCCGGAGTGCTCATGCGACGCCTGGGACCACTGTCCGCACACCGCGGCGCTCAGTTACCAGGTGGCGCGTCTTCTGGACGAGGATCCCTTCGCCCTGTTGCTGCTGCGCGGACGGGGAGAGCGGGAGCTGTTGGACGCGCTGCAGACCCGCAGTTCCACCCGGGCCGCGGCGGAGTCCAGCAAGGCGGAAGCGAGCGGCCGTGCAGCCGACCTCGAAGGGGTCGACGCGGCCGAGGCGTTCGCCCTCGGAGCCGTACTGCCGCCGCTGCCGACGGGGGCTGCGCCGGTCTTCGATGCCGTGCATGTCGCCCCCTTGACGGACGGCTCTTCCGAGGCTCCTGGACTGGATCTCGACGCGCTCGGTTTCCTCGTCTCGGACGCGGGGGCGAGAGCCCGCCGGATGCTCGCCAAGGCACGGTCCCAGGGGTACGCCGACAGCCCGCTCCCGCGTCCGCTCACGCAGTGGGAGGACGCGGCACGGCTGGCTGCCTCCCGCCCGGGCCAGGAGGTCACCGCTCGCCTCGCCGCGGGGTGCGGACGCCGTGAGGAGGAGCTGGCGAGGGCCGCGGCAGCCTGGTCGTTCGGGGGCGCGGATGCCCTGACCGTCCTGGACGAGGAGTGGTCTCCGGCGGCGGCGGTGCTCATGCGTGCGCAGCAGCAACTGGACGCCGTGCGGGCCGAGGGAGAGCTGCCCTGCGCGCTGCGGTCCACGGGAGCACACTGGAGCGCCGAGGGGGCGGACGCGCAGCTGCGTTTCGGGCCGGACGGCCGGTGGTGGCCCTACCGCAGGCGGCGGGGACGGTGGTGGCCCGCAGGAGGGCCGGAAAGGAACCCGGCCGAAGCGCTGACAACGGCGCTGGCGCAGGAGGGAGAAGCGGCCGCGAACGGGATCTGAACACGCATGTGCCGCCGCCTCGTCGTCGCGAGACGGCGGCACATACGTTGGGGAGTGTCTCAGGCCAGCCCTTCCAGCACCGGGAGGTATCCGCCGGACTGCCCGGCCGCGGTGGGGTGGTAGGACTCGTCCACGGGCAGCGTGACGCTGTGCAGCCACTCGTCGCCCGAGCAGATCTCGTGGCCCGTGAAGGCCGGCCGCACGTCACCGAAGCTGTAGCCGTGGTCGGCGGCGCGCTTGGCTGTGACGTCGTTCAGGTCGTCGGACGCCGCGTTGACGGCAGCACGGGACTTCTCGCTGATCCCCACGCTGCACTCGCCGTCGAGCTTGTACATGTGCGGGTACCCCAGTACCACGACCTTGGCCGACGGCGCCTTGTCGCTGATGGCGTCGTAGACGGCGTCAAGCTTGCCGGGGAGCGTGCCGGCGATGTAGTCGCGGGCCTGCTGCACGCGGGTCAGACAGGCGCTCTCGCCCTGGGTGACGCAGGTGGTCATGGCGTCGGCGAAGCCCGCGTCGTTGCCGCCGACGCTGATGCTCACCAGGCCGGTGGAGGCGTTGAGGGGCGCGAGCTGACCGGCGAGCACGTCGTCGGTGACCGCACCCGAACAGGCCGTGAAGTCGAAGGAGGAGGGGGAGTTGGCGGAGCGCCAGAGTTCGGGGTAGGCGTTGGCGCTCCGCTTGCAGTCGCTCCCGTCGTAGTCCCCGGCGCCCACTCCCGCGGAGTAGGAGTCACCGAGGGCCACATAACCGGTGGCGGCGCTCTCTTCGGCCGATGCGGAGGCCGCACCGGTAAGGGACGACAATCCTAGGAAGACGGCGACGGCGGTGGCCGTGGACGCCCATCTGCGCAGCTTCATGGGACCTCTCATGGATGGCACGGAAGGAACAGCTGTCACATCAGACGCAGCGGTTTTACCCCGCGTCAGACGCGTCCATGCCACATATGGAACTCCAACTGCTCTGCGCAGCAGTCGCGTTGGTGCGCGAGGCGGCGCACCGCACCCCTTTCACACCAGTGGCTTGTCGAGCTTTTGATCCTTACCCGCCGTCAGACTGCACGTCACGTAGTCGAATCCGTTGCCCACGTTCTCCGCCTTCGGGTACGAGATGAGCGTGCCGCCCACGGTGCCGCTCGGCTGCTCGGCCGCCTTGTCCCGCAGGGAGGAACGGCAGAGCGAGTCGGCTTTCTGCCGCACCGCACTGTCGGTGCCGTAGTCACCGGTGATCTTTTTGCGACTGACGACCTCCGCGTCGTGAGGGCTGTCGCAGTCCTTGGTCTCGACCGCTCCCTCACGCTCCTCGGAGCGGTCGTAGCAGTCACCTTCCTGAAGCAGGAAGGACGGCAGCGGCACGTCGTCGGCCCCTTCGTCCGGCTCCTCGGACGGCTCGTCCCCTTCGCCCGGTTCCGGGAAGTCGGTGGCGTCGCCGTCGTTCGGGATCTCGGTCGGATCCTGCGTCTCTGGCTCCGAGGGCGAGGGCGGCTGCGAAGCGGAGGGCTTGCCGTCGACCGCCTCGCTCTTGTCCGAGTCGCCGCCCGTCAGGTAGATGACGGAAGCCGTGATGAGCGCGAGCGCCACGACGGCCACCGCGACGATCGCGGCGACGGCTCGTCCCCTGTTGTGCCCCGGAGGAGGAGGCGGAGGCGGCCAGCCGCCCGGGGCGGGCGGGCCGAAACCACCGGAGCCGGGCGGACCGAAGCCGGACGGCGGCTGCACGGGATGCGGCGGGCCGCCCGACGGCGGCTGGCTCGGTGGCGGCGGCATCGTCATGACACGCACTCTGTCATGCGGTGCTCACCGTGGGCGATCTGATGAGCCGACAGGCATGCCACGACCGTGCCGGGTGGGAGAGAGAAGGACAGGGTTTATCCGAAACCGAGGAGACGCATGAGCACTTCCTGGTCGTCCGGTCCACGCGATCCGTCCGTCCCTGCGCCCGTGCCCTACTACGAAGATGTCTCCCCTTCGACCGGGTGTCTGCCACCGCGCGCGTGGGTGCCGGATTCCACGGCGCGCCAGATGACGCTGACGGGAGGGGAATGGAAGTTCCGCCTGTCCCCCACCGCTGCGCAACACACCGAAGCCTTCGCCGCCCCCGGCTTCGACGACACCGCTTGGAGCGAGCTGCCCGTGCCCTCCCATTGGGTGCTGCACGGACACGGCTCACCTGCGTACACGAACGTCCGCTACCCCTTCCCCGTCGACCCGCCGCACGTGCCCGACGAGAACCCCACAGGAGACCACCGGCACCTCTTCGACCTGCCGGACACATGGCCGCTGCCCTCCCGCCAGGGCGACGGCACGGATGACACGGCGGAACCAGCCGCACACTCCGCCGGTGAGACCCTGTTGCGTTTCGAGGGCGTCGAATCCTGTGCGCGGGTGTGGCTGAACGGGCACGAACTCGGCAGCTTCCAGGGCTCACGGCTGCCGCACGAGTTCGCCGTGGGACACGTGCTGCGGCCGCGGAACAACCTGCTGGCCGTGCGGGTGCACCAGTGGTCCGCTGGAAGCTACCTGGAGGACCAGGACATGTGGTGGCTGCCCGGCATCTTCCGCGACGTGAGCCTGGTACACCGTCCGGCCGGCGGTCTGGTGGACCACACCGTGCACGCGGACTACGACCACACCACGGGGCGCGGCACTCTGCGCGTGCTCTCCGATCCGCCCGGCAGGGTCACCGTGCCGGAACTCGGCCTGGACCTGCCCTCGGACCGGAGCGGAAGCGCGCGGGTCGAGCCGTGGACGGCCGAGACACCGCGCCTCTACGACGCAGAGCTCGCCGTCGGCGAGGAACGGATCGCCCTGCGGATCGGTTTTCGCACCGTCGCCGTCGAGGACGGGCTCTTCAAGGTCAACGGACGCAGGGTTTTGCTGCGCGGCGTCAATCGGCACGAGTTCCACCCCACAACAGGCCGCGCGCTCGATCTGGAGACGGCGCGGCACGACCTGGAGCTGATGAAACAGCACAACATCAACGCCGTCCGCACCAGTCACTACCCTCCGCACCCCGCCTTCCTCGACCTGTGCGACGAACTGGGCATGTGGGTGGTGGACGAGTGCGACCTGGAGACGCACGGCTTTCTCGCCCTCCCGGATGTACGCAACCCGGTGGACGACGAACGCTGGACGCCCGCACTGCTCGACAGGGCGGCCAGAATGGTGGAACGGGACAAGAACCACCCCTGTGTGGTCGTCTGGTCCCTGGGCAACGAGTGCGGGAGCGGCGCCGGGCTGGCGGCGATGGCCCGTTGGATCCGGCAGCGGGACCCCTCGCGTCCACTGCACTACGAGGGCGACCACACCTACCCCGACAGCGACTTCCACTCCCGGATGTACGCCTCCCACGCGGAGGTCGAACTCGCCGGACGGGGCGAGACGCCGTCCACCGGCTCGGCGCGGCAGGACGCGCGTCGTCGCACCCTTCCGTTCCTCCTGTGCGAGTACGCGCACGCCATGGGGAACGGGCCGGGCGGGCTGAGCGAGTACCAGCGTCTCTTCGAGACCTACGAACGCTGTCAGGGCGGTTTCGTGTGGGAGTGGATCGACCACGGACTCGCCCACCGCACGGCAGACGGCCGCCCATGCTTCGCCTACGGAGGTGACTTCGGCGAGGAAGTGCACGACGGCAACTTCGTCTGCGACGGCCTGGTCTTCCCCGACCGAATGCCGTCACCGGGGCTGGCCGAGTACAAGAAGGTCATCGAGCCCGTGCGGATCCGCGCCGGGTCGGCACCCGGAAGCGTGCTGATCACGAACCTCCACGACTTCGCGGACCTCGCCCACCTCGCCTTCGCGTGGAGCTACGAGATCGAGGGGGAGCAGATCAGCGGAGGTATGCTGCCGCAGCCAGGAAGGCCGGTTCCTCCCGGGGGCTCGGCGGAGCTCCCCCTGCCCGCCGCCCCGGAGACCGGGCGGGCCGGCGAGGCCTGGTGGACCGTACGCGCCGTCCTGGCCCAGGGGACCACCTGGGCGCCACGCGGCCACCCCGTCGCCTGGGGACAGGTGCCCGCCGCCGCGGCGCGCAGGGCCACGGCCGGGGACGTTCCCTCCGTTCCCGCGGTCCCCCGCAGGCTGGAGGAGTCCGCGGACCCGCCCACGCAGCCCCCTGCCGGACGCGTCCGGCAAGGGCCTGGAATCTTCGCTTCCGACAACGGCGCCCTGCTGCGCTTGGGCGGCATCCCGCTGACCGGCCCGCGGCTGGACGTGTGGCGGGCGACCACGGACAACGACGACGGGGCCGACTTCCTCACGGACGCCCGTGTGGCGCCCGTGTGGCGCCGCCACGGCTTGCACCGCATGCGGCACCGCACGGAGGCCGTGGAGCTCACTCACGAGGCTCTCGTCGTCCGTTCACGGGTCGCCCCCGCCGCCTCCTCGCTCGGCCTGCGCACCGTCTACCGCTGGACGGGCACGCTCGACCGGCTGCAACTCACCGTGACGGTCACGCCGGAGGGCCCGTGGGACTGCCCGCTGCCCCGGCTGGGCCTACGCCTGGGGCTTCCGGCGACCTACGGCTGCGCTACCTGGTTCGGTGGCGGCCCTGGAGAGGGGTATCCGGACACGTCGGCTGCCGCCCGTGTCGGCCGGTGGAGCAGCACCGTGGACGGACTGCAGACGCCCTACGTACGCCCGCAGGAGAACGGCGCGCGTCCGTACGTCCGCTGGGCCGAACTCCGGCGCGGCCCGACCGGAGGCGGACTGCGCGTCGAGGCGGACGGCGGCACGTGCTGGTTCACGGCGCGCCGCTGGACGAGCGAGCACCTGGACGCCGCACAGCACACCACGGACCTCGTCCCCGGGCAGACCGTGTGGGTCAACCTCGACCACGCGATGCACGGCATCGGGTCCCAGTCGTGCGGGCCCGGGGTGCTCGCCCAGCATCAGCTGACGGTGGCGCCCGCGAGGTTCTCCTTCACCTTCCGTGAGGTGAGCGCGACGGGAGAGAGCTGACCGTGGCCGCTGTGCGGGCTGTCACTTGAGGCCGACGCCCGCGTAGGCCATGTACCGGGGCAGCGCGTCGGCGCCCGGCAAGGCACCGTCCGGGCGCCACAGCGGTACCTGTACCAGCCCCGGGTCGAGCAGGTCGAAGCCCGCGAAGAAGGGGAGCACTTCCTCGTAGCTGCGGATGCGGGCACTGACCGTCGACTCGCTGTCGTACACGCCGGTGGCCTTGTTGACGGCCGAGCCGCCTCCGAAGTCCGGGGAGCCATGGCTGAGGATCAGACAGCTGCCGGCGGGCAGCGACTCGGTCAGCGACGCGACGATGCCGGCGGGGTTCTCGTCGTCCCTGAGGAAGTGCAGGACGGCGAGGAGCATCAGCGCGACCGGTTGGTCGAAGTCGATGAGCTGCCGGGTGACGGGATGGTCCAGGATGCCCTTGGGGTCGCGGATGTCCGCCAGGACGAAACCGGCGTCGCCGGAGTGCGTCAGCTTCGCGTCGGCGTAGGTCGCGACGATCGGGTCGTTGTCCGCGTAGACCACCCGTACGTCGGAACGGACGTCGCGGGCGACCTCGTGGGTGTTGGGCGAGGCGGGGATGCCGGTGCCGATGTCGATGATCTGCCGGATGCCGTGCTCGGCCACGACGGTGCGCACAGCGCGGTGCATGAAGTCGCGGTTGCCCCGTGCGGTCTCCCGGATGCCGGGGAGGGCGTCCAGAACGCGCCGGGCCGCGCGCTGGTCGGCCTCGTAGTTGTCCTTGCCTCCCAGGTAGTAGTCGTACATCCGGGCCGGATGCGGGGTGGTGGTGTCTATCAGCTCCGGGCTGAATCCGGCGTCGGACACGCTCTTCTCCGTCTCGTTCTGTTCTGTCGGCTCGTGCTTCTTCACCGAGCGCTGACCTCGGTCACAGGCGGAGCCTGGGCCGGGCTCGCTTCTCGTCTCCGTCGGTCTCGGCCCTCCCTCGGGCCCGGCGGGCGTCAGGCCACCAGAAAGTCGGCTTCGCCCGCCTTCGCCGCCTGGATGAGCCCGGAGATGTCACTGCGGCTGCAGATGAGTGCGGGGCCGTCGGGATCGGTGGACTGGCGCAGCGCCACCCGCCCGTCCGCGAGCTCCAGCGCTTCCACGCAGCTGCCTCCGTTCCCTCCGCTCCAGGGCTTGCGCCAGCCCTCGCTGCCGAGGTGTGCCGCGGGCATCCCGTTGTAGATACGACCCATGGTTCAGATCTCCTTGCGCAGGGCACTCAGGACCGCCCGGGTCCGCGCCACCGGCACGGCCTGGGCACTCATCCGGTCCACCGCCTCGAGGAACATGCTGACGTCGTCCCGCTGGTCGAAGTAGACCGCGCCCACCAGGCTCTCGGCGCACACCATGTCGGGCAGCTCGTCGAGGGGGAACCGGAAAAGGTGGAAGGGCCCGTACATGGCCGGATGCGGTCCCGCGCTGAAGGGCATGATCTGCAGCGCGACGTTCGGCCTTTCGATGGCCCTCAGAAGGTGGTCGATCTGCTCGCGCATCACCTCGGGTCCGCCGAGGTGGCGCCGCAGGACCGTCTCGTCGATCACGCTCCACAACAGCGGCGGATCCGTCTCGCGGGTCAGCACCGTCTGGCGCTCCATGCGCAGCGCCACGCCGCGCTTGATCTCGCCTTCCGGCGCGTGCGGCATCCCGGCGCGCAGGACGGCTCTGGCGTAGCTCTCGGTCTGCAGGAGACCGGGTACGTAGTGCGGCTCGTAGGAGCGGATGACCTCGGACTCGCTCTCCAGGCTCACGAAGACGCTGAACCACTCGGGCAGCACGTCGCGGTAGCGGTGCCACCAGCCGGGCTGGTTGGCCTCCCGCGCGAGCGAGACGAAGCCGTCTATCTCCTCCTGCTCGGTCACCCCGTAGGTGCGCAGCAGTTTCTCCACGTAGGGGACTTTGAGGCCGACCTCGGCCTTCTCCATCCGGCGGATGGTGGCGTGGGTGACGTCGAGGGCTCTTCCGGCCTGCTCGAAAGTCACTCCCGCGCGCTCCCGCAGGTGCTGCAGCCTCTTGCCCAGCACCACACGCAGCACGGTGGGCGCTCCGCCGCCCGTCCGTGAATCCGCCACAGCCGCTCCCCTCCAACTGACGTCGTCAGGGGGAAGTTTGGCATGTGCCCGCCCGCATGCACACCCTGTCATCCACACTTCTGCAATTAACAGATTGATCCTTGCCATACGCGAGTGACGAACCGCATAGTGGAGCCGTGGCTGCCCCCCATGACGCCCTGCCCTTAAACCACCGACCGAGCGGCTTGCCGACGACTCGTCCACTGCGCGACGCGTTCCATCTGCCGGCACGGGACACCTCCGTCGCCGTCGCCCGCGCCCGCGTACTGGAGAGACTCCGGGAGTGGTATGTCGACGACGAGTCGAGTGCCGACGCCCAGCTGTTGATGTCGGAGCTGTTCACCAACGCGGTGCGCCACACGGACAGCGAGAAGGTCAGCTGCGAGCTGTGGGTGATCGGCGTGCGCCTGCGCCTCGAGGTCACGGACGAGGGCGGAGCAGGCTCGGCGGCGCGCGTCAAGCGCGCGGTCGTTCCCCGCCCGGGGGACGAGGAGGGCGAGAGCGGAAGAGGCCTGCTGCTGGTGAGCGTGCTCGCCGACGACTGGGGAATACGCAAGGCTCCAACGGGCGGCTCCGAGCTGGTGACCGGACACGCCGTATGGGCCGAGCTGGAATGCAACAGGACACAGAGCTGACCCACGAACGCCCGGACGCTGTGCCGCACAGCACGTTTCCGCACCGCACGCACCGCTGACACAGCCCGTGAGCGATGGCAGGATGCACGGCACTTACCGGCCATGATCGGGCTCTACTGCCGACCTGTCCCTCGTGGAGGCGCTGTGTCCGCACGATCCGTGCGTAAGCAACGGAACGGGATGTCCCGGATATCCCTGACAGCGGCGCTGACAGCCGCCGTGCTCGCGGCGGTCACCGCCTGCACCAGCACGAAGACCACCGCGAGCAACGGGGACGAGGTGGAACTCGTGCACTCGGGCAAGCTCACCACCTGCACGCACCTGCCCTACATGCCCTTCCAGTACAAGAAGGGCAAGGAGGTCGTCGGGTTCGACGTCGACCTGGTCGACCTGATCGCCAAGGATCTCGATGTCGAGCAGGAGATCGTGGACACCCCCTTCGAGGGCATCCAGACCGGCGAGGACCTGAACGCGAGCAAGTGCGACCTGGCCGCCGCGGGCATGACCATCACGTCCGTACGCGAGAAGAACCTCGATTTCTCCCGCCCCTACTTCGAGGCGACACAGGCCCTTTTGGTCAAGAAGGGCGCGAAGT
Organism: Streptomyces tubbatahanensis; assembly: GCF_022699385.1. Taxonomy (NCBI): domain Bacteria; kingdom Bacillati; phylum Actinomycetota; class Actinomycetes; order Kitasatosporales; family Streptomycetaceae; genus Streptomyces; species Streptomyces tubbatahanensis. Next base: position 7,134,128 of record NZ_CP093846.1, on the reverse strand, counting down.
ACGACTCCCTCGACGACCTCAAGGGCAAGAAGCTGGGTGTCCAGCAGTCCACCACGGGTGAGGAGTACGCCAAAAAGCACGCCAGTGGTGCCAAAACGGTCCAGTTCGAGGACCTCGGCCTGCTCCTGACCGCCGTCAAGACCGGCAAGGTCGACGCCGGCATCAACGACAACGGCGTGCTCTACGACTACGCCAAGAAGAACCCGGACACCGAGGTCACCACCGAGTTCGACACCGGCGAGCAGTACGGCATCGGCGTCCGCACCGGCAACGACGCGCTGCGCGAACAGATCGACAAGACGCTCAAGAAGGCCAAGTCGGACGGGCGCTACGACAAGCTCTACAAGAAGTGGTTCGGCAAGGAGCCCGCCAAGTGAGCCGCCGCAACCGCACCCGCGCGATCCGCACCGCCCAGTACGGCGTACTCGTCCTCGTTCTTTTGACCGTGGTGTTCGCGGCGGACTGGGGCGAGTTGCGCCGCGCCTTCTTCGACGTCGAGGTCGCCAAGAAGCAGTTCCCCGACGTGGTGACGACCGCCCTGGTCAACACCGTCGTCTACACGGTGCTCGGCTTCGGCTTCGGGCTGGCGCTCGGGCTGCTGCTGGCGCTCATGCGGCTGTCGCGGGTACTGCCGTACCGCTGGCTGGCGGTCGCCTACATCGAGTTCTTCCGTGGTGTGCCGGCGCTGCTGGTGTTCATCGCGCTGGGATTCGGCGTGCCGCTGGCCTTCGAGGTGTCCATCAACCAGTACGTGACGGTGATGCTCGCCCTCGGGCTGGTGGGTGCCGCCTACATGGCGGAGACGATCAGGGCGGGCATCAGGGCCGTCCCCAAGGGACAGACCGAGGCGGCACGCTCCCTGGGCATGTCACCGGCGCGTGCCATGGTCTCCATCGTCATCCCGCAGGCGTTCCGTATCGTGCTGCCGCCGCTGGCCAACGAGCTGATCCTCCTCACCAAGGACTCCTCGCTGGTCTACCTGCTGGGGCTGTCGATGGACCAGTACGAGTTGGCCAAGTTCGGGCGGGACGCACTCAACCAGAACCGCAGTCTCACACCGATCCTCATAGCGGGACTGTTCTACCTGGCCATCACGCTGCCCCTGGGCCACCTGGTGCGGCGCCTGGAGGCCCGTACGGCGAGAGCGAGGTGACGGCGTGACCGGGGCGGGCGGAACGGGCGGCGCGAGTCAGGACGGCGCGGCGGCCATCGAGATCAAGGCGCTGCACAAGAGCTTCGGCGCACTGGAAGTGCTGCGGGGCATCGACATCACCGTGCGGCGCGGTGAGGTGGTCTGCGTCATCGGGCCGTCGGGCTCGGGCAAGTCGACGCTGCTGCGCTGTGTGAACCTGCTGGAGGAGCCCACCTCGGGGACGGTGCGGGTGGCGGGTGTGGAGGTCACCGATCCGGATGCCGACATCGACCGGGTGCGGCGCCGCATCGGCATGGTCTTCCAGGCGTTCAACCTGTTCCCCCACCTGTCCGCGCTGGGCAACCTGACGATCGCCCAGCGGCGCGTACTGGGCCGGTCCAGGCCGGAGGCCGAGGAGGTGGCCCGGCGCAACCTGCGCCGCGTCGGGCTGGCCGAGAAGGAGGGCAGCTACCCGGCGCAGCTGTCGGGTGGGCAGCAGCAGCGGGTGGCCATAGCCCGCGCGCTGTCCATGGGGCCTGAGCTGATGCTGTTCGACGAGCCCACCTCCGCGCTGGACCCCGAACTGGTCGGAGACGTGCTGGCGGTGATGCGCGGACTGGCCGACGAGGGCATGACGATGCTGGTCGTCACGCACGAGATGAGCTTCGCGCGTGAGGTCGCCGACCGGGTGATCTTCATGGACGGCGGTGTCGTCGTCGAGGAGGGGCCACCGGAGCAGGTGGTGACCGACCCGCGGCACGCGCGCACCCGCGCCTTCCTCGCCCGGGTTCTCGACCCCGCCGCCGCGGACGTGCTGGAGCGCGAGTCGCACCCCTCCCCGCAGCAGCCGTCGACGCCCACGAGCGGGCCGGCGGAGCCGAAGGAGGACCCCGGCGAGCCCTCGTGACGCGAGACTCCATGCCGCCATGGCGGGGGAATGCCTCCGTCCGCTGCGTCTGGGAGGGCAGGCTGTCAGACCCTCCCTCTACATTCGTAAGTCACACCGACTTCGCGTGTTCACCGGTGCCCTCGGGCGACCGGAGCGGACGAAAGGCATGGAAGATGGCAGACAGCCCCCGCACAGCGGATGCTCCAGCGGACCGGCCGCTCGGCAGCGCCGAAGAACTGCTGGAGCAGGCGAAGCCGTACCGCACCGAGCTGCTGGCACACTGCTACCGCATGCTGGGCTCGGTGCACGACGCCGAGGACCTGGTGCAGGACACCTACCTGCGCGCGTGGCGGGCTGGCGACCGCTTCGAGGGAAGGTCCTCGCTGCGCACGTGGCTCTACCGCATCGCCACCAACGCCTGTCTGACGGCGATCGAGCAGCGGGGACGCCGCCCGATGCCCTCCGGCCTCGGTGCGCCCACCGACGAACCGGAACGTCCTGTGACCGCAGCGCCGGAAGTGCCCTGGCTGGAGCCGATCCCGGACGCGCTGTTCACGGGTTCCTCAGGCCCCACGGACCCCGCCTCGGTCGTGGTGCACCGTTCTTCCATGCGGTTGGCGCTGGTGGCGGCTCTCCAGCATCTTCCGGCCAGGCAGCGGGCCGTCCTCCTGCTGCGGGACGTTCTCAAGTGGCGGGCCGCCGAGGTCGCCGAGCTGCTCGACACCACCACGGCGAGCGTGAACAGCGCGCTGCAGCGGGCCCGCGCCCACCTGGAGCAGGCCGCCCCCGTGGAGGAGGAGCTGTCCGAGCCCACGGATCCGGCCGCGCGTGACCTTCTGGACCGCTACGCGGCGGCGTTCGAGCGTTCCGACGTGACCGCCATCGTCGATCTGTTCAAGGAAGACGCCGTCTGGGAGATGCCTCCCTTCGCGCAGTGGTTCCGTGGCCGGGAGAACATCGTCCGGCTCATCGGCGCCCAGTGCCCGATCCCACGCGACGCGGGCCTCATGCTGCCGACCATGGCGAACGGCCAGCCGGCCTTCGGCCTCTACAGCCTGCACGAGGACGGCAGCTACCGGCCGTTCCACCTCCAGGTGCTCACCCTGCGGGACGGGCGGGTCGCCCATGTGGGTGCGTTCTTCGGCGACGCACTCTTCCCGCTCTTCGGCCTGCCGGAAGCCGTGACCGCGCAGGAGGCCGCCGCCCGGCGCTGAAGAGCCGGGCGGTGCCGCCCGTACCGAACCGTCCGAGTCGAGAACGGGCGGTGCCCGGCATGACCCAGAAATCCCGGCGTGGCAGGGGCTCCTCAGCTCCGCACGAGCGGCTCGTGCGCCCGGACGAGTGGCTCCTCGATCCCGGGCGCACGGCTTACCACCGGACGGGGCGGCGCTGCGCCGGGGAGGAAGGCAGTGCGTCAGATGCCCAGCAGGAGGAAGGCAGGTGTCAGACGCCCAGCAGGTGGTCCATCGCGAGTTGGTCGAGGTGCTCGAAGGCCATGCCGCGGTCTGCCGCCGCGGTCACGTCGAAGTCCTCGAAAGCCGTACGGTCGGCCAGCAGTGCACCGGCCGTCTCGCCCGGTTCGAGTGTGGGCCGGGACAGCTCGTCCAGCCTGGACTGGCGCAACGCCTCCTGCACCGCGGGGTCGGCGCGGAACGCCGCGGCACGCTCGCGCAGGATGAGGTAGTTGCGCATGCAGCCCGCGGCCGAGGCCCACACTCCGGCGGTGTCCTCGGTGCGCGGCGGCTTGAAGTCGAAATGCCGCGGTCCCTCGTACCCGCCGCGCTCCAGCAGGTCCACGAGCCAGAAGGCGGCGCGCAGATCGCCGGCCCCGAAACGCAGGTCCTGGTCGTACTTGATGCCTGACTGGCCGTTGAGGTCGAGGTGGAAGAGCTTGCCCGCCCACATGGCCTGGGCGATGGCGTGCGGGTAGTTGAGCCCGGCCATCTGTTCGTGTCCGACCTCCGGGTTGACGCCGAAGAGCTCGGGACGGTCCAGCCGTTCGAGGAATGCGAGGGCGTGGCCGACCGTGGGCAGCAGGATGTCACCGCGCGGCTCGTTGGGTTTCGGTTCGATCGCGAAGCGGAGTCCGTAGCCCTGCTCGGTGACGTACTGGGCCAGCAGGTCGAAGGCTTCCTTCATCCGGTCGAGAGCGGCCCTGATGTCCTTGGCGCCTCCCGACTCGGCGCCCTCCCTGCCGCCCCAGGCGACGTAGGTGCTCGCGCCGAGCTCCGCCGCCAGGTCGATGTTGCGCATGGTCTTGCGCAGGGCGTAGCGCCGCACATCGCGGTCGTTCGCGGTGAAGGCGCCGTCCTTGAAGACCGGGTGGGTGAACAGGTTGGTCGTCGCCATGGGCACGGTCATGCCCGTCGTGTCGAGGGCCTGCCGGAACCGCTTGATGTGCGCGTCGCGTTCGGCCTGGGGCGCCTCGAAGGGGATGAGGTCGTCGTCGTGGAAGGTCACTCCGTAGGCGCCGAGTTCGGCGAGGCGGCTCACCGCCTCGACGGGGTCGAGCGGCGCGCGGGTGGCGTCGCCGAACGGGTCGCGTCCCTGCCAGCCCACCGTCCACAGGCCGAAGCTGAACTTGTCCTCGGGTACGGGCTCGTAGCTCATCTGCTGTCCTCTCCCGCGCCTTGTCAGGCCCTTGCACACCTGTGTCCGTCCGCTGTCCGTCCGCGGCGCGCCCCCGTCCGGCGGGAGCGGCGTTCCACGACGGCCGTAACGAGGGGGTCACGGGCCTGAGCAGTGCCGCGCACGGCTATTCGTCATGGCTGCTGACAAATTAGTATGCGCACAGCACCGGCAGCGAGGGAAGGGATCAGCAGCCCATGACCGCACCGGAAGGGCCGCTCGTCATCGGGGTCGACAGTTCGACCCAGTCCACCAAGGTCCTCGTGGTGGACGCCCCCACCGGCGAGGTCGTCGCCCGGGGCCAGGCGCCGCACACGGTCTCTCCCGGCGACCGCCGGGAATCGGACCCCGAGGAATGGTGGCAGGCACTGAGCACCGCGGTGGCGCGGTGCGGAAAGGTCGCAGGGGAGGCCGCCGCCGTCTCGGTCGCGGGACAGCAGCACGGCCTGGTGACCCTGGACGCCGACGGACGCCCGGTACGCCCGGCCCTGCTGTGGAACGACGTACGCTCCGCGCCGCAGCGCGACCGTCTGCTGGCCGGCCTCGGGGGCCCGCAGGCGTGGGCCCGGCGGGTCGGCAGCGTGCCGGCCCCGGCCTTCACCGTCACCAAGTGGGCCTGGCTGTGCGAGAACGAACCGGAGGCCGCGCGGGAGACAGCGGCCGTACGCCTGCCGCACGATTTCCTCACCGAACGGCTGACGGGGCAGGCGGGTACGGACCGGGGCGACGCGTCAGGTACCGGATGGTGGTCCTCACACACCGGGTCGTACGACGAGGAGATCCTGAGCCTGGCCGCGCTGGACCCCGCTCTTCTGCCGCCCGTTCACCGAGCGGGCGAGGCCGCGGGCACGGTGGCCAAGACGGACGGCGGTTTTCTGACCCCCGGCACCCTGGTGGCCACAGGGACCGGCGACAACATGGCCGCCGCACTCGGCCTCGGACTGCTGCCCGGACAGCCGGTGCTCAGCCTGGGCACCTCGGGCACCGTCTACGCCGTGTCCGACCGCAGCCCCGCCGACCCCAGCGGCACTGTGGCCGGATTCGCCGACGCGGGCAGCGGCTGGCTGCCACTGGCCTGCACCCTCAACTGCACCCTGGCCGTCGACCGGCTGGCCGCGCTGCTCTCCCGCGACCGCGAGGACGTCGAAGCGGGGGGCCGCGTCACCGCCCTGCCGTTCCTCGACGGCGAGCGCACGCCCGACCTGCCGTACGCCACCGGGCTGCTGACCGGCCTCCAGCAGGCCACCACCGGCGGCCAGGTACTCCAGGCCGCCTACGACGGCGCGGTCTTCGCTCTGCTGCGTGCTCTCGATCTCGTGCTGGGCCAGGCGGGAGACGACACGAGTGACGCTCCCCTGCTGCTGATCGGCGGCGGCGCCAAAGGCGTCGCCTGGCGCGAGACGGTACGGCGGCTGTCCGGTCGAGCGGTCCAGGTGCCCCGGGCGGAGGAGTTGGTGGCACTGGGCGCGGCGGCGCAGGCGGCGGGGTTGCTGCTGGGAGAGGACCCGGCCGCGGTCGCCCGCCGCTGGAACACCGCCGACGGTCCTGCCTACGAGCCCGTCGAGCGGGACGAGGCCGCGCTCACCCGGCTGTCCGCCACCCTCGAAGGCGCCAGGACGCTGCTGGACATGCGGCACTGAAGTCGACCGTCCGCACAGAACGGGCCGCCCGCACGGACCCGCACCGACCGCACCCACTGCGACGACGGCAACAGGACGACCGAGACCTGTCGGCCGGAAGGAGTCCTCGGCCCCTATGACAGGTCACGGCGTCAGTCCGCAGCGGGAGATGCGCCGGCGCAACCTGTCGCGTGTACTGCACGCGGTGGCCGAGCAGGGGCCGTGCTCGCGCGCGGCCGTGGCGGCGCGGCTGGGACTCACCCGTACGGCGGTCTCCACGCTCGTCGAGGAGCTGCTGCGCGGTGGTCTGCTGACCGAGCAGGGGACCACTCCGCCCGGCGGGGCGGGCGGAGGCCCAGGACGTCCCGGCACAGCCCTCGTGCTGACCGACGCAGGTCCGTGCGGGCTGGGTGCGGAGATCGGTGTCGACCACCTCGCCGTCTGTGCAGTCGATCCACGCGGGCAGGTGCGGGCCCGCGCACGTCTGGAGTCCGACGGCCGGGACAGCGATCCGGGGGTGGTCCTCACCCGTCTGCGCACGTTGGTGGACGAGGTGGCCCAGCAGGCCCGGGAAGGGGAACTCCGTCCCGTCCGCCTGTCGGTGGCCGTCCCCGGACTGGTCGCGCGCGGGACGACCACCGTGGTGCGCGCGCCGAACCTCGGCTGGCACGACATTGACATCGCGGGCGCACTCGCCGGTGCCGGAGCGGCGGATCGCCTTGACGCGGGAGCGGAAAATCACCGCACCGCAGGAGTGGAGGACCACCGCACCGCAGGAGCTCAAAAACGCACGGCCGCAGAAGCTCTCTCCACGGACGCGCTGCCCCTCCTCGTGGACAACGAGGCCAACCTCGGTGCCCTCGCCGAGCTCTGGCTGGACAGAGACCGGGTCCCCCGCGACTTCGTGCACGTCTCGGCCGAGGTCGGCATCGGGGCAGCCGTCGTGCTCTCGGGCGAACTCCTGCGCGGTACACGAGGGTTCGCCGGGGAGCTGGGACACGCGCCCGTGCGCCCGGACGGACCGCGCTGTGTCTGCGGTGGCAGGGGCTGCCTGGAGCAGTACGCGGGGGAGGTCGCGCTACTGCGCGCGGCGGGCCTGCGTGCCGACGGCCCTCGCGACGCGGCTCTCACGGCTCTGGCGGAGCGGGCGGCCACGGGGGACGCACGCACCCGTGACGCGCTGGAGGAGGCCGGGACGGCGCTGGGTATCGCGCTCGCCGGGACGGTCAATCTGCTCGACCCCCGTGCCGTGGTGCTGGGCGGTGCGCTGGCCCGGTTCGCGACCTGGCTCCTGCCCGCGCTGGAGCGGGAGTTGCGGGAGCGTACGGCCGCGCCCGGGGTTCCGCCCGCGCTGGTGATATCCGGGCTCGGCGCGGAGGGACCGCTCCTGGGGGCCGCGCATGCCGCCGTCCGCGTGGTGCTGGACGATCCGCTGTCCTACCTGGCGTGAGTGCGGGGATGATGCCCGCGCGAAGAGCAGTCATGTGCCAGGGACGGATCGGTCGCTATTCCCGGCATCCGCAACGGCCCGCATGGCGCTCGCGGGTCGTCCAGAGGTCAGTCCAATGGCACAGTTGTGCGGCTCTTGGCAGCCTTCCCGGCGGCTGCCATCATCAACGCGCGTCAACTCCGCACGCATGTGCACCCATTGCTTCTCACCCCTCTTCTTCCCCCCACTGGGAGACACGATGGACTCAGCACACCACCACACCTCCGTGCCGACCCGCCGGACCTCCCGGCGCACGCTGCTGCGCGGCGGAACCGGCCTCGCCCTCGCCGCGGGCCTCACCGGCGCCTCGCTGCTGACCGGTGGCACCGCGGCGGCACGCTCCAGAAAGTCAGCCGGTGTCGACTATCCCGAAGCGGAGTGGATCCCCGCCTCCTCGTCCAACTACACGGTGGCCGACCGGCCGACGGAGTACCCGATCGAGTTCGTGGTCATCCACGTCACCCAGGAGTACTACGACGACGCGCTCGCCATCTTCCAGAATCCCGACAAGGCCGTCTCCCCGCACTACCTGGCCCGCTCAGCGGACGGCCATGTCGCGCAGGTCGTACGGGAGAAGAACGTGGCCTGGCACGCGGGCAACTGGAACTACAACACCCGCAGCATCGGCATCGAACACGAGGGCTGGGTCGACGAGCCCGACACCTGGTTCACGGACGCCCTGTACGAGGCGTCGGCCGCGCTGACCGCCGACATCTGCCGTCGCCACGGCATCCCGGTGGACCGCCGGAACATCATCGGCCACAACGAGGTGCCGGGAGCCGACCACACCGACCCCGGGCCGTACTGGGACTGGGCACGTTACATGGAGCTCGTCAAGGCACAGTGACCGTTACCGGACCCGGCCGGCCCTCCCGTCCCGCTACGGCACGCGGCTCTCCGTCGCCGGCCCGGGACGGGCGGGCCGCCTGCGGCAAGGGCACGCCGGGCAGCCCGCAACCTCGCACTCACGCACGCTAGCTCGGGCCCGAGGCATCCCTCGCGTGCGGGCATTTCAGTCCATCGTGTGACTACCGGCAAGAAGCCTTCTACGCGCCCCCTCACGCCCCTCATGCTCGGCGTGTGCAGCAACGGGACAGCGAGCGGGCCAACGGCCACACACGACGAAGGACACTGACGACGGCGCTCGTTGTCTGCGCCGCGCTCGGTACGGCAGGAGGGGCCTCGGCACTCGGTGTGTCCTCCCTCACGCCCCGACAAGCGGATGCCCCGAACGGCTCTTCCATGGCCCCGGCGGCTGCCCTCTCACCCGCCGACACCGGCCCAGTCGGCACGGCCGGCGCGCCCGCGGTCTCACCGCACCCGCCCGCCTCACCGCACCCGCCGGCCTCACCGCATCCGCCGCCGGTCCCGGCGTCACCGCCGACGACTCCGAGCACCTCCATCCCCCGCCCCGGCACCTCGGCAGGGGCCACGCAGTCGTTCGGCGCCACGGCAGGTGGCCAGCCGGACGGCGGTTCCCAGCTCACCGTCCACACCGACGACTCGCAGGTGACCGCGACGACCGGGCGACCCCACGGCTGTCCAGGGTCCTCCCTGACCATCCAGACCGCGCAAGGCACCGTGCACCTTACGACCGGACATCGGCCCTGCCACTCGGAACCGCCCACGCCGACACCGACACCCACGCCGACGCCTACGCCTACGCCGCCTGAGCCGACGCCGAGTTCCCCGGCCCCCACTCCGCCGTCCTCGCCGCCCGCCAGCCCGGCGCCCCCGCCTTTGGAACCTCCGCCTGCGGCTGCCTCCAGGTCGGCGGCGCCCGCCGTGCACACACCGGCTCCGCCCCGGCCCCCCGAGCGGCCCTCGCCGGCGCCCCCGGACGAACCCGCGCCCACCTCACCCGAGCCGTCGCCGTCGCGCAGCCTTGCCGCGGCCCCCCGCCACCTCTCCCCCGACCGGCAGCAGCCCGACGGCTCCATGTCGATGGTCACCCGTACCTTGCTGGTCATCGCACCGGCCGTGCTCGCGGCAGCTGCGCTGCGTCCTCGGACGAACAGCGCCCGTCAGGCGGCCTCAGGGGCGTCCGGCGACGCGACCAGCGGCGGTTGATCCCTCTCCCTCCGCCCCCTCGGTCTGCGTGCAGGCGCCGACGCACACGTTTCCGACGCACACCGCCGCACGCGCTTCCGAGCCCACTGCCACAAGCTCCACCCCCACACACATACGTCTCTCCGCGCACCTGGAGGCCCCTGTTGTCCGACTGGCTCGTTCTGGTTCTCGGCCTGCTCGCCGCATGTCTGGTGGTCGCCGCTGTCGTCCTCATCAGACGCCGGCGCCCCAGCGGCGACCAGGACCCGACCGAGACGCCGGACGTCATCGAATACATGACCATGATGATCGGCGTCGTCTACGCGATCGTGCTGGGTCTGGCCATCGCGGGTGTCTGGGAGGAACGCAACGCGGCCGAGGCGACCGTCACACAGGAGGCGCAGGCGCTGCACGAGGTCCACGAGCGGGTCAGCACGTACCCGGCAGCCGAGCGGGAACGTGTACGGGAAGACGTCGAGTCCTACGTGCGCTACGCCGTGAAGACCGAGTGGTCGCACATGGTCGAGCACGGCGAACTCACCGACCGGGGCGACCGGATGCTCGGCCGGCTGCGCGCGGACGTCACCGGCTACGAACCGAAGACCATGCAGCAGGCCCAGTCGTACCAGGCCGTCGTCGATCAGGTCGCCGAGGCGGACACCGCGCGGAACGCCCGGGCGGACAGTGCCGAGCCGACGATGCCCGGGGTCGTGTGGATCGGTCTGTACGCCGGCGCCATCGTCTCCGTGGGCATGCTCTTCGCCCTGCAGATCCAGCGTTCCGGCAGGGAACTGGTACTGGCCGGCATCTTCAGCGCTCTGATCGCCTTCCTGCTCTTCCTGGTCTGGCACTTCGACGCACCGTTCGCCCGAGGGCTGGAGGAACCCACCCAAGCGTTCACCTCGCTCTTCCCCCAGGCGACCGGATGACGAGGCGGGGCCGGCGCACGTGCGCCGGCCCACCGCTGCTCCAGCCCGTCGGCACCCCCTCGGCGCCCCTTCGGAACCCCGTCGGCCCGACCGGACCCGGGCAGGCCGCGCCGCCGTGGGCGGGTGAGATGCTGGCCGTACTCAGAGGCGAGCGATCACGAAGGAGTCCCGGGTGTCCTTGCTCTTCCCCGCGCTGCACGCGGCGTCCTCACACACGGCGCTGCGCTTCGGCGAGCGAGCGCTCAGCTACCGCCAGCTCTCCGCCGCGGCGAGCGGCCTGGCGATCCGCCTGGAGCCCGGCGCCCCGGTGGCCGTCTGGGCGACTCCCAGCATGGAGACGGCCGTCGCGGTGGTCGCCGGGCTGCTCGCCGGAGTGCCCGTCGTACCGGTGAACCCCAGGAGCGGCGAGAGCGAGCTGACGCACATCGTCACCGACAGTGCGCCGGGAATGGTGCTGGCGGAGCCCGGCGCGGAGCTGCCGGAGCCGCTCGGATCGCTGGTGCGCACCGATGTCGACCTGAGCGAGGAGGCGGTGGCGGCCACCCCGATCCCGCCCACAGAACCCAACGCGGAAGCGCCCGCGCTCATCGTCTACACCTCCGGCACGACCGGCCCGCCCAAGGGCGTCGTGCTCTCCCGGCGCGCGCTGGCCAGCACCCTGGACGCGCTGGAGGAGGCGTGGGAATGGACGGCGGACGACGTGCTGGTGCACGGTCTGCCGCTGTTCCACGTGCACGGTCTCATCCTCGGCGTACTCGGCCCACTGCGCCGTGGCGGCACCCTGCGCCACCTGGGGCGTTTCACCTCCGAAGGAGTGGTTCGGGAGTTGGCAGGCGGCGGCACGATGCTGTTCGGTGTGCCGACGATGTACCACCGTCTCGCCGACGCCTGCGCGAGCGACCCGGATCTGGTGCGGGCGCTGGCAGGGGCGCGGCTGCTGGTGTCCGGGTCCGCCGCCCTGCCACTGCACGACCACGAGAGGCTGACGGCCGCCACAGGACAGCGGGTGATCGAGCGCTACGGGATGACCGAGACGCTGATGAACACCAGCGTGCGGCCCGGCGGCACCTCCCGGCCCGGCACCGTCGGTCTTCCCCTTCGCGACGTGGACATCCGCCTCATGGACGACTCGCAGGAGCGCATCCCGGCGGAGGACACCGAGACGGTGGGCGAACTCCAGGTCCGTGGCCCCCATCTGTTCACCGAGTACCTGGGCCGTCCGGACGCCACGACCGAGGCCTTCGACGGCGGCTGGTTCCGCACCGGCGACATGGCGACCCGGGACGCGGACGGCTCGGTGCGCCTCGTCGGCCGGAAGGCCACCGACCTGATCAAGAGCGGCGGATTCAAGATCGGGGCCGGAGAGATCGAGAACGTGCTGCTGGGCCACCCCGCCGTCGCAGAGGCCGCCGTTACCGGGGAGCCGGACGACGACCTCGGTGAGCGTATCGTCGCCTGGATCGTCCCGGCCTCGCCGCAGCAGCCCCCGCACCAGGGCGAATTGGCAGACCTGGTGGCCGGTCAGCTGGCGCCGCACAAGCGTCCCCGCGAGGTGCGCTTCCTGGATGCCCTGCCGCGCAACGACATGGGCAAAATCCTCAAGAAGGAGCTGCCGGGACAGCAGGGCTGAGGTCCGGCGCCGGGCCCCTCCTGGGCGGGCCGGACCGGCGCCCGGCCGCGCGGACGAGGCGTCGCCGCGTCAGCCGGGGCCTGGCGGCAGTCCGGCGGCCTCGGCCAGGCGGCGGTAGGAGTCCAGACGGTCGGCCGGTGCGTGGGTGTTGAGTGTCAACAGCACCTCGTCGGCGCCCGTCCTTACGGCGAGCGCGGCCAAGGCGTCGGTCACCTCCGCGGCCGTGCCGCGCAGCTGCGCCTGCCGTGCCTCGTCGAAAGCGGCACGCTCTTTCGCGCTCATGGTGCGGCTGAGGACCTCCCTGGGCGGAAGCAAGGGGGTGAAGGTGCCCCGAGTGCGGGAGACGGCGGTCGACCACGCCTCGGGGACCTGGCGGAGTTCCGCCTCCTCGCGGCTCGCCGCGACGGCGGCGTTCACCGCGACAACGACGTACGGGGAACGGGCCACGCCCTGCGGGCCCTCCCCCGCCCGGTCCGCGCCACCGTAGGGGCGGAACGTACGGCGGTAGGTCTCCACCGCCTCACGCGTCCGGCTCTCGTCGCGCGCGACGCCGATCACCAGCGGCAGACCGTGCTCCGCCGCCACGGCCGCGCCGGAACCGACGGCGAGCACGAACGGCGGCACACGCAGCCCCTCGGCGGGACGTGCGTGCACCGGCCCGGTGCCCTCGAAGTAGTCGAGCAGCTCGGATATCTGCGCGCTGAACCCCTCGGCGGCGTCCTTGCCGACGCGCAGCGCCTTGCGGACGCCGTCGGTGAAGCCGACCGAGCGCCCCAGGCCCATGTCGATCCGACCCGGAAAGAGTGACTCGAGCACCCCGAACTGTTCCGCCACCACCAACGGCTGGTGGTTCGGCAGCATCACACCCCCCGTACCCACCCGGATACGGGAGGTGGCCGAGGCCACGGCAGCGGCCAGGACGGACGGTGCCGAGCCCGCGATGCCCGGGACCGCGTGGTGCTCGGACACCCAGAAGCGCAGGTAGCCCAGCTCCTCCGCCTGCTGCGCGAAGCGCACGGTGTCACGCAGCGCCTGCCCTGGATGCTCGCCCGCGCGGACGAGGGAGCGGTCCAGGACGGACAGCGGAACGGGAAACCGACGCGATGAAGTCACACCTGGTGCAACGCCTGCGAGCGCCATGGATTCCCGGCCCTGAGGCGCGGTCGCCGGCCTCACGCGTCGCTCGGTCCGGTCTCCTCCAGCAGTCCGGCGTCGTGGACCAGGAGAGCCACCTGCACCCGGTTGTTGAGATCGAGTTTGGTCAGGATGCGGGACACGTGTGTCTTGACCGTCGGCACGCTCATGTAGAGCGACTCCGCGATCTCTGCGTTCGTCTGCCCGCGTCCGACACCGAGGGCGACCTCGCTCTCCCGCTCCCCGAGCACGCCAAGAGCCTCGCGGGCACGGGCGCGGCGGCTGTCGTGTCCGGCGGGGGTGACGTGCTGGATGAGTTGCCGGGTGACGACGGGCGAGAGCACCGGCTCCCCCGAGGCCACCTTTTGTACGGCGGCCAGGATCTCGGCCGGCGGGGTGTCCTTGAGCAGGAAACCCGCGGCACCGGCCCGCAGCGCGCGCAGCACCTGGGCGTCGGCGTGGAAGGTGGTGAGCACGACGACCTCGGGTGCCCGGCTCCGGCGGCGCAGCGTCTCGGTGGCCGTGAGACCGTCCACGGTCGGCATCCGGATGTCCATCAGGACGACGTGCGGACGATGCTCCTCGACGAGCCCGAGCACCTGGCCGCCGTCCGTGGCCTCCCCCACGATCTCGATGTCGGGGCTGCCCCCGAGCATCAGCCGGAGCCCGGCCCGCACGAGGGCGTCGTCGTCGACGAGGAGCACGCGGATGGTCATGGTCATACCGTAGTCACCCGAAGGAGTGCTCCCTCCCACGCCCGCGGGTGGGAGAGGTCTCCCGGCGCTCCTTCCTCTCACGCCGTGGCCGGGGTGACGGGGGCGTCCCAGTCGATGCGGTAGCGCAGCAGCCAGTCGCTGCCCGAGTCCTCCTGCCCAGGCTTCCCCTCCTGCCGCGCCGCAGGACGGGGCACGACCTTGTCGTTGAGGCGTGCGCTGCGCTCGACGACGGCCTCCACGCGCTCACGGCGAAGCGACTCGAAACGCGCGAAGGCCTCCGCCACCGTGGGCAGGTCCCTCAGGCACTTGCCCAGCACCACGCTGTCCTCGATCGCCATGGACGCTCCCTGAGCGGCGTTGGGCGCTGCCGCGTGCGCCGCGTCACCGATCAGCACCATGGAGTGCCGCGACCAGACGGGTGTACGGGCCAGGTCGTAGGCGTTGGTGGCGACGGTGCCCTCCGCGCTGGCCCGCACGATGTCGGCCGCGGGTGAGGCGTCGTCGGCGAAGAGGCCGTAGACGTGGTCGCGCCAGCGCGCGTCCTGCCGGGGCTGTGCGGTGGACAGCTGTTCCCGGTCGAGAGCGCCACCTGGAGTGTTGGCGAACCACCACACCTCCCCGCCGGGAGCCATGGTGCAGCCGAGAAAGGCGCGCTTGCCCTGGATCATCCGGTAGGTCCCGGGCGCCGGGGCTGCCTCCGGTGCGACCCGCGGGGCATACCCGCACACGGTGATCTGCCCCGTGTGGCGGGGCGCCGGCGCGTGCGGATCGATCAGGGTACGGGTCACCGAGTGGAGCCCGTCGGCGCCCACGAGCAGGTCTCCCTCTCCACGGGTGCCGTCGGCGAAGTGGGCGTTCACGCGCCCGTCGGAGGCCGTGTCCGCGGCCACGAGCCGCTTGCCGTGTTCGATGGTCACGCCACGGCGCGCCGCCTCGTCGTGCAGTGCCCGGCAGAGCGTCGCACGCCGCAGGGTACGTGGGCCGAGGACGCCCGCGCCTCCCGCCGCACCACCACCGGAGACCGGGCGTTCTCCCATGCTGTCGCCCGTATGCGCCATCATCTCCACGCGTTCGGCGGGAAACGAGACCCCGAGTACGGCCTGGTGTGCGCCGATGGTGCGGAGCGCTTCGAGACCGTTGTGGAACAGCACGAGGAAGGCACCCGCGTCATCGGCGCCGGCCGGGTACGCCTCGTAGACGGTGGAGCTGATCCCGGCCTTGGCCAGCGACAGCGCCGTGGTGGCTCCCGCGATACCGCCTCCGATGACGAGCGCGTGCGTCATGGCACCTCCTGTGTCGGTTCCCGAGGCCTGCTCTCTCCTTACGGACCCCGTAGGAGGGTCGTGAGGTTGCGTGCCGCATCCACGGGCTTCCCACCGGCCGCGTCGCCCCTGCTCGGCAGAGGCCAGGCGTGGGGGTGCGGCACGGGTGGTACTCATGGCCGCCATGGAGTGGTTCACGCCGTGGTTTTCCGCGTCCGGATACGAGCTGAGCCGGCTGGTCCTCCAGCGTGCCCTGGCTGCCGTGTACCTCGTCGCCTTCTTCTCGGCGGCCATGCAGTTCCGCGCGCTGCTGGGTGAGAACGGGCTGCTGCCCGCCGCCGCCTTCGTGCGACGCGTGCCCTTCAGAGCGGCGCCGAGTCTCTTCCACTGGCGGTGCGACGACCGGGTCACGGTCGCGTGTGCGTGGGCCGGTGTCGCCCTCGCCGCCGCCGTGGTGGCGGGGGCCGCGGACGCGGTGCCCTTGTGGGCGTCGATGGTGATGTGGGCACTGCTGTGGGCCTTGTATCTCTCGTTCGTCAACGTGGGCCAGATCTTCTACGGGTTCGGCTGGGAGTCACTGCTGCTGGAAGCGGGCTTCCTGGCGATCTTCCTGGGCAACGCACGGACCGCGCCCCCGGTGTTGACGCTGTGGCTGATGCGGTGGCTGCTCTTCCGTGTGGAGTTCGGGGCCGGACTGATCAAATGGCGTGGCGACCAGTGCTGGCGCGACCTGACCTGCCTGTACTACCACCACGAGACCCAGCCCATGCCCTCCCCGCTGAGCTGGTACTTCCATCACCTCTCCCGGCGGTTGCACCGGATCGAGGTGGGCGCCAACCACGTGGCCCAGCTCATCGTTCCTTTCGGGCTCTTCTTTCCGCAGCCGGTCGCCAGTGTCGCCGCGGGCCTGATCATCCTCACGCAGCTCTGGCTCGTCCTCTCGGGCAACTTCTCCTGGCTGAACTGGCTCACGATCGTCCTGGCCTTCTCCGCCGTCGACATGTCCGCCCTCAGCGGCACCCCCTCCTACGGAGCGGCTCCGCTGTGGTTCGCGGTCGTGGTGTGCGTGGCGGCGCTGCTGATCGTGGTGCTCAGCTACTGGCCCGCCCGGAATTTGGTGAGCCGGACGCAGCAGATGAACCGGTCGTTCAACGCCCTGCACCTGGTCAACACGTACGGGGCCTTCGGCAGCGTCACGCGTGTACGCCAGGAGATCGTGCTGGAGGGCACCGACGACGAGCGGCTCACCGCCGGCACGACATGGCGGGAGTACGAGTTCAAGGGCAAGCCGGGCAACGTACGCCGCCTGCCGCGTCAGTTCGCCCCGTACCACCTCCGCCTCGACTGGCAGATGTGGTTCGCCGCGCTCTCCCCCGCGTACACCAGGGGCTGGTTCGAGCCTCTGGTGGAGCGTCTGCTGGTCAACGACCGCCCGACCCTCCGGCTGCTGCGTACCAACCCGTTCTCCGAGCAACCGCCCACGCACGTGCGGGCTCTGCTGTACCGCTACCGCTTCACGACGCGTGAGGAGCGGCGGGAGACCGGCGCGTGGTGGCACCGCGCCTTTGTGCGCGAGTTCCTGCCGCCCGTCCACGTCTCAGGGGAACAAGGAAACCACCGCACACCGTAGACGCCCCTGCATGGCCTCATCAGCCACCCTGGCATGGCCTCCCTGTCCCTCGCCTGCCGCGGTCGATCCGCGACGATCAGGGCTTCACCATGGCCAGCACGGACACCGGCACCGGCACCGGCACCGGCACCGGCACCGGCACCGGCACGCATACACCGGCACGCGTACACCGGAGCCCGCGCCGGCCGGTGACGGTCAGGGCGCCGGCACCCGGGCCACCTCCGGCGAGGAGGACTCCAGCGGCACCGACCACGAGCGCACCAGCCCCAGTTGTGCCGCCTGGCGGGGCAGCACCGCGTCCAGCGCCCAGTCCGCCAGCACACGGATCCGGTTCCCCGGCATGGACGCCAGGTGGTAGCCGCGCGTCACCAGGTTGGCGAGGGGGCCCGAGAGGGGCACGCGCAGCGGATTCGCCGCCGCCTGGACCCCACCCAGATCCACCATGAACCCGAGGTCATGGTGCTTGTACGGCCGGGAAGCGCCGTAACCGAACGAGGCGGCCAGGTTGCGCCCCGCTGTCTTCCCCTGTCGCACGGCGTGCTGTGCCGTCATCGGCGTGATCTCTCCCGGCCTGGTCAGGTCGGGCACCGCGGCGGCGTCGCCGCACGCCATGACCTCCGGGTGGCCGGGTACACGCAGGTACTCGTCGACCACGAGCCGGCCCTGTTGCGTCTCCAGTCCCAGGTCCTGTACGAGCGGATCGGGGCGGACGCCCACGCACCAGATGAGGGAGCGGGTCGGCACGAACTCGCCGTCGTCCAGCAGCACGCCCTCGCTGGTGGCTTCCTTGACGGACGTGCCCGCCCTGACGTCGACGCCCCGTTTGCGCAGCACCTTGTCCGCGGTGTCCGAGAGCCGCTGGTCCAGCTCCGGCAGGATGCGCGGGGCGATGTCCAGGAGCATCCAGCGCGACCGCCCGGCGTCCTTACCCCCGCGACGGCGGTCCGCGGAAGGCTCATCCCCGGGCGACCCGTTACGGCTGTGCTGCCGGGCCAGCGAGTCCGTGAACATCTTGCCGTGCGCCGCGACCTCCGTGCCGGTGTAGCCGGCCCCGACGACCACGAACGTACGGCGGGCTTCCGCCTCCCGCTCATCGTCCGCCCCGGCCGCCAACGCGATCTGGCGGTTGACGTGATCGCGCAGATACAGGGCTTCCGGCATGCCGCGGAAACCGTGTGCGTGCTCGGCGACACCGGGGATCGGCAGCAGCTTGTTGACGCTGCCGACGGTCAGCAGCAACCGGTCGTAGTCAAGCTGCGACGAACGGCCCTCGGGGTCGACGTACCGCAGACGGCGTTGATCGAAGTCGATGTCGTCCACCTCGCCGAGGACGAGCCGCACTCGGGGCAGCGTCCCGGCGAGCGAGACGGACACCCGGCGCGGCTCCAGCATGCCGGAGGCGACCTCGGGCAGCAGTGGCATGTAGAGGAAGTAGTCGTTGGGGTTCACCAGCACGATCTCCACCGCGCCACGAAGCGTGCGCGAGAGGGTCCGCGCCGCCTGGTACCCGGCGAATCCAGCTCCGACGATCACAATGCGGGACCGGCTCACAGCCGAGACCTCCTCCCCTGGAGTGAGGCCGGTGCCTTCCGGCGGCTCCGGCCGTCTGTCGCAGAACAGCCGGAGTTCCCCCCGCAGCCTCGGCGAAACCCCGCCGCGACTCCCGTCGGCCCCGTTGTCGGTCCGGCTGCCCAGCCCCGTTGTCGGTCCGGCTGCCCGGCCCCGTTCGGTCTTGTCCGCCCGGGGCGGGACGGGGAGCCGGCCGATCCTTCCGCTCCCGGCCAGGGAGGGAGGGGTGGCGGCGAGCACCCCCTGAAGTGCTGTATTGTTCTTTGTGCGCGAGCGGAGAGGGGAAAGCCCCGAACCGAGCGAGCACCGGGACGTGGCGCAGTTTGGTAGCGCACTTGACTGGGGGTCAAGGGGTCGTGGGTTCAAATCCCGCCGTCCCGACCAGCGTTTTCGCAGGTCACATAGGCCACTTCCGCCGGGAGGCGGGGGTGGCCTTTTTTGCGTTCCGGGGTGGTGGTCGCATGGCGGTCGGCCCGAGCGAGGTGATCGACCTCGTCGGCTGGGCCCTGCTGCGCCTGGTGGCCGACCCACACGGACGCTGAACCGGCTGCGCTGGCCACCCGTGAGGCGTCGGCCTGAGGGACCGCCGCCCGGGGGCCCGGCGGGCGCGGGAGGCACGGCGCGATCCGCACGCCGTACCCGCGCGCGCGTCACGGACTGCTCGACCGGGTGATGTGGCGGCCGGGCGGCGGCCGCACGATGGTGTCGAACCTGTCGCATCTGGGGGGCCGATGGCTGTCAGCGGACCGTGCGCCACGACCGGTGAGTCCACGCGCGGGCCGGCGCGGTCGCCCGGCGGTCCGCGGCCCGGTAGCCCGCCGTGGATCGAACGGGTGCTGGAAACCCACTGGGGCATCAGCCCCCGCGCGAGCGTGCTCCGGCCGCTGAGGCCCGCCGCCGGGCGGCCCCTGAGTCACACCTCGGGGCTGTGGCGGGTGAGCGTTGTGGGGGAACCGGGCAGCGCAGGGGGCGAGTTCGTCCTCAAGGCTCAGCTGACCGCCGAGGCGCTGCGGCCGGTGGCGTTCCACGTGATCAAGCGGCAGGTGATGGAGGTCTGCGCGCGGCAGGGCATCCCGGTCGCCGTCGCCGTGCCGGCCCTGGACGGTGCCCCCGCCGTCCTCCGGGACGGAATCGGCTGCGAACTCCTGCCCCTGCTGCCCGGCACCGCGCACCCGGCGGTCACCCCGGCCCGGGCGCGGGGCATCGCGTCCGCCGGACTCGCCCTGCGCTCGGTGCTGGACGGGCTTCCTGAGCAGGTCGTCCGGGCGCTCGCCCCGTACCCCGTCGATCCGCTGGTGGCTGAGCCGTGCTGGCGGGCCGCGCTGGACGATGCGCTGGGGCGGCTGGCGCCGATGGCCGCGCGCCGCCCGGACGGGTGGGGGCGGCTCATCAGCGGGGTGCTGCGGCAGTTGGAGGGCGCCGCACCGCTGCTCGAACGGCTCACCGAGGCCGGCGAGCAGGCGGCACGGGGCACCGCCGTGGTCCACGGTGACCTGCACCACCGGCACTTCCTGTCCGGTGAAGCGGACCGGGACCTGATCACCGGCGTCCTCGACTTCGACAATCTGCGCGTGGACGACCGGCTGCTCGACCTCGCCTGGACCGCCGCGAGCGCGGGCCGGGTGACCGGCGGGCGAGCCGTGCGCCGGGAGGGTGCCAGGGCGTTCGTACGGGCCGCCGAAGGCGCCGGGCTGCTCGCACCGGGGGAGGCGGGGCTGCTCATGCCCCGGCTGCTGGGGTACGCCGTCCCGGTCGTCGTGGACATCGCCAAGGACGTCCTCGAACGGGACATCCTGGACGACCTGTGGGCCGAGTACCTCGACCTGCTAGCACCGGCCCGGATGGCGGACACCCATGCCCTGCTCACCCCATGACCGCGCCCCTCCCCCGCCCCGCACGCTCAGCTCTCGCGCCAGCTTCCCGTTGCCGACCGGAGCCCAGGGGGCGCCGCCTTGGAGGAGAAGACCGTGCCGTCAGCAGTCCAGACCGATCCGGCCTCCTCGTGGACCGGCCTCGACACCTCAGCGTTCTGCTTCGAATCGCCCCGCTCCCCTGACACGATCCTGTTCGAGTCGGCCCAGGGGGTCCGGCTGACCGACGCGGCCGGGCGGGAGTACCTGGACGGACTGTCGGGGATCTTCGTGACCTGCTTCGGCTACGGCAGCCGGCCGATCGCCGACGCCGTCACCGAGCAGTTGCACCGGCTGCCCTTCAACCCGCCGTTGCACGGCACCAGCCGGGGGGCCGTCGAATTGGCCACGCAGCTCGTCCGGCTGGCACCGGCCCCGCTCTCACTGGCCAAACTGGTCAACGGCGGTTCGGAGAGCGTGGAGGCCGCCCTGCGGCTCGCCCGCCTCTACCACCGGGAGCGGGGTGAGCCTGGCAGGTACAAGGTGCTGAGCTGCTACCACGGCTACCACGGTGCGACCTTCGGCTCGCTCGCCATGACCGGGCGCCCCGACACCACCCGCTTCGGCCCCGGCCTGACCGGCGCCGTGCGAGTGTGGACGCCGCACTCGCTGGCCCGGCTGCCCGGCCTCCGGCCGGAAGAGGCCGGGCCGCAGGCCCTGGCCCTGATCGAGCGGACCATCGAGGCGGAGGACCCGAGCGCGATCGCGGCACTGGTGGTCGAGCCGGTGGTGCATCTGCTGGGGATGGCCGTGCCGCCGCCCGGCTTCCTGCCGGGGCTGCGCCGCTTGTGCGACCGGTACGGCATCCTGCTGGTGTTCGACGAGATCGTGACCGGATTCGGGCGTACCGGGCAGGCGTTCGCCGCCGACACCTTCGGGGCCGTGCCCGATCTGCTCTGCGTCGGCAAGGGCATATCCGGCGGTTACGCCCCGCTGGCCGCCGTGCTCATCAGCGAACGGGTCGCCCCCGTGCTGGCGACCGGAGCGGCCTCCTACGCCTTCGCCCCCTCGCACACCTACGCGGCCAACCCGGTCAGTGCCGCGGCGGGGCTGGCCGCGCTGCGGCTGTACCGGGAGCTGGACGTGCCGGCGAGAGTCACCCGGCTGTCCGGGCACTTCACGGCCCTGCTGGAGAGCGCGCTGCGCGGCCGGGGCGTACTGCGCTCGGCCGGACTGCTGTACGGGATCACGCTGACGGCCGGGCCGTCGGCCGCCGGGGACGGGGCCGGGGGCAGGACCGGGGAGGGGGTGGGCCAGGCGGTCGCCCGGGCGTGCCTGCGGCGCGGGCTGATCATCCGTGGGGAGGACGACTGGGTGGTGCTGGCTCCGGCCTACGTCTCCACCGAGGCGGACCTGGACCGGATCGCCGCCCTGCTGGGCGCGGCGCTCGACGAGGTGCTGGACGGGGCGCGATGACCGCGCCGGTGACCAGCGGCCTGGTCGGGGCCGGCGGCCCTGGACTGCTCGGCCGCTTCGAAGGGCCGGCCCGCGCGGCACGGCCCCGGCTCACCCCGGACGAGGCCAGGGTGATGGAGCGGGAGCTGGCCGAGTGGCGGCGCCTGGCGGAACGGTCCGCGCCGGCGACGCCCCTGGCGGAACTGGCCGCCGTGGCCGCGGCCGTGCCGGAGCGGCTCTACCGGGACAGCGCGAAGGTCCTGCTGCGGATGCACGAGATCGCCGGGTCCGGCAACCACCAGAGCTGTCTGTCATCGCTGAACCTGGTACGGGCGTGCTTCGACCTGGGCCTGGTGCCCGGCCCCGGGGGCCGCGCCGGGCAGCGGGACGGCCCCGGCCCGAGCACCGGGAGAGGCGGGAGAGCCCGGAGAGCCGAACTCATCGTCGGGCGCGGGCACATCGCCCCCAGCTTCTACGCCGAACGGTATGTGCGGGGCACCTTCCCGTTCACCCCGCTGGCCACGCTGCACCGGGACGGCCTGACCGGGGTGGTCCACCGGGACTGGGGCTTCCGCAACACCATGCGCTACAGCCTGGGCGTCGGACTGGCCCAGGCGGTGAGCCTGGCCTGGGACCTGCGCCGGCATGGGTTGCACCGCAAGGTCGTGTGCCTGGCCGGGGACGGGGAACTGCACGAGGGCGTCACCTTCGAGTGCCTCCGCTTCGCACACGAGGCCGGGCTCGACAATCTGGTCCTGGTCGTCGACAGCAACGGCAGGGGCATCGAACCGCTGCGTGCCCCGGTCAGCAGGGAGTACTTGTCCCACTACCTGGGCCAGACGGTCGAGACGGACGGCCTGGACACCGAGGCCGTCGCCAAGTCCCTGCGGGTGATGCTGGACGGACCGGGCGGCGGTGCGCTGCTGTGCTCCACCCGCAAGGAGGGGCACAGCTTCAAGCTGCCCCCCGACCCGGACGCACCCCCACCCAGGCCCTCGTTCGCCACCACGGCCGGCCGGCTGCTGGCCGGCGTCCAGGAAGACACCGGCCGCCGCCTCGCCGTCTTCACCGGCGACATGGCCGCCCGCTTCGGCCTGCCGAACGCGGTGCCGTACGAGAACACCGGGCTCGCCGAGACGCTCTCCCTCGGACTCACGCTGAGCCTGCCGGAGGAGACCGTGAAGGTCGTCGCGACCGACGCCATGTACTACATGGACTCCCTGGGCATGCTCACCGAGGCCACCACCAGCATCCGGCACCTGCTCGTGCTGGCCGGCCGCAGCTGGGGGGCCTGGGGCGGCGCCGCCAACGCGCTGAACCTGCTGGGCCAGATCACCGGGACCCGGGTCTACGAGCCGGTCACCGCCGCCGAGTTCCGCTCCTGCGTCCGGCGGCTGCTGGCCGATCCGGCGACGGCCCACGTGCTGAGCATGGTGGACGCCCGCTTCGCCGCCCTGGGCGAGGACTGTGCCGGGGACGTCGACGCGGCCGTCTGGCTCGGTGGCGCCCCGGACGCCGCGGACCTCGACTGCTGCGTGCTCACCTTCGGTTACGCGGGCGTACTCGTCGCGCAGGCCAACCGGGACCGCGGCCTCGGGGTGCCCCAGCTGCACTGCGCGGCGCTGCGTCCCGAGCTGGACCCGGCCCTGGTCGAGCGGCTGCGGCGCTGCCGTGCGCTGCTGAGCGTGGAGTACAACGGGGTGTCCGGCGGGTTCGGGGAAGGTCTGCGGTCCCGGTACTTGCTGCCGCTGACGCCGCACGGCGTGCGCTCGGACATCCGCAACTGCGTGCACGACACGCAGCTGTCCCGGCACGGCATGGCGCCCGGCGCTCTGGCCGAGCGGCTGCGGGCGCTGCGGGAGAACGAAGCCGCCGGATGAGCGTCAGCTGGTACTTCCACGACTCCCGCAACAGCCGGCCGGACGGGTCGGTGGACGGTGCGGTCTTCATGCACCAGGAGATGGCCGAACTGCTCGCCGGCCGCGGCGCCGTCCCGCACGACCTCACCCGGGGCCGGCCGGGCCTGCCGGAGGGCCTGGCCCCAGGGACCCGGGAGGATGTCGTCTACGCCGGCAGCGGTCCCTACGCCTACCTCTACCACCTGTGGCGGGAGCGGGCCGGGGCGTCGTACCGCATCGTGCGGGAGATCCACACCAGCCTGTGGTCCGGCTACTGGGCCCAGGAGGAGCTGTGCCGCGGTCACGTCCGGGACGGCGATCTGGCGCTGTTCCCGACCGAGTTCGCACGGCAGCTGTACATCCGCCACTTCGACAGCGTCCGCGAGGAGAACTCGGCGGTCGCCTATCCGCTGTTGCACCGGCTGCCTCACCGGCCCACGGTGCGGGTGCCCGCGCGCACCGCCACGCTGCACGTCGGCTACCTCGGGGCGCTGTCCGAGGCGAAGAACTTCGACCAGGTGCTGCGGGTCTTCGCCCGGCTGCACGAACTGAGCGGCGGCCGGGCCGGGCTGGTGTTCGCGGGCAAGCCGAACACCGAACGTTTCGCACCGCAGCGGGTGCTTCGGGCCCTGAGCCGGCGCGGAGTGGACCCTGGGCGGGTCAGGGCTGCGGGCGTACTGGGGCAGGGGGAGCTGGGCGGCTTCTTCCGCTCCGTCGATGTGCTGCTCTTCCCGAGCACGGCGTCCCGCGAAACGCTCGGCAGGGTGGTCCTCGAAGCGCTGGCGCACGGGGTTCCGGTCCTCGCGGCGAACGTCGGCCCCGCGGTGGAACTCCTGCCCGCGGACAACCTGATACCGACGGCCCTGGACACCAGCACGGAGTTCACCATGGGACGGATCCGGCCGCTCGGCCGGATCGACGAGGAGCACTGCGCCGAGCGCCTGCTGCACCGTGCCTACGCACCGGCCCGGCTCCCGGACGGCGGCCCCTACGACGCCGGGGCGCTGTGGCGGGCGCTTGAGGAGCCCGGCCGGCGCCCCGGCGTCCGGCCCGACCGGCGGATCGCCGGGGCCCTGCGGGTGGCCGAGCGGCCCCGGGCCCACCCGGGGCTCGATCCGGAGCGGGCCGAGCGTCTGTTCCTGGACTACTTCCAGCGGAACGACAGCGCACTGGAGTCGGCCCTGGCCGGGCTGGAGACCCGTACCGGAAGCCGGTGGCCGGGGCTGCGCGAGATCGTCGCCCGGCCCGGGCGCGAGCCGGCCGACTACCGGGCCTTCCCGCGGCTGCTGGACGCGCTGCTGCTCGAACCCCTGACGTACCGACAGACCCTCGACGAGGAGAGCCGATGACCACACACCCGGCACAGCCCGACGACCGTGTCGTCCTGGTGGCCGGCGGCGGCCGCGGGATCGGTGCCGCGGTCGTGGAGACGTTCGCTCGCCGGGGCGCCACCGTGGTGGCCGCCGACGCACAGCAGCTCGCCTCGGACGTCAACCACTACCGCAGCCGGCGGACGGGCGGATACGCCGCCGCCCGGGAACTCGCCCGCACTCTCGGCGAGAAGGGCTTCGCGGTGACGGCCGCCGACGCCGACGCGGGCGACGAGGACTCGGTACGCGCCCTGCTGACCCGGATCGACGAGGAGCACGGGAGACTCGACGTGGTGGTCAACGCCTTCGGTGTCGCACACATCTCCCGGGTCGAGGAGATGACGCTCGCCCAGTTCGAAGCCGTCGTCTCGGGCAACCTGTCCGGGGTCTTCCTGATGTGCAAGCACGCGATCGGGCTGCTGCGCCGGGGCGGAGGCGGCGCCATCGTCAACTTCTCCTCCATCTCCGGGCGGACGGGCTTCGCCAAGGAGGCCCACTACTGTGCCGCGAAGTTCGGGGTGATCGGTTTCACCGCCTCCCTCGCCAAGGAGGTGGCGCGCAGCGGCATCCGGGTCAACGCCGTGTGCCCGGGCATCGTCCGCACCCAGATGTGGGATTACCTGCTGAGCGAGTTCGTGCGCCCGGGCGAGACCCGGGAGCAGTGCTGGGAGCGGATGCGGGCACTGATTCCGCAGGGCGAGTTCCAAAGCCCGCAGGACATCGCCGACACCGTCGTCCATCTCGCCTCCGCGCCCCACCTGACCGGGCAGGCGATCAGCGTCGACGGTGCGATGGCCCAGCCGTGACCGCTGCCCAGGGCCACCCGCGCGCCGAGCCCGCCGCACCGTTGCCCGGGACGTGGTACCGGCTGGGGCCGCCGGCCGAGTCCGTGCGCCCGGCGCCGGGCGGGCTGCGGCTGACGGCGGGTGCCGGCACCGACCTGTACGCGATGCCGGCGGTACGCGAGATCGACGCGCTGCCCGCTCTGGTGCGGCGGTTCGACGGCGACTTCCGGCTGTGCGCCGGGGTCGTCGTCGAGGACGGCACCCGCTTCGCGGACGCCGGCGGGCTCGTCGTCCGCACCGGTGCCGGCTCGGTCAAGCTGTGCGTCGAGCGGACGGCCGCCGGGTCCTGGGCCGTGGTGACCGTCGCCTCCCTGCCGTACTCCGACGAGGCCATGGGGCCCGCCCTGCCCGGGCCCCGCGCCGACCTGCTGGTGACCCGACAGGGGCGGCGGTTCGCGGGGCTGTTCCGTACCCCGGGGGACGCGGACTGGCGGTTCGCCCGGACCCTGTGCCTTCCCGAGGAGCCGCTGTGGGCGGGCGTGTGCGCACAGGCCCCGTTCTCGGCCGGCTCCACCACCCGCTTCCACGACCTGACCTGCGGTCCGGAACCCCTGCGGGACCGCAGATGAAGGGCCAGGGCAGGGGCGGTCCGGGGCCGGCGAACGCGCTGGAGCGGCTGGTACGGCGCGTGCCGCGGGCTTCGGGCCCCGAGGCCTTCGCCGGACACCTGGCGCGGGTGTCCGAGGACCTTCTGGACGTCCCCCGGCCGCTGGAGGCCGGGCAGGCCGTCCACTGGGCCCGGCGCAAGGCCCGGGTGCTGGGGCTCGACCCCGCCCGGCTGGCACACCACCTGGGGCGCGGGCTCGCCCAGGCCGGGTCCCTCGGCCCGGACGAGGCCGCCGAGTACCGCCGCAACCTCGCGTCGCTGCTGCCCGGTTCCGTCCGGGACCTCGAGGCGTGCCCGCCGGAGCCGGCGGCACTGTACGCGGCGCTGTGCGCCCTGGGGAGCGAGACGGTACGGGCCGTGCGGCAGGCGCTCGGCGCCGAGCGCCGGGTGGTGGTCTTCCTCGGTACGGACGCCGAGTTCCTGAAGCTCTCCTACGACCTGTGGCGGGGCAGCGCGCACGCCTCCCGCGTCTTCTACATGAGCCGGCTGTCGCTGCTGGGCGATGCCGAGCGGCGGGTGCTGGTGCGCACCCGGCACGAGGTGTTCGGCGCGGACGGGCTGTCCGACACCGTGTCCGGCGGCGGCCAGGGGGGACGGCACTTCGCGTGGATGGACAACGGGCTGGTCGCCTCGCAGCTGTTCCTGCTGATCTCGGCGGCCCGGGAGCGCGCCGCGGCGGGAGAGGCGGGCTTCGGGGAGCTGTTCGTCCGGCTGTTCCGCCAGGAGCTGGCAGACGGCCGGGGGCAGGCCGAACGGCGCGGCGCAGGGCCGCTGACCCTGTTCGGGACGGCACACCCGCTGGTGGACGAGGTGCTCGGACACGGCATCGAGCAGGGCCTGTTCGCACAGCGCTGCGGTGCGCTGGCCCGGCGGTTCCGGGCGGCGGCGGGCCACGGGACCGACGACCCGGTGATCGTGGACATCGGGGCCAACGGCACCCAGCCCTGCCTGCTGCTCGGGGCGCTGGCCGCGGGGCACGCGCTGTCGCCGTCGGTCCTGCTGTTCACCTCGCCGCGCCCCTCGTGGGGCCCCGATTCCCCGGCGTTCCGCGGTGTCCCGGTGACCGGACGGTTCGCCATGGCGGCGGAGTCGATGAAGTCGTACCGGACCGACTACCGGGGGGCGCTGGACGGAGTCGGCGGGGAACTCGCGGTGGTCCCGCCCGACCAGCAGCTCCTCGCCTTCTTCAAACAACTGGCCTTCCACCGGGCCGCGGTGCGCGAGCGCGGCCGCACCGGGTGAGTGTCCGCCGGGCCGACCGCCGCGCCGTCAGGGCGTCCCGCCCCGCCGGGTCAGCGGCACCCGGCCGCCGGTCTCCAGGGAGGTGCGTACCGCCATCGCCAGCCCGACCGCCCCGATGCCGTCCCGGACGCCCGGTTCGGGGGCGGTACCGGCGCTGACGGACCGGACGAAATGGCGCAGGGCGGCGGAGGCGATCCGGCCGCGCCCGAGGGGTTCCCAGCTCTCCCGTACGGCCTCGGTGTGCTCGGCGGTGGCCCATTCCAGGGCGGTGAACATGTGGTCGCGGCCGGTGAGCCGGGCCTGTCCCCGTTCGGCGTGGACGGTGAGCGCGGCCGGGGTGCGCAGCGCCGGTACGCCGAGGCTGCCGCCGGTCAGGACGGCGGCGGCTCCGCCGGCGTACCCGATGGCCACGGCGATGCCGTCCTCCAGGCGGCCGCCGCGGTAGGCGCCGCCCTCGGCGTGCACCGTCTCCGGCTCGCCCAGCAGGAAGCCGAGCGTGTCGAAGAGGTGGCAGGTGTTCTCGTTGACGACGCCGTTGCCGTCGGCCGGATCCCCTACCCACCCGGGGCTGTCGTCCCGGGGCAGCATCAGGTCCGCGTTCACCACCAGGGGGCGGCCCAGGGGTCCCGCGAGGAGTTCCCGCAGCCGGGCGACGGCGGGCAGGTGCCGCAGGCAGAAGTCCAGCATCACCGGGGACGCGGGGTACCCGGAGCACAGCCGGGCCAGGGCTTCGGCGTGCCGGCGGTCGGCGGCGAACGGCTTTTCCAGGAAGAGCGCGAGCCCCGCGTCCCCGGCGGCGCGGATCAGCTTCTCCCGGGCGCGCGGCGGTACGGCGAGGACGACGGCGTCCAGCTCCTCCTCGGCGATCAGGCGCAGGCCGTCGCGGTGGCCGCGGGCGCCGAGAGACGCGCTGAAACCGACCAGGTCCAAGCCCTGCGCGGCCGGGTCGAGTTCGGCCACGGCCACCAGCTCCGCGCCGTCCATGCGGGCGAGTTCGCGGGCATGGCACCGGCCGAAGCCGAGTCCGACGACAGCGCATCTGAGCGGCCGGCGGGGTGGCGGCACGGGGGCGCCGGCCGGCCGGGCGTCACTTGCGGGCATGGGATCCTCCCGGGCTCTCGCAGGGTCACCGGCCGGCGGCCGGCCGGCCGCTGTCACCTTCGTCGCCGCCGTCACCTTCGTCGCCGCCTTGGCCGCCGTCGCCGCCGTCGCCGCTCGGCCAGGTCCGCTCGGTGACGTCGGCGAAACAGCCGAGCACCGCGTCCAGCACCCCGGGCTCGGGTGCCGATTCCACGGCGCGCAGATTGCGGTCGAGGTGGCCGGGATCACCGGCGCCGGTGAGCACCGCGTCGAGCTGGGGGCAGGCGAGCGCGTACCGCATGGCGAGGGAGGCCAGGTCGGTGCCGTGCTCGGCGCATACGGCGGCAGCGCGGCGGGCGGCGGCGCGCAGGGCGGCGGGTGCGGGGTGCCATCCGGGCGGGCCCGCGCGGGTGAGCAGGCCCATGGCCAGCGGGCTGCCGAGGATCGTGGCCACCCGCCGGGCGCGCCAGTCGGCGGCCGGTGCGGCCAGGCTTCGCTCGTGCAGACCGTAGCGGCAGTAGCTCTGCACGACGTCGACTGCGCCGTGCCGAACCGCCTCCGCCAGCGGTTCGAGCAGCAGCCCTGACACCCCGACGGCGCGGGTCTTGCCCTCGTCCCTGAGCCGTCCCAGCACGGGCAGCACCTCTTCGACGAGCCGGCCGGGGGCGCAGTGCTCGACGTCGTGCGCGAACAGGACGTCCACATGGCCGGTGCCGAGTCGGCGCAGGCTCTCTTCGAGCCCGGAGCGGATCCGGGCCGGGGAGAAGTCGAAGGTCCCGGGCGCGTAGCAGCCCGCCTTGGTGGTCAGCACCACCTCCTCGCGCCGCCCGCGCAGCGCCCGGCCCACCCACTCCTCCGCCAGGCCCTGGCCGTAGGAGGGCGCGGTGTCGACGAGGGTGATGCCGGCGTCCAGGCCCCGCAGCAGCACCCGCAGGGACTCCTGCGGGGGCCGGCGGGCGAAGATCCCCATGAATGTGGTGGTGCCGAGTCCCAGCCGGGAGACCTTCAATCCGGTGGCCCCCAGCGTGCTGTACCGCATGGCCGCGGCCCCTCCCTGCCTCGGGTCCCCGCTTCGGGGGTGTCCGGGGGATCGTGCCACCGGGACGGGCGGTCGCACACTACTGGACCGAGTAGGGCGCGGGCTCGCTTTCCACCGGTGCGCCGTCGCGGGCCCGGTCCGGTCGGCCCGCGGGCCGGTGATCCGTCCGTACGCGGTGAGCGATCGGGCGGTGTGGCACCCGGCCAGGGGCGGCACAGTGGGGCCGGGCCGAGTCGCGGTGGCGTCCGTGCCCGGCCCGGTAGGCCGAGACCGGTACGCCGGGGCCGGTACGCCGGGCCCGTACGCCCGGGCCGGACCTCGGGAGCGCTGGACAAAGACGGATGGGGGGCCTGCACCGTGCCGACCGAACACGACTCTGAGCGGCCCGCGGCACCGGTCGCCGCGGTGATCTTCGACTTCGACGGGGTCATCGTCGACTCGGTCCGTCCCGATCTGCTCGCGTGCCGCGCCCTGTACCGCGAGTACGGCGGCGGGGAGTTGCCGCGGGGCTGGTGGGCGGAGCAGGTGTGCGGGCGGCCCACCGGCTACGAGTGCCTGTTCGAGCGCCTGCTGGCGGTACGGTCCGCCGCCGGCGCGGCCCCGCCGGGCCGCGCGCAACTGCGCCGGCGGCTCGGCGAACTGTGGGAGGAGTACCTCACCGAGGAGTACGTGCGGCTGCTGCCTGCCGTGCCGGAGACCGTGGAGGGGCTGCGCTCGGCCGGGCTGCCGCTCGGCATCGCCTCGGCGGCGGACGGCGCCTGGGTACGGCGCTGGCTGACGCGCTACGGGCTGTCGCGGCACTTCACGGCGGTGGTCACCGCGGACGACGTACCGGCCAGGAAGCCGGATCCGGCGGTGTACCGGGAGGCCCTGCACCGGCTGGATGTCCCCGCCGGGGCGTGTGTGGCGTTCGAGGACTCGCTCAGCGGGGTGGCGGCGGCGCGGGCCGCCGGGGTGACCGTGGTCGCGGTGCCCACTCCCACGACCCGGTTCCTGGACCACTCCAGCGCGCACGCGGTACTGCCGGATCTCTCGGCCGTCTCCCCCCGGTGGCTCGCGCGGGCGGGGCGGACGGGATGGTGACCGGCGGCGGTACGGGGGCCGGCCGGGTCCGGCTCACCGAGGGGCTGTGCGAGGTGGCCGAACTGGAGCACTCGCTGTGTCTGCACTACCTGTACGCGGCCTTCTCCCTCAAGACCCGTCCGGAGGAAGGCGGTATCGACGAGGTGCAGGCCGAGCTGGTGCGCGAGTGGAAGGGCCAGCTGCTGCTGCTGGCCCGCGAGGAGATGCTCCATCTGGGGCTGGCGCTGAATCTGCTGGCCGCCGTCGGCGGCGCCGCGCATCTGCGCCGGCCCAACTTCCCGCAACCCGAGCGCTACTACCCGCTGGGCACGGTCGCGGCGCTTGAGCCGTTCTCGGCCACGTCGCTGGAGCGGTTCCTCGACTACGAGCGGCCGTCCGCACCGCGTCCGGCCCCGGAGCCGGGCGCGCGGAGCGGCCCGGAGGCCGCGGAGCCGGCCGGACGAGGGCCGGGGACGGTGGGCGGACGAGGGCCGCGGACGGTGGGCGAGCTGTACGGCCGGATCCGCGCCGCCGTCCTGGCGCTGGAGGAGAAGGAGCTGTTCATCGGCTCGCGGTACCGGCAGGTCGACTCGGCCGCCGTCATCGACCCCGAGGGCGTGCTCGACGAGGACGTGACGGTGGGGTACGGGGTCGAGCCCTTCGTGATCGACGACCGGGCTTCCGCGCTGCGGGCCATCGACCTGATCGTCGAGCAGGGTGAGGGCGCCGAGGAGGACCGGGAGGGCTCGCACTACCACCGGCTGCTGCGCATACGTGCCGAACTCGACGCCGAGCTGGCCACCGCCGCCCGCACCGGCCGCACCTTCGTACCGGCCCGTCCCCTGCTCCGCAACCCCGTGGTGCGGCCCGTACCCGACGCCGAGGGCACCGCACTGATCAGTGAGCCGCTGGCCCGCGAAGCGGCGGAGCTGTTCGACGACGGCTACGGCCTGTTGGTGCTCATGCTGCTGCGGTTCTACAGCCGGGTGGACGAAGCGCCCGCAGAGCGGCGGCGCATCCAGCGGGTGGCGTTCTTCCCCCTGATGACGATGTTCGTGCGTCCGCTGGGAGAGGTACTGAGCGAGCTGCCGGCCCGCGCCGGGAATCCGCCGGCGAGCGCTGGTCCGCCGTTCGCGTTCCGGCGGGGGCTCGCGCTGATCCCCGAAGCGCGGGTGGCCCACCAGGTGTTCGCCGAGCGCCTGGCAGGCCTCGCCGTCCGCAGCCGGCGGCTCGCCCGCCGGATGCGGACCGCACACGTGCCCGACCGCCTCCAGCACCGTACGGACCTGTTGGCCAAGGACGTGGCGCGGATGTCGCGTTCGTTCGCCGGGGAAGCGGTCCGGCCGTGAGCGGGCAGCGTGCCCTGCGCATCGAGTTCGGCGGCTGGTTCATGTGCCGGCTGGCCACCGACCCCGACCCCACGGACGAGCCCCGGGGTGCCAGCGGCAGCACCTTCGCGCTGGCCGGGGAGCCGGACCTGGACCGGGTGATCGTGCTGAACGATCCTCCGCCGGGCACGGTACGCAGCCACGCGCCCCGGGTCGGCGTGCACGTGACCCGCGCCGTCCACGGGGCCGGCCAGGTGACGGAGCTGGTGGGCGGGCGGGTGGAGCTGCTGGACCGCCCGCGGTTCGAGAACCGCAACTTCGTCCTGACCACGGCGGGGCGGGAGCCGATCGTGCCGTTCCGGCTCCGGGTGGGCGGCGCCGACGGACGCCCCCGCCTGGAGCGGTCCATGGCCATGTCCCGGAGGGCCCAGGACCGGCAGGAGCGGCCCGCCCGGCAAACGGATGTGCACCGGCTGCCGCAGCAGCTGCTCCAGGAGTACGGAGCGAGCGGCTTCCGAACGGACGCCGCGCTGGTCGCCTCCGCGACCGGCATCCGCGACCCGCTGGCCGACCGCGCCGAGCGCCGTGCCCGGCTGGCCGCCGAGCTGCGGCAGCCCGGCATCCCTCCGGCGCGGCGGGCGGCTTTGGACAAGCGCGTGCGGGAACTGGATATCGCGCTGCGGAACCCCTCCGACGAACGGGTCGTCAACCTGACGGCCGTGGAGGAGTTCGCCTTCCCGCTGCACGGCCCGCCGGTCCTCCACGCCCCGCTGCCCGAGCGGCTGCGCCCGGACACCGAAGCGCCCTGGGGGGTCGCCTTCTGGATGGGCGGCTGGGACGCCGACGCGCTGTGCGGATTCCTGAGGGGGAACCTGGTGGTACCGCTGATCTGATCCGTGCACTCCCCCGCGCTCCCCCGCTCACGGACACCGGCGCGGTCCCGCCCCACCGGCGCCGCCCACCCCCGCCCGCCTCCGACGAAAGGCCCGGTGCCCCGCCCATGGGTGACGTCAGCTCCGCGCGACCCGGCCAGGCTCGGCAACAGCAGCTGCGGCAGGGGGCCCTCGGCGCGTCCGGAATCACTCTCATGGTGCTGTCCGCAGCCGCGCCCCTGACCGTGATGGCCGGCGTCGCACCGCTGAGCATCATGCTCGGGGGCATCGGCGCCCCCGCGGGCTATCTCGGGGCAGCGGCGGTGATGGCCGTGTTCGCCGTGGCATTCGTCGCGATGACCAAGTACGTCAGCCGCCCCGGCGCCTTCTACGCCTATGTGGAGCGGGGGCTGGGGCGGCGGGCCGGTGCGGGCGCCGGGCTGCTGGCCCTGCTGGCGTACAACGGCATCCAGATCAGCGGCTACGCGATTCTGGGCAGCTCCGTCGGCCCGGTCCTGCGTGCGCTGACCGGCGCGGGGGTGCACTGGGCGATCCCCGCGCTGTCGGGCGTCGTCCTGGTGTGGTTCTTGGGGTACCGGGGGGTCGAGATCGGCGCCCGGGTGCTCGGGGTGCTCCTGGCCGTCGAGGCCGTGGTGCTGGCCCTGGTGGCCGGGGCCATCGTGGTCCAGGGCGGAGAGCAGGGCCTGTCCTGGGACTCGTTCCGCCCCGCGCACATATGGACCGGGGGCATGGCCGCCGCGCTGACGGTGTGTTTCGGCTCCTTCCTCGGTTTCGAGTCCACCGCCATCTTCCGGGCCGAGGCCCGCGATCCCGACCGGTCGGTGCCCCGGGCGACCCTCGCGGCGCTGGTCTTCCTCGGCACCTTCTACACCTTCGTGGTGTGGAGCATCGTCCAGGCGTTCGGCCCGGTCCAGACGGTCTCCGTGTCGGCGCACAACACCCGGGACATGTACTACATCGCCGCCGAGCGCTACGTCGGCGCGTGGATCGCGGACGTGATGAAGGTCCTCATCATCACCAGCGTGCTCGCCTCCGCGCTGGCCTTCCACAACATGGTGAACCGCTACATCCACTCCCTGGCGGTGCAGGGGCTGCTGCCCGGTGCGCTCTCCCGGGTGCAGCCGCGGCACCGGTCGCCGTCGGCGGCCGGAGTGTGCCAGAGCCTGCTGTCCGCCGTCGTGATCACGGGTTTCGCGGCAGCGGGCAGCGACCCGTACCGGACGATGCTGATCTGGCTGAACACCCCGGGCATCATCGGCGTGATACTCCTCCAGGCGATCACGGCACTGGCGATCGCGGTGTTCTTCTGGCGCACCCCGGGGCTGCCCCGGAGGCGGCCCGTCCTCGTGGTGGCGCTCGTGTCGCTGGTGCTCATGACGGGCGTGACGGTCGTCCTGGTCCGCTATGTGGACATCCTCACGGGAGCGGGCGCCGCGACCAACGCGGTGCTCGTCGGCCTGGTGCCGGCCGTCCTGCTGTTCGGATTCGCCAGACCGGCACCCCGGTCACGGAGCTGACCGAATCCCGCTCGTGCTCCCTGGCGGGGTACCGGAGAACTCGGCATCCTGCACCGAGGCCGGGCCGCCCGGCCCGGAACGTCCGGGGCTCCCGGACCCCGGGCCCCGGGCACCGCGCGCGACGCGAGGAGGTCATGATGGCCGGTCTGTACGGGCGGGGCAGAGAGCTGGGGCTGGTCAGAACGCTGCTGGCCAGAGCGAACGGACCGGGTACCGGACTGCTGGTCGTCACCGGCGGCCGGGGCACGGGCAAGTCCAGCTTCCTGGCCTCGGCGTCCCGGCTCGCGGCCGGATCGGGGCTGGAGGTCGTGCAGCTGAACGGCGCCGGACTGTCCGGGGTCTCGCTCCGGTACCTCCTGGACGAACTGCGCGAGGAGCCGTTGGCGGAGTTCGTCGCCCGATGGCACGACTGGATCGACTTCCACGCGCCGGGCGGAAGCCCGCAGGGAGCGGTCGTGGTCGCCCTCGACGACGTGGACTGGTGCCGTTCGGTCGAGTCCGCCATGCGGATCGTCCGCCGGGCCGAGGTGCGCTCGGCCCGCCCCCTGGTGGTCGTACTGGCCTGCCCGGACGATGTCCCGGAACCGGCCGCCGCACTGGCCGCCGAACCGGGCACGACCTGGGACGGCGAGCAGGGGCACCGGCTCGACGACCAGAGCCTGGCCGTGCTCTGCTGCCGGCTGCTGCCGCTGCCCCGGGAGGCGATCGAGCGACTTGCGGCCGAGGTGCTGGGGAGGCCCCCCGGGCCGGAGATCATGGAGGTCTGCAGTTACGCCGGCGGCGTTCCGGCCCTGTTGATGCACGTGCTGACCGGCTTGCTGGAGGCCGGTGTGGACACCGCGCCGGACGGCACCGCGCGGCCGCACCGCTGGGGTGTGCTCCCCCCACAGGCCCGCGCGCTCGCCTCCGGGCGGCTCACCGGCGTGTCCGACAGCACCCGCCGGATGCTCGACATCGCTTCCGTCCTGGGGCAGTCCTTCGATCTGGAAGCCCTCTCGGCCGTTCTCGGCCACAGTCCGCTGACCCTGCTGCCCGCCATCCGGGAGGCGCGGGAAGCGGGCGTGCTGACCGAGGAGTGCTCGCTGCCGGCCTTCAAGGACCTCCTGGTGTGGCAGGCGGTACGGGAGACCGTTCCCCGCCCGGTCCGCGGCGCGATCCTGCGGGACGTCGGCCATCGGCTGCTGGCCTGCGGCGGCGCGGACGCGCTCAGCGCCGAGTACCTGCTGCGGGCGGCCGAGAGCGGGGACCGCAGGGCCGCCTTGAGCCTGCCCGAGGCAGTCGCCCGCCGGGCCAGGAACGATCCCGTCGCCGCCTCGGACCTCGCCGCGCAGGCACTGCGGCTGCCGCTGCCGGAGGAGGACGGCCTGGTCCGGCTCGTGCGGATCAAGGCCGCCGGGCTGGCGGTCCGCGGACTGCTGTCAGAGGCGGTCCACTCTCTGGACGAGGCGCTCAAGCGCCCGCTGGGACCCGCCTCGGCGAGTCTGCTCCACGCCCGGCTGGGAGCCGTGCACCTGTGCGGCGGCGAC
The DNA here is from genome assembly GCF_022699385.1 of Streptomyces tubbatahanensis. Lineage (NCBI taxonomy): Bacteria > Bacillati > Actinomycetota > Actinomycetes > Kitasatosporales > Streptomycetaceae > Streptomyces > Streptomyces tubbatahanensis. Next base: position 7,097,740 of record NZ_CP093846.1, on the reverse strand, counting down.
CTGGCGGCGGCCGCCGCACAGGCCCGGCAGGTGCTGAGCCGGGCCGGCAGGTCCCGGGTCCCCCGCGAGACCACCCTGCTTCTGGACTGCTGTTCCTCCCCGTGGGGCAGCGCCCGCCAGGAGCCGTGGCCTGCGGCGGACGGCAGGGACAACGGCAAGGATGCGGACCGGGCCCGGTGTGCCGGTCCCGACGTGGCAGGCAGCCACCGCTTCTGGTGCGAGGGACGGGTCGCGGAGTCGCTCGAGATGCTGCGCGAGAGCAGCGCGAGGGGCCCCGCACCGTCCTGGGGCGACCGGGTGGCCGCGACCTTCGCCGGAGCAGCCCGCGTCCAGTACCTGGTGAGCCTGCGCGAATTCGCCGAGGCGGAAGCCGAACTGCGCGAAGCCGAGGCCCGGGCCGATGCGAGCGGCGGCCGAGGGTGGCGCGCGATGACCGGGAGCCTGCGCGCGCTGCTCCGTCTCGAACAGGGAAAGGTGGCGGCCGCCGGGGCGGCGGCCGAGGCGGCCCTCGACCTGAGCCGGCAGTACGGGACCGGCGCGCTCGCGCCGCTCGCCCGCGCGGTGCTGGCGGTCGCCTCGCTGCGCCGGGTGGACATACCGGCCGCGGTGCGGCAGGCCGAGTTCCTCGACGCGGCGCTGACCGGGCACCGCTCCAGCTGGACGACCCCGTCCGTGCTGTGGGCCGCGCTGCTGGTCACCGAGGCGCGCCAGGGGCCCAGGACCGCCGTGCGGATGGCCGAACGGCGGCTGTCCGAAGGGGTCAGCCCGTACGGGCTGCTGCTGTACGCCCCGTACACGGCTCCGTGGCTGGTGCGCACAGCGCTGGCCGCCAAGTTACCGGAGTTCGCCGCCGAGGCGTCGGCCGCCGCGGGGTTCCTGGCCCGGAACAACCCGGGCAGGCAGGTGCTCGGCGCGGCGGCCGAACACACGCGGGGGCTGCTGCGGGGCGACACCGCGGCGCTCCGGCGCGCGGCGGACCTGCACCAGGACCCCTGGTCCCGGGCCCAGGCCCAGGAGGACCTGGCCGGCCTGTGCGACGACCGGAACACGGCCGTACACCATCTGGAGCGGGCCATCGGCGCCTACGTTCGGTCCGGAGCACCGCGGGACGCCGCCCGGGTCCGGCACAGCCTGCGGGAACGGGGTGTGTGCAAGCGCCACTGGAAGTGTGCCGACCGCCCGGTGCAAGGCTGGGCGGCCCTGACGGAGACGGAACGCACCATCGCCCGCCTGGTCGCCACGGGCATGACGAACCGCCAGGCAGCTGAGCAGATGTCGCTCTCGCACCACACGGTCAACTACCACCTGCGCAGCATCTACCGCAAGCTCGACATATCGTCACGCGTCAAGCTGGCCGCGATGGTCCATGCCTAGTACCGCGACGGTGCTTGCCGTGACTGGTGGCCAGGTCAGGGGATGTGTCCGCGTCTTTCGTAGTGACTGGCGCGGGTCTGGTGCTGTCGTCGTCGGCGCCAGGTCGACCAGTGCAGGATGTGTTCGACTGCTTTCCCGGCATCCAGCTCCCGGGCTCGCAGGACGGTCAGGCAGGCGTGGGCGGCCCTGGCGAGGGAGGCCCGGCCTCGGTCATGTGGCGGTGCCAGCCGGGGTAGCGGCGCACTTGGTTGTCCAGGCCGCATTCCTGCTTGGCGCTCTGGTCGGGCAGGACCGCCGCACCGCTGCGGCGGTCCCCCCTCAGAACCGGCCGTGCGGGCTTTCCCCGCGGCTCGGCTCAAGCAAGCCCAGGAAGCTCGCGGGCATGCAGTGCCGCAGAAACCCCGGCAGCGGCGATCCGTCGCTGGAGCGCCGCTGTCGTCGCCGAACACCCACTGATCCTGCCGGGACTTGTTGAACGTCCGTAGTACCGGGCCCGTGACCCAGCGCCGTGGCTTGTTCGGGTAAGCGCGGGTCGCCCACTTGTCGGTGAGCTTCCACATGTAGTCGTCCAGCGCGGTGAAGATCTCGCTGGCGCCCACACTCCGGTAGGCGGGGTGCCACATCAGGGTCGTGGGCAGTTGCGGCAGGCGGCCATCTCGCTGTTACCAAGTGCGGACACAAGTCGGTGAACAAGATCCGCCTCACTGCCATCTCACCTTGTGTAGCCAACAGCAGACCCGGACGGCCCCGGTCACGACAGGGACCGGCGCCGTACCTTGAGACTTTTGGGGATTCCCGCCATGACAACCCGTCGCACCCGCCGCACCGTCCGTTCCGCCACTCTGGTGGCGGTGGCCGCCGCCGCGGCGTTCTCTGTGACCGCCTGCCAGAGCAGTGACAGCGATGCGTCCGGCTCCCACAAGGCCGGCACCAGCGCGCAGTCCCAGGCGCAGCACGAGAGCGACTCCCTCACGTCCAAGAGCGCTTCTGCGGCGCGCACCCAGACGCTGGTCGACGGGAGCAAGGCCAAGATCTCCAAGCTCGGTGCCCAGCACTACCGCGCCGAGATCGTCAGCGACGGTGCCGTCATCGCCACACTGGACGCCGACGGACGCGATGCCGGGATGGACGGCAACGGCATGTTCGTCACCCTCACCCCGGGCGGTCACATCTCCTCGTGGATGGACGCCGGCCAGCAGGGGCCCGGCACCTTCAACCTCGAAGGCGACTGGAAGGCCAAGGTCACCAAACAGAGCGAGAACCACTACCGCGCCCAGATCATCGGAAACGACGGCGTCATGGGCACCATCGACGCCAACGGCCACGACGCCGGCCTCGACGCCAACGGCATATCCATCGTCCTCACCACCGGCGGCCTCATCAGCTCCCACGCCTGAACCCCACGAGACCAGGGCAAGCCGGGGGCGGAGTCCAGTGGATGACGTCCAGGCCAGTACGGTGCGGGTGCGCACCACAGCCGCCGCGTGTGCGCTGGGGTCGTTCGCCGACGGCCGGATCCTCGTGACCGTCCAGACCCCGGCAGCACCTGTCAGATCTGGCCGCTCTTCGTCCGCCGGGGGGACAACCCGATGAGATCGCCGTCGTGCAAGTCGGTCATCGCCTTGTAGGGCCGGACTGCTTCTCTTGTGGATTTCCGCTGCCTGGCGGCGAAGTCGGAGAAGGCGATTCTGGCGCGGCGCACACCGTGCTGCGATGCCATCAGGCGACTTTCGCGGTCTACCCTCGGCCCGGGCGAACAGGTACCTCATCGCGACGCCGAGGAAGCAGCCTTCCCGGGGCCATGCCCGCCCCTCCTCCGAAGAAAGACCCGAGAGTTGAACCACCGACGCAGGAACCTGCTGCTCGCCATCACCCTCGCAGTCGTCCTCCTCGCGGTCGGCGGTGGCTGGGCGACCGGTGCCTTCACCGACTGGCGGGACAGTCTGTCGATGAGGGACGCCTGCGACGGTGTCCTCGCCGGCGACGACGACGTCCGCGACACTCTCGGGGGCGAACGCGTATTCGCCGAGGACGTCCAACAGGACTCGCGGACAAGAGACGCCCTGACGCACTGCCTCGTGCGGGGCTCCGATCAGACGCAGCCCGCACTGCGCGTCGACGTGCGCTGGTCCAAAGACGCCCACAAGGAAGCCCTCCCCCAAGGCCGCGCCGACACCTGGCAGGAAACAGGCACGGTGGCCCCGATCGGCAAGGGCTGGCCCGGGGCCGTCTCCGCCGTCGGAGACGACTTCCACGCCACCGTGGCTCTCGCCTGCCCAGACGGCAAGAAGGCGGAAGGGAAGTCGTCGCTGCTGGTCACCGCCGACCTCGGACGCGACGCGCGGCACAACGACAGCCACGTCCGCACCAGCCTCGCCCGCTTCACCACCGGGACCGCGGCCAAGGCCGCCGACAAGTACGGCTGCCCCACCGCGCAGCAACACCGCCCAGAGAAGGTAGCCGAGGGTCCCCTCGACCACTCCGTCCCCCTCACCGAGGCTCGCGGAAGCTGCTCAGCCGTTCGAGGCCTCTCCCGCAAGGAACAGCACAGCAGGATCGCCCGCGCCCAGGAAACCCCTGCCGACAACGACGTCCCCTCTGTCCGACTGCTTCCTCTCCACCTCCGAAGAAGAGCCCGGGTACCGGCTGTCGGCCACCTTCGGGCCGTACGCGAAGAGCTACCAGCAAGCCGCGGGCTCCTCCCCTATCCACAGCGAGTCCGGCTTCGACAAGGAAGAGCACTCCTACGCATGGGCCACCGCCGACTGCCCCGGCAGCCCCCAACGAGCCCTCTTCACCGCGTGGTCCGTACTCAACGACCGCACCGACAAACCCATGAGCGCAAACCCCTCACCCGCTTTCGTGCGTAATGCACTGGCCGCCTACGCCAAGACCACCGCAGACGCACGCGGCTGCACCGACCTCCAACTCCCCCGCTGAGTCGGCGCGCCAGCACGGCAGCCGGGGCCGTCCCACAACGCGGATGAACCCCGCCGGGCGGAACACACACCCCCTGGCTCGGAGACTCCCGTCGAGCAGTACGCCGGAGTAGTTCGTGCATGTGCCCATGACGAGGACGGTGTCGATGCCGCGCTGCGCCAACAGGCCGGTGGTCGACGTGCGGGTGCTGCGCGACGCGTGGACGCCGCTCGGCCCATTGGTGCGTGGTCACCTGGTACTGCGACGGTGCCTGCTGTGACTGCTGGCCAGGTCAGTCGTTGGTGTGGTTCTTGCAAACCGGCCGGCAATCAACACAGACATCGTTGCAGTACCAGGACTTGCCCAGCGCCGCCGGTCTTAGCGGAACGCGGTGACGTTGCGGGCGGCCCAGTCGGCGAAGGAGCGCGGGGCGCGGCCGAGGACGCGCTCGACGTCCGGGCTGACACGCAGCTCGGCCGGGCTCGGGTTGCCGAGGATGTCCAGGGTGTCGTCGGCGAGTTCCTCCGGCATGCTCTGGGCCATGGCGGCCCTGGCCTCGTCGCGGGTCAGCTCGTGGAACGCCACGGGCGAGCCCAGCGCTGCCGCGAGAGCCTCCGTCTGCCCGCGCGGAGTGATCACCTCGGGGCCGGTCAGCTCGTACGCGCCGCCGGTGTAGCGGTCCTCCAACAGGCAGGCCGCCGCCACCGCGGCGATGTCCGCCGGGTCAACGACCGGCACTCCGACGTCTCCGAAGGGCGCCCCTACGGCCCGTCGCGCGCGGACGGACTCGGCCCACCACAGGGCGTTGGAGGCGAAGCCACCCGGTCGCAGCAGGGCCCACTCCAGGCCGGACTCCCGCACCGTGTCCTCCAGCGCGCGCATCGCGATCCGCGTCGCTCCGAAGGGCCTGGTCACCACGCCGAGCGTGGAGAGCAGGACGATGCGGCGGACCCCGCTGTCCGCGGCCTCGCCGATGATGTCGGCGGGGTTGGCACCGACGGCGTGCAGATCGCCGGAGAGCAGCAGGAACAGCGACTTCGCCCCCGCCAGCGCGGGCCGCAGGCCGGCCGGCTCGGCGAGGTCGGCCACCTGGTGGCGGACACCGTCCGGCACCGCCGCCGGGTGGCGGGAAACCGCCGTCACCTGCTCGCCCGCCTCCGCCAGCGCCCGCGTCAGCGGTCGGCCGATGTTCCCGGTCGCACCGGTCACCACGATCATGATCAGCTCCTTGTCGGATGTGCTCTGAGGGCGTCCACGCTAGGAGCGAAAGCTAACTTCCCGTAAGGGCATACCTGGAGGTAAGCTCATGACATGACAGAAGGTGTGCAGCGTAGACGGGTCGAGACCGGCGAGCGGTATGACGTGCTTCACACCGACTGCCTGGCGCGCGACATGGTCGACCACGTGACCAGCAGGTGGGGCGTCTGGGTACTGATCTCCCTGCGGCGCAACGACCTCCGGTTCTACGAGCTGCGCGAGAGCATCCAGGGCATCAGCGAGAAGATGCTGGCCCAGACCCTGCGCGTACTGGTCGAGGACGGCCTGGTCTGGCGGAAGGTCGAGCCGACGACGCCGCCGCAGGTCACGTACGGGCTGACCGAGTTCGGCCGGGACGTCGGCGAGCCGCTGACGGAGCTGTTCGACCGGATCACCCGGCGGCTCTCAGCGCTCGACACCGCCTAGGTTCTGTCCGGCGGATCACTGACGGAGCCAGAGTCGGATCGCTGCGGCGGTGACGGTGCCGTGGAAGACGTAGGCCCTCTTGACGTAACGCGTCGCGACCGCGCGGGAGTTCTTCAGCCGGTTGATGGTCCGCTCGACCTCGTTGCGTCGCCGATAGCGGTCGCGGTCGAAGCCGGCGGGCCTGCCCCCGTTGCTGCCCCTGCGGCGGCGGTTGGCCCGCTGGTCCTTCGGTTCCGGGATCGTGTGCCGGATGTCGCGTCTTCGCAGGTAGCGGCGGTTTCGGCGAGAGCTGTATGCCTTGTCGCCGCTGACGTGGTCCGGCCGGGTCCGGGGCCTTCCGCCCAGTGGCCGGGGAACTCGGATCCGGTCCAGGACCTCGATCATCTGCGATGCGTCGCCCCACTGTCCCGGCGTGAGCAGGAGGGACATGGGGCGGCAGCCGCCTTCGCCGGCGAGATGGATCTTGCAGGTCAGGCCGCCCCGGGACCGTCCGAGTCCCTCGTCGGGGCGGTGGTGCCGGGGCGTCGTCCTTTTTTCGGGACCCGCGGCTTGGCCTTGCGGGCGCCAGCCGCGTGCTGATGCGCTCGGCAGGACGTCGAGTCGACCCCGACCGTCGACCAGTCGACCCGCCCCGCCAGGTCGGCATCGGCCTGGACCGAATGCAGGATCCGGTTCCAGGTGCCGTCCGCCGACCAGCGGCGATGCCGTTCATAGACGGTCTTCCACGAGCCGTAGCGTTCCGGCAGATCACGCCACGGGACACCGGTTCGGATCCGGAACAGGATCCCGTTGACCACGGTGCGGTGATCGTTCCACCGGCCGCCCCGGCAGCCCAGAGGCGGCAGGTGCGGTTCCAGCAACGACCACTCGTGATTCGTCAGATCCCCCCGCCCCATGTCCGGACCAACGAGCGACCAGTCAGAGGGTCACATGATCCGCCGGACAGAACCTAGTGCTCCAACAGGATTTCGGTGTCTGACCTGGTTTTCCGCCGGGTGGCGGGTGAGCCTGCAACCGGTTGCCGGGTTGTCGGTCGGGGCGAGCAACTTCGGCGAGTTGGTGGCCGCGGCATACGAGGGCCTGACCGACCCGCTGGCGGCGCGTCAAGAACGGGGGAAGCTTGGCCGTGGCCTGCTTCCTCACGCCGGCAGAGGTGGGACCCTTCTCCAGGAAATTCGTGTCGTGTGGGCAGGGCCCGGGCTCATGTGCGGCCGGAGCACACGCTCAGGCTTCGATCCGTGCCAGATGGTCCCGGATGATTTCGACGTACTCCAGACGTAGTGGTTCCTTCTCGAGGAAACCCATGTGGGCCGCGCCCGCGTGTGTCACATGCTCGGCTCCTGGGATGCGTGCGGCGATGTCGGCCAGGTGCGTGGGGATGCATTCATCGAACTCGCCCCCGAGGACGAGTGTCGGAACCTGGATATGTCCCAGCCGGTCGAAGATGTCCCAGTCCTTGAGCGTTCCGGTCACGTGGTAGTCGGCATGCCCGATCATCGTCCGGAACGTCGTCAGGCTCATGAGTTGCGGATCGAGTTCCACCGGGGCGGTGCGCACCACACACGCGCGCATGTACTCCTCTTGCGCAGCCCCGTAGTCGGGGTCGTCCGTTTCTCCCCTGAGTTCACGGCCGTAGGTCCGGTCGAGCACGTTCCCAGGAAGCCGGCCCATCAATTCCCGGACCTCCTTTTCGAATCGTGGAACGCTGGCCGGGCCATTGGCACAGACGAGACTCGACCAGTCCGGCCTGCGCTCCGCGGCGAACTGGAGGCCGAGCATCGCTCCCCAGGAGTGCCCATACACGTGCGGGCGTTCGAGGGCGAGGCCCGCGATAACCGCCGCGAGTTCGTCGAGAAAGCGGTCGACCGTCAGCAGCGACGGTTCGATCGGGCCGGAGCGCCCCACCCCGAGCTGGTCGTACCAGACGACCTCGCGCTCCGCAGCCAGCGGTTCGAACGCCTCGAACAGCACATCGCTCGGATACCCCGGCCCACCGTGAACGAGCAGCAGCGGCACGCCACCGCGTCCCATCCGGCGGTACCAGACCTCACCGCCCGGCACGGCGATGGTTCCTTCCCTCACCTTGACGGACCTCACGACCGCCACCCACCGGAAGCTACTTCCGGCATGACATCGCTCCTCATCTGATCGCCTTTCCCGTCGTTCTGTCAGACGGTGGCGCGGTGGCGTCTTCGATGCACCTCGTGCGTACCACGTCAGAACGCGAGGACGCCAGATACCTCAGAAAGCGCATCGCCTTCTCCCGGCTACCGTTCTCCATTTCCCTCCTCCCCTGTTCGCCGAGAATGCCGCCTCGCCTCGCCTCACCTCGTCGCTGAGAATTCCGCCTTCCCTCACGTCGCCACAAGGGAAGCGAAGCGGCGCCGTCGACTTTAAAGCGGAATCACTCGAAGGGTAAGTCTTGAATTGGCCTGCTGCCGCAGGCAGTGCATTCCCTCATGAGGTGTCGTGAACATGACGTTTTCGATGTGAGGCGGGGCGGGTCGTCCGGGGAAGGGTAGACCTTCGCGTGGGCGGCGGCCTCTTCCTTCAGCTGCGGCACGGGGCCGCTCGCCTCGGCGACGCCCAGTGCCTCCTTCGCGGCCGGAGGTGTCGAACGGTTCGACCCCCAGCACGATCTCCAGGGCGCGGGCCCGGCCGACCAGCCGGTTGAGGTACTGGGGGCCGCCTCCGCCGGGAAGATGCCCATCAGCGACTCCGGTTGGGACAGCCAGGTCAGGTCCGCGGCGGCGAAGCGCATGTCCGCGGCCATCGCCAGCTCGACGCCGCCCGCGCGGGCGTAACCGCGCAGCTTCGCGAGGGTCACCTGAGGCAGGGTACGCAGCCGCTCGTTGAGCTGCTGAAGCGGGTTGGGGGCAGGGTCGGCCTCGGGGTCGGTCAGAGCTATGAGGGTGCTCGGATCGAAAGACCACTCGAAGTCCGCGTGAGCCGAGAAGAACTCGGGGTTGGCCGACTGGGGGACGACCACGGCGGAGTCCTCTTCGGAGGCCACCTGGTCGGCGAACGCCTTGAGGTCCGGCCAGCGTGGCGTTGATGGTGTTGGTGCTCCGGATGGCGGTGCGCGCGTTCTGGGAGCGGGGATACGACGGAGTGAGCGTCGCGCAGGTGTGCGCGGAGGCGGGGATCGCCGCACCGAGCCTGTACGCGGCCTTCGGCGACAAGAACGCCCTGTTCGAGAAGGCGTGCGCGCTCTACACCGAGCACCTGGACGAGGTCCTGGAGCGCGACCTGTCGGCACCCACGGCACGGCAGGCGGTCGAACGCCTGCTGCGGTCGTCGGCCGAGCACTTCACGGCGCCCGGACAGCCCCCTGGGTGCCTCGTCACGGGTGAACCGCGGCTCACCGAGCGGCGCGGCAGGACACGCGACATGTCCCGGGCACGGCTGCGCCGGGCCGCCGCCGAGGGAGAACTCACGTCCGTCGCCGAAGCCGACGGCGTGGCCGCGTTCATCGACACCGTACTGACCGGCATGGCTGCCCGGGCCCGCGAGGGCGCCGACCGGACCCAGCTCTTGGACGCGGCCCGTCACGCGGCCCGCGCCTGGCCGGCGTAGCGCTTCCCCGGCCTCGTACTCGGATCCCGTCGCAGGCGAGGCCGGCCGGACCGTTCCCGCATGCGGCGGAGGCATCGGACCGTTCCCGCATGCAGAGGAGGCGTGGACATCGGCGGCACGCCTCGGGCGCGGCCGACGGCTTCTTGCCCCGGTCGTCCACCTCGTCGGCCGCGACCGTGAACCCGCCTTCACCCACACCCGCCGCCGCACCGCACCCGCCGCCGCACCGGACCCGGACGCGCAGGCGCAGGCGGAGGCGGAGGCGGAGGCGGAGGCGGGATCGTACGGTGCCCTTCCGCCGTCCCGCACCGGATCCGGAGGCCGACGCGGGACCGCACGGCGCTCACCTGCCGGGCGAGCGGGTCCCCGGTGGAGGACGTACTGGCAGGGCATCCCTCCCAGCAGTCGCACGTCTTAGCGTGGAACGCATGGACGCCAGGAACGCAGCACGGGAGTTCGGCTTCGCCCGTCCAGCCAGGAGCGCGGTTTGGCCCGTGCGCAGACGACGGAAGGACGTCCTCGCCACCACCTGGCCCGGCTGCTCGTGCAGCAGCCGGGGATCGCGCTGATCCCCGGCACTCGCCGACAGGCCGAATCCAGAAGAATGGCCGCGACGGCTGTCACGCTGTCCGCGGAAGGAGTCGCGAGCCTCGACGGCCTCGCCCAGCTGATCGGCGTCAGCAGCGATCGCTACGACGCCGAGCACAGGGCCTGCGTCAACCACGAGGAAGCCTGCTCAGCCTTACGGCTGGACCCATGCCGCCACTGCCGCCCGGTGGAGTCCACAGGGCTGGGTGAAGCAGAAGGAAAGAACGACATGACTGTCGTGGTTGTCCCACGTCGCCTTCATCACCCCGGGCGGAGACGTCAGCAACGAGTGGCTCGAGCCCGTCACCGACGAGGTGTACGGCGAGCTGCCGAGGAACGGAGCAAGCGCATGACCATCCTGGACGAGACCTACACCCTGGCAGGCGGCGTCGAGATTCCCAAGCTGGGGCTCGGCACCTGGTTCATCGACGACGACCAGGCGGCTGAGGCGGTCCGCGCGGCCGTGCAGATCGGCTACCGCAACATCGACACCGCCCAGGCCTACGGCAATGAGCGCGGCGTCGGCGAAGGCGTGCGCACCGCCGGCGTACCCCGCGACGAGCTGTTCGTCTCGACCAAGCTCGCCGCGGAGATCAAGGACCACGACCAGGCGGTCGACGCGATCGACGAGTCATTGGAGAAGCTCGGGATCGAGTACATCGACCTGATGCTCATCCACAGCCCGCAGCCGTGGGACGACTTCCGCGGCGGCGACTACGCCGAGGGCAACCGCGAAGCGTGGCGCGCGCTGGAAGAAGCGCATCAGGTCGGCAAGATCCGCTCCATCGGGGTGTCCAACTTCCAGCAGCAGGACCTTGAGAACATCCTGCGGGGCGCGACCGTTGTGCCGCACGTGAACCAACTGCTCGTCCACGCCGGCAACACCCCCTCACAGCTCCTGGACTACTGCGAGGGCAAGCAGATCCTCGTCGAGGCGTACTCGCCGATCGCGCACGGAGCGATCCTGCAGAACGCCGAGGTCCAGGCGATGGCAGAGAAGTACGGCGTGTCCGTCCCGCAGCTGTGCATCCGCTACACCCTGCAGCTGGGCACTGTGTCGCTGCCCAAGACGGCCAACCCCGCGCACATGCGCGCCAACGCCGGGGTCGACTTCGAGATCTCCGACGAGGACATGGACGCCCTGCGGGGCCTGCGCGCTGTGGACTACGGCGAACACAGCGCGTTCCCCGTCTACAGCGGTAAGTGATCTCGCGCGGGGGTTGGTCGGAGCCGCACGACCCTCCCGGCCGCGTCGGGCACGCGGTCCGAGGCGGTGCACTGCGCCGTGGCCCGGTTCGGGGGGCGGGGCCCCGGACCGGGGGGCGGGACCCCGGACCGGGGAGGGGGCTTGGGCGTTCACCCAGGCCACAGGTGCCACGCGCCGGGTGCCCTCACGGCACCGGCCCGGCCCTCGGGCCCCTCCTCGACGGCCCACTTTCCGATGGGAGCCGCACGGGTCGCCCTCGCCGACCTGTCCGCCGAGGGGCTGCGCGAGACCGCCCACCTCATCGAGGCCGGCGGCGGCGAAACCCTCGTCCTCATTTGCGACGTCACCAGCGAAGAGGATGTCCAGGCTGCGGTCGACCGGACCATCGCACGCTTCGGAAGCCTGGACGCGGCCTCCAACAACGCCGGCGTCGAGCAGCCCGTCCAGCCGGCCGCCGACACCGCCAAGGACGACTGGGACCGCATCCTCGGTGTCAGCCTCACCGGCGCGTTCCTGTGCACGCGCGCCCAGATCCGGCAGATGCTCCAGCAGGACGGCGGCGGCGCGATCGTCAATGTCTCCTCCGGCGCCGGCGTCAAGGGCTTCATGGGCTTCATGGGCTTCAAGGTCCAGGCCGCCTACGCCGCCGCAAAGCACGGGATCACCGGCTTCACCCGCTCCGCCGCCCTCGACCACGCAGCCCAGGGCATCCGCGTCAACGCCGTCTGCCCCGGCATCATCGACACCGAGATGACCCGCCGCTTCGGCGACACCTGCCCCGGCGGACGCGAAGGGCTGGTCGCCGACGAACCCGTCGGCCGCCTCGGCGAGCCCGAGGAGATCGCCTCCTCCGTGCTCTGGCTGTGCTCCACCGACGCCGCCTTCACCACCCGCACCGCCCTCGTCGTCGACGGCGGCCAGACCGTCTGACCCCACCGGCCCCATCCCGCCGGAGACCCCACACTCCGCCGGAAACCCAGATGAGGAGCCGTCCTCCTGTCCGTGCAGCACGTAGTCTGCGAGGGATTGAGGCATGACCGGAGAGGTTCTCATGGAGATCACATGGCGTCGGGTCGGGGAACGGGACTTTCCTCTGCTGCGGATGTGGCTCCGGCAACCCCATGTGAAGCGGTGGTGGAATCATGAGACCACGGCGGAAGCGGTAGCACGCGACTTCGGCCCCGCCGCCCGAGGCGAGGAGCCCTCGGAGGACCTCCTCGCTTTCCTCGAAGACCGTCCCGTCGGTCTCGTCCAGCGTGCGCGCCTGCTCGACTACCCCGAGTACCTGGCCGAGCTGGCGGGCATCGTCCCCGTACCTGACGAGGCGATGACCATCGACTACCTGATCGGCGATCCCCGCCAGACCGGTCAAGGCATCGGGACAGCGGTGATCCGCTCCGTCCTCGCGCGGACCTGGGCCGCGCACCCGGCCGCACCGTGCGTTCTCGTCCCGGTGGTGGCGGCCAATCGCCCTTCGTGGCGGGCGCTCGAAAGGGCGGGGCTACGCCGTGTGGCGACCGGGGACTTGGAGCCGGACAATCCGGTCGATGCCCCGGCCCACTACCTCTACCGCGTCGACCGGCCGGTGACCGGCGACTGACGGCCTCCCCCTCGCACCAACCAGAACGCACGCGCACAGCTGCCGTCGCATCAAGCGGCGCATCCGCCAAGTGGAACGGGCGGCCACCACTGGGACGCACGAGCTGTCCGGGGCACGGGCACGGCTGGTACAGCTCGGCCTCCAGGTGCTCCACGTCCGCGCACCGCACCTCTACCAGGCTGCCGGCGCGGCGGCCGCCGTCTTGGAAGTGCACGCCCTTATGGCCGCCGCCATACCGTACGGGCTGTCACGCCCGCGGCCCCGGTCCTCGTCCGTACACGCAGTAAGGGATTCCGCCGGTAGAGGGGAAGGCGTCATGGTCGACGGGCTAGCCGTGCGGCCCAGCGTTGGCTGGCCCAGGCTTCCCGGAGCGGGTGACCGTGGAGTCGTCGCCTGCGTCAAGGTGCACCGTGACCTGGCTGTGAATACCGGGCCGAGGACTCGTCGAAGGCCCGGAGGTAGCCCGGACTACCGGGAGGCCGCCGCAGGGGGCGACTTGTAGAAGGACTCCTCCAGGTCGGCGGTTTCGTGCGGCCAGTAGGGCTCCTCCAGGCAGGCAGCCTCTTCTTCGTCGAGTTCGACGTCCACCGCAGCGACCGCGTCGGCCATCTGGGCCGGCTTGGTGACCCCGACGATGGGCGAGGTCACCGCTGGATTGCGCATGACCCAGGCCAGGGCGACCTGGGCCGGGGCAGCCCCCGCTTGCCCGCGATCTCGTGGTGGAGAGAACGACCTCCTCGCGCCGGGTGAAGTCCTTGACCGCCTGGCCGACGATCTCCTCGCTGCTTCCGGCGCTGTACCCATTGGCCGTGTCGAGGAAGTCGACGCCCCCTTCGAGTGCCTGCTTGATGATCTCCCGGCTGGCGTCCGCGCCCAGCGACCAGGGCTCGCCGCCCCGGCCCGGCTCGCCGAAGCGCACGCAGCCGAGGACGATGGCGGAGACCTCCAGCCCGGTCGTTCCGAATTTGATGTAACGCATGCCCCGGAACCCAGGAGTTGGAGCGCGCTCCAGCGCACATGCGGAGGCGTGGAGCATGCTGCGCCCTGTCAGGCTCGGCAAGACGTACCAGAGAACCAGCAGCAGCGAGTAACAAACTGCCACTTCTCGGCCGCGCGCGTGGGGGCACTACTCAGCCCTCCCCTCATCCGTGGCCAGACGCTCCGGGGCAGTCCTGCATAGTGCTTCGTCGGGCTGCGTGTCTGCTCTTGATGAGAAAGGACGAGGCCGGGCTCACGGAATTCACCGTGCGCCCGGCCAACGGCCTCAAAGGGTCCCTCAGCTACCCGACTTGAAGGTGCGCAGATAGATGTGCGCGGTCGACCCCTTTCCGGCGGGGTGCGTCTCCTTCTTGTCGCCCTTTCCGCAGACGGACGTGGAGAAGGACTTGTTACCGACGTTTCCGTAGACCTGGGCGCACTTGCCGTCCGCCCGGACGTCCTTGACCCAGCCGTCGAAGTGGATCTTCCCCTTGCTGCACCAGAGGGAACCGCCGGCCCGGGCCCGGATGCCGCTGGGCGGCCCGACGTCGATGTCGTAGTCGTCGCCGCACGTGCCCTGGATGGAGTAGTCCGAGCCGTGCGCGGATCCAGCCGCCGTCCGTGCGGCGACCGATCCCGCGCCGGGCGAGCCGGCATCGTCCCCGGCCGTAGCGATGGACGGGGTCGCAGCGAGGAGCCCTGCGGCGAACAGGGCGGCCGTCCCGGTCATGAAGACGGAGCGATTCATCTGCATTTTCATCCCCTGTGAAGTGGACCAACCTTGCACCTTCAGAATTGCCTTCCAGGTCGCGACGCTGCCAGCGTTTTCGTTCTCTTCCGAAACGCACTGCACAGGGGCATCTATCAGAGTTTCACGCATGTTCGGCCGTGGTGGCAGGGGTGATGAGTTCTCAGTCGGTGGGACATGACGGCCCGTCTACTCTGCTGCCGGCGGGCGATTTGCCGAAGTGGAAGCAAGAGACGCCATACCGAATGATCAAGGTTGCTGAGACCGAGGATCGGCCTGAAGTCGCGTCCGCGTGCCATCCGCCCTGATCAACGTCCTCGCGCGCCACTGCGAGTTCCCCACCGCCCCTTGCCCGACCCTGGGACCGCACGAAGTGGCCTCGCTCGCCGACGTACTGGCCGCCGTGCCCGACCCGCGCCGGGTGCGCGGACGCCGCTACCGCCTCGGCGCCCTGCCGGCCCTGTGCCTGACCGCGGTGCTGGGGCGGCGTCCGCTCGCTCGCGCAGATCGCCCGGTGGGCCGCCGACGCCGACCCGCAGGTCCGGGCCGGACTCGGGCTGACCGGCGCGGTGCCCAACGCCTGTCACCCTGGGCCGGCTGCTGGCCCGCTCGACGGGGACGCCCTCGACGACGACGTCGGCGCCTGGCTCGCCCGCCGTGCCGCCGATCCCGTCGCAGACGACGCCCTGGTCGGGCTGGCCGTGGACGGCAAGACGGTGCGCGGCTCGCACACCGAGGGCCAGACCACCGTGCACTTGCTGGCCGCCGCATTGCACGGCAGCCAGACCGTCATCGCCAGTACCAGGTGGCCGCCAAGAGCAACGAGATCCCGGCCCTTGCCCCGCTGCTGACCCGCCTCGACCTGCGCGGGGCGGTCGTCACTGCCGACGCCCTGCACACCCAGCGCAAGGCCGCCAAGAAGACCGTCGCCGCGGGCGGGCGTGGCCACGAGCGCGCGGCCGGCCCGATTCCGGACGAGGACCAGGACCGCGCCGACGGCCGGCATTGCCGCGAGGAGCGAGAAGAACACCGTCTGCAGCATCCCCGCCTCGTACGTCGACGCGCCCGCGTCAACGGCCTGACCGGCGGAGACGGGGACGACGGGCGCCATGAGCAGGGTCAGCAAGGCGGGTACGACGGTCCCCGCCGGGACCGACTCGCTCGGCACCGCCTGCCTGTCGCGGCACCATCGAGCCATGGACGGACGGAGGGCTGCGACGCAGCAGGAGCCCGGCAGCAGTGCCGAACGCGGCCGCTTCGGCCAGGCCCAACAGCAGGTTCGCGACGAGCAGCTGGGTCGATGGGGTCGATGCGCCGATGTTCGAGAAGTAGGTGGCGGCCTGGAAGAACATGTACACCAGGAGCGGCAGGCAGGTCAGCGCCCCGGCCATGGTGACAGTCGCGGTCCGGCGTGCGCCGAGGTCGCCCCCGCCCGGTCCGTGGAGCGTGGCGCGGACGGGCGGCGGGTCGGCCTGACCCCGCTCGGGCGGCGGATCGGCCTGACCCCGCTCGGTCGACGGGTCGGCCTGACCCCGCTCGGGCGGTGCGTCCGCGGAGGCGAGCGGCGCATGGCCCAGTCGCCGCAGGGCCGCTGCGAGTTCCGCCGCGCTGTCGTGCCGCTGGCCGGGATCCCGTACAGGGGGTGGTCGTCTCGCAGCCCGGGCCAGGCGCTCTTCCGCAAGCGGGCCCCGCGAACTTAGCGTGTTGCGCGCCACAGAGTGAACCTGACTTCGAAAGGTGAACACAAGTGCGCCTCATTCGACCCGTTTTGCTCTCCCTGCCGGTAGCCGCCGTCGTCGCCCTCGCGACCATCGGGCCCGCCTCCGCCCAGCCGGAAGCGACGCAGGACGCCGGCTCGACCAGCGTCTCCACCGCGCGCGCGGACGACGGCGCCCGGATCGGGACCCTCCGCGCCGCCGAGGACGTGGAGGAGTACTGGACACCCGAACGCATGCGGAACGCCATACCGTTGACGCCGGAGGATGCTGGCGCCAAGAGATCCTCGGGCACCGCGGAGCAACCCAGTGGCCCGCCCGGGTCCACCCCGGCCGCGCCCCCCTCGGGCGAGGTGCGCACGAAGATCACCGAGACCTCCGTCGCCGGCAAGGTCTTCTTCACCAAGCCGAGTGACGGCAAGGACTACGTCTGCTCGGCGAGCGCACTCAACAGTGATTCGAAGCAGATGGCGATCACGGCGGGCCACTGCGTGCACGAGGGCAACGGCGGTGACTGGATGGAGAACTGGGCGTACGTCCCCCAGTTCCGCAACGGTGACAAGCCCTATGGCACCTTCGTCGCCAAGGAGTTGCGAGCCTTCAACGGCTGGATCAACGACGGCGACCTGAACTGGGACGTCGCCATGGTGACGACCTGGCCCCAGGGCAGCGACAAACTGGTCAACCGCACCGGCGGCAACGGGCTGAGCTGGAACTACTCGCGGGAGCAGGACATCACGATCAACGGCTACCCGGGCAACAAGGACAACGGCCAGGTTCAGTGGTACTGCGAGGGCCGCACCGCGGACTCGGGCGGCAAGCTGGCGCTCGGCTGTGACTTCGGCGGCGGCTCCAGCGGCGGCCCGTGGATGCGCGAGTTCGACCAGTCGTCGGGTCTTGGCCAGACCAACGGGGTGATGAGCACCATCGACTCCGCCGGTGTGAACAGGAGTTCCTACTTCGGCGACAGCGTCAAGCAGATGTTCGACGACCAGGGATCCGCCACCTGACGTCCAGCTGATCGGTGTTCACCCCGCCGCACAGCCAGTAGCGTGGCGGGGTGAGCGCCGTTCCCGTACGGCTCCGCACTCGCCAAGGAGGCCGCCCATGAAGCGCTCCGGCATCCGCGTCCTCGTCGTCACCGCAGGCGTCGCTGCGGCTGTGGCCACCGTCGTCGCGCTCCGTCAGGACGCGTCCGAGCCCCCCGCCTCACCGCCAGAACCCGGGGGCGGAACCTCGACCTCCGAGGTTCAGCACGACCAGCGTGACGTTCAGGATCACTGGACCGACCGCCGCATGAAGGAGGCCGAACCGGCACCCATGCCGCACGAGGGAGACTGACTTCGGCCTGCCCTCGCCGCGGTGGCCGCCTGGCCGCCGTAGCCCGCCGATATCCGGCCCCCTGGCCCGCTGCCGGCGCCACGACTTCGACGCTCAGCGTCATCCGCTGCCATGCGCGCGGGGCGGCGCGGCGGTCACAGCCAGCCGTTGGCCTCCGCGAGGCGGGCCGCCTCGGCGCGGGTGCGGGCCGATGTCTTGCCGATCGCCGACGACAGGTGGTTGCGGACGGTGCCCTGCGACAGCCGCAGCGCCCTGGCGATGTCGGCGACGGTGCCGCCTTCCGCGGCGGCGCGCAGCACGTCCGCCTCGCGCTCGGTGAGCGGGCTCGCGCCGCTGGCCAGCGCTTCCGCGGCGAGGGCAGGGTCCACGAAGCGCAGGCCCGCGTGGACGCGGCGGATCGCGTCGACCAGCTGTTCGGGCGGGGAGTCCTTCACGACGTAGCCGGCCGCGCCCGCGGACATCGCCCGCGTCAGGTAGCCGGCGCGGCTGAAGGTCGTGCAGATGAGGGTGCGGCAGCCGGGCAGCGCCCGCTGGAGGTCGGCTGCGACGGCCAGGCCGTCCCGGCCCGGCATCTGGACGTCGAGCAGCGCGATGTCGGGCGCGGTGCGCCGGGCTGCGGCCAGCACCTCGGTACCGGTGCCGACCTCGGCGACCACGTCGAGGTCGGGCTCGATCCTGAGCACGGCCGCGAGGGCGCCGCGCACGAGTGCCTGGTCGTCGGCCAGCAGGACGCGGATCATGTCGGCTCGGCCTCCTGTGCGGGTGCGGTGCCGCTCTCCGATGCCGGCCCGCGAGCGAGGACTCGGAACCCGCCACCGGCGGCAGGCCCGTGTTCGAGGGTGCCCGACACGGCGGCCAGCCGCTCGGTGAGGCCGGTGAGCCCGTTTCCGGCGCTCGCCTCGCCGGTGGAACCGCCGTTGTCGGTGATCTCGACCCAGTCGGGCCCGACGCGGACGGTGCACAGTTCGGCGTCGGAGTGCCGCAGCACGTTGGTGACCGCCTCCCGCACGACGTAGCCGAACACCTCACGCAGTTCGGCGCGTACGGTGTCGGTCGCGGCGGGCAGGTCGGCCCGTACGCCGGCGGCGCCCAGAGCCATGCGGGCGCCGGCGAGTTCGCTGTCCAGCGACAGGGTGCGGTAGTTGGAGATGGTGGCCCGCACGTCCGACAGCGCCGTGCGGGCCATGTTCTCCAGCTCGGTGACCTGCTCGACGGCGAGGGCCACGTCTTGCGAGGATTCCAGGACGCGCCGCGTCAGCCCCAGTTTGACGGTCATCGTGGAGAGGCTGTGGCCGAGGACGTCGTGCATGTCCCGGGCGACCCGTTCCCGTTCCTGGTTCACGGCCAGTCTCCTGACCTGCTCGCGCGCGGCCCGCAGGTGTCCGATCGTGAAGTTGAGCGCGAAGACGGTGCCGAGTGCCGCGGTCACGCCGACGAGGATGGCCACTTGCCCCCAGGCCACCTCGCCCTGGGCGAGACGCATCCAGACGATCTGCCCCATCACCACGGCGAGGCCGAGCAGCAGCGCGTGGCGCAGCGGCAGCAGCATGAGCCCGATCGAGAGGGCGAAGGTCAGATCGGTCAGGTGGCGCGGCGACGCGAGCAGCACGGCGGGTGCCGCACCGAGCAGGAGCAGCGCGGCCACGATGGCGACGCGTCCCCGTCGCATCGCCCCGGGACCGTACCAGGGCGCCAGCATGCAGCCGATGCCGTAGCAGGCGACGAGGGCGATCGCGAGCGAGGTGAGCAGGGGAGGGCGGGAGGCGTGCGCGAGCTCGTCGGCCCGTGCGATCAAGGTGAGGGAGGCCAGTGCGGTGGCCGTGGCGACGCTCGCACGGCCTCGGCCGTACGCGCCGGCCCTGTCCGGCTGGTCCTTCCAGAAGCTCCAGTCCGGCCACTTGCTGGCGGAGAACTCGTCCGGATCGCGTGCGCCCACGTCGATCATGGTAGGCCCGTCTGCCGCAGTGGCGCACAAGCGTCGGCCCGTGAAGTGGAGCGGGGAGTCATGCGGCAAGCGTCGCCCAGCCGTGGGCGACGGCCTCGTCCGGATTGTCACCCGGCCATGCATGACAGATGGCATGGGTCCGCCCGGCGGACCGATGCTGCGATGGGGGCATGTTGCACGCGAAGAGGATCCATCTGCCGTCGCAGGAGTACGAGCTCGCCGAGGACGGTCGGGCGCTGACAACGTTCTCCTTGCGCAGAGGGCGCATCGGCGCGCGGTTCACGCTGGGCGGGGTCGACTACCTCGTCCGCACGCACCGCTTCAGCGGCGTCTACGAGCTGCTCGACGCGGATGCCGGCGGGGAAGAGGATGGGGTCATCGCGACCACGGACCGGGTGCGCCGCAGCTGGCATCTGACGTGCTCAGGGCGGACCGTCCCGTTCCGGCGGAGCGCGGCGGCGGACCGGGAGTTCACCATGATCGGTGACGACGGTGAGCCCGCCGGCACGATCCGCCGCACCGGACACGTTCGCTCCGAGGTGACCGCCGACCTGCCGAGCCTGGAACTCGTGCTCCAGGTCTTCGTGGTCGTCGTCGTGCTGCTGCGCAGGCGGCGCAAGCGGGCAGCGGCCGCCGTCCGGTCGTCCTCTCTGGCGGGCGGCTGACGCTCCGGACCACGCGTGCGGCGCCTGGTCGTCGGCGGGGACGCCGACGACCAGGCCCTCAGCGCCGTGGCGCCGACTTGGATCGCACTACGGGCAGGTGCTGGAAGTGCTGATGTAGACCTGCCGCGGATGGGCTCCGTTGAAGGCCCAGCCCTGACCGGGCTTCATGCAGATCGTCTTGGCGTTGGAGAAGCGGACGTACACGACGTCGTCGTGGCGGGTGTTGTTCGCGCTGTCGGCGGTCCGGCCCTTGGGGCCGAGTGTCTGCCAGTACCCCGCGTCCTTGTACTTGCTCAGGATGGTGGTGCCCTTGGTGAAGCACACGTACGGGTACGGGCACTTCGCCGTCAGGCGCGCCGCCGAGTCGGCCGTGGGCGCCGGGGCGGGCTGCGCGGCGGTCGCCGTCCGCGCCTGGTTCTGGCCCGGCGTCGCTGCCTGCGCCGTCATGACGCCGCCCCCGGTCACCGCACACAGCGCGGCCGCGGCTGTCACGACAGCCGCGCGCTTGTGGTTGCGCATGAGGTGTTCCCCCCTCTGTCGATTGCACCGCACGCAAGCGGCGTGCGGTGCGAAGGACGCTACGAGGGATCGAGCGGTCACAGCATCCGGCACCGGGTTGAACCGGGCCGGGTGGGTGGACCGACGCGGTAGTCCCCTGGTTCGATCCGGTCGCCCGTCTCCCGTGGGCGGACAACGGGCCCGACGGGCGTCGAGTGCGGTGCCCCGTCGTCGCGACGGTGCGCGGTCCGGCTCCGTGGCGCCAGGTGGCCGATCACCCGTTCGGCGGTACCGGGAGAGCGGGTGTGCTGCACGCAGGTGAACCTGAAGGGGTCTCCGCCTCGACTACTAGGAGCCTTCATGGTCGTCAAAAAGCTGCACGAGGCCGGTCTCCGCAGTGAGCACGCCTACACCGCGGCCGTCGTCTCGATCGGACTCACGGTCGTCTCGTGGATGGGATCGATCAAGGGCGAGACCGCCGGAATGGACCGGGCCGACCGGTGGGGCATCTTCGTCGGAGAGTGGGCGCCGACCTTCTTCGGCCTCGGCCTGGCCCTCGCCCAGTACGAGGACTGACCGCCCGCACGAGGCGGCACAGCTGACAAAACCCGACACCGCCTCTTCGCCGCACGCCGCCTGATGCGCGGCGTGCGGCGCGGTGCTGACCGGTGTTCGGCTCGGGTCTGGGCGCGGGTTCCCGCGTGCGGGCCCGCGGCGGATGGCGCCGCTCCGGGTGAAGGGAGCTATTAAGTCAGTCGATTGACTTATAGCGGAAGCCCGTGTTCACCTGGAGCGGTACGGCCCACCGACCGGGGAGGCACCGGAGTGACTGACCTGCCGGACACGCCACCGCCCGCGGGGCACGTGCCCCGACACACCGCGCCCGACGGCGCGTCACGCAGCCGGACGGTGACCCCGTGAGCGCCGCCGCGCGAACCGGACGGGCCGACCGCGGTACGGAGACCCGTGACGCGCTGATGACGGCGGCGGAAAGGCTGTTCGCCGAGCACGGGCTGTCGGCCGTCTCCAGCCGCCAGATCGGCGAGGCCGCCGGACAGGGCAACGTGACGGCCGTCAGCTACCACTTCGGCAGCAAGCCCGGGCTCGTGCGGGCCATCATGACCCGGCACGGGGAGCGGGTCGACGCGCTTCGGCAGCGGTACGTGCGCGCGGCCGGCGGCAGCCGCGACGTCCGCGACTGGGTCGGCTGCCTCGTGCGTCCCGTGCCGGAGTATCTGGGCTCTCTCGGGGTGCCCTCGTGGCACGCCCGCTTCTCGGTGCTGGTCATGACCGACCCGATGCTCCGTGCGCTCGTCACCGACGAGGCACTCGTGCGGCCCTGTCTGGGGGAAGTCCTCGACAACCTCGGCCGCTGCCTCGCGGCGCTGCCCGAGCGGGTGCGGGCCGAACGCGGAGACATGGCGCGGCATCTGCTGGTCCACACCTGCGCGGAACGGGAACGCGCGCTGGCCGAGGGCACCGGCGCGCCACACACCTCCTGGCTGCGCACGGCCGACGCGCTGACCGACGCGGTCGTCGGACTGCTGACAGCGCCCGTCACCCACCCCGACGACTCCGACGACTTCCTGGAGAAGGCCTGAGTATGAGGATCAGCGTGGACGAGGACAGGTGCTGCGGCGCCGGACAGTGCGCCATGGCCGTGCCGGACGTCTTCGACCAGCGGGACGAGGACGGCATCGTGGTCCTCCTCGCCCCCGAGCCGCACCCCGACCGTCACGAGGCCGTCCGCGAGGCGGCCGACCTGTGTCCTGCCGCCGCCATCCACGTCGGCAAGGACGCGTGATCCCCCTTCGCGCGCACCGGAGGCCGTCGCGCCGTCCATGGCCGCGCGGAGCCCCGGCACCGGAAGGCGCCGCCACCTCGCTCCCGCGTGGCCGGATCCCTCTTCGCGGGCCGAGCCGTCCGGCACGCGGCCGCGCCGCCGCGTCGCGGCCGCTCCCGCCGCGACTCCCCGCGCCCCCGGCCGTCTGACGCCGGTGCCGCCCGACCCCACCTGTCCTGACGCCTGTCTCATCCGGCTCCGACGGAAGGTGGTCTGGTCCGGCGCCGTCGGACGACGACCTCGCCCGGCGCCGTCGGACGACAGTCGCTCTCGTCCGATACCGAAGGGCGACGGCCGTCCCGCGCACGGCGCCGGGAGCGCTCAGGGAGCCACGCCCGGCACCGCCCTCCGCCCCTCAGTACCGAACACCGCACGCGTCAGCACCGCCCACCTGCCCAGCCCCCACCGCCGAAGGAGCGCCATGAGCACCGTGCCCTGGGTCGAGGCCGCCGACCTCCCCGATTTCCCGCATCCCCGCTCCTCGACCTGCCCGTTCGGCCTCTCGCCCGGGATGCGCCGGCTGGCCGAGCGCGGCCCGGTCAGCCGCGTCCGCTCGTGGGGTGGCAGCACGCCCTGGGTGGTGACCAGCCACGCCGAGCAGAAGGCCCTGCTCGCCGATTCCCGGCTGAGCGCGGACTTCTCCCACCCGGGCTTCCCCAGCCCCGTTCCCCCGCAGAACACGGGGAAGGCCGACATGAGCTTCGTCGGCATGGACGATCCGGAGCACGCGCGGCTGCGGCGCATGGTCAGCGGCGCGTTCACCGTCAGGCGGGTCGAGGCGCTGCGCCCCCGTGTGCGGGAGATGACCGAGACGTGCATCGCGCGCATGCTCGACGGGCCCAAGCCCGCCGACCTGATGGAGGCCGTGGCGCTGCCCATCCCCTCCATGGTGATCTCCGAACTGCTGGGCGTCCCCTACCAGGACCACGACTTCTTCCAGACCAACAGCAGGATCCTCGTCTCCGCCGTCGCCGACACCGGGGCGCGGCAGGCGGCGCACGCCCGGCTCGCCGCGTACCTGGACGACCTCGTCGGTGCGAAGATCGCGCAGCCCGGTGACGATCTGCTCTCCCGGCTCGGGGAGAGAGTGGAGGCGGGCGAGCTGACGCGCCGTGAAGCGGCCACCATGGGCGTGCTGTTGCTGCTCGGCGGGCACGAGACGACCGCGAACATGATCACGCTGGGCACGCTGCTGCTGCTCCAGCACCCCGACCAGCTCGCGCGCCTCCGGGACGCGGAGGGAGACACCGAGGTGGTCGCCTCGGCCGTGGAGGAGTTGCTGCGCTACCTGTCCATCGTCCATCTCGGGCGCCGCAGGACGGCGCTGGAGGACATCGAGATCGCCGGGCAGACGATCCGCGCCGGTGAGGGCGTCATCCTCCTGGGCGAGCTCGCCAACCGGGACCCCCTGGTCTTTCCCGAACCCGACACGCTGGACCTCACCCGCAACGCGCGCCGGCACCAGGCCTTCGGCGGCGGCAGCCACCACTGCGTCGGCCAGCCCCTGGCGCGGATGGAACTCCAGGTCGTCTACCCGGCCCTGCTCAGCCGGATCCCCACCCTGCGACTGGCCACGGAGGTGTCGCGGGTGCCCTTCAAGTACGACGCGGTCATCTACGGCGTCCACGAGTTGCCCGTCACCTGGTGACATCCGGCGGCACACCGCCCGGCCCGCACTCAGTCCCAGGCCCGCGGCAGGCTCGCCCGCCCCACCCGAAGTGAGCGCCGTACTCGACCGGCCGCCCCGCCCGAAGAGAGAGAGCAGACCCATGCCCACCCCCCACGGTCCGGGATCACCTGACGTCACGGACCCGGAAGAGACGGGTCCCCTCTCCGGGGCCCGGCCCGAGCCGGAGGAATACGGCTTCGACATCGAGAAGGTGCGGACCCGCTACCGTGCTGAGCGCGACCGACGAATACGGCCCGAGGGGCGCGGCCAGTACCGGCGCGCCGAGGGCGAGTTCGGCTTCTACGCCGACGACCCGTACGCGGACGGCGCGTTCTGCCGCGAGGCGCTGCACGACCGGGTGGAGGCGCTGGTCGTCGGCGGCGGGTTCGGGGGGCTGCTGGCGGGGGCGCGGCTGCGCCAGGCCGGTCTCGGCTCGATCCGGGTCGTCGAGAAGGGCTCGGACTTCGGCGGCACGTGGTATTGGAACCGTTACCCCGGCATCCACTGCGACATCGAGTCCTACATCTACCTTCCGCTGCTGGAGGAGGTCGGCTACGTCCCGCGGTGGAAGTACGCGCCGGGCGAGGAGATACGGCAGCACGCCCGCGCCATCGCACGGACCTTCGACCTCTACCGTGACGCCTGTTTCCGCACCCAGGTCACCGAGCTGCACTGGGACGAGGCCGAGGCCGAGTGGCTGGTCGTCACCGACCGCGGCGACCGGATACGCGCCCGGTACGTGGTGACGGCCAGCGGCACGCTCAGCGAGGCCAAGCTCCCCGGCATCCCCGGTATCGAGACGTTCAAGGGGCACACCTTCCACACCAGCCGCTGGGACTACGCGTACACCGGCGGCGACGCGGACGGGAACCTGCACCGGCTGGCCGACAAGCGCGTCGGCGTCATCGGGACCGGGGCGACCGCCATCCAGTGCGTGCCGCACCTGGGCGCCGACGCCGGGCAGGTGTACGTCTTCCAGCGCACCCCCTCCTCGGTCGACGTCCGCGACAACCGGCCCACCGACCCCGCCTGGGCCGCCGCACTGACCCCGGGCTGGCAGCACCGCCGCAGGGACAACTTCCTCACGCTCGTCACCGGAGGTCAGGCGGGAGAGGACCTGGTCGACGACGGCTGGACCCACACCGCGCGCCTCCAGCAGAAGCTCATTCCCGCCCGCGACCACCGCAAGGTGCCACCGCAGGTGCGGGAGCGGGCCTACGAACTCGCCGACTTCGAGAAGATGAACGAGATCCGCGACCGGGTGTCCGACCTGGTGGAGGATCCGGCGACGGCCGAGATCCTCAAACCGTGGTACCGCTACATGTGCAAGCGGCCCACGTTCAGCGACGCCTACCTCCAGGCCTTCAACCGGCCGAACGTGACCCTCGTCGACACGGCCGACACCCACGGCGTCGAACGCGTCACCGACCACGCCGTCGTGGTGGGCGAGCACGCCTACGAGGTCGACTGCATCATCTTCGCCACGGGGTTCGACGTCGGCGTCTCCGGCATCCTCTCCGGGCGCCTCGCGGTCCGTGGGCGGGACGGGATCGCCCTCACCGACGCGTGGCGCGACGGCCCCCGCACTCTGCACGGCTTCTACAGCCACGGCTTCCCGAACCTCTTCCAGCTCGGGCCGCTGCAGAACGCCAGCGCCGTCAACTTCACCCACGTACTCGACGAGCAGGCCTGCCACGTGGCCGAGGTCGTCGCCGAGGCGCGCAAGCGGGGCGCCCGCTGCGTGGAGCCCACCCCCGAGGCCGAGGCGGCCTGGGTCGCCACCATCAGGGAGAAGGCGGCCGACCTGTACGCGTTCCAGGCCGAGTGCACGCCCGGCTACTACAACAACGAGGGGATGCCCAGAGAGCGGAGCCAGTCGTTCGGAGACGGTCCCGTGGCCTTCCACGCCCTGCTGCGCCAGTGGCGCGCGGGCGGTGGCATGGACGAGGTGCTGGGAGGTCCCGCGTGAGCCGGGGCGGGCGCGCGGCGGAGGCGGCGGCGACCGGCACGGTACGGAGCCGCTACGGCGAGACGGGGCACGGACCGGCGGCGAGCGGCCTGTGGTCGGCCACGAGGCTGGGCTCGCCCAACCCGCTGTGGGGCTCCAACGGTGTCGCGTTCGGTCCGGACGGCCGGCTCCACGTCGCGCAGTTCCTGGCCGGGCAGATCAGCGCCGTCGATCTGGCGAGCGGCGAGGTCGAGGTCGTGGTGCCGATGGGAGGTCCGGTCCACTCCCCCGACGACCTGGCCTTCGGCGCGGACGGCTCCATGTACATCGCGGACCTGGTACCCGGCAAGGTGTGGCGGCGCAGCCCCGGCGGTGCGTACAGCCTCGTCAGCGACCGGGTGAAGGTGCCCAACGGCATCACCTGCGTCGGCGACCGGCTCTTCGTCAACGAGATGCGCCCGGACGGCCGCCTGTGGGAGCTGTTCCCCGACGGCGGCGACCCGGTCGTGCTCACCGACGGACTGGCGTTGGGCAACGCCATGCAGCGGGGGCCCGACGGGCACCTGTACTACCCGCACATGGTGACCGGGCAGGTCTGGCGCATCGCACCGGACGGCGGCGAGCCGCAACCGGTCGCCGAGGGCGTGCACGAGCCGGTCGCGGTCCGCTTCGACCTCGGCGGCGTCATGCACGTGCTCTCCCGGGGCGAGGCCGGTCTCGTCACCAGGATCGACCTGCACGGCACCGGCAGTCGCTCGCTGGTCACCAGCGGGATCACGGGACTGGACAACGCCGCGTTCGACACGGAGAACCGGATGTACGTCTCCAGCTTCGCCAGCGGCGGCATCACCGAACTGCTCCCCGACGGCCGCGCCCGCACCCTGGTGCCCCGGGGACTCGACGGCCCCTACGGAGTGACCGTCGATCTCAAGGGCACGGTGTACGCGGCCGACCACTACCGGCTGGCCGAACCCGGGCGCCCCGACGCCGCCCGAGAGGTGCCCGGCCGCGACGTCCCCTTCGACGCGGCACCGTCCGGCGCGGCCACCCGCGCTCTGCTGACGTTCGCCCACGGCGTCGTCTCCGACAGGCCTTTGCTCCACCTCACCTCCCAGTACGGCCAGGTGCGCACCCACGACCCCGACCGCGGCACCACCCGGGTGCGAGCGCGCGGCCTGGACCGGCCGACAGGCATCACCGTCGGCCCGGACGGCGACCTCGTCGTCGCGGAGAGCGGCGCGGGGCGGGTGCTCACCATCGACGGTGACGACACGGTCGGCGTGCTGGCCGAGGGGCTCGACCGGCCCGTGGATGTGACCCACGACGCGGAAGGGCGCTGCTACGTCACCGACGAGCTGCGCGGCGCGGTCCTGCGGATCACCCAGCAGGAGACCGGACCAGGCGTCGAGGTGGTCGCCGAGGGGCTCGACGCACCGCAAGGGCTGACGGCCCGGGGCGACGAGCTGTTCTGGGTGGAGACCGGAGCACGGAGGCTGCGTTCGGTCTCCCTCGCCTTGGTGACGAGGCGCGCACGGAGGCCGAGGACCTGCCGGTCGGCCTGCCGCCCGGTGCCGGACCCCGCCCCGACGCGGCCCTGTTCACGCATGGTATGCCGGGCCTGCCCCGTCCCTTCGCGGGCCTCACCGCCGCGCCCGACGGCACCCTCCTGCTGTCCGCCGACGGCGAGGGAACCGTCATCCGCCTCACCCCACGCCCCCCTGGCCCCACCGGGGAACGGCCCTCCGCGCAGCGGTCGTCCAGGACGCGGCGCCGCCCCCACGGAACCGAGCAGGAGACTCCATGACCACCACAGGACTGGCCGGCCGCAGCGTCGTCGTCACCGGCGCCGCGTCCGGCATCGGGCGGGCGGCGGCACTGCTGTTCGCCCGCGAGGGGGCGAAAGTGGCCCTCGCGGACCTCGACGCGGCCGGTGCCGGACATACCGCGCAGCAGATACAACAGGCGGGCGGAGAAGCGCTGACGGTCGTCGGAGACCTGAGCGACCAGCAGGTGGTGGACGCACTCGTCGAGCAGACCGTGACGCGGTACGGAGGTCTCGACATCCTGGTCAACAACGCCGGGATCATGGACCGGATGTCCGCGCTGGGCGAGACCGACGACACGGAGTGGGAGCGCGTGCTGCGCGTCAACCTGACCGCGCCGTTCCTGCTGACCCGGGCCGCTCTGCCCCACATGCTCGCCGCGGGGCGCGGCTCCGTCCTGTTCACCGCCTCCGAGGCGGGCCTGCGCGGCGGCGCGGCGGGAGCCGCCTACACCGCCTCCAAGCACGGCGTGGTGGGGCTCGTGAAGAACCTCGCCGTCATGTACCGCGGTCAGGGCATCCGCGCCAACGCCATCGCACCGGGCCCCACCGCCACCGGCATCCAGGTCGACGCCGCCGCCGGGGCGCACGGTCCTGCGCTCGTCGGCAAGCTGATCGGCGCCACCATCGGCCGGCTGGGCACGGCCGAGGAACAGGCCGCCGCCCTCGTCCACCTCGCCTCCGACGCGGCGAGCTTCGTCAACGGCGCGGTACTGCCCGTCGACGACGGCTGGTCCGCCGTCTGAACGGTGGACCGGGCGCCACGAGGGAAGACAGGCACGGTCGCGACGGATGACCGCGGGGCCGGCGCCGTACCCGCCCGCCGGACGCCGGACTCCGGAGGGCGGGGCCTGTCACCCCAAGGAGGGTTTGGTCGGTAATCAGCGTGTCCACGGCATGTGACCCGCTTAGCTTGAAGCTGTCAGTTTCGTCAGTTTCCATGAAGCGAGGTGCCGGTGTCGTCGACCAGCGTTGAACTGCCGCCCATCTGGTGTCCCTTGGAGTCGGCCCGCCACCGCCGGGCCGACCGGATCGAGACCCGTGCGGTGGAATGGATCAGGAACAGCGGAATGTGCGCGACGCCAGAGGAGGAGAACTGGGCCATCGCCTCGCACAGCGTCGACTTCTACGCGCGGTTCGCGCCGGTGGCCGACGACGACCGGCTACTGGCCGCCGCCCTGTGGGTGTACTGGGGTTTCGCGTTCGACGACGCACGGTGCGACACCGGCCCGCTGAGCACCCGCCCGGCCGCCTTCAACGCACTCGCGGGCGCGGTGCAGCGGAGCCTGGAGGCCCCCTCCGCGCGGCCCGACCGCGACAGGTTCATCGGCCCCCTGCAGGACATCGCCTCCATGTTCCGCTCCTTCGGGCAGCCGGCGCTCGTGCGGCGCTTCGCGGCCGCGCACCGCGCCTGGCTGTCGGGCGTGTGCTGGCAGATCGGCAACGCGGCCGCCGAACACATGCCGGAGCTGGACGACTTCATGGCGATGCGGCTGCTCTCCTCCGGCGGCGAACCGACCTTCGCCCTGCTGGAGCTGGCCACGGGCGCCGAGGTGCCCGCCGCCGAACTCGCGCATCCGGCCGCGCGGGCGCTGACGGAGATGGCCATCACGGTTGCCGCGCTCGACAACGACCGCCACTCGATGCACAAGGAGGTGGCGCACGGTGACACGAACCAGAACATCTTCACCGTGCTGATGCGGCACGCCGCCCTGACGCCTCAGGAGGCCGTGCGGGAGGCGACGGCACTGCGCGACCGGGTGCTGCTGCGCTTCCTCGAACTGCGCGAGCACGTGCGCGCCCGCGCCGGCGCCGAACTGCGCCGCTACGTCGACGGGCTGAGCTTCGGCATCCGCGGCAACGCCGAGTGGGGCCTGCGGGTTCCGCGCTACCTCTCAGGTGGACTGCGCCCCGCGGACGCCACGGAGGACAACCCGCTGGACTGGGCGGAACAGCCCTCCGACACCAACCGGTCCCCGCTGCCGGCGCCGAGCGTGGCGTGGTGGTGGGACCGCGACCTGCTCGGCGCCTGATCACCTGCCGGATCGGCCTCCCGGACGAGGGCCGGCTCTCACGAGCGGCGGCTGGCCAGTACCAGCGTCCACCACGGGCCCCGCGCCCCGCTGACCACGCCCACTCCGGCATCCCGGAAAGCACAGGTGGTCAGCGTGGCGCGGTGCTTCGGGCTGCGCATCCAGGCCCGCACGACCTCGGCGGCCGCACGCTGGCCCCGGGCGACGTTCTCCCCCACCCGCTTCCACCGGTAGCCCTCCGCCGCCACCCTGCGTCCCGGGCCGGACTCACCGGGCTGGTCGTGGGAGAGGACACGCGTGCGCGCCATGCTGACGCTGTGCCGCTGTGCGGCCCGTGTCAGCGCGCGGTTCTCGTCCACCTCGGGGCAACCTGCCTCGACGCGCTCCTTGTTGACCAGGCGGAGCACCTCGGCGGGCGCGCCGACGAGCGCCGCAGGGCGGGAGGGCTTGCCGGGCCGCGACGGGAGGCGCGGCCGCGCCGGGGCGGGCCCGCCGCCGGGCCCCGGCTGCCACGACGGCGACCAGGCCGGGGGCGGCTTCGGCTCGAATCGCGGCACCTGAGCCCCGGAACGCGGCCCCGGCGCGCGGGGCTGCGGTGCGGGCGCGCGGAACTGCGCTACCGGCGCGGTGAGTTGTGAGTCGGCTTGCTGGGCCTGGGCCGGGACGGAGAGACAGCCGCCCCATACCGTCGCCGTCAGCAGCGCCGGTGCCACCCACGCCGCCGCGCTTGTCCCGATGAACCGTCCCGCCACCCTCGTCACGTCCCTGTCCTCACTCGTCGGCGTTCTTCGTGCAGCGGGCGCTCCCTACCCTGCTCTCGAGCGCCGAAATCCCCGACAAGGACGCGCTCCCCTTTCGTGGGAATTGACCCCCGAATCGCTGTGAAATCTTCCTGGAAACGCGATACTTGACGTGTCAAGACGCCTGATCGAACTCTTCCCGGAGGGGATCTCATGTCATTTTTCCGTCGCGCCGCGGTGTCGTCGGTCATTGCCCTCACGATGGCCACCTTCGGCGGCGCGGGTGCTGCGATGGCGGCTTCCCCCGACACACAGGCGACCCGTGCCACCGCCACCCAGGGAGGGGACTGGGGGCGCCCCAACAGCGTCCAGTTCGGCCCCTTCACGGTGCCCCGCTACGGTCAGGTCTCGGGCGGGTTCGGCTGGTCTTTCTGACCGGGTACTGATCTCGGCCCGCAGGATGCGCGGGAATCCCATGCGGATTCCCGCGCATCCGTGTGCGTGAAAGCACGCGCCTTCGGCAGTCCACCTCCCGGAAAGTCCGCGCCCCGGGAAACAGAAAGTCCCGGCGGTCACCGGAGAAAGAGACGCGGTGACCTTCCGGAATTCTTCATGTCAGCTTTTCAGCGTCGCGGCGCTTCCCCCGAGAACGGCCACCACGCACAGCAGCACGATCATCGCGTCGCGGAAGAAGACGCCGGTGATGCCCTCGTGCGTGGCCACCTCGCCGGCGGCCTGCACGGCGTAGGTCATCGGCATCACCTGCGACAGCCCCTCGAGCGTCCCGTGCATCTGGGAGCGGGGCAGGAAGAGACCGCACAGCAGGAACTGCGGCAGCACACCGGCGGGCAGGAACTGCACCGCGTGAAACTCGTTGCGGGCGAACGCGCTGACGAGCAGGCCGAGGGCCAGGCCGAGGAGGGCGCCGAGCATGGCGATGGTCATCAGCAGATAGGCGGGCCCGCGCGTGTCGAGCCCGAGCGCCCAGACCGCCAGCACGGTGGCCGAGAGCGCTTGCAGCAGGGCGAGGAAGGCGAAGGCGAGGCTGTAGCCGAGGATGAGATCCAGGCGCTGCACCGGCAGGGTCAGCAGGCGTTCGGCGGTGCCGCTGGTGCGCTCCCGCAGCATCGAGACCGACGCCACCAGGTACATCACGATCAGCGGAAAGATCCCGAACACCTGCGGGCCGACCCGCGCGAACGTCTCGTCCGCGTGGGTGAACATCAGCTTGAGCAGCACCATGAGCATGCAGGGGATGCCGAGCATCAGCACGACACTGCCCCTGTCCCTGGACAGCTGCCGCAGCACACGTCGGGCAGTGGCCACGGTGACGCTCGCGGTGAGCGGCAGCGGCCGGTCGAAGACCTTCACGCGCCAAACTCCTCCGGGAAGAAGGACAGGGACCGGGTCGTTGCGAGCGTGTCCCGTAACGCGGAGACCTTGGCGCCCGCCGTCACCGCGGGCTCGTCGCTGCCCTTGCCGCTCGTCACCAGCCGGGAGAACGCCTCCTCGACGCTGCACGTACCCGTGTGCGCGAGCAGTTCGGTGCGGTCGCAAGAGGCCAGGAGGCGTCCCTCGCGCATGAGCAGCAGCCGGTCGCACCGGTCGGCCTCGTCCATGACGTGGCTGGAGACCAGCAGCGTGGTGCCCGCCCTGCCGAGCCGCGCGAAGACCTCCCACAACTCGCGCCGCACCAGCGGGTCGAGGCCGACGGTCGGCTCGTCCATGACCAGCAGGTCCGGCGCGCCCAGCAGCGCGACGGCCAGGGAGACGCGGGAGTACTGGCCCCCCGAGAGGCGTTTGACCGTGCGGTCGGCGCACGCCGCGAGGTCGACCTCCTTGATCACCCGGACCACGGCGTTCTCCCGTTGCCAGCCCCGCAGTCCCAGCGCCGCCGCGAAGTACTGGAGGTTCTCCAACACCGTCAGGTCTCCGTACACCGAGGGCGCCTGCGTCACGTAGCCCACGCGGGTGCGCAGCGCTCTGGCTCCCGCGCCGTGGCAGAGCACCTGGACATGGCCGCCCACCCCGGTCTGGATCCCCATGACGCAGCGCAGCAGTGTCGTCTTGCCGCACCCGCTGGGCCCCAGCAGGCCCACGACGGCGCCACGCGGCACGCCGAAACTGACGTCGGCCAGGACCCTGGTGCGTCCCCGGGTGACACTCAGCCCGTACGCGCTGATCGCCAGCGGCTCGCCGTCCCACGTCTCCTGGCCCGAGGCCGTGCCCACACCGGTCATCCCCACACCCATCTCCCCCGGCCTCTCAGCGGTCCCGGCGGATCAGTGCGCCCGCCAGGTCCCGCAGTCTCCGGTCGGCACGGGGAGCCGGTTTCGCGCGGGCGAGGGCGCACAGCGCGCGGTCCACCTGTGCCTCCGCCTCCGCTTCGGCAGCGGCCTTGCCCCCGGCCTGCTCGATGAGCCGGGTCGCCCTGTCCACGTCCTCGGCGGTGAACGGCTCGGGCTGCTCGTAGAGGGCGCCCAGTTCCCGTCCCACGGCGCTGTCGTGGGCCAGCGCGGCCACCACGGGCAGGGACTTCTTCCGGGCGGTGACGTCGGCGCCCACCGGCTTTCCGCTCCGCTCGGTACGGCCCCAGATCCCGAGCACGTCGTCCGCGCACTGGAAGGCCACGCCCAGGTGCCGCCCGAAGTCGCGCAAACCGCTCACCCGCCACTCCGGGACCCCGGCCAGCACACCGCCCAGCGCGCACGCGCAGCCGATCAGCGCTCCGGTCTTGCCCCTGGCCATCTCCAGGTACTGCTCCACGGTGACCCGCCGCCTCCGCTCGAAGGCGACATCTTGGCTCTGCCCCGCCAGCAGCTGCTCCAGCGCCCCCGCCATCTCCCGCACGGCCCGCTCACCGGCCGGCCCGCCCTCGGCCGCCAGGAGGGCGACCGCGCGGGCGAGCAGCGCGTCACCGACCAGCACGGCCGCGGGCGTGCCGAACTTCTTCCACACCGCGGGCCGGTGCCGGCGCAGCGGGTCGGCGTCGATCACGTCGTCGTGGACGAGGGAGAAGTCGTGCACCATCTCGACCGCGACGGCGCCCGGCACCACAGCGCCGGGCGCCGCACCCACCGCCATCGCGGACAGGAACGTCAGAGCAGGCCGCAGCGCTTTCCCTCCGCCGGTGCCGCCGTGGCCTCCGGCGCGAGTACCAGTGCCGCTGGTGCTGGTACCGGCACTGGCGACCGTGCTGCCGGGGCCTCCGCCGGCGCCTGTTGGGCCGCCCACCCGGTCGTACTCGCGCACGGCGGGCTGTCCGGTCGCGCTCCACCCCCGATGGAAGGCCACCGCTTCCCGTTCGGGCGACGGCATCCCTTCCAGCGCCGCCCGCAGCGCGGGAGTGACCAGCTCCCGCGACCAGGCGAAGACGTCGTCACCCGGCACCGCCGCCCCTCCCGGCACCGCTGGCGCCGCGTGCCCCCTCGCACCGCCGGCCGCCCCCGAACTCCCCGGCGTGACGGGGTCGTTCGGCGTGCCGACGCGTTCCGGCGCGGCCGCGCCCTCCGGCAGGGTGACGCCTTCCGGCGTGACCGCGCCGTCCGGCGTGACCGCGTTCTCCCGCACGAGCGAGACCGCACCCGTGCCCGACTGTGGTGATCCCCAAGACCTGCGCACACGGACCAGCTAAGCGACCGCGAGCAGCGACACGCCAGGCCCCACCCCACGGCCACCGGAACGAGGTAACCGCAGGTGAGGCCATCGGATCAGCCCACAGCACGACAATAGGCGACCCCGGATTTCGTTGATCGGCAGCCGACCGTCACAATCACCGGGCGACCTTCCCCGTTCCCACGGCGCGCCCGGTCCTGCCCGGACGCGCGTGAACGCGCGCCTACGCGCGCACAAAGGGGTGGGCGCTGACGCGTACACGAAGGAGATGATCTCCCCTCGAGGAGGAGGCACGTAGTTGGAAGCAAGGCTGGCCGTGACGGCGGACGCACGTCGCGAGGTCGAGGAGTTCATCCTGGGAGACCGGTTCTCCTGCCTGGCCGGGCGCTCCGCCTGGCGCCGGGGCGGCATCACGCACCGGCACTACGAGACGCTGGGAGGCCCGGATTCCGCCCGGCTGCTGGCGCTGGATCTGGAGGAGTTCGTGGCGGCGGCGGACTGGAGCGCCCGCACGTTCACCAGTTTCATCGCGACGTTCGAGCAGCCGCGCGGGGTGGACGAGCTTCGGTTCGAGGAACTTCTGTGGCAGCAGCTGCAATGGCTGCACGAGCACGACGCGGAGTCCCATCGCTGGGCTGAGGGCTACTCCCCCGACCCGCAGTCCTCGGAGTTCGCCTTCAGCGTGGCCGGCCATCCCTTCTTCGTCATCGGCCTGCACGAGACGCACCGCCGGTGGGGCAGGCGGCCTCCCTTCCCGATGCTGGCCTTCAACTCCCACGAGCAGTTCGGGCAGATCAAGGGCGCCGGCATGTGGGACAGGCTCGCGGAGAAGATACGCAAGCAGGACATCAAGCTACAGGGCGACATCAACCCGAACCTGTACGAGTACGAGGAGCTCTCGGAGGCGCGCCGCTACTCGGGCCGCCCGAAGCCGGAGGACTGGCAGTGCCCGTTCGCCGCGCGGGCCGCCGCTGCCGCTGCCGCTGAGGAAAGAGAGCTGACCGTCTCCGGCGCGTGAGCCGACGGCCCGCGGACCGAGGTCACGCGAGCCGACAGCGCCGTGCGAGCCGGCAGTACGCGAGCCGGCAGTACGCGAGCCGAGAGCGCCTCCCGGAGGCACGCACCCCGTGAGGGACGCCCCGCAGGCACGCGCCCCGTCAGCGAGGCCCCAGGCACGCGCCTAGACAGCGTGTCGCACCCGGAAAGCAGGCGCCCCGCAGGCACGCGCGCGGACGGGGCGGCGGGGCGGAGCAGCGGAGGCGGAGCTGGGCGGGGCAGCGGTGGGAGACAGCCGCTCCTGCCCGCGTCCGGCCGGATACCTGCGGTTCGGTATCCGGCCGGACGCCGCACCGGTGCCCGGTGCTCCTGCCGTTCACGGCGCGCGAGCCGTCTTGGACGGCGCGTCACGAATTCGAACACTCCGGTCCTGGCCCGCCGGCGCACGGCCCGCCGCTCAACCGCAAGGGTTCGCCCGCGAGTTCGAGGAATTCACCCCGCGACCCCCGTTACGGGGCACCGCACCGCCCGTTTTACCGATCACGCGTCCGACCAGACGTCATGTGAGGAGAACGGTGTTGCTGACCTGGATGACCCGCGAAGTTCCCTGGGAATTCGAACGACACGCCCAGGCGTGCCCTGCGTCCCGCGCCTCGGCGAGGAGGTGGCCGGCGTGAGGCCGCACACGGCACACACGGCACACACAGCACACACGGTGCCGGGGCCGCCCGCACAGGACCCGGCCCGCCCCGCACCCGCGACCGCCGAGGAACTGCGCTACACGGATGTGACCGGACGGCGCGAGGCGGCCGGACGGTCGATCCGTATGGTCGACATGGCGCGACGGTTGCCCCATCTGGTGCGGCGCTCGCTCGCGCTGGCCTGGCAGGTGGACCGGTGGGCCGCCGTCGGCCTGCTGGCCTGCCAGACGGCCTCGGGCGTCATGCAGGCGATGGGGCTGCTGGCGGTCAGCGGCACCCTGACCGCGCTGCTCTCCAGCGGGGACATCTACCAACGGCTGCTTCAGGCGTGGCCCTCTTTGGTGATGCTGGCCGGAGCGGCCGCCGTACGGGCGCTGCTGGGCATCACCGTGGGGTGGCTCTCCTCGCGCCTCGGTCCGCAGATGTCCCGCCAGGCCGAGCGGATGCTGCTGAGGACCGCGACCGATGCCGAGCTGGCCGCCTACGACGCGCCCGGTTTCAACCACAAGCGGGAGGCCGCCGACCGGGGCGCCCAGGCCGCGCAGGACCTGGTCTACGAGGGGCAGGACCTGATCGCCTCGGCCGCGTCGTTCGCCGCGGGGGCCGCCGTGCTCGCCGGGGTTCACCCCCTGCTGCTGCCCCTGCTGGTGCTGGCGGGGCTGCCGCAGGCGGTGGCGCAGATCGGTGCCGCGCGGGTGCGGTACCTCGCGCAGCTGCGCACGAACGGTGAGTACCGCATGCTGTCGGTGCTGCGCTGGCACATCTGCGACCGGTACGCGGCCGACCAGATCCGGGCCGGCACCATGGCCGACTTCCTGATCGACCGCTACCGGCACACCACCGAGCGCATCAACAGCGCCGACCGGCGGGCCGCCGACACCGGGGCCCGCATGTCGCTGCTCGGCTCCGCCTGCGGTGGCCTGGCCTCGGCGCTGGTGTGGGCCGCCGTGGTGTGGCTGCTGGCCACCGGACGCATCACCGTGGGGCACGCGGGCACCGCCGTCTTCGCGCTCCAGGCGGTCGGCGGGGCGCTGCGCGGCCTGGTGTCGGGAGGGGCCCGCGCCATGCGCACCGGCCTGTACATGGACGACTGGTCCGACTTCCTCGACGAGGCCGGCGGGCACCGCATGCGGCGCGGCGCCCACCGCCCGGACCGGCCGCGGGAGATCGTCGTCGAGGATCTGGTCTACCGGTACGAGGAGGCCGAGAGCGACGCGTTGCGCGGGGTGAGTCTCACCGTGCGCAGGGGCGAGGTCGTCGCGCTGGTCGGCTACAACGGCTCCGGCAAGACGACCCTGGGCAAGCTGATCAGCGGCCTGTACCTGCCGACCTCGGGCGGCGTCGCCTGGGACGGGACGCGGACCGCGGACTGCGACCCGCACGCCCTGTGGTCGCAGGTCGCTCTCGTCCCGCAGGACTACGCCCGCTGGCCGCTCACGGCCAGGGAGAACATCACTCTGGGCCAGCCGAGCGACCGGGGCGACGAGGCGGTGCGGGCCGCCTGTGCCGCCTCGGGTGCCGACGAGGTCGTCGCCGGGCTGCGGTCGGGCCTGGACACCGTGCTGGCCCGGGACTGGCTCGGCGGGCAGGAGCTGTCCGGCGGGCAGTGGCAGCGCGTCGCGCTCACCCGCGCCTTCCACCGCAACGCGGGGTTGCTGGTGCTCGACGAGCCGACGGCCAACCTCGATCCGCTGGGCGAGTACCACATCTTCCAGGGGCTGCGGCGGCTCGCCGAGGAGCGGGCGGTCGTGCTGATCACGCACCGGCTGACCAACGTGGCCGTCGCGGACCGCATCGTCGTCCTCGACAAGGGGCGTGTCGTCCAGCACGGCACCTTCGCCGAACTCACCGCGGCTCCGGGACTGTTCAAGGAGCTGTGGACCTACCAGCACACCAGGGAGGCCGGCGAGCGGCCGTCCGCGCCGAAGGAGCGACTGCCGTGACCTTCCCGGGCCGGTGTGCCGGCACCGCACCGCCGCGGTGCCACGAGCCCGTCCGCGTGCGCCTCGTGCCGGGCCGGGGGCGGAAGCGGATCAGGCTTTCTCCAGGAGCGTCTTCAGCTCCGACATCATCATGGTCCAGCCGCCGCTGACGCCCTCGAGCATCTTGGAGTCGGCCGAGGTGAAGCCGTCGTGGGTGAGGGTCAGCTTCACGCCCATCCCCGGCTCCTCGGCCGGCTCGATGTCGAAGGTGACCTTCGAGCGCTCCTTGACCGCCTCGGCGAACTCGGCGTCGCTCATGCCGAACATCTCCTGGTGCATCGGCTGCAGCGTGTGCCAGGTGTAGGCGAGCCGCTTGCCGGGCTCCGCCTCGGTGACGACCTGACCGAGATCCTGCGGCTCGCCGCCGTCCTCGAGGGGCCACAGCACCTTCGAGCCGGCCTTCCAGTCGGAAGAGGGCGCCCAGCCCCCGTGGTACTGCTTCAGGAACTCCGGGCTGGTGAGCCCCTCCCAGAGCTTCTCGGGCGTGGTGTGGATGTAGATCGTGTAGACGAACTCGGGCTTGCTCATCGCCGTTCCTTCCAGGGCCTGCTTCAGGTTGCCGAGCGCGGCCATCCGGCCCCGCTCGTACTGGCCGATCCAGCGGTCGGCCATCTCGTGGATGGGCACGGGATTGAGGTAGTGCAGCCTCTCCCGGCCGCGCCGGACGGCCGTGACCAGGCCTGCGCCCTCCAGCACCGACAGGTGCTTGGACACCGCCTGCCGGGTCATGCCCAGCCCCGCGCACAGTTCGAGCAGGCTCTGTCCGGCCCGCTCGTTGAGCCGGTCCAGCAGCCGCCTTCGGCTCGCGTTCGCGAGTGCCTTGAACACCTCATCCATTCCATCCGACCCCCTCACCCTCAGATTGGCAACCTTTTAGTTACGTGTCAACCTGACGCACAGGAACCCCCACCCTCCGGGCGCCCGTGGCCCGCCCTCCGGCAGCCGCACGGCACCGCCCGGCTCGTCCCCGGCCCCGTGGCGGGGCTACCGTCCTTCCCGACAGGACGAGCATCTGGCCTTCCCGACAGGACAAGCAGCCGGCGGAAACGGCCACCGGCGGTCGTGCGGGGCTGCCGCGGAAGGAGAGTGACGGTGCACGCGGGCCTGGCGGTGTTCGACCTGGACGGGACGCTGGCCGATGTCCGGCACCGGCTGCCCCACCTGCGGAGGCGGCCACGGGACTGGGACGCCTTCTTCGCCGCGGCCGTCGACGACCCTCCGCTGGCCGACGGGGTCGCCCTGGCGAGGGAGGCGGCCGGGGACCACCGGCTGGCGTACGTCACCGGGCGGCCCGAGCGCTGCCGTGCCGACACGGTGGCGTGCCTGGACGCGCAGCGCCTGCCGCCGGGGCCGCTGCTGATGCGCGGGGCGGCCGACCGCCGCCCCGCGCGCGTCACCAAGGTCGAGTTGCTGCGGCGGCTGGCCAGGGAGCACACCGTCGCGCTCGTCGTGGACGACGACGCGCAGGTGTGCGCCGCTTACGAGCGCGCGGGGTTCGCCGTGCTGCGCGCCGACTGGGTGCCCGTCGAGAACGTCCTGGAGAGCGCCCAGGAGCGGGAGGGGCGCACCTGAGCGGTCGCGTCGGGAGCGCGCTCCGCGGGGCGAGGGGCGTCGGACCCATCGCCAGAGGTGCTACCGGCGGCGCATCCTGGTTCCCGCGCGGCAGGAGCCCGCCGTCTTGGGGCGGCGGGCCGGTGACGTCGAGGAAGGAGCGAGCCGATGCCGATACCCGTCTGCTCTTTGATACTGAACGAGCGTCAGAGATTCGCCGCCGACGGCGAGTACCACGTGGTGCGGTTTCCGTTCGGGGGCGGTGAGTCCTACGACGCCGAGGGCATGCACCAGGTGCGGCAGCCGGACGGTGAGGAGGTCACCGACTGGCGTGCCGAGGACCGCTCGGGGCTGATCTGGCCCTCGGTCGGCGGCTGGGGCGCGCTGACGGCGATGATCCAGTGGGAGGCCGGTGACTACAGCGAGCTGCGCGACCAGATGGTCCGTGACCCGCTCGGCCTCACGGACGATCCGGTGAACACGACGGCGACGGACCACCGGCGCCCCTCCCCCGGTATGCAGTGCTTCACCAAGCATCACGAGTTGTTCGTCCATCCAAACGTGCCGTTGGCGCTTCGTGTGGCACACAACGACGGCCGCCCGCGCCACCTCGTCCACGCGCAGTTCAAGCTGGCCATCCACACCTGAAGCCCCTGAAGCCGCCGCGGCCCGGTCGGCACCTGGCTGGCGCCCGCCCCGGGGATTCGCGCGCCGGAACCGGTGCCCGGCGCCCGGGGCGGGGTACCCCTGGCGGCATGGCTGTGAGCAATGCGGAGAAGACGGCGCGGTCCCCGGGGACGGTCCTGGTGACGGGCGCATCGAGCGGTATCGGGTACGAGCTGGCGCGCGAGTTCGCCGAGCGGGGCCACGCGCTGATCGTGTGCGCCGAGGACGCGGACATCGAACAGGCGGCCGAGCGGTTGCGGGCGGCCGGCGCGGAGCGGGTGCAGGCGGTACAGGAGGACCTGCGGCGGCGCGAGGGCGTCGAACGGCTGTGGGCCACCGTCACGGAGGGCGGGCGCCCCCTGACGGTGGCCGTGCTGAACGCGGGCGTCGGGCAGGGCGGGCCGTTCATCGAGAACGACCTCGACGACGAGCTCGGCATCGTCGAGCTGAACATCACCTCCACCCTCCGTCTCGCCAAGCGGGTGCTGGCCGACATGGCAGGGCGGGGCGAGGGCAGGGTGCTGATCAGCTCCTCCATCGCGGCGATGATGCCGGGCTCCTTCCAGGCCGTCTACAACGCCTCCAAGTCGTTCCTCCAGTCCTTCGCACTGGCGGTGCGCAACGAGCTCGCGGGCACCGGCGTGACCGTCACCTCGCTGATGCCGGGCCCGACGGAGACGGAGTTCTTCGAACGGGCCGACATGCTCGACACCAAGGTCGGCCAGAGCGAGAAGGACGACCCGGTCACCGTCGCGCGGCAGGGGTACGAGGCGTTGCTGGCCGGCAAGGACAAGGTCGTCACCGGGTCGCTGAAGACCAGGGCGCAGGCCGCGGCCGGCACCGCGCTGCCGGACAGCGCGAAGGCACAGGCGCACCGCAGGATGGCCGAGCCGGGTTCCGGCGAGGAGCGGTGACCCGCGGCCGGCGCCCGCCGCCCCGCGGCGGCACGCGCCGGCCGCTGCCGCCGGAGCGCGGGGGCGTCACCCTGCGGGGCGCAGCACCACCGGCAGGGTCTGGTGCCCGTTGGTGATCAGGGACGGCACCGGACGCAGTTCCGTGACGGGAACGCCGAGTTCGGCTTCGGGGAAGCGGGCGAAGAACTTCTCCAGCGCCGTCGTTCCCTCCAGCCGGGCGAGCGGTGCGCCCAGACAGAAGTGGGCGCCGTATCCGAAGGCGAGGTGTTCGGGTCCCGGCGCTGAGCGGGTCAGCTCGAAGGAGTCGGCGCTTTGACCGTGCCAGTCGGGGTGACGGTTGGCGGCCGCGTAGGAGGGCAGGACCGCGTCGCCCTTGTTGATCACCTGTCCGTCGGGCAGCGGTATGTCGCGCACGGCGAACCGCAGCGGCAGGTGCTTGACGGCGGGCTCGTAGCGGAGGGTCTCCTCCACCACGTCGGTCCAGGTCGCACGCCCCTCGCGAACGTGTGCCAGCTGCTCGGGGTGGGTCAGCAGCGCGGTGATGGCCTGGTCGAGAAGGTTGACGGTGGTCTCGTAGCCCGCGCTGATCATCAGCAGCAGCGTGTCGCGCAGTTCGGTCTCCGACAGTGCGGAGCCGTCCCCCTCCTCGTCCCGCGCGGCGATCAGGAGGGAGGTCATGTCGTCGCCCGGGTGTTCCCGCTTCTCGACGATGAGCGCGTCCAGCGCCTCGTAGAGCTTGACGGTGTTGGCAGCGGCCTCCTCCGGCCCGAGCGTGGTGGAGAAGACGCTGTCGACCAGTTCGCGGAAGCCCTCGCGGCGCGCCTCCGGCACCCCCATCAGCTCGCTGATCACCCGGATCGGCAGCGGGTAGCACAGGGTCTCGCGCAGATCGGCGGCCTGCCCGTCGGGGGTGGCGGCCAGCTCGTCGAGCAGGTCGTCGACCATGCGCTCGACGCGTTCCCCCAGGGCGGCGACCCGTCGGGCGCTGAAGGACGGCGCGACCATGCGGCGGAGCCTGCGGTGGTCGCCGCCGTATGAGGTGAACATGTTCTCGACGGCTATCCAGAGGGCGAGCGGCCACGTGGCCACGGTCTCGGCGAAGCGCGGCCAGTGCTGACGGCCGTCCTTGGAGACGTCGGGTCCTGTCAGCAGCTTCTTGAGCAGCGCGGGTTCGGACACGGACCAGGCGGTGACGCCGAGGATGTCGACCCGGGTCGCCGGGCCTCGCGCACGCAACGTCCGGTGTTCACCGTGGTGATCGCTGCCGGTGGGGTCGAGGGTGAGGGGCTCGGAAAGGGACACGGTCGTCGCGTTCTCCGTTCGGGGCGTGCACGGCACCCGGAGCCGGACATGGCTCTCCCATGACCGTTCGGGGTCGTGAAGTGGTCGTGTCTGTTCGGAAAGTGACGGGTGGACAGCTGACACAGTAAGAGTTGATCAAGGAATCGGATAGGGGGGCTTCGGACAAGATCACGAACAGTCCGTCGACAGCCGCCGGGCCCCTTCCCCGACCGGCCCACTCCCCGGCCGCCGGTCCGCCCCCTCCCGGCCGGCCCGCTCCCCGGCCGGGCGCGGGTCTCAGTCCCCGCGGGCCTCGGTCGACGTCGCGAGCCGCTCCAGCTCCACCGCGGCGTCGTCGCGGAAGGCGGCTCGTGCGGCCGCGATCTGCCCGGAGCGCACGGGCCCCGGGGCCGCCAGCGCCCGTACCGCACTGGCGGGCTCTCCCGCGCCGTGCGCGTGGCGCGAGAGTCCGGCCCGCGCCATGGCCCGTACCCCGGCCACGGCGTGCCCCGGCAGGGGCCGGTGGCCGACCACGGGCAGCCCGGCGGCCAGTGCCTGCGCGGCGGTCTGCCCGGCGGCGTTGTCGAGCAGCACGTCGGCGACGGCCATCAGCTCGGGCAGGTCGGTCACCCAGCCGAGCGGCAGCACGCCCGGCACGCCGGCGGCGCGGCGGCGCAGACCCTCGTCGTTGCCGCACAGCAGCACGGGCAGGAAGCCGTGGCCCGTCAGGTGCCGCGCCGTCTCCAGGAGCCGGGTGCCGACCCCCCACGCCCCGGTGGACAGCAGCACGGCGGGCCGCCCCGCGTAAGGCGCGCCCCGTCCGGGCGATGCGGCGGTATGCCGGGCGAGCTGGGCGCGCCAGTGGCTGTCCGGGTCCGCGGGGGCGAAGAAGCCCGCGGGCACCACGGGCCCTGTGGTGCGGGCGCGGCGTCCGGTGGCGGCCCGCACCTGGCGGGCGGCGCCCTCGGTGACGCACAGGTGCAGGTCGTTGCCGGAGTGCAGCCAGCCTCGGTGGACGGCGAAGTCCACCACGACGACGGCGGCGGGCGCGGACAGCGCTCCCCGGGCCCGCAGGCGTCCGGTCACCTGGGCGCACAGGTGGAAGGTCGGCACGACGACGTCGGGGCGCCACTGGGCGACGGTCCGCAGCAGCGGGCGTTCGGCGAGCGCCGCCAGCGGGGCGCTGCTGGGGCGCGGGCCCGGTGTCGCGGGCCCCGTGGCCAGGAAGCCGGCGTACACGGCGCCGTAGAGGCCGGGCAGGTGGCGCACGGTGGCGCGGTAGCCGGTGCGCAGCGCCCGCCCGGTGCCCGCGGGCAGCAGCGTGAGGATGTCCCGGACGGCGGTGTGGTGGCCGCGGGCGCGCAGCCGGTGCGCGAGTTCGTGTGCGACCGCGTCGTGCCCCGCACCCATGCCGGCACTCAGCAGCAGGAA
Organism: Streptomyces tubbatahanensis; assembly: GCF_022699385.1. Taxonomy (NCBI): domain Bacteria; kingdom Bacillati; phylum Actinomycetota; class Actinomycetes; order Kitasatosporales; family Streptomycetaceae; genus Streptomyces; species Streptomyces tubbatahanensis. The sequence continues at coordinate 7,053,711 of NZ_CP093846.1, read as the reverse complement.
GCGGTGCGGCATGGGGCTCCAGAGGTCGTCGGAGGCCGTGTCGGGCGACCGGGGCGGTACGGCCCGGGATGCCGCCCCAGGTTCCGCGGGTGGCCCCGCACACGCCGCGGACGGGCGCGCGGTCACCCCTCCACCAGTGTGCTGTTCGCTTCCGGGCAGCGCGGTACCGACACTCGGTCGGTGCCGCGGGCCACCTGCCGCGCAGCGGTCCTGGGCGCGCGACGCGCTCGGGCCGGGAGAGCCGAACAGGTGGTTCGGCCGGGCCGGGGCACGGCTCCGGACGGGTGCGCGGACCGGTTGCCAGCATGCTGGATCCAGGGCCCGCCTGTGTCCCGGCCCAGGTCGGTGGCCCCGTTGCGGTCCGTACTGCTCACCGGAGGCGTCTCGTGTTCGACAGGCTCGGCAGATCCGACCGCCGTCAGGCACCTGGGCTCCTGAGCGCGCGACCGCCCGGCACGACCCGTCGACGGCCCTCCGCGCCGCCGCCCTCCCCGCCGTCTTCGCCATCGCTCTCGTCGTCCGCCGCTCACACGTACGCGCCCGAGCAGGCGCACCCCCCGGAACAGGCACGGCCGCGTCCGCGCGCCGGAGGCGGGGACGGGGGCCGTCCGGTGGCCCTGGTGACCGGTGCCTCCTCGGGCATCGGTACGGCCGTCGCCGAGCGGCTGGCCGCCGACGGGGGCTGGCGGCTGCTGCTCAACGGGCGGGACGGACAACGGCTGGAGGACGTCGCCGCCCGTACGGGCGGTGTGCCGCTCCCGGCCGATCTCGCCGACCCGCGGGCGCGCGAGCGGCTCGCCGAGGAGGCGCTGGTCCACAGCGGGCGGGTGGACGCGCTGGTGGCGGGCGCGGGCCTTGGCTGGGCCGGGCCGTTCACGGCGATGCCGGCACAGGACATCGACGCGCTGCTCACCGTCAACCTGAACGCCACGCTGCACCTGGTGCGGCTGGTGCTGCCGGGGATGGTGGAGCGGCGCTGCGGCCGTGTGGTCCTCATCGGCTCCGTGGCGGGCAGCGTCGGAGTGCGCGGCGAGGCGGTGTACGCGGCGACGAAGGCCGGTCTGGCCACGTTCGCCGACAGCCTCCGCTACGAGCTGGCATCCAGCGGCGTGCGGGTCTCGATGGTGCTCCCCGGGGCGGTCGAGACGCCGTTCTTCCAGCGCCGGGGCACGCCCTATCACCGCGACCGCCCCAGGCCGGTGCCCGCCACGCGGGTCGCCGGGGCCGTCTGCCGTGCGCTGCACACGGGCCGCCCCAACGCGTACGTGCCGTCCTGGATGGCGATGCCCGCCTGGTTGCACGGCGCGGCGCCCACCGTCTTCCGCTCGCTCGCCCAGCGCTTCGGGTAGGGCGCGCGTGTGGTGGACGGCGGTCTCCCTCGTGCTGGCGCTGCTCGCGGCGCTGGGTAACGCCGCCGCCTCGGTGCTCCAGCGGCGGGCCGCGGCCGTCGAGGGGCCGGGCCCCTCCGGGCGGCGGCTGTCGTGGCTGCCGCACCTGCTGCGCCGCCCGGTGTGGCTGTGGGGTGCGGTGACGCTGGTGGCGTCCGGGGTGTGCCAGGCGGGTGCGCTGGCCACCGGGCCGCTGGCCGTGGTGCAGCCGGTGATGACGACCGAACTGCTGTTCACTCTGATGCTGGGCAGCCTGATCTTCCGGCAGCGCCCGGGACGCCGGGCGTGGGGCGCGTTCGTGGCAATGGTCGTAGGGCTGGCGGCGCTGCTGGCGCTGGTGTGGCCGTCGGGCGGCAAGGCGTCGGTGCCCGACGGCCGGTGGCTGCTGGCGGCCCCCCTGGTGGTGGCGCTGGTGGTGGCGCTGGTCGTGGTCGCCTTCCGGCTGCCGTCGGCGCCGCGCGCGACCGTGCTGGGATCGGCGACGGCCGTGCTGTTCGGGGTGACGGCCGCGCTGATGAAGGACGCGATCTCGCGGTTCGCCGACGACGGGCTCGTACGGCTGCTGACGGCGTGGCAGACCTACGGCGTGGTGGTCGCGGGCGTGGCCGGATTCCTGCTGCTGCAACTGACGTTGCACGCCGGCACGCTGGTGGCCTCGCAGCCCGCGCTGACGCTGGGCGACGCGTTCTTGAGCGTGGTGCTGGGCGCGACCCTGTTCGACGAGCGGCTGACGCTGGGCTGGCTGGTGGTGCCCGAACTGGTCGCCCTCGCGCTGATCAGCGTGGGCAGCGTCCAGCTCGCCCGCTCGCCCGCCGTGGCGGGGGACTCCGGCGAGGAGGAGAGCCAGGAGGAGATGTGGTGAGCGGGAAGGGGACGCGGTGAGCCGGGAGGAGACGTGGTGAGGCGCGGCCGCGCCCTGCTGGCAGCGGCGGCCGCACCCGTGGCGGTGGCGGCCTGGCACATCGTCCCCGCCGCGACCTGGCTGCCGCCGGTACGCGCCGCCCTCTTCCCCGCGCTGGACGGGCGGGGCAGCCCGCGGCACGTCGCACTGACGTTCGACGACGGCCCCGACGTGCGCTCGACCCCGCACTTCCTGCGCGCACTCGACCACCTGGGCGTCCGCGCGACGTTCTTCCTCCAGGGGGCCGCCGTGCGCCGCCACCCCGCTCTCGTGCGGACCATGGCCGCCGAGGGCCACGAGCTGGCCGTGCACTGCTGGGAACACCAGCCGCCGTGGCTGCCGCGTCCCGTCGCCGAGCGCAGGGATCTGGAGCGGGCCGTCCTCGCCCTGCGGGAGACCGCGGGCGCCGAACCGCGCTGGTACCGGCCGCCGTTCGGCGTGCTGACCGCCACCCGCTGGCGGGCCGCACGGCGACTCGGGCTGCGCCCTGTGCTGTGGACGGCGTGGGGCCGCGACTGGCAGGCCCGCGCCGACACCGACAGCGTGCTGAGCGACCTGTGCAAGCGGCTCACCGGTGGCGCGACCGTCCTGCTGCACGACAGCGACCGCAACAGCGCCCCGGGCTCCTGGCACGTGACGCTGGCGGCCCTCCCCTACCTGGTGGCGCGCTGCCGTGCGGCCGGCTGGGGCATCGGCCCGCTGGCCGAACACGGAACGGGCGGGTGAGACCCGCGCCAGGCGACGGCGGCCGACGCTCCCGGGGCGGAGACGTACGGGATCCGGGCGGGCGCGTCAGCGGTTCTGGTGGGCGGCCAGGGCGTGGACCGTCCCGGCCGTGGCCGGGTACAGGGCGCGGTAGAGCTCGTAGAGCTCGTCGTACCGGGCGGCGTTCTCCGGCTGCGGTGTGACGACCTCCCGTACCGGGTTCCAGTCGTCGATCGCCGCGTCGCCGACGAGCTGCGCGGCGAGCAGCGCGCCCCCGTAACTGGCGCCGACGGACGTCGTGCGCAGCTCCTGCGGCTGTCCGGTGACATCGGAGACGATGCGGGTCCACAGGCCGCCCTGGGTGCCGCCCCCCACCGCGACGACCCGGCGGATGTCGCCGCCGGCCGCCCGCAGGGCCTCGATGTTGTGCCGGACGGCGTAGGCGGTCGCCTCCAGGGCCGCCCGGTACAGGTCGCCCCGGGTGTGCGAGAGGGTCAGCCCCGCGATGACGCCGCGCGCGTGCGGGTCCATGACCGGGGTGCGCTCCCCCGCGAAGTACGGCAGCATCAGCAGCCCGCCCGCACCGGGCCCCGACCGCTCGGCCAGCCGGAGGAGTCCGGCGTAGTCGGTGTCGCCGAACAGGTCGCGCAGCCAGCCGGTGACGGCGCCCGAGGTGGCCATGCCGCCCGCGAGGTTGCGGGTGCCGGGCAGGGCGCCGACGGTGCTCCACAGCGCCGGGTCGGTGAGCGGCTCGGGGACGGTGTGGACGAGGAACATCGTCGTGCCGTACATCAGCATGAGGTCGCCCACCTGGTGCGCGCCGACGCTCAGGGCCTCGGCCCAGGCGTCGACGGTCCCGGTGGTGACGGGAATGCCCTGGCGCAGCCCGGTCTGCCGCGCCGCCTCGGCGGTGAGGGTGCCGGCCGCCTCACCGGACCAGCGCAGCGGCGGGAGCTCCAGGCCGGGGGCGACGCGCGCGGCCCACGGCGCGTACCAGTCCAGCGCGTGGATGTCGTAGAGCGGGGTGGCCTGGCTCGCCGAGTGGTGGTCGAGGACGTAGGCGCCGGTGAGCTTGCGGGCCAGCCAGGAACTGGGCATGTAGAGGCGGCGGGCGCGGGCGTAGCGCTCCGGTTCCTCCTCGGCGACCCACGCGATCTTGGGTCCGGCCGCCTGGCTGGAGAGCTGTGAGCCGCAACGGGCGCGGATCTGCTCGGTGCCCAGTTCCTCCTCGAGCCGGTCGATCTGGTCCACGGAGCGGGTGTCGACGCCGTAGAGGATCGCCGGGCGCACGGGAGTGTCGTCGGCGTCGGTGAGCAGGACGCAGGGGCCCATGCCGCTGAGCCCGACGGCGACCACCTCGGCGTCGCCGGGTGCGGTCAGCTCGCGGGAGAGCGAAACGAACTCGTGCCACCAGGTTCCGGCGTCCATCTCCACGTGCCCGGGCGCCGGCCGGTCGACGGTGTGCTCGCGGACGGCGGAGCGCAGCAGTGTGCCGTCCGGTGCGACCAGGACGCCCTTGCTGCTGGAGGTGCCGATGTCCACGCCCAGGACTGCGTTGAGGGCCATGCGCGCAGGCTGGCAGAAATCGATTTCATCGTCAACGTCTCACTGGCTCGGCGAATCGCGCGCAACTGTTGACCCGCCGAAGTGCCGTTCCTACACTCCCTGAAATCGATTTCGACAGGAGTCGTCGTGCTGACCGACATCCACCCCCGCACGGGCGGGGGGTTCCCGCCCCGGCCCGGCGCCAGAGGGCATCCCGCCGCGCCCGCGCGAGCCGGTGCGCCCTCCACCGGCACCTTCCCCGCCAGCGTCCCGGCCGGCGTCCCCGCCGCACGTTCCCAGGTGGCAGGAGAGCGCTGATGGACGCCACGAGCCAGGACACCAGGGACGCGCCCCGCGGCGGCGCCGGGGAAAGGACGCTGCTGAGCGTCGAGGGGGTCACCAAGAGCTTCCCCGGCGTCCGTGCGCTGGACGGGATGCGGCTCGACCTGCGGCACGGTGAGGCGCTCGCCCTGGTCGGGGAGAACGGCGCGGGCAAGTCGACGCTGATGAAGCTGCTCACCGGCCTCCACACCCCCGACACGGGCAGCTTCTTCCTCGACGGCGAGCCGCTGCACGTCACCGGCCCGCGGCACGCCAGGGAACAGGGCATCGGCATCATCCACCAGGAGTTCAACCTGATGCCCGACCTCACGGTCGCGCAGAACATCTTCCTCGGCCGTGAACCGCGCAAGGCGGGCTTCGTGCTCGACCACCGGGCGCTCAACTCCCGCGCCCAGGAGCTGATCGACCGGCTCGCGCTCCCGCTGGACCCGCGCCGCACCGTCGCTTCCCTCACCGTCGCCCAGCAGCAGATGGTCGAGATAGCCAAGGCACTCTCCCACGACCCGCGCGTTCTGATCATGGACGAGCCGACGGCCGCGCTCAACGACGCGGAGGTGCGGGCCCTGCACCAGCTCATCCGCCGCTTCCTGCGCCCGGAGACCGGCGTCGTCTACATCTCCCACCGCATGGAGGAGCTGACCTCCCTGTGCGACCGCGTCACCGTGATCCGCGACGGCCGGTACGTCGAGACGCTGCGCACCGACCAGGTCTCGACGCGGGAGGTGATCGCGCGGATGGTCGGCCGGGAACTCGACACCGGAGCGGGACCGCAGAACGTGCGCCAGGACCGCGAGACGCTGCTGTCGGTGTCCGGGCTGAGCACCAAGGCGCTGCTCGACGACGTCACCTTCGAGCTGAGGGAGGGAGAGATCCTCGGCTTCGCCGGGCTGATGGGCGCCGGCCGCACCGAGGTGGCCAGGGCGTTGGTCGGCGCCGATCCGGTCACCTCGGGAACGGTGACCCTGCGGGGGCGGCGCGTGCGGATCGCCAACCCGGCCCAGGCGGCACGGCACGGCATCGGCTACCTGTCCGAGGACCGCAAGCAGCTCGGACTGCTGGTCGAGGACGGCGTCGACACCAACATGGCGCTCAGCTCGCTCAAGGAGCGCTTCACCTCCTTCGGCTTCGTCCGCGACCGGGCGATCCGCAGCCGCGCCGAGGAGCTGGTCGACGCGTTGCGGATCAGGACCCCCTCGGTCGGTCAGAGGGTCAAGAACCTCTCCGGCGGCAACCAGCAGAAGGTCGTGCTCGCCAAGTGGCTCGTCAAGGAGTGCGACGTGCTGATCTTCGACGAGCCGACCCGCGGCATCGACGTCGGCGCGAAGGAGGAGATCTACCGCCTCCTCAACGAGCTGGCCCAGCAGGGGAAGTCCCTCATCGTGATCTCCTCCGAGCTCCCGGAGGTGCTGCGCATGGCACACCGCGTACTGGTGATGGCCGAAGGCCGCATCACCGGCGAACTCGCCGCGCACGAGGCCACCCAGGAACAGGTCATGCACTACGCGACGCTGCGGCCCGGCGCGCCGACGGCGCCTGCCGCAGCCCACGACAGCACCCGTCCCCGCACCCCCGAGGCAGGCACGTGATGACAGCCGAGACGGCACCCCCGGCGCCCCAGCAGGACCGGCCCGCGGCAGGCGACCGGGGGACCGGGAGCGGCGGCACCCTCAAGGACCGCCTCCAGCAGTTCCTGGCGTTCGGCAGCCTGGTGGTGATCTGCGTGTTCTTCGCGATCGCCGACCCCATCTTCCTCAGCTACGGCAACATCACCTCGATCCTCTTCGCGACCGTGGTGATCGGCACGCTCGCGCTCGGCGCCACCTTCGTGATCATCACGGGCGGCATCGACCTGTCGGTCGGCACCGGCATGGCGCTGTGCGCGGTCGTCTCCGGCGTGCTGATCACCAACATGGGGCTGCCGATCGTCGTCGGCGTCCTGGGCACCCTGGTGTTCGGCGCGCTCATCGGTTTCGTCAACGGGCTCAACATCGCCGTGCTCGGGCTGCCGCCGTTCATCGCCACGCTCGCGATGATGCTGGTGGCCGGCGGGCTCGCCCTGGTCATCTCGGGCAGCGCGCCGATCTACTTCGACTCCACCGCCTACACCGACATCTCCACCGGCAGCATCATCCCCGGGGCCGACTTCCCCAACGCGGTGCTGATCATGGCCGCCGTCGCCATCGTCGCGGGCGTGGCACTCAGCCGTACGGTGCTGGGCCGCTACACCTACGCCATCGGCAGCAACGAGGAGGCCACCGCGCTCTCGGGCGTGAACGTCCGCAAGTGGAAGATCGTCATCTACACCCTTGCCGGACTGTTCATCGGGCTGGCCGGCGTGCTGATCTCCGCCCGGCTCGGTTCGGCCCAGCCCGCCACCGGCATGGGGTACGAACTCCAGGCCATCGCCGCGGTCGTCATCGGCGGCACCTCGCTGAGCGGCGGAAAGGGCTCCATCGTCGGCACGGTCATCGGCGCGCTGATCATCTCGGTGCTCAACAACGGCCTCCAGGTGCTGGCCGTGCCCCAGGAGTGGCAGAACGTCATCCTCGGCACCGTCATCGTCGTGGCCGTCTACGCCGACAGGGCGCGCAAGCGTGCGGCGGCCTGAGCGCCCCGCGCCCGCCCCGTACCACCGAGGGAGTCCGAGTGTCCCGTATCACCGAGGGAGTGCGAGTTCGATGACCATGCGGCACCGGCGCAGTGCGGCGCTCGTCGCGGCGGCCCTGATGCTGGCGCTCAGCGGCTGCGGCGCCTCGAAGGACGCGAGCGGCGGCAAGCCCTCCATCGCGATCGTCTCCAAGGGCTTCCAGCAGCAGTTCTGGCAGTCGGTCAAGAAGGGTGCGCAACAGGAGGCCAAGGAGCGCGGCGCCGAGATCACCTTCCAGGGCCCCGCGACCGAGAGCGACGTCGAGACGCAGGTGACCCAGGTGACCAACGCCGTCGGCAGGGGCCCCGACGCGCTGGGGCTGGCCGCGCTCGACTCCCGGGCCACCGAACCGATGCTGCGCAAAGCCGCGCGCGAGGACATTCCCGTCATCGCCTTCGACTCGGGGGTGGACAGCGAGATTCCGCTGACCACCGTGGCCACCGACAACAAGGCGGCCGCCGCCGAAGCCGCCGAGCACCTGGCGAAGGCCCTCGGCGGAAAGGGCCGGGTCGCCGTCGTCGCGCACAGCCAGACCAGCGGCTCCGGCATCGACCGCCGCGACGGTTTCGTGCGGTGGATGGACAAGCACGCGCCCCGTATCGAGCTGCTGCCCGTGCAGTACGGCGGGGGCGACCAGACCAAGTCGGCCGACATCACCAAGGCCATCATCACCGCGAACCCCGACGTCGACGGCATCTACGGCACCAACGAGGGCTCCGCCATGGGCGTCATCCAGGGCGTCAAGGAGAGCGGCCGCAAGGACATCAAGACCGTCGGCTTCGACTCGGGCAAGGGGCAGATCGACGCCATCGAGCGGGGCGAGATGCTCGGCGCCATCACCCAGGACCCGCTCGCCATCGGCCGCGAGGTGGTGAAGGCGGCCCTCAAGGCGAAGAGGGGCGAGAAGCTGCCGAAGACCATCAACACGGGCTTCTACTGGTACGACCGGAAGAACCTCGACGACCCGAAGATCCAGTCCGTGCTCTACCGGTAGCGGCCCGCGGTGGCCCGCTCCAGGCGGCCCGCTGCGGGCCCGGGAGCGGCGTCCGGGGGCACCGCGGCGGGCACCGGCGGCGCCGCGGCCGCACCGCGACAGAAAAAAGTTCGGCGGCACGTGGGTTTGCCACCCGCCACACGGGTTATACGAGACGCCGAGTGCTTGGGAGTACAGGCACATCCGCGGGAGGCGACCGCACACAGTCGCCCCGGGTGTGTCGAGACCCGGGCGCAGCTCCTCCCGCGGTTGGTCCGAGAACAAGCGAGACCGCAAGGAGCCAGATCCCATGTGCGCCGTACGGTACCGCCCGCAGCGAGCACGTCACAGCCATGCCGACGCCCCCGACACGACCAGGGAGTTCGAGCGGCTCACCGCTCTCCCCCAGGGCCCCGAGCGGGAGGAGCTGAGCAGCAGGATCGTCGAGGCGTGGCTGCCCATGGCCCACCGGCTGGCGGCCAAGTACCGCAGCCGCGGAGAGTCCCTCGAAGACCTCGAACAGGTCGCGGCGCTCGGCCTCGTCAAGGCCGTCGACCGCTACGACCCGTCCCACGGCACCCCGTTCGTGCCGTTCGCCGTCCCCACCATCACCGGAGAGATCCGCCGCCACTTCCGCGATCACACCTGGGACGTACACGTGCCGCGTCGCGTCCAGGAACTGCGCAACAAGGTGCGTACCGCGATACGGGAGCTGAGCTCGGCGGTCGACGACCACACACCCTCCGCCGAGCGGATAGCCGCTCACACCGGCCTCTCGCAGGAGGACGTCGAGGCCGGACTGGAGGCCATCGGGAGTTTCCGCTCCCTGTCGCTGGACGCCTCGACCGGTGACTCCGACGACGGCTTCTCGCTGGCCGACACCTTCGGCCACAGCGAGCCCGACTACGAGACCGTCGTCGCAAAGGAAGCCGTCAAGCCCTGCCTGCGCGACCTGCCCGAGCGCCAGCGCCGCGTGCTGTACATGCGCTTCTTCCGCGACATGACGCAGTCCCGCATCGGCAAGGAGCTGGGCATCTCGCAGATGCACGTCTCCCGGCTGCTGAGCAAGAGCTTCGAGCACGTCCGCCACCAGGTCGAACACGACCGCAGGCCCGCACGCCCGCGCTGCGCCGCGGGCGCCCGCACGGCCCGCGCCTGACCGCCGACGGCGACACCGACCCGCAAGGGAGCACGATCACCATGCTGATGGCACATCCCGCCGTTCTCCGCGATCTCGTCGAGCAGTACGAGGCGCTCAGCGCCCTGCACGCCGAGGACGGTTCACCCGAATCCCAGCAGCGCCTCAACGACGTGGCCTACACCCTGTGCGTGTCCACCGGCACCCGCGACGTCGACGCCGCGCTGATCGCCGCCCGGCACCACCTCCCCGGCGCCCGGGTCGAGGACGACTCCGTCCTGGACGAGGACGCCCCGAAGCCCACCGCGGTCACCTCCGCGGGGGCAGGGATCTGAGGCCCCGGCCCTGAGGTCTGGGACTTCGGGGCCCGGAATGTGAGGCTCGCCGCGCGGGTGACCGGACACCGGGTCAGGTCACCCGCGCGTGGCATGGGCTCACCGTTCGGCTTCCGCTTCTTCCCGTACCAGTGCGGCGAACCGGCGGGTCACCTCGCGCCAGACGGGCGTCGCCGTCCGCGCGTCCTCCTCGGCCCCGCGGTACAGCGCCCGCCGGTCGTGACCGTGCGCGGCGAGGCGCGCGGCGTCCCAGGTCAGCAGCCGCTCGGGCGCCGTCTCCGGATGGAACTGCACACCCCAGGCCCGCTCCCCCACGCGGAAGGCCTGGTACGGGCAGCGGTCGCTGCGCGCCAGCCAGACCGCGCCGGGAGGCAGCGAGGTGACCGCGTCCACGTGCCGCTCGATCGCCGTCACCCGCTCGGGCAGCGAGTGGAAGAGCGGATCGGCCGCCGCCTCGGCCCGCACGCTGAGGGCCGTGCTGCCCATCTCCGGGGCCCCGTGCCCGGCCGCGACCTTGCCGCCCGCCACGTGCGCCAGCATCTGCCCGCCCAGACAGATACCCAGGAGGGGTGTCCGCTCGGCGAGCGCCGCCGCCACGAGCCCGCGCGTCGCGGCGAGCCAGGGTGCGCGCGCGTCGTCGTCGGGCATGAACCCGCCTCCGAGCACCACGAGCGCGGAACGCGTCAGCCGGGACGGCACGGCCTCGCCCTCGTACGCGTGCACGACGTCCACGGCGAGGCCGGATTCCTCCAGCCAGTCACCGACCCGGCCCGGCCCGCCGCGGGGCGTGTTCTGCACGGCCAGCACCCGCATCGCCCTCGTCCCTTCGTGCCGTCCCGCGTCCGACGCCGCTCACCGGCTTGCCACCTGCGGTGCCGGGTACCCGGACCGTGTCTGCACCCGAGAGGGAGGAACCATGGGGCTCACTTTCCGGAAGAGCATCCGGATTCTGCCGGGGATACGGATGAACATCAACCGCCGGTCGGTCTCCTTCAAAACGGGCGGTCCCGGCGGGCCGCGCCGGACCTACGGTTCCCGTGGCCGCCGCACGACGTCGATGAACCTTCCCGGCCCGTTCGGTTACCGGCGCAGCAGCCGCCGCGTCGGCCGCCGGGGCACCACCCGGCGCTGAGCGGGGCGGCGCCCGGCGCTGAGAGGGACACCACCCGGCGCTGAGCGGGGCGGCGCCCGCCTCACGGCCGTCGCGCGCGCCCGCACACCGGAGCCGGCGGCGCCGGCCCCGTTCACCGGCCCCCAGCCCCCGGTCAAACGCCGAGGCCGGAGGGGCTTCACCTGCCCCTCCGGCCTCGGTGCGGGCACGGCATCAGATGCGGCCACCCGTCAGACGTGTCAGCGGACCCGTCCTTCTGCGCGTCGTCGTACGCCCCAGCGCGAAGGCGCCTGCCAGGAGCGCCAGCAGACTCCCGCCCGCTCCGGCGGCGATCTTCTTGCGCTGTGTGACCGCGACCAGTCCGGCCGTGGCCGCCGCACTCGCCGTGGAGGTCGCGGACGCCAACGTGTTCTTGGCGGCCTCTCCCTTCCTCTTCACGGCCTCTCCCGCCGAGCCCGCGGCTCCGCCCGCCTCGGCGACCGTCCGCGTGGCCGCCGCGGGCTTCTTCGCACTGTCTGTCTTCGCGTTCTTCACAGGGTCAGCCATGGGCGGCGGGTTGCCGGTCGGACGGCGCCCAAACCCCCGGCGGCCCAACGCGCGGGGGTGTCAGGGGTGTTCCGAGCGGCGGGTCAACCTCCGTACATGCTGCGGAAGAAGAGGAAGCCGATCGCCATGCCGATGACAATGCCGGCTATGGAGACGCCGATCGCCGTGCCCGCGAGCCGCTCCTGTTTGGATTTCGCGACGAGGCCGCAGATGAGGCCCGCGATACCGAAACCCGGCGGGCAGAAGAGAAAGGCGATGGCGCCGAGCACGATGCCCACGATGCTCAGCGTGTTGGAGTCGTTCGCGGGCCGTCCCTGCTGGTACGGCGGTCCCGGATAGGACACTGCGCCCCCTCACATGTGTCGAGTGACGACACCCTATGGAGTGAACGCCGGTGTGGGTAGCCCCTCGTGCCCCCGCGGGCCCCCTCGTGCCGTCGCGGGGTCCCCTCCTGCCTTCGCGGGGCCAAGACGTCCGGCCCGCAGACGGGTGGGACCGCGGCGACGCGGCCGCAACAGCTCGCGGGCCGCGTACCGGGCTCGGGGCCGGATCAGGCGGGCCTGAGCGCGGTGTCGGCGGAAGGGGCCGCTGAGGGGCGGGGCACCAGGGCGCCTCCCGTGGCGTCGACGAAGCCCCGCAACCCCTTGAGCAGCGCCTCGCGTTCCCGCACCCGCATGGCGCCCAGCATCTCCAGCAGCGCCTCCTCACGCTGCTCGCGCAGATCCGTCAGGTAGGCGCGGCCGCGCCCGGTCAGCCGCAGCTCCAACTCCCGTCTGCTGGTGGGGCTGGGAGAGCGTTCCACGAAGCCGATCGCCTCCAGCCGGTCGCACAGCCGGCTCACCGACGACGGCGCGGAACCCAGCGCCTCACCCAGCGCGCGGAGGTTCATTCCCTCGTCGCGGTCGACGCAGTACATGACCCTCAGCTGCGACGGCGAGACGGGGGTGGTGGACGCGGCGTTCCTGCCGCGTTCCCACAGCACCTCCAGCAGTTCGATGACCTCGCTCGCCCGCTGTGCGGTATCGCGGGCGTGATGACCGGGAGGGGTAGGGTTCACACCCATATCAGTACCACTCCGTATCGACGAGCGCCCACAAGCCGGGCGAGGCCCCCGCCCCCGTCCCGCACCGCGTCGCGGTCCGGCGCGGCGGACGGGGCGGCACCGCCGCGAGCCTCCCCGGTGGAGACTCGTCCGGCACCCGCCCCGGTGGGTGCACGCGCCCGGTGCCGGTCAGCTGATCCGCGGGCGGACCGCTCCCGCGGCGCGCCGGGCCGGCGCTGTGCTGACGCTCGCCCGCGCGGTGAGCAGCGAGTCGAAGAGGGCTCCGGCGGAGAGGAGGGCGGCGCGCGCGTCCTCCGTCACCCGGTGGTCGTCGTGCGCGGCGCGGGCTGCCTCGTGGACGCGCCGGTACCCGTGGACGCGGCGGGCGTGGTGGACAGACAGCGCGGCGGCCAGGTCCTCGAAGGGTGCCTGGGCGGGGTAGCCGCGCTCGGCAGCCAGCTGTGTCAGCAGGACCTCCGCCGCGTCGAGCGCCCGGCCGGGATCGGTGGAGAAGTCCTCTTCCAGCGCGGTCCACCGGGCGAGGTAGTGCTCGCGCGCGGCCCGGTCGAGCGGCAGGACCTGGAGCTGGGCGTACCGCTTGAGCCGGACGCGCAGCTCTCGCCTGGTGGTCCGCACGTCGCCGCGGCGGCGGGCCAGGGTGCGGTCGTACTCAGGACCGAAGCGGCCCTGGAGGTCTTCTCCGTCCCGGTCCGCCACCTCCTGCCTGAAACGGAACGCGAGCCCGACGGCGACCGCGAGGACCACGCCGAGACCGGCGATGAGCAGGATGGTGAACATGCGCGCCTTCTCCCCGGTTTCCGGACCCGTCGGCAGGCGGAAACCGTCCTGACAAAAATGGGGGATCGGGGCTCTGAGAAGAGACCCGGCATGGGGCCCGTGCCCAACCGGCGCCCCGGTAAACCTCCCGATGAACAATCCATCCAAACGGCTTTCGCAGACCCCCCATCCAGCGCCGCGTCCCCCCGGGGTGACCTGGGGCTATGGGGCTCCCCCGCGGCGCCCGCCGGGGGCGCCGTCACCTGCCGTACCCCTCGCGGCCCTGCTTCGCTAGGATCCCGGCCAGGTGTCCGGGCACGGGGCCCGGGGATGTGGTTGAGGTGGAAACATGGTTGCTGGTCGAGTTGTCCGGTTCGACGGTGCGCGGGGTTACGGGTTCATCGCGCCGGAACACGGGGGCGAGGACGTCTTCCTGCACGCGAACGATCTGATGGTGCCGGAGTCCTCCGTGCACACCGGCGTGGCGGTCGAATTCGAGATCGAGGACGGCGACCGCGGGCTGAAGGCCTCCTCGGTCCGCCTTCTGCACAATGCGGAGAGCATGTCGCCGTTCGCACCTGCGCCCTCCGCCGCCGGTGCGGCCCGGGAGGCGTCGGCCTCCGTCCGCTCGGACGATCCGGACGATCCCCTGTGTGACGTGCTCAGCGTCGCCGAGTACACCAGGTCGGTGACGGAGCTGCTGCTGGAATCCGCGCCGGGACTGACCGGGACGCAGATCCTCGATATCCGGCGCAGGCTCGTGCAGTTCGGGAAGCAGCACGGCTGGGCCGAGGACTGACACACCGGTCGCGTACAGCCGGTCGGCGCCGCTGCGGCGCGGGGACGGGGCCCAGCCCGTCCCGCGCCGCAGCGGCGTTGTGAGCACCGACCGGCCGCGCCGGGATTTCCGGACACCGGATCCCGGTGCCCGCCCGGGGCCCGCGAGCGGGCCCCGGGCCCGGCGGGTCAGTACCAGCCGTGCTTGTTGTGAAAGGCGAGCGCCGCCTGCCAGGAGCCGTAGCGGTCCTCGACATAGCGCTCGGCGCCGGCGTGCTGTTCGGCGACCGTGCCCTTGCCCCAGGGCTGGTCGGTCTGGAACAGCCCGTAGTACTTGCCGTTCTGGGCGTTGGGGTTGCCGCTGGACTCCCGGCGGATGATCTCCGCCTTCGCCGCGTTCTCCGACATGGAGGCGGCCGAGGAGGCGGGCTTGGACCGCGTGGCCTGCGGAGCCGCCTCCTCCTGTGACTGCTCCTCCTGGGCCTGCGGGGCCTGTGAGGTCTGCGGAGTCTCGGGGGTTGCCTCCTGCGCCGGAGGCGGCGCCGAGGGGGCCGGCTGCGGGGTACTCGCTCCGGTGACCTCCAGTCGCTGACCGGGGAAGATCCGGTCGGGATCGGGAAGGCTGTTCCGCTCGGCCAGTTCCTGCCAGGTGGTCCCGTGGCGCTGTGCGACCTGGGAGAGGGTGTCACCGGGCTGCACCTCGTACCCGGTGGTGCCCTGCGTCTCGTACCCGGTGGTGCCCTGGGTCCGCGCGGTGGCCTCCGCGTGGGTGTGCGTGCCGGCGGACTGCGCCTCCTGCCCGAAGGCGGGAGTTGCCGGGACGGCGACCGCGGCCGCCGTGAGGACGCCGAAGGTGGCGATCTTGGTCTTACGCATCTGAATCAGGTCCTTACCGTCGAGTCCGGAGACTCTCTGTTGGGGTCAGAGGAAAGCCCGTCAGGGCGGTAGCAAACTCCTCCGGGCGCTCCCCGGGCTGACGATCCGTTCGGCTCGGCCGATCTTTCACCCGGGCAGAGGTACCGGGCGCCCCCGATGGGCGGTACCCGACGCCGACGCGACGTGCCACGGCCCGCCCGGGCGCCCGGGTGGTGTCCGGCCCCCGCGTCGCGTGGTGCCCGTGCGGGCCATGGGAAGGCGGGCGGGCCCCGAACGGGCGCGGGCGGGCCGGATACGGGCACAGGGCCAGGGCATGGATGCGGCTCGGGCCTGGGACGGCACGCCGTGGGGGGCAGGGGGAGACGGGCACAAGCGGGCACGATCTGCCCGACCGGAGGGCTGGTGGTGCCCCACCCAGGGCCGGTACAACTCTGCACACGGGCAGGAACGGGCAGCCCGGTGCCCGAACGGAGCCCGCGGGGACCGGCCGGGGCGGGACGAACAGGAGCACGGAGCCATGAGCGCGGCGGAGCGGCAGCGGCAGATCGTCGGTACGGCACGACGACTGGGCTCCGTCGAGGTGACCCAACTCGCCGACGATCTCGGCGTGGCCAAGGAGACGGTGCGCCGCGATCTGCGTGTCCTGGAGCAACACGGTCTGCTGCGCCGTACGCACGGAGGCGCCTATCCGGTGGAGAGTGCCGGCTTCGAGACGACGCTGGCCTTCCGCACCACCATGCACGTGCCGGAGAAGCGGCGGATCGCCTCGGCCGCCGTCGAACTGCTCGGGGACGCGGAGACGGTCTTCGTGGACGAGGGGTTCACTCCGCAGCTCATCGCCGAGGCGCTGCCGACGGACCGGGCGTTGACGGTGGTGACGGCCTCACTGCCGGTGGCGAACGTGCTGGCGAGTGCGGGGGACTTCACCGTGCTGCTGCTGGGCGGACGAGTGCGGGGCGGCACGCTGGCCACCGTCGAGCACTGGACGACGAAGATGCTGGCCGGATTCGTCATCGACCTGGCGTTCGTCGGCGCCAACGGCATCTCCCGCGAGCACGGGTTGACCACCCCCGACCCGGCGGTCAGCGAGGTGAAGGCGCAGGCGGTGCGGGCGGCGCGGCGGCGGGTCTTCGCCGGTCCGCACACCAAGTTCGGCGCGGTGAGTTTCTGCCGCTTCGCCCAGGTGGGCGACTTCGAGGCGCTGGTCACCTCCACCGGGCTGCCCGCACAAGAAGCACACCGTTACGCCCTCCAGGGGCCGCAGGTCATCAGAGTCTGACCCGTCCCGCCCGAGCGCTCCACCCCCGCCCCCCGTCCCGGACCGGCGGTCGTCCTCGTACGCCCGCCGACGCCGTACCCATGTCGATATCGCCAGGAGTTTCCATGCGCCGTCGGAGCAGACAGCTCAGCCGGACACCTCACCGACCACGCCGTGCCCGGGCGCTGGCCGCGACCGCCACGGCGGGCGTGCTGCTCACGCTTCCCGCCTGTGCCGGGGCCGGGGCGCTGGGGCAGGGGGGTGACACGATCAACGTCCTCATGGTGAACAACCCGCAGATGCTGGAGTTGCGGAAGCTGACCGCGGACCACTTCACGAAGGAGACCGGCATCAAGGTCAACTTCACGGTGCTGCCGGAGAACGACGTCCGCGACAAGATCAGCCAGGACTTCGCCAACCAGGCGGGCCAGTACGACGTGGCCACCCTCAGCAACTACGAGACGCCGATCTTCGCGAAGAACGAGTGGCTGCAGCCGCTGGACCAGTACACCCGCAAGGACAAGTCGTTCGACCAGCAGGACATCCTGCCTCCGGTGCGGGAGTCACTCAGCGGCGAGGACGGCAAGGTCTACGCGCAGCCCTTCTACGGTGAGTCGTCCTTCCTGATGTACCGCAAGGACGTCTTCGCCGAAGAGGGCCTGACGATGCCGAAGGAGCCGACCTGGCCGCAGGTCGCCGAGCTTGCGGCCGAGGTGGACGGCTCGCAGAGCGGCATGAAGGGCATATGCCTGCGCGGGCTGCCGGGCTGGGGCGAGCTGATCGCGCCGCTGACGAGCGTCGTCAACACCTTCGGCGGCACGTGGTTCGACAAGGACTGGAAGGCGCGGCTGGACGACCCCGCCTTCAAGAAGGCGACGAAGTTCTATGTCGACCTGGTGCGCAAGCACGGCGAATCCGGCGCCGCCCAGGCCGGTTACGCCGAATGCCTGAACAACATGACGCAGGGCAAGACCGCCATGTGGTACGACGCCACGGCCGGCGCCGGCTCCCTGGAGGGGTCGAAGTCCAAGGTCAAGGGCAAGATCGGGTACGTGCCCGCGCCGACGCTCAAGACGGAGAGCTCCGGCTGGCTCTACAGCTGGGCGTGGGGCATCCAAAAGGCGAGCCGCAACCCGGACAAGGCCTGGAAGTTCATCTCCTGGGCGTCGGGCAAGGAGTACGAGCGGCTGGTCGGCGAGGAGTTCGGCTGGGCCAACGTCCCGGCGGGCAAGCGCGCCTCGACCTACAAGCTGCCCGAGTACAAGAAGGAGGCGGGCGCCTTCGGTGAGGTCACCCGCCGGGCCATCGCAGGCGCCGAGCCCCGCGACCCCGGCGTGCAGCCGCGGCCGACCATCGGCATCCAGTTCGTGGACATCCCCGAGTTCGCCGACCTGGGCACCAAGGTCTCGCAGGAGATCAGCGCGGCGATCGCGGGCCGCCAGTCCGTCGAGACGGCGCTGCGCAAATCCCAGGCACTGGCCGAGGAGATCTCCGAGGACTACGAGGGGCGGGGCCGATGAGCACGCCGACGACCGCTCCGGCACCCGGAGCCCGCAACGAGCGCCCGTCAGCGGCGGCCAAGCCCGCCACGAAGCCGCAGGGCCCGCCGAACAAGCTGCGCGCCTGGGTCACCAGGGCGCCGCTGCTGCCCGCGCTGGTGTTCATGATCGTC
Organism: Streptomyces tubbatahanensis; assembly: GCF_022699385.1. NCBI lineage: Bacteria > Bacillati > Actinomycetota > Actinomycetes > Kitasatosporales > Streptomycetaceae > Streptomyces > Streptomyces tubbatahanensis. The sequence goes on along the minus strand of NZ_CP093846.1, from coordinate 7,035,678 downwards.
GTCACCCAGCTGCCGTTCGTGGCCACCCTGGTGGTCTCGTTCTTCGACTGGAACGCCCTGTACCCGGAGGCCCGCCGGTTCGGGGGCTTCGAGAACTACGGGGAGGTGCTCGGCGACGCGGCGCTGCGCGAGTCCGTGATCACGACGGCGATACTGACCGCCGTCGTCGTGCTGACCAGCCTGGTGCTCGGGCTCGGCCTGGCGCTGCTGCTCGACCGCACCTTCAAGGGCCGCGGCCTGGTGCGCACCCTGCTGATCGCGCCGTTCCTGCTGGTTCCCGTGGCGGCGGCGCTGCTGTGGAAACACGTCCTCTACAACCCGGAGTACGGGCTGCTCAACGGCATGCTGACCTGGGTGTTCGGAGACGACGGGCCGCAGCCCGACTGGGTGGCGGAGATGCCGCTCGGCGCGGTGGAGGTGGCGCTGATCTGGCAGTGGACGCCGTTCATGATGCTCATCCTGCTGGCCGGGCTGCAGAGCCGTCCCGCCGACTCCCTGGAGGCGGCCCGCATCGACGGGGCGAGCGCCTGGCAGATCTTCCGCTATCTGACGGTGCCGCACCTGCGCCGCTACCTGGAGCTGGGCGCGCTGCTGGGTTCCATCTACATCGTGCAGAACTTCGACGCCGTCTTCACCATCACCTCCGGCGGGCTGGGAACCGCCAACCTGCCGTACACCATCTACCAGACCTTCTACCAGGGCCACGAGTACGGACTGGCGTCCGCGGCCGGGGTCCTGGTGGTGCTCGGCTCCCTGATCATCGCCACCCTCGCGCTGCGGGTGGTCTCGTCCCTCTTCCGTGAGGAGGCCCGGTCATGAGTGCGAGCGTCACGGTCGCCGACCCGAGAAAGGCGCGCGCGGTCACCGCCCCGCGCACGGTACGGCGCAGGAACGCGCTGCTTGGCCTGCTGGCGTGGGTGTGCGGGCTCGTCTTCTTCCTGCCGATCGCGTGGATGGTGCTCACCTCCTTCCACTCGGAGTCGGACGCGGCCACCAACCCGCCGTCCCTGGCCGCCCCGCTGACGCTGGACGGCTACCGGGAGTTCTTCGGCGGGGCCTGGCAGTCGGGGCCCTGGCCGGCGCTGGCCAACTCGCTGACCGCCTCGGTGGTCTCCACCCTGTTCGTGCTCCTGCTGGCGCTGCCCGCCGCCTACGCGCTGTCCATCCGGCCGGTGCGCAAGTGGACCGACGTCCTGTTCTTCTTCCTGTCCACGAAGATGCTGCCGGTGGTCGCCGGGCTGCTGCCGATCTACCTGTTCGCCAAGAACACCGGCTTCCTCGACAACATCTGGCTGCTGGTCATCCTCTACACCTCGATGAACCTGCCGATCGCGGTGTGGATGATGCAGTCCTTCCTGGCCGAGGTGCCGGTCGCGCTGATCGAGGCGGCACAGCTCGACGGCGCCCGGCTGCCCACCATCCTGGCGCGGGTCGTCGCACCCGTCGCCGCGCCCGGGATCGCCGCCACCGCGCTGATCTGCTTCATCTTCTCCTGGAACGAGATGCTCTTCGCGCGGGTGCTGACGGGGGTCGTCGCACAGACGGCGCCCGTCTTCCTGACCGGCTTCATCACCAGCCAGGGCCTGTTCCTGGCCAAGGTGTGCGCCGCGTCGCTCGTGATCTCCCTGCCGGTGCTCGCCGCGGGGTTCGCCGCCCAGGACAAGCTGGTCCAGGGCCTGTCGCTAGGAGCCGTGAAATGAAGGCCGCTCTCGTCGAGTCCGTGGGGAAGGTCTCCCTGACGGAGGTTCCCGACCCCACACCAGGGCCCCGCGAGGTGGTGGTGAAGGTGGCCGCGTGCGGGCTGTGCGGCACGGACCTGCACATCCTCCAGGGGGAGTTCGCCCCGACCCTGCCCGTGATCCCCGGACACGAGTTCGCCGGGGAGGTGGTGGCGCTCGGCAGCGAGGTGACCGAGCTGTCCGAGGGCACCCGGGTGGCCGTCGACCCCTCCCTGTACTGCTACGAGTGCCGCTACTGCCGCTCAGGGCACAACAACCTGTGCGAGCGCTGGGCGGCGATCGGGGTGAGCCGCGCCGGCGGCGCCGCCGAGTACGCGGTGGCGCCGGTGGCCAACTGCGTGCCTCTGCCCGAGAACGTGCGCACCCAGGACGCGGCCCTGATCGAGCCGCTGTCGTGCGCGGTGCGCGGCTACGACGTGCTGAAGAGCCAGCTGGGTTCGCACGTGCTGATCTACGGCTCGGGGACGATGGGCCTGATGATGCTGGAGCTGGCCAAGCGCACCGGCGCCGCCAGTGTGGAGGTGCTCGACCTCAACCCCGAGCGCCTTCGAACGGCGCGCTCCCTGGGATGCAGCGGCGCCGCGGCCACCGCCGAGGAGCTGGACCGCCCCGGCGGCTGGGACCTGGTGGTGGACGCCACGGGGAACGCGGCCGCCATCCAGGACGGCCTGGGCCGCGTGGCCAAGGCGGGCACCTTCCTCCAGTTCGGGGTCGCCGACTACGCGACGCGGGCCACCATCGACCCGTACCGCATCTACAACCAGGAGATCACCATCACCGGATCGATGGCGGTGCTGCACAGCTACGAGCGGGCGGCCGAGCTGTTCGCCGGCGGCATCCTCGACCCGGAGGTGTTCATCTCGGACCGGCTCCCGCTGGCCTCCTACCCCGAGGCGCTGGACCGGTTCGCGGAGGGCAAGGGCCGCAAGATCGTCGTAGTGCCCTGACCTCCCCGTCCCGGGGCGTCCCCCTCCCCCCGGCGCCCCGGGGCGCGCCGCCGGGCCGATGGCCCGGCACGGGCGGCGCGCCCTGCCAGGTCCCGCTGTCCTGGTGCTGCGTCAGACGGGGCTCGCATGCCTGTTCGCCTGCCCGGGCCCGAGGGGAAGTCCTTCGTGATACGTTTCTGCCGCCGTGCACTGCCGCGAACCGAGGAGGTGAGACCGATCAACGCTGCGACAGGTCGGGCCTCCCTCTCCTGCATGGCCTAGGGAGCGCCCGCAGAGGCATCCCGAAAGGCTTGCAACGCTATGCGCTTCCTCTCTGAGACGTCGTCCGACGGCGTCCGCGAACAGCTCTTCGAACTCGGCGAGATCCCCGGCGTGCTGTGGACGCCGGAAGGCGCCGTCGACGCTCGTCCACTCCTCTTGATGGGACACGGCGGCGGGCAGCACAAGAAGGCCCCCGGCATCCTGGTCCGCGCACGCCGCTTCGTGACGGAGCTCGGTTTCGCGGTCGTGGCCCTCGACGCGCCCGCCCACGGCGACCGGCCGAAGGTCGAGGAGTACGACCGGATCGTGACCGGGAACCAGGCTCGCATCGAGGCCGGTGCAGAGCCGGCTGAGCTGATCGCCGGGTTCCAGGCGCGCGTGGCACGCCAGACCGTGCCGGAATGGCGGGCGGCCCTGGACGCGGTCCAGCAGCTCGACCACGTCGGCGCCGGTGGGGTGGGCTACTGGGGGGTCTCGTTGGGGTGCGGCCTCGGCGTTCCGTTCGTCGCTGCCGAGCCCCGGATCCGCGCGGCGGTACTGGGCTTGGGCGGGGCGGCGGCCTCGGCCGAGGCCGCCGAGGCGATCACCGTCCCGGTCGAGTTCCTGGTGCAGTGGGACGACGAGCGGGTGCCGCGAGCCCAGAGCATGGCGCTGTTCGACGCCTTCGCCTCGACCGAGAAGACGCTGCACGCCAACCCCGGCGAGCACGGGGCGATTCCGGCATTCGAACTGGACAGCACGCTGAGGTTCTTCTCCCGGCACCTCGGCTGATGCCGTACCTCTCCCCCGCCCACCAGCTCAAGCGTCGGATGAGGCTCAGAGGCAGTCCCGGGGCACCGTCTCGTTCCAGGTGCGGGAGAAGACGCGGTCCCCCGACACGTAGGCGTCCAGCGTCGCGTGCACGTGGAAGTCCCGCTCGGTGCAGGTCAGTACGGTACGGGTGACCGTCTTGGCCTCCCATCCGTCGCGCCGGAACGTCATGGTCCACGTCGACTCGCCACCGACGGAGGTGAAGTCGTCGGCCACCGCCGTGTACCGCTCGTAGGCGCGCCGGCCGACGTCAAGACCGATGTGGTCCAGGTGCTCGAAGCCGCGGTCCTTCACGATCTCCAGCTCGTGGTGGTAGTCGATCAGGTCGCGCTTGACGTCCCAGCGCTCCTCCGGCGGGGTGAGCGTCGTGGTCGTCAGCGGCGCGGCGCCCTCGGGCTCGCCGAACAGGCCGCGCGGGGCCTCCCCGTCGGCGCGGGGGCTGCGGATCGGCAGCGTGAGGCTGCTGGAGTCCTGGTGGACGCTCAGCAGCACGGGGCGCGGCGGCGGCCAGGCCAGCGGCCAGTACGAGGTGGACAGCGACAGCCGGATGCGGTGCCCGGGGGGAAAGGCCTGCGCGACCCCGTTGAGCCGCACGGTGGCGCGGCAGCGCGCCCCGGGCTCCACCGGCTCCGGCGTGCCGGTGCCCTCGCGGTGGCTGAGGTTGAGGACACCGTAGGTGACGCGGGTGGCGCTGCCGTCGGGGGCGACGTCGGACAGCCGCGCGGCCACCTGCGCGACCGGTTCACTGGCCGTCAGGTCCAGCTCGACGCTGGGCGAGCCGAGGATCTCCACGCGCTCGGTGAGCGGGTCCGTCTCGAAGACCAGCGAGCCCCCGTCCTCCTCCCGCTGGTCGTAGGGCAGGTCGGGCGGCGCGTTGTACGACGCCCACTTGCCGGCGAACTGGCCGACCGACAGCGGGGAGCGCACCGTCAGCGGCTCGCCGGGGCCGCCCTCGTCGGCCGGCTCCCCCGGCGGGCGGATGCGGTACTGCGTCAGCGGGTGGACGGCCTCCTCGATCTGCGGCGAGGGCCACTCGGGCTCGGTCACCCACCTGCCGGGCCGCTCCTCGTAAGCGGTGGAGGGCGGCACGCTGTCCTGCATCCAGGCGCTGAGCACGGGTTTGTCCATGACGCCGTTGTCCGCGCCCTTGAGCCAGTGGTCCCACCAGCGGACCACCTCCTGGAGGTAGCCGATGGCCGGGCCCGGCTCGCCCAGGTGCGGAAACTTGTGCGACCAGGGGCCGATCAGTCCGCGGCGCGGCACGTCCAGGTGGGCGAGCAGGCGGGTGACGGCGTTGGAGTAGCCGTCGGCCCAGCCGCTGGAGGCCAGCACCGGGCAGCGCACGGCCTGGTAGTCCTCGCAGACGGAGGCGTGCCGCCAGTAGTCGTCGCGGCGCTGGTGGCGCAGCCACTCCAGCACCCACGGCTCGGTGCCCTCAAGCCGTTCGCGCCACATCTCGCGCCAGCGGTCGCCGACCACGGCGGGGTCGGGCGGGCAGGTGGCGTAGGCGAACATGGTGCCCGCCTCGGCCAGGTTGTCCGACAGCAGTGCGCCGCCCATGTAGTGCATGTCGTCGGCGTACCGGTCGTCGGTGAAGGAGGCGATGACGATGGCGCGCAGGCTCTCAGGCTGGAGTGCGGCGACCTGGAGCGCGGCGAAGGCGCCCCAGGAAATCCCCATCATGCCGGTGTTGCCGTCGCACCAGGGCTGCTCGGTGAGCCACTGCAGGACGTCGAGCGCATCCTGCTGCTCCTGCTCCAGGTACTCGTCCTCCAGCACCCCGTCCGAGTCGCCGGTGCCGCGCAGGTCGACGCGGACGCAGACGTAGCCGTGCCCGGCGAGGTAGGGGTGGTGGATCGAGTCCCGTACGGCCGTCAGGTCACGCTGGCGGTAGGGGATGTACTCCAGCACGGCGGGCAGGGGTTCCTGGTCCGTGCAGACGGGGCGCCAGATGCGGGCGGAGAGCCGGGTGCCGTCCGGGAGCGGCACGCTGGTGGTCTCCTCCTTCGTCTCGTACGGCAGGTTGTGCACGGTGCGCATGGGCGCGGTCCGCCTCCTTCCCGTGGTGCGGTCGGCCGGGTGGATGGCCGCTGCTGCGGCCGGGTCGGTGGCCGCTGTCGGCCGGACGCGGGGCGCTGTCGTTCGCCGGTGCGCCGCCGCGTCCGGCTCGCTGGTCGTCACTCCTGTGGAGCGTCGCTGTTCTCGCCGTTCTCGCCGCCGGGCGGTGTGCCGTGCAGGCCGAGGGCCGCGATGGCGCGGTCGTACTTCTCGCGCAGTTCGTCGTCGTCCGCTCCCGCGGTGAAGACGTGGGCGAGTTCGTAGCTGTAGCTGTCCTGCTGGGACAGGTTCGCCAGCTGTTGTCCCTGTTCGGGGACGACGTCGATGACGACTCCCGGGATCTCCTCCTCCACCCGAGCGATCTGGCGCGCGGAGGGCACGCTGTGGGCCACGCCGTCGGTGAACCAGCGGTGGTACCACTTCGCGGCGCACTCGTAGGGACCCGCGCGGTACGGGAGGGCCGGATCGCGGCCGAGGGCGAGGGCCACCATGCAGTGGTGGTTGGGCACCCCGTCGACGAAGTCGAACAGTTCGGCGTGCGACTGGGAGTGCCGCGGATTGATCTCCAGCAGCCTGATCGCGTCCGTGCCCGGGTCGTAGAAGAACTCGATGCTGAAGGTGGCCGCGTCCATGCCGATCTGCCGGATGACCCGCTCGGAGACGTCGATCAGCCGCTCCTGGACCTGCGGCGGGAGGCTGCTGGGGTACTGGTGCCGCAGGAAGGACGAGGAGTCGGGGTAGGTGATGGAGTCCAGCACCCCGTAGACGGTGACGGCGCCCTGGTGGACGTATCCCTCGACGGCCACCTGGAGTCCGGTGAGCGTCTCCTCGGCCAGGCAGACCATGCCGCCCACTCCGGCCATCTCCTCGGGCAGCTCGATCTGGTCGAGGACGTACTCGAACGGCCTGCCGACCCGGGCGATGCCCTCCCTGATCTTCGCGACGGCCTCGCGGAACTGCTCGATGTTCTCGACCCCGTAGGCCAGCTCCGAGGAGTAGGCCAGGGCCGGCTTGACCCACATGGGGAAGCGGACGCCCTCGGGTGGCTCGGGCTCGGCCGCCTCCATGTCGACCCTGCCGAAGCGGGGTATCTCGTCGATGGCCTTCTGCTGTTCCAGCCTGCTCCAGTACTTGTGTTCGCACTTGACCACCGACTCCAGCCCCGTGCTGCGGGTGCCGTACCGCTCGGCCAGCAGCGGGATCATGGTGGAGACGGGGAAGTCCCAGTAGCCGACGACGGCGTCGACGCTCCCGTCGAAGGAGTCGAGGACCCCGCGGGCCCGCTCCAGCAGGCCGGGCACCGAGACCTCGTCCTCCTGGAGTTCCTCGGGGCTCAGCAGCGGGTGGAAGCGGCAGTGTTCCGCTCCCGGTACCGCCTCGAGTGTGGTGCGGTTGGTCTCGTCCATACCGAGCACGAAGACGTTCGCGACGTCCGCTGCCGGCTCCTGCCGGACCGGCCGCGCGGGCGCGGCCGTCCGCTGCTGTGGGGCCGTCTCGTGCTCGACCTGGCCACGCGTGATGTTCCTGGCTGGGGGCACGGGTTCTCTCCACATCGCTGTTCCGGTAGCACCCCGGGTCGTCCCGGGACCGAGGGGGCCGCTGGCCCGACCCCGACGGCCCGGGGCGGGTAGCCCGGCGGCGGAGGGAGAAACCTGCCGTACGGGGAGGGAGGAATCTGCCGTACGGGGAGGGAGAGCGCAGCTGTACGGCGAGGGTCGGGAACGTCTCCGGACTCTCCGGATCCCGCGTCAGCGCGGCTCGGACACCGTGGCGAGGAGGGCTTCGGCGCAGTCCTCGACGAGGGACTCGGCGTAGCCGGGAAGGGCGCCGCCCGCGCGCAGATGGCGGCGCATGACGGAGAGCGGGAGGTCGATCAGGGCGAGGGTGAGGCGCTCGGTGGCCTCCGCACCGTGGGCGCCGAGCCGCTCGGCGAGCGCGCCGACCTCGGCGAAGACCCGCGCGTTGCCCCGGTCGGCGCGCCTGCGGTGTTCCTCGGACCAGTGCGCGCGGCCGAAGTCCTCGGGCCCGTAGCCGAGGAGGGCTGCCTGGTCCGGGTGGGCGCGGCTCCAGGCCACGACGTGCCGTGCGGCGGCGCGGCCCGCCACGCGCGCCGCCTCCGCTGTGGACAGGGGCTGGTCGGACAGGTGCCGCCGGAAGCCGTCCTGGAACCGTTCCACCGTGCGCAGCCACAGCTCGGCCAGCAGCGCGGTGCGGCCGGGGAAGCGGTGGTAGAGGGAGCCGCTGGGCGCTCCGGCCTCCCGGGCGACGGCGGCCATGGTGACGCCGCCGGGCCCTGCGGTGGCGACCAGGCGGACGGCGGCGTCGAGAAGTCGGTCGGTGTCGAAACGGGGTGGCCTGGCCATGTGCGGCAGCGTAGCCTGACCGTATTGGAGGCTTCTCTCTAGAACGCGTGCGAGGGCAACGGAGGACACCATGCAGGTCTGCAACGTGCACGAGCGGCTGCTGCCCGCGCCCCGCAGCGAGGTGGGCGCACTGCTGGACTCGCTGTCCTGCGAGGACGACCGGCTGTGGCCGCACGGCATGTGGCCCGCGATGCGGTTCGACGGGCCGCTGGCCGAGGGCGCGGCGGGCGGGCACGGCCCGGTCCGCTACACCGTCGCCGCTCATGTCCCCGCGACCTGGGTGCGCTTCACGTTCACCGGGCCACGGGGCTTCGACGGCTTCCACGAGTTCGCGGCCTTCGCGCTCGACGCGCGGCGCACCCTGCTGCGTCACACGCTCGCCATGACGGCGCGCGGCCCCGCCCGCCTCGGCTGGCCACTGGTGTGGCGCCCGCTGCACGACGCCTGCCTCAGGGACGCTCTGGACCGGGCGGAGCTGGCCTGCTCCGGCACGGTGACGCGGCCCGCACGGCACAGCCCGTACGTGCGGGCGCTGCGCGCGCTCGCCGACCGCGGCGGGCGCTACAGCTCGGGCGCGGTACCCGGCGGGCGCTACAGCTCGGACGCGGTACCGGGCGGGCGCTACAGCTCGGAAGCGGACCCCGGCCGGCGCTACAGCTCGGACGCGGACCAGTCCGTCACCTCCACCGGGTCACCGACCGCGAGCGTTCCGGGGCGCAGCACCGCGAACTTGACGCCGAACACGACGCCGCCCTCGGCCGCGCGGCGGTAGGTGGCGAGGGTGCGCAGCGGCTCAGGACCGCGCTTGGCCCCCGAGTCCTGCGCGACGAGGGTGACGGCGCAGCGGATGGCCGGCTTCGCGTAGCCGAGTTCGGCCCCGCCGATCCGCAGCCGCCGTGTTCTGTCCTCGGCGTGCGGTTCCTCGTCCCAGTCGTCGACCACGATGTTGGGCCGGAAGCGGGACATCGGCAGCGGTTCGGCGCCCCGGTCGGCGAGCCTCTTGTTGAGGTGGTCGAGGCTCGCGCGGGAGACGAGATGGACGGCGCAGCTGTCCGCGTACCGCGAGGTGCCGGGCGTCAGCCCGTCAGTGACTCTGCCGTTCTCCGGCGGCACCCGTACCAGCCTGCTGCGCGAGCCGAGGACCTCCGAGAGCCAGTCGGCCGCCTCGTCGCCCTGGTCGATGCCGCGCAGCGGCCGTCCCAGCATGTCCACCTCCCGGCGCGGCCCGGCCAGCTCGACCTCGACGTGCACGGCCTCGGTCCCCGGCGCGCGCAGCGTCAGCCGCTCCCCCACGGGCGTGCGGGTCACCTCGGGGCCGATGAGGGCCAGCGCGGGGTCGCGGCGCTGGGTGCGGCCCACCCCTTCCGACGTGGTCACCAGGAAGCCGCGGTCGTCGGCGATGCCGGCGGGTTCGAGGGCGGCCTCCCGCAGCGGGACGGCGGCGCACCCTTTGACGGGGTAAGTGACCAGCTCGACGACCTCGGCCATGCGATGTCCCTTCGGTGATGGATGGAGCGCGGCGCCGACGGGCCCCGGGGCGGCGCTCGTTCCACCGGCGCGTGCGGCACCTCGAAGGACTCTAGTCAGCCTCCGCGGGGCGAGGAGAGTGGTCCTCCTCACCCCGGCCCGCCGCGCGAGGGGCCGCACCTGCCGCTCGGCGCCCCCGCCCCTGCCGAGCTGGACGAGGGAGCGGTGAGGCATGCCAGGGGGGTCGCATAGCCTGTCGGGCAGGAGGGAAGTTCCGTGACGATCCATGGGCCCCGTCCCGCCCCCGAGGGACATCCGCACGACGACGCGGGCGCGATCCGGACCACGACCGTGCCGGAGCGCGCGCCCGCCGGAGCAGCGGCGCACGCGTACGCGGCGCCGGACGCCGACGCGGTGGAGTGCGTCCTGCTCAAGCACGGTGAGGTCTTTCTCCGTGGCCGCAACCGCGCACGCTTCGAGGAGCTGCTGCACGACAACCTGCGGCACGCGCTGCGTCAGCTGCCCGGCGAGACGTGGGTGGAGAGGGGCCGCAGCGTCACGACGGTGGGCGGCGGGCCCGGCCTCGACACGCTCGTGGAGAGCGTGCGCCGCGTGATCGGCTTCAACCTCGTACAGCCGGCGGTGCGGGTGGGCAGCAGCGTGGAGACCATCGGCGACCACGCCGTGCGGGCGCTGCGCCGGGCCTGGCAAGAGCACAGCGGCGGCCGTGGGACGCTCAGCTTCGCGGTGCGCGCGAAGCGGCGGGACAAGTCCTTTCCGCTCACGTCCTCGGTGCTCGCGGCGGCCATCGGCGAACGGGTGTGCGCCCGGACGGGGGCGCGGGTCGACCTCTCCTCCCCCGACGTGGAGCTGACCGTGGAGGTGGACAGGAAGGGCAGCTACCTGTCCTGGAGGCGGCTGCGGGGGCAGGGCGGGCTGCCGGTGGGCTCCAGCGGCCGGGCACTGGCCCTGCTCTCGGGGGGCTACGACTCCCCCGTCGCCGCCTACCGCGCCATGCGGCGCGGGCTGGCCTGCGACTACGTCCACTTCACCGGCGCGCCGTACACGGACGCCGCCTCGGTCTACAAGGCCTACGCGCTCGCGCGGGAACTCAACAGGTTCCAGCCGGGCCGCACCCTGTGGGTGGTTCCGCTGGGCAAGGCGCAAAAGCAGCTGGCCGTCGCGGGCGCCGGACGGTTCCAGGTGGTGGCGCAGCGCAGGCTGATGGCGCGTACGGCGAGCGCACTCGGACAGCGGCTGGGCGCCGACGCGCTGGTGACGGGCGACAGCCTGGGGCAGGTGGCCAGCCAGACGGTGGCGAACCTGGCGGCCGTGGACGAGGCGGCGGCGCTGCCGCTGCTGCGCCCGCTGCTGGGCTGGGAGAAGCAGGAGATCATCGACGAGGCCCGCGCCCTGGGCACCGCCGACGTCTCCGTGCTGCCCGACGAGGACTGCTGTGCGCTGCTCGCCCCCCGCCAGGTCACCACCAGCGCCCGGGTGACGGACCTGCGGCGGGTGGAGCGCCGCCTGGAGCTGGACGAACTGGTCGAGGAGCTACTGGCGGGCGCCTGGCAACTGGAGCCGGGCACCGGGGGCGCGGTCCCCGACGCCACTCTCCCCGGCCAGACCCGCGCGTGAGCAGCCGGCCCGGTCCCCCGTCCCGAGAGCGGCCGGCCCAGTCCCCCGTCCCGTGAGCGGCCGGCCCGGTCCCCCGGGCCGGCCGCAGCGCGCGCAAGCGGCGCCCGGAGGCCGTGGTGAGATCTCCGTTCGGTTTCCGGCGGCCGTGCGCTTCGCCGTTTCCGAGGTGTAAAGCGCCTCTTTGCCGGTGACTCGTGTGCGCATCCGGGCAGGTTCGGACCAGGAGCCGCCGCGGTAGCGCCCCGGCGCCGACCTAGGCGGGGCCGGGCGCGCCCCTCCGGGGAGCACGGTGCGCCGCGCCGCACACCCCGTGGCGAGGGGGCGACGGTGGTGCCGCGGCGTGCCACGTACGGTGGCCCGCGAGAGCGTCCACCGTCGTCGCGTGCGAAGGAGCCCCGTGTCCATGTCCGAGACCGAACCGCCCGTCCTCGTCCGCGAAGACGGCCGCGTCGGGCGCCTGCTGCTCAACCGGCCGCACGCGCTCAACTCCCTCAATGTGGAGATGATCCGGCGCATCGCCGAGGCACTCGACGCCTGGGAGCACGACCCGGGGGTGGCGGCCGTCGTCCTCGGCGGAGCGGGTGAGCGCGGCCTGTGCGCGGGCGCGGACATCCGGGCGATCCACGACGACGTACGCCGCGGCGGCGGCGCCGACTCGGCGCGGTTCTGGGCCGAGGAGTACCGGCTCAACGCGCGTATCGCCCGCTACCCCAAACCGTATGTCGCTCTCATGGACGGTGTGGTCATGGGCGGCGGTGTGGGCCTGTCGGCGCACGGCGGGGTGCGGGTCGTCACGGAGCGGGCGAAGGTCGCCATGCCGGAGACGACCATCGGGTTCGTACCGGACGTGGGCGGAACCTGGTTGCTGTCGCGGGCGCCGGGCGAGCTGGGCACGCACCTGGCACTGACGGCCGGCGCGGTGGGTGCGGGCGACGCGCTGCTGTGCGGGCTCGCCGACCACTTCGTGCCCGCCGGCCGGCTGGACTCCTTCGCCGCTGCGCTCGCGGAGGCCGCGCCCGCCCAGGCGCTGGAGGAGTTCGCCGAGCCCGCGCCCGAGGGGACTCTGGCGCGGCACCGGACGTGGATCGATGACTGCTACGGCGCGGACGACGTGGCCGAGATCCTGCACCGCCTGCGCAGCAGCGGCTCGACGGCCGCCAAGGAGGCGGCCGTGGCGATAGAGGGGAAGTCGCCCACCTCGTTGAAGGTCACGCTCGCCGCGCTGCGCCGCGCCCGTGGGCTGTCCTCGCTGGAGGAGGTGCTCGACCAGGAGTACCGCACCTCCGTGGCGGCGCTGTCCTCACCCGACCTGACCGAGGGGGTGCGGGCCCAGATCATCGACAAGGACCGCAGGCCGCGCTGGTCGCCCGGCACGCTGGACGAGGTCGGCGAGGCGGAGGTCGCCCGGCACTTCGCGGCCGCACCGGGCGGCGACCTGGGGCTCGGTGCCGCCGGGCCAGGCGTCGGAACCTGACGACTTCCGCGGGGACGTGCGTGGGGACTTCCGTGGGGGGCCGTGCCCGGGTTACCCGTGCGTTCCTCACTGCGTATTCATGACAGAACTGACTACCCCTTTCCCCTCCCCGTGCTGCACGCTTGGTCCGTGCTTCGCAGGGGAGGGGAACGATGGACAAGCGGTACGAGATATTCTGTCTCGCGAACCGGCATTTCTATGACACACCAGAACGCTTGTCGGATTCCGCGTCCGCGTCCCGCGAGGGGGAAACCGCAAAGGACCCGGGAGCGTTCGCCGTCTCGCACCGCCCCGTCCCCGCGGGCTGGCGCAGCACCCGGTCCGGTGACTGGCTGGAGTTGCGGCCGCTGACCGGCACGTTCCCACTCCAGGGCTGGAAGATCCACGCGTCGGCCACCCTGTGGAACGCGAACGAGATCGGCGAGGCCGTCTGGGACTACTGCGTTTTGCGGAACATTCCCTTCAAATATGTTCCGCATCGCACACTTCTCTACCTGCGCAACGCGAAATATGCCGGGCGCGGCACCAGCGGGAAATTCGCCACCATTTATCCCGCCGACGAAAGCCAGCTCGAAATGGTGGTGCGGGAATTGGGTGAGAAGCTGCACTCCAGACCTGGCCCCTACATTCTCACCGACCTGCGCTGGCGTCAGGGCCCGTTGTACGTGCGCTACGGCGGATTCGCCCCCCGGTTCTGCGTCGACCCCCACGGCCGGCTCGTCCCCGCGGTGGAGGACGCGCACGGCAACCTGATACCCGACCGCAAGGACCCCGCCTTCCGGGTGCCGGACGGGGTGGAGTTGCCCGCCTTTCTCCGTCCCGAACTGGCGGCCCGCGACTCGGCGACCGTCGCGGAACTGCCGTACCGCATCGACAAGGCGCTGCACTTCTCCAACGGCGGCGGCGTCTACGGCGGCTCTGACACCCGTGACGGCAGCCGGGTCGTCCTCAAGGAGGCCAGGCCGCACGCCGGGCTCGCCGCCGACGGCGCCGACGCGGTCGCGCGTCTCGAGCGCGAGAAGGCGGCACTCGACCAGCTCGCCGGGCTGCCGGTGGTGCCGGCTCTCAAGGACTGGCTGGAGGTGGACGGGCACCGGTTCCTGGTCATGGAGGAGGTGCCGGGTCAGCCCCTCAACTCCTTCTTCGCCAAGCGGCACCCGCTGTTGAGCGCCGACCCGGATCCCGAGGCGGTGTCCCGCCACACCGCGTGGGCGCTGCGCGTCCACCGGCTGGTCACCGAGGCCGTCGAGGCGGTGCACGCGCGGGGCATCGTCTTCAACGACCTGCACATGTTCAACATCATGCTGGCGCCCGACGAGCAGACGGTGACGCTGCTGGACTTCGAGGCGGCGGCGCGCGCCGAGGACGATCCACGGCAGATCGTCGCCCATCCCGGCTTCATCGCGCCCGCCGACCGCAGCCGCTACGACATCGACCGCTACGCGCTGGCCTGTCTCGCGCTCGCCCTGTTCCTGCCGATGACGACGCTGCTGGCCATCGACCGGGGCAAGGCCCGGCACCTGGCGCGGATCGCCGCCGAGCAGTTCCCCGGCATCCCCGAGGACTTCCTGGCCGAGGCGGTCGCCACCATCGAGGGACCCGACGCGCACGTGGCGGTGGGCTCACACCCGGCAAGCGACGCCCGCGCGGAGGGCGGCACCCGCGGCGCGAAAGACGACACCCGCGCGGAGGGGAAAGCCCGCACGGAGGGAGGAGCCCGCGCGGAGGGGAAAGCCCGCACGGAGGGAGGAGCCCGCGCGGAGGGAGACAGCCGCGCGGACAGCGGTGCCCCGGCCGCCTCCCGTTCCCTCACCTCCGTGGCGGCTCTCGTGCCCGCCGTCGGCGCGCCCGGGGGGCCCGGCGACTGGCCCGCCGCGCGGGAGGCGATGGCCGAGGCCGTGCTCGCCTCCGCGACGCCCGGGCGTGACGACCGCCTCTTCCCCGGCGACATCGCCCAGTTCGGCGACGGCGGCGGCCTGGGTCTCGCGTACGGCGCGGCCGGGGTGCTCCACGCGCTCGCCGAGACGGAAGCCGGCCGCTGGTACGAGGGCGAGGAGTGGCTGCTGCGGCACACCGATCCCCCGCCGCGCGGCACCCCGCTGGGTCTCTACGACGGGCTGCCGGGGGTGGCGCTCGTCCTGGCACGCGCCGGGCACACCAAGCGCGCCCTGGAGTTGACAGAGCGGGTGCTGGATGAGAAGTGGCAGCGGCTGAGCGGTTCCCTGTTCGGCGGTCTCGCCGGGCTGGGCCTCGCTTTCGGCCGGCTCGCCGAGCAGACCGGCGAGGAGGGGTTGCACAGCTGCGCCGCCGAGGCCGCGCGGCTGCTCGCCCAGCGGCTGGAGGAGCCGGACGACGGCCGGCCAGGAGCCGACAGGGCCGGGCTGCTGCACGGGGCGACCGGAGCGGCGCTGCTCTTCCTGCGGCTGTACGAACGGCACGGCGAGCCCGCGCTGCTCGACCTGGCGGAACGTGCGCTCGCCCGGGATCTGGCGCGCTGCGTGCAGGACAGCGCGGGGACCTGGCAGGTGGACGAGGGACGCCGCACCATGCCGTACCTGGGCGCGGGCAGCGTGGGCATCGCCATGGTCCTCGACGACTTCCTCGCACACCGCCCAGGCCACACGGCGTTCGCACGGGCCCGCGCGGGCATCCTGCCCGCCGCCCGGATGCGGTACTACGCACAGCCGGGGCTCTTCCAGGGGCGCGCGGGCATGCTGCTGCACCTGAGCAGGACCGCGACCCCCCACGTCACCGAGGGCGACCGTGCGGCCCAGCTCGCCGGGCTCGGCTGGTACGGCATGGCGTACGGGGGCGGACTCGCCTTCCCCGGCGACCAGATGATGCGGCTGTCGATGGACCTGGCGACCGGCACGGCGGGCTGTCTGCTCGCGGTCGGCGCCGCCGCGGCCGTCCGCTGCGGCCGGACGCCGCCGAGCCTGCCGTTCCTCCCGCCCGTGACGGGCGCCCCCAGCCCGCTGTCCGACGGCGCCCACGCGCCCGGCGGCGGCCCACAGACCGGCCTTGGGGACAAAGGCCGTACCGAAGCACCACCGTCCCTGTAACACACACCGATCACCCGAAGGGGAAGGAACACCACGATGGCACTTCTCGACCTGCAGACGCTGGAGCCCGAGGAGCGGACCGGCGGCGGCGACGACAGCAGCGCGAGCCTCCTCCTGTGCGACAAGCACAGCTCCCACAGCACGCTCCTGTGCCTGTGACCGGGTGACACACACACCCGGTGCTCCTGGGCGGGGCTCTGTCCCCGCCCAGGAGCACTCCCCTGTCTCCGGGCCGCGGACCGCACCGCCCCGCCCCGCGGCCGCCGGGCGCCCCGGCGGCCCGCACGCCGAGGCCGACCGGCTGCTGTTCGCCGAGGGGCGCCGTCACCGGTGGCGCACGGTGGCCCTCTTCCTGTCCGCGACGGCGGCGGCAGGCGCCTCACTGGCGCTGCCCGCCGCGCTCGGACACACCCTCGACCTGCTGCTGACCAGTGCCGGGGACGGAGCCGGCACGGGCCAGGGCGCGGGGAGCACAGGATCGGGGAGCGCCGGCGTGGACGGCACGGCGGCGAGCGGCACGGGCGTGGACGGCTGGCTCGCGGTGTGCGCCGCGCTCACCTGCGCGCTGGTCGTCCTGGACGCCGCCGAGACGGTCCTGACCGGCACGCTCAACTCCCGTACGACCGCGCGGCTGCGCTCCAGGATCGCCGGGCACCTGCTGGCCGTCTCCCCACTGCGGTCCGGCCGCTTCTCCCCAGGGGACCTGGTGACCCGCTGCACGGGCAACGCCGCGCACGCGGGCACGGGACCCGCCGGTGCCGCCTCCGCGCTGGCGGCGCTGGTCACGCCGGTGGGCGGTCTCGTCGCGCTGGCCCTGCTCGACCTGCGGCTCGCCGCCGTCTTCGCGGCGGGAACGCCGCTGCTCGTGCTGCTGCTGCGGGCGTTCTCCCGGACGTCCACGGCGTGTGTCAGCCGCTACCAGGAAGCACAGGCGCGGATCGCGGGACGGCTTCTCGAGGCGCTGTCGGGGGCCCGCACCATCGCGGCGGCGGGCATCGAGCGTCGGGAACGCGCCCGCGTGCTGGAGCCGTTGGCCGAACTGTCCGAGCACGGGCACCGCACGTGGCGCGTCCAGGGGCGGGCCACCGCGCAGGCGGCGGTGCTGGTGCCGCTCCTCCAGATCGCCGTGGTGGCGGTCGGCGGTCTGCTGGTGGGCGAGGGGGAGCTGAGCGTGGGCGGGCTGGTCGCCGCCACACGGTACGCGGCGCTCGCGGCGGGTGTGGGCACGCTGGTCGGACAGCTCAACGCGCTGGTACGCAGCCGCACGGCCGCCCTGCGGCTGGCCCAGGTGCTGGCCGTGCCCGCGCTGCGCGAGGGGCACCTCGTGCTGCCTGAGGCCACCGCCAGGTCCCGCGGGGGTCGGCTCGAGTTGCGCGGTGTGCACGCCTCGTACGGGGACGAGCCGGTGCTGCGGGACGTGGACCTGGTGGTGCCCGCCGGAGCCACCGTGGCCGTGGTCGGCCGCTCGGGTTCGGGCAAGTCGCTGCTGGCGGCGGTCGCGGGGCGGCTCGCCGAGCCGGACGCCGGGCGGGTGCTGCTGGACGGCGTCGACCTGGCCGACCTGACGTCCGCGCAACTGCGGCGCGCCGTCGCTTTCGCGTTCGAGCGTCCCGTGCTCTTCGGCGCGACGGTGGGCGAGGCCATCGCGGCGGGCGTCCCCGCCGGACACGGGCCACCGGGGGCGCGGGTGACCCACGCGGCGGCCATGGCCTGCGCCGACGACTTCGTCCGTACCCTCCCCCACGGCTACGACACTCCGCCGGAAGCGGCGCCACTGTCCGGCGGTGAGGTACAACGCGTCGGCCTGGCACGCGCGTTCGCCCAGGACGCCCGTGTGCTGATCCTGGACGACGCCACCTCCAGCCTGGACACCGTGACGGAACTGAAGGTGACGCGGGCGCTGACGCGCACGGGCGAGGGGGCGCGCACCCGGCTGGTCGTCGCGCACCGGGCCTCGACGGCCGCCCGAGCGGACCTGACCGCGTGGCTGGAGGGTGGCCGGATCCGTGCGGTCGCCCCCCACGAGCACTTGTGGAAGACGCCCGCCTACCGGGCACTGTTCGGGAGCGGGGCCGATGAGTGACCCGCGGGAACGGCCCGCGCCGCCGCTGCCCGCGCGCCGCGGAAGGCACCGCCGGGGCCCCGCACGGGTGCGAGGGACAGCGCGGCGAGCGGCACCGCCGCGACCGGGGCCGCCGCGACCGGGGCTGGTGCGTGCGGGGCTGCGCTTCCTGCGGCGCCGTCCGGCGGCGCTGTGGGCGCTGGCAGGCTGGTCGGTGCTGGAGGCGGCCCACACCTTCGCGCTGGGCTTCGCGCTGGCCCGCGCGCTGGACGCGGGTTTCCTCGCGGGACGCCCGGCCACCGGGCTGTGGTGGCTGGCCGCCGCGGGGCTCGGGCTGCTGGTGGGAGCCCTGGGCACGGCGCGGGTCTACCGCCAGGTGGCCGCGCTGGCCGAGCCGCTGCGCGACACGCTGGTGCGCCGTGTGGTGGAACGCGGCCTGTGCGAGGCGGTCACGGCCACGGTCGCACCGGGGCGCGGCAGCGGCGACGCCGGTACCTCTTCCGTCTCCCGGCTCACGCACCAGGTAGAGATCGCCCGGGACAGCTTCGCGGGCGTGGTCATGGTCTCCCGTTCCTTCGCCGTCAGCCTCGCCGGGACGCTCGCGGGCCTGGCGGCACTGGCGCCCCCACTGCTGCTGGTCGTCCTGCCACCGCTGGCCGCGGGTCTGATCGTTTTCGCGGTGACACTGCGCCCACTGGCCCGGCGGCAGCGGGACTTCCTGGTGGCCGACGAGGAACTGGCCACCGAGGCGGGAACCGCGGTGCGTGCGCTGCGGGACGTGGCCGCCTGCGGCGCGCGGCAGACGGTGCGAGGGGCGCTGCGCCGACGCGTCGACGCGGAGCGGCGCGCCGCCGACGCGCTCGCGTACTGGGGAATCGCCCGGGCGGTGGCGCTGGGGCTGGGCGGACGGCTGCCCCTCGTGCTGCTGCTGGCGCTGGCCCCCTGGCTGCTGCGCCACGGGGTGAGCGCCGGGGAGCTGGCGGGCGCGCTCACTTACCTGACCCAGGCTCTGCTGCCCGCGCTGCAAGGCCTGGTGCACGGGCTGGGTGGCGCCGGGGCCCGGCTCACCGTGGTGATCGGCCGCCTGCGCCAGGGGGCACCGGACCCTGCCGCGCCGGAGCCCGTGGTGCCGGCCCCTCCGGCACCGGAGCCGGTGGCACCGGGCTTCTCGCGGGTGCCGGCCCCGCGTGGCTTCGGCGGAGCGCCGCCCGCGCTGGCGCTGCGCGACGTCTCCTTCGCGTACGGTCCGGCGGCGCGGCCGGTGCTGTGCGGGCTCGATCTGGAGGTACCGGCGGGCGGTCACCTGGCCGTCGTCGGCCCCAGCGGTGCGGGGAAGTCGACCCTCGCGCTGCTGGTCGCCGGGCTGTTGCGGCCCTCGCACGGGGAGGTGCGGCTGTCCGGCAGGACGGCGACGGGGACGGGGACGGGGTCCCCGGACGGCGTGCCGCCCGTGGAGCAGCGCGTGTTGATCCCGCAGGAGTCCTACGTCTTCACCGGGAGCGTGCGGGAGAACCTCTCTTGCCTGCTGCCGGGGCACTGTCCGCCGCTGCCGGACGCGGCGCTCTCGTCCGCCGTGGAGGCGGTGGGCGCCCAGGCGCTCGTTCGGCGGCTCGGCGGCCTGGCGGGGCAGGTGGAGGCGGCGGCGCTCTCCGCCGGGGAGCGGCAGCAGGTGGCGCTGGCACGCGCCTACCTCTCCCCTGCTCCGCTGGCCGTTCTCGACGAGGCGGGCAGCCAGTTGGACCCGGCCGCCGAGGAGCGCGCCGAGTCGGCCTTCGCCCAGCGGGGCGGCACGCTGGTGGTGATCGCGCACCGGATCAGTTCGGCCCTGCGGGCCGACCGGGTGCTGGTGCTGGACGGCCCCCGCACCCGCTGCGGCACGCACCGCGAACTGCTGGCCGGCTCTCCGCTCTACCGCGACCTGACCGCCGGCTGGGCCCCGCACCCGCCCGCCGCCGAACGGCAGACCGCGGGTGAGGGACGCACGGGGTAGGGCGGGGCAGCCGGCTCTTGGACGACGTGCACGGCGGCCGGGGAGGGAGCATACCGGCGCGGGTCAGAGCCAGCCGGCGCCCTGGGAGATACGGATGGCGTCCACGCGGTTGCGGGCGCCCGTCTTGCGGGTGATGGCGGACATGTAGTTGCGCACGGTGCCGGCCGAGAGTCCCAGTCGGCGCGCTATCTCGGTGATGCCGGCCCCCTCGGCCGCCGCCGAGAGGACGGTCAGTTCGCGTGCGCTGAGCGGCACTTCGGAGGCGCGCAGCACCGTGCCGGCCAGCGCGTTGTCGACGAAGCGCTCGCCCGCGGCGACCCGCCGGATGCCCGTCACCAGCTGTTCGGGCAGTGCGTCCTTGCACACGAAGCCGCGCGCTCCCGCGTCCAGTGCCCGGCGCAGCGCTCCGGGGCAGTGCTGGCTGACGAGTACCAGCAGGCGGCGCGGCACCTCCCGCCCGGAGCCCGGGGGGTCGTGCGGCGCGCGGGCGGGGCCGGCCAGTTCGTGGAGCGGCAGGCGTCCTGTCACGTCGGCGTCCGCGACGCACACGTCGGCCCTCAGTGCGCGCGCGGAGCGTGTCGCCTCCTTCCCCGACACGGCTTCGGTCTCCATGTCGGGTTCCGATCCGACCAGAGCCGCCAGCCCGCATCTGAGGATGCGTACATCGTGTACCAGCAGTACCCGGATCACTCTGAGTCCCCCCTAAGTGCCTGATAGCCGCATGACAGGCGCAGCTCCATACATACAAGCTCATCGCAGGGGAGAGACGAGGAGTTTTGGCCACACATCGAAACCGTGCGTACGCAGTGTGTTATGGGGGCGCGCAAAGGGGGCGCACGCGCGGAGCCCTCACCACCCGGTGGAGTGTCCGCCGTGCGCCCGTGCCGGTACGGCTCACCACACCAGCGCGGCCAGCAGGGTCAGCCCCGCGACCGCACAGGCGACGTAGTCGCCGACATGCCCTGAGTGCAGCCGCCGCAGCGGCAGCGACCAGCCAGGCCGCACGCCGCTGGGCACCGTCCGCAGGGCCGCCCAGGCCCCGGCCGCGGCGAGCGCGGCCGACGCAAGGCCCAGCGCGATGCCCGCCGGTGACCAGTGCGGCACCGGGGAGTGCGGCAACTGCTGCTCGGTGGCGTGCAGGACCGTCATGGCGTAGCCGCTGTGGTCGGTGAAGCTGTCGGCGGCCCGGCTGACGGCGGACCACAGCGGCGGCACGCAGCCGACCGCCAGCCCCGCGGCGAGCAGCGCGGCCGCGGCGGCGAACATGGTGTCGGGCGCCCTGGTCACCCTCTGCCTGGTCTCCGCGGGCTCGTCGGCGCCGGTGGTCTCCGCGTCCTCGTGCTGTTCCGCGCCGTCCTTTCGGTGACGTCCCGTGGCGTGCGGGCTGTCCTCGTCGGCGGGCGGGGAGCCGAGCCCGAAGAAGACGCCGCCCGCGACGCGCAGCACCGCCCCTCCGGTGGCGGCGGAGACGGCCACGAAGAGCACGGTCAGCCACCCGCCCGCCGCCTCCTCCGAGAGCGCCTTGCCCAGCCCGGTGCCGAACGGCGGGAGCCCGGCCAGAGCCAGCCCGCCGACGGTGAACAGGACGCCCACAGGGCGCAACCGGGTGCCCCGGCCGTGCAGTTCCCGTTCGTCGACGCTCCCGAACCTGTCCACCAGGATCCCCGCGCACGCGAACAGCGCGGCCTTGACCCCGGCGTGTCCGAGGACGTACAGCGCGGTGCCCGAGACGGCCTCGGGCGTCAGGACGGCCAGCGCGACGAGGAAGAGCCCGGTGTGCGCGATGGTGGAGAAGGCCAGCAGCCGCTTGACGTGCCGTTGCAGCCAGCACAGCAGGGCGCCCGTGACGGCGGTCAGCACGCCCAGCGCCAGCAGCGCACGGTGCACGGCCTCCTCGGGCAGCGCGCCGCTGCCCGCGAAGACCGTCCAGTACAGCCGTGCCACACCGTAGACGCCCAACTGCACCATCACGCCCGACAGCAGCATGCACACCGGGGTGGGTGCCACGGTGTGCGCGTCCGGCAGCCAGAAGTGGAAGGGCACGGCGGCCGCCTTGACGAGGAAGCCCGTCGCCACCAGGACGAACGCCGCTTTCACCAGCGTCCCCGATCCCTCGCCGCCGGCGTCCAGGTGCTGCCCGATCTGGGCGAGCCCGAGCTGTCCCGTGTGCGCGTACAGCAGTCCGACGCCCAGCAGGGTGGCGTAGCCGCCCAGGGAGTTGAGGAATCCGAAGGTGAGTGCGCCCTGGACCGCGCGGGCCTCTTCGACGCGGTAACCGGTCAGCGCGTAGGCGACGACGCCCATCAGTTCGAAGAAGACGAAGGCGTTGAACAGGTCCCCGGTCAGGGTGAAGCCGCACATCGCCGCCTGGAACGCCAGGATCAGCGCGGGAAAGGCGCCGGTCTGGTGGGGAGGCGGGTCGTCGAAGAACCGCCAGGAGTAGAGCAGCACGGTGACCACCAGCACGGAGACCAGCGCGGCGAGACCGAGCCCGATGCCGTCTCCGACCAGCACGATGCCCACCCCGGCGCCGTCCCGTGGCCGCCGGCCGCCCACCCACTCCACGGGCGTGGCGCCGTCGGCGGTGGCCACCAGCACGCCCACGGCGAGTGCGGCGGCGGCGCCGGCGACGACGGCGGCGAAGACGTCGGCGACGTAGCGGGGCAGCCACCGTCCCGTCGCCACCAGGACGGCCGCGCCGAGCAGCGGGCCCGCGACCAGCACGGGCAGTGCCTGGGCCGCCGTCATCCGCGCAGCTCCCGCAACTCGTCGGGGTCGACCGTGCCGTGGCGCTTGGAGACCTGCACGACCAGCGCCAGCAGCAGCGCCGTGAGGGTCGCGCCGACGACGACGTCGGTGAGGGTGAGGGCCTGCACCACCGGGTCGACGACGGGGCGCGAGCCCGGCCGGATGTCGGAGAAGACGGGCGCGGTACCGCCGCGCCGGTAGCCGACCGCCAGCAGCAGCACATAGGTGGAGGCCTGGCAGACGGCGAGCGACCCCACGGCGTGGATGAGGTTCCTGCTGGTGGCCAGCCCGTAGCAGCCGACCAGGAACAGCCACCCGGCCACCAGGTACGGCAGGACGCTCACGGCCGGCTCCCTTCGCTCCCTGGCGCGCTCTTGCGGCCCTGCGGCGTGCGTCCCCCGTTCGTCTGGCCGCTGGCCCCGCCCCGCGGCGCGCGCCCCTCGTCCTGCGAGCCGTCCGCGGACTCGATCACGATGGCCTGGTCGAGGAACTGCGCCAGCAGCACCACGACAGCGGCGGCGACCTCGACGCCGACGGCGGCGTTGAGGAGGGGCACGGTGCCCCCTGAGGCGAGCGTGCCGGTGGTGCCGTACGGAAGGACGTTGCGCAAGAAGGCGGCCCCGGACAGCAGTGCGCCCAGTCCGACCAGCAGGTAGCCGGCCTCCCCTGCCGCGTCGGCGAGGGTGAACAGCGCGACCGAGCGGACCCGTCGCAGCGCCCGGTAGTCGATGGCGATGTAGAGCAGGTGCAGCGCGGTCGCGGCCACCACGCCGCCCTGGAACCCGCCACCGGGGCTGACCTGCCCGTGTGCGACGACGTACAGCCCCGTCAGCAGGGTGAGCGGCAGCACCGCGAGCGCGTAACGGCGCACCGGTGCGGGCACGAGCGCCGGCTGGGGCTCGACGCGGTGCTCGTCGCGGGCCGTGCGCAGGATGACGACGGTGCCGAGGGTCGCCCCGAAGAGGATGGCCTGCTCCCCCAGGGTGTCGAAGGCCCGCTGGTCGAAGTTGACGGAGGCGACGGTGTTGGAGGTGTGCCGTGTGAGCGCGGCCTCGACGGCGTGCCGCCCGTAGGGGTGGAAGGAGCCGCCGAACCGGGGCAGTTGGAGGAAGGCGGCACCCAGCAGCGCGGCCAGCCCGAGAAGGCCGGCGGCCAGGACCGCCATCCGTACGCGCGGGCTCACTCGTGCTCCTCCCGCCGTTCGCTGCGCGCTTTGCGCCGCACCTTGCGTACGGACAGCAGCACCATCAGCGGGGTGAGCGCGGTGCCCACGGCCAGCTGGGACAGTGCCACGTCGGGGGCCTGCAGCACGGCGAACAGCAGGGCGAGCGCCAGCCCGAGCCCCGCCAGGACGGCGGCCTGACGCACCGGGTCACGGGCCAGGACCGCGGCCGTGCCCGCGACGGCGACCAGCAGCAGTGCCACCACGACGGGCAGGTCACCGCCCATCGGAGCCACCCCCTCCCGGCGGGGTCGTCAACGCCCGGGTGCACAGGGCGCTGCCCGCCACCAGGAGGCACCCGATGAACAGGAGTTTCAGCGTGGTCCTTCCGGGGGTGGCCGCCACGCACACCGGCAGCACCACCACGGGCACGGGCGCCACGCCGAGCACGGTCATCGTCCGGGTGACCAGGGGGCGCGGCCTGCTGGCCCGCAGCTCCTCTCCCAGCAGCCGCTCGTAGACCAGTGTGCCGACGGGACCGAGCACGGCCAGCACGAGCGCCATGTCCGTGTAGGAGGGACGTGCGTAGCCCTGCGAGAGGAGCAGCATGACGAGGGCGGCGAGCACGGTGGCGAGGTTCTGCGCCAGGACGCGCCTGCGGACGGGGCCCGTGCAGATGCCCAGCAGGGCGGGCAGGAAACCGACGAGGAGCAGTGCGCAGGCCGCGGCGAGCCAGCCGTTCACCGCCGCACCGCCGCCCTGCGGGCTGCCCGTCCGCCGTAGGCGGCGAGGAGGGCCGCACCCGCGCCGACACCACACTCCAGGGCGTCGACCGTCTGGATGAGGACCAGCCACAGCCCGGCCAGCGCCACCCACCAGGCGGCCACCTCCAGGGCCGCCGTCAGCCGACGCGTCATCAGGCCGCCTCCCCTCGCCCAACGAAGCACACGCGGACCGGACGGGTCAGTGGGTACCACCGCTCGCCCGGCATGAAACGGAGCGCGCGCGGTAGGGAGCGGTGGGGAAAGGAGCGGATCCGCACGCCGCACGCAGCGGCCCCCGCGCGTCGTTTCCCCTCGTGACCTGCGGGTACCGCGACGCTTTGAACAGTGCCCACGCGAGGACGACGCACCCGTAAGCCGCCGGAGCTTCCGGCGCGCCGACGAGCGGAGTGACAGATGCGACTGACCGACGCCCTCACCACCACGCCGGGTCCCCGGGACGCGCCCGGCACGGAATTGCCGCCGCTGAGTGCCCGTCAGGCGGCCGGGGTGGTGGGCGACGTGCTGCTGCCCGTGGTGGCGGGCGGAGTGATCGTGCGCAGGCCGCGCGCCATGTCGCTGCTGGAGCGGACCGGCTGGGACCGGCGGGGCGTGGAGCGGATGCGCGCGCTGCGGGCCCTGCACGGCTCCGGACCGCTGCCGCTGACGGTGCGCGGCCGTGCGTACGCGATGGTGCTGGACCCCGGCGACGCGGAACGCGTCCTCGCCGGCACTCCGGACCCGTTCAGCCCGGCGACGGTGGAGAAACGCAGCTCCCTGGCGCAGTTCCAGCCGCACGGCGTGCTCATCTCAGCGGGGCGGGAGCGCGCCGAGCGGCGGGAGTTCGTCGAGCAGGTGCTGGAGACGCCGGAGCCGCTGCACGACCTGGCGGGGCCGCTGACCGGCGTCATCCGCGAGGAGGCGGCAGTGCTGCTGGCCCAGGGCGAACGGTCGGGCCAACTGCGCTGGGAGGACTTCGACGCCGCGTGGTGGCGCACGGTGCGCCGGATCGTGCTGGGCGACGCCGCACGGGACGACACGACACTCACGGCGCAGTTGGGCGCACTGCGCTCGGCCGCCAACTGGTCGCTGGCAGGACCGCGCCGCAAGCGGCTGCGCAGCGCCTTCCTCGCCCGAGTGCGCTCCTACGCCGCCCGCGCGGAGCCCGGCAGCCTCGCCGAGCGGGTCGCCGGCACCCCGGCCGCGACGGGCACCGACCGGGCGGGCCAGATCCCGCACTGGCTGTTCGCCTACGACGCGGCGGGCATGGCGGCGGCGCGGGCACTGGCGCTGCTGGCCACCCACCCGCGGGAGGGCGAGCAGGCGCGCGCCGAGGCGCTCGGCGGCACACCCGCCGCGCCGCGGGAGCTGCCCTACCTGCGCGGCTGCGCGCTGGAGTCGGTACGGCTGTGGCCGACCACGCCGCTGATTCTGCGGGAGAGCACCGCCGAGACCTCGTGGGAGGGCGGCACGTTGCCGGCCGGCACGGTCTTCGCGCTCTACACGCCCTACCTGCACCGCGCCGACCCCGCCGGCGCGTACGCCGACAGCTTCGCGCCCCGCCAGTGGACCGAGGAGACCGGGCGGCAGGCCCGCGCCAACCCGGCACTCGTCCCGTTCAGTTCGGGTCCGGCCGGCTGCCCCGGCGAGAACCTGGTGCTGTTCACCGTCAGCACCCTGCTGGCCGCGCTGCTGGAAGGGCACGGCTACACCCTCGCCTCCCACCCGGAACTGCGGCCCGCGGCGCCGGTGCCCGCCACTCTCGACCACTTCGCGCTGCGTTTCCGTGTGCATCCGGTGAGCGCGGGCTGAGCAGTCGGTGCTCCGGGACACGTCGAAGGGCGGGACCGGTCGTCCCGCCCTTCGCCGCTGTCCCGCCCGGTCCGGGCCCCCGGTGCGTCAGACCTCGTCCTCGTCCCTGGTCCGCATGGCGTCCTCCTCGGCGGCCAGGCCGCCGTCGCCGGTCTGGCGTCCGTAGACGTCCTGGCGGCGTGGCGGGGTCGCCTCGGGGTCGTTGCGCAGGTCTCCCGAGGCTTCGTCGGGCGGCCCGGACACGGCCTCCCGCTCGGAGACCTCGGGCTGCTCCTCGGCGAGCCGCTCGTCCAGGGACTCGCCCTCGCGCATCTCGGCGGGGGTGGGGGCGGCGAGGGTGACGGCCGTGGGCTCGTCACCGGGCACGGCCTCCTGCTGCGGGTCGCTGGCCCGCTGCTGTTCGGGGGTGCCGTCCTGCAGGTCGGGAATGCCCTGCTGCTCGGGGTCCGCGCCCGGGTCACCCGGCTCGGCGTACTCCTCGTCGGCCTCCGCCTGGGGCGTCAGGAACGAGGTGTCGAAGCCGCCGGTGTCCTGGCCCGGCCCGCGGGGCGGCGGGTCGGACTCCACGGGCGGGTTCCACTGCCCGCGATCGGCGCGGTCGCCCGGAAGCCGGCCCTCGGCGGGCCCCGCGCTCATATCGGCGGCGTCCTCGGTGGTGACGCCCTCCTCCGCGGGGATGTCCCTGCCGTCTCCGGTCATGGTGACCTCCTCTCGTTCGGATGCTCCGGGTACCCACCACCACCGGCGGCTACGCGGGACGATTCCGCAGGTCGGGCCGGAGGCCGGGGCACATCCCTCACGTCTCGCGCTCCAGTCGGGCGTAGGCGCTCTCATCCAGCCGGGTGAGCAGGTCGGCGGGGCCCTCGTAGATCTCCTGGGCGCCCGACTCCTCCAGGTCGGCGCGGGGGATGCCGCCCGACAGGACGCCGAGCGCGGTGACCCCGGCGCGGGAGGCGGCCCGCATGTCCCACACGGAGTCGCCGATGAACACGGTCTGCTCACGGGCGGCGCCGACCAGGTCCCTGGCGTGTTCGACCGGGTCTGGGGCCGGTTTGCCCCGCTCGACGTCGGCGGCGCTGGCGATGTGGGCGATGAGCTCGTCCACCTCCAGGGCCCGGCGCATCGCGGCCAGCTCCCCGCCGACCGCCGAGGTGACGAGCACGAGCTGCCAGCCGCGGTCGTGCAGGGCGTGCAGCAGTTCCCGGGCGCCCTCCAAGGCGCCGAGCCGCTCGTGGCAGGTCGCGAAGAGGGTCTTGTGGGCGGCGCTGATCACCTCGTCCCGGCCGCTGTCCCGCCCCTCGCCCAGCACGTGTGCGAGCAGGTCACCGCCGCCCAGTCCGATGGCACGGTGCAGCGTGGCGGTGGGCACCTTGTGCCCCGCCTGGCGCAGCGCCTCCCACCAGGCGTGGACGTGCAGGTAGGTGGTGTCGGTGAGGGTGCCGTCGACGTCGAAGAGCGCGGCGCGGGGCATGGCGGCTCCTTGGGGTGGGCGGATGCCTGTCACGGCAGGCGGGGGGCGGGCGGGGGGTCCTCGGCGACCACGCGGACGGTGTTCAGGTCGGGCGCCGCCGCGTCGGGCAGGTTCATCCCGGCCTCCACGCCGGTGCGCAGGTAGTCCAGAACGGTCCGGGTCAGCCGCTCCCCCGGCAGCACGGTGGGGATACCTGGCGGATACGGGGTGATCATCTCGGCGGCGATCCGGCCCTCGGCCTCCTGGACCGGCACGTCCTCGTGCGCGCCGAAGTAGGCGTCACGCGGCAGGCACGTCTGCTCCATCCGCAGGTCGGCGGGGCTGCGCAGGCACACGGTCGGCGTGGCGGGGAACTCGTCGGCCCGGGCGACCAGCTCGCCGACGGCGTCGAGCAGCGCCCCCGTGGTGTGCCGGTCGTCGGCATGGGTCAGTTGCGTGTTGATGCGGCGGTGATCGCTGACGTGCACGTCGAGGTACCGGTGCGCGCGCAGCCAGTCGGCGGCCTGGTAGCCGGTGAACGGCAGCTGTGCGAGGTCGATGACGACCGGCAGCGGGTCCAGGTCGGCGGCCAGCCCCTGTCCGACGAAGTCGGCCCTGTCGTTGACGTGGAGCCCGTCGATGGCCTCCAGGCGCTGCCTGACGTCGGCGGCGAGGTCCAGCGCGTGGCCCAGCAGCCGGTCGCCGTGCTGCACCATCTGGCGGCGCCAGCCGTCCAGCCCCGCGTAGATCAGCACGTTGGGGCTCGTGGTGCCCAGCAGGTCGGCGCGCTGGGCCAGCGTCAACGGGTCGATGTACGGGCCTTGCAGATGGAAGACGGAACCCTGCTCCAGGCCGCTGCCCATCTTGTGGATGCTGGTCACGCACACGTCGGCGCCCGCGTCCATGGCCCAGGTCGGCAGGTCGTCGTGGAAGGGCAGATGGGCGCCCCACGCCTCGTCGACGAGGAGCGGGCGGCCCCTGCTGTGGCAGACGTCGGCGATGGCGCGCAGCCCTGCGCAGGTGCCGTACGGGGTGGGGCTGGTGACCAGGGCGCCGCGGGCGTCCGGGTGCTCGGCGAAGGCCGCCTCGAACGCCTCGGCGGGCGGCGCGTGCGCCAGCAGCCGCTCCTCGTCCCACTGCGGCTCCACCCACACCGGGCGGATGCCCGAGAGCACGAGCCCGGAGACGACGGACTTGTGGGCGTCCCTGCCGACCAGCAGCTTCTCGTGCGGCCCCGCGACAGTGAGCATCGCCGACTTCACCGACAGCGAGCTGCCGCAGGTGGAGAAGAAGGTGTGCTCGGCGTGCACCGCGTCCGCCATCAGCTGCTCGGCCTTCACCAGGACCGCGGCGCGGGTACGCCGGTCGTCCAGCCCTCCGGAGGCCAGGACGTCGCCGTGGAAGACGGCGTCGCCCAGCACCTCGCGGACGCGCGGGTCGGCGCCCCGCGCCTGCTTGTGTCCCGGCGGACTGAACGGCAGCTCCCCCGCGTCCCGGTAGCGGGCCAGTGCCTCCAGCACCGGTACGGCATCGTGATCCATGGCTCCCGTAGTGCCCGCGCAGGCCCGAACGGAACCCGTCGTCCGCCGCCGGGGCCGGCGCGGGGTGATCAGGTCCGGGGTCCGCCCCGTTCGCGCGGCGTCTCGCGGACGACGTCCTCGGGCCTCTTGTCGTCACGCAGACCCAGGAAACGGGGGTGGCGCAGCATGCCGTCGCGGGTCCACTCCGTGAAGCCGATCTGCGCCACCAGGCGGGGCTCGACCCAGTGCGCGCCGCGCTCGCGGACCGGGTCGGCGAACGGGGACCGAGGCGCCTGGAGCTGGTCGAGGCCGCGCCGCAGGGTCAGCAGCGTCCGCCGGTCATAGCCGGTGCCGACCTTGCCCGCGTAGCGCAGCGCGCCGTCCGCGTAGTAGCCGACCAGCAGCGCCCCGAAGCCCACCCGGCTCCCGGCCGGCTCGGTGAAACCGCCGATGACCAGCTCTTGGCCGCCCGCGCACTTGAGCTTGAGCCAGTCGGGGGACCTGCGGGGCTGGTAGCGGCCGTCCGCGCGCTTGGCGATCAGCCCCTCCCAGCCCTTGGCGCAGGCCTCGTCCAGCAGCTGCTGCCCGCCCTCGTTGCGGTGCGGCGTGAAGCGCAGCGGTGCCCGGAAGTCCAGCGCGGCCCGCAGCAGCGACTTGCGGGTGCGCAGCGGGAGCCTGGTGAGGTCCATGCCGTCGAGACGCAGCAGGTCGAAGACGTAGTAGGTGACGGCGACGCCGCTGGCCCTGGCCTGCCGCTCGGTACTCAGCTGCATGCGCTGCTGGAGCCGGGAGAAGTCGGTACGGCCGCCTGCGAAGGCGACGATCTCGCCGTCGACGGTGAAGTCGGCCCGGCTCTGGGCCGCCAGGGCCTCCGCGATCTCGGGGTAGGTGGCGTTCACGCGCCGCCCGCTGCGGGACAGCAGCCGCTCGCCGCCGTCTTCCCTGACGGCGAGCGCCCGTACGCCGTCGAGCTTGCGTTCGAAGATCCAGCCGCCGGCGGAGAAGTCGCGCCGGTCGCTGAGCTCGGCGCGCATGGGCTGCTCCGCCAGCCGGCCGCCCGACGGCGCCTTCCTGAGCAGCGTGCGCTGCTCCTGCGGCAGCGTGTCGAGCAGGCCGCTCACCGCCTGCCGCCCTCGCGGGTCCACCGCTCGGCCGGCTCCTCGCGCACCTGCTTGAGGGTGCGGTCGCTCAGCGCGGAGCGGACCCGCCAGGGGTCGGGCGTGCCGCGTGAGGAGGCGTGGCTGTCGCTTTTCTTGACCAGGAGCCACGCCTCGCGCTCTCCGTCGTCGCCGCTGCGGAAGCGGGAGAGCGCCCAGTCGCCGCGCAGCTTGCCGCCATGCATCCGGAACGAAATGTGGCCCTTGGCCAACGCCTTGCCGAAGTCGCGGGACAGGGGCTCGTAGGTGCCCTCGTCCCAGACGATGACGGGGCCCGCACCGTACTCGCCGCGCGGGATGACGCCCTCGAAGGTGCGGTAGTCCAGCGGGTGGTCCTCGGTGGGCATGGCCAGCCGCTTGTCGTGCGGGTTCATGGACGGGCCCTTGGGCACCGACCAGGATTTGAGCACGCCGTCCCACTCCAGCCGGAAGTCGAAGTGCAGGCTCGTCGCGTCGTGGATCTGCACCACGTAGCGGGGCTCCTCGCCACCGCGTGCACGCTCGCCCTCGGGTTCCTCGGTGCGGTCGAACCGCCGCTTGCGCCGGTATGTCCTCAAGCCGTCGTCGTCGCCACTCACGCCCGGTCCTTCCCGGCCACCGCCGCCCCGGCCGTGGCCTTCTCGCACCTGCCGCGTTCCCCCCGCCGAGCGGACGACACCGCACGCCGCCCTCCGTTCGGCACCGGTCCGCCGGACAGGGGCCGACGTCAGTGGACCGGGCCGAGCTGGCTGGCCCAGGGGATCAGCGGATAGCTGAGCGGGGGCGGACGCACGCCGCCAGGGCCGATGACGTGACTGCCGATCCGGCCACCGAGGTGGACGAGCCGCCCGTCGTCCTCCCTGAAGTGCACGGCACCGTCCCCGCGCTGCACGGCCGCCACCGCTTCCGTCAGGAAGCCCAGTTCGCCGGTGTCACGGTCCGACCACTCGTACGCGCTCCACATGTACTGGTCCACCCACAGGGTGGCGACGTCCTCGAGATAGACCGCGATCATGGTCGAGGCGCTGCCGGGTCCGACGAGGACGCAGAACTCGTCCGTCACGATCGGCGCGAGCGGGTAGCCCGGCACGGCACGGGCGGCGTCGGTGAAGATCTGCACGACGGGGTGCGCGGTGCGGGGCGCGGCCGCGCCGAGCGGGGACGAGTCCTGATCCCGCCCGTTCACGGGACTGCCAGGACGTACGTGGATGTGCGGAAGACGCGCGGCCCGGTCGCACGGCGTCTCCTCGCCCACGTGTTCGCTCAGCTGCTCACTCACCGTCGCATCCCCTCGTTGTCCGGTCACTGTCGGTCACTGTCCGGTCGTTCGACCGGCTCCGCCGCCCTCGACGGTATGCCCGATATGTCAGACCGGCAGCCTGGAGCGCGCGAGCCGGTGACACCGCACGGCTCGCTCACGCACGAGGAACCGTCACCCGAGGGGGGAGATCGGCCGCGTTCCGCCACGTGGGCGGGCGTACCCGCGCGGGCGGCGGCCGAGTTGAACCGGAGGGGGAGGCGCGCGGGTCACCGCGCGCCGTCGGCACCGGACACGAGGAGGCCCCGTATGACATCGACGCCCCGCACACCCGCCGCTCCGGCGCCTCGGGAAGACCGCGCCGTCCCGGAACCCCGCGGAGCCGAGGCGGCGCGTCCGGCGGCGGTGCCCGCTGCGGACCCGGCGCCCGGCCCGGACGCGGAGCTGGCCGCCTACCTCGCCGCACACCCCTCCCCCGCCGCCGCGGTCGACGCGGTCATCCGGGACGAACGGGGACGGCTGCTGATCGTCGACCCCGTCTACAAGGCGGGCTGGGACCTGCCCGGCGGCATGGTGGACGACGAAGGCTTGGTGGACGGCCTGGTCAGGGAAGTGCGCGAGGAGCTGTGCCCGGCCGGGCTCCGCGTCGGCCGCCTGCTGGCCGTCGACAACGTTCCGGCCACCGCGTACGGCAGGGCCCTGACCGCCTGCGTGTACGCCGTTCACCTGCCGCATCCGGTGGCCGCCGAGGACCTGCGGCTCCAGCGGGACGAACTGCGCGCCGCCGCGTTCCTCCCCGAGCGGGAGGCGCTGGCCCGGCTCCCCGAACGGCTGCGGAGGCGTACGGCTGCCGCGCTGGCCGCCGAGCGCGGAGCCGCGACGGCCCACCTGGTGGACGGGCATCCGGCGCCCCTGGACGAACGGGACCGCAGGGCACTGCTGCCGGGGCCCGTCGTCGCGGCGGCGGCTCTGGTGACGGACCGGAGCGGCCGGATCCTGGTGGTCACGAGCACGGGAAACGGCACCGGCACCGGCACGGGACCCCAGGAAGCGGACGAAGCGGAGGAAGCGTGGGCGGGGTCGGAGGGCGGCCGGGGGCCCGGGTCCCCGTACCGGCTGCCCGGCACGGTGGTGGCGGCCGCCGAGACGCCCGAAGAGGGCGCGGCCCGGGCGTTGGCGCGGCACGCGGGAGAGTGCGGGCACACGGTCGGCCGGCTGCTGGCCGTCGACAGCGCGCGCTGTCCCTCGGGCGGCCGCGCCCTGGTGGCGCACCTGTTCGCGGCCCGAGCGACAGGGGAACCGCCCCCGGCCACGGCGCACTGGCTCTCGCCGGGCGAGGCCGTCGCGGCGGTACCCGCGCACGAGGCCAGGCTGCTCTCGGCGGCCCTCGCACCCGGCACACCCACCCGGCCCTCCCTCCCGGAAGACTGACCTCGCCTCACAGAAGCCGAGCGTTCGGTCGCGATGCGGGCGGCAGAAGTTCCTAGGAGGCCGTAGGAGGGCTCCCTCGCGGGGGAAGCGGACGAGCGGCGACGATGGGGCCATGACCGACACCTCGCGTGCCCTGTCCTTCGACGCGGCGGCCGACCGGTACGCCGCGCACCGGCCCTCCTATCCGCCCGCGCTCTTCGACGCCGTCGAGGAACTCTCAGGGCTGTCCCTCGCCGGCGCGTCGGTGGCGGACGTGGGCGCGGGCACGGGCATCGCCACCGCGCTGCTGCATGAGCGCGGGGCCGAGGTCGTCGCCGTCGAGCCCGGCGCCGGCATGGCCGCGCGATGCCGCGCGGCCCTGCCACACGTGCCGCTCGTGCGGGGGAACGGCAACGCGCTGCCACTGGCCGCCGGTTCCCGCGACCTGCTCACATACGCGCAGTCCTGGCACTGGACGCGCCCCGAGTCCGCCGTCCCCGAGGCGCGGCGTGTTCTGCGCCCGGGCGGCGCGCTGGCGCTGTGGTGGAACACCAGCGCTCTCGACGTGCCGTGGATCGCCGCGCAGGCGGAACGCGTCGCTCAGCACACCGGGACCGAGCCGCCCTCGGCGCGCCCCGACGAGGTGGAGGCCTCCCGGCTCGCCGGACTCCAGGGACTGCCGGTCTCCAGACGCCAGGTGCGGTGGAGCCGTACGGTCTCCCTCGACGCGCATGTGGGCAACCTCCTCACCCACTCGGCCTTCCTGGTACGCGGCGAGGACTCCTCGCAGCGCTTCGCCGAAGCCGAGCGCGTCCGCCTGCGCCGGGAGCTGCGCGACGAGCAGGTCGTTGAGACCTACGTGACGGACCTGCTCGTGGTCGCCTGTTAGCCGAGTGCCGCGCGCAGGACGCCGACCAGCTCGTCGGTGCGTTCGCCCACGAAGAAGTGGTCGCCCGGCACGGGGCGGAACGTGAAGGGTCCTGCGGTGAGTTCCTGCCAGGCGCGCATGGCGCGGGGCGGCAGCGAGGTGTCCGCGAGTCCGGCCAGTGCCGTGACCGGGCAGCGCAGCCGGGGCTCGTCCGCCGGTGCGTACGTCTCCACGAGGGTGAAGTCGGCGCGCAGTGCGGCGGCCGCCAGCGCGACGGCGGCCGGGTCGTCGAAGAGTTCGACGGGCACCTGCCCGTACAGGCCCAGTGTGGTCATGAACGCCGCGCGGGGCAGGTCGTGCACCGGCTCGCGATCGAGCGGCAGGTGCGGCGGGCGCTGCGCGGCGACGGTCAGTCCGAGCGGCACCCGTCCCGCGGCCTCCAGCCTGCGGGCGGCCTCGTAGGCGACCAGCGCTCCCAGGCTGTGCCCGAACAGCGCGTAGCCCGCCTCCGCCTCCGCCGTCAGCTCCTCCAGCACCGGCAGCAGCTCGGCCATCAGCCCTTCCATGGTGGTGTGGGCCGGTTCCGTGGCCCTGCCCTCCCTGCCGGGCAGCTGCACGGGCACCACCTCGACGTCCGCGGCGAGCAGCCGCTGCCACGGACGGTAGGCGGACGCTCCCTGACCGGCGCACGGAAAGCACAGCAGTCGGGCCCGTGCCCGGCGGCCGTGTCCGGGTTCCGCTGCCGGGGCGGCGGCGGGCGGCGGGAAGGGCAGCCACGGATCGGTGCCCGGCGCCGGGGTGGTCTGGCTCATGCGGTGATGATCCCTGCGATGGCGCGTACGGTCGGGTTCTCGATGAGGGTGGCGATCGGCAGTTCGGTGTCGAACTCCCGGCGCACCCGGGCGGCGAGCTGGACGCCGACGAGCGAGTTGCCGCCGAGCGCGAAGAAGTCGTCGTCCATGCCGATGTCGTCGATGCCCAGCGCGTCGGACCACAGCTTCGCCAGCCGTGCGTGGGTGCTCGCCGGTGCGCCGTCCGCTTCGGACCGTGCGGCTCCCCCGGCCGTCCCGGCGGTCGGGGCAGCCGCCTCGCCGGCGTGCTCAGGCGCCTGTCCGGCCTGCGCGATCACGTTCTGGGTGAGTGCCTCGACGGCGCGCAGCCGCTGCCCGATGCCTTCGGGGACGACGACGATCTGCGGTCCGAGCCGGTCGCCGAGGATGTGCCACAGCGCCCGGAGGCCCTCTTCGGGGCGGATGGCGAACGCGCCCCCGATGCCCGACCCGGCGGGCGGGCCGGCGGACGGACCCGCCTGTGGGCCGGTGAGCGCCTGCACGGACGGTGCCTCGGCGGCCGGCACGGCGGCAGCGGTCCGCTCGGGTACCGGCGCGGTACTCACGCGCGTCGCCAGGCTGTCGCGGAACGCGCCCGGGTCCCAGATCCGGACCGTGTAGCCGGTCACGTCCACCACCTCGCGGCCTTCCGTGTCCGTGAGGGTGAGGTCGAAGGTGACCATCGTGCGGTGAGCGCCGCGCCGCCGTGTGTACACGTGCACGACCGGCGGAAGCGGGCCGCGCAGCGTGACGCCGCTGAGAGTGAACGGCAGATAGCTCTCCCCCGTGGGCCCGAGCTCCGGCAGGTAGACCGCGTTGGAGGTCGCGGCGTCGAACAGCGCGGGGTGCAGCGGATAGTCGGCCAGTTCCGCGAGGTACGGCTCGGGCATCTCGATCCGTGCGAGGGCCGAGGAGCCGTCGCGCCGCAGTTCGGCGATGTTGGTCCAGCGCGGCCCGAAGTCGATGAGCCCCGGCTCGGGTTCATACGGCTCGGTGTCGGGCTTGACGACGGGGAAGCACTCGCGCAGCACCTCCAGGTCGTGCACGTGCGCCGGGCTCTTGGGCGCACCGCGGACGTGCCCTGTGGCGTGCTCCGTCCACTCTTCCTCGCCGTCGCGGCGGCTGGCGATGGTGAAGCGGTAGCCGTCCCGTTCCGGGTCGAGGGCCGTGCGCAGGGTGGTCGGTCCGGTGAGCGTGAGGACGGAGAGGAAGGTGACGTCGCTCAGCACGAGCGGCACCGGCGCCACCGGGTCGCCCGCCAGTGCCTCAGCCCCCGCGGCCCGCGCCATCTCCAGGTACGCCGTCGCGGGCCACACAGGTGTGCCCGCAACCCGGTGCTCCCGGGAGACCCAGTGGCTCTCCCCGTCCACCACGGTCCGGTAGGCGATACGGGCGTCGCCGCCTGAACCGGTGACGACCCGCCGGCCGAGCAGCGGGTGGGTTCCGGACTCGCGCCCGGAACCCGGACCGTGGGGATCCCCGGCCTGGGGACCTGAACCGGCCTGACCCCCAGACCCTGCGGCCGACGTGGGCCCGAGGTCTGGTGTGGGCCCGGGCCCGGCGGCCGAGAAGGGCCCGAGGTCTGGCGCGGCCCCGGGGACTGGCACGGTGCCGGGCGCGGCCCCCGGCCGGAGCTCGGCCGCCGGAACCGGCGCGACTCCGGGAGCGACTTTGGACGCCGACGCCGACCCGGCCCCCGGGACCGGCGTAGGCCCGGACCCCGGAACCGACGTGGCTCCGGGGAGTGGCACGGTGCCGTGCGCAGCCCCCGGCCGAGGCTCAGGCACCGGCCCGGACTCGGCCGCCGGAACCGACGCGGACGCGAGAGCGGCCGCCGACGCCGACGCCGACCCGGCCCCCGGGGCCGACGTGGGCCCGGGGGCCGGCACGGTGCCCGGCACGGGCACCGGCTCAGCCGAGGCCGAGGCCCCGGCCGCGGCCCCGGGCGCAGGCACGGGGCCGCCCGCGGCGGCCAGCGCCCCCGCTTCGACCGTGGTGTCGCCGGCCTGTAGTGCGCGGAAGGCGGCCGGGGCCAGGGCGTCCGCCTTGGCCGCCATGCCGATCTCTGCCCAGGCGTCCCAGTTGACGGAGACGGTGAAGCCGGGGCCTTCGGCCGCGCGGGCGTGCGCGTAGGCGTCCATGAAGGCGTTGGCCGCGGCGTAGTCCGTCTGTCCGAGGTTTCCGGCGACCGAGGTGATGGAGGAGAAGAGCACCATCAGCTCCACCCGCTCCCCCAGCAGCCGGTCCAGCACGAGAGTGCCCCGCACCTTCGCGGCCATGACGCGTTCGGCCTCGGCGCGGCTCTTGAGGGCGAGCAGGCCGCCGCCGGGGACGCCCGCGGTGTGGAAGACGCCGTCGAGGGTGCCGAACGCGTCCTGGGCCTGTTCCACGACGGCGCGCATCGCCGGCTCGTCCGTCACGTCGGCGCGGCACACCAGTACCTCGGCGCCGTATCCCTCGACGCGCCGCAGCAGCCGCACCGTCTCCCGCACTCCGGGGGCGGTTCCGGCGCCGCGCTCGCCGTCGCCGTCGGAGGAGGCAGCGGTCGCGGAGGAGGCGGCGGCGATCTCGTCCCACTCCTCGCGGGGCGGGAAGGCGGAGCGGGAGGTGAGGACGAGGCGGGCGCGTACCGCCTTGGCGAGTCCTTCGGCGACGGTCAGTCCGATACCGCCGAGCCCGCCGGTGATCAGGTAGGTGCCGCGTTCCCGCAGGGGGCCCGCGGCTCCGTGGACGCGCGGTTCGGGCACGGACGTGTAGGAGAGCAGCCAGCGGCGGCGGCCGCGCAGGGCGATCCAGCGGTCGCCGCAGGCGGCGAAGGCGGGCGCGGTGCCGCCCGGTCTTGCCAGCTCCTCCAACAGGCCGGCGGTGTGGCGCTGTTCGGCCAGGTCGAGACAGCGGACGGCGATGTCGGGCAGCTCCTTGGCCAGGACGTCGCAGACGCCGGTCACCGCGGCGCGGGCGGGCTCGACAGGTTCGGCGCCGGTGACGGCGCGCAGCCGGGAGCCGGCCACGTCCCAGCGCATGCCGGGCGCGAGCGCGGTGGTGCGCTCGGCGTACGCCTGAGCGAGGAAGAGCACGCTGAAGAAGCCGAGGTCCAACCAACCGCCGACGCCGTCGGTCCGACAGGTCTCGTCGGGTGGCCCGAACAGCCAGCCGTGCAGGACGCGTTGTGGCGTCAGGCCGTCGGCGGCCAGGGCGTCCGCCAGTGCGTCGTAGTCCTCGCGCGCTCCGGGGCGCACCAGGTAGCGGCTGCCGGTCAGCCGCCCGAACGACTCGCCCGGTTCGACCGTGACGACCTGGCCGCCCGCGCGGCGCAGCGCCGAGACCGTCTCGTCGAGGCCCTCGCCTCTGCGGAAGACCAGCCAGGTGCGGGCCAGGGAGGCGGTGGCGGGTGCGGGGTCGCTCTCCTCCCGCCATGCGGGCCGGAAGAGGGCGCGTTCGATCGGGCGGCGCCCCTCGTCCGGCTCGGGTGGCTGCGCGTCGGCGGCTGCGGGGGTGGCCGGTTTCCCGCCGGGGTCGAGCCAGTGCTCGGTGCGCTGGAAGGGGTAGGTGGGCAGCGGGACGCGGTGCCACTCGCCGCCCCGGTAGGCGTCCCAGTCGATCTCCGCGCCGGCGGCCCACAGTGTTCCCACCGCGCGGGCCAGGCGGCGCGGTCCTTCCTCGGTGCCCTGCGGGGAGGGCATGGTCGGTACCACGGTGCGGTTCCGCTGCCCGGCGGCGAGGGCCTGTGCGCGGGTCAGACCGGTGAGCACCTGGCCGGGTCCCGCCTCGGCGAAGACGAGTTCGTCGTCGTCGAGCAGCAGCGCGACGGCGGACGCGAAGCGGACGGGGGCGCGCAGGTGCCGCGTCCAGTAGGCGGGGTCGAGCGCCTGCTCGTCGGTGATCCAGGTGCCGGTGACGTTGGAGAGGAACGGCAGCGTAGGGCGGTGGAGTTGCACCTTCGCCACCTCGGCGGCGAAGGGTTCGCAGGCGGGCTCCATCATCGCCGAGTGGAAGGCGTGCGAGGTGTGCAGCCGCTGTCCGGCCACGCCGCGCTCGGCGAGGGCCGCCTGCACGGCGTCCACCGCGGCGTCGGGCCCCGAGACGACGGTGAGGCGGGCGCCGTTGTACGCGGCGATGTCGGCGCCCTCGACCCGGGGGAGGTCCTCGGCGGCCAGCGGCACCGCCAGCATGCTGCCGCCGGGCAGTTCCTGCACCAGCGCACCGCGCCGCACCACCAGCCGCAGCGCGTCGGCGGGTGAGAAGACCCCTGCGAGGCAGGCCGCGACGTACTCGCCGACGCTGTGCCCCGCCATCGCACCCGTGCGCAGCCCCCAGGAGGCCAGCAGCCGCGCCATGGCGTACTCGACGGTGAACAGTGCGGGCTGCGCCAGGGCGGTGCGGGTCAGGCGGGCGGCCGCGCCCGGCTCGTCGGCGGCGAACATCACCTCGGTGAGGTCGGCGTCCAGCAGCGGCCGCGCCAGCCGTGCGCACTCGTCGACGGCCTCGCGGAAGACGCTTTCCTGCTCGTAGAGCCGCTGCCCCATGCCCAGGTGCTGCGAGCCCTGGCCGGGGAAGAGCAGGGCCACGGGCGCGCCGTCTGCGGGTGCGGGAGCGGTGTCGGCGGGGGCGGCGCGCAGGGCTTTGGCGGCCCCGTCCTCGCCGGGGACGACGGCGGCCCGGTGCCGCAGGTGTGGACGGCCGTGGGAGAGCGTGGCCGCGACGTCGTGGAGGTCTTGTCCCGGGTCGGCTTCCAGCGCGTCGGCGAGGCGGCCGGTGGCGGCGGCGAGCGCGGCGGGGGTACGGGCGGAGACGGTCAGCAGCGCGGGACGCCCGGAGGAGGGGCGGCGGGACTCCGGTGGCGGGGGCGGCTGTTCGACGACGACGTGCGCGTTGGTACCGCCGACGCCGAAGGAGCTGACCGCGGCGAGCCGCACGTCGTGGTGCGCCGGCCAGTCGGACAGGGCGGTGTTGACGCGGAAGGGGCCGCTCTCGAAGTCGATGGCCGGGTGCGGCCTGCGGTAGTTGATGCTCGGCGGGATGCGGCCGCACCCGAGGGCGAGGACGGCCTTGATGAGCCCCACGACGCCCGCGGCGGGCCCGAGGTGGCCGACGTTGCCCTTCACGGAGCCGAGCGGGATGTCGGCGACGCCGGTGTGGCCCAGGTCGCGGTAGGCACGCGTGAGCGCGTTGACCTCGATGGGGTCGCCGACGCGGGTGCCGGTGCCGTGGGCCTCGACGTAGCCGACGCGCGCCGGGTCGATCCCGCTCTCGCGCATCACCCGCCTGATGAGCCGGGCCTGCCCCTCGACGCTGGGCGCGGTGAAACCGGCCTTGAGGTTGCCGTCGTTGTTGATGGCGGACGCGCGGATGACGGCGTGTACGTGGTCGCCGTCGCGCACCGCGTCGGCGTACCGCTTGAGGACGACGGTGCCGACGCCGGTGCCGAAGATGGTGCCGTCGGCGTCGGCGTCGAAGGGGCGCACCCGGCCGGTGAGGGAGAACATGCCGCCCTCGGCCGCGTGGTAGCCGGTGATCCGGGGCAGCTCGACCTGGACGCCGCCGGCGACGGCCGCGTCGCACTCGCCGGCGCGCAGCGCCCGGCAGGCGGTGTGCACGGCGACCAGCGAGGTGGAACAGGCGGTCGCCACGTTGACGCTCGGCCCGGTCAGGCCGAGGTGGTGGGAGACGGCGGTGGTGAGGT
Source organism: Streptomyces tubbatahanensis (assembly GCF_022699385.1). NCBI lineage: Bacteria > Bacillati > Actinomycetota > Actinomycetes > Kitasatosporales > Streptomycetaceae > Streptomyces > Streptomyces tubbatahanensis. Next base: position 6,995,169 of record NZ_CP093846.1, on the reverse strand, counting down.
AGTCGGCGGCGTTGGCGACCATCACGCCGACCTCGCCGAGGAACGCGGACGCCTCCGGGTGCGCGGCCACGTTCCACTCGCGGTAGAGGTTGGGCGCGCCGCCGCCGTAGACACCGACCACGCCGGGAACGTGGAAGGGGTCGTATCCCGCGTGCTCCAGCGCGGTGTAGGCGGACTCCAGGAAGAGCCGGTGCTGGGGGTCGCGGACCTGCGCCTCGCGGGGTGTCAGACCGAAGAAGCGGGCGTCGAATCCGGCCACGTCCTCGAGGACCGGTTTCGCCCTTACGTAGTGGGGGTCGGCCAGGGCGGAGTCCGGGATTCCGGCGGCGCGCAGCTCCTCGGCGTCGAAGCGGGTGACCGACTCGACGCCGCCCGCCAGGTGCGCCCAGAAGGCGTCGGGCCCTTCGCTGCCCGGGACCCGCAGCGCCATGCCCACCACCGCGACGGCGTCCGGATCGTGCGGTCGCGCACCTGCCTGCGAAGCGGGACCGCGCTCGTCGGCCTGCCGGTCTCCGGGCTCGCGGGCGGGCCCCCGCGGGTTCGTCCTGTGCACCGTACAGCCCCTTCCCCGATGATCTCGCATCCTCCGCCGCGACCAACTCGCGCGTCAATGCGTACAGTTCGACAATGACGTACGGCGGGGGCGCGTTCCGCTTTTCCGCCCGCGCCCCCGCGGACGAGGGAGGAGACAGCCGGTGCCCGAACCCGTGTCCTATCCGGCGGGAGCTCTGTGCTGGGCCGATCTGCGGACGTCCGATCCGGTGGCCGCCGAACACTTCTACGCGGCGGTGCTGGGCTGGTCCTACCTGCACACGGGGCCGGCCTACGACCACTACGGATACGCCACCTGGCAGCGGCACATGGTGGCCGGTATCGCACGCTCGGACACCGGCGAACCGTCCGGCACCGCAGAGGCGTCCGGTGGCGGGAAGTCGTCCGATTCCGGGGAGGAGGGCGACGGTGGCGCGGAGGCGAACTGGATCGTCTCGTTCGCCACCCGGAGCGCCGACGCCCTCGCGGACCGCGTGGCGGCGGCCGGCGGCGAGGTGCGCCACGGGCCCGAGGACTTCGGGGTGCTCGGCCGCACCGTCGCCGCCGTGGACCCGGAGGGGGCGCACGTCGGCTTCTGGCAGGCCCGCGCACACCTGGGTGCAGGCCTGTTCGGGGAGCCGTCCGCGCTGTGCTGGGCGGAGCTGGCGGTGCGCGACACCGGCAGGGCCGACCGGTTCTACGAGGCCGTACTGGGGGTGCACGTCACCGCCCACGATGCCGCGGGCGAGGAACACTACGCCGCCTTCCGGCTGCCGGACGAGAGCGCCGGGCGCACGGACAGCGCGAGCGGGAACCCCGCCAGGAGCGGCCCGGACGGCGCACCCGGTGCGCCCGGCGAGGCGGTGGCGGGGCGCACCGTGCTGGCCGCAGGGCGACCCGGCGCCGAGCCGTTCTGGATGCCCTACTTCGGGGCGCGCGACGCCCCGCGCACCGTCGATGTCGCGCGGCGGGAGGGCGCCGCCGTGCTGTACGAGGGGGCGAACGGCCAGGGCCGCGACGTGGCCGTGCTCCGCGACCCGCAGGGCGCCGTGTTCGCCGTACTGGAAATCCCCGGCACCCCGGCCCGGCCGGACACCACCTGACCCGCAACGGCTGGAGCACAACTCGGGATTCGCACGCCCTCAGCCTGTCGCGGTCCGTCGCCGAGCCAGTAGGGTGCGCGCCCATCGTCGTCGAGTGAACGGCGTGTGAGCCGCGACGTTGTGGAGGTAGCGGATGAGCGCGGGGGACATATTCCTGTGGGAACTACTCGGTACCGCGGTCCTGGTGATGCTGGGCACCGGAGTCGTCGCCAACAACGTCCTGCGCAGGACCAACGGCAATGACGGGGGCGTGCTGTTCGTCAACGTCGGGTGGGGTTTCGCGGTCTTCACCGGCGCGAGCCTGGCGGCGCCCAGTGGCGCGCACCTGAACCCGGCGATCACCCTGGCCTTCGCCGTCGCGGACAAGACCCCGTGGTCGGACGTGCCCATGTACTTCCTGGCGCAGATGCTCGGGGGCATCATCGGCGCGGTCCTGTGCTGGGCGACCTACAAGCTCCAGTTCGACGACCACGACGACCCGGCCGGCACGCTGGGCGTCTTCTCGACGGCGCCGACGATCCGCAACCCCGTCTGGAACCTGGTCACCGAGGCGCTCGGCACGTTCGTGCTGGTGGCCTTCGTCCTGTTCTCGCCCGCGTTCAAGCCCGGGGACGCCGACCAGGGTGTGCTGCCCAACTTCGGCAACTCGGCACTCGGTTACGCGGCGGTCGCCTTCGTCGTCCTGGTGATCGGCACCTCGCTGGGCGGGCCGACCGGATACGCCATCAACCCGGCGCGCGACCTGGGGCCCCGGATCGCCTACGCGTTCGTCCTCCCGATCAAGGGGAAGGGCAGGGCCGACTGGGGCTACGCGTGGGTCCCCGTGGCCGGACCACTGCTGGGCGGCGTGCTGGCGGCCCTGCTCTTCATGGCCTACCCCGCGGCGTAGCGGTCTTCCACTCCCGGCCGGGCCTGAGGTGTGCTGGGGGCACACAAGGACGTACGGGTGTGTACGCACGGTGCCCACACGTGCGCCCAGGAGGGAGTCCCATGGAGACCACAGCGCCCACCGGGCAGACCGGTTGGTACGTGGACGACAGGTGCACCGACTGCGACGTGGCACGCCAGCTCGCCCCGGACCTCATCGCCCAGGGCGAGGGCCGCTCCGAGGTCGTGCGCCAGCCGCGCGACGACGGCGAGGCGCGGCAGATGCTGGCCGCCGCGCTCGCCTGCCACACGCGCTCGATCCGCCCCGCCGGCGGACGCCTCGATCCGGCGGCGCCCGATCCCTTCCCGCTCGCGCTGGAACCCGACGTCCTGCTGTGCGGCCACAACTCCACGCACACCGCGGGCGCCAACGCGTATCTGCTGCGGCGCCCTTCCGGCACGTGGATGATGGTGGACACGCCCCGCTTCAGCGAACGGCTGGCCGAACGCTACGAGGAACTGGGCCGGTTCACCGACGTACTGCTCACCCACAGGGACCACGCGGCGCACGGCCGCGACTGGGCCGACCGGCTCGGGGCGCGGCTGTGGATACACGAGGGCGACCTGGACGCCGCCCCCGACGCGGACCAGGTGCTGCGCGGCACCGATCCGGTGGACGTCGCGGAGGGGGTCCGCGTCTTCCCGCTGCCGGGACACACCCGCGGCAGCGTCCTGTACGTCGCCGACGAGCGTTACTGTTTCAGCGGGGACAGCTTCTACTGGGCGCGGACGCTCCAGGACATCGAGGTGGCGCAGAGCGTGACCTGGTACTCGATCGAGGAACTGGCCACCTCGCTCGCCAGGACGGTGGACGCGCTGCGCTTCGAGTGGCTGCTGCCGGGGCACGGCGGCCGCACACAGCTGCCGGCGTCCGAAATGGCCCGGCGGATGAAACAGTTGGCCGGCCGCGTGCGGGGGATGAGCCCGCGGCCCGTCGACTTCACCGCACTACGCTGGTAGCGCCCGCGGCACGTCCGGCGGCGGGTCCGCCGCACGCCGCGAGGAGCCACGCCCCCATGACCGCTGTGAGAACCGCACGCCTGGTCACCGACGTCCTGCAACCCCGCAACACACTCCTGGCAGGACTGACCGGTCTCGGGGTCGCCGCCGCGGGTGACTGGACGGGCGCGCCGTGGGGGCTGTTCGCGGCCCTGTGCGCGGGCGTCGTCCCGGCCTCGTACATCGACTGGGAGCGGCGGCGCGGCACCTGGGGCGACCGGCACGTGGTGGACCGCGGGCAGCGGCTCCCGATCTTCCTGGTGATTCTCGGCTCCGTGGGGCTGGGCGCGCTGGTGATGCTGCTGGGGCGGGCCCCCGCCGACCTGTTGGTCGCCATGGTGGCCATGTGGGCGATGACCGTGTGCCTGATGACGGTGAACGCGGGGTGGAAGATCAGCGTGGACGCGGCCGTGGCCTCCGGTGTGGTGGCGATGCTGGCGGTGGTGCACTCGCCCTGGTGGCTGGCGGCCTACGCGCTGGTGGCGGCCGTGTGCTGGTCGCGGATAGCGCTGACGTACCACACGGTGGCGCAGACGGTGGCCGGTGCGGCGCTCGGCGGGATGACGTCGAGCGCCTGGCTGTGGTGAGGAGCGCCGGGCCGCCGTGAGCGGGCGGCCCTCACCCGAAGGGCTCACCCGGGTGGCGGCGTGTGCGGCGTGAGGGCGACGGCGGGCGCGAGGATGGTGGCGTTCTCCGGCGTCCGCCGCGACGTCCGCCGCCCGCCCCGCCGAGGTATGCCATGGCTCCCTCTTCCCCTCCCCCGCCGCTCACCCGGGCCGCACTCCGCAGCGTTTTCGCTGGTGCCGCAGGTGCGGACGCCGCAGACGCGGGTGTCTCCGGCACGGGTGACTCCCACCCGGGCGTCTCCGAGAGGGGTGCGTCCGAGACGGGTGCCTGCGAGACGCGTGCCTCCGGCGCGGGAGCGGATGCGAGCGGGCCGCGTGAGCTGGTGGGCGTCGAGGTGGAGACGGCCGCGGTGGACCCGGCCACCGGCGCCGCCGTCCCCTACGAGGGCCCGCGCGGGCTCCGCGCCCTCCTGGAGCTGCTGGCCGCCGAGTGGCCTGGAGCCGCGCCCATGTCCGACCGCACGGTGCTGACCGGGGTCCGGCTGGCCGGGGGCGGCACGGTCACGCTGGAGCACGGCGGCGCGGTCGAGTACTCCTCGCCGCCCCGCACCTGCGTGGCGGAGCTGGCCCGGGTGACGGACGCGGCCCTACGCGAGGTGGCCGCCGCGGCCCGGCGGCTCGGCTTCGCGCTGGTGCCGGGAGGGCAGTACCCGTTCACGGCGCCGGACCAGGTCGCCTGGGTGCCCCACTCGCGCACACCCGTGATGCGGCGCCACTTCGAGAGCCTCGGCCCGGCGGGGTCCGGCGGGCCGTGGGTGATGTCCCTGGCGCTGTCCACGCAGGTCTCCCTCGACTTCACCTCGCCCGGCGACCTGGCCGACAAGCTGCGCACGCTGGCCGCCGTCTCCACACCGGCCGCCGCGCTGTTCCTCAACGCGCCTCTGGAGGGCGGACGGCCGTGCGGGCTGCTGTCCCGGCGCATGGACAGCCTCCGCCGCACGGATCCGGCCCGTACCGGCGTCATCCCGGCGATGCTGCGGCAGGACGTGGACGTCGAGAAGGTCATCGACTGGGCGCTGACCCTCCCCATGATCCACCGGGCGGCACCCGACGGCGGCCGGTGCGCCGCGCCCGCCGCCGACTTCGGCACCCTGCTGACGACCGGCTTTCCGGACGGCGGACGGCCCAGTCTCGCCGACTGGCGCTCCCACCTCTCCCAGATCTTCTCCGACGTGCGGGTACGCGAGACGCTGGAGCTGCGCGCCGTGGACGGCCCGCCCTACCGGGCGCTGTTCGCCGCGCCCGCCTTCTTCACCGGGCTCGGCTACCACCCGCCCGCACGGGCCGCCGCCACGGAGATGCTGCGCGGCATCAGCCCCGGGGAGCACCGAACCGCCTTGGAGGACATCGCCCGCCGGGGTCTGGGCGCGCGGCTCGCGGGGCGCCCGGTGCGCGAGGTCGCCGCCGAGCTGCTGCGGTTGAGCCGGGAGGGCCTGCGGGCCCGGGTCGCCACAGGGGCGGAGCGCCCCGAGGCCCTGGCGTTCCTGGACCCGCTCGACGCAGTGCTGGACGAGGGCGTCACCTTCGCCGAACGGATGCTGGCCGAGCGCGCCCGCGACCCGGCCGGCTTCCCCGCACACCACATCGCCCGCCACCGCGTCCCCTGAGACGGGCCGCCCGGAGGGGGCCAGCCGGGTCCGCGGCCGCAGCCCATCGCAAGGGCCGGGCCGTGAGCGCGGCCGTGGCCTCGTGGGCTCGGGCCGCTCAGACCACGCCCTGGTCGCGCATCGCGTCGGCGACGCGGAGGAACCCGGCGGCGTTGGCGCCCAGTACGTAGTCGTCGGGCGTACCGAACTCCTCGGCAGCGGCGACGCACTGGGTGTGGATGTCGCGCATCACGGCGGCCAGCCGTCCCTCGGCCTGCTCGAAGGGCCAGGAGTCACGGGCGGCGTTCTGCTGCATCTCCAGGGCCGAGGTCGCCACCCCGCCCGCGTTGGCTGCCTTGCCGGGCCCGTAGAGGACGCCCGCCTCACGCAGCACCTCGACCGCGTAGGGGGTGCAGGGCATGTTCGCGCCCTCGGCGACGGCCTTGACGCCGTTCTTGACCAGGACGACCGCGTGCTGCTCGGTCAGCTCGTTCTGCGTCGCGCACGGCAGGGCGATGTCGCAGGCCACGTCGTAGACCGAGCCCTGGGTGCTGAAGCGGGCGCCCGTGCGGGCCTCGGCGTAGGTGTCGAGGCGGCCGCGGCGCTCCAGCTTGATCTCCTTGAGCAGGTCGAGGTCGAGTCCGGCCTCGTCCACCAGGTAGCCGGAGGAGTCGGAGCAGGCGATGACCTGCGCTCCGAGCTCCTGGGCCTTCTCTATGGCGAACAGCGACACGTTGCCGGAGCCGGAGAGGACGACGCGGCGGCCCGCCAGGTCCTCGCCGCGGCTGGCGAGCATCTCGCGGACGAAGTGCACGGTGCCGTAGCCGGTCGCCTCCGTACGGGCGTGCGAGCCGCCCCAGCCGGTGCCCTTGCCGGTGAGGACGCCCGCCTCGAAGCGGTTGGTCAGCCGCTTGTACTGGCCGAACAGGTAGCCGATCTCCCGGCCGCCGACGTTGATGTCGCCCGCGGGCACGTCGGTGTGGTCACCCAGGTGGCGGTACAGCTCCGTCATGAACGACTGGCAGAAGCGCATGACCTCCGCGTCGCTGCGGCCCTTCGGGTCGAAGTCGGCGCCGCCCTTGCCCGCCCCGATCCCGAGACCGGTCAGCGCGTTCTTGAAGATCTGCTCGAAGGCGAGGAACTTCACGGTTCCCAGCCCCAGGTCCGGCACGAACCGCAGTCCGCCCTTGTAGGGGCCCAGCGCGCTGCTGAACTGGACCCGGAAGCCGCGGTTGACGTGGACCTCTCCCGCGTCGTCGGTCCACGGCACCCGGAAGAGCACCTGCCGCTCGGGCTCGACCAGCCGCTCCACCAGCTTCGCCTCGGCGTACTCGGGCCGCTTGCGCAGCACCGGCTCAAGGCTGTGCAGCACTTCGTGCACGGCCTGGTGGAACTCGGACTCACCGGGGTTCCGGCGCAGAACGTCTGCGTACACCGCTTCGATACGGCTGCTGGCATCCACGGGCATCTCTCCTCGTCACTCGCCACGCCCGACCCGGTCCCGAAAGGCCGTGCGGCTCACGAGGGTACGTGCCGGTAGCACGCGCTCCGCTCTCGGGTGGCGAAAACCACTTTCCACGGCGAGGGTCGCATGCCCGTTTTCCCGGCGGGGCGCGCTCCCGCGGCGCGGTCACTCCTCGGCCAGCCGCACCGCGTTCTCCAGCAGCAGAGCGTGCACGAACCCCTGCGGCAGGTTGCCGCGCAGCTGGCGCTGCTCGACGTCGAACTCCTCCGCGTACAGGGTCGGCGGCCCGTACGCGCCCCTGTTGCGTTCAAACCAGCGGTAGGCGGCGGGACGGTCACCGAGGTGGTCGACGGCCAGGGACATCATGAAGCCGCACAGCAGGAAGGCGCCCTCCGCGGCGGCGAGCGGGCGGTGGTCGTGCCGGAAGCGGTAGACGTAGCCGTCCTCGGCGAGCTCCGCCTGCACGGCGGCCACGGTGCGGGCCGTCGTCGGGTCCTCCTCGGGCAGGCAGCCGCGCGCCAGCGGCAGCAGGACACCGGCGTCCATGTTCGGGTCGTCGGCGGCACGGGCCCACACCCCGTCGCTGCGCAGACAGCGGGCGCGGGTCCCCTCCAGCACTGTGGCGGCGAGCCGCTGGTGGCGCCCCGCCTCCCGCTCGGGCAGCTGCGCCGAAAGAGCCCGCAGACCGGCCACCACGCTGAGCCGGGAGTGCGTCCACCAGCGCTTCTCCAGCTCCCACAGCCCCGCCTCGGGGTGCTGCCAGTTGCGCTCGACGGCCGCGACGGCGACGTCGACCGCACGGCGCACGTCGGGGTTGTCCAGATGGCCGTGGCGCGCGGCGGCGGCGTACAGCTGGAGGACCTCGCCGAAGGTGTCGAGCTGGAACTGGCTGCCCGCCTTGTTGCCGACCCGGTCGCTGCCGCCCGGATAGCCGCTCAGCCCCAGGCTGCGCTCGTCGGGGACGCGCTCGCCCGTGACGGTGTAGGCGGGCCGCAGCGAGTCGCCGTCCGCCAGGACACGGGCGGTGACGAAGTCGACCGCGCTGTCCAGCAGCGGGTGCGGCCCGTGGGCGGCCACCGCGATCCCCGCGTAGCTCTGGTCACGCAGCCAGGCGTACCGGTAGTCGTAGTTGCGGCCCTCGCCCGCGTGCTCCGGCAGTGACGTGGTGGCGGCCGCCACCATGCCGCCGGCCCCGCTGGTCAGGCCCGTCAGCACCGCGTACGCCTGCCGTGCGTCCCGCGGGGCCAGCAGGTCCGAGCAGTCGGGCACGGACTGCCGCCAGCGGCGCTCGGTCTCCTTCCACAGCCCGTGGGGCTCCAGGCTGCCGCCACCGGACGCCCGCTCGGTGGCGATCTCCAGGACGAGATCGCGCCGCTCGCCCTCCCGCAGAACGAACCCGCCGTACAGCGCCCCGTCCGCCCCTGGCCTGGCCTCCGGGGCGCCGGACCAGCGCATGCGCAGCCCGCCGCCGAAGGCCTCCCACACGGCAGCCGGGTCCCCCGCGGGGCCCGGCTCCTCCTCCGCCCGCCTCCAGGCACCCATCGCGGCCTTCCCGAAGTCCGGGCGGGGATCGAGGCACATCCGCACACCGACCCCCGAGGACGGCCCGCGCTCGACGCTGATCCGGCGCAGGACCACGAGCCGCTCGGGCGTCGCGGGCAGCGCCAGGGCGTCTCTGGTCAGGAGCACGGCGTCCGCGGTCACCCAGCGGCTGACGCGGATGAGGGTGCCGCTCTCGTAGAAGCCGCCCGACACCTGCCAGTCGTCGTCGGGGAGCAGGGCGTACTGCCCCGCTCCGCCGATGAGCCGGGAGAAGACCGCGTCGCTGTCCCAGCAGGGCGCGCACATCCATACGAGCTCGCCACGCGGGCTGACGAGAGCGCCGCGCTCGCCGTCGCCGAGGAACGCGTAGTCGCGCAGCGGCCACGGCTGCGTGCCGTCCCCGCTGCCGCCACGTCGCTGATAAGGAGCCTCCTGCGTCATGGTCGTGACCCTAGGGCCTTTCGTTTGGATCTGGCTGGATCAGGGAGCGGGTTCCGGTGCGTGCTCTCGCAAGGCGGAGGATGGAGTCCCTGCGTGGGGGCACCTCCCGGGGCGAGCGAAGCCGAGCCCTGGGGGAAGCGGCGACTGACTCCCCCAACCTCCGGCCGGGGGCGCCCCCAGCCGCGAGAGTGCGTGCCGGGGCCCGCGAGCCCAGCAAGATCCAAACGAGAGGTCCTGGTACCCGGCGCCTGGCCGGCGCGGAACGCGCCTGACCCGCGGTGCGACGTCGGCAGGGGCGCTCTCCTCGCCGGACGGCGTGAGCGGGGCGACGCCGGGTACCCGCCGGTTCCGCGGCGGCGCTCCCCGCCGCCACCCGCGAGCAAGGAGGCGGACCATGGTTCAGCAGGTGCACGACGTCATGACCGCGGCGCCGGTCGCCGTGGGCACGCTCACCGGCGTCGGTGAGGTCGCGCAGCGTATGCGGGACGAGGACATCGGCGCGGTACTGGTGACCGAGCGCGACGAGTTGCGCGGGCTGGTCACCGACCGCGATCTGGCGATCCGCGTGCTGGCCGAGGGACTCGATCCCGACCGGACGACGGTCCGGGAGGCGTGCAGCCCGCAGCTGGTCACCGTCGGGCCGGACGACGAGGTCGGCAGGGCGGTCGGACTGATGCGCGAGCACGCGCTGCGGCGGCTGCCGGTCGTCGAGAACGGCGAGGCCGTGGGCGTGGTGGCGCTGGGTGACCTGGCGGTCGAACACGACACGGACTCGACGCTGAGCGAGATCAGCACCTCCTCGTCCAACACCTGAGGAGCGGCAGCCCCTCGGGCAGAGCCCCCGCGGACGGCCGCTCCGCTTGGTGTGGCGCGGCGGATGGGTGTTCCCTGGACGGGAGGAACGAGAGCAAAAGGCACGAACGGCACCTATTCGAGGTGAGGAGCTGGAGATGTCCAAGCGCCAACCCGACCAGGCGGGCAACGAGCCGGACCAGATCCGCGGGCCCGAGGAGCGCCGGATCCACGGCGGCATGCCGGACAAGCCCGACGACGACGAGCTGGCCCGGCGCACCGAGGAGGAGCGCGTCGAGGCCGGGGTGGACGACTACGACCCCGACGACGTGCCGCCCGCCACCGAGGGCTGACCCCGGGAAGAACCGCTGACCACACCGGAAGCAACCAGGGCCGGCCGAGCGCCGGCCCGGACCGCTGAGAGGCCGCACCCATGCCGATCGCCACGGTGAACCCCGCTGACGGCGAAACCCTCAAGACGTTCGACCCGCTGTCCGACGAGGAGATCGAACGGCGCCTCGCGGAGGCCGACGCGGCCTTCCGCACCTACCGCACCACCACGTTCGAGGAGCGTGCCCGGCTGCTGAACGCGGCGGCGGACCTGCTGGAGCGGGAGGCGAGCGGCGTCGCACGCGTCATCACCACCGAGATGGGCAAGCCGCTGACCGCCGCCGAGGCGGAGGCCGCCAAGTGCGTGAAGGCGATGCGCTGGTACGCCGCGCACGCCGAGGCGCTGCTGGCCAACGAGTACCCGGCAGCGGACGACGTCCAGGACGCGGGCGCCGTACGGGCCAAGGTCTGCTACCGGCCGCTGGGCCCCGTGCTCGCCGTCATGCCGTGGAACTTCCCGCTGTGGCAGGTCATCAGGTTCGCCGCGCCCGCGCTCATGGCGGGCAACGTCGGGCTGCTCAAGCACGCCTCGAACGTGCCGCAGACCGCGCTCTACCTGGGCGACCTCTTCCACCGGGCGGGTTTCGCGCCCGGGTGCTTCCAGACGCTGCTGGTGCCCTCCAGCGCGATCGAGTCGGTGCTGCGGGACCGCAGGGTGGCCGCCGCGACCCTGACCGGGAGCGAGGGAGCGGGCCGCTCGGTGGCCTCGATCGCCGGGGACGAGATCAAGAAGACCGTACTGGAACTGGGCGGCAGCGACCCCTACGTGGTGATGCCCTCGGCCGACATCGACGCCGCGGCCCGCACGGCGGTGACCGCGCGGGTGCAAAACGCCGGTCAGTCGTGCATCGCGGCCAAGCGTTTCATCGTCCACACGGACGTCTACGACGCGTTCGCAAAACGGTTCACCGCGGGGATGCGCGACCTCACGGTCGGCGACCCCATGGAACCCGGCACGGACGTCGGCCCGCTCTCCAGCGCGCAGGGCCGCGAGGACCTGGAAGAACTGGTCACCGACGCGCTCGCGCAGGGCGCGCAGGCCCTGTGCGGGGGCCGTCGCCCGGAGGGGCTGGAGCGCGGCTTCTACTACGAGCCGACCGTGCTGACCGGCATCACCGACCGGATGCGCATCCACCGCGAGGAGACGTTCGGCCCGGTCGCCACGCTCTACCGCGTGCGCGACATCGACGAGGCGATCGAGGTCGCCAACGACACCTCGTTCGGTCTCAGTTCGAACGTCTGGACGCGGGACGAGGCCGAGACCGAGCGCTTCGTGCGGGACGTCGAGGCGGGCGGCATCTACTTCAACGGCATGACCGCCTCCCACCCCGCGCTCCCCTTCGGCGGCGTCAAGCGCTCCGGATACGGGCGCGAACTCGCGGGCCACGGCATCCGCGAGTTCTGCAACGCCACCACGGTCTGGCGTGCCTCCTGAGCGTGCCGTGCGCGCTCAGTTCCTGCTCACCGTGCGGTTGACGCCCGCCACGAAGGTGGTGGCCAGCACCCAGCCCGCGACGATCAGCAGATACGCCAGCCACTGGTAGCCGCCCTGCGGTGCGTACGCCTTCTCCTGCCCGAAGTCGACGATCGGCAGCAGCAGATCGAGGGCGTAGGCCAGGGCGTTGAACCCGGGGGCCTCGTCCGCCTTGAGGGGGCGCGGCGGGTGCAGCCCGTAGGCGAGCGTCCCCACCAGGAGCAGCCCGGCCAGCCATCCGGCGGCCCGCATGGGCCGGAAGCCGTAGCCGACCGTCGCGTCCTGGAGATGGCCCCACAGCCGCGCGTACAGCGGCAGGGTCGTGCGGTGTCTGCGCTGCTTGGCCAATTGCACCGAGCGCGCCGCCGCGTCGTCGCCGATGTGCCGGTAGGCCGCGGTCAGCTGTTCGTACGCGAAGGGCACGTACCCGTCCCCGTCCCGGGTGAGCGTCTCCAGGCGCCGCGCGGCGGGGAGGGTGGGGGCCAGGGTGGTGTAGGTGAGGCCGTCCAGACGGACGGAGGCCGGCCAGACCTCGGGGCTGACGTGCAGCAGGTCGCATCTGGTTCGGCGCAGGTTGACGGTGCCCTCGATGCGCCGGGCCTCGCGCAGCCACAGCTCCCCCGCCGTGCAGCTGCTGGCTCGCAGCGCGACGCCGCCGGGGTTGGACAGCCGGGCGTAGGCGAGGTTGAGCTGGCCCGGGACGGTGGAGCCGCGCAGGTTGACCCGGCCCACGACGTGGACCCGCATGGCGTGCAGGTCGGTGCCGACCGTGACGGTCTCCGCCTGGAGCGCGGTGCCCGCCGGGTGCAGGAAGCGCGCGTCGTCGAAGCCGATGTGGCCCGTGACGGACAGGCCGTCCAGACGTGCCTGCCCATAGCAGGTCAGGTGGGTGGCGCGCAGGTCCTCGCCGATGGTGGCGTGGTCGAGCCCCAGCGCCCTCGCCTGCGCGGGGCCGCGCCCCTCGGCGTCCGGCTCGGCTCCCAGCACGGCGCGCTCCGGGAACAGCGCGCCCTCGACGCGCGCTCCGCCCAGCCGCACCTGCCGGGCCACCCGGCAGTCGCTCAGCCGCAGCGCCCCGCCCACCCGCACCGTGGTCGCCCACAGTTCCGGCATCCGGCAGCCGCGCAGGGACAGCCCCCGGCACTCGGCGCCGTAGAAGATGACGGGCTCGTCGAAGAAGCAGTCCGTCAGCGAGACGGGGCACGAGACCACCGCCGAGTGCAGGTCGAGCGCTCCGGTGACCCGTGCACCCCGCAGCCGCAACGCGGGTATCTCGCCGTCCTCCGACGGCGCCCGCAGCAGCAGTGAGCGCAGCATGCGGGCGCGTACGTTCCGGTCGTCGGCGCCGGTCAGATCCACCGTCCCCCCGCGGGGGAACGCCTCTTCGATCCGCCGCTCAGCATCCGTCAGCTCTTCGCTCTCCACGCCCGCGACTCTTCCGGCAGGCCACGAGCGCGTCAACCGCGGCGTTGTGCGGGCGCGTTCCGGGCGCCGGACACCCGCCCGCCCGGCCGGTGCGGGGCGCCCGCTAGCGTGCCGTCCGTGGACGGTACTCAGATCGGGCGGGACGCCCCGGCGACGCGCTCGGCGGCCGGGCCCGCGGACGGCGGCGCGGAGGAGGGCTGGCCGGTCGCCTCGGGTACGACGGCGCTGAGCGTGGCCGTACCCGAGGTGGACGCGGTGGTGCGCGGCTGGCGGGCACGCTACGACACGGCGGCACGGCACGGGGGCGTCGCCCACGTGACCGTGCTCTTCCCCTTCCTGCCCCGCGACCTGATCACAGCAGCCGAACGCGCGGCGCTGCGCGACCTGTTCGCGGCGCAGTCCGCTTTCACGCTCACCTTCGCGGACTGCGGCCGCTTCCCCGGCGTCCTGTACCTGGTGCCCGAACCCGCCGCGCCCCTGCGCGCCCTGACCGCCGAGGTGGCCCGGCGGTGGCCCTCCCACCCTCCGTACGGCGGACTCTTCGGCGAGCTCGCACCGCACCTGACGGTGGCCAACAGCGGCGGCGAGGACGTGCACACGCGCGCCGAAGCCCACCTGCGCGCGCGTCTTCCGGTGACGGCGCGGGTGGACTCCGTCGACCTGGTCGTCCACGAGGAGGGCCGCTGGCTGCCCTGGCTCGACTTCCCGCTGGGGCGGTGAGGGTGCCCGGCCGGCCAGAGCGGTGGCCGGGCAGGGGCAGCGTGTGGCCGGGCTGGGGCAGCGCGCGGCCGGCCGCTCAGGGCCGGTGGTCGGCCGGGATCTCCTCTCCGGTGGGCACGGGGCCGGGCGGGGTGCCGTCGCCGAAGGGGCGCCCGCCGAGCTGTTCGCGGTGGTGCGGGGTCAGCCAGCCCGACAGGTCGGGGCCCACGGGCACGATGGAGGTCGGGTTGACGCCCGTGTGGACGACGTAGTAATGGCGCTTGATGTGGTCGAAGTCGACCGTGTCGCCGAAGCCGGGTGTCTGGTACAGGTCGCGCACGTAGCCCCACAGGACCGGGTCCTGCTCCAGTTTGTTGCGGTTGCACTTGAAGTGGCCGTGGTAGACGGCGTCGAACCGCACCAGCGTGGTGAAGAGCCGGATGTCCGCCTCGGTGAGGGTGTCGCCCACCAGGTAGCGCTGGTCACGCAGCCGCTCGGACACCTGGTCGAGACGGCGGAAGACGTCCCTGTAGGCGGCCTCGTACTCCTCCTGCGAGGTGGCGAACCCCGCACGGTAGACCCCGTTGTTGACGTCGCGGTAGATCCCCTCGGCCACCTCGTCGATCTCGTCGCGCAACGCCTCGGGGTACAGGTCGGGCGCGCCCGGCCTGTGCAGGTCCCGCCACTCGGTGGCCAGGTCCAGGGTGATCTGCTGGAAATCGTTGGTGACCAGCTTGCCGCTGGGAACGTCCACGATGGCCGGGACGCTCACCCCGCCCGGATAGTCCGTCTCCCGCTTGTCGTACGCCTCGTGCAGGAAGCGGATGCCCAGCACCGGGTCGCGGTCGTCGGCGTCGAGGGTGAAGCGCCAGCTGCGGTCGTCCTGGATGGGGTCGGTGACGCCGAGCGAGAGCGCGTCCTCCAGTCCCAGCAGCCGCCGTGAGACCAGGGCGCGGCTGGCCCACGGGCAGGCGCGGCTGACGACCAGCCGGTAGCGGCCCGGCTCCACGGGCCAGCCGTCGCGGCCGTCGGCGGTGATGCGGTCGGCGAAGTGGCTCTTGGACCGTTTGAACGCCTTGCGGCCGTACTCGGTGTTCCCGGCGCCTTCGCCGGTGGCAGGGCTGCTCATACCGGTTCCTCCTCAGAATCGGGCTGCGGGTCTCCCCGCGTTGACGGCATCCCATCACCAGGGTGCTGTCCATACCGAGTACCGACGCGGAGGCCCGGTGATACGCCCGGTGATACCCGCACGTCACGACCGGCCGCGCCGCTCAGCTCCGCCCCTTCCGCCAGGCATGCAGCCGGGCCGCCGTCCACGCCGTGTGACGCGCCCGCAGATCCTCCCCGGTCAGGTCGGTGCGGCCCAGACCGTGGTAGTTGGGCAGCCAGGTGGTGACGGAACGGTACGCGTTCCGGAGCGCGAACAGGTCCCACAGCACCAGGTCGGACACCTCGGTGCGCGCGGCGCTCTCGTAGGCCGCATGGAACGCGTCCGCCACGGCGTGGCCCAGGACGGGCCCGTGCAGCAGGACGAGATCGAGCCGGCACCAGCTCACGTCGAGGCCGCGCGGTGCCGACCCGGCACCGGACCAGTCGACCACCCCCGACAGTGCGCTTCCCTCCCACAGGACGTTGCCCGACCAGTAGTCGAAGTGCGTCAGCACGCGGGGCTGGCGGGCCAGCCGTTCCTCGTGCGCGGCGACCACCGGTGCGGCAGGTCCCTCGTCCGTACGCTCCCCCGCGCGCTGTGCGGAGAAACGGGCCGCCGCCATGCAGTCGCGGAGCCCGGACAGCCTGGCGCGGGGCACCGCGTGGACGAGGGCGAGCGCGGCGCCCAGACGGCGCGCGGCGGCCTCGGGGTCAGCGGGCCTGATGTCGGCACCGCCCGGGACCCGCGAGGTCAGCACGGCCGGTGCACCACAGTGCCGCCCCGCGGGGTCGACGGCCAGCAGTCGTGGCGCACGGGCGTCGAGCCCGTCGAGGGCGCGCAGCACCGCCGCCTCCCGGGCGGGGGCGGGGTCCCGGGGCGGGAAGCGGCGCAGCACCACCTCGGTCTTCGGCGGCGCGATGCGCAGCAGGTGCGTCGCCGCGTGGGTGCCGCCGGGCAACCGCCGCACGTGGCGTACCCGGGCCCGCGGGCCCACGGCGCGGGCCGCCCACGTCAGCGCGGCCTGCGGCACCGCCGGTGCGTCACTCACCGTGGGACCCCGCCACCGCTCACCAGCCGTCGCGGTGGAGCACCTCGGCGACGGGGCGCCGGCGCACCGGTCCGAAGGTGCCCCGGGGCCAGCCCACGGGGATCGCGGCGAAGGTGTGCATGTCCTCGGGGATGGACAGCGCCTGCTTCCACTCCGCCTCCAGCATCAGGTGCCAGATGGTGATGTTGGCGGCGAGACCCAGCCCGCGCGCCGCCAGCAGCAGGTTCTGCACCCCGGGGTAGACGCACGAGCCCTCCGCGAGCGCCGCGAAGCGCTCCTGGATGCGGGCGAGTTGTGCGCTGGCGCTCTCGCCGAGCGCCTCGGCGGAGCGGCGCAGCCCATCCTCGTCCGGCGCCTGGGCGGGCATGCGGTAGCAGGGGATGACGAGCGCCGGGGTCTGGGCGAAGTGGTCGCGCTGGTACTCGATGGCGGCGACCATCCGCCCGTACGCGGCCTCGTCCATGCCCTCGGGGCCGTGCTTGCCCGTGGTGGCCAGGTAGGCGTCCACGCAGCGCTTCCACAGGGGGGCCAGCCGTTGCATGACGGCGCGGTCGGTGACCAGGACGTACTCGTAGCGCTGCATGTTGCCCCCGCTGGGGCCCCAGACGGCTGCCTGTATGAGCTGCTCCAGCAAGGCGTCCGGCACGGGGTCGGGCTTGAGCCGCCGCATGGCGCGCATGGTCGCCATGGTGTCGAAGAGCGGGGGCTGCGAGGGGGCGGGGTTCCCGGCGTCGATTGACATGATCGGAAAGTGTAGGACGAAGGGGCGCCACCCGGGGCCTGCGGTTCCGCGTCCGCCGGGCGCGCCCCACGGCGTGCGCGTCAGGCGAGCAGGAAGTCCCGCATGACCGGAGCGAGTTGCTCCGGTGGCACGTGGTGGAACGCGCCGGCCAGCGCGCGATGGCCGCCGTGCGGCAGCGCTTGGGCCGTGAGGCGGGCCGCTTCCCTCAGTACGGGCGTGCTCGCGTCGCTGCTGAGCACCAGCGCGGGCAGGTCCGCCGCGGCCAGCGCCTCGGCCGGCAGGTCCGCGTCTCCCAGCAGCGTCGTGTCGTAGACGAGCGTGTGGGCGAGCTCTTGCATCTCGCCCCACGCGGGCGACTGCCGCGCGCCCTCGACGGCCTGCGGCGGCAGACCCACGATCTGAGCCATGAAGTAGGCGACCGCCTCCCCGCGGCGGCCCTCGCTGACGAGCTCGGCCAGACGCGCGGCGTGCGAGGCGGCCTGCGGCTGCCCCGCGGCTCCCGTGAACGGCGGCTCGAACAGGACCAGCCGCTCGAACGCCCGGTCCGCACGGGCCGCGGCGTTCAGCGCGACGATGCCGCCGGACGACATCCCGAACACGTGCACCGCTCCCCCGCCCTCCTCCGCGACGAGCGCGCCGACGACCGCCGCCAGGTCCTCCGCCTCCCGCTCGGGCGCGTAGGGCGGGGTGTCCCCGCTGTCGCCTCTGCCTCTGCGGTCGTAGACCACGCCGGACATGCCGAGCACGGCCAACTGCCGGGCCAGCGGTTCGCCCGCCCCGCGCGCGCTCATCGCCCCGCCGACCAGCACGACCGGCGGCCCGTCCCCGAACCGTTCGTGGACGAGAGTGGTGCCGTCGGCCGAAGTGACGCTCCGTGCGCTCATGTCGGTCCCTCCCTGGATGGTGTCCTTGTGCCGAGTTCTATCAGCGGGGACTGACAACGGGGCGGAAGGCGGCCGGCTGCGGGAGCGCGGTTCGCCCCGGTGCGGGGCCCGTTCACTCCTCGGGCGGCGGGGGTGGGGCCGGGGCGCCGACGGGTGGCGGGACTCGGGAATAGCGGCGCGGTCCCGCCTCGCCGGGCCCGGCGGTCGTGCCCGAGCCCTGCGCCGGAACGCCGATTCCCGCGCCGGACTCCACCGCGCCCAGGGCGGCGCCGCCGGACGCACCGGAGGGAGCAGCATCCGGGACGGCCGCTTCGGGCGGTGGCGCGTCCCGGTGCGCGCCCGGGTCCCAGCCGGCGTCGACGACGCGCTTCTGTACCACGACGGCCCCCGCCAGCACGGCGCCGCCGACGACGAGCATCAGGGCGATGCCGCCCGCACCGCCCGCCTTGGCGGCGAAGCCGACGAGGGAGCCGAACCAGCCGAAGTCGGCGTCTCCGAACGTCGTGTTCTCGTCCCCGAAGGCGCCCAGCACCTTCAGCAGGACGGCGGGCAGCAGCGTGATCAGTACCCCGTTGCAGAACGCGCCCAGTACCGCGCCCCGCCGGCCACCGGTCGCGTTGCCGAAGACACCGGCGGCGCCGCCGGTGAAGAAGTGCGGCACCAGCCCCGGCAGCACGAGGGCCAGCCCGAAGGCCGGTCCCAGCAGCCAGGCCAGCAGCGCCAGGGTGCACAGTCCGCCGGTGAAGCTGGCCAGGAATCCGACGAGCACTGCGTTGGGCGCGTAAGGGAAGACGATCGGCGCGTCCAGCGCGGGGACGGCGCCCGGCACCACCTTCTGCGCGATGCCCTGGAAGGCGGGGACGAGTTCGCCGAGGATCGTGCGGACGCCGAAGAGGATGACCGCGACGGAGATGCCGAACTGCAGGCCCTGCATGACGGCCCGCATCAGGTAGTCGCCGAGGTCTTCGGCGGGCGCGCCGCCACCGGTGGCGAACGCCTGGAAGGCGGTGTGCCGCCCCGCCTCGACGACGTACACCACCGCCATCGTCACGTAGATGAGCAGCATGGACAGCGCCGTGGCGACCATCGAGTCACGCAGGAAGCGCAGCCCCTCGGGCAGCTTCATGTCCTCGGTGCTGCGGCTGCGCCTGCCGACGAGCTGCCCGACGGCGCCCGCCGTCACGTAGCCGGCCGTGCCGAAGTGGCCGAGGGCGACGCTGCTGTTGCCGGTGATGCGCTTGGTCCACGGGTGGGCGAAGGCGGGTACCGACACCAGGAGGATCCCCAGCAGCACGCCGCCGACCACGACGACGGCCCACGCCTTCAGCCCGGCGGTCGCCAGCACCATGGTCAGCAGGGTCGCCATGAACAGCATGTGGTGGCCCGTCAGGAAGACGTAGCGCAGCGGGGTGAAGCGGGCCAGCAGCAGCCCGAGCCCGAAGCCGACGATCATCAGCCAGGCGACACGGGCGCCGAACCGCTCCTGCGCGATACCGACGATGGCCTCGTTGGTGGGGATCACCCCGTGCGCTCCGGTGGCGCCCTGGATCATCTCGCCCAGCGGGGCGAGCGAGCTGACGACGAGTCCGGCGCCCGCGTTGATGAGCAGGAAGCCCAGCGTCGCCTTGATCGCACCGCCGGCGACCTGCCCCGCGGGCTTCCGCAGTGCGAGGAGTCCGGCCGCGGTGATGAGACCGATGAGGAACGCGGGGACGCTCAGCACCTCGTTGACGAGGAACGTCGCGATCGTGACCAGCCAGTCCATGGAGCCTTCCGCCTCGTGCCGTGGGTGGTGCGGTGGGGAGTGCCGGGGCGGGCGCCGGCCTGGGCGCCCGCCCTCGGCACTCAGACGTCGTAGATGTCGCGGAGCGCCGCGTCGACCTGCTTGCCGCTGGTGAAGTCCGCCACGACCCGCACGGGGACGCCGATGTCCCCGAGGGCCTGGGCGATCTCCCGCGAGGTGAGGACGGCCACCGCCTCCGACGCCTTGCCCTTGGCGGAGATCGTGTCGGTGGCCTCGACGGTGAGGTGCCGCGTCCAGCCCCAGCGCTCCACGACCCGCTCCAGGGTGTTCTTGAGGAAGAGGCTGGTGCCGAGCCCGTTGCCGCACACGGTGAGGATCTTGTGCACCGGCTGGGCGTGCGGCCGGGCGGAAGGCGCCTCGCGGGCGCCGTGCTCGTCCGGCTCCTCGCCTTCCAGTACCCGGCGCAGCGCCTCGGGTCCTGGCGCCGACCGCAGCGCGGCTTCGGTGGCCGGGTCGCCCAGCAGCCGGGCGAGGGCCGCCATGGCCGCCGTGTGCGCCCCTGAGTCCTCGGCGGCGAGCGCGACGACGAGGGTGACGGGGTCGTTGGACTCGTGCCCGAAGCGCACGGGCTCGGCCAGCCGCACCCACGCCATGCCGGTGCGGCGAACCGCGGGGGAAGGCCGGGCGTGCGCGAAGGCGAAGCCGGGGGCGAGGACGATGTAGGGCCCGTGCTCCTCGACGTTGCCGATCATCTCGTCGGTGTAGGCGTCGGTACCGCTGCCCGTCGCGACCAGCAGGTCACCGGCCGTGCGGAGGGCGGCGCGCCAGTCGGCTGCGGGCGCGTCCAGCCGGATCGCCTCGGTGGGCAGGAGTTCGCTCAGTGACGCCATCCCCGGATATTGGCATGTACCCGCCCCGGCGCACAGCGGTGGGGCGGCCCCCGCTCGCCGGCACGGCCGGCGCGGGGTCGTGCCGGGGTGCGAGACGCGGATCGTGCCGGGGTGCGAGACGCGGATCGTGCCGGGGTGCGGGGGATCGTGTCGGGACCCGAGGCGAGGGGTACCCGCAGGAACCGCGGGTGGCCGTGGAGCCCACGGGACGCCCGGGACGCGCGGGACCACCGGGCGTGCGGGGCGACCGGACGTGCCGGTGGCCGCGGACGGGCGTGCCAGGGCCGATACAGGCACCGGCGCCTCGGGGCGGCCACGCCCCTGACACACATGTGCACATCGCCCCCTCGACGACGCAGGGAGGAACCATGCGCCTCGATTCCCTCGCCCCCCTCCTCGAGCGGAAGGGACCGTGGGCCACCGCCTACGTGGGCACGGCACGGGCCACCGAGACCGCCGGGGACGAGCGCCGCCTGACGGCCCGCGCGGCGGGCGACGAGCTGGCGCGGCAGGGGGCCGGGGCGGCCACCGTGGACGCCGTCACGGAGTACCTGGAGACGCTGTCGCCCCGCACCCAGCCGCAGGGCAGCGTGGTGTTCGCGGCGGACGGCGAGGTCGTGCTGGACCTGCCGCTGACACGGGCGCCCGACCGCACCCAGGTGTGCTGGTCCGCACTGCCCCACCTGGCACCGCTGCCGGAGCTGACCGGCGAGAACCCGCTGTGCCTGACGGCGCGGATCGACCGCACGGGCGCCGACTTCGAACTGGCCGACGCGCGGGGCACCCGGGAGGCCGGGCAGGCGCGCGGCGAGGACTGGCCGGTGCACCGCACCTCCACGGGTGAGCCGTCGGAGAGGCACTTCCAGCTGAAGGTGGAGAACACCTGGGAGAGCAACGCGGGCGTGATCGCCGACGCCATCGCCTCCCGCTTCCAGGAGTCGGGTGCCGACGTGCTGGTACTCAGCGGTGACCCCCGAGAGCGGCGCGCCGTCCACGAGAAGCTGCCCGAGCACCTGCGGGGCATCGCGGTGGAGACCTCGCACGGCGGCCGTGCGGCGGGTTCCGCGACCGAGTTGCTCGACCGGGAGACCGAACGGGCCCGCCAGGAGTTCGTCCAGCGGCACACCGACGACGCCCTCTCCCGGCTGCGCGCTGCCCACACACCGGGGTCCCCTGGCCCAGCGGGCTCCGCGGAGGCCGCCGTCGCCGAGGGCGTTCCCTCGCTCGTCGAGGCGGCGCGGGAGCACCGGGTGGGCACCTTGGTGGTGCGGCCCGGCGGCTTCGACCGGGAGCGGGAGGTGTGGGTCGGTGACAGCTGCGACCAGGTCGCGGTGCGCCGCTCCGAGTTGCAGTACCTGGGCGCCACCGAGCCGGTGCCGGCCCGCGCCGACGACGCGCTGCTGCGGAGCGCGGCGGCGACGGACGCGGAGGTGCTGGTGGCGTCGGAGGAGGACGACCTGCCGGTCGGCGGTATGGGCGCGGTGCTGCGGTGGACCCACGCGGAGGGCCCCGCGCCCGCCTCGCCGTGACGGCCGTGGAAACCGTCGAACCCGTGAGCTCCGGCACGGGCCGGCCGCCGTGGCTGCGGACAGCGCCGTGGCGCGGAACGGACGAACCGTCCCGCGCCACGGGGTTCTGCACCTGCTCGGTTGCATAACGCTTCCGACTTGACGCTCTTGAAGGAGGGTGCGGAGGCCGGGACCTCCCACGAGCGGGTGCTGCGGTCGAGCCAGCCGGACAGCAGTCCGAAACAGGCACCGGTCAGCGCCAGCAGCGCGCCCAGCCAGCTGGGCGAGGTCAGGCCGAAGCCCGCGGCGATCACCATGCCGCCGAGGGAGGCCCCCAGCGAGTTGGCGATGTTGAACGCCGACTGGACGCTGGCCGAACCCAGTTCGGGTGCGTCTCTTCCGTGGTCGAGGATGCGTGCCTGCACGCTGGGGATGGCGGCCATGCCCGCGATACCGGTGAGGAACACGTTCACGGCCACCAGTACGGTGTTCTGCGCCGTGACCATGATCATCGCGAGTGACAGCGACAGCGTCAGCAGCGCGCCGCAGATGGTCCGCACCGGCCAGTCGGTGAGGCGGCCGCCCAGGAGCGTCCCCACGGTCATCCCCGCCCCGGCCAGCGCGAGCAGCGCCGTCGCCGCGGTGGGGGTGTAGCCGCTGACCTCGGTCACCAGTGGCTGGATGTAGGTGTAGAAGGACGAGGTGCCGGCGAAGCCGAACACCACCACGGCGTAGGCGAGCCAGACCTGCGGTCTCCTGAAGAGGCCGAGTTCACCGCGCACGCTGCCCCGGGTGGGCTCCTGCTGCGCGGGGATCAGGGCCGCGAGGGAGATGAGGCCGAACACGCCGATCCCCGCGACGACGATGAACGTCCACCGCCAGCCGACCGTCTGGCCCAGCAGGGTGCCCAGCGGAGAGCCGACGATGTTGGCCATCGGCACGCCGACGAGCACCACCGACAGCGCGCGGCCCCGTCTTTCGGGCCGCACGAGTCCCGCGGCGACGACCGCACCGATTCCGAAGAACACGCCGTGCGGCAATCCGGCGGTCAGCCGTGCTGCCAACAGGAGTTCATGGTTCGGTGCCAGAGCTGACGCGATGTTTCCGAAAATGAACAGACACGTCATCGCGAGCAATATCGTCTTACGGCCGACCCGCATACCGGCGACGGTGAGCAGGGGTGCGCCGATGACGACACCGAGTGAGTAGAAAGAGACGTAGCCGCCCGCATCGGAGATGCTGACTCCCATGTCGGATGCGGCCTCGGGCAGTAGACCTATCATCACGAACTCGGCCGTACCGGCACCGAATGTCGCAATGGCCAAAGCCAGGAGGGCAAGGGGCAACGGGACCTCCTTGCAGGAGTGGGACGTTGGGGTTTCCCGGCTCGCCACGGCGGGCCGTTCTTGCAATGAAGCGTGCCGCAATCCGGGATTAGAGCAAACGGTTTCCCGATAAGGCTGCCCATAATAGGATTCGGCGCCTCTCGTGAACTCGCCCTGGAATCAAGGCAGTCGGGCCGAAAAACTTCCGCGAAGCCGTCCCGCGGCACAGCCGGATTCGGCGTGTCGCCATCGCGGGCCTCGACTGGCCCACGGGAAAAGAGAGTTGCCCGTGACGCGTGCGACCACTGTGGCCGCGAAATCCGTTGCTCACGCATAACTTCCGCGCGAGGGCGAGTCGCAAACCGCGAATTCCACACGGCGCCTTCCTCGGGCGCCGCCAGGGCCGGTACGCGCACAACGGCCTCGGCCACCCCGGGGAGGGGGTGGCCGAGGGATGCCCGTCGCACTGAGGGTTGAGCAGCGGACGGACGTGGGGGGTGCTTCCGGCGCGGGGCCGGATGGCGGGCGTCAGCCGCCGATGTTGACGTCGACGCAGGCGTAGAAGGCGTTGGCCGTGTCGGCGATGTTCCACACGGCCAGCACCTTCTGCTTGCCGGTGAAGCCCTGGAAGTCGACGTGGTGCGAGACCTGGTCGGGGGGTATGGCTCCACCGTCGTTGAACTCGGCGAGCTTCGTGTTGCCGATGAAGTACTGCCAGGTGCTGGTGGCGTGCTTGACGGGCACGTTCCACGTGAAGGTGGTCGAGCTGCCCACGTCGGTGACGTGCCAGCCCTTGCTGTCGTCGCGCAGATCGGCGAAGCGGGAGTTGCCGCCCGCACAGTCCTTGAGCCCCTTGGGGCCCTCGACGCTCTGCGGTTCCCACTTGATCTGGCCGCACTGGACGACGCCGCGGGCGCACTGGTCCTGGCGGCTCGCCGGGTTGGTGACCCAGCCGTGCGCGCCGGCCGGGGTCGCGGTGAGCCCGAGCACCAGCACGGGCGCGAGCCCGACACCTGCCAGTGCCGCTAACTTCCGTTGGATGGACGGCTTCTTGTGCATCTCAGCTCCTTCGGTGAGACGGAGAGCACACATCGGGGATTGGTCTAGACTTTAGCGGCTGACCTGTCCCGGTCAAGCCTCCGGGCGCTCAGCTTTTCGGGGCTCAGGTCTTCGGTGCTCAGCTCTTCGGGGCTCAGGCCTTCGGGACTCAGGCCTTCGGGGCTCAGGCCTTCGGGAACCCGAAGCCGTAGCCCTGTTCCTTCAGCCAGGGCAGGAACTGCCGCAGCGCCTCGTACGACTCCGAGCGGTCACCGCCGCCGTCGTGGAAGAGGATCACCGCGCCGTCGCCGGTCTGCTCCTCGGCGTGCCGGAGTATCACGTCGGCGCCAGGGCGCTGCCAGTCGCCGGGATCGACGATCCAGCCCAGCGGACGCATGCCGTGCCCCGCCGCTATCCGCCGGCTGTCGGGCGTGAACGCACCGCCCGGCGCCCGGTAGTAGTACACCGGCGCACCGCCCGACGCCTTGTCGATCATCTTCTTGGCGTCGAGTATCTGCCGCTCCTGGTAGGCGACCGGCTCGTGGTCCATCCCCGTGTCGTGGTCGACCGAGTGGTCGCACAGCCGGTGCCCCTCGGCCACGATCCGCTGCACGAGCTTCGGATAGCGCTCGGCGTTCGGGCCTATCAGACAGAACGTCGCCTTGACGTGGTACTCGCGCAGGAGATCCAGCGTCTTGGGGGTCCACTCCGGGTGCGGGCCGTCGTCCAGGGTGAGCGCCACCGTACGGCCGCCCTTCTCGGTGTGATGGCTTATCCCGCGGCTCACCTTCCGCGGCGCCCGGGCGCCGCTGTGCGGCTTGGCCTTCGGCTTGCCGTGCGGGGCGGCGGCCTGCTGGGGCACCCGTGTGGCCCGCAGACTCCGGTCCCACCCCGGGTGCGCGCCGGCCCCCGAGTCCTGGGTGCTCGCCTGGACGAACGCCGTCAGCAGACCCACCGCCACCGTTCCCGCCGCGGCGGCCATCGCCACGACCGACGGCCTGCTGCCCCGCTTGCTGTGCAACTCCTGCTCCCAACTGCCCGTTTTTGCCCGTGCTTGTCAATGATGCAGACCACTTGGGCAGAACCACGGTTGCGCCCCGGAGATGAGAGATACGCCGCATTCGAGCCGGGGCGGCACCTGCGCAGGCGTGGGCACCTGGCAGCCTGAGGACGAACCGACCGACAGCTAGGAGAGCACAGGCGATGGCGAGCAGCGCGACATTCACCGAGGACCTGGCCCGTCAGGTGCTGGCGGCGGCGACCGGCGGCCCCGGCGGCAGCGCGCGGCTGCTGTCGCTCGGCGAGAACGCCGTCTTCGCGCTGGACGAGACCGTCGTACGGATCGGCCGCACCCCCGAACTGCTGGCCCGCGCGGAGCACGAGTTGCGGGTGGCGACCTGGCTGGAGGAAGAGGGGGTTCCGGCGGTCCGCGCGGTGGAGCCCGAGGCGCGGCTCGTCGGGGACCACCCCGTCACCTGCTGGCAGCGGCTGCCCGCCGCCGTACGCCCCGCCGGTGCCGCGGATCTGGCCGGTTTGCTGCGGCTCGTCCACGCGCTGCCCGAGCCGCCCTTCGCCCTGCCACCGCGCGAGCTGCTGGGCGGGATCGAGCGGTGGCTGCGCCTGGCCGGGGACGCGGTGCCCAGGGAGGACGCGGCGTTTCTGCGCGCCCGCAGGGACGACATCATCGCCTCGCTCCCCGGGCTCGTCCCGCACCTGCCGCCCGGCCCGGTGCACGGCGACGCGCTGCCCCGCAACGTGCACGTCACCGCCGAGGGCCCCCTCCTGGTCGACCTGGAGACCTTCGCCGGCGACCTGCGCGAACACGACCTGGTGGTGATGGCGCTCAGCCACGACCGCTACGGCCTGCCCGAGGCGGAGTACGAGGCGTTCTGCACGACCTACGGCTGGGACGTACGCGAGTGGGAGGGGTGCGCCGTCCTGCGCGGGGCGCGGGAGACGGCCAGCTGCGCCTGGGTCTCCCAGCACGCGCCGGGCAACCCGGCGGCGCTCGCGGAGTTCCGGCGGCGGGTGGCCTCGCTGCGCGAGGCGGACCCCACCGTGCGCTGGCACCCGTTCTGAGCCGCGCGGGCCCCATGCCGCGGGCGCGGGTGGCGGAGTGCGCCGACTCCGCCACGAAACCGCTGCTCAGAGCGTCGGCCCAGGTCAGACGGGGTGGCGTAACGCTGCCGCAACACCGCTGACCTAGCGTCGTGCCCATGGACACGGAAGCGGACGAGGCCGGCTCCTCTCGGGCCGACCGTGCGCGGCGCGTGGCGAACGTGCTGCGCCGCCAGGTGCTCGACGGCGGCTTCGGCGGCGGTTTCGGCGGCGGGGTGCTGCCGGACGAGCGCGCGCTCGTCGCGGAGTTCTCGGTCAGCCGCAACACGGTGCGCGAGGCGCTCGCACTGCTGCGCGACGAGGGGCTGGTGGAGCGCCGGCGGGGTGTGGGCACCGTCGTCGTGGGCCGTGCCTACGCACACCCGCTCGGCGAGCTGGCGGGCCTCGCCGAGGTCCTCCACCACCACGGCAGCGTCGTCAACCAGGTGCGGGAGGCCCGGCTTGTGCGGCCGCCCCGCGCCGTGGCCCGGCGCCTGGAGCTGGGCGACGGGGAGGAGGCCGTCCATCTGGAGCGGCTGCGCAGCCTGGACGGGGTGCCGCTCTCGCTCGACTCGACGTACCTGCTGCCGTGGATCGGGAAGCCGCTGCTGGCGCTGGAGAGGGAGGCACTGGAGCACCGGGACGTCTTCGACCTCATCGAGTCCGTGGCGGGCACGCCGCTGGGCGGCGCCGAGGTCCGCGTCCAGGCGGTGACGGCCGACGCCGCGACCCGTGCCGTCCTGCGGATGCCCGAGAGCGGCGGCGCGGTGCTGACCGTCGAACGGCTGACCAGCCTCGCCGACGGGCGCCCCGCCGACCTGGAGTTCATCCACCTGCGCGGCGACCGGCTCGTCCTGCACGCCCAGGTGGCCGCTCCCCCGGGCCGCGGGCCGGGCCGGGAGCGGACGCGGTGAGCGCCCCCACGACGCGGAGGGGGGCGCCACGGCTGCTGACGGCCGCGATGTGCCTGTGCGTGACGCTCGTCGTCGGCATGGTCTCCGCCATCAACCTCGCCATCCCCGCGCTCTCGGCGAGCGCCCTGCGGCCGTCCGCCGCGCAGGTGGTGTGGGTCGTCGACGGTTACGTCGTCGTCTTCGCCTGCCTGCTGATCCCCGCCGGGGCGCTGGCCGACCGCGCCGGGCGCAAGGGCACGCTGCTGAGCGGCATGGGCGTCTTCACGCTCGGCTCCCTGCTGTGCGCGCTGGCACCGCACGTCGGGGTGCTCATCGCCGGGCGCGCCCTCAGCGGAGCGGGCGCCGCCGCCGTACTGCCGACGACGCTGGCCCTGCTCGTGGACGGCGTCCCCGAGGCCCGGCGCCAGCGCGCCGTCGCCGTCTGGGCCTCCATGACCGGGCTCGCCGCCGTCCTCGGCAACCTCGGCGGCGGAGCCGCGATCCAGTACGGCACCTGGCGCAGCCTGTTCTGGTGCCTGCTGCCGCTCGCGCTGCTCGCGCTGGCGCTGGCGGCCGTCGCGGCGCCCGTCACAGGCCGCCATCCCCGGCCGCTGGCGCCCGGCAGCACCGCGCTGCTGACGGCCGGCTTCCTCGCCCTGCTGTACGGCATCGTCGCGGGTCCGCAGTCCGGCTGGACGAGCCGTCCCGTCCTGCTCGCCGCGGCGGCCTCGGCCCTGCTGCTGTCCTGGTGGGTGCGGCACGAACTGCGCTCCGGGCACCCGCTTTTGGACCCCCGGCTCTTCCTACGGCCCGCCGTGCGCGCCGGAGCGCTGGGGATGGCCGCGCTGTTCCTCGGCATGTTCGGGCTGATGTACGTCAACGGCCAGTACCTCCAGTACGCGAAGGGGTACAGCCCGCTGGGCGCCGGCGTCCGGCTCCTGCCCATGGCCGCGGGGCTGCTGGCGGGTCCGCGCTGCGGGCTCCTGCTGGAGAGGTGGGCCGGGCGGCGGGCCACGGCCGCGGGGGGCATGCTCGTCCTGGCCTCGGGGCTGTGCGTGGTCACCACCGTGTCCGCGGACACTCCGTACGCCGTCTACGGGCTGGGCGCCACCCTCACGGCGCTCGGCTGCGGCATCGCCACCCCGCTGCTCTCGCACGCCATGATGTCCGCGCTCCCTCCCGAACGCGCCGGCACGGGATCCGGGCTCCAGAGCCTGGCCCGTGAACTGGGCAGCGCCCTCGGCATCGCCGTCAGCGGCACCCTGGTGACCGCGGTCTTCACCGCGCGGCTCCCCGCACCGCTGCGGGGCCCCGAAGCGCCGAGCACCGTCGCCGAGGCCCGCACCCGCACCTCGGACCCCGGCCGGCTGGAGGCGGTCGTGCACGCCTTCACCGACGGCATGCACACCGCCATGTGGACGCTGGCCGCCCTCATCGCCCTGACGGCCCTCGCCGTCGCCCTCTGGTTCCCGCCTGGACACCGCGACGGCCTGCCCCACCAGCCCACGGGGCAGACTCCCCACCATGACCAGACCCCGCATCCGCACCGCACCTGACCGGACGCTGTGGCGCGCGGCCCGGCTCGCGGCCCTCACCGACGCTCCCGACGCCTACAAGAGGGGGCTCGCGGACTGGTACCGGGGCGGGGAGGAGGAGTGGATGGCACGGCTGGAGATGACCGGCACGTTCAACGTCGTCGCCGTGGGGGCTCAGGACGAGCGGCCCGTGGGGCTGGTGCGGGGCGTACCGCAGGGCGCGGAGGTCGCCCAGGTGCGGTCGCTGTGGGTCTGTTCGACCGTGCGCGGCCAGGGGCTGGGCGACCGCTTGCTCTCCCTCGTGACGGGATGGGCACAGCGGTCGGGGGTTCGCGCGCTGTCACTCGCGGTGCTCCCGGGGAACGTCCACGCGCTCGCCCTCTACGAGCGCCACGGCTTCGTCCGGGCCGGCCGGACCGGGGACCCGGTGCCCTCGGGCGCGCGGGAACACCTCATGGCGAAACCGCTGCGCTGAGCCGGGCGGCGCTCCCCCTGGCGCGCTACGCCGGACGCGTGTCGCCATCCCGGGCCGCGGTCCCGCGGAGGAACAGCCGCGGGTCTCACCCGGGAGGAGCCGCGGGCAGCCAGCCCCGGCGGGTCAGTTCGGTGACGAAGCGGGCGTAGCTCTCGTCCAGGGCAGGCTGCTCCTCGGGCACCGGGTCGACGGTGTGCCCGGCTGCGGTCATGTGGCGGGCCGCCTCCTCCAGCGAGGGGTGCAGCGTGCCCGTGGCGGCCAGCAGCGCTGCGCCGAGGGCGGTCTCCGCGTGCGGCGCGACCCGCAGCGGGATGCCGAGCGTGGTGGCCCGGATGCGCGTCCACAGGCGGCTGCGGCTGCCGCCACCCGCGGTGTGGAGCGGGGCGGAGACGCAGACGCCGAGCGCGCGGATCCGCTCCAGGGCGAGCCGTTCGAGGAAGGCGACGCCCTCCAGGTCGGCGCGGTGCAGGTCGGCGTCGTCGGCCGGGGTGCCGAGGGTGAAGCCGTGCGCGGCGCCGCTGACGAAGGGGAAGCGTTCGCCCGCCCGGCGCAGGGGATAGCTCACGCAGGTGGCGGGGGAGCGCTCGGCCGCGGCGTCGAGCGCGGCCAGCTGCTCGGGGGCGCGGTGGGCGAGGGCTTCGCCGCCGGTGCTGGAGGCGCCGCCCGGCAGCCACCAGCCGTCCGGGTGCCGGTGGCTGTAGAGGGCGCCCGAGGGGTCGGTGACCAGGTCGCGGGTGACGCCCTTGAGGACGTACGTGGTGCCGAGGACGCCCACGAACTGTCCCGGCGACACGGCGCCGGTGGCGAGCTGTCCCGCGCAGCCGTCGGTCATGCCGAGCCGCACCTCGCACCCCTGGGGCAGCCCCGTCTCGGCTGCGGCCCGGGCGCAGACGGTACCTGCCGGGGTGCCGGGCGGCTGGACGGGCGGGAGCCAGTGCGCGGGTATGGCCAGCGCGTCCAGGACGTCGGCGGGCCACTCACCGGCGCGGGGGTCGTACCCGGTCTTGAGCGCGTGGCTCCAGTCGGTGGCGACGGGTGCGCCGGTCAGTGCGCGGCCGAGCAGGTCGGGGGTGTGGGCGATGCGCGCGGCGCGCGGGTCGCAGGGCGCGTGGCGCGCGTACCAGGCGACGCGGCCCAGCGCGGCCGTGGGTCCAACGGTCAGTCCGAGGGCTCGCCATCTGGCGGCGCCGGCTTCCTGCGCGCGGGCGTTGAGGCCGGCCGCCCTGCGGTCGTCGTACATGGAGGCGGGTGCCAGCGGTGTGCCGTCGGTGCCGGTGAGGACGAGGGTGCCGGAGGTGGCGCAGACCGCGACGGCTCTCACCTCGGCGCCGCGTGCGGGCAGCATCGCGGTGGCCCGGCGCAGTGCCAGGGCCGTCGCCGGCCACCAGCGGGTGGCGTCCTGCTCGCTGCGTCCTTCGCCGCCGCGGACGGGCCGGGGCAGTTCGGCCCTGCCTTCGGCCCGTACGGTGCCGTGGGCGTCGACGCACAGGACGCGGACGGCGGCCGTGGCGACGTCGATCCCGGCGACGACGGGCGACGGCGCCGGGGCGGCGCCGGGGCGTGCTCCGGCGGCCGGGGTGGTGCTGTGCATGACGGGCTTCCCTTTCCGTGCGTGAAATTCACATGTGTTGTGTGAAGAACGGGGCCCGGGGTCACTCCCCCACCGGCGCGACCCGCACCTCGGTGTGCTCCCGCAGGTCGGCCACGAGTCCTCCGGGGACCCCGTCGTCCACCACGACGTGGTCGAAGTCGGCGACAGGACACAGCCGGTGCAGCCCGGTGCGGGCCACCTTGGAGTGGTCCATCAGCAGCGCCTTGCGGGTACCGGAGGCGAGCATGGCGCGCTTGACGAGGACGACGTCCTGCTCCTGGTGGAAGGTCGTGTGCGCGTCCATGGCCGAGGTGCTGACCAGCACGAGGTCGACGGCCGTCGCCTCGATGGCCTCCACGCAGGGGACGCCGAGGAAGGAGTCGTGGGTGGGCGAGTAGGCGCCGCCCAGCGCGAGGAGCCGTATCCCCTCGCACCCGGCGAAGACGTCGACGATCCGGCGGGCGTTGGTCAGCACGGTCAGCGGCGCCTTGTCCCGCAGCAGCGGGCCGAGCGCCAGCACGGTGGTGGAGTCGTCCAGCATCACCGACATACCCGGCTCGACCAGTGCGGCGGCGGTGCGGGCGACGGCCTCCTTCTGCGGGACGTGGACGCCCAGGCGGTAGTCGAGGTTGCTCTCGAAGACGCTGGTGGGCTGCGCGGAGACGCCGCCGCGGAAGCGGCGCAGCACGCCGCGCACGGCCAGCGCGTCCAGATCGCGGTGGATGGTCATCACGCTGACACCCACGGCCTCGGCGAGCCAGGTGACGGTGACCGTGCCGTGTGCCAGGACGAATTCGGTGATGCGCTCCCTGCGCCGTTCGCGCGAGCGGGCGGTGCCGGTGGGCGGCGTCGCGGAGTGCGGCATGGCCACGCGCCCGCTCAGTCCGCGGCCGCGGGCGTCGCGGGGGACGCGTGCGGGGCGGCCCCGGCGCCGGGTGCGGTCGGCACGTTCAGCGCGCGCAGCGCTGTGCGGGCCCCGGTCACCTCGATCTCGGTGACGGCCGCGTTCTCCAGCCGGGGCAGCACCAGCCGGTAGCGGCCCAGGGGGATGCCGAGCATGGCGCACAGCGCGATCCGGAAGGCGGTGTTGTGCGCGACGACCAACGCGGTGTGCCCGTCGTGCGCCGCCGCCACCGCACGCAGCGCCTCGCACACCCGGGCGGCGACGGCGGTGGGCGGTTCGGAGCCGGGGAAGGCGCCGGTCTCCGCGTCCTGCTGGAACGCCTCGACGAGGCCGGCGTCCTCGGCTCTCATCTCGGCGAGGGTGCGGCCCTCTCCCCAGCCGAAGTCGGCCTCCCGCAGGCCCTCGTGGACGGCCGGGGTGACCCCGAGCGCACGTGCGGCGGGGGCGGCCGTGCGCCGCGCCCGCTCCAGCGGTGAGCTGACGACCGCGTGGACCGGCGCGCCGAGCGACCGCTGGTGCGCCCACCCGGCCAGCTCCTCGGCCTGCCGCAGCCCTGTGTCGGTCAACGCGACGTCCGAGATGCCGGCGTAGCGGTTCTCGGCGTGCCAGACGGTCTGGCCGTGCCTCACGAGCAGGAGCCGGGCGGTCATGCGTCCTCCAGGGCGTCGGAGCGGTGCGGCCATTGGGTTTCTTCACGCGGAGCGCTATAAATATAACAATCTTCTTGTGGAGAAGCGGGACCACTGCGCGACCGCCGTCTGGAGGGCGTACGGCCATGACTGAGACCGCCGGGGCAACGGCAGGGACGATCATCGGTGTCGACATCGGCACCTCCGTCACCAAGGCCGTCGCCTTCGACCGCGACGGCCGCTCCCTGCACACCGCAGCGCGGCGCTCCACGCTGCTGCGCGGGCCCGGGGGCGTCGTCGAGCAGGATCTGGAAGAGGTGCTGGCCGGCGTCGCCGAGGTGGTCGCGCAGGCCGCTGCCGCGCTGCCCGGCCCGCCCGCGGCGCTCGCCCTGACCGGTCAGGGCGACGGGCTGTGGCTGCGTGACGCCGAGGGGCGCGCGGTACGGCGCATGATCTCGTGGATGGACGGCCGCGCCGCCCCGCTCGTCGACCGCTGGCGGCGGGACGGAACGGTCGGGGAGATCTTCCGCGACACCGGTTCGGGCACCTTTCCCGGCTGTCACGGACCGCTGCTGGCCTGGCTGGCCGAGCACGAGCCCGGCACGCTGGAGCGTGCGGCGGTCGCCGGGTACTGCGTGGACGCGATAGCGCAGCGGTTGACCGGCACGGTCAGCGTGGACGCCTCCGACGCCACCCTGCCCTTCCTCGACCCCGTCACCCGCCGCTACTCCCCCGCCGCGCTGGCCGCCTGCGGTATCGAAGAGCTGGCCCACCTGCTGCCCGAGCCCGCCGCCCCGCACGCCGTGCTGGAACTCGACGAGCACGGCGCGGCCCTGCTGGGGCTGCCCGAGGGACTGCCGGTCACCTCCGGCCCCTACGACCTGCCGGCCTGCGCCCTCGGGAGCGGCGTGCGGGAGCCGGGAGACGGGCTGCTGACGGTCGGCACCACGCTGGCCTGCCAGGTCCTCACCGACCGTGCCGGGCGGGACGGCGCCGAGTGGGACGGCGAGCCGGCCGGGATGTGGCTGTGCACCCCGCGCACCGACCGCTGGCTGCGGGCGCTGCCCGCCATGGTGGGTACGGCGGGAATCGACTGGGCGCTCGGTGTCGTCGGCGCTTCCACGCAGGAGCTGGAGGCGCTGCTGGAGCGCAGCCCCGCGGGTGCGCGCGGGGTGACGGCGCTGCCGTTCCTGTCCGAGGCGGGGGAACGCGCCCCGTTCGTCTCCCCCGGCGCCCGCGCCTCCTTCGAGGGCATGTCCCTCGCGCACGACCGCGCCGACCTGATCCGCGCCATGTGCGAGGCGGTCGGCTACGCGGCACGTCACTGCCTGGAGACCGCGGGGCTCTCGCGGACGCCGGCGGCCTGCGGCGGCGGCACCAGGTCGGCGGGCTGGATGCGCACGTTCGCCGGAATCCTGGGCCGGCCGGTCCGGGTTCCCCTGGAGGCGGAGGTGGGCGCGCGGGGCGCGGCCGTCGTCGCGCGCGCCGCGCTGGGTGATCCCGTGGACGAGGAGCGCTGGCACGCGGGATACCGCCTCGTGGAGCCCGACGAGGAGGTCAGGGCGCTGTACGAACAGGGGTACGCGGACTACCGGGCACGCGTCGAGGCCGCCAGGACCCGCTGGGAGGGCTGAGCGCGCGACGCACGGCCTGAGCCCCCGGCCTCGGCGCACGGCCTTGTCGCTTTTCCGCCAGTCCCCATCCGGCGTGACCCGTAAGACTGGAGGGGAACGAGAAGGGACGCGCCATGCACCGCACGCACACCGTCATAGACAGCCCCCTGGGCCCCCTGACCCTGGTCGCGACCGAGGGGACGCTGTCCGGCATCTACATGGATCCTCACCGGCACCGTCCCGCTCCCGAGACGTTCGGCGACAGCGACGCGAGCGCCTTCGGCGCGGCGACGGAGCAACTCGGTGAGTACTTCGCGCAGGAACGCACCGCGTTCTCGCTTCCCCTCGCGCCGGAGGGCACCGGCTTCCAGCGCACCGTGTGGGCGGCCCTGGAAGAGATCCCCTACGGCGAGACCCTCTCCTACGGGCAGCTCGCCGAGCGGATCGGCAGGCCGGGCGCGGCACGGGCCGTCGGGCTGGCCAACGGGAGGAACCCGATCAGCATCGTCGTCCCCTGCCACCGCGTCATCGGCTCGACGGGGCAGCTGACCGGGTACGGCGGCGGACTCGAGCGCAAACGCCACCTGCTGGACTTCGAGCGCGGTGCGCCCGCACCGCGGGGTGACGGCACGCTGTGGTGAAACGCCGGTTTGCCCGGCGCGTCAGCGGCCACCCGTGCGGCGTCACAGACTCCGTCGTTCGAGGAGGACACGATGCTCCGCGCCCTCGCTGATGTGCTGCGCTCGATCGGTGGCGCCATCGCCACCGTCGTCACGCTCCCCTTCCGGGCCGTCGCCCGGCTGCTCGGTGGGGCGTCCCACTCGGCGCGCCGCCGCCGGGTATGAACGGCCGGCCCTCAGGACCGGGTGACCAGTGGCCCGCCGAAGTCCAGCAGGACCTTCGGCGGGCCGCTTCGTCCGCGCTCCAGGAGTGCGAAAGCGTGCCGCACCGCGTCCGCCGACTCGGCCGCGACGGCCTCGGCCACCAGCGGCCCGGCCTCCAGCACGCCCCGCTCGAAGAGGGCGACCGTGCGGTCGTAGTGGCTGATGCCGTGCTGGATGCCGAGAACGTCGACGCCCTGGAGTGAGAGTTCGCCGGGGACGAAGGAGACCGGCTCCCTGGCCACCCCGACCAGCGCCACGCGGCCGCCGCGCCGTGCCATGCGCAGCGCGGCCGTGAACGCCGAGGCGGCGCCTGACGCCTCCACGATCAGTGAGTAGGCCCCCTCGGGTGCCTCGTCGGCATGGTGGGCGGCGTCCGCGCCGCAGCCCAGTGCGAGGTCGAGTCCGGCCGGGTCGATGCCGACCGCGTCGACGCCGGCGGCGTAGTGGTGCGCGAACTGCACCGCCAGCAGGCCCATGGTGCCGGTCCCGATGACGGCCACCCGGTCGTCGAAGCCGAGCTGGGCGCGGCTGTACGCCTCCACGACGGAGACGGCCGGTTCGATCAGCGCCCCCGTTCCCTCCGGCAGCCCGCTGGGCAGCGGCGTGAGGGCGTGGGTGGGCACGCGCACATAGTCGGCGGCGGCGCCCTGAAGGCCGTACAGACCGGTCTCCCGCAGGGCCGCGCACCTTTGGGGTCGCCCCGCGTGGCAGGCGGCGCACCTTTCACACGGCACCATCGTCCGGCCGACCACGGGAGAGCCGACGGCGGGTGCCCCCTCGGGCGGGTCGTCGGCGTAGGCGGCCACCTCGCCGTACCACTCGTGCCCGAAGACGTGCGGGAACGTCGTCCGCCCGTCCTGGAGGAACGCCGAGGTGCCGTGCAGGATCTCCAGGTCGGTGCCGCAGATACCCACCTGCCGGGTGCGGACCAGCACCGTGCCGGGTTCGGGCGCGGGCACCGGAACCTCGGCCAGGTCGGTCTGCCGCAGGCCGGTGATGCGCGCGGCACGCATGGTGCCGCCGGGCCAGTTCCCCTTCAACGGACGTCCTTTCGGGCTGCTCACGACGCGGGGCGTGCGGCACGCCGTGCACGCGCGCCGCTCGCTCTCCGGTGGATCATGGCACGGGGCCGCCTCGGCGCACCGCCCGGGTATGCGGGGCGCCCAGGGGAGCCCGCTGGTGGCGGGCGCGGTGGCCGGTGGTCAGGCGCGGCGGAGCGCGACGAACTCGTGGGCGTCCTTGGACCAGCTGTCCTCGGCCAGCCAGCCGGAGAGCGTCGCGACGCGGTGCAGGGCCGCCGCCCCCACGCGGGCCCAGGGGAAGGGGGTGCCGGCGGCGCCGCCCGCGCTCTCCATCCAGACGTGCAGCCGCTGGTCGACGTCCTCGGTGGCGACCTCCGCGAGCAGCAGGCCGCCGGGCGGCACCAGCCGGGCGACCCGGCGCAGCAGCAGCGCCGGGTCTCCGCCGATGCCGATGTTGCCGTCCATGAGGAGCGCCGTGTCCCAGGTGCCGGGCGCGGGCAGGGGTTCGAAGACGGAGCGGCGCAGGGCGCTGCCGCCGCGTGCGCGGGTGCGGGCGACGGCGGCCGGGTTGAGGTCGATGCCGAGCGAGGGGTGTCCGTCCGCGTGGAGTGCGGTGACGAGGCGGCCCGGGCCGCAGCCGATGTCGAGAACGGTGCCGCGGCAGCGGTCGAGCACGCTCAGGTCGGCGGCGTCGGCCGCCGCGCACCAGCGCTCCACGTCCAGCGCGAGCGACCAGCCGTCGCGGGCCCGCAGGTGGAGCGGCCCGCGGCCGTTGCCGATGGCCTCGGTGTAGGGGTCCTCCGTCCAGGCCCCGGCCCGCCCTGTCATGGCCGCGCCTTTCCCCGGCCGCCGGGGAGGCGGGGGCGGTGGGGCCCCGCGGTCCGCACGCCCGAGGCGTCGGGGTCCAGCAGGCGTACCAGCCGGTCGTGGGCGGCGGCGAAGCACGTGCCGGGGGCCGCGGCGGCGACCGCCGCGGCGTCGTCCGGCACGTCCACGTCCCGCAGTTCTGGCAGGTCGCGGACGCGCAGCCCGGCCGCCACCAGCCTGGCCCGCTGGGCACGTCCCGTGGTGGGGGTGGACATGGGGACACCGCGCAGCAGAGCGGGGTCGGGGGCGGCCAGTCCGAGCGCCCAGAAACCGCCGTCCGCCGCGGGCCCGAAGAAGGCGTCGTGCTCCCGCCAGGCGTGCGGTCGCGTCGCGGGCGCCAGGAGCGCGGGGGTCAGCTGCGGCGTGTCCATGCCGACGAGCAGCGCGGGCCCGTCGCACAGGGCGAAGGCGGCGGCGAGCCGCTCGTCGAGGCCGCCCTCGCTCTGCGGCACGATCTCGAGCCGCCCGCCGCCCTCCTCGGGCCCCGGCAGCCAGGGCCCCGGTCTGCCGTCCAGGACGAGGACGCGGCGCCGGGCCGGGGCCGCCAGCACGGCGCGCAGCGTGTCGGTGAGCGCAGCCGAGGCCAGCGTGGCCGCACCGTGCGGGGTGAAGACCGGGCCGAGCCGGGTCTTGGCCCGCCCAGGACGCGGCTCCTTGGCGATGACCAGCAGCGTGGTGGGCGCCCGCATCACCGAACCTCGCCCCGTGCGGGCGGGGCGCCCGCGGCCCGGCGCGCGGGGGCGCACGGCCCGAGGGCGACCTGAGCGGGCGGAGGCGGGGTCCGGCGCGTCATACGGTCTTCTCCCTCGGACGCATGCGTCGGTCCCTCCTCGGGTCGCTGCCGGGGTGGAGCTGAGGTGCGTGGACGGCCGGCCGCGGCCGGTGTCAGAAGCTGTCCGGGAGCCACGGCGTGGGTCCTGCGGCCAGCGCGTCGAGCAGGGCGAGGTCGCGTGCGTGCCCTTCCGCGAGGCCCAGCCGGGCGGCGTGCCGCAGCGTGAGGGCCCCCGCGTACCAGGCGGCCAGCGTGCCCGCGGGCAGGCGCACGGCGCGCGACGAGGGGAGGCCTGCCGCGGGGCCGCCGCGCTGGGCGTGCAGCAGCCCTTCCTCGAACGTCAGCGCGTAGCGGGCGCTCTTGCCCTGGGGGGAGACGACCTCGAGACCGACGCCTCCGCGCGGGTGCGGGTCCCAGCCACGGGCCTCGAGGGCGCGCCGTACGTCGAGCAGCGTCAGCACCCACGGGTAGCGGCCCTCCTCGCGTACCGCGTACTGGTCGAGCGCCCACTGCAGGGGGCTGGGGCGCGGCAGGACGGAGCGGCGGAAGCGGATCTCGCGCACCTGGGGGGAGCGGGCGGCGACCGCGCCGAGCAGGGCGGGCAGCGCGGCCAGTCCGTCGTGCCAGAAGTCGTGCACGACGGCGGCGACACCCCAGGGGGCGCACGGCTGCACCGTGACGGTCGCGTATCCGGCGAGGTCGTCCTCGCGCATGACGCCGAGTGTCAGCGCTCCCTCGGTGACGCGCCGCTTCCAGCCGTGCCACCAGGCGGGGCGGCGGACGGGGCCGTTCCAGCCGGCGGCGAGCCGCTCGCGCAGCCGGGCGCAGGCGGCCTCGTCGGGTACGGAGACCGTGAAACCGCCCGGGTCAGGGGGGAGTTCGGCCGGGTGCAGCACGTACTCCGAGGCGACGGCGGCCGACTCCCAGCCCCAGCGGCGGTAGAG
Source organism: Streptomyces tubbatahanensis (assembly GCF_022699385.1). NCBI lineage: Bacteria > Bacillati > Actinomycetota > Actinomycetes > Kitasatosporales > Streptomycetaceae > Streptomyces > Streptomyces tubbatahanensis. Next base: position 6,956,614 of record NZ_CP093846.1, on the reverse strand, counting down.
TCCTGGCGCCGGGGTCCAGGCGGCGGCGAGGTGCGCTCCGTGTTCGTGGCGGAGCCGGTCGGTGCCCTCTTCGGTGAGGCGGCGGGCGAGTCCGGCGCCGCGCTCCCACGGGGCGACCGCGAGCCAGGCCACGCCGCCGGAGGGCACGGGGCGTCCGCCGAAGTGCTGCGCGAACGGCAGGAAGAGCCCGCCGCCGAGCACCTGGGACCCGCGCACCGCGACCATGCCGGTGCCGTGGGCGAGCAGGGTGGGAGGGTCGTAGGGCGTCTTGCCGAAGGCCTGCCGGGCCAGTGCGAGGTAGCCCTCGGTCTCGGCGGCGTCGGCGGCCGTGCCCACGCGGGTCTCCATCAGGGCGCCCCCGTGGTGAAGTACCCGGCGGCCGTGTCGCATACGTGAGCGATCTCGGCGGCGTCGAGGTCGGGCCGTATGGGCAGGCACAGGGTCTGCCGGGACAGTTCCTCGGCGACCGGGCAGTCGTGGCGCCGGGCGGCGGGCCCCTCCAGCGCCGGCTGGTGCGGCAGGGGTACGGGGTAGCGGACCACGGCGTCCACACCGGAGGCGGTCAGGTGGCCCAGCAGCCCGTCGCGCGCCGCTTCGGTCTCGGTGCGCACCTGGAAGAGGTGGTAGACGTGCTCCCCCTCCTCCCCCGGCTGCTGGAAGCGCAGCGGGAGGGGCGCGAGCCGTTCGCGGTAGGTGGCGGCGAGGGCGGTGCGGCGGGCGTTCCAGGCGTCCAGTCGGTCGAGTTTGTGCAGCAGTACGAGCGCCTGGAGGGTGTCGAGGCGCGAGTTGTAGCCCAGGAGGCGGTGGTCGTTCTGGTGCGGCTGCCCGAAGTGGCGCAGCAGGCGCAGCCGTTCGGCCAGTTCGTCGTCGCGGACGCTGACGGCTCCGGCGTCCCCGGCGGCGGCGAGGTTCTTGGAGGGGGCGAAGCTCCAGCAGCCGGCCGCCGAGGCCGTGCCGACGCGGACGCCGTGGCTGCGCGCCCCGATGGCCTGTGCGCAGTCCTCGACGAGCGCGACCCCGGCGTCGCGGCACAGGCGTGCGGCGCGCGGCACGTCGGCCGCCTTGCCGAACATGTGGACGAGGATCACGGCGCGGGTGCGCTCGGTCAGCGCCTCGGGCAGCCGGTCCAGGTCCATCAGGAAGTCGTCGTCGCGGCAGTCCACGTACACGGGTGTGGCGCCGCGCCTGGCGATGGCCTGGGCCGTGGCGTGGAAGGAGTTGGCCACGGTGACCACCTCGTCGCCGGGTCCGACACCGAGCGCGTCCAGGGTGAGGATCAGCGCGTCGGTACCGGAGTTGACGCCGACGGTGTGCGCGGCACCCAGGTAGCCGGCAAGGCGCTGCTCGAACTCGGCCACCTCCTCCCCCAGCACGTAGCCGCCACGCAGCAGCAGCTCTTCGATCCGCGCCAGCAACTCCTTCTCCGCGCCCTCGAACTGCGCGGAATAGCGGTACTTGGGAACGTGGCGGTACGTGGAGGCGTGCCCCTCGCCCGGAACGGTGTAGCCGCCCACGCTCAGTGCTCTTCCGCGATCCGGCCGTCACCGCGCCCGTAGTCGTCCTCCAGGCGCACGTTGTCCGACCCGTCGTCGTAGGTGGACACCTCCACCAGCACGATGTCGGTGACGCCCTCCACGCGGTGCACGGCGCCCGGGTCGACGTGGGCGAGCGTTCCGGCGGGCATGGGCAGCCGCAGCGTCTCGCCGTCACGCGTGGCCCGGTAGTGCATCACCGCCTCGCCCTCCAGGATGAAGTAGCTCTCCCTCTTGTGCTCGTGGTACTGGAGGGAGGTGCGGTGCCCCGCCCTGATCCGGATGAACTTGAACCCGTAGGGGCCGTCCGGCTCCTCCTCGTGCAGCCAGCGCTCCTGGCCCCACAGCTTGACGACCTTCTTGGTGTCGGCGAACTCGATGACCCGTACGCCCGGCGCCACCTCGCGGGGCGTGCGGGAGGGGTGCGCGTCGGTGTCGTCCGCCGGCTCGCTGATGGCGGTGAAGACGGCGTCGGTCGCGGGGCTGCCCATGGCGGTCCTTCCGTGGCGGTTTTCCGGGCCGGCCCCCGGGGAGGTTTTCCGGGGCCCGGGGCTGGCTAGCGTGCGGAGATGTGCAGGGGTGCCTGGCGTCCGTGGTCGTGGACGACGGGGAAGAAGACCTCGGGCGGCCAGGTGAGCAGGTGCCAGACGGCGCCCGCGACCGAGCGGTTGTACGGCCAGGCGGCGGGTTCCGTCATGCCCCAGCGGGCGAAGGCGGTCAGCAGTACGGGGTCGGCCGGCACCCACGCGCCGTCGATGTCGAACTCCACCCAGTGGTGCAGGGTGGTGAACGGCGGCGCCACCAGCAGCCCGGCCCCGTGCCTGGCCCTGATACCGCGCCGCTCGGCCTCCCGCAGCAGGAGCCGGGTGGGGATGAGGCAGTTGGCCAGGCGGGTGGCGCGCGAGAAGCCCTCGTCCTCGATGACACCGTCGGGCAGCACGTACAGCTCCCAGTCGGCGACGAGGGAGAGCAGCTCGGAGCGGTCCGCGTCGAACACGTGGGTGTCGGACGGCAGTCGCGCTCCCACGGTGAACATCCCCGGCGAGGTCTCGCGCAGGCTGCCGGGCTCGCCGTGCCGCTCCAGCCCCGGCACCGGCGTGAACGCGCAGGCGCCCCGGTGGCTCTGGCCCGCGCACTCGGCGGCCAGCCGAAGCTCGTAGTGGTGCGGCTCGCCCTTCCGCGCGGCGGCGTCCATGTCCGACGCCTTGTGCCTGAGCGCGCGGAAGTAGGGCGAGGGCAGGTGCAGGTAGGTGCTGATGTTGTGCAGGTCGGTGCGCTCGAAACGCCGCTGACCGCCCGCACCGCGGTGCGGGAGTCCGTGGTCGAGGAGAGCGTCGAGGAGGTCGGGCCCGATGGCCCAGAACTCCTGCGCGAAGGCGGCGTCCTTGGCGAAGGTGCGGTGCGCGTCGGGGACCCGCAGGATCCGGTCGACGGCCTGCCTGAGCGTCTCGGGCGCGAACACGTCGGCCACCGGGGCGCTCACCGCCGCGCCCCGGCGGCCCCGGCAGCACCCGCGTCCCTCGCCGCGCCGGCGGCCCCGGTCTCCTCCGGTGCCTTCACCGCCCCTGCGGCCTTCGGCACCGCGGCCACGGCGTGCAGCGCCGCCTCGATGCGCTCGCTCACCGCCTCGCGCAGCACCGTCTCCAGCGGCGGCCTGCCCCTGCGCGCGAGCGCCCGGGCGGCCTCGTCACGGATCCGCAGCCCTTCCGGGGTGGAAAAGACGTAGTGCCCCGCGATGACGGCGCGCTCGACGTCGGTGGCGTCGGTCGCCTCCAGCATCCACTTGCGCCACTTGCCGCTGTCGTGGGCGAGCCGCAGGAAGTCCTCCTTCGCCGCGCCCAGTTCCATCTCCTCCAGGACGCGCAGCAGGGCGCGGGTCTCCGTGACGCCGTACTCCGGCGCGACGTTGAACGCGTCCACGCCCGCGCGCAGCAACGAGGCGGTCTCCTCGGTGGTGAGGTAGTCGCAGTTGTGCGCCTTGAGCCGCACGCCCTCCTGGTGGCAGATGGCGGCCAGCGTGGAGACCTGGCGCAGCGTCTCGCAGCGCGCCTGCGGGTCGTGGAAGCGCCCCACGTTGCGCAGTTCGGCGACCTTGGTGCCCGTCTGCGCCACGACGTAGCGGGGCAGGGGAGCACCCGCCGCCTCCACACCCTCCAGGACGAGGCGGAGCGCCGCCTTGAACTCGTCGGGGTCGTTGGTGGAGACGTCCTGCGGCTCGAAGCCGATCTCGTACGCCACTTCCCTGCCCCGCGCGGTGGCCTCCGCGTGGCAGCGCGCGTACAGCTCCACCAGCCGGGCGGCGGCCGTCCGCGCGGAGACCGGGCCCGTGCCGGGCCGCCCCTCGGAGGTGTCGATGTGCAGCAGCCCGAACCCGGCGTCCAGGTCGGCGGTGAACGAGCGCACACAGGAGTCGAGCGCCTCGGCCGGGTCGGCCAGCCGCGCCTCGGCCGTGTGCATCCAGGGGCCGCCGTGGTCCCGGCACAGCGTCGTCAGCCCTTGCGGGTCGCGGGCGCGTACGTACGCGGCGAACTCCTCGGTCGTCCAGCCCAGGTAGCCGCCGCCGAACTCGGCCGCGTCCACCTGGCGGCGGCTGGGGATGAGCATGAGCGGCGTGCGGGTGCGCCGGGCGACGGCGAGCGCCGCGTCGACGGTCGTGCGAGAGACCGGGCCGATGCCGACCACTGGTTCCATGGATGTCTTCCCCTGTTCGTGGGGGCCCTGATCGCGGGGCCCGGAGTTCCTGGGACGTTGTGCGGCATACGGCCGGCCGGGGCCTCGTGCGGCATACGGCCGGCTGAGCCTCGTGCGCCGCGCAGCCGGCTGGGCCCCGTACGCCGCGCGACCGGCGGGGGCGGGCTGCGGCGCGCGGGCGGCTATCCGGAGCGGAACGCGCTCAGGTCCCCGATACGGGAGTCGGGTGGCCAGGTGCACCAGGGGAACGTCTCGTAGGCCGTGGCCCCCGCGCCCTCGGCGTCGAACCAGTCGGTGGCCCGCGCGTGGTGCAGGTGCACCATCCGGTCGGAGTGGCGGTCGAGCCCGCCGTGCAGGTCGGCACGCCAGGCGAAGTCGTTGTCCGCGCCGCCCCACCCGGCGGTGAACCGCTCGTCGTAGCCGCCGATCCTGGTGAAGAGGCTCTCGCGCAGCCACACGCAGGCCCCCGGCGTACGGCGCAGGAAGACGCCCCGCAGCGCGTCCCTGTCCACGGTGGGCCGCCCCTGCGCACACCGCTCGTCGACGGCTTGGTGGCTGGAGGCCTCGTCCAGGTACAGCATGTCCACGAACGGCCAGTGCGCCTGGGTGCCGGGCGCACAAAACCGTTCGACGGCACGCGCGACGAAGCCGCGGTCGACGAGGATGTCCGCCTCCAGCACGCAGACCAGCTCGGCGGGGCGGGCCCCGTGCACGACGCCCGCGTTCAGCGTCCAGGCGTAGTTGAAGGGGCCGGGGTTCTCGGCGAAGAGGTAGGTGTCGCACCAGGGCGCGTACACGCTCTCCCAGCGGGGCTCGCTGTCCGCCTCCACGACGACGACGCGGTAGCGCTCGCGCGGGTGGCTCTGGTCGTTGAGCGCGTGCAGCACGGCCGCCAGGTTGCGGGTTCGGTCGCTGTCGCCCCCGCGCTCCCTGAACGGGATGACCACGGCCGCGTCGACCGGCCCGCGGGGGGCGGCCGGTGGCCGTGAGGTGCGCAGGATCTCGCGCGCTCCGGGGGTGGCGAGCCGGGCGGGCCGCTCGCTCCCGGTCTGCATGCGCAGCCGCGAGCGGCACTCCGCTTCCCACACCAGTTCCGCCAGGCGCGCGACCTCGGGCGCGTCCGCGTGGCGCCTGAACCGGTCGGCCAGCGACACGGTCAGCCCCCGGCACGCGGTGACGTCACCGGGGTTCTTGCCGACCGTACGGGCCAGCGTGCGCAGGTCGGCGTCGGGCAGGGCGAGGACCGCGTCGGTGACCGCCTGGTGCGCCTCGCGCGACCATACCCAGAAGCCGGGGGCGGCGGACTGGGCGAACGGGTCGGCGACGAGGGCGACGCTGCTGACCGCGGCGTCGGCGAGGGTCGCCGGGTCCTGGTGCCTCCAGCTCATCTGACGGGTCCTCTCGGCAGGGGCTGGGCTCATCGTGGGCCCGGCCCCGCAGCCGCTGATAGCCCCGGATGACCGCCCGCATCGAGCTGTGCGGATGGGGGTAGCCGTTCGGCTAGGGTGCCTTCCTCGCGGCTCGTGCTCCGTTGAGGCTGCCAGTGGCCGCCGTGCGCGGGCTGCGGCCGCCGTTGTGGCCGTGGGGGTACCCTCCCGGCCGGAGGCTGGGGCAGCCCCCGGCACCCGTCGCACCCCACCAGCCGGATCGGCCGGTGGCGTGTCCGCGGGCCCCGGCGGTGTCAGTCGATGAGGCCGAGTTTGATGGCGGTGACGACCGCGGCGGTGCGGTTGGCGGCGCCGAGCTTCAGCAGGACACTGCTGACCAGCCGCTTGACGCCATGCTCCGAGATCCGCAGCCGGCGGGCGATCTGCTTGTTGCTCAGACCCGCGACGAGCAGGTCGAGCACCTGGTGCTCACGGGCGGTCAGCCGCACGGTGCGGGCCGGCAACAGGTGTGCCGACTCCCCCGCGTGGCTCAGCAGGCGGCGCCCCAGGCGCAGCGGCATCGGCATCTCGTCGGCGGCGAGCTGCCGCAGCGCGCGGTCGAGCGCCGCGGCGGTCAGCTCCTCGCGCAGCAGGTAACCGTCGGCGGGGAGGCGGGCGAGCGCGCCGTGCGACTCGGCGTCGGCGGGGTCCAGCACCACGAGGGTGCGCAGCCCCGGCTGGGTGTGGCGCAGCCGCCCCGCCGTGGTGTGCCCCGAGTTGGAGCTGGAGAGGATCAGCACGTGGAACCTGTGCTCGGCCAGCGCCCTGTCGAGCGCGTCGGTATGGCCGAACTCCTCGGCGCGCTCGACACATCCGAGGCCGGGGAGCATCGCCTGGAGCCCCAGGCGGAGGAGCTCGGCTTCGACGTGTACGGCGACGGCCAGCCGGACCTCGGTGCGCTCGTCGGTGCCCGGCGTTGCCTGCGTCTCGGTCATGCGGCTCACCCAATCCCCGTGTAGGCCCACCTCCGCCGTCGCGGGTGTGGTCCGGCGCTGCTTGCCGCGAGTGATGATCTCGCAGACTCCCGCCCCAGGGAAGCGAGTTGACCGAGTGAGGGCCGAGGCGGGAGGTGGCTGTCGCGCCGTCCGGAGAGGGCCCCGTGCTCCACTTCGCCGATCGCCCCGTTGCGCCTCTCCCGTCACACTCCTAGCATCCGTGGCGGCCCCTCGTGCGGGCCGTACGTGCGCACACTCGGAACAGGAAACGACAAGCGGAACAGGAAGCGGAACCGGCACGAGGACACCGGCACCGGCAGACGAAGGGCGGGCAGCCGCGTCGTGGACTTCCAGCTGGGCGGGGACCGGGAAGCGGCACGGGAAACCGGCGGGCCGGGAGCGCTGGCCGGACTGCGGGTGCTGGACCTCTCGCGGGTGCTGGCGGGTCCGCTGTGCACGCAGATGCTGGCCGACCACGGTGCCGAGGTCGTCAAGGCCGAGCCGCCGGGTGGCGACGAGACCCGCGGCTGGGGACCGCCCTTCGTCCATGAGGCAGCTGAGGCGGGAGAGGGTGCCGAGGAGCCCGAGAGGGCGGCTCGCACAAGCGCGTATTACCACAACCTCAACCGCACCAAGCGCAACATCGTCCTCGACCTCTCGCGCGCGGAGGGGCGCGCCCTCCTCGGGCGGCTGCTGCGGTCCACCGACGTACTGGTGGAGAACTTCAAGGCGGGCACCCTGGCCAACTGGGGCTACCCGGACGAGCGGCTGAGGGCCCGCTTCCCGGCGCTCGTGCACTGCCGGGTCACCGGCTTCGGCACACACGGGCCGATGGGCGGACTGCCCGGATACGACGCGGTGCTGCAAGCCTACGGCGGGCTGATGAGCGTCAACGGCGAAGCGGGCGGCGACCCGCTGCGGGTCGGCGTGCCGGTGGTGGACATGGTCACCGGCGTCCTCGCGTTCTCCGGGGTACTGCTCGCCCTGCACGAGCGCAACAGCTCGGGCCTCGGACAGCTGGTGGACTGCGCCTTGCTGGACACCGCCGTCGGCCTGCTGCACCCGCACTCGGCCACCTGGCTCGCGGACGGCCAGGTGCGGCCGCGCACCGGTTCGGCTCATCCGACGATCGCACCGTACGACTCCTTCGCGGCGGCCGACGGGCCGCTCTTCGTCGGCGTCGGCAACGACCGGCAGTTCGCCGCGCTCGCCCGGCTGCTGGGCGAGCGCGGACTGGCCCGCGACCCGCGCTTCGCCTCCAACCCCGACCGGGTGCGGAACGTGACAGCGCTACGCGCCCTGCTGGCGCCGCGGTTCGCCCGGTGGCACCGCGCCGAGCTGGCGGCGAAGCTCCTTCACGAGGGCGTGCCCGCCTCCCCCGTGCACGACGTGGCCGAGGCGCTCACCTCCCCGCAGGTGCGGCACCGGGGCATGGTCGTCGAGCACGGCGGCTACCGCGGCATCGCCACCCCCGTCTCGCTCACCCGCACCCCTTCCCAGCGGCCCTCGGCGCCCCGCCCGCCGGGCGCCGACACCGTGGAAGTGCTGCGGGAGGCCGGGCTCGACGAAGACGAGATCAACGCGGCGGTGGCCTCCCGGGCCGTGCGGACGGCGCCGAAGGGGTGAAAGCACCGCCGCCGCCCGTCCCTCTTCCGGCCCGTGGACGGATCACGCACCGCAGTGGGTAAGACGCAGGAAGGACACCGTACTCACCCAACACGGCCGTACCGGGCAGCGCGGACCTCCGCGGCGGCGCCCGGCACCGGCAGATCGGGGCGTGACATGACGGCACCACCACCTGCCTCCGCACCGCGACCCGCGACCACACCTCCCCCCACGTCCCCCTCGATCCCCTCCCCGACGCGCGAGCCCGCGGCACCGGGCGCCGGACCCCGGCGCGCCGCGTCTCACGCCGGAACGGGGCGCGCCGCACCGGGCGCGCCCTACACCGACCCCACCCTCGGCATCCCGGTGTCCACCTCGTGGCGCGGCGAGCCCCGCAACCGGCTGGTGGCCCTCGGCGACTCCCTCACCGAGGGGTTCCAAAGCTGCGCCGTCTTCCGCACCGACCTGTCCTACCCGGCGATCATCGCCCACGAGCTGGGCTGGTCAGCGCAGTTCCGCCACCCCAGCTACGAGGGGTGCGGCGGGCTCCCGCTCAACCTGGAGATGCTGCTGCGCGACCTGGAGGAGCACTGCGGCAAGGATCTCGACTGGTGGGACACGCCGGCGGCGCTCTTCCGGGCGCGCCGGTTCATGGACAAGGTGGAGGACTACTGGGAGCGCGGCGCCGGCTGCGCTCCGGCCACCACCACGGCCGTCAACCACAACCTGGCGGTCTTCGGCTGGGATCTGCGGGACGCGCTGGAGAAGTCGGCCGACGTGTGCCGCAAGATGATCGGCGCCCCACGCGACGACCTGGTGCGGCAGATGGTCGGCAACCCGGGCGAGCGCGCCGCGCTGCGTGCCCTGCCCACCCGCCCACCCGCCGCGGGAGCGCTCACCCAGGTGGGCGCCGCGCGGCTGCTGGGCGAGCAGACGGGCGAGCCTGCGGACCGCGCGGGTTGTGCCGAGGACACGCGGGAGGGGCGAGACGGGCGAGACCCCGACCCCGACCACGGGATCGAGACCCTCATCGTCTTCCTCGGCGCCAACAACGCCCTCTCCTCGGTCATCGAGCTCGACGTCGCCTGGAGCGGCCCCGGCTACGACGACCTGCGCGAGAAGGGCAGGTACACGGTCTGGCGGCCCGAGCACTTCGCCTCCGAGCTGCGGCAACTCGCGGACGAGATCGGACAGGTCCGCGCACGGCACGTCATCTGGTGCGCCGTCCCGCACGTGACGATCGCACCGATCGCGCGGGGCGTGCACGGCAAGGCGGAGCCCGGCTCGCGCTACTTCCCGTACTACACGCGGCCCTGGATCGCCGACGGCGACTTCGACGTGCGGCGCGACCCGCATCTGACGGGCGAGCAGGCACACGACGTGGACGCGGCGATCGACCAGTACAACGACGCGATGGCCGAGGTCGTGCGGGCGGCGCGCCGGGCGGGGCGCGACTGGTACCTGCTCGACACGGCCGGCCTGCTGGACCGGCTGGCGTGCCGCCGCTACTTCGAGGACGAGGCGGCGCGGCCCGACTGGTGGTCGCCGTATCCGCTGCCCCGCGAGCTGCGCGCGCTCGACCCGGTGCCCAACTCGCGGTTCCTGCTCAGCGACGGCGAGCGGCGCAGCGACGGCGGGCTCTTCTCGCTGGACGGCGTGCACCCCACGACCGTGGCCTACGGGATTCTCGCCCAGGAGCTGATCGGGGTGATGCGCACCGCGGGCGTGGAGTTCCGCACCCCCTACGGGGGCGAGCCCAGGACCGACCCGGTGCGGGTGGACTTCCAGCGCCTGGTGCGCCGGGACACGCTCATCAACCGCCCGCCCGCCAACGTCACCTCGGGCCTGCGGATCCTCGGCTGGGCCGACGAGGCGCTGGACGTCCTGGGCCGCGCCCTGTGGTTCGGCCGCAAGGGGAAGTAGCACCGCCGGAGAGAACAGGGGCAGCCGGGCGGGCGGGCCACCCGCGGCCGCCCCGGGCCACGGTGGCCCGGTGCGTGCCGCCACCCGGGGCCACGGTGGCCCGGGGCGTGCCGCCACCCGGGGAGGCCTGCGGGGCGTGCGGGACGCCTGCGGGGAGAGAGCTCAGCTTCCGTTCCCGTGCCGGATCAGTGCCCACGCCAGGCAGCCGAAGGCGGCCGTGTTGCAGACGGTCCGCACGACGTTCCAGCGGATCCACGCGCCCTCGAACCGCTCGCGCAGCTCTGCCAGCCGCTCGGGGTCCCCCGGCAGGCCGCCGGCGTCGAGCGCGTCGTTGAGCGGGACGTTGAATCCCATGGTGATCACGAGGACGGCGAGGTACAGCACGGCCGCCGCCGCGATCCACGGCAGCGTGCCCGTGCTGCCGCCGCCCCACAGCCGCAGCGCTCCCGCGGCGAGGATCAGCACCAGCGACCCGACGAACACCAGCAGGAACCAGCCGTTCAGGATGGCGGCGTTGATCCGCTGCATGCCCTCCACGAACGTCCGGTCCGCGGCCCGCCGCAGCCCCGGCATGACGGCGACGGCGAATCCGTAGTAGAGGCCCGCGCTCACCCCGGTGAGCAGGACGGCCCCCAGGAGTGAGACCCCTTGCAGTGCCCGCACGCCCTTCCCCTCTCTTCACTGATCTTTTCGTTGACGTTCCGGTGCCCCGCACAGCGAGGTGCGGGTACGGCTCCAGCCAACCGGACGGAGGCGCGCGGTCCCATGGCCCGCACGCTCAGGAGGATGTGCGGGCGTCTGCACCGCCACGCGTGGGACCAGTCAGGAAAAAGCGGGACATGACCGGCGTGCCGCACGGGTTCGACAGTCGGATTTTGTCAAGGTCACTCTGCTTCATCTCGGGAGGCGGAGTCGTCCATGCCGAAACTGCTGGCACAGTGCACTGAATGGCGCGGCAGCGAGCCACGGGGGCGGATGACCGTCCTGCATCTCGCTCAGCCCGTCGAGGGCGGCGTGGCACGCGTCGTCACCGCTCTGGCACGGGCACAGGTCCGTGCGGGGCTGCGTGTCGTGGTCGCCTGTCCCCGTGGCGGCACGCTGGAGCGGGACGCGGCCGCCGCGGGCGCACTGACCGCGCACTGGCCCGCGGTCCGCGAACCCGGCGCACGCCTCGCCCTGGAGATGCACGGCGTACGGCGGCTGGTCCGCCGGTTCCGCCCCGACCTGGTGCACGCACACAGCGCGAAGGCGGGGCTCGCGGCACGGCTGGCGCTGCGCGCCCGCGTCCCCACGATCCACCAGCCGCACGCCTGGTCGTTCGAGGCCGCGCGGGGCCGTACCGCGCGGCAGGCCCGCGCCTGGGAACGGTACGCGACGCGGTGGGCTGACCGGGTGCTGTGCGTGAGCGCGGCCGAGCGGGAAACCGGCCGCGAGGCCGGTCTCGACGCCCGCTGGTCGGTCGTGCGCAACGGGGTCGACTTCGAGAAGTTCACCGCCGCCCCCTCGGGCCCGCCGCCACCCGGCGCGCTTCCCCAGCCCGCCGGACCCGCCGCGCTGCGGGAGAGGGCCGGGGCGGCACCGCTGGTGATGTGCGTGGGCCGGCTGTGCGAACAGAAGGGACAGCGCCACCTCTTGGCGGCCTGGCCCCGTATCGCCGCCCGGGTCCCCGGGGCCCGGCTGGTGCTCGTCGGCGACGGACCCGACCGTGAACGGCTGAGGCGTTCGGCGCCGGGCGGCGTCGTGTTCGCGGGCGCGCGGGAGCGGGTGGAGGACTGGTACGCGGTCGCCGACCTGGTGGTACTGCCGTCCCTGTGGGAGGGCATGGCCCTCACCCCGCTGGAGGCGATGGCCTGCGGGCGTCCCGTCGTCGTTACCGACGTGGACGGCTCGCGCGAGCTGCTGCCACCGGGTCAGGAGACCACCTGCCTCGTACCGCCGGGTGACGCGGCGGCGCTGGCCGACACCGTCGCGGCGCTGTGCCTCGACGCGCGGCTGCGCGAGGAGTTGGGGCAGGCCGCCGCCAAGCACGTACACGCCGAGTTCGACGTGCGCGAGACGGCCGCCGCCGTGCTGGAGCTGTACCGGGAGGTACTCGGGGAGCGGTGTGCGCCCGGCGTCCCCGCCGGCCTCTCGGAGGTCCGATGACCACCGACAGCGCGGGCAGCGCGCCGGCCCGGCGGGCCACCACGGACAGCGGCACGGACGCCACGGGCCTCCCCGGCCGGGGCGTGGACCTCCCGGACGGCACCCCGGCCCCGCGGGGAACGGCCGAGCCGGACGAGGCCGCGTCCGCGCCGGTCCGAACCGCTCCCGTCGTACCCCACCCGGTGTCGGGCACGGGCCCCGAGGACGAGGCGGCGGAGCCGTCAGACCCCGCACCCCCGGCGCCACCAGGGCGCGTGCCCCCCGTGCCCCCCGTGCCCGCGGCGCCCTCCGCGCCCTCCGCGCCGTCCGTCAACGTGTTCGCGGTGCCGTCCGCGCGCGGTCCCGTCGCGGTGGGACCGCCCCGCTCCGCGGCCCGGCGGCGCCGCGCCGCGGCCGTGCCACTGGCCGCCTGCGACGCGGTGGGAACCGTCACCGCCGTGCTGGTCTGCGCGGGCGGCCAGGCCGCGCCGCTCCTGCTGGCTTCCACCGGCGCGAGTGTGCTGGCGCTGTGCACGCGGGCGGGCCTGTACCGCCCGTGCCTCGACCCGCAGGCGCTGGACGAACTGCCCGCGCTCGGCGCGCGGGTGGCCGCGGCCTGGTGCGTGGGGGTGACCGTGCTGGCGGTGTGCGGCGGCTCCGACGCGCTCAGCCTGGCCGGCATGCTCGCCGGGGTCGCCCTCACCACCGCACTGGCCTGCGCGGCGCGCGCCCTGGTGCACGGGCTGCGCCGCCGGCGGGGCCGCCGCAGTCCGCGTGCCGCCCTGATCGTGGGGCGCGGCGGGACGGCACGTGCGGTCACAGCCGCCCTGCTGGAGCGGTCACAGTACGGGCTGCGCCCGGTGGCGCTGGTGGAGCCGGCGGCCGAGGACGCGCCGGGCCCGCCGTCCGGCGCGGACGCCTGCACAAATCCGTGCCCGCTGCCGGTCGTCGCCACCCTGGAGGAGGTGGCGCGGCAGGTCGCGCGCAGCGCGGTCCAGGACGTCGTCTTCGTCCGCTCTCCCTGGGAGGAGGCGGACACCGCCGCGCTCGCCGGGCTGCTGGGACGGTACGGGGTGACCGGCTGGCTGGTACGGCCCGGCTGCGCGCTGGGAGCGCACGGCCCGCACGCCTCTCCCGGCGGCGGCCCCACCCCCGACGCCCACCTGTGGGGCTTCAGCTGCCGGCGCCTGGTGCTGGACTGCCCGCGCCCGCGCACCGGTCTGCGCAAACGGGTGCTCGACCTCGCGCTGGTGGTCCCCGCGTTGGTGGCGGCGGCCCCGGTGCTGGCCGCCTGCGCGCTGGCCGTACGGCTGCTGGACGGGCCCGGCGTGCTCTTCCGGCAGGAGCGGATCGGCCAGGGCGGGCGGCCTTTCACCCTGCTGAAGTTCCGTACGGTGCGGCCCTCGGACCAGCACGAGGCAGCGACCCGGTGGACGGTCGCCGGTGACACGCGCACCAGCCGGATCGGCAGGCTGCTGCGCCGCTCCTCGCTCGATGAACTGCCGCAGCTGTGGAACGTCGTGCGCGGCGACATGAGCCTCGTCGGACCCCGCCCCGAACGCCCCTTCTTCGTACGGCAGTTCAGCCAGCTCCACCCCGGCTACGCGCAGCGGCACCGCACGCCTGTCGGCATCACCGGGCTGGCGCAGGTCCACGGGCTGCGCGGGGACACCTCCATCGAGGACCGCGCCCGGTTCGACAACCACTACATCGAGACCTGGTCGCTGTGGCAGGACGTACGCATCATGTGCCGCACCGCCACCTCGTTCTTCCGCCTGGAGGGCCGGTGAGGGTGCTGCCCGCGGGGGCGGGCAGCACGGTTCCCCTCCCGCCGTTTCCCCGGCTCGGGCGGTACGGCCCCGTGCTGCCTCTCGTGGGGACGGTCCTGCTCCTGTGCGCCCCGGCCGACCGTACGAGCCTGGACGGACAGGGCGGTGTCACGCTCGCGGACGCCGCCTCGGGTGCGCTCGTGGTCTGGTGCGTGCTCAGGCTGGTGCGAGGGGGCGGGCGCGCGGCCCCGGGTCCGGTGCTGACCTGGCAAGCCGCGCTCGTGCTCGGCGCTCCGGCCGCGGCGTTCGCCGTCGCGACGATCGCCGCCGCCGACCCCGCCGCCGGGCTGCCCGGGTTCGTGCGCTACCTCCAGTTGTTCGTCCTCGTCCCGGGGGCGGTGCTGTTGTCGCTGCGGGACGCGCGCGACGCGCGGCTGGTGTGCGCGGCGGTGGTGCTGCTGGCACTCACGCAGGGCACGGTCGGTGTCCTCCAGTCCGCCACCGGGACCGGCGCCTCCTACAGGGGCGAGAACGTTCGGGCCGTGGGGACCTTCGGCGCGCTCGACGTGATGGGCATGGCGACGGTCGTCTCCTACGGGCTGGTGACCACACTCGCGCTGGCCCTCGCCCCGCCCGCCGCCGCGCCCCGATGGCTGCGGCCGTGCGCGCTGGGCTGCGCGGTGCTGCTGCTGGCGCCGCTGGCCCTCTCCTACAGCCGGGGCGCGTGGATCGCGACCGCCGCGGCGTGTCTGCTGCTGCTCGCCCTGCGGGGCGCGCGGACGGCGGTGCCCGTCCTCGCCGCGCTGGCGGCCGCCGGGGTGGTGCTGGTCGGCGGCCTGTCGGTGGGCTCGGAGCAGCTGACCGAACGCGCCCGCAGCATCACCGAGGTCTCCTCCTCCCCCGACCAGTCGGTGACCGACCGCTACAGCCTGTGGAGCGCCGCGGTCGGCATGTGGCGTGAGGCGCCCGCGACGGGCGTCGGCCCCAAGGGGTTTCCCGCGCACCGCGACGCGCACGCCTCCCTCGCGCTCTCCTCCGGCAGCGACACGGCGGGCGCCGGGGTGCGCTTCCAGCGCGAGCCGCTGCTGTCGCCGCACAACATGTACCTTCTCGTCCTGAGCGAGCAGGGGCTCGTGGGCATCGTCGCCCTCGTCGGCTCCTGGGCGGCGCTGCTGGTGTGCGGCCTGCGGCGGCTGCGCACCGCCCGCCGCGGTGGTGCGGGCTCCGGGGCCGCCGACTGCGGCATGGTCGCCGTCGGTCTCCTCGCCTGGCAGGGCATCGACTTCCTCTACGGAGACATCGGCGGCCCCTCCACCGTGCTGACCGCCCTCGTGCTGGGCCTGGCCGCCTGGTGGGCGCTCTCTCCCGCCGCGGAAGAGGTCGTCGACGGGGGCTCCACTCGATGACCGACACCGCCCCCCGCCACCCCACCACTTCCCCTCCCGCTGTCTCCCCCTCCGCCTCCCCCGCCCCTTCCGCGGGAACCGGGAGGACGTCGGCGGGCTCGCGGGGCGACACACGGCACGCGTCGGCGGACTCGCGGGGCGACACACAGCACGCGTCGGCGGGCTCGCGGGACGCGCCGGCGACGTCGCGGGGGCGCCCGCCCGGCGAGGCCCCGGCGCTCGGGCGGTTTCTGGCGCGGGCGGCCGCCGTCACGGCGGTGCTCACCGCCGCGGGATCGCTGTTCGGGCTGCTGCGGGACCAGTCCATCGCCCGGCTGTTCGGCGCTGACGCCGACACCGACGCGTTCCTGGTCGCGTGGACGGTACCGGAGTTGGCCTCCACCCTGCTGATCGAGGACGCCATGGCGCTGGTCCTGGTGCCCGCCTTCAGCCTGGCGCTCTCCCGCCGGGCGGCGGGAGAAGCGCGGGCGGACGGCGCGCTGCTGGACGCCCCGGGGACGGACGGCGCGCGCACCGATGACCCCGTGCGTGCGCTGGTGGCCGCGACGCTGCCCCGCCTGTCGCTGGTGCTGGCCGGCGCGGCCGGGCTCCTGGTGCTGGCAGCGCCCCAGGTGGTGCGGGTGCTCGCACCCGGGCTGCCCGACGCCGGTACGGCCGCCGCCTGTCTGCGGCTGACCGCGCTGACCGTCCTCACCTTCGGCCTGGCCGGCTACTTCAGCGCCGCGCTGCGCGCCCACCGGCACTTCGTGGCGCCCGCGGCGATCTACGTCACGTACAACGCGGGCATCATCGCCGTGATGTACGCCGGGCACGCTCTGTGGGGCGTGCGGGCGGCGGCGCTCGGAGTCGCCGTCGGCGGGGCGCTGATGGTCCTCGTGCAGCTCCCGGCCTTCCTCTCCCGGCTCCCCGCGCGCCGCGCGCGCGCCCGCGCCCGCCGCGCGTTCCGGCAGCGCGCCGTCGCCATGCCCGACG
This sequence comes from Streptomyces tubbatahanensis, assembly GCF_022699385.1. Classification (NCBI taxonomy): domain Bacteria; kingdom Bacillati; phylum Actinomycetota; class Actinomycetes; order Kitasatosporales; family Streptomycetaceae; genus Streptomyces; species Streptomyces tubbatahanensis. The sequence continues at coordinate 6,940,230 of NZ_CP093846.1, read as the reverse complement.
GCGGTGCCATGGGGGTCGGTCTCGGAGTCGTGGCGCCTGTCGTCACGTTCGCCGTCAGCCGCCAGGCGCAGGTCCTCTTCGAGCGCTTCATGGCCTCTTCGCTGCCGGCGGGTGCCATCTCGCACCTCAACTACGCGCAGAAGGTCGCCCAGTTGCCGATGGTGCTCTCGCTGATGGTGTGCACGGTGACGTTCCCCGTCGTCGCCCGCGCGATGGCCGACGGTGAGGCGGAGGTGGCCAGGCGGCGGGTCGAGAGGGATCTCGCGCTGGCCGGGATCGTGGTGCTGCTGGGTGCCGCGTACGTGGTCGCCTGCGCGCCGCAGCTGATCGGGCTGCTCTTCGAGCGGGGTGCCTTCGACGCGCGGGACACGGCCGCGACCGCCGCGGTGATGCGGGTCTACACCTGCGGGCTGCTGGGCCACAGCATGGTGGGCGCGCTGGTGCGCCCGTTCTTCTCCGGCAGCCGCCCGCCCTGGTTCCCGGCCGCCGCCATGGGCGCCGGGCTCGCGGTCACCGCGGTGGCGGGCGTGGCGGCGGCGGGTCCCTGGGGCGTGTACGGCATCGCCGCCGCGAACGCGCTGGGCATCACCACCACGGCCGCGCTGCTGCTGCGCGGCCTCGGTGCCCGCGTGGTGGCCATCGACGTGCCCCGGGTGGCGGCCGGGCTGCTGCGGCTGCTGGTGGCCGCGGGCGCGGCCGCCGCCGCGGGCCGGCTCGCCGCCGGCCTGTTCTCCGCGCCGCTCGCCGCCGCGGCCGTCGGCGGCGCCACCGTGCTGGCCGCCTTCGCGGCGGTCGGCCGGCTGGTGGGAGCGCCGGAGTTGCCGTACCTGTTCGCCACCGTCACACGGAGGATCGCCCATGTCCGCTGACACCGGTCCACGAGCGCCCTGGGTGCTGATGTACCACTCGGTCTCCGACTGCGACGAGGACCCGTACCAGGTCACCGTCTCCCCCGCCCGCCTGGAGCGGCAGTTGCGCTGGCTGCGCGAGCGGGGGCTGAGGGGGGTGAGCGTCGGACGGCTGCTGCGGGCGCGCGCCTGCGGGCGGGGCAGTGGTCTGGTGGGGCTGACCTTCGACGACGGTTACGCCGACTTCCTCACCGACGCGCTGCCGCTGCTGCGCCGCCACGAGTGCACGGCGACGGCCTTCGTGCTGCCGGGGCGGCTCGGCGGGGAGAACGCCTGGGACGCGGAGGGCCCGCGCAAGCCGCTGCTGGACGCGGAGGGTGTGCGGGCCGTGGCCGCCGCGGGCATGGAGGTCGGCTCGCACGGGCTGGTCCACACGGATCTGACGATGGCGCAGGCCGCCACCCTGGAGCGGGAGACCGCGCACAGCCGCAGCCTGCTGGCCGAGCTCACCGGGACGGCACCCGACGGTTTCTGCTACCCGTACGGCACGCTCGACACGCGCGCCGTCGAGGCCGTGCGGGCCGCCGGATACGCGTACGCCTGCGCCATCGACCCGGGGCCGTTGACCAGTGTGCACGCGCTGCCCCGCGTCCACATCGGGTCCCGTGACACCCCGGCGCGGCTCTACCTGAAGAAGGTGCTGCACCCGCTGCGCCGCCGTCCGCTGCCGGCACAGGGTGCCGGGGCGCCGAGTGCGAGCGGTGCCCGCCCATGAGAGTGCTGCACCTCATCACGGGGCTCGGGGTGGGCGGCGCCGAGGAACAACTGCGGCTGCTGCTGCGCAGGTTGCCCGCGCACGGGGTCGACTGCGACGTCGTCACGCTCACGGAGCCCGGCAGCGTCGCCGAGGGCATCCGCGCCGACGGCACCAGGGTGACGCACCTGGGCATGGGCGGCAACCGCGACCTCGCCGCGCTGCCCCGACTGGTGAGGCTGGTGCGGGCGGGGCGGTACGACGTGGTGCACACCCACCTGTACCGGGCCTGCGTGTACGGGCGGATCGCGGCGCGCCTGGCCGGGGTGCGCACCGTCGTGGCGACCGAACACTCGCTCGGCGAGGGCGTGCTGGAGGGCCGTCCGCTCACCCCCGCCGTCCGCGCCCTGTACCTGGCGACCGAGCGGCTGGGCACCACGACCGTCGCCGTCTCCGCCACGGTCGCCGCGCGGCTGCGGCGCTGGGGCGTCCCCGCGGCACGGCTGTGCACGGTGCCGGGCGGCATCGACGCCGACCGCTTCCGTTTCGACGCGGCCCGGCGCACCCGCGTACGGGGACTGCTGGGCCTGGCGCCCGACGCCTTCGTGGTCGCCGGTGTGGGCCGGCTGGTCCACGGGAAGCGCTTCGACGCGCTGGTGGACGCGGTGGCGGCGGTACCGGGGACGCGGCTGCTGCTCGCGGGCGACGGACCGCAGGCGGCGGCGCTGCGGGCCCGCGCCGAGGCGGCGGGCGCGGCCGCCCGTGTGCGGCTGCTGGGAGAGTGCGCCGGCGGCCCGCACGACGGCACCGGGCCCCGTGACGGCACAGGGCAGGGCAACGGCACCGGGCGGGACGGCGTCCCGGACGTGCCCGGCGTGCTGGCGGCAGCGGACCTGCTCGTCTCCCCTTCCGACGAGGAGTCGTTCGGACTGGCCGTCCTGGAAGGTCTCGCAGCGGGGCTGCCCGTGCGGTACGCGGCATGCCCGGCCGTGCAGGACCAGCCGCCCGAACGGGCGCCGGGGGCCCGCAGGTTCACGCACGCGCCGGGTGAACTGACCGCCGCCCTGCGCGAGGCGCGGGCGGCGCACCTGGCCGACCCGCGCAGGCTCCCCGTGCCCGATGTCGTCCGGGAGTACGGCATCGACCGCTGCGCCGCACGCCTGGCCGACGTCTACCGGACCGCGCTCGGCCTGCCGCCCGCCCCCGCCGCCGGTGGCGAGGCCGGGCGACGCCGCCCCTCGTCCCCGCACCGCACGGCATCCGCGGCGGCCCCCGCGTCCGCACCCGCACCCGAGCCCGCCCCCCGATAACGAGGTGACCGCATGTCCACGACCGCACCGGGACAGCCCGCAGGAGACGCCGCGCCGCCGCGTGCGGGCCTGCCGGCGCGTCCGCGAGTAGCCGACCGCAACGGCGCACGCCCGTCGCGCCGGGTACCCGGCTGGTGGCCGCTGCCGGTGTGCGCCGTGCTGGGCGCGCTGGCGGGCGCCACGTACGCCGCGGTGGCGGAACCGCGCTACGAGGCGTCCAGTTACGTGCTCGTCTCCCCCGGCGAGCACGCCGAGGCGACATCAGCGCTCGGCTACGCACAGGCGTACGGCAAGATCGCCACGGACGCCGTGGTCCTCACCAGGGCCGAGGCCGCCTTCGAGCTGCCGCGCGGCGAGCTGCGCTCGCACGTGCGGGCCGGTACCTCGCCCGACGCGCCCATGGTGGAGATCACTGGCAGCGCGCCCTCGGCCGGTGACGCCGCCGACTACGCCGACGCGACCGCCGCCGCCCTGGCCCGCACCGCGAAGAAGGCGGCGGGCAAGACCGGCGTGCGGCTGACGGTCGTCTCCCACGCCACCGCCACGGCCGAACCCGTCTCCCCCAGGGCGCCGCTGGCCGTGGCCGTGGGCGCGAGCGCGGGCGGGCTGCTCGGTGGCCTGGTACTGCTGGCCCGGCCCCGGCGCCGCGACGCCGAGGGACCTGCGCTCGTCCCCGCCCCCGCGCGGGGCGCCGACGCGGTGGAGGGCCAGGACGCCAGGGTGAGCGACGGGCACGAGACCGCCCGTACGGCATCCGCGTCCGAGACCGCACGCGTGACGCCGGGGACCGCCGGCTCGCCGGAAGCGGCGCCGGGGGCCACCGGCGCGGGCGACGCCGAAGGTAGGCACACGACGCGGGCGACCCCGCACGCGGCGGAGAAAACGGAGGCCGAGCGGTGAATTCTCCCTCCTCTCCGCCCACGCGCCGCAGGTTCCCCTACGCGCGCCGCAAGTTGGCGGGGCCCGTTCTCTCCCCCTGGCGGGGCGGGCGCGGTGAGGCGTCGGGGCGGCCGCCCGTGCGGCTGACCGCCACCCTGTGCCGGGCCGAGGACGAGTTCGCTGAGCTGGCCGAGGAGTGGGACGGGCTGCGGGCACGCAACCGCTCGGCCACCCCGTTCCTCAGCCACGCCTGGCTGGCCTCCTGGTGGCGTGCCTACGGCCGGCGGGGCAGGCTGCGGGTCGTCCTGGTGCGGGAGAACGGCCGTCTGGTGGCCGCCGCGCCGCTGATGCTCGTCCACCGGCCCCTGCCCGCGCTGGTCACGCTCGGCGGCCAGATCTCCGACTACCAGGACGTGCTGCTCGACGACAGCTGCCCCCGTGCGGCCGACGCGCTCGCCCGCGCGCTGTACGCGGCGTCGCGTACCGCGGTCGTCGATCTGCGCGAAGTGCGTCCCGGAGGGGCCGCCGAACGCCTGTACGCCGCCTGGCCCGGGGTGCGACGGCGGCTGACCGACTCGGTCTGCCTGGAGTTGCCCGGCGTTCCCATGGACGAGATGCTCCAGCGGCTCGCCCCCGCCAGCGCCAAGCGCACCCGGCGCAAGCTGCGCCGCATCGACGAACTCGGCATCGAGGCCCACGACGTGACGGGGGACCGGGTTCCGGAGTCGGTGAGCACCATGCTGCGGCTGCACGAGCACCAGTGGCGGGGCCGCGGCGTGACCCCCGAACACCTGCGGCCCCGCTTCGGCGCCCACCTGGTGGGCGCCGTGGAACAGCTGGTGGCCAGTGGGGACGCGGCGGTGACGGAGTACCGGCTCGGTGGCCGGGTGGCCGCGTGCGACGTCGCCCTCGTCTCCGCCGACCTGGTGTGCGGCTACCTGTACGGCGCGGATCCCGCGCTGCGCGACCAGCGGGTGGACATCGCGACCATGCTGCTGCGGCACGACGCCCACTTCGCGTCGGCCACCGGGCGCGGCACCCTGAGCCTGCTGCGCGGCACCGAGCCGTACAAGCTGCGCTGGCAGCCGGTGACCGCCGCCAACCGGCGCTACCTGCTGGCCCGCCCGCAGCTGGCGCCCGCGCTGGAACTGCTCGCGGCGAAGGCGGCGGCCCGCGAGGCAGCGGCCCGCCTGGTGCACGAGCGCGGCGCGGCGGCGCGGGTCCGCACGCTGCTCGACCGCGCGGCCGCGCTCAGGCCGCGCACGTGACGGCATGACGGCGGCGCGGTGGCGGGCTGCGTTCCGGTGCGGGCTAGCCCGCCAGGGCGCGCAGCCAGTCGAAGCGGACGCAGTACTGGCCTACTGCCCAGCACCGCTCCCACCACGGGTGGGCCGGTGCCGGGGGCGCCGTGCCCGTGGCGGCGGGGCGGGAGGGCCTCGACTGCCCGGTCTGGCGCGGCGGCTCGGTCCCCGGAGGCCGGGTGCCCGGAGGCCGGGTGCCCGGGGGCGGGGCGGTGGGCGAGCCGCTGTGCCAGGGCGGCAGGGGCGGTTCCGGCTGCGCGAACAGCGCCATCCTGAACGTCTTGGCGGACGTCGGGTTGGCGCGGCACCGCCACACGCCGTGCGGGCAGTAGTCGCTGATGGTCTGGTAGAGCGGCTTGTGCCGGTCCATCCAGGCGAGCATGGAGCGCACGTACGCGGCGTTGTCGCCGTTGCGGAACAGCCCCCACTCCGGGTAGGAGAGGGGCTTGCCGTGGCGGGCGGCGAAGTCGACGTGTGCCTGGAGCCCGTACGGCTCGCGCACCTGTTCGTCGAAGCTCATGCCCTTCGGCTGGTCGTAGGCGTCCATGCCGAGCACGTCGACGACGTCGTCGCCCGGGTAGCACGCGGTCCAGGGGATCGCGTCGCGGCCTCGGCTGGGCGCGAAGTCGAAGCGGAACCGCTGCCCGTCCACCGCCCGCATGGTGGTCACGATGCGCCGCCAGTACGCCTTCCAGGCGCGCGGGTCCGGCGCGCAGCGATGGGTGTAGGTCGTGCCGTTCATCTCCCACCCGAGCACCACGACGGTGTCGGCGAGCCCGGCCCGCACGAGGTGCCGGGCCAGCGTGCGGAAGTGCGCGTCGAACCCGCCCGCCGCGCCCTCGCGCAGCAGGGCGCGCACCCGGTTGTCGTCCAGCCGCGCCTCGTTGCGCGCCTGCATGGGGACGTTCAGCACGAACAGCCCGGTGGGATCCGCACGCCGCCAACGCGCCCAGGGCGCGAGGAACGCCGGCTGCCCCTCGATGTCGGACCACAGCCGGCCCGGCAGGTAGGTGTGGCCCACCCGCAGCTTCGTACCGCCGAGCCACTGCTCCATCTCCGCCATGCGGCGCACGCCCTCGGGCCCGGAGCCGAGGAACGCGCCGAGCGCGCGGCCCGACGGCGTGGACGCGGCGGCAGACCCGGACGGCCGGGCGGAGGGCGAGGGCGCCGGCTCGCGCTCTGGACGTTCACCCGGACGGAGTCCGGACTCCCGTTCGACGACCGGCAACACCGCGCAGGAGGCCAGCAGCACCGTGCAGGAGGTCAGCAGCCCCGCGGCGGCGACACCTGCGCGCAGCACCGCCCTGACCCGCCCGCGTCCATCGCTGCGCATGGCTCCTCCTGGCCGCCTGTGGCCCCCGGCGCGTGTCCGCTCGTCCACCGGTCGACATTCCTGATGATCTGTCAGCGGAATTCTCACCCCGCCCACCCGCCCCGCGTCTGAAGGACATGCCCCTCATGCCGTCGTTCGCCACGGACGTGCCAGCGCTGCTGCTGAGACTCGACCCGAACCCGTACCACCACGGCACCCTGGGCGCCGCCAGATCGCTGGGGCGCGCCGGCGTCGAGGTGCACGCGCTGCTCGGTACGGACCCGGGCCCGGTGGGCACCACCCGCTATCTGCACCGGCTCCACACGCCGGTGCGGTGGTCGGCCGCCGGCGCCGCGGGGACGCCGCCGGACGGCGAGCTGGAGCGGGCGCTGCTGGGAGCGGCCCGTGCGATCGGCAGGCCCGCCGTCCTCGTCCCGCTCGACGACCACGGGGCCATCGCCGTCGCCCGCCTCGCGCCCCGGCTCGCCGGACACTATCTGCTGCCGCCCGTCGCGCCCCGGCTGCCCGCCCAGCTGGCCGACAAGGCGGAGTTGGCCGCCCTCTGCGACCGTGCCGGCGTTCCCCACCCGCGCACCGTGCTGCCCGGCAGCGCGGCGGAGGCGGCCCGCGAGGCGGCGGCCCTGGGCCTGCCCGCGGTGGCCAAGTGGAGCCGCCCCTGGCTGCTGCCGCCAGGGCTGCGCAGCACCGCGCTGGTCCGCACACCCGGGGAGGCCGCGCGGCTGTTCGCGCGGAGCGCCGAGGCCGGCAGCGCGCTGCTGCTGCAGCGCAGGCTGCCCGACGGCCCGGGGGCCGACTGGTTCTTCCACGGGTACGCGGCCGAGGGCGGGCGGCTCCTGGCCTGCGGCGCGGGACGCAAGGAGCGCTCCTGGCCCCCGCACACCGGCCTGACGGCGGTCGGCACCTGGCTGCCCAACCCGGCCGTCGAAGCGGCGGCGGCGCGGCTGGCGGCCCGGTTGGACTACCGCGGCATCCTCGACCTGGACTTCCGGCTCGACCCGCACACCGGCGTCCACCACCTGGTGGACTTCAATCCGCGGCCCGGCGCCCAGTTCCGCCTGTTCACCGACGAGAACGGCGTGGACGTGGTCCGCGCCCAGCACCTGCACCTGACCGGCCGCCCGGTGCCGGCGGCGCGCGCCGGTACCGGGCGCACGTACGTCGTGGAGAACTACGCGGTCCTCTCCACGCTGCTGGGCCGGGCCCAGGATGCGGCCTTGGGTCGTACGGGCCGCGCACGGCGGGGGCGCGGTCCCGTGGAACGCGCCTGGTTCGCCGCCGACGACCCGCTGCCCTTCGCCGCCATGGCGGCGGGCTGGCTGGGACGCTGCTTGCGCGAAGGGCTGCGCCTCGCTGGCCCGCGCCTCGGCCCCCGGCACCGGGGGAAGCAGCGACTGCGGGGGCTGCGCGCGAGCCGGGCGGTGGTGCCGCGGCCCGCGGCCTGTGCCGCGCATCCGGTCCGCGCCGCGCGGGCCGCCCCCGCCGCTCCCGCCGCGCCGGCTCCACCGCACCGGCCGCCGCCCGAACCGGACCCGGGCTTCCTGGCCGCCGACTCCTGACGCCGCCTTCCCGCCGGACCGCTCGCCGCGCCCCATCCACCGGCAGCGCCCGCGCAGCCCGCCGCCCCCCAGCACTCAGCCTCCAGCTCCAGACCCCGCAACGCCGCACAGAGAGAAGGAAACCCATGTACGACCTCGTCGTGGTGGGCGCCGGCCCCTACGGACTGTCCGTCGCCTCGCACGCCGCAGCCGCCGGGCTCAACCTGCGGCTGCTGGGCAGACCGATGGCGTCCTGGCGGGACCACATGCCGCGCGGCATGTTCCTCAAGTCGGAGCCCGACGCCTCCACGCTGTCCGACCCCGCGGGCGCCCACACCCTCGCCGGCTACTGTGCCGAACGCGGTATCGAGGTCGCGCACGGAAACCCGCTGCCGCTGGACACCTTCACCGAGTACGGCACCTGGTTCGGCCGGAACGCGGCGCCGCCCGCCGACGAACAGACGGTGACACGGGTCTCCCCCCGCGTCGAGGGGTTCCTGCTGGAGACGGCAGACGGTGAGCGGATGATGGCGCGCGCCGTCGTCCTGGCCGTCGGCGTGCTGCCGTTCGCCCAGCGGCCACCCGCGCTCGGCGGCCTCCCCACCGAACTGGTCACCCACAGCACCCACCACCGCGACCTGAGCCGCTTCGCGGGCAAGGACGTGACCGTGGTGGGCGCCGGGCAGGCCGCCTTGGAGACGTCGGCGCTGCTGGCGGAGCAGGGAGCACGCGTGCGGGTCGTCGCGCGGGCGCCCCGCATCGACTGGAACGCGCCTCCGCAGCCGCTGGCGCGCGGGCGGCTCACGGCTCTGCGCGACCCGCACAGCGCGCTGGGCACCGGCTGGCCCAGCTGGGTGTGGTCCCGGCTGCCGTCCGCGGTGCGGCGGCTGCCCGCTTCCACACGGCTGCACATCGCCCGCCACGCACTGGGCCCCGCGGGCGCCTGGTGGCTGCGGGAGCGCTTCGAGACGGCCGTGCCGACGCTCCTGGGCCACACGATCACGGCTGCCGACCGTACAGCGCCGGGTGTCCGCCGGGTCGGCGGCGTGCTGGGCGAACGGGTACGGCTGTGGCTGGCGGCGGCGGACGGGACGGCCTCCACCCTGGAGACCGACCACGTGGTGGCCGCCACCGGGTTCACCCCCGACCTGTCCCGGCTCGGCATGCTCGACTCCTCGCTGCGCGAGGGGCTGCGCCGGGTCGGCACGGGCGACGCGCCCTGGCTGGACGCGCGCTTCCAGTCCTCGTGCCCGGGGCTCTTCTTCGCCGGGCTGCTGACGGCTCCCTCGTTCGGACCCGCGATGCGTTTCGTGCACGGGGCATCCTTCACGGCGCCACGGCTGCTGGAGGGGGTGCTGCGGCACAGGTCCCAGGCGACGACGGCGACGGCCGTCACGGGCGTGCCGGCCTCACCCGGCGCACGGGAACCGGAGCAGCAGGTGGCGCGGGGTCCGCTCGGCGGCCAGCGCCACACCCGGCCCGCTGCCGAGGCCCCGAGCGCCTCAGGGGACGGCACGGGGCGGCTGCCCGCGCCGGTCAGCGGGGCGAAGGACGCGCCGGAGGCGGTGGACGCACGGAAGGGCGGCGGCCGGGCGGAGTGAACGGGCGGCCCCGACCGAACCGCCATCCAGTCGGGGCGGGTCGGGGCGGTCGGGGCGGTCGCCCGCTCAGCGTCCCGGCTTGCTCTCGTAGCGCGCGTCGACGTCCCGGGTGTCGGCGCTCTGGAGTTCGGTGGCGAGGTGATGCACGGTCACCAGGTCGTGCATCATCGTGCGGGTGCGGTCCCTTGGCAGCTCCGCCTCCCGCGAGACGTCCTCCAGGCTGACCGCCTCGCCACCGTGCCGCTGCTCGGCTGTGACCAGGGCGCGGAAGACCCGTTCGTGCTCCTGTGAGTAGCCGGGCCTGCCCCGCCCCTGGTACGGGCTGCGCGGCTCCGCCGGGCCGGCCCCGCCGCGCGGCGCGGGGCTGGGGGCCTCCGCGCTGTGGCCCTGCTTGCCCTGCCGCTGGGCCGGCGTCTCCTCGTCCTGCCGCGCGGACGGACCCGCGCGGTGGGCGCGCTGCTTGGACGCTCCCGTCGTCACGCTGCGGGCGCTGGGCGGCTCCTCGTCGCGGTGGGCCTTGTGTGCCGCGGCGCGCCGCTGTTCCTCGTCGCCTTCGACCTTCTTGCGCACCATGAGGGTCCTCCCTCGCGTTCCTGGTGGGTGCCGGGCTGGGCTGCCGTGTCGCGTACGGTGTGCGGGTCCTGCTCAGGCTCTCCTGGTTCAGCGGTCGAGTTCGTCCTCGACCGGCGGTTTGGGCGCCTCGCGCAGGTGCTGCGACTGCCCGTGTCTGCCGCCCTGTCTGGCCTGCTCGGCGCGTTGTGCGGGGCTGAGGTCGAGGTCCGAGTCGGGGTCCACGCGGACGGAGCGCGCCACCTCATCGCGGTTGGCGTACTCCTCGGGTGGGATACCGCGCAGTGCGACGCGGACCTCGCCCGAGGCGCCGGAGTCCGCCGCCGCCCGCATCAGCTCGTCCTTGTCCGCCGGAAAATCCACGTCGCCGAGTGCGGCCAGCACCTCGTCGACGGTGGTGTGCGCAGTGCTCATGCTGCTCGCTGCCTTTCTGAGCCGACGCCTTGGCCTGCCGTCCGCACGGCTCGGCTCAGCTTCCGGCCGTGCCGGTGCTGCCCGAGAACAGGACGGAGGCGAGTTCCTCGTCGAGTGACTGGCGGATGCGTTCGGTCAACGCGCCCTGCGTGGCCTCCTCCAGCAGTTCGACGACCGTGCGGGCTTCGTGGACGGCCTTGGGCGGGTCGGTCCTGGCACGCCGCGCCACGCGGTCGAAGAACTCGTGGCGGTCCATCCGCACGCCGGTGACGGGTTCGTCGGGGGCGAACTCCACTCTCCGCAGGTGCTCTCCCAGCTCGGTGGGGAGCTGCGCGGCGAGCTTCTCCGCCATCGGCGCCGGGATGCGCTCGGCCAGCGTCTCCAAGGTGGCCCGCGTTCCGGCTTCCGCCGCTCCTCTGCTGTTCAGGTGGGCCCGTGCCTGCATCTGACCGATGAACTCGTCGTGCTGCATAGCCGTTCACCTCGCTCACATCACTCAAGCGGTCCAACGCGCGTCGCTTTCCAGCATGCGCGCCGCTCGCACGGGTCGCACATCGGCTGCGGGTCCTCCGGCCGCGGCCCTCACGCGTGGCCGTGCGGCCGTTTACGTCAGCACGGCGGGGGTGACCCGACGGCGTGGCGCCCGGCACGCCGCGCACCGCTGGGCCGCGCACCGCCGGGCCGCGGTCCGCTGGGGAAGGAGAGCGCACGTGACCACCGAAGATTCCGCGGCACACGCAGGGGAGGGCGATCGCGCCCGGGTCGCGGTCGTCACCGGCTCCGACTCGGGCATCGGACGGGCGAGCGCGCTGCGCCTGGCGCAGGAGGGGCTGGATGTCGGCATCACCTGGAACACCGACAGGAACGGCGCGCAGGAGACGGCCCAGAAGGTCCGCCGGACGGGCCGCCGTGCGGCGGTGCGGCACCTGGATCTGACGAACCTGCCGGACGCGGCCGAGGTCGTGGACCAGCTCGCGGACGAGCTCGGCCGGATCGACGTGCTCGTCAACAACGCCGGGACCGGCACCTCCACTCCGTTCCTCGACCTGGACTTCGGCTCGGTGCGCGAGGTGCTGGAGGTGGACCTGCTCGGTCCTTTCCTGTGCTCGCAGCGCGCCGCCCGCCGCATGATCGGCCAGGGCGAGGGCGGCGCCGTCGTGAACGTCACCAGCGTGCACGAGCACCAGCCCAGGGTCGGTGCGGCGCCGTACTGCGCCGCCAAGGGTGGGCTGGGGCTGCTCACGCAGGTGATGGCGCTGGAGCTGGCCGAGCACGGCATCCGTGTGAACGCCGTGGCGCCCGGCGAGATCGCCACGCCCATGACCGGCCAGGAGGACGCGGACGTGCGAGGGGCACAGCGTCCCGGGATTCCGCTGAGGCGCCCCGGCGACGCCCGCGAGGTCGCCGGCGTGGTCGCCTTCCTGGCCGGGAAGGAGGCGGCGTACGTGACCGGCGCGTCGTGGGCGGTGGACGGCGGCATGCTGCGGATGGGCCCGCAGGCGGGCTCGCACCTGCCCGACGACTCCTGGCGCCGCCCCTGAGCGGGGCGGCCGGTCCGGGGACGGGGCGGGGGCCTCAGCGCGGGAAGGCGGCCCTCACAGCTCGCGCACCACCCGGGCCGGGTTTCCGACGGCCAGGACGCCTGCCGGCAGGTCTCCCACGACCACGGAGCCGGCCCCGACGACGGTGTCCGAGCCGATCGTGACCCCGGGGCAGACGATGACCCCGCCGCCGAGCCACACGTTGTCGCCGAGGGTGAGGGGCACCGCCTTCTCCCAGCCTGCCCTGCGCCGCTCGGCGTCCAGCTCGTGGGTGGGCGTCAGCAGCTGCACGTTGGGGCCGATCTGCCCGTTGCGCCCGATGGTGATGGGCGCGGCGTCCAGGAAGACGGCGCCGAAGTTGATGAAGGTGTGGGCACCGATGGACAGGTGGGTGCCGAAGTCGCAGCGGAACGGCGGCCGGATGGTCACGCCCTCACCGAGCTCGCCGACCAGTTCGCCGAGTATTCTGCGGCGCTCGGCGGCCGGCGCGGTGTCCGCGGCGTTGTAGGCGGCGCACAGCTCGGCACGCCGCTCGCTCGCCGCTTGCAGCTCCTCGTCGTCGGGGAGGTACCACTCCCCCGCCAGCATGCGCTTCTTGTTCTCGCCCACGAAGGTCCTTCCGGCGCGGTGAGCAGCTCGGTTCCGTCCGAGTGACACTCTCGCAGACCCGCTCGGCGACGGGCGCGGAAAAGCCGCGGGAATCTCCCGGCCACTCTCGACGCACACACCTCTTGCGTTCCCCCGGCCCACGTCCGTGCCGCTACGGCGCCGCCCGGCTCTGTGGCGCTGTGGACGCGGACTCCGGCAGCTCGACCCGGCCGAAGCGCTGGCGGTACGCCGTCGGGCTCAGTCCCGTCTCGCGGCGCAGCCTGGCGCGGAGGTTGGCTGCCGTGCCCAGGCCGCTGTCGCGGGCGACCACGTCGAGCCGTTCCTCACCGCGCTCGATCAGCCGGCAGGCCAGGGTGACGCGTTCACCGGTCAGCCAGGCCAGCGGCGTGGTGCCCAACTGCCCACGGAACCTGCGGTGGAGCGTGGCCTGGCTCACCGCGGCCCTGGTGGCGAGGTCGGCGACCGTCAGCGGCTCGGCCAGCCGCTCCGCGGCCCAGGCCAGCAACGGCGCCAGCGACTCCTGGGGAACGGGCGGCAGCGGCCGCTCCACGAACTGCCGCTGCCCGCCGTCCCGGTGCGCCGCGAAGACCAGGCGCCTGCTGACCGCGTTGGCCACCTCCGCGCCGTGATCCCGGTGCACCACGTACAGGCCCAGGTCGAGCGCGGCGGCGCTGCCCGCCGCGGTGAGGATGTCGCCGTCGTCGACGAACAGCACGTCGGGTTCGAGCCGGACGTCCGGGAACCGGGCACGGAACCGGTCGGCCCACTGCCAGTGGGCCGTCGCCCGCCGTCCGGCCAGGACACCCGCCTCGGCGAGCGTGAAGGCACCGCTGCAGAAGCCGAGGAGGCGGGCGCCCCGCGCGTGGGCGCGGCGGATGGCCTCCAGCACGGCCGGACGCCGCGGGGTCTCGATGTCGGGGCGGTTGGGCACGATCAGCGTGTCCGCGCGCTCGGCCGCCGCCAGGTCCGCGACGCCGGTGAGCGTGAAGAACCCGTCCCGCAGCACCGTGCGCGGCTCGGGGGAACAGAGCGTGAACGCGTACAGGTCCCGGCCGATCTCCGGCCTGCGCAGCCCGAAGACCTCCGTCGCGCAGCCCAGCTCGAACGGGTTGGAGTTCTCGTCGACGAGCACGACGACTCGGTGGAGCCCCGCCCCGGCAGCCTGCGAGGATTCTTGCGCCATATGCGTTTTCTAGCACTCGTGGGGTGCGACCGTCACGGCTCAGGATGCTGTCCATGAGCAACGAACCGATCACACTGGCCCAGGCGCTGTCCTCCTTCGACGCCCTGTGGAGCCCCCGCATCGTCACCCGCGTCAACGACTACGACGCCCGCGTCGCCAAGGTGAAGGGCGAGCACGTCTGGCACGTCCACGAGGACACGGACGAGTTCTTCCTGGTCCTGGACGGGGAGTTGCACATCGCGCTGCGCGAGGACGGCGGGGAGCGAACGGTCACCCTGCCCACCGGAGCCGTCTTCACCGTGCCCCGGGGCACCGAACACAAGCCCAGCGCGCCCGGGGGCGCCGCGATCCTGCTGTTCGAGCCGACGGGCACCTCGTCGGTCGGCGACCGGCACGACGAGGTGCCCGCCCACGTCGACGCCACCACGGGACACGCACTGCCCGAGCCAGCATAGGGCCGGAGCCGGGCCGGGATCGGTCCGGGACGGGGCCGGGCCACCGGCCGTCCCGGCTCGTTACGGTCGGTTCACTCGTTCCCGGGGCGCTCGCTCTTGGGCCCGCGGCCGCGCTCCGTACGCGGGCCCGAGGGCCGCCAGCGCGGATCGCGTTCCATCTCCCGCTTGGCCGCCTCGTTCGCTTCCCGGGCGTCGGTGTGGCCGCTCCTCTCCTGGTCCTTCCGGCCCCGCGCACGGTGCTTGTCGTAGCTCTTGCTGCCGGGTTCCGGCACTGCGCTCACCTCGCTCGCATCGACAGCGGTCACCGTCGCTCGGCCGCGCCGCCGACCGCTCGCGCTCCGCTGTTCCCACGCCCCACGCCGCAGAAACGCTGGGCCGGTCGGTGGAAACCGCCGACGGGAGTGACTGGCCCCGCCGGAGGCGGGAAACCCGTGGCGACCGGCGTCACGTCGCGCGGCGCCGTGACGCCGCGCGGCGTGCCACGGCGACGCGTGGCGGGCGGCGCGACGTGCCACGGAAGGCGGAGGCGGAGGCGAGCGATGGCCGTGACGGACGGAATCCGGGACGGAAGGGAGCCGGTGAGCCTGCGGCTTCCGGGGATCGTGCTGGGGGTGGGCCTCGGCGGTTTCGTCGACGGCATCCTGCTGCACCAGATCCTCCAGTGGCACCACATGCTGACCAGTACCGACGACGACCGCATCGGGGTGAAGTACTACTCGCCCCGGACGGTCTCGGGGCTGGAGATGAACACCGTGTGGGACGGCGTCTTCCACACCGTCTGCTGGCTCGCGGTGCTGACCGGTCTCGCCGTCCTGTACGCGCGAGTCACCCACGGGCGGCGCCGGGTGTGGACCTCGCGGGTGCTGTGGGGCTGGATCCTGGCGGGCTGGGGCCTGTTCAACCTGGTGGAGGGGCTGCTGGACCACCAGATCCTGGGCATCCACCACGTGCACGGCGGCCCCTACCAGCTGTGGTGGGATATCGGCTTCCTGGTGCTGGGCGCCGTACTGCTGGTCGTCGGCCACCTGGTCCAGCGCAGCGGACGCTCCCTGGACACGGATGGCAGGCTCGCATGACGGACGGCACGGCGCCGCCGCCCGCGCACCCGGTGGGCCCGGCGGCCCTCGCCCACACGCACCCCGGCACCGGCCACGGACACGGCGGTGGCGGCAGTGCCGGTGGCTGGGAGCCGCTCGGCGTACTGCTGCCCGCACTGGCGGCCCTCGTCCCCGCGCTCGGCTACCTGCTGCTGGTACGCCGCGCGCACCGCCGCGGCCCCCGGCACGAGTGGAGCGCCTGGCGGTCCGCGAGCTTCCTGGCCGGGTGCGGGCTGGCGGCAGCCGCCGTGCTGCCGCCGCTGGCCCCGTGGGCGCACGGCGACTTCCGCGGTCACATGGCGCAACATCTGCTGATCGGGATGTACGCGCCTGTGGCACTGGTACTGGGAGCACCGGTCACCCTCTTGCTGCGCACCCTGCCCGGCGCACGCGCGCGGACCCTCACCGCACTGCTGCGCAGCCGCCCGGTACGCCTGCTCACTCATCCGGTCACGGCCCTGCTGCTGAACACCGGCTCCCTCGCGGTCCTCTACTGCACACCGCTGTACGGGGCGGCCACGGCGCAGCCCTGGGGCCACTGGCTGCTGCACCTCCACTTCCTGGCGGCCGGCTGCCTGTTCGCCTGGGTGGTCGCGGGCCCCGACCCGGCGCCCGCCCGCCCCGGAGTGCCCGCGCGGCTGGTGCTGCTGGGCTTCGCGATCGCCGGACACGCCGTACTGTCCCAGCTGATGTACGGAGGCTTCCTCATCGACATCCCCGCACCCGTCGGACAGGTGCGGGGAGGCGCGGAACTCATGTACTACGGCGGCGACATCGCCGAACTGCTGCTGGCGGGCGCGGTGGTGGCCACGTGGCGCCCCAGGCGGGCGAGGTCGGCACGAGTTCGGCCGGATGCTCAGGCCGCCTGAGCGGCGCCCGCGATGTGCTCGCGCGCGGCGCGCAGCGCGTCGTGGATGTCGCGGGTGTTCGTCGAGACGCACAGCGTGTACGAGACGTCGTCCAGTTCCTGAGGATGGCCGGGGCGGGCGCGGAGCTTCTCGTAGCGGTCGAGCAGCTCTCGCAGGGTGTCGGGGTGGGCCATCATGACGGTTTCCTCCAGGGGGCGCGCGACGGCGCTCGACGCGTAGGGGTGAAGACCGGCCGGCCGCGGCGGGGTCGCCGCGGATTCGGCGCATCCCGCCCAGTACCCGACAGCAGAAAGAGTAAAACTCACAAAAACGTACATTCCCGTCCTTGTTTCACCTCCGCGGACGAGGGGCACCACGGCGCACAGGAAGCGCGCAGCAGGACGCGGCTGGGGGCAGCCCGGGGCCCGGGAAGGAAGGAAGAAGTCGGACAGGTAAACGCGACCGCAACGCACGACGAGACGCGAGAGAGGAACGCCCAGGAGGCTAGAGGTGTCGTGATGGATTCCGTACCCGGAGTGCCATGCTGGGTCAGCCTCACCGTCCGCGACCGGCGGGCCACCGAGGAGTTCTACAGCGCCGTACTGGGATGGTCCTTCGTCGACAGCACCCTCGGCCCGGGGTTTCGCACCGCCACCAGGGAAGGGGCGCCGGTGGCCGGCTTCAACGAAGCCGCCGTCTCCTGGCAGCTGCCCGTCCGCTGGACCGTCTTCTTCTCCGTCGACGACGCCGACCGGGCATGCGAGCGCATCAGCGAACGCGGCGCCACCGTCGCCGTCGGCCCGCTGCGCGTGGGAGAAGGCCGCGCCGTGATGGCCGCCGACCCGCACGGCGCGGCGTTCGGCCTGTGGCAGGGCGAGTTGCCGCGCGGCTGGGAGGTGGGCGCGGGACACGCGCCGGCCTGGCTGCAACTGCACACCAGCGACGCCTTCGCCGCGGCGCTCTTCTACGGCGAGGTGCTCGACTGGACGAAGAACCCCAGCCATGGCGTCAGCTACGAGGAACAGCAGGACGAGGTGCACATCCTGGTGGACGGCGAGACCGTCGCCGGGCTGCGCGGCGGCGGCGTCGAGGCGGCACCCGACCCGCAGCGGCGCACCCGCTGGGACGTCTACTTCCGCGCCACCGACATCGACGCCGCGCTGGCCGCGGTCGAGAAGACGGGCGGCACGGTGGTCTCACCCGTCCAGCACGCCTCCCACGGCCGCTTCGCGACCGTACGCGACCCGGACGGCGGCCTGTTCTCCCTCCTCGGCCCCTGAAGAGCTCCCGTAGACGTGTGAGCGGGGCCGCGTACGCGGGTACCCGGTGGGCCGCCGCACACGGCAGCACGCGGCGGCCCCCGCACCGAGGGGGCCGCCCGTACGCGACGACGACACGCGTGGACACGCGGAGACGAGGAGGGTGTGCCGATGAGCCGAGCGCAGTCGAGTCCGGCGGGAGCGGACGGTCAGGTCGTCGTGGTCACCGGCGCCAGCGGCGGGGTGGGCCGCGCGACTGCCAGGGCCTTCGGAGCGCGCGGAGCCCGTGTCGCTCTCGTCGCCCGCGGCGAGGAGGGCCTGACGCGCGCCGCCGACGACGTACGCGACGCGGGCGGCACCGCGCTCCCGCTGGACATCGACGTCAGCGACCACACGGCCGTCGACGCCGCAGCCGAACGGATCGAGCGGGAACTCGGGCCGATCGCGGTGTGGGTGAACGTGGCGTTCTCCACCGTCTTCGCACCCGTCAACGAAGTGCGCGCCGAGGAGTTCCGCCGGGCGACGGAGGTCACCTACCTCGGCTTCGTCCACGGGACGCTGGCGGCCCTGCGCCACATGGAGCCCCGCGACGCGGGGACCATCGTCCAGGTCGGCTCCGCGCTGGCCTACCGCGGCATCCCGCTGCAGGCCGCCTACTGCGCGGCCAAGCACGCCATCCAGGGGTTCCACGAGTCGCTGCGCTGCGAGCTGCTGCACGCCAAGAGCGGCGTCAGCGTGACGATGGTGCAGTTGCCCGGGCTCAACACCCCGCAGTTCACCTGGGTCAAGTCACGCCTGCCGCACAATCCCCGCCCGGTCGCGCCCGTCTACCAGCCCGAGGTCGCCGGGCGCGGCGTCCTGTACGCGGCCGACCACCCGCGGCGCCGCGAGTACTGGGTCGGCGGCTCCACCGTGGGCACCCTGCTGGGCGACAAGTTCGCGCCCGGTCTCCTCGACCGCTACCTCGCCAGGACCGCGTTCAAGGGGCAGCAGGCCGACCACGACCGCGCCCCCTCCCAGCCCGACAACCTGTGGAAGCCCGCCGACCAGCAGCACGACTACGGTGCGCACGGCGAGTTCGACGACGAGGCGACCAAGCGCAGCTACCAGCTGTGGGCCTCACACCACCACGGTCTGCTCGCCGCACTCGGTACGGCGGCGGCCGCCGCCGCGGGGGCGGCCGCGGTGGCACGGACGGTGCGGCGCTGATCCCCGAAGGGCGGACGAACGACTCCGAAGGGCAGCCGAACGAACGATCAGACGGGCGGGGTCGGACGGACGGTCAGTCACCCGGAAACGCAGCGCCGCACGCCGCACGGGAAGCTCAGCGGGGGTTCTGCCGCAGCGACTCGTGGCAGACGAGGCAGACCATGCGGCGCGCGTCGTGCGGCGACCAGACCCGGCCGGTCGCGCTGGAGCGGCGGACGGGCTCCGGCTCGTCGTGCAGGTGGCGCGTGCACACGCCCGCGCCGCATTCGACACAGACGGCGACGGCCGTGTTCTCGGTGCCTTCCTTGAAGCAGTCGTAGCAGTGCATGACGCCCCTCCTTCTGGCTCTTTCCCAGCTCTTTCCGGCTCTTTCCGTCTCACTCGGCGCCGTCAGGCCCGACCGTTCGCGAGTTCCCCCCGGCACCACCCCGCACGCATGCCCGCACAACCGACGAGGAGCTGTCCGTGGACCACCGGACCGACACACTCATCCGTGACGCGGAAACGGTCGTCACCATGGCGGGGGACGAGATCCCCGGCGGCTGGGTCGCCCTCAGCGGCGGCACGGTGGCGGCCACCGGACGCGCCGGCGAGGAACCCGCGGCGACCCGCACGCTGTCCGCGCGCGGCGCACTGGTCACGCCGGGGCTGATCAACACCCACCACCACATCTTCCAGAACCTCACCCGCGCCTACGCCCCCGCCACCGGCTACGAACTGTTCGACTGGCTGAAGGCGCTCTACCCCCTCTGGGCCGCCGTGGACGAGGAAGCCGTCGAGGTCTCCACCTGGGTCGGACTGGCGGAGCTCGCGCTGGGCGGCTGCACCACCACCACCGACATGCTCTACGCGCACCCGCGCCCCCGCCTCATCGACGCCCAGATCCGCGCGGCCCGCGACGTGGGGCTCAGGTTTCACCCCGCCAGGGGCGCCCTCGACCTGTCCGAGAAGGACGGCGGCCCGGCCCCCGAACAGCTCACCGAGAGCGTCGAGGAGATCCTGGCCGACAGCGAACGCCTCGTGCACACCTACCACGATCCGGCGCCGGGCTCGATGCTCCGTATCGCACTGGCCCCCTCCACCCAGGCCGCCGTGACCGAACGCCTGATGGTGGAGACGGCCCGCCTCGCCGAACGGCTCGACGTACGACTGCACACGCACCTGGCCGAGTCCCTCGGTGAGGAGGAGTACTGCCGCGAGACCTTCGGCCGCCGCCCCGTCGAGCAGTTCGAGCACGTGGGCTGGGGCAGCGACCGTGCCTGGGTCGCGCACTTCATCTTCACCGAGCCGCAGGAAAGGGAGCGGCTGGGACGCTGGGGCACCGTCGTCGCCCACTGCCCGGGATCGACGATGATGCTGGGCGCGGGGGCCGCGAGCCTGCCCGCTCTGCGTGACGCGGGCGTCACCGTCGGCCTGGGCTGCGACGGTTCGGCCTCCACCGACCACGCCTCGCTCTGGCTGGAGGCGCGCACGGCGCTGACCGGCGCACGGGAGCGCGGCGGCGCCGGGGCGGCCACCGCCCGCGACATCCTGCGCGCCGCGACCGTCGACGCGGCGGCCTGCCTGGGCCGCGAGGACGGCCTGGGCAGCCTCGCGCCAGGCGCCCCCGCGGACGTCGTGGTCTGGGACCTGGACGAGTTCGCCTTCGCCGGCGCCCACACCGACCCCGTCGAGGCCTGGCTCCGCTGCGGCCCCGTCCGCCCCCGCCACACCCTCGTCCAGGGCCACCCCCTCGTCGAGGACGGCGCTCTCACCCTCCCCCACACCCGAACCCACGACATGCTCACCACCCACGCCCACCACGCCCGCCGCATCCAGGGGCTGACGGAGGGAACGTAGCGACGCGGTGGTCGGTCACGGGGTGTGGAAGGTGACTTCCGGGTTGGTTTTTGTCGGGGCGTTCAGCAGGGGGCGGTGCTGACCGCGGAGATGGCGGTCGAAGAACGCGGTGACGTAGTCGGTGGTGATCTGGCGGCAGCGCTCGCCCGGCAGCGGGGCCGACGGGTCGCTCATGCCCAGCAGGCCGCCCAGGACGGGGAGGTCGTTGAAGGAGAAGTGTCCGGCGTCGGCGACCGTCAGCCAGCGCTTCCAGCCGTGGAGGCGGGTCCACTGGCGCGGCCAGGTGCGGTCGTCGGCCTGCGGGGTGTGACCCTTACGGGTGCCGAGCATCAGGACGGGGCGGCCCGTTCCGGCACGGGGTACGGGGGCGAAGAAGCTGCCGTCGAGGTTCGCCGCGGCGCGGACGCGGTGATCCGTACCGGCTGCCACGGCCGCCGCGTTGCCGCCCAGCGAATGTCCGGCGGCCCCGATGCGGCGGGGGTCGATGAGACGGCTGAAGTCGTGGTGGGCGGTCTCGCCCCGGCCCGGCTTCCGAGTCAGTTCATCGACGACGAAGGAGAGGTCGGCTGCCCTGGTGCGGGCGGCCCGGGCCAGGATCTTCTTCTCCCCGTCGTCGTCGGGCGCCTTCTCGACCGTCTCACAGGCGACACAGGTGAGGGTGCGCGTGGTGTCGCCGTCCGGGAACGTCGAGCCGAACGACTCGTACGCGTGGTCGACGAGCGCGACCACGTAACCGCGCGAGGCCAGTTCCTCCGCCAGCACGGTGAGAGTGGCGCGGTGCAGGGTGAAGCCGGGTGAGAGCAGGATCAGCGGGTGCCTGCCGGCGGCCGGACGTGCGCCCTCACGCGTGTGGGTGCGCGCGGAGGCGAGCTGCTCGGCCTTCAGGCGCTTGTCCAGCTTCTGCCCTTCGAGGAGCAGCCCCGCCTCCTTGGCCGACATGTACGGCATCCGCTCGCCGTGACCGCTCACGTGCCGCGCCGGGTAGCGGAGGGAGACCATGACCTGGCGGTCCCCCGCCGAGTCCACCCAGGGGTCGCGGCGCGCGGTGTCGGTCAGATGCAGCGTCGCGCCGCCGATCCCGTACCGTCCGGTGGGGCGGGGAAGAGACAGGCGGGTGTCCCGGTGTTCGCCGGAGCCGGGCGCGGACAGGTCGGAGCCGGCCGCCCGCTGAGAGGCTCCCGCGGGGGCGCAGGCCACGGCGGCCGGGGTGAGCAGACTGACGGAGAGGAGGACGGCGAGCGCCGTCCCGCGAGGCGAGTTGAAGAGCATGTGCGGGAGCGTAGGAAGGCCGCGGGGGTGCCGGGCATCGACGATCGGCAGGCCGTTTCCCTGACTTTCGTCAGTGCGGGGGGGGCGCCGGGCTCGGGGGAGCCCCGGCGTGCCGGCCGGCGAAGGTCAGTACCCGGCCGACACCCGTACGGTGAGCGTGGGGAGTTCACCCGCGCGCAGGGCCTGCCACGCGGCGCGGAAATCGGCGGTGACGTCCTCGTGGGTCGTCGGCCCCGCGGAGTGGCAGGTGAGGGTGGTGCGCGGGAGGTCCCAGGCCGGGTCGGCGGGTGCCGCGGGCTCCTCCGGAAGGACGTCGAGGACGGCGTGCCCGACCGTTCCGTCGTCGAGGGCCCTGGCGAGCGCGTCGGTCAGGACGGTCTCCCCACGGCCGACGTTGATGAACGTGGCACCGCGCAACGCCCCGAGGAGACCGGCGCCGACGAGACCGCGGGTCTGCGGCGTGAGGGGCAGCGCGTTGACCACCCAGCGGGCCTTCGCGAGCACGTCGGCCAGTTCCTGCGCGGGGCCGCCCCCGGGCTCTTCGGGCACGCCCAGCGGAACGACGCTGTCGAAGCCGGGCATCTCGCGCGGGCTCCGCGCCACCCCGACCGTGTGGACACCGCACTGTTGCAATGCGGTCCCGATGGCGGTGCCGATGCGGCCGGCCCCGAGGACGACCGCGAGCGCCCCGTCGGCCAGTTCGGTGGGCAGCCGGTGCCA
Organism: Streptomyces tubbatahanensis; assembly: GCF_022699385.1. NCBI lineage: Bacteria > Bacillati > Actinomycetota > Actinomycetes > Kitasatosporales > Streptomycetaceae > Streptomyces > Streptomyces tubbatahanensis. The sequence continues at coordinate 6,917,656 of NZ_CP093846.1, read as the reverse complement.
GGTGCGGCGGGCGTGCTGCTCCAGGAATCCGGGCACGTTCTGGAGTTCGGCGAGCACCCACGCCAGGACGTACTGCCCGATCCGCTCCCCCATGCGTCCGACGGTGCGGGTCAGCAGCACCTCACGCGGCCACGGCGTACGCGCCTTCAGCAGCGCGTCGACGCCCGCGTTGGAGCTGTGCACCCACAAGAGCCGCTCCCCTTCGGCCAGCTCGGGGAAGTGGGGACCGATGTGCACCCGGGGCCCTCGGCCGGTCCCCACAGGACGTCCGACGATCCGCTCGACGCCCTCGTGCACCCGCTCGGGAAGAGCGGGGTCGACGGTGACGACCGCGCCGTCGAGCTCGTGTCCGATCCGCAAGGGGTCAGCGCCCGCAGTCGTCATCCGTCCACCTTCTCGCCTCGTCCGCGCCGTCAGGCCGCGGTCACACGCCAGCTGCCGACCTCACGGTAGTCCGAGTCGTACACTTCGGCGGCATCCCCCTGCTCCAGCGCGTAGTGGCGCAGATTTCCACCCCAGTACCGCAGCACGCGCCCCAACTCGGCCACGGCCTCGTCCTTGCCGTGCATGTGTGCCATGTCGACCTCGAGTACGAACTTCACTCTTGTCCCCTTCCCGTACGCGCGCCCGTACGTGTGCCCGCACGTGCGCGTCCGTGCCGTGGGGCTGGAGCCCCGCGACCTTCACCTTCCATTTTTTCATTGAACTGCTTTTGGGGACTTCGCGGCGACGACAGCCCGCAAACCGGGGAGCGTGAGGAGGCCAGGTCTCAACTGGGGTGAGACAGGGATGGTCGGGTGACGGTGCCGTCGTGACCCGGCCGCCGCGGGGTGGGGACCGCTGCAGGCCGTGGCGGCGCGCGGAAGGCGGAGAAGGGGGCCGGCACGCAGCCCGCCCTGCGGGACTGGCTCAGCGGCGCGTTCCGGGGAAACATACAGCCATGCAGAGTGATCTCTTCGCTTCGAAGAACATGGCGCAGCCGCCCTCCGCACCGGGGATGGAGCTGCAGAACGACAAGTGTGTGAAGTACACGGTCAACGGCGAGTGCTACGCGCGGCAGGGCTCGATGGTGGCCTTCCGGGGGAACCTCAAGTTCGAGAAGAAGGGGCAGGGCGTCGGCAACTTCCTCAAGCGGCAGGTGACCGGCGAGGGGCTCGCGCTGATGTCGATCAGCGGGCAGGGTGAGGCGTGGTTCGCGCACGAGGCGGAGAACTGCTTCGTCGTCGACATAGCTCCCGGTGACTCGCTGACCGTCAACGGCCGCAACGTGCTGTGTTTCGACGCCGGCCTGCACTACGAGATCGGCGTCGTCAAAGGCGCGGGGATGACCGGCGGCGGCCTGTTCAACAGCGTCTTCTCCGGCCAGGGCAGGCTCGGAGTGATCTGCGAGGGCACGCCGATCGTGATTCCGGTGTCCCAGCAGGCGCCGGTGTTCGTGGACACCGACGCGGTGGTGGGCTGGAGCGCCCAGCTGCACACCTCGCTGCACCGCTCGCAGAGTTTCGGATCGATGATCCGCGGCGGCTCGGGAGAGGCCGTACAACTGAGGCTGGACGGTGAGGGCTTCGTCATCGTCCGCCCGAGCGAGAAGCAACCGGCCCAGACGAGCAACTGACGCCCTGCCGGGCGGACCCACGCACCCGCACGTTCGCGCGTGTCCGCGCGCGTGTCCACGCTTCTCCTCGCGCATGCATCCGCCCGCGGTACGGGGCCGCTGGGCGCGGGGCCGGCCGCGCGGGCGCGCGGGCACGGCCGGCGTCATATGGGCGCCCAACTGGTGCAGAGCAGCAACTGACGCCCGGCGGACGGAACCCCGCGCCCCCGCACGGACGCGGGGCCATGCGGCCGCGACGGGAAGCTCGGGCCCGGAGCAACGCGCACACGGGGCCACCGGGCGCGGAGCCGCACGAGCACGCGGGCATCAGCCGCCCGGCCGCGAAGCCACGCCGGCGCGCGGCTGCGGGGACGCACGGGCACCGCGTGCGGCACCATGCGGGCGCGTACCGGCCCAGCCCGGCACCGACGCCCCACCAGGCGCAGCCGACGCGCCCGCAGGCCCGCTCGGACGCAAGACCATCCGGTCGCGGGGGCGCTCGGGTATGAGGCAACGCGCACACGGGGCCGCCGGGCGCGGAGCCGCACGAGCACGTGGGCTGTCCCGAGGGCCGCCTCGGTGAACTCGCCGACGCCGCCGCCGAGGCACGGCAGGCGGCCGAGACCGCCCGCGTGCGCGAAGAGGAGGGAAAGCGGACGCGCTGGCGGAGCGCCTTCCGACTGCGGGAGCGCACCGCGTGACCGCCCCGGCTGCGGAAGCTGGCCGACAACATGGCCACGATGCAGGAGCGTGCCGAGGCGCGAGCATTCAGCCGCTCAGCCGCGAAGCCACGCCGGCGCGGGGACGCGGAGACGCGGGGACTCTGCGTGCGGCAGGGCGCGCAACCGGCCCAGACCAGCACCGACGCCTCACCAGGCGGAGCCGACGCGCCCGCAGGCCCGTTCGGACGCGGGGCCGCGCCGGCGCGTCCGCCCGGGCTCGGGGCCTGCTCGGACACGGGACCGCGTGAGCACGCGGTCACGGACCGCTCGGGCGCGCGGCCTCGGGCGCGGGAGCGTGCGAGGGGTGTCGCCCGGGACCGGCCGCCCGCGTGCCGCCTGGCCCGGCCGGCCGGCACCGTGCGCGCCGCGGCTCTGCCCTCTCGCAGGGCGGCGGGGCGGCGCCGCACGGCGGCAGGACGCATTCCGCGAGACATCCGGCGGCACCGTGTGCGCTCGCTTCACACGGCAGCGGAGCGTCACCCGCGCAGCCGGGCGCACGCCCCACGAGCCGGCCGGCTCGTGGGGCGTGGCGTGGAGGTCCTCACACCGCGGCCAGTCCTCCCTCGCGCGCGAGCTCGCGGCGGGCTCGGGTGAAGGGGCGGGGGCGGTTGGCGGCGAGGACCGCGGTGGTGGTGCCGTCGCGTTCGTAGACGGCGAGGAAGCTGCGGTCCTCGGGGGCGCCCTCCACGAGGCGTACGGTGTCGTGCGGGCCGCGGTGGCCCGCGAGTTGGAGGCGGATGCCGTACTGGTCGGACCAGAAGTAGGGCAGCGCTGTGTAGGTCTCAACCGTCGCGCCGGCCAGCAGGTTGCGGGCCGCGACGGCTGCCGACTCCATGGCGCTGGTCCAGTGTTCGGCGCGCCGCCCTGCCGTGCGGGCCACGTCGCCGACGGCGACCACACCGGGCAGTGCGGTGACTCCGCCCGCGTCGCACACGACGCCGTCGTCCAGCGCGAGGCCCGAGCCTGTCAGCCAGTCGGTGGCCGGGCGTGCGCCGATTCCGACGAGGACGACGTCGGCGGGCAGGAACCGGCCGTCGGCCAGCTCGACCCATCCGACCCGGCCGACCCGGCCGACCTGACCGACCTGACCGCCCTGTCCACTGCCCGGCACGCCGCCGGCGTGCAGTGCGCGCACGCCGGTGCCGGTCAGCAGGGTGACGCCGTGGTCGGTGTGCAGGTCGGCGCAGAACGCGGCCATGCGTGCGCCAAGTTGCGGTAGCAGCGGCGCGTCCGCCGCCTCGACGACGGTGACGTTGTGCCCGAGCGTGGCGCAGGAGGAGGCGACCTCGGCGCCGATGAAGCCGGCTCCGATGACGACCACCCTCGCCTGCCCGCGGCTCAGGTCCTCGCGGAGTGCGGCGGCGTCGTCGAGAGTGCGCAGGGTGTGGACACCCTCCAGTGGCTCCCCCGGCAGCGTGCGGGGGGTAGCCCCCGTGGCGATCACCACGCCGTCGGTGGCCAGGGTGCGCCCGCCGGACAGCGTGACGCTGCCGGCCGGTGGGTCGAGGCCCTCGGCGCGGGTGCCCAGCAGCCAGTCGGCGTCGAGTTCGGCGGTCTCCTCCGCGTCGGCGAGGGAGAGTTTCTCCGCGGTCAGGGCTCCGGTCAGGAATTCCTTGGAGAGCGGAGGGCGGTCGTAGGGCCTGTGGTGTTCCTCCCCTACGATCACCAGGCGTCCTTCGTAGCCTTCCGCGCGCAGCGCGAGCGCGGTGTGGAGTCCGGCGAGGGATGCGCCGATCACGGTGATGGTCCTCATGCGGCGCTCCCTTGGGTGGCCGTTGCGGTCTGCGGTCGCGGTGCGGCCTGGTCGGTCTCGACGTGTACCCACACGGTGCCGTCGAGCACGCTCACAAGGTGGGTGCGCACCGGCTTGCGGGCGGGGAGGCAGGTGGGGCGTCCGGTGCGCAGGTCGAATGAAGCCGCGTGCAGCGGGCATTCGACCAGACAGCCCTCGAGCCAGCCTTGGGAGAGGGACGCGTCCTGGTGGGTGCAGGTGTCGTCGACGGCGTACAGCTCGCCGTCGGCGTTGAAGACGGCGATGGGAGGTTCGAGGTCGAGGCGGACGGACTCACCGGCGGGCAGGTCCTCAAGGCGACAGACGGGTATCACTGTGATTCACCTCGCGAGCGGGGTCTGCGGCCCCCGGTCGTGGAGGGCCGGGGTGGTGCTGGCATGCACTTCGCTACTATCCGAGTTCCGTATCGCGCACGATGGAGCGTGATGCGCAACAGAATCCAAGCGGGAAGGCTTCACGTCAAGCACCCGCCGACGACCTCCGTCGGGACGTGACGGAGGAGGCGGCGCGGACGCGCGCCGGCAACCGTGTACCACCAACCAGGCCACCAGGCGGTGACGTTGAGCAGATGAGCGAAAAGACGGAGGACACAGGGTCGGGCAGGCAGTCCAGAGGAGCGGCTGCCTCTGTCCAGTCGGTCGACCGCGCGGTGAGCGTGCTGGAGATTCTCGCCCGGCACACCGACGCGGGAGTGACCGAGATCGCCGAGGAGCTGGGCGTCCACAAGTCCACGGCGTTCCGGCTGTTGGGGGTGCTGGAGGCCAGGGGCCTGGTCTCCCAGGAGCAGGATCGCGGCAAGTACTACCTGGGGCCCGGGGTGTTGAGACTGGCGGGGGCCGCGGCCTCCCGGCTGGACATCTCGCAGGAGGGCGCGCCGGTGTGCCGGGAGCTGGCCGAGGAGGCCGGTGAGACGGCGAACATCGCGGTGCTCGACGACGACGCGGCGGTCAACATCATGCAGGCGCGCGGCTCGTCGTCGGTGACCGCCCAGAACTGGCTGGGCAGGAGGACACCGCTGCACGCCACCTCCAGCGGGAAGGCGCTGCTGGCGCACCAGCCCAAGTCGGTGCAGGAGAGCGTGCTGGCCAGGAAGTTGCCGCGGCTGACGGATCACACGGTGGTCTCGCCCGCCGAGCTGCGGGCTGAGCTGAGGTCGGTGGCCAGGAACGGCTTCGCGTCGGCGCGTGACGAGCTGGAGATCGGGTTGCACGCGGTGGCGGCACCGGTGCGGGCGCACGACGGCAAGGTCATCGGGGCGATCAGCGTCTCGGGGCCTTCCTACCGGCTGGAGGAGGAGCGGCTGCACGAGGTCGCCAAGCGCACGGTGGCCGCGGCGCAGGACCTGTCCCGCCGCATGGGGTACGCGTACTGAGCGTCGGGCACTCCACGGCGCGTCGGGCACTCCACGGTGCTTCGGCACTCCACGGCGTGGCTGCCGCGCGGAAACGTCACGAATTCCTGATGGGGCATCAGCTTTTGCACCGCCCCGACCTCCCATAACTGCGGGTCCGGCATCGCCCGGGCCCGCAGTTCGCATTTATGACGCGCCGTCAGGAACCACTGGTCGTCTTCTCTTGACGGCGGCGGACGGCGTTCTCACTATGTCTCCCATAGCGCAACCAGTCGTGCACTACGCAACAATGCGAGGTCTGGGAATGCCACACGAGGTCCGCGCTGTCATCGCGATGAAGAAGGATGCCCCGGCCGAGGTGCAGCCGGTCCTGGTACCGGATCCAGGGCCCGGAGAGGTCCTCGTCTCCGTCCAGGCATGCGGTGTCTGCCACACCGATCTGCACTACAGGGAAGGCGCCGTGAGCGACGACTTCCCGTTCCTGCTCGGCCACGAGGCCGCGGGCATCGTCGAGGAGACGGGCCCCGGCGTCACCGATCTGCGCCCCGGCGACTTCGTCGTCCTCGCCTGGCGCGCACCGTGCGGAAGCTGCCGCGCCTGCCGCAAGGGGCGGCCCTGGTACTGCTTCGACTCGCGCAACGCCCGGCAGCAGATGACGCTGCTGGACGGCACCCCGCTCACCCCGGCGCTGGGTATCGGCGCCTTCGCCGAGAAAACCCTGGTCGACGCAGGTCAGGCCGTGCGGGTCGATCCGGCGGCGCGCCCCGAGGCCGCCGGGCTCATCGGCTGCGGGGTGATGGCCGGCTGGGGTGCGGCCGTCCACACCGGCGGGGTGGCCAACGGCGACACCGTCGCCGTCATCGGCTGCGGCGGTGTCGGCAACGCGGCCATCGCGGCCGCCTCGCTGGCCGGGGCGCGCCGGGTGATCGCCGTCGACATCGACGACGCCAAGCTGGATGTGGCCGCCCGGTTCGGGGCCAGCCACAGCGTCAACTCGCGCGGCACGGACCCGGTCGCGGCGGTCCGCGAGCTGACCGGCGGACACGGCGCCGATCTCGTCGTCGAGGCCGTCGGCCGCCCCGAGACGTATCTGCAGGGGTTCCACATGCGGGACCTGGCGGGCGTACTCGTCCAGGCCGGGGTGCCCGCGCCGGGCGTGACCATCGAGCTGCCGTTCCAGGAGCTGTTCTCCCGGGGCGGTGCCCTCAAGTCCTCCTGGTACGGGGACTGCCTGCCCAGCAGGGACTTTCCCGTCCTGATCGACCTCTATCTCAGCGGCAAGCTCGACCTGGGCGCCTTCGTCACCGAGACGATCGCGCTGGACGAGGTCGAGGTCGCCTTCGAACGGATGCAGCGCGGCAAGGTGCTGCGATCGGTGGTGGTCCTGTGAACATCCCTGAACCGGCCGTCGTCCCTCCCGACCCGCACGCCGCGCCCCCGCCCACGGAGCGCGTCGTCGTCATCGGTGCCGGCATCGTCGGCTGCTCGCTGGCCGACGAACTGACCGCGCGCGGCTGGTGCGACGTGACCGTCCTCGAACAGGGCCCGCTGGCGGCGCCCGGCGGCTCCACCTCGCACGCGCCGGGGCTCGTCTTCCGCACCAACACCTCCAAGGCGATGACGGACTACGCGCGCTACACCGTCGAGAAGTTCAGCTCGCTCACCGTGGAAGGGCAGCCCTGTTTCCTGCCGGTAGGCGGGCTGGAGGTCGCCACGACCGAGACCCGGTGGCTCGACCTGCACCGCAAGGCGGGGCTCGCCGCCGCCTGGGGTGTCGAGGGCGAACTGGTGGGGCCCGCCCGGTGCGCCGAGCTCTTCCCCCTGCTGGACGCCGACGCCGTGCTCGGCGGCTTCCACACGCCGGGTGACGGGCTGGCCCGCGCCCAGCTCGCCTGCCAGGCGCAGATCGAGAGCGCGCGGCGGCGCGGCGCCCGCTTCCTGGACCGGCACACGGTCACCGGCATCGAACGGGAGGGTGGCCGGGTGACGGGGGTCGTCACCGACCGGGGCACCTTCCCCGCGGACCACGTGGTCTCGGCGGCCGGCTTCTGGGGGCCGGTCATCGGCGCCATGGCGGGGGTGGACGTCCCGCTGCTGCCGCTCGCGCACCAGTACGCGAAGACGGCGCCGCTGCCCGAGCTGACCGGAGCGCGGCCGCACGGCGCGGAGGCCGTGCGCCCCCTGCTGCGCCACCAGGACCACGACCTGTACTACCGCGAACACCTCGACCCGGCGGGCGGCCCCGGACGCATCGGCATCGGTACCTACGCGCACCGCCCGCTGCCCGTCGACCCGTACGCGGTACCGGCGTTCGACGAGGCGCCGGTGATGCCGTCCTCGCTGCCCTTCACCGAGGAGGACTTCGCCGCGAGCTGGGCGGAGACGCGGCGCATGCTGCCCCGGCTCGCCGCCTCCCGCGTACAGGAGGGCTTCAACGGCGTCTTCTCCTTCACCCCGGACGGCATGCCACTGCTGGGCGAGTCCCGCACCCTGCGCGGGTTCTGGCTGGCCGAGGCGGTGTGGGTCACCCACTCGGCGGGGGCCGCCCGCGCCGTCGCGGAGCTGATGACGGAAGGGCGCACCAGTGTCGACGTGCACGAGTGCGACCTGCACCGGTTCGAGAAGGCGCAGCGCTCCCCCGCGTATGTGCGGGAGAGGGGCGTCAGCAGCTTCGTCGAGGTCTACGACGTGATCCACCCGCTCCAGCCGCCCGAGCGGGCCAGGGCGCTGCGCACCAGCCCCTTCTACCCCCGCCAGCGCGAACTGGGCGCCCACTTCCTGGAGTCGGGCGGGTGGGAGCGGCCCCACTGGTACGAGGCCAACGCGCCGCTGGTCGCGGACCTGAAAGGGGAGCTTCCCGAGCGCGACGCCTGGTCGGCGCAGCACTGGTCCCCGATCGCCGCGGCGGAGGCCGAGGCCACCCGCGAGCGGGTGGCTCTCTACGACATGACGCCGCTGCGGCGGCTGGAGGTCACAGGCCCCGGCTCGCTGGACTTCCTCCAGCGGATGACGACCAACAACCTCAAGAAGCGTCCCGGCTCGGTCACCTACACCCTGCTGCTGGACGAGGCGGGCGGCATCCGCAGCGATCTGACGGCCGCCAGGCTCGGCCGCGACCGCTGGCAGCTGGGCGCCAACACCCCGGCCGACCTGGACTGGCTCATCCGCCGCGCGCCCGAGGGCGTACAGGTACGCGACATCACCTCAGGCACCTGCTGCGTCGGTGTCTGGGGGCCGCTGGCCCGGCAGCTGGTGCAGCCGCTGTCCCCCGCCGACCTCTCCCACGAGGCCTTCGGCTATTTCAAGGCCCGCGAGACCTATGTGGGGCACGTGCCGGTCACCGCGCTGCGGGTCAGCTACGTGGGCGAACTGGGCTGGGAGCTGTACGCCGACGCCGATGTCGGGCTGCGGCTGTGGGACACCCTGTGGGAGGCCGGGCAGCGGCTGGGCGTCATCGCGGCGGGGCGCAGCGCCTTCAACAGCCTCAGGCTGGAGAAGGGCTACCGGGCCTGGGGCGCCGACATGACCACGGAGCACACCCCCGAGGAGGCCGGTGTCTCCTTCGCCGTCCGCCCGTCCAAGGGCGACTTCGTCGGCCTCGACGCGCTCGCGGCCCGGGGCCGGGCGGCACGCAAACTGGTCTGCCTCACTCTCGACGACCCCGCGGCGCTCGTCATGGGCAGTGAGCCCGTCCACCTCGACGGGGTCGTGGCCGGGTACGTGACCAGCGCCGGATACGGCTACAGCGTGGGCCGGTGCGTGGCGTACGCGTGGCTGCCGGCCGCCGCTGCCGCGCCGGGTACGGCGGTGTCCGTCGAGTACTTCGGCGAGAAGACCGCGGCGACGGTGGCAGCCGAGCCGCTGTTCGACCCCGAGATGGCCCGCATCCGCCGCTGATCCCCCACCTGCGCCCCCTTTCCCGTTTCCCCGAGGAGACGGGAAAGGGGGCGGGGCGGGGACCCACGAACAGGAGGCCCGCAGTGTCAGTCACCCGCGACGTCATCGTCGTCGGCCTCGGCGGCATGGGCAGTGCCGCCGCCTACCACCTGGCGGCCCGAGGCCAGCAGGTCCTCGGGCTGGAGCGCTTCGGCCCCGCCCACAACCGCGGCTCCAGCCACGGCGGCTCCCGCATCACCCGCCAGTCCTACTTCGAGGACCCGGCCTACGTGCCGCTGCTCCTGCGCTCCTACGAACTGTTCGCGAAACTGGAGCGCGACACGGGACGCACCCTGGCGACCCTCTGCGGAGGGGTGATGCTGGGCCGCCCGGACAGCCGCACCGTGGCGGGCAGCCGGCTCTCGGCCGAGCGGTGGGGGCTCCCCCACGAGATGCTCGACGCCACACAGGTGCGGCGGCGCTTCCCGACGCTCACCCCGGGCCCCGACGAGGTGGCCCTGTACGAGGAGAGGGCCGGTTTCGTCCGCCCCGAGGCCACGGTCACCGCACACGTGCAGCTCGCCCAGCAGGCGGGTGCGGACCTGCGGTTCGAGGAGCCGGTGACCCGGTGGGAGGTGCTGCCGGGCGGCAAGGGCGTGCGCGTCCACACGGTGGACGACGTCTACACCGCGGGGCACCTGGTGGTGTGTCCCGGCGCGTGGGCGCCCCGCCTGCTGTCCGATCTCGGTGTCGGCTTCACCATCGAGCGGCAGGTCATGTACTGGTTCCATCCCCGGGGCGGCACCGCGGCGTTCGAACCGGGGCGGCACCCCATCTACGTGTGGGAGGACGGCGACGGGATGCAGATCTACGGCTTCCCCGCGATCGAGGGACCGGACGGCGGCGCCAAGGTCGCCTTCTTCCGCAAGGGGACGGTCTGCGACCCGGAGACTCTTGAGCGCACGGTCGGGCCCCAGGAAGTGGTGGCGATGGCAGCCCAGCTGCGGCCCCGCCTCCCCGACCTGCCCGGCACCCTGCGCAGGGCCGTCGCGTGCATGTACACCACCACGGCGGACGAGCACTTCGTGCTGGCCCGGCACCCCGAGCACCCGGACTCGGTCACGGTGGCGTGCGGCTTCTCCGGGCACGGTTTCAAGTTCGTTCCCGTCATCGGCGAGATCGTCGCCGACCTGGCGCTCACCGGCGCCACCGAGCATCCGATCGCCCTCTTCGACCCGCTGAGGCAGTCCGTGACGCCCGAGGGAGTGACCACACCATGACGACCGCCGTCGGCAGCCTGCTGGCGACCCTGCCAGGTGACCGCTACACCGACCCGGAAAACTTCCGGCGCGAGCAGGAACGCATCTTCGAGAGCGGGTGGTTCTGCGCCGTCCGCTCGGCCGATCTCGACAAGCCAGGCGCCTACCGCACCGTCCAGGTGGGCCGCGAGAGCGTGCTGGTCACCCGCAACCGGCGCGGAGACCTGCGGGCCTTCCTCAACGTGTGCCGCCACCGCGGCGCCCGGCTGTGCACCCAGCAGGCGGGCGAGGTACGGCGCAGCCTGCAGTGCCCGTACCACGCCTGGACGTACGACCTGGACGGCCGGCTCACGGCCGCCCCCAACCTGACACGGATGCCGGACGTGGACCGCGGCTCCTACGGGCTGCACACCGTGGCACTGCGGGAGTGGCTGGGGTACGCGTGGGTGTGTCTGGCCGCAGAGCCACCGTCGTTCGAGGAGACGGTGATGGCCGACGTCGCCGGCCGGCTGGGTGGCGGCGACGTCATCGGGCACTACGCGATCGAGTCGCTGGCGCTGGGCAGGCGGCACACCTACGACGTGGCGGCCAACTGGAAACTGATCGTCGAGAACTTCATGGAGTGCTACCACTGCGCCACCATCCACCCCGAACTGACCGAGGTACTGCCGGAGTTCGCCGACGGGCTCGCCGCGCAGTACTTCGTGGGCCACGGACCCGAGTTCGCCGCCGAGGCCGAGGGCTTCACGGTGGACGGGAGCGCCGGTTTCGCGCGGCTGCCCGGCGTGCCCGACGCCCACGACCGCCGCTACTACGCGGTCACCGTACGCCCGCAGGTCTTCGTCAACCTGGTGCCCGACCACGTCATCTGGCACCGGATGTTCCCGCTGGCCGAGGACCGCACCGTCGTGGAGTGCGACTGGCTCTACGCGCCCGAGGTCGTGGCGGCGGGCACCGACCTGGACCGCTCGGTGGAGCTCTTCCACCGCGTCAACGTCCAGGACTTCGACGCCTGCGAGCGCACCCAGCCCGCCATGTCCTCCCGCGCCTACCGCGAAGGCGGCGTGCTGGTCCCCAGCGAGCACCACATCGGGGAGTTCCACGACTGGGTGACGGGACGAGTGGAGGGGCCCGGCTGAGCGGCACCGGTGGTGGGCCGGCGACCGGGGCGGGGAAGGCACCGCCCGGGCCGCCGGCCCGGTCTTCACGCCACCGCCGCCTCAGCCGTCCTGCTGGTCGCGGACGCCGGTCAGGAAGTCCGCGAGGTAGGGGTCGCCGATCCTGACCGGGCCGACCTGATGGTGTTCGTCGGGGTCGACGGTGATGTCGGAGGCCTTCTTCGCCGCCTCGTCCATGGCCGTGCGGGCGCCCTCGGCCGCCTCGTCGTCGCCGTCGCGCAACGCGGTCAGTACCCGCAGGCCCTGCCCCATGGCCTCGCCCCACAGCTCGGTGGCGTCCAGCCAGCGGTCGGCGTCGTGCAGGAAGTAGCGGTCCCGCACGCCGTCGCGGATGCGGGCGGGCGCGCGGCGGATGTCGTCGGCGACGGGCCGCAGTTCGCGGACGGCGGCTGCCGGATCGTCGGCGTAGCGCTCCCAGAAGCCGTCGAGCCGGGCGGCCAGCTTCGGCGCCTGCGGCTGCCAGGGTTCCTCACCGAAGGTGGGGGCCATGTGGTTGAGGTCCACGAAGGTGCGGACCGCCGCGGCGGTCCGCGCGTCCCCGCCTGCCAGGTAGGCGGCGGCCCGCGCACCGGAGCGGTCGCGGTCGTAGCCGTGGTCGTTCCAGGAGAAGTCCGACATCGTGAAGACGGCGAGCTTGCTGGCCCCGGCCTGGTTCATGGGGTTGGAGACCAGGCCGCTGGTGTGCTCAGAGAGGCCCGCGTCCCGCTTGTCGTACGGGGCCAGCAGCAGCCTGCCCTTCGTCCGCTCGAAGTCGTTGACCGGGTAGTTGTCCCAGACGAACACCTTGCGCCCGAACAGCTCGGACGCCTTCTCGGCCTGCTCGTTGGTGATCTCGGGCGGCACCACGTCGGTGCCGGTCCACATCACCTCCACGTCGGCGTCCAGCCTCTCGCGCAGCGTCTTCTTGTACGCCGTCTCGGTCAGGTCGCCGTACTCGGTGGGCACCGTCTGGAGGGGCCTGGTGCCCTCGTGGCCGGCCAGGAAGCCGCGCTGGACGGTGTTGAGAAGGTCGGCCTGCGCCTCGGCGGCCGGGGCGCGGCCGGGCGCGCCGTACTTCTCCTTGTCGCCGTCGCAGTTCCACTTCGTGTAGTTGATGTCGTCCAGCGGGACGGAGAAGTCGCGCACGCCCAGGTCGTAGAGCGACTGGAGTTTCGCCTCCAGGGCCTTGACGTCCTCGGGATCCGAGTAGCAGATCGAGGCGCCGGGCGAGACGGCGAACGTGAAGCGGACGTGGTGGGCGCGGGCCGCCTCCACCAGCTCGCCCAGCTCGGCGAGCTTGTCCTCCGGGTACGGCTCACGCCACTTCTCCCGGTGGTAGGGGTCGTCCTTGGGCGCGTACACATAGGTGTTCGCCTTGGTGTCGCCCAGGAACCGCACGTGGTCCAGGCGTTCGGCCTGGGTCCAGGGCGGCCCGTAGAACCCCTCGATGGTGCCCCGCAGCGGCATCGAGGGGTGGTCGCTGATGGCGGCGCCCGCGATGCGGCGCGGGCCGTGGCGCTCGGTGATCAGCTGCCGGAGGGTCTGCACGGCGTAGAACTGCCCGGCCGCGTCCGTGCCGCCCAGCGCGACGGTGCCGCCGTCGCGGCCCTTGCCCGCTCTGGAGACCCGGAGAGCGTACCCCTCGGCGTGGTCGGGCGCCGAGGTGCCGCGCAGCGCCTCGGCGATGTCGTCCCTGGTCGCCTCGCCCAGCAGAACCGTCAGCCGGGCGTGTCCTGAGGGCTTGTCGCGGACCTCGGGTGCGCGGACGCCGCTCGCCTTGAGCACGTCGGCGAGCAGGTCGCGCGCGGCGGCGTCGGTGTGGTCACCGACGACGATCTCGGCGGTGCGGGGGACGCGGACGTCGCCGCCCGCGCGTTCGGCGTGCTGCGGGGTGGGCGAGACGGTGGGCAACGCGGCGCCTCCGCCGCCGGTGCGGCCCGGGTTCCTCCCGCCGTCCGGTCCACCGGCGGCGGACGCCACTGCCGGGACCCCTGCGGCGAGCAGGGCCAGACCGAGGGCGAGGACTCTGGTGCGGACTCCGTCAGCGGCGGACATGCGGCCTCCGTGAGGTACGGGTGCGTGGGCGGCGTTCGCTGATTGATCGGATGTCAGCTTCGAGTGGTCTGGTCCACTCGTCAAGACAGTGGGCTCGTTCTCTCCACTTTTTCTCCCCTGCTTCTCCGTCCGCGGTCCGACCCGGAGCTCGGTCCGCGCCCGGCCCGCACCGAGAGGTCGGACCTCCGGTCGGCCCGGTGGAGGCAGCCGGGGCACGGTGTGATGGGGTGGGCCGCATGAACGCCCCCCTCGGCCCCTCCCCCGCCCAGGCCCTCGCGGCAGCACGGCTGGTCGTCTTCGACTGCGACGGCGTACTGGTCGACACCGAGCGGATCGGGCCCGAGGTGGTGGCCGCCATGGCGACCGAGGCGGGCTGGCCGCTCACCCCGCAGGACGTGTTGGAGACATTCCTGGGCACTCCGGAGCCGTACCTTCTGGCGCAGGTACGCGCCCACGCGACGGTGCCCGTGGACGACAGCTGGCTGGTGGAGTACCGCGCCCGGGTCGCCGCCGCGTTCGACGCGGCCCCGCACACGATGCCCGGCGTCCGCGACGTCCTGGACGCCCTCGAAGAGCGCGGCACCCCCTACTGCGTCGCCTCCAGCGGAAGCCACTCCCGTATCCGCCACTCCCTGACGGCCACCGGGCTGTGGGACCGCTTCGCGGGGCGTGTCTTCAGCGCCGAGGACGTGGCCGAGGGCAAGCCCGCGCCGGATGTGTTCCTGCACGCGGCGGCGGAGTGCGGGGTGCCGGCGGCACAGTGCCTGGTCGTCGAGGACAGCCCCGCCGGGGTGCGGGCCGCGCGGGCGGCCCGGATGCCCGTCCTCGGCTACACGGGCGGCCCCACCCCCGCGGAATGGCTGGCCCCCGCCCCCACCATCCCCGATCTGCGAGACCTTCTGACCTAGGTGTACTGCCCCAGGTGTACTGCCCCGGTGCGTTCTCGACGGTCGCGGAAGGGTGCCGGGCGTGCTCCGCGTGCCGCTGCGCAGCCAGGCAGGTGGTGCTCAGTCGGGCAGGTGGTGCTCAGTCGGGCCACTGCCATGACATACCGTGTACGCCGACCGGGCACGGCATGACAAGCGTGTGGGCGCTGTGAGACGGGTCGAGCATGAGTGGTTGGGCCCGGGATTTCGTCGCGTCGGCCTTTTCCCGGAAATAGCTGTGGCAGGTGAGCGGTGCGGCCTCCGCGTCGAAGTAGACGTGCAGCAGATATCCGCGCAGATTGACGCGTGTACGGCGCTCGTGGCAGACGGCCGCTTCACCTTTCGGGTCGAAGAGCACGTCGTAGTGCACCGCCGCTGTCTCGTTCTTGCGCAGCCGACGGCCGAAAGACACGTCAACGACCACGGTCTTCCAAGCCGACTGGAAATCCAGTCTGCGCAGCACTCCGGAATGCATGACGATGTCGACCGAAGCGGGAGCTTCATCAAGGCAGTGGAGATCACTCAACCGTGTCACGCCGTCCCGGTTGGCGCGCACCACCTGGTAAACGGACTGACAGTACATGCGGCGATCGCGGTTGACGCGTACCGACTCGTGTACGAACTGCCGAGTGACCTCCTCGCTGTGGGCGGCGTCCTCCCGGCCCAACGCCCGCTCGAAGAGCGAGTTCTCGCCGTAGAACTGCTCCACTCCCACCAGTTTCGGGGAGAACCGCCCGCGGGGCCGGTGAGGTCCCAGGCGCGAGCGCAGGTCGCCGGACGGCAGCAGCAGGATCTCCTCCAACGCGTCGACGGCGAGAAGGGAGGACTGTCTTTCGGGCTGACTGCGACCGCTCTGCCAGTGCCCCAGGGAAGCCAGGCTTATCCTGATGCCTTGTTCTCTCAGCCGTTCATGGATGCGCTCCAGGCTCAGTCCCCGTCGGAGTACCGCTTCGCGAAAGGCGTCCGGGAACGAGGCGTCGCGCGGAACGGGGCTGCGCCGGTTCGCATGCGGGTGTTCGGCCAAGGGGACTTCCTACGTCGTGCGGGTTCGCCAGTGGCAGAGGCCTGGTCCGACGCAGCATAAGGGGGCCGGAGCAGGCACCTCCAGTGTCTGTTCCCGACGGAGAACGGGGTGGCGGCTCACCCGCGTCCGGTGAGCCGCCACCCCGCGGTCTGACGGTGTCAGTGGGTGTTGAGGGTCAGTCCGTAGTGCTCGAGCGTGTCGTCCAGGGGCTGGAAGTAGGACTTGGTCGAGCTGTTCAGGCCGCCGCAGCTCTGGTTCGTCGGGCCGCCGGAGGTCATCCCCTGGCCCTGGTTGCCGGAGATGTAGGCGCCACCGCTGTCGCCGCCCTCCGTGCACACGGTGGACTCTCCGAGCCCGGAGACGACGGTGTCCGGCCCTCCGTGCTCGTCGACGTAGGTGACGCTGACGTCGTAGGCCTCGACCTTGCCGCAGGTCCACCCGGTCGTCTGCCCGGACTTGCACAGGTCGGCGCCCTCGGGTGCACGTTCGCTGCCCTCGACCGCGACGTTGCCGTCCGTGCTTCCCCAGGTGCCGACCTCGGTGGCTATGGAGTCCCCCTGGTCGACAGCGGCGATCCCCATGTCCACGCTGTCCCGGCCCACCTCGTAGCGCGAGTCCGTGCCCTTGGCGAAGTGGTCGCCGTCGACGGAAAGGTCCGGGAGACTGGCGAGGCAGTGACCGGCCGAGACGAGGTACCCCTTCCCCGAGGAGTCCTGGGCCCCGAATCCGACGGAGCAGACCCAGCTGCCCTTGTCGTCCGTCCACGTCATTGCGCTGCCCGGGTAGACCGTGGCCTGCGACTCGAGGGGCTCAGCGCCCTTGACCACGTGCACGGCGTCGCCGAACGACCGGGCCGTCTTCAGGAACGACCGGGCGCCGCGCGCGTCCGCGTCGTTGACCTCGACCTTGACCGTGTCCGCTGACAGGTCGACAGACCAGGACGAGATGCCCGCGGGTGCCTTCTCGGCGGCCTGCTCGTCCAGTTGCTCCTTGGCACTGGTCAGCGCCGCCTTGCCGTGTTCGGGAACCCGGGCGTGCAAACCCGCCTTCTCGATCTGTGACGCCGCGCGGTCGTCAGGCGCGTTCACGACGAGGTTTCCCGACGCGTCGAAGAACGCTCCGTCCGTCCGTGCCTTTCCCTCCTTGACCACATTGGCAAGCTGGTCTTCCTGGGCCGCTTGGTGGTCCAGACGGTCGGCGGCGGCCTTCTCGCTGACGTGCAGGCTGTCTGCCAGTGCCGCGACCATCTGCGGCTGGTAACGCGGTGTCGCGGGAGAGGAGTTCTGGGCCTGCGCGACGCCCGTAGCGGGCACCGCGAGCAGGGCAACCGCGATGGCGGCGACGAGAGAAGTGCGGGATTTTCTCATTCCTTGTCCTTTCTCGGGGAGGGGGCAGCCCGGCGCTTTTCCGCGCATGCGAATCGCGGGGGTGTTGCGAACGCAAGCAGTCATTCCGGGGCATGAATAGCCATCGGGAAAAGGGGGGGGTGGCTTCCCGAGTGCAACCGCATGCTGGCCCACGCGACGCCGAGCGGACAAGGGGTGGTTACCGCTGCCTTTTCTACACTTGTTGCGGATTCTGTAGAAGGCCTGCCGGCACGGGTTACCGGCGGATGCCGGCGTCAGGCACAGCGGTATCCTCGCCGGGAATGGGGAAAAGAATCGTCGTGGCAGCGCACGATGGCAGAGGCCGGGAGGTGGCGCTCGCCACCCGCCCCATGAATGCTGCGTCGCGACGTCGCAGCCCGGGCGGCCCGTTGACCGCCGGTGGAGGGCCGTGGCGCCCGGCGCGGGGGCCTAGGGGGGCACCCTTTTGCCGGAGCAGAACGCTCAACCAACCGGACGTTCGGGTTCTTCCTCCAGGGCCGCACGCAGGCGCGGCCGGTCCTGGGGCGGGACGTGCGGGGCGTAGTGATCGTGGAGGGCCTGCCGGCCGAGCCGCGCGGCGCGGGCCCCGTCGCGGGCACCGAGCGCGGCGAGGATCTGCCGGTGGTGGGCGACCGAACGCCGCATCGCGTCGGCCGCCTCGCCGACGTCCCGCGCACGGACCAGCTTGCTCTCGATGGCCTCGACGACGGCGTCGTGCACGGCGCGGGCGCACAGGGCGAGCAGCGCGTTGCCGCTGGCCTCGGCCACCACGCGGTGGAACTCCCCGTCGGCCGCGCTGAAACCGTGCGGATCCCCGGGGGCGAGCTGCGCCATCTCGTCCACCAGTCCGGTCAGCCGGCACAGATCGTCCGCGGAGTGGAGGCGCGCCGCGAGCCGGTAGCTCTCCGCGTCCAGGAGCATCCGGAACTGGATCAGTTCGCCGAGCCCGGACAGGTGGGACCGGGTCAGGCGGCCCAGCGCGTGGCTGAGGGTGTCGGGTGAGACGCCCAGCACCTCGGCGCCCTGCGGGTCACCGGGGCGCGAGCGGATCAGCCCCGAGGACTGGAGGACCCGCAGCGCCTCCCTGATCGTCGAGCGGCCCACGTCGAACTGGCGCATCAGTTCGCGCTCGCCGGGAAGCCGGGAGCCGGGCGGCAGGGAGCCGCCCAGGATGCGTTCCTCGATCTGTTCGGCCACGCGCTGGTAGGCCCGCACGGGGCGCACGGGCCGGAAGTCGGCCCGCGCGGTGGGCCGTTCAGGAGATTCCGCCGGCATGTGTCCGCCCTTTCCGGTGTGTGCGCGAGCCCGTCCCCGTGTGTGCGTGCGGGCCGGTCCCGTGTGCGTCCGGGCGCGCGCACGTGTGCGCCTGCGGGTCGCGCCCGTCCGCACGTGCGGGCCGGTCCCGTGTACGCATACGGGAGCGGCCCGTGTCGACCCCTTGACCGGGCCCTCCGCCCACCAGCAGAGTACGGACGATCAACTGGTCTGACCAGTCGCCTGGCCACCTGGGCAGGGCGGCCTGGAAGGGGACTTGGAGGTTCCATGCGTTCCGGTCCCGGCACACTGCCGTGGGAATCCGTGCTCGACACCGAGGCGGCCGTCGCCTTCACGCAGGAGCTGGTGCGGCTGCGCACCGTGAACGCCGCGGGTGCTGAGGCCGTCGAGAAACCCGCCGCCGAACTGGTCCGCGCGCTGTTCTCCCGGTTCGGCTGGGAGCACACCGTCACCGAGGTGGCCCCCGGGCGCCCGAACGTCGTCGCGGTCGTCGACGGCGGCGGGGGCGCGGGCCCCACCCTGATGTTCGAGGGCCACACCGACGTGGTGACCGAGGGCGATCCCGCCGACTGGAGCGTGGACCCCTACGGTGCCGAGATCCGCGACGGACGGATGTGGGGCCGGGGCACGGCCGACATGAAGTCCGGTGTCGCGGCGATGATCTACGCGGTCCGCGCGCTGCAGCTGGCAGGTCCCTTCCCCGGCCGCGTCGTTCTCGGCGTCATGGCCGACGAGGAGGGCATGATGCTCGGCGCCAAGGCGTTCGCGGCCTCCCCGCTGGCCTCCGAGGTGGACGGCGTCGTCGTCTGCGAGCCGGAGGGGTACGAGGTGTGCACCTCGGCGCGCGGCGGCATCCGGCTGCGCCTCGACCTGACGGGCGTGATGGCGCACGGGGCGATGCCGCAGGAGGGCAGGAGCCCCGTCGCGGCGGGAGCCCGCGTCGTCGAGGCCCTCGCGGCGGTGCAGGAGTGGGCCGCAGTGCGCTACGGCGCCCATCCGCACGCCGGTTCGGTCACGGTCACCCCCACGGTGCTGCTCGGGGGCGATCCCGACCAGCTCAACGTCATCCCCGCGCACGGCGTCGTCGGCGTGGACGTCCGTACGGTCCCCGGCACCGACCACGCCGAGCTCACCGAGCGCGTCCGCACGACGGCCCAGGAGGCCGCCGCGGCGTTCGGTGTCACCGTGGAGTTGACGGTCGTGGACGACCGGCCCGCCATCGAGATCCCCGAGGACCACCCCCTCGTCGCCGGCCTGGTGGCGGCGCACACCGAGGTGCACGGCGCGGCGCCCGCCTTCGGCGCGGTGCCCGGTACCACGGACGGCACGATCCTCACCCGCGACGCGGGGCTGCCCACCGTCGTCTACGGTCCCGGCGGGAAGTGGATCGCGCACCAGAAGGACGAGTACGTGCAGGTGCGTGAGATCGGCGAGTACGCGCGGGTGTACGCGGCGGCCGCCCGGCGCTTCCTCACCGGCGGCGGGCAGGCGGGAGGTGCGCGGTCGTGATGCTGTGGCACGGTAAGGAGTTCCCCGAAGGGCTGCCGGTCGGCGACGGATGGGTGGCGGCGCCCGGGCAGCGGACCGTCTCCTTCCCCTACGACGGAAGTGCCGTCGCCCAGGCGCCCGTCGGGGACGTGGCGCTGGCCCGGCGGGCCGTCGAACACGCCGCGGGGCTGCGCCGCACCATGGCCGCGCTGCCCACCCGCACCCGGCGTGCCGTACTGACCTCGGTGGCCGACGCGCTCGACGACGTGGCGGCCGGCATGGAGGACCTGCTGGTCCTGGAGACCGGCAAGCCGCGGGCGGACTGCCGTACGGAGGTCGTCCGCGCGGTCGCCACCTGGCGGGCCGCGGCCGACGAGGTGGTGCACATCCGCGGCGAGACGGTGCCGCTGGACGGGCTCCCGTCCGGGGACGGGATGACGGGCTTCTTCACGAGGCGCCCGGTCGGGGTCGTGGTGGGGATCGCCGGGTTCAACTATCCGATGATGCTGGCCACCCACAAGATCGCGCCCGCGCTGGCCGCGGGGTGTCCCGTCGTCGTCAAGCCCGCCCCCGCGACGCCGCTGGCCACCCTGTGGCTGGTCAACCTGGTGCGCGAGCGGCTGGTCGCGGCGGGTGCGCCGGCCGGTGCCGTCCAGTTGGTGACCGGCGACGCGGAGGTGGGCCGCACGCTCACCACGCACCAGGCCGTCGCCGCCGTCTCCTTCACCGGCTCGGCGGCCGTCGGCCACCGCATCGCGCGGGACGCGGCCCCGCGCAAGGTGGTGCTGGAGCTGGGCTCCAACGCGGCTCTCGTCGTCGCGGCCGACGCCGACCTGGACGCCGCGGCGGACGCCGTGGTACGCGGCGGCTACTACGCCTCGGGCCAGGCCTGCATCGCCGTCCAGCGGGTCATCGCCGAAGCGCCGGTCGCCGCCGGGCTGGAGCGCAGGATCGCCGAGCGGCTCGGCTCCGTGGTGGTGGGCGACCCGCGCCAGGAGAGCACCCGCGTCGCCGCGCTCATCGACCAGGACGCCACCGAGCGGGTGCTGGCGTGGATCGCTCAGGCGCGCGAGGCGGGTGCCCGCCTGGTCGCGGGAGGCGAGCGGCGGGGGCGGTGTGTGACGCCCGCCCTGCTGGCCGACGTGCCCGACGGGCAGCCCGTGTGGGACGAGGAGGTCTTCGGACCCGTCGTCAGCCTGCGCGCGGTGCCCGACCTGGACGCGGCCCTCGCCACGGTCGACGCGAGCCGCTACGGCCTGCACGCGGCCGTCTTCACCCGCCGCCTGGACACCGCGTTCCGCGCGCTGGAGGAACTCGACGTCGGGGGCGTGGTGGTCAACGAAGTGCCCGGCTACCGCTGCGACGTCGCCCCCTACGGCGGCGTCAAGGACTCGGGCATCGGGCGCGAGGGTCCGCGGTTCGCGATCGAGGAGTTGACGGTGACGAAGATGGCGGTGATCAAGCCGTGAGTACGGAAACGGACACGGGCGGCGGCGCGGGGGCCGACTACGGCAGGCTCTTCCGGCTCGACGGGCGGCGTGTGGCCGTCGTCGGCGGCGGGAGCGGCATCGGCCGTGAGGCCGCGCGGGCGCTGGTGGCGCAGGGCGCCGAGGTGATCGTCGCCGACCGGGACGAGGCGGGCGCCGCCGAGACCGCGCGGCTGGCGGGCCCCGGGGCCGCGCCGTTCCTGCTCGACGTACTGGACGAGGACGCGTTGACGGCCGCCGCGGCGGACTGGGGGCCGCTGGACGGGCTGGTGATCACCGTCGGCGTCAACGTGCGCAAGCGCCTCGCGGACTACTCGGTCGCGGAGTTCGAGCGCGTCGTGGCCCTCAATCTGCGCGCCCACTTCTCCCTGGTGCGGGCGTGCGCCCCCGCCATGGCCGCGCGCGGGCGCGGCGCGGTCGTCTCCCTCGCCTCCATGCGGGCTTTCCAGGTGGAGCCCGGGCAGGGTGTCTACGCCGCCTCCAAGGCCGGACTCGTCCAGCTTCTGCGGACCGCCGCAGCCGAGTGGGGGCCGCAGGGCGTGCGGTTCAACGCGGTGGCGCCCGGCGTGGTGCGTACGCCGCTGACCGACCAGATCGCGGCGGACCAGGAGTGGTACGACGCGTATGCGCGGGCGTCCGCGTTGCAGCGGTGGGCGCGGGCCGACGAGATCGCGGGCGCCGTGGTGTACCTGGTCGGTGACGCGTCCACCTTCGTGACGGGCAGCGTGCTCACCGTCGACGGCGGCTGGACGGCCGTCGACGGGCGGTACGACCCGGCCGTGTGACCCTGTTCGTCTCCAGCGCCCCTCAAGGAGCTTCCCGCAATGCCCGAGCAGCACGACCCCCCGCACGGGGAGGGCAGCCCCCTGGACGGGCTCCCCCGCGTCCGAGCCAGGCGCCCCGCGCTGTGGCTCCTCCTCGTTCCCGCCGTCCTGTTCTGCGCGGCCCCGCTGGTCGCGAACCGCGTCGAGCCCCGCGTGCTGGGCCTGCCGTTCCTGCTCTTGTGGATCATCGCGGCGACGGTCGTCAGCCCGCTGGTCATCTGGGTGGTCTCGCGGCTCGATCCGGCGTTCGAGCAGGATGCCGTCGAGCCCCTTCCGGTCGATGACGCCCCGCGAGAAGAGGGAGGCCTGCGATGAGCGGCTCCGCGGCCGTCGCGACGACGCTCTTCGGTCTGGCCATGGTGGCGACCCTCGCCATCGGCGTGCTCAGCGCCCGCGGGCGGGACAAGGGCATGGCGGAGTGGTCCGTCTCCAGCCGCGGCCTGGGCGTGTTGTTCGTCTGGCTGCTGATGGCGGGCGAGACCTACACCAGCTTCTCGTTCCTGGGCACGGCGGGCTGGTCGTACTCGTACGGGGTGCCGATCCTCTACCTGGTCGCCTACCTGACGGTCGGGTTCGCGGTGGCCTACGTCGTCGGGCCCGCGCTGTGGACCTACGCGAGCCGTCATCGGCTGCTGTCCATCGCGGACATGGCCGAGCACCGGTTCCGCTCGCGCCCGGTGGGGATCCTGGTGGCGGTGACGGCGACGGTCTTCATCGTCCCGTACGTGCAGGTCCAGATCCAGGGCATGGGCGTGGTGGTCAACGCGATGACGTACGGCAGCGTCGACCTGCACGTGGCGGCCGTGATCTCGTTCGTCGTCGCGGAGGCGTTCGTCCTGGTGTCCGGGCTGCGCGGTTCGGCGTGGGTGAGCGTGCTCAAGGACGTGCTGGTGATCGTCGCCGTGGTGTTCCTGGCGGTGTGGGTGCCGCTGCACTACCTCGACGGGTACGGCGACTTCATGACGCGGATGGTCAACGAGCGGCCCGAGTGGCTGACCTTTCCCGGCCACGACTCGGGCGGGCTGAACGGCACCTGGTTCGTCTCCACGCTGCTGCTCAACGCGGTGACCATCTCCATCTTCCCCACCACCGTCGCGGGGTACCTGAGCGCGAAGAGCCCGAACGCGCTGCGCCGCAACGCGCTGCTGCTGCCCTGGTACCAGCTGCTGCTGTTCATCCCGATGATGGTCGGCGCCGTCGCGCTGTTCGCGCTGCCGACGCTGGACAACCCGGACCTGGCGCTGTTCCGGCTGGTGACGGACTCGCTGCCGTCCCCCGTCGTCGCCGTGATCGGGGTGGCCGGAGCGCTGTCGGCGATCGTGCCGATGAGCGTGTTCATGCTGGCCATCGGCACCCTGTGCGGCCGCACCCTGCTCGGCGGCGGCAACGGCTCCGACCCGCGCAGCCGCACCCGGCGCAGCACCGAGCCCGGCAGCGCGGACGACGTGCGCGTCAAGCGGCTCTCCCAGCTGGTGTGCTTCGTGGCCGGGCTCGTCGCGCTGCTGGGCAGCCTGTTCTACCCGAACACGCTGGTGCAGCTGTCGGTCCTGTCCTACGAGGGGCTCGCCCAGCTCGTGCCGCTGGCGCTGCTGTCCCTGTTCTGGCGGCGGCTGACGGCGGCCGCCGGTGTCGCGGGCACGCTTGTCGGACTGGCCGTCGTCCTGCTGCTGTGGTGGACGGACAACGATCCCTGGCACGGGGTCAACGGCGGTGTGCTCGCGCTCGCGGCCAACCTGCTGGTGGCCGCGTCCCTGACCTACGCGGGGCCCCGCACGCCGGCCGCGGGCACCAGGCGCGCATCGGCAACTGAGGAGGAGACGGTATGAGGCGGGCGCACGGCCGCACACCCGCGAAGGGCAGGCACGCGTGAAGGACGAGGCGACCACGTTCGCGGTGCCGGGACTCGCGGAGCCCGTGGAGATCCTGGTCGACCGCTGGGGCGTACCCCACCTGTACGCGGGCTCGCGCGCCGACCTCTTCCTCGCCCAGGGCTTCAACGCCGCCCGCGAACGCCTCTTCCAGCTCGACCTGTGGCGCAGGCGGGGGCTCGGGCTGCTCTCCGAGGTGCTCGGCGCGGACTACGTGGAGCACGACAGGGCGGCGCGGCTGTTCCTGTACCGGGGCGACATGGCCGAGGAGTGGGCCGCCTACGGGCCCGGCACGCAGGAGATGGCCCGCTCCTTCGTGACCGGCGTCAACGCGTACGTGACGCTGGTGCACGAGGATCCCTCCCGGTTCCTGTCCCCCGAGTTCGCCGCGCTCGACTACGCGCCCGCCCACTGGCACCACAGCGACCTGGCCCGCATCCGCACGCACGGCCTCTTCTACAACGTCCGCCAGGAGGTCGCGCGCGCCCTGACGCTGCGGGACTTCGGGCCGGAGGCGGAGGAGCTGCGCAAGGTCAGGGATCCGCTCGGGCACCGGCTCACCGTCCCCGAAGGGCTGGATCTGGACGTCGTCCCCGACGACGTGCTGCGCGTCTACGAGCTGGCCACCACACCGCCGTGGAGCCCGCGCGCCCAGCCCTCGCAGCGCCCCGACGGCAGCAACAACTGGGTGCTGGCCCCGTCCAGGACGGCGACGGGACGTCCGCTGCTGGCCAACGACCCGCACCGCGCCCTCACCCTGCCCTCGCTGCGGGCCGTGGCGCACCTGTCGGCACCGGGCCTCGACGTG
Source organism: Streptomyces tubbatahanensis (assembly GCF_022699385.1). Taxonomy (NCBI): domain Bacteria; kingdom Bacillati; phylum Actinomycetota; class Actinomycetes; order Kitasatosporales; family Streptomycetaceae; genus Streptomyces; species Streptomyces tubbatahanensis. The sequence goes on along the minus strand of NZ_CP093846.1, from coordinate 6,892,783 downwards.
ATCGGGGCAGGCGAGCCGGCGCTGCCCGGCATCTCCATCGGGCACAACGGCCACCTGGCGTTCGGCCTGACGATCTTCCCCGTGGACCAGGAGGACCTCTACGTCTACCGCACCGCCCCTGGAGACCCGCGTGCGTACGCGTACGGGGACGGCTGGGAGCGGATGACGTGCGTGACGGAGGAGATCCCGGTGAGGGACGCCGAGCCCGTCCGCACACAGTTGTGGTTCACCCGGCACGGCCCCGTCGTCCGCGAGCGGCCCGAGCGCGACGCCGCCTTCGCCGTGCGGGCGGCGTGGCTGGGCCCCGGCATGGCGCCGTACCTGGGCAGCGCGGGCTACATGGACGCCACCACGCCCGACGCGTTCACCCGGGCGCTGCGGCGCTGGGGCGCTCCGGGCGAGAACCAGGTGTACGCGGCCACCGACGGCACGGTGGGCTGGTGTCCCGCCGCCCGGGTACCGCGGCGGCGCGGGTGGGACGGCACCCTGCCGGTTCCCGGGGACGGCACCTACGAGTGGGACGGTTTCCTCGACGCCGGCGACCTGCCCTCCACCCGCGATCCGGCGGCCGGCTGGCTCGCCACCGCGAACCAGTACAACCTGCCGCCCGGCTACCCGCACGGCGAGCGGCCGGTCACCCACGACTGGTACGCGCCCACCAGATACGAGCGCTGCGCCGAGGCGCTGGCGGCGCGGGACGACTGGAGCGCCGAGGACTGCGTACGGCTGCAGACCGACTACGTCAGCCTTCCGGCGCGGCTGATACTGCCGCGGCTCGCGGGCCTGCGCGGTGAGGAGCCGCGGGCGCGGACCGGTCTTGCGGTGCTGCGCGGCTGGGACGGGCGGCTCGCCGCCGACTCGGGCGCCGCCGCGCTCTTCGAGGTGTGGTACCGGCGCCACCTGCGCCCGGCGCTGCTGCGCGAAGCGCTGCGTCCCGCGGCGGTGTCCGCGAGCACCGGGCCGCGGGACGCCGCACGTCGGCTGGGAGCGGCGGTGCGGCGCGTGACGCCGGCCGACGGCGAGGCGATGGACCCGCGCGTGGACGAGCGGCTGCTGGACGCGCCCGAGACGGAAGGACGGCTGGGCCCGCTGCTGCTTGACACCCTCGGGGAGGCGGTGGCCGACGTCGCCGCGCTGCTGGGCGCGGACCCGGCCGGCTGGGCCTGGGGAGCGCTGCACCGGGCCGCGTTGGTGCACCCGGTGGCGGGGCTGTTGGCCCGCCAGGGGGTGCGGGATGTGCCCGACTGGTGCCGGCTGCCTGCGCTGCCGCGCGGGGGCAGCGCGGAGACGGTGGGCGCGGCGGGCTACCTGGCGGGCTTCGCCCAGAGCGACGGCGCGAGCTTCCGCATGGTCGTCGACGTCGGGGAGTGGGACGGCTCGCTCGCCATGAACTCCCCAGGCCAGTCGGGCGATCCGCGCTCCGAGCACTACGCGGACCTGTATCCGGCGTGGGCCTCGGACGGTGCCTTTCCTCTCGTCTACTCACGTGCCCGCGTCGAGGAGGAGACCACGCACCGGATCGTGCTCTCCCCCGCGCGGGTCACTCCTTCGTCGCACCGGTGAGCATGCCCTGGATGAACCGGCGCTGCAGCAGCAGGTAGACGACGACCACGGGCAGCGCGATGAGGACGGCGGCGGCGGCGAGCAGCGCGGTGTCCGAGGAGTGCTGTCCCTGGAAGAAGGCGAGCCCGAGCGGGACGGTGCGGTGTGCCTCGTCGCTGACCATCACCAGAGCCATCAGGAACTCGTTCCAGGTCCACATGAAGACGATCACGGTCAGCGTCGCGAAGGCGGGCCGGCCCATGGGCAGCAGGATGCGGGTGAGGGTCGTGAAGTGGGTCGCTCCGTCGATCCGGGCCGCCTCCAGAAGCGAGCGCGGGGTGTTGCGGAAGTAGGTGCGCATCCAGAAGACGCCGAAGGCCAGGGACTGTGCGGTCTGCGGCAGGATCAGCCCCCAGTAGGTGTTGGTGAGCCCCCAGTGCCGCAGGTCGAAGTAGAGCGGGACGATCACCGCTTCCTGCGGCAGGGTGAGGCCGACGACGAAGAGGTAGAACAGCGCGTGGGAGCCGGGGAACCGCATGGTCCCGAAGGCGTAGGCGGCCAGGGTGGCCAGCACCGTGGTGAGGGCGACCACCGCGAGGGCCACCACGACGGAACTGACCAGGTAGGTGCCGAAGTGGCCGCGGGTCCACGCGTCGGCGAAGTTGCCCCAGTTGAGGGACTTCGGCAGGGAGAAGCCGGTGTCCAGCGAGGACTGGCTGGACACCGCGGTGGACAGGATTCCGGCCACCGGGGTCAGCGCGATCAGCGCGAACAGGCAGAGGATCCCGTAGGTGACGGCGCGTTCCGCTGGCGAGGTGAGGGTGTCCCGGGTCTGCCGCGCGGGCTGCCTTCCGGGGGTGGCCGGCCTTCTCAGCGTGCTCATCGGTTGCGCCCCTCCACGAGCCGGGTGACCACCATGGTCAGCGCGAAGATCACCGCGGTGAGGGTGATGCCCATGGCCGAGGCGGCGCCGACCTCGCCGGTCTCGAAGGCCCGGCGGTAGACCTCGTAGGCGGGCACCGAGGTGGCGTTGCCCGGACCGCCGCTGGTGGTGATGTAGATGAGGTCGAAGTTGCGCAGCGCGGCCACCAGGGTCAGCGTCAGGGCGACGGCGACCTCGGCGCGCAGCCCCGGCAGTGTCACTGTGAAGAACTCACGCACAGGGCCCGCGCCGTCGATGCGGGCTGCCTCGTACAGCTCGCGCGGGATGCGCTGGGCCCCGGCGAGGAAGAGTACGAGGCACAGCCCGGTCTCCACCCAGGTGCCGACGGCGCCGACGGCGGGCAGTGCCCAGCTGTCGTCGCCCAGCCACGAGCGGGTCAGCGCGTCGAGGCCCACCGCGCGCAGCGTGTCGTTGAGCAGTCCGTCGGGGGCCAGGATGGAGCGCCAGGCGACGCCGACGACGACCATGGCCAGCACCTGCGGCAGGAACAGCACGGTGCGGAAGAAGGTCATGCCGCGGATACGGAAGCGGGTGAGCGCCGCGGTCAGCACGAGCCCGAGGGCGACCGGCAGCGCGGCGTAGAAGAGCAGCAGGACGGCGGCGTGCGCGAAGGGGGCGCGCAGTTCGGGGTCGGTGAGCAGGGCACGGTAGTTGTCCCAGCCGGCCCAGGTGGCGCGGGTCAGCCCGTCCCAGTGCAGCAGCGACAGCCATCCCGTCTGGCCCAGCGGCCACAGCAGGAACACCCCGAAGACGGCCAGCGCGGGCAGGATGTACAGGTAGCCGACGGCTCGGGGCTCGCCGGGGGCCTGACGGCGGTAGCGGGCCGCGAACCTGCCGAGCACGGCGGGCCCCTTGCCGGGCACGGCAGTTCCTTCGCTGGGCACGGCGTCCGGGCGCCGGGTGCCGGCGGTCATCACCTGTCCTCACCGTCGGCGCGCTGCTCGGCGCGGAAGTCGTCGTAGCTCTTCTGCATGCGCGAGGCGAGTTCGGCTGGGCCGACGTCGCCGGCGAGGACGCCCTGGAGGTCGGCGGAGAGGGTGTCGTAGAAGGTGGGGGTGGTGTAGTCGAGGTAGGGGACGAGCCCGTCGGCGTCGTTGAGTTCCTGCCACCCGGCGACCATCCGCCCGACGGCGCTGTCCGGGTCGAGCTTCTCGGCGGCCGCTCCGGGCACCACGGGCAGTACGCCTTCCTCGGTCAGCACGTCGGATGCGTGGGAGCTGGTGAGGAAGTCCAGGTAGGCGGCGGCGACCTCGGGGTGGTCCGACTTGGAGGTGACCGACCAGGGCAGGCCCTCGCCGCCGGTGGTGACCGGCTGTGCGCCGGAGTCCGGGGGCGGCGGCATGAAGCCGAGGTCGTCGCCCATCGTCTTGCGCAGGTCGGCCAGCTGCCAGGTGCCGGTGACCAGGAAGGCGCCCTTGCCGTCGGCGAACTGCTTGGCCGCGTCGTCGTAGCCCTTTCCGTTGGCGCCCCCCGGCACATAGCCCTTCTCCGACCAGTCGGCCAGCGTGCGGGCCGCCTCGCGGGTGGCGTCCGTCTCGAAGCCCTCGCCCCGCCCGAACACCGTCTCGCGCACCGGCCCCGCGCTGCCCGCGGCCTGCGCCTGGAGGAGGCCGAAGGTGTGGATCGCCGGGTACTTGTCCAGGTTGCCGAACTGGACGGGGAGCTGCCCGGCCTTCTTGACGCGGGGCAGCGCCTCGGTGAACTCCTTCCAGGTGCGGGGTGGCTCCACGCCGGCCTTCCGCAGCACCTTCTTGTCGTAGTAGACGCCGATGTACTCGCCTTCCTGCGAGACGCCGTACAGCCGTCCTGTGCCGAACCGCTTCCCGTCGGCGGAGACGCGGTTGAGGTTGAGCAGCGTCTGCGGGAAGCGGGTGTTCCAGCCGTAGAGGCCCGCGTAGTTGTCCAGGGGGGCGAGCATTCCGGCGTGCGCGAAGGCCACCATGTCGGAGTAGCCCTGGTTGGCCTGGACGACGTCGGGCGGTTCCTCGCCGCTGAGGGCGAGCTTCAGGGTCTTCTTCAGGTCGTTGAAGCTGCGCGCGACGCGCTTGATCGTGACGTTCGGGTACTTCTTCTCGAATTCCTCGTTGAGCCGCTCGATCGCGGCGTTCTGGCCACCGCGCACCTGCTGGTCCCACACCGTGAGGGTGACCTCGCCCGCCTTCGCCGGGTCGGGCACGGCGCTCGCGGCGCCACCGCCCGTACCGGCCGCGCCTGAGCCGTCGGTGCCCGGGACGCAGGCGGCCGCCGGCAGCAGCACGCACAGGGCACCGAGGGCGGCGAGGGTGCGGCGGTACCGGCCGCCCGTGCGTGGGCTTCGCCCGTCGTTCATCGTTCCTCGTCTCCTCGGCCTGGCCCGTTCACGAGCGGAAGCCGATGGTGGGCGTGGCGCGCAGCAGCGGCCAGTCGCCGCGGCCGCCGGGCAGCAGCTCGTCCAGGAAGCCGTAGCGCCGCATCACCTCGGGGCTCTGCCCGCCGATGCGCCGCGCGTACTGCCACCAGGCGGCCACCTCGCTCCAGCCGGGTGCCGAGAGCGAGCCGCCGAAGTGCTGCACGGACAGCGCGGCGGTCAGATTGGCGAAGGCCAGCCGGTCGGCGAGCGGCCATCCTGCCAGTGTGCCGGTGGTGAATCCGGCCATGAAGACGTCGCCCGCGCCGGTGGGGTCGAGCGCGTCGACGGCGAGCGCGGGCACGTCGGCGTGCTCGCCGCTGTTGCCGTCGATGGCGACGGCGCCGCCCGACCCTTTCGTGACCACCGCCACGGGCACCAGCTCGGCCAGTGCCCGCACGGCCTCCTCGGGGGTGTCGGTGCGGGTGTAGTGCAGGGCCTCGGTGGCGTTGGGCAGGAACGCGTGGCACAGCGAGAGGTCGGCCAGGGTGTCCGGGTCCCAGGCACCGGTCTCGTCCCAGCCGGTGTCGGCGAAGATCAGGCTGCCCTCGTTGTGCGCCTGGCGCACCCAGTCCCCCACCCGGCCCGGCTCCAGGGAGGTGACGCAGGCGCGCGACGGCGGCCGGGAAGCGACGCTGACGCACGGTCTGGGCGCCTCGTGCCCGTGGCTGACCATGGTGCGCTCGCCGTCGTAGGCCATCGAGACGGTGACCGGCGAGTGCCAGCCCGGCGCCCGGTGCGAGGGCGTCAGGTCGATGCCCTCGATGCCGCACAGGGCGTCCCAGCAGTAGTCGCCGTACATGTCGTCGCCGAACGCGGCGGCGAGCGCCGTGCGCAGGCCGAGCCGGCGCAGTGCCGTCGCCATGTTGGCCACCCCGCCGGGGCTGGAGCCCATGCCGCGCGACCAGGTCTCGGTGCCGCGTACGGGGGCGTGGTCGAGGCCGGTGAAGACGATGTCGAGGAAGACGGTGCCCGTCAGGAACACGTCGGTCTCCGGGCCACCGTCCGAGCGCAGGGCGGCCAGCGGGTCCAACGGGCTCCCGGTCGGTGCGGGTTGGGCGCTCCCAGCGGTGCTCATGGCCGCTCTCCCCTCTCAGCTATGGCCAGAAGATGACTTCTCGGTGACTGGTTTGAGCGATACCTTGCACCGCCCCCCTGCCGAATGCAATACCTCGCTCACAGTCGCGCACAGACGCTCAGCCGCGCTAGGGTCCTGGTCATGTTGCGCGAAAGTCGGCACGAGGAGTTGCTGCGCATCCTCCGCGAGGAGGGCGTGCTGCCCGTCGTCGAGATCGCGCGCCGGCTCCGGGTCAGCGAGGCCACCGCGCGGCGCGACGTGTCCGACCTGTCAGGAGCGGGACGGCTGCGGCGGGTCTACGGCGGCGCCCTCGCCCGCGAGCCCGCCGAACGCCCCTTCGCCGAGGAGGAGGTGGACGACCTCCCCGCCAAGGACGCGGTCGCCGCGGGCGCCGCCGCACTGGTCGAGGACGGCGAGACGGTGCTGCTCGACATCGGCACCACCACCCTGCAACTGGCGCGGCTGCTGCACGGCAGGAAGATCACCCTGGTCACCTCCAGCCTCGCCGTCTACGAGGAGTTGCGGTCCGACGAGACGGTGACGCTGGTCCTGCTGGGCGGCGAGGTGCGGCGCAACTACCGGTCGCTGGTCGGCAACCTCACCCGGGCGGCGCTGCGCGAGATCTACGCCGACCGCGTCTTCCTCGGCACCAGCGGCGTCCTGCCCGACGGCCGCGTCCTGGACACCACCCAGGTCGAGGTCCCCGTCAAGCAGGCCCTGCTGGGCGCCGCCCGCCAGGCGGTACTGCTGGCCACCGCGCGCAAGTTCCCCGGCACCGGCAGCGCACGTGTCTGCCAGGCCACCGACATCGACATGCTGATCACCGGCCAGGCGTCCGACCCGGCCACCCTCGCCGCGTTCCGCGAGGCCGATGTGGAGGTAGTACAGGTATGACGGGTACGACAGGCACGCCCGGCACGAGGCTCACCGTGCTCGGCGGCGGCGGGTTCCGCGTTCCGCTGGTCCACCGCGCGCTCCTGGACGACGCGCACCACCCCGACCAGGCGGGCCGCTGCACCGAACTCGTCCTCCACGACACCGACCCGCAGCGGCTGGCGGCCATCGGCGCCGTCCTGGCCGAACAGGCCGCCCAGCACGACGGCCCGGCCCCGAAGGTCCGCACCACCACCGACCTGGACGAGGCGCTGAGCGGCGCCGACTTCGTCTTCAGCGCCATCCGCGTCGGCGGCCTCGCCGGACGGGTCAGCGACGAGCGTCTCCCCCTCGCCGAGGGGCTGCTCGGGCAGGAGACCGTCGGCGCGGGCGGGGTGCTGTACGGGCTGCGCACCGTGCCCGTGGCCACCCGGATCGCCGAGCGGGTCGCCGCCGTCGCCCCGCACGCCTGGGTCATCAACTTCACCAACCCCGCCGGCATGGTCACCGAGGCCATGAGCCGGGTGCTGGGCGACCGCGTCATCGGCATCTGCGACTCGCCCGTCGGCCTGTGCCGCCGCGCCGCGCGCGCCGTGGGGGCGGACCCCGACCGCGCCGACTACGACTACGTGGGCCTCAACCACCTCGGCTGGCTGCGCCGGCTCGTCGTCGACGGCACCGACCGGCTGCCCGCGCTGCTCGCGGACGCCGACGCGCTGGGCTCCTTCGAGGAGGGCAAGCTGTTCGGCGCGGAGTGGCTGCGCGCGCTCGGCGCGCTGCCCAACGAGTACCTGCACTACTACTACCACCACAGGGAGGCGCTCGCGGCGATCCAGGAAGCGGACGCCACCCGGGGGGAGTTCCTGGCACAGCAGCAGGACGGCTTCTACGCGCGGGCCTTCGGCAGCGCGCCCGAAGGGGCGTTCGCCGCGTGGGAGGCCACCCGCCGCGAGCGCGAGGAGACCTACATGGCCGAGAGCCGGCAGGCCTCGGGCGGCTGGGAGCGCGACAGCTGCGACCTGGACGGCGGCGGCTACGACCGCGTCGCCCTCGCCCTGATGCGCGCCATCGCCCGCAACGAACGCACCCGCCTCATCCTCAACGTCCGCAACCGCGGCGCCGTACCCGGAATCGACGGCGACGCGGTGGTGGAGGTCCCCTGCGTGGTCGACGCGGGTGGCGCCCGCCCCCTGGCCACCGGGCCCGTCGCCCCCGACCAGCTGGGCTTGATGCTCCAGCTCAAGGCGGTCGAGCGCGCCGCGATCGAGGCGGCCTCCGACGGCTCCAAGCCGGCCGCGCTGCGCGCGCTGGCCCTCCATCCGCTGGTGGACTCGGTGCACGCCGCCGACCGCGTCCTGCGGGCGGCAGGCCACTGAGAACCCACCGCGCGGCCCGCCGCGCGCGGGCGGCGCGGCTCACTTGACGGAGAGAGACGACCCCTTCTGGCCGAGGCTCTGCCTGGCGTTCTTCAGCGTTTTCTTCGTCGGAAGGGAGCTCTTCGTCGGAAGGGAGCTCTTCGTCGGCAGGGAGTTCTTCCTCGAACTGACGGGGCAGGGGCGGCGGTGCCGGGCGCGGGCACGCAGCGCGTGGATCCGCGCGTGGTGCCCCGCGTCGCTGATCACGGCCGCCAGGCCGCCCAGCACGGCGCCGTTCTTGGCGAGCTGCGTGCGCTGGGCGGCGCACTGCCCGGCGTCCTCGTGCTCCCAGAAGGGGTGCCCGGCCAGGGTCGTGGGCACCAGGGAGGCGGCCAGCGCGAGCGAGGCCAGCCGCGGGAGGCGTCCGACGGTCAGCAGCGCGCCCGCCGCCACCTGCACGGCCGCGTTCACCCGGACGAGCAGCACGTCGTCGTCCGGCAGCCCCGGCGCCTTCTCCCGCAGCTTCGCCAGGAAGGGTCCGGCCATCTCGGCGCGGGGCTCGGGCTCGCTGAGCGATTCGACCCCCGCGCTCACGAAGAAGGTGCCGAGGAGCGGGCGGGCGACGAGCTGGAGAGGTGTCATGCGGCGTCCTTTGGTCGCGCGGGGCATCGTGGGGGGTCTCGGGGCGGGCGGGCTCGGGGCGGGGGGTCCCGGGACGTGGCGGGCAGGGTCTGACCGGCCGGGGGCGGTGCCCCGGCCCTTCACCGCCATGTCACGCGCACCGGCGAAGCGCCGCAACCGCGGACCCGCCGTACGGCGCAACGCCCCGTGTCCGGCCTCGCACCGTACGGCGCGAGGCTGCCGTGTCCGGCGGGCCCTCCCACGCGGTGCGTGTCACCCGAACGACCGTCGCGGCGGTGCGCGGCCCGTCGCCCCGGAGGAACGTGAGCCGAGGGGGAGCCCACCGAGCGAAAGGCCAGCCGATGGACCGCGCATTCGAGGGCCAGGCGGCCCTGGTGACCGGCGCCGCCTCGGGTATCGGTCTCGCCGTCGCCCGGCGGCTCGGCCAGGCCGGCGCCTCGGTCGTCGTCGCCGACTACGACGAGGACGGCGCCCAGGTCGCGGCCGGCGAGCTGGAGACGGCGGGCACCCGGGCCGAACCCTTCGTCGTGGACGTCACAGAACCCGGCTCCGTCCGCGACGCCGTGCGGTTCACCACCGAGACCTTCGGCTCCCTCGACCTGGCCGTCAACAACGCCGGAGTGGGCGGTCCCTCGATGCCGACCGGCGAGTACGAGATCACCGCCTGGGACCGGGTCATCGCCACCAACCTCAGCGGCGTCTTCTACGGGCTGCGGCACCAGCTGCCGGTCATGGCGGCGGCCGGCCGTGGCGCCATCGTCAACATGGCCTCGATCCTGGGCACCAACGGATTCGCCGGCAGCCCCGCCTACGTGGCCGCCAAGCACGGGGTCGTCGGCCTCACCAAGACCGCCGCCCTCGAATACGCCGACAAGGGCGTGCGGATCAACGCGCTCGGCCCCGGCTTCATCGACACCCCGCTGCTGCGTGAGACCGACAACCCGATGCGCGAACGCCTCATCTCCCTCCATCCGCAGGGTCGCCTCGGCACAGCCGAGGAGGTGGCCGAGGTGACCGCCTTCCTCCTCTCGGACCACGCCTCCTTCATCCAGGGCAGCTACCACCTGGTCGACGGCGGCTACGCGGCCCAGTAGGCCCCCCCGTTCTGGCCGCGCGGCCGCCGGTCTCACACGGGCCCCAGCCCCGCCTGGGCGAGCAGGCGGGAGACCTCGGCCCGCTCGGGATCGCTCAACGGGCGCAGCGGCGCGGGGGTGCGCGCCGAGGTGAGCAGGCCGCGCTGCCTCAGCGCTTCCTTGAAGGCGCCGAGGGCGGAGGAGTAGGCGCCGATCCTGGCGGGGTCGCCCACCCGGGTGAGCGCGAAGAGGCGGCGCAAGCGGTCCTGGTGGGCGGCGGCGCCCCGCCCGTCACCACGGCGGGCGGCCTCGTACAGGGCGACGTAGCCGTGCGGGTCGACGTTGCCGAGCCCGGGAACGACGCCGTCGGCGCCCAGGGCGAGCGCGGCATCGGCCATCGTCTCGGAGCCGGTGAGGACGGTGAAGCCGCGGGCGCGGGCACCGGACGCCTCGGTGAGGCCGAGGAGGGTGCGCAGCTCGTCGAGGTCACCGCTGCTGTCCTTGAGCCCGGCGAGCACGCCGTCCGCGGCCAGGTGGGCCGTCACCTCGACGGGCAGCTTGCGCTGGACGTTGCCCGGGATGTCGTAGGCCCACAGCGGCAGATCGACCGCGGCGCGGACGGCACGGAAGTGGTCGGCCATCTCGTCCGGGTGGGTGGGCGTGTAGAAGGGGACGGTGGCCACCACGGCGTCGGCGCCCGCTTCCCGCGCGGCGCGGGCCTGCGCGACGACGCGGTTGGTGGTCATCTCCACGGCGCCGGCCAGCACGGGCACGGAGCCGCCCGCGACCCCCCGTACGACGCGCAGCGCCGCGAGCCTGAACGCGTCTGTGTGGTAGGCGAGTTCGCCCGTCGAGCCGTTGACGAACAGTCCGCGGACCCCGGCCTCCAGCAGATGGCCGCACAGCCTCTCCAGCGAGGCGGCATCCAGTTCGCCGTCCTCGGTCAGCGGCATGCACAGGGGCGGGATGACGCCACCGGTCGGGGTGGGGCCCGCCGGGGCGTACCCCTCGGGGTTGGTGGGGGCTGCGGGTCGGTCGCTCATCAGGGCAGTTCCTCCTCGCCGTGCCGGGGCCGGGTACCGGGCGCGGCCCCTGACGGTTCGCCGGCCCTCTCCGCGGCCCGGCCCTCGGTCAGGTCGGTGCCGGTGGCCGCGCTCCGGTCGCCGCACAGGCGCTGGACGCGCAGCGGCGCGTTGACGGCGATCAGCACGATCACCACCAGCGTGAGCGAGAAGGTGAGCCAGGCCAGCGAGGGGCCGAGGCTGTGCCCGCCCGCCAGCGAGGCGCCCAGCACGGGTGCGACGGCGCCGCCGAGCGCGCCGACGTTGTAGGTGAAGCCGAGCCCCGCGGCGCGCTCCGACGTCGCGAAGTAGCCGCCGATCAGCTTCGGGAGCAGCCCGGAGATGCCCTGCGCGAACATCTGCTGGAGGAAGAGCAGCAGCGCGAGTGACACCGTCTGTTCCCTGTCCATGGCGAAGACGGGCAGCACGAACAGGAGCGACACGCACAGTGCGGCGACGTACGTGCGCCGGGTGCCCCAGCGGTCGCCGAGGAAGCCGACCAGCAGGCACCCTGCCACGTTGCCGAAACCGGCGAAGAAGAGCACGTCGCTGACCGCGGAGGGGGAGAATCCGAGGTCGTCCTTGAGGTAGGTCGGCAGCAGCGCCTGGATCGGCCACGAGTAGAGGAAGGCGCAGAAGACGGTCACCATGAGCGTCAGCACCATGGGCGTGCGTGCGCGCGCGAACTGCGCCGTGAACAGCACGAACCCGGCCACCGCCAGGGCGGCGAGGGGCCATCCGTAGCCGTGGGACCGCTCGGTGAACAGCAGGAAGAGCGACAGCGCGACGACGGCGGTGGCCACGTGGTTCAGCGCGGCGAGACGGCCGCGGAAGAGCACGCTGACGAAGTCCCGCCGCTGCCCTTCGCCTTCTGCGCCCCGCTGTCCGGAGGCTTCCGACGCCGCTCGGCCCTCACCCCTGGCCCGTTCCCAGTCGCCGGACTCCCTCAGCCCGCGCCGCATCCACAGCGCCAGCGCGATCGGGACGAAGCCGAGGAAGAACATCGCCCGCCACCCCCAGGCGGGCACCACGAAGCGGTAGAGCTGGCCCGCGATGACGGAGCCGACCGCGTACCCGGAGATGAGCAGCGCGCTGGCGCGGTTGCGCGCCGTGGCGGGCCAGCTCTCGATCACGTAGGTGGCGCTGGCCGAGTACTCCCCCGCCATGCCGAGTCCGAGCACCAGCCGGGCGGCGAACATCGACCAGTAGCCCCACGACAGACCGCAGGCCAGCGAGCCGAGGGAGTACAGGAGAATGCTCAGGATCATCGCCGGCTTGCGCCCGTATCTGTCGCCGACCGCGCCGATGGCCAGCCCGCCGAACCAGCGGGAGATGAAGGCGGCCGACACGAGGGTGGCGGCGGTGACGGTCGACAGTCCGAAGGCGTCGGCGACCTCGGTCAGGACGAGGGTGATCAGGACGAAGTCGAAGCCGTCCATCAGGTAGCCGAGCCAGGCGGCGAGGAGCGTCTTGCCGTCCTGGCGGGTGAGTCCGGCCGTGGGCCGGATGGGCCGTCGTCTCGCTCTCGCTCTCGCTCTCGCCATCGCGCAGCGCGCCCCTCGTCCGCGTCCGGAGGTAGGACATGGGATGTCCTGACGTGGCGGGACGCTACACGCGCCGCCACGGGCCGACAAGGGTCCGGGAGGACTCCGGCAAGGCCGCGGGGAGCCCGAGAAGCCCCCCGCCAGGAGGGGCAGTCCTGGGAAGGTGCGGCCCGCGGGGTGTCCTCAGCCGCCGCTCTCCGGCGCCCCCGCGGTGTCGGAGTCGCGTGTCCGCCACAGGTGCACGCCCACCGCGGAGGCGAGAGCGACGACACAGCCTGCGAAGACCAGCCCCGCGTTCCGCAGTCCGAGGCCGGTGCTCAGTGCCCCGACCCCCACCACCGGCAGCGAGATGCCGAGGTAGGCGACGACGAACAGCGCCGAGATGGTCCCGCCGCGATGCTCCTCGGGGGCGCGGGCGCTCACCGCCGCCATGGCCGAGCGGAACGCCAGCCCCTGCCCGACACCGCCGGTCACCGCGCCGGTCACCAGCAGCGGCAGCGAACTCGCCAGGAGCGAGGCGCCCACCTGCGCCATGCCCGCGACGAGGCCCAGGCAGCCGAGCGGCAGGGCGAGCGCCACGCTCACCCGGCCCGCCGCCGCCTGCCCCAGCAAGGACGCGCAGAACACGGAGAAGACCACAGCGCCGGAGGCGGCCAGGTTGGTCAGGTGCAGGGTCTCGGACATGAAGCCGGGCGAGACGGCGGTGAACAGGCCGAAGACGGCGAAGCCGGTGAAGCAGGCCAGCCCGGCGGGCACGAACACCGGGCGCACCTCGCGCGGCACCTCCATGCCGCGCGGCCGCAGGCCGGGCCTGGGGCGGGGGCGCCGTACGGTCTCGGGCAGCACCAGGGTGAGGGCGACGGCGAGAGCCAGCAGGCCGAGATGCGTCACGAAAGGCAGCACGAGCGGGCGGGGCGCGTACTGGGCGAGCACGCCCGCGAGCAGCGGACCGCAGCCGAGCCCGCCCATGTTGGCGGCGGTCGCCGCGAAGCCCCGGCTGCCGCCGGGCGCCAGTTCCAGGACGGCGGCTGTCGCCGCGCCGCTGAACAGTCCCGCGGCGAATCCTGACAGCAGCCGCCCGGCGAACAGCAGCGGCAGCCCGCCCTCCAGCAGGAAGCAGACGGCGCTGGCCGCCGACAGTCCGAGGGCCACGAACAGCAGCGGCCGCCGCCCGAGTTTGTCGGAGTAGTCGCCCGCGACCAGCAGCGCGGCGATCACCCCCACCGCGTACACGGCGAAGACGACCGTCACCATCAGTTCGCCGAAGCCCAGCTCCTGCCGGTAGAGGCCGTAGAGCGGGGTCGGCAGCGTGGTGCCCGCCATGCCGACGGCGAAGACGAAGGCCGCCGCCGCGTACCACAGCGAGCTGCGCGGGGTTCCTGTGTCGTGTTCAGTACTGTGCACAGCGGGCGACCCTAAAGGATCTTCCGGCGGTCCGCGCCACCTCACCCTGCCCAGGTGTAGCGCACGACGCCCGCGATCCGGCCGTGCTCGGCCAGCGCACCGTCGGGCACGAACACCACCTCCGCCTCGGTGGCCAGCGCGGCCTCCACCGTCTCGTCGACGATGTCGTCGTACACCTCGCCCCCGCTGTCGCTGACCGCGTCGTCGGCTGCGGGCGCCAGGTGGTCGCCGTCGAACCTGACCTTCTGGCGGTAGGGCTCCTCCACGACCAGCAGCGCCAGCCGGCCCTCCCGCGCCGCACGCCACACCTCGTCGATGCCCGCGACGAACTCCTTGCGTCCGATCGCGTCACCGAGCCGGCCGAGTGCCTTCTCGCCGCGAGCCCGCAGGAGTTCGGCCCGCGCGGGCGCCACCGCCTCGCGGACGACGGAGGCCCGCGCAGGGGCCAGGCCGCCCTTCGGTACGGTCGCCACGGCCCCGCGCGCCGCACGGGTACCGACGTCCGCCAGCGCCGAGAGCCCGTGCTGGAGCCCGGCCAGCAGGAGCGGACGCGGCGCCTCGTGCAGCGCCCTGGACAGGCTCGCGTCCACGTCGCGCAGGTGCTGGAGTGCCGCCTCGTCGCGGTAGCCGCTGGTGAAGTCACCGGTGCGGGAGGCGCGCTCCCGCTCGGAGTCGACCGTCGCGCTCTCGACGGGGAAGCCGTACCGCCGCTCCTCGGTGAGCTGCTCGCCCGAACCGCTCCACAGCCTGGCCAGGTCCTCGGAGAAGGCGAGCACCCAGTACGGGCGGTTCTGCGCCTTGGCCGCGACCAGGTTGCGGGTGAGGAAGGTGCGGTCCACGACGATGCGTTCGGCGTCGACCCGGCGCGGCAGGTGCCAGAACTGGTGCTCGCCCTGCGCCGCGAAGAGCACCAGCGCGTCCAGCGCGTACACCAGGTCGATCTCCTCCTCGGCCGCTTCGAGCTGCCCGACGACCTCGGCGCGGACCTGCGAGGTCACCTGCGGGTCGTCGTCCAGACGCCGCCCCGCGTCGGCGATCAAATTGCGCAGCCTGACGGGGTCCTGGAGGCCGTCAGGCTTCGTACGGTGGGTGGGCAGCACCAGGGTGACCGCGGGATAGGGCCGCGGCTGCCGCAGCTCGGCCAGCACCTCGTTGGTCAGATCGTCGGTGCGCATCCGGTGACCTCGCTCCCCAGGTGACGACGACGGCACCCTCCAGCGTCCCGCGCACTCCACCGCCGCGCACGTCGGGGCGACGATACGGACGGCGCGAGCGGGGCCCGCCGGACCTGGCGGGATGCCGCCGCGGGCGGCCGGTCGTAGCCTGGAGAGGGCGCCCTGTACGCGGGGGAAGGAGTGACTTGTGAAGTCCGATGCTCACCCCGACTACCACCAGGTGGTCTTCCGTGACCAGTCCGCCGGTTACGCGTTCCTGACGCGTTCGACGGCCACCAGCGACACCACGATCGAGTGGGACGACGGACACACCTACCCGGTCGTCGATGTGGAGATCTCCTCCGAGAGCCACCCGTTCTACACCGGCAAGGCCCGCGTCGTGGACTCCGAGGGCCAGGTCGCCAAGTTCCGCCGCCGCTACGAGTCCTCGGCGGACGGCACCACCCCCGACGACGTCCTGCACGCGGCCCCCGAGGGCGAGCCCACTCCCGAGGACGTCGTCCTCGCCTCGGGCCGCGACCTGACCGAGCAGAACCTGCAGTGGGCCCGCGAACGTATCGCGGCGGAGGGCCGGGGTGCACTGGAGCGGCAACTGCCCTGACCCCCGGCCGCCACCACGGCCCCGGCCGGGACGTTCACACGCGGCGAGCGGGTGGGAGGGTGTTCCTCCCACCCGCTCGGGGTGTCGCATGCGTGGTGCGTGTGCGCGTGTGCGCGTGGTGCGTGTGTGTGGTGTCGGCTGCTGGGGGCCTTTTGCTCAGTAGGCGGAGTCGACGTTGTCCATGGTGCCGTAGCGGTCGGCGGCGTAGTTGCAGGCGGCGACGATGTTGGCGACGGGGTCGGTGAGCTTATCGGGGGTGCCCTTGACGTGGTACTGGTCGAAGGTGGGCTGGATCACCTGGAGCAGGCCCCTGGAGGGGGTGCCCTTCTGGGCGTTGA
This sequence comes from Streptomyces tubbatahanensis, assembly GCF_022699385.1. NCBI lineage: Bacteria > Bacillati > Actinomycetota > Actinomycetes > Kitasatosporales > Streptomycetaceae > Streptomyces > Streptomyces tubbatahanensis. The sequence goes on along the minus strand of NZ_CP093846.1, from coordinate 6,876,768 downwards.
CGTCCCAGTTGTTGACCGCGTTGGGGTCGCCGGCGGACTCGCGGATGATGTTGCGCTTGATGCCGTCGTAGGAGCCGGGGATGCCGTGCTTGTCCATGATGGCCTTGGCCTCACGGATCCAGCCGTCCAGGTTGTCGGGGTAGGACTTGCCGTCCTTGCCCTTGCCCTTGTCCTCGGCCTTGTCCGCCTTCTTCTCGTCGGCCTTGTCGTCCTTGTCGGACTTCTTGTCGTCCTTGTCGGCGGCGGCCTGGGTGGCGTGGGCGGCGGGCTTGGTCTGGGGCGGGGTGGTGGCGGCGTGGGCGGTGCCGCCCAGTGCGGTGGTGGCGATGCCGGCGGCGCCCAGGACGGTCAGGCCGGTGGACAGCTTGGTGTTGCGCAGAGCAGTACGCATGCGAGCGGATGCCTTTCGAAGGGGGACACATCCGGCCGCGCTCCCGGGCTCCGTGCCCGGTCTCGTCGCGACCTGGGGCCCACCCTGCGGACCGGCTCCCCGCCCCGACAACTATGTGACGTACTATCCCGCTTCGTCCCCTTCACCCGTCACCGTGCGCCGCTCCACCCTCACCCCCGAACCCGGCAAACCGGACATACGAAGGTGCTTCGTATGTGATCTGGCCCCTATGGGTGCCCTCACATCCGGCCCCCGCCGCCGTCACCCACAGCACACCGACCCCACACCCACCGTCGGTGGTGTTCAGCCCTCGACGGCCAGTTCCAGCTCGGCCGTCAGACGGATGTCGGCCGCGCTGCGGCCCGCCGCGAACGTGGCGGGCCCCGGATGGGCGCGCCAGGCCAGCGTCGTGTCGTCCCAGGACTGCACCGCACGCAGGGGGACGGTCAGCCTGGCGTCCGCCGAGGCTCCGGGGGCGGCCTGCACGACGGCGAAGGCGGCGAGCCTGCGGTCGGCCCCGTCGGGCCCGAGGTAGAGCTGGACGACCTCGCGTCCCGCACGGTGGCCGCTGTTGCGGACGCGGACGACGACCTCGGCGACGGACGTGTACGGGTCGTCGCCCTGCGGGGCGGGGGTGCGCCCCGTGATGTTCAGGGACTCGTACTCCCACGTGGTGTAGCCGAGGCCGTGGCCGAACCAGTAGGCGGGCTGGGGCCCGTCGGCCCGCCGCCAGGCGCGGTAGCCGATCCACGGGCCCTCGGCGTACGGCAACTGCCCGTCAGGCCCGGGGACGACCTGGCGCACGGGCAGGTCGTCCTCCGCGTCGGGCCAGGTGGTCGGCAGCCTCCCGCCGGGTTCCGCCGCGCCGAGCAGCACGTCGGCGAGCGCGTCACCGCCCGCCTGACCGGGGAACCAGCACAGGAGTACGGCGGCGACGTCGTGCCGCCAGGGCATCAGTACGGGCGCCCCGGCGTTGACCACGACGACGGTGCGGGGGTTGGCCTCGGCGACGCGGGCGACCAGGTCGTCCTGGCGACCCGGAAGGGCCAGGGTGTCGCGGTCGACGCCCTCGCTCTCCGACTCGTCCGTGGTGCCGACGAAGACGAGCGCGGTGTCGGCGGCCGCGGCCTCCCGTACGGCCCGGTCGATCAGCTCGTCCTCGGGCACGGCGGGGGCGCCGTAGCCGAGCGCGAAGGAGATCAGCCCGAACAGGCCGCCGACGCCGTTCGAGGAGACCGAGTAGACGAGCCGCACGGGGACGCTCGCCCCGGCCTCCGCGTCGAGGAGGAAGACCTGCTGCGGAGGGTTGAGGAAGGCGGCAGCCGGGTCCTCGCTCTCGGGCTGGAGCTCCCCGTCGTAGAGCACCCGCTCCCCCGCCTCCAGCCGGAAGTGGCCGACACCGCTGACGGCCAGCCGGTGCGTGCCGCTCCACGCCGGGGTGAACGCGCCCGTCAGCTCGACGCGGCCCAGGTCGGAGAAGGAGGCACCGCCCGGCAGGCCACCCATCCAGCGGACGCTGCCGTCCTGTTGGTCCGCGCGGGCGAGCTCGGCGTCGTCCAGGCCGTGCAGGACGGCCGTCAGCCGGAAGCCGTCGGCCCGGGTCGCGGGCCCGAGGCGCGAGCGCGGGTCGGGTCCCGGCTCGTAGGTGAGCTCGGTCCCGTCCCCGAGCGCGGCGCGGAGCGCGTCCACAGGGGCGCTGACCCGGGCGGGGAAGACCTGCGAGCTGCCTCCGCCGCCGAACCGGGGCACGGAGGCGTGCAGGCCGCTGACCGCGATCCGGCGGCGGGGTGGCGCTTCGGTGGCGGCATCGGGGGCCGCGGCGGTGGCCTCGGCGAGCGGCAGCACGCCGCCTTCGTTGCGCAGCAGGACGAAGGAGCGCGCGGCCAGGTCACGCACGGTGGCGGGCCCGTCCAGCGGTGCGGGCAGCGCTGTGTCGGGGACGGCGGGCGGGACGTCGCCGAGGACGCCGACGCGTGCGGCCAGCAGCAGCACCCGCCGGGCGAGGGCGTCGACCGTCTCCTCGGCGACCTTGCCCTCGCGGACGGCGGCGACCAGGTGCTCGCCGTAGACGGTGTCAGGGCCCGGCATGGCCAGGTCGAGGCCCCCGAGGGCGCAGCCGACGGTGGAGCGGGCTCCCGTCCAGTCGGAGACCAGGGCGCCGTCGAAGCCCCACTCGCCGCGCAGCACACCGCCCACGAGCACGTCGTGTTCGCTCATGGTGACGCCGTTGACGCTGTTGTAGGCGGCCATGAGCGCCCAGGGCCGGGCCGTGCGCACCACCCGTTCGAAGGGCGCGAGGTACAGCTCACGCAGGGTGCGGCCGTCGGCGCGCACGTCCACGGTGTAGCGGTCGGTCTCGGCGTCGTTGGCCACGTAGTGCTTGGGGGTGGCACCGACGCCGCCCTCCTGGACCCCCGCGACCAGCGCGGCGCCCAGCACACCGGTCAGTTCCGGGTCCTCGGAGTACGCCTCGAAATGGCGTCCGCCGTACGGGGTGCGGTGCAGGTTGATGGTGGGGGCCAAGACGACGTGGGCACCCTTGCCGCGGGCCTCCTGGGCCAGCAGCCGCCCGGCGCACCGGGCGGCCCCGGTGTCCCAGGTGGCGCCGATGGCCGTCGGCGAGGGCAGGGCGACGCTGGGGTCCTCGGGGCTCCAGTCCTCACCCCGCACCCCGGCCGGGCCGTCGGAGAAGACGAGGCGGCCGAAGCCGGCCTGCGTCCGGGCGCCCGCGGGGTCGACCGACCACATGTCGGTACCGCCGAGGAGCGCCACCTTGGCGGTCAGGTCCAGCCGGGCGAGCGCGGCCTCCACGGCGGCGGCGCGCGTCTGGTCGGACTCGGCGCGCGTCTGGTCGGGCTTCGGGGAACCGGGGTTGTTGCTACTCACAGCCACTCACACCGCTCATGTCGCTCACATCGCTCACTGGCTGTGTTCAGCCTCTCAGATCCGGCCCCACCAGGCTCGCGAAAGCCGCCGAAGGCCGCCGGCGCCGCCCCGTGCGGGTGCGAGCGCCGCCCCCGTGCGGAAACGGGTGCCACTTCCGTTCGGACACGGGCGCCGCCCCGCCAGGGCACGGACACGGAAGTGCCGGGGAACCGCGACGACAACGAGAATCATGAAGAAACCGCAGCTCAGAAGGGTGTTATCGGTATTGACAACGGTCACCGATGCAACCTTTGCACCTTTTGGCGCTGTGGGTTTCACTTCAGGCAGCCGGAGCGACGCGAGCGGCATGCCGATGGGGAGGATCGAGGGTGAGCGGGAGTCACGGGCACGGGCACGGAGCGACCGGCCGGGAGGCGCCAGTGCGGCAGCAGCCGGCCGCTGAGCAGGGCGGCCACGGGCGGCACGACCACGGGCGGCACGACCACGCGGGGCCCGACCATGGGCAGCACGGCCACGCGGGGCACTCGCACGGAGTCTCGGCTAGCGCCGACCGGCGCTGGCTCTCGCTGGCGCTCGCCCTCATCTGCGCCTTCATCGTCGTCGAGACGGCCATCGCCGTACTGGCCGGCTCGCTGGCCCTGCTGTCGGACGCGGCCCACATGCTCACCGACGCCGTCTCGATCGTGCTGGCGCTGGTCGCGATGCGGCTCTCGGCGCGGCCCGCGCGCGGCGGCTACACCTTCGGCCTCAAGCGCGCCGAGATCCTCTCCGCGCACGCCAACGGGCTCACCCTGGTGCTCGCAGCGCTGTGGCTGGGCTACGAGGCGGTGCGCAGGCTGCTCGACCCGCCCGAGGTGACGGGCTGGATGGTGGTCACCACGGCCCTGGTCGGCATCGTGGTGAACCTTCTGGCGACCTGGTGCCTCTCGCGCGCGAACCGCTCCTCGCTGAACGTCGAGGGCGCCTACCAGCACATCCTCAACGACCTCTTCGCCTTCATCGGCACCGCCGTCGCCGGCCTCGTCGTCGTGGTGACCGGCTACGCCCGCGCCGACGCCATCGCCACACTGCTGGTCGTCGCACTGATGCTGAAGGCGGGCTACGGGCTGCTGCGCGAATCCGGCCGGATCTTCCTGGAGGCGGCGCCCGTCGGCCTCGACCCGGACGCGGTGGGCGACGACCTGGCCGCCGCCGACGCCGTGACCGAGGTGCACGACCTGCACATCTGGACGATCACCTCGGGCGAGCCCGCGCTCTCGGCGCACGTGCTGGTCGAGCCCGGCGGCGACTGCCACAGGGTCCGCCGGAACCTGCACAGGCTGCTGGCCGACAGGTACGGCCTCACCCACACCACCCTCCAGATAGACCACGCGGGGCACCTGCCGTCCGGGGCCCACGCGCTGACGACCGTCGGCGCGGGGCCGAAGCACTGCGACAGCCCCCACGGGCCCGTCCACCACGACGGGCCGCATCCGCACTGACCCGCCGTCCGCCCGGCACCGACCTCGGAGAAGGGCCGTTCGGCCCCTGCTGGGGCCGGCCGGTGTGGGGCACTCTGGGAGCAGTCCCGGGTAGCACGCGTCAGCCGCCCGGGGCGTGCGCCACCGCTGGGCCGCCGCCCGCGGCCTGTGGGGGGTCCGCGGGCGGCTTCTTCCGTCCCGGTGCGTTTCCTGGGCGGCGTGCGGCGCCGTCGAGCAGCGCTGTTCTCGCGGCGCTCACCCCTGCGAGGGGCTCTCGCAGGGCGTGTCCGTCGGGGTGGGCGAGGGGGACGGGGTGGGGGTGTCCGTCGGGGTGGGAGTGGGCGTCGGCGACTCTGTGTCCCCGTCGCAGGACGGCGGCTCGGTCGGCTCGTCCGACGCGGAAGGCTCCGGGTGCGAGGGGCGAGGCCCCGGCGTGCCCGGTCCCGGTGCGTCGCCGTCGTGGCCGGTGCCACCGCTCCCCGGACGGCTGCCCGAGTCCTTGCCGCGCTCTTTTTCCGCCGCCCTGTCCCCGCCCGTGCTCGCGCGTTTCCCGCCACCCGAACCCTTGCTGCTCCCCCCGGCGGGGAGGGCGCCCTCTCCGTCGGGTACGGCGTGGGTGCCCTCGCGGTAGAAGCGGAGCCAGGCCAGCACGGTGCGCAGGTAGGCGTCGGAGTGGTTGTAGCTGAGGATCGCCCGGTGCAGCCCCGGTGCACGGGTCAGGTCTCGGCCGTCGGCGCACAGGTAGCGCCCGGCGGCCAGTGCCGCGTCGTGGATGTTGTGGGGGTCCTTCCTGCCGTCCCGGTTCCCGTCGGACGCCCAGGCGCGCCAGGTGGAGGGGATGAACTGCAGGGGGCCGACGGCACGGTCGAACGTGTCGTTCCCGTCCAGCGCGCCGCCGTCCGTGTCCGGGATGCGGGCGAACCCGTGCCCGTCGAGTACCGGGCCGAGAATCGGCCGGCGAGTGGTGCCGTCGGGCCGTACGTCGCCGCCGCGGGCCTGTCCCGACTCGACCTTGCCGATGGCGGCCAGCAGTTCCCAGGGCAGCCCGCAGTCCGGTGTGGTCGAGCGCAGAGTTCCAGCGGCGTGCCGGTAGGCGCGCAGGACGGTGGCGGGGATGCCGGAGGCGGCCGCGGTCGCGAGGGTGCTCGCACGGTCGACGAGCCGGCCGGACGCGCCGTCGAGGGGCGGCAGTTCGGTGTGGTAGGAACCGTCGTCGGCAGCGCCTGCCGGGGAGGGGGCGGCGCGGTGGGAGTCCCAGGGAGCGCGAGCGTCCCGGGCACCGGCGACCCCGGGGGCCTGCGAGGCCGTCAGCACGGCGACCGCCACCACGGCGAGCGCGGTGCCCGCGGCGCCCCGCCGCAGCCTCACGCGCCCGCTGCCGGCGGGCAGCGCCACGCGGTCGCCGGCCGCGGTGTGTCTGCCCTGCCGGGAGCGTCCGCCCCCGCTGCCCGGCCTGCCCGGTCCGGATCGCCGGGACGCGTTCTTCCCGTCCTGCTGGGTCATGGGCCGTCCTTCAGCTGAGGGTGTCGATGGCCGCGATCTTCCAGGTGCCGTCCTGCCGTACGGCGTTGACCGCGAGCATGGCGCCGGCGTAGGTGGCGTCGTCCCCCGCCCCGCCGTCCGCCTTCTTCTCGTCCGCCTTCTTCTCGTCCGCCTTCGCCTTGTGCTCGCCCCGCGCTCCGGTACGGGCGCTGTGCTGGTCCGCGAACAGGAGGACCCGTGCGCGGTCGCCTTCGAGCGCCGTGACCGCGCTGTCGGTGACGGTCGTGGTCAACACGAGCTTCTGCTCGCGGCCCTGTTTCCTGACGGTGGCGAGCAGTTCGCGGTGCTGTTCGACGGCCTTGCCGGTCAACAGACGGCGCGCCGCGTCCTCGTTCTTGCCCGGCTTGGCGTGGTCGTAGGAGAAGAGCGCGTTGACGGCGCTGGTGACCTCGCCCTTGACCCGGCTCGTACCGGCGGCGTCCGCCAGCGCGGTGTTCCGCGCGGACGCCGCGTCCCGCAGCCCCGCGGCCTCCGTCGCCGCCCAGGCGGCGAAGCCGCCGAGCAGGAGGGTGAGCACGGCACAGACCAGCGGCAGCCCGCGCCCACGCGGTGCCCGGCCCCGTACGAGCCGGGCGAGCCGGGCCACCAGGGCCATAGGCCCGGGTGTGCGCCTGCCGCGTGCGTCGGTGGCCGACTCGACATCGGTGGCCGACTCGGCATCGGCGGGCGGCTCGATGTCCCGCGAGGTGGTGTCGCGGCGCTTCCCGCCACCGGAATCGTCGACGCGGGGCTCCGGTCCGGGTGTCGGGTCTGTCGGGTCTGTCGGGTCGGGCCGGTCCGGCTGCGGCGCCCGGCCCGTGCGCGGCCGGTCGGCGAGGCGGCGTTGGCGGTTGACGAGGTGGCGGGTGGTGGACATGGGTGCTGCTCCTCGCTCGGTCAGCCGCGCTCGTCCGGTGCGGTGGCGGAGTAGCCGACCGGCACCTGGGCGAGGGCGCTGAGCTTCCAGCCGTCCTCGGTGCGGGTGAGTTCGCCGCGCATCCGGGTCTGTTTGGTCGCGGGCTTCTCCTTTGGTGCTTTGACCGTGGTCCTCACCGCGACCAGCACACCGGCCCGCCCTGCCCGCTCGTCCAGCTCGGCGACGGCGCTGGAGAGGATCCGCGCCGACGTGACGGTCTTGGCCGCGCGGATCTGCTTCTCGAATTCCTTGCGGCCCTTCTTCAGTTGGCCGCGCAGCTCGCCGGTGGTGGACTCCTCCCAGGAGTCGAGCCCCGCGTCGACCTTGCGGTGGTCGAGTGTGTTGAGGTTCTGCACCGCCTGCTCGCCGGCCGAACGCACCTCGTCGCGGGCCGCGGCGTACTCCAGGGTGTCGTCGTGTGCGGCGCCGTACCAGGAGAAGCCGGCCCACACGGCCGAGCACAGCGCCGCGAAGGCCAGGGCGAGCGCCGCCGTACGGAGGGGGCCGCCGCCGGTGAGCCGGCGGACGCGTCCGCGCTTCGCCCGTGTCGTTGCGGCCTTCCCGTTCCCACCCTCCGTCCGTGCCGCTTCCTCATCGGGCGCGTCGGCGTCCGGCGTGGCGACGGCGGCGTCCGCCTCGGGTGCTGTGCTCATCGGTCTCACCTGGCCTTCATCGCGACGATCCGCCAGTCGCCGTGGTCGCGGTGTGCGGTGACGGAGAGCTGCGCGGCGGCGTGGGTGGGCTCGTGGCCCTCGCGGCTCGTGGTCTGGTCGAGGAAGACGAGCAGTTCGGCGCGGTCGCCGCGCAGCCGGGTCACCCCGGCGTCGACGACACGGGTGGCGAGCGTCAGCTTCTGCTCCCGCGCCCGCTTCGTCACCTGCGCGAACAACGTGTCGTACTGGCGCGCCGCCTTGCCCGCGAGCAGGTCGTCGGCCGCCTGTTCGGTGCGGGCCAGGCCCTCGGGGGTGTACGAGAAGATGCGGGAGAGCGCGTCACTGACCTCGCCGGAGGCCCTGCTGGTGGCCGCGCGGTCGGTCAGTGCGGCGTTGCGGGCCGCGTCGCTGCTCGTCAACTGGGCCGCCCGCACGAGGAAACCGGTCCCGGCGGCGAGCGCCAGGACGAGCACCGACACCACGTACCAGCGGGCACGTCGGCTGCCCAGCAGGGCCAGCAGCCGAACCGTGCGGGGGAAGACGGGGCGTCTCATCGGCGCTCCTCCCCCACCGGGACGGGAGCAAGCGAGGTGAGCTTCCACCCGTCGTCCGTCCGTTCGAGTCCGGCCGTCATGCGCTTGCGGTCGGCGGCGGGCGCACCTGACCGGGTCGTGGTCGTGATGCGCACGGTAGCGATCAGTTCGGCGGTGCCCGCCGTGTCGTCCAGTCCGGTGAGCGCCGCGTCGGTGACCCGGGCGCGGGCGCTGGTGCCGCGCTCCCTGAGCGTGTCGGCGCTCTTGTTCTCGTCGCGGCGCAGCTGGTCGCGGAGCGGTCCTGTGGTCGCTTCGCGCCACTCGCGCAGTCCGGCGGCGATGTGCTGGGCGTCGATGGAGTTGAGGGTGGCGAGATGGGTGCGCCCGGCGGCGAGTGCCTGGTCGCGGGCGCGGGAGTAGACGAGATCCTCGTCGGTGTGCGCGCTCCAGTAGAGCCATGCCGAGGCCGCGCAGAACAGCAGCGCGGCGAGCAGCGCCACGGCCGGCCAGACCGCGCCGCGCGGCCGTTGCGGCGCCCCGGTGGCCTCCCCGCTCGGGGCCCCGGCGGCGGCCTCCTCGTCCGCGACGTGCTCGCCGGCAACACCTCCGCCGGCAGCGGCCTCGTCCGCGCCGGGGTCCTCCCCCGTCGGGTCAGGCCCGGTGTCGGCTCGGCCCTGTACGTCGGTGCTCACTTCTCCTCCTTCCCCGGCTCCAGTCCGAGCAGAGCGGCCATGTCGCGCGGTTGCCGTGTGGCTCCGTCACCGGAGCGGGCGGTCAGCCGGTCCGCGTGGTCGGTGGCGAGGGATCCCGGGCGCGCGGGCGCCGGCAGCGGGCCGCCCGTGGGGGCGTTGGCGGAGCCGCGTACGTTCTTGCCGCTCGCAGGCGGCGAGGCGCAGTGCGCGCGCTCGTTGAGCGGCGGCGCCTTCCCCGTCTCGAGGCCGTTGCGGTAGCGGGTTCCCTCGTACCCCGCCGTGCACGGCAGCGGGTCGAAGAAGGCGAGTGACATGCCGAGTGTGGCGCCTTCCTTGGTGATGGCGGTGGAGCCGGCCGCGGCCACCCGGGGCAGGGTGACGAGGAGTTCCTCGATGCCGCGCTGCCGGGTGAGGGCGAGCTCGGAGGTGGTGGTGAGGTTGGCGAGCAGCACGCTGAGGCTGGGGTCGAGGTCGCGCAGCAGGCCCGTCACCTGGGTCGCGGCGCCGGGGGTGCGGGCGATGAGGCGGCGCAGGTCGGGGTCGGACTCCTTCAGCTGTGCCAGCAGTTCCCGGGTGCCGGTGGCGAAGTCGCGCAGGGCCGCGCCTTCTTCGCGCTGGGTGCGCAGCACGGTTTCCGAGTCGACGATGAGTCCGGTGGTCTCGGGGGCGGCCGCGTCGGCGGAGTCGAGGAACTCGCTGCCCGTCTCCAGCAGGACCTCCAGATCGTCGCCGCGCCCCTCGAAGGTGGTGCCGAGCTCGTCGACGACGGTACGCAGCGCGTCGTGCGGGACGGAGGAGACCAGGTTGTCGACGCTGGCCAGCACCTTGGTGGGAGGCGCGGGCAGGTCGGTGTCGGCCTGGCGGATGACGGAGCCCTCGTGCAGGTAGGGGCCCTTCTTGGTACTGGGGCGCAGGTCGATGTACTGCTCGCCGACGGCCGAGAGGTTGGCGACGACGGCTTCGAGTGCGTCGGGGATGCGGGGCGCCGAGGTGTTGATCCGCAGGTCGGCGGCGACGCCGGTGTCGGTGAGGTCGAGGGTGTCGACCCGCCCGACGGACACGCCGCGGTAGGTGACGTTGGCGTGCTCGTACAGGCCGCCTGTGCGGGCGAGTTCCACCCGGACGGTGTAGTAGTCGCGCAGGCCCACGTAGCGGCCCACGTCGGCGTAGCGGACGCCGATCAGGCCGAGGACGAGTACGGCCAGGACGAGGAAGGCGATGTTCTTGACGAGGACGGCGCGCGTCAGCATCAGCGCTCACCCCCGGCCGCGCCGGATGCGTCGGGGGCGGCTGCCGCGCCTGACGTGTCGGGGGCGGCTGCCGCGCCTGACGTGTCGGGGGCGGCTGCCGCGCCTGACGTGTCGGGGGCGGCTGCCGCGTCGGGCGCCGTGGTGACCGCGGGCAGGGGCAGCGCGGCGGGGCTGCCGGCCCCCGCGGCGCCCGGGTCGGTGGGGATCGGTTCCTCCTCCAGCGGCGGTCGCAGGGTGGTGCCGCGGGGGGCCGTCACCCGCAGATAGAGGTTGAGGTAGTCGCCCTTGACTCCGGTCAGGACCTCGTCGGTGAACGGGTAGGTGAACAGCACCTGGAGCGAGTCGGGCAGGTCCTGGCCCGAGTCGGCGAGGCGGCGCAGGGTGGGGGCGAGGGCCCTGAGGTCGGCGACGATGTCGTCCTTGCTGCGGTTGACGGTGTCGACGGCGACGCCGGAGAGGGTGTCGAGGGAGCGCAGCATCGTCATCAGCTGCCCGCGCTGGTCCTCCAGCGTGGTCAGGCCGGGGCTGACCTCGGTGAGGACGGTGTTGATGCTCTTCTTGCGTGCGGCGAGGGTGGCGGAGAGCCGGTTGACGCCGTCGAGCGCACCGGTGATGTCGCTTTTGTGCCGGTCGAGGTCGCCGACCAGCTTGTTGACGCGGCGCAGCATCGACCTGGCCTCCTCCTCGTTGCCGTCGAGGGCCTTGTTCAGCTCGGTGGTGATGGTCTTGAGCTGACTGACGCCGCCGCCGTTGAGCAGCAGCGAGAGGGCGCCGAGCACCTCTTCGACCTCGGGGTTGCGGTTGGTGCGGGCCAGCGGGATGTGGGTGCTGCGGCGACTGCCGGCGTGGTGGGCGGCGGGCGCGGCGGGCAGGGAGCCGCCCCGGCCCCCGGTGTGCTCGCCCTTCGGCGGGTCGAGGATCTGGACGTACTTCTCGCCCAGCAGGCTGGACTGTTCGATGCGCGCGTAGGGCGTCGCCGGGAGCCGCACGCGCCCGTTGAGGCGCATGGTGACCTTGGCCGTCCAGCCCTTCCTGCCGAGCGTGATCTTGGTGATCTTGCCGACGGTGACGTCGTTCATCTTCACGGAGGACTGCGGGACGAGGCTGAGCACGTCGCGGAACTCGGCGGTCACCGTGTACGGGTGGTCGCCGAGGTCGGCGCCGCCGGGCAGCGGCAGGTCCTCCAGGCCGCCGAACCGCGGCAGGTCCACTCCGCCGCCGAGCAGGGTGAGCCCCAGCGCGGCGGCCACCGCGGCGGCGGCGACTCCGGTGCCGGCCCGCACCGCCACCGCCCGTCTCCCCGTGCGTGCGCGGCTCATCGGTCCGCCCCCTCACGTGCGTCGGTCTTCTTCTCGGGGGTGCCGTAGACCGGTCCTGCCGGGGGCAGGGGGACGGTGGGCAGCGCCTCGCGCTCGCTCGGGGTGACGGGCACGAGCCCTGCCGTGCCGGAGGCGGCGGAGCCCTGGGCGGGCAGCAGGGGGCCGCCCATGCTCAGCTCGTTGATGTTGGCGCGGTTGTCGAGGGTGCCCTGGTCCGGGTTGTAGATGTTGAGGAAGTTGCCCGCGGCCAGCGGCGCGGTGTCCAACGCCTCGGCGAGGGAAGCGCGCTGGTCGACGAGGGTCTGCGTGATCGGGGCGAGCTTTTTGACGTTCTTCTTGAGGCTGCCGCGGTTGTCCTCGATGAACTTCTTCACCTTGCCCAGCGCCGTGCCGAGCTGGGCGAGGGCCTGGGCGAGGTTCTCCTTGTCCTCGGCGAGGAAGGTGGTCACGTCCGAGAGCTGCCGCTCGGCCGTGCGGACCCGGGTGTCATTGCGCTTGAGCATGCTGGTGAAGGAGCGCAGGTAGCTGACGGTGGCGAACAGGTCGCCGCTGTTGCCTTCGAGGGTCTTGGCCGCCTTGCCGAACTCCTCGACGGACTCGCCGAGGGCCGCCCCGTTGCCGTCCAGGTTCTCGGCCCCGACGTCCAGCAGCTCGGACAGCGCTCCGTCGGCGTTGGCGCCCTCGGGGCCGAGCGCGTCGCTGAGTTCGGTGATGCTGGCGTAGAGCTGGTCGACCTCCAGGGGGACGGAGTTGCGCCCCGAGGGCAGGACGGCGGAGTCCGCCAGCTTGGGCCCCTTGGTGTAGGCCGGGGTGAGCTGTACGTAGCGGTCGGAGACCAGGCTGGGGGCGATGACGACGGCTCGGGCGTTCGCGGGGATGTCGACGCCCTCGTCGACGCGGAGGGTGACCTCCACCTTCTTGCCGTGCGGTTCGACGGCCTCGACGCGGCCGACGCGGACGCCCAGCACCCGCAGGTCGGAGCCCTCGTAGACGCCGACGGCCCGCTCGAACCAGGCGGTGACGCGGGTGCCGTCCCGGCCGCCGAGCACGGTCGCGCCACCGGCTGAGGCACCGATCACCAGGGCGAGGGCGGCGGCCAGGGCGAGGCTGCGTCTGCGCGGGCGTGTGGGCTCGGTGCTCATCGGCTCTCACCTCCGGGTTTCGGCGGACGGCAGCCGGTCTGCGGCGGAGTGCCGGGCGGCAGATAGCGCTTGGGCACGAGGCCGCACAGGTAGCTGTCGAACCAGCGGCCGTTGCCCAGGGTGTTGCCGACGAGGCGGTAGTAGGGCCCCGCGACGGCGAGCGCGTCGTCGAGGCGCCGGCGGTTGTCCGCCAGCACGCCGGTGACCCGGTCGAGGGCGCGCAGCGTGGGGCCGAGCTGTTTGTTGTTGTCGTCCACCACGCCGGTCAACTCGCGGCCCAGGTCGCGGGTGCCGGTCAGCAGCTGGTGGATGGCGCCGCGGCGGGCGCGGACCTCGGCCAGTAGCAGGTTGCCGTCGCTCAGCAGGGTGGTGAACTCATCCCGCTGGCCCTTGAGGGTCCGGGTCAGTTTCTTGGCTCCGGCCAGCAGGTCGGCCAGTTCCGTGTCGCGGGAGGAGAGGGTCTGCGACAGCTTGGAGAGCCCCTTGGCCGCGCCGCGCACGTCGGCGGGTGTGTCGGCGAAGGTGTCGGAGACGGCCCGGAAGCTCTCGGCGAGCTTGGCCGAGTCGATCTCCTCGAAGGTGCGGCCGAGCCCGGTGAAGGCCTGCGTCACGTCGTAAGGGGACGTGGTGCGCCCGACGGGGATGCGCTTGCCGGGGTCCTGTGCGCGGCTGCCCAGCGGATCGAGTGCGAGGTACTTGTCGCCCAGCAGGGTGCGGATGCTGATGGCCGCCCTGCTGGCGTCGCCCACCCAGGTGTCCTTCACCTTGAAGGACACCCTGACCTTGGCGCCGTCCAGGGCGACCTCGGACACCTCACCGACCTTGACGCCCGCGACGCGCACCTCGTTGCCCGAGCGCAGCCCGGCCGCCTCGGTGAAGTCGGCGGTGTAGGTGGTGCCGCCGCCGATGAGCGGCAGGTCGTCGGCGCGGTAGACGGCGGTGCCCAGCAGCGCGAGGAGGACCAGTCCGACCAGGCAGACGGCGATGGGGTTGCGCTCCGACATCGGTTTCACGCGCGGCATCCGCAGCCGCCTGGTCGCGCTCATCCGCGGCACCTCGGCTCGCTGATGCCGATGCCGGTGGGCGGCTCGCTGCCGTCCGTGGTGCGCAGACCGCTGATCCGGGCCTCGCACAGGTAGGTGTTGAACCAGGAGCCGTAGGAGGCCGCCCTGGCGAGGGTGCGCATCTTCCGCGGCGAGGTGCGCAGGAACTTCTCGAACTGCGGTGTGCCCTCGTTCAGTTGTCCGGAGAGCCGGCCCAGTTCGCGGATGTCCGCCTTGAGGGGCGCCCTGCCGTCCTCGACCAGCCCGGCCGTGGTGGTGGCGAGCCCGCCCATGGCGCTGACGGCCTCCCCGAGGGGCTTGCGGTCCTTGGCGAAGCCGGACACCAGGTCGCTGAGGCTGGTGACGAGTTCGTTGAAGTTCTCCTCGCGCCGGTTGACGGTCTCCAGCACGGTGTCGAGGTTCTTGATGAGGGAGCCGATGACCTTGTCCTTGCGGGCGAGCGTGGTGGTCAGGGAGCTGATGTGGCCGACCAGCGAGGTCACGGTCGAGCCCTCGCCCTGGAGCACCTGGATGATCTCCCCGGCCAGCTGGTTGGTCTCCTTGGGCGACAGGCCTTCGAACAGGGGCTTGAAGCCGTTGAAGAGCTGGGTGAGGTCCAGCGCGGGTGTCGTGCGGCTGAGCGGGATGGTCCCGTCCGCGGCGAGGTCGTGCCCGACGGGCCCGCTGCCGCGTCTGAGGTCGACGTAGCGCTGGCCGACCATGTTGAGGTATTTCACCGAGGCGTGCACCGAGGCCGGCAGCCTCCGGCCCTTCTCGATGGAGAACCGCACCTCGGCGATACGGCGGTCGACGACGGCGATGTGGTCGACCTGGCCGACCCGTACGCCCGCGATCCGGACGCTGTCGCCCTCCACGAGCCCGGTGACGTCGCTGAACCGCGCCCGGTAGGTGTCGCTCTCCCCGACGCCGGTGTGGGAGATGCTCAGCGCGAGGACGGCGGTGGCCAGGGAGGTCGTGAGCACGAACACGAGCGACTTGATCAGCGGGCCTGCCAGGCCTGCGCGCTTCATCGCAGGCTCACCTCCGTACCGCGCAGCGCGGGGCCGACCAGGACGCTGCTCCAGCCGGGCAGGTCGGTGGCCGACGCGTCCGCTCCTGCCGCCAGCAGCTCGTTGATCAACCGGTTCTCCTGGGGCGAGTTGGGCATCCCCGCACCGCCTCGGGCGTCCGCGAGAGTCGCGCCTTCGGGAGCCGGATCGGGTGTCCGCTCCTTGGCGTCCTCGGCATCCTCGGTGTCCGCCGGCCCTGGCTCGGAGTCTCCCGCGCTGCCCGGCCCCTTCGCCTCGCCGGCGCCCTGCGCCCGCGTACCGCCTGCGGGTCCGAGGTAGGGGACGGAGTAGCAGCGCGGGCCGCCGCCGGTGTTCCCGTATGCGGGGGTGTCCTTGCCGGGGCGGTACTTGCCGCGTGAGGGCACGACCTTCAGGTCGACGTGCAGGCCCGGCTCGTCGGTGCCCTTGCCGAGCGCCTGGTCCATCACGGGCACGAAGGTGGCGAGCGTGCGCAGGGTGCAGGGGAAGGCCGGGGACTGCGCGGCGAGAGTGCGCAGGGTGGGGCGGCTCGCCGCGGCCAGCCGGATGATGTTGCCCCGGTTCTCCCGCAGGAAGGTTGTCATCTCGCGCGCTGTGCCGGTGGCCGCGCCGTACGCGGTGGACAGGTCCTCGGCCTTCTCCGCCAGCGTGCTGCTGGTGGTGGCGAAGTCGGAGAGCGCGGTGAGGATGTCGGGCGCCGTGTCGGCGTACAGGTGGCTGACCTCGACGAGTTCCTTGATGTCGCGGTTGAGCGCCGGCAGGTGCGGGTTGAGCTTGGCCAGGTAGGCGTCGAGCGTGACGAGGGTCTCGCCGAGCGCGTCGCCCCTGCCCTCCAACGCCTGCGCGACGGCGGTCAGGGTCGCCGACAGCTTCTGCGGCTGCACGGCGGTGAGGGTGGGCAGCAGGCTGTCCAGCACCTCTTCGAGCTCGATGGCGTTGCGGCTGCGGTCCTGCGGGATGGTGGCACCGGCGCTGATCGCCTTCGGCGACGGGTTCTCGGGCGCCACGAGCGCCACGTAGCGCTGGCCGAAGACGGTGGTGGGCAGCATCTGGGCGCGCACGTCCGCGGGGATGCCCTCCAGCTTGTCGCGGTGGAGCGCCACCCGCAGCCGCGCCCCCCGCCCGTCGGAGCTGATCTCGCGCACCTGGCCGACGACGACGCCGCGCATCTTCACGTCCGCGTTGACGTGCATCTCATTGCCCGCCTGCGAGGTGCGCACGGTGATCTCGGCGTCGTCGGAGAACTGCTTGTCGTAGACGGCGACCGCCAGCCAGATCAGCAGCGCGGGTACCAGCAGGAAGACGACGCCCGCCAGCCGGCGGCGGGCCGTGACGCCGCGCTCTCCTTCCACGGCGGCGCTCATCCGGCGACCTTCACGGTCGTGGTGGCGCCCCACAGGGCCAGGCTGAGGAAGAAGTCGGTGACGCTGATGAGCACGATCGCGTTGCGCACCGACCGTCCCACCGCGATGCCGACGCCCGCGGGTCCTCCCTCGGCGCGGTAGCCGTAGTAGCAGTGGGTGACGATCACCATGACGCTGAAGACGAAGACCTTCAGGAAGGAGAGCAGCACGTCGGTGGGCGAGAGGAACAGCGTGAAGTAGTGGTCGTAGGTGCCGGCCGACTGGCCGTTGTAGAAGACGGTGATGAAGCGGGAGGACAGGTAGGAGCTGAGCAGCCCGATGCCGTACAGCGGGAGGATGCCGATGACGCCGGCGATGATGCGGGTGGTGACCAGGTACGGCATGGAGCGGATGCCCATGCTGTCGAGGGCGTCGATCTCCTCGTTGATGCGCATGGCGCCCAGTTGGGCGGTGAAGCCCGCGCCGAGGGTCGCGGACAGCGCGAGGCCCGCCACCAGGGGGGCGATCTCGCGGGTGTTGAAGTAGGCGGAGATGAAGCCGGTGAACGCGTCGGTGCCGATCTGGTCGAGCGCGGCGTACCCCTGCATGCCGACGACCGTGCCGGTGAAGAGGGTCATGGCGGTCATCACGCCGACGGTGCCGCCGATGACGCCGAGGCCGCCGCTGCCGAACGCCACCTGCGCCAGCAGCCGCAGCACCTCGTGCAGGTAGCGCAGCAGCGCCTTGGGGATCCACAGCAGCGCGCGCACGTGGAAGAGAAACTGGTCCCCGGGTTTGTCGAGCCAGCCGAACAGGCGGGCCTGCGGGCCGGGCTGGGCCATCGGTCAGCCCCCCTTCGGCGGTACGAGCTGGAGGTAGATCCCGGTGAGGATCATGTTGACGAAGAAGAGGAGGAGGAAGGTGATGACGACGGACTGGTTGACCGCGTCGCCCACCCCCTTCGGGCCGCCGCGCGGGTTCAGCCCCCGGTAGGCGGCGACGATGCCGGCGATGAACCCGAAGACCATGGCCTTGATCTCGCTGATGTACAGGTCGGGCAGTTGTGCCAGCGCGGAGAAGCTGGCCAGGTAGGCACCCGGGGTACCGTCCTGGAGGACGACGTTGAAGAAGTAGCCGCCCAGGGTGCCGACGACGGAGACCATGCCGTTGAGCAGCACCGCCACGCCGACGGTGGCCAGCACCCGCGGCACCACGAGGCGCTGGATCGGCGAGACGCCCATGACCTCCATGGCGTCCAGCTCCTCGCGGATGGTGCGCGAGCCCAGGTCCGCACAGATCGCCGACCCGGCGGCGCCCGAGATCAACAGCGCGACGATCAGGGGGCTGGCCTGCTGGATGTTGACCAGCACGCTGGCGGCGCCGGTGAACGACTGGGCGCTGATCTGGCTGGTGAGCGAGCCGACCTGGAGAGCGATGACCGCGCCGAACGGGATGGAGACGAGCGCCGCGGGCAGGATGGTGACGCTGGCGATGAACCAGAACTGCTCGACGAACTCCCGGAACTGGAAGGGCCGCCGGAAGACCGCCCGCACCACCGTGACCGCGAGGGCGAAGAGCCTGCCGGGCTCGCGCAGGAACCCCAGACCCCTGAGCGGGGGCTTGACGGCCTTCTGCCGCGCGGAGCCGGGCACGGGTTGCCGCGCGCGGTCGGGCTCGGGTCTCTCGCCCGCGCCGGGCGGCGTCTGCTCGGTGGCGCTCATGGGCGCTCCCGGGAGCCGGACGGGCCGGGGCGGCTGATGTCCACGGAAGCCGTCGCCGCGTTCGGGTCCACACCGGCCGCTTGCGGCTCCTCCCCTGGCCGCCCTCGCCGCGCGAGGCTCGTGCGCTGCGGCAGGGGCGGCATGTTCTGCGGCAGGCTCGCCTCGACGGCGCGGCGGGCGGCGGGCGGCAGCTGGTCGAGCATGCCCAGCACCCGCTCCCTGCGCCGCCGCACCGCCTGCCGCTCCGGCAGCCCGGGTGTGGGCTCCAGCTGCGGGACGACCTCGCGGGGTACGGCGTGCAGCGGCCCTGCCGCCTGCCCGTCGGCCTCACGGGCGAGGGTGGCCGCGTCCTTCTCCTCCGACATGCCGATGGGGCCGGTGCGGCTGCCGGACAGGAACTGCGCGATGACCGGTTCCTCGCTGGTGAGCAGCACCTCCCGCGGCCCGAAGGTGACCAGGTTGCGGCGGAAGAGCATGCCCATGTTGTCGGGCACGGTCGCGGCGATGTCGAGGTTGTGGGTGACGATCAGCATCGTCGCGTCGATCTGCGCGTTCAGGTCGATGAGCAGCTGCGAGGTGAAGGCGGTGCGCACCGGGTCGAGTCCGGAGTCGGGCTCGTCGCACAGGATGATCTGCGGGTCCAGGACGAGGGCGCGGGCGAGGCCCGCGCGCTTGCGCATGCCGCCGGATATCTCGCCGGGCAGTTTGTCCTCGTCACCGGCGAGACCCACCATCTCCAGCCGCTCCATGACGACGCGGCGGATCTCGGTCTCCTTCTTCTTCGTGTGCTCGCGCAGCGGGAAGGCGATGTTGTCGAAGAGGTTCATGGAGCCGAACAGCGCGCCGTCCTGGAACATCAGCCCGAACTTCTTGCGGGCCTCGTACACGTCGCGCTCGCGGCTGCGCACCATGTCGACGCCGTCCACCAGGACGCTGCCGCGCTCCGGCCTGACCAGCCCGATCAGCGACTTGAGGAAGACGGTCTTCCCCGTTCCCGAGGGGCCGAGCATGACGCTGACCTCGCCTGCGGGCAGGGTGAGCGAGAGGTCCTGCCAGATGTTCTTCTTCCCGAAGGACTTGGTCAGCCCCTGGACGGTCACTTCGATTCCCATGGCGGCGCCCCCTCCCGGTGCGTGCGTGCGACCGCGCTCATCTCGGCAGCTCCGGCACCTCGGGCGGCAGCGCGCATCCCAGGCCACCGGGGCGCATCAGGCACGGTTTCCCCTGGATGAGCTTCATGTAGTTGCCGCTGCCCGAGATGCTCGCGGTGAACAACCGGTCCAGGTCCTCGCCGCCGGTCCCGCACCCGGTGAAGGCGGGGATGTCCAGCTCGGCGCGCAGGACGCCGCCCTTGAAGACGTGGTACTCGTCCGGGCCGACGCCGTGCAGTTCGATGTCGACCGGTTTCTCGGTACGGCAGTGCGGCCCCACCGGCAGCGGGGTGCCGTTCACCGCCACGTCGTGCATGCGCAAGGTCTGGCTCATGAAGATCGTGGCGTAGTTGGGCAGCGTGTTGCTGCGCTGCTCGGTCACGATCGTCATCGGGGTGCCGGTGAACTCGATCTTCGCGGTGACGGGCATCAGGTCGAAGTCGAGGAAGGTGGCCGAGGCGTCGGGCAGCGTGACCTCGCCGACGCTCCGCGTCTGGTTGTAGGTGCCGTTGCTGCCCGACTCGACGTTGATCAGCAGGTTGGCGGTGGTGGCGCCGTCGGCGGGGTCGTTGATCGCCATGCCGCCCCGCAGCTTGAGCACGTTGGCCACGGCGACGGGGACCGTGCACCAGTGGGTGCCCGCCAGTTTCACCATGGTCACGCCCGGCGGCGGCTCCGGCAGCTTCGAGCGGTCCAGTTCGGCCGTGGGCCGCTCGGACTCGCACGGCTTCGCGGGGGGCAGCGGGTCGTCTCCCACGTCGATGCCCGCCTCGCGGCGCGCACCCCGCCCGTCCTTCTCCCCCTGGCCCCCCTCGTCCCGCCCTGGCGGCGCCGTACTCCCTGTCGGGGTGGGTGAGGCGGACGGGCGCGGCGAGCCCTCCTGGTCGCCGACCGGCACGGTGGCCAGCACGACACTGCGCTCGTCCGCCGGTGTGCACCGGGCTGCCGGCGGCGCCTTGGCCGGAAGTGTCGACGGTCCGCTGGAGGGCTCCCCCCGCGGGGCCAGGTCCAGGTCGAGCGCGCCGACGCTGAAGGTCACCTTGCCCGCGTGCTCGACGGTCACGGGCGGGACCTCTCCCCGGTGCGCGAGAGTGAGGTCCGCGGCGTCCCGCACCGGGGTGGAGGGCGCCTTGAGGCCGTCCCAGCGGGCCTCGGCGTCCGAGGTTCCCTGGGCCACCCGCACCGTCAGCGTCGCTTCGGAAGCGACCTCGGCGGTGCCGGCCGGCAGGATCTCGGCGAGCGCCTTCGCGGAGAGCACGGCCTCGACGTCGAGTTCCCTCACCCGCAGCGGGCTGCCGGGGGTGCCGGACGCCGGGAACCTGGCGGAGACTTCGGCCGCGACGCGCTGCGTCCCCGTCGGGAACGCGCACGTGAAGGCGGCACGCACCGTCGCCTCGCTGTCCTGCGCCTGTGAGCCCGTGCCCGGCAGTACCCCGGCCACCAGCGCGACCGCCGCCACGGCGGCGCCCCGTGCGGTGCGTCGCCGGGTTCGGGCACTGGGTCTCACGCGTGACTCCCACGGTCGGCTCGTCGCCCGGGGCGGGCGGGGCGGCTGGTTCCCCGCGGCCGGGGCGGGTTGGTCCGCCGCACCCGCACGAGGGGTGCGGGTGCGGCGGGTCGTTCGGGTGACCGGCGGATACCGGCCGGCGGTGAGGGTGTGCCGGACGTCAGTCGGCGGTGATGGTCTGGGCCGGGTCGGTGTCGTAGGCGGCGTTGAAGGTGGCCGAGTCGCCGGCGTTGATCAGGCCGAGGCAGTTGGCGTCGGTGGCCTGGAGGTTGCCGCCGTTGATGACGAGCTGGTGGGTGGCGTTGTCGAAGTAGCCCGTCACCGTGGCCTCGCCGCCGCCCGGGCCCGCGAAGGAAGCGCTGCACAGGCCGTCGGCGTCGGAGATGGAGGCGGTGATGCCGCTGATGGAGCCGGTGACCCGGTCGGGGTTGCTCGCGTCGACGGACTCCGCGTTGATGCTCAGCGGGCTGGAGACGGTGACGTCGAAGCTGATACCGGCCAGGGAGCAGCCCGTGAAGGTCAGCGAGTCGATGGTGCCCAGGCCCGCGCCCGCGTTGCCCGAACCCGTCTTGAGGTCGCCGCCGGCGTCCGAACTCGAACAGACCAGCTGCGCGTTGGGTACCGACAGGGTCGGCTGGGCGGCGTTCGCGGAGAACGCGCCGCCCGGGGTGACCGTCCAGGTGCCGGCCGAGGTGGCGGCTGCCGAGGCGGCGGAGAAGCCGAGGGCCGCGGTTGCGGCGACGGCCGCGACCGCGGCCCGTCTGGTGAATTTGCGCACGTGACATTCCCTCCACTGGATGTGGGATCCTGAAGAGCTGTGCTCCGCACCGGGGCGACTTTCTCGGCACAGCCGCTGCTCATCGCAGGAAACGCTGCGCCACGCCACTTTCCGTATGCCCTTTTCGAGGGCTGGCACGACGGGACGTTACGCACTGGTAATGCGCCGGTGCAATACCTCGGCGCAAGAAGTGAGGGGCCGTTTCCCCAGGGTCGGATTTCTTGTCACCGGTTGCGCGTCGACGGCGTTTTCCGAGCGCGCCGTTCATCATCGGGTGCGCATTCCGGCTGCGCCCTGGTGACGGGGCCGGGCGGCGGTGGCAGCGTGGTGACTCGCGCGTGTACCGGCCATCTTCCGCGTTTCCGAGGGGCTGCGCCGCCGCGCCCGCTGGTCTAAGGTCTCCCGTGCACGAGCGCCGATGCCGTACGCCACCGACGCGAGGCGCCGCCCCCACGCGGCACGGCAGCGGAGTGCGCGATTCCATCGACAGGCGGCCGGCCGCACCGGCCGCACGAGGCCGGACTCGTCCCCCACCTTGGCCGGTTGGCTCGTCTGACCGACGCAGGCCGACAGTGGAGGGTACGTCCATGGTGCAGACAGCAGCAGCGTCCCAGCCCCGCGCCCAGGTGCCGGGCCCGCTCCCCCAGGAACTGGCGTCCGTGATGTGGCCGGAACTGCCCGCCGTCGCGGACGAGATGGTGCAGGAGATCGGCCGGGTGGTGCCCGAGTACGGCCCCTTGCTGGAAGGCCCGAGCCGGACGGTGCTGCTGCACTGCGTGCGGCAGAACCTCACCACCTTCGTCGAACTCGTCGCGGACCCGGCGGCCTCCACGGCGCAGCGGGACGCGCTGTGCCGCAGCCTCGGCCGGCTGGAGGCCACCGAGGGGCGGGGGCTGCACTGTCTCCAGTCGGCACTGCGCATCGGGGCGCGGGTGGGGCTGCGCCGCGCCACCGGTGTGGGCACCCGCTACAACCTGCCCGCCTCGCTGATCGTCGCGTTCGCCGACGCGGTCTTCGCCTACGCGGACGTCATCGAGTCGCTGTGCCGCGAGGGATACGTGGAGGCCAGGGGCGGCAGGGACGACGCGTGGGAGTCGCAGCGCTCTCGGCTGCTGCGGCTGATCCTGGCGGGCTCGGCGGCCGCGGACGAGCCGGGCCCCGCCGGTGCGGCGCCTGGATCCGGCGGGGCGCACCGCGGCGGGGCCGTCGCGGAGCCGGGGCGCGCGGTTCCGCACCCCGCCGTCGTGGACCTCGCCCGGCGGGTCGGCTGGCCCGTGCCCGAACGGGCGACCCTGGTGGCGCTGCGGCCCGGCGCCGCCCGTGACCGCTTACGCCTGCCGGGGCTCGACGACGTACTGGCCGACCTGGACGACCCGCGACCGCACCTCCTGGTGCCCGGCGAGGTGGACGAGGCCCGCATGGGGACGCTGGGGCGCGTGCTGGGGGGCCGCCAGGCGGTGATCGGGGTGACCGTGCCGCTGGGCGGCGCGGCCGACTCGCTGCGCTGGGCGCGGCAGACCCTGTCGCTGATGGAGACGGGGGTGTTGCCCCAGCGGCAGGTCGCGCGGTGCGAGGACCATCTGGTCACCCTGTGGCTGACGGGCGATCCGGCGCTGGCCGAGCGGCTGGCCACCCGGCAGCTCGCCCCCCTGGACGGGCTCACCACGGGGCAGCGGGAACGCCTGGTCGACACGTTGCGGACGTGGCTGACGACGCGCGGTACGGCGGCGCAGATGGCGGAGGCACTGCACCTGCACCCGCAGACGGTGCGCTACCGGATGCGGGCGCTGAAGAAGACGTTGGGCGCCCAACTCGGCGACCCGGAAGCGCGGTTCGCCACGGAGCTGGCGCTGCGGGCGCTGCACCTGCGGCGGCCGGGCGCCGCGCGGCCCCCGGCCGGTGCGCACGCACAGGGCCGGGAGCCGGAGATGCCCCGCGGGCACGAGGTGTCCGAGTGACCGCGGGCAGGAGGGCGTCTGAGTGACCGCGGGCGCTACCTGGCTGCGGTGGCCGGGGGCTGCGCGGCCTTGCCCAGGGTGAGGGTGAGGGTGTTGCCCTCGCCCGGCACCATGCTGTTGATGACCGGGGTGGCCAACAGGCAGTGCTCGAACTTGGGGATCGTGTAGTTCCCGCTCAGTTTTCCGCCGGCGAAGACGTTGAAGCCCTCCTCGGACTTCAGGTCGATGACGGCCGGCGCCCTGGTCTTGCACCGCGGGCCGACGGGGGTGGGGATGCCGGCGACCTTGAGGTTCTTCAGCCGGAGGGTGAGGTGCGAGGTGGTGGCGACCGCGCCGGTCTTCAGATCGAGGGTGCCGGTCGTGGGCTCCTCCTCGATGAACTCGGTGGTCACCGTGATCGGGATACCGAGCGCCTTGAAGGAGCCCGGCGCGTCGGGGAGTTGGGTCTGGGCGGTCAGCTCGCCCGTGGTCAGGTCGGCCGAGGTCTTCAGCGTTCCGGGGCCCAGGGTGAGGTCGCTGCCGGGGCCGGCGAGGTGGGTGGTGCCGTTGAGCGGGTAGTCGAGGCGGACGGGGGTCGCGGCGGCGCCCGCGTCGCCCTGCTGGGTGTCGGCGTGCGCGGTACCGGTGACGAGGACCGGTGCCACGCAGCCGAGTGCGAGCGCGGCGGCCACGCTCGCACGTCGGGCCGGCCGCCCAGAGCGGGGGCAGGCGGTGGGAGCGTCGGCCGGGAACGCGGACGGCGTGCGTCTCATATCAGCTCCTGGGTGTCGGGGAATGCGCTGCCGCGCATGAGCGGACCCCGTGGCCGCCTCGGGTACGGCCACGGGGTCCTCGGCCGCACGTGGCGGCCTGGGGTACGACTCGCGAGCCATGACGCCGACGGAAAGGCGGCGCTCCGGTGAAAAGGAACGCTACGAGCGAGTAACCGGTCGCGCAACAGCGGTTTCTTGATTTCTTGACGAAGGAAGCGATGGGCGCGTTTCTTTGTCTGTGCCCGCGCAATGCGCGCGTTTTCAGGGTGCGTTCTTCATCGGTCCCTGAGCACACCACAGGACGCGGGGCCGGCCGCCGGTGGCGCCGTACGGGGGCGCCGCCGCGTCCGCGAAAGGGAGCGACGCCCTCTACAGCCGGGCCGACTCCGCGCAGTAGGGTGCGCGCGTTCCCAGGTCACCGGCCGGAAGGAAGGACCGCACATGCGCACACCCGCGCGGATACGGACCCGCTCGTGGCTGCTCCCGGCGCTGGCCGCGGCCACGACACTCACCGTCGTGGCCGTCGCCGCGCCCGGAGACGCCAAGAGCCCGTCGGAAGGCTCCACGGCGGCCGCCGCCGCGGCAGCGCCCGCCAAGAAGGCCAAGCCGGACGCGCGGAACGTGGTGCTCGCCGTGCACGGCGGCGCCGGGACGGCGCTGAAACGGGACGAGACCAGCCCCGAGGAGGAGAAGGCCTACCGCGACGGCCTCCAGCGGGCGCTGCGCGCCGGACAGAAGGTGCTGAAAGCGGGCGGCAGCAGCACCAAGGCCGTGGAGAAGGCGGTCAACGTGCTGGAGGACGACCCGCTGTTCAACGCGGGCAAGGGCGCCGTCTTCACCGCGGACGCCGGACACGAACTCGACGCCTCCCTCATGCGCGGCTCCGACCTGAAGGCCGGTGCCGTCGCGGGCGTCAAGCACGTACGCAACCCCATCACGGCGGCCCGGCTGGTGATGGACGAGACCAAGCACGTGCTGCTCGCCGGCCAGGGTGCCGACGACTTCGCGCTCCAGCAGGGCCTCAAGCCGGTGACGCAGGACTACTACTGGACCCAGCGGCGCTGGGACGAGCTGATGAAGGCCAAGGGCAGCGACCCGGGCAAGCCTGTCAAGGACGCCACCAAGGGCACGGTCGGCGCCGTCGCCGTGGACGGCGAGAAGGACCTGGCCGCCGCCACCTCCACGGGCGGACTCACCAACAAGATGGCGGGCCGGGTGGGCGACTCACCCCTCATCGGCGCCGGCACCTACGCCAAGAACAGCACGGTCGCGGCGAGCGCCACGGGGCAGGGCGAGGTGTTCATCCGCGGCGCCGCCACCGCGACGATCTCCGACCTGATGGAGTTCGAGGGCGAGGACGTGGCCTCCGCCGCCTACGAGGTACTGATCAAGCGGCTGCCGAAGCTGGGCGGCGACGGAGGCGTGATCGCGTTGGACCGCCACGGCACCTTCGACGCGCCGCACAGCAGTGAGGGCATGCTGACCGGATATCTCACGCGGGACGGGAAGTTCGTCACCCGCATCTTCTCCGACGAGTCGCCGCCCAACACCTGACGCCCCACACCTGACGCCGGCCGGACGCCCCACACCCGACGCCGTGGCCGGCCCCGCGTCACATGGCGTCGACGCCGGTCAGGGCGCGGCCGATGAGCAGCTTCTGGATCTGGCTGGTGCCCTCGTAGAGGGTCAGGACGCGGGCGTCCCGCAGGTACTTGCCCGCGGGGTACTCGTCGATGTAGCCGTAACCGCCGAAGGTCTGCACGCAGTTGTTGGAGACCTTCACGGCCGTCTCACTGGCGTGGTACTTCGCGATGGAGGCCTCGGTGGCGTACTCCTTGGGCGAGGCGCCCGCGTCCGCCATCCGCGCGACCTGGTGGGTGAGCAGGCGCGCGGCGCGGATCTCGACCTCCGACTCGGCGAGCAGCTCCTGGACGAGCTGGAAGGAGGCGACCGGCTTGCCGAACTGCTCGCGCTCCGTCGTGTAGCGCACCGCGGCGTCCAACGCGCCCTGGGCCAGACCCACCGCACCGGCCGCCACGGAGATCCGGCCGCGGCTGAGCGTGGACAGGGCGATGCCGAGCCCCCTGCCGACCTCGCCGAGGCGCGCCGTATCCGGCACCCGCACGCCGTCGAAGGCGAGTTCGGCGGTGGCCTGCCCGCGCAGCCCCAGCTTGCCGTGGACCGGGGTGGCCGTGAAACCGGGCGCGTCGGTGGGCACCAGGAAGGCGGTGATCCCCTCCTCTCCGGTACGGGCGAACGTCAGAGCCACCTGCGCGACGGTGCCGTTCGTGATGAACATCTTCGCGCCGTCGATGATCCAGTCCCCGCCCTCGCGGCGGGCACGGGTGCGCAGCGACCCCGCGTCGGATCCCGTCCCCGGTTCGGTGAGACCGAAGCAGCCGAGCGCTTCGCCGCTCGCCAGCCGCGGCAGCCACCGCTCCTTCTGCTCGGCGCTCCCGTGCGCGGCGATCGTCTTGGCGACCAGCCCGAGCGAGACGGAGACGATGCCCCGCACCGAGGAGTCGCCCCGGCCCAGCTCCTCGGTGGCCAGGACGTAGGAGAGCATGTCGGCCGGCACCCCGCCGTACTCCTCGGGGAGGGTCAGGGCGAGGAAGCCGAGCTCGCCCAGCCGCCCGGGTATCCCGGGATCCACGGCCTCCCGCCTGTCCCATTCGCGCGCGTACGGGACGACCTCGCGCTCCACGAAGTCGCGCGCCATGGCGCGCATGTCCTGCTGGGTCTCGCTGAGCCCGAAATCCCGGTGGTCCATGTCTTCCTCTCCGTCCTGAGAACCTGTCCGTCCGCGCACCGGTCTCTCTGCCAACCGGCGCCACGCGGCCCCGTGCGGGGGCCCTCTCGTCATTCCGGCAGTGGCGCCATGGGGGTGGTCAGGGGCAGGCCCAGGCGGGCCCGCTGCGTCAGCCACGGGGTGGGCCGGTAGCGGGGGTCGCCCGTCTCGGCGTGGAGGGCACGCAGGAGGGCGAGCATCCGGGCGGCACCGACCGTGTCGGCCCAGGCGAGGGGGCCGCGCGGGTAGCCGAGCCCGAGGGTGACGGCCGTGTCGATGTCCTCGGGTGCGGCGAGGCCGCGCTCGGCGATCCCGGTGGCGACGTTGACGAGCGAGGCCAGCATCCGCTGTGCGGGCGACCCCGCGGCGTCCCTGACCACGGTCACCGCGGCGCCGTCCCGCGCCAGGACGGCCACCGCGTCCCGTACGGCGCTCTCCTCGGTCGCGGGCGTCACCGCCAGCACCCGGCGCGGGGTGTCCAGGCAGAGGGGATCGAGCCCCAGGGTGCGCTCGGCGGGGAGCCCGCCCTCGGCGACGGCCGCCGCGACGGAGGTACCCCAGGTCGGCACGAGGACCAGCGACGTGTCGGAGGGCGCGGCCACGGTGGCGAGGGCGGCCGCCGCGTCACCCGTCACGGCGACGTCCCGCGCCGGGTCGCCGCCCGCATCCCCCGGCTCCGGCACGGCGGGTCCCGCCTCGCCCTGGCCGTAGGCGTAGAAGCCCCGGCCCGTCTTGCGCCCGTGCAGGCCGGCCGCGACCCGGTTGGCCGTCAGGTACGAGGGGCGCAGCCGGTCGGCGTGGCGGAAGCCGGTCCAGACGGTCTCCATGACGGAGGCCGTCACGTCGAGTCCGGTCAGGTCCATCAGTTCGAAGGGGCCCATGCGCAGCCCGAGGACGTCGCGGGCGACGCGGTCCAGCGAGGCGGGAGCGGCCACGGACTCCTCCAGCAGCGCGAACGCCTCGGTCACCAGCCCGCGTCCGGCGTGGTTGACGAGGAACCCCGGGGTGTCGGCGACGGTGACGGCGCGGTGCCCCGAGGTCTCGACCAGCTCCGTCAGCCGCTCCGTGACAGCCGTGCGGGTGGCGGCGCCCGGGACCACCTCGACGAGCTTCATCAGCGGTACCGGGTTGAAGAAGTGCAGCCCCGACAGGCGCCCCGGGTCAGCCAGCCGTGCGCCGATCCGGGTGACCGACAGGGAGGAGGTGTTGGTCGCGAAGGCGGTGGTGGCCGGCAGCACCCGCTCCAGGCCCGTGAACAGCTCCGCCTTGACCTCCAGGTCCTCCACCACGGCCTCGATCACCAGGTCGGGCGCGTCGTCGCCGTCCGGGACGGCGTGGGGCGAGTCCAGGGCGAGGAGACCTGCGAGGGCACGGTCGACTTCCGCGCGGCTCATCCGCCCCTTGTCCGCGGCGCGCTCCAGCATGGAGCGGACGAAGGCGACCGCCTCGCCCACCGACTCGGCACGGGCGTCGGCGAGTTCCACCGTGTGCCCGGCCACCGCGGCCCACTGCGCGATGCCGCGCCCCATGGTGCCCGCTCCCACCACCCTGATCCGCATGAACGGCTCCCTCTCCGCAGCTGGTGCGGTCTCTCCGCTGTCAGCGACCATTGATCTGTGTTCCCCACCAAATTAGAGTCTCTTTGAGACGAAGAACAGATCAGTTGGCCGAATGCCCCGGGAAGCGGAGATGCCCCGGGAAGCGGAGATGCCCCGGGAAGTGGAGACGTTCCGGGAAGCGGAGGGGGAGCCGTGGAGCTGCGCTACCTCGCCGCGTTCGTCGCCGTCGCCGAGGAGCTGCACTTCGGGCGGGCGGCCAAGCGGCTGCGGATGGCGCAGCCGCCGCTCAGCCAGCAGATCCGCCAGCTGGAGCGGGAGCTGGACGTCCAACTGTTCGAGCGCAGCACGCGTTCGGTACGGCTGACCGGTGCGGGCGAGGCCTTCCTCGCACCCGTGCGTACGGTGCTTGCCGACCTGGAGGCGGCGACCCGGCTGGCCAGAGCCGCGGGGCGCGGCGAGTCCGGGCGGGTCAGCGTCGGCTTCGCGGGCGCCTCCAGTCACACCACGCTCCCCCGCCTCACCCGCGCCGTCCGCACCGCGCACCCCGGTATCGAACTGGTGATGCGGGGCCAGACGTACGCCAACCGGGCCCTCGACGAGGTCGCGGAGGGCGGCCTCGATCTCGGCTTCGTCCGGCTGCCGGTGACGCACCACGTCGAGCGGCCCGGCGTCCGCACCCGGGTGATCGCCGAGGAGGGGCTGATCTGCGCCCTCGCCTCCGACCACCCACTGGCCCGCCAGGAGCGGATCGAGGCCGCGGACCTGGCCGCCGAACCGTTCGTCAGCTTCCCCGCGAACGCCGGGTCCAGCCTGCGGGACATCACGTTCCTCACGTGCGAACGCGCGGGCTACCTGCCGCGGGTCGTCCAGGAGGCCCCCGACTCGTACACGATCCTCGCGCTGGTCGCCATGGGCGTCGGTGTCACCCTCACACTCACCTCCTGCACCCACATCCAGCAGACCGGGCTCGTCTACCGCCCGCTGGCGGGCGACCCCGTGGTGCTGCGCGCGGCGTTGGCGTGGCGCGCGGACAACCCTTCGGCGGCGCTGCGCAGCGTGCTGGACATCGCCCGCGACGCACTGCCCACCCCGGGGGGCCGCACGGAAGCCGCCGAGGACGGCGCGGAGGCCGGGCCGCCCACATGAGCCGCCCTTCCGCGTGCGGCCCCTCCTCCTGTGCGCCCCCGTCCGCGCGCCCGTCACGCCTCCACCCCCTCCCACCCCCTGGACACAGGAAGGCCGCGACATGACCGACATCGTCATCTGCGAACCCCTGCGCACCCCCATCGGCCGGTTCGGCGGAGCCCTCGCGGAGCAGCGGCCCGAAGGCCTGGCCGCACTGGTCATCGCCGAGATCGTCGCCCGTACGGGCATCGATCCCGCACGCGTCGACGAGGTGATCCTCGGCCAGGCCTACCCCACCTGCGAGGCACCGGCCCTGGGCCGGGTGGCCGCGCTGGACGCGGGACTGCCCGAGACGGTGACGGGCACCCAGATCGACCGGCGGTGCGGTTCAGGACTCCAGGCGGTGCTGGACGCGGCGATGCAGATACAGGCCGGTTTCAGCCAGGTCGTCATCGCGGGCGGCGCCGAGGTGATGAGCGCGGCGCCCTACTACACGCACGAAGGACGCTGGGGCATCAAGGGCCCCGGCCTGACGCTGCACGACTCCCTCGCCCGGGGCCGCGTCACCGCGGGGGGCGTCAACCACCCGGTGCCCGGCGGGATGATCGAGACGGCCGAGAACCTGCGCCGCGCGTACGGCGTCAGCCGCGCCGACCAGGACGCGCTGGCGCTGCGCTCCCAGCAGCGCACCGCACACGCCGTGGAACGGGGGCTGTTCGAGGCCGAGACGGTGCCGGTGACGGTCCGCACCCGCAAGGGCGAGCGCGTGGTCGCCGCCGACGAGCACCCGCGCCCCGACACCACCGCCGAACAGCTCGCCAAGCTGCGCCCCGTACGGCTGGGTCAGGACCCGGAGGCGACCGTGACGGCGGGCAACGCCAGCGGCCAGAACGATGCCGCGGCCGCCTGCCTGGTCACCACGGCCGAGGCCGCCGAACGGCTGGGGCTGCGGCCACTGGTGCGGCTGGTCTCGTTCGCGCGCGCCGGGGTGCCCGCCGCGACCATGGGGCTCGGCCCCGTCGGCGCCACCGGACAGGCGCTCGCCAAGGCCGGACTCGGCCTCGCCGACCTGGACCTCATCGAGCTCAACGAGGCGTTCGCCGCGCAGGTGCTGGCCTGCACGCGCGCACTGGGGCTGACCGGCAAGGACCACGAACAGCGCGTCAACGTGTGCGGCTCCGGCATCTCTCTGGGCCACCCGGTCGGCGCCACCGGCGCACGCATCCTGGCGACCCTGGCCCACATGATGCACCGCTCCGGCGCCCGCTACGGCCTGGAGACCATGTGCATCGGCGGCGGCCAGGGCCTCGCCGCCGTCTTCGAACGCGTGCCGGAGTAGGTCGTCACGTCCGACGCGGGTTCTCGGCGCGGTGCGCCGAGGCCGTGTCCGACGCACGGTCCTGCGGGGTGCGCTGAACCCGAGGACGAGCGCGGCAAGGCGGAGTACGGCCAGGCGCCGACGTGCCGAGACCGAGTGCGGCCTTACGAAGCCAGCGACGGATGCCGCGTGACGGGCGGGGCCGGCTGCTCCTCGGTGGTCCGCTCCGCCTGGCTGATCTGGCTGATCTCGGCCCAGACGGCGTCGAGCGACAGGCCGAGGCTGTCGGCGATCGCGGCGATGGTCGGGAAGGCCGGGGTGGCCACCCGGCCTGACTCGATCTTCCGCAGCGTTTCCGGCGAGATGCCCGAGGCCAGCGCCACGTCCAGCATCGAGCGACCGCCCCGGGCGCGGCGGAGCAGGGCGCCGAGGCGCTCTCCGCGTGCTACCTCGGCGGGGGTGAGCGGCAACCTGACCATGGCCCCATTCTAATGCCGGTATAGTTAGACCGTGATAGTTATTGGAAGCAGTGCCGGCCCCATGGGAGAGGTCCCCCGTGATCGAGATTCTGAACTCCGCGCAGCTTGAGCAGGCGGCGGACACCGGCGCCCTGGTCGGAGACATCCTGCACACGCTGAGGCAGCGCAGCACGGTCGGGACGAACCTGCTGGACATCGACCAGTGGGCCAAGGAAATGATCACCGAGGCGGGAGCGCAGTCCTGCTACGTCGACTACGCGCCGTCCTTCGGGCGCGGCCCGTTCGGACATCACATCTGCACGGCCGTCAACGACGGAGTGCTGCACGGGCGGCCCCACCACTACACGCTGGCGGACGGAGACCTGCTCACCCTCGACCTCGCCGTGGCCAGGGGCGGGGTGGCAGCGGACGCCGCGATCAGCTTCCTGGTGGGCGAGGCCAGGCCGGCGGAGAGCGTCGCGCTGATCGAGACGACCGAACGCGCGCTCGCCGCCGGCATCGCCGCCGCCGGGCCCGGCGCGCGCATCGGTGACCTCTCCCACGCCATCGGCACGGTACTGACCGAGGCGGGCTATCCGGTCAACACCGAGTTCGGAGGCCACGGCATCGGCTCGACGATGCACCAGGACCCCCACGTCCCGAACACCGGAAGGCCCGGGCGGGGATACCCGCTGCGCCCCGGACTGCTGCTCGCCCTGGAGCCCTGGATCATGGCCGACACCGCCACCCTCGTCACCGACGCGGACGGGTGGACGCTGCGCAGCGCGACGGGCTGCCGGACCGCGCACAGCGAGCACACCATCGCCATCACCCACGACGGAGCCGAGATCCTCACCCGGCCCTCGCGAGCGCGGGCGTGAGTCCCCGCTCGGGCACCGCGCTCAACCGAGCCGGCCGGCGAGACCGGCCACGGGGGCGCGGTTCCGGGGCCCGGGTGCCGGGGGCTCGCCGCCCGGCGGCCACTTCGGTCGCCGTCGTCGTTGCGGGACCGATCCTCGGCAGTGGCTACCGCTCCGGGCGGAAGCCGGCGGTGCGCCGGACGGCTAGTGGACCGGGAAGTGTCCGGCGAGGGTGGCGGTGGGCTCGGTGTCGGGGAGTTCGGCGGCGATCCGGCGCAGCAGACCGCGGGTCTCGGCCGGGGGGAGCGAGCGGGTCACCAGGCGGTCGGTGACCCGGCGGTAGGCCTCGATGTCGGTCTCGTCCTCCAGGTAGCTGGCCGAGTCGAGCTGCTCCAGGTAGACGACGTCGGGCAGTTCGCTCTCGGGCAGCCGCAGCAGCGTGACGGGGCCACCCGCCGCCGCGTGTCCGCCCGCGCTGAACGGCATGATCTGGACGGTGACGTGCGGCTGCTCGCTCATCGCCGACAGGTGCCGCAACTGGGCGCGCATCACGGCCGCTCCCCCGACGGGGCGGCGGAGCGCGGCCTCGTCGATGACGGCCCACACGCGGGGGGAACGGGGTCCGAAGAGGATCTGCTGGCGCCGCATGCGCAGGTCCACGCGCCGCTGGACCGCGGACTCCGGCTCCTCCTCGTGTGCCAGTTCGATGACGGCGCGCGCGTACTCCCGGGTCTGGAGAAGGCCGGGCACGAACTGCACCTCGTAGGTGCGGATGACGCCGGCCGCCTGCTCCAGACCGATGTAGGTGTGCAGCCACGAGGGGACGACGCCCTGGAAGGCCTGCCACCAGCCGGGCGCGTTGGCCTGCTGGGCGAGCGCGGTCAGCACGGCGCGCTCGCTCTCGTCGGTCACGCCGTAGATGGTGAGCAGGTCAGCGACGTCGCGCAGGGCGCAGCCCGTGCGCCCGTGCTCCAGATCCTCGATCTTCCTGTTCGTGACCCGGATGGCCTCGGCCGCCTCGCGGCGCGATATGTACTGCGACTCGCGCAGCCTCCGCAGCCGGATGCCCAGCACCTTCCGGGGAACCGCAGGCGACGCGGCGGTCCCTTCCTCTCCGCCGTCCTGCTCGGCGTCTCTGGCGGTCGGCTCACCACCCGAGACGTCACTGATGCGCATACCACTGCTCCCATACCGTAGCCGCATAGGTCTCGCCACCTTCCAAGTTTCCCTCCCCGCTCCGATGTGGCCTCACAGGGGGTACTGCCCAACTCGCCCTGAAGTCAGGCACGTCGTGCCAAGGCTTCTTGCCTTTGGCACATCCCAGCACCCGGCCGGGGCGCTGCCAGGACCCTCGTGGAACGGTCCGCCGGGCGATGTGCGCCGACTTGCCCAGATCGCGAAGGGGGAGTAAGAGCCTGCTGCATGGGAACCACACGGCGGACATCGCCGCAGCACGCGGGCACGGCAGCGGGGACGACGGCAGGCCCGGCAGCGGGCACGGAGGACACGGAGGGCTCAGCGGAGCCCGGGGAAAGCCCGCAGGAGGGCGGCAACGCGCAGGAGGGCGGGGGCGCGCAGGTAGCCGGGCGCGCGCAGGAGCAGGCGCAGGCCGCCGCGGCACGGCTGGTCCGGGCCGGGGCCCACGGGATCGCGCTCACCTGGGTGGACAACGCGGGGCTCACCCGCGTCAAGGCCGTACCGGCGAGCCGGCTCGGGCAGGCGCTCACCGCCGGGGTCGGCATGTCGCCCTGCTTCGACGTCTACCTCGTCGACGACTCCATGACGGACAGCCCGCACATCGGCGGCCCCGACGGCGACCTGCGGCTGGTGCCTGATCCCGAGCGGCTGACGGTGCTGGCTGCGCAGCCGGGCTGGGCCTGGGCCCCGGCCGCGCGGTACGAGCAGGACGGCACCCCGTACGCCGGCTGCCAGCGGGGGTTCGCGCGGCGGATGGCCGAACAGGCGCGGGACGAGCACGGGATCGAGCTGCGGATGGGCTTCGAGACGGAGTGGGTGGTCACCCGCGGCCCCTTGCCGGACGCGGCCGGTGAGCCGGCGTATCCGACCACGGGCCCCGCCTACGGCATGGCCCGGCTGGTGGAGACCTCCGACTATCTGCGGGAGGTGCTCGCGGCCCTCACCGCGCAGGGCGTCGAGGTGCTCCAGATCCATCCGGAGTACGCGCCCGGCCAGTTCGAGGTGTCGGTGGCGCCGTCCGATCCGGTGGGCGCGGCGGACCTGGCCGTACTGGTGCGCGAGACGGTGCGCGCGGTCTCCCTGCGGCACGGGCTGACCGCCATGTTCGGCCCCGTGGTGGATCCGGCCGGGGTGGGCAGCGGCGGACACCTGCACCTGAGCCTGTGGCGGGAGGGGCGGAACCTGTGCGCGGGCGGCGAGGGGCCGTTCGGTATGACGCGCTCCTGTGAGGCGTTCCTGGCCGGGGTGTTCCGCGAGCTGCCCGCGCTGCTGGCGCTGGGTGCGCCGACACCGGCCAGCTATCTACGGCTGCGGCCCTCGCGCTGGGCGGGGGCCTACCAGTGCTGGGGGCTGGAGAACCGGGAGGCGGCCCTCCGCTTCGTCGCCGGGACGCGGCGCGCTCCGCACTGCGCCAACGCCGAGGTCAAGTGCGTGGACGCGGCCGCGAACCCGTACCTGCTGGTGGGCGGCGTCCTCGCGGCGGGCCTGGCGGGTCTCGCGGAGCTCACCGGGGACGAAGGGCCCCGGCTGCCGGAGCCGGTGCGCGGCGACCCGGCGCACACCGCGTCGCGGCAGGCACCGCCCCGCCTGCCCGGTTCGCTCGACGAGGCGCTGCGGCACTTCGCCGCGTCCGAGGTCCTGCGCACCGCGCTGGGCGAGCCGCTGTTCGGGGCCGTGCACGCGGTACGCGAGGGCGAGATCGCCCTCTTCGAGGGCGCGAGCGACCAGGCGCTCGCCGCCGCCACCCGGGGGAGGTACTGAATGGCCGCGCCAGGAGGGCGCCCACGCCCTTCGTCCCCGCGGGACGAGCCGCCGGCGTCCGCTCCCTCCCCGCCGTCCCTCCCCTCCTTCCCGTCCTTTCCGCCGCTGCTCGACCAGCACTGTCACGGGGTACTGCGGGCCGGACCCGGCCGTACCTCGTTCGAAGGATATCTGACGGAGGCCCACGTGCCCCGCGGCCCCGACGGCGGTCCTGGCGGCGGCCGGGCATCCCACGCACCCTTCAGCTATTTCGACACGCAGCTGGGCTTCGCCGTACGCCGGTGGTGCGCGCCCGTCCTCGGGCTGGAACCGCACTGCCGCCCGGAGGCCTACCTCGAGCGCCGTGCCGAGCTGGGAACGGGAGAGGTGACGGGGCGGCTGCTGCGGGCCAGCGGTATCTCCGCGTTCCTCGTCGACACGGGGCTGCCAGGGCCCCTGCTCACACCCGGGGAGCTGGCCGAGACGTCGGCAGGGGAGGCGCACGAGATCGTGCGGCTCGAACGACTGGCCGAACGTGCGGCGGACACGGCACGCGACACCCACGCCTTCCTGGGCGAGGTGTCCGAGGGGATCCGCGAGGCCGCGCGGACGGCGCGGGGCTTCAAGTCGGTCGTCGCCTACCGCTGCGGCCTCGATGTGGAGCCCTCGCCCCCGGGTGCCTCCCGGGTCCACGCGTCCGCCGACCGCTGGCTGAGCACGCGGCCTGCGGGCGGCCGGCTGAGCGATCCGGTGCTGGAGCGCCACCTGCTGTGGGCGGCGGTACGCACGGGGCTGCCGCTCCAGTTGCACACCGGCTTCGGCGACCCCGACCTGCGGCTCGACCACTGCGACCCGCTGCTGCTGACCGACTTCATCCGCGCGACCGCGCCCTACGAAACCCCGCTCGTCCTGCTGCACTGCTACCCGTACCACCGCGGCGCGGGATATCTGGCGGCCGTCTTCCCCCACGTCTACGCCGACTTCGGCCTCGCCCTCTCCCACACGGGTGCCCGCGCCCACGCCGTTCTCGCCGAGCTGCTGGAGCTGACCCCGTTCGGGAAGCTCCTGTTCTCCACCGACGCCTACGGTCTCCCCGAGCTGTACCTGGTGGGCGCCCAGCTCTTCCGCGAGGCCATGACGCGGCTGACGTCCGAGTGGGTGGGGCGCGGCGCGTGGTCTGGGAGCGACGCCGAGTCGGTGACGGCGATGATCGCGGGCGGTACCGCGCGCCGGCTGTACGGGCTCTGACGAGGCGGCACCGGCGCCGCCCTGCCCGGGGGCGCGGCCGTGGCGCGGTGGCCCACACGTGGACGCGCAGCGCCCCCTGCCTCGCTGACGCGGCGGGACAGGGGGCGCTCTCCTGCGGGGGGCTCAGCCGGCCTCAGCCGATGTTGACGTCGACGCAGGCGTAGAACGCGTTGTCGGTGTCGGCGACGTTCCAGACCGCCAGGACGGTCTGCCGGCCGGAGAAGCTCCCGAAGTCCACGTCGTGCGAGAGCTGGGAGGGGGGCTGCTCCCCGCCCTGGTCGAACTCGGCGATCTGCTGACCGTCGATGAAGTACTGCCAGGTGGTGGTGCGGTGGGCGGCGGTCAGCTTCCAGTTGAAGGTCGCGGACTTGCCGACGTCGGCGACGTTCCAGCCCTTGTTGTCGTCGCGCAGTTCGGCGTACGACTCGTTGCCGCCCGCGCAGTCCTGGAGCCCCTTGGGGCCCTCGACGCTCTGCGGCTCGTACTTGATGGATCCGCACTCGACGACGCCTTCGGCGCACTGCGCCTGACGGCTGGCGGGGTCGCTGATGTAGCCGTGGGCGCTCGCCGGGGTAGCGGTGAGC
This sequence comes from Streptomyces tubbatahanensis, assembly GCF_022699385.1. Classification (NCBI taxonomy): domain Bacteria; kingdom Bacillati; phylum Actinomycetota; class Actinomycetes; order Kitasatosporales; family Streptomycetaceae; genus Streptomyces; species Streptomyces tubbatahanensis. The sequence goes on along the minus strand of NZ_CP093846.1, from coordinate 6,839,826 downwards.
CCGAGGGCGAACAGCGGGGAGAGTCCGGCGCCGATGAACGCGGCCAGCTTCCTTTTCTTGTGCATGTCAACTCCTCCGGCGGCGAGGCTGGTACGGCACGACCGTGCCGGCCTCGGTGGGGGGCATCCGATTGGTCTAGACTTTAGTCACTGGCCATGCACCGTCAAGACGTCGCGCACATCCGGAAGTCGGAAGCCTCACTCGCCGCGGGTGAGCACCAGCACCGCCATGTCGTCCTGGCGCTGGCCTCCCGTCCACTCGGTCACCGCCTTGACCAGCGCCTCCGCCAGTTCGTCCGCTTCCCGCAGCCCCGTGCCCCCCAGCCCTCGCGGCACGTCGAAAAAGGCACCGTCCGGATTCCGGGCCTCCGTCACACCGTCGGTGACGAGCACCAGAGAGTCCCGCGGTGCGAGCGGAAACGTCTCCTCCACAGGCGAACCGCGGGAAGGGCCCAGACCAGTGGAAAGCGGCAACTCCGGATGCGTCGGCTCGAGACACACGACCGCCCCGTCGTGCAGCAGGTAGGGCGGCGGATGCCCCCGGTTGAGCACGGTGACCGTGTCACCGCTGGGCGGGATCTGGACCAGCAGCGCGGTGACGAACCCCTCGATGTCGTCCTCGGAGTTCCTGCGCCGCCCGCCCTCCCGGTCCAGGGCGCGATCGAGCCGGTCGGCCAACTCGTGCAGGGTCGGCGCGTGCTCGGCCGCCTCGCGGAAGGCGCCGACCGCGACCGAGACGGCGGAGACGGCTCGCAGCCCCTTGCCCCGCACATCGCCGATCAGCGCCCTGATACCGAACGGCGTCTCCTGGATCGCGTACAGGTCACCCCCGATCGCGGCCCCGGCCTGTGCCGCCACGTAGCGGTCGGCCACGGTCAGCGGCCCCACGTCGGTGGGGGGAGCGGGCAGGACGGCGCGCTGCGCCGCCTCCGCGACGGTCAGCGCCACGGCGAGGTTGTGCCCCTGGCGGTCCACGAGCCATTTGATCCACAGACCGACCAGGCTGACGACCAGCACGGCGGCCACGTCCGTGAAGAGCGCGGAGCTCTCCCGGCCCGTGTACGCGGCGGACGCGGCGGCACCCGCACAGGCGGCGAACCCGAACAGGGCGCTGATCCGGAAGGAGTACACCATGCCCGCCACCATCGAGGTGCAGGCCAGCAGCGGCAGTCCGTAGTACGGCTGGGGCGCGAAGAGGTCCGCCGCCACGCCCCCGAGCAGAAGCAGCGGCGGTGCCACGTACGGCACTCTGACCTGTGCAACCGCGGGGCCGACCACCCAGCTCTCCTCGTCCCTGTCCGTCTGTCGCGTCGCCAGGGCGAGCGCTCCGTCATGCCGATTCTCCCATTTGCGTACATTTCTGCACGCTCATGACGGCCCGCGAGCCGCCGTTCAGGGACGGTGCGCGCCCCGCGGTCGGGAGCCGCCCGGGGTCACAGCAGCGGACGCAGGTGCTCCCAGGCCCAGGACCCCAGGGTGGTCGGCGTCGTGGTCAGCAGGGTGCGGGCGTCCTCGGGCGTGAAGCCGTCGCGCATCCAGGCCGACATCCCCACGACCCCCTCGACCTGCCGGGCTCCGAGCCCCGCGGCCCGCAGTCCGGCGCGCAGTTCGTCGTCCGAGATGCGCTCGGCCCGCACCGGGCGGCCCACGGACTCAGTGAGGATCGCGGCCGCGTCGGGCCAGGTCAGGTCCGCGGGGCCGTGCACTCCCTGAGTGTGCTGCCCCGTCCATCCTGGTGACAGCAGGCGGGCCGCCGCGACGTCCCCGATGTCGCGGGGGTCCACCCACGGCAGCGGATGGTCCAGCGGCAGCGTGGTGCGCAGCACGCCCTCGGTGCGCAGCGCCTCCACCTCGAAGAGCAGGTTGGTGTAGAAGTAGCCGCACCGCAGATGGAGCACGTGCGCTCCGGTCGCGTTCAGCATCTCCTCCGTGCGGCCGAGCCCGTCGATCTCCCCGGCACCCGAGCGTTTCTCGGCGCCGCCGCTGCTGAGGAAGACGGTGCGGCCGATGCCGTTCTCGCGCACCGCGCGCGCCGCGTTGGCGCCCATCCGGGCGTACCCCTCGACCGGGTCCTCGTCATCGGTGGGCGGATCCACCCAGAACAGCGCGTCCGCGCCCTCGGTCGCCCGCACCACGGCTTCGCCGTCGCCCTGGTCGCAGCGGACCACCTCGGCGCGCTCGCGTACCCGCTCGGGCAGCCGGGCGGGGTCCCGCGCCAGCAGGGTGGGGCGCACCCCTGAGTGGAGGAGCAGGCGGACAACACGGGAGCCGACACGTCCGGTGGGTGTGGTCACGACGATTCTCATGGACGCCAGCCAAGACCATCGGGGCGCCGTACGCGAGCGGATACCCGCGCCGGTGCTCGAGCAGGTACCCGCGGCCAGGGGCTGCCGGGTGCGCGCTACCCCCGGCGAGGGGTAGCGCGCACCGCGCCGCTACCGGTACGTGTGACCCACGACACCCGACGGACCACCGTGGAGGCCGCCCGTGCCCGCATCCGTTCCGCAGAGTGCCCCCGCAGCGCAGCGTCAGCCCCGGCCGGACGGCCCCGCACGCAGCTACGCCTCGGGGCCGTCGACCAGTCCGCTGCTGGGCGACACCATCGGGGAGAACCTGGCCCGGGCCGTCGCCGCGCACGGGGACCGGGAGGCGCTGGTCGACGTGGCGGGGGGCCGCCGCTGGACCTACCGCGGCTTCGCCGCCGACGTGGACGCGCTCGCACTCGGCCTGCACGGTCTCGGCGTGCGCAAGGGCGAGCGGGTGGGCATCTGGGCGCCCAACTGCCCGGAGTGGACGCTGACCCAGTACGCCACGGCGAAGCTGGGCGCGATCCTCGTCAACGTGAACCCCGCCTACCGGGTGCACGAGTTGGCGTACGTCCTCCAGCAGGCGGGCGTCCGCACACTGGTGGCCGCCACCGCGCACAAGGGCTCCGACTACGCGGCGATGATCGAACAGGTGCGCCCCGAGTGCCCCGAACTGACCGACGTCGTCCTGATCGGCGGTACGGGCTCCTCGGCGCCGCGGCCGGCGGACGGCGGTACGGGCACCTCGGCACCGCGGCCGGCGGGCGACTGGGCGGATCTGGTCGCCCGGGGCCGGGCGCAGGGGCCCGAGTACGCCCGCCGGACCCTCGACTCCCTCGCCGCCACCCTCTCCTCCGACGACCCCATCAACATCCAGTACACCTCGGGCACCACCGGCTTCCCCAAGGGCGCCACCCTCTCCCACCACAACATCCTCAACAACGGCTACTTCGTCGGCGAACTGTGCGGCTACACGGAAGCCGACCGCATCTGCCTGCCGGTGCCCTTCTACCACTGCTTCGGCATGGTGATGGGCAATCTGGCCGCCACCACCCACGGCGCCTGCATGGTGATCCCGTCCCCCGCCTTCGAGGCGAGGACGACGCTGCGCGCGGTCCAGGAGGAGCGGTGCACCTCCCTGTACGGAGTGCCGACGATGTTCATCGCGCAGCTGGCCGAACCCGACTTCGCCTCCTGGGACCTCGGCAGCCTGCGCACCGGCATCATGGCCGGATCGCCGTGCCCGGTCGAGGTGATGAAGCAGGTCATCGACCGGATGGGGATGGCCGAGGTGTCCATCTGCTACGGCATGACGGAGACCTCCCCCGTCTCCACCCAGACCCGCGCGGACGACTCGCTCCAGCGGCGGGTCTCCACCGTCGGGCGGGTCGGCCCGCACCTGGAGGTGAAGGTCGTCGACCCGGCGACGGGCCGGTGCCTGCCGCGCGGCGAGCCCGGCGAACTGTGCACCCGCGGCTACTCGGTGATGCTCGGATACTGGGAGCAGCCCGAGGCGAGCGCCGCGGTCATCGACGCGGCCCGCTGGATGCACACCGGCGACCTCGCGGTGATGGACGAGGACGGGTACGTCAGCGTGACAGGACGCATCAAGGACATGGTCATCCGCGGCGGGGAGAACATCTATCCGCGCGAGATAGAGGAGTTCCTCCACACCCACCCGGACGTTCTCGACGCACAGGTCGTCGGCGTGCCGGACGAGCGCTACGGTGAGGAGCTGATGGCGTGGATACGGATGCGGGAGGGCGCGGCGGCCCTGACGGCCGACGGCGTACGGGAATTCTGTTCGGGGAAGCTGGCCCACTACAAGATCCCGCGCCACGTGCACGTCGTCGACGCGTTCCCGATGACCGTCACCGGCAAGATACGCAAGGTGGAGATGCGCGAGAAGTCGACCGAGCTGCTGGCGTCCGGCCCCGGCGCGGCGGCGCCGGACGCGGCAGGCGAGGAAGATCAGCGGAAACCGAAGTGATCACCGTTCCGTAGCCCAGGAGTCGAGGTTGCCTTCCCCCGACCGTTCCCCCTCCCGCTCCCGCACGCCCGGCGGAACACCGGGCGTGCGGCCGCTGCTGCGCCCCCACGACGCCGACGCCTTCCGGCACGCGCTGCGCCTGGCCAGACAACGCACCGGCGTGCGCTGCGTCTTCGGCGGCGAGGTGGGGGACGGCACGCTGCGGCTCACCGAGTTCACCGGCACCCTGACCGACTCCATGAGCGGACTGCGCGTCGGGGCAGGGCGGGGGCTGGGCGGCTACGTACTGACCCACCAACGCCCTCTCGCGGTCAACGACTACGTCCCGGCCACCAGCATCACCCACGACTACGACAATCCGGTGCGCCAGGAAGGCATCCGCGCCATCGTCGCCGCGCCCGTCACGGTGCGCAGCGGCGTACGCGGCGTGCTCTACGCGGCCGTCCGCGACGCCGCGCCACTGGGCGAACGGGCCACCGCCGCGCTGATGGACACCGCGCGGCGGCTCGCGGGTGAGCTGGCCGTACGGGACGAGGTCGACCGGCGCGTCCGTCTGCTGGAAGCCGCCGCCGAGGTCCCGTCCCAGGCCCCGCCGTCCCCCGGTCTTGACGCGCTGCGCGACCTGCACGCCGAACTGCGCGGCATCGCGCACGAGATCGAGGACACCGCGCTGCGAGACCGGCTCCGCCACGCCTGTGACCGCTTCCTGCGCGCCGAGACCAGCCCGGAGGGCGGCCAGGCCGACGCGAGCCCCGCGGGCCGTCCGCGCCTGTCGGCCCGCGAACTCGACGTCCTCTCCTACGTCGCCCTCGGCTGCACCAACGCCGAGGCCGCCCAGTACCTCTGCCTGGAGCCGGAGACCGTCAAGGCCTACCTGCGCAGCGCCACCCGCAAGCTGGGCGTCCACAGCCGCCACCACGCGGTGGCGGCGGCCCGCCGCCACGGCCTGCTGCCCTGAACGGGCTGGACTCGGCTCGACCCGCCCCGAAACGGCTCGACTCGGCCCGCGACGACGGCGTCCCGCGGGCGCCGACGCGTCGGGGCCGGGTGAGAAATCGATTTCAGCCCGAGTAGGGTTCACCCGTAGGGTGACGGGGCCGAGGCCGGAAGCGAGGGAGACGGGTGGCAACCATCAGTGATGTGGCGCGTGCCGCCGGGGTGTCGCCCGCCACCGTCTCGCGTGTCTTCAACGGAGGCCGGGTCACGGCCGAACGCGCCCAGCGCGTCCGCGAGGCGGCCGACACGCTCGGCTTCTCCCCCAACCGGGTCGCCCGCTCCCTGCGCACCCAGCGCGCCAGCGTCATCGGGCTGCTCATCCCCGACATCGCCAACCCCTTCTTCACCGCGCTCGCCCGTGGGGTGGAGGACGCCGCCCAGCGCACGAACCTCTCGGTCGTCCTGTGCAACACCGACGAGGACGTGGACAAGGAACGCCGCTACCTGGATGTGGCACTCGCCGAACACATGGCGGGGCTCGTGGTGGCGGCCGCCTCCCGCAGGCGCACCGACCTGTCGGCGGCGGCCCAGCGGGGCATGCCCGTCGTCGCGGTGGACCGCCGCCCCCGCGCGGCCGACGTCGACGCGGTGATGGTCGACAACCAGCACGGTGCCGAGGACGCGACCGCACACCTGATCGAGCGCGGCTACCGGCGCATCGCCTGCGTGACGGGGCCGGCAGGCGCCTCCACCTCGGAGGACCGCCTCGCCGGCTACCGCGCCGCGCTGCGCGACGCGGACGTCCCCGACGACTGGATCCGCGCCCACACCCGGCACGCCGACTTCCGCGTGGAGGGTGGCTACACGGCGATGAAGGAGCTGCTGGCACTCGACGTGCCGCCGGACGCCGTGTTCGTGGCCAACAACCTGATGACGGTCGGCGCACTGCGGGCGCTGCGCGAGGCCGGCGTCGCGCCGCCCGGCTTCGGCATCCTCTCCTTCGGCGACGTGCCGTGGGCCTCGCTCGTGCACCCGTCGCTGAGCACCGTCCACCTGCCGGCCTACGACCTCGGCGAGGCCGCCGCGGCCCTGTTGCAGGAGCGCATCGCGGGATCGGCCAAACCGCTGCAGACCGTCGTGCTGCGCACCTCGCTGGAACCGAGAAACAGCACGGCGGGACCCGGCTGACCCCGATCGGCGGATCGACCTGCGGCCGGTTCTTTCGTTAAGCCCCACATGATCACTGCACGACGACACCCTGATCAGCTTTCCGCACGGCGGCTCCTCGGGCAGGTGAGCGCGCGATGAGCAAGCGCCAGAGGGGACGCAGGCACCGCCAGGTCAACCGCACGCCCCGCCCGGTCGGGCCCGCCGTCCGGGTGACGGCCACCCGTGAGGCCGCCGTCCCGGCGGCGCGCCCCCGGACGCCGGCCGCGGCCCCCACCACCACAGGTGCGCCCCCGGCCGCGGTGCCGGAGCCCGCACGCGCGGGCGACACCGCGCCGGGCCCGCAGGCTGCCCGCCCCCAGGCCACCGTGGCCGGACCCGCGACCCCGCCCGAACGCCGCCTGCCCTCCCCCGAACCGGCGTCCGCACCGGACTGCGACCCGATGGGCGCGGCCCCGTCGGAGTCCGCGACCGTGCCGGCGCCCGCGCACGCGCCCGAATCGCTCGGCGTGCTCTTCCGTACGCCCGCGCGCGACGGCGGGCTGGGGCAGAGCGCGGCCCGCACCTGGCAGGAGGTGAAGGAGGCGGGGGCCGACGGGCTGACCGTCGAGGAGCTGTCCGCCCGGGTCGGCTACCAGAGCCGCACCATCGCCAAGCACCTGCTGGGCCTGGCCGAGCACGGCGTGGTCGAGCAGCACGCCCCCGACCGCTGGCGCCCGGTCTCCCCCCACGCGGACCCGGGCGACGGCCCGCCGGCCGCGGCAGCGCAGGCGGCGACCACGGACCGCGTTCCGCAGCACGCCTGAGGCCGGGGCGCAGCCCTGACCGCCCCGCGGGGCCCGGCGCGGCATCCGGCCGTGCCGGGCCCCGCCGGGCCCGCCCGTCCCCACCGCGTACGCGCACCCCCACCTCTGGAGCCCCCGTGAACGCCCCCGTCGACCCCGGGCACGAGTCCGTGACCGCCCCCGCGCACGACCCCGTCGCCGAGCGCGCTGCCCCGGTCCTCGTCGCCGGTATCGGCAACATCTTTCTGCGTGACGACGGTTTCGGGGTGGAGGTCGTCCAGCGGCTGGCCAAGCGGGCGTTGCCGGCGGGCGTCGAGGCGGTGGACATCGGGGTGCGGGGGGTGCACCTGGCCTACCAGGTTCTCGACGGCTGCGCCGTTCTCGTCCTGGTCGACGCGGTCCACCGGGGCGGCGAGCCGGGGACGGTGCACCTGATCGAGGTCGGCGCTGACGACCGGGTGGCGCCGGAGGGCGTGCCCGTTCTCGACGGACACCACATGTCACCGGACACGGTGCTCGCGCTGCTGGAGACCCTGAGCGAAGCTACCGGCGGCAGCAGGCCGCGGCGCGTGTTCGTCGTCGGCTGCGAGCCGGCCGCGCTGGAGGAGGGCATCGGGCTGAGCGCACCGGTGGCGGCCGCCGTCGACGACGCCTGCGAACTGGTGCTGCGGTTGCTGGACGAGCTGGAGGCGGCCTGCTGACGGCGCATCACACGAGCGGCGCGCGGGAAACCGCCGAACGGCGGACGGCCCGCCCGGGCAGCGGCGTGGCGGCGCGGGGGCGGCTCGGGCCGGCCCTGTAATGGTGCGGGCCGCAGCCCGGTCCCCGTACCGCAGGGAAGTGCCCGATGCACGAGATGTCCATCGCGATGGCAGTGGTCTGCCAGGTCGAGGAGGCGGCGCGCGCGCACGGCGCCGAGGGCGTCGAGACCGTGACGCTGTCGGTGGGCGAGCTCGCGGGCGTGGTCCCCGACGCGCTGCGCTTCTCCTTCTCCCTCGCCTGCGAGGGCACCGTCCTGGCGGGCGCCGAACTGGCCATCGAACAGGTCGCGGGGCGCGCCCGGTGCGAGTCCTGCGGCCGTGAGTGGGCCACGGGTGTGCCGCCGCGGCTGTGCTGCACGCGGTGCGGCGACTCCCGTACCCGGTTGCTGTCCGGCCGCGAGCTGGGCATCGCCACCGTGCGCTGGGCCGAGGGCCCGCAGCGCGCCCGAGCCCTCGAGGAGCTGTGATCCCATGTGCCGCGTCACCGATCTCCAGCAGGCCGTGCTGGCCCGCAACGACAGCCGTGCCGAGCACCTGCGCGCCGAGCTGGCCGCGCGCGGGACGGTCACCGTCAACCTGCTCTCCAGCCCGGGGAGCGGCAAGACGGCGCTGTTGGAGGCCGAGCTGGCCCTGGCCCGCGAGCGCGGGGTCGCCGTGGCCGCGCTGACCGCCGACCTGGCCACCGAGAACGACGCGCGGCGCCTGGCCCGTTCGGGTGTGCCCTGCAAGCAGGTGCTGACCGACGGGCTGTGCCACCTGGAGGCCGACATGCTCGCCGGGCACCTGACCGGCTGGCTGCCTCGGGACACGCGGCTGCTGTTCGTGGAGAACGTGGGAAACCTGGTCTGCCCGGCCTCCTACGACCTGGGCGAGTCGCTGCGCGTGGTGCTGGCCTCCGTCACCGAGGGCGAGGACAAGCCGCTGAAGTACCCCACGGCGTTCGGTACGGCGCAGTTGGTCCTCGTCACCAAGGAGGACATCGCCGAGGCCGTCGGCTTCGAGCGTGAGGCCTTCCTGGCCCACGTGGACCAGGTCAACCCCGGTGTCGAGGTCGTCTTCACCTCGGCGCGGGCCGGGGTCGGCGTCGGTGCGCTGCTGGATCGCGCCGTGGCGGTGGCGGGCGGTGCCGCCGCCCACCGCCCGGTGATGGACCGCCGTACGGCGGCGCACGGGCACGCGCACGAACACCGCCACGCTGACGACCACGGCCCGGATCAGGGGCTGAGCCATCCGCACGCTCCCGCGCATGTCGGGGGCTGAGCGCAGCCGCGTCCTGGTCAGGGGCGTGGTGCAGGGCGTGGGGTTCCGCCCGTACGTGTACGGCCTGGCCGGGCGGCTGGGGCTGGCAGGACACGTCACCAACACGGGCGAGGGCGTGGTGGCCGAGGTGGAGGGCGCCCGCGAGGCGGTGGCGGCCTTCCGGCAGCGGGTGGGGAGCGAGGCGCCACCGCTGGCCCTGGTCGAGTCGGTCACGCACGAGGCGCTGCCGCCGCAGGGGGGCTCCGGGTTCCGTATCGTCGCCTCGCGGCCGGGCGGTACGCCGTCCGCGCTGCCCGCCCTCGTCGCCCCTGACACCGCCACCTGCGAAGCCTGCCTGCGGGAACTGGCCGACCCCGCGGACCGCCGGCACCGCCATCCGTTCGTCACCTGTACCGACTGCGGGCCCCGCTTCACCCTCGTGACCGGACTGCCCTACGACCGCGCCAACACCACCATGGCGCGCTTCGCGATGTGCGAGCGGTGTGCCCGCGAGTACGAGGACCCGGCCGACCGGCGCTTCCACGCCCAGCCGGTCTCCTGCCACGACTGCGGTCCCCGCGTGCGGCTGCTGGTACCCCGGGCGCCGGGCACGGGCGCGGGGTGGTCGCAGGACGGCGGCGAGCCGGTGGCCGAGGCGCGGCGGCTGCTCGCGCGGGGCGCCGTCGTCGCCGTGAAGGGCCTGGGCGGCTACCACCTGGCGTGCGACGCTGCCGACGAGGAGAGCGTGCGGCTGCTGCGCTCGCGCAAGGCGCGCGGGGACAAGCCGTTCGCGGTGATGGCCCGCGACCTCGCGGACGTCGAGGAGTTCGCCGCCGTCGGCCCGCACGAGCGGGCCGTGCTGAGGGGGAACCGCCGCCCCATTGTGCTGCTGCGCAGACGTCTGTCCGGGACGGGGCACGGGCTCGCCGCCGCCGTGGCGCCGGGCAGCCCCGACCTGGGTGTCATGCTCCCCTACACCCCGCTGCACCACCTGCTGCTGGGCCTGCCCGGTGATCCGCCTGGGCCCCGGCTGCTGGTGATGACCAGCGGCAACCTGGGTGGCGAGCCCATCGCCTGGGACGAGGACGAGGCGTGGGAGCGGCTGGCGCCTCTCGCGGACGCCTTCCTCACCCACGACCGCCCGATCCACGTGCCGTGCGACGACTCGGTGGTGCGTGTCGTGGACGGTGAGGTGCTGCCGGTGCGCCGCTCGCGCGGGTACGCGCCGGTGCCGGTGCCGCTCCCCGTCCCCGTACGGCCCGCGCTGGCCGTGGGCGGGGACCTGAAGAACGTCCTGGGCCTGGGCGAGGGGCGGCGCGCGTGGCTGTCGGCCCACATCGGGGACATGGACGATCCGGCCACGCTGGGCGCGTTCGCACGTGCGGGCGAGCACCTGGCGGGTCTCACCGGGGTCGCCCCGCAGCTGCTGGCCGCCGACCCGCACCCCGGCTACCGGTCCACCCGGTGGGCCGAGGGCGCAGCGGGCGACCGGCCGCTGCGCCGGGTCCAGCACCACCACGCGCACGTCGCCTCGGTGATGGCCGAGAACGGGCTGGACGGCTCGTTCCCCGTACTCGGCGTCGCCTTCGACGGCACGGGGTACGGCGACGACGGCGCGGTCTGGGGCGGTGAGTTCCTGCTCGCCGACTACGACCGCTCCCTCCGCTTCGCCCACCTGCGCTACGCGTCGCTGCCCGGAGGTGACGCCGCCGTACGCCACCCCTGGCGGATGGCGCTCGCCCAGCTGTGGGCCGCGGGGCTGGCCTGGGACGCGGACCTGCCGTGCGTGGCGGGCCGCTCCGCGGCTGAGTTGCGGGTGCTGGCGCGGCAGCTGGAGCGCTCCCTGCACTGCGTGCCGACCTCCAGCATGGGACGGCTGTTCGACGCGGTGTCCGCGTTGACGGGCGTGTGCGGGCACGCCGGATACGAGGCGCAGGCGGCCGTCGAACTGGAGGCCGCGGCTGCGGCCTGCTCCGCGCCTGACCCCGGCGCCTACGCGTGCGAGCTGCGCTCCCCCGCCGACGGCGGGCCGCTGCTCGCCGACCCGGGACCACTGCTGGCGGCCGTCGTCGCGGACCTGCGCGCCGGCGTGGGGCGGGAGGTGATGGCGGCGCGCTTCCACGCGGCGGTCACCGCGCTGGTGCTGCGCGCCTGCGCGGTGGCCCGCGAGCGGCACGGGGTGGAGACCGTGGCGCTGACCGGCGGCGTGTTCGCCAACGCACTGCTGTCCGAGGCCTGTGCGCGCGGGCTGCGCGCCGACGGCTTCACGGTCCTGCGCCACACGATCGTCCCGCCCGGCGACGGCGGGCTGGCCCTGGGCCAGCTCCTGGTCGCGGCCCACTGACCCGACCGTCGAACGAGGAGAACGAGCCCATGTGCCTGGCGGTACCCGGCAAGGTCCTGGACATCGAGGAGCGTGACGGCACGCGCATGGCGTCCGTCGACTTCGGTGGCGTGGTCAAGGAGGTGTGCCTCGCCTACCTGCCCGACCTGCGGGTCGGCGAGTACACCATCGTGCACGTCGGATTCGCGTTGCAGCGGCTGGACGAGGAGTCGGCCCGGCAGACCCTGGCGCTCTTCCAGGGGCTGGGGCTGCTGGAGGAGGAGTTCGGCGACGCGTGGCAGGCGGCCGAGGAGGCCCGGCGGGGCGAGGCCGACGCGCGGCGGGGCGAGGGGGCGCGGCGGAACGAGGACGAGCAGCCCGTGCGGAACGGGCAGCAGGAGGTGCGGGCGTGAAGTACATCGACGAGTTCCAGGATCCGCAGCTGGCCCGGCGGCTGCTGGACGACATCCACGCCACCGTCACCCGCCCGTGGGCGCTGATGGAGGTGTGCGGCGGGCAGACCCACTCGATCATCCGGCACGGCATCGACCAATTGCTGCCCGAGGGACTCGAACTGATCCACGGGCCCGGCTGCCCGGTCTGCGTCACCCCGCTGGAACTGATCGACAAGGCGCTGGAGATCGCCTCGCGCCCCGACGTCATCTTCTGCTCGTTCGGCGACATGCTGCGGGTGCCGGGCACCGGGCGGGATCTCTTCCAGGTCAGGTCGGAGGGCGGCGACGTCCGCGTCGTCTACTCGCCGCTGGACGCGCTGCGCATCGCCCGCGAGAACCCGGAGCGCGAGGTGGTCTTCTTCGGCATCGGCTTCGAGACCACCGCTCCGCCCAACGCCATGGCCGTCCACCAGGCGGCCGAGCAGGACGTGCGCAACTTCAGCCTGCTCGTCTCCCACGTGCGGGTGCCGCCCGCCATCGAGGCGATCATGAGCTCCGGGGAGTGCCGGGTGCAGGCGTTCCTCGCCGCGGGGCACGTGTGCAGCGTCATGGGGACGGACGAGTACCCCGCGCTGGCCGACAGGTTCGGGGTGCCCATCGTCGTCACCGGGTTCGAGCCGCTGGACATCCTGGAGGGCGTGCGGCGGGCCGTACGCCAGTTGGAGAGCGGGCGGCACACCGTCGAGAACGCCTATCCGCGCGCGGTGGTCGCGCAGGGCAACACGGCGGCCAGGGCCATGCTGGATCAGGTCTTCGCGCCGTGCGACCGCGGCTGGCGCGGCATCGGCGTCATCCCCGAAAGCGGCTGGCGACTGGCGCCCCGCTACCGCGCCTGGGACGCGGAGTACCGGTTCTCCGTGGACACGATCACCACCAGGGAACCGGCGGCCTGCCGCAGCGGCGAAGTGCTGCAGGGGCTGCTGAAACCGCACGAGTGCGAGGCGTTCGGCACCACCTGCACCCCGCGCACCCCGCTGGGCGCCACGATGGTCTCCAGCGAGGGTGCCTGCGCCGCCTACTACCTCTACCGCCGGCTCGGCGGGACGACGACCGCACCACTGGAGGCGAGCAGCGTTGAATAGCACCGAGACCGCCGAGCCCGCGGCGGGCGCACCCTCCCCCGCTCCCGACTTCTCCGGCTGGACGTGCCCCGCGCCGCTGCGCGGGCAGCGGCGGGTCGTGATGGGCCACGGCGGGGGCGGAGCGCTCTCGGCCGAACTGGTGGAGCACGTCTTCGCCCCGGCGTTCGGGGGCCGGGCGCTGTCCGCGCTCGCCGACTCGGCCGCGCTGGAACTCGGCGGCGCCCGGCTGGCCTTCTCCACCGACTCCTTCGTGGTGCGGCCGCTGTTCTTCCCCGGCGGCAGCATCGGCGACCTGGCCGTCAACGGCACGGTCAACGACCTGGCGATGAGCGGGGCCCGGCCCGCCTACCTCTCCTGCGGGTTCATCCTGGAGGAGGGCGTGGAGATCGCCCTGGTGGCGCGGATCGCCGAGGCGCTGGGCGCCGCGGCCCGCACCGCGGGGGTGGAGGTCGCCACGGGGGACACCAAGGTCGTGGAGGCGGGGCGCGGCGACGGCGTCTACCTCAACACGGCGGGGATCGGGTTGATCCCCGCCGGGGTCGACATCCGGCCGCAGCGCGCTCGCCCCGGCGACGTGGTGCTGGTCAGCGGCGCGATCGGCGCGCACGGCGTGGCGGTCCTCAGCAAGCGCGAGGGGCTGCGGTTCGAGGTCGGCATCGAGAGCGACTGCGCGGCGCTGGGCGGCCTTGTGGAGTCCATGCTCGCCGTCACCCGGGACGTGCACGTGCTCCGCGACCCCACGCGCGGGGGTGTCGCCGCCGCCCTCAACGAGATCGCGTCGGCCGCCTCGGTGGGCGTGGAGCTGCACCAGCGTGCGCTGCCGGTCCCCGACGCCGTGGCGAACGCCTGCTCGATGCTGGGCCTCGATCCGCTGTACGTCGCCAACGAGGGCAAGCTCCTCGCCTTCGTGCCACCCGCCGAGGCCGACGCCGTACTCGCCGCGATGCGCGCCCACCCCCTGGGGGCCGAGGCCGCGGTGATCGGCGAGTGCGTCGAGGAGCACCCCGGCATGGTCGTCGCCCGCACCGGTCTCGGCGGCCGCAGAGTCGTGGACCTGCCGCTGGGCGAACAACTCCCCCGCATCTGCTGAACCACCCAGGAACGTGTCCGCCAGGGCACCTGCCGACAGCTCACCCAACAGCCACCAGGAGGTCGTGGTGCGGATCCTGCTCATCGCGAGCGCCTTCAACAGCCTGACCCAGCGGGTACAGGCCGAACTGCGCGACGCCCGGCACACCGTCGCCACCGAGGTGGTGCGCGACGCCGACGACATGCGGCACGCGGTCGCCGGGTACGAGCCGGAGCTGGTGGTCGCGCCGATGCTGCGGACAGCCGTCCCCGAGGACGTGTGGTCGCGGTACACCTGCCTGATCGTCCACCCGGGGCCGCCCGGCGACCGCGGCCCCTCCTCCCTCGACAGGGCCGTCGCCGAAGGGCGTACCCGCTGGGGCGTGACCGTGCTCCAGGCCGAGGCGGAGATGGACGCGGGCGACATCTGGGCCTCCGCCGAGTGCGCGGTACCCAGCGGCGTCGCCAAGAGCGACCTGTACCGCGGTGAGGTCTCCGACGCGGCACTCGAAGCGGTCCGCAGCGCACTGGCCCGGTTCGCCACCGGCAGCCACCGCCCGCTCTCGCAGCGGGACCTCACGCCGACGGTGCGGCCGGTCATGCGGCAGTCCGAACGCCGCATCGACTGGGGCTCGGACGGGACGGTCGCCGTGCTGCGCACCCTGCGGGCCGCCGACTCGCAGCCCGGGGTGCGCGACGAACTGCTGGGCGCCGAGTGGTACCTGCACGGCGGCCACCTCGAGGACCAACTGCACGGCGCCCCGGGAGAGATCGTCGCCACCCGGGCGGGCGCCATCTGCCGGGCCACGGTGGACGGCGCGGTCTGGATCCCCCAGCTGCGCCCCGTGCGCGCCCCCGGCGGCCGTGCGACGTTCAAGCTGCCCGCCACGCTGGCGCTGGGCGAGCGGCTGCCCGACGTGCCCGAACGCCCGGCACCGCTCGAACTGGCACCGGAACGCTCCACCTACTCCGAGATCCGCTACCGGGAGCGGGACGGCGTCGGGTACGTGCACTTCTCCTTCCCCGGCGGCGCGATGAGCACCGTCCAGTGCCGACGGCTGCTGGCCGCCTACCGGTACGCCTGCACCAGGCCGACCCGGGTGGTGGTGCTCGGCGGTGCGCGCGACTTCTTCTCCAACGGCATCCACCTCGGCGTCATCGAGGCGGCGCGCGACTCCGCGGCCGAGGGCTGGGCCAACATCCAGGCGATCGACGACGTGGTCGAGGCGGTCCTGACCACCACGGACCGGCTGGTGGTCGCCGCGCTCGGCGGCAACGCCGCGGCGGGCGGCGCCATGCTGGCCGCCGCGGCAGACGAGGTGTGGTGCAGGGCGGGCACCGTCCTCAACCCGCACTACCGGCTGATGGGCCTGCCGGGCTCCGAGCTGTGGACCTACACGCTGCCCCGCCGGGTCGGCCCGGAGATCACCGAGGCGCTCATGCGGGACGCCGAGCCGATGAGCGCGGCCACCGCGCGCCGCATCGGCCTGGTGGACCGGGTGCTGCCCGCCGGGCCGAGCGAGTTCGCGCCGCGCGTGGCCGAGCTGGCGGCCGCGCTGGCCGTGGATCCGGCCACCCACCAGCGGCTGGCCGTCAAGAAGGCCAACAGGGCCCGCGACGAGGCGGCGGAGCCGCTGGCCTCGTACCGCGACCAGGAACTGGCCGCCATGCACCGCGTCCTGTTCGACCCGGGCGCGCCGCACCACGCGCTGCGCGCCGCGTTCCTGCGCAAGGAGCCGGTTCCCGGCGACGTACGGGGCCGCCGGGGGTAGGCGCCCGGCACCACGGTCCCGCGACCGGGCACGCGCGAGCGCCCCGCCGGTGTGCCGGCGGGGCGCTCGACTGACAACGGAGAGCCCGCGGGAGAGGGGAGACCCGCCTCCGCGGGGGCGGTGTCAGTCGTTGTAGCAGAAGTTGCCGAAGGCCGGGTTCAGGACCCCGACGATGTCGACGGTGTTGCCGCACACGCTGATCGGGATGTGGACCGGAACCTGGACGACGTTGCCGGAGAGCACCCCCGGCGAGTTCGTCGCTGCGCCACTGGCGCCCGCGTCGGCGAACGCCGCGCTCGCGCCGCCGAGAACGGTGGTGGCGGCCAGACCTGAGGCGACAACCGCGGTACGGATGCGCATGGCGATCCTCCTTGCTCTGTGTACCAGGACGCGCACAAGGGTGCACCGCGACCTGAGCCGGACGTTCCGTCGCCACGCGCAACGGGCGGGGTCTCACCCGATCGGCGGTGTTTGCCTGCGGCGCCTCACCTGTGGGCGGGCCGGCGGCGGCCCGACGTGTTGACGGCCCGAGACCGCGGCCGAGGAGGCCATTCGGGTCCGTTATGCCGTGTCCTTCATATATTGCTCTGTAATGCACGGCGAGGCGGCGACGATGGGCCGGTCCTTGTTCTTTCGTGATCCCCACGGAGGTTTCCATGCGCATGCGCACCCTGACGCGTTCCCTCGCGGTCGGCCTCGCCGCCTTCGGCCTGGCCGCCGCCGGCACCACCGCGGCCTCGGCCTGCGGCGGCGACGAGTACAACTGGGTCAACAAGGACGTCCACAAGAACTGGACGTCCGTCAACGTCTCGGACGACGATCACATCATCAACGACTCGGTGATCTTCAAGTTCGGCCCGATGCAGAACGACTGACCGGTTCGCCGGCGGTTCTCCAGCCGACGCGGGGAGGCCCTCCGAACCTCCAAGGATGATCCCTCCGCGTCACGGCCGGACCGCGGGTCCGGCCGACCCCCAGGGGCCGCTCCGTCCGGAGCGGCCCCTGGTGACGTGTGCGGCGGGCGCCGGCACGCCGGGTCACCAGGAGGACTTGGTGACCCCCGGCAGGAACCCGGCGTGCGCCTGCTCACGGAAGCGGACCCGGGAGAGCCCGAAGGCCCGCAGGTGGCCACGGGGGCGGCCGTCCACGCTGTCCCCGTTGCTGCGCACCGGGCCGCACTGGCGTCGCGCGGCTGGCGCCGCAACTCGCCCTGCGCGGCACGTCGTTCGGCTTCGGGGATGGAGGGCCCGCGCACGATCTCGGCCGACCGCGGGCCGCCACCTCGCCGGCGGCCGCCCGTAGGCTCTGCGCATGCGCCACCCACCTCTCCCCTCCCCCGGTCCCGGCCTGCCCGCCGCACGCGTCACCGAGATCAACGAGGTGCTCGCCAGGGTGACCGAGTGGGCGGCCCGCCGCCCGGACGTGGCCGGGTTGCTGCTGGTCGGTTCCTGCGCCCGGGGCACGGCGCGGACGAGCTCGGACATCGATCTCGTCCTGCTGGTGGCCGACGTGTCCGCCTTCGACGGCGACGCCTGGGCCCACGGACTCGGGCTGCCGCAGCCCGTACGCACCCGGCAGTGGGGTGCCATCCGGGAGCGCCGCTTCGCGGCGCGCTCGGGGCTCGAGGTGGAGTTCGGGATCGGAGCGCCGTCGTGGGCGGCCACGCAGCCGGTGGACCCCGGAACCCGCCGCGTCGTCGGGGACGGGGCGCTCGTCCTGCACGACCCTGTGGGCCTGCTCGCCGAGCTGAAGGACGCCTGTCGCGGGGGCTGAGCGCGGCCGGGACGGGAACCTCGGGAAGCGGCCTCGCTACGGCGCGCCGGTGAGCGCCTCCGCCGCCAGGTACTCCGTGGCGGCAGCCAAGTCCGTCTCGATCCGGCGGGCCGTCGCGCGCAGTTCGGGCAGGACGGCGGTGCGCAGTTCGTCCGGGGTGCGCTGCGCGGCGTGCGCGGCGACGTTGAGGGCGGCGGCCACCCGGCCGTGCCGGTCGTGGAGGGGGACGGCGAGGGAGCGCAGCCCTTCCTCCAGTTCCTGGTCGACCAGGGCGTGACCGTCCCGCCGTGCGACCTCCAGAGCGGCGGTCAGTTCCGCCTGCCGGGTGAGGGTGCGGCCGGTCAGCGGCTCCGGCTCCGAGCGGGCCAGCCGGTCGGCGGCGTCCCGGCGGTCCAGCCCCGCGAGCAGGACGCGGCCCATCGCGGCGGCGTACGCGGGGAGCCGGGCGCCCACGCCGAGGTCGACACCCATGATGCGGGTGGCGGCGACGCGTGCCACGTAGCGGATGGCGGTGCCGTCCAGGACGGCGATCGAGGCCGAGTCGTGGACGCGGCCGACGAGTTCGGCCAGGTGCGGGGTGGCGATCCGCTCGAACGTGAGGCCCGCGTGGGTGGCGAAGCCGAGCCCCAGCGTCCTGGGCAACGGGGCGAAACGGGTCTCGTCGGCGCCCGCACCCACGTAGCCGAGGTGGCGCAGTGCGTGCAGGAGGCGGCGGGCGGTCGCCCGGGAGAGCCCGGTGGCGGCCGCGACCTGGGAGAGCGTGAGGCCTCCGGGAGCGCGCAGTGCGGACAGGACGGCGAGGCCGCGGGCGAGCGACTGGAGGAAGCCGGGCCCGACCTCGTCCTTGACCGCCCGCAGGGCCGCCGCCTGGGTGGGTGCGGGGGCCGGCGCCGAGGGGTGTGCGGGGACCGGCGCCGAGGGGTGCGCGGGGGCCGGCGCCGAGGGGTGCGCGGGGACCGTCGCCCCGCGCGGGGACGTGGTGAGCGTCTCGCACATCGTGGCGGCGCAGGCGCGCAGCCGGGGCAGCGCGTGGGCGGCGAGGCTGGCCGCGGTGTGTCTGCTGGTGTGGCTGACGACGCTGACGGCGGCGACGAGCGTCGCGTCGGGCCCGTACACGGGCAGCGCGACGGCGACGAGTCCGGGCTCGACGAGTTGGTCGTCCACGGCGGCGCCCGCCTCGCGGGCCTCGGCGACGCGGGCCGTGAACTCCCCGGCCCCTGGCGCCTGCCACGGGCCGCGGCGCGGCGGCAGGGCGAGGAACCCGGCGGCGTGCGGGTCCTCGGCCAGGCGCTGCCGCCAGCGCCGCCACGTGGCCTCGTCCCACCGGGCGGCGAACAGGGCGCCGGGCGCGCACCGTTCGGCGGGCAGCAGGTCACCGATGTGGAAGGTGACGGCCATGGCGCGCCGCCGCGGGCACTGGATGACGAAGCGTGCTCCGTCGCGGTCGGGGACGGCGACGGAGACCGACTCGTCCAGCTCGTCGGCGAGCCGGTGGGCGTGCGGGCCCAGCGCCCCGGGCAGGGTGCTCGCGGCCAGGTAGGCGTTGCCGAACTCCAGGACGCGGGGCGTCAGCCGGAGGTCATTCCCCTCGGCGCGCATGTGTCCGAGGCGGACGAGGGTGGCGGCGACGCGGTCGAGGGTGGCGCGGGCGAGCGGAGTGACGCGCACGAGCTCCGCGCGGCTGAGGCGGCCGCCGGGCGCCGCCGCGAGGGCGCCGAGAACCGTCAGGCCGCGCTCCACGGTGGCCACGGCCTCCCCGCCGGGCGCGGCCCGGGGCGGGGAGGGCCTGGGCGGTGCGGGCGGTGGGGTCGCTGCGCTGCGTGGCATGCGCTCCTCCGAAGTCCTCACGGGGCGGGCGGCGTCACCTCTCGCTCCCGGCGCGTGTCCGACGGGGCCACGGGCGCGGTCTCCCGGGTGCGGCACCCATTGACAAGGCCTCACGCCCGGAAGAGACTCACCGGGCGTTCGGGAACGAACGATAGTTCACTGTGCGAACACCGGACAGCGCGAGCCGCGCACCCGCCGCCGGCGTACGGCCTCGATCGGCGCCGTCCCGCACGAGTGCGCGCCCGGTGGCGAGTCCGCCGAGGTGGCCGAGCGCACCGCCGCCCCGATCCGCGTCCCCGAGGAGGCCCGATGACCGCACAGCGCCCTTCCCCGCCGGCCGAGCCCGGCTCGGCCGCCCCGCACGCACAGCGCGTCCCACCCCCACACGCGCACGGCGCCACCGCGCGAGGCGGCGGCGCGCCGCCCCGCTCCCCCGCGCCCTCGCAGGCGGACATCGACGAGGCCATCGGCGCGGCGCACGCGCGGGCCGCGCGCGCGGCGATCCGGGGCCATCCGCCGCGCGACTTCCCGCCGTACCGCAGCAGCGCCCTGCGCCACCCGCTCGCCGCGCCGCTGCCGCTGCGCGACCCGGAGGCCGTCGAGCTGAGGGGCCCGGTGTTCGGCGTCACGGACGTCACCGCGCTGGACAGCGACCTGATGCGCCGGCACCACGCGGAACCGCTGGGAGAGCGGATCACCGTCACAGGGCGGGTCCTCGACCGGCGCGGACAGCCCGTGCGCGGGCAGTTGGTGGAGGTGTGGCAGGCCAACGCCTCCGGCCGGTACGCACACCAGCTCGACCAGCATCCGGCGCCGCTCGACCCGCACTTCACCGGGTTCGGCCGCTGCCTGACCGACGACGAGGGGCGGTACGCCTTCACCACGATCAAGCCCGGCGCCTACCCGTGGCGCAACCACACCAACGCCTGGCGTCCAGCGCACATCCACTTCTCCCTCTTCGGCGACGCCTTCGCCCAGCGGCTGGTGACGCAGATGTACTTTCCCGGGGACCCGCTCTTCCCGTACGACCCGATCCTGCAGTCCGTCACCGACCCGGCGGCACGCGAGAGGCTGGTCGCCGACTACGAGCACGAGTTGTCCGTTCCCGAGTGGTCGCTGGGCTACCGCTGGGACATCGTCCTGGACGGCCCGGCCGCCACCTGGCGCGAGGAGGGCCGCGCCCGATGACCGAACCGACCGGGGGCGCGGCCGCGCCCCCTCCCGCCGCCACGCCGCTCCCGCCCACCCCGTCGCAGACCGTCGGCCCCTTCTACGGCTACGCGCTCCCCTTCGCCGGTGGCGGCGGCCTCGTCCCCGCCGGGCATCCCGAAGCGCTCACCCTGCACGGGTACGTCTTCGACGGCGCGGGTGAGCCGGTGCCCGACGCGCTGCTGGAGTTCTGGCAGGCGGACCCGGCAGGAGCGACCGCCGGGGCGCCCGGCTCGCTGCGCCACGATCCCGTGACCGGGCAGGTCGTGGGCCGCGACACCGTACGCTTCACCGGTTTCGCCCGGATACCGACGGACGCCGACGGACACTGGATGATCCGCACCCTCGCGCCGGGCCCGCACCGCAGTGGCGCCGTACCGTACCTGTCGCTCGTGCTGTTCGCGCGAGGCCTGCTGCACCACCTGCACACCCGCGTCCACCTGCCCGAACACGCCGAAGCGCTGGCCGCCGAGCCGGAGTTCGCCGCGCTGCCGCCCGAGCGCCTCCACACGCTGCTCGCCGTTCGCGAAGCCGAGCGGCGCTACCGCTTCGACCTCCGCCTCCAGGGCGAGAAGGAGACGGTCTTTCTTGACTTCCCCCTCGGACCCCACCAGCCCCCCGGCGCCGCCACCGGCCCACGGGCCCGGTGACGCACCCGACGACGGGGCCGATCTCGGGCTGCTCTCCCCCGTGCGGGCGGGCTCCCCGGCCGAGTCCGCGACGGGCGACCGCGCGTTCCTCCAGGCGCTGCTCGACGCCGAGGCCGCCCTCATCCGCGCCCAGGCCAGGCTCGGGCTTGCCCCCGACGCGGCAGCGCGCGCCGTCACCGCCGCGGCGGACGCCGCGCGCTTCGACGTACGGGACCTGGCGCTGCGCGCCGGCGCCGGGGGCAACCCCGTCATTCCGCTGGTCGCCGACCTCACCGCGGCGGTGGGAGAAGCGGCCGGGCCCTGGGTGCACCGGGGCGCCACCAGCCAGGACCTCATGGACACCGCCGCCATGCTGGTCGCCCACCGCACGCTCGGCCACCTGCTGGCCGACCTGGAGCGCACCGCCGCCGCGCTGGCCGCGCTCGCCGCCACCCACCGGGACAGCGCCATGCCGGGCCGTACCCTCACCCAGCACGCCGTGCCCACCACCTTCGGCCTCAAGGCGGCAGGCTGGCGGACCCTGGCGCTGGACGCGCGGCGGCGGCTGACCTCCGTACGGGAGGCGCTGCCGGTGCAATTGGGCGGCGCGGCGGGAACGCTGGCCGCGTTCGCCGCGCACGGGGGTGAGGAGGCGGCGCTGCGGCTGCCCGCCCTCCTCGCCGAGGAGACGGGGCTCGCCGAACCGCCGCTGCCCTGGCACACCCTGCGCACGCCCGTCGCCGACCTGGCGGCCGCCCTCGCGCAGACCGCGGGCGGACTGGGCAAGCTCGCCGCGGACGTGCTGGCGCTGTCCCGCACGGAGACGGCGGAGGTGGCCGAGGACGCGGGCGGCGGTTCGTCGGCCATGCCGCACAAGGCCAACCCGGTGCGGGCCGCCCTCGTCGCCTCCGCCGCACGGCAGCTCCCCGCGCTGGCCGGCGTGCTGCTGGGCGCGCTCGCCGCCGAGGACGAGCGGCCCGCCGGGGCCTGGCACGCCGAATGGCAGACCCTGCGCGAGGCGCTGCGGCTGACCGGGGGCGCGGCACGGTGCGCCGCCGAGCTCACCGAGGGGCTGCGCGTGCGGCCCGAACGCATGCGCGAGAACCTCGCGCTGACGGACGGGCGCCTCGTCTCCGAGCGCGCGGCGCTCGTCCTTTCCCGGTACGTGGGGCGGGCGCGGGCCGGCGCGCTGGTCACCGAGGCCGCCGCACGGTCGGTGTCCGAACACGCCCCGTTCGTCGACGTCCTGCGCGGGTACGACGAACTGGCCGACGTCCCGCAGGAGGTCTGGGCCGACCTGGCCGAGCCCGCGCGCCACACGGGCTGCGCGCCCGCGCTCGTGGACCGGGCGCTGGCCGACGTCCCGCCCGCACCACCCCGTACAGCACCGCGACCCGAGGAGAGTCCGTGACCCTGCCGCACCACCGCCTCGACGGCCCCGAAGACGGCGCGCCGCTGATCCTGGGCCCGTCGCTGGGCACCTCCCTCGCCGTGTGGGAGCCCCAGGTCCCCGCCCTGACCCGGCACCACAGGGTGCTGCGGTACGACCTGCCGGGCCACGGGGGCGAGGCTGGCGGCGGGAGCGCCGCCGCGCCGGACGCGGAGCCCGCCACCGTCGCCGAGCTGGCTTCGCGGGTGCTGGCGCTCGCCGACCACCACGGCTGGGAGACCTTCCGGTACGCGGGCATCTCGCTGGGCGGCGGTATCGGCACCCACCTGGCCGTCCACCACCCCGAGCGGATCTCGTCGCTGGCGCTGGTGTGCTCGTCGGCCTGGTTCGGGGAGCCCGCGGGATGGCACGAGCGGGCCGCGCTGGTGCGCGAGGACGGCACCCGTTCCCTCCTGGAGGCGGCGCCGGGGCGCTGGTTCGCCGACCCCGAGCGGATGACCGGCACGCCACTCGGCGCACGGCTGCTCGCGGACCTCGCCGAGGCCGACCCGGCCGGGTACGCCGCCTGCTGCGAGGCCGTCGCCGACTTCGACGCGCGGCCCGTGCTGTCGCGGATCACCGCGCCGACGCTGGTCGTCGCCGGCGCCGCTGACCCGGCCATCCCGCCCACCCACGCCAGTGAACTCGCGCACGGCATCCGCGCGTCCGCGCTCGTGCGGGTGGCGGGCGCGGCGCACCTGGCCGGTGTGGAGCAGCCCGAGGCCGTCACCGAAGCGCTGCTCAGCCACTGGGACGGCGCCACCCCGCCGCACCCCGCCGGGGAACGAGGCCCCGCGTGAGTCCCGGCTCGCGCACGCGGGTGGCCGTCGTCGGTGCGGGCCCCGCAGGACTGCTGCTCGCCCGGCTGCTGCACCTGCGCGGCATCGACTGCGTCGTCCTGGAGAGCCGGGGACGCGGTTACGTGGAACAGCGGCAGCGCGCCGGGATCCTGGAGCAGAGCACCGTCGACGTGCTGCGCCGGGCGGGCGCCGCGGACCGGCTGGAGCGCGAGGGGCTGCCGCACGACGGCATCGAACTGCGCTTCGCGGGGCGCCGCCACCGTCTCGACTTCCCCGCGCTCACCGGCGGCCGCCGCGTGTGGGTCTATGCCCAGACGGAGGTCGTCAAGGACCTCATAGCACTCCAACTCGCCGACGGCCCTCCCCTCTTGTTCGAGGCGCCGGTGCACGCGGTGGAGGGCGCCCGGGACGGCGGCTGCACCGTCCGCTACACCCACGAGGGCCGAAAGCGGGCGCTGGCCTGCGACTGGGTCGTCGGCTGCGACGGCTTCCACGGTGTCGTGCGCGACTGCGTCCCCGCCCAGGCGCGCCAGGTGCACGAGCGCGTCTACCCGTACGCGTGGCTGGGCATCCTGGCGGACGCGCCCCCCGTCCACGACGAGCTGATCTACGCCCACTCGCCGCGTGGCTTCGCGCTGGCCAGCATGCGCTCCCCGACGGTCAGCCGGCTCTACCTCCAGGTGCCGGTCGGCACGGAGCCCGACGCCTGGCCCGACGAGCGGATCTGGGACGAGCTGGACACCCGGTTCGGGGCGGACGCCGACTGGCGGCTGACGCGCGGCCCGGTCACCCAGAAGGCCGTGTTGCCGATGCGCAGTTCGGTGACCGAGCCGATGCGCTTCGGGCGGGTGCTGCTGGCCGGGGACGCGGCGCACATCGTCCCGCCGACAGGCGCCAAGGGCCTCAACCTGGCGGTGTCCGACGTGGCGGTGCTGGCCCGCGCCTTCGCCCACCTGCACGAGACCGGCTCGACCGCTGTGCTCGACACCTACTCCGACGACTGCCTGCGACGGGTGTGGCGCGCCGAGCACTTCTCCTCCTTCATGACCACGACCCTGCACACCGCGCCCGACCAGTCCTCCTTCGACACCCGGCTCCAGCTCTCCCAACTGGAGCGCGTCGCCGCCTCCCCGCACGCCGCGGCGGAACTGGCCGAGAACTACACGGGGGTGCCGCTGCCCGACGAGGGGTAGCGCGCGCCCGGGTCCGCGGCCAGCCACACGGCCGCGTCCGGCGGCAGGCACGAGGTGGCGCCACGCCGCCCGGCCGAGGACAGCAGCGGCTCCGCGTCCCCATGCAACGGCACCTCCTCCGCGCCGAGGTTGACCACGCAGCGGAGCGGCCCGACGGTGAAGTCGAGCACGTCCGCCGGTGCCCGGGCGCTCCACACCAGCGACTCGCCGGGGCCGGCCTCGCGCCGCAGGCGCAGCGCCCGGCGGTAGAGGTGCAGCGTGCTGCCGGGGTCGGCGCGCTGGGAGGCGACGGACAGCGGGCCGAACGTGTCGGGCTGCGGCAGCCACGCGGGCTCCGGCCCGGGCCCGAAACCGTAGGAAGGGCCTCCGGGATCCCACGGCAGCGGGACCCGGCAGCCGTCCCTGCCCTTGCGCTCCCCTCCCGAGCGGCGGCTCACCGGGTCCGCGAGCGCCTCCCACGCGAGGTCGGCGACCTCGGGCAGGCCCAGCTCCTCGCCCTGGTACAGGTAGGCGGCGCCGGGCAGCGCGAGCAGCAGCAGGGCGGCGGCACGGGCCCGGTCGCGGACCGCTCCGGCGGGCAGGTGCGGGGCCGCGCCGCCCAGGCGCAGCCACTCCTCCTCGTCGGTGCCCGGTGGCAGGGCGAGGCGGGAGGCGTGCCGTATGACGTCGTGGTTGGAGAACACCCAGGTGGGCGCGGCCCCGTGGGCGGCGGCCAGGGTGAGGGAGCGGTCGATGGTGGTGCGCAGGGCCGCCGCGTCCCACGTGGCGCCCAGGAAGTCGAAGTTGAACGCCTGGTGCAGCTCGTCGGGGCGGGTGTAGAGGGCGCGGCGCTCCAGTCCGGCCCACGACTCGGCGACCCCGAGGCGCGGCGGGGTGTAGGCGTCGGTGACGCGGCGGAAGCCGCGCAGCAGATCGTGGACCTCGTCGCGGTCCCAGAAGGGGTGGGCGCCGTCCCAGCCCTGGCCGACGATCTTGTGGTGGGTCTGGTCGGGCCCCAGATCGCGGAGGGGCTCTGTCAGGTCCTTGGCCATGCCGTGGCAGACGTCGAAGCGGAAGCCGTCCACGCCACGGTCGAGCCAGAAGCGCAGGACGTCGTGGAACTCGGCGACGACCTCGGGGTTGTTCCAGTTCAGATCGGGCTGCTGCGGGGCGAACAGGTGCAGGTACCACTGTCCGTCCCCGGTGCGCTCCCAGGCGGGGCCGCCGAAGACGGACCGCCAGTCGGTGGGCGGCGCCTGGCCCCCGTCGCGTCCGTCACGGAAGACGTAGCGGGCCCGCTCGCGGCTGCCGGGCGCGGAGGCCAGCGCCTGCCGGAACCAGGTGTGGGTCTCGGAGGTGTGGTTGGGGACGATGTCCATGAGGACGCGCAGCCCCAGCGCGTGGGCGCGGGCCAGCAGCCGGTCGGCGTCCTGGAGGGTGCCGAACCGTGGGTCGACGGCACGGTAGTCGGCGACGTCGTAGCCGCCGTCCGCCATGGGTGAGGCGTAGAACGGCGTCAGCCACACCGCGTCGGCGCCGAGGTCGGCCACGTGGTCGAGGCGGGCGGTGATGCCGGGCAGGTCGCCGAGGCCGTCGCCGTCGCTGTCGGAGAAGCTGCGCACGTAGATCTGGTAGATGACGGCGTCGCGCCACCAGCTCCCGGCAGGGGCGGGGCTGCTGGGCGGGGCGGGGGTGGTGAGCGGCATGGGGCCTTCCCTCAGCGGCGGATCGGGGCGGTCGTGGCGGGGTGGTCCAGATACCGCTGGGCCGCGGTGAACAGGTCGGGGTCGCCGAAGTTGCCCGACTTCAGCGCGAGGTTGACGGTGCGGCCCCGCCAGGACGCGCAGGTCCAGGGCACACCGGGCGCGATGGCCGGGCCGATGCGCAGAGTCCGGACGCCCAGTGCCGTCACCACCGCACCCGACGTCTCGCCGCCGGCGACGACGAACCGGCGCACCCCGCGCTCGGCCAGCCCCCGCGCACAGGCGGCGAACGTCTCCTCCACGGCCTGCTCGGCGGCTCCGTGCGCGCCGCCGTGCCGCTCGCGGGCACGGCGGACGTCCTCGCGGTCGTCGGCGCTGTGCAGCACCACCGTCCGCCCGGCCGCCAGGTGCGGCGCGGCCCAGGCGACGGCCGCGGCGGCGGCGTCGGCGGGCGAGCGCAGCACGTCGGGCGCGGAGAGCTTGCGGGCCGGCAAGGTGCGCCGCGCGTGCGCCGTCTGGGCCAGCGTCGCCTCCGAGACACTTCCGGCGAGGATCGCCGCGGGCCCCGGGGCCGCCTCGACGGCACGGGCCCCCGGCACCCCGCCGGGCAGCGAAAGGGCGAGCCCCGAACCGCCGGTGACCAGCGGCAGGTGGCGGGTGGCGCGCTCGACGACGGCCAGGTCCTTCTCGTCCACCGCGTCGGTGACGACGGTACGCACCCGGCCGTCGGCGGTCAGCCGCGCCACGTGTGCGAGCACGGCGCGGTGCCCGGCGCGCAGCACCTGGTGCGGCAGCAGCCCGACACCGTACGCCGTCTGCGGGCGCAGCACCCGCACCAGGTCGGAGTCGGTCATCGGGGTGAGGGGATGGTGCCGCATGCCGGTCTCGTCGAGGGGGCGGCCGTGCACGAACAGGTGCCCCTGGTAGACGGTGCGTCCGCCCGCGGGGAAGGCCGGGCAGGCGATCGTCCAGGCCGCACCGGTCGCCTCCAGCAGGGCGTCGGTGACGGGCCCGATGTTGCCCTCGGAGGTGGAGTCGAACGTCGAGCAGTACTTGAACCAGATCCGCCCGCACCCCATGGCCGCGAGCGCGCGGTGGGCGCGCAGCGACTCTCCGACGGCCCGCTGCCTGGGCGCGGTGCGGCTCTTGAGCGCCACCACGACCGCGTCCGCGTCCGGCACGGGCGAGGCGGGCACCCCCACCGTGACCACGGCTCGTCGCCCCGCCTGGGCCAGGTTGCCCGCCAGGTCGGTGGCGCCGGTGAAGTCGTCGGCTATGCAGCCCAGTTCCGGGCCCGGGCTCACCGTGCGCCGTCCAGCCCGGCCAGTTGGGCCGTGCCCGACTCGGGGGAAGTCAGCACGGGAACGGGCAACGCGTCCGCAGGAAGCCGGGCCAGCGCCGTGGCCATCGACGCCTGGGCGAGGAGCAGCACGTCATGGCCCGCGGCCAGCCGCCGGGCCTCGTCCGCGATGAGCGCGTCGTGCGTGCGGGCGTCCCCGCGGGACCGTGCCTCGTAGGCGCCAGGGCACGTGCTGGTGGTGAGGGTGACGGCCTTGCCCGCCGCCTCGGCCTTGCGGCCCACGAGGTGCGCGGTGGGCTCCAGCGTGGAGGCGAGCGTCGCCAGTACGGCGATGCGCCGGCCCTCGCGGACCGCCCGCTCGGCCATGGGCTCGTCCACACGCAGCACGGGAACGGTGGCGTGCCGCCTGGCCACTTCCGCGGCCTGGCCCACGGACGAACAGGTCACCAGCACGGCGTCCGCCCCGGCCTGCTCGGCGAGGCTCACGTAGGCGCCCAGCCGTTCGGTGGTGCGCGGCAGCGGCCCGTACGCGATCGTGTCGGCGAGCAGGCTCTCGTCCACGACGTGGTAGGGGCGGGCGTGTGGGGCACAGGCGCGCAGCAGCGGATCGAAGACGGCGGGCAGCGCCGCCACCGTGTGCAGCACGCACACCCGGGGTCCGGGGCCCGTCACGCCGCCCTCCTCGCCGCGGGCGCGTCCCACCAGGGTCTGCCGTGGGCGTCGACCAGCGCGCCGAGCTCCGTGAGCCGGCCGGCGCACGGGCCGCGCAGGGCCGCCTCGGGGTCGGGAGCGTCCAACGCGGCGGTCCACAGGGCGCGCCCGGCCAGGAAGCCGGAGGCGCCGGCGCGGCAGGCGGCCTCCACGGCGCGGGGGAAGTCGGCGGGGGCCACGCCCTGTGAGAGCACCACCCACGGCACGTCCACCACGGCGTCGATCCGCTCGGCGCGCGCGGCCAGTTCGGCGACGGTGCCCCTGCCGGCCCCCGGCACCTGGCACTTGTAGACGGAGGGCCGCAGCGGGGCGAGTTCGCGGGCGGCCTCGACGATGGCGTCGTCGAGTGCGAAGGTTCCGGCGGCCTCCTCCTGTTCGGTGGGGCGGGCGACGGGCTCCAGCACGGAGGCCAGCCCGGCCGTGCGGCACAGTTCCACGAAGCGCGCGGCCAGGGCGACGCGCCGCTCGCGGTGGGCGTCGCGGCGCCAGATCACCAGCAGTTTGAGGCCGCGCGTGCCCTCGGCGCGGACGGCGGCCACATCGACGCCGTCGTCGAGCGAGGTGTCCTCGACGGGGCCGCCGGGCCGCTGGTCGAGCACGTCCACGGCCAGGATGGGGGCGCACCCCGCGGGCAGCACACGCGCGTCGAGGACCGGGCGGTAGCCGTGGTCGGGGTCGAGGAGCAGCGCGGAGGCGTGCGGGGCGAGACCGCGCGCCGTGGCCACCTTGAACGCGGTCAGCCGCGCGTCGGCGACCGCGCCGTGCGGCAGGCCCGCCCGGTCGGCCATCATCGTGCGCAGCGAGTCGCGTTGGTCCGCGGCGACCATCGCGAACGTGCCGCCGGGCCGGGAGAGCCCCGCGGGTGCGAGCGAACCGCCGGCCAGCGGGGGGACTCGCGATGCGCGCGGGAGCGGGTGCGCGGTTCCGGCCGCGGAGGCGTGTGCGGCTCGGGCGCCGGACTCGGCTTCGGACGCGGACTCGGCCGCGGATGCCGCTTCGGTGGAGGGATTCACGCAGGGGGCTCCTTGTCGGACGGGACTGTGCCGGACATCCGGGGGCGGTCTGGGGATCGTGCGGGCCCTGGGGGACTTCGAACCGCGCGGGTGCGTCAGGGCCTGCGGGTACCTCGGGGCTCGCGGGCGACGAGACGTGCGGACGCCTCGGGTCCCGCGCGGGCGACGAGCGGCAGGAACCGGGTGCGGTACCGGGCGCGGTAGAGCTCCGCGTCGGACGGGTCGGCGACGAGCGGGGTGGCGGGCGCCCCGACCGCGTCCGGCGCGTGGCCGAGCGCGGCGCCCGCCCAGGCCGCCGCGCCCAGCGCGGCGGCCTCGGGCTCCGCGCACACGGCGGTGGTCCAGGGGCTGACGGCGGCCTTGAGGGCGGTCCAGGACCGCAGCCGGGTGCCGCCGCCCAGCAGCGTGACGCCGAGCGGCGGGGCCCCGGTGAGCTCCGCCTGGGTGTCGGCCATCCAGCGGGCGTGGTGGGCCGCGGCCTCCAGCAGGGCGCGCGCGAGGTGGCCGGCCCCGTGGTGCGGCCGCAGTCCGTGGACGGTGAGCGCGGCGTCCGGGTCGGGGCGCGGGGAGCTGCGCCCGTACAGATACGGCTCGATCACCAGTGCGTCGGGTGGCCCCTGGCACGCCGCCACGAGCCGCGCGAACTCCTCGTAGCGGCTCGCGTCCCGCTCGCCGCCCGCGCTGTCGAGGAACCGGTCGCAGAACCACTCGACCAGGGCGCCAGAGCCCTGCATGCCCGCCAGGACGATCCAGCCCTCGCCGTCGACGTGCCTGCCCCACGACATGCCCTCGGCGCCGGCGGCGTGTGCGTGCGGGGGCCGCGAGGTGACGGTCAGCACGGCCTCGGCGGTGCCCATGGAGTCCGCGGCCTGTCCCGCGCCTCGCGCGCCCGCCGCCCAGGCTCCCACCGGGTGGTCGTGCCCGGCGACGACCACCGGCGTACCTGCGGTCAGTCCCGTCGCACCTGCCGCGTCCCGCGTGACGCGGCCCAGCGCTGCGCCGGGGGCGTGCACGTGCGGCATGTGGTGCGGCGTCAGGCGCGCCTCGGCCAGCAGTTCGGGGATCCAGTCGCCTGCCACGGGGTCCCAGGCCATGGTGCGCTGCGCGAAGGTCGCCGCGGTGCCCACCCGTCCGGTCAGTGCGTGCGCCACCAGGTCGGCTGCCCCGGCCCAGCGCCGCATCCGTACGGGCAGGTCAGGCTTCTCCCGTACGAGGGCGCACCACTTCGCGAGGGGCACCTTCGCCTGTGGCAGCACCCCGGTGCGGGCGTGCAGCTCTCCCCTCCCCCACACGTCTGCCAGGCGCGCGGCTTCGGCGCCGGGGGCCGGATCGGACCAGGCCAGGACGGGCCCGAGCGGGGAGTGCGTACGGTCGAGGGGTACTCCGGCCTCGGCCATGCCGGTCACGCCCACGGCGTCCGGGACCGTGTGGGCGGCCGCGACGCACGCGCGGAGGGCCTCCAGCGCGGCCGCCGGCAGGTCGGGCACCGGGTGGGTGTGCCCGTCGGCGCCGCGCGGGGTGCGCCGCCCGGCGCGGGCCAGGACGTGGCCCGAGCCGTCGCACAGCAGCGCCTTGCAGTGGGTGGAGCCGATGTCGAGGCCGGCGAGTACGGGCGCGGCGGGCGTACGGGTGCTCACCCCTTGAGCCCCCCGCCGAGGCCGAAACCGCCGCCGAGCTTGCGGGACACCAGCACGTACAGCAGCACCGCGGGCAGCGAGTAGAGGATCGAGTAGGCGGCCAACTGCCCGTAGGCGACGGTGCCGTACTGGCCGAAGAAGGTGAACAGGCCGACTGCCGCGGGTTCCTTCTCCGGCGACTGGAGCAGCACGAACGGGATGAAGAAGTTGCCCCAGGCGCCGATGAAGGTGAAGACGGCCACCACCGCCATG
Source organism: Streptomyces tubbatahanensis (assembly GCF_022699385.1). Lineage (NCBI taxonomy): Bacteria > Bacillati > Actinomycetota > Actinomycetes > Kitasatosporales > Streptomycetaceae > Streptomyces > Streptomyces tubbatahanensis. The sequence goes on along the minus strand of NZ_CP093846.1, from coordinate 6,808,488 downwards.
CCGGGCGCCATCAGGGGCAGCACCACGTGGCGCAGCGACTGGAGCCCTGAGGCCCCGTCCACCCAGGCGGCCTCCTCCAGCGAGACCGGCACCCCGTCCATGAAGCCCTTGGTCAGCCACAGCGAGAAGGGCAGCGTGGCGGTGGCCAGGAAGAGGGCGGTGCCCCACAGCGAGTCCACCAGTTCCAGCCGGACGAACAGCTCGTAGACGGGCACCATGACGGCGGTGACGGGCAGCCCCGTCGCGAACAGGACGCCGTAGAGGAACGGCCGTCTGAAACGCAGCCGGTAGCGGGAGAGCGGGTAGGCGGCGAGCACCGAGACGACCATGTTGACCAGGGCCGCTCCCCCGCACAGCAGCAGGCTGTTGAGGATCGGCCGGATGCTGGTCTCCCAGTCCGCGACGGCCGTGAAGTTGCCGGCCGTCAGCTTCGGCACGGCGGCGCTCGCGGTGGCCTCCGCGTCCACGGACGCCACCAGCAGCCACACGAACGGCGCGGCGAAGCAGAGCGCGACACCGAGGAGGACGACGTGGACGAGTGCCGTGCCGGCCGCGCGACGGGGTTCGGTGAGTCTGGTCAGGGACAGCGGTGCGAGCGTGGGCGACGTCATCGGTTCAACTCCGGCTTGAGCACGCGCAGGTACAGGAACGAGAACAGGCCGCCGAGCGCGAGCAGCACGAGCGCGATCGCGGTGCCCTGGCCGAGCTGGAAGAACTTGAACGCCTGCTGGTACATGTACAGCGGCACCGTCTCGCTGGCGCCGCTGGGGCCGCCGCCCGTGAGGACGAAGATGAGGGTGAAGACGGCCAGTGTCTGGAGGGTGACGACCATCAGGTTGGTGAAGACCGACCGCCGGATCATCGGCAGCGTCACCCACCACAGCCTGGCCACACCGGTGGCGCCGTCGGTGGCGGCCGCGTCCTCGATCTCGGGCGGGATCTCGTCCAGCGCGGCCGTGTAGACCATCCAGGAGAACGCGGTGCCGCGCCACACGTTGGCCAGCACGACGGTGAGCATCGGATGCTCCACCAGCCAGTCGGGCGCGGGCAGGTGGAGCGAGGTGAGGACCGTGTCCAGGGTGCCGCCGTCGGAGAAGAACGCGTACAGCGTGAAGCCCGCGACGATCTCCGGCAGTACCCAGGCGCCGACCAGCAGCACGCCCAGCGCCGTCCTTATCCACCGGGCGCGGCCGCGCAGCAGCAGGGCCAGTGCGAGCCCGAGGCCGTTTTGGCCCAGCACTCCGGAGGTGAGCGCGAAGACGAGGGTGAGCACGAGGGAGGCGGTGAACTGCTGGTCACCGAAGAGCCGGGTGAAGTTGCGCAGGCCGACGAACTCCGGGTCGCGCGCCGCGGCTCCGGTCAGCGCCGTGTTGGTGAAGGCGGCGTAGACGCACCACAGGACGGGCCCGGCGAAGAAGACGGCGAGCAGCGCGACGGACGGCAGCAGCGGCAGGGCCCGTCCGGCGGTACGCCGCAGGCCGGAGGGCGGCCGCCCCGGCGCGGTCCCACGCGGCTCGGTGGTCCCCGGGGCGCCGGCCCGGGTCAGGACCGACTCAGCCACGGTCCACCACCCGGTCCTCGCCGAGGTCGTCGCGCAGCCCGTCGGCATAGGTGCGGGCCGCTCGCGCCGGGGTGGCCTTGCCGGTCATCACGTCCTCCATGGCGACCTGCGCCCGGCTGGAGACCATCAGGTACTCGGCCTGCGTGGGACGGAACTCCGTGACGGACAGCAGCTTCGCGAAGGTCTCGTTGGTGGGCAGCGCCTCCGTGTAGGCGGGATCGGCCAGCACGTCCTCGCGCACCGGTATCTGGGCGTTCTCCACGGCGTACCGCAGCGCCCGCTCGCGTCCTGTGGCGTACGCGATGAAGCGGAACGCCGCCTCGGGAGCGGCGCTGTGGGCTCCCACCGACAGCATCCAGCCGCCGGAGAGGCTGACCCGGCCGGGGCCGTGCCGCGCGGGCATCGCGGCGACGCCGATGTGCCGCGTCCAGCCCGGCCAGGGCGAGGCACCGCCCTCGATCCACGTCTTCGGGGTCCAGGAGCCCTCGCCCACCGCGATGCCGACCTTGCCGGCGGGCAGCAGTTCGGACACCAGCTTGTCGCGGGCCGTCGGGCTGAACGACATCTGCCGGGTGGGACCCAGCTCCTCGCGGAAGACCGCGTCGACGAAGCTCAGGCTCGCGCGCAGCCCGGGGGTGTCGCCCTTCCACAGGCCCGACTTCTCGTCGTGGAAGCCGTCGTCGGTGCCGTACAGCAGCATCAGCAGGCCCTGGGTGGTGGTGGCCTCACCGAGCGCCTTGGTGGCGTACACGTTGAGCGGTACGGCGCCCCGGACCCGGCGGCGGATGATCCGGGCGGCGCCGAGCAGGTCGTTCCAGTCGCGTGGCCGCCACACGGACGGGAGCCCGGCGGCGGCGAAGACGCGCCGGTCGTAGAGGATCGCGCGGACGTCGGTCCCGGTGAGCACGCCGTAGGTGCGGCCGTCGTCGGCGCGGGTGGCCTCACGGGCGGTCGCGTTGAAGTGCCGCCAGTCCGGCCATGCGCGCAACCACGCGTCCAGCGGTCGCAGATATCCCGCCTGGACGTCGGCGTTGGTCATCACCGTGTCCTGGAAGACGACGTCGGGCGCGCTGGTCGCCGAGCGCTGCATCAGCTCGATCTTCGTGGCGAAGTTGCCCTGCTGGTCGGGGATCGGGATCAGCTCGACGGGACGGCCGGTCCGCGCGGCGGCGAACGCGTCGGCGCAGGCCCGCATCTGGCGGTGGACGATGTCGTCCTCTCCCCAGAAGGGGTAGGCGACGCGCAGCGCCCGTTCGGCGCCGTCGGCACGGCCCGAGCATCCGGTCAGCGCCCCGCCGAACAGGCCCGCGGCGGCCGCGCCGAGGACGGTCCTGCGGACGGTTCCGGAGGCGGGCCGCCGAGGTGGCGCGGGATTCCGCTGCATGTTCTCTCCCGTGAGTGTCTGCGGGGGTCCGGCGGGCCGGCCAGGGGAGTGACGTCGAGGTGACATCGATGTCGTGTGGGAACGTAACCACACCCGTCCCGGCGGTCAATGGCGCGGACGAAACCGGCTCGGACAGCCGCCTCCGGCAGCCGGCTCGACAGCCGCGTCGGGCAGTCCGCTCCGGACGGCCGGCTCGGACACCCCACGGCGTCCGGAGGGAGCGCACCTTCTGCGGGCGGGTCGGACATCCCCACCCATGGGCGGGCGACCCACTGGGTACCGCGAGGCGCGAGACCACCGCGCACACGAGACCACCGCGCACAAGGGCACGAGATCCGGCGGCACGAAGGAGCCGATCATGAGGTACGACGAGTTCCTGGCCCAGGTCCGCGAACGCGGCGAGTACCACGACCAGCAGGAGGCCGAGCAGGTCACCTGGGTGGTACTGAGCGTGCTCGCCAACCGCATCACCCCCGTCAAGGCCGGAGAGCTGGCGGCCCAGCTGCCGGGCCCGCTCGGACCCGTCGTCGCCGAGGCGGGCGAGGACGACCCCGAGACGTTCGGTGTGGCCCGGTTCTGCGAGCGCGTCGCCGCGCAGACGGGCGCCCGCCCCCGCACCGCGGAGTGGGACGCCAGCGCCGTCCTGTCGACCCTCGCCGACGCGGTCTCAGGCGGAGAGCTCAACCAGCTGATCAGCCAGCTGCCGAGCGGTTACGCGGCACTCTTCGGCAAGGCCGAACTGAGCAGGTGAGGCGCGCACCGCGAGGTGCGCGCCTCGGCTTTGCGCCGGGAGGTGCGGGCCGACAGGCGCGGCGGGTCCGGGGCGGCGCGCCGGCTGCATGGGGCCGATCCGGTGGGATCGATACCAGAGAACGACCGCGCCTCGCCGCGGCAGTGCCTGTGAGCGGTCCGGGTCAGGCGGAGCGGTCCACTTCTTCGAGTTCTTCGAGGGCGTTCAGCCGCCGCGTGGGCGTGGCGTCCTCCGCCGCTTCCCGGAAGGCCTGCAAGCCCTCCGTCAGGACGGCGCGGGCCTTGGGCGGCATCGCCGCCAGGGTCGCCGTGAGGGCTTCCTCACGGCGCAGCCGCAGGTCACTCAGGTACTTCTTGCCCTGACGGGTCAGATGCAGCTCCAGCTCCCGGCGGCTGACGGGGCTGGGCAGACGCTCCAGGAAGCCGAGCGCCTGGAGCCGGTCGCACAGCCTGCTGACCGAGGAGGGCGCAGAGCCCAGCAGCTCCCCCAGCATGCGGAGGTTCATGCCCTCGTCACGGTCGAGGCAGTAGAGCACCCGCAGCTGCGAGGCGGAGACGGGCGAGGTGGAGACCGCGTCCCTGCCGTGCTCCCACAGGATCTCCAGCAGTTCGATGACCTCGCCGGCCGCCCCGGCTGCCTCGTGCGAGGTCGAGGTCACGTTCACTCCCCATTTCCGGCGCTTCTGCCCGTCGTCACGGGGCACACTCGTCGCCTGTCCGTCTCCGTGCAAGGGGCGGAGAAGAGCTTATCGCCCTCCGGCACTCTTCGGACAGGCCCGCGCGGCAGGCCCTCACCCGCAGGTCACGGCCTTCTGCCCGGGCCGCCGAGCGGCCATCTGTTGTCATTCAGCGAATGTTGCAGTGCGACGATAATGTACTGGTCCGGCCGCAGGGTACGCAGTGCCCCCTGCCAGGCCGTCGCACGATTCGGCAGAACGAGAAGCAGGAGACGTGGACAGATTCGCCGTGGTCGAGCGGGCCTTGCGCGCCGCCGCCCCCCACGCATTGATGGATGTCGTCGAGCAGGCACTGCGAGAACAGTACGGAGCGTCCGGAGCCGAGTTGCGCATGGCCGACTTCGGCATGCGCACCCTGCAGCGGGTCGAGCCCGTACCGTCCACCGCCGAGCCGCTGCGCATCCACAACAGTCCGCAGGGGCGTGCGCTGCGGGCGCCGGAGCCTCTCGTCCTGGCCGACAGGGCGGCACGCACGGTGACGGTGCACCTGCCGGTGAGCGTACGGGGGGACCGGCTGGGCGTGCTGTCGGTCGCCTTCCCCTCCGACACCGACGCGCACGGCCTGCTGCCGGAGCTGGAGGATCTGTGCCGGGCCCTCGGTCACGAGATCACGGTCGCCGAGCGCGACACGGACCTCTACCAGCGAGCCCGCCGGGCCACCCGGCTGACGCTGGCCGCGGAGATGCAGTGGCAGCTGCTGCCCGGCCGGTCCCTGCGGCGCGCGGAGTTCGCCCTGGGCGCCCATCTGGAGCCCGCGTACTCCACGAGCGGGGACAACTTCGACTGGTCCGTCTCGGCCGACCATCTGACCGTCGCCGTCGCCAACGGCATGGGCGACGGTGTGGAGGCGGCCCTGTTGACCAACCTCGCCGTCAGCGCGATGCGCAACGCCCGCCGCGCCGGCCTCTCACTGGCCGACCAGGCCGCGCTCACCGACCAGGCCGTGTACGCGCAGCACAGGGGCGCCGCGCACGTCGCCATGGTCCTGATCCGCTTCGAGCTCGCCACCGGCCGGGCCGAGGTCGTCGAGGCCGGGTCGCCGCGCGCCTGGCTGCGCCGGGAGGGAAAGGTGGAGCCCCTGGTCTTCGACGCGCAGCTGCCGCTGGGCATGTTCGAGGACACCCACTACGTGACCGAGCACTTCCGGATGCAGCCCGGTGACCGGCTGCTCCTGGCCACGGACGGCGTCTACGAGGCCCGCTCCCCCGCCGGCGAGGCCTTCGGTGACCACGCGCTGGCCCGCTCGCTGACCGCCAACGGGCTGCTGCCCGCCGCGCAGGTGCCCCGCGCGGTCTTCCAGGAGCTCACCCGCCACCGCGGCGAGGGCCTCTTCGAGGACGACGCCCTCACGGTGTGCGTCGACTGGTACGGGCGCCGCGGGGCGGAGCACGCCTGACGCCCCTCAGCGCCCTCCCCTGCCGCGCCTGATCCGGAGAGAGGCCGGGGCCCGCGCACGCGAGGGCGGCGCGCGCCCCGAGAGGCCGGCGCTTCCCGAGAGGCGCGCTTGCCGGGGAGGCGCGCTTGCCGGGGAGGCGCGCTTGCCGGGGAGGCGCGCTCGCCGGGGAGGCGCGCTTGCCGGAGAAGGGGGTGGGCGGGGAATGTGGGGCCCGGCGGGGCTTGTTTCCCGCCATACCAGGGCGCGGCCCGTCCTGATGCCCCCATCGCAGGAGACAGCATGAGCACCATCGAGCTGACCACGGACAACTTCGAGGAGACCATCGCGGGGAACGACTTCATCCTGATCGACTTCTGGGCGTCCTGGTGCGGCCCCTGCCGCAGCTTCGCCCCGGTGTACGAGGCCGCCGCCGAGCGCCACTCCGACCTGGCCTTCACCAAGGTGGACACGGAGGCCCAGCAGGAGCTGGCAGCGGCGTTCGAGGTGCAGTCGATCCCGACCCTGGCGATCATCCGCGACCGCACCCTGATCTTCTCCCAGCCCGGTGCGCTTCCCGAGGCCGCTTTGGAGGACGTGATCGGCCAGGCCCGCGCGCTGGACATGGAAGAGGTCCACAAGTCCGCCGCCGAAGCCCAGCAGGAGGGCGGTTCCGAGGGCGGCAACGCCTGAGGGGTCCGGTATCAGGAGGGCGGGCGGCCACGGCCGAGCGCCTCGCGGCCCCGCACCCGCATGACGACGGCCGCCCGGGTTCGCACCCGGGCGGCCGTCGTCGTGGTCGCCGCACGCGGCCTGCTAGCGCCCCGTGCCCGCGGGGACGGGACGGCGGTCCAGGCGGAAGTCCTGCCGGACGGGGTGTCCGTCCCTGGCCCGTACGCGGGCGACGGCGGCGAGCCGGTCGGGGCTGCTGGCGATGACGTTGACGAACTCGTCGGGCAGACCGGCCGCGGCGTACTCGCCGTTCTCGTCGGTGATCGCGCGGACCAGTTCCCTGCCGTGGGTGCCGGTGACCGTGATGGCGACGCCGTGGACCGCCCGGCCGCCCTCGTCGGTGACCCGGCCGGTCAGGGTGGGCTGCTGCTGCCCCATGCGGTGCAGGTGCGGCGGCACGGCGCTGGGCCGTGGCAGCTCGAAGGAGGGGTCCTCGACCGGGGGCTCGGACGGGGTGACGGCCGCCTGCGGCTCGTCGCCCGCCACCTCGGCCTCGGCCTCGGTACCGTTCCCGGCCTCCTTGCGGGCCGCACGCCGCTCCTTCCAGAGGCCGAGGGCGAGCAGCGCCGCACCGGCGACGATCCACGCGCACAGCACCAGCACGTGCCGCCACACGTCCTTGCCGTCGAAGTAGAACAGCCCGCGCAACGCCTCGATGAGGTTGCCCATCGGCATGACCGGATGGAGCGCCCTGAAGAAGCCCGGGACCATCTGGACGGGTATCGCACCACCGCTGGAGGGCATGCTCAGCAGGACGAACAGGCCCATGGCCACGCCGGGGAAGAACTGCTTGAAGAACGGCACCAGACCGAAGGAGGTCTGCGCGACCGCCTGGGTCATCAGGAAGATCAGGGGGATGGCCAGCGGCTCGTTCGGGATGACGTCCATGCCCCGCGCCACGAAGAAGGCCACGACGCTCTCCACGGCTCCGACGGCCGCGAGCGTGAGCACCTTCTTGCGCCGCCCGAAGGTGGTGGCCCGCAGCAGCATCATCACGCTGATGTACGAGGGGATGGTGCAGGCGAGGACGACGTAGAACAGTCCGGTTCCCATGCCGTCGCCCGGCGCGGTGGGCGCGGCCTCGTGGACCTGGAGTTGCCCGCCGCTCTGCTGGGCGACGGAGGTGAAGGTCTTCTGGAGGACCGACTCCAGCGAGTAGCCGTCCGCCTTGGCGACGTAGAGCTGCGGCTGCTTGGCGTCGGGCACGTAACCTGCGGTCGCCTCGCGCCCTGTGACGGCGTCGTGCGCCGCGTCGGCGTCGGCGACCTGGTGGATGTCGAAGGCGCCTGGGCTCTTGTGTTCGAGCGCCTGTTCCAGCTGCGGCGCGGTGGGCCCCGCCACGGCCACGTCCACGTGGTGGGGGACGGGGTTGTGGAAGGGCAGCAGGTAGCAGACGAGGAAGCCGGTGAAGAAGAACGCCGGGAACCAGAGCGTCTCCGCCAGGGTGCGCACGGTCGTGCGGAGCGCCGAGGGGCCGCCTCCGCTCTCCGGTTCCGCCTTGTGTTCCGCCATGGACTGGGGTCCGCCTCCTCGTGAAAATTATGTGGCATGGCCAATGATTAGCTACGCTAACAGAAAGGTGCAGCGCTGCAAAAATGCACTACTGTAGGAAGCGCCACAGGTGAGACCGCGGGTGGGACCGCAGGGGAGAACCGCAACCGGAGAGCACGGGAGCACAGATGGCCGCCGAGACCGCCGAGACCGCCCACGGTCTCCGGGAGCGGAAGAAACTGGAGACCCGCTCGGCGCTGCGCGCCGCCGCGGTGGCGATGTATCTGGAGCGCGGCCCCGCCGCCGTCACCGTGCACGACATCTGCGAGGCCGCCGGGGTCTCCCCCCGCACCTTCTTCAACTACTTCGAGACGAAGGACGACGCGGTCTTCGACTGGGACAACAGGCTCACCGGCCACCTCGTCGACCTCCTGGCCGCACGGCCCGCGGACGAGCCGCCCCTGACGGCCCTGCGCCAGACGCTGCGCACGGCGATCCCCGCGCTGGTCGCCGACGCGGGCTGGCGCGAGCGCCGCAAGCTGCTGGGCGCCCATCCGGAACTGGTGCCCAAGCTGGTGCACAGCAACAGCCACATGGCCGAGGCGCTCTCCGACGCCGTCGCAGCCCGCACCGGGCTGCCCTCCGACGCCCTCTACCCGCGCCTCCTGGCGGGCGCCGGGATGACGGTGCTGCGCTCGGCCATCCGCGCCTGGGACCCGGAGTCCTCCGCCGAGGACCTGCTGGCCATGCTCGACTCCTGCTTCGACTCGCTGGCGGCCGGCCTGCCCGAGCCCACTGAGGGCGACCCGGCACGGTCGGCGCGCTGACCCCTCAGCCCCGCAGGCCTGTCACCGCCCGCCGAGCGCCTCCTCGAGGTCGTACCGTACGGGCTGCTCCAGCTGCTCGTACGTGCACGAGCCCGGCTCGCGGTCGGGGCGCCAGCGCCGGAAGAGGACCGTGTGGCGGAAGCGCTCGCCCTCCATGTGGTCGTAGCCGACCTCGCACACCCGCTCGGGCCGCAGCGGCACCCAGGACAAGTCCTTGGTGCCGCTCCACCGGCTGGGCGCGCCCGGCATCCGGCCCTCCTCGTGCGCCGACGCGTCCTCCCAGCGGGCCCACGGGTGCTCACCCGGACGGTCCATCCGCAGCGGCGCCAGCTCCCGCATCAGCTCACGCCTGCGCGAAGCGGTGAACGACGAGGAGGCGCCCACGTACTGAAGAGCGCCCGAGGCGTCGTAGAGGCCCAGCAGCAGCGAGCCCAGCGCGTCGGGGCCGCTCTTGTGGAGGCGCAGCCCGGCCGGCACGCAGTCCGCGGTGCGCTCGTGCTTGACCTTGAGCATCACCCGCTCCCCCGGCCTGTACGGCAGCTCGGGCCGCTTGGCCACCACCCCGTCGAGCCCGGCACCCTCGTAGTGCGCGAACCAGTCACGTGCCACCGCGCTGTCGTGGGTCACCGGCGCCAGGTACAGCGGCGGCCGTACCCCCTTGAGCGCCTTCTCCAGCATCGCGCGCCGCTCGCTCTGCGGCCTGGGCATCGCGTCGGTGTCGTCGAGGGCCAGCAGGTCGAAGGCGACGAAGGAGACGGGCGTCTGCTCCGCCAGCAGCCGCACCCGGGAGGCGGCCGGATGGATGCGCTGCTGGAGCGCCTCGAAGTCCAGCCGGGCGCCGAGCGGCAGCACGATCTCGCCGTCCAGCACGCAGCGGCGCGGCGCCCGCTCCCGCACCCCCTCGACCAGTTCGGGAAAGTAGCGCACCAGCGACTTGCCGGTACGGCTGATCAGCTCGACCTCGTCACCGTCCCGGAAGACCAGGCAGCGGAACCCGTCCCACTTGGCCTCGTACTGCATGCCCTCCGTCGCCTCGGGGATCGAGGCGACGGGCTTGGCGAGCATCGGTTTGACCGGTGGCAGGACAGGGAGCCGCATGGCTCCGATTGTCCCGGCCGGAAGCGATCGGCGCGCGCCGGCCGGGCTCAGACCTTGAGCCCGCCCACGAAGGCCGTCCACGCGGCCGGCGAGAACGCGAGCGGCCTGCGGGCGGTGTCCTTGGAGTCACGGACGGGAACGGCCCCCGCATCGCCCACGAGGCCAGGGGCCCACTCGACGCAGTTGCCGCCCTGTCCGCCGCTGTACGTGCTCTTGACCCAATCGGTGGGGCGGCTGGTGGAGGTGCTGCTCATCGGGTGTGGTCTCCCATCGCACTGTGAAGCAAGCTGAGTGACTGAGCCGGTGATAGCGCGTCCGCGCGTAACCGGTCAAACAAGTTACGGGCGTCATCTACCCGCTCCGGAGAGTCAATCACGCGCCCGAGCCCCTGTCCCTCCGAGTACAGCACCGGCGGCTGACCTGTGGCCATGGGAAACCGCAACAGCGTGAACGGCGACTCCGCCGGGGGCGCGCCGGACGCGAACGGCAACACTTGCATCGTGACGGCTGGACGCTCCGCCACGACGGTCAGGTACCGGAGTTGAGCGCGCATCACCTCCGGACCTCCGACCTGCCGCCGCAGGCACGCCTCGTCCAAGACCAGCCAGAGAAGCGGCGGTTGATCCTGCTCGTGCAGCTTGACGCGCTCGATCCGCAGATCGACCTTCGCAGCGGTCTGCTCCGGAGTGTCGAGCGGCTGCCCGGATCTGAGCACGGCCCGCGCGTACTCCCGCGTCTGCGCCCCGCCGAAGACGAGGTTGGTGCTGTAGTCGCAGATGCCTGAGGCCTGGCGTTCCAGATCGACGAAGGGGGCGAACCAGTCGGGATGGTCGACGTTCATGAGCCGTCGCAGCGACTCGGCGAACAGGCCCCCGGTGCCGAACGCCCGGTCGCAGCCCTCCGCGAACTTCATCGAGGGGATGATCGTCCCCTTCTCGACCTTGCTGACGTAGCCCTCGGAGTATCCGGTGGCGGTCCCGAGGTGCTTCTGGGTGAGCCCTCTGGCGAGGCGGACGCGCTTCACGTCCTCGCCGAACGAGCGAGGCACGCCGCCGTTCAAGTCCGGCACGCTCTTCCGCTTGCGCCCCACTCCCGACCAGCCCCTTTCATCTCCCCTGCGGCGCAGGGCCGTTGACCCGCCACTTGCCGGATGGTATTCAAGCGGCGCCATCGTAGCCCGGCCCGTGTTGATCTGACCACAAGGAGTAATCGACAAGATCGGGTGGGATCGATGGAGCAAGCGCGGGCACGTGGCTGCGAGGACTGCCAGTGGTTCCGGACGCAGATCAACCGGGCCTACGGCGACGAGCGGGGCAAGGCAGATCTTGAGGCGTTGTACGGAGCGCACCTGCGCGCCAAGCACGGCGACGACACACGCCGCCTGAGGGCGGTGTGACCATGTGGAGCGTCGGTCAGCGAGCTCGTGACAGGAAGTCGGGGAAGGACGGCGAGATCGTTCAGGTGACTCTTCCGTCGCCCGTGATCTACCGGCTCAGGCTGGACGATCCTTGGGGGGTCGTCGTCTACAGGTACGGCGACCAGTTGCTCCCCGTGAGCTCGTCAGGAGGTCTCGGCCGTCACTGAGGGACAGGATCGGTCCCGGGCCGGGCGCTCGCCCGTGGCCAGGAAGGCGGTGGCGGCGTCCTTCACGCAGGTGTTGCGGCCGAACGGGTAGACACCGTGGCCGCCTTGGTCGGCGCTCACCATCCTGGCTCGTGCGCCGAGCGCGCGTCGCAGGCTCAGAGCGCCTGCCAGCGGGGTGCCCGGGTCGCGTTCGTTTTGGACCATGAGCATGTTCGACGGGCCGCGGTCACCGATCCGCACCGGCTTCTCGATGCCCTTGCGCGGCCAGAACGCGCACGGGGTGACGCTCCCCGTGGAACCGCCCAGCATCGGGTACCGCACCCGGTCGACCGCGGCCCCGGTCCGGTAGGCGTCCAGCTTTCGCGGCCAGGGTGAGTCCGCGCAGAGCACGTGGTGGCGGCCGGCCAGCAGGTTCTCGAATCCCTCTTCCGGCGGGTCGATCCGGATCGGCTCGCCCCGGTCGAGGTCCTGCCACGCCTTGGCCAGCGCGGGCATGGAGGCGTCGCTGTAGAGGCGGTCGAAGGTCAGTCCGCGGAAGCTCGTACCGTCGACGATGCCGACCGGGTGAGCCGTCAGGCGTGCGGCGAGCCGGTGGTAGGTGGCCGTGACCTGGCCGGGGGTGCGGCCCAGCCCGTAGCGCGGGTGCTCGGCCGCGTAGGCGGCGAAGTCCGGGAAGCGGTCGTGCATGCCGCGCGCGAGCCGCCGGAACGCCGTGCGGTCGTAGCCGCCGGGGCCGAGGTTGCTGTCGAGCACGATCCGGTCGCCGCGCTGGGGGAACAGCGTGGCGTAGACGGCGCCGAGGTGTGTGCCGTAGGAGGCGCCGAGGTAGGAGATCTCACGTTCGCCCAGGGCCGCCCGGATCCGATCCATGTCGCGGGCGTTGTTGGCGGTCGTGGTGTGCGGGAGCATCCAGGCGCTGCGTGAGGTGGCGCACTGCCGGGCGATGGCGCGCGCGTGTGCGGCTTCCTGGTCGACGTCGGCCGCGGAGCGGGCGTACACCGGGAAGTTGCCGCGCTGCTGCTGCGAGGGGGTCAGGTCGCACGTCACCGGTGTGCTGCGGCCCGCGCCGCGGGCGTCGAAGCCGATGACGTCGTAGGAGTCCAGCACGCTCTGCGGCAGTCCGGAGGCCGCGAGCACGGCCGGGTACGTGAGCCCCGGGGCGCCCGGCCCGCCCGGGTTGGTCAGCAGCACGCCGCGTCGTTTCGCGGGGTTTCCGCTCGCCAACCGTGAGACGGCGATGTCGATCTGCCGGCCGTGGGGGTGGCGGTAGTCGAGCGGGACCTTGAGCGTCGCGCACTCCAGCCGGGCCGCGGCCCCGGCCTGCGGTGAGGCACGCGGCGTGGGGCAGTGACCCCATCGCAGGGTGCCGGCAGGTGTTCCGGGCGCCGCGTCGGGTGTCGCCGCCGACGCTCCTCCCGGTATCAGGGTTGCTGTGACGGCACTGACGGCGAGGGTGAGCGCCAGGGCGTTGCGGTGCGTCTTCATCCGGTGTCCTTCTTCCGGCGCCGGCCGTACAGGTGGGTGGGTGGGTGGGTGGCGTCATGACCGTGACGGCGTCGCCGCTGCCGCGGCACGTGGCGGCTCCTCGTCGTTGCGTCGTGGCCGACGTCCGCCAACACGCTGTGTTGGTGGACGCGACGACACGCTAGCACGGCGTGCTAGTACGATGTGCTGGTGAAAGGACGGCCGCACGATGAACGACGAGAAGTTGCCCAGTACACGTGAACGGATCCTGGCCGCGGCCGCGGCCATCCTCGCCGAGGACGGCCTGGCGGCACGCCTGAGCGTGCGTGCGGTCGCCGCGCGGGCCGGGGTGAGCAGCGGGTCGCTGCGCCACCACTTCCCCACCCAGCGGGACCTGCGGGACGAGGTGACGCACCGCATCTTCGACTGGGTCGCGCGCACGGGCCGCATCGACGACGCCTCCCGGCCTGCCCGGGACCGCCTCGTCGAGTGTCTGAGCGGGGTCCTGGCCGCGGCGGGAACAGGACCGCAGGCACGCGAGGCCCTGGCCACCGCCGTCAGGACGTTCGTCACCGCTGAGCAGACCGAGCAGGTGCGCGCGTCCTATCTGGCGATCGAGCGGGACACCCACCACCGCGTCGAGAGCTGGCTGACGTCGCTGGCCGAGGAGGGAGCACTGGCGGGGAACGACATCCCCCGCAGCGCCCGCTTCCTGTCCACCGTCGTCAACGGGCTCGCGTTCGAGCGGGCGATGCCGGCACAGGACGCGCTCACGGAGCGAGAGCGGGAGACCCTCCACGTGGCGGTGGACGCGGTTCTCCGCACGCGCGCCTGAGAACGCCCCTCCGAGACACCCCCGCGCCGGTGGGCGCCCGGCGAGGGGCGGGCGGAGCGCGCATCGGCGACGATGGGGCCATGCTGCTGGCAGACATCGCACGCACGTCCGCCCGGATCACCGAGGCGTCCGGCCGCAACGAGAAGGTGTCGCTGCTCGCCGAGCTGTTCGGGCGCACCGGCCCCGACGAGGTGCCCGTCGTGGTCACCTACCTCGCCGGGCGCCTCCCCCAGCGCCGTACCGGCGTCGGCTGGAGCACCCTGCGCGAGATGCCGCCGCCTGCCGCGCGGCCCACGCTGACCATCGCCGAGACGGACGCCGCGTTCGCCGCCCTGGCCAAGGTGAGCGGAAAGGGGGCGCAGGCCGCGCGCAAACAGCGGCTGGACGCGCTGCTGGCGCGGGCCACCGCCGACGAACAGCACTTCCTGGTACGGCTGATCGGCGGCGAGCTGCGGCAGGGCGCACTGGACGCGTTCGCCGTCGAGGGACTGGCCGCCGCGATCGGCGCCGAGCCGGGCGAGGTGCGGCGTGCGGTGATGCTCGGCGGCTCGCTCGGCACGGTCGCGCAGGCGCTGCTGGCCGAGGGGCCCGGCGCCCTGTCGCGGTTCGGGATCGAGGTGGGCAGGCCGGTGCTGCCCATGCTGGCGCACACCGCGCGGAGCGTGGACGAGGCCCTCGACAAGGTGGGGCCCTGCGCGGTCGAGGAGAAGCTGGACGGCATCCGGGTGCAGGTGCACAAGGACGGCGACCAGGTGCGTGTCTACACCCGCACCCTGGAGGAGATCACCGACAGGCTGCCCGAGGCCGCCGAGGTCGCCCGGCAGGCCGACGCGAGCCAGGCGGTGCTCGACGGCGAGGTGATCGCCCTGGCCCAGGACGGCTGGCCGCGCCCCTTCCAGGAGGTCTCCGGGCGGGTGGCCTCCCGGCTCGACGTGGCGGGAGCCAGCAGCGAACTGCCGCTGCACCCGGTCTTCTTCGACGTGCTGTTCCTGGACGGCGAGGACCTGCTGGAGCGGCCGTCGGTCCAGCGGCACGCCGCGCTCGCCCGGGTGCTGCCCGAGGAGCGGCGGGTGCGCCGGGTGCCGGTACCCGACCCGCAGGACGAGCAGGCGCGCGCGGGCGTGCGGGCGTTCGCCGAGGAGGTGCTGGCGCGCGGGCACGAGGGCGTGGTCGTCAAGGCGCTGGACGCCGGCTACTCCGCCGGGCGGCGCGGAGCCTCCTGGCTGAAGGTCAAACCGGTGCACACGCTCGACCTGGTGGTGCTGGGCGCCGAGTGGGGGCACGGGCGCCGCGCGGGCAAGCTGTCCAACCTCCATCTGGGGGCGCGGCGCGAGGACGGCACGTTCGCCATGCTCGGCAAGACGTTCAAGGGCCTGACCGACGCGCTGCTGGCCTGGCAGACCGAACGCCTCGGCAAGCTGTCGGTCGAGGACACCGCCTGGGGCGTGCGGGTCAGGCCCGAGCAGGTGGTGGAGATCGCCTTCGACGGGGTGCAGCGCTCCACCCGCTACCCGGAGGGCGTCACGCTGCGGTTCGCCCGCGTGGTGCGCTACCGGGAGGACAAGCGCCCCGAGGAGGCCGACACCGTGGAGGCGGTCACCGCGATGCTCCGCTGAGCGGGCGGGCCGCCCCGCCGAGCGGGCGTGCGGGCGCCGCCGAGCCCGCACGGTGCACCGCCGAGCCCGCCCGCCGCGCCGAGCCCGCGAGCGCCGCCGCCGAGGCGGTTCACACTTCCGCTCGGACGCGGGCCGCGACCCGGCGGGCCTCCGTCTCGTCGGCGTAGTGGTGGCGCGGCCAGAAGAAGCCGCGCAGGCCGTCCTTGCGGCGGCGCGGCACCACGTGCGTGTGCAGGTGGGGCACCGACTGGCTGACCCGGTTGTTCTGCGCCACGAAGGACCCGTCGGCCTCCATGCCCCGCTCGACGGCGGCGGCGACGCGCCGTACGGCGGTGAAGTACGGGCCGACCGACTCCTCGGCCAGGTCGGTCAGCGTCTCCACGTGGGCACGCGGGACGACCAGGGTGTGGCCGGGGAAGAGGGGCCGCTGGTCGAGGAAGGCGACGGCGGCACCGTCCTCGTGGACGCGGTGGGCGGGCAGCTCACCGGCGATGATCTGACAGAACACGCACTCCGCTGCGGTGGCCATGGCGGTGCCGCCCGGTCAGCTCAGGGTGCGGGGGTCGGGGCCGACGCGGGTGCCGGTCTCCAGGCGCTGGATCTCCCGCAGGTCCTCGCCGTCGAGTTCGAAGTCGAAGAGGTCGATGTTCTCCCTGATGCGGGAGGGCGTCACGGACTTCGGGATGACGACGTTGCCCAGCTGAATGTGCCAGCGCAGCACCACCTGGGCGGGGGTCTTGCCGTGCTTGGCCGCGGCCCTGCGCACGGCGGGATCGTCCAGGACGCCGTTGCCGCGGCCCAGCGGCGACCAGGCCTCGGTGATCACACCGTGTTCGGCGTCGAAGGCGCGCAGCTCAGGCTGCTGGAGGCGGGGGTGCAGCTCGATCTGGTTGACGGCGGGCACCACACCGGTCTCCTCGAACAGCCGTGTGAGGTGCTCGGGCTCGAAGTTGGAGACGCCGATGGCCTTGGCCCGCCCGCTCTCGTGGATCTCGGACAGCGCACGCCACGTCTGCACGTACAGGTCCCTTGAGGGCACCGGCCAGTGGATCAGGTACAGGTCGACGTGGTCGAGACCGAGCCTCTCCAGGGAGTCGTCGAAAGCGCGCAGCGCGACGTCGTGGCCGTGGTCGGTGTTCCACAGCTTGGTCGTGACGAACAGTTCCTCGCGCGGGATGCCGGACTCGCGCAGCGCCTTGCCCGTTCCGCCCTCGTTGCCGTAGAGGGCGGCGGTGTCGACACTGCGGTATCCCGCCGCCAGGGCCGCGGCGACCGTCTCCGCGGCCTCGTCGTCCGGCACCTGGTAGACGCCGAACCCGAGCTGCGGCATCTCGGTCCCGCTGTTCAGCTGGACGGTGGGGACGTGTGCGGTGTTCACGGTGCGACCTCGGCTCTCGCTCTGGGTTCCGGCGGCGTGGACGGGCCGGGTTGCCCGGCCCGCCATGATCCATTCACGCACACGCCGGGCCCTTCCGCGCCGCACCCCTCCGCCGGACACGCCTGGGTGAGTCCCCGCACCGGCCGGGGCGGTCACCCCCTGCCGGCTGCACCGAGTGCTGCGCGCAAACGCCCTGGCCCCCGGCGGAGGGCCGGGGGCCAGGGCTGCGGTGGGGGCGAAAGGCCGGAGGCCGGAGAGGCCGGGCCCTCCGCAAGGGGGCGCGGCCGGCTCAGGCGGCGGCCTGCGGCTCCTTCTCGCGGGGCGCGGGCAGCACCGCGAACAGTACGGCGGCCAGCAGCACCGTGGCGGCCCAGCCCAGGCCGTTCTCGCCGATCCAGGTGTCGACCAGCGGTCCGGCGAACCACTCGCACTTGGTGAAGGCGAGCCCGAGCAGCAGGGCGACGCCCCAGGCCGTCATGGCCTGCCAGCAGAAGCCTCCGACGTACCAGTAGCGGCTGGTGCGCGAGGTGTCGAGCAGCCCGGCCGCGTCGTAGCGGACGGTCTTGTGCCGGCGGCGCAGCATGTCCACCGCGTAGACGCCGACCCAGGCGGAGAAGGAGACGGCCAGCAGCGAGAGGAAGGAGATGAACGAGCCGTAGAAGCTCTTGGCGACGAGCATCAGCAGCAGCCCGCCGACGAGGCTGATCACCGCGTTGATGGAGACGGCCGAGGCGCGGGGCAGCTTGACGCCCATGGTCTGCGCGGTGAACCCGGCGGAGTACATGGACAGGCTGTTGATGAGCACCATGCCGATCAGGGCGATGAGCAGGTACGGCACGGCCAGCCAGCCGGGCAGGGCCTCGCCGAGGAAGGAGACGGGGTCGTTCGTCTTGGCCAGCGCGGGGTCCTTGAACGACATCACGCCGCCCATCAGCACCATCGGCACCAGCACGAGCAGCGCCCCCGAGAGGGTGGTGCCGAAGATCTTGCGGCCCTGTGCGCTGTGCGGCAGATAGCGCGCGAAGTCCGGGCCCGTGGGGATCCAGCTGATGCCGCCCGCCGCGATGGTGCCGATGCCCGCGATGAACATGGCCGTGCCGCCCGCGGGGCGCGAGAAGACCTCGCTCCACTCGATGGTGGTCACCAGGTAGGCCAGCACGAGGACGGTGAAGATCCCGAACAGATAGGTCGACCAGGTGTTGCAGATGTTGAGCACCTTGCGGCCCATGCCGCTGACGAGGAACGTCACACCGACGAACACGAGCAGCGTGACGACGATGAGCGGGGTGCTGCTCTCGACGCCGAACAGCAGCCGCAACACGGTGAGCACGGCGTACGCGCCCGTGACCGCGTTGATCGTCTCCCAGCCGAAGCGCGCGACCCACAGGATCATGCCGGGGAAGTAGTTGCCCCGTACGCCGAAGGTCGCCCGCGAGAGCATCGCGCCGGGCGCGCCGCCCCACTTGCCGGAGACGGACAGCAGGCCGACCAGGCCGAAGGAGACGGACCCCGCGATGGCGGCCGCGAGGAGCACCTGGAAGAAGTTGAGGCCGTTGAAGACGACGAGTCCGGCGCCCATGGTGAGGAGCAGGACGCTGATGTTGGCGGCAACCCAGGTGGGGAACAGTTCGCGGACCCGGCCGCGCCGCTCGTGGTCGGGTACGGGCTCGATGCCTCGGGTCTCGACGGTTTCGTCGACGGCCGCGGCGGTCGCCGGGGCGGAAGCGGAAGAGTCGGCCGAGGAGGCCGAAGGGGGCGCCGTAGCGGCGCCGTCGGCGCCGGCTACGCCGGGACGAACTGCCATGGGATGGGGCTCCGTGCGTGGTTCTCTGGTGCGACGTGCGTCATTGCAGGGTCCTGACCAGGACGTGAGGGGACTCTACGCGCGTTGCATTGCGCCCTCTATCGTACAGAACCACACGATCGGCCCCCGCCGCTTCGGGGGATCCTACAAAACGGTGGGGGTGACCCGGAGAGCCGGCCGGGCGCCGGAAGCGGAACGCCGGCCGCACCGGGAGGCGGCCCGCAGCCCGGCTGAGGGAGCCGCCTGTCGAAGGGCCCGCCGAGGAGACCCAGCCGGAGGGCCCAGCCGAGGGGGCGGCTCCTCAGGGCACCGGCACCAGCACCACAGAACACGCCGCGTGCTGGAGGACCGCGTTGACCACGGGGCCCACCTGGAGGCCGAGGCGACGGTGCTCCCGCCGTACGCCCAGCACGATCCGCTCCGCGCCGTCGCTCATCCTGATCAGGTTCTCGGCCGCCGCGCCCTGGTGCTGCGCGGTGTGCACCTCCACGTCCCCGTAGCGCTGCCGGAACGGCTGCACCGCCTCCGCCAGGAACTTCTCCGCGCGCTTCGTCTCCTCCGACGGCTCCTTCGGCGACAGCTTGAGTGACACCCCGGGCAGCGTCGGATAGTTCCAGGAGTGCACGACCCACAGCGTCGACCCGTCCCGCCGCGCCGACTGGAAGGCGAACTCGACCGGCTCGGTGGCACCGGCCCACTTCAGCCCGACCACCGTGTCACCGACCCGCGCCGTGCCGGGCTCGGGCACCTCACCGCGCACCACCATCAGCGGCCCGGCGGCGTGCGCCGCGAGCCGCAGGCCCACCGAACCGAGCAGCAGGCCGCGGAAGCCCCCGCGCCCCCTGGTGCCCACCACGGTGAGGTCGGCCGTACGGCTCGCCCGCACCAGCGCGTCGACCGCGGGCTCGCGCACCCCCGCAGGGGTGACGGTCAGCCCGGGCACACGCTTGCGGGCCCGCTCGGCGGCGGCGTCGGCCACCTCCTGTCCCGCCCGGCGGATCCGCTCGGTGTCGGAGTCCGTCTCGGGCACGACGCTGCGCCGGGGTGGCGCGGCGCCGCACAGCACCTCCAGCTCGGCGCCCCGGCGCACGGCCTCGTCGGCGGCCCGGTCCAGCGCGCGGAGAGAGTGCGGGGAACCGTCGACACCGACCACGACACGGCCGGTCGAGGGGGCGGGCGCCTCGGCGGAGCGCTCGTTGGTCTGCGACATGTCCTTCTTCTCCTCGCGTCCTGAGACGTCCTCGCGTCAGGGCCGGGTACCCCGCCAGTGTCGGTCACACGGCGCGTTTGCGGGAGAAGGCGCGGCACAGCGAACACGGCGGAAACAGCGGGCCGCCGGACGCTCCCCGCCTGCGAGGTGCTCGGGTAGGGCGGGCCCGCGCGTCTCAGGGCACCATCACCGCACGGCCGTTGACCTTGCCCTCGTGCAGGAGCTCGTAGGCCCGGGGCGCCTCGTCCAGGGGGAACCGCTCGACGTGGATGTCGAGCACGCCTCGGCGGGCCAGGGCCAGCACCTCCTCCAGCTCGGACCTGCTGCCCCAGTACGGGGAGCGCACCGTCGTCTCGTACGGCAGGATGCCGAATCCGACGGGCAGCGAGCCGCCGCCGATGCCCACGAGGGTGACGTCGCCTTCGATGCCCACGCTCTGGCCCGCCAGCGCCGTGGTGGGCGGGACGCCGACGAAGTCGAGTACGGCGGTGGCACCCTGACCGTCGGTCAGCTCGCGGATCCGGTCGGCGGCCTTGGTGTCCGAGAGCAGCACCTCGTGGGCGCCGACGTTCCTGGCGAGCTCCAGCTTCTCCTCCGCGACGTCCAGCGCGACGACGCGGGCCGGAGTCATGGCCCGCAGCAGCTGGATGCCGATGTGGCCGAGGCCGCCGGTGCCGATGACGACGGCGGTGGTCCCGGCGACCAGCTTGGGCACCGACAGCTTGACCGCGTGGTACGGCGTCAGCCCGGCGTCGGTCAGCGGAGCCGCGGTGACCGGATCGAGGCCGCCCAACGGCACCAGATGGCGCGCGTCGTCGACCAGCAGGTACTCGGCCATGGCGCCCGGCGCACCCAGCCCCGGCGGGAAGATGGCGTCCCGGTCGGCGCGCAGGCAGTAGTTCTCCTTGCCCTGGGCGCAGTTGTGGCAGACACCGCAGCCCCAGGGCCCGTACACCGCGACGGACTCCCCCACCTGGACGCCGCTCGCGCCGTCCCCCAGGGCCGCGACCGTGCCGACGCCCTCGTGGCCGAGGGTGAGCGGGAGGGGGAAGCGGAGCTGTTGCGCGGTCATCCCCATCACGACGAAGTCCGAGTGGCAGGCGCCGGCCGCGGTGACCTCCAGCAGGACCTGCCCTGGACCGGGTTCGGGGTCCTCCACCGTGGTGAGGACGGGCGGTTGTGAGATGCGCTGGTACTGGAGGGCCTTCATGCGGGCTCCTGGCTCGAGGCCGGTGACTCCTGGCCGGTGACTCCTGACTGATGGCTCGTGGCTTCTGGTGTCTGGCTGCCGGCTCCTGGCTGCCGGTCGGTGCGGCGGGTCCTGAGCACCGTCGGCGTGCTCCGCGGCGGCCGGCCGGCACGGGTGCCGTGGCCGGCCGCCGCGGAGTGGCAGTGCAGGTCGCGACCTGTCCTGACTGCCGGCCGCCCCCGCCTGGTCCGCGCCGCACCGCGAGCGGGCTCAGGTCCACTACAGCAGCACGTCACGGCGGCCGCAAAGGGAACGTGGGCACGACTCAGACAGATACCTGGTAAGTAATTTAACTCAGTTACATTTCCCTGCTACGGTCGTCCCCATGAGCGAATCCCCCTCCGGGCTGCGCGAGCGCAAGCGGCAGCGCACCTATCAGGCGATCTCCGACGCGGCCGTGTCCCTCTTCCTGGCCAAGGGGTTCGACGCCGTCTCCGTGTCCGAGATCGCGGACGCCGCCGAGGTGTCCAAACCGACCCTTTTCCGCTACTTCCCCGCCAAGGAGGACATGGCCCTCCACCGCTTCGCCGACCACGAGGACGAGGCGGCGCGGGTGGTCGCCGCCCGCGCACCGGGCGCCGCACCGCTCGGCGCGCTGGAGGCGCACTTCCTCGCCGGGCTCGACGCCCGGGACCCGGTCACCGGACTGTGCGACGACCCGGAAGTGCTCGCCTTCCACCGGCTGCTGTACGGCACCCCCAGCCTGGTGGCCCGCCTGCACTCCTACACCGCGCGTTCCGAGGCGGCTCTGGCCGCCGAGCTGGCCGGCGCGGCCGACGGCTCGGACGACGGCCCGAGCAACGGCTCGGCAGACAGCTCAGGCGACGGCCCAAGCGACGAGCCGGCACACGGCTCGGCGCACGGCTCGGGCACCGGGCGCGCCGCGCTGACGGCACGGCTGGCCGCCGGGCAGATCATCACCACCCAGCGCGTCCTCGCGCTGGAGAACTGGCGCCGCGTCTCGCGCGGCGCGAGCGCGGAGCGCTGCCTGGTGACGGCGCGCGCGGACGCCGTCCACGCCTTCGCCCTCCTGCGCACCGGCCTGGCCCCGTACGCCTGACCACCACCGCTGGCGTCTGACCACCACCGCCGCGCCCCGACACCGGGCGACGCGGCCCCCCACCACGAAGAGGAGCGTTCCATGCCGGGGGAAGACCCCACCCGCGACGCCGCTCCCGGCGCCGAGCCGGCCGCCGAGTTGGCCACGGAACTGGCCGCTGAGCGCGCCTACACCGACACCTGCCGGGCCGCGCTCGGCCGTGCGGACGCCGCCACCCGTCAGCGGGTGCGGGAGGGCGCGGGCGTGGTGACCGGCCGGCACTCGGGCGACGCCGCCGAGGAAGGCGTCGCGGGAGACGGGGCGAGCGCCGAGGCGCTGGGCCGGTACCTGCGCAGCCGCGCCAAGGAGGTACGGGAGGAGCCCGACGGGCCGCCGTTCTTCGGCCGGCTCGATTTCCGCAGCGAGGGCCCGGCGGGCGACGAGGCCGGGGAACACCGCGGCCAGCGGTACTACATCGGCCGCCGCCGGGTCAGCGCACACCCCTCGGCCCCGCCGCTGGTGCTGGACTGGCGGGCGCCCGTCTCGCGCGCCTTCTACCAGGCGACGGCCCGCGTCCCGCAGGGCGTCGGCTCGCGCCGCCGGTTCGGCTGGGCGCCGGGCGGCACGGGCACGGCCGCGGACCTGACGGGCCTGGAGGACGAGCCGCTGGCCGACGCGGGAGCCGCCGGGGACGGCGCCGCCTCGGCGCTGAGCAGCGGCATCGTCGCCGAGGAGATCGAGCGCCCCCGCGTCGGGCCGATGCGCGACATCGTCGCCACCCTCCAGCCCGAGCAGGACGACCTGGTCCGCTCGGGCCCCGGAACGTCCCTGTGCGTCCAGGGCGCGCCCGGCACGGGCAAGACCGCCGTCGGACTCCACCGCGCCGCCTACCTCCTCTACACCCACCCGCGCCGGATCGAGCGCGGCGGGCTCCTCGTCGTCGGACCCAACGCGGCGTTCCTGCACTACATCTCCGCTGTCCTGCCCTCTCTCGGCGAGGGGGGCGTGCGCCAGTGCACGGTGGCGGATCTGCTGCCCGCGCGCGAGGTGACGGCCGAGGACACCGGGGACGCCGTGCAGATGAAGCACGACGCGCGCATGGCGAGCGTGCTGTACCGCGCCCTGTACGCACGGGTGCGGCTGCCGGACGGGCCGCTCGCGGTGCCGGACGGCTCCTACCGGTGGCGGCTCGACGGGGAGGAGTTGCGCGCGATCGTCGAGGAGACGCTGGCCCAACAACCGCCCTACGAGGTCGGCAGGGAACGGGTGCGGGCGCGCACCGTGGCGCTGCTGCGCGACCGCGCCGAGCGCCGCGCGGGACCGCCGGGCGGCGAGTGGCTGCGCCGTATGGGCAGAAAGAGGGAGGTGGCCGCCTTCCTGGACGCGGTGTGGCCCAGGGCGCGGCCCGAGGAGGTCGTCGCCGGCCTGCTCGGCGACCCCCGGACGCTGGCGGCGGCGGGCGAGGGGCTGCTGGAGGCAGACGAGCAGCGGGCCCTGCTGTGGGCGGGCCGCCGCCCGCGCACGCCCCGCACGGCGCGCTGGTCGCGGGCCGATCTGCTGCTGCTCGACGAGGTGGCGGGGCTGATCGAGCACCCCGAGGAGAGCTTCGGGCACGTGGTGGTGGACGAGGCGCAGGACCTCTCCCCCATGGAGTGCCGCGTCCTGGCGCGCCGCAGCCGCTTCGGCTCGCTGACCGTGCTGGGCGACCTGGCCCAGGGCACCACCGCCTGGGCGGCCCGCGACTGGGAGTCGCAGCTGACGCACCTGGGCGCGCCCGACGCGGCGTACACGCCGCTGACCACGGGGTTCCGGGTGCCCGCTGCGCTGGTCGAGGCCGCCAACGGGCTGCTCGGCTCACTCGGGGTGCGGGTGCCTGCCGCGCGGTCGCTGCGCCCGGGCGGGGAGTTGACGAGGGTGCCGGTGGCCGCGCCCGACGAGGTGCCGTCGGTCGTGGCCGAGCGGGTGCGGGGTGCGCTGGAGCGTGAGGGCTCGGTCGGGGTGATCGCCGACGGGGCGCGGGTGGCCGCGCTGCGGGACGCGCTGTCCGCCGCGGGCGTCCCGTCAGCGGAGCCCGGCGAGGAGGCGTCGGCTCCGCGCGCGTCGGGCGGGGAGGCGTCGGCGGCCCGGGTCACCGTCGTGGGCGCCGAGCTGTCCAAGGGGCTGGAGTACGACCACGTCGTACTCGTGGAGCCGGCCGAGATCGCGCGGAGCGGGGCCCGCGGGCTCCACCTGCTCTACGTCGCGCTCACCCGCGCGGTCTCGCGGTTGGAGATCGTCGGCGCGCGGGAGCTACCGGCAGCCGTGCGCGCCTGAGGCCGGTCCCGTGGCCGCGAGCTCGCGGAGCCAGTCGGGCCGATCGGCGATCTCCAGCAGCAGAAGCAGCCGCGTGAGGGGGTTGTCCACGTCGGAACCGTCTTCCACCGGGTCCGCTGCGGCGGGGGGTCGGGCGCCTGGTGTGGTCACTGGAGCTCCTGTAGGCGGACGGATGATCGTGAACTCCGTTGTCGAGCGGCGGAGTTGAGACCCCAGAGGCACAGGGGTGGAGTACGACGGGCATTGTGGCGGGTCCGCACTTACTTCTGCAAGTACAGATGCAAGTACATCTGCAATCACGCTCGGCTGTGAGACGCTTCTCGACGTCGCAACCGCCCACGGGGGAAACGCAAGTGACGTAGGGAGAGACGTACATGCAGATCGAGAACGGCATCGAGGCCACCCGGATCGAAGGCGCGGTGTGGCGCAAGAGCCGCCGCAGCAACCCGAACGGCAACTGCGTGGAGGTGGCCACCCTTCCCGACCGGGGTGTCGCGGTGCGCAACTCCCGCTTTCCTTCGGGCCCCGCCCTCGTCTACACCCCCGCCGAGATCGCGGCGTTCGTCCAGGGCGCCAAGGACGGCGACTTCGACGACCTGCTGGAGAGCTAGCGCTGACCCGTCGCTCCACCAGCTGACAAGCACGACCCCACGGCGCCGCCGCCGCACGACACGGACGTGCGGCGGCGGCTCACGTGTGCACCGGCGCACCGCCCGGTGCCGAGGGCCACGCCGCCGCACTCGCCCCGCAGTTGGACCGCACCGCCACACGAGCCGCTGAATCCGGTCACGTCACCGGTATGGCTGTACGCCCGGTGAGCGGAATGGGACACTGAGCGTCCGGACAGTCACTCAGGGAAGCAAGGCGGGCGCGATGGCAGTACAGCCGCGGCGCGAGGCGTCGCCCGGACGCATCCTCGACCACCCCAGAGGCGGTCCGACGATCCTGCGCATCGTCCTGGGCACCCAGTTGCGGCGGCTGCGCGAGGAGCGGGGCATCTCTCGCGAGGACGCGGGCGAGGCGATCCGCGGCTCGCACGCCAAGATCAGCCGCCTGGAGCTCGGCCGGGTCGGCTGCAAGGAACGCGACGTCGCCGACCTGCTGACGCTGTACGAGGTGTGGGACCCGCAGGACCGCCAGGAGTATCTCGCGCTCGCCCGCCAGGCCGGGTCGCCCGGCTGGTGGCAGAAGTACAGCGACGTGATGTCGCCGTGGTTCGACCGGCTCATCGGGCTGGAGGAGGCCGCCTCCCTCATCCGCATGTACGAGGTGCAGTTCGTCCCCGGCCTGTTGCAGACCCGTCAGTACGCGCACGAGGTCATCCGTCTCGGCCACCCCAGGGACGACGCGCGACGCAGCGAGCGCCGCATCGAGCTGCGCATGGAGCGCCAGGCCATACTCGACCAGCCGCACGCCCCCCGGCTGTGGGCCGTGATGGACGAGGCGGCGCTGCGCCGCCCGCTGGGCTCCCGCCAGGTGATGCGGGCCCAGATCGAGCACCTGATCGAGGTGGCACAGCGGCCCAACGTCACGCTGCAGATCGCCCCGTTCAGCCTGGGCGGCCTCGCCGCGGCCGGCGGCCCCGTCACCATCCTCCGCTTCCTGGAACCCGACCTGCCCGACATCGTCTATCTGGAGCAACTCACCAGCTCCCTCTACCTGGAGAAGCGCGACGAGGTGGAGGGCTACCTGGTGGTGATGGACCGCCTGTGCGCCATGGCCGAGCCCCCGGCCAGGACGCTGACGTTCCTGGAGAAGCTGCTCAGCGAGTACTGAGCGCTCAGCGGCGGGTCGGCCCGGTGGCGGATCAGCGTTTGCGGGCCACTCCTCCGTACTCGAACCAGACGTCGTCGGCGTGGCGGCAGCGCAGGTCCGAGTCCGGGCGCCAGCCCGTGATCTCGACCAGTCCCGGGTCGATGACGTCGAGCCCGGCGAAGTAGCCCGCCACCTCGTGGGGTTCGCGGACCCGGCCCCACTGCCCCTGGGTGCTGCGGCCCATGAAGTCGGTGACGAACTCCCTGGTTTCCGCGTCGAGGCTGACCAGCTGGTTGAGCACGATGAAACTGCCGGACGGCACCCGCGCCATGACCCGTTCCACGAGGGCCGCCGGGTCGGAGGAGTCGGGCAGACAGTGCATCACCGAGACGAAGAGCAGCGCGACGGGCTCGCCACGGTCGATGAGGCGGCCCACCTCGGGGCTGTCGAATATCGCGTCGGTGTCCCGCATGTCCGCGCGTATCACCGCGGTACGGGCGTTCTCCTCCAGCAGGGCACGGCCGTGGGCGAGGACGATGGGGTCGTTGTCGACGTAGACGACGCGGGCGCCGCCGTTCACCCGCTGGGCCACCTGGTGGACGTTGTCCTGGGTGGGCAGGCCCGAGCCGTGGTCGATGAACTGGCGCACCCCGTACTCCTGGCTCAGGACATGCACGACGCGCCGCAGGAAGCTGCGGTTGTCGAGCGCGAGCGCGCGGGTGCCCGGCACCTTCCGGTCCAGTGCCGCCACCGCCTCGCGGTCGACGGCGTAGTTGTCCTTGCCGCCCAGATAGTGGTCGTACATCCGGGACACGCTCGGAACGGTGACGTCGACCGCGTCCACTCCGAAACCGTCCGCCCCGGCCAGCTCTTCCCGCATCGGTGCCCCACGTGTTCCCCGTGCATCGCGCACTCTGCCAGCGCGTGCGCCTGCCCTGGCGGGAAGCATGACACGCCGGAAGCGGTCTGGACCACGTCAATCGGCCTGTCACGTGCGGAAATTGAGAAGATGCGCGGCACATACCGGGAGGTTGTGGGGCGGTTGCGACGCGCCCACCGCGTGCACCTCAGCCGACCGTGCGCCTCAGCCGCCCATGCGCCCGAGCCGGCCGCGTACCCCCAGGCGCGGCGCGGCTCAGCCGCCGCCGTACCGCTCAGCCATCGCCGTACCGCTCAGCCGGTCGTGCCCAGCTCCGCCCAGACGACGCGGCCGCACCGGGCGTCCCGGGCCGAGACCCCCCATCGCTGGGCCAGGGCGCCCACGAGCTGGAGGCCGCGGCCGTTGACCTCGTCGGGCCCCGCGCTGCGCGGCTGCGGGGCCCGGGTCTGGGTGCCCTCGTCCGTGACCTCTATCCGCAGCCTGCTGCCGTCCAGATGGATGCTGCACCCTATGCGCCCCGTGTCGGTGTGCAGGACGGCGTTGGTGACGAACTCGGAGATGACCAGCTGCGCCGTGTGCCCGAGGTCCTCGGGGAAGCCCCAGCGGTGCAGGTGGCCGCGGAGATGGGCGCGGGCGCGGGCCACGGACGAGGTGTGTGCCGGGAGCTCGAATCCCTCCTGCCGCGCTTCGTCGGCCACGGCGGCCGGTGCGGGTGAGGAGAGCTGTGCAGGGGGATACGAGGAGGCCACGGGATCGCCTTCCGTCTACCTGTGGGGTGTGGGGACGGCTGCCGGCAGGTGTTCCGCACGGGCCTCAGAGGCGCTGGCGCACGCGTGAGTGAGCCGGGGGGCTGTTGCTGGCAGGCCCTCCGGCGATGCGGACGATGGTGTGCGGCTCCGGTGCCGCAGCTGCATGAGCTGGGTCACGCTCTTCACTATGCGCAGCCTCTTTCACAGATGGCAAGAGGAGTTCTGCAATTCGCAGAATCGAATGGGCAGTATGGCTGCTGCACGAGAGCCATGGCAGACTGCTCAGGCATCAGGGTCCGCCCGGGGAGGCAAGTCGAGGAGGCAGTAGTGGCCGAGGCCCGTTCCGCGCCGACTGTGGGGCAGATAGTGCTCGGCCTGCGCCTGCGTGACCTGCGGGAGCGCGCGGGCTGCTCCTTCGCCGAGGCCGCGCATGCACTGAGCGTGAACACGACCACGGTGCGCCGCATGGAAAAGGCGGAGGTCGGGCTCAAGCCCCCGTACGTGGAGAAGCTGCTGAGCATGTACGGCCTCTCCGACGAGGAGGCCGCGTCCTTCCTCACCCTGGTGGAGGAGGCGAACCAGCCCGGCTGGTGGCACAGCTTCCGCGACGTGCTCCCCGCCTGGTTCAGCCTCTACGTGAGCCTGGAGGGCGAGGCCAGCCTGATCAGGGCGTACGAGCCGCACTGCGTACCCGGACTGCTCCAGACGGAGGACTACGCGCGTGCGCTGCTGCGCACCGGTTTTCCCTCCGCCGACGAGGACGAGCTGGACCGGCGGGTCCAGCTGCGCATGGGGCGCCAGCGGCTCCTGGAGGGTCCGCAGGCCCCGGTGCTGTGGGCCGTGCTCGACGAGCAGGTGCTGCGGCGCCACGTGGGCTCTCCCGAGGTCATGCGGGGCCAGATCGACCACCTCGCCGAGATGACCAGAGCGCAGAACATCACGCTCCAGATCATCCCGTTCACCTCAGGTGCGCACCCCGGCATGTTCGGGCCCTTCCAGCTGTTCCGTTTCGACATTCCGGAGCTCCCGGACATCGTCTACACGGAGAGCCTGACGGGGGCCACGTACCTGGACCAGCGTCCGGACACCGCCGCCTACCTGGAGGTGCTGGACCGCATGGGCGCGCAGGCCGCGCCAGTACCACACACCGAGACCGTCCTCGGTGAGATCCGCAAGGAGTTTTAGAACCATGGGTCACACAGGCCACACCCGCCCCCACATATACAACGGCATGCCGGCCAAGAACCTCGGCACCGAGGGCTGGCAGAAGCCGTGGAGCGGCACCAACGGGGGCAGCTGCGTGGAGGCGATGAAGCTCGGCGACGGCCGGGTCGCCCTGCGCCAGTCCACCGACCCCGAGGGTCCGGCGCTGATCTACACCACCCACGAGTTCGAAACCTTCCTCCAGGGCGCCAAGCAGGGCGTGGCCGACTTCCTGCTGGCCTCCGACTGACGCGACGACCCCGGGCGGCGCCACCGAACGGCGAGCCGCCCGCCAGCAGTACAGGACCGGAGAACGGAGAGGCCGCATGACGGCAGAGGGAAACCTCCCCGGCATAGACACCACCAAGCCGCACTCGGCGCGGATGTACGACTACTACCTCGGGGGCAAGACCCACTACGAGGCGGACGTGCAGGCGGCCGAAGCGGTGATCGCGACCGTGCCGTTCGCCGGGGGCATGGCGCGCGCCAACCGCGACTTCATGATCCGCGCCACCCGCTGGCTGACCTCCGAGGCGGGGGTACGGCAGTTCCTGGACATCGGCAGCGGCATCCCCACCGAACCCAACCTCCACCAGATCGCCCAGTCGGTGGCCCCCGACGCGCGGGTCGTCTACACCGACAGCGACCCAATCGTGCTCCAGTACGCGCAGGCGCTGCTGCACAGCACCCCCGAGGGCCGCACCGCCTACCTCCAGGCGGACGCCGCCCGCCCGGCGAGCATCGTCGACTCCGACGAGCTGCGCTCCACCCTCGACCTGACCCGCCCTGTCGCCCTCTCGGTCAACGCGCTCTTCCACTTCGTCCCCGACGAGTGGGGCCCCTACGAGATTCTCAAGGGGCTGCTGGAGCGGCTGCCCTCCGGCAGCTACCTGTGCCTCTCGCACGCCACCGCCGACATCGACGACCCGGCGCTCGCCGAGCTGGGCCGCGAGGTCGAGGAGATCTACGCCAAGGGCGGGACGACTCTCAGGCTGCGGGACCGCGCGGAGGTCGCCCGGTTCTTCGAGGGGCTGGAGCTGGTCGAGCCCGGCATCGTGATGGCGCACGACTGGCGCCCGGACCCCGAGCAGGTCACCGAGCTCAAGGAGGGGCAGCCCAGCATGCTGGCGGCGGTGGCCCGCAAGCCCTGAGCGAGCGGCACGGCCGGGGGGACGCACGGACGACGGAGGGGGAGCACGTGCCCGAGCACAGCAGCGCGCCACCGATCGACACGACCAGACCGCACGCGGCGCGGATGTACGACTACTACCTCGGGGGCAAGACCCACTACGAGGCGGACGTACGGGCCGCCGAGGCGGTGGTCTCCGTGCTCCCCGAGATCGTGGCGGCGGCCCGCGCCAACCGCGACTTCATGGCGCGGGTGACCCGCACGCTGGCGGCCGACCACGGTGTCGGCCAGTTCCTCGACATCGGCAGCGGCATCCCCACCGAACCCAACCTGCACCAGATCGCCCAGTCGGTGCTCCCCGGGGCGCGGGTCGTCTACACCGACAACGACCCGATCGTCCTCCAGTACGCCCACGCGCTTCTGCGCAGCACTCCCGAGGGGCGTACCGCCTACCTCCACGCGGACGTCACCGACCCCGGGAGCGTTCTCGGCGCCGCGGAGCTTCGCGACACCCTGGATCTGAGCCGGCCCGTGGCCCTGTCGGTCAACGCGCTCCTCCACTTCGTCCCCGACGACCGAGATCCGCACGGCATCGTGGCCGCGCTGCTCGAACCGCTGGCTCCCGGCAGCTTCCTGTGTGTGAGCCACGGCATCGCCGACCTGCCGGACGACGGAACCTCGGACCGGGCCGACGACGTCATCGGGATCTATCAGCGGGGCGGTACGGCGTTCGTGCCGCGCAGCCGGGAGCAGGTGGCCCGGTTCTTCGACGGCCTCGACCTCCTCGGTCCCGGCGTCACGATGGCGCACCTGTGGCGGCCCGAGGGCGATCCGGCTCAGCGCCTGCCGCGGGAGGCGCTGACCCTGCACGCGGGGGTGGCCCGCAAGCCGTGACGCCGCGGGGGCAGCCGTGATTCCGGCGGGCGTTGACAGGACCTGACGTGGAAGCGAGCATAAGCAAGCGCTTAGACACCCTCGTCGCCGCGCTCGCTCGCGCCCGCCGCTCCCGGGGATCGGAAAACCGTCATGGCCACACCCGCCACCCTGCTCTCGCACCGCGACCTCGCCTTCCAGCTCCACGACTGGCTGAGGATCACCGCGCTGACCGAGCGCGCCCGCTACCGGGAACACTCGCGGGAGACCTTCGACGACGCGCTGGCGCTGAGCGCACGCGTCGCCGCTGACCACTTCGCCCCGCACAACAAGCGCAACGACAGGGAAGAGCCCTGGTTCGACGGCGAGCGGGTGCACACGCACGAGGACGTCGCCGACGCGCTGGCGGTGTTCGCCGGAACGGGGCTGCTGGCGGCCGCGATGGACGAGGAGCACGGCGGCATGGGTCTGCCGCACGTCGTCAGCACCGCCTGTTTCGCCTACTTCCAGGCCGCCAACGTCGGCACGTCCGCCTACCCCTTCCTCACGCTCGGCAACGCCCGGCTGCTGTGTGCCCACGGCTCGCCCGAACAGGTCGACACGTACGTGCGGCCGATGCTGGAGGGCCGCTGGTTCGGCACCATGTGCCTGTCCGAGCCGCAGGCAGGCTCCTCGCTCGCCGATGTGGCGACCCGGGCCGAGCGGCGCGCGGACGGCACCTACCGGCTGTTCGGCACCAAGATGTGGATCTCGGGCGGCGACCACGAACTGTCCGAGAACATCGTCCACCTCGTGCTCGCCCGCACGCCCGGCGCCCCCGCAGGGGTCAAGGGGCTCTCCCTGTTCCTCGTCCCCAAGTACCTGGTCGAGGCCGACGGCACCCGCGGCGAGCGCAACGACGTGGTGCCCGCGGGCCTCAACCACAAGATGGGCTACCGGGGCACGACCAACACGCTGCTCAACTTCGGCGAGGGAGCCCGCCACCGGCCCGGCGGCGAGGCGGGCGCCGTCGGCCACCTGGTCGGCGAGGAGCACCGCGGGCTCGCCTACATGTTCCACATGATGAACGGCGCGCGCATCGGCGTCGGCGCGGGCGCGATGGCGCTCGGCTACACCGGCTACCTCAAGTCGCTGGCCTACGCCCGCGAGCGCCCGCAGGGGCGGCCGCTGACCGCGGCGGGCAAGGACGCGGACGCCGGGCAGGTGCCGATCGTCGAACACACCGACGTGCGGCGGATGCTGCTGGCGCAGAAGTCGTACGTGGAGGGCGCCCTCGGCCTGCTGCTCTACTGCGCGAAGCTCGTCGACGAGGAGCGCTCGGCCGCCTCCCCCGAGGAGCGGGCGCGGGCCGCGCTGCTGCTGGACGTGCTGACCCCGATCGCCAAGAGCTGGCCCTCGCAGTGGTGCCTGGAGGCCAACAACCTCGCCATCCAGGTGCACGGCGGCTACGGCTACACGCGTGAGTACGACGTCGAACAGCACTACCGCGACAACCGCCTCAACCCCATCCACGAGGGCACCCACGGCATTCAGGGGCTCGATCTGCTGGGCCGCAAGGTGGTGCGGGGCGGCGGCGAGGGGCTGCGGGCGCTGGGCGCCGTCATCGGCGGGACGCTGGAGCGCGCCGAGGCAGCCGGGGACGAGGCGGCCGGTCTCGCGGCGACGCTGGAGGGCTACTGGGAGCGGGCCGTGGCCACCACGGCCCGCGTGTGGGAGCCGGGTGACCCCCAGGTGGCGCTGGCGAACGCGTCCCTCTACCTGGAGGCCGTCGGGCACGTGGTGGTGGCGTGGATCTGGCTGGAGCAGTTCCTGGCCACGCTGGAGGCCGGGCCCGACGACGCGTTCCTGCGGGGCAAGCGGCAGGCGGCGCGGTACTTCTTCCGTGCCGAACTGCCGCGCACAAGGCCGCAGTTCGACCTGCTGGCGGCGCGGGAGACGGTCGTGCTGGAGACCGACCCCGAGTGGCTGTAGCGGGCGCGGGGCCGCTCACCCGCGCGGCCCGGCGAGGCGCGGGGCACCGGCTCAGGACCGGCCGCCGGGGCGGAGCGCCGGCGCCTCACTCCTCGCCCAGGTCGCGCGGCTCCAGCGGCCGGGTCGCCGGGCCCTGGATCACCGAGCCGTCCGTGCCGAACCGGGAGCCGTGGCAGGGGCACTCCCAGGCGACCTCCGCGTCGTTGAACCGCACCAGGCAGCCCAGGTGGGTGCAGCGCGGCGAGAGGGCGCGCAGCTCGCCCTCGGGGGTGCGGTGTACCGCGCAGCGCCTCCCCCGCACGCGCACGATGGCGCCCGTACCCGGGGTGATCTCCTCCACCGAGTCCACGTAGCCGGGACGCAGCCGGTCGCCGACGAAGCGGCGGGCCACCGTCGACTGGAGCCGCAGCAGCGCGGGTCCCTCGCTCGGGCGGAGCCTGACGGGGTCGTAGAGTCCCGCCCACGCGGGCAGCTCGCCGCCGTTGATGTGCGCGGCCAGCAGCTGTCCCGCGAGCACGCCCGAGCTCATACCCCAGCCGCCGAACCCGGTGGCGACGTAGGTGTGCTGGGTGGCGGCGTGGAAGCGGCCGATGTAGGGCACGCGGTCGGTGGTCTCGTTGTCCTGGGTGGCCCAGCGGTGTGCCAGCCGTGCCCGGGGGAACCGCTCGTACGTCCAGGCGGCGAGCCGCTCGTAGCGGGCGGCGACCGAACCGATGCCCGGTGTGCCGGGGCTGAAGGTCTCCCCGGTGACGATCAGCAGCCGCCTGCCGTCCCCGAACGGGTAGGGCGCCGTGCGCACCGAGCGGGTCCCGCGCTCGGGGGAGAGGTAGGTGCCGCGCGGATCGTCCTCCTGCGGCAGCAGCGCGGAGATGACCAGTTCGCGGCGCGGTTGCAGCCGGGAGAACATCAGCGCCCGGTCGAAGACGGGGTAGTGGGTGGCCACCACGACGTCGCGGGCGGCGACCTCGCCCCCGTTCTCCGCCGTCACCACGCACGGTTCCCCCTCGTCCAGGGCGACGACGCGGGTGCGCTCGTACAGCAGTCCGCCGCTGCGCCTGATGTCCTCGGCCAGCGCCAGCAGGTACTTGCGCGGGTGGAACTGCGCCTGGTTCTCGACGCGTACGGCCGCGCCCACCCGGAAGGGCAGCCCGGTGGCGGTCACGTACGAGGCGGCCAGTCCGGCCTCGGCCGCCGCGCGGGCCTCCTCGTGTATGTCCGCCACGTGTTCGGCCGACTCGACGTAGGTGTGCGCGGGGACCCGTTCGAACTCGCAGTCGACGCCCAGCCGCTGGGCGACGGCGGCCGCGTGCTCCACGGCCCCCTGCTGCGAGAGCGCGTAGAGCCGCGCGTCCGCGGCCGAGCGGTTGGCGCGCAGCCAGCTGTAGGACAGCCCCTGGAGCGCGGAGAGCTTGGCCGTGGTGTGCCCGGTGACGCCGGCGGCCAGCCGGTCGGACTCCAGTACGGCGACGCTCCGTCCCGCGCGGGCCAGCTCCCACGCCGTCGACAGCCCCGCTATGCCGCCGCCCACCACGGCGACGTCCACCTCGACCCTGCTGTCGGGCGGCAGCGGCTCGAGGGGCGTCGCCGCCGCTGAAAGCATCCAGTAGGACTCGTATCCGACGGGCAGTGTGGTCACCGCCGCGCTCCCTTCAGCCGGGGCCCGTCCCCCGTGACGTCCACCAGTGTCGTTCCCCCTCGGACGCCTCTCACCCCCGGATGCGCCCCGCCTCCGGGTCGGCGCACCGGCCCGAACCGGCCGGAGGAACGCCTCCTCACCGGGCCGGGGCGAGCGGAATTCCGCCAACTCCTCCCGCTCACCGCACTCGGAGCGCTACGGTGTGTGCGCGCGGGGACGGTCGGTAGTCTGCTGCACGCCGGGAGGGTCCGCGATGAGCGAGGAAGCTCACCTGACGCCTGCTCACCACCTTCACCAGCTGCTGGCCCGCGCCCAGAACCCCTTCGACGTCCCCGACGCGGTCCTCCACCGGCTGCGCGACGCGGTGATGTTCCAGGTCGAGCTCTACGGCTGGCGGCACCGCAACTCCCCGCCGCCCGCGCTGCGGTGCAGCAGTTTCCGCCATGTCTTCCTGCTGGCCGACGGGGCCAGTGTGCTGCTGTGGGAGCTGTGTTACGACGGCCCCGAAGGCGCCGGCGAACTGCACGAGGTGTACGACGACGCGGAGGCCCTCGCGCGCTCCGAGCGCCGGGTCCACCGCCAGATGGGCGAGGCCCCCACACCGGACGCCTCGTTCGGCCTCACGCGTGCCCCCTTCGACCCCCCACCCGGACGGCCGGGGGCCGAGGTCTTCCCCGCCCCTGAGTACGTACGGGGCGGCTCGGCCGAGCACGCCCGCAGGCTGCTGCGCAGGGCGGAGAACCCGGACCGTCCCGGTGAGGAGACGCTGCGGCTGCTGGCCACCGCGCTCGGACACCACATCACCCACGTCCCCAAACCGCACGCGCACCCCGGCGGCCCCGGCGAGGGCCAGGTGTGGTGCGCGGTCTACGAACACGCCTTCCTGCTGGCCGACGGGTACGAGGTCAGCCTCTACGAGCTGGAGCACAACATGACGGGCAGCGGGCGCCTGAGGTGCGAGGTGTACCTGGAGGAGTCCGTCGCCGACCAGGCCGCGCACCGCCTCGGGCGCGGGCGGGGCCCGGACCTGTAGCACCGCGACACCCCACCACCGGCCGCGCGGGCGCGCGGACCGCCGAGCACCGGAGGAACCGGCCATGTCCGCACGTGGGCGCCACCGCCGACCCCAGCCCCGCTCCGCCGCGCGCGTCTCCAGGACGGTGACCGCGGGCAGCGCGGGTATCGCCTTACCCCTCGCCGCCGCCCAGCTCGCGCACGCCGCGCCGCAGGACGTGTGGGAGAAGGTCGCGGCCTGCGAGAGCAGCGGCACGTGGGACATCAACACCGGCAACGGCCACTACGGCGGGCTCCAGTTCACCCGGAGCACCTGGGAGGCGTACGGCGGCCGCGCGTACGCACCGCGGGCCGATCTGGCCTCCCCGAGCGAGCAGGTCGCGGTCGCCGAGAAGGTGCTGGACGGGCAGGGCCCCGGGGCGTGGCCGCACTGCGGTCCGCGCGCCGGTCTCACCCGGGGCGACGCGGAACCGCATCGCGCCGGTGCGCGCCCGAAGGCCGAACGGACCCGCTCCCAGGAGGCGAAGAGCGTGCGGGCGCGGGCATCGGAAGACGAGAAGACCGATCAGGAGGAGAAGTCGGAGAAGGCCCGGGCGTCGAAGGAGAAGGCGGACCGGGCCAGGGCCGAGCGGTTGAGGAAGCAGACGACCTACGAGGTCGTCAGCGGCGACACGCTCTCCAGCATCGCCGAAGCGCGTAGCGTGGAGGGCGGCTGGCACCGCCTCTACGACTGGAACCGCTCCACCGTCGGAGCCGACCCCGACCTGATCCTGCCGGGACAGCGCCTGGAGACGACGGGGCCACCGCAGAAGACGGGGCGGAAGGAGAGCGGTCCCCACCGCGCCGAGCGCCCTTCCGCCTCCGGGCGGAAGGCGCAGCAGAAGCAGGCACCCGAGGAGAAAGCTCCGCCGAAGAAGGCCCCGGAGAAGAGCGCACCGCAGAAGAAGGCCCCGGAGAAGAAGACGCCCCGTGCCTCGGGGGGTTCGGCTACCGCTCCCGTGGCCGGTGTCGGCCCGAGCACGGCCTACCGCGCGGCGGGCGGCAGTTGGTCGTCAGGACACCACACAGGCGTGGACTTCCCCGTCTCCACCGGGACCTCCGTCAGGGCGGTGCGGGGCGGCACGGTGGTCTCGGCAGGCTGGCAGGACGCCTACGGCTACCAGGTGGTGCTGCGCCACAGCGACGGCAGGTACAGCCAGTACGGGCACCTGTCGGCGATCTCCGTACGGTCCGGGCAGTCGGTCGGTGCGGGAGCGCGCATCGGCCGCTCGGGCGCGACGGGCAACGCCACGGGGCCGCACCTGCACTTCGAGATCCGCACGGGGCCCGGCTACGGCAGCGACATCGATCCGCTGGCGTATCTGCGACAGCACGGGGTGCGGCTGTAGCGCTGCCTGTGGGTGCTGTCCCGGCAACGGGGTGCCACTGCTCGTGGTGGGCGGTCTGCGGGTGCGCTGTGGCGTGCGGGGGCAGTTCCCCGCGCCCGCTCGGGGCGCGGTCCACCGTCCACCGGCCCTAACGGTTCGGCCCGGGGGCCGGGTCCCGGGCCGGGAGTGCGAGGCCCGGCATGTCCACCGTGCGGTCGCACCAGCGTTCGAGCAGAATGCGGTCGTGGCCGACCGCGAGCAGGGCGGCACCCGTCAGCTCCCGGTATCCCTCCACGACCGCCACCAGCGCCGCCGTGGTGGAGGCGTCGAGCATCGCGGTCATCTCGTCGCAGACGAGTACCCGGGGGCGCAGGGCCAGCGCCCTGGCGAGGCAGGCGCGCTGCAGCTGGCCGTCGCTGACCTCGTGCGGACGGCGGTCCAGCAAATCGGTGCCCAGGCCGACGGAGCCGGCCAGCTCCCCGGTGCGCGCAAGCGCCTCGGCCTTCCGCCCGGTGGCGCGCAGCGGCTCGGCGATCAGCGCGGCGAGGGTGAGCCGGGGGTCGGCGGCCAGTCGGGGCTGCTGGAAGACGACGCCGACGGCGGTCCGCAGGGCGCGGGGCGCCCGGTGCCGCCAGCCACGCGCCTGGACGCCACCGAGGTGGACGGTGCCCCCGTAGGGGCGGTGCAGCAGCGCCGCGACCTTCGCCAGGGTCGACTTGCCGCAGCCGCTGGGCCCCAGCAGCCCGACGGCCTCGCCCTCGGCCACCGCCAGGGACGCCTCGCGGACCACGGGGGCGCTCCGGTCGTACCCGGCGGTGACCGCGCGCAGCTCCAGCGCGGGCGGATTCGGCGTCATATCCGGCTCCCTTCGGGACGCAGCCCGTGTCCGGCGGGCTCGGGCGCCGGCACCGGGTGGTGGCAGGCCACCGTGCCGTTCAGGGCCGGCACGGTCGCGCACGTGGCGTCCGCGCGGGCGCAGCGCGGTGCGAAGGCGCAGCCGGCGGGGAGGTCGCCCAGTTCTGGCGGCATGCCGGGGATGGGGCGGAACGCACGTTCTGGCAGCGCGTCCAGCAGGCCGCGGGCGTAGGGGTGGCGGGGTCCGGGAGCGCCGAAGAAGCCGCGAGCTGCGGCCAGTTCCACGACGCGGCCCGCGTACATGACGGCCACCCGGTCGGCGACGCGTTCGGCCGCCGTCAGGTCGTGGGTGATGAGCAGCAGTCCGCGTCCCGCGTCGGCGTGGCCGCGCAACTCGTCCACGGTGCGCTCCACCAGGTCGCGGTCGAGCCCGGTGGTGGGCTCGTCCGCGAGCAGCAGCGGCGCTTCGCCCACCAGCGCGAGCGCGGTGGCGGCCCGCTGGGCGAGTCCGCCGGAGAGCTGGTGGGGGTAGCGGTCGAGGTGGTCGGCGGGGAAGGCGGCGCGCCGTGCGGCTGCCGCGGTGGCGGTGGCCAGCGCCTGGCCCTTCGCCCCGGTCAGCTCCCGTACGGTCTCGGCCAGATGGGAGCGGACCGTGCGCACGGGCGTCAGGTGGGCTGCCGGGCTCTGCGGGACGAGACCGACGCGCCGGCCGCGCACGGTGCGGGCCATGGTGGCCTCGTCGGCGGCCAGGAGGTCGGTCACCTCGCCGGGCCCTGGCCCTGACAGCAGCGCGGAGCCGCCGACCCGCGCGTTGCCGGGGAGGAGTCCCAGCAGCGCGGAGGCGAGCACCGACTTGCCGCAGCCGCTCTCCCCCACCAGCGCCAGGCACTCCCCGTGGGCCACGTCGAGGCTGACGTCGGTGACGGCGGCGATCTCGCGCCCGCCCCGCATCCGGAAGCGTACGGACAGGTCGCGGACGGACAGCAGGGGCTCGGGTGCGTCGGTGCCCTGGCTCACAGCATCAGCTCCGATCGGCGCCGCGGGTTGATCCGCTCCCGCCACACCCCGGCGAGGGAGGCGATGGCGAGGGTCGGGACGATGAGGAACAGGCCGGGGAAGAGGGTGGGCCACCAGTCGCCGGCCAGCAGGGTGCCGCGCGCGTCCTGGATCATGTTGCCGAGGCTGGCCCGGTGGGTGGGCAGGCCGAGCCCGAGGAAGGAGAGCGCCGACTCGTGCCAGATGGCGTGCGGCACCATCAGCACGGCGGCGAGTCCGGCCTGCGGCAGCACGCCGGGCAGCAGGTGCCGCACACCGACCCGCCAGCGGGAGGCGCCGCCCGAGACGGCGGCGTCGACGAAGTCGCGGGAGCGCAGGGACAGCACCTCGGCGCGCACGATCCGCGCGGTCGACAGCCAGTGGGTGAGCCCCACCGAGATGACGACGGGCCACACCCCGGGCCGGAACATGGCGACGATGAAGATGCCCAGCAGCAGGTGCGGCACGGAGGAGAAGACGTCCACGACGCGCATCACCATCCGGTCGGTGCGGCCGCCGGCCGCGCCGGCGGCGGCACCGACCGCGGTGCCGATGACGGTGGCGGTCAGCGCGGCGACGACGCCGACGAGGAGCGAGACGCGCAGTCCGTAGACGCAGCGCAGCAGCACGTCGCGGCCCACGTCGTCGGTGCCGAAGGGGTGGGCGAGGGAGGGCGCGTGGAGCTTGTTGGTCATGTCGACGGCCTGCTCGTCCAGCGGGACGAGCAGCGGCACGAGGACGACGGCCAGCACGACGGCCGCCACCACACACGACGAGAGGGGCAGCCGCAGGCTGCGGCCCGTCGCGGGCGTGCCGCGCGGGGTCCTGCGCCTGAGCGCCGCGGGGATGCTCACATCTCCTCCAGGGCCACGCGGGGGTCGGCGAGTCCGTAGCCGAGGTCCGAGAGCAGGTTCCCGGCCAGTACCGCGACCGTGGCCAGCGTGGTGAGCGCTGCCAGCAGCGGGAAGTCGGTCGCGGTGGCGGCCTCGACGGTCGCCGAGGCGATGCCGGGCCAGCTGAAGACGGTCTCCACCAGCAGGGCGCCGGTGATGAGTTCGGGGATGCGGGAGCCGATCAGGGTGAGCACGGGCAGCAGCCCGGAGCGCAGCGCGTGTCCCAGCAGCACGGTCCGCTCGGACAGGCCGCGGGCGCGTGCGCCGCGTACGGCGTCCTCCGCCAGCGCGTCGCCGACGCCCTGGCGGACGTACAGCAGGAACCACGGCACCTGGGAGATGCCCAGCACCAGCGCGGGCAGTGCGAGGTGGCGCAGCAGCGCCGAGGCGGTGACGACGTCGCTGCCGCTGTCGGTGAGTCCGCCCGCGGGCAGCACGTCGAGCTGGAGGGCGAACAGCCAGATGCCGAGCAGCCCGAGCCAGAACGGCGGTGCCGCCTCCAGCGTGTAGGACAGCGAGGTGACCGTCCGGTCGAGGAGACCACCCCTGCGGCGGGCCGCGGCCAGACCGAGCACGGTGCCGACGAGCACCGCGAAGGCGAAGCCGACGGCGCACAGCAGGACCGACCAGCCGAGCCGTTCGGTGATGACCTGTGCGACGGGCTGGCGCAGGGCGGTGGAGTCGCCGAAGTCGCCGGTCACGGCGCTGGTGAGCCAGTCCCACCAGCGCTGTGGGAAGGGTCCGTCGACGTTCAGGTTGGCGCGCAGCTGCTCCAGTGTCTCCTGGGAGGCGTTGAGTCCGGCGGAGCCCGCGTACTGCTGGACGGGGTCGAAGGGGGAGGCGGCGGCGACGGCGAAGACGCCGAAGGTCACCGCGGCCAGTACGGGGACGGCGGCCAGCAGCCGCCGTCCCACCAGCCGGGCGGCCGGGCCCCACAGGGCGCGCCGGGTGGGGCGCTGGAGCGGGGGCCGCGCGGCCGCGGGTATGTCCGTTTCCGTCACTTCTTGGGCTGCCAGTCCTGGACGTTCCACCAGGGTCCCGCGCCGATGCCGTGGTCGTGCGGTTCGACCTGGGTGGTCAGCCCGCGCCACTTGTCGTCGATGACGTAGACGTGGTCGATGGTGGTCAGGAAGGTGTAGCCGGGGTTCTTGGCCAGGGCCCGCTGGACCTTGGTGTAGGCGGCCTTGCGCGTCTCGGGGTCGCGGCTGCGGCGGGCGGCGTCCAGCTGCTCGTCGACGGTCTCGTCGTGGTAGTAGGCCAGGTTGTTCCAGCCGTTGCCGGCCTGCGAGGAGTGCAGCGTCGGGTAGAGGTCGAAGTCCGGGTCGGCGGGGAAGCCGTTGCCCAGCAGCATCGCGTCGTGCTGCACCTTGGGCCGGATGACCTCGCGGCTG
Organism: Streptomyces tubbatahanensis; assembly: GCF_022699385.1. Taxonomy (NCBI): domain Bacteria; kingdom Bacillati; phylum Actinomycetota; class Actinomycetes; order Kitasatosporales; family Streptomycetaceae; genus Streptomyces; species Streptomyces tubbatahanensis. Next base: position 6,767,293 of record NZ_CP093846.1, on the reverse strand, counting down.
CCCGCCTGGACGTGGACGTCGATGCCGGCCTTCTTGGCGTCGGAGGCGTAGGCCAGTGCGTGGTCCTGGCGCAGCTTGTCGCCGGAGAAGTACCAGAGGGTGAAGGCGGCGCGCTCGCCGTCCTTGCGGCGGACGCCGTCCTTGCCGGGCTTCCAGCCCGCGTCGGTGAGGATCTTCTCGGCCGCCTTCAGGTCGTGCGGCCGCTCGGTGCCCTTCGCGAACCAGGGGCTGTCGGTGGGCAGGGGCCCGTAGGCGGGCTTGCCGGCGCCGTTGAGGATCGACTTCACCATGGCCTCGCGGTCCACGGCCAGGTCGAGGGCCCGGCGGATCGCCTTGTCGCCGGTGACGGGGTTGTCGCTGGGCAGGGTGACGGCGCGGTAGTCGGCGGTCTTGGCGCTGAAGGTGCGCTTGTCCTCGTCCTTCTCGTAGGTCTTGGCGAGGTTGGGCGGCAGGATGGCGCCGTCCAGGTCGCCGGAGCGCAGCCGGGTGGCGCGCACGTCGTCGTCCTCGATGACGGCGACGGTGAAGCGCTTGATCTTCGGCTTTCCGCCCCAGTAGTGCGGGTTGGCCTTGAAGCTGAGCTTCTCGCCCTTGCGCCAGCTGGTGAGGACGTAGGGGCCCGTGCCGACGGGCTCGGTGTTGTAGGAGCCGGTGTTGACGTCCGACTTGGAGGCGACGGCCTGCGAGGCGATGGGCAGCACGGTGCGCTCGGCGAAGGCGGCGTAGGGGTACTTGAGCCGGAAGACGACGGTGTGCTCGCCCTCGGCGTGGACGCTGTCGACGGCGTCGAGTTCGCTCTTGGAGGCGTTGTTGGTCTTCTTGTCGAGGATCGTCTCGTAGGTGTAGACGACGTCCTTGGCGGTGAAGGGTTTCCCGTCGCTGAAGGTGACGCCCTCGCGCAGGTCGTAGGTGTAGGTGCGGCCGTCCTTGCTCACCTTCGGCAGGCGGGTGGCGAGAGCGGGCTTGAGGTTCATCTGCGCGTCGTGGGTCAGCAGGCCGTCGAATATCTTCGAGTTGCCCTCTTTGCCGTAGCCGAGGAGCGGGCTGAGCGTCTCGGGCTCCTGGGCGACGCCGACCGTGAGTGCGTCCGTGCCACCGCCGGGACCGCCACCGTCATCAGGGGCTGAGCATGCCGCTGCTGAGGCGAGTACGACGGCGGCGGTCGCCCTCGCGGTGGCCGTCCGTACCGTCCGGGCAGTCATCTGTGGCACACTCCTTGTTGGAAATCGGAGGCTCTTGCAAACAGCTCGCAATTAAATCATGCCGGAATGCGCTATGCCCCGATACCTCCCGCCCGTGCTGTCAACACCCGGGCAAGATCCAGCCCCAGTAACGCTGTTTCCTTCCGTGCGCCGCTCCCCGGTCGTTAGCCTCATGGGCCCGACCGGAACTCCCCGGTGAACGCAGCGAGCTGGAGACCCCTCGATGGAACGTCCCGCCTGGGCCCCCCACGGCATCGACCTCACGGTGCCGAGCGTGTCGCGGATGTACGACTACTACCTCGGCGGCTCGCACAACTTCGAGGTCGACAGGGAGGCGGCACGCAGGGCGATCCAGGCGTGGCCGGGGCTGCCGAAGATCATGCAGAACAACCGCGCCTTCATGCGCCGCGCCATCCGCTTCGCGCTCCAGGAGGGCGTCACCCAGTTCCTCGACATCGGCTCCGGCATCCCCACCTTCGGCAACGTGCACGAGGTGGCGCACGCGCTGGAGAGGGAGGCCCGGGTCGTCTACGTCGACAACGACCCGGTGGCGGTCGCGCACAGCCGCGCCGTGCTCCAGGGCGAGCGGCGGGTGGGCATCGTCTCGGCGGACTTCCGCTCCCCGCAGGACATCATGGAGTCCCCCGAGGTGGAGGACCTGCTCGACCTGCGCCGTCCTGTGGCGTTGATGCTCGTCGCGCTGCTGCACTTCGTCGAGGACCGGGACGAGCCGGGCACGTACCTCACCGAACTGGCCCGGCACCTCGCGCCCGGCAGTCTGCTCGTGCTCTCCCACGGCTCCCCCGAGGCGGGGCCGAGACGCGACGGCGGGGTCGGTCTCAAGGAGGTCTACAGCACCGCGAACGCCCCGCTGGTGATCCGCACGAAGGACGAGATCCAGCTGTTCTTCGAGGGCTTCGAGGTGGTCGAGCCCGGTCTGGTCCCGGTGCCGCAGTGGCGGCCCGACGGACCGCCTGAGTACGAGGAGAGCGGTGCCTGCGGCGGCTTCGCCGGAATCGGCCGTAAGGCGGTAGGCGCCGCGTGACTTCGCAGAACGAGCGCGGGGAGGACCGCGAGGACCGCAGCGACGGGGAAGACGGGCTGCGCAGATTCGCCCGGATCTGGAGCCGGACGATCTACCCGGCGACCCAGACCTCCCTCACCCGTGCCGAGTTGGAGGACTTCCTCCATCCGCTCGCCGTCCGTCTCGGCGAGGCCCTGCACGCCCACCCGTTCACCCCCTCGGCAGGCCGCGAGGTCGGCCGGGCGCTGGTGGACGACGCGCACTGCACCAGCCCCGACGCGCTGCCGCACGCCCTCGGCGTGGTCGAGTCCTACCTCGTGCTGTACGCGGCCGGACTCGCGCCCGCCGCCGGCGTCCCGGGCGCGCTCGGCGTCGACGAGACCCGCTCCCGCTGCGCCCGGCTCCAGCACGCGCTCGCCGCCGGGTTCACCTTCGCCGTCCGCGAGCGCACCCTGGGCGAGCAGGAGGCGCTCTCGCGGGCCGCGCTGGCCGCCCAGACCGCCGTCGAAGAGGCCCTGCACGCCTCCGAGACCCGCTTCCGCGCCGTCTTCAAGGACGCCACCATCGGCATCGGCATCGCGGACATGAGCGGCCGGCTGCGGGACGCCAACGGCGCGCTGGCCCGGATGTTCGGGCGCTCCGAGGAGGAGATGCGCCGCCGCAACCTCAACGACTGGGTGCACCCCGACGACGCCCCCGAGGTGTGGCGGCTCCACCGCGAGCTGGCCCGCGGGAGGCGTGACCACTTCCGGGTGGAGAAGCCCTACCAGCGTCCCGACGGCACCATGCTGTGGACCAACCTGACCGTCTCGCTGCTGCGGGACGCCGAGGGCGAACCGCGCTACCAACTCGCCCTCATGGAGGACGTCACCGAGCGGCGCCTGCTGCACCTGCGCCTGCGCTACGAGGCCACCCACGACGAGCTGACGGGGCTGCCCAACCGCACGCTGTTCGCCGAGCGCCTGGAGCGGATCCTCAGCCCCGGCGGCGGCGTGCGCAGGTTCGGGCTCTGCTACCTGGACATCGACGGCTTCAAGGCCGTCAACGACAGCCTCGGACACGCGGTGGGCGATCAGCTCCTGGTCGCGGTCGCCGAGCGCCTGCAGTCCTGCACCACCGCGCCGGCCCACCTGGTGGCCCGGATCGGCGGGGACGAGTTCGTGGTGCTGATGTCCGACCCGCAGGACACCGAGGAGGTCACCTGCCTGGCGCGCTCCCTGCTGGCGGCGCTGGCCACCCCGATCAGCGTCGACGGACGTGAGCTGTCCGTACGCGCCAGCATCGGCATCGTGGAGGGCGCCGCGGGCCGGCTGGAGCCCGCGGAGGTGCTGCGCAGCGCCGACATCACGATGTACCGGGCCAAGGACGCCGGGGGAAACCGCTACGCGCTGGCCGATCCGGACTCCGAGGCCCGCGCCATCGACCGGCACAGCCTCACCAACCACCTGCCGGGGGCGCTGGAGCGCGACGAGTTCTTCCTGGAGTACCAGCCGCTGATCCGGATGAGCGACGGGCAGGTGGACGGCGCCGAGGCGCTGGTCCGCTGGAAGCACCCCGTACACGGCCGCCTGGGCCCCGACCGCTTCATCCCGCTGGCCGAACACACCGGGCTCATCGTCCCTTTGGGCCGCTGGGTGCTGGAACAGGCCGTCTCCCAGGCCTGCACGTGGGCCGGCGGGCAGCCGCTGCGCGTCAACGTCAACCTCTCCCCCAGGCAGCTGCACCATCCCGATCTGGTGCCGGACACCATCGCGGTGCTGGAGGCCGCGGGGGTGGCGCCCTCGTCGCTGTGCCTGGAGGTCACGGAGTCGGCGCTGATCAGCGCCGACGAGGACGAGCTCAAGCCGTTGTGGCAGCTGGCCGACCTCGGGGTGGACATCGCGCTGGACGATTTCGGTACCGGCTACTCCAACCTGGCCAATCTGCGCAGGCTCCCGGCGACGACGCTCAAGCTGGACCGTTCCTTCACCCAGGGGCTCCAGCGCCACCCGGCCGACCCGGTGGATCTGACCTTCGTCGAGGGCATCGTCTCGCTCGCGCACGCGCTCGGCCTGGCCGTGACGGTGGAGGGCGTGGAGACCGAGAGCCAGGCCGACCAGCTGCGGCAACTGGGCTGCGACACGGCGCAGGGCTGGTACTACGCGCGTCCGGCCCCGCCCGGCGAGTTCGCCAAGGACTGGGCGCGGGCGGGGTAGCGCCGGGTCAGGGACCGACGTCCAGGTGGCTCTCGAACCACTCCAGCAGGTCCGCCTGGACCTCGTCCTTGTTGGTCTCGTTGAGGATCTCGTGCCGGGCGCCCTCGTACGCGCGCCAGCTCAGGTCGTGCGAGCCCAGGTAGCGGAAGTCCTCCAGCAGTTCGTACACGAGCGTCATGCGCTGGTGGCAGGGGTCGAGCTCGCCCACGGCCACGTGGACGGGGAGGGCGCGGGGGATGCGGGCGAACTGCTCCGGATCGTTGATCTTGCGGTTGGCGCGCACCCAGTCCAGGGACAGGCCCGCGCTGAAGGAGAAGCCGCAGCGCTCGTCCTCGGCGTAGGCGTCCACCTCCGCCTCGTCGCGGGAGAGCCACTCGTATCCGGTGCGGTGGGTGAACGCGTCGTTGAACGAGGCGAACAGCTCGGCGGTGAAGTCCGAGGGCGCGTTCCTGCCCCGCTCGGCGCTCTCCCGCTCCAGCCGCCGGATCGCGCTCTCGGTCTCGGTCCCCGGCAGGCACCGGAAGGTTCCGGAGAGCACGAGCCCCGACAGCTCCTCGCCGTACTCCTGGGCGTAGTCGCGGGCGAGCTGGGAGCCCAGGCTGTGCCCGAGGAGGAAGCGGGGCGCGTCGGAGGGCAGGTGGGCACGCGCCCGGTCGCCAACCTCCTTGAGGTCGGCGACCGTGGCGCGCCAGCCTTCCTCACCGACGGCGCCCAAGCCGCCGGTGAACTGCGCCGTCGCCCCGTGCCCCCGGTTGTCGGAGGCGACGACGGCGTACCCGTTCCGGGTCAGGAAGCGGGCGAAGCGGTCGTAGCGCTGGGCGTGTTCGGCGGCGCCGTGCGCGAGCTGCACGAGGGCGCGTACGTCTCCCTCGGGAAGCCAGGTGTAGGTCGCCACCCGCGTCCCGTCCGCCACGGTCGTGAAGTCGTCCCGCCGGTCCGTCACGTCCAGCCCCTTCCCGCTCACCTGTGCTCGCTCGCCACCTGAGCGCCGGCCGTCACACCGCGCGCAGGCGGTAACCGTAGCGGTAGGTGCGGTCCGCGTGAAGGAGGTACTGCTCCAGTGGCGCCGCGCCCCAGGAGTCGTTGCCGCCCAGCCCCATCTGGCGGTGGTTGACGCCGAGCACCGTCTCCTTCCGCGGCGTCAGCTCGTGCGGGTGCTTCGGCCCGTCCAGGTCGGCGGGGGTGTACCGCAGCGCGCTCAGCTCCAGGTGGTCGCCCGGCTCGGTGCTCACCCGCAGCCCGGTGCCGTCCTTGCCGCTCAGCTCGCCCCACCGCACGTCGGTCACGTTGCCGCACTGCTGCGGCCGCACGTACGGGGTGAACTGCTCCTCGACACTCGAGCGGTAGCGGCCCACGGCGCGGCGCCCGTGCGGCGGTCCCAGTAGTTCTCCTGCGGCCCGCGCCCGTACCAGGTGAAGGCGGAACGGTCCTTCGGCAGGGTGAGCAGCGCGCCGACCATCGGCAGGTCGGGCAGGCCCGCGCCGGGCTCCAGCGTGTGGGCGACGCGGACCTCGCCGTCCCCGCGCACGGTGAAGACGGTGGTGAACGCCGAGGTCGCCGGCGAGGTCGGCAGGGTGCTGCGGACCTCGATCGTGACGACGGAGCGGTTCTTCCTGACCACCTTCACCTCGTCGGTGGTCCGCTTGGCGCCCGCCTCCTTCCAGGTGGCCGCGGTCTTGTGGAAGCCGCGGCCGATGTCGTTGTCGGTGGGGCCGCGCCAGAAGTTGGGCACGGGACCCGCCGAGAGCACGACTGCGCCCTTGTGCCGGAAGTCGGTCAGGGTGCCGCCGGCCCTGTCCAGGGTGAGGGTGAAGTCCCGCCCCGTGACGGTGACCTGCTTGCCGCTCTCCTCGTACTCGACGGGCGGCAGCTCCTCGTCGCCGGGCTCCTTCGGCGCCGGGGTCTGCCAGTCCTTGAGCTGGAGCTGTCCGGTGGCCACCTCGTGCCCGGCCTTGGCCCAGGAGGTGCCGTGGCGCAGTACGAGAGAGAGGTTGAGCCAGTACTCGGCGCCCGGCGCGGGCTTGCCCGGGCGGGTGAGCGGGAGGCGCACGGTGCCCGTCTCGCCGGGCCCCGCGGCGGGCGGCTTCGCCGTGCCGTGCTGCTGCCGCTCGCCGTCCCGGGTGACCTCCCAGCGCAGCTCGTAGGCGTCGAGCCCGAGGAACAGCTGCTTGTTGACGACCTCGACCTCGCCCTCGGCGGCCTTCTTCCCCAAAAACGCGATGCGCTGGTAGACGTGTTTGACCTCGGCCAGTTCCGGCTCCGCCTCGCGGTCGGAGCGGATGACCCCGTTGCAGCAGAAGTTGCCGTCGGTGGGATAGTCCTTCACCCAGTCACCGCCGTAGGAGAGGTAGGTGCGGGACGCGTCGCCTGGCACGGGCTTGCGGATCGCCTGGTCGACCCAGTCCCAGATGAAGCCGCCGTGCAGGTTGGGGTACTTCTCGAAGAGGTCCCAGTACTCCTTGAGGTTGCCGGTGCTGTTGCCCATCGAGTGCGCGTACTCGCACAGCAGGAACGGCTTGGGGTTGCCCGACTCGCCGTACTTCTCGACCTCGGAGGGCGGCGCGTACATCCGGCTCTCGACGTCCGCCACGGAGCTCATGCCCTCGTAGTGCACGGGGCGGCTCGCGTCGCGCTCGTGGATCCAGTCGGCCATCTTCGCGAAGTTGTCGCCGCCGCCCGCCTCGTTGCCGAGCGACCACATCACCACGCAAGCGTGGTTCTTGTCGCGCTCGACCATGCTGCGTGCCCGGTCCACACACGCCTCGGTCCACTCCGGAAGGGACCCGGGGACGGTGTCGCGGACGCCGTGGGTCTCCAGGTTGGCCTCGTCGACGACGTACAGGCCGTGTTCGTCGCACAGTTCCAGCCAGCGGGTGGCGTTGGGGTAGTGCGAGGTGCGGACGGCGTTGATGTTGTGCCGCTTCATCAGTGCGATGTCGCGCAGCATCGTCTTCTCCGGCACGGCCTGCCCGTGGTCGGGGTCGGACTCGTGCCGGTTGGTGCCCGCGAAGACGAGCGGCTTGCCGTTGATCTCCAGCTTGCCGGGCCCGAAGGTCAGCTTGCGGAACCCGAACCGCACCCGCTGGACCTCGCTCTTCCCGCCGCCGGGCCCCTCGACCGTCAGCACGAGGGTGTAGAGGGCGGGACTCTCGGCGGACCACAGCGCCGGGCGGCGCACCGTTCCCGTCAGGTCGGCGTCGCCGATACCGCCTGCGGGCGGCCGTACGGTGCCGCTGAGCCGCCCGGTCTCCACCCTGCGCCCGTCCGCGTCGTACAGGACGCCCGTGACCGTGTACGTGCCGACCGTGCCGCCGGTGGTGTCCCGCACGCGGGTGTGCACGGTCAGCTCCGCGCTGGTGAGCGCGTCGTCGAGTGCGGTGCGGACCTCCACGTCGTGCAGGTGCACGCGCGGTACCGAGTACAGGTAGACGTCACGGAAGATCCCGGACAGGTCGATCATGTCCTGGTCCTCCAGCCAACTGCCGTCCGACCAGCGGTAGACCTCGACGGCCAGGGTGTTCTCGCCGCGCCTCAGATGCTCGCTGATGTCGAACTCGGCCGGGGTGTAGCTGTCCTCGCTGTAGCCCACCTGCCGGCCGTTCACCCACACGAAGAAGGCGGACTTCACCCCTTGGAAGGAGAGGAGGGTGCGCCTGCCGTCCCAGTCGCGCGGCACGGTGAAGGTGCGCCGGTAGGAGCCGACCGGGTTGAACTCCTTGGGGACGGCGGGCGGCTCGGGTTCCTCGTAACCGATCCACGGGTAGCGGACGTTGAGGTAGATGGGTTCGCGGTAGCCGTGCAGCTCCCAGTTGGCGGGGACGGGCAGGGTGTCCCAGTCGCCGTCGTCGTAGTCGGTGCGGTGGAACCCCTCGGGCCGCTTGTCGGGGTTCTCGGACCAGCGAAAGCGCCAGTCACCGTTCAACGACCTGTGGTACGGCGAGTGTCCCCGCCCGCCGCGCAGCGCTGACTTGGTGTCACGGTGGGGGACCAGGACCGCGCGCGCCGGTTCCCTGTTGATCTCGAAGGTGGTGGGGTCGGCGTCCCACTCCCGTCCGGTGCGGCCCGCCGCCGGTCTCCGTCCGGCCGCGAACGCCGCCTTCTGTTCCGAGAAGGCGGCATAACCCGCGAGAACGCCGCCACTTGCCGCCAGAAAACTCCGTCGTGCCCAGGGCTTCGCTTCCATAACCCACAAGACACCACAGCAACCAAGCAATAACAACGGTTCCGCACAACTTCTCTCACCATATGCCTGTCATGACCGGGTGGAGAGGCGTCGGCGAAGCCCCTCCAACAGCGCCTCCAACACCTCTCCTTCCACCGGCTCCTGACCGGCACCCACCCGAGCCGGAGCACGCACGGCGACGGCACCGCTGTCGAGGAGATCGCAGAGCACGACCTTGGTCACCACCACGGGCAACCGCAACTGCGCGGCGAGTTCGGCCACCGAGAGGGGGCCGCCCGCGCACAGCTGGAGCAGCCGCCGGTGCTCAGGGCCGAAGTAGCGCAACGGCCTGGCCCCCGTCGCCCGCACGAGCGTGGTCAGCTGATACGCGGTGGTCGGCCTGGTACGTCCGCCGCTCGCCGTGTACGGCCGCCCCAGCCGCCCCGCCGCCTCGTCGAACTGCGGCGGAGCGCCCCCGCACGACGACGGTGTCCGCCCGTCATCCTGCGGCGGCACCTCACCGTCCTGCGGCGGTGCCTCACCGCCCTGCGGCGGCACCTCGCCGTCCGGTGGCGGCGCCTCGCCGTCCGGCGGGCGTGCCGGCAACGGGTGGGGCGGCCGCGCGGGAGGGTGCGGCGGCGGGGGCGGGGGCGGAGTGCGCACGAGGTCCGCTCACGCGGGCCCTGGCTGGCGCGCGGGGGTCGACAGCGGGGAGCGCACCCGCTTGACGAGCATCGCCATCTCGTACCCCAGCACCGCAGCGTCCGCCTCCCGCCGGGCCAGCACCGCCAGGCAGGCCCCCTGCCCCGCCCGCGTCACGCAGAGCAACGACCGGTCGAGCTCGACCACCACCTGCCGCACCCCGTCGCCGCCCGCCATGCGCACCCCCAGGCTGCGCGAGAGCGAGTACAGCCCCGAGGAGAGCGCCGCCATGTGATCGGCGGTGTCGGGCTCCAGACCGTGCGCCGCCTTCACCAGCCCGTCGGCCGACAGCAGCAGCGCGCTGCTCGCGTGCGGCACCCGCTCCACCAGCCCGGCCAACAGCCAGGACAGGTCGGTGTTCTGGGCCCCGGGGGTGGGACTGGAGCCTCGGGGGGCCTGCGGTGCCTGGGTCTCACTCGCCATGGTCGCGCTCTTCTCCTGGGTGGGGCGGCGGGTGTCCGCCGGCCGGATGGTCGATGCCGTGCGCGAGAGTGCTGCCCCGGCGGAAGGCCGCCATCAGCCCCGGATCGTGCCCGCCCTCGTCGCGAGCGCTCCCGGTCGGCGGCAGAGGTTCGCGCAGCTCCGGCGCCAGATGCGTCTGCCGGCGCCGCCTGGGCAACGGAGGGCGGTCGGCCAACGGTTCGCCCTCCACAGCGCCCCGCCCCTGCGGCGAGGCTGCCCCCTGCCCTCGCCCGGAGGAGGTGCCCGGTACCCGGCCGGGGTCCTCGGCCCTCCGCGCCCGCGCGGCGGGTCCCGGCGGGCCGAGCGCACGCCTCTCGCGGTCGCGTGCGTCCCCTTCCGGGCCGCCCGTGGACTCCGTCTGCTCCGGCGCGCCCAGGGGGGCCGGGGTGGCGGGGCCGCGCTGTCCGCCTCGCGCCCGTGCGCGCGGCCGGGGATCCGCCGGAGAGACCGCTCCCGCGTCGGCGTCTCCCGCGCCCCGCTCCGCCCCCACCGTGCGGCCCTGCTCAGCGGGGAGCGCCGCGCGGTGGGCGGCGCTCCCCGACGCGGAGCCGGCTTCCGCGCCGGTACCCGAGCCCGCGCCCGACCCCGGGCCAGGGTCGGCTTTCGCACCGGGCACCGAACTCGCTCCCGCGCCGAGCCCCGGGACCGCTCCCGCGCCGGGCCCCGAGCCTGCTCCAGTGCCCCGTTCCGAGCCCACTCCCGCACCGGGCTGTGAGCCCACCCCCGCACCGGGCCCCGAACTCGCTCCCCCGCCAGTCATTGAGCCGGCTCCGGCGTCGGGCCCCACGCCCGTTCCCGCACCAGACCCCTGGCTGCTTCCCGCCCCGGGCCCCGCGCCCGCTCCCGCACGCGCATCCGCACCGGGAAACCCGCCGGGGCCGGTGGCCGCAGACGGCGCGGCACCCGGGCGTGCGGCACCCGGGCGCGCCGCACCGGGCCCCGAGTCCGTGCCCGCACGGGTGCACCCGTCGGGGCCGGCCTCCGCGTGCGGTGCCGCTCCCGCGGGCGCCGCGCCGGAGCGGGTGGTCGCGGGTGCGCCGGCCGGCGGGGCAGCCGGTCCGGCGCCGCCCGCGCCGCCGCCGTCCCGCCCGCCGTCGGGCAGCGCCGCCCTGCCGTGTCCTGCCGGCTCGCCCAGCAGGCTCCGGGGCAGGACGGCCACGGCCTGCACCCCGCCGTAGATGTTGTTCTGGAGCTGGACGACGACCCCATGGCGGTGGGCGAGGGCCGCCACGACGTACAGCCCGATGCGGCCGTCGCGCACCAGTGCCGGCACGTCGATGCCTTCCGGGTCGGCGAGGACGGCGTTGAGTTGGTTCTGCTCCTCGGGGTTCATGCCGAGCCCCCGGTCCTCGACCTCCACGGCGAGCCCGGCGGTCACCGGTTCCGTGCGGACCAGGACGCGGGTCTCCGGCGCGGAGAACACGGTGGCGTTCTCGATCAGTTCGGCCAGCAGGTGGATGACGTCCGCGACGGCGTGCCCGCGCACGGCGCCCTCGATCGGCGGGACCAACTGCACCCTGGTGTAGTGCTCCACCTCCGCGACGGAGGAGCGCAGCACCTCGGAGAGGGAGACCGGACGGGTCCACTGGCGGTGGGCGACAGCGCCGCCGAGGACGGCCAGGTTCTCGGAGTGGCGCCGGATACGGGTGGCGAGGTGGTCGACGTGGAAGACGCCCTTGAGCAGGTCGGGGTCCTCCACCTCGTGTTCCAGGTCGTCGATGAACCGGATCTCGCGGTGGACCAGGGACTGGAGCCTGCGGGCGAGGTTGACGAACACCTCCATCTTCTCCTCGCCCTCCCCGCGCGCCCTGCCCATGAGGGAGACGGCCTCCGCGACGGCGGCCTCGGCGCCGCACTGGGCGAGAGCCGCCTGGTGCACGAGCAGGTCGAGCCCGTCGCCGACCGGTTCGCCCTGCGGGGCGCGGGTGCGCGGCACGGGTCGCTCACCGTGCCGCAACGCCCAGAGCATGGATCTGAGTTCGGCCTGGCCGCGTGCGGTGGCACGGCGCAGCGCGGCGCAGCGCTCGGCGGTTCCCCGTGCTTCGGCCGCGGCGAGGTACGCGGCGGTGCCCGGCACGACGCAGCAGAGGAACGCCCCGGCGGCCAGCACTCCCCAGACCGAGGCGCCGAGGGGCGTGCCGCCGCGGGCGCGCAGGAGGCAGACGACGACGGCGGCGCCGGTGAGGGCGACGAGTCCTGCGGGCAGGACGGCGAGCCGTACGAGCCGTCGGCGGACGGCGGCGTCTCCCACGTTCTCGCGTGCGTTCTCTCGGGTGCGGGGCTTGCCGTGCCGGCGGCGTGCGACGCCGTGCCTGCCGCTGTTTCCGGAGGCTGAGACTGAGGCTGACGCTGAGGCGGACGCGGCCGCGGAGGCGACCAGTGAAGCGGAAGTGGAGGTTCCTATTCCTGCGGAGGCCTGCACCGCGTTGCTCGGAGGTTCGACCATGGGGTCCTCGGGAAGTTGAGGTGTCAAGACGGTGTGAGGGAGGTGACGACGCCATGGTCACGCTAGCCCGCAGCCACGCCCCCGACTGACCCGAACGGGGTATTCGCCAGGGTTCGCCAGCTCCCAAAGAGTGAACCCGCCCGGCTTCCGCTTGACAGGGCCGCGCGGTGACTCACCATCCGCCCCCCACCGGCTCAGTAGGCCCGCACGGTGACGTTGACCCGCCCGCGCAGCCCCAACGCGGGCGGCGCCGAGCCGGGTTCGGTGCGGGGCACCCCGTGGTAGGCCAGGCGCGCGGGCCCGCCGAAGACGAAGGCGTCGCCGCTGTGCAGCCGCACGTCCCGCCACGGCCGGCCCCGTCCCTCGGTGTTCCCGAAGCGGAAGACGCAGGCGTCGCCGAGGCTGAAGGAGACGACGGGCGCGTCGGAGCGCTCGTCGCTGTCCCGGTGCATGCCCATCCTCGCGTCCGCGCCGTAGAAGTTGACGAGCGCGATGTCGTACGCGGCGGCGCGGGCCCCGTCCCCGAACACGCCCTCCCCCACCACCGCCGCCGCGTCGCCCACCGCGCGGTGCGCCCACTCCCCCAGCCACGCGGGGAAGGCCTTCACCCGCTCACCGCCGCCGTCCACGACGGTCTCCGCGTAGCCGTAGGGGTACCAGTGCCTCCCCAGGCTCAGCTGGCGCACCGACATCTCGCCGCCGCCGGGCATCCGCACCGTCCGCAGCCCGGCGGGCGGCAGTGCCCAGCGCCGGCAGGCCGCCAGCAGCTCTCCCTGCGCCCCGGCGTCCAGCCATCCCGGCAGGTGCGCGGCGCCCGGCGCCACCTGAGCCGGTGGACGCGGAAACAGCTCCTCACTCACGGTGCGAGCGTACGGGGGCACGCGCGGTACGGGCGTAGGGGCGCTCACGACGCGGGCGTACGGAGCGCTCACGAGGCGGACCGCAGGGGGCGCACGGCGCGGGCGCGGCCCGCGCCGAGCCCGTCGCGGGGGTCACGCCCGCCGGAACTGATCGCCTCAGGCATCCATGTCGTATGGTCGAACGGACGGTCGTCTTACACGCTAGGGAGCGCACTCGTGACGCAGGAGTCCGCCGAGAAGGTGCTGGCCGGAGTACGGAACTTCCGGGACGTCGGAGGGCTGCCCACGGTGGACGGGCGGCGGGTACGGCGCGGGGTCCTCTTCCGCAGCGGACACCTGGCCCACGCGACACCCGAGGACGCCGCTTTTCTCGGCGGTCTGGCACTGCACACGGTCTTCGACTTCCGCAACGCCGCCGACCGGAAGCTCGACGGCCCCGACGTGATGCTGCCGGGCGTGCGCAACGTCAACATCCCGCTCTCGGACCCCGCCGACGGCGCGGAGTTCTGGAAGATGGTGCGCGACGGCGAGCTCGACCAGCTCCAGACCATCCTCGGCGACGGGCTGGGCGTCGAGCGGATGACGACCTCGTACCGCACCATGATCACCTCCCGGACGGCCGAGCACAGCCGGATCCTGCACGCGCTCGCCGAGGACAGCGTGCCCGCGCTGATGCACTGCGCGGCGGGCAAGGACCGCGCGGGGCTGTCGGTGGCGATCACGCTGCTGGCGCTCGGCGTCGACCGCGGCGCGATCGAGGCCGACTACCTCCTGTCCAACGACCCGCACCGGCGGTACAAGGTGCACCGCAGCGCCAAGTCGAAGGCCGGGATGTCGACCGAGGTGCTGGAACTGCTGGCGCCCCTGTTCGACGCCCGCGCCGCGTACCTGCACGCGGCCTTCACCACCATCGACGAGACCTGGGGCGACGTGGAGACCTACCTGACCAAGGGGCTGGGTCTCACCGAGGTGACCCGCACCCGTCTCAGGTCCAGGATGCTGGAGTCCTGAGCCGGAGCGTCGGGCCACAGGGCCCCGCAGACACCTGCACGCGAAGCCGCTAGGCTGGCCGTCGCAGCTGGTTCGCCCCGTCCGCCAGGCGGGAGGCGTCGCAAGAGGGAATCCGGTGGGAATCCGGGACTGCCCCGCAGCGGTGAGTGGGAACGAGAGCCGTCATACGCACTGGATGGAACGGTCCGGGAAGCGACGGCCGGTAGGTGCCCGCCGGGAGTCCGGCGGGCGTGCCCGCGAGTCCGAAGACCTGCCCGCTGCCCGCACGCCCACGCGTGCGGTTCTCCCGAGACCTCGAGGGCGGGTCGGAGAGCGGAGCAGTGCGGGCGGCGCCGACCGTCCGCCCAGGCGGGCGCCCAGGCGGCCCCGTCAGCGCCGCGCCCCTTCGCGTCGTCGTCCCGGTCCCGGGAGCGCTTCGGTCACCTCGCGAAGGAGAGTTGCGTGACAGCGACAGGTGCGCACGCTGCGCCGGAACCCCAGGACGCCACGGACACCACCGGCACCCCACCCCGGGCCCCCTCGGCCCGCGCCACCGTGCACGGCTACCCGCGCCAGGGCCCGGGCCGTGAGCTGAAGAAGGCCGTCGAGGGCTACTGGAAGGGCCGGGTCAGCGCCGAGGCCCTCCACGCCACCGCGGCCGGGCTGCGCCGCGCCAACTGGCGGGCGATGGCGGAGGCCGGCCTCGACGAGCTGCCCACGGGCGACTTCTCGTACTACGACCACGTACTGGACACCACGGTCATGGTCGGCGCCGTGCCCGAGAGGCACCGCGCCGCGGTCGAGGCCGACCCGTTGGACGGCTACTTCGCCATGGCCCGCGGTACGCAGGAGGCCGCGCCGCTGGAGATGACCAAGTGGTTCGACACCAACTACCACTACCTGGTGCCCGAGCTCGGCCCCGAGACGGCCTTCCGCGCCGACTCGGGCAAGCAGACCCGCGAGCTGAAGGAGGCCCTCGCCCTGGGGGTGGAGGCCCGCCCTGTCCTGGTGGGGCCCGTCACCTACCTGCTGCTCGCCAAGCCGGCGCCCGGCGCACCCGAGGACTTCGAGCCCCTGACCCTGCTGGAGCGGCTGCTGCCCGTCTACGCGGAGGTGCTGGCGGACCTGCGCGCCGCCGGGGCACGGTGGGTGCAGCTGGACGAGCCGGCGCTGGTGTCCGACCGCACCCACGGACAGCTGGCGGCCGCGGCCCGCGCCTACCGGGAGCTGGGCGGCCTCGCCGACCGGCCCCGGCTGCTGGTCGCCTCCTACTTCGACCGGCTCGAAGAAGCGCTGCCCGTACTGGCCAAGACCCCCGTGGAGGGGCTGGCGCTCGACTTCACGGGACCCGCCGCCGCCAACCTCGACACGCTCGCCGCGGCCGGCGGGCTGCCCGGCAAGCGGCTGGTGGCGGGCGTCATCGACGGGCGCAACGTGTGGATCAACGACTCCGCGCGGTCCATGACCACCCTGGGGACGCTGCTCGGGCTGGCCGGCCGCGTGGACGTGGCACCGTCCTGCTCGCTGCTGCACGTCCCGCTGGACGCCAGGGCGGAGCGCGACATCGACCCGCAGGTCTCCCGCTGGCTGGCGTTCGCGGCGCAGAAGATTGCCGAGGCCGCCACCCTGGCACGCGGACTGTCCCGGGGCACGGGCGCCATCGGCGGCGAACTGGCAGCCAACCGGGCCGACCTGGCCTCACGCGCCGCCTCGCCGCTCACCCACGACGCGGCGGTACGCGCCCGCACGGCAGCGGTCACCGAGTCCGACGCGCGCCGCTCGGCGCCGTACGCCCGGCGCACGGCCGCGCAGCGCACCCGCCTCGGCCTGCCGCCGCTGCCCACGACCACCATCGGCAGCTTCCCGCAGACCGGCGAGCTGCGCGCGGCCCGCGCCGATCTGCGCGCCGGGCGCATCGACGAGGCCGCGTACGAGCGGCGCATCGCTGCCGAGATCCGCGAGGTCGTCTCCTTCCAGGAGGAGGCCGGCCTGGACGTGCTGGTGCACGGCGAGCCGGAACGGGGCGACATGGTGCAGTACTTCGCCGAGCGGCTGACCGGCTACCTGGCCACCCGGCACGGCTGGGTCCAGTCCTACGGCACCCGCTACGTGCGGCCCCCCATCTGCGCGGGGGACGTCTCCAGGCCGCAGCCGATGACGGTGCGCTGGACCCAGTACGCGCAGTCCCTCACCACCCGCCCGGTCAAGGGGATGCTGACGGGTCCTGTGACGATGCTCGCCTGGTCGTTCGTCCGCGACGACCAGCCCGCCGCCGAGACGGCCCGCCAGGTGGCGCTCGCGCTGCGCGACGAGGTGTGCGAGCTGGAGGCCGCGGGCACGGCCGTCATCCAGGTCGACGAGCCCGCGCTGCGCGAGACGCTGCCGTTGCGCGCCGCCGACCGGCCCGGCTACCTGGCGTGGGCCACCGAGGCGTTCCGCCTCACCACCAGCGGGGTGCGCGCGGACACGCAGATCCACACCCACATGTGCTACGCCGAGTTCGGCGACATCCTCCAGGCCATCGACGACCTCGACGCCGACGTGATCAGCCTGGAGGCCGCGCGCTCGCGGATGCAGGTCGCCGACGAGCTGGCCGCGCACCGCTACCCGCGCGAGGCGGGCCCCGGCGTGTACGACATCCACGCGCCGCGCGTCCCCGGCGCGGACGAGGCCGCGGCGCTGTTGCGCAAGGGGCTGACGGCGCTGCCCGCGGACCGGCTGTGGGTCAACCCCGACTGCGGGCTCAAGACGCGGGGCTGGTCCGAGGTGCGCGCCTCGCTGGCCAACCTCACCGCGGCGGCGCGGACGGTACGCGGAGAGCTGCCCGGAAGGGCGTGAGCGGCCCGGCCCCCGGGCTGTGCCGCCACCCGCGCGGGTGGCGGCACGGCCCGCGGGTCAGCGGGTCGCCAGCGCCTGTTTGATCAGGGTGCGCCCGAAGTCCCACATGAAGCCGCCGCCGCTGTGCGCGTCGTCCATGACCTGCGTGAAGGCGCTCACGAAACGGTCCACCTCGGCCTCGCCCACCACCAGCGGCGGGATCAGCTTGATGACCTCCAGGTGGTCGCCGGAGACCTGGGTGAGGATCCGGTGCCTGTGCAGCAGCGGGGCCACGACCATCTGGGCGAACAGGCCCTTGCGCGCGGTCTGCAGCATCGTCCAGCGGCTGCGCAGCCCCATCGACCTCGGCTTGCCGAACTCGATGCCGATCATCAGTCCGCGGCCGCGCACCTCGTGCAGCAGTTCGTACCGGTCGACGAGCGCGGCGAGCCGGGTGCGCAGCTCCTCGCCGGTGCGGCGGGCGTTCTCGGTGAGCCGCTCGTCGTCCATGACGGCCAGGGTGGCGAGCCCGGCGGCCATGGCCTGGGCGTTGGACCCGAAGCTGGCGGAGTGGACCAGCACCCGGTCCATGGACGAGTAGACCTTCTTGAAGATCCACTCCTTGCCGAGTGTCGCCCCGACGGGCACGTAGCCGCCGGACAGCGACTTGGCCACGCACACCAGGTCCGGGTCGACACCGGCCTCGTGCTGGTAGGCGAAGAAGTCGCCGGTGCGGCCCAGCCCGGTCTGCACCTCGTCCGCGATGAGCAGCGCCCCGTGCTTGTGGAGCAGCTCGCGGGCGGCGCGCAGGTATCCGGGCGGTGCCGCGTGCACGCCCTTGCCCTGGACGGGCTCGACCACCAGCGCCGCCACGTCCTTCTTGCGTAGCTGGTGCTCCAGCGCCTCCAGGTCGCCCAGCGGGACCGGGGTGTCCGGCAGCAGCGGTGCGAAGCCGTCGCGGAAGCCGTCCTCGCCGTTGACCGACAGCGAGCCGGTCGTCAGGCCGTGGAAGGCGTGCGCGCAGTACAGCACCCTGGGCCTGCCGGTGGCGTACCGGGCGAACTTGAGCGCGGTCTCGACGGCCTCGGTGCCGCTGTTGCCGAAGAAGACCCGGTCGAGTCCTGGGGCGTACGACAGCAGCTTCTCGGCCAGCAGCCCGGGCAGCGGCTGGCAGTCGAACCTGGTGAGGTCGGCGAGCTGCGCGTCGAGCACGTCGTGCAGCGCCTGCCGTACGACGGGGTGGTGGCGGCCCAGCCCCATGACGCCGAACCCGGCGAGCATGTCGAGGTAGTCGTTGCCCTCGGCGTCGTAGAAGTAGGCGCCCTCGGCCCGCTCGTAGACCTTGTCGAAACCGAGGGTGTGCAGCATGCGCGGCAACTGGTGGTTGAGGTGGCGCGCGTGCAGGTCGTAGCGCTCGGCTCCGCGCCGGGCCAGCAGCTTCGCCAGGTCGAAGTCGCTCACCCCACGCTCCCCTCACCCGTGCGCGCGGCGCCGTCGATGGACTCCAGCAAGGACATGGTGGGCCCCCCTGCTCGAACGAGACAGTACTCCGGTGGATCCGTGGTGGCGTGCGGCGGCAGGCGCTAGCGCGAGCCACTCGGTGCGGCCGTCTCGCGGGCCGCGCGCAGCGACTCCTTGAGCGAGCCCATGGTGGCCAGCACGGCGGTCGGTTCGTAGCCGCAGTGCGCCATGCAGTTGGCGCAGCGCGGGTCCTTGCCGCGGCCGTACTTGTCCCAGTCGGTCTCCTCGACCAGTTCGCGGTAGGTGGGCACATAGCCGTCGCTCATCAGGTAGCAGGGGCGCTGCCAGCCGAAGAGCGAGTAGTTGGGGATGGCCCACGCGGTGCAGTCGAAGTCGGCCTTGCCCTCCAGGAAATCGAGGAAGAGCGGGCTGTGGTTGAGCCGCCAGCGGGCCCGGTTCCCCCCGGCGAACGCCTTCTTGAACAGCTCCCTGGTCTGCTCGACGCCCAGGAAGTGCTCCTGGTCGGGCGCCTTCTCGTAGGCGTAGGCGGGCGAGATCATCATCTCGTCCACCTCGATCTCGTCGTTGAGGAAGTTCAGGACGTCGATGATGGTCTGCGGCGTGTCCGTGTTGAAGAAGGTGGAGTTCGTGGTGACGCGGAAGCCGCGCCGCTTGGCCTCCTTCATCGCCTCGACCGCCTCGTCGAAGACGCCCTCCTTGGCGACGGATTCGTCGTGCCGCTCACGCAGCCCGTCGATGTGCACGGCGAACGCGAAATACGGCGACGGGGTGAACTGGTCCATCTTCTTGCGCAGCAGCATGGCATTGGTGCAAAGGAAGACGTATTTACGCTTGGCCACCAACTGCCGCACGATCTCCCCGATCTGCGGGTGCATCAGCGGCTCGCCGCCCGCGATGGAGACCATCGGGGCCCCGGACTCCAGCACGGCCCCCACCGCCTGTGCCACCGGCATGCGCTGTTTGAGCACCCCGGCGGGGTGCTGGATCTTTCCGCAGCCCTCGCACTTGAGATTGCACGCGAAGAGCGGTTCGAGCTCCACGATGAGGGGGAACTTCTCACGCTTGCGCAGCTTCTGCTGGAACAGGTACGTCCCGATACGGACTGTCTGGCGGAGCGGCATGGCCATTTCTGGCTCACCTCCAGGGGAGCAGCAGGGATCGGTGCCATTCGAGGAATGCGGGCAGGACACCGCGAAGGACGCGGAATGCCGATATTCCACCCCGCAGTGTCCCGATGCGGATCAGTTCATGTCCGGGAGCGTCCACGACCACCCGTACAGCCGCAACCGGACGCCGGGCCGTGCCCGCGGCGGCGGCGTCCAGGGTGGCGGCCGACTCCATGTCGGCGGCGATCGCTCCGGCGGTGTGCAGCGCGGCCCGCGCCTGGCCCCGCACCACGCGGTCGGTGCCCGCGAGGGTGCCCACGTGGACGGTGCGCCCGGTGGCGTGCCGGGCCAGCGCGGTGGCCAGCAGTTCGGTTCCGGCGCAGCGGGTGCGCCCCAGCTGGTCGCGGGTCTCCTCGGCGAGGACCAGGTCGCCGGGGCGCATGCCGGGGACCAGGCCCGCGCAGAAGCCGGTGGCCAGCACGGGCGTGGCGCCGGGCACCTGTTCGTCGGCGAGCGCTCTGGTCACGGCGCGGCGCGCGGCCTGCGCGCCCATTCCGCTGCGCAGCAGCGTGACGCCGGCGGCGTGCGGCCCGCCGCCGGGACGGCCGTCGCCCGGGCGCCCCAGGCCGCGGCGGAGCGCGAGGTGCTCGATGCCGAGCGCGCACGCGACCAGCAGCGGCTGAGGGGCTTCCGGGCTCGCCATCACGCGACCCGCCGCGCGAGGCGTTCCAGCCCGTCGCCGTGCAGGTAGCGGCCCAGCGCGGTGAGGGGGAAGACCATACGGTAGAGGTGGTAGTTGATCGAGAAGTCCCACGGGAAGCCGGTGCCGGTGAAGTACGGCTCGTCCCAGTAGCCGTCCTCGCGCTGGGTCTCGGCCAGCCAGCCGATGCCGCGCTCGACGGCCTTGCTGTCCTTCTCGCCCGCCGCCAGCAGCGCCATCAGGGCCCACCCCGTCTGGGAGGCGGTGGAGGTGCCGTTGGCGGCCCACTCGGAGTCGATGTAGGAGCGCAGGTCCTCGCCCCAGCCGCCGTCCTCGTTCTGTACCTTCTCCAGCCAGCGCACCGCGCGCCGGATCGCCGGGTGCGAGGGGGGCAGCCCGGCGGCGACGAGGGCGGGGAGCACGGATCCGGTGCCGTAGAGGTAGTTGACGCCCCAGCGTCCGAACCAGGAGCCGTCGGCCTCCTGTTCGGACAGCAGCCAGGCGAGGGCCTTGCGGGTGCGCGGGTCGTGCTGTTTGCCCTCGGCGGCCAGCATCTCCACCACGTGGGCTGTCACGTCGGCGGACGGCGGGTCGATGACCTCGCCGAAGTCGCAGAAGGGCAGCCGGTTGGGGAACTTGCTGGTGTTGTCGACGTCGAAGGCGCCCCAGGCGCCGTCGCGGGACTGCATGCCCAGATTCCAGCGCACCGCACGCGCGAGGGCCCGCTCGACCCGCTCGGGGTCGGGGTGCTGGATGCGGCGCAGGGCCAGGGCGACCTCGGCGGTGTCGTCGGTGTCCGGGTAGCTGTCGTTGTGGAACTCGAACGCCCAGCCGCCCGGTGTCAGTCCTGGCCGTCGCACCGACCAGTCCCCTGGCCGCACGACCTGCTCGCCCAGCATCCAGTCGGCGGCCTTGACCAGCGCGGGGTGGTCGCGCGGCAGCCCCGCGTCGGCGAGCGCGATGGAGGCCAGGCAGGTGTCCCAGACCGGGGACTGGCAGGCCTCGACCATCCGGGTGTCCGCGTCGTGCCAGACGGCGAACCTGTCGAGGGAGGCGAGGCCCGCCTTCAGCACGGGGTGGTCGAGGTCGTACCCGAGCAGGCGCAGCGCGATGACCGAGTAGACGGCGGGCGGCTGGATACCGCCCCAGCAGCCGTCGTTCTCCTGCCGCTCGATGATCCAGCGTGAGGCCTCCCTGAGGGCGGCGCGGCGCAGCCTGCGCGAGGCCACCTTGCGGTAGGCGTGCAGGGCGCGGTCGATGCGCTGGAAGGCGCCGTCCCAGGTGGTGGCGGGTGCCATCGTCGCGTCGGGGCGGGGGTGCGCCGGGTCGCGGTGGAGCTCGTCCAGGGCGAAGGGCGCCGGGTGGACGGGGCGGAAGGCGCACACGACGGTGAGCGGCACGATGGTCTGGCGGGCCCAGCAGCCGAAGTCGTAGATGTTGAGCGGGAACCACTTGGGGAAGTAGATGATCTCCGGCGGCATCTCCGGGAGGTCCTCCCACCTCCACCAGCCGAAGAGGGCGAGCCAGATGCGGGTGAAGACCCTGCTGCGGGCCACTCCCCCCTTCTCGCGTACCCAGGCCGCCGCGCGCGTCATGTGGGGGGCCCCGGCCTGGTCACCGGCCAGCCTGAGGGCGACGTAGGCCTCGATGGTGGCGGACAGGTCGCCCGGGCCGCCGTGGAAGGTGGCCCAGGTGCCGTCCTCGCGCTGCTGGGAGCGGATCCACCGGGCGGCGGCCGCGTACGTCGTCTCGTCGCGGATGCCGAGAAACTCGCGCAGCAACAGGTCTTCGGCGTCCATGGTCACGTTGGTGTCCAGGTCCCCCTTCCACCAGCCGGCCTCGTCCTGGCGGGCGAGCAGGTGGTCGACGGCGCGGGCCGCGGTCCGCTCCGCCAGCGCGGTCACGCTCTCCTGCGCCGCGGGCGCTGCGGGGGGTGCGACGCGCGTGGTGTTCTTCGTTCCGGAGACGCCTGGGCCGGCGGGTCCGTCCGTCGTTGCGGTCATCCCTTTCTCCTTCCGAAGTGTCCGATCGCTCGGAGCCGTGTGGTGCCGGGGCACTCACCTCTGCCGTACGACGACGAAGTCGGCCAGCGCGACGAACTGCTCGCGCACCCGTCCCGGCATCTCGATGGAGTCGAGCGCCTGGATGGCCGTGGTGTGCTGGCGCTGGGCCTCCTGGGAGGTCCACTCGCGGCCTCCGGCCTCCTCGATGAGGGCGGCCCGCTCGGCGAACTCCGTCTCGTGGAAGTCCTCGAACTCGGCCTGGCTCTTGGCCGCGTCGGCCGACAGCAGCGTGGCGAGCCGGGCGGCGGCCGGGCCCCGGGAGCCGAGGGCGGCGGCCACCGGCAGCGACTTCTTGCGCTGCCGCAGGTCGCTCCACGCCTGCTTGCCGGTGGCCTGGGGGTCGCCCCAGATGCCGAGCAGGTCGTCGACGGCCTGGAAGGCGAGCCCGAGGTGGTGGCCGTACGCCTCCAGCGCGTCCGCCGTGCGCTCGTCGGCGCCGCCCAGCACGGCGCCGACGGAGGCGGCGCAGGCCAGCAGCGCGCCGGTCTTGTTGCCCTCCATGTCCAGGCACTCCTCCACCGTGACGAGGTCGCGGTGTTCGTAGGAGATGTCCTGCGCCTGCCCGTCGATGAGCTTGCGGGAGGCCGTGGTCAGCCTGCGGGTGGCCCGCCCCGCCTCCACCGTGCCCAGTTCGAGCAGTATCTCGCCGGCCAGCGCGAACAGCGCGTCGCCGACGAGGATGGCCTGGGCAGGGCCGTGCACCTTCCAGACCGTGTCGCGGTGGCGGCGCTGTTCGTCACCGTCCATCAGGTCGTCGTGCAGCAGGGAGAAGTTGTGCACCAGCTCCACGGCGACGGCACCCGGGATGCCCACCTCGGGCGCCGCCGAGGCGGCTTCGGCGGACAGCAGCGCGAGCGCGGGCCGTACCGCCTTGCCGCCGGCCGACTCGGAGGGGCGGCCCGCGGCGTCGATCCAGCCGAAGTGGTAGGCGGCGACGGTGTCCATCGGCGGGGCCAGCCGTTCGATGGCCGCCCGCAGCACGGGCGTGCTGAGCGTACGCCCGCGCTCCAGCAGCGCGCTTACTGCCCTGCTACCGGTCTCCTCGCTCGTGGTGCCCTCGCCGTCGTCGTTCTCGGCGTTTGCGAGATGCGGCTTCGCCGGGATCACAGGGTCTCCTTGGTGCGGTGCTGTCGGGTCGGCCGGCCGGTCCTGGCTGGCGGTGCTTGCTGCGTCAGTGGTGCTCATGCGCTCTTCCTTCGATGCCGGGGACCGGTTCCCTCCCGTACGGGCGGCCCAGCGCGACGAGAGCCTCACGCGCGGCTTGCGCCCCACTGCGGACGGCGCCTTCCATGGTCGCGGGCCAGCCGGTCGCGGTCCATGCGCCGGCGAGGTAGAGGCCCGGGGACGCGGTGCGCGCGCCGGGGCGCAGGCGCCCGACCCCGGGCGTCGGTGCGAACGTGGCGGTGCGCTCCCTGGTGACGAAGAAGTCGCGTACTCCGGCGCCCCGCGCGGCGGGCAGCAGCCGCTCCAGCTCGGGCAGGTACCGCTCGCGCAGGGTGGCGACCGGCAGGTCGATCTCCTCGTGCGCGACGGACTGGGACAGCGCCAGGTACTGCCCGCCGCCGGTGAGCCCGGAGGCGCTGGTGCGGTCGAAGACCCACTGCACAGGGGTGCCGAGCGCGGTGAAGAAGGGGCGGCGCAGCACCTTGCGGTCGTAGACGACGTGCACGTTGAGGATGGGCGCCGTGCCGATGTCCAGCAGCCTGCCCGGGTCGGCGAGGGCGCCGGGGGGCAGCATCCTGTGTGCCTCCCGCTGCGGTACGGCGAACACCACCGTCTCAGCGGTCAGCTCCGTGGTCCCTTCGGCTCCCTGGTCGACCGTCACCCGCCAGCCCCCGTCCTTCGTCCGGGTGACGGCGCGTGCCCGGGTGCGCAGCAGGGTGCGGGCTCCCGCCTTGTCGAGGGCGGCGCGGGCGAGAACGTCGTGGATGTCGCCGAGCGGCACGTGAGCCCAGCCGATGTCGGCGGCGCCGGGGTCGCTGAGCAGCCCGGTGCGGAAGACCTTGGCGGCCAGCCCCATGGAGGCGTGCGGGGCGCGGGCGTTGAGGGTGGCGGTGCCCACCAGGTCCCACAGCGCCTCGATGGCGCGCGGCGACTGGCCGTGCCGGTGCAGCCAGGTGGCGAAGTCGATGGCGTCGAGCGCGGGGTCGGCCGGGTCGAGGTTCCCCAGCGCGAGCGCGGCGCGGGCGACGGAGGCGCGTTCGACCGCGGACAGGTGCGGGTAGGTGCTCAGGCTCGCCGCCAGGTGCAGCGGTACGGGCAGCCCGGTGCGCCGCAGGCGGCCCAGCCGGGGCCGCCTGCCGCCGACGTCCAGCACGGGGACGTCGAGCCGGTCCTGGAGCGGTGCGAGCCCGGCGGCGCCGACGCGCTCCAGGAACCAGGTGTAGGCGGTGCAGCAGCGCAGGTAGACGTGCTGGCCGTTGTCGACGTTCAGCGGCCCCGCGGCGGAGTCGCGGCGGAAGGAGAAGACGAGTCCGCCCAGCCGGGGCCTGGTCTCCACCAGGGTGGTCTCCAGGCCCGCTTCGGCCAGTCTCAGCGCGGCCGTCGTGCCGGCGATGCCGCCGCCGAGCACCACGGCACGCCGGGAGCCGGCGGGACGGTCACCGGACGGTGCGTCGTCCGCTGTCATGGACGCTCCTCCCCTCGGGCGGGCTGCCGGGTGCCGCCGTCCGCGCCCGCTGGGACGCTCCATCCGGGCGGCGGGTTGCGCCGCGCCGCGTGGTGGCGGCCATCAGGCGCTCCGCCGGGCGGCCTGCCGGGCGTCGAGCCCTGAGAGTCCGCGCACCGCCACGTAGGCCTTCTCCCGTCCCGGCAGGGAGACGCGGCCGCGCAGGACGGCAGCGGGGTCGGCCGCGATGCGGTCCAGCAGGCGGTGGTAGATCCCCGCCATGGCGGCGACGCAGGCACCGGAGCGCCGGTCGAGCATGGGCAGCAGCCGGTATCCCTCGGTGAACAGTGCCCGTGCGCGTCGCACCTCGAAGTGCACCAGTCCGGTGAAGTCGGCGCCGTCCGGCACCGTAGTGCTCTTGAATCCCGCGGCACAGCCAAATTTCTCGAGGTCCTCCGAGGGAAGGTACGTACGCCCGCCCTCCGCGTCTTCCCGAACGTCCCGGAGAATATTGGTGAGTTGAAGAGCCAGCCCCAGGGTGTCGGCGTATTCGGGGGCGCGGGCGGCGTCCCGCGCGCCGGACACCGTGCCGAAGACGCCCAGCGAGAGCCGTCCGACGGCCCCCGCCACGCAGCGGCAGTAGACCTTCAGCTCGTCCCACGTCTCGTACGTGGCGCCGGTGACGTCCATCAGGACGCCGTCGATCAGCTCGTCCAGCGCGTCGAGCGGGAGGGGGAAGCGGTCGGCGGCGTGGCTGAGCGCGACGGCGACCGGGTCGGTGTCGTCGTCATGGATCCGGCGGTCCTTGACCAGGGCGAGCAGGTCCCGGGTGCGCTCCAGGCGCTCGCGCTTGGCCTCGGCGGGCAGGTCGCCGTCGCCGATGTCGTCCACGCGCCGGGAGAAGGCGTACAGCGCGGACATGGCCTGCCGCTTGGGCCCGGGCAGCAGCCTGATGCCGTAGGCGAAGTTGCGGGCCTGCGCTCCCGTGACGGCCTCGCAGTAGCGGTAGGCGGCGCTCACGGGACCCGGAAGCTGCTGCGCGGACCCGGCCGCCGTGGCCCGGCCCGCTCTGGCGGCCTTCGCTGTCTTTCCCACCGTCCCGGTCACCCCTCTCCTCGCAGACTCGCCCAGGACTCGCGCAGCACGCTCGCGGCGCCCGCCTTGGGAGCCCCTGCCAGTACGTCGTACCGTGCGGCCCGCAGCGCCCCGGCCGCCGCCCTGCCGCCGCCGGTGAATCCGGCGAGCAGCAGCCTGAGCCTGCCGTGGACGCTGCGCACCAGCGGCGTGCCCTCGTCCAGCAGGCCCAGCGCCCGGTCGGCCTCGAAGGCGACCAGGGCGCGGACCGAGGCGTTCGCGGTGGGGGCCGCCAGGTCCGCCTCGCTGACGCGGAAGCGGTCCATGTCCTCGGCCGGCAGGTAGATCCGGTCGCGGGCCAGGTCCTCGGCCACGTCCTGGAGGTGTTCGACGATCTGCAGCCCGGTGCAGACCGCGTCGGAGCGGCGCACCCGCTCGGGCGTCGAGGTGCCGGTGATGGCCAGGACGAGGTGCCCGACCGGGTTGGCCGACAGTTCGCAGTAGGCCAGCAGTTCGCCCCAGGTGGCGTAGCGCCGTACCTTCTGGTCCTGCCGGTTGGCCTCGACCAGGGCGAGGAACGGCTCGGGGGTCAGGCCCCTGCGGCGCACCGTGGGAACCAGGGCACGCAGCAGCGGATGGCCGGGCTCGCGCGCCGCGGCGGCGGAACCCCTGCGGCCGGCGGGCCCTGCGCCTCCTGCGGTGTCCTCGAAGACGCGGTGCAGGTCGGATTCGAACGCGTCGAGCATGGCGAGCGGGTCGCCCGCCTGTTCGGGTGCCAGACCGAGGGCGACGGCGTGCTCGGCCCCGAAGGCCAGGTCGCTGTCGCCGATGTCGTCGACCAGGCGGGCGAATCCGTAGACGGCCATCAGGTCGTCCCGCCACGCGCGGGGGAGGAAGCGCGGCGCCACCGGGAAGTTCTCCGCCCTGGCCTTGGAGAGCACCGCGCTCGCGTGCGCGTCCTCCTCCGCGGTCACCACGTACTGCCCATGGCCATTGCCGTCACATCTCCGTTTCTACACCGCCGCGCCAGAACATCCTATTTCGGACACGCCGCACGCGCTGGCCTGCGGAAGCAGCCCGTGGCGCAGCTCGCCCAGGACCGACTCGCCCGACTTACCGCGCATCAGCACCGAAACAGCTTACGCCGTACATCAATCCCCCGTGCGGTGGGTCACCATCCCGGGTCCGACATTCGTGATCACCCGTCAGGGGGACATCAGACCGGCGAGGATGTCGCCCAGGACACGGTCGACGACGTAGGCGGACTCCTCGTCCGTCAGCGTGTCGAGCGGGCCGTCGAGGAAGAGCATGGCCACCCCGTGCACCATGGCCCAGGCGCTCAGCTCGGCCCCCGGGCGGCGCTCGGGGGTGATCAGACCGGCGGTGACGGCGTCGTCCAGCGTCTCGGTGAGCAGTTCGAAGGAGCGGGTCTCCCAGCCGGGCTGCTCCCCCTCCACGTCGGCCAGCCCCCCCTCCTCGGTGATGCCGACGGCGCCGAGGGCCTTGCGGCAGAAGGCCGTGCGGTAGAGGCCCGGCTCCTGGCGGGCGAAGCGCACGTAGCCGCGCCCGAGCTCCATCATGCGGTCCCTGACCGTCCGGGGCCCCGCGTCCTCGCTCGCGCGGCCCACCGCCTCCATGCAGGCGACGAGGCGCTGCTGGCCGTACTCCTTGACCGCGCCCAGCAGGTCGCTCTGGCCCTCGAAGTGGCGGTAGGCGGCCGTGGCGGAGACGCCGACCTTGCGGGCAGCGGCGCGCAGCACCACGGCGTCCGGACCGCCTTCGGCAGCCAGTTCGATGGCGGCTCGGATCAACGCGTTGCGCAGGTCGCCGTGGTGGTAGCGGCCCTCTTTGCCACCGCTCGCCCTGGTTTCACCGGCGGCCGCCCGCCCCCTCGCTGCACTGTTCGCCTCCATGGCCTCCATCCTGCCCGATGTTGACGGTCGTAACATTCGCCGTCATCATCATGTTGACGGCGTAAACATCTACGGGGGCGCCGCCCCGCCTTCGCACTGCCACATCCACCGGGGGGAACCACGTGCTCGACCGCACAGCCGACTTCACCTACCGCAGGGCGCGCACCGTGCTCCTGCTCGCCCTGCTGGCGGTGGTGGCGCTCGCCGCCGTCGGCTCCGGCGCCTTCGGCAAGCTGAAGGGCGGCGGATTCGACGATCCCGCCTCGCCCTCCTCACGGGCCGCCGCACTGATCGAGGAGAAGTTCGGCGGCCAGAACAACCTCGTCCTGCTCGTCTCCGCCGAGGACGGTGACCTGGAGGCCCCCGCCGTCGAACGGGCCGGGGAGAAGCTGACGCGCGGCCTGCGCGCCGAGCCGGGCGTCTCCCAGGTGACCTCCTACTGGGCTCCGGGAGGCTCGGCGCTCACCTCGCGCGACGGCGACCGCGCCCTCGTGCTGGCCCACATGGACGACGCCGACACCGAGCGGATCACCGAGGTGACCGACGAGTGGACCGGCGTCAGGGGCCCGGTCAGTGTCCAGGCGGGTGGCCCTGCCGCGCTGAACGGCGACATCACCGCGCAGGTCTCCGGGGACCTCGCGCTGGCCGAGGCCATCGCCGTCCCCGTGACGCTCGTACTGCTGATCGTCGCCTTCGGCAGCGTCGTCGCGGCCCTGCTGCCCCTGGCCATCGGGGTGGTGGCCATCCTGGGCACCTTCGCCGAGCTGTACGTCCTCGGCAGCATCACGGACGTCTCCGTCTTCGCCGTCAACCTCACCACGGCACTCGGTCTGGGTCTTGGCATCGACTACGGACTGCTGCTGGTCAGCCGCTTCCGCGAACGGCTCGGCGCGGGCGACGGGACGGCGCGGGCGCTGCGCACGACCGTGCGCACGGCGGGGCGCACCATCCTCTTCTCGGCCGCCACCGTGGTCGCCGCACTGGCCGCACTGCTGCTGTTCCCCCCGTTCTTCCTGCGCTCCTTCGCGTACGCGGGCATCGGGGTGGTGGCCATCGCCGCACTGGCCGCGCTGCTGATCGTGCCCGCCCTGCTGGCGGTGCTCGGAGAGCGGGTCAACAAGGGGCGGCTGCCCTGGGCCGACGCGGTGCGCCGCACCGAGGCCCCGCTGTGGCGGAGGATGGCGGCCACCGTCATGCGGCGGCCTGCGCTGACGGGCCTGCCGGTGCTGGCCGTGCTGCTGCTGGCCGCGAGCCCGCTGCTGGGCGCCACGTTCGGCTCCCCCGACGAGCGGGTGCTGCCCGAGTCCGCCGAGAGCCGCCAGGTCTCCACGGTGCTCCAGCAGGACTTCGCGGGCAACGACGCCGCGAGCATCGCCCTGGTCACCGAGGAGAGTGCCCCCCAGCGGGCCGTCGCCCGGTACGCCGCCGACGTCTCGAAGCTGGAGGGCGTCGTCCGCGTCCGGTCCGCCACCGGCACCTGGGCCGCGGGGCACGCCGTACGGAAGCCGGACGCCTCGGCCGGCGCCTTCGAGCGTGACGGCGTCCACCGGCTCACCGTCACCACGAAGACGACCCCCGCCTCCGGCGCGGCCGCCGACCTCGTCCGCGACATCCGCGCCATGCCGGGGCCCGACGGTGCCCACGTGCTCGTCGGCGGCCAGGACGCGGCGCTCATCGACTCCAAGACGGCCATCGCCGACAAGCTGCCCGCGGCCGTGCTGTGGGTCCTCGGCTCGACGTTCGTACTGCTGTTCCTCTTCACCGGCAGCCTCGTCCAGCCGCTGCGGGCCCTGGTGCTGAACGCCGTCAGCCTGACGGCGGCCATCGGCGCCATGGTCTGGATCTTCCAGGACGGGCACCTGTCCTCGGCGCTGGGCTTCACCGCGATGCCCATGGACACCTCGATGACGGTTTTGATGTTCTGCATCGTCTTCGGGCTGTCCATGGACTACGAGGTCTTCGTGACCAGCCGCATCAAGGAACTGCACGACGCGGGCACCGACGACCGTGAGGCCGTGGCCGGCGGTCTCTCCCGCACCGGACGCATCGTCACCATGGCGGCGGGACTGCTGGCGGTCAGCTTCTTCGCCTTCGCCACCAGCCAGATCTCGTTCCTGCAGATGTTCGGGCTCGGCAGCGGGCTCGCCATCCTGATCGACGCCGTCGCGGTGCGCGGCGTACTCGTGCCGGCCGCCATGCGGCTGCTGGGCCGCACCGCCTGGTACGCGCCCGGGCCGCTGCGGCGGCTGCACGCCAGGGTCGGGCTGAGCGAGTCGGACCCCGGCAAGGCGACCGAGGACGCGTTCGAAGACCGTTCCGCACACGCGGACAACGACCAGGAGCCGGTGCACTCGGGCGTGTGAACCGGCTCCGCCGAACGGCGAGTGGCCCGCGCCCCCGGACGGGGCGCGGGCCACTCGGCGTTCACGGCACCGCGTGGGGGCGGGCTACTTGCTGGTGAACTTCTCGTACTCCTTGAGGACCTCGTCGGTGGGTCCGTCCAGGAGCAGCTCGCCCTTCTCCAGCCACAGCACCCGCTCGCAGGTGTCGCGGATGGACTTGTTGTTGTGGCTGACGAGGAAGACCGTGCCGGCCTCCTTGCGCAGCTCACGGATGCGGGCCTCGGAGCGCTTCTGGAACTTCTTGTCGCCGGTGGCCAGGGCCTCGTCGATCATGAGGACGTCGTGGTTCTTGGCCGCGGCGATGGAGAAGCGCAGCCGGGCCGCCATGCCCGAGGAGTAGGTGCGCATCGGCAGGGTGATGAAGTCGCCCTTCTCGTTGATGCCGGAGAAGTCGACGATGCCCTGGTAGCGGCGGGCGACCTCCTCGCGGGACATGCCCATGGCCAGGCCGCCGAGGATGACGTTCCGCTCGCCCGTCAGGTCGTTCATCATCGCCGCGTTCACGCCCAGCAGCGAGGGCTGCCCGTCGGTGTAGACGCGGCCCCGCTCGGCCGGCAGCAGCCCGGCGACCGCCTTCAGCAGCGTCGACTTGCCGGAGCCGTTGGAGCCGATCAGGCCGATGGCCTGGCCGCGGTAGGCGGTGAAGCTGACGCCCCGCACCGCGTGCACCTCGCGCATGCCGCCGCCCGGCTTGCGGCGGATGATCCGGTTGAGCGCCGCGGTCGCGCTGCCCTTGCCCTTGGCGCCGCCGTAGACGCGGTAGACGATGTGCAGGTCCTCGGCGACGACGGTCGGCACCCACGGGGCCGGGGTCCGCTCGGCCTGGTCCTCGGTCTTCGTACCGGACTGGGCCCTCGCTCCGCTGCGCTCGGTGTGCTCAGCCACGGCCATAACGCTCCTCCGCCTTCCAGAAGAAAACAAATCCGCCGATGCCGAACGCGACCGCCCAGAAGACGGCGAGCGGCCAGGCCAGCGGCGACATGTCCGAAACCCCGTACTCGTCGATGAGCGCGTACCGCATCAGGTCCATGTAGACCGTGGCGGGGTTGCCCTGCATCACGTCGACCAGCCAGTCGGGCGCGTTGTGCTTGGTGAGCATGTACGGCAGGGAGAACATCACGCCGGAGGCGTACAGCCAGGTGCGGGTGATGAACGGCATCAGCTGCGCCAGGTCGGGGGTCTTGCTGCCCAGCCGCGCCATGATCAGCGCGAGCCCGGTGTTGAAGACGAACTGGCAGGCCAGGACCGGGACGATCAGGAGCCACGAGAAGCCGGGCAGCTCGCGGAAGCCGAGCAGGATGACGACCAGGACGATCATCGAGAACAGCAGCTGCTGGAGCTGCTGGAGCGAGATCGAGATGGGCAGCGACGCCCGCGGGAAGTGCAGCGCCCGCACCAGCCCCAGGTTCGAGGAGATCGCCCGCACCCCGTTGAGCACCGAGGTCTGGGTGAAGGTGAAGACGAACACCCCGGTGACCAGGAACGGGATGTAGCGGTTCTGCCCGCCGGGGATCCCCTCGCGGCCGCCCATGATGATGCCGAAGATGAGGAAGTAGACCGCCGCGTTGAGCAGCGGGGTGGCGACCTGCCACAGCTGGCCCAGCTTGGCCTGGCTGTACTGCGCCGTCAGCTTCGCCCGGGAGAAGGCGAGGATGAAGTGCCGCCGCGCCCACAGCTGCCGCACGTACTCGGGCAGCGTAGGGCGCGCCCCGCTCACCGACAGGCCGTACTTGGCCGCGAGTTCGGCCGGGGTCAGACCGTCGTCCGGTGACGGCGGGGGCGTCACACCGACGGCACTGTCGTGGGTTGTCTCGCTCACGATGGAAACTTTCGTCCTCACACTGCGCAGGTGTTTGGGAGCCGATGCTCTCAAAGGGAGAGCTTGTCAGATCACGGGCGGGCGTCCGAGCCGCGTCAGACGCCATACCGTACGCCACCGCATGGGGCGGCGGGGGCCCGCGGGTGTCGTCCAGCCCTCCTTGAATCCGCCCAGCCACGCCTTCAACGCCGGCATGGAGGGGCGGCGAGCCAGCGTCAGCAGCAGCCAGACGCCCAGGTAGACGGGGACGAGGAGGGCCGGGAGGTTGCGGCGGGCGAGCCAGACCCGGTTGCGGGCCACCATGCGGTGGTAGACCGCGTGCCTGCTGGGCGCCGTGGTGGGGTGGTGCAGCACCATGTCGGCGCGGTACTCGATGCCCCAGCCCGCGTCCAGCGCGCGCCAGGCCAGGTCGGTCTCCTCGTGGGCGTAGAAGAACTCGTCGGGGAGGCCGCCGACTTGGGCCAGGACGCTGGTGCGTGCGGCGTTGGCGCCGCCGAGGAAGGTGGTCACCTTCGAGGAGCGCATCGGGTCGGAGGCCCGCAGCCGGGGCACGTGGCGGCGCTGGGTCACGCCGGTGTCCGGGTCGGCGATGCGGAAGCTGATGATGCCGAGACCCGGATCGGCCGCGAAGGCCTCGCGCACCAGTTCGGCCGTATCGGGCGAGGGAAGCAGCCCGTCGTCGTCCAGGAAGAGCAGCGCGTCCACCTCGCGGCCCGCGGGCCCGAACGCCTCGATGCCGACGTTGCGGCCCCCGGGGATCCCGAGGTTCTCCTCCAGCTCGACCGTGCGGACGCCTTCGGGCAGGTCGGGCAGCGGCGCGCCGTTGCCGACGACCACGACCTCGATCCTCTCGCCCTTCTGCCCGGCCACCGAGTCGAGCAGCGCGCGCAGCTCCTCGGGGCGGTTGCCCATGGTCAGCACCACGGCGCCCAGTCGCATCGTCGCTGTGTCCTCGCCGTCCTGGCCGTCCCGGCTGTCCTGGCTGTCCCGGCTGTCCTGGCTCACGTCGCCCCCTGTCACTTCAGCCTGCTGGAGGCGAGGATGGACACCAGGTGCAGCAGCGTCTGGAGAACCGCGATGCCCGCCAGGACGGCGACGCCCAGCCGGGAGAAGAACAGGTCCCCGCGGATCTGGTCCACGACCGCCAGCACCACGATCAGCAGCGACGCCTCGATACCGAGGACCAGCCGGTGGAACTTCAGCGCCGCCGCCGCCCTGCGGGCCAGCGCCATCCCGGAGGAGCGCGGCTCGGACGCCGACTCCTTGACCGGCGGCAGCCCGCCCTGGTGCCGGGCGACGCCGACCAGGTCGGACTCCGCCTTGATCAGGATGGCGCCGAGCGCGGCCAGGGTGCCCAGGAAGGCCCACAGCCAGTCGATGCGCCCGCTCCCCCACAGGTCGGCGGCGCGCAGGCCGAAGCCGACCAGCACGGCGGCGTCGCACAGGTAGGCGCCGACCCGGTCCAGGTAGACCCCGCCCAGCGAGAACTGCTTCTTCCAGCGGGCCACCTCGCCGTCGACGCAGTCGAGCAGCAGGTACGCCTGGACCATCAGCGCGCCGAGCACGGCCCCGGCGATCCCGGGCACCAGCAGCGCGGGCAGCGCCAGGACGCCGGCGAGCGTCATCACGTACGTCAGCTGGTTGGGCGTGACCCGGGTGTTCACCAGGTGCCGGTCCATCCGCAGCGAGATCTCGCGCATGTAGAGCCGGCCGGCCCAGTGCTCACCGCTGCGCCGGTCCTTCACGCCCTCGGGGTGGACGACCGGCCGCAGCTCAGCTACCGATGGTTTGTGCATAGTCCGCGTACGCGTCCCTGATCTGGTCGGTGGACAGGTCGAGGTGTTCGAGGATCGTGTAGCGCCCGGGGCGGGTCTGCGGTGCGTACGCGACGGCCTCGACGAACTCGTCGCGGTCGAAGCCGATGTCCGCGGGCAGCACCGGCAGCCGGTGCCGGCGCAGCACCTCGACCATCAGCTTGGCCGTGTCCTTGTCCCCGCGCAGGTAGGTGGCGAAGGCGGCGCCGAGTCCGCACTGCTCGCCGTGGGGCGCGGCCCGCTTGGGGTAGAGCAGGTCGAAGGCGTGGTTGATCTCGTGGCAGGCGCCCGACGCGGGACGGCTGTCGCCCGCGACCGACATCGAGATGCCGGTGAGCACCAGGCCCTCGGCCAGCACCTGGAGGAAACCGTCGTCGGACACGTCGCCCGGGTGGTGCAGGATCGCTTCTCCCGCCTGGCGCGCCATGGCGGCGGCGAGCCCGTCGATGGCCTCGCCGCGCTGCTCGTGCCCCAGCTCCCAGTCCTTGACCGCGGAGATGTTGGAGATCACGTCGCCGATGCCGGAGCGGATGTAGCGCTCGGGCGCCTCACGGATGACGTCGAGGTCGATGACGACGGCGATCGGGTTGGGCACCCCGTAGGAGCCGCGGCCCGCGTCGTTGTCGAGGGTGGCGACCGGCGAGCACAGACCGTCGTGCGACAGGTTCGTGGCGACGGCGACCAGCGGCAGCCCGATGCGGGCCGCCGCGTACTTCGCGCAGTCGATGATCTTGCCGCCGCCGAGCCCGACCACCGCGTCGTAGCGGCCCGACTTCATGGCGTCGGCGAGCTTGATCGCGTCGTCCAGGGTGCCGCCGCCGACCTCGTACCAGGAGGCGTTGGGCAGCAGCGGCGCGAACCGGTCGCGCAGCGCGGCGCCCGAGCCGCCGCTGATCGCGAAGGCGAGCTTGCCGTTGGTGGAGATCCGCTGATCGGCCAACAGGCCCGCCAGGTCGTCCAGGGCGCCGCGGGAGATGTCCACGACGACCGGCGACGGAATGAGGCGGGTCAGTACTGGCATGCGATCTCCCGGCCCTTGGCGAGGTCGTCGTGATTGTCGATCTCGACCCACTTGACGTCGCCGATCGGGGCGATGTCGACCGTGAAGCCGCGGTTCACCAGCTCCTGGTAGCCGTCCTCGTAGTAGAGCTGCGGGTCCTTCTCGAAGGTGGCCTTGAGCGCGTCGGCCAGCTCGGCGCCCGCCTCGGCCTCGATGAGGGTCAGGCCGATGTACTCGCCGGTGGCCTCGGCCGGGTCCATCAGCTTGGTGATCTTCTGGACGCCCTTCTCGGGGTCGACGACGACCTTCATCTCCTCGTCGGCCAGGTCCTTGACGGTGTCGAGCGCCAGGATGATCTTCTGGCCGTTGCCGCGCGCGTCCAGCAGCGTCTTCTCGACGGAGACGGGGTGCACGGTGTCGCCGTTGGCCAGCAGCACGCCCTCCTTGAAGACCTCACGGGCGCAGTAGAGGGAGTAGGCGTTGTTCCACTCCTCGGCCTTGTCGTTGTCGATCAGGGTGAGCTTGACGCCGTGCTTGGCCTCCAGCTCGGCCTGCCGCTCGTAGACGGCCTCCTTGCGGTAGCCCACGACGACCGCGACGTCGGTGAGACCGACCTCGGCGAAGTTGGCCAGGGCGATGTCGAGGACGGTGGTCTCGCCATCGACGGGCACCAGGGCCTTGGGCAGGGTGTCGGTGTAGGGGCGCAGACGCCGTCCGGCGCCGGCGGCCAGCACGAGGCCGATCATGCGGGTTCTCCTGTTTCGTCGTGTACTGCGGGTGCTTGCGAGGACACCCAGAAACGGATGCTCTCGGCGAGCACCAGGACCGCGATGACCACGGCGAGCGCGGTCAGCGCGAAGATGAAGCCCTCGGGGTGCCCACCGCCCAGCCACAGGGCGGCGACGACGGCGACCACCAGGGTCCGTCCCTCGTGCCCCGCGACCGCCCGCACCAGCCAGTGCGGAGGCGCTCCGGTGTTACCGCGGATGCGGTACACCGTGTCGTAGTGATGGTAGGCGAGAGCCGCGACCAGCCCGAAGGCCGCGGGAAGCGCGCCGTCGGCCTGGGAGCGGGCGGCCAGCACCAGGATCGTGCCGTATTCCGCGATGCGGAAGATCGGGGGCAGCAGCCAGTCGAGGGGGGCCTTGAGCGGCCGCGCGAGCGCCACACCCGAGCACAGCGCGTACGCGGCGGCCGCCACGACCGGCCAGTAGCTGCCCAGCGGCGCGGCCCACGCGGTGGCCAGGATCACGGCGCCGCCCAGCAGGGCGAGCGCGGGCACACCCAGGCTCGGCAAAGCGACCGGGCGCAGCACACGGGCGGCGAGCTCGGCGAGCGGGCCGCTGTCGGTGAGCGCGCGCACCCCCTCGGCGGCGCGGTCGGTGCGCGCCCTGCGGCGCACGGAGCGCAGCAGCCGCCCCGCGGTGGTGTAGCAGGCGGCGAACGCGCCCGCGATCAGCAGCACGACGAACGTGACGCGCGGCGTGGTGGCGGCCGTCAGGACGGCGATGAGCGCCCATCGCTCGCCGATGGGCAGCACTATCATCCGGCGCACCCACACCGTCCACCCCGCGGAGTCCAGCCGCTGGGAGAGCACGGCGGTGGGGCTGCTGTTGGCGGAGTCGTCGTGGCTGGCCTCGTTGAAGGAGAAGTCGACGGTGTGCCGCGCGGTCATCAGCAGCATGGCGCCGAGCGCCAGTGCCCACACGCCGTCATCGCTGCCGCCGCCGCGGGAGGCGCCCAGTGCCAGGCCCGCGTAGTAGGAGTACTCCTTGGCGCGGTCGAAGGTGGCGTCCAGCCAGGCGCCGAGCGTGGAGTACTGGAGGTCGTAGCGGGCGAGCTGCCCGTCGGTGGCGTCCAGGACGAAGGAGGCGATCAGCAGCACGCCGGCCGCCACGAAGCCCCACCGCTCCCCCGTGGCCGCGCAGGCGGCGGCGATCAGCGCGGTGACGAGCGAGGCGGTGGTGACCTGGTTGGGGGTCAGCCCCCGGCGGGCGCACCAGCGGGCGAGGTAGCGGGAGTAGGGGCTGATGCAGAAGGTGGTGAAGAAGCCGTCGCGGGACTTGACCGCGGAGCGCAGCCGCACCTGCTCGCCGTCCACGGCGGCGACGGCCTGCTCGCGTTCCCGGCGCTGTGTCTCGCTCTCGGGCACGTCCGCGACCAGCACGCCCAGCTCCGGGCGGTGCACCTCGACCCCGGCGGCCTCCAGCGCGCGGGCCGCCTCGTCGGGGTCGCCCGCCAGCCGGGGCTCCAGCGCGGCGCGGGCCCCGGGTGTGAGGCCGAGCACCCCGGGAAGCGCGCCCGCAGCGAAGCGGGGATCCTTCAGCGCGAGCCGCAGCGCGTGGGTGTGCCCCACGAAGCGGGGGTCGATCAGGGCGAGCCGTTCACCGGGCGCCGTCGCTGCCAGGTGGGCGCCCACAGCGGTCGCGTCGTCGGTGTCGTCGGCCACGCGCACGTCGAAGCCGAGGGAGCGCAGGTCGGCCTCCAGCGACGACCCGGCGACCGGCGGACCGGTGAGGATGGCGGTCGACAGAACGAACTCACTCCTTGGAAGCTGGCATGCCCGCGCGAGAAGGGGACAACGAAGGCAGCGGGCAGCATGCGCCGTCGCCCTCCGGGGCCGGCAGCACGTCGGCAGAGAGTATCCGATCGCCGGAACGAGCCTTCACCGAGCGTTCATCGGCCCGCTGTTGCCGGTGGCGCACCTGCGCGCACCAGCATGGTCGATCACCGGCTCGGCTCACAACCGGGGCCGATAGGGTGCGGGACATGACGTGGTTGATCACAGGTGGCGCCGGGTACATCGGCGCGCACGTCGCGCGGGCCATGACCGCCTCGGGCGAGGGGGCCGTGGCGCTGGACGACCTCTCGGCGGGCCTGCCCGAGCGGCTGCCCGCCGAGGTGCCGCTGGTGCGCGGCCCGGTGACGGACACGGCGCTGCTGTCCCGCACGCTCGCCGAGCACCGGGTGACGGGTGTGATCCATCTCGCGGCCAGGAAACAGGTGGGCGAGTCGGTCGAGCAGCCGCTGCGCTACTACGAGGAGAACGTGCACGGCCTGGCGTGCCTGCTGCGGGCCGTGGTGGACGCGGGCGTACGCCGGTTCGTCTTCTCCTCGTCCGCCGCCGTCTACGGGATGCCCGACGTGGACCTGGTCACCGAGCGGACCCCGACGGTGCCGATGAACCCCTACGGCGAGACGAAGCTGGCCGGGGAGTGGCTGGTGCGCGCCGCGGGCCGCGCCCACGGGATCGACACCGCCTGCCTGCGCTACTTCAACGTCGCGGGCGCCGCCGCCCCCGAGCTGGCCGACACGGGGGTCTCCAACATCGTGCCGATGTTCTTCGACGCCCTCACGCGCGGCGAGGCGCCCAGGATCTTCGGCGACGACTACCCGACCGAGGACGGCACGTGTGTCCGCGACTACATCCACGTCCAGGACCTGGCCGACGCGCACGCCGCCGCCGCGCGCGCGATGGCCGCGGGCGGCGGTGCGGCGGACGGCCGCGACCTGACGCTCGACGTGGGCACGGGCGAGGGCGTCTCCGTGCGGGAGATGGCCGAGCTGGTGGCCGAGGTCACAGGGCGGCACGAGCCCGCGCCCGAGGTGGGGCCGCGGCGCCCGGGCGACCCGGCGCGGGTGGTCGCCTCGGCGCGGCGCATCCGCGAGGAGCTGGGCTGGCGGCCGCGGTTCGGGGTGCGCGAGATGGTCGCCACGGCGTGGGAGGGCTGGTTGCTGCGGCACCCCGAGGCGCGCACCGCGGCCGGCTGAGCTGCCGCGTGCGGTCCGGAGTGCGCCGGCCGCTCCGGGTCGCTGAAACCGTGTGTGGGCCTGAACGGCACGCACGGCGACGCGGCGGACACAAAAGGGGCTCGCGCGATCGGACAGCGGCACGCTCGTGCGCGAAAGCGACAGATTCGCGCAGAATGCACAGTTGCGGCGCAACCTACGGCACACTGGGTCGCGCTGCCCACCGGCCCACGAGAAGGATGACCATGGCGAACAGCTCAGCGGCCCCGATCATGCTCGAACTGGTCGACGAGGACGGGACGACGATCGGTACCGCGGAGAAGCTCTCCGCCCATGTGGCGCCCGGCCGCCTGCACCGCGCCTTCTCCGTCTTCCTCTTCGACGACGAGGGAAGGCTGCTGCTCCAGCGCCGCGCGCTGGGCAAGTACCACTCACCTGGCGTGTGGTCGAACACCTGCTGCGGGCATCCGTACCCGGGCGAGGCGCCGTTCGCCGCCGCCACCCGGCGCGTCGGCGAGGAACTGGGCGTCGCGCCCGCGCTGCTGCGGGAGGCGGGCACCGTCCGCTACAACCACCCCGACCCGGCCTCGGGCCTGGTGGAGCAGGAGTACAACCACCTGTTCGTGGGGCTGCTGCGCGAGGAACTGCGGCCGGATCCCGAGGAGATCGCCGAGGTCGCGTTCGTGACGGCGGGCGAGCTGGAGAAGCGGCACGCGACGGACCCCTTCTCGACCTGGTTCATGACCGTGCTGGACGCCGCACGCGCCACGGCCCGCGAGGTGACAGCCGGCGCCGGCGACTGGTGACCTGACGGCAAAGACGTGGACGCGCCCCGCAGGGGTGCGGGGAACTGCGCGACCGACCACAACCCACCCGCGGACCGCAGACCACGGAAAGCGGCATCCCCCGGTCGGCCGGCCGACGCAAGAACCGCAGGAAGCCCTAGGCGGCAGCCAGGGGCAGTGCCGCCCAGATGACCTTGCCGCCCGCACCGGTCTGCTCCACGTCGCAGACGCCGCCCGCCTCCGCGGTGAGCGCCTTGACCAGCAGCAGCCCGCGGCCGCCCGTGTGGTCCCCGGTCGGCTCGGCGGCCAGCGCCTTGGGCCGGTAGGGGTGGCCGTCCTCGACGGCCACCCGCAGCCGGCCGCCGCCCAGCGCGACCTCGACCCCGATCGTCGGCGAGAGCAGCGCGGCGTGCCGCACCGCGTTGGTGACCAGCTCCGAGAGGATCAGCAGTACGCCCTGGAGCGTCTCGTCCGGCACGTGTGTGGGCTGTCGCGCCAGCAGGTCGCGCACGGCGTGGCGGAGCCGGGGCACCGAGGCGTCGGTGGCGGGCGCGGCGAACCGCCAGCTGCCCTCCTGGCAGGCGCCCTCCTGGGCGGGCGCCGGCGTGCGGGTGCGCGCGTACTCGGGCCCGCCGTCGTGCGCGCAGCCGACCGTGCGGTGCACGGACCGCTCGCCGCGCTCCCGCGGCGGCGTGGCCGCCGCGGCCCGGTTCACCGTGCCAGCGGCTCCCGCCTGTCCGGCGCTCCCCGCGGCCGGGGACTGTGTTCTCCCGGCGGCCGCGGGGGCCTCGTCGATGACGGCGGAACGCTGTGCACCGCGGCTCTCCATCGGAGTACCCCGCTCTCTCGGTCGGACTCGTGGGCCACACATCTGGTCTGTACTTGCAGATGCACTTGCACTGAATGGT
The DNA here is from genome assembly GCF_022699385.1 of Streptomyces tubbatahanensis. Taxonomy (NCBI): domain Bacteria; kingdom Bacillati; phylum Actinomycetota; class Actinomycetes; order Kitasatosporales; family Streptomycetaceae; genus Streptomyces; species Streptomyces tubbatahanensis. Next base: position 6,727,009 of record NZ_CP093846.1, on the reverse strand, counting down.
GATACCGCACGGAGCCGGTCTGTGCCGCTGACCGCAACTGGGCACTTATCGATGGCATTTGACAGAAGACTTACGCACCGGTCGCCTCTCTGACAGAAACCTGAGGGGCTCCGGATACGCTCACGCGCCATGGAGCCCACCCCGCTCCAGGCGCGCGACGACTGGGCCCGACCGCGTCGCGCACTGGCGGCCTGAGGCGGCGGGCGGCAACGAGGCCGCCGAGGGGGTGGGCCGAGGGGTGGCGGCTTCCTAAAGCGCGCAGAGGCACGCTTCGGGTGGTGGCGGTGGCACGAGGGCCCCGGCGGAGCGGAGCAGCCGGTTCCCCTGCCCTTCTGGTCGACCGTACCGCCCGGTAGCGTACGGGCATGACGTCACTTCCCGAACGCGCCGGACGCCACTGTCACAACGCCCTCAACGTCCTGCACTCCGCGCTGTACTTCTCACCCGCGCTGGGCAGGGAACTGGCGCCCTACGGCATCGACGACCCGCACGCCATCAACCTGGCCACGCGCTCCGCGCCGCTGGGTGCCGTGGGCGCCGGCACGGTGACGGCCACGTTCTACAACTACAGCCACTCCCTCGTCGCCCGCTTCGTCCCCGAGGTGTGGGACGCGGCCTCCCCCGAGACCGTGCTGGCGGCACGGCTGCGGGCCGTCGACGCGACGCTGCGGCACCTGCTGGGCGAGGAGACCGTCGCCTCCCCCCACATGGCCGAGGCCGCCCGGCTGGCCCTGCGCGCCACCGAGGGCTGCACCCGCTCGGGGCGCCCGCTCCACTCCGCCAACGCCGACCTGCCCACCCCACCGCTCGAGACGGCCCCGCACCTGGCGCTGTGGCACGCCGCGACGCTGCTGCGCGAACACCGCGGGGACGGCCACATCGCCGCGCTCCAGCACGCCGAGCTCGACGCGTTGGAGGCCGTGGTCAGCCACACCGCCAGCGGGCGCGGTATGAGCCCGAAGTGGGCCATGAGCACCCGCGGTTACAACATGCAGGACTGGGCGGCCGCGCAGCGCAGGCTGACCGAGCGCGGGCTGCTGGGCGGCGACGGGGAGCTGACCGAAGCGGGCACCGCGCTGCGCAAGCACCTGGAGGAGGAGACCGACCGGCTCGACCGCCGCCCCTACGAGCTGCTGGGCGCCGCGGACGTGGCCCGGCTGACCGAGCTGGCGTCGGGCTTCGCGCGCACCGCGGCCGAAGCAGGCGCGTTCCCCGCCGACGCGTTCGGCAAGGACTGAGCACAGCTCGCCCGGGGCCGCGTGCGGGCCGTCTCGCGCCCGCACGGGACGGCTCCGACGGCGCCCGCCTGCGCCCGGGTGTCGGACCGGCCTGCCACAATGCATGCCTACCGGGGGACCACAGCACCGAGAAGGCGGAACCAACCATCGTGACGACGACCATCGAAGGCAGGATCGCCGAGGAGCTCGGCGTACGCGAGCGGCAGGTCCGTGCCGCTGTCGAGCTGCTCGACGGCGGGTCGACCGTGCCCTTCATCGCGCGCTACCGCAAGGAAGCGACCGAGATGCTCGACGACGCGCAGCTGCGCTCACTGGAGGAGCGGCTGCGCTATCTGCGGGAGCTGGAGGAGCGGCGCGAGGCGATCCTGGAGTCCGTGCGCTCGCAGGACAAGCTCACCGAGGAGCTGGAGGCGCGCATCCGTGCCGCCGAGTCCAAGGCGCGGCTCGAGGACATCTACCTGCCGTTCAAGCCCAAGCGGCGCACCAAGGCGCAGATCGCCCGCGAGGCCGGTCTCGAGCCGCTGGCCGAGGGGCTGCTGGCGGACCCGACGGTGGAACCGGCCGCGGCCGCCGCCGCCTTCGTCGACGCCGACAAGGGCGTCGCGGACGCGGCCGCCGCGCTGGAGGGCGCCCGTGCCATCCTCACCGAACGCTTCGGCGAGGACGCCGACCTGATCGGCGAGTTGCGCGAGCGCATGTGGGAGCGGGGCCGGCTGGCCGCCACGGTGCGCGAGGGCAAGGAGGCGCAGGGCGCGAAGTTCGCCGACTACTTCGACTTCTCCGAAGCCTTCACCGAGCTGCCCTCGCACCGGATCCTGGCCATGCTGCGCGGCGAGAAGGAGGAGGTCCTCGACCTCACCCTCGCCCCGGAGCCCGCGGGTGAGGAGAGCGAGGGCCCCACGTCCTACGAGCGCTCCATCGCGCAGCGTTTCGGCGTGCGCGACGAGGGGCGCCCGGCCGACGCGTGGCTGGCCGAGACGGTGCGCTGGGCGTGGCGTACGCGCGTGCTGGTGCACCTGGGCATCGACGTGCGCACCCGGCTGCGGACGGTCGCCGAGGACGAGGCGGTGCGGGTCTTCGCCACCAACCTGCGTGACCTGCTGCTGGCCGCGCCCGCCGGCACCCGTGCCACCCTCGGCCTCGACCCGGGGCTGCGCACGGGCGTGAAGGTGGCCGTGATCGACGCGACGGGCAAGGTCGCCGCCACCGACACGGTCTATCCGCACGCGCCGCACAAGCAGTGGGACGCGTCCCTGGCCAGGCTCGCGGCGCTCGCCGAGACGTACGAGGTCGAGCTGGTCGCCATCGGCAACGGCACGGCCTCGCGGGAGACGGACAAGCTCGCCGGTGAACTCCTCGCCGCCAAGCCCGAGCTGAAGCTGACGAAGGTGATGGTCTCCGAGGCGGGTGCCTCGGTCTACTCCGCGTCCGCCTACGCCTCCCAGGAGCTGCCCGACCTGGACGTGTCCCTGCGCGGCGCCGTCTCCATCGCGCGCCGCCTCCAGGACCCGCTGGCCGAGCTGGTGAAGATCGACCCGAAGTCCATCGGGGTGGGCCAGTACCAGCACGACCTGTCCGAGGTGAAGCTGTCGCGCTCGCTGGACGCGGTGGTGGAGGACTGTGTGAACGGCGTCGGTGTGGACGTCAACACCGCCTCGGCGCCGCTGCTCTCCCGGGTCTCGGGCATCGGCTCGGGCCTCGCGGAGAACATCGTCGCCCACCGGGACGCCAACGGTCCGTTCACCAGCCGTACGGCCCTCAAGGACGTCTCGCGGCTCGGGCCCAAGGCGTTCGAGCAGTGCGCGGGCTTCCTGCGCATCCGCGGCGGCGAGGACCCGCTGGACGCCTCGGCGGTGCACCCGGAGGCGTATCCGGTGGTGCGCGGGATCGTCGCCACCTCGGGTACCGACGTGCCGTCGCTGATCGGCAACACGAAGGTGCTGCGGGCGCTGGACCCGCAGCGGTTCGTGGACGGTTCGTTCGGTCTGCCGACGGTCACCGACATCCTGGGCGAGCTGGAGAAGCCGGGCCGCGACCCGCGCCCCGCCTTCCGTACGGCGAGCTTCAAGGAGGGCGTCGAGAAGCTGGGCGACCTGGCCTCCGGCATGGTGCTGGAGGGCGTGGTGACGAACGTCGCGGCGTTCGGCGCCTTCGTCGACGTCGGCGTCCACCAGGACGGACTCGTCCACGTCTCGGCCATGTCCAAGACGTTCGTGAAAGACCCGCGCGACGTCGTCAAGCCGGGTGACATCGTCAAGGTCCGCGTGCTGGACGTGGACGAGGCCCGCAAGCGGATCTCGCTGACGCTGCGTCTCGACGACGAGCCGGGCGCGCAGGGCGGCGAGGGCCGCCGTGGCGGCTCCCGGGACCGGCAGCAGCAGCGGGGCGGCGCCCCGCGCCAGCGCCAGGGTTCGCCCCGCGAGGGCGGCAAGGGCGCAGGCGACAAGGGCGCAGGCGGCAAGGGCACCGGCGGCGCAGGTGGCAAGGGCGGTGGCGGCGGCAAGCGTCGCGGGTCCTCCGCGTCCGCGCCGGCGAACAGCGAGATGGCGGAGGCTCTGCGCCGGGCCGGCCTGGCCTGAGGTTCCGCGCCGCTTCGGTGGTGTCCGTGCCCTGGCGGGCCGCGGACACCACCGAGGCGGCGTCTCAGCTGGTGACGCCCGGCATGCGGCCGTCGGAGTCGGTGCCGGGCGCCGCGCCCGTCATGATGTATTCGGAGGACAGCAGCCGGGCCTTGCCGTGGGGCGGCAGGTGGGCGCTGGACTGGTGCAGCCAGTCGACGAAGAAGGAGGGCCGTCCCGTCTCACCGACGTAGACCTTCATCTCGCCGGAGGGGTGGATGGTGGCGGTCGCCTGTGTGCCCCGGTCGTGCTCGCGCACCTGGGTGCTGAAGAGGGCGAGCGCGCCGCCGTCGCTGGTGCGCAGCGCGTGCAGTTGCTCGTCGCCGGACTCGCCGCGGCTGAAGACGGCCTCGGCGTAGGGGGTGAGCAGCTTGTTCTGCGTCTTGGGTACCTTGCGGATCCAGCGGGTGGCCTTGGAGGGGGCGAACCCGGTGGACTCGGTCGATCCTTCCTCGCTGTAGAGGTCGAACAGGGCGTCGGAGAGGCCGGACGGGGCGAGGGCGCCGCGCTTCTTGTCCGGGTCGGTCACGGGCTGCGCGAAGCCGTCCTCGTCCTTGGCGATGCGCGGGATCTTGGTGGTGTCGCTGTAGCTGGCGGCGACGAGCCGCCAGCCCTGGCTCTTCTTCTGCATGACGAAGATGCCGGGATACTTGTTCTTCTTCTGGCCGGGGCTCTTGGAGTGGGCCACCATCACGAACCAGTCGGCGGTGCCCTTGCGCGGTATGTAGAACTTCCGGTCGATGTAGTTGAAGGGCTCCTTGTACTCCTCGATCCGCTTCTTCTTCCAGTTCTTCTGGAGCCGGAAGGTGGCCTTGCTCTCCTCGTAGACGGGACCGGCCTCGGCCTGGGAGATCACTTTCGCGTCCGAGTGCTTGTTGGCCCGGTTGTTGATGCGCTCGTAGCGGTCGAAGATCTTGCCGGCCTGCGCGCGGGTGACGACCCCTGTCGCGGGCCGGTCCTTGGCGTCCGCGGCCTTGGCGCCACCGCCTGCCGCGTCCTGCCCGCCGTCCGAGCCGCCGCACCCGGCCGCCGCGAGGACGAGGCTGCCCGCGCAGGCGAGGCCCGCTGTCCCCCGTGCCCAGCTGTGCATGTGTGTTCCCCTTCGTCACTGTGGTGAGCAGGAGTATGCACGGTGCCGGGCACGGGCAGGACGGCAGGATGGTCACAACACGATCATCACTTCGTCCAGCGGCTTGCGCCGCAGGTCGGGCACGCGCGCGCCGGGGGCCGGGTAGCCGACGGGGATGACGTAGGCGCCGCGCTCCTCGGCGGGCCGCTCGCAGACCTCGTTGAGGAAACGCATGGGGCTGGGGGTGTGGGTGAGGGTGGCCAGGCCCGCCTGGTGGAGCGTGGCGAGGAGGAAGCCGACGGCGATGCCGACGGACTCCTTCGTGTAGTAGGGGCGCGGCGTGCGCGGGCCCTTGTGCACCTCGAAGACGACGATGACGGCGGGCGCCGTCTCCAGGAACGGCTTGTGCGCGTCGGTGCCGAGCGGGGCGAGGGCCTCCAGCCACTCGTCGGAGGCCCGGCGCCCGTAGAACTCGCGCTCCTCGGCCTCCGCCGCCTCGCGCAGCCGCCGCTTGCGCGCGGGGTCGGTGAGCACGACGAAGCGCCACGGCTGGACGTGGGCGCCGCTGGGGGCGGTGGATGCGGTGCGCACGGCCCACTCCAGCACCCCGTCGGGCAGGGGCCCGGGGTCGAAGTCGCGGACGGTGCGGCGCCGTTCCATGAGGGCATGGAACGTCTCGGCCCGCTCCTCGGCCTGCTGGGCGGTGACCCGCATCGGCCGCAGCGGCACGGTCGGATGGGGGGTCGGCCCCTGATCGGACTGCGTGGTATGGACCATAGCGGCAGCACAGCACACCGCCGCCTGCCCGAAAAGTCTTGCGTGGCGGGCGGCCGCCCCGTATGGTTTTGGACGGCTCTGTTGTCGTTGATCGGAGAGGTCTTGCTCGTCTGAGGTCTGAGACGCCGTGTGCCCCGTCTGTGTGCCACGTGTGTGACCTCGGAAGTGAGCCGACCCCGTGTCGGAGCCACTCTCCTGCTGGTTCCCGCCCCGCGTATCCCGTCTTCGGGGTCCGGTGTCTCCCGCGTTGTCCACCGCCCTTCGCGAGGCGACCAGGAGGCCCCCGTGAATACCCCTTCCCCTGCTGTGACCTGCACCCGGCTGACCTTTTCCTGGCCGGACGGCATCCCTGCCCTCACCGATCTCGACCTGTCCTTCGGCCCCGGGCGCACGGGGTTGATCGGGCTCAACGGCACCGGAAAGTCCACCGTGCTGAAACTGATCGCAGGCCGGTTGCTCCCCGACTCCGGCAGCGTCAAGGCCGCCGGGGAGGTCGGCTATCTGCCGCAGGACCTGACCCTGGACACGTCGCTGCGCGTCGACGAGGCGCTGGGGATCGCCCGCGCCCGCGCGGCGCTGCACGCCATCGAGGCGGGCGACGTCGCCGAGGAACACTTCACCGCCGTCGGCGACGACTGGGACGTGGAGGAGCGCGCACGGGCCACGCTGGACGAGCTGGGCCTTGAGCATGTCGGTCTCGACCGCTCCCTCGGTGAGGTCTCGGGCGGTGAGTCGGTGCTGCTGCGGCTGGCGGCGTTGCTGCTGGCCCGGCCAGACGTGCTGCTGCTGGACGAGCCCACCAACAATCTCGACCTGGTGGCCCGGCGCAGGCTGTACGCGGCGGTCGCCGCCTTCCCCGGCGTGCTCGTCGTGGTCAGCCACGATCGCGAACTCCTCGCGCTGGTCGACCGGATCGCCGAGCTGCACGAGGGCGGGGTCACGTGGTACGGCGGCAATCTGGAGGCGTACGAGGTGGCGGTCGAGGCCGAACAGGAGGCGGCCGAGCGGATGGTGCGCGCGGCCGAGACGGATGTGCGGCGGCAGAAGCGCGAGTTGTCCGAGGCGCAGACGAAGCTGGCGCGGCGCGCACGCCAGGGCAGGAAGGTGGCCGCCGGCCGGAGCGAGCCGAAGATCCTGCTGGGCGCGCGCAAGCGGAAGGCGCAGGAGACCGCCGGCAAGAGCCGCGTCCTGCACGAGCAGCGTCTGGAGGATGCCAAAGAGCGGCTGGAAGCGGCAGGCGAGCGGGTGCGCCAGGACGCGGAGATCCACGTGGAGTTGCCGTTCACGGCGGTGCCGCGTGGCCGTCGGGTGCTCACGCTGGGGGACGTAGAGCTGCGCAACGGCGCCCGCGCGGCGCTGGAGGTGCACGGCCCCGACCGGATCGCGCTGGTCGGCCCGAACGGCGCGGGCAAGACGACGCTGCTGCGGACGGTCGCCGGGCTGCTTCCCGCCGTCTCGGGCGAGGTGGCCACCCACGTCCCGCTACGCTATCTGCCCCAGCGGCTGGACGTGCTCGACGACGGGCTGTCCGTGGTGGAGAACGTGGCGGCCCTGGCCCCGGAGGCCACCAACCAGCACGTCAGGTCCCGGCTCGCCCATTTCCTCTTCCGCGGGGCCCACGCGGAGCGCCCGGTGGGCACTCTCTCGGGCGGCGAGCGCTTCCGTGCCACGCTGGCGGCGGTGATGCTGGCCGAGCCGGGCCCGCAGCTGCTGATGCTGGACGAGCCGACCAACAATCTGGACATGGCCAGTGTCCGGCAGCTGCGCGAGGCCCTGGCCGCGTACGAGGGTGCGCTGGTGGTCGCCAGCCACGATCTGCCGTTCCTGCGGGGACTGGGGATCACCCGGTGGCTTCAGCTGGCGGAGGGCGAGCTGCGGGAGGTGGCGGGCGAGGAGGTGTAGCGGCGGGTCACGCCGCGGCCTGAGCCAGCAGTTGCTGGAGCCGCAGGCCGCGTCGGGCGTCGAGGTCGCCGGCGCGGCCGCTGCGCACCGCGGTCGCGAACTCCCGGCGCAGCACAGGCCAGCACTCCTCGTGGTCGAGTTCGGCGGTGTCGTAGACCAGTTGGTCCGCTTCCTCGGGCCCGTACAGCTCGATGCGGGTACGGGCCCTGGGCAGTGCCACGGCACCGGACAGGGAGGCCTGGCTGACGGCGCCGTTCTCGTGTTCGCAGGTCAGCTCCGTCCAGCGGCGCGGGTCTCCGGTGGAGCGCACGGTGGTGACCGGGCCGACGGCGAGGTCGAGCAGGTCCAGCAGGTGCGGGCCGAGGTCGAGGAGGGCGCCGTGCTCCAGGCGCCAGGCGGTGGCCTGGTCGCCGCCGAGGAAGGCGCCGTGCAGATAGCAGGAGCGGGCGCCGGTGACACGCGTCGCGCGGGCCCGTTCCAGGAAGCGGCGGGTGGCAGGGTGGTACCGCTTGGTGAGGACGAGTTGGGAGACGACGCCGCGCTCGGCCACCGCGTCGGCGACGGCGCGGGCGGCCGCCAGGTCGGGGCCGAGCGGCTTCTCCAGCAGCAGGGCCCGTCCCGCCCGGGCGGCCCGCGGGGCGAGCGCGGCCTGGACGGCGGGCGGCACGGCGAAGGCCACGGCCTCGCACAGGTCGAGGAGTTCCTCGAAGGAGGCGGCGGCCTCGGTGCGGTGGGCGGCGGCGAGGTCGGCGGCGGCCTCGCTTCTGCGGGCCCACACGGCGGCCAGCTCCGTCTCGGGCCCGGCTGCGAGCATCCGGGCGTGCATGGTGCGGGCCCAGGGTCCGGCGCCGACGAGGCCGACGCGTATCGGCGGGTGGGGCCAGGCTGGTTTCACGGTGCTGTTCTCCTGCGTACGGGTCGGGAAGGGGTCACCCGGTGGCACTGGCCGAGGCGGCCAGCCGGGCGTCGGCGCGGTCGGGGGCGTAGAGGTCCTCGACGACCATGGCGGCGGCCCCGATCAGCCCCGCGCGCTCGCCGAGTGCGGAGGTGACGACGCGCAGGTGGGCGGTGGTGCGCGGCATGGCGCGCTGGTAGAGCAGCTCCCGCACGCCGGTGACGAACGGGGTGCTCGCCAGGTCGCCGGCGATCATCAGTACGCCGGGGTTGAGCAGGGTGACGACGGTGACCAGCACCTCGCCCACCCTGCGGCCCGCCTCGCGGGCCAGCCGGACGGCTTCGGGGCGCCCGGCGGCGAGGTGGTCACGTACGCCGGAGCCCGAGGTGGTGGGCACGCCCGCCTCGGTGAGCTGCCTGGCCAGGGCCCGGCCGCTGGCGACGGCGGCGAGGCAGCCGTGGTTGCCGCACATGCACAGCGCGTCCTGGCAGTCGTGCAGCCGGATGTGTCCGATGTCGCCCGCGCCGCCGTCGATGCCGCGGTAGGGCTGCCCGTCGACGACGACGCCCGCACCGATACCGGTGGCGACCTTGATCAGTACGAAGGCGGCGCAGTCGCGGTGTCCGGCGCGCTGCTCGGCGTAGGCCATGAGGTTGGCGTCGTTGTCGACCAGGACGGGCACGGGTGCCGCGGGGCGCACGTGGGCCGCGTACGCCTCCCGCATGCGCTCCGGGATGGGGTAGCCGTCCCAGCCGGGCATGATCGGTGGCTGGATGACCAGCCCCGAGGCGAAGTCCACGGGGCCCGGCACCGACAGGCCGATGCCGCAGACCCGGTCGGGTCCCACTCCGTGCTCCGCCAGCAGCGCGGCGAACCACTGCGCCAGCCGGTCGAGCACCTGCTCGGGCCCGTCCCCTATCACCAGTTCGCCCGAGCGCTCGGCCAGCACGGTGCCCGCCAGGTCGAGGACGGCCGCGGCGGCGTGCCGGGTTCCGAGGTCGGCGGCGAGCACCACGGCGTGTCCCGCGTCGAACTCCAGCCGCGCCGAGGGCCGTCCGCCCGCGGAACCGGCCACCGGCGCGGCCTCGCCCTCACGCAGCCAGCCCGCCGCGAAGAGCTGGTCCAGGCGGTGCCCGACGGTGGAGCGCGAGAGCCCGGTGGCCTGTTGCAGGGCGCCGCGGGTGGTGGCTTTGCCCTCCCTGATGAGACGCAGCAGGTGGCCGGCGCTCGCCTGGTTCCCGGTGGTACCGGTCATGCTCTCCTCAGCTCACGGTCTACTCGTTCGTGCTCGGCGGCTCGCCTCAGCTCTTGTCCGCGCCGCTGGTCAGACCCTCGGTGAGGAGCCGTTCCGCGGCGAAGAAGAGCAGGACGACGGGGATGGTCAGCACCACCGATCCTGCCATCAGCACGGTCTTGGAGACCTCGATACCGCCCGCGAGCTGCTGGAGACCGAGCGAGACGGTCCATTTGTCGGGCTGGGCGGCCAGGAAGAGCAGCGCGAAGAGGAACTCGTTCCACGCGATCATGAACACGTACAGCCCGGTGGCCATCAGCGACGGTGCGGCCAGCGGGAGGATCACCTTGCGGACCGTCTGGAGCCGGCTGCACCCGTCGAGGGCCGCCGCCTCCTCGATGGAGTACGGGATGGTGACGAAGTAGTTCTTCATCATGTAGATCGAGACCGGCACGGTCTGCGCGATGTAGACGATCGCGAGCCCCACCAGGCTGCCCTGCAGACCCATCTTGGCGAACATCACGAACAGCGGCACGGCCAGCAGCGTCGCAGGGAAGAGGTAGACGGCGAGGAAGAGGGCGCTGACCTGCCGGCCGCCGAAGAACTTCAGCCGGCTGACGGCGTACGCGCCGGGGATCGCGGCGAGCAGCGTGAGGACGACCGCGCCGAGCGAGACGAGCGCGGAGTTGGCCAGCATGTGCACGAACCCCTGGCCGCCCTCGGACGTGGGTTTGAGCACCTCACGGTAGGTGGACAGCGTGAAGTCCTCGGCGCTCACCCACAGCTGACCAGGGTCCAGCAGCAGGGCGTCGATGGGTTTCACCGACAGCAGCAGCATGTAGAAGAAGGGCGCCAGGGTGATCACGGCGAGGAAGGCGATCACCACCCAGCGGAGCACGCCGAAGAGGCGCTCCTCGAACCGTGCGCGGCTGATCCGGCGCGCCGCCGGGCGGCCGCGTGGGGACGTACTCGCTGCGCTCATCACGCCTCCTCCTGGACCTTTTTGGCGAAGAACTTGAAGTACACGCCCAGCAGCACCACCAAGAAGGCCGCCAGGACGAGGGCCTGGGCCGCGGCGGCGCCCACGTCGAAGCGTGCGGTGAGGAAGTCGTACACGCGCACGGCCACCACGTCGGTGCCGGAGCCGCCGCCGGTGAGCAGGTAGATGTCGTCGAACTTGTTGAACGTCATGATGAAGCGCAGGACACACAGCAGCGCGATGACCGGCATCAGCTGCGGCAACAGGACGTAGCGGAAGCGCTGCGTGTGGGTGGCGCCGTCCACCTTCGCGGCCTCCTCCAGGCCGTCGGGCACCGCCTGGAGGCGGGCGAGCAGGAAGAGGAAAGCGAACGGGAAGTAGCGCCAGGTCTCGAACGCGACGACGGTCAGCAAGGCGAGCGGGATGTCGAAGTGCAGCCCGAGGAGGGAGACGTCGAAGGAGCGGGTGGACAGGAAGGCGATCGGGTCGTCCCAGCCCAGCAGCGTGCCGCCCCACTCGTTGACGATGCCGAACTGCGGGCTGAGCGCGATCTCCCACACGAACGCGACGGCCACCACGGGCGCGACGTACGGCAGCAGCATCGAGCCGCGCAGCAGGCCGCGGCCGCGGAAGGGCCTGCGCAGCGCGAGCGCGGCGACCAGCCCGAGGACGACGGATCCGGCGGTGGCCCCGACCGTGTACAGCAGGGTCGTCCACAGGCTGGTCCAGAAGCCGGGCGAGGTGAAGACGCCGGTGAAGTTGTCCAGCGTCCAGTTGCCGAACAGGCTCATGCCCTGGATGTCGACCAGCCGGGCGTGCTGGAAGGCCAGCAGGACCGTCCACAGGATCGGCAGGACGACGACCACGAGGACGACGAGGAAGGTGGGCGTCACGAAGGCCAGCCCGGCGCGGTTCTCCCGCGCCGCGCCGGTCGGCAGGCGGCGGCGCTTCGGCGGTCCGGCGGGGCCCGTGCGCCCGTCGCCCGCCGGGGGCTGCTCGGGCGGGCGCGCGCCGGCGGCGGCGCCGGGCGGGGTGGGGGACGTGGTACTCATCGCAGGGACCTCCGCAGTGCGCCGACTTCCTCGTTGGCCTCGCGTGCGGCCTCGTCACCCGGTGTGGCGCCGCTGGTCATCTCGCCGACGGCCTTGGCGACGGGCAGTTCGCCGTTGGTGGCGCCGACCAGGGCGCCCTCGCCTTCCGCGATGCCCCAGCGCCGCATGTGGCCCACGCCGTCCGCCAGTTCGTCCAGCAGCGCGTCGGAGTAGATCTCGTTCAGCGGCTTGCGGTGGGTGGCCTCGACGCCCAGGCGGCTGCTCTTCCAGGCGCGGGTGTACTTGTCGGGTTCCTCGGCGGTGCCCTCGCGGACGGGGATCTTGCCCTCGGGCGCCATGCCGAACCAGTCCTCGTATCCGGCGCCCATCATGTACTCGATGAAGCCGCGGGAGGCCTCGGTCTCGGCGGTTCTGGTCACCGTCCAGGACGTGATCTCGCCGAACTGTCCGGGGCGCCGCGCGTCCGGGCCCTTGATCGCGGTGGTGATTCCGCTGTTCTCCGCCAGGAACGCGGGGTCCTTCTCGCACTGGCGGCAGCTCGGCCGGGCGTCGGCACGCTCCCCGGCCAGCTCGTCCAGCAGGAAGGAGGACCACATCAGCATCGGGGAGCGGCCGGCGAAGTAGGTGGCGCGGGTCGAGTCGAGCGTCTGGGTGCCGGCCGGGCCGTGGTCGCGGGCGAGTGTCCGGTAGGTGCTGAAAGCGCGGCGGCACGACGGCGAGTCCAGGGCAGCGTCCTTGTCTCCCCCGCCGCCCTGCGTGTCGATCAGACGGCAGTCGTTGGCCAGCGCCATGTTCTCGAAGCTCTGCTGGGTGAAGACGTCGCCGGGGTCGGTGGCCAGCGAGATGCCGTCCCTCTCGCCCTTGTCCAGCGTCTCGGCCGCCTTCTTCAGCCGGCCGTAGGTGGTGGGCGCGGGCAGTTGCGCGTCCTGGAAGAGGTCCTTGCGGTAGACGAGGAGTTGCAGCCAGGCGTCGGAGGGGACGGTCAGCCGTTTCTTCCCGTCGGCGGTCAGCTTCAGCGCGTTGGCGTCGAAGGTGTGGGCACCGAGGTCCTCGACGATCCGGGCGGGCATGTCGGTGTTGAGCAGGTCGTTGGCGTACATCTGCCAGACCTGGCCCAGCGGCAGTGCGCCGATCACGTCGGGGAGGTCTCCCGCGGCGGCCGCCGACATGATCAGCTGCGGCAGTTGGGCCTCGTCGACACCGACGAGTTTCACCTGGACGCCGCTGCGCTTCTCGTAGCCGGAGACGATCTTCTTGGTCGCGGCCATCCGTGCGGGCAGGTTCTCCAGCGTCCACACCGTTATCTTTTTATCCGGTTTGTCCGGACCCGCCTCGGCGCCGTCTGAGCAGCCGGCCAAGAGGCTTGCGCCGAGCACTCCGGCGAGTCCGGCCGCTGCCACTCTCGACCGCCGCGTCCACTTCCCCATGCCTCACCCTCGGTTCGGACTTTCGCTTGTCAGTTCCGCATCTCAGCACCAGTTCTGTCTGTTTACAAGACGTAACTCTGATGTATCTTCGACGAAACTGCTGGAATCACGGCGTTCGGAGTCCCTTGTGGAGCGAGTTGTCCAGTTCACCGGCCCGCGCACGGTCGAGGTGGCCGAGCACGAGAGCGAGCCGCTGCCCCCCGGCCACGTGCGGGTCCGCACCCGCTATTCGGGCATATCGGCAGGAACGGAACTTACCGCTTACAGAGGGACCAACCCGTACCTGACGCGGACCTGGGACCCGGAGTCCCGCCTCTTCACCGACGACGCGGCCGGCATCTCCTACCCGGTCGTGGGCTGGGGCTACTCCGAGGTCGGCGAGGTCACCGAGGTCTCCCCCGAACTGGCCGACGCACCCGGCCTCCCCCAGGTGGGCGACCTGGCCTGGGGCATCTGGGGCCACCGCAGCGAAGGCATCGTCCCCGCCGCACGCATGGCCGGCCACCGGCTGCCGGACGGACTCGACCCGCTGGCCGGCGCGTTCGCCCGCGTCGGCGCCATCGCCTACAACGCCGTTCTCGGCGCGGACATCCACCTCGGCGAGGACGTCGCCGTGTTCGGCCAGGGCGTCATCGGCCTGCTGACCACCCGCCTCGCCCAGCTCAACGGCGCACGGGTGAGCGCCGTCGACGCACTGGACTCGCGGCTGGAGCACGCGCGCACGCACGGCGCCACCACGACGCTGAACGCGCGGACCGACAGCGTCGCGGAGCGCCTCCGCGAAGCCACGGAAGGCAGGGGCGCGGACGCCGCCATCGAGATCAGCGGGGCCTATCCCGCGCTGCACGAGGCGCTGCGGTCGGTGGCGGTCGGCGGGCGGGTCGTCGCCGCCGGGTTCTACCAGGGCGACGGCGCCGGGCTGCGGCTCGGCGACGAGTTCCACCACAACCGGGCCCACCTGGTGTGCTCGCAGATCGGGGGCGTCCCGCAGGCGCTCGACGGCCGGTGGAGTGTCGAGCGGTTGCAGCGCACCTTCCTGCGCCTGGTCGGGGAAGGCCGCGTGGACGTGGCCTCGCTGGTCAGCCACGTACTGCCCGTCGCGGACGCGGCACAGGCGTACGAGCTGCTGGACGAACGGCCCGGCGAGGCGTTGCAGATGGTGCTCGCGTTCTGAACCCGCCCTGTACCCACCACGAAAGGCCACAGATGTTCCGCACCGCCTGCCAGGAGCAGCTCCTCCCCGGCGCCACCCTCCAGGAGAAGTGGGAGTTCGCCCAAGCGGCCGGCTACGACGGCGTCGAACTCCGCGGAAAGGGCGACTTCCACTTCCGCGAGCGCCTGCCGGAGCTGCGCGAGGCCAAGGCGGACGGCGTAGCGATGCCGACCGTCTGCGTCGACATGCCGCACTTCTTCGCCGCCTTCGACGCCGACCGGCGCCGCGACGCCCTCGCCCAGATGACGTCGCAGCTGTCCGTCATCGCCGAACTCGGCGGCGCCGGGGCGCAGACGCCGGCCTCCTACGGCATGTTCTCCCGCAGGCTGCCGCCGTTCACCCCGCCGCGCGGCGAGGAGGAGGAGCGCGAGATCCTGCTGTCCGGGCTGACGGAACTGGGCGAGCACGCCCGCGCGGAGGGCGTCACGCTCTTTCTGGAGCCGCTGAACCGGTACGAGGACCACATGGTCAACAGGCTGGAGCAGGCGGTCGAGCTGATCCGCGCCGTCGGGCTCGACTCGGTGCGGATCGGCATCGACAGCTACCACATGAACATCGAGGAGGCCGACCCGGCCGCCGCGATCGTGGCGGCGGCCCCCTACATCGGGCACGCCCAGGTCAGCGACTCCAACAGGTTCCAGCCTGGCGCGGGCCACCTGGACTGGCCGGCGTGGCTCGGCGCGCTGGAGAGCGCGGGCTACCAGGGGCATCTGGCGCTCGAGTGCCGGCTGACGCCGCACCTGGACCCGGCGGAGGCCGTGCGCTCCGTACCGCCGTTCCTGGCCCGGATGAGCGGCGCCGCACCGAGCGGGGCCGGCCGATGACGTCTTCGGCCGTGGCGGTGGACCCGGACACGGAGCCGGCGCCACCGTCCGCTCCCGCACGGCCGCCCGGGCAGGCGGACCTGGCGCTGCGGCGCAGCGCGTGCCGCGTACTGATCGGCAACTGGACGGGCCACTCGACGGTGCCCTCCCACGGGCTGTATCCGCACCAGTGGAGCTGGGACTCGGCGTTCATCGCGATCGGGCTGCGCCACCTGTCGCCGCTGCGGGCACAGCGCGAGCTGGAGACGCTGCTGGGCGCGCAGTGGGGGGACGGGCGGGTGCCGCACATCGTCTTCAACCGTGCGGTGCCGCTGGGCGCCTACTTCCCCAGCCCGGACTTCTGGCGCTCCGGGGCCGCGGGTGCGGCGGCCGGTGCGCCCGCGGCCCTGGAGACCTCCGGGATCGTGCAGCCGCCGGTGCACGCACTGGCGGCGTGGCTGGTGCACAGGGCCGACCCCGCCTCCTCGGCCCGGCGCGGCTTCCTGGCCCGCGTCTACCCGCGCCTGGTGGCCTGGCACGGGTACCTGGCCGACCGGCGCGACCTGGGCGGCGGCGGCCTGGCCGCCGTGGTGCACCCGTGGGAGCCGGGCATGGACAACAGCCCGTGCTGGGACGGTCCGCTGGCGCGGATCGAGCCCGCGGCGGCGGGCTCCTTCCGCCGGGCGGACCTGGTGCACGGGGCCGCCGCCGACCGTCCCACCGACCTGGACTACGGGCGGTACGTGCGGCTGGCCGCCGAGTACCGCGACCACGGCTACCGCGACGCCGCAGCCCCGCACCCGTTCGCCGTCGAGGACCCGGGCTTCAACGCGCTGTTCGTCGCCTCCGAGCACGCCCTCGCCCGGATCGCCCAGGCGCTCGGCGGTGAGCCGGACGTCCACCGGGAGCGGGCCGCCGCGCTGACGGACGCGCTCGTGGAGCGGCTGTGGTCGCCGGAGGCGGGACAGTTCCTCAGCCGCGACCTGCGCGCGGACGGCGCGGGGCGCCCCGCCGGGCAGCTGGTGCCGGGCAGGAGCGCCGCCGGGCTGCTCCCCCTGCTCGCCCCCGGCCTGCCGCCGGCGGTCGTCGAGGCCCTGCTGGAGACCGCGCAGGGCCCGCACTTCGGCCTGGGCACGACGGTACGGCTGCTGCCCAGTTACGACCTGCGGGGCGCGGCCTTCGACCCGCACCGGTACTGGCGCGGCCCCGCCTGGTTCAACGTCAACTGGCTGCTGGAGCGCGGGCTTCGCCTCCACGGTGCCGGACAGCGGGCCGACGCGCTGGCGGAAGAGATCCTGCGGGCGGCGGAGAACAGCCGCTTCGCCGAGTACGTGGACCCCTACACCGGTGCGGGCCGCGGCACCCGCGACTTCGGCTGGACGGCCGCGCTCGCTCTCGACCTGCTCGCACGGCGGGCCCGCCAGGCCCCGGCGTCCGTGCCCCTGCCCGCTCCGAGAAAGGACTCCTGACCCGATGACGGCGACCGAGCACAGGGTGCTCGTGCACGACGGCACGTTCGCGGTACTGGCGCCCTCCGGCGACCTCGCCGAAGCCCCGAAGGCCGCGATGCCGCACGGGCTGTTTCGCCGCGACGCCCGCCACCTGAGCCGCTGGGAGCTGGCCCTGGACGGTGCGCCACCCGTCGTGCTGGTTCCCCAGGGCGCGGGTGACGGTGACGGCTGCGCCGTGCTGACCCCGCGCGGCACCCGCGAGGCGCCCCCGGCCTGCACCGTCTTCCGCGAACAGGCCGTCGCCGACGGCGCGCTGACGGAGCTGCTGCGCGTCGTCAGCAACCAGGGTGCGGCGGCGACCGTACGCCTCACGCTGACGGCGGACGCCGACTTCGCCGACCAGATGGAGCTGCGCGCCCAGCACCGCACCTTCACCAAGCCGGGAGCCGTGCGCGGCAGCGCCCTTCGCCCCGGCGGCGTCGAGTTCGACTACCGGCGGGGCGCCGACTGGCACGCACGGACGCTCGTGACGGCCGATCCCGCCCCGCTCACGGTGGAGGGCCCGGACAGCGGGGACTGGGCGGACGCGGCCGATGAGGGCTCAGCCACGGTACGGCGGCTGGGCTGGGAGCTGGAGCTGCCGCCGCATGGCACGGCCGAGCTGCGGCTGCGCGTGACGGCGCTGCCCCACGGCGCCGCTCCCCCGTCGCCCCCGCGCGCGCCCGGCGACGACGACCCGGCGCGCGTGCGCTCCCGACTGGCGGCCGAGCGGCAGACGTTCGTGACCGCGCGGCCGCTGCCCGCCGCCCGCGCCGGCAGAGCGGAGCTCGCACGCGCCTGCGAGCAGGGGCTGGCCGACCTGGCCGGGCTGCGGGTGACCGTGCCGGGGCCCGACGGCGCACCCGTGAGCGTCGCCGGAGCCGGCGTGCCCTGGTTCCTCACCCTCTTCGGCCGCGACTCCCTGCTCACCTCGCTCTTCGCCCTCCCCTACCGCCCCGAGACGGCCGAGGCCACGCTGCTCGCGCTGGCGGCCACCCAGGCGCGGGAGGAAGACCGGGAGCGGAGCGCCGAACCCGGCAAGATCGTCCACGAGGTGCGCCACGGCGAACTGGCCGCCTTCGGACAGGTGCCGTACGGCCGCTACTACGGGTCGGTCGACTCCACGCCGCTCTTCCTCGTCCTGCTCGGCGCCTACGCCAGGCAGCAGGGCCCCGCCGGTACAAAGCTGGCCCGCCGCCTGGAGCCGCAGGCACGCGCCGCCGTGCGGTGGATGTTCCGGTGGGGCGGCCTCGACGCGTTCGGCTACCTCGCCTACCGGCCGCACGAGGGCGGGCTGGCCAACCAGAACTGGAAGGACTCCCCCGGCGCCGTCTGCGCTGCCGACGGCACGCTGCCCAGCGGGGCGGTACTGGTCGCCGAAGCGCAGGGATACGCGTACGACGCGCTGTGCGCAACGGCCACGCTGGCCCGCGACGCCTGGGGCGACACGGCGTACACGGCGGAGCTGGAGAGTGCCGCGGCCGCGCTGCGCGAGCGGTTCACCTCCGACTTCTGGCTGCCCGACCGCCACTTCGTGCCGCTCGCCCTGGACGAGACAGGACGCCGCCTGGACGCCCTCGCCTCGGACGCGGGACACCTGCTGTGGTCCGGCATCCTCGGACAGGAGCGGGGACAGGCCGTGGGGCGCAGGCTGATGGAGCCGGACTTCTTCTCCGGCTGGGGCATCCGTACGCTCGCCGCGGGACAGGCCCCGTACCACCCGCTCTCCTACCACCGCGGCAGCATCTGGCCCCAGGACAACGCCCTGATCGCGCTGGGCCTGGCCCGCTACGGACTGCACGAGGAGGTCGACCGGCTCGCCGGGGGCCTGCTGGACGCCGCCGCCCGGCACGGCTACCGGCTGCCCGAGGTGCTCGCCGGCTACCCCCGCGCCGACCACCGGGCCCCGGTGCCCTACCCGCACGCCTGCTCCCCGCAGGCCTGGGCGGCCGCCACCCCCCTGGCGCTGCTGACCGCGCTGGAGGGCGGTCCGGCGCGGCGCTGAGCCGGCACACCTGCCTGCGCGGCGCCGCCTGGGCCGGCCGTGCGGCCGGCGTGCCGGCGGGCGGCGGCGTGCCGGCGGGCGGCGGCGTGCCGTAGTGTCCGGACATGGTCGATGTGACAGCGGGCGACGGCGGTCGCGGCACGGCGGACGCCGTCGTCATAGGCGGCGGGGTCATCGGGCTGACGACGGCCGTGGTGCTGGCCGAGCGCGGGATGGACGTGCGGCTGTGGAGCCCCGAGGACCCGCGGGAGACGACCTCGGCGGTCGCCGGCGGCCTGGTGTGGCCCTACCGGATCGAGCCCGAGGCCCAGGCACTGGACTGGTCGGTCCGCTCCTTCCGGCACTTCTCGTGGCTCGCCGAGCAGCCGCACAGCACCGGGGTGCGGCTGCTGCGCGGCCGGATGGCGGGCAGCGCGCCGCCCGCCGCCTGGACGGCGCTCACCGGCACCCCACCGCGCGCCCCGCTTGTCGATATGGAGACCTATCTCCCGTATCTGACGGGCAGGTTCGAGGCCGCGGGCGGGCGGGTCGAGCGGCGCGCGGCACGTTCGCTCCAGGAGGCGGCGGCCGAGGCCCCCGTGGTCGTGAACTGCAGCGGACTCGGCGCCCGCGAACTGGTGCCCGACCCCGCGATGCGTGCCGTGCGGGGGCAGATCCTCGTCGTGGAGAACCCGGGCGTCACGGAGTGGTACGTGGACGCCGGCAGCGGGGCGAGCGAGACCACCTACCTGCTGCCCCAGCCCTACGGACTGATCCTCGGCGGCACGGCGCACGAGGACGCCGAGGAGCGCGAACCCGACACGGCGACCGCCGAGGCGATCGTGCGGCGCTGCGCCGCGGTACGGCCCGAGGTGGCCGGCGCGACGGTGCGCGCGCACCGGGTCGGTCTGCGCCCCTCCAGGCCCCGCGTCCGGCTGGAGAGCGAGCGGCTGAGCGACGGGCGGGGCGGGGAGTCGCTGTGTGTGCACAACTACGGGCACGGCGGGGCGGGCGTCACCGTCTCGTGGGGGTGTGCCGTGGACGCGGCACGGCTGGTGGGCCCGGCCACCGGCGAGTGAGCCGGGCCACCGGCGAGTGAGCGCCGCCACCGGTAAGGGGAGCCGGTCGCCTGCGAGTGAGCCGGGCCCGCCCCTCTTCCTTCCGGGCTCAGCGGCAGTCGCGCACCGGCGCCCCCGCCGTCAGCGCGAACTCGGCGCGCGCGTCCAGCAGCAGCGGGACCAGGGCGCGCTGCGACTGGCGCAGCGGCACCAGGACGCCGCCGCCGCTGCGGGGCTCGGCGCGCACCCCGTGCAGGCCGAGCACCGATGCGACGTCCTCGAACTGCTCGCCGGTCAGCCGGTAGCCGCAGGGCGGATCATCCAGCACCTGCTCTTCGGTGGGCTGCTCGTTGTCGGCACCGCCGAGGTACACCGGGCCGCGGTCGGCGAAGCCCGCCCTGCGCGCGGCCCCGGTCGCCTTCTCGATGCGGGCGCGGCGCTCGCCGGTGAAGTCGAACGCGCCCTCCAGCGCGGCCAGATGTGAGCCGACACGGCGCCGGTTGTTGCGCGCCTCGTCGCCCTTGCCGGCGTCGGTGAGCGGTTCGACGCGGGTCTCGGCGAGCAGCCCGACCGCGCCCTTGACACCGACGGTGTTGCGCAGGATGCGTTCCTGCCCGTCGCCCGCGACCTGCTTGACGGGCTCACCCGTCTCCGGGTCCGTCCAGATGCCGTAGATGCCGGTGGTGTGGCCGCTGTCCTCGGCGGACGGGCGCGCGTACTTCTCCGAGAGCGTCACGGACTCCTTGTGCACGCCCTTCGCGGTGTTCAGGTTGCGGGGCCACAAGGAGAGCAGATCCTTCACGTAGTACGGCTCGTGGGCGCCGTACTCGTGCAGGTCGTAGACGGTGTCGGGCCGGTAGTCGCGCAGTACGGCGGCCATCGCGCGGGCCTCGGCGGTCTCCAGCGCGAGGTGGTCGCGGTTGATGTCCACGCCGTCGGCGTTGCCGCGGGTGTCGGCGGCGCGGCCGTCCGGGTTGGCGGTGGGCACGACCAGCACCGTCGTATGGGACAGGAAACGCCGGGTGGCGCGGTCCTTGGCGAAGGCGAGGTCGCGGATGGTGCTCAGGCACGCCTCGCGGCCCGCGGGTTCGTTCCCGTGCTGGGAGCAGATCAGCAGCAGGGAGTTGCCGCGCCTGACCTTCGCGGGGCCTTCCGGCGACGGGGCGCCGACACGGGCCAGCCGCAGCGGCCTTCCCTGCCCGGTGCGGCCGATGGTGTCGAGGGTGACGCGGCGGCCCGCCGCGTCGACGGCGCGCAGGAACTTCTCTTCCTCGTCCTGCGTCGTCCAGCGCTGGCCGTGGGTGCGTTCGAAGCCGGTACGGAGCGCGGCAACGCCGTCTCGCGGAGCGGCCTGCGCGGTGGTGGCGAGGAGGGGGACGAGGAGCGCCGCCGAGGTCAGGGCGGCGGTCTTCCACCGGGAGCGGCCGAGCCGCGCGCGAAACACCATGCCGGGACGGTAGCCGCGTCCACGCGTGTGCAGAAGGGGGCGTGTGTCGGCCGGATGACGCTCACATGACGGTAGTTGCTGTGGACATGCGGTGTGCCACGTGAGTACATACCCTTCGGACGAAGCGACACCCCACGCGCCACGGGGCGGGATGTGAACCCGATGGTGGCGCCGCAAGGTTGACGGAAGAGCTGGAGGACTCGTGCGTCACAGACTGATCGTCCCGGGTGCCATGGTGGCGGCCTCGCTGCTGCTGGCGGTCCCGGCCTCGGCGGCCGAACCGTCCCCGGGAGCCCCGGGCGTGGGCGACCCCTACTACCCGGACTACGGGAACGGCGGCTACGACGTCTCCCACTACGACCTCCGGCTCCGGTACCAGCCGAAGACGGACGAGCTGAACGGCACGGCGACCCTGCTGGCCACCGCCGAGCAGGACCTGTCGCGCTTCAACCTGGACTTCGCGCTGGACGTCAGCGAGGTGCGGGTGAACGGCGAGAAGGCGCGCTTCGCCGCCACCGGCGCGCACGAACTGCGCATCACCCCGGCCGAGCCGCTGGCCAAGGGTGAGAAGGCCACCGTCGTGGTCCGCTACTCCGGCACCCCCTCGAAGGTCGAGGTGAGCGGCTTCACCTCGTGGCTGCGCACCGAGGACGGCGGCGTGGCCGCCAACGAGCCGGAAGCCGCCTGGTGGTGGTTCCCCAGCAACGACCACCCCTCGGACAAGGCGAGCTACGACGTGAGCATCGCCGTTCCCGACGGCACCCAGGCGCTCAGCAACGGCACTCTTCAGTCGAAGCGCTCCGAGGCCGGCTGGACGCGCTGGAACTGGCGCTCCCGCGCCCCGCAGGCCACCTACCTGGCCACGCTGGCGGTCGGCAGGTTCGACATCACCACCGCGAAGACCGACTCGGGACTGCCCGTCATCAACGCCTACAGCAAGGATCTGGGCGAGCACGCGGGCGCGGCACGGGCGAGCGTCGAGCGGACCGCCGAGATCACCGAGTGGCTCCAGGGCTACTTCGGCACCTACCCCTTCGACGCGATGGGCGGCTACGTCCCGAACACGGACACCACCTACGCGCTGGAGACCCAGACCCGCCCGTTCTACAGCCCCGACGACTTCGCCGACGGCTCCAACACCTCCGTCGTCGTCCACGAGATGGCTCACCAGTGGTACGGGGACAGCGTCTCGCTCAAGGGCTGGAAGGACATCTGGATCAACGAGGGCTTCGCGGCCTACGCGCAGTGGCTGTGGTCCGAGGACCAGGGCGAGGGCACGGCGCGCGAACTGGCCGACTACGCCTACGCCTCCCGCCCGGCCGACGACGACTTCTGGAAGGTGAAGCCGGGCGACCCCGGCCCGGACAACCAGTTCCACTCGGCGGTCTACGACCGCGGGGCGATGGCTCTCCAGGCGCTGCGCGAGAAGATCGGGGACAAGGACTTCTTCGCCCTCCTCAAGGGCTGGCCCCAGCAGCACGAGGGCGGCAACGCGGATGTGGGCGACTTCGTCGCCTACGCGGAGAAGGTGTCGGGCGAGCCGCTGGCCGAGCTGTTCGACACCTGGCTGTTCCAGCCCGCCAAGCCGCCCGCCTCCGCGGCGGGGCTCAAGGCGAAGGCCGCTCCGGAGCAGCCCGAGTCGTGGAAGAAGATCCACACGGCGGACCACCCGCACCACTGACGGCGCCGGGGCCGGCCCCCGCGGGGGCCGGCCCGGTGCGCTGGCCGGGTCCGCTCGGGGGCGAGTTCGACGGCCGCCCCATGCCCGTGCTCCACCAGGGGCGCGGTCAGCGGACCGCCGCGGCCCGGCACGACCTCGGAGGCGAGGTCAGCAGACCCGCCACTGCCCGGCACGGTCTCAGGGGCGCGGTCAGCGGACCGCCGGTGCCCGGCACGGCCTCGGAGGGATCTCAGGGGGCCGCCCGGGCCCGGTACCGCCCCGGAGGGGGGCTCAGCGGGCCGCCCGCGCCCGGTACGCGTACGGCAGGTAGCGCAGGCGTTCCGGCAGCCGGGGCACGACGGAGGCGACGACGCGTCCCAGCCGCCGCATGCGGCGCTCCTGGCGGGGGCTCCAGGGCAGCCGCAGCGCACGCCGCGCGTCCGGGGGCATCAGGCCGATGATCAAGAATCGCCGCAGCCGGGCGAGTCCGGGCGCCAGCAGCGGCCAGGCCGCGCGCAGCGCGCCGCGCACGGGCCGGGGCCCGTAGGGCGGCGGCGGGATCTCCATGTCGAGGGCGACGAGTTCACGGACGACGTCCGTGGGCTCGACCTCCTCGGCCAGCATGCGCCGCCAGTAGGGCCAGAACTCCTCCAGCGTCTGCGGCATGTCCCGCTCGTGGAGGCCCAGCACGCGGCCGACCTGGAGCCACTCGGCGTACAGCTGCCGCTCCTCCGCCTCGGTGAAGGGGCGGCGGGCGAGGTAGCGCTGTCCGTGCTGGAAGGAGGGGAAGCCGGTGGCGTGCACCCACGCGTAGTAGGCGGGCGTCAGCGCGTGGTAGCGGTGGCCGTGCGCGTCGACGCCCTGCATCGTCTTGTGCAGCTCCCGCAGTCTGCGGCCTTCGGCGGCGGCCTCCTCGCCTCCGTACACCCACAGCAGCACGCTGCGCACCGAGCGCTCACCTCGGCCCCACGGGTCGGTGCGGAAGACGGAGTGCTGGTCCACTCCGGCGCCGACGGCGGGGTGGGCGACCTGCATGGTCAGCGCGCCGGGCAGCGTGAACAGGATGCGGAGGTCCCCGGCCACGTCCCACAGAATGCCGTCGGACGGTGGCGGCGCCGGGTCGGTGCGTGCTGGATGCCTCTCGCGTGCCTTCACCCTCCTCATGATGCCTTCCCCAGCGGTGGGACGCGCGGTACCGTCCGGGGCCGTCGGCCGGGGCCCGGAGGGGCGGCATTCCGCCATCTTCCGAACCGGAACGCCCCTCCGTCATTTCGTGATCACTAACTGACTTATATTGGTGCGACGTTGCTCGGAGGGCTGCGGCATCAGCTCTCGCCTCTGCCCGGTTCCGTCCCCTAGGACCTGATTGATGACCTCCCCCGAGATATCACCGCCACCGGCCGCGGGTGCGGGCCGACCGGCCGCAGGCACCGGCACGACGGTCGCGGGGCCCGGGACCGCGGCCGCGGCCCCGGGTGCCGGAACCGGCACGGGAACCGCACTGGCGCTGCTGGTCTCCGCCGCGCTCGCCGCGGTCGCCTGCCTGACGGCCGTGTACGCGGCCGACGCGTCGGCACGTACCGCCGTCGCCTGGGGCGGCGGCGCGGCCGGGGTCGTGCTGTGCGTGGCCGTCACCGTCGCCGCGCGCGCCGTGCTGACAGGGCGTCGGCTGCGTGCTGCCCTGGCGGCCGGCAACGCGCGCGCGGCCGAACGGGAGCGGGCCGACGCCTACTTCGCCGACGCGGTGGTGCCCGCCGTCGTCGACCGGCTGCGCCGCGGCGGCTCGGCCGAGACCGCGCTGGCCGAGGCGCCCGCCGCGGCCGGCGAGACGCAGCGCCGGGTGCTGGTCACCCTGGCGCGCGAGGTACACAAGGGCGAGAACATGCGGGCCGCCGCGATGTCGGCGTGCGCCAACGCGGCCGGGCGCGTGCAGGCGCTGGCCACGGGCATGGCCGCCGACCTGCGGGAGATGGAGCACCGGCACGCCGACGAGGACGTGCTGGCCGACCTGTTGCACCTGGACCACCGCACGGCGCAGACGGGCCGCATCGCGGACTCCATCGCGGTGTTGACGGGCGCCCGCTCGGGACGCCGGTGGGCCAAGCCCATCGTCATGGAGTCGATTCTGCGCGGCGCGATGGGGCGCATCAGCGGCTACCAGCGGGTGCGGCTGCACTCGGCGAGCGAGGTGGCCATCGCGGGCCACGCGGCCGAGGGTGTCATGCACGCGCTGGCCGAGCTGATGGACAACGCGGCGAACTTCTCCCCGCCCACCTCCGAAGTGCACGTGTACGTCGAGGAGGTGGCCGCAGGGGTGGTCATCACCATCGAGGACGGCGGCCTGGTGATGGGCGAGGTGGCACTCCGCCGCGCCCAGCAGGCCGTCTCCGCCGAGCACAACGACCTGTCCACGCTCTCGGGTACCCGGCTCGGGCTGGCCGTCGTCGGGCGGCTGGCCCGCAAGCACGGCCTGTCCGTCTCCTTCCGCCCCTCCGCGCACGGCGGTACGGGCGTCCTCGTCCGTATTCCGCGCGAGTTGGTGACCGAGCCGCGCCGTGCGGAGAGCGGCCACGGCGCGCCCGCGGCCGAGCCCGCACCGGCCGCGGCCGTGCCCGCCAGGAACCGCGGGCTGCTGAGCGCCGCCCCCGCGGGCGACACCCACACCCGGCAGCCGGAGCCCGCACCCGCGACCCGCGGACCCGCCCTGGGCCACGGAGGGAACGAGAGCTCACGCACGGGCGAGCACGAGAGCGCGCGTACTGGCGAGCACGAGAGCCTGCGTACCGGCGAGCACGAGAGCTCACGCACCGGCGAGTACGCGACCGCGGCGCCTCCGCCCCAGGAGTTCGGGACCAGCGGCCTGCCCAAGCGGCGCCGGGGCCAGACACTGGCGGCGGTCGCCCGCGCTTCGGCCTCCCGTTCCTCCGCCACGGGCTCCTCGCCCGACGCGACCGAGGAGTCCGGCGCACGGGAGCGCGACCGCGACCCGGCAGCCGCCCGTACCAAGCGGCCCTCGGGCGCGCGTTTCGGCGACTTCCGCCGGGCCGTGCAGGGCGCCGCCCCATCGGACGAGGAGACCACCGAGTCCCGCGACAAGACCCCCGAACCCGGCGCGACGGGCCGACACCCCACGGCACCTGACGCCCCCTCCCCCGCCCGCTCCTCTCCCTTCTCGGAGGACGACACCGAATGATCACTGACAGCAAGCTCGACTGGCTGCTGGAGAGTCTGCTGGAGCGCACCCCCGGCGCCCGGCACGCACTCGTGCTGTCCCGGGACGGCCTGAAGTTGTGCCGCACCCCGGAGCTCTCCGTGGACCAGGCCGACCAGCTCGCGGCCATCTCGGCCGGTATCCAGAGCCTGTCGCACGGCGCTTCCGTGGAGTTCGGCAACGGTGACGGCGGCGTCCGGCAGGCCATGGCGGAGTTCTACGGCGGCATCCTGTTCGTCGTGGAGGCGGGTGACGGCGCCCACCTGGCCGTCGTCGCCGACGAGGAGTCGGACGTCGGCCTGATCGGCCACAACATGAACGAGCTGATCGAGCAGCTCAGCGAATACCTCAGCGCCCCGCCGCGCCAGCAGACGGCGAGTGACGGGCGCGGGGGCGGGCAGGCATGACGCGGCCGGGCCGGGACGAGGACCCGGACCGGCTGTACACCGTGACCGGCGGGCGCAGCCGTTCGGTGGCCGGAGCCGACACCTTCGATCTGGTGACGCTCGTGGTCAGCGAGAGCGCCCCCGTGCGCGGCATGCAGTCGGAGCACGCCGCGATTCTCCGCATCTGCCGCTTCCCCACGGCGGTCGTGGAGCTGGCCTCCGATCTGGGACTGCCGGTGAGCGTCGTCCGCATCCTGCTGGGCGACCTGCTCGCGCAGGGGAAGATCACCGCCCGTCATCCGCGGCGTGCCCAGACCGCTGACGCACTGCCCGATCCCGACATCCTGAAGCAGGTGCTCGTTGGACTCCGCAACATCTGAAGCGACCCCGGTGGCGACCGCTGACGCGCAGGAACGCCCCCCGCTGCTGAGCACGGCGGCGCAGGGGCTGAAGATCGTGATCGTCGGCGGGTTCGGGGTCGGCAAGACGACCATGGTCAGGGCGGTCAGCGACATCCGCCCGCTGAACACCGAGGAGACGATGACCCGGGCCGGTGAGGGGGTCGACGACCTCTCCGGTGTCCAGGACAAGACGACCACCACCATCGCCTTCGACTTCGGCCGCATCAGCCTCGACGACGAGACGGTGCTCTACCTGTTCGGCGCGCCAGGCCAGGAGCGGTTCTGGTTCCTGTGGGACCGGCTCTTCTCCGGCACGCTGGGCGCCGTCGTGCTGGTGGACACGCGCCGCCTGGAGGAGTCGTGGTACGCCATCGACCGCCTCGAGGCGCACGGCACCCCGTTCATCGTCGCCAGCAACGACTTCGGCGGCCCCCGGCACACCCCCGACCAGGTGCGCGAGGCGCTCGATCTGCCCGACGACGTCCCGCTGGTCGAGTGCGACGCACGCTCCCGCGCCTCCAGCAAGGACGTGCTGCTCGCCCTCGTCCACCACCTGTACGCCCTCTCCACCGCGCGCCGGGAGAACACCCCGTGACACCCGCTCAGCACCACAGCACCGTCTCCGCACCGCCGCCCGGCTGCCCCGCGCACCCCAGCTCGGAGTCCGTCCCCCTGCTGGGGCCGCGCTTCCAGAACGACGACCGCGCCAGGCTCTACCGCGACATGTACGAGCAGCACGGGCCGCTCGCCCCGGTGACACTGCCGGGCGACGTCCCCTGCTGGCTGGTCCTCGGCTACCGGGAACTGCACCAGATCACCTCCGATCCTGCGCTGTTCAGCCGCGACTCGGGCCTGTGGAACCAGTGGCCGAACATCCCGGCGGACTGGCCGCTGCTGCCGATGGTCGGCAAGCAGCCGTCGATCCTCTACACCGTGGGGGAACGGCACCAGCGCCGCTCCGCCCTGGTCAGCGACGCGCTCACCGCCGTGGACCCGTTCGAGTTGCGCGACCACTCCGAGCGGTTCGCCGACCGGCTGATCGACGAGCTGTGCGGACGCGGCTCCGCCGACCTGATCGCCGAGTACGCCAAGGTGCTGCCCGCGCTGGTGCTCGCCCGGCTCTACGGCTTCACCGACGAGGAGGGCGCCGCGCTGGTGCCCAGCATCAACGACCTCGTGGACGGCGGCGAGGGCGCGCTGGCCGGACGCGACCGGGTGAAGGGGGCGATGGAGACGCTGCTGGCCTCCCGGCGCCACGCCCCCGCCGCCGGGGTCGCCTCGCGGATGCTGCACCACGACTTCGCCGAGGGGTTCTCCTTCGAGGAGATCGTCGAGGACATGATGGTCAACATCATCGCGGGCCACCAGCCGACGGCCGACTGGATCGGCAACTCGCTGCGGCTGATGCTCACCGACGAGCGCTTCGCCGCCTCGCTGACCGGCGGCCGGCACAGCGTAGCCGAGGCGATGAACGAGGTGCTGTGGGAGGACACGCCCACCCAGAACATCGCGGGCCGCTGGGCCACCCGTGACACCCAGCTCGCCGGGCGGCACGTGGCGGCGGGCGACCTGCTGATGCTCAGCTTCGCCGCCGCCAACGGCGATCCGCAGGTGCGGCCCGACCGCACGGTACTGACCGGCGGCAACAACGCCTTCCTCTCCTTCGGGCACGGGGACCACCGCTGCCCCTACCCCGCGCAGGACATCGCCGAGGGCATCGCCCGTACCGGCATCGAGGTCCTGCTCGACCGCCTGCCGGACGTCGACCTGGCCGTCAGCCGCCAGGCCCTCGTGTGGCGGCCCTCGCCCTTCCTGCGGGGCCTGGCGTCGCTCCCCGTCCGCTTCACCCCGACCCCCACGAGCGCCCAGGGAGGCCTGCGATGACCGAGTCCGCCGCGTGCCCCTTCACCGGGCCGCACTCGCCCGGCGCCCAGGATGGCGTCATCGCGCTCGACCCGCTCGTCGGCGACCTGGCGGGCGAGGGCGCCGCGCTGCGCGCCGCGGGTCCTCTGGCCCCCGTCGAACTGCCCGGCGGGGTACGGGTGTGGGCGGTCACCCACCACGCGGAGGCGCGGCGGCTGCTGACCGACAGCAGGCTGGTGAAGGACATCGGCCACTGGGCGGCCTGGAAACGCGGGGAGATCCCCGACACCTGGCCGCTGATCGGCCTGGCCGACCCGGGCCCCAGCATGCTCACCTTCGACGGCCCCGAGCACCGCAGGCTGCGCACGCTGACCGCGCAGGCCCTCACCCCCCGCCGGGTGGCCGCGATGCGGCCGCGCATCGAGGAGATCACCCGCGGGCTCCTGGACGACCTGCGGGCCTCGGCCGACGCGGACGGCCGCGTCGATCTCAAGTCCGCGTTCGCCTACCCACTGCCGATGGCCGTCATCGGGGACCTGGTGGGCGTCGACACCGACCGGATCCCCCGGCTGCGCACCCTCTTCGACGGCTTCTTCAGCAGCGTCACGCCGGGCGAGGACGTGCAGGCCATCATCGCCGAACTCGGCGCGCTCTTCGGCGCGATCGTGGCCGAGAAGCGCCGGTCCCCGGGCGACGATCTGACGAGCGCGCTGCTGGCCGCCGCCGACGAGGGCGACTCGCTCAGCGACGAGGAGATCATCGCCACCGTCCAGGTGCTGATCACCGCGGGGCACGAGACCACCATCAGCCTGATCGTGAGCACCGTACGCGCCCTGCTGACCCACCCTGACCAGCTCGCTCGTGTCCTGTCCGGCGAGGTGAGCTGGGAGGCGGCCATCGAGGAGACGCTGCGGTGGGACGCGCCCACCACGCACGTGCTGATCCGGTTCGCCACCGAGGACATGGAGGTCGGCGGCACCGTACTCGGACAGGGCGACGCGGTGATCATCGCCTACGGCGCCATCGGGAGGGACGAGCGGCAGCACGGGCCCGACGCGGAGCGTTTCGACGTCACTCGTACCCCGACGCGGCACCTGTCCTTCGGGCACGGTCCGCACGTGTGCCCCGGGGCGCCGCTCTCCCGTCTGGAGGCCCTGGTCGCCCTCCCCGCCCTCTTCGAGCGCTTCCCCGGGCTCTCCCTCGCGGTCGACCCCGGCCAGCTGCGCAACAAGCCGGCGGTCACCCAGAACGAGCTGTACGAGCTGCCGGTACGGCTGAGCTGAGGGGCTCGCCGAGATAGGCGTCCAACGCGGCGGCGCCGGTGAGCATCGCCCGTCCGCGCGCCGCCAGCCGAGCGTGCCAGTCACCCAGCGCCCCCTCCAGCGGCTCCACCCCACCGGCCGCCCTGACCTGGGCGATCAGCGGGGCGATCTCCGCCAGCAGATAGCCGCCGCGCCGGAGTTGGCGGGTCAGCAGCGCGTCCCGCACGGCGGCCGCGTCGAAGACGCGGTACCCGGTTCGCGGGTCGCGGCGCGGGCTCACCAGCCCGGCCTGCTCCCACTTGCGCAGCGTCGCGGTCCTGATACCGAGCCTGCCCGCGAGCGGCCCGATGAACGTGCCGCCGTTCTCGGCTGCCGCCGCAGGACCTGACCTGGCACCGGTGCTTGACCCCGCACCCGTGTCGGACGCCGCGCCCGGCCGCAGCTCGTGGAGGGCCGCGCGCACGGCCTGGAGTGTCCGCCGGTCGTCGAGAAGCTGGGCGTGGCTCTCGTCGATGAGGCGGAACGCCTCGTCGACCGCGCCCGCGTTGACGGCCCGCATGATCGACGCCGCCGTCCGGTGGCCGTGGCCCGGCAGCAGGGCCGAGAACGCGCGCAGCGCCCGCGCGTGCAGCGGCGTGTAGGTGCGGTAGCCGTGGGGCGTGCGGTCCGCGGCCGGCAGGATGCCGGCCTCCTCGTAGTTGCGGACCGCCTGCGTGGACAGACCGTGCCCACGCGCCAGATCAACGGGCCTCAGCCGCTCACCGCTTTGAAGGTTTCGCCTCACAACTCCGAGACTATCGCGCAAAAGTTTCCACCGAGAGTTCAACGATACCGTTGAGGGAATGGACACCGGCACCCAGCACACCACGCATCCCGCCGAAGCACGCGCTCTCCTGCGGCTGTTGGAGGGCCGGCCGCGGCTGCTCGCCCTGGGCGAGCCGGCTCACGGTGAGGACACGCTGCTCGACCTGCGCAACGCCCTCTTCCGGCAACTCGTCGAAGAGGAGGGCTACCGGACGATCGCCGTCGAGAGCGACTGCCTGGCGGGCCTGGCCGTGGACGCCTACGTCACCTCGGGCACGGGCGACCTCGACGCGGTCATGGAGCACGGATTCAGCCACGGCTGGGGCGCGTTCGCCGGCAACCGCGCGCTCGTGCGCTGGATGCGCGCCCACAACGAGGACCGCCCGGCCGCCGAGCAGGTGCGCTTCGCCGGTGTCGACGGGCCACTGGAGATATCCGGCGCCGCGAGCCCCCGGCAGGCCCTGACCGCACTGCACGACCACCTCTCGGCGCGGGTTGAGCCGGAACTCCTCCCCTGCACCGCGCGGACGCTCCATGACCTGCTCGGCGCCGACGAGTTGTGGACCGAACCCGCCGCGATGCGGAACCCGGACAGGTCCGTGGGGCGCTCGGCCGAGGCCCAGCGGCTGCGTCTGCTCGCCGACGACCTGGTGGCGCTGCTCGACGCGCGGCTACCGCGTCCGGACACGGCGACCTCGCGCAAGGACTGGGAGCGGGCACGCCTGTACGGACGCACCGCCGTCGGCCTGCTGCGCTACCACTCCTGGATGGCCGACACCTCCAACGGCCGCATGACCCGGCTGTTGGGCCTGCGGGACCAGATCATGGCCGACAACCTCCTGGCTCTCGCCCGGCGGGGCCCGACGCTGGTCTCCGCGCACAACGGCCATCTCCAGCGGGCCAAGAGCGCGATGAGCATGGGCGGCCCGGCGCTGGAGTGGTGGGGCGCCGGCGCGCTCGTCAGCGCGCGGCTGGGCGGCGCTTACGCCTTCGTGGCCACGGCGCTCGGCACGCTCCGGCACCAGGGCGTGGACGTCCCGCCCCCGGACACCGTGGAAGGCCTCCTGTACGCGCTGCCGGAGGATCGCTGCCTGATCGACGCGCCAAAGTGGGCCACTTCCCTGGCCGCGGGGCCGCGGCCCGCCGCCCGCGTCTCCCCCTGGTTCGGCTACTCCCCGCTCGACCCGGCCCACCTGGCCGACCTCGACGGGCTGGTGTTCGTCAAGGACGTCGAACGGGCCTGAGACTCCCGTCCGGGCCCCGGGGCGCGGGGCCCGGGGGTGACCTCCCGGACAGGCTGTGGGCAGCCGGTCCGGGAGGTGCCCCGTGCTACTTCACCTCGCGTTCGGCCGCGGCGGCCCGCACCCGTCCGCGTACGCCGAACCACCCCGCGACCAGCGCGGCGGCGATCACGGGTACGAGCATCACGGTGCGTCGGCCCACGTCGGGGTCCTTCCACATCAGCACGACGACGCCGACCAGGAAGGCGATCGTCACCCACTCGGTGACGGGCGAGAAGGGCAGCCGGAAGGACGGGCGCTCGATCAGCCCGGCCTTGGCGCGCCGTACGAACACCCAGTGGCACAGCATGATGGTGCACCAGGTGCTGATGATGCCGAGCGCGGCGATGTTCAGCACGATCTCGAACGCCTTGCCGGGCACCACGTAGTTGAGCCCGACACCGACGACGCACACGGCCGAGGTCAGCAGGATGCCGCCGTAGGGCACCTGGCTGCGGTTCATCCGGGCGGTGAACTTGGGCGCCGACCCCGACATGGCCATGGAGCGCAGGATGCGCCCGGTGGAGTAGAGCCCGGAGTTGAGGCTGGACATGGCGGCGGTGAGGACGACGAGGTTCATCACGTCGCCCGCGCCGGGCACCCCGAGCTTGGACAGCACGGTCACGAACGGGCTCTCCCCGTCGGCGAACTGGTCCCAGGGCAGCAGCAGCGCGAGCAGCAGCACGGAGCCGACGTAGAAGAAGCCGACACGCCACATGATCGCGTTCACGGCCTTGGGGACGACCTTGT
This sequence comes from Streptomyces tubbatahanensis, assembly GCF_022699385.1. Taxonomy (NCBI): domain Bacteria; kingdom Bacillati; phylum Actinomycetota; class Actinomycetes; order Kitasatosporales; family Streptomycetaceae; genus Streptomyces; species Streptomyces tubbatahanensis. Next base: position 6,694,206 of record NZ_CP093846.1, on the reverse strand, counting down.
GCGGCTCGGCGGTCTCGCCCGCGGTCACGCCGACCAGTTCGACGCAGGAGTAGGCGAAGACGACGCCCTGCATGACGATGACGACGGGCATCAGACCGCTGGGGAAGATGCCGCCGTGGTCGGTGATCTGGCTGAGCCCCGGGGTGGTGCCGCCGACCTCGTGCTGGGTGGCGAGCAGGACGATGCCGATGCCCATGAAGACCACCAGGGCCGCCACCTTGATCACCGCGAACCAGAACTCCAGCTCGCCGAAGATCTTCACGGAGATCATGTTGATGGCCAGCACCACGGCGAGCGCGATCAGCGCGAGCACCCACTGCGGGATGTCGGTGAAGAAGCTCCAGTAGTGCGTGTAGAGGGCGATGGCGGTGATGTCGGCGATGCCGGTGGTCGACCAGTTGAGGAAGTACATCCAGCCGGCGACGTAGGCGCCCTTCTCGCCCAGGAACTCGCGCGAGTAGGAGACGAAGGAGCCCGAGGAGGGGCGGTGCAGCACCATCTCGCCGAGCGCCTTGACGACGAAGAAGGCGAAGAGGCCGCAGACGGCGTAGGCGATCGCCAGCGCGGGCCCCGCCGAGGCGAGGCGGCCGCCCGCGCCCAGGAACAGACCGGTGCCGATCGCCCCGCCGATGGCGATCATGTTGATGTGGCGCGCCTTGAGGTCTTTGCTGTAGCCGGTGTCCCCGGCGTCCTGCGCCGGCCCGTGGGGGGTCTGCGCTCCGGCCCGGTCACCCCCGCCGGGTTGCGGCGGGATGGCGTCCTGGACGACGTCGTTGCTCACGATCGTTCCAACTCACTTGAGGTTCGGGCGTTGCCGGGCCGGCCGCCGCGAGCACGGCTGCGGACCAAGGCGTCACCTTTCCCTGCACAGGGCAACTATGCGGTGATGCAGGTCACACCGGGGAACATCTCACACACGATCTTTGTAAAGTGCGTCGATCTCGCGGCGGTAGGCGTCGGTGATCACGCGGCGGCGGAGTTTGAGCGAGGGCGTCAGCTCGCCCGTCGCGGGGCTCCACTCGCGCTCCAGGAGGCGGAAGCGCTTGACCTGTTCCGTGCGGTTGAGCCGCGCGTTGGCGGCGGCGACGGCGCGCTCGGCCTCGGCCCGTACGGCCGGGTGGCCGCACAGGGCGCCGCCGGCGGCGTCGATGCCCTGGCGGGCCGCCCAGGCACCGGCCGCCTCGGCGTCCAGTACCAGCAGCGCCACCAGGTAGGAGCGGCCGTCCCCGTGCACCAGTGCCTGCCCGATGAGGGGGTGCTCCTTGAGCGCGTTCTCCACCAGCGCGGGCGAGACGTTCTTGCCCGAGGAGGTGACGATCATGTCCTTCTTGCGGTCGGTCAGCCACAGGAAGCCGTCGTCGTCGACGCGGCCGATGTCGCCGGTGGCGAACCAGCCGTCCGCGTCGGTGGCGGGCTCGACGGAGCCGTCGGGGCGCAGGTAGCCCTCGAAGACGGTGGTGCCGCGCACCTCGATCTCGCCGTCCTCGGCCGTACGGATCTCGGTGCCCTCAAGGGGCCGGCCGACGGAGCCGATCCGGAAGGCGCCGGGTCCGTTGAGGGTGAGCGCCCCGGTCGTCTCCGTCAGCCCCCACGCGTCCATGATCGCGATGCCGAAGCCCGCCCAGAAGTCGAGCACGTCCGGCGGCATGGGCGCCGATGCGCTGGCCGTCCACACCAGCGACTCGAAGCCCGCCTGCGCCAGCAGCGGCTCGATCACCTCGCCCCTGGCCTGCGCGTAGGCCGCCGCCAGCTCGGGCTCGGGCGCCTGCCCGCGCTCCCGGCAGCGCACGTGGGCGCGCGCCACCTCGCCGGCGGCCGCGACGGCGGCGCGCCGCTCCGGCGCGAGCGCCTCCACGCCGGCGCGCAGCGAGGCGGCGAGCTTCTCCCAGATCCTGGGTACGCCGAAGAACTCGGCGGGGTGCAGCCCGCGGGCCAGCGGGGCGAGTCGCGCCGGGTCCGCGCACAGGTGGACGTGGGAGGCGCGGAAGACGGGCAGGTAGATGCCCAGCATCCGTTCGGCGATGTGGGCGAAGGGCAGGTAGCACAGGTGGTCGGCGTGGTCGGGCAGCTCGGCGACCTGGTCGAGCGCGAGGGCGTTGAGGACGACGTTGCGGTGGCTGATCACCACGCCCTTGGGGGCTCCTGTGGTGCCGGAGGTGTAGACGACGGTCACCGGGTCCTGGGAGCGCACCCGGCGCCAGGTCTGCTCGAAAAGCGACGGCTCGTACGAGCGCGGCAGCGTGTTCCAGGCGGTGTGCGGGCCCACGGCGTCCCCGTCCGCCACGACGAGCCGCTGGGGGCCGAGGGAGGCGGGCAGCCGTTCCCAGCGCTCGCGTTCCGCGGCTCCGCCGATGACGGCGAGCCGCGCCCGTGAGTGGCGCACGATGTGGGCGATCTGCTCGGGGGCGGCGGTCTGGTACACCGAGACGGGGACGGCGCCCAGGTGGACGAGGGCGAGGTCGGTGAGCCAGTGCTCGGGGCGGTTGCCCATCATGAGCAGGACGTGGTCACCGGGGGTGACGCCCAGCGCGGTGAGCCCGGCAGCCACCTCGGCGATCCGGTGGCGGGCCTGGGCCCAGGTCAGGGTGGTGCGCGTGCCGTCGTCGGCGTACCAGGACAGGGCCGGAAGGTCGCCGTGGTCCTCCACGTCGCGCAGCAGCAGATCGCAGAGGGTCAGTGCGGAGGGGGTGTCGCCGGGGAGTCGCAGGAGCGTGGTCATGGCACCTCCGGAAGCCGAAAGACGCCTGCGAAGGTTTCACACGAGTGGTGCGACAGCAATACTGTTGAACGTGATCGGTACGGACGGCGGGCCGCTGACGCGGCGGTGAGGAAGGCGCGGCACATGGAGCGACAGGACGGGACGACGGACGCGCTCACCGACCAGCTCACCGTCGACCAGCTCGCGGCCCGCGCGGGGGTGACCGTTCGCACCATCCGTTTCTACAGCACCCGGGGCCTGCTGCCACCGCCCACGATCGGCCCCCGCCGCGTCGGCAGGTACGGGCCCGAACACCTCTCCCGGCTGGCGCTCATAGAGGAGCTGCAGAACCAGGGCATGACGCTGGCCGCCATCGAGCGCTACCTCCAGCGGCTCCCCGACGACATCAGCGCCCACGACCTGGCCATCCACCGGGCCGTGGTCGCTTCCTGGACACCCGACACGGTGGACGAGACGACACGCGGCCAGCTTCGGGCGCGCGTCGGACGGGAGCTGACGGACGACGACCTGAACCGGCTGGAGGCGATGAGCGTGCTCGCCCGCACGGAAGAACCCGACGTCTTCCGGGTCGATCCCGCGATGCTCCAACTCGGGGTGCGGCTGCTGGACGTGCCGATCTCCCAGGAGGCGATCCTGGCCGCCCGCGAGGTGATGCTGGAGCACACCCGCTCGGCGGCGCGTGAGCTGAGCCGCCTGTTCAAGAGGGAGGTCTGGGACCCCTACCGGGAGCAGGAGTCGGACCCTGAGCGGCTGGAGCGGATGAAGTCGCTGTCCGCGCACATGCAGCCGATGGTGGTGCAGGCCCTGGTGACCACCTTCCAGCGCTCCATGAAGGAGGAGCTGCGGGAGGCCTTCCCGCAGGAGAGCGCCCCGCAGCCGGACGCGGAGCCCGAGCCCGCGGCCTCGGGCCCCGCGCCGCGGTGACGCGGGGGCCGGCCGCCTGCCCCCGCGCGCGGTGACACGGGCCGTCAGTCGGCGAAGGTCTCACCCTTCGCCGCCTTCTCCTCCAGCAGCGCGGGCACCGCAAACCGCTCCCCGTAGCGCGCGCCCAGCTCGCGGGCGCGGGCGACGAACCCGGCCGGACCGCCCTCGTAGCCGTTGATGTACTGGATGACGCCGCCCGTCCAGGCGGGGAAGCCGATGCCCATGATGGAGCCGATGTTGGCGTCGGCGACCGTGGTGAGCACGCCCTCCTCGAACAGCCGCACGGTGTCCAGCGCCTCGGCGAAGAGCATCCGCTCCTGCATGTCCGCGAACGGGATGTCGGTGCCGCCCTCCTGTGCGCCCTGCCTGGTGAAGTGGACACGCAGGCCCGGCCAGAGCCCGACGCGCTTGCCGTTCTCGTCGTAGTCGTAGAACCCGGCCCCGCCGCTGCGCCCGGTGCGGCCGAACTCGTCGACCATGCGGTCCAGTACGGCGTCCGCCGGGTGCGCGGGCAGGTCCTTGCCCTCGGCGCGCAGGGCCTGGCGCGTCTCGTCGCGGATCCTGCGCGGCAGCGTCAGGGTGAGCTCGTCCATCAGGGAGAGCACCTTGGCCGGGTAGCCGGCCTGCGCGGCGGCCTGCTCGACGGTGGCCGGGTCCACGCCCTCGGCGAGCAGCGCGACGCCCTCGTTGATGAAGTGCCCGATGACACGGGAGGTGAAGAACCCGCGCGAGTCGCCCACGACGATCGGGGTCTTGCGGATCTGCTGCACGAGGTCGAAGGCGCGGGCCAGCGCCTCGTCGCCGGTCTCGCGGCCCTTGATGATCTCGACGAGCGGCATCTTGTCGACGGGCGAGAAGAAGTGCAGCCCGATGAAGTCCCGCTGCCGCTCCACGCCTTCGGCCAGGTCGGTGATGGGCAGGGTGGAGGTGTTGGAGCACAGCAGCGCGTCGGGGGCGACGATGCCCTGGATCTCCTGGAAGACCTTGTGCTTGAGCGCCGGGTCCTCGAACACCGCCTCGATCACCGCGTCGCAGCCGGCCACGTCCTGCGGATCGGCGGTGGGCGTGATGCGGGCCAGCAGGGCGTCCCGCTTGGCCTCGGTCGTCTTCCCCCGCTTGAGCGCCTTGTCCAGCAGCCCCGCCGAGTACGCCTTGCCCTTGTCGGCCGCCTCCCGCGAGACGTCTTTGAGGACCACCTCGATGCCCGCCTTGGCGCAGGAGTAGGCGATCCCGGCGCCCATCATCCCGGCACCGAGTACGGCGACCTTCGCCACCTTCCGCTCCGGGACGCCGTCCGGCCTGCTGCGGCCCGCGTTGACGGCCTGGAGGTCGAAGAAGAACGCCTGGATCATGTTGGTGGAGATCTGCCCGCAGGCCAGCTCCACGAAGTAGCGCGCCTCGATCACCTGCGCCGTCTCGAAGTCCACCTGGGAGCCCTCGACCGCCGCCGCCATGATGTTGCGCTGCGCCGGGTAGGGGGCGCCACCGGTCTGCTTCTTCAGGTTGGCGGGGAAGGCGGGCAGGTTCTCGGCGAACTTCGGGTGCGCGGGCGTCCCGCCGGGGATCCGGTAGCCCTTCTCGTCCCAGGGCTGGCGTGCCTCGGGGTTGGCCTCGATGAAGGCGCGCGCCGCGGCCAGCATCTCCTCGCGCGTCTGCACGACCTCGTGGACGAGCCCGACCTCCTTGGCACGCGCCGGGTGGTACTGCTGCCCCTGGAGCAGCACGTTCAGCAGCGCGTCCGTGACGCCGAGCAGCCGCACCGTACGGGTGACGCCGCCGCCCGCGGGCAGCAGGCCGAGCGTGGCCTCGGGGCAGCCGATCTTCGAGCCTTTCGCGTCGAGCGCCACCCGGTGGTGGCAGGCGAGCGCGATCTCCAGGCCGCCGCCGAGCGCGGCCCCGTTGACGGCGGCCACGACGGGCACGCCGAGGGTCTCGATCCGGCGCAGATCGCGCTTGATGCGCATACCGTTGTCGAAGACCTGCTGGGCGTCGCCTGGCCGGGCCTGGATGAGCAGGCGCAGGTCGCCGCCCGCGAAGAACGTCTTCTTCGCGGAGGTCATGATGACGCCGCGCACGCTCTCGCGTGCGGCCTCCAGCCGGTCGGCGGTCGCGGTCAGCGACGCCTGGAAGGCCGCGTTCATGGTGTTGGCCGACTGGTCGGGGTCGTCGAAGGTCAGCGTGACGATGCCGTCACCGTCCTGGTCCCAGCGGATGGTCGACGAGGCGGTGGTTTCGGTGCTTTCAGCGGATCGTGGCATGGCTTGGTCTCCGGTTCCGGGATGCGGGGCTTGGTGTGGGTGCGCGGGACGCGGCGTGACTACAGCCGCTCGACCACGGTGGCGACTCCCATGCCACCCCCCACGCACAGCGTGACCAGCCCGTACCGCTGGTCGGTCCGCTCCAACTCGTCCACGCACGTGCCGAGCAGCATCGCCCCTGTGGCGCCCAGCGGGTGGCCCATCGCGATGGCGCCGCCGTTGACGTTGATCTTCTCCAGCGGGATGCCCAGATCCCGCTGGAACCGCAGGACGACGGCGGCGAACGCCTCGTTCATCTCCGCGACGGCGATGTCGTCCGCCGTCAGCCCGGCCTTGGCCAGGGCCTTGCGGCAGGCCGGCGCGGGACCCGTCAGCATGATCGTCGGGTCGGCTCCCGAGACGGCCACCGAGACGATCCGGGCGCGCGGACGGAGCCCGTACCGCTTGCCGACCTCCTCGTTGCCGATCGCGACCAGCGCGGAACCGTCCACGATGCCCGAGGAGTTGCCCGCGTGGTGCACGTGGTCGATCTTCTCGACCCAGTGGTACTTCTGCAGCGCGACGGCGTCGAAGCCGCCCATGTCGCCGATCGCCGCGAACGACGGCTTGAGAGACGCGAGCGTGTCGGCCGTCGTGCCGGGGCGGATGTGCTCGTCCTGGTCCAGGACGGTCAGCCCGTTGCGGTCGCGCACGGGTACGACGGAGCGCTCGAAGCGGCCGTCCTTCCAGGCGTGGGCGGCCAACTCCTGCGAGCGGGCCGCGTACTCGTCCACGTCCCTGCGGCTGAAGCCCTCGACGGTGGCGATCAGGTCGGCGCCGATGCCCTGGGGGACGAACCCGGTGTCCCAGTTGGTCAGCGGATCGTTGAACCAGGCCCCGCCGTCGCTGGCCATCGGCACCCGCGACATGGACTCCACGCCGCCGGCCAGCACCAGGTCCTCCCAGCCCGAGCGGACCTTGGCCGCGGCCATGTTGACCGCCTCCAGACCCGAGGCGCAGAAGCGGTTCTCCTGGACGCCCGCGACCGTGTCCGGCAGCCCGGCGGCCAGCGCGGCGATCTTGGCGATGTCCGAGCCCTGGTCGCCGACGGGGCCGACGACGCCGAGCACGATGTCGTCGATGGCCTGCGGGTCCAGGTCCGGCATGCGGCGGCGCAGCTCGTCGATGAGGCCGACGACCAGGTCGACGGGCTTGGTGCCGTGCAGGGCGCCGTTGGCCTTGCCGCGCCCGCGCGGGGTGCGGATGGCCTCGTACACGTACGCTTCTGAGCTCACGAGGGGTGCCTTTCGTGGGGATACGGGATCAGGCGGTGGGAGCCGGTGGCCGTCGTCAGCTGAGCAGCGACCTGCCGATGATCTCCTTCATGATCTCGGTGGTCCCGCCGTAGATGGTCTGGATGCGGCCGTCCGTGAACGCCTTGGCGACCGGGTACTCGTTCATGTATCCGTACCCGCCGTGCAGTTGCAGACAGCGGTCCGCCGCCCGCTTCTGCAACTCGGTCGCCCACCACTTGGCCATGGAGGCGTGCACCGCGTCCAGCTCGCCCTTGGCGTGGTCGGCGATGCAGCGGTCGAGGAACGCACGGGTGACGGCGCACTCGGTGGCCAGCTCGGCGATCTCGAAGCGCACGTGCTGGAGCCTGCCGAGCGGACGGCCGAACGCGGTGCGCTCCTTGACGTACGCGGTGGTGATCTCCAGCAGGTGTTCGGCCGCGGCGATCCCCGCGACGGCGATCGCCATGCGCTCCTGGGCGAGGTTGGTCATCAGGTGGACGAAGGCGCCGTTGACCTCCCCGAGCAGGTTCTCCTTGGGGACACGCACGTCGGTGAAGAACAGCTCGGCCGTGTCCTGCGCCTTCTGGCCGATCTTGTCGAGGTTGCGGCCCCGTTCGAAGCCGTCCATGCCGCGCTCGACCACCAGCAGGCTCAGCCCGTGCGCGCCGCCCTCGGGCGTCGTCCTGGCCGCGACGACCACGAGGTCGGCCAGGATGCCGTTGGAGATGAACGTCTTGGAGCCGTTCAGCAGCCAGTGGTCGCCCTTGTCCTCGGCCGCGGTGCGGATGCCCTGCAGATCGGAGCCCGCGCCGGGCTCCGTCATGGCGAGGGCGGTGATGATCTCGCCCGAACAGAAGCCGGGCAGCCAGCGCCGCTTCTGCTCGTCGGTGGCCAGCGAGGTGAGGTAGGGGCCGACGATGTCGTTGTGCAGCCCGATGGCCAGGCCCGGCGCGCCCGCGCGGGTGAACTCCTCGGCCAGCACCGCCGCGTAGCGGAAATCGGCCTCTCCCCCACCGCCGTACTCCTCGGGCACGGCAGGACCCAGCAGCCCCTGCCGTCCGGCCGCCCGCCACACCTCGCGCGAGACGACGCCGTCCTGCTCCCACCGGGCGTAGTGCGGTTCGACCTCCTTGGCCAGGAAGGTGCGGACGGTCCGCCGGAACGCCTCGTGGTCCTCGGTGAAGATCTGGCGCTTCATGTCGTGGGGTGCTCTCCTTCGAACGTGTCGGCGGGCTCCGACGCGGGTGCCTCCCACGAGGGGGCCGGCCCGTCGGGCGTGCCGGACGGGGCCTCTGATGTGTCACGCATGGCCCCCGCCGCCTCGCCCGGGACCTCGGGCGTCTCGCCCGGGACCTCGGGCGTCTCGCCCGGGACCTCGGGCGTCTCGCCCGGGACCTCGGGCGTGCCGGAGGCCGGCCGGGCGTCTCCGGCGGAGGAGGCGGATGCGTCGGAGGCGGCCGAGAGAGCCAGGGAGGGGACGTTCCAGTCGCGGGCGACCTCGGCGGTGTGCGCGCCGGGCCTGGCCGGGCCCGCGTACACGCCCGTGGGCGTCGCGGAGAATCGGGGGGCCGGGGCCGGCTGGGTGAGGCCGTCGTGCTCCAGATAGGTGCCGCGAGCCGCCAGATGCGGATGGGCGGGCGCCTCGGTGAGGGAGAGCACGGGGGCCACACAGGCGTCCGAGCCCTGGAAGACCTCGGTCCACTCCGCGCGCGTACGGGAGGCGAACCGCGCGGCGATCAGCGCGCGCAACTCCCCCCAGGCCGCCACGTCCTCGCGGGGCGGCGCCTCGTCGGCGATGCCCAGGAGTTCGGCGAACCGCGCGTAGAACCGCGGCTCCAGCGCGCCCACGGCCATGAAGCCCCCGTCGGACGTCGCGTAGGTGCCGTAGAAGGGGCAGCCGCCGTCCAGCAGGTTGGCCGCCCGGCGGTCCTGCCAGCCGCCCGCCGCGAGCATCCCCTGGATCATCGCGGTCAGGTGACTGGTGCCGTCCACGATGGCCGCGTCCACGACCTGTCCCTCGCCCCGCGGCCCGCGTGCGTGGTGCAGGGCGGACAGGATGCCGATGACGAGGTAGAGGGAGCCGCCCGCGTAGTCGCCCAGCAGATTGGCCGGGGCGACGGGCGGGCCCTCGGCGGGCCCCGTCATACCGAGGGCGCCGGTGACGGCGATGTAGCCGATGTCGTGCCCGGCGCGCTCGGCGAGCGGCCCTTCCTGCCCCCAGCCGGTCATCCTGGCGTACACCAGGCGCGGGTTGCGGGCGAGGCAGTCGTCCGGACCGACGCCGAGCCGCTCGGCCACCCCGGGGCGGAACCCCTCGATCAGCACGTCCGCCCGGTCGGTCAGCGCGAGGGCGGCCTCGCGGCCCTCCTCGTCCTTGAGGTCGAGCAGGACGGACCTCTTGTTGCGGTTCGTCACGTCGTACTCCGCCGGGATGGCCAACGAACCGCCGCCCGGACGCTCGACACGGACGACGTCGGCCCCCAGGTCGGCGAGCGTCATCGCCGCGAAAGGCCCTGGTCCGATCCCGGCCAGTTCCACCACGCGCACCCCGCTCAGCGGGCCGCGGACGGGTTTGCGCTCCGCCGCTTCTCGCGCTGCCGCCATCGAGCCCCCAGCACTGTGACACAAATGATGTAACACCGAGGATGCTATGGACACCGTTCCCGATCCACAAGCCCTTGCCCGGCAGCTGAGCCGCGCACCCCGGGGACCTGGCTCGCGGCGAAGGCCACGTCCGGATGGCGCCAGCGGGAAGGCACCCCGCAGCGGGAGGCTCGCCCCATGACGACGCACTACACGATCCTGGCCCTCGCGCCCGGCACCCTCGCGGAGCTGCGGACGCGTGACGACGCCGGCGCCCCGCCCCGCACCGTGACCGACGCCGAAGGCGGCACCCCCCTCCGCTGCTGCCTGCGGCGGAGCGAACCGCACGAGACGCTCGCCCTCGTCTCCTACGCGCCACTGCGCCGCTGGGCCCGCGAGACCGGCGCGGACCCCGGCCCCTACGACGAGGTGGGCCCGGTCTTCATCCACCCGGCGGACTGCGGCGGCTGGACGGACAGCCGGGACGGCGCCTACCCCGCCGCCATGCGGGGCGCCCGCCGGGCACTGCGCGCCTACTCCGCCGAAGGCCGCATCACGGGCGGACTCCTGGTGGAAGAGGGGCGAAAGGACGCCCCCACGATCGAGGAATCCCTGACCCGGCTGTACGCCGATCCGCTCGTGGCGGCGGTCCATGTACGCGCCGTCGAATACGGCTGCTTCCACGCCGAGACACGGCGGTCGGCGACGCGGTGAGCCGGGGTGGGCGTCACCTCCTCGCCCAACCCGGCCGCAGCACAGCGGCCCTCCATCCCGGCGGGTACCGGCGCGGCGGCTACCAGTCCGGTGGCAACCAGCGCGGCGGCCGTCACCGCGGCGACCGGCCCGGCGGCACGCGCGGGAGGCAAGCGCGTACGGCGTTCACTCGGGCGTGGGATGGACAGCGCAGCGTCTGATGCGTAAAGTTGCGTGAAAGTCAGTTGTTTCATGCATCTTCACGCAACGGGCCTGCAAGGGCCCGCTCCCAGGAGGGGTGCTCGCACATGGGCGAGACGTCGTACATGGAGCAGGAGCTGCGCAGCCAGCCGGAGACGTGGCGGGCCGCGGCGAGGATCGGCTCCGGGGACAACCCGCTGCCCGCGGCGGGCGCACGCGTGGCCGTCGTCGGCTGCGGTACATCCTGGTTCATGGCCCAGGCATACGCAGCCCTGCGGGAAGGCTCCGGGCAGGGCGTGACGGACGCCTTCGCCGCTTCGGAGGCCTTCCTCGGCAAGGCGCGCGGTTATGACGCGGTGGTCGCCATCACCCGTTCCGGTACCACGACCGAAGTGCTGCGTTTGCTGGAGGAGCTGCGCGGCGGCACCCCCACCGTGACGGTGCTGGGAGATGAGGACACCCCCGCCACCTCCCTCTCGGACGAGACGGTCGCGCTCCCGTTCGCCGACGAGAAGTCCGTGGTGCAGACGCGGTTCGCCACCTCGGCCCTCGCTCTGCTCCGCGCCCACCTGGGCGAGGACCTGAGCAGCGCGGTCGGCGACGCGGAGGCGGCGCTGACCGCCCCGCTGGAGCAGGAGTGGCTGGATGCCGAGCAGTTCAGCTTCCTCGGCACGGGCTGGACGTTCGGGCTGGCCAACGAGGCGGCGCTCAAGATGCGGGAGGCGTCCCAGAGCTGGACGGAGTCCTACCCCGCCATGGAGTACCGGCACGGGCCGATAGCCATCGCCGCGCCCGGGCGGGTCACCTGGCTCTTCGGCCAGGCGCCCGAAGGGCTTCAAGGCGACGTCGAGGCGACGGGCGCCCGGTTCGTGCACCACGGCGGCCGTGACCCGCTGGCCGATCTGGTCCTGGTGCACCGCGTCGCGCTGGAGCGGGCGCGCGCCCGGGGGCTCGACCCGGACAACCCGCGGAGCCTGACGCGTTCGGTGATGCTGGACGGCTGAGCCGGCCGGAGGGCACCCCGCCCGCTCCGGGACTCGCCCGCTCCGGGCTCACCGCGCTCCGAGCCTCTCCCCGCCCAGCCCGTCCCACCCGCCCAAGGAGTCCCCGATGCCCCTCGTTTCCACCGGCTCGATCCTCGCCGACGCCCGCGCGGCGGGCACCGGTGCCGCCGCCTTCAACGTCATCCACCTGGAGACGGCGGAGGCGCTGGTCGCCGCCGCCGACGCCACCGGTATACCGCTGATCCTCCAGATCAGCGAGAACTGCGTCCGGTACCACGGCAGCCTGCTGCCGATCACCCGGGCCTCGCTCGCGCTGGCGGAGGCCGCGCGGACGAACGTCTCGGTGCATCTGGACCACATCACCGACGCGGAGCTGGTCCACCAGGGCGTCGCGGCGGGGGTGGGCTCCGTGATGATCGACGCCTCCACGCTGCCGTACGCGCGCAACGTCGAGACGACGGCACGGCTGACGGCCTGGTGCCACGACCGTGACGTGTTCGTGGAGGCGGAGCTGGGCGAGGTGGGCGGCAAGGACGGGGTGCACGCGCCGGGCGTGCGGACCGACCCCGAGGAGGCGCTGGCGTTCGTGGCGGCCACGGGGGTGGACGCCCTGGCCGTCGCGGTCGGCTCTTCGCACGCGATGCGGGAGCGCACGGCGAAGCTGGACCTGGAGCTGATCGGGAGGCTGCGGGAGAAGCTGCCGGTCCCGCTGGTGCTGCACGGCTCCTCGGGGGTTCCGGACGAGGAACTGCGCGCGGCCCTCGCCGCCGGGATGACCAAGATCAACATTTCGACGCATCTCGTGTCGGTCTTCACCCGGGGGGTGCGTAAGGTACTGGAGGCCGACCCCGCGCTCATCGACTCGCGCAAGTACGTTGCCCCGGCGCGGGACGCGGTCCGGAGCGAGGCGGCGCGTCTGCTCCATGTACTGGGGGGCGGAGGGGTGGGAGAAGGAGAAGACGTCAGGTGAAGCGCCATGAGCGGATGAACGCGCTTTTGGAGTTGCTCGGTGAGCGCGGCAGCATGGAGGTCGAGGAGGCCGCCACGGCTCTGGAGGTCTCCGCGGCGACGACGCGGCGCGACATGGACGCGCTCGCCGAGCAGCAGCTCCTCACCCGCACCCGGGGCGGTGCGGTCCTCAGCGCGGTGACCTACGACCTGCCCATCCGCTACAAGCGCGGGCACCACGTGGGGGCGAAGCAGTCGCTGGCCAGGGCGGCGGCCGCGATGGTGGAGCGCGGCAGCGTGGTGGGCCTCAGCGGGGGGACGACGACGACGGAGATCGCCCGCGCCCTGGTGACGCGCGCCGACCTGGCCGAACCGAACCCGCAGCCGCATCTGACGATCGTGACGAACGCGCTGAACATCGCCTACGAGCTGGCGGTCAGGCCCCAGGTCAAAACGGTGCTGACGGGTGGGGTGGCACACTCCCGCACGTTCGAGCTGACCGGCCCCTACAGCGAGTTGATGCTCGGTGAGATCACCGTGGACATCGCCTTCATCGGGGCCAACGGCATGGATCCCAGGACGGGCGCCACCGTGCACGACGAGGCGGAGGGCCGGATCAACGGCCTGATGGCCCGGCATGCCGAGCGGGCCGTCGTGGTGACGGACTCCTCCAAGGCCGGTGTCCGGTGCTTCGCCCGGATCGGCGGGCCGGAGCTCTTCGACACGTTCCTCACCGACAGCGGCCTTCCCGAGCCGATGCGTCGGAAGTTCGAGGAGCAGGGCCTGCCGACGGTGCTGGCCGAGCCCGACCCCGACGAGGACGGGGGCAGGTAGCCGCATGCGCACCACACTCGCTCTCACCGCTCGGCGGAGCCGGCGGGCGGTGGCGGTCGCGCTCGCCGCCGTCCTCACGGCCGCGGCCCTCGCCGGCTGCTCCGGCGCGCGGGGCGCGGCTCCCCCCGACGAGGGCACGCGGGAGGCGGCCAAGGGGATGCACCGGCCACCGGTCCGTGCCGGGTTCGACTACCAGATCGGCGGCGGCTACCCCTCACCTTCCGGCGTGCGCGTCGTCTCCCGGGACCGGGGCGACAGCGCGCAGTCGGGGAAGTACAACATCTGTTACGTCAACGCCTTCCAGGCGCAGCCCGACGCGCTCGGCTGGTGGCAGCGGCACCACCCCCGCCTTCTCCTGCGCGACGAGGACGGCGAGCCGGTGCTGGACCACGACTGGGACGAGGCGCTGTTCGACCTGACCACGGCCGAGCGGCGCGAGGAACTGGCGCGCCTCGTCGGCCGGTGGATCGACGGCTGTGCGGACAAGGACTTCCAAGCGGTCGAGCTGGACAACCTGGACTCCTACGAGCGCTCCGGCGGCCGGCTCGACCACGCCGACAACGCCGCGTTCGCCGCGCTGCTGACCCGGCGCGCGCACCGGGCCGGGCTGGCTGCGGGCCAGAAGAACGCGGCGGAGCTGCTGCCCCGGCGCGCCCGCATGGGCTTCGACTTCGCGGTGACGGAGGAGTGCGGGCAGTACGACGAGTGCGAGCAGTACGCGGCGGCGTACGACGACCGGGTGCTGGATGTCGAGTACGGCGCCAAGGGGCTGGCGGCGGCGTGCCGTCAGTGGGGCGAGCAGATATCGATCGTCCGCCGCGATCTGGATGTGCTGCCCGAGGGCCACAAGGGCCACGTGTCCGAGCGCTGCTGAGGGGGCTGCTCGCCCTGAGGTGGGGACGGGCCGCTCGCCCCCCGTGGCGGGGAGGGGCGGTCGGTCCGGCAGGGGGCGGTCGGTCCGGTAGGGGGTGCGGGGGCCGAGTCGGGGTGTCGGCGGGGTGCCGGCGGTAGTGACCCGGGAGCGGCACGGCGCGACACTGGGCTGATGCCCTGTCAGGACCGTCGGAGGGACACCGCCCATGTACCCGGGAGTCCACGCGTCCGCTCGACCCGACAAGCCCGCCGTCATCGTCGCCCGCACGGGACGGGTGGTCACCTACCGGGAGTTGGAGGAACGCTCCCTCCGGCTCGCGAACCATGTGCGCGCGGCAGGCCTGGTAGCCGGCGATCATCTCGCGCTGGTGTCCGACAACGACCCGCGGTGCCTGGAGGTCTACTGGGCGGCGCTGCGCTCCGGTCTCTACGTCACCGCCGTCAACAGTCATCTGACGGCCGACGAGGCCGCCTACATCGTGCGGGACTGCGGCGCGCGGATGATGATCGTCTCGGCGGCCCTGCCCGAACTGGCGGCCGAGCTCGCCCCGCGCACGCAGCAGGTGCGGGAGCGGCTGGCGTACGGACCTCGGGAGGATCTGCCGGGCGAGGCGGCCGTCTACGACGACTACGAGCGGGTGCTGGCGGCGGCGTCGCCTCAGCCGCCCGCACGCCAGCCGCGGGGTGCGGACATGCTCTACTCATCGGGGACCACGGGCCGCCCCAAGGGGATTCGGCCACCACTGTCAGGTGACGACCTCACCGACTCGCCCCATCCGCTGGCCGTGCTCTTCTCCGAGCTGTACGGCTTCGACACCGGCACCGTCTACCTCTCCCCCGCTCCGCTCTACCACGCGGCGCCGCTGCGCTTCTGTGCGGTCGTCACCGCGGCGGGCGGGACGGTGGTGCTGATGGACGCGTTCGACGCCGCCGGGGCCCTGGAGGCGATCGAACGCTACCGCGTCACGCACAGCCAGTGGGTGCCGACGATGTTCGTCCGCATGCTGAAGCTGCCCGAGGCGGAACGGGCGCGCTACGACGTGTCCTCACTGCGGGTGGCGATCCACGCCGCCGCTCCGTGCCCCGCCGAGGTGAAGCGCCGCATGATGGAGTGGTGGGGCCCGGTCCTGTACGAGTACTACGCCGCGACGGAGGGCAACGGACTGACCGTCATCACCCCCCAGGAGTGGCTGCGCAAGCCGGGCTCGGTCGGCAGGTCGGGGCCGCTGGGCGAGGTGAGGGTCTGCGCGGACGACGGCACGGAGGTGGCGGCGGGGACGACGGGGACCGTCTACTTCGCCCGCGAGGAACTGCCGTTCACCTACCACAACGATCCGGACCGCACCGCCGAGGCCCGGCATCCGCTGCATCCGGCGTGGACGACGACGGGGGACATCGGCCATGTCGACGAGGACGGGTATCTCTTCCTCACGGACCGCGCGGCGTTCACCATCATCTCGGGTGGCGTGAACATCTATCCGCAGGAGATCGAGGACTGTCTCGCTCTGCATCCGAAGGTCGCCGACGTGGCCGTGATCGGCGTGCCGGACGCGGAGATGGGCGAGTCGGTGCACGCCGTCGTCGAAGCCGAGCCGACGGCTCCGGCGCGCCCTGAGGGCTGGGAGGGCCCGGAAGGTTCGCACGAGCCGGGGCTTGAGGGCGAGTTGCTGGCGTACCTGCGGGAGCACCTCGCCGGGTACAAGGTGCCCCGCTCGCTGGAGTTCACCGACCGTCTGCCGCGTACCCCCACGGGAAAGCTGGCCAAGGGAGCCCTGCGGCGGGCGCGTTCAGGCTGCCGGTAAGAGGCCATCCGGGCGGGGAAAACGCAACTTCGACAGGGCCCGCACAGGCAGCTACCTTCACCTGGTCCTCGGCGATCGCCCACGGTCGCACGGGTGTTGCTTCACGCTGAGGCGCACGCAGCGGAGTGAGCCGGTCACGCCCCACGACTCCTCACCCCTGCCGGAAGCCACCGAACCGGCTCCACCTCAGGCACGCCCGTACCCCCGCACGCCCCGCAACGCCAACCAGGGAGAGACGCATGTCCCATCTTGCGCTGTACACGTTCGGCGTCCTGACGTCACCTCTCGCTGATCCCGGACCTGCTACGCGCGAGTTCTACGACATCGGTGAGACCGTCTACCGGACGATGAGCCGGCACCCCGGCTACCTTGCGCGCGCCGAGGCGGCGGACGGCGACCGGGGCGTGTTCTTCGAGGCGGACTGGGGCGCGTGGGGGGAGTTCGCCGTACCCAGCTGGTACGGCAAGGGCCGTACGGCGGAAACCATCGCCCTGGCCACGACCCTCTCGCTCTGGACCGGCCTGCGCCCCGCCTTCGACGCCATCTACACCGGCGTGCACCGTGCGGCGCTGAACCGGCGCTACGACTGGTTCGAGAGGGCGGAACACCCCGGCTACGTCTTCTGGTGGGTCTCCGAGGGCGCGACCCCCACCTGGCGGGACGGCGTCGCCCGGCTGGAACACCTCCACGACCACGGCCCCGCGCCGCACGCCTTCACCTTCCGCCATGCGTTCACCCCGGAGGGGACTCCGACCAGCGTCAAAGGCAGCGGGCCCCGGAGCGACCGTGCTGCGGCCCGATGACGCGCGGCAGTGCGCGCCCATCCGGCGCGTCGGTGCCTCCAGCGAAGACCGTTGCCCTCCGTCGTAGGAGAAAAGGGCTGCTTGTCGTAGGAGGAGAGGGCTGCCTTCTCCGGCCCCGGAGCGCCGCCGCGCGGACACAACGCCGCGCTGGTCGCTCCGCTCCGTGAGCCGGCGGCTGATCCGAGAAGAACGCCACCGTCGCGCAGCCGGCCGTCGCGTCGGGCGCGGCCCGGTAGCGGCCCCCGCCGCGGGCGGCACCGTGGAGGACGAGCCGCGCCACGCCGGGCCGGCCCCACAGCGAACAGGCGGCATCCCGGCGAATCGGGCCCACGCCCGGGGCTGCCCCGACCCGGGGCCCGGGGTCAGGGCGCGCCCTGGCCCCGGGCGGCCCCCGGCCGCGCAGCGGCTCCACCTCATGGCCCGCCCGCCCCGGCCGGAGTCATCCCGGCCGGGCCCGCCCCGGCGGGCACCGCCCCCGAGGGAGCCGCGAGGCGTACGCCCGGGCACGGCACCCGCACGGAGTAGCCGCCAGCGCGGACCGCGGCCCTCTCGCGCGCCGTCCCTCTCGGGCACCCGCCCGACAGAGCGGCCCCGAGCCGGCCGCCGTGTGCTGCGCCGCAGGCCTCGTTCCGGGCCCGGCACCCCGGCCGGGCGGCGGCATGCGGCCGCGGCCTGGTCCCCTCATCGCCCCGCCGTCCCGGCCTCACCGCCCCGCCGGCCCGGCCTCACCGCCCCGCCGTCCCGGCCTTCCGTGCCTTCGGGTGTGAAAATGCGTGCCATGGATCAGTTTTCTGCTGCGGCCGGGAAGCCCGCGTCGCCGGGGGACCTGTCCGCGCGCGGTTCCGCGGGCGCCGGACAGTTCGACACCGAGTTCGAACCGGGCGGACCGCCGTCCGCCGCGTTCGCCGCAGGCGCCTCCGGCAGGGCGTCCGGCGCGGCCTCCGGCGACTCGGACCCTGCGTCCGAGCAGGACGCCGTGGAGGGGCGGCGGGACGGCACCCCGTCCGGGGCGGCTCAGGCGTGGGCCGCGCTGGGCGGTGACCCCGCTCTTTTGGGGCGGGTCTCATACGAGCGCCGCCCCGGGGTGCTCCCGTCCGCGCTGCCCGTGCGGGAACTGGCCTCCGCGGCGGTCGCGGTCTGCTCGCTCGCCGCGGCCGAGTTCTCCTGCGTACGGGCGCGGAGCGCGCTTCTGCCGCCGGTACGGGTCGACGACGGCGCGGTGGCGACGGCCTTCCACAGCGACCGGCTGGTGCGTGTCGACGGGGACGGCCCGGCCGCCTTCGCCCCGCTGTCGCGCTTCTGGCGTACGGCTGACGGCTGGGTGCGCACCCACGCCAACTACCCGCACCACCGCGCCCGCCTGCTGTCCGCGCTGGGCATGGACGACCACGGCCCGGCCGAGGACGAGGCGGCAGCGGGCCGGGTGGCCACGGAGCTGGCGAGCCGCCGGGCGCGGGAGGTCGAGGAGGTGGTGTTCCGGGAGGGCGGTCTGGCGGTGGTCGTCCGCACGCCCGAGGAGTGGGTGGCGCATCCGCAGCGGCAGGCGGTCGCGGCCGCCCCGCTGGTGGCGGTGGGCGGTCTGGACGCGGCGCCGACGCCGGCCCTGGAGGGCCCGCCGGGCCCTGGCGGGCTGCGGGGGCTGCGCGTCCTGGACCTGACCCGGGTGCTCGCGGGCCCGGTCGCGACCCGCACGTTGGCGCTGCTGGGCGCCGACGTGCTGCGCGTCGACGCGCCGGAGCGGCCCGAGTTCCCCGGCACGCACGCGGACACGGGTCTGGGCAAGCGCTCGACGCTGCTGGATCTGTCCAGCCGCGCGGGGCAGGCGACGTTCGAGGAGCTGCTGGCGTCGGCGCACGTGGTGGTCACCGGCTACCGGCCCGGCGCGCTGGACCGGTTCGGGCTGGCGCCCGAGTCGCTGATGGACCGCCGCCCCGGCCTCGTGGTGGGCCAGCTCAGCGCCTGGGGCCCGGCGGGGCCCTGGCAGCGTCGGCGGGGCTTCGACAGCCTGGTGCAGGCGGCGACGGGCATCGCCGCTGTGGAGGCCGCGGAGGGCGCGGGCGGGAACACCTCTTCGCCTGATCTGGTCCCTGGGGCGCTGCCCGCGCAGGCGCTCGACCACGGCTCCGGCTATCTGCTGGCGGCGGGGCTGCTGAGGGCGCTCACCGAGCAGCGCACCGGGACGGCGGGGTCACGGCTGGTACGGCTCTCGCTGGCGCGTACCGCCCACTGGCTGCTGCACGACCTGCCCGGAGCCCCTCTCGCGAACGCCGCCCGCCAGAGCGTCGGCGGGGCCGCGCCCGGAGGGGTGCGGACGGCGCGTGGGGCTCAGGCGGCGGCCGAGCCGCCGCTCGACCACGCGCCGTGGCTGACGGAGGCCGACAGCCCGCTGGGCCGGCTGCGGTACGCGTTGCCGGCGGTCGGTTTCGGAACGCCGGCGCGCGCGGGCGGTCCCAGGGAGGCGGGCGGTACGCCGGACGCCGCGTGCAGCCCCCGCGACTGGGCGCGCGTGCCGGGTCTGGTGGGCGGCGACTCCACCGAGTGGATCTGAGCGCCGGGGTCGTGGCGCCGACGGCCGCGCCCGGCCGTGCGGGTCACACCAGCCATTCGCCGAACACCACGAGTACGAAGCCGACCGCCAGCACGGCGGTGGCCACCCGGGTGCGGCCCCTGCGGCTGAGGGCGATGGCGGTCCCGGAGAGGATCAGCGCCAGCCCGTAGAAGCCGACGGTCAGCACGGAGGGGGCGGCGCGCAGGCGGACGGCGAGGGCGACGGCGACCGCCAGCATGACGACGGTGGACAGAACGATGCGTATGCGCCGTGCCTGTCGCGGCGTCAGCGACGGGCGCTCCTCCGCTGCCGGGCCGTCGCCCTCCGCTGCCGGCCCCTGGTCCTCCTCGGCCGAGCAGTCCTCCGGCGCCGCACGCTCAGCGCTCGCCTCACGCCCCTGGCCGGCCGCACGCTCAGCGCTCGCCTCACGCCCCTGGCCGGCCGCACGCTCAACACCCGCCGCACGCCCGGAGCCGGTCTCCGGGGCGCCGCTCGCCTCGGCCCGGGTGCGCCCGTCCACGGAGGTGCTCCCTTCGGTGGGGGCGCCCTCCATGGAGGCGCGGCCCCGCGGGGGTGTGGGTTCCGCCGCGGGGGTCCGCTCGTTCGTGCGTATCCGTTCGTCGGCGGGGGCCTCCGTGCGGGCGTGGGGGGACGGGGACGAGGGCGAGTTGGCTTCCGGCATGAACGGGAGCGTATCGGCAGCCGGTGCCGGGTGGGACCCTCGGCCACCGTCGGCGACGCTCGCCGCGGCGGCGCGGGGTCGCTCGCGGGCCCTCGCGTGCGGTGCGGAGGCGCCGCGCGGCTACTTCTTGCCGCCCGCCCAACTGCGCAGCGCGTCCCGGCTGTCGAACTCGCCCAGGTTCGTGTCGATGGGGTCGCTGGTGTACTGGTGGAAGCGCCAGCGGTGTTTGACCCCCGGCTCGCCGGGCTTGCCGTTGTAGTGCGCGATCCACAGACCGTCCCCCGCGAACGAGGTCTTGTCGCGGTTCAGCCAGAAGTCCACGTTGCAGTAGAGCATGACCTTGTGCTTGGGGGCCTTGTCCTGGACGTACTTGATCCACTCGTCCTTCTCGTCGTTGCCGACCCCGGCGTCCTCCCAGTCGAGTGCCAGCATGTCGCCCGCGACGAGGTTGATCTTCGAGAGGAAGTAGTCGGCCTGTTCCTTCATGCTGCCCGGCCTGACGAAGTGGTAGAAGCCGGTCACCAGTCCCGCGTCGCGGCCCGTCTTGCGCTGCGCGACCCACTTGGGGTTGGTGTAGGACTTCCCCTCGGTGATCTTGATGAAGACGAACTCCATGCCCCTCGTGCTGTAGTCCTCCGGCTGGTAGGAGGAGACGTCGATTCCCTTGATCATGACTGTGGGCCACCCACTTCCTTCTCACTCTCCGAATGAGGCTGGTTACTCTTCGATACCCGCTGGGCGTCACACCGTACCGCCACGGAAGCCGCGGGACGTACGGAAGTTGTTGTACGGGGTGCCCAGTCGTCCGGCGCGTCGTCGCACACAACTCTCGCGGGGCGCGCGCCCCCTTGGCACAATCTGCCCGGTCCGCACACCACTCCTCGCGCCTTCCGGCCCGGGCTGAGGCCCCGCCCGGTGCCGGCGGCAGGAAAGGTGGCTCATGAAGTTCAGTTACGCGATGCTTCCCGACTACCCCCTCACCGAGTCGCTCGAGGCGATTCGCCTCGCCGACGAGCTGGGGTTCCACGCGTGTTACGCGGCCGACGAGACCTGGCACAAGGACATGTGGCTGCTGTTCGCCGCGGCGGCGGGATCGACCACGCGCATCCGTCTGTAGCCCAGCGTCTCCCCCGTGACGCTTCGGGAGCCCTCGTTGATCGCGCAGGCCGTCGCCACGCTGGACGAGCTGTCCGACGGGCGCGCCGAAGCGGTGCTCTCCAGTGGCAACTTCGGGCTCCTGGCCCAGTCCGGCATCGACTGGCAGCGCACCAGGCCGCTGTCCCGCACCAAGGAGGCGCTCGCCGTCGTGCGCACGCTGCTCGACGAGGGCGCGATCACCCGGCAGGGCGAGTTCTACTCCTACGAGGGGCTGTTCACCTTCGCCCGGCCTGTGCAGCAGCGGGTGCCGCTCAAGCTCGGTGCCATGCGCGGGCCCCGGTCCTTCGAGGCGGCCGGTGAGCTGTCGGACGGCTGCCACCACGCGCTCAGCTACACCCGTGACGCGTACGAGTACGCCGTCCGGCACATCAGGGCGGGGGCCGAGCGGGCGGGCAAGGACTGGCGTGCGCTGGACATCGGCGCGTGGGTGGTCTTCGCGACGGGTCCCGACTCGGCCGCGGCCAAGGACGCGGCCCGCAGCATGGTGGGCATCTACGCGTCCTCGATGCCCGACGAGCAACTGGTGCGCAACGGCGTCGACCCGGCCGAGCTGAAGCCGGTGATCGACGCCATCGGCGCGGGCGATCTGGCCCGCGGCATCGAGTTGACCACCGACTCGCTGACCGAGCGGCTCTCGGTGTCCGGTACGCCCCGGGAGTGCGCGGCCAGGATCCGGGAGGAGATCGCACCGGCCGGTGTCAACCACGTGATCTGCGCCGTCACCGACCGTGCCCTGGTGCGGGCCTTCACCGGGCGCGATCTGGCGGGGGTGGCGGACGCCGCGACCCAGCTGAGGGCGATCCACGACGAGATCATGCCCGCCTTCGCCTGAGTCCGGGGAGGCGGCCAGGGCCGCGGTGAAGCCGAGGGGGAGGGTGACCGCCCTCCCCCTCGGCGCGTCGGGAGCTGTCGCCGACGTGGTGAAGGCGCAGGATCGGGTACTGCGAGACTGGCACGGGGTGTCCCGCGCCGGGCGCGGAATCCGGCTCGGGCGCACCCCGTGCCTGTTGACACCGATGCGAGGGAAAGAGTGATCACCATGGCCACCACACGCACCGCCCACACCGTCTGGAACGGCACCCTGCAGGAGGGGGCGGGGGCCGTCACCTTCGACTCCTCGGGCATCGGCGAATACCCCGTCTCCTGGGCCGCGCGCGCCGAGGAGCCCGGTGGCAGGACCAGCCCCGAGGAGCTGATCGCGGCCGCGCACTCCAGCTGCTTCTCGATGGCGCTCTCCAACGGGCTGACCGGCGCGGGAACCCCGCCGTCCAGGCTGACCACCAAGGCCGCCGTGGACTTCCAGCCGGGTACCGGCATCACGGGCATCCATCTGACCGTCGAGGGCGAGGTTCCCGGCATCGACCAGGCCGCCTTCGACTCGGCCGCCGCGGACGCCGCGCAGAACTGCCCGGTCAGCCAGGCGCTCAAGGGCACCACGATCACGCATGAGGCCACCCTGGTCTGAGGGCGGGCCCACAGGGCCGGGGCGGCCTCGCGGCGAGGCCGCCCCGGCGTTCTTCGCTTCTCGCGGAAGGAGACACCGTGCCGGAGCTTCCCGAGGTCGAGGCGCTGTCCGGCTTCCTGGACGAGCGGCTGACCGGACGGTCCGTGTGGCGCGTGCTGCCGGTCGCCGTGAACGTGCTCAAGACGTACGACCCGCCCGTGCAGGCGCTCGAAGGGAGCACCTTCACGGGTGTGCGGCGTGCGGGGAAGTTTCTCGACATGGCGGCGGACGGCGGGTCAGCGGGCGCTGCGCACCTGGTCGTCCACCTGGCCAGGGCGGGGTGGCTGCGGTGGCAGGAGGCGCTGCCCGCCGCGCCGCCGCGCCCCGGCAAGGGTCCGCTCGCGCTGCGGCTCGAACTGGCCGACGCCTCAGGCGGCGCCGCCTCGGGTGAGGGCTTCGATCTGACCGAGGCGGGCACGCAGAAGCGGCTGGCCGTCCACGTGGTGCGCGATCCGCGGCAGGTGCCCGGCATCGCCGGGCTCGGGCCCGATCCCCTGGCACCGGAGTTCGACCGCGAGGCGCTGGCGGCGCTGCTCGGGGGCCGGCGCCAGCAGATCAAGGGTCTGCTGCGGGACCAGTCGGTCGTCTCCGGGATCGGCAACGCCTACTCGGACGAGATTCTGCACGCGGCGCGGATGTCGCCGTTCAAGCTGGCCGCCGACCTGTCCGAGGAGGAGGTCGACACGCTGTACGCGGCGCTGCGGGACACGCTCACCGATGCCGTCGAGCGGGCGCGCGGGGTGTCGGCCGCCGGGCTGAAGGCGGGCAAGCGGCTCGGGCTGCGGGTGCACGGCCGCGCGGGCGAGGCCTGTCCGGTGTGCGGGGACACCATCCGCTCGGTCTCCTTCCGGGATTCGGCGCTGGAGTACTGCCCCACTTGTCAGACCGGGGGCAGGCCCCTCGCCGACCGGCGGATGTCCCGTCTGCTGAAATGAGGGGCGACGCCCTACTGATCGGTAAGAGCCGCTCGTCCGGAGGAGATCGCCGTGGAGACTGGGACAGCTGAGCGCCGGGCACGGGAGTTCGACATCGTCCTGTTCGGGGCCACCGGGTTCGTGGGAGAGCTGACGGCACGCCACCTGGCCGCGCACGCGCCCGAGGGGTGCCGCTGGGCGCTGGCGGGACGCAGCCGCGACAAGCTCGCGGCCCTGCGCGCGCGGCTTGCCGTGGACCATCCCGCCGCGGCCGACGCCCCTCTGGTCACCGCCGACGCAGCCGACGCGGGTTCCATGGCGGACCTCGCCGCCCGCGCCCGCGTGGTCGCCAGCACCGTGGGCCCCTACATCCGCTACGGCACCCGGCTGGTCGCCGCCTGCGCCGAGGCCGGCACCCACTACCTGGACCTGTCGGGCGAGCCGGAGTTCGTGGACCTGATGTACCTGCGGCACCACTCCCGCGCCGAGGAGACCGGGGCGCGGCTCGTGCACGCCTGCGGCTTCGACTCCGTCCCCCACGACCTGGGAGTGCGCTTCACGGTCGAACAACTGCCCGAGAACGTACCGCTCAGTGTGGACGGGTTCGTACGCTCCAACGCCATGTTCTCCGGCGGCACGTTGGCGAGCACCCTGCTCGCCTTCGCGCGCGTCGACCGGATGGCCCGCGCCGCCAAGGCCCGCCGCGCCGCCGACCCGCGCCCGGCGCACCGCGTCATCCGCACGCCGACGGGCACCGTGCGGCACGACGAGGAGCTGGGCGTGTGGGCGGTGCCGCTGCCCACTCTCGACCCGCAGATCGTCGGCCGTTCGGCCGCCGCGCTGGAGAGGTACGGGCCCGTCTTCACCTACCGCCACCACGCCGCCGTCAAGCGGCTGCCAGTGGTCGCGGGCGGCCTCGCGGGCGCGGGCGGGCTCTTCGCCGCCGCCCAGCTGCCCGCGCTGCGGCGCTTTTTGTCCGCACGGCTGGCTCCGGGACAGGGCCCCGACGAGGCGCGCAGGGCCCGCAGCTGGTTCTCGGCGCGGTTCGTGGGGCGGGGCGGCGGCCGCCGCGTCGTCACCGAGGTCGCGGGCGGCGATCCCGGCTACGACGAGACGGCCACGATGCTCGCCGAGGCGGCCCTGTGCCTGGCCCACGACGAGCTGCCGCCCACGGCGGGCCAGGTGACGACGTCGGTCGCCATGGGCGAGGCGCTCACCGCCCGGCTGGTCCGCGCGGGCCTCGAATTCAGGGTGCTGGAGGACTCGCCGGAGTGAGGCGCCGGGCGGCCCGCCCCGGAGGGGCGCGCGTCTTCCTCTAGGGATGCCGCGCGCCCCGCGGCGCCCGGAGCACGGCCACGACGTTCTGGCCGCCGAACCCGAAGGCGTTGACCACGGCGGTGCGCACGTCGGTCTTGCGCGCGGTGTGCGGGACGTGGTCGAGGTCGCACTCGGGGTCGGGGGTGTCCAGATTGATGGTCGGCGGCACCGCACCGTCCCGCATGGCCAGCGCCGCGACCATCGCGGAGAGCGCTCCGGCGGCCCCGATCATGTGTCCGACCATGGACTTGGGCGAGCTGATCAGCAGCCCGTCCGCCGCCTCGCCGAAGACGGACCGCACGGCTCGGGTCTCCAGCCGGTCGTTGATCCGCGTCGCGGTGCCGTGCGCGCAGATGTAGTCCACCTCGCCGGGGGCGGTGTGCGCCGTGGCCAGCGCCCGCCGCATCGCGGTGGCCGCGTGCTCGCCCGAGGGGTGCGGTGCGCTGACGTGGAAGGCGTCCGAGGTGAGGGCGCCACCGCTGATCTCCATGTAGGGCCGCGCGCCCCGGGCCGCCGCGTGCGCGGCGGACTCGACGACGAAGACGACGGCGCCCTCGCCGAAGACGAACCCGTCGCGCTCCGCGTCGAACGGCCGGCTCGCCCGCTCGGGCGCGTCGTTGCGGGTCGAGAGCGCGCCCATGGTGCTCAGCCCGGTGAACATGACGGGGGTGAGGGCCGAGTCGGTGCCGCCGGCCACCACGACGTCGGCCTCACCCGCCAGGATGGTGCGGCGCGCCTCCAGCAGCGCGTGGACGCCGCTGGCGCACGCGAGGGCCGAGGCGTTGACGGGGCCGTGGGCGCCCAGGTCGATGGCGACCTCGCAGGCCGGCATGTTCGGGATCACGGAGGAGACGAAGTACGGGCTGACCTTGCGCGGGTCCTCGTGCCGCTGGTCGGTCGCCGCCTCGATACCGGGGAAGCCGGCCACCGCGTTGTTGATCTGGACGCCGACGCGGGCGTCCGGATCGCCGTCCACGGCCAGTGAGGCGTCCCGCGCGGCTTCCCGCGCCGCGACGACGGCGTACTGCGAGAAGCGCTCGGAGCGGCGGAGGCGCTTGCGGTCGAAGTGCTCTTCGGGGCGGAAGTTCTTGACCTCGGCGGCGATGCGGGTGGGGAGGTCACGCGCGTCGAAGCGGGAGATCTCGGCCACGCCGGATCGTCCGGCCAGCAGCGCCTCCCAGCTGGTCTCCCTGTCGTTGCCGACGGGGGTGAGGGCGCCGATGCCGGTGACGACCACGGCGGGTTCTGTGGGGTGGTGGGACACGGTCACGCTGCTGCTTTCGTTGCGGTTGCGGGTCAGGACGGGGTACGGGGGCGAAGCCCCCGGGGACGGGAGGGAGGGGACGGGCGGGGCTCTCACACGATTGCGGTACCCAGCCGGTGGGCGGCTGCCAAGCCTTCGGCGGTGGCGCGCACCGCGTTGACCCGGGCCGCGTCGCGTGCGCCGCCGACGGCCTCGAAGGGGACGCCGGCGGCCCGCAGCGCGGGCACGGTCGCGCGCTCGGGCTCCTGCCCGGTGGCGAACACCACCGAGTCGGCGGGGAGCAGCCGCTCGGCTCCGTCGGCGCCCTGGACCACCACGCCTTCCCTGGTGATCTCGCGGTATCCGACGCCGGTCACCATCTCGACGCCGTGGGCCCGCAGCGCGGACAGGACGACCCAGCGGGTGCTGGGCCCGGTCCCCGCGCCGATCCGGGGGCCGCGCCTGACCAGCGTCAGCCGGTGCCGCGCCGTCGGGGTCTGGGTGGCGGGGCCCTCACCGAGGCCGTACGCGGCGAGGAACGCCTGCGGGGTCGCGGGCGTCCGCTCTCCGGTGAGCAGGTGCGCGAGGTCCATCGCGATACCGCCGCCGCCCAGGAGGACGACGCGTTCACCCAGGGATTCGGGGCGGGCGAAGGCCTCGGGGTAGGTGACGGTGTGCAGGAGGGGCCAGCCGGGGATGTCGGGGAGCCTGGGCTGGACGCCGGTGGCCAGGACGGCCCCGGCGAAGCGGCTCAGGAGTCCGGCATCGCCCAAACCGAGGCGCCGTCCGAGGTGTACGCGCACGCCCAGCCGGGCGAGTTCGGCCGTGAAGTAGCGGACGGTGGCGGCGAAGTCCTCCTTGCCGGGGACCTGCCGGGCGAGGCGGAACTGCCCGCCGAGCTCCTCGTCCTCCTCGAAGAGGTCGACGCGGTGGCCGAGCGCGGCGAGCGCGCGTGCGGCCTCCAGCCCCGCGGGGCCACCGCCGATGACGGCGAAGGAGCGGGGCGGGTGGGCCCCGGGCTGCTCGGGGAATTCCCGTTCGTGTCCGGCGCGCGGATTGACCAGGCAGGAGACGCGTTCGGTGCCGAACGAGCGGTCGATGCAGGCTTCGTTGCAGGCGAGGCAGACGTTGACGAGCGCGCTGCGTCCTGCGGTCCACTTGGCCGGCAGGTCGGGGTCGGCCAGGAGGGGTCTGGCCATGGAGACGTGGTCGATGCCGCCGCCGCGCAGCAGGCTCTCGGCCTGGTCGAGCCCGGCCACCCGGTTGGAGGCGATGACGGGCACGTCCGCGTACCCGGCCGCGCACAGCGCCTTCTTCACGGCCTCGGCGTAGGGGGCCCAGGTGCCGGGCGGCACGGCGGACTGCACGGTGGGGACGCGCGACTCGTGCCAGCCGACGCCGATGTCGAGCGCTGCGGCGCCGCCTTGGGCCAGGGCGACGGCGAGCGCTTCGGTCTCCTCCTGGGTGCTGCTGCCGGGGACCAGGTCGGCCCCGGAGATGCGGAAGAGCACGGGGAAGCCGTCTCCGGCCGCCTCGCGTACGGCGCGCAGCACCTCGAGCGGGAAGCGGCGGCGGCGTGCGGCGTCGCCGCCCCATCCGTCGTCGCGCAGGTTGGTGACGGGCGAGAGGAACTGGTTGATCAGATAGCCCTCGGAGGCCATCACCTCGACGGCGTCGTAGCCGAGATCGCGCGCGGTGGCCGCCCCACGGGCGAAGTCGCGAACCGTTTCGCCGATTTCGGCCTCGGTCAGCGCGCGGGGCGTGGTCCGTGAGAAGCGGCTGTACACGGCGGACGGCGCGACGGGTGCCGGGCCGCTCGCGCCTGTGAGGGCGTAGCGTCCCGCGTGGAAGAGCTGGAGGGCGATCTTTCCGCCCTCCTCGTGCACGGCGTCGGCGGTGCGGCGCAGCGCGGGATGGTGCGCGGGGTCGTTGACGTGGCTGTAGCCGGGGCCGCCGGCGGCGACGGTGCTGACGGCCGAGCCGCCGGTGATGATGAGTCCGGCTCCGCCGCGGGCCCGTGCCGCGTAGAAGGCGGCCAGTGCGGCGCCCCCGTCGTCCAGGTTCTCCATGTTGAGGTGCATCGCCCCCATGACCAGGCGGTTCGCGACCCGGAGCGAGCCGATGGCGCCGGGCCGAGTGACGTGGGTGAACACGCGGGACTCCTCGGTGTGGTGCGTGCTGGGCCGCGCCGGGCGCCCGCCGGAGGGGGTGGGCGGGCGCCCGGCGGGCCGTCATACGGGCCGCCGCAGGGCGCGGTCGGTCATGCGGGCCGCCGCAGGGCGCGGTCGGTCATGCGGGCCGTCGCGGCGCGCGGTCGGTCATGCGGGGCGCTGGGGGCGGGGCGGGAGGCGCAGTTCGCCTCCCGCGTCGGCGAAGAACGGCGGCGCGACGGCGCTGAGTCCGCCGTCGACGACGAGCGTCTGCCCCGTGATGTACTCCGACTCGGGCGCCAGCAGGAAGGCCAGCACGTCGGCCACCTCACCCGCGGTGCCGGGGCGGCCCTTGGGGATGCGGTCGAGGACGGTGCTCATCTCGGGCATGCCGGGGACGTCGTAGAAGAACTCCAGCGAGTCGGAGTCGATCAGCCCGCCGTTGACCGCGTTGACGTTGATGCCGTAGGGCGCGAACTCCAGCGCCATGTAGCGCACCCACGCCTCGAGGGCGGCCTTCATCCCGCCGAGGGCCGCGTAGGTGGGGTAGGCGCGGCTCGAACCGTAGGAGGACAGCGTCACGATGCGGCCGCCGTCGTCCATCAGCTTGACGGCCTCCTGCGCGCCGAGCACGAAGGGCCGCAGGTTCATGGCGTAGGAGCGGTCGAGGTGGTGGGGCTTGAGGTCGACGATGTTCTTGAACACGCTGGCCGCCGCGTTGGAGACGAACCAGTCGAGCCGCCCGCAGCGCCTGGCGACCTCGTCGAAGAGCGCGGTGACGCCCTCGGGGGTCTCCACGTCGGCCTGGACGGCGAAGCCGCTGCCGCCGAGGGAGGCGATGTCGGCGACGGTCTTCTCGGCGAGGTCGGCGTTCTTCTTGTAGTTGACGGCGATGGTGGCGCCCTCGCGCCGGGCCAGCGTCAGCGCCAGCTCGCGGCCGATGCCTCGCGAGGCTCCGGTGATGAGTGCGACCTTCGGGGTCTCGGTGTCGGTCACAGGTTCCCTCCCTGGGTGTGTGCGCGCAGCAGTTCGCGGAAGACGACGGTCTTCTGGATCTCGTTGGTGCCCTCTTCGAAGCGCTGGGCGCGCGCGTCGCGGTAGACGCGTTCGATGGGGCTGGTCTTCCAGTAGCCGAGGCCGCCGTGCACCTGGAGCGCGTTGTCGGTGACGCGGGTCAGCATGGAGACGGCGGTCATCTTGGCCATGGAGGAGAGCATGGAGGCGTCCTCGCCGCCCTCCTCGAAGGTGCGCGCGGCGTGCATCACCAGCTGCTTGGCGGCCTCGATGTCGGCGGCGTTCTCGGCGAGCATGAACTGGACGGCCTGCCGCCTGCTGAGCTTCTTGCCGAAGGTGTGGCGGGCCTCGGCGTAGTCGAGCGCGAGTTCCTGGGCGCGCTGTGCCAGGCCGACACAGCTCATGCCGACGGAGATCCGCGAGGGCGTCAGGAAGCCGCCGAGTGCGACGTCCAGCCCCTCGCCCTCCTTGCCGAGCCGGTTGGCGACCGGCACGGGGGTGCGCTCGAAGCGGAGGGTGGCGTGGTCGGTGCCGGTCACGCCCATGGTCTGGGAGGTGTCCTCGACGTGGACGCCCTCGGCGTCGCGGGGCACCAGCAGCGAGACGGTGCCCTCGTGTCCCGTGGAGCCCTCCACGCGCGCGGCGAGGAGGTAGTAGTCGCAGCGCACTCCGAAGGTGATCAGGTGCTTGTCGCCGGTGAGGCGGTAGGTCTCGCCGTCGCGGACGACGGAGGTGGTGATGTCGGCTCCGGTGCCGTTGCCCGGCTCGGTGAGGGTGAACGCGATCTTGATGTCGCCCTCGATGGCGGGCAGGACGAACTTCTTGCGCTGCTCGTCGGTGGCGAAGGGGTCCATGGCGCGCCAGATGCCGTTGACGACGTGGACGATCATCCGGATGGAGCCGTGCGAGCGGGAGAAGATCTCCATCAGGCCCATCCACTGGGTGAAGGAGAGCCCGTGGCCGCCGTAGGAGCGGGGCGCGGCCATGCGCAGGAAGCCCTCCTCGCGCAGTTCGGCCCAGAGCTGTTCGGGCACCTGGCCTGTGGCCTCGATGCGCCCGGCCCACTCCTCGCCGGGCCCCGTCACCCACGCGGTGACCTTCTGGCGCAGCCGCTCGTACTGCGCGGGCCCCACGCCCTGCTGTGCCGGCTGTGTGCCGTGCTGCTCACTCACTTGTCCGCTCCTTCTCCGCGCTGGGGGCGCAGGCCGCGGGCCCGCTCCCTGAGCACGAACTTCTGGATCTTTCCGACGTCGTTGCGGGGCAACGCGTCCGCGACGGTCTCCAGCCGCTCGGGCCAGTACTGCTTGGCGACCTGGTGGGAGTCGAGGTACTTCTGCATCTGCTCGAACCCGAGGGGGGCGCCGCCGGGTTCGGGAACGACGAAGGCGCAGGCGCGCTCCCCGAGGCGTTCGTCGGGCATCGCGACGACGGCCACGTCGGCCACCGCGGGGTGGTCGTGCAGCAGTTGTTCGACCTCGGCGACGGGGATCTTCTCGCCGCCCCTGTTGATGACGTCCTTGACCCGGCCGGTGATCCGCAGGAACCCCGAGGCGTCGAGGGTGGCGAGGTCGCCGGTGCGGTACCAGCCGTCGGCGGTGAGCGCTTCGGCGGTCAGGTCGGGGCGCTCCAGGTAGCCGTCGAAGAGGGTGGGGGTGAGGATCTCGTAGTGGCCCTCGGTGCCGCAGGGCAGTTCGGCCCCGCTCTCGTCGGTGACCCTGAGGCGGACGCCGGTGAGGGCCCGCCCGTCGGTGCCCCAGCGCTGCGCCGGCTCGTCGCCGGGGGCCGCGAGGGCGGCCAGGCAGGTCTCGGTGGAGCCGAAGGCGCCCAGCACGGTGGTGCCCAGCACCCGGCTGGCGCGTTCGGCCAGGCCGCGGGGGACGGTGGCGCCGGTGGCGACGAAGATCCGCAGGTCCTGGGGGGCGCGTTCGCCGTCCTCGACGGCGCGGACGAGGTCCATCAGGAAGGGGGTGGCGGCCTGGACGAAGGTGGCGCGGTGCTCGCGCAGTGACCGCAGCGCCAGGGGCGCGTTCCACTCTGCCTGCACGATCTGCGGGACGCCGAGGACGAGCGCCAGCCACATGCCGTAGAGGAAGCCCGTCTGGTGGGCGAGCGGCGAGGGGATCCAGATGGTGTCCGCTCCGGTCAGTCCGAGGTGCCTGATCTCCATGGAGACGGCGCGGCTGAGGGAGGCGGAACGCTGGAGGACGCCCTTGGGCTCGCCGGTGGTGCCGGAGGTGAACAGGAGCTGGGTGAGGTCGTTGGGGGTGGGCACGCGGGCGGCGAGCGCCTCGGGGTCGACGGGGGTGGCCTCGAGCGCCGCGCTCCACTCGTGCCAGCGGACGCTCCCGCTTTCCCGGGCCGCGGCGGGCACGTCGGCGGGGCCTTCCCCCGAGGGCAGGACGACGACGTGGGCGAGCCTGCCGATATCGGTGCTGCCCTCGGCCACGAGCCCGGCGATCTCGGCGGCGTGCCGCCGGCCGCGGAAGTGGTCGGGCAGCAGCAGGACCCGGGCCGAGGAGCGGCGCAGGGTGAAGGCGGCCTCCCGCTCGCGGAAGATCGGCATGATGGGGCAGCACAGCGCGCGGACGCGCAGGCAGGCGAGCGCGATGGCGGTGAACTCCCAGCGGTTGGGCAGCTGGAAGGCGACGGCCTCCCCCGGCTGGACGCCCAGCCGCAGCAGCAGCGCGGCGATGTGCTCGCTGCGCTCGTGCAGCTGCCGCCAGGTGAGGGTGGTGGCGCCGCTGTCGCGTACGTCCACGAGGGCGGTGCCGTCCGGGTCGCGGGCGGCGCGGTCGCAGACGAGTGCGGGGAGGGTGTGCCTGGCCGCCTCGTCGGGGCGCGAGACGTCCACCGGGGGGCGGGGAGCCCGTGGGGTGCGGGGGTCGCGCGGGCGACGGTCGGCACCGGGCCCTCTGCCGCTCTCGGCGGACGGCCTGGTGCCGCCTTCGACGGTCATGGGGATGCCGAGCGTGTTCATCGACTCCAGGAAGGTCGGGTAGGAGATCCGGTAGGCGTGGGGGTAGGTGAGGGTGGTACGCCCGGAGGCACGCGAGGCGGCGACCGCGAGGGACATCAGCACCCGGTGATCGTTGAAGGAGGAGAGTCCGGTGCCCACCAGGCGCCGGGTGCCGCCGCTCACCCGCAGGGTCTCGCCCTGGAGTTCGAGTTCGCCGCCCATGGCGTTGAGCTGGAGCATGGCGGCGGCCCTGTCGGACTCCTTGAGCCGGGTGTGGGCCACGTGGTGGAAGACGGACTCGCCCTGCGCGAAGGTGCCGAGGGTGGCCAGGACCGGCAGCATGTCGGGGACCTCGCGGCAGTCGACCTCGACGCCCTTGAGATCGATGCCCTCGTGCCGGACGCGTACGCCGCGCCCTGCCTCGTCCAGCTCCATGGGGACGCCCATGGCCCTGGCGAGGTCGAGGAAGTGGGCCTCCGGGTGGTCGGCGGGGCCGCCGTGCAGCGTGTGCATGCCGCGCAGCAGTACATCGGACGGGTGGAGCGCGGCGGCGGCGATGCCGAAGGCCGCGGAGCCGATGTCCGGCGGAAGGGTGAGGTCGCAGGGGGTGGCGTGCTGACCGCCCTCGATCTCGAAGCGCCGCCAGTTTTCGGACACGGTCACCGCGAGGCCGAACTGCCGCATCATGGCCACCGTCAGCTCCAGATACGGCTGCTCGTTCAGCTCGCCCTCGACCTCGACGACGCTGGGCCCTGTGGCGAAGGGGGCGAGCAGGAGGAGGCCGGAGATCCACTGGGAGAGCGTGCCCGCGACGCGTACGTGACCGCCCGTGGGCCGCTTGTTCCGCACGTGTACGGGAGGGCATCCGTCGGCCGACTCCAGCTCGACGCCCAGGGTGCGCAGCGCGTCCAGCAGGGGGGAGACGGGGCGGCGCTTGAAGTACTTCTGCCCGGTGACGGCGACCGGCCGTTCGGCGAGGGAAGCGAGCCCGATCATGAAGTAGAGCGTGCTGCCGGAGCTGCCGGCGGAGACCGAGGCGCGGCGTGGCCGGTAGGGCCCGCCGTGGACGACGAAGGAGTCGCCGTCGACGTCGACGCGGATGCCGAGCCCGCGCAGGAGCTGCACGGTGTACTGGACGTGCCGGGCGTCCGAGAGACCGCGGATGACGCTGGTGCCCTCCGCGAGGGAGGCGAGGATCAGGGCGCGGTGCGCGTGGTATTTGGAGTTGGGGACCAGGACCTCGCCGGCCAGCGGCTGGCGTGTCCCTTTCACAAGAAGGTGCATATGGTGCGCTTCCCATACCCGTCTGTCACGGCACGGCGGGCGTGCCTAGGGCGGGATGAAGATCGGTACGTTTCGGGCTTCTCCGACATTTGGGGCGGCTTTCCGCCGCGACGATCCTGACGACCGGCCTCGGGGTACGTGCGGAGCCGTGCCGTCGGACCCGTGGACCGACAACCTCACGGAGTAACGCCGGGCGCCACGGCGGCATCGGGCACGCCGCACAGCCCGCGGGCGACGGGGAGAGGCGTGCGGACACACCGGCGCACGTGTGGGTGGAGGTGCCGGTGCACGTGCCGCCGCCGCGGACCCGGTCGCGCTCGGCCGGGGCGGCGGGCGAGAGGGCCCGAGGGGCCGTGGGGGGCGGCGGCGCGCTCGGGCCGCCGCGCCGGAGAGGGGCTAGGTCCGGCCGTCAGGCCCGGAGAGGTCTACGTGCCTCAAGGGGCCCGTGTGGTCCGAGAGGTCTACGTGAGGAGTGAGAGCCCTCATCCGAGGGGACCCGCTGTGGCTGCTGTCGCGGCGCGTGGTCGTGGCAGGAGCCCCGTGGCGGGCGTCCCGGATGACGAGCTCGGCTGATGCGTGCTCGGTCATACCACCGGTATATCAGGTGTATACGGCACCTAAGTAAGCACCCCCGGTGCCGTGGCCTGACATCGCGTCAGGCCACGGCGCCGTCCAGGTAGACCCACGCCCCGTCCACCCGCACGAACCGACTGCGCTCCTCCTGCACCCCGAACGTGCCGTCGCCGTCCGCCCAGTGGGCACGGAAGGTCACCGTGCCCTCGCTGTGGAACGCGCTGCCGCCCGTGGTGGCGAGGATCTCCAGCCCCGTCCACCGTGACGGCCCCGCCGGGTCCAGCCGCGCGGGGCGGGTCGCGGGATGCCAGGTGCGCCGCAGGTAGGCGGCGTCACCCACCGCGAAGGCCGCGTACCGGGAGCGCATCAGCTCCTGGGCGGAGGCGGGAGCCGACGCGCCGCGATGGAAGGGCCCGCAGCACTCCGCGTAGGGGGCGAGCCCGCAGGGGCAGGGGGCCCCGGGAGCCAGCGGCGCGGCCCCTCCGGTGACGGGGCGGGAGGTGGCGGCGGTGCGGCGGCCCCTGGGGGCGCCCTTGCGACGGGACATGAGCTCATCATGCCGGACCCCTGGACAGCGCGCCGATCCGGAACCAACCTTGCAAAACGATCAGTTCGAACCGGGGTGCGATCCTGCCCCGCCATGAGCGCTGTCCGAGGGCGAAGGGTGACCATGTACCGTCCCGACCTGTCCCCCGTGGCCGACTCCCTCGCGCTGTCCGCGCTGGTGGGCGCCCTGCCACTGCTCACCCTCTTCGTCCTGCTGGGCGGTCTGCGACTCAAGGCGCACTGGGCGGGCCTCGCGGCGCTGGGTGTCTCCGTCGTGGTGGCGGTGGGCGCCTACGGCATGCCGGTGGACCTGACCCTGCTCGCGGGCACGGAAGGCGCCGCCTTCGGCCTCTTCCCGATCATGTGGATCGTGCTGGCCGCCCTGTGGGTGCACCAGCTGACCGTCTCCAGCGGACGGTTCGACGACCTGCGCCGGGCCTTCAACCTCGTCAGCGACGACCCCCGCATCCAGGCCCTGATCATCGCCTTCTGCTTCGGCGCGCTGCTGGAGGCGCTGGCCGGGTTCGGGGCACCGGTGGCGATCACCGGCGTGATGCTGATGGCGCTGGGCTTCTCCCCGGTGCGGGCCGCCGTCACCGTACTGGTGGCCAACACCGCGCCGGTCGCGTTCGGCGCCATCGCGACGCCGATCATCACCGCCGGCAGCCTTACGAAGATCAGCTACGAGGACATCGGCGCCTACGTCGGACGGCAGACCCCGCTGCTGGCGCTGTTCGTCCCGTTGCTGCTGGTGGCGCTCGTGGACGGCGTGCGGGGCATGCGGCAGACCTGGCCCGCGGCGCTGGTGTGCGGCGGGGCCTTCGCGGTGGCGCAGTTCGTCAGCTCCAACTACATCTCGGTCGAGCTCACCGACATCATCGCCTCCCTGGTGGCGCTGGCCGCCGTCGTCGTCTTCCTGCGCGTGTGGCAGCCGGGCGACGGGGAGCGCGTGCGCCGGAACCTGCGGGAGGCGGCCGAACGCGAGCGCCAGGAAGCGGGCGGCGGCCCGGCGCCCGAGGTCTCCGCGTCGGCGCAGCCGGAGGGCGGGGGCACGATGACCGGTGCCCGCGTCTGGATGTCCTTCGTCCCCTACCTCGTCGTCATCGCCGTCTTCTCCGTCGCGAAACTGCTGGACCCGGTCAAGGAGTTCCTGGCCGACAGCGACGTGGCCGTCCACTGGCCGGGGCTCGACGGCGAGGTGCTCACGGCCGCGGGCGAGCGCTCGTCGACCACCGTCTACGTCTTCCCCTGGCTCTCCTCCCCCGGCTCGCTGCTGGTGCTGTGCGGGATCGTGGTGGCCGCCGTCTACCGCGTGCGGGCGCTGGAGGCCGTGCGGGAGTTCGGACAGACGG
Source organism: Streptomyces tubbatahanensis (assembly GCF_022699385.1). Lineage (NCBI taxonomy): Bacteria > Bacillati > Actinomycetota > Actinomycetes > Kitasatosporales > Streptomycetaceae > Streptomyces > Streptomyces tubbatahanensis. Next base: position 6,658,049 of record NZ_CP093846.1, on the reverse strand, counting down.
TGCTGACGCTGCGCTGGGCGCTGCTGACGGTCGGCTCGGTGCTGGCGCTCGCGTATGTGATGAACCTGTCGGGCCAGACCATCACCATCGGGACCTGGATCGCCGGAGCGGGGGCCGCCTTCGCCTTCTTCTCTCCGCTTCTCGGCTGGCTGGGCACGGCCGTGACCGGCTCGGACACCTCGGCCAACGCCCTGTTCGCCACCCTCCAGCAGACGGCCGCGGGCAAGGCGGGCCTGGACCCGACGCTGCTGGTGGCCGCCAACACCTCGGGCGGCGTGGTCGGCAAGATGATCAGCCCGCAGAACCTGACCATCGCGGCGACGGCCGTCGGCCTGCTCGGCAAGGAGGCGGTGCTCTTCCGCAGGGCCGTCGCCTGGAGCCTGCTGCTGCTCCTCGCCATCTGCCTGCTGGTGCTGCTCCAGTCGCACGTGCTGGCGTGGATGCTGCCGTGAGAACGGCGCTGGGGCCCGCACCTGAACGGTGCGGGCCCCAGCGGTGATACGACGCGTCGCGCCTCAGACAGCGGTGATGTTCTCCGCCTGCGGGCCCTTCTGGCCCTGCGTGACGTCGAACTCGACCTTCTGGCCCTCGTGGAGCTCACGGAAGCCCGTGGCCGCGATGTTCGAGTAGTGGGCGAAGACGTCGGCGCCGCCGCCGTCCTGCTCGATGAACCCGAAGCCCTTTTCCGAGTTGAACCACTTCACGGTGCCGGTTGCCATCTTCTTCTCCTTCAGGGTGGCTGGGAGCCGCACACCTCGCGCGGCTCCGCGTCGCCGCAATGACCCCCTCCAGAGTGACTCCGGAAAAACAGAACGCGCCCGAGCTACTGAGCTCAGGCGCGCACACGTTCATGGGTACCAAAACCGCAACACCTTCAGGCTAACACGGTCCGGAGGCGAGCGGGTGCCGAAGGGTGACCGAACCGCATTACAACAGCGCTGTTATATTAGCCCTGTGCCATCCCCGCACTTCCCGGGCTCCCCGGACCCCACGACGGTGCCCGATCCCTGGCAGGCGCTGCACGAACTGCTGGCCGCCATGGACGCCGAGATCGAGCAGGTCTACCTCGCGCGCGGCATCGAGGGCGTGCGACCCCGGTTCGCCTCTCCGCTGGTCCGGCTCGCCCACACCGGGCCGCTGACCATCCGCGAGCTCGCGGAGTCCCTGGGCCGCTCGCACTCGGCGATCAGCCAGACCGTCGCCGCCATGCGCAGGGAGGATCTCGTCACCTCCGAGGCGGGGCCCGATGCCCGTACCCGGCGGATCGACCTGACGGAACGCGGCCGGTCGCTGGTGCCGTTCATGGAAGCCGAGTGGCGCGCGACCCACGCGGCGGTCGCCGAACTGGACGCCGAACTCCCGCACCCGCTGACCACCGTGGCCGAGGAGTTGCGGCGGGCGTTGGCGCACCGGTCGATGCGGCAGCGCGTCCTCGGACACCTCGTCGAGCCGCCACGATGAGGATCCCCGTCCGGTTACTCGACGTCCGCCCGCTCCGTGACAGTCGGCCGTTCCGCGCCCTGTGGACCGGATCCTCGGCCTCCCAACTCGGCGGTCAGGTCGCCACGGTGGCAGTGCTCGCCCAGGTCTGGGACGTGACCGGCAGTCCGGTGGGCACCGGCGCCATCGGACTGGCCACAGGCCTGCCGATGCTGCTGTTCGGGCTGCTCGGCGGCGCGTTGGCCGACACCGTCGACCGGCGGGCGGTACTGCGGGCCACCACCGTCGGCCAGCTCCTGGCCGCCGCGGGGCTGTGCGTCCAGGCGCTGGCGCACAACAGGAACGTGCTCGGGCTGCTCGTACTGGTCGCCGCGGGATCGGCCTGTAGCGCGCTCGGCGCGCCTGCCCGGCGCACCCTCCCCGTACGGCTGCTGCCGGCCGACCAGGTCGCGGCCGGGCTCGCTCTGACCAACGTCTCCTTCCAGGCGGCGATGCTGGCCGGGCCCGCCACGGCCGGGTTGATCATCGCCCGCTGGGGCGTCCCCGCTGCCTACGCGGCGCAGGCCGCGGCCGTCGCGGTCTCGGCGCTCGCGGTGCTCCGCCTCCCGGCCATGCCCCCCGAGGGCGCCGTCGCAGGCCGCCGCCGTCGGCCGGAGCGCGGCGGCTGGCGGATCGTCCTACGCCGCCAGACCCTCTGGGGCTCGATGGCCACCGACCTCTCGGCGACGCTCCTCGCCATGCCGATCGCACTCTTTCCGCTGGTCAACGAGGTCCGCTTCGGTGGGAACCCGCAGACCCTCGGGCTCTTCCTCTCCGCCGTCGCCGTCGGAGGGATCGCGGCCGGCCTGCTCTCCGGCACGGTGACGCGCTGGCGCCGCGGCGGCCTGGTCCAGCTGACCGCGGCCGGCGTCTGGAGCCTCGCGCTCGCCGGCTTCGGCCTGGCCGGACCGCTGTGGGCGGCGCTCGGCTGCCTGGCCGTGGCGGGCGCCGCCGACACCGTGTCGGTGGTCACTCGCAGTGCCCTGATCCAGCTGGAGACCCCGGACGCGTACCGCGGACGGGTTTCCTCCGTGGAACACGTCATCGGCGTTGCGGGCCCCGAACTCGGCAACTTCCGAGGCGGCCTGCTGGCCTCTGCCACCTCCGCCCCCTTCTCCCTCGTGGCCGGAGGCCTGTCCGCCGGCGTGGCGATCGCCGTCGTAGCCACGGCCAACACGGCCCTGCGTGCTTACCGCACGCCGTCTCCCGCACCACCCGCCTGCGAACCGGACGCCTCCGCACCGGATGCCTCCGCACCGGACGCCTGCGAACCGGATACCTCCGCACCGGACGCCTCCGGGACTGCCGACACGGCGGCAGCCACGGGATAGGCGGGCGCTGGAAGGCGGGGCGCTGGAAGGCCGGCACCGGGACCGCCGGGGCCCGGCCGGGCTCAGTCGATCGTCTTGAGCACCCGGGCGGGCACTCCCGCCACCACAGTGCCGGCAAGAACGTCATGAGTGACCACCGCGCCGGCCGCGACCACCGCGCCGGCGCCGATGGTCACCCCCTGTGTGATCACGGCAGCCGTCCCGATCCAGACGTCGTCTTCGATGGCGATCGGGGCGAAGGAGAGGTACTCGCGGCGCTCGGCCAGGGGCAGTGGATGGCCTCCGGTGATGAGGCTGACCTTCGGAGCGATCATGACTCCGTCGCCGATACGGATGCCTCCCCTGTCCATGAAGGTGCACCCCTGGTTGACGAAGACGTTCTCCCCGAACGTCGTGTTCAGCCCATGCTCGGTGAAGAACGGCGGGTAGAGCGTCACCGACTCCGGCAGCGGGCCGCCGAACACAACGGAAAGTAGTGCCGCACGGCCTTCGCTGTCGCTGAACGGAAGCACGTTCAGTCGGGACGTCGCATCGGTCACCTCCGCGATCCGCTCCGCATGATGCGCGAAATCAGGCGTCTGGACATACATGGTCTGCTCTGTGCGGGTGGACATGCGCTGATCCCACCACCGCACGGGACACTCGCTCAAACAACCCGCACCCACGCCAGACACAACCGCCGGTTGTGCACGTAGGGTGGGAGCCGTGGATGTGGAGGCACTGCGGACGTTCGTGACCGTCGCCGAGACCGGCCAGTTCCAGGCCGCGGCCGACGAGTTGGGGATCAGTCAGCAGGCGGTCTCCAAACGGATCGCGGCCCTGGAGAGGCGTACCGGGGTCAGGCTCCTGGTGCGCACCTCCCGAGGCTCTCGGCTGAGCCTGGACGGGCAGGTCTTCCTGCCGCACGCCAAGAAGGTCCTCAGAGCCATCGAGCTGGCCGAGCAGGCTGTGCGCCCCGGCAGCCGGCCCCTGCGTGTCGATGTCCTCAACCGGCGCATCGCCCCTGCCCAGGCCGTCTACCGGTTCTACCGCTCCCGTCCCGGAACGGACCTGGACGCGGTCACGCTGAGCATGGAGAACGCCGCCCAGGCCGCCCAAGCGGTACGCGAAGGGACCGTCGACGCCTCCTTCCGCGCCCTGCCGGCAGACCAGGTCCCGGCCGGGATCAGCGCCGAGCGGCTCCTGGACGCGCCCTTGGAGCTCCTGCTCGGTCCCGGCCACCCGCTGGCTGACGCGCCCTTCGTCAGCCCCGCGGACCTGGTAGGCCACCGCATCTGGATCCCCGGGATCAGGTCGGACACGGAGTGGGCGGCGTTCTACCAGGAGTTGGCGGATGCGTTCGGGCTGAGCATCGACGCGCTCGGCCCCCACTTCGGTGACGAGGCCCTGATGGACGCGCTGGCGGATTCGGCCTCGCTGGCCACGCTCGTCGGCAGCGGGGACCGCTACCTGTGGCCCCGGACCCACGACCTGCGGCGCATCCCGTTGCACGACCCGACCCCGGTCTACCCGCACGTGCTGCTGTTCCGCAGCCAGGACCGGCACCCCGTGCTGACCGCGCTACGCGACCACCTGCGCGCCTCACGCCCGCGCACGCCGTGCGACGTGTGGGCGCCGGCCTGGGCGCACCACTGACCGGAAGACCGCGTGAGCGGCCACGCCTTGGTGGCGCCGCGAGCGGCCACACCTTGGTGGCGCTAGTGGTGCTCCCCATGCCCCGGCACCGTGCCGTCCGGTTTGGCGATCAGCAGCAGGCCCGCCATGCCCATGTCGGAGTGGCTCTGGACGTGGCAGTGGTACATCCACGCGCCGGCGCCCACGCCCTCGCCGGCGATGAGCTGGAGCCCGAAGGAGTCGGCCGGCCCGGTGATCTTGTTGTCGATGACCCGGCAGGTGTCCTCGGGGCCCTCCAGCAGCCCGGTGCGGTTGTCGGCCCAGCGGTGTCCGTGGATGTGGAACGTGTGGTAGTACTCACCGTGCGTGATCATGATGATCTCGACGCGGTCGCCGACCGTGGCCTTGAAGTCGGGCCCCTTGGTGAGGTTGTTGGTGGTCATGTCGTTGAAGACGATGGTGAACTGCCGGTCGGGGTCGGGCAGGATGTCGCCCTCGCGGCGCACGATGACGGGCCCGTAGAGGCCGGCCCTGATGCCGCCTGTGCCGTGCTCGGTGCCGACGACGTGGTCGTGGTAATGCCAGTAGCCCGCGGTGCCGGGGCGCCACGTGCCGTCCTTGCGGCGCCCAGGGGCGTGGGTGCGCCAGGTGTAGGTGCGTTTGCCGCCCGGCTCGACGTGGCTGTCGTTCATCTTGGTGCCGTCGTTGTCGATGTCGTAGTCGACGCCGTGCGGGTGGAGGCTGGCGGCGACGTCCATGGTGTTCTCGAACTCGATGTGCAGGGTGTCGCCCTCGACCAGCTCGATCAGCGGTCCCGGAATGGTCGCCTTGCCCTTCTCCAGGCCGTAGCCCATCTGCCCGTCGGGCAGCTTCTCCGCGAACATCTTGATCCGGCGGGTCTCGCCTCCCTTGCCCGCGCGGCGCAGTTGTCCGGAGGCGGCGGGGGCCGCCTGTGCGGGGCTCGCCCCGGCCGTCAGCGCGCTGCTGCCGACGGCCGCGACGGCGCCGCCCGCCAGGAGGCGTCTGCTGAAGGTACGACGGGTGTGGGTGTGCGCGTTTCCGGTCATCGTTCTCGTTCTCCCCGGGGCGTGAGGCCATTGGTGCGCCGGCGTGGAGCCAACGTGAGTGCGAGTGAGTCGAGTTGACGGATCAGTCTGGGACCGTAGCGCCGCGCCGGTAGTTTATCCACACCCTGGACAAAGTTCGTCGAGTTGTGGTCATAGCTCTTGGCGAACCACCAAAAGAGGTCTAGCTTCTGCCACGTTTCTGTGACAGAAGAGGGGTGGATCACTTATGCGGCACCAACCGCATACAAAGCGGGCCAGACCCCGGCGCAGAAGGATCGCCGCGCTGCTGGCCGGAACACTCGCCGCCGGGCTGCTGAGCGGCCCGGCACTCGCCGGGCCGCCGCCGGACACGCCCGCGCAGAAGCTGGCCCTGCCGAGCCCGCCGGGCGGCGAGGACGTCCGCGTGCTGGTCTTCCACGGCGCCACGGGCGAGGAGTCGCCCACCGTCAACGCCGCGATCGAGGCGATCGAGAAGATCGGCGGGCAGGGGCCGGCCCAGGAGCACTTCACGATCTCGGCGACCGACAACCCGGCGGTCTTCACCAACGCCAAGCGCCTGGGCCGCTTCAACGCCGTCGTCTTCCTCACCGGCGACGGCGACGTGCTCGATCCCGAGCAGGAGGCCGGCCTGGAGAGCTTCATGGAGGCGGGCGGCGGGTTCCTCGGCATCCACGACGCGGCCCGCGCCGAGCCGTACTCGGACTGGTTCACCGGGCTGATCGGTGCCCGGCCCGCCGAGCACAGTCCAGCCACGGCGCAGCGGGCCGTGGTCGAGATCGGCGACCGTAGGAATCCGGCGACCAAGGAGCTGCCCGTCGAGTGGAAGCGGCTGGACAAGTGGCTCAACTGGAAGGAGAACCCCTCGGGCAAGGTCCACACGGTCGCCCGCGTCCGTGCCAACAGCTACGACCCGGGCGAGGACGGCGGCGGCTGGGACCACCCCGTCTCCTGGTGCCGTGACTACGACGGCGGCAGGTCCTTCTACACCGCCATGGGCGGCACGGCCTCCAGCTACCAGGAGACCGACTTCCGCAGCCACCTGCGCGGCGCCCTGATGTGGACGACGCGGCTGGCCCGCGCCGACTGCCAGGCGGCGATCTCCGACAACTACGAGGCCACCCGGCTGACCCAGCCGAACCAGCCGGGCGAGCACGACCAGATCGGGGAGCCCCACGGCCTGGTCACCGCGCCCGACGGACGGGTCTTCTACATCGGCCGCGGCGGCGAGGACGCCTCGCAGCCCGTGGTCACCGACTGGGACGATCCGGACGTCGGCAAGGGGAAGGGCACGGTCCACGTCTGGGACCCGGAGACGGAGAAGGTCACCCTCGCGGGCGAGCTGACGATCTTCGGCAACAAGGGCGGCGGCGAGGAGCTGGTCAAGAACGAGGAGGGGCTGCTCGGCATCGAGCTGGACCCGGACTTCGCGCGGAACGGCTGGGTCTACCTGCACTACACGCCGCATAGCGAGATCAACCGGGACACGCACATGGCCGAGCGCCGCGTCTCCCGCTTCACCCTGGACCAGGAGACCAACAAACTGGACCTGGGCTCGGAGAAGGTCCTGCTCAAGTGGCCCGTGCAGATCCACAGCTGCTGCCACGCGGGCGGCGGCATGGCGTGGGACTCCAAGGACAACCTCTACATCGCCACGGGTGACAACAACTCCTCGCAGTTCAGCGACGGGTACTCGGGCAACAACCCGGAGCCGGACTTCAAGGGTGTCTCCTTCTCGGACGCGCGCCGCACCGCCGGCAACACCAACAACCTCAACGGCAAGATCCTGCGCATCCACCCCGAGGACGACGGCACCTACAGCCTGCCGGAGGGCAACCTGTTCACCGGCGAGGAGCCGGACGAGGGCGGCGGCAAGACGCGCGGCGAGATCTATGTGATGGGCGTGCGCAACCCGTCGCGGATCTCCGTCGACAAGGAGACCGACACGCTGTACGCCGGGTGGGTCGGCCCGGACGCGACCGAGCCGAGCGAGACGTGGGGCCCGGCCAAGTACGACACGTTCGCCAAGATCACCGAGGCGGGCAACCAGGGCTGGCCGTTCTGCATGGGCAACAAGCAGCCCTACCGCGACCGCAACCTGCCCGATCCGAGCAAGCCGCTGGACTGGTACGACTGCGACCACCTCAAGAACGAGTCGCCCAACAACGACGGCTTGGTCAACATCCCGCCCGCCAAGCCGAACAACATCTGGTACTCGCCCCAGGGCGGTGCGCCGGACTTCCCGCGCGACGAGAACGGCGTGCCCAGCTACAAGCTCGACGAGCAGGAACTGAAGCTGGACTGGCTCAAGGGCGGCGGGCAGGCCGCGATGAACGGCCCGCTCTACCGCTACGACGCCGACAGCGACTCGAAGGTCAAGTGGCCCTCCTACTGGGACGGCAAGTGGTTCGTGGGCGACCTGTACGACGGTGACCAGCCGCGGCACGCGCTGCTGATGCCCGAGGGCGGCGAGACCGGTGCGCTGCCGGCCCACGCCGAGAGCCTGGATCAGATCGTGCCCGTCGGCGAGGGCGGCATCCGCAACCTCATGGGCTGGAAGTTCGGCCCGGACGGCGCCCTCTACGTCCTCGACTACGGGCGCGGCTTCTTCACCTCCGACGACAAGTCGGCGCTGTGGCGGATCACCTACAAGGGCGGCGAGCCGACGCCGGCGCCCGAGGACATGGCCGAACCTGCGCTGCGGAAGGGAGCGGGCCGATGAGCGCGAGGCCCCTGGGAAGACGACGGGAAAGACGGGAGCGTGCCAGGCTGCTGACCGCCGTGCTGGCGGCGCTGCTGATGGTGCTCGGGCTGACCTCCGCGACGGCGTGGGGGCAGGGCCAGGCGGCGCCCGCGGCGGCCCGCGCCGACGACGCCCCGAAGGCGGCGGACCAGGTGCTGACCTGGACGGCCGACGACGACATGACCAAGTACGCCTCGGCTCCGGCGACGGCCGTGGCGGGCGAGGCGACGATCGTGTTCGAGAACAGCGCGGCCACCGGCAACACCACCGGTATGTCGCACACGCTCACGTTCGTCACCTCCGACCCGGACTACAACCAGGACGTCAGCCTGAACATCCTGGCCTCGCCCGCGGACGCCGAGGGCGGCAAGCACACGGCTCAGGTCACCCTCACCCCGGGCACCTACAAGTACCACTGCACGATCCCGGGGCATCAGCAGATGACGGGCACCCTGGTGGTGACCGGCGGGGAGCCGGGTGAGGACACCACGCCGCCGGAGACCTCGGCCACCGTCGAGGGCGACAAGGACGCCGACGGCAACTACCTGGGCACCGCGACGGTCACGGTGACCGCCTCGGACGCGGACTCCGGTGTCGACACCATCGAGTACGCGCTCGACGAGGGCGAGTTCCAGGCCTACACCGAGCCGGTGACCGTCACGGACGTGGGCGAGCACACACTCCGCTACCGCGCCAAGGACAAGGCGGGCAACGCGGCGGAGGAGAAGTCGGCGAGCTTCACCGTCGTCGAGCCTCCGAACGTGGACACCACTCCACCGACGACCGAGGGCACGGCCGAGGGCAAGAAGAACTCGGACGGCGACTACCTCGGCAAGGCGACGGTGGAACTGTCGGCGACGGACGACAAGTCCGGCGTCGAGAAGATCGAGTACGCGCTCGACGGCGCCCCCTACCTGGCCTACGGCGATCCGCTGGTCGTCGACCGGGCCGGGCACCACTCGGTCGCCTACCGGGCCACCGACAAGGCGGGCAACACCTCCGAGCCGCGCACGCTCTCCTTCCGCGTCGTGGCGGGCGGTGGCGTGCCGGCACCGAACTGCCCCGAGTACGACGAGCGGGAGACGGTCTTCGTCGGCACCCTCGACACCGGGGTGCCCAACCGGATGACGCAGCGCCGCTGCACCGTCAACGAGCTGATCGAGGACGAGAAGGAGTGGACCTCCCAGGCCCTCTTCCTCAAGCACGTGCGCGGCGTCACCGAGGACCTGCTCGACGAGGGTGTCCTCGTGCCCCGCGAACGGAAGCTGATCAACCAGGCCGCCAAGCGTTCCGGTATCGGCACGCCGGGTCAGAACACCGGCTACCGCGACCTGTTCGACGGCAGCGAGGAGTCGTTCGCCGCCTGGGAGCAGGTCGGCGGCGGCAGGTTCGGGCTGAACGAGGACGGCTCCATGACCAGCGACGACACCGTCGAGGGCATGGGCATGCTCTGGTATCCCAAGCGCCGGTACGGTGACTTCTCGCTGAAGCTCCAGTTCCGCGACGACGCGCCCGGTGACGGCCGCGCCAACGGCGGCGTCTTCGTCCGCTTCCCCGACGTCCACGACCACCCGGAGGAGTCCCGGCCCGAGTGGGTGGCCATCAAGTACGGGCACGAGATGCAGATCCTCGACCGTCCCGACGGGGACATGTACAAGACGGGATCGGTCTACGGCTTCGACCGCGTCGGCCTCGCCGGCGCCGGTGTGACACCGAAGGGCACCTGGAACGACTACGAGATCCGGGTGATCGGCCAGCACTACCAGCTCTACCGCAACGGCACGCTGATCAACGAGTTCCAGAACGACCGCGGTCAGGTCTTCAACCCGCCGCGCGACGACGACCCGGGCACCGACGGGCGCCGCTACGCCTCGGGGTACGTGGGCCTCCAGGTCCACAGCACCACTGACGTGATCTCCTACCGCAACGTCCGCATCAAGGAGCTGTAGCACAGGCGGCGCGGCAGGGCGGTAGCGGTCATCCGACCGCTACCGCCCTTCGTGCTCCGTTCCTTCCCCTGCCGGCCGAGGCTGCCCGGCGGCGCTCCCGGCGGCCGTCAGGCCCGGCCCTGCTCCGGGAGTCCCATGCGGGCGGTGAACTCCTCAGGCGTGCCGTCGTAGCCGCGCAGAATGACCTTGAGGTGCCACTCCCCCGACTCGCCCCGGACGAACTCCGCGACGGTGGCGGCGGTCGAGCCCTCGACGCCCGCCAGGTCGCTCTCCGACAGCTCCTCGTACCCCTCGCGGATCTGCACCGCGGTGTTCTCGATCTGACCGAACGTCTTGCGGCCCTCGCCCTGCTGGATGGCGACGCCGACCACGACACGGACGTACGTCTCGGCGAGCCGGTCGAGTTCGAGGGTCATCACCTCGTCCGAACCGAAGCCCTGTCCGGTCTTGCTGTCGCGGTTCAGCGTGATGGTGCCGTCCGGCGAGCGGCTGTCGAAGTGGACGAGGTAGTCGGGCTCACCGAAGGGCGCCTCGGCGGTGTAGGTGCCGGCCACGATGTCCAGGTCGTGATCCGGCTCCCCCAGGGGACTGGGATCCCATTTGAGGGTGACCTCCACCTTTTCGAGGCCCTTGTTGAGACTGCTCACCGTGCACCCCTCCTCGTCCCGCTTCCTCGCGCGGCCGTACGCCGATCGCCGTACGCCGATCCGTGTGGCGTCTCCATCTTGCCACGTCAACGCCGGTCGGCTCAGGAGAGTTTGCGCCCGAATGGGGCGCGCGGCAGGCGTGCGGCATAGCCCTTCGCGGCGGGGTACCCGGCGCCTCATGAGTGCCAAGGCGACCAATCCGAGAAGCGGCGCGTCCCCGGGCCCCGGCTCGACGGGCGACCTGTCCGAGCCGATGGCGCGCCTGATGCGCGAGCAGCTGGAGTCCGTGGAGAACGAGCTGCGCGCCGAGTTCCGCGCCAGGCTGGGCGCCCGTGCCCTGAAACTCACCACGGGCGCCGGTGTCCTCGCGCTCTACGCGGGTGCGGCGCTGGCGGTGGCCATCGGCCTGCTGCTGGCGACGGTGATGCCCGGCTGGGCGGCCGCCCTGGTCGTCACGGCGCTGCTGGCGGCGGGCGCGCTGGCGTTGCGCAACGCGGCACGCGGCGGAACGCGTGCCCGCCCGGGTGCGGCGCACGTGCCGTCACCCGACTCCACGGTGCCCCATGGTGCGGTGCCCGACCGGGCGGTGCCCGATGTTCCGGGAGCGCCGGAGTCCCCCGTCGCTGGACCCCTCGCCGCCGAGCCCCGCCTCGCCGAGCCCTCCGGCGCGAAGCCCAAGCCCTCCACCCCGAAGCCTTCCGCCAAGGAACGCCCCGCCACGGAGCCGCCCGCCCCGGAACCCTCCGGCACGGAGCCGCCCGCGGGCGCGTCCGGTCCGGCGGAGGCAGGCCCCCGGGTGCCTCCGCCGCCGCAGGGTCCGCCCACACCACCCGCGCGGCCCGGCGGTGCGCCCGCCTCGGTCCCGCTTCCGCCCACGACCCCGCCGGCCACGGCCCCGCAGGACGCGGCAGGCGCCCCGCACGGGACCGGCGCACCGACACCGCCCGGATCCGCGAAGCGCCGCGCACGTCCCCGTTCCCGTCCGCAGTCCGGATCCGGGCCCGACCCCGGGAGGACGTAGCCGGGCTCGGCTCTCACCGCGGCGCCCCGCTGCGCAGGCAGTCGCGCAGTTCCTCCTCGGTCGGCTCCTCGGACAGCACGGGGTGGCCGTCCGCCAGGAGGACGGGGCCGGTGGGGCTGCCGAGGTGCCGGGTGCGGGCGAGTTCGGCGGTGAGGTGCCCGCCGAGGTCGGGTTCAGGGCGTACGCCCGCCTCGGCTGCCAAGCCGGCCAGGACGTGCGGGTCGGCGATGTTGAGTCCGTCGGTGAAGTAGGCACGGAAGAGACGTGCGGCCATCTCGGGGGCCCGGTGCTGGGCGGCGGCCTGGGCGGTGAGGTGGTGGGCGGCGCGGGTGTTGGTGAAGACGGCGCGGTCGAAGCGCAGGTCGAGGCCGTCGGCGGCGCCGAGGGTGCGGTCGGCGCGGATGGCGCGGGCGACGGCCTCACCGCGTTCGCGTCGGTGCACGTCGAACAGCGGCTCGCCCTCGGCCGGAGCGTCGGGCCGGATCTGGTAGGGGCGCAGGACGAGCCGGGCGGTGCCGCCCTCCGCGCGGTGCAGGGCGTGGGCCCGCCGCAGCCGGGTGAAGGCGAGGTAGGAGCGGGCGCACACGAAGTCGTGGACGAGTGCGATCCGGTGGGGGGCGCGGCCGCTCACCACGGGAGGCGCCCGTGGTCGGCGAGGTAGCTGCCGGTGGGTCCCTCGGGGCCGGCACAGGCCATGCGCACGATGATCCGCGCGCCCTGCTCGACCGTGCGGTGGCCGGTGCGCCCGTTGAAGTCGGTCGCCGTGTAGCCGGGGTCGACGGCGTTGATCCGGAAGCCGGGGAGCGCGTGCGCGTACTGCGCGGTGACCATGTTCAGCGCGGCCTTGGACGAGGCATAGGCGAGGCCCGGCATCCAGTCGGGCACAGCCTTCGCGCGTGCTGCGGGATCGCCGACGGCGGTGAGGCAGCCGAGGCCGCTGCTGACGTTGACGACGACGGGGTTCGGGGCCGCGCGCAGCAGCGGCAGGAAGGCGCGGGTGGTGCGGACGACGCCGAAGACGTTGGTGTCGTAGACGGTGCGCAGGTCGTCGCCGGTCAGTTCGGTCGCTTCGGTGAACGGGCCCGGGATGCCCGCGTTGTTGACGAGGACGTCGAGGTGGTCTTCCCGCTCGTGCAGCAGCGCGGCGGCCGCGTGGAGCGAGGCCTCGTCGGTGACGTCGAGGGGGAGGATGTGCCCGCCGGTCTGCCTGGCGGCCCGCTCGCCGCGTTCCGCGTCGCGGGAGCCGAGGTAGACGGTGTGCCCCAGGGCCGACAGCGCGCGTGCGGTCTCCAGGCCGAGGCCACGTGTGGCACCGGTGATCAGTGTGGTGGTCATGGACGGCACACTGCCGCCGGGGACGCGGTTCCGGGGAGTAGTCGCGTTTTCCTGGGAACAGCGGTACCAGGACGGGCTCTTGCCCACCGCCTTCGCCACCGGACACTGGAGGGATGGACCGATCGACGGGAGCCCGGCGCGGTGGCGCGGCGGGGCGGACGGGCGGCAGCGACCTGGGCCGGGCGCTGCGTCGGTGGCGGGATCGCGCGGATCCGGCCGACGCCGGGCTGCCCGCGGGAGGGTCCCGCAGGGCGGCCGGGCTGCGGCGGGAGGAAGTGGCGTCGCTGGCGGGCGTGTCGGTGGACTACGTCGTACGGCTGGAGCAGGGCCGGGCGACGTCCCCGTCCGAGCAGGTCCTCACCGCGCTGGGGCGTGCGCTGCGGCTCTCGGATCAGGAGCGGCGGCATCTGTTCCTGCTGGCGGGCCGCGCCGTGCCGGACGCGGGACGCATGCCCTCGCAGGTGTCACCGGGGGTGTCGCGGCTGGTGGAGCAGCTGCCGGCCACCCCTGTGGGGGTGTTCGACGCGGCGTGGACGCTGCTGGAGTGGAACCCGCTGTTCGCGGCTCTCCTGGGTGATCCGTCTCGGCTGCGGGGGCGGGAGCGCAACGTGGTGTGGCGGCACTTCACGCAGCCGCCGGGCCGGGTGCGGCACAGCGAGGAGCAGCGGGTCCGTTTCGAGGCGGCGGCGGTGTCCGATCTGCGGGCGGCGACCGCCCGCTATCCGGCCGACGCGGGGCTGCGGAGCCTGATCGCCGAACTGCTCGGGGTGAGCCGCCCTTTCGCGCGGCTGTGGGACGCGCACGCGGTGGGGGCGCACACGAGGGCGACCAAGACGGTGGAGCATCCGGAGGTCGGCCCCCTCGTGCTCGACTGCGACGTCCTCTCCTCGGCCGAGGGGCTGCGGGTGGTGCTCTACACGGCGGCGCGGGGCTCGCAGGCCGCGGAGCGGCTCGCGCTGTTGGAGGTGCTGGGCACCCAACGGGTGTGGTCGTGAGCGGAGACCGGCGCCGTCACCGAGTGGTTGACGCCGTCACTCGGACGCGCCGCCACGGTCGCGTGGCGGTCCCCGGGCCGTTCCCACCCGGCCCCCGCCGGGCCCGGCACGGGCGGTAGCGTGACCGACTGGATCATGCACGGGGCCTCGGCACGGCGCGGCGCGGAGCCGGGCCGGACCGGGGCGAGGGCGCGGGGCCGGAACGGGGCGAGGGTGTACGCGGTAGGCGAGCAGGACGAGCACGAGGACATCTTTCCCGTCGTCGAGAACGAGGGCGGCGGTCACTGGCAGGCACCGGCCGACCTGGAGCGGCGGCTCTACAAGCTGACCGAGGTCGACGAGAGCTACACCTATCTGCGTGCCCTCGCGCACCACGGTGTGTACCACCCGATGCCGATCGAGCAGACCACCCGCGCGCCCGGCGAGCGGCGGCTGTGGACCAGCGAGGTCACCGGATCCGACGGCGTGGTGCGCACGATGACGCAGGTCTACACCGACGGGGTGCTTCCTCCTCCGCACCCCTACGTGGTCTACGAGTTCATCACCCTGGGCACCCTGGCGGACATCGTGCCGCCCGAGGTGGACGTGCTGGTGGTCAACGCGGCGACACCGTGCCAGGTGATGTTCCAGGTGGACGACGAGGAGCGGGAGGTGTGGTCGGACCTACACGAGGAGCTGTTCGATCCGGAGGGCCTCCTCAACCGTGTGGTCACGCGCTTCACGGGTGCGCCCGGGTCCGGACCGCTGCTGCACGGCCTGGCCTGCGGCGCGCACCTGTGCTACTACAACGGCGATCCGTGGAACACCCTGGACTGGCACGGCGCCGGCTACAGCAGCGAGGTCGAACGCCTGGAGGAATTCTGGGGTGTCGGTGACCGGGAGGACTGGCTGGAGATCCAGCAGCGGTTGCTGGAGTGCGAGGTCAGCCCCTGGTACTGGGACTTCGTGCTGGGCGCGCGGCTGGCCCTGCGCAAGGAGCACGGGGACCGCGGTCCGGTGGACGCGGGGCTGTGGCGGGACTGCGTGGAGAGCACGTTGCGGCGCGTCGTCGAGGCGCCCGAGGAGGCGGAGTTCGAGACGTTCATCGCCGACATGCGCGAGATGGTCGGCAAGATCCTCCGCTACGAGGCGCGCTTCCGCGCCGACGGACTGCTCGGGCCGGACGAGAGCGTCCGCACCGTCGCCGCGTGGGACCTGGGGCGCGGCTCGAAGATGGCCCGCTGGGGCCGCGGCGCCCGCTTTGCGACCCGCGCCGAGATGTACGACGCTCTCCAGCGGGTGAGCGCGGGTGTGCGCGGCACCTACACGTCCTGGGCCGAGTTCTCCGCCGCATACGTGATGGGCCGCTGCCTGCACTTCGACGACGAGCACTTCGGCGACTGGTACACCTCCGTGCTCCAGGCCCACCACGCGCTGACGCGGGCGCCGCGCAGCCCGTGGAACGTGGTGCCGTTCCAGCTGCCGGCCAGTTGAGGCAACCGCCGCCGGTCGGGCGAGCGCCCCCCCGTCAGTCGAGGACGGCCGCCACCGCCTCGATCTCGACCAGTTGTCCGGTGTAACCGAGGACCGTGACGCCCATCAGCGTGCTGGGGACGTCGTGCTCCCCCATGGCGTCCCGGTAGACCTCCCAGGCCGCTCCCAGGTCCTCCTGGCGGCTGGAGGCGACCAGGACCCGGGTGCTGATCAGGTCCTCCAGCCCCGCACCGGCCTCCCGCAGGGCGGTGCGCAGGTTGTCCACCGCCGTGGCGGCCTGGCCCGCGTGGTCACCGAGCGGGGTGACGGCCCCGTCGGCGTCCAGCGGGCAGGCACCGGCGAGGAAGACGAGGCGGGCCTCGGCGGGTGCCGTCGCCGCGTAGGCGTACTCGGCCACGTCGGACAGGGCGCTGGAGCGGATGAGGCTGACGGCACGCGGCATGGTGCTCCTCGTACAGGGGCTCGACAGGGGTGCGCGCACAGCTCAGACCATGCCCGCGCATGGCCGCAACGCATTTCCGGAGCCGCCGGAGCGAGGTCCTTCGCTGAGGACGACGCACGCGTGGTGCGGGAGCCGGTCGACGGCGGCCGTGGCCGAGGTCTTCAGCATGACCGAAACGGGACCGTCGGCTCCGGCAGCGCACCAAGGCGTCCGATGACACGCTTGCGCAGCAGAAGGTACTCGTCCCACCGGCGCAGCGGGCCCGGCGGTCGCTCGACGACGCGGGCCGCGGTCACCGTCTGCCCGTCCCTGAACTGCTCACGTGTCAGGTCGAGCTCCGCGCCGCTGGGCAGCCGGTTCCACCAGTGGTAGCCCCGCCGGCCCCCGTCGGCAAGATAGACCTCACCGACCACGAGAGCACCGCCGAAGATGTCGTGGACGACCAGTGCGGTGATGTCGCAGTGGCCCCATGCAGGGTTCTCCGGCTGCCAGTTCTCCTGGTCGTCGGGGGAGGCCGTGTCGGCAGCCCAGCTTGCCCGCAGGGCCTCGTCCAGATCGAGCAGATTCCAGGTCGTCATCCCGGCAGCATCGCAGCCGCCACCGACAGCGCAGGTCTGCCCTCGTGGCCGCGGAGGGGCACTTCGGTGGCGGGGCCGGGCGGGCGGCAGCTCTTCGTGGGCGTCAGCTCTTCGCCGGGGTCAGCTCCCGGAGGCGGCGGATCAGGTCCGCGTCGCAGAAGTCGAAGAAGGCTCGCGGGTCGGGGCCCGCGTTCATCAGGACCAGGCGGTCGAATCCGGCGTCCGCGAAGGGCTTGGCGACCTCCAGGTAGCGCGCGGGGTCGTTGCCGCAGGCGAAGCGCTCGCGGATGTCCTCCTCGCGGACCTGCGCGGTGGCGGCCTCGAAGTTGACCGGGTTGGGCAGCTCGCTCATCACCTTCCAGCCGCTGAGCGCCCAGCGGAAGTAGGTGAGCGCCGACTGGGCGCCCTCGCTCTCGCTCCCGGCGAACGCCATCGGCACCTCGGCGTAGCCGGGCCCCGTGCCGCCGGCCTCGCGGTAGTGGCGGACGATCTCGGGTTTCTCCTCGGTGGCGAAGAGCGCGTCACCGAGTTCGGCGGCGATCCTGGAGGAGGCGGCGCCGCTCGCGGCGACGGCGATCATGGGCTGCTCGGGCGGCAGATCGAAGACGCGGGCGTCCTCGAGGCGCAGGTAGGTGCCCTCGTAGGAGCGGTAGCCGCCCTGCCACAGCAGCCGGATGATCTCCAGGGCCTCGCGGAACATGGTGTGCCGTTCGGAGACCGCGGGCCAGCCGCGTCCTGTGACGTGTTCGTTGAGGCGCTCGCCGGAGCCGACGCCGAGGACGAAGCGGCCCTCGGAGACGAGCGCCATGGTGGCGGCGGCCTGGGCGACGATCGCCGGGTGGTAGCGCATGCTGGGGCAGGTCACGCCGGTGACCAGGCCGATGCGCTCGGTCTTGGCCGCGATGGCGCCGAGCACGCTCCAGGTGAAGGCGGAGTGGCCCTGCTCGTTCAGCCACGGGTGGTAGTGGTCGCTCATCTCGACGAAGTCGAATCCGGCGGCCTCGGCGGCGATGGCCTGTCGGATCAGCTCCTGGGGCCCGTACTGCTCGGTCGCGAGCTTGTAACCGATCTGCATGTGTGCTGCTCCTTCGTCGCTCTCGTCCCACGAGTACCTCCTGGGTCCGACGCGCATGCGCGCTGTCCTGCGGGTGGGTGCGGGCGGATGCAGGCGGATGCGGGTGTGACTCGGCCGATGAGGGGAACCGCCGGATAGCGACGGCTCGACAGAGCCGCCGGCCGCCCGTCGTTGAGGAGGCAGGTGATGGACGCACTCTCGGATCTGTCGGTGCTGGTGACAGGCGGCTCCAGGGGGCTGGGGCTGCTGCTGGCCCGGCAGTGCGTGGAGCGGCGCTGCGATGTGACGGTCGCGGCCCGTGACCAGGAGGAGCTCGATCACGCGGTGGGGCTCCTGCGCCGCAGAACCCGCGACAACACGGTGACCGGACGGGTGTGCGATGTCACCGACCGGGAGGCCGTCCGCGAGCTGGTGGAGCGGACCGCCGCCGACCAGCGAGGCCTCGACGTCGTCCTGGCGAACGCGGGGAACATCCAGGTGGGGCCCGCTGAGGAGGCGGGGACCAAGGCGTTCCGCAGCGCCATGGACACCATGTTCTTCGGCGCGCTGCACACCTCCATGGAGACACTGCCGCACCTGCGCGAGAGTCCGGCGGGCGGCCGTCTTGGGCTGATCGGCTCGGTGGGCGGGCTGCTGCCCGTGCCGCATCTGCTGCCGTACTCGTGTGCGAAGTCGGCGGTCGCCGCGCTCGCGGAGGGGCTGCGCGCCGAAGTGGCCGAGGACGGCGTCAGCGTCACCGGCGTCCACCCGGGTCTGATGCGGACGGGCTCCCACAACCAGGTGGAACTCACCGGTGACAAGGGCAAGGAGTACGCCTGGTTCGCGACGCTCGCGGGTCTGCCGGGGCTGTCCATGGACGCGCTGCGCGCCGCCGAGCGCATCGTGCACGCCGTCGAACAGCGGCGGACCCGGGTGGTGCTCACCCCGGCGGCACAGCTCGGCGCGAAGGCGTACGGCATGGCTCCGACGCTGGTGACCCGCACCAACGAGCTGGTGGCCCGGCTGATGCCGGGGCCGCAGCCCTCCGGGCGCCAGGGCCGCTCCCGCTGGCAGTCGACCGTCAGCGCACTCAACGACCGGGCGGCGCGCCGCCTCAACCAGACCTGAAAGCCGCCCGCGGACCTGAAAGCCGCCCGTCGGGCGGTACCGCAGGGGCGGTACCGCCCGCGACCCGAGGAGACGTGATGAGGGCCCTCACCTACCAAGGCAAGCGCAACGTCAGCGTGGAGACCGTCCCCGATCCGGAGATCACCCAGCCGGACGACATCCTCGTCCGGGTCACCACGAGTGGGATCTGCGGTTCCGACCTGCATCTGTACGAGGTCCTGGGCCCGTTCCTGGACCAGGGTGACGTGCTCGGGCACGAGACCATGGGCGTGGTCGAGGAGGTCGGCCCCGAGGTCGCGGCGCTGTCCCCCGGCGACCGGGTCGTCATGCCGTTCAACGTCAACTGCGGCACCTGCTGGATGTGCGAGCAGGGGCTCCAGTCCCAGTGCGAGACCACACAGGTGCACGAGTACGGCACCGGCGCTTCCCTGTTCGGCTACAGCAAGCTCTACGGCCAGGTGCCGGGCGGGCAGGCGGAGTTCCTGCGGGTGCCGTTCGGCAATCACCTGCCCATCAAGGTGCCCGACGGGCCGCCGGACGAGCGCTACGTGTACCTGTCCGACGTGCTGCCCACCGCCTGGCAGGCCGTGGCCTACGCGGACATCCCCAAGGGCGGCAGCGTCACCGTGCTGGGCCTCGGCCCGATCGGTGACATGGCGTGCCGGATCGCGCTGCACCAGGGCGCGGGACAGGTCATCGGCGTCGACCTGGTGCCCGAGCGTCTCCAGCGGGCGCGACTGCGCGGAGTGCACACGCTCGACCTGCGGGAACACGACGACATCGGCGCCGCCGTGCGGGAGCTGACGGACGGCCGGGGCACGGACGCCGCGATCGACGCGGTCGGCATGGAGGCGCACGGGGCGCCGGTCGCCAAGGCGGCGCACCAGGCGGTCGGACTGCTACCGGAGGCGCTGGGCCAGAAGATGATGCAGCGCGCGGGGGTCGACCGGCTGTCGGCGCTCAACGCGGCCTTCGACGTGGTGCGCCGTGGCGGCACGGTCTCCCTCTCGGGCGTCTACGGGGGCGCGGCCGACCCGCTGCCGATGCTGAAGCTGTTCGACAAGCAGATCCAGCTGCGCATGGGCCAGGCGAACGTGCACCACTGGGTGGACGACATCCTGCCGCTCCTGACCGACGAGGACCCGCTCGGTGTGGACACCTTCGCCACCCACACCCTGCCGCTGGAGAAGGCCCCGGAGGCCTACGGAACCTTCCAGCGCAAGGAAGACGGAATGGTCAAGACGCTGCTGAAACCCTCCGCTGCCTGAGCGCCCCGAAGGGGCGCGGGGAACTGCTCCCCCAGCCTCCGGCCGGGAGGTGCCCCCACCAGCCACAGCCGACCCGCAGGCCGCACACAGCGACCAGTGGCACCCCCTACCCGGAAGGCCCGCATCAGGCCCAGCGGGCCAACAACGCCGCACAGTAGGTGTCGACCCCCATCGCCGGCGGCGGTGGGGTCGGCGGGTGGATGGCGTGGACGAGGTCGGCCACCTCGTCCGACCAGCCCCGCAGCGGCAGCCACGCGGCGACGTGGGCCTGTTCGCGGTCGGTGCCGGGCCGGCCGCCGCCGCTGACGTCGTGCCGCATACGGGGGCGCCCCGGACGGCCGTCCGTCCCGGGCGTCCGCTCCACGACGTGGCGGGTGAAGGTCGCCGCCACGGACCGCAGGTCGCCGTCGTCGAAGACCGGCGGCAGCAACCCTGTCGGCTGGCTGTGGTAGAGGTGCAGGAAGTCGAGGTCGATGAGCGCGTGGGTGACGTCCTCCGGCGCGGTGACGGGCGCGTAGGCGGGACGGTAGGCCGAACCGTCCGTGTCCGGGCTGCCGGTGGCGCTCCAGCCGCAGTGCACCCGCCCGAAGGCCGGCCAGTAGGGCCACGTCGCGGCCCCGTCCCCCCGCCCGTCCTGGCGCACCAGGTCGGCGCGCAGGGAGTGGGCCATGGCGGCGGCCCGCTCCGCGTGCTCCTTCTCGCCCGTGAGCGCGGCGAGGTGCACGAAGGTGCGGCCCATCGCCAGGAACTCGTTGGTCGGCAGTTCCGCGCCCGCGAAGGAGACCGGTTCCTCGGGCAGCCACCGGTAGCAGCCGCGCCGTCCGGACGCGGACTGCCACTGGTGGTCGTGTGCCTGGACGGCCCGCAGGACGGCGTCGAGATAGCCGTCGAGACGCGCCCGTACGGACGCCGGTACGGCCTTGTGGGACGGGTCCTGGCGGGCCAGCCTGACGAGCCCGGCGATCGGGTAGGTGATCATGCCCGTCTGCGCCGCGAGGGCGACCCGTGCGGGACGGACGGGGTAGGTGCCGGGTTGCACCTGTCGCGGCGGGGCGGCGTCGGGCCGCAGCCCCGTCCGCAGCCGTCCTGCGGACCGCTCGCCCGCGGCGACGAGCCGCCCGGTGACCGCGCTGCGCTGCTCGTACGCCGCGTAGAGCACGCGGTCGGCGCGGCGCTCGTCGGCCGGGTCGAGGCTCAGGCCCTCGACCGTGAACTCCGGCCGTCCCTGCCCGGCCACCGTGAGGGCGAAGCGTCCCTCGCCGCCCTCGGGCCGCACCGTCACGCGCGCGTCCAGCGCGCGCGGAGGGCAGACGGTCACCTCCAGCGCGATCTCGCCCGCCTCGTCGGGCACGTCCGCGGTGGCGGCCGTGAACTTGGTCGCCGTGCTCCACACGGGAGCGGAGACCCCACCGTGGTCGGCGATCCCGCGCACCTCGTCCCGGGCGGCCAGCACGTGGTCGATGAGCTCCGCGAGGCGGGTGGCGTAGGCGGGGTTGCCCGTCCGCTCGGCCATCAGCAGGTAGCCCTGCATGCGCCAGGAGGTGCCCCAGCCGATGACGCCCGCCTCGTTGTCCCCCGGCACGCCGCCGGTGGTCGAGTTCCGGATGAGGGTGTCCTCCACCTGATGGAAGGACCGTGCCCCCACCCGGTGTCTGCGGGCACGGGTGGGCAGGGCAAACCGCCGCTTGGGACGGTCATGGCCGGGAAGGACGCTCATACCGGCAGTAAACCGGCACTTCTCGCCGACCGCGCTTCCGGGAGGGCGAACGGGTCGGCGGTGAGGCCCGACCGGCGGGCACTACACCGGGACGCCCGCCCCCTGGGGACGCAGGTCGCGGACACGGCGGAACTTGCCGACGGAACGCTCGACCGTCTCCGGGTCCACCACCCGGACCTCGACGCTCACTCCGATTCCGTCCTTCACGCCCCGCACCAGGGCGGCGCGGGCCGCCTCGCGTTCGGCACCCGTCGCGTCAGCCCGTGCCTCGACCAGCACGCTGAGGTGGTCCATCCTCTCCTGTCTGGTCAGCAGGAGCTGGAAGTGCGGTGCCAGCGCGGGCAGCCCCAGCACGATCTCCTCGATCTGGCTGGGGAAGACGTTCACCCCGCGCAGGATGATCATGTCGTCGCTGCGCCCGGTGACCTTCTCCATCCGGCGGAAGGCGGGCCGCGCCGTCCCGGGCAGCAGCCGCGTCAGGTCCCTCGTGCGGTACCTGATGACGGGCAGCGCCTCCTTGGTGAGCGTCGTCAGCACCAGCTCGCCGCGCTCGCCCGGATCACCGCAGGGCGTCTCCCCCAGCGGGTCGACGAGCTCCGGATAGATGTGGTCCTCCCACAGGTGCAGCCCGTCCTTCGTCTCCACGCACTCCTGCGCGACACCCGGCCCCATCACCTCCGAGAGCCCGTAGATGTCCACCGCGTGCAGCGCGAACCGCTCCTCGATCTCCCGCCGCATCGCCTCCGTCCACGGCTCCGCACCGAAGATGCCCACCCGCAGCGACGTCGTACGCGGATCGACGCCCTGGCGCTCGAACTCGTCCAGCAGGGTGAGCATGTACGTCGGCGTGACCATGATGATGTCCGGACGGAAGTCCTGGATCAGCTGCACCTGCCGCCCCGTCATCCCGCCGGACGCCGGGATGACCGTGCACCCGGCGCGCTCGGCACCGTAGTGCGCCCCCAGCCCGCCGGTGAACAGCCCGTACCCGTAGGAGACGTGCACCTTGTCGCCGGGGCGGCCACCCGCCGCACGGATGCACCGGGCGACCAGATCCGCCCACGTGTCCAGGTCCCGCTGCGTGTAGCCGACGACCGTCGGGCGCCCCGTCGACCCACTGGACGCGTGCAGCCGGCGCACGCTCTCCATCGGCACGCCGAACATCCCGAACGGGTACGTGTCGCGCAGGTCCGCCTTCGTCGTGAACGGGAACTTCGCCAGATCGGCCAGCGAACGGCAGTCCTCGGGGCGGACGCCCGCCGCGTCGAACTTCCGGCGGTACAGCTCGATGTCGTCGTACGCGTGCCGGAGGGTGGCCTGGAGCCGTCGCAACTGGAGAGCTTGGAGCTCGCCCTTCGACAGCCGCTCCCCCGCGTCGAGAAGGTCGTCCGTCACGCCGCCTCCCCCGCCGTGCGGGACGGTGTCGCCGTACGGCTGCGCCCCCGGAACTCCGCGACGATCTCGCCCTCTCCGCGCAGCACCGTCACGTCGTAGAGGCCGCTGCGGCCGTACCGCGTGCGCTCCTGTGCGACAGCCCGCAACTCGTCGCCCTCCCATGCGGGCGACACGAACGTGATGTCGGCCCCCGCCGCGACGGTGACCGGGCCGTGGCTGTTGCAGGCGCAGGCGAACGCCGTGTCCGCCAGCAGGAAGACGTAGCCGCCGTGCGCGGTGCCGTGCCCGTTGACCATCGCACCCGTCACCGTCATGCGGCAGGTGGCGGAACCGGCCCCCTTGTCGACCAGTTCGATACCGAGCGCGGCGGAGGCCCTGTCGGCCTTCCACATCGCCTCCACGGGTCCGTTCCCCACGCCTGACCTCCCGTTTCGCGCCGACCGATCATTCGGTGCGGTCAGTAACGCAGTGGCGCCCGCCGCGTGTCAAGACATGCGCAGGGGCCCACACCGTGCGGTGTGGGCCCCTGGTGGGTGCGGTTCGCGTGCCCGTCGCGTCAGTCCCGGAACGCGTGCCCGACGAACGCCGCCCAGGCGGACGGAGAGACCGCGAGGGCCGGAATGGCCGTGTCCTTGGAGTCGCGCACATGGATGGTGGCGGGCGTGGTGGCGACCTCCACGCAGGCGTCGTTCTGGGAGCTGCTGTAGCTGCTCTTTGTCCAGTCCAGCGCGATCTCGACGCAACTGTCGCCCTCCGAGCCGCTGTAGCTGCTCTTGAACCAGTTCAACTCGGCGTTGGCACTCATAACGCTCCTCGCATTCGCTTCAGTAGGCTCAGAGAGTCCGCAGGAGTAAGAGCCTGCGAGCGCAGCTTTGCATACCGCGCCTGGAGGTCGCTGACCGCTTCCGGGTCCGAGATCAACTGACCGACCTTCTGCCCCTCGATGTAGCCGAACCACTGCCGCTCCTGCGTTTCCATCAACTGCATCGGCCCATCGAGGCCGGCATGATCCGGCTGGACCAACGGCATGATCTGTAGTTCGACGTTCCTGAGCCGCGCGCACGCGATGATGTGGTCCAGGAGCTGCCGAGTAACATCCGGCCCCCCTGTTCGGCGTTCCAAGATGGCTTGTTCGACGATGAAGCTAAACGTAATCGGATCGTCTCGGTGCAGGAGTTCCTGCCGCTCCGAACGAGCTGCCACCAGCTCCTCGACCCGCTCGACGCGGAGCGACGGTGGCACACCGTCGATAACCGCCCGCGCGTACGCCTCCGTCTGCAACAAGCCGGGTACCACCCGGCACTCGTAGGTGTACAAACTGAGGGCCGTCAACTCCATCTTGGCCCACTGGCGGAACCACGCCGCCAACCCGTGCCCCCGCGAGAGGAACTTCGACGCCTTCCTCAACGCACCGAAGGCGTCGAAAACGTCCTCCGCCCGCTCGATGAACCCCGGCGGCGGAAACCGGCGCCCCTGCTCGACGCCCGCGCACGTACTCAGCGAGTACCCGGACAGTTCCGCCCAGGCCTCCTGGGTGAGGCCCGCCCGTTCGCGGAAAGCCTTCACAACGGCTCCGAACGTCCGCAGACTGTCGGAGCGTTCGGGTTCCTTGCCGCAGCCGTCCGGGCCCGGTTCCTCATCGGTCATTTCACGCCACCTCCCTGAACTGACCCAGGGTTACGGCTCTCGGAGCGTGCTGTCCACACTCCGTACCCCTACGCTCGCGCAGCGTAGGGGTTGCCGACCTGGTTCAGGGGGCGGCGGAGCCGCGACCGTGGCGCCCATGCAGCAGCGTCGCTCACCAACTCCCGTATCCACACCCGCTACCGAGCGTATGTTCGTACAGCGGTTCTCCGCCACCCCGCGCGGCGCCCGTCTGGCGCGATTCCTCGCTCTGCACGAGTGGGACAGCTGGGGCGTGCCGTACGGCAGCAGAGCGTCCGAGGAGGCGGCAGCCGTCCTCGCGGAGCTGGCCGCGAACGCGGTGGTGCACGGCCGCGTACCCGGAAGGGACTTCGAACTCGCCCTCGACCTGCCCCAGCCGGGCACGCTCCTCATCGAGGTGACCGACACGAGGGGCGAGGCGCTGCCGACGCCCACGCCGGTGCCGCCGAGCCCCGAGGAGGAGTCGGGGCGCGGGCTGGTGCTGGTCTCCGCACTGGCCAAGGACTGGGGCGTACGGCCCCGTACGCCCGCCGCTCCCGGCAAGACGGTGTGGGCGCACTGCGGGTGCCCGCCGGGGGCCGGGCGGATGTTCTTCTGGAGGTGACACACCACCTCGGCACTCTCGGTAACCTGACCGGCGGGGGCGACCCGCCCCCGCCGGACCGCACCGCGAGGAACCCATGCACGACAGCCGCCGCAATCTGCCCCAGCTGCTCGGCGAGGCGAGGCGCTGGTTCGACGAGGCGCTGCTGGCGGCGTTGGCTGAGGCGGGTGCCGAGCCGGTGTCGCCGACCCAGACGCAGTTGTTCGCGGCGCTGGACGAGGAGGGCACGACCGTCGCCGCGCTGGCCCGGCGGATGGGTGTCACCCGGCAGACGGCACACCAGGCCGTGCACGGACTGGTCGCCGCCGGTCTGCTGGAGCGGGCCCCGGACCCGGCGTCCGCGCGGCAGCGGCTCATCCGGCGTACCGGGGAGGGCGAGCGGGTCCACGGGCAGGCGGAGCGGATCCTGGACGAGCTGGAGGCCCGCCTCGCGGAGCGGATCGGCACGCAGGCCGTCGCCGCGCTGCGGGCGGCGCTGGAGGCGCCCTGGGGGCCGCCGCCCACGGCCGGAGGAGAACCACCGCCCGCAGCCGGCGGCTCAGCGTCGTCAGCCGTCGGCTGACAGGCCGCTCAGGCCACCGGCGAACGGCGCGGCCCGCCAGGTGTCGAGGGCGGGCTCCAGCGCCTCCACGAGCAGCGGCAGCTGCGGCGCCAGCGCGAGGCAGGCCACCGCGCGGGAGGCGCCCACGGCGTTGACGAGGCGCACCGCGCGCTCGTCCAGCGCCCGCAGTCCGGCGCGCCGCGCGGCGGCGTTGTAGGCGGCCTCCCCCTCGGGGCCGAGGGCGGCCAGGTCCCACTCGACAGGTCCGTAGGTGACCAGTTCGAAGTCGGAGTACAGCTCTCCGCCCTCTGTGGAGACGATGTTGACCGCCGGGGCGTCTCCGTGGATCGGCTGGAAGCCGACGCCGGGGAACGCCGCCTCGAACCCCGCGCGGGTACGGACGACGGGTTCCAGGATCTCCCACTCCCGGCGCGCCCGGTCCAGGTCGGCGGCAGGCAGAAGATCGGGGCGCTCTTGGAGAACGGCGAGTGCATCGGTGACGAACTCCGGTTCGGCCGCCGACAGGAACGGCACTCGGCCCGGGTACGCGCGCAGCGCGGCGTGCAGACCGGCGACGAGGCCGGAATTGCGCACGTAGTCGGGCTCGGTACCGCTGTCCTGTTCGACGTACTGCCAGAACGTCATCGAGAACTCGTCGCGCCGCACGGGTTCGGCCGGAACGAGCGGGCTCGGCGGGATCACCGGGGTGCCCTGCTGAGCGAGCCACCCGACCACGTCGAGTTCCCGGCGCTGCCGTGCCGCCTGGGTGTCCGGGTCGGCGTAGGAGGGCAGCACGGTGGGCACCCGGACGACCACGGGCGAGGGGGCGAGGTGCACGACGACGGAGAACACGTCGTGCAGCACCCGCGCGTCGGTCACCGTGAGTCCGAGAGCGCGCCCCGCCGCGACGGCCGCGTCGCGCGCGCGGGACGTGCGGGCGGCGAGCTGGTCGGGGGTCAGGAAGCCTGCCATGCCGACGATGGTGCCACGTTCGGATGAGGGGCCACGCGGCTGCGCCCCGTACGGTTCAGCTCGCGCTCGGTGGCTCCGTTCCCTCCCGCAGCGCGTCCGCCGCCTCCCGGAGCCGCTGCTCGTCCCAGCCGCCACGGCGCCACGGACGGTCCGGGTCGGGCGGCGGCCTGAAAGCGGCCAGCAGCGGCAGCACCCCGTCCACGGTGTGCCGGGTGCTCCCGAGGACTTCCCGCACGACCACGAGCGCGGAGCGCGGCGGCACATGGGTGGCGAACAGCCACTCCAGCACCGCCGGAATGCCGCCGTCCGCGAAGGCGGTACGGCACCGCGCGACGAGCGGGGCGAGCCAGCGGGCGGACAGCTGGTAGCGGGAGGCGGGCGCACCGCTGCCGTCGTCGGCGGCGAATGTGGGGGCCAGCGCGGTGGTGAGCCGGTCCACCCAGTCGGCGGCGGGCGCGTCGTGCGCGAAGTCGGGCGGCCCCGCGAGGTGCGGGTGCTCCTTGGCGAACTCGAACCACTCCGCGCTCTGCGCCGCGTACGCGAGGTCGCCCAGGAGGACGGGATTGCGGTCGTACAGTCCGTACTCGACGTCCCGGAAGACCGCACGGAACGTCTCGAAGGGCAGCGCGACGGCCGGGTCCTCGGCCAGCAGTACCGCGTCGTAGAGATCCTTGCCCTCCGGGTAGGCGTCGCTGACCAGCCAGAGCAGCTTCCAGGCGAGCGACAGTCCGCGGGACGCCGCGCGGACGGTCAGCGGCTCCCCCGCCGCGCCCGCCGGACGCGGAACCCGCGTGCGGACGGCGGGCGCGGGAAGGGGCTCGTTGAAGACGAAGTCGAGCTGGACGGTGCCGCCGGGCAGCCCCTCGGCTGTCCACGGGATGACGAGACGGCGGCCCGGCACCCGGTCGTAGGTCCAGATCTCGTCCCGGGCGGCGCTCTCCGCGTCCAGCCTGACGGCACCGCACGTCGCAAGTGCGGCCGCCGCATGGGGGGCCGCCGCAGGGGAGGTCGCCTCCGCGGGGTAGGAGGTCTCCTCCGCGGCGTAGGAGATCGCCTCGGCGGCGTGGGCGAGTTGGCCGAGCATGCGCTCGGTGCGCTCGTCGGTCACCTGCCAGTCCGGTGGCTCCACGACGAAGTCGAGGTCACCGGGGTCGCGGGCCGCCTCTCCGTACCAGGCGCGCAGCAGCACACTGCCGCGCAGCACCAGGTGTTCCGCCCACCCGGAGGAGGCGACGGCGGCCAGCGCCAGATCCAGCGCCCTCCGCCGTGCCGCATACCAGCGCTCCCCCCGCTCCGCGTCGGCGAACTCCGGGTCCCCCAGTCGCATCGCCTTGGCGTGGTGCGCCGCCGAGGGGTCGAACACCGGGCGCTGCACCACGTGCTCCCCGCCGCGGACCGGCCGTAGTGTGTGCGGGAGTTCGAGCGCGGCCCGCGTCTCCTCGTCCAGTTCCCGCTGCGGCACCGTCTCCTCGGCCGCCCACGGCCCGGGGCCGAACTTCCGCCAGCCCGCCGCCGCGTACGCGCGCGGTCTGGTGACCGCCGCTCCCCCTTCGGCTATCCAGCCCTCGTCCAGGGCCTCCGCGCTGTCGTGCACGACGAACTCCCGTTCGGTGGCGAGGATCGGGTGCCGGAGGGAGGAGAGGCTCGCGAGCAGGTCGTTCAGCCGGCGTCCCGCCGTCTCGTCGCCGACCTCGCGGCAGCGCTGGGTGACGAAGTGCTCCCGTCGCCCGTCCGCACGGGTCCTGCGCGCGTTGCGGGAGAGGTGTGCGTCGTGCCGTACGACCAGCCGGGCCAGCCGGGCGCTCGCACTGTCGGCGCCCGAGTCGCCGGTATCGGAGTCGCCGGCGCCCGAGTCGCCGGTGCCGGAGTGGGCTTGCGGCAGCAGCAGCTTGACGTGGTGCTCGAAGTAGTACGCCGGACCGAGTGCGGCACCCTCGTCGTCCGTGCGCGGCACCCCGGATGCCCACGGTGCCGCCTCGATCTTCACCCGGACCACGGGAGCGCCCGCGTCGGCCAGCTCCCGCGCCGCCGCGCGCGCCGTCTCGCACACCGCGTCAAGCCCGCCCTCCGCGGTGAGCGTGACCATGGGCTGATCCGGGGTGCGCCCCCGGTCGAGGACGATGCGGGCGTACTTCCACGCCCGCTGCGCCGCGTAGGCGGCCAGCGCCCCGGACGCCACACCGGGGCAGGCGGCGTCGACGGTCAGATGGATCTCGAACTCACCCGCGAAAGCGGGCAAGCGTGCGGCGGAGGGGGTGTCGGACACGCGTGCGATCGTCTCAGGTTTCGCGCTCTTCGTGCGGCCCGGTCCCCGAGGGCTCCGTGCGCGCCCCATGGTCCCGCAGATAGGCGTGCAGCAACCCCGCGCCCTCCAGCATCGCCGTCGTACGAGCCGTGAGGTCCCTCGCGCGGCGGTCGAGCGCGGCCCGCAGCTGCTCGGTGCTGCCGGCCTCGCGCAGACCGTCGAGCACGGGGCGGATCTGCGGCAGCGGGTAGCGGCTCTGCCTCAGCAGGGCGACGAGGCGGGCCTCTCGCGCCTCCGCCGGTCCGAACAGCCGGTAGCCGGTGGCCGCATCGCGGTGCGGCCTCAGCAGCCCGGCGGACTCCCACACGCGCAGTGTGGAGGGACGGACGCCCAACTGGTGCGCGAGTTCGCCGACGCGCAGCGAGGCGTGCGACGAGGAGACGGCTCGTGCCGAGGACACGGCACGCGGCGGCGGCACCTGCCCGCCGAGGTTCTGCCGCACGACCTCGGCGAGAGCCTCGCCCGCCGCCCGGAGGGAGAGCCGCTGCTCGTGCAGTTCGGCGTGTCCTGCGTCGACGAGAGCGAGCGCCTCGGGCACCTCGCCCGCGTGGACGGCGACCATGACGTGCCGGGCCCGGACGACGCCGTAGCCGCCGGCCAGAGCCCGGAAGGTGAGCAGCGCGACGCGGTGGCGCTCGGTGAAGGCGCGGTAGCCGGAAGGGGTGCGGGTCGCCGGTGGGAGGACGCCGGCCTCCTCGTAGTTGCGCACCTGCTGCGTCGAGATCCCGACCGCCCGCGCCAGGTCCACGGACCGCAGGGTGCCGCGCCGCATGCCGTCGGCTTCCATGTCCCGTTCCCCCCTTCCGGTCTCTCCCCCTTCCGCCCTCCCTCGGGCTTGTGGGAGGGCGAACGCTACGGGATACGGCGGTGCGGTGTTCCGGGAGCACGGCGACACCCGGACGAGGGATTCATGGGGCGCATCGCGGCACTGTCGTTCCTCCGCGCGCCGAAAAGGCGGACGATACGGCCGACATTCCCGATCCGGGTCATGCCCGGGCAAAGAGGTGTTCGATGCCCCGTACCGCCACCCGCCGCCGCGTCCGCACGACCGTCCTCGCGGCCTGCGCCGCCACGGCCGCCGCGCTCGCGCTCGCCGCGCCCGCCGCACAGGCCGACCCGTCCCAGCCCACGCCCCAGCTCCACGCGCCCTCCGAGCCCACGCCCCAGATCTACGCGCCGCCCGCCTCGTCACCCCAGGCACAGGACCGCCACACGGGCCCCGAGATCCGCCGTTTCCTGGGCTGGTTCTACGGGGAGCACGGGCCGACCGACCAGCAGCGCGAGAAGTGGGTCTCGGACCTCCTCAAGGCGAAACAGCGGCAGAACCCCGACCACGACGTCATCCTGTGCGCGCAGAACGCACCGCGGAACATCGAGGTCGGCCCGGTGACCGTCGCACAGTCGGCCGGCTTCGGCTGGGCCACGGTCACCGCCTACTGGGCCGACGGCACCACCAGCACCTCCACCGCCTACGTCGCCCTAGACTCCCACCCGATCGAGCTGCACGACGTCGTGTGCGCCGAGTGAGACGGAGAGACGGAGCAGCCCCATGGGGATACGAGCGGGGGAACGCCGAGACCGCCGAGACCGCCGAGAGCCCAGCGGGCCGCAGGCCTGGCCCACCACCGAGGCGGAAGCGGTGGCCCTCCAGGAGCGGCTGCGCGACGCCGCCGACCTGACGGCTGAGGGTCCTGCGCCCGACCAGGTGCGCACCGTCGCGGGCGTGGACGTGGCCTACGCGGACGGCGGCGGCCTGGTCGCCGCCGCCGTCACCCTGGACGCGGCCACCCTCGACGTCGTGGAGGAGTCCGTGCACGTGGGCCGCACGGACTTCCCCTACGTTCCGGGCCTGTTGGCCTTCCGTGAACTGCCGTCGGTGACCGCGGCGCTGGACGGCCTGGCCCACCGCCCCGACGTCATCGTCTGCGACGGCTACGGCATCGCGCACCCGCGCCGCGCCGGGCTCGCCGTCCACCTGGGCGTGCTGACCGGCCTCCCCTGCTTCGGGGTCGCCAAGACGCCTTTCCTCTTCGACTTCGCGCAACCCGGCCGCGAGCGCGGCTCCTTCTCCCCGCTCACCATCGAAGGCGAGGAGGTGGGCCGTGCGCTGCGCACCCAGGACGGCGTCAAGCCCGTCTTCGTCTCCGTCGGCAGCGGCATCGGCCTGGAGCACGCCACCGCGCTCACCCTCCGGCTGGCCCCCACCTACCGCCAGCCGGAGACCACCCGCAGAGCCGACCATCTCGCGGGCCGCCACCTGGCGGCCTCCGGCCAGGGGTGACCGGCGAGGGCCGCAGGGGCCGCAGGCGGGGAGCGACTGCGGAAGCGGCCCCACACGCGCTCGCGCAGCGCGCCGGATACCGGCTGCAAAGGGGCCAGTAGTGCGAACGGGGACGCGCCCAGGGGTGACCAGGGGCGTGCTCCGTTGGACGGGAGAGTGCAAGGTCACACCCGTGCCCCCTGCTACTCGCGAGTTGGCTCACCTAATCTGCGGCCATGACGGTCCCGCCTGAAGAAGGGCTCTCCCTCGCTCAGGACTTCCCGGACGCGACGCACGAGCAGTGGCAGCAGCTCGTCGCCGGGGTTCTGCGCAAGACGGGAGCGACGGCCTTCGACGACGCCGCGCCCGAGTCCGCCCTCACCACGACGCTCGCCGACGACATCAGGGTGCGCCCCCTCTACACCCGCAGCGACGCGGGAGGACCCGCCGGGCTGCCGGGGTTCGCACCCTTCACCCGCGGCGCCCGCGCCGAGGGGAACACGGCCCGGGGGTGGGACGTACGGCAGCGGCACACCCGCGCCGACATCGAGGGCACCCGCGATGCCGTGCTCGACGACCTTGCGAGCGGGGTCACCTCACTGTGGCTGACTGTGGGCGCCACCGGGCTGCCCGTCGCCGGGCTGGCGCGGGCCCTGGAGGGCGTCTACCTCGACCTGGCACCCGTCGTGCTGGAACCGGGTGCCGCGTTCGGGCCCGCGGCCGCCGAACTGCTGCGGCTGCGCGGGCAGCTGACCGGCGGTGCCGAGCCCGCGCCCGGCAGCGTGCTGGGCGCGGACCCGCTGGGGCACGCCGCCCGTACCGGCGCCCACGACACGGTGTCCGAGCTGCGCCAGGAAGCGGCCGAGCTGGCGGCGGGCTGCTCCGGGGACGCGCCCGGGCTGCGCACCTACGTGGTGGACACGCTCCCCTACCACGAGGCCGGCGGCTCCCCCGCGCGGGAGCTGGCGTGCGCGCTGGCCACCGGGGTGGCCTACCTGCGCGACATGACACGGGCGGGACTTGGGGTGGCGCAGGCGTGCGCACAGCTGGAGTTCCGGTACGCGGCCACCGCCGACCAGTTCACCACCATCGCCACGCTGCGGGCCGCGCGCAGGCTGTGGGCGCGCGTGGCGCAGGCCTGCGGCGCACCGGCGCCCGCGGGGGCGCAGCGGCAGCACGCGGTCACCTCGCCGGTGATGATGACCCGCCGCGACCCGTGGGTGAACATGCTGCGCACGACGGTTGCCACGCTGGCCGCCGGAGTCGGCGGCGCCGACGCGGTCACCGTACTGCCGTTCGATGACGCGCTGGGGCTGCCCGACGCCTTCGCGCGGCGCATCGCCCGCAACACCTCCGCCATCCTGCTGGAGGAGTCCCACCTGGCCGGGGTGATCGACCCGGCGGGCGGCTCCTGGTACGTGGAGACGCTCACCGACGAGCTGGCGCACACCGCGTGGGCGCACTTCCAGGAGATCGAGGGCGCCGGGGGCATGGCCGCCGCGCTGCGCGACGGACTGGTCGAACAGCGGCTGCGCGAGAGCTGGGAGCTGCGCACCACCGCACTGGCCCGGCGCCGCGAACCGGTCACCGGCGTCAGCGAGTTCCCACTGCTGGACGAGCGGCCCGTCGCCCGCGAGCCCGCACCGCAACCCCCCGGCGGCGGACTGCCGCGCGTACGCAGGGACGACGCGTACGAGGCGCTGCGCGTCCGCTCCGACCGCCACCTGGAGACCACCGGTGCGCGCCCGAAGCTCTTCCTGGCCGCGCTCGGCCCCGCCGCCGCGCACACGGCGCGCGTCTCCTTCGTCGCCAACCTCGCCCAGGCGGGCGGCATCCAGCCGGTACACGATCCGGTGACGGTGGACGCCACCACCGCGGCCGCCGCGTTCACCGCCAGCGGCGCCACGGTGGCGTGCCTGTGCTCCAGCGACACGCTCTACGCCGAGGAGGCCGCGCAGGTCGCCACCGCGCTCAAGCAGGCGGGGGCCGCGCGGGTGCTCCTGGCGGGAAAGCCCGACGCGGAGCGGCGCGAGGCGTACCGGACCGCCGGTGTCGACGAGTTCGTCCACGCGGGCGGTGACGCCGTCGCCGCCCTCACCTCCCTCCTCGACCGCATGGGGGTCGACGCATGAGCCGGCAGACGACAGGCGCGGAAGACTCCTCCGCGATCCCCGACTTCACGACCGTCGGCCTCGAAGCCGAGCCCGCCGCAGAGTCCGGCGCCGAGCCCGGGTCCGACGGGGAACGCGAGCAGGCCGGCGAGCGGTGGCGGGAGGCCGTCAAGGAGCGCACCGGGCACTCCGTCGAGGACCTGGCGTGGCACACCCCCGAGGGCATCGCCGTCAAGCCCCTCTACACCGAAGAGGACCTGCACGGCCTCGACTTCCTGGGGACGTACCCGGGCATCGCCCCCTACCTGCGCGGCCCGTACCCGACGATGTACGTCAACCAGCCGTGGACGATCCGCCAGTACGCGGGCTTCTCCACGGCCGAGGAGTCCAACGCCTTCTACCGCCGCAACCTGGCAGCAGGTCAAAAGGGCCTCTCGGTCGCCTTCGACCTGCCCACCCACCGCGGCTACGACAGCGACCACCCGCGCGTGACGGGCGACGTCGGCATGGCGGGCGTGGCGATCGACTCGCTCTACGACATGCGGCAGCTCTTCGACGGCATCCCGCTGGACCGGATGACCGTCTCGATGACGATGAACGGCGCCGTCCTGCCGGTGCTGGCGCTCTACATCGTCGCCGCGGAGGAGCAGGGCGTAGCGCCCGAGAAGCTGGCGGGGACCATACAGAACGACATCCTCAAGGAGTTCATGGTCCGCAACACCTACATCTATCCGCCGCAGCCCTCCATGCGGATCATCTCCGACATCTTCGCCTACACCTCGCAGAAGATGCCGCGCTACAACTCCATCTCCATCTCCGGCTACCACATCCAGGAGGCCGGCGCGACGGCCGACCTGGAGCTGGCGTACACGCTGGCCGACGGTGTGGAGTACCTGCGCGCCGGGCTGGAGGCGGGCATGGACGTCGACGCGTTCGCCCCCCGCCTCTCGTTCTTCTGGGCGATCGGGATGAACTTCTTCATGGAGGTCGCCAAGTTGCGCGCGGCGCGGCTGCTGTGGGCGAAGCTCGTGAACAGGTTCGAGCCGAAGAACCCCAAGTCGCTGTCGCTGCGCACCCACTCGCAGACCTCGGGCTGGTCGCTGACGGCGCAGGACGTCTTCAACAACGTCACCCGTACGTGTGTCGAGGCGATGGCCGCCACCCAGGGCCACACCCAGTCGCTGCACACCAACGCGCTGGACGAGGCCCTCGCGCTGCCCACCGACTTCTCCGCGCGCATCGCCCGCAACACCCAACTGCTGCTCCAGCAGGAGTCGGGCACCTGCCGGGTGATCGACCCGTGGGGCGGCAGCGCCTACGTGGAGCGGCTCACCCACGACCTGGCGGCGCGCGCCTGGCAGCACATCGAGGAGGTCGAGGCCGCGGGCGGCATGGCCAAGGCCATCGACGCGGGCATTCCCAAGCTGCGCGTGGAGGAGGCCGCGGCCCGCACCCAGGCCCGGATCGACTCGGGGCGGCAGCCGGTCATCGGCGTCAACAAGTACCGGGCGGCGAGCGACGAGCAGATCGACGTCCTCAAGGTCGACAACTCCTCGGTCCGCGCCCAGCAGGTGGCCAAGCTGCGGCGGCTGCGGGAAGAACGCGACGAGGACGCCTGCCGCGCCGCGCTGGAGGCCCTCACGCGGGCCGCCGGGGCGGCGTCCGGGCCAGGCCTGGAGAACAACCTGCTGGCCCTGGCCGTGGACGCGGCACGCGCCATGGCCACCGTCGGGGAGATCTCCGAGGCGCTGGAGAAGGTCTACGGGCGCCACTCGGGACAGATTCGTACGATCTCCGGTGTGTACCGCGAGGAGGCAGGAGTGTCGTCGTCCCTGGCCCGCACCCGGGAGTTGGTGGACGCCTTCGAGGAGGCGGAAGGCCGCAGGCCGCGGCTGCTGGTGGCCAAGATGGGCCAGGACGGGCACGACAGGGGCCAGAAGGTGATCGCCACCGCGTTCGCCGACCTGGGCTTCGACGTCGACGTCGGCCCCCTCTTCCAGACCCCGGCCGAAGTGGCACGGCAGGCCGTCGAGGCGGACGCGCACATCGTGGGCGTCTCCTCGCTGGCGGCCGGACACCTCACCCTCGTACCGGCGCTGCGGGAGGAGCTGGCGGCGGCCGGACGCGACGACATCATGATCGTCGTCGGCGGAGTGATCCCGCCCGCCGACGTCGAACCGCTGCACGAGGCCGGCGCGACGGCGGTCTTCCCCCCTGGCACGGTCATCCCCGAGGCCGCGTACGGCCTGCTGCGGAAGCTGGCCGCCTCGCTCGGCCACGACGAGTTGGCCGAGCCCGCGGGTTCCCAGCCGGGTGCGGGCTCCCAGCCGGGCGCGGACTCCCAGCCGGGCGCGGGCTCCGAGGCCTCCGGCGGCTCCACGGAGGGTGAGGGCTGAGCACGTGCCCCGGACCATCGACCCCGACGACTACGCCAAGGGCGTACTGGCAGGATCCCGCGCGTACATCGCGCGGGCCATCACGCTGGTGGAGTCCCGCAGGGCCGACCACCGGGAGCTGGCGCAGCAGTTGCTGACGACGCTGCTGCCGCACGCGGGCGGCGCCCGCCGCGTCGGCGTCAGCGGAGTACCCGGTGTCGGCAAGTCGACGTTCATCGACGCGCTGGGCACCCTGCTGACCGAGCGCGGCCACCGGGTGGCGGTCCTGGCCGTCGACCCCTCCTCCACCCGGACCGGCGGCTCCATCCTGGGCGACAAGACGAGAATGGAGCGGCTCGCGGTCAACCCGGACGCGTTCGTCCGCCCCTCCCCCACCGCGGGCACGCTCGGCG
Source organism: Streptomyces tubbatahanensis (assembly GCF_022699385.1). NCBI lineage: Bacteria > Bacillati > Actinomycetota > Actinomycetes > Kitasatosporales > Streptomycetaceae > Streptomyces > Streptomyces tubbatahanensis. The sequence goes on along the minus strand of NZ_CP093846.1, from coordinate 6,621,570 downwards.
GCGTCGCCAAGGCCACCCGCGAGACGATGATCGTGATGGAGGCGGCGGGCTACGACGTCGTCCTCGTCGAGACCGTCGGCGTCGGCCAGTCCGAGGCGACCGTGGCCCAGATGGTGGACTCGTTCCTGCTGCTCACCCTCGCCCGCACAGGCGACCAGCTCCAGGGCATCAAGAAGGGCGTGCTGGAGCTCGCCGACGTACTGGCCGTCAACAAGGCAGACGGACCGCACGAGCGCGACGCCCGCTCCGCCGCCCGCGAGCTGGCGGGCGCGCTGCGGCTGATGCGGTCCTCCGAGGCCTCGTGGACCCCGCCCGTGCTCACGTGCAGCGGGCGGGAGGGTACGGGACTCGACGAGGTGTGGGAGCGCGTCGAGCGGCACCGCGCCCTCCAGGAGTCCACCGGGGAGCTGGCCGCGAAACGCCGCGACCAGCAGGTCGAATGGGTGTGGTCCATGGTCCGCGACGACCTGTTGGGACGCCTCGAACAGCACCCCGAGGTACGGCGCCTCGCCCCGCTGCTGGAAGAGCGCGTCCGCGAGGGCTCCCTGACGGCCACACGCGCCGCCCAGCGGATCGTGGAGACCTTCGGCTGGGGGCCCGCGAACTGAGCCCCGCTGTGCTGCTCGCGGTCCTGGAAGAGGGCCGCACGGGTGGGCCTTACGGGTGCACCGGTGGGCCTTACGGGGGCACGGGTGGGCCTTACGGGTGCACGGCCAGCGCGCCTCTCACATCTGTCGCCACCTCTTGAACACGCATCGGTCTGGACCAAAGCCTTGACGGGCCGTTCGAGCAGGCTTACAACAAGTCATCAAGAAAGCCCGGGGCTCAGCCGAGGCGTTACGCGCACCTTCGTTGATGTCTTGTTCTTTCTTACCCTTTGTCATGGGCACGCCTACGTCCATCCCCCACGAAAGGACGGGCTGACATGAGACTTCCCTGGCGGCTCCGCACAGCGATGTGCGGAGCGACCCTGCTGTGCTGCACGACCGCCGCGCTGCTGCCCGCCACCGCATCGGCCGGCGCCGCGGACACCGGGCGCCCCGGCAGCGGTGCCCAAGCGGTCGTCTTCTCCGACGACTTCGACGGCGCCGCCGGCTCCCCCGCCGACAGCGGCAAGTGGCAGACCGAGACCGGAGACAACGTCGACAACCACGAACGGCAGTACTACACCCCCGGCGCCGACAACGCCGCGCTCGACGGCAACGGCAACCTCGTCATCACCGCACGCAAAGAGAACCCCGGCAACTACCAGTGCTGGTACGGCACGTGCGAGTACACCTCGGCACGGCTGAACACCGCGGGCAAGTTCACCCAGACCCACGGACACGTGGAAGCGCGCGTCAAAGTGCCGCGCGGCCAGGGCATGTGGCCGGCCTTCTGGATGCTCGGTGACGACATCGGCAGCGCCGGATGGCCCGCCTGCGGCGAGATCGACGTGATGGAGAACGTCGGCTTCGAGCCGAACACGGTGCACGGCACCGTGCACGGCCCCGGCTACTCCGGCTCGGGCGGCATCGGCGCCGCGTACTCGACTCCGGACGGCGCGGCCTTCGCCGACGACTTCCACGTCTTCGCCATCGACTGGTCCCCCGGCGCCATCAGCTGGTCAGTGGACGGCAACGTCTACCAGACGCGTACGCCCGCCGACGTCGGCGGCAACCCGTGGGTGTTCGACAAGCCGTTCTTCCTGATCCTCAACCTCGCCGTGGGAGGCTACTGGCCCGGCGACCCGGACGGCTCGACGAACTTCCCGCAGCAGATGACCGTCGACTACGTGCGCGTCACCGCCGGCGACTGACCCGCACGACGAGCGCGCCCATGCCCACACCCATGCCCGCACCCCGGCCGACCTCCCGTCCGGCCGGGGTGCGGGTCACATCGTGAGACCCCCATTCCCCTCAGCGCGTGCCGCGTTGACCATGATCCGGCTGCGGAACATCGGGTTTCCGCAGGTCGGACGGGAGACGAACGATGGACAACCCGGCACCTTTGGTGCACACGGCCATCGCCATCGCGGCGGTGGTCGTGCTCATCCTCAAAGCGAAGGTCAACCCCGCGCTGGCGCTCGTACTCGGGGCCGTCTACCTCGGGCTCGCCAGCGGCCTGGGCGCCGAACGCACTCTGAAGACGGTCAACAAGGGCTTCGGCGACCTCATGGCCGAGGTGGGGCTCCTCATCGTCCTCGGCGTGCTGCTGGGCACCCTGCTCTCCGCGCTCGGCGCCATCGAGAAACTGGTCACCCTGCTGCTGCGGACGCTGGGCCCCAAGCGGCTGCCCTACTCCTTCGCCATCACGATGGGCACCGTGCTGCAGTCCATCTTCGCCGATGTACTGCTCGTGATGACCGCCCCGCTCGCCCGGTCGCTGGGCACCCGCATCGGTCCCGGCGGACTCGCCCGGATGGCGGCCGCCATGGCGCTGGGCGTCGAGGTCGGCATCGCACTGTCGGTGCCCGGCATCGGCGCGCTCGCCCTCGCCGGACTGCTGGACATCCCGCTGGGCATCATGCTCCTCTACGGCTTCCCCCTGGCGGCCGTGACGATCCTGCTGACCCTGCTGCTGTTCAGCGCACTGGTCAAGCGCGGCTTCTGGAACCCGGACCGGGACGAGAGCGCGGTCGTCGAGGGCGACGCCGTCGTCAGGGGCGGTGCGGTCGTCGATAGCGGCGCGGTCGCCCACGACGGTGCGGTCGTCGAGGGCGGTGCGGTCGCCCACCGCGGTGCGGCCGATGACGGGGCTGTCGCCCAGGACGGCGCCGTAGTGCACGGTGACGGCGCCGCACCGCCGTTGGGGCTCTCGCTCACACCGCTGCTGCTGGCCCTCGTCCTGATCGCGACCGGCGCCTTCGCCCAGGTCGCCGGCTGGGACTCCCCCGTCGTCGGCTTCCTCGGCGACCCGGTCGTCGGGCTGTTGACGGGGCTGATCCTGGCCTGTCTCGTCGCACGGCGCTGCCTGCCCGCCGGGGCGATCGGAGACGCGTTCGGGCAGGGCTTCCGCACCAGCGGCCAGATCCTGGTGCTGACCGGGGTCGGCGGCTCGCTGGCCGCCGTGGTGGAAGCCGTGGGGCTCGGTGACCTGATCAAGGACTCGTTCTCGGCCGGCACTTGGGCGCCGCTCGCGCTGGTGTGGCTGATCGCCGCCGTCCTGCACATGGCGATCGGTTCGGTCACCACCTCCGCCATCACGGCAGCGGGCATCCTCGCCCCCGTGGCGCCCAGCCTGGACGTGCAGCCGGTACTGATCGCCCTTGCGGCCGGTGCGGGCTCGCTGTTCGCCATCCACGCCACGAGCAACACCTTCTGGCTGTTGCAGACTCTGCTCGGACAGACGACGCGGGGCACGCTCAAGACGGTCACGCTGACCGTCTCGGGCGCCTCCGTGATCGCGCTGGGACTGATACAGACGGCGAGTCTCGTGATGTGAGAAGCCGGTGACGGTCGGGGAAACCCGCACATCGCCGCTACGGTTTCCTCGGCTGTCGGAATCCTCTCCAAAGAGGGCTCGGACCTTCCGGAACAGTGGTCATCACCTCCTCACGTGACGGATTCCGTTGAATAGAGGTCTTGACTCCACTTCTGCGCAACCGCTTGTATGCGCTGACCGGACCACGTGTCCGGCACCGCACACCCCGCACCGCGCCCGCGGTGCCACACCGGAGGCGATACCGCTCCCGCGCCCAGTACGCGCCGTACCCCGTACGCAGTACGAACGGAACCGCATGACCGACACCCCCGAAGACACCAGCCGGCCCCGGCTCACGCGCTCCATAGGCGTCGTGGGCGGCACCCTGCTCACCCTGTCCTGCCTGACTCCGGCCTCGTCGCTCTTCGTGATCGTGCCGGACTCCTTCGGCACCCTCGGCACGGGCACGGCCCTCACCCTCGCCATCGCCGCGCTGCTGTGCGTCGGCGTCGCCTTCACCTACTCCGAACTCGGCACTCTCATCCCGTCGTCCGGCGGTGAGTACGCCATGGTCGGCACCCTGATGGGCAGGCTCGCGGGCTGGCTGGTCTTCGTTCTCTCGCTGATCGTCGTCATGATCGTGCCGCCCATCATCGCCCTGGGCACCGCGGACTACCTCGCCCCTCTCGTGCAGCTCGACCCGCGCGTCGCGGCCGCCGCCGTGATGCTGCTGTCCACCGCCATGGGACTGCTCGACCTGCGGGCCAACGCCTGGATCACCGGCATTTTCCTGGCCCTGGAGGTCGTGGGCGCCGCCATCGTCGCCTTCCTCGGCTTCACCCACACCCAGCGCCCCGCCTCCGTCCTCCTCCACCCCGTCATGGACGCGGGCCAGGGCCACACCAGCCCGGTCACGGCCGGACTGATCGTCACAGGGCTGGCCACCGCGCTGTTCATCCTCCAGGGCTTCACCACCGCCGTGTACCTGGCGGAGGAGATGGAGAACCCGCGCCGCACCGTCTCCCGTACCGTGCTGTGGACGCTGAGCATCGGCTTCGCCATCGTCATCGTCCCCGTCGTCGCCATCACCCTCGGCGCCCCCGACCTGCACGCCCTCGCGGGCGGCGACATCGCGGGCATGGTGCAGCGGTGGAGCAACTCCGCCGTCGGCACGTTCATCAGCCTCTGCATCGCGCTGGCCATCGTCAACGCGGCGATCGTCATGGTGATCCAGAACTCGCGCGTCGTCTTCGCCTCCGCCCGCGACGCCGCCTGGCCGGGTCCGGTCAACCGCGCGCTCTCCCGGCTGGGCTCCCGCTTCGCCTCGCCGTGGGTGGCCACCCTCGTCGTCGGCGTCCCCGGAGCCGTCCTGTGCTTCGTCAACCTCGACGTGCTCAACGAGGTCACCGGCGTCGCGGTGGCCGGCATGTACGTCTTCGTCGCCCTCGGCGCGCTGGCCGCCCGGCGGGAGGCCTTCAAGCACCGGGCCGCCTGGCGGATGCCGCTGTGGCCCGTCCTCCCGGCGCTCCTGATGGCCGCGCTGATCTGGGTCCTGTTCCAGCAGAGCGCCGAGAGCCTCGCCATCACCGGAGGCATCGTCGTCGCCGCCGCCCTCTACTGGGCCTGCTATCTGCGGCCGCGCCAGGCCACGCACTGGGTCATCTCCGTCCCCGAGGAGGAGCACGCCGGTGCGGGCTCCGGTGACGGCGGTGACGGCACCGGAGGCGGCCGCCAGGGCTCCCGGGACGCCCGGGACGCCGCAGATTCCCTTGGCCCCCGGAGCCCTCACAGCCCTCCGGGCGAAACCGGCCGCGACGAGACCCTCCAGAACGTCTGACCCTTGCCCCCCTTCCGGGCCTGCTATGTCCGGAACTGTTCTGACCTGCTCTCCTGTGACAGAAGCGAGACGGGGATCGATCGCCTCACCCCCGTCGGTGACCGGTAGGGTCTCCTACGCACCGGCGGGGGAACGGTCGTTCTCCATGGGTTCGCGTCCTCCCGCTGCCCGCGCACGCGCTTGCGCCGCACACCGAGGAGGGGAGCCATGTCCTACCCGAGCCCGCCCGGCAACCCCGGGTCGTACGGGCACCGACCGCCCGTCCCGCCACCGCCCGGCGCGCCCCCGCCGATGCCGCCAGGTCCCCCACCGGGAGCCCCGGGAGCCGGCGTACCGGGGCCCGGCGGGCCGGGAGCGGGCGCGGCGGGGCCGGGCTTTCCCGGGCAGGGCGCCCCCGGCCAGGGCTTTCCCGGGCAGGGCGCCCCCGGCCAGGGCTTTCCCGGGCAGGGCGCCCCCGGGCAGGGCTTTCCCGGGTACGGGGGGCCGGGCCCCGGGGCGCCGGGTGCGGGCATACCGCCGGGGCCGGGGCCGAAGAAGAGCACCGGACGCACCTGCCTGACCGTCTTCCTCGGCGTCGTCGGCGGTCTCGCCCTCCTCGCGGGCGGCGGGCTGACCGCCCACACCTACTCCAACGCGAGCCAGAACGTCTCCAACCGCACCGCGTACGGCCCCGCCCTGTGGCGTAACGAACCGGTCGACAAGATCTTCCCCAAGACCCTCGGCCCGAAGGCCGACGCGCAGTCCGATCCCGCCGACCCGAAGCTGGCCGAGTGGCACCGCCTCGGCATCGCCCAGGAGACCGGCTGCGGGGACGCGTTGACGGGCGACCTGGCGGCGGAGGCCGACAAGCGGGGCTGCGAGGCCGCGTTGCGCGCCACCTACGTCGATCCGACGGGCAACCTCGTGGCGACCGTCGCCGTCCTCGTCCTGCCCAAGGTCGACGACCCGGAGAAGGGGATGGAGGGCTTCTTCAGCGAGCAGCGGGACAAGGACGTGCCCAGCCAGGGCGTCAAGGCGTTCGCCGTGCCCGACACGCTCGCCGAGGACTGGAAGGACAGCCGGCGCAACGGCACGGACGGCATGCAAACCACCGACACGCTCTACATGCCCTACGCCATCGCCGCCTCGGCCGGTTCGGTCGACGGGCGGAAGGCGGGGCACCTGCCGGGCGAGTGGGGCAGGCACAAGTTCGACGCCAAGTCGGACCGGCTGCCGTGGCGGGAGGCGGCCAAGACGCTCGCCTCGGACCTGGACCAGCACCTGGAGAACCTGCTGCTCGAGGAGACGAAGCCCTCATGACACACACGAAGGTCCGAAGGGCCGGCCTGCGCGTCGGCACGTCCTTCGCCGCAGCGGGCATCAGCGCGCTGCTGTGCGTCGGCTCGGCGACCCCGGCTCAGGCGAAGACGCCCGCGAGTTGGGAGTCGGAGGCGCTGGGCCTGTCCTCGGCGCAGAAGACGACCCGGGGCAAGGGCGTGCGGGTCGCGGTGCTCGACAGCGGCGTCGTCAAGGACCATCCTGCCGTCGCCGGGAAGGTGACCACGGGCCCCGACTACGTCAAGGACGGCCTCCACTCCGGTGATCCGCAGTGGGGCGAGCACGGTACGGCGATGGCTTCCGACGTGCTGAAGGTCGCCCCCGAATCGAGCATCCTGTCGGTGCGGGTCATCGACGACAAGAAGGACAACGACGGGGACCTGACGAGCGGGCCGAGTCCGGTGGCCCAGGGCATCACCTACGCGGTCGACCACGGCGCCGACGTGATCTCGATGTCGCTGGGCGGCGAGACCTTCGGCTCCAGCTTCGACGAGCAGGAGACCAAGGCACTCGCACACGCGGCCCACAAGGGCGTGCCCGTGATCGCCTCGGCCGGCAACGAGGGCGACATGTTCAACGACTCGTCCTACCCGGCGGGCTACCCCAGCGTGATCGCCGTGGCCGCCGTCGAGAAGGGCGGCAGCCGCGCCGAGTTCTCGACCGTCAGGACGTACAACACGATCGCCGCTCCCGGCGTCGGCATCGTCAGCGCCAAGAACACCGGCGGTTACGCGCCCGTCAACGGCACCTCGCCCGCGGCGGCGCTCACCTCGGGGGTTGTGGCCCTGATGCTGGGCAAGGACGCCGAGCTCAAGCCGTCCCAGGTGCGCGCCATCCTCACCAGCACGGCGGCGCACCCGCCGGGCGGGTACAACCCGCTGGTCGGCCATGGAGTGGTCAACGCGGCGGCGGCCGTACGGGCCGTATCGGACCCGCCGGCCGACGGCGCCGCTCCCGCCGGGTACCAGGGCAAGACGTTCCTCACCCCGCCGAACGGTGTGGAACCGACCCAGCACCCGCCGCTGGACACCACCGAGTTGACGATCGGCCTCGTCGGGGGCGGCGTCGGTCTGCTGATGGTCGTGGGGGCGGTCCTCCTCGGCCGCGCCGGACGCCGCCGCGCCGCGACCGTCGCGGGGTCCGCAGGGCCCGTCGCGGTCCCGCATCTGCCCACGCCGACGGGGGGTCCGGCAGGCCCGGGACACTCCGGCCCGGCGTAGGCCCGGGGTGGGCCCGGCGTAGGCCCGGAGTGGGCCCGGCGTAGGCCCGGAGTGGCCCGGCCCGTTACGACACCATGCGCAGGCCGTCCTTCTTGGCGCCCCGGCTGAAGACGGCCTCGCGGATGGTGTCGTAGGCCTTGTCCTGCGCGGGGTCACCGGCCGACCTGCTGCTGCCGGACGCGAGGTTGACGAGCGTGTACCGGGGCGAGGACCGCATCAGGAAGGGGGTGAAGGAGGCCTTGTCGACCGTCCAGGCGCCCTTGTGCCCCCGGTCTGAGGTGCGGCCGGGCGGGACGAAGTGGAAGCGCGCCGCGGTGCCCATGGACCCGCGGGGATCGTTCATCTTGCCCGCGATCTGGTCGCCCATGCCGTAGACGACCCAGGTGCCGTTGACCTTCTCGTACGCCTGCGGCACGTGTGCGTGGGTGCCGAGGATCAGGTCGATGTCCCGGCGGCCGTGGGAGCGGGAGGCGGTCAGTGTCTCGGCCATGGACCGCTGGAGCTGGTCGGGCTCCTGCTGCCACTCGGTACCCCAGTGCATGCTGACGACGACCACGTCGGCGCCCGCCCGCCGCGCGGCGCGGGCGTCCCGGATGATGCGTGCGGGCTCGATCAGGTTGACGAGCCAGGGCTTACTCTGGGGCACGGAGATGCCGTTGGTGCCGTAGGTGTACGCGAGCTGGGCGACCTTGGCGCCACCGGCCCGCAGCTCGGCGGGCCGCCCGCGTTCGCGGGCCGAGCGGGCGGAGCCCACGTGCTGGAGCCCGGCTGAGTCCATGGCCTTCAGGGTGCGGTGCACGCCGTCACTGCTGTCGTCCAGCGTATGGTTGGAGCCGGTCGAACACGAGTCGTAGCCCACGTTCTTGACGGAGCGCGCCAGCTGCGGCGGGGTCTTGAAGAGCGGGTACCCGGAGAACGGACCGCCGTCGGGCCCGTAGACGGTCTCCATGTGGCAGATCGCCAGGTCGGCTTTCCTCACCATCGGTTTCGCCGCGTCGATCATGCGGCCGAAGTCGTAGCCCGAGCCGCCCGCATCAGCGCGCGCCTGCCGGATGATCGAGTCGTGCACGAGCAGGTCGCCGGTGGCCACCAGGGAGAAGCCGTGCGCGTCGCCCTGCCCCCGCTCGTGCCGGGCCTGCTGTCCGTCGCCGCGCTCCGCGCGCCCCCCGTCCCCCGCCGACCCGGCGCGCGCGCCGTCCTCGGCCGTTCCACATCCGGCGACGCCGCCGAGCAGCGCGGTGACGGCGGCAGCCGCGAGGAGTCCGCGTCCGCTGTTACGACCGCGAGTGGGGCGGACGCGCGGGGCGAGGTGGACACGCGGGGCGAGGTGGGCGCGGGCGATGAGGTCCGAGCGGAGGAAGAGGCGGAGCGGAGGGAAAAGGCGGAGCGGAGGAAAGGGGCGGGGCGGCCGGACGTGGTGGGTCGACGGGGCGTGGTGGGACGACGGGGTGAGGCGGGCGTCGCGCGGTGCGCGACGGCGGCCGAGGGGACGACCGAGGCCGCGACCGCGGCCGGTGGGAACGTCTGTGCGCATGAGTGCTCCTGCGGGGCGAACCAGTCATACAAGTGCGATAAACGCACTGGACGACGACTCGCCCTCGCTCCCCGGCAGCGACACAGCGCCTGTCCCCCGACCGGCCCACAGGGAGCACCCGGGCTCCGTAACGACGCTCCGGAGGCCGCCCCTCAGCCCCGGGCGACCGTGTGACGGAACAGCGCCCTGAGAGCGGTGTGGGTGGCGGGTGGCAGCGCGGCCTTGTCCAGCTGGGTGAGCGCTTCCGTCAGCTGCCAGGCCGATATCTCGTCGGCGGCGGCCCGCCCGCCCGCGTGGTCGATGAGAGCGGCCAGCTCGTCCGGGGGCGGTGGGCAGGCGGGGCCGCCGCCCAGCGACTGGGCGAGCGTCCGCGCCGCGGGGTTGCCCGCGCGCAGCGCCGCGATCAGCGGAAGGCTCGGGCCGCCCTCGCGCAGCCCGCTCATGACGGGCCGTCCGCTCAGCGCCGTCCCCGACCACAGGTCCTCGATGTCGCGGGCCACCTGCGCCGCGACACCCAGGTGGTGTCCCGCGCGCGTCAGCGCCTCGACCACGCGTTCGTCCGCCCCCGCCAGCAGCGCGCCACCGGCCAGCGCGCACTCCAGCAGCGAACTGCGGCGCGCTCCGGCCACCACGGCGTACTCCTCCACGCTGATGCCCTCGGGCGCGCGGCGCCGCAGCGCGAGTTCGGCCGACCGGCCGCTGACCAGCCGCGAGGTGGTGCGGGTCAGCAGCCGCAGCACGGCGGCCTCCGCCTCGGGGTCGGCGCCTGTGGGCAGCACACGGCGGGTGGCAGCACCCAGGAGCGCGTCCCCTGCCAGCACGGCCCAGCCGGTTCCGTAGACGGCCCACACGGCGGAGCGCCCGTGCCGCAGCGCCTCACCGTCCATCACGTCGTCGTGCAGGGCCGCCCAGTTGTGCACCAGTTCCACCGCCGCGGCCCCGGGCAGCGCGGCGTCCGTGGAGTGCGTGGCGGAGCCGTCCCTTCCGGTCTCGCTCGCGCCCGCCGCGCACAGCGTCAGGGCCGCGCGCAGCGGGGGCTCGGGGGCGACGCCGTAGGTGGGGCTGCCGTCCGGCTGACTCCAGCCGAAGTGGTAGCCGCAGACGCGGCGCAGTTCCGGCTGCAGCGCGCCGACCGCCTCCCGCAGCAGCGGCTCGATCCGCTCGTGTGCGGTGGACAGCAGGGACGGGGCGGCGGGCAGACCGTGCGTGTCGGAGAGTTCCTCAGTCGTCATACCGGAGCGCCTCCTGATCTCTCCATGCCGGACACCCGGGTCGCCGGGCGGATGCGAAGCGTGCGGGAATGGTGTGCTCTCAGTAATCGGCTTTCCCCACCGAGGGACCCTCGACTCCCGCGGCACCGATTCCGTACGAAGCACGCGGGGCGCAGGGGCGCGGCCCGACGGATCGGCGCGTAGGAAATGAGGGGTGTGAGGCGCCGGGGGCGTGAAACCCGGGCACACGAACGCACGGCCCGGGATGCGGCGGAGCGCACCGCGGGCGACAGTGGGAGCGCGCTCGCCCCGGGCCCCAGATCCCTTTGGCCCGGGGCCACTCAGGAGCAGGAGAAGCGATGGCACGCCCGGTCTGGAGCGGAGTGATCACCTTCGGGCTGGTCACGGTCCCGGTACGGATGTACGCCGCCACCGAGGACCACACCACCCACTTCCACCAGTTGCAGCGCGGCACCAACGACCGGGTGCGCAACAAGCGGGTGAACGAACGCACCGGAAAGAGCGTCGGCTTCGACGACATCGTCAAGGGCTACGAGATCGCCGACGGCGAGTACGTCACCGTCGAGCGGGAGGAGCTGGAGGAGATCGCCCCCGGCAAGTCCCAGGTCATCGACGTGAGCGGCTTCGTGGAAGCGGACGAGGTCGATCCGGTCTACTACGTGCGCTCCTACTACCTCGCGCCCGGCGACGAGAAGTACCGCAAGCCGTACGAACTGCTCCGTGCCGCTCTGGAGTCCTCCGAGAAGACGGGCATCGCCACCTTCGTGATGCACAGCAAGGAGTACCTGGTCGCTCTCCGCGCCGGCGAGAACGTCCTGGCGCTGCACACCCTGCACTGGGCGGACGAGGTCCGCGACCCCGAGGAGGAGCTGTCCGGGCTGCCAGGACGTCAGCGCTCGGACAGCAAGGAGCTGAAGACCGCGCGGCAGCTCATCGACAGCATGAGCACCACCTTCCACCCCGAGGACTACAGCGACAGCTACGAGGACCGGGTGCGTGCGCTGGTCGAGGCCAAGGCCGAGGGCGAGGAACTCACCCCCGAGGAGGGTCCTCCGGAGGCCACCAACGTGGTGGACCTCAGCGAGGCCCTCAACCGCAGCATCGAACGGGCCCGCTCCGGGAAGGGGGGCGGCGGAGGCCGGAAGACCGGAAGCGGCCGCAGGAAACCCGCCGCCGGGGACCGCACGCGTCCGGCGAAGAGGCGGGAGAGCAGGTCCCAGAGCGGGGCTGGCGCCTCGGTCTCGAAGGGCCGGACGGGCGCTTTTAAGGGCCGGAGTCGGCCTGGCGCCTCGCAGGGTGGGACAGGCACTTCACAGGGCCGGGGGACGGGATCCTCGAAGGGCCGGGCAGGCGCCTCGAAGAGCACTCCCCCGCTCCGTGATCTGAGCAAGGACGAGCTGTACCGGCGCGCAGGCGACCAGGGCGTGAAGGGCCGCTCGAAGATGACGCGCGAACAACTGCTCGAAGCACTCGAAGCGCATGCCGGCCGCGGCAGCTCCGGCAAGGCCGCCTGAGCCGTACATCCGAGCCCTGTATCAGGCCGACCCGCTGGGAGGACGTGGGATGGGCGTACGTACCTGGATCAAGGACTGGCCCGTGTACCGGCAGGCCATGGGCAGCGGCGATCCGACGGGCAGAGGCACGGCCGCCTCCTCCTCGTACACCCGTTCCCTGCGGCCGCGCACCCACTCCGCCGACCGTGTCGTCAAATCGATCTGTCCCTACTGCGCCGTCGGCTGCGGCCAGGACGTGTACGTCAAGGACGAACAGGTCGTCCAGATCGAGGGTGATCCCGACTCCCCCGTCAGCAGGGGCAGGCTCTGCCCCAAGGGCGCGGCCACACTCCAGCTGACCACGGGCGACGCCCGCCGCCACGAAGTGCTCTACCGGCGCCCCCACGGCACCGACTGGGAGCGGCTCGACCTGGAGACGGCCATGGACATGGTGGCCGACCGGGTCATCCGCACGCGCCGCCAGGGCTGGGAGGACGAACGCGACGGCGTCCGCGTCAACCGCACCATGGGGCTTGCGGCGCTGGGCGGCGCGGCGCTGGACAACGAGGAGAACTACCTCATCAAGAAGCTGCTCACGTCTCTCGGCGTGGTGCAGATCGAGAACCAGGCGCGGGTCTGCCACAGCTCCACCGTCGCCGGGCTCGGCACCTCGTTCGGGCGGGGCGGCGCCACCACCTTCCTCCAGGACCTCCAGCACGCCGACTGCATCGTCATCGAGGGCTCCAACTTCGCCGAGGCGCACCCGGTCGGCTTCCAGTGGGTGATGGAGGCCAAGGCGCGCGGCGCCACGATCATCCACGTCGACCCGCGCTTCACCCGGACGAGTGCGCTGGCCGATCTGCACGTGCCGATCCGGGCGGGCACCGACATCGCCTTCCTCGGCGGCATCATCAACTACGTGCTGTCCCACGAGGCGGACTTCCGCCCGTACGTGCTCGACTACACCAACGCCTCCACACTCGTCGGCGAGGAGTTCCGCGACACCGAGGACCTGGACGGCGTCTTCTCCGGACTCAACCAGGAGACCGGGCACTACGACACCGCCAGCTGGCAGTACGAGGGCGACGTCGTGCAGGCGGCCTCGGGGGAGCGCGACGCGCTCTACGAGGAGCGCACCAGCCAGGGCCGCTCGGTGGCCACCGCGGGCGGCTCCGAATCGCACGGCTCCGGCGGCGCCCCCGTCTCCGGGAACCGGACACACGACCGTACGCTGCAACACCCGCGCTGCGTCTACCAGATCCTCAAGCGCCACTACGCGCGCTACACGCCCGAGATGGTCGAAGAGACCTGCGGCATCCCGCCCGAGACGTTCCTGGGCGTGTGCCGCGCCCTGGTGGACAACTCAGGCCCCGACCGCACCTCCGCCTTCGCCTACGCCGTCGGCTGGACGCAGCACACCGTCGGCGCCCAGTACATCCGGGCCGCCTGCGTACTGCAACTCCTGCTCGGCAACATCGGCCGGCCCGGCGGCGGCATCCAGGCACTGCGCGGCCACGCCAGCATCCAGGGCTCCAGCGACATCCCCACCCTCTTCAACCTGCTGCCCGGCTACATCCCGATGCCCCACGCGCACAGGGCGGAGGACCTGGACACCTTCGTCGAGGCCATGCGCACCGACAAGGGCTACTGGGGCGACATGCGCAACTACGTCGTCAGCCTGCTCAAGGCCTACTGGGGCGAGGCCGCGACCGCCGAGAACGACTACTGCTTCGACCACCTGCCCAGGCTCACCGGCTCGCACAGCACCTACGACACCGTCCTCGAACAGCTCGCGGGACGGTGCAAGGGCTACTTCCTGATGGGCGAGAACCCGGCGGTCGGCTCCGCGAACGCGAAGATGCAGCGCATGGGCATGGCCAACCTCGAATGGCTGGTGGTGCGCGACTTCTCCCTCATCGAGTCGGCCACCTGGTGGAAGGACGGTCCCGAGACGGAGACCGGCGAGCTGAAGACCGAGGAGAACGCCACCGAGGTCTTCTTCTTCCCCGCCGCCTCGCACACCGAGAAGGCCGGCTCCTTCACCAACACCAACCGGATGCTCCAATGGCACTACCCGGCCAAGGAGCCGGACGGCGAAGCCCGCAGCGACCTGTGGTTCATGTACCACCTGGGCCGCCGCATCCGCGCGAAGCTACGCGGCTCCACCGACCCGATCGACCGGCCGGTACTCGACCTGACCTGGGACTACCCGGTCGACGGGCCGCTGGAGGAGCCCGTCGCCGACGCGGTGCTCGCCGAGATCAACGGCCGCCACGCCGACGGCAGTCCGCTGTCCCGCTACCAGGAACTGCGCGACGACGGCTCGACCTCCTGCGGCTGCTGGATCTACTGCGGCGTCTACAAGGACGGCGTCAACCAGGCCGCCCGCAAGAAGCCGCACACCCAGCAGGACTGGATCGCCGCCGAGTGGGCCTGGTCCTGGCCGTCCAACCGGCGCATCCTCTACAACCGCGCCTCCGCCGACCCCGAGGGCGCCCCCTGGAGCCCCAGCAAGGCCCTGGTGTGGTGGGACGCGGAGCGATCCACCTGGAGCGGCTACGACGTGCCGGACTTCGTCGCCGACCGCCCGCCCTCCCACCGGCCCGCCCCGGACGCCACCGGGCCCGACGCGCTCTCGGGCGTCGACCCGTTCATCATGCAGGGCGACGGAAAGGGCTGGCTCTACGCGCCGGCCGGTCTGATGGACGGCCCCCTGCCCACCCACTACGAGCCGCAGGACTCCCCCGTCCACAACCCGCTCCACCCCGACCAGCAGCGCAGCCCGGTCCGCGAGACCCACCCCCACCCGGCCAACGCCTACCACCCCAGCGGCCACGAGGCGGGCACCGGCGTCTTCCCCTACGTGGTGACGACCTACCGGCTGACCGAGCACTTCACCGCCGGCGGGATGAGCCGATGGTCGCCGTACCTGTCCGAACTCCAGCCCGAGTTCTTCTGCGAGGTCTCCCCCGAACTCGCCGCAGAGCGCGGCCTCGAACACACGGGGTGGGCCACCATCGTGACCGCCCGCGGCGCCGTGGAGGCGCGCGTCCTGGTCACCGAGCGGATGCGCCCCCTGCGGGTGGGCGGCCACACCGTGCACCAGATCGGACTGCCCTACCACTGGGGACGCAACGGCTACGCACGCGGCGACGCCGCCAACGAACTCACCTCCATCGCGCTGGACCCGAACGTCCACATCCAGGAAGTCAAGGCCCTCACCGCCGACATCAAGCCGGGCCGCCGCCCACGCGGCCCCGAACTGCTGACCCTCCTCGCGGACTACCGCGAACGAGCAGGCATCACCGAGCACACCGGGACGGAGGTACGGGGATGACGGACGGCGACGGCGGTCACGGCGGACGCGACGGCCACGGCGGTCGCGACGGCCACGGCGGGTCGGGGGCCGCTGGGGGCGGCGCGGGCGCCGCCGGGGGCAGCGGTCATGGCGGCCATGGCCGCCGCGGAGGCCACGCAGGCCACGGAGGCCACGACGGCCACGCAGGCCACGACGGCAGCGGGAGCGGCGCGAGCAGTGGGGGCGCGGGGGTGGCCGCAACCGGTAGCACAGGGGCGGCCGCCGCAGGCGGTACGGGGACGCGTGAGGTGACGGCCACCGTCGAGCGTGTCGGCTTCTTCACCGACACCTCCGTGTGCATCGGCTGCAAGGCGTGCGAGGTGGCCTGCAAGGAGTGGAACGCCATCCCGGAAGACGGCATGGAGCTGACCGGGATGAGCTACGACAACACCCAGGGGCTCGGCGCCTCCACCTGGCGGCACGTCGCCTTCATCGAACAGAGCAAGCCGGTCGTGCCCAAGGAGCACCAGGGCCGGCGCCGACACGACGACGAGCACCAGCACCAGGGTGCGCACCAGCACCAAGGGGACGGCTTTCGAAATCCCCAAGGCGAAGGGGCGGAGGACGACGCCGACGCCAACGCCGACGTCTTCGCCCTGGCCGCCCAGGGCTCCGGCTCCTCCGAACTGCGCTGGTTGATGTCCTCCGACGTGTGCAAGCACTGCACACACGCCGCCTGCCTCGACGTCTGCCCGACCGGCTCCCTCTTCCGCACCGAGTTCGGCACCGTGGTGGTGCAGGAGGACATCTGCAACGGCTGCGGCTACTGCGTACCCGCCTGCCCCTACGGCGTCATCGAACAGCGCCCCGACGACGGCCGCGCCTTCAAGTGCACCCTGTGCTACGACCGGCTCGGCGAAGGCCAGACGCCCGCCTGCGCCAAGGCGTGCCCCACCGAGTCGATCCAGTACGGCCCACTGGACGAACTGCGCGAGCGAGCAGCGGCCAGGGTCGAGGAACTGCACCGCGCGGGCGTCCCCGACGCCCGGCTCTACGGCCACGACCCGGACGACGGCGTGGGCGGCGACGGCGCGTTCTTCCTGCTGCTCGACGAACCCGAGGTCTACGGTCTACCACCCGATCCGGTGGTGACCACCCGCGACCTGCCCGCCATGTGGAAGCAGGCAGGCGCGGCCGCACTCACCCTGCTGGGCGGACTCGCCGCCGCCTTCGCGACAAGCGGCAAACCGAAGACCACGCGCGGCCCGTTCGCAAGGAGGCGGCTATGACGACGACGGCCCCGCTCAACGGCGGCAAGCGGCGCCGCAAGCGCCGAGGCGAGCAAACGGTCGTTCCCGACGCGGAGTTCACCTCCTACTACGGCAAGCCCATCCTCAACACCCCCGAGTGGAAGCCCCTCAACATCGGCGGCTACTTCTTCCTCGGCGGACTCGCCGGAGCCGGCTCGCTGCTGGCCGCCGGAGCCACGGCGACGCAGCGGCCCGTGATGGCGCGCTCCATGAAGATCACCTCCACGGTGGCCATCGCGGGCTCCGCCGCAGCGCTCATCCACGACCTCGGCAAACCCGCCAGGTTCGCCAACATGCTGCGCGTCCTCAAACCGACCTCCCCGATGAGCGTCGGCTCCTGGCTGCTCGCCGCCTACGGACCGCTGGCCGGCGGCGCCGCCGTCTCCGACATGACGGGCCTCCTGCCACGCGCCGGGCACACCGCCACCGCGGGTGCCGCGTTGCTCGGGCCCGCCGTCGCCACCTACACGGCCGTACTGGCGTCCGACACGGCGACGCCCGCCTGGCACGACGGCTACCGCGAACTGCCCTTCGTCTTCGCCGGCTCGGCCACCGCCGCCGCGGCCGGCACGGCGCTGCTGACCGCGCCCCTGCGGGAGAACCGGCCCGCGCGGCACGCCGCCCTCTTCGGCGCCGGGCTGGAGGCCGCCGCGACCCACCGGATGGAGTCCAGGCTGGGCATGGTCGCCGAGACGTACCGCGAGGGGCTCGCGGGACGGCTGATGCGCTCCGCCAAGGCGCTCACCGCGGCCGGCGCACTGGCCGGCGCCGCGACAGGCGGCCGCAACCGCGGCCTGGCAGCGCTGAGCGGGGCGGCCCTGCTGGCCGGATCGGTCTGCACCCGCCTGGGGGTCTTCCACGCGGGCCGCGCGGCACTGGCCGATCCGAAATACACCGTGGTACCGCAACGGGAACGGCTCCGGGCCCGCGAGGCCGCCCAGGCGACCGACCACGACCACGCACCACCCACCGAACCGACCTGACCCCGCTCACAACCGGCCGGGCCGCTGAGCCCGCCGCCCGACCCGGCCGACACCCGTCTGTCCGGCCGGTCGGCCGGTCGGCCGGCTGATCGGCTACGAGCTGGTCAGTTGCCTGGCCGACTGGCCGACCGTCGGCGCATCTGAACCACCGGAGAGCCACCCGCCTCGTACGGGCTGACGACCAGGGCGCGCGTGCCGTACTCCCCCGAGCGCCCGGCGAAGCCCTGCCCGCGCGCCGAGCGCCTGACTCCCCCTGGCGCCCGGCAAAGCCCTGCTCGGGCCGGGCCGGCCCATGGCCAGAGCCGCCTGCGCGAACCGGGCTCACGACCAGAAAAGCGATCCGCCCGAGCCGCGCTCACAACCAGGAGCCGCCCACCCGAGCCCCGGCACACAAGGGAGCATGCCGGGGGTCGACCTCAAGCGCGCTCTTCCGTCCTTGCTTCGTGCCGAGGGCCGGCAGGCTCCGGCCGGCCCCAACCGCCGGGGAGCGGCGACCGACGACCACGCCGCGAGAACGCGTGCGCCCCCACGAGCCCAGCTCTGCGTGCCGCATGAGAGCTCTACGGATGCCAGCGACGCAACTCGGTGGTGTCCTCGTAGGGCATGGGATCGGGATAGGTCAGCAGCTCCAGGGTGCTTCCCCAGGGGGTGCGGCAGTAGAGGAATCGGTTGCGGGGACCGGCCTCGGGGCCCGGCAGGGGATGAGGCTCGTCCAGCACGGTCCCGCCCGCCTCACGTACGGCCTCACAGGCAGCGGACAGATCCTCGACGTAGCACGCCAGGTGCTGCCAGCCCAGATCACTCGGAACCACCGCTTCCCGTCGGCGGGGACCGCGGAATGCGAACAGCTCCAGACCTGGACCGTGCGGCAGACGCAGCATCCGCATGGCCACCTGCTCGGTGCCCGGTGGTACCCCCAGGCGCCGCACGGTCTCCTCACCCCCCTTGGGCCCTTCCTCCCGCGGCAGCGTGTCATACAGCTTCTCGGCCCCGAGCGCCCGAACGAAGAATTCTGTCGCGGCCTCGATATCGGGAACGGTCACTCCGACATGGTCGATTCCCCGTACGACATGCATTTCCGTACCACCCTCACCCGCGTAGCCGTTTCACCGAGCCGCATCGGGCTTCGCGCGGACGTCGCCGTTGCCGTTGCCGCCGCCCGCAGGCGATTTCCGCGAGCTCTCGGCCTCCTCACATCGGAATACCCGCGTGAATGATCTTCCCATTGTTGCGACGCAGCCGAATGGTGATGTCGTGGGCCAGGTGGCGGATGATGGGCCAGCCGAATCCTCCGTTTTCCCCGCCCTCAAGGCTCCCTGGCGCCCGCTCCCGCGGAAGCGCGGAATTGGAATCCCCCACGTCGACTGTGAGGGTGTCGCGCGTGGCTCCCAGTTGGAAGTCCGTGACGCCGTTCCCGTACCGCAGTGCGTTGGTCACCAACTCGGACACCACCAGCAGGAACGTCTCCGTGGTCTCCTGCGAGGGCTGTGGCACGAGAGTGGTGAGGAATTCCCGAGTGAGCTGACGGGCCTCGAAACTACTGCTCACATAAGCGGTCTGTGCCATGGCCGCCGGAAGAGTTCGCTCCTCCTCGTCCTGAAGCGCTGTTGCCTGATCCATGTCTGTCTCCCGTCTTCGCGGTCGCTCACCGTGGAAACGGCCGGTCCCCGCGAATGTGGGGGTCTTTCCTCTCCCCGGCGCAGTAGTACGCAAAGCGTGCTACTGCGCCGCCCGCCGAGCGGTGCCCCGCTTGAACGCTCGAACGGATGCAGGGTCAGTTACCCGGCGCCTCCGTCTTCATGCATCGGTCCGCGCGAGCCTGAGAGAGGTCAGACCATTCCGGAGACCGTGACGGTGACACGCACCGGGGTTTCGCCGAAGGAATCCGCCACCGCGGACCGCACCGCGCGAGTGACGTCCAACGCCCGGTGACCGCGCTGCAGCACGATGTGCACCTCCGCCGTCCACGGCGTGCCCTGGCGCACCCGGACGCCCGCCGTCGGGTCGGCCCGGCGACGGTCCGGGCCCTTCTCCGCCCTGGCGAGAGCCGAGGCGGAGGCCCGCAGCCTGCCTGCCAGGCCAGGCTTCAGAAACGCGACGCCCGGCACCTGGAGAGCGGCTGCCGCCGCGGCTGCGACGCGCTCTTCCCGCTCGTCACCGGTCATCGAGGGTCACCTCCCAGCCACCGACCGGGGCCCGCCCCGCCCCAGTCCTCCCGTGTTCCGCCCGGCCCGGCACGCCTATCTCCTCATCGTCGTCCTCGTCGGCGTAGATGTCGGTGATCCGGATGTCGATGGCGGCGACATCCATCCCCAGTTCGTGGTCCACCGCCATGCGCACCCGCTCACGCACCCCGTCGGCCACCTCCCGCAGCGGAGCGAGATCGGAGACGGCCACCTCCAGCTCCACGTGGGCCGGGCGGCGCCGCTCCTCCGGCGGCCGGGCCGGGACGAACTGCTCGGGCGGCGGGCCGATGCGGCAGGAGCCCGCGTGCACCCCCTCCAGTGACTCGGCCGCGGCCCGCACCGTCTTCGCGGCGGCCGCCTCCATGATCCACAGATCTTCGGTCGTCTCCCCCAGCGGGAGAGGGCGGCCGGGGCGCAGCTCCAGCCGCACCACGTCCATGACCCGCGCGGTCAACGCCGTGGTGTCCCAGCCCCGCCCGTCTCCGTCATCCGGCTCCGAGGCCAGCACGTCCCGCACCGTGTCACCGAGCAGACCGAGCTCCGCACGCGCCGCGGAGCAGTGCGGGCACTCGCGCAGATGCGGATCACCCGCCCCCCGGTCCTCCGCTTCCCACACCTCCGAGAGCAGCCGGCCGCACGGCAAGCGCTCATCGACCCCCTCGTCCTCGATCTCCTCCATAGCGGCATCCTCTTCGCCCCTGGTGGGAACTTGTGCCGGACTGATCGCTCCTGCCGGAGCGGTTTGCGTCTGCTCCTGCGGGAGGAGCCCGTCCCGGAGTCCGTCTGCTCCGTGCGCCGGATAGGTCTCGTCGTTTATCGCCATGCGCCCATCGCCTCCGTCAGACAGCGCCGCGCGCGGAAAACCCGTCCCCGAACCGCCTCGGGACGGATACCGACCGTCTCCGCGATCTCCTCGTGGGACAGCCCGTCCATCTCCCTGAGCACCCAGCACACGCGTTGCTCGGGTGAGAGCCGCGCCAGGGCCTCGAACAGCGCCTTGGCGGCCGCCTGCGACTCCGCCGACCGCTCCGGGGAGACCAGGTGGTCGGGCGCGGCGGGCTCCGGAATGCTGTCCAGGCCGGTGAGGGGCCTACGACTGCGCAGCACGTTGAGACAGCGGTTGCTCACGATGCGGTATATCCACGTCTGGAAGCTGGCCTGTTGCCGGAACTCCGGCAGCTTCCGCCACGCGCTCACCAATGATTCCTGCACCGCATCCTCAGCCTCCGCTCGATTGCCGAGCAGCCGCGTCGCGAGCCGCAACAACGCGGGCGCGTAGCGGCGCACGAGGGCCTCGAAGGCCTCCTCATCACCCTGCCCCGCCCGCACGGCCAGCAGCGCGTCGCGCAACACGCCCTCCGCGTCCACTGGCGGCCTCGTCTTCTCATCCCCCGGCAACGGCGGCTCCTTTCACTCGCCTCTGCGGGTTGGACACGCCGGCTCCCGATCGCGTTACGCGGTCACGGCGGTGATTTTCAAAAATTTTCTTCCCCCAACTGCGTAACGGATCGGCGCCGGGTGTGTCGGAAGCAGTAGACACGCACGATCCCGACTCATCGAGGAGGCAACGATGACCACGCCGCAGAAGACCCTCAACCCGGCGGAGAGCAAGCTGAACCAGGCCAAGACGCCCGGCTCCACGACGGTGAGCGGTGGCGCCCCGGGTTCCTCGGAGCCGGCGCCTACCCGCGGCAAGACGTCGATCGCGGATGTGGTGGTCGTCAAGATCTCGGGGATGGCCGCGCGGGAGATCCCCGGCGTGTGGGACATGGGCGGTGGTCTGTCCCGCACCATCGGCGCAGTCCGCGACCGGGTGCCCGGCGGCCGCCCCAACGTGGGGCGCGGCGTCAAGGTGGAGGTCGGTGAGCGGCAGACCGCCATCGATCTCGACCTGGTGCTGGAGTACGGCGTCCCGATCATGGACGTCGCCCGCGACGTGCGGGAGAACGTGATCTCGGCGGTGGAGCGCATCACCGGCCTGGAGGTCGTCGAGGTCAACGTCGCCGTCAACGACATCCACCTGCCCGACGAGGAGGACACCGGCTCGGACACCCGCGTCGAGTGACCCGAAGGGTGCCCCGCCGGTCACGGCGGGCGCGTGGCCCGGTCTCACGGTCGGCGTAGCTCGGCCTGGAGGCCGTCGGCAGGACGTGTGGGGCGATGGACGGACGAGGTGAGGGGAGACAAGGGTGAACGGAGCGTTGATCGGCCTGGTGGTCGGTATGGCTTTGGCGTTCGCCGCGTGGTTCGGCGGCTTCGGGGCGTTCCTGCTGGTGGCCGCGCTGGGAGCGATCGGGTTCGCGGCCGGCCGGATGGTGGACGACGGCCTTGACTGGCGGGAGTTCCTGCGCGGCGCTGATCGGAGGCGCCGGTGATCGAGCCCGGCCGACGCGGCTCCACCACCGTCGCCGACCGCGCGGTGCGACGGATCGCCCAGCGGGCCGCCGCCGAAGCACTGCCTGAGGGCCAGGTCGAGGTCACGGACACGTCAGCCTCCGTTCAGGGGCAGCGCGCCCACGTCGCCGTCGACGTCACACTGCCTTACCCGACGGCGCTGGAGGAGACCGGCTCCCGGGTGCAGCAGCATCTGACGCAGCGGACCGCGCGGTTGACGGGGCTGACGGTGACCAAGGCCCGGGTCCGGGTGGGCAGCCTGGCGAGCCACCCGGCGGCCGACAGACTGACGCATCAGCCGGCCGACACGCCCGAGGCACCGTCCAGCGCTCCACGGCACCGGGCGGCGCGGCCTTGGTCGCAGCGGAGAGTGCCCATGGCACTGCTCATTCTGCTGGGACTGCTGGCGTGCGCCGTCCTGCTCGCCGACGTGGTGTCCGTGCACGCATCGGACCGCTCCCCGTCCCCTTGGCGCAAGGATCTTGTCGAGTGGCTCTCCGGTCACGGCCCGGGCGACGCGTCCGTCGCCGTTAGTGGCGCGGTGGCCGCCGTGGCCGGGCTGTGGCTGGCGTGGCTGGCTCTCACCCCCGGGCTGCGGCGGCTCCTGCCGGCCTCCCCTCCCGGGCAGGGGACACGGGTCACGCTGGAGCGCTCCTCCGTGGCGATTCTCGTGCGGGACGCGGTTTCCACGGTGGAAGGTGTCGCCCGCGTCGCGGTCCGGTGCGGGCGCCGCCGGGTCCGGGTCCGCGCGGCGGTGAGCTTCGGCGAGCGGGACGTTGCGCGGAAGGCGGTGCGGGGCGCGGCCGCTGAGGCCCTGGGCGGCTGTGGCCTGGCCCGCCCGCCACGGCTACGGGTCACCGTCCGGCCCGAGCCACACTGGCGCCCGCCCGGGGAGACCCCCACCCCGGACGGGCCATCCTCCGCACCAGGCGGCGGCTCCGCCCCAGTCTCCGCCGGTACAGGGCTTCCGGGCGAGGAGACCGCGCCGGGTGAAGGCCCCGGTGGGACGACCACGACGAGGCAGGACGTGGCGGGCGACTCCGCCACGGAAGCCGTCGGCCCGGACCGGAGCGCCGACGACGAGGGAGACGAAGGGACGGAGGAAACGAGGAATGAGCAGTCCACGTAAGGCCGCCAACAGGACACTGCTGCTCCTGACCGGCGTCGCGCTGCTTGCCGGTGGCGTGTGGCTGCTGAGTACGTCGTCCTGGGTTGCCGACCGGGTGGGCCACCACCTGCCCTCCTGGTGGCCCACTGCCGAACCGGGCTCGGTACTGCTGGATCGGCCGGGGCTGAACGAGCTGCGAGAGCGGGCATGGTGGACGCCTGTGGTCGTCGCCGGCACGGCATTGCTGCTCGTGGTGCTCTTGTTGGGGCTCCTTGCCCAGACCAGACGAGGCGGATTGCGAGTGCTTCCGCTTTCCCACCCGGAGGTCACAGTGCGCACGCATGCGCTGGCGGATGCGCTGACGCGTGAGGTGCGCGCCTTGCCTTCGGTAGCGGGCGCCCATGTACGGGTGCGCGCGAGGGCGCGGGAGCTGCGAGCGCACATCCATCTCCGGCTGGAGCCCGGTGCCCGTCCCGAGACGGTACTCAGACAGTTGTTCGACGAACCGCTCGCTCAGGCTCGTTCCACGGCAGCGCCCCGCCCCGTCAGAGCGGAGGTCCGGATAAGCGTACGCTCACACCGCTCGCAGCGCGCCGCCTAACGAGCTCAGCCACCCCGCACGGCCGGGCCTTCGGCGGCGGACCTCCGGCAGCGGACCTCCAGCAGCCCGCCTCCAGCGGCGGACCCGCACCGCCCCCCTACCCCCTACCCCCGCACCACCACAGCCCCGAGCGGCAGGCGAGAGAGGAAGCATGGCAAGACCCCAGGCACCCACCGGCGGATCCACGTCACCGCCGCACCGGGACTGGCGGACGGCACTGCGTCGCACGCCCGTCTCGATGTGGAACGACGACGTGTCGGACTGGGCAGCCGCGCTCACCTACTACGCGATCCTCGCGCTGCTCCCCGCACTGCTGGTGACGGTCTCGCTCATCGGGCTGGTCAGCCCGACCGCAACCGACGAGTTGATCGAGCACATCACGGCATGGGCGCCGGCACAGGCCGGCGAATCGCTGCACCAGGTGTTGCGCAACATGGCGGATGAGCGGTCGGCGGCGCTGACGGTGGTCATAGTGGGCGGGGTCAGCGCGATGTGGTCGGCGTCGAGCTACCTGGCGGTGTTCCGGCGAGCGCTGCACGCAATGCACGCGGTGGAGGATCAGCGGCCGGTGTTGCGCAAGGCGCACCGCATCGTACTGACGGCGTTCGCCGCGCTGGGACTGCTGGTGGCCAGCGCGCTGGTGCTCACTCTTTCGGGGCCCGTGGCGCAGACGATCGGCCGCTGGCTGGGAATGGGCGGCACGGGGGCCGTGGTGTGGGAGCTGTTCAAGTGGCCGGTGCTGTTGTGCCTGGTCACGCTGCTGGTCGTGGTGGTCTTCCGCACTGGCCCCGCGACTCCCCTGGCGCGACGTTACCGGCTCGCGGGCGGGGTCTTGGCAGCGTTGCTGTGGCTGGTGGCCTCGGCGGGGTTCACCCTCTACGCGTCGTTGAGCGCGTACAGCAGGCTGTACGGTTCACTGGCGGGGATCGTCGTTTTCCTGATCTGGCTGTGGTTGTCCAACTTGTCTCTGCTGGCCGGTGCACAGTTCATGGCGGAACTGACCGGCCCACACGGCAAGACGGGCGTGCGGGCGGCGCGCGGGGCTCCGCCCGACAGAGGCGACGGTCGGCGGGGAAGCAAGTCCGGCGGAGGTGGAGGCCCTCGGGAGAGCGACGCCGAGGAGAGTGACTCGGCCGACGCGCCGTCACATGCGGCCAGCGGGACGTACGATCTCCGTGGACGGGAACGACGGAAACGTACGCAAGAAGTGGTACCGAGCGAGCACTGAGAGCGACGGGCGGGGATAGTCCCCTCCCTCACCGACAGTCTCGCGTGTGCGCGGCTGTGTGGGGGTGTCTGATGCGCGCTGGCTTGGCTGCCGGGTTTGTCGGGCTCCACTCCGGGGAGGCCTGTTCGAATGGTCGGGTTTGGGATACTCGGAGAGCGCGGGTCTGTGACCGGGCAGGCGCGCACAGAGCACCGGCACTCTGCCGGGGGACGGAGGCGGAGTGAGGTCGCGGGAGAACGACCGTCTGACCATCACCCCGCTCACCGTCAAGGACGAGTGCGCGGTACTACGGTTCAGCGGTGAACTGGACAGGGCATCGGAAGAGTTCTACCTGGACCGCATCGGGGCCGTGGTCACCTCGGGGTATCGCCATCTGGTGCTGGATGTGACCGCCCTGGTCTTCTGTGATTCGCGAGGGCTCAACTGCCTACTCGCCCTGCGCTGGCTGCTGCACAGAAGAGAGGGCAGTCTCCTGCTCGCCTGCGTGGGGCGACGGCTGGCCGCGGTGCTCGCCCTCACCGGCAGCACCGAGGTACTGCCGGTCTTCACCAGCGTCAGCGAAGCCCTGCGCACGCTGCCCGCGGATCAGCGACCGGAGTGGCCGCCCGTCGGCAGCGTCGACCCGGGCATTCCGCTGCACAGCCCTGAGCCACTGGAGACTTCGTGGCAGCAGGATGCGAACCCGCACCTTCCACTGGACCAGATGGGCCCGGACTCCAGGGGCCCGGACACCCGGGCCTGACCCCAGCGGCTTCGGCCCCGTTCCGTTCCCTCGGCGGAGCCGCCCTCGGCAGAGCCCCCGGCGGAGCCACCCGGCGGAGCCACGAGTCCGGCCACCCTCGACCGAGCTGTCCTCGATCGAGCTGTCCCCGATCGAGCGGCACCGACCCGAGTCACGCTCCTCGGGGCACACCCGTTACGCCCCCTCCCCTGTTGCACCTCATATCCCCCGCCCCCTCACCCCGCACGGTCCTCGCACAGGTGCCGCGGCACCACACGGGACCGCGGCACCACACGGAGGCCGCGGCATCTCACGGGCCGCGGCACCACACGGGGCCGCGGCATCGCACGGGTGTCGCGGTGTCGCAACGAGCGCCGGGCCGGGTCCGGGTGAGGATGGGGGCCGGACCTCGCAACCGGAGCGTCGCACGCTAGGAACGGGCCATGGAGCAGCTGGGGCAGCAGCACAAGGTGGTGGACCGGCTTCGGCCGACCGCGCTGCAGACGCAGAGCGGTGTTGAGCAGCAGCGGCCGAAGTCCCTTTCGACGCGCGTGTTCGCCGCGTGGCTGGCGGCCTTGACCCTGCTGGTGCTCGTCCTGAGTCTGGCGGCGGGGTCCGAGGTTCGGCTGATCGGGTTGTTGATCTTTCTGCCGGCGATCGCGGCGAGCCTGGGCACGGTGCGGCAGACGCAGGTGGCGTCCCTGTGGGCGCTGGCCGCGGTGGCCGCTTCCCTCGCACGGTCGCCGGGCTATCACTTGGACGACGGCATCACGTTGGCGTTGACGCTGGTCTTCGCGGGGCTCGCGGTCTATGGCAGTCGCTGGCGTATCGCGCGGGACACCGAGCTGCTGCGGCTGCGCTCGACGGCGGCCGTCGTCCAGCAGCACATCCTGCATCCGTTGCCTGAGCTGACGTCGCAGGTGCGGGTGGACGGGATCTTCGAGCCGGTGCAGGAGGACAAGCTCTTCGGTGGCGACATCTACGACGTGGCCGCCACCCGCTACGGCACCCGGGTGCTGATCGGTGACGTGCAGGGGAAGGGGCTGTCGGCGGTGGGGGTGGCGTTCGCCGTGCTGGGGGGTTTCCGTGAGGCGGCGCACCGGGAGCCGACACTGGCCGGGCTGGTGGACGCGTTGGAGATGTCCGTCGTCCGGCACAACGCCTATGCCCGCCACTCGGGTGAGCCGGAGCGGTTCGTGACGGCGCTGGTGGTGTGCGTGGACCCGGTGGACCAGGGGACGGCGCACGCCGTCAACTGCGGTCATCTGCCGCCCTTCCTGGTGCGGGATTCCTGCGCTCCCGTCCAGGTCGAGCTGGGTGACATTGGTGTGCCGTTGGGCCTGGCGTCGCTGGTCAGCGAGGGCCGTGTGGCGGATGGCTTCAGTTTTCCGCCGGACTCGACGCTGTTGCTGTACACGGACGGGCTGTCGGAGGCCAGGGACGGGGACGGGTTGTTCTATCCGCTGGCCGAGCGGCTCGCCGCCCTGGTGGAGGAGTCGGAGGCTGCCGGTTCGACGCCCCTCGAGGCCGAGGAGACCCAGAAGGAGAGCCAGAAGGAGACCCAAGAGGAGGCGCAGAGAGGGGGCGGGAAGGGCGAGGCCGCGGGGAGACCAGAGGGCTCCGCGCTGGGGCTGGCGCAGGCACTCAGGGAGGACGTACGGGCCTACACCCACCCGCATCAGCAGGACGACCTCGCCATTCTCACGCTGGAGCGCCTGTCGGTGTCTGCCGTGCAAGCGGCGGGGGACAACGGCGAGTGAATCCCTGGTGCATGTACGACGCAATTACTGCAAAGGACACGGAAAACTCCGTATAGCCTTCTCCAACTAACCCAAAAGCCGCGCGTTTTCCACAGGAACGCGGGAGAGGCTTCCGCCCGGAGCGGGGGAGTTCCGGATGGCGGAAGGGTGGCTGTCCGCGCGAGGTCGGCGCGACGCCCCCGGGAGGGTTGGTTTCGATGGGACGCCCGAAAGCGCGTCGGAAAGCGGAGCAGGCCGCGATGGCGGCGACGGACCGGCTGCTGAGAGCGGGGTCCTCCCTGCGGCGCACGGAGACGACCGCGGACCTGCGCGCCGCCTACCTCCCCGAGCAGCGGGTCAACGACAGTCCGTACCGGGAGCGCTGGGCGCACGACAAGGTCGTGCGCTCCACTCACGGGGTCAACTGCACGGGGTCATGTTCGTGGAAGGTGTACGTCAAGGACGGGCTGATCACCTGGGAGACCCAGCAGACCGACTACCCCTCGGTCGGGCCCGACCGGCCCGAGTACGAGCCGCGCGGCTGCCCGCGGGGAGCCTCGTTCTCCTGGTACACCTACTCCCCCACACGGGTGCGCTACCCGCATGCCCGCGGGGTGCTGGTCGAGATGTACCGGGAGGCCAGACAGCGGCTGGGTGACCCGGTCGCCGCCTGGGCCGAGATCACCGGTGACCCGGAACGCCGGCGGCGCTACCAGTCGGCGCGGGGCAAGGGCGGGCTGGTGCGGATCGGCTGGGACGAGGCGCTGGAGATCGCGGCGGCCGCGCACGTCCACACGATCGGCGCCTACGGTCCCGACCGGGTCGCGGGCTTCTCGCCGATTCCGGCGATGTCGATGGCCTCGCACGCGGTGGGTGCGCGTTTCATGTCGCTGATCGGCGCGCCGATGGTCTCGTTCTACGACTGGTACGCGGACCTGCCGATCGCCTCTCCGCAGGTCTTCGGGGACCAGACGGATGTTCCGGAGTCGGGTGACTGGTGGGACGCGGCGTATCTGATGCTGTGGGGCTCCAACGTCCCGGTGACCAGGACCCCGGACGCGCACTGGATGGCGGAGGCCCGCTACCGGGGCCAGAAGGTCGTGGTCGTCTCACCCGACTACGCGGACGCGACGAAGTTCGCCGACGAGTGGCTGCACCCGTATCCGGGCACCGACGGTGCGGTGGCGATGGCGATGGGGCACGTGGTGCTGACGGAGTTCTTCGTGCGCCGCCAGGTGCCGTACTTCACCGACTACGTCAAGCGCTTCACCGACCTGCCGTTCCTGGTGGAGATGGAGCAGCGGCCCGACGGCACCCATGTGCCGGGCAAGTTCGTGACCGCGGCCGACCTGGCGTCCGACGAGCAGCCGGCACATGGCGGCGAGCGGAAGACGCCGGGCGCGCACCCGTCGGGGGACGAGCCTCTCATGCCGGACGGGCACCTTCCGCGCGACGATCACACGCCGTCGGGCGAGCCCGCCGACCGGTGGCGGCCCGTCCTGCTGGACGCCCGGACGGACCAGCCGCTTGCCCCGGGCGGGACGCTGGGCGACAGGTGGTCCGCGCGGGGCGAGGGGCGCTGGAACCTGGACCTGGGCGGGGTGGAGCCGCGGCTCAGTCTCTACCGCGCCGGCGGATGCCGGACGGTGGAGACGCTGTTGCCGCGCTTCGAGAGCGAGCCGGGTGACGGCCCGGCTCAGCAGGGCGCCGTACCGCGCTCGGTGCCTGTGACGACCGTGGCGGGCCGCACCGTCACCACCGTCTTCGACCTGCTGCTGGCCCGCTACGGTGTGCACCGTCCCGGCCTGCCGGGACGGTGGCCGACGGACTACGAGGACGCGGAGCAGCCGTGCACCCCCGCCTGGCAGGAGCGGCTGACGTCCGTCCCCGCCGGGGCGGTGGTGCGCGCGGCACGGGAGTTCGCCACCACGGCGGAGAAGACCCGGGGCCGCTGCATGATCGTCATGGGGGCCGGGACGAACCACTGGTTCCACTCGGACACGATCTACCGCTCCTTCCTGGCGCTGCTGACGCTCACCGGGTGCCAGGGCGTCAACGGGGGCGGCTGGGCGCACTACGTGGGGCAGGAGAAGGTGCGCCCGTACACGGGGTGGCAGCAGCTGCAGTCGGCCGCCGACTGGGTGCGGCCGTCCCGGCAGGTGCCCGGCACGCCGTACTGGTTCCTGCACACCGACCAGTGGCGGTACGAGAGCTTCCGCGCGGACGCGCTGTCCGCTCCCTCGTCCCGCGGCGTGTTCGCCGGGCGGCACACCGTCGATCTGGTGGCGCAGTCCGCGCGGCTGGGATGGATGCCCTCGTACCCCACCTTCACGGCGAATCCGCTTCAGCTGGGGCGGCGGGTGCGGGAGAGCGGCGCGGAACCGGGGGCCTGGGTGGCCGCCGAACTGGCCGCGGGACGGCTGGGTTTCGCCTGCGAGGACCCGGACGCGCCCGCCAACTGGCCGCGGGTGCTGACCGTGTGGCGGGCCAATCTGATCGGCTCGTCGGCGAAGGGCAACGAGTACTTCCTGCGCCATCTGCTGGGCGCCTCGGACAACGCCCGCGCGAGCGAAGCGCCGCCGGGCGAGCGGCCACGCGAGGTGGCATGGCGCGCGGAGGCGCCGCGCGGGAAGCTCGATCTGCTGCTGGCGCTGGACTTCCGGATGACGTCGACCACGCTGCACGCCGACCTCGTGCTGCCGGCCGCCACCTGGTATGAAAAACACGACCTGTCCAGCACGGACATGCACCCGTACGTGCACGCCTTCTCACCCGCCATCAGTCCGCCCTGGCAGGCCCGCACGGACTTCGAGATCTTCCACGGGCTGGCCGCCCGCGTCGGCGAGCTGGCCGAAGGCCGTCTGGACACCGCCTACGACCTGGTCGCGACCGCGCTCCAGCACGACACCCCGGGCGAGGTCGCCCAGCCGGGCGGCACGGTGCCCGACTGGCGGGACGGCGATGAGCCGCCGGTCGCCGGGCGCAACCTGCCCGACTTCACGGTCGTCGAGCGCGACTACACCGCGATCGCCGACAAGCTGGGCACGCTCGGACCGCTGGCGGAGAGCCGGGGCATGACCGTACGGGGGGTCACCGTGCGCCCCGAGGCGGAGAGCCGCTGGCTGGCGGACCGGTGCGGCACCGCCCGGACGGGTGCGGGCGAGGGGCGGCCTTCCCTGGACACCGACGTCAAGCTGTGCGAGGCGATCCTGGCGCTGTCAGGGACGACCAACGGGCGGCTGGCCGCCGAGGGCTTGGTGGCGCTGGCCGAACGCTGCGGCCACCAGAGCGGGCTGGGCGAGCTGGCCGCGTCGGTGACCGAGCGGCGGGTGGTCTTCTCCGACACCCAGGCGCGGCCCGTGCAGGTCGGCACCAGCTTCGAGTGGTCGGGCAAGGAGGCCCCGGACCGCCGCTACTCCCCGTTCACGGTCAACACCGAGCACCGCAAGCCCTGGCACACCCTCACGGGGCGCCAGCACTTCTACCTGGACCACGACTGGGTGGCCGACCTGGGAGAGCAACTGCCCGTCTACCGGCCGCCGCTCGACCTGGCGGCGCTGGGCGAGCAGACGGACGCGGGGGGCCAGGGCGGGGCCCGCGCGGTGACCGTCCGGTATCTGACGCCGCACTCGAAGTGGTCGATCCACTCCGAGTACCAGGAGAACCTGTTGATGCAGACCCTGGCGCGCGGTGGTCCTGTCATCTGGATGGGCGTCGAGGACGCGGAGACGCTCGGGGTGGCCGACAACGACTGGGTGGAGGCCGTCAACGGCAACGGCGTGGTGAGCGCGCGGGCGGTCGTCTCGCACCGGATGCCGACCGGCACGGTGTTCATGTACCACGTGCAGGAACGCCTGGTGAACGTGCCCAAGTCGCAGTCCACAGGGCGCCGCGGCGGGGTCCACAACGCGCTGACCAGGTTGCTGATCAAACCGACCCATCTGATCGGCGGTTACGCCCAGCTCTCGTTCGCGCCCAACTACTACGGACCGACCGGCAACCAGCGCGACGCGGTCACCGTCATCCGCCGCCGCACCGAGCCCGTGGAG
The DNA here is from genome assembly GCF_022699385.1 of Streptomyces tubbatahanensis. Taxonomy (NCBI): domain Bacteria; kingdom Bacillati; phylum Actinomycetota; class Actinomycetes; order Kitasatosporales; family Streptomycetaceae; genus Streptomyces; species Streptomyces tubbatahanensis. The sequence continues at coordinate 6,589,918 of NZ_CP093846.1, read as the reverse complement.
TACTGAATCGTCATGTCAGCGAAGACACGCCGCAAGCACGAGACGCACCAGACACACCAGCAGAGCAAGAGCGGGAAGAAGAACGCTCCGCCGGGCCGGGTGATGGCCCAGGTGGCCATGGTGATGAACCTCGACAAGTGCATCGGCTGCCACACCTGTTCGGTCACCTGCAAGCAGACGTGGACCAACAGGGCCGGTACCGAGTACGCGTGGTTCAACAACGTGGAGACGCGCCCGGGGCTGGGCTACCCGCGCGGTCACGAGGACCAGGACAGGTGGAAGGGCGGCTGGAAACTCAAGCACGGCCGCCTCGTCCCCCGCTCCGGAGGCCGCGCCCGTCGCCTCGCACGGCTGTTCGCCAACCCGGAGCTGCCCACCCTGGCCGACTACTACGAACCCTGGACCTACGACTACGAGACGCTGACCAGCGCCCCGCTGGGCGACGACCTGCCCACCGCACGCCCCCGCTCCCTCATCGACGGCGCGGAGACGGACATCACCTGGGGGCCCAACTGGGACGACGATCTCGGCGGTGGGCCCGGCGGACTGTCCGGCGACCCGGTGCTGAGGCAGCTGGAGCGGGCCGGCGAGCGGGTACGCCTGGAGTACGAGCAGGCGTTCATGTTCTACCTGCCGCGCATCTGCGAGCACTGCCTCAACCCCTCGTGCGTGGCCGTCTGCCCCTCCGGCGCGCTCTACAAGCGCATCGAGGACGGCATCGTGCTGGTCGACCAGGACCGTTGCCGGGGCTGGCGGATGTGCGTGTCGGGGTGCCCGTACAAGAAGGTGTACTTCAACCACCGCACCGGCAAGGCCGAGAAGTGCACGCTGTGCTACCCGCGGATCGAGGCCGGGGAGCCGACCGTCTGTTCGGAGACGTGCGTGGGGCGGCTGCGCTACCTGGGGGTGATGCTCTACGACGCCGACCGGGTCGGCGAGGCCGCGTCCGTGGAGGACCCGCAGGAGCTGTACGAGGCACAACTGGAGTGCTTCCTCGACCCATGGGACCCGCACGTGGCCAAGGCGGCGGAAGAGTCGGGCATCCCGCACGACTGGGTGACGGCGGCGCGCCGCTCCCCCGTGCGCGCCCTCATCAGCGAGTACAAGGTGGCGCTGCCGCTGCATCCGGAGTACCGCACGATGCCGATGGTCTGGTACGTGCCCCCGCTCTCGCCCATCGTGGAGGCGCTCAGCCGCGACGGCCACGACGGTGAGGACCCCGCGGCGCTGTTCGGCGCCATCGACTCGCTGCGCATCCCGCTGGAGTACCTGGCCGGCCTCTTCACGGCGGGCGACACGGCTCCCGTCGAGGCGTCGCTGTGCCGGCTGGCGGCGATGCGCTCGTACATGCGCCGCATCAACCTCGGTGAGGAACGCGACCCCCGCCTGGCCGAAGCCGTGGGCATGGACGCCGGGCGGATGGAGGAGATGTACCGGCTGCTGGCGCTGGCCAAGTACGACGAGCGGTACGTCATCCCCACCAGCTACACGGGGCAGGTGCCGGCCGATCCCGGCGCGAGCGGATGCGGCTTGGAGGGCGAGGGCGGCCCCGGCATGTACGAGAGCCCCGCCGACGCCTTCCACGCGCTCTCCCCCGTCCCCGCGCAGGCCGGTACCGGACCGGACGCGGGTACGGACGCCGGTGCTCCGGCGGACTCGCCCACCTCCGGGCGGGTCAACCTCCTCAACTGGAACGGCAGAGGGCGCCCAGCCGGGCTCTTCCCCCACCGCCGGGGAGGCGAGCACGCGTGACGACCGCGCTGGTGCACCAGGCCGCCTCGCTGCTGCTGGGCTACCCGGACGAGGACTGGCCGGAGAGGGTGCGGACCGTCGAGACCACGCTGGCGGCGCTGCCGCCCGGCGCCTGCCCGCAGGCCACCGACGTGCTGCGGTTCTGCCACGAGATCGGGGACGTGCCCGTCCTTGGGCTGGCTTCCCGCTACGTGGCGACGTTCGACCGCAGCCGGCGGCGCACGCTGCACCTGACCTACTACTCCGACGGCGACACCCGCAGGCGCGGTGCCTCACTGGCGGCGCTCAAAGCGCTGCTGCGCCGGCACGGCTGGGCGGTGCCCGAAGGCGAGCTGCCCGACCACCTGCCCGACGTCCTGGAGTTCGCCGCACGGTGCCCCGACCCCGGTGTCGGGGTGCTCACCGAGCACCGGGCCGGACTGACGCTCCTGACCAAGGCGCTGACCGCCTACCGCAGCCCGTACGCGGCCGTGCTGCGCGCGGTGTGCGCGACCCTGCCCCCGCCCGCGCCCGCCGACCGTGCGGCCGTGCGTGCCCTCGCGCACGAGGGCCCACCCGCCGAGACGGTGGGCCTCGGCCCGGGACCCCTCGTCGATCTCCCCGCCCCGCTCCCCCACACGGAAGGTGCACGCCGGTGACGCACGTGAACACCGCGCTGTGGGGCGTCCTGCCCTACCTCGTCCTCGCCGTCTTCCTCGGCGGCACCGCCTGGCGCTACCGGTACGACCGGTTCGGGTTCACCACCCGCTCCAGCCAGCTGTACGAGAGCCGGCTGCTGCGGGTGGGCGGGCCGCTGTTCCACTACGGCCTGTTCCTGGTGATCGGCGGGCACGTGGTCGGACTGCTGGTACCCGAGTGGTTCACCGAGGACCTCCGTGTGAGCGAGCGCCTCTACCACCTCAACGCCCTGGTGGCGGGCGGCGCGGCGGGGGTCGCCGCGCTGGCGGGCCTGACGGTGCTGCTGTGGCGCAGACTGCGCGTGAGGGCGGTACGCGCCGCGACCAGCCGCAGCGACGTCGCCGTGCACGCCCTGCTGCTCGTGGTGCTGCTGGCCGGGCTGACAGCCACCACGTCCAGCGGGCTCTCGGGCTCCTACGACTACCGGCTGGGCGTGTCCGTGTGGTTCCGCAGCCTGTTCGCGCTGGACCCGGACGTGGCCGCCATGCGCGCGGCTCCCGCGGTGTACCAGGTGCACGCCCTCCTGGCGATGGCGCTGTTCGCGCTGTGGCCGTTCAGCAGACTGGTGCACGCTTTCGCGGCGCCACTGGGCTACCTGGCACGCCCCTACGTCGTCTACCGCTCACGCGCCCGCTCCCTGCCCCCGGCCCGGGCGGCCACCACCACCGGGCCAGGGTCCGCGGCACCGCACCGATCCGCCCGGCGGCGGGCTCGCTGACCGCCCGGGGAGCAGAGGACGGGTTGCTCGAGCCCGTGCGCCGTGTCGGTGCCGACGGTTATCGTCGGTGCCGACAGGGGCGGCGGGGGAATCGAGGGAGTACCGGATGGCATCGGGCCGTGGACGTCTGCTCGCGGTCAGCGACCTGCACGTGGGAATGGCGGACAACAAGCCCGTCACCGACTCGCTGCGGCCGCACACGGACGAGGACTGGCTGATCGTCGCCGGAGACGTCGCGGAGGTCTTCGCGGACATCGAATGGGCGCTGCGGCTGCTGGCGGGCCGGTTCGCCCGCGTCATCTGGACGCCCGGCAACCACGAGCTGTGGACCCCGAAGGGCGATCCGGTACAACTGCGCGGCGTGGGGCGGTACGAGCGCCTGGTGGAGCTGTGCCGTTCGTTGGGCGTGCTGACTCCCGAGGACCCGTACGCGCGCTGGCAGGGGCCGGAGGGCGAGGTGGTGATCGCACCGCTGTTCCTGCTGTACGACTACTCCTTCACGGCTCCGGGGACGCGGACGAAAGAGGAGTCCCTCGCCCGGGCGCACGAGACCGGCGTGGTGTGCACGGACGAGTTCCTGTTGCACCCGGACCCGTATCCGGCGGTCGACGACTGGTGCAGGGAGAGGGTCGCCGCCACCCGTGAGCGGCTCGACGCACTGGGCACGGACACCGGGCTCGTCCTGGCGAGCCACTGGCCGCTGCTGCGCGAGCCGACGAACGTCATGTGGTATCCGGAGTTCGCACAGTGGTGCGGTACGGAGCTGACGGCGGACTGGCACACGAGGTATCCGGTGGCCGCGGCCGTCTACGGTCACCTCCACATCCCCCGCACCACCCACCACGACGGCGTCCGCTTCGAGGAGGTCTCCATCGGCTACCCGCGGGAGTGGCGCCGCAGAGGCCACCCGCGCGGACTGCTGCGCCAGATCCTGCCCACACCGGAGGGCGACTGAGCGGCGGGCCGCCAGCCCCCCAAAGGCTCCTCGGCAGCGTGCGGCCACACCTCCACAGGACGTCCGAGCGGCGGGCCGCTCATTCTCAAACTGCCGGGCGCAACAGCTTCTTCACTCGCCGCGCGGTGGCGAACAGCAGTCCGGACGTGAGGGTCAGCGCGGTCATCACCGGCCGCAGGAAGGCCTCGGCCGGCGCGCCGGGGTCCAGGACGCCGCTCGTGCCCAGCCCGGCGGTCAGCACGGTCACGGTCGTCAGGAAGGGGGCCGCGTACCAGAAGAGGAAGACGAAGGCGCTGGCGTCCCCGGCGGGCGTGACCAGCCCCAGTGACATCAGCTCCGTGCGCACGGGACCGCGTACCGCCGCCAGCACCGCGGCGGCGGCGAACGGCGGGGCGCACAGCGGCATCAGCAGCAAGGCGCGCTCCCCGCCGTACAGGGCGAACGGAACAGCCGCGAGTGTGGTGAGCACCGCGCCGAGCGCCGCCGGCACGAGCGCGTGCTGGAACATGAGACCGCGGAAGCGGAACGGGGACCACGAGGAGCGCCGCAGATCGTCCGCCTCCAAGCGCGCGGTCTCGGCCAGCCTGCCCACCCCGAACCAGCCGAGCGCCAGCGCCACGGCCAGGACGACCAGGCGTGCGGCCCCCTCCAACGCGACGGCGACGGACGCAGCGCCGGCGCCGGCGGCGATCCACAGGGCGGCACCGACGAGGCGCCCGGGTCCGCGCAGCAGCGCGACGGCGTCCCGCCAGGCGACCACGAGCCGGCGCGAGCGCGGCGCGGGCAGCCGCCGCCGGGTGCCGGAAGCGCCGTCGGCGAGCGCCTCGGCGACCGCGAGCTTGGCGGCGCGCGGTTCGACGGACCACAGGACGGAGGCCACGGTCGCCGCCGTCGCGGCGCGGGCCCGCAACCGCCGGGTGGGTATCGTCCCGGCGGTCCGGTCGGCGTGCACCACGGCGGCGGCGGTGACCACCGCCAGCAGCGCGGTGGCCATCGACCAGCCCGGCACGTGCCCGCTCGACGCGTGCAGGATCGGCTGCACCGCCCAGCCCCAGGGGCCGGACCACAGCTCGGCCGTCTCCAGTACGCGCAACACGGCTCGTTGCCCGCCCGCCGGCCCGCCCGAGGCCGCCGCCCAGGCCGCCTGCCCGGCGAGCGCGATCAGCAGCAGCACCGCGTAGGGCGTCAGCGTACGGACCCGTCGCGCCCAGCTCAGGCGGCGTTCGACCTGCAGCGCCAGCGCGGCTGCCAACAGCGGCAGGCACACGCCTGCGGGCATGCACAGCGCCAGTGCGGGGCCCAGCGCGGTCGTCCCCGTCAGCCGCAGCAGTACCGCCCCGCCCACCGCGCACAGCACCCCGCCGACCGTCATCAGGGCCGTCGTCAGGCGGAAGGCAGGCCGCAGCAGCCGGTCCCGCCGCACCGGTTGCGCCAGCGGCCAGGACAGGTCGGGGCGGGGCACCAGGACGGGCCCGCGCCACAGCGCGTCCCGGGCTGCGAGCACCGCCAGGCCGCACGCCAGCAGTACCAGAACGGCCGACAGGGCGCGACCTGTCGCCTCGGAGGTGTGGTCGTCCGCGGCGAGGTGCCCGAGGCGTTGCGCGAAGCGATAGCCCAGAGTGCTTCCGTAGCCGACACCCAGCAGCAGGAGGCCGTACGCGGTGACGGCGAGGTCGCGGTTGCGTTGGCCGCGGTGGGCCCGCCGCTTGTCGCGCAGCCACCTGAGCGTCTCGCGGGTGCGGTCGTACTCCGGGCTCCAGGCGGCGTCGGCGTCGGCCTGGTCGTCGTCGGCGTCGGCCCCGTCGCACGGACCCGCGTCGTCCGGGGCCGCGACCGGCGCGGGTACGGAGTCGTTGCCGTCCTCCCCGGTCTCGCCATCCACCCCGCCCTCCCCGCGGGACTTCTCGGCGGGTCGGCCGGCGGACCGGTCAGCAGACCCGCTCACGTCCCACCGTCCCACTCGTGCAGCACGTCCGGGGGCCCTTCCGCGCGGACGCGGCCGTCCTCCAGGACGACGACGTGATCGGCCACCGCGTGGACGAGTTCCGCCTGGTGGGTGGCGAGCAGCAGCGCGACCCCGTCGGCCTTCTCACCGCGCAGGAGTTGGGCGAGCCGGACGCGGGCCGCCGGGTCGAGTCGCTGTTCGGGCTCGTCGAGGACGAGGAGGTCGCGCGGGCGGACGAGGGCCGCGGCCAGCTGGAGCGCCTGGGTCTGGCCCGAGGAGAGGGCGGAGGGGAGCTGGTGAGCGTGTCCGCTCAGCCTGCGGTCCGCCAGCACCTGGTCGATCCAGCCGTCCGCGTCGGCCACGTCGTGGGCCACGGTGATGAGTTCGAGGTGCTCGCGGACGGTCAGGTCCGGGTAGAACGCCACGGTGTCACCGGCGACGGCCACGCGCGCCCGTACCTGCGGGTCGTCCTCGTCGACGGGTCTGCCCTCGAACAGTGCCGTGCCCACCGTGGGTTTGTCCCTGCCGCAGGCCAGACGCAGCAGTGTCGACTTGCCCGATCCGTTGTGTCCGAACAGCGCCGTGCAGGTGCCCGCCGACACGTCCAGGTCGAGGGGGTGGAGGGCCTGCCGCTCGCCGAAGCGGCGGCCGACGCCTGACAGTCTCAACAGCGGCTGTTTTCCGCCACGTGCGGCGCCGCGCTCCCTGCCGCTCCCCGCCCCGTCCTTTCCCCCGTCCGCCATGGCGCCCGCGTCACCTCTTCTCGTGGCCGGGGCGGTACAGGGCGTGGACGAGGACGTCGTGGCCGAGGAAGTGGTCCTCGCGCAGTGGGGTGAATCCGAGCCGCTGCGCGACCCTCGCCGAGGGCGTGTTGGCCGGGTGGATCATCGCGGTGAAGTAGGGCGCGTCCAGCCGCCGGAATCCCCACTCGACGCAGGCCCGTGCGGCTTCGGTGGCGAAGCCGTGGCCCCAGGAGGAGCGCCGGAAGGTCCAGCCTGCCTCGACCTCGTCGAAGACGTCCCAGTGGTTGAGGCCGCAGCGCCCGATGAACTCCCCGGTCTCCTTGAGTTCGACGGCGCACAGCCCGTGCCCGTGCTCCGCCCATTGGCGCTCGATCTCGGCCAGCCGCGCGTACGCCTGTGCGCGGGTGAACGTCGGTACGAACCGGGTCACTTCGGGGTCGGCGTGCAGGGTGACCATGCGGTCCACGTCGTCGCGGGTGAGCGGTCGCAGCAGCAAGCGTTCCGTCTCGATGACGGCGGGCTCGCGCCGGCGCGCGGGAGGAGGACTGTCGTTCGGGCCCATGTCGGCATGATCGCAGTGCGGGTCTCACCCGGTGTGGTCGGGGCCCAGCGCACGCGCGAAGGCGTCGAGTGCGGTGAAGTCCTCCTCCCTCAGGCCGACCCGGGGGTCGACGTGGCGCAGCAGTGCCGGGGCGTCGTGCTGTCTGGCCACGAAAGCGCGGTCCGCCTCGCCGACCTCGTCGTCCACCCAGGCGAAGGGCCGCCCGGCGGCGTGGCCGATCAGGTGGCTCGTCTTCCAGTAGGTTCCCTCCTCGCCCGCGCCGAAGAGCGCGGGCCACGCCACGACCGGCAGGTGCGGAAGCCCGAGGACGGGCGCGATGTGCTCGTTGGCGTCCTCGCCCCATGTGGTGGCCCACACCAGGTGGTACAGGCCGCTCAGTTCGAGGAGCCGGGGGCCGTGTGCGGGCTTGAGCAACACCCGCAGCGTTGGTACGGCGTCCGGCGGCGCACCGGCGTGCAGGGCGATCCAGTTGTCCGGTTTCATCCGGTGCGTCGTGTACCCGGCGGGCCGCCGCTCGGGGTTCGCGGCCCAGGGATTGAGCGGGCCGTCGACGTCCAGGTAGAGGAGTGGGCGACTCATCGGGGCCATCCTGTCAGCAACGGGGACGCGGGCGCGGGAGGCGGCGCTGCGTGCGCTTCCCGCGGCCGGAGCGCGAGCGGTCCGGTGACGGCGGGGTCCGGTGTCGGTACCGGACGTCATACTCCTGTCACAGCCCCGCGTTCGGCGGTGACCGGCTCGAGGGTTGGTTGGTTAACCTTCGAAGGCAGCGCATCGCGGGTGACGTGGTGCGTGGACGGGACGGGGAGGGGACGGGGATGCCGGAGACTCGGGGGAGCTCCGAAGAAAGCCGGACGCCGGGGTTGCGTCCGCGGCGGCTGGTCGACGACGGCGGCGGCGAGGGGGAACGCCGTCCGCGGGGTCCTGCGGCGTTCAGGGCTCGCCTGGCGGCCCTGCTGGCGTCCACGTGGGCGGCAGTACGCCCGAGTCGCCGCCGGGCGACAGGGTACATCGCGCTGTGTTCGGTGGGCGCGCTCGTGGGCACGTCCGTCGTGGTCGGTTCGGGCAAGGCGGGCGCGGTGCCCGATCTCTCCGACATCGGTGCCTGGCTGACCAGTTCGCGTACGGGCGAGGCCGCGCACGCCAACGGGTTGACCGGTGATGTGGACGGCAAGGTGAAGCTGCCCGGCATGGGTGACCACCCGGTCTCCATCTCGCAGGACGGCAAGACGGTGCTGGTGCTGGACGAGAAGACGGGGAAGCTGGTGCGGATCGACGCCTCGCAGCTGACCGCCGAGCAGTCCTCGCGCTACGGCGCGGGGCTTCAGCTGGTGTCGGGGGGCTCGTACGCGTACCTCGTCGACCCGGTCAAGGCGCGGGTGCAGCGCATCGATCCGGTACGCACGACGCCGCTGGGCGCTCCGATGGATCTGGGCGCGGGTCCGCTGGGCAAGGCGGTCGCCGACCCCGAGGGCACGCTGTGGGTTCCGGTGCCGGGCAAGGGCACGGTCGTGCCGTTCCCGCGCGGCAAGGAGGGGGACGCCATCAAGGTGGGCGCCAAGAGGGGCAAGGCGTCCACTCTGGTGATGACCCTGGCCGACGGCCGCCCGGTCGTCACCGACACCAGCGGCGGCACGGTGTCGGTGCTGAAGCGCACGGGGGTCGGGCTGCGTTTCAAGCTGCCGTCCGGCATCACCAAGGCACCGGCGGGGACGGTGGTGGTCCCGTCCTCGACCGCCGGTGACGTGGTGCCGGTGCTGGCCCGGGAGTCGGGCCGCATGACGCTGGTCAACACCCGTACGGGCTCGCTGTTGAACGCCTCCCTGGGCGCGGGCAGCCACGAGTACGGCACTCCCCAGGTGCTCGGTTCGAAGGTGTACGTACCGGACCACTCCAACGGCACGCTGAAGGTGTACGACACCGAGGCGGCCGCGATCACCGAGCCGGTGAAGGTGACCGGCAAGCGCGGAAAGCTGAGTCTGTTCGTGCGCGACGGCCTGCTGTGGGTCAACGACGAGGACAACGAGACCGCCGTGGTGATCAATTCCTCGGGGCACGTCAACCGCGTCCACAAATACGACACGGATGTCCCCTCGGGCCGTAAGCCGCGCGAGGACGCTCCTTCGGGTGATGACGGCAAACATGACCCGGCACCCGGCCGGGACGCGCCTGACGCCGTGCCGGAGGGCCCCTCGAACCCGGGCCGGGACGAGACACCGTCCGGCCCCGACACGCCCGCGCGGAAGCCGGAGCGCGGCGGTGAGCCGAAGGAACCCGGACGCAAGGAGCCGGAGCGGCCGCGGAAACCCGAGCAGCCCGACAAGGGCGAGGAGAAGCCCGAGGCGCGGCCGCCCGGTACCCCGCAGGCACAGTCAGGCGCCGGCGTCATCCGGATCTCCTTCGCCCCGTCGCCCGGGGTGAAGCCGACCGGATACCGGCTCAAGGGGGCGCCGGCGGGCGCCGAGGTGAAGCCGGAGAAGGTGGGCCCCAACGGGCCGTTCACCTTCGAGGTGAAAGGCGGCTCCTGCGCCCAGCAGTACAGCTTCTCGGTGGAGGCCGCGTTCGCGGGCGGGCAGACGGCGGAGTCGGGCCGCACCGTGCCCACCCGGCCGTGCGTGGCGCCTGCCGCCCCGCAGAAGGTCGCATACGACTTCCCGGAGGGCGGCAGGGGGATCAATCTGACGTGGCAGGCGCCCGCCAACGCCGACGGCGGCACCAAGTACACGGTCACCGGCGGCAAGGGGCCACAGACCACGACCGCGACGAAGGCGCAGCTGACCGGGCTGGCGAACAACCGCACCTACAACCTGACCGTGGCCGCGGCCAACGCGGCGGGCTCTGGAGGGAGCACGGCCGTGGCGGTGGATCTGTCCAACCCGAAGAACATCAAGATCACCGACAACGCCGACGACGGTGAGGAAGTCGGTATCCGCACCAAGCCGAGCACCAAGGAAGGCACGCGGCTCGGCTTCGTGCCGGCCGGACAGACCCCCACGCTGAAGTTCATCTGCCAGGTCAGGGGGACCGCCGAGGTGCACGACACCTACGGCTGGAAGAGCGACGTGTGGGACCGCATCGAGTGGGAGGGCAAGACCGGCTACGTCAGCGACCTGTGGGTGGCCACCAGCAAACACCAGGCAGGCACGTTCTCTCCGGAGGTCTGGCAGTGCGACTAGAACCGCAGCACCCCGCTGCCCCGTCCGCGTCGCGCGAGTCCGTCTCGCTGCTCGCCCAGTGCTTCCACGCCCTGGGGGACAACGTCGAACGCGTCGTCAAAGGCAAGCGCGACACCGTCGAGTTGGCACTGGTGTGCCTGTTCTCCGAGGGGCATCTGCTGATCGAGGACGTGCCCGGCACCGGCAAGACGACGCTGGCGCGCTGTCTGGCGGCCTCGCTGGAGGCCAGTTGGCACCGCGTGCAGTTCACGCCCGACCTGCTGCCCTCCGACATCACCGGAGTGACGATCTACCGTCAGAACACCGGTGCGTTCGAGTTTCTGCCGGGCCCGGTGTTCGCCAACATCGTGCTCGGGGACGAGGTCAACAGGGCCTCCCCCAAGACGCAGTCGGCGATGCTGGAGGTCATGGAGGAGCGGCAGGTCACGGCGGACGGCCGCACCCATCCGGTGCCGCGCCCCTTCATGGTGATCGCGACGCAGAACTCGGTGGACATGGGCGGCACCTATCCGCTGCCGGAAGCGCAGTTGGACCGGTTCCTGATGCGGGTCACCCTCGGCTATCCGGACCACGCCTCCGAGGTCGCCGTCCTGTCGGGCACCGACTCGCAGTCCGGGCAGCCCGGCATCGAACACCTGCCGACCATCGCGACGGGCACACACATCGCCGAGTTCATCCAGGTGGCCCGGCAGATCCAGGTGGCGCCGCAGCTGTACGACTACCTTGTGCGGGTGGTGGCGGCCACCCGTGAGCTGCCCGAGGTGAGGCTCGGCGCGAGCCCGCGCGGCTCCGTGGCGCTGCTGCGCGCCGTGCGGGTGCGGGCCGCCTCGCAGGGGCGTACGTACGCGCTGCCCGAGGACGTGAAGGCGCTGGCGGATCCCGTGCTGGCCCACCGGCTCATCCTGACCCCCGAGGCCGAGCTGAGCGGCCGCGGTGGGGCCGACGTCATCGCGGAGGCGCTGGCCACGGTTCCGGTTCCGCAGGCGGGAGCCCCTCTCTGATGCTGTCGCCGACGGGGTGGGGGGCACTGGTCGGCGGAGCGGCACTCCTGGGGGCCGGGTACGGGTTCGGTTATCCGGAGGCGGCGGTCCTCGGGCTGGCCTGTCTGCTGGCTGTGGGCGTGGCCTTGGTGTGGACGGGGCGCTCACCGCGGCTGTCGGCGCGCCGCCGGGTCACGCCGCGCAAGGTGGCGCGGGGCGACGGGGCGGAGGGTTTCGTCGCCCTGACCAACACCGGGGGCCGCAGCCGGCGGGGGCTCGATCTGACCGACCGGTGCGGCGCGTCGCCGCTGACGTTGCACGTGCCGGCGCTCGCCGCCGGGGCGGAGCACACCGTGCGCTACCCGCTGCCGACCGAGCGGCGCGGTCGCATCGCGCTGGGGCCGCTGCGGCTGGAGCGTACGGACCCGCTGGGTCTCTCCCGCCGGGTGCGGGTGTTCGGTCCGCGCGAGGGTGGCACGGACACGCTGTTGGTGCGGCCCCGGGTGTGTCTGCTGCCTGTCCTGCCGTCGGGGACGGCACACCACGTGGAGGGGCCGACGTCGGACACCGCGGACGAGGGGTCGTTGACCTTTCACGCCCTGCGCGAGTACGTGCTGGGGGACGATCTGCGCAGGGTGCACTGGCGCTCCTCCGCCCGCACCGGGACGCTGATGGTCAAACAGCTGGTCGACGTCTCGCTGCCGCACACCACCGTGGTGCTGGACACGCGCGCGGTGGCCTACACAGCCGAGGAGGACTTCGAACTGGCGGTGGACTGCGCCGCGTCCGTGGCGTTCGCCGCGGCGCGGTCCAACTTCCCCGTGGACGTGCTCGGCGAGACCGGCCCTGTCCTGCGTACGGACGGGGCGGGCGGCGGCGACGCCGACGCGCTGCTGGACCGGCTCGCTCTGGTGCGTCTCAGCGCACGCGCCTCGGCAGCCGGGGCGTTCGACGACCTGGAGCGGGCTCGTCGCCGCGGCTCCCTCGTCGTCATCACCGGGACGGGTGACACGACCGGGCTCGGGGCGCTGGAGCGGGTGCGCCGCCGCTTCGACCGGACGGTGGTGCTGCGTGCGGGCGCAGAGACGGGCGGAGCCCAAGCGGAACCGCGCAGCCTCGGCAGCGACGTCCCTCAGCTGCGGGTGACAGGGCTGGACTCCCTGCTGGCCGCCTGGCGTCGGGAGGCGGTGCGATGAGTCCCGCCTCGACGCCGCGGTTCGCCACCCCCGGCGCGCGGTCGGCGGCCCACGACGGCCCGTCCTGGGCGCCGCCACGCCCGGCCGCGCCCGACCCGGCCACCGCGGCTGCTCCCGGCGTCCCGCCGCAGCCTCGGTCGCCGGCGAAGGAAGGGGGAGGTGAGGGGGGCGCCGGCGCGCGGCACCGGCTCTCTCCGGCACGCCGCGCATGGTCGCTGCTGCCCGTCGCCGGGATGCTGGTCTGCGCGGGACTCGGCTTCCACCGGGTCTTCGCCGTGGGCCCGCTGCTGCCGGTGCTGGCGGTGGCCGTGCCGGTCCCCATGGCGGTGGCGGCCGGCCTGTACGCGGGGCAGCGCCGCAAGGGACGGGTGGCGCCGCTGTGGCCTTCGCTGGTGCTGAACCTCGTGGTGTGGCTGGTGGTGGTGTGCGCGACGCTCTTCCGCGGCGACGCGTCCGTCGGGCTGCCGACGAGCGGGACGGTGGCGACAGTGTGGGCGGCGCTGCTGGACTCGCCGCACGCGGTCCTCACGACGATCCTGCCCGCACCCTCGGGCGCCGACTTCCTCGTGCTGCCGCACGCGGTGGTGTGGCTGGCGTCGCTCGCCGCCACGGAACTGGCGCTGCGCACCCGGGGTCCGCTGCTGCCCGCGCTGCCGCCCGTGCTGGCCTTCGGCTTCCCGCTGGTGCTGGGCGTGGCGGGCCCGGGCTCCAACACGCCGGTCGCCGCGGGCCTGGTGGCGTGCGCGGCCCTGGCGGTGGTCCTGCGGTCGCGGGCGGCCGGGCGCGGCACCGTACGGCTGCTGAGCGCCGGTCTGCCCGTGGTGGCGGTGCTGGCGCTGGCCGCCGCGCTGCTCGGCCCGCGGCTCCCGGGGCTTGCCGGGCGCGAACCCTGGGACCTGCGCCAGGAAGTGCGGGCGCCCACCGTCCATCCGCAGTCCACCAGCCCGCTGGACCAGGTGGCCGCCTGGCTGCAACACCCCGAGTCGCGGTTGTTCACAGCACGGACGACGGCGGACCGCAACTGGCGGCTCGCCGTGCTGGACCGCTACGACGGAGTGAAGTGGACATCCGGCGCCCACCTGGCCCGCTCGGGCGGCAGGGTGCCCGAGCAGCGGGGAGCCGAGCCCGGGCGCCGCGAGCGGGTCGAGCAGCGGGTCACCGTGCAGAACCTGCCCGGCATCTGGCTGCCGGCCGCCGACCGCCCCTCGTCGGTGACGCTCACCGGCGCCACAGGCGAGCGCGATGCGGACGAGGCCGAGGCCGGACGGCTCGCCGTGGATCCGGACAGCGGCGTGGTGGCCGCCGGTAAGGGCGGCACCACCGGCACGCGCGGCAACCGCGGCCTGTCCTACACCGCTGTCTCCCAGGCGCCGGTGTACGACCCGAAGCGGTTGCAGTACGCGGCCGTGCCGAAGGGCGCCCGGTACAAGTCCCTGCCCCGTACCGACCAGGCGGGTGAGCCGATCAAGGCCGTCGAGACGTTCCGCCGGCTGGCGGCGACAGCCACAGCGGGCAGCAGTTACCCGTACCAGCAGGCGTACAAACTGGCCGGCTGGCTGCGCGAGCACTACGCCTTCGACCCCAAGGCGGTGCCGGGGCACGCCTATCGGAACCTGGAGTTCTTCCTCACCACGGGCAAACGCGGCACCTCGGAGCAGTTCGCGGCGTCCTTCGCCGTCATGGGGCGGACGCTGGGGCTGCCGACGCGGGTCGCGGTCGGCTTCCGCGCGGAGGGTGGCGAGGGGCCCGGCGCGAGTGGGAAGGGCGCCAGGCAGGTGACCGGGCAGGACGCGCTGGCCTGGCCGGAAGTGCGCTTCGCGGGGGTCGGCTGGGTGCCGTTCTACCCGACCCCGGGTCAGGCCTCCGAGGAGGGCGCTTCGGTGCCGCCCGCCGGACAGCCCGAGGAGCGCGAGAAGGCCGACCGCGACATCGCGGAGCAGCAGCGCCCGTCCGTGCCGCCCCAGCAGCCGGACGACGACGGTGGGAAGAACGGGAGGGCGGCGCCTTCCGGAGGCGGCGGACTGCCCGTGTGGGCCTACGTGCTGTCAGCGGGGCCGGCGCTGGTCCTCGCCTGGAGCGGCTACGCGGTCTGGGCACCGTACCGGACCCGCAGACGGCGGCGTGGCGCCCGCGATCCGGGGCAGCGGGTGCTCGGTGCCTGGCAGCAGATCGTCGACCGGCTCACCGAGATCGGTCTGCCCGCCACTTCCGCGCACACCGCGACCGAGGTGGCGGCGTTCGGCCTTGAGTGGATCGGCGGGCGCGGCAGTGAACAGCTGCCCGCATTGGCGCGGCTGGTCAACGAGGTCGACTACGGGGGCCGGGTGCCCGACGAGGCCGCCGCGGACGCCGCCTGGCGGCACTGCGACGCGATCGAGGAGGTCGTCACGCGTACGGTGCCGCGACGCGAGCGGGTCAGACGGGCGCTGCGCTGGTCAACGATGAGACGTCACAGCCGCGCGGGGGCACCCGTACGCACGGGCCGCCCGAAAGTGCCCGTCCGCACGGACGGTTCGGGAGCATCCGTCCGCGCTGACGGCTCCGGAGCGTCCGTCCGCGCCGGCAGGTCAGGAGTGCGCCAGTGAACACCGTTCCGAACTGGGGCCCTCCCAAGGCGCCTCCCGCTGCCGGACCGCTTCCCGCGCTGCCCGGGGGGTATCAGGCCCAGCGTGTGCTGCACACGGGCCCACGCAGCACGGTCGTGCTGTGCCGGGAGGCCGAAAGCGGCAGGGAGGTGGCCGTGCGGGTGCTGCCGCCGGTGCTGGAGGATCCGGCGCGCCGGCTGGCCGCGCACTCCGAACTCCTCGCGGCAGGCGCCGCGGCCGGGCACCCCTGCGCGGTCACGGTGCGGGACGCCGGGTGCACGCACGCGGGGCAGTTGTACGTGGTGACGGAACACTGCCCGGGAGGTTCGGCACAGGACAGGCTGACCGCTCGCGGCCCTTACCCGGTCGAGGACGTGCTGGTCGTCGGCGTACGGCTGGCGCTCGCGCTGCACTCCTCGCACCGGCGCGGGGTGCTGCACCTGGAGGTGCGCCCGTCCCGCGTCCTGTACGGCGCGGCGGGTGAGGCGCTGCTCACCGGGCACGGGTTGGGCCGGGTGGTACAGCGTGCCGTGCCCTCGGCGGGCGCTGACGCGGACCCGGCCTACGCGCCCAGGGAGCTGTTCGGCTGGGAGGCGCCAGGACCGGCCGCGGACGTGTACGCGCTGGGGACGACGCTGTACGCGCTGCTGGCGGGCGAGCCGCCGCGTGCGGGCGCCGTACGGGAGGGCGGGCCCGCCGCCTACGAGGCCATGCTGGCGGGCGGGCTGCCCCGGCCGCACCGGGGCGACGTGCCCGAGCCGCTGTTCGCGCTGTTGCACCGGATGACGGCCCCGCACGCGGAGGGGCGGCCGCCGCTGACGGAGGTGCACCGGGTGCTGCGGTCGCTGCTCCCTGTGGACCGTGCCGCCCAGGTCCCCGACCTCCAGCCGGAGGCCGACCCCGAGGTGCCGCTCCCCGGCTGGGATCCGGCCGACGACGCGCTGACCGAACCGCCGCCGGTCGTCGACGACGACCCGGACTCGGCCGAGGCCCTGGCCAGACGGCGCAGGACGCGCAACAGGGTCGTCGCCGCGTGCGGCGCCCTGCTGCTGGTGGCCGGCGCCGCGCTGGCGCTGTTCCTGGTACGGGACGCGGGTGGCGAGGCGGGCAGCGCGAAGGACCGCCCCGCCGAGAAGCCGGCGAAGTCGGCTCACCCGCTGCCCAAGGGACAGGTCCCGGACTTCCAGGCGCAGGAGGTCAAGGTCACCCGGGTCGGCAAGCAGGTGCAGGTCGTCTGGAGCAAACCGAAGAAGCCGCAGCCCGTCTACGGCTTCGCCATCACGGCCCAGTCCGCCGACGGGAAGACGGTGAAGGTCAAGAACACGAACGCGGACGAGCCCTCCGTCGTCTTCTCCTCCCCACCGGTCGAGCCCGGCTCCTGCTACGTGGTGACGTCGCTGGTGCAGACCGCCGACGGCAGTGTGGGGCTGGCCTCTGCGGAGGCGGTGTGCGACCGAGGGGAGTCGCGCGAGTGAGCGGGAACGCCACAGGAGCGCCGAGCGTCCTTCGTGATGCGGGGCGCGACGGGGAGGGACGCCGACGCGGTCGGCCAAGTGAGCTGCGGCGGCGCACGGTTCGCAACCGCTGTCGGGGGAGGAGCGAGCGGCATGGGTGAGTTCACGGGTGTCGACCCGTATCGGCTGCGCGAGTTGGCCAACGCGCTCAAGGGTTTGGCGGACACGCTGGAGCAGCAGGGCAAGACGATCCGCGACCTGTTCGCGAAGTGGGAGGGGACGGTCGGCCAGTCCGTTCTGACGCAGCAGACCGCTCAGGTCGGCGACGACGCACGGAAGATGGCTCTGCGCGCCGACTGGGCCTTCACGCTGCTCCCACAACCCCTGGACGAGAACGGCCCTCTCCCCCACAGCTGGGTCAACATCCCGTGGGACATCAGCAAGATCGATCCGGGGAAGCAGGGGGGACTGGACGCACAGACCCTGCTGGCGGCGCTCAACAGCCCCGACTCCCCGCAGTCGCGCACGGCTGTGCGCATGCTCTCCCAGTCGCTGGCCGACCACGCCAATGATCCCGCCTACCTCCAGGCCTTCATGAACGCCCGGCGGGCTGGACGCGGCGGCCCGCGCGGCGCGCTTCCTGCACTCCCAGGACGGCACGCACGGGCAAACGGTGCTGTCCGCGGAATCGGAGCAGATCCTCAGGCGTTTCGGGCAGGCCGTGCAGACGGCCACCAGCCTCGCCGGGCAGGGGAAGATCCAGCTGACGCCCCAGTACCTGGAGAAGCTGACGAAGCCCAAGGACGGCGACATGTGGTCCGTCAGCATGCTCTTCAAGTACGGCCCGAAGGGCGACAAGTGGGACGCCAAGGTGCTCTCGGCTGTCGGTGGCGCGATGCTGGACTGGCGGTCCCAGCAGCAGATGCGGCCCGGTTACTCGCCGCCGAGCATGACCATCGGCGGTTACGTGCCGGGAGGCTACGTCGAGTCCGACCACCCGTGGTACGAGAACCTGGGGCTGAACGTCTCCTACATCTCGGTCGGGGCCGACGACGCGGCCGCCCGTATCCGGGGCATCGCCGCGAACGACCCGTCGCTCGTCCTCATGCAGCGTGTCAGCGAGAACGCCGCCGCCTCACGGCAGTTGCTCACCGGTCCGGACGGTGCCAAGCACGCCAAGGCGCTGGTCGACGACAAGTGGCACACGCCGGGCTCGCAGTCGTTCAACGACGCCCAGTGGCCCGCGGCTGTCATCACGGCGGCGACCACGGACCGCACGGGGCATCCGACGGAATCGGCCCAGGCCGCGGCCAACATCATCAACGCGGGCGCGGCCGAGTACGGCGAGGAGAAGAACAAGAGCGCGTACGACACGTCGCAGTATCCGGTCCCCGCCGGTATCACCCGCGCTCTCGCGCAGGTGTTCGCGGCCTACGTGCCCGACTTCGCCGCGTCGCACGGCATGGGGAAGGACCAGCCCGCGGCCGCCGCGACCGGCACGGACAACGCGGGCAGGCTGATCGTCGGCCACCAGACGGCCTCGAACTTCCTCAGCATGATCATGCAGAACAAGGACGACGCGGGGAACGTGGTCAACGCCGTCAACGCGCAGATCTCCCTGACGGCCGCACGCGGCATGGACAGCCCCGAAGCCCAGACCTACCTGGAGAATCTGGCGGAGCTCCAGGGCGGAGTGACCACGGCAGCGCACCACGTCGGTCTGGACGCGGAGAAGCTGAAGGACGAGGCGAACAAGAAGACGGTGCTGTGGGTGGACTCCCTCGGAGGCGCCGTCACGGCCATACCGGGACTGCCGATCGAGGGCGAATGGGTGCAGATGGCGATCGCGGGAGCCCTGCCGGCGATCAAGGAGAGCTTCTCGACGGACAACGCTCAGAAATACCAGGAAGGCGCTGAGATCACCTTCTACGACGATCAGTCGGCGATGCGGCTGCCGCTGCTGCGCGGCCTGCTCATCGGCGGGAAGATCGAACCTCCGCAAGGGCACCCCGAGTGGGCGAACGGGCAGATCAATCTCAAGACGGCGGGAGATCTCACGGACTTCAACAGCTGGTGGCAGCAGGTCGCCAGGCAGCAGGGCGGCCGGCTCGACCGCTTCGACGACGGGATGAGGACCGCTTTCGACCGGGGCAACAGCGCCGGCTGACGCGCGGTGGCCCTCAGCCGGGCCGCGACCAGCTGACACGACCGACGAGGGGGAGCCATGGGACAGCACGAGGCCGATCTGTGCCGGCAGGACATGGGGAAGATCGACACCGCGGTCGACACCGTCCGTGCCGCCATGAAGCGCGTGACCGACTTGATGGGAACGAACACCTGGGTGGGCCCCACCGCCGACCAGTGGGGCGGTGACTTCCACGGCCGCTTGGGATCGCTGAACTACCTCTTCAACTCCTACCCGGCCGAGCAGCAACGGTTGATCACCGAGGCCGAGCAGGACAAACCGAAGGACGGCGGCGCGAAGTAGCGCGCGAGGGCCGAGCACCGGACACCCACAGCGAGCGGGGGGCTCCTATGGAACTGCGATTGACCGCCGTCGACACCGCGGGCGGGCACCGCGCTGACCTGCTGGTGGACGCGGAGCCCGACGCCGCCGTCGGGGCCGTCGCGCGGGAGATCGCCCGACACGTGGGCGCGGAGGACGGGGGCGGCCGGGGCGCACCCCCCGCGCTGCACGTGGGCGGCTGTCTCCTCGACCCCGCGCTGCCGCTGGCTGACTCCCCCGTGCGGGACGGCGCGACGGTCTCCCTCGGCACGCCCGGGGCGTGCCCGCCGCCGCAGGGACAGGGGACGGTCGAGGTGCGGATCGTGGGCGGCCCGGACGCGGGGCGGGTGTACCGGCTCGGCCCCGGCGTCGCCGTCGCCGGCAGCGGGTCCGAGGCGTGGGTGCGCCTCGCCGACAGCACCCTGCCCAGCTCCGCCTTCGAGATCGACGTGGCACTCGACGGCACGGTGACCGTCAGCCCGGCGTTCGGCAGCGGTGTGACGATGGACGGCAACCAGGTGGCGGGGCCCACCGGCTGGCGCCGTCGCGGCACGGTCGCCGCCGGCCACTCGCTGTTCGAACTGAGCGAGCCGGTCTTCCCCGACACCGCGCTCAAGCCCTCGCAGGACGGCACGGGGCTGGACTACAACCGACCGCCGCGGATCAAGCCGTCGGCCCGCACGACGCAGTTCCAGCTGCCGCCCAGGCCCACGCAGTCGGAGACGCGGCCCATGCCGTGGGCGGTGGCGCTGGCACCGATGCTGGCGGCCGTCGCCCTGGTGGTGGTGCTGGGCAGCGCCATCTACCTGATCATGGCGGTGCTGACGCCGGTCACTCTGGTGGCCAACCACTTCTACGACCGCAGGCAGGGCCGCAGTTCGCACCGCCGCAAGCGCCGCGAGTACGAGCAGCAGAAGGTCTCGATCGAGTACCAGGCGCGCAAGGCGATGGCACAGGAGACCGCCGCGCGCCGGCTCGCCTGCCCGGACCCGGCCGAGCTGTATCTGACCGCCACGGGGCCCAGGCAGCGGCTGTGGGAGCGGCGGCTGGAGGACGACGACTTCGGGGTGCTCCGCGTCGGGACGGGGGCGCTGCCCTCCGAGGTGGAGGTGAGCGACCCCAACCAGCAGGAACACCTGCGTGCCGAGCCGCGCGTGCTGACCGACGTTCCCGTCCCGGTGGCGCTGCGCACGCACGGCATCCTCGGCGTCGCGGGCCGCGGCGAGCTGCCCCGCGCCCTCGGACGCTGGCTGGTCGCCCAGGCCGCCGTGCTGCACAGCCCGGCGGACCTGAGCGTCTACGTGCTGACGGACCCCGCGGGCCGCGCGGCGTGGGAGTGGGTGCGCTGGCTGCCGCACGCGCACGACCGCCGGCGGCGCGGCGCGGTGACGCTGGTGGGCACGGACGTGGAGAGCGTCGCCCAGCGGATCAGCGAGCTGCTGGGCGTGTTGGGAGCTCGCCAGGAGGCGATGGGCGAGGGGTTGTCGGGGACCGAACACCGGTGGCGCGGCCCGCGTGTCCTGGTCGTGCTCGACGGTTCCCGCCGGCTGCGGTCCCTGCCGGGGCTCAAGCAGCTGCTGGCCGAGGGGCCGTACTGCGGGATCCACCTGGTGTGCCTGGACGCGGACCGGCGGTTGCTGCCCGAGGAGTGCCGCGCCCTGATCGAGGAGGACCACTTCGGACTGTTGCAGGTTTCGCAGTTCGGGGAGCGTCCTGTGCAGTCGGTGCGCCCGGACTGCGTGCCGCCCGACTGGTGCGAGACCGTCGCCCGCGCCTTGGCACCGGTGCGCGACGTGAGCGACAAGGAGGCGGG
This sequence comes from Streptomyces tubbatahanensis, assembly GCF_022699385.1. Taxonomy (NCBI): domain Bacteria; kingdom Bacillati; phylum Actinomycetota; class Actinomycetes; order Kitasatosporales; family Streptomycetaceae; genus Streptomyces; species Streptomyces tubbatahanensis. The sequence goes on along the minus strand of NZ_CP093846.1, from coordinate 6,568,858 downwards.
CGCGCTGCCGGACGCCTGCCGGCTGCTGGACCTGCTGGGACTCGAGCCGCCGACGGCCGAGGCCATCGCGGCACGCTGGACGGTGGGCGGGCGCTCGACCGCGGCGGTGGTCGGCGTCTCCTTCGACGGACCCTTCACCATCGACCTGGTGCGGGACGGGCCGCACGGGCTCGTCGCGGGCACCACCGGATCGGGCAAGTCGGAGCTGCTCCAGACGCTCGTGACGTCCTTGGCGGTGGCCAACAGGCCGGACGCGATGAACTTCGTCCTCGTCGACTACAAGGGCGGTGCGGCCTTCAAGGGGTGCGAGCAGCTGCCGCACACCGTCGGCATGGTGACCGACCTGGACTCCCACCTGGTCGAACGGGCACTGGTCTCGCTCAACGCCGAGGTGCGCCGCCGCGAACGCATCCTGGAATCGGCCGACGCCAAGGACATCGAGGCCTACGAACTGGCGACCCGCCGGGACCCCTCACTGGCCCCGCTCCCCCGGCTGCTCATCGTCGTCGACGAGTTCGCCTCGATGGCCAGGGAGCTGCCGGACTTCGTGACCGGTCTGGTCAACGTCGCCCAGCGCGGCCGTTCCCTGGGCGTCCACCTGATCCTGGCCACGCAGCGGCCCAGCGGCGTGGTCTCCCCGGAGATCCGCGCCAACACCAACCTGCGCATCGCCCTGCGGACCACCGACAGCGCCGAGAGCCAGGACGTGATCGAAGCGCCGGACTCGGCCACCATCGCCCGCACCACACCGGGGCGCGCCCTGGTCCGGCTCAGCGCCTCCTCCCTCCTGCCGTTCCAGTCAGGACGCGTCGGCGGGCGCAGGCCGCAGACGGAGGCCTCCACCGCGGCAGAGCCGTGGGCCGTGCCGGTGGAGTGGGCCGGTCTCGGGCACCCACTGCCGACCCGCCCCGCGCCGCCCGGGCAGGAGGACGACGACCCCCTGACCGACCTGGCGGTGCTGGTCGCCGCGATCGGCGAGAGCGCCGCCTCCATGCGGTTCGCCCCGCCCTACCGTCCCTGGCTCGAACCCCTGGCCGACCTGGTGACGGTCGCCGACGTGCCGCGTCCGGCGGGCGGCCGCCAGGGCGACGTGCCGCCCGTCGCCTTCGGCGTCACCGACGTACCGGCACGGCAGGACCGCTCGCCGCTGACGCTCGACCTGGTAGACGGGGATCACCTCCTGCTGGTCGGCGGGCCGCGCTCGGGCCGGTCGACGGCGCTGCGCACCGTCGCCGCCGCCCTCGCCGCCGTCTCCTCCCCCGCCGACGTCCACCTCTACGGCGTGGACTGCGGCTCCAACGCGCTCGTTCCGCTGTCGGTACTGCCGCACTGCGGAGCGATCGTCACCAGGGACCAGGCCGACCGGCTCACCCGGCTGCTGGGCAGGCTCCAGGCGGAGATCGTGCGCCGCCAGCAGCTGCTGGCGCAGGCGGGCGCGGCCGACGTCGCCGAGCAGCGGGCCGCGGCGGCCTCGCCCGAGGAGCGCCTGCCGTGGATGGTGCTGCTGCTGGACGGCTGGGAGAGCTACACCGCCACCTACGAGTCGTACGACTACGGCAAGCTCATCGACGCCATGACGCAGCTCTTCCGCGAAGGCCCCTCGGTGGGGCTGCGCGTCGTGATGACCGCGGGGCGCGGCGGCCTGTCCGGCACCGTCTCCTCGTCGTTCGGCGACCGGCTCATCCTGCGCCTCGCCGACCCCAACGACTACACCACGGCCGGAATGACGCCGCGGGACATTCCCTCACACCTGCCGCCCGGCCGCGCCCTGCGGCCGGGTGACGACGGGGTGCTGGAGAGCCAGATCGCGCTGCTGGATCCCGATCCCGCCGGGCAGGCCCAGGTCGGCGCGGTGCGCCACATCGCCGAACGGGCCGTTGCCGCGTACGGCAGGCCCTCGCCCGCCCTCCGCCCGATGCGGGTGGACCCGCTCCCGGGCCGCGCCACGACGGCCGAGGCGCTGGCACTGGCGGCGGAGTCCGGACTGCCGGGCGGGCTGTGGGCCCTGGTGGGCGTCGGCGGGGACGAACTCGCTCCGGTCGGAGCCGACCTGGCACAGCACGGCCCCGGCTTCGTCATCGCGGGACCGCCCAAGTCGGGGCGTTCGACGTCGGTGTGCGCGGCGGCCCGCTCGCTGCTGCGCGCCGGGGTGCCCCTCGTTCTCGTCACCCCGAAACGCTCTCCGCTGCGCGACCTGGAGGGCGAACCCGGTGTGGTCGGCGGGGTACGGGAGATGGCGGAGTCGGCGCAGTTGCAGGAACTGCTGGTCCGGGCTCGGGAGCGCGGGCGGTACGCGGTACTCGTCGACGACGCCGAGCTGGTGTTCGACACGCCCGTGGACGCCGTCCTGGAGACGGTCGTGCGCGGCGGCGTCGACGGCGGACACGGGCTCGTGGCCGCCGGCACGACGGACTCACTGACCTCGCAGTACCGGGGCTTCGTCAAGGAAGCGCGGCGGGCGCGCAGCGGGCTGCTGCTGTCGCCGCAGAACAACGCGGAGGGCGAACTCTTCAACATCCGGCTGCCCCGTGCGGCGGCCTCCGGCGTGGCGGGCCGCGGACTGCTGGTGCTCAGCGGCGACATGATGCCGGTCCAGGCGGTCACGGACGCCTGAGCGGGCCCGTTCGCGGGGGCCCGCTCACGGGGCGGTGCCGCGCCCCTCCGCGACGGGGCCCCGCCACCGCGTGGCCGGCCGCCACCGGGCGGCGCGGCCCCACACCGCCGCCGTGCGGCGGGCCGCCATCGGGTGTCCCGTCCCGCACAGCGGCAGACCGACGTGGGATGTCGGATCCCGCACGACGGCGCGGCCCCACACAACAGCGGGCCACCACACGACGGCACGGCGCGACACAACAGCGCGGCCCCACACGACAGCGCAGCTCAACACAGCAGCACGGCCCCACGCAGCAGCACGGCTCGACACAGCAGCGCAGCTCAACACAGCAGCACGGCCCCACGCAGCAGTACGGCTCGACACAGCAGCGGGCCGCAGCCGAGTTGGCTGCGGCCCGTGCGAGGTCGGCGCGGCGGGCAGCGGCCCGTAGCCGGTGAGCCGTGACCCAGGGGGTCAGTTGGTGGCGTGGTCGATGTTGTCCGCGTTGGTACGCGCGGCCCGGCCGGCGTCCCGCAGTGTCTCCACGAAGCGGTCGAAGGTCGGCTTGAGGCTCTGCCACTCGGAGCGGAACTGCTGGGCCTTGCCGCCGGTCCAGTAGCCCCCGCTCTCGTCGCACGCGTTCTGCAGGCTGGTGATCAGCCCCTGAAGCTGGTTCGCGTCACCGTCGAACTTCCCCGCCAGTTCACGCAGCCGCGCCAGGTCGGCACCGTTCATTCCCATCGGGAACCCTCCCCGTTATCCGGTTATGACACGTCTTGCCGACGGTAACGCACATCACGTCGGTCCGGGCCCCGTTCGTGTCACAGCGCGTCTACAGCACCGTCACCGCTCGCCCCCGAGCCGGGCGGGACGGTGATCTGGTGCTCAACAGCGCCGTACGTCACAGTGGTTGACCACGTGAGGTCTCACAGGAGTGACGCATGAGCCAGCAGATCCCCCCGGGCACCGCGACACGGCCGCACACCGCGCGGCTGTACGACTTCTATCTGGGAGGCAAGACCAACTACAGCCCGGACCGGGAAGTGGCCGTCGAGGGACTGAAGCTCTTCCCCAACGCGATGATCGCCGCCCGCCAGAACCGGGCCTTCATGCACCGCGTGGTGCGCCACCTGGCGCGGGAGCGCGGCATCCGGCAGTTCCTCGACATCGGCACCGGCATCCCCACAGTCCCCAACCTGCACCAGGTGGCGCAACAGGAGCAGCCCACCGCCCGGGTCGTCTACTCCGACAACGACCCGATCGTGCTCGCCCACGCACGCGCCCTGATGACCAGCACCCCCGAGGGGGTCACCGAGTACGTGGAGGCGGACGTCCGCAGGCCCGAGGCCATCCTGGAACGCGCCCGCGAGACCCTGGACTTCTCCGAGCCGGTCGCCCTGACCGTGATCGCCCTCTTCCACTTCATCGAGGACACCGACGAGCCGCAGGCTCTGGTCCGCCGGCTGCTGGAGGAGTTGCCCTCGGGCAGCGCGCTCGCCCTCTCGCACGCCACCGAGGACTTCGACCCGGAAGGCATGCGGCTGATCGCCGACAGATACCGGCAGGCGAACATGCGCGTGCGGCTGCGCAGCCACAAGGAGGTCGCCGAGTTCTTCGACGGCCTGGAACTGGTCGAGCCGGGCCTGTCCGCCACCTGCGACTGGCGGCTCGACCTCGACACCGACGACGTGCCACAACTCCCCGGCATGGTCAGCCCGGCCGAGGCCGGTGTGTGGGCGGGCCTGGGTATCAAACCGTAGCCGCCGGGCGCCGGCCGGTGCTGTCGAGGGCAGCGGCCGGCGCCGTGGGCGACTCGTCGTGTTCAGGCGACGGGCATGGCTGTCAGCAGGTTGCCCTGGCAGAGGAAGACGCGGTTTCCGTCGGCGCCGATGCGCCAGGGTCCCGACGCACCCTGGATGTACGTCCACGCCTGGGCGCCCTTGCGGGTGTCCACGGCGGTCACACCGCGGGAGCCGTCGTCGTACATGGCGACCCACGCGGTGTTCCGCTGGAGCGTCGGCGCGTCGAGGGGCAGCGTGGTCGTCTGGAGTGTGACCGTCCACGTGCCGGTGCCGTCCGCGGTGCGGCGGGCCTCCACGTCGGCGGCGTTCGCGGCGTACAGCACCTTTCCGCGGACGGCGGGCGCGCCCCAGCCGCTGTCCTCGGCGGCCGGCTGCGCCCACTTGAGCGAGCCGTCGGCCAGGGACAGTGCCGTCAGGCGGCGGCCTCCCAGGTAGACCAGGCCGTCCGCGCCCCGCCCCGCCGCGGGGGTGAGCGCGGTGCCCTCGGCGCTCTGTTTCCGGGGCCCCCAGACGGCACGGCCGCTCCCGGTGTCCACGCACGCCACCTTCCCGTCGGCCCCGTGGACGACCAGCCGGCCGTTCGTCACCACGGCACGTGCGGGGTGTTCGGCCGAGGACTCGACGGGCAGTTTCGCGGTCCACCGCGGCTTGTGCGTGGTGAGGCCGACAGCGCGCAGCTTGTTGCTCTTCGTCGTCAGGTACACCGCCTCGGAGTCGGCGGCGAGCAGGACGGCGGCGTCGGCGGACGCGGACCAGCGGCGCTTGCCGTCCGCGCCGAGGCCGAGGATCTCGCCGGACCGGTCGGCGGCGAGCAGCACCGGTTCCTCGGCGCCGGTGACGAGCAGCGGCCCGCTCCCCACGGACAGGCGGGCCTTCCACCGCCGCCCGCCGTTGCGCACGTCGAACGCGTGCAGGCCGCCGCCCTTCGCCGCGACGACCACGACGTCACGCAGCGGCACCGGCGCCGGGGCCTCGTCGCGGGTCACCTCGAAGGGGCCCCACAAGGGCGACGGGGGCTTTCCGGCCTCGTACGTCGCCAGCGGTTCGGCGTCCCGGTCGTGAGGGTCGTCCTCGTCGCGGCCGAGCAGGTACCAGGCGCCGGCGCCACCGCCGACGGCCACGACGACACCGCCGCCGGCCAGGCCCGCGAGGAGACGCCGCCGAGACGGGCGCACGGCATCCTCGGTGTCCCCCGCGGCGGGCAGTGTGGTCATCCGCTCGGCGGTCTGCTCGCGCTCGGCTATCTCCCCGGCGAGGGGGCCGCGCCGCCACACCAGGTCCGCGCCCTTGGGCGGCGCGAAGGCCCGCGCCACGTCCTCCGGCGTGGGGCGCCGCGCGGCGTCCTTGTCCAGGCAGGGCGCGACGAGCGCGAGCAGTTCGGGCGAGAGCCCGTCCAGCCGTGGCTGCCCGTGCACCACCTCGTAACTCACCGCCGCCACGTGCTCGCCGGTGAAGGCCCTCGCGCCCGTCGCAGCGAACGTGAGGACGGCCCCGAGCGCGAACACGTCCGCCGCCGGGCCGACGCGCTGCCCGAGCACCTGCTCGGGCGGCCCGTATCCGGGCGTGACGGGCACCTGCCCCGTGGTGGTGAGCGTCAGCCCGTGCTCGGGTCTGGCGATCCCGAAGTCGATGACCCGCGGCCCCCGTGAGGTCAGCACGATGTTCGCGGGCTTGAGGTCCCGGTGCACCAGGCCCGCGGAGTGGATCTCGGCCAGCGTACGGCCCAGCGCCGCGGCGAGCGCGCGCACCGCCGCGTCCTGGAACCGGCCGTGCCGCTCGACGGCCTCCTGCAACGTGGGGCCCGCCAGGAACTCACTGGCGATCCAGGGTCGACCGCCCTCGGTCTGCGCCCCGAGCACCCGCGCGACCCCTTTGCCGCGCACCGCGCCGGCGGCCTCGGCCTCCCGTACGAAGCGCCGTGCCATGTCCGGGTCGTGTGCCAACTCGGGCCGCAGCACCTTCAGCGCGGCCGCCTTCCCCCGCCCGTCCCGCCCCAGGTACACCTTCCCCATTCCTCCGGCGCCCAGCACACCGACCAGCCGAAAGGGACCCAGACGCAGCGGGTCGCCGACGCCGAGAGGTTTCATGGGGAGTAGCTCCTGGGGTGGTTACCGACGACTGTCTCGACAACTATTCCAACGACTTTTCCGGCGACTGCTCCGGCGACTTCCGACAACGAGCAGGGCGGACAGTGCTGGTGCGGCGGAGGCGGGCCACTTCGGCGGACCGCTCGAAAGGCAGCGGATCACTTCAAGGGCAGACCGAAGACGCGCTTGTCGGTGGCGACGACGAGTTGACTGGTCTCGCGGTGCCAGGCCAGTTCGGGAATCGCCTCTTTGTCGGCTCCGACGGAGGTCCACGCCGCCCGCCGCTTCTTCACGTCGACGGCGGTGACCAGGGAGGTGCCGCCGGAGGGGAAGTACACGTAGCGGTCGCCGACCACGGGGACGGCGTCGAGTGGGATGCGCGACGCCACGTCGAGCTTCAGCTCCCACCGCAGTTTTCCGCTCGCGAGGTCGAGCGCCACCACACCGTTGCCCGACTCCAGGGCGTACACGGTGCCGTCGTGGGCCACGGGGGCTCCGTACTCGGCCAGGTCCGACGACTCCGCCTTGTGCGCTCTGCCCTTGCCGAAGCGCCAGCGGGTCTTTCCGTCCTTGGCACGCACTGCGATGATCTCGTCGAGGTTGAGGTAGAGGTTTCCCTCCGTGTCGGCGCCCGAGGTGCGGATCTCACGTCCGTAGCCGAGGGAGAACTTCCTGCTCCAGGCTTCCTTGCCGGTTTCGACATCGATCGCCCACACCTCGCCGTCGGAAGCACTGGCGAGCACGAGCAGTTCGCCGGCTTTGGCCACGACGACGGCTTCGTGGGAGATCTTCCCCCGCCACAGCTTCTTTCCGCTCTCGGCGTCCAGCGCCATGCACGTCCGCCGGAGCCCGCCCTCCTCCTCGCGCACGAGCACGGTGCCCTTGTGGACGGCGAGAATCTTGGCGACCTGCGGGCCTGTTACGTCACTTCCCAACAGGTCCCGCACGTCCGCGACCGGGGCCGCGAACCTGCCGGTCTTCTCCTCGAGCACCGCAAGTTCGCACGCGTCTCCCTGGAGCCCGTGAATACGTCCCTCGTCGGCGGCGGCGGACCACACGTCCGCCTCGGTGCCGACGACCTCGCCGCCCGCCGACAGCAGGGTGAGCTTGCCGCCTGCGACGACCACACCCACGCGTCGCTCGGTCAGCAAGGGAGTGGGCGCACCGCTGTCCGACGACTTGAACTGCCAGTTGGGCTCGGGGGCGGACGCGGGCGCGGCCGGTGGCGGCGTCGAGGCGGAGGGAGGCTCGTCCGATCCGGACGGTCGCGTCCAAGCCCAGATGCCCCCGGCTCCGGCAGCGGCGACGAGCCCGCCACCGGCCAGAGCGAGGAGGCGGCGCCGGGAGGTCATGGCGGGAGAGGGCCTCCCGTGCGTCTCTGCCGGTTCCTCGGGCGGCGGCGCCGACCGCGCGGGCCTGACATCCCAGACGGCGACGCTGCGCCGCAGGATTTCGGCGTGCACGGCATCCGGCAGGTGATCGGCGAACTCCGCGTCGTCACCGTCGTGCAGCAGGGCCGCGAGCTGACCGGCCCCCGGTCGGCTCTGCGGGTCCTTCGCCAGGCATCGTTGGAGCAGCCGGGCCAGTTCCTGCGGTACCCCCGTGAGGTCGGGTTCGCCGTAGCGGACGCGGTAGAGCAGGTCAGCGGTCTGGCCAGTGCCGAAGGGGCCGTGTCCCGTGCAGGAGAAGACGAGCACGCCGGCGAGCGCGAAGACGTCACCCGCGGGGCTGTGCTCCTGTCCTGTCGCCTGCTCGGGCGACATGAAGGCGGGGGTCCCCGCAGCCGCCCCGGTGCGCGTGAGCCGGTCGTCACCGGCGGCTCGTGCGATACCGAAGTCGATCACCTTGGGCCCGGTGGCCGTCAGGAGGATGTTGGAGGGCTTGAGGTCGCGGTGCACCACGTCGGAGGAGTGCAGTTGGGAGAGCGCCTGGCACAGCCTGGAGCCCAGCACACGGGTCGTCGCCTCGGGCAGCGGCCCGCACAGGGAAACCGCCTCGTCGAGCGGGGGGCCGAGTACGTACTCGGTGGCCAGCCACGGAGTCTCCGCCAAGGGGTCCGCGTCGACGACGAGAGCGCCGTGGTGCTCGCCGATGACCCGCGCCGCGTCGGCCTCCAGTTGGAACCTGGTGCGGAAATCGGCCAGTTGGGCGATGTCGCGGTGCATCGTCTTGAGCGCGAGGGTCCGCCCGCGCGGGGACCGCCCCAGGTACACGGTGCCCATGCCCCCGCCGCCGAGTCGGGCGACGAGCCGGTAAGGGCCGAGGTGTGCGGGATCGTCGTGGGTGAGAGGGTGCGCCATGGCCATCAGTCCACCGGGTAGGCGTAGATGTCGCCGCTGCCGTTCACGATGACAGCGATCCCTTCCGCGGCCGCCGGGACGACGTCGGCTTTCTCGTCCAGTTTCCCCGTCAGCGCGAGCCGCCACCGCAAGGACCCGTCGCGGGCGTCGAACGCGTCGATCTCCGCGTCGTTCGACTGGAAGAGCGTGCGGCCGGACGCGCTGAGTGCCAGGCCCGAGTCGGAAATCGCCGCGTCGGCCGGGCCCACCTGCCGATGACGCCAACGGACTTTCCCCCTTCGGAGGTCCACGGCGTAGGTGGTCAGCGAGGAGTCGCTCACATAAAGGATGCTGCCGCGCAGCGCTGCGCCAATGCTCACCGATCCTTCGACGGGCAACCGCCAGCGCTCCTTCCCGTCCGACAGGTTCAGGCCACGCAGGCAGTCCTCGCCACTGGCGACCAGCAGACCGCCTCGCATCGGGAGGACCAGCCCGTTGCCGCCTCTCGGTATGCCGTCGTACTTTCTCGTCGACTTCTTCTCACCCGTGCGCACGTCGAACGCACGGTAGGTGAGGTCGTCCTCCCCCAGCGAGAGCCCGGTGTTGGGGAGCAGCACGGTGGACTTCACCAGCGCGGGGCCGACCATTCCCCGGCTGGGGGGTTCGAACGTGTCCGTCAGGCCGCCCGGCAGCGGGCTGCGCCACAGTTCCTTCCGGTCACGGAGTCTGTAGGCGATGAGCGCTGTCTTTCTCTTCTCGTCCTCGATGGTGGTGACGTCTTCCGCCGTGAAGAACACCACGCCCTTCCGGTGACCGATGACGACGGTCATCGTCAGCGTGCCGCCCTCAACGCTGCCCATATACGTCCGTTCGGTCCACTTGACCTTTCCGGTGCGCGCCGAGATCAGGCTGAACGCGCCCTGGTCGCCGTCGGACGGGACCAGCAGGTGGCCTTGGCCCACATCGACCAACTGAGAGGTGAGCACGTCGTTCCGCGACCACAGCTTCTTGCCGGTGCGTGCGTCAATGGCGAACGTGCCACCCGACTCGGCCGCGGCGACGCATGTCCTGCCATCCACCAGGGTGATCTTGCTCAGCCCTTCGGTCGGCGCAGAGTGACGCCACAGCGGCGCGGGCGCCAGTCCCCTCAGGGACCGGGGCCCGGGCGGAGAGTCGGCGAGACCCCGCCACAGGGCGACACCACCGGCTCCTGTCGCCAGGCCGACCGCAGCCGGCAGCGCCGCGCTGAGGAGCGTGCGGCGCGTCGGGGACGGCCGGGAAGCCGTCGGCTCCCCGGCCACGGAGGAGCGCGCCGAAGTGGTGCGCGCCGTGGGCTGCCCCGCGCCTTCGGGGGTGTACGCGGTCGTGACGGCAGGCAGAGCGGCCAGACGTGCCTCCTGCGCCTCCAATGCCGCGCCCACCGCTGCCGGAAGCGCGTTGCCGGGAGGGTCCGAGGGCGCGTCCAGCGCGCGCACGAGGTCCTCGGCGCGCGGCCGGTCCGCAGGCTCGACGGCCAGGCAACGCCGAATCAGCTCCCGCGTCCCGGCCGACAGTCCGACCGCCTCTTCCCCCGCTCCGTCGGTCTCTCCGGCTCCGTCGGTCTCTCCCCCGGCCGCGAGCGCACGCTGGAGGCAGGTCGCCAGCGCGTAGACGTCCCCCGCGGGTTGCGGTCTGCGCCCGGCGGTCTGCTCGGGCGGCAGGCTCTGCTCGTCGAGCCCGGGAACCGCCCGACGTCCGTCCTGGGGCCGCCCGCGCTCTTCGGCCTGTCCCGCTCGCACGAGGCCGTAACCGGTGAGCAGGGGGCCGCGCCGCGTGAGGAGCACGGAGTCGGGCGAGATGCCGCCGTGTACCAGGCCCTGGGCGTGGGCCCGTAGGGCGGTCTCGGCCAGTGCCCTGCCCCAGGCGCGCACCACGGACTCATCGAAGGGGCCGCCGTGTTCCTTCATCGCTGCGGTCAACGGCAGCGCAGGAAAGCAGTCGTAAGCGATCCAGGGTGTCGCCGCACGTGTCGGGGAGACCTCTTTGACGGGCGCCGCCTGACGGCCGTTGAGCCGAAGGGAGTTGTTCGACTCGGACCAGAAGCGAAGGCGGTAGCCCGCGTCGGCGGCGTACGCGGGATTCGGCGCCAACAGCACGCACGGCGCCGCGTCGGGCCCGGTCGCCAGCCACCAGCTGACGCCGGACGACCGGGTGTCCAGCCTCTCGACCAGGCGGTATCCGTCCAGCACCTCGGCGCTCCACTCGCTCGGGCGCACCGGCTGCGCGGCGTGACCGTGTGCCGCGGTCGACCCGCTGACGGCTGGCATGGGTTCACTCGGTATCGGCATGTCGTCCCGGTTCGGTCAGTCCACGGACAGTGCGTAGGCGCCGCGGCCGCTGACGACCACTACGTGGTGGTCGCCCGTTGCGACTGCGCGGCGCCCGCGTACCGCTGCGGGGCCGGAGGGCAGGTCGGTGAAACGCCACAGGCGTCGGCCCCGGTCGGTGTCGAACGCGTCGACTTCGAAGTCGTTCGCGGTGATCAGGGCCCGGCCGTCCGGCGTGACGGACACGTCGGGAGTGGCGGACCGGGAGGTCGGACGGAAGGAGCTGGACGGCTGGGCCTTCCACACGACGTCACCGGACTGCGCGTCCACACGGTACGCCGTGTAGGTGCTGTCGGTGACGTAGACGGTTCCCTCGCGGGACACGGGCGCGCCGAAGAAGGCAGGGGTGTCCTTCGTTTCGCTCTTCGCCTCGACCTGCCACCTGTGCTCCTCGTGGCCGTCTTCGGACTTCTTCTCTCCCAACCCAAACGCCCGAAGGGAAGCCCCCTTGGCCGCCACCAGTGTCGCCGGGTCGGCCACCGTGGTCAGGTGGGCCGACTCGGCGGGCTCGTAGGTGCGTGTCCACCGTTCCCGGCCCGTCTCGCGGTCGTAGGCCGTCAGGCGTGGGGGCTCGCCCTTCTTCGCCGTGACCACCACGAGGGTGTCGGCGAGCAGATGGCTTTCCCGGTAGTCGGCGGGCAGCGGTGTGCTCCACAGTTCGCGGTCGTCGGTGATGTCGTACGCGACGACGGTGCGGGAGGTGGCGGACGCGCGGGCGTTCTCCACGACGAGCCAGACGACGTGGCCGTGGGCGGCGAGCACCGCCGTGTACGGCCGGCGGCCTCCCTTGCGGTAGCGCTCGGAGTGCCACCGGGTCTCCCCGTCGCGGGCGCCGAGTGCGAACAGGTCGGAGCCGGCGAGCAGGACCAGGCCGTTGCTCAACGGCCAGGCGTGGCCCGAGGGTTTGGTGTCCGCGCGGCGCCAGAGCTCGTCGCCGGTGCGTACGGCGACGCCGACCGCGGCCTTCCCGTCGGCGAGGACGACGACCTCGTCCTTCCACAGGAGAGGGGCGAAGTCACGCACGGGGTCGGCGAGGTCGTAGCGCCATGCCGGGGTCGGCGGGGCGCCCTTGAGACGTTTGCGGGTCTTGCGTCCCGCGGCCAGCTTCTGGGCCGGGGTGAGTTTCGGGGCGGGGTCGGACGTCACGGCCCAGGCCACGGAACCGCCCACGGCGACGCCGGCGGCGCCGGTCCCGACGGCTGTGAGGAGAGAGCGCCGCGAGGGGGTGAGCGCGCGGCGGCCCCGGGCGGGGGCGGGGCGTGGTGCGGAGGGCGCGGGGCCGGGCACCGGTACCGCGGCGCCGTCGAGGGCCGTCGGCTCCGGGGCCGGTTCCGCCGCCGGCGCCACCTCGTCGTCGGCTTCCGCCGCCAGGACCGCGGCGGCTTGAACCGCGAGGGAGGCGCTGACGCGCCGCGGGAGCCAGCCCGGGACGATCAGGCTCGCGGCCCGGCCGCCTCCCGCACCGTCCAGCACGGTGCCACCCGTCATGGTGCCGCCGTGCGGATCGTCGGTCCGGGCCGGCGGCCCGCCGTCCCACAGCGTGGCCTCGGGAGCGGGGACCGCCGACGGCTCCGAAGGCGGTGTCGTCGGAGGTGACGGTATGGACGCCGGTGCCGGTCGGGATGCCGGTGCCGGTGGGGACGCCGGTTCCGGTCGGGATGCCGGTTCCGGTCGGGACGCCGGTTCCGGTCGGGACGCCGGTTCCGGTCGGGACGCCGGAAGGGGCGTCGGCGGCTGTTCGGGGGGCGGCGGGGGAACGTGCGGGGCCGATGGCACGCACCCCGGAAGCAGCGGGCCGCAGGCCTCCAGTGCCGCCAGGAAGTCCGTCGCCGCCGGACGGGCCGATGGGTCCTCGGCCAGGCAGGAGGCGAGCAGCTCGCCGAGCGGCCCTTCGAGCGGTCCGGCCGGGGCGGCCCGCTCCGCGGAGCGGGAGGCGGCGCTTCCCGGCTGCCCGGTCGCCGCGTAGACGAGGACGGCTCCGAGGCCGTAGATGTCGCCGAGGGGGCGGGGGCGTCCGCCCGTGATCTGTTCCGGGGCGAGGAAGGGGTGGGGTGGGCGGGGCGTGCCGTCCGGGGCGGTGACGCGTGCTGCTCCGTAGCCGGTCAGCCGGGGCCCCTCACCGGTGAGGAGGACGGCGTCGGCCCGGACACCCGCGTGCGCGGTGCCGTCGGCGTGGAGGCGGGCGAGGGCCTCGCCGAGCGCCGTGCCGACGGCGAGCAGGGTGCGGGCCGGAAGGGGGCCGTGCGCTTCCACCGCGGCCGGGAGCGGCAGCGCGGGACGGTACGGGGAGGTGTACCAGACCCGTCCACCCGCGGGGCCGCTGACTTCACCGACCGGCAGCAGCCAGGGGCTGCGGGGCGTCCCGTCCTGGCCGGTGCGCTGTGCTGCCAGGGCTTCCGCGTGGAAGCGGCGGGCGTGGCCGGGGTCTTCCTCGGCCTCCAGCGGCACCGTGCTGATGAGGACGGTGCGCTCCCCGCCGGGCGCCAGGCCCACGAAGCGGCGCGAGGCCGCGCGTATCTCACTCGCGTCCGCGTCGAGTCTGCCGACGAGGGTGTAGGGCCCGAGTCGTCGTGGATCGTCCTGACGTAGCGCTTCCATTCCCCCCTGTCGCCCCTCCCCCTGGATGACAACGCTGTAGGCGACAGCGCGGTGGACGCGTCGCCGCTGATGGCGGCCGTGTGCGTGACGGCCTCGTGGTGACGGAGGGGAGCGAGCCTACGCCAACCGGTGTCGTGGCAGCCACATGGTGCACTCGTGCCCTCACCTTGCGGAGCGGAGTGGCGCGGGTGACCGCGAGGCCACCTCCCGCAATGTGACCCACATCACAAAAATTCGGGCACATGGCCGTGAATGTGGCCCGCCCACTGTTCACCCGGTGGCTGGCGGGTGAGTTCCGTTCGCCCACCACAGGCACTCTCCGGAAGGAGGAGGACAACCATGGCAGTGCCTACTACCGGCAGCAGCATTGAACACCACCCCGATCTGGTGGAGATGCGTGCGCGGTACGAGAAGGCCGGATCCACTCCGACCGCACAGCTCGTGGAAGGTCTGAGCTTCCTCGCGGGCCTCTACATAGCGATCTCACCGTGGGTCGTCGGTTTCAACACGTCGACGAGTCTGGCGGTCAGCAACCTCATCGTCGGCTTGGCGTTCGCGGTGCTCGCCTTCGGTTTCGGATCCGCCTACGAGCGGACGCACCTGCTGGGGTGGACGGCGCCGCTGCTCGGAGCCTGGGTGATCATCTCGCAGTGGGTGATCAACGGTGCGCCGGACACGACGTCGATCGTGGTCAACAACGTGATCGCGGGTGGTGTCGCGGCACTGTGCGGCCTTGCGGTCATGGGCCTGGCGATGGGCAAGAAACGGAAGGGGTGACGGCCACCCTGCGTAACCGGTGACGGGCGGAGCGGTAACCACCGCTCCGCCCCTCGCGTATGCCGCTGGCTCTCGTGGCCCACCCGCCGGATGGCGCCGCAACGCGTGCGCAGCCGGGCCGACTGGGCTTGGCTGGAGTGAGCGACGTCGGCGGTTCGGCCGCGGATACCGCGGACGGTCTGGGAGGAGGCGGCTGACGCCCCATGGGCAGTGGTACGGCACAGCGGATCGACGCCTTCCAGCAGCGGCACCGCTGGGTCGGAGGGCCCCTCGCCGTCGTCTACAAGGTCTTCGACGACCAGGCCCTCTACCTGGTCGCGCTGCTGACGTACTACACCTTCTTGTCGATCTTTCCCGTGCTGCTGCTGTTCGTCTCGGGCCTGGGGGCGTTCCTGGAGGACAATCCGGACCTCCAGCAGAGACTGATCAACTCGGTCCTCGGCGAGTTCCCGGTGCTCGGGGACCAGTTGCGAGGGCGTATCCACCCGTTCCGCAGCAACGGGATCGCCCTCGCGATCGGTGTGACGGGGAGCCTGTACGGCAGCCTGGGCGCGGCGCAGGCCGCGCAGTACAGCCTCAACAAGATATGGGCGGTGCCCCGGCACCTGAGACACAACCCGTTCCGGTCGCGGCTGAAGGGCGTGTTGTTCCTGACCACGGTCGCGGCCGGGCTGTGCGTGACGCTGCTGTTGTCGGTGGCGGCCTCGAAGTCGCAGACGTTCGGCACGGAGCTGGGGACGGGGCTGCGGACGGCGATCACCGCGGTCGCCGTCGCCGTGAACACGGCGTTGCTGCTGGCCACCTACACCTTCCTCACCCACCATCAGGTGCCGCTGCGGCGGCTGTGGGTCGAGTCCCTGGGGGCGGCCTGCGCCTGGCAGGCGCTCCAGTGGGGAGGCGGCTACTACGCCACCAGCGTGCTGCGGGGTGCCAGCGCGACCTACGGCATGTTCGGAATCGTGCTCGGCCTGCTCGGCTGGATCTATCTCGGCGCTCTCATCTTCGTCCTGGCGGCGGAGGTGAGCGTGGTGCGCACGCACCGGCTGTGGCCGCGCAGCCTGCTGACTCCGTTCACGGACCGGGTGTGGCTCAACTGGGCCGACCGGAAGGCGTACACCTCTTACGCGACCACGGAGACCTTCAAGGACTTCGAGACCGTCACCGTCGAGTTCGACCAGCGCCCGCCCCCCGGGGACCCACCGCCGGACGGCCCCGAACGGTCATGAGTCCCGTACGGCCATGAGTCCCGTACGGCCACGAGTCCCGTACGGCCACGAGTCCCGTACGGTCATGAGTCCCGGAGAGAAGGCGCGGTACTTCTCCGTTTGGTTCGCCGCCGCCCGGTGACCCGCCGCCCATGGTGGAGACGGGCCGTGCCGAGACGTCAGGCGGGCGGGAGCGGCTGCACGCCGCGCTCCGGTACTCCGGGGTGGGCAAGCTGCTCCGGCTCTACCGGTACTTCGCCTTCGATCTGCCCCGGCTGACCAGCGGCGCCGGGGCCCTGCTGCTCCTCGGCACGGCGGCCGCCCGCCTCCACCAGGCGGTCACCGGCCATCCGGCCGACCGTCCCGGCTACGTGGCGGCCTGCCTGGTGGTGCTGGCGTCCGGCGCGTTCCTGGCCGCGGTGGGCGTGGTGGCGGGCGCCCGCCGGGTACTGACCCGGGCGGGGTGGGTGCTGGGCAGCCTGGTCTCGGCGGTGTCGGCCGCCGGGTATCTGGTCGGCCGCGTGGCGGGACTGCCCGGGCTGCCGGAGTTGCAGGGGCGCTGGGACTACCCCCTGGGCACCGCCTCGCTCATCCTGGCGGGCGGTTTTCTCGCCCTCCACGTCTCCGTCCTCACGGGCATGAACGTGGCCGTCCCGGACACGAGGCACTGGCACCACTGAGGCACCACCACGCCACCGCCACCGCCACCGCCAGCTTCGCCCCCGCCGTCGATCGCCAAGGAGAGGCCCGTGCAACAGCTCGACTTCCCGGTGTGGCTGCGTGTGGAGCACTGGCTGAACGTCCTGTTCCTGACCCTGCTGATCCGCAGCGGCATCGAGATCATCGCGACGCATCCCAAGCTCTACTGGCGCAACGACAGCCGGCCGGGCACGGAGTGGGCCCGCTTCACCCGCAAGCGGATGCCGAAGGACAAGCTCTACGACACGCTGGACGAGGAGGAGAGCTACTCGTCGGTCGTCGCGCTGCCGGGGCACAAGCAGCTGGGGATGGGGCGGCACTGGCACTTCGTCAGCGTGATCGGCTGGATACTGACGGGGCTGGTGTACGTCGTACTGCTGTTCGCCACGGGACAGTGGCTGCGCTACGTCCCCACCTCGTGGTCGATCTTCCCGACGGCCTGGGACGACCTGATGACGTATCTGAGTTTCGATCTGCCGCCGCTGCTGCCCGGCCAGCCGCTGGACGCTCTGCAGAAGCTCGCGTACGCGGGGGTGATCTTCTTGCTGGCGCCGTTCCAGATCCTCACCGGCGCCGCGCAGTCACCGGCGGTCGAGGCCCGCTTCCCGCGCTACGTGCGGCTGTTCGGGGGCCGGCAGGCGGCGCGCAGCCTGCACTTCCTCGGCCTGGTGGCGTTCCTGGTCTTCCTCGCCGTCCACCTGGCCATGATCATCTCTTGGGGGTGGCCCGAGCTCAACGCGCTGATGATCTTCGGTGAGGTCCGCGACCTGAACGCGGCGCTGTGGCTGTCGCTGGGCATTCTGGCGGCCGTCGTCCTGGTCCACGTCGGCGCGACCGTCGTCAGCCTCCGCAGCCCGCGCAGGGTGCAGCAGGGGCTGGGCTGGATCGTGAACAGCTTCCGGCGCCTGGTGCTGCGGCGGCTCATCTCCCGCCAGGACTACGCGCGCTCCAAGCTCTCCGTCGAGCACCGGGTCAACGGGAAGCCGCCGTGCAGCACCGAGTACAAGCTGATGGCCGTGCACAACTTCGCCGACTGGAGGCTGGAGATCGGCGGTCTGGTCGAGCGCCCGATGACGCTGACGCTGGACGATCTGCGCGCGCTGCGTGAGCCGCACAGCCAGCGGGTGCTGCACAACTGCGTGCAGGGCTGGTCGAGCATCGGTGAGTGGGGCGGCGTGCCGCTGCGCGAGGTCGTCGAGATGGTCCGCCCGCTGCCCCAGACACGGCACCTGTGCTTCTTGACCATGCAGGACACCGGACGCGACGAGCCCAGCGCCGAGGGGGCGGGACAGTTCTACGAGGTCGTCGACCTCGAGTTGGCCCGAGAGCCGCAGACACTGCTGGCGTACGAGATGAACGGCGGTCCCCTGCCCATCAAGCACGGGGCACCGCTGCGGCTGCGGGTGGAGACGCAGGTCGGCTTCAAGATGGCCAAGTGGATCGAACGCATCGAGTTCGTCTCCGGCTACGCGTGCATCGGCAAGGGCATGGGCGGCTGGCGTGAGGACAACGTTTTCTACGACAAGGACGTGGAGGTGTGATGACCACCGCACGGCGAGCCGCAGGACGACGGCGAGAGACCGCTCGGCAGCAGCAGTCCGGCCGGCAGCCGGAGGCCGGCCGGCACGGGAGCGAGGGCCGACGGCGGGAGGCCGGCCGGTACGGGGCCGAGGGCAAGCGTGTGGTGCAGGACATCCGGCCGGAGCTGACCGTCCTGGACGCCGGGCAGCGCCAACGCGTGCGACGGGCACTGCGGGACAGGAAGCTGCGGTGCCCGCACTGCCGCCGCGACCGCTTCGAGGTGGGCGAGGCGCTCTACCTCGGTTTCCTCTTCCTCGACGAGGCCACGGACGCCTACCTGGTCGCGCTGCGCTGCACCAACCGCGCGTGCCCGCTGCCGCGCACCGGGGTGACGCTCGGACAGGAGGAGTTCATGAGCGCGGGGCACCCGGAAGGGTGAGCCGCGGGACGACGCCGGGGTCGGCCAGGTCGAGTCGCGCGGCCGACGAGGCGGCGTCCCGCAGCCGGGTGCGCAGTTCCTGGTAGCGCTTCGCCTGCCGGCGGGTGAGTTCCCCGCGTGCCGCGTAGTGGGCGAGGCGCTCCAGCCGTCCGCTCAGCAGCGTCCCCCAGCGGATGCTGAAGTCGTACACCCTCTCGTCGTCCCGGGCGGCCGCCGGGTCCCCGGCCAGCTCGCGCAACTGCCGCAGGAGGGCGAAGGCCTGGTCCAGGTCGGCCGCGATGCCGCTGACCGGCCGGGGGTACGGCGCGGGAACTGCGTCGACGTCGGCCTCGGCCTCGGCGTGCCGGTCGTTGTCCATGGCGAGGTGCCTCCCTCGTGGCCGTGAGCGTGGTTGTCGTCGTGTCCGTCACAGACTCGGCTTGGCGATGCTGAGGGTGTACGGCGCTCCTTCGAGGGTGAGGTAGACCCGGTCGCCGCCCACCGCGATGCCGGAGACGGGCGCCTTCCGCACCTCCGGGCGGTCCAGCGCCGACCGGTAGTCGACCGTGTCGACGACGTCGAACGTACCGTCCTGGAAGCCGGTGAAGCTGTGCGTCGCGAGGACGACGAGGCGGGAGTCGGTCACCGCGTAGAGCCGCCTCTCGTCCGCGTCCACGTGACGCACCGGCTGTCCCATGTGGCGGCTCGCCACGACGTGCAGGCCCTTGCCGGAGCGCTTCTCGTCCACGGCCAGCAGCCGGTCGCTGCCCCTCTCCGCGACGTAGAGCCGCGAGACCTTCGTCTTGTCCCCCGTGGTCTTCTCGGCCCGCAGCGGCAGGCTGCCCGTCTCCCGTACGTCCGAACGCGAGCCCTTGTAGTGGGTGAGACGGTCCGGTGCGGCGGCGTAGTACTCGACCTGCTGCCCCCTGTCCGGACCGTCGATCTCCCCCGTGGGCCCGAGACCGACGCGCCGGGAGGTCACCACGTCCTCGGCTCCGCCCGGCTTGCCGCCCAGAGCGGTGCCGCTGACGGTGCTGCCGTCGGCGGAGAGCGCGAGTGCCAGGTCGGGGCCGGTGTCGGTGGCGAGGTAGGAGGGCGCGTCACCGGCCTCGCGGGTTTCCACGGTGCGCATGTCGGAGACGTTCAGTGCGGCGATCCGGTCGCGGTCGGGCAGTGCCACGTAGGCCTCGCCCGACGCGTCGTCACCGGGGGGCAGCGCCAGGTTCCGCCCCAGCTGGGAGAAGGTCCGCGAGCGCGTGGTGTGTGCGGTACGCGGCGCGTTGCCGGCCAACTCGCGCGGCGGATCGATCCTGACGACCTGCCGGGACCCGTCGGCGAGCGCGACCAGTGCCTTCTCCTCGCCGGACCACACCGGTTCGTGCA
The DNA here is from genome assembly GCF_022699385.1 of Streptomyces tubbatahanensis. Classification (NCBI taxonomy): domain Bacteria; kingdom Bacillati; phylum Actinomycetota; class Actinomycetes; order Kitasatosporales; family Streptomycetaceae; genus Streptomyces; species Streptomyces tubbatahanensis. The sequence continues at coordinate 6,549,130 of NZ_CP093846.1, read as the reverse complement.
CGGGCGTGCCGGTGCGCAGGACGGCGACCTCGGGCGCCGACTGCTCGGAGCTTGCGTGCGCGCCGCATCCGGCGACGAGCAGCAGGCTCGTCACCAGCAGTGCCGGTGTCCTGCGGTGGTCGACCCTCGCCCTCACGCCCCTGCCCCCTCACTCGTGTCGGGAGTCCCGCGCCGCCCCGGTCCGGCCACGGACACGGGCGCGACCGCGGCCACCGCCACGACGGCTGTGACGACGACGGAGTACCCCCTCGTGTCCTCCCGACGCCCACCAACCCGGGTCGCGGGCAGGGCGGGTCGGGAAGACCGGGCGAGTCGGGGAGACACGCCGGGTCGGGGAAACCAGGCTGAGCCGGGGAGGCCGGGCGGGTCAGCGGGGGTGACGGGATCCGGCGCCGAATCCGATCATCCGCCAGATCCGCACCTCCCGCACCGCACCGGGAAGTTCCCGCACGAGAATGCCGGCGACGAGGGTTGCGACCACCGCGACCTGGGCGAACAGCACGCGTCGTGCCCAGCAGGGCCGGTGGGGTGACGCCGTGGCGGCCATGGCGTCCGTCGGTCGCGTACGTCGTCGCTGCTGCATGGTGCGCATGGTGCTGCTCCTCAGCCGGGCGAGATGTTCGGCATGATCTTCATGATGGCGTTGTGCTTCTTCCAGTGGATGCCCGTCGAGCGCCTGGCGTCCGCTGTGCCGTCCTTGTGGTGGCCGGGCTGGTGGCGGTAAGGCCCCTTGTTGCCCTGGTGGATGCCGAAGACGTGCGTGGAAGTGTCCGGTTTCACCTGGGGCTTTCCGACTCTGATGCGGCCCATGGGATCCTCCTTGGCTGTTGCTTCCGGGCGTCACCCCGGCCGTTCGGTCAACTCGGCGAAGAACCTGTCGATCTCCGGCCACACGCGGCTGCCGCCGGTGAGGCCGCGCCACTCCCTGCGGACGACGGCGACCATGCGGAAACAGTCGTCGATGGGGACGATCCAGTGCTGCCGCCTGTCCTGCACGGTGTTGACGAGCAGGGCCTCGACGTCGGCGGCGAGTGTCGCCAGCGGCGGGCACTCCCGTACGGCGCCCTGCCACGCCTCGGGGTCCGGCTCCCACCGCGTCGGCCCCGCCGGGCTCGGGTAGTGGGCGTGGACCCCGCCGTCGGCGTGCGGGACGAAGAAGGCGAGCCCGACCGGCACCCCCAACGCGGCCGTCGATACCGGTTCCAGACGCGCGCGCCGCTGCGGGATCAGCCGGTAGTGGCCCTCGCTGGCCGCCTCCCGTGCGAACAGCACCGAGCACGGCCGGCAGGCGCACAGCATGCGCCCGCCCGCGGGCCCTTCCCCGCCCGTGCGCGCCCCGGTGCCCTCCTCACCGGCCGGCAGGTCCTCCGCCCCACCGTCGGTGCCGGTGTTCAGCAGGTGTCTGTGGTCGGCCGGGACCGGGGCGCCGCACAGGTCGCAGGCTTCGGTGTCGGGCGCCGGGCCACCGCGCTGGGCCGTACGGATCATCCGGGCGAGCGCGCCGGAGGTCACGGCGTCCCCGCGGCCGGTGCGACGGTGGGCAGCATGTCCGCCAGGGGGACGAACGCGGGTGCCGGTTCGCTCGCCACCCGCCGGACGGCGGTCAGCTCCGGGGCGGCCGCCAGCAGCGTCTCGCGTACGGCCTCCAGGGCGGTGGTCGCGGAGGTCCCGCACCCCTTGGCCGTCACCCGGACCGAGGCCACGCCCGCCTCGACGCCCACGAGTTCCACGTCGGCGCCGCGCTGGGCGAGCACGGCCCGCACGCCTTCGACGGCGTCGGCGACGCGCTGCTCCACCGGGTCCGGGTGCAGTTGGTGCAGCACCAGCAGGTGGGACAGCAGCCGGTCGTCGGTGAGCGCGCCGGTCAGCCGGGGTCCTGCCAGGTCGCGGACGCGGGCCAGGGCCTCGCCGTAGACCTGCGTCAGTCCCCGTACGGCCTCCAGGGCGGCCTCCGCGGTGGGGCCCGCCACGCTCTCGACCCGTTCGAGCAACTCGTCGAGGCGTGCCAGGCGCGCTTCGACGTCCGCGTCCGCCAGCCGGTGCCCTGGCGCGGTCACCTGGTCCTCAGCCATGGCCGGCTCCGGTGGCCGCCGCCCCGAAGGCCGGCGAGTGGATCTGCCGCAGCTCCTTGCCCTTGCCCAGGTACATGTGCACGCCGCACGGCAGGCAGGGGTCGAAGCTGCGGACGGTGCGCATGATGTCGATGCCCTTGAAGTCGTCCTGGCCGTTCTCCTCGAAGATCGGCTGCCCGGTGACGGCGTCCTCGTAGGGGCCAGGTGTGCCGTAGTGGTCCTGCGGGCTGGCGTTCCAGGGGGTGGGCGGGTACGGGTGGTAGTTGGCGATCTTCTTGTCCTTGATCACCAGGTGGTGGGAGAGCACACCGCGGACCGCCTCGTGGAAGCCGCAGCCGATGCCTTCCTCGGGCAGCTCGAAGTCGTTGAAGATCTTCGTGTCGCCTGCCCTGACCAGTTCCATGGCCCGGTCGAGGAACTCGAAGGCCATGGCGGCCGAGTAGGCGACGAAGTAGGGGCGCGCCCGGTCGCGCTCGATGGTGTTGGACCACTTGGGGATCTTCCACTCCAGCGTCATCTCCGGCAGTTGGCTGCTCTTGGGCAGCGTGATCTTCACGCTGTGTCCCGTCGCCTTGACGTAGGTGGTGTCCACCAGACCGTTGAGCGCGGTGGACCACAGCCTGGCCAGTGGGCCGCCGCCGGTGTCCAGCGCGAGGTGTTCGCCGCTCTTCTTGTCGAACCAGCGGGGACTCATCACCCAGCTGTACTTGTCGTCGAAGTCGCGTTTCTGCGGCGCCGGGACCGTCGTCTGGTTCCAGGGGTGGCGCATGTCGACGGGGTTGCCGAGGGGGTCGTGGGTGACGAACGGCTCCTCGTTCACCCAGTCCTCGTAGTACGAGGAGCCGAGCAGGATGCGCATGCCGAGGTTGATGTCGACGAGGTTGTTGGTGACCAGTTCGCCGTCGACGATGATGCCCGGGGTGACATACATCGCCTTGCCCCAGGTGTTCATGTTCTCGTACCGGTAGTCGCACGTCTGGTAGTGCTGCCAGGCGCCCCAGCAGCCGAGCATGGTGCGGCGGCGGCCCACTTCCTCGTAGCCGGGCAGCGCCTCGTAGAAGAAGTCGAAGACGTCGTCGTTCATGGCGACGGACTTCTTGACGAAGTCGAGGATCTTCATCAGCCGGGTGAGGTAGTCGGTGAAGGTCGTCGGCTCCGGCATGGTGCCCACACCGCCCGGATACAGCGTGGAGGGGTGGACGTGGCGGCCCTCCATCTTGCAGAACATCTCCCGGGTGACGCGGCTGACGTGCAGCGCCTCCTTGTAGACCGCGCCCTCGAAGGGGTTGAAGGCCCGCATGATGTCCGCGATGGTGCGGTAGCCGTGGATGTGCCCGCGGGGAGAGGCGGTCTGCTCCGCCTTGGCCAGCACACCGGGGTTGGTGAGCTTGACCATCGCCTCGCAGAAGTCGACGAACACCATGTTGTCCTGGAAGATGGTGTGGTCGAACATGTACTCGGCCGCCTCGCCGAGGTTGGTGATGTGCTCGGCCAGCGGCGGCGGCTTGACCCCGTACGCCATCTGCTGCGCGTAGTTGGAGCAGGTGGTGTGGTTGTCACCGCAGATGCCGCAGATCCGGCTCGTGATGAAACCGGCGTCCCGCGGGTCCTTCCCCTTCATGAAGACCGAGTAGCCCCGGAACAGCGACGAGGTGCTGCGGCACTCGGTCACCTCGCGGTTGGCAAAGTCGATCTTCGTGTAGATCCCGAGATTGCCGATGATCCGGGTGATCGGATCCCAGGACATGTCCACCACGTCCGGTGTCTTGCGCCCCGCCTGGGGCCGGGCCGCGGTTGCCGTCATGTCAGTCCTTACCTCGTCGCTCGTGGTGGGGATGGGCGGTGCTGGTCGTGAGGGGGGGTCACGCGGTGGTGATCGCTCAGGCGCGCCAGTGCGGGTCGTAGCCGCTGGTCAGCTCGGGGCCGTTGTGGTGCCACTTGGGCTCCTGGTTGACCGCGATGTTGGTCAGGCCGCGCATCCGGCGGATGAAGGCTCCGTACGGCTTGATGAGGATCGAGGAGAGGCTGCCGCCTGTCGGCTCGTCCATGAACGGCATGAACGCGTCGGGAAAGCCCGGCATGGTGCACCCGATGCAGATGCCGCCCACGTTCGGGCAGCCGCCCACCGCCGACATCCAGCCGCGCTTGGGCACGTTGCAGTTGACGACCGGGCCCCAGCAGCCGATCTTCACCTGGCACTTGGGCGAGTTGTAGTCCTTGGAGAAGTCGCCCTGCTCGTAGTACGCCGCACGGTCGCAGCCCTCGTGCACGGTCTTCCCGAACAGCCACTGGGGCCGCAGCATGTGGTCCAGCGGCGGGGGCGGGGCAGCGCCGGCCGCGTGATAGAGCACCCAGGTGAGGGTCTCCATGAAGTTCTCCGGCTGGATCGGGCAGCCGGGCACGTTCACGATCGGCAGCGCACCCTCGGACCTGAAGTCCCAGCCGAGGTAGTCCGCGAGCCCCATGCACCCGGTCGGGTTGCCCGCCATCGCGTGGATACCGCCGTACGTGGCGCAGGTGCCCGCCGCGACCACCGCCCAGGCCCGCGGCGCGAGGCGGTCGAGCCACCAGTTGAGGGTGAGGGGCTCGCCGGTCTCCTCGTCGTTGCCGAAGGAGGTCCAGTAGCCGTCGCCCTCGATGATGTTCTGGTTGGGGACCGAGCCCTCGATGACCAGGATGAACGGGCGCGGCGACTCGCCCTTGGCCGCCGCCCGGAACGGAGCGAGGAAGTCCTCGCCGCCGAGGGTGGGCGAGAGCACCTTGTTGTACAGATTGACCTTCGGCAGGCCGGGGACGAGGCCCAGTACGACGTCCTCGATGGCGGGCTGCCCCGAGGCCGTCATCGAGACGGTGTCCCCGTCGCAGCTCATGCCCTCGGAGATCCACAGGATGTCGATCTCCTCGATGCCCTGCCGCCGGTCGGCCCCGGTCGGGTGCTCGCTCCTGCGGGCCGTGCCGCTGTCGATCGTCATGTTCTGGGCCTCCCTTGCAGCCGGTCACGCAGTCGGTCGTAGACAGCCGCGACCGGAGCCGCCATCGCCAGCCCCGGTGGCTGGTCAGGGGCGCCGGGATGCGGCCTGGTGGGGGCGGTCTGCTTGGCCTTCTCCAGCTCGCGGCCCAACTCGTCGAGGGCCTGCTGGTCGAGGGCCGCGCGCAGCCTGGGCAACATGCGGCCCTCCTCCTCGGCCACGTGCTCCTCGATCTCCTGCTGGAGCTCGGTCATCAGCGCGGTCGTCCGCTCCATGACCTGCGCGTCGCCCTCGCCGCCCTCGAACCCGTCCGGGTAGGTGCTGCCGCTCCCTCCGGAGGGGAGCTTGTCCAGCGCGAGAAGCGTCTTCTTGACGCCCATGTGCTCGGCCAGGTGCTCGTCGATCTCCTGCTGCCCGTCCGCCAGCACCTTCTTGGCCAGCGGATAGACCATCAGCTCCTCGAGTGCGGCGTGCTTGGACAGCTCGCGGACGAGTGTCTCGACCACGGCGCGGCGTTGGCGGGCCGAGGCGGCCGCGCGGTAGTCGCGGAAGAGCTGCTCGACCATCCGATGGTCATGCTTCAACAGTTCGATGGCGTCCATCGGACCTCTTCTCGTCGGGGCCGCGACGAGCACCGGCGTCGGGCGCGGAGGCGTCGGCGTCGGACGCGGAGGCGTCGGCGTCGGGCGCGGAGGCGTCGGCGTCCAGCGGATGGACCTCGTCGGTACGGAAGTAGAAGTAGCGGCCGTACCAGGCGTTCACCTCGGCCGCCGGGTCGTCGTCGAGGGTGACGGCCAGGTGCACGCTGCCGTCCACGTCGTGGAAGACGCCCGCGATCTGCGCGGTGCGGCCGGCGAGGAAGATGTCGTGCGCGTCCGCGCCCCGGGCCCGCGGCCGCAGCACCACCCGGTGCCCGCGCCGCACCGGTACGCCCGCGACCAGCACGCTGTCCGTCGACGGTGAGATCCCCTCGTCGCCGCCCTCCTGCCACCAGGGCGTGGTCGCGCGCGCCGGCCCCGGTCCGTTGCCGTCTGGCGGCGGCTCGGCGGCGGCCGGCGTCGTCGCTGCCGAGGTCCGGGCGGAGGAGTCCCCCGCGGGCTCCAGCGAGCGGATCGCGCCGTGCAGACGCGCGAAGACCTCCCGGGGCATGTTCTCGACCTGGTCGAGGATGGCGGCCGCGCGCGCGTCGGTGGCCCGGGCCTCCCGCTTCTCCTCGTCGGTCAGCAGGAACGTGCGCAGGGAGAGGATCTCGTCGATCTCGGCGGCGTCGTGCAGGTCGCCGGGGCTCTCCGGAGCGACCTGCGGGTGGTCGGAGAGGAGGATGGGCGAGGAGAGCATCATCCGCCGCGTGCCCTCCTCTCCGGCCAGGACGGGGAAGGTGTGCAGGTTGCGGCACGTGTCCGTGTGCGCCGCGGCCCAGGCGGGCGGGTCGATGAGGGAGACGTACGCGACGCCCTCCCCGCCCAGCAGGGTGTGGGTCGCGATCAGGGAGTGCCGCAGCGCCTCGTCGCGGGGCGTGCCGGCGGGGACGGTGTCGTCGGTGTTCTCCGTGCGGACGCTCAGGCGGTGCGCTCCGGGGCGGTCGGCCAGTGGGTGCGCCGACAGCGTGGTGCGGGCCGCGAGCGGGCGGCGGTACCTCACGACGCGGAGCGCTTCGCCGTCCGCACCTGCCAGGGCGCCCGCGCCTGCCGGTTCGGTGGTCTTTGTACCGCCGGGCGCGCCGACGGGGAACGTCCGCTCTCCCGCGATGAGGTCGGCCAGCTCGACCTCGATGTCGGTCTCGTGCTCCACCGCCTCGTCGAAGGACAGGTGGAGCTCCCCGCCGAGGTCGGCTGACTCGACGGCCTCCCAGGCGTCCTCCCCACCCCCGCCCCGCGTCCTGACCCGGCGCTCGACGCGCTTGCCCTGTACCTGGAGGTACCGCACCCGGACGCGCAGCAGCGCGCCGGGGTCGGCCTCCACCAGGCATGCGGTGTGCTGGCGCCAGGACTCGGCGGCTCCGGCGACGCTCGGCGGCACGGGCCCGTCGGCCTCCACCCAGGCGCGCGGCGCGAGGATGCCGAACTGCCAGCGCACCCGGTTCTTGGGCGAGGAGCGGCGGTAGGGGTAGAGCAGGTAGCCCTCGTAACAGATGGCGTCCGCGACCGCGCGGACCTGTGCGAACGCCGCTCCCGCCGACCGCCTGTCGGGCTCCGCCCGAGCCGGACCGTCCACTGCCGTGCCTCCCGGTCGCCGCATCGGTGCGCGTGCGCGCACACCGGCGTCCATATTTGCACCGTTTTTTCAGATTTGCGCGCTCTGTTGTCACAGGTGTGGCGCGCCGCGGAGACGGGCGAGTTCGTCGAGTGCGGCCGACGTTTGAAGAGGATTCTTCCTGGTACTTGGTGATGCGTGTGGCTCCTGAGACCGCCTGGGGTGTATGCCCCGCAGGGCGATTCCGAACTGTTGCTCGAAGCCCTTGCGGGGGTGCCCCTCCCCCGGGGCGCGCGGATGCTGGACGTGTGCACGGGCACGGGCGTGGTCGCGCTCGCGGGCGCGCGCCTGGGCGTCCGCGAGGTGCACGCCGTGGACATCTCGGCGCGCGCCGCCCTGGCCGCCGCCTGGAACGCCCGGCTGCGGGGCCTGCCCGTCCGCGCGCACCGCGGTGACTTCCTGGACCGCGCCACAGGACGCTTCGACATCGTGACGGCGAACCCGCCGTACGTGCCGTACGCGGGGTCGGGCCAGGACTCCGGGCGACGTGCGCGCGCCTGGAACGCGGGACGCGACGGGCGCAGGTTCGTGGACCGCCTGTGCGAGGCGGCACCGCGGCTGCTCGCGGACAACGGCGTGCTGCTGATGGTCCACTCGCAACTGTGCGGGCCCGACCGGACGCTGGAGATGCTGCGCGGCTCCGGTCTCGACGCGGCGGTGACCGCGCGCCGCACCCAGCCCTTCGGCCCGGTACTGCGCGCCCGCGCGCGGTGGCTGGAACAGCAGGAACTGATCTCCCCCGGACAGCGACACGAGGAACTGGTGGTCATCCGTGCCGACCTCGTCCCCGCACGAGAACGCCCCGAACCGGAAGAGCGGTCCGCCTCCCGACAGCCGTGAGGCGCGGCCCGTACGACGCGTGACCCTCGAACAGGGCGGCCCCGTCCTGGTCGAGGGCCCGCTCGAGGTGACCCTCGACGACGGGCGCACGGTCACATCCGACCGTTTCATGGTGGCGCTGTGCACCTGCCGCCGCAGCCGCACCTACCCCTGGTGCGACACCAGCCACCGCCGCCGCTCCCGTCCAGGGGCGGAGAGGACGCCCGCGGACACGGACGCCTCCGCCGGCTGCGACGCGGCTGGGCGGCGTCGCTCACCGCACGAGTGAGCCCGCCCGGTCCGCGCACGGAGCGGTCCTCGCCGGCTCAGGGCAGCGGGGTGCCGCCGGTGGCGTTGAGGATCTCGGCGGTCACGTAGCTGGCGTCCTCTGAGGCGAGGTAGACGTAGCCCGGCGCCATCTCGGCCGGCTGGGCGGGCCGCTGGAGCAGGCTCTTGGCGCCGAACTGGCTGGTGTCCGGGAGCGTCGAGGGGATCAGCGGCGTCCACACGGGCCCCGGCGCGACGGCGTTGACGCGGATGCCGCGCTCGGCGAGGTTCTGGGCCAGGCCCTGGGTGAAGGTGACGATGGCACCCTTGGTCATGGCGTAGTCGAGCAGGTGCGGCTTGGGCTGGTAGGCCTGGACCGAGGTGGTGTTGATGATGCAGCCGCCCTGCGGGATGTGCGCGAGCGCCAGCTTCGTGATGAAGAACATTCCGTAGAGGTTGGTGCGCATCACCCGGTCGAACTGCTCGGTGGAGATGCCGTCGATGCCCTCGGACTGTGCCATCTGGAAGGCCGCGTTGTTGACGAGCACGTCGATCCGCCCGAGGTCGGCCGCCGCCCGCTCCACGAGGCGGCGGCACTCGGCCTCCTCCCGGATGTCGCAGGCGACGGCGACCGCGCGGCGGCCCGCGTCCTCCACCAGCCGCGTGGTCTCCCGCGCCTCGTTCTCCTCCTCGGGCAGGTGGCTGAAGGCCACGTCGGCGCCCTCGCGGGCGAACGCGAGGGCGACGGCGCGCCCGATGCCGGAGTCGCCACCGGTGATCAGGGCACGCCGGCCGGCCAGCCGACCGCTGCCCCGGTAGGTGCGCTCGCCGTGGTCGGGGCGGGGCTCCATCTCCTCCGTGTCACCGGGATGCCGCTGGTCCTGCTGCGGATACTCCGGCTTGGGGTGCTTGTCCGCGGGGTGCCCGCCGGTCGGTTCGTTGCCGGTCGGTTCACTGCCGGTGGCCTCGGGGCTCATGGTGTTCCTCCAGATGCGGCGGGTGGGTGACGGCACGTGGCGGGCGGCACCGACGCGGTCGTCGGCGCCGCCCGCCACGGGCCGTGGACGGTGGGGTCACCGTCGTCGGGGCGTCACCGGCCAGGCCGGTGACGCACCGGGGAGGGGCGCAGGGTCAGGAGCCGACCGTGTTGCCGGGCGGGAAGCGGTCCCAGACGCGGTGCGCTCCCAGCAACTCGGTCACCTGCGCGAGCACGGCCTGCGGATCGTCGGCCACCACGATGCCCGCTCCGCTTTGCGGACATCCGGCGGCGGCCAGCACGTCCGCGCCGCCGCCCCAGGCGCCGAGCGCCTTGGCGTGCCGGTAGGCCTCGGAGACCAGCAGCAGGACGCGGGGGTCGACGTTGCCGCCGCCCGTGCTCTGCGCGGCCTTCACGTCCCGCGCGCCGTAGGCGTCGGCGCCCATGCCGGGCGCCCCGGCGATCAGCACCGCGTCGAACTCGATGGAGCGGGCGTTGGCGAAGGTCCGCTGGGCGACGATGGGGCCACCGCTGCCCGTCAGTTCGCCGCCGTGCGGAGCGATGACGAGCGGCACCATGCCACTGTCGAGCACGGTGGAGCGGAGGCTGCTCAGGGCCGCCAGATCGCTGTTCTCGTCGGCGATGATGCCGATGATCCGGCCGTCCGTCGGCCAGGTGTGGCCGAGCTGGGAGAGCGCCGGGCTGGGCTCGACGTCGGCGAGGGGCGCCGAGGGCTCGGGCGCGGGAAGGCCGAGCCCCGCAGCGACGCCGGCGCACAGGCCGGGGTCGATGTCGGCCAGTACGCGCAGGTTGCGCTGCTTGACGGCGTCCTCGTAGCACTTGCTCAGTTCGAACGTGTAGGCGGCGATGACGTGTTCGCGCTCCACCGCGCTGAGGCTGAGGTAGAAGCGCCGCGGGTGACTGGTGTGGTCGGCGAAGGAGGCGGGCGACTCCCTCACCTTCGAGGCCCGCTCCACGGTGACCGGCGTCTCCACGTACGCGCCCTCACCGGCGCCCGCGAAGAACGGGCAGCCGCCGTCGAGGGAATTGGGCTGGTAGGGCGCCACCCCGCTGTGCACGGCGCTCTGGTGCAGACCGTCCCGCAGCATGTCGTTGACGGGGGCGTGTGTCCTGTTGACGGGGATCTGCGCGAAGTTGGGGCCGCCAAGCCGGGTGATCTGGGTGTCGATGTAGGAGAAGAGGCGCCCTGCCAGCAGCGGGTCGTCGGTGATGTCGACGCCCGGCACCAGGTGTCCCGGGTGGAAGGCGACCTGCTCGGTCTCCGCGAAGAAGTTCGACGGGTTCGCGGTGAGGGCCAGCAGCCCGATCGGCTGCACGGGTGCCCACTCCTCCGGCACGATCTTTGTCGGGTCGAGCAGGTCGATGCCCTGGAAGGTCTGCTCGGGGGTGTCGGGGAAGGTCTGGATGCCCAGCTCCCACTCGGGGAAGGCGCCCGCCTCGATGGCGTCGGCCAGGTCACGGCGGTGGAAGTCGGGGTCCACACCGTTGGTGATCTGGGCCTCCTCCCACATCATCGAGTGCACCCCGAGCTTGGGCTTCCAGTGGAACTTCACCAGCGTGGTGCCGCCCTCCGCGTCGACCAGCCGGAAGGTGTGGACGCCGAAACCCTCCATCGTCCGGTAGGAGCGCGGAATACCCCGGTCGGACATGTTCCACAGGGTGTGGTGGGTGGCCTCCGTGTGCAGGGAGACGAAGTCCCAGAAGGTGTCGTGGGCGCTCTGGGCCTGCGGGATCTCCCGGTCGGGGTGCGGTTTGGCGGCGTGCACCACGTCGGGGAACTTGATGGCGTCCTGGATGAAGAAGACCGGGATGTTGTTGCCGACCAGGTCGAAGACGCCCTCAGAGGTGTAGAACTTCGTGGCGAAGCCCCGGGTGTCGCGCACCGTGTCGGCCGAGCCCCGGTTCCCCAGCACCGTGGAGAAGCGTACGAAGACGGGCGTCTCGACGTCCTTGCCGAGAAAGGCCGCCTTGCAGACCTGCGAGGCGGTGCCGTAGCCGCGGAAGACACCGTGGGCCGCGGCGCCCCGCGCGTGCACGACGCGTTCGGGGATGCGCTCGTGGTCGAAATGGGTAATCTTCTCCCGCAGGTGGTGGTCCTGGAGCAGGACGGGGCCCCGCTCCCCCGCCTTAAGGGAGTGGTCGGTGTCGTAGAGCCGGATGCCCTGCGCGTTGGTGAGCCTGCTGCCCTTCTGCGCCCGCACCGTGGGGTCGGCGTCGAGGTGCTCGCCGGTGGCGGTGTAGACCTCGGGGCCCGACTGGTCCTTCTTGGGCGGCAGCGGCTCGCGCGGCTCGGTCGGCTCCTCCAGCGGGGGCGGCTTCGGCCCGGGGCGGCCGGGGATGAAGGGCTCCCCGTCGTGCTGGTCGTCGTGCGTCGGGCCGGGCATGGGGACCTCCTGGAGCGAGTGGACGGGCCACCGCAGGGGTAACCGGAGCGCCTTTTGCCCAAACGGGAGGTTCGCGAAGTAACCGCCGATGCCTCATGGCAACGGCCCGGGGCGGGCGGGCGCGGCCCGTTTCAGTCCTCGTCGGGCGCCGCGTCCGGGAGGCGGACCTCCAAGAAGCCCTCCCGCACCCGCGACTCGAAGCACGGCTGGGGTGCGGTCGCCGGGCCGCCGACGTTCCAGCCGTCCGTCAGCCGGAAGGTGCTGCCGTGCCACGGGCACGTCACGCACCCGTCGGCGACCGTCCCCTGGGACAGCGGCCCGGACTGGTGGCTGCACCTGTCGGCCAGCACCCGCGTCTCCCCGGAGGGTTCGCGGTAGACCAGCAGCGCCACCTCGCCCAGCGTGGCGTTCGAGGCCTGGCCCACCGGGAAGCTGTCGGCCTTGCCCACCGGGTGCCAGCCCTTGCCGACCAGGTGCTGGACCGGTTCGGCCTTGTTCGGCCCCACGGCCTGACGGTAGGCCAGGTGGCCGCCGACCATCGCGCCCGCCCCGGCGACCGTCAGCCCGGCGAACCCGAGCATCCGTCCCCGGTACTCCCGGCCGCGGGCGCGGGCGGCCAGCGAGGCCGTGTACAGGCCCAGCGCCACGGTGTTGGCGGCGCCGTGGACGAGGCCGGTGCGCAGCTGCGGTTTGTGCAGCTCGGCCCAGTCCACGGAACCGCTGAGCGCGGCCGGGATCGAGGCCAGGATGCCGGTGCCGATCAGCACCCGGCTGGCCCGCCGGGTGCCGGGCAGCATGTCCAGCACCCCGGCGGACATCCAGGCGCCGATGGGCAGCTGCACGAGTGCCGGGTGGAGGGGGTGGCCCAGCCACCGGCCGTGTAGCACGTCGCGCAGGCCGCCGAGGGGAAGCTTCCGCACGGCGTTCTGCAGCGGGCTGACCGCCGTGTCGAGGGCGCGCAGTGTGCCGAGCCGGTCGAGCGGTCCGGCGAGCGGCAGCTTCGCCAGTCCGCTCTCGGCGGCACGGACGGCGCGGGGGCGTTCGAGAGTCTCGTAGCTCTCGGTTTCGGACGAGGGCGCATCAGACGACATACCGCTCCGGTTGCCACGCCTGCCCGGACACAAACGGTCCGGGGCCCGCACCACTCCGTCAGCTCTGGTGGGCACCTCGTTTCGGCGTCCACCGCGTCGGCAACCCGGCAGGGGCCCACCTGGCAGTCTGCAAGACGGTGAACGGTAAGGAGTCGAGATGACGACCGCACGCGAGATCATGAGCCCGGGCGCCGACTGTGTGCACAGCGACCAGACGGCGGCGGACGCGGCCACACTGATGACCGAACTGGGTGTGGGCGCGCTGCCCATCTGCGGGAAGGACGACAAGCTCAAAGGCGTCGTCACCGACCGCGATCTGGTGGTCAAGGTGCTCGGCCCTGGCCGGGACCCGGCCGCCTTCCCCGCCGGAAGCCTCAACCAGCAGGAGGCCGTGACCATCGGCGCCGACGACAGTGCCGAGGAGGTGCTGGAGACCATGTCGCGGCACCAGGTGCGGCGCCTGCCGGTGATCGACGGCGACCAGCTCGTCGGCATGGTCGCGGTGGCCGACGTCGCCCGCTCCCTGCCGCACCCGGAGGTGGGCCGGCTGGTGGAGGTCCTCTCCTCCGACTGACCCCGCACCCGGCGGTCCCACGTCGCGGCCGGGCCCCGGCTCCCCTGCCCTGGCCCGGCCGCCCTTTCATGGCTGCCTCCTCATGACGAGCGCTCTCTCCTCATGACGAGCGCTGCCTCATGACGAGCTGCCTCTGACGAGCTGCCTCATGACGCGCACTGCCTCCTCATGACGCGCTGCGCGCGCCGCGCGCTACGGTCACAGCGGCGGCCACCGCTGTGGCCACGGCGGCGGCCGGTGCGGCCAGCCGGGCGGCGCGCCGGTGCCACGCCGGTACGGGCTTGCGCGGGTGATCCCCGTCGTCGTCGCGGGAGCCCTGGTACGCGCGGCGGACCAGTTCGGCCAGGTGCACCGAGCGCTTGCCGGTGCCCGCGTGGTCCATCTGGGTCTTGCAGGAGAAGCCGTTGGCCACGATGTCGGTCGCGGGGGCGGCGTCGCGGACGGCGGGCAGCAGGGCCTGTTCGCCGCAGTCCATGGAGATGTCGTACCTGCCCTGTTCGAAGCCCCAGGAGCCGGCCAGGCCGCAGCAGCCTCCGGTCAGGTTCTCGGCGCTCACGCCGAGCTTGTCCAGCAGCTTCTGGTCGGCCTCGGTGCCGCCGGTGGCACGCTGGTGGCAGTGGCCCCACAGCAGCGCGTCGCCGGCGCCGTCCAGCCGGGGCGGGGTGATGTCGTAGGTGTCGAAGAACTCGGCGAAGTGGTGCACGTTGCGCCTCAGGCGCCGGGCGTCGTTGTCGTGCGGGAGGAGCTTGGTCAGCTCGTCCTTGAAGACGGCCAGGCAGCTGGGTTCCATGCCGACGACGGGGGTGTCGGCGCGCACGTGGGGCCGCAGTACGTCCAATACGGTGCGCAGGTAGCGCTCGGCGGTGTCCAGGAAGCCGAAGTCGTAGAGCGGGCGCCCGCAGCACACGTGCGCTTCGGGCATGATGACGGCCCAGCCCGCGGCCTCGATGGCTTCGACGCAGGCGACGCCGACGTCGGTGTCGAAGTAGTTGTTGAAGGTGTCGGGGAAGAGGACGACGGGACGGCCGCCGGGGTTGGCGGTGCCGCCGCGTTCGCGGAACCACTGCTGGAGGGTCATCGGCGCGAAGGCGGGCAGCGGCCTGCGCCGGTCGATGCCCGCGGCGAACTTGGCCAGGTGCGCGAGCCCCGGTACCTGGGTGAGAAGGTTGGCCAGTTCCGGCATGCGGGAGGCGAGGCGCGCCGCCTGGTCGATGAAGCCGAAGGCGTAGGCGCTGCGGGGCCGCCACCTGCGGACCGACTTGTAGTGGTGGTGGAGGAACTCGGCCTTGTAGGTGGGCATGTCCACGTTGACGGGGCAGTCGTTGGTGCAGCCCTTGCAGGCCAGGCAGAGGTCGAGCGCGTCGGCGACCTCCTTGGACTGCCAGCCGTCCTTGACGGTCTCGCCGCGCAGCATCTCGTGCAGCAGCCGCGCGCGGCCGCGCGTGGTGTGCTTCTCCTCCCGGGTGACCTGGTAGCTGGGGCACATCGTCTGGTCCGGCTCGGGGACACGGCAGACGCCGATGCCCACGCAGCGCATGCTGGCGTGGACGAAGTTTCCGTTGTCCTCGGCGTAGGCGAACTTCACGTCGGGGTGCGGCGGGTTGAAGTCGGCGCCGAGTTTCAGGTCCTCGTCCAGCCGGTAGGGGTCGACGACCTTGCCGGGGTTCATCCTGGCCTCGGGGTCCCAGATCTGTTTGAACTCGCGCATGGCCTGGACGAGGTCGCTGCCGTACTGGCGCTCCAGCAGCTCGCCGCGCTGCTGGCCGTCGCCGTGCTCTCCGGAGAGGCAGCCGCCGAAGGAGCTGACCAGGTCGGCGGCCTCCTCCATGAAGGCGCGGTAGGTGGCCAGCCCGTCGGCGGTACGCAGGTCGAAGCTGATGCGCGAGTGGACGCAGCCCTGCGCGAAGTGCCCGTACATGGCGCCGCGCAGCCCGTGTTTGTCCATCAGCTCACGCAGTGCGGGCAGGTAGTCGGCCAGCTTGTCGGGGGGTACGGCGGAGTCCTCCCAGCCGGGCCAGTGGTCGCCGTCGGGCGGGAAGGCGGTGGCGCCGAGGCCGCCCTCCCGGACGGTCCACAGTTCCTTCGCCGTCTCGGCGTCCTGGTCGCTGGTGGTGATGCGGTCTGGTGAGTAGCCGCGCTCCTGGGTCAGCCACTGCGCGAAGCGCTCGGACTGCTCCCTGGCCTCGTCCTTGGTGTCGGCGCCGAACTGGACGAGCAGCCACGCCGCGCCGCCCTGCCGGGGCAGCTGCTCGATGGAGGCGAGGTTCATGTGCTGGAGCTTCTGGTCCTGGATGAGCTGTTCGTCCAGGGCCTCGAGGCCGATGGGCCGGAAGGTGCGGCAGCAGATGTCGGCGTCCCTGGCGGCGTCGACCAGGTGGTCGTACTCGACGACGACCAGCGTGCGCTCCAGCAGCGCCGGGGTGAGCAGCACCTGCGCCTGGAGAACGGTCGCGCAGGTGGACTCGGTGCCCACGAACGCGCGGGCGACGTTGAAGCCGTTCTCGGGCAGCAGTTCGTCCAGGTTGTAGCCGGACACGCGGCGCGGCATCTCGGCGATCGAGGGGTAGCCGGACCTGATGGCGTCGGCCCAGCGGTCGCGCAGGTCGCGCAGGCGCGCGTAGATCTCCCCCTTCGGACCGCCCTCGGCGATGATCGCCTCCAGGTCCTTCTCCTCGTCGACGCCGACCCAGAAGCGGTCGCCCTTGGGGGTGACGATCTCCAGCGCGTGCACGTTGTCGGAGGTGCGCGGTCCCGGCCCGTACAGCTGGGCCTGCACCGAGTGGGTGCCGCAGGAGTTGTTGCCGAGGTTGCCGCCGATGGCGCAGCGGGAGTGGGTGGAGGGGTCGGGGCCGAAGACGAGGTTGTGCGAGGCGCCGGTGTGGCGGTTGAGCTCTTCGTTGATGACGCCGGTCTGCACGGTGACGCGCCGGTTGTCGCCGTCGACCTCCCCGATGTGGGTGAGGTACTTGGAGTGGTCGATGACGACGGCGTAGTTGACGGTCTCACCCGACAGGCTGGTGCCGCCCCCGCGGTTGAGGACGGGCGCCTGGTACTCGTGGCAGATCCGGTGGACGGCGACCACGTCGTCGAGGGTCTTGGGGACGACGACTCCGATGGGGACCTGACGGAAGTTCGAGGCGTCGTGCGCGTAGAGCGCCTTGGAGGCGGTGTCGAAGCGCACCTCGCCCTCGACGGCGTCTTTGAGCGCCTTGGCCAGCTTCCCGACGGCGATCACCTGCCGGGCACGCGGCGGCCCCGGGACCGTGGGTGAGGTCTTGGCGGGGATCTGCTCGCTGCGGTCGGAGGAGGTCTTGGCCATGTCGGGTCGCCTTCCATCGTGAAAATCGTCGGTACTGCTACGGGTGTGTGCCGGTGCACCGCTGCGGCGCGACGGGACGCAGCGGTGCCGTCAGCCGGGGCGGTGACCGTGCACCCGGTAGGGCTCGGCGTCCGCCCACCGCACCTGGAGGCCCAGCCCTGGACGGTCGTGTGCGGGCCGCAGCGCTCCGCCGACCGGCCTCAGCACGCCATCGAACAGGCGCTCTTCGACTCGTACGTGGTCGTGGAAGTACTCCAGATGGCGCAGCCTCTCCACGGCGCAGAAGGCGTGCGCGGAGGCAGCGGGCGCGCAGTGCGCCGACAAATCCACGCGGTGCGCGGCGGCCAGCCCCGCGACCTGGAGCAGCCCGGTGATCCCGCCGCAGCGCGTCACGTCCGCCTGGAGGCAGTCCACCGCACCCGCCTCAAGCAGGGCGGCGAAGTCCCCCAGGACGAAGCCGTACTCCCCCGCGGCGATCTCCAGCCGCCCTGGGCCCTGGTCGCGCAGCAGCCGCAGCCCCGCGGTGTCGTCCGAGGAGACCGGCTCCTCCAGCCACCGCACGTCCCACTCCCCGGCCATCCGGCGCGCCCAGTAGAGCGCTTCCTTACGGCTGAGGGCACCGTTGGCGTCGGCGAACAGCTCGGTGTCTGGCCCGATGGCCTCGCGGGCCGCCGACAGCCGCGCGGCGTCCTGCCCGGGGTGACGGGACGTCTTGATCTTCACGCGTGGAATGCCCTGCTCGACCCAGCCCGCGAGCTGGCCGGCCAGCCGGCTGTGCGGATAGTTGGTGAAACCGCCGCTGCCGTAGACGGGGACCTGGTCGTGCACGGCGGGCAGCAGGCGGTAGAGGGGCAGGCCGAGCAGCCTGGCCTTGAGGTCCCACAGGGCGATGTCGACGGCCGAGACCGCCATGGCGCCCACCCCTGGCCGCCCCGCGTTGCGGACGGCGGCGAACATCCGGTGCCACAGGGCGGCGGGCGCCAGCGCGTCGCCGCCGGTCACCAGCGGGGCGAGCTGCGAGGCGACGAACCCGGCGGTCGAGACGTCTCCGTAGGTGTAGCCCACTCCGGTGCGGCCGCCGGCCAGCACCTCGACGACGATCGCGGTCGTCGCCTCCCAGCGCAGCGTGCCGTCCTCCTCGGCGCCGTCCGGGCCGTCGGTCGGCACGGAGAAGGCGTGGACCCGCACGCCTTCGACGCTCACCCCGTCCACGCCGTCCGCCACACCGGCGCCGCCGCCCGGACGTTCAGGCTCCGTTCCAGACGTCTGCCGCGACGCGCCCATTCTGGTCACCCTCAGCCGTCTCCTCTCGACCGCCCGGCAGTCCCTCACCCGACCGCGCGGGGCCTACCGTCTCGCTGCGCCGACCGCCCATGGGTACCTCGCACGGAGGCGACGAAACGGCCACCGGCACGGGCGGACGCACGACGCGACCTGACGGCAGGAGCGCACACACCACAACGGGTGACATGTCACGGTCCGGCGACCCGCCGGTCCGACGGACCGGCACGCACACCACCGCCGCACACCGCCCCCGCACGCACACCACCGCCAAAGGCACCACAGGGCACGGCCGGGGCGTCGGCGGCATCGACCGGTTTGCGGGCGTCCGCGGCGTGGGACTCGGGCCTGGACCGTCGCGTCAACCACGTGAATGGGAGCACCAATGGCGCAGCAAGTAGCCGACTACGTTCTGGCACGCCTTCGCGAGTGGGGGGTCCACCGGGTCTACGGGTACCCGGGCGACGGCATCAACGGCATGCTCGGCGCCTTCGACCGTGCCAAGGGTGATCCGGAGTTCATCCAGAGCCGGCACGAGGAGATGGCCGCGTTCATGGCGTGCGGACACGCCAAGTTCACCGGCGAGGTCGGTGTCTGCGCCGCCACGTCGGGGCCCGGCGCCATCCACCTGCTCAACGGCCTGTACGACGCGAAACTGGACCACCAGCCGGTCGTGGCGCTCGTCGGGCAGCAGAAGCGGCTCGCCCAGGGCACCCACTACCAGCAGGAAGTCGCCCTCGAACACCTCTTCGCGGACGTCTCGGAGTTCTGTCAGATCGTCATGGACCCGGGCCAGATGCGGCACGTCATCGACCGGGCGTTCAAGACGGCGCTGACAATGCGCAGCGTCGCCACGATCATCGTCCCCGAGGACATCCAGGAGTCCGAGGCCGTACCCTCCCCGCCCAAGTCGCACGGGTCGGTCTACTCCAGCGTCGGCTGGAGCCAGCCGCGGGTGCTGCCCAACAAGGACGAGCTGCGCAAGGCGGCCGACGTCCTCAACGAGGGCAAGAAGGTCGCCATGCTCATCGGGCAGGGCGCGGCGAACGCCGAGGCGGAGGTCGTCGAAACCGCGGAGGTGCTCGGCGCGGGCATCGCCAAGGCGCTGCTGGGCCGGCAGGTCGTCTCGGACGACCTGCCGTTCGTCACGGGCCCGATCGGGCTGCTCGGCTCCAAGGCCAGCGACGAGATGATCATGAACTGCGACACGCTGCTCATGGTCGGCACCAGCTTCCCCTACGCCGAGTGGCTGCCCGACGAGGGCAGTTGCAAGGGCGTCGAGATCGACATCGACGGCCGCATGATCGGCATTCGCTACCCGATGGACGCCCACCTCGTCGGGGACGCCAAGGAGACGCTCAAGGAGCTGCTCCCCCTGCTCAACCGCAAGGAGGACCGCTCCTGGCGCGAGCAGATCGAGGAGAACGTCCGCACCTGGGACGATGTGCTGGAGAAGCGGGCAGGACAGGCCTTCGGCGGCAAGATCAACCCGCAGGCCGTCGCCCACGAGGTCTCCCCGCTGCTGCCGGACAACGCCCTCCTGACCGCCGATTCGGGCTCCGCCACCAACTGGTGGGCCCGCCACATCAAGCTCCGCAAGGGCATGCAGGCCACCCTCTCCGGCACCCTGGCCACCATGGGCCCCGGCGTCCCGTACGCCATCGCCGCGCGCTTCGCCTACCCCGACCGCCCGGTGATCGCCTTCGTCGGTGACGGCGCGTTCCAGATGAACGGCATGAACGAGATGATCACCGTCAAGCGGTACACCGACCGCATGGCCGGATCCCCGCCGCTGATCTTCTGCGTCCTCAACAACCAGGACCTCAACCAGGTCACCTGGGAGCAGCGCGCCATGGGGGGCGACCCCAAGTACGAGGGATCGCAGTACCTGCCGGACTTCCCCTACGCCGAGTACGCCGAACTCGCCGGCCTCAAGGGCATCCGCTGCGACGACCCGAAGAAGGTCACCTCCGCCTGGGAGGAGGCCCTCGCCAGCGACCGCCCCGTCGTCCTGGAGTTCGTCGTCGACAACGAGATCGCCCCCATTCCGCCGCACATCATGAAGGAACAGGCCAAGAAGGCCGTGAAGGCGGGCATCCGCGACCCCGAGCGCACGGGCATCGCCGCCCGCGGCTTCCGGCAGAAGCTCACCGAGATGTACGAGAACCTGCCGGGCCGCAAGCACGACTGAGCCGCGGCGCGGGCCGCGGCTCAGCACCCGGTGTCCCGCCAGGGCCCGCCCCGAGGCGCACCCGCGCCCCGGGGCGGGCCCCGCGTCTTCGCCTGCGGGCCCGCCACCCCGGGCCCAGAAGACGGCCCCCGCCGAGCGCATTTCTCCCGTCTCGCTGACGTTCCGTCTCCCGGCTGACTACCGTGAGCCGCATGGACGATGACTGGGACACCGACCCGGCGGACACGTGGCCGCTGCCCCCGGCGTGGATGTGGGGGTGCGAGACGTGCGCGGACCTGTACGGGGCGATGAAACGGGCCGGCGAGGTGTTCAGCGCCGCGCTGGATGAGCTGGGCCCCGCCGTGGACTGCGACCCCTTCGACACGGTCGTCACCACCCAGATCCGGCTCGCCGAACACCTCGCCGTCCAGCACTCCGAACAACTCCCCGAAGAGGACCCGACGTGCGCCAAGTGCACGTCCCCCGAGATGTTCCAGCTTCCCGAACGTTTCATCCTCGAACACCGCGCACGCCATCTGTTCGCCCCACCGAGCGTCGTCGACCGGCTCTGAGCCCCCCCTCCCGCCACGCCGGGGGCTCCCCCTACAGACCCCAACGGTGATTGGCCGTCGCGACCTTCACCGATATGACCTCCGCACGCGTCGCCGCCCTGAGGTCACCGGACTCCGCCCACCACGCGGGACCGCCGGGCCGTACGAGCCGCACCATGCCGTCCTCCGCGAGCGCCCCGCGCAGCCGCTCGTACGTCTCCTCCGCCTCGCGGAGCCTGACCAGTGCGGAGTCCGACCGACGGTTCTCTGCGTGCATCAACAGCGCCTCTCTCCCGGGTTTCTCACTTTCCGTGACCCCAGCGTGGCGCTGCGGACATAATTCCGGGAGAGCACGAGCTGTGCACCTGCGCTTGTCAAGACGCGGAGAACGAGATGACGGCAGAACAGCATGTCGACGGCAACCCCAAGGCCGACCCCAAGGTGTCGACCCTCGCCTACTTCGGCACCGAACTACGCATCCGCAGAGAGGAAGCCGGCCTGAGCCAGACCACGCTGGGACGGCGCACCTTCTGCACCCACTCGTACGTGTCACGGATCGAGTCCGGAAGCCGCGTGCCCAGCGAGGAGTTCGCCCAGCGCTGTGACGACGCCCTGTGCACAGGCGGACTGTTCGCCCGCCTGTGGCCCGTCGTGATCGAGCACGCCTACCCCGACTGGTTCCGCCCCTTCGTGGACCTGGAAAAGGACGCCACCGAGGTATGGAACTTCCAGAACCAGGTGGCCCCCGGACTGTTGCAGACAGAGGAGTACGCCCGGGCATTGTTCTCGGCAGCTCGGTTGCTGAATGCCGAGGACTTGGTGGCGGCACGAATGACCCGCCAGCAGATTCTGGAACGGGACGACCGTGCTCGTATGTGGGTTGTCCTTGACGAGAACGTGCTTCGCAGGGTCGTCGGCGGGCGCGCTGTGATGGCGCGACAGTTGCATGCACTCGTGGAAGCGGCCGAGGACCCGCGCACTGTCGTGCAGGTCATCCCCTACGAGGTCGGGGCTCACGCAAGCATGGACGGGCCCTTCGTCGGCCTGACCATGAGCGAGGGAGCAGACGTGGTGTACATCGATGGCCGAGCCCGAGGCCACGTCAGCGCTGCTCCGCAACAGGTCGCCGATTACCGCTATGCATATGATCTGCTGCGAGCCGATGCCCTGCCCCCGAAGGCGTCGATCGAGCTGATCGCCGCCAGAGCTAAGGAACTTTCATGACCCCCGCGACTGCGTGGCGCAAGAGCAGCTACAGCGGCCAGAACGGCGGTGACTGCCTGGAGGTCGCCGACGACCACGCCGGCGCGGGCCTCCCCGTCCGGGACTCCAAGAATCCCCACGGTCCCACCCTGCTCTTCACCGACCAAGCGTGGACGGCCTTCCTCGCACACGTACGCGACAGGCAGTCGGCCGTCCGCTGACCCCCGAATGGAGAGGTACGCGCGATGACCAGCAGTAGGCCATACCAGACGTGGCGGCGAAGCAGCTATAGCGCCAACAACGGCGGTAACTGCCTGGAGGTCGCCGACGACCACACCGGCGCGGGCCTGCCCGTCCGGGACTCCAAGAACCCCCACGGCCCCACCCTGCTCTTCACCAATCGAGCCTGGACGGCCTTCCTTTCACACGTACGCGACAAGCGAAGCGACACCCTCTGACAGTCAAGCCATGAGGTGGGCACGATGATCGGCAGTTCACCACGCCAGGCGTGGCGCAAGAGCAGCTTCAGCGGCCAGAACGGCGGTGACTGCCTGGAGGTCGCCGACGACCACACCGGCGCGGGCCTGCCCGTCCGGGACTCCAAGAACCCCCACGGCCCCACCCTGCTCTTCACCGACCAAGCATGGACGGCCTTCCTCACACACGTACGCGACGGGCAGTCGGACATCCGCTGACTCCGGTCACTCTCTGAGCGGCGGACGGTCAAGGCCGGGCGGACATGAAGCGCGTGTCCGCGACGGCCGTTGTTCGCACCGGCTGAGGGTGCTGCTGAACAACGTTTCTCAGTGCTGCACTCATCAAGGGCAGGCCGCCGGAGGCCAGGAAATGCGACGGCGTGACGCCGGCCTGCTGCACGGACGCGGCGCGAACCCGTGCCGCACATCATCCGCAGCACGCAACGTGAGACGGGAGAAACGGGATGCGTAAAGCGATCAAGGCTGGGATCTCAGCTGTGGCGGTGGGCACCGCGCTGTTGGCAGGGGCCGGCTCGGCCCAGGCTGCGGGGCAGTCGGCCGGTGTCGACGCTGCCCAGACCGCTCCTCGCGCGCAGTTCGACGGCTGGGAGTACGAGAACTGGTACTTCAGTTTCAACAACTGTTCCGTGGCGGGTGGCAACATGCAGGGCATCAAGGCGTTCCGCTGCGAGGAGAAGGCCGAGCATCTCTGGCATCTCTACGTGCTCCGGTGAATCTCCGGAACCCGGACGGGTTCGGTCGGTTCTTCGAGCCTCGTGCGGGGCGATGACGCACCCGCTTGCAGGGTGAGGGCCGGCACCCCCGGGTGCCGGCCCTCTCAGGCGCGCGATGCCCCCGGCCCTCGGCGCAGCGCGCCGCGACGAGCACGGGCAGCGGCTGGGGCACGGGGAAGGGCACGGGCGCAGGGGTGCTACCAGCCCCGCCCCTCGGGCAGGTCGTCCAGTCCGGGAGCGGACAGGTGCAGCACTTCGTAGCGCTCGGTCGCTTCCTCGTCCGGTGCGCAGGAGTCCGCCCACAGCACGAACCGCAGCAGTTGCCAATGGTGGGGGTCGACGGCCAGCGCAGCGGTGTGCACGCCCTCATGGCCGCAGAGCCGTCGCAGCTGTTCGGTCTCGTGCTCGATCAGCGCCGACAGGCCGAGCCCGGTGCCGTCCGGGTCGGCGTCGGAAGGTATCGAGGTGAGGCGGCGTGAGGCTGCTCGGGGAAGTGCCGTGCGGGCGGGGCCGGCGTGGCAGGCGATGCCGGTGCAATGCCGGGCGGCAGGACGGCCGAAGTCCCGGACGATGTTCTGGAACCCTCCGCCACCGACGAGGAAGTGAGCCATCGCGCCGCTGTCGTTCCACAGGTAAAAGGGGGCGTACTGGTTGACCGGCGAGCCGTCGATGCCGCGTTCGCGGATGACGTACGCCTTCAGCCCCAGTCCGGCCCGGTCGTCGAGGGCGTGGCCGCCCTCGGACACCCGCTTGCGGATGGTCTCCATGTCGTAGTCGGCGGGCAGGGTGATCTCGTACTGCTTGGCATACACGAACGATGCCGCCTCTCTTCGTGGCTGGTCAGTGGGCCGACGGACCGGCGAGGTATTCGGCCTCGGTGACGTGGGGGCCGCGTTCGGCTTCGGTGCCGTCCTCGGCGACTTCCTGGATGGCCAGATGCGTCATGAAGGTGGTGGGAGAGGCGCCGTGCCAGTGCCACTCCCCCGGCGCGATGCGCACGCGGTCGCCGGCGCGGAGGGTGTGCACCTCTCCGCCCCGGCACTGGACGAGCCCCGCCCCTTCGGTGACGTGCAGGACCTGGCCGAAGGGATGGCGATGCCAAGCGGTACGGGAGCCCGGCGCGAAGTGCACGCTGTCGGCCCGGAAGTGTGACGGCCCCTCGGGCGCGGCGATCTCGTCGAGCCATGCAGCGCCGTGCACCAACTCGGACGGTGCGACGGCGGTGGGCTGCGGTGTACGGGAGACACGCATGGAAGACCTTTCCCCAGTGCTCATGCCAGAAGTGCTCAACGCCAGCAGTGTACATACCAGTAGGTACAGAAGGATCAGCAGGTACCGGGGAGCCGTACGGCGGACCGGCACCGCTCCCGGCGGGGACACGCACCGGGGCGGTGACGCCGGTCGGGAGCCTGTGCCGACCGAGCCGGCACAGGCCGGACTCAGGCCTCGGCCTGGACCCGGCCGTCCGGGCCCCGGTCGTCCGGGCCCTGGTCGTCCGGGCCCTGGTCGTCCGGGCCCTGGTCCGGGTCCACGGTGACGACGAGGCCGCGCACCTCGTAGCTGCCCAGGCTCTCCTTGACGCGCACGGTGGGCTCACCGCGCGTCCGCAGGCCCGGCAGGGCGAAGAGGCGGGTGAGGAAGATGTCGGTCTCCTGGATGGCGACGGCGGCCCCGGGGCACTTGTGGGGGCCGTCACCGAAGGAGAGGCCGGGGCCGGGGACGTGGCCATCGGCACCGCGGGCGGGACACACGCGTTCGGGCGCGGCTCCGAACGCGTCGGTGTCGAGGTTGGCGTCGTCGACCCGTATCTCGACGAGTGAGCCCGATGGAACGGTGACGGTGGCGCCGTCACCGTCGGGCAGGTCGAGCGCGGCGGTCGTCCGGCGGTGCAGGGCGGAGACGACGGGCTCCAGGCGCAAAATCTCGTGCAGGACGGCGTGCCGTCCTGCCTCGTCCGCGGACAGGTACTCCTCGCGGAGCGCGTCGTCGCCGAAGAGGTGCCACGCGGCGACGTTCACGAACTCGCGAGTGGTGATCATGCCGGCCGCCGCGAAGGTGACGCACTCGCCGAGGATCTCGCCCGCCGTGCAGCCCTCGTCCAGCAGGTGGGAGAGGAGGTCGTCGCGCCGGGTGCGACGGCGGGCGCGTACGGCGGGGCGCACGTCGCCGAAGTAGAGCCCCAGCCATGCCGTGTTGCGCAGCAGCATGAAGCGGAGCCCGCGCAGACTGGTGTAGCTGGGCTCTTCGAACGTGTCCGGAAAGAAGCGCTCCAGCCGGCGCAGCAGCCCGGGTCTGCTCTCGGTCAGGCCGATGACGCCGGCGGTCACCTCGGCCGCGAGGGCGAAGGAGAGGTCGGACAGTTGGGCGCTGCCCGCCTGCCGCAGCCGGGCGAGCTGCTGGTCGGCGACGCGGATCATCAGGTCGCGGTAGTGCTCGGAGACCCGGCGCGGGGTGAAGTACCGTGCGGTCTGGCGGCGGTGTTCGCGGTGTTCGGGCCCGTCGCGGTAGAGGACGGGGCGCCGTACGGAGGCGGGCAGTTTCTCGACGGTCTCGATACCGAGGCCCGCCTGCAGCGTTCCGCCGGCGCGCAGTGCGGCCCTTCCCGTGTCGTAGGTGGCCACGCGCCACACCCCGTCGGCGTCGTGCCGCACGGGGCACCGTCCGGTCCCCTTCTCGACGGGGGCGGTCTTGCGTCCGCTTCTCTCCCCGGCTGACTCCACTCGCGTTTCCTCCCGACGGCGCACCGGCGCGCCGTCGCACCGGCACGTGAGCGTGCACGTGTTCGGACACTATGCGACAGGGAGGTGGCGAAGGAGTCCGGAACGAGTCAGCCAGGGCCGCCGGTTGGGCGTCGTGCACTTACCTGTTCGGATCCTGGGGCCCGAAGGTGGCCAGTGCCTCCGCGTCCGTGGCGCGGGCGCGCAGGAAGTAGTCGGCCCATGCGGCGGCCTCGGCGAAGGCCGAGTCCTCGGTGATCCGCGCGATCGCCGCTTCGATGTCGTACTCCGTGCGCCGCAGCGTGACGCCGGGGCCGAGGAGCGCCCAGTGGGCGCCCGGCCTGCCGTAGGGCATGCCGACACTGCCCGGGTTGACCACCAGACGCCCGTGGGCGAGGCGGACGAACGGCATGTGGGTGTGGCCGCAGACCACGGTGCGGATCTCGTCGGGCACGCCGCCGAGGGCCTGCTGCCAGCGGTCGAGGGCGGAGTCGACCAGGACGACCTCCTCGTCGTCCCCCTGGACGGCGTGGCAGAACAGCACCCGGCCCAGTCCCGCGACGGCCAGTTCGCGGGTGAGCGGCAGGCTCTCCAGAAGGTCCAGGTGGTCGGTGCGCAGCTGTTCGGCGGCCCACGGCGAGACGGTGTCGGGCATCTGACGGCGCCCGTAGCGGCGGTACTCCAGCAGCTCGCGGTCCGCGTTGCCCCTGAGCCGGACGGCACGGTCGCCGAGTCCGGTGAGCAGGTCGAGGACCTCGACGGGCTGCGGCCCGGACGCGAGGTCTGAGGCCATGCTGAAGAGTGTGGCGGTCCTGTCCGACATCTACGGGGCAATCGAGTGCGCGCGCCCGCTTGCCGCCGCCCTCCCCCGCTGCTTGACTGCGCCACGTCAGTCCGGCTTCCGGGGGGAGACCCATGGAGATCGCGCGCAGACATGTCCTGTCCCTCCTGTCCGCCGCCGGGCTGGCGGCGGTGATCCCCGCGACCGACGCCGCCGGCGCACCGCTCGGCGCCGACGGCACAGGCGCCGGGGCAGCGGCCGGGACCCAGCCGGCCGCCGGGGCCGGCGCCGGGCGGCTGCTGGCGAACGCCGTCGCCGTCTTCGCCGGGACGCCGGAGTCCAACGCACGCGCGGAGACGTCCGCCAAGCTGGCGGCCCTCGCCGAGAAGGCCACCGCACACCTCGCCAAGCTGGACGCGGCAGGCGAGGGGGAACTGTTCGAGGGGCTGCCGCTGGGCACGAGCGACGCCCACCTCAACACGTCCTTCCGGATGCTGTACGAGATCGCGCTGGCGTCGCGTGCGCCCGGGGTCGGCACCGGTGGCGCCGCGGCACGCCGCCGTGTCGTGGAAGGACTGGTCCGGCTCCACGAGGACTACTACGGCGACCAGTCGCGCGGCTACTACGGCAACTGGTTCACCTGGGAAATCGGCATCTCCACCAGCGTGACGGCGACGCTCGTCCTGCTCGCGGACGAGATCGCCGAGCAGCGTCCAGAGCTGACGCGCACCTACATCACCTCGATGGACGCCTACCTGCGCAACGGCGAGGACGGCGACGTCGATCTGGACTCCCGCTTCCACACCGGCGCGAACCTCGCCGACATCACCACCAATCGCCTCCTCCAAGGCGCCCTCCTCGGCGACGAGAAACGCATCCGCAAGGCGTTGGAGGACCAGCTCACCGTCTACGCGACCGTCGATCCCTACCGGCTGCGGCACGGTGTGACCGACGGGCACTACGCGGACGGCTCGTTCATCCAGCACGGTTCCGTCGCCTACACAGGGTCGTACGGAAAGGGGCTGCTGACGCGGGCCGTGCAGGCGCTGGGGCTCCTCGACGGCACCGGTTTCGCGGACACCGCGGCGCTCGTGCCGGTCGTGTACCGGTGGGTCGCCGACGGCTTCGCGCCGCTCGTCTTCGAGGGCTGGATGATGGAGATCGTCAAGGGGCGCGCCGTCTCGCGCACGGGTGGCGGATACGCGGACAGCGCCGCTGTCGTGGAGGCCGTCACCGCGCTGTCGGCGTACGCGGACGGCGAGCGCTCCGCCGCCCTCAAGAGCTACGTCAAACACGTGGCCCGCTCCTCGGCCGACGCCCCCGATCCGGCCCGCTTCGCCTCGCCGCCGACGGTCGTGCGGTACGCGGAGATCCTGGGCGACACCTCGGTACCGGCGAAGGACCTCAACCCGGCCGCGCGCAGCACCGCGTTCAACGCCATGGACAAGACCGTGCACCGCCGCCCCGGTTTCGCCTTCGCGCTCGCGCGCAGCTCGGACCGCGTCAGCAAGTACGAGTACATGAGCGGGGAAAACCTGATGCCCTGGTTCCAGGGCGACGGCGCTCACTATCTGTACCTCGCGGGCCGCGACCAGGCGCGCTCGTTCGGCGCCGACTACTTCACCACCGTCTCCCCGTACGGGCTCGCGGGGGTGACGGCACCCGAGGAGCGGCGCGAGACGGTGCCCGAGCTGTACGGGAAGGCGTACTACGACAACCCCGACCACCCGCTGCACTTCACCCCCTCCTCCGAGTCGCAGAACACGTACGTGTACTTTCCGCGCGGCACCAACCGGCACTCGGGCGGTGCGGTGCTCGGCGCCTACGGCGCGGCGGGCATGGTGCAGTCGGACGATGTCGGGTACGCCGAACGCGACCGGCTGCCGGACGACTTCACCGTCTACCGGAACGCGACGGCGACCAAGTCGTGGTTCCTGCTGGACGAGGAGATCGTGGTCCTCGCGGCCGGTGTCGGCGACCGCGGCGGCCGCCCGGTGCGGACCACGGTGGACGCCCGCATCGCGGACCCGGACGACGTACTCGCCGTCACCGGCCGGCGGGCCCAGGGCGGCACCTGGTCCGGGGAGTCCGGCCAGTCCCCGGACTCCGGGGAGTCCGGGGAGGGCACGGCACGACTGCGCTGGCTGCGCTACGCCAACGAGACCCGCGGCGGCGCGGTGGGCTACCTCATGCTGGACGAGCGGCCGCGCCCGCTGACCGTGGGCCTGGAGACGGTGACCCGCAGCCGCCGCGCGGTCCGTACGGCGAACCCCGACACGCCCGTCACGCGCCAGGTCTTCAGCGCCGCGTTCCGCCAGGAAGCAGGCGCAGAGCCGCGCTCCTACGCGTATGCGCTCGTCCCGCACGCCACGCGGCGCGCGCTGGACGCGTACGGCGAGCACCATGGTCGCCACCGCGGCCCTCGGGTGCTCACCAACACCACCCGTCTCCAGGCGATCCGGCACTCCGGCCTGGGTCTGCTCGCGGTCAATGCGTTCGCGCGGGGCCGTCAGGCCGTCGCGGGCCTCCACCTCGACGGGCCCGCCTCCGTGCTGGTACGGCGCGAGGGGCGCGCCGTGACCATCGCCGCCTCCGACCCCACCATGCGTCGGGACGAAGTGAGTCTGCTCCTGCACGGCCGCCGGCTGCGCCCTGTCGAGGCCGGGAAGGGCGTCCACGTCAGCCACGCGCGCGGCGGCACGCTCGTACGCGTCCGCACCCGCCACGCCTACGGCCACAGCTTCACCGTCACCCTCCGCTAGTTCTCTGAGTCAGAAATCCTGTTCAGATGAGGCACGGCAGATGCCGAGGTCGCTCGTGACGACGACGGGGTCGCGGGTGGTGGCCGGCCCGATAGGCTGGGCGCCTGTGCTGTACCGGGTGTGGTGAAACCGGGATACTGCCGAGAATGCAGGAAAGCCTCGCAGCAGATGAGGAAGCCGACCTGACGTACCCGACCATGCGTCAGGCAGCGCTCAGCCAGGCCCGCTATCGGGGGCTGGAGAAGCCCGGCCTGGAGCCGGAGGCCGATGTCCGCCGTGTCGTCTGGTGGCGCGTACGGGGACTGCGCCGGGCGGGACAACTCCGGCACTGCCGCCACCAACACCACCTACCGAAGCCGCCGAGAAGATACGCAGGCATGGAGCCTTTTCCAACCTCACTCTGAGCGCGGAGGAGCCGCCAGGACTTGAAGGGGGCGACGGCCTGCTCGACCAGGGCCCGGGTCTGCGTGTGGGACCGGCGTCGCCACCGGGAGCCGATCGCACGGTGGTGGCGCCGCGACTGCTGCGTGAGGAAGCGGAGAACAGAGCCGGACACGTCGACGCCCGATGGGTGGACAAGCACGTGAAGCCTCTAGTGGAGACGGTTCTCTTGGTCGAAAACTCATCTACCAGGGGCTTCACCACGTCGTCAGCCCAACTTTCCCTCTCCCTCCACAGGTTGGAAAAGTCTCACTGTCCGCCGCTGGCTGCAGCCTGATGATGCGTCGGCACGGCTTCCATGTCGGATCAGCGCGCAGCGCGGCGCTGATCTCACTCGCCGAACAGATGCCCACCCCCGCCGCCCGCACCGATAGCTCGCCGCGGCAACTCGTCGCACCAAACGGCCAGCTCACGCCCAAGGCGCAAGAGAATGCGATGCGGCGTTTCCCTGCCGCCCGAAGAGCGCGTGTTCAGGGACGACCGTGGAGCGGTCCGGTACCGCTGAGTGCGACGCGGACGTCGTGCTTGAAGCCGGCGGTGTCGTCGAGTCCGAACGCCGTGTATTGCAGCACGAATCCGTGTAGCAATGCCATCACGATTCGTGCTCCACGATCCGGGTCGAGTTCGGGCCGCACTGTGCCCGCCCGCCGGCCGTTGCGGAGCGCGTCCGCGATGCGTTGGCGTACGCCCTCGAAGCCCGCCATGGCCTGCTGTCGCAGCCCATCGTGTCGGAGTAGCTCGCCCCACGCCTGGACGGCACAGCGCAGCAGCTCATCAACAGGGGTGGCCTGGCCCGCCCCGTCGGCGGCGACCTCACCGCTCACCGGGTCGATCGCCGCCGCGACCAAGTCGGCAACCGTCACGTCGTCGGCCGCGTCGACGAACTTCTCGAGAGGATCGAACATCAGCCGGAAGGCATCGCCTGCGATCTCGACGATGATCTCTTCCTTGCTCGCGAAGTAACGGTAGGGGGCGCCGACCGACACACCCGCTTCGGCTGCGATGTCGGGCATCGAGGTCTGGTGGAAGCCGGCGCGCGAGAAGCAACGACGGGCCGCCGCCACGATCTGCGACCGGTTCGCCGCCCGACGTTCGGCGGTGATGCGTGGCACGGGCCACCCCTCTTCTATAAATGAACGAGTATTCACCTTGACGGTAGCAGGGAGCCGGGCCCACCATAAAAGTGAAAGGTTGTTCACGGAAGCGGTCCGCGAGGCGAAGGAGACCTGTCATGGCCGATCTGAAGCTCAAGATGGGCGTCTACCGGTACGAGCACACCGAGCCGCTGTTCGACGGGCGAGTCGCGATCGACGGCGTCAACGCCACCCTGGACACCTCGCCGCTGATCTCCGACGTGTTCCACCGCATGACCAAGGGCGAACTGGACATCGCCGAGTACGGGCTGACCTACTTCCTGCGCAGCTTCGACCTGGACGATTCGCCCTTTTTGGCTCTGCCGATCTTCCCGAACCGCAACTTTCGTCACTCCGCGCTGTTCGTGAACGTCGACAGCGGGATCGAGCGGCCGGAGGACCTCGCAGGCAAGACGGTCGGTGAGTTCGCACTGTACGGCAGCGACCCGGGTGTCTGGATGAAAGGCGTCTTGGCTGACGAATTCGGTGTGACGCCTGATCAGGTGGGCTGGGTGATCGGCGGCACCGACCACCCCATTCCCTCATTCGACTGGATCCCTCAGCCCGTTCCGGACGGCGTGCGCGTCCGCCACACAGACGGGGATCAGACCTTGGCCGGCCTGCTCGAAGCGGGAGAGATCGATGCCCTGCTGTCGGTCGACGTGCCGCAGAGCCTGCTCAACGGCTCAACGAAGAAGATCCGGCGGCTGTTCGTCGACTACGAGACGGTCGAGCGGGCCTACTACCGCCGCACCGGCATCTTTCCGATGATGCACGTCGTCGCGATCCGCCGGGAGCTGGCCGAGGCGCCCGGCCTAGCGGAGTCGGTCTACCGGGCGTTTTGCCAGGCCAAGGACATCGTGCAGGAGCACTACCGGGCCAATGCGGCCAAGCAGCACATGGCTGTGATCACCCCCTGGTTCAGTGAGCTGTTTGCGGAAAACCGCGCACTGCTCGGCGAGGACTGGTGGCCCTACGGAGTCGACGCCAACCACAAGGCCGTCGACACCTTCTTGCGCTACCACCACGAGCAGGGACTGTCCAAGCGGCTGCTCACCTCCGAGGACATCTTCGTGCCCGCCTTCCTCGGCACCCGCTGAACCCTGCCGTACCTCTCCCCCTATGCCGCACTACAGCCGCACTACAACAGTGCCGGCGAATGAGCGCACCGGCATTGCGCGTGGGCACCAGCCCTACGACACCACACAGGCACTTCTCGCCCTCGCCATCTGCAAAGGGTCCACACCTGGGCCCAGGCCGCTCTCGTCCTCTGACGGGCGCCGGGCGGATGTTCCCGGGTCTCTGTACGAAACACTCGGCCCCGGCCGCAGCGGGGGCGGGGGTGTCCGGAGGGTGGGCCTCCGGCTACCGGCCGGTGGCCTTCGGTTTCGGAGCGTCGTGGCACTTTCCCAGATCGAGCCATCCGAGCTTCAGCCGGCGCCATTCCCCCGTCGTGTAGCCACCGCTCTCCTGGTCGAAAACCGCTGCCGATATGCCGTCCCCGTCCTGACGACCGACGTAGTGGCGCTCTGTACCGTCTCCGGACGACTGGAAGATCTGGAGTTCCGCGCGGCCGTCGTGATTCAGGTCCGTGGCCCGCACCCCTGACACGAACGACCCGTACGGCATGCGGATGGTGCCGGTCCTGGCACTGCTCAAGTCGGTCGCGAGCGGTCCGTAGTGCACCTCGTGTGTGATCATGTTGTCCTCCGGTGAGTCTCCCGTGTCGTGCTGGCTGTAGAACAGGGCCAGATCGATGTACCCGTCACCGTCGAAGTCCCCGAAGGTCCCGCGCGTCTCCATGTCGTCGGACCACACGCCTCGGAACTTCTGCCAGCGCCCGCGCGCCTTTTCGACCCGGACGGTGTCGCCGCCCGCGAAGGTCACCAAGGGGTCGCCCTCACGGGTCTTGTCGTAGATCTCGTCCTGATGCCCGTCGGCGTCCACGTCGGCGCGCAGGGTGGTGTTGTTCAGCGCGCATATCTCCATCGGCGCGTGACTGCCGGGCTCGGGCCCCATGACCGACAGCTGCCAACCGACCACGCCGATCAGGGCGAGGGCAGCACTCGCGATCGCGGTATACCGCCGTCGCCGTTCGCGCCGCCGCGACAGCGAGGAGGACACGTTCCGGGACCCGGACGGAGACCCGGACCCGGACCCGGACCCGGACCCGGAAGAAATGTTGTTCCCGGACTCGGACGGCTGTGGAGTCGCGTCGGCGGAGGGAGTCATGACGGCACACTAGGTCGGCGCGCGGCGGTACAGACCGCACCCGGGGGCCCGTAACGGAGTTGAGGCGGAAGGGCGATCCCCCCGAGGCCTCAGAAGCTGACGCTGTCGGGGACCTGGGTGGTCTGGTCGGCCTCTGGCGGACCGCCAAGACCTCGGCCGGGTGATTCCGTGCTGGTCCAGGTAGTTCCGTAGCTCAGGGGTCCTTTCAGCGCCAACACATCGGGTCCGAGCAGAAGCCGGCGGGCACGACCGCATGCCCGCATGACCGCATCCAGCGCACCTGGTGAGCCGTCAGCGAACGCAAACACGCCGCCGGGAGCATCCGTGCAGGCTGAAGACATGGATGTGATCGAGGTACTGCCGAGGCTGCGCATGCTCCGCTTCCCGGTGGGGGTGGCCTGTCTGTGGCGGGACGACGACGAGTTGACCTTGATCGACACCGGGACGGCGGACCGCGCCACGGAGATCGAGAAAGTTCTGGACGGCGAGTTGCGGCGGATCGTGCTGACGCACTGGCATGAGGACCACATGGGCTCGGCCGCCGAACTGGCCGCCCGGCACGGCGCGGAGGTGGTGGCTCACCGGCTGGAGGCACCGGTGATCCGGGGCGAGGCGGCCGGGGCGCCCCCGGTACTCGAGGAATTCGAGATGCCGATCCGGGCGGCCCTTCCGCCGCTGCCTCCGGCTCCGCCGTGCCGGGTGGATCGTGAGGTGGAGGACGGCGATGTGCTGGATTTCGGCGGCGGAGCGGCAGTGGTCGCGGTACCAGGGCACACGGACGGGTCGATCGCGCTCCATCTGCCCAGGGCAAGGACGCTGTTCACCGGGGACGCGGTCGCCAACGTCGGCCGGATCATGCTGGGTGTCTTCAACACTGACCGCGCTCGGGCCATCGAGTCGCTGCACCGGCTTGCCGAGCTGGATGTCGACACGGTGGTCTTCGGGCACGGTGACCCCATCTCGCACGGTGCGACGGCCGCCCTGCAAGCAGCAGCCTCAGCAGTGTGACGGAGGTCAGCTTTTCGGTAGGCCGGGCGGTTTGGTCTCAGAGACCGAACAGGCTCGTCGTCCGAACTGCCGCGGCCGGTGCGCGACCGCGCCCGCAGAGCCGGCGTAAGCTTATTGCATAGAGATTGCATCAGCAGTAGACGCGCAAGAAGGTGTGTGGTGAGCTCTCCGATCGTCCTGGGGATCGAGACGTCCTGCGACGAGACCGGCGCGGGGCTGGTGCGCGACGGCCGGCTGCTGGGCCACGCGGTCGCGTCGAGCATGGCCGAGCACGCCCGCTACGGCGGAGTCGTGCCCGAGATCGCGGCCCGCGCCCACATCCACGCCCTCCAGCCGGTGATCGCGCAAGCCCTGGCGGACGCCGGGCTGCGCCTGTCCGATGTCGGAGCCGTCGCCGTGACGGCGGGGCCAGGCCTCTCCGGCGCGCTCCAGGTCGGGGTGGCCGGCGCCAAGGCCCTCGCCCACGCGCTGGGCGTGCCGCTGCACGGCGTGCACCACCTGGCAGGACATGTCGCCGCCGACACCCTGGAGCACGGGCCGCTGCCCGACCCCTGCATGGTGCTGATCGTCTCGGGCGGACACACCTCGCTGGTGCTGGTCCGGGACCTGGCCACGGAGCCGATCGTCCACCTCGGCGACACCGTTGACGACGCGGCGGGCGAATGCTTCGACAAGGTCGCACGGGTCTTCGGCCTGCCCTACCCGGGCGGTCCCGCCATCGACCGGGCGGCACGCGAGGGCGACCCGCACGCCGTCGCCTTCCCCCGGCCGCTGACCGGGCCGGGGCACGATCCGTACGCCTTCTCCTTCTCCGGCCTGAAGACCGCCGCGGCGCGCTGGGCCGAGCGCCACACCTCCTCAGCGCCGCCGCCGGTGGCCGACGGTGCCGCCGCGCTCCAGGAAGCCGTCGCCGACGTGCTGACCCGCAAAGCCGTGACCGCCTGCGCGGATCACCAGGTGCGCACCCTGGTGGTCGTGGGCGGCGTCGCCGCCAACTCCCGGGTCCGCGCCCTGGCCGAGGAGCGCTGCGCGGCGGCGGGCATCACGCTGCGCGTACCGCCGCTGAGGCTGTGCACCGACAACGGCGCCATGATCGCCGCCGTCGGGGATCTGCTCGTGCGGGCGGGGGCCGAGCCCGCGCCGCCCACGCTGGCCATCGATCCCTCCGCGCCGCTGGAGCGAGCCGCCCTCCAGCCCACCGCCGACGCCACCCTCGTCCCCTGACCGGAGCCCCCGGGCCCCTGACGGCCTTCACCGCCCGCCAACGGGCGGCCCGCGTCACCCCATCGGAGTCCACCTTGCGTACCGCCGAGATCCGCAGCCGCTTCCTCGACTTCTTCGCCGAGCGCGGCCACACCGTCGTCCCCAGCGCCCCGCTGCCGACGCCCGATCCGACCCTGCTGTTCGTCAACGCGGGCATGGTGCCCTTCAAGCCGTACCTGACCGGCGAGAGCGCCCCGCCCTGGCCGCGTGCGACGAGCGTGCAGAAGTGCGTGCGCACCCTGGACATCGAGGAGGTCGGCCGCACCACCCGGCACGGCTCCTTCTTCCAGATGAACGGCAACTTCTCCTTCGGCGACTACTTCAAAAAGGAAGCCGTCGCCCTCGCCTGGGAGCTGTCCACCAGCGCCGTCGCCGGCGGCGGCCTCGGCCTGGACCCCGACCGGATCTGGGTGACGGTGCACCACACGGACGCGGAGACGCGCGAGCTGTGGCGGCGGATCGCGGGGCTGCCCGAGGAGCGGATCGTGGCACGCGGCGACGAGGACAACTTCTGGTCCATGGGCGTGCCGGGACCGTGCGGCCCGTGCTCTGAGCTGTACTACGACCGCGGCCCGCACCTGGGCCGCGCCGGCGGCCCCGCGGTCGACGAGGACCGGTACACGGAGTTCTGGAACCTCGTCTTCATGAGTCACGAACGCGGGGAGGGCGGGGGCAAGTCCGGCTACCCGATCCTGGGTGAGCTGCCACGGCCCAACATCGACACCGGCATGGGCCTGGAGCGCATGGCGACCCTCCTGCAGGGCGTCGACAACCTGTACGAGACCGACGAGCTGCGTCCTGTCCTGGACCGCGCCGCCGCCCTCGCGGGTGTCCGCTACGGCGCCGACCGCGAGGCCGACGTCTCGCTGCGCGTCGTCGCCGACCACGTGCGGACCGCGTTGATGCTGCTGGCGGACGGCACCACCCCGGGCAACGAGGGCCGCGGTTACGTGCTGCGCCGCATCCTGCGGCGCGCCGTCCGCGCGATGCGGCAACTCGGGTACGCAGAACCCGCGCTGCCCGCACTGCTGCCGGTGGCCCGGGAACGCATGGCCGAGGGCTATCCGGAACTCGCACGGGACCTCACCTACGACCGGATCGCCGACCAGGCACACGGCGAGGAGGAAGCCTTCCGCGCCACCCTCAGACAGGGGACGACCGTCCTCGACACCGCCGTCGCCGACCTCAAGGCGCACGGCGGCCGCACCTTGGCGGGCGCCCAGGCGTTCCGGCTGCACGACACCTACGGCTTCCCCATCGATCTGACCCTGGAGATGGCGGCCGAGCAGGGCGTCGAGGTCGACCGCGACGGTTTCGCCGCCCTCATGCGCGACCAGCGCGAACGCGCCCGCGAGGACGCACGCGCCAGGAAAGCCGGCACCGCCCACGGCGGTTCCGCGCTGCGGCCCGTGCTGGAGGCGCACGGCCCGACCACGTGGCTGGCCTGGGAGACCCTGGAGACCACCTCCCGCGTGCTGGCTCTCCTCGGCCCCGGCGGACCTCTCCCGGTGGCGCGCGAGGGCGACCTCGTCACCGTCGTCCTCGACCGCACCCCCTTCTACGCCGAGTCCGGCGGCCAGGAGAGCGACGTCGGACACCTGACGGGTCCTTCCGTGGCGGCCGAGGTCGTCGACGTGCAGCGTCCGCTGCCAGGACTGGTCACGCACCAGGTCCGCGTGACCGCGGGCGAACTCGCCCGCGACAGCGTCGTGAAGGCGGCCGTCGACCCCGAGTGGCGGCTCGGGGCACGGCAGGCACACTCGGGCACCCACGTCCTGCACGCGGCGCTGCGCGAGGTCCTCGGGCCCAGCGCCCTGCAGTCCGGCTCCTACAACCGGCCCGGCTACCTGCGGCTCGACTTCCCCCTGCGCGGCGGCCTCTCGCCCGCGCAGCGCAGCGAGATCGAGGAGGCCGCCAACCGGGCGCTGCGCCGCGACCTGCCGGTGACCGCACGGTGGATGACGCTGCCGGAGGCCGAACAGCTCGGCGCCCTCGCCCTGTTCGACGAGACGTACGGGGAGCGGGTACGGGTCGTCGAGATCGGCGGGGCCTGGTCCCGGGAACTGTGCGGCGGCACCCACGTCGAGCACGCCGCACAGGTCGGCACCCTCGCGCTCACCGCCGAGACATCGGTCGGCGCCGGGCTGCGCCGCCTGGAGGCGGCGGTCGGCATCGAGGGGTTCGGCTACCTCGCCCGCGAGCGCGACCTCGTCTCCCGCCTGGCCGAGCAGCTCCAGGCCCCGCGTGCCGAGATCCCCGACCGTGTCGGTGCCCTGCTCGACCGCCTCAAGACCGCCGAGCGGGAGAACAAGCGGCTGCGGCAGCGGGCCACCGCCGCGCGGGCGGCGGAGGTCGCGGAGGCGGCCGTGGACGCGGGGGGCGTCCTGGTGGCGGTCGCGACCGCCACGGACGAGACCGGTGAAGCCCGCGCGCTCGCCACCGCCGTACGGGACCGGCTCCCGGCGCACCGGCCCGGTGTCGTCGCCGTCGGAAAGGCGAAGGACGGTACCGCGACGCTGGTGACGGCCGTCAACGCCACCGCCGAGGCACAGGGACACAGCGCCTCCCACCTGGTCGGCAGGCTCCTCCAGGGCCGGGGCGGCGGTACCGCACGTCTGGCCCAGGGCGGCGGCGTCCCCGCCACGCGACTGCCGTCGCTGCTGGCATCGGTACCCGGGCTGGTCACCGGAGCGTGAGCGGCCCCGCACACGGTCACCGCACCGGAGCGTGAGCGGCCCCGTGCGCGGGAACGGGGCGGGAGCGGCCCCGCGCGCCACCTGCGGCCCGTGTCCGTGCCGCCGTCGAAGGAAACCTTCGCGCGGAACGGGAGACAGGGCCCGACGCGGGGTACCCGGGGCGAGTGGCAAGGTCGTCTCCGAGGGGAGATCACTATGAGTGACCAGACTCCTTCGCAGGCCGAGGGCGAGCGTGACGACGACGTCCAGGAGGTCCGCTCCGGTGCGCCCGCCGAACGCCGCAAGGCGGCACAGCACCCGGACTGCCCGCGCACCACGCCCTCACAGGCGGAGGGCGAACGCGACGAGGAGTCCGGCAAGCGCTGAGGGGCGCGGACCGGCCGCCCAGGCCAGGGGCGAGAGGCGCCCGACCCGGCTTCGGGCCGCGCTCGGCCCCTCCCCCTCCGCCCGACGCCCCTCGGCACACCGCTTACGCGGCTTCCGTGCCCCTCACGGCCCGTCGGCGAGCTGGTCCGCACGGGCCCTGGCCTCGTCGGCCTTGCGGCGGGCCTTCTCCTCCGAGCGCTCGGCCCGGCGCAGCCGGTCCTGTGCGGTGCGGGCCTCGGAGCGGGCCTGCTGCTGAGTGTCCTCCGCCTCGCGCAGCTGCTCCCGTAGGTCGGTGAGGCGCTGCTCCGCCTGCTCCTGTCGCTCCGCGGCCTGATCAGCCGTTTCGCGCGTGGCGCGGTGCTCGCCCTCGCGCGTCTCCAGCGCGCGCTCGGCCTCGCGGGCACGCTCGCGGGCGCGGGTGAGCTGCTCGCGGTGGCGGGCCGTGTCCCGCCCGGTCTCCCGGCCCCGGCTCCGGTCCCGGCCCCGGCCCCGGCTCCGGTCGCTCTTCGACGAGGCCCGGCCGCTGGGCCTCCCACCGGCGCCGCCCGTCCCGGTTTCACCCGGGGTGAAGCCGACCGGCGCGGCGAGCGGGCGGTCGAGGCGGCCCGCAGCCCAGTCGCGCCCGGCCTGCGGGTCGGCCAGCGCCGCGTGCAGCGTGTCCGTCACCTCGCGCCGGGCGGCCTCGCTGATGCGGTGTCCGTACTGGCCCGCCAGCTCAGCCGCCTCCTTCGCCAGCCGGGCGGTCACCTGGTGCTGGCGGGCCGACAGCTCCCGCAGCTGCGCGCCGTCCAGGTCGCGGTGCGCCTGTCGTAGCGCCTCACCCAGCTGAAGGAGCAGGCGGGCCTGGTCGGGCTGCTCGCGGGCCAGCAGGTTGGCCGACCAGGCCGCCAGGGTGGGGCGCCGCAGACGGTGAATCTCTTCGGCCAGCTCCCGTGCTCCCTCCTGGCGTGCCTGCTGTGCCCGCTGCTCGCGGGTGGCGGTGAAGTCGTCGGGCGACAGCCCGTACAGCTCGTCGGTGACGGCGTCCAGGTCCACCTGTTCTCCCGAGCGGTCCGAGGCGCCGCGGCGGAGGCGCCTCGTCCGCGGCGATGTGCGGGTGTTTCACCAGCGGTACCCCGCACGGTCCCCGGCCCTCGCGGGGTTGGCGGAAAAGCACTCCGCGGCGCCGTGGCACCACCCTGCGGAAGCCCGTCACCCTTTCGGCGGAATGCGGCGGTTGCGTCATTCAAACGGCCCATGGCGGGACATGCTGTGAGTGACCACCTTGTCAGGGAGAAAGGCAGCTCAAATGCGCACGTTCCGTCCCGTTCTCGTCGCCGCGGCAACCGCTCTTACGGCTCTCGCACTGGGCAGTGGAACCGCCAGCGCGGCGACCGGTGACGTAACCGTGTTCTCGACCGAATTCCAGCCGCTCACCCACTACGAGAACCCCGAGGGCTGCCACAAACTGCCGCTCGACGCACATGTGCTCAACAACAACACGGACCAGCCGGTGAAGGTGTACGGCGATCCCTTCTGCGTGACGCCCGGCCTGACGGTGCAGCCCGGCCACGGCTCGCACGTCGCCCCGGGCAGCGGCAGCTTCTCCGCCTGAGACCGCTCCATCTCGCGTACGCATTCCGTAGGAAGAACGGTATACGGGCAGAGAGGTACGCATGGCATGTGACCTGG
The DNA here is from genome assembly GCF_022699385.1 of Streptomyces tubbatahanensis. Lineage (NCBI taxonomy): Bacteria > Bacillati > Actinomycetota > Actinomycetes > Kitasatosporales > Streptomycetaceae > Streptomyces > Streptomyces tubbatahanensis. The sequence goes on along the minus strand of NZ_CP093846.1, from coordinate 6,508,900 downwards.
CCGTCGTCGGCCTGGGGTACATCGGATTACCACTGGCCCAACGGGCCTGTGCGGTGGGGTTGTCGACGGTCGGCTACGACGTCTCCGCGCCGGTGGTCGACGGGCTGGCGACGGGAAGCTCGCACGTCGACGACGTCAGCGACGGGGAGGTGGCCGCCATGGGCGCGGCCGGCTTCCGCGCCACCACCGATCCGTCGGTGCTCGCGGGCGCCGGCACGATCGTCGTCTGCGTGCCCACAGGGCTGAGCGCGGCAGGCGATCCCGACCTGGACTCTCTCAGGGCGGCCATTGCCGACGTGGCCGCGCAGTTGCGCCCCGGCACCCTGGTGGTCGTCGAGTCCACCAGCCATCCGGGCACCACAGAGGAGATCGTGCGGCCTGCGTTGGAGCGGGGCAGCGGCCTGACGGTGGGTGAGGACTTCCACCTGGCCTACTCACCGGAGAGAATCGACCCGGGGAATTCCTCGTTCACGATGAGCAACACCCCCCGCGTGGTGAGCGGCTGCACTCCCTTATGCGCGAAACACGCCGTCGCTTTCTACGGTCGGCTGGTGGACACCGTGGTGGTGGCCAGAGGCACGCGGGAAGCCGAGATGGCGAAGCTGCTGGAGAACACCTACCGGTACGTCAATATCGCGCTGGTCGACGAAGTCGCGCTGTTCTGCGACAAGATGGGCATCGACATCTGGGACGTGCTCCACTGCGCGGCCACGAAACCCTTCGGTTTCACCGCGTTCAGCCCCGGCGCGGGCGTCGGCGGGCACTGTATTCCGGTCGATCCGCGCTATCTGGCGGTGAAGGCGGAGTCCGAGGGTTTCTCCTTCGACATGCTCTCGGCGGCCAGGCAGGTGCTGGGCCGTATGCCCCGGCACGTCGTCCAGCGGGTGGCGGGGCTGCTGGAGGCGCAAGGGAGACCGTTGCGCGGAGCCCGGGTGCTGCTGCTGGGGGTCACCTACAAGCCGGACATCGCCGACACGCGTGAGTCCCCCGCCTTCGCGGTGGCCGCGCTGTTGCGCGCCGGGGGCGCCCACGTCTCCTACCACGACCCGTACGTCCCCTCCTTCGACTGCGAGGGCACGCCGCTGAGTCGGAGAGCCGATCTGGCGGGGGCGCTGGCCGACAGCGACCTCGCGCTCCTGTTGCAGGACCACGCCTGCTACGACCCGACGCTGCTGGCACGGGCGCAGTGCCCCGTGCTGGACACGCGCGGCAGAACCGCGGGGGTACGCGTCACCCGTCTGTGACGTTCCCCGCTCCCCTCCCCCATGGCCGGGGCCCGTTCGGGCCCCGGTCCCCCACAGACTTGCGTGCCCCCAGGGGAGAAGCACGCGAGGGCGGCGCGGGCACGAACGACCCGACGCCGTCTTGCCACCGCACAACCCGAAAGGAAACCGGCATGACCACTGCCATCGCGAACGACCGTCTGCAGAGGCGCTTCGACAAGTGGGACGCTGACGCCAACGGTGTCCTGGAGAGGGAGGACTTCCACGAGGAGGCCGCCAAGATCGCGCACGCTTTCGGCAAGTCCCCGGACTCCCGTGAGGTGCAGGCGCTCAGGGACGCCTTCGACGGGCTCTTCGACTACCTCGCCCGGGAGGCCGGGGTCGGCCCCGTCGGTGCCGTCACCAGGGAGCAGTTCCTCCAGGTGACCGGGGACCTGATCTTCCGGGCCGGCGAGGCCAGCTTCAACCGCGTCCTGGGCCCGGTGGTCAAGGGCATCATCGGCATCTGCGACAAGAACGCCGACGGGCAGATCAACGCCGAGGAGTTCCAGGCCTGGCTGGCGGGCGTCGGGGTCAACCGCGCCGAGGCGAAGGAGGCCTTCCAGCAGGTGGACACCAACGGTGACGGCGAGCTCTCGCTCGAGGAGCTGCTCGCGGCGGTCCGCGAGTACCACTTCGGGCGGCTCGACGTCGAGCTGCTGGGCTGAGACCGGCCGCGGCGCCTCACAAGCCGGTGGCCCCGCTGAGCGGGGCCACCGGCCTTTGCGTTGCCGCACGAGCCGCCGGGGCGGCCGCGGTTCCCATGGGCCGGCCTTACCCGGCCTGGGTGAAGGAGACCGACAGCTCGGGGCCCAGCTTCAGGTCCTCGCCCGTGAGCAGCCGGCCGGCGTCGATGAGGATGTTGTAGTGGTTGGGGAAGTGGCAGGCGTCGAATCCGAGCACCGTTCCCACGTGTACGCCGCCGATCCACACGTCGTCGCCCCGGTCCAGGACGCCCGCGCACGACAGCTCGACGAATCCGAGGAAGCCCACCCGGTCGATACGGGTTCCCGGTGCGGTCTCCCGGTGGTCCGTGGTGACCAGTTCGTGCACCTCCCCGCGGCGCACGCAGCGGCTGGCGTACGGTTCCAGGCTCATGCCGCGTTCGGTCCTGCGGTGCAGCAGCACCTTGACGAGCGCGCCGTGCACGGAGCGCTTGGCCCCGTTCTCCCGCGGGGGCTCCGCTGCCGGTGCCGGTGTCGTCGGTGCTATTGTCCTCGGGGCCGGTGCCGGTGTCGTCGGTGCCGGTGTCCGTGCCGTCATCGGGTCTGCTCCTCTTCCGCCGCGCGGGCAGGCGGCTCCTCGCAGTCGTAGGTGTCCGACACCAGTTCCAGCGCCGCGAGTCCGCCGTCCGCCCGCGTCCCCGTGTGCACGGCGTGTGCGAAGTCGTCGAGGATGCCGGCGTACTCGTGCCACAGCGACGCCTTGAACCCGGGGTGCAGCGCGAGCATGTCGGCGTGCAGGACGGTGCCGTCCGCCCTCCGTACCTGGAGATCCTTCGCCTCGCCCGGCCAACTCCAGTCCAGTTCCACGCGTGCCGTCCTGCCCCCCGCGCCGCTCAGGTCGACGACTGCCTGGCGGTCGACTCCGTGCGCGTCGCGGGCGACGGTGGCACGCTCGACGGTGACCTCGCCGAGCAGCAGCCGTACGAGGTCGAAGGCGTTGGGGCCGTTGTCGGCGACGCAGCCGCCGCCGCAGCGCTCCGGGTCGAGATACCAGGTGTCGCCCTGGATGTGCTCCTCGATGCGCTCCAGATACCGCACGCGCACGGAGGCGATCCCGCCGCCGGCGGACAGCTGCCCGCGCAGGCGGGCCACGGCGTCGTTGTAGCGGCGGTGGAAGGCGGTGAACAGCGGCGTGTCCGTCTCGGCCGCGAGCGTGCCGAGCGCCCGCCCCTCGGTGACGGTCAGAGCGAGCGGCTTCTCCACGCACACGGCCACGCCCGCGCGCAGCGCGTCACCGCACACGGTGGCGTGCGCGTGGTTGGGGACGGCGACGACGACGGCGTCGAGGTCGCACTCCGCCAGCATCCTGCGGTGGTCGGTATGGCAGGGCACGTGCCCGTGGTGCGGTCGCAGGGCCGGCGTCCGCACGTCGCACAGCGCGGCCAGGTCCCATCCCGGCGCGGCGTCGATCGCGGCGAGGTAGTACCGCGAGATGGCGCCGAGGCCGACGAGTCCGATACGGCGGGGGATCATCACACACCGCCCCCTGCATCGAAGGCGGTCCGCGGGGCGCGCGGAAGGAGGCCGAGCGCGACGAGTTCGTCGTACAGGTGCGCGGGCAGCGGGACGCCCTCGGCGCGGCGGACGCGGACGCGTTCGGCCTCCCACCAGCCCGGGTAGCGCACCCGGGTGTGTCCGTCGGCCGGCGGGCACTGGGTCAGCGTGGAGAACAGGGAGCGGGCCTCGGCGCGGAAGTCCTCCTCGGCACGGAGCGCGCCGGGCGCCACGGCCAGGGCCAGGAAGCCGATGTCCTCGTCACGTCCGTGCGGACGCCCGTCACCGTCCAGCGCGTCGGGGGCGGGCCCGACCCCGGCGCCGGGCAGCAGTGCCGCCAGCATCTCGACGGCCAGCCCCAGCCCGTAGCCCTTGTACGCGCCGGTCTCCACCTCGCCCCCCAGCCACCGCAGGTACGCCTCGCCGCGGTCGAAGGCGGCCGGGTCGGTCACCGGGGCACCGGCCGCGTCCTCCAGCCACCCGGCGGGGATCGGCTCGCCCCGGCGGGCAGCGGTGCGGATGCGGCCCGTCGGGACGGCCGTGGTGCTCATGTCCAGCACGAACGGGTGGTCGTCGTCCAGCGCCGGCGCGGCGACGCTGAGCGGGTTGGTGCCGAGCATGGCGAGCGTGCCGTGGGGCGGACGGGCGATGCGCTGGCTTCCGCAGTTGCCCGCCAGGACACCGATCATGCCCTGCCGGGCCGCGCGGGCCGTGTGGTAGCCCGCGCAGCCGAAGTGCGTGGCGTTCCGTACGGACACCAGGCCGACCCCGTGCCGCCCCGCGCGTTCCGCCGCCAGGTCCATGGCCTGTGCCGCGCTCCACAGTCCGAGGGACCGCTCGGAGTCGATCAGGACGCAGGCGCCCAGGTCCGTCACCGTGCGGGGTTCGGCGGCGGGGTCGGCGCGCCCCGACTCCAGCAGCGGAAGGTAGAGGCGGGCCAGGTTGAACAGCCCGTGGGAGCCGAGTCCGGCCAGGTCGCCGTAGCACAGGGCGTCCGCCGCGGTGGCGGCCCTGGCCTCGGGCACGCCCCGCGCGGTGAACGCCTCACGCGCCGCCGCCAGCAACTGGTGGTGCTCGACGGTCACGGTGCCGGAGCCGGCGGGAGTGCTGGTGCCGGTGCCGGCTTCATGGCCGGTGCCACTGCCGGCGGAAGCGGGGGTGGGGGGCCGGGGCGCGGTGCGCTGGTGCGGCGGTGTCATGCGAGGTTTCCTTTGCTGGACTTGCCGGGCTCAGTGGTCGGTGTGCTCGCTGGGCGGCGTACGGGCACGCAGCCTGTCGGTGAAGGAGAGGAGGAGCGCCCGTACCTGCGCGGCGAACGCCTCCAGATCGGCGAGGGCGACGAACTCGCCCGCCGCGTGTGCGTTGTTGGCCTCCAGACGGCCGGGCCCGAGAACGGTGGTGTAGGTGCCGGGGACGCCGTGCATCCAGATGGCGTCGCAGGTGAACGCGGGCTCGGCGGCGGTCTGCCGGGGCACCGCCGCGGCGGCGAGCACCTCCTCGGCCCACAGGTCGCCCAGGAGGTCGGCGCGGAGGGCGGGCAGTCCCCGCTTGTCCCACTCCAGGCGGGTGAGCGCGGCGGCCTCGGCGGCGGTGCGGGCGAAGTCGCGGGTTCCGGCGAAGCGGGCGATGAACGCGCGCAGGCCGTCGGCGACGGTGTCGCTGAGCGCCTGCTCGGCGGCCGCGCCCTCGGCGGCGTCGGCGTAGGCGACGTTGACCAGGAGGCTGCCCGTACCGTAGACGCGGTTGTGCGCGTGTCCGGTGTGCAGTCCGGCGACGCACGCGGCGCCGGTGGCGTCGGCCCGGGCCGGGTGGGAGCCGAACTCGGCGGCCAGGTACTGGGCGAGGAAGCCCAGGAGCACAGTGGCGTTGTGGCCCGCCCCGGGGCGGTCGTCGACGGCGTCCTCGCCGGCCACCCGCAGGCGTGCCGTCATGGACGCCGTCGCCCTGGGCAGGTGACGCAACCCGGTCGGTTCGCAGAAGACGTTCAGCCTGCCGACGTACCCGGCCTCGACCAGCGGCCGGGTACCGAACGTGCCCATGGCACCGCCCTCTTCGCCGCTCACCGCCTGCACGAGCACGGACACCTCGCGGCCCAGGGCCGGTTCGGCGGCGGCCGCGGCGCGCACCCCGGCCAGCAGCGCGACAGCGGGGCCCTTGGCGTCGACGGCGCCGCGTCCGGTGAAGCGCTCCCCGTCGAAAGCGACCGGCTGGCTCCCGGCGACGGTGTCGAGGTGCACGTTGAACATGACGGTCTGCCGGCGCGGTCGCGCGGGCCCCAGGCGCAGCACCAGGCTGGGCTGCCCGGACAGGAAGGCCGGGTCGCGGGCGGCGGCGCGTACCGCGGCGGGTACGTCGTCGCGGTGCAGGGCGGCCTGCTCGGGTGCCGCGTGCCGTACGACGCCCAGGCCCGCCCTGCCGGCCGCCTCGGCGTAGGCGCGCTGGGCCTGCCGCAGCCGGTCCCGGGTGTCCGGCTCGCCCGTCTCCATCGGGCTGACGGTGGGGGTGCGCAGCAGGGCGAGGAGCAGGTCGTGGTCGGCCGCGGTCAGCAGCGCGGCGGACGGTCCCCCGCTGCCGGGCCGTGCGGCGTCATCTCCGGGCCGCGCGGCGTCGTCGCCGGGCCTCACGGCGTTCCCGCCGCACGGGCGGCGGTGCCGTGGTGCGGTGCGAGGAGCCGTTCGAGCCGTCGTCCCGCCGCCACGAAGGGGCGCGCCGCGCCGGTGCCGGCGTCCACCCCGGCGTGCGGCTGCGCCGACAGGTGGGGTTCGAGGGAGAAGGCGCCGCGGTAGCCGGACTCCAGCAGGGTCCGCAGGCAGTCGGCCACCTGTGCCTCGCCGTCACCGGGGAGTACGTACTCGGTGGCGCCCTGGGCGGTTCTGCGGGCGTCCTTGATGTGGACGTGTTCCACGTAGGGCAGGATCTGCCGCAGCAGCGCCGCCGCGTCGTAGCCGTGGGGGACGCCGTTGCCGGTGTCGAAGAGCAGGCGCAGCGCCGGGCTGTCGGTCTCCCGCAGCAGCCGCAGCATGCGGGTGGCGCTCTCCCCCGCCCAGCCGGCGCAGTTCTCGTGCAGGAGGGTGACGCCCACGGCCTGGGCGCGGCGGGCGAGACGGCCCAGCCGGTCGATGGCCTCCCGCGCCCACTCGCGCGGTTGCAGGCCGTCGTTGGGGTACGACATGACGCGCACGAACCGGCACTCCAGTACGGCGCACTGGTCGAGCAGCGTCTCCAGTTCGGCCAGGTCGGTCTCGAAGGGTGTGGTGACGGGCCGCGCCCAGTTGCCGATCCGGGAGGCGAGGCACACCGCCCCCAGGTCCGCGTCGCGGAGCCGGTGTGCGAGGTCGCGTACCGCTTCGGGCGCCAGGTCGGCGAGTGCGGTCCGCCCGACGGTGCGCAGTTCGACGCGGCGCCAGCCCAGGGCGCGTACCGCTTCGATCTGGCCTGCGAGGTCGGGGGCCGCCTCGTCGCCGATGCCCGCGCACCGGTCGGCGAACGGGCCCTGCGGGTGGTCTCGTTCAGCGGGCACGGGCGTCCCCTTCGACGGTGAGCGCAGCGTCGGCCCGGGCGGGCGGTGCGGCGTCGGCGGTGGGTTCCTCACCCGCGCGGCAGTGTGCCTTCGCCTGGCAGAGCAGCCGCGCGACGGCGTGGTGCAGGGCGAAGTCGTCGCTCCGCGCTTGGGCGTAGCGCTGGTAGGTGCGGCGCAGGAAGGGGCTCAGCGCCTCGTCGCGGAAGGTGTGGTGGGCGCGTACGGCGCCGGAGAGAATCAGCTGGGCGTGGTCGTCGCGCTCGCTGATCGGGTAGTGCGCGGTCGCCGTCCCTTCGGTGAAGCGGAGGGTGACGCTGCGCTGCTGCACCGGTGACGTCAGGTCGGAGACGATGTCGGTGCGCACGCCTCCCGCGTGCCGCAGCGTGAGCGCCGCACTGCCCATGCGCGGGACGACGGTGGCGCCGCAGCGCATGTCCGTGCAGTGGGCCGTCTCCAGTTCGGCGGCTCCGGCCAGGTCCAGCACGACGCCGAGCGAGTGGGGTATCTCCACGTCGAAGGCGGTCGGGTGGCCGTGCGTGGCCAGGGTGCGGTCGAAGCGGGGCTTGTGCTGGGCCACCTCGACGCTCAGCAGTCGTCCGAGACCGCGGTCGGCGATCAGGTCGCGGAGCCGCTGTGTGAGCCCGGCGGCCAGCCAGTGGGCGACGACGGTCACATCGAGCCGGTACTCGGAGCGGAGTCTGGTGACGCTCTGGAGCTGGCCGGGCTCGCAGGCCAGCGGCTTCTCCACCAGGACGCGGGTGTAGCCGAGCCCGGCGAGCCTCCCCAGCACTCCGGCCCGCGCGGCGGGAGGGGTGCACAGGTGGACGACGGTCTCCTCGGGAGGCGTGCGGCGGGCGGCCTCGGCCAGGGATGCCAGGACGGTGACGTCGTCGAGGCCGGACGCGGCGGTGGGGCGGGGATCCCAGGCCAGCGGCGGCCAGTGGAACAGCGGGTCCTCTTCGGCGTCGCGGGCTGCGCCGGTCGGCGCGCGGAGCTTCTTCAGGGCCGCCAGGTGGAGGCCGGCTCCGGAGCGGCCTAACCCGACGATCAGCGGTCGCAGCATGATGTCCTTGCAAGTGTGACGGCTCTGTCAGTTCAGCGACCGACTGTGACCCCCGGTATGAAGAGCGGTCAAGCGGAACCCGGGAACTCATACCGGCACGGGTGAACGTGCGGGGACGTGCGATTGGCCCCAGGGGCCGGGGGTATGCCTCGGGTCGCTGGCAATCCGCCGTTCGCGTCAAGTAATTGGGGTGGCAGTGTCTTTCGGAGGAATCTCCGGAGGGGTGGGGCGACGTTCCGGGCCCCGGGCCGGAACCGACGAGGTTCCGTTCTTCTCCCAGGCAACGACTTTCGGTGTGCTGTGGCCTCTCGTGGAGGAGAGGGTCAACGAGGTATTCGCGACAGGGAAGTTTTCACACGGCCGACATGTCGCGGAGTGGGAGCGGGAACTCGCCGCCTACACGGGAGCCGGGTTCGCCGTCGGGGTGAACAGCGGCACGGACGCCCTCGTCCTGTTATTGCGCGCGTGCGGCCTCCGCCGCTCCGAGGGGGTGCTGGTGCCGGCGTACTCGTTCGTCGCCACGGCCTCGGCCGTGGTGCTGGCCGGCGGCCGTCCCGAGTTCGTCGACATCGACCCGGTCACCTACGCGATGGACGCGGCCGCCCTGGAGTCCGCCGTCTCCCCCGCGAGCCGCTTCGTGATGCCCGCGCACCTGTTCCACCAGATGGCCGACATGGCAGCCCTGGGCGCCGTCGCCGCACGCTGCGGGCTCACCCTCGTCGAGGACAGCGCCGAGGGCATCGGGATGCGCCAGCACGGGCGCCACGCGGGCCTGCACGGCAAGGGCGGTGTGCTGTCCTTCTTCCCGAGCAAGACTCTCGGAGCGCTCGGCGACGCGGGGGCCGTCCTGACCGACGACCCGGAAGTCGCCGAGATGGTGCGCGCGTTACGCCACCACGGACGGCTCGGGCCGACCCTCGGGGACTTCGCCACCATCTCCACCGAGACCGACGTGCCCGGCTACAACAGCAAGATGGACGACATCCAGGCGGCCGTCCTCTCCGCGAAACTCACCTGCCTGGACAACGACATCGCCCGCCGCGCCGAACTCGCGGCCGCCTACCACGAGCGGTTACGCGACATTCCCGGCATCACCCGGCTCCCGCACGTCGTCGAGCGCCCCCCGCGCGGCGCCGAACACCCGCAGCGCGGCGGCGAGTCGCGGCCCGTCTTCTACGTCTACCTGATCGAGGCCGACGACCGCGACCGGCTGGCCGAGCACCTGACCCGCCACGGGGTGGGCACGGAGATCTACTACCCGACGCCGCTCCACCTGCAGCCGTGCTTCGCCCACCTCGGCCACTCGCGCGGCGACTTCCCCCGCGCCGAGGCCGCCAGCGCCCGCGCGCTCGCCCTGCCCCTCTACCCGGACCTGGACGTGGAGCAGGTCGACCGGGTCAGCGAGACCATTCGTGAGTTCTACACGGGGAAGCCGACGTGACCGACGGGGATACCGACGTGACCGCCCAGCGCACCAGCGCCATCTCCTTCTTCCAGCCCGACGTCTTCGACGACGACCGCACCGCCATGCTCGACATCATCCGCCGGGTCGGCACCGCGCCCGAGCAGCGGTTCATCCTCGGCGAGCACACCCGCGCCCTCGAACGGGAGCTGGCCCGCTCGCTGGGCGCCGCCGACGTGGTCGCCTGCGGCAGCGGCACCTCCGCGCTGGGGCTGGCGCTGACGGCGATGGGGGTGGGCGCGGGAGACGAGGTGGTGGTGCCGGCGTTCGGCTGCGCCCCGCTGGCCGCCTCCGTGGTGCACGTGGGCGCCAGGCCCGTCTTCGCCGACATCGACCCGTGGACGATGGTCGCCGACCCGGCCGACGTGCGGCGGCGCATCACCCCGCGCACCAAGGCGCTGATGCCCGCGCACATGTTCTCCGTGATGGCCGACATGCCCGTCTTCACGGCGCTGGCGCGGGAGTACGGGGTGCGGCTGCTGGAGGACTCCGCCGTCGCTCAGGGCGCGGTGCTGCGCGGCACCCCTGCCGGGCTGTGGGGCGAGGCGGGCGTCTTCTCCTTCGTGCAGGTCAAGTCGTTCGGCATGCCGGGCGAGGGCGGCGTGGTGGTCACCCGCGACGCGGCCCTCGGGCAGCGGGTGCGGATGCTGCGCAACCACGGCCAGGACGGGGCGCACCGGTTCGTGCACCACGTGATCGGGCACAACAGCCGGTTCGACGAGATCCAGGCCGCCTTCCAACTGCGCAGGATGCCGGGGCTGCCCGCGCGGCTGGAGCGGCGCGCGGCCATCGCCGACTACTACACCGAACGGTTCGAGGCGCTCGCCGAGAAGGGCGTGGTTCCGCCCCCGAGGGGGCGGGAGGGCCGCTGCTACTACGTCTACTCGCTGCTGGCCGAGCGACGCGACGCGCTGCGGGCCCACCTGACGGAGCGCGGCGTCGACTCCCACGTGTACTACCCGCTGCCGTTGCCGAGGCAGTCGGCGTTCGCCCCCTTCGCCTCGCCCGGCGAGCACTGGCCGCACGCCGAGCTGGCGAGCAGGCGGATCCTGGCGCTGCCCGTCTATCCGCATCTGACGGACGCGCAGGTCGAGTACGTCGCCGACGCGGTGTGCGACTTCGCGCGGCGCGGCACCACGGCCGGCCGCCACCACCACTGACCCGGTCCCGCCCGGTCCCTGAGATCCGACCGGCCGACCGGACGCCCGACCCGGCCCCGCCGGGAGATACGAGGAGAAGCGCAGCAGATGACCAGTCACGCCCATTCCGGGCCGCTCACCGTCGCCGAGCCGCGCGTGGAGCCCAAGGCGCGCAGCTTCGTGCGGCTCGGCAAACTCGACGTCTACGACTACTACCCCAGCATCCTGGTGGCCCTGGCCGCGGTGCTGCTGCCCTTGGCGCGGTTCGAGGCGGCGGCCGGCTGGACGCTGGCGCTGTTCCTGCTCGGCGAGGTCTTCGTCGTCATGTCGATGGTCGCGCTGGACGACGTGACCGGCTACCGGGACGGCAGCGACGCGGCCAACTACGGGCCGAACGATCCCCTGCGCAGGAAGCTGCGCAAACCGCTGATCGCCGGGACGCTGACGCAGCGCGAGGCGCTGGGCTTCGCGTGGTGCACCGCCGCGGTGGGCGCCGCGCTGTGGGCGGGCGCCGTGGCGCTCGCCCCGCACCGTCCCGGCTGGACGCTGGTGCTCGTGCCCGTGGTGTTCGTGGTCGCGCTCCAGTACTCCTACGGGCTCAAGATCAGCTACCACGGCTTCCAGGAGGTCTTCCTGGTCGGCCTGGGCGCCGCTTTGGTGCTGGCCCCCTACGGGCTGGTGGCCGGGCACTTCTCCGGGTTCGCGCTCGTCGCGGGCGTGCTGTTCGGGGCTGGGCCGCTGCTGTTCGGCGTCTACTCCAACACCAACGACATCCCCGGCGACCGCGCGGTGGGCCGCCCCACCGTGGCGTGCCTGGTGGGCCCGCGGGGCAACGCCGTCTTCATCGGCGCGCTGTCGGCCGCCGAGTTCCTGCTGGGCGCGGTCGCCAGCGCGACGGGGATCGCGCCCTGGTGGTTCGTGCTGCTGATGCTGCCGGTGACCGCGCTGCGGGTCCGCCAGTACGTGACGGGCTTCCGCGGGGAGGGTGACATCATGCGGGCCCGCAGGCAGGGCTTCGTGGTGCACCGGGTCAGCACCGTGCTGCTCATCGCGGCGGGGCTGCTGCACGGCGCGGAGGCGGCCGCGTGAGCGGGCGCCCCGAGCTGGACGCCGTGGTCGTCGGCGCGGGCGTCGCGGGGCTGACCGCCGCGCACGAGCTGCGGCGCGCGGGGCTGCGGGTGCGGGTGCTGGAGGAGCGCGCCGAGGTGGGCGGGCGGATGCACAGCTTCCGCCACGGCGGCTGGACGGTCGACGAGGGGGCCGAGCAGATCTCCGAGCACGGCTACCGCGCCACCTGGGAGCTGCTGCGGCGCCTCGGCGTGCCGGACGAGGAGGTGCCGCTGATCGGTAAGCCGATCGGGGTGTGGCGCTCCGGCCGTGCCCACCCCGGGGTGGCCGCCAGGAACGCCCCCGTCGCAGGCGCCGGGCTCACCCCCCGCGCCCGCCTCGATCTGCTGCGGATGACGGCGTGGCTGGCCCGGCACGGCTCCGCGTTCGACGGCGACCGCCCCGAGCGCACGCCCACGGGCGCCGCGACGGTGGCGGAGTTCGCCCACCGCTACCACCCTGACCTGCACGATTACCTGCTCCAGCCCGTCGCGGGCAACTTCTTCGGGTGGCGTACGGAGCACTCGGCGGCCGCGCCGTTGCTGAGCCTGCTGGCGTCGGTCGGCACCACCGAGCGCTGGCGCACCTACCGGGACGGCATGGATGCGTTGACGCGGCGGCTCGCCGAGGACCTCGACGTCGTCACCGGCACCCCGGTGCGCGAGGTCGTCTCCGAGCCCGGCTTCGCCCGGGTGCGACTGGCCGGCGGTGCCGGCGGTACCGGCGGTGCCGACAGCGAGATGACGGCACGCGCGGTCGTGCTGGCCGTCCCCGCACCGGTCGCGGCGCGCCTGCACGCCAACGCGCCCGCGGACGAGCTGCCGTTCCTGACGGCGTGCACCTTCACGCCCGTACTGAAGGTGAGTTGTCTGCTCGACCGGCCGCTGGCACCGCCGTCGCCGCGGCCGCTGTACGTGCTGCTGACGCCCGCCGCCGAGGAGAGCGTGCTGTCCGGCATCATCGTCGACCATGCCAAGCACCCGTCCCGTGCGCCCGCGGGCAAGGGGCTGCTGACGCTGATGGCCGCGCCAGGACAGCTGCCCGCGCTGCTGCGCGCCCCGGACAAGGAGGTCGCCGACCAGCTCGTGGCCGCGGCCGAACGGTACGTGCCGGGCCTGCACCGCGCCTGCACCGAAACCTTCGTGCACGGTTTCGCCCACGGGCTGCCCGAGGCCACCCCGCAGGCGCTGCACCACCGTGGGGCGTTCGCCCGGCGTCCGGTGCGGCCCGTGGAGTACGCCGGCGACTGGCTGACCCTGCGGCCCGCCAGCGAGGGTGCCGTGCGCGCGGGCGCGCTGGCGGCCTCCCGGGTCCTGGCCACGGTGCGGCCCCGCCCGCCGCGGCCAGGGCCGGGTCCCTCGCACCGCCGTTCCGCCTCCGGCGCCCTGGTGGGCGGCGGGAAGGAGACCGAGTGAAACCGCACGACATGGGTGTCCTCTTCGACGAGTGCGCCACCCGGGGAGTCGCCACCCGCTTCCACCTCGACCGGCCCTTCGACATCGGTACGGAGGAGGCGACCAGCTACACCGTGCCCGAACTCGCCACGCTGGTACGGCGGGCCGCGGGCTGGTTCGCCGCGGCGGGTGCGGGCCCCTCGGACCGGGTGGCGATCGTCAAACCCAACCACTGGGACTACGACGTGCTGGCGTGCGCGGCCGTGCGCGTCGGCGCCGTCCCCGCGCAGCTGTCCGCGGACCTGCCGCACCAGTCCCTGGTCACGCTGCTGCGGCGGCTGCGGCCCGCGCTGCTGGTCACCACCGCCGCGCTCTGGGAGGCGCTGCGCGCGGCCGAACCCCCGGGCCTGGCACACGCCGTCCTCCTGCTGGACGGCTCCGCGCCCGGCGCCCTCGGCCTGGCCGACGTGGCCGGCATCCCGGCGCCGGCCCCGTACCTGCGGCACGACGACGAGCCGCTGGTCATCAACCACACCTCGGGCACCACCGGGGTGCCGAAGCTGGTGGCGCACTCGACCCGCACCATCATCGGGAAGCTGGCCAGGTTCGAGACCGTGCGGTACCCGCGGATCGGTGTGCGGCGCGACGACACCCTCCTCAACGCCAACGCGTTCGCCCACGGCAGGACGTTCTGCTGGACGGCGAGCGCGCTGTGCCTGGACCCGGCCGAGATCGCCATTCTCACCACCCAGGACCCCGACGTGGCCGACCCCCTCCTGCGCGCCCACCCGCCGACGCTCGTCGAGGCGCTCCCCTCCGCCTACGTCCGCTTCCAGCCGCTGACCGCCCGCCTCGACAACCCCTTCCGCCGGGTGCGGCTGTTCATCAGCACCTACGACGCGATGCACCCGCCCACCCTCCGCGCCTACCTGCGGGCCAGCGCACACCGTGCGCCGCTGTGGATGCAGGGCTGGGGGCAGACGGAGACGGGCCCGCTGACGTTCCGCTTCCACACCCGGCGGTCCGTCGCGCACGCCTCCGAGGCGCGGGGCGTGGGCCGTCCGGTGCCGGGCAAGACCCGGCTGCGCGTCGTCGACCCGGACACGTTCCGCACGCTGGGCCGCGGGCGGGCCGGACTGGTGCTGGCCCGCACGTCCGCCTGCGCCGCCGGGTACGTCGGCGAGAGCGAACGCTGGGCGGCCAAGCGGCACGGCGCCTGGTGGAACACCGGCGACCTGGGGCGCCTGCGCGGCGACGGCAGCGTGGAGCTGCTGGACCGCGAGGTCGACCACACCCCGGGCCTGAGCTGCCTGCGCACCGAGGACCTGCTGGAGAACCGGCTTCCCGAGGCCGCCGAGTGCGTGCTGCTGAGCCCCTCGGGGCGCCCTCCGCTGCCGGTCGTCGTCACCCAGGACGGCCTGCTGGACCGCGCCGCATGGGACCGGGCGGTGCGGGACCTGCCGCCGCTGGGCGAGCCCGTGGCGCTGACGTGGGAGCAGGTGCCCCGCACCGGCACAGGAAAGGTGCGCCGCACGGCGCTGCTGCGGCAACTGACCGGGAGCGGCGCGACGGTCGGCTCGGGACGGTGGACGTGACGCGCCGCGCACCGGGCTGCCCCGCCGAGACGAGGGGCGAGACGGGGAGCGAGACGAGGGAGGACGGCACACCGTGGCCGACACACTGACGCAGACGGCGCGTTACGCGTTCGACAACGACACCGAGCACAGCCGCGAACAGCACCGCTGTCTGGCCGCCGCCTACGACACCGCCACGTTCGCGCACCTGGCGTCGGCGGGGGTGGCACCAGGCTGGCAGTGCCTGGAGATCGGGGCGGGAGGCGGCACCGTCGCGCACTGGCTCGCCGCACGGGTGCTGCCCGGAGGCCATGTCACGGCCACCGACGTCAAGCCGCACCACATCGCCGCCAGGCCGGGGCTGACGACGCTCGCGCACGACGCGGCCACCGATCCGCTCCCCGAGGCCTCCTACGACCTGGTCGTCGCCCGGCTGGTGCTCCAGCACCTGCCCGAACGCACCGCTGTGCTGGGCAAGCTGGTGCGGTCGCTGGCCCCCGGCGGGGTGCTGCACATCGAGGAGTTCGACACCTCCTACGAGCCGCCGCTGCTGACGCCCGACGAGGAGTCGGCCCGGCTCTACCAACGGTTCCTGGACGCCAAGTGCGCCGTCTTCCGCGCGGGCGGCGGCGACCCGCACTGGGGGCGCCAGGTGCCCACGGCGCTGCGCGCGGCCGGGCTCGTGGACCTCGACGTGCGGCCCCGCATCGAGCTGCGCACCCCCGACTCGCCCGGCCTCCAACTGCAGCTGCACCACACCTACCACCTCCAGGACCAGCTGCTGGCCGCGGGCATGACGCGCGACGAGCTGGAGGGGGCCAGGGCGCTGATGCGGGACCCGGCGTTCCGTGCGGCCTCCAGCGTTTTGTACGCCGTCCAGGCCCGCAGGCCCGACGGCGGCGAGGGGGCGGCGGCGTGACGACGAGCCCGCCGCGCACCCGGGTGGCTCCCGCTCCCGCCGTCGCCCACCGGGTCGCCGACCGGCTGCTGGCCCTGGTGGGCGACCCGGGCACCGCCACCGTGCCCTACCGCATCGACTGGGCGGGCCCGGTCGACCTCCCCCTGCACAGCGAGCAGGCCGTGCAGGCGGCGTGCGGAATCATGGAGGTGCACGGCCGCGCCGCCGGACGGCCCACGCCGCTCGCCGTCGACTACGCCGGCACGGTGGCCGGGGTGCTGGCGGCGCAGGGCGTCTGCGCCGCCCTGCTCGGCCGTGCCGCGGGGGCGGACGTCGCGCGGGTGCGCACCTCGGTGAGCCAGGCCGCGCTGTTCAGCGTCAGCCAGTACCTGGCCGCGGCCACCGCCGAAGGCGACGAGGACGAACCCCCGCCCGCTACAGCGCGGCGGGAGGCGCCCACGGAGGTGGGCCACCGGCCCTTCGTCTCCGCCGACGGCGTGGCCTTCGAGCTGGAAGCGCTCGACGCCGAGCGATGGCTGGGGTTCTGGCAGCGCCTGGGGGCGCCCGCCGACGCCCTCCGCGCGGGCTGGCGCCCCTTCCAGCAGCGCTTCGCGACGGCCACCTGCCTGCTGCCGCACGCCCTGCACCGGGCCGCGGGCGCCGCGCCCTACGCGGCGATCCGCTCGGCCGCCGCGCAGGCGGGCGCCGATGTCCTTTCCCTCTGTGCCGACCCGCGCGGCGGTGCGGCGCCACCGGCCTGGCGCCTGACCGAGCTGGGCCACGCCACGGCCGGCGCCGCACGGGAAGCGGTCAGGACCCCGCAGGGAAGCGGACACCCTCTGCTCGCGGGGCTGCGCGTCGTGGAGTCCACCCGGCGCGTGCAGGGGCCGTTGGCGGGGCACGTGCTGCGGTTGCTCGGCGCCGAGGTGGTGCGGATCGAGCCACCTGGCGGCGACCCGATGCGGGGCATGCCGCCCATGGCGGGGCCCACCTCGGCGCGCTTTCGCGCCCTCAACGACGGCAAGCAGGTCGTCGAGGCGGACCTCACGACGGGCCAGGGGCGGCACACCGTGCGGGAGCTGGTGGCGGGCGCCGACGTCTTCCTGCACAACTGGGCCCCTGGCAAGGCGGCGCGGCTCGGTCTGGACGCCGCGGACCTGTCCGCCCTGCGGCCCGGTCTCGTCCACGCCTGGGCCTCGGGATGGGGCGACGCGCTGGGCCAGGCCCCGCCCGTGGGCACCGACTTCCTGGTGCAGGCGCACAGCGGACTGGCCGCCGCCGTACGTCCGGCGCACCTGCCGCCCGCGCCCTCGCTGATGACGCTCACCGATGTGCTCGGCGGGCTGCTGAGCGCGCAGGCCGTACTGGCGGGGCTGCTCGCGCGCGACCGCACCGGGCGGGGGCAGCGCGCCGACTCCTCGCTGCTGTCCGCCGCCGCCCTGGTGCCACGGCCGCGGCAGCGCGTCCGGTGGGGCCCGTGGGAGACACCGCCCGCGACCGCCGACGGCCATCTGTGGCTGGGCGAGAGCGCCCGCGCGCATCCGGAGCAGTTGGGCCGCGTCATCGGCGCGGACGCGGCACGCTGCCCCGACGCGGCCGCGGCCCGGCTGCGGACGGCGACGAGCACCGCGTGGGCGGCGCGCTTCGCCGCGGCGGGTCTGACGGCTCTGCCGGTCGGCACCGACCTCGCGCGGCTGGCCGCCGGCCCACGCTTCTCCGCCGCCGTCCGCCACGACGCGTACGCGCGTCCGCTCACCCCGTGGGAGTTCCTGTGACCACCGATCCCGGCGTATGGACGTCGAACGCGGGCGTGACCGTGCGGGATCTGGTCCCCGCCTCGCTCCGCCGCGCGTGGGTGGAGCGCGGGTGGTGCCCGGACCGCGACGTGTACGCGCTCTTCTCCGCACACGCACGCGCCCACCCCCGCAGGGCGGCGGTCGTCGACGCGTCGGGCACCGTCGACTACGCCGGGCTGGACGCCACCGTCCGGCACTTCGCCTCCCGCCTGGCCGAGCACGGGCTGGGTCCGGGCGACATCATCGCCCTGCGGCTGCCCAACGGGCGGGCCGCGGTGGCGGCGGAGCTGGCCGTGGCGGCCGTCGGCGCGGTCGCTCTGCCCTACCCGCCGGGGCACGGCAGCCTGGGCCCGGCCGGTCTGCTGGCGCGCTCGCGGGCCCGCGCCCTGGTCGTGGCGCGGGAGCGGGACGCGGTGCCGAGCGCCGGGCTGCCGCATCTGGAGACGCTCTTCACCTGCGGCGACGCCGGCGAAGGGCCGCGTTGCGCGGAGTCGCTGACGGCCCCGGCCCGCACTGGCTTCCGGCCCTGTGCGCACGATCCCGAGGCGCCCGTCCGCCTCCTCGTCTCCTCGGGCTCGGAAGCCGAACCGAAGATGGTGGCCTACTCGCACAACGCGATGGCGGGCGGGCGCGCCTCCTACGTGCGGGCCCTGCACGACGGTACGGAGCCGATGCGCAACCTGCTGCTCGTCTCGCTGGCCTCGTCGTTCGGTTCGCTCGGCAGCTACGTCACGCTCGCCGCGCTCGGCGGCACGCTGCTGCTCCAAGACGGCTTCGACGCGGCGGCGGCCCTCCGCATGCTGGTCGCGCACCGCCCCACCCACGTGTTCGGGGTGCCGGCGATGCTGCGGCGGCTGGCCGACCTTCCCCAGATGCCCGGGGAGGACGTCGCCGGGCTGCGGGCTCTCGTCTCCAGCGGGGCCGCGCTGCCCGGGGCGACCGCCGAGGCGTGCCGCGCCCGCTTCGGCCGCCGCGTCCTGGCGGTCTACGGCTCCTCCGACGGGGTGAACTGCCACACGTCCTGCGGCGACGGCGGCGGGCCCACCTGCGCCGGGTTGCCCGACCCGGCCGTCGCCGAGATCCGCGTCGCCGAACCCGACGGCAGCGCGCTGCCCCTGCCCGCCGGGAGGTCGGGCGAGATCCTGGCCCGCGGCCCGATGACCCCGCTGAGCCATGTGGCGGGGCCCGGCCAGGACGCCCGCTACCGCACGGACGACGGCTGGGTGCGCACCGGCGATCTGGGCCGGCTGGACGCCGAAGGGCGGTTGCACGTTCTCGGGCGTCTCAAGCAAATCGTCGTGCGCGGCGGATACAACATCAGCCCCGCCGAGGTGGAGCGGGAGCTCGGCGGCCATCCCGCGGTGGCCGAGGTGGCGTGTGTCGGTGTGCCGGACCCGGAACTGGGCGAACGCCTGTGCGCCTGCGTGCGGCAGGCGCCCGGCGCCCGGCCCGCTCCCCTGACACTGGCCGCGCTCACCTCCTATCTGGAGGACGAGCGCGGCCTGGAGCGCCGGAAGCTCCCCGAACGGCTCCTCCTGGTGGAGCACATGCCGCTCGGCCCCACCGGCAAGGTCTGCCGCACCACCCTCGCCGGGATGGCCGCGGCGTCCTCCACCGGCAGGGCCGAGCCGGCCGCTTGCGCGCCGGTCAGTCCGTGAGGGTGGCCGGGTCGCTGACGCCGGGCTTCCCCGTCTCGACGTGTCCGGCGAGCCGGCGCAGCCACGCGTCGTCGGTGTCGGTGGTGACCGACAGGTCGTACCAGCGCTTGGTGGCGCGCAGGCTCACCGTCCGGACGACCCGCGCGCCGGCCCGCACCCTGTGCGTCTCCTTCGCGCCGCCGTAGGCGTTGGCGACCGTCAGGTCGCAGTCCTCGGCGCCGTCGTTGGTCAGGGTCAGCTCGATGTCGCCGCTGTCTCCCAGGTGGCGGGCGGCGACCTCGGGCCCGGCCTTGTCTGCGGGCCCCGTGAAGGTGCGCAGGAAACCGCCGGGACCGTGCACCGTCAGGTCGTAGGCGCCCTCGGAGTAGGCCGCGTTCCACGTGTCGGACAGCTTCTTGCCCGCTTCGGTGGTGTAGGTCCAGGGGCCGTCGGTGCGGTTGGCGGAGGTGACCAGGAAGAAGGCACCGGCCTGCGCGCCGCCGCTGAAGGTGAGCGTGAACTTCCCGTCGGCGACCTGCGCCGAGCCGTCCACCAGCGGCGCGTAGGGCAGCGGCCTGGTCGGGCGGGAGCCCGGCTCCTGCTTGGGCAGCACCGGCTCGGACGGGGGCTTGGGCACGTACGAGTCGTGCCGCTCGTTGTCCGGCGGCTCGTAGGCGTCGGTGCCGGGCAGCGACGCCGGTTCTGTCTCCTTGAGGCCGAAGTCGAACGCCGAGGTCAGGTCGCCGCACAGGGCACGGCGCCAGGGCGAGATGTGCGGCTCGTGCACACCGAAGCGGCGCTCCATGAAGCGGATGATCGAGGTGTGGTCGAACAGTTCGGAGCAGGCGTAGCCGCCGGTGCTCCACGGGGAGACGACGAGCATGGGCACGCGCTGGCCGAGGCCGTAGGGGCCGGGTTCGTAGCCGGCGAGGCCACCGGTGTAGGTGTCGAGTTCGGTGGTGACGGTGGAGCGGCCCTGCGCGTTCGAGGCCGGCGGGTAGGCGGGGACGACGTGGTCGAAGTAGCCGTCGTTCTCGTCGTAGGTGATGAACAGCGCGGTCTTCGCCCACACGTCCGGGTTGGAGGTGAGCGCGTCGAGGACCTGCGAGATGTACCAGGCGCCGTAGTTGGCGGGGAAGTTCGGGTGCTCGGTGAACGCCTCGGGCGAGGCGATCCAGGAGATCTGCGGCAGCTTGCCGGACTGCACGTCGGCCCTGAGGATGTCGAAGAAGCCGTCGCCCTTCTTGGCTTCGGTCCCGGTGCGGGCCTTGTCGTAGAGGGGGTCGCCCGGCTTGGCGTCCTGGTACTTGGTGAACCACAGCAGCGAGTTGTCCCCGTAGTTGCCGCGGTAGGCGTCCTCGATCCAGCCCCAGCCGCCGTCCTCGTTCAGGCCGTCGCCGATGTCCTGGTAGATCTTCCAGGAGATGCCCGCCTGCTCCAGCCGCTCGGGGTAGGTCGTCCAGCCGTAGCCGGCCTCCTCGTTGCCGAGGACCGGGCCGCCGCCCTCGCCGTCGTTGCCCGCGTGCCCCGTCCACATGTAGTAGCGGTTCGGGTCGGTCGCCCCGATCATCGAGCAGTGGTAGGAGTCGCAGACGGTGAAGGCGTCGGCGAGTGCGTAGTGGAAGGGGATGTCCTCGCGGGTCAGGTAGGCCATGGTGCCGGGCCCCTTGGCCGGAATCCACTGGTCGTACTTGCCCTCGTTCCAGGCCTGGTGCCCGCCCGCCCAGTCGTGGTTGAGGCCGGCGATGAACTGCATGCCCAGGTTCTCGGCGTCCGGGTGGTACGGCAGCACGTCCTTGGAGCCGTCCGACTGGTGCCACACCGACTTCTTACCGGCGGGCGCCATGGGCCGGGGGTCGCCGAAGCCGCGCACACCGCGCAGGGAGCCGAAGTAGTGGTCGAAGGACCGGTTCTCCTGCATCAGCACGACGATGTGCTCGACGTCGTCGATGCTGCCCGACCGGCGGGCCGCGGGGATCGCGGCGGCGCGCTGGATGCTGCCGGACAGGGTGGAGAAGCCCGCGGTGGCACCGGCGATCTGGAGGAACCTGCGGCGGTTGAGTGCTGGCATCTGTCTGCTGACCTCACAAGGGTGTGCGAAAACGTGCGAGTCAACGGAGTCTGTCAAGAAGAACCCCGTCCAGGGAAGTCACCTGTATGAACAAGTTGGCAACATCCGAGGACGATACGCCACCCTCCCACCCGTCTCTACCTGCACAATCACGACGTTTCCCGTCGCAGCCGCACGGGCGTGCGGTGCGCGCCGCCGTGCGGCCTCAGCCGGGAGGGGCGAGCGCGCCGCTCACCGGCGCGACGCCCGTTGCGCGGTGACCCGGCGGCGGCTCCAGACCAGCAGCCCCACCAGGATGAAGCTCGCGAGGATCAGACCGGACCCCGTGCTCCAGCCGCTGAAGGGGAGGTCGGGCACGAGCCCCCAGGCCACCCCCGCCGCCATCAGGGCCAGCGCGGCGAGGGCGGACCCCGTCAGCCGCAGCGGTGAGGAGACGCTCTCCTCCGCGGCCTGGAGCGCCCTGTCCCGCACGGGCTCGACGTACCGGTTCAGCCCCGGAAACTCCCGGGCGAGGACCACCAGACCGGCGAAGACGAGCAGCAGTCCGGGGCCCGGCAGGACGAGGAGCGCCACCCCGACGAGCAGCAGCAGCCCCCCGCCCACGAGTGTCCCGACGCGTCTGACATGTCTGCCGGCCGCCATACCGCTCCCTTCGCCGCCGCGCGCCCTTCGCGGGCCTCTTCGAAACCAGGAGACCAGCAGACCAGAGAACCCGGAGGCTGTCGGCCCCTGACACGGGGTCACGGCGCGCGCGACGCACCGGGCAGGCCCTCGCTCACCGGCCCGCCGACGGGGACGGCGGCCCGCTGACGGGGGCCGCGGGGCGCCTCAGGTCACCAGGCCCCGCCGGTAGGCGTAGACGACCGCCTGGACGCGGTCGCGGAGATCGAGCTTGGTGAGGATCCGGGAGACGAAGGTCTTGACGGTCTCCTGGCTCAGCAGCAGCGCCGCGGCGATCTCGCTGTTGGAGAGGCCGTCCGCGATGAGCCGGAGGACCTGGAGCTCGCGCGGGGTCAGCGGGGTGTCGTCCCCGGCTCCCTCGGCGGGCCGGATGCGGGCGGCGTACCTGCCCACGAGCTGACGCGTCACCTCGGGATCCAGCAGCGCCGCACCCGTCGCCACGGTGCGGATCCCGTGCAGCAGCTGGGCGGGCGGCGCCTCCTTGAGCAGGAACCCGCTCGCCCCCGCGCGCAGTGCCTCGTACACGTACGCGTCGAGATTGAACGTCGTCACCACGAGCACCTTGACGGGGTGCTCCACCCCGGCGCCGGCCAGCAGGCGGGTCGCCTCTATGCCGTCGAGCACCGGCATGCGTACGTCCATCACGACGACGTCGGGGCGCAGCCGGCGCACGAGGTCGACCGCGGTCCGCCCGTCGCCGCACTCACCCGCCACCTCCAGGTCGGGCTGGGCGTCGATGATCGTCACCAGCCCGGTACGGACCAGCACCTGGTCGTCGCAGACGAGGACCCGGACCGGCGCCGTCACGACAGGCTCCGCGCGGGTATGCGTGCCCGTACGACGAAACGGCCGCCGCGCTGCCGGCCGGCGCTGAAATCGCCGCCCAGGACGTCGACCCGCTCCCTGAGCCCGGCCAGGCCCCGGCCGCTCCCGCCGGGAGAGCCGCCCCGCACACCGGATCCGTCCGTGCCGACCTCCACGACGATCTCCCGCGCACCGTGCCGCACCCGGACCGAGGTGCGGCCCCCGCGGGCGTGCTTGAGGGCGTTCGTCAACGCCTCCTGGACGACCCGGTAGGCCACCAGATCGGCGCTGCCGGTCGACTCCGCCGGCGTGCCCTCCTCGCAGAACTCCACCGGTTGGCCGGCCCGGCGCGTCTGCTCGACGAGCGTGAGCAGCCTGCCCACGGGAGGTGTTCTGGCGCCGGCACGGTCGGCAGACCCTTCGGTGTCGGCGCCGTGGTCGGGGTTGAGCAGGTCGAGGAGGTGCCGCAGGTCGGTGAGGGCGCGGCGGCCGGTGTCGGTGGTGGCGGTGAGCGCCTGGTCGAGGCGGTCGGGCGCGGCCGTCAGATAGCGTGCCGCCTCGGCCTGCACCACCATCGCCGTCACGTGGTGCGTCACCACGTCGTGCAACTCGCGGGCGATACGCGCCCGTTCGGCGGTACGCGTCTCCTCCGCCACCCGGAGACGGCGTTCGGCCTCCGCTTTCCGGGTGGAGCGCCACCAGGTACCCATCCCCCACACCAGGGCACACGCCAGATAGAACGCCACGAACTCCTCCAGCCCCTCCGTGCCCAGCCGGAAGAGGGCGAGGGCCAGCGGCACGTACGCCATGGAGAAGACCAGCACGGTGGCACGCCGGTGCCGCTCCAGACGGGCCGCCGCGCTCAGCAGCGCGAAGGACAGCCCCGTACCGGCGAGCGTGTGGTATCCGAGAAGCTGGTCGAGGGCGAAGCCGGCGAAGGCCACGGCGAGACAGGTGACAGGCCACCGCCGCCGCACCGCGAGCGGAAGACACTGCAGGCAGATCGCCACGACGGTCAGCGCCTCGAAGGGGCGGGTCGGCAGGCCACCCAGCTGCGTCCCGTGACTGTGGAACGCCGGCACGAACGACGGGACGAGAAGCAGCAGCGCGAGCGGGAGGTCCCGCACCACGACGTCGAGACGGCGCCACGGCTGAGGGACCAGCCGAGAACTGATCACCGGGGAAGTGTACTGGTGGCCTCGGGCTGCCCCGCGCGCGAGTCGGCACGCCCCTCCGCGCGCTCCGGCGCGGGCCCTTCCGAGCGCCGCTCCGTGCGCTCGCCCGCACGCCGCTTCGCGCGCTCCTCCGCGCACCGGCGGCGGGAGACCAGGTGACCGCGGCGGCGGGCCAGCAGGAGGAACGCGAGCGTCGCCAGCGCGCAGAACAGCACCGAGAACACGCTGCCCTCAGGACCGAAGCCGCCGCCGGTGACGAGCTCGGGGCCGGACGCCGTGGTCTCCAACAGGCCCTGGTTGGCGCCGTTTCCGGAGACCACGCTGCTGAAGATGCCGGCCGCGGCGAAGTTCCAGCCGAAGTGCACACCGATCGGCACCCACAGCGTGCGCGTGGCGATGTACGCGGCGGTGAGCATGCCCCCGGCCTCGATGGCGACGGCGAGCGCACCCCACAGGGTCGCGTCCGGGTTGGCCAGGTGGTAGGCGCCGAACAGCACGGCCGTCGCGGCCATCGCGATCCAGGTCCCGGTGCGCTCCTCGATGACCCGGAACAGGACGCCGCGGAAGAGCAGTTCCTCCGTCACGGCAGCGGCGGCCATGAAGCCGACGAGCCCCACCGCACCTGTCGCCGAACCCCGCCCCTCGATCTCGTAGTACCCGTTGGTGGCCAGTTGCAGGACGACGAGCCCGAACACCGCGGCGCCGACCAGCGTCCCCAGCCCGAGCGCGGGCGCGGCCCCCTTCACGGCCACCTCCGCCACCGCGCGGTGCTCGGTCCTGCGCACCACCCACGCGTACCCGAGGAGTGCCAGCGCGGCCGACGAGAGGCCGACCGCGCACATGAGCCAGGGGTTGTCCTCCTGTACCGCGGCGATCACCTGTCCGCCGGCCAACGCGACCGCCGCGACGACCAGAAGCTGCCATACCACTCTCATGAAAACCCCTTCTCCGAAACCGCGCCCGAAGCAGCACGCTGCTCCGGAACGCTACGGACCCGGCGCTCCGCGGGCGTCACCACGCGGTGGACACTTGCGGGACCTGCGTGTAGCTCGCACGGGGGACAACGCGCGCCGAACGCGCGGGAAGAGCGGCCGCGTTCGGGACGGTCAGCGCTGCGCCGGCCCGTGCGCGTCAGCGCACATCAGTGCCCGTCCGTGCGCATCAGTGACCGCCCGCCCGGGGCCTACGCGCGGTCCGCGGCCTGCGAGGTGACGCGCTGCAACGCCCCGACCGCGACGTCCGGCTGGTCGAGGTAGATGTAGTGCTCGCTGTTCTCGGCGGTGCTCAGCTTGCTGCGGCTGGAGACCGCGAGCCACTTGCGCTGCCCCTCGGACCACGCCCGCTCCATGGCAGCGCCGTACTCGGGCACCTTCGCCAGGTACCGCTTCCCGTGTTTGATCACCTCCACGGGGATGTCACCGGCTGAGCGGACCTTCCCGTCGCGGACCGTGAGTTGTTCGGGGTTCTTCCCGCCCATGACCGCGAGCGTCTGGTCGCGCAACTCGGCACCCGGCCCTGTGGCGGACTCGGGTACCGCCTCGGCGAGATCCGCGTTCTGCGTCGGTGAGGTGGCGTCCATCAGCACCAGCCCCGCCACCCTGTCCCGGTTGTCGCCCGCGTACCGGGCGGCGATCAGCCCTCCCAGCGAGTGCCCGCCGAGGACGACCTGCGCGTCCCCCGAGACCCGCTCGATCACGCCGGTCAGCACCTCGCCGGTGCTGTCGAGCGTCTGCGGCCCGTCCGGCTTGTCGCTGGCACCCGCACCGAGCCGGTCGTAGGAACAGACGCGGTTCTTGCCGCTCAGCTTCTTCTGGAGCCCTGCCATCTTCTTCAGCCCGTCGCCGCCACCGTGCAGGAGGACGATGACCGGCTTGCCGTCCGCGACGGTACCGGCGCAGGACACGTTCACCGACCGGCCGCCGACCTCGATCTTCCTGGTTCCGTTGGCGGTGAGCACGCCGTCGTCGGCCGGCCGCTGCGAAGCGGACGGCCCCGAGGCCGCCTTCGAGGAGCCGTCCTCCGACGGCTCCTCGCAGCCGACCAGCCCGACGCCGCCCACGGCGCAGCACAGTGCGATGACGGCAGAAGCCCTGCCCTTGCGGCTCATAAGATCGCTCCCGAAATACGAAGCGGGCGGGCCCCCGAGGCCACGCGCCCGTCCGCGACCGGAACGCCGCGGCCCCCCGAACGCTACGAATCCGGCCCCCCGGAATCGTCCCCCCACGGTGGACACCTGCGTGTGGCTCGCACGGGGGACGCCCCCGTCGAGGACCGGCTGCTCTCCAGCGCAGGTGCGGCCGCGTACCGCTGCGTGCCGAAGCGGCGGGCCGGCGGCGAAGCATTCAGCGCGGTCCCCAGAACGCGCGCAGTGCGCTGTCGGTGAGTACGTCGCGTGGTTTCCCTTCCCCGATCAGCCTGCCATCCACAAGCAGCAGGCAGTGATCGGACTCCTTGGCCGCGGCCAGGTCATGTGTCGCGTGGACCACCGTCGTCCCGTCGGCCGCGACGTCGCGCATCACGGTCGCGATGCTCTCCCGGGCGGCCACGTCCAGGCCCGTGGTGGGCTCGTCCAGCAGGATCAGGTCTGCCTCCTGCGCCAGCCCCTGGGCTACGAGGACCCGTTGCCGCTGGCCTCCCGACAGCTCGCCGAGCTGCCGGGAGGCCAGTTCGCGCACGCCGAGTCGGCCCATGCTGTGGTCGACGACACCGCGGTCCTCGGCGGTGAGCCGTCGCCAGGGGCCCCGGTGGGCCCAGCGGCCCATCGACACCGTCTCGCGGACGGTGAGCGGCAGCGTGTCGGATACGGCGCTGCGCTGGACGACGAAGCACGGGCGGGACGAGCGGCGCCGCTCGATGGTGCCGGCGGTGGGCGGGTGCACGCCGGCCAGCACGCTCAGCAGGGTCGACTTTCCCGAGCCGTTCGGTCCCACGACAGCTGTGATCGCCGACGTCGGTATCGATGCGGTGAGTTGGCGCAGGACCGGCCGGCGGGCGTACCCGGCGGCGACGGTGCGGAGCGAGACCTCGCAGGTGGTCACGGAAGCATGCCCTTCACTCAAGTTGCGATGAAAATCGTTTTCAATATAGTCTGCCGAGCCATGGAGTGGTTGACCGACCCGTACGAAGTGGCCTTTGTCCAGCGGGCCCTGTGGAGCGGCATCCTGGTCTCCTTGATCTGCGCCACCACGGGCACATGGGTCGTGCTGCGAGGCATGACCTTTCTCGGCGACGCGATGTCGCACGGCATGCTGCCGGGGGTGGCCATCGCCTCGCTTCACGGCGGCAGCCTGCTGGTCGGCGCCGCCGTCAGCGCCGGTGTGATGGCCTGCGGCGTGACGGCCCTGGGACGTTCGCGTCGGCTCTCGCAGGACACGGGCATCGGTTTGCTCTTCGTGGGGATGCTGTCGCTCGGCGTGATCATCGTCTCGCGATCCCAGTCCTTCGCCGTCGACCTGACCGGGTTCCTCTTCGGAGACGTTCTGGCGGTGCGCGAACAGGACTTGGTGAACCTCACCGTCGCGCTGTGCGCGGCCACGCTCATCTCCGCGCTGGGCTACCGGTCCTTCCTGGCCCTCGTCTTCGACGAGCGGAAGGCCCACACCCTCGGGCTGCGTCCCCGCCTGGCCCACGCGGCGCTGCTGGGGCTCGTGACTCTCGCCATCGTCACGTCCTTCCACGTGGTGGGCACCCTGCTGGTGTTCGGGCTGCTGATCGCCCCGCCGGCGGCGGCGTTGCCGTGGGCGCGCCGGGTGCCGGTGGTCATGTGCGGTGCCGCGCTGTTCGGCATGGCGGCGACCTTCGTCGGTCTGCTGCTGTCCTGGCATCTGCGCACCGCGGCAGGGGCGACGATCGCCGCCGTCGCGGTTGTGCTCTTCTTCCTCTCCGCATCCACCGCGGGGCTGAGACGCCGCCGGGCCAAGGACGCGCGGCCTCTTCCCGTACTCGAAACGTGAAGGGAACACGAACACCGGTCATGACCTGGAACCACAAGAAGGCCGCGACTGCTTCCGCGGCGTCCCTGACGCTGGGACTCCTGCTCCTGGGCTGTGCCGACAGCGACGAAGGGACAGGCGGAAAGAGCGCCAGTAAGCCCTCGTCCTCCTCGGCACCGCACGGCTACATCCCGGGAGCACAGGAGGCCGCGGAACAGCAGTCCCGTCTCGTACTCGGCGACAGCACGAGCGGCACCCTCGAGATGCTCGACCTCATCGAGGAGAAGACCAAGCCGCTGGGCCGCATGCCCGAGGGTGCCCGCCTGCTCACCGACGGCCGGTTCGCCTACGCCGCCTCCGGCAGCGGCACGAAGATCTTCGACAGCGGGGCCTGGATGGTCGACCACGGCGACCACGTGCACTACTACCGCGCCAAGACGCGCGAGATCGGCACCCTGCGGGGAAAGAAGCCGGAACACGTGCACAGCAGCCCCTCACTCACGGCGGTCACCTTCGCCGGCGGCAGCACCGAACTGCTGGACCACGCACAACTGGAGAAGGGACGCGTCAAGGCGACCGCGACCCTCGGCAAGCCCGCCGCCGGCCCCGTCGTCCCCCTCGAGGACACAGCACTCGTTCCCGCCGCCGGGCCCGGCGGCGAAACCGTGGTGGAGGTACGTGACCGGCACGGCAAGAAGAAGACCGTGCTGCGCGAGACATGCCCGGACCTCCGCGGTGCGGCGGTGACCCGCACCGGGGCCGTCTTCGGATGTGCCGACGGTGCGCTGTTCGTCTCCGAGAAGAAGGGAGAGCCCCACGGCGAGAAGATTCCCTTCGGCCGGAGCGTTCCCGACGCGGAACGCCCCACGTCCTTCCGGCACAGATCCCTCGGCTCCACGCTGACCGCCAAGGCGGGCGAGAAGGGCGTATGGGTGCTCGATGTTCCCGACCGTGAGTGGAAACTGGTCGAAACCGGTCCGGTGACAGCCGTGAACAGCGCCGGTGAGGGAACGCCGCTCCTGGCCCTGGACGACTCCGGCACACTCACGTCGTACGACATATCCAGCGGCGAACAGATCGCCGACAGGAAGCTCCTCTCCAAGAGCGCGGAAGACGACGCTCGCCGGCCGGTGATCGAGGTCGACTCGAACCGCGCCTACGTCAACGACGTGGCCGCGAAGAAGGTCTACGAGATCGACTACAACGACGACCTCCGCAAGGCCCGCTCCTTCTCCCTGGACGTCGCACCGTCCGTCATGGTGGAGACGGGACGGTGAGCGCCGGCGCCCACCCCGCGCTGTCCCGCCGCTGTGCGGTGCCGCTTCTCGTTCTGCTGGTCTGCGCCGTGCTCGCCGGCGTGACGGGCTGCTCCGGGCGGGCGGACGAACGGCCCACCGTGGTGGTCACCACCAACATCCTGGGCGACATCACCCGGCAGATCGTCGGCGACGAGGCCGAGGTGAAAGTGCTCATGAAGCCGAACGCCGACCCCCATTCCTTCGGCGTCTCGGCAGCCGAGGCCGCCGAGATCGAGAGCGCGGACCTGGTCGTCTACAACGGCCTGGGCCTGGAGGAGAACGTGCTGCGCCACGTCTCGGCCGCCCGGGACTCGGGTGTGCCCACGCTCGGTGTCGGCAAGGCGGTCGGTCCTCTCACGTACAAGTCCGACGAGACAGCGGGCCGGCGCGACCCGCACTTCTGGACCGACCCGTACAGGGTGCGGAAAGCCGTCCGGCTCATCGGCGAGAAGGTGGCCGGGGAGGTCGACGGCGTCGACGAGAAGGCCATCGCCGCGCAGACCACCGCCTACGGGGAGAAGGTACGGCGCCTGAGCGCACAGATGAGGGAGCGCTTCGCCGCCATACCGAAGGAACGACGCAAGCTGGTGACCAACCACCACGTCTTCGGATACCTGGCCCACCGGTTCCGTTTCCAGGTCGTGGGCGCGGTGATTCCGAGTGGCACCACCTTGGCCTCACCCAGTGCGGCTGACATGAAGTCCCTGGCCACGACGATCGACAAGGCGGGCGTCAAGGCGATCTTCGTCGACTCCTCGCAGCCCGACCGCCTGGCGCGCGTCCTCAAACGGGAGAGCCACATCGACGTCGCCGTGGTTCCGCTGTTCTCCGAATCGCTGACGGAAGAAGGCAAGGGCGCCGCCACCTACCTCCAGATGATGCGCGCCAACAGCAAGGCCATCGAGAGCGGACTCACCCGGTCCTGACCACCGCTCCGGCGCCGCACCGGCCCCCTACCGCGACCCCGGACACCGGACGCCCGACACCGGGACACCACAAGACCGGACACCGGGACACCACAAGACCCGACACCGGATGCCGGGCACGAAGAAGGGAAATCACCCATGACCACCACGTCCCGCACGAAGAGAGCCGCAGCCGTTTCCGCTCTCCTCGCCCTCTCAGCCGTCGTCACCGCGTGCGGCTCAGAGGATACGGACGAGGCTGCTGCGAAAACCTCCGAGAAGCCCGCTGCCGCAACCGTCCGGCAGCCGCTCGTCGCCACCCACGACGGCGGGATCTACGTACTGGACGGCCAGACCCTGAAGATAGCCGGGGACGTTCCGCTTCCGGGCTACAACCGGGTGAACCCGGCCGGGGACGACAAGCACATCATGGTGTCGACCTCCCGAGGGTTCCGGGTTCTCGACGCGAGCCGCCAGAAGATGACCGACACCCTGTTCAAGGGTGCGGAGCCCGGTCACGTCGTCCTGCACGCCGGACACACGGTCCTGTTCACCGACGGCACGGGGAAAGCGACCGTGCTCGATCCGGCCGACCTCGGCGAGACGAAACCCGAGACCGAGACCCACACCTCGCCCCACCCCCACCACGGGGTCGCGATCAAGCTGGAGAACGGCGAGTTCGTCTCCACCCTCGGCACCGCGAAGGAGCGCAAAGGCATCGTCGTCGCCGACAAGAACGGCAAGGAGATCACGCGGAACGAGAAGTGCCCCGAGGTGCACGGCGAGGCGACCGCGAAGGACGAGGCGGTGGTCGTCGGCTGCGAGGACGGCGTCCTCGTCTACAAGGACCACAAGATCACCAAGGTCGACAGCCCCACCGAGTACGGACGGATCGGCAACCAGAAGGGGCACGAGGACTCCGACGTCGTCCTCGGCGACTACAAGCAGGACCCCGAAGCCGAACTCGAACGCCCCGAGAAGGTCTCTCTGATCAACACCGCGACGGGCAAGATGAAGCTCGTGGACCTGAAAACCAGCTACACCTTCAAGTCGCTGGCGCGCGGCCCGCAGGGCGAGGCTCTCGTACTGGGCACGGACGGGAAGATCCATGTCATCGCCCCCGAGGCCGGCAAGGTGACCAGGTCCATCCCGGTTCTGCAAAAGTGGAGCGAGCCCATGGACTGGCAGCAGGCGCGCCCCGAGATCTTCGTACGCGGCGGTACGGCGTTCGTCACGGACCCCGAGAACAAGAAGATCTACGCGGTGGACCTCAAGTCCGGGAAGAAGAAGGCGACCGGCACGTTCCCCAAGAAGCCGAACGAGCTCGCGGGAGTAACCGCGACACACTGACGGGCAGCTCCCTGCCCCGTCTCCCAGCGGCTCCCCGCCCCCACCCGGCGCGGCAGCGCTCCCCCGGCCCGCGACGGTGAGGGCCGGGGGTCAGCGCACGACGCGTGGTCGCCCTGGCGTCGGCCCCCCGCTCCCCGGTCCGCAAGGGCTGGAGGGCTGGCGGGCCGGCGGAGGAACGGATGCGCGGGCTGGGGGCGGGGGCAGCGGCCCGGAGCACGGCAGGGCGGCAGACCCCCTCGTCACGATTTCGCTGCCGGGGTGTCGCGGGGCGCCGCAGCGGCCCGCCTGCGGCGGAACACCACCGCGCCGCAGACCGCGAGAAGAAGGACGGCGACCGCGGCCACACCGAACGCCGTCCGCTGGGCGGACAAGCGTGTCAGCACTTCGAGCGCGCCGAGCCCCACGGTCGCGTACAGCAGCGCCCAGCCCGCTCCGCCGAGGAACAGCGCGGGAAGGTAGCGCGGCAAGGGCATGCGCATGCTTCCCGCGAAGAAGTTGGCAGCGGTCTGGAACCCCACGGTCAGGAAGGAGACGGCCACCACCGGCGCACCCCACCGCTGGACCGCCCGTTCGACGCGACGGAACCTGGCCGAGGACATACGCTCGGCGAACCTGCTGCGCCTGCCGCCGGCAGCGGCGAGCCATCCGACGGCGAACGTCCCGCCTGCCCGCAACAGCACGATGGCGTAGAGCCCGGCGGCCGTGAGCGCGATCTCATCCACGGTGCCTCGCCCTCGACACCGGGCCGTGGTCTGCCTCCCGCGCCACCGCCGCCCGGTTCCGCGATTCCCGCCTCAGCGGCCCCGCGAGGGTCACGAGTCCGGCCTCCATGTCCGCTCTGCCGCACGGCCCCGCTCCCACGTCCGCGCCGGGGCGGTACCGGTGTGACCGATACCGACGCGGAGTGCCGTCGCGCCTGGTACCTCCAGGCTCGGTGTCCTGCCCAGGACTGCCCGGCACAGCCAGACTAACCGAACGCTCCCTGCCTCGGCCCACCGCGCTGAGCAGCTCTGGGCCTCCCGGCAGTGACCCTCTCGCCCGTCACCCGCCGCTTCCCGCCCCCGGCGCCGGCGCACCGGCATCGGCCGTCTCGGGCTTGATCGGTTTTGCGGTGACGAGGACCGCTGCCAGCACCGCACCGAGCAACATCACGGCCATCGCCACCCACGTCGCGGCGGTGAAACCGTGCACCACCCCTTCGCGGACCACCGCCCGGCGCATCTTCGGGTCGCGCAGATGGTCGTGCACGTAGGTGTTGGTGATGCTGGTCGCCACGGTGTTGAGCAGTGCGGTGCCGATCGACCCGCCCACCTGCTGCGCGGTGTTGACGGTGGCCGAGGTGACCCCCGAGTCGTGCGCGGCCACACCCTGGGTCGCCGTCGAGATGACCGGCATGAAGGCGCAGCCGAGCCCGAAGCCGAACAGCAGCTCCGCGGGCAGCAGGTGGCTCACGTACGACGAGTCGGTCTCGAGCTGGGTGAGCACTGCCATGCCGGCCGCCGCCAGCAGCATGCCGGGCGCCATCAGCAGCCGCGGCGGTACGTGGGGCAGCAGCCGCGCCGAGACCTGCGTGGAGCCGAGGATGATCGCTCCGCTGATCGGCAGGTAGGCAAGCCCGGTGCGCAGCGGTGAGTACCCCAGGATGCCCTGCATGTAGTAGGTCAGGAAGAGGAACACCCCGAACATGCCGAGGGTGGCGAGCCCCATCGTGAGGAAGCTGCCCGCGCGGTTGCGGTTCTTGACGATGTGGAGCGGCAGCAGCGGAGTGCGGGCGCGGCGCTGCCACAGCACGAACAGCACCAGCAGCAGTGCGCTGCCGCACAGCAATCCGAGTACGACCGCGTCGTCCCATCCGCGCGGTTCGGCCTCACTCACACCGTAGACGAGGGCGATCAGACCTCCGCAGCCCAGAACGGCCCCGGGGATGTCGAGGCGCGCCTCCTCGTGCCCCGGCCGGTCGTGGAGGAGCCTGAGGGCGCCCAGGAGCGTGAGCCCCGCGAAGAGCACGTTGACGTACAGGCACCAGCGCCAGTCCAGGTACTCGGTCAGCACTCCGCCCAGCAGCAGTCCGATGGCCGCGCCCGCACCGGCGATGGCGCCGTACACACCGAACGCCTTGCTCCGCTCCTTGGGGTCGGTGAACGTCGTCGAGAGCAGGGACAGCGCGGACGGTGCCAGCAGCGCGGCGAAAACACCCTGCGCGGCGCGGGCTGCGAAGAGCATCCCGGAGCTGCCCGCGGCGCCGCCGACCCCGGAGGCGACGGCGAAGCCGATCAGGCCGATGATGAAGGTGCGTTTGCGCCCCACCAGGTCCGCCACGCGCCCGCCGAGCAGCAGGAGCCCGCCGAAGGCCAGCGTGTAGGCGGTGATGACCCACTGGCGGTTGTTGTCGGACATGCCCAGCGCCCGCTGCGCGGAGGGCAGCGCGACGTTCACGATCGTCGCGTCGAGCACGACCATGAGCTGCGCGAGCCCGATGACGAGAAGCGCCCACCACCGGTGCGGGTCGGCGACGCCGCGTGCCTCGTCTTCACTCGTCTGCACCCGCGAATGGGACATACATCTCAGAACACCACGAATTTCCCCAGCTCGCACGCGCACGCCGGGGCCTGTCGGGCCGGCGCTCGAAGGGCGGCGCCCGCCGACCGGCCCCCGGCTCAGCCGAGCCCGCCGTGCCCGGTCACACGCCCCGTACAGGTCTCACCGGCGGTGGACGCTGACGGCGTAGCCGCCACCCTCGTACGGGTCGGCGTCCCAGGTGGCGCAGCGGTCGACGAGGGCGAGACCGGCCGCGGCGCAGTAGTCGTCGTACTCGGGAAGCGTGATGCTGGGCGGCACAGGCAGGTGCGCCGCGTCCAAGCCGAAGCCGGCGACCAGGAGGCCGCCCGGCCGCAGTGCCGTGGCCAGGCGCTCGACCACCGTGGCCTCGGTGCCGGCGGCGAGCAACGGGAAGATGTTGCCTGCGGCGACCACCAGGTCGAAGTCCGCCGCGACGCCGAGCCGGTCCGGCTGGAACTCGGCCAAGTCGTGCTGGAACCAGGGCAGGCTCGGCGCCTGCTTCCTCGCCATCGCCAGCATCGACGCGTCGCGGTCCACTCCGACACAGTCGTACCCGAGCTCCGTCAGCCGGATCATGACCCGCCCGGTACCGCACCCGGCGTCCAGCACCCGCGCCCCGGCAGGCACCAGAGCCGCGCAGAACCGCGCCTCACCGTGCACGTCCTTCCCGCTACGGCTCAGCGCCGCGAACCGTGCGGCGTACTCACTTCCGGACGTCTCCCCGGTCAGCTCATTCCAACGGCTCATGAGACCAACAATAGGTCGACCGTGCCGGACCCCTCGTCGTCGGGCAGTGGTGCCATCGCCGACGAGCCACATCGAGTGCCGGTCTGCCCCACTCGCGAAGACGCGCACCAAGGCAGCTGTGAAGAGGGGGAAGAGAAGCACCACGATCGCCACCATCAGCCACTTCGATCCCACCGGCGGCAAGGTCCCTGGCAGCCATGTGAGCGCGGCGAGCAGCAGCAACACGGCACTCGCCCCGGCCGCGATTCCCCCGTGCAGCGTGAAACTCCTCCCCATGTCCCCGGAGTCTGCCACGCGCGCCGCTCCACCTCATTGCCGAGGCTCGGCAGAGTTGTCCGCTTCCCGATGCCGGGCTCCGCTTCGGACCAGCAGCTGTGCTGGGTCGCCACCCATACTCAAAACCGTCTCATAAATGAGGCTTCACTTTTTGAGATGCCGGTACACCGTGGCACGGGACACACCCAACCGTGCGGCGATGGAGTCGACCGTGTGCTCCCCGGACGCGTACAGCTCGCGAGCCAAGCCCGCAGCCTCCTCGGTCACCGTCCTGGGGCGCCCGCCGCGCGCCCGTCGGGCGCCGGGCGCGGATTCCGGGAGCAGCCGCCACACTCCGGCGAGCAGGTGGTCCCTAAGCACCTCGTTGGAGAGTTGCGGCATGAGCGCGACCGGGTCCGTGACAGCTGAGACAGCCTGCGCGACGGCAATGCGCTCGGAGATGCCCGCGCCCTCGCCGGCCCCCACCTCGATGCCGTACTCCATCGTCCGCAGCAGACGGCTGAAAGAGTCCGAAGGTGTGGCGGGCAGCTCCCTCAGCAGCGTGACCAGAGTGTTCCGATAGCGCAGGAAAACGTCGAGCCATCCCGTCACCAGGGTGCCCCGCACCGCTGCGACCCCCCCGCTTCCCTGCTGGTCCAGCGCGTCGGTCAGCACCTGTTCCAGTTCGTTCGTCATCGGGTCCAGCAGGTCGCCGAGGATCTGCGCCTTCGAGGAGAAGTGGTAGTACAGCGCCGCCTTGGTGATGCCCACGCGGTCGGCGACCTCCTGCAGCGCGGTCGCGTGGTAGCCGCGCTCGACGAACAGTCGTTCCGCCTCGCGCAGGATCCGCTCGCGCGTGGTCGTCTGCTGGTTCATTTTTCCATTCCCTTACTTACCTCTGGTCAGTTGTACGCTACGCTCCACTTACCAGAGGTAGGCAGAACGGCAAGGAGCTTTGCAATGCTGACCAACGTCCCGTCGCCCGGTGGTGATCCTGGTGTCGCGATCAGTATCCGCGACCTGGTGAAGACCTTCGGAGACACGACGGCGCTCGACAGTCTCCAGTTGACGGCCCGCTCCGGAGAGGTCCACGGCTTCCTCGGGCCCAACGGCGCCGGCAAGTCCACCACCATCAGGGTTCTGCTGGGGCTGCTGCGCAAGGACTCCGGCCAGGCCACTCTGCTCGGCGGCGACCCGTGGAACGACGCGGTCGAACTGCACCGGCGACTGGCGTACGTGCCCGGCGACGTGAACCTGTGGCCCAATCTGACCGGTGGAGAGGCGATCGACCTGCTGGGCTCCCTGCGCGGCGGGCTGAACGACACCCGCAGGCGGGAACTCCTGGAGAAGTTCTCCCTCGACCCGAGCAAGAAGATGCGGACCTACTCCAAGGGAAACCGGCAGAAGGTCGCCCTGGTGGCCGCGTTCTCCTCCGATGTGGACCTCTACATCCTGGATGAGCCGACGTCCGGACTGGACCCGCTGATGGAAGCCGTCTTCCAGGAGTGCGTCCAGGAACTCCGGCAAGCCGGCAAGACCATCCTGCTCTCCAGCCACATCCTGGCCGAGGTCGAGAAGCTGTGCGACCGGGTGAGCATCATCCGGGAGGGCCGGACGGTCGAGTCGGGCACCCTTTCCGAGCTGCGCCACCTCACCCGGACCTCACTCAAAGTCGAAACCGAGACCCCTCCTGCGGACCTCCAGTCGCTGTCCGGGGTGCACAAGCTCGTCGTGGAGGGCCACCAGGCGGAGTTCGAGGCGGACACCGCCCGACTCGCTGAGATCCACCGCCATCTGGCCTCGCTCGGAGTCCGTTCACTGACGAGCGCCCCACCGACACTCGAAGAACTGTTCTTGCGGCACTACGGCGACCAGTCGGTCACGGAGCCCGCCGAGACGGTGGTCGGTGCCCGATGAGCGCGCTCGCGGGTACCGGCGTACTGACCCGGCTGGCGCTGCGGCGTGACCGTCTCCGACTGCCGCTGTGGGTGGTGGGCCTCGCCGCGCTGTTCGCCTCCATCGGCAACAGCATCTCCGACCTTTACGACTCCGACGCCGCACGGCTGGAGAACGCCCAGGTCCGCGCGGACAACGTGGTCACCCGCGCCTTCACCGGCCCGGCCCCCGGCAGCTCCTCCGGGGCGTTGACCGTCTCGGAGGGCCTGGTCTTCACCTGTGTGCTCGTCGCCCTGATGAACATTCTGCTGGTGGTGCGGCACACACGTCAGAACGAAGAACTCGGGCGGGCCGAGCTGGTGGGATCCGCGTCTGTGGGGAGACACGCAGGTCTGACCGCCGCCCTGCTGCTCGCGGCGCTGGCAAACGCCGCGCTCATCGTGCTCAGCACCCTCGCCCTGCTCGGCATGGGTATGCCGGCAGGAGGGTCCGTGCTGGTCGGGGTGGCGCTCGGCACCGTCGGCATGGCCTTCGCGGGACTCACCTCGATCGGCGCCCAGTTGACCGAGAGTGCCCGCGCCGCGACCGGACTGGGCGGGCTCGTCCTGGCCGCCACCTTCTTGCTGCGAGCGGCAGGTGACGCCTTCGGAGACACGGCATCGGACGATGTGACGGTCAACCCCGCCTGGCCGAGTTGGATCTCCCCCCTCGGCTGGGGTCAGCAGCTGCGTCCCTACGGAGAGAGCCGGCTGTGGCCTGTGGCCCTGCTGCTGCTCTGCTTCGCCGTCAGCGTGCTGGTCGCGGTACAGCTGAGCGTCCACCGGGATGTCGGCACCGGGATGCTTCCCGCACGGCGCGGCGCGGCCCGGGCCCGTTCCTCGCTTCTCAAGCCACTCGGGCTGGTCTGGCGCCTGCAGCGCGGCCTGCTGCTCGGCTGGATCGTGGGCATCGCCGTGTTCGGTGCGGTCTTCGGCGGCATCGGCGACCAGGTCGAAGACCTCTTCAGCAGCGAGGAGAGCGCACAGTTCGTCCGGGACCTGGGGGGCGGGGGTGACCTGGTGGACGCGTACTTCGCCGGGATGATGGGGCTGCTCTCGGTGGTGGTGGCCGGTTTCACCGTCCAGGCGCTGATCCGGCTGCGCTCCGACGAGGAGAACGGACCGACCGAGGCCGTTCTCGCCACGGCCGTGAGCCGGACGCACTGGGTGCTGGCGCACGCTGTCATCGCCCTGCTGGGTACGGCACTGGTCCTGGCCGCGCTTGGGCTGAGTGCCGGGCTGGCGTACGGCGCCGTCTCGGACGACCTGACAGGCGCCTTGGGTGACCTGCTCGAGACGACGCTCGCGCAGCTCGCCCCGACCGCCGTCCTGGCCGGCTTCGCGTTGGCGGTGTTCGGCATGCTGCCGCGGGGCGCGGCTGCCGTGACCTGGGCAGCGTTCGCAGTCTGCCTGGTGATCGGCCAGTTCGGGACCCTGCTGGACCTGCCGGACGCGCTCATCGATGTCTCGCCCTTCACTCACCTGCCCGACCTTCCGGCCGAGTCACTCACCGCCGCTCCGGTACTGGTCATGTCGGTGCTGGCCACGGCACTCGCCGCGGTGGGCGTGGCCGGCTTCCGCCGACGCAGCCTCGCGCTCGGTGGCTGAGAGGAGAGGCCGATGGAAATCGTCAAAGAGGTGAACCGCCCCACGGGCATGACCCTTATGGTGCTCAAGCTGCCGGTCCACCTGTACAGGATCGGTCTCGGCGGGCTGCTGGGGGGTCGCATGCTCATGATCAATCATGTCGGCCGGGTGACAGGCAAGCAGCGCCGCACCGTCGTGGAAGTGATCCGGCACGAAGGGGGAGGCAGGAGCTACCTGATCGCCTCCGGGTGGGGGCCGAAAGCCGACTGGTACCGCAATCTGCTGCACCGCCCGCACGCGACCGTCCACATCGGTGGTCGGACGAGGCAGGTACGAGCGGAACCGCTGCCTTCCGAGGAAGCCACGGAGATCATGGCGGATTACTACTGGCGGAACCGGCGGGCGGCGAAACATCTGCTGCCCAGGCTCTACGGCTATGCGGTCGACGGCTCGATGACCGACTTCTACGCGGTGGCCGAGCGCGTACCGGTGCTGAGGCTGGTACCGGTCAGGTAACCCGAACCGTGCGGCCCGCCCGGCCCCCGACGGGCGGGCCGCACTCCTCGCCTCCTCTCCCCACGGGGCAGCCGGGCACTCAGACGAGAAAGAGGGAGACGGTGTCCGCCTCGCAGGCCGGGTGCAGGCGCCCACCCTCGATCTCCACCGTCATCCGGACCGAGACCAACCAACCACCGGGTACTCCGTAGGCCCCCGAGAGTTCGCCTTCTCCCCGGACCCGGGAGCCGATCGGAACCGGGGGGCCGAAGCGGGCCCGTTCCAGTCCGAAGTTCAGCGCGCTCTTACACCGTTCAACCGTGAAGATCTCCCGCATCATCGCGGGCAGCAGACCCAGCAGCAGGGGGCCGCCGATCCCCTGGCCCGCAGCACAACCGCCCCAGGCGCCGGTGCCCTCCTCGACCGCCGCACGACGGGCCGGGTCGCCACTTGATGCCGCCGCGAAATCGCACACTCGGCGGGGGGTGAGTTCCAGCCAGTCGCTGTGACCGAGATGCTCCCCTTTTGCTGACACCAATTCGTCCAGCTCGGAAAATATGCGCATGCTCCGATTCTGTGCACCGCAGCGTGACCGGACAAGAGCCCGCCACTGCTGCCCAACAGCCCCTCAATGCCCGGTCAGCGGAATTTCAGCAGAACGTCAGTGGAAGGGAGGGTGTCTCGATAGAATTCGACGTATGGCTGCTGCTTCCGCCGACCGCGGCATAAGGACCCGGACGCTGCTGCGGGACGCCGCAGTGGAACTCATCGTCGAAGAGGGTTGGGGCCGAGTGAGCACCCGGAAAGTGGCCGAGCGCGCGGGGGTGAAAGCGGGATCGGTGCACTATCACTTCTCCACGCTCACCGATCTGCTGGTCGAGGCCACGCTGGGCAGGCTGGCAAGCCACAGCGAAGCGCTCGCGGAGAAGAGGCTTCTGGACGCGGCCGCGGCCGGACGCTCGTCCGCCTCGGACACAAAGCTCGCTCCGGATGGCGCCGGCGCGTGCACGGCAGTGCTGATGACCGAGGCCTTGCGGGCCGCGACGCGGGTGCCGAGACTGCGCGCCGGACTCACCGAGATCCTGCACCGGCGGCACGCTGCCATCATGTACGGGCTGGAAGGGGACGACCGCCTGCCGAACGCGGCGAGTACGTCGGCGATCCTCGGTGCCACGATGAACAGTCTGTTGCTGTATCGCTTGATCGACCCCGTGGTGCGGGAGATGAAGCTTGAAGAAGTGCTTCTTCGCATGACGAAGCCCCGTACGCAAGAGCGGACCGGATCACGGGAAGGGGTGGGTCGGTCCACTGCTGCGCCGCGGACCGACCCACCGTCCCCGTCAAGCAGGTGACCTCTGCCTGCCCAGCGGAAGCGCCCTCAGGAGAAGAGCGAACTCCGGCGCCCGACGGTCTCGTTGAGGGCGTGCTGCACCGTGTCCTTCACCTCTCCTGCGAGTTTCTCCACGAGCCGCACATCCTGCGCCGAATTCTCCGGAAACGTGTCCGTGTGCACAGGCGGGTGCAAGCGGATGGTCCATTTCGTCGGCATCGGAACAAGTCCCAGCACGCCGAGCAGGGGGAAGGTCGGCGTGATGGGAAAATAGGGAAGCCGCAGCATTCGGGCCAGAGTGCGGGACTCGCCGATCATGGGGTAGATCTCCTCTGCCCCCACGATCGAGCACGGGATCATCGGAGCCCGCGCGCGCAACGCGGCGGCGGCGAAGCCTCCGCGTCCGAAGCGCTGAAGCCGGTAGCGCTCCTCGAAGGGCTTGCCCAGTCCCCGATATCCCTCCGGCATGACCCCCACGAGTTCTTCCGCCTCGAGTAGCCGTTGTGCGTTCTGTGGGCAGGCACGGACATGGCCGAGCTTTCGTGTGACGTCCCGCAGGAGGGGGTAGGAAAAGGCAAGATCAGCCGCGAGCAGCCGCAGATTCCGGTGCGCGCCGTGGTGCTCACGGATGGCCATCTGAAGCATGAGCGCGTCCAGAGGGAGCGTCCCGCTGTGGTTCGCCACCACCAGGGCGGCCCCGTCGGCCGGTATGTGCTCCAGCCCCGAGACCTCGACTCGGAAATACTTCTCGTACAGCGGGCGCAGGGCCGGCATGAGCGCCTCGTCGACCAGGGCCGGATCGAAGCCGAAGTCGTCCACGGCACCCTCGTCCGACGTCAGCCGGCCGTAGAGTTCCATGCCGCCGGCCACGAGTTCCTTCAGCACGTCCGCCATCAGAGAACTTCGATCGCCGGCACCGGAGGTGTACTCCCCGTTGCTCTCGCGGTCGCTCCGGGGGCCGCCGCTCCGGCTGCTCGACGGCGCGGGCAGCTCCTCATCCGGTGCCATGCGCTCTCCTCATTGGGTGTTTGCTGACGCTGCGAACTGTCGTACTGGGCGACGGCCCACGACACGACGGCGCTGCCGCCGCGCCGCAGGGGTGCGGCCCCGTGTCGAACAGGGCCGCACCGCGCCGCCTCCGTCCAGAACTACCTGCTCAGGACCGCGCTGCCGCGCGGTCCTCGGACCAGTTCCTCACCTCCTCTGACTCCGGTGCTGCCTGCCCGTTGTTGCTGCCGTTTCCGTTACCGGCGACGTGGCCGTTCCCAGGGGCGCCTCCGGTTCGCGGGGAACTGCCGTTCCTGCCGCTGGACGCGCCGTTGCGCGTCCGGCCGTTCGCGCGCGCAGAGGTACGGCCCTTGGTCTCGGCCGCGGTGGACGGCTGCCCGGTCCGTGTCTCGTCGGTCGCCATGTCCAGCTCACCGACCATGCCGTCGGACACGTCCGCGGCGGCAGGGGTCCCCTCACGGCGCTCCCTGGCCTCCCGGAGCAGCCTGGCGCGGGTCTTGATGAACTTGGCGTTCATCTCGTCCACCGGAATGAACTTGTTCACGCCGCCACCGCTGATCCGGGGCTCCTGCCGAGCCATGATCTTGAAGTCCTGCGGGTCCTGGACGAACTTCTCCAGGTAGCACTGGAGCGTGGACATCGCCCGCCGCAGCTTCTCGTGCCGCAGGATCGGCTTGAGCTGGGGGAACTCGTAGACACGGAAGATGTGTTCGGTGTTCTCCTCGTCGATCGGCGAGAACCACGACGTCGTCGCGAAGGCCTCGGTCTCCACGTGCACCATGCACGGGAAAGAGAAGGTGATGACGTAGTGGATGCTCCGCTCGGGGTTGTCCTCCTCTCCGTGGTCGAACGAATACCGGAAGGTCATTCCGTCGTCGTCCGTCTCCACGTGGTGGTTGTGGATCATGGTGGCCTTGAGGTAGTTCTCCTTGCCGTCCAGCCCGAACTTCTTCTTCGTCCCGTAGAGGAACATGAAGTCCAGCCAGTTCAACCAGTGATCCCGGTGCACGTAGGTCACGTGGTAGAACTCCTGGACGCTTTCGATGTACCGGGTGTAGTGCACCGGCTTGTTCCAGGAGATCGTGTCGTAGACCCGGTCGTTCTCTTTGATCTCCCGGGGAGCGATGATCTCCGGCAGCTCGCTCTCCGGACGGTCATCGCCCCACCACACCCAGATGAGACCGTGCTTCTCGCGGACCGGATAGACCGGCACCTTCAGCGAGCCCGGTATGCGGGCGTCCCTGCCCATCGCCGGGGTCAGCGTGCACTTGCCCTCGGGATTGAACAGGAAGCCGTGATACGGGCACTCGATCGCGTTGCCCTTCATGCGGCCGTCGCCGAGCCAGGCCCCCTTGTGCGGACACCGGGCTCCCTGACACACCACTTTCCCGTCGATGTCGCGCCAGAGGACGATCTCCTCACCGAGCCGGCGGATGCCCTTCGGCTTTTTGTCAGTGACATCCCCGGATATCGCTACGGGATACCACAGATCGGGAATCATGCAGTCCCTCTCTCCTACGATTTCCCACCGAGGACCGGTGGGCGTCCTGACCTCGGCACCGGGCCCGCTCGCGGCGGAGCCACCGCCTTTTGGTCAGGGGTTCTCGACGACCTCGACCGTGCCGGCGTCCCCGTCGACCACGATCAGGTCACCGGTGCGGATGACCTGGGTCGCGTGTTTGGTGTTCACGACCGAAGGCACGTTGAATTCCCGCGAGACGATCGAACTGTGCGAGAGCATCGACCCGATGTCGGTGACGACACCTCCCGCGATGGCGAACAGCGGAGTCCACGTCGCGTCGGTGTAACGGGTGATCAGGATCTCCCCGGCCTGAAATTCGTCAGCTTGCCAGACGAGTTCCTCGATGACGCGTGCCCGGCCCACCACCCGCCCGGGACTGGAGCCGAGTCCTTCGAGGCGTTCTCCGTCGGGGACAGGCCGAACGGCGGCGGTGGGATCGCACGTGCCCACGAAGGTGAGCGGGGGCTCCGGCAGCCGCTTGTGATATTCGTGCAGCCGGCGGGCCCGCTCGATGCCGGACCGGTCGAAAGCTTCGGCCTCCGAAGCAGTGCCGGCCAGGTATCCCCGGATGTCCTCGAAGTCGAGATAGGCCACCTCGCTCGTGGAGTGCAGCACGCCCGCCTCCAGCAGCCGCCTGCCCACCTCGTAGACCACGTTTCGTACCAGCCAGATCGAGGTGATCATCGACATCCGGGCGATCTCACGCAGTTCGCTGTAGGTCCGGTACATCGCGATCGCCGTCTCCACGGCTTTCCGCTTGGGCAGCGACAGCCGCTCCAGCGCCGTGTGTGAGGTGGTGTCCTGGTGGCTGCCGCTGCGTCGGAGGATGTCCTCGCTGGAGTAGCCGTCGGCGGCATAACGCCTGATCATCTGGAAGACATATGACGGATCGTCGATCCACCGGGCGTGAGTGATCTCCATTTCCTGCGGCCCACGAGTGCCGTGGTCACGGAGGAAGGGGTCCATCCACTCCTTCCAGAACAGCGCCCCCTCCTCATCGGCACGCAGCGTCGCCGCCACGCTCTCCAAGGGTGTTTCGTCGATGATCCGCAGCACCCGCGGGCGGTCCTTGGCCGCCTGGGCCACCCTCCAGATCTCTTTCGCCGACTCCACGGTCCGCAGATTCGACATATCGGTCTTCACGCGGTTCTGCAGGTTGTCGCCCTCGTTGCCGAGCCACTGCTTGCACAGCTCGGCCAAGACCGCGTAGAACCCGAAGGCGTGAATGTAGTACGGCATGTATCCCACATGCATGTCGTGGAAGTACGCCAGGCGGCGCCGCAGTTCTGCATCGAGTTCGCGGCGGCTCATCCGGGTCAGGTCCACAGCCCGGTCGCGGTCGAACTCGTAGGCGCGCGAGGAAGACATCCGCTCGGCTCGGGCCTTCATGTCGGTGGCCTCGTTGGCGGTGGTCCGCAGCCAGAAGGCGATCGACAGCGCGTCCGCGATCCCTCCGGGGAATGCGCCGAAGGGGTTCTCGTAACCGGTGAGATCCACCTCCTCACTCACGAACCTGCTGGTGAATCGCCACTGGTCACGGGTGGGCAGGCACTGGGCCATCACGTAAGCGCTGTAGGAGATGTTGAGGTACACATGTCCCTGCACGTAGCCCATGGGCAGGTCCGGATCTCCGGTGACACGCGCCCCGAGCGCCGAGGTGCAGTCCAGGTGGACATGCTGCTGGTAGTAGCGTGCG
Organism: Streptomyces tubbatahanensis; assembly: GCF_022699385.1. NCBI lineage: Bacteria > Bacillati > Actinomycetota > Actinomycetes > Kitasatosporales > Streptomycetaceae > Streptomyces > Streptomyces tubbatahanensis. The sequence continues at coordinate 6,464,480 of NZ_CP093846.1, read as the reverse complement.
AAACTCTCCCCCAGTGGGGTCATCAGCCCGACGAAGATCTCCCCGATGTCCATCCGGGACCAGAGGGTGTCCTGCTCGATCTTCTCTTTCTGCGGGGTCACATAGGGGGTTACGGGGCCGGTGTGCGCGGCTGCGTTGCCCGCCTCGGGACCGGTGGTGATCGGCCGGGTCTGGAAGAACCAGAGCGTCCCGTCGCGCATGCCCCACTCGATGTCCTGTTCGGAGCCGTACCTGCGGCGCAGGAACAGGGCGTGCTCGCAGAGTTCGGCCAGCTGTTCCGCGTTCAGGCACGGGACATTGCGGGCCGCCGCCTCGACCCTGGTCATCCCGATCTTCCCCGACCCGAGCGGGGCGCACTTGGTCACCTTGTGGCGGACGCGCTCCTCGACCACCTCCAGGGTTCGGTCATCCACCACGAAGAAGTCGCTGGAGACCCGGCCGGACACCAGTCCCTCCCCCAGCCCCTGACATGCCTCGACGACGATCCGGTGCGGGCGGGCGCTGACCGGGTCCACGGTGAAAGCGACACCACTGACGTCGGAGTGGACCATCTCCTGCACGACCACCGCGATGGCCCCGGGCCCGCCGTCGACCGCACGGTAGGCCGTCGCCCGTTCGGACCACAGCGACGCCCAGCAGGTGCGGACCGCGTCCAGCAGTGCGGCGTCGTCGGCCACGTCCAGCACCGTGTCGTGCTGTCCCGCGAACGACTGCTCCGCGGAGTCCTCTCGAGGCGCCGAGGAACGGACGGCCACCCGGCAACGCCCCAACCGCTCATAACCGGCGAGGATCGCCTCGGCGACCGGAGAGGGGATCTCGGTGGCCAGTACGCGCTCCCGCGCCGAGCGGCCATCGAGCGCGTGCAGCTCATCGGCCAGACCGCTCTCTTCGAGGAACGCGGTGTACAGCCCCGTGGAGAGGCAGAGGGCGGGAGGCACCGGCAAGCCGTCGGCCAGCATCTCGCCGAGCCTGGCGGCCTTCCCGCCGAGGACGGCGGGATCGGGCCGGGGCCCCTCGCCGAGTACCACGACATGTTCCGCGTACGGGCCGGACACCGGTGCGTCGGTCTTCGCCTGTGTTGTCATCCTGAGGTCTCCTGACTGCTCAGTTCAGCGCAAGCTGCGCGTTGGTGCCCGTGCAGGCGCGGAACTGCTCACCCGGAATGACCTGGGTCACCGCGACATCGGTGAATCCGGCTTCCTCGAACTGCGCCGTGAGTTCGTCCTCCCGCGGGAGCGGACCCCCGAAGTCGGAGAAGTGGAACCAGAGGTTGAGCGCTTCCAAGCCGGCGTTGCCGCCCTGACAGGACGTGGTCAGCAGGAGCTTGCCGCCCGGTGCGAGCAGCCGACGGGCCCGGCGCAGCGTTTCGACACGCTCGTCCGGCGGGAAGTAGTAGATGTTGTTGTGCATCGTGACCAGGTCGAACTGCGGTTCCATACGCAGTTCGCGCAGATCCCCCTGCCGGGTCTCGACCTGGTCTGCCAGCCCCCATGCGCTCATGTTGGCGGCCGCCTGATCGGCGACGCTCTTTTGCATGTCGATGGCGAGCGCCGTGAGCCTGGGATTGAGCCGGGCGGCGTGGCGGACGTACGTCCCACTGCCACAACCGACCTCCAGCAGCCGCACGGGAAGCGATCGCTCCAGGTTCTGGTCCACGGCCGCCTCGACGAAGGACTCCACCACCCGGGTCGACCGGGCGATGACCGCGCCGTCCTGGTCGTCCAGCGAGAAGCGCCGGCCTTCACGCAGCATCTGCGGCCCGTGCAGCAGAGCCGGCACGTGGAAGCGGATCACCTCCTCCAGCGCCGCGGCCACAGCGTCGTTCTGCGGCTGGGCGAGGAACTTCGCGGGGAGGCTCGAGAGCTGGTAACAGCCCTCGCCCGTGTCGAGGTCACCGAGCTTGACTCCCATGTCGAGCCAGGCACGCAGCCGGTGTTTCTCGTCGGGGCCCACGGCGAGCCTTTCGGCCAGCGTCTCCAGATCGCACGGCCGTGACGCGAGACAGCGCAGCACGCCGGTGTTGGACGCGGAGGCCAGGAACGCCAGCCGGTAGGTGGGCTCGATGAGGCCCTTGGACAGGGCGAGGAGCACCGGCAACCGCGGATTGGCCAGGACTTTCAGTATCTGCACGAGCCCGGTGACCGGCTCCTGGACACGGTTGCGAGCAGCTGTGGCGAGGTTCAGGAGATCCATGGTGCTTCCCTTCGCGCAGGGGCGGACTGGAATCCGGCGGCCCGAGCGGGCAGGTCGGCGGCGGCTCCGGCGAGCTCGTCGGACAGGCTCCGCAGCAGCCGTTCCCGGGTGGGCCCGTCGTTCAGGAAGAAGTGGTCGCCTTGGAAGTGGCGGCGCAGGAAGGAGCCCGAGGTGTAGTCGCGCCATGCCTCCGTCTGGGCAGCGGAGGCGAGGACGTCCCGGGAGGCGGAGAAGGCGGTCATCGGACACCGCAGCGGGCGGCGGGGCCGCCACCGGTACGTCTCGCACACCCGCAGGTCCGCTCGCAGGACGGGCAGTCTGCGTTCGAAGTACGCCGCGTCGACGGCTCGGTCCCGCTCGAGACCGCCCAGATCGCTCACGAGGGCACGCAGTTCCCCGTCGGACAGCAGGTGGTCCGCACGCGTTCCGTACAGGTGGGGCGCCCGGCTACCGGAGACGTAGAGGTGGAACGGCTCCTGTTCGCCCCGCTCCCGCAACTCGCACGCCACCTCGTAGGCGAGGAGGGCACCCATACTGTGGCCGAACAGCGCGTAGTCCCGGCAGATGCCGGCTTCCACGAGCGCGGAGGCCAGGTCCGACACCAGCGCGGCCGACGCCGTGTAGGGCTGCTCACGCAGGCGCAGGCCGCGTCCCGGCAACTGCACGGAGACGACCTCGACCTCCGGCCCCAGGCGCCGCTGCCACTCCCGGAAGAGCGAGGCCGTGCCGCCCGCGTACGGGATGCACACCAGCCGTGCCGGTGCGGGACCGTCGTGGGGGGCGGGGCCGGGGAACCAGGCCGCCGTTCGGGAACCGGCCTCAACGGGCGACATGTTCGCGTCCCTCGGTGGAGTCGAGCCATGCCAGAGTGCGGCGCATGCCCTCGGTGAAGCCGACCGGGCTCTCGAACCCGAAGTCCCGCTGCGCCTGCTGGATGCCATAGGACTGGTCGCGCTCGAACAGGTGGACCGTGTGACGGGTCAGGACAGGCCGGGAGGTGATCCGCAGCGCGCCGTAGAGCTTCTCGGAGAGGAGGGCGGCCCCCGTGGCCACGGGGGCCGGCAGGTTGAGCCACGGAGGCTTGACGCCCAGTCCCACTGCCAGCGCCTCCACGTACTGGCGCCACGTCGTCCGCTCCGGGTCGCGGAGGTTGTAGACCTTGCCGACCGTCTCGCCCGAGGTGGCCGCGGCGATCATGGCGTCGACCGCGTTGTCGACGTAGAGCAGGCCGGCGGGAACGTTCCCGCCGCGGATGTAGAGCATCTGCTTCTGCAGCAGCAGATTGCCGATCTCGATGACGAAATCCTTGCTGCGTGGCCCGTAGACGGACACCGGACGCACGATGGTCACCCGCATCCCGGTCTCACCCGCCGCCTTGCGCACAGCCCGTTCGCCCATGAGCTTGCTGCGGTTGTACGGCAGGCCGATGTCCTTGCCTCCGGCCGACTCGTCGCACGGCTGCTTCGGATATCCGTACACGTCGGTGGTGCTCACGTGCAGAACCCGGGATACCGTGCCCGCCTGGTGAGCGGCCTCGACGACCCGCTTCGCGCCTTCGACGTTGACGCGGTGGAAGTCCTCCCAGGGCCCCCAGTCGGCGGAGACTCCCGCGCAGTTGTAGACCGTGGTGACCCCTTTGGCGGCGCGGCAGAGGCTGTCTCGGTCCTCCAGGTCGCCGATCTCGGTCTCGATCTCCTCGGCGACGTCGGCGAAGCCCGATGGGTCGCTGCCGGATCGCACCAGGACCCGCACGCGGTGGCCGCGTGCGACCAGGCGTCGGGTGAGGTGGCCGCCGATGAAGCCGCTGGCACCGGTGACCAGCACGTCGGCCGCTGCTTCGGAGGGGGCGTGCGCCGTTTCGGCCGCGGAGAGGTCAGTGTTGTGGGTACCCATGATCACACCAGAAGGTCGAGGGAACGTTCGAGGTCGGCTTCGCTGTGGTCGGCGTTGATGAAGAAGCGGAGACGGCACGCGTCCGCGGCCACCGCGGGATAGCCGATGGGCATGACGTTGACGCCTTGCTCCAGGAGCGAGTTGGAGAGCGCCATCGTCTTGTTCCAGTCGCCCACGATGACCGGGATCACCGCGGACGCCCGCGAGACTCCGATGTCCAGACCGCGATCCCGGGCTCCGGTCCGGAAGTACTCGGCGAGCTGCCGCACCCGCGCCACGCGCTCGGGCTCGTCGCGGATGACCCGCAACGCCTCCAGAGCGGCCGCCGTGTTGGCCGGCGCGATCCCGGTGCTGAAGATATGGAGCGGAGCCGTGTACTTGAGGTACTCGATCAGCGGACGGCGCGCTGCGATGTAGCCGCCGAGACTCCCGATGGCCTTGCTGAGAGTGCCCATCCACAGCTCGACGTCGGTCCGGCGGACGCCGAAGTGCTCGCCGACACCGCGGCCGGTGGCGCCGAGCACGCCGAGGGAGTGCGCCTCGTCGATCATCAGCATCGCGTGGTGCCGCTGTTTGACCTCGATGAAGCGAGGGAGCTCGGGGATGTCCCCGTCCTGGCTGTAGGCACCCTCGATGACGACCAGTGCACGGCGGTACCGGCTGCGGCTCGCTGCGAGGATGCGGTCCAGGGCTTCCCAGTCGTTGTGCGGGAACGGCCTGCGCTGTGCCCCGGAGAGGATGCACCCCCGCACCGTGCTGTCGTGGCTCCACTCGTCGTGGACGATCAGATCCTCCGGCCCGAACAGATGGCCGACCGTGGCCACGTTGGTGGCATGTCCTCCGGCGAAGACGATGGCGTCGTCGGTGCCCAGGAACGAGGCGATCTCGGCGTCGAGCTCGTGGTGCAAGGGGGTCTCGCCGAACAGCAGCGGTGTCGCCGAGCTGGACGTCCCGTAGGTGTCGATGGCCTCCTTGGCCGCCTGGCGCACCCGAGGATGGTGCGAGAGGGCGAGGTAGTTGAAAGCGGCGAAGTTCACCGCTTCGCGGCCGTCGACGGTGACGATGCCGGAGTTGAACCCCTCGTGCGTGCGCCCGTAGGGATTGTCACCGTGCGCGACGGTCTGCCGAAGTCGGCTCTGGAGCTCCGCGTATTCCTGCCACTCCTCGATGGCGTGCTCCTGCCGCACCGGAAGCTGCGGCGGCACGGCCGGGTACGGCGGACGGTCGCTCGGGCCCGCGGCACCGCCTGTGGGGACCGCGGACGGACTCGCCGGGTGCTCTGCCGCGCCGCCTTGTCCAGCGCCCGCCGACAAAAGCAGGTCGATCACGTCCCGCACCGTGGGTTCCTCCGGCAGGCTGTGCCGCAGTCGCTCCGCCTCGAGCGGGAAACACGCGGAGATCCTGCGCTGCAGATCGGTGCGCATCAGGGAGTCGAGACCCAGATCCAGGACGAGCCTGGCATGCAGGGGTATCTGCGTGGCGGGAAATCCGCAGACCCGGGCAACACTGTCGAGTACGGCTTCGGCGACACCCGAGGTGGGACCCTGCGCCGGCCGCGTCTCGTCAGCGGGCGCCCCGTCGAGCGTCGTACGAGGTGCGGCGGCGCCTTGGGGCGACGGCACGGACGAGACGACCGGCGGGGAAGGCGTCCGGCCGGGGCCGTGGGGGTACTCCCTTGCCTCAGGCCGTCCCGCCCCGTCGCGGCCGGGGCGCTCCGGGCCGTCCAGGCCGCCGCCGGCTGCCGACCCCTCGTCCGACGGCGTGAACCAGTACGAGTCACGCTCGAAGACGGTGTGCGGGGCGGATACCCGCGGCTGTGTGTCTTCCGGTTCGAGCCCTCGCCAGTCGACGTCGCGGCCCGCGCAGTGCAGCCGGCCGAGCGATCCGAGGAGTGTCGCCCACTCTCCTGTGGCCCGGCGCGCGGACGGCAGCCACAGGAGTTGTTCCGCAGCCGTCGCCCGGTCCTGCATCAGGGACCTGCCGGAGGAGAGCAGCGCAGGATGCGGCCCCACCTCGACGAACGCGTCGCACCCCAGACCGCGCAGCGTGGTGAAGGCATCGGCGAAACGGACGGTGCCCACCATGTGCCGGGCCCAGTAGTCGGCGTCCACCCGGTCGACGAGTTCGCCGGTGGCGTCCGACACCCAGGGAATGGTCGGCCGGCCGAAAGTGAAACCTGTGAGCGCCTCCCGCAGCGGTGCCGCGGCTCCGTCCATCAGCCGGGAGTGGAAGGCGTGCGAGACGTCCAGCGCACGCACGTCGGTCTGCTGCTCCGCGAGCCGGTCGCGAACAGCCCCGATGTCGTCGGTGGGGCCGGAAAGGACGAGATACCGGTCGGCGTTGACAGCCGCGACCGAGACCGAAGGGAAGTCCGCGGCCACGGTGAGGACAGCCTCGCTCTCGCCCTGGCATGCGATCATGCGCCCGTGGCCGGGCTGCGCCCCCATGAGTCTGCCGCGCTCGACTGCGAGGGTGAGCGCGTCCTCGAAAGACAGTACGCCGGACACACAGGCCGCGCCGATGGCGCCGACGCTGTGGCCCAGCACCGCGGTGGGCTGCACCCCAGCGGCTGCCCAGACGCGGGCGAGCGCCACGGAGAACGCCACCAGGGCGGGCTGGCAGTATTCGGTGCGCCGGAGCCGCTCTCCCCCCTCCTCGTCGAAGAGGAGGTCGCGCAGCGAGAGGCCGAGCAGTGGTCGCGCGATTCCGTCGGCATGGTCCAGCGCGTCCGCGAAGGCTCCGTGGCACTCGTACAGTTCGCGCCCCATGCCCGGATGCTGGGTGCCCTGGCCGCTGAAGAGGAACGCCACCGTGGGCACCTGGTCCCCTGGGCCGCCCCTGGCCACCGCCGTCGAAGCCTCCCCGTGCGCCAGCGCCGTAAGACCCGCGTCGAGTTCGGCGCTCGTGCCGAAGGTCACGGCGGCGCGGTACGCAAGGTGCGTGCGCCCGGTGTTCGCCGTACGGCACAGGCCCGCGAGGGACTCGTCCGGACGCGCCGCCACGTGGGTGCGGTACCGGTGTGCGAGGGTGGCGAGAGCCGAGGGGGTGTGCCCGGACAGGCACAGCGTGTGTGCGGGACGGGAAACGGTCACCGGCTTCTCCTCCTCCGCTGCCCCGGACGGGGCAGCGGGCGGCTCCTCGACGATCAGATGCACGTTGGTGCCACCGAAGCCGAACGAGCTCACGCCGGCCCGGGCGGTCTCGCCCGGCGGCAGGGACCGGCGCTCCGTGGGCACGGACAGCCCCGAGCCCTCCCAGTCCAGCAGCCGGTTCGGCTTGTCCAGGTGCAGCAACGGCGGGACCTCGCGGTGGCCGACGATCAGCGCCGCCTTGATCAGTCCGGCGACACCGGCGGCCGCCTCCAGATGTCCGATATTGGTCTTGACCGAGCCGACGAGACACGGCTCTTCGCGCTCGGCTCCGCCGTAGACCTCGGCGAGTGCTTCCCACTCGACAGGGTCACCCAGCGGGGTGCCGGTGCCGTGCGCCTCGACGTAGTCGATCCGGTCGGCCTCCACCCCGGCCTGGGCGAGTGCTCCGAGAATGACGTCGCGCTGGGCCGCACTGCGAGGCGCGGTGAGGCCGTTGCCGCGGCCGCCGTGTGCCAGGGCAGAACCGAGGACAGTCGCATGGACGCGGTCGCCGTCGGCCAGCGCGTCCGAGAGCGGCTTGAGGCAGAGCAGACCGACTCCCTCACCGCGCACATAGCCGTCCGCCGCGTCGTCGAAGGTACGGCAGCGCCCGCCGGGCGAGAGCATCTCCCCGTCGAGGAGTGCGGCCGACAGGCCGGGAGCGAGCAGCAGATTGGCTCCCCCGGCCAGAGCGATCCGGCTCTCCCCCCGCCACAGGCTCTGACAGGCCATGTGCACTGACGCGAGGGAGGCCGAACAGGCGGTGTCCACGACGAAGCTGGGGCCGCGCAGGTCGAAGAAATAGGAGAGCCGGTTCGCCGCCATCGCGGGGGCGTTGCCCGTCGCGGCGTAGACGTCCGTCTCCCGGGGAGAGCCGAGTTGCAGCTGCCCGTAGTCCTGGCTGCTCACCCCGACGACGACGGCGGTGTCGCTGCCAGCCAGCCGGTCGGGCGCGATGCCCGCGTCCTCGAACGTCTGCCAGGCGACCTCCAACAGCATGCGCTGTTGGGGGTCCATGCGGAGCGCTTCGCGGGCCGAGATGCCGAAGAACCGGGCATCGAACTCGTCCACCGCGTCGAGGAAGCCCCCCTGGTCCGTGGTGCCCGCCTCCCGCGCGTTCCACCGCCCGTGCGGCATCTCACCGACCGCGTCCCGGCCGTCGAGCAGCAGTCGCCAGTAGCTGTCCAGGTCCGGGGCGCCGGGAAAGCGACACCCGATGCCGACGATCGCGATGGGCTCGTCCGGGTCGGTCGGCCCGCCGGCGTGGGGAACGGCGACCGCGTGCGGGGGATGTTCGGCACCGAAGTGCGCGGCCAGGTCCCTGATGGTGGGGTGGTCGAAAACGGTGCCGGTCGGCAGTCTGCGGCCGAGCCGCTCACCGAGCTCCGCCGCGACGGCCACCGCCTGCTTGGAGTCGAGACCGAGCGAGGAGAGTGTCCGGGTGGGGTCGACCACCGAGGCCGGGAGGCCGAGGCGGTGGGCCACCCGCTCATGCAGCCAGGCTTCGAGTTCCTCTCCGTTCTTCTCGTGGCCGGCACCCGGACCCGGCGGCGAGGCCTGCCGGGCAGGGCCGCCGGGTGCGGGCCGGTGCCGGGCACCGCGCAACTCGTCCAAGCACAGCTCGACCAACGAGTCCACCTCGGGGGCGACCAGGAGCTCGCCGACGGCGATCCGGACACCGAGGCGCTGCTCGAGGACCGCCACCAGCTCCAGGAGGCGTGGGTAGTCGAAGCCGAGGGAGGCGAGAGTGCGGGGCCCCCGCCCTTCCTCCGTCGTTGAGCCCGCGGCTTCCTCGACCGCTTCCTCAATGATTTCGGTCACCCGGGAGCGGCGGGCCGTGACGGACAGCCCGGGCAGGTCCCAGCTCGGCGACGTCACGCCGCCTTCCCCGGTGGGCGCGGGTGTGCCGGTGTCGCGGACGACGCTCGCGGCCACCACCGGCATCCGCAGGTCCAGGAAGTTCTGCCGCGTCGCCTGGCGCTGTACCTTGCCGCTGGTGGTCTTGGACACCGACGAGTGCCGCACCAGCGCGAGGGTGTGCGGGGTGATCTCGTGCTCCTCGGCAAGCGCGGTGCGCAGCCGCGCCAGGACCGAGGTGAGGTCCTCGGTGCCCCTGCCGACCTCGTAGACCAGGGCGAGCTGTTCACCGCCGGGGGTGGGCAGTCCGAAGGCGGCACCACAGTCGGCGCGCAGGGCTTCGCTCGTCTGCTCCACGGTGAGTTCGACGTCGTGCGGGTACACGTTGCGCCCCTGGACGATGACCACGTCCTTGATGCGGCCGACGAGGTAGAGCTGGCCGTCCCGCTGGAAGCCCAGGTCACCGGTGCGCAGCCAGCTCCTTCCCGGCTCGTCCGCCAGCTTTGCCCCGAACGTCTCGGCTGTCAGCTCGGGACGGTTCCAGTAGCCGAGGGCCACGCTGGGCCCGGCGAGCCAGACTTCGCCGATTCGCTCGGCGCCGGCGTGCTTCCCTGCGGAGTCGACGACGGCGACCCGGGCGTCGGGGACAGCCGGGCCGCAACCGACGACGCGGGTGACGTGTTCACACCCCGGTTCGGCGTCCCGCACCGCGCCCCTCGCCAACGCCCGGGCGTCGACGGACCGGTCGGTGGGTGGCTCCCCCGGCCCGATCCCCGTCGCCATCAGGGTTGCTTCCGCGAGCCCGTAGCAGGGCAGAAGGGCTCGGCGGTCGAATCCGGCGGGGCCGAAGTAGTCGGCGAAACGCTCCAGCGTCTCGGCGCGGACCGGTTCCGCTCCGTTCAGTGCCAGCCGCCAGTCGCTCAGGTCCAGGGCGTCACGCTGTTGTTCGGTGATCCGTCGAAGGCACTGCTCGAATCCGAAGTTGGGCGCCACGCTCATCGACGCGCGGGTTTCGGAGAGGGTCTCCAGCCACAGAAGAGGCCGCTGCACGAAGGTCATGGGGGCCATCAGGTGCGAGCTGAACCCCCCGTACATCGGGGTGAGCAGGCCCCCGATGAGTCCCATGTCATGGTATGGCGGCAGCCAGGAGACCATGCCCGCTCCGGAATCCAACTCCAGTCGCAGGTGGGAGGAGCGCAGGTTGCGGACGAGGTTCCCGTTGCTGACCATGACGCCTTTGGGCGTGGCGGTCGAGCCGGATGTGTACTGCAGGAAGGCCAGCGACTCGCTGGTGGTGGACGGTTCGACCCACTGGTCTCCATCGGACTCGCGCAACTCGTCCTCGGTCACCCAGCACAGCCGGTCCAGCCCCAGCCCTGCCGCCTTCTCCGGGGTACCGTGCGCGGCGTCCCTGACCGCGCGGGTGGTGAGGGCGTGAGTGGCGCCCGAGTCACGCGCGATGCCGGCCAGCCGCTGCATGGTCTGCCCCGACCCGGCACTCTGCGGCGGGTATGCGGGCACGGCCACGGCACCCGCGTACAGGCATCCGAAGAACGAGGCGACGTAGTCGAGCCCCGGTGGGTGGAGCAGCAGCACCGGGCTGCCTTCCAAGCGCTCCCGCTGGAGATACGCCGCGACCGCACGCGCACGGCGGTCCAGTCCGGCGTAGTCCCAGGACTCGCTCCCACCACCGGTGTCGGTGAGAAACCGGTAGGCGACCGCGTGTGGCGTCAGTTCGAGACGCCGGCGCAGCAGACCGGCGACAGTGGCCGGCTCCGCTCCCTGCCAATGCGTCTCGATCGGTTCTGGAGTCACTGCCGTTCGTCTCCGTCACTGTCGAGCCGCGCCGGTCGGCGCCGCGATGGGACGTGCCGTTCCGTTCGCCAGCCGGCGGTAGTCAGCTTTGCCGTTTGCGTTGCGGGGCAACTGGTCCAGACACGTCGCCGTGTGAGGCAGCATGTAGACCGGCAGCCACCGCGCGCAGTGCTGCTTGAGCTGGACCAGGCTGGGCTTGGGCGCCCCTGGGCACAGCGTGTAGTAGAGCGCGAGGCGCGCCTGCGGACCCTCTCCTGCCAGAAGCACCGCGGCGTCGGCGATGTCGGGGTGGTGCTGTGCGGCCGCCTCGATCTCCCCGAGTTCGATCCGGTAGCCGGAGAGTTTGACCATGCGGTCCTCGCGGCCGCGGTAGACCAGCCGGCCGTCTTCCTCGTAGCTGACGAGATCACCGGTAGGGTGGCGGCCCGCGCAGTGGAAGGCAGTGGCCGGGTCCGCGGTCCGGCGCCAGTAGCCCGGGGTGACACAGACGCCTTCCACGACGAGGTGGCCGATCACTCCCGGCTCCGAGACGAGCGCCCCGTGGTTGTCCACCACCCGCAGCCCGGCGCCGGTGACCGGTCCGCCGATCGGGACGGGGGTGCGGCGCTCCAGGTCTTCGGGGCGGACCCGGTGGAAGGCACAGACGTTGGTCTCCGTCGGCCCGTAGAGGTTGTAGAGCGCGGTCTCCTGCGGCAGCAGCTCCGCCAGAGCGCGCAGCCGGGGTATCGGGAAGACCTCGCCGGCGAAGAGCACGTAGCGCAGGGAGCGGGCGTCCGCACAGGTGAGCGCTCCCGAGGCGGTGAGCAGGCTCAGGATGGAGGGAACCGAATACCACACGGTGACGCCGTGCTCCCTGATCCCCGCCGCCAGCGCTGTGACGTCCCGGGCCGCCGAGTCACCGACGATCCACACGGCGGCTCCCACGGTGAGCGCGGTGAACAGGTCGAAGGTGCTCAGGTCGAAGTTGAACGAGGCATGGTTCGCGAACACGTCGCGGGGCCCGACGTCCAGTTCGGTACGTGCCCAGCCGACGAAGTTGGCGAGGTTCCGGTGGGAGAGGCGCACCCCTTTCGGCGCCCCGGTGGAGCCGGAGGTGTAGAGGATCGCCGCGAGGTCGGTGGGCCCGACTGCGGGCAGCAGGGCGATCCTGTGGGCAGCGGCCTCGGTGAACTCCCGCCAGGGACGGACGGGGACCTCGCCCACCGCTTTCACAGGTGTCTCGTCGTCGACCACGACCAGCTCGAGTGAGGAAGGCAGCGGTTCGTCGCCGAGGAGGGCCAAGTGTCGTGCGTCGGTGAACAGGACGACGGGTTCGGCGTCGGCGAGGATGGTCTGCGCCCGCTGCCTGGGCTGCCCCCCGTCGAGCGGCACGTAGGCGCAACCGACGTCTAGTGTGGCCAAAATGGCCTCCGCGTAGCGGGGCTGCTTGTCCATCCAGACGGCCGTCCGGTCACCGGGCCGGACGCCGAAGTCGAGCAGCCGGACGGAGAGGGCGTCCACCCGTGTGGTGAGCTCCCGGTACGTCAACGGTTGCGCACCGACGAAGGCGGGGCGTTCGGCCTGTTCCCGGGGGAAGTCGCGGCGCAGGCGGATCACCGCGCAAGGTGTGTCCATGGCTGTTCCCCATCCCTCCTGTTCGCTCACCGGTCGGCTCGCAGGACACCGGTCTCACGTGCCGCGTCGCGGAATATGTCCGCGGCGAGTTCGAGGTCCTCGGGGGTGTGTTCGCAGGTCACGCTGACGCGTAGCCTGGCGTCCCCGAGCGGGACACCGGGGAAGACGACGGTCTGGCAGAACAGCCCCCGGGCTCGCACCGCGCGCCCCATCTCCATGGCCAGCCGTTCGTCGCCGACGCGGATGGGCAGGATGGCGCTCTCGGAGTTCTCCAGATCGAAACCCGACTCCAGCAGCCGGGCGCGCAGTGCGCCGATGTTGGCCCACAGGCGCTTGACCCGTTCCGGTTCGGCTTCCAGCACGTCGATCGCCGCGATCAGGCCGGCGGCGACGCCTGCGGGGATGTTGGCGGCGAAGACGTAGGAGTTCGAGTAGTAGCGGAGGTACTCGACAACCTCCTCGTCACCGACCACGAAGCCGCCCATGCCGGCCAGTGCCTTGCTCATGGTCCCCAACTCGAGGTCTACTTCGCCCTTGAGGCCGAAGTGTTCGCTCGTGCCCGAGCCGCGGGCGCCCAGAACACCGGTGGCATGCGCGTCGTCGATGAGCACGCGGGCACCGTAGGTTCTGGCCAGCCCGAGGATTGAGGGCAGGTCGCAGACGTCACCGTGCATGCTGAACACACCGTCGGCGACGATGAGGGTCCCTCCGGGGGAATCCGCGCCGCGCTTGAGGACACGCTCCAGGTCCGCCATGTCGTTGTGCTGATAGATCCTCCGGGCGGCCCCGGAGAGTTTCGCGCCATCGAGGATGCTCATGTGGTTGAGCTTGTCGGCGACGAGCGTGTCGTAGCTCTTGACCAGAGCCGAGATCGCGCCCAGGTTGGCGGCGTACCCGCCCGGGTAGACGATGCAGGCCGGCCGTCGCTTGAAGGCCGCGAGCCGGCGCTCCAGCTCCTTGTGGAGCATGTTCGTCCCGCCGATGAAGCGGGATCCCGTGTGCGTGGCCCCGTAGCTGCGGGTGGCCTCGCAGACCGCCTCGATCACCTGGGGGTGGTTGGCGAGGCCCAGGTAGTTGTTCGAGGCGAACATCAGGAACTCGCGCTTGCGTCCCGTCAGTTCGTCGAAGATGACCGCGCGGTTCTCACACCGGGAGTGCAGCGGCATGCCGTACCAGTAGAGCTGATCGTCCTCGCGGCGGCGAAGATAGGCACCGAAGCTCCGGGTCTTGGCGAAGAGGTCGGAGTCCCGCTCCTCCAGAAAGTCCTTCATCGAACGGCCGTCCCAGCCGTCCTCGGAAACCGCCGGCACGGCCGCCTCCGCCGGGGCCCCGACTGTTCCGGGTACCGGCGCGTCGGCCCTCTTGGGCACTCGTTCCGCAGCGGACACGGTGCCGTCGCGTACCTCCTGCGCCAAGGCCGCTGTCAGCCGAGTGCTCAGCTCGCGCAGCGTGGTGGACTCGCCGCTGTCCGGCAGGGCCCGCGGAGCACCCAGTTCCTCGGCTGCCTCGGCGACGATCGCGGTGAGGACGACGGAGTCGATGCCCAGGTCCCGCTCCAGGTGGGCGTCGACGTCGAGCTGGTCGCTCCGGTACTGGGTCTGCCGCAACGCGGCGGCCACGAGAGCGGACAGGACGGTGTCAGGGCCGTCCGCCCAGGCCGCCGCGTCGGTGCCCACTTCCGCAGCCACGGCCGAGACGAGTTCCCGCAGAGTCGTCGCCCGCTCTCCGAGCCCGTCCGAGAGGCCGAAGTGCTCCCTCAACGAGGCAAGGATCGATTCGAGGATGACGGAGTCGATACCGAGGTCGGCCTCGAAGTGGAGGTCGGGCTGGAGGTAGGACTCGTCGTACAGGGTGCACTCCGCCACGATCCCCACCACCTGCGAGTGCAGCGCAGCGAGTGCGGAACTCTCCAGTTCCGTCATGCGGCGTCCCCTTTCTCGTTCTGACGCAACCCGTCAACCATCGCGGAGATCGTGCGCACGGATCGGAAATTCTTCAACGTCACGTCCCGCATGGGTACGCTGATGGAGAATTCACGCTGGAGGAAGCCGACAAGGTCGAATATCCCCATCGAATCGATGATGTTGAGTTCGGTGAGCGGCGTGTCCGGCTCCAGGCTTTCGGCGTCACCGCCCATCCAGACATCGACGATGTAGTCACTGATGAGTTTCTGAGTTTTCATTGCGGTCCTCGGTTCGATCGCGGTGGCATTGCCGGTCCGGCGGCGCCGCTCACGACGCGTGGGGTCAGCTCGGGTCGACGGCAGGCCAGATGAGCGTCGTCGCGCCCCACGTGAGACCACCGCCGAACGCCGTCAGCAGCACCCGGTCGCCGGGCCTCAGCGTCCCTGCGGCGTGGGCATGAACGAGCGCGAGGGGAATGGAGGCCGCGGCCGTGTTACCGACCTCGGCGATGTTGCTGACCGCCCGCTCGCTCGGCAGGCCGATCTCGTCGGCCAGCCGCCGGGTGATGCGGTGATTCGCCTGGTGAGCGACGAGATGGTCCACCTCGTCGACCCGCCACCCGGCGCGGTCCAGCACCGTCTGCGCGCTTTGCCCCATACGCTGGACTGCCAGCCAGAAGACCCGCTTGCCCTGCATCGTGAAGTAGTAGTCGTCGGGCACCGGGACAGGCCAACCGCCCTCCGGCGGGGGCCCGCCGGCCGGTACGGTGATCAGGTCCACCCCGTCACCGTCGCTGCCCAGGTCGAACGGGCCCAGCGCACCCTCCTCCGTGCTGCTGCCCGCACGCAGCACCGCGGCACCGGCTCCGTCCCCGAAGATCACCGAGGTGGAACGGTCGGCAGGGTTGAGGAGGCGGGAGAAGGTCTCCGCTCCGATGACCAGCACGCGCTCGGCGATGCCACCCGCGATCAAGCCGGCGGCGGAGGCAAGGCCGTAGAGGAATCCGGAGCAGACGGCGGATACGTCGAACGCGGCAGCGTGCCCCAGTCCCAGCTTGCCGGCCACGGTCGGCGCGGTGGCCGGGCAAGGGCGGTCCGGCGTGGTGGTCGCCACGACCACGGCGTCGACGTGCGGGTGCCCCGAGGACTTCAGCGCCCGGGAGCCGGCGCCGACCGCCAGGTCGGAGGTGCGCACGGAGGAGTCAGCCACGTAGCGCTGGGCGATCCCGGTCCGCGAGCGCACCCATTCGTCGGAACTGTCCAGCCGTGCCGCGAGCTCCGCGTTGGTGACCAGCCGAGGCGGCAGGCAGGCTCCGATTCCGGCCAGCACAGCCGCGCGGCTCATCGGATACCGCCCGTCAGACGGATGCGGCCAGGGGCCGCCGCCCGGGACACCGAGTGCGGCCGGGTCGTACGGCGTCGGCAGGGAACCACCGTGTGCTCCTCCCCGTGGATGACAGCCCGTGGGCTCGGGTCGCTGGGCAACGTACGGGGCGCGGCTGACGCGGCGCTGACCGATTACTGACCCCCGTGACCGTCAGGCATCGGTCAGCGCGCCGTCAGCCACGACCTCCATAGTCGGCGCCATCCCATACGTCGCTGCCCAGGCGGTGGGGCACCGATGAGCACGACCTCGTCTTCCAGGAAAAGCCGCGACACGAGTGGGCCGAACCGTTCTCCGGAAGGGAAGATCACAGGTATGAGCGCCATGTACGAGAAGCTGGTCGACATACTCGGAAATCACTTCGCCGTCGACCGCGGGACGATCACCCCGGAAGCGACTTTCGAGGACCTGAAGATGGACTCGCTCTTCCTCGTTGAATTCCTTCTGGTGATCCAGTCGGAATTCGACGTCAAGCTCGAAGACGACGCTGCCACCCTGACCGACACCATCGGACACGTGGCGCACTTGCTGGAGGGCCGGACCAAGGCCACGGCCCAGTGACAGCCTCCGCGCCCGTCGCCGTCACCGGCCTGGGTCTGATCACTGCCTCCGGCATCGGGGCGGAAGAGACCTGGCGGGGTGTGTGCGAGGGACGCTCCGCGGCGGCTCGAGACCCCCGCCTCCAAGGACTCCCCGTCGACATCTCGTGCACGGTTCCGGGCCTGGACCCGGCCCGGCACGTGGGCAGGCGCAGCCCCCTGATGCACGACCGCTTCATCCAACTGGCCATCGTCGCCGCGCGCGAGGCGGTCGCGGACTGCGGCCTGGACCCTGAGACCTGGGACGGCGCCCGAGTCGGCGTCGTGGTCGGATGCGGGCTCGGCGGTATCGGGACGATGGAGACGCAGCACCGGCGCCTGCTGGAGAACGGCCCCGCGTCGGTCTCGGCGCTGCTGCTGCCGATGTTGGTGCCGAACATGGTCGCAGGCCATCTGGCCATCGACCTGCGTGCCACCGGGCCGAACTTCGTGACCGCGACCGCCTGCGCGTCCGGCGGCACGGCCATCGGCACCGCCGCGAGCCTCCTGCGCGACGGCTCCTGCGATGTCGTCCTCGCGGGGGGCACCGAAGCGAACGTCACCCCGCTCATGGTCACCGGCTTCAACCAGATGGGTGCGCTCTCGCGCAGGGTGGACGAGCCGGAAGCCGCCTCACGCCCCTTCGACCAGGACCGGGACGGGTTTGTCATCGGGGAGGGCAGCGGTGTCCTCGTCCTGGAGCGGGAAGCCGACGCATCGGCCCGCGGTGCCCGGATCCGGGCCAGGCTGGCCGGGTACGGCGCCTCCGCCGACGCTCACCACATCACCGCACCCGAACCTGAGGGGGCCGGCGTGACGCGGGCGGTCGAGGACGCACTGGCACAGGCGGGCGTCGGTGCCGGCGAGATCGGACACGTCAATGCCCACGGCACCTCCACCCCGCTCAACGACGCCGTCGAGGCACGGATGCTGCGTCGGGTCATCGGCGACGGCGCGGCGGTGACCTCCACCAAGGGAGTGCTCGGCCACACCCTCGGCGCGGCGGGAGCGATCGAGGCGGCCCTGACGGTGCTCGCCCTCGAACGGTCCACGATCCCGCCGACTGCCAATCTCGAACGTCAGGACCCGGCACTGGAACTGGATGTCGTCACCGGCCGGCCCCGCGAGGAGAAGATCGAGGCAGCCATGAGCAACTCGTTCGGCTTCGGGGGCCAGAACGCGGTCCTGGTCTTCACGCCCGGCAACTGAAGTCGACAGGGCGGAAGAAGTCCCGCCGTAAGGAAGTGGCGCCTCATGACGTTCACGGTCCCCGACAGCGATCTGCGGGCGCTGGAGACACGCGTGCGCACGGCACTCCGCGACTCCGACGACACCGCCTTGCCGCTCCTGGGCCACGGCGAAGTGGCCCTGGTCCTGGAGTTGGCCACCCAGCAGGGTTCGTTCGCCTGCAAGCGGCTCCCCGTCTTCCCCGACCGATACCGGTACCTCGCTTACGAGCAGGTTCTCGGAACCTACTTGCGCCGGCTGCGTGAGGGCGGCATCCGCGTCGCGGAGACCCAGCTCTGGCACGAACAAACCGAGGCGGGCCGGATCACGGGCTATTGCGTCCAAGAGACCCTTCCACGCAAGCGGTTGTGCTCGTCTTTGCTGCACAGCGAGGGGCAGGCATGGGCAGAGAGCTTCTTCGCCCGGTTCCTCGACCAGGTCGAGGGAGCCGTGTCGCCCACTCTCGGGCTCGACGCGCAGGCGTCGAACTGGGTCGACCTCGACGGCGAACTGCTCTACATCGATGTGACCTCACCGCTCATGCGGGACGCGGCGGGCAAGGAGCTCCTGGACACGCGGCTCTTCTTCGCCTCGCTTCCCTGGCTGGTGCGGGATCTGGTCAGAACAGCCACTGCCAAGTCCATCTTCGACAAGTTCTACACGACACGCGGCGTGGTGCTCGACTTCCTGGGCAACCTGCACAAAGAGCGCTTGGCCGAACTCATACCGGGCTTTGTGGAACAGGCCAACGCGCGGCTCGCGACACCGCTCACCGAGAAGGAAGTAGCCGGGTACTACCGGGCCGACGCACGCTCCTGGGCCCTCATCCAGCGGCTGCGCAAAGCCGACCGCTTCTGGCATCGCGTGCTGCGCCGCCCGTATCCGTACCTGTTGCCTCCCGATGTCGACCGGTGAGCCGGTACCGCGCCCTCGACGGCATAGGACCTTCGCTCGCCCTGGACCCCCGCCTGCCACTGCGCATCCACCACTTCGCACCCCGCCTGACACTCGCGGTGGTGTCCATCGCCCGGCTGCGGGGGGCGGGCGACGAGGTGCTCCGAGGACTGTCCGACCGGCATCTGACCCCGCGGGAGGCCGCGCACGCCGCCGCGATCCCGCGAGCACGCCGACGGTGCGAATGGCTCGCGGGACGACTGGCCGTCAAGCACAGTGTCCGCGCCTACCACCTGCGTCACTGGGGCAGCGTCGTTCATGGCCGCGCCATAGACGTCGACACCGTCGCCGGTGGCATCCGGGCGGGCAAACCTGTTGTCAACGCGCCGGTGGAGGTGGGGCTCTCCCATTCGGCCGACCTGGCGGTGGCGGCCTGCGGACCGCACGCGGTGGGGCTCGATCTGGAGCACCAGCGTGCGGTACCGCCGCTGCTGGCCCGCCTCCTGCGTGCCGAAGGCGCACCCGGCCGCACAGGTTCCTGCCACCCACTGCTGGTCCGGATGCCGCTGCCGTTGCGCTGGGCCTGTAAGGAGGCCGTGCTGAAACACTACGGATTCGGGCTCCGGGTCGACGCCGGCGAAGTACAACTGACCGGGTGGGCCCCGGACGGCCGGTTCACCTGGCGTGCCGGGCCGGACCTGTTGCGCCACGCCCCGGCTTCCGGCAACGGGCTCAGGGAGAGCTGGGCACTGGAGATCGACGGCTATTACCTGGCCGTGGTCAGCGCATAGGAATCCTGAGGGAGGACGGATGCAGCCGACGGACATCAAGGAGCACGGCGCGGAGGAGGAGTTCGGTGCCGCGCTGACCGCCGCGACCGCGCTGGCCGCGCACGCGCCCTCGTCGCACAACTGCCAGCCATGGGGGATCGTGCGGCTGGCCGGCACGCGCGCACGGGCGGCTGCGGGGCATGTGCTCGGCGTCGAGCCCCGGCCGGACGAGGAGTACGTGGCGCTCGCCCTCGACCACGAGCGCGAACTCTCGGCTCTGCCCGCGCACGCGACCGAGATGCGGGTCAGTTGCGGTGCTTACTGGCGCATACTGCTGCGCGGGCTCGCAGCACAGGGCTGGCACGCCACCCGCACACGCACACCGTCGTTCGAGACCGCTCCTGTACACGGCTGGCCCCACCGATGGTCGTTGCTGTGCATCGGAGCACTGCGCCGGACCGCGACGTGTCAGGAGAGCCTCGCGGAACTGCACGGCTCGGTACACAACCGCCGTACCTGTCGCGGGCCCTACCGGAGCGAGCCCCTGGACCCGGCTGTCCTCACGGTCCTGGAGCGCCCCTTTGAAGGCCCCGGCGAGGCGCCCGCCGGTACCGTGACCACACAGCACGTCACCCAGCCTCATCTCGTCCGCGCCTTCGCGGACTTCTGCGCACAACACGCCGGGCGGGACTTCAGCCATCACAAAGCCTGGCGGGAGACCCACTCCTTCCTCCGCTGGAGTGCGGCGCACGCCCGCAGCCGGGGCGACGGGTTCACCCTGCCACAGCTCTTCGGCCCGCTCTCGCCCCTGCGGCAGTTGAGCACGCGGGTGCTTCTCAACCCCGGAGTGCTGTCGCCCCTCTGCGGCCTCGGATACCACCGCAGGCTGGCCGCCGGTGTGGCGACGCTCATCCGGGAGAGTACCCCCGGACTGTTGGCCATGGGCTTCGGCGCCCGACGACCAGGACTCGCCGACATGCTGGCCGGCGGCGCCCGGCTCGCGGACTACTGGCTGGCGGCGACAGAGGCGGGAGTCGCCCTGCATCCCCTCAGCGTCGTCGTCCAGCACGAGGACCTGCGGCAGGAGTTGCAGAAGAGTCTGGACCTGAGGGGCCGCACCTTCTTCATCAGCCGGCTGGGCAGCCCCGAGGTGGAGGGCCCACCCACGGTCAGGCGGCAGGGCTCCGCGGTACTCGACCCCCTGTGACCTGGTTCCGGGCACCGGTTTCCCGGCCGTAGCCGGACACCGGTGGACCAAGGACTGGGGAAGGCCACCGACTGCGGGATGGCTGCACCATGCACTCGTTTCGTCCGGTACGGCCGAGTGGGAAAACGCTCATTCTCTGTTGATTGAGCATTCGGATCATCCTGATAGGAATTCCTGGATACCATCTGACCGACGTGCTAAAGTTGCGCAATCCAGGAAACGGGGGACGATCACCTATGAGTGTGGGATTGCTGACGGGCCGCTGGGTCAGCAGAAAGCGCGCCAGACCCCCCGCCCGGTACGCGCGGGAAGCTCATCCATACGGACACCCCCCTCGACCCGAAGGCGTCAAGGGGGTTGCGTCATGAGCACGGACATATTGATTTACTGCGACAAGTTGATCATGTGCCAGGGGCTGCACGCCCTGCTGGTCCAGCACAACCTGCAGGTCACAGCGGAGATGTCGATGCGACGGGTCGTCGCGCTCGCGACGGAGGATCCGCCCGATGTGATCGTCGTGGTCAGTCCGGCCCTCACGGTGGACGACCAGCAGGAGCTTGCCGATCTCGCCCGGCTGGGCAAGGTACTCATGCTCGCCAAGGCGGAGAATCTGCCCCGGTCTTTCGAGGCATTAAAAGTCGGAGTGCGCGCCGTACTGTCCGTGGAAAGCTCGATCGATGAGCTTCTGCATGTCATAGAAACACTGATCAGAGTCGACGCAATTGTCGTTCCGGTAGCAGCCCGGAAATCTGTCGAAATGCTGGCACGCCCCTGCGTTCCCCCCACGGCCGGCAATACACTGACGGTTCGGGAGAGTGAAGTCTTGTTGCTACTCGCCCAGGGCCTGGTGAACGACGAAATCGCCACGAAACTGTCGGTTTCCAGCGCCACAATTCGTTCTCACGTCCACAATCTGATGCACAAACTCAGCGTACGGTCACGGGCCCAGGCGGTCGCTCTCGCTTATGAGACCGGCCTGATCAACACGATCGGGCGGAACGTGCCGCAGCGCTGAGATTCCGCGCCCCTCCCCTGTCCTCGCCCCGGGCGTCCCCGGGGCCGCGGGCCCGCACCGGCCACGTCATCCCGCCACGTAACCGCAGCCGACGCGCTCTCCGGCCAACTCGTCCACCACCAGCGCCAGTTCGTCGAATTCGGCCGCCAGCTTCCGGAAGACATCCCCTTCCATGTCTTTCCGGAACGCTTCGCGGCTCTGTACCGAGATGACCTCGAAGTAGTCGCAGGACGCGGTATCTCCGGCCGGAACACGCTGTACGCCGAAGGAGATCACGCTGGGAAGTCGGGGGCAGGCAGCGTAGTCCGACTCACGCACCCACGTTTCGAACCTGGCCGGGGTCACGCCGTCCCGCAGACGGATCCGATGCACGATCACATCCATGCTGTACTCCATTCTCTTCCTGGCGAGACCGCTCTCCCACCTCGCCTGCGTCAAAGTCAGCGGCTTCTCACAGCGGCCCGACGGCGGGTACCGAGACCGAGCACACGGGCCACGTTGTTCTTCTGAATCTCGTTCGTCCCCGAAAAGATCCTGGCCGGCAGGGCGTCACGCAACAGGCTCTCGGCCTCACCGTCCAGTACCCCCGAAGCGCCGCGCAGCTGGATCGCGTCCAGACCGATCTGCACCGCCGCCTCACTCACGGCGATCTTCGCCAGAGCCGGAGCCACCTCGTCCTCGACGCCGTCAGCCAGCCCCTTGGCAGCCTTGTACAACAGCAGCCGTGCCGATTCGTGCCGTGCCATCATGTCCACCACCCGGTGGCTCACGGCCTGGAAGCCACCCACCGGCATGCCGAACTGCTCCCGGTCCCGGACGTGCGCGACAGTGGAGTCGATCACCCGCTTCATGGCTCCCAGGTAGATGGCGAACAGGCAGATACGCTCCCACTTCATCGAGCACGAGAAGACCGCCGCACCCGAGCCCTCGGCCCCCAGCAGGTGTGTGTCCGGTACGAGGCATCCCTCGAGGTGGACATCTGCCATGGGGGACCCGCGCAAGCCGGCCTTGTCGTACCGACGGCCCACCGTCAGGCCGGGTGTGCCGGCCTCCACCAGGAAGGTGCTCAACCCGAAGAAGCCACCGTCCGGGTCGGTGACGGCCTGCACCACGAACACGTCCGCCACCGGGGAGTTGGTGGTGAAGCACTTCGCTCCCGTGATCCGGTAGGCACTGCCCTCCCGGACGGCACGGGTGCGCAGACTCAGTGCGTCCGAACCGGCATCCGGTTCGGTGATGCAGTGTGCCGCGATCTGCTCGCCCGAGCCGAGCGCGGGAAGCCAGTGCTTCTTCTGCTCCTCGGTGCCGAACTCGGCGATGGGTGTGGCCGCGGCGAACAGGTGGGCGGCCACCGAGAACGCGAACCCGACGTCCGTGCAGCTGAGCCCGAGTGCCTCCATCATGGCCGCACACGTGAGCGCGTCCAGTCCGCTCCCTCCGTACGCGACGGGCAGACTGCTGCCGACCAAGCCCTGCCGGCCTGCCCGGGACCAGCGGCGGCGGAAGTCCCCGGCATCGAATGCGGCCGGTGCGGCGAGCTCACGACGCGCGAACCGGGTGACCATGTCGCGCATTTCTTCCGTCTCCGCGGAGAAGTCAAAGTCCATGGCTGTCGATGTACTCCTCAAGCAGCAGGTGATAGTTGATGCCGCCGGTGCCGAACGAGCTGACACCCGCACGCCGGGGCCGGCCGGTGTCGGTGTGCCAGGCACCCGGGCGCGTCGCGATGCGGGCCGGTATCCGCTCGAGTTCCAGTGCGGGAGGCACGGAATGGAGGTTGGCGTTCGCCGGCAGGGTTTTGGACCGCATGGCCAGCAGGGCTCGCAGCAGCCCTCCCGCGCCGGCAGCCGCGAAGGTGTGCCCGAAGAGCGATTTGCCGGACCCGATCTCCAGGGGCTTTCGGCCGGGCCGTGCGTAGACCTGCCTTATGGCGGCGGCCTCCACCTGGTCGCCCACCCGGGTCCCGGTTCCGTGCGACTCCAGGTAGTCCACGGCCTCGGGCCCGTAGTCCACCTGCGTGAAGGCCTGTTCCATGGCGCGCGCCTGGCCGGCCGCGTCCGGGGCGATAAGGGACTTGGCGTCGTTCGAGGCGCCCACACCGCGCAGCAGGCCGTGGATCGGATCGCCGTCTTCGCGGGCGTCCCCGTACCGCTTCAGCAGAAAGAGCGCACAGCCGTCGCCGGGGCTGAAGCCGTCGGCGGACTCGTCGAACGGAGTGATCTTTTCGTGTGACAGCAGCCCGAGTGCCGAACAGAGCACCATGTCACGTGCGTTGCAGGGGAGTTCCACACCGCCGGCGAGCGCGTAGTCCACGCTTCTGGTCCTCAGCCGGTTGACGGCCAGATCCACGGCCGCCATCGACGAGGCACAGGCGGCTTCCACAGCCACGGGGACAGCGGCGATGCCGAACTCGTTGGCGACGAGGGCGGCGATCCCGCTCGCCAGACAGCCGTCCAGCGCCCCTGGCGACTCCAGCTGAGGTGCGCCACCGTTCAGTTCACGAAGCGACTTCAGCAGCAGCTCCCTCTCGTGGGGGCTCCATCCCGCCAACGTGTCGAGCGACCGCACCAACTCCTCGAACAGGTCCATGGACAGTTCGGTGTTCAAACGCCGCTCCCTGGAAAGCCCCAGGTTGCTTCCCACAGCCACCAGCCCGGCTCCGGTCAGTGTCTCGGTCGACAGGCCAGGCCGGTCGAACAGCTCCGCTGCCACCGCCAGGCCTACACGTTGTGCGGCGTCCAGTTCCGCGAAGCGTGCGGGAGGGATGTGCAACCCCGCGGGAGGGCTCTCGGGCACGGTCATCGGTGCCCCGTACTCCGCATAGCTGCGGTTGACGCTGAGGGCGGACGGGCTGTGGTACAGGTCGCGTTCCAACAACGTCTCGGGCACCGGTCGGATCCGGTCTCGCCCGGAGAGCGTCGCGTCCCAGAAAGCACCGGCGTCGGCCGTGTCGGCGAACCTGCCGCCGAACCCCACCACGGCTATCGGCTCAGCGGCGTTCACCCTCCACCGGGACCGCGCCGGGGGCGGTGCGGCGACTGCTGCCGCCGGGGGCGGTGCGGCGACCGCTGCCGCCGCCGGCTCCGCGGTCTCCCGGTGCTCTTCCATGATCAGGTGGCACAGCGCGCCCGTCAGAGACGCCCCACTCACCACAGCGCGGCGCGGTGCGCCCTCCGGGGGCTGTCGCCACTCCTCGGTGTCGAGGGGGGCACGGAACCGCGGGCCCGGGGGCCCGGAGTCCTCCCCCCAGGCTCCCCTGCGCAGAGGCGGTATCCTCCGGTGGTGCAGTGCCAGGGCGACTTTGCTCACGGCAGCCATCCCGATATTCGCGAAGGTGTGCCCCAGTCGGTCCTTGACGCTGCCCACGGCCACGGGCGGTGCCGCATCGTCCCGCGCACCGGCGCAGGATTCGGCCGCCAACCGGGGGTCGTTTCCGGTGAACTCCAGGTACTGGGCCCCGGCGTGGTACCGACCCACGCGGCGCCAACTCTCGGCGGCCGCCTGCCGGTACCGGTCGGCCGAGGCCGGATAGCGGAACACACCACGGCGTGTGTCATGGCCCAGAGTGCAGTCGAGGAGCTTCGCGTAGACGCGGTCACCGTCCTGCGACGCCGAGGAGAGGCGTTTGAGCAGCAGAGCTCCGACGCCTTCGCCGAGTGCCGCGGAGACGGATGGGTCCGCGCCGGCCGTCTGGTCCCGGAGCACTCCTTTGGCAGCGAGCGCGTACGGGGGCAAGCGCCCCTCGCGGCACTGGCCGGCGAGGACCAGGACGGTGTCGCTCACTCCGGCACGCAAGCTGTCCATCGCATGCGCGATTCCCAGGTAGGAGGTCGCGTCGGCGGACTCCAGGGCCAATGTGCGTCCACGCAGGCGGAACGCGGCCGCCACCCGCGCGGGAATGGTGCTGGCCATTTCCCCTATCCGATCGTGGGGCGAGGCACCGAAGCACTTCATGGCCGCAGTCCGGAACTCCTCGGCTGCCGCGGTGCCCACCGCCGCGCCCGCTTCACCGACAGCGCTGAGCACCTGTTCCAGGCTGCGTGCGTATCGGCTGCTCTCCACCCGCGCGGCGTTCGCATACTGCCGGTCGAGCCCGAAGCAGGTCCCGGTCACCACATCGGTGCGCTCGGAGGGCAGCGGGCGCTGCGCGTACCCGGCGTCGCTCAGGCACTGGCGCGCCGCTTCCACCATGAGAAGCTGCATGCGCGCCATGGATGCCGCCTGGGCGGGCGGTATGCCGAAGCGCGCGACATCGATCTCGACGTCCCCGAGCCCCTGCTTCTCCGGCTCAGACGCCGCCTCGGTACGCGCAGGTCTCTTCCCGGCCTCCTGGTCGCCTTCCGTGAGGAGCCGCCAGTAGTCGGTGGCCCCACGGGCTGCCGGGTACAGCGCCGCGACGCCCACCACGGCAATCGGCTCGTTCTGCTGCTTGCGGAGGTTCTCCTCGGTGGCCGTGGCTGGTCCCGCGTCCATGCGAAGCGCTCCTGTTCCGTTGCGAGATGATCGTCTGCGTCAGCCAAGGGGCAGACCATTGCGCCCAGGCTCGCGCCGGCCCCATCGCGCACCGGCACGGGCGAGCGCGGGATCGTGGCTGAGGATCTCGGCGTGCAGGCGCTGCAACGGCGCGGCGGGCCGGATGCCCAGTTCGTCGTCGAGTCGGCGCTGGGTGAGACGGAAGAGTTCCAGCGCGTCGCTCTGCCTGCCGGATCGGTACAGCGCCAGCATCAGGAGTTCGCAAAAACGCTCCCGCAACGGGTACTGAGCTGTGAGCTGACGCAGATCGGCGATCACCCGCGACTCGTCTCCGAGAATCAGCCGGGCGCTGGCCAGGTCCTCGAACACCGTCAGCCGCCGCTCCTCGAAAAGCGTGGCGGCGCTGCGGCACCGGAGCCCGTCTCCCGCATCGAGCAGTGCCGGGCCCCGCCACAGCGCGAGGGCGGATTCCAGGTGACGCAGCGCCGTTCCAGGCGCTCCCAGCAGGGCATCGGCTCCACGGGCCGCGTGATCGAGAAACCTGTTTCCGTCGACGCAGTCCCGGGAGATGTTGAGGAGGTACCCGTTCGGAACCGCGCGCAGGACTGCGGCGTGCTGTTCGGTATGCCCCAGCAGCCGGCGCACCCTGGTGGCGTGTGCCTGAAGCGCGTTGCGCGGATTCCCCACCGGATGCCCCGCCCACAACTCGTCTGCCAGATCCACGTGTGAGACGACATGCCCCGGCTCCAGGGCCAGGGTGGCCAGCATGGCCCGGACCTTGCTGGCCCGCACCCCGACGGTATGCCCTTCGCAGGAGACGGAAAACGGACCGAGTATGTCAATTTCCACAGCTTGCTTCCCCCATGATGCTTGAACTCGCGCATCGGCCATGCCGATGGAATTCGCGCATTGCTTTCTCTGTGGCCCGAGCCGCAGACCGCAGGACGAACGAGTGCCTCTCGATACGCAATCGTTCACCCTCCGGGAAAACCCCGGGGTACGAAATTCCATCGGCACCCACCTGAAGAGGTGGCGCATCGAATGCCGTACGACTCCGTGTTACCTATTCCCTCATCGCTACGGGTTGGTTTCTTGTTTCAGGCGGGCCATGCTTTCAGCAAGCAGCACGAGTGTCATCGAACGATCGGATTGTTCTGCCCGTGCACGTCCTACGTAACCGGGCCACCGCACTCATCCTTCCGTTGGACTGTCAACGCGTCAGCTCAACAGACGTGCAGAAGTCCGCCCCGCGCCCTCCCCCACCTGCGCGCCGCCAGGCGGTGACTCATCCCGGCCCGCCAAGCGGGAGATCCGCTCCGAGCAGGCCGTGCCGCACCCCGAACTCCTTCGAGCGGCGACACCGGAGGGGCCCTACGGGTGGCCGCAGACAGCTCAGCGACCTCCACGAAGGCCGTGGTCGGCACACCTCAGGGTCCGGGCCGAGGTGGAGAGGTGGCGGCCGGGTTCGGCCGGGTCACGCTCACGGCGGGCCGGCCTTTTACGCCACATCCCCCAGACCTCATGCCACGCCGCGGACGCCGGCTCCGACGCCGGGGCGCATGGACCCTCAAGTCCACCGCCGTTCGCGCCTGGGCCGGCCAATCCAGCCAGGTCATCACCGGGAGACTGGGAAAACCGAAAGAGATGGAGAAGAAACACGACTCTTCGTGAGCCCTTCCCGGCACTTCGAGCCGTGCGAGACAAGAGCTGCCGGCGAGATGGCGGGACGCGGCCAGAACCACCATTCGCTGTTGTCCGGTCGGCATTCCACATCGCGGATGAAGCGCGCGAAGGTGCTGAGCGCGACTCGCGAGGCCAGGTAGTTCGGTCGAGAATATTCTGGCCGACCGGACCGCTCGACGACGGGGTCGCAAGGCCCTTCTCCCCGCACGGCTCAGACCCTCGGCCTCACGGCCGCAGCCGCGATCCGGTAGGCCGCACCACCGCACAAGGCCGAGCGCTACGGCCAACTCGGGCTCCAGCGCACGGACGCCTCGGACAAGGGCACAGTCCTGGCGGAGATCGGCCCGGGCGCCGGAAACAGCACATCCCCACGGCGTACAGGAAGCCGTGGGGATGTGGTTTGTGTCCGAGGGGGGACTCGAACCCCCACGCCCGATAAAGGGCACTAGCACCTCAAGCTAGCGCGTCTACCATTCCGCCACCCGGACTGGGCTGTGCCACGTCAGCTCGGCTGCCGTGGCGACGCCCGTAACGATACCAAGGGTTTGGAGTGCTTCTCACCTGGGTTTCCTGGCGGGAAGAAGCGTTATGCACCTTTTAGGGGGAAACATCCCCGAGTGGTGTGGGCGGCGGGTCGCCGGAGCCGGTCACCGCCTTCCGCGCAGGTACGCCGCGGAGCGGCGGGCCGAGGTGAGGGAGCCGGCCGGGTTGGCGGCCGGGTCCACCGCGTCGTCGCGCTCCATCAGCCAGTGGGGGCCGCCCCGGCCGTGCCCGTGGCGGCCACGCCGCAGCACGGTGGCGACGAAGTGCTCGTAGTCGAGGTCGCCGTCTCCGACATCGACCATGTGGAGGCCGTCGGCGGACGCCTCGTCGTGTTCGCCGTCCTTGACGTGGAAGAGGGGGTAGCGGTGCGGGGCGGCCAGCACGTAGTCGAGGGGTTCGAAGGGAGCCGGGGTGCCGTCGGCGCGTGTGCTGAAGCGGTACTGGCCGGCGAACGCCCAGTAGATGTCCATCTCCAGGTAGACCAGCTCGGGGTCGGTCTCGGCGAGGAGGACGTCGTAGAGGCGGACGTGGGGCTTGTCCTCGGCGAAGCCGAACTCCATCTGGTGGTTGTGCTGGTAGAACTTCAGGCCGCGTGCGCGGGCGGCGGCGCCGTAGGTGTTGAAGTCCTCGGCGGCGCGCTTCCAGCCGTCGACGGTGCGGCCGTAGCGGTCGGGGCTGGCGGCCGTGCCGACGTGCGGGAGGCCGAGGGCGGCCGCGTCGTCGACGACCTTCTCCAGTTGGGTGGCGAAGGTGTAGTCGTCCGGGTTGTCCGAGTAGTAGCCGACGTGGCTGCCGATGCCGCGCAGCCCGTGGTCCCGCATCAGCCGTTTGAGCTGCCGCAGCGTGAGGTCGCCTGTGCCCTGGGTGTAGCCGGCGAACTCCACCGAGTCGTAGCCGTAGCGCTCCAGCTCGCGGAAGACGGTGGCGAAGCCGAGTTCCTGTACCTGGTCGCGGACGGTGTAGAGCTGGATACCGAGCTTTCCGCGCGGAACGATCGGCCGGTGGCCGTGGCCGTGGCCGTGCCCCGGGGCGGGGTGCCGGTCGGTGGCGGGCTCGGCGGCGGCGGAACCGGCGCCGAGCAGCGTGGCGGCCGTGGCGCCGGCCGCGACGCCGAGGAAGCCGCGGCGGCGCAGGGTGTGGTCGAGCTCGGGGTGCTGGGGCTGTGCGGATCTGTGTGTCATGAGGCATCTCCCAGTGCGAGGTCGAGGAGCAGGCGTTTGACGTCGGTGGCGGGGAAGGGCCGGCCCCCTGCTGCGGCGCCCAGTGCGTCGGGGCGGGAGCACAGGAGGACGGGTCCGTCCTCGGTGCGCTCTGGCAGCCTGCCGTGGCTGCCGCGGATCGGTGACGGGTCGAGGGGGACGACGGCCATGCGGTAGCGCATGCCGGTCTTCTTGCGGGCCAGCGCGGCGGCGGCGCGCAGCTTGACGTAGGGGTCGTGCGGGTCCATGAACAGCTCGACGGGGTCGTAGCCGGGTTTGCGGTGGATCTCGACGAGCTGCGCGAAGTCGGGGGCGCGGCGGTCGTCGAGCCAGTAGTAGTAGGTGAACCAGGCGTCGGGTTCGGCGACGGCGACGAGTTCGCCGGAGCGGGGGTGGTCCAGCCCGGCTTCCTTCTTGCCCGTCTCGTCCAGCAGCCGCTCCAGGCCCGGCAGGCCTGCCAGTGCCTCGCGGGTGGCGGGCAGGTCGGCGGGGTCGCGGACGTAGACGTGGGCGATCTGGTGGTCGGCGACGGCGAAGGCCTTCGACGTCCAGGGGTCGAGGTACTCCATGCCGTCCTGGGTGTGGACCTCCAGCAGTCCGGCGCGGCGCAGTACGCGGTTGATGTCGACGTGGCGGCGCACCGGGGTGATGCCGTACTCGGACAGGACGACGACGGTGCGGCCTTCGGCGCGGGCGTCGGCCAGCAGGGGGGCGAGGGCGGCGTCGACGTCGGCGGCGGCGCGGTGTGCGCGGGGGTCGTCGGGGCCGTGGCGCTGGAGGTCGTAGTCGAGGTGGGGGACGTAGGCGAGGGCCAGGTCGGGGCGGCGGGTGCGCAGGATGTGGCGGGTGGCGTCGATGATCCACTGCGAGGAGGTCAGGTCGGCGCCCGGGCCCCAGAAGGTGAACAGGGGGAAGTCGCCCAGTTCGGCCACCAGTTCGTCGTGCAGGTCGGGGGGCCGGGTGTAGCAGTCGGGTTCCTTGCGGCCGTCGGCGTAGTAGACGGGGCGCGGGGTGACGGTCCAGTCGGTGTCGGCGCCCATCGCGTACCACCAGCAGATGTTGGCCACCGTGTAGCCGGGCTGCCGTGCCCGGGCCGCGTGCCACAGCTTCTCGCCGCCGACGAGCGCGTTGTGCTGCCGCCACAGCAGTACGTCGCCGAGTTCGCGGAAGTACCAGCCGTTGCCGACGATGCCGTGGCCGGTGGGGAGTTCGCCGGTCAGGAACGTGGACTGGGCGGCGCACGTGACGGCGGGGAGCACGGTGCGGAGGGGGGTGGAGGCGCCCTCCCGGGCGAGGGCGCGCAGGTTCGGCATCCGCTCCAGCAGCGCGGGGGTGAGCCCGACCACGTCGATGACCAGCAGCGGGGTGCTCATGACAGCTCCTTGAGAGTGCTCACGGCAGCTCCTTGAGGCCGAGGCCGATGAGGAGGTCGCGGGCCGTGGCCAGCTCGGCGGCGAGGCCGTCGGCGAGCTGGGCGCGGGTGGTGGGGCGCAGCCCGGGCGGCAGGGCCTGCCAGGTGTAGGTCTCCACCTCCAGGTGCCGGGTCAGCGGTGTCGGGCCGCCGACCAGGTGGGTGAGGGCGGCGCGGAGCACGGGGGTGGTGGCGCGCAGCGGCTCGGCGAGCGGGGCGTGCAGAGGCACGTGGAAGTGGGACCGCCAGGGGCCTTCGGTGGGCAGGGCGCCGGGGGCGAGCGCCCGGTCGAGGTCGTCGGTGGCGCGCAGGGTGCCCGCGGGGGTGAGAGCGCGGGTCTGGTGCAAGAAGCGCGGCTCGGCGAACTCGGCGAGCGCGTCGCGCACCTCGGGCCGCTGAGGGTGTTCGGCGTGCAGGGCGGCCGACAGCTGCGCCTTGACGACGGTCAGCCCCGCCTCGCCGAGCGCCGCGACGGCCTTGGCCGGGTCCTCGAAGGCGGTGGCCAGATGGCAGGTGTCCAGGCAGACGCCGATCCGGTGCGGGGGCGGTCCGCCCTCTCCGGTCAGCGCCTCGACGGCGTCGGCCGTCGTCTCCACGGTGCAGCCTGGTTCGGGCTCCAGGCCGACGCGTACGGAGCGTCCGGTCAGCTCCTCCAGCGCGTCCAGCCGTCCGGCGAGGGTGTGCAGGCGGGTCAGTGCGCGGTGCCGGGCCTCGGCGTCGAAGCCGGTGCGCCAGGCGAGCGGCAGCGTGGAGATGCTGCCCTCGTGCACGTCGTCGGGGAGCAGCGCTGTCAGCAGCCTGGCGAGGTCGGTGGTGTGGT
The DNA here is from genome assembly GCF_022699385.1 of Streptomyces tubbatahanensis. NCBI lineage: Bacteria > Bacillati > Actinomycetota > Actinomycetes > Kitasatosporales > Streptomycetaceae > Streptomyces > Streptomyces tubbatahanensis. The sequence continues at coordinate 6,432,870 of NZ_CP093846.1, read as the reverse complement.
CCAGGCGTGCGTCGTCGGTCCAGTCGGGGCGGTAGACGCGGTACTTGACGTGCTCGTCGCCGAAGCCCTGGTAGGGGAAGCCGTTGAGGGTGACGACCTCCAGGCCCGCCCGGTCCAGCCCGGTGCGCAGCCTGCGGACGGCCGCCGGGTCGTCGGTGAGGGTGCGGGCGGCGTCGCGGGCCAGCCACAGGCCGATGCCGAGCCGGTCGCGGTGGAGCCTGCGCCGTACCGGTTCCGCGTACTCGGTCAGTTGGTCGAGGACGCCGTCGAGCTGTTCGGCGGCGTGGACGTTGGTGCAGTAGGCGAGGTGGACGGTGGTGCCGTCGGGGTGCCGGAATCGCATGGCCGCGCTCTCCTCACTCTCCGCCGCGCAGGATCGAGTTGCCCTCGAACAGCTGCGCCCCGGGGGCCGTCGCGTCGAGGCGGAGGCGGCCGCTCTGGCCGTAGAAGGCGACCGGGTTGCGCCACAGCACCTGGTCGACGTCGTCCTCCTCGAATCCGGCGGCGAGCATCGCGTCGGCGACGTGCGCCGTCTTGAGCGGGTCGCTCCTGCCCCAGTCGGCCGCCGAGTTGACCAGCACCCGCTCGGTGCCGTGCACCCGCAGGATGCGCACCATGCGGTCGGGGTCCATCTTGGTGTCGGGGTAGATGGAGAAGCCGAGCCAGCAGCCGCTGTCCGCGGCCGGCCCGACCGTCGTCTCGTTGAGGTGGTCGAGGACCACGAAGGCGGGCGGCAGTCCGGACTCGCGCAGCACGTCGAGCGTGCGGTCCAGTCCCCGCGCCTTGTCCCGGTGGGGGGTGTGGACCAGCGCGGGCAGCTCGTGGGTGCGGGCGAGCTCCAGCTGGGCCGCCAGCGCGGTGTCCTCCGCCGGGGTCATCGAGTCGTAGCCGATCTCCCCGACGGCGACCACACCGTCCTTGAGGAGGTAGCGGGGCAGCTCGTCCAGGACGGGCAGGCAGCGCGGGTCGTTGGCCTCCTTGGGGTTCAGCGCGAGGGTGCAGTGGTGGGCGATGCCGTACTGGGCCGCGCGGAAGGGCTCCCAGCCCAGCAGCCCGTCGAAGTAGTCGTAGAAGGAGGCGGGCGAGGTGCGGGGCTGCCCGAGCCAGAAGGACGGTTCGACCAGGGCGCGGACCCCGGCGTCGTACATCGCGGCGTAGTCGTCGGTGGTGCGGGACGTCATGTGGATGTGCGGGTCGAAGATGCGGCGGATCGGGGACGGCATGGTGGGCGTCACGCTCCTCGCTTCGGCGGCCGCTCCTCGCGCTGGCGGCCGGCACGGCTTGCTACGACTCGGACCCCTCGGTGCGGTCCTGCGGACGGGGGCGGCGGGCTGGGCGGGCCGGTGGGACCGGGGCCTCGTCGAACCTGGCCAGGCGCAGCGCGTGAGCGAGGTCCTCGGGCACGGTGCGTCCTGCGGCGGTGCGCTCGCGGGCGTAGTCCTCCAGCATCCTGGCGAGTTCGCCGTCGCCGGCCGCCCGGTGTCCGAGTCCGGCGACGGCGGCCAGCGGTACGCCGGTGAACAGGCACTTGAGCACGCCGTGGCGCCACTGGTGTGCGTCCAGGTGCGCGGCGGCGTACGGGCCGAGCGCGGCGGCGACCAGCCGGGTGTCGTTGGTCCGCAGCGCGTCCTCCACCAGGTCGAGGGCCGCCTCGGTCGCCGGCGGCGGATCCAGGTGCGGCAGTGCCAGCAGGACGGCCCGCCGCTCGTCGGCCGAGCCGCGCCGGTAGAGCGCGGCGACGGCGTCGGTGCCGGGCGCGGCGGCGTGCAGGATGAGCACGCGCGCGGCGTCGGCGGCATCGACAGTGTCGACGGGGTCGGAGGACGAGCCCGGCTGCGGTGCGGTGGCGTGGCAGCGGCGGCCCGCGGTGACGAAGTGCCGCTCCCAGGAGGGCAGTCCCCCGCCCGGGCCGTCCTCGCCCGCGTCGGCCGCCTCGGACAGCGCCAGGTGCAGCCAGGCGCGCGCCTCAGCGGTCAGGCGCAGTTCGAGACCGGTACGGAGTGAGGCGAGCGGGGTCAGCATGGCGCGGCCTCCTGCCGTGGCGCCGTGGCGTCGGCGGCCGCGGTCTCGTCGGGGGTGCGGGCGGCGGAGCCGTCGGCCTCGCCCAGGGCGCGGGCGCCGGATTTCGCCGGGGTGTGGGCGGCGGCGGTCTCCGCCGCGGTGAGGAACGCCAGTGACGCGGCGGCCCGTTCGGGCCCTGTGTGCGAGTCGCGGGGCAGCTCGACGGTGACCAGCCCGTCGTAGCCGACCTCGCGCAGCGCCGCCAGCACCGGCGGGAAGTCGATCTCCCCCTCGCCGAACGGCAGGTGTTCGTGCACGCCGCGCCGCATGTCCTCGATCTGTACGTGCCGCAGCCACGGCGCGGCCGCCCGTACGCAGGCGTCCGGTGGTGCGGCCTCCAGGCACTGGCAGTGCCCGATGTCGAGGGTGAGACCGAGCAGTGCGGGGCTGCCGAACGCGGTGCGCAGCCGGTCGAATCCGGCCAGGTCGGCGAGGAGGTGGCCGGGTTCGGGCTCGATCGCGAGCGGGACCCCCGCGGCCTGCGCGGCGTCGAGCACCGAGCCGACGCCCTCCCCGAGCCGCCGCCAGCCCTCTTCCGGCGCGGTCCCCGCGGGCAGCTTCCCGCTGAAGCAGTGCACGGCGTGCGCCCCCAGGTCCGCGGCCACACGTACGGCCTTGAGCAGCAGTCCGGTCCGCGTGGCACGGGCCTCGGCGTCCGGGTCGAGCAGCGTCGGGTGGTGCTTGCGGCGCGGGTCGAGCACGTAGCGCGCCCCCGTCTCGACGGTGGCGGTCAGCCCGTACCGCTCCAGCGCCCTGGCCACCCGCGCGGTACGGGCCGCCAGGTCGGGGGCGAGCGGGTCGAGATGCATGTGGTCGAGCGTCAGCCCGACGCCCGCGTAGCCGAGGTCCGCGAGGAGGCCCAGCGCGTCCTCCAGCCGCAGGTCGGCCAGGCCGTTGGTGCCGTACGCGTAGCGCAGCGCCGGGCCCTGCGGCGGTTGCTGCGGGTGGCGCGTCCGCGGTGCCTGCGTCATGTGGGGCTGACCTTTCGGGACATGCGGCGGGCGAGGGGCAGCAGCGCGAGCAGTGCGACGGCCGCCAGTTCGCGCCCCGTGCCCCGCTGGCGGGCCGGCACGGCGGGCCGGACTCCCGCGGCGCTCGCCGGCACGGCGGGACGAACACCCGCGGCGCCGGCCGCGAGCGCGGCCTGGAGCGGGATCATGGCGCGGATGCCGCCGCCCACCGCCCGCTGGAGCAGCGGTGGGGAGGGGTTGAGCGCGGCGTGCAGGAGCGGCCGTGCGGCGGTCGCGGCGTACACGGCGCTCGCCGTCAGCGCCGGCGGGGTGCGCCGCCGCGCCGTGCACGCGGCGATCGCGCCGACGGCGCCGAGCGCGGCGAGCGGCACCCCGGGGGCCCCGCCCCGCGTCTCCCGCCGCGAGACCGCGGTCACGGCGAGGGTGTGACCGCCCATGAGCGCCGCCGCGCCCCACACGTCGCGGGCGCGGGAGGCGTCGCGTACGCGGTGCTCTCGCGCGCGCGGCGCGGCGGCGCCGTCCGAGGGGAGCGGGGCCGCGGTGCCGGCCGCCGCCGCTCCCAGCAGGACGTCCAGGAAACGGGCCGTCGCCATGGCCGCGGGCCCGGCGGGGGTGCCGTTGAGGCGCAGGTCGTAGGACCACACGGTGGCGGCCAGCGCGGTCGCGGTCGCGAGGGGGAGCCGCCCGGCGCGGGCCGCCAGCGCCAGCCCTGCCGCGGTCAGGCCGCCCGCCGCCGCGAGGGCGGCCGCCGGGTGGATGCGGCCTGACGGCAGGGGCCGTTCAGGGCGCTCGCGGGCGTCCTCGGCCCGGTCGGCCCAGTCGTTGAGCGCCATGCCCGCCTCGTACAGGCACAGCGAGGACCCGGCGGCCAGCACTGTGCCCCGCGTCGGGACGCGGCCGGTCGCCGCCGCTCCCGCGAGTGCGTCTCCGGGCACCGTGAACAGTGCGGAGACACGCAGGAGTTGCGCCCACGCGGCCACGCGTCCGGGCCCGCGCCCCGTCATGCGGCGCCTCCGGAGGCCGGGGTGAGTCGGCCGGCCAGGCCGAGCAGCGCGCGCCACTGCCCGTGCAGGTCGGCGGGCCCGCTGTCGGGGTCCTTGAAGTAGAAGCCCAGGCCCTCGACGGGTCCGGTCAGGCGCTGCTCGTCGGCGCGTGCCAGCAGGCGGGCGAGGTCGAGGACGAGCGGTGCGGCGAGGGCCGAGTCGCAGCCCTGCCAGATGGTCTGGAGGATCATGCGGGAGCCGAGGAACCCGTCGAAGGCGATGTGGTCCCAGGCCGTCTTCCAGTCGCCCAGCGCGGGCACGTCGTCGATGTGCACCTCTCCCTCGGGGAGTGCGCCCAGGTTGTCGGCGAGTACCCGCTCCTTGCCCGCGTTCTTGGCCGCCGCCGCTGCCGGTTCCGCGAGGGCCGCGCCGTCGCCGCCGCCGAGCAGGTTGCTGCCGGACCACGCCCGCACGGCGAGGGCCCGCTGCGCGAACATCGGGGCCAGTACGGACCGCAGCAGGGTCTGCCCCGTCTTGCCGTCCCGGCCCGCGTACGGGACGCCGGCCGTGCGCGCGGCCTCGGCGAGGCGGGGATGGTGCAGCCCGGTGGACGGCGTGAAGTTGACGTACGGGCACCCGGCACGGAGCGCCGCGGCGGCGTAGAGGGAGCTGGCCGGGAGGGGCTCTTCGGGCGTGCCAGGGCGGGGTTCCGTGCTGGCGACGTTGACGACGACGGTGCGGGCGAGGGCGTGTGTGCGGGCGAAGTCGGTGATGTCGTGCGCGTACGTGTCGATGAGGGCGTCCTCGTCGCTGCGGTCGGACGCCGGAGCGGGCGAGGAGGGGCGGATCGCGGCGTCGGCCGCGGCGAGTTCGGCGTGGAGCGCGGAGGGGAGCCCGTGCGGGATGACGCCCGCCTCGGCGAGGGCCTCGGCGCGCTTGGGAAGGGGGCAGCTGGCCGTGTCGTGTCCGCCGAAGACGAGGGAGTCGAGGGGCGGCAGCGAGGCACCGGCGAACGGGGGTGTTTCCGTCACCAGACCTGTGGGTGGTGCCAGCTTCGCGGCGAGGGCGGCGGCGCCGGTGATCGTCGTGGTGGCCACGGACCCTCTGGCGCCTATCAGCCACAGGCCCGTGCGCGGTGGTGTGCTCACGCTGTCCTCCCTTGTGCCTTGCCTGAGCGGTGCGGGGCGCCTGTGGCGGGCGGCTCCCCTCTCCCGCCCCCGTTGCTCACGGGGAGCGCTTCTTGCGCTGCCCCCGGCGCCTTCGGTGCGTTGGTGGTCGCGGTTGCCCGGCGGGTGCGGGCCGGTTGTGCCCGCCCGTTCCGCCCGCGGAGCGCCCGCCCCCAACCGGGTGGAACCGGCTGGAACCCCGGGGGCCGCTCGCCGGCGGGCCCCCGGGTTCCGTGTCGGGATTCAGTCCAGTTGCCGTATGCGCACGTTGCGGAACGCCACCTCGTCGCCGTCCCCGTGGTTTTGGAGACCCACGTGGCCGTCCGTGAGGCTGCGTGCCGGATCGGTGTTGGTGTAGTCGTTGACGAGGGTGCCGTTCAGGTAGATGCGCAGGCGTTCGCCCTCGACGCGGAGCTCGTAGGTGTTCCACTCCCCCGGCGGGTTGAGGGCCGCGTCGCGGGCGGCCAGGTCAGCGGAGTGGAAGCCGTAGACGGAGCCGGTGGTCTTCTCGTCGACGTCGGTGGCGTCGATCTGGATTTCGTAGCCGTTGTCGACGGCCGACCACGGGTCGTCGGAGGCGGGGAAGCCGACGAAGACGCCGGAGTTGTCGTCCCCGTCCTCGCTCGCCATCCTCCAGTCGAGTTTCAGCGAGTACGAGGAGAACTCGCGCTGCGCGTACCAGAGCAGGCCCATGCCGCCGCTGCTGGTGAGCGTCCCGTCCTCGCTCTCCTCGAACGTGCCGGGCCCCGCCTGTTTCCAGCCGTCCAGCCCGTGGCCGTCGTACAGCGGCGTGTAGCCGCTCTCCGGGCGGCAGTCGGCCTGTACGGCCCCGGTGGCGTACTGGATGCCGCCCAGCAGGTGCCGCTGGAAGGCGGGGTCGGCGTAGGACTCCTTGGTGTGGCCCGCGCCGGTGTAGAAGGCGCGGCCCCCCTCGTACTCCTGGCACCAGGCCAGCGGGTGGTCCTCACCCATGGTGCCGCCGGTGTAGGAGTCCTCATCGAGGGTGGCCAGGACGTGCGCGGTCTCGCGCGGGTTCGAGCGGTAGTCGTACCACTCGTCGGTGCGCTCCCAGCTCTCGTCCAGGTGGGCGGTCGCCGGGTGGCCGCGGTCCTCGATCTCCATGGTGGCGGGCTGGACCGCCGGGTGGGAGGAGAAGTAGGCGCCGGCCAGGCCGCCGTACCACTCCCAGTCGTACTCGGTGTCGGCGGCGGCGTGCACACCGACGTAGCCGCCGCCCTTGCCGATGTACTTCTCGAACGCCTTCTGCTGCCGCCGGTCGAGCACGTCGCCCGTGGTGGAGAGGAAGACGACGGCGTCGTAGCGGCCGAGGTTCTTCCCCGTGAAGGCGGCGGCGTCCTCCGTCGCGTCGACGGCGAAGCCGTGCTCGGCGCCGAGCTGCTGGAGCGCCGCGATCCCGTCGGGGATGGAGTCGTGGCGGAATCCGGCCGTCTTGGAGAAGACGAGCACGCGCGCGCCCTCGTCGGTCTCGGGTTTCTGTGCCGCCTGGCTGGGAAGGGCGAACGCTCCGGCGAGGAGCGCCGCCGCCACCACGGTGAGGCGGGTTCGGTGTCTTCTGTGCCCGGTCATGCGCGTCCTCCCCTCATCCGGTGGTGACGGTGAAGCTGTCGAGGTCGAAGAGGGCCCCGTCGCCTCCGGTGAAGACGAGGTAGAGCTTGTTCGCGCCCTCGGGTACGCCGCTGATGTCGGTGCTCACCTCGCTCCAGCCGTCACTCGCGGTGACCTTCGCGGTGCCCAGGACGGGTCCGTCAGGCGCGTTCGCGCGGACCTCGATGGCGCCGTCCGCCTTGCCGGCCACGCGGGCGGTGAGCTTGCTGACGCCCGTGGGCGCGTACGGGTCGTAGGCGATCCACTGGCCGTTCTGCGCCCCGGTGACGGCCTTGCCGCCCTCGGCGCCCTCGGCGCTGCCGGCGGTCACGCCGTCGGCCGAGGTGGTGAAGTGCTCGGCCTGGCGGTGCTTGGGCTGCAGGATGCTCTGGCCGTGGCTGGTCAGCGGCGGCTGGCCGTTCGCTCCGCTGTCGGTGTACGAGGCGTCGATGACGCCGAAGATGTTGGCGTTGGGGTCGTGCTCGCCGTCGGCCTGGGTCTTGAGAGTGCCCTCACAGCCCTTGGCGGAGGTCATGGGGTGGCCGTGGCTGTCGTGCCCGAGGATGTAATTGACCTCGACCTTGGAGCAGTCGATCTCGGTCTCCTCCGGGTCGGTGACCTGCACCTGGAAGGGGATCTCGTCACCGAAGGTGAAGGGCTGCCCGTCGGCGGGGAGCTTCAGCTCCACCGTGGGCGCCGTGTTGCCGACGGTGACGTGCACGCTGGCCGAGCCGGTACGCCCCGTGCCGTCCTCCGCGGTGACGGTCGCGGTGTAGGTGCCGTTCTCCTCGTAGGTGTGCGTGGGGTTCGCCTCGGTGGAGGTGGCGCCGTCGCCGAAGTCCCAGCTCAGCTTCAGCTCGTCGCCGTCCTCGTCGCTCGCCTCGGAGGTGAAGGCGACCTCCAGCGGTGCCTGCCCGTCACTCACGTCGCTGCCGGCCTCGACGAGGGGGCTGTGGCCCTCCGAGGCGTTCTCGATGCGGTAGAGCGCGGAGTTCTCGTCCCCGTTGAAGTAGCCGGTGCCGTAGTCGAGGACGTAGAGGGCGCCGTCCGGGCCGAAGTCCATGTCCATGACCTGGGTGCCGGTCCACGGGAAGTCGTTGATCTTGGTGACCTCGCCGTCCTCGCCCTGCTCGATCCGCTTGATCCACTGGCGGCCGAACTCGCCCGCGAAGAAGTCGCCGTCGAAGCTCTCCGGGAACTTCGCCGGGTTGTCGTTCTTGGCGTCGTAGCGGTAGACGGGGCCGCCCATCGGGGACTCGGAGCCCTCGCCGAACTCGGGTACGGACGGGCCGTCGTAGGGGATCCAGGCGGCGTGGGCCGGCGGCAGGTCGGTCAGCCCGGTGTTGCGGGCCGAGGTGTTCTTCGGCGCCGCGCAGTCGAACTTCTCGCCCGAGGTGCCGGTGGCGAAGTCGTAGTCGGTGTAGGCGTCGTTGTCGCCGGTGCAGTACGGCCAGCCGAAGTTGCCGGCCTTCGTGACGCGGTTGAACTCGACCTGGCCCGCGGGGCCGCGCTCGGGGTCGGCCGTGCCCGCGTCGGGGCCGTAGTCACCGACGTAGACCGTGTCGGTCTTCTTGTCGACGGTCATCCGGAACGGGTTGCGGAAGCCCATCGCGTAGATCTCGGGCCGCGTCTTGTCGGTGCCCTTCTTGAAGAGGTTGCCCTTCGGGACGCTGTAGGAGCCGCCCTTCTTGACCTTGATGCGGAGGATCTTGCCGCGCAGGTCGTTGCTGTTGCCGGCCGAACGCCGGGCGTCGAAGGCCGGGTTGCGGTCGGCGCGGTCGTCGATCGGCGTGAAGCCGTCCGACTGGAACGGGTTGGAGTCATCGCCCGTGGACAGCAGCAGGTTGCCCTTGGAGTCGAACGCGATGTCACCGCCGACGTGGCAGCACGTGCCGCGGTTGGCGGGCACGTCCAGGATCTTCTTCTCGCTCGACTTGTCGAGCGTGCCGTCCTCCTTCAGCACGAACCTGGCGAGCCGGTTGACGCCCTCGAACTTCTCGAAGTCCTCGGCCGTGCCGCTGTCGGGGGCGTCCGTGGACGGGGTGTCGAGCGGGGGCGCGTAGTAGAGGTAGACGAACCGGTTCTTGGTGAACTTCGGGTCGACGCCGACGCCCTGGAGGCCCTCCTCGTCGTGGTTGTAGACGTCGAGGGTGCCGGCGACCTTCGTGTTGCCCTTCTCGTCGGTCAGCCGCAGGGTGCCTTCGCGGGCCGTGTGCAGGACGGAGCGGTCGGGCAGGACCGCCATCGTCATCGGCTCGCCCATCTCCTCCACGCCCTTGGCGAGCGTGACCTGCTGGAACTCGGTCGCCTCCGCGCCCTTCGCGGGCTGCGTCGCGGAGGCGGGTGCCGATGCGGCCTGGGCTCCCGCCGTCGCGGCGCCCGCGATCAGGAGCGCGCTCGCGAGGGATGCCAGGCCCGTGCGGAGTCTGCGGTGTCGTCTGTGCACAGCGGTTCCTCCTGGGAGGTCCGGGGGTGTGACGGGTGGTGGTGGGGGTGCCGTCGTTACTGTGCTGTGCTGTTCGGCTACGTCCATGGGACCGTAGCCGCGTTTGTCCGGGGCCGGAACCCCTTTGACATGGCGCAGTGTTGAATTGTCCAGCCACAGGACAAAGCGAGTGCCCCGGCCCCGCCCTTTCACCGTTTCCTGGGGGCACCTCCCGGACGAAGTCTGGGGGAGTTTGAGGACGAGCGAAGCGATAGCTGGGGGATACGGGGCAGGCACCCCCCGCAGAAACGGTGAAAGGGCGGGGCTGGGGGTCAGTTGCCGAAGGCCGCGTCGAACGACGCGCTCGGCGGCTCGTAGTCGTAGGCCCTCAGCCGCGCCAGCGCCTCGGGAGCGCCGACGAGGCGGTCCATGCCGGCGTCCTCCCACTCCACCGAGACCGGCCCCTCGTAGCCGATGGCGCGCAGCATGCGGAACACGTCCTCCCAGGCGACGTCGCCGTGCCCGGCGGAGACGAAGTCCCAGCCCCGCCGCGGGTCGCCCCACGGCAGGTGGGAGCCGAGCCTGCCGTTGCGCCCGTCCAGCCGGCGCCGGGCCTCCTTGCAGTCGACGTGGTAGATGCGCTCCCGGTAGTCGTACAGGAAGCCGGCCGGGTCCAGGTCCTGCCACACGAAGTGCGAGGGGTCGAAGTTGAGCCCGAAGGCGGGCCTGTTGCCGACCGCCTCCAGCGCGCGCTGCGTCGTCCAGTAGTCGTAGGCGATCTCGCTGGGGTGCACCTCGTGCGCGAACCTGACGCCCTCCGCGTCGAACACGTCGAGGATGGGGTTCCACCGCTCGGCGAAGTCCTCGTAGCCGCGGTCGACCATCTGCGGCGGGGTCGGCGGGAACATCGCCACCAGGTGCCAGATGGAGGACCCTGTGAAGCCGATGACGGTGTCCACGCCGAGCGCCGCGGCCGCCCGTGCGGTGTCCTTCATCTCGGACGCGGCCCGCTGCCGTACGCCCTCGGGGTCGCCGTCGCCCCAGATGCGGGGCGCGACGATGGCCTTGTGCCGCTCGTCGATGGGGTGGTCGCAGACGGCCTGCCCGGTCAGGTGGTTGGAGACGGCCCAGCAGTCGAGACCGTACTTCTCCAGCAGCCGGCGCCGCCCGTCCACGTAGCCCGGCTCGGCGAGCGCGCGGTCGACCTCGAAGTGGTCGCCCCAGCAGGCGAGTTCGAGCCCGTCGTAGCCGAAGTCGCGGGCCAGCCTGCACACCTCCTCCAGGGGAAGGTCGGCCCACTGCCCGGTGAAGAGGGTGAACTTACGTGCCACGGTGACCTCCTAGGCGGTTGCCGGCTGCTCCACCGGCGTGTAGACGCAGTTCTTCTCGGCGCTCTCCTCGACGGCAGCCAGCACCTTCTGCACCTGGAGACCGTCCTCGAAGGAGGGGGCGGGCCGGGTGCCCGTCGCGATGGCGTGCACGAGGTCGCGCGCCTGGTGGGTGAAGGTGTGCTCGTAGCCGAGCCCGTGCCCCGGCGGCCACCAGGCCTCCAGGTAGGGGTGGTCGTGCTCGGTGACGAGGATGCGGCGGAAGCCCGACTCGCCCGCCGCCTGGGTGTGGTCGTGGAACTCCAGCTCGTTGAGGCGTTCCAGGTCGAAGGCGAGGGAGCCGGCGGTGCCGTTCAGCTCGACGCGGAGCGCGTTCTTGCGTCCCGCGGCGACGCGGGTCACCTCGAAGGAGGCCAGGGCGCCGCTGACGAGCCGGCCGGTGAAGACGGCCGCATCGTCCACCGTGACGGCTCCGAGCTCCCCCGCGGGGGCCCCGTCGCCCAGCGGGCGCTCCTTGACGAACGTCTCCGTCTGCGCGGAGACGCCCGCCAGCGGGGACCCGGCCACGTGCTGGGCGATGTCGATGGCGTGCGCGCCCAGGTCGCCGAGGGCGCCGGAGCCCGCGGTCTCCTTGCGGAGCCGCCAGGCGAGCGGGAAGGCCGGGTCCACCAGCCAGTCCTGGAGGTAGCTGACCCGCACGTGCCGTACGTCGCCCAGGCGCCCCTCGGACACCATGCGGCGGGCGAGCGCGAGCGCCGGTGTACGGCGGTAGTTGAAGCCGACCATGGCCACCTGTCCGCGCTCGCGCGCGGCCCGTGCCGCCGCCGCCATGGCCTCCGCCTCGGCGACGGTGTTGGCCAGCGGCTTCTCGCACAGCACGTGCTTGCCGGCCTCCAGGGCCGCGACGGCGATCTCGGCGTGGCTGTCGCCCGGCGTGCACACGTCGACGAGCTGGACGTCGTCGCGCGCGATCAGGGCGCGCCAGTCGGTCTCGGCCGCCGCCCAGCCCAGGCGTTGCGCGGCGGTGCGCACGGCGGCCGGATCGCGTCCGCACACGGCGGCCAGCGCCGGGGTGAGCGGCAGGTCGAAGACCCGGCCCACGGTGCGCCAGCCCTGCGAGTGCGCCTGGCCCATGAACGCGTAGCCGACCATGCCCACGCCCAGGGGCGGCGCGGTGGCGGGCGCGGTGCTGTCGTACGGCATGAAGGTCCTCCCTGTCGGGGTTGCGGCCCCCGGGGCACCGGTCCGCGCCGCGTGGTGGTGCGGCGGGGCGGCACCCCGGGGGTCCCGTCTGCGTCAGCGGTTCCTGTCCGGCCCGGCCGGCCGGCGCGGGCCCGCACCCGCCGGTGAGGGCGGTGGGCCGGTGCGGCGGCCGGGCCTGCCCGTCAGGTGAAGCCGATCGGGAGGTAGTCGTCGACGTTCTTCTTCGTCACCACGGCCGAGTAGAGGGTGACCTGCGCGGGGATCTCGTACTCGGCCATGCCGGCGATGCCCTTGCCCTGGCCGAGCGCGCGGGCCAGGTCGATGGCGGAGGCGGCCATGGTGGGCGGGTAGAGGACGGTGGCCTGCACCACGCTGTCGTCCTTCTTGATGGCCTCCATCACGCGCTTGGAGCCCGCGCCGCCGACCATGATGAACTCGTCGCGGCCCGCCTGCTTGATGGCCCGTTCGGCGCCGACGCCCTGGTCGTCGTCGTGGTTCCACAGCGCGTCGAAGCTCTTCTGCGCCTGGAGGAGCGCGGACATCTTCTGCTGCCCCGACTCGACGGTGAACTCGGCCGCCTGGCGGGCCACCTTCTCGATGTTCGGGTAGTTCTTGAGCGCGTCGTCGAAGCCCTTGGTGCGCTGCCGGGTCAGCTCCAGGTTGTCGATGCCGGCCAGCTCGACGACCTTGGCGTTCTTCTTGTCCTTGAGCTGTTCCCCGATGTAGTGCCCGGCGTTGAGGCCCATGCCGTAGTTGTCGCCGCCGATCCAGCACCGGTACGCCTGCTGCGTGGAGAAGATCCGGTCCAGGTTGACGACGGGTATCCCGGCGCGCATCGCCTTGAGCCCCGCCTGGGTCAGCGCCTTGCCGTCGGCGGGCAGGACGACGAGGACGTCGACCTTCTTGTTGATCAGCGTCTCGACCTGGCCGACCTGGGTGGCGTTGTCGTTGGAGCCCTCGGTGGCCTCCAGGGTGACGTCCTCGTACTTCTTGGCGCGGTTCTTGGCCTGCGTGGTGATGGCGTTGAGCCAGCCGTGGTCGGCCTGCGGGCCCGCGAAGCCGATGGTGACCTTCTTGCCCGGCTTGGAGTCGGCCACCTGCGCGCCGGCCGACTCCTCCTTGCCGTCGTTGTTCTCGTTGCTGGTGCAGCCCGTGGCCAGGAGGGCCGCGCCGGCCGCCGTGCCGAAGAGCATGTTTCTGCGGCTGGTGGCCGCCCGGGGAACGCGTGGGATATCGGTCATGACGTGGAACGACCCTTCTGGACCAGGACGGCCGCGACGATGATCGCGCCCTTGGCGATCTGCTGGATGTCCGTCTGGAGGTTGTTGAGGGCGAACAGGTTGGTGATGGTGGTGAAGACCAGGACGCCGAGCACCGAGCCGAGAATGGTGCCCCGGCCGCCGCTGAGCAGGGTGCCGCCGATGATGGCCGCGGCGATGGCGTCGAGTTCGTACAGGTTGCCGTTGGTGTTCTGGCCCGAACCGGTGAGGATGATCAGCATGAACGCGGCGATGCCGCAGCACAGCCCGGACAGCAGGTAGAGCAGCAGCCGCTGGCGCTTGACGGCGATCCCCGCCAGCCGGGAGGCCTCCGCGTTGCCGCCGACGGCCACCGTGCGGCGCCCGAAGGTGGTGCGGTTGAGTACCAGCCAGCCGACGACGCACACGAAGGCGAAGACCAGCACGATCGGCGGGATGCCGAGCACGTAGGAGTCCTTGATGCCCAGGTCGAGAACGGCGTCGACCTTGACGACCTGGGTGTTGCCGTCACTGATCTGCAACGCCAGGCCGCGGGCCGAGGCGAGCATCGCCAGCGTCGCGATGAACGGCACCATCGGCCCGTAGGCGATCAGCAGCCCGTTGACGAGCCCGCAGCCGAGGCCCACCAGCAGACTGCACAGCAGCATGCCGGTGAGCCCGAAGTCCTGGGTGGCCACCGTCGTGGCCCACACCGAGGCGAGGGCGACGATCGCGCCGACGGACAGGTCGATGCCCCCACCGATGATCACGAACGTCACGCCGACGGTGACGACTCCGATGACGGAGGCCTGGGTGAGGATGAGGCGCAGGTTCTCCCCGGCCAGGAACTCGTCGGGCTTGGTGAGCGCGCCGACGACCGCGAGGGCGAGCAGGACGCCGACGAGGGAGAGCTGCCGCACGTCGAACGGCCTCCGGCGGCCGGCCGCGGGCTCCTTCTTCGCCTGGGGCGGAGTGGGTTTGCTTGCCACGCTGGTGGGTGCGTCTGCGTTCATGTGCGGTCACCTCTGGGGGCGTCGTGGTCCTGTGAGTCGTGCGCGCCGCCGCCGGTGCGGGCGGCGGTCGTGCCCACCCGCCCCGCCCCGCGTGACGCGTGCCCACGAACCGCGCTCGCGTGGGCGGAGGGGGGCAGCGCCCTCATGCCGGAGCGCCTTCCATCACGAGGTCGAGCACGCGGTGCTCGTCCAGTTCGTGGGCCGGGGCCGTGTGCACGACGCGGCCCTCCTTCAGGACGAGCACCCGGTCGGCGAGGCCGAGGACCTCGGGCAGTTCACTGGAGACGAGGAGCACGCACACCCCCTCGTCGGCCAGCCGCCGGATGACGGCGTACAGCTCCGCGCGCGCACCGACGTCCACGCCGCGGGTGGGCTCGTCCAGCAGCAGCACCCGGCAGCCGTGCAGCAGCCAGCGGGCGAGGACGGCCTTTTGCTGGTTGCCGCCGGAGAAGGTGCTCACCGCACGCTCGGGGGCGTCGGGGTGGAGGGCGAGGTCGCGGGTGTGCCGGTGTGCCGCGGCCCGCTCGCGGCCGCGGTCGAGCCAGCCGGCGCGGGCGAAGCGGGAGAGCGAGGAGACGGAGACGTTGCGGGTGACCGACTCCAGCATCAGCAGCGCCTGCGACTTGCGCTCCTCCGGCGCCAGCCCGATGCCGGCGCGGACCGCGGCCGGGATACTGCCGGGCCGCAGCGGCCTGCCGTCGATCAGCACCCGTCCCGCGGTGGGCCGGCGCGCCCCGTACAGCGTCTCCAGGATCTCCGAGCGGCCCGAGCCGACCAGCCCGGCGAGCCCGACGATCTCGCCCGGCCGCAGCGCCAGGTCCAGCGGGGCGAACTCCCCCTCCCTGGCCAGGCCTTCGGCGCGCAGCACGGGATCGGCCTGAGCCGGGCCACCGGGCTTGGCGGGGAACGCGCTGCGCACGTCCCGTCCGGTCATCCGGGCGACGAGGTCGTCGGTGGGCGTGGTGCGGGCCGGCAGGTCGCGGGCGACGACGCCGCCGTCCTTGAGGACGGAGACCCGGTCGCCGATGCGGCGGATCTCCTCCAGCCTGTGGGAGATGTAGACGACGGCCACCCCCTCTTCGGTCAGGCTCTTGACGATCCGGAAGAGGTTGTCGACCTCGTCCGGGTCGAGTGCGGCCGACGGCTCGTCCATGATGATCAGCCGGACGTCGTGGGAGAGGGCGCGGGCCATCGAGACGATCTGCGCCCCGGCGGCGGACAGCGAGCCGACGAGCGTCCCCGGGTCGATCTCCGGATGGCCGAGGCGGGCCAGCAGTTCGGCGGTGCGGCTCCGCGCCTCACGGGGTCTGATGAGGCCGCGGGTGGCGACCTCGTGGCCGAGGAAGACGTTCTCGGCGACCGAGACGTGCTCGACCAGGTCGAGTTCCTGGTAGATGGTGGCGATGCCCAGCCGCATCGCCGAGACGGGCGTGGGCAACCGCACGGGGTCGCCGCACCAGGTGATCTCCCCCTCGTCGGGCTGGTGGGCCCCGGAGAGGACCTTGATCAGAGTGGACTTGCCCGCGCCGTTCTGGCCGAGCAGGCAGTGGACCTCACCTTCCTCCACGTCGAGGTCCACGCCGTCGAGCGCTCGGACACCAGGAAAGGACTTGGTGATTGAGGACATCGTCAGCAGGGGCATGCAGGACCTCCGTCCCAGGGCCGTACGGGGTGCGCTGTGCGGTGCTCGTACTGGTGGGGCGTGCGTGCTGTGGGCCTTGCGAGGTGCGCTGTGCGCTGTGCTAGGTGCGCCGTGCGGTGGTGCCGGGTGTTGCGGCGAGCGGCGGTGCGTGGTGTCTCTTCGCCGTGCGGTACCGGGTGCTGCACCGTGCGGTGGTGCGTGGTGCCGCGCGCGGTACGTCGTGCGCCGTGCGGTCGTGCGTGCAGCCGCGCCGTGCGGTCGTGCTCGTACGGTGTGGTGCTTGCGCGGGCGGAGCGGGGAAGGCTGTGCGGGGTGGGGTGGCGCCGTGCCTCGGGTCCTACGCGGGTGAGAACAGGTGGTCGCTGGTGAGCCTGGCCGCTCCGGTCACCCCGGCGACCTGTCCCAACTCGCCCAGCACGATGGGAAGGTTGCCGGTCGCCAGGGGCAGCGACTGGCGGTAGACCTGGGTGCGGATGCTGGCCAGCAGGGTGTGGCCGAGCCCGGTGACGCCGCCTGAGATGACGACCAGGCCGGGGTTGAAGAAGCTGACGAGCCCGGCGATGACCTGGCCCACGCGGGCCCCGCCCTCGCGGATGAGGTCGAGCGAGGTGCCGTCCCCCGCTGAGGCGGCGACGGCGATGTCGGCGGCGCCGAGCCTGCCGTTCGCCTCCAGCAGCCGGGCCAGTTCCGCCGAGCGCCCGTCGCGGGCCGCCTCCTCCGCGTCCCTGGCCAGAGCGGCCCCGCCGAAGTAGGCCTCCAGGCAGCCGCGGTTGCCGCAGGCGCACTGGCGTCCTTCCGGCTCGACCTGGATGTGGCCGATGTCGCCCGCGCTACCGGTGGTGCCGTGGTGGACGTCGCCGCCGACGACGACGCCGCAGCCGATCCCGGTACCGATCTTGACGCAGAAGAAGTCCTGCACGGAGCGGGCCACTCCGGCCTGCATCTCGCCCATGGCCATCAGGTTCACGTCGTTGTCGACCATCACGGGGCAGCCCAGTTCCTGGCTGAGCGCCTCCCGCACGGGGAAGCCGTCCCAGCCGGGCATGATCGGCGGGGCGACGGGGACGCCCTCGGGGAACCGGACGGGGCCAGGCACGCCGATGCCCGCGCCGTCGAACCCCTCGGCGACGCCGCTGTCGCGCAGCTTGGCCACCATCGCCAGCACCTGGTCGAAGACCGCGACAGGACCCTCGCGGACGTCCATCGGCTGGTTGATGTGGCCGAGGATCTCCAGCTCGGGGTTGGTGACGGCGACGTCGATCGAGGTGGCCCCGATGTCGACGCCGAGGAAGCGCAGTTGCGGTGCGAGGCGGATGTTGTGCGAGCGGCGCCCGCCGCGCGAGGCGGCGAGCCCGTCGGCGACGACGAGGCCCGTCTCCAGCAGCCGGTCGACCTCGACGGCCAGTTTGGAGCGGGACAGGTCGACGCGGTCGCCGAGTTCGGCGCGTGAGCGCGGGCCGCCGTCACGCAGCAGGCGGAGCAGTCGCGCCTGGTGCGCGTTCGCGGGCCGTGCAGTCATGCGCCTCACCGCTACCCCTCCAGCCGCCTGTGTCGGCATCACGTCCGGGAATGCACGGGGAACGTAGCAGTGGGAGCCGGGGTTGGGAAGAAGTTATGCGTTAACCAGCTCGACTTTTTCCCGCCAGTGGACAAAGACCGCTCCCGACGGTGCCCGCCTCCTCACTCAAGGCCGAGCTTCCCCGCATAAGGTCAGCCTCCTCGCTTAAGGTCGAGCCTCCTGGCCGGCAGCCGGGCCTCCTCGCTTAAGGTCGAGGACACGGAGGTGAGGCGACATGGGCAGGGTCACCGAGCGGCGCCCGGTCATCCGGGTGCGGGACGGCGCCGTCAGTACACGGCCCGACACGCTGGTGGCGGAGGAACCGCTGGAGATCAGGCTGAACGGGAAACCGCTGGCCATCACCATGCGCACCCCGGGTGACGACTTCGCGCTGGCCGCCGGCTTCCTCGTCAGCGAGGGCGTCATCGGGGCGGCGGACGAGCTGGCCACCATCGTCTACTGCGGCGGCGCCCGCGACGAGGGCGGCAACACCTACAACGTCGTCGACGTACGGCTGGCGCCGGGTGTGCCCGTCCCCGACATCGCGCTGGAGCGCAACGTCTACACGACGTCCTCGTGCGGGCTGTGCGGCAAGGCCAGCCTGGACGCCGTACGGACGACGACGCGCTGGCAGCTGGAGGCGGAGCGTCCGAACGGTCTCGGCATCGACCTGCTGGCGGCGCTGCCCGAACGGCTGCGCGCGGGGCAGCGGGTCTTCGACCGCACCGGCGGCCTGCACGCGGCGGCGCTGTTCTCGCCCACGGGCGAGCTGCTGGACGTGCGCGAGGACGTGGGCCGCCACAACGCCGTGGACAAGCTGGTCGGACACGCCGTCCAGAGCGGTGCGCTGCCACTGCGGGACGCGCTGCTGATGGTGTCCGGCAGGGCCTCCTTCGAACTGGCCCAGAAGGCGGTGATGGCGGGCGTTCCCGTGCTGGCCGCCGTCTCCGCGCCCTCCTCCCTCGCGGTGGACCTGGCCGAGGAGACGGGTCTGACTCTGGTCGGCTTCCTGCGCGGCAGCTCGATGAACGTCTACGCGGGTGCGCACCGGCTGGCGCTGCCGGTGGCCACCGGCTGAGGCGGGCGCGCACGTCCGGCGGGGCCTACCGGGAAGGTGCGGTCGTCGGCAGCGTGCCCGTCCGGGCGCCTTCCGCCCCGCCGCTCGTCGTCCGCTCGTGCTCGCCTTCCGGTCCCTTGGCTTCCGCGGCTTCCTCGGCTTCTTCGTCAGGCGCCCAGCGGCGGGCGAGGTAGGCGCAGACCATGAGCTGCATCTGGTGGAAGAGCATGAGCGGCAGCACCGCGACGCTGGCCTGGGCGCCGAACAGGACGCTGGCCATGGGCAGCCCCGCGGCCAGCGACTTCTTCGAGCCGGCGAAACAGATCGCGAGGCGGTCGGGCCGCTCGAAGCCCAGCCGGCGCGAGCCGAACCAGGTCAGGGTCAGCATGAGCGCGAGCAGGACGGCCTCGACGCCCAGCAGCGCCAGCAGCCGCACCGGGGTGACCCGGCCCCAGACGCCCTCCGCCATGCCCTGGCTGAAGGCGGTGTAGACGACCAGGAGCACCGAGGAGCGGTCCACGTAGCCGAGCACCCGCTTGTGGCGGGTCAGGAAGCCGACGAGCCAGCGCCGCACGAGCTGCCCGGCGACGAAGGGCGCGAGCAGCTGGCAGGCGATCTCTATCAGGCCGCCGGCGGACAGTGCCGCCTGGCCGCCGATGAGCCACGCCGCCAGCAGGGGGGTCGCGACCATCCCGAAGAGGCTGGAGTAGGTGCCCGCGCAGATGGCAGCCGGCACGTTGCCCCGTGCCATGGCGGTGAAGGCTATGGAGGACTGGATGGTGGAGGGGACCAGGCACAGGAAGAGGAAGCCGTCCTGGAGCCCGGGCGTGAGCACGTACGGGACGAGTGCGTGCGAGGCGAGGCCCAGCAGGGGGAAGAGAACGAAGGTGCACACCAGCACGGCCAGGTGCAGCCGCCAGTGGCTGAGCCCGTCCAGGGCCTCGCGGGTGGAGAGCCGTGCCCCGTAGAGGAAGAAGATCAGCCCTACCGCGATCTTGGTGGCCCAGCTGAACCCGTGGGCCACGCCGCCCGAGGCGGGGAGCAGCACGGCGATCAGGACCGTGGTCACCAGCAGCAGGACGTAGGGGTCCAGGTGTCGGGTGAGGCGGCGCATGGGCACCAAGATACCGATGGGTGGAATCGCCTTTCCGAAGTGTCTCCCCTCGCCCCGCCCACTGGGGGCCCCCGCACCCGTGGCGCTCCCCGCACTTCTCGCCGCGCCGCGCGGACCCGCTCCCGCTTTCGCGAAGATTTGCGAAGCGTCGCGAAGGTTCGGTGCAGAAACCCGACGGGTCGGGCGACGACTTGGCGGCGATCCCCTCACCCGCCGTCGAACTGTCCTCAATTGACCGACTGACCTGCGGGGACTCCCTGCCGATCATGGTGCCCGATCGGATACGGTCACTCGCACCGCCCCCTGTGGCGCTGTGCAGTCGAGGAGCAGAGTCTTTGCGCGAGTTCACCGTTGACGCGTTGGCGACGGAGCCCCAGGTGGGCGGGCTGGCCGACGCCGTCTTCGCGCACGCCGACGAGCGTCCCACCCTGCCGTTGCTGGCCCGCAAGGACCCGCGGGGACAGTGGCGGGAGGTGACCGCGGCCCGGTTCCGCGACGAGGTCGTCGCGGTGGCGAAGGGCCTGCTGGCCCAGGGCGTCCGGTTCGGGGACCGCGTCGCGCTGATGTCCCGTACGCGCTACGAGTGGACGCTGCTGGACTTCGCGCTGTGGTCGATCGGCGCCCAGCCCGTCCCCGTCTACCCCACCTCCTCGGCCGAACAGGTCGCCTGGATGCTGCACGACGCCGAGGTGACGGCCGCGGTGGTCGAGCACGAGGACCACGCGATGACCATCGGCTCGGTCGTCGACGGGCTGCCGCGGCTGAAAAAGCTGTGGCAGCTGGACGCCGCCGCCATGGAGGAGATCGTCGCCGCCGGCGCGCACCTGGACGACGAGGTCGTCCACCGGCACCGGCTGGCGCTGACCCCGGACACCGCCGCCACCGTCATCTACACCTCCGGCACCACGGGGCGCCCCAAGGGCTGCGTGCTCACCCACGCCAACTTCATGGCCGAGGCCGACAACATCGTCGCCCGCTACGACCAGGTCTTCGGTGCCAAGCAGGGGGAACAGGGCTCTCTGCTGCTGTTCCTGCCGCTGACCCACGTCTTCGGACGGATGGTGGAGGTCGCCGCCGTGCGCGGCGGGATCAAGCTGGGGCACCAGCCGGAGATGACGGCCAAGGCACTCCTGCCCGACCTGCGGGCCTTCCGCCCCACCTTCATCCAGGCGGTACCGCACCTGTTCGAGAAGATCTTCCAGAGCGTCCGGCGCAAGGCCGAGGCCGACGGCAAGCTGGGCCCCTTCGAGAAGGCCGTGGACGTGGCGATCCGCTACGCGGAGGCGCTCGAACACAAGGCGTTCGGCACAGGGCCTGGCCCCGGCGCCTCGCTGCGCATGCAGCACCAGCTCTACGACCGACTCGTCTACACCAAGCTGCGGGAGGCGATGGGCGGCCGCTGCCGGTACGCGATGTCGGGCGGCTCGGCCATGGAACGGCGGCTGGGGCTGTTCTTCGACGGCGCGGGCATGCGGATCTTCGAAGGGTACGGGCTGACCGAGACCACGGCCGCCGCCGTCGCCAACCCGCCCGAGCGCCCCCGCTTCGGCACGGTGGGACAGCCGATCCCCGGCACCACCGTGCGGATCGCCGACGACGGTGAGATCCTGCTGCACGGCGGGCAGGTCTTCGGCGGCTACCTCAACAACCCGCACGCCACCCACAACGCCCTGCGCGGCGGCTGGATGGCCACCGGCGACCTGGGCTCCCTGGACGACCGGGGATACCTGACGATCACCGGCCGCAAGAAGGAGATCCTGGTGACCTCCGGCGGCAAGAGCGTCTCCCCGGGGCCGCTGGAGGAGAGGGTGCGGGAGCATCCGCTGGTCGGCCAGTGCATCGTGCTGGGCAACGACAGGCCGTACGTGTCCGCGCTGCTCACCCTCGACGAGGAAGCGGTGCAGCACTGGCTGGCGATGCGGGAGAAGCCGGGGCTTGACCCGGCCGAGCTGCTGCGGGACGAGGATCTGGAGCGGGAGATGCGGCGGGCCGTCGTCGCGGCGAACACCCAGGTCTCGCAGGCGGAGTCCATCCGCACCTTCCGGATACTGGCCCGGCCCTTCCTGGAGGAGGACGGGCTGCTCACGCCGTCGATGAAGCTGAAGCGGGGCGCGATCGAGACGGCCTACGCCGCCGAGATAGAGGCCCTGTACCGGGGCTGACCGCCCGGTGCGGGGCGCGCGGGCTGAGGCCGCCCGGATCCTGGGTACCCGGGGGACGGGCGCCGGGTGTCGGGGAGGAACCGGGAAGGAACAGAAGCAGGGCACCAAGCGTTCACGTGGGGGGCAAGCACGAAGAGAACCCGAAACAAACGTAAGGACCCCTCGCGTGAGCAACGTTCCCACCACCACGCTCAACAACGGCGTCGAGATGCCGCAGCTCGGCTTCGGCGTCTGGCAGGTGCCCGCCGACGAGGCGGCCACGGCGGTGACCACGGCGCTGGAGTCCGGCTACCGCAGCATCGACACGGCCGCGGCGTACGAGAACGAGGAAGGCGTGGGCCGCGCCCTCGCCGACTCGGGTCTGCCGCGCGACGAGCTGTTCGTCACCACCAAGCTGTGGAACTCCGAGCAGGGTCACGACTCGACCCTGCGCGCCTTCGACGCCTCGCTGGCCAAGCTCGGCCTCGACTTCGTGGACCTCTACCTCATCCACTGGCCGATGCCCGAGGTCGACAAGTACGCGGACACCTGGCGCGCGTTCGAGAAGATCTACGCCGAAGGGCGCGCCCGCGCGATCGGCGTCTCCAACTTCCAGCCGGCCCACCTCAACCGGCTGATCGAGCTGGGCGGCACCGTCCCTGCCCTCAACCAGATCGAGCTGCACCCGCGGCTCCAGCAGTCGGTGCCCCGCGCCTACCACACCGACCACAACATCGCCACCGAGGCCTGGTCCCCGCTCGGCCAGGGCGGTGACCTGCTCGACGACCCGACGCTGACCGGCATCGCGGGCAAGCACGGCAAGACCGTCGCCCAGGTGGTGCTCCGCTGGCACCTTCAGCTGGGCAACGTGGTGATCCCCAAGTCGGTCACCCCCGCGCGGGTGCGCGAGAACTTCGACCTGTTCGACTTCGAGCTCACCAGCGAGGACATGGCCGAGATCGCCACCCTCAACACGGACACCCGGCTGGGCCCCGACCCGGACGACATGAACTGGCAGGGCTGACCCCCTCCCCGGCGCGGCCGGGTCCGCGCCGGACGCCACCCGTGTCCTGATGCGGACCGGGCTGCTCACCACCACGTGCCCGGTGGCACCCCTCGGGGTGCCACCGGGCACGTGGTGTCAAGGACCGAGCCGCGCCGTGGGCCCGGCTTCGGCCGTCAGCTCGCGCCGTGTCCCGGGGCGAGCTCCTCGATACGCCGGGCCAGCGCCACGTCCAGCTCGGTGATCTTTCCGCCGACGCTGTGCGTGTTGACCGTGACGGACAGCGAGTTGTAACCGAGCGTCAGCTCGGAGTGGTGGTTGAGCTCTTCCTGGACGGCGGCGATGTGCAGGGCCATCGCCGCGGCCGGCAGGTGGCCCGCCAGCGCGTAGGAGCGGGAGACGCTGTCGCCGTCGGTCGTCCAGTGCGGCAGACCGGCCAGCGCCTGCTCGGTCTCCTCGGGGGTCAGCGGCTGCGGCGCCATGAGATGCCCTTCCTTCCGAACGGTGCTTGCCTTCACCGGTCAGCCTGCCACGCCGCGGCGGTCGCCGTCCGGCCCCGCGGGCGCTGCGCCGAGTCCGTCAGCCGGCCAGCCACATGTCGGGCCCGAAGACCTCGTAGTGGATGCGGTCCGCCGCGACGCCGCGCTCCAGCAGCTGGGCACGCAGGGCGCGCATGAAGGGCAGCGGTCCGCACAGGTAGGCGCGCAGCCCGGCGGGGAGGGTCACCGCGGCCGGATCCATGCGGCCGTCGCGCTCGGTGTACCAGGTGTGGGCGTGCGCGTCGGCGAGCTTGGCCAGCAGGCGCTCGCGCTCCTCGCGCAGTGCGTGGTCGCCCGGTGTGCGGTCCGCGTGCAGGGAGATGACCGGGCCCTGGTGTCCCTCGTCGACCAGCTGGTGCAGCATCGCCTGGAGCGGAGTGCAGCCGATGCCCGCCGAGGCGAGCAGCACGGGGGTGTGCGCGTCCTCGGTGCGCAGCACCAGGTCGCCGTACGGCGCCGAGACCTCGAGCCGGGAGCCGGCGCGCACGTGGTCGAGCAGGTGCTGGGATACCTCACCCGCGGGCGCGCCCGGGCGCAGCTCGCGCTTGACGGTCACCGCGTGGACGGGGTCGCCGGGTGCGCCACTGAGGCTGTACTGCCTGATCTGCCGGGCCCCGTCGGCCAGTTCGACGCGGACGGAGACGTACTGTCCCGCGCGGAAACACGGGGCGGGGCGGCCGTCCGCCGGCCGGATGCGGAAGGTGGCCGTCTCGCCCGTCTCCTCGACCCGCTCGACCACCTCCCAGGGGCGCCAGGTTGCGCCCACCTCGCCCGCCGCCACTCCGGCCCGCGCGTAGAGCCCGCGCTCGGCCTCCCGCAGCGTGTCGGCCATCAGCCAGTACACCTCGTCCCAGGCGGTGACCACCTCGTCGGTCGCGGCGTCGCCGAGCACCTCGCCCAGCGCCGCGAACAGGTGGGTGTGCACGATCTCGTAACTCTGCGGAGCGATGCCGAGCGAGGCGTGCTTGTGCGCGATACGCGTCAGCATGCCCTCGGGGAGTTGCCCCTGGGGGGTGACCAGCGCCGTGGCGTACGCGGCGATGGAGCCGGCGAGCGCCTGCCGCTGGGTGCCGGACGCCTGGTTGCCCCGGTTGAACAGGTGGGTGCCGAGTTCGGGGTGCGCCGCGAACATCCGGCGGTAGAAGAGCCCCGAGACCTCGTCGATCGCCTCGGCGACGGCCGGGAGAGTGGCTCGGACGATCTCGGCGGACTTCTGGGACAGGCCAGTGCTCACAGCACACTCCAAACTTGCATCTCACATTCATATTCAACGGCGCGGCACGCCGCTCCCCCGGGGGACACGCGCTCAGCCGGCCGCGCCGCCCGGACCCCGGCCCACCATCCCCAGCAGGACAGGCCCCGTGGGCGATTGGACGAGATCGGAGACGGTCAGCGGATCGAGAGTGGCGAAGAAGGCCTCCTGCGCGGAGCGGAGGGCCGCACGGAGCCGGCAGGCCCGGTGCAGCGGGCACGGGTCGTCGCCTTCGCACTCCACCACGTCGCCCGCGCCCTCGAACTCCCGCGCGAGCCAGCCCACCGACGCGGTCCGCCCCGCCCCGGTGAGCGCGAGTCCGCCGCCCCGGCCGCGCCAGGTCTCCACCACGCCGAGGCGCTGGAGGCGGTTGACCACCTTCGCGAGGTGGCTGTAGGGGACGGCCATGTCGTCGGCGACCTGCCGGGCGACACACAACTCGTCACCCGCCACCGCCAGCCGCATCACCACACGCAGTGCCAGATCCGTCGACTTCGCCAACCGCATGGCAGCACCCTAATGAAATGTGAATCTGTTGTGCAAATTTTGTGCCCGCTGGGAGCACCCCCGCGGAACCGCCACCGGCCCGTCGCACCACGCCCACACCGTCCGCCTCCACTAGCGTCCTACCCGTGCCCCGAAACCCACCCCGGCGCCACCGGGCAGCCAGCCTCACCCTGCACATCGGCCATGCGGAACTCGTCGTCCGGCAGCGCTACGAGGCGGCCAGCGTCGCCAACGACGCGCTGATCGCCGCCTGGTTCCTGATCGGCAGCATCATGTTCTTCTCCCCCGCGTGGACGCACACCGGCACCTGGTGCTTCGTCCTCGGCAGCGTCGAGCTGATGATCAGGCCCGCCATCCGGCTCACCCGGCAGCTCCACCTCCAGCGGCTGCGCGGCAGCGGTGACCACTCCGGCGCCCTCACCGCCTCCGACCAGGACTACTGACCACCCCCTACGGGACCTCCCCGAAAGCGGGCATCCGGGATACCCCGGATGCCTGGTGTAGCTAGCTACACCAGGCCCGGAGGCCAGGCCCCCGGCGGGAGTGGCGTGCTGCGCGGCTGTCAGCGCACCGGCACGGCCGGAAGGCTCGAGGGCATGACGACAGCGACCGAAACGGCCCGCCCACGCCCCGCCGCCGACACCACCTCCGGTGCCCGCGGGGCCCGCCGGGGAAGCGACTTCTCCCGGCTCGCCGACCGGATCTCGGCCGCGGGCCTGATGACCCGCAGGCCGCTCTACTACACCGTGCGCCTCACCCTGGTCGCCGCGGCGTTCGTGGCGGGCTGGGTCGCCCTGTTCACCGTGGGCACCTCCTGGTGGCAGCTCGCGGTCGCCGGATACCTCGGCCTGGTTTACGGACAGCTGGCGCTGGTCGCCCACGACCTCGCGCACCGGCAGGTCTTCCGCGGCCGCCGCGCCAGCGAGACCTTCGGCCGCGCGGTGGGCAACCTGTGCATCGGCATGTCCTACGGCTGGTGGATGAACAAACACACCCGCCACCACGCCAACCCCAACCACGAGGACCTCGACCCGGACGTGGCGCCCGACATTCTCGTGTGGTCACAGGAGCAGGCGAGCGAAGCGCGCGGACTGCCCCGCTTCATCGGACGGCACCAGGCCGCGCTGTTCTTCCCCCTGCTGACGCTCGAAGGCTTCAACCTCCACGTCTCCAGCTTCCGCGCGCTGCGCCAACCGCACATGAAGCGCCGGTGGCTCGAAGGCGGCCTGCTCCTCCTGCACACGGCCGGCTACCTGACGGCGCTGTTCACCGCGCTGCCCGCCGGCATGGCTCTTGCCGTGCTCTTCGTCCACCACGCCGTCTTCGGCGTCTACCTGGGCAGCATCTTCGCGCCCAACCACAAGGGCATGCCCACCCTCAAGGGCGACGAGCGGCCCGACTTCCTGCGCCGCCAGGTCCTCACCTCCCGCAACGTGCGTGGCGGGCTGCTCACCGACGTCGCACTCGGCGGGCTCAACTACCAGATCGAGCACCACCTCTTCCCCAGCATGCCGACGCCGCATCTGCGCAAGGCGCGGCCGCTGGTCCGGGACTACTGTGCCGAGCTGGGCATTCCGTACCACGAGACGGGGCTGGCGGCGTCCTGGCGCGAAGCACTGCGCCACCTGCGTGACGTGGGTGCCCCGATCCGCGACCGCGACCGGGCCTGAGCCGCCGCGCCACGTCTCGGCACGCGGCCTGCGGGCGGGGTCAGGGGGTCGCAGAGAGCGGCTGTTTCCTCTCAGGCCCCCGGGCGGCGAGGGGTGAGGGGCCCGGCACGAGATGGGGCTCGGCGGACTCGGTCAGCCAGCGGCGCAGCACCCGGTGGATCGCCTCGGCGCCCACCAGCTCCTCCCCCGGTTCGACCGGGGCAGACAGCTCCAGCGGGGAGAGGAGGAAGGCGTGGCTCTGCTCGCCGCCCAGCCCACCGTGCGAGCCGACCTGCTCCTCGAAGGCGTGCACCGCGCCCGTCGCCGGGTCGCACGCGGAGTTGACCATGATGTCGGGCGTGTGCGGGAACTGTGCCGTCCGCGCCACGGCCTGGGCCGCACCGGGTCCGAACGGCGCGAGCGGGTCACGCGGACCGACCACCTCGCCGGTCAGGAGCCGGTGTTCGCAGCCGCCCGCGCCCAGTACGACGGGGCCGTGCCGGTCGCTGCGCACCAGCACGAAACCGATCCCCTGGTGCTCGGTCAGCGTCGGCAGCAGCGCGGGCCGCAGCTCCTCGATCCGTTCCCGGGACAGCCGCCCGGGCACGTCGGGGAAGGAGATCAGGCCCAGATTGCCGGAGGCCAGCACCACGGGTCCCCGGTCGCGGTCCGGCATGCGCGGGACCTCCTGGCCGCGCTCCTCCGGCCGCCGCAGCGCCGCGCGTGCCGAGGCGCGGGCCTCGGAGCCGCTGGCCGTCCGCCCGGCACGCCGGGGCACCTGGAGCCCGCTGCCCGCGCGCACGAGCTCTTCCAGCGACAGCCCGTACGCCTCCTCGAACGTCTCGCCGAAGCTCTGGCCGTGGTCGGAGAGCAGCACCAGGCGGTAGGGGCGCGGGGCGCGCGCGGCGACCTTGGCGATCAGCTGGACCGACCGGTCGAGACGGCGCAGCACCTGCCGGGTGTCCCGCCCACGCGGGCCCGAGTGGTGGGCGACCTCGTCGTAGCCGACGAGGTCGGCGTAGACGGCGGTGCGGCAGCTGAGCATGTCCCCCAGCACGGCGGCCACCACCACGTCCCGCTCGACGACGGTGGCGAAGGCCCGGATGAACGGGTACAGGCCACCGCGGCCCACCCGAGGACGCTCACGGCGCAGCAGCGCGCGCGTGGACTGGACCATCTCGCGCACGACCTCGGCGGCGAAGGAGACGGCGGTGCGGGTGGCGTTGGCGGGATCGGAGAAGTAGGCGAAGTACCCGGCGCGGGAGCGGGTCTCCTTGCCCCGGCGCGCCGCGACGGAGAGCACCAGTGCCACCTGCCGGGCGCCGCCGGTGAACAGGTTGCCCCGGCTGGCGCCGTCCTGGGCGAGGAGCCCCTTGTCTCCCGTACGCTCCATGGCCCGGCGCTGGAGTTCGGCCGCGCTGGTGGGCCGGTTGCTGACGATGACCTCGCCGCTCTCCTTCTCGTACCAGCGGAAGGCGGGGACGTCCTCGTTGCTGCCGTGCAGGATGCCCAGCTGGCTGGCGCCGGTCTGGCTGGACCAGTCGGTACGCCAGCGGGTGAGCCTGTGGGTGCGCCCGTACAGCGCGGCCACGGCGGGCATCAGCGGCTCCCCGCCCTCGGGCGCCTCCAGCGCCTCCCTGAGCACCTCGTACCCCAGGCCGTCGAGCTGGAGGAAGACCGTTCCCGGCGTGGTGGGCGGCTCATGCCTGCCCTCCCTGCGCTGCCGGCGGACGGCTATCCGTGCCAGCCTGCGGCGGTAGGCGCGATCGTCCCGTACCGCCAGGAACGCGTTGGTCGCCGAGGACGCCGCCGACATGGCGGCGGCCACGACCACGGCCATCGTCGGATCGGTGCTGCCGCTGCCGTACGGGACCAGGGAGAGCGCCAGCCACAGCAGCGACCCGTTCAGGAAGAAGACGAGCAGCCCCAGGACGAGCGCGGGCACGAGCAGGAAGGCACGCACCAGCAGCGGCCACACCAGAGCGCTCAGCAGCCCGAAGGCACCGGCGCCCGCCGCGGCCGTGACACCGATCACGGTGGCGCTGTCTCCGCTGGCGGACTGGAGGCGGAAATCGGGCAGCACGCCCGCCAGGACGAGCATGGTCAGGGTGCTGACCATCCAGACCGCGGTGACGCGCAACGCCGTCACGCCCAGCCTGCGCCAGCGCCACGGAATCCGGGGAACGCGCACGTCCGTCAGGTCACCTCCCTCTCGCCCGGGGGGACATCCTCCCCTGTTGGGACATCCTCCACTTTTACACAGTCAGGTACCGCACCCGGATCGCCCTTCGAAGCGGAGGCGGCGGCCGGTCCGCGCCATCGCACGCTTAGGCTCGTACCCAGCGGACACCCGGCGACGGGAACCGCGAGCAGGACGGACCAGCGAGCGGGAGGAGGAGCGCACGTGCCGGTCGAGATCACCTGGTGGGGACACGCCACGGCCACCGTGCGGGACTCGGGGGTCACGGTGCTCACCGATCCGCTGCTGGTGCGCCGCCTGGCTCATCTGCGCCGCAGGCGGGGCGCGCTGCCGCCGCCGCAGGCGGCACGGGCCGACCTGGTCCTCATCTCGCACCTGCACGCCGACCACCTGCACCTCGGGTCGCTCGCCAGGCTGACCGAGGGCACCCGCGTCGTGCTGCCGCTCGGCGCGCGGCGCGCCGTGCCGGGGCTGCGGCGGGTGGCGCGGCGGCTGGAGCTGACCGAGGTGGCGCCGGACCAGACGGTGGAGGCCGGGCCCGTGACCGTGCGAGCGGTGCCCGCCTCGCACGACGGCCGCAGGCTGCCGGTGGGGCGGCACGCCGTCCCCGCGCTGGGATACGTCATCGAGGGCGAGGAGCGCACCTACTTCGCCGGGGACACCGGGCTGTTCGAGGGCATGGCACAGGCCGTCGGCCCGGTCGACACGGCGCTGCTGCCCGTCGGCGGCTGGGGCCCGTTCCTGGGCGCCGACCACCTGGACGCGGGCCGGGCGGCCGAGGCCCTGGCGCGGCTGCGGCCGCGCAGCGCGGTACCGGTGCACTTCGGCACATATTGGCCGGTCGGTATGGACGCGGTCAGGCCGCACGAGTTCCACTCCCCCGGCCTCGAATTCAAACGGCTGGCCACCCACCCCGCACCCGACGTCACGGTGCATCTGCTGGGGCACGGCGAGTGCGTGCGGCTGGAGGCGGACAGGTGAACGGTGCGCTCACCGACGGACTGAGCGCGGGCCTGACCAGCCTGAGTGCGGGCGCCACGGCGGACCTGGGCTCGGGCCTGGGCGGGCTGGCGACGGTCGCCGAGACCCTCTCCGACGCGGTGGTCAGGCCCCCCGAGGCGACCCAGCAGGCCCTGGGCTACCCCTCGCTGTTCCTGCTGATCGTCCTCGGCTCCCTGGTGCCCGTCGTACCGACAGGCGCGCTGGTCAGCGGAGCAGCCGTGGTGGCACTCCACCAGAGCCTGCCGGTGTTCGCGCTGCTGAGCGTCTTCGGCATCTCCTCCCTCGCCGCCTTCCTGGGCGACCTCGGCCTCTACTGGCTGGGCAAGCGGGGCGTCGGCTCCAAGAACGGCTCCCGCTGGCTGTCGGCACTGCGCGAGCGGGCCGCGCCCGAGCGGCTGGCCCAGGCAGACCGGAAACTGCGCGAACACGGAGTCGCCGTGCTGGTCGTCTCCCGGCTGGTGCCCGCGGGACGCATCCCGGTGATGCTCGCCTGCCTGCTGGCGCGCATGCGCATGCGGGAGTTCGCGCGCGGCGACGTGCTGGCGTGCCTGGCCTGGTCGGCGGTCTACCAGCTCATCGGCGTGGCGGGCGGCTCGCTCTTCCCCCGCCCCTGGGAGGGCGTGGCGGCGGCCGTCGCCCTGACGGTGCTCGTCAGTGTCGCTCCCTCGCTGTGGCGCCGGGTGCGGGGGCCGCGCACCTCCGAGCAGCAGTGACGCGCCGCCCCGGCCCTGTGGCTGCGGCGCCCTGTGGCTGCGGCGCCCTGTGGCTGCGGCGCCCTGTGGCTAGGGGTGCGCGGGTTCCAGGACGCGGGAGGCGCCCACCGGAAGGTCCCACAGGTCCTCGCGCGGGAGCTCCGCCTTGCGCCAGGCGGCCCGTACCCGGGTCAGCGGCTCCAGCGGGGGCTCCTCCGAGAGCAGGAACGTGGACCAGTGCATCGGCGCCATCCGGCGCGCCCCCAGATCCTGGCAGGCGCGCACCGCCTCCTCCGGATCCGTGTGCACCGGACGCAGCATCCAGCGCGGGTCGTAGGCGCCGATCGGCAGCAGCGCCAGATCGATGCCCGGAAAACGGCGGCCGATCTCACCGAACCAGTGCCCGTACCCGGTGTCGCCCGCGAAGTACACCCGCTGCTTGTGCCGGTCGGTCAGCACCCAGCCGCCCCACAGTGAGCGGCAGGTGTCGGTCAGGGAGCGCTTGGACCAGTGGTGCGCCGGCACGAAGTCGAAGCGGACCCTGCCGCCCCCCGGCTGCGCCCGGGACGAGCCAGCGGGAGACGGCAGCTCGGCGCCCTCCCACCAGTCCAGCTCGGTGACGGTGGTGAAGCCGCGCTTGCGGCACCAGCCGCCCAGCCCCGCGGGGACGAAGAGAGGCGTGTCACGCGGCAGCCTGCGCAGCGTCGGCGCGTCCAGGTGGTCGTAGTGGTTGTGGGAGATGACGACCGCGTCCACCGTCGGCAGGTCCTGCCAGGCGACGCCCACCGGGGTGACCCGGGCGGGCGTACCCAGGATCTTCCGCGACCAGACCGGGTCGGTCAGCACCGTCAGACCGCCGATGCGCACCACCCAGCTGGCGTGCCCCGCCCAGGTGACGGCGACGGTGTCGGGCCCCGGATCCGGCATCGGGCCCGGCGCGAAGGGCAGCTTGGGGATCTCCTCGGCCAGCGCGGAGGAGACCGGCCGCACCGCGCCCTCCCTGGCCAGCCGGGCCAGCGCGCGGACACCGGGCAGCGGCGAGGTCAGCCGGTCGGCGAAGGAGCGCGGCCACATGCGCCGCGCCCCCACGGGGCGCGGCGGGGACACGGCGGGCGGCGGCGGCCGCAGGAGCACGTCGGTCGGCCCGTGGCGGGCCGCGCCGCAGGCGGACGCCGGTCTTTCCGACGGCTCACCGCCCGACGGGGGGCTGTCAGGCGGGGGGCCGTCCGGGAGCGCGCCAGTCGACGGGGAGTCGGGGGTGGGCCCGCCGCTCGACGGTGTACCGGGGGTGGGCCCGCCCGGCGAGGCCGTACCGGTCGACGGGGCGCTGGGGGGAGCGGCCCCTTCCCGTGCCGGGCTCTCGCCCGACGGGGACGCGGCAGTGGAAGAGCGCTCAGAACGCTGCCCGGTCCGATCGGTCATCTAGAGAGGGCTCCCATCCGTGAGGTCGGCCAGCACCGACTGCACCTGTGCCAACGCCTCGGCCGCGCCCGGCGATTCCTCCGGCACCGGCCCCGCGGGGCCGCGCTGCCGTGCCCCGGGCACCGGCCCGGCGTCGGCAGGCCCCGTGCCGGTGGAGGAGACGGTGGGGGCTACCGGGGCGACGGCGGCGGAGGGGCGGGGCGAGGCGCCGCCGAGCACCTCGCTCGACAGCCGCACCCGCAGCTCACGTGGATCGTCACCGAAGCGGTGCCCGCCCTCCGCGTACGGCCCGAGACGCCGCACCAGCTCCGCCTCCAGGCCCGGCGCGTCGGTGATGCCGCGCGCGGCGAGCCGGGTCCTGAGCTGGTCCAGGTCGGCGTAGAGGTGCCGGCCCACGTGGGGCGGGCGGCAGGTGGCTCCGGCCTCGGTGACCGCCCCGTGGAGCATGCCGGCCAGCCGGCCGTGCCGACGGGCGTCGGCGTCCCGGCGGGAGCACAGCTGAGCGGGCTCGGACAGCGCCGCCTCGGCCGCTTCCGCCGCCCGCTCCGACAGCCCCGAGCCGAGCAGGCCCAATACCTCGTACACCTGTTCGCCGAGGAGTGCGCCGTCGCGCGTGGCGGAGAACCGCGCGACACCCGCGCGCAGGTCGGGCTGCGCCAGCGCGGCTCCGAGGTCGGTGAGGTCGGTGAGGACCACCACCTGCTCGGGACGGCCCGCCTCCGCCAGCATCTGGGCCGGACTGACCACGACGGTGTCTCCCGCGGCGTGCGCGGTGTCGCGCCACGTCTCGTCGCTGACCAGCAGCAGGTTTTCGGCGACGGCCGCCTCGCACACCTCGTGCAGCAGTTCGGGCGGTGCGGCCGTGCCCGTGACGTCGTCGGCGACGGAGAGCACCAGCGCGCGCGGCGCCTCCCCGGCCGCACGCGCCCTGCGCACCGTCTCCAGCAGCGCGAAGGGATCGGGCACACCGCCGCACTCGGCGGGCACCGGCACCGTGCGCACCGGCTGGCCCAGCAGGTGCGCCTGCGGCGCGTACCACGACGCGCACGGGTGCGGCAGGAGCACGCCCGCCGCACCCGGCCGCTCCTGTCTGCCCGCGGCCGCCAGGACGGCGAGCAGCAGCAGTGGCGCCGCGGGGGCCACTGCCACCTGCGCCGGCTCGGTCGGCAGGCCGCGACGCCGCCAGTACCCGCACGCGGACTCCCGCACGGCGGCCAGGCCGGCCAGGGGGCGCGGGCCCGCGCCCCCTCCGCTCCCCTGGCCAGTGCGCCGCATATGTGCCGCCTACCCGTAGATCAGACAACCGTCTTGTGTACACCTTCGCAGACGGCGGTGACACCGGCATCGCCGACACGGAGGCACCGTGCCGGAGCACCGGCGTCTCGGCGGCCGGCCGCGCTCCCGTCCGGGACGGGGCTCCGGGTTCTCAGCCGCGGGCCGTGACCGGAGCCGGGGTGTGCGCGCGTCGGGCGTGCCCGCCCGTCCCGGAGGCCTGCCGGTGCTCCCGGCTGCCGTCCGCGACGGTGTTGGCGCGCGTCTTGGTGTTCGTGCGCGTCTTGGTGTCGGCGCGCGTCTTGGTGCCGGCGCGCGTGTTGGTGTTCGTACGGCGATGAGCCGCGTACCGGCGCAGGTCCTTACGCCGCCCGTCGCCCTCGCGGGCGGCGCTGCGGGCGCCACAGGGCGCGGGTTCGGCTCCCGGGCCCCGCCTCGTCACCCGCACGTCCGACTCCGAGGCGTCGGACACCTCGACTTCCTGGGCCTCCTGGGTTGCCTGGGCCCCCTGGCCGTCGTGACCGTGGGCGCCGGGCCTCGCCGCGCCGGGCGCCCCGCGTTCGAGGCGCCGGTCGGCCTCCACCTCGTGGTGGATGCGGCTGCACGTGCGGCTGATGAGCCGGGAGACGTGCATCTGCGAGATACCGAGCTGTTCGGCGATCCGGCTCTGCGTCATGTCGCAGAAGAAGCGCAGGTAGAGGATGCGCCGTTCGCGCTCCGGCAGCCTCTGCAGGCGCGGTTTGACCGCCTCGCGGTAGACGACCTGGTCGAAGCCGGGTTCGGAGCTGCCAAGTGTGTCGACGAGGGAGTACCCGTCGTCCGCGCCGGGAAGTTGCGCGTCCAGTGACAGCGTGCTGTAGCTCTCCAGCGCCTCCATGCCGAGCAGCACGTCCTCCTCCCGCAGCCCGGCGTGCTCGGCGATCCGCCGCACGGAAGGGGTGCGCCCGTCGAGCGAGTGGCTGAGCTCGCGCTGGCTGACGCGGACCCGGTTGCGGAGCTCCTGCACGCGCCGGGGCACGTGCAGCCCCCACATGTGGTCGCGGAAGTGCCGCTTGACCTCGCCGACGATGGTCGGCACGGCGAAGCTCTCGAACGCGCAGCCGCGCGAGATGTCGTACCGGGCGACGGCCTTGACCAGGCCGAGCGCGGCGACCTGCTGGAGGTCTTCCAGCGCCTCACCCCGGTTGCGGAAGTGCCGGGCCAGCCGCCCGGCCATCGGCATCCAGGCCCGCACCACACGCCGGCGCAGCTCTTCCTTCTCGGGCCCGTCAGGCAGCGCGGCGATACGGCGGAAATCCTCCGCGGTGTCGGGCGCGTCATCGTGCGGGTGCCTCGAGCGCTTCGTACGAAGGGTCATCGGCTGTGCTCCCCTCCCGGTCACGTCGTCGGACGGACACCGCGGGAGCGAGCACCGGCGGGGCACGAACGACCCTGAGGCGCGCGCGTCTTACCCGCGGGTGTGCCTTCTTGCCGAAGCACGGGCGCCCGGGTGCCCCGCGTCGCGCAGGGCAAACCAGCCGTGTGCCAGGCCATCCACCAGGGCGCACAGCAGCCACAGGCCTCGGCTGCGCGCCCACCCGTGTCCACCATGTGAAAGATGGTTGCTCACATGGCAAGACGACTCGTTAGGCTGCCCACATGGCACACGAGACCGCCGTATACACCCACGGCCACCACGAGTCCGTCCTGCGCTCGCACCGCTGGCGCACCGCCGACAACTCCGCTGCCTACCTGCTCGGCGCGGTGCGCCCGGACCACCGCGTCCTGGACGTCGGCTGCGGGCCCGGCACCATCACGGCCGACCTCGCCACCCTGGTGCCACAGGGCACGGTCACCGGACTCGACGCCGCCGAGGGCGTACTGGCCCAGGCCCGCGAGACGGCGGCGGAACGCGGGGTGAGCAACACGGAGTTCACGACAGGCGACGTCCACGCTCTCCACTTCCCCGACGACAGCTTCGAGGTGGTCCACGCGCACCAGACCCTCCAGCACGTCGGCGACCCCGTCACCGCGTTGCGCGAGATGCGCCGGGTGTGCGCGCCCGGCGGAGTGGTCGCCGCCCGCGACGCGGACTACGGCGGAATGTTCTGGTACCCGCAGGTGCCCGGCATGGACGAGTGGCTGGACCTCTACCGGCGGGTCGCCCGGGCCAACGGCGGCGAGCCTGACGCCGGACGCCGACTGCACGCGTGGGCGCGGCAGGCGGGCTTCGCCGATGTCGAGATCACCACCGGCACCTGGTGCTTCGCCTCACCCGGGGAACGCGCCTGGTGGAGCGGGCTGTGGGCGGACCGCACGGTGGACTCCCGCTACGCCACCGTCGCGGTGGAGTCCGGCCTGGCCACCCGGCAGGAACTGCGCCGCGTCGCCGAGGCGTGGCGGACCTGGGGCGCGGAAGAGGACGGCTGGTTCACCGTCGTCCACGGCGAGATCCTCTGCCACGTGTGAACGGAAACGCCGTACGGGGCAACTCCCCGCCCCTCGCCGGGTTTCGGCGGGGCCCGCGGCCCGTCCTAGGGTAGGGCCATGGATATTCTGGGGACCTCGCTGCGTATCTGCGTCGACGATCTGGACGCCGCGGTACCGGTGTACGAGCGGCTGGCGGGTACCGAGGCGGCGCGCTTCGAGAACGGCTCGGTGGAGGTCGCAGCCGTGGGCCCGTTCTTCCTGATGAGCGGCCCCGAAGGGCACTTGGAGGTGCTCAGCAAGATCAAGGCGACGCTCGCCGTGAAGGACGTCGACGACGCGCTGGCCGACCTGCACACCGTGGGAGCCCAGATCATCGCGGGCCCCAAGTCCACGCCCATCGGCCGCAGTCTGGTGGCCCGCCACCCGGACGGCAGCGTCTTCGAGTACATGGACAGGAAGGACGCCCCGGAGTGAGGTCCCTTCCAGGCATGTGACGCACGCGGCGGTCGCGAGCCGCCCCCGCCGCCAGCCCCGCCCGAGGGCCGCGGGGCTGCCGGCGGCGGCTCTGCGGGGCTAGGGACGCATGCGGAAGTCGTAGCGGTCCGGCAGGGGTTCGTCCGTCAGCGCCGCCCAGGTGTCGCTCAGCACTTCCTCGCCCTCGCGCAGGTCCTCCACCTCGAAGTCGCTGTCGAAGACGGCGCGGGCGCCCGCGATGTCACCCCGCGCCAGCAGGACGCGGGCGCGCAGCAGCCGGAAACGCCCCCGCTCGCGCTCGGCCGCGGGGAGCTCGTCCAGCACGGCGGCCGCCTCGCCGGGGCGGTCCGCGGCCAGCAGCGCCTCGACCGCTTCGCGCGCGAGCGCGCCCAGCGCCGCCCTCGCCGGGACCCGGCCGGCGTCCAGGCTCTTGCGCGCGTCCGTGACGGCGTCGAGGCTTCGCTGGGCCGCGCGGGCCGTGTTCCCCTCCTGCTGGTCGGCGACGGCCAGACAGCGCAGCGCCGGCCAGCGCGCGCCCCCCTGCGCGGAGTCGAGGGAGCGTTCCCAACTGCGCACCGCCTGGGACCGGTCCCCCGCGTGCCACTGCGCGACACCCAGGTGGTGGTCCAACTCGTGCCGGGCCGCCCCCTTCGCGGCGTGCGCGGACTCCAGCAGCTCCCGCCACTCGGCCGCGACCAGCGTGGGCCCCGGCGGGCTGCCCGCGGGCCCGCACGGCAGCGCACCGGTGCGCAGCAGCTCCGCCCACGGCCGCTGCTCCTCACCCATCGTCTCCGCCGCGAACGGGGTGCCGGGCAGCGTGAATCCGCCGCGCTGCACCTCCAGCGCGCCCCATCCCGAGCCGACCGCCAGCGGCTCCCCCTCGGGGTCGGCGTCGGCGTACGGCCGCCACGCCTCGTACGCCTCCTCCACGCAGGACCGGGGCAGCGCGGCCTCCAGCCGCTCCTCGGTGTGGCCGCGCGCCGCCGCCCAGTCGGCGCCGTGGACGGCGGCGGGGTCGGTGGCCAGCGGACCGTAGGCCTCCAGCCAGGCGAACTCACCGCCCGCCTCCAGCGGGACGTGTTCGAGCTGGGTGCGTGCCAGACCCGCCTGGATCTCGACGTATCCCGGCGTGCCGGGCTCCGTCAGCCACCGCTGCCAGCGCCTGCCGCCCGGACCCGAGCCCCAGACGAACAGCTTGCGGCCGCGCAGCACGTCCGTGGAGGTCTGGACGAGTCCCTGCCCCTTCTCATCGAGCGAGGCGATCCACTTGCGGGCGCCCTCGGGCACCTCGTAGAAGTAGTCGGCGGGGAACCGGCTGTGCAGCGGATAACTGAGGTCCGTGCCGCGCCACTCGGGAACGGGGATGCGGCGCAGCCGGCGCTCGTAGGCGAAGTACCAGGTCTCCTCGGCGGGTGCGAGAACGCGTGTGCCCTCGTCCTCGGGGACGGCGATGTTCGACCACCAGTAGACCGGCACGGTGCGGTCGTGCGGATTGCGGATACGGGCGCCCACGTACAGGAAGTCGGACTCGTCGGGCAGCCACAGGTCCACCTGGAACGGGGTGTCGCGCAGCCGCTCCCACTCCCACAGCCGCACCATCGCGCCGTCCCCTCCGGGTGCGGGCACGCGCGCCGCGTGCAGGGGAGCGCAGGAGAGCGTCGTGTGCCCCGTCGCACCGATGTTCCACTCGATGCCTCCCGAGTACCAGGCGCCGTTGAGGGCGAAGTCGGCCGGCTGGAAGACCGGGTTGGCGTAGAGGAGTTCCTGGCCGCTCGGCTTGTGGAAGAGCGAGGCCACGCGCCCGCCGAGGCCCGGGAGAACGGTGACGCACAGGCGGTCGTTCTCCAGGACCAGGGTGTCGAGCGGGGCAGGGGCGCGCCGCCGCCCGTAACCGTCGAACACCCGGGCAGGCAGCACCGAGCGCAGCGGGCCGTATTCGACCTGGCGGGCCATCTCGGCGGGCAGCGCGGCGCGTTCGGACTCCTCCAGGGTGTGGGCCTCGTCCAGCGGCAGCAGCGCGGGCAGCGGGTTCTCGGGGCCGAGTGGCGCGACGGGCAGGGTCCGGGTGCTGCGTCGTACGGTCGTGGCCACGGGCAACCTCGCTTCTTCACGCGTCGTCCACGGGCGCCGCCGCCTGACCGGGACCCCCGATGACCATGGAACACGCTCGGCCCCGCGTGCGCCAGATCCTTTCCGCGCCTCTCCGCCGCCGCGCCTCCCCCGGCTGGTTGCGGAGCATGCCGGCTGTCCGCGACGGAGCAGGGCGGTCCGCGTCGGCCGGTGCCCTCGGCTCTTGCGCGCCGAGGGGTCGCCTCAGCGCAGCACCTCGGTCAGCAGTTCGGCGAGAAGTCGCGCACCTGGCATCTCCGCCGCGTCCCTGTCCGGGTCGTAGACCGTCAGCTGGAAGCCCGCGCAGCGCGGTGACGCCACCAACGGTGCGAGGAGAGCGCGCAGTTCTCCCGGGAAGAGGCCGCCGGGCTCGGCGCTGTCCACCGCGGGCAGCACGGTCGGGTCGAGCACGTCGGCGTCCAGGTGCACCCAGAAGCCGTCGCGGCCGCCCGACTCCAGCCGGTCGAGGGCCTCGCGCGCCACGGCCTGGGGGCCGCGCTCACGCACGGCCGCGACGGCCGCGTGTGCGATCCCGTGCTCCGCGAGTTCGTCGAACACGTTCTCCGGTTCGTTCTCCGGGTCCCGCAGCCCCAGCAGCGCCACATCGGCGTCCCGCACGAGCGGACCCCGCCCCTCCAGGTCGGCCAGGTCGCGCTGCCCCCGCCCGGTGGCCAGCGCCAGGGCCTCGCCACCCGCCGCGCCGATCCGCGCCGAGTTTCCCGGGTGCCGGAAGTCGTCGTGCCCGTCGAGATAGGCGAGGCCGTAGCGCCCGACGCGGCGCAGCGCCAGCGCGGTGCCCAGCACGATAGAGCAGTCGCCCCCCAGCACGACGGGGAAGTCGCCCGCACGTACGTGCCCTTCGAGCCGGTCGGCGAGGCGGCGGGCGTATCCGGCCAGTTGCTCCGCGTGGAAGACCCCGTCGCCCGGCTCCCACCCGCCCAGGTCGTACCGGGGAGCGACGACGACCCCGCCGTCCACGGCGTCGAGCGCACGAGGCAGCCCCTGGTCGCGCAGGGCACCCGGCAGTTTGCCGCAGCCCGGCACGGTGCCGGGCGCCGGAGGGCGCAGCCCCAGATTGGCGGGCGCCTCGATCACTACGGTGCGCCGGCTCATCGCGACTCGCTCTCCCCCGGCCCACGCCCGGGCGGCGCTCCCGGCGGCGCTTCCGTCGGCGATCCCGTCGGCGCTTCCGTCAGCGATCCCGTCGGCGCTTCCGTCGGCGATCCCGTCCGCGAGGCGGCGTCCGTGCCCTCACCGCGCGCCTCGCTCTGCCGCAGTGCGCTCGCAGCCGCGTAACCATCCGGCACCGCCAGATCGGCCAACTGCCAGCCGGGGACCCGGGCGGGCCGCTCCAGCGAGCTGACGTACGTGAGGGCGGGGTCCTCCCCCAGACCCGCCCCGGTGCCTTTCAGATAGGCCTCCTTACGCGTCCAGCAACGGGCGAACGCGGCGGGCAGCGCGTCCGGCGCGAGGGCGGCCAGTTCGGTCTGCTCGCTCGGGTGGAGCGCGGACGCGGTCTGGATGGCGGCGGCGACGGACGGATGCTGCTCCACGTCCACACCGACGGGTGCGGCGGCGAACGCCAGCGCCACCAGGTCACCGGCGTGCGAGAGGGAGAAGTGCACCGGGTCTCCAGGCACGGACGGCCGCCCGTGCGGACCGTCGCACACAGGGCAGTCGGCACGGGTGAACGGCACGTCCTGTGGGGCGAGGCCGAGCAGCCTGCCCAGCTCCTCGCGCAGCGCCAGGTGCGCGACCAGATAGCGGTCGCGGTCGGCCTGCCGTACGAACTTGGCGGCACGCTCGCGCTCTTCCGCGGAGAGCGGTTCCTGCGCACCTGGCGCCGCCGCGGCGGCAGCGTGCTCGGACACGCGCACGAGGCGCACGACAGGAGAGCGGCGGGGCTCGTTGGTACCGGAGGCGGCACTCGTCATGCGGTGACCGTACCCGAAGGAGTGAAGCGCCCACGCGCGAGTCCGCGAACACACGAACGAAAGGCGTCCCCCTACGGTGGGGCCCAGGCCGTACCGGCCGAAGCGGTGGCGGGCGGGCTTCCCCACGACCACCACCGCAGCTCGCCTTCGTCCCTCAACCCTCGTCCCTCGACCGTCGTTGCTCAACCGTCGTCCCTCGACCATCAAGGACTGTGCCGTGACCGACCTCTCCTCCGAGGCACACACCCCCTCCCCTCCGCGGCCCAGCCCTTCCGCCTCCCCCCGGCGCTCGGCACTCGCAAGTTCGGCACTCTGGAGCGCGGCACCGGCTGCCCTCTTCCCGCGGACTCTGCCGGTGCTCACCGACATGAGCCGCACGGACAGCGGACGCGCGTGGCTCACCGGCCTGCCCGCGCTCGTCGAGAAGATGCGCGCACGGTGGCGACTGCGTCTGGGAGCGCCCTTCCACGGCGGCAGCTGTTCCTGGGTGGCCCCTGCCGAACGAGCGGACGGCAGCCGAGCCGTACTCAAGCTGACGTGGCCCCACCCGGAAGCCCGCACGGAGGGCACCGCGCTCAGCCTGTGGAACGGCGACGGCGCCGTCCGCGTGCACGAACAGGACGCGGAGGACTACGCGTTGCTGCTGGAGCGAGTCGAACCCGGCGCCGAGCTGGGCCGCTCCGACCACCTGCCTGCCGAGGACCGCCTGCTGTCGGCCGCCGAGGTGCTGCGCCGCCTGTGGTCCGCCGACGCGGCCAAGGCCGCCGAGCTCGGGGTCGACGCGCTGGCGGACATCACGGACGGCTGGGCCCGCGTGGCCGAACGGCAGGCCGCCAGGGCATGGCCCGCCGCACTGGACGCAGGTCTCTTCCGGCTTGCGGAGCGGCTGTACCGCACACTGCCGTCCACCGCCGCCCGCACGGTGGTCCTGCACGGCGACTTCAACCCCGGAAACCTGTTGTCGGCACCCCTGTCGGCCCGCCGCACCCCGTGGCTGGCCATCGACCCCAAACCGATGACGGGCGACCCCGCCTTCGATCCGTGGCCGCTGCTCGACCAGGTCGACGCCCCGTTCGCGCACCCCGATCCGCGCCGCGTACTCCGCCACCGCACGGCCCTGTTCGCGGACGCCGTGGGCGAAGACGTCGCCCGCGTCCGCGCCTGGGCGGTGGCGCGGCACGTCGAGTACGCGCTCTGGTCCGTGGACGAGGACGCCGACCTGCACCACAGCATCACCCTCATGCGGCAGGCGCGTGTCCTCGCCGACGTGGCGGCGCTGTGACCACCACGGCGAGGCGGGAACAGCCCACCTGGACCACCCGCTCGAGCCCCACCCGCCCAGGCCGCCCGCCCAGGCCGCCCGCCCGGGCCGCCCGCCCAGGCCCCGGCTCGGACCGCCGGCCCGGGCTCCTCCCCCGGACCGCCGCTCCCGCCTGTCACACGTGGGATGTCACTCCCCCGTGCCGCCGCCCGCCAGCTCGACGGCCACGTCGAGCTGGCCGACGTGCCGCGCGTACTCCTGGAGCAGGTGGAAGAGGATCCAGGCGAGGCTGGGGGCCTCCTCCGGGGTGGGGAAGCGGCCGCCGACCGCCGCCCTTCCGTCCAGCGCCGCGTCCGCCGTCGCCTGCCGGGAGCGGTCACACTGCCGTGTGAACGCCTCCAGGACCTCCTGGACGCTCATGCCGTCAGGCACGTACCAGCGGTCCGCCTCGGTGTCCGGCTCCCGGTCACCCCACGGATCGGCGACCTGTTCGGCTCGGAAGCCCCAGTGCAGCCAGCGCTGCTCGACGTACTGGAGATGGCGGATCAGCTCCAGTGGTGTCCAGCCGGAGGGGAGCCGGCTGGTGCGCAGCTCCTCCTCGGAGAGCCGGGCGGCCTTGCGCAGCAGGGTGCGGCGGTAGTAGTCGAGGTAGCCCTCCAGCAGGGCGTGCGGATCGGCCACGGACGGGCCGGGCTCGCCCTCGGGCAGCGGGGGCACGCTCATGGGCGCAGCTCCAGCTGCGGGATGTCCTCGCGGGCGAGCCCGAATGTCTGCGAGTACAGGGACAGTTCTGCCTCGACCGCACGGACGAGGGTGTCGGCCCTGCGGAAACCGTGCCCCTCCCCTTCGAACGCCAGATAGGCGTGGGGGACGCCCCGGCCCTTGACCTCCTCCAGAAAGCGGTCGCACTGGACGGGCGGACAGATCACGTCGTCCAGCCCCTGCAACAGCACGAACGGTGCCGCGACCCGCTGTGCGCCATGCACCGGAGAGCGCTCGCGGTACCTGCCCGGCACCTTCGCAAACGCGCCGACCAGGGACTCCAGATACCGCGACTCGAAGTCGTGGGTCTCCCCCGTGGCCCACCCCGCCAGGTCGAGGATCGGGTAGGAGATGGTGGCGCAGGCGTAGACGCCCTCCGCGAGCGGAGAGGTGAGGGAGGCCGCGCTGGTCCAGCCGCCGGCGCTGCCGCCGCGGATGGCGAGCCGCGCCGGGTCCGCGGTGCCTTCGGCGGCCAGGGTGCGGGCCACCGCGGCGCAGTCCTCGACGTCGACGACACCCCACTGTTCCCGCAGCCGGTTGCGGTACTGCCTGCCGTATCCCGTCGAACCGCCGTAGTCGACCTCGGCGACTCCGATGCCGCGCGAGGTGAAGTAGGCGATCTCCAGGTCGAGCACCAGGGGTGAGCGGCTGGTGGGGCCGCCGTGCACCCACACCGCGTACGGCGGCAGCTCGCCCTCGGGTGCGGTGCGGTCCGGGTGGTGCGGCGGGTAGAGGTGGGCGTGGATGTCCCGTCCGCCGGGTCCGGTGAACGTACGGATCTGCGGCTCGGGGTAGTAGGCCGGGTCCACGTGGTCCTCGTGCCGGGCCGCCAGGACGACGGTGTGCCCCGTCCTGGTGTCCAGCTCGACGATCTCGTACGAGGTGCGCGGACTGGCGGCGATGCCCACCACCCGGGAGTCGACCACGGCGAGCGAGGCCGCCCACTCGGTCCACGGCCCTGCCGCGTCGACGAGCTCCCCCGTCCGGGGGTCGAGCACGCCGAGCCGCTG
Source organism: Streptomyces tubbatahanensis (assembly GCF_022699385.1). NCBI lineage: Bacteria > Bacillati > Actinomycetota > Actinomycetes > Kitasatosporales > Streptomycetaceae > Streptomyces > Streptomyces tubbatahanensis. The sequence continues at coordinate 6,389,868 of NZ_CP093846.1, read as the reverse complement.
GGCGCCTCGTCCGTGCAACGCGGCCACCAGTCCGCCGGGCAGCGGCGCGAACCAGCGCTGGCCGATCTTCCACGACGCACCGGCGAACTCCTCCGCGCGGGGGCACAGCGGCACCCGGGGAAGCGTCGGGCCCCGTCCCGGCTCGGCGGCTTCGGCTGCCTCGGCCGCATCGACGTCCACCCGCGCCAGGTTCCACCAGCCGCTCGCGTCCGTCGCCACGAGCAGCGAGCCGTCCTGGGCGAACTCCACCTGGGCGACGGACTCCTCGGGGCCGCCGGCGACCACGCGCGGGGTGCCGAGCGTGCCGTCGTCGAGGATCCGCGCGGTCATCACACGGGTGCCGTCCCACGGCATCGCGGGGTGGTCCCAGGCGAGCCAGGCCGCGCGGTCTCCTTCCGGGGCGAGGCGGGGGCCGGTCACGAACCGGTCGCCGTCCCCGGTCAGCTCCCGCACGCGGGTGCGGTCCCCGGCGGCCGATCCGTCGAGCGGGACCGCGGCCAGCATCCTGCGCAGCTCGGTCGGCGCCTCCCCGGTGAACTCCTCCAGCACGCACCACACCTCGCCCCGCTCGGGGAGCACGACGGGGTCGCACCAGCGCAGCCCCGCCTCCGTCACGTCCGAGAGCGGGGTCAGCGGGCGCGGCTCGGCGTCCGGGGCTTCGGGCTCGAAGGCGTAGAGCCGCTCGTCGGCGAAGTGGGTGAAGACGACCAGGGGGCCGCCCCGGGAACGTGGGGCGCCCGCCCAGGGCAGGCCGCCGTACTCGATGACGCGGTTGCGCACGTTCCACGGCGCGGGCAGCACGCTGGTGGCCGGCTGTCCGTCCGCGGCGCACCGCAGCAGGGCGCGGCGTCCGCCTTCCTCGGGGCGCGGCTCGGTCCACCACAGCTCCTCGCCGACGGAACCGAGGAACTCGGGCCGCCCGTCGTGCGCGGCGACGGTCCGCGCGTCGATGGGTGAGGGCCAGGTGCCGTAGGGGGCTTGGGAGGTCACGGGTGGTCAGCCTCCTGACGGGACGTTCGCGTCGCGCGCGGGCGGGTGGTCGGTGGGCGGGTGCGCGGCATCCCCCGCGGCGGGGTCCGCGTTCCCTGTGCCCGTTGCCGGGGCTCCGGTACCGAGCAGGGTGCGGTCGAGCACGCGGAGACCGAAGTGCAGGGCCTCGACGGGAACCCGCTCGTCCACGCCGTGAAAGAGCGCCTGGTAGTCGAACCCCGCGGGCAGCTTCAGCGGCGTGAAGCCGTATCCCACGATGCCCAGCCGGGAGAACTGCTTGGCGTCCGTGCCCCCCGACATGCAGTACGGCACGGCATGCGCTCCCGGGTCGAAGTGCTCCAGCGCCTCGCTCATGGCGGCGAACAGCGGGGAGTCGACGGGCGCCTGGAGCGGGACCTCGCGGTGCTGGAACTCCCAGCGCACGTCGGGGCCGCTCAGCTCGTCCAACGTGGTGTGGAACTCCTCCTCGGCCCCCGGCAGCATGCGCCCGTCCACGCGCGCGGTGGCCGTCCCCGGAATGACGTTGACCTTGTAACCGGCCTCCAGCACCGTCGGGTTGGCGCTGTTGCGCACCGTCGGCTCGATCAGGGCCGCGGCCCGGCCGAGCTGGGCGAGCAGCGCGTCCACCTCCGCGTCCTTCGCGCCGGGGCCCAGCGGGCGCACTCCGTGCACCTCGGCCAGGCGGGCGAGCGCGGCCCGCACGGTGGGGGTGAGCCGGACGGGCCACTCGTGCTCGCCGATACGGTTGACGGCGGCCGCCAGCCGGCTGACGGCGTTGGCCCTGTTGACCTTGGAGCCGTGCCCCGCCCTGCCGTGGGCGGTCAGCTTCAGCCACGCCGTCCCGCGCTCACCGGCGGCCACCGGGTAGAGGCGCAGGCCGTTCTCGGCGTGGAAGGTGAAGGCTCCGGACTCGCTGATGCCCTCCGTGCAGCCCTCGAACAGCTCCGGGTGCTGTTCGACGAGGAAGTCGGAGCCGAACTCCGCGCTGTCCTCCTCGTCGGCGGTGAAGGCCAGGACGATGTCGCGGGGCGGCCTGACGCCCGCGCGGGCCCAGGCGCGCACCAGGGAGAGCGCCATCGCGTCGGCGTTCTTCATGTCGATGGCGCCGCGCCCCCACACCACGCCGTCGCGCACCTCTCCGGAGAAGGGGTGGACGGTCCAGTCGGCGGGCTCGGCGGGGACGACGTCGAGGTGGCCGTGGAGCAGCAGCGCGTCCGCCGAGGGGTCGCTGCCCGGGACCCTGGCGACCACGTTGGTGCGTCCTGGCTTCTTCTCCAGCAGCCTCGGCTCGATCCCCGCGTCGGCGAGCCGGGAGGCGACGTACTCCGCGGCCTGCCGCTCGTCGCCCTCACCGCCGCCGCGGTTGGTGGTGTCGATCCTGATCAGCTCGGAGGTGTTCTTCACCACTTCCTCGAAGACCTGGGCGTCCAGATGGTCAGGGCCGGGCCGCTGCCGGCCCGCGCCGGGTGCCTGTCGTCCTGCCGGCTCAGCCATACTGCTCCTCCACCGCCGAGGAGACGACGGTCGTGACGGCCTTGAAGCACCGGATGGCCTCGTAGGCACTGGGCGAGGTGTAGGAGACCCGGCGCTCGGCGGTGCGGGCGACGCCGGGGACGACGGTGGCCGCGCCCACGAGGTGTTCCGCGTCGAACTCGATCTCGATGGTGTGCGGTTCGGGCGCGGGCGGGGTGCGCCGGGTGGCCAGGGGGGCGGCACGGCGAGCCGCGTCCCGGATCTCGGCCGCCGTGCGGGCGGGCGGGCGGCAGACGGCGGCGTACCGCGACACGTAGTCCTTGACGGCGACGCCCGCGGCCTCCGGTGCGTACCCCTTGGCGTCCTCGACCGTGCGGTCGTCGCCCGTCACCAGCACGATCGGCACGCCGTACTCCGCGGTGACCAGCGAGTTGAGATACCCCTCGCTCGCCCGCACGCCGTCGGCCCACACGCCGGTCAGCGAGTTGGCGAGGAAGGTGTGGGCGAGCACGCCCTCACTGCCCGCGCCCGTGTGATAGCCGAGGAAGGCGACTCCGTCGACATCGCCGTGCTGGATGCCCTCGATCATCGAGAGGGACTTGTGCCTGCCGGTGAGCATCTCCGCGCGCTCATCCAGCTGTTCGAGCAGCAGATTGCGCATCGACCAGTGAGCCTCGTTGATGAGCACCTCGTCAGCGCCCGCCTCGAAGAAGCCGCGCACGGCCGCGTCCACGTCGGAGGTGAACATCGACCGGCAGCGTTCCCACTGCGGGGTGCCCGGCAGCACGTCCGCCGGCCAGGTGACTCCCGTGGCGCCCTCCATGTCGGCGCTGATGAGGATCTTCATGTCCCGGAACGTTACGCGGTCGGCCCCCACCAGGACACCCCTGTGGATAACTCCACTGGTTTAGACCACTTGAATCCACCCGGGCGGGTGAGGACCTGCCCACATCACGCCGCTGACCTGCGCGTTCCCGGCCGGCAGGCCGCGCCGTACCGCGCGGCGAGGGCGCCCGTCGAAGGGTGGCGAGGGAGCCCACCGGAGGGCGGCGAGGGCGCCCGCCGGGAGGGCGGTGAGGGCGCCCACTGGAGGGCGGTGAGGGCGCCCGCCGGGAGGGGCGGGGCACCCACAGGCGCGGCAACGGACCGGCCGGGGGATCTGCACCGCGCCGGTCCGCGAACCCGCCGCCCGGTGCCTTCCGGCGCGGCCCGGCGCGGCCCGGCTCAGTCCTCGTGCCCCAGTTGCACGTCGCGTTCCGTGCGGCCGCCGGCCGCGATCTGCAGCACGGTCGCCACCGGCGGGTAGCCGGCGGCCACGACCGTGTACTCGCCGGAGGCGAGGTCGACGAAGCGGAAGATGCCGTCCGCTCCGGTCGTGGCCGTGTCGACGACGTTGCCCGCGGCGTCCAGCAGCGTGACCCTGGCTTCCTCGACGGGCCGCCCGCCGCTGGCCCGCACGGTGCCGCGCAGCACCGCGCCGCCCGCCAGCTCGATGTCCTGCCTGGTCTCGCGGGAGGCCTGGACGGAGATCGGCAGCGCGGCGGGACGGTAGACGGGCGCGCTGGCGGCCAGCGTGTACTCGCCGGCGACGAGCTCGGTGATGACGTAGGTGCCCTCGCGTCCGCTGCGGGTGGTGGCCACGACCTCGCCGCGCACGTCCGTCAGCGTCACCGTGGCGTCCTTGACGGGGTTGCCGTCGGCGGTCAGCACGCTGCCCGCCAGGCGTCCCGCCCCGCCGAGCACCACGTCGAGGTCGACGGGGCGCTCCCCCACACTGACGCTGACGGCACGCGGCTGGTGCCCGCCCGCGGCGGCGATCAGCACGTAGGCGCCCTCCCCCGGCGTGCTCAGCGCGTACCGTCCGTCGTCGCCCGTCGCGCCGCGGCCGATCTGCCGGCCGCCGGTGTCGACGAGAGTGAGCGCCGCGCGGGGGACGGCACTGCCGTCGTGGTGCCGCACGGTGCCGCAGACCGGGACGCCTGCGGCGTACGGCGCCGGTGTGGGCGAGGGCTGCGCGTGCGGGCGGGGGGCCGCGCCGTTGGCCTCGGGCGCCGGTGCGGCGGAAGGGTCGGCCGTACGGGCCTGCGGCACGGACGTGTGCTGGGACACCAGTGGTTTCTCCTTGAGGAAGAGGGACAGTGCCAGCCCGAGGACGAGCACAGGGACGAGGTAGAGGAAGATGCGCGGCATGGCCTCGGCGTACGCCTCGATGTAGCCGTCGCGCAGCGGTGCGGGCAGGGCGCGCACGAGCTGGGGGGTGATGGACTCGGGGTCGGGCAGCTTGCCCTGGCCCGTGGGCAGTTCACGGGCGAGCGCTTCCGCGAGCCGGTCGGCGAGCAGGGTGCCGAACAGCGCCGCTCCGACGCTGCCGCCGATCTGCCGGAAGTAGTTGTTGGCGCTGGTGGCCACCCCGAGGTCGGCGGACCGCACGGAGTTCTGCACGGCGAGCACGAGGACGGGCAGCACGAAGCCGATGCCGAGCCCGAGGATGCCGGACCAGACGCCGAAGACCTGGCGCGAGGTGTCCTCGTCCAGCTTGGAGAGCAGCCACATGCCTTCGGCGGAGAGCGCGCAGCCGATGATGGGGAAGATCTTGTAGTGCCCGGTGCGGGAGATGAGCTGCCCGGAGAGCGTGGAGGAGACGACCACACCGCACATCAGCGGCAGCATCAGCAGTCCGGACGTCGTGGCGCTGACGCCCTCGACCATCTGCAGGAAGCTGGGCAGGTAGCTGGCGGCGCCGAACAGCGCGACGCCGATGGCGACGCCGACGAGTCCGGTGACATTGAAGACGGAGTCCTTGAACAGCCGCAGCGGGAGCAGGGGTTCGGGCGCGAAGCGCTCGGCGACCAGGAAGAGGGCTCCACTGACCACGGCTCCGGCCGCCAGACCCCAGATGACGCGGTCGCCCCACTCGTACGTCGTACCGCCCCAGCTGGTCAGCAGGACCAGGCAGGTGGAGAAGGCGGCCATCAGGAGTGCGCCGAACACGTCGAGCCGGGGGCGCACGCGGGGGCGCGGGAGCTTGAGTGCGAAGGAGGTGACCAGGAGGGTCAGCAGGCCGACGGGGACGTTGAACCAGAAGCACCAGCGCCAGGAGAGGTCGTCGGTGAACCAGCCGCCCAGCAGCGGGCCCGCCACGGAGGCGAGCCCGAAGGCGCCTCCGATGAGCCCCATGTAGCGGCCACGCTCCCGGGGCGGCACAACGTCCGCGATGATCGCCTGAACGCCGATCATGAGACCACCCGCGCCGGTGCCCTGGATGGCGCGGTAGACGATCAGTGTCTCCATGGACCCCGCCCAGCCCGCGAGAGCGGAGCCGACCGTGAAGACGGCGATGGCGAAGAGGAAGAGCCCCTTGCGGCCGAAGAGGTCACCGAGCTTGCCGTAGATGGGCAGCCCGATGGTCGCGGCCAGCAGGTAGGCGGTGACGGCCCAGGACATCTGGCTCAGGCCGTCGAGTTCGCCGACGATCTTGGGAAGCGCCGTGGCGACGATGGTCTGTTCGAGCGCGGCGAGCAGCAGGGAGAGCATCAGCGCGCAGAACACCAGGCGCAGGCGGCCCGGGCTGAGCGGGATCTCCGGCTGGGTCCCCGCGGCGGCCGCCTGCGGGGGCTCCCCCTCGGGCGGCCTGACCGTCTGCTCCGGACCGGCCTCGCGAGGGAACGGGGGGCGTTCGGTCGCAGCGGGTGGCGGGGGTTGCCCGGCCTCCTCCGCAGGTGGGGACTGCCCAACGGTGAGCGCACCGCCCTGGCGGGTGGCGTCCCAGAGGGGATGTCCGGCGTCCGCGCCGGGGCGCCCGGCGCTTGCGGCACCGGCCCAGGTCTCGGCCGGGGTGTGGGCCTCGGTACCGGTCCAGGTGTCGGCCCCGGCTCCCGCCACTTCCGGGGGCCGCACCGGGACGGCCGCGACCGGCGCCTCGCGGCGGCCGGGCACCTCCACCCTGAACTCGACCACGGCCGGGCTGTGGGCGGCCCGGACCCGGGCCGCGCCCCCTCCGGACGCGGGATGCTCGTCGTCCCTGCTGTCGAGGATCGTCCCGCCGGTCCCGCCCATCGCACTCCCCTTGCCGCTGCTTTCGGGGGAGTATTTCTCGCATTGCACGACAAGAGCGTTCAACCGCGGTTCTGGTGCGCGGCATGGGACAGATGGGACTCAACTCGGTTGCCCCAGGCGTCTTTCGACCCGCCGAACAGGGGTTTTACCCGACAGGGCACCGCCGTCGGCGGTCGAGGCCGCGCACAGGGAAACCACCCGATCCAGTGAGCGCCGAGCGCAAGGCGACCTCTCCGGTGAGCGCTCCCGTACGGGCCCACCTCGCGGGGAAGCAACCCCGCACGGGCTCACCGGCGAGGCGGCGGCCGCCCTTGGCGAGCGGTCACTCGACCTTGGAGGCGAGCCGCGCCAGCAGGTCGTCGTAGATACGGGCCAGGCCCTTGGGCGCGAAGGTCTTCTCGAAGAAGCCGCCGATGCCGCCGGCGCCGTTCCAGACACTGGTGACCGTGACCCGGGCGCTGTTCGTCCGCGCGCCGGGGGTGACCCGCCAGGTGGTGACCATCGAGGAGTTGCGGTCCTTCTCGACCAGTTCGCCGTCAGCGGGCTCGCTGACCTCCAGCAGGCAGTCGCGGACGCGCTTGGTCGTGGCCTGGAGCTTCCAGTGCACGACGGTGCCTTCGCCGTCGCCGCCCTCGCGCACCTCGTACTCGCTGAACTGTTCGGGCAGCACCTCGGACCGGGTTCCGTTGTAGTCGGCGAGCGCATCGAACACTTTCTCGGGCTCGGCGGCGATCTCCCGCTGCGTGGTCGCCTCGACCTGCGCCATGGCTCCTCCTGTGCTGGTCGCCCCGCATGCGGCGCGGGGCTCTACGGACATCGCGACCAGCCAACCACCCGCACCCCGGGTCCCCAAATCCACCTTGACACGGCCAGTGGGAACAGGTGTTCTATTCTGTGGGGGACGTCAGGTACGAGAGAGCGACAGTGCCGCCAGAGGGACGCGACACCAGCACTGAGGAGGCCGCACATGCGCTGGGACGAACTGAGGGACACCGACGAACACGGCCAGGCCGCCGCACCCGCCCTCTTCGGCACCTCGGCCGTCACCCGGACGTTCGATTCCCCCGAGTTCCGCGGCATCACCTTCCACGAGGTACGGGCCCGCTCCCTGGTCAACAAGGTCCCCGGCGCCTCGCGCATGCCGTTCGAATGGACGGTGAACCCCTACCGCGGCTGTTCGCACGCCTGCGTCTACTGCTTCGCGCGCAGGACGCACAGCTACCTGGACCTGGACACCGGCGCGGGGTTCGACACCCAGATCGTCGTCAAGGTCAACGCTCCCGAGCTGCTGCGCAAGGAACTGAGCAGCCCGCGCTGGCGCGGCCAGCACATCGCCATGGGCACGAACGTGGACTGCTACCAGCGGGCGGAGGGACGGTACCGGCTGATGCCGGGCATCCTGACCGCACTGCGCGACTACGCCAACCCGTTCTCGCTCCTCACCAAGGGCACCCTCATCCTGCGCGACCTGGACCTGCTGCGCTCGGCCGCGGCCGTCACCGACGTCGGGGTCTCGGTGTCGGTGGGCTTCACGGACGAGGAACTGTGGCGCACGGTCGAGCCCGGCACCCCCGCCCCGCAGCGGCGGCTCGACGTCATCCGCCGCCTGGCCGAGCACGGCATCCCGTGCGGGGTGCTGATGGCTCCGGTCATCCCGTTCCTGGGCGACTCACCGGCCCAGCTGCGCACGACCGTCCGCGCCATCGCCGCCGCCGGAGCCACCTCCGTCACACCGCTGGCCCTCCACCTGCGCCCCGGCGCCCGCGAGTGGTACTTCCACTGGCTGCGCCGGCACCACCCCCACCTCGTGCGGCACTACGAGGCGCTGTACTCGGGCGGCGCCTACGCGCCCAAGTGGTACCAGCGGCGGATCACGCGGCAGGTGCACGAGCTGGCCGCCGAGTACGGGGTCGGCCCCTCGGCCCCGGGAGCGGCACGGCGGATCGGCTCGGAGACCGCGGGCCCTGACGAGGACGGGAACGGCAGGGCGGAAGCGGACGCGGGTGCGCACGTGCTCCCCGCGGAAAACCGCTGCACGCAGCTCACGCTGCTCTGAGAGCATGCGCGCATGTCGACGCTCAACCACATCGCCATCCCCGCGGGCCTCGCCCCGGGCAACGGATACAGCCACGTCGTGCAGGGAGAGGGCAGGATCGTCGCGATATCCGGCCAGGTGTCCCTCGGCGCGGACGGCAACGTCGTCGGAGAGGGCGACCCCATGGCGCAGGCCGAGCAGGTGTTCGCCAATCTGCAGCGCTGTCTTGACGAGGCCGGCGCCACGTTCGCTCAGGTCGCGAAGTTCACCTTCTTCGTGACCGATCTCGCGGTGATGCCCGCGCTGCGGGCCGTACGCGACCGGTATCTGGACCCCCAGCGGCTGCCCGCGTGCAGCGCGGTACAGGTCGCCGGACTCGTCCGCCCCGAACTGCTGATCGAGATCGAAGCGCTGGCCGTCCTGCCTTCCGGGGCCGCCCGGCCGTGACGCGCCCGCACGGCATACCGGGACCGCAGCGGATGTAAGGGGCACATCGGCGTGTTCCAGGACCAAAGTCGTTCAGGTGGATAACGTACGTCGAAGGGGCAACGTCCCTGGCCACGACTGCGACTGCACGCCGACTGCCTTGCCCTGGAGATCTGGAGCGCCCGTATGCGCCTGCTGCTGGTACACCCAAGCGCGTTGATGTACTCGGAGATCTTCCTCCGTCTGGAGCCACTCGGGCTCGAACGCGTCGCAGCCGCCGCCAGGGACGCGGGACACCAGGTGCGTGTCGTGGATCTCCAGGTGCTCTCCCCCAAGCTGCTCGAACGCGAGCTGCGCTCCTTCCAGCCCGAGGCCCTGGGGATCTCCCTCAACTACCTGGCGAACATCCCCGAGGCCATCGAGATCGCACAGAGTGCCAAGGCGGCGGCCCCGGGGTGCTTCGTCTTCTTCGGCGGCCACAGCGTCTCCTTCATCGGCGACCACGTGCTCGAACAAGCCGAGGGCGCCGTCGACGCGATCGCGCGCGGAGAGGGCGAGACGGTGGTCGTCCCGCTGCTGGCAGCCGTACCCGACAAGGCCGCGCACACCGTGCCAGGCGTCGTGACGGCCGAGGGCAGGGGCCCGGCACCCAAGATGCTGGAGAGCATCGACGCACCCCGCCCGGCCCGCGACCTGATGCGCCGGCGCAACCGCTACTTCATCGGCGAGCTCGACCCGTGCGCCTCGATCGAGTTCACCCGCGGCTGCCCCTGGGACTGCTCCTTCTGCTCGGCGTGGACCTTCTACGGCCGCAGCTACCGCAGGGCCGCGCCCGAGGCGGCGGCCGAGGAGATGGCGTCCATCCGCGAGCCCAACGTCTTCATCGTCGACGACGTGGCCTTCATCAAGTCCGACCACGGGCACGGTATCGCCGCCGAGCTGGAGCGGCGCAACATCCGCAAGCAGTACTACCTGGAGACCCGCGCCGACGTTTTGCTCCGCAACGAAGAGGTGTTCGAACGCTGGACGAAGCTGGGTCTGCGCTACATGTTCCTCGGCATGGAGGCGCTGGACGCCGACGGCCTCGACCAGTTCCGCAAGCGCATCAGTCCGGACGAGAACTTCCGCGCGCTGGAGACGGCGCGGCGGCTCGGCATCAGCGTGGCCATCAACCTGATCGTCGACCCCGCCTGGGACGAGGAGCAGTTCCGGCTGGTGCGCGAGTTCGCCCTCTCGGTCCCCGAGATCGTCCATCTGACGGTCATGACGCCCTATCCGGGCACCGAGGTCTGGCACACCGAGAGCCGCCAGCTGACCACGCGGGACTACCGGCTCTTCGACATCCAGCACGCCGTGGTGCCCACCCGGCTGCCGCTCGAACAGTTCTACCGCGAGCTCGTACGCACCCAGGCCGTCATCAACCGCAAGCACCTCGGCCTGAGCACGGCGATCGGCGCGATGCGCATCCTCGGCCGCAACCTGGCGCACGGCCAGACGAACTTCGCCCGGATGCTGTGGAAGTTCGGCCGGGTCTACAACGCGAACCGGCAGCTGTCCGACCACGCGCGTGAGGTCCGCTACGAGCTGCCGCTGCCCGAGCGGCGCACCGCGGCACCCGGACGCAAGGAGCTCTTCGTCCATACGATCGGCAGGACGGGCGCGCGGGCCCAGGCAGGGCCCACGACGCCGCAGTGACAGCGGGCCCGCCCGCCCTCGCCTCCCTCGCGCCTCAGCCGGCCCCGTCCTCGCGCGGCGGTGCGTCGCCACGCGGCGGCGCGTCCTCGCGCGGCGGTGCGTCGTCGTTACCTCGCCGGATGGTCCGCAGCGGCCGGCCCGGCTTCCAGGTACGGAAGACGATGTCCGGGTCCTCGATGGTGACGCGCACCGCCTCCTCGACCTCCACCCTGAAGAGGTGGAACTTCTCCGGCACGTCGCCCTCCGGGATGCCCGCCGCCCAGCGCGCGAGCTCGGCCGGCTCGGTCACCTCCACCGCGCGCCCTGAGACCCGCACATCCCCGCCGTCCATGTCCGCTCCGCCGCCCGGGTTGGCGTACAGCGCGCACCTGTTGTCGCGCCGCAGGTCCAGCGCCTTGCGGGAGTTCGGCATCATGCCCAGCCACATCTCCCCCTCCCGGAAGTCGGCCTCCAGCCCCGTCAGCCGTGGTGAGCCGTCCTGGCGCAGGGTGGCCAGGACATGGTGGGTGTACCTGCCGAAGCGCTGTTCCACGGCGTCGGCGAAGCGGGGTTCGGCCCTGTGGAACTCCGCCCAGCTCACCCCGTGCGCGGCGCGGGGCGCGTTCTCGTTCGCCGTCGTGCGGCCACTCGTCGTCATGCCGCCACTGTGGCGCGCCAACCGGACATCCTCTGTCTGGTTTCGCGTGGCGTTGACGTCAACTCGGGATCCGGGCCAGTGCCGCTTTCGCCGACGGGGAGAGACGGTGGTGCTCGGCGGCGGCGTCGAGCACGGGAACGGCCCGCTTGTCCCCCAGCGCGCCGAGGCCCACCACGCACGCCTCCGCGATCGGCCAGTAGTGCAGGGGGCCGATCAGCAGCCGCTGGAGCACGTTGATGAGAGTGGGGACGGACTCGGGGGCCCGCAGGGCGGTCAGGAGGCGGACCGGGTAGAGCGCGTAGGCGGTGCGCAGCTCGTTGGTGGCCAGGGCCGCGGCGGCCTTGGCGGTGCGCGGGTCGCGTAACCGCTCCAGGGCGTGGGCAGCGCTCGCGCAGCAGACCGGGTCGCGGTAGTTCAGCAGGAACACGAGGGTCTCGAAGGCCCGTTTGTCGCCCGCGTTGCCCAGCGCGAAGGCCGCTATCTCGCGGGCCCACAGCGGCCGTTCGGTCTCCACGAGCACGGCGGCGAGCTGATCGCGCGCCTCGGTGCCGCGCTGCCTGGCCAGCGTGACCAGGCGCGCGTACTCGACGGGTTCGGCCTCGGTCCGCACCCGGTCGATCAGCGCTCGAAAAGCGTCGCCCACTTCGGTCCCCCTCACGTGCCGCGTTCCACAGCGTGGAAGTGTTCCTACCCCTGGTTTTCTGATTACCCACGAGTTACGGTGCTCATCAGAGCGGTACCCCCGCTCAGGCGGCTTGGTGACGCAGCCGCCGAGAGTGACGTCGGTTCGGCGGCGGGCCCTCCCGCGCCCCAGGCGTGCGGCCCGCACGGGCCGCCCCGCGCTCCGGCCCCGGGACAGGGCCGCGCGGCGGGGCGTGACCGGTAACTCCCCTGCCTCGCGTGTGTGTACGCCCGTGCGCCCGGTAGTGCACGAAACCCTCACCCTCATCAGCCGCGCCCCCTCGGGGGCCTGTGTCACACCCTCTGGAGTCCCCTGATGGACCGTCCTCCCCTGCACACCATCGCCGTCGTCGGCCTCGGCACGATGGGTACCGGCATCGCCGACATTCTCACCCGCTCCGGGCGAGAGGTCATCGGCATTGACACGAACGAAGCAGCCGCGCGGCAGGCCGTTGCCGCGCTGGAGTCCACCACCGCGCGCGCGGTGGAACGCGAGCGGATGACACAGAGCGAACGCCGGGACGTGCTGGCGCGCTTCCGCACCTTCACCGGGATCGAGGCGGCGGCCGAAGCCGATCTGGTCATCGAGGTGGTGCCGGAGGACTACGACACCAAGTGCCAGGTCTTCGCCGCGCTGGACACGCTCGTGCGCCCTGAGACGATCCTGGCCACCGGGACCAACGCGCTGTCCGTGACGCGGCTGGCCGCGGACTCCGACCGGCCCGAACGCGTGCTGGGGCTGCACTTCTTCAACCCGGCGCCGGCGATGAAGCTGGTGGAGGTCGTCTCCTCGGTGCTGACCTCGCCGCGCGCCGTGGCGGCCGTCACCGCACTCGCCGAGGAACTGGGCAAGGATCCGATCGCGGTCGGTGACCGGCCCGGCTTCGTCGCGGACGGGCTGCTGTTCGGCTATCTGAACCAGGCGGCCGCGATGTACGAGTCGCGCTACGCCAGCCGCGAGGACATCGACTCCGCCATGCGGCTGGGGTGCGGTCTGCCGATGGGCCCGCTCGCCCTCCTCGATCTGATCGGAGTGGACACGGCGCGCACCGTACTGGAGGCCCTGCACGCCCAGTCGCACGACCGGCTGCACGCGCCGGCCCCCGTCCTGCGCCAGCTGGCCGACGCGGGGCTGACCGGCCGGAAGGCCGGCCGGGGCTTCTACACCTACGCGGCGCCCGGCAGCGCCGAGGTGGTGCCCGACGCGCTCACCCCCGACCCGGCGGCGTCCGGCGCCGCGGGCCGCCCGGTGGCCGCGGTCGGCGTCGTGGGGTCGGGGACGATGGCGGGCGGAATCGCCGAGGTGTTCGCCAAGGCGGGCTTCCCGACAGTGCTCGCGGCCCGCAGCGAGGCCAAGGCGAAGACCGCCAAGGAGCGGGTCGGCGCCTCGCTGGACCGCGCGGTGCACAAAGGGCGGATGACGAGCGGGGAGCGGGACACCGCCCTGGCGCTGATCACCCCGGCGGGGTCGCTCGACGCGCTGGCCGGGGCCGACCTGGTGGTCGAGGCGGTGGCCGAGGACCTGGACGTCAAGCGCGCGCTGTTCCGGCGGCTCGATCAGGTCTGCAGGCGGGGGGCGGTGCTGGCGACGACCACCTCCTCGCTGCCCGTGGTGGCCTGCGCCCGCGCGACCTCGCGGCCCGCGGAGGTGATCGGGATGCACTTCTTCAACCCGGCGCCCGCGATGAAGCTGGTGGAGGTCGTCACCACCGTGTTGACCGGCGAGGAGGCGCGGGCCACGGTCCGCGCGGTCTGCGCGCAGGTCCGCAAGCATCCGGTCGACTGCGGCGACCGCGCGGGCTTCATCGTCAACGCACTGCTGTTCCCCTATCTGAACAACGCGGTGAAGATGGTGCAGGAGCACTACGCCTCGCTGGACGACATCGACGCCGCGATGAAGCTGGGCGGCGGCTACCCGATGGGCCCCTTCGAGCTGTTGGACGTCGTCGGCCTGGACGTCTCGCTCGCCATCGAGCGGGTGCTGCACGAGGAGTTCCGCGATCCGGGCCTGGCGCCCGCGCCGCTGCTGGAACACCTGGTCTCCGCGGGGTGTCTGGGCAGGAAGACGGGGCGCGGCTTCCGCGAGTACGCACGCCGGTGACCGGGGGCACGGCCGGGTGGGGCGGGCTGCTGGATCCCGGGGGCAGCGGCCCGTCCCCCCACCCCGTCACGGCGTGTAACGTTCACCACATGCCAGAGCCCGAGAAGAACTCCCGTACGACCAGTGCCCGTGCGAACGGTGCCGCATCCCAGCGCCTCAAGGTGCGCCGGGAGTTGGCCGCGGCGGCCATGGAGCTCTTCGCCACGAAGGGTTACGAGGCCACCACGGTGGATGAGATCGCGGCCATGGCGGGCGTCGCCCGGCGTACCTTCTTCCGGCACTTCCGCTCCAAGGAAGAGGCGATCTTCCCGGACCACGACGACACCCTGGTGCGCGCGCAGGCGGTGCTGGAGGCGGCACCGGCGCACGAGCACCCGCTGGACACCGTGTGCCGCGGCATCAAGGAAGTCATGAAGATGTACGCCGCCTCCCCCAAGGGCAGCGTGGAGCGGTACAAGCTGACCCGCGAGGTGCCGGCGCTGCGCGAGCGGGAGATCGCCTCGGTGGCACGCTACGAGCGGCTGTTCACCCGTTATCTGCTGGGCCACTTCGACGAGGAGGCGCACCGGGACGGGGTCAGCGGCTACGACGAGCCGCTGCTGGCCGAGGTGGCGGCCTCCGCCGTGGTCACCGCGCACAACCACGTGCTGCGGCGCTGGCTACGCTCGGGCGGCACCGGCGATGTGATGTCCCAGCTCGACCACGCTTTCGCCATCGTACGGCGCACCTTCGGTACCGGCTTCGGCGCGCACCGCCCCGGCTCCGAGCGCCCCGCCGCAGCCGTGGAGCGCAAGGACGAGGTGCTGGTGACCGTCGCGCGTACCGACGCGCCGCTGGGCGAGATCATGTCCACGATCGAACGCGCGCTCGGCCAGGCCTGACCGTACGCGGCCCGCGCCGCCTCGCACGCGGCCAGGCCTGGCGCGCGCGGCGAGGGAGTCGGGTGAATTGCGCCCGCGCCCCGCCCCGCGTTCCCCCGTCCGCACCCGGGGAGTGGAAACCATGGCGCGTGAGGCGACGTGGAGGTGCGGCGGTGTCGGTGGCGCCAGGCGGGCCGAAGAGCCCCAGACAGTGGTTGCGGACCAAGTCCGTCGAGGAGTCCATTCGCGACACGGACGATCCCGAGCGGGGGCTCAAGCGGTCGTTGAGCGCGCTGGACCTGACCGTCTTCGGGGTCGGTGTCGTCATCGGCACGGGCATCTTCGTCCTGACCGGGCAGGTCGCCAAGACGACCGCAGGGCCCTCGGTGGCCATCGCGTTCGCGATCGCCGGCGGGGTGTGCGCGCTGGCCGCCCTGTGCTACGCCGAGTTCGCCTCCACGGTGCCGGTCGCCGGGTCCGCCTACACCTTCGCCTACGCCTCCTTGGGCGAGCTGCCCGCCTGGATCATCGGCTGGGACCTGGTGCTGGAACTGGCACTCGGCTGTGCGGTCGTCGCGGTCGGCTGGTCGGGCTACGTGCGCTCCCTGCTGGACAGCGTCGGCTGGAGCCTGCCGCAGTGGCTCTCGGGCACCAGCGCGGAGACCGGGTTCGGATTCGACCTGCTGGCCTGCCTGCTGGTGCTGGCGCTGACCGCGGTCCTGGTGGCGGGCATGAAGCTGTCGGCCCGCGTCACCACCACCGTGGTGGCGATCAAGGTGGGCGTCGTCCTGCTGGTCATCATCGCCGGGGCCTTCTTCGTCAAGGGTGACAACTACGACCCGTTCATTCCGCCCGCCCAGGGCGCCACGGAATCCGGCTCCGGGTGGGCGGCGCCGCTGATCCAGCTGGTGTCGGGCTACCAGCCCACCCACTTCGGTGTGATGGGCGTCTTCACCGCGGCGGCCGTCGTCTTCTTCGCCTTCATCGGCTTCGACGTGGTGGCCACCGCCGCCGAGGAGACCCGCGCTCCGCAGCGCGACATGCCGCGCGGCATCCTCGGCTCGCTGGTCATCTGCACGGTGCTCTACGTCGCGGTCTCCGTGGTCGTCACGGGGATGCGCAAGTACACGCAACTGACGGTCGACGCGCCGCTGGCGGACGCCTTCAAGGCCGTCGGCCAGCCGTTCTGGGCCGGCCTGATCAGCTTCGGTGCGGCGGTCGGCCTCACGACCGTGTGCATGATCCTGCTGCTGGGCCAGTCCCGGGTGTTCTTCGCCATGAGCAGGGACGGGCTGCTGCCGCGCCTCTTCTCCCGGGTGCACCCGCGCTTCCAGACGCCCTACCGTTCGACGGTGCTGCTCGGGGTGGTGGTGGCCGTCATCGCGGGGTTCACGAGCATCGCGGAGCTGGCGGAACTGGTGAACGTGGGCACGCTGTTCGCGTTCGTCATGGTGGCACTGGGCGTGCTCGTCCTGCGGCGCACCCGGCCCGACCTGCCGCGGGCCTTCCGTACCCCGCTGGTTCCCGTGCTGCCGCTGGTCTCGGTGCTGGCGTCGCTGTGGCTGATGCTCAATCTGCCCGCCGAGACGTGGGCGCGGTTCGCGGCGTGGATGGTGCTCGGTGCCCTGCTCTACGCGGTCTACGGGCGCAAGCGGAGCCGGCTGCGGAAGGGCGAGGAGCCGCCGGAGCACCACGTGCCCTGACGCGGCACCGGAGGACCGCTTGCCCCGATGCGGCGCGAGCGCCACGTGCACCGATGCGGCGCGAGCGCCACGTGCCCTGACGCGGCACTCGTTCCTGCGGCTGTGACCTGCGGGTCCGCCCGGGCTGATCGATCATCGCTCAGATGAGAGCACCTGTCTCCAGGTGAGAATTCGCGGCACTCGGTGTCTTGTGCACTGGCACTGGGTGTCATACCTTGGCATCAGTCCGGGCGCTGTCCCCGCGGCCGAAACCGTGTCGCCCCGGACCGCTCGGCGTCACGAGCGACCCCGCGCACACCCGCGCACACGCACCAGCCGAACCGACGGCGCTGCCTCACAACCGACGACCCCCCAGGGCATCTTCCGGCCCGACGCCGGAGGACTCCTTATCGACTTTCGCGCTTCGCCGGAGGCATACCGTGAACCAGATCCTCGACGCGATCCTCGCGTCCGACACCTCCCCCGAGGACTTCGCCGCCCTCCCCCTGCCCGACTCCTACCGCGCCATGACCGTCCACAAGGACGACGCCGGGATGTTCGAAGGGCTGGAGACCCGGGACAAGGACCCGCGCAAGTCGCTCCACCTGGACGAGGTGCCCGTGCCCGAACTCGGCCCGGGCGAGGCCCTGGTGGCCGTGATGGCCTCCTCGGTCAACTACAACTCCGTGTGGACCTCGATCTTCGAGCCGATGTCCACCTTCGGCTTCCTGGAGCGCTACGGACGCCTGTCCCCGCTGACCAAGCGGCACGACCTGCCGTACCACGTCATCGGCTCCGACCTGGCCGGCGTCGTGCTGCGCACCGGCGCGGGCGTCAACTCCTGGAAGCCGGGCGACGAGGTCGTCGCACACTGCCTCTCGGTCGAACTGGAGTCCGCGGACGGGCACAACGACACGATGCTCGACCCCGAGCAGCGGATCTGGGGCTTCGAGACCAACTTCGGCGGGCTCGCCGAGATCGCACTGGTCAAGTCCAACCAGTTGATGCCCAAGCCGGACCACCTCAGCTGGGAGGAGGCCGCGGCGCCCGGGCTGGTCAACTCCACCGCGTACCGCCAGCTCGTCTCGGGCAACGGCGCCGGCATGAAGCAGGGCGACAACGTCCTCATCTGGGGCGCCAGCGGCGGCCTGGGCTCCTACGCCACCCAGTTCGCGCTGGCCGGCGGCGCCAACCCGATCTGCGTGGTCTCCAGCGAGGACAAGGCCGAGATCTGCCGCAGGATGGGTGCCGAGGCCATCATCGACCGCAAGGCCGAGGGCTACCGGTTCTGGAAGGACGAGCACCAGCAGGACCCGAAGGAGTGGAAGCGCTTCGGCAAGCGCATCCGCGAGCTGACCGGCGGCGAGGACGTGGACATCGTCTTCGAGCACCCGGGGCGCGAGACCTTCGGCGCGAGCGTCTACGTCACCCGCAAGGGCGGCACCATCGTCACCTGCGCCTCCACCTCGGGCTACGAGCACAGCTACGACAACCGCTACCTGTGGATGTCGCTGAAGCGGATCGTCGGCTCCCACTTCGCCAACTACCGCGAGGCCTGGGAGGCCAACCGGCTGATAGCCAAGGGGAAGATCCACCCGACGCTCTCCAAGGTCTACCCCCTCGCCGAGACCGGTCAGGCCGCCCACGACGTGCACCGCAACGTGCACCAGGGCAAGGTCGGCGTGCTGTGCCTGGCGCCCGAGGAGGGCATGGGGGTGCGCGACCAGGAGATGCGGGCCCGGCACGTCGACGCCATCAACCTGTTCCGCGACACCGAGGGTGAGCGGACCAGCGGGCCCGGCCGGAACGCGTGAGGCGCGCCATGACCCAGCCCCAGGACGACAGGCGCCCCAAGGACCGGCCCTGGCTGATGCGCACGTACGCCGGGCACTCCACGGCCGAGGCGTCCAACGAGCTGTACCGGCGCAACCTGGAGAAGGGCCAGACCGGGCTGTCCGTCGCCTTCGACCTGCCGACCCAGACCGGCTACGACCCCGACCACGTGCTCGCGCGCGGCGAGGTCGGCCGGGTCGGCGTGCCCGTCTCCCACCTGGGCGACATGCGCCGGCTCTTCGACGGCATCCCGCTGGAGAAGATGAACACCTCCATGACGATCAACGCCACGGCCATGTGGCTGCTGGCGCTCTACCAGGTGGTCGCGGAGGAGCAGGGGGCAGACGTTACGCAGCTGAAGGGGACGACGCAGAACGACATCGTCAAGGAGTATCTCTCGCGCGGGACGCACGTCTTCCCGCCGGGCCCCTCGCTGCGGCTGACCACCGACATGATCGCCTACACGGTGGCGCACCTGCCCAAGTGGAACCCGGTCAACATCTGCAGCTACCACCTCCAGGAGGCCGGCGCCACGCCCGTCCAGGAGATCAGCTACGCGATGGCGACGGCGGTCGCGGTGCTGGACGCCGTACGGGACAGCGGTCAGCTGCCGCCCGAGGAGTTCGGCCAGGTGGTCGGGCGGATCTCGTTCTTCGTCAACGCGGGCGTCCGGTTCGTGGAGGAGATGTGCAAGATGCGGGCCTTCACCCGCATCTGGGACCGGATCACCGCGGAGCGCTACGGGATCACCGACGCCAGGCAGCGCCGCTTCCGCTACGGCGTACAGGTCAACTCACTCGGCCTGACCGAGGCGCAGCCGGAGAACAACGTGCAGCGCATCGTGCTGGAGATGCTGGCCGTCACCCTCTCCAAGGACGCCCGCGCCCGCGCCGTGCAGCTCCCGGCCTGGAACGAGGCGCTGGGCCTGCCGCGCCCCTGGGACCAGCAGTGGTCGCTGCGCATCCAGCAGGTGCTGGCACACGAGAGCGACCTGCTGGAGTACGAGGACCTCTTCGCCGGGTCGCACGTGGTCGAGAAGCGGGTGGAGGCGCTGGTCGAGGAGTCGCTGGCCGAGATGGAGCGCATCGAGCAGATGGGCGGGGTGCTGGCGGCCGTCGAGTCGGGCTACCTCAAGTCCCAGCTCGTCGCCTCGCACGCCGAGCGCCGGGCCCGGATCGAGTCGGGCCAGGAGCGGATCGTCGGCGTCAACTGCTACGAGTCGAGCGAGCCCAGCCCGCTGACCGCCGACCTGGACACCGCGATCCTGACGGTGGACCCGGCCGGGGAGGCGGCGACGGTGGAGGCCGTGAGGGACTGGCGCGCCTCGCGGGACGAGCCGTTCTGGCGCGAGGGCACCCGCGATCCCGGCCTGTACCCGAGCGCCGAACAGGCACTGGCCGCCCTGCGCGAGGCGGCCTCCGGCGAGACGAACCTGATGGAGGCCACCTTGGAGTGCGCCCGCGCGGGGGTGACCACCGGCGAGTGGGCGGGGGCGCTGCGCGAGGTCTTCGGCGAGTTCCGGGCACCGACGGGGGTCTCCTCGGCGCCGGTGGCGGTCAGCGCCGAGGAGGGCTCCGAGCTGGCCGGGGTCAGGGCGAAGGTGGAGCGCACCGCCGAGGAGCTCGGCGTCGGCAAGCTGCGGCTGCTGGTGGGCAAGCCCGGGCTCGACGGGCACAGCAACGGGGCCGAACAGATCGCCGTACGGGCCAGGGACGCGGGCTTCGAGGTGGTCTACCAGGGCATCAGGCTCACGCCCGAGGAGATCGTCGCCGCGGCGCTCGCCGAGGACGTGCACTGCGTGGGTCTGTCCATCCTCTCCGGTTCGCACACCGAACTGGTGCCCGACGTGCTGGAGCGGATGCGGACGGCGGGCGCCGACGAGGTGCCCGTGATCGTGGGCGGCATCATCCCGTCGGCGGACGCGCGGGCGCTGATCGAGGCCGGCGTCGCGGCCGTCTTCACCCCGAAGGACTTCGGGATCACCGAGATCATCGGCCGTATCGTCGACCAGATCAGGACACGGAACAAGCTCGAACACAGCGGCCGGACGAGCGATGCCACGCCCGGCCGGCGAGAGACAGTGGAGGTCAGCTAAGTGAGCAGCGAGAACCAGCAGCGTGCGCTCCGTCCGCGCCGCTCCTGCCTGGCGGTGCCCGGCAGCAACCCGCGGTTCCTGGAGAAGGCCCAGGGCCTGGCCGCCGACCAGGTCTTCCTCGACCTGGAGGACGCGTGCGCGCCGCTGGCCAAGCCCGAGGCACGGCACACCATCGTGAAGTTCCTCAACGAGGGCGACTGGAGCGGCAAGACGCGCGTCGTCCGCGTCAACGACTGGACGACCGAGTGGACCTACCGCGACGTGGTCACCGTCGTGGAGGGCGCCGGCGCCGAGCTGGACTGCGTGATGCTTCCGAAGGTGCAGGACGCGGCGCAGATCCAGGCCCTGGACATGCTGCTGACGCAGATCGAGAAGACGGTGGGTCTGGAGGTCGGGCGCATCGGCATCGAGGCGCAGATCGAGAACGCCAAGGGCCTGGTGAACGTCGACGAGATCGCCGCGGCCTCGCCCCGGATGGAGACCATCGTCTTCGGGCCCGCCGACTTCATGGCGTCCATCAACATGAAGTCGCTGGTCGTCGGCGAGCAGCCGCCCGGCTACCCGGCCGACGCCTACCACTACATCCTGATGCGCATCCTGATGGCGGCCCGCACCCACGACCTCCAGGCCATCGACGGGCCCTACCTCCAGATCCGCGACGTGGAGGGCTACCGCAAGGTCGCCCAGCGGGCCGCGGCGCTCGGCTTCGACGGCAAGTGGGTGCTGCACCCGGGACAGGTCGAGGCGTCCAACGAGGTCTTCGCGCCCTCGCAGGAGGACTACGACCACGCCGAGATGATCCTCGACGCGTACGCCTACTGCACCTCGGAGGCGGGCGGCAAGAAGGGCTCGGCGATGCTCGGCGACGAGATGATCGACGAGGCCAGCCGCAAGATGGCGCTGGTCGTCTCCGGCAAGGGCCGGGCCGCGGGCATGCGGCGCACCACCTCCTTCACCCCCGAGGAGGCCTGAGATGCAGTTCGGCCGCACCTTCGAAGAGTTCACGGTGGGCGACACCTACAAGCACTGGCCGGGCAAGACCGTCACCGAGTACGACGACCATCTGTTCTGCCTGCTCACCATGAACCACCACCCGCTCCACCTGGACCGCCACTACGCCGGCTCGACGACGGACTTCGGCAAGAACGTGGTGGTCGGCAACTACGTCTATTCCCTGCTGCTGGGCATGTCGGTGCCGGACGTGTCGGGGAAGGCCATCGCCAATCTGGAGATCGAGTCCCTCAGGCACGTCGCCCCGACCTTCCACGGCGACACCCTGTACGGCGAGACGACGGTGCTGGACAAGACGCCGTCGAGGTCGAAGAGCGACCGGGGCATCGTGTCCGTCGAGACGAAGGGCTACACCCAGGACGGCACGCTCGTGTGCGTCTTCCGCCGGAAGGTGATGGTGCCGACCCGGGATTACGTCGCCGCACGCGGCGGGGAACAGCCGGGACGTCCCGAGTTGGCCGAGCCCGCACCGAAGGGCGGTAAGTGACATGGGACGTCTGGCGCAGACGGAAGGCCTGACGGAGATACAGCGGGAAATCGTCTCGACGGTTCGCGACTTCGTCGACAAAGAGATCATCCCGGTGGCCACGGAACTCGAGCACGCGGACGCGTATCCGGACGAGATCGTGGCGGGCCTCAAAGAGCTGGGCGTCTTCGGGCTGATGATCCCCGAGGAGTACGGCGGACTCGGCGAGTCGCTGCTCACCTACGCGCTCTGCGTGGAGGAGATAGCCCGCGGCTGGATGAGCGTGTCGGGCATCATCAACACGCACTTCATCGTGGCCCACATGCTGGGGCGGCACGGCACCCGGGAACAGAAGGACCACTTTCTGCCGAGGATGGCGACGGGCGAGGTCCGCGGGGCTTTCTCGATGTCGGAACCCGGCCTGGGTTCGGACGTCTCGGCCATCTCCTCCAAGGGGGTGCGCGCCGGCGACGAGTCCGGCGACTTCCTGCTGAGCGGGCAGAAGATGTGGCTCACCAACGGAGCCTCGTCCACGCTGGTGGCGGTGTTGTGCCGGACGGAGGAGGGCCATGGGCAGGGGACGGCTCCGCACAAGTCCATGACGACGTTCCTGGTGGAAAAGGAGCCAGGATTCGGCCAGGTCAAGCCGGGTCTCACCATCCCCGGCAAGATCGAGAAGATGGGCTACAAGGGGGTCGACACGACCGAGCTCATCATGGACGGTCTGCGCGTTCCGGCCGACCGCGTACTCGGCGGCACCACCGGGCGCGGTTTCTACCAGATGATGGACGGGGTGGAAGTCGGCCGGGTGAATGTCGCGGCACGTGGCTGCGGCGTCGCCCAGCGTGCTTTCGAGCTCGGTATCGACTACGCACAGCAGCGTCACACGTTTGGCAAGCCGATCGCCGGGCATCAGGCCATTCAGTTCAAATTGGCCGAGATGGCCACCAAGGTCGAGGCGGCACACGCCTTGATGGTCGGCGCCGCCCGCAAGAAGGACTCGGGCCAACGGAACGACCTGGAGGCGGGGATGGCCAAATACCTCGCATCCGAGTACTGCAAGGAGGTCGTCGAGGACTCCTTCCGTATACACGGCGGGTACGGTTTCAGTAAGGAATACGAGATCGAGCGGCTCTACCGGGAAGCGCCGATGCTCCTGATCGGCGAAGGAACCGCAGAGATCCAGAAAATGATCGTGGGCCGGCGGCTGCTGGAGGAGTACCGCACTCAGGGCTGAATGTCCCTTTCGGGGTGTTTTCTTGGGGATCAAGATCACACCCCGGCCCGGGACTTCGGCCACTGACTGGCCCGCTGGCTTGCCCAGTTGCCCTCAGAAACCGATAGCATCCCGGGAAAGCCGCCGTCCCCTGTCTCCTAAGCGGCTCCCTCCGCTACGAAGGTCATTCATGCCCCACAGCCCTACCACTGCACCCAGCGGCTCACCCGTGCCGGGACCGGCTTCCGGCGCGAGCGGCGCGCCCCGCGTGCGCCTCGCGCGCGGAGCCTCGCCGTGGCTCGTGCCGACCGTCGCGACGGCGGCCCTCAGCCTGGCGCGCGTGCGCAAGTCGCCACGCGCCGCGCTGGTCGCCGTGCCGGCCACGGCCCTCGCGGCCGGGATGCTGTGGTTCTTCCGCGACCCCGAGCGGGAAATCGGTCAGGGCCGGGTGATCTCCCCGGCCGACGGCGTGGTGCAGAGCATCATGCCGTGGGAGGACGGCCGAACCCGTGTCGCCATCTTCATGAGCCCGCTGAACGTCCACGTCAACCGCGCGCCGCTGGCCGGCACGGTGGCGTCCGTCGAGCACATCCCCGGCGGCTACGTTCCGGCGTTCAACAAGGAGAGCGAGAACAACGAGCGCGTCGTCTGGCACTTCGACACGGAGCTCGGCGACATCGAGATGGTGCAGATCGCCGGCGCCGTCGCCCGGCGTATCGTGCCCTACCTGCCCAGCGGCGCCAAGGTCGAGCAGGGTGAGCGCCTCGGGCTGATCAGGTTCGGCTCCCGGGTCGACGTCTACCTCCCCAAGGGGGTAGAGGCCGCCGTGGAGGTCGGCCAGGCCACGACAGCGGGGGTGACTCGCCTTGACCGTGATTGATCCCGACGCCCAGCCCACCTGGGCCCCGGGTGCCGAACGCACCGCCGAGCGGGGCGCCGACTTCGCGGACGACTTCGCCGCGGACGACTTCGAGGACGACGCCGACGACGAGATGCCGCTCTCGACGCGCCTGTCGATCGCGGACACGCTGACGCTGGGCAACGCCACCTGCGGCTTCATGGCCGTGTACTTCACCACCACGGGCGTGCTCATCCCGCACCTGACGGGCAGCGAGGACGGCGGCATGGCCCGGCACAGCGCGGCCACGGCCGTGGTGCTGATGCTGATGGCGGCCGTCTTCGACCTCTTCGACGGGCTGGTCGCACGCAAGCTGCGCAGCTCGGCCATGGGCGCCGAGCTGGACAACCTCTCCGACCTCATCAGCTTCGGTCTCGCCCCCGCCTACTTCGTGGCCGTGTGGGGCATGGTCGCCAACGACGCCAACCAGCGCGTCTCTGTGGTCGCCGCGATCGTGGTGCTGTTGGCGGTGGTGCTGCGGCTTGCCCGGTTCTCCTGCGTGCCCATGCGGAACGGGATGTTCCAGGGCATGCCGGGGCCCTTCGGCGCGCTGACCGTCATCTCGATCGTGCTGCTGGAGCTGCCGTTCATGCCCACCGCGCTGGGCATCCTGGGCGTGGCATGGCTGATGGTCAGCCGCGTCGAGTACCCCAAGCCGCGCGGACGGCTCGCGGTGGCCATGCTCTGCTGGATCGTGCTCAGCATGGGCCTGCTGGCCTCGTGGGCGTTCGACGCCCCTGGCGGTGAGCTGCTGCTCCAGACCGGGTGCGCGCTCCAGGTCGTCCTCGGAGCCGTCATCCCGCTGTTCGCGACGGCACGGCGGGTGAACGCCTTCCGCGACAACCGCCGCGAGGCGCGCGCCGCCGCGCAGGGCTAACCACCGTCGTCACATAGGAGAGGGGCCCGCCACACGTGTGGCGGGCCCCTCTCCTGCGTGTAGAGGCCCCCGGTGTCGCTTCGCTCCGTCTCAATCGCCGGACAGGCTGATTCATCAGCCTGTCCGGCGATTGAGGACGAGCGGAGCGACACCGGGAGTCTGGGTGCCAAGCCCCCGGTTTTCGGGAAGGGGCGGGGTAGGGGAAAAGCTCAGAGCTGGTCGGTGGCCAGCTGCTCGGCGAGCTGCTCCAGCAGCGGCCCCGCTTCGGCGATGCACCGCTGGACGTCCGGCTCGATGTCCGTCAGCGCGTAGGCACGCTCGATCCCGGCGGCCTTGAGCTGCTTGCGGTCGATGGCCAGCCGCCCGCACACCGCCACCACGGGCTTGCCGGCCCGCCCGGCAGCCGCCGCGACACCGGCCGGAGCCTTGCCGTGCAGGGTCTGCTCGTCCAGCGAGCCCTCACCGGTGATCACGAGCGCGGCCCGCTGGATGGCGGCCTCGACGCCCAGCTCCTCCATGAGGAGGTCGATGCCGGGCCTGAAGCGTGCGCGGAGCCCGACCAGGGCGCCGAACCCGATGCCACCCGCCGCGCCCGCGCCGGGCGCCGCGGCGGCCTCCTGCTCGCCGAGGATCTCCGCGAGGTGCGTGAGCGCGCCGTCGAGCAGCTGCACGTCCTCCTCGCTCGCCCCCTTCTGCGGGCCGTAGACGGCGGCCGCGCCCTTGGGGCCCGTCAGCGGATTGTCGACGTCGCTGGCGAGGACGACCTCGACGTTCTGCAGCCGCGCGTCCACGGTCGACAGATCGGCGGTGACCAGCTCGCGCAGTCCGCCGCCGCCCCACGGCACGGAGTCGCCGTCGCGGTCCAGGAGGTGGGCGCCGAGGGCGTCGAGCATGCCGGCGCCGCCGTCGGTGGTGGCGGAGCCCCCGACGCCGAGGATGATCGTGGTGGCACCGGCGTCGAGTGCGGCCAGCAACAGCTCGCCGACGCCGAAGGTGGTGGCCGTCAGGGGCACGAAGACCCCAGGCGGCAGGTGCTGGAGACCTGCCGCCTCGGCCATCTCCACGACGGCCGTGCCCTCGCGGAGCGCGAAGGCGGCGGTGACAGGGGCCCCGGTCGGCCCGGTGACCTCCACCTCGTGGCGGGCGAAGCCGCCGGCGACGGCCGCCGCGACGGTGCCGTCGCCGCCGTCGGCCACGGGTACGGCCTCGACCTCCGCCTCGGGGTGGGCCTTGCGGATTCCGGCCGTCACGCGGTCGGCGACCTCGACGGCCGTCAGCGATCCCTTGAACTTGTCCGCGGCGATCAGCACGCGCGCCGGTGTGGTCCGCGCCGTCGTAGTCATGGTTCTGCCCCTGGGTCTCTCTGTTGTTCGAACAGGCAGTCGCGCCGTCGTGACCCTATCTGCCGGGCGGCTTCCCCGACCATGGGGCCGTCGTCGGCCCGACGGCGGTCACGCCCCCACGGCCTTCACGTACGGCGGTGCAGCCTGCGCCATACCGCGCGGGCCGCGTGGTGCCCCGCCATGCCGTGCACGCCAGGGCCCGGCGGGGTGGCCGACGAGCACAGGTAGACGGCGGGGTGCGCGGTCTCGTAAGGCACGCGCGTGAGCTTGGGCCTGATGAGCAGGCGCAGCCCGGCCGCCGAGCCGCAGGCGATGTCGCCGCCGACGTAGTTGGCGTTGCGGGCGGCCAGCTCGGGCGGCCCTGCGGTGGCGCGGGCGAGCACCCGGTCGCGGAAGCCCGGCGCGAAGCGCTCGATCTGGCGCTCGACGGCGTCGGTGGCGTCGCCTCTCCAGCCGTTGGGCAGGTGCCCGTAGGCCCAGAAGACGCCCTTGCCCTCGGGGGCGCGGGTCGGGTCGGTCAGGCTGGGCTGCGAGGTGATCAGGAAAGGCCGCTCGGGGGCGCGCCCGCGGACCACGGCGTCCTTCATCGCGGTGTCGATGTCGTCGATGGTCGGGCCGATGTGCACCGTGCCGGCGCGGGCCGCCTCGGGAGAGGTCCACGGGACGGGGCCGTCCAGCGCATAGTCGATCTTGAAGAGGCTGGCGCCGTAGCGGACGTTGTCGTACGCGCTGCCCAGGCCCGCGATGCGGGCGAGCGCGGTGGGTGAGGTGTCGAAGACGTAGGCGCGCGCGGGCGGCAGCTCGTCGAGGCGTCTGACCTCCACACCGGTGTGGATCAGTCCTCCCAGTGCGCGCAGGTAGCCGGCCAGCGCGTCGGAGATGGCCTGCGAGCCGCCGCGCGGCACCGGCCAGCCGACGGCGTGCGCGGCGAGCGCGAAGACGAGCGCCGGCGCCATCATGAAGGGGTTGTTCATGGGCGCGATGACGTGGCCCGCCATGCCGGCGAACAGCGCGGGGCCCTTGGCGTCCCGGAACCTGGCCTTCGACCAGGTGACCGGCTGGAGCCCGGTCAGCCCGAAGCGGACGAGCTGGAGGGGGTCGAGGGGGAAGCGGCCGTTGAGCACCGAGCCGTAGCCGAAGAAGTCCTCGGCGAGCGTCTCCCAGCGGCCGATGTAGGGGCCCACCAGCCGGCGGTAGGCTCCCGCGTCGCGCGGGCCGAGCGAGGCCGCCGTCTCCCCCACGGAGCGCGCGAGCACGGCGGCGCTGCCGTCGGGGAACGGGTGGGCCATGGGCAGTTCGGGGTGCAGCCATTCGAGTCCGTACCGGCCAAGCGGCATGGAACGGAAGGCGGGCGATCCGGCGCCGGTGGGGTGGACGGCGGAGCAGGGGTCGTGGCGGAAGCCGGGCAACGTCAGCTCCTCGGTACGGGCGCCGCCGCCCACCGCGTCCCGCGCCTCGAACAGTTCGACGTCGAACCCACGGCGGGCCAACTCCACGGCCGCGGTCAACCCGTTGGGGCCTGCTCCGACGACGACCGCGTCCCGGATCGCTGGCACGTGTGGCTCCCCTCGCCGTCAGTCGTGCTGCTCGCGCAGGAGGCCCACCATACGCCGCGTCGTGTCCGCGTCACGCGCCGCCGTGAAGGGAAGCGCGTTGTCCCCCGCGAGGCGGAAGGGGGCATACGCGACGGTGCTGTGTGCGCCTCCTGCCTCGGTGACCGTCAGCAGCCCCGCGGCGTGGTCCCAGGCGGCCTCCCAGGTGTAGGCCACCGCGTCCAGCCGGCCCTCGGCGACGGCGAGGTACTCCAGGCCGGCCGAGCCGGTGTCGCGTACGTCCACGCCTTCGGTGTGCAGCCCGCGCAGCGAGCGCTTCTGGGACTCGTCCGTGTAGTCCGGGTGCGAGACGGCGACGCGCAACGGCGCCCCGCTTTCGGGCGAACCCGCGTACAGCGGCTCGCCGTTGACCAGTGCCCCTCCCCCGCGCCTGGCGAGGGCGGTACGGCCGAGCACGGGAGCGTGTATCCAGGCGCCCAGCGTCTCACCGTGGTGGGCGAGGGCGACCATCGTGCAAAAGCCCTCCTCCCCGGCGACGAACTGGCGGGTGCCGTCGATCGGGTCGATGATCCACACGGGCTCTTCCCCGGCGAGCGCGGCGTAGGAGGCGGGGTGCGCGTGTACGCCCTCCTCGCCCACGACGGCCGATCCCGGCAGCAGCGCGCGCAGCGCGTCCGACAGCCGCTGCTCGGCGCGCTGGTCGGCGACGGTGACCAGGTCGTGGCTGCCCGACTTGGTGGTGATCTCGTCCTCGGCGAGCTTGCGCCAGCGCGGCACGACCTCCGCGTCCACCGCCTCGCGGACGGCCTCCTCCACCGCTGTCATCAGCTCGTCGTCGATCACCGCTCCATGGAAGCACGGGGCGGGGACGGGCGGCGAGACCGGGATCTACGCTGGAGACCATGACCGAACGCGACAGCGCGCCCGCGGGGGACGGCGGGTCCGGGAGCGGCACGGCACCGCTGGTGGCGGTCCTGACCGGAGCCGGGATCTCCACGGACTCCGGCATCCCCGACTACCGGGGCCCGCAGGGGGTGTGGCGCCGGAATCCGGAAGCCGAGAAGCTGGTCACCTACGCGAACTACATGGCGGACCCGGACATCCGCCGGCGCTCGTGGGCCCTGCGCGGCGAGAGCCCGGTGTGGCGGGCGCGGCCCAACGCGGCGCACGAGGCGATCGCGCGCCTGGAGGCCTCGGGCACGCCTGTCCGCGTGATCACCCAGAACGTCGACGGGCTCCACCAGGCGGCGGGCGTCCCCGAACGCAAGGTGCTGGAGCTGCACGGGAACGCCCGCTCGGTGGTGTGCACGGCCTGCGGCGCGGGCTCGACGATGGAGAGCGCGCTGGCCAGGGTCGAGGCCGGGGAGGCCGATCCGGCCTGTGCGGAGTGCGGCGGCATTCTCAAGTCCGCCACGGTGATGTTCGGGCAGGCTCTCGACTCCGAGGTGCTGGGCTCGGCCATGGCGGTGGCCCGAGCCTGCGACGTCTTCCTCGCCGTCGGCACCAGCCTCCAGGTCCAGCCCGCGGCGTCCCTGGCGGGGCTGGCCGCCGAGCACGGCGCCCGGCTCGTCGTCGTCAACGCCGAACCCACCCCGTACGACGCGCTGGCCGACGAGGTGGTGCGCGACCCCATCAGCGCGTCCCTGCCCGCGCTGCTCGCCGCTCTGCACAGCTGAGTGGCGGCCGGCTCCCCGAGGGCGGCTCCCCGAGGGCGGCTGCCCGCCGGGGACCGGCCGCCCGGGCGCTGGACCGCTCCCCCCCCACGGTCGGAGTGGCCCTCAGGAGGCCGCCCGCAGCAGTCGTGAGGTCGTCACCGCGCCCGGGCTGCTCGCGACCAGGGCGTCCGTCAGGGCGCGGCCCGCGGCCTCCAGGGCCGGGTCGTCCATGGGGCCGAGGGCGTCGAGGAGGAAGACGGCGCGCGTGGTCCGGGACGTCAGGCGGGTGCGGACGCACTGGCGCCAGTTCCAGCGCCGGCAGGTGACGCCCCTCTCGTCCCGCCAGACCACCTCGCCGGGCCGGGGGTTCTCGGTCACCGGCGCACCGCCCGACATCAGTTCGAAGGGCTCGGTGCCCTCGGCCCGGGTGAGGCGGAGCGGACCGGCGTAGTGGTCGAGGTCCTCGCCACCGAGCGGGACGACGTGCGCGACGGAGACCGCGTTGTAGATGTCGGTCAGCCGGTCGACGCGGGGCAGCCCGTCGGGAGCGCGCCGCAGGAGGGCGTCGACGCTGGGCCGGGTGCGCTTGGGCTTCGCGCCGAAGGCGCGGAACGCCTCGCGCCACGCGGCGACGTGCGGGTGCTGCTCGGGGTCGCACGCCTTGGCCTCGGCCTCAGCGAGGAGCTCCTCGCTGAAGGCGTCGCCAGGACCCGGCCGCAGGCCCTCGGCGACGATCAGCAGCGCGCGGTAGTCCGGGCGCAGGGCGCCGACGGAGGGGTCGATGGCGGCGGCGTGCAGCCACGCGTCGGTGGTGTTCATGGCGAGCGTCTCGCTCCTCCTCGCGATAGGGGGCAGGACCACATGGTCCATTCCACCGTACCAGCAAGTGCAACGCAGCGGACCGCGGGAGCGAGGGGAACGCGCCGTCCGAAGAGCGCCGGTTTCCGGCTGGGCGCAGGTCGAACATCGAGACATGGACACCGAGACGGCACACGAACCGACGACGAAGACACTGGAGACGACGATGACCACCCACACCACCACCAGGCCGCTGGCCGGCAAGGCCGCCCTCGTCACCGGCGGCAGCAGAGGCATCGGGGCGGCGGTGGCGCTGCGGCTGGCAGCGGACGGCGCGGACGTGGCGCTGACGTACCAGTCGAACGAGGAGTCGGCCCGGCACGTGGCCGAGCGCGTCAAGGAGAGCGGCGCCAGGGCCTGGACCGTACGGGCCGACCTCGCGGACGCGGCGTCGGTACGGGCGGCCGTGGACGGGGCGGTCGGCGCGTTCGGGCGGCTGGACATCCTGGTCAACAACGCCGGCACCGGCGCCATGGGCGCGCTGGAGACGGTGGAGGAGACCGAACTCGACCGGGTGCTGGCGGCGAACGTGCGCGGCGCCTACCTGGTGGCACAGGCGGCCGTCTCGCACCTGGCCGACGGCGGCCGGATCGTCAACATCGGCAGCTGCGTGGCCGACCACGTGCCCTTCCCCGGCATGACCCTCTACGCCATGAGCAAGGCGGCCGTCTCCGGGCTGACCAAGGGCCTGGCCCGCGAGCTGGCGGCGCGCGGCATCACCGTCAACCAGGTGGCGCCGGGACCGGTCGACACGGACATGAACCCGGCCGACGGCGACGGCGGCGCGGCCCAGGCGGCCCTCACCCTGCTGGGGCGGTACGGCACCGCGGAGGAGATCGCCGACTCGGTGGCCCATCTGGTGGGCGACGCCGGCCGCTGGATCACGGGGGCGTCCCTCGCGGTGGACGGCGGCTTCGCCGCCTGAATCCGCCGCGCACGGGGCACCGGATCCCCACTTCTGAGAGTGGGTGCGGCCGAGAGCAGACGCGGCCGCCGATGCAGCGGAACCCGCGCGCTCGCGAGCGCGCGGGTTCCGCGATTCAGAGGGAGGCGGCGTCCTCGTCCGGCAGGCTCCGCGCCAGGGCGGCGCGGAGCGTCTCCTCGGTGAGCACGAAATGCCGGCGGGCGACGCGGGCCGCGGTGTCGGCGTCGCCCCCCATGACGGCCCCGCTCAGCTCGCGGTGGTCGGCCAGGGCCTGCTCGACCCTGTCGCCCCGGAACGGTTCGATGGGAAATCCCGCGCCGATATCGGCCAACAGCTGCCGGGCGTAGCGCACCAGAGGCTCGTTCCTCGCCGCGCGCCCGATCGCGGCGTGCAGTGCCCCGTCGGCACGCCGCGCCCTGGCGGGTTCGCCCTCGCCCACGGCCTCGACGTACGCGGCGAGCGCGCGTTCGATGTCGCGGGAGTCCTCCGGCGTGCACCGCTCGGCGGCGGTGCGGGCGACGAGGGACTCCACCAGGGCGCGGGTGTCGAAGAGCTCCCTGATCCGCTCCCAGCGCGGCAGCAGGGTACGGCGCACGGCGGGCCCCGACTCCTCGCGCCAGCCGGCCCGTACGTAGTGGCCGCCCGCCCTGCCGCGCACGACCTCCAGGCAGCCTGACTCGTGCAGCCGTCCGATCGCCGAGCGCACCGTGGGCCGGCCGACCTCCAAAACGGCGGCCAGGTCGCGTTCGGCGGGCAGCCGCTCGCCGACGCTGAACTCGCCCAGCGCGATCGCCGTCAGCAGCCGGTCGGCGACCTCGTCGACGGCCGAGGCCACCTTGACCGGACCCAGCGCGCTCGCGCGCCGCCCCGGCGCGTCGGCGTCCGCTGCGCCGCCTGCCGGCTCTTCCTGGTACACCCGCGCTCCTGACTCCCCTGCGTGACCGCCCTGCCGTCCGCGGTCCACGGCACGCGGGCACGCGGCTGCCCGCACCCGCCGCGGAGGGCGGGGTCCACCGTATGCCGTGACCCACCGAAAGGAAAAGGTCTTGATTGCTTACCTTTTCGGAGCGAGGATGCCTGGCGCACGGTTCGACACCCTCAAGGAGGCCCCATGCCCTCGGCCCCGCCCCCACCCCCGCCCCCGCACAACGGCGCAGCACCGCAGGACCGGCACGCGCGGAGGCGGCGGTGAGCGGGACCGGCGGCACCCAGGGCGGTTCGGCGGGGGCACCGGCCCGGCTCGCGGCGGCCGCCGCCGCGCGCCATGAAGGGCTGGAGGTCTCGGTGTGCTGTGGACGCCTCGGCGCGCCCCCCGCCGTCACGCACCAGGCCGACCGCCCCCACTACGCGGCGAGCATGATCAAGCTCGCCGTCCTGCTGGCGGCGCACCGCGCCGGCGCGCTGGACCGCGCGGTGACCGTGCGGGAGGAGTTCGCCTCGGCCGTCGGCGGCACGTACCGCGCGGACCGGGCCTACGACAACGACGACGAGCCCTGGCGCCACCTCGGCGGCGAGATGACGCTGCGCCGGCTGTGTCACCGGATGATCTGCTCCAGCAGCAACCTGGCCACCAGTGTCCTCGTGGAGCACCTCGGGCTGGAGCGGGTCGCCGCGGCCTGCCCCGAGGGCCTGGTGGTGCGGCGCCCCATCGGCGACCGGGCCGCCGCGGAGGCCGGTCTGACCAACACCGTCACCGCGCGCGCCGCCGTCCAGGTCATGCAGGCGCTGCTGGACACCGGCGACCCGCGTCTGCTGCGGCCGCTGCGCGAGCAGCGCTACACCCAGGAAATCCCGGCCGCGCTGCCGCCTGGCACCCCCGTCGCCAACAAGAACGGCTGGGTCACGGGGGTGCTCCACGACGTCGCGCTCATCGAGCCACCCGAAGCGCCGCCCTACCTGCTCGCGGTCTGCGTGGCCGGGGGGCCCGAGGAGCGCGCCAGGTCCGCCATCCACCGCGTCGCCGAGGCCGGCTGGCTCGACCGGCAGCGGCTGGGTCAGGGCGCGCCCGGGGCCGGTGCGAGCGGGGCCGGCCCCGCCGAGGCCGACCCACGCGGGGCCGACGCATCCGGGGCCGCCGCGCCCGGGGCCGCCGCACCCGAGGCCGCCGCACCCGAGGGCGAGGAGTAGTCGTGCCCGTCACCGACGTGCGGACGCACCGCGTGCGCGTCCCGCTCCACACCCCCTTCGTCACCGCCGTCCGCTCCACCTCCCAGGTGGAGGCGCTCCTGGTCGAGATCCGCGACGAGGACGGCAGGAGCGGCTGGGGCGAGGCCACCGAGAACTGGCGGGTCACAGGGTCCAGCATCGCCGGTGCCGAGGCGGCCGTCGCCGGGCCCCTCGCCGCCGCCGTCACCGGGAGCGACCCCGACGACCTGGAGCCCGCCACCCGGGCACTCGCCGCCACCGTCACCGGGAACCAGGCGGCGGTCTCGGCCGTCGACTGCGCCCTGCACGACCTCGCCGCCGCCCGCCTGGGGGTGCCTCTCGGCCAACTGCTGGGCACCACCAGGCGCTCGGTCGCCACCGACGTCACCCTGGCCGTCGACACCCCGGAGCGGATGCGGGACGCCGCCGGGCGCCGCCGCGCCGAGGGGTTCACCGTGCTGAAGGTCAAGCTCGGCCGGGGCGAGCACGACGACCTGGCGCGGCTCACCGAGATCGCCGAGGCGGCGGGTGCCTCGACCGTGCTGCGGGTCGACGCCAACCAGGGGTGGACGCCGAAGCAGGCCATCCGCCTCATCCGCGCCATGGAGGACCGCGGGCTGAACGTCGAGTTCGTCGAGCAGCCCGTCGCCGCAGGCGACCTCGAGGGGCTCGCCGAGGTCACACACGCCGTCGGACTGCCGGTCATGGCGGACGAGTCGGTCTGGTCCGCGCGCGACGCCCTCCACCTCGTCAGGACACGCGCGGTGGACCTGATCAACGTCAAGCTCGCCAAGTGCGGTGGGCTCAGGGCCGCCCGGCACCTCGTGGCGCTGGCCGAGGCGTCGGGGGTGGGGGTGCTCTTCGGCTCGATGATGGAGACCCACGTCGGCGTGGCGGCGACCGCGGCGCTCGCCGCGACCGCCTCGGGCGGCGGGCCCGTCGCGGACCTCGACGCGGCCTGGTGGCTCGCCCACTCTCCCGTGGCCGGCGGCCCCCGCTACGACGGCGCGGCACTCGTCCTGGCCGACGCTCCCGGTCTCGGCATCACGGCACTCGCCGACCCGGCGCCCGCCCTCTCTCCCCGCTGACCGCCCTCTCCCCTCCGCCGGAAGTCCGCTGAAAGTCCGCCGGAAGTCCGCTGAAAGTCCGCCGGAAGCGGACCGGAGCGGAACCAACCGCAAGTGGCCCCATCAGTAAGGGTCCCGACCGGTAGGAACACCAACCCGAAAGGAACCCCGTGCGCCCCTCCCCCACCCGTCTGCGGCTCGCGCTCGCCTCGGCGGCCGCCCTGGCGTCCGTCGCCGCCGTCGCCGCACCCGCAGGCGCGGCCGACGTGCCGGCCGCAGCCGCCAACCCGCCCACCGCCTCCGCCCCCAAGACCGCCTATGTCGACGTGGCCGTGGCCACCGTGTGGACGTCCCCGGACAGCCCCCGCCCCGTCGACAAGCCGGCCCTGACCGATCCGGTCCGCCCCCGACAGTGGCTCGCGGACATGACGCTGGCCCAAAAACGCGACCTGACCAGCAGCAACATCACCCAGACGCAGGCGCTCTACGGCCGCCGGGTGCGCATCCTCGACTCCGAGGGCGACTGGTACAAGGTCGCCGTGCCCCAGCAGGC
Source organism: Streptomyces tubbatahanensis (assembly GCF_022699385.1). Classification (NCBI taxonomy): domain Bacteria; kingdom Bacillati; phylum Actinomycetota; class Actinomycetes; order Kitasatosporales; family Streptomycetaceae; genus Streptomyces; species Streptomyces tubbatahanensis. The sequence goes on along the minus strand of NZ_CP093846.1, from coordinate 6,354,737 downwards.
GACCCCCAAGAACCCCCTCGGCTACCCGGGCTGGATACCGAAGAACCAGCTCACGCGGGACCCCTCCTACGGCCGCGCGCTCGATGCGAGGCCCGTGGTGCAGGTCGATAGGGCCACGACCACCTGGCTGTACGGCGACGCGAGCAGGCACCGGAAGAAGCTCCAGATCAGCGCCGGCACCCGGCTGCCGGAACTCGCCCGCACCCGAGGCGCCGTACTGGTCGGCACGCCGGACGACAAGCCCGCCTGGGTCAGCGCGCGGGACGTCCACATCCGCCCCTCGGCCGACGCGATCCCCACGCCCACAGGCGCCGACGTCGTCACCTACGCCAAGAGCTTCCTGCACACCCCCTACGTGTGGGGCGGGCGCTCCGGTTTCGGCCTGGACTGCTCGGGGTTCACCTCCTCCGTGTACCAGACCCTCGGCCTCGACATCCCGCGCGACGCTCAGGCGCAGGCCAGGGAGGGCGGCGGGCGGCCCGTGGCCGTCTCCGACCTGCGCCCCGGCGACCTGCTCTTCTACGCGCACGACGACGGGTCGATCTACCACGTCGCCCTGTACGTCGGGGACGGCCGGATGATCGAGGCGTACGACGCGGCCACCCCGGTGCGGATCACCGAAGCCCGGCTGGACGGGGACTACTGGGGCGCGAGGCGCTTCCTGGAGGGGTGAGGGCGAGCAGAGCCGGCGCACCCGGAGAGTCCGGGTGCGCAAGCCGGTCCCGCGGACCGAGCGGTGCCCGGCGCGAGGAGGCTCGCGCCGGGCACCGTGGCGTTTTCCGTCGTCAGATGACCGAGAGGATCTGGACCGTGGTCAGTCCGAGGAACGTGCCGGCGAACGCGCCGATCAGCGCGAACAGCACGCCCACCGGCACCAGCTGGCGGTTGTAGGCGCTGGCGACGACCGGCGCGGAGGCGACGCCGCCGATGTTCGCGGTGCTGGCCACGGCGAGGCTGAACAGCTCGGTGCGGGTGAGCTTGGCGTACACGACCATCACCCCGGCGTGCACCACCATGACCACGACCCCGACGAGCAGGTAGAGCGGTGCGTCGGTCAGCGACGAGAAGTCGGAACCCGAGGCGATGATGCCGATGATGAGGTACAGCATGATCATGGCCAGCTCGGACGAGCCCGCCGTTTTCGCGAACGGGGTGACCGCGATGACCAGGCCGAGGATGCTGACGATGAGGATCGTCCAGGTCGTGGCGTTGATGACGTCGCCGACCTCGGGCAGTTGCTCACCGACCCAGGTCGCCGCCGCGGAGACGAAGAGGCTGAACCCGATGAGGGTCATCAGCGAGGTGAGGTCCATGCGGTCCTCCTCGCCGGCGGTCTCCTGCTGCTCGAAGGAGGCGGTCTTCGCCTTCGTCCACCGGTTGAAGCGCTCGGAGAAACCGACCGAGCCGAACATCACCAGCAGCCACAGCGAGTAGATGACGGTGTCCACGATGAGGGCGTAGCCGAAGACGTTCTCCGGCGCGTGGACGACGCCCTGGACCGCCACCATGTTGGCGGAGCCGCCGGTCCAGGAGGCGGCGAGCGCGCCGAGCGCCTTCGACGCACCGTCGTCGAGCGCACCGTGCAGGAAGAGGAACGCCACGACGAATCCGGCGACGATGCTGAGCGCCGTCACGGCGTAGGTCAGCAGGAGTTTCGGGCCGAGTTTGACGATCTGCCGGATGTTGCACTTGAAGAGCAGCAGCAGAATCATCGCGGGAAGCAGCGCGTCCTGCACCGAGCCGCCGGCCGACTCGACCGAGTCGGACTCTCCGAAGAGCCCCGCGGTGTTCAACGCGGCGGTGCCCAGGTACATCAGGACGAATCCCGGAACGTAGCGGAAGAAGCGGGATCTGCCGCGCTGCGATACGAAGACGATGCACGCCGCCAGCCCTAGCAGCACGCCGAGGTACAGGAAGCCATCAGTGATCATGTGGGGGTCGCCACAGCCTTTCTGGTAAGCCGGTGCCGCCGCCTGGCGCGTACTCGACACGCAGCCGGGCACGGTCGGCACGGACATGCCTATGGGGTGCAGGGCGACTGGATCTGCGTCCGGTGGGGACCAGGCAATCGACTCGGTCCTGCCTGGTGGCTACGTGAGCCCGACGGCGGCGCGGTACTTGGTGGCGGCGTTGCGGAGCGCCGTGAGCAGCGCGCGCTGCGAGGAGCCGTGGTAGCGGGTGGTGATCCGTTCCGCCAGGAGACCTTCCTCCGTGATGCACTCTCCGGCGATCAAGCTCTTGACGAAGCTGTTCGTCAGGGCCAACGTCGCCGAGCATTCCGCATCCAGGATTCGGTGCGTGCCCTTTTCGACGACCAGCGCGATGTAGAACATCCCGAACTGCGTGGTGATCGGGTTGTTCGCAGACGCTTTCGCCTCACCGGTCACGAAGACCGACGAATCCGACGAAGGTGTACTGGTAAACGACATGGGCATGGCGGCAGGCTAAACGCGGAGTGTCGATGTTGGATAGTCGTCAAAGACGCCAGGGAGCAGACGTTATCGAACTGTCATCCGGCACACAAGGGCAGGTCGGAAGCCTCCCGCCGTTCCCGGTTTCCGCTCCGCGCACCCCCGGCACCCGCAATCCATAACAGCCTTCCCTCTTACCCGGCAGGAGTTACCGCCGGTCTTGGGGGCTATTTGGTTTTCGGCTTGTCCGGCCGCCCCTTCTCCGCTCGCGCGGGGGCCCGGAGCGCCTTTCCCTTTCACGCCGACGGACACCCGCACGCCGACGGGTGCCCACACGACGGACGCCTGCGCGCCGACGGACGCCAGCGCGCCGACGGACGCCCGCACGCCGGTGGGCGTACGCGGGACGGCCCCCGCCGAGTGGCCGGTGCACCGCGCTCGTGGTGCTCTGGTCGGGCGGCCCGCAGCAGGCCGCCCGACCGACCGGCCGAGCGCCCCGGGCCGGAGGGCCGGGCCAGCAGCGCGCGAAGGCGCCCGCGGGGAGCCATATCGGGCGCCGACCCGGGGAGAGGCAGGCGCAGGCCATGACCGCGACCAGCTCCAACCAGCCACCCGCAGCGCACAGCCCCGCCTACCGCGCCGTGCAGGTCGGCGCCCGTGTGCTGTCCGCGGGCGGGCTCGCCGTGAACGCCTACGTCCACGCCACCCTCTCCGGCGGCTACGACCGGGTGAGCGCGGACATCAGCCAGGGCGACCTGTTCCGCATCGAGGCGGGGCTCTCCGCGCTCGGGGCGCTGCTGGTCCTGGTGTGGTGGCGCGCCGTCTCCGACGCCTTCGCCTGGCTGCTCTCGGCGGCCGCGCTGGCGCTGCTGCTGGTGTACGCGTTCGTGGACGTGGGCGAGCTGGGGCCCTTCCCCGGCATGTACGAGCCCGAGTGGTTCGACGACAAGCGGCTCGCCGTCGTCGCCCTGGCCTGCACGCTGGTGATGTCCACTTTCCTGCTGGTCAGCCACACGCGCAGGTCCCGGCGGCTGGGCACGGACGTATGGTTGGAGACCGGTCGGGGCAAATGGCGTAGATAGGTGGTCCGGGGTGCACGGGGAGTACAAGGTTCCGGGCGGCAAGCTCGTGGTGGTGGACCTGGACGACGAGGGCGGGGTGCTGCGCGGCGTCCGCGTGGCGGGGGATTTCTTCCTCGAACCCGACGAGGCCCTCACCGCCATCGACCAGGCCCTCGAAGGCGCGCCCTCCGACACCGACACGGCCGGGCTCACCGCCCGCGTCGAGGCGGCACTGCCCGAGGGAACCGTGCTGTACGGCCTCACCGCCGAAGGGGTCGCCGTCGCCGTGCGCCGCGCTCTCGCGCAGGCCACCGACTGGATGGACTACGACTGGCAGCTCATCCACGAGCCACCGCAGTCACCCGCCTTCCACATGGCTCTCGACCAGGTCCTCACCGAGGAGGTCGCCGCCGGGCGCCGGGCGCCGACCCTGCGCGTGTGGGAGTGGGACTCCCCCGCGGTCATCATCGGGAGCTTCCAGTCGCTGGGCAACGAGGTGGATCCGGAAGGCGCCGCCCGGCACGGGGTGACGGTCGTGCGGCGGATCTCCGGGGGCGGCGCCATGTTCGTGGAGAGAGCGAACACCATCACCTACTCGCTCTCGGTGCCCGCCTCGCTCGTCTCGGGCCTGTCGTTCGCCGACTCCTACGCCTACCTGGACGACTGGGTGCTCACCGCGCTCGGCGACATGGGGATCAAGGCCTGGTACGTGCCGCTCAACGACATCGCCTCGAAGGAGGGCAAGATCGCGGGTGCCGCCCAGAAGCGCCTCGCCCAGGGCGGAGGCGCGGTGCTGCACCACGTGACGATGTCCTACGACATCGACGTCGACAAGATGCTCGACGTGCTGCGGATCGGCAAGGAGAAGATGTCCGACAAGGGCACCAGGAGCGCCAAGAAGCGGGTCGATCCGCTGCGTCGGCAGACGGGCCTGCCGCGCGGCGAGGTCATCGAGCGGATGATCGCCTCCTTCCGCGGCCGCTACGGTCTGGCCGAGGGCCACGTGACCCCGCAGGAGAGGGCACGCGCCGAGGAGCTGGCGCTCTCCCGGTACAGCAGCGAGGAGTGGACGGCCCGGGTGCCGTGACGGGGCGCCGGGCCTCTCCCGCCGAAGAGCCTCCACGGAGGTTCTCCGGCGGGGGCCTTTGACGGAAGCCCACCGAAGCCCACCGCACCGAAGCCCACCGAAGCCCTCGGCACCGTTCCTCAGCTGAAGTCGGCCACGTGGTCGGCCACCCACCGGCGGTAGGTGAGCGGCGGGCGGCCGAGGAGGCGCGCCGTGTCGGGGGCGAGCGTCTCCGGCGTGGTCTCCATCGCGGCGTGGGCGTCCAGGATGCCGTCCGCGTAGGCCGGTGGGACGCCCGCGCCGATCAGCTCGGCTCTGGACTCGGCGCGGGAGATGCGCTGCACCGTGAGGGGGCGGCCCACCACGTCCTGGATGGTGGCGATCTGTTCGGCCTGGGTGAGCACTTCGGGGCCCGTGATCTCGGGGGCCGTGGCCACCAGGTCGTCGGTCAGCAGGGCGCGGACGGCCAGCGCCGCGATGTCGGCCTCGTGGACGAGGGTGCGCCCCGCCTGCGGAGAGGCGGTGCGTACGGGGCCGCCCGCGCGCACGTGCGCGGCCCACCCCAGGGTGTTGCTCGCGAAACCGCCAGGACGCAGGAGGGTCCACTCGGCGCCGGACGCGCGTACCAGGTGTTCGAGACGGGCGTGGGTGCCGAGGATGTCCGCCTCTCTGTCTTCGGCGGCTTCAGCGGCTTCGGCGGCTTCGGCGGCCGGCTGCCCGGCGTCGGGGGGCTCGGGTACGCCGCGCGCGGAGAGGTAGACGAGGCGGCGGGCGCGCTCGGCGAGGAGGGCGACGGTCTCGGCGGCGCCGCGTGTGTGGGGCAGCGGCCACATGAGGAAGACGCCGTCCACCTCCGCCGTCAGGGCCGCCGTCAGGCTCGCCGGGTCGGCGAGGTCGCCGCGTACGGCCTCGACCCCGTCGGGGAGTCGGGCGGCGGCAGGGTCGCGGACGAGGGCGCGCACCCGGGTGCCGGCCTCCGCGAGCTGTGCCGCGACCTGTCCGCCGACCTTTCCTGTGGCTCCGGTCACCAGAATCACGGTGGTTCTCCTTCGGAAGCGGGGTGAGGAAGTACCACGGCCGCCGTCAGCCGCGTGGAACACCAGACTGCGAGTTGAAGTGCACTTCACGTCAACGGGCTCCCGCTTCCCCCGGTGCGATCCTCCCGCTTCCCCCGGTGCGATCCTCCCGCTTCCCCCGGGGCGATTCCGTCACCTCCGACCCCCTGACCGCTGACCAACCGCTCGGTATGCTCAAGGCGCTCTGCCGCCACAGCAGTTGGGAGGCACCACCCATGCACCAGGGACTCCGCAGAGCGGCGCTGGCCTGCGCCGCTCTCGCCCTCGGGGTCACGGCACTGCCCGCCGCCGCGGCGCCGCGCGCCCAGGAGGGCGAGGCACACGGCATCCACCACCCGGCCGGCGGGGGCATGTCCGCCGTCATCCGCTACACCGACTACGGCATTCCCCACATCACGGCCGGGAACTACCCCTCGCTGGGCTTCGGGAACGGCTGGGCACAGGCAGCCGACCAGATATGCGTGCTGGCCGAGGGCTTCGTGACCGTACGCGGCGAACGCGCCAGGCACTTCGGAGCCGAGGGCAAGCCCGACGGCTCCCTCTCCTCGGCCGGCACGAACCTCGCCAGCGACCTGTACTTCGCGGGCGTACGCGCCTCCCACACGGTGGAGAAACTGCTCGCCAAGCCGGCGCCCGAGGGCCCGAGCCGCCAGGTGAGGCAACTGTCGCGGGGCTGGGCGGCCGGCTACAACGCCTGGCTGCGCGCACACAAGGACGAGATACGCGATCCCGCCTGTGCGGGGAAGAAGTGGGTGCGCCCCATCACCTCACTCGACCTGTCACGCCGGGCCTTCGCCCTGGCTGTGCTGGGCGGGCAGGGCGTCGCCGTCGACGGCATCACCAGCGCCGCCCCTCCCCCGGCGGACGGCCCCACCGCGCACGGCACCGGCGAGGAGCCCGGCGCCGTCGATGCGCGGAAGGCCGCGCGCGCCGCCCGGAGCATCTTCGCCCAGGACACCGCCGACATGGGGTCCAACGCCGTCGCCTTCAACGGCTCGACGACCGCGAACGGCCAGGGCGCGCTCATCGGCAACCCGCACTACCCGTGGGCGGGCGGGCGCCGCTTCTGGCAGGCGCACCTGACCATACCCGGCGAACTGGACGCGGCGGGCGGGTCGCTGCTCGGCTCGCCCAGCATCTCCATCGGCCACAACGCGCACGTCGCCTGGAGCCACACGGTAGCCACGGGCACCACCCTCAACCTGCACCAGCTGAAGCTGGACCCCGACGACCCGACCGCCTACACCGTCGACGGCAAGGCCGAGCGGATGCGCCCGCGCGAGGTCACCGTCACCACCGAGGACGGCAAGCGGGTGTCCCGTACCCAGTGGTGGACGCGGTACGGGCCTGTGGTGAGCGCGTTGCAGGGCATCGAGCTGCCGTGGTCGAGGACGACCGCGTTCGCACTGGCCGACCCCAACGCGCGCAATCTGCGGCTGACGGACGCCGGGCTGGCCTTCAGCAAGGCCCGCGGCGTGGACGGGGTCCGCGCCGCACTCGACCGGGTGCAGGGCCTGCCGTGGGTGAACACCGTCGCCACGGACTCCGCCGGACACAACCTGCTGGCCCAGTCGCAGGTACTGCCACGGGTGACGGACGAGCTGGCCGAGCGCTGCGGCACGCCGCTCGGGCACACCACGTTCCCGGCCTCCGGGCTCGCCGTGCTCGACGGCTCGCGCGGCGACTGCGCCCCGAAGACGGGGCCCCACGCGGTGCAGTCCGGCATCTTCGGTCCGTCGGAGATGCCGGTGCTCGAGGACGTGCCGTATGTGGAGAACTCCAACGACAGCGCCTGGCTGACCAACGCGGACAGGCCGCTGACCGGCTACCCGCGGATCTTCGGCGACCAGGGCACGGAGCGCTCGATGCGGACCAGGGGTGCCCTGCGGGACGTCGACGCGATGGCCCGTAAGGGCGACATCACCCGCACCGACCTGCGCGAACAGCAGTTCGCCAACCGGGTGCCCGCAGGGGACCTGGCGGCCGAGGACGCGGCGCGGGCCTGTGCCGCCCTCCCCGGAGGCGAGGCGGCCACCAGCGAGGGCGACACGGTCGACGTCTCCCGCGCCTGCGAGGTCCTGCGGGGCTGGGACCGCACGATGCGCACGAAGAGCGAGGGAGCGCTGCTCTTCGACAGGTTCTGGCGCCGACTGGTCCAGCAGGTGCCCGCGGAGCAGCGGTGGAAGGTGCCGTTCGACGCGGAGCACCCGGTGGCGACGCCGCGCGGGCTCAACACCGCCGCGCCCGGTTTCCGCACGGCTCTCGCGGACGCCGCCGCCGAGCTGCGGTCGCATGACATCCCGCTGGACGCGCCGCTGGGCGCGCACCAGTTCGTGACGCGCGACGGCGAGCGCCTGCCCATACCCGGTGGCACCGAGGCACTGGGCGTGTGGAACAAGACCGAGCCGGTCTGGGACGAGGAACGGGGCGGCTACCGCGAGGTGCGGCACGGCTCCAGCTACATCCAGAACGTCACCTTCAGCCGCCGCGGCTGCCCGGTCCGCGCCGACACGCTGCTGACCTACTCGCAGTCCTCCGACCCGACCTCCCCCCACTACAGCGACCAGACGGCGCTGTACTCCCAGGGCCGCATGGTCCGCGAGAGGTTCTGCGAGAAGGACGTACGCACCGCCCCCGGGCTGCGGACCGTGCGCGTCGCCGCACACTGATTCCGGAGCCGGGCGGCTGCCGCGCCCGGCTCCGGACGCGCACCGCGCCGGGCGGCGTCACTCCGGTGGCCCGCCCGGCGTTGCCGGCCGCGCGGCGCGCGGTGAAGCTTGCGGCATGATTCCGGCGAACACGACGGGTGAGGGCGGCACGACGGTCGTCTACGGCGCCGGCCCGCAGGCGCCTGAGCCCGGGCCGCCGGTGCTGGACCTGTACCTGGACCTGCGGTGCCCCTACTGCCGGGCCGTGGAGAACGCGCTGGGGGACACGATGCGGCAGCTCGCCGACGCGGGCGAGTTCGTGCTCCACCACCACTTCGGCACCTTCCTCGACGCCCAGTTGGGCGGGCACGGCTCGCACCGGGCGCTGGCCGCGCTGGGCGCCGCTGCCGATGTCGGCCAGCCGCAGTTCCTGACGTATCTGCACACGCTCTACCGCAACCAGCCGCACGAGGAGCACGACGGCTTCGCCGCCGAACGCATGCTGCTGGGCCTGGCCAACGACGTGCCGAGGCTGCGCAGCCGCACGTTCGACGACGCCGTCCTCGACCAGGCCTACGACTCGTGGGCCCGCCGGGTCGGCCGCGCCTTCGACGCGAGCGGGGTCGAGGCGACCCCGACGGTGCTCTTCCGCGACCGCCCCGTCGCCGTACTCGACGCCGCGGGCGAAGCGGTGCGGCCCGAACAGTTCACGGCGCAGATCCACGACGCGACGGAGTGAGGAACGGCAGGCGGACAGCCGAGGGACACGGTGAGCAGCATGGGCGAGGAGCAGCAGCGGATCGAGTTCTGCGACAACGCCGCCGAGGGCCGCTACGAGGCCCGCGTCGGCGGCACCCTGGCGGGGGTGGCGCAGTATCTGCGGGCCCCGGGCGTGGTCGCGGTGACGCACACCGAGGTCGAACCCGCCTTCGAGGGCAGGGGCGTGGGCGGCGCCCTCTCGCACCACATCCTGCAGGCCGTGCAGGAGGCGGGCGAGAAGGTCGCACCCGTCTGCCCGTACTTCGCGCGCTACATCCGCGAGCACCCCGACTACCAGCCGCTGATCTACGACAAGGACGAGAAGCACGACAAGCACGAGCGCGGCTGAACGCCCGGGGCGCCCCGCTGTCGCTCCGCACGGCAGCGGCCCGTCGCCCCCGCGCGGGTGGCCTTCACCGCTGCGGGCGATCGGCCAGCGCCGGGATCACCCCCGTGCCGTAGGCGTCGATCGAGTGCTCCTTGGCGTCGTGCATGGCGTAGAGCGCGAACTGGTCGACGCCCAGTTGCGCCAGCTCCCGCAGCCGCGCCACGTGGGATCGCTCGGAGCCCAGCAGGCAGAAGCGGTCGACGATGTCGTCGGGCACGAAGGCGGTGTCCGGGTTGCCGGCCCGGCCGTGGTGGGCGTAGTCGTACCCCTCGCGCTCCTTGATGTAGGCGGTGAGCGCCGCGGGCACCGCGTCCGAGTGCTCGCCGTAGCGTGCCACCAGGTCCGCGACGTGGTTGCCGACCATGCCGCCGAACCAGCGGCACTGCTCGCGGGCGTGCGCGAGCGCTGCGGGGGTGTCCTCGCACACGTAGGCGGGGGCCGCCACGCAGATCTTGACCGCCGACGGGTCCCGCCCTGCCTGTACGGCCGCCTCGCGTACGGCGCCGACCATCCAGGCGGTCAGCACCGGGTCGGCCAGTTGGAGGATGAAGCCGTCCGCCTCCCGGCCTGCCAGCGCCAGCGCCTTGGGTCCGTAGGCCGCCATCCACACCGGCAGCCGCCCTTCGCGCACCCACGGCAGCCGCATCGGGGCGCCGTCCACGACGGCTTCCCTGCCCTCGGCCAGGTCGCGGATGGCGGTCATGGCCTCCCCGAGTCTGGCGAGGGTGGACGGCGGCCGACCGGCGACCCGCATCGCCGAGTCGCCACGCCCGATGCCGCACACGGTGCGGTTGCCGTACATCTCGTTGAGGGTGGCGAAGGTGGAGGCGGTGACCTCCCAGGCGCGGCTGCCGGGGTTGGTGACCATGGGCCCGACGGTCAGCTGCGTGGTGTGCGCGAGGATGCGGCTGTGGATGACGTACGGCTCCTGCCACAGCACCGGGGAGTCGAACGTCCAGCCGTAGGTGAAGCCGTTGCGTTCGGCGCGGCGCATCAGGGAGACGGTGGCGGAGCCGGGGGGATCGGTCTGGAGCACGAGTCCGAAGTCCATGGGCACAACCCCTCAGTTCAGGAACTGGCAGATCCCGCGCGGCACGTACTGGCCGCTTCCGGCGCGGCCCGTGTACGTACGGCGGTCGATGACCGTCTCGCCGCGGGAGAGCACCGTGACCACGCGGCCCGTGAGGTTTCTGCCCTCGTAGGCGGAGTAGTCGACGTTCATGTGGTGGGTTTGAGCCGAAAGAGTCTGCTCGGCGTGCGGATCGTAGAGGACGACGTCGGCGTCGGCGCCCGGCGCGAGCGTGCCCTTCTTCGGGTACAGGCCGAACATCCTGGCCGGTGTCGCGCAGGCGATGTCGATCCAGCGGCGCCTGGTGATGTGCCCGTCCACGACGGCCTGGTGGAGCAGGTCCATGCGGTGTTCGACGCCCGGCATCCCGTTGGGGATCTTGGAGAAGTCGCCCTTGCCCAGGTCCTTCTGTCCTGTGAAGCAGAAGGGGCAGTGGTCGGTGGAGACGACCTGCAGGTCGTCGGTGCGCAGCGCCCGCCACAGCGCCGCCTGGTGCTCGGCGGGGCGCAGCGGCGTACTGCACACGTACTTGGCGCCGCCGAAGTCGGGCTCGGCCAGCTCGTCGGTACTCAGGTAGAGGTACTGCGGGCAGGTCTCGCCGAAGACCGGCAGGTCCATCCCGCGTGCGGTGGCCAGCTCCGCCACGGCCTCCTGCGCGGAGACGTGGACGACGTAGAGCGGCGACCCGGCGACGCGGGCGAGCTGGATGGCCCGGTGGGTGGCCTCCGCCTCCAGCAGCACCTTGCGGACCTCGCCGTGATGGCGCGGATCGGTGCGGCCTGCCGCGAGCGCCTGTTCGACCAGGACGTCGATGGCGATGCCGTTCTCGGCGTGCATCATGGCCAGCCCGCCGTTGGCCGCGGTGCGCTGCATGGCGCGCAGGATCTGGCCGTCGTCGCTGTAGAAGACCCCCGGATACGCCATGAACATCTTGAACGAGGTCACGCCCTCCTCCACCAGGGCGTCCATCTCCCGCAGCGTGCCCTCGTTCACGTCGGAGAGGATCATGTGGAAGGCGTAGTCGACACAGGCCTGCCCGTCGGCCTTGGCGTGCCAGGTGTCCAGGCCCTCGCGCAGCGCGTGGCCCCTGGTCTGGACGGCGAAGTCGACGATGGTCGTCGTACCGCCCCAGGCGGCGGCGCGGGTGCCGGAGGCGAAGTCGTCGCTGGAGAAGGTGCCGCCGAAGGGGAAGTCCATGTGCGTGTGGGCGTCCACGCCGCCCGGGATGACGTACAGGCCGCTCGCGTCCAGGACACGGTCGGCGGTCAGGCTCCGCGCGGCGGCGGCGTTCCGGTCGACGACGGCGACGACGCGGCCGCCCTCGATCAGCACGTCGGCCTGCATCTCCTCGGCGGCGGTGACGACCAGGCCGCCCGTGATCAGGGTGGTGCTCATACCGCGGTTCCTCCTCGGAGAAGTTCGGCCTCGGCGGTGCGCAGGGCGGTCTCCAGCACGGCGGCGCCGGCCTCGGCCTCGGAGACGGTCAGCGAGAGCGGCGGGGCGATGCGCAGCACGCTCGGGGCGGAGTGGCCGCCGCCCTTGCCGATGAGGACACCGCCCTCGCGTGCGGCCTCCAGCACCAGCGAGGCGGCGCGCGGCGAGGGCTCGCCGGTGCGCGGGTCGACGAGTTCGACGCCGGCCATCAGCCCGCGCCCGCGTACCTCGCGGACGGCTGAGAGCCCGGCCGCGGCCGAGCGCAGCCGCTCCAGCAGCAGTCCGCCCACGCGGCGGGCGTTGGCCTGGAGGTCGTGTTCGAGCAGGTGGGCGAGGTTGGCCCGGGCGGCGGCCATGGTGATCGGGCTGCCGCCGAAGGTGGAGATGGAGTGGGCGTCGAGGCAGTTCATGATCTCGGCGCGGGCGACGACGCCGCCGATGGACATGCCGTTGCCGATGCCCTTGGCGAAGGTGAGCATGTCGGGCGGCCCCGCCGCGTCGTGGGCCTGCCAGCCCCAGAAGTGGTCACCGGTGCGGCCCCAGCCGGTCTGCACCTCGTCGCTGATCCACAGGATGCCGTGCTGCTTCAGCTCCTCGCGGAAGGCGGCGTAGAGCCCGTCGGGCGGCGAGGTGAACCCGCCCACGCCCTGGACGGGTTCGGCGATCAGGGCCGCGACACCGGGGCCGGCCTGGCCGAGCATGTCGCGCAGGTCGGCGACGCAGGCCTCGGTGAACGCGGCGTCGTCCAGGTGCGCGTAGGGGCCGCGGGTGCGGACGCCGCCGTGCACGTAGAGGGTCTGGAGGGGGGAGAGCGAGGTGGGCGACCAGGAGCGGTTGCCGGTGATGCCGACGGTGGTGAAGGAGCGGCCGTGGTAGCTGTTGCGCATCGCCAGGATCTGGTGGGAGCGGCGGCAGGCGGTGGCCAGCAGCAGTGCGGCGTCGTTGGCCTCGGTGCCCGAGGTGGTGAAGAAGACCCGCGCGTCGGGGATGCCGGACAGCGCCGCGATCCGCTCCGCGAGCTCCACCATGGGGCGGTTGAGGTAGAGGGTGGAGGAGTGCACGATCCGCGCGGCCTGTTCGCTGACGGCCCTGGTGACCTCGGGCAGCGCGTGGGCCGTCATGGTCGTCAGGATGCCGCCGAAGAAGTCCAGGTAGCGGCGCCCCTCCGCGTCCCAGACGTGGCGGCCCTCGCCGTGGGTGATCTCCAGGGGCTGCTCGTAGTAGAGGGCCATCCAGTCGGGGAGCACGGCCTGATGGCGGGCGTGCAGCGCGCGGTGGACGTCGGCGGAGGGGGCGGTAAGTGGTACGGCGGTGGCGGCGGAGCCCGCGGTGGCTCCGGGCTCCGGGCTCACGGCCGCACCAGCCCCTCGTAGGCGTCGGGGCGCCTGTCCCGGTAGAAGGCCCACTGCTGCCGCACCTCGTCGATCATGCCCAGATCGAGGTCGCGGACCAGCAGTTCCTCCTCCGTGTCCGAGGCGGGCTGCCCGACGAACCGGCCGCGCGGGTCGACGAAGTAGCTGGTGCCGTAGAAGTCGTTGTCGCCGTATTCCTCGGTGCCCACGCGGTTGATGGCCGCGACGAAGTACTCGTTGGCGACGGCGGCCGCGGGCTGTTCCAGCTGCCACAGGTGGGAGGAGAGGCCGCGCGAGGTGGCCGAGGGGTTGTAGACGATCTGGGCGCCGGCCAGACCGAGGGCGCGCCAGCCCTCGGGGAAGTGCCGGTCGTAGCAGATGGAGACGCCGACCTTGCCGACGGCGGTCTCGAAGACCGGCCAGCCCAGGTTGCCGGGGCGGAAGTAGAACTTCTCCCAGAAGCCCGGCAGCTGCGGGATGTGGTGCTTGCGGTAGGTGCCCAGGACGGTGCCGTCGGCGTCGATGACGGCGGCGGTGTTGTAGTAGAAGCCGGAGCCGTCCACCTCGAAGACCGGGGAGACGACCACCATGCCGGTCTCCCTGGCCAGTTCGGACATCCGCCGGGTGGTGGGCCCGTCCGGCACCGGCTCGGCCCACCGGTAGTGCTCGGGGTCCTGCACCTGGCAGAAGTAGGGGGCGTTGAAGACCTCCTGGAAGCCGATGATCCGCGCTCCCTGGCGGGCGGCCTCGTGGGCGTGCTTCTCATGTTTGGCGAGCATCGACTCGGTGTCGCCTGTCCAGGTCGCCTGCACCAGCGCGGCACGTACGACATCGGGCATGAGCAGCTCCTTCGTGAGGGCGGCAGCCTGTTCGACACGCGTAGACATACGTGAGGTTGCGACGGTAAGTCGCCTCGGAGCGCGTGACAAGAACCCCGGCGGGGGCGCACGGGAGCCGCCGGCTTTACCGCTCCGTAACCTACTGATGGGTTACCTCCGGTAGCCCGTCGTGGTTACTCTCCAGTCACTTTCCAGCCCGGGCCACCGATGACGTCTGGAGCCGTGCATGCGCCCCTCCCCCACCGCAGTGCGTTACGCCTCGGTCCTCCTCGCCACAACACTCGCCGCCACCGGCCTCACCCTCGCCCCCGCCACCGCCCTGACCGCGCCGGCCGCCACCGGCGCCACCGCCTCGGGGATCGACTTCGTGGACATCGAGGGCGACGGCGGCACCACCCTCAAGGCCAACGTCGCCCTGCCCGACGGCGCCTCCGCCGACTCGGCGCGCACCTACCCGCTGATCGTGCTCCCCACCAGCTGGGGCCTCCCGCAGATCGAGTACCTGGCACAGGCCAAGAAGCTCGCCGACGCCGGGTACGTCGTCGTCAGTTACAACTCGCGCGGCTTCTGGCAGTCCGGTGGCGAGATCGAGGTCGGCGGCCCCGAGGACATCGCCGACGCCTCCCGCGTCATCGACTGGGCCCTCGCCCACACCCCCGCCGACAAGGACCGCGTCGGCATGGGCGGCGTCTCCTACGGCGCCGGCATCAGCCTGCTGGCGGCCGGCCACGACCCCCGCATCAAGGCCGTCACCGCGCTCAGCGGCTGGGCCGACCTGATCGGCTCCATCTACAGCGGCCGCACCCAGCACCTCCAGGCCGCGGGGCTGCTCGGCGGCGCGGGCGAGCTGACCGGACGGCCCAGCCCCGAACTGCGGCAGATACTCAAGGACTTCACCGAGTCCAACCTCGACAAGGAGGACGAGATGATCGCGTGGGGCAAGAAGCGCTCCCCCGCGACCTACCTCGACCGGATCAACGACAACGGCGCCGCCATCATGCTCGGCAACGCCTGGAACGACTCGATCTTCCCGCCCAACCAGTACGCCGACTTCTACGAGAAGCTGCGCGGACCCAAGCGGCTGGAGTTCCGCCCCGGCGACCACGCCACCCCGGAGGCCACCGGCCTGCTCGGACTGCCCAACGACACCTGGTCACACGCGCACGACTGGTTCGACCGCTACCTCAAGGGCGAGAGGAACGGCATCGACACCGAACCCCCGGTCCAGCTCACATCCAGGTCGACCGGCGCCTACGAGGGCTACAAGAGCTGGAAGGAGGTCCCTTCGGGCGAGCGGGCCATCTCCCTGGACGGGAAGAAGGACCTCAACACCGGCAAGGACTCCGGGGCCAACGGCGGCACGATGTTCCTGACGGGCCTCCTCGACCAGTTCCTCAAGCTGCCGCCCGTCGTCTCCGTGCCGCTGCTGCCGCGCTCCCGGGCCGCCGTGTGGGAGTCGGAGCGGTACGGCGAGGACACGCCCGTGCGCGGCACGGCGAAGCTGCACACCACCGTCACCAGCACCGCCGAGAGCGGCACCTTCTACGCCTACCTGTACGACGTGGGCCCCCTCGGCGCGGGCAGGCTGATCACCCACGCCCCGCACACCTTCCACGACCGCACCCCGGACCAGCCGTTCGCCGTGGACCTGGACCTCTTCTCCACCGCCTACGACGTACCGAAGGGCCACAAGCTCGCCGTCGTCATCGACACCGTCGACCCGCTGTACGCCGAGCACAACCCGGACGACGCCCGCCTGGACTTCACCTCTCCGGCCGCCGACCCCTCGAACGTGACCGTTCCGACGGGGAGGCCGACGGACGCCGGCTGAGCTGGTGGGCGTCCGCCGGAGCGCGGACGCCCACCGGACACCCACCAGCGGACGTCCGCGGACCTCCGCCCGACGGCGTGCGGAGCGCAGCGCGTCGACAGGGAAACTTGCAAGTTTCCCTGTCGAAATCGTAGGCTCGACGTATGCCGCACAAGGACAGCGGACGCGCCCGTAAGCCCGCGAAGACCGCGGAGCGCACAGAGCCCGCAGAGACCGCAGAGCTGGCCGCCGAGGTGGCAGCCGCCGTCGGGGCGCTCGGCAGGCACCTGCGGGCCGCCTCCCCCGCGGGAGAGCTGACCCCGACCCAGCGCTCCGTACTGGGCCGGATACTGCGCACGGGCCCCACCACCATCGCCGCGCTCGCCCGCGCCGAACTGGTGCGCCCGCAGTCCATGCGGGTCACCGTCGGCGCGCTGGAGGAGCGAGGCATCCTCGCACGCAGCCCCCACCCGACGGACGGCCGCCAGGTGGTCTTCGCCCTGACCCCCGAGGGAGCGCGCACGCTCGACGCCGTACGCCGGGCCAAGCACGACTGGCTCTCCGAGGCCCTCGCCACCCGGCTGGATGGCGCCGAGCGCGGCACACTCGCCGCGGCGGCCGTCCTGCTGCGCAGGCTCGTCGCGGAGAACGGCCCCGCCGTCGGGGAACACGACTCCGCCGACATCGGGGAGGACTCCGGGGCGGAAGACGACGCCCGCGCGGGAGACGACTCGGGCGCGCGGGACACGCGGTGAGCGACCCGGCGGCAGGGGGCGGGGAGCGAGGCCGTACGGGCAAGGTGCTCGACCGGAGCGCCCCGGCGGCCGGCGCCGGGCACACCGGGCCCGAGCCAACCGGACACGAGCCCGCCGGACCCACCGGTCCCCCGGTGCACGGCGGCGGCTTCGGCGCCCGCCTGATGACCCCGCTGCTGCTGGGCTCCCTCCTCAACCCCGTCAACTCGACGATGATCGCCACCGCGCTGGTGGTGATCGGCCGCGGCTTCGGTGTCGGCTCCGCCGACACCGCCTGGCTGGTGGCCTCCCTCTACCTCGCCAGCGCCGTCGCCCAGCCGGCCATGGGCAAGCTCGCCGACGCGCTCGGACCCCGCCGCGTCTTCCTCGCCGGCCTCGTGATCGTCACCGCGGCCGGTGCGGTGGGTGCGGCGGCGCCCGCGTTCGGCTGGCTGATCGTCTCCCGCGTGCTGCTGGGCGTCGGCACGTCGGCCGCGTACCCGTGCGCCATGGCGCTGTTGCGGACCGAGGCCGTGCGGCTGGGCACCCACGTGCCGCGCCCCGTTCTCGCGCGGCTGTCCCTGGCCGGGCTCGGCAGCGCCGCCGTCGGCCCCGTCCTGGGCGGGCTGCTGGCGGCGACGGCGGGGTGGCGGGCGATCTTCGCCGTCAACATACCGGTGGCCCTCGCCGGGCTGGGCCTGGCGCTGCTGTGGCTCCCCAGGGACCCGCCGCGCGCCGCCCGCGCACCCGGACGGCCGCGCACCGGCATCGACGCGCTGGGCGTCCTGCTCTTCGCCGGCGTCCTGACCACGGTGATGCTCTTCCTGATGGAGCTCGGCCACCCGCGCTGGCCGCTGCTGGCGCCTTTCGCGCTGCTGGCGTGCGCGTTCGTGTGGTGGCAACTGCGCACCCCCGCCCCGTTCCTCGACCTGCGCGTGCTGGCGCGGCACCGAGCGCTGGTGCTCACCTACCTGCGGCACGGACTCACGTACCTGGTCATCTACTGCGTGATGTACGGCTACGCGCAGTGGCTGGAGGAGTCGCACGGCTTCTCCTCGTTCGACTCCGGCCTGATCATGCTGCCGATGTCGCTGGCCGCCGCCGTCTGCGCGCTGCTCGGCGCCCGGACGAAGGACCTCCGCGGCCCCCTCGTCCTCGCCGCCGTGCTGCTGCTCGCCGGAGCGGGAACGCTCGCTCTGGCGCACGGCAGCACGCCCTTGGCCGCGCTGCTGCTGGCCTCCGTCCTGTGCGGGCTGCCGCAGGGCCTGGCCGGCACGAGCAACCAGGCCGCCGTCGCCCGCCAGGCGCCCGCCGACGGGGTGGGCGCGGCCGCCGGGCTCCAGCGCACCTCCCAATACCTGGGTGCCCTCACCGCGTCCAGCCTCATCGCTCTCTTCTACGGGCAGCGGGCCGACGACGCGGGTCTGCACCTGATAGCCGTGACGGCAGGGGTGCTCAGCGTCGTCGTGCTCGCGCTCACCGTCACCGACCGTGCCCTGCGCGGCCGTTCGTAACCCCACCGACCCCGCATGTCCACCCCGTACCGAGGAGCACACCCATGGCCCTGACCCTGGACCCCCGCACCGCGCTCGTCCTCATCGACCTTCAGAAGGGCATCACCGGCATGCCGACCGCGCCCCACCCTGCGGACGAGGTCGTCCGGCGCGGTGCCCGCCTGGCGGCCGAGTTCCGGCGGCGCGGGCTGCCCGTCGTCCTCGTCACCGTCCAGGGCGGCGCACCGGGCCGCACGGCCGCCGCCCTGGGCGGGCGCGGCGAACGCCCCGCCGACCACGCCGACCTGCGTCCCGAGCTCGACCCGCAGCCCACCGACATCCGCGTCACCAAGCAGAACTGGGGCGCCTTCTACGGCACCTCCCTCGACCTGGAGCTGCGGCGGCGCGGAGTCACCCAGATCGTCCTGGGCGGCATCGCCACCCGCTTCGGCGTCGAGTCCACCGCGCGCTCCGCGCACGAGCACGGCTACCACGTGACCGTCGTCGAGGACGCCTGCACCGACATGGACACCGACGGGCACCGGGCCTCCGTCGACGGCGTCTTCCCCCGGTTGGGCGAGACCGGATCCGCCGACGAGGTCGTGGCCGCACTCGCCGCCGCCTGACCCGTCCCGCCCCGCCACCGGCCGGGGCCGGGCCGCCGCGCCCAGGCGGGCCTGACACGCCCAGGCGGCCGGGTCCGGCCCGGCTGGTGGAGAATGCCTGACGTACGGGCGGTGTCCCGCCGCAACGCCGCGCCCACGGAGGTCCGCATGTCGCTGATCGTGCCCGAGTTCGACGACACGGTCGTCGTCCGCGCCGCCGAGGCCGAGGTGCTGGGGCAGGCGCCCTCGACCGTCGCCCTGCTGGCCGACGCCGACCAGACCGGCGGCGCGCTCTCCACCCAGCGCGTCACCCTCTTCGACGGCGCGAGCGGTGCCACCCCGCACCGGCACACCCGGTCCGCCGAGATGTTCTACGTGCTCGACGGCGCCGCCCAGGTGCTGTCCGGGGACCAGGTCCTGATCGCCGAACGCGGGGACCTGGTCGTCGTGCCCCCGCACACGGCGCACGCGTTCGCCGCCGCGCCCGGGCACAACGCCGACCTGCTGATCGTCCTGGCGCCCGGCGTCGCGCGCTTCGACTACTTCCGGCACCTGGCCCGCGTCGCCGGCGGCGAACTCCCGCCGGAGAGCCTGCTGGAGATCCAGGAGAGGTACGACAACCACTTCCTGCACAGCGCGGCCTGGGACAGCGCCCGCAGCTGAGGGCGGTTGTACGTGGCGGCGGCGGAGACCGACGCACTGGTGCTCGGCTTCCTCGCGTGAGGCAGGCCGGGCGCGGCCCTCGCGGAGCCGCGCCCGGCGCCGCCGGCGTGGGCGGCCGCCCGCCGGTCAGCCGTGCGTCGGGTGGACGACCCTCGCCGAGCCGCCACCCCTGCGCTCGGTCTCGGCCGCCGCGCGCCAGCGCCCTGAGGGGAGACGCTGCACGCCGGTGGCCGCACCGATCTCGGCCGTCTCCTTGAACGAGTGGCCCAGCTTCTCCAGTTGGCGCCGCGCCGTGCTGTCCATCAGCGCGGGCTCGGCCTCCGTCTGCTCGGCGTTGCGCTGGCTGGCGCGCGGCGCGGCGATCGCGTCGACCAGCGGCATGCCGCGGTCGAGATGGTTGGTGAGTGTCTGCAGCACCGTGGTGATGATGGTCGCGCCACCGGGCGACCCCAGCGCCAGAACCGGCTTGCCGTGCTTCAGTACGATCGTCGGCGACATCGAGGAGCGGGGCCGCTTGCCGGGGCCTGGCAGGTTCGGGTCGTACACGCCGGGGGTGGCCGGCGTGAAGGAGAAGTCCGTCAGCTCGTTGTTCAGCAGGAAGCCGCGTCCCGGCACGGCCATGCCGCTGCCACCGGTCTGCTCGATGGTCAGCGTGTAGGCCGCGACGTTGCCCCACTTGTCGGAGACCGTGAGGTGCGTGGTGCTCTCGCCCTCGTAGGTGGTGGGCGCCGCCTGGTCCGCGTCACCGCGGTCGCAGGCGCGCGGGTGCCGCGGATCGCCCGGCGCGACCGGGCTGTTCAGCACCTCGTCGTCGTCGATCAGGCACGCGCGGGAGTCCGCGAACCGCTGCGAGGTCAGGCCCCTGGTCGGCACGGACTCCTGGGTCGGGTCGCCCACCCAGCGGCCGCGGTCGGCGAACGCGATACGGCTCGCCTCCAGGTAGCGGTGCAGGTACTCCTTCTCGCTCATCGCGCCCAGGTCGCTTCGCTCCAGGATGTTCAGCGCCTCCGCGACGCTGGTACCGCCGGAGGAGGAGGGCGCCATCCCGTACACGTCGAGGCCCCGGTAGGCGGTGCGGGTCGGCTTCTGCGACCGCGTCTCGTATGCCGCCAGGTCCTTGGTCCGCAGGTCGCCGGGGCGCACCTCGCGGTCCGCACCCTCGGCCACCGCGGGCTCGCGCACGGTCCGCACGATGTCGCGCGCCAGCTTGCCGTGGTACAGCGCCCTGGTGCCCTTGCGGGCCAGCAGGTCGTAGGTGCGGGCCAGGTCCGGGTTCCTCAGCGTCGAGCCGACCTTCGGCAACTCGCCGCCGGGCAGGAACAGGTCCGCCGTCGCGGGGAAGTCACGGAAGCGGTTCTCGTTGTCGGCCGTCTGCTCGCGGAACGTCTCATCGACGGTGAAGCCCTCGCGGGCCAGCCTCGTCGCCGGCTGGAGTACCTTCGCCAACGACTGGGAGCCGTAAGCGTCCAGGGCCTTCTCCCAGGTCGCCGCCGTGCCCGGGGTGCCGACGCTCAGGCCGCTGGTGACGGCCTCGTCGAAGGGGATCGGCTTCCCGTCCTCGGTGAACAGCTTCTCGTCGGCGCTCAGCGGTGCCTTCTCGCGGCCGTCGATGGTGTGCACCTTGCGGGAGTGCGCGTCGTAGTACACGAAGTACCCGCCGCCGCCGACGCCCGCCGAGTACGGCTCCGTCACACCGAGCGCCGCCGCGGTCGCCACGGCCGCGTCCGCGGCCGTGCCACCCCGCTTGAGCACCTCGATGCCCGCGGCCGAGGCGTCCGCGTCGACGCTGGAGACGGCGCCCCCGTAGCCCGTGGCGACAGGACTCTTGGGGGGAGGGCCGGATCTTCCCTCACCCGTCGCGTCCGCGCCGCCCGCCGTGCCGGGGGCCGCGCCCGTCAGGCCCGCCACCACGGCGGCGACCGTCAGCACGCCGATCCCGCGCCGGGCGGCCTTCGCCTGTGGTCCGGCCGCTGTCCGTGCCCGCCTCCACCGCAGCGCACCGAAGCCCCGCAGGACACCGCCGTCGGACGTGCGTCCGCCGCGGCGGGACGCAGGCGGGCCCTGATGACGGGGCGGGGAGGGGGCGTTCGGCCGGCCGGCGGGGTCGGGAGAGGGCGTCATGGGAGGGGCCTCCTTTGCGCTGGCTCCGCGGGTGAGCGCGTGATCCGCGACAGCGTAATGCTCTTGACGCGCATGCGTCAGCACCTCGCGACGGCGCCCGTACGCGCTCACCCCCTCGGTCGGTGCGCCCGCGAGGGCCTACGCTGCCGCGTCATGGACGACAACGTGCGCGAGCTCGCGCTGGGACTGGTGGCGGCGGCGATCACCGCCGCGGCGGGGTGGTTCGCCCGCACCTCCGTCTGGCGGCGCAAACTCCACAGGCAGCAGCGCTTCTTCGGGCTGCCGGCGCACTCCGGGTGCCTGCTGGTGGTCAATCACGACCCGGCGACCGACGAGGCCGCCGTCGCGCGCAACGACGTGTTCGCGCTGCTGGAGCTGTCCGCGCTCGTCAAGGACTGCGGCGCGCGGATGGAGGTGGTGGCGCACGACGCGGCCCGCCGGGGGTTCGGGGAGCACACCGAGTTCTGCCTGGGCGGTCCGGGTTCCAACCAGCGCACGGCGGCGCACATGGAGATGCTGCTGCCCGGCGTGGCCGTGAACACGGACGCCGAACCGGGGCCTGACCGGGCCGCGTTCAGCGTGGGCGGCGAGCACTACCGGATGGAGAAGGGCAGCGTCGAGTACGTGCTGCTGGCCCGGCTCACCGGGGCCTCGTCCCCCGCCGGCCCGAGAGGAGAGCGCGGGGACGGTGAGGCGGTGCGGCCCGTCTTCCTGATATGCGGCCAGCGCTCCCTCACCAACCAGGCCGCCGCCCGCTACCTGGCACGGCACCAGGAGCGACTGGCCCGCAGGCACGGGCACGGGGGAGACTTCTGCCTGCTGCTGCGGGTGGTCAACTCCCGCGCCTACGGCCCCGACGTGGTGGAACTGGTGGCCGACGTGACGCGGGAGGCGACCGCCGCACCCACCCGCTGAGCCGCGCGCGGGGCGGCGGTCAGGGGCGGGCTCCCGGCATCGTGGACCCGGCCTCGGCGGGGGCGACGGGTACCGCCTCGTTCTTCACGTTGCGCCGCTCGCGGCGGGCGACCCAGTTGGCGAACCAGGACAGCAGCATGCACAGGCCGATGTAGAGCGCCGAGATGACGATGACGACGGGGATGAACGGCATGGTGTAGTCCATGTTGATGGCGATCAGCCGCCCGGCGTGCAAGAACTCCTCGTAGGTGATCAGGTACCCCAGCGAGGTGTCCTTGAGGGCGACGACGAGCTGGCTGATGATCGTCGGCAGCATGGCGCGCACGGCCTGCGGCACCAGGACGTGGACCATGACCTGGGTCTTGCGCAGGCCGAGCGCGTAGGCGGCCTCGCGCTGGCCCCGGTCGACGGACTGCACACCGGAGCGGAAGACCTCGGCGAGCACGGAGCCGTTGTAGAGGGTCAGCCCGGTCACCAGGGCGGGCAGCGCCTGGACCTGCAACGCGACGAAGACGAAGAAGATCATGACGAGCACCGGCATGGCCCGGAAGAACTCCACCAGCACGGTGCTCACCCAGCGCAGCGGCCGGTGGTCCGAGAGCCGTCCCGCGGCCAGCACGGCGCCCAGCGCCAGGGCGAGGACGGCGGCCATCGCGAAGGCCTTGAGGGTGTTGCCGAGGCCGCCGAGCAGCATCTCCTGTACGCCTTCGTAGGCGAAGGGGCGCCACTTGACGTGGGCGAACTGTCCTGTGTCGAGGAGGAGCCAGCAGATCCAGGCCAGCAGTGCGGCGAGCGCGAGCGAGGTCAGGAGACCGTAGAGCAGGTGGCGGGCGCGGGCGCGGGGCCCGGGGATGTCGTAGAGCGCGGAGGCCACGGCCTTCGGCGGGCGCTTGGCGCCGCGTCCGCGCAGCAGTGTGGCCAGCCCCGAGGGGGGCGGCGGGGCGGGCGGCGGCGTGGTCATCGGGCCACCCCCCAGCGCCGCTCCAGGGCGTGGAAGAGGCCGGAGATGGCGAGGGTGAGGATCAGGTATCCCAGCGCGATCCACACGAAGCTCCAGATGACGTTGTAGCCGTTCTCACTGAGCGTCTTGTAGGTGCTCAGCAGTTCGACGACGCTGAAGGAGCCCGCGATGGCGGAGTTCTTGGCCAGCGCGATGAGGGTGGAGCCGATCGGCGCGATGACGGTGCGGAACGCCTGGGGCAGCACGACGGTGCCGAGCGTCTGGCCGAAGGTCATGCCCAGGCTGCGGGCGGCCTCGCCCTGGCCGACGGGGACGGTGTTGATGCCGGAGCGCACCGCCTCGCAGATGAAGGAGGAGGTGTAGCAGCCCAGGGCGAGCACCGCGAACAGTTCGAAGGGCAGGGCCACCCCGAAGCGCGGCAGCCCCAGCAGCATGGCGAAGAACAGCAGGGTGAGCGGGGTGTTGCGCAGGACCGTCACCCAGGCGGTGCCCACGCCGCGCAGTGCCGCCACGGGCGCCACCCGGAACCCGGCCATCACGACGCCGACGGCGAGCGCCAGCAGCGAGGCGTAGACGGTCAGCCGCACGGTGCCCCAGAAGCCCTCACCGTAGAGGGCGAAGTTCTGTGTCAGTACGTCCATGGAGCCGCTTGGTTCCTCTCAGCTCGTCAGTCGGCGGTCGACGCGGGGCGGTGTCGGCGCGGGGGCGCCGGAGAGGCCGAGAGTGACGTCGTAGGCCCGCTTCCAGTCGCCGTTCTCCTCCCGCGCGACGAGGGCGTCGTCGAGGGCGCGGGCGAGCGCGTGGTCCTCGCGGGGCACGCCGATGCCGTAGGGCTCCTCGGAGAACGCCTTGCCGACGACCTTCAGGTGCTCGGGATCCTTGGCGGCGTAGCCGAGCAGGATCGTGTCGTCGGTGGTGACGGCGTCGACCTGGTCGTTGAGGAGGTTGTCGACGCAGATGGCGTAGCTGTCGTAGGCGACGGGCTTCGCGCGCGGGTAGTCGGACTGGATGCGCTGGAGCGGGGTGGAGCCGACGGCGGAGCAGATCTTCCTGCCCGCCATGTCCTGCGGCCCCTTGAGCTGCTTGTTGCCCTTGCGTACCAGCAGCCGCTGTCCCGCGATGTAGTACGGACCGGCGAAGCCGACGAGTTTCCTGCGCCCCTCGTTGATGGTGTAGGTGCCGACGTAGTAGTCGATCTGGCCGTTCTGGAGGGCGGTTTCGCGGTTGGCCGAGGCGATGGCCTTGTACTCGATCTGCCGGTCGGGGTCGAAGCCGAGAGAGGCGGCCATCATCTCGGCGATCTCGATGTCGAAGCCGGTGTACTCGCCGGTGGCCGGGTTCTTCTCGCCCATGCCCGGCTGGTCTTCCTTGACGCCGATGGTCAGGCGTCCGCGCTGGTGGGCGCGGGTCCAGGTGGGCGAGGAGGGGAGAGAGAAGTCCTCGGCGACCGCGTAGTGCGGCAGGGCGCCGGGCTGCGGGCCGCGGGCGGGCGGGCTGCCGGGGACGCCGCAGGCGGCGGCGAGCGCGACGAGGAGGGTGACGGCGCCGAGGGCGCGGCGCCGGCGCGGGCCGCGCCGCGACAGGGAGCGCGGGTGCGCGGGTGGGTGCGGGAGCGGGCCGCGGCGCCGGGGGACGGGGGTGTGCGCAGGCACGAGGGGCGGCCTCTCAGTGCTTGAGGATCTTGGAGAGGAAGTCCTTGGCGCGCTCGCTGCGCGGCGCGGTGAAGAACTCCTCCGGGGTGCGGTCCTCGACGATCTGTCCGTCGGCCATGAAGACCACGCGGTTGGCCGCCGAGCGGGCGAACCCCATCTCGTGGGTGACGACGACCATCGTCATCCCCTCCCTGGCCAGCTGCTGCATGACCTCCAGCACCTCGCTGATCATCTCCGGGTCGAGCGCGGACGTCGGCTCGTCGAACAGCAGTGCCTGCGGCTCCATGGCCAGGGCCCTGGCGATGGCCACCCGCTGCTGCTGCCCTCCGGAGAGCTGGGCCGGATACTTCTGCCCGTGTTCGAGGAGGCCGACGCGGTGCAGGAGTTCGCGGGCGCGGTGCTCGGCCTCGTCCTTCTTCCTGCCGCGCACCTTGACGGGGGCGAGCGCCACGTTGGCCAGCACGGTCTTGTGCGCGAAGAGGTTGAAGGACTGGAACACCATGCCGACTTCCGTGCGCAGCCTGGCCAGCTCCCTGCCCTCGGCGGGGAGCGGCCGGCCCGAAAGGGTGAGGGTGCCCGAGTCGACGGTCTCCAGGCGGTTGATGGTGCGGCACAGCGTGGACTTGCCCGAGCCGGAGGGGCCGATCACGACCACGACCTCGCCGCGGCCCACGGTGAGGTCGATGTCCTTGAGCACGTGCAGCGCGCCGTAGTGCTTGTTGACCCCACGCAGCTCGATGAGCGGTTCCAGCGGCAGCGTTTCCATAGGAAAGGGAAACTATCGGGCTGAATGGGTCACTACCGGGATGACACGCAGTAAGGGTTTACAACAGGAAGCGTGGCCTCTCCTCTCTCGCCTGTCGCGCTTCCGGACCCACCACCACAGGGCCCGGGCGGCGGCCGGTCAGTCCTCGCTGACCTCCGCGTACGCCTGGGAGAGCTCGGGCGAACCCGTCTCCGCCCAGGTGGCGCCCTCCGCGAGCACGTCGACCTCCCGTCCGGACGGGAGCCGCACCACGGGCTGCCCGTCGGGCCAGCGCACCCAGCGGGCGCCCGGCACCGAACGCACCATCACCGTTCCCAGGTAGAGCCCGGCGTCGGCGCCCAGCCAGGGCGTGACCTCCGGGTCCTCGCGCCAGTGCGGCAGCAGCTGGTCGAGAGCGGTCAACGACTCGACGGTGTCGTCGAGTTCGACCCCGGCGGCGCCCGCCTGTTCGCGCAGCAGTTCGCATTCGGACAGGAGCTGCGCCGCGCTCGTCTGGTCGCCCGACAACTCGTCGGTCACCGTCGCCGCCCCCTCGGCATCCGGGTGGGGCTTGCGCCAGTTGTCCAGAAAGGGGAAGTGCATGCCTGACAGCGTGGCATTCTCACGGCCCCGGGCACCATAGGCGCGCGGTGCGACGAGCCCACCCGGTTGGGCCGAAGGACACCTTGACGTCGCGTCAGGGCCTCCCTAACTTCACCCCGCCTCGGTCGAATCCGAAGTGCACACAACGCTGCTGGAGTTCCCACGAGAGGGCAACACGTGCGCAGACGTACCTGGATCAGATCCCTCACCGTCCTGCTCGCCGCCACGACCGCCACCGCACCCGCGCTGACCGCCACCGCCACCGCACAGACCCCCGCCGCGGCGAGCCGGGCCGCCGCCCCCGCCAAGCGGCCACTCCCCCTGGAGAAGCTCTACGACAACCGCGCCGTCAGCGACGACGCGGACCCCGGCGCCGCCGACTTCGACGGCGCGGGCCGCTCCCTGTCCGCACAGGACCTCAAGGCCACGGGATGGTCCCCCGGCACCCGGCTCGACCTGGACGCCGCGCGGCTGCGCTGGCCCGACCGCGCCCCGGGCCGCCCGGACAACGTACGCGCCGACGGCCAGCGGGTACGGGTCGACGGCAGCGGCACCGCGCTCTCCTTCCTGGTGGCCGCCACCTCGCCGCACGGCCCCGGCGACACCGTCAGCGGCGAAGGCACCCTCCACTACCGGGACGGCTCCCGCGGCCACTACACCCTCACCGCAGGCGACTGGCGCGGCGGCCCCCTCGCCACCAAAGCCGTCGCACTCCCCCACCTCAACACCCGGCAGGGCGACCAGGTGGGCGAGAAGGTGAGGATCTACGCCGTCACGGTGCCCCTCGAACGCGGCCGCACCCTCGCCTCCGTCACCCTGCCCAAGGACCCGGGCACCGACGCCGACCTGCACGTCTTCGACATCGCCCCCCGCCCGCAGAGCACCGGATGGACCGGCAGCTGGGCCGCCAGCACCGGCGGCTACACCGGGGTCGGGCCGTGGCAGGACCAGACGCTGCGGCTGGTCGTCCACACCTCGGCCGGCGGGCCGAAGGCCCGCATCAGGCTGGAGAACACCTTCGCGGCCCAGCCCGTACGCATCGGACACGCTTCTCTCGCCGTCCAGAAGGACGGCGCCACGGCGAAGGGCCGCCCGGTGCCGCTCACCTTCGACGGCGGACGAGCCGGCACCCGCATCCCCGCGGGCGCCCGCGCCGTCAGCGACCCCGTCGGATTCGACGTACCCCAGGACACGAACCTGCTGGTCAGCATCCATCTGCCAGAGCCGGTCAGCGCCGCGCCCGTGCACAGCGAGGCGCTCCAGCGGTCCTACCTGAGCGAAGGCGGCAGCGGAAACCGCACAGGCGACACGGCCGGCGGCGCCTTCACCCGCTCCCTGTCGATGTGGCCCTTCCTGACCGGCGTCGACGTCCAGGGCGGCCCCGGCTCGGTCGTCGCGCTCGGCGACTCCATCACCGACGGCGTCCGCTCCACGCAGGGCGCCAACCGGCGCTGGCCCGACGTGCTGGCCGGCCGGCTGCTCAACCAGAGCGACGTGCCGCGCCTCGGCGTCCTCAACCACGGCATCTCCGCCAACCGCGTCGCCAGCGACCGCTACCCGGGCGACGGCATCAGCACCGACACGGCCGGGGTGAGCGCCCAGCACCGGCTGGAGCGGGACGTCCTCGCCCAGACGAACGCGCGCACCGTCGTCCTGTTCGAAGGCATCAACGACGTGCGGTGGGGCGCCAGCGCCGAGGAGGTCATCGCGGGCATGCGGGCCATCGCCGCACGCGCCCGCGCGCAGGGGCTGCGGGTCGTCGGCGCCACCATCACGCCCTGCGAGGGCTACAAGGACTGCACGGCTGAGGTCGACGCGCGGCGCCAGAAGGTGAACGCCTTCGTGCGGGAGAGCGGCGGCTCCTTCGACGCCGTGCTCGACTTCGACAAGGTCGTCAGGGACCCGGAGCATCCCGCGCGGATGGCCCCCGCGTACGACTCGGGGGACCATCTGCACCCCGGCGACGCGGGGCTGAAGGCTCTCGGCGAGTCGGTGGACCTGCGGGCCCTCACCGGGTGAGGACCCGCCCCTCCCCCGGGGCCCCGCCTCCGTGCCAGGAGGCGGGACCCGGCGGGAGGGGCGACGGGGGGCCGGAGCGCCCTACAGGTCGAGGTCGACCACCACGGGCGCGTGGTCCGAGGCGCCCTTGCCCTTGCGCGCCTCACGGTCCACGTACGCGTCGGAGACGCCGGTCACGAACGCCTCGTTTCCGTACACCAGGTCGATCCGCATGCCGCGGTTCTTGGGGAAGCACAGCTGCCGGTAGTCCCAGTACGTGAACGGAACGTCGTACTTGAGGGGCCGCGGGTAGACGTCCGAGACCCCCGCGGCCTCCAGCGCGGCGAGCGCCTCGCGCTCACGTGAGGTCACGTGGGTGGAGGCCTCGAACTGGGTGATGTCGTGCACGTCCGCGTCGGTCGGCGCGATGTTGAAGTCGCCGAGGACCGCGAAGGGCGTCGACGCGGAGGCGAACTTCTCGGCGGTGTCCCGCAGCGCCGCGAGCCACTGGAGCTTGTACTCGTAGTGGGGGTGGCCGATCTCACGCCCGTTGGGCACGTAGAGGGACCACACCCGCACGCCGCCGCAGGTGGCGGCCGCGGCACGGGCCTCGACGGTGCCCTCCCACTCGGGCGCGCCGGGCAGGCCGAGAGCCGGGTCCTCGATGCCGACGCGGGAGAGGACCGCGACCCCGTTCCACCGGCCCTGGGCGCTGACGACCGACTCGTACCCGAGCGCGCGCAGCTCCTGCTGCGGGAAGGCGTCGTCGGACACCTTGAGCTCTTGCAGGCAGAGCACGTCGGGCTGAGCCGTCTCCAGCCACTGGGTGAGGCGCGGCAGGCGGGCTGTTATCGAATTGACGTTCCAGGTGGCGATACGCATGCAGACTCCGTCGGGGCTACGGGGGTGGTCCCCCGGAGCATGCAGGCTACCGCGCCAGTGAGACACGCTCCCCCGGGTCGAGGTGGGCGTGGGCCGCGCCACCCGTTCCCGGCCCGCCCGCGCCCAGCATCCGGCCGAAGAGTCCGAGGCCGTTGTCGTTGAGGAGCCCGTCGTGGATGTCGTAGACCTGCGTCGGGCCCACGGCGCGCACGTAGTCCAGGACCTCGGAGTACTTGTTCCAGGGGGCGTGCACCGGCAGCAGCAGCGTGTGCACGGGGCGCGCCGGAACGGTCAGCGCGTCGCCGGGATGGAAGACCAGGCCGTCCACGACGAAGCCGACGTTGGTGATGCGCGGGATGTCGGGGTGGATGACGGCGTGCAGCTCGCCGTGGACCTCGATCCGGAAGCCCGCGGCCTCGAAGGTGTCCCCGTGGCCCACGACGTGGACGCGCCCGGGGAAGGCACCGGAGATCTGGTCGGCGACGCTGCGCAGCGTCCAGATCTCGGCCTCCGGGTTGTCCTCCATGGCGGCCCGCAGCCGCAGCTCGTCGAAGTGGTCGGGGTGCTCGTGGGTGACCAGCAGCACGTCGGCGCCGAGTGCGGCTTCCTGCTCGCTGAAGCCGCCCGGGTCGATGACGAGGGTGCGCCCCTCCTTGTGCAGGCGGACGCAGGCGTGGCCCTGCTTGGTGAGTCCCAGCGGTGCGTCGTTCGTGTCGAATCCCATGGGGCTCATTCTGCTTCGACGGGAGCGCCCGCGTCCCTGCGATCCTCCGGCGTGGTCTCCTCCCGGATGACCCGCTGTGCCACGGCGAAGGCCGAGTTGGCCGCGGGCACACCGCAGTAGACGGCCGTCTGGAGGAGCACTTCCTTGATCTCGTCGGGCGTCAGCCCGTTGCGCAGCGCGGCACGGGTGTGGAAGCCGAGCTCGTCGAGGTGGCCGCGGGCCACCAGCGCGGTGAGGGTGATCACCGAGCGGGTACGGCGGTCGATGCCGGTACGCGTCCACACCTCGCCCCAGGCGTAGCGGGTCACGAAGTGCTGGAAGTCGTCCGTGAAGGCGTCGGAGCCCTCCGTCGCGTGGTCGACGTGCGCGTCGCCGAGCACCTCGCGGCGGACCTTCATGCCCGCGTCGTAGGCGTCGGTGCGCGCCGCGGCGGCCTGCGCGGACTCCAGCTCGGCCACGGCCGACGCCTGCGGCGGCACGGGCGTGATCACGGGAGCGGGAGCGGGCGGACCCGCCGCCGACTCCTGCCAGGTGGTGGTGAAGTGCCGGATGAGCAGGTCGGTGACGGCACCGGGCTGCTCGACGGGCGTCAGATGGGAGGCGCCCGGCACGATGGCCAGCCGCGCGTCCGGGATGCCGGCGACCAGCGCCCGGGCCTCGGCGGGCGGGGTGACCTGGTCGTCGGCCCCCGCGACGACCAGCGTGCCCACGCCTATCCGGTCCAGGGACGCCTTCGCGTCGAAGGAGGCCAGCGCCTCACACGCGGCGATGTAGCAGCCGGGATCGGTGGTGCGCACCATCTGGACGGCCCACTCGACGATCGCGGGCTGCGCGGCGGCGAAGGTGGAGGTGAACCAGTGTTCCGGCGTCGTGCGGGCGATCGGGTCGAGCCCGTTGGTGCGGATGACGACGCCGCGCTGGCGCCAGCTGTCGGGGGTGGCGAAGCGCGGCGAGGAAGAGATCAGTGCCAGCGAGGTGACCCGCTGGGGCGCGCGCAGGGCGAGCTGCACGCCGATGGCACCGCCGAGCGCGCAGCCCGCGTAGCCGAACCGTTCGATGCCCAGCGTGTCGAGAGTGGCCAGCAGCCGCTCGGCGAAGGCGTCGGCCGAGTCGGCCGAGTAGGCCGGCGAGCCGCCGTGCCCCGGCAGGTCGAAGCGGAGCACCCGCCAGTGCCGGGTGAGTTCCGGAATCTGCCGGTCCCACATGTGCCAGGTGGTGCCCAGTGCCGGGCCGAGGACAAGCAGGGGGGCGTGTTCCGGCCCTTCAAGGCGGTGTTGCAGGGTCTTGGCGGTCGTGTCGCTCACCCGCTCACGCTCCCATATCTCGCACAGTCTCCTGCCAGAGGGGTCTCGTCCTCCACGAGTCCACCTCAGGCTCCCGCCGCCGGTCGCAGATCCTCCACATCCGGCTTCACGTGTCGCCTCGTCGTCACCCTGACGCCCGTGCGGCCTGCCGGCTGGGCGAGGACGCGCACCGCCACGCCCTCGCGGGCGAGCCGGGCCGGGCACGCGGTTCGGGCATCGTACAGGCGTACACGGCGGAGGCCGTTTCGCGGCATGACCGGGCACGCGCGGCACGACCAGGCACGCGCGGCACGACCGGGCACGCGCGGCACGGCCGGGCACGCGCGGCGCACGAGGTGCCGGCCGTTCAACACGACGCCGAGTTCGTCTGCAAGCACGTAGCCGTGAAGGCGTATGCCTCACCAGCCGCGAGGCGATCCTCCTCCTGGGCTGCACGAACGTGCCTTCGTGGCGACGGTGAGTGATACGCGCATACTCAGCCTTCGCTTCCTTCAAGGTGTCGAACGTGCGGGTCAACTGCTTGCGCTTCCCGGTAGCGGGATCGACCCCCACATCCACTATGAACCGGTAGCGGATCTGCCCCTTCACGTTTGGCGGGAGCTTCTTGATCGGAGCTGACAGGGCTCTTCACTCCCCTTCATGGTTGAAGTTCCGCCGGCCATCGAAGATTCGCTAGAAAGTGCCGTTGCCTACCATGCGCGATGCAACTCCACCGCCGGTTCCCAGTTTCGTAGGCGAGGGTACGGCAGCCTAGGAAGTGACCCCACTGCACTGGATTCTCACCCAAGAGGCCCGTAGCGCGCACAAGCTGGCGGCCGACGAGAGTGCCCTGCAGTGAAATTGGTCGTGCATTGTTGAGGTCTTCAGCGCGTTCGACATGCAGGGAGCAGAGCTCGTCATCCCGATGAAACGGCGGCGCGTAGGCAGAAGGGGCTCCTCATGAGCAACTGGTGGGCCGCTTATCGGCCCCGTACCTCCAGGGTGTTGTACGTTTGCATGGCCTTGAAGGAGATTTCCAGTCTTGGGAGGCTCTTTCTCGTCTGCTGAGAGTGAATACCAGAAGAGAGGGCGGGGAACTGAGTTCAGCGACAACGCCGAAGTGAACGTCTTCCTCGGCCTCGACGTCGGCAAAAGCGCCCACCACGGACACGAGCCCATCCCCGGTCGGCAAGAAGTGCTGTGGTAGTCAGTTGTCCAACACCGAACCAAAGCCGCGGGACGTGAGCGCCAAGCTGGAGACCAAGTTCGGCACCTTCCTGGTGGATCAGCCGGCCTCAATCGGCACCCTGCCCACACCGTCGCCGGCGACGCGGGCTGCACAATCGACAATCTGCCCGGTCTTGCTATGCGGCGAATTATCGGTCTCTGCCCCCGTGAGGCGAAGACCGACACGCAGGCCGCCAAAGTCATCGCCAGCGGAGGGACGCCAAAGGGCCGGCACGTTCACC
Source organism: Streptomyces tubbatahanensis (assembly GCF_022699385.1). Lineage (NCBI taxonomy): Bacteria > Bacillati > Actinomycetota > Actinomycetes > Kitasatosporales > Streptomycetaceae > Streptomyces > Streptomyces tubbatahanensis. The sequence continues at coordinate 6,321,976 of NZ_CP093846.1, read as the reverse complement.
GCGCCGTAGCGGACGCCCCGCGCCGGCGGGGAAGGACTTGGTGAGCCGATCCCTCGTCCCCTCAAGGGCCGGAACACCCCTGCGCTCGCGGGGGTGTTCCGGATCCTCCAGCCATCGCTCGACGTTGGTGAGCGTGCTCCCCGCCGACGCGGGGGTGTTCCGACACCGGGTTCGCCCCAGAAGCACCCCACCAGTGCTCGCCGACGGCGTCGACGCCGTCGTGTGCAACTCGGCCATCTGGAAGACAGATGTTCCCGCCGTCTTCACCGCGGCGGCGCGCGTTTTGCGGCCTGGTGGCCGGTTCGTCTTCAACGTTGGCGGCGGATTCGCCGGAGTCACCCACCCGAGCGCACGGACGCGACCCGCCCCTTTGTCACTCGGCTCGCTGATCGAGCAGATCGCCACCCGCGACCACGGCACACCCCCAACGCAGGTGAGCGGCGCCCCCCGGCTGCCGCTCTCCGCCGTCACCAGCCACCTGACCGCCGCCGGGCTGACGCTGGTCGCTGCAGACGTCACGGCCCAGCACACCACCATGGCCGAGCGGAGGGCCTGGCTGTTCATCCCAGTCTTCGCCCGTCCCGACAGCGGCCTGTCCCACGACCAGCAGAGGGCGATCCTGCAGGAGGCGTTCGCCCAGACCCGTCCCGACGAGGTCACGATCACGAGCTGGCTCGTCGTGGTCGCTCAACTCGACGGGACCCGGCCGTGAGGAGGAGACGCCGGACCGCGCCAGCCCAACCGCGGGCGGTGGGCCGCGCGATCCGGTGCAGCAGTCGGCCCGAACCGTACGGCTTTGCGGGGTCAGCCCGCGTGGGCCGGCCTGCTGACTGCCCGGGCGATGCGGTGGCCGACCAGCCGTTCGGCATCCGCGAGCGGATACCAGGCGGCGGCGGTCACCTCCGCTTCCTGGATCTGCCCCACGTCCGCGCGGTCCGTGCTGAACGCGAACCCGAGATCGAGGTGGTAGTGGTCCGGCTCCCCCTTTTCCGGGCGCGCCGGAACGCGCCCGTACTCGACGTAGGCGGGTACCGGATCCGCCAGAAACACTGCCGCGGCATCGAGGCCGGTCTCTTCGGAAAGCTCGCGCACAGCCGCATCGACCAGCGCGGTGTCCGTCGGCTCAACGTGGCCGCCGGGCTGCAACAGCAGCCCATACGCCCGGTGCTCGATCAGCAAGACCTCCGTCTCGCTGCGAACCAGCAGCGCACCGACCGTCACATGCATCGGGAACGTATGCCGCGAAGTGAAGTCGCCGCCCTGCCGCAGACGTTGCACCGGTTCAGCCAGCGGTGCGGCTTCTTCCGGGTAGCGCGCCAGGTACTCCGCGAGCGCGTTGGAGATCTCCGCGTTACTGATCGCCACGGGCCACCCCCGTGCCAGAGCAAGAGCGCGGCACGGCGGGGCCGAGTGCTCGAAAGCGAGCGAAGAGAAGCGACACAGGTAGCTCCACAAGACGTGTGCGGGGTACGAGGCGCCGCAGCCTACAAGCGGGATCCGCCCGGCTCACGCTCCGCCCTGGCCCGCGAGCCGGGCAATCCCCCACAGAGGTGACCGCCCTCCGTTCGAATGACCACGAAGTCCAACGAGCCCGCCATGCCAGGCCCAGCACCGCCTTCTAGAACGTTTGTCCAGCACCTACCCGTAACGGCACCCGTTGCAGCCCTGTTCTTGGAGCACCAGTCCCCCTCGTGCGCCCATCTGGAGGACACCGTGGCAAACCGGCCAGTTCCAGCGCCCACCCTCACCAGAATCGAACACCGCCGCTTGGCTGGACTGCGCGCTGTGTGCCCGTGTCCTTGTGTTGACGCAGTCCCCGGCAGTTCCTTCCCGCGTCGGGGCGAGGCCAGCGGCGACCGGCGTGGCAGGGGCCGCTTCTCCTCACCGGTGGGGAGCGCCTGGGTGAGGAGGGCAGCGGCATGAAGGGGCAGCAGGACGGTGCACAGGGGATCTCGGCGGTGGAGCGTGAGTTGTTCGGCGGGCGGCTGCGCTGGAACCAGTCGTACGTCGAGCACGAGGGGGCGCTCGCGCGCATGCGGTTCGGGCAGATGGCCGTCGCGCTGCCGCGCATGGTGGGCGTGGTGCTGCGGGCCGGGTGGGGTGCGGACCGGCGGGCGCTGGCCGGTCTGGTGGTCTCGCAGGTCGGGCAGGGCTTGACCGGGGGGTTCGGCCTGGTGGCTGTCAACGGCGTGCTGAGCCAGTTGTTCGCCGATGGCCCGACCGGCGACAAGCTCCGGCAGTCGCTGCCCGCCCTGCTGGCGCTGGCGGTCCTGTCCGTGGCCACGGCCCTCCTGTCGGCCTGGTCGACGGCGATGTCCGGGCGGCTGGAGCCGCAGGTGGAGCGAGCGGTATCCGCCCGGTACTACGCGGCCGTCACCCGGGTCGAGGTCGAGGCGACCGAAGAGCCGGACGTGCAGCGGCATCTGGAGGCCGGCAAGTTCGGCACCGACTCCGCACGGCGGATGCTCGGCCTGTCCGTGGGCGTCGCGAACGTGGTGATCAGCATGGTGGCCGCCGCTGTCGTGCTCGCCTCTCTGCACTGGGCTCTCCTGCCGATGCTGCTGGCCATCGCCCTGCCCAAGGGCTGGGGCGCCGTGCGCTCCGCCCGTCGCGAATACCTCTCGCGGCTGCACTGGGTCGACCACCGCCGGGCGGTGGCCACGCTGTTGCAGTACCTGACGACGCCGCACGCCGCCGGCGAACTCCGCGTCCACGCCGCCTCCGCCCTGCTGCTGCGCGGATACGGCGAGATGTCGGGGCTGATGGAGACCGAGCAACGGCGCCTGGCCCGGGCCCAGGCCCGCACCGATCTGGTGGCCGGCGCGTGCTCCGGCGTGGCGTCCCTGGGCTGCTACGGAATGCTGTGGTGGCTGCTGACCAGCGGCGGACTGCCGCTGGCCGTAGGCGGCACCGCCGTGGTCGCCATCCGCAACTCCACCGCCCGGCTCACCTCCCTCGTGCAGCAGGTCAACCGCATGTACGAGGAGATGCTGCAGCTCGGCGACACCGAGCGGGCCACCGAACTGGCGGCGAGGCACGCCATCCCCACGACGGGCACGCCCTTGCCCACCCCGCCGCGGTGCGTCCAGGTCGAGAACGTCTCCTTCACCTACCCGGGGGCGAAGACGCCCGCGCTGTGCGGTGTGGACCTCACCGTGCGCCGGGGTGAGGTGACGGCCCTGGTCGGCGCGAACGGTTCCGGCAAGACCACGCTGGCCAAACTTCTCGCCGGGCTGTTGCTACCCGGCGACGGCCAGGTGTGGTGGGTGGGGGCGGACGGGGAACGGGTGGAGGTGCGTGAGGCCGACCGTGCGCAGGTCTTCTCCTCCATCGGCTTGCTGGCGCAGGACTTCCCGCACTGGCAGATGACGGCCGCCGCGAACATCGCCGTCGGCGCAGGCGACCGCCACCGTGACATGCCGAGGGTCAAGGGCGCCGCACGAGCCGCCGATGTGGAGGATCTGATCGAGGGCCTGGAGCACGGCTGGGACTCCATCGTCGTCAAGGGCTACGAACGCGGCGTACAGCTCTCGGGCGGACAGTGGCAGAAGCTGGGCAACGCGCGCAGCCGCTACCGCGACGCCCCGTTCCTCCTGGTCGACGAGCCCACCAGCGCGCTGGACCCGCACGCGGAGATCGACGCCTTCGAGCGGCTGCGGTCCGTGGCCGGTGACGGCACCGCCGTCGTGCTGATCACTCACCGGCTCGCCGCGACCGCCTCCGCCGACCACATCTACGTCCTGGACCACGGACACGTCGCCGAACACGGCAGCCACGAGGAGCTCATGACCACCGGCGGCCTCTACCACGGCATGTACAAAGCGCAGGCCGCCCAGTACCGCATCGCCCTCCCCGCACCTCGATCCGGCGTCGTCCGCGAGCACGAGGAGCCCCGGTGAACACCTCTCGAAGATCCCGCCCGGCTCTCCGTGCGAAACCTCCCTCCCGTCGACTCCGAGGTGATGACATGCCACCCAGCCGCTCCCACATCCGCACCACCGTCGAGGCATACCTGGAGCGCCACCCGGACGAACGCTACGCGCTCACCGCGCTCCTGACGGCACTCGACCGCCCCGCCGACCCGACCAGCCGTGCCACCCTCCCCGGCCACGTGACCTGCGGCGCGATCCTGGTCGACGAGGTCGGCCGGGTGCTGCACATCCACCACCGCGCCAGCGGGAAGGTCCTCGCCCCCGGCGGCCACACCGAGCCCGAAGACCAGACTCTCGCCGCCGCGGCCCTGCGCGAACTGCACGAAGAGACCGGCATCCCGACAGGCGCCGTGGCCCCCTGGCCGGGCTACGACGACGTGCCCGTGGACATCGACGTGCACGACATCGACGCCAACCCGGCCAAGAACGAACCGGCCCACCACCACTACGACCTGCGCTACCTCTTCCGACTCGACGACAGCGAGGTAGCCCTCACCCCGCAGGCCGAGGAGGTCTCCGGGTGGGAGTGGCGCCCGACCGACCGCGTCACCTCGCCGACGCTGCGCGAGAAACTCCTCAAGCTCGTCCCACCGGCCCCCGCCAGGCGTGGCCCGGTGAACGCCTCGGCGTTGATCTACAACGATGCCGGCCAGTACCTCCTGCACCTGCGCGATGACGTCCCCGGCATCTGGGAGCCGGGGGCCTGGTCGCTGCTGGGCGGCGGCCGAGAAGCGCAGGACCGGTCGCTGGACGAGACGGTCCGCCGGGAGCTGCGGGAAGAAGCAGCCCTCGATGTGGACGAGCTGACGCCGTTCGCCACCGAAGAAGCCCGCGGCAGCGACGGCACGACGGTCCCCATCGAGATCTACGCGGGCCGGTGGAACGGCGACCCCGCCGACCTCACCCTGACCGAGGGCGTGATGCTGGCCTGGTTCGCCCCCGACGTTCTCCCCCGCCTGCGGATCAGCCCCACCACCCTCGACCTCGTGCGCCGCCACCACGCCGCGCACTCGCATATCCCTCCAGCCCTCGGCGCACCGGCCCCCACCAGCTCCGACCACGAACCCGACCAAGGCGCTCCGGCAGAGGCGCCGGAGGGGACAGTACTGAACGTTGTGGGGGTGCATCTCCATCTGGAGGACGCCCAGGGGCGCGTGCTACTCGGACAGCGCCACCCCGACTCGGCCTACGCCCCCTCCATGCACCACTACCTGGCCGGTCACTGCGAGCAAGAGAGCGCCCTGTCCTGCCTCGTACGGGAAGCACGGGAGGAGGCCGGGCTGCTCATCGACCCCGGCCAGGTCGAACTCGCCCACCTCGTGCACCTCATCGACGTGCCCGGCGATATCCCGCGCGTGCAGATCGTCTTCCGCGCCCGGTCCTGGTCCGGGACACCGGAAGTGCGGGAGCCCGACAAGTGCACCGGCTGGCGCTTCTGGGATCCCGACGAGCTCCCCGCACAGGTCGTCCCGTACACCCGGGCCGCCATCGAGGGCATCCGCTCCGGGCGTCTGTACACGGAAATGGGCTGGACATGACCGCCGAGACGGCCGGCGGCGCAACCCCGACAAGCCGCCCGGACAACACACCTCCCCGGCCGGGCCAGAGGGCTGGGGCAGATCCGGCGGGCGAGGCGGGGGCTGCCCGAGAGGCCATGGTCGCCCGGCTGGAGGCAAACGGCGACCTCGGCCCCGGCCTGGTACGCGAGGCCCTGCTCGCACTGGACCGCGAGGTGCTGATGCCGCAGGCGTACGTGCGGCGCAGTGCTCCCGGTGAGAAGCCGGTGCGCCGGGATCTGCTGGACTGGTCCGAGCCGCAGGACCGCAGGGAACTGCTCGCGGTGCTGTACGGCGGAGACAGCGTCCTGATCCAACACGAGGGCGAGCCCCTTCTCGGGCGGCCACGCCGGGGCCGCCACGATGGGTCGATCACGTCGATGTCGACGACGATGCGCCTGACCTCTTCCCTGCTGCAGGAGTTGGACCTGCGACCTGGCCACCGAGTGCTGGATGTCGGCACCGGCGCGGGGGTGACCTCGGCGGTGGCCTGCTACGTCTGCGGGGCGGACGTGGTCACCCTCGACCGGGACCCCCACGTGAGCGCGGCCGCCCGCGCGCGTCTGGGCGCTCTCGGGTACCGGCCGGACGTCGTGAGCGGCAGCGGCGAGTACGGCTGGCCCGAGCGCGGCCCCTACGACCGGATTCTGCTCACCTTCGCCCTCCCCTACGTGCCGCAGCCCTGCGTGGAACAGCTCGCCCCCGGAGGCAAGTTGCTGGTGAATGTGGTCACCACCTCGCCCTCGTGGCCCGCACTGGCCGTGGTCACCCGGAGCCCGGGCGGGCGGATCCACGCACAGCTACGCGCCGTCGAGTTCGCCCACCTGGCCGGACACGGCATCAAACGCATCCACCTGCCCGCGCCCCTGCGTGAGCGTCTCGAAACGGGGCAAGCCTGTGACCTCTCGGCCTCCCGCTCCTTCCGGTCCGACCAGGCTCCACCGGCCGAGGAGGCGGGCGGGTTCTGGCTCGCGCTGGACGCACTGCACCCGGGTCTGGTGCGGCACTGGGGAGTCGAGGGGCTGGCGCTCGGCGCGCCCGACTGCGGCTCCTGGATGACGGCCCGCCCGGACGGGACCGGCTCCTGGTCCGTCGCCACCAGCGGCCCGCGCGACATCTGGTCCGAGATCCACCAGACCGCCGCACGCTGGCAGGCCGCCGGCGCGCCAGCGGTCTACCACCTCACCCTCGAAGAAGGCGGCGAGCAGCGCGTAAGCGCCGGCCACGGCACACATGCCCTGGGCTGGCGCCTCCCTCCCCCGTCCGCACCCGCCGACCACACCACATCTCAGGAGACGACCACATGAGCACACCCTGCGAGGACACCACCCGCTCCGGTGGGTGCCTGTGTCGCCTAATCCGGTTCACCGTCTGCGGTGAGGCTGACTATCCCCACACCTGCAGCTGCCCACACTGCCAGAAGCTGGGCGGCGGCCCGATGATGTCCTGGGTGTCCTTTCCGCTGGAGGGGTTCGTCTCCTCCGGGGTGAGAGGAGAGCTGGCGTGGTACTACACCTTCGAGGGCGAGACGAAGCGCGGCTTCTGTCCCCGCTGCGGGAGCCAGTTGTTCGCCCTGGACGACGGGGGCACCAGCATCGGAGTCAGCCTGTCCGCGCTGGACGACTCCTCCGGCCTCGTGCCGGTCAACCAGAGCTTCCGCGGCGACGCGGTGTGCTGGCTGCCTCAGGTGCCCGACAGCCGTCAGGCGGCTTCGTGACTGCCTGCTCCGGCGCTGCTCCGACTCGCGCCCGGCGCTGAGAGGGGACGCCCCGCGCGCCCTGGCCAGCCTGCGCGCCGATGACCACCGCTGAAGACCCCTGCCCGCACCGCCGATGAGGAGCGCACCTGTGGCATACGACCGATCCGACTGGTCACAGCACTACGTCGAGGGCAAGAGCTTCCGGCCACTGCGCGACGTGGAGCGCGACCTGCTCTCCCGGCACGCGCCCGTACCCGACGGCGGCCGGGCGTTGGAGATCGGCTGCGGCACCGGCGAACTCGCCGCCCACCTCGCCGGCCTCGGCTACGAAGTCGACGCTCTCGACTTCGCCGAAGGCGCCCTGACCCGTGCGCGGAAGGCACACAAGGGCGTCGAAGGCGTCCGTTGGCTGTGTCTGGACATCGAGCACGACGACGCCCCGGCCGGTCTCGACGACGGCTACGACCTGATCACCATGCGTCTGATGCTCGCCTTCGTAGGCGACCGCACCCGCGTGGTGCGCGACCTGGCCGCACGGCTGCGGCCAGGCGGCGCCCTGGTGGTCATCACCCCGATCACGGCGAACACCCCAGCGGAGCGGCGGCGCATCGCCCTGGACGAGGACGAACTCGCCCTGCTCACCGAGGGCTGGGAGCAGGCGGAGCGGCACGACGCTGACGGGCTCGCGTTTTTGGTTCTGCGCGAGCCGTCCGCCTCCTTCGAGGTGGTGGAGAAGGGGCGTCCGGAGCCGCAGGCGGTCTTCGGCGCGTGCGTGGTGGTCACCGACGACTGCGGGCGCGTCCTGCTCGGCCGCTCCACCCGGGGTATGTGGGAGCTGCCCGGCGGGCGCATCGAGTCCGGCGAGTCCGCCCAGCAGACGTCCGTACGGGAGCTGGCCGAGGAGACCGGCCTGGGCGCGCGTCTCGACGACGCGCACCTGCTGACCGTCCTGCATGACGATCGCGCCGACGTCCGCCGCGTCTCGGCGGTGCTCCGCGTCACCACCTGGACGGGCACCCCCCAGGTCTGCGAGCCGCACCGCTTCACCCGCTGGGAGTGGCACCCCCTGCACACCCTGGCGAGCCTCGGCTCCGTCTTCGCTCCCTCCGCGCAGGCGCTGGAAGCGACCTGGCCCGGCGTGCTGTCCGGCCTGCCCCCGGTACATTCCTACCCCCAGGCTGATGCTCCCCCCGCGGTGGGCGGCGAGCCCGCCGAGGCTTTTCGGCTGCGTCAGAAGATGACAGACGCCGTGATCGCAAAGGGCTGGGCGCCCTCGGCACGCGTTCGACAGGCGCTGCGGACGGTGCCCCGGCACCGCTTCGCTCCCGAAGCCCCGCTCACTACGGCCTACGACGACGATCTGGCCGTCGTCACCCGCCGCGACGGGGCCGGGAGGGCGGTCAGCTCGGTCTCGGCCGCCTGGCTCCAGGCCGACATGGCCGAGCACCTTCGCCTGGAGCCGGGTGAGACCGTCTTCGAGGCCGGATCGGGCGGCTACAACGCCGAGTTGCTGGCCGCCGTCACCGCGCCGACAGGCCGGGTGATCACCGTCGACCTCGACCCCTACGTCATCCGCCGTACCCGGCGGCTGTGCGCCGAGGCCGGCAGCGGCCGGGTCACCGCCGTCCTCGGCGAGGGCAGCCTGGGCGCCCCCGGCCTCGTCCCGCCCGGTGGCTTCAACGGCATGGTCGTCACACACAACGTGTGGGACATCGCCCCGGCCTGGCGCGAGCAACTGGCCGAGGGCCGGTTCCTCGTCCTCCCACTGGAGATGCACGGCTACACGCGTGCCCTCGCCCTCCAGCGGCACGGCGAGATCCTGCACGCGCGCGGCTGGACGTACTGCGGATTCGTCCGCGACCGCGGCACCGCCGCCCGCATCACCCCCACTGTGGGTCTGGCCGGTGGAGCGGTCACGGTGCGGTGGGAAGACGGCGCCCCTGCCGACACCGGCGGGCTCGACGCCGCCTTGGACGGCCCCCGGCACGAGCGCGCCACCGGCGTCGTCATCCCCGGCGCGTACTCGTTCGAGACGCTCCAGCTCTACTCGGCGACCGTCCTGAACGGGTTCTGCTGCCTGACCGTCCCGGAGGAGTCCGAGCTGGTGACGCAGCGGGACGCCGCCGCAATGCTCGGTGAAGGCTCACTCGCCTACCTGACCCACGCCAAGGTCCACGACGCGCCCCGGCCCGCCGACCGGCGCTATGAGTTCCGCATCCACGCCTACGGCCCGGCCGCACCGGAGTTGGCCGAGCGGTTCGCCGCCTGCGTACAGCACTGGGACCGGCACGTGCGCGAGACCGGCTACCCGCCCATGACCGTCCACCCGGCCGGCACGCCCGACCACGAACTGCCCGCCGGCCATGTGCTGGACAAGACATCCTCCCGCCTGATCTTCCAGTGGCCGGGCCACCACTCATCGGACGCCCGGCCCCAGGCCCTGATCGCCGTGGGCAGCGCACACGAATGAGGGCGAAGCGCACACCCCTCGCGCTCGCCGACTGCGCCTACGCCCTTGCCTCTGCCTACCCCCTCACCGAGGTGCTGGAGGGAGCCGACGAATCGAGCGGCGCGCTGCAGGCGTGCCTCCAGGCACCGGCACGAGGCCGCTCAGACCTTGCTGGCCCGCTCGGCGACGCGGAGGAGGCGATCCGCGACGGCCCGCACTGACGCACGCCGCCCCACCACCTCCTCCTCCCCCCGGAGGCACCACTGCGCTCGCTTCCCACCGACCTACTGCGACCCCCACTCGATCACCCAGCTCCCCCGGCGATTCCACCGACGAGACCTTCCAGGAGGACAGCATGAGCGGTACCTGGATCCCGCCCGAGCAGTACGTCGCCACCCTGCCCAAAGCCACCCTCTACGGCTGCTTCTTCGTCACCGACCAGGACGAGCGTCCGATCCAACTGCGTTCCGTCCACAACCCGGCGGTGTGGCAGTGGCCCGGCGGCAACCTGGACGACCCGGACGAGACACCGTGGGGCTGCGCGGTTCGCGAGTGCCTGGAGGAGACCGGCCTGCGCGTCGCGGAGACGCCCCGGCTGCTGGCCGTGCACTTCCTGCCTCCCCTCGGCGGCTGGACGACTCACAAGGTCGGCTTCGTCTTCGACGGCGGGCAGCTCGACCACGAGCAGATCGACCGCATCGTCCTGGACCCGGGCGAGCACACCGAAGTCGCCATCCGGCCGCTGGAGGAGTGGCGCACGCAGATGAGCGCCTTCGCCTTCCGCCGTCTCGCCGCAGTGGCCGAGGCCCGCCGCAGCGGCTCGGTCTGCTACCTGGAGCAGCTCCCTACGTCCTGAACTTCGCCCTGTACAGAGACCGCCCGCCACGTGAGAGAAGCCGAGATGGATTCACCGACGCACAGCACTCCACAGGTTCCGCAACAGCCGAGGATGAGCCAGGAGGAGTACGCCCGCTCCCGGCACGCGGTGTGGTTGGGCGCGGCAGCCCTGGTGAAGCCGACCTATCGCAGCCAGTGGCTGCTGCCGGGCGGCGCCGCCGACCCGGGCGAAAGCCCCGAGAACGCATGCCGACGCGAAGTTGGGGAGGAACTCGGCCTCTCGCGCGCCCCCGGCAGGCTCCTGGCCGTGCACTGGCTCACCCCAGGGCACCCGGACGTCGCCGCCGACCTGCCCTTCCCCGGGGAGGTACGGTATGTCCTGGACGGCGGAGTCCTCACCGAGGCGGACATCGCCGCCCTGTGTCTGCCGCCGGACGAGCTCAGCGGCTACGAGTTCCTCGATTCGCGGGCCGCGGCCGAGCGGATGACCCCGGTGGATGCGCAGATCATGCTGGCTGCCTTGCGTGCCCGCCTGGCCGGCACGACCGCTCACCTCGCCGACGGCCGGCACGTCACCGAGGCGCCGCCTCTGGATCGGTACGACGTGCACACCCGGCCCCGATCCGGCCGCCACTGGCCCTGGCATCCCGGTCAAGTCCCGGACGGCCTCCAGATCCCCCAGGCGTGAGGCTGGCTCTTCGTGCCCGACGGGCGTGTCGTGGTGGTCGTCGACCCGGCCAAACGGCTGGTCATGCTAACTGGAGTGCGCGCGGGTTCCTGAACGGTCGGCGGCGGACCGTTGCGCCATGTCGGCAGGTCAGGGGAGTGCGATGAGGCCGCGCCCTCACACCCTGGAATTCTGGTGCTACTGGCAGAATCTCAGAGTAATTCCTGTAACCTCGTGGATCGTGACGGATTCCGGGACTCGCGTGCTGTCCCTGGTCCCGCCGCTCATTGACGAGGTGCTCGATGAGTCTTCGGGTGTGCGGGGCGGGGATCAGGGCCTGGTCGACGTGCTCTCCCTGCAGCGCCGGTACGCCGGTGGCGCCTCGCTGGAGGACGAGCAGGCATTCTTCATGGACACGCTGGTGGAATACCAGTGGGCACGTGACTTGGCGGGGCTTGCCTCCTCGACGCTGGACGCGCTGACGAAGCCGGTCATCGAGGTCTGCGACCACTACCAGTTGGTGCCGTGGCGGCTGACCCCGCGGCATGTCGACGCGTACTTCGCGGGGCCGGGCAAGCGGCAGGCGCCGACGATCCGGTCCAAGCTCAACAAGATCGACCACTTCTTCGCGTTCCTGGAGCAGCGCTACGCTCATGAGATCTTCCAGCAGTTCGGGGCGATGGTCGAGTCCCCGATCGATCCGTTCAACCGGCAGGCACATCGCGGGGACTTCGGGCTGCGGGTGCCGCCATCGGCGCGGGCGACAAAAGAGTTCTTCGCCGCATGGCGGTCGGATCTGCCGAACGCCCGCAAGGAGGCGGTGGCCTGCCGCGATTACGTGATGTCGAAAATGATCTATATCTCGGGGGTGCGGGCGGCCGAGCTGTGCGGCATGAAGATGTGCGATCTCCACTGGGAGTCCGGGGAGTTCGGGCGGTTCCTGGTGCAGGGCAAGGGTGCTCGCGGGTCGGGGCCAAGACCGCGGGAGGCGTACATGTTCGCCGAGGGGCGGGCACTGATGTGGTGGTACGTCTCCGAGGTCCGCGGTCTGTTCGCGGACGATCCCGAACATCCCGAGGCGCCTGTGTGGCCCTCCGAGCGCCTGCCCAGGAGCATCGAGGATCTGAATATGCCGGTGGCGCCGGCGGTGACACCCTCCACGCTGCGCAAGGCGTTGAAGCGGGCCTCGGCCGGCCACCTGCACGGCCCGGTACGGCAGTTGTTCCCGCATCTGCTGCGGCACGCGTGCGCCACGCACCGCTACGAGGGAGGGATGAGCCTGTGGGAGGTGCAGAAGTTGCTGGGGCACGAGTGGACCACGACAACGGTTCGCTACATTTTGTCTGCCCAGGGCGACCCGGAGGTCGCCAGCCGGCAGTCGTCGGCGCGGGCCACGCAACGCTTGAGGGTCGACGCGGGGAGTCTGTCGTGAAGTGGAATCTGCGGTGGGCCGCCGCCAAGCAGAACATCTGGCGGCCCAGCGAGCTACTGCCGCGGTTCGCGGAGTACGGGTTCACGCCGTCACTGTCGAAAGTGTCGGCACTGTGGTCCGGCATCCCGGTCACCGTGCGCCTGGATGACCTCGACAAGATGTGCGCAGCACTGAACTGCACGGTCGGCGACCTGATGGAGGCTGATCCTGTCGAGCGGGTGGCACCCGGCGCGGAGCAGGGGCAGTCGCAGGAGCGGGCGGTCGGGGACGACGGCCCGGGGAGCGCAGGACCTCGCCCGGTGCCGCAGCGCGGTACGGGACGACCTCGTTCACTGCCGCCGAACTGAGCGGTTTCGTAGATGGGCAAGCCGAAGCCGCGGACGGACGAGTGCGTGGGCTGCAACGGGTGGGGACGGCTGGCGCAGCCGCCGTACTGCTCTCCCTGTCACCAGTGGCGCTCGAAGCGGCACAATCCCGCAGCCGTATGCCGCCGCTGCGGACGCGACTGGCGGGTCAACATCGACGGATTCTGCCGCGCATGCGTCCTGGTCATCATCGACCACGACGCCGACTGGTACTACGACCCCGCTGCGGCCGTGAAGCTGCAGGTCGTGACGCAGCTCGCCCTGATCGTGCCGGGCGTCACGCTGACGGCCGCACCGTTCGGCGCGTACCGGCAGCGCAGTGACGGCCGCTACCACCCGCCCGCCTGGGCCCGTGCGCAGCGCCCTGACCCGGTGCGCGACGATCCGCGGATCTGCCCACCCACCTTGTCCGGGCAACTGGCCCTGTCCCCGGCGCCGTACCGGATGCGCCACGATCACGCCGCCGCGATCGTCGACCGCCCCGAGGATGAACTCCCGGAGTTACTCCGGGTGATGGAGGTACTGAACGCCTATACAGACGGTCACGCGTATGCGGCGCGCTCGCGCAGTCTGGCGCTGCGGGTGCTGCGTCTGGCTCTGGCGGCCAGCCGCGCGGCCGGGGGCTGGCCGATCGACGGCCGCCTGATCAGGGCGCTGCCCGGATCCCGGCCCATCGTGACCGCAGTCCTCGACCGTGCGGGGCTACTGGCTACAGGCGGCGACGCGTACGCGTCGCAGACGGCCGAGCGTCACCGGGCCCGTGCCGATGCGCCAATCTGTTGCCCGCAGTGCCAGGGCGTGGGGCTGCGGGCACAAGGGGCTCTGCCGGGGCTGCTACATCTGGGGCGCTCGTGCTCGCCCGGTCGGAGACTGTGTGCGTTGCGGCGGGGGTCCCCTGCCGTTGCGGGAGGGTTGGTGCCACGGCTGTTTGCGCCACCGCGCCCTCCTCGGCCCCGCATACGACCACGTGTCATGGCGGCAGCTACGCCTCACCGAGGAGTCGTTGGACCGGCACGCCGCGCGAACCAACCTCTGCCCACCCGGGCGCAAGCGCGCCAAGACGAGCGCGCAGAGCCACCCGAGCGAGGTGATCACGCCCGGTGTCGTGCCGTACGGGCAGCAGAAACTGTTCCCCGCTGAACGCGACTGGTCCGCTCTGCGCAGGGCCACCCTTCCCGAGCCGCAGCCGGAGGCCGTCCGGCTGCTGGCCACCTTCGACGCCCACGCCCGGGCACACGCCTGGACAAACCATGCCCGCAAGGCCGCCGCCCACGTCCTGCGAATCGCGGCCACCTGGCTCGGCACCCATGATCCTTTCGCCGAATACGATCTGCGCGCGATCAGCGCCGCCACCGGCCGCGGAAGCAGTTGCCGCCCCCGTGCGCTGAACGCCTTCCTGGCCGAACGCGGCCTGCTTCTCCCGCAGCCCCGGCCCGCCATAAGCAGTGTCGAAGCCTTCGTGGAACAGGTCATTGCCGGCTATCCGCCCCGGATCGCCGATGAGCTCGCCTCCTGGGCACGCCGGTTGCGCAGCCACTCCGACCGGCCGCCCACCGAGTGGCACACCCTGCGCCGATACCTCTCCTACCTCCGGGCACCGCTTGCCGACTGGACCGGCCGCTACCAGACCCTCCGGCAAGTCACCGCCGACGACGTCCACGCCGCCGTCACCGCAGTCAAGGGCGACCGCGCTCACGAACGCGCCGTCGCCCTGCGCTCGATCTTCCGCGCACTGAAACAGGCAAAAATCGTATTCACCGACCCCACCCGCGGCCTGAGCGTCACCCGCAACGAACCCCCGCCCACAACGCTGCCCCCTGACCGCCTCGCCGGACTCCTCGACATCACCGACCGGCCCGCCATCCGCTTCGCCCTGGCCCTGGTCACCCTCCACGCCCTCAACGGCACCGACCTCAACCGTCTCACTCTGGGCGACGTGATCTCGGCTCGCGCCCAGCTCCTCGTCCGCCGACCGCACAGCCGCCACACCGTCCACCTCGACGAGGTCACCCTCCGCCTCCTGCACACTTGGCTCCGCCACCGCCACCAGCGCTGGCCCCGCACCGCCAACCCCCACCTCTTCGTCACCCGCCAGACCGTCATCCACACCGGCCCCGCCAGCAACAACTACTTCCCCGCGGCCTTCCAGCGTCTCGGCCTCACCCTCAACGGCCTGCGCACCGATCGCATGCTTGACGAGGCCCGCGACACCGCCGACCCCGTCCACCTCGTCCGCGTCTTCGGCATCTCCATCGCCACCGCCATGAAGTACGTCCACACCGCCCACCCTCACCGTGTCGGCGTCATCCCCCGGTGAACGGGCCGCCGGGGGCGCACCTTCTTCCGGTACGCCGGGTGAGAAATGCCATGGATGACACGCGTGGGTATCCGCCGGCCGTCGCATCATGGGCCGAAGGTGTGGCAGGTGGTGGTCGTGCCGCTGTCCGCCGGTGGCTCGGGGCAGCAGGGGGAACGCTGGGTTCGGTCAGCGGACGGACAGCATCAGGGGAAGTGGGAGCCGTGAACGAGTGGGATGTGATCTTGGTTGAGCAGTTGCCAGACTTCGGACCGGTGTGAGACTGAAGGGGACACGCTTTCGCCGTTGCGTCACGGAGAGCGTGACAACTCCGCTCACCGGGTCCAGTCACCCAACAGTTTCGCGGGGGCGACACGCGAAGTGAGGCGATCTAATGGACCGGGTTCCCGAGGTGGCCGTGGTAGGGGCTGGCATCGTCGGCCTGTGCACCGCCTATGCACTGGCCGAACGCGGAACGACTGCGCGGGTGTACGAAAGCGGCGTACCAGGCCACGGGCAGTCCAGTGGTCAGTCCCGCATATTCCGCCACGCGCACGACGACGCTCGCCTGGTCGAATTCGCCCGGCAGGGCCGGGCCGTTTGGGACGAGTGGGCCGACCGGTTGGGCGCCGAACTGATCTCCCAGGACGGAGTGGTCGCACTGGGCGGTCCCGTTCCTGAGAGACTGCGCATTCTGCAGGATGCCGGCGGTATACCGGTGCGAACCGTGGACAACGCCGAGCTTCACGCCCGTATGCCGCTGTTCGCCGACTACCACGGTCCCGCGATGCTCGAAGGGGACGGTGGCGCCATCCGCACCCGTGTGGCGATCGAGAGCCTGGCCAACGCGCTGGGTGACTCGGTGGTCACCGACGAGGTCATCTCGCTGCATCCAACGGGCCACGGCACGGTGGAGGTGCTCAGCGCGGCCGGCCGCGAAGAGTACGCAACGGCCGTGGTGTGCGCGGGCCTGGGCACCGCGCGGCTTGCGCGCAACGTGGGGCTTTCGCTGCCGGTACAACCGGCGGCCCACGTCCGCCTCACCTTCCAGGTCAGGGGAGCGCCCCCGGAACGGGTTGCCTGCCTGCAGGACAGCAGCGGGGAGTTCGGCGAGGTCGGCGTCTACGCGGCCCCCTACCCAGGCAACAGCCGGTACGCGGTGGGCCTCAGTCAAACGGTCGAGGTACGCGAGGACGGCAGCTTTGCGGATCCCAGTGCACTGGTGGCGCTCAACGACCGCGCCCGCGCGTATGTCTCCCACGCATTGCCCGGCCTCGACCCCGAGCCCGTGGAGTACCTGCACTGCTGGGTGACAAGCCTGCCGTGGAGCGAAGACGGCATGGCAGTCTGGGAAGCCGACAGAATCTTCTTCGCCGCCGGACACAACCTGTTCAAACAGGCACCCCGACTGGGACGGGCATTGGCCAGCGCGGCCATGGGCGAAGAATTCGAGGAGAACCTGTGGCCAGCGGCAGCACTCGGCCAGCCCCGCTGAACGCCCCGCCCAATCGGCTCCTTGCTCAGCCGCGGCACACCGCTGGCATCCGCGTGGTGGGTGACCGTGACCAAGCGGGAATCCTCGCCCGTGCCGCAGAGAATCCCATTCCGGGCTGAGAGGATTCCGTTCCAAACTGAGATCGTGGTGCAGGTGGTGGTTGGCAGTCTTGGCCGCCGTTACACCTAGGAGGAAGCCATGGCGGATCCGCGGACGGTCGTCCTTCCTTGCGGGGTTGCGGTCCCGGCGCTCGGTCAGGGCACCTGGGGGATGGGGGAGGATGCCGGGCGCCGCGTGGCCGAGGTGTCGGCCCTGCGCTCCGGGCTGGACCTGGGGATGACCTTCGTCGACACCGCGGAGATGTACGGGGACGGCGCGGCTGAGGAAGTGGTGGCCGAGGCGGTGTGCGGACGGCGGGACGAGGTTTTCCTGGTCAGCAAGGTGCTCCCCTCCCATGCGGACGCCGGTGGAGTGGCCGAGGCATGCCGGGGGAGCCTGCGTCGTTTGCGCACGGACCGGATCGATCTGTACCTGCTGCACTGGCGTGGAGCCGTGCCGCTGGAGGAGACGGTCGAGGCGTTCGAGTCCCTGGTGCGGGAGGGTGTCATCCGCTCCTGGGGGGTGAGCAACCTGGACGTGGATGATCTCGCGGACCTGCCGCCCGGAGCCGGGCCGCAGACCGACCAGGTGCTGTACAACCTCAGCCGTCGAGGGCCTGAGTACAGTCTGCTGCCCAGGTGCCGTGAACTGTCGATCCCCGTCATGGCGTACTCGCCGGTCGAGCAGGGCCGTCTGCTCGGTCACGCGGCGCTGCGGGACGTGGCAGCCGCCCACGGTGCGACGCCCGCGCAGATCGCCCTGGCCTGGGTCCTGCGGCACGAGGACGTCATCGCGATCCCGAAGGCGTCCTCCCGCGCGCACGTCGAGGAGAACAGAGCGGCTCTGGAGGTGGACCTGACCGCCGAGGACCTCGCGACCCTGGACCGGGCGTTCCCGCCGCCGGGGAGCAAACGGCCGCTGGAGATGCTGTGACACCCCTGCAGCGCGCCCGACCGGGCTCCGCCAGGAGCCGGGTGGCCCGACCTCACCGATGGCGGCAGAGGGCGTCGTACTGTTCCTGCAAAACGCGGGCATTTTCCACAACGCCCTGGACATCGCCGAGATCGTCCGCCAGGTGCTGGAGGAGGGCTGGACGATCGAGCCGAAGGATCTGACGCGCATCTGGCCCCGAACACCCACAGAACTTGGTCAAGTCAAGTTCGGGGTCGGCGCGGCCGTTAGAGCGGAGTCCAGAGAGTCGCCGCCTGGTCCACGAATCGGACGCGGGTCACCCGCGGACTGCGTTTGCACGTGAGGCGAAGCCAGGTGACGGTGGAGATAGCTCGAACACTTCCACGGCGGCTATCCGGCTTCGCCCCCGGAGAGGAGCACGCGATGAACGGCAAGGCACTGACGTTGTGCGGCCTGGCTGTGGGCGGCGGGGCAGCGGTGATGATCCGCCGGTGGAAGGGTGAGTCGAGCGGGGCCGCCAGCGGGCACAGCGATCGCTGGCACACGGTGACGATCAACCGTCCCCCGGACGAAGTCTCTGCGAACGGACGGCTCCCCGAGCCGCTCGCGAAGCTCGGCGACAAGATCGAGGTCCAGGTGCGGCCGGCTCCCGGAGACCGCGGCACCGAGGTCGCCGCCCGCCTGCGCGAACCCGTGCCCTTCGGACCGGGAGGCGCCGCGGCCCGGCTCAAGGGCCAGGACCCGCGCGGGTCGGTCCGCCGTGCTCTGCGCGATTCCCGGGCGCTGCTCGAGTCCGGGCGGAAAGCTGATCTCTGCCGCCACCGCGCGCGCACGCGAGGAGGGAAGGCTGTGAGAGCACTCACCTGGAACGGGGTCAACGACCTGACCGTCGAGCGGGTCCCTGACCCGCAGATCATCAACCGCCAGGACGCGATCGTCAAGGTGCGTCTGAGCTCGGTCTGCGGCTCGGACCTGCACCTGATCGGCGGCTACATGCCGGCCATGGAACGCGGTGACGTACTCGGTCACGAGTTCCTCGGCGACATCGCCGAGGTCGGCTCGTCGCGCACCGCGCAGGAGAGCACAGGAGTCGTGCGAAAGCCGCGTAGGAGAGCAGAGGAGTCGTCATGACGGGCAAACGCGGGTGTGCCGCCACCTCGGCCGACGTTGATGATGATCTTCGTTTGTGGCATCCCGCTCCCCCACGACGGCCAGGTCCTGGGGCTCGGTAGGAGTCGATGGGGGGCAGCGGCGAGCAAGATCAGACGGTCGCCGAGGCGGCCATAGCGGCGTTCTGATGATCGCGGCGACGCGAACCAAGGAAAAGGAAGAGGAGAGACCCAAGATGGCAACACAGGTCAGCAAAGCACTTCTGGTACGCCTCGAAGCACTGCCCGGCAGGGAGGACGACGTCCAGGACTTCTTGAACCAGGGGCTGTCGATCGTCGAGGGGGAACCCAAGACCGTCAGGTGGTTCGGAATCCAGTTCGGACCCTCGTCGTTCGGAATCTTCGACGCCTTTCCCGACGACGACGGACGCCAGGCGCATCTGTCGGGCGAGGTCGCGCAAGCGCTCGCTGAGAACACGGGTGAGCTCTTCGAGGAGCCCACGATCGAGCAGATCGATGTCCTCGTGGAGAAGCCGCCCGCCTAGAGCAGGTGCTGCCCGCGGGGCGGCGTGGTCAGCCGTAGCTGTCGCGGATAGTTGGTGGAGAGCCAGGGCTTGGTTGACGTTCTGGTGGGGCGGTGCCGGATGTGGGGAGTCCGACGAGGGCTTCAGGGTGGGTCGAAGGGCTGGGGGCCGTGCCACTGGAGGAGGACGGTGGTGGCGTCGTCGCAGAGGTGTCCGTGGTGGCTGTGCATGAGGCGGCGCAGAGTCTCGGGGAGGGGCACGCCTTCATCGAGGTGGCCGGTGAGGGAGGCAAGGAAGCGGTCGAGGCCGAATTCCTGGCCGGTTCGGGAGCGGGCTTCAGTGATGCCGTCGACGACGTATCGGATCGCGTCGACGATTTCGCGACGGGAGTGCTTCTCCGGCAGGCCACCGCGAGCCGTGTCGCAGGCCGCCGGCGGCAGCAGCGGTTCGGCCAGAGCCCAGTGGCATCAGTGGTATCCGACGGATAGCGAGGATGACGCATGACGGCCGCCCCAGCGATGTGACGGAGGCCGCCCGATCGCGGACGGTCCCCTTGCGGATTCCTGCCGTGGTTTGTCGTGGGCCGGGCAGGCCGGGTTCCCGGCGCGTCACCGGCCAAGCGAGACAACTCGCACCTTTTGACGTGTCTTGTGAGGGTGGGACAGTGGGAGTGGTGAGGTCGTTTCGTGGGTGACGTGCCCACCAGACATGGGGACGGGCCAGGCCAACCAGGCTGATCGAGCAGGGCAAGGACCAAGGTCCTCCTCCCCGACGGCAGCTGAGCGGAGGGCACGGACCCGAACCGGTCCTCCGCCGATCACCGGAAGGAACAGCACCATGACCAACGAACTGCACGGCAGGAAGGTCGCCATCCTGGCCACCGACGGCGTGGAGCGCGTCGAGCTCGAAGAACCTCTCGGCGCACTGCTGGGCGCCGGAGCACAGGCCGAACTCCTCTCCCTCCACACCGGCGAAATCAACGCGCGCCAGATGGACATCAACCCGGCCGGAACCTTCACCGTGGACAAGAAGGTCGCCGACGCACGCGTGAGCGACTACGACGCGCTCCTGCTGCCCGGCGGCACCATGAACCCCGATCAACTGCGAACCGACCCCGACGCCGTCGCCTTCGTGAGGGAGTTCGTGGAGACCGGCAAACCCGTTGCCACCATCTGCCACGGACCCTGGACCCTGGCAGAGGCTGACGTGCTGCACGGTCGCCGCCTCGCCTCCTGGCCCAGCATTCGTACTGACCTGCGCAACGCCGGCGCCGAGGTCGTCGACGAGGAGGTCGTGATCGACCGCCAGCTGATCTCCAGCCGCGGCCCGCAGGACCTCCCCGCCTTCTGCGCGGCGATCATCGAACACTTCGCCAACGCACCGCAACCCGCCTGATCGGCAGAAGACGCGCTTGACCGGGCGCGTGGCACGCAGCGTTAGTGCGATGGCAAGCAAGAGGGTGTGGCGCTGGCCTGCATACCTCGGGTGTAGCCCTACGTTTAGGAAAGCCGACGTCGCAAAGTCGCCCAAATGACCGCCGACACTCACTCGGCCGAGTCACCGTGAATCAGCAGAGGAGATCGTCATGGCAAGCAGCAACCGCGCTATCACCTTTCAGAACCCGAAAGACATGCGCGTCGAGTCGCTCGACTTCCCGAAGCTTCAGATGCCGAACGGGAAGAAGGCCCCGCACGGAGTCATCCTCAGGATCGTCGCCACCAACATCTGCGGGAGCGACCTGCACATCTACCGCGGGTCCTTCCCCGTGCCCCAGGGCATGGTGATGGGGCACGAGATGACCGGTGAGGTCATCGAGATCGGCCCCGACGTCGAGTTCCTCAGTGAGGGCGACCTCGTCTCCGTCCCGTTCAACGTCGCCTGCGGCCGATGCCGCAACTGCAGGGCGCGCCGGACCGAAGTCTGCGAGACCGTGAATCCCAAGGTGTCCTGCGGAGCGTACGGCTTCAACCTGGGGGACTGGACCGGCGGCCAGGCCGAGTACCTGTTCGTCCCGTACGCCGACTTCCAGCTCCTGCGCTTCCCGGACAAGGACCAGGCCATGGCGAAGATCCGTGACCTGGCGCTGCTCTCGGACATCCTGCCCACCGCGTTCCACGGTCTCATGGAGGCCGGTGCCAAGCCGGGCTCGACCGTGTACATCGCGGGCGCCGGCCCCGTCGGCCGCTGCGGCGCCGCTGCGGCGCGCCTGCTCGGGGCGTCCTGCATCATCGTCGGCGACTACCACAAGGACCGGCTGGAGCTGGTGAAGAAGAACGGCTGCGAGACGATCGACCTGAGCCAGGAAGCGGCGCTCACCGACCAGATCGAGGCCATCCTGGGCGAACCCATGGTCGACTGCGCAGTTGACTACGTCGGCTCTGAGGCACACGGCATCGGGCGTGAGGCCGAGGACATGGACCCGGCCTACGCCCTCAACCAGGTGCTCGACGCCACCCGCGCGGGCGGGGCCACCGGAGTCATCGGTGTCTACGGCGCCGACCCGCTCGCGAAGTCGAAGGCTGAGCAGGAGGGAACGTACCCGCTCGACTTCGGCAAGGCTTGGATCAAGTCGCCGCGGATCACCGCCGGGCAGGCACCGATCATGCACTACAACCGCGAGCTGATGATGGCGATCCTGTGGGACCGCCTGCCCTACCTGAGCGCCATGCTCAACACGAAGGTGATCAGCCTCGACGACGCCCCCGACGCCTACGCGACCTTCGACACGGGAGCATCCGAAAAGTTCATCATCGACCCCCACGGCCTCATTCCCGCCTGAGGTCCGCCTTCCCCGGCTCGCAGTCCCCGTTCGGGGAGGCTGCGGGCCGGACCCCTGCCTTGCCGACGCACAGTCGCGAAAGGACCTCGGAACATCCCTGCTGCGTACGCTGGGACAGCACTCCGTGAGCCTCGGGCTCGCCACGAAGCGGTCAAGAGAAGAGCACGGCCAATGGCTCTGGGTGGCAGCGGGTGGCGCCGCAGGCACCGACGCGGCTGCAGGGTGGTGGTCCGCAGGTACCGCTCGGTGGACAGCTGAACCTCCGGCTCTCCCCTGCCGTAGAGAAGTCCGCCCGACTCGGTGTGGCCGGAGACCGTGGCGCCGGAGCCCAGCCACGGCGAGCAGTGCAACCCGCCATACTCTTTCTCATGGAGCGGCCACTCACGCGTGGGTTCCGCGGATTCCAGCTTCAGTTCGCGACGAACCCGCTCGCTTCCCCCGGAGGCACCGTCGAGCCGACCGACGCCTCCCCCGAAGACACCCTGGTGCGGGAGGCCGAGGAGGAGGCCCAGCTCACTCTCGGCCAAGTGCAGCGACTGGGGTGGGTGTACGACGCGGCGGGCAAGGTCTACGGCGGCATCGGCGAGTGCGCCCGCCTTCGCCTGACGGCTCCCATCACCGCGATCGGCCCCTCCGCTGTCGACCCAGCCGTGGGTCGCCGCCTCGTGCGGCTGCTGGCCATGCCCGAGCAGGCCGCCGCACTACTGGGCTGGGCAGAACAGGGCTACGAACAAGCCCGCCTGGCGGCCCGCACCGCGCACGCGCGATGGGGCATCCCCCTCGCCGCGCCCTCGCCGATCACGGAACTGCCCGCCGAGGGCGGGTTGAGGTGAGCCGCGTTGACACGGCCGAGAGCGACGGCACCCCCTCGGACAGCGACCCGCGCTTCCGGCCACTGCTCCCGGGCCCCACCCGGGCGCCGAGCCCCCATGCCTCTGACCACCCTTCCTCTACAACTCGGGGCTGACGTGCGCACCATACGATTCGCCAACCTCAACGCCTACAAGCTCACGCGGGCCACCATCGGTGACGCCTCCCGGCGCGCCCGCGTCACCGCCATCAAAGAGATCACACCGGACGTCCTCGCACTGCAGGAAGTGGTCGTCGACGAGACCCGCCCGCCCTCTGAGTGGGCGCAGGAGGCTTCGGAGAGCGTTCAGCAGCTCGCGTCCGAGTGCGGTCTGTCGGCCACCACCGTGCGCGCCGACGGCTCCCCCGGCCCAACCGCAATGGCCAACAACGCCCACCGCGGCTGGTACACGGCACTGCTGTTCAACCCGGATGCGGTCACCCCCACGCCGGGAGGGTTCCGGCCGTACGGCGCACCGGATCTCTGGCACGGGCTCACCACAGCCGTGTTCGACATCGGAGCCTCCTCGCCGGTCACCGTCGCCAACTACCACGGAGACCCTTTCCGCGGCGGCTGGCGCCTCGATGAGGCATACCGGCTCAAGTCGGTCTTCCGTACGATTCTCCGAGGGTTCTCGGATTCTGAAGGGCCAACTGAGGGGATACGCGGGACGTTGGGCCTGGAGCGCAGGGTTGAGATCGAGAGTTCCGGAACCGGCAGGCCCACCGTACATCGCGCGTACGGTGGCCGGCCGGGTCGTGGGTGGCCGTGAGCGGGTGGGGTCAGTGCCCGCGAGGGCGTACATGATCACGGCCATCCCGGCGAGGCAGACTAGTACTGCGACGGTGCTTGCGGTGACTGGTGGCCGGGTCAGGGGCTGTGTCCGCGTCGTTTGTAGGGGCTGATGCGGGCTTGGTGCTGGCGTCGTCGGCGCCAGTGTGACCAGTGCAGAACGTCGTCGACCGGGGTGGGGCGGCGGTCGGTGAGGCGGGTGATCAGGCGTCTGATCTCGGCGAGGCTGAGGTGGATGAGCTGGGAGGATCCGTTTCTGCTTTCCCGGCATCCAGCTGGCGGGCTCGCAGGACGGTCAGGCAGGCGTGGGCGGCCATGGCGAGGGTCATGTGGCGGTGCCAGCCGGGGTAGCGGCGGACTTGGTAGTCGTCAGGCCGCATTCCTGCTTGGTGCTCTGGTCGGGTAGGACCGCCGCATTGCTGCGGCGGTCCCCCCTCAGAACCGTGCGGGCCCGTTGTCCGAGCACACGGCTCAAGCAAGCCCTGATGGCTCGCGGGCGTATGCAGGTGCTGGCTAATGTTTGCGACGTCGTTCGGCCCAGTAGTCGACAAGGGCTGGGTCGTCGACGGACGATGTGCCCTTGACCATCTGATGCCGGACGATCTTGGTCCAGGAGAACTTGGCGAGGTAGCGACCGCTGTCGCGGTCGCCGAAGACCCACCGGTCCCGCCTGGCCTTATTGAACATGCCGAAGTAGCGGGAGGTGACCCAGTGCTTCGGCTTGTTCGGGTGCGTGTGAGTTGCCCACTTGTAGACGAGCTTCCACACGTAGGCGTCCAGGGCATGGAAGATGCGGCTGGACACCGTGCTCCGGTAGTAGGCGGCCCATCCCCGGATGATCGGGTTGAGTTTGTGGATCACCGCTTCGGCGTTGGCCCCTCGCAGGGCCTTGACCTCGGCGGCCAGCCGTTTCCGGATGCGTCGCACGGCTGCCGTGCTGGGTTTGATCAGGAGCACCGTTCCGCCGCGGTAGCGGCGGATGTTGAAGCCCAGGAAATCGCAGCCCTCGTTGAGGTGGACGATGCTTGTCTTGTCCTCGTTGAAGACCAGGCCTCTGGGTTTCAACCAGGTGGCCAGTCGCGCCTGGATCTGCTCGGCCTCAACTCTGGAGTGAGCGAAGGCAACCAGGTCGTCAGCGTATCTGATCAGCACCGGCGAGCCCGGTCTTGTTTCACCGGCGTGTGATCCGCCGGTGAAATAGCGGACTCCGGCAGCCTCTTCCATTCCATGGAGAGCAATGTTGAGCAGAAGAGGACTGATCACGCCGCCTTGAGGTGTTCCTTCCTCAGTGGCGGTGAAGCACTCTTTCTCGATGACTCCGGCTTTCAGCCATCGGGTGACCATTCCCTTCGCGGGAAAGGTTCCCAGCATCTCGATCAGGTGAACGTGATCGATGCGGTCGAATGCCGCTGCCAGATCCGCGTCCAATACCCATTTCCGCTTCGGGATCTTCCCGTGCGCGACCGTGAATATCGCCTGGATCGCATCCTGACACCCCCTGCCCGGTCTGAAGCCATAGGATTTCGGCTCGAACCGGGCTTCCCATTCGGGTTCCAGCGCATTGACTGCCTTGGCTTGCAGGACTCTGTCGATGGTGACCGGAATCCCGAGGGGACGCCGCTTTCCGTTGCTCTTCGGAATGTAAACACGTCGGGCGGGCTTGGGCTTCCACGGAGCTGAGGCGCGCTGGACCCAGGTGGCCAGCTCGGCCTTTCCCGGGTTTGTGAGCACGACTCTGCCGTCGATGCCCGCCGTCCGACGGCCAGCGTTGATCTCCGTAACCCGTCGCACGCTGACCAGCGTGTTACTGCGGCTGCGGAGCATCAGTTTCTGCAAGTTGCGGACCCTCTTCAGGTCCCCTGCCTGCGACGCCGCGAAGATGCGCTGGCGTAGACGACGTACGTTCCCCTCAGCGGCATCCCAGTCAATCGCATGCCAGTCGAGTAGCTCGTCTTCGGGTCCGTTCACCGGGCCGCTCGGCGGCACAGCGTCTAACGTGTCCTTCAGTTCCATCGTCCTTGTCATCGTTCTCTTCGCAGGCTCACCTGACCCACGTCAGCACCCTTTTGGGCTGGGTCACCTGGACCCTATCCGGCCAGTTATGCGGGGCGGCTTGGTGGAGTGACCAGCCGTTGTTTCCCGGTTTTCTGTTGCCTTTCGGCCATCGGCGTTCGCTTCTTGGGTCATCCTGTTCCCGCCGGGGATTTGAGCTTTCCTTGCGGTCGGCCTACCTGTTGCACGACGGCAACAGGACCCCTTCGGGGTTTCCACGTTCTGCATGAGCGAGATGCGAGTGGGGTGGGTGCCCTCTCTACCCCGGGACGGCGGTGTTCTCCCGGCTGACTGCTTCTCTCCAGCCGGCGCCTGCCGCTTCTCAGCGGCCAGTCCTGTACCCCGCTTGAACATCCCATCGGCGGGGTCGAAGTTACGAGGCATAGCCAAGGGTTCATTCGCATTCACCCATCCACTCATTCCCCTTGCCTGTAACCCCCGGATGGAACAGGAGTCCTTGGGCTTTTCCCCCGGGCTTCGCACCCTCCCGTTACCAGGAACGCACGCCGGGGCGGGGACAGGCCCTGAACACTGGCCCGGAACTACACCTTCCTCAACGGAACCTCCTCTCGGTGAGTTCACTCAGCTCAAGCAGCCTCGTGTCGCACGAAGCATTCCTCGATGGCCCATCGGTTGCCCGCGATGCGGATCAGGTCATCCAGGTGGTCTGGGCGGGGCAGTGGGCGATGTAGTAGGAGATCTCCTGCGGGCGGGCGACGCTGCGGCGGGCGATGACCCAGTGGCGAGGGTCGGGTCGGTGCCAGGGCCGCACCTCGACGCGTGCCCAGTCGTAGAGCCGCAGGCCGTGAGCCCCGGTGCCGCAGGAACGACGCTTCCACTTCTGCCGGGCAAGGCCGTTGAACAGGTCGTGGACAGGATGGTCGATCGCCCAGCGGGTGACCACGGTGTCGTGCCGGGTGGTGGCCATGACATGGAAGACGTCCGCCTCTTCCAGCTCCGAACGCGGCTCGCCCTCGATCGCATCGAGGAAGCGGGACGGTGCCGTCCGCATCCGCCTCGGCTCCGCCCCGGACGAGCTTCCCGCACCCGTCGCTGACCTGGCCCGCACTCTCGGCATCGACACCACCGTCACCGCCAAGTGGCAGCGAGCCGCCGCTGGAGACTGGGCCGCCGACGCAGCCGAGGTCAGCCGCCGAGAGAGCGTCATGAGTGCTGGGAGCCTATGATCGCGCGGGCTGGTTGGCGATCAGGAGGGTGCTGCCGGCGGGGCGGAAGCCGAGACGTGCGTAGATGCGCGCGATCGTGTCATCTGCATAGGCGAGGAAGACGGTGCTCACCCCGTGATCGCGGGCGTGGTTGACCAGGGCTGCGGTGATAGCGGCGGCCAGGCCCTGACGGCGGGCGAGGGGAAGGGTGCCGATGCCGCCGATCTCCGTGGTCTCGTTCGCCGGGTGGTAATGGCCGACAGCCAGCGGGGTGCCGTCCGAGGCGAGTGCAGCAATGAGCGTTTTGTGCCCGGCCCGGATTGTGGGGCGGACCGCTGCCACAGTGCCGTCCACCAGCAGCTCATCGGCCACCACCGACAGCTCCTCACGACCCGCCGGGCCCACCGCGGTGCCCTCCTCGGCAAAGGCCAGGCGGGGGAGAGCGAGGGCCGCGGGCAACGCAGGGTCGTCGGACGTCAACACGCGGAGCGTCACGCCATGCGGCAACGGACGTGAGTCCACTGCGTGGTTGGGATCCAGCGCCATCAGCGGGCGTTCCTCCACCGGCAGACCGGCGGCCTCGATACGGGCACGCAGCGTCGGCGCCGCCTCGGCCAGCCACTCGAAAGCCTCCGGCACACCAAGTTCGCGCTGCCGAGCTCGCACCCGGGCGATATCAGCGGCGACAACGGCCGAAGACATCTCTGCGGTGGGCTGAGCATGGCCGGGGCCGCCGTAATACGGGGCACCAGGTGTCTTGCGCACGAACAGCCGTAACGAACCGAACCTTTCGGCATCAGCGAACAGCAACGGCGCAGTGGCATAATACTGCTCGATACGGACACGCAGCAAGTCGCTCATGTGGCGCATCCGACCACGGGACGATGCTGCACCGCATCCGAGATTCGACGTCAGCCATAGGGTGGCCCAACGCCCTCAAGCCGTCGCAACGCCCCGTGCCTCAGGGGGTATTCGGGCAGTTCCAGTACCCGACTTCACAGTTACACGTCCAGCAGACCCGCGCCGAGTACGCCTGCGTAGCAGGAGAAGAGGGCGAGCGGTCCCACGACGATCCAGTAGGCGATGTTCATCGTTCCCGTTCATGGGCCACCGGTTCGCGAGGCCCCGTCGATTGCGTCGATTGCGTCGATTTCCAGGGGAAGCCCCTGGAGAAGGCCCGGTCCGTCGTCCGAGGGGGCCAGGCGGCAGCGCCGCGGCCCCGCCGGCCGGAAGCACAGTAGGGGCTGGGCTGTTTCCGTCCCGTCGGTCCCGTCGGCTTCAGGCGAGGTCGGTCGCGGGCTCGGTCGCATAGCGGCTCATCGCGTCGGTGTTGGCTTGTCGCGTCAGCGGCCGGCCGCCGTCGAGTGCCTCCTGCAGGTCTCGGAAGTACTGCACGTACAGGTCGGGGGTGAATGTGCTGAGCATGACGGCGGGCTGGTCGCTCAGGTTGGCGAAGGTGTGCGGGGTGCCTGGCAGAACCATCACGAGTGTGCCCGCGGTGGCGTCGTAGTCGTCGTTCCCGACGGTGAATCGCACGGTGCCGGAGAGGACGTAGAAGCCCTCGTCGTGTTGGGCGTGGCGGTGCTGCGGCGGCCCCTGGGTGTACGGGGCGAGGACGGACTCGGCGATCGCGAGGCGGTGCCCGGTGTGGCTGCCGTCCTCCAGAACGCGCATGCGCGTGTTGCCCAGAACGATCGTCTCACCATCGCCGGGACCCACCACCGATATGACAGAACCGGCCTGCGGCTCGCTGGTCTTCGCTTCTTCGGTCATGCTCACGAGTGCACCGCCGGGACCCCGCCAGTGTCCAAGACCCATCCCGCAGCGCCGATACCTCGTGGGTATCGTTGCAGCGTGGAGCTACGGACCTTGCGCTACTTCGTGGCGGTCGCCGAGGAACTCCACTTCGGCCGGGCCGCCACCCGGCTGCACGTGAGCCAGCCGCCGCTGAGCCGGGCGATCAAGCAGTTGGAGGCCGACGCCGGGGCCCTGCTCTTCGCCCGCTCGCCGACCGGCGTCACGCTCACACCGGTGGGCACGGTGCTGCTCGACGAGGCGCGGGCCCTGCTCGGCCATGCCGACCGCGTCCGTGTACGCGTCAGCGCGGCGGCCGGCGCGGCGACCCTCACCGTCGGCATCCTGGGCGACGGAACCGACCCGGGAGCGTCCAGGCTGGCCGCCGCCTACCGCCGGAACCACCCCGGCGTCGACGTCCGTATCCGCGACACCGACCTGACCGACCCGACGTGCGGGCTGCGCGCCGGACTGGTCGACGTGGCCCTCACCCGGGCGCCGTTCGACGAGACCGCTTTGAGGGTGCGGGCGCTGCGAACGGATCCGGTCGGGGTGGTCCTGCGTGCCGACGATCCGCTGGCCCGCCGCGAACGGTTGCGGCTGGCCGAACTGGGCGACCGCCGCTGGTTCCAGTTCCCGCAGGGCACCGACCCCAGCTGGCAGTCGTACTGGAACGGTGGCAGGCCGCGCGAGGGGCCGATGGTGCGCGCCGTTCAGGAATGCCTGCAGGCCGTGCTGTGGAACGGCACGGTCGGCCTGGCCCCCCTCGGGCACGACCTGCCCGCGGAGCTGGCCGTGGTACCGCTGACCGACATGGCGCCGAGCCGAGTGGTGGCGGTGTGGAACGAAGGTGACACCAACCCGTTGATCCGGTCCTTCGTCGAGATCGCAACAGCCGCGTACCGCCACTGAGCGGTGGCAGCCGGTGCTGCCACATCCCGTGAACGTGGTGCGCCTGCTGATCGGTCCCCGCTGCACTCCGACGGCGAGCTCACCCTCGTCTCCCTCGCGGCAGGAGCCGGCCTGCGGCGTGACAAGCTGACCGGCAAGCACACCGGCCTGAAGGACCTGTCCTACGCCTTGGTCGAGGCCCGCGGCCACAGCCCCGGCCCGGGAACCGACGCTCCTTGCACATCGCCCCCTACAGGCCGGAAACGCGCTCGGCGGTGCGGTGGCCGATGGTCGCGCGCTGCACGTCGCTCAGCGGCGCCGACTTCGCTCAGCGGCGCCGACTTGAGGAAGCGGAAGGCGTCCATTGTCTCCCTCCCAGGGGGTGTCGATGGCGAACATGGCGGTCTTCGTCAGCGCCGGGCACAGCGCGTTGACGCGGATGTCGTCCGGCCCGTAGTCCACGGCGGCCACCTTGGACAGACCGACGACGCCGTGCTTGCCGGCCACATACGCCGGGGCGCTGGGGATCGCGTACAGGCCGCCGTTGGAGGCGACGTTGACGATCGCCCCGCCACCGTGTTGCTTCATCACGGGCAGTTCGTACTTCAGGCACAGCCATGTGCCGATCGGGTTGACTCGCAGCACGCGCTCCCACTCCTGGACCGACATCTCCGTCAGGACCCGGTCGTGGGAGGGAATTCCCGCGTTGCCGCGAAGTCGAGCCCGCCGAACGTTGCCACGACCTGGGTCACGGCCCGCTGCACGGACTGCTCGTCCTCGATGTCGACGGCCACGGCCTCAGCCGGGGCGCCCTCCTTCACTATCAGTTCCACGGTCTGACGAGCGCTGTGCTCGTCCAGGTCGAGTACAGCGACCGCGGCCCCGCGCCGGGCGAACTCGAGTGCGGCGGCGCGCCCGATTCCGCTGCCGGCGAAGCGCTCGTGCACCATGGCCGGCACGCGCTCAACGCTGTCAGCGCGGCCGCCGAGAAGGCCCGCCGGGCCGGTGATCAGCAGGCCCGGCTGCGCCTGGTGATCAAACCCGGCGGTGACGCAAACCTGCTGTCCGGCATCCTGGCCGCCTACGCCGGCCGGCCCGACGCCCGCCAGGTGGACATCCTCTTCGGCGGAGCCACCGACCGCGCCGATCACGTCCGCGACGGCCGCGCTGATGTTGCCCTGCTGTACGTGCCGTTCGACGACGTGACCGGCCTGGACCACGAAACCCTGATGGTCGAAGGACGTGTCGCGATCCTGCCGCCGGACCACCCGCTCGCCTCTCGCTCGCAGGTCACTCTCGCCGACCTCGCCCAGGAAACACTGCCACGCTGGAAAGGCGTGCGCTGGACGGGAGCGCCCGAGGCCGGGCCGGGGCCCGAGATCACAAACGCAGCCGAAGCCCTGCAAATGATCAGACTGGGACGCACCATCGCGGTCTTGCCCCGCTCGCTGGCCCAGCCCATGCACCCGGGCCTCGTCTACCGGCCCGTGACCGATGCCCCGAACAGCGAACTCGTCCTCGCATGGTCGCAGGATGACCGCCGCCGCTTGATCGCCTCCTTCATCACCGCCGCTGTGGATGCTTGTGGGACGACTTGAGGATGCGGACGGTGCGCACGACCTGGGCGCGGGGGCGCGACAGCACGAAGGCGGTACGACGCGGCCGACGGCATCTCGGCATGGACGGCCGAGCCGAACGGTGCCGCCCCGCACCACGCATGGCCCACGACTGCCTGTGCGTCCGCCGCTCTGGTCTCGTCAGCCCACCCGCTCGCGTGCCGCGGAGAACAGTGCGGAGCACACGTCGACGAGTGTCGCCGGGTCATCCTCCTGCCCGCGCTGCAACCAGTCGACGAGCAGGTGGTTGACGGCTCCGACCAGCCCGACGGCGGTCAGGCGGTGGAGGTCGACGGCCGCTCTGGTCGCGGGCTCCTCCGGCAAGGACCACACTGCGGTGATGAGGTCGGCGAACTCGCGCAGCACTCCGTTACGGCGCGCTTCCAGCTCGTCTGACACACCGACCACCTCGATGAGCACCACGCGGGCCCGCCGGGGATCGGCCGTGAGGAACCCGATGAAAGCGTCGAGGCCGGTGTGGGCGCGGGTGTCGAGATCCGAGCCGGCCGTCTTGTCGAGCGCGGCCAGGACCGCGGCCCGCATGCTGTCGGTCAGTTCGGCGTAGAGCCCGGCCAGGCAGTCGTGCCGGTCGCGGAAGCACGCGTAGAAGTACCGCTCGGTGAGCCCGGCCTCCCGGCAGACCCGCTTGACCGAAGTGGCCGCGTACCCCTGTGTGCCGAACAGTTCGAGCGCGGCGCCGAGGACAGCCTCTCGCCGCTTGCGGTCGCGCTCGTCCGGGTCGAGGCCCGAGTAGCGCCGCCCTTCGCTTTTCGTCTGCACCATTGCGTCGTCCCCTTCCTGGTGGCAGTCTAGGTCGCCATCTGACACGCACGTGTGTCAGATAGAGCGGAGGCGAGAGGGATGCAGACGAGAGCACTCGCTGGGCGCGTTGTCGCCGTCACTGGAGGGGCGAACGGAATCGGCCGGGAGACGGCCCGCCGGCTGGCGCTGGCCGGCGCCCGCGTGGCCCTCGGAGACCTGGACCCTGCCGCGGCACGAGCGTCCGCCGAGGAACTGCGGGGCGACGTGGTGGGCTTCGGGCTCGATGTCACCGACTCTGCGTCCTTCACCGCCTTCCTCGCCGAAGTCGAGGAGCACTGGGGCCCGCTCGACGTCCTGGTCAACAACGCGGGAGTGATGTGGGTCGGCGGATTCGCCGACGAGCCCGAGTCAGCCACCACCCGCCAGTTGGAGGTCAACCTGCATGGTGTGATCCGCGGCGTGAAGCTCACCGCGCCCGCTATGCGCGCGCGAGGCCGTGGCCACATCGTCACCATCGCGTCGGCGGCCTCGAAGCTCTCGCCGCCAGGCGAATCGACCTACGCCGCGACCAAACACGGCGTGTACGGCTACCTCAAGGGCGTGCGCGCGGAGCTGCGCGGCAGCGGGGTCCGGATCTCCGTGGTCATGCCGGGCGTCGTCGACACCGAACTCGCCGCGGGAACGGCGACGGGCGCGGCCAAGCTCCTCAAGCCCCTGGATGTGGCGCGCGCTGTCGTGGCGGTGATCGAGCGTCCGCGGTTCGAGGTGTCCCTGCCCGGATACGTCGGCCCGCTGTCCCGCTGGGTCGAGGTGTTTCCACAGCCCGTCCGCGACCTTCTCCTCCGCGCCATGGTGCCCGACCAGGTGCGGTCCGTGCCCGGTGCCTCAGTACGCCAGGGCTACGAATCACGCATCTTCACCGGCACCGGCGCCGGCACCGGCACCACCCCGGGAGGGGAACATGACTGACGCGGCGCGGACAGAAAAGACGAAGGCCCTGAACACGACCGGAGCGCAGGCCCTCCGGTCGATACCGGAGTTCGAGGGCGTGCACGACGTCTGGCCGCGCGGAGACCGCCTCAAGGCCATCCGCTCGGCTGCTGAGCGCTACCGCGAGCGATTCGTGAGCCAGGGCCGGGTCCGGGCGGTCAAGAGTTTCGACATCGCGGCCGCACCGTATCCTGCGCGGTTCGCCTTCCAGGGGTACTCCGTCAACACCAACCCGATGATCAGCATCATCAACCGGATGCTCGTCATCCAGTTCGACGGGTTCGACGGGCAGCTGAAGACCCTCGTGTGGGAGCCCACCATGGCCGAGGGGTCCGCGGAAGCGCCGTTCTACAACAAGCTGCAGTCCTTCGCTCGCCGCCTGCGCGCGGAACGCCTCTTCGTCAAGTACTACAACGACCCGGACCGAGTCCTCCCGAGCGTGGGTCTGCGCAACGAGGACGTCGACGACGTCAGCTTCGACCACCTGCACGTGCAGGACGTCCGCATGATCATGGGAAGCGACACCCCGCTCCGGGATGAGCCGGCACCACGCCGGCCGCTCTTCCCCAACGGCAAACTCCTTGTGCACAGCAAAGAGCTCGGCACGTTCGCCTCCATGCATCCGATGCAGTGGGCCTGGTACGTGGACGGCGGCATGGACGGTGTCCCAGCCGAGCGGCTGGAGGTCTTCGAAGGGGACGTGGAACTCGGCGTCGGCGTCAGTCTGCTGTGGACACCCGGCCACACCGACGGCAACCACTCACTGGCGATCAACACCCCGGACGGTGTCTGGGTG
Organism: Streptomyces tubbatahanensis; assembly: GCF_022699385.1. Lineage (NCBI taxonomy): Bacteria > Bacillati > Actinomycetota > Actinomycetes > Kitasatosporales > Streptomycetaceae > Streptomyces > Streptomyces tubbatahanensis. The sequence goes on along the minus strand of NZ_CP093846.1, from coordinate 6,288,116 downwards.
TCCTCTGAGAACGGCATGGCGGCCGACAGCTGGCAGCCCGAACTCTCGAAGATTCCCGGCGTGCGGCAACAGGCTGCCTTCTACGGGCGTGAGGTCGTACTGAACGCGAACACGCTGGAGGACTCCCTCGACCAGTACGACTCGATGGTCAAGGAGAAGACGATGGCGTCGCCCGCGCCGGGCGACCCCAGGTGGCTGCAGATCCTTCCCTCTTCGGAGTGCGCTGCCTGGAAGCGGCAGTGGCCGGTCGTCCCGACCCACACCCATGGAGGACTCGCCTACGGCGACATCACCAGGCCAGGCGCATCCGGGGAGCGTCAGACCACGAGGTGACCCTCGTCCCCGGCGCCCACCGCCAGCGCCCCCGGCGTCCGCCGGAGCGCCGACTGACCCGCCCCGCGCCCTCTGTCGGACCGTTCCGCGCCATGACCGGGCACGCGCGGCCCAGGAGGTGCCGGCCGTTCAACGCGACACGCTCGCGGGCCCTTCTCCACCGAGGAGTGTGCGCAGCCGCCGGGCGACGTCGGCGGTGTTGTGCCCGTCCCACACGGGCGCCGTTTCGACCTCGGGCACGTCGCCGAACAACGACCAGCCGCCGGTTCGGTAGTGATTGCTGACCTGGCCCGTGGGAAGCTGAGCCACGACGATGAACCAGCCGCCCCCGAAGCACGGTTGACCGTCGTGGTGCTTCCATGAGCGGACGACGGGATACCCGGCGTCCAGCCACGCCCGGGCGGCGTACGCGTGGTAGAGCAGCCTGAATTCGTACAGCTCGTCGAAGGTGTGGAACCCGTCGGAGATACTGCCGGTATCGGTCATCGTCGCCGGCTCCAGATCGTGTAGAGCCCGAAACGCGGGCTTCGCCGCCACCACGCGGCGGGTCCTGCCCCGCCTCGCCGCGCACCTCGACCATCTGCTCGACAGTCTGGCCGAGCTGATCGTGTGGGGTCAGGGTACGAGAACCCTGCCTCCGCGAGCGGCCGTTGGGCCTGCCTCTGCTAAGGAGCCTGCCGCTCGAAGTCGGCAAGGACACCGACATCGCCGAGCAAGCGACAACCGCGCCTGGGCCGAGCATGTCGCACCGCACGGTAAACTCGGCCTCTTCCGGATCGAGCGGGAACGCGTCACCGCTCTCGGTGCGACGCACTCCCCGATCCGCTGAGCCCGCGTGACGACGGTGAGGGTCGACGAAACCGCCGACCACAGCCCCGTCGACCGAGGTCGTGACCTGGCGGCAGGACGTGAAGGATGTGTGGGTGACGAACAGCGGCAAGCCTCGTCGACCGGACGTCACGGCGGCCGAGATCATCGGTGGTCCGGAAGCACTCGATGTCGGCCTCAGCAGCTACGACGCCCGGTGGGCGGAGGACTACCTGCGGCACCGGCGCCGGATCCTCGACGCGTTGGCGGCAGCGGACGTCGACGTCGAGCACATCGGCTCCACTTCGGTTCCGGGTCTGGCCGCCAAGCCGATTGTGGACCTCGTCGTCTCGGTGGCCGACATCACGGCAGAAGAGGACTACCTCGACGGGCTGTTGGCCGCCGGTTACGAACTGCGGGTTCGCGAGCCAGGACATCGACTCGTGCGTACGCCGGCTCGCGACGTCCATGTGCACGTGTACGAACGAGGGAACGCAGCGGTGCACGAGTACCTGCTCCTCCGTGACCACTTGCGCACCAACGCAGACGATCGGGCCCTGTACGAGAGCGTCAAACGAGACCTGATCAGCAGGCGCTGGGACGACATGAACGACTACTCCGACGCCAAGAGCGACGTCATCCGCGCGATCAAGGCGCGCGCCAGGGCAGCTCGCCCATGACGCGGGGTGGCGTCACGGATTCCTGAGCTGTGCACCTGATCTGTGCACCTGATCTGCGGCCCCCGCCGCCCTGTACGCGCCTGGGCCCCTGATCTGCGTTCGCAGATCAGGGGCCCAGGCGCCGGTCAGCCGGAAACGGCCGTTGTCAGAAGGTCCATTCGAAGGGACCTTCCCGGTGGCACGGCTGGATCTCCAGCCGTGCGTCCACGGGGTGGATGTCCTTGCCGGTCTTCATCTTGAGGCACTGGTGGTTGCTGGCGTAGTTGTGGATCCGGAACTTCTTGTCCCCACGCGGCTCCAGCCACCACAGCTGGTTGTCAGCCGTGGTGCCGTTGCAGTGGAACTCCGAGACCCGCGTACCGCGTGGCTGGCCGCCGAACTTCGGCAGGTCCATGCACAGCCCATCCTTGCGGTTCCTGATCTGGAAGAGGTCGGTGGACCGGGGGCCCTTGCCCTTTTCCTTCACCTCGAAGTCCCAGATCTGGTTGTCCTTGTCGGTGCCGTTGCAGTGGAACTGGTTGACCGGCCCGTCGGGCTTGCCCTTGCCGAAGGCGGGAACGTCCGCGCACAGCTTCGACGCGACATTCTTGAGGAGGACGCCCTTCGCATTCGCGTAGTTGGGCGGCGCCACCTTCTTCTTGATGCCGGACCCTTCCTTGGCCTTCTCTTGCTTCTCCGGCGGCGCCGTCGAAGGCTCCGTCCCAGGGTGCTCCTTGGGCGGCGTCGACTCCTGAGGCTGCGGCTCCGACGGCGGCGGCTCCGGCGCCAAAAACAGCCTGGGTTTCAAGAAGTGCGCTTCAGGCACCGTCGATTTCGCAACCGGTTCGTCCGAAGGTGACGACTTGGAGGACGATTCCTCCGCATCAGACGACTCGGAGGACGATTCATCCGAAGGCGACGCGTCCGAAGAGGGCTCGCCAGAAGGCGACGCGTCGGGAGACGGCTCGTCCGAAGGCGTTCCCTTCTCCTTTTCGTCCGAAGGCGTTCCCTCCTCCTCGTCCGACGGCGTTCCCTCCTCCTTTTTGAGTGCCTCACTCTTCGGAGCCTTGTTCTCGACCTCCGGCGGCTTGGGGGCGTAGTCCCCGGGCCGGGTCTCCTCCTCGTCCTTTTGCAGGGTCCGGGCCGTGGCGTCCTTGGCGACCGCGGCGGTGTCCGTCTTGTCGTCATCCCGGGCGCCCATGACCAGGAACGGCGCCGCGATCAGCAGTGCGCCCCCGATGCCCGCCGCGGCCAGCAGCGCCTTGGTGGGACGGCCCGAGGGAGGTACGTCGCCGCCCGCTCCGGCGTTGCCCTGAGAGGCGCCGGGCGGCGTCCCGCCCTCCGCCCTGCTCAGCGAACCGACGGCGCCACCGGCACTCCCGTCCGCCCCCGCCCCGGAGGAAGCCGACCCCTCGGAGGAGCCGGCGTCGGCCCCGGATGAGGTGGTGGCGTCGGCCCCGGATGAGGTGGTGGCCGATCTCTCGGACGAGCGGGCTTCCGAGACGGACGAGGACGGAGCCGCCGCGGCCGTCGGCTGGTCGCCTCCGCGCTCGGAGGAGGCGGAATCGGAGGAAGAGGGCGCGGCGGAGGACGGCTCCTCCGCCTGCCCGGGGTTCGGGTCGGCGGCCGTCCGCGGGCGCAGCGACGCGGAGGCCGGCTGGGAGGCCGCACCACGCATCGTGACGGCACGGCGCACCTGGGGCTCTGTCTGCCCATCCTCATTCTGTTGTGGCATCAAGTCTCCATTCCTGTGGGGCCAGGTCAGGCAGTCGGTCGGTCAGGCAGTCGGTCGATCAGCAGTCGGACGGCAGGCCCGCGGCCCGTTCCAGTGAGCCCGCGCACAGCTGCGGCCAGTCGGGCCCGGCCGGCGTCACGGGGCGAGCGCGCAGAGCCTTCTCCAGTTGGTCGAGCGCCGCGCGGTCGTCGGTGTCCAGTTCCGCACCGCCGCGGTGGGCCGGGGTCTGCGGCCCGATCAGGGGCACCTCGCGCAGAAGGGTCAGCGGCGCGCCGCCCTCCTCGCGCACGTCGAGCACCCGCAGCAGGGTGCCCGGCGGGAACACCACCTCGTCCCGGGCCTTTCCGGCACCGGGCCGGTCGGTGAGCTGGCGCACGCGGCGCCCCGTCACCGACCACACGGCGTACTGTGCGCCGCCCGGCCTCGGTGCGCCGGCGCCAAGCGGCAGCACGGGCACCGGAGCGGGGTCACGCAGCAGGACGCCGGGCTCCACAACACCGCCACCCGGCCCGTCGGTCCCCTCCGCGCCGCGGAAGGTGATCCCGCGGTACGAGGGCATCCGGCGTAGTCCGGAGGCAACGCAGGCGGCGTACGGCAACAACCGCTCCTCCCCGTCGTGCAGCCCCCGCGTCAGCGCCTTCGGGCTCAGCGGGCCCTCGGAGGTGTGCAGGAAGAGGTGGAGCGCGATCAAGTCGGCGCGCGCGTCCTCCTGCTCCCGCCCGCGCAGCGCGGGCATCCGGGTCAGCAAGCGGCCCACGGCGGTGCCGTGCCGGTCCCACAGGTCGTCGGCGAGCGCGCGGAAGGCGTCGCGCTCCTCCTGGGTGGAGACGTGGCCGGGCCGGAACGGTGCCGGGAGCAGCGGACCGAGACGTACCGGGGTGCGACGCGGAGCCCGCCGTTCCGCCTCGTCTCTTTGTGCCGTGGGGTCCGCCGGGTCCGCGGGCCGTGCGTCAGACGCGGGTTCAGCGGGGGCGTCAGGAGTGCCCGACACGAGGGGTGTGGCGGAGGCCGTGGGGACGGCGGAGGTCGTCGGCGTGGGCCGCGGCGGCGGCACCGGGTCCTCCGTGTTCCCGGCACGGGCGGCCGCGGGCTCCTCCGGCTGGGGCTCTGCCGGCGCGGGGCCCGACGTACGCGCCGGGACCGGAGTGGCGCCCGGCTCGGGCTCCCGCCCAGCGCCCGTGTCCGGTACGGCGTTCCCCGGCCGGGCCGACGGCTCGACCGGGGTCTGCGGCGCGCGGTCACGGGCCGGCCCCCGCTCAGCAGCGTCCGGCGGGGTGACAGGCACGGTGCCAGGCGGGGTGCCACGTGTGGCGCCAGGTGTGGTGTTCCGTCCGGCATCCGTCGATACGCCAGGCCGCAAGTCACGCCCGGCGCCCCGCGCGGGGCCGATCGGCGCCTCCCGCCCGGCGTCGGGCACCGCATCGGGCGTCGTGCTGCGCTCGGTGTCCGGGCGCGCCGTATCGCCCGCGGACCTGGCCGAGGTCTCTTCGGACGGTGTCGAACGGCGTGCGTCCGGGTCCTCCGGCCCCGAGGACACGCTCGTCATCGGCGGCCGGACCGGAGCGGGGGCGGCCACCGGAGCGGGGGCGGTCGGGGCCGCGTCCTCCCTCGTCGATGCGGCCGACTCTCCCGTCGGCACGCCCGGCGACGCACCCGACGACGCGGGACGTTGGCCCGCTGAGCCGGGACGCTCGGACTTCGACGCCGGACGTGCGGACGCCGACCCGGCCGGGCCCTCGGCGGAGCCTTCGGAGGAGTTCGGAGCCGCCGCCCCGGACTGCTGCCCCGCGGCGGGAGGGCCGGGGGGCGTAGGCCTCTCGGGCACCGTGGGGCCGGGCATGGACGGGCTCCTCCGGACCGGGCCGGCCGCGGAGGGCCGGCCGGGCGTCGGGTGACCGACCGTTCCCTGCTGATCGGGCGGCTGCGGGTCGGACGCCGCCGACGGACCACCAACCGGCGGACCTGACGCCGCCGGGCGGCCGGTCGGGCCGGCCGCTGACGAACCCGCGGCACCCACCTGACCCGACACCGCGCCGTCAGGCACCCCCTGCCGACCGCTGACCGCCGAACCCGACTCCGTCGAACGACCGTCCGGACCGTCCGCGGACACCGACGCCGACGCTTCCGTTCGGGCGGCCGGCGAAGCGGGGCGGCGGTGCGCGGGGGGTGCGGCGGAGGCCGCCGGGGCCACACCCGGGGCCGGAGCCACACCCGGGGCCGGGGCCCCGGCGGAACGGGAGGCCGGGGCCGCCTCGGGAGCGGGCCCGGGTTCACGCGCAGGGCGGGGTGTGAAGCGCAGGGCGCGCACCCCGTGCTGGGCCGCGAGCGCGCGCAACGCGTGGCCGCCGTCCGCGGCCCTGCCGTGGACGTACAGCCGCGCCCGCCCGCGGACGTCGTCGCCCAGGCCGGCCAGGAGCCGGGACAGTTCGGGAAACAGCGAGGCGTCGAGTTCCTCGCCGGGGCGGCCCACCTCGATGGCCGGGCCCTCGGCGTCGACCTCGCGCGTCACCGGGACCGATACCGCCACGTCGGTGTCCGTCGCGTCGGTGTCCGTCTCCTCGTCGTCCGTCGCGTCGGCGTCCGTGATCCACAGACCGGCCCGGGTCCCCATGACCCGCCACCGGTCGGAAAGCGGCACCGTGCCGTGTGCGAGGTCGCCGCCGCCCGGCAGCGGCGGGTTCCACCGGAGGAGCCGCGGGGCGGGCGCGGGCTCGCCCTCGCGGGCCGGGGCGCACACCACCGCGTCCACGAACGGCCGCCACAGCGGGGAGCCGTCGGCTCCGACGAGCACGGCCCGTGGGGTGCCGCGCTCGGCGGAGGTGAGGAGTGGCATACCCGTGTAGACCACGACCTCGCTGTCGAGCAGGTCGGCCGCCGACTGGCCGGTGCGCAGGATGTCGCGGGGGCTGCCGGGGGCGAGGCGGATCCCGGGTCGGAGGGCGGCGGGCAGCGCGCTGAGGACTTCGCCGACATCGGACGCCGAGACGTCTCCACCCCCGGGAACCCCGACCAGGACGGTCGGGCCGCGGGGGTCCACCGGCACCGAGTAGCACAGGTCCCCGGGCTCCGGCTCCTTCGCGTGCGGTGCATGCGCCAGCAGCCCCGCCGGGACCTGGTGGATGACACAGCCGCTGCCGGTGCGCTCGGGCACCTGCTCGACACCGTCCTGCCACGGGGGCGCGGGCTGGCGCGTGCCCAGGGCCACCGGGCGCACCCCGGGCGAGAAGCTCCACCAGCCGCGTGTCCCGGGCCGGTCGGGGCGGACGAAGAGTGAGCCGCCGGGGACGATCTCGACCTCACCGTCCGGGGCGATCACCTCCAGTTCCCAGGCGTCGGCCACCCGACGGGCCACGGACGGCCGTTCCGGCAGTTCCTCGCCCGCGCCGGACAGGACGAGCCGTACGGTGTGGGAGCCCGTCTCGCGCAGGGTGTCGAACACTTCGCTCAGGCGCTGCCAGAACGTGTCCGCCGGGGCGCCGTCCGGACCCGCTGTGCCGGTGACCACGGTGGTGATGCCCGGCTCCGCGCCGAACCGGTCGGACAGTTCGTCGATGTCGGTCTGGCTGATCGTGGTGTCGTGGGCCGCGCGCAGCACCACCAGGGCGCCGTACTCCTCGGCGACCAACGGCGCGTCGCTCCCCGGTTCAGTGGCGCCGTCCCCCTCGGGCGAGGTGGCGGGTGCGGTGGACCGCGCGGGCCCCCGTTCCGCCCTGCCCCGACCGCCGAACCACCGTGACCGGCCACCGCCGGAACGCCTCACGTCGTCTCTCCTTCGCACACGGTCCGGCTGACATCCCAGCCGGACGTTGATGTTGGCGCCCCCCGCGTTGCGCTACTCGTTCAGATGCTCGCGCCGCCCTCCAAGTTCAGACGCGGCCGGCCCCTGCCGAGTTGTATCGGTCACAGCTGCCCCGTCAAGCGTGCCGACGACGCCGTGCGCTGGCGGCCGCGGGTCACCGGTTCTTCCCCTCATCGGTGTCCGGCGCGTCCCGGGCGTCCGGAGAGTCCGTCGCGGCGGGTGCGGACGCCTGCGGAGCGGCGGTGCCCTCGCGGGGCGCGAGTGTCGGCCACGCGGCCGCGGACGCGTCGTCCGCGGCCTGTCCCTCGGGCAGTTCGGCCGCGGCGGTCATGAGGTCCGCCAGACCCTCCGTGGTCATCACCATACTGACCGGCGCCGAGCTGTTGATGCAGAGGCTGTGCTCCTTGGGCAGCCGCTCCAGCAGCGCGGGGACCCGCACCCGCTCGAACCCGAGGCGTCCGGCCGCGTGCAGGTACAGGGGTGAGGTGAAGACCGGGACCACGGCCGTGCCGTCCGAGGCCGAGGCGCTGACGGGCTCACCGCCCGCCGTGACCAGCACCGCCACCTCCGCCTTGGCCAGGGCGGCGGTGACGTCCTCGGCCGGTCCGTAGCCGGTGGTGGCGAGCTGGATGGCGGCGTCGACGTCGTCCTCGGGTTCGGGCCAGCCGAGCGCCTCCGGGGAGGGCTGGTAGTTCTCGTTGTCCTGCCACTCGACGATCTCGCCGTCGTCGTCGGAGCGCCACTGGCCCACGACGGCCCAGTCCGGCGGGGGGCCTTCGCCCTGCCACGCCGGATCGGTCAGGTAGAGCCAGTGGTTCGGGGCGAGCTTGGCCGCCTTGACGAACTCCTCGGGCGGCTCCGGCACCTCGTCGTCGGATATCCCGGTCGCCGCCCCTTCACCGGCCGGCGGTGCGGACGCCGCGGTGGTGTCCGGTTCGGCCCGCGCGGGGCCGGTCGCCGGCTCGTCCGTTCCTGGTCGGGTGGCCGGGGCGGAAGCGCCGTTGTCGCTCATGCTGTCCTCGCTTACTGGGCCGGCTGGCTCGCTGCTGGGAATGCCCGGCGTGGTCGGTGGCATCGGGCGCGCCCCCGCGGGCCGTCCGGCAGCCCGCCACGCCCTCCGAGGCAACCCCTGCCCCGGTATGCCCGGTACGTGATGCGCGCACCGGGACGAGCGGGGCCGCGCAAGCCGGTAAGGCCGGCTCGCGGACCCCGGACAACTGATCGAGGAGATCAGGTACCCGCATCATCACATGCCCGCGCGGCCTCACGTCCACCACCTGCGGTTCTCCCGAGGGAGAGGCCACGCCGCGCGACATCGTCTCCCCCTCCTACGGCGTTCCGGCGCTGCCGGGGGCCGCGTCGGTGCGGCCGATTCCGTCCTCGGCGTCCCACAGTGCCTCCCCGAACGCCTCCAGTGCCGCCTCGAGTTCGGCGAGTGCCAGGGGGAGGTCATCGGATTGCAGCGACCACGCGCGTTGCAGGTCGCGGACCTTCTCGTACACCTCGCGCAGCGGGACCAGGGCGCCCGGCAGCGTCGAAGAGCCGGCGTCCGCCAGAGCCGCCTCGATGTCCTCACGGTAGCTGCCGAAGCCGCGGCCGATCATCCGCCGGACCGTGGCCGTGGGCTGCGCACCTGCCCGCCGGACGCCGCCGATCATCGTGGTGAGCGAACCCAGTACCCCTTCGAGTCTGAGGGTTTCCTGGACGGCCTCGGGCCACGGCGCTGCGCTGGTGTCGTCCCGCGTCAGATCCGGGTTGCGGCTCATCGCGGCCATGAACTCCCGTGCCATGACGGGGAGCGCGACGCCGTTCAGCGGAATGGACGAGGGGCGGTAGGGGGCGACGCGTGCCTCCAGGAGCAGGAGGCCGTTCTCGGCGTCCACACCCATGGCGCCCATGCCGAAGTCCGCGTCCAGGTCGCCGCTGTGCAGGGGGAAACCCGGCGGGGGCGAGAGGAGGTCCTTCTTGAACGGCCCCTCGCCGCGGCCGTGGACGATCGAGTGCAGCCAGTCGGCCAGGGTGGGCCCCTCGTTGAGGTTGTTGTCCTTGTCCTCGTAGGGCTCCCGGAACACCCGGTCGCCCCGGGCGCGGCCGAGGGCCCGCATGAGGTCCGGCATCTCCTGGCCGTTCCGGCGCAGCAGCAGCGCGTCGATGTCGCGGCGTTCGTCGTCGCTGAGCAGTTCGTCGCGGATGGAGCAGAAGTCGCTGCGGCTCATCAGCGGGAAGGCCGCCACCACATGGCGGCGGATGACCCGCGCCCTGATCGGCCCCTGCTTCGCCCCGGCCCGCTCCAGGTACGAGACGATCAGCCGCACGAACTCGCGGGCGCGCGGCGACAGGGGTCGGCCGTGTTCCCGGTCGAAGAACTCCTCGACCTCGGACACCCGCTGCTGGAGGTTCTCCGTCTCCGCCGGTGCTGACAGATCGTCGATCGTGTCGCCGAGGCCCTCCAGGCCGGTCCCGTACGTGGCCTGGAGCGTGGCCCCGCACCGGAAACTCCCGACCGTGACGGTCGTGTCCCTGATCAGCCCCGAGGGGCCCTGCCCCGGGGTCGAGGCGAACAGGTCGGAGAGCTGGACCCGGTGGTCCGGGGCGGCCTTGGCCAGGGCGCGCATGTGCCCGACGATCCCGATGAGCTCGCGGAGGGCGTCCTCGGCCTGCTTCATGTCCGAGGCGGGGTCCAGCACGAACTCCAGGTTGGACCGGGTGTACGGCGGATCGTCGGGCGTGTCGGTCTCCAGACGCCACCCCTTGCCGCGGAAGAGCACCACGCCCCGGGCGTAGAACGGCACCGTGAGGTCGCCGAGTTCCAGCTCGAAGCCGACCTTCGCCGTCAGTCGCGGCGAGAGCGGAGACTCCGCCGGCCGCGGCCCGGCGAGGGGGCCGCCCAGCTCCCGGGTGACGGCCGCGGCGAGGGCCGTGTCGATCGCGAGCGCGGCGGCGGGATCGAGGACACGATCGCCGTCGGGTGCGGCCAGCAGCCTCAGACGCTGGTCCGGGGTGAGCGCGAGGTCGCGTACCGGCAGTCTGTCGTCCCGCAGGACCGCCTCGAACTCCTGGGAGGGAGTGAGCCGCACGCCGGCCGCGGTCAGCTTCGCGGTGGGGACCTCCAGGTCGTCGGCCAGGGGCGGCAGGGCCGCGGCGTCCGGCAGGTCGGTCACGGCCACCCGCTCGGCCGCCCAGGAGCGCAGTTCCCCCTCGGTCACCGGCAGTTCCACTCCGGCGGCACGCAGTCGGGCCAGCGTCTGGCCGACGAGGTCGCCGGGGGTTTCGGCGGGGTGCGGCTCGGCGGGGGTGGTCTCCGCGGGCCGGGCCGTGTCGTGGCTCGTCGCGGCACCCGGCTCGGCGGCCGGGGACGGCAGGGCGCGGGCCTCCCCGCGGTCCCCCTGCGACACCCGCGACGGCTCCGACGGCCCGCCCTGCGTTCCGAACGTGACGGACCCCGGTGCGGGGGCCGTCGGGGCGGCCAGGACGGTGGTGGTGGGCACGGTGGTGGCCGACGCCAAGGCCCGGTAGCCGGGGGGCAGCGGCCGGACGTCCCGCACCTGTACGAGGCCGAAGTCCGCCGCCGTCAGCGGGTTGCCCGCGGGGTCCGGCTCCAGGGCGACGGTGGTCTTCCCCGTCGCCGGATCGGTGTGGAAGGTGGGCGTGCCGTACGCGGCCCACATCCCACGCCCCGCCAGCAAGGCGCCCTGGCCCGGCAGGCTGTCCACGACCGGCTCGCCGGGGCGGGGCCGGGAGCGGGGCACCATGAGGACGACGGGATGGTGCAGCGGCAGGGTGCCGGTCGTGTGGTCCCGGTGGATCAGCTCGGCGATCTCCTCGTGCGGCGCCGGAAGACCGCGCACCTCGACCCGGGTGTCGTCGCGGCGGTCGGCCCGGTAGAGCCACGGCCGCGGGCCCTGCGGGTCCGCCGCGTACCAGGGGGCCGGCACCGAGGAGTCGGCGACGAGGCTCCCGTCGGACGCGCGCCGCAGCAGGGTGAGCACCGTCAGGTCGACGTTGAGCGTGCCGGCCGGGTGGCCGGTGACGTCGCGGCCGAGCACCGAGGCTCCGTTCGCGGCGAGCAGCCGGGTGGTGGCCGCGTGCGCGCCGTGCACCTCCAGGTGGACCTCGGCCAGTTCGCGGGGCACGCGCGGGTCGCGCCCGCCGGCCACCGCGAGCAGCAGGTACTGGCGCAGGGTGGCGAGAGTGGACGGATCGGGCGCCGCCAGGTGCAGGACCCTGGCGGCGAACGCGTGCACTCCCTGCTCACCACCCCTGTCGCGGAGGCGGGCCATCACCTCGTCGGCCTTGACGTGGGCCCACAGCAGTCGCGACCGCTCCACGTCGCCGATCGGCGCGTTCGCGGGCAGTCCCAGATCCCGGGCGGCGAGGCGGTCCAGGTCGGGGCGGTGCAGGAGCGTCGAGGCGTTGTCGACCAGGACGGGGAGCGGGACGTAGGCGGCCAGTCCGGTGTCCGGAGCCTGGTCGATCCGGTCCGCGGCCCGCCACAGCACCGCGGCCGCGGCCTCACGTCCCAGTTCCGTGTGCGGGGCGTGGCGTGCGTGATCGGCGACCGCCACGCGCTCGAACAGGTCGAGGGTGAACAGGGGGACGCGGCGCAGTACGGGGTCGTTGTGCAGCATCCTGTCCAGCGCGCCCGCGCCGTGCAGCAGGGTCGGGTAGTCGGTGGCGTTCCACTCGATCCGGGAGCCGAAGACGGTGCCCAGCAGCCGGATCAGACGCAGCGTCCGCTCGCGGACGGGCTCGGGGGCCGGGCCGGGACCGTGGTGCAGTCCGGCCGTGCGGGCCCGGTCGTCCAGGGTGGCCCCCGCCGGTTCGGGGAGGGCCAGGTCCAGGCCGGACTCGGCCCCGCGGCTGTCGTTGCCGACGGCGAAGAACTCCCCCGCGGGGGTGGTGATGCGGGAGAGGATCGGGCGCCGGGCCGCGTACGTCATGGGGCGCTTGCCGCCGGTGTCGTTGGCGCTCTCCTGGGCCTCGGAGGCGACGGCCAGCGGGTCGGGGACGTAGGGCCGCGGACCGAAGTTGCCGAGGAAGCCCATGCCGCCCGGCTCCGCGCCGAAGCACGAGATCTTCGCGACGGGGTCCCGGTCCCGCTTGGCCCGCAGACTCGGCCGCCGCCCCAGTGCGCCGGTGGACTGCCCACCGCTGGTGGTGACCGTTCCGTCGGACACCGACCAGATGGACGCGCCGGGCACGCCGTGCTTGATCTCGAAGTACGGCTCGGCGCCGGAATCGTCCCGCCGCCAGGGCAGCTCGACCGGCGCGCTGACGGAGTGGGTGGCGGCGTCGTAGTGGACGAAGTGCGTCATCTTCGCCAGTTGCAGCGCCAGGAGGGCCCGCTGGCGCAGCACCGCGGGGTGCTCGGTGAGCGGGACGGACAGCTGTCCGGTCGAGCGGTGGTCGCGCCCGATGACGGGCAGGGAGACGACCCGCTCCTCCCACTCCTCGCCCCCCGGCGCGGGCGCGGGCGCCATGGTGGGGTCGCTGAGCAGCCAGCCCCCGACGAGGCCCTGGTCCGGGGACATGTCGATGCCGATCCCCAGCCGGCCCGGCTGATCCGGCAGGAAGCCGAAGAGCACGAAGCCGCTGGCGGACCACACCTCCCGGCCGAGTGCGACGGCGGTGCCGCGTGAGAGCAGCGTGTCCCCGGCCGCCGCCAACGGCACGAGCATCAGCAGGGGAACGCCGCTCGGCAGCCCGTTCAGCAGCGGGTCGAGGGCGAGCAGTTCGACCACGACCTCACGCCGCGCCTCGCGCACGAACCCGTTGCGGCCCCGCACCGTGACCGTGTTCAGGCCGCCCGTGGCCAGCAGCACGTGGGGCGTCGGCCCGCCGCTCCATCCGGCGCGAGCCGGTGCGTCGAGGGCGACCGTGCCGTCCGGCTGCCGGACGGCCTCGTGGACGGTGTCCACCTCGAGGGGCACGTGCAGCGGCCTGCCGGTCCAACTGATGCCGCTGAGACCGTTCGGTGTCGTGAAGCGCATCTCGTCGTCGAGCGCGCCCCGCAGCATGAGGTGGGCCGCCGCGAGTTGGGCGAGGCGCGTGGCGTGCGCGGTGGCCGGGTCCGACGCCAGCCGGAGCACTTCGGTGTACTCGGCCAGGCTGACGGGCGTGTTCGGCTCGTCGAGGCTGAGCACGTACCGTGCGAGCGCGTCCAGGTCCAGCGGACCGCCGCGCAGCGCGGGGACGCCGGCCCGCAGCGCGTTGAGCCGCCGCAGCGCCTCCCGCGCCCCCGGGTGCGGCTGCCCGTAGAGGCTCCGCACGAGCGTGTCGTAGTGCGCCTCCGGGTCGTAGGGCGTCGCGGGCGTCACGGGCCGGCCCACCGCGGGGGTGGCGGCCGTCGCCGGGGCGGTGGGCGGGGTCGCCGGTGGCCCCTGGGCGTCGCCGGCGGAGGCGAAGGACGCCGGGGCGCCGCTCAGCCAGCCGTGTACCGGCACCCCGCCGGGGCCCTGCGCGGTGAGGGCCGTTCCGGCCGGCCCGTACGCGCCCCGCTGCCAGGCGCGCAGGGCGGCGAACCGCTGGGCCAGTGCGTACCCGGACAGCTCCAGGTCCGTGCCCGTTCGGCCGGCGGCCGAGACCATGGCGAACGGCAGTGCCTGCGGGAGGGGGGACGCGGCCGCGGGTCCTGCGTGCGAGGCGACCACGGTGTGCAGGCCGAGCCACGTCAGCGGCGAGTGGTCGCCCTGGGCCGCCCGCACCGCGTCGAGCAGCCGGAAGCCGTGCAGCAGTGCCTCGAAGGCGGCGGTGTCGTCCTCCAGCAGCGGCCCGTAGACCAGCCGGATCGCCCGCACCCAGCGCAGCACGTGCGCACCCGCCTGCCGGTCGCCGGTGATCCGCTGGGCGAGCCGGGCGAGTTGGGCGGACGACGGCTCGGGGCGGAAGCCCGCCCACCAGTCGCCCTCGGTGAGCTGGAACCGCGGTCCGGCGCTCCCGTCGCCCGGCACGATGCCCGGCTCCTGTCCCAGGCCCGAGGTCCACACCCAGCGGCTCCAGGCGGTGGCCATGAGCTGACCGGCGAGCGGGTGCTCCAGCGGATCGTGCGGGGGCGGTCCCGCCACGTCCGCGCCCAGGACGACGGCCGCGGTCTCCGCGTCCAGGGCGATCAGGTCGGGGTCGGCGGCGAAGAGGTAGTCCAGGGCCGCGGCGTAGTCGAACTCCTTGTCCGAGCCGTCCAGCAGTCCGAGCCTGACGGTCGCGGCGTTCCCGCTGAGGCCCACCAGGTACGCCTCCCCGAACGGCAGGTCCTGGGGCACGCTCTCCGGCACCACGGGCCCGCCGGGGCCCTGGTACTGCTGGGACCACAGCAGGGACGTGTACGTGGTGATTTCGGGCAGCAGGCCGTAGGAGTTCTGGCGGCCGTCCCACTCCTGGGCCGGGCGCGAGGAGAAGCCCACCGGGACCCCCTCCTCGGGCTCCGTGTGCTTCATCCGCGCCACCTGGTCCACCGGCACCCGCGTCCCGTCCAGCGCGGGGATCTCCCTGGTCCAGCGGACCGGTGCCGGCAGCCGCGCGGGGTCGGAGAGGGCGCGCACAGCGCGGTGGGCGGCCTCGACGGTCTGCCGGCTTTGTGTGCGCTGTCCTTGGGCCGTGCGGTCGAGGAGGCCGGCCGCCGTGCGGACCGCGCCGTCGAGCGTGGCGTGGAGGCCGTCCGGCAGCGGGGTGCCCAGGGCGTAGGCGCCCAGCGCCTCCGCGAGGGCGTGGGCGTCGTACGGGGACAGCAGCTGTGCGGCCGGAGCGTCGGCGAGCGCCATACCCTCGGGGGCCATCGTCAGGAACGGGGCGAGGTCGCGCACCACGGCGTTGTCCAGGATGCGCTGGATGGCGTCGCGCAGCACAGCGTCGGAGAGCGGAACCGCGGACTCGACGGCCCGCTGGTAGGCCGTCCGGCTGAACTCCGCGAGTTCGGCGAAGGCTTCCGGTACCTCCTCGTCGGTCATCAACTGCTCGGTGATCCCGTACTGCCGCAGCTCTTCCAGGAGCAGGGCGACCGGCAGCCGGCCCTGGTCGGTGTCCAGCTCGCGGTAGTCCTCCATGCCGACGGTCTCGTGCTGGCCGACTGTCTTCCCCTCCGACGTCCGCCCCGTCAGCGTGGCGGTGAGATGCTCGCGCACCGTCGGCGTGCCCTCGTAGACGGCGTCGAAGAACGCCTCGGGGAACGGCTTGCCGAACACCTGCTGGTAGACGGTCAGAACCTGGGTCAGCGACGTGACCGT
Organism: Streptomyces tubbatahanensis; assembly: GCF_022699385.1. Taxonomy (NCBI): domain Bacteria; kingdom Bacillati; phylum Actinomycetota; class Actinomycetes; order Kitasatosporales; family Streptomycetaceae; genus Streptomyces; species Streptomyces tubbatahanensis. The sequence continues at coordinate 6,272,564 of NZ_CP093846.1, read as the reverse complement.
CATGGCGGTGATCTCGTCGTGGTTCCCGTCGAGGAACCCGCGGATCCGCGTCCCCATGCTCAGCAGCGTCCGGTCGAACGGATGCCGGGACGCGGCCGACAGCATGTTCTTGGCCAGGCCGGTCCTGGTCGCCGTGTTGTCGACCGTCTTCAACTCGTTGATCGGGGAGGCGGCGACATGGCCGAACAGCAGCCAGCCGTATCCCCAGACCTTGTCGACGTCCGGGACGGCCGAGAGGAAGGGCATCAGGTCCGCCGGCACGTCGAAACCGGTGAGGTGCCGCACGAACTCCCCCGAGAGCCGGCGGCCGAAGGCCTTCCCTGCGCGGAGCACCGGCTCGTTCGTCGGCAGCTTCAGCCGCCGCATGGCGAGGTCGTGGAGCCCTCGCAGGCCGACGGCGGGGACACCGCCGGTGAGCTGCACGTAGACGCGGCCGTCGTATCCAGGACGCTGGGGGTAGACCGTGACCCGGGTACCGCCCTCTTCCATCTCCCAGCCGGGGAGGTCGGACAGGAGCAACTCCAGCGACACCCCGCCGGGGTGTTCGTTCGCCGTCCGCAGGCGGCGCCGCAACAGTGCGAGCTCGTCCAGCCCCTCCTGCGGGGTCTGCCGCAGCTCGCCCGGGACGGCGGCCATCTCGTCGACGACGATCTCTGCGATGTGGAACTTCCGCAGGACGGGCGGGCGCGCCCCCTGGGGCACCTCGGGCCGCGTGGCGAAGTCGAAGAGTTCCTTGGTGTCCGGGACGAACCAGAAGTACATCTTGTCGGTCACCAGCGACAGGCCGGGTCCCGACGCCAGCACCATCGCCTCACGCGCCTCGCCCTGGACGCCCAGGATGTACCGCTCCTCGGCCTCCAGGCCGATGGCGCCGTAGTCGTGGACGGTGGGCTTGTCGACCACCGCGTGGGCCGGGGACGAGGACTCGGTGAACGCGGGCAGCGCGTGCTCCAGGACGCGTCCGCCCCGGTCGATCACCACCGCCCGCGCCTCGAGGGGGGCCAGGTCCGGCGCGGTCGCCGACACCCGCCGGCCCGCACCCGCCGACGGGTCGACCGCCACCACGCCGGTCCGCCCGCCCAGGTTGTACGCAGCCCACACGTGCCCCAGCTGACCGCCCTGGCGCCGTGCCAGCACGAACGCCACCGCGCCGGGACCGGCGTCCGCCACCGCCCGGGCCACCGCGTCCCACGCGCGCACCGGACGCCAGCCCGGCCCGGCCACCAGGCCCGTCGCCGCCGCGTCCTGACCCACGATGACCGCCGCATCGTCCACCGTGCCGACGGCGCGCACCCCGCCCGGATACAGCACGTCCCGCAGGCCGGCCACCAGCGTGAGGCACCGCTGCATCCGCAGCGCGCTCACCGGAAGGGTCTGGGCCAGCCTGCGCGCCACCCCCTCCAGCTGCCGCCGGGTCAGCACCGGGCGGGGCACCACGGGGGTGGCCAGCCGCCTGATCGCGGCCGCCCGCTCCCCCGACGCGAGGTCTCGCGCGGTGCGGTCCCGCGCGATCCTGTCCTGCCCGGTCCCGTCCTGCCCCGTGCGGTCCTGCGGGGCCGGCGGGGTCACCTCGACCCTCGGCAGCGGGCGGGGGAGGAAGGGCAGACGGAGGGGGCCGGATCCGGTGCGCAGGACGAGTTCGACGGGCCGCCACGCGCGTTCGCCGGCGCGGGCCGCCGCGTCGAGGGCGAGCCGGACGTCGGCGGGGAGCGTGACGCCCTGCGTGTTCAGGATCCGCTGGGCCTGCTCGGGCGGGACACCCTCCCCCAGGGCCCGGCGGACGGCTTCCAGCGTCCGCCGGGTGTCGGGCGTCACCTCGCCCACGTCCAGCCACACCTGGGTGCGCACGCCTCCCTCGACGGACGCGTCGTCGAACGCCTCGACGAGCCCGTCGCCGAACTCCTCGGGGCTCAGCGCACGCCAGTCGCGCAGGCCGCGGGCGGCGAGGGCGGCCGGGGCGTCGTAGACCCCCTGGGAGGGGCGGGCGGGGCCGATGCCGAGGCCGAGGACGTCCTCCAGCGCGGGGCGCAGCACCAGGTTGCCGGTGACCCAGCGGGTGCCGTCGGGGCCGCTGACCCGCAGCACGGCGTGGGCGGTCAGCGTGTAGCCGAGGACACCGCTGTCGTCGGGCTCGGTCTCCTCGTTCTCGGAGGCGTGCGTGCCGTACTTGAGGATCCCGCGGCGGAAGCCGCTGACCCCGGTGGCCTGACCGACGCCGGTGTTCTCGCCCGCCACCGGGACGGTTCCGGAGAGGGTGTCGGTATCGCCGTCGGTGAGTCCGCCCGTGATCGGCACGGACACCGACGGGCCGAGGAGGCGGCTGCCGTTCGCGGCGTCCTTGTCGGCGGTGGTGCGCAGCCCCTGGGACATCACGTCCCGGCTGAGGGTCTCTCGCTGCGGCCGGTAGAGCGCGAGCTCGATCCGCGCGGAGCCGCCGGAGGGCTCGTTCCCGGTGTAGCGGGACGCCTGGGCGGGCGTCAGGTCCACCCTGCCGCGCCGGATGAGGTCGCCGAGCCTGCGCATGGTGGCCTCGGCGGAGGTCGAGGTCTTCGGCAGGGCCCTGCCGCGCAGTTGCGGGTCGATCTCCCGCAGCGCGTCGCCGAGCTGGTCCAGCGCGTCGAAGTCGTAGACGGTGATCGGTCCGGTCGGCGTCCACCGCCCGGTGCCGGACAGCCGGTTGGGCGCCGCGCCGGTGGCCGGGGCGGTGGCCGGGGCGGGAGCCACCGTGGCAGCGGGGGGCCGGGGGTCGGCCCGGTGGACGCCCGGTGTCAGCAGGTCCGGCGGCGGGGCGGGCAACTGTACGGTCCCGTCCTCGCGGCGCAGCGGGGCTTCGCTGCCCGGAAAGCGCAGCGTGACGGTGACGGGCGTGAACGGCGCGGTCGCCGGGGCGGCGGCGGGCGCGGTGGTGAGCTGGGTCCCGGTTGTGCCCGCCGTGCCGGCTGCCGTACCGGCCCCGCCACGGCCGAGGGCCCGGTCCATGTAGCCGGTCAGCCCCGCGGTGTCGGCGACCGACAGCGCGCCGTCGAGCATCCGCCCCGTCAGCTCGGCCAGCGAGACGATCCGGTTGCTCACAAAGCCCAGCGCCGACTCCTCCAGCCGGCTGGAGGTGACCTCCACCTGGTACGCGTACACCACCTGGAACTGCGCGGCGGGCCGGAAGGTGCGCGGCCACTCCTGGTGGCTGCGGGTCACCGTGCGGGTGGTGCCGCGGCTGCCGGTGGTGGTGAAGGAGGGCGAAGCCCCCGCGCTGCCGGTGCGCTCCGTGCCCGGCGACAGTGTGAAGCCGCCCGTCCCGCTGAGCGTGAGGGTGAATCCGGAACTGCGCGAGAGGGTGCGGGTGAGCGCGGTCGCCGCCGCCGAGTTGAAGTTCGCCAGCCCCGAGTAGGGCTGCAGCGCGCCGCGCAGCGCCATCAGGTCGGCGAGCGGGGCAGGGCGGGCGTTGAGCGACACCTCCACCAGATGCAGACCGCTGTTCCCCCGGTAGGGGAAGTGGAAGCGCCGCCAGTGGTGGGCCCCGGCGGACGCCAGCGACCGCATGCCCGTCACGGAGCCCGCCTCCGTGACGCGCCCGTCGAGCCCGGGGACGTGGAAGCCGCTGCCGGGCAGCAGCGCGCCCGGCGCCTCGCGGTCGACGGCGCCGCGGATCGCCTCGGTGAAGGCGTCCAGCGGGCCGGTCGGCAGCGCCTCGGGCACGGTGGCGAACCCCAGCGACCGGCCGCCGGAGCGGGCGAAGTACCGCGGCAGCAGCCGGTCCATGGGCAGACTCAGCGGCTCCAGACCGGCGAGCCTGGCCAGTCGCGGGTCCTGCCGGACCAGGGTCTCGGTGAGCCAGAAGACCAGACCGCCGGGGACGGTCACGGAGGACGCCACCGGGCTGTGCGGGCCCAGGCCGACGGCGTTCGCGACCGCGTTGCGGTGCCCCTTGCGCAGCCGGGCGACGTACGTGGCGTCCACCCGGAAGATGTGGAACCGCTCCTTGGGGTGGTACTCGGAGGTGACGCGGTCGGTGAAGGCGGAGTCGGTGTCCGTCAGGCTCCTGGAGGTGGCCAGGTTGCGCCCGCCGCTGCCCGCGAAGGAACCGGGGCGCTCGCCGCTGTGCGAGGCGGTCAGGCCGGTGGCGAGCTGCCCGGAGTGGCCTGAGGTGGTGCCGCGCCAGGAGGAGTCGGTGCTGGTGACGTCGTTCTCGGTGTAGGTGGCGGCGGCCGGGTCCGCACTGGGGTGTCCGGTGCCCTCGTGGACGAGGTTGCTCAGGAAGCCACGGATCTCGCCCTGGACGTCGGTGCCCACCAGCGTGCCGGAGGTGGCCGCGTCGATGACGTGGACTCCGCGGAAGATCTGGGGCGCGCGCGAGATCAGGCCGGTCGGGGACGACGCGGCGCGCAGGACCTGCCGGACCGGGCTCTCGGCGTCCGTGACGGACTTGCCGACGGTCATGTCCTTGAGCCAGCGGGCGGGCTGGGCGAAGACGGCCGGGACCGAGGGCAGGTGGTCGAGAAGGTCGGAGCCCCGCGCGGCGGCCCAGCCCAGGAGCCGGCCGAGCTGGCCAGGCTCCTGGACTGCGGTGGCCTCCGGGTCGGCGCCGGCCAGCAGGTCGCGGAACGCCTTGGCCAGCGCGCCGCTGCCCATCGCGACGTTGATGTGCGCGGCCGCGGGGAGCAGCACCACGTCCTGCGGACGCTGACCGGTCTCGTCCGGGCTCATCCGCGCCTTGCGGAAGTCCTCGTCCGTCGCGCGCCGGACGGTGACCGGGCCCAGCGGGGCCGCCGGGGCGTCGAGGGTGCGGGTCAGCGGGACGGCGAGGGAGACGGTGCCGTCCACGGGGTCGAACGTGGCCAGCGGGGTGTCGCCGTTCTCCGAGAACACCGTCATGGTGAAGGTGCCGGGGATGTGGAAGACCCCGAGCCCTGACTGCGCGTAGGCGAGCAGGTCGAGGCTGTGGGCGGACGCCGACCCGGAGGTGTCGCCGGTGATCTGACGGGTGCCGGACAGGCTGTCGGGGATGCCGCCCGCCACCGTCCAGTCGTGCGGGGCCGGCCCGTTGGCCTCGGCGGAGAGGTCGCCGAACAGCGACTGGCTGGAGCCGCGGGACTCGCTGCCCACCGTCCCTGTGCCGTTGGCGTTCATCACCGACCAGCCCGGCAGGTTCTTCGCGTGCAGGGGGGACGTACCGGGCGTCGGCTCCACGGACAGCTCCGCGGTGACCCGCCAGACGCCGTGCGGGAGGGGCAGGTCGAAGTAGAGCGGGTGACCGCCGTCCAAGAGCGCGCCGGCCGCCCCGCGCAGGCCGATCTGGGAACGCGCGACAGCCAGCTTGCGGGCGTTGGCGAGCCACGCCATGAGGACCGCGGTGTCGTTGCCCAGCCACTCCAGGCGCTGCCGCTGGGCGGGCGGCAGGAAGCCCATGCTGCGCAGCCGGGTCTCCAACTGGTCGAAGAGCGACGCGATTCCGCCCACCTTCAACGGGGTGGCGTCGACCCCCAGGGAGCGCAGGGACGAAAGCTCCGGCGGCAGATGACGCTCCTGGCCGGGCTCGACCGGGGTGCCGGCGGCATCGGCCATCGTCGGCACCCGCAGGGACTGCCCCTGGGGGCTGGGCAGCTCGAAGGGCTCGGTCCTGCCGCCCTTGGGCAGGACCAGCACGGCGGTGTACGTGATGTCCGCGTCGGTGAGCAGGTGCGGGTTCTCGGTGACCAGGCTGAACCAGTCGTAGGCGGTGCCGCCTGAGTTGAGGGTGCGGGTGCGCTTGTGCTGGTAGCCGCCGCCGAAGACGAAGTTCCCGCCCGCGTGGGGGCCCTGGAAGGTGGAGGCGAGGGTGAACTCCGCCTTCTCGGCGTTGGTCACCGTCAGCCCCGTCTGGGCGCCGATCCGGTGCAGCAGGTCGGCCTCCAACACCCCCTTCGCACTGCTGCGCGCCAGCACGTCGGGGCTGAGGGAGTTGATCTGTGCCGATACCTGGAGGTAGCCCAACGGCTGTCCACCGCGGTCCAGGAGGATCGGTGAGAGGTACGCCGAGGCCAGCATGAGCGGCAGTCCGGAGCGCTGGTTGCTCTCGTTCAGGAACGTGCGCAGCGCGGCGGCCGACTCCTCCGACATCCGGCGCAGGTGCGGGCGCAACGTGTCGGCGGTGAGGAAGGCGTCGAGCAGGGCGGCCGGGTCGTGGAGGGTGTCCAGCCGGTGCAGCGGCTGCTCGTCGGTGATGATCCGCGGGTCCGCCGGGAGGTCGTGCGGGGAGACCGGGCCGAACGGACGGGGCGGCATGCCCTGCGTGAGGTAGTGCGGGAACCACGCGGTGACCCGGCCGGGCGAGGTCTGCGCAGCGCTCCAGTCCGCCTCCGTGTGCGGCGTCGGCGCCGTGGGCCCCACGGCGGGCACGGCCGTGAACTCCCAGCGCATCCCGTAGTCGAACGCGTGCGAGGGCTCCGTCGAGAACGCCACGGCGGACCCCGCGGTGTAGTTCTCCGGAACCGTCATCACGACGGCCTGCTGGTTGTGCGTCAGCGTGAACTTCGGAGTGAACGTCTGCGAGACCGTGTCGTTGACCAGCCAGGTACGGCCGTAGGACAGCGGCAGGTTCCGCACGTTCCCCGTGGTGAGGGTGTCGCTGGTGTCGATCGCGGTCTGGTTGCGCTCCTCGACGTTGACCCGCCGCCCCTCGGCGGTGTCCTCACTCATCACCGAGGCCGGCCGGTGGTCGAAGAACTCCACCCGCGCCGACACCTGGTAGCGGCGGCCCCGGTAGGTGACCGTGCGGGACATGCCCTTGGGGCCCAGCAGGTGCGGCATCGCGTCCAGCAGCTCGTCGCCGTCGTACTGCGCCGCGAGGTCCCCGTCCAGCTCCTCGGTACCGCCCGGGTCCTGGGCCTCCGGGTCGCGGGGCGGCTGCTCGCGCGCGGCCCGGGCGCGGACGGTCGCAGCCAGCCGCTCGTGCAGCCAGCGGACGGTGTCCTCAGCGAGCGGCATGATGTGCACCATCCCCCTCAGACCGCGGTGGCCGCGGCCGAAGGCCGCGACGAGGGCCGAGGCAGCCGGGTCGGTGGGGGCGGGCTCCTCCTCGGCCGGGTCGGTGGGGGTGGTCTCCTCCTCGGCCGGGACGAGGGCGGTGGACTCCTCGACCGGGACGGTGCCGGTGGGCTCCTCCTCGGCCGGGGCGGTCTCGGTGTCGGTCGTCGGGGCGGGCGCCGGGGGCGGCAGCGGACGCAGGGCCACCGCTTCGGAGGACTCCACACCGGCCGGGTCCGGCGCGTTGCGGACGCGCGCGGCCCGGGCGGTCCCGGCCCGGGCCGGACTGGTCACCGGGGGCGCGGCCGCGACGAAGGGCGTGGGCTGGTGGCGGCCGGAGGCGCCGCTGGCCACGGGCCGGACCTGCGGCGGGGCGTCCTCGCGATGCGCGGGGTCGACCGGTCGCTGGAGCCGCCAGCTGCTCGCCGTCGGCTTCTTGCTCTTCGACGAGGGGCTCAGGGACAGCACCGGCTGGGGTTCCCCGCCGGGGTGGGCGACCCCCGTCCGGGCCCGGGTGACCGTCACCGTGCGGCCGAGCCGCTTGTTGAGCAGGTCCGCCAGCGCTGAGCCGTAGAGGCCGGGTATGTCCAGCACCAGGACGGCGTTGAGGTCCCGGTTCGCCAGGACCGGGTGGTAGGCCAGCAGCTCCGCCAGTTCCCCGAACGGCACCCGGCGGACCGGCTGCCCGTCACCGAAGCGCAGGCGCACGGCGCCCGGGTCCGACGCGTCGTAGTCGCCCCGCACGACGAAGGGTGCGGCCCGGTCGTGGCCGTCGCCGTCCTGGCCGGCCCAGGGGGCCGGGGCGAGACCGTCGGGTGTCTGGATCCGCGAGGTGTCCAGGCTCGTGATCCGGCTGCCGGTGGTGGACCAGTCGTACCCGACCTCCTCATCGGCCGGATCCGTGAGCCGGTTGGCTGCCTCGAAGGCCCCGGCAAGCTCCAGGTGGACGGCGGCCAGCACCTCCTCGTCGGTGGCGTCCCTGCCGCGCGTGAACGCGGTGTGCGCCAGGGCCCACAGCTCCGCTCGCCGCGCGTCGTCCACCGGGTCGGAAGCGTCCAGGTGGAGGGCCCTGCGGGCGAGGCCGTCGAGGTCCAGGCCGGGCCGCCCCAGCAGTTCGTGGGCGTTGACCCGGCCCCAGAAGGCCCGGGAGCGGTGACTGTCGTCCACCCGGGAGGGTTTGACGTCCATCAGGGCCGCGACGACGGCGTCGTGGTGCGCGGGCTGGTGGGCCCCGTCCTTCCAGGCGCTCGCCGCGTCGAGAGCGGACGGCAGCGTCACGAAGTCGCCCAGGCGGGTGCCGGGTGCGGCGCTCGCCGCTTTCAAAAGCACCGCGCGGTAGTCCGCCCGGCGCGGCTCCGTCCCCGCGGGAAGGGTCGCCTCGACGACCCGGTGGAAGAGGTCCATGGTGAACCCGCCCGCGGCGGCGAACCTGCCGTCGGCGTGCCACATCTCCTCCAGGGCTGCCGCCCCGCGCAGCAGTTCGAGGTACCCGGGGTTCTTCTCGACGCGTACGGCGTCGTCCACCTCGTTGCCCAGCGCCAGCTTCAGCGCCCGGACCAGGCGCAGCGTCGACTTCCGCTGGTCCGCCGACACCCGTCCGTCCGGGCCGCTGTAACCGATCGCCCGCGCCCGGCGGTTGAGCTCGCCGGCCCGGGGCTCGGGGAAGAACTTCGCGCGGGAGGAGTGCCGCCCCCGCGGGTCGCTGGACAGCACGCGGTAGTAGACCCGGTTCGGCGCGGTGCCCCTCGAGTTGAGCGCGGCGGTCCTGACGGTGCAGCGCACCTTGCGGCGCAGGCCGTTGGCGTAGCGCTGCCCGATGGGAACGTTGTCCAGGGGGTCGGCGACGAACGGCCCGGGGTACCCGTCGCCGACGCTGCCGTACCGGGGCACCCGGCTCTCGCGGCCCGAGCCCGCCCAGCAGATCTCCAGGTCGGCCCAGTACTCCTTGGAAAAGACCGACAGGCTGTTGCGCCGCGCACGGGCCCAGTTCTCGACCTTCCGATCCTTCAGTAGCCTGCTGCCGCCGCCCACCAGCGGCACGGTGATGCCGCCGGGTCCCGCGTGGAGGCTCTGGTAGACGGCCGGTGCCGCCTCGTCCGGATCCGCAGGGATGAAACGCCGCGACTCGGTTCCCGTGGCGACGTTCTCGTGGACGAACTGCCGCGTCTGGTCGAGGTGGCGGAGGAGCTCCTCACGGCGGCCTGCCATCTCGTCGGGCGCGAACGCGGCGCGTCCGACCTGCTTCTTGGTCCGCAGGCTGACGATGGCCGAGGTCTCCACGTCGTGGTGCCAGTCGGGAACCTCGTCGTAGGAGCCGGGGTCCAGGTCCGGAGGGTTGGGCACCCAGTCGCCCTCGGGCTTCCCCTCGTGGTGGACGACGCTGATCTTCGCCGACACCCCAGGACGGACGGTCAGCGCCACGTCACCGCTGTGCGCGTACACCGTACGGCCGGTGCGGAACGCCAGCAGGCGCGGCAGGAAGAGGAGACCGTAGCCCGCGTGCGGGACGGCCAGCACGAGGGGCACGTCCTTCGGCAACGCGGCCAGGACCGGGTCGTTCGCCATCAACTCGACGAATTCGTCGATGCGCAGCTCGCGGGTGGTGCCGTCCGGCCACGGCACCACCACCCGCTTCCGGTCCCCCGCGGCGGCGATGACGTAGGCGGGCTCGTCCCACTCCCACGGCTGGTCGTCCATCCCGGCGTCGGTGACCTTGCCCTGCTCGTCCTTCGTGATCCGCTCGACCGAGGCGGTGTCCACTTCGCCGGCCTTCGCGGAGGTCCAGTTCAGGCCGGCGGGCTCGCCCTGGCCGTCGGTGTACCGGAAGCGGCCGTCGAGCAGGCCCTGCTGCTGGGCGTGGAAGGCCCCCAGGGCGGCCAGGCTGGTCGCCCGGCCCGCCCCGTCCGCCTGCGTCACCAGGTCAAGCAGCTCGTTCCTGACGTCCTGGGCGACCGCCGCGGTGGGCTGGCCCTCGGGCAGGTGGAGGATGCGGCGGGCGAGGACGTCCACGTCCATCGGCGCGCTGCGCAGCCCCTTGTCCTGACGGCGCAGCCGGTCCAGAAGGTCCAGCGCCCGCGCGCGGGGGGCGCTGGAGAACTGGAGCAGCGTCGGCTTGGGGAACTGCGCGATGTTCTTGTTGGCGGGGACGAGGGGGGAGCCGTGCCGCAGCACGGGGAAGTGGTGGGGCTCCAGGCGCGGCACGCCGGGCGGCCGCCGCCGGTTCAGCACGTTCAGCACCCGGCCCAGCTCCAGCTTCAGCGCGTTGGACGTGGCCCGGGCACGCTGTGAGGCGCGCTGCCGTGCCGCTTCCTGCCGGTCGGCCAGCGGGGCGTTGGACCGCACGTCGTTGCCGTATCCGGAGATGACGAGTTCGGGCAGCGGCACGCCGGCCCGCCAGTTGCGCATCCCGACAAGGGCCAGGCGGCGCGCCAGTTGCCGCAGGTCCGCCGCCTCTTCGTCGGACAGCGTGACGGACGGCCGGGCGAACCTCACCTCGGCCTGCGCCGGCAGCCCGGTACGGGGCGCCGGCGGGGCCGACGGGGAGCTGTCGGAGTCGGAATCGGTGTCGGAATCGGAATCGGTGTCGGTGTCGGTGTCGGTGTCCGTCTCCTCGTCCGAGGAGTCGCTGTCTTCGGACGAGTCGGAGGGGTCGGAGGGGTAGATCTCCTCGTCGAGGATGCTGTCCGCGGAGTCCGAGTCGGAGAGGTCGGACGCCTCCGAGGCCTCCGACTCGGTACCGTCCGGGGCGTCCGGCATCTCGGCGTCCGAGCCCGGCTCCGAGCCGGACTCCGGGTCCGATTCCGCATCCGAGTCCGCGTCCGACTCCGACTCCGGGTCCGTGTCGTTGTCCGCCATGTCGACGTCCGGCATGTCGACGTCCGAGGACCGGACGCTCGACGACACCACGGGCCGGGTGCGGGGCACGAGCGGGTCGGCGTCGGCCCATCGGGGGCGCAGCCCCAGCCCGCGGCGCCGGGCGTCGGCCAGCTCCACGGCCGAGCGGACGTCCGGGCCGTGGGCCAGCAGGTGCTCGGCGACGTCCCGCACCGCCGCGCGGAAGTCCTCCCCCGCGTAGCGGACGTCGGTGCGGGCCGCGTCCGGCGTGGCGGGCAGCACCAGGAAGGCGGCCAGCTCCCAGGCCCGCGCGGCGTCCGGCCCGGCGTCGTCCCGGGTGTCCGTGCCGTCCTGCGCGCTCGCCGGCTCGCGCCCCGCGGCGGCCGCCTCGAACGCGTCGAACGCCGACCGCCACAGCCGCTGTGCCACCACGGCGGCGAGCGCGTCGATGCCGTCAGGTCCCGGTCCTGGCCTGCTCAGCAGCAGCCGCACCTGGGCCAGCGGATCCAGCGTGTGCGCCGCGAGCTGGTTGCCGCCGAGCACGGCCTCCATCTCCTGGCCAGGTTCCAGCCCGATGCCGAGGGAGCGCAGCTCGGCCACGTCGACGTACGTGCCGGGGGCGGGGCGGGGCGCGTCCGGGGACAGGTCCTGCTGCGTCAGCTGGTCCTTGAGCCACGCCCGCCGGTCCTCGCCCAGGGCCGGAGCGGTGCCACCGCGCGGGGCGTCGGCGGCGAGCCGGCCGGGCGGGACACCGAGTGCGTACAGCCGCGCCTGGACGTCCTCCAGCCACTCCAGGGCCTCGCGGAGCCGCGGCGCGGCGTCCGGACCTGCCGCGGCGGTCTCGGTGACCAGTTCCCGCGCCCGGGCGTACTCGGCCCGGGTGAGCGCGAGGGTCTCGGCGTTGTGGGACGGCGCGGCCGGTGTGCCGGCGGGCTCCACCGGGGACGGCGTCCGAGGGCCGCTCCCGGAGGCGTCGTCGGCCGCCAGCGGTGGCGGCGGGGTGCTCCCCGGCGTCGCCGCGCCGGCGGGCAGCTTGGGTGTCAGGCTCCGGGCAGACGGGGGCGCGTCGAGGTGCGGCGAAGGCACGAGCGTGAGGAACGGAGGCCGCTGTGCACCCGGCGACCTGAGCTGAAGGGGGTAGGCGGTGGAGTAGACGACGCGGCCGAGGCGGGTGGCGAGGCGCGCCGCCAGGCCGGGGGCCAGCCGGTCGAGTTCCGGGATGGCCAGCAGGACCGGGGTCTTCAGTGCGTTGCGGAGCAACTGCCGGTCCTGGGCGAGCAGTTCGATGAAGTCGTCGACCGGGACGCGCCGCCGCAAACCGTTGTAGCCCAGCCAGATGTGGCCCTGCGGGTCCGTGGGGTCCAGCGCGGCCCGTACCGCGTACGGGGTCAAGCCCTCGTTGGCCCACCGCGGGACGCCGAGCCCGCTGGGAAGCCCCACCCGGTCCAGGCCCATGACCGGTGCCTTGCGCCCGAGCCCGTAGTCCCGGCCAGACGGCTTGCCGCTGTCCTCCTCGCGCACCTCGGTGCCGGAGGAGAGGGCGCCCTCGCTCTCCATGTCGTACGCGGCCAGGGCCACCGTGTCGGACGCGTCGCGGCCCGCGGCGTACGCGGCGGTGGCCAGGTCCTCCAGCGCTCCGCGCCAGTCGTCGTCCACCTCGTCCGGCTGCAGGTGCAGCGCCCGTGCGGTGAGCGCGTCCCGCTCGGGGCCGGGCGCGGGCACCGTCTCGGCGGCCTTCACCCGCGCCCAGAACATCCGCGAGAGCTCGGCCTCTCCCACCGCGTCGGGCCCTGACAGCTGCAGGATCTCCACGGCCATGGCCTTCGTGTCCTGGGCGCGTATCCAGGCGGAGGACCGGTCCATCGACGCGGGCAGCGTGACGAAGTCGCTCAGGGGTGTGCCCGGGGTGACGGCGGCCGCCGCGGTGAACACCGCGCGGTGGGCCGCCTCGTCCGCGTCCGGCCCGCCGTCGGGCCGCGCCGCGACGATCCGCTCCACAAGGTCCAGGGTGAACAGCGAGCCGGTGCCCCGGGAGCGGGCGTCGGCCCGCCACATGTGGTCCAGCGCGGCGGCCCCCCGTAGCAGCGTGGCGTACGCGGGGTCCTCCGCCACGCGGGCGTCGTCGTCCACCTCGTTGCCGAGCGTGATCTTCAGCGCCCGCACCAGGCGCAGCGTCCGCTCCAGCGCGGCCTCGGACGGCGCGTCGGGACCGCTGTGGAATCCGGCCACCCGCGCCCGGGCCGTCAGCTCCGCGCGGTCGGGCTCGGGGAAGAAGTCCACCTCCGTGGAGTGCTTCCCCAGGGGGTCGGTGTACAGCAACCTGACCAGTTCGCCGTGGACGCCGTCCAGCGCCGCCAGCCGCGTGGAGGCGCTCACCTTGACGCCCATCTCGTTCGCGAAGAGCTGCCCGACGGGGACTTCGCCGAGCGGGTCGGGGACGAACGGCAGGGTGAAGGCGTTCGTGTGGAAGTTCTGGGACGGCAGGCCGCGGTCCGGCGCGGAACCGGCCCAGCAGGCGGGGAGGATGAGCCAGTCGTCCCTGCCCAGGTCCGAGAAGCTCTTGCGCCGCTTGAGCCAGCGCGGCCCTTCCAGCCCCCGGGCGCGGTGGACGTCCCCGTTGTCCAGCTCGAAGATGACGTATCCGGGGCCGCCGTGCAGGACGAGGGTGCGCACCTTGGCGTCCGGCTTGATCCGCCGCCGCGTCCGGATCTTGGCGGAGTAGACGCCCGTGACCGGGTTGTAGTGGACGAACTTGTTGATCCGGTGGGCTCGGCGCAGCTTCGGTTCGTAGTCGGCGAGCTGTTCGGGCGGCAGCGAGGAACGGCCGATCTGGACGAGGCTGCGGCTGTCGATCGCGGGAGAGGTGACCACCCTGCGGTACCAGGCAGGGGCGTCGTCGTCGGGGTCGGGCACCATGCCGGCCCGGCCGGGCACCCAGTCGCCCTCGGGCCGCCCGTGCCGGTAGGTCAGGCCGAGCACCGGCCGCCCGTCGGACGAGGCCACCACGGTCAGCTCACCGCTGTGGGAGAGCACCTCGCGGCCGGTGCGCTCGGCGAGTTTCCGCGGCAGCTCCACGCCGCGGTCGCCCGCGTGGGGGATCGCCAGCACGATCGGCACGTCCTGGGGCAGCTTCGCGAGCTCCGGGTCGCTCGCGATCAGTTCGACGGCCTCGTCGACGCTCAGGTCGCCGGCCGTCCCCTCGGACCAGGGCACGGTGACCTTGTCGTGAGCGCCGTCGGCGGCGACGACGTAGAGGTCGGTGTCCGGCCAGGGGGCCGGCTCCTCCCGGACGCTCTCCTGGCCCTTACTCGACACCGTCTTCACCAAGAGCCGGGTGTGGTCCAGGTTCTTGTCGGACATCCCCAGCCAGTCGAGCCCCCGGACCCGCGAACCCTGCCCCTGGGCGTTGGAGGCGAAGCGGTGGCGGGAGCTGAACACCCCCCGCTGCGCCGCCCGGTACGCACCCAGCGCCGCGAGGCTGGTGGCCCGGCCGGCCCGGTGCGCCTCGACGACCAGGTCGTACAGCCGCGTGCGCGCCGCCTCGTCCACCGCCGTGCCAGGCGGCAGGCGCAGGATGCGGCGGGCCAGCGCGTCCGCGTCGTACGGGCCGGTCCGCAGCGTGGCGTCCTTGCGGCGCAGCGAGTCCAGCAGCGCGGCAGGGGAAACGAACTCGATCGTCACGTCCCGCCGCAACACGTCCCGGCTCGCGTGACCCGGCGCCGGATGGCGGCTGACGTCCCGGCCGCGGCTGCGGTCGAAGAGGACGAAGCGGTCGAGGGTGAGCCGGTCCGCCTCCGGCACGTCCTTCTGGATGTCGTTCAGCGTCTGGTTCAGCTGGAAGGCGAACTCGTCGAGCACGGTGTCCGCTCGCTCCTCGCCCCTCTCCCGCGCCTGCGCCGGCTCGCCCTCGCCGTACCCGGTGACCACGCCGGCGGGCAACGGCAGCCCGGCCGCGCGGTTTCGCAGGGCGAGCGCCGCCACGTCCCAGGCCAGTTCCGCGATGCCGTCCTGGTCGTCCTCGGACAGCCGCGTGGACCCCGCCTCGAACCGTACGGTCGTCACGGGCGCCACGGTCGGGCCCTGCCAGGACGCCGGGCCGCTCACCGGCGCGGTGTGCACCGGCAGCGTGAACTCCGCCAGTCCTGGCATCGGCGGCGCGGCGTGCGAGCCGGACAGGCCGCGGTCGCTCAACGCCGGGGCCTCCCCGCCGTCCGGCGCCCGCACGGGGCCGGTGGCGGCGGTGTCCGTGCCGTCCGGGGAGCCGGCGGCCGACGGTGCCGGGCCCGGACTGTTCGCGCCCTGGGTGAGGACCGCCGCAGGCTCGTGCCCCCCGGGCGGCGCCGGGGGCTCGGTGCGCGCGAAGTCGTCCGCGGCGTTCGCCTGCGCCGGGTCCGCCGTCAGTACGAGCACGTGCCGGTCGGCCGCGCCGTCCGGCACCACGGCGGCGGGGCGCGCGGGGGTCAGCACGGTCCTGGCCGTCCCCTCCCTGGCGGCCAGTGCTTCCGCCATCTTGGTGCGTACCGCGTCCGGGGCGATCAGGGTGAAGGGGACGGACAGCCCCGTGGTGCGCAGGAACCGCTCGAGGAGCACGGCGATTTCCTCGTGCGGTACCGAGAGGGTGGTGCCGCCGCGCCAGGGGAGCACGACGCTGTCCTGATCGCCGTCGACCATCAGCACGAGCGCGTTCGGATCGGCGGCGGCGCGTGTCTCCCCGCTCGCCGTCGTACCGTCGCCGGAGACGTGGTAGACGTCCGTGGCCAGCGGGCCGCCCAGGGGCCTGCCGGTCAGGTTGAAGCCCACCTGCGCGCCGGTGGGCGAGGCGATCGCGTTGGCCGGGCCGAGCACCCCGCTGCGGCTGAGGTGGTACGCGGCGACGGCGACCACGTCGTGCACCTCCACACCGACGAGCGCCGCGCCCGTCATCGCCCACAGTGCCATCCGCCGCATCGCGGCCGGGTCGGGCTGGTCGGGGCTCACGTGCAGGACACGCGCGGCCACGGCGTCCGCGTCCGGGCGGGTCAGCAGCGCCTGCACGGAAGCGGCGAGCGCCCAGAGCACCTGCGGCCGCGCGGGGTCGCCGGGGGCGGGCAGGCTCTTGAGCCCCATGGCGGCGAGACTCTGCTGGTTGAGCTGCCCCATCATGGCGGCTGCCCGGCGGGGCAGCGTGAGCGGGACGAAGTCGTGCAGGGGAACCGGGCCCGAGGCGCCGTCCAGGCGGGTACGCGCGTCGTTCAGGACCCGGCGGACGGTGTCCTGGAGTGCGGCGGCGTCGGCGAAGGGGGTCGGCCGCGGCTTCGGCGTGCCCTGCTGGGCCAGCCGGTCCCGCACCACGAAGTCCAGCAGGTCCAGGCTGAACGGGCCGGCCTCCAACAGCTCCGGCTCTGCACGGCGCATGCTCTCCAGCGCCCCGATGCCGCGCAGGAGCTTCTGGTACTCCCCCGACGGGTCGTCCCGGTCGTTCTCGATCTCGTGGCCGTAGACCTCGCGCAGGGCCCGCACCAGCAGCAGTGCGTCGGCGCGGTCGGCCTCCGGCACGGGGGCGGTGGCGGGGATGTCGAAGGCCACCCGCGCGAGCCGGTCGAGCACCTCGCCCACGGGCTCGGCGCGCAGCATCTTCCACGCCCCCCGCTCACCCCGGGACGTGGCGAGGATGTACTGGTCGACGATGCCCGAGCCCGTCCTCCTGGCGAAGCCGTGCACCCGGGTGGGGACGTACAGCGGGTGGTCCTCGCCGAGCGCGTTGGCCGCCTTCTGCGCCTCGGAGATGAGCGTCAGCCGGTTGGCCACGTAGGGCGCGTCGGCCCCGTCGTGCCAGCTGAGGGGCGGCCCGCCGAAGGCCGCGCCGAACCAGCACGCCTCCGCCACGACGGGGGTGCCCTTGGCGAGCGCGCGGACACTCGGGCGGCGCTTCAGGTAGCCGATGACCTGTTCGCCGTGCGTGGCCTTCTGCTCGCCGTGCCCCGCGTCCGACGTGGCGTCCACCACGAACAAGAAGCCCGGGAGGCCGTGCAGCACGATGTGGTAGACCTCCCGGCCCTTCCACGGCACGTCCTCGAGGGGGCCGAGCGGCTGCTTGGTGACGGGGTCGAAGTGGCCGTACTGCGGGTCGCGGAGGTCCTTGAGCTCGTGTTCCCGGTCGATCAGGTCGGTGTCGGTGAACAGTGCCCGGCCGCCCGGCCGCATGGTCGTCGGGTCGGTGAGGGTGATGCTCTTGACGTCCCGGTCCAGCAACTTCGAACCGTCGGCCAGCAGCAGGAACCCGTCCGCCGGAGCGGCCCACGCGCCGTCGGGACCCAGGTCGCCGGGGCTGATGGAGATCCATTTGCCCAGCGGTATCCCCTGCGCCCGCTGATCCGCCGGCGGAATGCGGTACTTCTTCGTGTGGGGGTCATAGCTCAGCAGGGGCGTGCCGCTGTGCACGAGCAGCCCCCGTCCGAGCCCCGCGGCGATGCCCCTGGGCATCTCCAGACCGCCGTCGCCCGCGTGCGGCACCACCAGCGTCACCACGGTGCGGGGGCCTCGCCGGGTCAGTTCCTCGTCCATCGCGAGCAGTTCGGTGAACTCCTCGCCCGTGATCCGGCGCGTCGTCCCGTCGGGCCACGGCACCACGATGTGGTCACGTGCGCCGTCCGCCTCCACCAGGTAGGGGCGGTTCCCGCCGGCCTGGTCGGGCCCCGGCGTGGCGGGCGGCGGCACCTGCCGGGGCTTGAAGGTCCGGCCCACGATCGAACCGTCCTCGGGCGAGTGGAGGAGGGTCCGCTCGGACAGCAGAGCGCCGCGGCGGGCGAGGTGGAACGCCGCGAGGGACGCCAGGCTCCTGTCCCGCCCCTCGGCCATCGCCTCCCCCACCAGCGCGTACAGGTCGGCGAGTGTGGCCGCGTCCACGGGCGCCGACGGGTCCAGGTGGAGGATCCCGCGGGCCAGGGGGGCCGGGTCGAACGGGCCCTGCGCCAGCTCGGGAGCGCTCAGGCGCAGCTCGTCCAGCCGCCGTACCGCGGCCGTCCCGGGAGGCAGCTCGAAGGCGACCTGCACCTGCCGGGCGAGTGTCTGCTCGTCCGCCACGCCCTCGCCGGACGGGACGAGCGTGAACGCGTCGTGTGCGCCCGGCCGCTGGAGCCCCGCGCGGAACGCCTCCGTGACCGCCGCGGCGCGCTGGGCGGCGGCCCCCGTCGTGGACACCTCTCCGTTGTCGTCGTACGAGGTCACCACCAGGCGCGGCACTGGAAGACCCGCGAGGGAGTTGCGCCGACCCACGTCCACGACGCGGCCGACGAGTTCCCGGATGCGCTTGCGCTGGTTGGCGCTGAGCTTGTCGCCGTCCTCGGTGAAGTTGGTGCGGCTCGTCGGCGGCAGCACCCCCTCGACGGGCCCCCAGCTCTGTGGTGTTCCGCCCTGCTCCGCCAGCGTGAGGGAGCCCATCGCCGAGGTGGCGGTGGCTGTGGCGCTCGGTGCGTCCTCGGCCGGGGCCGCCGGTGACGACGTGGCAGGCCCGCCCCCTTCCTGCCCAGCGGCCGGGGTGGCGGTCTGCTTGCGCTTGCCCTTCTTACCGGCGTTGCTGACGTATGTGTCGTAGCTCGGTGCACTCCACACTCCGGCCACGGTGCGCTCAGGCGCGGCGGGCGCGGTGCGCGCCGGGGCGGGTGGGGTATCGGCGTGTGCCTCCGCACGCGGCACCTGGGCCGGTGCGGGCTGGGCCGCCCTCGACGAGCGGAGCGTCCTGGGCAGCGTCGCCGGCGCCTTCGGGGCGGGCGCCGCCGGGGTGCTCGCCGCCGGGGCAGGTGCTGGGTCGGGGTCGGGTACGGGCGCGAGTTCGTGGGGCTGCGGCTGGTGGGTGCCCTCCGCGCGGTCCCAGAACGCCCGGAAGCCCTCGAAGACCCAGTTCTCCTTCCGGGGGCCGGCGAGCTGGTTCGCCGGCCGCGCGTGGACGGCCTCGGGCTCGGCGCTGTAGAGCCGCTCCAGCAAGGGGAGCAGTGTCTTGTCGTGCTGCCGCACCCAGGCGGCCCCGTTGTTCCGCCGCTGCTTGGTGAACCCGTCCCGGCCCGTGTTGGTGCCCAGGTAGGCGTTGGTGAGCTGCGCGAAGTACTCGTATTCGTTGAGGGAGGAGTAGTTGGGCTGCTGGCGCTTGCCCGAGGGGTCGTGCAACGGCCCGTCCGGCCAGAGCGCGGCGTCCCCCTGGTCGACCTTGGCCTGGTACGCGTCGTGGATGAGCTGCTTCTCGTCCGCGCTCAGCCCGTACTGGTGGAGGATGTGGGCGAACTCGTGGGTCGTCGTGGAGTAGCCCTCCGGGTGGGAGCGCCGGTCCGTCGCCACGGAGGTCACCTCGCCGAGCAGGTTCTCCTCCGTCACCCCGGCCGTGCGCGTCGCGGCGCCGCGCACCTCCTCCCACGGGCGGCCGTCCGGGGTGAGGGTGCCCGCCAGGTGGCGGAACGGGTCCAGCGTGGTGAGCGCCTCGCCCTTCGGCACCACGGCCACGCGCGCGCCGTCGATCAGCAGTTTCGCCGCCACCGCGGGGTCGCGCAGCATGCGCGCGACCTGTGCGCAGACCTCGCGCCGCGACGAGACCGGCTGGTCCACCCCGGCGGGGATCTGCACCATCAACTGGGCGGCGGTCTCCGCGAAATCCGCCGGGTCGAGCCTCTGACGCAGCGTGTCGACCAGCGCGGGGTCGGACGCCAGCCGCTCGCGGTCGGCGGGCGGGAGCAGCGACAGTTCCCGGGCCCGGTCGGCCTTCGGCATGTCGGGCAGGCGCGACGCCAGGTCGGCCACGGGATCCACGCTCACCGGGGACGGTGCGGGCGCGGTGCCGGCGGCGGACGGGACGTCGCGGGAGGCCGTGTCGGTGGCCGGCGCGGGTGCGGGTGCGGGGACCGACGTCGCGGTGGCGGGCCCGGCCGGAGTGGGCGGCGGGTCGGCCGGGAGGTCGCTGGAGGTGGTGGTGACGGTCGCGGTCGGCGGGCCCGTAGTCGACGGGGTGGCCGGACCCGGCGGCTCGGTGGCCGTCGTGGCACGGGCGGGCGCGACGGGGCCGAGACCGAGCGAGGTGCGCAGCGTGCTGGCGAGGGTGACGCCCGAGGAGGCGTCCGGTCCGTTGGTCAGCAGGTGGTCGGCGACCTGCCGGACGGCGTCCCGGTAGGGGGCTTCGGCATGGCGGGAGTCGGCCAGGACGGGAGCCGACGTCGGCGGCAGCACCAGGGCGACGGCCGTGTCCCAGGCCCGGTCCACGTCGGCCCGGGTGGGCTGCGGGCTCGCGGGGCTCGCGCCCTCGGGTGCGGTGGCGTTCGGCGTGGTGGGCCGCGGCGCCGTCGCCGGGCGTGGGTCGGTGTTCAGGGCCGCGCCCGCGAAGTCCGCGTACGCCGCTTCCCACATCCGCAGCGACGCGTTGGCCGCCACGGTCTCCAGCGCCGCCGGCCAGGGGCTGGGCAGCGCCATCAGCAGGCGTGCCTGGTCGACCGGGTCCAGCTCGGAGACGGACAGGGCAGCGCCGTCGCGCGCCGCCGCGTACTGCTCCGGGCTCAGTACCAGTCCCGCGTCGCGCGCGGCGGCCGGGGTGACGACGGCGTCCGGGCCGTGCAGCTCGGCCAGGTCCTGAGCCAGGGTGCCCGGCAGGTCCTCGGCGGTGAGCTGCCCCGCGATCCACTCGCGCTGGACGCCGTCCCGGTGGACCCGGGGCGGGGCGTGACCGGTCCCGGGGTCCGTGGCGTGCGGGGTGACGCCGAGGTCGCGCAACCGGGCCGTGGCGTCGAGCAGGTTGCCGTGCGCCTGCTGGGCCCGTGCCTGTGCCTCGGCGAGCACGGTGGTGGTGTCGGTGCCGCCCGCCAGCTCGTCGACGGCGCGGGTGGCGTCGGCGTACGTGGTGAGCGCGTCCTCGTACGCGGTACGGGCCTGGCCGATGTCGGACTGGCGCGTCTCACCGGGGACGTTGGCCACGGGGGTGTGCGGGGCGGTGCCGTGGGGGCCCTGGGCGGAGTCGGCTTCCGGCGATTCCGGTGCGCCGTTGTGCTGCCCGGCATCGGACTGGTCGGTGTCGGTGCCTCCCGCGTCCTGCCGGGAGACGGTGGGCGCGGAGGCGGGGTTGCCGAGTCCGCCGGGGGCGTGGGAGCCGCCGGGCGTGTTGAGAGCGCCGGGGTTGGGCAGGGAGCCCGGAGCCTTCAGGCCGTTCGCCCCGGTGCCGGAGAACGCGGAGGGCGCCGTCGTCGACGGGAGACCGGCGGCCGACTCGTCCGGCAGCGTGAGGTCCGTTGCGTTCAGTCCCCACGCGTCGTCCTGCGTCCCCGGCGCGTTGAGGTAGGCCGGGTCCTTGAGGTAGTCCGGGGACTTGAGGTGGCTGCCTCCGCCGCCGGGCAGGGACGTTCCGTTCGGCAGGGTCGACGCGGACACGTTCGCGTCGTTGGAGTACAGGGAGCTGTCGTTGGAGTACAGGGAGCTGGTGTCCGAGAGCGACTCGGTGTCCGAGGCGTCGAAGAGGCTCGGCGGCCGGGACGAGGTCTGCGAGCCGTCCGAGTCGTAGACGCTCTCGGCCGTGCCGTCGGGATCGCTGCTGGTGACGGGCGGCGGGGTGGGCACGGGTGGCGGCGGGGTGGGCGAGTTGCCCACCACCGGGGTCGGCGCACCGGGTGCCGGGGTGAACCCCGTCGGCCCTGGACCCGCGTCGCTTCCGGGGCCGTTGCCGCTCTCCCTGTTGAGCCGCTCGATCAGGATGTTGGTCGAGTTCTTCTGGAACTCGGTGAAAATGTTGCCGTCCGGAAAGAGCTTGGTGTGGAGGCCGCCGGAGAACTGCCCCACGGGCTGATGCATGAAGAGCTCGGAAATGCCGCTGAGTCCGGCTCCGGCCAGCGACGTCCAGTCCCACTTCTGCAGCACGATCGCCACGGCGATCGTCTCACCGAAGCCCTCGGTCACGAACGCCGTGGGGACGTCGAACAGCGTGTTGTTCCCGTTCTGCTTGGTGAACGGGTTCTTGAAATTTATCTCGAACTTGCCGAAGACGTCCTTGCCGAAGTTGTTCTTGAAGACGTTCGACAGGCTGTTCTTCAGGTTGAACGCCCACGTGCGGAAATGGCTGATGAAGAATCCGGCCAGCCCGCCGACCGCCGCCGAGAGGCCGACCTGGCTCCAGTCGACACCGCCGTCGGGCTGCTGTGTGGGCGGATTGATGGTCATCGACAGAAGCTGGGCTGCCAGGTTCTGAATGGCCTCTTCCAACGCCTCGGACAGCGAGGGAAACGCCTGGACGTAACGCAGCAGCCGGTCGATCGTCATGAGGATCGCCAGCCTGGCGCGCATCCGGGCCAGGATCATCTCCGAGACCGAGGCCCCGCCGGTGAACGCGGAGATCGCAGCCAGAATCGCCAACTCCGCGATCAGGAAGAGGACTTCCATGATGATCTCGAAGTGGGACTGCTGGATCTGGATGGACGCCTGGCCCCGGTCGGCGGTGTACTTCTCCAGCTGGCCGATGAACTGCTCGAGTGTGTCATTCCCGTGCCGGTGCACCAGCCCTGACAGGGCCTGCTCATAGGCGTCGGCGACGTTCGGCGGGAGGTACCGCTTGCCCTGTTCGATCGCGTCGAGCATCTCCTGCCGGAGATCGCGGAGTCCTGCGGCGAGGTCGGTGTAGCCGTTGCGACTATCCCAGGCGAGACCCGCCTTCGCCTGCAGCGGCTTCGCGCCGAGCAGGACGAAGAGCATCGTGCTGACCTCTTCGGGATACTCGATGTCGTACATTCAGCGTTTCCCGCCACCACCGGTGTCGTAGGAGCCGGCGTTCTGCTGAGCGTCGTGGATCTGGTCCTGGACGTCGGTGTGGACACCCTCGATGCTGCCCATGCTCTTGCGCACCGCCGACTGGAGCCCGGCCGTGAACATCTCCAGGGAGCCGACGATCTTCCTGCAGCTCTCGATCTGCCGCTGGTCCTGGTCCTCGGTCTCGTCGTGGAAATCGTCGTCCGTACCGTTCCACCACCTGGTGGCTTCCACCGAACGGTCGAAATCGTCGAGCAACCGCTTCGGTGCGCCCGCCATCCCGTCGAGCTGCTGGAACGTCTGGTCCAGGCCGACGAGGTCCGCCTGGTAGTTGTTGTGGTAGCCGCTCACTGTCCCTCCCCTTCCGTGCTCAACCCGCGCTCTCGTCGTCCTCGGCGATCTCGTCACGCAACCGGTTCCGGCCCGACCGGCCGGAGCCGGTTCGGCCCTCACCGCTCAGCGCCGACCCGAAGATACTGTTCCAGTCGATGTCCAGTCCCCGGCGGACCGAACCCTCGGGGCCTGGCTGGGTGAAGGGCGCGAAGGTCTCCATCACCCGGTGCGCCATCTGCGACCTGCCCTGCTGGACGGCCTCCATGACCGAGGCGGCCAACTGCGGTCCCGTCATGCTCTGGTGCTTGTTGTCGAGGAACTTCAGGCCCGTCAACTCGCCCTGCGATCCGACGGTGGCCTCCACCACGCGGTCCTTGGAGCGCACCGTCGCGGCGGCCTGGCTGAGGTCCGCCTGCGCTCGCGAGACGGCGGCCCGCGTGGCCTCCAACTCGGCCATGGCGTGGGCGATGCGCTCCTGCAGTGGCTCGGACAACGCAACTCCTGTTCAGAGGTATTGAGCGATCATTCTGTCGTACAACGGAACGAAAAAGCCATTCCCGGCCGGGTCTGCCATGCCAACGGGCACCACCCGGCGCGGGGACGCTCCGCCGAGGGCGTCTGGCCCTACCGGCCGATCACCGCTGGTGATCCGCCCTCGTCGGTACCCCAGACATCGTCGTCCTCCGGCTCCCAGACCTCGCGGTCACGGTCGCCGCTCTCGGTCTCCGTCTGTCCCGGCGCACCCCTGCCGCCCCCCATCGCCGGCAGATACGGGTTGGCACCGGTCGTGCTGACGGTCTGCCGCTCCTCGTACCCGCCCTTGCCGCGCCCCGCCGCGCCGGGGCGGCGGTTGCTGACCACGTCGCCCGTGTCGATGACGTTGCGCACGCGCTCCGAGGGGCCGTCGTTCCCCTTGCCGCCCCCCATACCGCCCATACCACCCATGCCGCCCATGGGCATACCACCCATCGGCATACCGCCCGCGCCTCCGCCCGGCATCGGACCGCTGTTCAGCGGGGTGCCGCGCCCCGCGTCCGCGTCGCCGGATCCGCCGCCGGACGCGCCGGCCAGCGACGGTTCCTTGTACGGCGAATCGTCGTACAGCTCCTCCTCGTAGGAGGGGTCGCCGTAGTCGTAGGAGGGGGTGCCCGAAGAGCCGTGGTGGCCGCCGCCGTTCAGCTGGTGGGAGCCCGGGGAGGCGCTGTCGGGGTCGTTGAGGTAGCCCGTGGTCGTCGTGCCGTCCGAGTTGGTGATCGAGGTGGCGCCGGTGTCCGGGTCCACCCGCGAAACGCTGCCGTCCGGGTACTCGGTGACGACCCGGCCCTGCTGATCCAGGTGGGTGGTGCTGCCGTCGGGGTTGGTCAGCGAGTCGCCCGCGTTGAGCGGGCCGGAGTACGAGCTGCCGTCCGGCCTGGTGACCGTGGACATCTGGGTGTCCGGGTCCACCACGGACCTGCTGCCGTCAGGGAACTCCGTGACGACCCGGTCCTGGGAGTCGAGATGCGAGACGCTGCCGTCGGGGTTGGTCAGCGAGTCATTGCCGTTGACCGGCCCGGAGATGTCGGGGCTGAGGTGCCGCTGCCCCAGATCGCCGTCGTTGAGCTGATGGCTGAGCCGCTGCTGCTGTTGCCGGTACTCGTCCTGCTTGTGCTGAGCCTCCTCCTGCTTGGCCTCCTGCTCCTTGCGGATCTCCTCCTGCTTGGCCTCCTGCTCGGCGCGGATCTCCTCCTGCTTCTTCTCCGCCTCCTCCCGTTCCGCCTTCTGCTCGGCGCGGACCTCCTCCTGCTTGGCCTCCTGCTCCTTGCGGTACTCCTCCTGCTTGGCCTCCTGCTCCGCCCGTTCGGCCTCGGCCTCCTTCTCCTTCTGCTCCTGCTTGGCCTCCTGCTGCCGGCGGATCTCCTCCTGCTTCTTCTCCGCCTCGTCCTGCTCGCGCTCCTGCTCGGCGCGGATCTGCTCCTGCTTCTTCTCCGCCTCCTCCTGCTTGGCCTCCTGCTCGGCGCGGATCTGCTCCTGCTTGGCCTCCGCCTCCGCCTGCTTCTTCTCCTGCTCCTTCTCCCGCCTGTCCCGCTCGGCCTTCTGCTGATTGGCCTGCTGGATCTGGAAGGCCCGGGCCTCTTTCTGCGCCTCCTCCTGCTTGTGCTGGGCCTCCTCCTGCTTGGCCTCCTGCTCGGCGCGGATCTGCTCCTGCTTGGCCTCCTGCTCCTTGCGGATCTGCTCCTGCTTGGCCTCCTGCTGCGCCTGCTCGGCCTCGGCCTCCTTCTTCTCCTTCTCGGCCTTGGCCTCCTGCTCCTCGCGGTACGCCTCGGCCTCGGCCTTCTGCTCCTCCCGCTCGGCCTCGGCCTCCGCCTTCTCCTTGGCCGCCTTGGCCTCGGCCTCCTTCTTCTCCTTCTCGTACTTGGCCTCGGCCTCCGCCTTCTCCTTGGCCGCCTTCTCCTCGGCCTCCTTCTTGTCCTTCTCGTACTTGGCGTCAGCCGCCGCCTTGTCCGCGGCCGCCTTGTCCTCCGCGGCCTTCTTGTCCTTCTCGTACTTGGCGTCCGCCTCCGCCTTGTCCTTGGCCGCCTTGTCCTCGGCGTCCTTCTTCTCCTTGGCGGCCTGGTCCTCCTTGAAGGACTCCTCGATCCCCGAGTCCCCCTTGGTGCTGATGGAACCGAGGTCGAATTGCGAGGCACCCCACGCTTTGGACAGGTTCCGCAGCGCGATCTCGGCGGGGCCGACCAGCTTTTCCTCGACGGAGTCGTTCCACCGTTTGACCGCCTCTTCACTCACCGCCTTCCAGGTGGAGTACTCCGACATGTCGCCGTACGTCCTGCCGTTCGCGTCCGTGGCCGCAGAGGTGAAGCCACCCTTGGGGGTGTACTCCCAGTGGCCGACGGCGTAGGGGCCGTAGCCGGGCTCGTAGTCGGCGTCGAGCTGGGTCAGGTTGTTGTCCCAGGTCTTCGAGGCGATCTCCGACAGGAGGTCGACGAGCCACCGCAGCGGGTTGCCCTCGTAGACGTTCCAGTAGTCCCACTTGTCGTAGAGGTTCTTGGCCTGTGTTCGGAGAGCCTCGCCCGCCGCCCGGAGCTCGGTGCCGGGCTTCGACACACCGCCGTTCTCGGCCCCCATGTCCTCGACGTAGTTGTCGTAGCGCCGCCGGAGCTCGTGAATGAGGTCCCAGAAGACACCGGCCGCCTGCCCCAGCCACGCGTCGTTCTGCTCGCTGCCCACGCGGTTCTGCCACTCGTCCATGGTGGCCTTGCTGTCCCACATGAACTTGGCCACCCGGTCGAAGGCGTCCCCCACCATGTCGAACGACTTCAGCCTGACGCCCTTGTCGGGGCCGATGGGATCCTCGCCGCCCCAGGCGAAGCCGATGCTCCCGTCGTTGTTCTCCAACAGGGCTTGCAGGGCTCGGCCCGTACCGTAGGAGTACTTGGTCAGTTTGAAGTTGTTCCAGACCACTCCGTCGTCGGTCGGCTTGAAGTGGCCGTCGTCCAGCTCCTGGCCGTAAGCGCTCTGGATCTCACCTCCCACGTGCTCGCCACCCGACGGCATGTGACCCGTGGAACCGATCAGGGTGATGCGCGCCTTGTAGTAGGTGGCACCCGAGCCCCCGCCCGACGTGTAGAAGGGAATGACGAAGTCGGTGTTCTGGATGTCCCAGCCCGCGTTCTCCGACATCCAGTTGAAGTCGGTGGCGTCGATGGACTCGACGCTCTTCTGCTTGGAGATCTCGACCCGCATCTGCTTGATGCCGTCGTTGCCGACGAGTTCGTCGAAGAGGGTGCTCCTGGCATCCGCCTTGTACCCCGTGAAGAGCTCGACGGCCTGCAACCAGTAGTCCGCGGGCGAAGTGTCGTCGTCCTTGTTGTCATCGGCCATGGCGGAACTCCATCAACGGGCGGGATCAGCGGGCGGAAAGGGGCGGCGAAGTGGGTCAGCAGGCGGGACGACGCCCGTGTGACGGCGGGGGCGGCGGAGGTCTACTCGTCTTCGTCGTCCTCGCCGCCGCCCCCGCCACTGTCGTCCTCGTTCGGCGTGGTCGTGAGGTCGGTCTCGACGTCCTCGTCCTCGAAGATGTCGAAGAGTTTCTGGCCCTCGATGGAATCCAGGCTCTCCCCCTGTGTCTTCAACAGGGTCTCGATGGTTTCCTCCAGGGCGGAGTCGATGTCCTTGAACAGCTCCTTGTGGCTGGTGAGAATCCCCTCGAGAGCGTTCACCATCTCCACGACGGCACTGTTCACCCGGTCCCCGTTGCTGTCCTGGTCCTGCGCGAGGTTCCCGATCGCGAGCGGGACGGGGGTACCGTAGGGAAGACCGTCGATTGCTCCGTTGTCACCTTTCAGGGACAACATGCCGGGAATCACCGGGTCTCCCGTACTGTCCCCGGACACCGCCTTGAGTGCGTCCCGGAAAGCCGCTATGTCGTGGTCCTTGAAATTCTGGAGCCATTCCTTGTTGAGCTGCGTCGGGGGCTGATTGCCTTCGGCCATGTCCCTGCCTCTTCCTCCGTCACGGTCCGGGCGACGACAACAGGCGGCCGCCCCACGTGAAGCTCGTCGTGGGACGACCGCCCGAGCATCGTCGGATCAGCCGATCTTGACGTCCTGCCAGCTCTGCGTCTGCTGGCGCTCGTTGTGCGTGTAGAGGTCGCGGATGTTGTTCAGCGTGGCCGCGTTGTCATTGAGCCACTTGGCCATATTGGTGACGGCCTGGTTCCACGCCGCCTGCTTCTCGTCGTAGACCTGGCGGTCGTCACCTTCCCACGAGTTCTTCAGCGCCTGGAGTTCGTCGTTCAGGCTGTTGATGATCTTCTCGATCTCGCGCGTCTGAAGGCGCATGTCCTCGACGGCGTTGTCGACGTGGGCATAGCTGACGTAGATATATCCGTCAGTGAGGTTGTCCGGCATCAGTGACCTCGTTTCGCTGAATGGCTGTCGGTGCGGCGTTTACGGTTGCGGCTGCGGCGGGCCGGAGCGGTACCGGCCCGGGCGGTCACTGTCCGGCGGTGCTGCCCATCAGGCCGTCGAAGATCGTCTGCGACTGGGAGTACGCCTGGTTGATGGCGTCGTTCGACGAACCCTGTGTCATCCCCTGAGCACGGAGCGTCTCGTTGAGCTGGTTGATCATGTCCTGGAGGTTCTTCGAGATGATCTCGGCGTGCTCGTCCCAGGAGTCCAGCAGCTTCTGAAAGGCCCCACCGTCACTGCCCTGGAGCGCCGAGATCATGCCGTGCTTGGTGCTCTCGACATCCTGACGGCGGCTTTGGACGCCAGAGAAGGCCATCTCAAGGGCCTGAATACCGTTGCGTGTCGCCTGTTCTTCTGCCCGCTGCATACCCGTCATGGGCCGGCCCCTTCCGGTGGAAATCTCCCCGCCAGGCCCGAGGCGCCGGCGCGGTTGCGTAACCGGATGCGGAGGCATCCTCATCCAGTTGGTTGGTCCTGACAAGGATGGTAGAAGGGTCGCAAAGCGTGAGCAACGTTCCTCGGCGAGAAATGCCGCTATGCGCCCGCACCACCATCTTTGCCTGGTCTTGCGGTACTTGACGTGCGGTGACACGCCCTCAGACTTTCCTCAAATGTCGATATACCGATGGGAAAGACGAGTTGCCGCGGTCAAGGGTTTACCGCTTTCTTGTTGCCTGTGTCACACGGCGGAGTTGTCGCCTTGGACCGGCCCGACTTCGCCGCCGAGGGCGTCAGGTCCGGCCCGGTCGGCAGCATCGACAACAGCGACGAGGGAAGCCGCTGCGCCTGGCTCGTGGTGTATCCCAGCGCCTTCAGCGCGTCGGCCGTCGGCACCCGGTACTTCACCCCGCTGTCCGTCACCAGGTACACCGTGCTGCCGACGTTGGAGCCGTCCGCGCTCAGGGCGTGGACCAGGGCCCCGCCGCCCGGCGGCACCACGATCCGGTCGGCCTTCACACAGGCCGGCGTCAGCGCCTCCGGGGCGGCCTGCGCCGCCCGGCCGATGCCGTCGACGTCCGCCAGGGACACACTCACCCTGGTGCCGTCCTCGCCCGACCGGATACCGACACACGGAACCTCGTCCGTACCCGGCTCGACCGCCTTCGGCGGGCTCTCGGGAAGGTCCGTTCGCGTGTCCCCGCCCTCGGCGTCCGGCGCCAGGTGCCCGATCACCGCGTCGGCACCCAGCGGGACGGCGTTGACCCCACCGCCCGCGTACGCCTTCTCCTTGGTCTGCGGGTTGCCCAGGAGCAGCGCGGCCACGGTGGCGTTGACCGGGGTCAGCCCCTCCTTGCGCAACACGTAGTAGCGGGCTTCGCCGCCGGGCGCCGACGCCCGGAAGACCTGGCCGACCCGGGTCTTCCCACCGCCCAGGGACGGGCCGGGGCTGCCGCGCCGCGGGATGTCGGGGGCCACGAGGTCGGGTCCTGAGGGCAGCGAGTTGAGCAGCGCCGCCGACACCCGCAGCGAGCGGCGCGAGCCGTAGCCGAGTGCCTCGCGCGCACCGCTGTCCACGTCAAGGCGCAACTTGCTGCCCTGCCACACCAGGTACTGGGCCTTGCCCGACCCGGTGACCAGCAGCCCCTCGGAGCCGCCCAGGCCCTTGCCGTCGACGTCCTTGCCGACGGCCAGCGCCGTGGCGGTCCCCTCGTCGCCCTCGGCCGAGCACACCTGCCACGGGTCGGAGGACAGGGAGCCGCTGTCCGGCACGTTGTCGGGGGCCCCGACGATGCCCACGGGCGCGCCGTGCGCGGTGCCGCTGAGGGATTTACTGCCGACGGACGCGGTCTCCAGGTCCGCGCCCAGCAGCAGCCGCGCCGAGGTGTAGTTGCGTACCGGGCGCAGCCGCCCGTCGAGGTAGAGGTAGCGGCCGCCGGTGTCCTTGTCGACCACCAGCGTGTTCTGCTCGCGCCAGGAGTCCTTCGTGCCCGGCTTGATCAGTCCGAAGACGAAGGAACCCGCGCAGATCAGGAGGGCGATGATGATGCTGATGACCACCCCGCGGTTGGTCCTGCCCTGGGGGCTCTCGGGGGCGTCGGGGTCGGCGCGCAGCATGCCCGAGGTCAGCCGCCCCATGACGAACATGTGCGCCTGGACCTGGTCGCGCTTGGACTGCACTGTGCGTTCCTCCGGTTCGGGCCGTCAGCCGTTCAGGCCGCGCAGGGCGCCGTACACCCCGAGCACCCACAGGGCCAGCGGCAGCAGGGCGAGCGCGGTCGCCGAGTGCAGGATCTCCGCGGCCCGGCCCCAGTACGGGACGAGCCGCCGGCCAGGCACGGTCCACGACGCGATGGCGATGCCCGCGGTGGCCGCCAGCAGGCTCGCGACCAGCAGCAGCCGGCTGTCCGGTGAGTAGGTCACGGCCCGGAAGAGGACGAGCATCAACAGGCCGCCCGCCCCGGGGGCGAAGAGGGAGAGTCGCTGCCACACGTTCCCCAGGCCACGGCCGTGCAGCAACAGCAGCAGCGCGAGCACGACGGCCGTGATGACCTCGGCGAGCCCGCCGTCGTGGGTGAGCAGCGCCAGGCAGACCGCGCACACGGCACCCACCGCCCCGTACAGCGAGCTCATCCAGCCGTCGGCGAGCACCGCCCGCGCGGAGACCACGGACGTGGGGTGCGGCTCGATGCCCTCCTGGAGCAGGTCGGCGTTGGTCGGCAGCGGAGGCATGCGCATCCCGGACATCCGGAAGGCCAGCGAGGGGACGAAAGCCCCGAGGAGGACTGCCAGCAGGGCGAGGATGCTGGCCACGTTGGACGGTCCCAGGTCGGTGAGGACCATCAGGGCGCCGGCGAGGGTCCCGAAGGCCATGACCACGGCGAGGCCGAGGAAGAGCGCCGCGAAGGACGCCACGGCGGCGAGGGCGACGATCGCGCCGCCCGCGCCCGCGGCGCAGGCGGCGAGCAGCCGGGCGCCCAGCACCTCGTGGCTGTGCGGGCCCCCCATGTCACCGCCGGGCAGCAGCCAGCCGGCGAGCGCGAGGTAGGGGCCCACCATGATGCCGAGAGCCGCGCCCGCCCCGGCGTCACCCACCGCGCGGCTGGCCGAGCCGGCCCCGGCGATCAGCAGCAGCCCGGCCGCGGCGGCACCGAGGGCACGCAGGCCGGTGGAGCCGCCTGGCAGGGCGAGGACGACCGCTCCGGCCAGCAGCGCTGTGACGGCGAAGCCGATCAGCAGCCGGGCGCTGGCCCGCGGGCTCCAGCCGTGCGGCCGGTCCTGCATGGTGGTGGAGATGCCGTCCACCAGGTCGTCGAGGTGGACCTCGGGGAGGGCGTCGATGCGCGGCCGGAGGTAGAGGGTCTCGCCGTCGCGCAGGTCGTAGGAGTCGAGGGTGCGCTCCTCGTCCATCGGCTCACCGCCGAGGCGCTGCAGTACCCAGCCGCCGTGGTCGATGCCGCTTTCCGCGAGGTTGTCGGCGCTGTAGCCGAGGACGGCGGGCAGCAGGTCGACCACCGGCACGTCGGAGGGCACCGCGAGGTCGATGGACTTGGCCGGCGCACATATGGTCAGGCGGCACAGACCTGCCACCTGGTTGTCAGTCATCGGGCTGCTCACGCTTCTTCCGGGGGTCTGCGCGGGGGGCTTCCCGGGTCTTGGTCGTTCCCGCACGGGGCGAGGGGGCGCTGACGAGACGTCATCATAGATGTGTGCAGTAACCCCACATCAGGGTGGGTGCGCATCACGTGCCGGCTCCGAGAACTGGTATACCAAGTACGCAGAGTTCACTCTGGTCGTCAGGGCGGACCCTGATCGTCAGTGCGGACGCGCCGGAACGCCCACGGACCGAGGGCGTTCCCCCCACCGACTGTGCCCCGCCCCGTGAGGAGAACCGGCGTTGAGCGTCGTCCTGTTCCGCCGCCCGGCGCGTCGGCGCGGCCCCGAGATGCCGGACGGCGAACTGCAACTGCAGGAGCCGCCGACACTGCCCGAGGTCGTGCCGGACAGCTCCGCGGTCTGGACCTACCTGCCCATGGCACTGATGTCGGTGTCCATGATGCTCATGTTGATGAGACCGGGCATGGGCGGCGGCCGCGGCAGCCACTACATGTACCTGGCCATGGGTTTGATGGTGCTGTCCTCGGCGGCCATGATGCTGGGCCAGATGATGCGCAAGGCCAGCGAGCGCAAACAGCGGCTGAAGGGTGAGCGCCGCGACTACCTGCGCTACCTGACCCAGATCCGGCGCAAGGTGCGGGCCGCGGTCGTCGACCAGCAGAAGGCGCTGGCCTGGCGGCATCCGCCGCCCTCCGCCCTGTGGCAGCTCGCGGGCACCACGCGGCTGTGGGAGCGCCGTCCGCAGGACACGGACTTCGGCGAGATACGGGTGGCCGTCGGCGAACAGAAGCTGGGCCTGCGGCTGACGCCCACGGCCACCACCCCGGTCGAGGACCTGGAACCGCTGTCGGCCCACGCCCTGCGCAGCTTCATCCGCGCCTACTCCACCGTGCCCGAGCAGCCCATAGCCATCTATCTGCGGGCCTGGGCGCGGGTACTCTTCCGCGGCGACGAGGACCGCATCCGCTCTCTGGCCCGCGCGATCGTGGCACAGCTGGTGACCTTCCACGCCCCCGACGACGTGTGGGTGGCGCTGTGCGTGTCCGACGAGCGGCGGGCCGACTGGGAATGGGTGAAGTGGCTGCCGCACAACCTGCACCCGCAGGAGAGCGACGGCGCAGGCCCGGCCCGGATGTTCGTCTCGGCCTTCAACGAGCTGGAGGACCTGCTCGGCGCCGAGTTCCTGGAGCGGCCGTCGTTCGACCCCGACGCACCGCCGGGACGCGACGAGCCGTACACCGTGATCGTGCTCGACGGGGGCTCCGTGCCCGCCCGCCACCGGCTGGACGGCGCGGGCTTCCGCAACGCCGTCGTGCTGGACCTCACCGGCGCGCTGAGCTGGCGTCCCGGTCGGGTCACCCTCCGGTTCGACGTGAGCGAGGACTCCTTCGCACTGGTCCGCACCGACCGCGAGCGCAAGGAGCAGACCACCCTACTCGGCCGCCCCGACCCCATGGGGACGATCAGCGCGACGGCGCTGGCCAAGCGGCTGGCCCCCTACCGGATGGGCACGGGCGGCGGCGACTCCGCCGAACCGCTCTCCTCGGACGTCGAACTGACCACCCTGCTGGGCATCACCGACCTGTACCGGCACGACCCGCAGAGCCTGTGGCAGCAGAGCACCGGGTCCAACCGGCTCAAGGTGCCGATCGCGGTCGGCCCCGACGGCACCCCGGTGGAACTGGACATCAAGGAGTCCGCGCAGGGCGGCACAGGTCCGCACGGCATGCTCATCGGGGCCACCGGCTCCGGCAAGAGCGAACTGCTGCGCACCCTGGTACTGGCGCTCGCGCTGTCGAACTCCTCCGAGACACTCAACTTCGTCCTGGTGGACTTCAAGGGCGGTGCCACCTTCCTCGGTCTGGACGAGCTGCCCCACGTCTCCGCGGTGATCACCAACCTCGCCGGTGAGGCCGCGCTGGTCGGCCGCATGCAGGACGCCCTGCACGGTGAGCTGATCAGGCGCCAGGAGCTGCTGCGCGCCGCCGGCAACTACACCTCCGCGCTGGAGTACGAGAAGGCACGTGCCTCGGGCGCCCCGCTGGAGCCGCTGCCCAGCCTGTTCGTCATCGTCGACGAGTTCAGCGAGCTGCTCTCCGCGCACCGCGAGTTCATGGAGCTGTTCGTGATGATCGGGCGGCTCGGGCGCAGCCTCGGGGTCCACCTGCTGCTCGCCTCGCAGCGGCTGGACGAGGGGCGGATGCACCAGCTGGAGAGCCACCTGTCGTACCGCATCGGACTGCGCACCTTCTCCGCCATGGAGAGCCGCGGTGTGCTGGGTGTCCCGGACGCCTACCAGCTCCCGCCGCAGCCCGGCAGCGGCTTCTTGAAGTCCGGCGTGGAGGCTCTGACCCGCTTCCGCGCCGCGTACGTCTCCGGCCCCTACCAGCAGCGGCGCAGCCGCGTGAACCAGGCCAGGGTGGCGAGCCAGACGGTGCCGTGGACGGCGGGCTACGTGGTGCCCCGCCAGCTCCCGGACCTCCCCGATCCCGAACCGGAGCCGGAGACCGAGCCCGAGGAGGAGAGCGGCGACACCCTGCTGTCCGTCGCCGTGGACCGGCTGCTGGGCGCAGGCCCCTCCGCACACCAGGTGTGGCTGCCGCCGCTGAGCGTGCCCGCGACTCTCGACCAGGTGCTGCCGCCGCTGACCCCCGACCCCGAGCTGGGCCTCACCACCGTCGGCTGGCCGATGCGCGGACGGCTGACGGTGCCGGTCGGCATCGTGGACAAGCCCTTCGAGCAGCTCCGCGACCTGCTGACCGTCGATCTGTCGGGCGTGGGCGGCCATGTGGCCATCGCGGGCGGCCCGCAGAGCGGCAAGAGCACCATGGTGCGCACGATCCTCACCGCGCTCGCCCTCACCCACACCCCGCGCGAGGTGCAGTTCTACTGCCTCGACTTCGGCGGCGGCACCCTGGCCGCGCTGGCCGACCTGCCGCACACCGCCGGAGTCGCGGCACGACTGGACTCCGAGCGGGTGGGCCGGGTGATCGCCGAGGTCACCAATCTGCTGGCGGACCGCGAACGGTTCTTCCTGGACAACGGCATCGACTCCATGCCGACCTACCGCCGCCGCCGCGCCGCAGGCGAGTTCGCGGACCAGCCGCAGGGCGACGTCTTCCTCGTCATCGACGGCTGGTCCACCGTCCGCCAGGACTTCGACCGCAACATCCAGACGTTCGCCGCCATCGCGGCCCGCGGCCTCAACTACGGCATCCACCTCATCGTGACCGCCGCCCGCTGGGTGGAGCTCACCGCCGCCGTGCGCGACCAGGCGGGCACCCATGTGGAGCTGCGGATGGGTGACCCGATGGACTCCGAGATCGACACCCGCCGCGCCGCCACCGTGCCGCGCAACCCGGGCCGTGGCCTGACCCGGGAGGGCAAGCTGCACTACCTCGCCGCGCTCCCCCGCATCGACGGCACGGAGTCCGCCGACGACCTCTCCGACGGGATCGCGGGCCTGGTGGCCGCGGTCAAGGAGAGCTGGCAGGGCCCCACGGCCCCCAAGGTGCGGGTGCTGCCCACGAAGCTGCCCGCGGCGCAGCTGCCCGGGGCCGGAGGCGACTTCCGGGTGCCGATCGGCCTGGAGGAGGAGCGGCTGTCGGTCGTCTGGCACGACTTCAGCGAGAGCCCGCACATGGTCGTCGTGGGCGACACCGAGAGCGGCAAGACCAACCTGCTGCGGCTGATGGCGAAGTCCATCATGGACAGGTACACGCCCGCCGAGGCGCGGATCATGCTCGTGGACTACCGCCGCGACCTGGCGGAAGTGGTACCGGAGGAGTACCGGCTGGGCCACGCGGTGTCGATCGACGCGCTCAAGGACCTCGTCGACGGTGCCGCCCGCGCCGTGCGGACGCGGGTGCCGGGCCCGGACATCGCCCCGGGCCGGATGAAGCAGGCCGACTGGTGGAGCGGGCCGCGGCTGTTCATCCTGGTCGACGACTACGACATGCTGGGCACCGGCATCGGCAACGCGCCGTTCGACCCGCTGCTCAACCACCTGGCCCTGGGCTGGGAGGTCGGCTTGCACATCATCGTCACCCGGGGCGCCTCGGGCGCCGGGCGCGGCCTCAACGAGATGCTCATGCGGCGGATGCTGGAGGTCAACACCCCGGCCCTGCTGCTGTCCTGCCCGCCCTCGGAGGGCTACCTGCTGGGCAACGTCAAGGGCCGGGCCATGAACCCGGGACGGGCCGTGCGGATCGCCCGCCGCAAGCAGACACAGGTCCAGACGGCGATGCTGGAGGAGCCGGACGCGTAACCGGTCCGAACGCGCCCGGCTCAGCGGTTCCGCTCCTGGTGTCTTCACCGGGGGCGGAACCGGCCGTTCCGCGTCCGCCGCCCTCCCGCCCGCCGACTCGGGAGGTTCGGCCGCCGCCGGGCCGGGCGGCGGTCAGGTGGCCGTCTCGCGCTCCTCCGGCGCGCCCGCGGGACGCCACCCCCGGGCGCGGCCGCGTGGGATCACCACCGCCGCGCCCGCCACCAGGAGCACCAGCGTGCCGCCCGCGCCTGCGATCAGCAGCGCGCGGTTGAGGGGCTGGGGGGACGCCTGAGGCGGCAGCTTCGCCGGCGGCGGAGAGGGCACGGTGCCCTGCTTGTCCGGAAGGACGGCGGTCAGTGCCGCATACGGGTCCACCCGCGGCGGAACCGCCGGGTACCCGGCCGTGACGAGTTGGCGGGAGACCTCGGCCGCCGTCATCTTCGGCTTCCGCGACCGGACCAGCGCCGCCGCCCCGGCCACGTTCGCCGCCGCGAGCGAGGAACCGGAGCCGATGTAGTGCCCCGATCCGCTGGGGCCGACGCTGACCACCGCGTCCCCGGGCGCCGCCAGTTTCGCCCCCTTCACCTGCGGGGCGTCCTTCGGGCGGGTGCCGTCGGGGCCGTAGTCCATGACCGACAGCACCCCGGGGGCCGCCGCGGGCCAGTACCGGGGCGCCGGCTCGCTCGTCCTGCCGGTGCTGCTGTCCTTCGGCAGGACGTCCGGGGCGAACGGCGCGACGACCAGGGCGTCGTGCTGCGTGGCGTACTCCACGGCGGCGGTCAGCTCCGCCTTGCCGTCCGGCACCGCGCGCCCCACGTAGACGACCCGCGCCCCGCCGTCGACCGCGGCCCGTACCCCGTCCGCGAGCTGCTCTGCCGTGGCCTTGCCGCGCTTGTCGGTGCCGCGCACCGCCAGGACCCGCGCCGCGGGCGCGGCCCCGGCCACGCCCACCCCCTGCCGGGGCGCGGCGGCGATCAGGCCCGCGGCGAAACTACCGTGCCCCACGCAGTCGGTGCCCGCATCGCCGACCGCTTCCACCCGCCCCGCGAGGGCCGGGATGTCCGTGCCGACCCCGGTGTCCACCACACCGACGGTCACTCCGTGGCCGTCCGCCAGCGACCAGGAGCGGCGCAGCCCCAGCGCCTGCCGGGTCCACGTCTGCTCGCGCGCCGTCTCGCTCGAAGCGGGCGTGCACGGCTCGTCGGGTGCCAGTGCTGTGGGAAGGGCGGGCAGTTGGACGGAGTCGGCGGCGGCGGGTGGCGTCTGGGCGGCCAGCGGCGCCGCGGCCAGCAGGGAGGCGGCCACCGCGCGTCCTACCGAGCGGCGAGGGGAACGAGCAGGTCGCATGCCGCGCACGATACGCGCAGGGCATCTCCACACGGTAACGTGCTCTCGCGGCCCCGCCCGCGGGGAACACCGCCGGGGGACGGCGGGTGTCCGGCGGCGAACTGTCGTGCCGCACCCAGGTCATGGGCCCCGCGCCCCCTCCTACCGGGGCGGAGGCAGGGATCCGCTCACCTTCGGCGCACGGGCCCGTCACCGGTGGCGGAGGCACCTGGCTGCCGGTGCCACGGTTCCCGTAGCCTTCATCGCGTGCCTGTACCTTCCCCCGGCCGCCCGGCAGCCCGGGCTCGGGGCCACCGAGGGGACCGGCAACGGCATCACAACGAGGAGGTCCCAGCGTGTCACGGCAGTTGCTCACGGTCGGCCCGGACCAGCCGGAGGGCTTCCGGACGATCGGCGAGGCCCTGGAGAAGGCTCGCGCAGGAGCGGTGATACGCGTCCGGCCCGGCCGGTACCGCGAGAACCTCACGGTCCGCACGCGCGTCACCATCGCGGGCGACGGGGAGCGCGGCAGCGTCGAGATCTGCCCGTCACGCGGCACCGCCGTGGTACTCGTCGCGGACGCCGTGATGCTCACCGACCTGACCCTGCGCGGCGGCAACGAGGACCTCCCCGTGGTGGACGCGCCCCGCGGCCAGGTGGCCATGGACGGCTGCACTGCCGTGGGATCGGGCTGGACGGCCGTCCTGGCACGTGAGAACGGATCGGTGGCCATCCGGGACTGCCGGATCTCCAACCCCGAGGGCGCCGGCGTGGTGGACACCGCGCCCACCGGGAGCGTCGTCGCCGACTCCGTCTTCGAGCACCTGGGCACCTCGGCCATCGTCCTGGGCGAGCAGGCCCGCACCACCGTACGCGGCTGCCGGGTGCGCGGCGCGCAGGGCAACGGCATCCTCGCCAACGGCGAGGCGCAGGGCCGGGTGGAGGACTGCGAGGTGACCGCGACCGAGAAGCCCGCCATCGCGCTGGAGGGCAAGTGTTCCACCCAGGTGCTGCGAGCCCGGGTGCACGACACCTCGGTCGGTGTGTACATCACCAGCAGCTCCCGGCCGGTCCTCGAAGAGGTCACGGTCACCGACACCTCGGGACCCGGCATCGTCCTCTCCTCCGGTGCCGACCCGGAGCTGCTGCGCTGCGTCACCTCCCGTACCAAGGGCAGCGGACTCGCCGTCACCGAGCGTTCCCGCGGCACCTTCCGGGACTGCGACTTCAACTCCGCCACCGATCCGGCCATCCGCGTGATCGGCTCCAGCGCGCCCCTGCTGACCGGCACCACCGTGCGCGAGTGCGCCGACAAGACCGCCTCCGTGCTGCTGGCGGAGGGCTCCTCGGCGGAGTTCGAGCGGTTGGAGGTGGTCGACGCCGCCGGTGCAGGCGTCTCCGTCCGCACCAATGCCGACCCGCTGCTGAGCCGCGCACGGATCGCCGAAGCGCGCGGCCACGGCGTGGAGGTGGCCGAGGACGGCCGCGGACGGCTGGAGGGGTGCACCGTCGAGGGCACCGAGGGCGCCGGTCTGCGCATCGCGGGCGGCGGCGCTCCTGAGGTCCGCGACACGACGGTGCGCCGCACCACCCTGGCCGGTGTCTCGGTCGGCGCCGACGGCCGCGGCACCCTGTCCGACTGCGAGATATCCGCCAGCGCCAGCGTCGGCCTCCACGTGGAGAGCGGCGGCGAGATCACCGCGCAGCGCCTCCGCCTGTCCGAGGCAGGCGCCCACGGCGTCCTGATCGCCGAGGGCGCGAAGGCGTCCCTGGAGGTGTGCCAGGTCACCGGCAGTACCGGCGACGGCATCCGGATGGACAGCGCCGAGAAGGTCGTCCTCGACCGGTGCACGGTGCGCGACAACCGCGGGGCGGGCCTCAAGCAGTCACGCGGCAGCGACCGCCTCACCGTGGAGGAGCTGGACAGCAGCGGCAACGCGTCCCCCGACGCCTGGGGCGAGGACATCGGCCCAGGCGGCGCCGAGACCGGCCCCGCGGGCGGCGGCGCGAAGAAGCCCGAGAGCCCGCTGGAGGAGCTGGAGTCGCTGATCGGCCTGGCCGACGTCAAGCACCAGGTGCACACCCTGATCAACCTCAACCAGCTCGCCCAGCGCCGCGCCAGTCTCGGCATGCCGGCCCCGCCGATGAGCCGCCACCTGGTCTTCTCCGGCCCGCCCGGCACCGGCAAGACCAGCGTCGCCCGGCTGTACGGCGGCATCCTCGCCGATCTCGGCGTGCTGCGCTCCGGCCATCTGGTCGAGGTCTCCCGGGCCGATCTGGTCGCCCAGATCATCGGCGGCACGGCCATCAAGACCACCGAGGCGTTCAACGAGGCCCTCGGCGGTGTGCTGTTCATCGACGAGGCGTACACCCTGCTGTCCGACAGCAAGGGGTCGGGCACGGACTTCGGCCAGGAGGCCATCGACACGCTCCTGAAGCTGATGGAGGACCACCGCGACGAGGTCGTCGTCATCGCCGCCGGCTACACCGACCAGATGGACAGCTTCCTCGGCTCCAAC
Organism: Streptomyces tubbatahanensis; assembly: GCF_022699385.1. NCBI lineage: Bacteria > Bacillati > Actinomycetota > Actinomycetes > Kitasatosporales > Streptomycetaceae > Streptomyces > Streptomyces tubbatahanensis. Next base: position 6,233,040 of record NZ_CP093846.1, on the reverse strand, counting down.
CCCGGTCTGGCCTCCCGCTTCACCCGCAGCATCGAGTTCGCCAACTACTCCGTGGCAGAGCTCGTCACCATCACCGAGTCCATGTGCGAGGCCCACAGGTACGAACTGGACCCGAGCACCCTGGACGCGCTCGCGCGGCTCTACGAGCGGATGCCGCGCGACGCCACGTTCGGCAACGGCCGCGCGGCCCGCCGCGTCTTCGAGGAGATGGTGGACCGGCAGGCGTTCCGGCTCGGCTCGATGGCCAACCCGGCCGAGGCGGACCTGTCGCTGCTGCTCCCGGCCGACGTCGCCGACGACGAGACGATCAGCGGCGGCGACACGACACGCAGCTCCCAGGACCTGCTGGCCGAACTCGACTCCATGGTCGGCCTCGCCGCCGTCAAGCACGAGGTGACGGACCTGGTGAACCTGCTGGAGGCCACGCGCAAGCGCCAGGCCGCGGGGCTGCCCATCCCGCGGATCAGCCATCACCTGATCTTCTCGGGCCCGCCCGGCACCGGCAAGACCACCGTCGCCCGCCTCTACGCGGATCTGCTGCACTCCCTGGGCGTGCTGAACACCGGTCAGCTCGTGGAGGTGGCACGCGCCGACCTGGTGGGGCGGTACGTGGGACACACCGCGCAGCTCACCAAGGAGGTCTTCGAACGGGCCTTCGGCGGTGTGCTGTTCATCGACGAGGCGTACACCCTCACCCCCGAGGGCTCGGGCTCCGACTTCGGCCAGGAGGCCGTCGACACGCTGCTGAAACTGATGGAGGACCACCGCGACGAGGTCGTCGTCATCGCCGCGGGCTACACCGACGAGATGCGGCGCTTCCTGGGCTCCAACCCGGGCCTGGCGTCCCGCTTCAGCCGCACCGTGGAGTTCGAGCACTACTCCGCGGAAGAGCTGGTCACCATCATGAACATGTACGCCTCCAAGTCCGGCTACGACTGTCCGGAGGAGACCCTGGAGGCGCTGCGCGGCTACGTGGAGCTGATCCCGCGCGACCGCTCCTTCGGCAACGCGCGCGCCGCCCGGCAGCTGCTGGAGTCGATGATGACGCGACAGGCCCGCCGCATCGGCACGATCGCCGCCCCGGGCCTGGAGGACCTGCGCCTGCTGCTCCCGGACGACCTGCCGGCGTCCTCCCCGCAGCCGGCCGGCTGACCCGGCCCACCCGCCGACGGGCCCGGCCCTCCCGGCCCGGGCCCGGGAGCAGGCCCGGGCCCGGGGAGCAGCCCCAGGCCCGGGGAGCAGCCTCGGTCAGGCGGAGGCGTGTGCCGGGCCGTCGGCGTCCTGGGCGGCGGTGTCCTGGCCGGCGGCCGTGGCCGCGCCCTCTTCCGCAGCGGAAGCGGCCTTCTCCTCCGACTCCTCCGGCTGCTCCGGCTGCTCCGGCTGCTCCGGCTGCTCCGGCTGCTCCGGCTGCTCCAACTCCTCCGGTGCCAGGACGAAGTCGTAGAACGCGTCCTCCGACAGCGTCCGGTGCCCCCGGTCGACCCGGGCGTTCCACTGCTCGGCCCTCCGCAGGTGCTCGCCCCAGGCCGCCCGGTTGCGCATGATGCTCGCCCGCAGCGCCGGCAGGTCCATCGCCGTGAGGTTCCACGAGTCCGAGTCGCCGCACAGGGTGTTGTCGCGGATGGACAACGTGTTCCCCGTCAGAGTGGTCGGGAAGTTCGCGCACACCCGCGGGCGGTGGACGTACGCGCCGCAGCGCGCGTGGCCGGGGGCGATCTCCATCAGGAACACGCACCCTTGGGTGTCCGGCCGGTGGCGGAGCCGGAGGTCGTAGAGCGGGCCGCCGGGCCGGAACCGGAAGTCGCCGTCCTCCTTCTCCTTGAGGGTGACGAACTCCCGCGGGTGGAGGGCCATTCCGGCGGCCAGCCTGCGCACATCCTCGAGGGTCACGTTCACGGTGTACTCCCGGCAGCAGCGCCCCTTGCAGGAGGCGCAGCCGGCCAGGTTGGCTCCCGAGCCGCTCACGCGACCACCTCCTCGGGCCAGGGGGCACCGGCCTCGCAGGCCGCGTGCGCCTCCAGCAGATAGCGCTGGAAGTCCTCGACACCAAGCGGGTCGTCGGTCTTCTCCGCCAGGGCGTTCCAGTGCGCGACGATCTCGAACCACTGGTCGCGGTCGGCGGCCCACCGCCGCTCCGCCCGCGCCAGACCCTCCGCGTCGAGCGGGCGCCCTGGCGGCCCGAGCGCGCTGCCGTCACCGCCCTCACCCTCGCCCTCGTCCCCGACAGGGTCCTGCACGGCGTTCGTGCCCCCGGCCGCCTTCTCTTCCCCCTCCGGCACGCCGTCGCGGTCGGCCTCTGTCGTGCCGTCGCGGTCGGCGCGGCCGGGGACGGCGGGGAACATCCGGCAGGAGAGCGGCGCCAGTTCGCCCAGTCCGCAGCGTCCGGTGCCCTCCAGGGTGACGACGTGGAAGACGCAGCCGTGAGCCGCGTTGGCGAGCCGCACGTTCACCCGGCGCCGCGCGTTGTCCAACACGACCCCGGTCGGGTCGTTGGCGGCGGCCGGTGCGGCCTGGGTGAAATGCCACGGCTCCAGGGCGAGAGTCCGTGAGATGCGGACGATGTCCGCGCCGGTGACCAGTCGCGGGCCGCGATAACAGAGGTTCTTCGCGCGGGTGGACTGCCACTCGCCGTCGGCACTCCGCGTACTGTCCGCTGTCAAACCATGCTCCCCTAACCTCCGTTTACCTCCGCGCCCGGAGGGCGACCGGTTCCACCGGTGTGGCCAGGCCACTACCGGCCCGGCTCGGCTCAGGTGGCCGCGAGCGAGCGTAGTCGATCGACTGTCCGAACAGCGGCCCGGCCGCGTTCCCGGCGCCCCCGGCCCGTTCCGAGGGCAGCGGCCCGTTCTCGGGGCAGCGGCGGGGAGCGTGGCGCGGCGGCCGGGTTGCGGCGGAGGGCCGCGCCTTCCCGCCCTGCGACGTCCCGCCGGCGGGACGTCGCAGGGCGGGAAGGCGCGGACGGGTAACCCCTGTTACGGCGGCGTTTCGTTGACCGCCTCAGAAGGCGAATGGAAGCATCGGCGCCCAGCACGCGCAGTTCGTCAGCATTCGTCGAATACCGCACTGGAGATCATTTCGTGGCCAGTAGCGAAACCCCCACCAAGCCCGCCGACGTCGCCCGTCACCTTCTGGATCTGCTCCTGCACAAGGAGATGGACCAGTTCTGCGACATGTGGGCGGAAGACGGGACAGTGGAGATTCCGTTCGCGGCTCCCGGAGCCATTTCCCACATGGCAGGAAGGGAGACCATCCGCTCGTACCTCACGCACTACTGCGATCACCAGCTGATCGATGACCTGCCGCACGTCCACATTCACGAGACGACAGATCCGGAGGTCGTCATCGCGGAATGGACGGCCCACGGGACCACGGTGAGCACGGGCAAGAAGTACGAGATGAAGTACATCATCGTGATCACCGTGCGGGACGGCAAGGTCGTCAATTACCGCGACTATTTCTCGCCGCTGCTGGCCGCACGGGCCGCGAACGACAGGACGGAGCTGCTGGCCCCGTTCAAGGAGGAGGACTTCCCCTTCGGCGGGTGACCCGGACAACGACGAGAGGGGCGTCGCGGCCTGGCCGCGACGCCCCTCCGTGCTGTCGCCCACGGGGGTCAGGCGACAGTCTCGGAACCCGCCTCTTCCGGGCGGGAGAGCAGGTTGAGCAGCAGCGCCGTCAGCAGGGAGACGACGGCGAGCACCCCGACGGAGACCGCGAAGCCGCTGACCTCGCCGTGGCCGGCCGCCAGCGCCGCGAACAGGGCGCCGATACCGGCCACCCCCGCGGCCTCCGACACCTGGACGGCGGTGAGGATGCCACCGGAGGCGGCGCCCGCGTCGGCCGGGACCACACCTGAGAGGGCCACACCGATCAGCGAGGTGGCCACGATGCCGCCGCCGGCGCCGTACAGCACCAGCCCCGGCATCAGGGCCGCCGCCGGGTTGGTGCCCTCCATCAGGTCGACACCGACCCACACCAGGCCCAGGCCGAGCGCCATCACGATCGCGCCGCCGGGCACCACCCGCCGGCCCCAGCGGGCCACGAGCTTGCCGCACAGCACCGAGAAGACAGAGGTGAGGATCGCCATCGGGGTGAAGGTGAGGGCGGACTGCAGCGGTGTGAAGTCCTGGGCCTGCTGGAGGTAGAACGCCAGCAGGAAGATGAACGCGCCGTTGACGCCGTAGAAGCACAGCGCCGTGGGCAGCCCCATGGAGAAGCCGCGCTGCTTGAACAGCCGCGGCGGCAGCAGCGGCGCCTCGGACCCGGCGGCCACCCGGCGCTCCCACAGGATGAACAGCGCCAGCAGCACCGCGCCGCAGGCCATCTCGCCCACGCGCAGGCCCGTCCAGCCCTGCTCGGCGCCGATGACCAGCCCGTGCACCACGCCCAGCAGGCCGGCGCCCAGCAGGACGACACCCACCAGGTCCAGCTTCATCGGGGTCCGCTCACCGGGGTCGCGCACCAGTGCGAGCGCACCGATGAAAGTGATGACGCACAGCGGCACGTTCACCAGGAAGATCGAGCGCCACCCCAGGCCGGCGATATCCCACTCGATGAGGAAACCGCCGACGATCTGTCCGGCGACGACGCCGATGCCGATGACCGCCCCGTACAGGCCGATGGCGCGGCTGCGCTCCTCGTCGCGCTGGAACGTCACCTGAATGAGCGCCAGCACCTGCGGCAGCATCACGGCGGCGCCCAGCCCCTGGGCGATGCGGGCCCCGATGAGGAAACCGGGGCTCTGCGCGGCGGCACAGGCGACCGAGGTGAGTGCGAAGATGACGACGCCCACCAGGAAGACCCGTCGGCGGCCGAAGATGTCACCGAGCCTGCCACCGGCGACCAGGCCGGCGCCGTAGGCGAGGGTGTAGCCGGTCGGCACCAGCTGAATGTCGGCGAACGAGGCGTGCATTTCCGCTTGGATCGACGGATTGGCCACGTTCACGATGAAGATATCGAGAAATCCCATGAAGGCGCCGAGCAGCAGGATCCACACCGCACCCCATTGCGCGGTGGACGCGGCAGGCGGCGCCGGGCTGTTCCCCCCTTCCTGCTCCGCGGGAACATCCGTTTCCACCACTCTTTGCTCCTTGGACAACGCGATGACCTTTCACTGATTCAGCGCGGCGGCGAGACGTGCCGACAAGCACGGGGAGGCAGCGATCTACCGCCGCGCTGAACCGCTGTGTCGGATGCCGCCCCGGATCGGAAGCCCGTACCGGTACCCAACCAGTCTCGCGGGCCCCGTTGCGCGGGCCAAGTTGCAATTTATGCTGTTGGCGTGACCACCACCCTAGGAGCAGAGACGGAACAACGGCGGGACGATCTGCGGGACTTCCTGCGCAGCCGCAGAGCCCGGCTGTCCCCCCAGGACGTGGGCCTGCCGACGTCGGGAAGGCGCCGCACCCCGGGGCTGCGGCGCGAGGAGGTCGCCTCGCTCGCGGGCATCGGGCTCACCTGGTACACGTGGCTCGAGCAGGGCCGCCGGATCACCGTCACCACCAGCATCCTGGACGCCGTCAGCTCGGCGCTGCGGCTCGACGAGGCCGAGCAGGCGCACCTGTACCGGCTGGCCGGCCACACGCCGGCCCCCGCCCCGCGCCGGGCGGCGCGCTCGTCGGCCCCGCGGCTGCCGGAGCACGTGGTGTCCCTCGTCGAGGAGTGGGCTCCGGGCCCTGCCTACGTCCTGGACCGCTACTGGCGCTATCTGCACGGCAACGCCGCTGTCGAGGTGCTGTTCGGCGAGGTGCCGAAGCTGCACAGCTGCCTGGACGGGTTCCTGGCGCGGCAGGGCCCGCACCGCGCGCTGCCGGAGTGGGAGTCGATGGCGCCGTCGCTGGTCGCCGAGTTCCGGTCGGACGCGGCCCGCTATCCGGACGACCCGGGCTTCGCCGCGCTCGTGCGGCGGCTGTCCGAGCACAGCCCGGCCTTCGCCCGGCTGTGGGCCCAGCAGGAGGTGCGGGACACCGCACTGGGCGAGAAGGTCGTCGAGCATCCGCACGGCGGTCGGCTGGTGTTCCACCGCACGACGATGCGGATCGCCGACCATCCCGACCTGCACGTCGTCCTGCTGCTGCCGCAGCCGGGCACCGGCACCCGGCAACGGCTGCGCACGCTGCTGTCGGTGTAGCGGGCGTTCCGGGCGTTTCCGCAGTCGCCGGACCCCGCCGCGAACCGGCCCGATGGTCAGAAGCGCGTGCTGGAGACGACGTAAACGCGTGGGCGCTTCTTGTACGTCATGTCCACGGTGATCTTCAGGTCCGGCTTGCTCCTGGGCTGCTCGTGCACGGCGCTGAAGTAGTGGCTCTTCGGCTCGTCGAACCGCCAGCCGACCTCGGTGGCCAGCTTGCCGGTGACGGCCACCCGGCCCTTGTGCAGCTGCACGGGCTTCGCCGGTTCCGCCGTGTCGCTGCCCACCTCGTCCAGGAACTGCTTGAGCCTCTTGGGGCTGGTGCGGAACTGCACCCACATGGTGCTCTTCTCCCACGCGTTCGTCTCGTAGAAGGCGACGCGCGTCGCCGAGAGCGGCACGGGGACGTCGTAGATCCGCTGGCTGACCTTGGGCGGGCGGCCGTAGGTGAGGCTCGTGGCGGCGGCCGCGCGCTCCTTGTCCTTGCCGCTGGCGCGGCTCTGGAACGCGGACTGCACCAGGTATCCGGCCGGCAGCGCGATCAGCAGCACGACGATCACCAGCACGAAGACCCGGTGCCGCGGGCGGTGCGGGGGCCTGGCGTGGGGCTCGTAGGGGCGGGGGCTGGCGTCCTTGTACGGCATGGCGCTCGGCGTCTCAGGCGTCGGGGAGGGTGGGGTGGACGGGTCGTCGGGCGTGGCCGCCACGGTCACTGGCCCACCGCGCGGCGCAGGTTGTCGGCCGCGCGCTCGTAGCGCTCGTAGCGCTCCAGGCGGCGGCGGTTGGCCCGGCGGAAGCGGCGGGCCACCAGCCGGGCGAGGTCCGCGGCACCGACCATACCTGCCTCGGGACCCAGCTGTGCCTTCACGATACGGGCCTCGGGGCGGTAGCCGCGGCCGGTCAGCTGGCGGCGGAAGGCCTCCTTGGCCGGGTCGATCAGCAGTTCGTCGGCGGCGCTGACGCCTCCCCCGATGACGAAGCAGGACGGGTCGAGGGCCGCGGCGAGGTTGGCCAGGCCCACCCCGAGCCAGTTGCCGACCTCGTGGAAGAGCTCCGTGCACATGGCGTCGCCGGAGCGGGCCAGCTCCGTGATGAGCGGTCCCGTGATGTCGCCGACCTGGCCGCCGACCCGGTCGATGATCCCGTACGCGACCGGCGACTCGGCCGCCGCCAGCTCGCGGGCCTCCCGCACCAGCGCGTTGCCCGAGCTGTACTGCTCCCAGCACCCTCTGTTGCCGCAGGGGCAGCGGTGGCCGCCCGGCACCACCTGCATGTGCCCGAACTCGCCGGCCACCCCGTACTTGCCGCGTTTGACCCGGCCGTCCTCCAGGATCGCGCCGCCGATACCGGTCCCGAGCGTGATCATGACGAGGTGGTCCTCGCCGCGGCCCGCTCCGAAGCGCCACTCCCCCCACGCCGCCGTGTTCGCGTCGTTGTCGACCATCACCGGGACGGCGAGCCGCGCCGTGAGGGCGTCCTTGAGGGGCTCGTCGCGCCAGGCCAGGTGCGGCGCGAACAGCACGCGGGAGCGGTCCGCGTCGATCCAGCCCGCCGCGCCGATGCCCACCGCGTGCACGTCGTGCCGGTCGGAGAGGTCCAGCACCAGCTCGGCGATGGTGTCCTCGACGACCTTGGGGCTCTTGGACTTTTCGGGGGTCTCGGCGCGCACCTTCTCCAGGATCACGCCGTCCGCGTCCACGACACCCGCCATGACCTTCGTGCCGCCGATGTCGATGCCGACGGTCGGCACGCGGGGAGCCGACAGGTGCGAGCGGCGCTCACGGGTACTGACCGTTCTCAGGACACTCGCGCTGGGAGCTGTGCGCCGTCGGTAGACCCTGTCTGCCCTGTCTGCCCTGTCTGCCCTGTCTGCTCGCTGGAAGCTGTCCGCGTTCAAGAGTGGTCGTCTCTCTGGGAGGGGTCTTACGGGCGGGCTCGATTCTGCCAGGGATCAACGGTACGTCGCCCGGTCCCGGGCCGGTCGGCCCTCGGCCCCGCGCTCAGCGTTCCAGCTCGTGGCTGAGCTCCTCCAGCTCGGAGCCGCCCGCCATCTGGCGCACCAGCTCCTCCAGCTCCAGTTCGTCCCGCTCGTAGGCGCCGGCCATGGCGCCGCGCTTGAGCAGGACGAAGCGGTCGCCCACGAGGTAGGCGTGATGCGGGTTGTGTGTGATGAGGACCACTCCCAGGCCCGCGTCCCGCGCGGCGGCGACGTACTTGAGGACGACGCCGCTCTGCTTGACGCCGAGCGCGGCCGTCGGCTCGTCCAGTACCAGCACCTTCGCCCCGAAGTGCACGGCCCGCGCGATGGCGACGGACTGCCGCTCGCCGCCCGACAGCGTGCCGATGGGCTGGTCGACGTCGCGCAGGTCGATGCCCATGCGCAGCAGCTCGCTGTGGGTGGTGCGCCGCATGCGCGCCACGTCCATGCGGCGCAGCGGCCCGCGGCCGACGGTCGGCTCCGAGCCGAGGAAGAAGTTGCGCCACACGGGCATCAGGGGCACGACGGCCAGGTCCTGGTAGACGGTGGCGATGCCGCGGTCCAGCGCCTCGCGCGGGGAGGCGAGGCGGGTCTCCTCGCCCTGGACGCGGAAGGTGCCGCCGTCGTGCTGGTGGAGCCCGGAGATGATCTTGATCAGGGTGGACTTGCCCGCGCCGTTGTCGCCGAGGACGCAGGTGATCTCGCCGGGACGGACGGTGAGGGAGATGTCCTCCAGCGCCCGGATGTTGCCGTAGAACTTGGCCACACCGGTCAGCTCGACGAGCGGCGCCTCCGCGTCCCCGGGCTGCGCGTCCTGCCGGGCCTGCCCGGCTCGCCGGGCCTGCTCGTCCTGGCGGGTCTGCTCGTCCTGGCGGGTCTGCTCGTCCTGCCGGGTCTGCTCAGTCATCGGGTCGCCTCCGCCCGCTTCCGGATCCACGCGTTCAGCAGGGTGGCCAGCAGCAGCATGGCCCCGAGGAAGAACTTGAACCAGTCGGGGTTCCACTGCGCGTAGATGATGCCCTTGTTGGCCATGCCGAAGATGAAGGCGCCCACGGCGGCGCCGATGGCCGAGCCGTAGCCCCCGGTCAGCAGGCAGCCGCCGATGACGGCGGCCGCGATGTAGATCAGCTCGTTGCCGACGCCCTCGCCGGACTGGACGGTGTCGTAGTTGAAGAGCAGGTGCTGGCCGGAGATCCAGGCCGCGAAGGCGACGCCCAGATACAGGCCGATCTTGGTGCGGGCGACCGGGACGCCGACGGCGCGGGCCGCGTCCACCCCGCCGCCGACGGCGAAGATCCAGTTGCCGGCGCTGGTGCGCAGCAGGATCCAGGTGGCGACGGCCACCAGCAGCAGCCACCACAGCACGGTGATCTGGATGTGGACGCTGCCGAGGGTCAGCGTGGAGGCGAAGACGGCCCTGGCCGAGTCGAAGCCCTCCATGTCGCTGATGGTCTTGGTGGTGACGGTGCCGCTGATCACCTTGGTGAGGCCCAGGTTGAGGCCTGTCAGCATCAGGAAGGTGGCCAGCGTGATGATGAAACTGGGCAGTTTGGTGCGGGTGAGCATGAAGCCGTTGAAGAACCCGATCCCCAGCGTGACCAGCAGCGAGACCCCGACACCCACCCAGGTGTTGGCCGTCATCTGATAGCTGAACATCGAGGAGATGAGCGCCGAGGACGTCACCATCACGCCGGTCGACAGATCGAACTCGCCGCCGATCATCAGCAGCGCCACCGGCACCGCCATGATGCCGATCGTGGAGGAGAAGTAGAGGACCGTGGAGAGGCTGGAGGCCCGCAGGAAGCTGTCGGCGACGCACGCGAAGAAGACGAACAGCGCGAGCGCGCCGACGACGGCGCCCAGCTCGGGCCGGCGCAGCAGCCGCACCGGCAGCGGGCGGTGCACGAGCCGGTCCCCGGCGGCTGCCGGGCTCGGCGGGTCCTGCTGTGCACGCCCGTCGCCAGGCTCGTCGTAGTCGGGCTTGCCCGGGTCGGTCGTCGCCGTCATCGGGTCCCCCGCTTCGTGAGCTCCTCCAGCTTGCCCGCGTCCTTCTTGGTGAGGATCTGCGGTCCGGTGAGCACGGGCTTGCCGCCGCCGAGCATGTCGGCGTTGTAGCGGTAGAGCCACAGCAGGTCGACGGCCTGATAGCCCTGCAGGTAGGGCTGCTGGTCGACGGCGAACCCGATGGTGCCGTCCTTGAGGCCCGCGGCGACCTTGGCGTTGAGGTCGAAGGTGTCGATCTCGGCGTCGCTGCCGGAATCCTTCTTGGCCTCGGCGGCGGTGGCGGCGAAGGGGGCGCCGAGCGTCACCACGGAGTCGACCTTCTTGTCGGACTGGAGCTTGGCCTCGACGGAGGACTGCACGCCCGGCATGTTGGTGCCGTCCACGTACAGGTCCTCGACCTTGCCGTCGAAGGTCTTCTTGATGCCCTCGCAGCGCTGTTCGTGGCCGACGTTGCCCTGCTCGTGCAGGACGCAGAGCGCCTTCTTCTTCCCGCGCTCGTTGAGCTCGCGGCCGACGGCCTCGCCGGCCAGCGTCTCGTCCTGGCCGATGTGGGTGAGTGCGCCGAAGTCCTGGGAGACCTCCTGGCCGGAGTTGATCGTGATGACGGGTATGCCCGCCTTGACCGCCTTTTTCACGACGTTCTTCAGCGCGTCCGGCTTGGCGAGGGTGACGATCAGCCCGTCGACCTTCTTGTCGATCGCGGTCTGGACGAGCTGGGCCTGGCGGCCCGCCTCCTTGTCGTGCGAGTAGAGGAACTCGATGTTGTCCTTGGCGGCGGCCTGCTTGGCGCCGCTCTGCACGATGTCCCAGTAGGTGTCGCCGTCACCGGAGTGCGTGACCATGGCGAACTTCCAGCGGGGCGTAGTGACGTTCGCCTTGCCCGAGGCGGCCTGCTGCCTGGCCTCCTCGGCCCGCTTGCCCCCGGTGCTGCTGCACCCGGCGAGCGAGGCCGTCGCGACGACCATCGCGGCCACCACGGCGGCTGTCGTACGCACGGGAGCGCGCCCCGTACGAGACGACCTGCCCGTACGGGACTGCCTGCCCGCACGGGACGTACGGGACGTGAGCCGGGACCTGAGCACGCTGGCCACCCTGTTCTGCTCTCTGGCTGGAGGATTGGTACGGACTACGGACACTGCCGGGAGGAAGCCCCGGATCTTCGCACAAGTATCCGTCACCGTGGCCGGAACGTGACGGACGGGCCGGATGCCTGTTCGCCATGGCCGTGTTGTAGCGGCCCACGCGGTGCCCGTCAACAAGCAGGCGCCGCACCCACGCGCAGGACGGTCACGGGCGGACCAGGAGCTGGAAGTCGAACGCGTAGCGGGAGGCACGGTAGAGGTGCGCGCCGTACTCGACGGGGCGCCCGGTGTCGTCGTAGGTCGTGCGCTGCATCGTCAGCAGCGGAGCACCCTGCTCCTCCCCCAGCAGCTCGGCCTCCGCTGCGTCGGCGGCCTTGGCCCCCACGGCCTGCCGCGCGGAGTGCAGCGTCACCCCGGCCGCCCGCATCAGCCGGTAGAGCCCGGTGGCTTCCAGTTCGGCACGCTCCAGGGGGAGCAGATCCGCCGGCAGGTGGTTGCGCATGTAGGCCATCGGTTCACCGTGGGTGAGCCGCAGCCGTTCCACCGACCTGACCTCCGCACCCTCGGGCACCCCCAGCGCGGCGGCGACCTCGGCCGTGGCCTCCCCCACGCTCTCCCGCAGCACCCGCGTGGCCGGCCGCTGCCCGGCCGCCTCCAGATCGTCGTAGAGGCTGCTCAGCTCCATGGGGCGCCTGACCTGGCTGTGCACCACCTGGGTACCGATGCCGCGCCGCCGCACCAGCAGCCCCTTGTCCACCAGCGACTGGATGGCCTGCCTGACGGTCGGGCGGGAGAGACCGAGGCGCCCCGCCAGCTCGATCTCGTTCCCCAGCAGGCTCCCCGGGGCGAGCTTGCCGCGCTCGATGGCACTCTCCAGTTGCTGGGAAAGCTGGAAGTAGAGCGGGACGGGACTCGCTCGGTCCACGCTCAGCTGCAGGTCCACCGGATCATTCTTGGGCACGAGGGGAGCGTAGTGGTCTTCCGGGCGCCCCGAAACCGTACATTCGATTGTCAGGACGAAAGGACAACAACCGCGCGTGGCTTCGACCGCGCGCTAGAAGAGCTTGACCATGAACACGCACGCGTCGGCCACCTTGTGCGTGACGCCCGCGCCGTCCTCGTAGCTCCAGCAGTCGAGGTACGGCGTGGAGGGCCGGTAGCCCAGGCGGTCGTAGAGCGCGTGCGCGCGGGGGTTGTTCTTCTCCACGCCCAGCCCGATCGCCCGGCACCCGCGCCCGGTGGCCAGCCGCTCCGCCTCCTTGATGAGGGCCGTGCCGATGCCCTGGGAGCGCAGCGTCTCGGGCCACACCCCCAGCCCGTTTACCTCAGGACAGCCAGGGTGGACGGCGCGCACTTCGGGGGCCGCACACCCCTCCCAGCGGACTTCGCAGCTGCCCACCGGACGCTCCTCGCGCCAGGCCACCAGGAAGGTGCCGCGGCCGTCTTGCTGCCGGGCCCAGCGCACGCCGTGGTGCGAGGTCGCTCCCCGGAAAGGCATGTGCGCATCGAGCGTCTCGACGTCTTCTTCCCGGCACTGGCTGATCCGCATGTCCGTAGCCTACGCAGCCGGTCCAGACCACTGGGGGGTTCCGCACCGACCTTCCCCGAACCCGCAAAGGACAGGGCGTGCGCGCCGCACGCGGCCCACCGAACCGCCATCAGCGGAAGCACACCGTCCAGTTGCCGCCGCCGGCCCGGGAACCCTCCGACCGTGCCGGTCGCTGTACGGTTCGCCGCGCCGGCCGCCGTACGGTTCGCCGTGCCGGCCGCCGTACGGTTCGCCGCGCCGGTCGCGATGGCGTCGCGGCGCTCCTCACCGTGCCCAGCGCACCGGCAGGGTCTTGACCCCCCGCAGCAGCACGCCCTCCCGCCACCTCAGCGTGGCCGGATCCGCGTCCAACTCCAGCACGCCGGTGCGCTCCAGCAGCATGCCGACGGCCACCCGCGCCTCGAGACGGGCCAGCGGGGCGCCCAGACAGAAGTGCAGGCCGTGGCCGAAGGCCAGGTGGCCGCGCGGGGCGCGGCGGATGTCGAAGGTGTCGCCGCCGGGGAAGCGCGCCGGGTCGTGGTCGCCGTCGGCCAGCACCGGAAGGACCAGTTGGCCGTCGCCGGGGATCAGCGTGCCGCCGATCTCGACGGGCTCGGTGGTGAACCGGTAGGTGGTGGTCTCCACCGGGCCGTCGTAGCGCAGCATCTCCTCGACCGTGCCCTCCAGCAACGCCGGGTCGGCGCGCAGCGCGGCCAGCTGGTCGGGGTGGCGCAGCAGCGCGAGGGTGCCGTTGGCGATGAGCCCGACGGTCGTCTCGTACCCGGCGACCAGCAGCAGCCAGGCCATGCCGAGCAGTTCCTGCTCGTCGAGCCGGTCGCCGTCCTCGTCGCTGGTGCGGATCAGGGCGCTGAGCAGGTCGTCGCCCGGTTGGGACCTGCGGTGCTCCAGCAGTTCGGCGAGGTAGCCGCTCAGGGCTTGCGCGTGGACGGTCTTCTCCTGACGGGGGGCGATGCCCAGCGCCTTGTCCGACCACTCGCGGAAGCGGTCGCGGTCCAGTCCGGGGACGCCGAGCAGTTCGCAGATCACGGTGATCGGCAGGGGAAAGGCCAGCGCCGCCACCAGGTCGGCCCGGCCTTCGGCGCCGGCGAGATGGGTGTCGAGCAGCTCCCCGGTGATCTCGCGGATGCGCGGCTCCAGCGCGGCGATCCGGCGCGTGGTGAACTCCCGGGCGACCAGTTTGCGCAGCCGCGTGTGGTCCGGGGGGTCGGCGATCAGCATGTGGTAGCCGGAGGAGACGGAGTTGGCTCCCGCCTCCGGTGCGGCGTTGGCCCAGTTCTTGGAGAGCCGGTCGTCGGCAAGGGCGGCGCGCGCCGCGTCGTGCCCGACCACCATCCAGGCGAGGGCGCCTTCGGGGATGCGGACGCGGTGCACGGGGCCGCGCTCGCGCAGTGCGGCGTAGAAGGGGTAGGGGTCGCGGACGAACTCCTCCCCCAGCGCCGCCAGGTCGACGATGCCGTCCGCGTCCGGGCTCAGCTCCATCACACTCAGGTCAGCCATGGCGCGATCGTACGGACCGCAGGCGGAACGAGGCGTTCCACTGGCGTGATCCGGCCAGGTGACCGCCGCCCGTGCCGCCGGCCGCACGGGTGGCGGCACGGGCGCCGGCCGCACGGGTCGGCTGGAGGAGGCCAGGGGCGAGCAGGACGGGTCGGCGGCGAGCCGGGCAGGTCAGCGGTAGGAGCCCTGGGCGCCGGAGGGCGCCGCGTCGGCGAGGCTCTGGAGCAGCTCCGTGACGCGCTTGGCCACCGCGTCGCGGTCGCCCTCGGTGAGCGCCGAGCCCATGCCGCAGGCCACGGCCCCCGCGGCGATCCACTCGGGCGCCGTCTCCACCGTGACGCCTCCGGTGGGCAGCACCGGGGCCTGGGGCAGCGCCGCGGTCACGTCCCGCAGCCAGCGGGGGCCGTGGGCCGAGGCCGGGAAGAGCTTGAGCCCGTCGGCGCCCATCTCCAGCGCCCGGACCATCTCGGTGGGCGTGGCGACCCCGGGGAAGACGGGCACGCCGTAGCGGTGTCCGGTCCGTATGACCTCCTCGTCCAGGCTGGGCGAGACGAGGAAGTGCGCGCCCGCGTCCACGGCACGCCGCGCCGAGGGCCCGTCCAGGACGGTTCCGGCGCCGATCACGGTCTCCTCACCGGTCTCGCGCCGCAGCGTGGTGATCGCGTCGAACGCGTACGGCGTGGTCAGCGAGATCTCCATGCTGGTCAGTCCCGCGCCGAGGAGGGTGTCGGCGGTGGCGGTGGCCTTCTCGTAGCTGTCCGCGCGCACGATGGCGAAGACGCGCTGTTCCAGCGCTGCTTTGGTGATCTCCCAGCGGTACACGGCAGTTCGCCGCCTCTCTTGGTCTGTCGGACGCCGGTGCTCCGGCCTTCGCCCGGCGGATCGGCGGGCTCGGCCGGTCACCCGGCGCGGGGTGCGGGGCTCAGCGGTGGACCGGGTCGGTGCCGCGGGTGAACGCCTCCAGCGCGCGGTCGCGGCCCGCGGCCGTGGGCAGCCCGTCGGTGTCTCCCGGCGCCTGGACGACCAGCGCGGCCACGCACGCCGCCTCGGCGAGCGCGCGCTGCTGGTCGAGCCCGCGCAGCCGGGCCGAGAGCCAGCCTGCGGCGAACGCGTCGCCCGCGCCCACCGGGTCGGCCACCGGGACGTCGAACGGCTCCTGCCGCCAGCGTCCTTCGACGGTGTGGGCGACCGCGCTGTGGTCGCTGTGCTTGACGACGACCGTGCCGGCGCGGCCCAGCGTCAGCAGCGCCTTGGCGCCCTCCTCGGGGCCGGCGCCCAGCAGCAGCTCCAGCTCGTCCTCCCCCGCGAGGACGAGATCGGCCTCGCGCAGCAGCGGACCGACGCGCCGTATCCACTCGTGTTCCGTGCCCAGCTTGCGGCGGACGTTGGGGTCGAAGGAGACGGTGGCGCCCGCCTGCCTGGCGCCCTCGATCAGGGCGTGCGTGGCGCGTTCGGCGTCCTCGGAGAGCATCGGCGTGATGCCGGTGACGTGGACGAGCCGCACCCCGGCCAGCGCCTCGGGGGTGATCTGTGCCGGGCTGAGCAGCGAGGCCGCAGAGCCCGTGCGGTAGTACTGCACGTCGATGGCGCGCTGGGGGTGGCTGTCGCGCAGCAGCAGCCCGGTGGGCGACTCGGGGTCCATCTCCGCGCAGGAGACGTCCACGCCGTCGGCGCGCAGTTCCCGCAGAACGGCCTCGCCCGCGGGGTCGTCCCCCACCCTGCCGATCCAGCGGGCCCAGTGGCCCAGCCTGGCGAGGCCCGCCGCGACGTTCGACTCGGCGCCCGCGACGGAACGCCTGAAGTGCGCCGCTCGTTCCAGGGGGAGGCCGGGCTCGGCGAGCATGAGCAGCATGGCCTCACCGCACGTGACCGCTTCCGGACCGTTTCTCACCGGTAACTCCCCATATCCACCGCCGACGCATCACTCTCTGTGGGGAACGTTACCCGTTCACAGCGGGTTGACCACCCCCGGGGGGCCGGGGCACCGGTGATGAGAGCCGAACGTTACACGCAAAGCGGCGGCCGCCGTCCCAATACGGGACAACGGCCGCCGCGGAGCCCGGGGCGTGGGGACCCGGAGCTCGGATCCGCGCTCGTGCGGCCTCAGCAGGTGTAGTCGACGAGGTCGAAGGACTCGTAGTGGTCGGCCGTGTAGTAGTCCTCCTGCTCCTCCTCGCCGGTCACGATGCGGCGGGCGCCGCGGTCGTCCGAGCCCGGGGTCTCGACGGTGTACTCGTGGTAGTAGCCCTCGCTCTGGTCCGGGAGGATGCCCTCGCGGTTCTGGAAGACGGTGCCGTCCTGCGGGTAGGGGTAGGGGCCGCCCTCTTCGATGAGGTCGAGAGTCTCGTGCGCCTCGGCGGGGAGCTTGGACTCACAGATGTCGCCGACGGCGGCGACGTGCTGGGCCGCCGCCACGGTGGGCGCCGGTGCGGCGGCGCTCGCCGTCGTGAGGGCGGGGCCGCCCGCGAGCAGGGCGGCGGCGAGGGCGCCTGCGGCGCCGATGCGCTTGATGTGTGGGGGGATTCTCATGGCACCCATGGTGACGCGCGTAGACGACGTGTCAACGGCAAGTACCGGATTTTTGCCGGGCGTTCACGCTGACGCGCCGCCGCGTCGGGCTGCTGTTCCCTTCGCGACGGCACGAGAGGCCCTGGCCGCCGCCGGCGGCCAGGGCCTCTCGTGCCGCTCTTCGACCGGACGAACCCGGGTCCCCAGCGCGGCTGGGAGGCGTGGGCGTGCCCCGAAGGGGCGCGGGGAACGGCGCGACGAGCCGCGGTCCACCCGCGGCCCGCGGCCCGCGCACTGCGGACAGTGGCGCCCCTTACCGGGCCGGGGGCCGGGAGCCCGGGAGCCCGGGAGCCGCAGGGAACTGCTAGCTCAGCTCGGCGTGGCGCGCCGCGAGGCGGCGGGCGCCCTCGTCGGTGAGGGAGCCGTGCAGGCGGAGCCGGGAGATGGCGCCGTCGGGGTAGATGTCCATGCGCACGTGGGTGACCGCCGACGCTTCCGTCAGCAGGAAGCGGTGGATGGTGTCGGGCTGGAGGCGGGTGCGCGGCAGCAGTTCGGTCCACTCGCCGCTCTCGCCGTCCTTGCCGACGAGGGCCACCCAGCCGGCCGCGTTGCCGCGGAAGCAGGCGGTGTCGATCTCGACGGCGCGCACGCGGCCCTGGCCGGTCAGCGCGTAGCTGATCCAGTCGTTGCCCTTGTCGCGGCGGCGGCGGGTCTCCCAGCCGTCGTTCATCTTCTTCGAGCGGCCGGGGACGATGGTGTTGACCGGCGGGGAGAAGAAGCGGTCGGAGGCGTCCTCGGCGAGCCCGCCGTTCTCGAGCGCCACCAGGTCGAAGCTGCCCAGCGCGCCCAGCCACTCGGGGTCGGGCACGACCTCGCCGTGCACCCGCAGCCTGGCGATGCCGCCGTCGGGGTACTGGCGCAGCCGCAGGTGGGTGAAGCGCTTCTCCTCGGTGACGGCGAACCCGTTGGCCGCGTGCCCGCCGACGCGGGTGTGCGGCACCAGGGTCGTCCACTTCACGTCGTCGGCCTGGAGTTCCTCGGGCGAGGGCGACCCCGGCACCGACGTGGCCTCGACGGAGACGGCCAGCGGGTAGTTGCCGCGGAAGTGCGCGGTGTCGACGACGAGGCCGCGGATGACGCCGGGGGTGCCGAGCTGGATGAGCGCCCAGTCGTTCGCGCCCTCGGCCGGGTGCGGTTCCTCGCCGGAGGCCCCGCGGCGACGGCGGGTCTCCCAGCCGTCCATGATCTTGCCCTTGTGCTGGAAGGCGTGGGGGTCGAACTCGGCGCGCTCGGGGTTGAGCAGGTTCTCCCGCTCGGCGAAGAACTCGTCGTTGGCGGCGATGACAGTGGCGCCCAGCCGTCGGTCGGCCAGGTCGGGGAGGTGGGCGAAGGGGAACCCGGCCTCCGGTGCGCGGTAGTCGGCGTAGGTGTCGCCGCCCGAGTAGGGCTCCGCGTCTGAGGTGTAGCTGGGTATTCCGGCGGTCTGCGCCGCTGTCATGCTGCCTTCCTTTCGATGAGTCGGCCGGTCTTTCCGGTGGGCACACCGTGGTCGGCCACGCGCTCGCCGCGCAGCCATGCGGAGCGGACGACGCCGTGGAGCGTCTTGCCCGCGTAGGCGGTCACCTGGTTGCGGTGGTGCAGGTGCGCCGGGTCCACGGTGAAGGTTTCCTCGGGTGCGAGGACGGCGAAGTCGGCGTCGTGTCCGGGCGCGATGGCTCCCTTGGCGTCGAGGCCGGCCAGCCGGGCGGGCGCCTCGGACATCCAGCGGGCGACGTCGGCCAGGGCGAGCCCGCGGCGGCGGGCCTCGGTCCAGATGGCCGGCAGCCCGAGCTGGAGGGAGGAGATGCCGCCCCACGCGGTGCCGAAGTCGGGGGTCTTGAGGTCGGTGGTGCAGGGCGAGTGGTCGGAGACGACGCAGTCGAGGGTGCCGTCGGCCAGGCCCTGCCAGAGCGCGTCCTGGTTCTCCTTCTCGCGGATGGGCGGGCAGCACTTGAACTCGGTGGCGCCGTCGGGGACTTCCTCGGCGGTCAGCGTGAGGAAGTGCGGGCAGGTCTCGGCGGTGAGGCGGAGCCCGTCGGCGCGCGCCTTGGCCAGCAGGGGCAGCGCGTCGCTGGAGGACAGGTGCAGGACGTGGACGCGGGTGCCGTAGCGCTCGGCGAGTTCGATGAGCAGGGCGATGGCGTCGTTCTCGGCCGAGCGGGGGCGGGAGGCGAGGAAGTCGCGGTAGGCGGGGCCGCCCTTCTGGGGGGCGGCGGACAGCGCCCCGGGGTCCTCGGCGTGCACGATGAGCAGCCCGTCGAAGGAGGCGATCTCGGCCATGGCCGCGGAGAGCTGCTCCCGGTTCAGCTCGGGGAACTCCTCCACGCCCGACGGTGAGAGGAAGCACTTGAAGCCGAAGACGCCCGCGTCGTGGAGGGGCCGCAGGTCGGCGACGTTGCCGGGGATCGCGCCGCCCCAGAAGCCGACGTCGATGTGGGCCTTGGGCTCGGCGACCTCGCGCTTGGTGCGCAGGTTGTCGGCGGTGGTGGTGGGCGGGAGGGAGTTGAGCGGCATGTCGACGAGGGTGGTGATGCCGCCGGCCGCCGCGGCCCGGGTGGCCGTCCAGAAGCCTTCCCATTCGGCGCGGCCCGGGTCGTTGACGTGGACGTGGGTGTCGACCAGGCCGGGGAGGAGCGCGTCGTCGCCGACGTCCTCCAGGGCGACGCCGGGTGGTACTTCCGCGTCGTACCCCAGCACGTCCTCGATCCGGCCCGCACCGTTGACGGTGACGGTCGCCGGACGCTCCCCCTCGGGGGTGAGGACGCGCCGTGAGCGCAGGACGAGCCGCACGTCGGACAAACCGGCCTCCTTCAGCCTCTTCAACGAAGTGTTGAAACGATCTGTTGAACGAATCCTCATCCGCCGGGAAGAGCCAGTCAAGGGTTCTCCTCTTGGAGAAGTCCACAAAATGGAACTAGAATTTCGCCATACAGAAGGAGACCGGCGTCTGCGCCGGGCGTTCACGGGAGGCGATCCGTAGGAGGCGGCCCGCCGCCCCCACCCCCGATACCATGCGCCTGACCGCAGGCCAGGAAAGGAACGCGACGTGCCGCCGTCCGCAGAGCGCAAGCCCACCGCCAGTGCAGCCCAGGCTGCCACGGCCCCTGCCGCATCCGGCGGAGTGCAGTCCCTGGAGCGGGCCTTCGACCTGCTGGAGAGGATGGCGGACGCCGGGGGCGAGGTCGGGCTCAGCGAGCTGTCCACCGCCAGCGGGCTGCCGCTGCCCACCATCCACCGCCTGATGCGCACCCTGGTCTCCTGCGGCTACGTACGCCAGCAGCCCAACCGGCGCTACGCGCTCGGACCCCGCCTCATCCGCCTCGGCGAGAGCGCCGCCCGCCTGCTGGGCACCTGGGCCCGCCCCTACCTGGCGCGGCTGGTGGAGGAGACCGGCGAGACGGCGAACATGGCGCTGCTCGACGGCGACGAGATCGTCTACGTCGCCCAGGTGCCCTCGCGCCACTCGATGCGGATGTTCACCGAGGTCGGCCGCCGGGTGCTGCCCCACTCCACCGGTGTCGGCAAGGTGCTGCTCGCCCACACCCCCGAGGACCAGGTGCGGGCCCTGCTCGGGCGCACGGGCATGCCCGCGGCCACCGAGAAGACGATCACCACCCCCGAGGGCTTCCTCGAGGCTCTCGGGCACGTGCGCGAGGCCGGGTACGCCACCGACGACAACGAGCAGGAGATCGGCGTGCGCTGCATCGCCGTCACGGTGCCCGACTCCCCCACCTCGGCGGCCATCTCCATCTCGGGTCCCGCAGGACGCGTCACGGACGCCGCCACCGACAAGTTCGTCCCTCTGCTCCACGAGGTCGCCGCCGACCTGTCCGCCGCGCTGGCCAGCTCGGGCAACGGCGCAGGCGGAAACGGCCAGTAAACGGCCAGTGAAGCCGCGGGACGGCTACGAGTCCTTCGCCTCGATGGCGTCCCGCCAGACGGTGACGTCCAGTTTCACGTAGTCGCTGGGGTCGCCCTCGGGAGAGTGGCCGCGGTAGGTGACCAGACCGACGTGCCCGGAGCTCGTCCGCAGACACAGCCGGGCTCCGGGCGCCAGGCGGTTCAACTGGACGTCGTCGGTGAACCGCGTCTCGTTGCGGCAGGTGTCGAGCGAACCCGTCTGCGTGTCGCGGAGCAGGGACAGCTTGCCGTTCGGTTTGTCGATGCCGAGGCTGGGCCCGTCCGCGCTCACGTTCAGGTACGTCAGCTCCGAGGTCTCGCCGCCCTTGCCCAGTTCGCGCGGTTCGAGAGGATCGTCGGACATGGCCAGGAAGTACTTGTTGGGCAGCTCGATGTCCTTGTAGGCCGCGGGCTCGGGATGGGCCTTCGGCTTCCGCTCGTCCGGGGACGCCGGACCGCTCCCCGCCGCGCTGCCCGCGCCCCGGACCAGCTCGACCAGCATCGAGCACCCGCCGACCACGATCAGCGACCCCACGACCAGGCACACCGCCACGATCTTGAACGCGTTCGATTTGCGGCGCGGCGGCAGAGGCCGCCGAGGGCCCGGTGCGCCGTACGGTCCGACAGGACCCGGAGGTCCGTAGCCGACCGTCGGAGGCGGACCGCCGAACCCGGCGGGCGGCTGCGGGACGGCGGGACCGAAACCGGGGGGCCGCTGCTGCGCCCCTGGACCCGCCGTGGGGGTGGACGCCGACGGTGCCGGGGCCGGGCCGGAAGCGGCGGGCGCCCCCGGTGCGTGCGCCGTCTCGGCGTCGGCCACCGCCGCGTGGCCCGCCGCCCGGCCCGCCGCAGCGGCCCCGGCCGCCGCGGGCGCCTGCGGGGCGGCGCCGGTGACCGGCTGCGTCGCGGGATGCGACGACGGGGGCACGGGGGCGGCGGCGCGCCGGGCGATGTCGGCGGCCACGGCGTCCGGCAGCCAGTTGCCTGGGCGCCTCAGCTGCGTCTCGCCGGAGGCCGCCTGGCACAGGCGCAGAACCTCATCCGTGCGCGGGCGGTCCTCCGCCGCCTTGGCCAGACAGCCGCTGACCAGCTCCCGCAGCTCCTGGTCGAGCCCGTCCAGCCGGGGCTCGTCGTGAACGATGCGGTAGAGCACGCCGTGCGCCGTGCCCTCGCCGAAGGCGGGGGTGCCGAGCGCCGCGTAGGCCGCGATCTGGCCGAGCGCGAAGACGTCGGTGGCCTCGGTCACGGTGGAGCCCTCCGCCTGCTCGGGGGCCATGAACGAAGGCGTGCCGATCGTGACGCCGCTGCCGGTGAGCGCGGTGGCGTCGGCGGCGCGTGCGATGCCGAAGTCGATGACGCGGGGCCCGTCGTCGGCGAGCAGCACGTTGGAGGGCTTCAGATCCCGGTGCACGATGCCGGCCTTGTGGATGACCTGAAGGGCTTCGGCGATCCCGGCGACCAGGAACAGGACGGAGGAGACCGGCAGCCTGCCGTGCCCGACGACCGCCTCGGTGAGCGAGGGCCCCGGCACGAACGCCGTGGCCAGCCACGGATGGTCGCCCTCGACGTCGCTGTCGATCACGGGTGCGGTGTAGAGGCCCTGCACCCGCTCCGCCAGGCGCACCTCGCTCAGGAAGCGGCGTCTGAACTCCGGGTCCTCGCTGAACTCCGGCCGGATCACCTTGATGGCGACGGCGCGCCCGCCGGGCGTGTAGGACAGGTAGACCTTGCCCATACCGCCGGAGCCGAGCCGGGCCGCCAGCCGGTAACCGGCAACCGAAGCGGGGTCCTGGTCGGTCAGTGGCGAGAAGATCTCTGCTGCCGCTCCGTCAGCCATGAACTGCTGCCCCTGGGATAGTCGGTGGCCTGGAAGACCACAAGACCGTACCCCCAGGTGATCAGTGCGCGGCGCGCGGGGCCGTGCCGAACAGCTCGACGGCCTCACGTACGGCCGCCAGCGGCAGCGCGAGCGCGCTGACGGAGCCGACCGCGGCCGCGAGCAGCAGCAGTGAGTGCCGCAACTCCTCGGTGGCCGGCGCGCCGGAGTGCACCGAGGCGGCCAGCACGTCCAGTTCGCGCTCCGCCTCGCGGCGGTCACGCAACTCGGCAGGGTAGGCGTCCAGTTCCCGCCGCATCCGGTGCACGGCGCTCCGCAACGCCTCGACCCGCGGATCCACACCGGTGTCCGGCTCGGCGGCCACCGGCCCCCACTGCGCCATCGTCTCGCTCCGCACGCTCTCCCCCCACAGGATCTCCCCGGGACGAGACGCTCGCCCGGAGGTGCCGTTCCTCCGAGCAGTGACCCGCGTCGTCGGAGGTTCCGACAGTAAACGCCACTCTCCGCGTGTGGCGCCACACGGAACGCGAGATTCGGGGGTGCATTTTCAATGATCGTCCCCAAGGAGGAGGGCGCGTGTCCCCCTCAGGCTGTAGGCGCACGGTAGAGAGGGACCATGACACGGGAGCCGACACCGGCCGACGGCCGGCACACCGCTGACGCCCGCCCGCCCGCCACCACCCCCTCGCCGGGCACGGCGGCCCCGCGGGTCGCGGGCCTGCTGCTGGCCGCCGGCGGCGGGCGACGGCTGGGCGGCCGCCCCAAGGCGCTGCTGCCCTACCGGGGCAGGCCGCTGGTGGAGCACGCGGCCGGCGTGCTGCGCGAGGGCGGCTGCGATCCGGTGTACGTCGTACTGGGTGCGGCGCGTGACCGGGTGCGGGAGACGGCGTGCCCGGCCGGGTGCGTCCTGGTCGACAACCCGGACTGGGAGCGGGGCATGGGCACGTCGCTGCGGACGGGTCTGGCGGCCCTGCCGCGCGGCGGCGCCGACGCCGCACTCGTACTGCTGGTGGACCAGCCGGGGATCGGCGCGCGGGCCGTCGCCCGTGTACGGGCCGCCTACCGCTCCCCCACGACGCTGGCCGCCGCCGCGTACGAGGGGCGCCGCGGCCATCCCGTGCTGCTGGGGGCCGCGCACTGGGAGGGCGCCGCCCGCAGCGCGCGCCAGGACGCGGGGGCGCGCACCTACCTGCGCGC
Source organism: Streptomyces tubbatahanensis (assembly GCF_022699385.1). Classification (NCBI taxonomy): domain Bacteria; kingdom Bacillati; phylum Actinomycetota; class Actinomycetes; order Kitasatosporales; family Streptomycetaceae; genus Streptomyces; species Streptomyces tubbatahanensis. The sequence goes on along the minus strand of NZ_CP093846.1, from coordinate 6,209,319 downwards.
GCACCGCACGGCACTGACCCTGGTGGAGTGCGCGGACCTGGCCGACCCCTCGGACATCGACACCCCCGAGGACCTGCACCGACTGAGGTGACCAGCGCACCGCCTCTCCTTCTTCCCCTCTCCCCCCTCTCCCTGCCCTCCTCCTCCCCTCCCCCTCCCCTTCTCCCCCCGTCCCGTCGTCCGGACCGCCCGTGGCCGGGCCGCGCGGTTCGTCCGCGCGTCCAAGCCGCATGGCCCGGGCGCGTGGTGGCACCCGGGGTCAGTTCAGGGGCGGGTTCCGGGGCCGGATCGGGGTGAGAGATATCTCGACGTCAACAAACTCTTGAAGTTCCACTATGAGGAAACTAATCTCCACTGATCAGAAGCACCTTCCTGTCCCGGAGGTGCCATGGCCGTGTTCCGCGCGCCCGGCGCGGCACGCGGCACCCCGTGCCGTCCCGCTTCGCCCGAGGCCCGGCGGCCGCACATCACGCTGTCTGAAGGAGTGACCCACCATGTCCGCACCAGCGCCCTCTCCGCTGGAAATCGTCGGTGTCGAGACCGGGCAGCGGCCCGCGCGGCAGGACGAGGTGCTGACCGGTGCCGCGCTGGAGTTCGTGGCGGCGCTGCACCGCGAGTTCACCCACCGCCGCGACGAGCTGCTCACCCGCCGGGCCGAGAAGCGCGCCGAGACCGCGCGCACCGCCTCGCTGGACTTCCTGCCCGAGACCGCGCACGTGCGCGAGGGCGACTGGCGGGTGGCCGACTGCCCGCCCGCGCTGCTGGACCGCCGGGTGGAGATCACCGGGCCCACCGACCGCAAGATGACCATCAACGCCCTCAACTCCGGGGCGAAGGTCTGGCTCGCCGACTTCGAGGACGCCTCAGCGCCCACCTGGGAGAACGTCATCGGCGGCCAGCTCAACCTGACCGACGCCTACGAGCGCCGCATCGACTTCACCGACGAGCGCAGCGGCAAGAGCTACGCGCTGCGCCCCGCCGAGGAACTGGCCACCGTCGTGGTGCGGCCGCGCGGCTGGCACATGGACGAGCGGCACCTGGTCTGCGACGGCACGCCGGTGCCCGGCGCACTGGTCGACTTCGGGCTCTACTTCTTCCACAACGCGCAGCGCCTCATCGACGCGGGCAAGGGCCCCTACTTCTACCTGCCCAAGACCGAGTCGCACCTCGAAGCGCGGCTGTGGAACGAGGTGTTCGTCTTCGCGCAGGACTACTGCGGTATCCCGCAGGGCACCGTCCGCGCCACGGTCCTGATCGAGACCATCACCGCCGCGTACGAGATGGAGGAGATCCTCTACGAGCTGCGCGACCACGCCGCCGGGCTGAACGCGGGCCGCTGGGACTACCTCTTCTCCATCGTCAAGAACTTCCGCGACGCCGGCTCCCGCTTCGTGCTGCCGGACCGCAACGCGGTGACGATGACCGCGCCGTTCATGCGCGCCTACACCGAACTGCTGGTGCGCACCTGCCACAAGCGCGGCGCGCACGCCATCGGCGGCATGGCCGCCTTCATCCCCTCCCGCAGGGACGCGAAGGTCAACGAGGTCGCCTTCGAGAAGGTCCGCGCCGACAAGGACCGGGAGGCCGGCGACGGCTTCGACGGCTCCTGGGTGGCCCACCCGGACCTCGTGCCGATCGCCAAGGCCTCGTTCGACGCGGTGCTGGGCGACCGGCCGCACCAGAAGGAGCGGCTGCGCGAGGACGTCGACGTCAAGGCCGCCGACCTCATCGCCGTCGACTCGCTGGAGGCCCGCCCCACGTTCGAGGGGCTGCGCAACGCCGTCCAGGTGGGCATGCGCTACATCGAGGCGTGGCTGCGCGGCCTCGGCGCGGTGGCCATCTTCAACCTGATGGAGGACGCGGCCACCGCGGAGATCTCCCGCTCGCAGATCTGGCAGTGGATCAACGCGGAGGTCGTGCTGGACACCGGCCGGCAGGTCACGGCGGACCTGGCGCGCCAGGTGGCCGCCGAGGAACTCGCCGCGATCCGCGCGGAGACCGGCGAGGAGGCCTTCGCGGCCGGCCACTGGCAGCAGGCCCACGACCTGCTGCTGCGGGTCGCCCTCGACGAGAGCTACGAGGACTTCCTGACCACACCCGCCTACGAGATGCTGCGCGGCTGAGGCGCCTGGGCGGCCCTCTGCCGCCTGCCGCCTCGCACACGGCACCCACGGGCGGTGACCTGCCGGCTGTTCGCCGGCCGGGTCACCGCCCGTCGCGGTAGGCCGACGCGGTATTCAGGACGACGGTGGCGAGGGCGAGGCAGGCTCAGGTGACCGCGACCGTCGTGGCCACGGTCGTGCAGAGCATGACCGCGGCGAGGACCGCCTGCATGTCCTTCAGCGCCCTGCGCACGTCCTCCGCCGCCCACTGGCCCTCGGCGATGGACTCCATGCGGGGGGACACCTGCTTGCGGGGCACGTCGGGGAAGGCCACGGCGTGGAGGTTGGAGGCGTGCAGGAGCGCGATCAGCCCCGTGGTGCGCTCGTCGGGTTCGGCGCCGTCGAGGACGACGTCCGCGAGCCGGTGCCGCAGCTCGCGCTCCACCGAGCCGTCCGCCTCCGGATACCGGCGGGTGACGAAGATGCCGAGCGTGCGGTGCTTCTCCTCGGTGATGACGCCGCGGGCGCACAGGTTGGCCACGGCGGCGTCGAAGGCCTTGGCCTGGTCCTTGGACAGCCAGTCGCCGACCTTGGCCTGGTCGTCCTGGGCGGTCCACTCGGTGAGCGCGGCGAGGCGGCCGTCCAGCAGCGCGTCGCCGGTCGGCGTCGGGTCGGTGACGGCGAGCCGCCCCTCGGTGGCGGCCACCCGCCCGGCCAGTGTCAGCTCCAGCAGCGTGCCCCCCGCGACGGCCCAACCGGCGGCGGGGCGGTCCTTGGCCGTGCCGGTGTCGTCGTCCAGCGAGAGCAGGGTGATTTCCTCACCCAACGTGACGGTCATGGGTCCCCCTTGGTGCATCCCCGTTCTTCCAGGTTCCGCTGCCCACCCGCCATGGACCCAAACGTCACCCACGGCTACGACCAGACGGCGCCCAGCGCAACGAAACCGGCGATCAGGAGCGCGAGGAGGCCCAACAGCGGGGCGGCGAAGCGCAGGTAGCGGTCGTAGCCGACCCGGGCCAGTGAGATGCCGCCCATGATGACGGCCGTGGTGGGGACCCACAGGTTCATCCAGCCGCTGGCCGCCTGCCAGGCGGTGACGACGACCGCGCGGGAGACGCCCGCGAAGTCGGCGAGCGGCGCCAGGATGGGCATGGCGAGGGTGGCGTGGCCCGAGGTGGAGGGGATGAGGAAGGCGAGGGGCAGGTTGACGACGAAGATCATGATGCTGAACAGCGCGGAGGGCACCCCGGTGACGGCGCCCTCGATGGAGTGCAGCACGGTGTCGGTGATCTTCGCGTTGTTCATGAGGACCGTCACGCCACGGGCCAGCACGATCACCAGCGCGGGCGAGACGAAGTCGCCGACGCCCTCCACGAACGTCGCCGTGAACCGCTGCTCCCCCATCCGCGTCAAAAGGCCCACCAGGATCGCGGCGCAGAGGAACAGCGCCGCGAGCTGCGGGAAGGACCAGCCGGGTTCCCAGCCGTAGGGGGCGGCGTCCGCGTCGCCGCTCAGCGCGCTCGCCCACGGGATCACCGAGAAGATCATGAAGGCGAAGACCAGCACGACGGTCACCAGGACAATCTTGTGCGTACCTGTCAGCGGCGGCGGCTCCGCGGCGTCGGAGCGCACCTCGGCGCGGTCGCGGTCCCCGGGCAGGAAACCGGACAGCGAGCGCTCGGGCCTGACCCGTACGCGGCGCGCGTAGCGGACGACGTAGGCGATGGTGACCGCCGTCAACACCACCCACATCGCGGCGCGCAGCACGATGCCGTCGCCGAGGGAGATGTCGGCGGCGGAGGAGGCGACGCCGGTGGCGAACGGGTTGACCGTCGAGCACAGGACCCCGGTCCCGGCGCCGAGGATGATGGTGCCGGTGGCCACCATCCGGTCGTAGCCCAGGGCGAGCATCAGCGGGACGATCAGTCCGTAGAAGCCGAGCGTCTCCTCGGCGAAGCCCTCCACGGTGCCCAGCAGCGAGAAGATCAGCATCACACCGACGATCAGCAGCGCGCCGCGCTCGCGCAGCCGGTGGGCGAGGCGGCCGATGCCGCGGTCCATGGCTCCGGTCGCGAAGACGACGGTGATGAAGGCGCCGATGGCGAGCACGAACAGGAAGACCCCCGCGGCGCCGTAGAGTTCGCCGACGGCGTCGGGGGCCACCTGGCCCGTCTCGCGGTCCTGGACGCCGTAGAGGCCGTTGACCGGCGAGAGGAACAGGTCGGTGAGCCGGTCGAGGAAGCCGAGTCCGGACGGCTCCCTGTGGTAGGTGCCCTGCCGGGGCGCCCCGTCGGCGTCGCGCTCGTAGCGGCCCGAGGGGACGAAGAAGGCGATCACCCACACCAGGAGGGTGACCAGCGCCAGGACCGTCAGCGCGCTGGGGAAGGTGAACCCCCGGCTGCCGTTCCCCGAGATGTCCCCGCCTCTGCTCTCCGAGGCGGCGCTCTCCGAGGCTCCGCTCTCCGGGGCTTCGCTCTTCGAGGCTCCCTTCCTCGAAGCTCCGTTTCTGGAAGGGTCCTCGGCTCCGCCCACGCCCCGCTCCTCTTTCCTGCGTCGGTGTCACATCCCGGATGACACACAGCAAGCCAACAAGCCAGCAACATAGCGCAGCATAACGGCACCAATGGACCATAACGGACAGAACTGGCTGAGGGTCCGGAGGGCGACCGGATCGAGGCACTGGAAGTCGACGCGGCAGGGAGGGAGCGGGTGTCCGCGCCCGTTCGGGCCCGTGCGGGGAAGGGCTTGGTCAGGCGCCCAGCGTCTTGAGCGCCTCGTCCGTGAGGCGGTAGACCGTCCAGCCGTCCTGCGGGCGGGCACCGAGCGCCTCGTAGAAGGCGATCGAGGGCGCGTTCCAGTCCAGGACGGACCACTCCAGGCGCTCGTAGCCGCGCTCGGCGCACAGCCGGGCCAGCCGGGTCAGCAGTGCCTTGCCGTGCCCGCCGCCGCGCGCGGCCGGGCGGACGTAGAGGTCCTCCAGGTGGATGCCGTGCACCCCGCGCCAGGTGGAGAAGCTGAGGAACCACAGTGCGAAGCCCACGGGCTCGCCCGTCTCGTCCTCCGCGAGATGCGCGTGGACGGCGGGGTGCGCACCGAAGAGCGCCTCCCGCAGCTGCTCCCGCGTCGCACGGGCTTCCTCCGGCGCCCGCTCGTACTCGGCGAGTTCACGGATCATCGCGTGCAGAACGGGAACATCGGCGGGGACGGCGGCGCGGATCATGCCCGCAGGGTAGCGGGCCCGGCCGCCGCGCGGCGGTGCGGTCCATCCAGCCGGCCGTTCAGCCGTGCGTTCATCCGTCCGCTCAGCCGTCCGTTGAGCCGTGCGTGCAGTCGCCGGACGCGGCCGTCGCGGCCTCCGCGGCCAGCCGCACGGCGAGCGCGCGGGCCAGCAGGACCGGGCGGGCAGCGGCCAAGGCGGCGGCGCGGCGCATCGACTCGGTGTAACCGATGCAGTCCAGCACGATCCAGTGGCTGCCCTCCTCCACCAGGCGCCGCGCCGCCGCGGCGACAGCGTCGTGGGCGTCGGCCGCGTACGGGTTGGCGGGAGCGGCGCGCAGCGGCCCCGGCAGCAGCTGGGACCAGCGGCGTGCCACGTCCGCGCGCTGTTCGGCGAGCGGGCAGACGATACCCACCGGGGCGTCGCCGACCAGCGCGCGGACCCCGCGCTGGACCAGGGACTCGGCGTAGAGGACGGGGTGCGGGCCCCGCCAGGTCCCTTCCCCGCCGACGGGTCCCTCCCCGCGGACGGGTGGGACAGGCGGGAAGTTGCCGGTGCACAGCAGCAGCGTGGCCGCCGCGCCGTCCGCCGCGCAGCGGGCGACGGCGTCCCGCATGCGCGGTGCCAGCGCGTCGTGGCCCAGAACGGCGGAGGTGCCGTCGCGCAGCCGGGAGATCAGCGGTGCCTCGTCGGGGGCCGGGGCCAGGGCGGCGCGGGTGCGCTGCCCCTCCGGGCCGTCGAAGACGTCGTTGTCCAGCGCGCCGTGCTCGCTCACGCGCAGCCCGCCGAGCCAGGGTTCGAGGTCCCCGGCCAGGTCGGTGCGGGGCGCCTGCCCGATGGTGACCAGGCCCAGGGTCCCCCTGCCGCCGTCCGGCGTCGCCGTTTCGGCCCGCCCGCTCATGCCGCCTCGCATGCTCACACCGCCTTGTAGATCTGGCTGACGTCGTTCAACGAGCTGCCGGCCACCAGTCCTGCACCGACCAGCGCCAGTTCGTTGTCCGCGTCGGCCGACGGGTCCGCCTCGGCTGACGGGTCCGCGCCGGTCCGTGTCCTGTTCCGCGCCTTCCAGCGGCTGTAGCCGACCCTGACGGCGAGCGCGGCGAGGACCAGCCAGCCCGCCTGCGGGGTCGCGACCAGCAGACCGGTCGCCAGCAGCACGCCCATCTGGCGCGAGGAGCCGCCGAAGAACTGGATCAGCGCGCCGGGGATCGCCCACAGCGCCATCATCGTCAGCGCGTGCGTGTCGGTGAGCCCCGCCTTGATGGTGTCGACGTACACCTGGGCGACCGGCGGCACCCTGCCGTCCTCGAAGAACGGCTTCCAGGCGAGAGCCACGACGAGGATGGCCACCGCGAAGCCGACGAGCTGGGCGACGTACTGCTGCCGCCGCCCCGCCATCTCGTACGGGTGCCAGGGCACGGCGCCCTTGCGCAGCAGCCAGCCGGCCTTGAAGTCGAAGCCGACGTCGGCGAACGCGGGCCCTGTCGAGGCGGCGTAGCCGACCAGCAGGGCCAGCGGCACCATCGGGATGCCCAGCACGAGGCCCAGGATCAGGAAGATGAGGGTGACGGCGAAGGCGGGGAACCAGCCCGAGTGCATGGCCGCCAGGCCCACGATGAGCTGGTGCACCAGTGCGGCGACCCCGGCGAGCAGCACCCAGCCCACCAGCCCCACGCCGCTCATGTCGGCGAGCACACCGCCCGTGAAGGCGATGAAGAGGGCGCCGACGAGGAAGAGGGCGAGCCCTTCCAGCAGTCCGCGCCGCAGCCGCCGGGAGTCGACCGTACGGACCTCGGGGTCGAAGCGGCCCTCGGCGTCCCGCGCCGGACGTGCCGCGCCGGAGGCGGTCCCCTTCGCGCCGCTCCCGCCCTTGCCGCCCTTGCGGTCCCGCATCATCAGCACCGCCTGCACCAGCGCGACGAGGCCCGCGCCGATCATGACACCGTGCGGCACGTAGTTGGCCGACAGGTCGACGTCGAGCAGCGTCGGCGCGTACTGCGCCACCAGCAGGCCGACGCCGAACATCAGCAGCGCCCAGATGTTGCCCAGGAAGGCCACGCCCGCCGCGCTCATCGGGAGCTTGAAGAGCGAGCCGACGAAGCCGATGACCGCGCTGAGGCCGAGCAGCTTGGCCTTGCGGCCGCCCTCGTCACCCGCCTTGATCGTCTCGGCGGCGGCGATCCCGGCAGGCCACGCGGCGGCGGCGGGCAGCAGCCGCGAGTCGAACACCCGGTAGAGCACCCAGCTGTCCACGACCAGCCCGATGACCGCGCCGCCCAGCATCGGCCACACCAGTCCCGGCTTGCCCAGCAGGAACGGCACGGCGATCGGGGTGACCAGCGAGTTCGCCGCGGCGAAGGTGGAGCCGGAGATCGCGGACTGCACGAGGTTCTGCCGCTGGGGGTCCCGCATCCGCGACAGCGCCGCGAAGGAGATCCGTCCGATCAGCATGGCGATGAGCGCCCCGATGACGGAGGTGTTCGGCGCGATGCCCAGCGTGGTGATCAGGACGAGGCCGATCACGGCTCCGAGGACGGAGAGCAGGACCGTCACCACGAGGGTGACCGGCTCCAGTGCTCTGGGGTGGGTCCGCGCCGTTTCCGGGGCGGAGGCCTGGGATGAAGTGCTCATGCGGATCTGTCTTTCCGGGTGCGCATGCGGTGCGTGGGTGGTGCGGTGGGCCGGCGGGAGCCGCCCTGTGCCCTCTCCCGGCCGGCGGCCGGAGAGGGCACGGCCGGGCGAGGGCCCCGGTTCCGCACCAGGGGCGGCGGCCGGGTCGCCCCGCGGGGCGCCGGGCCGCTCGCGGGGGTCACTCCTGCGTCGCTCCCTCGGTCGACTGGAGGCGGGTCATGGGGCCGTAGAGGTCGAGCAGCCGGGCGAACTCGTCCGCGTCGTGGAAGCGGGCCGCCCCTCGTCCGTACTCCTTCGCGGCCTCGACGGCGAACCGCCCCGCCGCGGCGATGTCGCTCTCGTGGCTGGCGCCCGTCGCGCAGCCCGCGACGGCAGGACCCGTGGTCAGCGCCAGACCCACCACGGGTGCGGAGGTCGCCACGCACGGCTGCATGATCGAGTTGATGTGGTGGACGCCGTTGCCGTAGGGCGTGATGTCCTGGGTGGTGATCGGCAGCACGTGCGCGTCCTCGCCCGTCACGGTCTCCAGCAGGCCCAGCAGGTCGTCGCTGACCCGCAGGATCCACCCCTCCTTGACCGTCGGCGAGAGGGCGACACCGCGGTGGTTGAGCAGCCGGTTGCCCTTGGTGGTGTCGATGGAGACGACGGCGTCCATGGCCACGTCGATCTCCTCGCGGTTGCAGTCGAGGATCGAGACGGGCGAGTCCATGAACGGCACCGGGTCGTGCGGCCGGGTCGGCGCGTCGGGGCACACGTGGGTGCTGAGGATGACGTCGCCTTCGAGCACGTCGCCGCGCCCGTACATGTCCAGCAGCTTGGCCGCCGCCGCCAGTGCCGCCACGGCGCCGTCCGCGTCCGAGACGATGCCCGTGCGCTCGGGGCGGGCACCGACGCCGCCGAGCCGGCCGAGGATGCCGAGGGTGGGCGCGCTGCCGCCCGCGCCGCTGCCCGAGCGGCCCGGCACGACGACCTTCACGAAGTCGGTGCCCCCCTTGGCGCCCTCGACGCGGGTCACGGAGATCTCCACCCGCTCGGCAGCCGCCGCCGGATCCGGGTGGCCCGCCTGGGTGAGCGCCTGGTCGAGCACGCCGCGCAGATGGGCGGCGAGCGCGTGCCCGTCGGCCTGCGGCCGGTCGAGAAGGTCGATGACGTCGAGTACGTGCTTGAGCACCGTGGGCTCCTTGGTACGGGTCGTGCGATTGTGCGGGAGGGGTGCGTCGGACGGGCCGAAGCGGGGCGTCGGGCGTGCCGGTGCGGGGCGTCGCCCGCGTGGCGCGCCGCGTGGGCGGCGTGTGCGGGCTCGCTGCGGCGTTCCGGTGCGGGACACCCGGCGGTACGCCGGAGCCGGATGCACCGGTGGTGCGCCGAAGCCGAGTGCGCCGGTGGTTCGCCGGAGCGAGGTGCACCGGTGGTGCGCCGAGGTGGTTCCCGCGCCGTGGACGGCTCGGAGGTACCGCGGCGAGGCGCGGGCCTACTGGGGGCGGCACGGTTTCCGGCGTGCGGGCCCGGTGCCGCCCCGGGGGGACGACGTACGGGGCCGCCGCGCGGTCCGGGCCTGCTCCCATGAGCGTGGGCGCCGCGTGCGGTCCGATCCGGCCTCGCACGAGGGGTGGGCGTGGGCGGGTCGGTGCCCGTCCCGGGGGCCGGGTGCGGGCCGGACCCCGGGGGCGGGCGGGTCGGCCGGGTCGGGGTAGCCGTCGGCCGTTGCGGCCAGCGTGCTCCCACGATTCCGAGAGAGCAACCTTTTCCCTATATGAGGGACAGTGAATCGGGTAACGGTAGAGTGCGAGGCGTGACTACCGATCGAGGAGCACCGCTCCAGACCGCGGACCGCGCTCTGCAGGTCCTGCTCGCCTTCACCCACGACCGCGAGGAGTGGGGCGTGACCGACCTGGCGGCGGAGTGCGGCTGGGACAAGTCGGTCACCCAGCGGCTCCTGGCCTCCCTCGCGCACCGGGGCTTCCTGGTCTCCGACGCCGTCACCCGGCGCTACCGGCTCGGTCCCGCCGTCTGGCACATGGCGACCGCCTGGGAGCGGCACGGCGGCATGGCCGGGCTCGTGCGCCCCGCCCTGCGCGAACTGGCCGCGGTCAGCGGGGTGACCGCGCTGTTCGCCGTGCCCGACGGGGCGCACCTGCGCTGCGTCGACTCGGCGGACGGCACCCTGGGCCCCCTGCGGGCCTACCGGCTGGCCGACGAGCTCTACCCGGGGCACGCGGGCGCGACCTCACGCGCCTACTTCGGGATGCTCACCCCCGGCGCCCGTGCGGCGGTCCTCTACGGACGCCCCATGGCCCGCTTCAGCGACCTGACCGTCACCGACGCGGCCCAGCTGGAGGAGCTGATGTGCCGGGTGCCGGCGGACGGCTTCGCGTACTCGGAGGGCGAGTACGACCCGGCTACGGCGGGTCTGGCCGTGCCCGTGCTGGTGCGCTCACAGCCGGTCGGCTCGCTCACCCTCGTCGGACCGCACGCCCACCTCGCGGGCAAGCAGCAGGAGCTGCTGGAGCCGCTGCGCTCCGCCGCGCAGGACCTCGGCGAGCTGCTCACCCCGCGCCGGGTGCGGGGCGCCCGCCGCCCGGAGACCACCCGAAGCTGAGAGCCGGCCTCAAGCCGAGACCGCCTCCCACCGAGACCGCCTCCCACCGAGAGACCGCCTCCCACCGAGAGACCGAAAGGCCGAACCACCCATGAAGCTGTTGCTGCTGTCCAACTCCTCCGCTCCCGGGCGCGCGTACCTCGACCACGCCCGCGAGGTGATCGCCGACCACCTGGCCGGGATCGAGGAGCTGCTGTTCGTCCCCTACGCGCTGGCCGATCACGACGGCTACACGGCGAAGGTCGCCTCCTTCATGGACGGGCTCGGCATCCGCGTGTCGGGCGTGCACACGGCGGACGACCCGCGGGCGGCCGTGGCCGCGGCGCGTGCGGTCTTCATCGGCGGGGGCAACAGCTTCCGGCTGCTCAAGTCGCTCCAGGAGCGCGGCCTGACCGAGGCGATCACCCGGCGCGTGCGCCAGGACGGCGTGCCGTACATGGGGTCGAGCGCGGGCACCAACATGGCCTGTCCCACGCTGCGGACCACCAACGACATGCCCATCGTCCAGCCCGCCTCCTTCGAGACGCTGGGTCTGGTCCCCTTCCAGATCAATCCGCACTACCTCGACCCGCAGCCCGGCAGTGCCCACATGGGCGAGACCCGCGAGGAGCGGCTGACGCAGTTCCTCCAGGACAACGACGTGCCCGTCCTCGGCCTGCGCGAGGGCACCTGGCTGCGCCGCGCGGACGACGCGCTGGAGTTGGGCGGCGTCGCGGCGGGCGCCCGCCTGTTCACCACGGACGCCGATCCCGCCGAGTACGCGCCCGGCGCCGACCTGAGCCACCTGCTGTCCGCGCGGGCGCGTTTCGACCACCGCGCGGCCTGACGGGCCTGTCCCCTTCCGGGGCCGCCCCGCCTTGGCCCCGGCACACCCGTCGGATACCCCGAACCGATAGAGGTTTCTCCAATCCCGCGCTTCGGGCGAACGCACGGTAGGCCGTCACCCGTGCGGGCCGTACCGTGTGCCGATGCACTACGGCACGTCACGGGGGCAGGCGGGGAGTTCGTTCGACGGCGCGGCCGCGCGGCGGCTGCGCGAAGAGCTGCGGATGGCACCGGCCGACGTCGCGTACGGGATGCGCGCCGCCTACGGCATGGCCGTCGACGGGCGCGCCGTCGCCGCCTGGGAGGCGGGGGTGGCCGCGCCCGACGAGCGGCAACTCGCCGCGCTCGCAGGGGCGTTGTGGTGCTCGGCCGCCGACCTGATGGGCAGCCCGGGGACGCTGCGCGAGTACCGCATGGCGCGGGGCGTCTCGCGCGCCGACGTCGCGCTGGAGATCGGGATGGCCCCGGACGCGTACGCCCACATCGAGGACACCGGCGCCTGGACGGGTGACGCGCGGCAGGCCGAAGCGCTGGCGCGGGTGCTGCGGCTGCCGGTGCCGGCGCTGATCGAGTTCACCGGGCGGGACGAGGAGTTGGCGGCACTGCTGCGCAAGGCCGCCACCACCAGGTGGCAGGCGTACGTGGACCAGGCCGGCGCCCTGGTGCCGCTGCCCAGGGAGTACGTGGTGGAAGGGCTGCGCGCGCTGCACGCCGGGTACCAGTCCACGGCAGCGGCGTCCCTGGGCTGGGGGCAGCCTGCCTCGGCCACCTCGCGCGAGGCGGGCCGCGCCTTCCTGGAGGAGATCCTGACCCGCTTCTGGGAGGCCGTCGAGGGCTGAGGCTGCGGGAGACGACCGGCACCTTGTCGCTCCGTGGCCGTGTCGGTGGCTGTGGCCGTGTCCGTGGCTGTGTCCGTGGCTGTGTCCGTGTCCGCGTGCGGACAAGCGACAGGGCGTCGGGAGAGCGCGAGGGTCGCTCTCCCGGCGCCCTGTGCGCCGCCGTGTCCGCGTTACGCGGGGGCCTTGTCGGGGCCGGGCACCGGGTCGGGCTCGTCCCGTTCGTAGGAGATGCCTTCTCCCGGCTCCATGGGGTGGGCGACGACTTCCTCGTCGCGGCGGGAGCGTCCCAGATGGTTGAAGACCAGGTTGAGGACGATGGCGGTGACGCATCCCGTGGAGATGCCGGAGTCCAGGATGATCTTCGCGCTGTCGGGGAACGCGTGGTAGAAGTCCGGCGCCGCGATCGGTATGAGGCCGACGGCCAGCGCGGTGCCGACGATCAGTACGTTGTTGTCCTTGCTCAGGTCGGCCTTCATGAGCGTCTGGATACCGCTCGCCGCGACGGAGCCGAAGAGGACGACGCCCGCGCCGCCGAGGACCGGTTGCGGCACGGAGGCGACCAGCCCGGCGGCCATCGGGGACAGGCCCAGCAGGATGAGGATGCCGCCCCCGGTGGCGACCACGTACCTGCTGCGGATCCGGGTCATGGCCACCAGGCCGATGTTCTGCGCGAAGGCGCTGCACATGAAGCCGTTGAAGAAGGGGCTGAGCGCGGAGCCCAGCATGTCGGCGCGCAGGCCGCCCGCGATGGTCTTCCGGTCGGCGGGGCGGTCCACGACCTCGCCCAGGGCGAGCATGTCCGCGGTGGACTCGGTCATGGAGACCAGCATCACCACACACATCGACACGATCGCCGGGATCGCGAACTGCGGGGCGCCGAAGTGGAAGGGCGTGGGGAAGCCGACGGGGTCGGACTCCGTCACCGCGGTGAAGTCCGTGATGCCGACGGGTATCGCGATCAGCGTGCCGATCACGAGGCCGATCAGCACCGCGATCTGCTTCATGAACCCGGTGGTGAAGCGGCGCAGCACCAAAACGATCACCAGGGTGAGCCCGGCCATGCCGATGTTGGCGAAGTCGCCGTAGTGCGGGCTCTTCTCGTCGCCGCCCATGGCCCAGTTGAAGGAGACGGGCATCAGCGAGACGCCGATGAGGGTGATGACGCTGCCGGTGACGACCGGCGGGAAGAACCTGATGAGCTTAGAGAAGAACGGGGCGATGACGAAGCCGAGCGCGGCGGCCACCATCGTCGCGCCGAAGATGACGGGGAGCGTGTCCTCGGGGCCCGACGACTTGGCTATCGCCAGCATGGGCGCGACGGCGGCGAAGGTGGCGCCGTTGACGAAGGGCAGCCGGGAGCCGACCTTCCAGAAGCCGAGCGTCTGGAAGAGCGTGACGATGCCGGCGAGGAAGAGACTGGCCCCGGTGAGGAACGCCAGTTCGGTCGGAGAGAGCCCCACCGCTGCGCCGACGACGAGCGGGGGTGCGACGACTCCCGCGTACATCGCGGCGACGTGCTGGAGTCCGGTGGTGAACAGCTTCAGCGGCGGCATGCCCTGGTCGACCGGGTGCTTGGTCCCAGCAGGGCTTCGTGAGTCCGGTGAGCCCTGTGAGTCCTGGCCCGGTACGTCCCCACTGCCGTCCGCCGTCTTTCCTTGCGTGGTGAACCTGGGCGTCTTGGCCACGGGGTCCTCCTGTCGTTTACGGCGCCGTCGCGGCACTCGAGTTTCCGGAGGTGCTGCGGTGTGCAAGGTGGTGATGGTGGTGCTGTGGTGCTGGGTGGCGCAGCGGTGTGCTGCGTTCTGCGGTGGTGCGGTGCGCCCGTACGGATGTCCGGAGCATGACAGGAGCCAGGTTTCCGGAGCCGCGTCGTGGAACCGAACCGGCCGGGGGCCGTCCCCCCCGGCCGGTGTCTGAGGGTCGGCCGGGCGCTCCAGGTGGTGTGCGCCCGGCCCGCGGACCGCCGCGAGGCGGCCCGCCGTGCCGTCCGCCGGCGGTCAGCCGGCTCCGGCGGCGATCTTGGCGAGGCGGCGGGCCTCGTCCCGCGCGCCGCGTGCGATGTCGTCCTCGTCCGCGCGGGTCAGCCGGCCGTCCTCGACGACCGGTACGCCGTTGACGAGGGAGAGCGTGACCGGAGCCGCGGCCCCCAGGACGAGCGCGGCGACCGGGTCGGCGATGGTGGAGTGCCCGATCCCGTCGAGCTTCCACAGCACCACGTCGGCGAGCTTCCCCGCCTCCAGTGAGCCCGTCTCCTGCGCCCGGCCCAGCACCCGCGCACCGCCCAGGGTGCCCAGACGCAGCGCCTCGCGGGTGGACAGCGCGTTCTCCTTGTGCGCGCCGAGGCGGTTGATGAGCAGCGCGTTGCGCAACTCGGTGTGCAGCTCACCCGACTCGTTGGAGGCGGTGCCGTCCACGCCGAGGCCCACGGGTATGCCCGCCGCGAGCATGTCGGGGACCCGTGCCGTGCCCGCGGCCAGCCGCGCGTTGGACGAGGGGCAGTGCGCGGCGCCCGTCCCGGTGCGGCCGAACGCCTCGATGTCCGCGTCGGTCATGTGGACGCAGTGCGCCATCCACACGTCCTCGCCCAGCCAGCCGACGGACTCGAAGTAGTCGGTCGGGCCCATACCGAACAGCTCGTGGCAGAACTTCTCCTCCTCCGCCGTCTCCGAGCCGTGCGTGTGCAGGCGCACGCCCTTGCGGCGGGCCAGCTCGGCGCCCTGGCGCATCAGCTCGGTGGACACGGAGAACGGGGAGCAGGGCGCCACGGCCACGTGCAGCATCGACCCGAACGAGGCGTCGTGATGGGCGTCGATGGCCTTCTCGGTCTCCGCCAGCGCGCCCTCCAGCGTCTCGACGGCGAAGTCCGGCGGCAGCCCGCCGTCCGAGGTGCCGCGGTCCATGGAGCCGCGGGCCGCGGTGAAGCGGACGCCGAGCTCGCCGGCCGCGCGTATCTCGGCGCCCAGCAGGTCGCCGGCGCCGCGCGGGAAGACGTAGTGGTGGTCCATGGCGGTGGTGACACCGCCGCGCGCCATCATCCCCAGCGAGCCGCGGGCCGCCGCGTACACCATCTCCTCGTCGACGCGTGCCCATGTGGGGTAGAGGGCGACCAGCCAGTCGAAGAGGGGGGAGTCCGTGGCCAGACCGCGGGTGAGCCACTGGTAGAAGTGGTGGTGGGTGTTGACCAGGCCGGGGGTGAGCAGGTGTCCGGTGCCGTCGACGCGGCGCGTGACGTCTCGCAGGCCCTCGGGAGCGTCACCCGGACCGACCGACTCGATCCGGTTGCCGTTGATGACGACGTGACCGCTCGCGTACTCGGTGTCCTGCGCGTCGACCGTCGCGATCGCACACTTGTCGATGACGATGCGGCCGGTAGCCGCGGCTTGTTGGTCCGCCATGGGGTCCTCGTTCGGGGGGTTTACGGCCCCGCCAGGGCTCTTCCCGTCTCCGTGCGGAGCTTCCGTCCCGGGCCCCGCGGTCCGCAGGGAACGGACCGCCCTCCCGGGGCGGGCCCGCGCGACAAGCGGGCCCGCCGAGGGAGTCCGGGGACCGGGAAGGGTCCCTGGGAGGTGGGAAGGGGCAGGCGGGGGTGGATCAGAGGTTGGTCATGTCCACGGGGATGCGAGGGGTGGCACCGTCGCGGAGGACCGTCGCCTCGATCAGGCCGTAGGGCCTGTCCGCTGCGTAGTAGACCGCACCGTCCGCCGCCTCGTTCTTCATGTCGAACGGCGACAGGTCGACGCGGAAGTGGTGCTTGTTCGGCATCGAGAAACGGATCTCGTCGACCTCGGGCCGGCTGTTGATGACGCGCGAACCCATCTGGTAGAGGGTCTGCTGGAGCGAGAGCGAGTAGGTCTCGGCGAAGGCGTGCAGCATGTGCTTCTTCGTCTGGGCGTAGGACTTCTCCCAGTTGGGCGTCCGCTCCTGCTCGGCACCGGTGTAGTTGTGCCGCCACACGGCACTGACCGAGGTGGCCAGGATGCGGTCGTAGTCCTCCTGGAGCGTGGTGTAGCGGTCCTTGATGTAGCCCCAGAACTCCGAGTTGGTGGAGTTGAGCACGGTCAGGTCCTTCAGACCGGAGAGCACCTCGACGCTGTCACCGTCGTAGGTGATCTGCGCGGTGCGTGTCTCCTGGCCCTTGCGGACGAAGGAGTGCTTGACCTCGTCGGCGCCGATGAACTTGGAGTTGGCGTCGGAGGTGGCGATGCGCTCCCACTCGTACTCCTCGATGCGGATCCGGGCCTGGTGGATCGGCCCGGTGTCGTCGACGAAGTGCCGGGCCAGCAGGAGGCCGAACGCCTCGGCCGACTCGATGCCGTGCTCCTTGGCGTAGGCGAACACGGTGTTCTTGGTGGTGTCGGTCGGCAGGACGTGGGCGTTGGAGCCCGAGTAGTGCACGTCGTCCAGGTCGCCGCTGAGGGCGACCGAGACGTTCAGGTCCTTGATGTGGTGGGTGTCGCCGTCCCGCGTGATCTTGACGACGCGGTTCTCCGCCTTGCCGTACTGGTTCTGGCCGAGAATCGTGGGCATAGGTGTCAGCTCCCTCGGTACACGGAGTAGCCGAACGGGTTGAGCAGCAGCGGCACGTGGTAGTGCTCGCCCGGGTCGACCGCGAACACGATGGTGACCTCGGGAAAGAAGCTGCCTGGTGCGCTGTCCCTTACGCGGGGGGCGTCCTGCTGTTCCGCGGCTTCGCGCTCGCTGCGCGAATTCGAACTGTGCTGTTCCACGCTGTGCTTATCGACGAAGTACGGCTCCGTCTCGAAGACGAGCCGTACGTGCGTGGTTCCTTCCGGCAGCGCCGGAAAGTCCTTGCAGCGCCCGTCGGCGTCGGTTCTCGACGCCCCGTGCGCGGCCCATGCGGCCTGTCCGCCACCCTCGCGTACGAAGAGCTGTACGCCGACCTCCGCGGCCGGGCGGCCGAGGCTGGTGTCCAGGATGTGCGTGGACACCGAGGTGCTCGTCGCGTCGCTCATGCCGTGGGGGCTCCATTCTCCGTAAGGCGGGTGAGCCGAAGACGGTTGATCTTCGCCAGCTCCTGCCGCACGATCTCCCGCTCCTGCCGGGGGGAGTTGTCGATCCGGTGACGAACGGCGTCCCTCATCTCCTCTCCGCTCTTGCCGGTGGCGCAGATGAGGAACACGTGCCCGAACTTGTCCTGGTAGGCCAGGTTGAGTTCGAGCATCTCCGCCTTCAGTGCCTCGGAGGCACCGGCCATGCTCCGCTGTTCGCGGGCCGAGGTCGGGTCGCCGGGCTTCGGGCGGCCGATGGGCGGGTGCCCGGCCATGGCCTCGTCGAGACCCTCGTCGGTGAGAGCCCCGGTGGCCTCGTCACTCGCCGCGAGAAGAGCCTCGGCGCTGTCGTACGGTCGCCGGGTGAGCAGCGCGCTCCCCCAGCTTCGTGCGGCGCACACGTCGTGGAGCGCGGCGCGCGCCTCGGTGTCCTTGGCGGTGTTGAGCCAGGTGAGACCTGGCGTCGAACGCGAAGTCACGGGACCTCCGTGGCCGTGGTGCTGTTCGGGCTGGGAATAGCTAAGTCCCCCGGCAACACCACGTCAACAGTTTGTTGAAGCCTTTTCGACATCTTGGAAACGAAAGCCCGCCATGCGGAAGCATGGCGGGCTCTCGTGTGCGGTCCCCGGCGGGGCAGCGGAGGCCGTCAGTCCGAGCTGGTGTTGTCCCGGTTCAGGTAGTTGTAGACGGTGAAGCGCGAAACACCCAGGGCGCCGGCCACCGTCTCCACGCCGTGCCGGACCGAGAACGCTCCCCGCGTCTCCAGGATCCGGACCACCGACTGCTTGGTCCTGCGGTCGAGCTGAGCCAGCGGCACCCCGTGCCGTCTCTCCAGTTCGGCCAGGAGGTGGTCGAGGGAGTCGGACAGGTGCGGCAGCCGCACGGCCACCACGTCCTCGCCCTCCCAGGCGAGGACCACGTCGTCCCCCTGCGCCTGCTCCGGCTCCACCATCGCCCCGCCCATGGCGTCGACCAGCGGCTTGACCGCCACGACGAACGGATGGGCGGCGTGCGGCCCGTCCCCCATCAGCCCTCGTCCTCCCCGCTCCAGCCCTCGTCCTGGCCGATCACGTTGACCTGCAGGGAGACCCGGGTCGCCCCCGCCTCCAAGGAGCGGCGCAGCAGCTCGGTCACGGCCGCCAGCACCTGCTCACCCGAGCCCTCGGCGGTGTTGCCGAAGGGGCCGACGTCCACGGCATCCAGTGCCGCGCCCTGGACGACCTGACGGGCCACGACAGCGTGCTGCGGAGCCTCGTCGAGATCGAAAGGCTCGGTCGTGAACTCCACACGCAAGCGTTCCATGCGCCACACACTACCGAGGGCGCCGCCCCGGGCTGCTCAGGGCAGCTCCTCCAGGAGCTCCTCGATGAAGGAGACCGTCTCCGTCGGCGAGAACGCCTCGGCGCACAGCCGGTCCATGATCAGCGTGTACTGGTCGATCTCGCCGGGCTTGTCGAGGTAGACCGCGTTGGTCAGGTGCTCCAGGTAGACCTTGTCGGGCAGGTCGGGGTCGGCGAACCTGAGCAGCGTCACCGGCGTGCCGGCCGCCGCCGCGGTCACCTCGAAGGGCGCGACCTGGAGGGTGACGTGGGGCAGCCGCACGATCTTCAGCAGGTGCTCCAGCTGCGCCCGCATCACCTCCGCACCGCCGAAGGGCCGGCGGACCACGGCCTCGTCGACCACGGCCCACAGGTGCGGCGGGTCCGAGCGGTGCAGCAGCTTCTGGCGGGCCATGCGCAGATCCACGATCCGCGCGACCTTGCGGGGCTCGGTGTTGGGATAGCCGAGGCGGCTGACGGCGTGCGCGTACTCCTCGGTCTGCAACAGCCCCGGCAGGAACTGGACCTCGTACGTCCTGATCAGGGAGGCCGCGTCCTCCAGGCCGAGGTGCAGCTCGAACCAGTCCTCCAGCACGTCCGAGTACTGGTACCACCAGCCCGGCGAGTTGGCCTGGCGGGCGAGGTCGAAGAATCCCTCGCGCTCCTCGGGATCGTGGATGCCGTAGAGCGTCAGCAGATCCCGCAGGTCGCGTTCCTTGGCGCCGACCTGACCGCGCTCCAGCCGGGTGATCTTGGCGTGGGAGCCGCGGATGGCGCGGCCGGCGTCCTCCCGGGAGATGTCCAGCGCCTGCCGCAACCTGCGCAGCTTGACACCCAGGATGATGCGCAGCGCGGTGGGGCCGTTCGGCGCTTCTGGCGCGCCCCCACGCGAAGGCGCCCCTGACGGCTGCATCATGGCGGACATTCCGACTCCCAAGGGTGACTGGGCGGTCACGACAGTGTGGCACCTGAGCACCGGTCCGGTACAGGCACCGGGAGAATACGCGCCCCGGCGGGCCCGTGTCCGCCGCGACGCCTCCATACTCCCTCACGGGGAACCCCGCAACCACCCTTACGGACGCGGTAGTTGACGTCGCGGAATGGAGCACTCCGCACACCCGGGGCCACTACGATGCCGCCCACAGCTCAGGCCTGACGACAGGGGCAGACACATGGACCGGAACGGCGAGCGGCGACGGCGGACGGAGCGTGCCGCAAGGCCACCGCACAGCGGGCGCGACCTGGGCCTCGACCGGCACCACAGCGCCCGCATCTACGACTACTTCCTGGGCGGCAAGACCAACTTCCCGCCGGACCGTGAGGTGGCCGAGAAGCTGCTGGCCGCCTTCCCCGGCTTCCGCAACGCCGCCCGCGCCAACCGCGCCTTCATGCACCGCGCCGCGCGGTTCCTGGCCGAGCGCGGCATCCACCAGTTCCTGGACATCGGCACCGGCATCCCCACCAGCCCCAACCTGCACGAGGTGGTGCAGGCGATGGTGCCGCGGTCGCGCGTCGTGTACGCGGACAACGATCCGATCGTGCTCGCACACGCCCGCGCCCTGCTGACCGGCTCGGCCGAGGGGCGCACGGCGTACGTGGACGCGGACATCACCCGGCCCGACACCATCCTGCACTCCGCGCAGGTGCGCGAGACGCTCGACCTCGACAGGCCGGTCGCCCTGTGCCTGGTGGGGCTGCTGCACTACATCACCGACGAGCACGACGCGCACGGCATCGTCCGGCACCTGGTCGAGGCGATACCCGCCGGCAGCTACGTCGTCCTCTCCCAGTGCACCCCGGACTTCGCGCCCGAGGAGTGGGAGCAGGCCATGGAGGTCTACAAGATGGACGGGGGCAGCGCCCAGGTGCGGCCGAAGGGGGAGTTCGCCCGCTTCTTCGAGGGGCTCGACCTCGTCGAGCCGGGCATCGAGGTGCCCCACCGCTGGCACCCGGACGAGGACACCTCGCAGGTCGTGAACCTGCCTCCGCACGATCCGGGGGACACCACCGACGCGCTCGTGAGCATGTGGGCGGGGGTCGCCCGCAAGCCCTGAGCAGGCGCGCCGGCAGCGCGTGCGCGACCGAGCCCCGGGCTCCGTCATCCCGACGGTGCCCGGGGCTTCTCGCTGCCCGGGGACCGACTGCGACTGCCCGCGGCCGGCTGCGGCTCTTGACAGGACGGCCACCCGCAGAGCAATCTTCCAGTGAGCAGAATACGAGTTTCACCATACGGAATTACTCGACGCGCTCACTGGACGAAACACCAAGGAAGGGAGGGCGGTCGCAGTGGTCTCCTCGGACCGGTTCACCGTCAACGCCTCGATCCTCTTCACCGAGCTGCCCCTGCTGGAGCGCCCGGCGGCCGCCGCTGCCGCGGGATTCGACAAGATCGAGCTGTGGTGGCCCTGGGTCGACGCCCCCGTGCCCGAGCGCGCGGAGCTCGACGCGCTGCGCAGCGCCATCGAGGACGCGGGCGTCCAGCTCACCGGGCTGAACTTCTACGCGGGACAGCTCCCGGGCCCGGACCGGGGCGCCCTGTCCCTCCCCGGCCGGGAGTCGGAGAGGTTCCGCGCCAACCTCGAGGTGGCCGCGGACTTCGCCCAGTCGCTGGGCTGCAAGGCGTTCAACGCCCTCTACGGCAACCGCGTCGAGGGCGCCACCGAGCAGGAGCAGGACGAACTCGCGCTGGAGAACCTCGTGCTGGCGGCGCGGGAGGCCGACCGGGTGGGCGGCGTCCTGCTGATCGAGGCGCTCAACGCGCCCGAATCGCCCAAGTGCCCGCTGGTGAGCGCCCCGAAGGCGGTCGAGCTCGTCGACAAGGTGAACGAGGCGACCGGGCTGGGCAACGCGCGGTTCCTCATGGACCTCTACCACCTGTCCATGAACGGCGAGGACCTGGCGGGCGTCATCGAGCGCTACGCCGCCAAGACCGGGCACGTGCAGATCGCGGACAACCCGGGCCGCGGCGCGCCGGGCACCGGCTCCCTCGACTTCGACGACCTCATCGGCCGGCTCGACAAGGCCGGATACGACGGTCTGATCGGGCTGGAGTACAAGCCCGGCGACAACGGCAGCGCGGCCTCCTTCGGCTGGCTCAGCAAGTAATCACCCGCCCCGGACGCGGTCCGGGGCAGTGCCCCGTGCGCGGGGCGGGCAACGACAGGATCTGCGAAAGGCAAGCAGTCATGGCTCACACGGCCGGCAACACGAAGATCGGCTTCATCGGTCTGGGCATCATGGGCGACCCCATGGCCCGCAACCTGCTCAAGGCGGGCTACGACGTCACGGCGTACACGCTGGAGACCGAGAAGGTCGAGCAGTTCGCCAAGGACGGCGGCAAGGGCGCCTCCTCCATCGCGGAGGCCGTCAAGGACGCCGACGTCGTGATCACGATGGTTCCGGCCTCCCCGCAGGTCGAGGCCGTCGTGCTGCACGAGGGCGGCGTCCTGGAGAACATCCGCGAGGGTGGCCTCATCATCGACATGTCCTCGATCACCCCGCAGACCTCCATCGAGGTCGCCGCGGCCGCCAAGGCCAAGGGCGTCCGTGCCATCGACGCCCCGGTCTCCGGCGGCGAGGCCGGCGCGATCGAGGCCGTGCTCTCCATCATGGTCGGCGGCGAGCAGGAGGACTTCGACGCGGCGAAGCCGATCCTCGAGGCGCTCGGCAAGACGATCGTGCTGTGCGGCCCGGCCGGCTCGGGCCAGACCGTCAAGGCGGCCAACCAGCTGATCGTCGCCGTCAACATCGAGGCCGTGGCCGAGGCCGTGGTCTTCCTCAAGAAGTCCGGCGTGGACCTGGGCGCGGCGCTCGACGTGCTCAACGGCGGCCTGGCGGGCTCCACCGTGCTGACCCGCAAGAAGGACAGCATCCTGGCCGGCGACTACCAGCCCGGCTTCAAGATCGACCTGCACCACAAGGACATGGGCATCGTGACCGACGCGGCCCGCGCCGTCGGCGCCGCCGTTCCGGCCGGTGCGCTGGTCGCCCAGCTCGTCGCCTCGCTGCGTGCGCAGGGCGACGGCGGGCTCGACCACTCGGCGCTGGTGCGCAGCGTCAAGCGGCTGTCGGGCGAGAACCCCGACGGCGCCAACTGAGGAACGCCCCACCCGGGTCACCCCGGACACCCCTCCCGGTTCCTGACCTGCGGGCTTACACCCACCGACTCCGGGCGGCGGCGTCGACACTGTCCTGTCGCGCCCAGGCGCCGCCGCCCGGGTACCACCTGCACCGAACCAGGAGAGTTCGATGGCTCGTATGACCGCTGCCCGTGCGGCAGTTGAGATCCTCAAGCGTGAGGGTGTGGATGTCGCGTTCGGCGTGCCGGGTGCCGCGATCAACCCGTTCTACGCCGCCCTGCGCGCCGCCGGCGGCGTCGAGCACACGCTCGCCCGCCACGTCGAGGGCGCCTCGCACATGGCCGAGGGCTACACCCGTACCGCGCCCGGCAACATCGGCGTGTGCATCGGCACCTCGGGCCCGGCCGGCACCGACATGATCACCGGCCTCTACTCGGCGCTCGGTGACTCCATCCCGATCCTGTGCATCACGGGCCAGGCGCCCGTCGCGGTGATCGAGAAGGAGGACTTCCAGGCCGTCGACATCGCCTCCATCGCGGCCCCGGTCACCAAGAAGGCCACCACCGTCAAGGAGGCAGCGCAGGTGCCGGGCGTCTTCCAGGAGGCGTTCCACCTGATGCGCTCGGGCCGCCCGGGACCGGTCCTGATCGACCTGCCGATCGACGTCCAGCAGACGGAGATCGAGTTCGACGTCGACACCTACGAGCCGCTGGTCCCGCACCGGCCGGCCGCGACCCGCAAACAGGTCGAAAAGGCCCTGGACATGCTGGCCGAGGCCGACCGGCCGCTGATCGTGGCGGGCGGCGGCATCATCAACGCCGACGCGTCCGACCTGCTGGTCGAGTTCGCCGAGCTGACCGGCGTCCCCGTCGTGCCGACCCTGATGGGCTGGGGCGCGATCGGTGACGACCACGCGCTGCACGCCGGGATGGTCGGCCTGCAGACCTCGCACCGGTACGGCAACTCCACGTTCCTGGAGTCGGACTTCGTCCTGGGCATCGGCAACCGCTGGGCCAACCGCCACACGGGCGCGCTGGGCGCCTACACCGAGGGCCGCACCTTCGTCCACGTGGACATCGAGCCGACCCAGATCGGCAAGATCTTCGCGCCGGACTACGGGATCGTCTCCGACGCGCACGCCGCGCTGGCCCTCTTCGTCGAGGTCGCCAAGGAGCGCAAGGCCGCCGGGCGGCTCAAGGACCTGGCCAAGTGGGCGGACACCGCCCGGCAGCGCAAGGGCGAGCTGCAGCGCCGCACGCACTTCGACAACGTGCCGCTCAAGCCGCAGCGCGTCTACGAGGAGATGAACCGCGCCTTCGGGCCCGAGACCCGCTACGTGTCCACCATCGGCCTCTCGCAGATCGCGGGCGCGCAGTTCCTGCACGTCTACCGGCCGCGGCACTGGATCAACTGCGGCCAGGCGGGCCCGCTGGGCTGGACAGTCCCGGCCGCCCTCGGCGTCGCCAAGGCGGACCCGGAGGCGAGCGTCGTCGCGCTGTCGGGCGACTACGACTTCCAGTTCATGATCGAGGAACTGGCCGTCGGCGCGCAGCACCGGATCCCGTACGTGCACGTGCTGGTCAACAACTCCTACCTGGGCCTGATCCGCCAGGCGCAGCGCGGGTTCGACATGGACTTCCAGGTCAACCTGGAGTTCGAGAACATCAACACCCCGGAGCTGGGGGCCTACGGCGTCGACCACGTCAAGGTCGCCGAGGGCCTGGGCTGCAAGGCGATCCGCGTCACCGAGCCGGACAAGCTGCTGCCCGCCTTCGAGGAGGCGAAGAAGATCGCCGCCGAGCACCGGGTGCCCGTCGTGGTGGAGGCGATCCTGGAGCGGATCACCAACATCTCGATGAGCGGCAGCGACATCGGCTCGGTCAACGAGTTCGAGGAGCTGGCCACCGAGGCGTCCCACGCGCCGACGGCCACGGTGCCGCTGGGCTGAGGCCCGGGCGGCCCGCCCCGCCCTCTCCTGTGCGCCGCCGGCCCCGCTCCCTCACCGCGAGGGGGCGGGGCCGAGCACGTCGGGGCTCTCGGGCCGCTCCAGGCGGCGCAGGAAGGTGAGGAGCCCGGCGTACCCCTGCGCCCAGGAGTACGGGGTCTCCTGGTGCTCGGTGTTCAGCAGCACGGGCGCCTCGTCGGGGCCGAGACTGCGCCGCAGCAGATGGCGTGCCACCTCGTGCGCGGCCTCCAGCCAGCGGTCGTCTCCCCTCGCCCGCGCCAGCTCCACCAGCATGGTGCCCACGCCACTGGCGCCGCAGCACTGCCCCAGCGTCTCCATGCGCGGCACCCACGCGGCGGCGGCCAGCGCGGCCTGTTCGGCGCCCGCTACGAAGTCCGCCTCGTCCTCGAAGAGTTCGCCGGCGTGCTGGAGCGTACGGGCGGCGCCCGCCAGGCCGCGGCACCAGGAGGCCACCATCGGCAGGGCCTCGGGGCCGCGCGAGGCGGCGGCCAGCCGCACCGTGCGGCGGGCCAGTTCGCGCGCGTGGGTGTGCGCGGCGCGCAGCAGAGCGGAGTCGCCGGGGGTGCGGGCCGCGACGAGCAGCAGGAGGTCGGTCGTTCCGACGAACCCGTGCGCGTAGCCGAATCCGGGGTCGCTGCCGCTCGCGTCGTCCTCGTGGGGCGGGTCGGTGCGCGGCGGCAGCGCGGCCAGACGGGTGGCCTGCTCGCGTGCCGCGTCCAGGTCGCCCAGCGCCAGGGCGGCCAGGCCCACTCCCGCACGGCCGCTGATCACGTCAGTCTCCGGCTCCGGCGCGCTCCAGTCGGTGCCACCGGGCCGCTCCCCCTCGGGTACGGCCACACCGGCCGCGCGTGCCCTGGCGAGGAAGAGCTCGGTGCCGGTACGCCCCGAGAAGAGCCCGGGCGGCAGCGCGACGCGGCACAGCCCGTCGTGCGCGTGCGCGGCGAGCTGGTCGAGGACCTTGGCGACGCCGGGCTCCTCCCTGTGGTGCAGCAGTTCGAGGCCGACGCCCGCGCTGCCGGTGTAGAGGCTCGCGTCCACGGCGGGGAAGTCGGCGTACTCGCCGCCGAACTGGTAGTCGGCGACCCCCGACAGCAGCGCCTCCCGCACCGCCTGCGCCAGGTGCGCGCCCACAGCGGCTCCCGCCGGGTGGGACGGCAGCCCGGCCGGGCGGGGCCCGGGGGCGGGCGCCGATGCCGGGGCAGGTACCGGCACGGGTGCGGGTGCCGGCACGGGCGCGGGCGCGGGTGCCGGTGCGGGTTCCGGCGCCGGGGGTTGGGTGGCCAGGGCCAGCAGGGCGCCGCGCCCGGCGTCCGCGTCGCCGCTCAGCAGCTGGGCCAGCGTGGTCCGCAGCGCGGCGCGGCTTGCGCCGTACACGGCCGCGAGGCAGGCGAGTTGCCGCTCGCGCGCCAGCCGGGTGGTGGCGGCCCCCACCACGGGCAGCAGCCCCGTCGCGGCGTAGGCGAGGACCATGCCCAGCGCGAAGTGGTCGTCCTCGGGGCGGGGAGGAGCCGTCTTGTCGAGCTGCTCGCGGGGGGCGAACCCGGGGGTCCCGCCGGGCAGGTGGAAGCCGTCGAGCGCGGAGATGCCGAAGTCGATCAGGTGGGCACGGCGCGGGCCCAGTACGACGTTCCGCGGCGAGATGTCCCGCATGACCACGCCCCGCTCGTGCAGCGCCCGCAGCGTGGTGGCCAGGTCTTGGCACAGCCGGGCGAAGCGCTCCTCGCGCCGCCCCCGCTCCGCGCGCTCCTCCCGCCCCTCACCGCCGGATCCTGGCCCGGGTCCCGGCGGCAGCAGTGCGCCGTTCCTGCGCACGTGGCGGAGCAGGTTGGTGTCTCCGGCATCCGTGGTGACCAGGTACTCGTCCGCCTCGTGCGCGAAGTGGTCGACGAAGGCGGGGATGCCGGGCACGCCGGCGCAGGCCTCCAGCACCCGCCGCTCGTTGCGCAGCCGCGCCCGTACGTCCGCGCCGTCCGCGCTCTCGGCCACGAAGGCGCGCGCCTGCTTGACGACGAGGGTGGGGCGCGCCGCACCGTGGGCCGGCTCGGGGGCGCGGGTGTCCTCGGCGCGGTAGACGTTGCCGCGCGCCGACTCCTGCAGACCCTCCAGCACGCGGTAGCGCCCGCCCAGCAGCGGTGCTCCGGCGGCGCCCGCGCCGTGGTCCGGGTCACCGTGATCCGGGTCACCGGGGTCGTCCGGCGCCGGCACCTCGCCGGCGGCCTCGGGGGTGAAGGGGTCGCGGGCCCAGGACGGTTGCCGGTAGCCGAGGGTGGCGGCCGCGTCGAAGGGCTCGCCGTCCTCGCCGTGCAGCCGGACCACGAGGGTGCCCTTGTCCCCCGCGTGCCACTGCGCCCGGAAGGGGCCGTACCGGTAGTAGACGGGTGCGTCGGGGGCGACCCGGCGGTCGCTGAGCACCCGGGGGCCCTCGTGGCCGCGCAGCAGCGCGGCCAGCTCCAGGCCCAGCTCGCGGACCCGCCCGGCGGACGGGTAGACCGTGACGGCCTTGCCGACCGAGGCGGGGCTGCGCTGCCCGTCGTTCATGAGGGCGAGCGCCCGCGCGGTGCGCACGACCTTGAAGCGGCACCGCTCCCGCACGAGCCTGGGCAGCAGCACCTCGGCGAGCGCGGGGAGGGTGGCGGCCCGGGAGGAGATGTGCAGCTTCCAGCCCTCGCCGGGCAGCGGGTCCGCCTCGCGGGGCCGCACGTGTACCCAGTGCGGTCCCGGGGTGACCACGTGCGTCCCCGTGACCGCCGGGTGCCCCGGAGGAGCCGGTTCCCCGACGAGCGCGCGCAGGCTGCCCAGCGCGTTCCAGTCCGTCATCGACCCGACTCCCCCAAGGCGTTGGTCCCTCAGCAGTCAGCGGAGCTGAGCGGCGGCCCGGGGCCGCCGAACCGCCGGACCGTGCGGTCGGCCGATCTTCGTGCCACCGCCGGTCCGCCGGCGTGCGGTCAGCCGGTCTGCGTGCCGACGCAGTGGTCGACGCACATGCTGATCGGGCAGCGGTCCGCCGCCGCGGTGCTCATGTCGGTGTCGGCGAAGGAGGTCTGCGGCTCCGCCGGGAGGGCCCCGGCCTCGCGTGGCGTGAACTCTGACAGCGTTTCCATGGTTTCTCCCGTGAAAGCGTCATGTTCCCTGTCGCACGTGCGGTCAGCAGGTGCGTGCGTCGCGACCCGAGGACGATATGAGCGGCGGGCACGGGCGGACAAGACCCGGGAAGCGGCGGGTTTCCGATCGTCTCGCCGTCGGGCGGGTTCCCCCCGCGCCAAAATTTCAACAAACTGTTGACTCACCCTGCGGGCCTCCCTACGCTCCATGATGCGGAAACTGTTTTCCGCGAAACACGCCCCAGGAAGGTCGTCCATGTCGAAGTCGTCGAAGCCCACGCTGACCACCGAGGCGGGTGCGCCCGTCGCCGACAACCAGAACTCCACCTCCGCCGGCATCGGTGGCCCGCTCCTCCTCCAGGACCAGCACCTGCTGGAGAAGCTGGCGCGGTTCAACCGGGAGCGGATCCCGGAGCGCGTGGTGCACGCCCGCGGCTCCGGCGCGTACGGCTACTTCGAGGTGACGGACGACGTCAGCGCCTACACCAGCGCCCACTTCCTCGGTGAGGTCGGCCGCCGTACCGAGACGTTCGCCCGCTTCTCCACCGTCGCCGACAGCCTCGGCGGCCCCGACGCGGCCCGCGACCCGCGCGGCTTCGCCCTGAAGTTCTACACCGAGGAGGGCAACTACGACCTCGTCGGCAACAACACCCCGGTCTTCTTCATCAAGGACCCGCTGAAGTTCCCCGACTTCATCCACTCGCAAAAGCGCGACCCGTTCACCGGCAAGCAGGAGCCCGGCAACGTCTGGGACTTCTGGGCCAACTCGCCCGAGGCCACCCACCAGGTCACCTGGTTGATGGGCGACCGCGGCATCCCGGCCTCCTACCGCCACATGAACGGCTACGGCTCGCACACCTACCAGTGGACCAACGCGCAGGGCGAGGCCTTCTTCGTCAAGTACCACTTCAAGACGAACCAGGGCATCCGCTGCCTGTCCGCCGAGCAGGGCGAAGAGCTGTCCGGCTCCGACCCCAACAGCCACCAGACCGACCTGCTCCAGTCGATCGAGCGCGGCGTCTACCCGTCCTGGACGCTGTACGTCCAGGTCATGCCCGCGGCGGAGGCGGCCGACTACCGCTTCAACCCGTTCGACCTGACCAAGATCTGGCCGCACAAGGACTACCCGCTCCAGCGCGTGGGCCGCCTGGTGCTGGACCGCAACCCGGACAACGTCTTCGCCGAGGTCGAGCAGTCCGCGTTCTCGCCCAACAACTTCGTGCCCGGCATCGGCCCCTCGCCGGACAAGATGCTCCAGGGCCGGCTGTTCGCCTACGCGGACGCGCACCGCTACCGGCTCGGTGTCAACCACACCCAGCTCGCGGTCAACGCGCCGAAGGCCGTGGCGACGGGCGCCAACAACTACGGCCGCGACGGCCTGATGGCCACCAACGCCTACGACCGCCACGCCAAGAACTACGAGCCCAACTCCTACGGCGGCCCCGTCGAGACCGGCGCCCCGCTGTCCGCGCCGCAGCAGGTGACCGGCCACTGGGGCACCCACGAGGCGCCGCAGCACACCAAGGACGACGACTTCTTCCAGGCCGGCGAGCTCTACCGGCTGATGTCCGAGGAGGAGAGGAAGCGCCTGATCGCCAACATCGCCGGCGGGCTGGCGCAGGTCTCGC
Source organism: Streptomyces tubbatahanensis (assembly GCF_022699385.1). Classification (NCBI taxonomy): domain Bacteria; kingdom Bacillati; phylum Actinomycetota; class Actinomycetes; order Kitasatosporales; family Streptomycetaceae; genus Streptomyces; species Streptomyces tubbatahanensis. Next base: position 6,180,004 of record NZ_CP093846.1, on the reverse strand, counting down.
GCGAGGACGTCGTCGAGAAGAACATCGCCCACTTCGCCGCCGCCGACCCGGAGTACGGCAAGCGCGTCGAAGAGGCGGTCCGCGAGCTGCAGGAGGGCTGAGCACCCGCGCTCCGCGCCAGCCGCACCACGAGCGGCGTACGAGACCGATTGGGAGGTCGGTCCGTGCGCGCCCCCGTGCGGGACGGTCCAGTTGATGAGGGGTGGCCGTCCCGCGCGGGGGCATCCTCATGCCATCCTCCCGCACGGCGGGCACCGCCCGACAGCGGCCCCCTCCGCGCAAACCCCGACGAGCGGAACGACCACTGACGATCAGGGCGCGAGTGGGGCACGATGGAGGGAATCGTGCCGTGACCGGCGATGCGCCGGACGACCTGCTGGAGCCCGAACGATGGCTGAAAGTGTGCTTGTGCGCTGCCCCGTGTGCCGGCGCGAGCACCACTACGCCGCTCCCGTCTACCCCTGCGGATGCGGCGCCCCGATCGCCCTGCCCCTGCTCGCCACCGCCTCCGCCGTCCAGGTGCGCCACCGCACCTGGGCGGGCTCCTGGATCTCCGTGCGGTGCCCGGCGTGCGGCCGCGTCGACGAGTGGCCGCAGCCGGAGTTGGGCTGCGGCTGCGGCACCACGCTGCGGGTGCCGGTCGCCCGCGCGGGCGCCTCGGCGCGCGAAGGCGCCACCACAAGGCCGCCCGCGGCCGCACCGCCCGCCACACCCCCCGCGGCGCCGCCCGCCGCGCCCGGGGCGCCCGTGGCGCGGCCGCCGTTCAGGCCCGTCACCATCCGCACGGCGCACGACGCCAAGAACGCCGCCGCGCAGTACCTGCGGTGGCTCGGGTTCGAGGGGGTGCGCGTCGCCGAGCGGACCCCGGCCTCCGGGGTCGACGTGCGCGGCGCGAGGGTCATCGCCCACGTCGATCCCTCCACCACGCCGACCGGGGTGCGTGAGGTGGAGACCCTGTGGCTGACCGGGCTCAACGACTCCGTCGTGGCCGTGTGCTTCGCCCTCGCCGGGTACGCGCCCGAGGCGCGGGCCCGCGCCGAGGCGCTCGCACTCCCCCTGTTCGTCCTCGACCTCACCGGAACGCCGAGCGCCATCAACGAGACGGCCCAGCGCCTGCTGCGCACCCCGAGATGAGGGTGCCCCGCTCCCGCACGGGCAACCGTTTCCCGGGGGGAGCGGGGAGCGTCTCAGCCGTCGCGGTGCTCCACCCCTGGGGTGCCCGTCTCCCCGGCCGCGTGCGCGCGCAGCTCGACCCGGCGGATCTTGCCGGAGATCGTCTTGGGGAGCTCGGCGAACTCCACCACACGCACCCGCTTGTACGGTGCCAGCCGCTCGCGGCAGTGCGCGAACAGCACGCGCGCGGTCTGCGCGTCGGGCGTGTAGCCGTCCGCCAGCACGACGTACGCCTTCGGCACCGCGAGCCGCACCGGGTCGGGCGACGGCACGACGGCCGCCTCGGCGACGGCCTCGTGCTCCAGCAGGACGCTCTCCACCTCGAACGGGGAGATCTTGTAGTCGCTCGCCTTGAAGACGTCGTCGGAGCGGCCCACGTAGGTGAGGTAGCCGTCCGCGTCGCGTGAGCCGATGTCACCGGTGCGGTAGTAGCCGTCCGCCATGGCACGCTCGGTGCGCTCGGTGTCGCCGTGGTAGCCGCGCATCAGGCCGACCGGGGCGCCCGCGAGGTCGAGGGAGATCTCGCCCTCGCGGGCGCCCGCCTCACCGGTGACGGGGTCGAGGAGGGTGACGTCGAAGCCCGGAGTGGGGCGCCCCATGGAGCCGGTCTTGAGGACCTGCCCCGGGGTGTTGGCGACCTGGACGGCCGTCTCCGTCTGACCGAAGCCGTCGCGGATGGTCACGCCCCACACGCGGCGCACGTGCTCGATGACTTCGGGGTTGAGCGGCTCGCCCGCGGCGACGACCTCGCGCGGTACGGCCGCGAGCTTGCCCAGATCGGCCTGGATGAGCATGCGCCAGACGGTGGGCGGTGCGCAGAAGCTGGTGACACCGCCGCGTTCCATCTCGGCCATGAGGCGGCCCGCGTCGAAGCGGGTGTAGTTGTGGATGAAGATGGTCGCCTCGGCGTTCCAGGGGGCGAAGAAGTTGGACCAGGCGTGCTTGGCCCAGCCCGGCGAGGAGATGTTGAGGTGGACGTCGCCGGGGCGCAGTCCGATCCAGTACATGGTCGCCAGGTGTCCGACCGGGTAGGAGACGTGCGTGTGCTCCACCAGTTTGGGCAGGGCGGTCGTCCCCGAGGTGAAGTACAGCAGCAGGGTGTCGTCCGCGCGGGTGACGCCCTGCGGGTCGAAGGCGCCGTCGGCCTCGTACGCGTCCTCGTAGGCGAGCCAGCCGGCCTCGGGCGTACCGCCGCTGCCCACGGCGACGCGCGTGTAGTCGCCGGCCACCTCGGCGAACTTGCCGGTGTCGGCGGCGCGGGCCAGGACGTGGCGGGCCTGCCCGCGCGTGACGCGGTCGGTGAGGTCGCGCGGGCCCAGCTGCGGGGTCGCGGGGATGACGACGGCGCGCAGCTTCATCAGCGCCAGCAGGGTCTCCCAGAGTTCGACCTGGTTGCCCAGCATGACGATGACGCGGTCACCGGGGACGACACCGCGGCCGCGCAGCCAGTTGGCGACCCGGTTCGAGCGCTCCCGCATCTGCGCGAAGGTGACGCGCCGCTCGGTGGCGTCCTCCTCCACGATGTGCAGGGCGAGCCGGTCGTTGCCCTCGGCGATGTGGTCGAACCAGTCCAGCGCCCAGTTGAAGTGCTCGGGCCGTGGCCAGGTGAAGGCGGCGCGCGCGGCCTCGTAGTCCGTCCGGTGCGTCAGCAGCGTGTCGCGGGCGGCGCGGAAGGCCTCGGTGGGCGTGGACGGGATCATGTTCCCTCCTGGTCAGCGGGGGCTGGAAGTGCTGGGAGCCCATCGTGGGGGTACACCCGCGCGCGCACCACCCCCGGGCGGGGGCTTACCCCAACGTGACAGGAGGTGCGGCATCATCGGGGACGTGTACACGGGGGCGAGGACGGACAGAGAGCGGGACGGGGCGGACGGTGCGCTCGCGGGGCGGCGGCGCCGGCACCCCTTCGTCGCGGCGCTGTGTGCGCTGACGCTCCTCGTCCTCAGCGTGCCGTTGGGTTTTCGTGCCGCGGACGAGGCCGGGCCGACCCCGGTGCCGCAGCTGCTGGCGTTCCTGCCGTGGTTCATGGTGCCCGCCTGGCTGGCGCTGGTGGGCGCCGCGCTGGCCCGGCGGTGGCTGGTGCTGGTGTGGGCGCTGGTGGTGCTGGCGGGCACCGGCTGGTTCCTGCGTCCATACGGGCCACCGGCGCCGGACGGGGCGGCGGGCCGGGTCGGCAAGGCGCAGTTCCGCGTTCTGACGGCCAATCTCGAGTACGGCGGTGCGACGCGGGATCTGGTGGAGACGCTGCGCAGGGAGCGTCCGCAGCTGGTGGCCGTCCAGGAGTGCGACACGGGGTGCGCGAAGGCGCTGAACACTCCCGCGCTGCGCGAGGAGTACCCGCACAGGCTCGTCACCGGCGTGGACGGCGGCGCGCGGGGTTCGGCGCTGCTGAGCGTCTACCCGCTGCACGACCGGAGCCAGGTGAGCGGCCGGCTGTCGATGCCCGGCGCCGTCGCCGAGGTCCACGGCGAGCGCGTCGCCCTCCAGGTGGCGCACCCGATGCCGCCCACGCCCGGCGACACGGCGACGTGGCGGTCCGAGCTGGACGCGCTGCGCGCCTACGCCGCGGACCGCAGGTTGCCGACGCTGATCGCGGGCGACTTCAACTCCTCGCAGGACCACGCGAGCTTCCGTGCCGTCCTGGACACCGGCATGCACGACGCGGCCCGCCTGCTCGGTAACTCGCGCACGCCGACGTGGCCGGCCCGCACCACCCCGGTGCTGGGCGCGCAGATCGACCACGTGCTGCTCAGCGAGGAGATGGTGCCGGTGGACGGCACGTTCCTGGACCTGCGGGGCACGGACCACCGGGCGCTGCTGGTGAACGTGAAACTGCTCTAGCTCCGTCCGCCGTCCGCCGTCGGCCGGTTCAGCCCGCCGCGCCGTCCGCCGTCGGCGCGTTCAGCCCGCCGCCCGGTCCGTGCCGCCCGTCAGCGAGGCGGGGGACGGGCCCCGGTCGTGGTGGATGGGGGTGTGGGCGCCGTTGAGGGGCACGCCGGTGCCGCCGTGGCGCACGGCGACGATCTCGGCGGCGATCGAGAGCGCCGTCTCCTGTGGTGTCCTGGCGCCGAGGTCGAGGCCGATGGGCGAGCGCAGCCTGGCGAGTTCGGCGTCGGTCAGCCCGGCCTCACGCAGCCGCTCAAGACGGTCCAGGTGGGCGCGGCGCGAGCCCATGGCACCGACGTAGGCCACCGGGAGCCGCAGCGCGCGCTCCAGCAGCGGCACGTCGAACTTGGCGTCGTGGGTGAGCACGCAGACGACGGTGCGGCCGTCCAGCTCCTGGGTGTCGAGGTAGCGGTGCGGCCAGTCGACGACGACCTCGTCGGCGTCGGGGAAGCGGCGGGCGGTGGCGAAGACGGGGCGCGCGTCGCACACGGTGACGCGGTAGCCGAGGAACGTGCCGATCCGCACCAGCGCGGCCGCGAAGTCGATGGCGCCGAACACCAGCATGCGGGGCGCGGGGACGCTCGACTCGACGAGCAGGGTCACCGGCTGCCCGCACCTGCTGCCGTCGGCGCCGACGGTGACGGTCGCGGTGCGGCCGGCGTCCAGCAGGGCGCGCCCCTCGGCCACCGCCGTGGCGTCCAGCTCGGGCGCGCCGCCCAGGGCGCCGTGGGGCTCCCCTTCGGCGTCCAGCCACAGCGCGCCGCCCAGCAGCTCGTCGGGGCCTTCCACGAGGCGGACGAGCGCGGCGGTGCGGCGCTCGGCGGCCTCGGCGACGGCCGCGGTGAACACCTCGCGCGCCCGCGTTCCGGCGCGCGCCGGGGTGACCAGGATGTCGATGATGCCGCCGCAGGTGAGGCCGACGGCGAAGGCGTCCTCGTCGCTGTAGCCGAAGGTCTGGCGGATGCTGGCGCCGGAGGCCAGTGCCTCCTGGCACAGCTCGTAGACGGCGCCTTCGACGCAGCCGCCGCTGACGCTGCCGACGGCCTCGCCGCCCGCGTCGACGGCCAGTGCCGCGCCGACCTGTCGCGGGGCGCTGTTGCTGACGCCGACGACGGTGGCGACGGCGAAGTCGCGTCCTTCCTCGCACCAGCGGTCCAGCTGTGCGGCGATGTCCAGCATGTGCCTACTCCTCGGCGTTGGCGCAGGTCGAAACAGCCTGAACGGGAGCGGGAACGGCCAGGGAGACCGCACCCGCTCCCGCCAGACGTCAGGCCGGCGGCCGGGCGGCTATTTCGCCCCCAGCCACTGCTCGATCGGGTTGAGCGCGAAATAGGCCAGGAAGACGAATCCCAGCACCCACATCAACCATCCGGGCTCGCGGAACTTTCCCTGTACTGCCTTGATCAGAACATAGGAGATGACGCCCGCGCCGATGCCGGTGGTGATCGAGTACGCGAAAGGCATCAGAACGGTCGTCAGGAAGACCGGGATCGAGGTGGCCGGGTCCGACCAGTCGATGTGCATGGCGTTGGTGATCATCATCGATCCGATGACGACCAGCGCGGCCGCCGCCACCTGCGGAGGGATCATCTGCGCGAGGGGCGTGAAGAACAGGCAGAGGGCGAAGCCGAGGCCGCTGATCACGCTGGCGAAGCCGGTGCGCGCACCGTCGCCGACACCGGCGGTGGACTCCACGAAGACGGTCTGCCCCGAGGCACCGGCCAGACCGCCCATGACGCCGCCCGCACCGTCGATGGTCAGCGCCTTGGCCAGCCCCGGCATGCGGCCCTCCTTGTCGGCGAGCCCGGCCTGCTGGCCGATGCCGATGATGGTGCCGATGGCGTCGAAGAAGCCCGCCAGGACGAGGGTGAAGACGATGACGCCGATGGAGATGGCGCCGACGTCGCCGAGGCCGTCGAACGAGACGGAACCGAAGAGCCCGAAGTCGGGCGAGCTGACCAGCGACCCCGGGAACTCGGGGGCGTTGTGGCCGCCCCAGTCCTTCTTGGTGAGCCCGGCGAGCTGGTGGATGACCCCCGCGATGACGGTGCCTCCGACGATGCCGATCAGGATCGCGCCGGGCACCTTGCGCACCTGGAGCGCGAAGATCAGCAGCACGGTGACGGAGAAGCACAGCACCGGCCAGCCGGTGAGCACCTCGGCGGTGCCCAGCTGGATCGGCTTGACGCCGGGCAGGCCCCCGGGGCCGCCCGTGGAGGTGACGAACCCGGCCTGTACCAGACCGAGCAGACAGACGAACAGCCCGATGCCCATGGTGATGGCGTGCTTCAGTGCCATGGGTATCGCGTTCATGATGAGCTCACGGAGCCCGGTGACCACCAGGAGGATGATCACGGCACCGTAGATGACGCACATCGCCCACGCGTTGCCCCACGTCATCTCGGGGGCCACCTGCGTGGACATGACCGCGGAGACGCTGAGGCCCGCCGCCATCGCCAGCGGCACGTTGCCGACGAAGCCCATCACGAGGGTGGTCACCGCGGCCGCCAGCGCGGTCGCCGTGGTGACCTCGCCGCCGTCCAGCCTGTGCCCCGTGGCGTCGGGCACGGAGAGGATGACGGGGTTGAGCAGGACGATGTACGCCATCGCCATGAAGGTGGTGATACCGCCGCGCACCTCCTGGCCGTAACTCGACCCTCTCGCGGAGATGTGGAAGTACCGGTCGAGCCACGAGCGTCCCGCGGGGATGCGCGAGCCGGGGCCCGCGTCCTCCGGCGACGTCGTCGGCCCTACTTTGGACTGGGTCATTGTGCTGACTCCCAAGGTTCACAGGGGCACCCCGGCAGACACCGGGGATTTGGGAAGCCACGACCCGGGGGACGGCCCGCGCCGGCGCTTTGGCCCCAACCCCTCCCCCGGACTCCGTCCGGGGGGGACCCCCACATTCACCGTTTCTCGGAGGGCGCTTCGCCCCCCTTCCCCCGAGCGCTTCGCTCGTCCTCCATCTTGGGGCGGGCTCAAGAGCAGCCCCTCCGGCGACGGAGGAGCGGGGGTCCCGGGGCAGAGCCCCCGGTGTCGGGAAGGGGCGGGGCTGGGGAGAAGGATCACACCTCGACGATGTGCTCCGGTCGTACGGGCACGCGCGGCAGCGCGCACCCGGTCGCGGCCCTGATGGCCGCCATCACGGCAGGCGTCGACGACAGCGTCGGCGCCTCCCCCGCACCCCGCAGCCCGTACGGGGCGTGCTCGTCGGCGAGCTCCAGCACGTCGACCGGGATGGTCGGCGTGTCCAGAATCGTGGGGATCAGGTAGTCCGTGAAAGAGGGGTTGCGGACCTTGGCCGCGGGGTCGACCACGATCTCCTCCATCACGGCAAGACCGAGCCCCTGCGTGGTGCCGCCATGGATCTGGCCCTCCACTGCCTGGGGGTTCATGGCCTTGCCGACGTCCTGCGCGCAGGCCAGCTCGACGACCTTGACGAGCCCGAGCTCGGTGTCGACCTCCACCACGGCGCGGTGCGCGGCGAAGGAGTACTGGACGTGGCCGAAACCCTGCCCCGTCTCCAGGTCGAAGGGCACGGTCGCGCGGTGCCGCCACTCGTCCTCGGCCTCGACGGCCTCCTCGCCGAGCACGTCCACGAGGGAGGCGAGCACCTCACCGCCGTCGGTGACGACCTTGCCGCCCTCCAGCAGCAGTTCGGCCGTCGCCCACGCCGGATGGTGGGTGCCGAAGAGCTCGCGGCCACGCCGGAGCACCTTCTCGCGCACCAGCTCGCACACGTGCTTGACGGCGCCGCCGGTCATGTACGTCTGCCGGGAAGCCGAGGTGGAGCCCGCGGAGCCGACCTGGGTGTCGGCGGGGTGGAGGGTCACCTGGGTGACGCCCAGTTCGGTGCGGGCGATCTGGGTGTGGACGGTGATGCCGCCCTGGCCGACCTCGGCCATCGCCGTGTGCACCAGGGCGACCGGCTCACCGCCGACCACCTCGAGACGGACCCGGGCCGTGGAGTAGTCGTCGAAGCCCTCGGAGAAGCAGACGTTCTTGATGCCGACCGCGTAACCGACGCCCCGCACGACGCCCTCGCCATGGGTGGTGTTGGACAGCCCGCCGGGCAGCGCCCGTACGTCGGCCTCGCCGCCGACGCTCTCCCACTGCGCCTCCATCGGCAGCGGCATGGCCTTGACCCTGCGGAGCAGTTCGGCCACCGGCGCGGGTGAGTCCACGGGCTGACCCGTGGGCATCAGCGACCCCCGCGACATGGCGTTCCGCTGCCGGAAGTCGACCGGGTCCATGTCCAGCGCGGCGGCGAGCTTGTCCATCTGCGCCTCGTACGCGAAGCACGCCTGGACCGCGCCGAAGCCGCGCATCGCGCCGCACGGCGGGTTGTTGGTGTAGAGCGCGAGGGCCTCGATGTCCACATCGTCGACGACGTAGGGGCCCGCCGCGTGCGAGGAGGCGTTGCCGACGACCGCGGGTGAGGCGGAGGCGTAGGCGCCGCCGTCCAGCACGATGCGGCACCTCATGTGCGTGAGCTTGCCGTCGCGGGTGGCTCCGTGCTCGTACCACAGGGTGGCGGGGTGCCGGTGGACGTGGCCGAAGAACGACTCGAACCGGTTGTAGACGATCTTGACGGGCTTGCCGGTGCGCAGCGCCAGCAGGCACGCGTGGATCTGCATGGACAGGTCCTCGCGGCCGCCGAAGGCGCCGCCCACGCCGGAGAGCGTCATGCGCACCTTCTCCTCGGGCAGCCCGAGGACGGGGGCGATCTGGCGCAGGTCCGAGTGCAGCCACTGGGTGGCGATGTAGAGGTCCACACCGCCGTCCTCCGCGGGCACGGCCAGGCCGGACTCCGGGCCGAGGAAGGCCTGGTCCTGCATGCCGACCTCGTACTCGCCCGTGACGATCACGTCGGCGCGCCCGGCGGCCGCTTCCGCGTCACCGCGGACGATGGGCTGGCGGTGCACGATGTTCGGGTGCGGTACGTGCGGCGCGTGGTCATCGTCGCGGTCCGGGTGGAGCAGTTGCGCGCCCTCGCCGAGCGCGCTCGCCTCGTCGTGGACGACGGGCAGCTCCTCGTACTCCACCCTGATCTTCGCCGCGGCGCGGCGCGCCGTCTCCGGGTGGTCGGCCGCCACCAGTGCGACGGGCTCCCCGTGGTGGCGGACCCGGCCGTGCGCGAGTACCGGGGTGTCCCGGATCTCCAGGCCGTAGTGGGTCGTGGCGGCGGGCAGGTCGTCGAAGGTCAGGACCGCGTGCACGCCGGGCTGCCGGAGCGCCTCGCCGGTGTCGATGGAGCGGATCTCGGCGTGCGCGTGCGGGCTGCGCAGGGTGCAGCCCCACAGCATGTCCTCGTGCCACATGTCCGAGGAGTAGGCGAAGTCGCCGGTCACCTTGAGGGTGCCGTCGGGCCGCAGCGGCGAGTCACCGACCCCGGCCCGGGTGCCGGCGCTCTGGTCCAGCCTGGTGGGGGTCCCGGTGGGTCCGGTCGCGGGGGCCACTCAGACCACCTCCGGGGCGCCGTCGTCGGTGCGGGCGGCGGCGAGGCGGACGGCGTCCATGATCTTCTCGTAGCCGGTGCAGCGGCACAGGTTGCCCGAGAGCGCCTCGCGGATGTCGGCGTCGGAGGGCTGGGGGTTGCGCTCGATCAGTTCGTCGGCGGCCACCAGCAGGCCGGGGGTGCAGAAGCCGCACTGGACGGCTCCGGCGTCGAGGAACGCCTGTTGCACCGGGGCGAGATCGCCGGTGCGCGCGGAGCCGGCGCGCTCCTTCGCGTACGCGGCCAGGCCCTCCACCGTGACGACCTCGCGCCCCTCGGCCTGACCCGCGGCGACCAGGCAGGCACAGACGGGCTCGCCGTCCAGCCGGACGGTGCACGAGCCGCACTCGCCCTGCTCGCAGGCGTTCTTCGAGCCGGGCAGGCCCATCCGCTCGCGCAGGACGTACAGCAGGGACTCGCCCTCCCACACGTCGTCGGCCTCGTGCCGGCGTCCGTTGACGGTGAATGTCACGCGCACTGGGCGCCTCCTTCGGTGGTGCGGCCGTTGCCGGTCGAGCGGTAGCTCTCCCACGTCCAGCCCAGCGTGCGGCGGGCCATGACGCCGACGGCGCGGCGGCGGTAGGCGGCGCTGCCGCGCACGTCGTCGATCGGGTTGCAGGCGCCCGAGCACAGTTCGGCGAACTCGCGGGCGAGCGACGGCGGGAGGGCCCTTCCGCTGTCCCAGAAGCCGCCGTCGGCCAGCGCCGCGCCGAGGAAGTCCTCGGCGGCCCTGGCCCGCAGCGGAGTGGGGGCGGCCGAACCGATGCCGGCGCGGACCGTGCGGCTTCCGGGGTGCAGCGCGAGGGAGAAGGCGCACACGGCGATGACCATGGCGTTGCGGGTGCCGACCTTCGAGAACTGCTGCGGCCCCTCGGCCTTCTTGATGTGCACGCTCTTGATGAGCTCGTCCTCGGCGAGCGCGTTGCGCTTGACGCCGGTGTAGAAGTCCTCGACGGGGAGGAACCGGGTACCCCGCACCGACTCCGCCTCGACCTCGGCGCCCGCTGCGAGCAGCGCGGGGTGCGAGTCCCCTGCGGGGGAGGCGGCGCCGAGGTTCCCGCCGACGCTGCCCCGGTTGCGGATCTGGGGCGAGCCGACGGTGTGCGAGGCCAGTGCGAGGCCCGGCAGTTCGGTGGCGAGCTGGTCGATGATCGTCGAGTAGGGCACGGAGGAGCCGAGTCGGACGGTGCCGTCACCGATCTCCCACTCCCGCAGCTCACGGATCCGGCCCAGATCCATGAGGTGGGTGGGGCGGCGGTGATCGAAGTTGATCTCGACCATGACGTCGGTGCCGCCCGCGATGGGCACGGCTGAGGGGTGCTCCGCCTTCGCGGCGAGCGCCTCCTCCCAGGTGGCCGGGCGCAGGAACTCCATGGTGTCTCTTCTCGGTGCTCGGGTGGGGGTGCGATCTTCGGTGCGATCTTCGGTGCGGTCTTCGGTGCGGGGCGGATCCGGGAAGCGTGGCGGGGACGCGGTCAGTACACAGACTGGTGCCCGCCCTGGTGCAGCCACCGAAACCATGAAGTGTTTGGCTGGTCGGCCACCGGGTCTTGTAGATTCAGACGAAAGCCGGGCACCGGTAACCTCACGGTTTCCTCCCGGCCTCCCCCGCACACCACCACCACCCGACACACGAACGGCAGGCGACGAGACGATGCGGCTGCGCGCCCTCCTGGAGAACGACTCGCTGGGCCTCAGGCTCCTGGGCGGCGAGGACGAGCTGGACCGCACGGTGCGCGGCGTGATGACCACCGACCTGCGCGACCCGAGCCGCTACCTGTCCGGCGGCGAACTGGTGCTCACGGGGCTGGCCTGGCGGCACGCGCCCGAGGACTCCGAACCGTTCGTACAGATCCTCGCGAGCGCGGGCGTCGCCGGGCTGGCGGCGGGCGAGGCCGAGCTCGGCCGCGTCCCCGAGGACATGGTCGCCGCCTGCGCCCGGCACCGGCTGCCCCTGTTCTCCGTCACCGAGTCCGTCGCCTTCGCCACCATCACCGAACACGTGGTGCGCCAGGTCTCCACCGAGCGCGCCGGAGACCTGGCCGCCGTCGTGGAACGGCACCGGCGGCTGATGTCCTCGGGCCCGGCGGGCGGCGGCCCCGACGTCGTCTTGGACCTGCTCGGCTCCGACCTGGACCTGGCCGCCTGGGTGCTCTCCCCCACAGGACGCCAGATCGCCCGCCCCACGGAGGGCCCGGGGCTGCCGCAGGAGACCGCCACCCGGCTGGCGGGCGCCCACATGGCGGCCGTACGGGCCGGACGGCGCAGTCCGCACCGCACCACCGACGAGTCCACGGCCTACTCCCTCTTCCCCGTCCACCGCGGGGCGGGCGACCCGCGCCGCACCGTCCTGTCCGACTGGCTGCTGGCCGTCGCCGCCGACACCGGCGACTGGCCGGCCGAACGCCTCGACCTGCTGCACGGCGTCACCCAGCTGATCGCCGTCGAACGCGACCGGCGCGACGCCTCCCGCACGGTGCGGCGCAGGCTGGCCCAGGAAGTCCTCGAACTGGTGCAGACCGGCGCCCCGCCCTCGGAGATCGCCGCCAGGCTGCGCGTCGCGGCCCCCGTCCTGCTGCCAGGACAGGGCGCGTCACCGCACTGGCAGGTGATCGTGGCCCGCGTCGACTGGGACGAGCCCGACCCGGCCCGCGCGCTGGACGGCGGCGCCGTCGCCCAGACCCTGCTGGAGGAGCTGCTGATCGACCCGCGCGCGGTCGGCCCCGACGGCTCGGACCGCGTCGCCGTCGCCCACGTCGACGGCGAGGCGGTGGCGCTGGTGCCGCTGCCGGGCGAGAGCCCGCAGGAGGAGGCCGAAGCGGGCCGCGGAGGCACCCGGGGGGAGCCCGCCCGCACCACCGGGCTCACCGGCGCGCCCGACGGTGCCGGGCTCCAGGCGGACTCCCTGCTGGCCGCGGTCGGCGAACCGCTGGGGCAGGCCCTCGCCGACGACGGGCGGCTCACCCTGGGGGTGAGCGCGGCCGTGCACTCCGCCGAGGGCCTGCGGGGGGCGCTGGAGGAGGCCAGGCACGCCCGCCGGGTCGCCGCGGCCCGCCCCGGCGCGGTACGCGCGGCGGGGCACGAGGAGCTGGCCTCGCACGTGCTGCTGCTGCCGTTCGTCCCCGACGACGTGCGCCGCGCCTTCACCGCCCGGCTGCTGGACCCGCTGCGCGAGTACGACCGCAAGCACCGCGCCGAACTGGTGCCCACCCTGGAGGCCTTCCTCTCCTCCGACGGCTCGTGGACCCGCTGCGCCTCCCGCCTCCACCTGCACGTCAACACACTGCGCTACCGCGTCAGCCGCATCGAGCAACTCACCGGCCGCGACCTGTCCCGCCTGGAGGACAAACTCGACTTCTTCTTGGCGCTGCGGATGAGCTGAGGGCGGTTCCGGCCGGGGGTCCGGGGGTCGCCCCCGGGCAAGCACAGCCTGGCGCTGCGGATGAGCTGAGGGCGGCCGGCCCTGTTGTGCTCCCCTCAGATGCGGGGGGCGGTGGGGGGCGCCGCGCCCCGGCCGCGTTCCGGGTGCCGCAGGTAGGCGAGAACGGCGAGGACGCGGCGGTGGTCGTCGGGGGCGGGCGGGAGGTCGAGCTTGGTGAGGATGGACCCCACGTGCTTGACCACGGCGGCCTCGCTGACGACCAGCGCGCGGGCGATGGCCCCGTTGGAACGCCCCTCCGCCATGGCGGCCAGCACCTCGTGTTCGCGCGCCGTCAACCGGCGCAGCGCAGCGGGTCGGCGGTCGGGGGCCAGCAGCCGTCTGACGACCTCGGCGTCGATGGCCGTACCGCCCGCCACCACGCGCTCCAGCGCCTCGACGAACTCGGTGACCTCCCCGACCCGGTCCTTGAGCAGGTACCCCACCCCGTCGCCCGTCGCCAGCAGTTCGGCCGCGTAGGAGTTCTCGACGTACTGCGAAAGGACGAGCACCGGCAGCGCGGGCCGCTCGGCGCGCAGGGCGAGGGCGGCGCGCAGCCCCTCGTCCCGCAGCCCCGGGGGCATCCGCACGTCGGTGACCACGGCGTCGGGGTCGTGTGCGTGGACGGCGTCGAGGAGCGCGGGCGCGTCGCCGACACCCGCGCAGACCTCGTGTCCGAACCGCGTGAGGATCTGCGTCAGCCCCTCGCGCAGCAGTACCGAGTCCTCGGCCAGCACCAGCCGCATGCGTCCCCTCCGCCTCTCGTCCCGTCTTACCCGCACCGCTTGTTCCCGGTGGCCTCGTGCCCCTCTTCTGCGCGGCCCGGCCGGCAGGGCAGTTCCATCCGCAGGAGGGTCGGCCCGCCCGCGGGGCTGGAGAGGCTCAATCTGCCCTCGTGCACGGCGAGCCGGTCGGCCAGTCCGGTCAGGCCCGTGCCGTGCCGCGGGTCCGCGCCGCCTCTGCCGTCGTCGTGGACCTCCACCACCAGCGCGCTCCCCGCCCGCACGGTGACGGTCGCGCGCGAGGCGCCGCTGTGTTTCGCCACGTTGGCCAGCGCCTCGGCGACGGCGAAGTAGGCGGCGGCCTCCACCGCGTCCTCCGGCCGCCCCGCGCCCGGGCGCACGTCCACCTCGACAGGCACGGGCGAGCGCTCGGCCAGCGCCTCGATCGCGGCGCCAAGACCGCGGTCGGTCAGCACGGAGGGGTGCATGCCGTGGACGAGTTCGCGCAGTTCGGCCAGGACGGCGCGGGCCTCGTCCTGCGCGTCGGCGACGAGCGCGGGGTCGGCGTCCAGCTTGGCCAGGCCGAGCGTCATGATCAGCCCGGTGAGGCGCTGTTGCGCGCCGTCGTGCAGGTCGCGTTCGATGCGGCGGCGCTCCAGCGCGAAGGCGTCGGCCAGCCGGGCCCGCGAGGCGGTCACCTCGGTCAGCCTGGCGTCCAGTTCCCTCTCCCGGCGCGGCCCCACCAGCACGGCGCGCGCGAGCGCGGCCCGCACTCCGGCGAGGCCGGCCCACACGTACGAGACGAACACCGCGAAGACGGGGGTCAGCAGCAGCCACGGCACCACCTGCCCCGGCTCGGTCAGCACGACGTGCTCCCCGTACATGACCTGTTCACCGTTGCCGACCAGCAGCAGGGCGAGCGGCTGGCTGACGACCAGGCCGATCCCCGCCACCACCACGAACAGATCCACCAGTGACAGCACCGCGTGGGGCAGCGCGAACCCGAACTCGATCCAGGTGGCGGGCGCCGCGGTACGCCGCCGCAGGCGGCGCAGTACGCGCCGCACCGGCCCGCCGTGCGGCTCGGCCCCCTCCGCGTCGCCGCTCTCGTGCGGTGAGGGTACGGCCCCGGGCTGGAGCCACCGCAGGCGCCGGCGCTCCAGCGCGGCCAGTCCGGCGGCCGAGACGGGTACGCACGCCAGCGCGACCGCCCCGACGCCGACGGGCAGCAGCAGGACGCCGGCGACGGCCAGCGCCAGGGCGAGGAAGAACCAGCCGACGCCCAGCACTCCGCCCGCCAGCAGATAGCCCAGCGCCCGCAGGGGCCAGGCGGAACAGAGGAAGGCCCGCGGCCCCGCCCCCAGCGCCTGCCAGACCCCGCCCCCTGCGCCTTTCGCCGCACCGCTGCCGCTGCGCGCTTCCCCCGCCGCCCTCCCGCTCACCACGCCTTGACGGTACGGGACAGCAGCGTGCGCAACTGCCCCGCCGAGGCCTCCCAGCTCCACTCCGCCTCGGCCCGGGCCCGCCCCCGCGCACCCATCAGGGCGCGGGCGGCCGGATCGGTGAGCAGCCCGGTCAGCCGCTCGGCGACGGCGGCTGCGTCGCCGCCGTCCACGACGTAGCCGGTCACACCGTCCTCGACCGCTTCGGGCGCACCGCCGGAGTCCCCGGCGAGCACGGGGAGTCCGGCGGCGGCGGCCTCCAGGTAGACGATGCCGAGCCCCTCGGACTCCAGGCCCAGGCGCCGCGTGCGGCACGGCATCGCGAAGACGTCTGCTGCCGCGTAGTAGGGAGGCAGGGCGCCGTGCTCGCGGGCGCCCGCGAAGACCACCGCGTCACGGCAGGTGGCGGGCAGCCGGCGGGCCAGGCGCCGCAGCGCCCGCTCGTGGGGCCCCGAGCCGACGATGACCAGGGTGGCCCCGGGTACCGAGGCGCGCAGCAGCGGCAGGGCACGCAGCAGCACGTCCTGGCCCTTGCGCGGGACGAGGCGCGAGACGCTGAGCACCAGCGGGCCCTCCCCCAGGCCCAACTCGCGCCGCGCCCGCAGGCGCTCCTCGGGCCCGGCCGGACGGAAGAGCGCGGTGTCCACCCCGGGCACCAGCCGTGCCGTGCGCGCACGGGGGCCGAGCGCGCCCGCCATGCGCCGGCGTGCGTGGGCGGTCAGGTAGGTGACGATGTCGGCGTTGCCCGCGATGCGCGCCAGCGCGTGCCGCGCTCCGGGGAGAGCCGCCCACCCCGCCTCGTGTCCGTGCGTCGTCGCCACCGAGGGCAGCGCGAGGCGTGCGGCCAGCAGCCCGAGCGGGGCGGCGGCGCCGAACCACACGCGGTCGCAGCCGTACCGGAAGGCCAGCGCCCGGGCGGTGCGGGCCACCCGCGGGGTGGGGAGCAGGGTGCGGGCCCGGTCCCTGACCACCGGAAAGGGCTGCGCCGCGTCGAAGGCGTCACCGCCGTGCTGTGCGGCGGTGTAGACCACGACCTCACCGGGCGGGAAGCGGCGCGCGATCTCGTGCACGAACCTCTCGATCCCGCCCAGGCGGGGCGGGAAGTCGTTGGTCACCACCAGGGTGCGCCCACTCCCCTCCCCCGGCCGACGGCGAGAACCCGTGGATGACGGTGACGGTGGCGGTGAGGGTGGCGGCGTGCGGCGGTGCATCGGGCTTCCTCCAGTGCGCCCAGAGGGCGAGGACGAGGGCGAGTGCCGTGTAGGCGAGTGCCGCGTACACGCCCCACACCCGGCGGGGTTCCAGCGCGGTCGCGGCCGCCGTGACCGCCGCGTGCACGGCCGAGACGGCGCACAGGGCGGAGGCGGCGAGCCGGGCGCGCCGTGCGGTGTGCGGTGTGCGGTGTGCGGTGTGCGGATTCACGTACTCAGCGAACCGCGCGCCGCCGCACGGTTCACTGCACCCAGGTGCCGACCTGGGGTAGGGCAGGCCCTACCCCCTCAGCCGCCCCGTGCGGCAGCGCGCCCGACGGCAGTTGGCAGAAGAGCCCCTCCGGTAAAACTTTGTGAACTGATTCACACCAGCCCCTTGGCCGGGCGGGGCACGGCGTGCTGAGATGCGGTCACATCCGGCTCGACGGCGCGCTTGGGGAGGGCACTGTGGCGGACACCGCCATGTCACGTTCGGCACGGCTGGATCCCGCGAACCCCTCGGACGGCGGGCCGCAGCCGCCGTCCACGGGGCCTGACAGCCCGCTGGGCCGGGCGGTGTGGCGGCTGCGTTCACGCGGCTGCTGGGAAGACGCGGCGGCCCTGCTGGAGCCGTACGCCCACGAGCTGCCGCAGGCCGCGGTGGGCCGGGCCGCGCTGCTCGTGGAACGGTGCATGTACACCGGCGAAGGCTGGGCGCCGGCCGAGGACGCGCTGCGGGTCGCCGAGGCCGCCGCCCAGGTGGACGACGACCGCGGAGCCGCCGCCTGCGAGCGCGGACAACTCGCCTACGCGGCAACCGTGCTGGGCGTACGCGACCGTACGGACGAGGCCAGGGCCGCCCTCGGCAGGGCGGCCGCGCTGCTGGAGCCGGGCGCCCCAGGACGAGCGCTGCTGGACTACCGGCGCGGGCTGTTGGCCGAGAACCTGAGTGAGACCCCCGAGGCGGCGCGCGCCGCCTACCGCAGGGCGCACGCGGGGGCCACCTCGCGCGGCGACGGCCTGCTGTGCTCGTCCACCTTCCGGCACCTGGCGGGGATCGCGGCACGCGAGGGCGAACTGGCCGAGGCGCGGCACGGCTTCGCCGAGTCGCTGCGGCTGCGCGAGGAGCTGGGGTTCCTCGTCGGCATGGCACCGGCTCTCGTCTCGCTGGCGGACGTCGAGCCCGAGCCGGACGCGACCCGCCTGCGGGAGGAGGCCGGCCGGCTCCACCGCCTGCTGGGCGGCGTCCCCACCTGGCTGACCAGCCAACTCCCCGAGGCGGAGACCGGGACCGAGACGGAGCCGGGGTCGAACGGTTAGCGCTTCTGCCGCGGGGCTGCCCTCCGGCCGGGAGGTACCCCCGGGGGGAGCGGTTTCCCGCGCGCCTTCGGGGTGGGCTCAGGCGTGGTCGCGGACCAGGCGTTCCACCGTGGGGAGGTCCTGGTCGCTCAGGGCGTCGAGGAGGGCGAGGTGGTCGGCGGCCTCGGCGAGCAGGTCGGTGGTGCGGCGCGTCGGTGCCTGCCGCGAGGATGACAGGGAGGCGCGCCGTCTGACGTCCTCGGCGAGGGCGACCAGCTGCGCGTTACCGGCGAGTTCCAACAGGGAGCGGTGGAAGGCGCGGTCGGTCTCGGCGTAGGCGCCGCGGTCGCCGCACACCGCCGCCTGGAGGGTGTCCTCGGCGAGAGGGCGCAGCTCCTCCCAGCGCTCCGCGGGCTGCGTCCGCGCGAGGGTCAGCACGACGGGCACCTCCAGCAGCGCCCGGATCTCGTGGAGTTCGGCCAGGTCGCGCGGGTTGTGCCGGGCGACGCGGAAACCCCGGTTGGGCACCGTGGCGACACAGCCCTCGCTCACCAGCACCTGCATGGCCTCGCGCACGGGTGTCGGGGAGACGCCGAAGCGTTCGGCGAGCGCGGGCGCCGAGTAGACCTCTCCGGGGGCGAGTTCCCCGGAGAGCAGGGCCGCCCTGAGGGCCTGCAGTATCTGGTCCCGCACCGAGTGCCGCTGCGGGACCACTCGCGGCGCGGAGGGCTCGCTGTGGGTGTGCTCACCACGAGCGGACCGCGGCTGCGCAGCGGAGCCGGTGGCGAACCACGGCTGCGGGGCTGGGCCCGGGGCAGGCCGTCCCCGGCGTGGGGGGCCGGTCGTCTGTCCCCGCGGCGCGGGATCCGCGGGGGCGCGGGCGGTGACGCCCTGCGTGGTGAGCCGCGTCGGCCGGCCGGCGGCCGGCACGCCGGGTGCCCTGGTTCGGCTCTGCTCCATCGTTCTCCTCCGGCTGTGCCCTCCGGAACACTGCGCAGCACCATAGGCCGACGCGACAGGAGATCACACCTCGGGGACAATCAGTTAAGGTAAGGCTTACCTGCTGACGATCGTCGAATCGGTGGTCCCCATGGCTGTGCCCACCCTCGCCCGTGTAGCCCCTGACGTCTCGCCTTTCCAGGCGGCGTACGCGCGGCTCGCCGAGGTGTTCCCGTCGCTGGGTGTGACCGAGACCACGGCTCGTGAATCCCTTCCCGAGGGCCCCGGCTGGGTACGGGCGAGCGAGCTGGCCGCCGGGGGGCAGGCCCTGGAGTCGTTCCTGGCCTGGGACGCGGAGCAGATCGTGCGGGACTACGGGCGGCCGGGCCGCCCCGACGTGATCGCCAGCTTCGGACTGCACCGTTACGCCTGGCCCGTCTGCCTGCTGGTGACGATTCCGTGGTTCCTCCAGCGGCGGGTGCCGCGGGTGCCGGTGGAGGCGGTGGCGTTCCAGCGCTCGCTGGGACGGCTGGCCGTCCGCGTCGAGGAGTTCGCCTGTCTGCCCGACGATCCGGCCGCGGCGGCACCGGGCGCCCGGGTGGTGCCCGATGAGGAGGCGCTGCGCGCCGAGGTGCGCGGCGCGGTCGCCGACCACCTGGCACCCGTGCTGGAGGGCTTCAGGCCCAGGATGCGGCGCGGCGCACGCGCCCTGTGGGGCATGGCGACGGACGAGGTCACCGAGGGCCTGTGGTATCTGGGGCACCTGCTGGGCGAGGAACCGCGCGCCATGGCGGAGGCCGAACTGCTGCTGCCCGGCTCGCTGAAGCCGTTCGCCCAGGGGGCCGGTTTCCGCAGGCTGACGGGTCCCGGGGGGCAGGAGCTGACCACCCGCGACCGGGCGAGCTGCTGTCTCTTCTACACCCTGCGCCCCCAGGACACCTGCGTCACGTGCCCGCGCACCTGTGACGCGGAACGTGTCGAACGGATGACCGCGACTCCGTAGAGGATTCGAACCCGGACGCCCCGGCAGGCCACCGCCGCCCCCTTTTCGCGTTCACTTGCCCCGAAACCCCCCTGCGGGGTGGCGCGCTGCCGTAAAGATGCTCGGCGACACGAAGAAAGCCAGAGCGCGAGCGCGGCACCGCCCCGCGCACGGACCCTCCGCCCCACCCGGCAGACACCCCCGTGCGCCCCGGCACCGCGCGGCAAGGGGCACACCCGATGAGACTGACCGACATATCGCTGAACTGGGCGCTGCCGAGCGCCGTGCTGCTCGTCGGCACTCTGACCGCGGTGCTCGTGAGGGCGCGCTCGCGCCGCCACAGCTCCACCACCGAAGGGGACACCACGGCCACCGCCTCAGAACAGCAGCCGGCGCCCGACTCCTGGGAACGCGCGCAGGAGCGGCGGCGCCGCAAGGAGACCCTCTACGCCACCGCCGCCTACCTGCTGCTGTTCTGCTGCGCCGCCGTCGCCGCCGCGCTCTCCTTCCACGGGCTCGTCGGCTTCGGTCGGCAGAACCTGGGGCTGAGCGGGGGCTGGGAGTACCTGGTGCCGTTCGGGCTGGACGGCGCGGCGATGTTCTCCGCCGTGATCGCCGTGCGCGAGGCCAGCCACGGGGACGCCTCGCTGGGCTCCCGGCTGCTGGTGTGGATCTTCGCGGGGGCCGCGGCGTGGTTCAACTGGGTGCACGCGCCGCGCGGCCTCGGACACGACGGGGCACCCCAGTTCTTCGCGGGGATGTCGCTGTCGGCGGCGATCCTGTTCGACCGGGCGCTCAAGCAGACGCGCCGCGCCGCGCTGCGGGACCAGGGCCTGGTACCGCGCCCGCTGCCGCAGATCCGCATCGTGCGCTGGCTGCGCGCACCGCGCGAGACGTTCGGCGCCTGGTCGCTGATGCTGCTGGAGGGCGTGCGGACGCTGGACGAGGCCGTCGACGAGGTGCGCGACGACCGCAAGCAGCGCGAGCAGGAGCGGCTGCGCCGCAAGGACCAGGAGCGTCTGGACCGGGCGCGGGTCAAGGCCATCAACCGGCAGCACCGGCTGTGGAGCAGGGGCCGCGCGGACAGCTCACGCCGTGTGGACGTCGAGATCGGGAGCCCCGTTCCCGCCGCCGGTGCGGGCGAGCCGGGCTCCGACGCTGCGGGAGCGAACCAACTGCCCGCAGCCGAGTCCCAGGCAGCGCCCGCGTCGCGCGGCAGGCCCGCGCTGCAGGCCGTCGTGGACGACGGCGGCGGCGCCGCGCGGCGGCGTGGGGAGGGCTCCGAGGGCGACCAGGGGTCCGGTGGCCCGGGGCGGGACGAGAAGAGCAACGCCGCGAGCCCGCGGCTGGACACCCTGGAGGAGAAACTGGCCGAGATCGAGCGCCAGTTCGGTTGACGTGGCTGGGCTGGTGCGATGAGCGCGGCTGCGCCGTCCCGGTGGTTTCGGCCTGGTGGAGCGGAGGACCCAGCGGTCTCCGAGATGCCGGCCCGCTCGAAGAAGGCGGTCGACCGGCTGATCGCGCCGCGCGGAGTGCACCTGCGGGCAGACGGCGCTGTGGCGGACTCCGTGCGAGACCGTCGCGCGGCCGGAGGAGATCCGGCATCAACATCGAGGAGCCGGCCGTGGCCGGGCGCCGGACACCGGTGCAAGCAAAGGCCGCCAGGCAGCGCACCGGGGTCGCGGCGCCCCCCCGTGAGGTCTTCGTGGAGGCCGTCTCCTGGGACGCAGGCATCGCCCGGCTGGCGATCTGGCCGCCCATCGAGACGCCGCCGACCACGGCCTGATCGAGGGCGAGCAGGTCCAAGAGGCTGATGAGGTCGTCTGCGAGGTCGCAAGGCGCACCCGGCCGGGCGTGACGTCGCTGTCGCCGTGTCCGCGCAGGTCCGGGGTGATGACGCGGTAACCGGCCGCGGCCAGCGTGTCGCTCTGCGGGCCCACAGCGTGCGGTTGAAGGGGTGCCCGTGGATCAGCAGAACCGGCAGCCCGGTCACGGGCCGGAGTCGTCGTAGTGAAGCGTGGCGCCGTTCACCTCTGCGTGGCTCACCGGGCCTCCCTGTGTGGGTCGTTGGGGAGGTCGCGGCACAGTACGCTTCTAGTACTTGCTTCGCCAAGCAAGTAGAGTGGCGTGATGCCTGAGTCCTCGAGTTCCCGAGAGCCGCGTCCTGCTGACGATGCGCAGGACGATCGATGGTGCATGGCGGTACGGCTGCTGGGGCGTGTGGAGAAGCAGTTGGACGGTGCCTTGCAGCATGAGCACGGCTTGCCGTTGTCGGATTACCGGGCGCTGTGTGCGCTGAGTCGCACGGACAGTGGTTCCTCCCTGCGCATGGGGGAGTTGGCCGACCGGATCGGGCTCAAGGACAGCACGGTGACGCGTCTGGTCGGCCGGCTGGAGAAGCGGGGCCTTGCGGAGCGGTCGTCCGGGTCCGGCGACGGGCGGACGGTCACCACGAGCATTACGCCGGCGGGCAGGCAGCGTTACGCGGCGGCGACGCCGACGTATCGAGCCGCGCTCGGCGGCGCTTTGGAGAGTGCTCGGGCGAACGTGTACCTCCTCGATCTCGCCGCCTGGGTTCTGACAGGCGAGTCGTCCGTGCACGGGGCTCCCGCGCTGCAGAACACGGACAAAGGCCCAACTTCCGCAACCTGACCGATCCGTCTCACGAAAGGACCCGTATGGCCACCGCTGCCGATCATTACGAGAGCCTGCTCGCCGAGCACTACACCTGGATGCTCGGCGGAGACATCGAGGAAGCGGCGGCGGCGCAAGCCGACCTCTTCCGTGAGTTGGGGCTGGCAGTTCCGGCGCGGGAGGGAGCCGCCGCGGTGGACCTCGGCTGCGGTCCGGGCCCGCAGACTCTCGCCCTCGCGTCCCTCGGTTTCGCTTCCGTGACGGCGGTGGACACCAGCGCCCGTCTCCTGGAGGAGCTCACGGAACTGGCCACGCGCTCCGGGCACACCCAGGCCGTCCGCACCGTGCGCCAGGACATCCGCGGGGCCCTGCCCCGTCTGGCTTCACCGGGCTCCCTCGCCGCCGTCGCGTGCATGGGCGACACCCTTCCGCACCTGCCCGGCAGTCGGGACGTGCAGGTACTGATCACGGACGTGGCCAAAGCGCTGCGCCCCGGTGGAAGCTTCGTGGCCACCTACCGTGACCTGACCCACGAACTCCACGGCCCACAGCGGTTCATCCCCGTCCGCAGCACCGGTGACCGGATCCTTACCTGCTTCCTCGACTACCAGGACAAGGACACCGTCCTCGTTCACGACCTGGTCCACACCCGCCACGTCGACGGCTGGGAGCTGAGGACCAGCAGCTACCCCAAGCTCCGCCTGTCCCCCCAGTGGCTCACCGACCAGTGCCGCGCGGCCGGACTCGACGTACGACGCCACGCCGCCGGCCCTCGCGGCATGTACGTGCTGCACGCCGTCAAGCAGTGACAAGACTCCGGCTCGCCCTCGGCAACGGCGGGACGACCGGTTTCCGGCCCTGTTGGAAGACCACCGAGCTGCGGAAGCCGTCACGGTCGCACCTGGAGTGCGACCAGTGCCTGCACGCTGCGGTTGAGTGACGGCAGGTCCACCTGCACCGCGTACTCGCTGATCACGCCCCGCCGGCAACGGTGGCCGCAGCCGCGATGCTGTAGTGCCGATGGCGTCGCC
Source organism: Streptomyces tubbatahanensis (assembly GCF_022699385.1). Taxonomy (NCBI): domain Bacteria; kingdom Bacillati; phylum Actinomycetota; class Actinomycetes; order Kitasatosporales; family Streptomycetaceae; genus Streptomyces; species Streptomyces tubbatahanensis. Next base: position 6,156,794 of record NZ_CP093846.1, on the reverse strand, counting down.
GAGCGGACTCGGACAGCCGTCCCGGGACAGCGTCCTGACCACGTGACCCAGGCCCGCACGCCCGCCTACGGCGCCGCACTCAGTCCTCTCGGAGGAGAACGCCCGTGCGGTCGCGCGTGTGCCCTGCGACGTGGTGCCCGAGGTCGGCGAGGTGCGCCGCGAGGGCGGCTGGACCCGTTTCGGTGCGCGGCGAGCGGGCGGCGAGCCGGTCCGCGAACGACGGCTCGGCACGCAGCGGTTCGGCGAGCCCCGGGGAGGCCAGCAGCAGCGCGTCGCCGGGCTCGGCCGCGCACACCCGGAAGCGGAACGGCTCCGCGAGCGCGGAGGGGGGAGGCTCAGCGGCGGTGAAGCCGTCCCGGGCCGCGGCGGCACCGGCCGCGTCCGCAGCACGCCCGGGGCCGGCCACGGGCTGAGCCGCGGGCGGTGGCACCGGTGTGGCTCGCGGCTCGATGTCGTCCCAGGTACCGTCTCGCAGCCTCAGCAGGCCGCCCTCTCCAGCGCCGAAGCAGACCCGGGCGCGGCAGCGCGGGTCGGTGGGCACCAGCAGGCACCGCACGTCGGCCGTGTGCTGGGCGGGTGTCAGCCCCCACGCGGCGGCCTGCGCGCGGAGCCTGCCCAGGGCGCGGTCGGTCAGCCGGTGCAGTCCGGGCCTGAGCGCGTCGCGCCGGTCGGCTCGCAGGTCCTCCACGAGCCGCGAGGCGCTGCGGCCGACGGCGGCCGCGAGCGCGTGGCAGGCCTCGCGCGCGGCGCGGTGCCCACTGGCGCCGCCCGTGCGCGCACCCGTGGCGACCACCACGAGCACCAGTGCGTCCGCACCCGCTCCGAACCGTGCCACCAGCAGCGCGTCCCCGCGCGGCTCTCCCGCCTCGCGGGCCGCCTCGCCCCGCAGGGAGACCGCCCGCAGCGTGGTGTGTCCGTGCCGCGCCTCCTCCAGCACGGTGTCCGGCACGAGTTCGGCCGGCGCGTCGGGGTCGGCGCGCGGCAACAGCGCCGCGGGGCCCGACGGCTCGGCCGCGCCCGGCAACTCCCCCATGCCCGACGGCTCCCCCGCACCCGGCAGGCCGGCCTTTCCCGGCCGCTCGGCGGCATCCGGTGGCTCCCGCCCGCCCGCCGTGGTGGGCCCTCCGCCGTCCTCGGTGGTGCCGAGCGTGCGGGCGACCGAGGCGAAGCGGTCGTCGACGCTGTCTCCGGCGCGGGTACGGCCCGTGTCGGGCGTGTACGGGTCGTACAGCCGGGCCCACCAGTCACGGTCGCGGCCGCTGCCCGCGCCGTTGCGTGTCCCCTGGCCGTCCATGGGCTCATTGTTGCCCGCGTGGGCCTCTCGAAAAGCCCGTACGGCCCACTCCGTTCGCCCTCACGCGGCCCGGGGAGCGCGCTGCGACGATCCGTCTGCTCCGGCCTGCGTGGTCGCGTGCCACAGGTGGTGCAGTGCGTACGAGCGCCACGGCCGCCAGTGGTCGGCCTGCGTCGGATCGGCCCCGGCCAGGGCGAGGCCGTGCCGCACGCCCACGTCGCCCGGCAGGAACACGTCGGGGTCGCCCAGGGCGCGCATCCGCATGTAGCCCGCCGTCCAGGGGCCGATCCCCGGCAGCGCGAGCAGGGCGCGTTCGGTCGCGTCGCGGTCGGCGCCCGGGTCGAGGACGACGGTGCCGTCGGCCAGTGCCGCGGCGACGGTACGCAGGGTGCGGCGGCGCGACTCGGGCATGCCCAGCTCGCCCAGCGGCGCCTCGGCCAGCGCCCCGGGCTCAGGGAAGAGGTGGGTGAGCGCGCCGCTGGGTGCCGCCAGCGGCTTGCCGTAGGCCTGCACGAGCCGGCCGGTCAGTGTGCGGGCCGCGCCCACCGTGACCTGCTGGCCCAGCACCGCTCGCGCGGCCAGTTCGTGCGCGTCGGCCGCGCCGGGCGAACGCAGCCCCGGGGTGCGCTCCAGCAGCGGCGCCAGCGTCTCGTACCTGCTCAGGTGCTCGGTGACCGCGAACGGGTCCGCGTCGAGGTCGAACAGGCGCCGGATGCGCTGCACGGCCGTCGTCAGGTCGCGCAGGTCTCCCAGGTGCAGCCGGCAGGCGAGCCAGCCGCCGCCGCGCGCGGGGCTCTCGTCGACCTCCGCGACGCCGGTGCCGTACGGCAGGTCGAGGGTGCGCCGGTAGGTGCGGCCTCCGGGCTGTCCGCGCACCTCCTCGACGCCGGGTACGGCGCGCCGCTCCAGGAAGCCGAACATCTGCGCGGCGGCGTAGTCGCCCCGGTACGCCAGCCGCAGCGTCACCCCGCTGACGGGCCCGCCGTCCGGTGCCGTGTCGGCCCGTGCCGTGTCGGCCCGTGCCGTGCCCGCCCGCGCCGCGGGGCGTCCCGCGGGCCCGTGCCCGCCGCGCACCGAGGCGGCGCGCAGGGCGCTGGGCGTGCGGGCGTAGACCTCCCGCACCGTGTCGTTGAACTGCCGCACGCTCGCGAAGCCCGCGGCGAAGGCGATCTCGGTGACCGGCAGTCCGGTCGTCTGGAGCAGCACCCGCGCGGTGTGGGCGCGCTGCGCCCGCGCGAGGGCGACGGGTCCCGCGCCCAGCTCGGCGGTCAGCTGCCGCTGCACCTGGCGGGGGCTGTAGCCCAGCCGTGCCGCCAGGCCCGCGACGCCCTCGCGGTCGACCACGCCGTCGGAGATCATCCGCATCGCGCGGCCCACCAGGTCGGCCCGCACGTTCCACTCGGCGGAGCCCGGCACCGCGTCGGGACGGCACCTGCGGCAGGCGCGGAAGCCCGCGCCCTGGGCGGCCGCCGCGGTCGGGTAGAACCGCACGTTCTCGCGCTTCGGTGTCACCGCCGGGCAGCTCGGCCGGCAGTAGATTCCGGTGGTGCGCACGCCGAGGAAGAACACTCCGTCGAAGCGCGCGTCCCTGCTGCGGACGGCCTCGTACCTGCTCTCGTCTGTGGTCACACCTCCAGTGTGCGAGGGCGCCGCGCGCGCGAGCCAGCGGAAATGCGACATGACCGTCGGGGCGGGCGGAGGGACGGCGGGGACGGTTGCCGACCGTCCCCGCCGCCCCGCCCTCCGAGGTGGGCGCTCCCCGGCTACCGTGCGCCGGTCACGGCTTGCGGCGCGGGCCGCGCTTGCGCTCCATCATGTGGCGGCCCAGTGCCTGCCGCTGTTTGAACAGCTGCCGCTGCTCGGCGCGCAGGCGGGCGTCCGTACGGGCCGCCAGGCGCACGTTCTCGCGCAGCAGCTTGCGGTAGCTGACCAGCCGGCGCTCGGGCAGTGTGCCGTCCTCGACGGCGGCGAGGACGGCGCAGCCGGGCTCCGCGTCGTGTGCGCAGTCGTGGAAGCGGCACCGGGCGGCCAGTTCCTCGATCTCCGCGAACGCTTGTCCGAGCCCCTCCTCGGCGTCCCACAGGCCGACGCCGCGCAGCCCGGGGGTGTCGATGAGAGTGCCGCCCCCACCGGCAGCGGGCAGCGGCAGCAGGTTGCGGGTCGTCGTGGTGTGCCGTCCTTTGCCGTCACGGTCGCGGATGGTCTGCACCGTCTGCGCCGACCGGCCGAGCAGCGCGTTGGCCAGCGTGGACTTGCCCGCGCCCGACTGGCCGAGCAGCGCGGTGGTGCCCCCGGCGAGAACGGCGGCGAGCACGTCGACGCCCTCCCCCGTCTCCGCGCTGACGGGCAGCACCTGCACCCCTGGCGCCGAGGTCTCGGCGTCGGCGGTCAGCTGGGCGAGGGCGGCGGTGTCCGGTACGAGGTCCGCCTTGGTGAGGACGAGCACCGGAGACGCGCCGCTGCTCCAGGCCAGCGAGAGGAACCGCTCGATGCGGCCGAGGTCCAGCCCGGCGCCGAGGGACACGGCGATCAGCGCGTGGTCGACGTTGGCGGCCAGCACCTGGCCCTCGGAGCGCTTGGAGGAGGTGGAGCGGGCGAACGCCGTGCGGCGCGGCAGCAGCGTGCGCACGTACGGCGGCGCCCCGTCCGCGTCGACGACGGCCCAGTCGCCCGTGCAGACCACTTTCATGGGGTCGCGCGGGACGACGAACTCGGTGTCGGCCCGCAGCGTGCCGGCGGGGGTGACCAGGTCGCACTGGCCCCGGTCGACGCGCACCACCCTGCCGGGCAGGGGGTCGGGGGCCGCGGTGGGTGCGTCGGCCACGGCGTCGGCGTACGCGGCCGCCCAGTCGTCGTCCCAGCCGTAGGGGGCGAGGCGGGAGAAGTCGAGTTGCACGGAAGGAGAAGCGGAAGAGGAAGACGTGTTCGTGCTGTGGGACAAGGGTGTGGCCCTTCACAAGGGCGGCCCCGGCGCGCGGAGAAGCGCGGTCAGCCGGTGGCCACGGAGGTGGATGTGACGGTCTGGAAGAGGGCAGCGCCCTGTGGGGAGACAGCCATCGGTCACACCTCCGTTTCTCGTCCCGTGCGGGCGACGGCCGGTGCCGTCGCGCGGATCACCGAGAATGTAGCGCGGCCCTGCCGCGGAAGCCACCGCTTTTTCACCGGAGGCCGGCTGCTTCCACCGGAGGCCGCCCGGCCTTCCACCGGAGCGCCGCCTGGCCTTCCACCTGAGCGCCGCCCGGCCTTCCGCCTGAGCGCCGCCTGGCCTTCCGCCGGAGCGCCGCCGTCCTGGCACGCCGGTGCCGCCCGGCTTTCCCCCGGAGGCCGCGCGGGGCGGAACCGGCACCCGCCGGCCGGCCCGTGCCTCACCGTCCGTCGTCGTCGGGGGCCCCGTCCCGTTCGTCGTGGTCACGGGCACGCGGCCGGAGCAGGCGCCCGCGCACGTCCGAAGGTGGCAGGAACTTCGTCCAGCGCTCCGGGAACTCGGCGGGGGCGTCCTCGCCCCCCGGCTCGTCCTCACCTGCGGCGCGCCGGCGCGCGGCGACGGCGGCGACGACCTCCGCGGCCGCCTCCTCCCGCCGCCGCTCGTTGGCCCGCCGCGCCGCGGCGGTCGCGACCGAGGGCCACACGTGGTCGATGGCCGCGTTGACGGCGGCCCCCACCAGCACGGCGAAGGCGGACACGCCGATCCACAGCAGCACGGCCACGGGCGCCGCGAGCGATCCGTAGATGGTGGGTCCCTCGACGGTGTTGGTCAGGTACAACCGCAGCAGGAAGCTGCACAGCACCCACATGACCAGCGCGACCAGCGCGCCGGGGACGTCCTCGCGCCAGGGGGAGCGCACCGGTACGGACACGTGGTAGAGCGTCGTGAGGAAGACGATGGACAGCAGCAGCACGACCGGCCAGTAGAAGGCGCTGACCACCCCCTCGGCCTGCGGGGCGAGCCGCAGTACCGCGTCGGGTCCGGCCACCATCAGCGGCAGGGCCACCGCGCCGATCACCAGTGCGACGAGGTAGAGGCCGAAGGCGAGCAGCCGGGTCCTGACGATGCCGCGCCGCCCGTCGAGCCCGTACATGACGGTGATGGTGTCGATGAAGACGTTCACGGCACGGGAGCCCGACCACAGGGCGAGCGCGAAGCCGAGGGAGATCACGTCGGGGCCTCCGCCCCTGATCACGTCGTCGATCAGCGGTCTGGCGAGCTGGTCGACGCCCTTGTCGGACAGCACGGTGGCGGAGGCGTCGAGGGTGTTCTGGCGGAGCGTGTCGACGGTGTCGGCGCCGATCCAGTCGAGGTAGCCGAGGGAGCCGATCAGCCCGAGCAGCAGCGGCGGGATCGAGATGAGGGTGAAGAACGCCGCCTCGGCCGCCAGTCCGAGGACGCGGTACTCCATGCAGGAGTTCACGGTGTCCTTGAGCAGCAGCCACGCCATCCTCCGTTTGGGGACGTCGCGGTATTTGACCCGCGCTCGCCGCAACGGGCCGCGGGAGCGCCGCGGAGCCCACTTCGGGCCTTCCGCGACGGTCTGCTCAGGGGTTTCCTCGACTGCACGCACGTCTTTAACGTATCTGCCATGCCACCCTCGACTCACACCGTGACCAATCAGGCCTCGCCGCTGGTCGACTACGACGTCTTCGCGGCCGACTCCGCGCTCGCCGAGGGCGTGGCCCGCCACGTGGCCCCCGAGCGTGCCGAGGAGGTACGCGCCGAGCTGTCCGAGCTGGGCAGGGCGGCCGGTTCCGCGCAGGCACAGGAGTGGGGCAGGCAGGCCAACGCGAACCCTCCGGTGCTGCGCACCCACGACAGGTTCGGGCACCGCGTCGACGAGGTGGACTTCCACCCGGCCTGGCACCAGCTGATGGAGCGGGCGGTGGGCGCGGGGCTGACGGACCCGTTCTCGCGCCCCGACGGGCAGCTGCGGCGCAGCGCCGCGTTCCTGGTGTGGTCGCAGGTGGAGCCGGGGCACGGCTGCCCGGTCTCGATGACGCACGCGGCGGTGCCGGCGCTGCGCCAGGATCCGGCGCTGGCCGCCGAGTGGGAACCGCTGCTGACCTCCCACCGCTACGACTACGGGCTGGACCGTCCCGCGAGCGCCAAGCTGGGCGCCATCGCGGGGATGGGCATGACGGAGAAGCAGGGCGGCAGCGACGTACGGGCCAACACGACGGAGGCCACCTTGCTGACCGGCGCGGGGGCGGACGGCGCCGAGTACACGCTGCTGGGCCACAAGTGGTTCTGTTCCGCGCCGATGTCGGACGTCTTCCTGGTGCTGGCGCAGGCTCCCGGGGGGCTGACCTGCTTCCTGGTGCCCCGCGTGCTGCCGGACGGCACCCGCAACGGCTTCCGCGTCCAGCGGCTCAAGGACAAGCTGGGCAACCGCTCCAACGCCTCCAGCGAGGTCGAGTTCGACGGGACGACGTGGGCGCGCCGCGTGGGCGAGGAGGGGCGCGGGGTGGCGACCATCCTCGAGATGGTGGCGGCCACCCGGCTGGACTGCGTGACGGGCTCGGCGGCGCTGATGCGCCAGTCCGTGGCGCAGGCCGTCCACCACGCGGTCCACCGCTCGGTGTTCGGCAGGCCGCTCGTGGAGCAGCCGCTGATGCGCAACGTGCTGGCGGACCTGGCGCTGGAGTCGGAGGCGGCCACGGCGCTGGCGCTGCGGCTGGCGGCGGCGCACGACACCGTGGCGGGCGGCGGCGAGCGGGCCGGGTCCGAGCGCGCGTTCCTGCGGCTTGCCCTGCCGGCGGCGAAGTACTGGGTGACCAAGCGGTGTGTGCCGCTGGCGGGTGAGGCGCTGGAGTGCCTGGGCGGCAACGGCTACGTGGAGGAGTCGCCGATGCCGGGCCTGCTGCGCGAGTCGCCGCTCAACTCGCTGTGGGAGGGCTCGGGCAACGTGCAGGCGCTGGATGTGCTGCGCGCGCTCCAGCGCTCGCCCGGGTCGCTGGACGCCTTTCTCGGCGAGATCGGCCGGGCGCACGGTGCCGACCACCGGCTCGACGCGGCCGTCAAGGACGTGTTCACCCGGCTCGCGGACCTGGAGGGCATCGAGGCGAGGGCGCGGCGGCTGGTGGAGCGGATGGCGCTGGTCCTCCAGGGCTCGCTGCTGGTGCGCTTCGCGCCGCCCGAGGTCGCCGACGCGTTCTGCGCCTCCCGGCTGGGCGGCGACTGGGGTGCCGCGTTCGGAACCCTGCCCTCGGGCGCGGACCTGGAGGCGCTCGTGGAGCGGGCGCGGCCTGTGGCGGGCTGACCCGCGCCCGCCCGCGACGTGACGGCCCGCGTCCGGCAGGTTGGTGTTCAGGCGTGCGGCGGCACGGGGCCCAGCAGGCGGTCGAGGGCGCGGCGGGTCCTGACGGGCGCCGTGGCGTCCGCGAAGAGCTGGAGCTCCTGGTTGAGCGCCATGTAGAGGCCGTGGATCTCGAAGGCGAGCTGTTCGGGGTCGAGGTCGCCGGGCAGCTCCTGGGCCTCGACGGCGATGCGCAGGTCGTTCACGAGCAGCCGTCTGCCGCGCAGCATGAAGCGTGCCACCGTGTCGTGCACGGGCCCGCCGCGCGCGTCGAACTCCACGGAGGCGGCGGTGAACAGGCAGCCGCCGGGGAAGGCGGTGCGCTCGCTGACCAGGTAGCGGATCCACGCCTCGCTACAGGCCCGCAGCCGTACCAGCCCGGGCCGCAGTGCGGCGACCGGCTCCCACACCAGCCGGGTGAACAGCTCGGAGGCGCCGTGCAGGGCGGCGAGTTGCAGCGCCTGCTTGGAGCCGAAGTGCCCCAGGACGCCGGCCTTGCTCATGCCCAGGTCGGTGGCCAGCCGTCCGATGGTCAGCCCCTCCAGTCCCTCGACGGAGCCGATGGCGACACTGCGCTCGATGATGCGCTCGCGCGTTCTGCGCGCCTCGGCGACGGACTTGCGTGGGCTCATGCGCCCATCGTAGCCACCCGGGCACATTTAACTTCCGATCGGTCGGTTGCTATATTCCCGCCACCGGTCGGCCTGCCGCGTCCCCGCGCGGGCGGCCACCGGCCACATCCCCTTCCGTGAGGAGAACCGCACCGTGCCGGGAACCCGTATCGCAGCGCTGGGCCACTATCAGCCGGAGCGCGTCCTCACCAACGACGACCTGGCGGAGCTGGTCGAGACGAACGACGCGTGGATACGCCAGCGCACCGGCATCGCCACCCGGCGCATCGCCGCCGAGGACGAGACCGTCGCCGACATGGCGACCGCGGCGGCGGGCAAGGCGCTGGCCGCGGCGGGGCTTGCGCCCTGGGACATCGGCATGGTCGTCGTCGCCACCTGCTCCGCGCGGGACCGCTGCCCGAGCACCGCCGCGCAGGTGGCACGCCGCCTGGAGATCCCCTCCCCCGTCGCCTACGACCTCAACAACGGCTGCGCCGGCTTCTGTACGGCGCTCGCCTCCGCGAGCCACTCGGTGGCCGCGGGCGCAGCACGGCACGCCCTGGTGATCGGCGCGGAGAAGATGTCGGACATCACCGACTGGAGTGACCGCAGCACCTGCATCCTGCTGGCGGACGGCGCGGGCGCAGCGGTCGTCAGCGCCCAGCCCCACAGCGCGGCGGACGGGGAGCAGGACGGCATCGGGCCCGTCGAGTGGGGCTCGGACCCCTCGCGGGGCGACATGGTGCGGCTGCTGGACGCCTGGCAGCCGCGCTTCGCCCAGGAGGGCCCCGCCGTCTTCCGCTGGGCCACGGCCGAACTTCCCGCGCTGGCCCGCCGGGCCTGCGAGCGGGCGGGGCTGGCGCCGAGCGACCTGGCAGGCGTGGTCACCCACCAGGCCAACCTGCGCCTGATCGAGGCCGCGCTGGGCCGGCTCGACCTGGCCGAGGACGTGGTGATCGCCCGCGACGTGGTCGACTCCGGCAACACCTCGGCCGCCTCCGTCCCGCTCGCCCTGTCCAAGCTGGTCGAGCGCCGCGAGCTGGAGCCGGGCGCTCCGGTGCTGCTGCTCAGCTTCGGCGGCGGCATGTCGTGGGCGGGCCAGGTGGTGCGCTGCCCCTGAAACCTGTTCGTCCGGCATCCCCTGCGACGATCGGACCATGGACGACACCCAGAACCGGTACGCGCCGCGGCCCGGAGAAGCCGCCGCCGAGCTGGTCGTCTCGGCGGCGGCCGTCGTCGTGGACGGCCGCCTGCTGGTGGTCAGCAAGACGGCGGCCCCCGACCTCTTCTACCTGCCCGGCGGCAAGCCCGAGCCCGGTGAGACCCTGCACGCGGCTCTCGTACGGGAGTTGGACGAGGAGCTGGGCGTCGTCCCCAGGGCGGTCGCCCCGCTCACCGAGATACGGGCGACCGCGGCGCTGGAGGGGGTGCCGATGCGCCTGGCCGTCTTCCGCGCGGCCCTGGACGAGCCGCCCCGCGCCGCGGCCGAGATCGCGGCGCTGCGCTGGACGGACGGCAAGGACGTGAGGCTGGCCCCGGCCATCCGCGACCACGTCGTACCGCTGGTGCTGTGAACTCAGCGCCCGCCGTCCAGGTCCGCCGCCCAGGGCGGGTTCGCGCCGCGGACGGCGACGACGGCCGCGGCCACCCGCACCCCCCACGCCAGCGCGTCGCGCACCTGCTCCGGCGTGAGCGCCTCCAGGCGGCCGCCGAGGGCTCCCGCGGTATGGAGGGCGTGCAGGAAGCCCGCCATGAAGGAGTCCCCCGCGCCGACCGTGTCCACCACGCGGGTCGAGGGCGCGGCAACCTGGATCTTCTCGCCGCGGAGGGAGGCCATGACGCCGTCTCCGCCGAGGGTGACCACCACCAGCTCGGTGCCCTCGGCGTGGAAGGCGTCCGCGGCCTCCCGCGGTGTGGCGCCGGGGCGCAGGTGGCCCAGGTCGTCGTCGGACAGGCGCAGGATGTCGGCGAGCGCGCACCAGCGGGGCAGCGCCTCGCGGTAGACGGCGGGATCGACCAGCAGCGGCCGCACGTTGGGGTCGAGGGAGACGGTGGCGCGCTGCCGCACCCGTGCCAGCAGGCGCTCGACGGCGGCGCCGCCCGGCTGCTGGACGAGGGCGAGGGAGCCGGTGTGCAGGCAGGTCGTCGGCGCGTCGGCGGCGCGGGCCAGCTCCTCGTCACTCCACTGCCAGTCGGCTGTCCGCTGCGCGTGGAAGGAGTAGTCGGCGCTGCCGTCGTCGGCCAGGTCGGCGACGGCGAGGGTGCTGGGTTCGGCCGCGTGCACCGCGTGGCTCAGGTCGACGCCCGAGCCCGCGAGGTGGTCGGCGAACAGGCGTCCGAACACGTCGTGCGAGAGCCGTCCCAGAAACCGGGTGGGCGTGCCCAGCCGGGCCAGCGCCACCGCGGTGTTGGCGGGCCCCCCACCGGGGTGGACGTCCAGCGTGAGCGGCGCCGGGGACTCGGCTGCGGGGGAGGGCGGGGTGGTGCGCGGGGCCACGAAGGCGTCGGCGACGCATTCGCCCAGCACGGCCACGGGGTGGTCAGCGGTCATCTCGGCCCTTTCGTGTCTGCCCCCGGAAGGCGGCCGGCACCGCGTTCCGTGCAGGGCGCTGTCCCGCCCTGTCGGCTCGCCACCCTACGGACCCCCGTTCGAGCCCCGTCGGCCGCACCTCCACGGGCGCTGTTCAGCCCCGCCCCCGCAAACGGCCCGCGAGGCCGCGCAGTTCCGGAACGCGCAGCAACCGCCCCAGCCCGAGGTAGCCGAGCGCGAGCACCAGCGTGCCCGCGCCGAGTGCCGCGGCGGTCGGGCCCGTGCCCTCGCCCAGCGCGTGCGCGGTCGCGTCCGACGCCGCCCGGGCGAGCCCCGCCGCGACGGCCGCGGCCACCACCAGCAGGCCGTAGCAGCGGATCAGGCGCTGGCCGGGGTCCAGGGGCGCGGCCAGGCGGCGGCGCAGCAGCCAGGCGGTGAGCAGCAGTCCGGCGGCGTAGGAGAGCGCGTAGCCTGCGGCCATTCCGGTCACCGCCCAGCGCGCGGGCAGCAGCAGATGGCAGGCGGTGGCCAGGGCGATGTTCACGGCCGCGATGAAGGAGGCCGCCCAAAACGGCGTCCGGGTGTCCTCGAAGGCGTAGAAACCGCGCAGCAGCAGGTACTGCGCCGAGAACGGGATCAGCCCGAGCCCGAAGGCCTGGAGCATCTGCCCCAGCGGCCGCGCGGACTGAGCGTCGGCGGTGCCGTGGGCGAACAGCAGCGCGGCGAGCTGCGGCCCCAGCGCGAGGAAGAGGAAGGCGAGGGGGACGATGAGCGCGCCGGTCAGCCGCAGCGCGCGGGTCAGGTGGCCGCGCAGGTCGGCGAGGCGCCCCTCGGCCACGGCCAGGCTCATGCGCGGCAGCAGCGCGGTCACCAGGGAGACGGTGATGACGGACTGGGGCAGCATCCAGATGGTCTGCGCGTAGGTGTAGGCGGAGTATCCGGCACCCGCGTGCGGGAGTTGCTGGTCGGCGGCGTTGGCGTAGTTGGTGACGACGGTCAGCGAGACCTGGTTGGCCAGCACGAACAGCAGCGTCCACTTGGCGGCGTGCGCGCTGCTGCCGAGCCCGGTGCCGCGCCAGTCGAAGCGCGGCCGGAAGCGGAAGCCGGCCGCGCGCACGAACGGGACGAGGGCCAGCGCCTGGAGGGCGATGCCCGCCGTGGTGCCGAGGCCGAGGAGCCGCACCTGGCCCGCGGTGATGTCGGCGACGCGGTCCGGCACGGTCATCATGGTCAGGTAGGCGCCGAACATGGCGATGAGCACGGCGTTGTTGAGGATCGGCGTCCACATCATCGCGCCGAATCTCTCGCGCGCGTTGAGCACCTGGCCCAGCATCCCGAACAGCCCGTAGAAGAAGATCTGCGGCAGCAGGAACCTGGCGAAGACGACGGTCAGTTCGAACGCCTCGTGGTTGGCGGGCGTGTCCCGCATGTAGAGGCCGACGATGCCGGGCGCGGCCCACACGGCGAGCAGCGTCCCGGCGGCGAGCACGGTGACGACGAGGGTGACCAGCCGCTGCTCGTACGCGGCCCCGCCGTCGCGGTGGGTGGCGCGCGCCCGCACCAGCTGCGGCACCAGCACCGCGTTCAGCGCGCCCCCGATCAGCAGCGTGTAGAGGCTCGTGGGCACGGTGTTGGCCGTGTTGTAGGTACTGGCGAGCAGCCCGGTGCCGAGCGCGGCGGCCTGGAGCACCTGCCGGACGAGCCCGGTGGCCCGCGAGACGACGGTGCCCGCGGCCATCACCAGCGAAGAGCGCGCCAGCCCAGGCCGCGCGGGGGCCGCCGCCGCTGTCGCCGGCTGCGCTGCTGCCGCGCCTTGTCCGGATGCCGCGCCTTCTCGGGATGCCGCACCTTGTCCGGCCGTCGCCCGCGTCCCGTCCACCATCCGGTCAACCTATGCGGAGTGGATGACGAAGTGTGAATCCGCCGGCCGGGCCGTGCCGACCGGCCGGCGTGCCGGGCCCTGGCGACTGGTCGGTGTGCCCGTGCCGCGCCAGGGGGGACCGATCAGGCCGCGGGCAGCCGCTCCGTGCGGATGTGCTGGTAGGCGTGGCTGTACGCGTGCGTGCCCGGGTCGACGGTGTAGGCGTCGATGACGACCTGCCGCGCGTTGACGGTCAACAGCATGAAGCCGAGGGTCTCGTAGGCCTCCCAGAACGCCTTGTTGCTCGGCTCGTCCGCCCGCCCCGAGGTCTTCGCGGCGGCACCGCACACGAGCTGCTGGGTGCCCCGGTACGCGGCGGCGGTGTCGAGGATCTGGAGGGAGTGGTCGTGCCCGGCCAGCAGGAACTCCGCCCGGCCCACGACCACCTCCTCGTACAGCTCCTTGACGTGCTTGCCGCTGAGGTAGTCGCCGCAGGAGATGCCCTCGTACTCCCCCGCGTTGCGGTGGGTGCCGTTGTTGCGCAGCGGATGGTGCGCGAAGACGAACTTCCAGCGGGCGCGGGAGGCCGCGAGCGACTCCTCCAGCCAGGCGCGCTGCCTGCGGGCGAAGGGCCCGTCCCAGTAGTACTCCGGGTCGGTCTGGAGCACGTAGGAGGACAGTGGCGTGGTGTCCACGGCGAAGAACTCGGCCACGGGGTCGCCGCTCCCGGCCGGGACGGCGACCGTGTAGTGCCGGTCCGGCATGTACCAGCGCGCCGAGTGCCGGTGGTAGGCCACCTCGTGGTCGCCCCGCGAGGGCCACCCGCCGCTGCCCGGGATGATCCCGCTGGTGTCGTGGTTGCCCAGCACCATCAGCCAGGGCACGTCGATCCCCGTGTTGGGCCGCTCGAACTTGATGCGGAACTCGTCGTCCGTGTCGCTTTCGGGGCCGTTCTCGTAGATGTTGTCCCCGAGCCCGATCGCCAGGTCCACCCCGCGCCGCTCGCACAGCGCGCGGGCCGCGTCGGCGACGGCCCACTGACCGTCCCCGCCGGTACCGGCGTCCCCGGTCAGCAGCACGGTCAGCTCGGCCTTGTCGGGCAGCGGCAGCTTCCCGGCGGCGGGCGCGGCCCACGCCGGCTGCGCCACGGCGCCGCCGCCCAGCACGGCGGCAGCGCCCACTCCCCCGGCCCCTGCCAGTACCGTCCGCCTGCTGACGCCGTCACAGGACCGCTGGGCTGCCATGCGCCACTCCCTCACCGTCTCGGGGCCGTATGCCACCCGGTCGAGGTGAAGATGGCATGTACACGGCGCAGCTAAGAGTGGGCGCGGCGATAACACCTGTCAACAACCGCTCCCGCCCGGCGGGTGCGTGGCGCTCAACTCGCACCACACGGTCTTCGTGTAAGCCCCCTGCTCCACACCCCACCGCAGCGCGAACGCCTCGATCAGAGCGATCCCCCTGCCGGACTCGGCCTCCGGCGCGGCGGCCAGCAGCACAGGCAGCGGACGCGGGTCGGAATCGCTGACCGCGATCCGCAGCCGCTCACCGCCGCACCACGCGACCCGTACGGTCGCGGGCGCCGCCTCCCCCACGTGCACGACGACGTTGGCGAGCAACTCGCCCACACAGAGCGCTGCCGCGTCGGCCACTGCACGCGGCGCGCCCCACCGCGTGCAGTGCGCGGCCACCTCGTGGCGCACCGCGCCGACGTCGGCGGCCCGCGCCAGCACCGCGAGGGACAGCGCGGGCCGCTGCGGGGCCGTGGCGACCCGCCACACCTGAGACCTCACCCCTCGGCTCGCCCCTCCGCCGCAGCGGCGCGCAGCACGGCCGTCAGGGCGCGCACCGTCTCGACGTTGCAGTTGCCGAGCGCGATCAGCGGGTCGGGCCTGTACCCGGCGTACGTCACCGGATCGACTCCGAGCGACGGCAGCGTCAGCCCGTGCGCACGAAGCGCCTCATGCAGCCCGGCAACGCATTCCTCGACATTTCTCGATCGGCTGTACGCATGTTCGTTCATATGTCGCACCTTTCCTGAGCACTGTGTGACGGACCCCTCACACCATGACCCCAGTCCGGGTAGCGTTACCGCCTACAGGGCTCCCGCAAGCGAACTGCCCCTCAGCTACGCCCCATTGCGGACCCACCGGGAATGGCCCCACCCGAACGAAAACAGCCACCAACTCTCGGCGGTGAACCGTGCCAGGACCCAAAGACATCGACGGCTCAGTGGGCGTTCCCACCTTCTACGGTGCGGAGTTGCGCTGGCAGCGCGAGCAGGCCGGAATGACCCAGCAACAGCTGGTGGAGGGCAGCTTCTACGGCTACAGCCACCTGAGCGAGATCGAACGCGGCGAGCGCCGCATGCCGCTGGATCTGGCGGAACACGTGGACCGAGTCCTCAAGACGGACGGCTTCTTCACCCGCCGGTGTGAGGATGTGCGCAAGGCGCGCCTAAGAGGGCACGCCGCCTACTTCGCGAAAGTGCTCGAAGCTGAGAAGCAAGCCTCGACCATTGAGGAATGGGCGCCGACGGTCTTTCCTGGGCTGCTCCAAACGGAGGCGTACGCGCGCGCGGTCGTGGAGGCGACACATCCGATGGAACATGCCGAGCAGGTCGAAGCGAAGGTGAAGGGACGCGCTGCACGCGCTCAACTACTCGATGGTGACCATGGGAAACCCACGTACTGGGTGATCCTGCACGAATTCGCGCTGCGCCAGCAGGTCCTGCCAGGTGAAGAGATGGCATACCAACTGGATCACCTGGCGGAGCTTGCGCTGCGCCGCCGCATCGTTTTGCAGGTCCTTCCGTGGAACGTTGGGACACACCCCTTCATGCTCGGCACAGCGATGGTCATGACCTTCCCAGACGCACCTCCGCTCGTATACACGGAGTCGCTGCACAGCGGCGAGACGATCGATGATCCAGGCCTCGTGCAGCAATACCGCACGTCGTACGATCTCCTCAGGGCCGCCGCCTCGCCTCCCGAGGCGTCCTTGGCCATGGTTCGGAAGATGGCAGAGGAGCACCGAAATGGCAGGCAGCCGCGCTGACCTCAGCACCGCCCGCTGGCGCAAGAGCAGCTACAGCAACGGCAGCGGCGGCAACTGCGTAGAGGTCGGCACGAGCGCCGCCGCAGGCACCGTGCCGGTCCGCGACACCAAGACGGCCCCCACCGGCACGGTGCTCACCTTCCCCGCCACCCAGTGGACGCACTTCCTCAACGCCCTCCACCAGAGGCAACTGGACGGCTGATCCCACGGCGAAGGAGCATCCGGATATGGCACGCGACAGCCTCCCTGACCTCAGCACCGCCCATTGGCACAAGAGCAGCTACAGCAACGGCGACGGCGGCAGCTGCGTGGAGGTCGACACGAGCGCCGCGACAGGCGCCGTCCCGGTCCGCGACACCAAAACCGCACCCACCGGCACCGTGCTCACCTTCCCCGCACACCAGTGGACGCACTTCGTCAGCGCCCTCCGCCAGAGGAGCCCCCGCGGCTGAGGTCCGCGGTCCCGTGATGCTCTCGGGGCCGCTCCGCGCGACCATGGGGGGATGGCTGTGGCGGCGAAGCATGTGAGCGTGACGGGGCAGGTGCAGGGCGTGTTCTTCCGGGACACCTGCCGCCGGACGGCAGCCGCGCGCGGCGTCACCGGGTGGGTCCGCAACCGCGCCGACAGCACCGTCGAGGCGGTCTTCGAGGGCGATCCGCAGGCGGTGGACGCGCTGGTGGAGTGGGCCCGTGAGGGCCCCACGGCGGCGGTCGTCGAGGAGGTGACCGTCACCGACCGGGAGCCGCGCGGGCACTCCGCGTTCCAGGTGCGGCCCACCGCCGGGCCGGGGGCGGCTGACGGGTGAGGGGACCCCGTCAGCCGGCCGACGAGTCCGCCGGGCTCCGCGTCCGGGTGCCGCGCACGCTGCGGCTCTTCCTGCCGAGCCGCCTCCGCCGCGAGGCGGAGGACGGCCTGTGGTGCGGGTACGACGGTACGTCCTCACTCGGTCACGTCGTGCAGTCCCTCGGTGTGCCGCTGACGGAGGTGGCCGGGCTCCGCGTGGACGGCGAGGTGACCCCCGCCGCGTACCGCCCGCGCGCCGGGGCGCACATCGACGTGGAGCCCGTCGTACGCCCGCAGAGCCTGCCCGCGTCCGCACCGTTCCCGCCGCGCTTCGTCCTCGACGTGCACCTCGGCGCCTTGGCGCGCCGCCTGCGGCTGCTGGGCGTCGACACCGCGTACCGCAACGACGCGGACGACCCCGAACTGGTGGAGCAGGCCAACGCCGAGCGGCGCGTCCTGCTGACGCAGGACCGTGGTCTGCTGCGCAGGCGGGCCCTGTGGTGCGGGGCGTACGTACGGGGCAGCGGGCCCGACGACCAGCTCACCGACGTACTCTCCCGGTTCGCACCGCCGACGGCGCCGTGGACGCGCTGCCCGGCCTGCAACGGCACGCTGGAGTCCGTCGCCAAGGAGGAGATCGCCGACCGGTTGCCGCCGGGCACCCGCCGCACGTACGACACCTTCACCCGGTGCACGTCGTGCGCCCGCCTGTACTGGCCGGGCGCCCACCACGCCCGGCTGACGGCACGGGTGGCCGCTGCCGTGGAGGCGAGCGCAGGCGGCCCGCCCCGGGGCAGGTGAAATCCCCGGCGCACCGCACGGCACACTGCACGTCATGAGCGAGCGCTACGAGGTCGTCGTCACCTGTTTCCTGCGCGAGGACACGCCGTCGCACGTACTGGAGGCGCTGCGCTGGCATCTGGGCGCTTCCGCCGCCCGCCCCGGCGGGCTGGAGGAGGAGGCCCACCCGTACCCGTTCCTCGAACCCGATCCCGGCAGCCCGCTACCCGGCGGCGACTACGGCGTACTGCGCGGCGAGGACCACCACGCATGGGGGCTGTTCAGCCGCACGTGCCGGCACGAGGACGACCTGGGCCAACTGGACGCATTGCTGGGCTTGTTGGCGCCGTACGCGGCCGAACCCGGTTACGGCGGCCATGTACGGACGGCCACCGCCGACCCGTCACAGCCCGGCGCGGCCCCGTCTCTCCTCACCTTCGCCGACGGCGCCTACGTACTCGCTCCGGCGGCGTGACCACCGCCGGGGCCCGGCTCCGGGCCTGCCCTACCCCTGTCCGGACGGCGCCGTGTCCGGCGCGGTGAAGCGCCGGACATACCGCTTCTGCCAGGGTGTTTCCACCGCGCGGGGGGCGTAGTGCGTACGGACGTAGGCGACGGCCTCGTGAGGCGGGACGCCGTCCAGGACGGCCAGGCACGCCAGTGCCGTTCCCGTACGGCCCTGACCGCCCCCGCAGGCCACCTCCACGCGCTCGCTTCCACTGCGTTCCCACACCTGGCGGAAGGCGTCGCGGGCCGCGGCGCGGTCGGCGGGCAGGCGGAAGTCGGGCCAGCGCAGCCAGCGGTACTCCCACGCGAGAGGCGCGGGCTCACGGCCCAACAGGTAGAGGCCGAAGGCTGGTTCGGGCCCGGAGGGCAGCGGATGGCGCAGCCCTCTGCCGCGGACGAGGCGTCCGGAGGGCAGACGCAGTGTTCCCGGCGCCCCGGGGTCCCAAGTGGCGGTCATCCGGCCACCCTAGCCAGCCGGACGGGGACGCGTGCCCGAACCCGGAAGCCGGGCGCCTCACAGGCTGTGCGCCTCGGTGCGGAGCCGTAGCAGCAGGACGATGGCAACCGCCGGGTCGGCCGGCACCCGAGAGTGTCGGCCCCCGCGCGGAAGCGGTCAGCGTCGCGGGTGGCGGGGCGGGGGGACTCTGTGCAGCAGGTCCCACAGCGGCCAGGAGCCGGCGGCCCAGCGGGCGAGCAGCTGCCGGTCGACCAGGTGCATCCGGGTGTCCTCGCTGAACGGCCCCGCGTCCCTGGTGAAGCGGCCGTTGGTCAGCATGACGACCACGTCGGCCCCGTGCACCGGGCGGGCCGTGCCGTTGAGCCGTTGCAGGTCCGGCGTGCCGATGGCCGATCCGGCCAGGCCGTCGCGCCGGTGCTTGCACTGGATGACCCACCGGCGGCCCGCCGGATCGGTCGCGATCACGTCGGCGCCTCTGTCCCCGCGGCCGCCGGTCCGCACCGCGTCCCGGCAGCCGTCCCGGAACATCAGGTCGCGGACCGCCTGCTCGAACGCCGCGTGGTCCAGCGCGTCCAGCTGGGCCACCTGGTAGCGCAGCCCCTGGGCCCGCGCCGCCTCCCAGCGCCGCCGGTTCAGGTGCTGCTGCCACCACAGCGCACCGGCCCCCGCGCCCAGCACGGCGGCGAGAACGAGCACCCACCAGTGCGCGAGGAGCCACTGGACCACCGCCACGACCAGGCCGACGCCGAGTACGGCGACTGCCAGAGCGACGATCGGCTTCTCCTCCTGCCGCCGGCCGCGCCGCCTGGTGCGCCACCCGCGACGCCGCACCGGCACCCGCCCGCCCGGCCGTCGGGCCGCCCGGCGGACGGGCCGCCGCACCGGCCGTCGGACCGGCCGCCGCCCGCTCACCTGCTCTCCCCCGGCCCGGTGTGGGCCGGCACCGGTTTCCCCGGAGTCCCCGGGTCCCTCGGATTCCCCGCCCCGCGTGTGCGCGCACGGACGTCCACCACATGCCCTCCCCTGACGAGTCCGTGTCCCCGGTCCCCCGTACGGCCCCTGCCCGACAGCGGGCGCGGGCCCGTGGCGGGAGGATCGCATGGACGGTCACCTGTGGCGAGCCCCCGACGGGCGGCGGGCCACGAGGGCAAGAGGCAAGTGCGCAAGAGGCAAGTACGCAAGAGGCAAGAGCGCGAAGGCGAGCATGAGGCAAGAGGGCATGAGGCCATGAACGTGGAGCTGGGCATCTTCGTGGAGCGGGACGGGCTGCCCGCGGTGCGGTTGGAGCGCCCGTTCGGGGTGCCGGCCGAGCAGGTGTGGCGGGCGCTGACGGAGCCGGACAGCCTGGCGGCGTGGTTTCCGTCGCCCACCGTGCACCTGGAGGCGCACGTGGGCGGCCGGGTGGAGTTCGCCGGGGACCCCTTCGCGGACGACGCCTCCGGCACCGTGCTGGAGTTCGACCCGCCGCGGCGCCTGGGCTACACCTGGGGGGACGACGAGCTGCTCTTCGAGCTCGGCCCGCGCGGCGAGGGCTGTCTGCTCGCCCTCACCGACGTACTGGAGGAGCGCGGCGCCGCGGCACGCAACGCGGCGGGCTGGGAGATCTGTCTGGAGGAGTTGGACAAGCTCCTCACCGGCGGCTCCCCCTCGGGACCGCACAGCGGCCCGGCCGGTGACTGGCAGGCCCGTTACGACGCCTATGTGGCCTCCGGCATGCCCTCGGGCGCGCCCATCCCCGAGGGCGGCGACCCGGGCTGAGGTCCAGGGCCTGGCCAGCGTCGGGCCACCAGGAGGGTCCAGCAGGTGAGCGCGGCGCACAGCGCCGCGCCGGTGGCGAAGACCGCGCTGTGCCTGCCGTCCTGGAGGAGTGAGGTGGTGGCGGCGACCGTCGCGGAGCTGGCCAGTATGGCGGCGGCCGAGAACAGGGAGGCCGCGCGGGCCCTGGCCGGGGGCGGCAGCAGCCGCGGCAGCCAGGTCTGGAGGGTGGTGTGCAGGTAGCTCCAGGCGACGCCCAGCAGCGCGGCGCACAGCATCAGTACGCCCGTGCCGGGCAGGACGGCGGCGAGGAAGGCTCCGGTCATCGCGAGCGAACCGCCGGTGCCCAGCAGCCGCTTGGGGCTCCACACTCTGGCGTGGCGGCGCAGCACGAGGGTGCCGGTGAGCACGCCGAGGGCGTAGGTGACCAGCACGGCGGAGGTCGACGTCTCCTCGCCCGCGGTGGCGAGGGCGGGCGCGAGGAGGGCCGGGAGTCCGAGCAGGACGGCTCCCTCTGCCGCGCCGAGGCCCAGTACGGTCCCGTAGGCGGCGCAGGTCCGCGCCGCTGAGCCCGCCCGGGGCGTGCACGCGTCCGGTGTGCGGGGCCCGGCCGCCCTCCCGTCCGCCGCCCGTGCGCGTTCCCTCGCGCCGTCCCCGGTGGGCGACGCGGCGAAGCCGCCCGTACGCCGCCGGCCGCCGTGCGCC
Source organism: Streptomyces tubbatahanensis (assembly GCF_022699385.1). NCBI lineage: Bacteria > Bacillati > Actinomycetota > Actinomycetes > Kitasatosporales > Streptomycetaceae > Streptomyces > Streptomyces tubbatahanensis. The sequence continues at coordinate 6,136,166 of NZ_CP093846.1, read as the reverse complement.
GGTGCCTGTGCCTGCGCCTCTGCCTGGCCGGAGCGGGTGTCGCCGAGGCGCCAGATCGTCACGGCGGTGAGGACGGCGATGACGGCGAAGGCGGGCCGCCACGAGCCGATGCGCAGCACGGTGTCCGCCAGTACGGGTGAGGCGATGGCGCTCGCCGCCGTCACGGTGGTGAGCGTGGCGAACGCCCGCTGTCTGGCGGGGGCGGAGCGCAGCGACTCGTAGTACAGGGACACGGACGGGGTGACGGTGGCGAAGCCCGCTCCTGCCGCGGTGCGCAGCGCCACCCACCAGCCGGGCCCGGGGCACAGCGCGGAACCCACGGAGGCGGCTGCCGCGACGGCCAGTCCGGTGCGCAGGCTGTGCCCCGGCCCGTAGCGGTCGGCCAGCCAGCCCCACAGGGGCAGCGCGAGGCCCTGGCCGAGCGAGTAGGCGGCGATCCCGGTCGTGACGGTGGCGATGTCGGTGTGCCAGGCGGCGGCGAGGGCGACGAGCAGCGGCGCACACAGGTGCCAGTCGGCGTTGCCGAGAGCAGCGGCCCAGCGGAGCGCGGACATGGTCCCCTCCTTCTCCCCCTCCGAAGAGAGAATATGGAGCTTTCCGCCAGGAAAAGGGCGAGTTGGGGAATGTGACCCCTTCTGGGGATGTGCCGGGGCGGTGCCGGGGCGGTGCCGGACCGGTGCCGGGCCGGCACGGTGGACGGTTCGGCGTCCCCCGGGCGGCGTTTCGGGGCGCTCGCCCTCGGCCCGTATCGTCGGCCCCGACCGGCCTTCGGCGACCCCGGTGGCTGCCGGGCGCCCTGGCCGGCACGGCCGGTCGGGAGCGAGCGGAGCCGACGAGATGGACGACAGGAAGGCGGAAAGCGGCGTGCGCGAGGAGTTCGGTGGCGTTGAGGGCCGGCGGCGCGGCGGCGGGCGGCCGTACGGGCGCGGCGGATATACGGGCGGCCACGGCGGTCCGCGCGGGGGCCGCCCCCGGGGGCGCGGCGGCCCGCCGCGCGAGCACGCCGGGGGCGATGGGTCCGCCGGATATACAGACGGCCGGGCTCGGGCGCCGCGCACCGGGCTCGCCGCCGAGCTGCGGGGCCTGGAGGGCGCGCAGTACGGGCGGTACAAGAGCCTGACCGGGCGGTGGGAGCTGCCCGGTGGCCTGGTGCTGGAGCTGGTGCGCGGCCAGTCCGACCCGTACGCGCCGCCCGCGCGGGTCGCCGTCCACGTGCCCGGCGGGCAGGCCGGGCTGCCCGCCGAGCTGTGGGCGACCCCGACCCGGCGCCGGGCGCTGGCCTCCTACCTCGCGCGCGGAGCCGCGCGTGCGGTGCGCGGCGAGAAGGCGCTGCGGGTGGACGCGGGCGGCCAGGAGGTGCTGGAGCGCAGCTCGTGCACGGTCAGCGGGGACGACGGCTCGGTCGTCCTGCGGCTGGGCGTGGCGCTTCCGGGCCACGGGCGGCGCATCGACGGGCGCGAGGCCGAGCGGCTGCTGTGCCAGGTGCTGCCGCGCGCGGCCGAACGCACGCTGGTGTACGCGGCGTTGGACGCCGGCCAGGTGCGGCGCTTCGTGGAGACCGTCGAGGACTCGGTGGCGCTGCGGGACGCGCTGGCGGGGCGCGGTCTGGTCGGGTTCGTCGCCGACGGCGCCGTACTGCCGCGCCGCAGCGGGGTCGACGACCGCCCGGCGGCGGGTGGCGGCGTGGTGCCGTTCGCCGCGCCCGAGGAGTTGCGGGTGACGGTGGAGCTGCCGCACGCGGGCGCCGTCACGGGCATGGGTGTCCCCGAGGGGGTGAATCTCGTCGTCGGCGGCGGTTTCCACGGGAAGTCGACGCTGCTGCGCGCACTGGAGACCGGGATCTGGGACCACGTACCGGGCGACGGACGCGAACTGGTCGTCTCACGGAACGAGACGGTGAAGCTGCGGGCCGAGGACGGCCGCCGGGTGGAGCGGGTCGACGTACACGCCTTCGTCGACCACCTCCCCGACGGCTCGGACACCTCCGACTTCTCCACCGAGAACGCCTCGGGCTCGACCTCGCAGGCCGCGTCCCTGTGCGAGGCCGTCGAGGCGGGGGCGCGCGTGCTGCTGATCGACGAGGACACCGCCGCGACGAACCTGATGATCCGCGACGCGCGCATGCAGGCGCTGGTGGCCAAGGACCGCGAGCCGCTGACCCCGCTGGTGGACACCATCCGCTCCCTGCACCGCGACCACGGCGTCTCCACGGTGCTGGTGATGGGCGGCTCGGGCGACTACCTGGAGGTCGCCGACCGCGTCGTGATGATGGACGCCTACCGCCCCTCGGACGTCACCGAGCGGGCCCGGCAGATCGCGGCCGTCCCCACCGGGAGGCACGCCGAGGCCGAGGCGTTCCCCGGCGTCGTGGCCCGGGTGCCGGACCCGGCTTCGCTGGACGCCGAGGTGCGCGGGCGGTCCCGGATCCGGGCGCGCGGCGAGGACGTGCTCTCCTTCGGCGACCACGAAGTGGACCTGCGCGCCGTCGAGCAGCTCGCCGACCCGCGCCAGGTCACCGGCGTCGGCCTCGCGCTCGAACTGATGGTGCGCCGCTCCATGCTGGACGGGCGCCGCACCCTGTCCGAAGCCCTCGACCTGCTGGAGGAGATGCTGGCCGACGGGCCGACGTGGCCGCTGCTGACCGTGCGGGACGAGGACTTCGCCGTGCCGCGCAGGTTCGAGACGGCCGCGGCCCTCAACCGGATCAGGGGGCTGCGGATGCTGCGCTGAGGCGGCGTGGTGGGATGTCTCCCATGAGCGCGACCGTGTCCGTCACCACCTGGTACCTGGAACAGAACGCGGCGCGGGAGTTGACGCCCGCGCGCGTGCCCGAGGAGGCGTCCGGGGTGAGCGTCGCCCGCGCCGAGGTCCCCAGCCCCGAGTTCAACAGGTTCCTGTACGCCTCGGTGGGCGCGGACACCACGTGGGTCGACCGGCTGCCGTGGACGTACGCGCGGTGGGAGGACTTCCTCGGGCGCCCGGGTGTCGAGACGTGGGTCGCCTACGAGCGGGGCACACCTGCCGGGTTCATCGAACTGGACGGCGCGAGTGAGGCCGCTCAGGGCGTGGTGGAGATCAGCTACTTCGGCCTGCTGCCCGCCTTCCGCGGGCGCGGCATCGGCGGCCATCTGCTCTCGGTGGGGCTCGCGCGCGCCTGGGACCTGGCGCAGCGGTGGGAAGGCCGCCCCGCGACCAGCCGCGTGTGGCTGCACACCTGCTCGCGGGACGGCCGGCACGCCCGCGCCAACTACGAGCGGCGCGGCCTGCGCGTCTACCGCACCGAGACCGGCGACGAGCCGGACGTCCCCTCGCCGGGGCCCTGGCCGGGGGCCTAGTACCGCATACCACTCCGTCACGCCGGTGGCCCCTGTGCCCTGTGGGGCCGCGCGTGGGCGGAGGCTGTCGAGGATGAGCGGCGGCAGTCGGGGCGCGACATATCATGTACGCCGATATATAGTCGCGGCATGACGAGACGGGACGCCTCCTTGACGGAGTCGCAGTACTTCATCCTCGCCGCCCTCATGAAGGGCCCGTTGCACGGTTACGGCATCATCAAGGCCGCCGGGGCCGCCACGGACGGACGCCTGCGCATCGCTGTGGGCACGCTCTACGGTGCGCTCGAACGGCTGCAACGCGCCGGCCTGGTGGCCGTCGACCACGAGGAGATCGTGGACGGTCGGGCGCGGCGCTACTACCGGATCACCGAAAAGGGCAACGAGGTGCTCGGCCGGGAAGCGCTGCGGATGCAGCAGGCGGCGGCCCTCGTCATCGGACGCTCGCCGAACGGCGGGGTGGCGCCCGCATGAACCGTCTGCTCCTTGCGGCATACCCCTCCTCCTACCGTTCCCGGCACGGAGAGGAGGTGCTGAACTGCCTTGCGGAGGCGTATCCAGGACGTTCCTGCCCCCCTCCCAGGGAGATCGCCGCGTTGGCGCGAGCAGGAGTGCGGGCCCGCGCCCGTGCCGTCGTCGCCGACACGGCCCGCCCGTGGTGGCTGGACGGCATCCACCTCACCACCCTGGCGCTCGCCGCGCTGGCGCTGGTTCCGTACCTGCAGGACGTGTACCACTGGGCCCTGCACATCGACCCCGGGCAGCACGCCATCGCCTTCCACTTCTCCGGCTGGTATCCATGGGCCGACGGGCCCACCCGGACACGGCTCCTGCCCTACGGACTCCTCCCCCTGGGCTGCCTCATCGCCCTGTTGCGCGGCAAACCCTGGATCGCGGCACCGCTGGCCGCTGCGATGATCTGGGCCGGCGCAACCTCGGGCGGCCGCACCCTCTTCGGCGACGAGGGCATGGCGGGCCTCAGCTACTACGGCCTGGGAGCCCCCATAAAGGCCCATGACCTGGTGCTCTCAGGGATGCTGTGCGCCGCGTGCACCGTGCTGGCGCTCTGCCGCCCCAGCCGCCTGCGACGCCGCTCATACCGCTGGCTGGCCCCCGTCGCGCTCGCCATGATCACGGCTGGTGGACTGCACATCACCTCCGTCAGCCCGCTTTTCCAGCGCGGTCTGGCCCTTCTCGAAATCGTCGCGCTGCTCGCCTCGGGGGCGGCGACGGCAGCCACCGGCGACCGTCGGTGGCTGATCCCCGTCGCCGCGGTCGCGCTCGTGCGTACGCAGGCGATCGTCGCCCAGCCGGACGCGTTCATGCAGGCCGTTCCGGAACTGGTCGGCCTCCTCCTGCTCGTGGCGCCGCTGCCCGCCATGGCGTACGCCGCCCAGCGCCAACGGGAACAGCCACTCGTCGAATAGAGCGCCCCGGCGGGCGCCACCGACCGGGGCCGGCGGCCCGGTCGCGCCACAAGACGTGCGGCTGGTACAGGACTTCGCCCAGCACTGGTACAGGACTTACTCCAGAACAGGACGACGATGACCCCGTACCACTCTCCGCCCCTGCGCCCGCGCCGTGCGGAGGCTTCGGAGATACCCCCGCACGCCCCCCTCGGTCCCGGGGCGCCGCGCACACCACGGCCCTGGATGCCGACTGCGCTGCACGGCCTGGGCCTTGTGGCGGTCTACCTCCTCGGCGTCTGCACCCCCTGGGGGCAACGAGCCGAGAATTACCTGTTCGGCCTCGGCGAGAGACGCGACACCGCTTGGATCTACCCCCTGTCCGGGGCGGAGTACGGCTCCATTCCCCTGCCACCGATGGAATTGAGCGCCGAACCCACCCTGCTGGTGGGCCTGGCCGTTGTCGCGGCCGTCACCGCGGTGCGGCGGCGCTGGTGGCAGGGGTGCGCGGCGCTCGGGGTCGTCATCTGCGCGACGGGAGGTAAGCAGGTACTCACATCGGTGCTTCCCCGCCCCGACCTGGTGGGCGCGCCGGAGAACCTCCTCGACCAGGGCTTTCCCAGTGGTCACACGGCCATCCCCGCCGCGCTGACCCTCGCCGCCGCTCTCGTGGCTTCCCCCCGCATCCGCCCCTACGCCGTCGCCATCGGCGTGTTGTGGCTGTCCTGCATCTCCGCCGCCAGTGCGACCCTCGGCGGGCACCGGCCCAGCGAGGTCCTGGGAGCCACGCTGCTGGCCTGCGTCTGCTCCAGCCTGGCCACGTGGCTCCTGCCGCCGGCCGCCACGCCGGACATGGCGGAGAGCCCCCGTACGCCGGCCCCCCTCACCCTTGCGCTGGCGTCCGTCATCGCCCTCGCCTCCGCGCTACGGCCCGACACTGCGACAAGGTCGCTCGTCAGCGCGGCGACCGCCTTCGCGTGTGCGGCTCTGGTCTGGTACGCCGCAGCCGGGTGGCCCGCCCGCACCGCACGCCGCACGTCCCCGCACTGAACCGGCCCCGTTCGGATTCCGCCCGGCTGTGTGGCGGGCGGCGCCGCCCGCCACACAGCCGGGCGGGCGGCGAGAACGCGACAGGCCCTGAGCAGGACCGCAGCGGAGCCGCACCGCCCCGTCTCGCCGCCGTCTCGCCATCCGGTATATTTTTGTCCATCATACGGATGGCAGTGGACTGGCGTCTGACGGGCGTGCGACGCTTCCGTCATGTCTCGCGCTGGAATCGCCTTGGTGAGTCGACGTCACGTCGACCTCGTTCGCGTGTCCAGCGCCATCTGTCCGGCGGGCTGACAGTCACAGCACCGCCGTATCGACACCCTTCTTCCGACGCCTTTCCCTGAGCCCGGCCCCAGGCCATCGCCCTCACCGTCGCGGGCACAGCCTCCGGACGGCGTCGCCGCATCCCCCGCGTACGGGCGCTTCCCGCGTGGTGGTCCGCCACCGCGCGCCGGGCCCCGCCCGTCCGCGTACCCGACCGCACCCGCCACGCGTGTGCCCGCGCCCCCTGCCCGAAGGATCTGAGCCATGGCCGACACCTCCGAGCGCCCCCCAGCTCCCACAGCCCCCGCCCGCCGCAAGGCGGGACGCCACCGCGGCGAAGGGCAGTGGGCCGCAGGCCACTTCACCCCGCTGAACGGCAACGAGCAGACCAAGAAGGACGACGACGGTCTCAATGTACGGACACGTATTGAGACGATCTACGCCAAGGGCGGCTTCGCCTCCATCGACGGCGCCGACCTGCGCGGCCGGATGCGCTGGTGGGGCCTCTACACCCAGCGCAAGCCCGGCATCAGCGGCGGCAAGACCGCGGTGCTGGAGCCGGAGGAGCTGGACGACGAGTTCTTCATGCTGCGCGTCCGCATCGACGGCGGCCGGCTGACCACCGGACAGCTGCGCGTCGTCGGCGACATCTCGCAGGAGTTCGCGCGCGGCACCGCGGACATCACCGACCGCCAGAACGTCCAGTTCCACTGGATCCGCATCGAGGACATGCCGGAGATCTGGCGGCGTCTGGAGAGCGTCGGGCTGTCCACCACCGAGGCCTGCGGCGACGTCCCGCGCGTCATCCTCGGCTCGCCCGTCGCGGGCATCGCCGCCGACGAGATCATCGACGGCACCCCGGCCATCGAGGAGATCCACCGCCGGGTCATCGGCAACCCCGCCTACTCCAACCTGCCCCGCAAGTTCAAGACCGCCGTCTCGGGGTCGCCGCTGCTGGATGTGGCGCACGAGATCAACGACGTGGCCTTCGTGGGCGTCCACCACCCCGAGCACGGGCCCGGCTTCGACGTGTGGGTGGGCGGCGCGCTGTCCACCAACCCCAAGCTGGGGGTACGGCTGGGCGCGTGGGTGCCGCTGGAGGAGGTCGCCGACGTCCACGAGGGCGTCACCGGGATCTTCCGCGACTACGGCTACCGGCGGCTGCGCAACCGCGCCCGGCTGAAGTTCCTTCTCGCCGACTGGGGCGCGGAGCGGTTCCGGCAGGTGCTGGAGGAGGAGTACCTGGGACGCAAGCTGCTCGACGGCCCGGCGCCCGAGCAGCCTCCGCAGCAGTGGCGCGACCACATCGGCGTCCACCAGCAGAAGGACGGCCGCTACTACGTGGGCTTCGCCCCCCGGGTGGGCCGCGTGGACGGCACTACGCTCAGCAAGATCGCCGACCTGGCCGAGGCCCACGGCTCAGGCCGGGTGCGCACGACGGCCGAGCAGAAGATGATCGTGCTCGACGTCGAGCAGGAGCAGGTGGCCTCGCTCACCGAGGGGCTGGAGGCGCTCGACCTGTCGACGCGGCCCTCGCCCTTCCGGCGGGGCACCATGGCGTGCACCGGCATCGAGTTCTGCAAGCTGGCCATCGTGGAGACCAAGGGCCGCGGCTCCTGGCTCATCGACGAACTGGAGCGCCGCCTCCCCGACTTCGACGAGCCCCTCACCATCAACCTCAACGGCTGCCCCAACTCCTGCGCCCGCATCCAGGTCGCCGACATCGGCCTGAAGGGACAGCTGCTCACCGGCGCCGACGGCAACCAGGTCGAGGGCTACCAGGTGCACCTGGGCGGTTCGCTGGGCCTGGAGCCGGGCTTCGGCCGCAAGGTGCGCGGCCTGAAGGTGACGGCGGACCAGCTCCCCGACTACATCGAACGGGTGCTGCGCGCCTTCCAGGACCAGCGCGAGGACGGCGAACGGTTCGCCCAGTGGGCGGCTCGCGCCGACGAGGGAGACCTGAAATGAGCTCGGCCGAAGGCGGGGAGAGGGCCGCGCCGTTCCACTGCCCCTACTGCGGCGACGAGGACCTGCGGCCCAGCGAGGAGGCGACGGCCCCGGGGCAGGGCGCGGCCTGGGAGTGCGCCGCCTGCAACCGCGCCTTCCGGCTGAAGTTCCTGGGGCTGCTGGCCTCCGGGCTGCGGTCGGCACACGGAGAGGACCCCACGTCATGAGCATCGCGCACATACCAGCTCAGCGCTCCGCCGAGGAGCTGGAGGAGCTGGCCGGACAGGCGGGCCGCGACCTGGAGGACGCCGACGCACTGGACATCCTGCGCTGGGCCGCCGACACCTTCGGCCACCGCTTCTGCGTCACCTCTTCCATGGAGGACGCCGTCGTCGCGCACCTCGCCTCCCGCGTCTTCCCCGGCGTCCGCGTCGTCTTCCTCGACACCGGCTACCACTTCCCCGAGACCCTCGGCACCCGCGACGCCGTCGAGGCCGTCATGGACGTGGAGGTCCACACCCTCACGCCCCGCCAGTCGGTGGCCGAGCAGGACGCCGAGTACGGCCCGAGGCTGCACGACCGCGACCCCGACCTGTGCTGCGCGCTGCGGAAGGTGCAGCCGCTGGAAGAAGGGCTGCGCGCCTACGACGCGTGGGCCACCGGGCTGCGCCGCGACGAGTCGCCGACCCGCTCCCACACCCCGGTCGTCGGCTGGGACGAGAAGCGCGGGAAGGTCAAGGTCTCCCCCATCGCCCGCTGGAGCCAGCGGGACGTGGACGACTACGTCGCCGCACACGGCGTCCTGACCAACCCGCTGCTGAGCGACGGCTACGCCTCCATCGGCTGCGCGCCGTGCACCCGCCGCGTGCTGGAGGGCGAGGACGCGCGCGCGGGCCGGTGGGCCGGGCGGGGCAAGACCGAGTGCGGGCTGCACGGATGACGGATGACCGAGAAGAGCAGGGGGACGTGATGAGCGGGGCAAGCGGCGCCACCGTGTGGCTGACCGGCCTGCCGAGCGCGGGCAAGACGACGATCGCCACCGCGCTGGCCGAGCGGCTGCGCGGCGAGGGCCGGCGGGTCGAGGTGCTGGACGGCGACGAGGTCCGCACCTTCCTCTCCGCGGGACTCGGCTTCTCCCGCGCGGAGCGGGACACCAACGTGCAGCGCATCGGCTTCGTCGCCGAGCTGCTGGCCTCGCACGGCGTGACCGTGCTGGTGCCCGTCATCGCCCCGTACGCCGACAGCCGCGAGGCCGTCGCCAAGCGCCACGCCGCCGAGGGCACGCCGTACCTCGAGGTGCACGTCGCCACGCCGCTGCGGGTGTGCTCCGAGCGGGACGTGAAGGGCCTGTACGCGAAGCAGGCGGCCGGCGAACTGACCGGGCTGACCGGCGTGGACGACCCGTACGAGGAGCCTCAGAGCCCGGATCTGCGGCTGGAGACCGACGGCCGGAGTGTCACCGAGTCGGCCACGGCACTGCACACGTTGCTGAGGGAGAGGGGACTGCTGTGACGACGGCGGTGACCGTACCGGAAGAGACCGACAACCCATTCGCGCTCTCGCATCTCGACGCCCTGGAGTCGGAGGCGGTGCACATTTTCCGGGAGGTCGCGGGGGAGTTCGAGCGCCCCGTGATCCTGTTCTCGGGCGGCAAGGACTCGATCCTGATGCTGCACCTGGCGCTCAAGGCGTTCGCGCCGGCGCCGGTGCCGTTCGGGCTGCTGCACGTGGACACCGGGCACAACTTCCCCGAGGTGCTGGAGTTCAGGGACCGCACCGTGGCGAGCAACGGGCTGCGGTTGCACGTGGCCTCGGTGCAGGAGTACATCGACGCCGGCACCCTGCGCGAGCGCCCCGACGGGACGCGGAACCCCTTGCAGACGGTGCCGCTGCTGGAGGCCATCTCCTCGGGCCGGTTCGACGCCGTCTTCGGCGGCGGCCGCCGCGACGAGGAGAAGGCACGCGCCAAGGAGCGGGTGTTCTCGCTGCGCGACGAGTTCGGCGGCTGGGACCCCAGGCGCCAGCGCCCCGAGCTGTGGCAGCTCTACAACGGCCGGCACGCGCCCGGAGAGCACGTCCGCGTCTTCCCGCTCTCGAACTGGACCGAGCTGGACGTGTGGCAGTACATCGCACGGGAGAAGATCGAACTCCCGGCGATCTACTACGCGCACGAGCGTGAGGTCTTCTCCCGCTCCGGCATGTGGCTGGCGCCCGGCGAGTGGGGCGGCCCCAAGGACGGCGAACGGGTCGAGCGGCGGCAGGTGCGCTACCGCACGGTCGGCGACATGTCCTGCACCGGCGCCGTCGACTCGGACGCGGACACGGTCGAGAAGGTGATCGCGGAGATCGCCGTCTCCCGGCTGACCGAGCGCGGCGCCACCCGGGCCGACGACAAGCTCTCCGAAGCCGCGATGGAAGACCGCAAGCGGGAAGGCTACTTCTGACCATGACCGGAACACTGGACAGCCAAGCGCTGGGAACCGCGGCCGCGGCGACGACGTCGCTGCTGCGCTTCGCCACCGCCGGCAGCGTCGACGACGGCAAGTCGACCCTGGTGGGCCGCCTGCTGCACGACTCCAAGTCGGTGCTCACCGACCAGTTGGAGGCCGTCTCCCGCGCCTCGCACGAGCGCGGCCAGGAGGCGCCCGACCTGGCGCTGCTGACCGACGGCCTGCGGGCCGAGCGGGAGCAGGGCATCACCATCGACGTGGCCTACCGCTACTTCGCCACGCCCAAGCGGCGGTTCATCCTCGCGGACACGCCAGGACACGTGCAGTACACCCGCAACATGGTCACCGGCGCCTCCACCGCCGAGCTGGCCGTCGTCCTGGTGGACGCGCGCAACGGCGTGGTGGAGCAGACCCGCAGGCACGCCGCCGTGGCCGCGCTGCTGCGCGTCCCGCACGTCGTCCTCGCCGTCAACAAGATGGACCTGGTCGACTACCGGGAGAGCGTCTTCGCCGAGATCGCCGACGCGTTCTCCACGTACGCCACCTCGCTCGGGGTGCCGGAGGTGACGGCCATCCCCATCTCCGCGCTCGAAGGTGACAACGTCGTGGACGCCTCCGCGCACATGGACTGGTACTCGGGGCCCACCGTCCTCGAACACCTGGAGACCGTGCAGGTCACCCACGACCCCACCGACGACGCGGCCCGCTTCCCCGTGCAGTACGTCATCAGACCGCGGACCGCCGAGCACCCCGACTACCGGGGCTACGCCGGGCAGCTCGCCTCGGGGGTGGTGCGCGTCGGCGACCGCGTCACCGTCCACCCCTCGGGGCAGACCTCCACCATCACCGCGATCGACGCCCTCGGCCGGGCCGTCGAGACGGCCTGGGCACCCCAGTCGGTCACCCTCCGGCTCGCCGACGACCTCGACATCTCCCGCGGCGACGTGCTCGCGCCCAGCGAGGCCGACCTGGTACCGAGCCAGGACGTGACCGCGACCGTCTGCCACCTCCACGACACGCCCCTCACCCCCGGCGCCCGCGTCCTGCTCAAGGTCGCCACCCGCACCGTCAAGGCGCTGGTCAAGGACATCCCCTCGCGGCTCACCCTGGCCGACCTGTCCCAGCACCCCGCGCCGGGACAGCTGGTGGCCAACGACATCGGCCGCGTCGTGCTGCGCACCGCCGAACCCCTGCCCCTCGACCCCTACGCCCGCTCCCGCCGCACCGGCTCCTTCCTCCTCGTCGACCCCTCCGACGGCAGCACCCTCACCGCCGGCATGGCGGGCGAGGCCTTCGCCGACGCGGAGACGCCGGTGGCCACGGCCGCCGACGACGCGGGCTGGGACTTCTAGGGCCGGGGCTCCTGGACTGGGACCTTCACAGACATGGGCATCCCGACAGAGGTCTTCTCGACCTTCGACCAGACCGGCGGCCGCATCGGCAGCGGCGCGCGCGGCAGCGGACAGGGCGGAGTGGGGCGATGCGCACGGTGAGGTGCGTACCGCCCCCGTACGCCCCGCTCACCGTCCGCCGTCCGTGAGGCCCGGCACCCCCGGACACCGCACGGACACCGCCCCGCGTCCGCCGCCCCCTTGAGAGGACACCTCCGTGCCCCGCATCCCAGCCCTGCCACCACGCCCTTCCCGCCGGGCCCCGGCGGCTCTCGCCGTCCTGTCCGCACTGCTCGTGACGGCGGGCTGCGGGTACGGGTCGAAGGCCGTCGAGAGCGGCGACCCGGCGCCCGTGGGCGGCAAGAAGGTCGACGGGCTCGACGAGGTGAAGCTCGGGTACTTCCCCAACGTCACCCACGCCACCCCCCTGGTGGGGTTGCGGTCCGGCGGCCCGATACCGCGCGAGCTGGGCGGCACGAAGGTCTCCACGCAGGTCTTCAACGCCGGGCCCTCCGCCGTCGAAGCGCTCAACGCGAAGGCCGTCGACATGACCTGGGTCGGGCCCTCCCCCGCCGTCAACGGGTGGGTGCAGTCGGGCGGGAAGAACCTGCGGATCGTCTCGGGCGCGACCTCGGGCGGCGCCTCCCTGGTCGTCGACCCGGAGAAGGTGACCTCGCTCGACGACCTCAAGGGCAAGACCCTCGCCACACCCCAGTTGGGCAACACGCAGGACGTGGCACTCCTGCACCACCTGCGGAGCAAGGGCATCGAGGTCGACCCGGAGACCGGCAAGGGCGCCACCTCGGTGCTGCGCCAGGACAACAAGGAGATCCCCACCACCTTCCGGCAGGGCGGCATCGACGGCGCCTGGGTCCCCGAACCGACCGCCTCCAAGCTGGTGGCGGAAGGCGGGAAGGTCCTGCTCGACGAGCGAAAGCTGTGGAAAGAGGGGAAGTTCGTCACCACCAACCTGGTGGTGCGCCAGGACTTCCTCAGCGAGCATCCCGACGTGGTCGAGGCGGTGCTGCGCGGCTCCGTGCGGACCAACACGTGGATCCGCTCGCACCCCGGCACCGCGAAGAAGTACGTCAACCAGGCCCTCCAGCGCGACGCGGGCAAGCCACTGCCCGGCGACGTACTCGACGCGGCCTTCCGCCGTATCGAGGTGACGGACGACCCACTGGCCGCCACGTTGCGCAAGCAGGCACAACACGCCGCCGCGGCCGGACTGCTGAAGAAGCCGCACCTGGCCGGGATCTACGACCTCGCCCCGCTCAACCGGGTCCTCGAGAGCGAGGGCCGCCCCGCCGTGACCGACGCGGGACTCGGCCACCGGTGAGCCCCGAGCCCCCCCCCGACGAGAAGCCTGAGCCCCTACGAGAAGGAGGTGAACCAGTGACCGTGACCACAGCGACCGGCACCGCCGCCCGCCTCACGCACGTGACCAAGGCGTTCGGCCCCCAGCAGGTACTGGACGACATCAGCATCGACGTCGCCCCCGGAGAGTTCGTCACCCTGCTCGGCGCCTCGGGCTGCGGCAAGAGCACCCTGCTCAACCTCGTGGCGGGCCTCGACGCCCCCACCACCGGCGCCATCGAGGTGCCCGGCGGACGCCCGGCACTGATGTTCCAGGAACACGCGCTCTTCCCGTGGCTGACCGCCGGCAAGAACATCGAACTGGCGCTGAAGATGCGCGGCATGCCCAAGACGGACCGCCCCGACGAGGCCGAACGGCTGCTGCGGCTCGTACGGCTGCGGGGCGCGTACACCAAGCGCGTCCACGAGCTGTCCGGCGGCATGCGGCAGCGGGTGGCGCTGGCCCGCGCGCTGGCGCAGGACAGCAGGCTGCTGCTGATGGACGAGCCGTTCGCCGCGCTGGACGCCATCACCCGCGACGTCCTCCACGAGGAGCTGACCCGCGTCTGGTCCGAGACGAACGTCGCCGTGCTCTTCGTCACGCACAACGTCCGCGAGGCCGTACGGCTGGCCGAGCGCGTCGTGCTGCTCTCCTCCCGGCCGGGCCGCGTCGCCAGACAGTGGGAGGTCGGCATCCCGCACCCGCGCCGTATCGAGGACGCGGACGTGGCCGCGCTGTCCGTCGAGATCACCGAACAGCTCCGGGGGGAGATCCGCCGCCATGGCCAGCACTGAGACCCAGCCGACGGCCTCAAGGCCGCGACCCGACGACGACGAGAAGGCCACGAGCGCGGCGGTCACCACGGCGGCGCGCGAGACCCCGGCGTCCGGCAGCGACCTGGCCGGTCTGGGGGCCGGGCTCGACGCGCTGGACACCCACGCCACGGCGCGCCCCGCGCTGCGGGAGGTGCTGCGCCGCAAGGTGCTGCCGCCGGTGCTGGCGGTCGTGCTGGTCCTGGCGCTGTGGCAGGCGGCGTTCGCGCTCGGCCTCAAGCCCGACTACCAGCTGCCGAGCCCGCTGATGGTGTGGGACGCGCTGGCCGAGGAGTGGTACAAGGGCACGATCCTCGGCGTCGTCTGGCAGAGCGTCTCCCGCGGGGCGCTGGGCTTCGGGGTCGCCCTCGTCGTCGGGACGCCGCTGGGGCTGCTGGTGGCCAGGGTGCGGCCGGTGCGCGCCGCGATCGGACCGATCCTCTCCGGACTCCAGTCGCTGCCCTCGGTCGCGTGGGTGCCGGCGGCGATCATCTGGTTCGGGCTGACCAACGCCACCATCTACGCCGTCGTGCTGCTGGGCGCCGTGCCCTCCATCGCCAACGGCCTGGTCGCGGGCGTCGACCGGATCGACCCGCTGCACCTGCGCGCGGGCAAGGTGATCGGCGCACGAGGACTGCGCGGCGTCCGCCACGTACTGCTGCCCGCCGCGCTGCCCGGCTACGTCGCCGGACTCAAGCAGGGCTGGGCGTTCTCCTGGCGGTCCCTGATGGCGGCCGAACTGATCGCGACCTCACCCGAGCTGGGCGTCGGACTCGGCCGGCTGCTGGACACCGGCCGCTCCTACCAGGACATGCCGCTCGTCCTGGGCGCGATCCTGCTCATCCTGCTGGTGGGCATCGGCATCGAACTGCTCGTCTTCGCGCCCGTCGAACGGCGCGTCCTGCGCCACCGGGGGCTGCTGCGCTGATGTCCCTGTCCCGCGCCACGCCCCTCACCCCCGCCTCCCCCGCGCTGCTGCTGATCGCGCACGGCAGCCGCGACCCGCGGCACGCCGCCACGGTCGCCGCCCTCACCGCCCGCGTGCGGCGGCGCGCACCGGGGCTGCGGGTGGCGGTGGGCTACCTCGACTTCGACACGCCGTCGGTGGGGACCGCACTGCGGTCGCTGCACGCGGCGGGGGCGCGGCAGGTCGTCGCCGTCCCGCTGCTGCTGACCCGCGCCTTCCACGCCAAGACGGACATCCCCGGGGTGCTGGCCGAGGAGAGCGCGCCACTGGCGGGCCTGACCGTCCGCCAAGCGGACGTCCTGGGCCCGCACCACGCACTGACCGTCGCCCTGGAGCGGCGGTTGCGCGCGGCCGGGGTGGCGCCCGGCGACGCGCCCCACACCGGCGTCGTCCTGGCGGCGGCCGGTTCCTCTGACCCGGAGGCGAGCGCAGTGATCGCAGCAATCGCGCGGGAGTGGCGGCGTACCACCGGTTGGTGTGCCGTGCGGCCTGCGTTCGCCTCCGCCTCGGCGCCCCGTACCGCCGACGCCGTACGGGACCTGCGCGCGGCGGGAGCGCGCCGGGTGGCGGTGGCACCGTACGTGCTGGCCCCAGGCCGCCTCCCCGACCGCATCGCCGCCGGCGCCCGCGAGGCCGGCGCCGACGCTCTCGCCCCCGTCCTGGGCCCCGCCCCGGAAGTCGCCCGCGTCGTACTCGAACGCTACGCAGCCGCCCTGGCACCCGCCCTGACCGCCTCAGCGGCATGACGAGGAGCCCCGCGGGGGCTCCTCTTGTCGAGCTCAGCCCCGGGGCTCTTCGCCTTGAGAACCGAGCGAGCCACCGCCGTCTGCAGGCGGCGGTGGCTGCTGTCTTGCCGGTCGCGGTGGTGACTATCCGGTGACGCCCCAGTCGTGCCAGCGACCGTTGTAGAAGCAGTTCTGCCAGTAGGGATTGGACGCGTTGTTGACGTAGACGATGACACAGCGCCGGGAGGGGTTGCCGGTCTCTGCCGAGCCGCGCATCTCGTCAGCTCGTCCGTTGCCCGGCATTTCCACCCAGCGGCCCGCGGCCTTCCAGGTATGCCAGACAGTTCGGTTAGGAGCGACGACGAATATCTCGTCCGTGCGACCGTCTCGGTTCCAGTCGACCGCGGCGGTCCTCGTGCCGCACTTCTTGTAGCCGGTGTGGCCCCAGTAGGTTACGCGAGTACGGCAGGCAGCAACCCCTGTAGCGCTCCCCTCACCGCCCGACGGGGGACGGGCTGCCTCGACGGCTGCCGACGAGCTCCCCTGTGCCGTGGTGCCGGCGTGGGCGGGTGCGGACATCCCACCGGCGAGCGCGAGCCCCAGGACGGTGGCTGCGATGCCGCGTCGTAACGGTGTTCCGCGTGCGTTCATGCTTCCCCCTAGCTCTCGCATCGCGATCCCCTACGGACCCGATGACGTCGGTGCCAACCGTAGGTCTGTCGCAGGTTGGGTCGCGTCAACCACTGGTTGTGCCGTGGGGTAAACCCCCGAGGTAGCCATCGACGGGCTACGCCTCGGGGTCTACGCGAGGCGGGGAACATCCAGTGAGCCGCGCGGGTCCTAGGCTCGCCCTCGCCCAGCGCGAGCTCGAAACAGCTGGCTACCGGCCGGAAGGCGACCAGGAACTTCAGTCGTTCGGTCTGCTGGGAGAGCATCGCCGTCGTCAGCCAGGCGTCCTCGCACTGGGCGCCGGTCGGCGTCAGCGCGCCCTCGAAACCGAGCTGTTCGGCGGCGCGGGCGATCTGGGTGAGGTAGCCGAGTGTGGGAAGGCGGTCGGCGCTCGCCCCGTTTCAGCGGGCTGCCGTGGCCGCCACCCACCACGTGGCGGCTGTCGCCGCTGGTCGGGCCGGACACCGCCGATACCGACGGCGGCGCCGGCACTACCGATACGGCCGGCGCCGCCGTCGGCCGGGTCGCCGGGCTCGGGGGCGAGGTGCTCGTCCAGCACGAAGCGGCCGCGGAGCTGGGCGTGGCCGCCCAGCGCGGCCAGTACCGGGCGCAGTGCGTAGTCCAGCGCCAGTACGTGCGCCCACCTCACGCAGCAGCCGTTCCGTGCGGCTGGAGGGTGAGGGGCTGCCCGCGAGGGTGAGGATGAGTGCCGTGGGGGGTCCTTGGGTGCGTGAGTTCGTGGGTGCGGGGCGTGGCCCCGTGGCAGCAGGGCCACGGGGCCACGCCCCGGGGAGGGCTACGGCGTGTACTTGTAGCCGACGCGCCGCACGGTCACGATGCGGGCGCGGTAGCGCGCTCCGAGCTTGCGCCGCAGCCTGGCGACGTGGACGTCGACGGTGCGCCCGTCCCCGACGTGCTCCCCGTAGCCCCACACTCCGCTGACGAGCTGCACCCGGGTGTGCACCCGGTGCGGCTGCTCCACGAAGTGCGCCAGCAGCTCGAACTCCAGGTAGGTGAGGTCGATTTCGGTGGCGTCGACGTGGACGGTGCGCCGCTCGCGGTCGACGCGGATGCCCTCGGCGGCGGGCAGCCGCAGCACGCGCGGCGGACTCCCGGTCAGGACGGCGGCGGCCCCGGCGCTCATCGGGAGGCCGCCGCGGGGGTGTAGTGGGCGGCCTCGTCGCCCTCGACGACGTGGCTGAGCGCGCCGTCCACACCGGCGGGCACGTCACCGGCGACGGTGACCCGGTGCAGCTTCCTGGGCAGGTCGCCGTAGTCGTCGGGGGCGTAGTGCTGGGTGATGCGGTTGTCGAACAGCACGAGGTCGCCGGGTGCCCAGGCCCACCGCACGGTGTTCTCGGGACGGGTGACGTAGGCCTGGAGGATCCGCAGCAGGTCGCGGGACTCCTCGGTGCCCAGACCGACGAGGCGCTGGGCGAATCCGCCGATGAACAGGGACCGTTCGCCGCTGACGGGGTGGACGCGCACCACGGGGTGCGCGGTCTGTCAGCGGCGCGCGGTGAACACCTTGCGCCGCTCGGCCGCCGCCTGGTTCTTCGGTTCGGCGTAGTCGTGGTCGTTGGTGTGCACGGCCCACAGCCGGTCGGCGAAGGTGCGCAGCACCTCGGGCAGGTCGGCGTAGGCGGCGGCCTGGATGTCCTGCGGACCGCTGGTGGTGTTGCCGACGCAGGTGAGGGTGAGGCCGCGCAGGTAGCCGAGGTCTTCGGCGAGTTCGGCCGGGGTGGCGGTCCCGGCCCAGCCCTGGTAGCGCAGCGTGTCGTCGGGGACGCCGGACCTGCCGGAGGCGCGCCCGCAGCCTGTCGCGGTGGTGGCGGTGAGGGTCGTCAGGCCGGTGAGGGCGAGGAACTCCCGTCTGCGGAGCTGGTGAGGGCGCACGGGTGCCTTCCGTTGCGTTGCGGAGCGCGACGGCGCGCGGACGTTCCGTGCCGGGTGTGGGCCGTCCGCGTCGGGCGTACGGCCGAAGGGGGCATGGCTGTCAGTCGCGGTGCGGACGCCTTGGTGCCGGTCCCGGTCGGCGCGGCCCGCCTGGCGTGCGGGGCCTTACGCGGCGCGGGGGCTGTGGCAGACGTGGGGCGGGCGGGGTCCGCTGCCGTCGGCAGGGGGAAGAGGTGAGCTGCGGGCGCGCGTCAGGCGCAGGCGGGGGCACACAGCGCGCTGGCGTGACGTCGCAGATCGACGTGCAGGCGCGCTACGAGGTTCCTGTACTGGCTCACGACATGGAGCCTGCCAGCCGCTCCGCGGGGGCGTCAACGGGCGGCGTGTGAAGTCCGTATGAACCGTGCGCGGGCGTGCGCGCCGCGGCGGGGCGCCGCCGCTGGGGCCCCGGCACGGCGAAGGCCCGCCGTGCCCCGTGGGGGGAGGGCACGGCGGGCCTGGTGTTGCGCTTACCCGGAAAACCGGGGTTACGCACAGGAGGAGCTCACAATTGACCGTGAAAGACGGTCACTTGACCACGCGAAGGAGCTTGTCGGTCGTTCCCTTGGCCGGATCGGTCACCGCGCCGGCGGTGGCGCCCTTGGTGAGCGCCGCGGTCACCTGCGCCGGGGTGGCGTCCTTGTGGCCGCTCAGGTAGACGGCGGCGGCTCCTGCCACGTGCGGGGAGGCCATGGAGGTCCCCGACATGGTGGCGGTGCCGGTGTCGCTCTTGTTGCTCGCGGAGACGATGTCGACACCGGGGGCGAAGAGGTCGACGAGCTTGCCGTGGTTGGAGAACTCCGCCTGCGCGTCCTTCTTGTCGGAGGCGGCCACGGTCAGCGCCTCGGGCACCCGGGCCGGCGAGGAGGTGGAGGCGTCGGCGCCCTCGTTGCCGGCCGAGACGGCGTAGGTGACGCCGGAGGAGATCGAGCGCTGGACTGCGGCGTCGAGGGCCGCGTCCTTGTTGCCGCCCAGGCTCATGTTGGCGACGGAGGGGCCCTTGTGGTGCTCGGTGACCCAGTCGACGCCCGCCACGGCGAGCGCGGTGGTGCCGGAGCCCTCGTCGTCGAGCACGCGCACGGCCACGATGTCGGCCTTCTTGGCGACGCCGTACCGGGTGCCCGCGACGGTTCCCGCGACGTGGGTGCCGTGGCCGTTGCCGTCCTGGGCCGTCTTGTCCTCGTCGACGGCGTCGTAGCCGTAGGAGGCGCGCCCGCCGAAGTCCTTGTGGCCGATGCGCACGCCGGTGTCGATGACGTACGCGGTCACCCCGGCCCCCGCGCCCGAGGGGTAGGTGTAGGTCTTGTTCAGCTTCCGCGACGTCTGGTCGATACGGTCCAGGCCCCAGGAGGGCGGGTTCTTCTGGGTGGCGGCCGTGGTGGTGATGCGCTGGTTCTGGAAGACCTGGGCGACCTGGTCGTCGGCGGCCAGGCGCCTGGCCTCCTGTGCGCTCATACCGGTGGCGTTGAAGCCGTGGACGGCCGACCCGTAGGTGCGTGCGACCTTGCCGCCGTACTCGTCGGCCAGGCCCTTGCCCGCGCTCTCGACGCGGGTGGCGGAGGTCTTGCCGTGCGCGGAGCCGCCGTTCTTGAGGAGCACGATGTAGCTGCCCTTGACGGCGTCGTGGGAGCCGGCCCCGATGACGGTGCCCTCGGCGGGTGCCGCGCCCGCGGGGAGGGTGAGGAGGGTGGCGCCGCCCGCGAGGGCGACAGCCGCCCCGATCGCGAGGGATATCCGGCGTTTGGTGTTGCGGGCCACGTGCGTTGCCATGCGGGGAGCGCCTCTCCTGGTGTCGTGTGGGGGGTGACGGTCCTGCGCCCCGGGTGGGGCGCAGGACCGTCGCCGACTGGTTCGAAACCCTGTCGGATGGGCGCGCACAGCTCAAGTTCTCCGTGCGGGTGTGACACACGCAACGGGTGAGGCGGGTGGTGCGGTCGGTGCTCCGAGCGAGCACGGCCGTGGCCCGTTCAGGACCGCTACGAGCCCGCCAACCACACCGCATAGCAGGCTACTTGGGCACGCGCAGCAGCCGGTTCGGCGTGCCGGCGCCGGGGTTGGCGATGGCGTCCTTCGTCGCCCCGTTCGTCAGCGCGGTGGCGACCTGCGCCGGGGTGGCCGTCTTGTGCTCACTCAGGTAGAGCGCCGCGGCGCCCGTGACGTGCGGGGTGGCCATGGAGGTGCCGTATCCGGCCATGGAGGCGGTGTCGCTCTTGTTGCTGGCGGAGACGACGTCGATGCCGGGCGCGTAGAGGTCGACGCTCTTGCCGTAGCTGGAGAAGTCCGTCTGCTTGTCGTTCTGGTCGCTCGCCGCCACGGTGATCGCCTCGGGCACGCGCGCCGGGGAGGCCTCGCTCGCGTCGCTGCTGTAGTTGCCCGCCGCGACCACGCAGGTGATGCCCGCGTCGACGGCGCGCTCCACCGCCTCGTCGAGCGCGTAGTCCTTGAAGCCGCCGATGCTCATGTTGGCGACCGCGGGCCCTTCCTTGCCCTCGTGGTCCTTGATCATCCAGTCGATGCCCGCGACGGCGTCGGCCGTGGTGCCCTTGTTGTCGTCGCCGAGGATGCGCACCGCCACCAGATCGGCCTTCTTGGCGATGCCGTACTTCGTGCCCGCGATGGTGCCGGCCACGTGGGTGCCGTGGTTGGCGCCGTCCTGCGCGGTCTTGTCGTCGTCGACCACGTCGTAGCCGTTCGCGGCGCGGCCGCCGAAGTCCTGGTGGCTGACGCGGATACCGCTGTCGACGACGTAGGCCGTGACGCCCGCGCCCGCGCTGTCGGGGTAGGTGTACTTGCCGTCCCGCTTCGTCGCCGCCTGGTCGACGCGGTCCTGACCCCAGGAGGGCGGGTCCGTCTGGGTGGCCTGCGCCCGGATCCGCCGTACCTGCACGACCTTGGCGACCTTGTCGTCCGCCGCGAGACGCCGCGCCTCCTGCGCGCTGAGCCCCTCGGCCGCGTAACCGGTCAGCGCCGCGTGGTAGGTGTGCTCGACCGTGCCGCCGTACTCGCCTGAGAGGCTTCTCGCCTCCGTGGCGGCCTGCGCCCTGGCAGTCCCGGCGCCCTTGTCGAGCACCACGATGTAGCTGCCCTTGACGGCACCCTCGGCGTCCGCGCCCAGGACGGTGCCCTCCTGGGGGGCGCCCGCGCCGGCGGGCAGGGTGAGCAGTGTCGCCCCGCCCGCGACCGCGAGCGCCGCGCCGAGCGCGAGGGATATCCGTCGTTTGGTGTTCCGTGCGCCGTGAAGTGGCATGCCCAGGGAGCCTTTCGCTGGTGGCGGTTGACCGATCCGGTGTCGGACCGATCGAATCCTTGTCGGATTGCCGTGTACGGCTCAAGTGACATGTCGTTCTGTGACAGACACAACACCGCCGAGAAACCACCCGCGCGGCACCCGAGCGGCGTCCACGCGCCGGCCACCCGGCATCCAAGCGGCGCCCACACGGCGCCCGGACGGCGTCCACCCGGCACCCGCGCCGGCCCCTCAGGCGCGGGGCTCAGCTGGTCAGCTCGATGAGGCGCTGGACCGTGCGCCAGTTGCGCCCCGTCATGGTCAGCCGGGGCCGCACGCCCTCCAGCGCGGGCACCAGTTTGCTGCGGCCCATCCCGTGCGGGAAGTGGCAGTAGACAGCACGCCCCACGTGCCGGAACTCCTCGGGCGCGAAGGCGTCCGCGTCCAGCGCCGCGAAGTGGTCGGCGGCCGGCTCCTCCTCGATGAACAGCACCAGCAGCTTGGCCGGATCCAGCTCCGCCACGGGGAGGGGGCAGGCCGCCGCGACGGCCCGCAACTCCTCGCCCGTCCGCACCAGAGCGGACACCTGGACACCGAACCGCTCGGCGACCGCCCGCTCCAGTACGGGGCGCGGGTCCTCCTCCTCCGCGGTGAACACCGCGTTGCCGCTCTGCAGGTAGGTGCGCACATCGCCCCACCCGAGTTCGGCCATGACCGTGCGCAGCTCGGCCATGGGCACCTTGTTGTGCCCCCCGACATTGACCCCTCGCAACAGCGCGGCATACCTCGTCATGCCGTACACCGTATGTGCCGTGGCGGTCGCGTGGGGCTACGAGACGGGACGGGAGTCCGCCCAGAAGTGGTCGAACTCCTCGCGGTAGAGCGGGAAGAGCGCCCCCTCCACGTCGTAGTCGTCGGACACCTGGCGGCCCGGGCCGCGCAGGACGAACGCCGGGGTCTCCATGCCGCGCGCGTGGCGCAGGTAGGACTGGACGACGGCCAGGCCGTCGGAACCGTCGCCGTCGACCAGGTAGGCGCTGAAGCGCGGGGTCTCGTCGAAGACGTGGATCTCGAACGCCCCGTCGTCCCGCAGCCGGGAGCGGACCCGCCGCATGTGCAGGATGTTGGTCTCCACCGAGCGGGCCAGCTCGCCCTTCTTGAGGCCCAGCTCCCGCTCCCTGCGGCGCAGCGCGCTGCTCGCCGGGTTCATGAACAACAGCCGCACCCGGCATCCTGCCTCGGCCAGCCGCACGAGCCGCCGCCCGCTGTAGTTCTGCACCAGCAGGTTGAGCCCGATGCCGATGGCGTCCAGCCTGCGCGCCCCGGCGAACAGGTCCTCGGCGGGCAGCTGACGTTGCAGCCGTACACGGTCCGCATGGACGCCGACCACGTCCGCGAACCGGTCTCCGACCAGCTCCTCGACGGCGTCGACGGGCAGCCGCTCCACCGAGGCGGCACCCCGCGGAGCCGCGCCCAGCACCTCCAGCAGCCTGCGGCACATCCGTTCGGCCTGCGCGAGCACCGTCTCGGACAGTGCGCGGTTGCGTGCCACCGCGCTGCGGGCGACCTCCAGCTCGTCCAGCGCCAGCTCCACCTCCCTGCGGTCGGCGAAGTACGGCTCGAAGCAGGGCCAGTGCTGCACCATCAGCTCGCGCAACTGCGGCAGGGTGAGGAAGGAGATCAGGGTGTCGTCCGCCGGATCGAGCAGATAGCCCTTGCGGCGGCTCACCTCCCGCACGGCGACGGCCCGCTGCACCCACTCCTGCCCCGCGGGGCCCGCGGCGGCGATGACCCACTCCTCGCCGTGCACCGGCTCGTAGATCGGCCGCAGCACGGCGGAGACGACCGCGCGCATCCGCTGTTCGACCAGATTCAGCCACACGTAGGCGCGCCCGGCGCGCTGCGCCCTGGTGCGCACCTGCGCCCAGTCGTTCTCGTCCCACCCCACGTCCGCGCCGATCTCCATGGGGCGGGCCAGCGGAACGGCGCCGGGCTGGAGCCCGGCCTCCCCCAGCCCGCTCCGGGGCGGAACGCCCGTTTCCCAACCGCCCGGCGGGTCGTCGGCCGTTCCGTCCTGCGCGGCGGCTCCGCCGCCGTCCGGCCCCTCACCGCCGTCACCTGGGGGGAGTTCAAACCCTCCCGAGCCCAACTGCGCACCGCCTTCCGCACCCCGGTCCGACCCCCGCTGTTCGATCAAGGAAGACTACTGCGGCCCTCTCACAGCCGCACCCGTAACCCCTGTCAACTTCGGGTGCCCGTACGCGCGCACGGGCTCGGATGACGGCCGGGTCCCCCGCGGTCCGCCGCGCACCGCACGGTGCCGCAACGAGGTGACGACGGGGAAGAGACACTCCTGTGCAGGTCCTGCCGGGGCGCGCGCATCCCTTGCGGGTACGGAACGCCCCGACAAGGCCCCGTACTACCGTCTCGGGCACGCTCCGCGCTACCGCACCGACACGACCGGCACGGGGAATTCACCGCTGATCCCCAGGCGCCGCGTCCGCCGGCCGGCCACCGCCGCGGCACGTGCGGCACGGCCCTGCACGGCGGCGCGCCTCCCGGCGCGGTCACCCGGCCGACGAGGCGGGCGCGAGCGCACCGCCGTGCCTCTCCCGCGCCCTCTCAGGACGAGCCGCCCAGGCGAGCGCGCACGCCGCGGCGGCGGTGCCCACCGCGATCCCGAAGGCGGCGCCGGGACCGTACCCCTCGGCCACGGGGCCCGCGGCCATCAGGGCGAGGGCCTGGCCGCCGATGACGCCGCTGGTCATAAACGCCATCGACTCGCCCATCCTGGAGGCGGGAACCACCCGTTCCGTGAGGGAGAACAGCGTGATCAGGTGCGGGGCGTAGGCGCTGCCGAGGATCACCACCACGACGTACAGCCACCCCAGGCTGTGCACCACCAGCAGCGGCAGGGCCAGCACCAGGGCGGCACATGTCGCCGCGCGCCACCGGACGGTGAGTGTCACGGCGGGTGGTACCGAGGCCATGGCGAGCCCCACCACGGCACTCATCACGCCCATCGCGGCGTAGACCAGCCCCGACTGGCCGGGGGCGCCCAGGTCCTCGGTGAGCGCCGTGATGCCCGCCTGGCAGGCCCCGAACATGGCGCCCTGCAACGCCGCGGAGGAAGGCAGCGCGT
The DNA here is from genome assembly GCF_022699385.1 of Streptomyces tubbatahanensis. NCBI lineage: Bacteria > Bacillati > Actinomycetota > Actinomycetes > Kitasatosporales > Streptomycetaceae > Streptomyces > Streptomyces tubbatahanensis. The sequence goes on along the minus strand of NZ_CP093846.1, from coordinate 6,111,493 downwards.
GGACGGTGCCGCGCCGCCGCTGCCTCCCACGCCCGACCTCGGCACCTGTCAGGGCGCTGCCCTCGGGCCGAGGGTCTCGGAGGCCGCCGCCCCGAGGAGGGGCGCCCGCGCGGCCACCGCCCGCCGGTGCGACGGCCCGCGCCGTCGGATGCAGCGCGAAGGCGACGCCGCACACCGCGAGCAGCGCCGCCGCCAGACCGAGCGCGACCGCCGGATGCGCCACCGTCGCGGCGACGCCCACCAGCGCGGGACCGAGCACGAACGAGGTCTCGTCCAGGGTGCCTTCCAGCGACAGCACCCCCGACACCGTGCGCTCGTCCGCTCCCGCGTGCCGGGCGAGCGCGACCATGCGGGAGCGCGACAACGGGCCCACCTGCGGCACACTCAGTCCGACGAGGGCCCCGAGCGCCGCCAGGCCCGCGGTCGGCGCGTGGCCGAGCGCGCCGGTGACGAGCCCGGTGACGGCGCACGCGTTCAGGAGGGCGGCGACCAGCACGACCGGACGCTGTCCAAGCCGGTCGGCCAGTCGCCCGACCACGGGCCCGCCCACCGTCTGTCCAGCCGCCAACGCGCCCCCCACCAGACCTGCGGTGGCGAGGCTGCCGCTGGTACGTGCCACCAGCAGCAGCGAGCCGAGCTGGCACATCGCGGTCGGCAGCCGTCCCAGGAACGAGACTGCGGGCAGGAGTGGCCCCCCTCCCAGGCCGATCACCGTGCGGTATGTCGTCACCAGTGCTCCAGCCATCGCCCGACGCTAACCCCCGTGGAAGGCCCCCCGGCACGGACAGGACGCACGAAATGGCCCCGGGCGGGTACGTACGTTCGCATGACACGCCGGGGTGTTCCGTCCGCGCCACGGGCCCGTCTCCAACGCCGGGAACGGGCGGGCGTGGCCGTCAGGACGGGGCGCCTCCACGCCTGGCCCGCTCGGTCACGCGAGTGGCCGCTCCCCGGTCAGCAGGCGGAGGAAAGCGCGCGCCGCGCCCGTCGGCTCGGACCGGCCAAAGGCCGTCACCGGGCGGCGCCAGGGCGGCCCGACACCGACCAGCTGGTCCGCGGGAACGAGCGAGGTCGCCAGGTGGGCGGAGACCAGGCAGACGCCCGCGCCCGCGGCGGCCATGCGCGCGGCCGTCGTGGGATGCTCGACGCGCACGGCGGTGAGCGGAGAGAACCCCGCCTGTCCGCAGACCAGGTCGAGGAACTGCCGTCCTTCGATCCACGGCTCCATCCCGCACCGCACCCAGCCGCGGTCGGCCAGCTCCTCAAGGCGCACCGGCTCGCCACCGTCGCCCGCACGCCCGCACAGCGGATCGCCGGGCGGGACGACGAGCACCACCTTCTCCTCGCCGATCTCCCAGCAGGGGCCCGGCCAGTCGGGCAGCCGGTAGCCGACGGCGAGGTCGGCGATCCCGCGGGCCATCCGCTCCCGGAGTTCGTCCTCCGTCACGTACTCGCGCAGCCGCAGCTGCACGGCGGGGTACAGCCGCCGCATCCGGGCCACCGCGTCCGTCAGGACACCCACGGCCAGCCCGTGCACGGTCGCGATCTGGAGTTCCCCACCGCGGGATCCGGCCGCGGCCCGCGCGGCGCGGCGGGCCTGCCGGGCGCTGCGGACGGCCAGTTCGGCGTCCGGCAGGAACGCCCGCCCCATGGGCGTGAGCCGCACCCCGCGCGGCAGCCGCTCCAGCAGCGGGCCGCCCACCTCCCGTTCCAGGGCCTTGATCTGGTGCGAGAGCGCCGACTGCGTCACGTGCAGCGCCTCGGCGGCGCGAGTGAAGGACGTCTCCTCGATGACCGTGACGAGGTACTCCATCTGCCGCAGACTCACGAGCCGCCCCCTCGCCTCTTCATGAGCGCTGTTCATCGTCTCCATAGAAGCATTGCGTTGGACTCATCGACCAGCCGGGGATGACGCTGGGCCCATGAGCGGGAACAGCACAGATGTGATCGTCATCGGCGGTGGAACGGGCGGCTACAGCACGGCCCTTCGCGCCGCACACCTCGGCCTGGACGTCGCGTTGATCGAGCGCGATCTGGTCGGGGGCACCTGTCTGCACCGGGGCTGCGTGCCGAGCAAGGCGATGCTGCACGCCGCCGAACTGGTCGACGGGGTGTCCGAGGCACGCGAGAGGTGGGGCGTGAAGGCGACGCTGGACGGCGTCGACTGGGGCGCGCTGGTCGCCACCAGGGACGACATCGTCTCGCGCAACCACAAGGGCGTGGAGGGCCAACTGGTCAAGGCCGGCGTCACCGTGGTGCGGGGAACCGCCACGCTGGCCGGTCCGCGGGAGGTCGACGTCACCACCACGGCCCGCGGAGACGCCACGGCACACGGGGGAGGCGAGCGGTGGACGGCGCGGCGCGGTCTCGTGCTGGCGACCGGATCCAGGCCCCGTACGCTGCCGGGGCTGGAACCCGACGGGGCGCACATCGTCACCAGCGACGACGCTCTCTTCGCGCCGGGCCTGCCGCGCAGCGTGCTGGTGCTGGGCGGCGGCGCGATCGGTGTCGAGTACGCCTCCTTCCACCGCTCCATGGGCGCCGAGGTCACGCTGGTGGAGGCGGCGGACAGGCTGCTGCCCCTGGAGGACGAGGACACCAGCCGCCATCTGACCCGCGCGCTGAAGAAGCGCGGCATCACCGTGTTGACGGGCGCCAGGCTGCTGGACGCCCACCGCGTCGGGCCCGGCGTCGAGGCTCGCGTCCAGCCGGCCAGGGGCGACGCGGCGACGCTCGCCGCGGAACGGCTGCTGGTCGCGGTGGGGCGGGTCCCGGTCACCGACGGGCTGGGGCTCGCGGCGGCGGGGCTGGCGACCGACGCGCGGGGGTGTCTGCCGCCCGCGCGCTGGGACACCTTCGAGACGGCCGTCCCCGGCGTCCACGTCGTCGGCGACCTGCTGCCGCCGCCCTCCCTGGGGCTGGCGCACGCCTCGTTCGCGGAAGGGCTGGTCGTCGCCGAGACGCTGGCAGGCCTGGCGCCGCGCCCGGTGGACTACGCGGCCGTGCCGCGCGTGACCTACTCCAGCCCGCAGACGGCCTCGGTCGGCCTGAGCGAGGCCGAGGCCCGCGCGGCGGGGTACGAGGTGCGTGCCAACGTGCTGCCGCTGACGGCCACGGCCAAGGGCATGGTCCACGGCCAGGGCGGCATGGTGAAGGTCGTCGCCGAACAGGGCGGCGAGGGGCGGGTGCTGGGCGTCCACCTGGTGGGCCCGCACGTCTCCGAGATGATCGCCGAGTCCCAGCTCGCGGTCGCCTGGGACGCCGCACCCGCGGACATCGCCCAGCACATCCACCCGCACCCCACGCTGAGCGAGGCGGTCGGCGAAACGTTCCTCACGCTGGCCGGAAGGGGCCTGCACCAGCACGCGTGACGGCGGCCCGGAGCCGGGCGCGGACCACCGGGTGGCCGGGTGACCAGATCACCCGGTCACCCGGCCACCAGGTCACCGGGGAACGGCCGCCCTGTGGGGCTCCTCGTCCGCACCCGGACCGCCGCGCTGCACCAGGTGCGGGTCGGACAGGTCGCCGTGGGCCGCCGCACCCGGCGCGCGCTTCGTCGCGGACGACGGCAGGAACGCCGCGATCAGCAGGCCGAGGAGCGCGGCTCCCGAGGCGATGAGGAACGCGGTGCGGAAGCCGTCCAGGTTGGGCACGCGTGCCGCACCGAGCGGGCTGCTCATACGGGCGAGGACGACGCCGACCACGGCGCTCGACGTCGAGGTGCCGATCGACCGCATCAGCGTGTTCAGCCCGTTGGCCGCGCCGGACTCGGACGGGTCCACGGCGCCGAGGATGAGCGCGGGCATCGCGGAGTAGGCGATGCCGATGCCGACGCCGATCAGCACGGACAGCAGCACGGTCTGCCACACGGCGCTCAGCAGCACCGTGCCCAGCAGGTAGGAGGCGGCGAGGATCACCAGGCCGGTCATCAGCGACACCTTGGGCCCCCGCGCCTGGGACAGCCGCGCCGACAGCGAGGAGACGAGCATCATCGCGACGCCCATGGGCGCCACGCACAGCCCGGAGACGACCATCGACTGGCCCAGCCCGTAGCCGGTGGCGGCGGGCAGCTGGAGGATCTGGGGCAGCACGAGGGTGAGCGCGTAGAAGGCCAGCCCGACCATGATCGAGGCCAGGTTGGTCAGCAGGACCTGGCGGCGGACCGTGGTCCGCAGGTCCACGAGCGGGTCCTTGATGCGCAGTTCCAGCAGGCCCCACGCCAGGAAGATCAGCGCGGAGGCGCCCCACAGGCCGAGCACCGTCGGGCTGCCCCAGCCCCAGTCGCCGCCCTTGGAGATGGGCAGCAGCAGGGTCACCAGACCGGCGGTGAGTCCCAGGGTGCCCAGTACGTCGAACCTGCCCGGGGTCCGCAGCGGGGACTCGGGCACCAGGAGGAAGACCAGCACCATGGCCACCACGCCGATGCCCGCGGCGCCGAAGAACAGCACGTGCCAGTCGGTGTACTGGGCGATCCAGGCGGCCAGCGGCATCCCCAGCGCGCCGCCCACACCGAGCGAGGAGCTCATGAACGCCATGGCGGAGCCCAGCCGCTCGGGTGGCAGCTCGTCCCGCATGATGCTGATGCCCAGCGGGATGGCTCCCATGGCGAAGCCCTGCACGGCCCGCCCGGCCACCATCGGCACCAGCGCGGAGGTGAAGGCGCAGATCAGCGAGCCGAGGACCATCAGTCCGAGGCTGAGGAGCACGATCCGCCGCTTGCCGTACAGGTCACCGAGGCGCCCCATGATCGGCGTCGCGACAGCGCCCGACAGCAGCGTGGAGGTGATCACCCACGAGGCGTTGGATGTGGACGTGTCCAGCAGGGTGGGCAGTTGGGCGACGACCGGCACGATGAGCGTCTGCATGACGGCGACGGAGATCCCGCCGAACGCCAGGACAGGCACCAGCCACCGTCCGCCTCCCGGGCCCCGGGCCCCGGCTTCCCCCTCGGTGCGTATGTGCGCCCCGGCACTCGCTCCCACGCTCTCCCCCACGCGTCGACCCCGCCCTCTCGCTCTTCTGCTGTGTACGTTCCGCTGTCTACCACTCACGTGCAGCGTACAAATGAACTGCCGGGGGCCGTCCCGTATTCCGACGGGAGAGACGAGGCACACAACGCGCCCCCGCGCGTTTCTCGCGCCGCGCCGCGCACCGCCCTCCCGCGGTCTCGCGGTGCGCCTCGGCGGGTGACAGTGCGCGGCACCCCTCGGCGGGAGGGCTGTGCGGTACCTCAGTCGGTGCTCTCGCGCGGGACCAGCTTCAGCGAGACCGAGTTGATGCAGTAGCGCTGGTCCGTGGGGGTCGGGTAGCCCTCCCCCTCGAAGACGTGTCCGAGGTGGGAGCCGCAGCGGGCGCAGCGGACCTCGGTGCGGGCCATGCCCAGGGAGCGGTCGGTCAGCAGCTCGACGGCCTCGCTCTGCGCGGGGTCGTAGAAGCTGGTCCAGCCGCAGTGGGAGGCGAACTTGGTGTCGGAGCGGAACAGCTCGGCACCGCACCCCCGGCACTCGTACACGCCGGTCGTCTTCGTGTCGTTGTACTCGCCGGTGAACGGCCGCTCCGTACCGGCCTCGCGCAGCACGTGGTACTCCTCGGGCGTCAGCTCCGCCCGCCACTGCTCGTCGGTCCTGTCGACTTCGTATGCCATCTCGGCTCGCTCCTCGGTGCTCACTCTGCCAGCTTGGCGAGGATCCGGGGCCCCAGCTCGGTGACGTCCCCGGCCCCCATGGTGAGAACGAGATCACCGGACTCCGCCATTCCCGCCACGGCGGCCACCGCGTCCTCGGGCGCTTCGACCCCGCGCACCGCGGCCCCCGCCGCCTGCGCCGCGTCGGTGATCAGCGCGCTGGTGACGCCCGGGATCGGGTCCTCGCGCGCCGGGTAGACCGGCAGCACGACCGACCCGTCGGCCAGCGCGAGCGCCTCGCCCATCTCCTTGCCGAGCTCCTGGGTGCGGCTGAAGAGGTGCGGCTGGAAGACGACCAGGACCCGCCCCTCCCCCGCGCCGCCGCGGATGGCCTCCAGGTCGGCGGCCATCTCGGTGGGGTGGTGGGCGTAGGAGTCGATCACCTGCACGCCGCCGGTGAGCCCCTTGAGCTGGAGCCTGCGCTTGACGCCCGTGTAGGAGCCCAGCGCCCGCGAAAGGTCGCCCGCCGGCACGCCGAGCGCCGCGCCCGCCGTGAGCGCGGCCACCGCGTTGAGCGCGTAGTGCCTGCCGGGGACCGAGACGCCGAAGGTCAGCTCCTCGCCGTCGAGCACCACGGCGACCTCGCTGGTCAGCCCCTTCGGGGTGATCCGCAGGACCCGCACGTCGGCGTCCTCCGCCTCGCCGTACGTACGCACCGTGAGGGTGTTATCGCCCTCGGTTCGCAGGCGGCGCGTCAGTTCCCGCGCGCCCTCGTGGTCGGCGGAGACGACGAGCGTGCCGCCCTCCGCGATCCGCCCGGCGAAGAGGCCGAAGGACTCGTAGATCTCCTCCATGGACGCGTAGTTCGCGTGGTGGTCGAGTTCGACGTTGAGCACGATCGCCACCTCGGGCGCGTACTTGTGGAAGCTGCGGTCGCTCTCGTCCGCCTCCGCCACGAAGATCTCGCCCGTGCCCTGGTGGGCGTTCGACCCGGGGCCCTCCAGATCGCCGCCGATCGCGTACGAGGGGTCCAGGCCCAGATCGGCCAGGCTGACGGCGAGCATCGAGGTCGTCGTCGTCTTCCCGTGCGTGCCGGCCACGGCCAGCGGCCGCAGCCCCGCCATCAGCGCGGCGAGCGCGTCGGCGCGGTGCAGCACCGGCAGGCCCCGCCGCCTGGCCTCGGCCATCTCCGGGTTGTCCTCCCGGATCGCGCTGGAGACCACGACCACGGTCGCGTCGGGCGCCAGGTGACCCGCGGCGTGCCCGATGTGCACGGTGACGCCGAAACCACGCAGCGCGTCAGCCGTCGCGGACTCCCGCGCGTCGCTGCCCGCGACCCGCGCCCCCCGCACCGCCAGGATCTTCGCGATACCGGACATCCCCGCGCCACCGACCCCGATGAAGTGCGGCCGCTCCATGGCGGGAGGGAGGGAGGGAGTGACGGCAGCGGTCATACGTGCGTCTCCTGGCTGGCTCAACAACGGACTGCGGAACGCGCCCAGCCTATGCGGTACGGCCCCGCCGCCACGCCGGCCCTCACTCCTCGTTGTGCGCGAACAACTTCAGCACCGGCACGCCCACCTTGTGCCGGGCCCGCGAGGCCCAGTCCCGGTGGAAGAACTCCTCCACCAGGTGGGGGGCCGTCAAGACGATCACCTCGTCGGCGCGGGTCTGCTCCGCGACGGACTTCAGGACGTCGAGAGGGTGCTCGTCGACGATCTGCCCGACCGCCTCCGACCCCGCGTCTCTGAGCCGTTTGAGGGAGAGCTCGAGGAACTGTTCGGCGGGCCCGACGGCCTCGCCGCCCTCGGGCTCCTCCCCCTCGTGCACGACCTGGTCCAGCTCCCCGAGGGCCACGTCGTCCAGCGCCCGCAGCAACCTGTCCTGGTCACCGCGCGGCTGGAGGAGGACGACGAAGGAGACGGGCTCCTCGCCGTGCAGCGTCGTCACCATCTCCACGTCGGTCTGCACCAGCGGCTTCTCGATCATCAGCACTGTCGTGATCACGACGGGCGCCCCTTCTCCTGTCGGAAAGAAACCATCCTGCGCTTGTCAGTCTGCCCAGCAGGACGAAAAGCGGAACGTCTCATTCCGCTCGATCCGTGCCGGTCCGCGCCCTGCGGTACCGCGTGAACAGGAACCCGCCCTCCTCCAGCACCCCTTCGAGCGTGAACTCGTCCGGGTCCGGCAGCAGGGGCCCGTTCATGATCCGCGGAGCCGGGCCCGCCACGATCCGCGGGGCGATCGACAAGCACAGCTCGTCGAGTACCCGGGCGTCGGCCAACTCCCCCAACAGCTTCGGGCCGCCCTCCGTCAGCTGCCGCCGCAGGCCCCGCGCGGCCAGCGCCGCGGGCACCCGCGCCGGGTCCACCGCCGCCCCCTCCCCCGCGAAGACCACCTCGGCGCCGGCCTCACGGGCACGCGCCACCCGGTCCTCGGGCGCGCCCCGCCCGGTCAGCAGCAGCGTCGGCACGACGGGCTCGGTGAACAGCGGCTGCGTGAAGTCCAGCTCCAGGCCCGCGCTGACGACGGCGATGGCGGGCACCGGCGCCTGCCCCAGCGCGGCGCGGCGGTCGGCGAAGCCCGAGCGCCGCTTCGCGGGGCGGTACCCCTCCTGCCGCACGGTCTGCGCGCCGACGACCACGACGTCCGCCAGTGCCCGCAGCACCCCGAAGATCCGCATGTCGGCCTCGCACGAGAGCGGCTGGGAGCGGCCCTGGTGGTGGATGGCGCCGTCCAGCGAGGCCACCATGTTGCCGCGCAGCCAGGAGTCGGCACCGCCGGAACCCTCGCCCAGCGGCGGGTAGGCGTACTCCTCGGCGATCTCCTCGACGCTCCACTGGGGAGCGGTCCTGCGGTCGGTACTCGGGTGGAACAGGCGTCGCATGGGCCGCAGTGTGGCACGGCGCACGCCGGGCGGGCGGCACACCGCCCGCACTCGGCCGACTAGCATGACAATCGTGTCAACGACCGAAGCCCACATATCCCCAGCCGGCTGCGGCCCCGCCGGCGCCGCGGCGGACGGGGCTCCCGTCGCGCTCGCCGACCGCGAGCCGCACGTTCCGGCGGAGCAGCTGGTGGCCGAGATGGTCCCGCCGCCGCGCTTCGACGGTGTGCGCTTCGCCACATACCTTCCCGATCCCGCGCAGCCCAGCCAGACCGAGGCCGTCCAGGTGCTGAGCGCGTTCGCCGAGGGCCTCGGCGGCGGAGCGGGCCGTACGGCCGGCGCACGCAGGCGCTGGTTTCGGCGCGAGCCCAGGCAGCAGGCCCCCGAGGGCCCGCGCGGCGTCTACCTGGACGGCGGGTACGGCGTCGGCAAGACGCACCTGCTCGCCTCGCTGTGGCACGCGGCCCCGGCCGCGCCCGAGCGCAAGGCGTTCGGCACCTTCGTGGAGCTGACCAACCTGGTGGGCGCGCTCGGCTTCCAGCAGACCGTCCGCACCCTGGCAGAACACCAGCTGCTGTGCATCGACGAGTTCGAACTGGACGACCCCGGCGACACGGTGCTGGTCTCCAGCCTGCTGTCACGGCTCGTGGACAACGGCGTGGCGCTGGCCGCCACCTCGAACACCCTGCCGGGCAAGCTCGGCGAAGGGCGGTTCGCGGCCGCCGACTTCCTCCGCGAGATCCAGGGCCTGTCCGCGCACTTCCGCACGCTGCGCATCGACGGCGAGGACTACCGCCACCGCGGGCTGCCCGAGGCGCCGCAGCCGTACACCGACGACCAGGTCACCCGCACCGCCCAGCGGACCGCCGGCGCCTCCCTCGACGCCTTCCCCACCCTGCTCGGGCACCTCTCCCGGGTCCACCCCAGCCGGTACGGCGAACTGGTCAAGGGCGTCGACGCGGTCTGCCTCACGGGCGTGGCCCCGGTGCCCGACCAGTCGACGGCCCTGCGCCTGGTGGTGCTCGCCGACCGGCTCTACGACCGCGAAGTGCCCGTCGTCGCCGCCGGAGTGCCGTTCGACCAGCTGTTCAGCGAGGACATGCTCCAGGGCGGCTACCGCAAGAAGTACTTCCGGGCGATATCCCGGCTGACCGCACTCGCCCGGGACGGCAAGGCGCTCGCGGACGCGCAGCAAGCGGACGCGCAGCAAGCGGACGCGTAGCAATCAGTGCCCGGCAATCGGCCGCGCGGCAATCAGTTGCGTCCTGGGCGGTGTGGGCACCTCGGCGTGCGTGGTACACACACTCGGGTCACCTGTCCGCCAACAGGAGAGAGTGCCCGATGCCCACGACACGACGCCAAGCGCTGGCAAGAACCGGAGCCGTTGGGGCGGCCGTCGCCTTCAGCGGCGCGCTCTCGGAATTGTTCACAGGGACCGCCGCGGCCCAGGCCACCGGCGGCAGCGCGGGTTACGGCCCGCTCGTCCCCGATCCCGACGGACTGCTCGACCTGCCCGAAGGCTTCCGCTACAAGGTTCTGTCCACCGAGGGCGACCGGCTCCGCTCCGGTGAGGGCAAGGTGCCCAGCAACTGCGACGGCATGTCCGCCTTCCCCGCGCGCCACGGCCACGGCCACGGCCACGGCAAGGGACACGGCCACGGGAAGGGACACACCTGGCTCGTCCGCAACCACGAGAACCGCAAGGACTCACGCGTCCCGGTACCCACCGTCGAGGGGCTGACCTACGACCCCGAGGGCGAGGGCGGCTGCACCGTCCTCGAACTGGACGGCGACAACGACGTGCTGACCGAACGCGTCGGCATCGCCGGCACCTCCACCAACTGCGCGGGCGGCCCCAGCCTGTGGGACACCTGGCTCACCTGCGAGGAGACCGAGTTCACCGCGGGCGAGGAGGGCTACACCAAGGACCACGGCTTCGTCTTCGAGGTCGGCTTCGACAGCCGTCGCCCCACCTCGGTCGAGCCGCTGAAGGACATGGGCCGCTTCCAGCACGAGGCCGTCGCCTTCGACCCGCACAGCGGCGTCGTCTACGAGACCGAGGACGCCTTCGACGCGCCGTTCGGCCTCTTCTACCGCTTCCTGCCCCGCAAGCCCCGGGGCGGTTACGGCTCACTGCACGCGGGCGGCACGCTGGAGGCCATGCGCGTGCCCGGCGTGGCCGACCTGTCCTCCGTCACCGAGACGGGAACCACCTTCGAGAACATCGAGTGGGTCGAGGTTCCCGACCCGGTGGCCAAGGAAACCCCCATCCGCTTCCAGGACTTCGGCAAGGGCGGCATCACCCACGCCCAGAAGCTGGAGGGCTGCTACTGGGGCGGCTCCTGCGTCTACTTCGTCTCCAGCTACGCGCGCAGCTCCGAGGGGTCGCAGCGCGACCACTTCGGGCAGATCTGGCGGTACGACCCGCGCCGCCGCCGCCTCACGCTCGTCATCCTCTTCGGCCCCGACACCGACGTGCAGCTGCCGGGCGAGGAGCCCGACAACATCTGCCTCGCGCCCAGCGGGGGCCTGATGGTGTGCGAGGACGGCGCCGGCGCCCAGCACGTCTTCGGCCTCACCCGGCACGGCACCGTCTACCCGATGGCGCGGGGCGCCCAGAACATCGGCACCCCCGAGGAGCCGGAGTGGGGCGAGTTCGCGGGCGTCACCTTCGCCCCCGACGGACGCACCATGTACGTCAACTGCTACACGCCCGGCACCACCTTCGCGGTGACCGGCCCCTGGCGGCACTGACACCGTCCCGCCCCCGGGGAAGTTCCCGGGGGCGGGCTCTCACGGGCGGCGGGCCGCCACGGCGCAGGCGGCGCACGCGGCGAGCCCCGCCACCCCCAGCGCGCACAGCAGCGGCACCCACGGCACGTCCACGCTTCCCCGCGCCGAGGCGCGGGACAGCGCGGCGACCGCCGCACGCGCAGGCGAGGCGCCCGCCACCAGAGCCGCGACCGTCCCCAGCAGGGACGCCGCCACCGCGTAGCCCCGCGACCTGAGCAGCGGGCGGTTGCACAACACGCCCACGGCCGTCCCCACCAGCACGCACGTGAGGACCCCGCACACGCCGGCCACCACCGCGGACGCGGCGGGGACGGCGTCCCCGCCGTCCGTGCTCCCCCGGCTGCTCACCGCCGTGACGAGGCCCACCGCCGCCGCTCCCAGCACGGCGGCCGCCACCGCACCGGCCGCGACACCCCCGAGGTGGGCGCGGCCGGGCCCCGTGGCGGCCGCGGCGCAGTGCCGGGCCGCGGCCGGCTCGGCCGTCACGCAGACGCGCACCAGCCACACCGCGGTGGGCAGCAGCGCGGCGGCGGCGAACCCGAGGGAGTCCAGCACCGGATCGCCCGCGCGCACGCCGACCGCCAGGAGCGCCGCGTACAGCAGCAGCGGCGCGAGCCAGCGCTGGGAGCGCAGGAGTACCGCGAGCTGGTAGCGCGTCAGTGCGCGTGTCTCTCTCATCCCCGTCCCGCCTCCCCGGAGTTCCCCTCTTGCACGGCGTGCTCCCCGCGGGCGGCGTGCTCCCGTACGGAGCGCACGTGCCAGCTCGGGTGCGCCGCCAGCAGCGTGCGCAGGGCCGCGTCCGAGGCGGCGGCGGGCACGGTCAGGGACAGCACACCGCCCGGGGTCACCCGGCAGCGGGCACCGCGCGGCAGCCCGGCAGGCGCACCGGCACCCGGCGTCCCCCGCGCCTCGATGCGGAAGTGGGCCTCCCCCAGATGCGGTTCGGCACCCGCGCGAGAGCGCGGGACGCGGTGCGCCCTCTCCACCCGGCCGCCCGCCGCGACCCGTACGACGGCGTCCGCCTCCGCCGCCAGTCGCGCGGGGTCGTGATCCACGAAGACCACCGCTCCGCCCTCGGCGACCCGCTCGCGCACCACCTCGTCGAGGACCGCGCGGGCCGGCTGGTCGAGACCGGTCCACGCCTCGTCGAGCACCAGCAGGGGAGGACGCCCGACGAGGGCCTGGGCCACGGCCACCTTCTGGCTGCTGCCCTTGGACAGCTCCCGCATACGCGTGCCCGCGTACCGGCCCGCGCCGAGGCGCTCCAGCCAGCGCGCGCCCTCCCGGGCGGCCGCACGCCCGCGCAGCCCGCGCACGCGTCCCAGGTGGGTGACGTATGCGGCAGCGGTCAGCGGCAGGGTGGCGGGGAAGCGTTCGGGGACGTATCCGCGCGCCCCTGGCAGCCCCCGCACCCGGCCCGCGCTCGGGGCCTCGATCCCGGCCAGCAGCCGAAGCAGGGTGGACTTGCCGGTGCCGTTGCCGCCTTCGACGCGCAGCAGGGTGCCCGCGCGCACCTCCAGGTCGACGCCGCGCAGCACCCACGTCCCGCCCACCCGGTACCGGCGCCCCACGGCGTCCAGCGTGACAGCCCAGCTCATGGGGGCCACGCTAGCCGCTGGCAGACTGACCAGGTGACCGATTCCCCCTCTGCGACCTCCCCGGAGCCCGCCGCGTCCCGCGAGCAGCCCGCCGCCGAGCCCGACCGCTACGTCCTGCCCCTCGTCGTCCGCATCGAGCGCACCGACCCGCCCGCACGCACGGACGCGCTCCAGACGGCGGCCCGCGCGGTACTGGCGCTGCTGTCCGATCCGCGCACGGTGGAGGAGACGGGGGCGTGGCACACGCGGGTGCGGCGCTGGGAGGACCGGCAGATCCGCAAGGTGGTGCGGCGGGCGCGGGGCGCCGAGTGGCGGCGCACGGAAGCGCTGGACGGGCTGACGGTGACCGGCGAGCGCGCCGAGGTACGCGTCTTCCCGCCGGTCCCGCTCGACGGCTGGCCCAAGGAGCTGGCGCGGCTCCAGGTCTCCGGCACCGACCTGGCGGAGACCGGGCCTCTGCCCGCACCGGACACCGGGACACCCGTGCTGTGGCTCAACCCCGGTCTTGAGATGTCGGCGGGCAAGGCGATGGCGCAGGCGGGCCACGGCGCGCAGCTCGCCTGGTGGCGGCTGGATCCCGCCGCGCGGGCCGCCTGGCGCGAGGCGGGCTTCCCCCTCGCGGTGCGCCCGGCACACGACACCGCGCACTGGCACGACCTGACCACCGGCGGGCTCCCGGTCGTCCAGGACGCCGGGTTCACCGAGATCGCCCCCGGGGAAACCGTCGCCGTCGAGGGGGGCAGCCGATGGGCCCCCCTTCCGCGCGAAGCGCGGCAGTAGCGCACGGCCCCGCGCCGACGTCTCGGCAGCCCGCGGGGCGCCGGACGTAGCGGACACCAGGCAGGCCTGCCGGCGTGCGCCGTACACGCCGTCGGCGGGCGCCGCACAGCCGGTCGGCAGCGCGCTCCACACTTTTCACTCCCATCCCTTGGCTCACGCGGCCGTTGCCCCCAACACTGGGCGGCCACGGGAAGGTCCCCACGGACAGGACAGGAGCGACGAGGGAGCGGGATGGCTTCGCCCGACCGGCAGGACGGCAGCACCGAAGGCCGCGGGTTCCTCGGACACCCGCGGGGGCTGGCGACGCTCTTCTTCACGGAGGCATGGGAGCGCTTCTCGTACTACGGGATGAGAGCCATCCTGCTGTACTACATGTACGAGGAGGTACGCGACGGCGGCCTCGGCATCGACGAGGGAACGGCCAGCTCGCTGATCGCGGTCTACGGCGCGGCCATCTACATGGCGGCGATCGCCGGCGGCTGGGTGAGCGACCGGCTGCTGGGGGCGCGGCGTGCCACGCTGTGGGGCGGTCTCCTCATCATGTGCGGGCACCTGTGCCTGGCCACACCCCTCGGGAAAACGGCGCTCTTCACCTCGATGGCCTTCATCGTCGTGGGCACCGGCCTGCTCAAGCCCAACGTCTCCGTGTCGGTCGGCAGGCTGTACGCGCCGGGAGACACACGCCGCGACGCCGGGTTCTCCCTCTACTACATGGGCATCAGCGTCGGTGCGGTACTGGCCCCCCTCCTGGTGGGCTGGCTCGGCCAAAGCTACGACTACCACCTCGGTTTCGGGCTCGCGGCGGCGGGCATGGCAGTCGGCCTGCTCGTCTACGCACGTGGCCGACGGCAGCTGAGCAGCACCGACCTGCTCGCGCCCCACCCCCTGCGCAAGCGGCCCGGGGACGGCACACCGCGCGCCGTGTGGCTGACCGCGGGCTCGCTCGCCCTCCTCCTCGCGCCGGCCACCGTGGCCGCGGTGGCCGGTGCGGTGACCGTGGAGCGGGTCGTGGACTTCCTCAGCGTGCTGGCCGTGGCCCTGCCGGTCGGGTACTTCACGATGATGCTCCGCAGCAGGCGGACCACGCCCGCCGAACGGCGCCGGGTACGCGGTTACCTCCCCCTGTTCGTCGCGGCGGTCTTCTTCTGGCTCATCCAGGAGCAGGGCGCCAGCGTCCTCGCCCAGTACGCCGACCACAGCACCGATCTGGACGCTCTCGGCTTCGAGATCCCCTCCTCCTGGTTCCAGTCGACCGGCTCCTTCGTCCTCATCGTGCTGACGCCGCTCTTCGCGGTGCTGTGGGTGCGGTTGGGCCCGCGGGCCCCGTCCGCGCCGGTCAAGTTCGGCTCCGGGCTGGTACTGGCCGGGCTCTCCTACGTACTGCTCGTCCTGCCCGCGATGCAGCCCGGCAAGAGCAACCCGCTGTGGCTGCTGGGCAGTTTCGCGATCCTCACCGTCGGCGAACTGCTGCTCTCCCCCATCGGCCTGTCGGTGACAACACAGGTGGCACCTGCCGCGTTCGCCACCCGGATGATGGGGTTGTGGCTGGCCTCCAACGCGGCGGCCCAGGGGATATCGGCGCAGGTCGTCCAAGTCTACGACCGCGCGCATGCGGCAGGTTACTTCGCGGTGGTGGGCGGGGCCGGTGTCGCGGTGGGCCTCCTGCTCCTCACCGCGGCCCCCGTGATCAACCGCGGGGTGGGCACGCCGGACGACGGTACGGCGAAGGCCCCTTCGGGACGGCCCGGGCCCGCCGGGCAGAACCCCACCGGCGCGCACGTGCCCGGCACCCGGCGTGCGGCGCCTCACCCGTCCGGTGACGAGGGCCCACGTACCGGCGGTGGGGAGCCCGCCGCGGAGCCCGGGCCACGGCGGGAGTAGCCCGGCCGGCCGGCCGGGCTACGACGAGGACGGGGCAGGAGCGTGCGTGGTCCTCTCCGCGCCCGAACCGAGCGGAGAAGGCCCACGCTGCGCGCCCTGCCCTCACGGCCGGGCGGAGAGCGCCGGCCGTATCCGGTCTGCGTCCGGCACCACGCTCCTCAGAGGCCGCCCACCTTGACCGGGAACTTCTGGATTGTGGCGATGGTTGTGTCCGGGTCGTCGGGAAGGACCAGATCGATCGGGTTCTGCAACTTGTACATCGCTCCGTCGGGCGGGAAGGCGTCCATCTGCCCGACGAGCTTGCCGGGGTTCTTCGTCGTCAGTACCAGGGGCTCGCCCTGCGCGGCCCTGACCTGTGCCTGCTGAGGCGGGTTCTCGATCGTGACGTCGAGGTCGAGGTACAGGACTTGTTCGAGCTTCGGCGGGAAGCCCGAGGTGAGGCTGATGAGGTTGTCCGGGTTCACCTCCGTGTCCTTCTTGTCGAGGGTGATCCGGCCGGGCAGGGCCTGCGCGGCCATACCGCGGGCGGAGTTCGGGGTGCCGGTGAGGTGGAAGCGGGGCACGGCCGCACGGACCGCTTCGGCCGGATTCTTGCCCGGTGCCTTGCTGATCTCGAAGCGCAGGTCACCCGTCAGGTCGACGGTGTAGGTGTGCTCTCCGAGCTTGAGCTGTGCGCCCTTCGCGGTGACGTCCAGATCGAAGGACTCACCGGGAGACGGGGGCTTGAGCTGGGGCATGAGAAAACCTCTCACTGTAGAGGGCTGGCGTGTTCTGACAACGCCTTTATGCCCGCACATCACCCGAACAGCCGAAAAAGCGGGTCAACAACCCGAAAGGACTGTAAGCCCTATGAGGGGAAAGTAACTCCGGTCCTCTGCCGCGTCTGTCATACCCCTGACAGCTGGCCACAGATGGTGGCATCCTCCTCACTGGGCGCAATGCGCCGCGCGCGGGGGGCGCGCGAGGGGGATCGGGGTGCGGGAGATGACACAGGCGTACACACCGGGCGCGGGGCCATTCAGCCCCGTGGGCCCCGCGGGACTGGTACCGCTGGTGGGCGAGTGCCTGGAGTTGCCGCCCGAGGCGGAGCGGCCCCTCGTCGTGCTGCTCGGGCCGCACGGCGCGGGCGCGAGCGAGGCGCACGGGGCGCTGCTGGCGCGGTTCGGTACGGACCGAGCGCCGTTCGCCTACCTCAACTTCGGCTCCGAACAGCCCCTGCGGCCCCGGTACGCGCTGGGTCTGATCGCACGGCAGCTGGAGCGGAAACTCGCCCGCTACCGGGTCTCGCGCTTCCCCCGGCTGACGCTCGGACTGCTGGCCTCCGACACCGACGTCGGTGATCTGAGCACCGTCTCACGGCGGGACCAGCGCCGGGACCTCCACCGCCGCCTGAGTACGTTCGAGAACAGCGCCTTCGCGGCGCACGGCGACTATCTGTCCGGCTTCCTCCAGGTCGGCCAGTCGGCGCTGGGGCTCCCCCTCGGTATCCCCGCGGTGTTCCAGGACATGGTCCAGGGCACGGCCAGGGAGGGCGCCCGCATGGTCTCGGGCCTGCTGTCGCGGCACCGGTTCGCCGAGAGCGCGCGCTGGTACGCCGGACACCAGTCGGCCGGCGGCTCCAACCCGTGGGACGCGGTGATCGAGCTCAACCACTGGCGCCGGGGCTCCTCGGCCGAGGCGGCAACGCTCGACCGCGTTTTGTGCGCGGCGTTCCTGGAGGACCTGCGGCGCAACGCGGAGCTGTCGTTCGCGCCGCCCTCGTACCTGCTGCTGCTCGACGGCTGCCACACGCGTCACGGAAGGCACTTCCTCGACCTGCTGGTCAGGGCGCGCGAGGACGCCCGTACCGCGGCCCGGCGCGCCGGCCGTCCCGAGGCGGAGGCAGGCGATCCCCTCACCGTGGTCGCCAGCGTCCACAGGTGGCTGCCGGAGTGGGGCTCGTCCACCGGCGAGCAGTGGGGCTGGTCCGCCTCCGCGCCCGACGCCGCGTCGCTTCACGACTGGCGCGGGCGCAGGCCGCGCGGGGACGGCGCCGCCTGGTATCCGCTGCGGCTGCGGGATCTGACGCTGGACGAGGTGCACTTCCAGCTCTCGGACCGGCCCCGGCGCGACGCGACGCTCACCCCGTTCGTGCACCGCCTCACCTGCGGGCTGCCCCGCGCCGTGGAACAAGTGCTGACGCTGCTCGACCAGGCGGACCTGCCGTCGGGCGGCGGACACGAGCGTGAACTGTGGCTGCGCCGCCTGCCGGACAGGCCCCTGCCGGGACACCCCGCGCAGGGCCGGCACCGCGAACGCCGGGAAGCGCACAGCACCGGGCGCGAGCCACCGCCCGCGGCCTTGGAGGGTGCGGGGCTGGCGCAGGTCGCGCTGGGCCCCCTGCTGGCCGACTTCGACGACGCCGAACGGACGGCGCTGGCAATGTGCGCCGCGACGCCCGACCTGTCCGTCGGGTACCGGGTGCTCGCGGGCGGCGGCGATGCGGCGGGCGTCCAGGCCGGCGGTTCCCTGTTCGGCAAGGCGCACGCCGGGTTCCTGCTCGCCCCCGGGCCGCGCAGCGGCCGTCTCGTGTTGCACCCCTGGCCGCGTCGGCTGCTGCTGTGGCAGCTCGCGGAACGGCCCGCCGAGTGGGTCACCGCGCACCAGCGGATGAGCGATCACCACGCCGCCGAGGGGCAGCCGCTGCGCGCGATGTACCACCGGCTGGCCCTGCACCAGATCGGCGCGGTCACCGCCTTCTTGGTGCGGCGCCTGGACGAGGTGGACACGCCCGGGTGGGTCGCCGAACTCGACGCCGTGGCCGCGGCCCCCAACCTGGTGCCCAAGGACAAGGTCTACCGCGACGTTTTGGGCCCGCTCACCCACGATCCCGCGGCGGGCAGCAGGATCGAAGCCGCGGTGCGCGCCCTGTTGGTGGCCCGCTGGCTGTGGAGCGACCCGCTCACCGACCCCGAGCGGGGGCTCGGGCCGACGCTGGCGGCCCGGTTCGAGCGGCTGTCCGAGGAGCACGCCGGCAGCGACAGCCTCCACCTGCTCAACGAGGCCGACCGCTACCGCAGTTGGATCCATCCGCAGACGTGCGCAGAGGAAGGGTGAAGGCGTGTTCCGGATCACCTGGCCGCTCCACATCGTCAAGCGCGTCGCCGCGCTGGTGGTCACCCTCGCCGTACTCGGCGTGGCGGTGCCGCTCACCTACCAGTGGGTTCAGGAGCGGCAGACACGCTGCGCCGACGGCGTCGTCAAGAAGGACGTCCGCAGCCGCCCCGGTGAGCAGGAGTGCGTGGGGATCAGCGACGGCTCGCACGTCTTCGCGCCGCATCTGCGGGAGGTCTCCCGGCGGATCGAGGCGGAGAACGAGCGCGTGGCCAAGAAGGGCGCCCCCTACGTCAGCGTGGCGTACATGACGACGTTCACGCTCACCGACAAGGACAGCAACTCCGAGGAGTCGGTGCGGCACGAGCTGGAAGGGGCCTACCTGGCGCAGCGCCGGCACAACGCGGGCGACCTGCGGGGCTCGCCCAGAATCCGGCTGCTGATCGTCAACCCGGGCAGTGAGTCCGCGCACTGGCGGGACGTCGTCGACCAGCTCGCCGAGCGCAGGGACGCCCCCGACCGGCTGGTGGCCATCACCGGACTCGGCCCCAGCACGAAGGAGAACAAGGAGGCGCTGCGGGCCCTGTCGCGGCACCGGATCGCGATGGTGGCCGGCACGATGACCGCCACCGACTTCCACAGCATCGACGGTTTCGTGCGCGTCGCGCCGCCCAACACCGACGAGGCGCGGGCCGCGGCGGCCTTCCTGCGCCGGGAGAAGTACCGCACGGCCGTGGTGGTGCAGGACATCGCGCCGACGAACCGCTACGCCAACACCCTCGGCCCCGCCTTCGAGGAGGCGTTCGCCGACGGGAGCGGCGAGCACCGGATCGTCGCGGACGAGGAGCTGACGTTCGACTCGTCCGCGAGCACCGGCTGGGAGAACGAACTGCGCCACATGACGGGCCAGCTGTGCCAGCAGAAGCCACAGGTCGTCTTCTTCGCCGGACGCGGCCGCCACCTCACGCACTTCCTCGACGCACTCGCCAACCGCACCTGCACGCGGCAGGACTTCCTCGTCGTCACAGGTGACGACACCAGCAACCTGACCAGCCGCGAGCTGGAGCGCGCCTACGACACCGGCGTTGAGGTGCTCTACACCGGGCTGGCGCACCCGGACATGTGGCAGGGCAGTGAGGCGGGCAAGCGCGCGGTCTCGGCCGCGACGGCCGCCAAGTTCCGCGACGGCGGCGAGCTGGACCGCTGGTTTCCGCACGACACCCGCGACGACGGACAGGCCATCATGGCCCACGACGCGGTGCTCACGGCCGCGCGCGGCGCCGGCATGGCCGCGCAGTGGGGCGGCGAGGTGACCGGCGAGTCGGTGGGCCGCATGTTCCACAAGATGAACCTGGAGCAGCGGGTGCCCGGCGGCAGCGGCTTCCTGTCGTTCCGCAACAACGGCGATCCGCGCAACAAGGCGGTGCCGATACTGCGGCTCACGGAGAACAAACGCGCCGAGTTCGTCGAGGTCTCCGCGCCCAGCGGGGCACCCCCCGGCGACGGCCAGAAGGAGCGCGATGCCTCCAAGGCGCGCTGAGCGCGGGCCGCGGAGTCGGGGCGGCGGGGCGGCGGGAACCTCAAGTTTCGCTCTGAAGGAGGCCCCGCAGGGGTTGGGTCCGGCGCGGGGAGAGCAGAAGTCCCCTCGCGGCCAAGGGGAGGAGCGGCGGATGGAGAGGCTGGGTACCGGGATCGGCTGGCGGCCCGAGATCGCCGACGGCGTCGAGGCGCTGCCGGACATCGACTGGGTCGAGGTCGTCGCGGAGAACATCTGCCCCGGGCATCTGCCGGAGTCCCTGCGACGGCTGCGGGCCCGCGGCACGGTGATCGTGCCGCACGGAGTGGCGCTCGGCCTCGGGGGTGCCCAGCGCCCCGACCCGGGACGGCTCGCCGCCCTCGCCGAGCGCGCCGAGGTGCTCGGCGCTCCCCTGGTCACCGAGCACCTCGCCTTCGTCCGCGCCGGGGGCGCCGGCACGGGCCTGCCGCCGACGGAGGCCGGGCACCTGCTGCCGGTCCCCCGGACGCGGGACGCGCTGGACGTGCTGTGCGAGAACGTGCGCATCGCGCAGGACAGCCTGCCGGTGCCGCTCGCCGTGGAGAACATCGCCGCGCTGTTCGGCTGGCCCGACGAGGAGATGAGCGAGGGCGCCTTCCTGTCCGAACTGGTCGAGCGCACCGGGGTGCGGCTGCTGATCGACGTCGCGAACCTGCACACCAACCACGTCAACCGCGGGGAGGACCCCAGCGCGGCGCTGGACCGGCTGCCCTTCGAAGCGCTCGCGTACGTGCACGTGGCGGGGGGCGTGGAGCGGGACGGCGTCTGGCACGACAGCCACGGGCACCCGGTGACCCGGCCCGTGCTTCAGGTGCTGGAAGCGCTGTGCGCCAGGGCGGTACCGCCGGGGGTCCTGCTGGAGCGGGATGAGAACTTCCCTCCCGTGGAGCGGTTGGCGGCCGAGCTGGACGCCATCCGCGGGGTCGTGGAGGCCGCGCGTGTCTGAGCGCGAGGACGGTGCGCGCGAGCGGCTGGGGCGCGCGCAGGCCGAGCTGCTCGCCTGCCTGGTGGCGGGGGCGCCCGCACCGGCCGGGTTCGACCCGGAGCGGCTGGAGCTCCAGGCGCGGGCGCTGCGGGCCAAGCGCGCCGACATCGTCGCCAAGGTGGCGCCCGAGCTGCCCGAGATCCTCGGCGCGGACGTGTTTCGGCGGCTGTTCCACGCGTACGCGACGCGGTGTCCGCTGCCGGGCAACCACCGGTGGGACGCGCTCGACTTCGCGGGCTTCGCGCTGGAGCAGGGGCGGCTCGCCCGCCGCGCGCGCAGGAGCCTGAAGCGGTGGCGGCTGACCCGGCTGGGGCCCGCACCGCGGTGACGCCCCGCCTGCGCTCTCCGGGCGGGGACCGGGCGGCCGCCGCGGCGCGGCTCGGCGCAGGGAGGCCGGCCGGGGGGCCGTACGAGGGGTCGTGGGCGACACCCGGGGGCGTTGCTTTACATGAGCGTATGAGCGGCTGAGCATCCGATATGAACAGCGGTGCCGCACGGCACGGCTGACGGAATGACAGCGACCAGCGCCAGGGAGCCCACAGTGCGTGCAGCGGTGATGACGGCGACGGTGGCGGCGCTGGCCGTGGCGGTGACGCCCGCCGCGCCTGTGTCGGCGGCGCCCGCCGGGGGCGTGACGGAGGCGGCCGGGGTCGCCGCCGCCGCGGCGAAGGCGGCTCGGACGGGGATCGAGTGGGGCAGGTGCCCCGAAGCGGAACACCTGCCCGATTCCGTCGAGTGCGGGACGGTCGAGGTCCCGGTCGACTACCGCGAGCCGGACGGTGCACGGATCCCGCTGACCGCCAGCAGGGCGCGGGCCACGGGCACACCGGAAAAGCGGCTGGGGCCGCTCGTCTACAACCCCGGCGGGCCCGGCGGAAGCGGCATGAGCTTCCCCCTCTATCCGAGCCTCGGCGGCCTGTGGAAGCGGCTGAACGAACGCTACGACTTCATCGGGTACGCGCCGCGCGGGGTCGGGCGGTCCGATCCGCTCTCGTGCCAGGACCCTGGAGAGTTCACCAAGGGCCCGAACCCCTCTCCGCGCCACCCCTCGGACGCGTTCAAGGAGAAGATGAAGGAGAAGGCGGCCGCCTACGCCAGAGGCTGTGCCGAGGCGCAGCCCGAGCGGCTGCCGCACTACACGACGGCGAACAACGCCAGGGATCTGGACGTCGTGCGCGCCGCGCTGGGGCAGCGGAAGCTGAGTTACCTGGGTGTCTCGTACGGGACCTACATCGGCTCGGTGTACGCGACGCTCTTCCCCGGGCACGTCGGCCGGCTGGTGCTGGACAGCGTGGTCGACCCCTCGCCCGGCAGCGTGTGGTACCGGGCCAACCTGGAGCAGAACCGCGCCTTCGAGCGCCGCTGGGGCGACTGGAAGAGCTGGGTGGCGCGGCACCGGGACACCTACCACCTCGGGGCGACGGCCGAGGAGGTCCAGCGTGCCTTCGACGCGGCCATGGCGGCGGTGCGGCGGAAGCCCGCGGGCGGAACGGTGGGGCAGAAGGAGCTGGTGGCCGCGTTCTTGAACACCGGATACGCGGACGCGCTGTGGGCACCGTACGCACGGGCGCTGTCCGCGTACGCGGCCGGGGACGACAAGCCGCTGGTGAGCCTGGCGGCGCCCGAGGAGGCGGCGGCGAAGGGCGAGGAGAACGGCAACGCCGTCTACAACGCGGTCGAGTGCCAGGACGCGCCCTGGCCGCGCGACTGGGACCGCTGGGACCTGGACAACACCGCCTCGGCGGCCGTCGCCCCGTTCAACACCTGGGAGAACGCCTGGATGAACCTGCCGTGCGCCTACTGGAAGACCCGGCCCTCGCACCCCGTGAAGGTGGGCACACGGCCGGGCGAGCTGCCCGAGGTGCTGCTGGTGGCCGCGACCCGGGACGCGGCCACCCCGTACCAGGGGGCGCTGGAGACCCGGCGCAGGCTCGCGGGCTCCTCGCTGGTGACGGAGAGGGGCGCGGGCAACCACGGCGTGAGCGGCGGCAACGCGTGTGTCGACGCGCACCTGGAGCGGTACCTGTTCGAGGGCAGGACGCCCGGGTTCCACGCCGAGTGCGCCGCCCGGCCCGAGCCGGAGCCCGGCGGGCGGCACCGGGCGGGGACCAAGCCGGCCTCCAACACCCGGGCCGCCCGCTGAGCGGGGCTGAGGCCTACGCCAGCCCGGCCACCAGTTCGGCGACCGGCTTGCGGCGGCCGGTGTAGAAGGGGATCTCCTCGCGGACGTGCCGCCGCGCCTCGGAGCCCCGCAGGTGCCGCATGAGGTCGACGATGCGGTGCAGTTCGTCCGCCTCGAAGGCGAGGACCCACTCGTAGTCGCCCAGCGAGAACGCGGGAACGGTGTTGGCCCGCACGTCGGGGAAGCCGCGCGCCATCTTGCCGTGGTCGGCGAGCATCCTGCGGCGGTCCTCGTCCGGCAGCAGGTACCACTCGTAGGAGCGCACGAACGGGTAGACGCTCACGTAGTTGCGCGGCTCCTCCTCGGCGAGGAAGGCCGGGATGTGCGACTTGTTGAACTCGGCGGGACGGTGCAGCGCCATGTTCGACCAGACGGGCTCCAGCGCGCGGCCCAGCCTGGTGCGGCGGAAGCGGTTGTAGGCGTCCTGGAGGGCGTCCGACTCCTCCGAGTGCCACCAGATCATCACGTCCGCGTCGGCGCGCAGCCCGGAGACGTCGTAGGTGCCGCGGACCACGACGTCCTTGGCGGCGAGCTGACCGAACAGCTCCTCCACCTCGTCCGCGTACCCGGCACGGTCCTCGGGCAGCACGTCGCGCAGCTTGAAGACGGACCAGAGGGTGTAGCGGATGACCTCGTTGAGGTCCTTGGCCTTCTTGCCCGCGTTGGGGGCCTTGGGCTGTGCGTCGGTCATGGCTCTCTTCTCTGCTCTCGTTCGCCGGTCTCCACTGCCTGGGGGACCGTCTGGTCGGCGGGGTTGGCGGGGTGCTGCATGAGGTGCCGGGCCGCGCGGCGGCCCGCCGCGACACAGGCGGGGATGCCCACGCCCTCGTAGACCGCGCCGGCGACGGCCAGCCCGGGGACCCGGGCGACGGCTTCCCTGATCTGCGACACGCGCTCCAGATGCCCCACCGGATACTGCGGCAGGCCGCCGCGCCAACGGGTGACCAGCGTGTCGACGGGGCGGGCACGCAGCCCGGTGGCGGCGCGCAGGTCGCCCAGGGACAGCTCGACCAGTTCGGCGTCGTCCCTCTCGAGCACCCGCTCCTCGCCGTGCCGGCCGAGCGAGGTGCGCAGGACGAACAGGCCGGGGTCCTGCTCGGCGACCCAGCCCCACTTGCGGGTGGAGAAGGTGGCGGCCTTGATCGCGCGCCCGTCCACCGGCGGCACCAGGAAGCCGCTGCCGTCCGGCAGACCGTCGCAGTCGGCCCGCCGGAAGGCCAGGGTGACCAGCGCCATCGAGGCGTATGCGACCTGGTCGAGACCGGCGGCGGCCTCCGGTGCGTGCGGGCCCAGCAGGCGGGCCGCCGCGGGCGCGGGGGCGGTCACCACGACCGCGTCCCCGCGCACCGTGCCGTGGTCGGTGACCGCGAGCCAGTCCCGGGCACCGTCCTCACCCGCCATCCGGCGCAGCTCCCGCACCGGCGTGCTCAGCCGGATGTCGGCGCCCTTGGCCGTGCACGCGTCGGCCACGGCCCCGGGCAGCCGGCCGATGCCGCCTTCGACACCCATGAAGACAGGACCCGTGCGCGCGGGTCCTGCGGCGGCCCGCTGCTGCACGGCGCGCACCCCGGCCAGCAGGGAGCGCTCGTCGCGGGCCGCCTCGTACAGCTGCGGCACCGCGGCGCGCAGCGAGATGCGGTACGCGTCACCGGCGTAGACGCCGCCCAGCAGGGGCTCCACGAGCCGGTCGACGACCTCGCGGCCGAGCCGCCCGGCCACGTAGTCCCCCACGGACACGTCCTCGCCGACCTCGGTGCGCGGCAGCCGCTCGTCCTCCTCGATACGGGCGAGCCCCTCGGGCGAGACCACGCCCGCCACGGCCGCCGGGTCGCCCGGCACGCCCATCACGTGGCCCTTGGGCATGGGGCGCACGGCGCCGCGCGTCCACAGGGCACCGCCCGCGACGGACGGCGGCGCCAGCCGCTCGCCGAGCCCGACCGCACGGGCCAGCTCCACGGCCTCGGGGCGGCGGGCCAGCATGGACTCGGCGCCCAGGTCCACGGCGGCGGTGCCGGCGATGCTTCCGGCACGCAGCTTGCCGCCGAGCACGGCCCCGGCCTCCAGCACGGTCACCCGCGCACCGTCCGCCAGGAGTTGGTGCGCGGCGGCCAGACCCGAGATGCCGCCTCCGATGACAAGTACGTGCATATCGCAAGTCTCGCAGAGTGCCGGATGGTGCATAACGTGGGGCCCGGTAGTGGGTCAGAAGAAGTGGGAGAGCGCAGCGGGCGCAGCAGCAGGCGTAGAAGTGGGACAGCACGCCAGGCACAGCAGGCAGAGCTGGCACAGCAGGCACAGCAGACGCAGCAGGCACGGGCGGGACGGCGAGAGGAGCTCGAGGATGGCGGCGGAGCGGATGGTGGTCATCGGCGGCGATGCGACGGGCATGTCGGCCGCGTCGCAGGCCCGCAGGCTGCGGAAAGCGGAGGATCTGGAGGTCGTGGCGTTCGAGCGCGGCCCCTTCTCCTCGTACTCGGCCTGCGGTATCCCCTACTGGGTCGGCGGCGCCGTGAAGGAGCGCGACGCGCTGATCGCCCGCTCCCCCGAGGAGCACCGCTCACGCGGCATCGACCTGCGCATGCGCACCGAGGCGGTCGAGCTGGACCTCGCGGGCGCGCGGGTACGGGTGCGCGAGGGGGCGGGCACGGAGCGCTGGGAGGGCTACGACCACCTGGTGCTGGCCACCGGCGCCGTACCGACACGCCCCCCGCTGCCCGGCGTCGACGCCGAGGGCGTGCACGGGGTGCAGACGCTGGACGACGGACGCCGGCTGCTCGACGCACTGGAGCAGCGCATCGAGCGGGGCAGCGGCTCGGGCGGCGAAGGCGCGCGGCGGGCGGTCGTCGTCGGCGCGGGCTACATCGGCGTCGAGATGGCCGAGGCGTTCGTCCAGCGCGGCTACGAGGTGACGGTGCTCGAAAAGGCCGAGCAGCCCATGTCCACCCTGGACCCCGACATGGGCAGGCTGGTGCACGAGGCCATGTGTTCCCTGGGCATCGAGACGGTGCTCGAAGCCGCCGTCACCGAGATCCTCACCGACGAGGACGGGCGGGCCCGCGGGGTGGCGACCGAGGACACCGAGTATCCGGCGGACGTCGTCGTGCTCGGCCTCGGAGTGCGGCCGGCGACGGAGCTGGCGCGCGCCGCCGAGCTGCCCCTGGGCACGTCGGGCGGGCTGCTGACCGACCTGGCGATGCGGGTGCGGGGCCAGGAGAACGTGTGGGCGGGAGGGGACTGCGTGGAGGTCCTCAACCTCGTCTCCGGCCGCGCCCAGCACGTTCCCCTGGGCACCCACGCCAACAAGCACGGCCAGGTCATCGGCCAGAACATCGGCGGGGGCTACGCCACGTTCCCCGGCGTGGTGGGCACGGCCGTCAGCAAGGTGTGCGACCTGGAGATCGCCAGGACGGGCCTGCTGGAAGCACAGGCCTCGGCGGTCGGGCTGCAATACGAGAGCGTGGTGATCGAGTCCACCACCCGGGCTGGCTACTACCCGGGCACCCGCCCCATCCACGTCAAGATGATCGCCGAGCGCCGCTCGGGGCGGCTGCTCGGCGTCCAGATCGTCGGCCGGGAGAACGCGGGCAAGCGCGTCGACATCGCCGCGGTCGCCCTCCACGCGGGCATGACGGTGGAGCAGATGACCTCTCTTGACCTGGGCTACGCCCCACCGTTCAGCCCCGTGTGGGATCCGGTCCTGGTGGCCGCCAGAAAGGCGGCGGCAGCGGTGCGCGCCGGCTGAGAACCGGGGCGGCACCGCCTCGCGGGCAGCAGCGCCCGCAGGCTCAGCTGGTGTGCGCGTGCACGTAGGACACCAGGTCGGTCAGCGCCTGCGGGTCGGTGTCGGGCAGCACCCCGTGGCCCAGGTTGAAGATGTGCCCCTCCAGACCGCGAGCGGCCCGCAGGATACGCCCGGCCTGCTGCTCGACGGCCTCGCGGGGAGCGAAGAGGACCGCCGGGTCGAGGTTGCCCTGGATCGCCTTGCCGGGGCCGACCCGGCGGGCCGCCTCGTCCACCGGCACCCGCCAGTCGGCGCCGACGACATCGGCGCCGGCCTCGCCCATGAGAGGCAGCAGCTCACCGGTCCCGACACCGAAGTGGATGCGGGGCACGCCGTAGGGGGCCACGGCCTCGAAGACCTTCGCCGAGCCCGGCAGCACGCGGCGCCGGTAGTCCTCGGGAGCGAGCGCGCCGACCCACGAGTCGAACAGCTGCACAGCGCTCGCGCCCGCCTCGATCTGCACCTTCAGAAAGCCTGCGGTGATGTCGGCGAGGCGGTCCACCAGGTCGGCCCACAGCTCGGGCTCGCCGTACATCATGGCCTTGGTGCGCTCGTGGTTCTTGGAGGGACCGCCCTCGACCAGGTAGCTGGCGAGGGTGAAGGGCGCTCCGGCGAAACCGATCAGCGGCGTGCTGCCCAGCTCGCGGGTGAGGATCCCGATCGCCTCGGTCACATAGGCGACGTCCTCGGGCTCCAGCGTCCGCAGCCGTTCCAGATCGGCGCGGCTCCGCACGGGCTTCTCCACGACGGGGCCGACGCCGGGCTTGATGTCGACATCGACACCGATGGCCTTGAGCGGGACGACGATGTCGCTGAAGTAGATCGCCGCGTCGACCTTGTGCCGCCGCACGGGCTGGAGAGTGATCTCGGCGACGAGATCGGGCCGCATGCACGAGTCCAGCATCCCGATGCCCTCACGCACCTTGCGGTACTCAGGCAGCGAGCGTCCCGCCTGCCGCATGAACCACACCGGCGTGTGCGGCACCGGCTCACGACGACACGCCCGAAGAAACGCCGAATCGAGGACAGCGTCCCCGGCGGGGTCGGCTGTGGCGTTCGGTGTCTGCGTCGGCTGGCCCACGGGGCGGTCGTCTCCACTCACACAAGGAAGTCTCCCACGGCCGAACGGGGTGTCCCTACCAGCCTCAAGGCCCGCCGCCGCCTACTCTTCACACCCATGACTGCGGGTCGGGCAGCGAAGGCGGGAGGCTTCGGCGGAGTGGAAGACACCGGCGGGACGGGCGGTTCTGGTGGCGGTGGCGGGAACTCCCTTCCCCCACCCTTCCGTGCGGCCGTCACCGCGCTGAGCGAGACGCGGCCGCGCCCCGAAGTGCGCATCTCCCCGCTGCCTGCACCCAAGCGACTGGCGCCCTACGCGTTCGCGCTGGAAGCGGCCGTGACCGAGCCGGACGACGCGGGCGCCGAGCTGGCCGACGGACGGTTCGTCCTGTTGCACGACCCGCAGGGGCAGGAGGGCTGGCGAGGCACCTTCCGGGTCGTCACCCTGGGCCGCGCCGAACTGGAACCGGAGATCGCCGGTGACCCTCTGCTGCCCGAGGTGACCTGGTCGTGGCTGACCGGCGCACTGGAGGCACGCGGCGCCGGATACGGGGAAGCGAGCGGGACGGTCACACGGTCGAGCTCCGCGTTCTTCGGCGGCCTCGCGGAACGCCCCGCGGAGGAGGTGCTGGAGATCCGCGCCAGCTGGACCCCCGAGGGCTCCACACCGGACGCCTCCGCACACCTGACGGCCTGGTGCGAACTCCTCTGCCAGTGCGCCGGACTGCCCCCGGAGACCGGCGAAGGCACCTCGGTCGTCCAGCTCCCCCAACGCCGCGGCCCCCACTGACCCCCACGGTGCCCCGGGCGGTACGACGACCGCCCGGGGCACCAAGCCCTCCGGGCTCCCGACTCCTCGGGCCCCCCGGACCCCGGGCCTCCAGGTCCCCGGGCACCCGGGCCTTCGGTCTCCCGGGCCACCGAACTGGGGGCTCCCCGCCTCCCGGACCTGCGAGCTCCCGGGCCACCAGGCAGCCGGGCTCCCGGGCCTCCGGGCTCCCGGGCCTTCGGGTCACCGGGCCTCCAGGCTCCTGGGCCTCCAGACTCCCGGGCCACCGGGCTTGCGGGCTCCCGGGTCTCCAGGCCACCGGGCTCCCGGGCCTCCGAACCACCGGGCCTCCGGACCCCCAGGCCTCCAGGCCACCGGACTCCCGAGCCACCGGGCTTGCGGGCTCCCGGGCCACCAGGCCACCGAGCACCCGGCTTCCGGGTCTTCGGGCTCCCAGGCCACCGAGCCACCGAGCCTCCGGACTCCCCGGTCCTGCGGGCCCCTAGTCCTTCGGGCTCCTGGCCCGGCCACCGGGCCTCCGAACTCCCCGGCCACCGGGCCTCCGGACTCCCGGGCCACCAGGCAGCCGGGCTCCCGGGCCACCAGGCCACCGGGCACCCGGCTTCCGGGCTCCCGACCCACCGGGCACCGGGCCACCGGGCCACCGGTACCCACCGAGGGTGGGTACCGGACTCGCGCGGCTGCCCTCGCCACCGAGCTCCGGCCCGATCGGCTGCGCCGGCGCGTGCCGTGCCCACCCGACCTTCCCCCACTCCCCTTGCCGGCTCCAGCCCGCTCGCTCCTCCAGCGACGACCGAGCGAACCGACCTGCGTCGGAGGTCGCCCCTGCGCGAGCGGCCTCGTGCGGTTTCGGGACGCGATCGGCCCCGGACAACTGCGGAAAGCCGCCGGCCGGGGCCGGCGGCGACAGAGCGCCACGCGCCGTCGAGGCCCGCTCGGCTCGACAGGCCCGGTGCCAGCCGCCTGACCGACCGGCACCGCCGGCGCCCGCGAAACGCTGCGCCTGCCTCGCTCCCGGCTGACACATACCGGGACCGGAAAAGCCCAGCGCCCGGGCTCGGCTCAACGGTTCCCGTTCCGGGGAGCCGGGAGGTCGCCGAAAGACTCCTCGGCCGCCCCGCTCGCCACCAGCCATGTCGGCCGTTGGCAACACGCCCGGCACTGGGAGCGGTCGGCGACGCCGAGCCGGCGCACCCTGTGGCCTTGTGCAGACGATCTCGCCCGCGCCTCTCCGCGAGCCCTGCGGAGCGACCGGCACGGCCGAGGCCCACCCGTACCGCCTGACATGTGTAGGCGGGCCCACGCGTGCGCGGCACTGCCCTGCGGCCCCAAAACCTACCCCCTGGTGCATGCCAGACCCCCGCGCTCGCAAGGCCCCCCCCGGGGGGCCACCGCCCCCTTTCCCCGCGCCCCGCCGGCGAGGCACCTGGCGCGTTGTTTTGTCTACAAAGAACCCTCCGAATTCCGGTCACCGGTCTCGGCCTATCAGTCTCTGTGTAGACAAAGGAATGTTCCTGGAGGAGGGAATTGGCGTCGGAAACGGCATTGGAGAAATTCGGGTCACTAATTCGTGATCTTTCTCTAAAGAGGCGCGGAGAAGGTGCCGAAGGAGTCTGTGACCCTTCACACGGAATATCCGACTCGTTCGGTTCCGTCCCCCACAGCCACTCCCCCAGGAGGCCCGGTGTCTGTTCTCCTTGAGCACCCCACAAGCCTGGTCGCCTACCGCCCGAACAAGCCGACGGCCATGGTCGTCGTGGCCGACCCCCGTGTCCGCTCCACCGTGACCCGCCACCTGTGGGCTCTCGGGGTGCGGGACGTGATCGAGGCGTCGTCCATCGCGGAGGCCCGTCCCCGCGTCGGTAACCCGCGCGATATCTGCGTGGCCGACGTGCACCTGCCCGACGGCTCAGGACTCAGCCTGCTGTCGGAGACGAGAGCCGCGGGCTGGCCCAACGGGCTGGCGCTCTCCGCGGCCGATGACATCGGCGCCGTACGCAACGCGCTGGCCGGCGGCGTCAAGGGCTATGTCGTCACCGGTACCCGTACCAACCTGGGCGGTGCCATGCCGACACGGCACGGCGCGGCCCCCATCGGTGCCGCGGCGGCGGCCCGGATGCACCGTCGCCCCGGCGGCGGCCCGGGCGGTCCTGGGCACCCGGGCGGTTACCGGGAACTGTCGGGCCGCGAGGTGGAGGTACTGCGCCTTGTCGCGGAGGGGCAGTCGAACAAGGCCATCGGCGTGTCGATGGGCCTCTCCGCGCTGACCGTCAAGAGCCACCTCGCCCGGATCGCCCGCAAGCTGGGCACCGGTGACCGCGCGGGCATGGTCGCCGTGGCACTGCGGACGGGCATCATCCACTGAATCCTCGGGCCTTTCCTCCCGCGCCGTTCCGCTTTCCGGGCGCTCGTCGACGTAACGTTCCGTCGGCGGGCGCCCGGCGGCGCGTGTGCGCGGCTACCCTTGACGGGTGACCGACGCCCAAGAGACCGCAGCAGCCCCCGCAGCTCAGGCCCCCTCCGCAGACGCAGCACCGGCGCCGGTCCCCCTGCTGGAGCCCCGCGAGGGGATTCCTCCGGTGACCGCTTCCGCCGAGGATCTGGCACGGGTCGTCGAGGCTTTCGGTGCGGGCAGCGGTCCGGTGGCTGTCGACGCGGAGCGCGCGTCGGGTTACCGCTACGGGCAGCGGGCCTACCTGGTGCAGCTGCGCCGCGCGGGCGCGGGTACGGCGTTGATCGACCCGGTGGCCTGCCCCGATCTGTCGGGGCTCGACGAGGCTTTGGCGGGCAGCGAGTGGGTGCTGCACGCCGCCACGCAGGATCTGCCGTGTCTGCGTGAGATAGGTATGCGGCCCACGAGGCTCTTCGACACCGAGCTGGCCGGGCGGCTGGCCGGATTCGCCCGCGTGGGGCTGGGCGCGATGGTGGACAACGTGCTCGGCTACGCGCTGGAGAAGGGGCACTCAGCGGTGGACTGGTCGACGCGCCCACTGCCGGAGCCGTGGCTGCGGTACGCGGCGCTGGACGTGGAGCTGCTGGTGGACCTGCGGGACGCGCTGGAGGTCGAGCTGTCCCGGCAGGGGAAGCTGGAGTGGGCGCAGGAGGAGTTCGCGGCCATCGCCGCGGCCCCCGCGCCGCCGCCCCGCAAGGATCCGTGGCGCCGCACGTCTGGCATGCACAAGGTGCGTCGCCGCCGTCAGATGGCGGTGGTGCGGGAGCTGTGGTTCGCGCGGGACGCGGTGGCCCGCAAGCGGGACGTCTCGCCCGGCAAGGTGCTGACGGACGCGGCGATCGTGGAGGCCGCGCTGGCGATGCCGACCGGGGCGCGGGCTCTCTCGGCGCTGCCCGGGTTCGGGCAGCGGATGGGCCGCAAGCAGCTCGATCAGTGGCAGGCCGCCGTCGATCGGGCGCGGGCGCTGGCCGAGGAGGAGTTGCCGCAGCAGGGGCAGGCGACCAGTGGTCCGCCGCCGCCCAGATCGTGGGCGGACAAGGATCCGGCGGCCGCGGCCCGGCTGTCGGCGGCGCGGGCCGCCGTCACCCGGCACGCGGAGGAGTTGAACCTGCCGCAGGAGAATCTGCTGACGCCGGACACGGTGCGCCGGCTGTGCTGGGAGCCGCCTGCCGCGGTGAGCGCGGAGTCCGTCTCGGGCGCGCTGCGCGGGCTGGGTGCGCGGGAGTGGCAGATCGCGCAGACGGCTGAGCTGCTGCGTGCCGCGCTCTCGTCTCCCGGCGCGTGAGCCGCTCGCCCTGGTGTGCGAGCGGCTGGACTCCCCGGGCCTCCGACCGCCGTTGCGGCGGACCTGAGCCGGGCGGCTCGGCTTCCGTGCCGCGACGCCTGCGCCCGGTCCCGGCTCCCGCGCCCAGCCGCGGTCCCCGCACCCAGCCCGCGCAGCGCGCCCGCCCCGGCTCACGCGCTCACGCGCTCACGCGTGGTGGAGCGCCGCGCTCGTCCGTGGTGGGACGCCGTGCTCGTCCGTGGTGGGACGCCGTGCTCGTCCGTGGTGGGACGCCGCGCTCGTCCGTGGTGGGACGCCGTGCTCGCCCGCCGTGTGATGTGACGTGTGCCCTTCCCCGTGGGCGGCCCTTGCCACCTGGTTACCGACAAGTAGCATGGGGGTCGACCGACCCCTGGCCGCACCTGGAGGAGAGCCAACGTGCCTCGTACCGCAAGGGACGTCGTCTTCGTCGACGGCGTACGCACCCCGTTCGGCAAGGCGGGCCCCAAGGGCATCTATCACGAGACCCGCGCCGATGACCTGGTCATCAAGTGCATCCGTGAGCTGCTGCGCCGCAACCCCGACCTGCCTCCGGAGCGCATCGACGAGGTCGCCGTCGCGGCGACCACCCAGATCGGCGACCAGGGGCTGACCCTCGGCCGCACCGCCGGCATCCTCGCCGGGCTGCCCACGACCGTGCCCGGCTTCTCCATCGACCGGATGTGCGCGGGCGCGATGACGGCCGTGACGACGACCTCCGGGTCGATCGCCTTCGGCGCCTACGACCTGGTGGTGGCCGGCGGTGTCGAGCACATGGGCCGCCATCCGATGGGCGAGGGCGTGGACCCCAACCCGCGCTTCGTCTCGGAGAAGCTGGTCGACGAGTCGGCGATGTTCATGGGCATGACCGCCGAGAACCTGCACGACCGCTTCCCGCACCTGACCAAGGAGCGCGCGGACAAGTTCGCCGTGGCCAGCCAGGAGAAGGCGGCCAAGGCGTACGCCAACGACAGGATCCAGCCCGACCTGGTGCCGGTCTCGGTCCGGCGCACCTCGCCGGAGGGAGGGGAGACCGGCTGGGGCCTGGCCACCGCGGACGAGCCGATGCGGCCCGGCACGACGCTGGAGAACCTCGCCGGGCTCAAGACGCCCTTCCGCGCGCACGGCCGGGTCACCCCGGGCAACGCGGCGGGTCTGAACGACGGTGCGACCGCTTCCCTGCTGGCCGCCGAGGACGTGGCCCACGAGCTGGGCCTGCCGGTCAAGATGCGGCTGGTCTCCTACGCGTTCGCCGGTGTCGAGCCGGAGGTCATGGGCGTCGGCCCGATCCCGGCCACCGAGAAGGCGCTGGCCAAGGCGGGTCTGTCCATCGACGAGATCGGTCTGTTCGAGATCAACGAGGCGTTCGCCGTCCAGGTGCTCGCGCTGCTGGACCACTACGGCATCGCCGACGACGACCCGCGCGTCAACCAGTACGGCGGCGCGATCGCCTTCGGACACCCGCTGGCCTCCTCCGGCGTGCGGCTGATGAACCAGCTCGCCCGGCAGTTCGAGGAGCAGCCGCACGTCCGCTACGGCCTCACCACCATGTGTGTCGGCTTCGGCATGGGCGGGACCGTCATCTGGGAGAACCCCCACTGGGAGGGCAACAAGTGACTAGCAAGACCGCTGAGCTGCTGAGGGGCGCGGCCGAGCTGTTCCCCGACGAGGTCGTCACGCAGGCGCACGTACGCCACCTCGACCTGCCAGGCGGCGCCGGCAGGTTCGCCCTCATCACGCTGGACAACGGGCTGGACCACACCAAGCCCACCACCATCGGCCCGCAGTCGCTGGCCAACCTCGACGCGGCCCTCGACCAGGTGGAGAAGGAGGCCGCCGACGGCGAGATCAAGGGCGTCGGTGTCACCGGCAAGCCCTTCATCTTCGCCGTCGGCGCCGACCTCAAGGGTGTCGAGCTGCTGAAGCGGCACGAGGACGCCGCCGCCATCGGCAAGGGCGGCCACGACGTCTTCGTGCGGCTGGCCAACCTCGCGGTGCCGACGTTCGCGTACTACAACGGCGCGTCCATGGGCGGCGGTGTGGAGATCGGGCTGCACTGCACCTACCGCACCGTCTCCGCCGCGCTGCCCGCCTTCTCGCTGCCCGAGGTCTTCCTCGGCCTGGTGCCCGGCTGGGGCGGCTGCGCGCTGCTGCCGAACCTGGTCGGCGCCGACCGCGCGGTCAGCGTCATCATCGAGAACTCCCTCAACCAGAACCGCCAGCTCAAGGGCAAGCAGGTCTACGAACTCGGCATCGCCGACGCTCTGTTCGAGGGCGCCGACTTCCTGGAGGAGTCGCTGCGCTGGACCGCGGCCGTCCTCAAGGGCGAGATCGAGGTCGTGCGGCCCGAGGTGGACCGCGGTGAGGCGTGGGACGCCGCCGTGCAGCGCGGCCGGCAGATCGCGGACGGCAAGGTGCACGGCGCCGCACCGGCCGCCTACCGGGCCCTGGACATCATCGCCGCCGCCAAGAACGGTGACCTGCGGCAGGGCTTCGAGGCCGAGACGCAGGCGCTGGCCGACCTGATCATGAGCGGCGAACTGCGTGCGGGGCTGTACGCGTTCGACCTGGTGCAGCGGCGCGCCAAGCGCCCCGCGGGCGCCCCCTCCAAGGATCTGGCGCGCCCGGTCACCAAGGTCGGTGTCGTCGGCGCGGGGCTGATGGCCTCGCAGCTCGGTCTGCTGTTCGCCCGCCGTCTGGAGGTGCCGGTCGTGCTGACCGACATCGACCAGGAGCGCGTGGACAAGGGTGTGGCCTACTGCCACGAGGAGATCGACAAGCTGCTCCTGAAGGGCCGCGTCAACCAGGACAAGGCCAACCGCCTCAAGGCCCTGGTGACCGGGTCGCTGGACAAGGCCACCGCCTTCGCCGACGCCGACTTCGTCATCGAGGCCGTCTTCGAGGAGATGGGCGTCAAGCAGAAGGTGTTCGCTGAGGTCGAGGCGGTCGTGCCCGAGCACGCCATCCTCGCCACCAACACCTCCTCGCTGTCGGTCTCCGAGATGGCCTCGCAGCTCAAGCACCCCGAGCGCGTGGTCGGCTTCCACTTCTTCAACCCCGTCGCGATCCTCCCCCTGCTGGAGATCGTGCGCGGTGAGAAGACCGACGACGCGGCGCTGGCGACCGCGTTCGGTGTCGCGAAGAAGCTGAAGAAGACGGCGGTGCTCGTCAAGGACGCGCCGGCGTTCGTCGTCAACCGCGTGCTCACCCGGTTCCTGGGCGAGGTCCTGCGCTCCATCGACGAGGGCACCCCGGTGGAGGTCGCCGACCGTGCGCTGGCGCCGCTCGGGCTGCCGATGTCGCCGATCCAGCTGCTGGAGCTGGTCGGCCCGGCCGTCGCGCACCACGTGGCGGGCACCCTGCACAGCGCCTTCCCCGAGCGCTTCGGTGTCTCGGACAACCTCGGCCGCGTCGTCGAGGCCGGCAAGCGCAGCCTGTACCTGCCGGGTACGACGGAGCTGGACCCCGAGGTCGCCGAGCTCTTCCAGGTCGGGGACAGCGTGCTGACCGAGGACCAGGTCCGCGAGCGGGCGCTGGGCGCCATCGCCGAGGAGATCCGGCTGATGCTGGACGACGAGGTGGTGGCCGAGGCGCAGGACATCGACCTGTGCCTGATCACCGGTGCCGGGTGGCCCTTCCACCTCGGTGGGATCACGCCCTACCTCGACCGCGAGGGCGTCAGCGAGCGCGTCACCTCGCGCCGCTTCCTGGCCCCGGGCGTCGCCACCGTCCCCGCGTGAGGGACTGAGCCGCGCCCCCCACCCCGTACCGTGGCGACCGCGGAAGAGCCGAGGCTCTTCCGCGGTCGCCACGTCCGTTCCCGGGCTTCGGCCTCCGGGCTCCGGGCTTCGGGCTTCGGGCTTCGGGCTTCGGGCTTCGGGCTGCCCAGGCGGGCCGGGATCATCCCGTGTAGGGCTCGGGGCCCTCATAGGCATTGCTCTGCGGGCCTGTCGCCAGATATCTGCTCTTGATGTCGTCGGCGAGGTCGCCCCTCACATCGGCCCCTTCTCCGTAAGAGGCGAGGTACTTCTCCGCTGTGGCGCCCAGTTCGTGCTCTCCGCGGGCGAAGAACTGGTCCTGGTCGTGCGGTGGGTCCGGCGAATCGGGGCCACCGAAAACCGCGTCCTCGTGGAAGAGTTTCGCGAATTCCACACCGGCCGCCTGGACGAGGGGAATGGCGACGCCCCAGGGTCCGCTCTTCCCCACCACGTGCAGCACGCCGTTGGCCAGTGCGGGGGCCGAGGCGCTCATGCCCACGCGCGTCCAGTTGGCGGACTGCCGGTAGGCGTCCTGCGCGGCCGCGCTGTCCGCCGCGTACGCGGCCTCGATCTGCTGGACGCGGGAGTGGTCGAGCGTGCCGCGGACCTCGGCCTCGGTGAGCAGGACGCGCCGCCCCCTCGCCCAACTCTCGGCGCCCTGCGCGGGCGGGTTGTCGCTCAGCCGCTCGAGCGTGTAGAGGTGCTCGGCCTGGTTCATGATCCGGTGGGAGTCCTCGTGCCGGCCGAGGACGCTGAGGAAGTCCACGGCCTCGTCGCGGCCGAGGTCGGCCGCGCCGGGAGCGGGCGGGAACGCGTCGGTGTTCCGCAGCGCGTCGCCGACGCCGCTGACGGCGCGGTTGAGGTCGTCCACATACGCGCCGCCCATCGCGCCGAGGCCTGCCGCCAGGGCCGGTTGCTCGTGCAGCAGCCGGGGGCCTTCCTCGCCCGCGTAGACGCGCACGACCTGTTCCATGACGCGTGCCGCGGCCGCGGTGCGGCGGTCGCCGCCGTCCTCGAAGAGCTCCGGGTTCCGGCCACCGAGCACGGGGTCGTCCCAGGCGTAGCCGGTGGTCGCCGCGGTCAGGGCGTGCCCGAGCGC
Organism: Streptomyces tubbatahanensis; assembly: GCF_022699385.1. Classification (NCBI taxonomy): domain Bacteria; kingdom Bacillati; phylum Actinomycetota; class Actinomycetes; order Kitasatosporales; family Streptomycetaceae; genus Streptomyces; species Streptomyces tubbatahanensis. The sequence goes on along the minus strand of NZ_CP093846.1, from coordinate 6,073,874 downwards.
CTCGTGTCCCGGCAACCGGCGCGGGCCCGCATCGGTGTTCCCGTCGAAGACCCAGTTGCGCTCCTCGGTCAGGTAGGTGAGGTGGCCGCTGAGTTCGGCGCCCCGGTCGACGGCGCCGCGCACGCCCTCCGGCGGGGCGAAGAAGGCCGTCGCCGCCTCCGGGTTGTGGCCCAGGCCCGCCAGGAAGCCGATCACCGCGTCGTGCCCGTCGTCGTCGGGCTGCCCGCGCGGGTTGAGGGTGTCGGTGCTGGCCGTGTTGGCCCAGTAGGCGTAGCCGTCGCGGGTGTTGAGCTTCTCGTCCCAGGCCAGCAGCGCGTTCCCGTAGCGCTGTAGGAAGCCGGTGTCGTAGCTGCCGGAGCGCAGCAGGTTGCTCATCAGCTGGAAGCCGTAGGGGTGGGTGGCCGCGCCGGTTTGCAGGCGCTCATCGCCGAGGGCGATGATCTCCTGCTGCCAGCGCCGCGTCGCGGGGCTGTCGGCGTGCGAGGCGGTGGCCAGGGTGGTCCCGAGGGATTCCTGGAGCGCGCCTGCGGAGTGCCACCACTCCTTCTCGTCGATGCGCGCGTCCGGGTGGTCGGGGTGGTGCGGGTGGGTGGCGTTGTACCAGAGCTGCAGCGTGTTCCGGGCGCCGAGCCCGGCGGCGAACCGCTCGGCGAACTCCGCGTCGCGGCTGTGCCGGGTGAGCAACGCGGTGAGCCTGCGGAGCTGTTCCGAGGTCATGCGGCCCTGTTCGGCGCCGGCCAGGTGAAGGGCTTCTGCCAGGTCGCGGGCGGTGTGGGCGCGCGCGGCCTCGAGACTGGCGTAGGCACGGTCGTTGAAGCCGCGTGCCGCGCCGTTGACGTCGGCGGTCAGCGCGTGCGCGAGGTCGCGGTCGGCGTCGCCCGCGTGCGCCAGGGCGGAGCGGGTGCGGTCGCGGTAGGCGGCGATCGTCTCCCGGTAGGCCTTGGTGTACGCGCTGCGGTGCTTCTCCTCCGCTTCGGTGAGGTGCAGCCTGACGGAGCCGTCGCTCGTGTCGAGTACCAGGTGTGTGTGGCCTGCCAGCTCGTCCTCGATGGCCTGGAGTGCCTGCTGTGCGGCGCGGAACGCCTCCAGCCCCTGGGAGAGGACCGTGTGCACGCGGCGTGACTCCTCCTGCGCCGCGCGCAGTTGGGCGTCGACGGTGCGCAGCCGGCGCCACGCCGCCTGTGCCGCCTCGCCCTCCCAGTGGGCGTGCGCGAGGCCTTTGGTCACCTCCGTGCCGAAGTCGGTGGCGACCTGCTGGAAGGCGCCGGGCGCGGTCCGCCACGTGGCGACGGCCTCGTCCAGCGGGGTCAGGTCGGCCGCCCTGACCTCCGAGTAGCCGGGCCCCTCGCTCACGACCCGCCGCCGTCGCGGTGTTCGCCGCCGGGGACGGCGTCGAGGTCCTGTTTGCGCCTGTGGTCCTCGGCTGTGAACGCGCCGGCCGCGTCACGCAGCGCGGTAGCCGTGCCGGTGAACTGCTGCGAGACGTAGGCCATCTGCTCGCGCCACCGCTCCTGGAAGGCGGCGAGCGCCGTGTCGGTGCAAAAGCCCTTGAGGCTGCCGGTGACCTGGCCGGTCTCGCGCATCACCGCGTCGTCGGCCTGGAGGAACCAGCCGCGGACGGTCTCCGCCCGGCCGGCGCGCCCCCGCAGCACGCCGGCCGTCACGGTGAGTCCCGGTCGCGGGCCTTGCCGGCCGTCCGGATGCCCGTTCGGGGCGCCCGTTCCGGCGAGTCTCGTGTGGGCCGAGCCGTCCGGCGCGTACGCGGACTTGATCCGGGCCCACTCCTCCTGGAACGACACGCTGTCCTCCCGTTGTCCCTGTGCGTCGTCGGGTCGCGCGCCGCGCGGAGCCGTCCCGCGCGCGGGCGCCGAACGTAACGGCCGGAGGGAAACGGAAGGCGAGCAACCGGGGTGCGGAAGCTGGACAGCCGGAGTGCGGAAGCCGGACAGCCGGGGACCGTCCGGGAGAGACCGTTCAGCGGGGACCGGCGGCCTGCTTCCGGTGGAGGCCGGCGGCGTCGAGGCTGGTTCTCAGATAGAACTCGGAGCCGTCGATGGTGGCCACCTTCTCGTAGTGGCGGCCCAGGTGGCGGCGCAGCGTGGGCGTGCGCCGCACCCCGTACTCCTTACCGCGCGAGTCGTCGACGACCAGTTCGGGCTTCCGCCGCCGCAGGTCCCTCTCGAAGCGCTGCCAGGCGCCTTCCATCGCGTACCGCTCCCCCACGCGGGCCTCGCCGCGGCCGCCGCTGAAGTTGGTGAGGAAACCGGCGGTCAGATAGCGGGAGGCGGGGGCGCGCTGGGAGAGCCAGTACCCCTCCGGGTGCATGCCCCACAGCAGCACCCGGTCCTCGCGGTCGGTGTAGGAGCGGACGGTGTCCGCGAGCCGGTGCGCGTGGTCGAGTTCGTCGCGCCCCGCCGTGAAGCCCCAGCCGACATAGCCGCACGCCAGCAGCGCGGTGCCGGCGAGCGCCGCCGTCGCGGCCCGGGCCGTCAGCTCGTGCAGCGCCACGGCCCCGAGGAGGGCGAGCGGGGGAACGAGCTGGAGGAAGTAGTGGCCGAAGAACTGGAGTCCGACGGTGGCGGCGGCCAGCGACGCGGCGAGCCAGAGCCACACGTCGGCGGTGCCGCCGAGCGGCGCGCGATGCCCGTGGCAGGTGGCCGTGTACGGGTGCCCGCCCGCGCGGCGCCGCCGTACGGCGTGCACCAGGGCCACGACGAGCGGGAGGGCGGCCAGCGTCAGCAGTCCGAGCGCCCCCAGGGCGCGCAGCACGGGTTTGAGACCGGCTCCGTCGGCCGAGAGGTAGGCGCCGGACCCGGTGGCGATCCAGTACAGGAACTTACCCGGTCCGAACGCGAAGGCGGTGCCCAGGATCGGCAGCGCACACCCCACGCCGGCCCGAAGCAGCGCCGTCCACCCGGCCCGCGTCCGCCACAGCACCACGCAGACCGGCAACAGGACGGCGCCACCCGTCTGCTTCGTCAAGACGGCTCCGGCGACGGCGAGTCCGGCCACGAACCAGCGCGAGCGCTCCGCGCACCACATCGCGGCCACCGTCCAGGGCAGCATGAAGACCTCGAACGTGGCGGCCTGCGTGTCCTCGGGGTCGAGCCCCACCGACAGGAAGACGTAGCACAGGCCGGCGACCCACGCGGCCCGCTCCCCCCAGCGCCGCGCCGCCATGGAGGCCACCAGCACGGCGCCCACCAGCACGGCGAGGATCGCCGCGACCCGCACCGGCCACAGCGAGTCGTCCCCGAACACCGCGAAGGCGGCACGGTAGAGCCAGGGCACCAGCGGGGGTTTGCGGTCGACGACGGTCTCGTAGAGCACTCCCCCGTCCGCCAACTGCCGTGCCTGGGTCGCCAGGAAGCCCTCGTCGGGGTTCCACGGGGTGCGCACGAACGAGGGCAGGCGCGTGAGGACGGTCAGCGCCGCCAGGACGGTGATCAGCCGCGTCCAGTTCGGCGCGGGCGCCGCCTCGGGGCGTCGGCCGACGCGCTGCACGGTGGCCCGCTCGACGCGGACGGTACGGGGCAACGGCATACGCCCCAATCTAGCGAGGCCGGCCACGGACGGGCCGCCACCCCCGGCGCGCGCCGCCCCCTCGGCCCACGGCGGGGCGGAGGGGCGGCGGGCGCCGTATGAGGGCCGGCGCGGCGCGCGGTACGCGGCGGGCGCGGCGCCGTTACGAGGGGGTCGCGCCCTCCCAGGCGCTGACCTGCGGGCCACTGGGGTCGGGACCGCGGCCGTCCAGCTTGGCGACGAGTCCGGTGACCTGGCGGGCCACGTCGGGCGCGGTGAGCCCGATCTCCGCCATGATCTCCTTGCGGCTGCCGTGGTCCAGGAACCTCTCGGGGATGCCGAAGTCACGCAGCGGCACGTCGACGCCCGCGTCCCGCAGCGCCTGCGCGACGGCGGAGCCCACGCCGCCCGCCCTGCTGTTGTCCTCGACGGTGACGACGACCCGGTGCTGCTCGGCCAGCGGCGGCAGTGCCTCGTCCACCGGCTTGACCCACCGGGGGTCGACCACGGTGGTGGTGATGCCCTGCTTGTCGAGCAGGTCGGCGATCTCCAGGCACATCGGGGCGAGCGCGCCCACCGACACCAGCAGGACATCCGCGCCCGGGCCGTCCGCCGGCTCCCGCAGCACGTCCATGCCGCCCACCCGGCGCACCGCGGGCACGGCGGGACCGACCGCGCCCTTGGAGTAGCGCACCACCGTGGGCGCGTCGTCGACCCGGACGGCCTCGCGCAGCTGGGCGCGCACCTGCTCGGCGTCGCGCGGCGCGGCCAGCCTCAGGCCCGGCACGCACTGCAGCAGGGACATGTCCCACATGCCGTTGTGGGAGGCGCCGTCGCTGCCCGTGACACCGGCCCGGTCCAGCACGAAGGTGACACCGCACTTGTGCAGGGCCACGTCCATCAGGAGCTGGTCGAAAGCGCGGTTGAGGAACGTCGCGTAGACGGCGAAGACGGGGTGGAGTCCCCCGGTGGCGAGCCCGGCGGCGGAGACCGCGCCGTGCTGCTCGGCGATGCCCACGTCGTAGACCCGCTCGGGGAACTCCTGCGCGAAGGCGTGCAGCCCGACGGGGCGCATCATCGCGGCCGTGATGGCGACGATGTCCGCGCGCTCCCGGCCGAGCTTGACCATCTCGTCGCTGAAGACGGAGGTCCAGTCGGCCCCGGAGGACTTGACGGGCAGTCCGGTGTCGGGATGGATGACGCCGACGGCGTGGAACTGGTCGGCCTCGTCCTGGCGGGCGGGCTGGTAGCCGCGGCCCTTCTCGGTGAGGCAGTGGACCAGCACGGGACCGCCGAAGCGCTTGGCGCGCTGGAGCGCGGACTCGACGGCGGCGATGTCGTGCCCGTCGATCGGTCCGACGTACTTCAGGCCCAGGTCCTCGAACATGCCCTGCGGCGCGATGAAGTCCTTGAGCCCCTTCTTGGCGCCGTGCAGCGTCTCGTACAGCGGCTTGCCGACCACGGGGGTGCGGTTGAGCACGTCCTTGCCGCGGGCCAGGAAGCGCTCGTAGCCGTCGGTGGTGCGGAGGGTGGCCAGGTGGTTGGCCAGGCCGCCGATGGTGGGCGAGTAGGAGCGCTCGTTGTCGTTGACGACGATCACCAGCGGGCGGTCCTTCGCCGCGGCGATGTTGTTCAGCGCCTCCCACGCCATACCGCCGGTCAGCGCGCCGTCACCGATGACGGCCACCACGTGGTCGTCACTGCCGCGGACCTCGTTCGCCTTGGCCAGCCCGTCGGCCCAGCCCAGCACCGTGGAGGCGTGGCTGTTCTCGATCACGTCGTGCGCCGACTCGGCCCGCGAGGGGTAGCCCGACAGGCCCCCCTTCGCGCGCAGCCGGGAGAAGTCCTGCCGACCGGTGAGCACCTTGTGCACGTAGGACTGGTGCCCGGTGTCGAAGAGGACCTTGTCCTTGGGGGAGTCGAAGACGCGGTGCAGGGCGAGGGTCAGCTCGACCACGCCGAGGTTCGGGCCCAGGTGCCCGCCGGTCTTGGAGACCGCCTCCACCAGGAAGGTGCGGATCTCCCCTGCCAGCGTCTCCAGCTGCTCCGGAGTGAGCCGGTCCAGATCGCGTGGTCCCGTGATGCGGGTCAGCAACGCCACCCGTACCTCCTTGCTTCGAGCGTGTGAACACGCTGTCGAGCTGTCGTTGTCGGACCGTACCGATTCCTCCCCAACCCTTCGGCCGGGCGGTCTTCCAGAGTCTAATGTTCCGCCGACGTCCAGGTTCACCGGCCGGTGCCATATCAGTCACACGAATGGCAGCCCGGCGTGGCGTGTGCGGACACCCGCACGAGGTGGGTGCGGCTGTTCCCTCGCACCCGCCCCGCATGCCTCCGGTGACCCGGATGACTCCTATCTCACACCGCGGCAGCCGGGCGGCCGGCCGCCCGCACTCGCACCTCTGTGCGATTCCCACACTTACGTCCACGCCTCGCGATACCCCTCCCCCCACCCACCCTGGTCCAGCCACCCCAGCGCTGGGCCACCCGGCGGGGAGACCGGGCCCGTCGGGTTCGCCGGGTGAGCCCAGTCGACCGGTGGCCCCGGGGCGGTCGAGTGGACCGAGTCGGCCCGGCGGGACCGGTCGCCCCGGTGGGCCCAAGTCGGCCGGCCGGCAGGGTCGGCCGCGTGCGCCAGGTCGTCCGGCTGGCTGGGTCGGCCAGTGCCCGGGGCCGCCGGGCCACCCGGGTGGGCCGGTAGGTCGGGTCGGCCAAGTGGACCGAGTCGGCCCGGTCGCCGAGTTGGCCGGGGCGGGCCGGTTAGCCGGGGCGGGCCGGGTGAGCCCGGTCGGCCGTGGGCACAGGTCGGCCGTGGGTCGGCCAGATGGCCCCGGATGGCCCGGCTCGGCCCAGTGGCCCGGGCCCGCTGGGCCAGCCCGGGTCAGCCGAGTCCGCCCAGTCGGCCGGGGGAGCCCCGTCGGCCGGTAGGCACGGGCCGACCCGGTGGGTGGGCCTGGTCGGTCGAGTGACCTGTGTCGACCACATGGGCTTGGGGCGGCCAGGTGGCCCGGGGCCGCCGGGTCGGCCGGGTGGCCCTGCGACTCGGATCGGCCAAGTGGACCGAGTGGGCCCGGTGGATCCAGGTCGGACCGGGTCGACCACGTCGGCCGAGTGGCCCGGGCCCGCCGGATCACCCGGGTTGGCCGGTCGGCCAAGTGGGCCTCACGGCCCGGGTCGGCCGGGTGGCCGGGGGAGCCCCGTCGGCCAGTAGGCACGGGCCGGCCCGGTGGGTGGACCTGGTCGGTGGAGTGACCCGGCTCGGCCGGGTGGGCCCGGGTGGCCCAGTCGGCTCGGTGGGCCGGACCCCTGGTGGACCGGATCGGTCGGGTCGGCCGGTCGGCTCGGTGGGCCGGACCCCTGGTGGACCGGATCGGCCGGGTCGGCCAGTCGGCTCGGTGGGCCGGACCCCTGGTGGACCGGATCGGTCGGGTCGGCCAGTCGGCTCGGTGGACCGGACCCCCGGGTGGACCGGATCGGCCGGGTCGGCCGGTCGGCTCGGTGGGCCGGACCCCTGGTGGACCGGATCGGTCGGGTCGGCCGGTCGGCTCGGTGGACCGGACCCCCGGGTGGACCGGATCGGCCGGGTCGGCCCGGCCGGCCGGATCAGCCCGGTAGGCCGAGTGGGCCGGGTGGTGCGGGTCAGCCGAGTGGCCGGAGCGGCCAGGTCAGCCGGGTGGTCCGGGGGCCGTGTGGGCCGGGGGGGGCGGGTCGGTCCGGGCTGGTCCGATGGGCCCGTCCTGACGGGTCCGATGGCCCGGGTGGTCCCGTTGGCCCGGGGGCCGAGGCTGCTCGCTCTGGGACCGGGCGGGAGCGAGGTCGGTGCCGGGCGGCGGCACAGGCGTCGGCGCGGCACCGCCGGGCGGGCCGCACCGGCGTGACCGGTACGGCAGTGTCGGCGCGCCCGGTCCGGACCGGGCGCGCCTCGTGGCGGGGCCGGCGTGCGCGCACGCCGGCCCCGTAAGCGGTGACGCGCGGCAACGCGTGTCCGCCTCTCATCCCTGCTCGTCTCGGTGGAGCCCGCAACTCTCAGGGAGGGGTACGGGTGTTCTCCCGTACGCCGACGATGCTCGCAGAGGCCGGTCACCAATCGGCAAGCGGAGCTGGGACGGGCACGCATTTTCCGGTGCGGTAGCGCGGCGCCGCCACACCGGCAGGTGTTCCGCCGCTGGTCACACCCGTGTCGGCAGCGTCAGACCCCGGCCGTTTTGGGCCCGGCGTCCGGGACGGGAACGCATCAACTTCCCCTGCCCCGTTCGGGCCCCTGCTTCCTGGTGCGGGGAGTGGCACGATGCTTCTCCAGCCGCCGGTGTCGGCAAGCACCGGTCGGCCGTGCAGACATGTGGAGCCCGCAACGCGCCCGGCCGGCAACGCCCGGGCGGACGATCTCAGGAGGCACGATCCATGTTCCGCCTTCCCCTTCCGGCCCGCCGCGCCGGGGCGACCCCTTCCCCGGCTTCCCCGGCCTCTCCGGCTCTTCCGGCTTTCCCGGCTCGCTGTGTCGGCCCGGACCCGCACGACCAGGGCAGGCCAGGACCGTCGGAGGTCGTGGTCATCGTGGTGATCGCCGTACTGGCGAGCGCATTGACGGTCACCGGGACGCCGGCTCCCGCGGTCCGCGACGTGCTGGGGGCCGCCGGACTCGTCGCGCTCGGCGTGCTGCTCGCGCTGCGCGGCGGCAGCCGGGTGAGCCGCCTGGTGATACGGGGGCTGCAGGCCGGCTCGCAGGCGTGAGGGCGTCTCGACCGTGGGGCGCAGAGAGAAGCCGATCACCACACCGAACCGGGCGCTCGCCGATCTCGTCAGGTGGCTGCGGCACCAGCGGGCGGCGGAAGGCCTGACCTACGCTCAGCTCGCCGCGCGCACCGGGCTGCATGCCACGACGCTGCAACGGGCCGCTTCGGCGACGTCGGTGCCCACGGGGCCGGTCGTCGAGGCGTACGCCCGGGGGTGCGGCGTGTCGGTGGAGGTGGCCCTGCGCATGTGGCGGAGGGCTCGGCAGGAGCAGCTGCACGGCGCCGCGGGAGACCGTATGACACCGGCCCCGGAGACCGTCGCGGATCTGCCGGGCCTGTCGGCCGCGCTGTGGGGTCTCTACAGCGCGGCGGGCGGGCCCCCGTTGCGGACCATGGAGCGCCGCGCGGGCGGTTACGGCGCGCTGCCGCACAGCACGGTCCACCGCATTCTGCGCGGGCAGACGGTGCCGCGTGACGAGCGCCAGCTGGTCGCGTTCCTGGACGCCTGCGAGGTTCCCGCCAGGGAGCGGCGCCCGTGGGTGGAGGCGTGGCGGCGGGTGGGCACGCGCACGCCGCCGGGCACCGGCGTGACCGCGCCTCGCGAGGAGGCCACCTTCCCCGAGCCTGGCGAGGAGTCCTTCCGCGAACCCCTGCACGAAGGGGGCTCCTTCCTTGTGGAGGGCCTCTTCTCCGGTGCACACGTGGCTGAGGCGCAGCCTCTCCCCGCGCCCCGGTCCGGGTTCGCGCCCGGGCCCCGTACGGGCCCCGTCCCGCCACGCGCCGGCGCACTGCGCCTCACCGTCCTCGGCCCCGTGCGTGTCTGGCGCGGTGACCAGCCTCTGGCGCTGGGGTCGCCCCAGCAGAAAGCGGTGCTCGCGGCGCTCCTGCTGCGCGGCGGGCACACCGCGACGGCCGAGGAGCTGATCGACGGTATCTGGGGTGAGGAGCCCCCCGAGATGGCGAGGGCGGCGTTGCGCACTTACGCCTCGCGCATCCGCAAGGCTCTCGGGCCCGACGGCGACCTGCTGGTCAGCGAGTCCGGCGGCTACGCGCTGGGTGACGGGGACGGAGACGGTACGTCGCTCGACGTGGAGACCGCGCGTCAGCTGGCCGCGCAGGCCGACAAGGCGGTCTCGGGCGGCGACCTGGTCAGGGCCCGTGAGCTGTACGACGCAGCGCTCGCCCAGTGGAGCGGGGAACCGCTCGCCCACATACCGGGTCCGTACGCGGAAGCCCAGCGCGCCCGCCTGACGGAGTGGCGGATGAGCCTGTTGGAGCTGCGGTACGACCTGGATCTGCGGCTCGGCCGGCACGCGGAGGCCGTCGCCGGACTGACCGCGCTCGCCGCTTCGCACCCGCTGCGGGAGCGGCTGCGCGAGCTGCTGATGCTCGCCCTCTACCGCAGCGGCCGCCAGGCCGAGGCGCTGGCCGTGCACGCCGACATCCGGCGCCTGCTCGCCGACGAGCTCGGAGTCGGCCCGGGCCCGGAGCTGACCGAGCTCCAGCAGCGCATCCTGGAGGCCGACGAGAGTCTGGCGTGCTCGGACGAGAGCCGCGCCGCACAGCCACGGACGCCCACCATCCCCGCGCAACTTCCCGCCACTGTCCCCGACTTCACCGGCCGTGACGCGCTCGTCGCGCGGCTCGGCGCCCAGCTCGCGCGGGCCGACGGCACCGTCATGGCCCTCGCGGGTATCGGCGGCGTCGGCAAGACGGCGTTGGCCGTCCACCTCGGGCACGCCGTGGCCGACCGGTTCCCCGACGGGCAGCTCTACGTCGACCTCCAGGGCACCGGCGCCTCCCCCGAGGAGGGCGCGGCCGTGCTCGGAGGGTTCCTCCGTGCCCTGGGAGCCGACGACGCCTCCCTTCCGGAGGGCGTCGAGGAGCGCGCGGCGCTCTTCCGTTCGCTGCTGGCGGGCCGCCGCGTCCTGGTCCTGCTCGACAACGCCCGCGACGCCGCCCAGGTCCGCCCCCTCCTCCCGGGCACCACGGGCTGCGCGGCGCTGGTGACCAGCCGCGTCCGCATGGTCGACCTCGCCGGCGCCCGCCTCGTCGATCTGGACGTGCTGGGCCCCGGCGAGGCCATGGCCCTCTTCTCCCGCGTCGTGGGGAGGGAACGCGTCGGCGCGGAGCGGGAGGCCGCGATGGATGTCGTGGCGGCGTGCGGGTTCCTCCCGCTGGCGCTGCGCATCGCGGCCGCCAGGCTTTCGGCCCGCCGTACCTGGACCGTCTCCGTGCTCGCCGCCAAGCTGGCCGACGAGCGGCGCCGACTGGACGAGTTGCAGGCCGGCGACCAGGCCGTCGGGGCCACCTTCGAACTCGGCTACGCCCACCTGGACGCGGAGCAGGCCAGGGCGTTTTGCCTGCTCGGGCTCACCGAGGGCCCCGACATCCCGCTGGCCGCCGCCGCCGCGCTCCTCGACCGCTCGGCGGAAGAGGCCGAGGACCTGCTGGAGGCCCTGGTCGACAGCTCTCTGCTGGAGTCCGCCGGGCCCGGGCGCTACCGGCTGCACAACCTGTTGCGGCTCCACGCCAGAGCCCGCGCCGAAGGGTGAGGTTCTGCGTCACCCTCGCAGCTGTTGGAGAAGGACCGGGTCGGTGATCTGCGTGTCGTCCGCCAGCATCAGCGCCTTGCTGAGGATCACCGACAGCGTCCAGTCGCCGTCGAACGGCAGATACACGGGCGCGGAGGACGAGGGCCCGCTCTTCGCGAGGACGCACAGGTACCGGTCCCCCGGGTCCAGCAGGACGTTCCCCGACCCCAGGTGGATCCTGTACGTGTGCAGTGCGCCCTTGACGTGCAGGAAGCGGCCCTCGACATGGCACCGGTCGCCGATGGCCAGCCGGGGCAGCAGCCGCGCCAGCAGGTCGTGGCGGGTCCGCGCGGTCTCGCTCAGCTCGCCGAAGCCGACGGAGGTCCAGTACCGGGCGTAGTGCCCGCCGGGTCCGCCGTCCTGCCATGTGGGGTCACCGGCCACGCTCGCGACGCCGACGAACAGGTCGACGTCTCTGAGCACCTCGCTGAGCACCCGGGCCGGTATCTCCTCCAGCGGTACGGGGTCCACCTTCCGGGGCCCGGGCATCAGGAACCCCTGTCCCCCCTCGCTGCTGATCGTGTTGCCCGGCGCGTCGAGCGGATAGAACCTCACCTGGTCCGTGGCCAGCAGCGCGTAGGCGCCCGAGTCGGTGGTGGGCGCGTTGCCGGGCTCGCCCTCGCCGCGCACCCAGTATTCGGCGCGCAGCCCCCACTCGGGCAGTTCGCGCACGGCGGGCGGGTAGGAGGTGTCGTGATGGCATATCCGCAACTCGGCGTCGCGCCAGCCGCGCTGGGCCGCCAGTGAACGGAACGTGTGCTGGCCCAGGATGTGCCCGGCGAAGCGGTTGGAGTAGGTGGCGGTGCGCCGTTCCGCGTCGGTGAGCAGGTAGACCTCGCGGTGCGCCTGCTTGAAGGGCTGGGTGATCCGCTCGTCCTCCAGGCACTGCCGCCAGGCCATCACCTCCTCGACGGTCCTGCCCACCGGATGCCACAGCCGCACGGTGCCCCGGCCCGTCACCGGCTCGCCCGTCAGGTCGCGCAGTGCGCCGTCGGTGGAGCGGCAGGCGGTGCCGTCGAGCGTCCACAGCAGGCGGCGGGCGACCGTGCCGGCCAGCGGATGCTCCAGGTAGCGCTCGCGCCACACCTGAGCGGGCCATGAGCGCCGGGTGAGCAGGACCCTCTCCAGGCGCTTGGCCACCGCGCCCAGCGTCGCGTTGATCTCCTTGACCTCGGCCCTGAGTTCCTTCAGCTGACGGGCGTGGTCGCGCCGCACGGCGGCGGGGGCCGACGTGACCGGCTTGCCGGCGGCGTTCCGCCAGCGCAGCACGGCGGTGCCACCGTCGATCACCAGCTCGGCGGCCGCTTCCTTCGCCTCGTCGCCGAAGTGCACGACCCGGCGGCCGTCCTGCGACAGCCCGTACGAGGGAACGGCCAGCTCCTCGATCTCCTCCCGGCCGAGTCCCAGGTCCCGGGCGCGTGCGTCCAGCCCGGCCTGGAGCATCTTGAGTGTCGCCTTGTACGTCACCCGGGTGGTGAGCCGGGCGAGTTCCGCGAGGGCGGCCTCGCCCTCCATCGTGCACAGTGCCGTGGCACACGCGTTGGCGAGCTTCGGCATGCCCGGGCCCACACCCGGCATTCTGCGCAGCGCTCTCTCCAGCACCGCGCCCAGCGCCCGGGGGGCCCGCGCGTGTCCGGGCAGGAAGGAGAGCATCCACACCAGGCCGCGCGCCACCTCGTAGTTGTACGGGTCGTAGGCGAACCCCCGCTCACGCGGCAGCGTGGGCGGGCCGCCCAGCAGGGCGAGCCAGTCCGCCACCCGCTCCGGGACCCGTTCCGCGTCGACCTCGGCGAGCAGGGTCCGCGCGGTCCGTGCCCAGGGTGCGCCGGGCCTGACCGACGTCAGCGTCGCGGCGTGCCGGAGCACGTCGGTCCAGGCCGCTGGCAGTTGAGCCAGTTCGGCGAGCGCGTGGTCCGACCACCGCTCACCGGCGTTGAGTACCGGGTGGCGCTCGGCGAGCAGCCGCAGGACTTCGCGGGACGCGGACGTTCTGACGGGATGGCTGTCGTAGTACACACGCCGCATCTCCGCGCCGAGAGCCGGCGGGATCTGACGCCCTGAGGCCAGTTCCACCCAGGCCACGTCGTAACTCTCCAGCGCCCAGTCGACGTTCTCCCGGTAGCCCGCCAGCAAGCGCTGACGGTCCGCCGCCATGAGGTCGTCAGGACGGCCCGAGGACGCCATGGCATGCAGGACGACGGCCTTGTCCCGCTGCTGAGGTGACCCGGCGTTCCGGTAGACCTCGACGCAGTGGCGCAGCAGGCGGTGCCGGGCGTCGTCGGGCAGCACGTCCAGCAGCACCCACGGCAGCCGCCTGGCGCCGAGAGCCCGTTCGCAGGCCGCCGCCGAAGCCTTGTCCGCGACGGCCGTCCGTACGACGGCCTCCAGCTCGCGTGGGCCCATCACCTCCAGCTCCGGCGCCTCCGATACCTGCATGTACAGGGCCGCGGCACGCCGCTGCTCCGTCTCGGCCTGCCCGTAGGCCTCGCCGGCCCGCAACCGCGCGCGGAGACGGAGATATTCGGGAAGGGGCCGCAGCAGCTCCACCGTCCAGGACAGCTCGGGAGCGGAGGCCAGTGCCTCGTGGACCGCCGAGGCGTCGTCGCGTTCGGCGGCGGCCCGCACCGCGGCCCGGCACGCGTCGAAGTCGCTCATCAGCCACCCACCAGGGGGACGAGCTTCAAGAAGGTGATCTCCGACCCCGCCACGAGGTCGATCTCCTCGTCGAGACGCGTCAGCTGCCGCTCCGGGGTCAGGAGCAGGAAGCCGTTCCTCTCGAACGCCCGCACCGCGGCGTCGAACTGCCGCTCCGGGTCGATCCGGTGCGGCGGACGGGACGGGCCCCGCGAGCCGTTCAGCACGGCCTCGTCCGCCGTCGGCCGCACGAGCCCCCGAAACGGTCCGGCCGCTTCCCCCGCGTGGTACTCGGCGACCTCCTGGAACACCCGCCGTCTGATCAGCTCCCGCACACTGACCCGTTCCTCCTCCATGTCGAGCACGAGCGCCGCGAACCGGCCCTGGGACGTGCTCTCGTCAGCGCACACGATCTGAGTCATTCCAGGATCTTAGAGGGCGGGTGTGACACCGCTTCGCCGTCCGCAACGGCATGCGAGCCGGCGCCGCTCGCGGCTGCTGGCAGGACGCCCGTGCCCGCGGCGGCGGCAGCGGGGTGGCCGGACGGCGCGACCGCCCGCCCACCCCGCGGTCCTCAGGCGCGCCCCGCGGTCTTCTGGGTGCGGCGGGAGATCGAGTCGATGACGACCGCCGCGAGCAGCACCGCGCCGGTGATCATGTCGCGGACTGCGGACCCGGTGCCCAGCAGGGCCATGCCGGAGTTGATGGACTGGATGACGAGGGCACCCAGCAGCGCCGACCAGGTCTTGCCGCGGCCGCCGAAGAGGCTGGTGCCGCCGATGACGGCGGCGGCGATGCAGTTCATCAGCAGGCTGCCCGCGCCCGAGGACTGGTTGGCGGCGTTGATCTGGGAGGCGAAGAACAGTCCGCCGACGGCGGCCATGGTCCCGGCGATCGCGTACACGGTGATCCGGATCATGGGCACGCTGATGCCGGCCCGCGCGGCGGCCTCGCTGCTGCCGCCGACGGCGAAGACCTGCCGCCCGTAGGTGGTGCGGCGCAGCACGAAGTCGCCGAGGACGATGACGCCGACGAAGATGACGACCGCCAGCGGGAGGCCCTTGTAGGAGTTGAAGACGAGGGCCGCCGCGTAGGCGGGTATCGCCACGACGACCGTGCGGAGCACGATCTCGCTGAGCGGGCGGCTGGGCACGTCCGCCGCCTTGCGCCGGCGCGCGTCCAGCAGCGAGAACCCGAGGAACGCCAGCACGCAGACGGTGGCCAACCCCATCGCCCAGAACTTGTCGGCGAAGTAGTGGTTGGTCAGTTGGGCGACCACGCCGTCGTCGTCGAGGTTGATGGTGCCGCTGGGGCCGAGGATCTGGAGCATCAGGCCGTTCCAGCCGAGCAGGCCGGCCAGCGTGACCACGAAGGCGGGGACACCGATCTTGGCGAAGAAGAAGCCGTGCAGGGCGCCGGCCGCCATGCCGACGAGGATGGCCAGAATCACGGCCAGGACCTCGTTCATGCCCTGGTTGATGTTGAGCACGGCCAGCACGGCTGCGGACATGCCGCTGACCGAGCCGACGGACAGGTCGATCTCGCCGAGCAGCAGGACGAAGACGATGCCGACCGCGATCAGCCCGGTTCCGGCGCTCTGCACGAACAGGTTGCTGAGGTTGTTCGCGCTCAGGAACGCGGAGTCCTGGAGCTGGAAGACGAGGCCGATGACGATGAGCCCGACGATCACGGGCAGCGAGCCGAGTTCGCCGGTGCGCAGGCGGCGCACCAGGTCGTCGAGGTAGCCGGCGAAGCCGCGCTCGCGCACGAGGAGGCGCGGGTCGACGGACGCGGCGGATCCGGCGGCCGCTGTGCCGTTCGTTTCGCCGCCGTCCTGCTGGGGGGCGGCGGCCTTGTCGGCCGGTGCCCCGTCGGTGGGGGTGCCGGTGGTCACTTGCGCACCTCCGTGGTGGACGCCTGCTGTGCGGTTCGGGCATTGCGCCGGGTGACGACGTTGTCAGTGGCTCCGGTGATCGCCGAGACGATCTCCTCCTGGGAGGTCTCGCTCACCGTGAAGGTGCCGTTGTTGCGGCCGAGGCGCAGGACGGCGACCCGGTCGCTGACGGCGCGCACGTCGGCCATGTTGTGGCTGATGAGCAGCACGCCCAGCTCCCGCTCCCGCAGCCGTTCCACCAGGTCGAGAACCTGCGCGGTCTGCTCGACCCCGAGCGCGGCGGTGGGCTCGTCGAGGATGACGACGCGGGGCTCGCCGAGCAGCGAGCGGGCGATGGCCACGGTCTGCCGCTGGCCGCCGGAGAGGGAGGCGACGGGGATGCGGACGCTGGGAATGCGGATCGAGAGGGTGGAGAGGAGCTCGCGGGAGCGGCGCTCCATCTCGACCTCGTCGAGGATGCCGCCCGACTTGAGTTCGTTGCCCAGGAAGAGGTTGCCGACGACGTCGAGGTTGTCGCACAGCGCCAGGTCCTGGTAGACGGTCGCGATGCCGAGTTCCTGGGCGTCGTGCGGCTTGTCGACGCTGACGGGCTCGCCGTTCCACTCCAGGCGGCCCTCGTCCGCGGGGCTGACGCCCGCGATGGCTTTGACCAGGGTGGACTTTCCTGCACCGTTGTCCCCGACGAGCGCGACGACCTCGCCGGGGTGGACCTCCAGCTCGACGTCCGTGAGCGCCTGCACGGCGCCGAACCGCTTGGAGACTCCGCGCAACGCCAGCACGGGCGTAGCGGACACGTGAATCACTCCTTAACCGTGACCGGCGCGCCGGCGGTGGGCCGTCGGCCGCCGCCCGCCCGCCGTACGGGGCCGCTGGGGCTGCCGCAGGCGGGCGGGCGAGTGCGGTACCGGCGGTGCCACCGGGCCGATCGATGTCGCTGGGACCTACTTGATGCCCGCCTCGTCACAGGCCTTCTTGAACTTGCTGGTGCAGATCTCCTTGGCCGTGAAGAACCCGGACTTGCCGACGTACTTCTTGATGTCGTCCTTGGTCAGCGGCAGCGGAGTGACGATCTTGGTGGGGATGTCCTTCTGCGAGGCGCTGTCGGAGGTGGAGGTGGCGATGTCGTCCAGCTTCTCGCCCTTGGCCAGTGCGACGGCGAACTCGGCCGCCGCCGAGGTCTCGGGCACGTACGGCTTGTAGACGCTCATGAACTGCTCGCCGGACAGGATGCGCTGCACGGCGTTGAGTTCGGCGTCCTGGCCGGTCACCGGGGGCATGTTGTCCTTGGTGAAACCGGCGCCCTTGAGCGCGGTGATGATGCCGCCCGCCATCCCGTCGTTGGCCGAGTAGACGCCGACGATGTTCTTCTTGCCGAGGGAGGAGAGGGCGCCCTTCATGTTGCCGTTGGCGTTCTCCGGCTTCCACTCCTTGGTGTCGTACTCCTTGCCGACCTTCACCTTGCCGTCGAGGACGGAGTGGGCGCCCTCCTTGTACATCTTGGCGTTGGGGTCGGTGACGGAGCCGTTCATCATGACGATCTTGCCGTCGTCGGCCTTGTCGCCGAGCTCCTTGAGCAGGGACTCGGCCTGGATCTTGCCGACCCGCGGGTTGTCGACGGAGGTGTAGGCCTTGATGGGGCCTTCGGCGAGACGGTCGTAGGCGACGACGGGGATGTCGGCGTCGTCGGCCTTCTTGACGGAGCTGGCGATGGACTTGGCGTCCACCGCGTCCACGATGAGCGCGTCGACCTTCTTGGTGACCATCGTCTCGGCCTGCTGCTGCTGGAGGTTGGCGTCCTGTTTGGCGTTGGAGTACAGGATTCTGGTGTCCTTGCCCGCCAGTTCCTTGATCTTCTTCTCCAGCAGCGGCTTGTCGAACCGCTCGTAACGTGCTGTCTGGTTCTCGGGGAGCAGCAGCCCGATCGTCAGCGGGCCCTTCTTCTCCTTGCCGCTGTCGTTGCCGTCCGCCTGGTCAGCACTGCCGCAGGCGGCTGTGGTGAGGGCGAGCGAGAGTGTGACGGTACCGAAGACGATGCCGCGCAGCGCTGCGTGCATGGTGACCTCCCTGACGGGGCCGCGGCGTCGCGGCCGGGGTAGCCGGAAGTCAACTCGCCGCCGTCGCACCGGTCAATAAGAAAATCCTTAACGAGATGACAACGATGCCATCCATTGAAAACAGAAAGCCATAGAACGGCGGAGGGGGCGCCCCGTCGGACGCCCCGAAGGGCCGCGGGGAACGGCGCGGCCGGCCACAACGAGCCCGCACCGGGCAACGCCCCAGGACCGCGGCGGCGATGCCCCTCCAGGCCCCGCAGGCCTACGCTGCGGCAGCCCTCACACCCGCGCCGGGAGTTGCGCAGGGCCCGCAGGGCTCAGGCCGCCGCCGAGGCGGCCGCGTCCACCAGTGTGGTGTCACCCATCTCGTTGAGCACCAGGGCGAGCGCGCCCAACACCTCCGCGCGGCTGTCGAGTTCGCCGGGCGCCACCTTCAGCTGCCGTGCCGCGCTGGGGATGGCGTAGCGCGCCACCGAGTCCCGCACCGGGTCCAGCACCAGGTCCCCGGCCTCGGCCAGGTCTCCGCCGAGCACGACCCGTGAGGGGTTGAGAAGGTTGCAGAGGCTGGCCACCCCGCTGCCGATGTGGCGGCCGATGTCGGCGACGACGCGCCGGCAGCCGGGGTCGCCCTCGCCGGCCAGCCGCACCACCCGCGCCATGGTCAGGTCGGTGCCGTGGCTGGAGTGCAGCAGCGGCAGCACGTACCTGGCCGCGGTGAAGGTCTCCAGGCAGCCGCGGTTGCCGCAGCGGCAGACCGGGCCCGACTCGTCCAGCGTGATGTGGCCGATCTCGCCCGCCGTGCCGCCCGGGCCGCGGTAGATCTGGCCGTTGATGACCAGTCCGGCGCCGACGCCGCTGGCGACCTTGATGTAGGCCAGGTCGCCGGCGCCGTGCCCCGCGCCCCACACCTGCTCGCCGAGGGCGCCGAGGTTGGCGTCGTTGTCGACGTAGACGGGGACGCCGAGGCGCGCGGCGAGCTCGTCGCGCGGGTTGGTGCCGACCCAGCCCGGCAGGATCGCGGTGGAGCCCAGCACGCCCGTCTCGATGTCGATCGGCCCCGGAACGCCCAGGCCGATGCCGATGACCTTGCCGGGGCTGATCCCGCTCTCGGCGACCAGCCGCCGCACCAGCCGCTCGGCGCGGTCGAAGCCCTGTCCCGCCGAGGCGTCGACGTCGATGGGCTCGGCGTCCTCGGCCAGTACGGTGTGCGCCAGGTTGCCGACGGCGACGCGCAGGTGCGAGTGGCCGAAGTCGACACCGACGACGATGCCCGCGTCGGCGCTGAGGGAGACGGCGCGCGCCCGCCTGCCGCCGGAGGAGGTGGGGGTGACCTCGACGGTTCCGGCGTCCTTGAGCTCACGGACGATGTTGGAGACGGTCGCGGCGGACAGCCCCGTGCTGCGGGCGATCTCCGCCTGGGTGAGCGAGCCCGCCATCCGTACGGCCCGCACGACGCGCTCCAGATTCGCCCGGTGCAGCGAGGACTGCGACCCCGGAGTCTCCACCACTGTTCACTCCCCGCTTGTCTCCAACATCTGAACCCTAAGAAGAGCCCCGGCGGTCCTCCCCGTCAAGTCCTTCGATCGAGCCGGCAGCGGTCGGCGCTCATTTGTGCCTCATCATACGGAGGTGAGCGGGCTCAACGCGCCGGGTCCCCGGCCGGTGGCCGGGGACCCGGGCTCGGGGCCGTCGCAGCGGTGCTCACCTCACTTGACGGAGCCCGCCGTCAGCCCGGAGACCACGTGCCGCTCGATGAACGCGAACAGGATGATCACCGGGACGATGGCGACGACGGAGGCGGCGAACAGGTAGTTCCACTGCACCGTGTAGGCACCGATGAAGTTGTTGATGCCGACCGTCAGCGGCTGCTTGTCCGGCTCGGTGGAGAGGGTCAGACCCATCACGAACTCGTTCCAGGCCGAGATGAAGGTGAAGATCACGGCCGTGACGACACCGGGCAGTGCCAGCGGAAGCGTCACCCGCGTCATCGCCCCGAAGCGGCTGGTGCCGTCCACCATCGCCGCCTCCTCCAGCTCCTGCGGAATGGACCCGATGTAGGCGGTGAGGATCCACACGGCGAAGGCGAGGTTGAACGCGGCGTTGGTGAGGATCAGCGTCCAGACCGAGTTGAGCATGTCCAGCTGGTAGAACTCGCGGTAGAGGCCCACCAGCAGGGCGGTCGGCTGGAACATCTGGGTGACCAGCACCAGCAGCAGGAACCACTTGCGGCCCCTGAACTTCATCCGCGCCGTGTAGTACGCGGCCGGCAGCGAGACGAGCAGCACCAGCAGCGTGGAGCCGCCCGCCACCAACAGGGTGACCTGGAGGTTGTTCCCGAGCGAGGACTCGCGCCAGACCTCGATGAAGTTCGACCAGTCCAGCTTGTCGGGCAGGTAGGTGCGGTCGCGCAGTTCGTCGGCGGGCCGCAGCGCCGTGACGATCATCTCCAGGTACGGCGCCAGGAACAGCGCGGCGAGCAGCCACGCGAAGGCGGCGATCACCAGGCTGCGCGGCCGGAAGCCGCGCCTGGGCGGGCGCACGGTGCGCTTGGCGGGGCCCGCGGGCCCCTCCTTGACGGGTCCGGGCCCGGCGGTCTGTGTTGCGGTCGCCATCAGTCCTCCTCGTTCCACCGGCTGACCTTGAGGAAGAGCAGCACGAGCACGACGACCATGGCGAAGTTGACCACCGACATCGCCGCCGACTCGGCGATGTCCGTCTCCTTGAGCTTGTACATGAACACGGTGGTCGTCGAGGTGTCGCTGCCCGGGCCGCCCTGCGTCATCGCCCAGATGATCGGGAACGAGTTGAAGACGTTGATGAGGTTGATGACCACACCGACGAGGAACGCGGGGCGCAGCAGGGGCAGGGTGATGCTCCGGTAGGTCTGCCAGGGGCCCGCACCGTCGATGCGGGCCGCCTCGTACACATCGCCCGGGATCGTCTGGAGCCCGGCCAGCAGGGTGTAGGTGGTGAAGGGCAGCGAGACGAAGACCGCCACGAACATCATCCACGGCCAGGCGGTGGACTGGGAGCCCAGCCAGTCCGTGGACTTGTCGATGATGCCCAGGTCCAGCATCACCGTGTTGAGCACACCGGCGGTCTGGTTGAGCATCCACTTGAAGCCGATGGCGGTCATCAGGACCGAGGCCGCCCAGGGCGCGATGAGCGCCCACCGGGTGACGCTGCGCCCCGGGAAGCGCTGGTTGAACAGCTGGGCCAGGCCCAGCGACACCAGCATGGTGACGCTGACGACCACGACCGTCCACAGGACGGTGTAGCCGATGACGTGCCCGAAGCCGGACTCGTCGAAGAGCTTCTCGTACTTCTCGGTGCCGGCCGAGCCCCGCACGACCCCCGAGATGCTGATGTTCTGGAACGAGGTCCTGATCAGCTCGACGATGGGCCACACGACGACGGCGAGGATGAGCAGGACGACCGGGGCGATCCAGGGAAGCGGGCCGAGCCGGGCCAGCCCGCCGCGCGAGCGGCGGACCGGCCTGGTCGACTGCCCGCCCCGCCCCCGGCTCCTGCTGGCCGGGGACGGCGGGGCCTTCAATGACACGGGGTCTCCTTGCGGTACGGAGGGGCGAAGTGGGGCGTCGGGCGGCCTACTTGGTGTTCGCCGCCGCTTCCTCCGCCTTCTTCTGCAGGTCCCCGAGGATCTTCTTCGGGTCCTCCTTGGCCGCCTTGCCGCCGGTCTTCTTCATCTCGGCGGAGACGATGTCCCAGGCGGGGTCGCCCAGCGGGTAGAACCGCGCGCCGTCCAGCTCGTCGAAGAAGGGCTGCAGGTCCTTGTGCTTGCCGTTCGACTGCATCGTCTCCAGCGCGTCCTTGGTGACGGGCATGAAGTTGTACATCTCGTCGAACTTCAGCATCTTCTTCGAGTACACGAAGTCGAGGAACTTCTTTATCTGCTCCTGCTTGCCGCCGTCCTTGAAGGCCATCATCCAGTCGGCGACGCCCAGGGTCGTCTTGAGCGGCCCGTCCTTGCCCGGGATGGTGGTGACTCCGTAGTCGACCTTGCCCGCCTTCGCCATCTGAACGAGGCTCGGGTGGCCGTTGAGCATGCCCGCCTTGCCCGCGGCGAAGTCGGCGAAGGCCGTCTTGCGGTCGGTGGAGGCCGGGTTGGAGTACGTCAGGCCCGGCTTGACCAGGTTGTCCTGGAGCCAGTCGAAGGTCTCGACGTTCTTCTTGCTGTCGAGGGTGTACTTGCCGCTGGAGTCGGTGTAGCCACCGCCGTTGCCCAGCTCCCAGATCAGCGACTCACCCTGCGCCTCCTCGGGGCCCAGCGGGAGCGCGTAGGGGGTGTCGGCTGCCTTCGACTTCTTGATCTTCTCGGCGGCCTCGGCCAGCTCGTCCCAGGTCTTGGGCGGAGTCTTGATGCCCGCCTTCTTGAAGACCTCCTTGTTGTAGAACAGCACGCGGGTGGAGGAGACCCACGGGATGCCGTACTGGGTGCCGTCCACCTCGCCGGCCTCGGCGAACGACGGGATGAGGTTCTTCTTCGTCTTGGGCGAGAGGACCTCGTCGGCCTTGTAGAGCAGGTCGTCGGCGACCTTGTCGGCGTAGCCGCCGGTCTGCAGCAGATCCGGCACGTTGCCGCTCTGGATCATCGTCTTGACCTGCTTGTCGATGTCGTTCCAGTTGATGACCTGGACCTCGACCTTGATGTCCTTGTTCTGCTTCTCGAAGTCCTTGACCACCGAGTCCCAGTAGATCTTCGAGGCGTTGGACTTCTTGTCGCCGTAGTCGGCCGCCACCAGTTTGATGGTGTTCTTGTCCCCGGAGCTCCCACTGTCACCGCCGCAGGCGGTCACGCTCAGTGCCATGGCGAGCGCTGCGGCGCCGGCCGCCACTGCTCTTTTGTTCATGTTGCTCAACCCTTCGACATCGGTGTCGACTTGCTCGCAGGTGATGCGTCACACCGGGCGCCACCCGGTCCCCCACGCAACGCTCGGGCGAGGAGCCCCGACTGCCCGGCACGGTGATCCCGCAGCAGTCACGGCGCAGACTATCCATGGCGGATTCCGCCTCGACAGGTCTAGGCCACTTTCGTGGCCAACCTGAAATCACCGCTGTGGGCGGCTAGTTTGACCGGCGCGTTTCCCCCCGGCCCCCGGGCCGCCCACCCGGTTCGCGACCGCCGTACGGCCTATTTGATCGCGCCCGCGGTCAGCCCCGCCTGCACCTGGCGCTGGAAAACCGCATAGACGACGAGCACCGGCACCATGGCCAGAGTCAGCCCCGCGAACAGCGCGCCCCAGTCGCCCGCGTACCACTGGGAGACCGTCAGCGCCGCGAGCCCCTGGGGCAGCACGTAGTTGTTCTCGTCGTCGTTGTTGAGCAGCAGCGGGAGCAGGTACTGGTTCCACTGGCCGAGGAAGTTGAAGATGCCGATGCTGACCAGGCCCGGCTTGGCCATGGGGAGCATGACCTGGAAGAACGTCCGGGTGTGCGAGGCCCCGTCGATCATCGCCGCTTCCTGCACCCCGCTGGGCAGCGTCCGGAAGAACGAGGTGAGGAAGAAGGTGGTGAACGGCAGCGAATAGGCGATGTACGCGATGATCAGCCCGGGACGGGTGTCCAGCAGGGACAAGTTGTCCATGATCGTGAACAGCGGGATCAGCGCCAGGATCACCGGGAACATCATTCCGCCGGCGAACAGCAGGAAGATGAACCGGTTGCCGGGAAAGGTGAAGCGGGCGATCACGTAGGCGGCCATCGAGCCGAGCAGCATGGTGCCCGTGAGCGAGCCCGCCAGGATGATGACCGAGTTGAGCGCGTAGCGGCCCACCTTCGCCTCGGTCCAGGCGTTGACGAAGTTCTCCCAGTGCAGCGAGGTGGGCAGGCCCATCGGGTCGCCCAGGTAGTCCGCCGTCGGCCGGAAGGCGGTCAGCGCCACCCAGACCAGCGGGCCCGCCGCCATGATCACCCACAGGACCAGGAAGCCGTGCGAGAACGCGTTCAGGGTGCGGCTCTCGCCGCCCTTGAGGCCCCTGGCCTCCTTCCCGCCCTTCCCGCCCCTGCCGCCGCCCGCGGCGCGCGGGCGGGTGGTGCTCCCGGACGCCGGGTCCGCGGCCGCCTTCTCGGCCACCGCCGCCGCGTCCGTGCTCATCGGTTCGGCACTCATCGCAACCCGCTTCTCAGTACTCGATCGTCTCACGGCGGCCGATCCTCATCACGATGAGCGTGAACGCCATGCTCAGGACGAGGAGCACCACACCGATGGCCGTGGCGTAGCCGAACTGGCCCTCACGGAAGCGCTCGTACAGGTAGACCGGGGTCACCTTCAGCACGTGTCCCGGCACCATGATCAGGACGACGGCGAAGGCGTCCAGCGCCTGGATGCCCATGTAGATCCAGCCGGTGCGCACGGTGTCCCAGATCAGGGGCAGTGTGACCCGGAAGAACGTGGCGCCCCGGCCCGCGCCGTCCAGCAGCGCCGCCTCGTAGATGTCCTTGGGGATCGCCCCCATCGCGGCCGAGAAGAGCACCACGTAGAACCCGACGAAGCTCCAGGCGATCACCGCCATCGTGGCGAACAGGCCCAGTTTGTAGTCGCCGCCCAGCCAGCGCTGTTCGAGGGAGCCCAGGCCCACCTCGCCCAGCAGCCCGTTCAGCAGGCCGCTGCGGGAGCTGTAGACCTGCTGCCAGACCACCGCGATCAGCGCGATGGAGAGGACCTGGGGAAAGAAGTAGACGACCTTGTAGAACGAGGAGCCGACGACCCCGGAGACGGCCTCGCCCCTGCGGTGCCGGCCGCCCGCGGTGATCATGTAGGCGAAGAAGATGCCGAGCGCGAGCGTGACCACCGGAACGAACACCAGCAGCAGCAGACTGGTCTGGACCGATGACCAGAACTTCTCGTCGTTCCACATCTTCACGTAGTTGTCGAAGCCGACGAAGTTCGCCGTGGCGCCGCCCGCCCAGTCGGTGAACGAGTAGTAGATCGCCTGGAAGAACGGGGAGATGACGAAGACGGCGTAGAAGGCCAGCGGCAGGATCAGGAATCCCACGATGAACCGGTACTTGTCCAGCGTCCGGTACCTGCGGTCGGCACGCACCCGCGCCGGGGTGAACCGGGGCGGCAGCAGGACCGCCACCGCGAAGGCCAGCTTGTCGCCGGGCGGCAGTTTCCGCCACGGAACCGTTTTCTGTGTCGCCGGCCCGCTCGGGGCCGGCCGTGTCCGAGTCCTCACGCCGCTCCGCTCTCCCCCACTCCCCGTTCCCGACGCCCTGCCTCAGGCCTTCTTGATCTTGTGGACGTCGGGGTCCTTGGCGACCCGGTCGGCGGCCTTCTGCATGGTGTTCATCGCTTCCTTGACCGACGAGTCACCGTTCATGAAGGAGCCGACGACGTTGTTGAACTCCTCGTTCCACAGCGCCGTGTACCACTCCTTGAAGAAGGCGATGACGATGTTGTCACCCGCCGCCTTGATGGCCTTCTGCGAGCTGGCGACGCCCGGGGGCAGATCCAGGCCGTCGATGGCGCCCTTGACCACGGGCATGGAGGAGACCTCGCGGAAGAAGTTCTGTGCCGCCTTCTTGCTGTACATCATCCGCATCCACTCCATCCCGCCCTGCTTGTTCTTGGCCTTCTCGGGGATGAGGAACGGCTCGCCGGGCGGCGCGTACAGGGTGCCGAACGGCATGGCGTCGCCCTTGTCGAGGGAGGGGGTGGCGCCCACCCGCATCTCGAAGTCCTTCGGCGTGGTGGGCTTCGCCTCGTTCTCCACCCAGGAGCCGTCCGGGATGAAGACGGCCTTGCCCTTCGTCCAGGCGGTCTGGGCCTCGATGTGCGCCTTCTCGCCGTCGAACCCCTGGAGGACGTACTTCTTGGCCAGCAGCTCCTCGTAGGCCTCGAAGACGGCCTTGACCGCGTCGGACTTCCAGGCGTTCGGCTCCAGGTAGTCCATGGCCTCCAGCTGCTTGCGGCCGCCTGCCTGTCCGAACATCGCGTACATGCTGAAGAACATGTAGCGCGGGTGTCCGGCCGGATACGTCCAGCCGTGCACGCCCTTCTTCTTCGCCGTCTTGCAGACCGCCAGCATCTCGTCCCAGGTCTTGGGGTATTCGACCTCCAGCGTCTTGCTGAGCATGGTGTCCGAGTACCAGATGCCGTAGACGGTCTGCGCGACGTTGAGCTGGTAGACGGCGTCGCTGCCGAACTGCCCCATCTCCACGACGCCGGGCACGAAGGTGTCGCGGACCTTCACGTCCGGGTCGTCCCAGCTCGGCGCGTCCAGCAGGTCGCTCACGTCCGCGGCCTGCTTGTTCTGGACGAGCGAGAGGATGTTCATGTTGTCGGCGCCGGAGTTGTTGATCACGTCCGGCGGATCGCCCTTCACGATGCGCGGCTGCGTCTGCGTGGCGATCTTCTCGGTCTTCTTCTGGTCGACCTTCGCGTCCGGGTACTTCTTCTCGTATATGTCGCTGACGTAGCGCGCGTACTTGTCGTCGTAGCCGCCGTTGAAGATATAGACCTGGAGTCCGGCGTCCTTCTTGACCGCGAGCGGATTGTCGGCGGACTTCTTTCCCTTTTCGGCCTTGTTCTCCTCGCCACCGCCGGTGGCGCAGGAGGTCAGCGATCCGAGTGCGGGTACCGCGACAAGACCGGCCGCTGTGGCCCGCTTCATCACGTCACGACGGTTGACGTTGGTGGTTCCCATGCTCAAGTCCTCGCCTTCTTAAGGACTCAGGCGGTGTACCGGTCTCCCGTCAACTCGCCACCGGCGAAGGGCCCGACACCGCGGGTGAAGTTCAAGCTGGTTGGTGCGGGTTGTGCGATGGTGCGCCAGGAGTACGGCCTCCCGCGCGCGGGTACCGCTCAAGGTGCGGACAGGTATAGTCCACTCTTCGCCATCTGGGCAAGATCAAGAACGGACCGGCCCGTCATCTTTCCCGAGTTGAGACCTGTACCGAATTCCCCTTCAGTTCAGACTCCCCGACACCCTTGACACCAGCGGGCTCGCGTACATTACTGGTCGTCGAAAATCACAACTGACAACGTTGTCGGCCCGTTGAGAGGTCCGTGTGTCGCACAGCCCCCTGCTCCGACTCCGTATGCCGTCCGGGCACAGACCCGGACACCGGCCGCCACCCGACGGGCGAGCCGGCCGCCGCAGACCCTCCGGCTTCCGCGCCGCGCCCCGTATGACGGCCGTACGAAGGACCGCCGTCGCACTCGTCCTCGCCCTGGTCGCCACCTCCACGATCGAGGCCACCAGCGCCGTCGCCCGCCCCGACCCCGGCTCCGGAGCGCACCCCACCCGGTTCGCCTCCTCCTTCGAGCCCGACACCCCCGCCCCCGACTGGAACGACACCGTCGAGACCGGCCCCGACGGCAGCCCGCGCGCCGACCACGTCACCCACGAAGGCCAACCCGGACTCGCCACCCGCACCGGCACGGGCCCCGAGAAGTCCCCCACCGCCAAGACGGGCGCGGGCTTCACCGGAACCCACGCACTGCGCTTCGCCGGCGAGCACTCCACAGCGGGGCGCGGCCACGCCACCAACAAGGTCTTCGACGTCGATGTCACCGTCACCCGCGACACGGTGCTCTCCTACCGGCTCTTCCCCGAGATGCCCGAGGGCGACCGCAGCTACGCCGCGACGCACGTGGCCGTCGACCTCGCCTTCACCGACGGCACCTACCTGAGCGAACTGCGCGCCACCGACCAGCACGGCAACCGGCTGGCCCCGGCCGCCCAAGGCGCCTCCAAGACGCTGTACGTCAACCAGTGGAACAACACCGAGGCCCGCATCGGCCGCGTCGCCGAAGGCAAGACCGTCGACCGGGTACTGCTCGGCTACGACGCGTCCACCGGCCCCAAGGACGGCACCCGGCCCTTCGGCGGCTGGCTCGACGACGTGCGGATCGCCCCGCGCCAGTCCGCCGCGGCCGCCCCCTCTTCCGACCACCTCTCCGACCACGTCACCACCACCCGCGGCACCAACTCCAGCGGTTCGTTCTCGCGCGGCAACAACTTCCCCGCGACCGCCGTCCCGCACGGCTTCAACTTCTGGACGCCGGTGACCGACGCGGGCGCCAAGGACTGGCTGTACAGCTACGCGCAGCAGAACAACGCCGACAACCTGCCCTCCCTCCAGGCCTTCAGCGCCAGCCACGAGCCCAGCCCGTGGATGGGTGACCGGCAGACGTTCCAGGTGATGCCCTCGACCGCGAAGGGCACCCCCGACGCCGACCGCACGGCACGCGCCCTGCCCTTCCGGCACGCCAACGAGACCGCGCGGCCGCACTACTACGGCGTCACGTTCGAGAACAAGCTGCGGGCCGAGATCACCCCGACCGACCACGCGGCCATGATGCGCTTCACCTTCCCGAAGCGGGACGCCAGCCTGATCTTCGACAACGTCGACGACAACGCCGGACTCACCCTCGACCCCGAACGGGGCGTCGTCAGCGGCTGGTCCGACGTCAAGAGCGGCCTGTCCACGGGCGCGACGCGGATGTTCGTCCACGCCGAGTTCGACGCGCCCGTCACCGACGGAGGCGAACTGTCCGGCGGCGGCAGCAAGGACGCGGCCGGCTACCTGCGCTTCGCGCCGGGCAGCGACCGCACCGTGACGATGCGCATAGCCACCTCGCTCATCAGCGTCGACCAGGCCGAGGCCAACCTGCGCGACGAGATCCCGGCTTCACGCTCCTTCGACCAGGTCCGGGACCGGGCGCAGCACCAGTGGGACGACCTGCTGGACGTCATCGAGGTCGAGGGCGCCACCCCCGACCAGCTGACCACCCTCTACTCCAACCTCTACCGGCTCTACCTCTACCCCAACGCCGGCCACGAGAAGGCCGGCTCCAGGGTCCGGTACGCCAGCCCCTTCTCCCCCGCCGAGAAGCCGGACACCCCGACCGAGACCGGCTCGAAGATCGTCGACGGAGAGGTCTACGTCAACAACGGCTTCTGGGACACCTACCGCACCACCTGGCCCGCCTACTCCTTCCTCACCCCGAAGGCGGCGGGGAAGATGGTGGACGGGTTCGTGCAGCAGTACAAGGACGGCGGCTGGGTCTCCCGCTGGTCCTCCCCCGGCTACGCCGACCTGATGACCGGCACCTCCTCCGACGTCGCCTTCGCCGACGCGTACCTCAAAGGCGTCGACTTCGACGCGGAGGCCGCCTACGAGGCGGCCCTCAAGAACGCCACCGTCGCCCCGCCGGACCCGGGCGTGGGCCGCAAGGGCATGAACACCTCCCCCTTCCTCGGCTACACCAGCACCGACACCAAGGAAGGCATGTCCTGGGCGCTGGAGGGCTACCTCAACGACTTCGGCATCGCCCAGATGGGCAAGGCCCTCTACAAGAAGACCGGCAAGAAGCGGTACAAGGAGGAGTCCGCCTACTTCTCGCAGCGCGCCCGCAACTACGTCCACCTCTTCGACGACAAGATCGACTTCTTCCAGGGCCGGAACGCCGACGGCACCCGGCGGCTGTCCCCCGACGCGTACGACCCGCGTGTGTGGGGCCACGACTACACCGAGACCAACGGCTGGAACTTCGCCTTCACCGCACCCCAGGACACCCGCGGCCTCGCCAACCTCTACGGCGGCCGCGGCGGCCTCGCCAAGAAGCTGGACACCTACTTCGCCACCCCCGAGACGGGCGAGGAGAAGTACGCCGGCAGCTACCCCGGCGTGATCCACGAGATGACCGAGGCCCGCGACGTACGCATGGGCATGTACGGGCACAGCAACCAGCCCGCGCACCACATCGCCTACCTGTACGACGCGGCCGGACAGCCCTGGAAGACCCAGGAGAAGGTCCGCGAGGTCCTCTCCCGGCTCTACGTCGGCAGCGAGATCGGCCAGGGCTACCCGGGCGACGAGGACAACGGAGAGATGTCCGCCTGGTACGTCTTCAGCGCCCTGGGCTTCTACCCGCTGGTGATGGGCTCGCCCGAGTACGCCGTCGGCTCGCCCTTGTTCACCAAGGCGACCGTGCACCTGGAGAACGGCCGGGACCTGGTGGTCAAGGCGCCGAAGAACAGCGCGAAGAACGTCTACGTGCAGGGACTGAAGGTCAACGGCAAGAAGTGGCGCTCCACCGCGCTGCCCCACAAGCTGCTGGCCAAGGGCGGCACCCTGGAGTTCGACATGGGCCCCAAGCCCTCGAAGTGGGGCGCGGGACCCGGCCAGGCACCGACCTCCCTCACCAAGGGCGACAAGGCGCCCTCGCCGCAGGGTGACGTGAGCGAACCCGGGAACTCCCCACTGACCGACGACACCTCCGACACGGCCGCCGAGGTCGGCGACGCGCCGGTCACCGTCGAGCGGGGCTCCCGCGTCACCTCCTACACCCTCACCTCCGACGACCACGCCGACGCACCGACCGGCTGGAAACTGGAGGGCTCCCGCAACGGGGGCAAGAGTTGGCACACGGTGGACCGGCGCAAGGGTGAGACCTTCAGCTGGGACAAGCAGACCCGCGTCTTCTCCCTCCGCCACGCCGGCCACTGGACGAGCTACCGCCTGGTCCCGGCGGAGCCGGGCTCCCGCCTCGCGGAGATCGAACTGCTCGGCCACTGACCGCGCCTGCCCGCACCACCGACGGGCCGCACCCTCGCGGGTGCGGCCCGTCGGCCTTCTCCATCACACCCGTCCGCGCCACTCCCCCACGTGCGCGTCCATGACAAACCACCCGGACCCCCGCGCGCTGGTAGTTGGCGGATCAAGTGAGGGAGCACCGTGGCGAAACCGAACTGGCGCAACGTCTACCAGATCGACCTCGGACCACGGAAGCCCGCCGGGGCATGCTCAAGAAGGCGCACAAGGCCCGGTGGTCCAGTGTCAACGCCGACGTGACGCGCCCCTTCGTCAGAGCGGTCGCGGCTACGGAATCAGGAACCCCACCTGGCTGCACGGCCGCACCTACCTCGTCGGCGAGAGAGCTGCCGCCGCGAACCTGGCGTGCCGCAACCCCGAGGTCCACCTGGGAGCACCCGCCAAGGACGGAAAGCCGCAGACCGTACCCGCCGACACCTACATCGTCGAGGTGGAGTCCCGGCACGTCCCCGAGGACGGGGCGGAGAGCAAGAAGGCGATGAAGCGGTTCATCGTGCCGTTCGCCGAGGCGGTGAAGGAGCAGGCGCCGTGCCGGTGAGGGCCGGCGGATGAACGGCCGACGGGCCGCACCCTCCCCAGGAGGGTGCGGCCCGTCGGATACGCGTGCGGCGTCCGGAGGACGTCAGTCGCGGATCAGGGAGCGGAGGACGTACTGGAGGATGCCGCCGTTGCGGTAGTAGTCCGCCTCTCCGGGGGTGTCGATGCGGACGGGCGCCTCGAACTCGACGCCCGTGTCGGTGGTGACCTTGACCGTGGCCGGGATCTCGCCGTCGTTGAGGGCGGTGATGCCGGTGAGGGTGAAGGTCTCCTCGCCGCTCAGGCCGAGGTCGAGGGCCGAGCTGCCCTCGGGGAACTGGAGCGGCAGGACGCCCATGCCGATGAGGTTCGAGCGGTGGATGCGCTCGTAGGACTCGGCGATGACGGCGCGGACGCCGAGCAGCGCGGTGCCCTTGGCCGCCCAGTCGCGGGAGGACCCGGAGCCGTACTCCTTGCCCGCGAGGATGACCAGCGGGATGCCCTGCGCCTGGTAGTTCTGGGAGGCGTCGTAGATGTAGGAGACCGGGGCTTCCCCACCTTCGGCCGCCCGGGTGAAGTCCCGGGTGAAGCCGCCCTCGGTGCCCGGCGCGATCTGGTTGCGCAGGCGGATGTTGGCGAAGGTGCCGCGGATCATCACCTCGTGGTTGCCGCGCCGCGAGCCGTAGCTGTTGAAGTCGCGGCGGGCCACGCCGTGCTCGGTGAGGTACTGGCCTGCCGGGGTGTCGGCCTTGATCGCACCGGCCGGGGAGATGTGGTCGGTGGTGACCGAGTCGCCCAGCTTGGCCAGGACGCGGGCGCCGGAGATGTCGGTGACCGGGGCCGGCTCCATGCCCATGCCCTCGAAGTAGGGGGGCTTGCGCACGTAGGTGGACTCGGTGTCCCACTCGAAGGTGTTGCCTGTGGGAACCGGGAGGGCCTGCCACTGGGCGTCGCCGGCGAAGACGTCGGCGTAGTCCTTGGTGAACATCTCCTGGCCGATGGCGGAGGCGACGACCTGCTCGACCTCCTGCTCGGAGGGCCACAGGTCCTTCAGGTAGACCGGGTTGCCGTCCTGGTCGGTGCCCAGGGCGTCCTCGGTGATGTTCACCTTCATCGAGCCGGCCAGCGCGTAGGCGACGACCAGCGGCGGGGACGCCAGGTAGTTCATCTTGACGTCGGGGTTGATCCGGCCCTCGAAGTTGCGGTTGCCGGACAGGACGGAGACGACGGCCAGGTCGTTGTCGTTGACGGCCTGGGAGACCTCGTCCGGCAGCGGTCCGGAGTTGCCGATGCAGGTGGTGCAGCCGTAGCCGACGAGGTTGAAGCCGAGCTTGTCCAGGTAGGGGGTCAGGCCCGCGCGGTCGTAGTAGTCCATGACGACCTGGGATCCCGGGGCCAGCGTGGTCTTGACCCAGGGCTTGCGGGTCAGCCCCTTCTCCACCGCCTTCTTGGCCAGCAGCGCGGCGCCGACCATGACGTAGGGGTTGGAGGTGTTGGTGCAGGAGGTGATGGCCGCGACGGCGACGGCGCCGTGGTCCAGGTCGTAGGTGACGCCGTCGGGGCCTGTCACCTGGACCGGCTTGCTGGGCACACCGTTGGAGACGGCGGGCGCGTCGGAGGCGGGGAAGGACTCCTTGCCCGCCTCGTCGGTGTCGGTCTCGGAGACGTAGTTGACCACGTCGAGGCCGAACTGGTGCGCGGCGTCGGCGAGCGCGATGCGGTCCTGCGGGCGCTTCGGGCCGGCGATCGAGGGAACGACCGTGGCCAGGTCCAGCTCCAGGTACTCGCTGAACTCCGGCTCGCGGGACGCGTCGTGCCACAGGCCCTGTTCCTTGGCGTAGGCCTCGACCAGCGCGAGCTGCTCGGCGCTGCGGCCGGTCAGCTTGAGGTAGTTGATGGTCTCCTCGTCGATCGGGAAGATCGCCGCGGTGGAGCCGAACTCCGGCGACATGTTGCCGATTGTGGCGCGGTTGGCCAGCGGCACCGAGGCGACGCCCTCGCCGTAGAACTCGACGAACTTGCCGACCACACCGTGGTGGCGCAGCATCTCGGTGATGGTGAGCACCAGGTCGGTGGCGGTGGTGCCGGTGGGCAGCTCGCCGGTCAGCTTGAAGCCGACGACGCGCGGGATGAGCATCGAGACGGGCTGGCCCAGCATCGCGGCCTCGGCCTCGATGCCGCCGACGCCCCAGCCCAGCACGCCGAGGCCGTTGACCATGGTGGTGTGCGAGTCGGTGCCGACCAGGGTGTCGGGGTAGGCCTGGCCGCCCCGGACCATGACGGTGCGGGCCAGGTGCTCGATGTTGACCTGGTGGACGATGCCGGTGCCGGGCGGGACGACCTTGAACTCGTCGAAGGCGCCCTGGCCCCAGCGCAGGAACTGGTAGCGCTCGCGGTTGCGGCCGTACTCCAGCTCGACGTTCTTCTTGAAGGCGTCGGAGGTGCCGAAGGTGTCGGCGATGACGGAGTGGTCGATGACCAGCTCGGCCGGGGCCAGCGGGTTGATGCGGTCGGCGTCGCCGCCGAGCTCCTTGACGGCCTCGCGCATGGTGGCCAGGTCCACGACGCAGGGCACGCCGGTGAAGTCCTGCATGATGACGCGGGCCGGGGTGAACTGGATCTCCTGGCTCGGCTGCGCGTTCGGGTCCCAGTTGCCGAGGGCGCGGATGTGGTCGGCGGTGATGTTGGCGCCGTCCTCGGTGCGGAGCAGGTTCTCCAGCAGGACCTTCAGGCTGTAGGGCAGCCGGGCGGAGCCGTCCACTTTGTCCAGCTTGAAGATTTCGTACGACTCGTCGCCCACCTGCAGCGTGCTGCGGGCGTCGAAGCTGTTCGCCGACACGACAGTCTCCTTCAGTGCCTTGTGTGCATCGGCCGCCGGTGCGCTATGGTGAGCGAGCCACGAAGTTAGGTAAGCCTTACTTGACTCACCCGTCCACCCGTGCCGCCTCGCGACAGCGACCGCGACGTTTGCCGTCGCCAGTTATCTCGATGTCGAGATAACTCTAGTACACGAGCGCGCGCCGGTCATGCCTGCCCCCGGGTGCCCCCACCCGACCTCGCCGACACGCCCGCGGCGGCGGCGCGCCGATGCCCGTCCGACCCATGGACCCGCGGCGCCCCCTGCCGCACAGTGGTGCCGTGTCCTCCACAGACCCGGCGGCCCCCGCGCCGCGCGGACCCGGCCGGCCGGAAGAGCCCGCGCTGAAGCGGGCCATCGGGCCGAAGCTGCTGATTCTCTTCGTGATCGGCGACATCCTGGGCACCGGGATCTACGCCACGACGGGCAAGGTCGCCGGGAAGGTCGGCGGCGCGCTGTGGCTGCCGTTCGCGATCGGCTTCGTCGTCGCGCTGCTGACCGCCGCCTCGTACGTGGAGCTGGTCGGCAAGTACCCGAAGGCGGCCGGCGCCGCGCTCTACACGCAGCGCGCGTTCAAGGTGCCCTTCCTGACCTTCATCGTCGCCTTCATGGTGATGTGCTCGGGCCTGTCCTCCGCGAGCGCGGCGGCACTGGCCTTCAGCGGCGACTACCTGGACGAGCTGACGAACGGCGCCCTGCCCTCGACGCTGATGGCGATCCTGTTCGTACTCGCCCTCGCGGCACTGAACCTGCGCGGCGTCTCGGAGTCGGTGAAGGCGAACGTCGTCCTCACCCTGGTCGAGATCACCGGACTCGCCATCATCCTCGGCATCGGCCTCTACGCGGCCCTCTCCGGGGACGGCGACCCCGCACGGCTGGGCGACCTGGAGACCGGCGGCACCGGCTACGCGCTCTTCTCCGGCGTCCTGGGCGCCACCGCGCTGGGCTTCTTCGCGTTCGTCGGGTTCGAGGACTCCGTCAACATGGCGGAGGAGACCGTGGACCCGCAGCGGACCTTCCCGCGCGGCATCTTCCTCGGCGTCGCGGTCACCGGCACCGTCTACGTCCTCGTCGCGCTCGTCTCCTCGCTGCTCGTACCGACGAGCACGCTGGAGAAGTCGAGCGGCCCGCTGCTGGAGGTGGTCAAGGCGGGCGGTGTCGACTTCCCCCACGAACTGTTCGCCGTGATCGCCCTGTTCGCCGTCTCCAACTCAGCACTGATCAACATCATGATGGCCTCGCGGCTGTGCTACGGCATGGCGAACGAACGCATCCTGCCCCGCGCCATGGGCCGCGTGCTGCCCGGACGCCGCACCCCCATCGTCGGCATCGTCTTCGTGACCCTGCTGGCGATCGGCCTGGTGTCCACCGGCGAGATCGCGGGGCTGGGCGACACCACCTCCTTCCTGCTGCTGTGCGTCTTCGCCGTCGTCAACGTGGCCGTCCTGGTGCTGCGCCGCGACCGAGTGAAGCAGCACCACTTCCGGGCGCCCACAGCGGTGCCCGTACTGGGCGCCGTCACCGCGCTGATCCTCGCCAGCCCACTGGCCGACCGCGAGCCCGGCGTCTACGTCAGGGCGGGAGTCCTCGTACTGATCGGCGTCGCCCTGTGGGCGCTCAACAAGCTGGTGCTGAGGGTGCACGGCGAGGACGCGGCCGGTCACTGACCGGCCGGCCATCGTCGGGGCCGCCGCCCCTGGCCGCCGGACACCCGTCGGCCTCCGACCCCGACGGGCGCCCGGCCCCGGTGGCTGTCCGGCCCCGGCCGGGCCGTGACCGACGAGCCCTCCCCCGGCCCCCTGGCCGGCGGACCCGGCCGACGGCCGACGGCCCCTTAGCCGACAGCCCGGCGACCCCGCCCCTGGCCGACGGGCCGGTGACCCAGCCCTGGCCGCCGGACCGTTACGGACGCCTCGCCGACGGACCGGTGGCCGACAGGCCTGGCGCACGAACCGGTGGCCGGTCCTTACCGACGGCCCCTCGCTGATGGGCCGGTGACCGACGGCCCAGAGACCGACAAGCCGGCGACTCGGCCGCTGCCCGACAGGTCGGTGACCCGGCCGCTGTCCGACGGTCCGATGGCCAACGAACAGGTCGTCCGCCCTCTAGCCAAGAGTCGGTGATCCGGCCGGTAGCCAACGGACCAGTGGCCGAGGAATCGGTGACCGGCGGACCGGCGGGCCCGGCCGACAGGCCGGCGACAGCCGCCTCGCCGGCTGGCCGATGGCCGATGGCCGATGGCCGATGGCCGACAGACCAGTGACCCGGCCCCTGGACGATAGGCCGGTGACGACGCCTGGCCGACGCACCGGTGACGGGCGCCTCGCAGACGGGCCGGTGGCCGACGAACCGGTGGCCGACCCTTGACCGACGGCCCCTCGCTGACGGGTCGGTCGCCGACAGGCCGGTGACCCGGCCGGTGGCCGACGGGTCGGTCACCGGCCGCTTCCCGACGGGCCGGTGACCAACGAACCACTGACCCGACCCTTGATCGAGGGGCCCCTGGCTGCCGGGCCGGTGGCCGAGGAACCGGCGACCCCACCGCTGGCCGACAGGACAGCGGTCGACGGGCCGGTGATCCGACCCCTGCCCCACGGGCCGGTGCCCGACGGGCCGGTGCCCGACGGGTCGGTGGCCGGCGGACCGGTGGCCGGCGGACCGGTGACCCCGGCCCTGGCCGACAGGCCGATGAAGGGCTTCTGGCCGACAGGCCGGCCGCAGGCACCTCGCCGACGGGCCGGTGGCCGACGGACCCCGGCCCCTGGCCGACACACCGGTGACGGGCGCCTCGCAGACGGGCCTGTGGCCGCCGGATCGATGGCCGCCCGGTTGAGCGGGCGGCCCTCGCCTGGCCGGTCAGGCGGCGTAGCGGTTGTCCGGCCAGCGTGGCCGGGTGGTGCTCCCTCACCCGCCCGGGGACGCTACGCGTCCCCGGGCTCGTCGGAGCGGGTCCGTTCGGCGAGCCGTTCGTGGCGTTGGCGAGCCGCCTGCGGGGTGCCCAGGCCGAGGCCGAAGGCGATCTGCGGCCACGTCATGCCGCGGCCGCGCGCCATCCGCACCAGGCCCTCCTCCAGTTCGTCCAGCTCTCCGCGTACGCGGGGCACGAGGGTGAGCGCCGCGGTGATGTCCGCCTCGTCCACCGCAGGTTCGCCTTCCTGGGCGCTCGCGGCGCCGCTGAGCAGGTAGGCGACCAGCCGTACGGCCTCGTGCGGGCCCGGCATCGCGGGGTGGACCTGCCGGGCCCGCTGCGCCTCGGTCGCCGCGTGCCGCTCGGCGATCCGGAAGAGCGCGGCGTGTGCGCGCAGGGCTCGGGCCTGGTCGGGGTGCGGGGGCGTGAAGGGGTCCTGGCCCGTGGGCTGCGGTTCGTCGGCGGACGTCATGGGAACAGCCTGCGTCGCCCAGCGCACGTTGTCAACATTCCATTGTGAACATTTCGTTTGCACGTCACATCCGGCATCCGCGGAAGCTTCCGAGGTCTGGACGCAAGCCGGCCGTGGCATTCGGGCGGTTCTTCGGCGCTCCGGTGCGTCACGACCCCCCGGGTGAGCCGCTATCTCACATCTGAGATAGTCTCCTCACATGACCGACGACTACCTCGCCCGTATCGGCCAGTTGATCCGCGATGCCCGTCAGCACCGTGGTATGACGCAGTCTCAACTGGCCGAAGCGCTCGGCACCAGCCAGAGCGCGGTGAACCGCATCGAGCGCGGCAACCAGAACATCAGCCTTGAGATGATCGCCCGGATCTCCGAGGCGCTGGACAGTGAGATCGTCTCGCTGGGGTACTCGGGCCCGATGCATCTGCGCGTGGTGGGCGGGCGCCGCCTGTCCGGCAGCATCGACGTCAAGACCAGCAAGAACGCGTGCGTGGCGCTGCTGTGCGCCTCGCTGCTCAACTCCGGCCGCACGGTGCTGCGTCGAGTCGCCCGGATCGAGGAGGTCTACCGCATCCTGGAGGTGCTCTCCTCCATCGGAGTGCGGTGCCGGTGGATCAACGGCGGCGCGGATCTGGAGATCGTGCCGCCCGCCGAGCTGGATCTCGACTCGATCGACCAGGAGGCCGCGCGGCGCACGCGGAGCATCATCATGTTCCTCGGCCCGCTGCTGCACCGGATGGACCACTTCCGCATCCCCTACGCGGGCGGCTGCGATCTGGGCACCCGTACGGTCGAGCCGCACATGAGCGCGCTGCGCCACTTCGGGCTCGCGGTCACCGCCACCGAAGGCATCTACCACGCCGACGTGGAGGCCGGCGTCGCGCCCAAGCGCCCGATCGTGCTGACCGAGCGCGGGGACACCGTCACCGAGAACGCGCTGCTGGCCGCCGCCCGGCACGAGGGTGTCACGGTCATCCGCAACGCCTCGTCCAACTACATGGTCCAGGACCTGTGCTTCTTCCTGGAGCAGCTCGGCGTGCGCGTGGACGGCGTCGGCTCCACCACGCTGACGGTGCACGGCGTCCCGGTCATCGACACGGATGTGGACTACTCGCCCTCCGAGGACCCGGTCGAGGCCATGAGCCTGGTGGCCGCCGCCATCGTCACCGAGTCGGAGCTGACGGTGCGGCGCGTGCCCGCCGAGTTCATGGAGATCGAGCTCGCGGTCCTGGAGGAGATGGGCCTCGACTTCGACCGCAGCCCCGAGTACGCGGCCGACAACGGGCGTACGAGGCTGACGGACCTGACGGTGCGGCCCTCCAAGCTGGAGGCGCCCATCGACAAGATCCACCCCATGCCGTTCCCCGGCCTCAACATCGACAACGTGCCGTTCTTCGCCGCGATCGCCGCCTCGGCGCAGGGCCAGACCCTCATCCACGACTGGGTCTACGACAACCGGGCCATCTACCTGACCGACCTCAACCGGCTCGGCGGCAGGCTCCAGTTGCTCGACCCGCACCGCGTCCTGGTCGAGGGCCCCACCCGCTGGCGCGCCTCCGAGATGATGTGCCCGCCCGCGCTGCGTCCTGCCGTCGTCGTCCTGCTGGCCATGATGGCGGCGGAGGGCACCTCGGTCCTGCGCAACGTGTACGTCATCAACCGCGGCTACGAGGACCTGGCGGAGCGCCTCAACGAGGTGGGCGCGCAGATCGAGACGTTCAGGGACATCTGAGGGCCCGCGCGCTGTGGTGCCGCGCCCCTTTCCGGCCCGCACGCAGGCGGGGTCGGCGAGGGGCGAGCGCCGCGGGTCACGGCCCGGCCTCTCACGGCTTGCGTCCCACCACGCCGAACTCGGCGACCTCCCGCTCGCTCAGGTCCGCCGGCTGCTCGGCCCGCCACTGCGAGCAGGGCACGATGCCCGGCTCCAGCATCTGGAGGCCCGCGAAGAAGTCCGCGATCTGGGAGCTGTCGCGGCCGGTGATCGGCGGTGTCGCGTTCTCGTTCCAGAACCGCATCATCGCGGCGCCGCCTTCGCCGCCGATCTCCAGGGTGGGGTGGGTGAGGACGAGGTGGCTGCCGGAGGGTACGGCGTCCATGATCCGCCGCACGATGCCCTTGGCCGTGTCCGTGTCCAGGACGAAGTTGAGTATGCCGAGCATCATCACGGCCACCGGACGGTCGAAGTCCAGGGTGCGGGCGGCGCCTTGCAGGATGGTCTCCGGCTCGTGCGCGTCCGCGTCGATGTAGTCGGTGGCGCCCTCGGGAGAGCCGGTGAGCAGGGCGCGGGCGTGCACGAGGACGGTGGGGTCGTTGTCGACGTACACGATCCGTGACTCGGGCGCGATGCGCTGGGCGACCTCGTGCGTGTTGTCGACGGTGGGCAGCCCGGTACCGATGTCGAGGAACTGCCGGATTCCCGCCGTCTCCGTCAGGTGGGTGACGGCGCGGCGGAGGAACGCCCGGTCGGCGCGGGCCGCTTCGGCGATGGTGGGGAACATGCTCAGCACGTGGTCGCCGATCTCCTTGTCGACGGGGTAGTAGTTCTTGCCGCCGAGCCAGTAGTTCCACACCCTGGCGTTGTGGGCCACTGTGGTCGCTCGTCCGCCGACGCCGCTCGACGGGATGCTGTGCTCACTCACTGCGCTGTCCCTTCGTCGTCCCGCTCGCCCGGGAGCCTACGCCGGTCCGCGAGGGGTGAACTCGCGCACGTGGCGCCCGTTTCGGAGCGGGGAGCGGTGCGGCGTAACGGCTGGGAAGGTGCGGGACCTACGCCCCCGCGGCGAGCAGGCCGGTCACCAGTCGGTGGGCGTAGGCGGGGTCGAGTCCGTCGGGGCGGAAGAGGATGCGGTACATCATGGGGGCGACGACGCGGTCGATGACCGTCTCGACGCCGGGGGCCGGCTCGCCGCGGTCGGCGGCGCGGGCGAGGACGACATCGATCTGTTCGGCGGCGTAGGCCGAGCACTGGCCGCCGTTGCCGCCGTCCGGGTCGCCGAGCAGCGCGTCCCTGATGTAGGCGCGGCCCGGCGGGGAGGACATCTCGTCGAGGAACTCCTCCGCCCAGGCCGTCAGGTCGGCGGACAGGTTCCCCAGGTCGTCCGGTGGTGTCTCGGGGCGCAGCCGTTCGACCGCCACGTCCGAGAGCAGTTCCCTCAGGTCGCCCCAGCGGCGGTAGACCGTCGAGGGAGTGACTCCGGCGCGGGTGGCGACCTGGGGCACCGTCAGCGCGTCCCTGCCCACCTCCGCCACCAGTTCGCGGACGGCGGTGTGGACTGCTTCCTGCACCCGGGCGCTGCGTCCACCGGGGCGCACCATCGGTCGACGGCTCATACCGCCCACCTTAAAGCGAAATCCTTGCTACTAGCTCGCAGGGGCCGCCCCCGCGCCACGAGGGAGTGGAGCGGGGGCGAGGGTCACGGCAACGCCGTCTCATGCAGCCCTGGCGAGCTCGCGCACGGGGCGGGTCGCCTCGTAGGCGTGGCCGGTCCGCAGGAGGTCCGGCTCCCCCAGCGGCCGCCCGATGAGCTGCATGCCGATCGGCAGGCTGTCCGCGTCGTGCCCAACGGGGAGCGTGAGCGCGGGCATCCCGGTGAGGTTGGCGGGGGCGCAGAGGCGTACGTAGGCGTCGGAGACGGCCTCGGTGGTGCCGTCCGGCCAGGTGACGGTTTCCTCGTCGACGGGGGTGGCGGTCGTGGGGACGGTCGGGGCCGCGACCAGGTCCACCTCCTCCAGCAGGTGCTCCCACGCCTGCCGCATCAGGGTCCGGGCCTGTTGGGCGCGCAGGTAGTCTCCGGCGCCGAGCAGCGCGCCCGCTTCGAGGAGGACGCGGACGTCGGCGCCGTACAGGTCGGGCGCGGCGCGCAGGGTGCGTTCGTGGTAGGCGGTGGCTTCCGGGACCATCAGGCCCCACTGCGCCGCCTGGACGTAGCGCGCCATGGGGGTGTCGACCTCGACGAGCCGCGCCCCCAGTGCCTCCAGGTGGGCGAGCGCGCCTCGGACAGCCGCCTCGACCTGTCCGTCGACGTGATCGAAGTAGTAGGTGCGCGGTACTCCGACGCGCAGCCCCGTCAGGTCCGAGGGGTGGGCGGGGGCGGTCGGGCGGGCCGGGCCCGTCCCCGGCTCGGGCAGGGCGGGCAGGGAGGCAGGGTCGCCCGCGTCGGGTCCGGTCAGGGCTGCCAGGACCAGGCCGGCGTCCTCCACGGTGCGGGTGACGGGGCCGACGTGGTCCAGCGACCAGGACAGCGACGTCACCCCGGTGCGGGGCACGAGTCCGTAGGTGGGCTTGAGCCCGACGACGCCGTTGAGCGCGGCCGGCACCCGGATCGATCCGCCGGTGTCCGTGCCCAGGGCGAACGTCGCAGAACCCGCGGCCACGGCGACGGCCGAGCCGCCGCTGGATCCGCCGGCGACACGCCCCCGGTCCCAGGCGTTGCGGGTCTGCGGTGTGGTCAGCCCGTAGGCGAACTCGTGGGTGTGGGTCTTGCCGACGAGGATCGCGCCGGCCGCCGCCAGGCGCGCGGCGACCGCGCTGTCGGACTCCGCGCGGTGTCCGGCCCGTACCCGCGAGCCGGCCGTGGTGGGCACGCCGGCCACGTCGATCAGGTCCTTCACCCCCATGGGCACCCCGTGCAGCGGCCCCCGCGGGCGGCCCGCGGCGCTCTCCCGTTCGGCCTCGTGCGCGGTGCGCAGCGCCCGTTCGGCGGTGACCGTGGCGTAGGCGCCGACCAGGGGTTCCGTCCGGTCGAGGCGGTCGAGTACCGCCTCGGTCAGTTCGACCGGGGAGAGCCGTCGCGTCCGTATCGCCTCCGCGGCGGCGGCCAGGGAGAGTTCATGCGCGCGCACGGTGCCGCCCTCCTCGCACCTCTTCCCGCACGCGGTAGGCGGGGGCCGGAGGTGTGTCGGCGAAGTCGATCTCGCGCAGGACCGAGACGACGGAGTGGATGTACTGGGCGGTGGCCGCGACCTCGGCATGGCGGGCCGCGTCGAGCGGCAGCCCGGAGCGGTCGGCCCAGCGGGCCGCCTCCGGTGGGGTGAGCGCGTCGGTGGTGGGCATGGAGCCCCCTTTCCTTTCCCTCGGGCACCTAAAAGCAATTACTTGGCTTTAGAGGACTGTAGGGCCTACGGTGGGTAAACGCAAAGATGTTGCGTTTGAGGGAGAACCCGCACGGGAGAAGGGGAACCACCATGGCCACCGACGCGCTCACCCCACCGGCCGACGGCTCCGACGCCCCGCCCACCGCCCCCTCGTGGAGCGTGGGCGACGTCACCGTCCACCGGATCGACGAGGTGGCACTGCCCCCTGCCACCGGGACCTGGCTGCTGCCGGACGCCACCGCGGACGTCGTCAACCGGCAGGAGTGGCTGCACCCCGACTTCGCCGACGACGCGGGCGTGCTGCGCCTGGACAGCCACAGCTTCGCGCTCACCGCGGGCGGCCTCCGCGTGCTCATCGACACCGGCATCGGCAACGGCAAGCAGCGCGCCAACCCCGCATGGCACGACCTGCGCACCGACTACCCGCGACGCCTCGCCGACGCCGGCTTCGCCCCCGACTCGGTGGACCTGGTCATCCTCACCCACCTGCACACCGACCACGTCGGCTGGAACACCCGGGCTCTGGCCGACGGCACCTGGGCCCCCACCTTCCCCCACGCCCGCTACCTGGTCTCCCGCGCGGAGCGGGAGTTCTGGGCCGGTTACGCCATGGACGAGCCGCGGCGGCAGATGTTCCGTGACTCGGTGCACCCCGTCGAGCGGGCGGGGCTCCTCGACCTCGTCGACGTCCCCGCGGAGGGCACCGAAGTCGCCCCCGGGCTGCGCCTGCTGCCCGCGCCGGGACACACACCCGGGCACGTGGCCGTGCAGGTGAGCAGCCGCGGCGAGACGGCGCTGATCACCGGGGACGCCGTCCACCACCCCGTGCAGTTCGCGCGCCCGGACCTCGGCGCCTGCGTCGACATCGACCCGCAGCAGGCCGAGGACACACGCCGTTCCCTGCTCGCCACGTCAGCGGCCTCGGGCGCTCTTCTTCTCGGCACCCACTTCCCGGCGCCCACCGGCGGCCGCGTGCGGGCGCACGGCGACACCTACCGGCTTGAGCCCGTCACCCCGGCGCCCGGGGCGCGTCGCGAGCGGACGTCGGAGACGGCCACCGGCAGCCCTGTGCGGCGGGAAGTGTCACAGGCCTCGGCGACGTAGAGGGCCTCGAGGGCTTCGGCGGCCGGGCACGGGTTGGCGGCGCGCCCGGCGGCGACGTCCACGAAGGCGGCGAGTTCGGCGACGTA
Source organism: Streptomyces tubbatahanensis (assembly GCF_022699385.1). Taxonomy (NCBI): domain Bacteria; kingdom Bacillati; phylum Actinomycetota; class Actinomycetes; order Kitasatosporales; family Streptomycetaceae; genus Streptomyces; species Streptomyces tubbatahanensis. Next base: position 6,030,824 of record NZ_CP093846.1, on the reverse strand, counting down.
GGCGTCGTGGAAGCGCTCCAGGAACGTGGCGTAGGGGGTGCCGCGCTCCCCTGCCGGGCCCGGCGCCACCGCGTTCGCGCCCGGTCCTGTCCCCTGCGCCCCTGCCTGGTCCGGCCCGGTCGGATGCGGGCCGGGCCGTCCCGGCTCGGCGGAGGGCAGCGGAGCCCGGTCGTCCAGGCCGACGATCCGGGTGTCCCGGGAGCCGCACACCTCCAGGCGGACGTCGTATCCCGCACCGTTGTAGCGGGTCGCGGTGGCGGTGGCGAGGGTGTCGTCGTCGAAGCGGAGCAGCGCCGCGCAGGTGTCCACGTCGTCGCCCGCGGCGAAGAAGTCCTCCCCCTTGTTGGCGCCCGCAGCGAAGACGGACACCACCTCGCGCCCCGTGACCCAGCGCAGGATGTCGAAGTCGTGGATGCCGCAGTCCCGGAAGAGACCGCCGGAGGTGGGGACGTAGGAGGCGGGCGGCGGCACCATGTCGCTGGTGCAGGCCCGCAGGGTGTGCACCCAGCCCAACTCGCCCGACCGCAGCGCCTGGCGGGCGGCCAGGTAGCCGGCGTCGAAGCGGCGCTGGAAGCCGATCTGCACGGGCACGGTGCCGGACGCGGCCCGCTCGACGACGGCGACGGTGCCCGGCACGTCCGGGGCGACGGGCTTCTCGCAGAACACCGGCACCTCGTGGTCGAGGGCCTGGTGGATCAGCGTCGCGTGCGCGCTCGTGGCCGCCGTGATCACCACACCGTCGAGCCCCGCGGCGTACAGCTCCTCGATGCCGCCCGCGCACTCCAGTTCCAGCGAGGCGGCCAGCGCCCGCGCGCGGCCCGCGTCCGCGTCGGCGACCGTGACACGGTCGACGCCCGCGAGGGACCTGAGAGTCGCCGCGTGGAAGGCCCCGATGCGTCCGGTTCCGATCAGACCGAGCCTCATGTCAGGCTCCGCAGGAGCGCAGGAAGCGGCGGGTGCGGTCGGCGATGGGGAAGGGCTGATCCGGGGGGCAGGGGTACATGTCCTGCTCGACGATGGCGAACAGGTCGACCCCCAGCTCCTGCGCCGCGTGCAGCACGGGCGGCAGTTCGGGCACACCGCGCGGTGGCTCGCACATCACACCCTGCCGTACGGCCGGTCCGAAGGGCGTGCCGTGGGCGTGGACGTCTTCCAGGATGCCCGGGTCCACCTGCTTGAGGTGCAGATAGCCGATGCGCTCCCCGTAGGTCCTGATGAGCTTGACGCTGTCGCCGCCGCAGTAGGCGTAGTGGCCGGTGTCCAGGCAGAGTCGGACCAGGTCGCGGTCTGTGGCGTCCAGGAGCCGGGTGACGTTCTCCTCGGTGTCGATGTGGGTGTCGGCATGCGGGTGCACGACGATGTCGAGGCCGTACTCCTCGCGGACCTGCCGGGCCAGCCGTTCCATGCCGGTGGCCTGGTGGCGCCACTGCTCGGCGGTCAGCTCGCGCGGCTCCAGCTCCCGCGCGGTCTTGTCGTCCCGCCAGAAGGAGGGGATGACGACGAGGTGGGTGGCGTCCACCGCGCGGGCGAGCGCGGCCACCTGCGCGACGTGCGCCCAGGTGGCGTCCCAGACGGCCGGGCCGTGGTGCAGCGAGGTGAAGACCGTACCGGCGGAGACCCGCAGGCCGCGCCGGGCGGTCTCCTCGCGCAGGACGTCCGGCTCTGTCGGCAGATAGCCGTGGGGGCCCAGCTCGATCCACTCGTACCCGGCCTCGGCGACCTCGTCCAGGAAACGCCGCCAGTGGACCTGCTGTGCGTCCTCGGGGAACCAGACGCCCCAGGAGTCGGGCGCCGATCCGACGCGGAGCCGGTCGAGGACGGGGGCACCCGTACGCGGTGCGGACATGGCTGGGGTCTCCTCCCCCCGGTCCGCGGCGACCGGGCAGTTGCGGCGTCGACGTTGTCGTCGGCTCAGCCTGCGGCGCCGCGACGAGCACTGTCAAGGCTTCGTCCTGACATAAGGACTTAAGGACTTTCTCGAAAGCACGTGCGGTCGCGGAATCGGCCGGAGGGGCGGGAAAAGGAACGGCGGGAAGGAACGGCGGGAAGGAAAGCCAGGCAGGGCGCCCCCGGGTAGGCCCTGTTCTCGTATAGCTACCGCCAGGTGGCGTGTAGCGCTGAGTAACTACTTGGGGTTGCGGTCGTATTGCTGGAGGGCGGCGAAGTCGGCGTGGGCCGTCTCGACGGCTTCGGGGTACGCCTGGGGCTTCTGGTGTTCGGCGAGGGCCCGGTAGATGCTGGCGACGGACGGGCTGTGTCCCTTGCGCCTGCCGGTGGGGATGATCAGGGCGGGCTGGATCTGCTCGACGGACTCGCCCCAGCGTCGACTCTCGGATGTTCTCCCGCTCCGTCTCGGCCATCGCGGCGAAGAAGCCGAACTGTCTTCGTTCACTTGCAATAGCAGCGTTTGTCCAGCACCTTGCGCAGCAGAGGGACGTCGACGGGCTCGGGAATGTTCACGAGAACTGACGTCAGTGTGGGACGGCCCGTCGCCCACGAGGGCGACGGACCGTCGAAGCGGGCCAGGCTGAGGTCAGCCAGCTTGTGCGGAGTCGAGATGAAGAGTGTCACCGAGGCTGACGACTTGGCGGTTGTGGAAGAAGTCGTCTTCGCGGAGCGTGGTGATGCTGCCGGAGGGGGCCCGGAAACTGGCATAGCCGGCCGACTCGATCGGCATCTTGATCCAGGACGCCACGACGAACGTCAGGGAGCCGCCGTGCGTCACGATGATCTGATGTTCGCAAGGGTTCTGCAGGATCTCGTCCGTTGCTGCGTAGACGCGTTGCGCCCACGCAGCCTTGGTCTCGGAACCCTGCACGCCCTCGTCGTGGTCCATTCGCTCCCCGACAGCCGGCGGGGGGACGAAGCGCCGGTCCAGCCACTCCTGCGGCTTTCCCCCTGCCTCACCATAGGACTTCTCCCGCAGCCTGCGATCCACAATCGGCTTCACGCCGAACAGTTCGGCCACTTCCTCGGCCGTCCGCAGAGTGCGCTGCAGATCCGAGGAGAACAGCTCCACTTCGGCGCCGTCCGGGACCTGGGCCCGCAACGCCTGCGCGATGGAGACGGCCGCACGGACGCCAGCGGGCGTCAACTTCGAGTCATGCCATCCGCCGACGACTTCTTCGACGTGGTGCGTCGCCTCCGGATGGGTGACGACGTAAAGAGTGCGCATCAGTTGCCCTCCCGTTGGAGAGGTCGACGGTGAGGTCCAGGCGGTGGCCTGGCGGGCCGGGCGGGTCGATGTCGTGCGGGGAGAGGAAGTCGCCGATCCAGTTCAGGCCGACGAGGACGGCGTCGAGGTGCTCGGCCATCCAGGAGCCGGCCGCGTGGAGGAGGTCGGATTCCTCGGAGCCGGTGAACGTGTTGACCTGGACGTTGTTCTCACGGGACTTGGTCTCGACGGGGCCGTTCCATCAGCTCTGGATCGGTGCCGCTGCCGGGGCCGGTGATGCGGGCGCGGACCGGCCGCCGAGGGCCGATGACCTCTCGGGGTCGGTGCCGCTGCCGGGGCCGGTGAGGTCCACCCGCGTCGGCCGGCGCGGAGCGATGATCTCCGGCCCGGCCGGTGCCTCGGCCTGCTCGGCTTCGGCGAGTGCGCGGTACAGCAAGGCGACCGAGGGGTTCTTGCCCGCGTCTTGCCGGTCTTGATGATCAGCTTCTTCGCGATCTCGGGGACGGGTACGCCCTTGTCCTTGAGCGCGCGGGCGAAGAGGAGGGAGTCGTCGTCGATGACCTTCGGCCGCCCGCCGTGGTTGCCCTTGGCGGCGGCGGCCTGCTGGCCCTCCAGGGTCTTCTCGCGGATGTAGTCGCGCTCGATCTGGGCGGCGGCCGCGAGGACGGCGAAGAACATCGCTCCCATGCCGTTGGGGTCGTAGATGCCGGTGAGCGGGCCGGTGAGGAGTTCGAGCTGGACGCCGGCGGTCTGGAGCTGGCCGGACAGCGTCATCAGCTCGGCTGCGTTGCGGGCGAGGCGCTTGAGCTCGTGGACGGTGAGGATGACCTCCTGGTCCGGGGCGGCTTCCCGGATGTCGTACGCGAGCTTGAGTGCTTCCTCCAGTGCGGGCCGCACCTTGACGCGGGTGCTGATCTTCTCGGAGAAGACACGCTTGCACTGCGCGAGGGCAAGCGCCTCGAGTTGGGACTGGAGTTCCTGCTGGGCGGTCGAGCACCGGGCGTACCCGATCCGGATCGGCTTTGCGGCAGGCGTGGGGGGCGCCGCCTCGATGGGCGGGCCCGGCTTCCATGCCCGTCCGGGTCCGCGATCCTCGGGGATGCGGACGTCGAGTTCTTCGCGGAGCGCGGGGACGAGGATGAAGCGCGGGGTGTGGTACTTCGTCGCGGTCTTCCCGCCGCGGGTGCGGCACGGACTCCCGGCCGGGGCTTCACACTTCGGACAGTCTTTTCGTTCTACCGCATTTGCTGCTTGATCGGGCGCCAGTTCCACCCCGGCAGTCTGTCAGAACTGTCTCGCACAATGTGCCAGTTTTGAGAGGACTTCTGCCAATGGCGACCTGCGGAAACGTGATCGCCCGGAGGGTGTTCTCGGAACTCTCGCATCTGGTCGTTTATGCGAGGTGCGGGTGCCGTGTGACAGGTGCCAGGTCCCGGCGTCGGTGCGGGCGCGGTAACGGGCGAGATTGATGGTCACCGGGCGGGTTCCTGGCTTCGGTCGGGGCGAGGGACGCGGCGCGGATGGATGAGGACGAGTGTGGTGAGTACCGCGATGAACGCGAGCACGGCGGAGACCGTGAGGACGGCCCGGGTGCCGTCAGCGACTGCCTGGCTGCCTGTACTGGTGCCGTCATGAAGAGTGAAGATCGCGCCCAGTGCCGCTGTGCCAACGCCGGCGCCGAGGGAGGCGAGGGTGGAGACGGTCCCGGCGACCATGCCGACCCGCTCGGGTTCGGTCACCTCGACCGCCACGGCCATCACGGGGGCGCCGGCGATTCCGCCGCCGGCTCCCCAGGCCAGCAGCGGCCCGAGCAGCGCCCACCACGGTGTGCTGGGTGTGATCAGCAGTGCCAGGGCCGTGAAGCCGACGCCCTTGAGTAAGTAGCCGGAGCCGATCACCAGGCCGGGGGCCCAGTGGCTGAGCAGCTTGGAGCCGACCATGCCGGTGGCGATCTGTGCGAGGAAGATCGGCGTCATCAGCAGCCCCGCCGAGGTTGGGCTCAGGCCCAGGCCGTCCGACAGGTACAGCACCAAGTAGACCGAGCCGCCAATGGTCAGGACGCGTGAGAGGAGGACGGCCAGCATCGCGCCGCAGAACGCGGGTCGGGTGAACATCCGTAGCTCCAGCGTCGGCATGGGCACGCGGAGCTGGAGGGCCAGGAAGGCGGCCAGTACCAGGCAGGCGGTGAGCAGTGCGACGGTGTCCTGACCTGCCCATGGTGTGTCGTCGGGGCGGAGCATGAGCAGGGTCGCCGTACCGAGGCCGAGCATGAGCAGCAGGCTTCCGGGCCAGTCCGGCCGCCCGGTCAAGGAGGGTGCGGGGGCGGTTGGCGGCAGCACGCGGGCGGCCAGCACCCAGGCCGCTGCGCCGAGCGGGAGGTTGATCGCGAAAACCGCGCGCCATCCGAAGGCGTCGATCAGCACTCCACCGAGGGTCGGGGCGAGGAGCCCGGCCGCGGTCGCGAACGATCCCCAGGCACCGATCGCGAGATTGCGCTCCTCACCGGTGTAGCGGTCCGAGATCAGCGGAATGCCGTTCACCATGATCACTGCGGCTCCGCAGCCCTGAACCACCCGGGCGGCGTTCAGCCACCACAGGTCCTGCGCCAAAGTCGCGGCCAGGGAGGCCAGAGTGAACACGGCGATCCCGGCCAGGAACAGAGACCGCCGCCCCCAGCGGTCCGAGAGGCTTCCGGCCGCCTGAGTCAGTGCACCCATCGCGACCATGTAGGTCACCACCACCGACTCCGCCGAATCCCCGTCCGCGACGTCGGCGCTGATCAGCGGGAGTCCGATGGCCACGATCGTGAGGTCCACGACGACCAGCCCCGTGGAGGCCATCACCAGCACGAGGACCCCGCTCAGCGGCGGGAGACGACGGGACTTCTGAGCTGCCATGCGGAATACGACCTCCAGGCGGGAGCGGGCGGTGTCGCCAGCCTGCGGTCTCCCGACGCTAAAAGTCAACACGTGTGAAGTTCAAGCGAGGCCCGTACGATGGCGCCATGCCTGCCACCTCCCGCCGCCGCCCCACGACACGCAAGGGCCGCCCTGTCCTCACCCGGGAGGCCATCGCCGCGAAGGCGCTGGAGATGGCTGGTACGCAGGGGTTCCGTTCCGTCACCATGCGCGCCCTGGCCGCTGAACTCAATGTGACCGTGCGCGCTCTGTACAACTACGTCGAGGACCGCCAGGACGTCGTCGATCTCGCCCTGGGGCTCATGCTCGACTCCTGGAATCCCCCTCCCTTGGACCCCACGGCCTGGGAGGAATCCGTCGCCGGTTATGCGAGGTCGCTGCGCAAGCTGTACCGGCGCTGGCCGCGCGCCCTGCTGGTCTCCCTCGACGAGGACGCGCCCCCCACCTCCGTGCACCCCAACCGCCTGCTCAACCTCGACCGCTTCCTCCAACTCCTGCACGGCATCGGCATCGGCTTCCCGACTGCCCTGGAGGTACACCGCCACCTCTCCCTGCTCATGCTCTCTTTCGCGCTCGTGGTCGACCGCCCCGCCACGCACGCCACGACGGACCGCGGCACGCTCGTCCCCGACGTATGGCTGGCCGCCCACGCCGATCTCGACCTCCCTGCCCTGCGCCAGGCCGCCGCGCTGCCCATCCCCACCGCGGACACCCAGTTCGACCAGCTCGTCTCCGTCGTCATCGCACAGATCCGCAGCCATCTCGACGCCTCAACATAAGAGCCCACCAGCCCCGATGCCAGGGAATCCGGCATAGCGCGGCCGCACCCCGCGTGCTGCCCTCAACGCGGGTGTCACGTCGGCGCTACGGCTGCTTCCCCGCTCGGGGTACGAGGACCGGGCACAGTTGCCCGAACGGACAGGTCCAGATCGAGACGGCTGTTCATGTCCAGCTCGAACCGGCCGTACGGATTGACATGGGTCCAGAACAGCGGCGACAGGGCCCGCTGGTCCGCGTCGGTGAGCCTGTCCGCCCACTTCGGATCGGCCAGGACCTCCTGCATCAGCAGCGTGTTGACGTGCACCAGCGCGGACTGGAGCAGGTGCAGCGCGAGCATGCTGACCTCCTGGGACTCCTTGTCCGCACCGGCCAGGTCGCCGTCCTTGCCGTAGGAACAGCGCCGGGTAGGCAGAAGCCGCGAACGGCGGGGCGGCACGCAGGTGTCGGTGCGGAGGCAGGGCGGGACAGGAGCAGGGGCGGACACGGGCCGGGCAGAGAGGCCGGCCAGAGCGGAGCTCGCGGCGAGCGGGTTCCGGTCAGGCTGAGGCGTGTGGGCGGGCGGCTCCGCCGCGTGTCGGGGTGGGTCGGCCCCGCCCGCCGCCGCGGTGCCCGCCTCCCGTCACGCCGACGAGGCGAACCGCAGCGGGTCGTACGGCCCCGTGTCGATGCCCGGTTCACGGCCGAGCGCCAGCCGGGCGGCGACAGCGCCCGCGAACGGTCCTGCCGTCAGGCCACCGGAGCCGAGTCCGTTGGCGACGACCAGTTCGGGGATGCCCGAACCACCGGAAACCGTGCCCAGCACCGGCTGCCCGTCCGGGGTCGTCGGGCGGAAGCCCACCCGGGTCTCCAGGTGGGTGGCCCTGGCGAGTCCCGGCGCCACGGCCATGGCCTGTTCCAGCACCTCCCCCAGGCCCGCGGCGGTGACACGGTGGTCGAAGCCGGTGCCGCTCTCCCGGGTGGCGCCGACGACGACACGCGAGTCGTCGAAGGTCAGCAGGTAGTGCCCGGTTCCCGGCAGGACGACGGGCCAGTGCGCGGTGTCGGTGGCGGACAGCCCCAGGTGGACGATCTGGCCACGCTGCGGCACGACGGGCACGCGCACGCCGAAAGGCTCCAACAGCGCGGGCGACCAGGCGCCCGCGGCGGCCACCACCGTGTCGGCCTCCAGCACGTCGCCGTCCACCCGCACTCCCCGCACCCGGGCGCCGCGGACCTCGACGGCAGCGGTACCGCCGACGACGCGCAGCCCGTGCCGCTCGGCCGCCGCGACCAGCGCGCTCCGCATCCGGCGGCCGTCGAGCCGCGCCGCCCCGGAGAGGTGCAGCGCTTCTTCCGCGAAGGCGTGGCGGTGGCGGCCGGCTCCGAGGGCATGGTCCTCGGGTTCGTCACCGTGGGTCCGTGCGGGTGCGAGGGCGGGGAACATCCGGTGGGCGTCCACCGCGCCCACCACGCTGACCTCGCCCGCGTGCGGGTCCGCCGCGGCACGCGCTGACACTCTCTCGCGCACCCGCGCCGCCTCGGTCCCGTCCGCGGGCAGCAGGACGAGCGCGCCGACCCGGCGGTGGCCGACGTCGTCCTGCCCGTCCTCGGCGAGGGCTTTGAGCAGGTCCGGGTAGTACCCGGCACCGGCCACGGCGAGCGGCTCCGCCACGCGCCCCGACCACGGGCAGATGATGCCGGCGCCCGCCGAGGTGGCGCGTCCCTCGTGCGCCGCGTCCACCAGTACGGTCTCGACGCCCGCGCGTGCCAGTTCGTAGGCGGCGGCCGCACCGACGATCCCCGCTCCGACAACGACGATCCGCACGCCGCCTCCTCCGCTCGGCCCCGATCAGCCCCGCGCTCGGCCCTGTTCAGGTTCCTGCTCGGCCCTGCTCAGCCCCCGCACTCGGCCCTGGTCGGGCCCAGCTCACCACCCTTCCCGAACGCCCGTCAACGCCCCCTCGCGCACGGTTCCCACCGCTCGACCGAGGAGGACGCCACCGCGCGCGGAGGGGACCTCGCCCCTCGTCGGCCCGTCAGGACGACCGGTGGCGGGACCGTCCCTCGACGCGGGGCGGTGGCCGGTCGAGTGCGCGCAGCACGGCCGCGGCGGCGAGTTGCGACGCGGCCACGCCCAGTACGAGGGCTGCGGGCGGCAGCTGGGCGAGAAGGCCGACGAGGGCGGAGCCCGCCGCCGCGCTCGTCAGCTTCAGACCTGCGCCCAGGGTGAAGACCTGGGTGCGCGCGCCGGCGGGCGCGTGCTCAGCGCGCAGCCGCAAGGTGGCCGTCAACAGCGGCCCGTCGCCCAGACCCGCGAGGGCGAACAGCGCGACGGTCAGCGGAAAGGCGGGGGCCAGGGCAGCGCCCGCCAGTGCGAGCGCGGTCGCGCACAGGCTGCCCAGAGCGAGCCGTCCGGCCTCGGGCGCTCCGCGCCACCTGGCGAGACCCAGCGAGCCGACCAGCCCGCCCACCGCGAACGCGGTCATCAGGACACCACCTCCGTCGGCCCGGCCACTTGCCGCTGCGTTCCCGGCGGCCCCGGCGGTCCCGGCATCCCCCGCCAGCAGTACGGCCGCGACGGGCAGCCCGCCGATCCCGAGGAAAGCGACGCAGGTGGCCACGGTGAGCGCGCGCAGCTGCGGAACCGACCAGAGTACGCGCACCCCGGCGGTGAGCCGGTCGCGCAGTGCGCCGGCGGAGCGCGCGGGGCCCGCGTCCACCGCGGCGAGCCGTGCGGGGTGCGGCAGCGTGGTGGCAGCCAGCAGGGTCGCGCAGCCGGCGGAGACGGCCAGCAGGGCTGCGCCGGGCCCGGCGGAGGAGACGGCGACGGTGGTGCTCACGGCGGCGGGGGCGGTGACGGCGGCGGCGTTGTAGCTGGCGGCGTCGAGCGCGTAGGCGCGGGAGCGGGCGCGGCCCTCGGGGACCAGGGAGCCCAGGAGGCTGGAGAGACTTCCGGTGACGACGGGCCCGGCGCAGCCGCCGAGCACCGCGGCGGTCACGGGGAGCCACGCCGGTGCGCGTCCCACCGTCAGGCCGAGTACGGCGATGGCCGTGCCGAAGACGGCGAGCGCGCCACCGTGGAAGAGCCGGGGCCTGCGGGCCCGCTCGGCCAGGGCGCCCGCCACGGGAGCGGCCACCGCGTGCGGCGCCAGCCAGGCGGTGAGGACGTAGGCGCCCAGTGCGGGGCTGCCGGTGCGTTCGAGCGCGAGGAGGGCGAGTGCGACGGCGACGCCCTCGTCCGCGAGCCGCGCCAGGAAGGCCGTCGCCAGATACGCCTTCACCGCTCCCCCTCATGAGCTCATGCCGCACGGGCTCATGCCCGGACAGGCGCCAATGTAACGCCCCACCTTTATAATGCGTTACATGAGCGAGAGCACGAGTGTGCACGGGGGCGGTGGGCGCGCGGGCGGGTTCAGGCCCGGTGAGCGGCTGGTCGACCTGGCGAACGCGGTCCGGGACGATCCGGAGGCGTCCAGGGACGTACTGGCCGCCGTGCTCGCCCGGCACGGCGAGACGGAGCGCGACCTGGCGAGCCTCACCGCACCCGAGGCGAGCGCCCTGCGCGGCGCCGTCTCGGAGCTGACCGACCGCGTCCTCACCGAGACCGACACCGACCGCGCGGCGACCGCGCTCAACTCCCTGCTGGAGCGCTGCGGTGCCCGGCCGCGGCTGAGCAGACACGACGGTCACGCCTGGCACCTGCACGTCGACCGGGACGACGAGGCCAGCTGGGCCGAGTGGCTGACCGCGTCGGGCGCGCTCGCGCTGGCCAGGATGCTGAGCGAACAGGGTGGCATCGCGTGGGGAGAGTGCGCGGCCTCCGGCTGCCGCAGGCTCTTCCTCGGCGGCGGTCCCGGAGCCCCGCGCCGCTACTGCTCCCGCACATGCGCGACCCGCACCCGCGTGGCCGCCCACCGACGGCGCCACGCGCAACCGTGACGGTGTACGGAGAGACGCACATGACGCACTGACGGACAGCCGAGCACCGTGACGGTGCACGGAGTACGGACAGCGGAGCGGTGGACCGTTGGGTGCGGGGTCAGGGCAGCACGGCGATGCCGTCGAGTTCGATCGCGGCGTCCTCGTCCCACAGCCGTACCGCCCCGATGACGGCCATCGCCGGGTAGTCGCGCCCGGCCAACTCGTGCCAGATCCGGCCCAGGTGTGCGGCGTGGTGGCGGTAGGCGGCCACGTCGGTGGTGTAGACGGTGACCCGCGCCAGGTCGCACGGCTCGCCCCCGCACGCGTCCAGTGCGGCCAGCAGGTTGGTGAGGGCGATCCTGAACTGGTCGGGGAGCGAGGTGGCCGCGACCCGGCCCTCCCCGTTGAGTGCCGTCTGGCCCGCGAGGAAGACCAGCCGGGTGCCGGCGCGGGCCGTCACCGCGTGGGAGAACCCGCGGGGCGGGGAGAGCTCCGCCGGGTTGACGCGGGTCACCGCCGTCCGGGAGACGGCGCTCTCGCTGTTACCGCCCCGCACCTCCTGGCTGCCGGCCGGTGGCTCCTGGCTGCCGCTCATGTGGGCGACTCCTTCGTGTGCGGCCTGCCGGTGCGCGGCGGGCGTGTCCTGTACAGCTCCTTGGCGATGAGCGAACGCTGCACCTCGCTGGCCCCCTCGTAGATGCGGGGCGCGCGGACCTCCCGGTAGAGGTGTTCGAGAAGGTGGCCGCGCTGGAGCGCTGCCGCGCCGTGGATCTGGACGGCGGTGTCCACCACGTACTGCGCGGTCTCCGTCGCCATCAGCTTGGCCATGGCCGCGCGCCGGGCGACGTCACCGCCGGTGCCGGTGCTCGCGTCGTACGCACTCGCCGCGGCGTACACCAGCAGCCGTGCCGCCTCGGTGCGGGTCGCCATCTCGGCCAACTGGTGGGAGACGGATTGCAGGTCGCGCAGGACGCCGCCGAAGGCGGGCCGCTCGGCGGCGTGCTGGAGGGAGGCGTCCAGCGCGGCCTGCGCCATGCCGACGGCGAACGCGCCGACGCTGGGGCGGAAGAGGTTGAGGGTGCGCATGGCGACGGGGAAGCCCTGCCCCGGCGCGCCGAGCAGGTCGGCGCCCGTGACGGGCACGGCGTCGAAGGTGAGGGTGCCCAGCGCGTGCGGCGCGAGCATGTCCAGGGGTTCGCCCGTCAGGCCCGGCCGGTCGGCGGGGACGAGGAAGGCGCTCACACCGCGCGAGCCCGGGCCCTCTCCCGTGCGGGCGAAGACCGTGTAGAAGTCGGCCTCGGGGGCGTTGGAGATCCACGTCTTGCGTCCGCTCAGCCGCCACCGCCTCGCGGCGTGTTCTCCACCGCCGCCGTCTTCCGGCCCCGCTCCGGGGTCGGGCTCGGCACGCAGGGCGAGGGCGGCCGCGTCGCTGCCCGCACCCGGCTCGCTCAGCGCGAACGCCGCGACCGCGCGCCCTGCCGCCACCTCGGGCAGCCAGCGCGCGCGTTGCCCGGCTGTGCCCACGTCGGCGACGGGCCCCGCACCGAGCCCCTGGAGCGCGAGCGCGGTCTCCGCCTGCGGGCAGGAGTAGGCCAGCGCCTCGCGCAGCAGGCACAGGTCGAGCGCGCTGACGCGCTCTCCGGGACGCGCACCGGGAACGGCGTGGCCGAGCAACCCCCACTCGCCCAGCTCCCGCAGCAGGGGCCGGTTGACGCGCCCGGGGTCGCCTGACTCGGCGTGCGGGCGCAGCCGCTCGGTACCCAGGGTGCGCAACCGCGCGCTCCACTCCTGTTGTGCGCGGCTGAGCGCGAACGCCGAGGCGGAGGCGGCTGCGTGCGGTGGCGGAGCAGCGGGGTCGGCCGAAGGGACGGAAGCGGGCGGAGGTGAGGACGAAGGCGGGGGCGAGGGCGGCGTGGCCCGGCCCGGCGGCGGCTCGGTGGCGGACATGGCGGCTCCTCTCGGCGTCGGGCCCCGGCACGGGCCCTTCTCCCCGTGCCGCCCGCCCTCTTGTCTATCGCGGACCATTGACTGCCGTCACCATCGCGTTACGCTCAACGCCACTCGCCACCACCGGCGCCGCCGCCTCCCGAGCCGCCCGCGAGGGGGTAGATCGGTCATGCCACCGACTCCGTCAACGCCCGTCGCCACCGCTCACGTCGACACGTTCGCCCGGGACCACCTGCCACCACCCGGCCAGTGGCCCGACCTCCTGCTGGACAATCCGGCCCTCGACTATCCCGAACGCGTCAACTGCGGCGAGGAGTTGCTGGACCGTACCATCGCGCGGCTGGGGCCCGACCGCCCCGCCGTCCACGCCGGCGGCGTGACCTCCCCCTCCGGTGAGAGAACCCCGCGCCGCACCTGGACCTACGGCGCACTGCGTGCGCTCGTCGACCGGTTGGCACACGTGCTGCGGGACGAGATGGGGGTGGTGCCCGGCAACCGGGTACTGCTGCGCGGGCCGACCAGCCCGTATCTGGCCGCCTGCTGGCTCGCGGTGATGAAGGCGGGGGCGGTCGCCGTCACCGTGCTGGCGGCGCAGCGGGCGCGGGAGCTGGCCACCCTCTGCCGCCTCGCCCGCGTCTCGCACGCGCTGTGCGACGCGCGGTCGGCGGACGAGTTGGCCCAGGCCGAGGTTCCCGGCCTGCGCACGTGGCTGTTCGGCACGGGCGACGCCGGCGACGTGCTGCGGCTCGCCGCCGGCAAGCCCGACCGGTTCGGCGCGGTGGCCACGGCCGCCGACGACGTGGCGCTGATCGCCTTCACCTCCGGCACCACCGGCGTCCCCAAGGGCTGTGTGCACTTCCACCGCGACGTGCTGGCCGTCGCCGACACCTTCGCCGCGCAGGTGCTGCGCCCACGCCCTGACGACGTCTTCGCGGGGACGCCGCCGCTGGGCTTCACCTTCGGCCTCGGCGGCCTGGTGCTCTTCCCGCTGCGGGTGGGCGCCTCGACGCTGCTGGACGAGTTCAAGGGCGCCGCGCAGACGCTGGATGTGATCGCACAGCACCGCATATCGGTGCTGTTCACGGCACCGACCGCCTACCGTGCCCTACTGGCGCGGCTGGCCGAGGGCGACCGGGGCGCGGCGCGCGCCCTCTCGACGCTGCGCCGCTGCGTCTCCGCCGGGGAGCATCTGCCCGCCGCCACCTGGCAGGCGTGGCACGCGCGCACGGGCCTGCGGATCATCGACGGCATCGGCGCCACGGAGATGCTGCACATCTTCCTCTCCGCCGCGGACGAGGCGATCCGGCCCGGGTGCACGGGCGTTCCGGTGCCCGGTTTCGAGGCCAGGATCGTCGCGGAGGGCCCGGACGGCGCGCTGGTGCCCGTGCCGGACGGCACCCCGGGGCTGCTGGCCGTGCGCGGCCCGGTCGGCTGCCGCTACCTGGCGGACGAGCGGCAGCGCGCGTACGTGCGGGAGGGCTGGAACCTGACGGGTGACACGTACGTACGGGAGCAGGACGGCTACTTCCGCTACGTCGCGCGCGCCGACGACATGATCATCTCGGCCGGGTACAACATCGCGGGACCCGAGGTCGAGGAAGTGCTGCTGGGCCATCCGGACGTGCGGGAGGCGGCCGTGGTGGGGCGCCCCGACGCGCGGCGGGGGCAGATCGCGGTGGCGCACGTGGTCCTGGCTGACGGCGTGCCGGCGGACGAGGCGACGGCCGAGCGGCTGCGGCAGCACGCGCTGGCGCGGGCGGCCCCGTACAAGTGTCCTCGCGCGTTCGTGTTCACCGCGGGCCTTCCGCGCACGCCCACGGGCAAGCTCCAGCGCTTCCGGCTGCGCGAGGGCGGGGAGGACGCCGCGGGGCACGGGCCGCCCGAGGCGCGCCGCGCGTCCGAGCAGCCGCACGAGCCGGATCAGGCGCCCCGTTCGGGCGGCTCAGCTGCGGATCTAGAGTGACCGCGTGGTACAGAAAGCGTCCGAACACTTCGATACGGCACCTCGCGGTCCGGAGACCCCGCAGCCGAGCAGGCCGTCCCCCGGTTCCCTCATCCTCACCTTCTACGGCGCCTACGGGCGCGAGCTGAACGAGTCGGGAACGGTACCCGTCGCCACTCTCATCCGGGTGTTGCAGACCGTGGGCGTGGACGCGCCCTCGGTGCGCTCGGCCGTATCCCGCCTCAAACGGCGCGGCCTGCTGACCGCCGACCGGCCCGGCAGCAAGTCCGCCGGATACCGGCCCTCCCCGGCCGCCACGCAGCTCCTCGCCGACGGCGACCGGCGCATCCACACCCGCCCCGATCCTGACGGCTCCTGGCTGCTGGCGGTCTTCTCCGTGCCGGAGAGCGAACGCGACAGGCGGCACGTGCTGCGCTCCCGGCTGGCCAGGCTGGGCTTCGGCAACGCCGCCCCCGGCGTCTGGATCGCCCCCTCCCACCTGGAGGAGGAGACCCGCCACGCCCTCGACCGCCTCGGCCTCGCGCCCTACGTCGACCTGTTCAGGGGGGAGCACGCCGGGTTCACGCTGACCGCGCGCTCCGTGGCCCGCTGGTGGGACCTGGAGGGGCTCGCCGAGCGTCACCGGGCGTTCCTCACCGTCCACGAGCCGGTGCTCAGGCGCTGGTCGCGGCGGGCCCGCACGCCCGCGGAGGCCGCCTACCGCGACTACCTTCCCGCCCTGGACGCCTGGCGGCGCCTGCCGTACGCGGATCCGGGACTGCCGCAGGACCTGCTGCCCAAGCGGTGGCCCGGTGAGCGCGCCGCGAAGGTGTTCTTCGCCCTGCACGCCGCGCTGCGGGACGCCGGCCTCGCGTACGTACGGGAGGCCTACGCCGGCGCTCTCGACCGCTGAGCCGCCCGTCGGAAGGCGCTCCTAGCGGTGCCGCCGGTCGTCGCCGCGCCGTTGACCCGGGCGCTCGGAGGGCGGTGCGTTCTCGTCCCCCGGGGGCTCGTCCCACCAGCGGTCGTCGGGCTCCCTGCGGTTGCCGACGATCGCGGCGACGGGCGGGATGACCATGGCGACCACGCACATCCCGATCGCCGCGGGCACCGACCAGAGCCGCACGAAGGCCCAGGCGCTGACGAACAGCACCAGGCAGACCGCCATCAGCGCGAAGTAGCGCCGCCGCCTTCGTGCGTACATGTCTCCACGGTACGGCGGGCTCGGCCGTCCGTCAGGCGGGGACGTGCGCGGGCCGGACCGGGGCCGCGGCTTTGGGGTGTCGTTTTCACAGCGCGAGGCGGGGCTTGGGTGCGTCGGTGCGGCCCGTGGGGGGACGGCGGCTGCCCGCACGGTAGGGCTCGGGCCAGGGCGCCCCCGGCCCGGTGTAGCCCTGCTCGGCCGCCGCGTGCAGCGTCCAGTGGGGGTCGTACAGGTGCGGCCTGGCCAGTGCGCACAGGTCGGCGCGGCCCGCCAGGACGAGCGAGTTCACGTCGTCCCACGAGGAGACGGCGCCGACGGCGATGACGGGGACGCCCAGTGCGTTGCGGATGCGGTCGGCGTACGGGGTCTGGTAGGAGCGGCCGAAGTCGGGGCGTTCGTGGGCGACGACCTGCCCGGTGGACACGTCGACGGCGTCCGCGCCGTGCTCGGCGAAGGCGGCGGCGATGCGGACCGCGTCGTCGCCCGTGGTGCCGCCCTCCGCCCAGTCGGTCGCGGAGATCCGCACCGTCATGGGACGGTCGGCGGGCCAGGCCTCGCGCACCGCGTCGAACACCTCCAGGGGGTAGCGCAGTCTGGCGGCCAGTGCGCCGCCGTAGGCGTCGGTGCGCCGGTTGGTCAGCGGGGAGAGGAACCCGGACAGCAGGTAGCCGTGCGCGCAGTGCAGCTCCAGCAGGTCGAACCCCGCCCGTGCGGCGCGGCTCGCCGCCGCGGCGAACTGGTCGCGCACCGCTGCCAGCTGCACCGGTGTGAGCGCCTGCGGGACCTGGCTGACACCCGGACGGTAGGGCAGCGGGGAGGGCGCGACCAGCGGCCAGTTGCCCTCGGGCAGCGGTTCGTCGATCCCTTCCCACATCAGCTTCGTGGAGCCCTTGCGGCCCGCGTGACCGAGCTGGACGCCGATGGCGGCCGTCGGCGATCGGGCGTGCACGAACGCGGTGACGCGGCGCCAGGCGTCCTCCTGTGCGTCGTTCCACAGCCCCGCGCACCCGGGTGTGATGCGCCCGCGCGGGGAGACGCACACCATCTCCGTCATGACCAGTCCGGCCCCGCCCAGCGCCCGCGCGCCCAGGTGGACGAGGTGGAAGTCGCCGGGCACACCGTCTTGGGAGCTGTACATGTCCATCGGGGAGACGACGACGCGGTTGCGCAGGGTCAGCCCGCGCATCCTGAAGGGCGTGAACATCGGTGGCGTGCCCTCGGGTACGCCCGCCTCGCGTTCGGCCGCCGCGACGAAGGCGGCGTCGCGCAGCCGCAGGTTGTCGTGGGTGACACGGCGGCTGCGCGTGAGCAGGTTGAAGGCGAACCTGTACGGCGGCTGCCCGGTGTACTCGGCCAGTTCCTCGAACCAGGTCAGGCTCGCGCTCGCCGCCCGCTGCGTGGAGCGTACGACCGGCTGCCGCTCGGCCTCGTACGCGGCCAGCGCCGCCGGCAGGTCGGGCTGCTCACGCAGGCAGGCGGCGAGCGCGAGCGCGTCCTCCACCGCGAGCTTGGTGCCCGAGCCGATGGAGAAGTGCGCGGTGTGCGCCGCGTCGCCGAGCAGCACGATGTGGCCGCCGGCGGCGCCGCGGTGCCACCAGCGCTCGTTGACGACGGTACGGAAGGCGGTCCACTGCGAGGTGTTGCCGCGCAGTGGCCGCCCGCCCAGGGTCTCGGGGAAGAGCCGCGCGCAGGCGGCGGCCGAGGCGTGCTCGTCCAGCGCGTCGAACCCGGCGGCCCGCCACACCTCCTCCCGGGTCTCGACGACGGCCGTGGAGGCGTCTCCCGCGAACGGGTAGGCGTGCAGCTGCACCACCCCGTGCTCCGTCTCGGCGATCTCGAAGCGGAAGGCGTCGAGAGCGAAGTCGGCGGCCAGCCATATGTAACGGCAGCGGTGGGGGGTGACGGTGGGTCCGAACACGTCGGCGTGCGCGGTGCGGGTGGCGCTGTGCACGCCGTCGGCGGCGACGACGAGGTCGCAGGAGCGTGCCAGCTCGGCGGCCGGCGGCGCCTCGGTGGAGAAGCGCAGCCCGACCCCCAGCTCGCGGCACCGCTCGTGCAGCACGGACAGCAGGGTGCGGCGGCCCAGCGCGGCGAATCCGTGCCCCGCGGAGCTGAGGACGCGGCCGCGGTGGGCGACCTCGATGGCGTCCCAGCGCACCATGTGGGCGCGCAGCGTGGCGAACACGTCGGGGTCGGCGTTCTCGATGCCGCCGACGGTCTCGTCGGAGAGGACGACGCCGAACCCGTACGTGTCCTCTCGCGCGCCCCGTTCGTAGACGGTGACCTCCCGCGCCGGGTCGAGGCGCTTGAGCAGCAGTGCCGCGTAGAGCCCGCCGGGCCCGCCACCGATGACGGCGACCCGGAGGGCCCTGGCTCCGGTCGGCTGGGCGGGCCGCGCGGTCACCGGCGGACCGCCGTCCCCGCCGGGCCTGCGGTTCACCGTCCCCGCCAGACGGGCGGTCGCTTGGCGGTGAAGGCGGCGTGGAACTCCTGGTAGTCCTCACCGTGCATCAGCAGCGCCTGGGTGGCGGCGTCCAGTTCGACCGCGCCGGAGAGCGGAAGGTCGAGTTCGGCGGTGAGCAGCGCCTTGGTCTGCGCGTGGGCCAGTGCCGGGCCGTCCGCCAGCCGCCGGGCGAGCTCCCCCGCGGCCCGCTGGGTCTCGCCCTCGTCCACCACCTGGCTCAGCAGTCCGATGCGCTCGGCCTCCGGTGCCCGCACCGGCTCGCCCAGCATCAGGATCCGCGTCGCATGGCCGAGGCCGACGACGCGGGGCAGCAGATAGGCGGCGCCCATGTCGCCGCCGGAGAGGCCGACCTTGGTGAACAGGAAGGCGAACCGCGCGCTCGGGTCGGCGACCCGGAAGTCGGCGGCGAGCGCCAGCACGGCGCCCGCGCCCGCGGCAACGCCGTGCACGGCGGCCACCACGGGGAACGGCGCCTCCCGGATCGCCCGCACCACCTGCCCCGTCATCCGGTTGAAGTCCAGCAGCCTGGCGGTGTCCATACCGAGGGTGGCGCCGATGATCTCGTCCACGTCACCGCCCGAGCAGAAGCCGCGCCCCTCGCCCGCCAGCACGAGCGCCCGCGGGCGCTCCCGGTGCGAGAGCTCCGCGAGCAGGTCGCGCAGGTCCGCGTACGCCTCGAACGTCAGGGCGTTCAGCTTCGCGGGCCGCGCCAGCGTGACGGTGGTGACCCCGTCCTCTTCGCGCACTTCCAGATGCCGCCAGCGGGCGGTGCGTTGAGCGGAACCGGTGAACGGGCTCATACGGGCCTCCGTCGCTGGATCGGCGAACGCGCCCGGGTGGGCACCCGGGCCACCACGCGCCCGAAAGTATCACCTGTCCGTGACCACCGTCACGAGTACGCGATAGACGCGAGCTGCCGGATGTCCCTGCGCCCAGCGGGAGTTCACCGGATCGGGCGAAGCCCGCTGCGCGGGAACGGTTCGCCGCGCGGCCGGCTGCGTACGGTCTGCCGTATGGCAACCACGGCACCGGAGCGCCGCACGGCGCCCACGGCGGCGGCACAGCACGCCGGGCAGTCCACACGAGCCGTGCCGGACACACGAGCCGTGCGGGCACCGGTGGTCACCGCGCTGCACCTGTCGGCGTTCCGGGCACTGCGGGCACGGACCGTTCCGCTGGAGCCGCTGACCGTGGTGACGGGCCCCAGCGGGAGCGGAAGGACCAGCGTGCTCCAGGGCTACGAGGCCCTGGCCCGGCTCGCGGCGGGAGCCGCCTTGGACGACGTCTTCACGGCCGGCCGCGGCGAGCCGTCCCCGTACGTACCGCAGGCCGCGCGCCCGGACCGGCAGGGCCGGCGCGGCTTCCGGCTCGGTTGCGCCGTGGCGGGGCCCGCGGGGCCGTTGCGGTTCGACGTCGCGGTGCAGGCCGAACCGGAACTGCGCGTGGTCGGCGAGCGGCTGACCGACGCGCACGGCACCACGCTGCTGGCGACCGCCCTGCGGGACCCGGCACGGCACGCGGTGGAGGCCACCTGCCGTGCGGCGGGAGCGGCCCGCGCGCTGCGCACGCCCTTCCCCGACGACCGGCTGACGCTCCCCCTGCTGCCGCTGCGCATGGCGGGCACGACGCGGGCCGAACGGGCGCTGCTCCAGGCCGCCGAACAGGTCGTCGTCGCGCTGCGGTCGGCCTTCGGCTGCGCTCCGGTACCGGCCAGGATGCGGGACCCGGTCGCGGTGCGGGACGGGATGCTGCACGGTGACTGCGCCAACCTCGCCGACGTGCTGCGCCGCACGCGCGCGGAGTGCGCCACCCGGCACGCGGCGCTCCTGGCGGCGGTGCGCGACGGCGGCACGGGCACGGTGGCCGAACTGCGCGCCGAGGAGTGCGGGTCGGGCCTGGTGCGGGCCGTACTGGCGCGCGAGCAGGCGGGCGCCGTCACACCAGTGGCGTGGTTGGGCGACGGCGAACTGCGCTTCCTGGCCTTGGCACTGGTGCTGCTGACGGGCCCCGGCGTGCTGTCGGTGGACACGGTGGAGGAGGTGCCTGCCGCCCGGCGGGCGATGACGGTACTGGCAGACGGCCTCGACGGCGGGCTGGACGAGCGCCAGACGGCCGCGCTGCTGGCGCTGGCGGACCGGATGAGCGAGCGCGGCCACGTACGGCTGCTGGCGACGGGCACACAGGGCGGCCTCCTGGCACGGGAGGCCGCGCGGAGGGAGGGCGTGTGCCTGGTAGACCTTGGAGCGTGAACGAGACGCACGACGAGACGCACGACGGCACATACGGCGACGGCGGCCGCGAGGACGGGGCGCGCGGTGACTCCGGCGCGCCCCGGAATGGCGGCGCACACGCAGACGGGGGCGCGCACGCGGACGGCGATGCACCCGCAGGGGCGGGGGCCCGCAGCGTGACCGGGCTCCAGCAGCGCCTGGCGCGGTTCGCGGCGGAACGGGACTGGGGGCAGTACCACACGCCGAAGAACCTGGCGGCCGCGCTGAGCGTCGAGGCGGCCGAACTGGTGGAGATCTTCCAGTGGTTGACCCCGGAGCAGTCGGCGCGCGTGATGGCCGAGAGCGCATCGGCCGCACGGGTGGAGGACGAGGTCGCCGATGTGCTCGCCTACCTCCTCCAGTTCTGCCACGTGGTGGGGGTCGATCCCCTCGCGGCACTGGAAGCGAAGATCGAGAGGAACGAAACGCGTTTCCCGAGGCCCGGAACCGGTCACTCTATGGAGTGACGGAGTTATCCACACGAGCCTTTTTATCCACAAAAACCCGAAACCCCCTGGCGGAGCTGGCCATTGACAGTCACGCTGGGTAGCGACCAGTGAGGGGGAAGCAGATGGATGCTGTACGGCTCATCGCCGCCACACGGCAGGCGCTCGCGCTCAGCGCCGACGTCGCCCAGATCGTGACGGAAGCCTGGCAGGCCCAGGCCCTCGCCGTGGCGGTGGGCAGCCATCTCGCGGTCAGCGGTCCACCGGCGGTGCGGTCGGAGGCGCTGGGGCTGAGCGAGGTGGGCACCAGGGCCGGTGGCTCCAGACACCACACCGTCGCGCGCGCGGGCGGCGTCCGCGCGGCCCAGTTGTCGGCGATCGACGATCCCCGCCGCACCCTCGACGACCTCGGCGCCCTCCTCGGCGAGGCGGGGGTCGCACTGGTGGGTGTCGCGGTCACCGCCGAGGACGAGGCGCTCTACTGGCAGTGCATGGAGGCCATCGACGCCGCCGACGAGTCCGGTGACCGCGTCGCCGCCATCCTGCGCGCCCTGTCGATGCGCGAGCGCGGCAGCCTGGCGTAGCGCCCGGCGGTGCGCGGGACCAAGGTGCGCCCTGGTCGCACACGCGTGTACGCCTGCGGTCGGCACGGTGACGGCGCGCGCTACTGGCGCCGCCGCGCCCGCGCCGGCTCCCCTCCCTCCCCCGCTTCCTCTCCCTCCCCTCCTTCCTCGGAGGCGAGTTCGTAACCCGCCTCGTCGACGGCGGCACGGACCTCGCCGAGGGCGAGAGCGCGGGTGCTGGTCACGGTGACGGCATCACCCTCGACGTCGACCACCACGGCGGTCACCCCGGGAACGCCTCGCAGCTCCTCGGTGACGAAGCCGGCGCAGTGGCCGCAGGCCATGCCGAGCACGGTGTAGGTCCGCGTGGTCATGCGGTGTCCTTCTGCTCTCGCGGAAGGGTGCGCGTGAGCATGTGGGCGCTGCGCAGGCGCCCTTCGGGTGCGAACCGACCGAAGAAGGAGACCTCGACCTTGAGGTTCCGTCCGCGGTCGCGCACGTGGAGCGCGTAGCGGGCGGCGATCCGGTCGCCGTCCGCCAGCGCGTCGTGGACCTCCACCGTGAGCGAGGGCTTGTGCTTGCGGGTGGGCCTGGTGTGCGCGATGAGCTTGTCCCGGTCCATGCGGTGGCCGTCGGCGAACTGGACGACGTCCGGGGTGTGGTAGCGGTCGACGACGGTTTCGGCGTCCTCGTCGCCGTGTACGAGGTCGTGGTGGAACGCGGTGAAGAACGCGGCGAGGAAGCCGTGCGGATCGGCGCTGTCGAGCGGTCTCATGGGATCCCTTCTCCCGATCTCTTACAGCTTGTAAGATATGATGAGCCCTCGATTCTTGACAAGGTGTAAGAGATGACGCGTTCGCCGACCCCGCCCCGCCGCGCCGACGCCCGCCGCAGCCGGGCCGCGATCCTCGACGCAGCACTCGGGCTGCTCAACGAGCGCCCCGATGCGGGCATCGAAGCCGTCGGCCGGGCCGCGGGGGTGACCCGGCAGACCGTCTACGCCCACTTCCCCTCCCGCGAACGGCTGCTGGCCGGAGTGGTCGACCACCTCACCGAGCGGACCGTCGCCGCGATGGAGGAGACCGCCCCCGACGAAGGGCCGGCCGCGGAAGCGCTGCTGCGGCTGCTCGACGCCGCCGAGCGGACCGCCGGGCACTACCCCGCGCTGGCGCGGCAGGCCGCCACCGTGCCCGCGAGCGCCGGAGAGGACCGCGCCCGGCACGCTCCCGTCGCCGACCTGCTGGGACGGGTCGTGCGGCGCGGGCAGGCGAGCGGGGAGTTCGACGGACACGCCTCGCCCGACTGGCTCGTCGCCGCCACGATCGCACTGGCCCACGCGTCGAGCGGCGAGGCGGACGCCGGACGGCTTGCCGCCGAGGAGGCCCGCAGCACCCTGCGCACCAGCGTGCTGCGGCTGCTCGGCGCGGAGGTCCAGGACGGGCAGGACGGCCAGTGCGACCAGGCGAAGAGCGGGGCCCGCCGGTGAGGGGGCGCGGCGGGTCGGCAGGTCCACCGGGCAAGATGGGGGGCATGCGACTGCGAATCTTCACCGAGCCCCAGCAGGGGGCCGACTACGACACACTGCTGAAGGTCGCGAAGGCCACCGAGGACCTCGGCTTCGACGCCTTCTACCGCTCAGACCACTACCTGGCCATGGGGGACTCCGCCGGTCTGCCCGGGCCCACGGACGCCTGGATCACCCTCGCGGGGCTCGCCCGGGAGACCAGCCGCATCCGGCTGGGCACGCTGATGACGGCGGGCACCTTCCGGCTGCCCGGCACGCTGGCGATCCAGGTCGCCCAGGTGGACGCCATGTCGCAGGGCCGGGTCGACTTCGGCCTCGGCTCGGGCTGGTACGAGGACGAGCACACCGCTTACGGCATCCCGTTCCCGAAGGAGAAGTTCGGCCGGCTGGAGGAGCAGCTGGCGATCATCACGGGGCTCTGGGAGACCCCGGTCGGGCAGAAGTTCGACTACGACGGCACCTACTACCAGCTCAAGGACTCCCCCGCGCTGCCCAAGCCGTACCAGGAGCGGATCCCCGTGCTGGTCGGCGGCTTCGGCGCCAAGCGCACCCCGCGGCTGGCGGCGCGGTACGCGGACGAGTTCAACGTGCCGTTCGGCTCGCTGGACGACAGCGAGCGGCAGTTCGGGCGGGTGCGGGCGGCGGCCGAGGAGCGCGGCCGCGACGCCTCCGAGCTGGTGTACTCCAACGCGCTGGTCGCCTGCGTCGGCAAGGACGACGCCGAGGTCGCGCGCCGCGCCGCCGCCATCGGCCGCGACGTGGCCGAGCTGAAGGAGAACGGCCTGGCAGGCTCGCCCGAGGAGGTCATCGACAAGATCGGCCGCTACGGCGAGCTGGGCAGCACCCGGATCTACCTGCAGATCCTCGACCTGAGCGACCTGGACCACCTGTCCCTGATCGCCGACCAGGTGCAGGCCAAGCTGGCATGACGCCCCGCCGCCCCCCGCTCGCCGAAGCCCTGCGCGCCGGCCCCGTCCTCCTCGACGGCGGGCTCTCCAACCAGCTGGCGGCCCAGGGCCACCAGCTGGACGACGACCTGTGGTCGGCCAGGCTGCTGGCCGAGGCGCCGCAGGAGATCGAGGCGGCGCACGCCGCCTATGCGCGGGCGGGGGCGCGGGTGCTGATCACCTCCGCCTACCAGGCGTCGTTCGAGGGCTTCGCCCGGCACGGGCGGACCGCGGACGAGGCGCGGGCGCTGTTCGGGCGCAGCGTGGAGCTGGCCCGTGCGGCGGCGGTGCGCACCACCGGCGAGGCGGTGTGGGTCGCCGGGTCCGTCGGCCCGTACGGAGCGGTCCTCGCCGACGGGAGCGAGTACCGGGGGCGGTACGGGCTCGGCGTCGCCGACCTCGCGGCCTTCCACCGGCCGCGGATCGAGGCGCTGGTGGCCGGCGCGCCCGATGTGCTGGCCGCCGAGACGGTGCCCGACGCGGTCGAGGCCGAGGCCCTGCTGCGGGCGGCGGCCGGCTGCGGGGTGCCGGTGTGGCTGAGCTACACCGTCGCGGGCGGGCGTACGCGGGCGGGCCAGCCGCTGGAGGAGGCCTTCGCCGTCGCCGCGGGGAACGCGCAGGTGCTCGCGGTCGGCGTCAACTGCTGTACGGCGCACGAGGTGGCGCCGGCGCTGGAGGCCGCGGCTCGCGCCTGTCCCGGAGTGCCGCTCGTCGCGTATCCCAACAGCGGTGAGGGCTGGGATGCCGGGCGGGCCGCGTGGACGGGCGCACCGTCGTTCGCGCCGTCCCTCGCCGCGGAGTGGGTGTCGCAGGGAGCGCGGCTGGTCGGCGGGTGCTGCCGGGTGGGGCCGCGGGACATCGCCGAGGTCGGCGTCGTGCTCGACCGCGCTCGGTGCCGCGTGTCCGATTCCTGAGCCCGAGCCGCCGCGGAGCTGGTGCGGGACACGTGCCGTGGGCCGGTCCGGCTCCGAGGCGGGGGGCTGCGGCGGCTGCGGCGGCTGCGGCGGCTGCGGCGGCTGCGGCGGCTGCGGCGGCTGCGGCGGCTGCGGGGAATGCTCGCGAGGGCACGAGCACTCCGCCAGGATGAGCGCATGGGATTCCATGTCGACTCCGAGACCGGGCGGCTGCGCCGCGTCATCGTGCACCGCCCTGGCCTCGAACTGAAGAGGCTCACCCCCACGAACAAGGACGATCTCCTCTTCGACGACGTGCTGTGGGTGCGCCGCGCCCGCCAGGAGCACGACGCGTTCGTCGGCACGCTGCGCGAACGCGGCGTCGAGGTGCACCTCTTCGGTGACCTGCTGGCCGGGGCGATGGACGTGCCGGCCGCCCGCGCGCTGGTGCTGGACCGGGTCTTCGACGAACAGGAGTACGGGCCACTGGCCGCCGGGCACCTGCGGGGATCCTTCGACCGGATGCCGACGCCCGAGCTGACCGAGGCGCTGATCGGGGGCATGACCAAGCGGGAGTACCTGGAGCGCTACGCCGAGCCGACCTCGGTCCGCTTCCACGTCATGGAAGAGGACGACTTCCTGCTCGCTCCGCTGCCCAATCACATCTTCACCCGCGACTCGTCGGCATGGGTCTACGACGGGGTCTGCATCAACGCGATGCGGTGGCCGGCGCGGCAGCGGGAGACCGTCCACTTCGAGGCCGTCTACCGGCATCATCCGCTGTTCGCCGCCGCGGCAGCCGCCGAGGAGGGCGGGTTCCACACCTGGGCCGGCGGCGCGTCGGGGCGCCCCTCCCCCTCGACCATCGAGGGCGGCGACGTGCTCGTGCTGGGAAACGGCGCCGTGCTCGTCGGCATGAGCGAGCGGACCACTCCGCAGGCCGTCGAGACGCTGGCTCGCGGCCTGTTCGCGCGGGGCTCGGCCCGGTCCATCGTGGCGCTCGACATGCCCAAGCGGCGGGCGTTCATGCACCTGGACACGGTGATGACGATGGTCGACGGGGAGACCTTCACCCAGTACGAGGGGCTGGGCATGCTCCGCTCGTACACGATCGAGCCGGGGGTGCCGGGTTCCGCGGGCGGGCCGGAGCTGAAGGTCACCGACCACCCGCCGGAGGGCATGCACCGCGCGATCGCGGCCGCGCTCGGGCTGGAGCGGATCCGGGTGCTCACTCCGACGCAGGACGTGCGGGCGGCGGAGCGGGAGCAGTGGGACGACGGGTGCAACGTGCTGGCGCTGGAGCCCGGTGTCGTCCTGGCGTACGACCGGAACGTGACCACCAACACCCATCTGCGGCAGGAGGGGGTCGAGGTGGTGGAGATCCCCGGAGGCGAGCTGGGGCGCGGGCGCGGTGGGCCGCGCTGCATGAGCTGCCCGGTGGAGCGGGACGCGGTGTGACTCTGCCCGTCCCCGGGCAGGCCGCATAGAGATTCTACATACCGTATACAATTCCAACGGCAGCAGTAGCGCGAACGAGGAGCGACATGGCAGCAGATCTGGCAGGCCGCCACTTCCTGAAGGAGCTGGACTTCACCCCGGAGGAGTTCCGTGGCCTGATCGGGCTCGCGGCCCGGCTCAAGGAGGCCAAGCGGGCCGGAACCGAGCGGGATGACCAGCGGCTGACCGGACGCAACATCGCGCTGATCTTCGAGAAGTCCTCCACCCGCACGCGCTGCTCGTTCGAGGTCGCCGCGGCCGATCAGGGCGCGCACACCACCTACCTCGATCCGTCCGGCTCCCACCTGGGCAAGAAGGAGTCGGTCAAGGACACCGCGCGCGTTCTCGGACGGATGTACGACGGGATCCAGTACCGCGGCAGCGGTCAGGAGATCGTCGAGGAGCTGGCCGCACACGCCGGGGTGCCCGTCTACAACGGGCTGACCGACCAGTGGCATCCGACCCAGATGCTCGCGGACGCGCTGACGATGACCGAGCACGCGCCGCAGGGCCGCGGCCTGGGCGATCTTTCGTACGCCTACCTGGGCGACGCCCGCAGCAACATGGGCAACTCCTACCTGGTGACAGGCGCGCTGCTGGGCATGGACGTGCGGATCGTCGCGCCCAGGTCGCTGTGGCCCGAGGAGTCGGTGACGGCGCGGGCGCGGGCGCTGGCCGAGAGCACCGGGGCCCGGATCACGCTCACCGAGGAGGTCGAGGAGGGCGTGCGGGGCGCGGACTTCCTCACCACCGACGTGTGGGTCTCGATGGGCGAGCCTCCGCAGGTGTGGGACGAGCGGATCGCGCTCCTGCGCCCCTACGCGGTGACCATGGACGTGCTGCGGGCGACGGGCAACCCCGCCGTGCGCTTCCTGCACTGCCTGCCCGCCTTCCACGACCTGGGGACGGCGGTGGCCCGGGAGATCCACGAGCGCCACGGGCTGACCTCGCTGGAGGTCACCGACGAGGTGTTCGAGTCCGCGCACTCGGTCGTCTTCGACGAGGCCGAGAACCGGATGCACACGATCAAGGCCGTACTGGTGGCGACCCTGGGGTGAGGCGGCCGAGGCGCCGCCGTGCCCGGCCCTGTGTGCATAGTCATACGCATAAATGCGGGGTCATGCATAAACGGCCGTTACGATGGAACCAGCTCGAAGGGTCCGGGCCATCCGCCCGGACCCTTCTGCTGTGAACGTCCCGCGTGCACCCACCCCGTGCACACCCCGCACCGCCTCTGGAAGCTCCATGCCCCGCACCGGCCTGCGCCTGAAGTCCCCCGAACAGCTGATCTCCGAATCCGGCGCCGACCTGGAGGGGAACGGCCTCAAGCGCACCATCGGCCCGTTCCAGCTGGTGTGCTTCGGCATCGGCGCGATCGTCGGCACCGGCATCTTCGTCGGGCTGTCCGACACCGTGGCCGAGGCCGGGCCCGCCGTCATCGTCTCGTTCGTCCTGGCCGCACTGACCTGCGTCTTCACCGCCTTCTCGTTCGCCGAGCTGGGCGGCGCCATGCCGGTCTCCGGCAGCTCGTACTCCTACACCTACGCCTCGCTCGGGGAGCGCGCCGCCTTCCTGGTGGGCTGGTGCCTGCTGCTGGAGTACGGCGTCTCCGTCTCGGCGGTGGCCATCGGCTGGGGGCAGTACCTCAACGAGCTGCTGGAGCACACCGTGGGCTGGCGTATCCCGGCCGCCCTCGCGGACGCGCCGGGCCACGGCGGCGTCGTCAACGTGCCGGCGGTGATCGTGATGCTGCTCGCCGCCGTCCTGCTGGTGCGGGGCGTGCGGGAGAGCGCGCGGGCGACGGCGGCGATGGCCGTGATCAAGGTCGGCATCCTCGTCCTGTTCTGCGCGATCGCCTTCACCGCGTTCCAGTCGGGCAATCTGTCGCCGTTCGCCCCCGAGGGCATCGGCGGCATCGGCGCGGGCGCGTCACTGGCGTTCTTCTCCTTCATCGGCTTCGACGCGATCTCCACGGCAGGCGAGGAGGTCAAGAACCCGCGCAGGAACCTGCCGCTCGCCATCCTGGTGACCATCGGCTGCGTGGCGCTGCTCTACTGCCTGGTCTCGGTCGCGGCCCTCGGCGCGATGCCCTGGGAGCAGGTCGGCGGCAAGCCCGCGGCGCTCTCGCTCATCGTCAACCACGCGACGGGATCCACCTTCGGCTCGACCGTCATCGCACTGGGCGCCGTGGTGGCCATCGCCTCCGTGGTGCTGGCGGTGATGTACGGGCAGACACGCATCCTGATGTCCATGTCCCGCGACGGACTGATGCCCAAGGTGTTCGAACGCATCTCGCCGAAGACCTCGACGCCGGTGGCCAACACGTGGATCGTCGCCGTCGTCTTCGCCGTGCCCGCCGCCGTCGTACCGCTGGACGTCGTGCTGGACATGACGGTGATCGGCACGCTGGCGATCATGGCCGTCGTCAATATCTGCGTCCTCGCGCTGCGCCGCTCCCACCCCGGGCTCCAGCGCCGTTTCCGGGTGCCCTTCTACCCGGTGGCGCCCCTGCTCGGGGTGGGCTTCAGCCTCTACCTGATGTACGGACTGCCGCTGGTCACCTGGGCCCAGTTCGCGGTCTTCGTGGCCGTCGGCGCGCTGGTCTACTCCTGCTACGGGCGGCGGCGCTCCCGGCTGGCGCGGGCACAGGCGGCGCCGGACGGGGAGATCGGCAGCGCGAGGCGCTGAGGCTCCGGGGCCCGCCGGGGCGGGCTATCCCTCGTCGCGTCGGCCTCTGCGGGCCATCTCCTCCTCGGTGAGGCGTTGCAGCATCTCGACGCGCGCCGTGAACTCCGGGTCCTCCTCCTCGGGGTCCTCGTCCGCCGACGTGCCCTCGGCGCGCAGTCGCATGTCCTGGACCATGACCGGCTCGTCCGGGTCGTAGTCGGAGGGACGAGGGCCCTCGGGCCCGTCGGGGCCGATCCGGACGAACCGTTCGACGCGGACGAGGCGCAGGTGGCGCCCGCCGAAGCTCAGCTCGTTCCCGCGCTCCGCGTCGAGCCGGTCGGCGGCCTCCCGGTAGACGGTGCGGGTCGCCTCGTCGAGCCCCTGCATGGCCGGGGCGAGCACCCGCAGCAGCATGGTGAGCGCGTCCCGCGCCTCCTGCGGGGTGCCGCCGTCGCCGGTCTCCGAACGCCAGGCGCCGCCCTCCTTCTCCGCGAACAGGAAGACGGGTGGCAGCAGCACGCCGCCCGGATGGCTGACGGCGGCCTTCCGCGCGTCCTCCCGCACCCGCGGCGGGTCGCCCTCGCGGTGGGCGAGGGCGAGAAGCTCCGCCTTGAGAATGCCCTCGGAGGGCCCGGTGGGGATGACGGTGTCGAGCACGAAGCCCTCGGTACGGTCGGACAACCGGTTCGCGGCGCCCGGTTCGGCCGGATCGGGGTCGGAGGGGCGCGGCGGCTCGGGCCCGTCGCGCCCGGCACGGATGACGTTCTCGGCGCGCACGACGCGGTAGCGCTCCTCCAGCACCGTCAGCTCATCCAGCACTTCCCAGTCGAGGCGTTCGGCGGCAGCCTGGCAGGCGGCGCCGCTCTCCTGGCGGCCTGCCTGCTGAGCCTCGCGGGCGCGGCGCCTGAAGTGCGAGGCCAGCCCGTCCCGTGCGCTCTGCGGAGTGGGCGCCCCGAAGGAGGAGAGCAGCTGCCACCCGCCCTCCTCCCGCTCCCGGGCCGCGCCGAAGACCGGGCGGAACCCCATCAGGACCGGGTAGCGCTCCCGGGCCAGCCAGGCCTCCTCGTCCGCCAGCGCCGCGACGGGCTCCACGACGGGCGCCACGCGGATCGTCCGGTAGGCCGGCACGTCGTCACTGCCCCTGCGATTGCCCCTGTCGCTGTCGTTGCCGCAGCCACTGTCACGCTCACCATGCATGCCGTCAGTATGCTCATGACTACCGTGTGTGCGGGGCGAGTTGGACGTACTCCCCGATCCGCCTCGAATCGCACCTGCGTACGAGCCCCCTCCCCCTCCCCGCTCCACCCCTCCTCTGCCCCGTGCGGGCGGAGCGACCCGCCACCGCCGGAGACCGCCCGCAGGCCGGTACCGTGCTCCGCACAGCACGGACGTCTCTCCTGGCCCCCGGAATCCCGCACGGACCCATCCGTGCGGCGCCGGGCGACGAATGCGAGATGGACAGTTCTTCCAGGAGGAGCGCATGACAGCAGCCGCCATTCCCCGCCCCTCGGCCCCGGCCGGAGGTGACATCCGGTGAAGGAGCCGGTCCGCATCTCCAGCCGCGCCGAGGCGCAGTCCGACCCCGACGCGCTCCTGACCCAGGCCGCCAAGGGCGACCAGGACGCCTTCGCCGAGCTCTACGACCGGGTCGCGGGGCCCGTCCTGGGCCTCGTACGCTCGGTGCTCCGCGACCCCTCCCAGTCCGAGGAGGTCACCCAGGAGGTCCTGGTCGAGGTGTGGCGGCTGGCCACCCACTTCAACCCCGACAAGGGCAGCGCGATGACCTGGATCATGACGTTGGCCCACCGCCGCGCCGTGGACCGCGCCCGCTCGGCCCAGGCCGCCAGCGACCGCGAGGAGCGCGCCGCCCGGCTGGACCGCACACCCGACTACGACCACGTCGTCGAACAGGTCGAGGCCCGTCTGGAGCGCGAGCAGGTGCGCCGCTGTCTGCGCACACTGACCGAGATCCAGCGCCAGTCCGTGACGCTCGCCTACTACAAAGGGCTGACCTACCGCGAGGTCGCCGAACTGCTCGCCCAGCCGCTGGGCACGGTCAAGACACGGCTGCGGGACGGACTGATCCGCCTGCGGGACTGCCTGGGGGTGGGGGCATGACGATGACGACGACGGAACTGCACACGCTGACCGGCGCCTACGCGGTGCACGCGCTCCAGCCGGACGAGGAGGCCGCCTTCGAGCGGCACCTGGGCGACTGCGCGGCGTGCAGCGTCGAGGTCGCCGAGTTGCGGGCCACCGCCGCCAGGGTGGGGCTGGCGCTGGCCGAACAGCCCTCGCCCCGGATGCGGGCCGAGGTGCTGCACCGGATCGGCGAGGTCCGCCAGGAGCCGCCGCCACGGCAGCAGCCACCGAGCGACACACCCCGCGCGGCCGCCCCGCGCGGTCTGCGGCGGCGCGCCGCGCGCACGTGGCCCACCTTCGCGCTGGCGGCCTGCCTCGCGGTCGCGGCCGGCTTCGGCGGCGTGGCCGTATGGCAGTACCAGCGGGCCGAACAGGCACAGGAGAGCGGCCAGAGCGCCCAGAACCGGGCCGCCCGGTTGGCCGAGGTGCTCTCGGCGCCGGACGCGCGGACCGTCCCCGCCAAGGACCTCCCCGGCGGGGGCAGCGGAACGGTCGTCGTCTCCCGCGACCAGGACCGTGCCGCGTTCGTCGCCTCCCGGCTGCCGCAGGCTCCCGAGGGCAAGACCTACCAGCTGTGGTACGCCGACCACGGCACGATGCGCTCGGCCGGTCTGATGGACGCCTCCTCCGACGACGCCTGGCTGTTGGAAGGCCCCCTGGGCGACGCTTCGGGCATGGGCGTGACGGTGGAGCCCAGCGGTGGCTCGACGAAGCCGACGTCCGAACCGGTGGTCCTGGTGAACTTCCCCGCCCAGCAGGCCTAGGAAGGGGAGGGACCTACGGGGTACGGAAGGAAGACGCGGGTCCCGGCACGGTGACGAGCCGGGCCCGCCGAGTCGGCCGGTGGCCGGAGAAGCGGAGGAGAAGGATGCGGGTCGGTCTGCTACGAGCCGTCGGAGTCGCCACGGCCGCCTACGGGATCGCCGTCACCGCCAGACCCGAGTTGCTGGCCAAGCCGTCCGGGCTGGTGGACGAGGCGGGCCGCACCGCGCCGCACACCCGCACCTCGCTGCGCCCGCTGGCCTGGCGGGACGCGGCCAGCGGCATCGCGCTGGCGCTCGCACCCGAAGGGGCGGCGCTGCGGACGGCCGCCTGGGTGCGCATCGCCGCCGACCTCGGTGACGCGGCGCTGTTGGGCACCACGCTGCCGGCGAAGACCCGCGGCAAAGCGGTGGCCGTGTCGGTGGGCTGGGGCGCGCTGTCGCTGGCCGCGCTGTGCGGCGGGCGGGCGACCGGCTGAGCCGGTCGCCCGGTTCCGGCTGAGTGCCGGTCCCTTGCGGGCCGGCCGGGCTTCTGGCCTGAGTGGTCGTTTGCGGCTGGGTCAGGCCCTCTGCGGCTGGGCCGGTCCCTCGCGGCTGAGCGATCGTTTCGGCTGCGCCTCGGGCGCCGTCGGACCGCGCGGTGCCGGGCGGGGAGGTGACTTGTCGCCCGGCACCGCGCGTCGTGGTCACACGGTCGTGGGGTCACACGGTCACGGCCACTCGCCGTCGTGGCCCCCGTGCGGTACGGGGCCCAGCCCGGCCTCCCCCTCGTCCAGGGGGCGCACGGCGAGGATCTGGTCGACGCCCATCCGGCGCTCCGCGAAGGCGAGCCCGCCACCGGCCAGGTACAGCCGCCAGACCCGTGCCGTCTCGGCTCCCGCCAGCTCGGTGAACTCCTCCCAGCGCTCGTCCAGGGTGCGCGCCCAGGCGGCGATGGTGTGCACGTAGTGCTCACGCAGCGAGGCGGTGGCCCGCACCTCCAGCCCCGCCTCCTCCAGCAGTCCGACGGTCTCGCCGAGCGGACGCATGTGCATGTCGGGGGCGATGTAGGTCTCGATGAACGCTCCCCCGCCGGGCGCCTTCGCGCCGCGCGACATCTGCTGCACCAGCACCCGGCCGCCGGGCCGCACCATGCCGTGCAGCGCCGCGGTGAAGTGCGGGTACTCCGCGCGCCCGACGTGCTCGCCCATCTCGATGGTGGCCGCGGCGTCGAACCCGCCGTCCCGCAGGTCGCGGTAGTGGCAGTGCCGCACCTCGACACGGTCCTCCAGGCCGCGCTCGCGCACCCGTGCGCGGACGAACCCGGCCTGCTCGCCGGAGAGGGTCACGGCCACCACCCGCGCCCCGTAGTGCTCGGCCGCGTGGAGGGTCAGCGAGCCCCAGCCGCAGCCGACGTCCAGCAGTCGCGGGCTCGCGTCCTGCCCCGGTTCCCGTCCGGAGCCCTCCTGCCCGAGCCCCAGCTTGCGGCAGACCAGGTCGAGCTTGTCGCGCTGCGCCTCGGCCAGCCCGTAGCCGGGCTCCGCGCCCGGCGCCTTGGCCCAGTAGCCGCACGAGTAGGCCATCGAGGGGTCCAGCAGCAGTGCGTAGAACGCGTTGGACAGGTCGTAGTGGTGGCTGATGGCGGCGCGGTCGCGTGCGGTGCTGTGCAGGACGCCGCCGAGCCTGGCGCGGCCGGCGGGCGGCTGCGGCGGCGGGCCCAGCGCACCGATCCGCAGCAGCAGCGCGGCGGCCTCGGCCCGGTCGGAGAGGCTGAGCCGGGGCGGCCGCAGTCCCCTCTCGCGCGCCGCCCGCCACACGGTGCGCAGCCCCTCGCCCACGTCGCCCGGCACGTCCACGTCGCCGGTGATGTAGGCCTCGGCCAGCCCGAGTTCCCCTGGCTGCCACAGCAGTCTGCGCAGGCCGCGGCGCGAGCGCAGCACCACGAGCGGCGCCTGCGCGGGCCCCGCCTCGCTGCCGTCCCAGGCCCGCAGCCGCACCGGCAGCGGGCCGCCGAGGAACCGCTGGGCCAGGGCCCCGAGGCGCCCGGCCACGCCTTCCGTGCTCGTGCGCTTCCTGTCCGTCGTGGGTGCCGCCGTCACTGTGCTTCTCCCCTGGGGTTCGGGATCGGGGTCGTCGTCTTCGTGTTCCGCACCGGTTCTTTGAGGAACAGCAGTTGCTCGACGTCGAGGTAGCCGGTGCGGAAGCCGGCCTCGGAGTAGGCGAGGTAGAGGGTCCACATCCGCTGGAACGTGGCGTCGAACCCGAGGGCCGTCACATCCTCGGCCCGCTCCGCGAACCGCTCGCGCCACAGCCGCAGCGTCTCGGCGTAGTGCGCGCCGAAGCCCTCGTGGCGGGAGAGGCGCAGAGCCGTGTCCTCCTCGGTCAGGCGCCGCAGGGCCTCACGGGAGGGCACCAGGCCGCCGGGGAAGATGTACTTCTGGATCCAGGTGTAGGTGTGCCGGGTGGCGAGCATCCGCTGGTGGGCCATGGTGATGGCCTGGAGCGCGACCTTTCCGCCGGGCGCCAGCAGCCGGTCGAGCGCCGCGAGGTAGACGGGCCAGTACTCGTGGCCGACCGCCTCGATCATCTCGACGCTCACGATCGCGTCGTACTCCCCCCGCACCTGCCGGTAGTCCCGCAGCAGCAGCGTCACCCGGTCGGCGCAGCCCGCCTCGCGGACCCGCTCCGTGGCCAGCTTCAGCTGTTCCGAGGAGAGCGTGACCGTGACGACCTCGGCGCCCCGCCGGGCGGCTCGTATCGCCAGATCGCCCCAGCCGGTGCCGATCTCCAGCATCCGGGTTCCGGGCCCGACGCCGGCCAAGTCGAGCAGCAGGTCCGTCTTGCGCCGCTGGGCGTCGGGCAACGCCTCCCAGGTGGCGGGGAATCCGCGGAAGACGGCGGAGGAGTAGGTCAGCGTCTCGTCGAGGAAGAGCGCGAACAGGTCGTTGGACAGGTCGTAGTGACGGTGGATGTTCTCGCGGGCGCCCCTGGTGGTGTTGCGCTGCGCGGCCGGGTGCCGGGGCGCCCACAGATGGCGCAGCTTCTGCATCCAGGCGGGGAAGAGGGAGGCCGCGTGCTCGGCGAAGACCGCCAGCACGCCCACCAGGTCGGGCGCCTCCCACTCGCCGGCCATGTAGGACTCGCCGAACCCGATGAGTCCGCTGCGGCCGAGGCGGTGGTGGAAGGCGTCGGGGTCGCGCAGTTCCAGCAGCGGGCCGCCCTGCCCGAGGCTGGACCCGTCGGGCAGCCGCACGCGCAGGGGCAGCTTGTCGAGGGCCCGGCCGACGAGGTGGGCGGTCACGGCGGTACGCAGCCGGGAGGAGCGTGGCAGAACAGCCACGTCGGGCCAGCGGGAACGGTCGGTGGCGGCCGTCCGCGAGGACGCTGACAGCGGTGCGGGCACGGTCAGTGCAGACCTTTCTGTTGAGTGTGGTGCGGTCGTGGGCGTACGGGCAGCCCGCGCAGCCACAACCGGATGCCGTGGGCGCGGATGCCCGCGCTGACGGCGAGCGTGGGCCAGGGGTGGCGTGCGGTCGCACGCAGCAGTTCCCGCACGGTCGCCGGGCGGCGTTCGCCGTGCACGGACGCGGTGAACGGGACGTGTGCCTGATGGTCCCCGCGTTCGAGCTGGACGGTCAGCCGCAGCCGGGCGCACGGGCGGGGCAGCCGCATGCGGTATCCGCCGTCCACGGGGAAGAACGGTGAGACGTAGAACTCCTTGTCCGTGCGGGCGACGCCGTCCGGGTCGGTGCGCAGCAGGTAGCAGTGGCGCTCGCCGTAGGTGTTGTGCACCTCGGCGACGACGCACACCAACTGCCCTGCCGCGCCGTGGCACCAGTAGAGCGTCAGCGGGTTGAAGACGTGCCCGAACACCCGGGCGTGCGCCAGCATCAGCACCCGGCCGCCCTCCAGGTCCACGCCCTGTGCGGCCAGGTAGCGCTCCAGTCCCGCTCGGACCGTCGGCGCGGTGCCGCCGAAGTGGTCGCGGGGCTCGAACCGGGCCAGCGGCCGCAGCAGGCGCGGCAGCCGCGGCGGTTCGTCCACGTCGGTCAGCCACATGTACGTGCGGAAACGGAAGGCGTGGCGCACGGGGCGGGTGCGGGCGTGGGCGATGACGCAGCGGTAGAGGGCAGGCGTGACGGGGTCGGAGCCGGGCTCGTGACTGGAGCCGGAATTGTGGTCGGAGCCGGGATCGTGGTCCGAGCCGGGATCGTGGTCGGAGCCGGGATGGTGGTTGCGGTCGTGGCCGGGGGCCTGGCGCGGGGGGCGCCGCGCGGCTGTCCACGGTCCGGCCAGGGGAGAGCGCGGGCTCACCAGCGCACCCCCAGCGCACGGGCCGCCTCCACCCCGGAGCGGCAGCCGTCCTCGTGGAAGCCCCAGCCGTGGTAGGCGCCGGCGAACGCCACGGGACCGCGGTTCAGTTCGGGCAGCCTCCGCTGTGCAGCCACCGACTCGGGCGTGTAGACGGGGTGCTCGTAGACCATGCGCGCGAGCACCCGCTCCGGATCCACGCGGTCGTGGGCGCCCAGGGTGACGACGTGTTCCTCGGGCGCGTCCAGCCGCTGCAGCCGGTTCATGTCGTAGCTGACCCGCACCCGCCCGGCCGGGGTACGGCAGTCGGGCATCAGGTAGTTCCACGACGCGCGTGCGCCGCGTGCGCGGGGCAGCGGGGCGGGGTCGGTGTGCAGGAGCGCCGGGTTGCGCGAGTAGCGGAAGGCGCCCAGCACCTCGCGCTCGGCCTCGGTCGGTTCCGCCAGCAGCCGCAGCGCCTGGTCGGGGTGGGTGGCCAGCACGACGGCGTCGTAGGCGTGCGCCGTGCCGTCCTCGGTGACGAGCGTGACCCCGTCAGCGCCGTCAGCGTGTCTGCGCACCGCCCGCACGGGCGTGGCGGTGTGGACGGCGCCGAGTTGCTTGCCGACGCGCTCGACGTACTCACGCGAACCGCCGGTCACCGTGCGCCACGGCGGGGAGCCGGAGATGCCGAGCATGCCGTGGTTGTCGAGGAAGCGGAACAGGTAGCGGGCCGGATAGCGCAGCGCCGTGTCGGGCGCGCACGACCAGACGGCCGAGATCACCGGCGTCACGAAGTGGCTCACGAAGTACGGCGAGAACCCGCCCCTGCGCAGGAACTCCTCCAGCGTGACCGCGTACTGCCTGTCGTCCGCCGTGCCGGCGCCCTCCTGGTCCAGCAGGCGCAGCGCACGCCGGTGGAAGACGGGCACCTGGGCGAGCATCCGCAGGTACCTGCCGCGCAGCAGATGTCCGGCGCGCGGCACCAGTCCGCGCGGCCCCTTGGCTCCCGCGTACTCCAGGCCGCAGCCCTCGCACCGTACCGACATGCTCATCTCGGACTCCTGGGTCGTCACGCCCAGCTCGCCGAAGAGCCGCGTCAGCAGCGGATACGTCCGGCGGTTGTGCACGATGAAACCGGAGTCGACCTGGAGGACGCGGCCGTCGGCGGAGACGACGTCATGGGTGTGCGCGTGGCCGCCGAGCCGGTCGTCGGCCTCGTAGAGCGACACCGCGTCCGTGTGCCGCAGGACGTGTGCCGCCGTCAGCCCGGCGACTCCACTGCCCACCACGGCCGTCCTGCGCCGCTGTTGCGTCATGCTGCTCCTCCCACTGCGGAGCACGCCCCCACGGCCGGCCGCGACCGTCTTCCGCGAGTCGCTCGCCACTCGCCGCTGAGCGGGGTGCGTGCCTTTTCGCTCTGCATTCGGAGCCGCGGGCCTCGCGGCTTGGCCCGGGCGGGGAGAGGTCGTCCGCGTGAGGCCATCTCCGCCGCGCGTGTCCCGCCGGATGTCATCCGATCGAGGGATCGACCAATCCGCCGGACGGGCTGAGCCGAATGTGGGGTGTGAGCAACGAGAGGAAGCCCCGCATCGGCGCCGTGACCGGCGCGCTGGGAGCGCTGAGCGGCGTGATCGCCGGATGCGGCGCCCTGGCCGTCGCGGAGTTGGCGTCCGTGCCCGTGCGCCCCGAGGCCGGTCCGGTCACCGCCGTGGGCGGTGCCGTGATCGACCGGGTGCCCGCGCCGGTCAAGGACTTCGCCATCCGCACGTTCGGCACCAACGACAAGCTGGTCCTCCAGCTGGGCATCGTCGTCCTGCTCGCTCTCTTCGCCGTCGCCCTCGGCGTCCTCGCCGTGCGCCACCGGCCGGCCGGCTCGGCGGGCGTGCTGCTCTTCGGCGCCGTGGGCGGCTGGGCCGCCGCGGGCCGCCCCGACGGCTCGCTCGTGGACGCGGTGCCCTCCGTGGTGGGAGCCGTGGCGGGCAGCGCCGTGCTGTACGCGCTGACGGGTCTGTTGAGGCCGTCCGGTGCGGTCACGGAGCCCGTCGCGGCCGGCGACACGTCCCCGGTCGGTGACGCGCCGACAAAGGGTGCCGGGGCCGAGGACGGTGCCAGTGCCGAAGGCGGCGCCGGCATCGAGGGTGACGCTCGGCCGGTGGCCGACAACTCGGCGGCAGCCGGTGGTGAGGCGGGGCCCGAAGCCCCGGCGACACCCGAAGACCCGGGGACAACAGGCGGCGAGGCACCCTCACCCAGCGGCTCCGGCAAGCCGCGGCTGCTGCTGGCCAAGGGGACGGGCGGGGCGGGATTCGATCGGCGCCGGTTCGTCCTGGGCGCGGGCGCGGCGTCCGTGGGAGCCGCCGGGGTGGGACTGCTCGGGCGGGGTCTCAACTCCCGCAGCGGCGCCGAGGCCGTCGCCTCCCGCACCGACCTCACCCTGCCCGCCCCCGTCTCGCGGGCGGCGCCCGTACCGCGCGGCGCCGAGCTGGACATCGACGGACTGAGCCGGTTCGTGACGTCGAACAACCGGTTCTACCGCGTGGACACGCTGCTGCGGGTGCCGAAGCTGTCGGCGGCCGACTGGTCGCTGCGCATCCACGGCAAGGGGGTGCGCGACGAGCTCACCCTGGACTACGACCAGTTGCTCGCCAGGGGCCTCGTCGAGCGGGACATCACCCTCACCTGCGTCTCGAACCAGGTGGGCGGCGAGTACGTCGGCAACGCGCGCTGGCTGGGGGTTCCCCTGGCGCCGCTGCTGCGCGAAGCCGGCGTGCGGCCTCCGTCCAAGGGCGGGCCCGCCGACCAGCTCGTGGCCCGCTCCGAGGACGGCATGACGCTCGGCAGCCCGGTGGACACCGTCATGGACGGCCGGGACGCGATGCTGGCCGTGGGCATGAACGGCGAACCGCTCCCCTTCGAACACGGCTTCCCCGTGCGCATGGTGGTCCCCGGCCTGTACGGCTACGTCTCGGCGTGCAAGTGGATACGCGAGCTGGAGCTCACCTCGTTCGACGACTTCGACGTGTACTGGGTCAAACGGGATTGGGGACGCCGGGCCCCGATCAAGACCCAGTCGCGGATCGACACGCCGGGGCCGCTCGCCGACCTGAAGGCCGGCAAGGTCGCGGTCGCGGGCGTCGCCTGGGCGCAGCACCGCGGCATCGACCGGGTCGAGGTGCGCGTCGACGACGGCTCCTGGCACACCGCGCGGCTCGCCGAGGAGGACTCCCGCGACACCTGGCGCCAGTGGGTGTGGGAGTGGAACGCGACGCCGGGGTCCCACCGGCTCCAGGTGCGCGCGACCGACAGGACGGGGCGCACCCAGACCGCCGACCGCGTCGGCACGGTGCCCGACGGCGCCACCGGACGGCACTCGGTGGTGGTCGACGTGACGTGACCGCCGCTCCCCCCTGACCACCGAACCGCCCGCCCCCGACCACCGAACCATCCGTAGCCCACGCATGCCTCACCTCGTGCCCGACATGAGCGGCATGACCGTCACAACAAGGAGTAATCGCAATGACCAGCACCACCACCCGTGCCCGTCGCGTCCTGCTGGCCGCCACCGCGGCCGTCGTCCTCCCGCTCGGTCTGACCGCGTGCGGCGGTGACGACGGGGGCTCCGACAAGGCGTCCGACAAGAAGAGCGAGCAGAGCAAGAGCTCGCCCAAGGAGACGGACGAGAAGCAGGACATGGCCATGGACACCTTCGGTGAGGCCTGTAAGACCGTGCCGAAGTCGGGCAAGGGCAGCTTCAAGGGCATGGCCCAGGACCCGGTCGCCACCGCCGCCTCCAACAACCCGCAGCTGTCCACGCTCGTCGACGCGGTGAAGAAGGCCGGGCTGGTCGACACCCTCAACAGCGCGAAGGACATCACCGTGTTCGCGCCGACCAACGACGCCTTCAAGAAGATCCCGAAGGCCGACCTGGACAAGGTCATGAGCGACAAGGAGATGCTGAAGAAGGTCCTGACCTACCACGTGGTGGGCGAGCCGCTGGACAAGGCGAAGCTGGCCGACGGCTCCTACCCGACGCTGGAGAAGCAGGAGCTCACCACGAAGGGCTCCGGTGACGCCTACAAGGTCAACGACTCGGCGAACGTCGCCTGCGGCAACGTGAAGACCGCGAACGCCACCGTCCACATCATCGACACGGTGCTGATGCCCCCGAAGAACTGACCCACCCCCCCGTGCCCGGGCCGGCCGCACCGCCGCCCGGGCACGGTGCCCCCACCCCGTCGGGCGTGCGGCCCGACGGGGATCTCGCGCGGTCGGCGGCCGGACCACGAGCGGATGCCCTGCACGCCCCGGAGGCGCTCGCCGGGCGGTGGAGGCGCCCGCCGGGCGGTGGAGGCGCCCGCCGGGCCCCGGAGGCGCTCGCCGGGCGGGGGAAGCGGCCCGCGGCTACGCTCGTGCCATGGGTGGCCGCCGTCACGCCCGTCCGGCGAGCGCCGACGATCTGCTCTCGCAGCTCGGACGGCTCACCGCGAGGGTGCGGGAGGAGATCGAGGTCCAGCGGGCCCGCGTCGAGCTGGCCGAGGCCCTGCAGCGGGGCATGCTGCCCGCCACCCTGCCGACCGCACCCGGGCTGCGCGTCGCCGCCCGCTACGCACCGGCCGGCAACGGGCTCGACATCGGTGGCGACTGGTACGACGGCTGCCGGCTCTCCGACGGCACTCTGGCCTTCTCCGTCGGCGACGTGCAGGGCCACGACGTCGAGGCCGCCGCCTACATGGGTCAGGTGCGCATCGTCCTGCGCGCGGTCGCCGCCATGGGCCCGACCGATCCGGGCGACATCCTGGCCACCGCCAACGAGCTGCTGGCCGCCACGGACAACCCGCTCTTCGCCACCTGCCTCTTCCTCTGTTTCGACACGCGGACCTGGAGCGTACGCACCGCACGCGCCGGGCACACCGGAGCCGTATGGGCGCGAGCCGACGGAGTGTGCGGCATCGTGGAACACTCCGAGGACGAGATCGGGCTGCCGCTGGCCGTCATGGAGGGCGAGACGTACGCGGTCACCGAGTACCGCTTCACGCAGCCCGGAGCGCTCGCCCTGCTGACCGACGGAGTGGTCGAGGGGCCACGCTTCCCCCTGGAGGAGGGTCTGGCGGCGGTCGCCCAGGTGCTGCGCGACGGCGTCTTCGAGGACCCGGAGACGCTCGCCGACCGGGTCATGGAGGTCACCGGGCGGACCGGGCACACCGACGACGCCGCCGTCCTCGTACTGCGCCATGACGGCCCTGAGGCGTGTCAGACGGACGACGCGGCGCCTGAGAGGGTGAGATGAGTGGCGTGGCACCCACGCACTCGACGGCGGACCGCGCGCCGGACCCCTCCCCCGCTCCGCACGGACGGGCCCGCCCGGAGCGCGGCACGGGCAGGATCCGTGGCCGGCTGCTCGCCGGTTACGTGCTGCGCGTCGCTCTGATCGCCCTCGGCTACTACGCAGGCGGCCTCGTCGGGCTGCTGCGGCACGTGACGGTCGAGGGAGCCACCGTCACCCCGTTCTGGCCGCCGACGGGCATCGCCGTGGCCTGCCTGCTCCTCTTCGGCGCGGGCCTGTGGCCCGGCGTGACGCTCGGCGCCCTGCTCGTGGTCAGCGGCATGGGCCCGCTCAGCCTGACCGCGGTGGGTTTCATCGCCGGCAACACACTCGCCCCACTGCTCTCGTGCGCCCTGCTACGCCGCACCGGGTTCCGCACCGACCTGGACAGGTTCCGGGACGCGGTGTGCCTGGTCTTCCTGGGCGCCTTCCTCGGCATGCTGGTGAGCGCCACCGTCGGAACGCTGATGACGGTCGCGGGCGACGGCCTGACACTGTCGGACTTCTGGCCCGTCTGGTCGGCCTGGTGGGCCGGTGACGCGGTCGGTGTCCTCGTCGTCACCCCGCTCCTGCTGGCGCTCCGCAAGCTGGAGGTACCTCGCGACCGCGCGCAGGTCGCCGAGGCGGTGGCCCTGGCGGCGGCGACAGCGGCACTGGCCCTCCTGGTGACCCGGAGCACGATCAGCCTCCTCTTCCTCATCTACCCGCTGCTGGTGTGGGCCGCGCTGCGGTTCCAGCTGGCGGGCGCCGCGGTGTGTACGGCGATCCTGTCGGTCTGCGCGACATGGGCGGCCACCGACCGCGCGGGGGTCTTCGCGCGCCAGGACCTGATCGAGGACATGATCAGCCTCCAGGCCCTCAACGGTTCCGCCGCGCTGACGGCCCTGCTGCTGGCCGCGGTCACCGCCGAGAGGCGCAACACCCAACGGCGGATCGCCGCGGCCTGCGACGACCTGGCGGAGATGGTCGATGTTCTCGCCCCCAAAGGCCGCGGCCCCCGCAACTTCCCCGCCGGCGGACGCACGGGACAGCGCCACGGCTGACAACCGGGCGGGACGGCGAGGAGACGACAGGCGTCAGGAGACCAGGCAGGCCGGTGCCAGGGGGCCGGCCGACGCCAGGTGGGTCGGTGTCAGGTGGCCGGCCGACGCCAGGTGGGGCGGTGTCAGGGGGCCAGGTGAGCGAGGAGTTCCGCGCCCGCGGGATACGGACGCTCGGGTGGAAGGAGACCGCGGGCGGCGGCCAGATCGCCGTCACGGACGGCGGCATGCACCCGGTGGGCGAGCGGCGTGACGTCCGTGAGGGAGACGATCCACTCGTCGGCGTACCGCCGCGTCGCCTCACCGGCCAGCCCGAGCTGGAGCGAGCGGTGCGGCAGCGGACGCAGGTGCAGATCCCGTTCGGGGTCCCACTGGACGCGGGCCGGGGACTGCCGCAGTCGCCGCTTCCACTCCGCGTGGTCGGCGTGGCGCTCGGCGTCGTAGTGCGTGAGACACGCGTTGCGCAGCGCCCACCCGAAGCCCTCGCGGGCGATCTCGACCGCGAGCACCGTCTCCTGGTCCTCCTTCGCCGCCCAGCCGCAGCGGTACATCATCCAGAGGAAGGACGGCTTGATCCACGTCATCCGGTCGCGCTTCCAGGAGGCAGGGAAGCGCCCGTCGCGGGCCGCCGGCAGGCCCAGTCGCGGTGCGTACGCCTGGTAGACGGTGACGGTGGACGCCGTGTAGGCGGCCCGTATCTGGTGGGTGGGTTGTTCCGACACGGCGTCCACGGTCTCCGGTTACGGCGCGGAGTGCCAGCGAATTAGCCGCGGCAGCGCCCGTGGAACACGGTCACGCCTGTAGACCCTGTCCTCTCCTCGGCCCCGTCCGGGAACGGGCCGCGCGCGGCCTGCGCTGCTCCCCGCCGACCGCCGACATCCGGCCGCTGACCGCCGGTCACAGGATCTCCAGCGGACGCTTGCCGGCCGGCGGCGGGAACGCCTCGTCCAGCGCGGCGAAGTCCTCCTCGCCCAGGACCAGGTCGGCCGCCGCCCGGTTCTCCTCGACATGGCGGCGCGAGGAGGCCTTGGGGATCGCGATGACATCCTCGTGGCGCAGCACCCAGGCCAGTGCCACCTGCGCGGGCGTCACCGCGTGGGCTTCGGCGACCGCGTGCAGCGCCTCATGTCCCAGCAGCCGCCCCTGCTCGACCGGCGAGTAGGCCATGACGGGCACGGACAGCTCGCGGCAGCGGGGCAGCAGCGCGTACTCGGGGCCGCGCCGGGTGAGGTTGTAGAGGATCTGGTCGGTGTCGGGCACGGCGCCCCGCGGGAGGTCGGCGAGGTCGTCGGTGTCCAGGTTGCTCACGCCCCAGGAGCCGATGCTGCCCTGGCGCACCAGTTCCTCCAGCGCCTCGACCGTCTCCGCCAGCGGAACGCCACCGCGCCAGTGCAGCAGGTACAGGTCGATGCGGTCCGTGCCCAGACGGCGCAGGCTCGCCCGGCAGGCCTCGACCGTGCCACGCCGGTCGGCGTTCGACGGCAGCACCTTGCTGACGAGAAACGCCTCGTCCCTGCGCCCCCGGATCGCCTCGCCCACCAGCTCCTCGCTGGCCCCGCTGCCGTACATCTCGGCCGTGTCGATGAGCGTCATGCCCAGATCGAGGCCCGTCCGCAGCGCGTCCAGCTCCTCCGCGCGGCGGGAGGGGTCGTCCCCCATGTGCCAGGTCCCCTGCCCGAGGGCCGGGACCCGCGCACCGGAAGGAA
Source organism: Streptomyces tubbatahanensis (assembly GCF_022699385.1). Lineage (NCBI taxonomy): Bacteria > Bacillati > Actinomycetota > Actinomycetes > Kitasatosporales > Streptomycetaceae > Streptomyces > Streptomyces tubbatahanensis. The sequence continues at coordinate 5,986,442 of NZ_CP093846.1, read as the reverse complement.
GGGTCACTGTACGTATCACGTGGATCGTGGTCCTTTCCGTGCGACGGTGCTGAGGGGTACCCCCATGATCGCCGCTCCCCTCCCGGGCCGCCCAGCGGGGGCCGCCGCGGGTGCGCCCGCCGAGGGCCGACGCGGGCGCCCGCCCGCGGGCCGACAGGGAACCGACGGGGTGTGGAGGGGGTGTCGAGGGGTGACGACGGGGTGTCGACGGGGGTGCCCGACGCACGACGGCGGCTTCCCCGGCGGCTTCGGCGCCGCCGGGAAGCCGCCCCGCGGTCCGGCCGGTCCCGCCGTCCGGCCGTCCCGGTGGTCGTCAGCCAGGCTGGCTGCTGTCCTTCATCGAGCCCCAGCCGTGCCAGCGCTCCACCGCGACCCAGGCGCTGACCCGGGGGCGTTCGCGGTCCGGGTACTGCTGGCCGAGATAGTGCTGGGCGAGGCGGTCGATGTCAGTGAGGCCCTCGTCCGGCCTGAACTCCTCGACGTGGCCGATGAGGCTGATGTGCGTGTACCAGTCGTCCTTGCCGAGGACGGTGAGCGTCACGCGGGGGTCGTTGCGCATATGGGACAGCCGCTTGCGCCCCTCGTCCATGTTGACCAGCACCCGGCCCTCGTCCCACAGGTACCAGGTCGCCGTGGACACCGGCTGCCCGTCCGAGCGCAGCGTGGTGATGACGCAGGGGTTGGGCTCGGACAGCATGGCGACTGCCGCGTCGGTCAGTGGTGGCTTCGACACGTGTGATCCTCCTCGGTGCGTGTGCGGTTCTCGTTCCGCGGCCCGGGTGCCCACTCCGCCCGCGCCGCACAGGACGCCTGCTCAGCCTGGCACACGCCCCGAGTGTCAGGCGCGCAGCGGGGACGGCCCGGCGCCGTCAGGTAGCTCGTGAGGGGAGCCGTCACGTAGCTCGTGGTGGGAAACGACCGGTGCACGTGTCGCGGACCGTGCCGCGCTCCGGGCTCAGACCGCGGCCGCCTCCGGTATACGGGTGCCGTTGGCCAAGGCTGCCGGGTCGAGGCCGAGGGCGGCGGCGGCCGTGGCGCCCACGTCGGCCAGGCTTCCCGCGTCCGGGAGCAGTTCCACGCCCGGGGCGCCGGGGCGGTGAATGAGCACGGGCACGTACTCGCGGGTGTGGTAAGCGTGGCCGATCGTCGGGTCGTTGCCGTGGTCACCGGTGACCACCAGACGGTCCCCGGGCTCGTCCAGCAGCGCCACCAGCGCGGCCAGACCCGCGTCGACCTGTTCGAGTATCCGTGCGTACCGCTCCGGGTCGCGCTGGTGTCCCGCCAGGTCGCTCTCCTGCACGTTGGCGACGACCAGCGCCTCCCCGGGTGCGCGGACCGCCTCCAGGGTGTGGGCGAGAACGTCCGCGGTGGGCACGGCCGGCCGCCGCACGGCGGCCTCGCACGCCAGGATGTCCGCGGCCTTGCCGACGAGCGTCACCGGGACCCTGGCGCGGGCGGCCAGCTCGGGGAGCTGACGGGTGTGGTCGAGCTCCGCGCCCAGGTGCCGCACCTGGAGTCCGCCGTTGCGGTAGAAGCCACTGGCCGGTGTGTCCAGGCCGACGGTGCCGCCGTCGCCGGGCCGGACGAAGCGGGGCAGCGGTCCGTCGGCGTGACCGCCCACGGCGATGACCCGGGCGACGGGCGCGACGTCACGCACGGTGCGGGCGACCGCGAGAAGGGCGTCGAAGTTCAGGTCGTCCAGCCGTGCCGAGGCGTTCCAGTTGATGCCGGGGTCCGCTTCGAGGTTGTCGTGCACGAGCACACCGCCGTCGACGACCAGAACCGGTCCGCCGTCGAGTGGCTCGACCCGGTGACCTGCCGCGCGCAGGGCCGCGGTGACCTCCTCCAGGTGCTCACCGAGACGGGCGACCGTCACCCGGCTGAAGTCCGCGCCCATCATCGTCTGGTGCCCGGCGAACGTGTCGGCCCCCGGATAGCCGAGCGCGGCCCTGCCCGCCGCGACGGGCAGCCGGGTGCGGCGGGCGAGGTCCGGATGCGGGTGGATCAGGCCGAGTCCGAGCGCGCCGAGCGCGGGCAGCCGCAGGGGCCGTCCGAACGCCTCGCGCGCGTGGTCGAGGACGTGCCCGCAAGTGTCGGCTGCCGCGTCACCCGGACGCAGCACGCCCGCGTCGGGCATGGCACCGACACCGAAGCCGTCGATGACGACGATGACGGTGCGGCCGGTGCGCTCGGTGCGGCGGGAGTAACTGGAAGAGTCGGAGGGGCCGGAAGGGCCGGTGCGACAGGTGGGGCCGATGGGGTCGGCCGGGTCGTCATGGGTGGTCACAGTGCCCTCCCTCGTGCGTCGTAGAGACCGGTCAGCCTCGGCGTCCCGGACGAGAGTCCGGCGACGACCGCGACCGTGGAGCGGGTGACGAAGATCTGCGTGCGGAACGCCAGCAGCGCCGTGTCACCCGCCCGCACGTCCGCTCCCGCCTCGGGGGGCGCCAGGAGGCGGTAGTAGTCGATGTTCTCGGCGGGCGCGTCCTGGACGGCCAGCCGCGTGCCCGCGCGGGGCAGCAGGGCGGAGCTGATGTGCGAGCGGGCGTAGAAGCCGCCGCCGAACACCGCCGGACGGCCGTCGGCCAGGGTGTGGGCGACCTCGGTGACGTACACGTACGCGGGCCGCTCCGGCTGCGTGGTGTCGCGGGCGTGCAGCGGGGTCGTGCCGGTCAGCGCGTGCCCCGGCTCACCGTGCGTGGCGCCGAGGCGCGCGAGCAGCGGCAGGCTGGCAGCACACGTGGCGCTGGGGGCGCTCAGCTTGAGATCCTGGTGTCCGCGCGCGGCCAGCAGATCGCGTGCCCTGACGGCGAGGTCGAAGTTGGGCGTCGGCGTCGGCTCCCCCGTTTCCGGGTCGCACAGGACGCAGGGGAACGCGGTGACCCCGGCGATCCTGATGCCCGGCAGCCGCTCCGCGTCCTCGGCGAACTTGTCGAGCGCCGCCAGCGGTACACCGCCCTCCTGCCCCGGGTAGACGGATCCGGCCGCACCCTCCAGCCGTACGAGGACGTCTTGGACCATGCCCAGACGCTGTGCCTGCTCGGAGACGGCGCGCGCGTTGGCCAGGTCGTAGACGGTGACGGCCTCGGGCCGCCAGGCCAGCAGCTCGGGCAGTGCACGCTGGGGGACCTGCACGAGGTGTCCCAGGTTGCCGGCGCGGGCGCCCGCCGCGTGCAGGGTACGGGCCTCGTCCTGGTCGATGGCGGCGAACCGGGGGATGGCACGGGCCACCGCGCGGATCAGCTCGGGATTGCGGCCGAACTGCTTGACGACGAACCACAGGGACAAGCCGAGACGTTCGGCCTCGGCCGCCAGGAGGGCGGCGTTCTCCTCGATGGCGTCCAGGTCCATGACATAGGTGTCGGGCGGGATCTCGCCGCGCCGGTGCAGGTCGGCCGCGACGTCGGCGAGCCCCGGGTTGCGGGCGAGAAGGCTGTCGAGAAACACGTCAGTCCTTTGCTCGGTGCGTGGCGGGCGTTGCGGGGGTGGCGGGCGTTGCGGGGGTGGCGGGTTGGGGAGTTTCGGTGGCCGGCGGCTCCGCCGTGCGCCCGCCCTGGGCGCGCAGCTCCCACAAGGTGCGGCGCAGCACGGACAGGACGAGGTCGGCGCCCGCCCGCATCGGGTTGACGCGGATCGCCCAGTCGGCCAGCTCCGGGGCGTCGTCCAGGCTGGAGCTGGACATGCGGTAGAACAGCGGCGCCACCTCGTAGCGGGAGTTGGAGCCCACCGGGTAGGGCGCGGCACCGAACCGGGCGGCGACCTCGGGCACGCGGCGCGCCACGGGCGTGTCGAGTTGGATGATGAGGCATCTGTCCTGCGCGTTGGCCAGGCGCACGTCGGTGACGCCCGGCACCTCGCCGGCGGCGAGGCGTTCGGCGACCTCGGCGCCGACGCGCGACTGCACCGCCCACATCACCGGCACGTGCGTGAGGGCGCGCAGCGCTTCGAGGGCCTGGTGGCCTTGGACCTGCCCACCGCCCGAGTAGTTGTCGGCGCGCACCCCGTCCACCAGGTCCCCGGCACCGACGACCACGCCGACGCCCTCGGGGCCGTGCAGTTTGAACAGCGAGAAGCACGAGGCGTCCGCGCCGAGTTCGACGCCGCAGGCGGGCACGCGGAAGGCCGCGTAGTTGTCGTCGACGAGGCTGCGTACACCCGCGTTCGCGCAGGCTGCCAGGGCCTCGCCGGGGTCGTAGGAGTCGGCGAGGCGCTGCCGGGTGTGCTGGACGTAGGCCCACCGGAACCGGCCGGAGGCGAGCGCGTCGCGCAGCGCCACCGGGTCGTTGAAGTCGACCTCGACCGCCTCCACGCCCAGGCCGCGCAGTGTCACCGCCGTGGTGCGGTACACCGGCGCACGGTGGATGAGCAGCGGCTCGCCGGGGCTCACGGCGGCGCTGAGGGCGGCGCGGATCGCTCCGGTGCCCGCGCCCTGGACCAGTGCCGCGTCCTGCGCGCCGAAGTAGTCGGCCAGTACCGCCTCGACCCGGGACGTCGTCCACGGCCTGCCGAGCCCGGGCACCACGCCGGTGTCCGCGGTGAACAACTCCTGCCCCCGGAAGTGCGCCGCGGTGGCCTCCAGCAGCCGGAACTGCCACCTGACGGCCTCCTCCACCGGGACGGTGGCCAGCGGATACGTCCGCGGGAGTGCACCGGGGGGTGTGGGTGCTGCTGCCGCTGGTGTCATGTCAGTCCTCCTCCGGGCTCGCGCCGGTCAGGAAGCGCGTCGGGTTGCGCCGCGTCATCAGGTCGATCAGGTCCTCGTCGACGCCCGCGGCGCGGAGCGCGGGCAGGAACGAGCGGAAGAGGTGGCCGTAGCCCTTCCCGCCCTCGCTCAGCAGGTAGCCGTGGCGCGAGATGTCGCAGCTGAGCAGGGCCCGGTCGGCGTGGCCCGCCTCCAGCAGCGCGAGGAGGAGGCGCAGCCGTACCTGGTCGCTCTGGTAGCTCTCCTTTCCGACGGTGTCGAAGGCCACGTACGCGCCCGCCTCGGCCAGCCGGCGGTGCACGGCGGGGTCGTCCAGCAGGTCCTGGTGGCCGACGCAGATCCGGTGCGGGGCCAGGCCCTCCGCCGTCAGCAGGTCGAGCTGGGCGAGTCCGCCGTGCCCCAGTTGGGCGTGGGTGGACACGGACAGCCCGGTGGCGAGGGCGGCGCGGGCGGCGGCCCGCAGCGACCTGGCCTCGGGTTCGCTGGGGGTGTCGCCGTGGCTGCCCACCTCGCCGAGCACACCGGGCCGTACGCCCGTGGCGCCGATGCCCTGTTCGATCTCCTGCACGAGCGTGCAGGTCAGCTGCTCGACGGAGGCGCCTGCCAGGTCCGCCTGCGGGTGGAACGGCTCGTAATACCACCCGGTGGCGGCGACGACGGCGACACCGCTTTCGCGGGCGATCCGCACCAGCGCGTCCGGGTCCCTGCCCATGCCCCGGCAGGTCAGCTCGACGACGAGGGAGAGGCCGAAGTCCTGTCGCAGCGCGGCCAGTTCCCGGCTGACGGCCGGGCCGTGCCGCCGTGCGTCGAGGACCGCCGCCGCGTCGCCCTCGCGGTCCAGGTCGAGGGCCAGGTGTTCGTGGGCGAGTACGGGGCCCGTCAGCGACTCGGCGGCGAGCGGCCCGGTGACGGTCCGCAGCAGGCCTTCCCGGATGTGCGGGGTGGTGGTCATGGTGCGGGTCTTCCTGGTGACGGCGCGGCCCTCAGCCCTTGACGGGGGTGAACAGGTCGAGCCAGTAGAGGACGTTGAGCAGGATGCCGCCGACGATCACCGCGGCGGGTGCGGCCGCCATCCTCACCACGGGCCGGCCCATCGCCTCGTTGAGCAGGTAGAGCCCGCCCACGATGAGGATGCCCAGGCCGGCGCCCATCGCGTTGGCCGCCATGAGGGAGCCGAAGAGGATGGCCAGGTGGAGGCTGTCGGTGATGGCGTTGCGCAGGTGTTCGGAGGAGTCGCGGACGCTGGGCAGCTTGCCGAGGACCTTGCCGATGTAGGACAGCGCCAGGACCTCGAGGGCGAAGACGGCAGCGCCGACGATGACCGCCAGCACCGGGTTCGGCATCAGGTAGCCGATCGGGTAGACGAGTGTGAACCCGGCGATGCCGTAGGCGCCGGATGCCAGCGCCGTCGTCGCGATCAGCGGAATGAAGCCGAAGACGCGGTAGAAGTCGACTTGCGCCGCCTCGGAGATGTGGCCCTTGGCGATGAGGAAGCTGGTGGCCTCTCCGCCGCCGAATATGTGCATCTGGGCCAGCAGGCAGACTCCGGCGCCCAGCAGCATGAACAGCGGCAGGTGGCGGCGCAGCCGCGTCGCGCTCGCGCTGAACAGGGAGGCCATCGGGTCGTCTTCCGCCGCCTGGGCGGAGTCCTGGTCCGCGACGGTCTCGCCCCGTGCCGCCTCGGCCGCGCGGTCGGCCTTGCGCTGTGCCAGGTCCCGCCGGACGGCGAGGCCGATCAGCATCAGCACGCCGACGGCCATGGCGAGCGCACCGGCGAACATGTCCGGCCACAGCTTCATCGTCGCGACGACGAGGACAAGTTCGACGACACCGGCCACGGCTCCCCACACGCGCCCGAACTGCTTGGTGATGGCCAGCACCGGGAAGAGCGTGAAGAGGAACAGGATCGGCGTGGACATCTGCTGCATGGCGGTCAGGAAGTCCACGGGCAGGTCGTGCGCCACCTCGTTGGCCCCGTTGAGTCCGAAGACGACGACGGCGCCCCAGCCGGCGCCCAGCAGCGGCGCGAGCCACTTCTTGGGGGACAGCAGGCCCAGGATGTCGGTGGGCAGGAAGAGCAGCCACGGGTTGAGCACGCCCGAGGAGAGCGCCATCGGCGCGCCGAGTCCGAAGATGAACCCGGCCGAGAGGCCGAAGGAGACGGCCGTGGTGGCCGAGCGGGTCGTCCGGCCGTGGATGAAGTCCAGCATGAACGGGCGCACGCCGTCGTTGAAGACGGCCAGCGCCATGTGTGAGATGAACGCCGTCAGCGCACACAGGACGATGACGGTCAGCTGCTGGGGCAGCGAGAGGTTCAGGCCGGCGCCTGCGGCCAGTTGGGTGCCGGTGGTGCCCACCGTGCTTGCGAGGTCACTCACGGGGTCGCTCCTTCACGCCCGGGCTGTCCGCGATGCTCAGCCGCGCGCGGCGACGGCGCGGGTGAGCAGGGGGACGACGGTGGTGATCTGGTCCATGGAGAAACCGAAGACTTTCTTGCCCTCGGTGAGCAGCGCGGCGACCTCGTCCTCGGTGGGCACGGAGCGGCCGAAGGTGTGGCAGGCGGACTGCCCCATCAGGCCGACGAGCACGCCCAGGGAGGCGCCCGCGCCGGTGTGGCAGGTGCCGAAGAAGTAGTCGGCCTGCCCGGCGCGGAGCTTCATCGCGGCGTCCATGTCGCTGGAGACGACGACGTCCACGCCGTCGAGGCCGAGTTCCTTGATGGCGTTCGCGACCTCGGTCTTGCCGACTCCGCCGGTGAGGATCTTCGTCATGGCTGGTGCCTCTCGTCTGTGCTGTGCGGCCCGAGGGGGTGGGCCGTGCAGGGAAAGGGGGGTAAGGGGTGGGAGAGGGTGGTGGTCGGGAGGGGCCCGGCGTGGGCGGCTGTCAGCCGGTGACGCGCTGGGCGAGGACGGCCAGGTGCATGGCCAGGAAGTTGATCTCGGAGGTGGGCAGGGCGGCGCCGAGTTGGCTCTCCGCGCGTTCGGCTATCCGGCGGGCCCGTTCGACGGCTGCCGGGTGGTCGGCGAGTTCGGCGGCCACCTGCTCATCGGTGGAGAACTCCTCGATGGGCTCCCCGTCGAGGAGCCGGGTGAGCGCCATCATCAGATGGCTCGTCAGCATTCCGGCCGTCTCCTCGGTGACGGGCGCGCCCTCATCGGTGAGCGCGGTCAGCTCGGCGGTCACGAAATCGGCCACCTGAGGGCGGACTTGGCCGCTGTCGCGGAAGAGCTGGATGCGCAGCGCGAGCTGGTCGTCCACGGTGTTGCCTCCTCAACATCCCACAGAACTCGGGATTCTGGATTCTCTTGGGCGGCGCGAGCCCGCACGGATCGAGCCGTGCGGTGCGGTGGCGCGGCAGGTGGGATCCGTCAGTACGAGGGCATGCGGTCTCCTCGCAGGACCTCGGACTGGAGCTCGGCGACCCGGGCCGGGTCGATGGCCTGCCGTATCGCGTGCAGGGCTGCGGCGCTTCCGGCTCTGCCGATGACGACCGCGCTCGAGTTGCGCAGCGACAGGTCGCGTGTCACCTCGTCACCAAGCGGGCGTACGTCCACCCCCCCGCCGATCCGGCCCTGCACCTCGTCCAGGTTCCAGACGGTGGCGTCCGCCTCGTTGTGTCCGAGCAGATCGGGAAGCTGCATGTAGGAGCACTCCACCCATTCGACGTCGACCCGCCCGCCGAAGGTCAGCTCGGCGAGCATGCGCTGGTCCTCCGAGGCGTGGTCGATCGCCACACGGAGGCCCGGCGAGTCCAGCGAGCCGCCCTCCCGCAGCAGCACACCGTGGGCGCCGACGTAGGTGGCGGGACCGAGATCCACCACGATGGCCAGATCCTCGGGATACTCCTCGATGAGCCGGTCGGCGGCGAAGCGGGAGAGCACGACGAGGTCGGCCTTGCCCTCCATCAGCGCGGTGGCCCGGCTGCCCGCGCCCCGCATGAACGTGATGGCGAACGGGGTGCCGGCGTCGTCGAACGCCGCGCGCAGGCCCGTGGCCAGTCCTTCGTAGCGGCGCGAGTAGGGCAGCGGCATGGCCGCGAGCAGGGTGCCGAGCCCCGACAGCCGCCACAGGATCGCGCGGTCCGATCTGACGAGAAAGGTGCCCAGGTGCCCGCGGGCGGCGGTCTCGATGGCGCCGGCCTCCTCCAGCAGCCGCAGTGCGGCCTGGACCGTGCCGTTGCCGCACCCCAGCTCCTCGGCGAAGTCCCGCACGCGGGGCAGCCGCGTCTCCGGCTCGTACTCCAGCAGGAGGAGCGCGAGCTGGCGGGCCGCGAGGCCGTTGCGGGTCAGGAACCGCTCGTCGTAATCGTTCACGAGGAAACAGTAACCAGAATCCTGGATTCTTGACAAGACCCTTCCCCGCCCGAAGTCGTCGCGGCCTCCCGCGCCCGGCCACGGGGGCTGCGGACCGAGGCCGTCGCAACCCCGTTCACCGGATCACCCCAGGGCCGAGACCCTCAGAAGCTGCTAGAAAAGGGGCATGCGCGGACTTTTCGGGCGCCGAACGGCTCGGCGCGAACGCCCCCGCCGGGTGTCGCCCGCCTCCGCGCACTCCGAGAAGGGACCGGGACCCGGCAGGCCGGGCACCGGTACGGCCGGTACGGCGGAAACCGACGCGCCCGGTTCTCCGGAGGAACGGGACGCGGGGTCCTTCGGACGGCACACGCGTCCCTCCAAGGGGTCCCGCCTCCCCTTCGGAGCCAGGAGCGTCGCCGGAGAGGTCTTCATCCTCCAGGTAGCGGTCATCGTGCTGCTCATGGTCGCGGTGGTGGTGGCCTTCCTCCTGCACGCCCAGTGGGACAGCTCCCGGCACGCGCGGCAGGAGGGCCTCGCCGTCGCCAAAACCTTCGCGCACTCCCCCGGTGTACTGGAAGGGCTGGACAGCCCGGACCCGACCGCGGCGCTGCAGCCGCGCGCCCAGGCGGTCCGCAAGGCCACCAACGTGGACTACGTCGTCGTCTGGAAACCGAACGGGATCAGGGTCACCTCGTCGGAGCCCGACCTGATCGGCAAGCGAGTCGTGCGGCCCTACAAGAACATCGTCGAGCGGGCCCGCCGCGGCCTGCCCACCACCACGACCCTCGAGGCGGCCACCGGCGGCAAGACGGTGAACTCCGCCGCCCCGATCACCCGCCCGGACGGCTCGCTGGCCGGACTGGTGTCGGCGGGAGTGAAGGTCACCCGGGTGAACCAGGGGGTGAAGAACCAGCTGCCCGTGCTGCTGATGTCGGCCGCCGGCGCGCTCATCCTCGCCTCGGGCAGTTCCGCGCTGGTCAGCAGACGGCTGCGCCGCCAGACCCACGGGCTGGGGCCGACCGAGATGACCCGCATGTACGAACACCACGACGCGGTACTGCACGCGGTGCGCGAGGGAGTGCTGATTCTCGACGAGGAGGCCCGGCTGAGGCTGGCCAACAGCGAGGCGCGCCGGCTGCTGGAGCTCCCCCGCAACGCGGAGGGGCGGCGGATCGACCAGCTCGGCCTCGACGCGGGCATGGCCGGACTGCTGGCCTCGGGCCGTACCGCCTCGGACGAGGTGCACCTCGCCGGGGGAAGACTGCTGGCCGTCAACGTCCGCGCCACCCGTGCCGAGGAGGGCGCCCCCGGCAGGGTCGCGACGCTGCGGGACACCACGGAACTGCGCGCGCTCGAAGGCCGCGCCGAGGTGGCGCGGGAGCGGCTGCGGCTGCTGTACGAGGCGGGTGTGCGCGTCGGTACGACGCTGGACGTGGTGCGTACCGCGGAAGAGCTGACCGAGGTTGCGGTGGACCGCTTCGCCGACTTCGCGACCGTCGAACTGCTGGACCCGGTGCCGCGCGGCGAGGAGCCGACAGAGGCCCCCACCGACATGCGCAGGGTGGCGATCAGCGGCATCCGCACTCCGTCGCCGCTCTACCCGGTGGGCGAGGTCACCAGGACGGTGGGTCTCACCGGCACGGGCGAAGGGACGGCGGACGGAACAGGGGCCGACAGCGTCGGCGCCGTGCTGGAGCCCGATCTGCGGGAGGCGCACGCCTGGCAGGAGGAGAACCCCGAGCGCGCGCGTGCCGCCGTCGCGGACGGCATCCACTCGCTGATCACCGTTCCGCTGCGGGCCCGGGGGGTGCTCCTGGGAGTGGTCGACTTCTGGCGCGCGGACCGGAGCACGGCCTACGGCGAGGACGACCTGGCCTTCGCGGAGGAGCTGGCGGCACGGGCCGCCGTCAGTATCGACAACGCCCGGCGCTACACCAGGGAGAACGCCATGGCGGTCACCCTGCAGCGCAGCCTGCTGCCGCGCGGGCTGCCCGAACAGGACGCGCTGGAGGTCGCCACCAGGTACCTGCCCACCCGGGCGGGGGTGGGCGGGGACTGGTTCGACGTCATCCCGCTGCCCGGCGCCCGCGTCGCACTGGTGGTCGGCGACGTGGTGGGGCACGGTCTGCACGCGGCCGCGACCATGGGAAGGCTGCGCACCGCGGTGCTCAACTTCTCCTCCCTCGACCTGGCCCCCGAAGAACTGCTCGCGCATCTGGACGAGCTGGTGGACCGGATCGACCAGGACCAGGCGGCAGAGGGCAACGGCGAGGCCGTCACCGGCGCCACCTGTCTGTACGCGATCTACGACTCCGTGTCGGGCCGCTGCACCATGGCGCGGGCAGGGCACCTGGGCCCCGCCGTGGTGCTGCCCGACGGCACCGTGGAGTTTCCGGAGATCCCCGTGGGACTGCCCCTCGGGCTGGGCGGCGCGCCCTTCGAGACGGCGGAGCTGCACCCGCCGGAGAACAGCCGTCTGGTGCTCTACACCGACGGGCTGGTCGAGGACCGCGACCGGGACATCGACGACGGTCTCGCGCAGCTGCACGACGCGCTGGCGGGCCATCCGGAGCGGTCCCCGGAGGAGACCTGCGGGGCAGTGCTCGACGCGCTGCTGCCCCCCGACCCGAGCGACGACGTCGCCCTGCTGGTGGCCCGCACCAAGGTACTGCCGCCGGAACGGGTCGCTCAGTGGGACGTGCCCGCCGACTCGGGCGCCGTCGCCCCGCTGCGCGCGCGGGTGACACGGAAACTGACCGAGTGGGGCCTGGAGGACGTCGCGTTCACCACGGAGCTGATTCTCAGCGAACTGGTCACCAACGCCATCCGCTACGGCAGCGAACCCATCCGCGCCCGCCTGCTGTACGAGCGGGCCCTCACCTGCGAGGTCTCCGACGGCAGCAGCACCTCGCCGCACCTGCGCCGCGCCGCAGCGACGGAGGAGGGCGGGCGCGGACTCTTCCTCGTCGCCCAGCTCGCCGAGCGCTGGGGCACCCGCTACACCCCGCACGGCAAGGTGATGTGGACCGAGCAGAGCGTGCACAACGGGGCGACGGGCGGCGAGGAGGACGAGGAGAGCCTCCTCGACCAGTGGGACGACGGGTCTCTGTGAGCGCGTCCAGAGCGCGCCGTCCGGCTGGTGGCCGATGCGCGACACTTGAGCCATGCCCGGCACCACCCCTCCGCACGGCGAGCACACCCCCTCCGCGTCTTTCCACGGCTCTCCCTTTCCGCACAGCGGGCACGGCGCCGCCGAACCGCCACCCTCCGTGCACACGGATCCGTCCCTCGGGGCGCCCTCCGTGCACGCGGACCCGTCCCTCGGGGCGCCCTCCGGCGCGGAGAATGAGCACCAGGGGGACTCCCCCACCCTCGCGAGCCTGTTGGCGACCGGTGCGGGCGAGGCGCTGGAACTGATACGGGCGCCGCTGGGCAGCGGGGTGCCCGTGCGCGGAGTGGGCGTGTTCGACTCCGGAGAGACCCTCGCCGCGCGGGGCCAGGTGCTGATCGCGCCCGGTGTCGACGATTCGTCCGACGCCGCCCCGCTGATGCTGCGGTCGGCCGCCCGGGCCGGTGCGGTGGCCGTCGTCGTACGGCGTGGGGCGAGCGGGCCGACGCGGCGGCTGCTCGAGGTGGCCGACGAGACGTCCACGGCCCTGCTCACCAGGACGCCGTGGGTCGAGTGGACCGAGCTGATCGGCATGCTGCGGGCCGGGCTCGCGCACCGGGGCGGCCCCGCGGGTCCCGAGTCCCTCTCCGACGTGCCGCTGGGCGACCTTTCCGCGCTGGCACGGGCCCTCGCCGAGTTGGTGGGCGGTGCCGTCACCCTGGAGGACCCGGAGTCACGGGTGCTGGCCTTCTCCCCCACGGAGAACGGAGCCGACCCGCTGCGGCGGCTCACCATCCTCGGCCAGCAGGTGCCCAGGTGGCGGCTGGACGAACTTGCCGCCAGCGGGTTTTTGCGCACCCTGTGGTCGACCGACGACGTGGTGCACCGTCCGGCGGAGGAACGCTTTTCGGAACGTCTGGCGATCGCGGTACGCGCCGGTGAGGAGGTGCTGGGCTCCATCTGGGCGGCCGCCGACGGCAGCCCGCTGCCGTCCGACGCCCGTCAGGCACTGCGCGAGGCGGCCCGCGTGGCGGCCCCGCACCTGCTGCACCACCGGCTGAGCGCGCGGAACGGTTCGTCGCGGCGCCGGCAGGCGGTCAGGGCGCTGCTGGAAGGCACCGGGGACGCACGGTCGGCGGCGGCGACCCTCGGGCTGGACCTCGGCACGCCGTGCGCGGTGCTGTCGGTCACCACCGGCGGCGCCACGGCAGACGGCACGGCAGACGGCACGGCCGTCCGTCCCGCTGCCGACAGCAGGACGGACGGCACCATCACGACGGGCGGCGACACCACAACGGACGGCACGGCAGAAGCCGCTACGCACGAGCGTGCCCTGCGGCTGGCCTCGCTCCAGGTGACCGCGCACCAGCCCGCCGGTTACGCGCAACGCTCCCAGGGCCGACTGGACGTCCTGTTGCCGCTCCCCGGCGAGCGCCCCCAGCAGGCCCACGGCCCGACTGCACGTGCCGACACCGCGCGCGCCGGTGACCAGCCCCGGGAGGGCGACGTACGGGCACGGCGGCTGGCGCTCCAGCTCGCGGGCGCCGTGCGGGAGGCCGGCGCCCGGCCCCTCGTGGCGATCGGTCCCGCGCCGACGGATCTCGCCCAGGCTCCCGACTCCCTTGAGAGAGCTCATCTCGTCCTCCGGGTGCTGCTGGAGCGGCCCGCCCGCGCCGGGGGGCTGGAGGTCGCCGACGAGTCGGACGTACGGGCCGCCATGGACGCGATGCGGGTCGTACGGGCCGTGGAGGCGCTGACGCCCGCGGTGGACGGGCCCGTACGGGAGCTGCTGGCCCACGACGCGGAGCACCGCACCGACCTGGCCCCGACGCTCGCCGCGTACCTGAGCAGGTTCGGCGACGTCGCGGGCACCGCACGGCAGCTGGGCATCCACCCGAACACGCTGCGCTACCGTCTGCGCAGGCTGCGGACCCACTTCGCGCTCGACCTGGACGACCCGGATGTCCGCCTGCTGGCCGAACTGGGCCTGCGGGCGGCGGGCCTGCACCCGGCAGCGGCGGGCGGCCCGGGACGCGGCACCGAGACGGAGGCATGATCCGGGAAGCGGAACCGACGCACACGGGACGCGCAACCGACGCACACAAGACGCGGAGCCGACTCGCACGGGACGCGGAGCCGACTCGCACAAGACGCGGTGCGCTCGCGTGAGAGCACCCACACCGCGGCATGGTGCAGCCGCACAAAGAACTGCCCTCATCGTGGTACGCACGGACAATCCTCGTCCGCTTTCCGGGCCACCGTTGTGGCCCTACACACCGTCCCCTCGGCAGCTTCGGCCCATCCGCCGCAGACACGGCCCCGCGCCGCCGCGCAGAGTGGACGGCATCCCAACCGGCGCAAGAGAGGAGCACCCGCGTGGTACTGGAGGCCGTGGCACGGAGACATGAGGCGATCGCCTCGGCGGTCCGCGAGGGGCTGCTCGGCCCCGACGCACCGGTGGCGGCCCTGCTGGACGTCGAGGGCATCCGGGAGACCGCCAGGGAGCTGCACGCCGCGTTCGCCGGGCCCGCTCCCGTGCTGCACACCTTCGCCGTGAAGGCGGCCTCCCTCGTGCCCGTACTGGAACTGCTGCACGCGGAGGGCATCGGCTGCGAGGTGGCCAGCCCCGGCGAGCTGGAGCTGGCCCGGGCGGCGGGCGTCCCCGCCGGGCGCACCGTCTTCGACTCCCCCGCCAAGACCGTCCCCGAACTGCGGGACGCGCTGGCGAGCGGGGTCGCCGTCAACGCCGACAACCCGCAGGAGCTCGCCCGGCTGGACGCGCTGGTCGCCGAGCGCGAGGCGGCAGGCCTGCCCCCCGGCGCACCGCTGGGCATGCGCATCAACCCGCAGGTGGGCACCGGTTCCATCGGGGCGATGAGCACCGCGACAGCCACTTCGAAGTTCGGCGTCGCGCTGCGGGACGAGGGTGCCGAACAGTGGATCGTCGACAGCTACCTGGCGCGCCCCTGGCTGACCCGGCTGCACACCCACACGGGTTCCCAGGGGGTGCCGCTGGAGCTGATGGCCGAGTCGGTACGGGTCGTCTTCGAGCTGGCCGAACGGATCAACCGTCAGGCTGGCAGGCAGCAGATCGACACCCTGGACATCGGCGGCGGCCTCCCGGTGAACTTCGCGGGCGACGAGACGGAGCCCACGTTCGCCGCGTACGCGGACCTGCTGCGGCACACGGTGCCGGGGTTGTTCGACGGGCGCTATACGATCGTCACGGAGTTCGGTCGGTCCCTGCTCGCCAAGCAGGGGTTCATCGCCGCGCTGGTGGAGTACACCAAGACCGCGGGCGGCCGCCGGATCGCCGTCACGCACGCGGGTGCGCACGTGGCGACCCGCACGGCGTTCGCGCCCGGGGCGTGGCCGCTGCGGGTGGGTGCCTTCGACGCCGAGGGCGCGCCCAAGGGCACGTCCGAGATGGTGCAGGATGTAGCGGGGCCGTGCTGCTTCGCGGGTGACCTGGTGGCGCGCGAGACGGCACTGCCCGAGCTGGAGCCGGGAGACGTGGTGGCGCTGTGGGACACGGGTGCCTACTACTTCTCCACCCCGTTCCAGTACAACAGCCTGCCCCGCCCTGCCGTGCACGGTTTCCGGCGGGACAGCGCCGGACGCGTCAGCTTCTCGCTGGTGCGTCCTACGCAGCGGATCGAAGAGGTGCTGGCGGACAGCGGTGCCGCGCAGAGCGGCGCGCTGACCGAGGCACTGTCCGGCCGTGCGGACGCACCGGCCGGCCGGGCCGGTGAGCCACACCGGTTCGCCTCCTCGTCCGCGTCCTGACCTTCGGATCCTCGGGTTCTGACGTCCTCAGGACAGCCGGTCCGGTTCTGCCCGGACCGGCACCCAGCCCTGCCCGTCAGGGCGCTTCGCCCTGTCCGCAGGGTGTCTCGCCCTGTCCGTCAGGGTGACGCCCTGCCCGTCAGGGTGCCCTGGCCCTGCCCGTCAGGGCGCCGGTCCTGTCCACACAGGCACACCCCAGTGCGCCGAACGGCGTGCCGGGACACAGGTGTGCCCCGATGCACGGAGAGCCAAGACGTATGGCGAACGCAGCCGAGACCCGCGGAGGCGGGGTGACCACCGAGTCCCCCGAGCGCACCGCGCCCGCCAAGAGCACGCTGCTGCGCGAGGACGGCTACGCGTCGGGCCTGCGCAACCGTCAGGTGCAGATGATCGCCGTGGGGGGCGCGATCGGTACGGGGCTGTTCCTCGGCGCCGGTGAGCGGCTCAACTCCGCGGGGCCCTCGCTGGTGATCGTCTTCGCGGTCACCGGCCTGTTCGCCTTCTTCATCGCCCGCGCCATGGGCGAGCTGGTGATGCACCGCCCGACGTCGGGATCGTTCGTCTCCTACTCCCGGGAGCTGCTGGGCGGCGAGAAGGCGGCCTTCGTGGCCGGCTGGGTGTACTTCCTGCACTGGATATGCAGCGGCATCGCGGAGATCACGGCCGTCGCCGTCTATCTGCACTACTGGAGCGCCCTGCGCGAGATCCCCCAGTGGACGCTCGCGCTGTTCGCGCTGCTGGTGGTACTGGGCGCCAACCTGATCTCCGTGAAGTGGTTCGGGGAGTTCGAGTTCTGGTTCGCCCTGATCAAGGTGGCCGCGATCATCGCGTTCCTCGCCATCGGCTGCTGGCTGCTGGCCAGCCGCCACCCCGTCCAGGGCGGCGAGGCGGGCGGCCCCCAGCTGATCACCGACCACGGCGGTCTGCTGCCGCACGGCTTCCTGGCCGCGCTGATCATCGTCCAGGGTGTGGTCTTCTCCTACGCGGCGATCGAGATGGTCGGCATCACCGCCGGCGAGACGGAGAACCCACGGAAGGTCATCCCCAAGGCGATCAACTCCGTCTCCTGGCGCATCGTCGTCTTCTACGTCGGCTCCGTGCTGCTGCTCGTCCTGCTGCTGCCGTGGACCGCGTACAGCGGTGACGAGTCGCCGTTCGTGACGCTGATGAGCCGCGTCGGCATCCCCGGCGCCGACCAGATCATGAACTTCGTGGTGCTGACCGCGGCCCTCTCCAGCTGCAACTCGGGCCTCTACTCGACGGGCCGCACGCTGCGCTCGATGGGCCTGGCCGGCTCCGCGCCGCACTTCACCACGAAGATGAACCGCCGGCACGTCCCGTTCGGCGGCATCCTGCTGACCGCGTCCTTCTACCTGCTCGGCATCGTGCTCAACTACGTCGTTCCCGAGCGTGCCTTCTCGATCGTGTTGAACTTCTCCGCGATCACCATGATCGGCACCTGGGCGATGATCATTCTGTGTCAGTTGGCGCTGCGCCGCCGAGTGCGCGAGGGCCGTGCCGAGGACGGCGGCTTCCATCTGCCGGGCGCCCCCTTCACGTCGTACCTGACGCTCGCCTTTCTTCTCCTGGTCGTCGTCCTGATGGCCTGCGACGGCGACATCGGCACCTGGTCGGTGGTGTGCATGCCGCTGATCGCGCTGGCGCTGTGGGCGGGCTGGTACGCCGTACGGAACCGGGTGACGGCGCTGGCGGCACGGCGCGAGGGGCCCGAGCCCGAGCCCTCCGAAGCAACCGGAACCTCCGGGGCCACCGGGTCATCCGAGGCCACGGGCGGGACGGCGGCCGGCTGACCGGTGCGGCAGCCGCCGGGGTAGGGTCCCGCGTGCCATTCCTGGATCTCGTACCGCACGGGGGCTGCGCGTGTTTCAGATCTTCCAGTTCTTTCGGAAATCGCCCATATTGCCTTGGGTCGGCAACAAGCTGCGCGCGACGAGGTCCGGAGGCGAGACCGACCCGGCCGTGCTGCGCGGACTCGCCTGCGGCGCCCACCTGAGCTACTCCAACGGCGCCCGCTGGAACAGCGTCGCCGACCCCCGTCCGGCGCCCGCGTGGGAACGCACCCGGCTGAAGGTGTCCTGGGACGTCACCTCTCCTCACGCGTGGCACCAGACGGTGCAGGAACTCCTCGACGGACAGCTCTCCACCCCCATGTGGGACGCGGCCATGGGCGCCCGCGCGGCGCTCCTCACCCGGTCACCGCACGTCCCGGTCACCGAGCAGGCGTGGAGCGAGGCGACCGGCAGGTGGCTGGTGGACCGACTCGGCCCCCATCATCCCGAACTGTCCGGCAGAAGCCAGGTGCTGCGCGTGGTGGGCGCCCGCGTTCTGCGGTACGAGGCCCGTTTCCGCGAGGACGGCCTCCTCGCCCAGGACGCCTCCGTACGCCGCACCCTGGCCTGGGATTTGGGGCGCGCCGCCAACATGTGCTGCTGGGGCGTCAACGCGGGCTTCGCCGGCCTCGACGAAGCCCGCCAGGCCCTCCACGTCATCGGGGAGACGGCCGCCGAGGAGTACCCCAGCTGGAGCGACTTCTCCCTCGGCTACGTCCTCGGCCGCTGCCTCCACTTCGACGAGGACTCCTTCGGCCCCTGGTACCGCGAGGTCCGCACCTCCCACCGCCTGCTGACGAGCCGGCCGGAGAGCCCGTGGGCAGTGGTGGGGTTGCGGGGGTGAGTTCGTGCGTCACCGCCCAGGGGGTGACGCACGGAAAGGTCAGTGCGCGGTGAAGCACTGTCGACCACGAGCTCGGTGCCGATCGCACGTCGAGAGTGCCGAATCACTCCTTGGGGTGAACTCATGTTCGGCAGGGACGAGCACCACTCAGCCTTGCCCAACCGCCTTCTGAGGTAAGATCCTTGCGCTGCGCACCTTCCCGGAGGGTACGAGGCTGCGCGTTCTTGCTCTGCTTCTGTGGAGGCGAGTGGTGACTGGTGGGCACCCGGTAGGGCGCCCGCTCTGCCATTCCGCATTCACGCATGGAGTGGTACGCATGGACCCGATTGTCGAGTACAGGTCTGCGCGTTGCGTCCGGATCCGCAGGGTCCTGCGCGACATCGCTATGCAGACCGCCACCAACCTGTTGGCGGCGGGGCTGGTAGCGGTAGTTACACGCCTCCTCTGAGGCGGCAGGTGGCGGGCCCGGGAGCCCGCCACCCCTGAGTCTCCGGCTTCTCAGAAGAGAGGCATTTGAGAATTCAGTGAACCGGTTTTGCCGGCTCGGTTCTTGCCCGTCTTCCCGCGCTCGGGGCGTTTCTGATGAGGAATACGCAAATCAGGTGGCAAGTTCTCCCGGGAAGGGCGCAAGCCGTGGAGGTGGACATCCCCCGCCAGCTCTCGCAGATGCTCACGCGTCTCTTCATCCGTTGAATACAGGACCGTCGCACGACTGGCGCGGGTCAACAGCACATGGTACGCGTTACGCACACACGTCTCGAACTGAGCCGTATCCAGGGTCTTCCTACGAACTTCGTCGTCCAGTGAACCGGGGGTCGCGACGCGCTTGACCTTCGTCTCCTTGTCCTTTTTCCACTTGCCCCGCCGAAAGACCCAGCGATCGTTTCGCCAGACCATGTCCTCACCCATGATGACGCCACACCAGTCCCACTCGAGCCCTTGTGCGGTGTAGACGCAGCCGATCTGGCCGAGACCGGCCTCGTGGACGGACCAGATTTTGGACGGTGGAACGCTGCCGTTCTCGCAGTACTGCTCACTGTCCGCGTTCCACGGCCTGTGCCAGTCGCCGATCCGGACGTCCGCTTCGAGGTGTCTCGCGTCCCCGCGCGGTTTGTTCCACGGCCAACAGAATCCGGCGACCATGCGGGCGGAGGCGCCCGCATGGGCCTCGTGATAGATGATGCGTTCCATCTCCTCAGGAGAGTCGACGACCTCGATGTGCATCAGTCCGTCCGGCACCCACTTGTGCACAGTCTCAGACGGGTTCAACAGATCGCGCACCCACCGCACATAGGCATCACTTCCACCGCAGCGGTACTGGGCTCTCAGGTCGTAGCTGACGACGGGAGTGCCCCGCCGCTCGGCAGCGTCCTTGATCAGTTCGACCGTGCCGACCTCGTTCGGTCGTACCGACTGCCCCTCGTCGAGGAAGAAGACGGTCAGGCGTGAGGCGTCGAGGAGTTCCTCCACCTGCGGTTTGATGCCTTGTTTCTCAGGTGGCAACCGGTGATTCGTCGAACGGTCCCTCAAGCGGTGCGCTTCGTCACACAGGAGGACGTCCAACGGCTCGGCCGGCGGCGTGATGTAGCTGCTGAAGTAGGTGAAGCTCTCCTTGAACTGGGTGTTCCCGTAGCCGACGTGGTGCTTCATAGCCCCGTTGAAGGCTCGGGATCCGCTCGCATAGCGCACCTCTCGGCCGGCTGCTTCGAACTCCGCCTTGAGTTGCAGGCCAATGGCACTCTTGCCTGTACCGGCGCCGCCGGTGACCACGAACACGGCCCGCCGTCCCGCCTCGCCCTGGTCGTCGAAGACATAGGCGGCTCTTTGCCGGACGTGCTCGGCAACCTCCTTCTGCCGGCCCCGCAGGGTGAAAACGGTGTCTTCACCTCGCGACATAATCATCGCGTCCAGAAGAGGCGTGTTCCTCAGGTTCATCTTGTCGAGCAGAATCTCTGCGTACGAGTATCCGCTGTCTTCCCCGAAGTGCTTCCGCAGATCGCTCATCAACTGGTTGTGCCGGTCCCCAGTGTAGACGTGGGAGTAGGCGCCCGTCGGCGCGTCGAATCCGAGGAGCGGCTTGACCGAATTCTCGGTCGCATTGTGCAGGTATGCGAACCCTCCGCACTCGAAGGTCAGGCCGTGGAGGGGACCGGACACCCCCGCGAACGTCTCGAAGGTTGCTCCCAGCTGAAGCGCCGGATGTTTCTTCGGCTTACTCATTCCCGGCACGGAGACCAGTTCGGCGGTCGCGGCCTCCACTCGCGTGACGGTCGACCATCGCTTCAGCTCCACGAGCTGAACCGAGAGTCCCTGAGTCTCCGGATGCCTTCCGAGGAGAACCACATCGATGGTCGGGGCGTTCTTCGGAGTTACGGACTCGTCGATGGCGGCTGAGCACTCGACGACCATTTCGACGTGCCCACGATCGGCATCCACCATGGCTCGAGCAAGAGCCACCAGACTCTCCGCCCACGCCTCTCGCTCCGTGTCCGATACATCCTTTTCACGGAAGTGTTTCCACCTGGCCGCGAGATGCGGCACCATGCGGTGCCGTTCGTCGAGAGTGAGCAGGTCTGCCGCCGAGAGCTTCAAAAGGAGCATGGACACGGACTGGTCCCCCAAGGGCACGAGTGACTCGTGCGGGTGGGGGCGTGTCCTACTGGAAGCCCGGCGGGCCGCAACCGTTCGCGTTGATCTTAATGAAGGAATCGCCGGGTGCCGAACGGCTGCCTCAGGCGACAGCGGCCTTCTGCTGCGACTCCACGAGTTCTCGGAGTTTTTCCTGGGTCTCGGGGTCGGTCGAGTAGAGAACCGTGCCCACCATCCCCCGGGTGAGCAGCACCTTGTAGGTGTTGCGGATCAGCCGGTCGACATCCGCGGTGCTCTTTTTGATGGCGGAGTCCTCGGAAGCAGTGCGGTCGGTGATCCACCGGTCGGTGCGCCAGACCATGTCGGGTCCGAGAACGACCCCCGACCAGTCGTATTCGAAACCCTGGGCTGTGTAGACGCATCCAACCTGCCCGAAACCGGCGGGATCGGTGGCCCACAACGAGGACGCGGGCGCGCCCGAAACCGATCGTTCTCCCCTGAGGTTCCATGGGCGCGCCCAGTCACCGATCACCACGTCGGCGGGCAACGGCTCTCCGCGCTTCGGCTCCGGTGACCACGGCCAGCAGTACCCGGCCGTGATCCGGGCCCCGTATCCCTGAGCGCGGCGGCTGTCGAGGAAGCGCTCCATTTCCTCCGGGCCATCCGCGATCCTCAGCTTCATTCGGTCGTCCGGCTCCCAGGCAACCGGCCCACCCTCTTCCAGCCCGAGCAGTCGGAGCACCCACCGCAGGTACGCTTCGCTGCCGCCGCAGCGGAATTGACTGTCCAAGGGGACGACCGTGCAGGTCAGGTTCCGGTTGGCTGCGGCTGCTTCGATCTCGGAAACCGTGCCCGTCTCACCTGGCCGCACGACCTGGTGCTCGTCCAGAAGGAAGACCGGCACCCGGGCCGCGTCGATGAGCTCGTCGACTTGTGGCTTGCCGGTGCGGTGCTCCGCACGGGTCCAGCGGTTGGCGGACGTCTCTCGGAGTCGGTGGGCCTCGTCACAGATCAGGACATCGAGGGAGTTCTTTTCCGCCGTCATGAAACTGTTGAAGTACTTGAAGAGATCCTGCACCTCGCGTTTGCGCGCTCCGGCGACCTTGCGCATCGTCTGCGTGAAGGCTTTGGAGCCCGTCGCGTGCAGCGCCGGAACACCTTGCCGGTAAAGCTCGCCGAGCAGCGAGAGTGCAATGACGCTTTTGCCCGTTCCGGGCCCGCCGGTGACGACGACGACTTCCTTGTGATCGGACTGCTTAGCCCTGCGGACCGCGTTGAGTACCAGGCGGTAGGCGACCTGCTGCTCGTCCAGAAGGACAAACTGCTCGCGCTCGCGCACCTCCTGGGCCGCCAGGGACATGAGCTGCTTCGAGGGGGCCTGCTTGCCACTGAGGAACGCGTCCCCGAAAGGCGCTCCGGCAACAGTCGTGCTCAACTTGGAGCGGAGATACTCGAGGAACTCGCCGCGACGCTCTTCGGTGAAGAGTTGGCCCTGGCTGTCCGCTTCCATGACGCGCAGACCGCTGACCCCGGATTCCTCTGCGTTGTGCAGGTAAGCGGTTCCGCAGACACGGTGTCCCTGCCCCGCCACGGCGCCGTTGAAGTTGACGATGTACTGGCAGTACCGGCTCACCTGTTCAATGGGGTTGAGAACCGGCGGAATCCCCGTGTCCAAGTGGCACAGCTCCGGTTCGTCCTCGTCCGGAATGGCCCGGCTCCACTGCTTGAGCTCCACCACGACGTAGGACGGCTCGCCCGTCACCGGGTGGCAGCCGGCCAACACCGCGTCGGCACGTTTACTGTTCAACGGGAGCGCGTACTCGAGGATGACCTCGACGTCCCCAAGCCCCGCTTCGTTCAGCGCCGCTGCCAGGGCGGGGATGCTCCGCTCCCAGGCGCGCGCTTCGGAGTCTCCTGCGCGGTGACCGAGCTGGTGGTAGTACTGCTCGTTCAAATGGAAGAAGAGTGAGCCGTCAAAGGCCCTGGCGGCAACCGTCTTGGCGGACGCACGGAACAACAAGGAAATGCCCCCAGGCAGCACGACGTGACTCGTGCGGGTGGGGGCGTGTCCGTGTGTGTCTCCGACTGAGCGGAACGGAAGCCCGGCGGGCCGCGTATGACGAGGCCCACAAGGGTACCTGCGCGAGACGCGGGTGTGTCTTGCGCCCCCTGAGCCTCCTGCGCGATTCTTCTGTGTTCGCCGACACATTCGGTTAGATCGCCTCGACTCACAGTTACGATTTACATCACAACGGTGATCGCCCTGCCGGGGCAGAGATGGGCGAAAGACCGGAGGTCGACGGACACTCGAAGAGCGAACACGCGACGATGCGTGAAGGCCGGTGGACGACGGACACCGAGTCCGAGCGCGGCCATGAGGGCCCGGCCCGCGGCCTAGAGGTCATCTACCAGAAGCTGCACGCGGCCCCCTGGCGCACTTGGTCCAACTTCACCAGGTTCGCGGGGTGCGCCTGCCCGCAGTCGCACCCCGTCGCGCGACGCCGGGCCCGGGCCCGCGGTACCCACCGTCGCTTCCGCCGTGCGTGACCCGGCGCGCGACCGTGTGGGAGTCGTCATGGCCGCGGAGGGGCCCCGCCTCCAACTGCGTCCGCTCGGCGGCGGCCGCGAGTGGGACGCGGACCCCGACCGGGTCCGGCTCCTCACGCACGCCGAGCTGCTGAGCGCCCGCGTCGCGGAGGTCAACGCCCGCAGTCGCGGGCGGCTGGAGAGGGGCGGGTTATCGGTGACACCGCCGCCCCACGCCGCGCGCTTCATCGACGCGCGTGCGCGAGGCGACGGCATATGAGTGCCCCTCAGGACACCCCCGTACGGTGGTTCAGGCGGCCGTCTCCGAGGCGGCCTCGTCCGCGCCCTTGAGACCGAAGATGTCGACCGCGTGGTAGTACGTCCACGCGGTCGAGTCGCAGGCGGTCTTCGTGGAGCCGGAGTAGCCGTTGCAGACGCGTTTGAGGTCCTCGTAGAAGGCCGAGTCGATACGGGACTTGTTGGCGTCGAAGAGGCCGGCCGCCTTGTAGTTGCGGTAGCCGAAGTCGTGGCGGGCGCAGGCGGTCTGGAAGGGGAAGCCGAAGGGGTTGTCGGGCGAGGAACTGCAGTAGTCCGTCGACCAGTCGAAGCCGTAGGCCGACCACTGGCCCTGGTTCTGACGGGCCGAGGCCCAGGCGTTGTAGCTGGAGACACTGGTCTGCGTCCAGGAGCTGAGGACCTGGAGCTTGTCGGCGGGAGCCGCCGAGGCGGAGCCCGCCGGAACGAGGGCGGCGGGGAGCGCAAGTGCGGCGGCGGCGACGGGGAGGGCGTAGCGGCGGCGCATGAGGACCTCCGAGGGAGCGGACCCGGGTGTCCCGCTGGATATGCGGGGCGCCACCATCGTGACGGACCCGTACGCCGAGCGACAGGTCAACTCGGCGTACTCCTGGCGGCTTTCACTCGCACGGGTCCCCATGCGGGCGCGCGCTCGCCACGTACCCCGCCTCCACCAGAGGGGAGACGGGGTACGTGGCGAGGCGCGGAGCCGGAGGCCTACCGCACGCCGGCCTCGGGCACTCCCAGCGCCTGCCGCAGGTTGCGCACCGCGTGGTAGAGCCGCGACTTCACCGTGCCGGGCGGTATGCCGAGCACGCGGGAGACCTCACGCGTCGAGCGTCCCGTGTAGTACGTCTCGTACAGCACCTCTCGGTGCGCAGGCGAAAGCGCCTGGAACGCCTTCACGAGCACCAGGGAGGAGAGCACGCGGTCGACATCATCGGTGTCGGCCAGCACGTCTTCCAGCCAGGCGGCGCCATCGACTTCCTTGGGGCGCGCGCTGCGCAGCCGGTAGTCGTCGATGACGAGGTTGCGGGCCACCCTGAACAGCCATGGGCGCAAGTCCTGACCGCGTCCGCCGACGAGTTGCTGGTTGCGCCAGCAGCGCAACAGCGTCTCCTGCACCACGTCCTCGGCCCTTTGGTGGTCACCCCCCAGCAGCTGCAGCACATAACCCTGTAACGGACGTGCGTGCTGTTCGTAGAGCGAGCGCGTCGCCCGTTCCTGGGCGCTGGTCGCGCCGTCCGACCCCAAGACGATCCAGCTCACCGGATGTATCCCCTCGATTCGAGCCGCCGGACACGGCGGACTGGCCTCGGGACTCGCGCGGCGGGCCCCCTCACGGAACCGAAAGTTTGGTGAGGGGAGATGCACATGCCTTTGACGACCGATTGCCTTGAGAACGGCGCACGGCAGCGCCCCACAAAAGGCATGAAAAGCCGCATCCCACAAAACCAGGTGCTTAATCTGCCTTACGAGGATTTAGATGCAGGCTCTGCGAGGGGAGTTCACGACAACTGGCGCCACTTCGTGTGACGCCCGTCACATAGACCTCTGAAAGAAGCTGCGTGCGCCAGCGTCCATCGGCGTCAATCCGATGTTGATGCTGCTGGTCAGCGGCGTACACCGGGCAGGAGAGCCGGATGAAAACCAGACCTGGTCAGGCGCCACCCCCCTGCGTCTCGGCGGCTCGCACCGTGCCGACGAATGCCTCCAGTCGACGCCGGACGCGACGCAACACCGCCATGTCCCGAGCTGTTGGACCCGACTCCGAGGAAAGCCGCGACCAGGCGGCGAGCAATTCGCGTCCGTAAGTACGCAGCGGTCGCGGATCGGTGAGCATGTGCCAGTTTCCGACCGCTCGCTCGAGATATCCGTGTGCGCGGGGGTCGCGCATGTCGTGACACAGCCGGGCGAGATCGAGGTAAATGGCCGTGGAACTCGTGTAGTCGCCGGCCAGGCAGGCGACATAGGCCTCCAAATCCCGGGCCTCCACCGTGTAGGGGTGCGCCTGCCCGTATGTGCGCACGGCGTGCTCCCGCATCCGGAACGCCAGCACCATGGCGCGCTGCGCCTCACCCCCGGCCGCCGCCCGGTTGATGTGCGCCACGGCGTCCTGGAGTTCCTCCGGAATCAGCGGCTGGGCGGGAGCGGGACCCGCCGGCTCCACACTCTGCTCCGACTCACCCTCGGGTTCGGGTGCGGGTGCGGGTTCGGGTACGGGTGTGGATACGGGTGTGAGTGCGGAGTCCACTTCGGCCGAGGGCCCGGGCACGGGCGCGGGCACGGGCACGGCCTCGACGTCGGGCTCCGCCTCGGAGGCGGGCCCGGACACAGGCGCGGCCTCGGGCGCAACCCCGGGCGGCACCGATGACGCCTCCCGCGGTCCCGGGTCGGCGTCCGGCTCCACGAGGTGACTCGACCCGTCCGGCGCGACCCTGACGTACGTCGCGTAGCCCTCACCCCGCATGTCGAAAATCGTCGCGTCGACCGGCTCGCCGCGCTCCTCGGCAGCGCGGTGCGCGGCGTCGAGCACGGCGACGTGTACCTCTTCCCCCTCCCCCACCGGCAGGCGCGCGCCGTTGAGGGACACGGCGCCGTCCTGGGCGATGAGGAACTCGAAACGTCCGGCGGCTGCCGACGTGTGCGTCCCGCCGGTGTCTTCCCGCACTGCCTCGGGGCGGTCGCCCCAAGACGCGGCACCGTCTCGCGTCGCCGCCACCGCTACACCGTCCCGTGGTGCCGCGTCATCGTCCGACTGCGCCGGCCGGTGCCCGAGGGATGTGTCGTCGGGGGTGCACAGCATGCGGTGCTCACTCTCCACTCTCTTCGGGGTCGGGCGAGGACGACCCGTCCGGGTCGGGCGGCGGCGACACGCTGGGATTCGAGGTCGAGGGGATGCTCTCCGAAGGGAAGTCGGAGGGCGCGACGGACCCGCCGATGCCCTCGAACCGGGGGAAGTTGGAACGGACCCCCGCCACGTAGCTCTGCGCCTCGGTGGTCGCGGGCACCGCCTTGGCTTTCTGTACCGCGTCCAGGCCGACCGCGTACGCCGCCAGCGTCAGGTCGAGCACGCTCTCACCGTCCAGGGCCTCGCCGCTGTCGACGAGCGGCTTGACCTTCTCGGCGAGGTCGCACATGTACCTGCCCTGGGCCATGATCGAGTCCTCGGGATCGGTCGCCTGGGTCTCGTCGTTGTCGTCCTCGTCCTCGCCGAACTCCTCGAACTTGTCCGGCGGAAGCTGCGAGATGCCCTCCTCGCCGTTGGGCCCGAGCATGTCCTTGTTGAAGGAGGACTCACGCTCGATCTGCGCCGCGATGACGACCGGGCCGATGACGTCGCAGATCCCGCCCGCCTCCTTGATGGTGTCCGCCAGGTCGTCGGGAACGGTGTTCTCGTCCAGGTCACCCTTTCCGTCGCCCTGGACCGACTCGGAGACCTCGTCGGTGTCGACGCCAGAGCCGTCATCAGGGCCGTCTCCCCCGCCGCCGAAGAACAGGATGATGGCGATGATCGGCGCGAAGAGGACGCCGAGCCCCCCGAAGATGATCAGCACGACGACGAGTCCAGCCGCCGCCACGGGCAACGACATGCACCCGCAGCCCAGGCTCGCCAGACCGATCATGGCCGCCTTACTGGAAGCTCCTCCGCCGTCCTCGCTCATGGGTGCACCTCCTTTCCCCACCTCTCCGCCGTACCGATCCCAGGCGGACTGCCAGGAACGGTGAACCACTTCCGCTGAAGTCCCGTTGTGCCTCTCCGACGGAGCACAACGCGCTGCACACCGAACGGGCGCGATGCCGAAACAGTTCAATCGACTTCGCGCCGACCGCTTCCGTCCGGGTCACGAGGGCGTGGCAGCACATGGAGTTCTTCAACGAGAGGAGGCTGGCCCCGCGATGAGCGTCCCCCCATCAGCGTCCGCCGGCCCGCACATGTGGGTGCGCGGACCGACCGCAGCCCCACCCGGTGGGGAGGCCCCCGATCGTGCCGGGTCGGACGAGTCGTCCGCGCGCCCGAACGCGGAGCAGTCCCCTCCGGCCGCTACGGCCGCACCGGTTGCGCAACCGCCCGCGCAGACTCCCCAACCGGCCCAGCCGGCCCAACCGGCCCAACCGGCCCCGCAGCCCCAAGCCGGCACGCAAGCCCAAGCCGGCACGCGGGCGCAGCACCCCGTGGCGGCTCCGCAGCAGTCGGCACCAGCGCAGCCCGCGCCGGCGGCACAGCAACCGGCGCCTGCACCCGCGTCTGCACCGGCACCGGCACCGGCACCACAACACCCGGCATCGGTCACAGCGCAGCCCGCACCGGCACCGCACCAACCGGCACCGGCTGCCCAGCAGCCCACACCGGCCCCGGAGCCGACGCCAGTCGCCCAGCAGCCCACGCCTGCACAGCAGCAACCGGCACCCGCGCCTGCGCCTTCGCCTGCACCGCAACAAGCGGCACCGGTCGCACAACAGTCGGCACCGCTAACCGAGCAGCCGGCACCGGCACCCGCACCCGCACCCGCACCCGCACCGGCGCCGCACCAACCGGCGCCGGCCGCACAGCGACCCGCACAGGTGTCGGTGCCGGGCGCTGTGCCGGCGGCGGTGCCGTCAGTGGCCGTCCCCGGGCAGTCGCCCGGGCACCCCGCACAGCATCAGGTCTCCGCACCCGGCGGCGCCCTGGTCAGCTGGGTCGGCGCACACGGTGGAGCGGGCACGAGCACGCTCGCCGAGGTCGTGGGCGGCAGCGATCTGGGACGCCACTGGCCCGATCCCTCCCAGGGCGATCCCGGGCGGGTGCTGCTGGTGGCGCGTACGCACGCGTCGGGTCTGCGTGCGGCGTCACGTGCCCTGGAGGCACTGCACACCGGGCAGCACCCGGAGGGTGTGGAACTGCTCGCCGTGGTTCTCGTGGCCGACGCGCCGGGCCGCCTGCCGCTCCACCTGCTCCAGCGGGTCCGCGTGCTGCGTTCGGTCGCGGAAGTGCGCCGGGTCCCCTGGGTTCCGGCGTGGCGCGGGGAGAAGCGGGCCGGTGCGCTGCCGAAGGGCGTCCGCTCCCTCGCCGCGTTGGCGGGGAGCCCGATCGACAAGCCCCTCAGGCATGAAGGAAAGCGATGAGCGTAGTGAGCCGCGTACTTGATCCCGCGTCAGCCGAACCGTTGATGCGGCTGGCCGAGGAGGACGCGCCGGGAAAGGCGGAAGCCGTAGAGGAGGCGTCGAAGATCCTCAGCTGGCTGGCCTACGGGGCCTCGGCGGCCGGGGTTCTCGGCATCATCATCGTCGGCACCCAACTGAGCCTTCAGCTGCGCCGGGGGGACATGGGCGAGGGCGCGACGTACGGCCGGGGGCTGTTCATCGTGCTGCTGGCCTCGGTCCTCGCCACGACCGCCGCTCCGCTCGTGCAGTGGTTCATCTGAGCACCCCCTGAAAACCGCCGGTCACCCCCGGCGTCGTCCCCTGTCAGCACACATCGACGTGAAGGAATACCCATGAAGGCGTCCACGCTCTACTACCACCTCGCCAACGTTCCCCAGCCGGAGGGGGAGGCTCCCGACGGGCTCGGGGACAAGGTCAACCAGATGCTCAACCTGGCTGCCTGGGCCGGCACCGCGGCCGGTGTCCTGGGCATCGTGATCACCGGCGCGATGATGGGCATCTCCCTCAAGCGCGGTGAGAGCTCCGAGCACATGAGCCGGCTCGGCATGGTGCTCGCCGGTTGCTGCCTCATCGCCACGGCTGGCCCATTCGCCAGCTGGATCTTCGAGTGATGTTCGGACGTAAGAAGCACCAGGCGGAGGAGCCCACGGATTTCTGGAAACAGCGCAGCTGGGTCTCCTCGGCGGTGTTCCTGGGTGCCGCACTCGTCATCGGCTCCGTCTCCTTCATCACAGGCGGAGCCGGCGGCGAGGCCGACGCCACGCCCTCCGAGGCCGTGAAGGGCCCGCTGTCCACCGACGGTTCGAAGGACAGCGGGCGCGGCAAGGGAGAGCGGCCGCGGGGGTGTCGTACACAGGACGGTGAGGACGTCACCCGGCCGACGTCGGCTCCGAAGGACCTGAAGTGGAAGAACCTGGACGGCGTCACGGTGCCGACCTCGGCGTCAGCGGGGCCCACCCGGTACAGCGGTCCTGTGTGGTGGTGCTACGCCCACACGCCGATGGGTGCGGTCATGGCGGCGCACAGCATTCTCACGCACATGAGCACCGCCGACTGGCGGACCGTGGCCGAGCAGCAGCTCGTGGCCGGAGAGGGGCGCGATGCCTTCGTCTCCCAGCGGTCCCGCCTCGGGCAGTCGCAGATGACGGGTGACGACGCCGGTGTTCCTTCGGGGTTCTTCGTCGGTTCCTTCACGAAGGACAAGACCCAGGTGCACCTCCTCATCAAGGGCGCCGGTGGTGGTCTGGGAGCGGCGACGGTGTCCATGCGGTGGAGCGGCGGCGACTGGAAAGTGAAGCCGGGCACGGACGGAAGCCTTTTCGCCACGTCGGACTCCGGCGTGAACAGTAATGGGTTCATCAAGTGGGGAGCTGCCTGACATGGCTGGTCCATGCAGTTCGGGGAATCCGTTCCTCGATGCCCTGAAGGGTTTCTTCGAGTTTCTGGGAGACCCCGTCGGGACCATCATGAAGGGCATCGGAGACCTCGTCATGAAGGCCGCTCTCAGCGCCTTCCAGGCGCTGAGCTCGAACATCCCCACCTTCGCGCCGGGTGCGTCGTCGCCGGTCCAGGGCGAGTTGCACTGGCTGGTCGTGTACGTGGCCATCGGCTCGCTCATCTTCGCCTGCATCAGAATGGCCGCCGAGCGGCAGGGAGAAGCGGGGCAGACCGCGCTGCGGGGCATGATACGGCTGATCGTCGTGGCCGGTGGTGGCACGACCATCGTGACCTCCGCCGCCGTTGTCGGCGACGGTTTCGCCAATCACCTGTACGGGTTGGCGATAGACGAGCAGATGATGAACTCGATGTGCACGTCGTCGAAGGACATCCCCGCCTTTCTGTACCTGATCCTCGCGTTCCTGATGCTCATCGCCGCCATCATCCACGGGATCATGCTGTACATCCGTCTCGCGGTCATGATCGTGCTGTTCGGGACGCTGCCGATGGCGGCCGCTGCCTCCATGAGCAACTGGGGCGGCGGCTGGTGGCGCAAGCACATCGGCTGGATGGTCGCCTGGCTGCTCTACAAACCCGCGGCCGCGCTCATCATGTATGCGGGAACCAAGATGCTCAGCGGCGACATGTCGGACGATCTCGCGGACGCCGGTGACAGAATTCATGTCAAGATCGCCGGTATCTGCGTGATGCTGCTGGCGGCCATCGCCCTGCCCGCCCTGCTGAAGCTGATCGTGCCCGCCACGGCCGCGCTGGGCGGCGGCAGCGCCTACAGCGGGGCGGTCACCGGCGCCGCGGGCGGCATCGCCTCCGGGGCCAAGTCGATCGCCACGTCCGGCCTCTCCAGCAAGAGCGACGGCGGATCGGGAGGCGGATCCGGGCCCTCCGGGTCCTCCGGCGGCGGTGGACAGGCCGGTTCCGGAGGCCGGGCAGGGCCTGCCGGCAGAGCCGGGGCGGCCGCTGCCTCCAGTGGCGGTGGCGGCTCGTCCGGTGGGGGCGGCTCGAACGGCTCGGGCCCGACCGGCAGCCGCGGCTCCCGGGGCGGCGGCTCCGAAGGCGGCGGCTCGGGCAGTGGAGGCGCCGGACGGGGCTCCGGCGGCGGACCCAGCGGTGCCGCACGAGGTGCGGGCGCGGCGGCAGGGCCGCTCGCTGCCGCGGCGGTGGCCGCGGAAGCCGCCAAGGGCCTCGCCAAGGGCACCGCGAACCTCGCCACCGGCTCGCTCGACGGCGACGGGAGAGCCGGCCACAACGAGTAGTCCCCCCCTCGGGGTGTGCGCGCCGGGCCAGGCAGTGCCCGGCGCGCACACCCCGCCAGTAACCCGCAGTCTCCTTCCCCCTCTCGCGAGGGGCACGGACCGAGGGACACGGAAGGAAGCAACGCATGTCAACCCACGCCGCGTCGAGCCCGACGTACGGGAACTGGCGCAGGCCGAGAAGGCCGGGGCTCGGCCCCTTCGGCATGATCGGTACCGCGGGCCTCTTCGGCGGGCTCGTCGTCACGCTGCTGGCCTCGTTGATCTCACTGGCGGCGGCGGCCGTCGTGCTGGTCCCGATGAGCATCGTGCTCGTACCGCTGCTGATCCGGACGCAGGACGGGCGCAACGCCTACCAGTTGCTCGCCCTGCGCATCGGCTGGATGCGCCGCAAGTCCAAGGGAGCGACCACCTACGTCTCCGGGCCGCTGTCGCGCCGTACGGGCGGGCGGTTCCAGCCGCCCGGGCTGCTGGGCCGGATGCAGATGCGCGAGGGCAGGGACGCCTACGACCGCGACTTCGGTGTCCTCTTCCACCGCAGCCGCAACTTCTACACCATCGTGCTGGCCTGTGAGCCCGACGGCGGTTCCCTGGTCGACGCGGACCAGGTGGACAACTGGGTGGCCGCGTGGGGCGGCTGGCTCTCCCGGCTCTCGCACGAGACAGGTCTGCGCGGGGCCTCCGTCATCGTCGAGACGGCGCCCGACTCGGGCACCCGGCTCGCGAACGAGGTACTGCCCCGCCTCGCCCCCGACGCCCCGCCCGCGGCCCGCGCCGTGATGGAGGAGGTCGTCGAACGGTATCCGCAGGCCTCCTCCGAGATGCACACCTACATCACCCTCACCTACGGGGTCCCGGCCGGGCAGAAGGTCAAGCACGACGAGCTGATCACCGAGATCGCCACCCGCATCCCCGGGCTGCTGTCCGGACTGGTCGGTGCGGGCGGCGGCGTCGCCTACCCGCTGTCGGCCGAGCGCATCGCCGAGGTCGTACGGGTGGCCTACGACCCGGCCGTCGCGGGCGAGGTCCTCGACCTGCGCGCCCGACACGGCGGCACCGGCCTGGAGTGGGACGACTCGGGCCCCGCGGCCTGCTACGAGGACGTCGGCTCCTACCAGCACGACTCGGGGGTCTCCCGGACCTGGATGCTCACCCTCGCCCCCCGCGGCACGGTGCGCGCCAACGTACTGCGGGGCCTGCTGGAGCCATCGCCCGGCACCCGGCGCAAGCGGGTCGCGCTGCTCTACCGGCCCATCGACCCCGCCACCTCGGCGCGGATCGTGGAGGCCGACCGGCGCGCGGCACAGTTCATGGCCACCTCGGGCCGGGGCATGGTCCAGGCGCGGGCCGCCACCGAGGTGCGCGCGGCAGAGCAGACGGCGCAGGAGGAGGCGACCGGTGCGGGCCTGGTGGAGTTCTCGCTGATGCTGACCGTCACCGTCGACGACGAGGACGAACTGGCCGACGCCAGCGCGTCCATGCGCAACCTCCAGGGAGCGGCACGGCTGTCGATGCGCCCGGCCGACCGCATGCAGGCCGCGGCCTTCAGCTGCACCCTCCCCACCGGGATCCTCCCCTGGGAGCTCACCCTGGTGCCGCGCGACCTGCGGGAGATGCTGTGAGTCCGCGCGCGAGGAACCAGCAGCGCGCCGAGGCGCCTCTCGGCGCGCGACAGCCCGGTGGCAAGAGCCGGGGAAAGCAGCAGAAGAAGACGCCGCCGCCGCGGGAGCGGATAGCACCGTCGCGTGGCTGGCCGGGTCCGGGTGGGGGCCAGGTCGGCGGCATGGACCCGCCCACGATGTGGCGGGCGACGACCGTGCAGGCGTGCGGTCTGTGGCCGTTCGCGGCCGGCTCCGGCGCCCCGATGTCCGGAGTCCCACTGGGGCAGCACCTGCACACCGGTGCGACGGTGTGCGGCGACCCGCTCTCCTGGTTCACCAGGGCGCGCTACATCTCCAACCCGTCGCTGTTCATGCTCGGCATGCCGGGCCTGGGCAAGTCGACGCTGGTCAACCGCATGCTGATCGGGCTGTCCGCCACGGGCGTGGTGCCGCTGGTGCTCGGCGACCTCAAGCCCGACTACGCGGACACCGTGCGGGCCCTGGGCGGTCAGGTCATCTCCATCGGCCGGGGCACGGGCGGCATCAACCTGCTCGACCCGGGCGCCATGGGCGCGGTCGCCGCCAGGATCGGCGGCAAGGCCGGTGAGGCGCTGAAGGCCGAGGCACACGGCCGGGTGCTCAACATGGTCGCCGCGCTGATCGGCATCGTCCGCGGCCGTCCCATGGACGACCACGAACAGGCCGTGGTCTCCGCCGTGCTGCACCATCTGCGCGAGCGCCTTCCCCCAGGCCGTGCCCCGCTGCTGCCGGACATGCTCAGGGTGCTGAGCGAGGGCCCCGACCGGATCCGTGCCGTGACGCTGGATCGCGGGGACGAGGCGCGGTACCGCGACGCGGTCGACCCGCTGCACCGTTCGCTGCTGGGCATTCTCGACGGACCCCTCGGCGACACCTTCGCCTCGGAGACCTCGACCAGGGTCGACCTGCACGCGCCCGCGGTGTGCATCGACATCTCCCGCATCGGTGAGGCGGACACCCAACTGACCGCCGCGGCGATGCTGGCCGCCTGGTCCGACGGCCTCGGCTCGGTCGCGGCGTCCCACGCCCTGGCCGACGAGGGCCTCACCCCGCGGCGCTGGTTCTTCACCGTGCTCGACGAGCTGTGGCGGCCACTGCGCGCCGCCTCCGGCATCGTCGACCGCATCGACGCGCTCACCCGCCTCAACCGCACGCTCGGCATGGGCGACGCGAAGATCACGCACACGCTCAAGGACGCGGAGGCGCTGGGCACCGATGCCGACCGGGCCAAGGCGCGCGGCTTCGTCGAGCGCGCCGGCATGGTCGTGTGCGCGGGACTGCCGCGGGCGGAGATGGAGGAGCTGGGCAAGATCGTCGGGCTCTCCCAGCGGGAGATCGAACTGGTCTCCTCCTGGTCCTCGCCGCCGGGCTGGGCCGTGACCGGCGACCGCGAGGAGCCGCCGGGCCGTGGCCGCTTCCTGATCAAGGTGGGCGGCCGGCCCGGACTCCCCATCAAGGTCGCCATCACCGACACCGAACGCCGACTGCACGACACCAACATCCGCTGGGTGCAGAACGACGCCGTCCCCGAGCAGCAGGCCGAGTCCGCATACGAGGCCGGGGCCGCATACGAAGGTGGGGCCGCATACGAGGGTGGGGCAGGCGTCGAGCAGGTGCCGACCGCCGGTCCTGCTCCCGGGGGTGAAGCGGCCCCGGTCAACGGAGCGTCCCCCGTCAACGGAACGGCCCCCGTCAACGGGCCGATCGTCAACGGCCCGGCCCCGGTGGGCGGGCCTGCACCCGTCAGCGGAGCGGATCCCGACAGGAGGACCGCATGAGCGGAAGAGGCGGAACCGAGTACTGGCCCTGGGCCATCGTCGGGGTCGTGGCCCTGGCCCTGATGACGTCGGGAGGCGTCTGGTTCGGCGGGACGTTGGGCGCCGCGCTGCTCAGCGGCGCGGGCTGGCACCCGCCGGCCTTCTCCCCCGTGCTGCCGGCCTCCCTTCTCACCCACGGCCCGAAGGAACTGTGGCCCGACGCGGCGCCGTGGGCGGTGTGGACCGGGATCTGCCTGGTGTTCGGCACGTTCGCCGTGCTGGTGGCCCTCGCCGTGCGGAAGGTGCTGGGCGGCACCACGGGGTCCTCCCGGACGAAGGGGCTGGCGGGGGCCAAGGAGCTGGCCGCGATGTGCCCCCGGGGCATCGCGGCTCGCGCCCGCGAACTGCGCCCCTCCCTCAAGGGCCAGGACCAGCTGCACCCGGACGAGACGGGCAACCTGCTCGGGGATCTGGAGCCCAAAGGCCCCGAGCTGCGCTCCTCCTTCGAGGACGTGGAACTCGACCTGATGGCGCCGCGCGCCGGCAAGTCCACCGGGATCGCCGTCCCCCGGGTGCTGCGGGCACGCGGCGCCGTGCTGCTGACGTCCAACAAGTCGGACGTCTACGCCGTCACCCGGGCCGCACGCGAACAGACCGGCGTCGTGTGGACGTTCGACCCGCAGGGCATCGCCCACGTCCCACGCGCCATGTGGTGGGACATGCTGGCCGACTGCGACACCATCGAGGGCGCCCGGAGGCTGGCAGGCCACTTCGTCGCCTCCGTCAACGACGACGCCTCCAAGAAGGACTTCTGGATCTCGGCGGCCCAGAACACCCTCACGGCGCTGTTCCTCGCCGCGGCGCGGGGCGGGGCCTCGGTCACCGAACTGCTCGGCTGGCTCGCGGACCCGGCCGACCGCACCCCCGTCGACCTGCTGCGGGACGCCGACATGACCGCCATGGCCGACCAGCTCCAAGGCACGGTGCGCGGCGCGGCCGAGACCCGGGACAGCATCTACGAGACCGCCAGGCAGTGCGTCGCCTGCCTGCTCGACCCCGAGATCGCCGCCTGGGTCACGCCCGACCCCGCACTACCGGAGTTCCGGCCGCACGAGCACGTACTCGGCCGCGACACCCTCTACCTGCTCTCCAAGGACGGCGGAGGCTCCGCCGCCGGCGTCATCGCCGGACTCGCCGACGCCACCCTGCGCGCCGGAGTGATCGCCGCCGAGCGCATGGGCGGCCGCCTCGACCCCCCGATGACCGCCGTGCTGGACGAGGCCGCCAACGTCTGCCGCATCTCCGACCTCCCCGACCTCTACAGCCACCTGGGCTCCCGCGGCATCAACGTCGTCACGCTGTTGCAGAGCTACCGCCAGGGCGCACGGGTGTGGGGAGAAGCCGGCATGGACGCGCTCTGGAGCGCCGCCACCATCAAGCTGCTGGGCGCCGGACTCGACGACGCCGACTTCGTCGACAAGGTCTCCAAACTCGTCGGCCAGCACGACGTGAAGACCTCCTCCTACTCCAAGAGCAGCGACGGGGGCTCCCGTTCGGTCTCCTACCGGCTCGACCCGATCCTGCCCCCGGACAAGATCCGCGCCCTGCCCAAGGGCCGGGCCCTGCTGCTGGCCACCGGCGTGAAGCCCGCACTCATCCGGCTCCGCCCCTGGTACAAGGAGCCCAACGCGGCGGTCATCTCGGCAGCCGCCAAGGCCGAGACGGAGGCCATCACGGAACGGGCGGCACGGGCGTGGGCCCGGCACACGGGGGACCAAGCCGTGCCGGCCGGCATGGGCATCGGTGTCGAACACAGCGGCCACCCGGAAGACATGCCGTACCCGGGTGACGTGCCGTACCCGAGTGGCGCGCCGTACCCGAGTGGCGC
The DNA here is from genome assembly GCF_022699385.1 of Streptomyces tubbatahanensis. NCBI lineage: Bacteria > Bacillati > Actinomycetota > Actinomycetes > Kitasatosporales > Streptomycetaceae > Streptomyces > Streptomyces tubbatahanensis. The sequence continues at coordinate 5,949,306 of NZ_CP093846.1, read as the reverse complement.
GCCGTACCCGAGTGGCGCGCCGTATCCGGGTGACGCGCCGTACCCGGCTCACGCGCCGTACCCGGGTGGCGCGCCGTACCCGGGTGCCCCCGCGTATCCGGCGGAGACCGCGCACGCCGGGTACGCCACGTTCCAGGAGGGTCCGCCCTGGCCGGAGAACGGGGATCACACGGACGGCGCCCCGCACACCGACCACGGAGGACAGCCGCAGAACGCCCCGGCGCCCGGCCTTCCCGACGACGGGTTCAGGTGGACCCGGGAAGCGACGTCCTAGCGGCCTTCTGAGAAGCCGTCCCGGCGAAGGTGCCGGCCCGGCCGGCCGGGATCAGGTCCTGCGCCCCCGTGTCACGGTGTGCAGGACCCACTCGACCGGCCCACAGCGGAAGCGCCGCACCAGCCACGCGCTGAGCGCCAGTTGCCCGGCGCAGAGAACGAAACAGCCGGCCAGTACGGGCACCAGTCCTACACGTCCGTACAAGGCGAAACCGTAGCCGGTGAAGACCAGCGCCATCACAAGCGACTGCGTCAAGTAGTTGGTGAGCGCCACCCGGCCGGCGGCGGCCAGTACCTCGGCCGTTCGCCGGCCGTGGCGGGTACGCAGCAACAGCAGCAGCCCGCAGCCGTAGGCCACCGCCAGGACCGGAGCGGCGAACACCCCGACGGCCGCGCCGACACCGCTCCAGCGCGCGTCCAGCGGCCCGTTGTGGCACATCGCCGTCACCACACCGCCGATCAGGCCTGCCGGCAGCCCGTAGACGACCACCCGCCGGGCCAGGCCTCGGTACCGGTCGAACTCCGCGAGCACCCGCCGCTCACCCGCGGCCAGCCCCATCAGGAAGGCCGCCAGTATGTGCGGCATGTAGAGCAGGTCCCCGGCGAGCAGCTCGCGCCACTGCCGCAGATTGGCGTGTACGACGGACGCCGGATCACCCCGGTAGTCCGCTACGGCCCCGGCGGTATCAGCGGCGGCGCCGGCGCCCGGCGCGGTGGTGACGTAAGTGAGCACTCCCTTCCCGAGCAGCAGGACACCGAGGCAGACGAGGAGCACGACAGCGGCGCGAACGGCCACCAGCGGCGCGGCGCCACGCATCGCGAACAGCACGAATCCCAGCACCGCGTACGTCATCAGGATGTCGCCAGGGAACAACAGCACGGCGTGCGCCAGCCCCAGGCACCACAAGCACAGCAGCCGGCGCAGCGTCCGCCCCGCGAATCCGGCTCCCTCCCGCTCGGCCGAGCGGGCCTGAAGGGTGAAGCTGTACCCGAACAGGAAGGCGAAGAGCAGGTAGAACTTACTGCTCACCAGCGCGGTGACGAGCCAGGCGGCAACCCTCTCCCCGACCGCCCCGGAAGCCTCCTGGCCCACGTACGGGCCCGCCATCGTCTGGACGTTGACCAGCAGGATGCCGAGCAGCGCGAAGCCGCGCAGCGCATCCACGTCCCGGATGCGCCGCGCCTGCGCGGATGTGGCGGCCACCAACGGCGCCCCCGCCTCGCGCACGGGCACCGCCGTACGGCCTCGGCCTCCTCGGTCACTTCTCTGTGTGCGCATCGGGAGTCACCACGGGGCGCACACCGGAGGGGTTCAACCGCGACGCTCCGACTACATGCTCCGGCCCCTCGGCCTCTGTTGCGGGGTCTGGGCCGGCCGCACCGCGGGTGCACGGGACGGCGCATCGGACCGGGACGTCGAAGAGCCGGGCCCCCGCGGCTCGCTGCGGGACAGGTGGTCTGCGACGGACTGCATGTCCACGTTGGAGCCGGCAGCGGGCGAGGTGGGTCGCGCTGACGTACTCATGGGGCTCACGGGCCTGCTCAGGGGGCTCACGGGTCTGCTCAGGGGGCTCACGGGTCTGCTCATGGGGCTCGGCGGCCTGCTGGCGGGATCCACCGGGCTCACAGGCCTGCTCACCGGATCCACCCGACTCTCGGAGCCGGCCGGAGAGGACAGCTCGCGCCCGGCGGGGGAAGCGCTCCGGGCGTGCGCCGGCGCGGCCTCGGGCGTGTCCAGCGGGACCACGCGCGGAACCTCGGGCCCCTTCTCCGGTACGGGCGGCGGCTTGCCCCCGGCGGGGCCTCCCCTGGGTGAGGCGACGAGGCGGGACAGCGCCTGGGTGGCGGCGTTCTCGGGGCGGGGGCCCGGGGCCTGGCCAGGAGCGTTGCCGGACGGTTGGGGAAGGTTGGGCGGTGCGGTCATGCGGGCACCGACGGCCGCGGTGGACAGGCTGCGCGTGGCGGTGTCCGTCTCGGTCGCGCGCCTCTGAGCGTTGCCCGGTTTCGCCGTCCGCCAGGGGGTGAGCCTGGACAGCCAGGAACGCGCGGGTGGCGGCGGGCCGGCGCTCTTCGCCTCGGCCTTGGCCACCTCAGAGAGCGACTTGTTGAAGGGCAACAGGTGGTCCCGCGCCGCCACCCTGTAACGGGTCTTGTTCTCCATCAACTGGTGTACGAGGCGCCGGACTTCCTGCTTGCGGACGTCCTTGTCATCGAGACTCATGTACGCGGCGAGCCCCGGATGGGCCTCCGGCTGCTGCTTCCTGAGCCTTCGACGGTCCGGCTGCTGCGGCGGGGGCGCGAAGGCCCACGCCGGAGGCGGCGGTGCGAACCCGTCTCCTTGCGGGGCGAATCCCGGTGCCGGAGGTGCGAACCCCGGTGCCGGAGGTGCGAACCCCGGTGCCGGAGGTGCGAACCCCGGTGCCGGAGGTGCGAACCCCGGTGCTTGAGGCGGGTAGCCGGGGGCGGGAGTGAAGCCCCATGCCTGAGGTGGGTAGCCGGGCCCCGGGGCGAGGTCCGGGTGAGGCGGCGCGAAGCCTGGTGGCGCCATCGGCGGCTGCGGGCCCATCCCTTCGGGGCCCCGCTGCGGCGTCGGCGCGTACGCAGCCTGCTGAGGGGCCCACTGCGTGGGCGGGCCCTGTTGGAAGTCCTGTCCCGCGTCGACGTCGGCCGCGGGCTGTGGACGCCTGCGGTTCCTCGTGAGGCGACGCCAGATGCCGCTGAGGAAACGCAGCATCTCATCCGCAACGTCGTCCCCGGCCTGGCCGGCCGAACCCTGCGGCGCGCGCTGCGCAGCGGCGCCCGGAGGAGGCGCCCCCTGCCTTCTCCGCTGCCGCCTGTTCGCCCTCAGTTCCTCGTCGAGCAACTGCCGCGCAAGCCGCTTGGGCCTGATGCGGCGTGAACCGGGTTCAGGCATAGGGGCGTCCTCCGTGTCGTCGACGACCGGTACTCAAGGACCTCACGGATCGTCCGCGCGTTCGGTTCAGTTCGGGCCGTTGGCCGTGCGCCGTGAGGCGGTGAACCGGCGAAGCGCCTCGCCCACGGCGTCCGGCACAGATGTCGATCGTGTTGCGTCCCGAAGTCCGGGCGGAAACGACTCGGCGAGAAGTAGACCTGGGTGGTTCCGGATCGTCCGCCTCTCGGTAGAGTCGAACTCGTGAACGCGAGCCATACGAACTCCCTGCGCATAGCTGTTTTAGGACCCGTGCGAGCATGGTGTGGGGAGAAGGAGCTGGCCCTCGGGTCACCACAGCAACGAGCGGTGCTGACGGCGCTGCTGCTGCGCCGAGGGCGCCCCGCATCCATCGACGAACTCATCGACGCCCTGTGGGGCGAGGAGCCGCCGGCGGGAGCCGTCACGGTTCTGCGGACGTACGTCTCCCGGCTGCGCAAGGTGCTGGAGCCGGGGCGCGAGGCGGGCCAGGCCCCACGGTTGATCGTGTCCTCCGCGGACGGCTACCTCGTACGCCTTCCCCAGGACTGTCTCGATCTCGACCTGTTCGAGCGAAGAGTGGCCGAAGCCAAGAAGCTCCGCACCGCGGGCTCCCTCAGTGCCGCGGACGAACTGCTGCATGCGGCACTGGAGTTGTGGGACGGCAAGCCGCTGGCCGGGCTGCCGGGGCCGCTGGCCGTGGCGGAACGGTACCGGCTCGAAGAGCAGTGGCTGAGCGCGTCGGAGACCCATCTGGACATCGGCCTGGCACTGGGGCGCCATGAGGAGGTGGCCGCCGCACTGACCACGCTGACGGCGGGGAACCCGCTGCGCGAGCGGCTCCACGAGTTGCTCATGCTGGCGCTGTACAGGGCGGGTCGGCAGGCCGAGGCCCTGGCGGCCTTCCGCGACGTCCGCTCGATGCTGGCCTCCGAGCTGGGCGTCGAGCCCGGCGCCGCGCTGATGGACCTGCACACCCGCATGCTGTCCGGCGACCCCTCGCTGCGCGCGCCCGCGCCGCCGCAGGCACCCGCCCCCGACCCGGCTGCCGCTGCGGACCCTCCCCCCGTGCCTGCCGCCGCCCGGCCCGCGCAACTTCCCGCCGACCTTCCGGTCTTCACTGGACGGGAGCACGAACTCGCACAGACCCACGCCTTGCTGCCGGCCGGCGGCGAACACCCCAACGCGGTGGTGATCAGCGCGATCGGCGGTATGGCCGGTGTCGGCAAGACCACCCTGGCCGTGCACTGGGCACACGAGATCGCACACCGCTTCCCCGACGGGCAGCTCTACGTCAACCTGCGCGGTTTCGACCCGACCGGCACGGCCATGCCGCCGGACGAGGCCACCCACACCTTCCTCGACGCGCTCGGCGTGCCTCCGGGACAGATGCCGGGGCGCCCGGAGGCACGCACGGCGCTGTACCGCAGTCTGCTCGCCGACCGCCGGGTCCTGCTGCTGCTGGACAACGCCCGCGACACCGAGCAGGTCAGACCCCTGCTGCCCGCGGGCCCCGGCTGCCTGGCCATCGTCACCAGCCGCAACCAGCTCACCGGCCTCATCGCCAACGACGGCGCGCGCCCGTTGACCCTCAGTCCGCTCCCGCCCGCCGACGCGCGGGACTTCCTGGCCCGAAGGATCGGTGCCGCCCGGCTCGCGGCGGAACCCGAGGCGGCGGACGAGATCATCTCCAGTTGCGCTCGGCTGCCGCTGGCGCTGGCCATCGTCGCAGCCCGTGCCGCCACCCATCCCAGCTTCCCGCTGTACGCCGTCGCCGAGGAGCTGCGCGACAGCCACGGCAGCCTCGACGCCTTCGCCGGCGGCGACATCAGCACCGACGTGCGCGCGGTCTTCTCCTGGTCGTACCAGGCCCTCTCGGCGCCGGCCGCGCGACTGTTCGAGTTGCTGGCCGCCGCCCCCGGCCCGGACATCTCCGCGCCCGCCGCGGCCGCCCTGGCGGGGCTCAGCCGCCGCGAGACCCGCGGCCTGCTCGCCGAACTCACCCACGCCCACCTGCTCACCGAGCACTTCCCCGGCCGCTACGCCTTCCACGACCTGCTGCGGGTCTACGCCGCCGAACAGGCCGGCAGCGAGGAGACGGCACCGGATCGCGAGCAGGCGGTCGAACGCGTCCTCACCTGGTACCTGCACACCGCCGACGCCGCCTCCCGGTTCCTCACCCCGCACCGCCCGCCGGTACCGCTCGTCCCGCTGCTCTCCGACAACGAGCCGCTGAAGTTCACCACCTACGATCAGGCACTCAACTGGTGCTCGGCCGAACGCGCCAACCTCGTCGCCGCGATCGCCCACGCCGCCGGGGCCCGGACGGACGTCGCCTGGCGGCTCACCGCCGCATTGTGGGGCTTCTTCTACCTGCGCAGCCATACGAGCGACTGGCTGACCACCAACCGGCTGAGCCTGGCGGCCGCGCGCCGAGCCGGGGACCGGAGAGGCGAGGCCGAAAGCCTCACAGGCGTGGCCAACGCCCTCGCCATCGGCAGCAACCTGGACGAGGCCATCGACTACTACCACCGGGCACTGCCCCGCTGGAGAGAGCTCGGCGACGAGCTGGGCGCCTCCCGCATCATCGGCAACCTGGGGGACGTCTGCCTGCGAGCAGGGCGGTACGAAGAGGCGCTGGAACACCTGCAACAGGCACTGGAGATCGACCGCGCCGTCGGCCACGGGTGGGGCGAGGGAATCTGCCTGAACAACCTGGGCGAGGCCCACCTGCGACTCGGACGGCTCGACGAGGCCCGCACCTACCTGGAAGCGGCACTGGTCGTCCAACGCGCCACCGACAACACCTGGGTCGAGGGCATCTCCCTGGACTTCCTCGGTACCGTGCACCACCAGCTCCACCACCACGACGAGGCCATCTCCCACTACTGCCAGGCGCTCACCAAGCATCAGGCCGTCGGCAACCGCTGGGGCGAGGCCCAGACCATCGACCACCTCGGCGACGTGCACCTGGCGGGCGACAACCCCGATGCCGCCCGCACGCACTGGAGCCGTGCGCTGAAACTGCTGGAGGAGTTCAACCACCCGGACGCGGAGGACATCCGCGAGAAGCTCGGCAAGCTGGAAGACCCCCCTCGGCATGCGCCGCGCGCCTGACATGACTGAGAAGCGGTGCGTTCCACTGCACTCGTCACCCGGCCTGGACAGGAGACTCGGTCACGGGGCCGGCGCAGTCGGTCATCGCGATCCGAGCAGTCGCCTCACCTGGTCCCCCGCCCCCGTCGCCCGAAGTGACCCCTCGGCCCCCGGCGTTGGGCCTGAGGCGGCGGAGACGGCGACCGGGAGCCCCGCTCCGGGTCCCTCGACCGGCCTGGGTCGCCTCGGTTCGAAGGAGTTGTCACGACGCCCTCCCCGCATGGTCGATGAGTTCCACACCTTTCTCACGGGACAGAAGGCCGATCGGTTCACCCTCACCGTGGTCGCGTCACCATGCCGCGACGGCCTCGGATCGTGGTGCACCGCGCCCGTGTGGCCCTCTGGTGATGCTGGTGACCAACACGTGTGCGGGTGCAAGCCGGGCACCGGCACCGGCCCGCTGCCGCCGGTGCCGCCGCTCACGGCTTGCGGAAGCTCCACTGGTGGTCGTCGGCGTCGTCGCAGCCGAAGATCAGCAGGGGTGAGTGCGGCTTCTCGCCCTCGCCCGCCACGTCGAGGCACAGGTGGCCGCTCTCGTGGTTGCGGATCCAGTACGTGCCGTTGGAGCGCTTGTCGAACCACCACAGCTGGTTGTCGTTCTTGGCGCGGCAGTGGTACTCGGTCACCGGCGACCTGGCCGCCTTGGGGCCGAAGCCGGCCAGGTCCAGGCAGAGGTCGTCCTTGACGTTGCGGATCAGGTAGAGGTCGGCCTTCCCCGGTCCTCCGTCCTTCTTCTTGAGATCCAGCTCCCACCGCTGGTTGCCGCCGAGCGCCGCGTGGGTCGTGTCGCACGCGCCCTGCTGGACCCGGCCGTCCGGCTTGCCCTTGCCGGTGCCGGGCAGATCCAGACACATATCGGTCTTCCGGTTGACGACCATGGTGACCCCCGACGGAATACCGGAGCCGCCGGACGCCTTCTTCGTGTCCTTCTTGTCGTCCCCGCCCGAGGACTCCTCGTCCGACGAGTCGGAGTCCTCCTCGTCGTCCTTGGGCTTCGAGGGCTTCGAGTCCCCGAGCTTCGGCTTGTCGCTGGGGTCGTCCTTGCCGGACGCCGAGGGGGAGCCGGAAGGTGACGGCGGCGGTGAGGGGCGCACCGCGCCGCCCGGGCCGCGTGTGACCTCGTCCTTCGGTCCGTCGGCCAGGGTCTTCTCGCCCTTGCCGCCCTCTTCCTCGCCACTGCTGGCACCGGCCAGCGCCAGCGGCGTGGTCACCAGCGCCACCACGGCGACGGCCGAGGCCGCGACCACCCAGGGCTTCTTGAGCAGGCTGGTGGGCACGAACTCGACGTCCGAACCACGGGGCCCGCGCGCGGTCATGCCGCCACCGATGCCGTTGTTCCCGCCTCCGGCGCCGGACGCGCGTCCGAGCAGGGCGGGGCGCGGCAGAGAAGGCAGCGAAGGGCGCGGGATCGACGGCAGCGCGGTGCGCCGCTTGGCCGGGCCCTCCTGGGGCGGAGGGCCCGGCTGTCCGCCGCCGACAGGCGTCCCGCCCGCCACGGCCGGCGTACCCTCCCCGACGGCAACCGGTCCGGCTCCGGCAGCCGAACCGGCCCCGGATGCGGGGCCGTTGCCTGCGACCTGGCCTTCCCCGGCAACCGGGCCGTTGCCGACGACCGGGCCGTCCCCAGCGACCGGGCCGTTGCAAACGACCGGACCGTCCCCGGCGACCGGTCCGGCTCCGGCTCCGGCAGCCGCCGTACCGGCAGCGGCCGCCACGTCAGGTGCTGCGAACGACCCGCCGCCCGGGACGGGATCGGGTCCCGCGACCGTCCCTGAGCCCTCGGCCGCCTGGGGGTTCACGGGCGCGCCTGGGCCCGCAGCCGCGGGCCCGGCAGCCGGCTCGGGTGCTGCCGGAGATCGGTCCGCTTCCACCGCCGGGATGACCGCGGTGGCCGTCTCGTCCTCGGCGCCCGCGCCACCGCCCAGGTCCGGCGTGCCGTCTCCGGGCACCGGATGGGTGCCATCGGCCACGGGGCCGGTCCCCGGGGCGCGCCCCGCCGCGCTATCTGCCGCGAGGGCGGCCCCGCCGGCCACGGCGTCGGCCCCACCATCCACGGCGTCGGTCCCGCCGGCCACGGCGTCGGCCCGCGCGCCGGCGCCGCCCGCGTCGCCAGGCTGTGGGCCGGCGAGTCGGCTGGAGCCGTCGGGGTCGACCTCGACGTGCACCGTCGAGTCGGTGGCGGGGTTGGCGATGACCGCGGTGACGGGGGTGTTGCGCAGCCGCGCGTACCCGTGCAGCGTGTCGAGGATGGCGGTGTCGAGCGGCTGGTCACCGATGACCGGCACCTGCTCGCCGTCGATCGAGGCGGCACCGGCACCGTCGATGACCACCTCGAAGGGGGCCGGCTGCTCGGGCGGCGCGCCGGACGCCCGTGCCTCTCCGTCCTCGCTCATGTGCACCACTCCCTGACGTTTCGGCTTGCGAGGGAAGAACTCGGCGGTGGTAACGGCGCGTTGTGCGTATCGGTTCACAGCTGTGCCGATCGCCGACCGCCTCGCAGTGCCGCACGCGTCGCAGCAGACCGGGCCCAGGGCGCCGAACGGGGAACGCGCCCCGGGCCCGGTTCGGGTGGAGACCGCGGTGGGGGCCCGGCCTCCACCTCTTCCACGGATCGGCGACCGGATCGGTTCACCGCGGGGGCGGGCTCGTCACCCCTGTTTGTTCCACCTCTTGTTGGTGTTGTTGACCTCCAACTCGCCTTCGGTCAGATCGACATGGACGGGGATGCCGGGCCTGCTGCCGACCTTGACGAGGAAGTTGCCGAGTCCCGGCGGGTCGGCCTGGCGGTTGCGGGAGCTGTCCCAGGCGGGCGGTGTGGACCAGTCGACCAGGAGCCGCTTCTCGACCTCCGTCAGCTCCACCACCTGGGCCAGTTGCGGCATCTCGGCCGGGGGCAGCCCCGCGCACACCACCATGCCCGCGCGTTCCACGAAGCCCTTGGCCTTGATGCGGTCCTCCTCGGTGGGCAGGGCCAGCAGGTCGCCGATGGTGTGGGTGACCATGGCGAGGCCCACGCCGCGCTGCCGGTCCAGGCGGGTGAGGGCGTTGACCCGGTCGACCAGGCCACGGCCCGCCTGCAGTACCCGCCACAGCTCGTCCATGACCAGGAAGTGGTTGCGGCGCGGCTCGAGGCCCGCGTCGGCGAGCGCGTGGGCCGCCGAGACCGCGCCGAAGCCGTACGACCAGCAGGACAGCAGGGCGGCCGCCTGGAGCAGGGTCTCGCTGTCGTCGATGTCGCTGATGTCGAAGCACACGGGGCGGTCGAGCTTCATGGGCTCCGTGGTCGGGCGGGCGAAGGAGTCGCCCAGCAGGCCGTCTCCGAGCAGTGCCGTCAGCGAGGCTTCCAGGTTCTCGGTGATGTCGCGGTAGCGGTTGATGTCTCCGCGGTCGAGGGCGACGGCCCGCACCGGCTCGGGGGCGTCCTTGATGACCTGCACCAGGTCGGCGAGGACCGGTGTGCGGCCGGGGCCGTGCCGGTCGTCGAGGATGTCGAGCGCCGCGGCGAGTACGGTCTCCTCGCGGTCGCCGGGCGGCTCGGAGCGCAGGATCGTCAGCAGCGCGGACACCATGTTCAGGCGCCTGCTGTGGGTGGCGGCCAACAGTTGGCGGCGCGCCGATCCGGTGAGCCGGGCGGCGGCCGCGGTGGACTCGCCGGGGTCGAGGACGTTGAGGTGGCCGCGGCCCCTGCCGAGGCTGATGACCTGTCCGCCGATCGCCCTGATGAGGTCGACGTAGTCGGGTTTGAGGTCGCCGAAGACGAGCGGGTGCACCCCGTAGCCGGCCAGGCCCAGTGCCATCCGCCGTACGACGGTGGACTTGCCGAGGCCGGGGCGGCCGAGCACGAACATCGAGGGGTTGGCGAGCAGCCCCGTGCGCATGAACCAGCTGACCGGGTCGCAGCACACGGTGGCCCCGGAGTCGAGGTCCCGGCCGAGGGGCACTCCGACCATCGGTGTGCCGGCCCCCGCGCCGAACGGCCACATCCCGCAGACCTGGACGGTCGTGCCGCGCCATTCGGGCGCTGGATCGACGTAGCCGACGGTGCCGCCGCCCCGCCCTGGCCAGCCGCGCGGCGTGGGCTGCGGTGTGCGGGGTGTGTCAGGCCTGCGCGCCCTGGTCCTGCCGCTCGTGCGGGCTGCCATGGGTCCTCCTGTGCTGGTGGCGTGCGGTGGGGGCGGGTCGCGGGGCGGCTACATCGCGTCCCGCACGGTCTGCGGCAGTGCGGTGTGCAGCGGCAGGACCAGGCCCAGCGGCAGCGCTGCGGCGAAGGCGGCGGCCTGCGAGCCGTAGACGGGCCTGACCGCGATCCGGGCGGCGGGTGCCAGGTTGTCGACGGCCGCGCTCGCGCTGGGCAGGTCCGCGGCGGAGTCGACGGTGGCGGTGATCAGCAGCCCGAACTGGATGACGCCGTGGCCCTGCGCCTGTTCCTCGGCGGCCTTCCTGGCGGCGACGACCTCCGCGTCGTCGCTCGCCCTGCCGAGCGGCGACTGCTGGGCGGTGAACAGCGCGTTCTTGTAGTCCTGTTGTACGACGCGGGCGCTTTCGGCGCGGCTGTGCGGGCGGTAGAGCAGGGTGACCCGCTTGCGGGCGATGTCGCGGCTGGGCTGCACCAGGCCGGTCAGCACGTTGGCGAACACCTCGCCCTGCGGCGCCTCGGTCATGGCCCAGGTGACGCTGTGGACGCCGTCGTGCCGGTAGTGGTCCCAGGCCTCCTGCGCGGCGGTGGGGCCCGCCTGGTCCCAGGTCAGTCCCGTGCCTCCGGCGGCGCGGGCCTCCTCCACGAGTTGGGCGACGGTGGGGTCGTAGGCGACCCGCACGGCCTCGGTGAGTTCGGTCGCCGTCATCGGTACGGCCGTTCCCGCGCCGGTCATCGACAGGCCGGCGGTCAGCCCCGGCAGCCGGGTGCCGATGTGTACCGCCATCTCCTCGACGTTGCGGCGGGGGGAGCCCGGCCGGGCCGCGCCCGAGTACGTCAGCGCGATGCGGGTGCTGATCTGCGCGGAGCCGCTGGGGTAGTCGGCGACCACGTCCCGCAGCATCCTGCGCGCGAGTTCGGGCCCGTCGTCGACCGCGTTGGCGTCGATCTCCTGCTGGAGCCGGACGCCGGGGTCGGGTGCGGTCTCCACGGTGACGCTGGCGGCGACCAGGCCCGGCTCGGTGCCGAGCGCGGAGAGCCACTGGCCCCAGTGGGCCACCCAGATGTCGACCTGGCGCTCGTCGACCAGGGCGGCGCCGTCCGCGTCGCAGGCGACGACGACGGTGTGGTGGTTGGTCGCCGGCACGGTGATCATGGCGAACGCGCGGCCGTAGCCGTCGCGTGCCTCGCTCAGCGACGACTGGGCGGCGAGCCCCGGCAGCCGGCAGCTGCCGCCGCCTGCCCGGCCCAGCGGACCGGAGCGGTAGAGGTTGCCGCCCGATGAGGTGGTGCGCCACCAGGCGAGGCGGACCGCGCCGCGCTGCATCAGCGTACGGCCGTGCCGGTCGCGCAGGGCCAGTGGAGCCATGGCGAGCGCGAGGACGGCCGCCAGCGCCAGCGCGACCCACAGGGAGATCAGCGTGCTGAGGACGACGGCGATCAGGCCGCCGAACAGCAGCAGCGTGGCGCCCAGGGACAGGCCCCGCAGTCCGGAGGCGCGCGGCTTGCGGAAGTTGCCGTAGGTGCGCGGGCCGGATTCTTCAGTCACTGCCACGGGATTCCCCCAGCTGGTCGTCGTGGTGTCGAGGAGCCGTCGAGAGCGCGGAGGAGAGGAGTTCGCCCTCGGACGGGTCGCCGGGGGCCGCGGACGGCGCCGGCTGGTGGGACTGCTTGTCCGTGTCCTTCGGGCCCCGTCCCGCGGGGCCGACTGGCGTGGTGGCGGCCGCCGTGGCGCCCGGCGAGGACTGGGTGCCGCCCGCGCCCTGCGCGGGCCTGCGGGCGCCGGTCGTCCGCCCTGTGCCGCTGCGGGCCCCGGTGGCTTCCGAGCGGTCCTGGTGCAGCATCGCACCGGAGACCGAGCGTCCCGCGGCGGGTCCGCGCAGTTGCGGCACCGCCTGCGCCCCGGTGGCCACCGTCCGGGCGCTGCGGGGCCCTGCGGAGCCGCCGCGCCCGAGGCCCGAGGCGGTGGCCTGCACGGCGGGCGCCGCGAGGCGCAGCAGCGCGGGCAGGGTGCAGCAGGCCAGCACGAGCAGGACCACGCCCGAGACCATGGAGATGATCTCCTTGCCCTCGCCTTCCGGCGCCGTGCCGGTCATCGAGAACGCCGCCGCGTACACGACCGCGGCGGTCGGTTTGTACAGCACGAACGCCAGCAGCCAGCCGGTGGACTTGCGGAACCAGGCCCGGCCCCCGGGGGTGGAGCTGGCGGCGGCGGACAGCGGGAGCGTTCCGGTGAGGATCACCAGCATGGCCACCCGCACGATCATGAGGGCGATCTGCACCAGACTGCCGACGATCACCAGCAGGGACATGATCAGCACCAGGAAGGCCGAGTCGGAGTCCCCGAGTGCGAGCATCGCCGAGACGCGGTCGTCGAACTCGTTCACGCACTGCCGCACCGGCTCGCCGTCCGGGCTGATCCGCTCGCAGCCCGTGGACCTGTCGATGATCCAGACGCTGAACCTGTCGCCCGCCACGGTCAGCAGGTTGACGGCCGCCACCCCGGCGGAGGAGACGACGACCAGGTTGAGCAGGCCCCGCAGCGCCTGCTTCCCCGGCTCGCTGCGGCGCTGCCAGGCCAGGTGTCCTGCCGCGACGAGCAGGCACAGGACGGCGGTGAACGAGGTGAACCACAGGGTGGAGCCGCGCAGGAAGGCCGCGGGCCCGCTGTCGTAACTGAGCAGGGGGCTCTCGATCTGCGTCCACGCGCTGCCGAGGGCCTTGACGGTGGATCCCGCGGCCTTCGCGGCGCTGTCGACGATGTTGTCGAACGCGCTGTCGCCGAGGTCCTTGGGGGCCGTGCCCTTCCCGTCGCCGACGCAGTAGCCGCCGACCGTGGGCCGCACCCAGCCGAAGTCGCAGCCGGCCATCACACACCACCCCACTCGACGTATCCGGCCAGGGAGTCGACCGGGGTGGGCGCCGGCGGATCGGCCGGGTACTCCAGGCGCCAGTCCCCGTCCTGCCACAGCACGGTCGTGGTGGCGGCCTGCATCCGTCCGTCGGGGAACCGCCACACCGTCTGGATCACCGCCGAGTCGCCGGTGTACGTGACGAACTTGAAGCCGGCGATCTGGCCCTGCACGGCGCCGTCCCCGCTCTCGGACTCCGCCTCGTCCTGCGACTTCGTCCGCGCGGTGATGTAGGGCTCCCGGCCCGCGCCGCGCACCTGGGCCCGCGTCACCTTCAGCCAGTCGTCGGCCGCCAGGTACCGCACGCTGATCTGACTGGTCGCCAGCAGCGCTCCGACGGGCGTGTGCGCGTAGCAGCGCGCCACGTCCCCGCCGACCACGGCAGGGCCCGCGTCCTTGGACGCCGGCAGTGCGACGCTGCCGAACAGCTTCCACGTCACGCCCTCGGGCGCCGCGGTGGGCGCCTTCGTGCCGGTGTCGCCCAGCCGCGGGCACGCGGTCTTCTCGTCCGCGGCCGTGGACGAGCCGCCGTCCGCGCCCCCGCCCCCTGCGTCCTCGCCGCCCGGCTGCGGCGCGGCCGGCTTCCGCGACGCCGCGGCCCCGGCGGCTCCGCCTCCTTCGTCGGAGGGCCCGGAGGAGGTGAGCACCACCACGCCGATGACGGCCACGAAGCCGAGGAACGCGACCGCCAGCACGAAGCCGGTCCGCAGCCACGGGCTCTGCGGCTCGTCGCGGTCCGCGCGGTTGCCGGACTCTGCCATCTCGTCCCTCCCCATTCTTGCGCCGCGCATGTCAGCTCCCTACGCCTCTCGCGCCGTCACGCCAGCGCACCGTCACACCAGCGCGCCGACGACGCCGGAGGCCGAGCCGACGAGCACGCAGGCGCCCAGGACGAACCCCAGGCCCTTGACGTGTTCGCGGCCGCCCCCCTTGGAGTGGTCCACTGCCATCCGCGCGGCGACGCCGAAGATGCCCGCGACGCACAGGGCTGTGACGGACCAGGCCACCCACTTGAGCACCGTGAGCAGACCGTCGGCCCCGGGCGGCGCCTCTCCGCCGCCGACGTCCGGCACGCCGGAGGGCGCCGGGTCGGCGGCGACGGAAGCGAGGTGCTGCGAGGCGGCCGAGACGGCGGCCAACAGAGTGGACATGCGGATTTTCCCCTTTACGCGCGTCGGGTGAGTCGGGACAGGTCGCGTGCCAACGGCGCGCACTGGCTGGGCACGTGAGCCGTGGGCGACTCGCCGAGCCGCCACGGCTCCACCCACGGGATCTCCCACAGGCGGGGCACGGCACCGGAGACGAGGCGCACCAGGTCGCGCAGGGGGCGCGGGCGGCGGCCCGGGGCGTCGGCGACGACGGCCAGACCGAGCAGTTCGACGCCCGTCACCATCTGCGAGGCCCACTGCTGCGCCGCGCTCTGGGCGGCCTTGAGGCCGACCGCGCCGGTCCGCGCGACGAGCACCACGGGCTGCGGCACCTCACCCGCGGGCCAGGCGCGGCCCGCGTCCCGGCCGCCGGGCACGGCCTGCTCCAGCGTGGTGACGCCCGCGCCGCCGTGGACGCCCAGCCACCACCACGCGGGGCCCGCGGCCGCCTGCGGTGCGGCGACGGGCAGCACGTGCGCGGGCCGCGGCACACCCGCCTGGGGTGCCGCGGGGCCCGTCAGCGCTGTGGGTACGTCCTGAACCGATCGCTGCGGCTCTCCGTTGTTGCCCCCCGAAGGGCGGGCCGGCGACAGCCAGGGGTTGGAAACCGGCGCATCCCCGGCCATGGCATCTCCCTTCGACGCGGACACGACGCCGCAACGCACTGCACGAGTTGACACACGTTCCGAGCGCTGCTTTTCGACTACGGGCCCACATACGGACTCTCGATCGAACTGGTTCAAGGGGGTTGCGGATGACCACGACCACGGTGAGATGGGCGGGGGGTCTCCTCGCCGTGCTGCTCACCATGGTGGTCGGCCTGTCCGTGGTGGCGGCCGCCGACGAGGAGGAGTCACGCGCTCCCCGAGGGCTCGTCACCGCGCTCGACGGCGAGCACGTACCGTCCGACTACCTCCAGTGGATCGAGCGCGCCGGCAAGGAGTGCAAGGAGGTCAGCGCCCCGCTGATCGCCGCACAGATCGCGGCCGAGTCGAACTGGAACCCGTCGGCGGAGAGCGGCGCCGGTGCCCAGGGCCTCAGCCAGTTCCTCCCCGGGACCTGGAAGACGTGGGGGGTGGACGCGGCGGGCAAGGACGGCGGCTCGGAACCCGACGGCGAAGCCGACCCGTTCACGCCGGGCGACGCCATCATGACCCAGGCACGGTACGACTGCTGGCTCGCGAGCAAGGTCACGAAGCTGGGTCTGGGCGGCGACCCGACGCGGCTGATACTCGCCGCCTACAACGCGGGCCCCGGCGCGGTCGAGAAGTTCGGCGGCCTGCCGCCCTATCCGGAGACCCAGAACTACGTGTCGAAGATCGTCACCTCGATGGCCGACTACTCGGGGGACATGGCGGTCGAGGACGGCGGCACGTTCGGCAACCGCGTGGTCGCCTACGCCAAGAAGTGGCTCGGCACCCCGTACGCGTGGGGCGGCGGCGGACCCGAAGGGCCCGGACGAGGGTTCGCGCAGGGCGCGGGCACGGTCGGATTCGACTGCTCCAGCCTCGTGCAGTACGCGGTCTACCACGCGAGCAGCGGCCGCACCCTCCTTCCCCGCACCTCACAGACGCAGGTCACCGAGGGCCGCGAGGTGGCCCGCGACGACATGCGGCCCGGTGACGTCATCGGCTTCAATCTGCACGGCAGCTTCGACCACATCGGCATCTACCTCGGAAACGGCCAGTTCATCCACGCGCCCAAGACAGGCGACGTGGTGAAGATCAGCGACCTCGGCGACAGCTACTACACCAGCAGGCCCCAGAAGGTGAGGCGGTTCGGATGACGCCACTCGGATCCCGCGCCACCGCCGCCACCACGGCGCTCGCGCTCACGCTCACACTCGCGCTCACCGCCGCCGGATGCGGCCTCAGCGGCGGTGACGGTGACGGCGGTGACAACGGCGGCGGCAAGCAGCGCGCGCACGCGGCCGGTTCCTCTCCGGCGCCCGACCCGACCGGCTCCGGCACGTCGTCGGCTCCGGCCTCGCCCGACGCGCACACGCCTCCCCCCTCCCCCAGCGAGTCCGAGACCGCCCTGCGGGGAGGCACCCCCAAAGGCGACGTTCCGAAACCCGGCGACGTCGACCAGACGGACGCCGACGCGGTCGGCAAGGGAACGCTCACCGCGATGTGGACGTTCGACACCACGGTCGACCAGGGCCCGCAGGACGCCGGCACCCGCACGGCGGACGCGGGCTGGCTGACACCGTCGTACGCGCGGCAACTGAGCGAGCACCGGCCCCGCTCCGCCCCCGGTGCCCAGTGGGCGACGTGGAAGCGGCACCGCGCCTACACCACCGTGGAGCTGGCGAAGACGGAGGACGCGGCGAAACCGGACGACACCGACACCGTGGCCTGGCGGCAGTGGACCCTCACCACCACCCCGCACGGGCGCGACGGTTGGACGCAGAAACCCACGGCCGCCGCGGCGTTCGTCCACCTCGTGCGCAAGAAGGCCGACGCGGAGTGGCACGTCGCCGACGTCACCGTGCGCTAGGGGCTTTCGTTTGGACCTGACCAGAAAGGAGCTTCATGCCCACCACGTACGAGCCCGCCGAGGTGCCCGCCTGGCCGGCGTACGCCTTCGTCGTCACGGACGAGGGCCGGGTGACCGTCTCAGGACCGCTCCTCCCCGCGTCCGAACACCCCGACCGCGCCTCGGCCATCGACGCCGTGGCCGCGGCGGCCGCCGGGCTCGGCCGGCCGGTACGGGCACAGGCCACCGAACCGGACGGCGCGGTGTGGCTCCTGGTCATCTCGCCCGACGGAGCGGTGGGTGAACTCGCGGGCGGCGGCCAGCGGGGGAAGGCGCCGAAGAAGCGCGGCGCCCCCGCACGGGCTGCCGGCTCTCCCGCTCCCGCCGCTCCGAGCGCCGGCCCCGGCCCCAGCGCCGGCGCTGACGCGAGCACGGTGCCGACCCCCCGTCCCGCGCAGACCCCCGCGCCCGAGCCGGCACCCGCCCCCGCACCGGCACCCGCCCCTGAGCCGGCCCCGGTTGCCGCGGGGACGCCCGCTCCCGAGCCGACGCCCGTCCCTGAGCCGATCCCGGTTGCCGCGCCGACTCCCGAACCGGAACCGGCGCCGGCCGCCGGGCTGCCGACGCCCGTCGCCGTGCCCGCACCCGCCCCGGCTCCGGCCCCGGCCGCCGGGGCGCCCGTGACGCCGGGGTCCCTCGCCGACGCCGTGACCCACCTCCACGCCCACGCGGCGGCGGGCCGGGTGGACCACGCGCTGACGCTGGCCGCACGGCTCGACGACCAGACCGCCAACGCGCTCGGCCTCTCCCACCCCGACGCCCTCCGCATCCGTGAGGCCCGTGCCCGCATCACCTCCTTGGCCGGTGACGTCAGCGGCGCGGTCCGGCTCTACCGCGACGTGGCCGAGCGCTGGCACTACCAGGGGGCCGGCGAGCAGGCCGAAGCGGTGGCGGACTGCGCCCACGCCCTCTGGCTGGAGATCCCCGACCTGGAGACGGCCATCCGGGCCGGTGTGGCCGTGGTGCGGATGCGCAACCAGATACCCGGTGAGTCGGGCAGCGCGTACACCGCCGTCGTGGAGCACCAGGCACGCCTCGAAGCGGCCCGCGACGCCGCCGCACGGGCCGAGCGCGCGATGACTCCCCACTAGTTCCTCGCCGCAGGCGGACACGCGGCCTGCGGCCACCTGTTCTCCGGTACGCCACGTCCGGGTGCCGAACACACGGCTCGCACGCCGCAAGCCGGTACGGGTCCGCCGCACGGGTGGGAGACCTCCCGTCCGGGACCTCGCACCGGCCCGGCACCGATGATCCGTTAAGTACCCGTCCATGCGGCTGAACCCGGTGCGTTGAGGCGTTCGCGGTGGCCACCGTGCTCCCGGCCGTGGCCCGTACGCCCTTGGCCCGTGCCCGTCCCGCATGCCGAAATAGCCAGTGCCTCGCAAGATCGATCCGACGGCGCGGCGGAGAGCGTGCCCCAGGCGGCCGCCTCCCAGCTTCCTGACGGCTAAGGACGGACGGCCCATGCACGCACAGCCCGACACCGCCGAGCCCGGAGCGGGCCAGGACGAGCCGATCGCGATCGTGGGAGCCGCCTGCCGGTTCCCGGGCGAGGTGAGGTCCCTCACCTCGCTGTGGCGGTTGCTGATGGCGCGGCGGGAGACGGCGCGGGAGGTGCCAGGGCAGCGGTGGGCGCAGGCGGAGCTGGCCGGCCTTCCCGCCCAGGTCGCGGCCCGGCTGCGGTACGGCTGTTTCCTGGACGACGACGTCTACGCCTACGAGCCGGAGTTCTTCGGCATCAACGCGCAGGAAGCGCCGTGGGTCGACCCGGAGCACCGGTTGCTCTCGGAAGTGGTCTGGGAGGCCATCGAGCACGCCGGTATCCCGGCCGGTCGGTTGTCCGCCACGCCGACAGGCATGTTCTTCGGGATCTACCAGAAGGACTACATGCTGCGGGTGCAGCGGCCGCTGGAAGACGTCAACGCCTATGCGATGTACACCGGGTTCGACAGCATCGGCCCGGGGCGTGTGGGCTTCATGCTGGACCTGAAGGGGCCACAGGTCGTCGTGGAGAGCGCGTGCGCGTCCGGGCTGGTCGCCGTGCACACCGCCTGCCAGAGCCTGCGCACCGGAGAGTCGGACGTGGCCCTGGCCGGCGCCTCCATGCTGACGCTGGGCCCCGAGGGGGTCATCGCCCCCGCGCTGTGGGGCGTCTTCTCCCCCACGGGGCGCTGTCACGCCTTCGACGCCGACGCCGACGGCTACGTCCGCGGCGAGGGCTGCGGCGTGGTCGTCCTCAAGCGCCTGTCGGACGCGGCACGGGCCGGGGACCGGGTGCTGGCGGTGCTGCGGGGCACGGCGGTCAACCAGAACGGCCGGGGCACCCGGCTGAGCGCGCCCTCCGAGCCCGCGCAGATCGACCTGTACCGCCTGGCGTTGGAGCGGGCGGGCGTCGAGGCCGGTGACGTCGGCATGGTGGAGGGGCACGGCCCCGGAACGGCGGTGGGCGACCCGATCGAGTTCGCCGCGGTGGCCGCCGTCTACGGCAAGGGCCGCGACCGGTGCGCGCTGGGTTCGGTGAAGACGAACATCGGGCACACCGAACCCGTGTCGGGCGTGGCGGGGCTGCTGAAGGCCATCGCGTCGCTGCGGCACGGCCTGGTGCCGGCCAGCCTGCACTTCAACAGCTGGAACCCGCAGATCGACCCCGGCGGCACCCGGCTGTTCGTGCCCACCGACGCGACCGAGTGGCCGGTGCGGGACGCCACCCGACTGGCCGCGGTGTCCTCCTTTGGCATCAGCGGCACCAACGTGCACGTGGTGCTGGAGCAGCCTCCCGCGCACTCCCCCACCCGGCGCGGCCGCCCGCTCCCCGCCGCGCGGCGCCCCGACGGGCCCGCTGCGCCGGGCGGGTCGGGCCCCGCGGGGGACGACGAGGCGCTGCGGGTGTTCCCGCTGTCCGCCGGCACGCCCGTGGCCCTGCGGTCCGCGGCGGAGCGCCTGGCCCGGTGGCTGAGGGGGGAGGGAGCGCAGGTGCCGCTCGGCGACGTGGCGCACACGCTGGCCGTACGCCGCTCGCCCTCCCGCGAGCGCGCCGCCGTCGTCGCCGCCACCCGTCCCGAACTGGTGGCGCGGCTGGAGGAACTGGCGGCCGGGACCGCGCCCTCCACCGGGGTGGCGACCGGCAGGGCGCTGCCGGACGGCTCTCAGGGGGTGGTGTGGGTCTTCTCGGGTCACGGCTCGCAGTGGGCGGGCATGTGCCGGCACCTGCTCGACCGCGACCCCGAGTTCACCCGCGTCGTCGACGAACTCGAACCGCTCGTCGCGAAGGAGTCCGGCTTCTCGCTGCGGCAGACCCTCCGCCACCCCGAGGTGGTGACCGGGTTCGACCGGGTGCAGCCGGTGATTTTCGCCGTCCAGCTGGGACTCGCCGCGATGTGGCGCTCCCACGGCGTGCGGCCCGCGGCCGTGATCGGCCACTCCATGGGCGAGGTCGCCGCCGCGGTGGCCGCGGGAGCGTTGAGCGTCCGCGACGGGGTACGGGTCATCTGCCGCCGCTCACGTCTGATCCTGCGCACCGCGGGGCAGGGCCTGATGGCCTCGGTCGCCCTGGGCCGCGCCGAGGTCGAACGGCTGCTGGCGGAGGAGGAGGTGCGCGGGGTCAGCGTCGCGGTGGTCACCTCGCCCCACAACACCGTCGTCGGCGGCGACGCCGACCGCATCCGCCGCCTCGCCGAGGAGTGGGACTCCCGCGGTGTGGGCATCCGCGTCGTCGAGGTGGATGTCGCCTCGCACACCGCCCACATGGACCCCGTGCTGGCCGACCTCGCCGACGCACTCTCCGATGTCACCGCCGGAACGCCGACGGTGGACTTCTACAGCACCGTCACCGGCGACCCGCGCGCGCACGCCGTCCTCGACGCCGCCTACTGGTCGGACAACCTGCGCAAGGAGGTGCGCTTCGCCGACGCGGTGCGGGCCGCGGCCGAGGACGGGCACCGGCTGTTCGTCGAGCTCGGCCCCCACCCCGTACTGACCCAGCCGGTGCAGGCCACGCTCACCGCGCACGGCCACACCTCCACCGCGGTCGTGCCCTCCCTGCTGCGCGACACCGACGACGCGCTGGCCTTCCACAGCCACGTGGCGGCGCTGCACTGCGCCGGCCACCCGCTGGACTGGTCCGAGCGCTACGGCGAAGGTCTTCTGGCCGACGTGCCGCCGACCACCTGGGAGCGCACCCGGTACGTCGTCGATCCGTCCCCGCTGCGGCTGTCCGCCGGGGCCCGGACCGCGCCCGCCGCGCACCCGCTCACCGGAGCGCACGTCGCCGACCCCGACGGCGAGGGCCGCCACCTGTGGCAGACCCGCCTGACGCCCACGGCACTGCCCTGGCTGGACGCGCACCGCGTCAACGACGTCGTCGTGGTGCCCGGCGCCGCGCTGTGCGAGATGGCCGTCGCCGCCGCCACCGAGCTGTACGGCAGCGGTCCCGAGCGGCTGCGCCTGACCGGCGTCGAGCTGGAGAGGCTGCTGCTGCCCGCCGCCGACGGCACACCCGTCACCGCGACCGCCGAGGCGTTTGGTGCCGACACCGCCCGCTGGCGGGTGGTCAGCACGGCCTCCGACGGCAGCCGCGTCCAGCACGCACGGGCCCTCCTGCACGCCGGCCCCGAGGGCCGGCCCGCGCCGAGCGGCTGCGACCCGCAGGACCTGGCGACCGGCTTCCCCCATGCCGTGAGCGTCTCGGACGTCTACCGGCAGATGCGCGAGGAGCGCGGCGTGCACCACGGCGCCGCGTTCCTCGGGCTGGCGTCCCTCCACGCGGACGGCACACCGGCCGACCGCGCGGGCGTCCGGCTCCTGGCCCGCCTCCAAGTGCCCGACGAGGGGCGGGCCGGGGCCCAGACCCTGCACTGTCACCCCGTCGCGTTGGACACCTGCCTCCAGGCCGTCGCGGGCGCCGTACTGCGCACCGGCACCGTGCCCGCCGGAGGCATCCTGCCGCGTGGCATCGCGGAACTGCGGCTGTACGGCAAGGTCCCGTTGAGCGGGTACTGCCTGGTCACCCTCAGGACGCTGGAGGGCGGCCGGTACCTGGCGGACTTCCGGCTGTGGGACGAGGAAGGGGCCGTCGCCGCCGACGCCACCGGAGTGGAATTCCGCCACGTGCCCGCCGAGAGCGCCGAGGAGCGCTTCGGCCGCCGGCTGCTCCAGGCCGCGTGGGAGCCCTGCGAGCGTCCCGCGCCGCGACCGGCGACCGGTACCTGGACCCTCCTGGCGGAGCCCGGACGCGCCTCGTTCGCCGCCTCGCTCGGCGGCGCGCTGGAAGCGCTGGGCACCACCGTGGATATCCGTACGCTCACCGCCGAGGACGGCACCGTGCCGGCGCTGTCCGATAACGGCGGGCAGGCGCCGCAGGCGGTGGTGTACCTGCCGGCGCCCGGCTGCGCGTCAGCGCCCGGCGACCGCCGGGCACATGAGCAGGTCGCCCGCCTGGTGGCGACGGCCCGCGCGCTGACGGACGCCGGGAACGGCGGTGTGGCGCCGCGCCTGTGGACCGTCACCGTCGCCGCGCAACACGTCACGCCCCAGGACCGTCCCGAACTGGGCCAGGCGGGTCTGCGCGGGCTGGTGCGGGTGCTCAGCTACGAGCACCCCGAACTGCGCCCCGGCGTCCTG
Organism: Streptomyces tubbatahanensis; assembly: GCF_022699385.1. Taxonomy (NCBI): domain Bacteria; kingdom Bacillati; phylum Actinomycetota; class Actinomycetes; order Kitasatosporales; family Streptomycetaceae; genus Streptomyces; species Streptomyces tubbatahanensis. The sequence goes on along the minus strand of NZ_CP093846.1, from coordinate 5,926,596 downwards.
GACGTCTCCGCGCGGACGCTGGTCGCCGAGGTGGCCGCCGAACTGCTGTCGTGCCCCGACGAGCAGGACGAGATCGCCCTCCGGCACGGGACACGCCACCTGGCGCGCCTGCGCACCGCCCCGCTGGACGAGCGGGAACGCCGCCACACCACGGTCGACCGCGCGCACGAACGGGTGGCCCTGCACCTCGCGCGCCCCGGCGACCTGGACTCCCTGGAGTTCGTCGCCCAGCCTCGCAGCCGGCCGGGGCCCGGCGAGGTCGAGGTGCGCATCGAGGCCACCAGCGTCAACTTCATCAACGTCCTCCAGGCCATGGGTGTCTACCAGGGCTTCACCACGGGCGAGGAGCAGCAGGACGTGTGCGCGTTCGACGGCGCGGGCGTCGTCGCCGCCGTCGGGGACGGCGTCCGAGGCGTACGGGAGGGCGACCGCGTGGCCGCCATGTTCGTGGACGCGGCCAGCTCGGCCGTCATGTCCTCCTTCGCGACCGTCCGCGCGGACTGCCTCCTTCCGGTACCGCCCGAGGTCGGCACGCAGGACGCCGCCGCGCTGCCGTGCGCCTACCTGACCGCCTGGTACGCGCTGCGGCACCTGGCCGGGATCCGCTCGGGCGAGAAGGTGCTCATCCACTCCGCGAGCGGCGGCACGGGACTGGCCGCGCTGAACCTGGCGCGCGCCCACGGTGCCGACGTGCTGGCCACCGCGGGCAGCGAGGCCAAGCGCGCGTACCTGCGCGACCTGGGCGTCGCCCACGTCATGGACTCCCGCACCCTCGACTTCGCCGACCAGGTTCGCGCACTCACCGCAGGACGCGGCGTCGACGTCGTGCTCAACTCCCTCACGGGCCCGGCGCAGTCCGCCGGCCTCGACCTGCTGGCGCACCGGGGCCGGTTCGTCGAACTCGGCAAGCGCGACATCTACGCCAACACCCGCATGGGGCTGCTGCCCTTCCGCAGCAACGTCACTTTCGCCGGCGTCGACGTGCTGATGATGATGCGGCGGGACCCCAGCCTGCTCGCCGAGGGCTACCGCGAGCTGTCCTCCATGCTCGCGGACGGCACACTGCCGCTGCTGCCCGTCACCGAACACCCCGTCGCCGAGGCGCCGTCGGCCTTCCACACCATGGCCTCCGCCCGGCACACCGGCAAACTCGTCCTGACGTGGCCCACCGAGGGCACCGAGACCCTGCCCGTGCGCCCCGAGGACGTCCCCGTCGTCCACACAGACGCCTGCTACCTGGTCACGGGCGGGCTCGGCGGACTGGGCCTGCTGGTCGCCAGGTGGCTGGCCGAACGCGGCGCGGCAGCCGTGGTGCTCACCTCCCGCAGCGCACCCACCGCGGCCACCCGCGGCGTCCTCGACGCGCTCACCGACGACTTCGGCACCCGCGTCGAGGTCGTGAACGGGGACCTGGCCGAGCCCGGCGTCGCCGAGTCCCTCGTGAAGGCCGCCGTGGACACGGGCCACCCGCTGCGCGGTGTCGTGCACGCCGCAGCCGTCGTCGAGGACGCGACGGCGGCCACCCTCTCCCCCGAGGTGCTGGAGAAGGTCTGGCGCCCCAAGGCGACCGGGGCGTGGCTGCTCCACCACGCCACGAGCGGACGGCGGCTGGACTGGTGGGTCACCTTCTCCTCCGCCGCCTCCCTGCTGGGCAACCCCGGGCAGAGCGCGTACGCGGCCGCCAACGCCTGGCTGGACGAGTTCACCTCCTGGCGCCGGGCCCAGGGCCAACCGGCCACCTGCGTCAACTGGGGACCGTGGGCCGAGGTCGGCCGCGGCACCGGGATGGCGGAGCGCGGATACGCCATGATCTCCCCCGCTGAGGGCATCGCCGCGCTGGAGCGCATCCTCGCGCACGACCGTGCCCGCACCGCCTACACACCCGTCGACCTGTCCCGGTGGCTGGAGTCCTATCCCGCCACCGCCCGCACCTCCTTCTTCGCCGAGCTGGCCGCTCCCGTGGCGGGCGCGGACGCCACGGGCCACCGCAGCGCCCTGCTGGAGTGCCTGGCCGAGGCGGGCAGCCCCCAGGACCGGCAGCGTCTCCTCCAGCCCCAGGTCGTCGACCACATCGCGGCGGTGCTCCGGCTGGGAACCGACCGGTTCGACGCCGACACCTCCCTGGTCACACTCGGCCTCGACTCCCTCATGGCCATCGCCCTGCGCAACCGGCTACAGCGCGAACTGGCCCTCGCCATCCCCACCACCGTGATGTGGACGCACCCGACGGCCTCCGCCCTCACCCGCTACCTGCTGGCCCGCCTCCACCCCGGACAGGACAGCGGCGAGGCGGTTTCCGACGCCGGCCCCGGCGTCCCCCCGGCGACGGTCACCGGCTGACTCCCCTCCACACGCACACGGCTCCCCCGTGCGGCGCACCGCAACCAGCCCGTTTTCCCCCTCCACCACCGCGAGGTGACCTGGCATGCCCCCTCCCACCACCCCCGCCCGCACATCAGGGTCCGGCACCGGAACCAGTTCCTGGGACGTCATCGTCGTCGGTGCGGGACCGGCCGGTGCCACCGCCGCCCGCGTCGCCGCGGCGAGCGGTTGCGCGACGCTGCTGCTGGAGCGGGCCGCCGTCCCCCGCTACAAGACCTGCGGCGGCGGCCTCATCGGAGCCTCCCTCGCCGCCCTGCCGGCCGGTCTGCCGCTGCGGGTGTACGACACAGCCGGGCACTTCACCTTCGCCCTCAACGGCCGCGCGGAGCGCACACTCGCCTCCCGGGCCCCGACCATCGCCATGGTCTACCGCAGCGAACTCGACGCGGCTCTGACCGAGGCAGCCGCCGCGGCGGGCGCGGAAGTGCGCGACAGCACCGCGCTGACGGCGCTGGAGGAGGAGGACGGCACCGTCACGGTGCGGACGAACCACGGCGAAACCCTCCGCGCCCGCGCCGTCGTCGGCGCGGACGGCAGTGCCAGCAGGGTCGCCCGGTACGTGGGGGTGCAGTGCGCGCAGGTCGACCTCGCGCTGGAGGCCGAAGTGCCCGTCGACGCACGGACAGCCGACCGCTGGCAAGGCCGCCTCCTGATGGAGTGGGGGCCGCTGCCGGGCTCCTTCGGCTGGGTCTTCCCCAAAGGCGACGTCTGCACCGCCGGCGTGGTGGCCGCCCGCGGCAACCCCGCGGCGCTTCGCGCCTACAAGAAGGACTTCCTCTCCCGCCACGGTCTGCTCGGCCCCCGCCCCCTCCACGACACCGGCCACCTGACCCGGTGCCGCCGCCCCGACTCCCCGCTGGCCCGCGGGCGCGTACTGGTCGCCGGTGACGCCGCGGCCCTCGTCGACCACTGGTCACGCGAGGGCATCTCCTACGCGCTGCGCTCCGGGCAGCTGGCGGGGCACGCCGCCACGCGCCTGGTCACCGCCGCGGAGGCGGAGGCGGCCGAGACCGCCGACCGCTACGGGCGGCAGGTCGAGGAGACCCTCGGCGCCGAGATGCGCGCCAGCAGGTCGCTGATGGACCTGTTCGCCCACAATCCGGGGCTCGTCCACACGGCACTGACCCGCGTCCCCGCGGCATTTCGTCGCCTCGACGCCTACATCGCGGGGCGCACCAGCGTCGCCGGCATCATGGCCACCCCCTTCGCACGCTCCGCCACCGCGCTCGCCACCCGGCTCCCGCTCAGGGCCGCCAGAGCGCTCGCGCGGTGAGCCGCCGCGAAGCTCGCGGGCCCGGCGCCCCTCAGCGCGGCACCTCGTCGAGCATGCCGCGCTTCTTGGCCTCGGGCACGCACGCGGCCGGTATCGTGTCCGCCGCCAGGTAGTCGGCGTACTCGCGCTCACCGCTCTGGACGCGGTCCAGGAGCCGGGCGCAGTCCCGGTCCGCACGGCCGGAGTCGCCCTCCTCGTCCGAGGTCTGGGAGATCCGCACACCTCCGGCGAAGGCCGCCGCGGCCGCAGCCGCCACGGCGCCGCCTACCGCCACCCGTCTCCACTTCATGCGCAGACCGTACCGCTGGGACCTCGCACACGGATCGGACCGCGGGCGCCGCCCCCGTCGCCTGGGCTTCGATGGCGGGCGCCTGCCCGCATGCGCGCCGACGGCCGGTGCCGCCCCTGGGTAGGGGTTCGCTGACTCGTGAGGTACGCGGGGTGCGGACGTGCCGCACGTGCGCAGGACATCCCTTACCGAGCCGAACGGTGCCGTGGGGCCCGGGTCTTGCCCGGCCACCAGTTCCAGCGGCCCAGCACGGTCATCAGCGCGGGCAGCACGTAGATGCGGATGACCACGGCGTCCAGCAGGATGGCCGCCGCGAGTCCCACGCCCAGTTGCTTGAACTCGACCATGCTCAGCGTCCCGAAGATCGCGAACACCCCGACCATGACGAGCGCGGCGCTGGTCACGACACCCGCCGAGCGGGTGATGCCCGCGCGGACGGCGTCCTTGACGGTGGCGCCTTCCAGCGCGGCCTCGCGGATCCTGCTGACCACGAAGACGTGGTAGTCCATCGACAGCCCGAACAGCACCACGAACAAGAAGAGCGGCAGCCACGAGACGACCGCACCCGAGCTGGTGAAGTCGAGAACACCCTCCGCCCAGGTGTCCTGGAAGACGGCGACCAGCACACCGAACGCGGCCGCTGCGGAGAGCAGGTTGAGCAGAATCGCGGAGAGCGCTATGAGGGGCGCACGGAAGATCAGGACCATGGTGACGAAGGTCAACAGCAGAACGAAGCCCACCACCCAGGGCATGCGCTCCTCAAGGTGTCCGGTGAAGTCCACGCCCTGCGCCACCTTGCCGCCGACCGCGCTCTCGGCGCCCGGCACCCCGGCCATGGCCTGCGGCACCCAGTCGCGCAGCAGGTCCAGGGACGCGCGGGCCCCTTCGCTCCTGGGCTGGTGCGGTGTTCCCACATCCACGGTGTGCACCTGGTGGTCCGCCGACTCCCTGATCCTCGGTGTCGCGTCGTGTGCGAACGACGCGTCGTCCGCGGTGCGTTCCAGCAGCCCCTTCAGCGCCGTCTCCACCTCGTCTGCCCGGTCGGCGGGCGCCCGGACGGCGACCTGGTGCACGGTGCCCTTGCTGGGGAAGGCCTCGGTGAGCCGGTCCATCGCCCGTACCACGGGGATGTCGCGGGACAGGTCGTCGGAGCCCGGCTGCTTGAGCTTCATGTCGAGGGCCGGCGCGGCCAGCAACAGCAGGGCGCCCACGGACGCCACCAGGGTGACGACCGGCTTGGACAGCGCAGGACGCAGCAGCGCGGGCCACACCCGTGACGTTCCGGAGCGCATGGTCAGCCGCCACAGGAGAGGCACCTTCGGCTTGTCGACCCAGCGCCCCAACGTGGCGAGCAGGGCGGGCAGCACGGTCAGCGAGGCCGGCACGGCGACGGCCACGACGAGGATCGAGCCGGTCGCCAGGGAGGTGAAGGTCGCCTCGTTGGCCAGGTAGAGGCCGGCCATCGCCACGATCACCGTGGTGCCGGACACCACGACGGTGTGCCCGGACGTCGCCGCGGCGACTGCGATCGCGCCGATGGGGGACTTCCCCGTGCGCCGCTCCTCGCGCTCGCGTTTGAGGTAGAAGAGCGAGTAGTCCACGCCGACGGCCATGCCCATCAGCAGGATGACGTTGCTGACCGCGCTGGTTTCGGGCAGCGCGTGGGAGAGGAGGGTGGACAGTCCGATGGCGGCGCCGACGCACGAGAGGGCCAAAAGGACGGGCACACCCGCCGCGATGACCGCTCCGAAGACCACGAGGAGGACCAGCAGGGTCAGCGGAAGGCTGATCAGTTCGGCCTTCTCGAAGTCCTCACCGAGCGTCTCCGAGAGCCCCTTGGCCGTCGAGCCCGTGCCCACCTCGTCGATCCGCAGCCCCTCGTGGGCGTCCTGCACCGCCGCGCTGACGTCGAGCAGCGGCTGCACACGCCGGTCGGCGTTCTCCGCGTCGCCCTTCATGGTGACAGGGATCAGCAGCGCCTTGCCGTGGGGCGCGGTGACCGGGTCACCGACGCTCTGCACCTCCTCCAGCGCCTCCATCCGCGCGCCGAGGTCCGCCGCCACCGCACGGCCGGCCGACGGCTCCAGCTTCCCGCCGTCCTCGGCGGTGACCAGCACGTTCTCCTCGGCCTTCACGGGGAAACCACCGGAGTGCACGATCCTGCCGGCCCGGCCCGACTCGCGGACCCCGGACTCCTCGTCGCTGATCGCGTTCGTGCCTGCCGCTCCCCCGAGAAGGAGGCACCCGGCGACGAACACGGCCCACAGGCCGATGGCGGACCACGGGTGCGTGGCACTCCACCGCGCAATCCGTACCGTTGCCGGCTTCTTTCGCACCCTGCTTCCTTCCCTTGAGCGGCTGAGAGTGGTCACGTCCACCCGCCCTCCCCCGTACGGTCGTCGGGAGCGGTCTGCGGCACGGCCGGGACACCGGCGTTCGGCCCGCGCGGATGCGGGGCCGGTACGACGTGAGCCGTGCCTGCGGTCGCGCAGTGAGCCGTGCCTGCGGTCGCACCGTGAGCGGCGCCGGAGGTCACAGCGGGGACGGTGCCCGCGGTCACAGCGGGGGCGATGCCCGCGGTCACGGCGTACGGCGGTGCCGGGCGGTGCCGCGCGAGCGCAGCCGGACCACGACGTAGCAGACCAGGGCGGCGACGACCAGGGCCAGGACACCGTTGCTGAGCACGCCGACGTAGTCCCCGACGGTGTCCCACTGCTCGCCGAGCCAGTAACCGGACATGACCAGTACGGCGTTCCACAGCAGGCTGCCCAGGGCGGTCAGTACGAGAAAGGTCGGCAGAGGCATGCGCTCGACGCCCGCCGGCACGGAGATCAGACTGCGGAAGATCGGCACCATGCGGCCGAGGAGGACGGCCTTGGTGCCGTGCTTGGCAAACCACGCCTCCGTCCGCTCCAGGTCGGACGCTTTGACCAACGGCAGCCGCGCCCAGAGCGCGTGCATGCGCGCACGGCCGAACAGCGCGCCTATCCAGTAGAGGACCGTGGCACCCACCACGGAGCCGAGAGTGGTCCAGAACAGGGCCGCGAAGACAGTGACGACACCCTGCCCCGCGGCGAAGCCGGTCAGCGGCAGGATGATCTCGCTGGGCAGCGGCGGGAAGAGGTTCTCCGCAGCGACGGCGAGGCCGGCGCCGGGCGCGCCCATGGCATCCACCAGGTCGGCTGCCCAGCCCGCGATGCCGCCGGCGGGCTCCCGTGGCAACGCGAGGGTGACGTGGTCCATTCGAAGTCTCCAGGTACGAAGCGCTCGCCGCGGGCCGGTGCCGCGGTTCGATGACCACGCTAGAAATCGCAGCTCAGCGCCGGTATGCGGAGAACCGTTGAGCGTGTACGGCTTCCCTCACGCCGGGACCCTGCGGTTTTCCGCAGGGTCCCGGCGTGAGGGTGGAGCTCCCGGGGTCGTCGGGCCCCGGCACCCGGGGCCCGACGTGTGGCACCGTCAGAAGTCGAGCAGCCGCTCGCTGAGTTCCCAGAGCCGGAGAGCGTTCCGAGGGTCGAGCGAGTGTGATGCCGCGTCCGCCGGGATGCTGTCCGCCGTCAGCGGCCGGTGCTCGTCGTCCAGCGGCGCCACGTCGCTGTCCTTCAGGTAGACGCCGCCGATGTCCGCGAGAAGTGGGCTCACGGCGCCGAACACGATGGTCGCCGCGCCTTGCTGCACCGTCTTCTTCCCGACCACCGGGTCGATGACCGCCCTGCCGTCCTCGTCGACCAGCCCGGCGGCGCGCAACCCCTCCGTTCCGGCCGCGCTGTTGAGCGCCGTACCCACCACCACACCGGGGTGGGCCGCGTAGCCGCGAATGCCGTCCTGTGCCCAGCGGCGGTCGAGCTCGACCGCGAAGAGGACGTTGGCGGCCTTGGACTGGGCGTACGCCGGCAGCGGAGCATAGTCACCGGAGTCGAAGTGCGGGTCGTCCCAGCGGATGCCGGAGATGCGGTGCGCGCCGGAGGTGACGTTGACCACCCGGGCGCCGTGGGCCGCTCGCAGAGCGGGCAGCAACGCACGGGTGAGCTGGAAATGGCCGAGGTGGTTGACCGCGAACTGCAACTCGTGGCCGCGCGCGTTGACTTCCCTCGCTTCGGGAGCCGCCACGCCCGCGCAATTGACGAGGATGTGCAGGGGCCGTGCCGACTCGTTCCACCGGTCGCCGAACGCGGCGACCGAGCCGGGATCGGCCAGGTCGAGCCGGCTGATCTCGACGCCGTCGACTCCGGCCACGGCCGCACCAGCACGCTCCGGGTCGCGGGAACCGACGGTCACGGAGGCGCCGCGGGCCGACAGGGCACGCGTGACTTCGCGCCCGATGCCCGCGTGCCCAGCGGTGACGATGACGTTCTGGCCGCTCAGATCCGTACCGGCGAGGACCTCGTCGGCTGTCGACGCCGGTGTGAACCCGGACCCGAGGGGCTTTTGCTGAGGGTGTGTCATTGTCATGCGGTATGTCCTCTCGTCAGGAGGCAACAGCCGCGAGGCGGCACCCGTGCCGAGCCGGCCGAGCCGCGCCGTGCCGTGCCGTGCCGTGCCGAGTACGCCTTGCCGATGCCCGGGAAGGGGCACGCCCCGCTGATGCCGGGAAGGGCTGGTTGCCGATGTGGGGAAGCGCTGGCTGCCGATATGGGAAACGCTGGTCGTCGATGCGGGGAAGCGCTGGTCGTCGATGCGGGGTAGCGCTGTCGGCTGCTACTTGGTCTCGACGCGCCCGACCGCGTCAGGACCTGTCGTCAACTCGCTGCGGGCCCGCTGCCAGGCGCCCTCGTCACGGCCGAATCGCGCGCGCAGGTAGGCCGCGGTGAGCTGGGCGATCGCTGCGACGTGTACCGGGTTCTCGTCCGACAGTTGCGCACTCTCGGCCGCGTCGTACCCCTGTATTCCGCCGAGCAGATGTCCCGCGCCGAAGACGGTGAACAGGGTCTTGGCACCGGGGGCGAGGTGGTAGGGGTCGTGGTACCAGGCCGGGCCCATGTCCGTGAAGTGCTGGGGGTCGTCCTGGTCGCCGGCCACGACCAGCGCCGGCTGGGTCATCGTGGAGAAGTCGATGGTGCGGAAGGGCCGCACCTGGTCGGCCATCGGCCCGTTGAGAGTGTCACCGCCCCGGCCGGGCGCGGCGAAAAGGATCCCCTCCTTGATGCGCGGTTCGAGGTAGCTCACCCGCTCCCCTGAGTCGGGGTCGGTGATCCCCGCGCCCAGCAGGACCTCGGCCGTCGCGCCGCCCAGGGAGTGTCCGGCGACGGCGACGTCCTCGCGACTGAGGCGCCCGTCGAGCAGCGGCACGGTCTTCTCGACCTCGTCGAGGCGGTCGAGGATGTGGATCATGTCCTCGGCGCGCGAGCGCCAGAACAGCGGTGCCCCTGGGGTGGTCTCCCACAGGTGACTGAGCCGCCGGGAGCTGAGGTGGGTGGGCTGGATGACGACGAACCCGGCCGCCGCCCAGCGCTGGACGATCGGCATGTAGCCGTCCTCCGAGGAGAGGCTGAGGGAGCCTCCGTGGCCGTGCGAGAGCAGGATGACGGGCAGGTCGTCCCCGGCCACGGGCGCGGTGACCCGCAACGTCAGGTCCGCGGGGCGCCCGGGCACCTGGAGTACCACGGGGCTGTAGGACAGGGACGGGGCGCTCTCGGCTGCGGTTTCGCCTGCGGGGGCGCCGGCGGTCTGGCGGGCGGGTGAGGTGATCGGTGCGGGCATGATGCGTCGGTCCTTTCGTTGGGCGATGCGCTGCGATGCGATGTGCGGGCGGCCGTGGAGCGGCACGGTGAGTGTCCGGTTGTCGCCGTGCGACAACCGGAACAGCGCTCCATTTACTTTACGGAGCACTGTTCCACTTAGCAAGCGGAGTAATGTTCCGCCTGGGTTCGCATCCGAAGGGAAGGAGAGTGCGGTGCCCACCACCGAGGAGTCAGACGAGCGGCCGGCCCCCCGGCGCATGCGAGCCGACGCCCAGCGCAACCAGGAGAAACTGCTTGCCGCCGCGGCCGAGGTGTTCGCGGGTGCGGGTGTCGACGCACCGATCCGCCAGATCGCGGCCAAGGCGGGCATGGGGGTGGGAACGATCTACCGGCACTTCCCGACCCGCTCCGATCTTGTCGTGGCCGTCTTCCACCACCAGATCGAGGAATGCGCCCAGGCCGGACCGAGGCTCCTCGCCGAGACCGACTCCCCGTTCGCCGCGCTGCACCGGTGGACCGACCTGTTCGTCGACCTCCTGGTCACCAAGCACGGCCTGGCCCAGGCACTGCAGTCCGACAGCAGCCGCTTCGCCCCCCTGCACGCCTACTTCCTCGACCGCCTGCTCCCCGTCGCCACGCAACTGCTCGACGCCGCCGCCGAGGCCGACGAGATCCAGCCCGGAACGCACCCCTACGCACTGCTGCGGGGCATCGGCAACCTCTGCATCGGACACGACGACGACCCCCGCTACGACCCCCGCCGACTGATCGCTCTCCTACTCCAGGGACTACGACGTCCCGCACTCACCTGAGACCGGGGCACCCGCCGTCAACGACAGTCCTGATGGAGCGCGTGAGTCGGTTCCGCTGGACAGCCGGGTGATGCGCGAAGAGGCACACAACCGCCTGCCGATCGAGAGTGGCGCTGCCGGAACACGCCTCACACCCGGGCAGCGCCGCTCCCTGTGCGGCCCGGCGCTCGCACCGGCTACCGCCGACACGCATCTGCACTGATGCAGCGGCAGGGGAAATGACTGGCGGACCGTGGTCCTTGGCGCCCGGTAGGAACGGCCGGTCACGCGTCGTGCCCCTGGTTCACGAGCGTGTCCAGCGATACCACGCCCCTGGTATGAGGTCTCCCGAGGAGCCTGCCGGCATACGTATCAGCCCGCTGAACAGACACCCCACAGACGGGGCCACTCCGCCCGGCGGAGTGCGAAAAGTCAGCGCCGCACGACGGAGCCTCGTGCGGCCCCGGACCTCACGACATCGGACGTCAGGAAACTGGGAACCTGATCGACAGCCACTTGGCGATGGCCGGCACGTCGATGTTGTCCTGCGCGACGTCCTCGACGAACGGGCCGGCACCGGAGACGGGCGGCGGCACGGTACCGGCGCTGACGCCGTTGAACCGCAGGAAGACGCGCATGGCAAGCCAGGCCGTGCGCTTGTTGCCGTCGATCAGCGCGCGATTGCGGGCGACGGAGTGCAGCAGCGCTGCCGCCTTCTCGTGCAGCGTGGGATACAACTCGGCTCCAAACACATTTGCCCGGGGCCGCTCGAGCGCCGACACCAGAAGGCCCATGTCACGCACGCCGTACTCGGTGCTGTCGACCGTGCGGGCGATGGCCAGGATCGCCATACGCAGGCGGTACCTAGCCGGTATCAATCACGCAGGCGGGCGTTCTCGACGCCCAGACCATGGGGGCCGGGGTGGTCACTCGCACCGCTACGCAGAGGGAAACAGGTCGAGCAACCCACCCGGACAACAAAACCGCAGGTCAGGTACCCTTCCCCGCCGGCTCCAGAATCGCCACGCACTCCACGTGCTGGGTCATCGGGAACAGGTCGAACGCTCTCAGGAAGCGGGGGCGGTAGCCCGTGGTGGAGAAGTAGGCGAGGTCGCGGGCCAGGGCCGCGGGGTCGCAGGCGACGTAGGCGATGCGGCGGGGGGTGAGGGAGGCGATGCGTTCGACGAGGGATTTGCCGGCGCCGGCGCGGGGTGGGTCGAGGACGACGAGGTCGGCCTCGGTGATGCCGGTGCGGGGCAGCACCTTGTCGACCTTGCCGTGCTCGACGCGGACGCGCGGGAAGTCGGCGAGGTTCTTGCGGGCGTCGGCGACCGCGCGTTTGCCGGACTCGATGCCGAGTACGGCCCCGCGTTCGCCGACGCGGTCGGCGAGCGCGCCGGCGAACAGGCCGACGCCGCAGTACAGGTCGAGGGCCATCTCGCCCTTGCGGGGGGTGAGGCCGCGCATCACGGCGTCGACGAGGAGGTCGGCGGCCTGCGGGTGCACCTGCCAGAAACCGCCCTCGCCGACGCGCCAGGTGCGCTCGTCGGCGCGTTCGCGGACGAAGTCGCGGCCGTGTACGCGGTGGACGGCGCGGTCCTTCTCGCCGACGCGGAGGACGGAGACCTCGCGGTCGAGTTCGACCAGCGGGAGGCGTGCGCCGGGGCGTGGGGTGAGGACGACCTGGCGGTCGGCGGATCCGGTGGCGGCGATGGCGTCGACGGAGGCGAGGGCGGGCCACTCGCGGGCCTCGATGCCCAGTTCGTCGACGCCGGGGGCCGCGATCAGGCAGTGGTCGATGCGCTGCACTTCGTGCGAGCGGTGTTTGAGCAGCCCGGGGTGGCCGTCGGCGTCGATGGTGTAGTGCACGCGGGTGCGCCAGGCGGGGACCTCGCCGGGGGCGACCTTGTCGCCGGGGGCCGGTTCGACGGTGCCGTCCCAGGAGACGTCCTCGGGGGTCAGGCCGGCCAGCCGCTGGAGTTGTTCGGTCAGCACGTCGGCCTTGAGGCGTCGCTGCGCGCCCGGCTTGACGTGCTGCCAGTCGCAGCCGCCGCAGCGTCCTGGGCCCGAGAAGGGGCAGGGGGCCTCGATGCGGTCCTTGGCCGGTTCGAGGATCCGCACCGCGTCCGCCCGCAGGAAGCGGGAGTCGGTACGCCCCTCGGTCACCTGTGCGACGACCCGCTCGCCCGGCAGTGTGTGCCGGACGAAGAGCACCTGACCGCCCTCCGTGCGGGCGACGCAGTGGCCGCCGTGTGCCACCGGGCCGACCTCGACCTCGTACTCCTCCCCCACCAGGGAGGGAGCTACGTGCTCGGACGCGCTGTCGGACGCGCTGGTTTCGGGCATGAGGGGGTGACTCCACAGACGTCGGGTTCGCCTCTGGCGGGCGAGGTGAGCGGGAGGCACGCCGCCTGCGCCGCAGCCGCCGAGTCTACTTGCCGCGCTGCCGCGTCAGACTCCCCGCACTGCCCCCGGGGCCGCCGCCGTCCCTGCCGGACTTCCTGGGCGGGATCACCGGGCCGCGCCGCACCGCGCCCGGGGCGTTCCACTGTTCGCGCCTGCGGGCCCGCTTCTTCGCGAGCTCGGAGGACTCCAGCTGGTAGGGGACGGAGGTCACCATCACGCCGGGGGTGAACAGCAGCCTGCCCTTGAGCCGCAGTGCGCTCTGGTTGTGGAGCAGGTGTTCGTACCAGTGGCCGACCACGTACTCGGGGATGAAGACGCTGACGACGTCGCGGGGCTGTTCCTGGCGGAGGCGTTTGACGTAGTCGATGACGGGGCGCGAGATCTCGCGGTAGGGCGAGTCGAGGATGGTGAGCGGGATGTCGATGTCGCTGTCCTCCCACTCGCGGCGCAGCAGTTCCGTCTCGTCGTGGTCGACGTTGACGGTGACGGCCTCGAGGGTGTCGGAGCGCATCAGCTTGGCGTAGCGCAGGGCGCGCAGCGTGGGCCGGTGGATCTTGGAGACGAGTACGAACGAGTGGACGCGCGCGGGGCGCAGCTGCGGTTCGGCTGTCTCGTCGGCCGCCAGTTCCTCGGAGATCCGGTCGTAGTGGCGGCGGATGGCGGTCATCACGGCGAAGAAGAGGGCCATGCCCACCAGGGAGACCCAGGCGCCGTGGGTGAACTTGGTCACCAGCACCACCACGAGCACCAGTCCGGTCAGGAACGCGCCGAAGGCGTTGATGGCGCGGGAGCGGTGCATGTGGCGGCGGCGGGCCGGGTCGCTCTCGGTGGTCAGCAGCCGGTTCCAGTGCCGGACCATGCCGGTCTGGCTGAGGGTGAAGGAGACGAAGACGCCCACGATGTAGAGCTGAATCAGCCGGGTGGAGTCGGCCTCGTAGACCACCACGAGTATCGCGGCGGCTCCGGCCAGCAGCACGATGCCGTTGGAGAAGGCGAGCCGGTCGCCCCTGGTATGCAGCTGGCGCGGCAGGTAGCGGTCCTGGGCGAGGATCGAGCCGAGCAGCGGGAAGCCGTTGTAGGCGGTGTTGGCCGCCAGGAACAGCACCAGCGCGGTGGCGGCGGCGAGGAAGACGAAGGGGGCCGTTCCGTCGCCGAAGACCGCGGCCGCGACCTGGGAGATCACCGGGTTCTGGGTGTAGCCCTCGCCTGCCGGGTGCCCGTCGATCAGCAGGTCCTTGGCGGGGTTCTCCGCCATCTTCACGCCGGTGACCATGGCGAACGCGATGATGCCGCAGAACATGGTGACGGCGAGCCCGCCCATCAGGGCGAGGGTGGTCGCCGCGTTTCGCGACTTGGGCTTGCGGAACGCGGGCACGCCGTTGCTGATGGCCTCGACGCCGGTGAGCGCCGCGCAGCCGGAGGAGAAGGCGCGCAGCAGCAGGAACGCCAACGCGAACCCGGCGATGCCGTGCTGCTCGGTGTGGATCTCGTAGTCGGCCGTGGGGGCGCGCATGTCGTCGCCCAGCAGGACGCCGCGTACCAGGCCCCAGATGATCAGGGCGAAGACGCCGACGACGAAGCAGTAGGTGGGGATGGAGAAGAGCTTGCCTGACTCGCGTACGCCGCGCAGGTTCATCAGCGTCAGCAGCACGATGACCGCGACCGCGCAGAAGGTCTTGTGTTCGACGACGAAGGGGATGGCCGAGCCGAGGTTCTCCACCCCGGAGGAGATGGAGACGGCGACGGTCAGCACGTAGTCGACCAGCAGCGCGCTGGCGACGGTCAGACCCGCTCTGCGTCCGAGGTTGGTGGTCGCCACCTCGTAGTCGCCGCCGCCGCTGGGGTAGGCGCGGACGTTCTGCCGATAGGAGGCCACCACCGTGAACATCAGGACGACGACCGCCACGGCGATCCACGGGCTGAAGTGGTAGGCGGACACTCCCGCCACCGAGAGGACCAGCAGTACCTCGCCCGGGGCATAGGCGACCGAGGAGAGCGGGTCCGAGGCGAAGACGGGGAGGGCGACACGCTTGGGAAGCAGCGTCTCGCCGAGCCGGTCGCTGCGGAGCGCCCTCCCGAGCAGAAGTCGTTTCGGTACGTCGGTCATCCTGGACACGCAGAGGATCGTATGCGGTCGGTCGTGCGATGCTGAGACGGCCCGCTGTACGGGACGAAGGGACGGGCGTTGCACATTGTGATCATGGGCTGCGGACGCGTGGGAGCGGAGCTCGCGCAGACCCTGGAGCAACAGGGCCACACGGTGGCGGTCATCGACCGGGACCCCACCGCCTTCCGGCGCCTCGGCTCGGGCTTCGGCGGCCGCAGGGTCACCGGCATCGGCTTCGACCAGGACACCCTGCGAGAGGCCGGAATAGAGGAGGCCGGGGCCTTCGCCGCGGTCAGCAGCGGCGACAACTCCAACATCATCGCCGCTCGCGTCGCACGTGAGATGTTCGGCACAGACCATGTGGCCGCCCGCATCTACGACCCCCGGCGCGCGGAGGTCTACCAGCGTCTGGGCATCCCGACGGTGGCGACCGTGCGGTGGACCGCCGACCAGATGCTGCGCCGGCTGCTGCCCTCGGGCTCCGAGCCGCTGTGGCGGGACCCCAGCGGTGCGGTGCAGCTCGCCGAGGTGCACACCTCGCCTGCGTGGGTCGGCCAGCGGGTGAGCAAGCTCCAGGACGAGGCGGGGGTGCGTATCGCCTTTCTCACCCGCCTGGGTGAGGCCGTGTTGCCCACCTCCCAGACGGTGCTGCAGGAGGGCGACCTCGTGCATGTGATGATGCGCTGCGGGGACGTCGCCCGAGTCGAAGAAGTTTTTGCCGTAGGACCGGAATCGTGAGCGAAGCGAACAAGGGGAAAGCGGCATGAGGGTCGCTATTGCGGGGGCGGGCGCTGTCGGCCGGTCCATCGCGGGTGAGCTGCTGGAGAACGGGCACGAGGTCCTGCTGATCGACAAGGCGCCGACGGCGATCTCGGTCGAGCGGGTGCCCCAGGCCGAGTGGCTGCTGGCGGACGCGTGCGAGATCACCTCGCTCGACGAGGCCGCACTGGAGCGCTGTCACACGGTGATCGCCGCGACCGGCGACGACAAGGTGAATCTGGTCGTCTCGCTGCTGGCCAAGACGGAGTACGGCGTCCCGCGCGTCGTGGCCCGCGTCAACAACCCGAAGAACGAATGGCTGTTCAACGAGTCGTGGGGCGTGGACGTCGCCGTCTCGACGCCGCGCCTGATGTCGGCGCTCGTCGAGGAGGCCGTCAGCGTCGGCGATCTGGTGCGGCTGATGCGGTTCTCGCAGGGCGACGCCAACCTGGTCGAGCTGACGCTGCCGCCGGAGTCCACGCTGGCCGGCGTGCGGGTCGGTGACGTCAACTGGCCGGAGGACACGTCGCTGGTCACCATCATCAGGGGCAACCGGGTGCTCACCCCCGACCGGGACGACGCCCTGGAAGTGGGCGACGAACTCCTCTTCGTGGCCGCGCCCGCGCGCGAGGAGCAACTGGAGGAGCTGCTCTCGGCCCGCTCGTAGCGCGCCGGTGCCGGCACGACGCGAGAGCGCGTGCCTTCGCCCGTACGGCGAGAGGGCGCCCGCCGTACGGGGTGAGGCGGGGTCGGCGACCGGTCAGCGGCGGTGGCGGCCCGAAGTGCCGGCCTCGGCCGTGGCGGCCTTCGCCGCGGCCTTCTCGGCCTTGGCGGCCTCCTCCTCGGCCTCCATCTCGGCGATGACGTTGATCGGCGGGGGCGCCTTCGCCAGGAAGATCCAGGTGAGGTAGACGGCCAGCAGGAACGGCGGGATCTTCAGCACGACCGTGACCCAGCCGAACTGGGTGGTCTCGCCCCAGAAGTAGAGCGGGAAGAGCACGGCCGACTTGCCGAGGAGGATGAAGCCCCAGGCGTAGCTGGCCTTCGTGTAGGCCTTCTTGCGGCCGGGGTTGCGCTTGCGCCAGGAGAGGTTCTCCTTGAACACAGGACCGAGCACCAGCCCGAGCAGGGGCACGCCCGCCAGTGACGTGACGATGTAGCCGAGCGCCAGGCCGAGCGTGTAGAGCATGCCCGGCAGGTAGAAGTCCTTGGCGTTGCCGGTCATCATCGCGAAGAGCACGCCGAAGCCGACGCCGAAGATGCCGCTGAACGCGTGTTTGACGGTGTCCCTGCGCAGCAGCCGGACGACGACCATCACGCCGGAGATCACCAGCGCGGTGATGGCCGCGGTGTGGAGGTCCTTGTTCACCGTGAACATCGCGATGAACACCAGGCCGGGGACGGTCGTCTCGATCAGTCCCCGCACCCCGCCGAACGCCTCGAACAGCGCGGCCTCCGTCACGGCCTGCGAGCCGCCTTCGGCCTGCGGGGCGCCCTCTGCCCGCGAGGCACCTGCGTCGGCCGGCCGCTGGTCGTCGGTGCCGGTCGCGCCGGGCTCGACGGCCGGACCGGCCGCGTCCGTCTGCTTGTCGGGAGGGGTCACCCGCTACTCCTGTCCGAGTGGTCGCAGCTCGTACTTGGGGTTGAACATCACGGGACGGCCGTGGCTGGTGGTGATCCGTCCCCAGACGATCAGCTTGCGGCCCGGCTCGATGCCCGCGATGGAGCGGCGGCCCAGCCAGACGACGTCCAGTGGCGCCGAGCCGTCGAACAGCTCGGCCTCCAGCGTGGGCACCCCGGCGCGCGGCCGCAGAGTCACGGTGCGCAGCGTACCGGTCACCCGTACCATGTCGCGGTCGCTGCACTCGGCAATCCGCGTGCAGCCGGTGTCCTCGGCTTCCTCACGCAGTTCGGCGGAGCGCAGGTCCTCCTCGGAGGAGGAGAGCCGTTCCAGGAAACGCCGGAAGCGCCCGCTTCCCGTTCCCCGCTGCTCTCGGGTGGCGCCAGTCATAACCGCCAGGGTACCCGCCGGGAACCCCCGCTATTTCTCGAACCTGTACCCCATCCCCGCCTCCGTCACGAAGTGCCGCGGGTGCGCGGGGTCGGTCTCCAGTTTGCGGCGCAGCTGTGCCATGTAGACGCGCAGGTAGTTGGTCTCGGTGCCGTAGGAGGGGCCCCAGACCTCCCGCAGCAGCTGCTTCTGGCTCACGAGCCGGCCCGGGTTGCGGACCAGTGCCTCCAGCAGGTGCCACTCGGTGGGCGTGAGCCGCACGTCGCCGCCGTCGCGCCGCACCTTCTTCGCGGCCAGGTCCACCGTGAAGGTCTCGGTCTCGATGACGCCGGAGCCCTCGGGCATCCCGGCGGGCGGCTCGGATCTGCGCACGGCGGCCCGCAGCCGGGCCAGCAGCTCGTCCATGCCGAACGGCTTGGTGACGTAGTCGTCGGCGCCCGCGTCGAGCGCCTCGACCTTCTCGTCGCTGGTCTGGCGGGCGGACAGGACCAGGATCGGTATGCGGGTCCAGCCGCGGATGCCGCGGATGACGTCCACGCCGTCCATGTCGGGCAGGCCCAGGTCGAGGATGACGACGTCGGGGTGGCGGTCGGCGGCCATGCGCAGCGCGGTCGCGGCGTCGTGCGCGGCGTCCACCTCGTACTTGCGTGCCTTGAGGTTGATCACGAGGGCGCGGACGATCTGCGGCTCGTCGTCGACCACGAGCACCCGGTGCATGCTTGTTTCCTCTCGGTTTTCCGTTGTGGCGCTCAGAATCCGGAGCGCTGCGGCTGCTGCCGTGCCCCGGAGCGCGGGTGGTGGGGCGCTGTGCCGGAGCGCGGCGGCTGGAGCGGCGCACCGGGGCGCTGTGCGGGGTGGCCGGGCGCGGCGTGCGCGGGCGTGCGGGGGCGTGCGGGGGCGCGGCCGTGTGCCGCGCGGAGCGTGAGCACCATGGTCATCCCGCCGCCCGGGGTGTCCTCGGCTTCCAGGCTGCCGCCCATCGCCTCGGCGAAGCCGCGGGCCACGGCGAGGCCGAGGCCCACTCCCGCGCCACCAGGGGCGTCCCCGTAGCGCTGGAACGGCTCGAAGATGCGGTCCTTGTCGCTGTCGGGCACGCCCGGGCCGCGGTCGGTGACCCGTACCTCCACCCGGTCGGCCAGTGCGCTCGCCTTGATCAGCACCTTCTTGCCGTCGGGGCTGTACTTGACCGCGTTCTCCACCAGGTTGGCCACGGTCCGCTCCAGCAGCCCCGGATCGACGGCGACCAGCGGCAGCGCCTCGGCCACGGCAAGCCTGACGAAGCCCTCCGGAACGCCGCCCAGCGCCTTGGGGACGACCTCTTCGAGGCTGATGTCCTTGATGAGGGGGCGCACCGTGCCGGTGTGCAGGCGGGACATGTCCAGCAGGTTGCCGACGAGGTTGTCCAGCTTGTCGGCGCCCTCCTCGATGGCGCCCAGCAGCTCCGCCTCGTCCTCGTCGGACCACTGCACGTCGTCGGAGCGCAGCGAGGAGACGGACGCCTTGATGGCGGCCAGCGGGGTGCGCAGGTCGTGGCTGACGGCGGCCAGCAGCGCGGTGCGGATGCGGTTGCCCTCCGCCAGCTCGCGCGCCTGTTCGGCCTCGCCCAGCAGCCGCTGCCGGTCGAGGACGCCGACGGCCTGCGCGGCGAAGGCGGCGAGCACCCTGCGGTCCTCGGCCGGCAGCACCCGGCCTGAGAGCACGAGCATCATGTGGTCGCCGACCGGCATGTCCGTGTCGCCGTCCTCGGGGCCGGCCGGCGGCTCGCCGCCGGCGACCGCGCCGACACTGCCCGCGCACGTCCACGGTGCCCGCTCGTCGGCCCGCTCCAGCAGAGCCACGCAGTCCATGGCGAACGTCTCGCGCACCCTTTCCAGCAGCGCGTCCAGGCTCGGCCCTGGGCCGCCGTGCTCCTGCTGCGCCTCGCCGCGCAGGACGCTGCCCGCCAGCACGGAGAGGATCTCCGACTCGGCGCGCAGCCTGGCGGCCTGCTGGGTGCGGCGGGCCGCCAGGTCCACCACCGAGGCGACGGCGGCGGCCACGCCGAAGAAGACGGCCAGCGAGACGATGTTGCGGCCGCTGCTGATGGTCCAGGTGTGGACCGGATCGGTGAAGAAGTAGTTCAGCAGCGCCGAGCAGACCGCGGCCGAGACCAGCGCGGGCAACAGCCCGCCCACCATTCCCGCGGTCACCGTCAGCACGAGGAAGAGCAGGACGTCGTTGGCGAAGCCGACGTCCGGTTCGAAGGCCAGCATGAGGAGAGCCAGCAGTGCGGGGGCGCCGAACGCGGTCAGCCACCCCGCGACGACCCGGGCCCGGCCCAGCCGTGCCGCCCGCGCCACCGGCAGCCCCCGGCCCCTGGCGACCTCCTCGTGGGTGACGATGTGCACATCCAGGTCAGGACCCGAGTCCCGGGCCACGGTCGCGCCCACGCCGGGCCCGAAGACGTACTGCCAGGTCTTGCGGCGCGAGGAGCCGAGCACGATCTGGGTGGCGTTGACGCCCCGCGCGAACTCCAGCAGCGCCGGGGGGATGTCGTCCCCTATGACGTGGTGGTAGGTGCCGCCCAGGTCCTCGACGAGCGAGCGCTGGACGGCCAGCTCCTTGGGCGAGGCGGAGGTGAGGCCGTCGGCGCGGGAGATGTACACGGCCAGGATCTCGCTGCCCGAGCCCTTGGCCGCCATGCGGGCCGCGCGCCGGATGAGCGTGCGGCCCTCGGGCCCGCCTGTGAGGCCGACGACGATGCGTTCGCGGGCCTGCCAGGTGGAGCGTATGCGGTGCTCGGAGCGGTACTGCTGGAGGTACTCGTCGACCCGGTCGGCGGTCCACAGCAGCGCCAGTTCGCGCAGCGCGGTCAGGTTGCCGGGCCGGAAGTAGTTGGAGAGCGCGGCGTCGACCTTGTCCGGCGCGTAGACGTTGCCGTGCGCCATGCGGCGCCGCAGGGCCTGCGGCGACATGTCGACCAGCTCGATCTGGTCGGCGCGCCGCACCACCTCGTCGGGCACGGTCTCGCGCTGCCGCACCCCGGTGATCGACTCCACGACGTCTCCGAGGGACTCCAGGTGCTGGATGTTGACGGTGGAGACCACGTCGATACCGGCGGCCAGCAGCTCCTCGATGTCCTGCCAGCGCTTCGCGTTGCGGGACCCGGGCACGTTGGTGTGCGCCAGCTCGTCCACCACGGCCACGGCGGGCCGGCGGGCCAGCACCGCGTCCGTGTCCATCTCGGTGAGCTGGGCGTCACGGTGGGTCAGGGTGTGGCGCGGCACCTGTTCGAGGCCGTGCAGCAGCGCCTCGGTACGCGACCTGTCGTGGTGCTCGACGAATCCGACCACCACGTCCGTCCCCCGCTCCATGCGGCGGTGCGCCTCGGCCAGTACGGCGTAGGTCTTGCCGACCCCGGGCGCCGCCCCGAGAAAAACCCGCAGCTGACCCCGGTGCGGCTGGGCTCCCAACGACATGCCCCCATTGTCACCGCTGGCGCCGTCTTCCCCTCCTCCGCGCGTCGGCTACGGCGTCAGGGTTCCGTAAGGATCGTGGGGCCTGTGCCCGCACCGCCGGGCCCGGGTACGTCCCGCGGCGGGCCGGACGCCGCCGCACGGACGTGGTCGCTCAGGGTGCCGTCGGCCAGCTCGACCACCCGGTCGGCGAGGTCGAGCAGGGTCGCGTCGTGGGTGGCCACCAGCGCGGTGACGGGCGCGCTGTCCTCGCCCTCGCCGCGGACGACGGCGCGCAGCAGCTCCATCACGGCGTGCCCGGTCTCGGCGTCGAGCTGGCCCGTGGGCTCGTCGGCCAGCAGCAGCGCGGGGCGGTTCGCCAGCGCGCGGGCGATGGCCACCCGCTGCTGCTGGCCTCCCGACAGCTCTTCGGGGCGCTGCCTGGCATGGTCGGCGAGCCCGACCATGGCGAGCAGCAGCGCGACGCGTTCCTCGCGTTCGGCTACCGGCACCCTGCGCATCCGCAGGGGTACGCCGACGTTCTCCGCCGCGGTGAGAACGGGCAGCAGGGCGAAGGACTGGAAGACGAAACCGATGCGGTCGCGGCGCAGCGCCAGGTTCTCGCTCTCGCCGAGCGTCGCCAGATCGGTGCCGTCCAGGGCGATCCGCCCCGCGTCGGGCGCGTCCAGGCCGCCCACCAGGTTGAGCAGCGTCGTCTTGCCCGAGCCCGAACGGCCCCTGACGGCGACCAGTTCACCGCGTGCGACGGTGAGGGAGACGCCGCGCAGCGCGTGCACGGCGGTCGGGCCGCGACCATAGGTGCGGTGCACCTCTGTGAGCTCGACCATGGGATGTGTCAACGCGTCACCTGTGCGTGTGAGTTCGGGCGTGCGGGTCGGCTGGTCGCGCGTCAGTATGCGGGGGCTCGGGGTGGGTGGCAAGGGGCGGGGCGGGCTCAGCCGGTGGCGGCCGCCACCTCGCGCACCGCCACGTTCAGCTCCAGCACGTTCACCCGCGGCTCGCCCAGGAAGCCGAGGTCGCGGCCCTGGGTGTGCTCGTCCACCAGGTTCCGGACGGCGCCCTTGGTCAGGTGGTGGGCCCGCGCGACACGGGAGGTCTGGATGCGCGCGTACTCAGGTGAGATATCGGGGTCGATCGCGGATCCCGAGCCGGTGACGGCGTCGGGCGGGACGGCGGCGACGGACACGCCGTTGTAGTCGGCGACCGCCTGCCGGTTTTCGCGCACCGTCCGTACCAGCCGCGGGTCGCTCGCCCCCAGCTGCCCGGAGCCGGTGGCGCGCGGGGCGTAGCCGGAGTGCGAGGGCCTGCCGTGGAACCACTCGCGGCCGCTCCAGCGCTGGCCGACGAGCGCGGAACCGACCTCCCTTCCGTCCGCCCGTACGGGCGTGCCGTCGGCCTGGTCGGGGAAGGCGGCCTGGGCGATACCCGTCACGGCCAGCGGGTAGAGGACGCCGCAGACGACGGTCAGGACGAGCAGCGCACGGCACGCGGCCCACGCGAGCCTTCCCGTCCTGCGCGGGGAGAGGGTAGCCGTCATGTCAGTTCACTCCCGGGATGGCGCTCAGCAGCAGGTCGATCAGTTTGATGCCGACGAAGGGGGCGACGAGCCCGCCCGCTCCGTAGACGGCGAGGTTGCGCCGCAGCATGCGAGCGGCGCTCAGCGGCCTGTACCGCACACCGCGCAGGGCGAGCGGGACGAGGGCGACGATGATCAGGGCGTTGAAGATGACCGCGGAGAGGATCGCCGACTGCGGGGAGGCAAGCCGCATCAGGTTGAGCGCGTCCAGCCCCGGGTAAGCGGTGGCGAACATCGCCGGGATGATGGCGAAGTATTTGGCGACGTCGTTGGCGAGGGAGAACGTCGTCAGCGCCCCGCGGGTGATCAGCAGTTGTTTGCCGATCGCCACGATCTCGATGAGCTTGGTGGGGTCGGAGTCCAGGTCCACCATGTTCGCGGCCTCCTTGGCGGCGGAGGTCCCGGTGTTCATGGCGACTCCGACGTCGGCCTGGGCGAGCGCGGGCGCGTCGTTGGTGCCGTCGCCCGTCATGGCGACGAGCCGCCCCGAGGACTGTTCACGGCGGATGAGCGCCATCTTGTCCTCGGGTGTGGCCTCGGCGAGGAAGTCGTCGACGCCCGCTTCCCTTGCGATGGCCCGGGCCGTCAGCGGATTGTCACCGGTGATCATGACGGTCCTGATGCCCATGCCGCGCAGCTCGGTGAAGCGTGCGCGCATGCCGTCCTTGACGACGTCCTTGAGGTGGACGACGCCGAGCACCCGCGCGCCGTCCGCGTCCTCGACGCCGACGACCAGCGGGGTGCCGCCGGCCTCGGCGATCTCCCGCACCACGCGGTCCACCTCGCCCCCGGCGTCCCGGGCATCTCCGGTGCCCCCGGCGTCTCCGGTGTCCCTGGTGTCTCCGGTGTCCCTGGTGCCCCCGGCCCCTCCGGCTCTTGTGACCCGCCCGGCTCCGCCGACTTCCCCGGCTTCCCCGCCGTGCTGTTCGACCCAGGCGCGGACGGCGGAGGCAGCGCCCTTGCGTACCCGTACGAGGCGGCCGTCCTGCCCTTCGAGGTCGACGCCCGACATCCGGGTCCGGGCGGTGAACGGCACCCAGGTGGCGCCCTTCAGGCCGCCCTCGCGACTGCCGCGCAGCCCGTGGCGCTCCTCGGCCAGGGCGACGACGGAGCGGCCTTCGGGGGTCTCGTCCGCGAGTGAGCCCAGATGAGCTGCCTCGGCCAGTGCCGCTTCGGTCGCACCGCCGACGGGAACGAAGGCGGCGGCGCGGCGGTCGCCGAACGTGATGGTGCCGGTCTTGTCGAGCAGCAGTGTGGACACGTCCCCCGCGGCCTCCACGGCGCGCCCCGAGGTCGCCAGGACGTTGCGGCGCACCAGCCGGTCCATGCCCGCGATGCCGATGGCCGACAGCAGCGCCCCGATGGTGGTGGGGATGAGGCAGACGAGCAGCGCGGTCAGCACCGTGAGGGACTGTTCGGCCCCCGCGTAGCGCGCGAGGGGCTGGAGCGTGACGACGGCGAGGAGGAAGACGACGGTGAGCGAGGCCAGCAGGATGCCGAGCGCTGTCTCGTTCGGCGTCTTGCGCCGGGCCGCGCCCTCCACCAGCGAGATCATCCGGTCGATGAAGCTCTCGCCCGGCTTGGTGGTGATCGCCACGACGATGCGGTCGGAGAGCACCCTGGTGCCTCCTGTGACGGCACAGCGGTCACCTCCCGACTCGCGGATGACGGGAGCCGACTCGCCGGTGATGGCGGACTCGTCGACGGAGGCGACCCCCTCGACCACGTCGCCGTCCCCGGGGATCAGGTCCCCGGCCTCGCAGACGACGCGGTCACCCACGCGCAGCCCGGCCCCGGACACCGCCTCCTCGCCGCCCTCCTCGGTCAGCCGCCGGGCGACGCTGTCTGTCCTGGTCCGGCGCAGGGAGTCCGCCTGGGCCTTGCCGCGCCCCTCGGCGACGGCCTCGGCGAGGTTGGCGAACAACACGGTCAGCCAGAGCCAGCAGGTGACGACCCAGCCGAACCACTCGCCCGGGTGACGGACGGCGAGCACCGTGGTGACCACCGAACCGACCTCCACCACGAACATGACGGGCGCCTTGGCCATCGCCCGCGGGTCCAGCTTGCGCAGCGCCACCGGAAGCGCGCGCCCCAGCAGGCGCGGATCGGACAGTCCGCCGCCCGCCGGGCCACCGGGCGGGGCCGCGGCCTCGGCCGTGGCGGGCGCCGCGGGGGTGTGCGGAGGGCGGGTGCGGGATGTCGTGCTCATCAGGAGAGTCCCTCCGCGAGCGGCCCCAGAGCGAGGGCCGGGAAGAAGGTGAGCCCGGTGACGATCAGCACGGAGCCGACCAGCATGCCGGAGAAGAGGGGGGTTTCGGTGCGCAGGGTGCCGGCCGTCACGGGCACCGGAGCCCGGCGGGCCAGCGATCCGGCCAGGGCCAGCGCGAACACCATGGGCAGGAACCGGCCCAGCAGCATGCACAGGCCCAACGTGGTGTTGAAGAAGGGGGTGTCGGCACCGAGCCCGGCGAAGGCGCTGCCGTTGTTGTTCGCGGCGGAGGTGTAGGCGTACAGCACCTCGGTGAAGCCGTGGGCGCCGATGTTGGTCATGGCCTCCTCGCCGTCGGGCAGCGCCATGGCCAGCGCGGTGCCGCTCAGCACCAGGGCCGGGGTGACCAGCAGGGAGCAGGCCGCGCAGGTGATCTCGCGGGTCCCGATCTTCTTGCCCAGGTACTCGGGGGTGCGGCCGACCATGAGCCCGGCGAGGAAGACGGCGACGACGGCCATGACCAGCATGCCGTAGAGCCCGGACCCCACGCCGCCCGGGGCGATCTCGCCGAGCATCATGCCCAGCAGCGTCACGCCCCCGCCGAGCGCCGTGAACGAGTCGTGGAAGGCGTTGACGGCGCCCGTCGAGGTCATCGTCGTCGACGCCGCGAACAGCGCGGAAGCGCCCTCGCCGAACCGCTGTTCCTTGCCCTCCATGGCGCCGCCGGCCGCCTGCGCGGCGGTGCCCGGGTGTGCGAACTCCGACGCGGTGACGGCCAGGACGGCACCGAGCCACAGGAGGCCCATCGCGGCGAGGAGGGCGTACCCCTGGCGCACGTTGCCTGCCATGGTGCCGAAGGTGCGGGTGAGCGAGAACGGGATGACGAGGATGAGGAAGACCTCCAGCAGGTTGCTGAGGCCGCTCGGGTTCTCGAACGGATGCACGGAGTTGGCGTTGAAGAAGCCGCCGCCGTTGGTCCCCAGCTCCTTGATGGCCTCCTGCGAGGCGACGGGGCCGCCCGGTATGTGCTGGGTCGCGCCGGAGAGGGTGTGCACCTCGTGCGCTCCGGCGAGGTTTTGCACCACACCGGTGGCCACGAGCGCGAGTGCGCTGACGAAGGCGACGGGCAGCAGGATGCGGACGACGCCGCGCACCAGGTCGGTCCAGAAGTTGCCCAACTCGCCGGAGCGGGCGGCTGCCTCCTGGGCGCGGGCGGCTCCCTCGTGGGCGTCGGCGGCCCCCTCCCGGGACCGAGCGGAACGGTGGACGAATCCGCGTACGACGGCGACGGCGACGGCCATGCCCACGGCGGCGGAGACGAAGTTCTGCACCGCGAGGCCGGTCAGCTGCACCAGGTGTCCCATGGCGGACTCGCCCGCGTAGGACTGCCAGTTGGTGTTGGAGACGAACGAGGCGGCGGTGTTGAACGCCTGGTCGGGGTCGATCGCCTCGAAGCCGAGCGAGAGCGGCAGCTTGTCCTGGAGGCGCTGGAGCGCGTAGAGGAGCAGCACCCCGGCGGCGGAGAAAGCCAGCACCGCGCGCAGGTAGGCGGCCGGGCCCAGCCGCGCGTCGGGGTCGACGCCGACGCAGCGGTAGAGGCACCGTTCGATACGCAGGTGCTTGGTCGAGGTGTAGACGGCAGCCATGTAGTCGCCGAACGGCCGGTACACCAGGGCGAGCGCTCCGAGGAGCGCGAGCAGTTGCAGTGCGGTGGCGAGGATCGGGCTCATCTCGGCGCTCAGAACCTCTCCGGGAAGAGGAGGGCTGCGACGAGGTAGCCCAGCAGGGAGACGGCCACGGCCAGTCCCACGACGTTCTCGGCGCTCACAGCCTGTCCACCCCCCTGGCGATGAGGGCCACCAGTGCGAAGACGGCGAGGGTGGCGGCGACGAAGGCCAGATCGGCCATCGCGAGCTCCTAGGTGAGTCGGTATTGCTGACCCACTCAGACAAACCCCTGTTCGGGGCGTACACCGGCTCCGTTGACACCCCTCATACGCACCCCCGCGCGCTCTTGACGAGCCCCATACGGAGCTGCCGGGACGACGCACACGAAAACGCTGGGGCGCGCCCATACAGGGGCGCGCGGGGAGAAGCGCCGGTGCGCGCGGGGAGAGACTCCCTTGCGCGCCGGTGGGCGACGCCTCAGGAGGAACCGCACCCGCACACGACGGCGGCCGGCGCCCTTGCGGGGCCGGCCGCCGTCGAACGACAGGTGAAGAGGGGTCAGCGCACCTCGGAGATCTCCGGACCGCGCTGCAGCTTGTCGAGGCCGCCCGCGAAGCGGGAGCCCTCCTCGATCGTCTCCTGCTGCACCCCGTCAGGGACCATCTGCGCGTCCTGCGGCAGCTTGAGGACGATCGGGTCACGGGGCGCCATCGGGCCCTCACCGCGCACCACCACGGCGTCGCGGAAGATCTGCTCCAGCACGCCGGCGGCCTCCGGCTGCACCGCACCCTGGCCGGAGATCACACCGCGCAGGAACCAGCGCGGGCCGTCCACGCCGACGAAGCGCACGACCTGCACCCCGCCCGTGCCGTCGGGCAACTGCACCGGCACCTGCGCCCGCAGCTCCCAGCCCAGCGGGCCGTCGACCGCGTCGATGACACCGCCCTGCTGGGTGATGCCCGAAGCGATCTCCTCACGCACCTCGTCCCAGATGCCCTCACGCTTGGGCGCGGCGAAGGCCTGGAGTTGCACGGCGCTGTCCTGGAGCACGACGGTCGCGGCGACGATCGCGTCACCCGCGACCTCGACCCGCAGCTCCATGCCCTCGACACCGGGGATGAACAGGCCGCCGAGGTCCACCCTGCCGGAGCCGGGGTCGCTGACCTCCTCGACGTCCCAGGGGCCGTCAGGGCGGGGCGCCGGGGGCAGCTTGACCCTGGTCTCGTCCGACGCGGCCTCGTCGGCCTCCGCGGCGTCGGCCGGTTCGTCACGGGCGTCCTGCTCCTGTTCCGTCTCGAACTCGTCCGAGGCGCCCTCAGGCTCTTCGCTCTTCTTGCGACGACGTCCGAACACGTCACTGTCCTCTCAGGTCGGAAGCTCGATCAGCACCGACCGCAACGTAATCCTTCTACTGTGCGGCTGTCTGCGGGGTGTCGCGGGGTTCCTCGGGCGCGGCGGCGGCCCGCCCGGCGGGACGGGCCGCGTGGCCGCCCGTCGAGCCGAACCCGCCCGCGGCGCGCGCTGAACCGGGCAACTGGTCGACCTCGCGGAAACGCACCTTCTCCACCTGCTGGACAACGAGTTGGGCGATACGGTCGAACCGCTCGAACCGCACGGAC
Source organism: Streptomyces tubbatahanensis (assembly GCF_022699385.1). Lineage (NCBI taxonomy): Bacteria > Bacillati > Actinomycetota > Actinomycetes > Kitasatosporales > Streptomycetaceae > Streptomyces > Streptomyces tubbatahanensis. Next base: position 5,898,371 of record NZ_CP093846.1, on the reverse strand, counting down.
TCGCGCGGATCCAGATTGGCCACGATCACCTTGATCTCCCCACGGTACCCGGCATCCACCGTTCCCGGTGCATTCACCAACGCGACGCCGCAGCGGGCCGCGAGGCCGGACCGCGGGTGGACGAAGGCGGCGTAGCCGTCCGGGAGGGCGAGGGAGACGCCGGTCGGCAGTACGGCCCGCTCCCCCGGCGCCAACTCGGCGGCCTCGGTGGTCACCAGATCGCACCCGGCGTCGCCGGGGTGCTGGTAGGAGGGCAGGGGCACGTCGGGGTCCGTACGCCGGAGCAGCACCTCGACCGGCTGCCGCACACCGCCGGCAACCCCGGGCGCCTCGTCAGCGCCCAGCAGGCCATCGGCCCCGGCCACCTCAGCGGGCCCGGGCGCCCCGTCAGCCTCGGGCGCCTCGTCGGTCCCGGGTTCCTCGTCGGTCCCGGGTGCCTCGGCCCGCAGGGGATCTTCGTCTGTCACGGGTTCACCTCGAAGGCGCGGGCGCGCCTGACCTGGTCGGGGTCGTCCATGGCCGCCTGGATCTCCTCGCTGCGGCCGTTGTCGATGAAGTGCTCGACCTTCACCTCGATGAAGACGGCGTCGGCGCGTACGGCCACCGGCCCGTCGGGGCCCCCTATCCGGCCGGTCGCGCCGCAGTAGATCTTGCGCCCGTGCACCGCGGTGACCCGCGCGTCGAAGTGCAGCACGGTGTCGACCGGGACCGGCAGCAGGAAGTCGGTCTCCAGCCGTCCCGTCACGGCGATCACGTGCATCAGCCAGTTCAGCGAGCCGAGCGTCTCGTCCAGCGCGCTCGTCAGCACCCCGCCGTGGGCGAGGCCAGGAGCGCCCTGATGAGCGGGTTTGACGGTGAACTCGGCGGTGACGCTCACGCCTTCCCCTGCGCGGGCCTCCAGATGCAAGCCGTGGGGCTGCCCCGCGCCGCAGCCGAAGCACATGTCGTAGTGGGCGCCCAGCACGGTGCCCGGGGCGGGGGCTTCGGCATGACGGACCGGCGCCACGGCGTCGGGCGGGGGCACCAGCGAGGTCTTCGGTGAACCGGGGGGATTGACTGCACTCACGGGTGCAGACCCTACCGCCGTGCGGGGACCGCCGGGACGCCGTGCCAAGCTGGAGACATGCCTCCCGCGCCCGCGCCCTACGACGAACGCCTGACCGCTCCCCGCTCCTGGTGGCTGATCGCCGCCGGTATCGGCGTGGGCTGCGCCCTGATGCTCTTCCCCTTCGGCGTGCTGCCGCTGCTGTGCGGGCTGGTGGGCGGCGCCGCCCTGGCCGCCGTGTGCGTGAGCGCGTACGGCGGCGTACGGGTGCGGGTGGTGGCGGGATCCCTGGTGGCGGGCGAGGCGAAGATCCCGGTCACCGCGCTGGGCGAGGCCGAGCCGCTCGACGAGGAGGAGGCCCGCGCCTGGCGCACGTACAAGGCGGACACCCGCGCGCACATGGTGCTGCGGGGTTACGTGCCCACGGCGGTACGGATCGAGGTCACCGACCCGCAGGATCCCACACCGTACGTGTACGTCTCCACGCGTCACCCTCGGGAGCTGGCCGCGTCGCTGCGTGCCGCCCGGGAGACCGCGCGGCCCTGACAGGGCGCTCAGAGCGGCCCTGACAGCGCGCTCGGAGGGCTCAGGGAGTCCTTCGGGGAGCCGCCACCGTCTGTGAGGCCCCGCCCGGCGGAGTCAGGCAGCGGGAGCGCGGCGCAGGTCCGCGCGGACGCGGGCGGCGAGCTTCGCGGTGTCCTGTCGGTTCAGGTAGGCGCCGACGGCCGCACCGACCAGGAACGGGGTCAGGTTCGGCAGGTTGCGCAGCGTGCGCTTCATGACCTGCTGCCGCAGTTGGCGGCGGAGCTGCCCGCCCATGGCCGCGTTCACGGTGGCGGGCTTGGCCAGGTCGATGCCGCGCTCGCCCGTCCAGGCGCTCAGATACGCCATCGCCCGCTCGCGCGGGCCGCCTGGGGCGCGCCGCCCGTAGACCTCGTGCAGCTCGGCGATGAGCTTGAGCTCGACACCGGCGACTCCGACGATCTCGGCAGCCAGCTCGGCGGGCATGGCCGGCGGTACGGGCATCATGGCCGCGGCACCGACACCGGCGCCCACGGTGGCCGAGCTCTTGGTGGCTCCGGCGACCAGCTTGTCGGCCAGCTCCTCGGTGCCCAGGCCGGGAAACTGTGCGCGCAGGGTGTCCAGATTCCGCACCGGCACACGCGGCGCGGTCTCGATGATGCGGTCCGCGACGACGCGCAGGAAGGCGCGCGTGCGGCGCCCCCGCGCGCGCCGCGACCGCTTGTCGTGCTCGTTGCTCTCGGACAGCTCTGCGCCGTCCTCCGCCGTGCCGTCCCCGTACGGCACGAGCGAGGCCGACCGGTCATGAGGGCCCCGCTCGTCGTCACGTGCGTCGTCGACCGCCACGAGCAGCAGTCCGTCCGGTCAGGCCGCGCAGTCGCGGCAGATCGGCTGGCCGTTCTTCTCCGCCGCGAGCTGCGAGCGGTGGTGCACGAGGAAGCACTCCATGCACGTGAACTCGTCGGCCTGGCGGGGCAGCACCCGGACGGACAGCTCCTCGTTGGAGAGGTCCGCACCGGGCAGCTCGAGACCCTCGGCCTGCTCGAACTCGTCCACGTCGACATTGGTCGCGGACTTGTCGTTCCGCCGGGCCTTCAGCTCCTCGATGCTGTCTTCGTTGACATCGTCGTCGGTCTTGCGTGGAGTGTCGTAATCCGTAGCCATTTCGCTCTCCCCCTCTGGGTGTCTTTGGTGTCTCCAGCGCACGTAACGCGTGAGAGGCCGGACTTGTGCCCGGCCTGAGGCGGAGATTTTGCCTCACATCAAGGTCTGTTACTCAATCGACACCCAACCGGACCCCTGAAGAGGTGATCACGTCGGCTGTCGAGGAGGACCATAAACGGTCCCCGGTAGCGCTCCGCACACGCCATCCCGGGTACTGCCCACGATCTCCACCTGCGGAAACCTGGACTTTCCCGGATTTCTTCCCGCCTGGAGGACACAGTGTGCACACCCCTGGAAATTCGCGTGTGTGATCGATCACAGCGCCTCCGCAAGCGGAGCGGGAGCCGCCGGATTCCGCGAAGGGCGAACCTCGCCTCGGCCACTCTCAGTCCCGGTCCGTCACGTGTGTCACCCCCACGGTCCTCTCTTCGTGACAGCCTCACAGCTCTCCGTGAGGCCTCACAGCGGCAGCGTCACCCGCATGACCAGACCGCCCTCCTCGCGCGGCACGGCCGAGACCGTGCCACCGTGCGCCCGCGCGACCGAACGCACGATCGACAACCCGAGCCCGACCCCCTTGTCGCTGCCCGTCCGCTCCGTACGCAGACGCCGGAACGGCTCGAAGAGGTTGTCCACCTCGTAGGCCGGGACGACGGGACCGGTGTTCTCGACCACCAGGACCGCCCACCCCGGCTGGGCCTCCGTACCGACCGAGACCCATCCACCGTCACGCAGGTTGTAGCGCACGGCATTCTGCACCAGGTTCAGGGCGACCCGCTCCAGCAGTACCCCGTTGCCCTGCACGTATGTGGGCTGACGCACCCCGCGCAACTCCACGCCCTTGGTGTCCGCCTCCCCGCGGGCCTGCTCCACGGCCTGCGAGGCGACCTCCGCGAGATCCACGGGTTTCCGGTCCACCAGCTCGTTCTCACTCCGTGCGAGCAGCAGCAGGCCCTCCACCAGCTGCTCGCTGCGCTCGTTGGTGGCCAGCAGCGTCTTGGCGAGCTGCTGGAGCTCCGGAGACCCCTCCGGGTCGGCGAGCTGCACTTCCAGGAGCGTCCGGTTGATCGCCAGCGGGGTACGCAGCTCGTGCGAGGCGTTGGCCACGAACCGCTGCTGCGCCGTGAAGGCGCGGTTGAGCCGGTCCAGCATCTCGTCGAAGGTGTCGGCCAGCTCCTTGAGCTCGTCGTCCGGGCCCTCCAACTCGATCCGCTTGTGCAGGTCGGACCCCGCCACCTGGCGGGCCGTACGCGTGATGCGGCCCAGCGGCGAGAGCACGCGCCCCGCCATCACGTAACCGAAGGCGAAGGCGGCCACCGCAAGACCCAGCAGGGCCAGCAGGGAGCGCCGCAGCAGCCCGTCCAGGGCGATCCTGCGCTGGGCGTCCAGGCAGGCGGAGAGACGGTCCATGAAGGCGTCGCTGGGCAGCGTCCCGGTCAGCCCAGGACACCGGTCGGAGGTGGGCTGGGTCTTGCCGCTGAGGATGCGGAAGGGCAGCTCGCTGAGGTTGTCCATCGCCTGCGCCGCCAGCAGGTAGATGATCGCCAGCAGCAACATGCCGGCGATCAGGAACATGCCGCCGTACAGCAGGGTGAGCCGTATCCGGATGGTCGGCCGCAGCCAGGGCGACGGGCGCGGCGTCTCGCGCGGGTCCCAGTTCGGTTTGGGCGGCGTGCGGGGCGCCGAGGGGCCGCCGCCCCAGTCGGACCCCGTCGGGGTGGGGGAGGTAGCCATCGGCGATCAGATCCGGTACCCCGCGCCGGGCACGGTGACGATCACCGGCGGTTCGCCGAGTTTGCGGCGCAGTGTCATCACCGTCACCCGCACCACGTTGGTGAACGGGTCGGTGTTCTCGTCCCACGCCTTTTCGAGCAACTGTTCGGCCGAGACGACGGTTCCCTCCGCACGCATCAGCACCTCCAGCACCGCGAACTCCTTGGGCGCCAGCTGCACCTCCTCGCCGTCCCGTGACACCTCACGCCGTCCGGGATCGAGCTTGATCCCGGACCGCTCCAGGACGGGCGGCAGCGCCGTCGTCGTACGTCGCCCCAGCGCCCTGACGCGGGCCGTCAGCTCGGAGAACGCGAACGGCTTGGGAAGATAGTCGTCCGCACCCAGCTCCAGGCCCTCCACGCGGTCGCTGACGTCGCCGGACGCGGTGAGCATCAGCACCCGGGTGGGCAGACCCAGCTCCACGATGCGGCGGCAGACGTCGTCGCCGTGGACCAGCGGCAGGTCGCGGTCGAGGACGACGACGTCGTAGTCGTTGATGTCGATGCGCTCCTGCGCCGCGGCGCCGTCGTAGACCACATCGACGGCCATGGCCTCCCTGCGGAGGCCCGTCGCCACGGCATCGGCGAGCAGCTGCTCGTCCTCGACGACGAGTACGCGCACAGCGCTTTTCCTTCCCTGTGGTGGAGCGGGGGGTGTCCCCGGACGGAGCGGGGGCGATGATGGCTCCCATCCTGCCTCGGACGCCGGTAAACCGGCGGTAAGAGGCGAGGTGGGGAGTGCCCCGAGGGGCGGAACGGGAGCGGACCGCAGTGCCCCGCACGCGCCGGGGCACGGGGCCGGACGGAGGGTCCGTGCGATTTTTTTCGCCCCGGTTGAGGTTTCTCTGAGGTTTTCGTTGGGGAGGACGTGAGCACCACCCGCGATCACGCCCCGTGCGCAGCGTGCCACAAGCCGCCGCTGACGCAGCCCGGGGACCACGCCGTGACCGGGCCCGGCACCACAAACCCTCGGCACACCCGTGCCACCGACCCGCGACGAGGGGGCACATCATGGACGCGTTCACCGCAGGCATCCTGCAGCGCATAAGGACCACGGAGTCCGACCTGCACCGCGCACGTGAATCGGGCGACGACTTCCTCGTGGACGTCGAGCAGTCGGAGCTGGAAGACCTCCACCGACTCGCCGCCGAACACGGCGTGCAGGTCGCCTGACGACCCACACGCCCCACAGCACAGGGTGCGGCCCCCTCCCCGGGGGGGCCGCACCTTTCGTGTACCGGGCCGCGGGCCTCGGTCGTCCGGGCGACGGGCCGAGAACCGGGCCGAAGGGGCCTCAGTCGTGCCAGGCGCCCAGACGCTCCAGCAGGGGTTGCAGGATGTCGAAGACGCCCGGAGAGGCGGCGAGGGTCAGGTCGCCGTCGGCCGGCCGGCCGGGACGGCCACCCGTCGAAGCGCCCGCCTCCCGCGCGATGAGGTCGCCCGCTGCCAGGTCCCAGGGGTTGAGGCCGCGCTCGTAGTAGCCGTCCAGCCGGCCTGTGGCCACGTCGCACAGGTCGATGGCGGCGGAGCCGCCGCGCCGGATGTCGCGCACCTGCGGTACCAGTTCCCTGACCACGGCCGCCTGGGCGGCGCGCCGCTCGGCGATGTAGCCGAAGCCGGTGCCGATCAGGGCCTGGTCCAGCGGCGGGGAGGGACGGCAGCGCACCGGACGGCCGTCCAGGAAGGCGCCCTCCCCCAGCACGGCGTGCCAGGTCTCACCGCGTACCGGGGCCGCCACGACGCCCACGACCCGCTCGCCGCGGTACTCGGCGGCGATGGAGACGGACCAGTCGGGCCGCCCGTAGAGATAGTTGACGGTGCCGTCCACCGGGTCGATCACCCAGCGGACCCCGGAGGTGCCCGCGCTGGAGGCCCCCTCCTCGCCGAGGAAACCGTCCTGCGGCCGGTGCTCGGACAGGTATCCGGTGATCAGCTTCTCGGAGGCCAGGTCCATCTCGGTGACCACGTCGATGGGGCTCGTCTTGGTCGCGGCCACCCCCAGGTCGGCGGGGCGTCCGTCCCGCAGGAGGGTCCCCGCGCGCGCGGCGGCCTCCCTGGCGAGGGCGAGCAGCTCGGCCTTCAGTGCGTCGTCAGCGGCCTCGGGGGCGGGCTGCGGCGTCTCAGTCACGTGTTCTTCCGCTCCTGTCGTACGTGAGTGCGGTCTCGGGTAGTCCGTACGGGCGGCGGGGTGGGCGCGGGGTTGCTCAGAACGCGGGCGCGTCGGCGCCGGCCGCCGCGGGCTTGGGCGTGCGCGCCGGGCAGCAGCCGACGGGGCACAGGTCGTGGCTCGGTCCGAGCGCGCCCAGCGCGCACCGCACGGGGGCCTGACCGCGCTCGGTCGCGGCGCGTTCCAGCACCAGGTCGCGGACGGCCGCGGCGAAGCGCGGGTCCGCGCCGACGGTGGGCGAGCGGCGGGCCGGCAGGCCCAGCTCCGCCGCCTTGGCCATGGCCTCGGTGTCCAGGTCGTAGAGGACCTCCATATGGTCCGAGACGAAGCCGATGGGCACCATCACGGCGGCGGGTACGCCCTGGCCGTGCAGCTCTTCGAGGTGGTCGCAGATGTCGGGCTCCAGCCACGGCACGGACGGCGGGCCACTGCGCGACTGGTAGACGAGGCTGTGGGGGTGTGCCCTGCCGGTGCGCTCCCGCACGGCCTCGGTGATCACGGCGGCGACGTCCAGGTGCTCCGCCACGTAGGCGCCCCCGTCACCGTGGACCTCGACCGGGCCCGAGGTGTCGGCAGCGGCTGTGGGGATGGAGTGGGTGCAAAAGGCCAGGTGGGCGCCGGAGCGGACGTCCTCGGGGAGCTCGGCGAGCGCGGCCACCACCCCGTCGGCCACGGGTTCGACGAAACCGGGGTGGTTGAAGTAGTGCCGCAGCTTGTCCACGCGGGGCACCTCCAGGCCCTCGGCGCGCAGGGCGGCCAGCGACTCGGCGAGGTTCTCGCGGTACTGGCGGCACCCCGAGTAGGAGGCGTAGGCGCTGGTCGCCAGCGTCAGGACGCGCCGGTGCCCGTCGCGGACGATCTGACGCAGCGCGTCGGTCAGGTACGGCGCCCAGTTCCGGTTGCCCCAGTAGACGGGCAGGTCGAGTCCGTGCCCGGCGAAGTCCTCGCGGAGCGCCGCGAGCAGTGCGCGGTTCTGCGCGTTGATCGGGCTGACCCCGTCGAAGAGGTAGTAGTGCCGGCCCACCTCTTCGAGGCGCTCGCGGGGGATGCCGCGCCCCCTGGTGACGTTCTCCAGGAACGGAACGACGTCGTCCACCCCTTCGGGACCGCCGAAGGAGAGCAGCAGCAGTGCGTCGTAAGGGGCCGGGGAGACGTCCCGCTCGGCGGCGGGTGATGCGGTGGGCAGCGCGTCGGACATGTCTCGATCCTGCCATCCTGCCCGCTGAGCGGGCGGGCGCCCTCCCGTCCGCGACGCGGACGTCCCCCCGTCCGTCCGACAAGGCGGTACCCGCGGGCGCGGCCTCCCGTGCCCCACAGGGCGCACGAGAGCCGTGAGTATGATCCCACTCCAACTTGTGGGGCGGCCGGGGCGCGTGACCCGGCTACCGCCGGCCGGGCTTCCGGCCGGTGCCGCGGCGAGAGGGGACGGGCAGTGACGAGCGTGCGGTCAGCGAACAGCCGAGCGGTCACCTGGCGGAACTGGGCGGGCAACGTGACCGCCTCTCCCCAGCGGACGGTCTCCCCCTCGTCGACGGAGGCCCTCGCGGAGGTGGTGCGCCGGGCCGCCGCCGACGGCCTGCGGGTCAAGGCGGCCGGCACAGGCCACTCGTTCACGGCCGCCGCCGCCACGGACGGGGTGCTGATACGTCCCGAACGGCTGGCCGGGATACGGCGGATCGACCGGGAGGCGGGCACGGTCACCGTCGCCGCGGGCACCCCCCTCACGGCGCTGAACGCGGCGCTGGCCGCACGGGGCCTGTCGCTGACGAACATGGGCGACATCACGGAGCAGACCGTCTCCGGTGCCGTCAGCACCGGAACCCACGGCACCGGGCGCGACTCGGCCTCGGTGGCGGCCCAGATCAGGGCACTGGAGCTGGTACTGGCGGACGGCTCGGTCACGCGCTGCTCGGCGGAGGGGACCGGCGAGGAGCGCGCGCTCTTCGACGCCGCCCGCGTCGGTCTGGGGGCGCTCGGGGTGATCACCGAGGTGACCTTCGGGGTGGAGCCGGAGTTCCTGCTCACGGCACGCGAGGAACCGATGCCCTTCGACCGGGTGATCACCGAGTTCGACCAGCTGGTGGCCGAGAACGAGCACTTCGAGTTCTACTGGTTCCCCCACACCGACAGCTGCAACACCAAGCGCAACAACCGCAGCACGGGTCCCGCGGCCCCCCTCCCGCGGATGCGCGGCTGGGTCGACGACGAACTGCTCTCCAACGGCGTCTTCCAGGCCGCCTGCGCGCTCGGCAGGGCAGTGCCCGCCACCGTGCCCGGCATCGCCCGCGTCTCCAGCCGCGCCCTGTCGGCCCGTACGTACACCGACATCCCCCACAAGGTCTTCACCAGCCCGCGCCGGGTGCGGTTCGTGGAGATGGAGTACGCCGTCCCGCGGGCCGCGCTCACCGGCGCGCTGCGGGAGCTCAAGTCCCTGGTGGAACGGTCCGACTTCCGGGTGAGCTTCCCCGTCGAGGTGCGCACGGCGCCCGCGGACGACATCCCGCTGTCGACCGCGGGCGGGCGCGACACGGCGTACGTGGCGGTGCACATGTACCGGGGTACGCCCCACGAGGCCTACTTCAGCGCCGTCGAGCGCATCATGACCGCGCACGCGGGGCGTCCGCACTGGGGAAAGCTGCACAGCAGGGACGCCGCGTACCTCGCGGGCGTGTACCCGAGGTTCACCGAGTTCACCGCACTGCGCGACCGGCTCGACCCGGACCGCGTCTTCGCCAACCCCTACCTGCGGCGGGTACTGGGCGAGTGAGGACCGGGCTCTGAGCGCCGAGCGCGCACGGCCGTTGACGAGCGAACGGGCCGGGCCCCTCCTGCCGAGGGGCCCGGCCCGTTCTCCGGAGGCGTCCTGGACGGCCCCGGAGCCTCGGCTCCGGTTCAGCCCTGGCCGCCGGGGTCCGGCTGTGTGCCCTGGGGCAGCCTGCCGGAGCCGTCCGCGCCGTTGCCGGAGTCCGCGCCGCCGTCACCGCCGTCCTGGCTGCCGGAGCCACCGGGGTCCCCTGGCGTGGTCTCGGTGTCACCGTCGCCGCTTCCGGAGTCGTCCGTCTCGCCCGGGCGGGGCTCGGACGGGTCGGGGGACGGCGTCGAGCTGTCGTTGTCCTGGGAGCCGGGCGCTTCGCTGTGCTCGTCACCACGGTCACCGGGGTCGGTGGAGGGCTGGGAGTCCTCGGGCGTCGGCGTCGGGCTCCCGCCGTTCTCCGACTGGCCGGGCTCCGGGGTGGCGGGCGGCGCGTCCGGACCGCCGTCCCCGGAAGAGCCGTGGCCGGGCCGGAAGACGTCGCTGATGGAGGTGCCCTTGCCGCCGGAGACCGAGTGCCCCGAGATCGCCTCGTACAGCGTGATGCCGCCGATCGCGATCACGAACACCACCACGGCGGGCATCAGCGTGCGCCGCCAGCCGCGCCACTTGGTGCCGTGGGTCGTCGCGTCGGTGAACTCCCCGTTCCCCGGCGGCCCGTCGGGGCCCGCGGCGCGGGACGGCCGCCCGACGGTGCCCAGCACCCGCGTGGCGTCGTCGCCCGGCAGCGCCCTGGTCGCGTCCCCGGAACCGCCCTGGCGGGTCAGCGCCCTGGTCGCGCCCGCGGCCTCGTCACCGGCACCGGCACCGACACCGGCACCGTTCTGGCGACGCAGTGCGCGCGTCGCCTCGTCGGGCCGCTCGCTCTCGACCGGCCTGCCGGTCCGCAGGGCGCGCGTGACCTGATCGACGCTGAGGGCGTGCGTGGCATCGTCGGTGCCGCGCCCGGCGCCGGCTGTGCCGGCTGTGCCGATTGCGGTCCCGCTCTCGCGCGGCGCGGCCGGAAGCAGCCGGGTCGCCCCGGTCTCCTGGAGTGCCTCCGCGTTGTGGACGGCCTGAGCGGTGTGGTGGCCCTCGTCGTCCTTCCAGTCGGGCGCCGGGTCCCGTACGGGCACCTGGCGCGCCTTCGGCGGAACCGTGACGTCCTTGATCTGCTTGCCGGTCCTGCTGAAGAAGTGCTGGAAGATCGGGCCGCCGCTGGTGGCGACGAGGCTCATCACCCCGGCGCCCAGGAAGGTGCCGTAGACGCCCAGCTGGCCCGCCGCGAACGCGGCGACGACCGCGGCGACGGCGCTGCCCAGCACCTGCGCCAGGCTCAAGTTGAGCTTGCTGTCACCCTTGCCCTCTTCCCGTTCCGGATCAGGCCGTTCCGGATCAGGCCGTTCCGGAATACGCCCATGATCCCGGTAGCCGGTTATGGGGTGGTTGTCCTTCTTGTCCATTTACCGCCCTTGATCGCACACTCCAACCACTGTGCACGAATAGGGGACTTTCAGGAGAGGCCATAGGTTCCATTTCGGGTGGTTCTGTGATGCTTCCCACCCCCGTATCCAGGCCAAATGGATTCTTTGGGCGTCAACTCCCTTACTCGCGAGCAACTTCGGTGGCGCGGCGGTCCACCCGGATGGCACTAATGGAGTAGTGTGACGAGCCCTGGTCTCGGTTCTGACCCGGCGCCGAATGCACACGGTGACCACCTCGGCCACCGTGCGTTGTGAGGAGGTAACCGTGCCGTAGCGGCGGTTCCGGGTGGTTCCGTAGGATCGAACAGCGATCTGAACACTGCCTCGGACCCCGAGGAAGTCGGCAAGGTTGTGGCAGGCTGCACCCGGGCAGGCCACACTCGTCTAGCGGGAGCAGCGACGCACGTGACGTCGGCAGGCACCACCCGGGAGGTTCCCATGCCCGAACTGCGTGTCGTGGCCGTCAGCAACGACGGCACACGACTGGTGCTCAAAGCTGCCGACAGCACGGAATACACGCTTCCGATCGACGAGCGGCTGAGAGCCGCCGTCAGAAACGACCGCGCGCGGCTCGGCCAGATCGAGATCGAGGTCGAGAGCCACCTGCGGCCCCGCGACATCCAGGCGCGTATACGAGCCGGTGCCTCCGCTGAGGAGGTCGCGTCCCTCGCGGGCATCCCCGTCGACCGCGTACGCCGGTTCGAGGGCCCCGTGCTCGCCGAGCGCGCGTTCATGGCCGAGCGCGCCCGCAAGACACCCGTGCGCCGCCCCGGCGAGAACGCGGGCCCCCAGCTCGGCGAGGCCGTCAGCGAGCGCCTCCTGCTGCGCGGCGCCGACAAGGAGTCCGTCCACTGGGACTCCTGGAGACGCGACGACGGCACCTGGGAGGTCCTGCTCGCCTACCGCGTCGCGGGCCAGCCCCACGCCGCGACCTGGACCTACGACCCGCCGCGCCGCCTCGTCCAGGCTGCCGACGACGAGGCGCGGGCGCTGATCGGCGAGACGGACGACACACCGGAGCCCAGCTTCCCGTTCGTGCCGCGCATCGCCAGGCTGCCCAGGGAGCGGACCGACCGTTCGGAGCGCACCGAGCGCACCGACAGGTTCGGGCGGCCCGAGCTGGAGCCCGCCTCCCTCTCCCCCGCGCCCGGCGACGAGGACGACCAGCCGCCCGGCACGGACGAGGCCGTCGGCGGCCCTGACTCGCTGACCAGCCTGCTGGAGGCGGTGCCCAGCTTCCGGGGCGACCTGGTCGTCCCCGAGCAGTCCCCCGGGTATGAGGACGCGGCGGCGTCCGCCGCCTCGACGGTCCCGGACGCGGAGGAGGAGACGGAGAGCGAGCAGGCCGAGGAGCCCGAGGTGGTCGAACCGCCCGCTCCCGCCGCCAGCGCCGGGTCCGCCTACGCGGACGTGCTGATGCCGCGCTCCGTGGGCGCCCACCGCGACCGGCTCAAGGGCACCACCGACCGGCAGGCGGAAGCGGACGGCGTCCGGCCGGGGCGCCGTGCCGCCGTGCCCAGCTGGGACGAGATCGTCTTCGGTACACGCCGCAAGAAGGAGTAGCGCCGCCACCTCTCGTCGCCGCGGCCCTCGCCCGCACTTCCCGGTGCGGGGCCGCTGGACCCGGTCGTCCAGCGCCCCCGCGCCCCTGCCGCGCGCCGCGCTCAGATGCGCGGGTGCCGTCCTGGGCCCGGGCGCGCGCGGCGCGCCGACCTCAGCCGCGCTCGGGGCCCGTCGCCACCGGCCTGCGGGACTCCGCGGTCCACTCGCTCCAGGAGCCGACGTAGAGCGCCGCGTCGATCCCGGCGAGGTGGAGGGCGAGGACCTCCTGGGCGGCGGAGACGCCGGAGCCGCAGTAGACACCGACCTCGGCTCCGGTGGTGGCGCCCAGTGCCTCGAAGCGCTCCGTGAGCGCGTGCGGGGAGCGGAAGGTGCCGGCGTCGGTGAGGTTCTCCGTGGTGGGGGCCGAGACGGCGCCCGGGATGTGCCCCGCGACCGGGTCCAGGGGCTCGACCTCGCCGCGGTAGCGCTCCGCGGCGCGGGCGTCCATGAGGATCCCGTGGCGGGCCAGCGCCGCCGCCTCGTCGGCGTCCAGTGTGGGCATGCCGCCGGGCGAGGGCGTGAAGTCGCCGGGCTCCGGGTCGGGCGTGCCGGTACTCAGCGGGTTTCCCGCGGCCTCCCAGGCGGCGAGGCCACCGTCCAGGACGCGGACGTCCGGGTGCCCGGCCCAGCGCAGCAGCCACCAGCAGCGTGCCGCCGCCCAGCCGCCGCCCAGGCCTCCGGCGTCGTAGACCACGACGGGGCGGCCGCTGCTGACGCCCGCACGGCGCATGGCGGCGCCGAAGACGTCGGGGGAGGGCAGCGGATGGCGTCCGGTGCCCGCGGCGGGCTTGGCGGCCAGTTCGCTCTCCAGGTCGATGTAGACGGCGCCGGGAAGGTGGCCCTTCTGATAGAGCGGGAGTCCTGGCGGGTCGCCCGGCTTGTACCGCACGTCGAGCAGCGCGGGTGCCGATCCGGCGGCGAGATCGCTCGCGAGCGTGGCTGCGGAGATGATGGCTGTCATGGCGCCATCTTCGCGCACCGGGTGCCCCGCGGCCCGGTGGGTTCCGGGACGGCACACGGATCGGGGATTCTCGCCCTGAAGCGGAGAAAAGCGGCGCGGCCGGGGAGCGCGGCGCGACAGGTGGTGACAGCATCTGCACTGAGCGAGTAGTCACGAAGCCGCGGCAAGGACGCCGGGGCAGCACTTCCACCCGTACGACCGCATCGATGATGGTCAAGGAGCGAAGCAGATGACCGAGGCAGCGGCTCGGCTACGTCACACCCCTGGGGCGCCCGCGTGGGCGAGCCTGATGGTGGACGGGCTGGACGTCGGCAAGGAGTTCTATCAGGGTTTGTTCGGCTGGGAGTTCCGCACGGGGCCCCAGCAGCTCGGCCCGTACGTGCGCGCGGTCGCGGGTGGCCACGAGGTGGCGGGGCTGGGGAAGAAGGCGGACGGGCGGCAGGTGCCGGTCGCGTGGCTGCCGTACCTGGCGAGCACCGACGCCGACGAGACGGCGGCCGCCGTGCGTTCGTACGGCGGGACGGTGGCGGTGGGGCCGCTGGACGCGGAGACGGCCGGGCGGATGGCCATTGCCTCCGACCCCCTCGGCGCTCCCTTCGGCGTGTGGCGTGACGCGCACTACCCGGGCCTGGGGACGGCCCCGCTGGGCATGTTGGGCGCTCCCGTCTGGTTCGAGCTGGTCACCCGGGAGACGAGCCCGGTGGTCAAGTTCTACCAGGCGGTGTTCGGTTACGAGGCGAAGGCCGTCGAGGCACCCGGCTTCGACTACCTGACGCTCTACGCGGACGGGCAGCCGGTGGCCGGGATCCACGGAGTGGGGGACGCGCTGCCCCGCGACCGGGGGCCGCACTGGCGCACGTACTTCGCGGTCGAGGACCCGGACGCGGTGGCGCTCCACGCGGGCGAGCTGGGCGGACGGGTGGTGCGCGGTCCTGACGACTCCCCGTACGGGCGGCTGGCGACGCTCGCGGACCCGGAGGGTGCGCACTTCAGCGTCATCAGGCCCGTGGCGATGGAGGGCTGAGCCCCGGCGGCGGGGGCCTGCTCAGCGCCGTGGTGGCGGTGCCGCCGGCGGCGCGGCCTCGTCCACGGGCAGCACATCGGGCGAGAGCGCCCCGGCCCCCGCCGAGACCGCCGTCAGCCGTCTGCGGTGGTGGCGCCGGCACAGCACCTCGTAGCCGACCTCTCGGCCGAGTTCGCCCACGTCGCCGACGACGACCTGGGCGCCCTCGACCACCATGCGGCCGTCGACCGTGCGCGCGTTGTGCGTGGCGCGGGCCCCGCACCAGCACAACGCCTCCACCTGGAGGGTCTCGAGCCGGTCGGCGAGCTCCATCAGCCGCTGGGAGCCGGGGAAGAGGCGGGTGCGGAAGTCGGTGGCGATACCGAAGGCGTAGACGTCGATGCCCAGTTCGTCGACCACGCGGGCGAGCTGTTCGACCTGCTCGGGCGCCAGGAACTGGGCTTCGTCGACGATCACGTAGTCGGTGCGTCCGCCCGCGGTGAGGTGTCTGACCACGTGCTGCTGGAAGTTGAGGTCCTCGGCGACCTCGACCGCCTCGGCGACCAGGCCGAGGCGGGAGGAGAGCTTGCCCTCGCCTGCACGGTCGTCCCGGGTGAAGATCATGCCGCCCAGCCCGCGCGCCGAGCGGTTGTGCTCTATCTGGAGGGCGAGCGTGCTCTTCCCGCAGTCCATCGTTCCGGAGAAGAACACCAGCTCTGGCATGGGGTACGGCCTTTCGTCTGGACGGACAGCGGCTCTGGGCGGGCGGCGGCTCTGGCGGGCAGGGCTCTCGCGGGCGGATTCTCGCAGCCGGGTGCCGCGCGGGCTACGTGAGGCGCACCCTCAGGTGCGGACCTCCAGGAGCGGGACGAGCTGTTCGGCGGGGGTCGCCGAGCCGTGCATGCCGATCAGCTCGGACTCCTTGGGCTCCCGGCGGGTGGCGACGATGGCGATGTCGTCGCGCATCGCCGCGACGACGTCGCCGATCCTGCCGCTGACGCGCGGCTCGACCACGGGCCCGAACCAGCCCAGCTCGACGGCCTCCTGCCTGGTGGCCACCCACGCCTGCTCGGCGAGCACTTCGCGCCAGACCGCGTGGACGTCGCCTGCCGCGCCGGGGACGGCGTAGACGTGGCGCATCCGGCCCTCGCCGCCCAGCTGGGCGACGCCGGCGCCGAGCTCCCAGTCATCGTCGAAGTCGAGGCGCGCCTCGGCGCTCTGCGGGATGTCCACCATGCCGTGGTCGGCGGTGATGTAGAGCGCCGAGCGGGGCGGCAGCTGCTCGGCGAGGCGCCTGGCGAGGCGGTCCACGTGGGAGAGCTGGCCGCGCCAGGCGTCGGAGTCCATGCCGTAGCGGTGTCCGTTGCCGTCCAGTTCCGCGTAGTAGGTGTAGACGAGGGCGCGGTCGGATGCGGCGAGGCGTTCGGCGGCCAGGTCCATGCGGTCCTCGGCGGCCAGCCGGCCGAGGAAGGTGCCGCCCGACAGGGCGATCTTGGTGAGCGGAGTGTGCTCGAAGTGCGGGGCCGTCACCTGGCAGGCGGCCACTCCGGCGGCCTCGGCCTGCTGGAAGACGGTGGGGTAGGGCTGCCACAGGTGCGGGTCGGTCCACGGCTGCCAGCGCAGCTGGTTCATGAGCTGCCCCGTGGCCGGGTCGAGCGCCGTGTAGCCGGGCAGCCCGTGCTCGCCGGGGACGCGTCCGGTGCCCACGGAGGCCAGGGAGGTCGCGGTGGTGGAGGGGAAACCCGAGGTGATCGGCTCACCGGTGCCGTTCGCAGAGCCCGGCAGCAGGGAGGTGAGGAAGGGGGCCTGCTCGGGGTGCGCCCTGAGCGCCTCCCAGCCCATGCCGTCCACCAGGAAGACGCAGGCACGGTCGGCGGGCTCCAGCGGCAGTCCCGCGCTCATGCCGGGGACGCCCAGCCCTGCCGCGACGGAGGGCAGCAGGTCGGCGAGGGAGCCTGCGCCGTAGCGGGGCACGGGGGCCGTACGAGGGTCCAGCGGTGCGTCCGTCGGCACGGCGTCGTGCGGTGCCGCGGGGTAGGGGTGGGGGGTGCTCTCGGGTGTCACTGGGAGGGTCCGACCCGGGTGCTCGGGGTACCGGCGGTGGCCTCGGACAGCGCCTGCGCGAAGGCGAGGGTCTGGCGGACGGTGTCGGGGCCGTCTCCCGCCTCGCTGACGCGCAGCGAGAGGTCGTCGGCCGTGGCCGAGCCCGTGTAGCCGTGGTCCGCCTCGCAGTTGGGGTCGCCGCAGGTGGCGGGCTCCATGTCGAGACGGGAGACAGCGCCCCAGCCGATGGTCAGCACCACCTCGCGGGGCAGGGTGCCGGGGGTGTAGGACTCGGGGTTGGCCACGACGCGGGAGAGCACGACGGAGGAGATCCGCTCCAGCTTCACGGACTCGGTCGACGTCGTCGCGTAGGGCGACGGAGAGGTGCCGTCCGCGGCCTGCTCGTCGGTGTGGCTGACGAGGAAGCGGGTGCGGGTGAGCACCAGCACCGTGACGTGACGGCGCACCTCGTTCGAGTCGAACGTGGTCTCCTGATGCACAAGATAGGAGGCCACGGGCTCGCCGCCCACCGCCGCCTCGACGGCCTCGGCCACGAGAGCCGGGTAGTAACCGCTGCGCTCGATCGCCTCGCGCAGCCCCTGGGTCGTCGTACCGGTCTTCGCCATGACAGCCATCCTACGGGGCCGTACGGCGGCGCAGACCCGCCCGTTCCCCCCCGCGCGCACGCCCCGGGGCCGGTCAGTACGCCGGGAGCCTGCGCGCCCCCAGGTCGGGACGGAGCCCAGGGTCGGCCACGCGGACCGCGGCGCCCAGCACCGTCACGCCCCGAGGAGCGACCACGACCGGATCGAGTTCCACGGCCAGCACCTGGGGATGGTCGTCCATCAGCAGGGAGACGCGCAGTAGCACCTCCTCCAGCGCGGCCGTGTCGGAGGGTTCGGCACCGCGCCAGCCGAACAGCAGCGGCGCCGAGCGGATGCCGCGCACCAGAGCGGCGGCCTCCTTGTCGGTGACCGGCACCAGCCGGTGCGCGGTGTCCTCCAGCAGGTCGGAGGCGGTGCCCGCCAGGCCGAAGGAGAGCACGGCGCCGATGGCCGGATCGAGGGTCCCCCGGATGACGGTGCCGACGCCGCGCGGGGCCATCGCCTGGACGACAGGGCGCAGCTGGTCGGGGGCGCCCAGCGCCTCGGTCAGCTCCTGGTAGGCGCGCCGCAGCCCGGCCTCCCCCGCGATGTCCAGCCGCACCCCTCCCAGGTCGGCGCGGTGGCGCAGGTGCGGAGCCGTGGTCTTGAGGGCGACCGGGTAGCCGAGGCGGTCGGCCGCCCGGGCAGCCGCGTCGGCGTCGGGTGCGGTCAGCGCGGGCCGCACGTGGATGCCGTAGCAGCGCAGCAGCCGGGAGGTCTCCTCGTCGGTGAGGGCGCGCCCGCGGTCGGGCGCCGGTGGCGTCGCGCGGGCGAGCAGCCGCGCGGCGGCGGACTCCTCGGCGTCGAGGTCGGGCACCTTGCCCGGCGCCCCCGACTCGGCCCGCCACCGGGAGTGGCGCACCGCCTCGGCCAGGGCGCGGGACGCGCGTTCGGGTGTCGGGTAGGAGGGCAGGCCGCGCGCGGCGAGCGCTTTTTGCAGCCCTTCCATCGCCAGGTGCACGACGGCGACGGGTTTGCGCGGTGCGCCCTCGTGCGCGGAGACGCCGTCCGCCGCCTCGCGCAGCGCGTCGGCGAGGGCCTCGATGTGGCCGTCGGGCGGGGTGTCCGGCTGGTGGGTTCCGGTGCGGCCCGGCAGCTCGGCGGGGACGGTGGGCACGACGGTGAGCAGCACCGCGTCGGTGGCCGCGTCCGTGAGCGCCTCGCGCAGCGCCCGGCCGAAGTCGCCGGGGCCCGCGCCGCCGGGCAGCGCCACCACGGGGCGGGGGCGGAGGCCGTCGTTGAGGCAGGCGTCGTAGGTCAGCAGGCTCATCGCGTCGGTGTTGCCGACGATGCCGACGTGCGGGCCCGCGGGCGGCGGCTGGTCGGCGAGGAGCACTCCGGTGTCGATCAGCTCGGTGAAGCTGTCGACCATCAGCACACCTGCCTGGCGCAGCAGGGCCTGGACGGTCGCGTCCGGCGTTCGGGAGGCCGGCGCGGCGTGTCCCGGCGGGGGCGCGCTGCCGCGCTGCCGGGCGCCCTTGACGACGACGAGGGGCTTGCGGGCCGCGGTGCGCCGCGCGAGGCGGGTGAACTTGCGCGGGTTGCCGATCGACTCCAGGTACATCAAGGCGACGTCGGTGTCGGGGTCCTCGTCCCAGTGCTGGAGCAGGTCGTTGCCGGAGACGTCGGCGCGGTTGCCGGCGGAGACGAAGGAGGAGGGGCCGATGCCGCGCCGGTCGAGCCCGTCGAGGAGGGCGATGCCGATGGCTCCCGACTGGGTGAAGACGCCGATGCGGCCCCGCGCGGGCATCCGGATGGAGGGCGTCGCGTTCAGCCGCACGTCGGGCGAGGTGTTGATGAGGCCGAGCGCGCCGGGACCGATGAGCCGCATGCCGTAGGAGCGGGCGAGCCGCACCAGGGCGCGCTGCTCGTCGCGGCCGACGCCCTCGGAGAGCACGACGAGCCCTTGGAGCGCAGCCTGCCCGCACTCCCTGATCACGCGTTCGAGCTGCTGGGCGGGGACGGCGAGGACGGCCAGGTCGACGCGCTCGGGCAGGTGCCGCACGGAGGTGTAGGCGGGCACTCCGGCCAGTTCCGCGGGGCCTTCGGGGGCGAGGGCGTGGTTGACGGCGTACAGGCGCCCGGTGAAGCCGCCCGCGCTCAGGCTGCCCAGGGCCGCGCGCCCGGCGCCGCCGGGGCTGCGGCTGGCACCGATGACGACGACCGCGCCGGGGGCCAGCAGCCGGGCGACGGAGCGTGCCTCGGCGCGCTGTTCGCGGGCCTGCATCACGGCCAGGGAGCGCTCGGTGGGCTCCAGGTCGAGGGTGAGGTGGACGGAGCCGTCCTCGAAGCTGCGCTTCTGGGAGTATCCGGCGTCCGTGAACACCTTGATCATTTTGTTGTTGGCGGGCAGTACCTCGGCGGCGAAGCGGCGGATGCCGCGTTCCCTGGCGACGGCCCCGATGTGTTCGAGGAGCGCGGAGGCCACTCCCCTGCCCTGCTGGTCGTCGCGGACCAGGAAGGCGACCTCGGCCTCGTCGGCGGGTTCGCTTGCGGGGCGGCCGTGCGGGTCGATGCGGTCGTAGCGGACGGTCGCGATGAACTCCCCGCGGATGGTCACTGCCAGGCCGACCCGGTCGACGTAGTCGTGGTGCGTGAAGCGGCGCACGTCCCGGTCGGACAGCCGCGGGTAGGGGGCGAAGAACCGGTAGTACTTCGACTCGTCGGAGACCTGCTCGTAGAAGCTGACCAGGCGTTCCGCGTCGTCGGGGGTGATCGGGCGTACCTGCGCCGTACCGCCGTCACGCAGGACGATGTCCGCTTCCCAGTGGGTCGGGTAGGCGCGCTCCTCGGGGCTCGGCATGCGCTCAGCGTACGGCGGTGAGCGGGCTCACGGAGCGCTCGCGCGGTGCGTCGTATGGTCGCGGTACTACACAGACGACCGTGCGGTGCGCGTAGGCCGCCGTGCGAGACTGGTCTAGACAACCTCACCGACTCGAAGGGCAACACCATGGTTGAGCGCCGCGTCACCGTCGGCTGGGCCGAGGGGCTGCACGCCCGCCCCGCCTCCATCTTCGTCCGTGCCGCCTCGGCCGCCGGCGTTCCGGTCACCGTGCGGAAGGCCGAGGGCAACCCCGTCAACGCGGCCTCCATGCTCGGCGTGCTCGGCCTGGGCGCCGAGGGCGGCGAGGAGATCGTCCTGGCCTCCGAGGCGGACGACGCCGAGGCGGCCCTCGACCGGCTCGCGAAGCTGGTCTCCGAGGGGCTGGAGGAGCTTCCGGAGACGGTCTGAACACCCCCCGCCGCGCGTCCGCGGTCGGTGGGGGCCCACGGACGCGGAACGCGACGCGCACGAGCCCCCGGCCCGCTGGGCCGGGGGCTCGTCGCATACCCGCGAGTGCGCCGCGCAGGCGTCAGACCCTGAAGCCGTGCAGGCGTCAGACCTTGAGGCCGTGCTGGCGCAGATAGGCGACCGGGTCGATGTCCGAGCCGTACTCCGGGCCCGAACGGGCCTCGAAGTGCAGGTGCGGACCCGAGGAGTTGCCGGTCGAACCCGAGAGGGCGATCTGCTGGCCCGACTTCACGCTCTGGCCGACCGAGACACCGATCGAGTTCAGGTGGCCGTACTGCGTGTACGTGCCGTCCTTGTGCTTGATGACGATGTTGTTGCCGTAGGCACCGCCGTTGCCGGCCTCCACGACCTCACCGGCGGCCACGGAGTGGACCGGGGTGTTCATGCCGGCGTGGAAGTCGATCCCGGTGTGGCTGCCGGACGACCACATGCCGCCGCCCTGCTGGTAGCCCGTGGAGACGTAGGAACCCTCGACCGGCAGCACGTAGGCGTTGAGCTTCGCGCGCTCCGCGGCCCGTGCGGCCCTGACCTTGGCCTCGTGTTCCTTCTGCGCCTTCTCGGCGGCGGCCTTGCGCTTGGCCTCGTCGGCCTTCCGCTTCGCCTCGGCCTTCGCCTTGGCGGCCTCCTCCTTGGCCTCGGACTCGGCCTTCGCCTGCTCGGCCCGCAGCGCCTGGTCGTACGCCTGCTCGTCCAGGGTGTCCGAGATGGGAGCGGCGAGAGCCTCACGCAGCTGAGGGCTCTGCTGCAGATTGTTCTGGCCCTGCCCGCCGCCGGCGGCGAACGCGGGAGAGGCGATGGAGCCCACAACACCCACGGTGGCGAGGCCGGCTATGCCCGCCGCTCCCGCCGTGGCCCTGCGGGTCTTACTCGGGCGCCTGTGCTTCCCGGTGGCACGGGTGAACGCCATACGGAGGCGTACTCCTTTCCTTCCTTCTCGCCTACCGGGTTAGCTGACGGGTTCGGAGCAGGAAGGTCTCCTACGGACCGCCTCTTTTCGAGGCCGTCCGATTCACCCCATGGGACAAGGTGGGTCCCCGGTCCCCCTCGGGCAGTTCCCCTCGGGGATTCGGCGATCACCGTCCGTCGGCCGCGGGTGCGGTCACTTCTGACGGACAGCGGCCACGACGCTAGACGGCGCCAACTCCGAGCGGCAAACGAATCCCTGGCTTTGTCATCTTCGCCACACTCCAACTCGCCACAACCGCAACAGAAACGGACATCACGAAGGGCCCGGAAGGAGCGATTCCTCCTCCCGGGCCCCACTTTCCCCTGCCGCCGCGTCCCGGAACGGGGACGTCAGGAGCCGGAGACCACCTTGACCTCGCCGATCCCCAACTCCCGCACCGGGTCGGCGATCTGGGACGCGTCACCGACGAGCACCGTCACCAGCCGGTCAGCCGGCAGCGCGCTGACCGCGGCGGCCGTGGCCTCCACCGTGCCGGTCTCGGCCAGCTGCGCGTACACCCGCGCCTGGTAGTCGTCCGGCAGGTACTGCTCCACCTGGTCGGCGAGCGTCCCGGCCACCGCGGCCGCCGTCTCGTAGCGCAGCGGGGCGACACCCACCAGGTTGCGCACCGCCACGTCCCGCTCCTCGTCCGTCAGCCCCTCGGCCGCCAGCACTCGCAACACCTGCCACAGGTCGGCCAGCGCGGGCCCCGTGACATCCGTGGCGACCGAACCGCTGATGGCCAGCATGGCGGCCCCGCTGCCGTCCTCGGCCGAACGCAGCACCTGCCCGAAGGCCCGCACCCCGTAGGTGTAGCCCTTCTCCTCGCGCAGCACCCGGTCGAGCCGGGAGGTGAGGGTGCCGCCCAGGCAGTAGACGCCCAGCAGCTGCGCCGGCCACACCCGGTCGTGCCGGTCGGGGCCGACGCGCCCGATCAGCAGCTGCGTCTGCACCGCGCCCGGGCGGTCCACGATGACGACGCGGCCGGTGTCGTCCGCGGAGATCGGCGGCATCGCGCGGGCCTCGGCTGCCGTACCGGTCCAGGCGCCGAGCGTCTCGGTCAGCGCCTCGTCCAGATCCACGCCCTCCAGATCGCCGACCACCACGACCGTCGCCGTTACGGGACGCACATGGGCCTCGTAGAAGGCGCGGACGGCCGCCGCGTCGATACGGCTCACCGTCTCCTCGGTGCCCTGCCGCGGCCGCGACATCCGCGACGTGGCGGGGAAGAGCTCCTTCGACAGCTCCTTGGCGGCACGGCGGGCCGGGTTGGCCAGCTCGTGCGGGATCTCGTCCAGCCGGTTGGCGACCAGCCGCTCCACCTCGCCGTCGGGGAAGGCCGGGGCGCGCAGCGCGTCGGCCAGCAGCCCCAGCGCCTTGCGCAGCCGGGAGACCGGCACTTCCAGGGAGACCCGCACGCCCGGGTGGTCGGCGTGCGCGTCCAGCGTGGCGCCGCAGCGCTCCAGCTCGGCGGCGAACTCCTCGGCCGTGTGCTTGTCGGTGCCCTCGCTCAGCGCGCGGGCCATCAGGGTGGCGACACCGTCGAGCCCCTCGGGCTCCGCGTCCAGCGGCGCCATCAGGTTCACCTCGACGGCCACGACCTGCTGGCCAGGACGGTGGCAGCGCAGCACCGTCAGCCCGTTGGGCAGCACGTCGCGCCGCGGTGTGGGAAACGCCCACGGCTTCGGTGTGCCGCCGGCGGGCTGGGGGTGGAAGTCCATGGTCGTGCCCGCGCCCGGCGCGGTGCCCGCCGGCGTCTGTGGGGTCTCGCTCACTGCCCGCTCTCCTCGTTCTCCTCGGCCTCGCTCGCCAGTGGCTCGTAGACCAGCACGGCACGGTTGTCGGGGCGCAGCCGCTGTGCGGCGATCTCGCGCACCTCCTCGCGCGTGACCTCCAGGACCCGGCCCACCGCCGTCAGCGCGAGCTGCGGGTCACCGAAGAGGACCGCGTACCGGCACAGTTCGTCCGCACGGCCGCCGACCGTGGCAAGCCTGTCCAGCCACTCGCGCTCCAGCTGGGCCTGGGCGCGCTCCATCTCCTCCGCGCTGGGGCCCTCCTGCGCGAAACGCCGCAGCTCGTCGTCGACCGCGGCCTCGATGTCGGCCACCTCGGCGCCGCTGGACGCCTTCACGTCCAGCCAGCCCAGGGAGGGGGCGCCCGCCAGGCGCAGCATGCCGAATCCCGCGGCCACCGCCGAGCGGTCGTGCCGCACCAGCCGGGCGTAGAGGCGGGAGGACTCGCCCCCGCCGAGCACGGTCAGCGCCAGGTCGGCGGCGTCCGCCTCACGCGTGCCGTCGTGTGGCAGCCGGTAGGCCGCCATCAGCGCGCGGGAGGGCACCTCCTCCGCCACGACCTCGCGCGTTTCCTCGCCCCGCACCTCGGGCAGCGAGCCGTCCCGCGGCGGCTGCTTGCCCTCGTGCCCCGGGATGGAGCCGAAGTACTTCTCGACCCAGGCCAGCGTCTGCTCCGGGTCGATGTCGCCGACGACCGCCAGCACGGCGTTGTTCGGCGCGTAGTTCGTACGGAAGAACTCCTGCGCGTCCCTCAGCGAGGCGGCGTCCAGGTCGGCCATGGAACCGATCGGGGTGTGGTGGTAGGGGTGGTCCTCGGGGAAGACCATGGCCGTCATGCGCTCGAAGGCGGTGCCGTAGGGCACGTTGTCGTACCGCTGGCGGCGCTCGTTCTTGACCACGTCCCGCTGGTTTTCCAGCGACTCCTCGTCCAGCGCGGACAGCAGCGACCCCATGCGGTCGGCCTCCAGCCACAGGGCGAGCTCGAGCTCGTGCGCGGGCATCGTCTCGAAGTAGTTGGTGCGCTCGAAGCTCGTGGTGCCGTTCAGGGAGCCGCCCGCGCCCTGCACCAGTTCGAAGTGCCCGTTGCCCTCGACCTGGGCCGAGCCTTGGAACATCAGGTGCTCGAAGAGGTGTGCCAGGCCCGTGCGGCCCTTCACCTCGTGGCGGGAACCGACGTCGTACCAGAGGCAGACAGCGGCGACGGGGGTCAGATGATCCTCGGAGAGCACCACACGCAGGCCGTTGGCCAGCCGGTGCTCCGTCGCTGTCAGCCCACCGGTGGCCGGCGGGGGCGTGGCCGTGTGACCCATGGGCGGGGAGTCCCTTCCGCTCGCGGAGGTTTCCCGGCCGGACGCCGGGAACTGCCGACCGCCCGTGCGTCTCACGCGACCGGCGGTGCTGTCACTGTATGCAACCACGCCGACAACGTGCGAAGTTCCCGTACGGTCTACCGAGCGGCCGGCTGTCAGTGGGGCGGTCCACAATGGTCGCGCGAAGCCGCACGCACGCCCGGACCCGAGCGCGAGCCCGGACCCGGGCACTGCGGCGCATCCAGCACGAGCGCGCGCGACCAGCGCGCGTACCCGAGAGCAGGCGCCGTGAACAAGCGTCCGCACACAAGAGCGACAGCACGAAGCAGCGAAGGAGCCGCAGCCGCGATGGCCCGCCGCAGTAAGAGCCGTACACCGGCACCGGAGCCCGGAGAGGACTTCGAGGAGCGCATCCTCGACATCGACGTCGTCGACGAGATGCAGAGCTCCTACCTGGAGTACGCGTATTCGGTCATCTACTCGCGCGCGCTCCCTGACGCCCGCGACGGAATGAAGCCCGTACAGCGCCGGATCCTGTACCAGATGCACGAGATGGGGCTGCGCCCCGAGCGCGCCCACGTCAAGTGCGCCCGCGTCGTGGGCGAGGTGATGGGAAAGCTCCACCCCCACGGTGACAGCGCGATCTACGACGCGCTGGTGCGCATGGCGCAGGACTTCTCCATGCGGCTGCCGCTCGTGGACGGGCACGGCAACTTCGGCTCGCTGGGCAACGACGACCCGCCGGCCGCGATGCGGTACACCGAGTGCAGGGCCGCCCCGGCCGCCGGTCTGATGGTCGACTCGATCGATGAGGACACGGTCGACTTCGGCGCCAACTACGACGGCAGCGAGCAGGAGCCGGTCACCCTGCCGGCCGCCTATCCGAACCTCCTGGTGAACGGCTCCGCCGGGATCGCGGTCGGTATGGCGACCAACATGCCGCCGCACAACCTGACCGAGGTCATCGCCGCGGCCCGGCACCTGATCAAGCACCCGGGCGCCGACCTGGAGACCCTGATGGGCTTCATCCCCGGGCCCGACCTGCCCACGGGCGGCAAGATCGTCGGCCGCGAGGGCATCCAGGACGCCTACCGCTCGGGCCGCGGCACCTTCAGGATCCGCGCCACGGCGACGGTCGAGCAGGTCACAGCGCGCCGCAAGGGCGTCGTGGTCACCGAGCTGCCGTTCGCCGTCGGCCCCGAGAAGGTCATCTCCAAGATCAAGGACCTGGTCAACGCGAAGAAGCTCCAGGGCATCGCGGATGTGAAGGACCTGACCGACCGCGAGCACGGGCTGCGGCTGGTCATCGAGATCAAGAACGGTTTCAACCCCGAGGCCGTCCTCAGCCAGCTCTACAAGCTGACGCCGATGGAGGAGTCCTTCGGCATCAACAACGTCGCGCTGGTGGACGGGCAGCCGCTGACGCTCGGCCTCAAGGAGCTGCTGGAGGTCTACGTCGACCACCGGTTCGACGTGGTGCGCCGCCGCAGCGAGTTCCGCCGGGGCAAGCGGCGCGACCGGCTGCACCTCGTCGAGGGTCTGCTGGTGGCGCTCGTCGACATCGACGAGGTCATCAGAATCATCCGGTCGAGTGACAACGCCGCCGACGCGAAGGCCTCCCTGATCTCCCGCTTCGAGCTCAGCGAGATCCAGACCCAGTACATCCTCGACACCCCGCTGCGCCGGCTCACCAGGTTCGACCGCATCGAGCTCGAGGACGAGCGCGACAAGCTCAAGGCGGACATCGAGGCGCTGACCCGCATCCTGGAATCCGACGCGGAGCTGCGCAAACTCGTCTCCTCCGAGCTGTCCGGCATCGCCAAGAAGTACAGCACCCCGCGCCGCACCGAGATCCTCGACGCGAACGAGGCGCCGGTGGTCGCCGTGCCGCTGGAGGTCGCCGACGACCCCTGCCGGGTCATGCTCTCCTCCACCGGACTGCTCGCCCGCACCGCCAGCGGCAGCACGGAATTCGCCGAGCCCGCCAAACGCGCCAAGCACGACGTGATCGTCTCCGCCGTGCCCGCCACCACCCGCGGGGAGATCGGCGCCGTCACCTCCGGCGGACGGCTGTTGCGGATCTCCGTCGTCGACCTGCCCCAGCTCCCCGACTCGGCCACAGCGCCGAACCTGGCGGGCGGGGCGCAGATCTCGGAGTTCCTCACCCTGGAGGGCGACGAGACGCTGGTCTGCCTCACCACCCTGGACGAGTCCTCGCCCGGCCTGGCGATCGGCACCCAGCAGGGCGTCGTCAAACGCGTGGTGCCCGACTACCCCACCAACCGGAGCGAGTTGGAGGTCATCGCCCTCAAGGACGGCGACCGCATCGTCGGGGGTGCCGAACTGCGCACCGGCGAGGAGGACCTGGTCTTCATCACCGACAACGCCCACCTGCTGCGCTACCAGGCGAGCCAGGTGCGCCCCCAGGGCCGCCCCGCGGGCGGCATGGCGGGCGTCAAGCTGGCCGACGGCGCACAAGTGCTCTTCTTCGGCGCCGTCGACCCCGCGTCCGAGGGAGCCGTCTTCACGGCCGCGGGAGCGGAGGGCACCCTCGACGACTCGCTGAGCACGGCCAAGCTCACCCCGTTCGACCAGTACCCGCGCAAGGGGCGGGCCACGGGCGGCGTGCGCTGTCAGCGCTTCCTCAAGGGCGAGGACCGGCTACGGCTGGCCTGGGCGGGCTCCACGCCGGCGAGGGCCGCGACGAAGACCGGTGCCCCGGTAGAGCTGCCCGAGCCCGACCCGCGCAGGGACGGCTCGGGACTCCCGCTGACGAAGCAGGTCGCGGCGGTGGCCGGGCCGGTGTAACGGTGCACGTGGGATGAGGACGCGGGTGGCCGGGCCGGTGTAACGGTGCGTGTGGGGTGGGGCCGCGGGTGACAGGGCCGGTGCGGCCCGGGATGGCAGTCCGACTGCTGTTCCGGGCCCCCGGTGTATGCCCCGTACGTGTCACACGGGGCGTATACGGGGGTGTACCGAGTTACGGGGTGCGGATCCCGTATCCCTCCGGCTCCTCTGCGGGCTCATCGGGCTCGTCGGGCTCATCGGGCTCGTCGGTCTCAGCAGCTTCGGGGGCGTGCACGTCCGCGTCGTACTCCTCCGAGGGGGCCTGGTCCACGTAGCGGAGCACGCCCCACAGGGCGCGCTCGTTGAAGGGTCCGGGTCCCGCGGCACAGGCGCGGAGCCCCGCCCGGAGCGCCTCCGCGTCCACGCCCGCTCCGATCATCACCAGTTCCGTGCGCCGTTCGGCGTCGCGCGGCAGCCGCTGGGGCGCGAAGCGGAGGAACCCGCCGACGGCGTGCAGCTCGTACAGGTTGCCGGGGTCGGCGGAGCCGAAGTCGACATATCCCTTGATCCGGTAGAGCTTCTCCGGCCTGCTGTCGAGGAAGTCCAGGAAGCGACCCGGGTCCATGGGTTCCTCAGCCGTGAACTCCACGGCTTCGTAGGCCGCGTGCAGGTGCTCACCGTGCGTCCCGTGCGTCCCGTGCGCGCCTTGCGCGCCGCAGCTCTCCTCGCCCGCACCCTCGTCCTCGCCGTACAGCAGGGAGTCGAACGAGAGCTGCTCGACGGGTGGCCTGGGCCGGTGCACGCGGTCGAACAGCAGTTGCGGGTCGACACGCCCGAAGGAGGCGGGGACGACGGGCCGCCCCGGGGCGAGCCGTTCGAGTTCCGTGCGCAGCGCCTCGTACCGGGCCTCGGGTACGCGGTCGGCCTTGTTCAGGACGAGCAGGTCGGCAGCGGCGACATGCCGCTCCAGTTCGGGATGGCGGGCGCGTACCGTCTCGAACTCGGCGGCGTCCACGACCTCGACGAGCCCACCGTAGACGGTGTGCGGGCTTCCTCCGGCCAGCAGCATCCGGATCAGCGTCTCGGGCTCGGCCAGCCCGCTCGCCTCGATCACGATGACGTCCATACCGACCGCGGGGCGCGCGAGCCTCTCCAGTGCCTCGTCCATGTCGCTCGTGTCCACGGCGCAGCACAGACAGCCGTCGCCGAGGGAGACCATGGAATCGACCTGCCCCGAGACCGCCATCGCGTCGATCTCGATGCTGCCGAAGTCGTTGACGAGCGCGCCGATGCGGGTGCCCCGCGCGCTGCGCAGCACATGGTTGAGCAGGGTCGTCTTCCCCGAGCCGAGGAATCCGGCCAGCACCACGACCGGAATCCGGCCGCCCACCGCGCCCCGGTCCGTGGACGTGCGGACGTCCCCCGCACCCCGCTCCTGGCTGTCCTCCGTGCTGCCCACGCCGCCTGCTCCCCTCCTGTCGTCGCAGCTGAAACGGGTGCCGATGGTAGCCGAGCGGCACGGCGGACCGACTCCGCACAGACGGGCCACAGGCGGGCGGGGCCGTGCCCCGCGAGCGGGCAGCGGTGCCGGGCCCGACGGCGGAGGCAGGTTAGGGTCGCCTGTGTGAGCACGTGTGCGACGGCCTCCAGGAAGCTGGCCGAACCTCTGGCGGGAACAGCGGCCACAGCCCGCACCTGGCTGCTGGTGGAACAGCCGGGGCCCTGGGGCAGGAAGGCACTGACGCAGAGCCGCCTCGATCCGGGACTCGGCGAGGCGCTCGAGAGCGCTGCGAGCGCCCATGGCGCCCGTGTCGCCCTGATCCGGCGTCCGGGGCGGCACGCCGACCACTCCCCCGCCGCCGGTCACCGGGTCTACCTGGCCCGCACCGTGCCCGGCGACGCCTGGGTGCGCACGGCGCGACTGCCCGGCGACGGCGGCCTGGAAGCGCTGCGCGAGCTGAACTTCGCGGCCTTCGACGATCCGGCAGCCCCTGTGCGCGGGGCCGCGGCGGCGCCGTGGTGGGAGCCGTACGAGGGCGACCCTCTCGCACTCGTGTGCACCAACGGCAAACGGGACCGCTGCTGCGCCCTGCTCGGCAGGCCCCTGGCAGCCGAGCTCGCCGCGTCCGGCGGTGCGAACGTCTGGGAGATCACCCACCTCGGCGGCCACCGGTTCGCGCCGACGCTCCTGGTGCTCCCGCACGGTTACGCGTACGGGCGTCTGGACGCCGCCGGCGTCAAGAGCGTGCTGGACGCGGTGCGGGACGGCCGCATGTCGCTGGAGGGCTGCCGAGGCCGCTCGGCGTGGGACCGGCCGGGACAGGCGGCGGATCTCGCGGTGCGGGAGCGGATCGGCGAGCTGCGGGCGGAAGCGATGTCCGTTCTCGCGGTACGGACCGGCTCGGACGGCTCACACCTGATCGTGACGGTCGCCCACATGGACGGCCGACGCTGGCGGGTCGTCCTCCGGGAACGCACCGGGGGCCCCGCCGTGCCGGCGAGCTGCGGGGCGGAGCCCGCCGGCACGGTGCGGGACGTCGAGGCGCTCGACGAGGTCGAAAGGGGTGCGGGGATCGAAGAGAGCGACGCACTGGAGGAGACCGAGGGGACTGCGGCAGACTCCCGCTGAGCGCGCGCGTACCGCCCTCACCGAAGTGTGTCGCGTACGGGCGCGCCGTCCCACGCCCGAACGCGTCCCCGTTGCCCGCCCCTCACCCCCGCCCGTCGCCTGCCCTCATCTTCCGCCCTGGCGCCCGCACCCGTCTCGCGCGCGTACGGGTGCGGGGGCCGGTCCGTCCCCACTCCCGCCGCGAGGTCGCCCGTGTCCCTTCCCGGCACGTCCTCCAGCCACCGCCCTGGCACGCCCGCCAGCCACTTTCCTGACACGTCCTCCAGCCGCTGTCCTGACACGTCCTCCTCCAGCCGTCCGTTCCTTGTCCGGCCTGCCGGCCGCGGCTCGGTACGGCGCCCTTCCGGCGGGCGACGGCGCTTCCGCCTCGGCCTGCCCGGGTGGCCGCGGCGCGTGTCGTCTCAGGTGCTGCTCATGCAACTGGCGGTCGTCACGGGCGTGACCGCCCTGGCGACGGGGCTCTTCCTCGCACCGTTCAGCGCGCAACTCGACGACCAGGCGTCCCGGCGCGCACTGGCCATCGCCCAGGCGACCGCCGCCGAACCGGAGCTGCCCGCGTTGCTGACCGAGGGCGGCGGCCCCTCGCGCGACGGCCCCGTCCAGCGGCTGGCGGAGAGGGTGCGCCACGCCACCGGCGCCAGCTACATCGTGGTGCTGGACACCCGGGGCATCCGCTGGTCGCACGCGGAGCCGGACCGGATCGGCGAGCACGTGTCCACCGATCCCGGCCCCGCGCTCGCGGGCCGCGAGGTGCACCACATCGACGAGGGAACGCTGGGCAGGTCGGCCCGCGGAAAGGTGCCGCTGCGCGACGGTCGGGGACAGGTCGTCGGAGCGGTCTCGGTGGGGATCGCCTACGACAGCGTGCGCGACCGCTTCCTCCGCGCCGTGCCCGGCCTGCTCGCCTACGCGGGCGGCGCGCTCGGGGTCGGCGCACTGGCCGCGCTCCTCCTCTTCCGCCGCCTGCAAAAGCGCACCCACGCTCTGGAGTTCTCCGACATCAGCGCGCTGCTGGCCGAGCGGGAAGCGATCCTGCACGGCATCCGGGAGGGCGTCGTGGCCCTGGACGGCGCGGGAAAGATCAGGCTCGTCAACGACGAGGCCCAGCGTCTGCTGGACCTGGCGCCCCACCACATCGGCCTGTCGCCGCACCAGGCACTGGGTACGGGGCGTACGGCCAGGCTGCTGGCGGGCGAGGTGCCGGGCGCCGACCTGCTGACCGTCAGCGGTGGGAGGGTGCTGGTCGCCAACCGGATGCCCACGGACGACGGCGGCGCTGTGGCCACCCTGCGCGACCGCACCGAACTGGAACTGCTCGGCAGGGAACTCGACGGCTCCCACGGGCTGATCGACGCCCTGCGCGCCCAGGACCACGAACACGCCAACCGTCTGCACATCCTGCTCGGGCTGCTCCAGTTGGACATGGTGGAGGACGCGGTCGCGTATCTGAGCGAAACCGTCGGAGTGCACCGGGCGACTGCCGAGGAGATATCGGAACACGTACGCGACCCGATGCTCGCCGCACTGCTGGTCGGCAAGGCCACGGTGGCGGCGGAGCGAGGGGCCGCCCTGCGCGTCGCGGCGGGCACGCTGCTGCCCGACCGCCTGGTGGATCCGCCGGAGCTGGCGACGGTGCTGGGCAACCTGGTCGACAACGCTCTCGACGCGGTCGCCGGCACGGCAGGCGGAGAGGTGGAGGTGGCGCTCGCCACGACCGCGGGGCCGCACGGGACCGGAGCCACGCTGCGGGTGAGCGACAACGGTCCTGGCATCCCGGCACAGCACCGCGAGACCGTGTTCACGGAGGGCTGGTCTACCAAGGAGCCACCCGCGCACGGTCGGCGCGGGCTCGGCCTCGCCCTGGTGCGACGCCTGGCTGAGCGGCACGGCGGCACCGCCCGGGTCGGCGAGAGCGCGAACGGAGGCGCGGAGTTCACCGTGACCCTGCCCGAAGCGCTGCACCCCGAAGACCCTCGCAGCGATTCCCCTCACCCTCGCAGCGGAACCCCTCGTCCTCGGACCGGGCTTCCGCACGGGACCGGGGAGCCACCGGAGGGCAGCGAGGGCTTCAGACAGCGCCCGCGCCGGTGAGGGAACGCACCTCCGTCTCGGCGTAGCGCCCCTCGTCGGGACGCTCGCGGGAGCGCAACGTGCCGAGCCAGCCGCACAGGAAGCCGAACGGGATCGAGACGATGCCGGGGTTCTCCAGCGGGAAGCAGGCGAAGTCCACGCCGGGGAAGAGGGCGCGTGGGGCGCCGGAGACGACAGGCGAGAGCGCCACGAGCACCATCGAGGACAGCAGGCCCCCGTACACCGCCCGCACAGCCCCGCGCGTGGTGAAGCGGCGCCGGAAGAGCGCGTACAGCAGCACCGGAAGATGGGCCGAGGCGGCCACGGCGAAGGCGAGGCCCACCAGGAACGCCACGTTCAGTTCCCGCGCCGGCAGGCTCAGCCCCACTGCCAGCGCCCCGACGACCAGCGCCGCGCGCCGGGCCACCGCCACCTCACTCCGGTCATCCTGACCGCCCTGGCTGCTCTGGCCGCCTTGGCCGCCCTGGCCGCCCTCGGGCTTCTGCCCGCGGGCCCGCCGGTCTGTTCCCCTCTTCAGTGCCTGCAACCGGCCCGCCTTCCCCTGCCGTCTCCGTCCAGCCGACGACTCGTACAGGTCGTGGGCCACGGCCGCCGAAGCGGCGAGCGTGA
Organism: Streptomyces tubbatahanensis; assembly: GCF_022699385.1. Lineage (NCBI taxonomy): Bacteria > Bacillati > Actinomycetota > Actinomycetes > Kitasatosporales > Streptomycetaceae > Streptomyces > Streptomyces tubbatahanensis. The sequence continues at coordinate 5,865,716 of NZ_CP093846.1, read as the reverse complement.
CTCCCGCGACCACCGCCAGGACGGTGGCGAAGGTAACGGCGGCGACCAGCGCGAACAGGACGGCACCGCCGGTGGTGCCCGCCCCGCCACCCAGCTCGAAGGACAGCAGGGGGACGGCCGTGTTCCCCGCGGGGCTGGAACGGCGAACGGCATCCGTGCCGACCAGGGCCGCCGCGCCGATGCCCAGGACGAGTGCCATCAGGTAGAAGCCGCCGATCAGAACGGTCGACCACACGACAGACCTGCGGGCGGCCCGCGCCGTGGGCACGGTGGAGAAGCGCGCAAGAATGTGCGGAAGCCCGGCGGTACCCAGAAGGAGTGCCAGTCCGAGGCTGACGAAGTCGAACTTGGCGGCCCATCCGCCGCGCCCGTACTGCAACCCGGGCGACAGAAAGTCCGCGCCGCGTCCGCTGTGTTCGGCGGCGCTGGTCAGCAGGTCCGCCAGATCGCCCCCGAAGCGCAGCAGCACCAACACGCTCAGAGTGAACGCACCGCCCAGCAGCAGCACGGCTTTGACGATCTGGATCCAGGTGGTTGCCCGCATCCCGCCACAGGCGACATAGCAGACCATCAGGCCGCCGACGCCCAGCACCGTCCAGGTGTACGCCGCTCCACCGGGATCCCCGAGCAGCAGTGCGACCACACTGCCCGCGCCGACCAGCTGCGCTACGAGGTACAGCACGGAGACCGTCACCGACGAGGCGCCCAGAGCGATCCGCACCGGCCGCTCCCGCAGGCGCGCGACGAGCACGTCCGCGAGGGTGAAACGGCCGCAGTTGCGCACGGGTTCGGCGACGAAGAACAAGACGACCAGCCACGCCGCCAGGAAGCCCACCGCGTACAGCATGCCGTCGTAGCCGTAGAGCGCGACCAGCCCGGAGACACCGAGAAAGGAGGCCGCCGACATGTGGTCCCCGGCGATGGCGAAACCATTCTCCAGCGGAGAGAAGAGCCGGCCCCCGGCGAAGAACTCCTCCGACGAGCCACGGCGTCCGCCGCCCACCCGGCGCCCGGTGCCCGCCCAGCACGTGATGGCCAGCGTCGCCACACCGACGGCGCCGAACAGCGCCGCGATGAGCGACTGGTCGCCGCCGCTCACCTGGCGCCCTCCCGAGCCCCGGTGCGCACGGCCCCTACCGCGTCCTGGGCCCTCCAGCGCAGTTCGAAGGCGAGCCGGTCTCTGCGCAGCCGGGCGTGGCGCGCGTACAACCAGGTCAGCAGAAACGTTGAGGCGAACTGCGCGAGCCCGGCGACCATCGCGACGTTGAGGACACCCGCCACCTCACCGGCCATCAGGCCGGGCGCGCAGACGGCGAGCACCACATAGGCCAGGTACCACAGCACGAACGCCGCACCGGCCGGCCACACGAAACGTCGGTAACGGCCGCGCACTTCGTGGAACGCCGCGCTGCGCTGGATCGTCAGGTACGCCTCTCGCGTGCCCGTCCGCACCGGTCCGGTGCGGTCTCCCTGGGGCTGGGCGGGTCCCGGAGAAGGGGCACAAGCGGGTCGGGAGCCGCCCGTGGAGAGGGAGTCGTACCAGGGGTCGTCGAGGCGCATGCCGTCAGAATGGGCGCACCGCTGCGCTTCTGTTCGGCCGAGGCCGGCTCGTTCACCTCTTCAGGTGAACGAGCCGCCGGGCCGACCGGGAAAACGGGACGCGAGCGGCCGGGCCCGCGACCACACAGCGGGACGCAAGCGGCCGGGCCCGCGGCCACACAGCGGGACGCAAGCGGCCGGGCCCGCGGCCACACAGCGGGAGGCAAGCGACCGGGCCCGCGACCACACAGCGGGACGCGAGCGGCCGGACCGACCCGCACCGCACCCGCACCGGCGCCCGCACAGCGGGGCGTGAGCCGCCGGATCGCGCCTCGCAGCCGGACGTGAGTCGCCGGACCGCCCGTCGCGGCCGAACGCGCCCCCGTCTGCGGCCAGCCGGACACACTCCCGGGCACCGCACGTCATGGCAGGCCGGTTTCCGGCTCAGATGTCGATGCGGGAGCGGTCCAACGTGGCGGCGGAGGAGCTGATGAACTCCCGGCGCGGAGCCACCTCGCTGCCCATCAGCAGGGAGAACGCCTCCTCGGCCGCCTCCAGGTCGCTGATGTTGATGCGGCGCAGCGTGCGGTGGCGCGGGTCCATCGTCGTCTCCGCCAACTGGTCGGCGTCCATCTCGCCCAGCCCCTTGTAGCGCTGGATGGACTCCTTGTAACGCGTCCCCTTGCGTTCGAGTTCCAGCAGCGTCTGGCGCAACTCGTTGTCCGAGTAGGTGTACAGGAACTTCTCCTGGCCCTTCTTCGGGTTGATCAGCTCGATCCGGTGCAGCGGCGGCACCGCGGAGAAGACCCGGCCCTCCTCCACCATCGGCCGCATGTAGCGCTGGAAGAGCGTGAGCAGCAGGCAGCGGATGTGGGCACCGTCCACATCGGCGTCGGCGAGGAAGATGACCTTGCCGTAACGGGCCTGGTCGATGTCGAAGGACCGTCCCGACCCGGCTCCTATGACCTGGATGATCGAGCCGCACTCGGCGTTCTTGAGCATGTCGGAGACGGACGACTTCTGCACGTTGAGGATCTTGCCGCGGATCGGCAGCAGCGCCTGGAACTCGGAGTTCCGCGCCACCTTCGCGGTGCCGAGCGCGGAGTCACCCTCGACGATGAACAACTCGGTGCGGTCGATGTCATCGGCACGGCAGTCGGCCAGCTTGGCGGGCAGCGCCGAGGACTCCAGCGCGGTCTTGCGGCGCTGCGCCTCCTTGTGCTGCCGCGCGGCGATCCGTGTCCGTGCCGCGGCGACGACCTTCTCCAGCACGGAGCGGGCCTGCGCCTTGGCGTCCCGCTTGGAGGAGGTCAGGAAGGCCTTCAGCTCCTTGGCCACCACCTGCGCGACGATGCGCGAGGCCGCGGAGGTTCCCAGCACCTCCTTGGTCTGCCCTTCGAACTGCGGCTCGGCCAGCCGGACGGTCACCACGGCGGTGAGTCCTTCGGTGGCGTCGTCCTTGACGACGTCGTCGTCGGCGACCTTCAGCAGCCTGTTCGTGCGCAGTGCCTCGTTGACCGTCTTGGTGACAGCGCGCTCGAAGCCGGCGACGTGCGTGCCGCCCTTGGGCGTCGCGATAATGTTCACGAACGACTTGACCGTCGTGTCGTACCCGGCCCCCCAGCGCAGCGCGACATCCACACCGAGCTCCCGCTGGACCTCCGAGGGGGTCATGTGCCCGCGGTCGTCGAGAACCGGCACGGTCTCCTTGAACGTTCCCTGGCCCTGCAACCTGAGTACGTCACAGACCGGTTTGTCGGGTGCGAGGTACTCGCAGAACTCGCTGATGCCGCCGTCGTAGTGGAACGTCTCTTCCGAGACGTCCTCGCCGTCCAGACCCCGCTCGTCCCGCACGACCAGCGTCAGCCCTGGCACCAGGAACGCGGTCTGACGGGCACGTGCGTACAGCGTGTCCAGGGAGAGCTTGGCATCCTTGAGGAAGATCTGCCGGTCGGACCAGTAGCGGATCCTGGTGCCCGTACGCGTCTTGGGAATCTTCTTGCCCTTGAGCACCCCGCTGGAGGGATCGAAGGGTGCCTCGGGTCCCGGCTCGGTGAAGATGCCGGGCACACCGCGACGGAAGCTGATGGTGTGGGTGCGACTGTTCAGGTCGACCTCGACGTCCAGGCGCGAGGAGAGCGCGTTCACCACGGAAGCGCCGACACCGTGCAGTCCGCCGGAGGCCGCGTAGGAGCCGCCACCGAACTTGCCGCCGGCGTGCAGCTTGGTCATCACGACCTCGACGCCGGGGAGACCCGTCTTCGGCTCGATGTCGACGGGGATGCCCCGGCCGTTGTCGGTGACCTCGACCGAGCCGTCCTCGTGCAGGATGACCTCGATCCGGTCGCAGTAGCCCCCCAGGGCTTCGTCAACGGAGTTGTCGATGATCTCCCACAGGCAGTGCATCAGGCCGCGACTGTCGGTCGAGCCGATGTACATGCCGGGCCGCTTGCGGACGGCCTCCAAGCCCTCCAGGACGAGCAGATGCCGCGCGGTGTAATTGGAACCGCCCTCACGGTCTGCCCCGGTCAGCAGTGCGGTGGACGGCACGGACATGTCGGCGGTCACGCGGTTCGCTCCTCGCTGAATTCTGCTTGAGACGGCTGGGTTGCCGCGTCAGAGGGTACCGAGGCCCAGGACGGCGCGTGACGCACGACCCAGGCCAGGGATAAGGAGAACCGCCATGCTAGCTCATATTCGATATCCTGTTCGATAACCCGCCTGGGTGACTCACACATCACGTTCCCATCCAGGCATGAACCGTTTAGGCTCCGGGCACGTCCTCCACAACGGAGAAGGGAACAGCCCGGAGTCGGACGACAACCCAACGGCACGACGGAAGCCTGCCAGCGCCACTGGCAGGAGCCGGCCACCACTCACCGTCACAAACTCCACGACAGACCGAACACAACAGACGGAAACCCCAACCCCTGCAATACGGCCCATTCGCCGCCACCCGGCAACAATCCGGCCTCCCGGCCAAAAAAGTCCGGGAATGAAGGCCAGAGCGGGAACGTTTTCGGCCTGGTTGGATGTTGACCCTGGTACGACAGCTCGTCGAGCTAGAGAAGAGGCGACGTGACTACAGTTCTGACCCCCGCGACCCCGCTGACTGCAGCCGACCGCTGTGACCGCTGCAACGCCCAGGCCTATCTGCGCGTTGTCCTGGTGAGTGGCGGAGAGCTGCTGTTCTGCGCCCACCACGGCCGTAAGTACGAGCCGGAGCTCAAGAAGATCGCCGCGGAGATACAGGACGAGACGGAGAAGCTCACCGCGACTCCTGCCACTGCGGGCGAGGACGAACGGTGACCTGCTGAGCTGACGCCTTCGCGTCCGCATCCGACGAGCTACCCCGGCACAGGCCGGTATCGGCGGGCGGCCCTCCCACCAGCGGGAGGACCGTCCGCCCTCGTCGTTTCCCGGCCGGCGTCCGGCCGCCCCCGCGGGTGTGCGGCCGGCCGAGAGCACGGCACGGGACCATGGCCGATTCCGCCTCGTGGTCGACCGGTGCGCACCCGCGATCGGCCCGGCTCGCCGGACCGGCCACCGCGACACCCCGGGCGCCGATTCCCTCGGGAACGGCGGTCCGTCGTCCTCGGCGGGGTGAGGCGCGTCGCCGAACGCCTGCAAGGCCTCAGCATGCGGCCTGGACGCCGCTCAGGATCCCGTGGGTGCGGCCGAGCCCTCCTGGGCCCCGATGACGGACTGCACCGCTGAGATCCGCGTATACACCCCTGGACGCCCCTGCTGCCCGCAGCCGATGCCCCAGGAGACCAGTCCCACGAGCTTGCCCTGGGCGACCAGCGGGCCGCCGCTGTCCCCCTGACAGGCGTCCTTGCCTCCCTGCTTGAGACCGGCGCACAGCATCGTGACGCGGTCGTACGTGCCCTCGGCCGACCCCGGATACGCGCGCTCACAGTCCGCGTCCGGCAGCACGTTGACACCCGCCGCGTGCAGGGTGTCCGCGTAGTCCCCGCGCCCTGTGGTGTCACCCCAGCCGTAGACGGTGGCCGACGTGCCCGCCTGGTACGCGGAATCACCCTTCCGTGCCATCGGGAGGACAGCGTTCTGCGGCAGCGCGGAAGCCAGCCGCAGAACCGCGATGTCCCCCTTGTTGGTCTTGGGGTCGTACCCCGGGTTGACCTTCCAGGACTCGACGGCGATCTCCTTGCCCGTCGTCTGCGTGAGATCCCCTCGCCCTGTGATGACCCGCAGGTCGTCGACCTGCGACGGATCGGCGCCCAGCACCTCGCGACTGACGCAGTGCGCCGCCGTGACGGCCGTACGGGGGCCTACCACCGCACTGCCGCAGAACTGTCCCGAACGCTCCGGCCCGAACCGCGAGCGGCTGGAGAGTGCCGCCACCCACGGATGGCTCTCGGCGCTCACCGGTCTTCCGCCGATCACGGCACGGTCGCCCGGGTCCTGGCCCTGCGCCGCGGCGGGCGAGGCCGCAGGGGCGAGGAGCACCGCTATGAGCGCCACCCCCAGGACGAAAAGACGACTTCCCGGGCTCCCGGGAGTGCGGACAGCGCGTGTTCGCTTACAGCGCATCCCTCGCATGAACCGACCTCCTGCACCGTGCGGAACTACCTGACTACCCAGGGTGTTCCTGTCGCACGCCGCGCGCATCCCGAGACGACCATGACGAGCGCCTGACACTCGTATGCACGTACGGGCACCGGAAAACGGCACGACCGGTGACGTGACGGAGGCCTGACGCGCCGCACTGCGAGGCTGAGGCCGAGGGCCAAGGTTCCCAGGCCGGTCGACCACACAGGCGGCCGATGCACACGGCGAAGGCCCGTCACCCACACGGCGAAGGCCGGTGACCACACGCGAAGGCCGGTGGTCACACGTCGAAGGCCGGTGGTCACACGTCGAAGGCCGGTGGTCACACGTCGAAGGCCGGTGGGCCCCGCCGTCAGCGGGCCCACCGGCCTTCGTGTCACCTCTTGCGACCGTCCGGTTGGAGGCTCGGAGACTCAGTCTTGGACGCTCGGTGGCTCAGTCGAGGTAGTCGCGCAGCACCTGGGAACGCGAGGGGTGCCGCAGCTTGGACATCGTCTTCGACTCGATCTGCCGGATACGCTCACGCGTCACGCCGTAGACCTTGCCGATCTCGTCGAGCGTCTTGGGCTGGCCATCGGTCAGACCGAAGCGCATGGAGACGACGCCCGCCTCACGCTCGCTGAGGGTGTCGAGCACCGAGTGCAGCTGCTCCTGCAGCAGCGTGAAGCTGACCGCGTCAGCGGGAACGACCGCCTCGGAGTCCTCGATCAGGTCACCGAACTCGCTGTCGCCGTCCTCGCCCAGCGGAGTGTGCAGCGAGATCGGCTCCCGGCCGTACTTCTGGACCTCGACGACCTTCTCGGGCGTCATGTCCAGCTCCTTGGCCAGCTCCTCCGGCGTGGGCTCGCGACCCAGGTCCTGGAGCATCTGGCGCTGCACACGGGCCAGCTTGTTGATGACCTCGACCATGTGCACCGGGATACGGATGGTGCGAGCCTGGTCGGCCATGGCGCGGGTGATGGCCTGCCTGATCCACCACGTCGCGTAGGTCGAGAACTTGTAGCCCTTCGTGTAGTCGAACTTCTCGACCGCACGGATCAGACCCAGGTTGCCCTCCTGGATGAGATCCAGGAACAGCATGCCGCGGCCGGTGTAGCGCTTGGCCAGGGACACCACGAGGCGGAGGTTGGCCTCCAGCAGGTGGTTCTTGGCCCGGCGGCCGTCCTCGGCGATGATCTCCAGCTCCCGCTGGAGCTTGGGGGCCAGCTTCTCCTCGGTGGCCAGCTTGTCCTCGGCGAACAGACCCGCCTCGATCCGCTTGGCCAGCTCGACCTCCTGCTCCGCGTTCAGGAGCGGGACCTTGCCGATCTGCTTGAGGTAGTCCTTCACCGGGTCGGCCGTCGCCCCCGCGGCGGCGACCTGCTGCGCCGGAGCGTCGTCCTCGTCCTCGTCGGACAGGACGAAGCCCTCGTTCTCGTTCTTGCCCTCGGCGGAAGGACCGTCCTCGGCGCCGGGCTTGCCCGCCGGCTTGGCCGGGAGGTCCTCGACCATCTCGTCGTCGCCTTCGAGGAGTTCGTCGACGACGGACTTCTTGGCGGCGGTCTTCTTCGGGGCGGCCACCTTCTTGGCGGTCGCCTTCTTCGCCGCCGTCTTCTTGGCGGCGGCCTTCTTCGCGGGCTTCTCCTCGGAGTCCACGGCAGGCTCCTGCCCGGCCACCGCTCCGGCCGCGACGCTCGGCGCGATGGGCGCGGGGGCGGCCGAGGCCGCCGCGGGAGCCGTCCGAGTGGGGGCGGCCTTCTTGGCCGACGTGGTTTTGGCAGCGACCGGCTTGGTAGCGGTGCGCTTGGTCTGGGTCTTCGCTGCGACGCTCTTGCGGGTGCGTTTCGGCGCCTCGGCTGCACTCACCATCAGCGTCACACCCTCCTCATCGAGGATCTGATTGAGGCTGCGCAGAACGTTCTTCCACTGGGTCGGCGGAATCTGGTCAGCCTCGAAGGCCCGGCGCACGTCGTCGCCGGCGATCTGCCCCTCAGCCTTCCCCCGCTCGATGAGCGCCATCACGGACTCGGACTCGGCGATCTCCGCAGGGAGAGTACGGGATGTGCTGGCCGACACGAACAACCTCTCGGAACGATGGAAACGGCGGACCGCCGGCGGGGATGAACCGACGGCGCGGGCGGAGCAGTGGAGAAACAACGGTGCAGACACAAGCTCCGAATGGAGCGCCCGTATTCCCTCCTCGGCTGTCACCTCTTGAGTCATCGCGTGGGGGCGGGAAGCGTTACGCCCAATTCACGTGGCCCGAGTCACATCTAGTACCCACTCATACAGGGATGGAACCGGGCAAACGCGCCGTCCGTAACGAGACCACGACGGCCCAGAGCGCACCCTCTCGCCACACGGGACGATGCGGTACGGATTGCCACCACGGACGACACCCGGGGCCGAAGCCGGTTCGCGCCCGTCCGCCCGGCCGCCATGCGGTCACCCGGCCACCCAGCCGCCCGGCCACCGCACGACGAGACCACGACGAGTCCGGGAACCGTACGGCCCTCGACACGAGCATGGAGACCCTGCGGTCGGCATCACGGCACATCGCGGCGCGTAGGACGCGTCACGGCGAGGGCACGGCGACGCCACTGGGCAGGGCCGCACGGCGGTGATGTTGAGCGCCGACGGTCCGTCGCGGCACGAGGAGGCGCCACGCAGGTTTCCGCCGCCTGGGGGGCGGTCACAACGCGACCGGACTACAGGGCCGAGCGCCGCGCGTCCTCATCACTGAGGTGAGGAGCGCGTCGCCCCTCCACTTCGACCAGCCTTCTGTCCGCAGCGAAGGAAGCTCAGACGAGTCAGGGGGCGGACCCGCTGTCACCCCACCGAGCGACTGAGCGACCCGAAGGCGGAAACAGAGCGGCTCGTCCGGCACCGTCGCCGCAACCGAGCCGAAGGCACCGACCCCTACAACCGCCGGAGGGACCCTCCGACACCGGAAGGACGCTCCGACGGCAACCCGGAGACGTGCCAGCCCCACGACGGCTGAGGCTCCGCCGGAGTTCCCCCGGACGCGACCGACGGGGGTCGAACGCGACGAACGGGGGCGCCGACGGTCACGCGCAGCCGGGCGACGGACGACCGTAAGGACACCGACGCCGCCCAGGAGGCCGCTCACCCCGGCCGCTGTCCGCCCCTGACACCGCACGGGCCGACGAGCGCCGACCGGCGAGCGGGCCGGGCAATGTGCGGGACCACGAAGTGGTGGATCCGCCGCCGAGGCGAGCCGACACCGCGGGAAAGATCCACGACGATGCCCGCGCCCACAGGCGTAGCTGTCAGAGTCTCGGCACGGTCGCTAAAGCCCCCGCAGGGGCGCCGGCGGACGCCCCGGGAACGTCAGTGCTCGCGTGGTGCCGGCACCACGTGGTCTGCGCCGCCGGGTGCGGCCGCGCCGCCGGACGGTGCCGGCTGCCCCGCACCGGTGGGCACACCGTGCGTACCCGCCTGCGCGGCCTGACCCGCCTGGCCGGCCTGCGCGGGAGCGGCAGCCCCTTGCGCGCTCTGCCCCGCGGGCACCGACTCGCTGGGGGCACCCAGCACCTGGCGCATGGCGGTCTCGGCCACCGAGGCCTCTCCCGCGGCGAGCGCCTCTACGACCCGGCGGTGGTGAGCGACCACGTTCTCGGTGGGGTGCTCGCAGCACGCCGAGGGGCCGCCGGAGACCTGCAGTGCCGAGGAGACGATGCCGGAGAGGTGCTCCAGCATCCGGTTGCCCGCCGCCTGCAGGATCAGACCGTGGAACTCGGCGTCCGCCCTGGAGAAGGTGAGACTGTCACCCTGGGCGTGCGCGTGGTTCATGATCTCGACCATGTCGCCCAGGCGCTGCTGTACGTCGTCGTGGCTCTGCCCGGCGGCGAGGCGGGCGGCGAGAGGCTCGATCGTCCAGCGCAGCTCGCACAGCTCGCGCCGCTGGCCTTCCCGCTGCGGCCCGAACGCGCGCCACTCGATGATGTCGGGGTCGAGCAGGTTCCAGTCGCTGACCGGCCGGACCCGGGTGCCGACGTTCGGCCGGGCGCTCACGAGCCCCTTGGCCTCCAGAACGCGCAGCGACTCACGTACGACCGTCCGCGAGACCTCGAACCGCTGGCCGATCTCCTCGGGGACGAGCGGGCGGTCAGCGCCCAGGTCACCCGAGACGATCATCTGCCCGAGCTGCTGCACCAGTTGTCCGTGCAGACCCCTGCCGCGGCTGCCGGATGTACGTCGGTTCACACGGTTCATGTCGGCCTCGGAACCCTCCCACGCCGAGGCGTTCGTTGTGGTACGCGCTGTCCCCGTGGACTCGGCGTATGCGTAGCGGTCCAGCTCGCCCGGGCCGACGAGGCCTGAGTCAACGGGGCGAGCCGCGGTCATCATGGAGTGCGCAAGGGTAGTCACGCATCTTGTGTCGGCCGTGCTCCGGCCGGTCTTGAGGGCTTTCTTGAGGGCTTTGGTGAAAAGCACACGAAAGGGTGATCGCTGACTTCCTTACAATTGACGCCTTATCGGAAAGAACCGACCACATCACCGGTGGTCAGAGCCATCTCTCCCCTCTGTCTCACGGATTGGTGCCACCGCGGTGTGAACACCCCGCCGAGCCTGCGGTCATCGGGAGACGAGTAACCAACTGAGGCCGCCGCCACGGTGATCAGCGCGCCGACTCGCACCGTTACTGCCGTCTCGGTCTCGCTCGCAACGAGAGGACGCCGTACGCCCCGAACAACACGGTCAGCGACAGGGCAAGCGCACGACCCACTGGTTGCGTCGCGATCTCCCCGACCACCGAGCCCCACTGCTCGACAGCCGACGGCCAAGGAAAGAGCAGCACCGATCTCAGGCGTTCCGGCATTCCGTCCACCGGCTGGCCGTCGGTACCCACCGCGGCCCGAGCCACCAGGGGTGCCACCAGCAACGGGACTGCCACAACCGCGATCAGACCCGACAGCGTCGAACGGCAGACCCCTGCGGCCAGCAGCCCGGCCCATGCGCACCCCACACACAGCGCCAGAACCGCGAACACCTGCACCCCCAACGAGGGCACCATGTGGCCGACTCCTTCCCCGACAGGCACGGAAAGGTGCGTCAGGCCGGCCAGTTCGAGAGTCCGGTCGGGAAAGTCCAGTACGCCGCTGTCGGGACCGAAGAAGAGGGTGAGCACGGCTGCGTTGCACACAGCTGTCGCCGCGCACAGCCCCACGGTCGCGCCTGCGGTCACGACCAGCTTCGCCACCAGCAGTCCCAGTCTCCGCGGTACGGGCACCTGCGCGGGAACCAGCGCCGGATACCGGAATTCCTGGCCGAAGGCAGTGGCCCCCAAGAACCCGGCCGCCACTGCGGCGGGCGGCACCATGAACGGTGACCCGGGCAGCCACCCCATCAGCAGCTTCAGCCCTGGAGCGATACCTGTGGCCGCGTCGACCGTGCTCCCGGCGCCTGTACGGGCCATCGAGACCGAAACAACCAATCCCGCCAACAGCGCCAGCGCGATGACCACCCAGGGAGTCCGCACACCGAACAGCCGCCGCAGCTCGTACTGCACCGGCGCTACCGGGCCGGGCCGTCGCACCGCCGGAGACACGGAAAATGCCGCAGCCGTGGTCTCGCCACTTGCAGCCGTGGCCTCGCCGCTCACGGTGCCGCTTCCGCCCCGCCCGATGGTTGTGGGCACCCCCTCGCTCGCGCCGGCCTCCCCGTTTCGCCACATCCGCAGCCGGTCACGAGCAGAGGTCACGATTCTGGCCGCCCAGGATGCGTCGGCAACCTGTCGGCCCGATCTCGCCGAGCCGCCCCTCACCGAGCCGACGGACGCCGCGTCGATGGACGCGGCGCTGGCGGACGGGGCGTCGGCCGATGGGGCGCCGGCGGATGGGGCACCGGCGGATGGGGCGTCGACAGCAGCGGAGCGTACGGAATCGGTGGATGAGGAAGTGGCGTGCGGAGCAACGGCGCGGGCGGAAGTCTCGCTGCCGGAGTGCACCGCGGGCGCGGCATCGCCCGGGACCTGTGCTGATACCGGTGTCGAACGCGCGCCAGGTGTCTTCTCTTCCGTCCGCGTTCCCCTGTTGTCCGAGACCCGCTCGTTCGGTGTCACGTGCACCGGCAACGTCTCATGCGGACCGATGTTCCCCGCCTCAGCCTGTTGGCCACCGGATACCCGTTTCTCCTCCGGGTTCACATTCGGAGGATCATTCTCCGCCAGCCGAGCATGGCTTCCCCGCGGCGTCGAGGCCGACGCTCTGCCCACCGGGCGCCGCTGTTGCCCACGCCTTTCATCGGGCGCATTCGCCGCGCCGGTTTCCTCCGACGCCGCCGGGACCAGCGCCTCTTCATCGGACGTCCTGTCCGGGTCCGTCGGCTCCTGCGCCGCCTCGGCACGTACCTCGCGGGAAGCCGGTCCCTCAGGCCCGCCCCGGCGGGCAGCCGGCTCCAACTCGCCCTCTGGCCCGGCGTCCATGCCGGCGACGACTTCACCTGTCCCGTCGGCGCCCACACCGGAGCTGTCCCGTTCCGCCGGTTCCGCACTCGCGCTTGGTGTCGCCGCACCTGCACGCCCCGGCGCGTACGTGTGAGGAGCGGGAACGGCGGCGTGCCCGGGAGCTGCGGACTGGAGACCCGCTCGGCCCGCGCCCTCTCCCCATACGTCTTCGTGCGCTCCGTTCCCCCGACCGGACTCGGCACTCTGCCCTTCTCTGCCATCATCCGCCCCCTCTTCCGCTCGTTTCCCCACAGCGGCCTCCGAGCCTCGGACGGTTGGACGAAGGGCATCGGATGGTCGGCCATCCGCCCTTTCCAACGCGCTGGGCCGCGAGCCGTCCCCCGTGTCACCGATCTCATCCTTCAGTTGGTGCACGAGAATTCCGTGTCGGTACGCCAACTCCCCCACCGCCGCGCAGTCGCTCCCGTAGACCGACACTCGACTCCCCCCTTCACACACCACTTCAACAGCGCCGCGCCCCTTGCGGGTTCGCTCCCCGCTCCTGGCCTCCTGGGAGAGGACTGCGGCGAACCGTTCCGCGTGCGGCGTCCGCACCGCCACCCGAGGGCGGAGCCGGGTGCGGGCGAAGTCAGCGGCCTCCTGGTCGGCCACCAGCCTGCCGCGATTGATGGACACCACTCGGTCGGCGATCCGTGCCGCTTCTTTCGGGTCTCGCACAGTGACAAGCACCAAGCCACCGTGCTCCGCGTAACTCCGCAGCAGACCCTGCAGCCAACTCGCCTCCCGGAGTGACAACCCCTGTGTCGGTTGGTCCAGAACCAGCGTGTGCGGGTCACCCAACAGCGCCGCCGCCATCCCGAGCCGCCGGTCCATCCCGAGCGAGAAATCCCCCAGCCGCTGGTCGGCAAGACCGCTGAGGCCGACCACTTCCAACACCTCGTCCGCCCGCTCGACCGGTACCCCGGCGACGGCCGTCAGCATCCGCAGGTGCCCTCGAGCTGTGCGTGCAGGATGCCCCGGGACGTCCCCGAGCAGGACGCCGATCTCCCGCGCCGGATGCGGGATCCGCTGCACCGGACGACCCCGGAAGAGCGCGACCCCCCGCCCCGGGAGAAGTTGCAGCATCAGCCGCAGGGCCTCGCTCTTGCCCGAACCCGTCGGCCCCAGCAGTGCAGTGACCTCGCCCGAGCGAGCCTCGAACGTGAGGTCGTCGATCTGCGGCTGGCGCTTGCGCCGGGCCGTGCTGGTGAGTCCGATGGCCTGGATCATCGCTTCTCCCACAGAACGCGTGGTGGACGCATCTCTGCAAGATAACGCGACATTTCCGACTTTCCGGGTAACCCGCTCGATCGGTCCCGGCCCGGTCAAGCAGTTCGCCGCCGGGATCCGTCGTTACGCTTCCGGACGCAACATGGGCGGATTGAGAACAGTGGCCTCTCCGCTGCGGAAGAGCTGTGCGGGCCGCCCGCCCTGGCGGGTCGTCGTCCCGCCGGTCGGCATCAGGAAACCAGGCGTGCCTGTCACTTTCCTGTGGAAGTTCCGCGGATCGAGCGCCACTCCCCACACCGCTTCGTACACCCGACGCAGCTCCCCCACGGTGAACTCGGGCGGACAGAAAGCGGTGGCGAGCGAGGAGTACTCGATCTTGGACCGCGCCCTCTCGACGCCGTCCTGCAGGATCTGTCCGTGATCGAAGGCCAGCGGTGCCTGCTGTTCGGCATCCCGTCCCAGCCCCTCCGACGCGTCGAGGAGGGCATCCGACGGTGCCCATCGGGCACTGCGCGCATCCCCGCCGGCCACGGGCGAGGGCGGATCGGGCGCGAGCACGAGATACGCCACGCTGACCACCCGCATCCGGGGGTCCCGCTGCGGCGCACCGTACGTGGCGAGCTGCTCGAGGTGAGCTCCCCCTCGATACCTCTCGGTCGCCTGGGAGCGGAGCCCGGTTTCCTCGGCGAGTTCTCGCGAGGCCGCGGCCTCCAAGCCCTCATCATCCCGCACGAACCCGCCGGGCAACGCCCACCTGCCCTGATAGGGAGGCTCCCCCCGGCGCACGACCAGGGAACACAGCGCGTCCTTGCGCACAGTGAGCACCACGAGGTCGACGGTGACGGCAAAAGGCGGGAAGGCCGATGGATCATAGGGCATGGCGTGATCATAGTCGTCTCCCTGACGATAAACAGGCCGTTCAACAGCACCGACCTCCCCTGCCCACTGCTGCTTCGAGGCTGATGAGAGCGGCTGTCAGGAGGTGGCGTCCGCAGGGGGATCCGGCTCCCCTCCTTCGCGGCCCTCCCGTAGACCAGGGCGCTCCCCTCGCAGGCAACGGCGCACCTCACCGGGGTCGAGGCCTTCGTTGCACGCCTGATGCAAGAGCTGCGCGAACAGATAGTCGGGGTCCGTGCGAAGAGCGAGCCCCAGAGCGACACGGGCCGTCGGCACATCCCCGCCCGCCCATGCGACCCACCCCGCGAGCGTGAGCAGCGGCGCCGAGTAGATCCTGTAAGGCCCTGTACAACGGCGGGCCAGGGCACGCCACAGACGCACGGCGGGAGCGGAATCCACTCCCTCCATCCATTCGGCCGCCTGATCCCGCGTATCGCGATCTTGGAGGCCCAGAATCGCCGCCGCGCATTCATCGTGTCCGAGCAAGCCGTCATCGTGCGCGTCCTCGCTCGTCCATGTCGCCACAGACGGTGTGCAGCGCTGGAAGCGCTGCATCAGATGTCCGAGCAGTGCCAAGGTCTCGGTGCGCACCCGCTCCCGGTCGTCGTCCTTGAGCATGCGAGGGGTCAGCCGCAGGCTCGCAGCGTCCAGCGTCCGCTTCTGCTCATCGGCGAACGGGGACCCGAGAGGGATCAGCCGCTGCTCCATCTCGCGAAGCGATCCGTGCATCGGCATACCGGCATAGGCGGCGGCGACGGCCATGACGGAAGTACCCGTACGCGCCAACGGAACGCCCTCCGGTGGGCAACAGCGCTGGCTGGGACAGCAGTAGGAGTACCACCTCCCTTCCGAGAGGCAGAGAGCCTCGTAGACGGGCATGTCGCGCTCGCCACAGGCGAGACGCAGGTCCTGGACGAGCGGACGCAGCCGTTCCATGACATCCCTGCCGCTGTGTCCCTCACCCGGCTCCTGGCAAAGGAAGACCAAGGCACCGTCGGGGCGAGCTCCTCGCGCCTTGCAACTGGCGTCGAGGCACTCCGCGACCAGTGGCGCGAGAGCTGCCCGACCGCCTTCCGTGTCCGGAATGCCGATCCGGAGCCGGCCTCCGAACCGTCCCCGCTCGCCGTGCAAAGCAACGACCACGAGAGAGTCGTCAGGATAGAAACCAAGGAGGTACGGCAGAGCTTCGGCCAGCTCGGCCGGCTCGCGAAGAGAGACGCTGAGCTTGCCGGACGCGGAGGTCGTGGGCTCGTCGCCCTGCTCTGCGTGGTCGTGATGTGTCATGCGTCGACCGTGACGGAGAACCTGGATCCGATGTCGAAAGTTATCCACAGCTATGGCGACTCATCGTCTTTTCGTACTAATGGTGAGTTATCCACAGGCCGGTTCCCCGGAGACCTTGCGCATCGGGTTGCATGGACGCATGAGCGACACACAGCTGCGACGAGACGCCGACGTGGTGCTGGCCGACCTCGTCGGTGACAAAGAAGGCACGGCCAGACTGCGCCCGGACCAGTGGCGGGCCATCGAGGCACTCGTGGCGGAGCGTAAGCGCGCACTGGTGGTACAGCGCACCGGCTGGGGCAAGTCAGCCGTGTACTTCGTGGCGACGGCTCTCCTGCGCAAACAGGGATCGGGACCAACGGTGATCGTCTCCCCCCTGCTGGCCCTGATGCGCAACCAGGTGGAGGCAGCCGCGCGAGCCGGTATCCGCGCCCGCACCATCAACTCGTCGAATCCCGAGGAGTGGCAGGCGATCGAGTCGGAAGTGGGCCTCGGAGAGGTCGACGTACTGCTGGTCAGCCCTGAGCGACTCAACAATCCCGATTTCCGGGACAACGTGCTTCCGAGCCTGACCGCTTCCACCGGACTCCTGGTCGTGGACGAAGCACACTGCATCTCCGACTGGGGCCACGACTTCCGTCCCGACTACCGCAGGCTGCGCACCATGCTCGCCGAGTTGCCATCCGGCGTTCCGGTGCTCGCGACGACCGCCACGGCCAACGCACGCGTCACGGCTGATGTGGCCGAGCAGCTCGGCACGGGCGGCGCGGGTGGGGACGGAGGCATGTCCGCCGGCTCCGCGCCCGCACTGGTGCTTCGCGGACCGCTCGACCGGGAGAGCCTGAGCCTGAGCGTGCTGCGCTTGCCGGACGCTTCGCATCGGCTCGCCTGGCTGGGAGAGCACCTCCCCTCCCTGCCGGGCTCGGGCATCATCTACACCCTGACGGTGGCCGCGGCCGAGGAGGTCACGGCCTTCCTGCGCCAGTGCGGACACGAGGTTGCCTCCTACACGGGCAGGACGGAGAACGCGGATCGCGAAGCCGCTGAGGCAGACCTCCTGGCCAACCGTGTGAAGGCCTTGGTCGCGACGTCGGCCCTGGGCATGGGCTTCGACAAACCCGACCTCGGCTTCGTCGTCCATCTCGGTTCGCCTTCCTCCCCCATCGCCTACTACCAGCAGGTGGGCCGCGCCGGCCGCGGCGTGGAACACGCGGAGGTTCTCCTGCTGCCAGGGCAGGAGGACGAAGCGATCTGGCGGTACTTCGCCTCGCTCGCCTTTCCTGCCGAGGAACAGGTGCGGCGCACGCTCGACGTGCTCACTGCGTCAGACGGCCCGATGTCCTTGCCCGCTCTGGAGCCCCGCGTCGAGCTCCGCAGGTCACGGCTGGAGATGATGCTGAAGGTTCTCGATGTCGACGGTGCCGTCCGGCGAGTCAAAGGCGGCTGGGTAGCCACTGGGGCACCGTGGCAGTACGACACCGACCGGTACCAGTGGGTGGAGCGCCAGCGGCTGGCCGAGCAGCGCGCGATGCGCGGCTATGCCGCCACCACCGACTGCCGGATGGAGTTCTTGCGCAGGGAACTGGACGACGACAAGGCCGCTCCCTGCGGCAGATGCGACAACTGCGCCGGTGCCCGGTTCAGCGCGACGGTCGATGAGGCCTCGGTCGTGGCCGCCAAGGGTGAGCTACGGAGGCCGGGGGTACGAATCGACCCACGCCGGATGTGGCCGACCGGCATGCCGTCGGTCGGCATGGATCTCAAGGGCCGCATCCCCGCGCAGCAGCAAGCGGCACCCGGGCGGGCGCTCGGACGGCTCTCCGACATCGGCTGGGGAAACAGGCTGCGCCCACTGCTGGCCGAGCAGGCGGGAGACGGCCCGGTACCCGACGACGTGCTGCAGGGTGCGGTGACGGTGCTTGCGGACTGGGCGAAGGCACCAGGTGGCTGGGCGACAGAGGGACCGGAAGCGTTGGAGCGTCCTGCGGGGATCGTCGCCATCGGGTCCCGGACCCGACCACAGCTTGTGCGGTCGTTCGCGGAACGGATCGCCGACATCGGCCGCATGCCACTTCTGGGAGAGGTGGCCTGCGCTGACGAGTTCGGCCTGTTCAACGGCCCCCGAAGCAACGGAGCCCAGCGCCTGCGTGCGGTGCATGACACGCTCACGATGCCGCCGGAGCTGGCCGCGTCCATGGCTGCCGTGGACGGTCCGGTGCTTCTGATCGACGACTACACCGACACCGGCTGGACGATCACCGTGGCAGCCCGAATGCTCCGGGAGGCCGGCGCGAAGGAGGTGCTGCCACTGGTTCTGGCGGCGCAGTGAAGGAGAGCGGCCCTCCCTCCTCTCGCGAAACCAACCCCGCCCCGCCCCCAGGAGGGAGCCGAGTGACAGGCGGACGCGACCACCGACTCGTCGAAGACAGCAGCGTCCTCACTCGTTCGAGGAAAAGAGACACAGGAGGGGAGACAGGAGGCTCAGCGGGAATAAGGGGAGAGACAGCCGCAGGAGGCCCGGTGGTGCGCTCCGCGTCCGTGTTCGCCGCCGCCCCGCCCAGCGCCACAGAGGGGAACGGCACGAGCGGAGGAGAGAAGGTGACCTTCGGTTCTGCTTCAGCGCCCGGTGCGGGTCACGGTCGCGGCTTGGCACCACATGCCCGCCGTGTGGTGCGGCTCGCGGAGTGGGTGGCCGCCGCCACCCCGCTGCCGCAAGATCCGCAGGCTGTGGTGGAGGGGCTGTGCACACGTCACCTGCCGCACCCGCCGACCGCCGTGCTCGGGGTGCTCGGGTATGACGAACGGCTCGTCGCCAGCGCGTCGTTCAGCTTGGAGCGCTCGCGGCCAGACGGATGGGAGTACCGCAACGCGCTGCTGGATCGGCTCCGCCGGGTCACCCCGCACGACCTGCGCCGACGGGTCCCCGCCCGCACGGCAGTGTTGCTGTGCGCTCGGTTCGGGGAGTCCGGGTGGACGCCGGTGGACGGTGCCTGGATGTGGGGATTGCGCGACGCCTGCACGCTCCATGGCTTGCGCTGCGGCGCCTACATCACGCTGACGTCGTCCGGGTGGCGGATACTCGGAGCGCACCGCAGCGGCCGATTGCCCAGCGCCACGACAGCGTCGGGGCTTCTCGGCGACTGGTCAGGCGCGGCGTGAAGCCGGTCGGCGGAGCCCGCGGTCCGCAGCTCCGCTTCGCAGGTCCGGCGTCCCCGTCGCCGTGAGCACCCAGCAGGTGAAGGCGGAAGGCCCGTAGCCGGGAGCGGCACGGCGAACGGGATCAGAGCAAGGCGCGCAGACGCCCGGGGTCACCGCAGACGATGAGCTTTTCCGTTGCCTTCTCCAGTGCGGCGGGCAGCGCGGCGGCAGCCTCCGGATCGGTGCCTCCGTTGACGGCCAGCAGCACGACGGGGCGCTGGCTGGTGCGGGACAGAGAGGAGGCGTGCGCGCAGAAAACGTCTTCGCCGGCAGCGAGTTGGCGCCAGTACGCGTCCTCGCCGAAGGAGAGCTCGTGCTCGGCCCACGGATGCTGAGCGCCGGTGGTCAGCAGCAGGATCTCTGCGGGCGCACGGCCTTCGTCGAGGAGCTTGTCGACGGTTTCGTCGGCGACCTCCACGGCCGTGGCGTCGCTCGCGGCGACCAGTTGGATCTGCGCCGTGCCGGACCCTGACGGTGCGTTCGGGGTGGGCTTCGCGGACGCGGAGCTCTGGCGGGGGACACCGGGGCGGCCAGGGGTGCTGGGGCCCTTGCTGTCCGATCGCGGCGGTGCGGGGCGCGGAGTGGAACGCGGACCTGGAATGGGGTTCGCGGTGCGTGATGCCTGTGGTGTTCGGGACGCTCCCGCGGAAGTGCGGGTGTCCGGGACGCTCTCGTAAATCTGTGACTCCTCGGGAGTGAGAGGCATGGGATGTTGTCTATCAAATGCAAGAAACAGCAGTGTCAGCGGGTTCGGCATGCCGGGCTATTCCCGGATCGGGACCGGACTTCGCGACGGAGCCGCCCTGCGGCGGGGTTCAAAAGAGACCGATCTGTTCCACGGGCTCGATCCGGTTGCGCTTGAGATGCTTCCAACGGGTCAGGGCGTCCATGTAGGCCCAGGACAGCCGATGGTGGGGAGTGGGCCCGCTCTCCTCCAGGGCCGCCTTGTGGACGGGCGAGGGATAGCCCGCGTTGTCCTGGAACGCGAACTCCGCGTGTTCGGGCGCGAGTTCGGCCATGAGCGCGTCTCGGCGCACCTTGGCGATGACCGAGGCGGCGGCGACAGCGACGCACGACTGGTCACCCTTGATGACGGTGCGGACCCGCCAGGGCGCCCCGAGGTAGTCGTGCTTGCCGTCGAGGATCACGGCGTGGGGGCGTTCGGGCAGGCCGTCCAGTGCGCGGATGGCGGCGAGCCGGAGGGCAGCGGTCATGCCGTGGGCATCGATCTCCTCCGGGGTGGAGTGACCGAGGGAGTAGGCGGTGACCCAGTCGATCAGTTCCTCGGCCAGCTCACTGCGGCGTGGCTCGGGGATGAGTTTGGAGTCGGTCAGGCCGGCTGGAGGACGACGAAGGCCTGTGATCGCGGCGCAGACCGTGACGGGTCCGGCCCACGCTCCGCGACCGACCTCGTCCACTCCAGCAACGATCTTGGCACCCGTGGTGGCGCGGATCGAGCGCTCGACGCGATGGGTTGGGGACTCATACGGCATGGCAATACCAAGCGTATCCGCTGGGCGCGCGGCGAGTTCACGGGACTCCCGTTTTGAGGCCCCGAGCAAGGAGGAAAGGAAGCCTCGCTCGCGGAAAGGGACGCATTGGTGACTCAGAGTCCGCGGAATGGGGCGGTGAGGACCGCCGGCGCGGGTTACCGGGAGTCTCACTCCAGGTTTTCCACGAGCCAGGGTGGAAAGCCCTCGGTTCGCGCGTCCCACTCCTCGGGAGGGGCGGCGGCTGGGCCACCGGCCGCCACGATGCCGCCGACGATGGCGCAGGTGGTGTCCACGTCCCCTCCGGCTCCGGCGGTGGTCCACACGGCGGCGCGGAAGTCGCCCAGGTGCCGGGCAGCGGCCCACAGGGTGAAAGGCACGGTGTCCTGCGTGCTGGTGCGTCGGCCGCAGCCGAGGACGGCTGCCACCGTGCCGACGTCGGAGTAGTCGAGCAGGTCGATGGCACGGCGCAGCCCCGCGTGTACGGCGCTCCGAGGCACACGCTTCAGGACTTCAAGCAGAAGGGTCTCGGCGATGAGGGGCGCCGTCGAGCTCGCGCCGGATGCCCGTTGTCCACGGACGGCGGGCGGGCCCGCGTGAGCCGTCGACTCGTCGGGCGCCCGTCCTTCGGCGGGGGCCCGACCCGCGCCTGCGACCTGCCCCTCAGCGGAAAGGCCGGGGCCATCACCCAGGTTCGGCCGCAAGACGGAGGTGGACGGGCCCTCGCCCTGGACCGGTCGCGAAGCGGAGGCGGGCGGGCCCTCGCCGTGGACCGGCCGCAAGGCAGAGGAGGTAGCAGGGGCGGCCGTGGCGGGGGCAGGGACGGCCGTGGCGGGACGGTCGTGGCCGTCGGCGGCGACGAGAGCCGCGGCAGCCGCGACGGCTCGGGTACCGGCGACGGCCTCCGGGTGCCGGTGGGTGACCTCAGCGGAGCGTGCGGCTTCGTCGGCCGCCCGGTCCGGGTCGTCGGCGAACCAGGCGCCCAGCGGGGCCACCCGCATGGCACCGCCGTTGCCCCAGGATCCCTGTCCCTCGAAGAGGGAGGAGGCCAGCTCACGCCAGTCTCCGCCCTCCTGGCGGACGAGGCGCAGCATCCTGTGCACCGCGGGGCCGTAGTCGCGGTCGAAGTCGTGGTGGGTCGCGAAGGAGGTGGCCAGCGCGTTCTGGTCGGCACTTCCGTGCCTGGCGAGTACAGCCACCAGGGAGGCCGCCATCTCGGTGTCGTCGGTCCACTGCCAGCGCCCCGGCGGCAGCTCGCGGCGGCGGAGGAAGGGGAGGTTGTCCGGTACGAAGAACTGCGAACCCAGGGCGTCGCCGACGGCCAGGCCGCGCAGGCTGGCCAGGGCGCGGGAGATCCGTTCGGCAGCTACGGGATCGGGAATTCGATCACTCATGTCGTGCCGATGCTAGCCGGAACTCCCGTACGGGCGAGGCGTTTGCCAGCGTTCGAAGGGCCGGTCGAGGTGGTAACGGCCTTCCGGACCGAGGAGGAGCGTGCGCATCTCACCGTTGCGGGGATTGGAGAGGCATTCGAACTCCTCGACGGTCCAGTGGAACCAGCGCATACAGAACAGTCGCATGGTGAGCCCGTGGGTGACGAGGAGAACGTTGGGCGGGTTGTCGTGGGCTTCGAAGCTGCGCCACAGGCTCTCGAGGAAGGCACCGACACGGTCGTAGACGTCGGCACCGGATTCGCCCTGGGCGAAGCGGTAGAAGAAGTGCCCGTAGGCATCGCGGTACTTCTTCTGCTGCCGCACGTCCTGACGGTCCTGCCAGTTGCCCCAGTCCTGTTCGCGCAGCCGTGGCTCTTCGCGGACGCGCATCTGGGCCGGACCCATGCCGAGTGCGGCGAGGGTTTCGCGAGTGCGGCGGTAGGGCGACACGTAAGCGGAGACGCGTTCGCCGTCGAACAACTCGCGCAGTTGCTTGCCGGCCTCATCGGCCTGCCGCGCACCGCGCTCGGTCAGTGGCAGTGCGTGGTCGGGCACGCGCTCGTAGATGCTGTCGTCGGAGTTTCCCTCCGACTCTCCGTGGCGGAGGAGGACGATACGACGGGGACGCGCCATGGGCTCCACCCTAGGCCAGTCGGCTCCAGGTCAGACGGCCGGACGCCCGCACGCTCAGACGGTCCAGGAAGGCTCCAGGTCGATGACGTCACCGGCCACGTGGGTGACGTCGGCACCGGTCTGGGCCCGCAGCGCCAGGCGTTCCACCCGCTCGACCCGGTATTTTCCGTACTCGGCGCTGGAGTCCCACATGGAAAGCACCAGGAACTCGTCCTCTGCGTTCGCTTGCGCGAACACACCGCGCAGCATGCCGGGAGAGCCCGCCATGGCCGGGTTCCACACCTTCTCCTGCATCAGCGTGTAGTGCTCGATCCGCTCGGGCCGCACCCGGCAGTGGGCGACGCGCAGCAGGTCGGCGTCGGTGAACACGGGACGGAAGCCGGTTTTGACGTCGAACCGGTACTCGAAGAGCCTGACCTGCATCTCCTTGTAGGTGCCGACCTGCGAAGCGTGCAGGCGGTCGTGGGATCGCGCCATGAAGGAGTCGTAGAAGGCGCGGCTCTCCCAGAATCCGAAGAGGTGGACGACACCGTTCCTGGCCCGGCTCCACCCGCCGCCCTGCCCACGGAAGCCCGGCTCTCCGAGCAGTCCCGCCCATTTCCGCTGTGCCCGTGCGAAGCCCGGGCGGTCGACGACGGTGCAGCGCATCCACTTGACCAGCACCGCGCCATCGTACGGCCATCTCAGCGACCCCCGGCCCCGGCGGCAGCTCCCCGGCGGCGCTCTCGCACTGGCGTACTACGAGGCCACGCTCGGTGGCACGGATCGGGTCCGCCACCACGGTCCTCCCCGGCAGCGGCCTCGACACGCGTGGAGGCGGAGGACGGCGCCATCAACCGTCCCCCGCCTCACTCTCACGCGGGTGTTACCTCTCCGCTTTCACGCGGGTCCGCACTGCTCTCAGGCGGGTCTGCCCCGCCCTCGCACGGGGGGCCTCCCTGCACGCGGGTCTGCACCGCCCTCGCACGGAGCTCCCCGCTCTCACGCGGGTCTCCCCCGAGGCTCAGCTGCAGCCGCTGGTCGAGCCGCAGCCCTCGCACAGGTAGCAGCTTCCCGCCCGGCGCATCTTCGTGCCGCAGGAGAAGCACAGCGGAGCGTCCGCGTTCAGGCCGAGCTGCATCTCGAGCAGCTCCGTGGAGTTGTGGGCCTCCCTCGGTGCCGGGGCGGGTGCCTCCGACTCGGCCACCGTGCGCTGCGCGTCCTTGCTGTCGGGAGTCTCCTCGTGCGAGGCGGCCTGCGATCCCTGCTCGGCCTTCGGGGCCGACTGGGCCAGGGCGTCCGCGTCGAACTCCTCCTCGTTCGCCTCGTAGGAACCCGTCTCCAGGTGCCGCTGGCGCTCGGCGGCCGAGTGGATGCCGAGTGCCGATCGGGTCTCGAAGGGCAGGAAGTCCAGGGCCAGGCGGCGGAAGATGTAGTCGACGATCGACTGCGCCATCCGCACATCGGAGTCGTCCGTCATGCCGGCCGGCTCGAAGCGCATGTTGGTGAACTTCGAGACGTAGGTCTCCAGCGGAACGCCGTACTGGAGGCCCACGGAGACGGCGATGGAGAAGGCGTCCATCATGCCCGCGAGGGTCGAGCCCTGCTTGGACATCTTGAGGAAGACCTCGCCCAGGCCGTCGTCCGGGTAGGAGTTGGCCGTCATGTAGCCCTCGGCGCCGCCCACCGTGAAGGAGGTGGTGATGCCGGGGCGGCCCTTGGGCAGCCGGCGGCGGATCGGACGGTATTCGACGACCTTCTCCGGCTCGGGGGCCTCGGCCTTCTTCTCCTCCTTGGCCTTGGCCGACAGCGGCTGGCCGACCTTGCTGTTCTCGACGTAGACGGCCAGCGCCTTGGTGCCGAGCTTCCAGCCCTGGAGGTAGATCTCCTCGACGTCCTCGACCGTGCTGCTCGCGGGCATGTTCACGGTCTTGGAGATGGCTCCCGAGAGGAACGGCTGGGCTGCGGCCATCATGCGGACGTGACCCATCGGCGAGATGGAGCGCTCGCCCATGGCGCAGTCGAAGACCTCGTAGTGCTCGGGGCGCAGGCTCGGTGCGTCCACGACGTTGCCGTGCTCGGCGATGTGCTCGACGATCGCCTCGATCTGCTCGGGCTGGTAGCCGAGGCGCTTGAGTGCCTTGGGGACCGTGTTGTTCACGATCTGCATCGAGCCGCCGCCGACGAGCTTCTTGAACTTGACCAGGGCCAGGTCGGGCTCGACGCCGGTGGTGTCGCAGTCCATCATCAGGCCGATGGTGCCGGTCGGGGCCAGCACGGAGGCCTGCGCGTTGCGGAAACCGTTCTTCTTACCGAGCCGCAGCACGTCCTGCCACGCCTCGGTGGCCGCCGCCCACACCGGGGTGTCGAGGTCGTCCACGCGGACAGCGACGTCGTTGGCGTCGCTGTGCTGCTTCATCACGCGGTTGTGCGCGTCGGCGTTGCGGGCGTAGCCGTCGTACGCGCCGACGACCGCCGCGATCTCGGCGGAGCGCTTGTAGGAGGTGCCGGTCATCAGGGAGGTGATGGAACCGGCCAGCGCGCGGCCGCCGTCGCTGTCGTAGGCGTGTCCGGTGGCCATCAGCAGGGCGCCGAGGTTGGCGTAGCCGATGCCGAGCTGGCGGAAGGCGCGGGTGGTCTCGCCGATCTTCTCGGTGGGGAAGTCGGCGAAGCAGATGGAGATGTCCATCGCCGTGATGACCAGCTCGGTGACCTTGGCGAAGCGCTCCGCGTCGAACGACTGGTTGCCCTTGTCGTCGTCGCGCAGGAACTTCATGAGGTTGAGCGAGGCGAGGTTGCACGAGGAGTTGTCCAGGTGCATGTACTCGCTGCACGGGTTGGAGGCGGTGATCCGCCCCGTCTCCGGCGAGGTGTGCCAGTGGTTGATGGTGTCGTCGTACTGGATGCCGGGGTCGGCGCAGACGTGAGCGGCTTCCGCCATCTTGCGGAAGAGCTGCTTGGCGTCCACCTCCTCGACGGGCTCGCCGGTCATCCGGCCGCGCAGCTCGAACTTCGAGCCGGACTCGACGGCCTTCATGAAGGCGTCGTTGACGCGCACCGAGTTGTTGGCGTTCTGGTACTGGACGGAGGTGATGTCATCCCCGCCCAAGTCCATGTCGAAGCCCGCGTCGCGCAGGGCGCGGATCTTCTCCTCCTCCTTCACCTTGGTGTCGATGAAGGCTTCGACGTCGGGGTGGTCGACGTCGAGGACGACCATCTTGGCGGCCCGGCGGGTGGCGCCGCCCGACTTGATGGTGCCGGCGGAGGCGTCGGCGCCCCGCATGAAGGAGACGGGGCCCGAGGCGTTGCCGCCGGAGGAGAGGAGCTCCTTGGAGGAGCGGATGCGGGAGAGGTTCAGGCCGGCGCCGGAGCCGCCCTTGAAGATCATCCCCTCTTCCTTGTACCAGTCCAGGATCGACTCCATGGAGTCGTCAACCGACAGAATGAAACAGGCGCTGACCTGCTGCGGCTGCTTGGTGCCGACGTTGAACCACACCGGGGAGTTGAAGGCGAAGATCTGGTGCAGCACGGCGTAGGCCAGCTCGTGCTCGAAGATCTCCGCGTCCGCGGGAGAGGCGAAGTAGCCGTGGTCCTCACCGGCGGCGCGGTAGGTCTTCACCACTCGGTCGATCAGCTGCCTGAGGCTGTTCTCCCGCTGCGGGGTGCCCACGGCGCCCCGGAAGTACTTGCTGGTGACGATGTTGACCGCGTTCACCGACCAGAAGTCGGGGAACTCGACGCCGCGCTGCTCGAAGTTGATCGAGCCGTCGCGCCAGTTGGTCATGACGACGTCGCGGCGCTCCCAGGTGACCTCGTCATAGGGGTGCACGCCGGGGGTCGTGTGGACGCGCTCGATGCGCAGTCCCTTGTTCGCCTTGCTGCCCTTCGCGCGGGAGCCGCGTGCCGGGCCGCTCGTCGTCTCTGTCATTCCGCCTCCCTGTATGGGGCATAACGCCCCAACATGCCCCGGTTCTTCCCCGAGAACTGTGCCTGTCTGGTGGCCCGGACACGGTGCGTGCCCAGGCCAGGTCTCTGTGATGTGCCGGGTTCCCCCGGCCTGTCGCCGGTCTCGCCTCCGGCTCTGCCGGCCCCGCGTGCGGGCGGTGCCGGGGCCGCTCAGTCGGCGGCGGCTGACGCGGGGGCGCCGCCGGCCCCGCGAGCCACGGCTCCGTCCCCGCCGGGCTCCTCACCGGCCACTTCGCTGGTGCCACCGGCCTCACCGGCCCCACAGGTCCGCTCACCGTCGCCGGTCGGGAGCCCGGCGTTCGACCGGGACCCGGGGAGGGGAGCGGACGGATGGGCCTCGCGCAGGTCGGCTATGGCCGCCTCGAAGTCCTCCAGCGACTCGAAGGCCTTGTAGACGGAGGCGAAGCGCAGGTAGGCGACCAGGTCCAGGTCCTGCAGCGGGCCGAGTATGGCCAGTCCGACGTCGTGCGTGGACAGCTCCGCGCTTCCGGTGGCCCGGACGGCCTCCTCCACCTTCTGCCCCAACTGGGCGAGGGCGTCCTCGGTGACGGGGCGGCCCTGGCAGGCCTTACGCACGCCGGCGATCACCTTGTCCCTGCTGAACGGCTCGGTGACGCCGCTCCGCTTGATTACCGTGAGTGATGCGTTCTCCACGGTAGTGAAGCGACGGGAGCAGTGGGGACACTGGCGGCGCCGCCTGATGGCCGCGCCGTCATCGGCCGTACGGCTGTCGACCACGCGACTGTCCGGGTGCCGGCAGAAGGGACAGCGCATCGTTTCCACCCTCCCAGGACTCTCGTGAGCCCTCACCGTGCATGACAGAACACGCCTGGGCACCCCCGTCACAGGGGCCCCTCGACGGGCCACCAGCATAGGCCAAGTCTCCCGGCGTGAGCACCCGGGGACCACAACTTGTGGTGGCGTGCGCTCATCAAACCACTAGATCTGGTAGCCACTCGCGGAAGGCGGCCAACACGCGTGTCGCCCTCGGCGCGGGCCACGAGCCTACGCGAGGCGGGGCGGCGGGCAGGTCCCGGGGCACGCCTGCAAGACTGTGCGGAACGTCGACGGCACCTCGGCGGCACGAGGGCGGAGCGCGACGCGCGGCGCCGGAACGCGAGAGGGCGGCGTGGACCGGAAGAAGGTCCGACGGAGCATCCGGGCAGCGTTCCGGACGGTCGGATCGACAGGAAATAGTCACAGAGAGCGACTGGCGGCGACAGGGTCACAGCGTTTGGCGTCCCACCGCCGCAGGCGACGCTCGGACAGCTGCACGATCCACCGCCTCGCGTAGAGGTGCGGAGGACTCGCGAAGACGGGAGTGAAAGGCGCGCGCGGATTCGGAAGGTTCCTCGAAAGCCGACGGTACGAGCGACGCGGGACTTATACACCTCTGGCGCCGAAGGAGTCCGGAGAACTGCGGATTTTCACTCGAACGTGTGTTTGGCGCAACCTTTCGAAACCAACTACCGTTGTCCGGCTAGGGAGAACTTCTCGAGAGGGGCCGACGTGACCACGACCGCTGACAGCGCCACCATCACCTCCCAGAACCGCTCAGCTCAAGCAATGGACGAAATGCAGCCGGTGAACGAGTCCGCGAACGCGGAGGGCCAGGAAGAACAACCTGCCAAGCGCTCGCTTCCCGGCCGACCTCCAGGCATTCGAGCCGACAGTTCGGGACTCACCGACCGGCAGCGCCGGGTGATCGAGGTGATCCGTGACTCGGTCCAGCGACGCGGTTATCCGCCGTCCATGCGGGAGATCGGCCAGGCAGTCGGGCTCTCCAGCACCTCCTCGGTGGCACACCAGCTGATGGCCTTGGAGCGCAAGGGCTTCCTGCGCCGCGACCCGCACCGGCCCCGCGCCTACGAGGTGCGCGGCTCGGACACTCCCA
The DNA here is from genome assembly GCF_022699385.1 of Streptomyces tubbatahanensis. Classification (NCBI taxonomy): domain Bacteria; kingdom Bacillati; phylum Actinomycetota; class Actinomycetes; order Kitasatosporales; family Streptomycetaceae; genus Streptomyces; species Streptomyces tubbatahanensis. Next base: position 5,837,153 of record NZ_CP093846.1, on the reverse strand, counting down.
GCGCGGCACAGGCCGCCACCGACACCGCGGGCAAGCCGTCGGCCTCCTACGTTCCGCTCGTCGGACGCATCGCCGCGGGCGGGCCCATTCTCGCCGAGGAGTCGGTCGAGGACGTCTTTCCACTGCCGCGCCAACTCGTCGGCGACGGTGAGCTGTTCGTCCTGAAGGTCATCGGGGACTCGATGATCGAGGCCGCCATCTGCGACGGCGACTGGGTCACCGTCCGGCGCCAGCCGGTCGCCGAGAACGGCGACATCGTCGCGGCGATGCTCGACGGCGAGGCGACCGTCAAACGCTTCAAGCGCGAGGACGGGCACGTCTGGCTGCTGCCGCACAACTCCTCGTACCAGCCGATCCCGGGTGACGACGCGACCATCCTCGGCAAGGTCGTCGCCGTGCTCCGGAGGGTCTGAGCCCCGCCGCGCGGCCCGTCCGGGCCGCGGGCGGCAACGCGAAAGCGACATCACGACAAGGAACGGCCCTCGGGCCGCAGGCTCACGGGCCGCAGGCCTTCTCCGCGCGAGGGGCCGGCGGCCCGCCGTCGTCGGCCCCGGCGCTGCCCGAGCCGGCCGCGGTCACCCGCGCTTCGCCGCCTCGTCGATGGCGGAGAGGGAACGGCGAACCTGGTTGCGGTCCGTCGTGTACCAGAAGTCGGGCATGGAGGCGCGCAGGAAACCCCCGTAGCGGGCGCGCTCCAGGCGCGGGTCGAGCACCGCGACGACGCCCCGGTCCCCCGTCGCCCGGACGAGACGGCCGGCACCCTGGGCCATGAGCAGCGCCGCGTGCGTGGCGGCGACCGCCATGAAGCCGTTGCCTCCCGCCTCCTCGACCGCTTTCTGGCGGGCGCTCATCAGCGGGTCGTCGGGGCGCGGGAACGGCACCCGGTCCATGACCACCAACTGGCAGTTCGGCCCCGGCACGTCGACGCCCTGCCACAGCGACAGTGTGCCGAAAAGACAGGTCTCGGCGTCCTCCGCGAACCGCCGGATGAGTTCTCCCAGCGTCTCCTCGCCCTGGAGCAGGATCGGCAGACCCAGCCGTCCGCGCAGCTCCTCGGCGGCTGATCTGGCGGCGCGCATGGAGGAGAACAGGCCGAGCGTACGGCCGCCCGCCGCCTCGACCAGCTCCGTCAGCTCGTCCAGCATGTCGGTGCGCTGGGGCTCACGTCCGGGGTTGGCCAGGTGCTTGGCGACGTACAGGATGCCCTGCTTGCGGTAGTCGAAGGGGGAGCCGACGTCCAGGCCCTTCCACGGGGGCGTCTCGGCGGCCGCGTCGCCCTCCTCGTCCCCGAGCCCCTCAGGAGCCAGGCCGAGGGAGGCGCCGACCCCGTTGAAGTCCCCACCCAGCTTGAGCGTGGCGGAGGTGAGGATGACGGACCGGTCGGCGAACAGCTTCTCGCGCAGCAGGCCGGACACCGACAGCGGCGCCACCCGGAGGGAGGCTCCGAAACGCTCATGCCGCTCGTACCAGATGACGTCGAACTCCGAGCCCTCCAGAATTCGTTCGGCGACGTCGTGGACGTTCTCGACGGAGGCCTTGGCCTGCTTGCGGACCGCGTCCTCGTCCTGGACGGACTTGTCCCGCGTGTTGCCCAGTGCGCTCAGGCACGTACGACCGGCGTCACGCAGCGCCATCAGCGCGTACTGGAGATCTTCGGGGACCTTCTCCAGCCGTCCGGGAAGCGCGAGCTCCATGAGCCGCTCGAAGGTCTCGGCCGCTGTCTGGAGCTGGTCGGCCGCCTTCTCGTCCACCAGCTTGGCGACGCGGCGCATCGCACGGTTGACCGCGCCTGGCGTGAGCTCGCCGGTGGCCACACCGGTGACCCGGGAGACCAGCTCGTGCGCCTCGTCGACGATCAGCACCTCGTGGCCGGGGAGCACGGGGGCGCCCTCGATGGCGTCGATGGCCAGCAGCGCGTGATTGGTGACGATCACCTCGGCGAGCTTGGCGCGCTCGCGGGCCGCCTCCGCGAAGCACTCGGCGCCGTAGGCGCACTTGCTCGCGCCCAGGCACTCCCGGGAGGACACCGACACCTGGGCCCACGCGCGATCGGACACACCCGGCTTGAGGTCGTCCCGGTCGCCCGTCTCCGTCTCGTCCGACCAGTCGCGCAGCCGGAGCAGGTCCTGGCCCAGCTTGGAGGTGGGCGTCGCGCTCTCGAACGGGTCGAAGAGGCCATCCTCCTCTTCCTGTGGGACCCCCTCGTGCATGCGGTGCAGGCACAGGTAGTTCGAACGGCCCTTGAGCATGGCGAACTCGGGGCGGCGGCGCAGCTGCGGGTGCAGCGCCTCGACGGTGCGCGGCAGATCGCGCTCGACGAGCTGGCGCTGGAGCGCGAGCGTCGCGGTGGCGACCACGACGCGCTCTCCGTGCGCGAGCGCGGGCACCAGGTAGCCGAGGGACTTGCCGGTGCCGGTGCCCGCCTGCACGAGGAGGTGGCGGCCGGCGTCGACAGCCTCGGCGACGGCCTCGGCCATAGCAGCCTGACCTGGGCGTTCGGTGCCCTTCACGGCATCGACGGCGGCCTGGAGGAGTTCGGTGACGGCGGGCTTGCTCATAGACCCGACACCTTACGCGGCGCCACCGACACTCCGCTCGGCGCCGACGCCCACGCACGGGCGGGCCCCCGCGGTCGCCTCGGTGCCTTCCCGGGCGCGTGAAGGCGCCGTCCGCCCCCGGACGAGCGAACCCCGTCCTCGGTCACGGTCGCGGTACCCCCCTCAGTCACGATCGGGACGACGCCACTCTGGGTTGTGACCCCGGCACTGCCCCGGGGCACGCGGCTACCGCCACGGCGCCCGCGCTCAGTGCAGGGGGTTGCGCACCGTCCCGTACACCGCGGCGTGCGGTCGCTCAGAACGGTCGCGGTAGCCGTCCGTGTGCAGTCGGTTGCGGTTGAGGCAGAGCCGTTCGATGCGCGGAGTCAGCAGGTCGAAGGTTTCGAAGCGGGACTTGAGCTTCGGAAAGCGCTCCTGATAGCGATCGATTTCCGCCCGGACGAGTGACCAGAACATCTCTTCGGGGACGCCGAGTTGCGCTTCGCACAGCGGGGCGAGGAAACGGAAGACGCCGACGAAGAGCGCGGAGTGGATGAACTGGGTGAGGAATGTCGGCGGCTCGCTCAGCAGGACCTCGCGTACCTCAGTCGGCATGGAGTCGAACTCCGGTACCGGCTCGGCGCTCACATTGACGTCGTCGACGAAATCCTTGATCGCCAGTCGTACGGGAACGTCCCGTTCGTCGAAGACGACGATCGCGTTCTCTCCGTGCGGTGAGAAGACGGTCCCGTAGCGGTAGAGAAAGTGCAGCAGTGGCGGCAGCAGCGCGGCGAACAGGTGCGTGAGCCACACCCGGGGCTCCAGGCCTGAGCGGCGGACCAGTTCGGCGGTGAGGGAGCGGCCGCGCGCGTCGGCATGGATCAAGGAGGCCAGGGTTCTGGCGCGCTCCCCCGGTGCCAGGCTGGGGAGGAGCGGCTCGCGCCAGATGCAGCCCAGCAGTTCGCGGTACTGGTACGGCGCCTGGGCCAGCGCGTCGTACACGGGGTGCGCGACCGCCACGGAGGCGACCTCTCCCAGCAGGATGACCCGGCACTCGTCGGCGAGGAAGGGGTCGCGCTCGCACAGACCCTGCACCCAGCCGGTGACGGACGGCGCGGCCAGGGTGCGCTCGGTGGGCAGGCCCCGCCACACCAGTGTGTTGAGGATGGCGAGCGGCAGTTTGACGGTGTGCCGGTCCGGCCTGGTCGTGTTGAGGAACGTGCGGATCGACTGCTGAGGCAGGCGCAGGTCGCCGTCGGTGGGGAGCGGGACGATCTGCTGCGCGGCCAGCTGCGGGGCGAACAGCGGGGCGAGGGTTTCGTCCCACTGCCACGGGTGGACGGGCATGCACAGGTAGTCCTCCGGTGCCAGAGCGCGGGAGCGCAGACACTGGTGGAAGGCGGCGATGGTCTCGCCGCTCAACTCGCGTGCGTACAGCCGGTGTGCGTCGGCCAGCCGGGGGACGCCCCGGTACGTGGCGAGGTTCCGGTGCACCGCGATCCACGGGAGGGTCCGGGCGGTGCGGGCCTCAGGTGCCCAGTGGCCGGTGTCGTGGGCGGAGAATCCGATCCGCCCCTTGTTGGCGACCAGCCAGGGGTGTCCCGTCATGTGGCCTTCCAGCTCGGCGTAGCCGAGGTCGGCCAGTTCCGCGACGGACGCTTCGGAGGCCAGCAGCCCGGCGTCGGCGGTGAGCGTGGCGGTCAGTTCGCGGATGTAATGGCTGGTGGTCTCGCCGGTCAGTCCGAGCAGTTCGCGAGCGCGGGCGACGAATCCCAGCGGATCCACCTCGGGGTCCAGCGAGGCGGGGTCGACGCTCCAGTGACCGTAGGCGCCCCGGCGGGCACGGAAGCGGACGGTCAGATCGTCGTCCACCGCGAGGGAGTAGGAACCGGGTGGCGCGTCGGTCACGGGCTGCGGTTGGAGGATCTCCTCGTAGGAGAACTCGGCGAGCATCTTGGCGAGGAGCCGTCGGGAAGCACGGCGGAAATGGTCGGGGCCTGCGTCGAGCCCCCCGGGGACGGCTAGCGGGGTCACATCCGAGGACGAGGGGACAGCGGGTTTTCGGGACACGGGAGTTGCTCCTTGGGGAAGGCGAGGACGAGTAGAGCGGGAACAGGTGAGCGAGGTGATGCGGGAGGGGGGTGGGAATGCGAAGACGCCGGCGGGGGCGCGGTCAGGTCACGTGCAGACGGCCGCTGACGGACGTGGGAGGCGGCGTGAGGGGCTCGGGCGGCTCAGTCCGCTCGGGGAGAGACGGACAGCGCTGCGGAAGGGCTCTGTGGTGGACGCACAGCGCCGTCTCCGAGAGCGGGAAGGGGCTTCCAGAGCCGCGCGCGCCGCCTCAGAGCACGTGACGCAGCGCGCGGTCCCGCACCATCAAAGCGGCGCGCTTGGTGGGGAGCTGCACTTCGTCGCTGTACCGGAAGCCCGCACCGAGGAAGGCCGCGATGGAGGGGGCGTTGCGCACGTCGGGTTCGGCGAGTACGCGTGCACAGCGGGGACGCTGCGCCAGTACCAGGTCGGCCACCGCACGCAGCAGCACCGTGCCCAGGCCCCTCCCCCGGTGCGCCACTCCCCCGATGAGCAGGTGCAACCCGGTGTCGTGGGGGCGAGTGCGGCAGTGACGGGCGAGTGGGTCGAGGTCCGCGCGGTAGATCTCCCAGTAGCTCATCGGGGTGCCGTCGAGGACGCCCAGACAGGGAACGCTGCGGCCGTCACCCCGCAGCTGCGGGCCCAGGTGCGCCTCGGTGACGTGTTCGGGCCCCGCCAGCTCCCAGAAGGCCGCCACAGCCGGATCGTTCATCCAGGCACAGACCAGCGGCAGATCACGTGGAAGGTGCACGGGGACGAGCTGGAACGGTCCTGCGCCGGTGTGGGCCGCGGGCCAGCGAGCGGGCGCGTCGAGCAGGTCGTCCCGCGACGCGGCACCGGATCCGCGCCGCGATGTCGCGGCGCGTGGCGTGATCTGAGCGGGGTCGCGCATGCCCGCGCCGTCGCCGGTGTGCACCTCCGCGTGGGCATGCGCGCCACCGCGGGCGTACGCCCCCTCGATCTCGCGAGCGCCACCGTAGCCATGCGCGCCGCCATGGGGGTACGCGCCGCCCTGGGGCTGCGCGCGGCCGAGGGCGAGGTCACGGTCGTAGGCATCGCGCTGGGCGATCAGTTCGGGCCACTCCTGGGGGAGTTCGAGGTCGAGGGTGTCCTCGGCGTCGTGGTCGCTCAGGCCGACTGGGTCCTCGTCGCTGCTGGGTGAGCCGGTCTCCGCCACGCCGACGGTATCGGCGCCCGGGTCACCGCCGGCACGCAAGGTACCGGCGAGAGGTGCGGAGCCCGGCTGGGGGTGCGGCATGGCAACGTCTCCTCTTCTGCGAGGGCCACAGGCCAAGGGGTCATGGGACAAGTGGGTTGTCGAGGGCGACGTACACGGACTGGGAGTCGACAGGGCCGACCAGCTCGTCGAGACCGTGCAGCCGGGTGAGCAGGTTGGCCTTGCAGCGCAGCACGGGAGACTCCAGCAGCAGCGCAGGCAGCCCGGAGGCGGGCTCGTCCCGTGCGGCGTGCCCCAGGAAGCGGCGGAAGGCCGCGAACAGCACGTGCTCGTCGGCCAGCTGCTGGGATCCGAACGCCCCGATGAGACCGAAGACGTTGTTGATGCCCAGGTAGTAGGCGAAGCGTTCGTCGGTGACGTCGTCGGCCACGAACGTGTCACTGGCCACCCCGAGCTCCGCGCCCGGCAGGCGGCGGGTGAGCGCGTCGCGGTGGGACACCCGGAAGTAGTAGCCCTGGTTGTCACGGTAACGACCGCCTCGCGGCCACCCGTGCGCGTCCAGCAGGACCAGCGTGTTCTGCTGGTGCGCCTCCAGGGCGATCCCCGCGTGCGCGTCCAGCCAGAGGACGGGGCGTACGACGGTGTCGAGGTAGCGCAGGAACCACTCGGTGGCCACCGCGCCCGGAGTCCTTCCGGTGCGCCGCGCGAGCGCGGTCACCAGTGCGCCGAGCCGCGACCGCGGCGTGCCCTGCGCTCCGTGAGGACTCGGGACGGGCGCGGTCAGTCCCGCGAGACAGACGGCGTCCTCACCCGCCCCGAAGGGGTTATGCCGGATGACGGTATCGAAACCGGGCAGCCGCCCCTCACCCGGGACGTCCACCCCGAGCCAGGCGGGGTCCCGCACGACGTCGAAGCCCGGGTGGGCCGCGCGCCAGGCCGCGCCGATGTCGCCGCGGAGAAGCCGGTGCACCTCGATTCCGCGCAGCAGTTCCTTGCGGAGGTTGTCGCGGCGCGAGTTGGTGATGCGCACCCCGAGAGACAGCTTGAGCATCGCCGGGCTGTCCTGCCGGAAGACCGTACGCACGGAGGAGGTGGGGTGCCAGTGTGCGCCGCCGTGCCCGAGGTCGTGCAGGAGGCCCGCCTGGGAAAGTGCCCGGACAGCGGCGTCACGTCGCACCTCACCGGCCTGCCAGGGGTGCAGCGGCAGGGGAACGCAGTCCGCGGGGAGCCGTTCGGCCAGCTCCTGCCCGCCCAGACGTCGCGCGAGGTCAGGTGCGGGCACGGGCTTTCCCCGGTCCGTCCAGGCGGAGTCGCAGGAGAGCACGGAGCGGTGGACGGCCATCCAGTGCAGCGGAAAGCTGCCACGCAGCTCTGGGGAGTACATCCGCTCTTCGGTCTCGGACAGACCCTCGCGGCTCTTGGGGGTGGGATGCAGTGGATGTCCGAAGAGGAGGGCTTGTTCGCCGTCGAGGAAGGGGCCGGTCCCGGGCGGTGGTGCGGGATGGGTCCTGCGGTCGGCAAGGAACCGTGCGGTGCGCTGGACGGAGTCGGCTACTCGGCCGACGAGGGCGGCTCCCTCCAGCACGGGTGCGTCGTCCCTCGACGCAGAGCTGCTCACCGGCGCGGGGGCGCGTCCCGGTGTAACGGCATCTCCCGACGGGAAGGTGCCGTCCGCCGTGGTGGGTCCCTGCCGCCCGAGGGGGTTCTCCTCCACAGGGACGTTTTTGTGTACCTGTGCGACGTGAGCCCCGTTCCGGCCATGCGCTTCCGTGCGGCAGGGCGTTCCCGAGTCTCCGGCCTCCGTTCCGCCCGCCCCATGGGCCGCCTCGCGTCCCAGCAGCGCGGCGAGGCAGACGGCGTCCAGGGGAGCGGCGTCCCCGGGGGCGCCCTCGAGGTGCGGAGGGTCGAACCGGTGCCAGCCGGCGGGTGACCAGTGGCGCACCGGTACGAGGAGCGCGGTACCGCTGGCCGGCAGCGGGACGCGCAGGACAGCGTGCCGGGGACGGGCGAGGCCCGTCTCGCGTACCCAGCAGCGCAGCAGGTTCTCCGCCGCTGCCGCGTCGGCGGCCTCACCCGGGTCGCGGCGTTGCAGGGGATCGGGGGCGGTCGTGACAGGCGTGACAGGACCGGGCGGGAGAACATCCGGGGAGACCGGAGTCGCGGGTTGTTGCTCGGAGGGCTCGAAGAGGTCGGCAGATGCGGAGGATTCGGAGTGTTCGGAGGGTTCGGCGTTTCGGCGGACCAGGTCCTCGTGGTGACCGGTACGACGCTCCTGTGGGGGCACCATGGGCTCGATCAGGCGGGTCGGCCACATACCGGCCACGTCCTTCGGGCCGTCGGCTCCGGAGCGCGCGTTCACGGGATCTCCTCAGCTGGTGTCGACTGGGCGCGCTGGGCAGCGAGCCACTGTCCCCCTACGGGACAACGAAGCGAACGGCGCCCGATCACGGGCGGGTTGAAGATCTCTTTCCGGATGGGCACGCGCCGTGAAGCAGCGGCTGACGCGGAAGGGCGAAGCACGCGCCGGGGAACCGCGCACCCTGGTGTGCCCGTCCCGAACAACACCGGGCATAGTGGGGGAGCCCCACCCGGCTAGGTTCATGACAAGTCAACAGGCACGACGATCCACTTCAGGGGGAGTTTCAGCCATGCCATCGATAGCCAGGCCCGCACGGCGCCGTCCGGCGCTGGCCGCGGCAGCGGTCGCCGCTGTGCTGGCGGTCACCGCGACGGCTTGCGGCCCGGAGGAGGACAAGGCGGACGACAAGCCGAGTGCCACCGCCTCCGAGAAGAAGCCGAGCGGGGATCTCAAGAAGGACCTCGGGCTCCCGGACGACCTTCCCAAGGACCTGCCGACCTCCCTGGACGACCTGAAGAAGTGGCAGAACGGCGCCTGGAAGAACTGGGACAGGGACCGCTGGCTGAAGGAGGCCCAGGACTTCTTCAACCCGATCATCGACGACCTGTGGGACCCGGACCGCATGAAGGACGCGGACGGGAACGACCGCAAGGTCGACGACTCCGACATCGATGACGGTCAGAGCGGCGGCAAGGACGGCACCGGCGAGGACGAGGGCGTCACCGACCCGACGCCGGACCCGGTCAAGGCGGCCGCGGTCAAGACGCCCTACACGCAGGACGACCTGCCCGTCGGCAAGGTCTTCATGGACACCCCCAAGGGCGCCATGGTCTGCTCGGGCGCCGTCGTCAAGGATCCGCGCAACCCGGGCAAGTCCAACCTCGTCGCGACGGCGGGGCACTGCGTCCACGGCGGCGCGGGCAAGGGCTGGTACCGCAACGTCGTCTTCGTGCCTGACTACAACCCGGGCGGCCTCTCGAACGAGCAGCTGTCGAGCGCCTCCAAGAGCGACGTCGCGCCGAAGGGCATCTGGTGGGCCAAGCGCGCCCGCACGACCGACCACTGGATCAAGACCGGTGCGGAGCGCGGCGGCAAGGGCGCCCAGCAGGACTTCGCCGTGCTGAGCGTCCAGCCGGAGGACAAGACGGACAGTACCTCCCTCGAGGAGAAGGCCGGCGGCGCGCTCAAGACGTCCTTCAGCACGCCGCGCGTGAAGTCCCTCAAGAGCCTGACGGCCGTGGGCTACCCGGCGGCCCCGCCGTTCGACGGCGCGAAGATGTACCGCTGTGCCGACAAGCCCAGCCGCCTCACCATCGACCCGGCGCAGCCGACGATGTACCGCATCGGCTGCACCATGACGGCCGGCTCGTCCGGCGGCCCGTGGCTCGACTCCTCGGGCACCCGGCTGCTGTCGGTGACGTCGATCGGGCCGATCACCGCCGACTGGCTGGCGGGCGCACGTCTCGGCAAGGAAGCCAAGGGCGTCTTCGACGCGATCAGCCGGGAAGGCTGACGGACGGGTGGGCCGGCCCATCGCGCCGGCCCACCCACACGGGAAGACCGACGGCGGAGTACGCGGACTCCACGCGATCCGCGGACTCGGCGGGTTCCGCGCACCTCGCGCACTCCTCGCACCACACCTCAGGGGGACCTCGAAAACATGTCACGCATACGCAGAACAGGAAACGGACGTCCGGTCGTGGCCGCCGCGGCGCTCGCCGCGACGCTGGCTCTGACCGCCACGGCCTGCGGCTCGGGCGACGACGACGCCAAGAAGGCGGACGCCAAGCCCGCCGCCTCCGACTCGGCACAGGACGCGGACGGTTCCGGCGACGGGAAGGAGAAGATCGGCATCCCTGACAAGCTGCCGAAGGACCTTCCCACGTCGCTCAAGGACCTCGACTCGTGGCGCGACGGAGCCTGGAAGAACTGGGACAAGGACCAGTGGGTGCGTGGCGCCAAGGACTTCATCAACCCCTACCTCAAGGGACACTGGGACCTGGGCCGGATGAAGAAGGCCGAGGACAACGAGAAGAAGGTCCCCGAGAACATCGAGAGCACGTCCGGGGCTGCCAACACCGCGGAGCCGCGTCCGGTCAAGGCGGAGGCCGTCAAGACTCCGTACACCCGTAACGCCGCTCCGGCGGGCAAGGTCTTCATGGACACCCCGGAAGGACCGATGGTCTGTTCCGGCACGGTCGTGAAGGACCCTCGCCACCCGGGCAAGTCCAACCTCGTGGCGACGGCGGGCCACTGCGTCCACTCGGGCCGCAGCGGTGGCTGGCTGCGCAACATCACCTTCATCCCGGCCTTCAACGACCGGGGCCTGGACATGCCGTCGGTCAACAACGCCCCGCCGCAGGAGGTGGCGCCGTACGGCGAGTGGTGGGTCAAGTGGGCGCAGACCACCAACTACTGGATCCAGAAGGGTGCCAAGTCCGGTGGCGGCGGCTCTCAGCAGGACTTCGCCGTGCTGAGCGTCCAGCCGGTGAACAAGAGCGGCAAGTCGCTGGAGGAGACCGTCGGCAACGCCGTGAAGGCCAACTTCGACGCGCCCTCGCCCTCGCGCATCCGGGGCGTCAGCAACTACGGCTACCCGGCCGCACCGCCGTTCGACGGGGCAAAGATGTACTCCTGCACGGACAAGCCGGGCGCGCTGACGATCGACCCGTCCGAGCCCGCGCTGTACCGCATCGGCTGCACCATGACGGGCGGGTCCTCGGGTGGCGCATGGCTGATCAAGGGAGCGGGGGGCAAGCCCGAGCTGATCTCGGTCAACTCCATCGGCCCGCACCCGGCCACCTGGCTCGCGGGTCCGCGCCTGGGCAAGACGGCTGAGGCCGTCTTCGACGCGGCCAGCCAGAAGGGCTGAGCGGCACACCTGCGCACGCGCACGTGAGGCTGCCCCCTCCGAAGCGGGAGGGGGCAGCCTCACGTGCGTCTCGGTTCCGTACCGTCCGTCCCCTTCGCCGTGGCGAGCGGGTCAGGAGCCGGAACCGGCGAGCGGCCGTGGCCGCTCGCCGGGCACTATCCGGCCGCCGTCATCTGGAAGGCGCGCAGCTCGGCCGCGAGCTCCTCGTGGACCCGGGCCTTGAGCAGCGTGCCGTGCTCGGTGTGCTCCTCGGAGAGGACCTCGCCCTGGGTGTGCACGCGGGAGACCAGCTTGCCCTCGGTGTAGGGCAGCAGCACCTCCAGCTCGACGGAGGGGTGCGGCAGCTCGTCGTCGATCAGCTCCCGCAGCTCGTCGACGCCCTGCCCGGTGCGGGCCGAGACGACCAGAGCGTGCTTCTCGGTGCGGAGGAGCCGCTGCAGGACGAGCGGATCGGCGGCGTCGGCCTTGTTGATCACCACGATCTCGGGCACGTCCGCCGCGCCGACGTCCCTGACGACCTCGCGCACGGCCGCCAGCTGCTCCTCCGGCACCGGATGCGAGCCGTCGACCACGTGCAGGATCAGGTCCGAGTCGCCGACCTCCTCCATGGTGGAGCGGAACGCCTCCACCAGGTGGTGCGGGAGGTGACGCACGAAGCCGACCGTGTCAGCCAGCGTGTACGCCCGCCCGCTGGGGGTCTCGGCCTTGCGGATGGTCGGATCCAGGGTGGCGAACAGCGCGTTCTCCACCAGGACGCCGGCCCCCGTCAGCCGGTTGAGCAGGGAGGACTTGCCCGCGTTCGTGTAGCCGGCGATGGCGACCGACGGCACCTTGTTGCGCCTTCGGTCCTGCCGCTGCACATCGCGGCCGGTCTTCATGTCCGCGATCTCCCGGCGCATCTTGGCCATCTTCTCGCGGATGCGGCGCCGGTCCGTCTCGATCTTGGTCTCACCCGGACCGCGAGTGGCCATGCCGCCGCCCGCCGAACCCGAGCCACCGCCACCCATCTGGCGGGAGAGCGACTGGCCCCAGCCGCGCAGCCTGGGAAGCATGTACTGCATCTGGGCCAGCGAGACCTGTGCCTTGCCCTCGCGGGACTTGGCGTGCTGGGCGAAGATGTCGAGGATCAGCGCCGTCCTGTCGACGACCTTGACCTTGACGATGTCTTCGAGGTGGATGAGCTGCCCCGGGGTGAGCTCACCGTCACACACCACGGTGTCGGCGCCGGTCTCCAGGACGATGTCCCGCAGTTCCTCGGCCTTGCCGGAACCGATGTAGGTGGCCGCGTCGGGCTTGTCCCGCCGCTGGATCACGCCGTCCAGCACCAGGGCGCCCGCCGTTTCGGCCAGCGCCGCCAGCTCCGCGAGGGAGTTGTCCGCGTCCTGCGCCGTGCCGGAGGTCCAGACGCCGATCAGCACCACGCGCTCCAGACGGAGCTGCCGGTACTCGACCTCTGTGACGTCCTCCAGCTCGGTGGAGAGACCGGCCACTCGCCGCAGCGCCGCCCGCTCGGAGCGGTCGAACTGATCACCGTCACGGTTTTCGTCGAGCGTGTGACTCAGAGCGACGTCCTCTTCCATCAGGGCGTCGGCTCGGCGGTTCGTCCTGGCGATGCGCTGGCCGTTCTGTGGAAGGGAAGAGGAGAGGGTCAAGTGGATCCTTAGGGTCGAGAGACATTTCCGTACCCGTCACAACGCCCTGGCGCCGGGGAAGATTCCCCGGACGGCCTCGCTCTTGTGCCGTGGCCGCGCCGTGCCGCCGCGCCGTGCGGTCACCAGATGGTCGCACGGCGCAGCGACGGCGTCACCCGTATTTGACGCCCCCCCGGCAGACGGTCTCCCTCCGCGTCCTTCCGCAGGGTGGGCACCTTCGGGGGCGGTGTGACGCTGTCCCTCGTCTCTCTTCCGCTCGGCGGTACTCGCCTGTGTTCAGGGCGAGCACCGCCGGTCCCTCCCGGCGCCCCTCAGCCCTGTCCTGCGGGACGCTCGGCCTCCCGGGCGCCCTTGTCGACGGGACCGTGGCTCTTCCCCGGTGTCTTCTCCAGAGATTTCCGCTGCTCCTCGGGAGACTTCTGCTTCCAGTCCGGGTGGCCCGGCATGGGCGGGGTGGTCTTCCCGTAGAGCCACTTTTTCAAGAACGCGCTCTGGTCCTCGCCCGAGACCTCGCCGGCCAGCGCGATGAAGTCGCCCGTGTCGGCGTTGTCGTCGCGGTACCGGCGCGTCCACTCCTGCTCCAGACGGGCGAAGGCATCCTTTCCGATCCGCTCCCGGAGGGCGTAGAGGACGACGGCCGACCCGTTGTAGACGATCGGACTGAACAACTCGATCTTGCCGTCCCCCTGGGCGGGCAGCAGCGCCGCGGGCGGTCCGTAGCGCTTGCGCCAGGAGTCCGACAGCTCGTACGAGGCCCGGGCCCGCTCCTCGACCGTGAAGCCCCCACGCTCGGCCGCGTAGGCCCACTCGTACCAGGTGGCGTGTCCCTCGTTCAGCCACAGGTCGGTCCACCGGCGGGGGCTGACGCTGTCGCCGAACCACTGATGCGCCAGCTCGTGCACCATCAGGGACTCCTTGTACCAGGACGGGTACGCCGGGTTGGCGAGGAGGTCGCTTTCGAACAGGGAGAGCGTCTGGGTCTCCAGCTCGAACCCGGTCCGCGCCTCGGCGGCCAGCACGCCGTAGTTCTCGAACGGGTACCGTCCTGCCCTCCGCTCCATCCAGGCGATCTGGTCGGAGGTCCGCTTCAGCCAGGGGGCGAGCGCCTTGCGCTGCTCGACAGGCACGACGTGACGCAGCGGCAGCCCGTGCGGGCCCTTCTCGTGCACGACGGTGGACCGGCCGATCGACACCTGGGCGAGCTCGGTGGCCATGGGATGGCCCATCCGGTAGGTCCAGACGGTGTCCTCGTTTCCGTCACCCGCGCGCGTCCGTCCTGCGGGCAGCCCGCCCGCCACGACGGTCAGTTCCTTCGGGGCACGCACGTGAAAGGTGAACATCGCCTTGTCGGCGGGGTGGTCGTTGGAAGGGAAGACACGGTGCGCGGCGTCGGCCTGGTTGGCCATGGCCAGCCCGTCCTTGGTACGGACCCAGCCGCCGTTCTTGGTTTTCGGGTCGCTGGTGTGCCTCACCTCGATGTGCAGCCAGGAACCACGTCGCAACGGCGTCCGGGGAGTGACGACCAGGTCCTCCCCTGCGCGTGCGTGCTCAGCGGGCAGGCCGTTCACCTTGACGGAGCTCACTTTCCCGCCCGCGAAGTCCAGGTTGAACCGCTCCATGTCCCCGGTGGTGACCTGCGCGTCGATGCGGGTGCGCGCCGTGAGCGGCTTGCTGTTGTCGCCGCTGTAGTCGAAGGAGATGTCGTAGGCACGCACGTCGTAGCCGGGATTGCCCAGGTGGGGGAAGAGGTGGTCGCCGATCCCCGCGGGGCGGGGCGCCGGCAGGGTCGCACCGACGAGGGCGAGTGCGGCGGCGGTGACCGTAGCGGCCACCGCGCAGCGGCGTGGGAGTGCGCGGGAACGGGCGCGAACTGTGAGGGCTGTACTGGCCATGCGTCATCGCTACCAGCGACCGGCAGCCGTGATGATCTTCCTCGCTCGTGTCCACCCGAAAGGGGACGCACGTCAGTGCGGACGAGCGCGGAGGGCGGGAACGGTTCGCCACGGCGTCCCGGGCGGTGCGCCTTCCCTGTGCCTGCGCGCGTCAGTTCGCGAGGGCCCTGCGCGCGGAGCGGCTCACGTCGTAGACGCCGGGCACGCGCCGCATGGCGCGCATCAGGGCCGGCAGTCCGGCGGCGTCGGGGAGTTGGAGGGTGTACGTGTGCCGGACCCGCTGTTCGCGGGGAGGTTCGACGTCGGCCGCGACGACGGCCGCGCCGTGCACCGCGATGGTCTCCGTGAGGTCGGCCAGCAGCCGGGGGCGGCCGAACGCCTCGGCCCGCAGTGTCACACGGCATCCGGCCGCGCCCTGCTCCCAGCGCACCGGCAGGGGCAGCCGGCCGTCCGAGGCCATCCGCGCCACCGACTGGCAGCTGTCCCGGTGGACTGTGACGGCACCGCCGCGCACCGGGAACCCGGTCACCGCGTCGGTCGGCACCGGAGTGCAGCAGCGGGCCAGCCGTACCGGCGTTTCCGGACGCCCAGGCACCACCGGAACGTTCTCCCCGTACCGCTCGCCCCGGTGCCCCGCACGCCTGCCGGATCGTTCCCCGCGCACCCCACGCACCGTGTGCTGCGCAGGAGCGTCCCGACGAGCCTCCCCGTCGCCCTTCGCGGGCCCCGCTCGGTGTTCAGTGGGGCCGACACCCGTGCTCGAGGCCGTGCCCTCCTCGGCACCGACAGCGCGCGCCGTGTCCGCTGCGGCTTCCGGTCCTGAGCCGGGGACGGAGCGGGGGCCGGCGGCGGGGTCGGTGCTCGCGTCGTCGGTGGCGCTCACGGTCGGTGGAGGATCCACGATCGCCCCCGCGTGCACAGCCGCATCGGAATCCGCGTCCGCATCCGCATCCGTGCCCGCGCCTGAAGGCGTGTCCGCTTCCGCGTTCTGACTCGCCCTCGGGTCAACGTCCGGGGCCGTCTGGGCGTCCCCGTCGGCGGCAGTGCCGAAGCGGGGATCTCCGGCCGTACGGAGGTCGCCAGGACGCGTCACGCCGCCGGGGGCGGTGGCGTGGGGCGCGGCAGCCGTCCCGTCCGCTGCGGCCTCCGGCGCCTCGCCGTGGGCCGCCAGCCACTTCCGGATGGCGATCCGGGCGGACGGCGTCCGTACGTGGTCGAGCCACTGCGGAGACGGCCCCGAGGGGCTGCCCTGGCTGGGCTCGAGGAAGAGCTGGAGCGCGTCTCCGTCCCGCAGCACCGTGGTCAGGGCGGCCAGTCGTCCGTTGACGCGCGCCCCGATACAGCGGTGCCCTGCCTGTCCGAGCCGGGCGTACGCCGCGTCGACGCAGGTGGCGCCCGCGGGCAGCGGGAGCGGGCCGGACCCGAAGCCCTCCGTGCCGGGGACGGCGCAGTAGACGGTGATCTCCAGGTCCTGCGCCAGCTCGTCGCGCAGTTCCTGCCAGAAGGTGTTCGGGTCGGGGGCGTCGCTCTGCCACTCCAAGAGGCGCGACAGCCAGCCCGGCCGCGTCGGGTCGACCCGCTCCCCCGTGCCGACCCCTTCGGCTGCGGAACCCGCCCCCGCGGCTCCCTCCTGGGCCGCCTCCGCCGTGGCGGCCGCGTGGGGGTCGCCCAGGGCGATGACTCCGGTCTCGGCCACCTGGTGCATGCGCCGGGTGCGCACCAGGACCTCTGCGACCCGGCCCTCCTCGTCGGCGATCGCGGTGTGCAGCGACTGATAGAGGTTGAACTTGGGAACGGCGATGAAGTCCTTGAACTCGGACACCAGCGGAGCGAAGCAGGTGTGCAGCTCGCCGAGAGTGGCGTAGCAGTCGGCGTCCTCGTCCACGAGGACGAGCAGGCGCGCGAAGTCGCAGTCGCCGAGCTGGCCGCGTTTGAGTCGCAGCCGGTGCACCGAAACGGTGTGGCGGGGGCGGATGAGCACCTGGGCGACGACCCCGGCGTCCCGCAGCGTCCGGCGCACCTGGGCGGCCAGTCCGGTCAGCGGGTCGGGGCGTGTGCTGTGCTCGCGGATCAGCTCGCGGGTGCTGCGGTGCTCCTCCGGGCACAACACGGCGAAGACCAGATCCTCCAGCTCGCTCTTGAGTGCCTGGACGCCGAGCCGTTCGGCGAGAGGGATGAGCACGTCGCTGGTGACCTTGGCGATGCGCACCTGTTTCTCGCGCCGCATGACGCCGAGGGTGCGCATGTTGTGCAGCCGGTCGGCCAGTTTGATCGACATGACGCGCACGTCGTTGCCCGTGGCGAGCAGCATCTTGCGGAACGTCTCGGGTTCCGCGGCCGAGCCGTAGTCGACCTTCTCCAGCTTGGTGACGCCGTCCACCAGATAGCACACCTGATCGCCGAACTCACGGCGCACCTGGTCGAGCGTGACCGCCGTGTCCTCGACGGTGTCGTGCAGCAGCGACGCGGTCAGGGTGGTGGTCTCCGCACCGAGCTGCGCGAGCAGGAGGGTGACCGCGAGAGGGTGGGTGATGTAGGGCTCACCGCTCTTGCGGGTCTGCCCGCGGTGGGAGGACTCGGCCAGTACGTACGCCCTGCGCAGAGGGCGCAGGTCGGCGCGCGGATGGTGGGCCCTGTGCACCTTGGCGACGTGCTCGATGGCGTCCGGCAGCGAGTCCCTCGGCGCGGCGCCCAGCAGTGCCACTCTGCTCAGCTTCCGCAGACCGCGCACCGCGCTCATGGGCACCTCCCGCTCCTGCCGCGCCCCCGGGCCGGGGCTGTGATGCTACCGGCCCCGCCACACGCCCCTGACCGACTCCGGCCCAGGGTGAGCCGTATCACCCCATCGTGCGACGCCGCGCGGACGGTGTCGCACGGGAGCCGCCGCCCCCGCCTCACGGCGGCCGCCTCTTTACGACAGCAGAGCGGTGTCGATCCGGCCCTCGGCGACGATCACGGCGGGTCCGGTCATTTCGATCTCCCCGTCGGCCCGCTCGGTGATCTCCAGCCGTCCACCGGGCACCTCGACCGTGTACGTCACCGGGGCGCCGTCCTCGCGCGGGGAGTAGCCGTCCCTGCGGGCGGCGGCCACCATCACGGCACAGGCACCGGTGCCGCAGGAGCGCGTCTCGCCCGCGCCGCGTTCGTGCACCCGGAGCGCGACATGCCGCGGGCCCCTGGCCACCACGAACTCGACATTGACACCGTCGGGGTAGGCCGTCGCGGGCCACACTTCCGGGGGATCCAGCAGCCGCCCCGCCTCCGCCAGGTCCGAGACGAAGGCGACCGCGTGCGGGTTGCCCATGCCGACCTTGTGCACCGGCCAGGTACGCCCTGCGGCGTGCACGGTGATCTCGCCGTCCGCCCCGTCCTGGGCTTCGGGCAGCTCGGCCGTGCCCATGCCGATGGTGATGTCGCCGCCGTTCTTGGCGATGTGGACCCGGCGCACGCCCGCGCGGGTCGCGATCGCGACGTCACCGGGCTCGGCCAGCCCCGCGCGTTCGAGGTAGCGGGCGAAAACCCGGGCGCCGTTGCCGCACATCTCGGCCACGGAACCGTCGCTGTTGCGGTAGTCCATGAACCACTCGGCGTCGTCGGCCATGGCCCTGGCCTCCGGATGCGTCGCCGCGCGGACGACGCGGAGGACGCCGTCGGCACCGATACCCGCCCTGCGGTCGCACAGCCGTGCCACCGTCTGCGGGGACAGGTCGAGCACGCCGTCCGGGTCCGGAATGATCACGAAGTCGTTCTCGGTGCCGTGGCCCTTGAGGAACGGCACGCCTGGTGCGCTGGTCACACCGCCGATCGTACGGGAGGCGGGGCCGAAGCGCGGAACGGGCCGAACCAGCGGGCCTTCGCAGGTCAGGCCACCTGACGGGCTGGTCGCATCAGGCGGCGGGCGCCGTGCCGGGACCGGTGGCGGCCCACGAAGGCACCCCGGGCAGTGCCCCGGCCAGTGGCGACCCGCCGAGGCCCCGGGACGTGCGTGACCAGTGATGCCCCGCAGAGGCCCCGGGCCGTGCGTGGTCAGTGGCGGAGGCGGTCGATCCGCCAGACCGCGAGCACCACGAGGGTGCACAGCACCACCGCGTAGCACAGGACCACACGCCAGTCGGGCCGTCTGCCCGAGCCGCGTGCCGGGAGCCCCGGCCAGGTGTGCCCCACCCTGCGGGCCGCCATCACGCCCCAGCCCGCCGCGCAGCCGCACAGCAAAAACCCCAGCATGGAGACCATGGCGCCCGAGCTGCCGCCCGGCTCGAAAGCCAGCGGGAAGGCGAACATCAGCGAACCGAGGGCGCCGAGAATCACGATGGGGGCGAGCTGCCACAGGCGCAGCTTGCGCTGCGGCCGCAGCTCGTGGGGCTCGACCGGCGGGCCGGTGGCCATGGGGTCCTCCCCCGGCTCCTCCCGCGCCGGATCGGCAACGCTGTCCGGGACGGCAACGCTGTCCGGGACGGCGGAGCGCTCCGGGACGGCGATGCCGTCTTCGTCAGCGTCCCTGCCCGGGTCGGTGCCGCTCTCCGGGGCGGAGCCTGCCTGTGTGCGAAAGCCGGAGGGGCGCCCGACGCCGGACGACCGCTCGGGTCCGGCCTGCGGTTCCCCCTCGGGTCGCTCGGTGTCAGCGAACGACTCGCTGTCGGCACAAGGCCCGGTATCCGTCGCCGAGGAGTTGTCGCGAGGGCCGGCCTCCATTGCCACACGCCCTCCCAACTCCGGTTTTATGGATCCCAACGATGGACGATGATGGCACGCCTGCGGTAACGGGACGGTTGCGCAGGGCTTCCCGATGCCATCACGTGATCAGGCTGTAACCGCGCGCGTCAGCAACGCCAGCGCCGCACCCGGCAGTTCCCGCCTGTCGGCCGCCGCACCACTGAGCCAGTTCACCCGTGGATCGCGGCGAAACCAGGAATCCTGGCGGCGCGCGAAGCGCTTGGTGGCGCGGATGGTGACCTCGCGCGCCTCTTCGAGGGAACACTCGCCCGCGAGGGCCGCGAGGACCTGCTGGTATCCGAGGGCACGGGGCGCCGTGCGCCCCTCCCGCAACCCGCGCTTCTCCAGCTGCCGCACCTCGTCGACCAGGCCGGCCTCCCACATCAGGTCGACACGGCGGGCGATCCTCTCGTCCAGTTCCGGCCTGGCGACGTCGACGCCTATCTGCACGGTCTCGTAGACGGACTCGTGGCTCGGCAGATTCGCCGTGAACGGTCGTCCGGTGAGCTCGATGACCTCCAGGGCGCGGACGATACGGCGGCCGTTGCCGGGCAGGATCGTCCGAGCCGCTTCCGGGTCGGCCGCGGCCAGGCGGGCGTGGAGCTCGCCTGAGCCCATCTCGGCCAGTTCCGCTTCCAGCCTGGCCCGCACCCCGGGGTCGGTGCCGGGGAACTCCATCGCGTCGAGCGCCCCGCGGACGTACAGGCCCGAGCCGCCGACCAGCACCGGCACCCGCCCCTGGGCGCGCAGCCTGTCGATCTCGGCTCGGGCCAGCCGCTGGTACTCCGCGACGCTCGCGGCCTCGGTGACGTCCCAGATGTCGAGCAGATGGTGCGGTACGCCTTTCCGTTCCGGCAGCGTCAGCTTCGCGGTGCCGATGTCCATCCCGCGGTACAGCTGCATCGAGTCGGCGTTGATGACCTCGCCGCCCAGCTCCTGGGCGAGGAAGACACCCAGGTCGGACTTGCCGGCCGCGGTGGGCCCCACGACGGCGACGACGGGCGGCGCGCCCTGCGGGGAAACCGGCGAGGTGGGCGGGGTGGCGGCATGGGCGTTCACCCGTCAAGTCTCGCAAACCTGGTTGCGGCTTCTCGAACGAGCGACGTGACGCGTCACCTCCGAGGTCGTTGCCCGATGCGAGGTTCCGACAGCCGGTTTCCGCACCGGTGCCCTGGGGCGACGCAATGGGACGCTCCGCGAGGCGCGGGATTTCGCCCACACGAGTATGGTCTGGAGTGGATATGGGCGTGTTTGCGAAGATTCTCCGTCGTTCGTCCACCAAGTCAACACAGGACAACCCCGAGGCCACCCCCGCGGAGGAAGCCGGAACTGACACCTTCGCTCAGCGCGGAGCGCGGGACGGGGCCGGATCGGGCGACACCGAGCCGACGGCGCGCGCGGGGACCGAGGACGAGCACAGCACGGGCCACGAGGCCACTCGCGAGAGCCCGCCCGAAGAGAGCTCCTCGCACGCCACTCCCCCGGCGCCCGAGAGCGAGAACACCGAGAGCACTGAGAGCACCGAGAGCACCGAGAGCACCGAGACGAGCGGTGGCGGGACGGCGGCGGACGGCAGGGAGGGCAGGACGGCGGCTAGGGTCGAGAACAGCGAGGGGGCCGTCGGCATCCCCAAGCAGCAGTCCGCCGACGAGGCCGCCGACAGCGAGACCGGGGACAACGCCCGCAAGTAGACCGTGCGGCCCCCGCCCGCACGGCATGGCAGGAAGGTGACCGCGATGGGCTTCATGGACAAGGTCAAGGGCATGCTGGGCCAGCATGGCGACAAGGTCCAGCAGGGGCTGGACAAGGCGGCGAAGGCCGCCGACTCCCGGACCAAGGGCAAGTACAGCAGCCAGATCAGCAGCGGCACCCAGAAGGCCAAGGACGCCGCTCAGCGGCTGGCCGACGAAGGCCGCGGCCAGGGTGGCCAAGGCGGTCAGAGCGGCTCGGGAGGTGGCCCCACAGGCGGCGGCCCGACGGGCGGCGGGAGCGGTTCCGGCCCGACAGGCGGCGGGAGCGGCACAGGCGGCACAGGCCACTGAGCCACACTGCGCCACGCTTCCGGCGATCCGGGCGACACCGCCGGGCCCGGCCGGCCCCGGCGTCCCGCTGAGGCCACCTGGGCTGCCTGGGCTGCATGGGCTGCCGCAGCGCTACGACAGCAGCGCGGCCGGGGTCATGAAGCGCACCCCGGCCGCGCTCTGTGTTGCGACCGGTTCCGGGCGCGTACGGACGGGCTCAGGGCCCGCAGGGCATCCGGCCGGTCACGACCAGCTGGCGACGATGTACCCCACTCCGTAGGGCGCCTCGTCGTACAGGAGACGACCGGCCAGCCCGGACCCCTGCGCCGCACCGGCGAGTGTCTGCCAGGAGGAACGCCCGGCCGCTCCGAGGTCGTAGGCCAGCTCCTCGTCCAGTGCGAGCAGCGCTGCGGTGTCGGCGGCGCCCAGCGCCCGTGCGGCCTCGGCGTCGAACGCGGCGGCGCGCTCGTCGAAGTAGCCGGGGGCCTTCAGGGTGCGGCAGTTGCTGCCGTCGCCCATGACGAGCAGGGCGACACGGTCGGCGCTCGCCGCGAGCTCCCCGCCCGCCTCCTGGCAGCGGGCTCGCGTCAAGGGCTCACCGACGCCGAGCCCTTCGACGGGACAGCTCGTCCAGTCCGTACGGTCCAGCAGCCAGGCGCCGACCGCCAGGGAGGGCGGAAGGTCACGCCGGGCGGGCTCCCCCTTGCCCAGGCTCACTTCGAGAGGGACGCCGAACCCGGCGAACGACCCGCGGGCGCCCTGGGGATGCGCCCCCCGGCCGGCCTGTTCGGCGGGGCCGATCACATGGAGCTGATCGGGACGGGCAGCCGCCAGGACGCCGATGGCGTCGTAGCAGGCGGCGCGGGCGGCGTCCATCTCGGCGGCGGCACCGCCCGCGATCTCGGGTACGAGCAGCGGGGGGCAGGGGCATACGGCTGCGGCGACAAGCATGGCGCGCAGCTTAAGTGCCCCGCACACCACTTCCCACCCAGCCCGGGCCGAGACTCACCCGCGCGTGCGAGAACCCCATGAACGGGTGACGGCCCGGCGCGACGCGCGCGGACCATCTCCCCTGCGCGGGGCCACCGTTCGGACACGGGCACAGGCCCACACCGTTCAGGCCGCGCACGGACCCAGGAATCAGGCCGGGCAGCAGCCGTCGGTGGCCGCGGGCTGCGGCTCGGGAACGCCGACCGTGGGCAGGCCGAGCATCACGCCGCTGCCCTGCTGTCCCGGTGCGGCCTCGGCCGCGGTACGGCGCTCCCAGGCGTCGCCTGCGCGCGTGCGGCGCACCGCCTTGGCGGGGCCCTCGGCGAGCAGGTGGTGGGGCGCTGCGTAGGTGATCTCGACCGTCACCATGTCGCCGGGCCGCACCGGTTCCAGCGGGCGGGTGAAGTGCACCAGCCGGTTGTCGGGAGCGCGGCCCGACAGCCGCTGGGTGGCATCGTCCTTGCGGCCCTCTCCCTCGGCGACCATCAGCTCCAGGGTGCGGCCGACCTGCTTCTTGTTCTCCGCCCAGGAGATCTCCTCCTGGAGTTCCACCAGGCGTTCGTAGCGCTCCTGGACGATCTCCTTGGGGATCTGTCCCTCCATGTCGGCGGCGGGCGTGCCGGGACGCTTGCTGTACTGGAAGGTGAACGCCTGGGCGAACCGGGCCTCACGCACGACGTGCAGCGTCTCGGCGAAGTCCTCCTCGGTCTCGCCGGGGAAGCCGACGATGATGTCGGTGGAGATCGCGGCCTCGGGGATGGCGGCGCGGACCTTCTCGATGATGCCGAGGAAGCGCTCCTGCCGGTAGGAGCGGCGCATCGCTTTGAGGACGCGCGAGGAGCCGGACTGGAGCGGCATGTGGAGCTGCGGCATCACGTTAGGCGTCTCGGCCATGGCGGCGATGACGTCGTCGGTGAAGTCCCGGGGGTGAGGCGAGGTGAAGCGGACGCGCTCCAGCCCGTCGATACGGCCGCAGGCGCGCAGCAGCTTGCTGAAGGCCTCGCGGTCACCGATGTCGGAGCCGTAGGCGTTGACGTTCTGTCCGAGCAGGGTGATCTCGGTGACGCCCTCGTCGACCAGTGCCTCGATTTCGGCGAGGATGTCGCCGGGCCGGCGGTCCTTCTCCTTGCCGCGCAGCTGCGGGACGATGCAGAAGGTGCATGTGTTGTTGCAGCCCACGGAGATGGACACCCAGGCCGCGTAGGCGCTTTCACGGCGGGTGGGCAGCGTGGAGGGGAACGCCTCCAGGGATTCGGCGATCTCGACCTGCGCTTCGCTGCGCAACCGCGCGCGCTCCAGCAGCACGGGGAGTTTGCCGACGTTGTGGGTGCCGAAGACGACGTCGACCCAGGGAGCCTTCTTGACGATGGTGTCGCGGTCCTTCTGGGCGAGGCAGCCGCCGACGGCGATCTGCATACCGGGACGCGCGGCCTTCTTCGGAGCGAGTTGGCCGAGGTTGCCGTAGAGCCTGTTGTCGGCGTTCTCGCGGACGGCGCAGGTGTTGAAGACGACGATGTCGGCGGCGTCCGCGTCCTGGGGCGCGCGTACGTATCCGGCGCCCTCCAGCAGTCCCGCCATCCGCTCGGAGTCATGGACGTTCATCTGGCACCCGAAGGTGCGCACCTCGTACGTCCCCTTGACGTCCTGGACGTCCTGGACAGCCGTCTGGCCGTCCGCTGCCTGACTCCGGTCGCTACTGCTCATGCCCACAAGGGTAGGCGTTCTCACCGACGCCCTCGGCCGGGTGGGACAGGCGCACCTGGCGACCACCCGGGCATTGTGAGGCAGATCACTGCACGGTCACTCCGAGGCGGGTTCGTCCGACAGCCGCAGGGTGGCCCAGACGGTGTTGCCGGTGGTCAGGGAGGAGGCCCGGACCCCCCACTCGGCGGCGAGTGCGGCCACGATGCACAGCCCGCGACCGCTCTCATCCGCAGTCTCGCTCCGTTGGAGCTGCGGCTCCTCGCCGCCCCTGGCGGGGTCGTGGACCTCCAGGCGGAGCAGCGGAGCGGCGTGTGTGCCGCGCGGTGCCACGGTCGCACTGCAGACCAGTTGGGCCTCGGGCAGGCAGCGGGTGTGCACGACGGCGTTGGTGGCCAGTTCGGAGAGCAACAGCACCGCGTCGTCCGCCGTCGCGGAGGGTATCGGCGGATCGTGCCGCTCGCCCAGCCACCGGGCGAACGCGGCGCGCGCCCGTGCGATGTTCTGCTCCCGTGCGGGAAATCTCAGCTGCCAGCCCGGATCCGGGAAGTTCCGCGGCGGCACGGACGGATGGCCGGAGCCGCCGGTGAAAGCGGTCGAGGAGGCTGATGCGGGATCCCTGCGAGCGGGGGCGGCGTACACCTGGGGGCGCCTTCCGTCGGGCTGGTCCCGGTCCGCGGTGGGACCGTGACACGTCGTCTGCCCGTCACTATGGCCCCTTCCGTTCCACTCAGCAAGCGACAGTGTGAAAATTGCACTTCGTGACAGGCGGCTGTCCGTGCACGGGCGCACGTGAGCTGGGCCACTCCCCTCTCCCCCGACTTGCTGGCAGTATCCCCTTCCATGCCCAGCCTCCGTCCGCGAACCGCCTCCCGCCCGGTGTTCGGTCCTGACGGGTTCGCCGCCGGCCGCCCCCGTGTCCTGTGGGGCTCGGCCGCCGTCCTTATGGTGTGCGGACTGCTGGCATGGTGGCTGGTGCCCTCCCGTGCGCCTGCTCCCAGTGGCCAGATCACCTTCGCCACAGGGGTGCGGACGGGCGTGTACGAGCGCTACGGGACCCTCTTCAAACAGCGGCTCGCCCGCGACCTGCCCCGGGTGGAGCTGACACTGCAGCACAGCGAGGGCTCGGTGCAGAACGTGGCCCGGGTCGCCTCCGGCAAGGCGGACTTCACCATCAGCGCCTCCGACGCCCTTGCCACCTACCAGCAGGAGGGTGGCAAGGACGCCTCACGCATCCGGGCCTGCGCCCGGCTCTACGACGACTACATGCACCTGGTCGTGCCCAGGGACTCCCCTGTGAGCAGCGCGAAGGATCTCGAAGGGATGCGTGTCGGCGTCGGCGAGAAGCGCTCCGGGGTGTCCCTGGTGACCAGCCGGCTGCTCCGGGCCGCGGGCCTGGACATGGAGCACGACGTCCATCCGGTGCGAGAGGGCATCGACCGGATGCCCGCCCTGCTGTCCGAAGGGAAGCTCGATGCGTTCTTCTGGTCGGGCGGGCTGCCGACGGGTGCCATCGAGCGCCTGGCGGAGCGGACGGACATCCGGCTGGTACAGCTCGGCGACCTGCTGCCCCGGCTGCACGAACAGGGACACAGGACGGGCTACTACCGCGCCGCCGTCATGGCGCCGGACGCCTACCCGACAGTGCAGCGCGGCCGGTCCGTCAAGACGGTGGCGATCGCCAACCTCCTGGTGACCACGGACCGCACCGACCCCGCACTGACGGAGGGCATCACCCGCTCGGTCATCAAGAGCAGGGACCAGATAGGGCGCGAGGTGCACGCGGCCCAGAAGGTCGACCTGCGCACCGCCATCTACACCGACCCCGTTCCGCTGCACGAAGGGGCACGGCGCTACTACCGTTCGGCCAAGCCCTGACCCGTCACCTCCGGAGCCTCCCGCGGGACGGTGATCAGCACGCGCAGCCCCGCGGGGGAGTTGTGCGCGAACGAGAGCCCCGCGCCGCTGCCGGCGAGCAGGGCACGGGTGATGGACAGTCCCAGGCCCGAACCAGAGACGTTCTGGTGGCGCCCGCTGCGCCAGAAGCGGTCGCCCACCCGCTCCAGTTCCTCGTCGGTCAGCCCGGGGCCGCTGTCCCGCGTCTCGACCGTCACATGGTCGCCCTCCGCGCGGACGGTGACGGTGACCGTGCCGCCGTCGGGGGAGAACTTGACGGCGTTGTCGACGACCGCGTCCAGTGCGCTGGACAGCGCCACCGGATCCGCCCACCCGGTGGCTGCCGCCTGCCCGGCCGAGGTGAGCGTCACCCCCCTGCCTTCGGCGCTGGCCCGCCAGGAGGCGACCCGCTCCGCGGCGACCTCCGCGACATCGGTCAGCACGACGTGCGAAGCGTCGCTGTGTTCCGCTGAGGCCAGGTCCAGCAGGTCGTCGAGCACCCGGGCCAGTCGCTTCCCCTCCGCCCGCACGGAGGCCATCTCCTCGTTGCCCTCCGGCAGTTCCAAGGCGAGCAGTTCGATGCGCAGCAGGAGCGCGGAGAGCGGGTTGCGCAACTGGTGGGAAGCGTCGGCGACGAAGGCACGCTGCTGTTCCAGCGCCCCCTCCACGTTGCCCGCCATCTCGTTGAAGGAGTGCGCGAGCCTGCGCAGCTCCGGCGGGCCGACCGAGGCGACGACGCGCGAGGTGAACTTGCCCGTGGCGATCTCGTGCGTGGCCCGGTCCAGCGTGCGCACCGGCTTGAGGACCCAGCCGGTGAGCCGCAGCGCGGCGCCGACCGCCAGCAGCATGGCGGCGGCCTCACCGACGGCGATGGCCAGCCAGCCGCGCAGTATGCGCGAGCGCATCGGCCCTGTGGGCGAGTCGGTGAGCACCACGGCTGCCACGTCGCCGTCCCTGATGACCGGAGAGGCCACCGCGATCCGCCCCTCCCGCTGCCAGGGCCACACCTGGGGCGGATCGTGGCTGCGGCGCCCGGCCAGCGCCTCGGCGTACGCGCGCGCCCCGTCCGGCCTGCCGCCCTCCCCGGCGGTCTCGCTCTCAGGAGGCACCCGCCAGTCGCGGGGAGAGGCGGCCATGGTGCGGCCGTCCCGGTAGAAGACACCGGCACGGATGCCGTAGAGGTCCCGGTAGCGGTCCAACTCGTGCTGGAGGGTGGCCCGGCGCTCGTCGGGCAGGCTGGTGGAGGTGACGAACTGGGCGAGGGAGGCGAACCGCGCCGTGTCGTCGATCCGGTCGACCACCACGCGCTGCTGCTCGGCCTGTGCCTGACTGGCGGCCAGCGGGAAGCCGAGCGCGAGAAGGACCCCGGCCAGCAGGATGAGCAGCAGAGGGAGGAGGCGGCTGCGCACTGTGGATGTCTCCGGACCCGGCCGACTCAGACGCCCTGCGCTGCCATGCGGTAGCCGACGCCGCGCACCGTCTCTATGAGCGCGGGCCGCTGCAGCTTGGCACGCAGCGAGGCGACGTGCACCTCCAGGGTGCGTCCCGTCCCCTCCCAGCTGGTACGCCAGACCTCACTGATGATCTGTTCCCTCCGGAAGACCACGCCGGGCCGCTGGGCGAGCAGCGAGAGCAGGTCGAACTCCTTGCGGGTGAGCGGCACCGTCGCGCCGTCGACACTGACCTGCCGGGTGGGCAGCTCGATGGTGACGGCTCCGAGCCGGATCGTGCCGGGCGCGCCCGTACCGTCCCATCCCGGCTCCTGCGCCGTGCCGTTTCCCGACGGCGCTCCGCCCTCCGCGACGGATCCGCGGCGGCTGACGGCGTGGATCCGGGCGAGCAGCTCCCCCATGTCGTACGGCTTGACGACGTAGTCGTCGGCTCCGAGGTTGAGGCCGTGGATGCGCGACCGTACGTCGGCGCGCGCGGTCACCATGATCACCGGGGTGGTGCTGCTGCGGCGGATGCGCCCGCACACCTCGAACCCGTCCTGGTCGGGCAGGCCCAGATCCAACAGGACGACGGCGAAACCCGGACCCGGCCGGTCGCCCACCAGCAGTTGCTGAAGCGCCTCCGCGCCACTGCGCACGTGGGTCACCTCGAAGCCGTGCCGCGCCAGCACGGCGGAGAGCGCGGCAGCCACACGGTCGTCGTCCTCGACGAGCAGCAGTCTCACCCGGCACCCTCCTTCCCCGCGGTCCTGTCCTTGCCGATTGCTCCGACAGAGCATCCATTCCCATCGGCGCAGGTGAGTCAAGGGGCTCCCGGCCCGCCAGTGCATCCGTTACGCAGCCGGTACCGTCCCCTTTACCCAGTGTGCCCGGTTGCAGCCGGATCGTTATGCTCAATTTCAGCTCAGATGTAATGACGTTCACGCAGGCAGCTCACTAGGGTCCTCGCAACCGACGAGGACGGAGCTACACGCCGATGAGCGAAGTATCGGTGACCAAGGACGCACGCGGTCCCGAGCCCGCGACCGACAAGCTGGTCGTACTGGACAACGTCAACAAGCACTTCGGTGCCCTGCACGTCCTCCAGGACATTGACCTGACCATCGCCCGCGGCGAGGTCGTCGTCGTCATCGGCCCCTCGGGTTCCGGCAAGTCGACCTTGTGCCGCACCATCAACCGCCTGGAGACCGTCGACTCCGGCGGCATCACGATCGACGGCAAGCCGCTGCCGCAGGAGGGGAAGGAACTGGCGAGGCTCCGTGCCGACGTGGGCATGGTCTTCCAGTCCTTCAACCTCTTCGCGCACAAGACGGTGCTGGAGAACGTCACCCTCGGCCAGACCAAGGTCCGCAAGACGGACAAGCAGGCGGCCGAACAGAAGGCCCGCGCGCTGCTCGACCGGGTCGGCGTCGGCAACCAGGCCGACAAGTACCCCGCGCAGCTCTCCGGCGGGCAGCAGCAGCGCGTCGCGATCGCCCGGGCTCTGGCGATGGACCCGAAGGTCATGCTCTTCGACGAGCCGACCTCGGCCCTCGACCCCGAGATGATCAACGAGGTTCTGGAGGTCATGCAGCAGCTGGCCCAGGAGGGCATGACGATGGTCGTCGTCACCCACGAGATGGGCTTCGCGCGCTCGGCCGCGAACCGCGTCGTCTTCATGGCGGACGGCCGGGTCGTGGAAGAGGCCACCCCGGACCAGTTCTTCAGCAACCCGCGCAGCGACCGTGCCAAGGACTTCCTCTCGAAGATCCTGCACCACTGAGCCACAGGACCGCGGGGCCGGACGGCCACAGGGCCATGGAGCAGCGCAGCAGCGCACCGGGCCATCGACTGTTCAAGCAAGGGATGTTCACTATGAGGTTGTACAAGACCGCCGCGGCGGCAGCCGCTGTTCTGGCGCTCGCCGCCACCGCCGCGTGCGGCGGCAAGGAGGGCTCCGCGGGCGACAAGCCCAAGGACCAGACGAACGAGAAGGCGCTGCCGAAGTACGAGGTCGCCAAGGACGCCAAGGTCGACTCCCCCGTCGTGAAGAAGGCCCAGAAGCGCGGCAAGATCGTCATCGGTGCCAAGGCCGACCAGCCCTACCTCGGCTTCCAGGACCAGTCGACCAAGAAGTACTCCGGGTTCGACATCGAGATCGCCAAGATGATCGCCGCCGACCTGGGCTTCTCGCCGAAGCAGATCGAGTGGAAGACCGTCGACTCCGGCGCGCGCGAGACGACCATCTCCAAGGGCGACGTCGACCTGATGATCGGTACCTACACGATCAACGACGAGCGCAAGAAGCAGGTCGCTTTCGCCGGCCCGTACTTCCACGCGGGCGCCTCGCTGCTCGTCCGCAAGGACGAGAAGGAGATCACCGGGCCGGAGACCGTCAAGGGCAAGAAGGTCTGCTCCATCGTCGGTTCGACGCCTCTCCAGGTCATCAAGCAGCCGAAGTACGGCGCCAAGGTCACCGAGCTGAGCAAGTACTCCGAGTGCGTCTCGCAGGTCATCGACGGCCAGGTCGACGCCGTCACCACGGACGACGCGATCCTGATGGGCTACGCCGCGCAGAACCCCGGCAAGCTCAAGGTCGTCGGCAAGCCCTTCTCCGACGAGCCCTACGGCGTCGGCATGAAGCAGGGTGACGACGCCCTGCAGAAGGCCGTCGCCGACGCGATCAAGGCCCACCAGGACAACGGCGACTACAAGAAGGCGTACGAGGCCACCCTCGGCAAGTCCGGCTCCAAGTTCAAGACGCCGCCCGAGATCACCGAGAAGTGACGTGCCGCGCCTCGCTCCCCGGCGCCAGCGCCGCGCGGGGCGGGGCGCGCCCGTGTGACCGCGCGCGCCGCTGCGACCGCACACCCCGCTGTGACCGCGCGCGTACGGGCCGGCTCCCGGGCCACCGCCGTCACCCTCCCGCGTCCCCCTTCCACTCGCCTCCCCTGCTCTATCCGCACTTCCTCTTCCTCTTCCTGCCGCCGCAAGCTACGCGACTCCTCGCGGAGAACTCATGAACGTACTGCTCGACAACCTGGCGCTGTTCCGCGAGGGATTCCTGGGCACCTTGTCGCTCACCGCCGTCAGCGCCGTGCTCGCCGTGGTGCTCGGCCTCGTGATCGCGGGCTTCCGGGTCTCGCCCGTGCCACCGCTGCGCATCTTCGGCACACTGTGGGTGACGGTGCTGCGGAACACCCCGCTGACGCTGCTGTTCCTGGTCGCCTTCTTCGTGGTGCCCAAGGTTCTCTTCCCGGGCATCAACTCCTTCGTGCTGGCCGTCTGCGCCTGCGGCTTCTACACCTCGGCCTTCGTCGCGGAGGCAGTCCGCTCCGGCATCAACACCGTGCCGATGGGCCAGGCCGAGGCCGCCCGCGCCATTGGGATGAGCTTCACCCAGACCATGCGCATCGTGGTGCTCCCCCAGGCGACGCGCACCGTCGTACCGCCGCTGAGCAGCATATTCATCGCGCTCACGAAGAACACCGCGATCGCCGGCGCCTTCGACAACGTGGACCTGTTCAACATCCAGAAGACGCTCAGCAACGACGGTTACGACATCGCCGTCATCTTCATCTGGATCACCATCGGCTACCTGATCATCACGTACGCCATCAACGGCCTCTTCCGGCTGCTGGAGAACCGTCTGGAGGTCGCCCGATGAGCGCGAGCGTCCTGTTCGACGCACCCGGCCCCAAGGCCCGGGCCCGCAACGTCATCTACTCCGTCATCGGCAGCCTCGCGCTGCTGGGACTGCTCGGCTGGGCCGTCTACCGGCTCTACAACCGCGGCCAGTTCGCGGGCGAACTGTGGGACATCTTCAACTACGCGGGTATCCGCCAGAACATCCTGGACGCCCTGCTGTCCACCCTGAAGGTGTTCGCACTGGCGGGCGTCCTCTCACTGGTCTTCGCCGTCGTCCTGTGCGTCGCGCGGCTCTCGGACCACAAACCGGTCCGCTGGGTGGCACTGGTCTTCATCGACCTCTTCCGGTCGATCCCGCTGCTCATCACGATCTTCGCCCTGTGGGTCGGCATCCTCGGTGACATGACGTCCATGTGGGCGCTCGTCCTGGGCCTGACGATCTACAACGGCTGCGTCCAGGCCGAGGTGCTGCGCGCCGGCATCAACGCGGTCCCCAAGGGACAGGTCGAGGCGGCCTACGCGCTGGGCATGCGCAAGACCCAGGTGACCGTCTCGATCCTCTTCCCGCAGGCCGTGCGGGCCATGCTGCCGACGATCATCAGCCAGCTCGTCGTGACGCTGAAGGACACCTCCCTCGGCTTCATGATCCTCTACCCGGAGCTGCTGTACTCGGCCCGCCTGATCGCCAACAACACCCCGGTGGGCGGTGTCTACCCGACCGTGCAGACGGTCATCGTCTTCGGCGCCATCTACATCGCCCTCTGCCTCGCGCTGGCGTGGCTCGCGAAGTTCATCGAGCGCCGCGGCCGCAGGTCCAAGGCCGGCATCGCCCCCGCGGCGGGCGCGAAGGAACTCCAGGAAGTCGCGCCCTCCGGCAGCTCGGACCTCACACCCGCCCCCGGGCAGGGCACGGGAGACGTCCACAAGGACTAGGCCCTTTCGTTCGGATCTTGCTGGGACACTCGAAGCGACGTCAGGGCGGCGGCTCCCCGGAGCCGCCGCCCTGCCTCACGCCTCGCCCCGAGAGGCCGTCACTTGACGCCCGCTCAGGCAATGGGTTGCATACCAGCGTGATCGTGCACCAGGCCCCACCGCCAGAAGAACCCCGGCCCCGCCACAGCCACCAGGGGTGTGAGGTCTCCACGCTGTGGACCCGGTGATCATCGTCGGGGCAGGCCCCGTCGGACTCGCTCTCTCTTTCGCTCTCGCCCGCCACGCGGTCCCGTCCGTGGTCCTCGACGCCACCGACGGACATCCGGAGATCCGCGCCGCACGCACCTGCGTGCTGCGCCCCGACACCGTGGCGCAACTGCCCGCGCTGCCCGGTGTGCGCTGGCGCTCGTGGCGCACCCAACGGCGCGCCCAGCCGGTGGCGGAGACCGACCTGCCGCCCGAACACGCGCCCCTGCACCTGGCGCAGCACGCCCTGGAGGGCGTGCTGCGCAGCGCCCTGGCTGACGAGCACCTCGCCCGGGTGGTCACCGGCAGCCACGTCGACCTGCTGGAGCAGGACCCCAGAGGCGTCACGGTGCACACCCGCGGCCCGTCCGGCACCTGGTGGCGGGGCAGCTACGCGGTCGGCTGCGACGGCGCACGCTCGACGGTCCGCAAACTCCTCTCGGTCCGCTTTCCCGGCCGTACCGCTGTCGAGCGGCACGCGGTCGCGGCGCTGCGCGTGCGGCTGCCCTGGGAAGAGGGTCGCTACGCCCCGGACGGCACGTGGGAGCCCGGCCAGGTGGGCCGCGCCCTGCTGCACCGCGATCCCGGCGGCACCCCCGGCGAGGTGACGGCACGACCGCTGCCCGACGGACTGTGGCGACTCGACTGGCTGCTGACACCACGCGGCGACCTGGTGACCCCCCAGGAAATGCTGGAGCGCGTCGCCGACGCACTCGCGACCTGGTCCGAGGAGGCGCTGCGCACCGTTCGGCCGGACCAGACGGGCAAGGCTGCCAGGGCCGGCAGCACAGCCAGAACGAACAGCGCGCCCGGAGCGGCCGAGACGGCCCGGGCGGGTGGTGCGCACGGAGCCGACCGGACCGGCAGGAACGCCAGTGCCGGGCGAGCCATCGGCGATGGCGGTGACGGTGGCGTGCCGGCACTTCCCGGCAGCCGTGCCGGCCAGGAAGCCGCCGCCCGCATCGGCCCCTACGAGCTGGTCGACACGGGAGTGCACACCGCGCACCAACGGCTCGCCCGGCACTGGCGCGTCGATCGCGCCTTCCTCGCCGGGGACGCCGCACATCTGACGGGCGCACTGGGAGTGCAGTCCGTCGACGAAGGGCTGCGGGACGTCACCAACCTCGCCTGGAAGCTGTCTCTCGCCTGGCACCACGGCCACGACCGCACTGCGGACGCCCTGTTGGACAGTTACGAGGCGGAGCGACGCCCCACCGTCACCGCACGACTGCGCGCAGTCGATCAGGCCATGGCCGTCGTACGGCGCGGCAGCGGACTGCGGTCGCTGCTGCCCGGCGGGGGCGCACGCTCCCACCTGGCCCTGCTGACCGACGGACACCTGGGACAGGGCCTGCTCGGCGCGCCTCCCGCCTACAGCCGAACGCCGCTGGCCCCGCCACGCGGAAGCACCTCCCAGGTACCGGTCGGCACGGCGCAGGGCGCACCCGTCGAAGACGTTCCCGTCACCGCCGTGGACGGCTCCCGGGGAACCCTGCGCGGCTGGCTGGGCGGCGTCGGCGGAGAGCTGCTGGTGGTGCTGGTCGCCCCGGGCACGGCCGTGTGGGACAGCCGCCACTGGCTGTCGGCGGGGATGATGCCCGAACTGGCCGCCGCGGTGGAGAAGCTGCCGCTGCGGGCGACGCTGCTGGTCACCGAGGGCTACCCCGGTGCGGCCGCGCACACGGTGCTCGCGGTCCGCGCCGACGGCCACTTGGCCGCCGCCCTCCCGGCAGGGCGCACCGAGGCGCTCAACGCCTGGGCGGAGGCGATACGCGGAACGGGTGCGGCAGCCGGCCACGAGGCGGACTCGCAGACCTGACGTGAGGCCCTTGCGACCGGGCAGGACGGGCAGCAAGCACCGTTTGCTCCCGGATGCGACCGGCATCCCGCTCGCCGCCACCCGGACCGTCGGCAAGCACGCGCCTTCGCTCGCGGCACGGGTCCCCTCGTCTCGGACGCGCTGGACAGATCCGCGACCGCCCTCACGCAGCCCTCCCGCCCCGGGATCCGCCCTGGTGCGCCGACGACGCCTCCGCTCATCTGCCGGCCGTAGGGTCTTTCGTTTGGATATGACTGGATCAGGGGGGGGGAGGCCCGGTGCGTGCTCTCACAGGGCCGAGAATGGGGGTGCCCCCAGCCGCGAGAGTGCGTGCCGGGGCCCGCGAGCCCAGCAAGGTCCACACGAGAAGCCCTAGTTCTTCTGCAGAGCGCGGGTGACGCCCGCGATGACGGCGGTCGTCAAAACCCAGCCGAAGGCGATCAGCAGATAGGCCAGCCACTGGAGGCTGTCGTGCGGCCAGTACCAGGCGGTGCGCTGGCCCAGACCGCCGACGGGGATCACCAGGTCGAGTGTGTAGACGAGAGGCTGGAACGGGGCGCCTTCACCTTGTTTGACCGGGCTGGGAGAGCGAGCGCCGAAGGACAGCGTGCCCAGCACCGTCAGTGCGAGGAGCCAGACACCTGCCAGCCAAGGGCGGTATCCGTAGCCGACAGTCGCGTCGAGCAGGTGCCCCCACATGCGCGCGGCCCAGGGCAGAGTCCGACGCCGATGGCGCTGTTTGGCCAGAAGAACGCGGCGGGCCTCGTCGTCATGGCCGGCCTTCCGGTACCAGCTCGCCAACTGCTCGTAAGGCTGCGGGTTGTAGCCGGGGCTGCGTCGTATCCACGCCACCCGCCGGGCAACGGAGTCCCGCCGCCCCACTGCCTCCCGGCGCTCCCCGCCCTCGTCCACCTTGACGGACCCGTAGACGAAGCCGTCCAGCTCCACCACGTCCGGCCAGCTGCGCCCGCTGTCGTGAAGATTGGTCACCTGTGCCCCCCGCAGATCCACACTGCCGGACGGAGGCTGGGCAAGGGTGAAGTCGAAGTCGACGGCCTGCATCAGGGGGGCGGCCAAAGACGGGCCGCGGTCGTCGGACGGTCCGTTCAGAAAAGCTCCCTTGAAGATCACACCATCCGAGATCCGGGCGCCCCGCAGTCGTACGGTCCCGTTCGCGGTGAACCCGTCGGAGAAGTCGAGCGTCGAGCCCACGGCGTTGTCCAGAGCGAGCGCCGTCCCCCGTGGTCCGGGGCTCAGCAACTGTGCTCCCTGCATGAACAGGCCACCCGGCAGCTGTGCTCCCAGCAGCCGCACCTCACCCCGCGCGACGAACCCGCCTCTGAAGGTCACCCCTCCTTCCATGACCAGGCCGCCGGCGGCGATGGCCCATCCTCCGGGCGCGCTGATCTCCGTCCCGTTGAGGAGCATGCCGCCCGTCACCCGGGCGTCGCTCAGGGACAGGGCGGTGCTCACATGGTTGAACGGCGAGGACGCGAGGCTTTCCACCACGGAATACCGCAGGTCGAGCGTGCCCTCGATGCGGGCCGAGTAGGCTTCGATACCCGGTACGCGGCTGCCCGTGATCACGAGCGTTTGCGTCGACGCTCCAAGCAGGTCCACCGACTCCTCGAACCAGCAGTCCTCCAGCCAGAGGGCGTGAGCGATCTGGGCGCCCGCGAGGTTCAGGTGCCCCGGTATCCGTGCCCCGGCGAGCCGCAGACACGCGACAGCGCCCGGCTGCGCGGTGTGCGCACCCAGCAGGAGCGCCGCGATCACCGCGGCCCGAATCGTCCGCTCAGGGCCCCACGCTCCCCCTTCGGCGACACGGTCGTCCTCGGGCAGACCCGTGCGCAAGTCCACGCAGCGCCCCTCGGGAAACCCGTCCCATAACTGACGCTCAGGCGGAGTCAACTCGTCGTAGGAGAGCACTCGTCCAGAGTAGTGATCTTCCGTCTTGCTCGCTTCCCCCCACCGCGCGCGGAAATCGGAGGCATCCGTTCCGGCCCCGAGGCGATCGGCGCTCCCGCAGCGTGAGCGTCGCACGGCGGCCCTCACCGCCCCGCACGGCGGCCCCTCCGGCTCCGGTGGCCCGTCCGGACCCCTCCAGAACCCATCCGGGGCCCTTTAGATCCCCGGGAAATGCTCCTCCAGCTCCTGAGGGTCCTCCCCCTCTTCCTCCAGCGCCTGGCGGACCACGCGGAGGGCGAGGCCTTCCGAGTAGCCCTTGCGGGCCAGCATCCCGGCGAGGCGGCGGAGACGCTTGTCCCTCTCCAGGCCTCTGGTGGCACGCAGCTTGCGCTCCACCAGCGCCCGCGCTGTCTCTTCCTCCTGCTCCGCGTCGAGCTCGCCCACCGCCTCGTCGATCACCGTGGCATCCACACCTTTGGTGCGCAGTTCACGTGCGAGGGCGCGGCGGGCCAGCCCCCGGCTGTGGTGCCGGGACTCCACCCAGGCGGCCGCGAACGCGCCGTCGTCGATGAGACCGACGTCTTCCAGCCGGGCCAGGATTTCTTCGGCCGCCTCCTCGGGCACGTCCCGCTTGCGGAGCGCGTCCGCGAGCTGCCTGCGCGTCCGAGGCGTGCCGGTGAGAAGCCGCAGGCAGATGGCTCTGGCTCGCTCCACCGGATCCTGCGGCTCCCGGGACCGCGACTCCCGGGAGGGCCGCGGTTCCCCGGGCTGGTGCTCCCCGGGGATGGACGGCGAACGCGATGGTCCCGCTCCGGCCCTCGACGGGGCGGGACCATCGCCGTCCTGGGAGCCCGTGCTCGTGCCTGCGCCCCACGGCGGGGCGGAGGCCGAGGACGGGTCCGGGGAAGGGGTGTACTCCGGCCAGTCGGTGCGCCGCGTCACCGGACTAGCTCTTGGCCGCGGCGGCCTTGGTGGCCTTGGTGGCCTTCGCCGTCTTGGTGGCGGGGGCCGGGACCGTCTTGCCGGTGGCGTCCGCACCATCCGCCGCGACTGCCGCGCCGGCGGCAGGGGCCGCTGTGCTGTCCGCGGCGTCCGCGCCGGGCTCACCCGACGGGTCCTGAGGCTGGACGCCGATGCCGAGCTTCTCCTTGATCTTCTTCTCGATCTCGTTGGCGAGGTCGGGGTTGTCCCGCAGGAAGTTGCGGGAGTTCTCCTTGCCCTGGCCGAGCTGATCGCCCTCGTACGTGTACCAGGCACCGGACTTGCGGACGAAGCCGTGCTCGACGCCCATGTCGATCAGCCCGCCCTCACGGCTGATGCCCATGCCGTAGAGGATGTCGAACTCGGCCTGCTTGAAGGGCGGTGCGACCTTGTTCTTGACGACCTTGACACGGGTCCGGTTGCCGACCGCGTCGGTGCCGTCCTTCAGGGTCTCGATGCGGCGGATGTCGAGCCGCACCGAGGCGTAGAACTTCAGCGCCCTGCCACCCGTCGTGGTCTCCGGAGAGCCGAACATCACGCCGACCTTCTCGCGGAGCTGGTTGATGAAGATCGCGGTGGTCTTGGACTGGTTGAGCGCACCGGCGATCTTCCGCAGAGCCTGGCTCATCAGCCGGGCCTGGAGGCCGACGTGGGAGTCGCCCATCTCGCCCTCGATCTCGGCCCGGGGCACCAGCGCGGCGACCGAGTCGATGATGATCAGGTCGAGCGCGCCGGAGCGGATCAGCATGTCGGTGATCTCGAGGGCCTGCTCGCCGTTGTCCGGCTGGGAGAGGATCAGCGCGTCGGTGTCGACGCCGAGACGCTTGGCGTACTCGGGGTCCAGCGCGTGCTCGGCGTCCACGAAGGCGACCGTGCCGCCCGCCTTCTGGGCGTTGGCCACCGCGTGGAGGGTCAGGGTCGTCTTACCCGAGGACTCGGGGCCGTAGACCTCGACGACCCGGCCTCGCGGCAGGCCGCCGACCCCGAGGGCCACGTCCAGGGCGGTCGACCCGGTGGGGATGACCTCGACCGGCTCGTTCGGCCGCTCGCCCATGCGCATCACGGCGCCCTTGCCGAATTGGCGTTCAATCTGAGCGAGAGCGGCGTCGAGCGCCTTCTCGCGGTCGGTTCCTGCCATGGGTGCCACCCGGTTGTTTGCTTGAGTCGATCGCTTCACGTCTCACGACGCTAGCGCCTGCCACTGACAATCGGTCCGGACCCGCGCTCCCCTGGCCGGCATGGCCTGAGCGGGCGTTCGCCGGAGCCTCCATAAGAATCGATGTTCGATTTTTGAGTCAAGTCGCACCGCGCCCCTGTGGACAACTTCGAAAACCGCAGGTCACAGCGTGTACACCGGTGCTTCACACCTCCGGGACGCCTCCGGAACGAGGGGACGGACCCGGTCATTGGAGGCGCGACAACCACCGCCCGAGCCCGCGGCGCCTGCCCCGCGAACCCCGCCCGAATAGGTGCCCACGGTCGGCACGAACTGCGAGACCGCCCCGACCCAGACGCCCAGCGCCGCCGCGTACGGAACACCCAGCAGCCGCAGGAAGAGGTAGTGCGCGGCAGCGCAGATCAGCGCCATCAGAGCCCGCGAGTAGATGTACCCGCCGGTCTTGCTGACGGCGATCTCCCAGGCGCGCAACACCTCCGCCTGGCGTGCGGGCGGCAACATGGAGCACGGCCGCCGTCGCCTGGTGCACCCACCGGACAAGATTCGCCCTACCGGACACACCGCCTGGTAAGCGACTCACCTCTTGTGCGCCGGGACGTCCATAACGTCGCAGACCACCCGCCACACGTCTTTCGCGTCCCACCCCGCCGCGAGCGCCTCATGGACGGTCCGGCCGCCCAGCTCGGACATCACGAAGTCGTGTGCGAAGGAGTCGGCGTACGACGCACCGAAGTGCTCCGCCATCCGCTGCCAGAAGTCCGTCAACCGCATGCCTCAAGTATCCCGCCTGGAGGGTTGGCTCGGTCCCACAGCAGTGACCGGGACGCCTGGCGGGCCTACCGTCGGAGAATGGCTCACAGTGGTTCGGTCCTCTCCCGCGCGGAGAACTTCATCTGGCTGACAGCGCGCGTGCTGGAACAGCGACGTTTCGAGTACGACTTCCTGGACGGCGACCCGAGCGCGGTCGAGACGGCGCTGGACGCCTACCGCAACGCGGACGGCGGATACGGTCACGCGCTGGAGCCCGACCTGCGGGGGCCGGTGAGTCAGCCGCTGCACACCGCTGCGGCCGTGCGGGTGCTGGATGCGATCGGACGCTGTGCCGGACAACGGGTCGAGCGCATCGGCCGGTATCTGACGGCGGTCTCCACGCCCGACGGCGCCCTTCCCGCCGTCCACCCCTCGCTGCGCGGCTACCCTGCCGCACCGTGGATCCCCGTGGTGGACGTGCCGCCCAGCGACCTGCTGGCGACCGGTCCGGTCGTGGGCACACTGCACCGCAACAGCGTCTGGCACGCCTGGCTCTTCCGCGCGACGGACTACTGCTGGCACACCGTCGAGACCCTGGACAAGACCCACCCGTACGAGGTCCGGGCAGCGCTCGCCTTCCTGGACGGTGTCCCGGACCGCCCGCGAGCCGAGGCGGCGGCGGCCCGGCTGGGGACGCTGGTGCGTGAGCAGCGCCTGGTCGTGACCGACCCGGACCGCGCGGAGCGCTTCCCTCTCCCGGACGGTTACGCACCGGGAGAGCACCACTACGTGACCGACTTCGCGACGGCACCCGACTCGCTGGCACGGCGCTGGTTCTCGGACGCGGAACTGGACCGCTGTCTCGACCACCTGGTGAGCCGCCAGGAGGGGGACGGCGGGTGGGACATCAACTGGCGCAGGTGGGCGCCCGGAACGGCGTTGGAGGGGCGCCCCTTGGTGACGCTCGAGGCCCTGCACACTCTCCGCGCGTACGGACGGCTGTGAACCATCCCTTTGAGTCGCCGCACGGAGACGCAGACCGGACCCGCCCGAAGCCCTATCCGACGCGCGTCCCCCGAACGTGCGTCGGCAGGCGTCACCCCACCGCGCGTATGCCCGCGGTGACCAGAACGGCCGCGGCGACGACGACCAGGAAGGGCGCCCGCAGCACCAGAGCGAGTGCCGCGGCAGCGAGCCCGGCCGCACGGGCGTCGAGCACGAGCGCTGTCTGGTCGGCGAACGTCTGCTGCGCGGTCAGCGCCGCCAGCAGTGCCACAGGCAGCAGGGCGGTCAGCCGCTTGAGTACAGGGCGCTCCAGTGCGCCCGCGGGCACCGACAGGCCGAGGAGCTTGACCAGATAGCAGCCCAGGGCAGTGATCCCGATGGCGATCCACACACTCACCGCGACTCCTCCTCGCTCCCGCTCTCCGTTCGCTGCTGCTGTTCCTGTTCCTGCTTCTGTGTGCCTGTCTGTGCCTGTTCCCGTTCCTGTTCTCGTCCCTGTTTCTGTTTCTGTTTCTGTTTCCGCAGCATCAGGACATCCGCTGCCCTCCGTGCCTTTCCGCTGTGCACCACCAGGACGGCGGGGGCCGCCAGCGCGGCCACCAGTACCGGTACGCCGGCGGGCAGCACCGGGAGGAGGGCGAGCCCGAGGACGGCCGCGAGCCCTGCCGCGGTGCGCTCGACACCGGTGCGGAGCATGGGTGCCAGCAGTGCGAGAAAGGCAGCGGGCGGTGCCGCGTCCAGCCCCCAGGAAGCGGTGTCCCCGAGCGCTTCGGCTCCGAGGGCGCCCAGGAAGGTGGTGAGGTTCCACAGGACGAAGAGCGTCGCACCGGTCACGGTGAAACCGAGCCGGACGGCGTGCCGTCCGCGCTGGGCGAGAGCGACGGCCGACGTCTCGTCGATCACCCAGTGCGCTGCGGCGACTCTCGTCCCCGGGCGCAGTCCGAGAAGGCCGGAGAGACGCAGCCCGTAGAGGGTGTTCCTGGTTCCCAGGAAGAACGCACTGGCTGCCGCGGTCAGCGGCCCGCTCCCGGCGGCCAGGGCACCGACCAGGGCGAACTGGGAGGCGCCGGTGAACACGAAGAGGCTCAGCGCGCACGTCTGCGCGAGACTGATGCCGGCCGCTGAGGCGGTGACACCGAACGCGAAACCGGAGAGGCCGACAGCGACACCGACGCCGAGGGCGTCCCGCACGACAGCGCGGTCCTCAGCGGGCTCTACGCCGCCGTCACCCGGGTGCGAGCTCGGCGCTCGGGACGTCTCCGGCGCTATGGACACCTCCGGCGCTCGGGGCCGGTCGAAGGTCTCACGGGGTTCTCTCTGCTCTGGCACAGGAGGACATTAGAAAGCCGCTGATGAGCCGGTCTTGTACGTTCTTGCGCGGCCACGCTGGTAGGCACCCGGGGGCACTCCCACGATCCGTCCGAAATGGCGGGTCAGATGGGCCTGGTCGGTGAAGCCGACGGTGCCGGCCGCCTCGGCCGGGGGCGTCCCCGCGTCCAGCAGGGCACGGGCCCGGTGGACGCGCGCGTCCGTCAGCCAGGCGTGCGGCGGCATCCCGTAGGCGCGGCGGAAGGCGCGCAGAAGTGCGAACGGGCTGGTGTCCAGCTCGGCGGCGAGCGCCTCCAAGGTGGGCGGGTCCGCCATCCGCTCCTCCAGGACGGCACGCGCCAGCACGGCGTAGCGCGTCCCGGCTGTGCGTGTCGCCCGCCCGGGCAGGGGTCCGCCGTGCAGCCGCAGCAGCCGCGCGACTGCCGCGTGCAGATGGCTGTCGGCGGCCAGCGCGTTGTTCTGCTCCAGCGCGAGGTGCACCGCCCGCACGTGGCGGGCCGAGACCGGGTCGTGGGCCGCCGGGACGGTGAACCCCGGCGTGCCCCGGAGCGTGGTGGTCTCCGCGGCGATCCGCGCCACCACGGCCGGGTCGGGGTAGAGGACCTCGTAGCGCCAGCCCTCGGGGGTTCCGGCGTGGCCGGTGTGCATGGTGTCGGGGTTGATCAGCGCAATACCGCCCACACCCACACGGTGCACTCCGCCGCCGTGGTGGAACGCTTCCACGCCCT
Organism: Streptomyces tubbatahanensis; assembly: GCF_022699385.1. Taxonomy (NCBI): domain Bacteria; kingdom Bacillati; phylum Actinomycetota; class Actinomycetes; order Kitasatosporales; family Streptomycetaceae; genus Streptomyces; species Streptomyces tubbatahanensis. The sequence goes on along the minus strand of NZ_CP093846.1, from coordinate 5,795,298 downwards.
CCGTGACGGCGGCGATGACGTACGTTCTGTGGGTGTGACGCGCGAAGACCTTGCGGATGTAGCGGGCGCGCAGGAGATCGAGGTCCGGCAGGTTCGGTGACTGCCAGTAGTGCGCGCTCTCCCCGTCCGTCATCCTTCCATTCTGCGCACACCCCCCCGCCGGCCACCGCGGCAGCCCTCTCCGGCGCTCGCACGCCGTTGTCAGTGCCGTGCTGCACGATGGGGGCATGGGTCGGACATCGGCGCTGGACGCCTTCTCACCGGCGACCCGTGCATGGTTCACGGGCGCCTTCAGCGAGCCCACCTCCGCGCAGGAGGGGGCCTGGCGTGCGCTGGCCGAGGAGTCGGACGCGCTGGTGGTGGCGCCCACCGGATCAGGAAAGACGCTGGCCGCCTTTCTCGCCTCGCTGGACGCTCTCGCCTCCACGCCGCCACCCGCCGATCCCGTCAAGCGCTGCCGGGTGCTGTACGTCTCGCCGCTGAAAGCGCTGGCCGTGGACGTGGAGCGCAACCTGCGCAGCCCGCTGACCGGTATGCGGCAGGAGTCCGCTCGCCTCGGACTTCCGGAGCCGGAGATCACGGTCGGTATCCGTTCGGGTGACACTCCGCCCGCCGAGCGCCGCTCGATCGCCCGCCGCCCGCCGGACATCCTGATCACGACGCCCGAGTCGCTGTTCCTGATGCTGACCTCCGGCGCCAGGGAGGCGCTCACCGGCGTCGAGACGGTCATCGTGGACGAGGTGCACGCGGTCGCGGGCACCAAGCGCGGCGCCCACCTGGCGCTGTCCCTGGAGCGGCTGGATCACCTGTTGGAGCGCCCCGCGCGGCGCATCGGCCTGTCGGCCACGGTCCGCCCGGTCGACGAGGTGGCGCGGTTCCTCTCCCCCCGCAGGAACGCAGCCGTCGTGCAGCCGCCGTCGGGCAAGGAGTTCGAGCTGTCCGTCGTGGTCCCTGTGGAGGACATGGGCGAGCTGGGCAGCTCCCCCGCGCAGGACGCCGCGGGTCCGGGCGGCGCGGGGCCTGACGGGGGGAGCAAGCCGTCGATCTGGCCCTCGGTGGAGGAGCGGATCACCGACCTCATCCAGGAGCACCGCTCCACCATCGTCTTCGCCAACTCGCGCCGGCTGGCCGAGCGGCTGTGCAACAGGCTGAACGAGATCGCCTACGAGCGTGCCACGGGCGAGCCGATGCCCCAGGACCACTCGCCCGCCGAGCTGATGGGCAACGCGGGCGCGGTCACCGGCGCGCCGCCGCTCCTGGCGCGGGCCCACCACGGCTCGGTCTCCAAGGAGCAGCGCGCCCAGGTGGAGGAGGATCTCAAAGCGGGCCGGCTGCCCGCCGTGGTGGCCACCTCCAGCCTGGAGCTGGGGATCGACATGGGGGCCGTCGATCTGGTGATCCAGGTCGAGTCGCCTCCCTCGGTGGCCTCCGGGCTCCAGCGGGTGGGCCGCGCGGGACACCAGGTGGGTGCGGTCTCCGCGGGGGTGGTCTTTCCCAAGTACCGAGGAGATCTGGTGCAGTCCGCGGTCGTCACCGAGCGGATGCGCCAGGGCGCCATCGAAGCACTGCGCATCCCCGCGAACCCGCTGGACGTGCTCGCCCAGCAGATCGTCGCGATGGTCGCGGTGGACGTGTGGGACGTACAGGAGCTGCTGGCGCTGGTGCGGGGCGCCGCCCCGTTCGCCGCGCTGCCCGAGTCCGCCTACACCTCGGTGCTGGACATGCTCGCGGGGCGGTATCCGTCCGACGCGTTCGCCGAGCTGCGCCCGCGTCTGGTGTGGGACAGGGTGGCCGACACGCTCACGGGCCGGCCGGGTGCGCAGCGGCTGGCGGTCACCTCGGGCGGCACGATCCCCGACCGCGGGCTGTTCGGAGTCTTCCTGGCGGGTGCGGACCCGAAGAAGGGCGGGGGCCGGGTCGGTGAGCTGGACGAGGAGATGGTCTACGAGTCCCGGGTGGGCGACGTGTTCACCCTGGGGACGACGTCCTGGCGGATCGAGGACATCACCCGTGACCGGGTGCTGGTCACCCCGGCGCCCGGAGTGCCGGGGCGCCTGCCGTTCTGGCGGGGGGACCAGCTGGGCAGGCCGCTGGAGCTGGGCAGAGCGCTGGGCGCCTTCCTGCGCGAGATCGGTTCGCTGACCCGCGAGCGGGCCGGGGAGCGGCTGGCGGCCTCCGGGATGGACACGCTGGCGATCGGCAACCTGCTGGCGTATCTGGACGAGCAGCGGGAGGCGGCCGGGCACGTCCCGGACGACCGGACGATCGTGGTGGAGCGCTTCCGTGACGAGCTGGGCGACTGGCGCGTCGTGGTGCACTCCCCGTTCGGCGCCCAGGTGCACGCCCCCTGGGCACTCGCCATCGGGGCCCGGCTGTCGGAGCGGTACGGCATGGACGCGCAGGTCATGCACGCGGACGACGGGCTGGTGCTGCGGCTGCCGGACGCCGAGCTGATGGACCTGGATCTGTTCGAACCCGAGTCGCCCTCCCCGCGCACCCCGGCACAGGAGGCGTCCAGGACGGGGGGCGGGCTGCCGGTCGATTCCGATCAGCCGCCCATCGGGGTCGGCGACGTGCTCTTCGACAAGGGTGAGATCGAGCAGACCGTCACCGATCAGGTGGGCGGCTCGGCGCTGTTCGCCGCCCGCTTCCGGGAGTGCGCCTCACGTGCGCTGCTGCTGCCGCGCCGCAGCCCGGGCCGACGCACGCCCTTGTGGCAGCAGCGGCAGCGGGCCTCGCAGCTGCTCCAGGTGGCGAGCGAGTTCGGCTCCTTCCCGGTCATCCTGGAGGCGGTCCGCGAGTGCCTCCAGGACGTCTTCGACGTGCCGGGACTGACGGAGCTGATGGGCGACATCGAGTCGCGCCGCGTCCGTGTGGTCGAGGTGACGACGCCGGAGCCCTCACCCTTCGCCCGCTCGCTGCTGTTCGGCTACGTCGCGCAGTATCTCTACGAGGGAGATTCGCCGCTGGCCGAGCGCCGGGCGGCGGCCCTCTCCCTCGACTCCCGGCTGCTGTCGGAGCTGCTGGGCCAGGCGGAGCTGCGGGAGCTGCTGGACGCGGAGGTGCTGCACGAGCTGGAGGCGGAGCTCCAGTGGCGTACCGAGGAGCGCCGTCTCAAGGACGTGGAGGGCGTGGCCGACCTCCTGCGTCTGCTGGGCCCGCTCACCTCCGGTGAGCTGGAGGAGCGCGGCGCCGAGCCGGGCTGGGCTCCGGAGCTGGAGGCGGCGCGCCGTGCCATCCGGGTGCGGATCGCGGGCCGTGAGTACTGGGCGGGGATCGAGGACGCGGGCCGGCTGCGGGACGCGCTGGGGGTAGCGCTGCCCGTCGGTATCCCCGAGGCGTTCACCGAGCCCGTGGCCGACCCGTTGGGCGATCTGCTCGCGCGGTACGCCAGAACGCACGGCCCCTTCGTCTCGGCGGACGTGGCGGAGCGCTTCGGTCTGGGTACGGCCGTCGCGGACGGTGCGCTGCACCGGCTGGCGGCGAGCGGGCGGCTGGTGCAGGGAGAGTTCCACCCCTCGGGTGTGGGCCAGGAGTGGTGCGACGCAGGGGTGCTGCGCAGGCTGCGTCGGCGTTCGCTGGCCGCGCTGCGCCAGGAGCTGGAGCCGGTCGCCCCGCAGGCTCTGGCGGCTTTCCTGCCGCAGTGGCAGCACGTGGGCACCAGCAGCCTGCGCGGTGTGGAGGGGCTGTTGCGCACCGTCGAGCAGTTGCAGGGGGCTCCGGTTCCGGCGTCCGCGCTGGAGAAGCTGGTGCTGCCGGGGCGGGTGGCGGACTACGCGCCGCCGATGCTGGACGAGCTGACCGCCTCGGGCGAGGTGGTGTGGGCGGGCGCGGGGGCGCTGCCCGGCAAGGACGGCTGGCTGTCGCTGCACCTGGCCGACGCGGCGCCGCTGTTGCTGCCGCCCCCGCATCCGCTGGAGTTGACGCCGGTGCATCAGGCCGTGCTCGAAGCTCTGGCGGGCGGTTACGGGCTGTTCTTCCGGCAGATCGCCGAGCGGGCGCGGGCCGCGCAGCCGGAGGCCACCGACCCTCAGCTGACGGAGGCGCTGTGGGACCTGGTGTGGTCGGGGCGGGTGACCGGGGACACGATGGCGCCGCTGCGCGCCCTGCTGGGCTCGGGACGGACGGCGGGCTCGACGGCGCACCGCGCCAAGCGGCCCACGCCGCGCGGGCGTTACGGCTCGTTCACGGCGGCCGCCGTGGCGGCGGGCGGCGGCGTGGGCCGCCGCGGTCCCGGTCGTGCTCCCGCGTCGGCGCCGCCGACCGTGGCGGGCCGCTGGTCGCTGCTTCCCGAGCCGGAGAGCGAACCCACCCACCGTGCGCACGCACTGGCCCGTACGCTGCTGGACCGGCACGGCGTCGTGACCCGCGGTGCGGTGTCGGCCGAGGGGGTGGAGGGCGGCTTCTCCGCGGCGTATCGCGTGCTGTCGGCCTTCGAAGAGAGCGGGCAGGCCCGCCGCGGTTACGTCGTGGAGGGCCTGGGCGCCGCGCAGTTCGCGGTGGACGGCGCGGTGGACAGGTTGCGCGCTGTCAGCACGGCACGCGAGCGGGAGAGCGGCGCCGGCCCTGAGGCCGGCGGGGCGTACGGCGCGGGGGCGCGTGGCGGGAGCTCGCGCGGCGGCCCGCGCGCTCTCGTCCTGGCCGCCGCCGATCCGGCGAACGCCTACGGGGCCGCCCTCGCCTGGCCCGCTCCCCCAGCGGGTGCGACCCACAAGCCGGGCCGCAAGGCGGGCGCGCTCGTGGTGGTGGTCGATGGTGTGCTGACGTTGTACGTCGAGCGGGGCGGCAAAACCCTGCTGGCGTGGGCGAACGATCCCGAGGCGCCGGACGGCGCGGCCGGGGAGGCAGAAGCGGCTGCCGCCGCGAGCGAGGCGGGTACCGCCCGGCTGGCCGCCGCCGTCGAGGCGCTGGCGGAGGCGGCCCGCCGGGGAGCGCTGGGCACCGTCACGATCGAGCGGGTGAACGGTACGGCAGCGCTCTCCTCGTCCCTCGGCTCCACGCTGGAAGCGGCGGGCTTCCACCCGACGCCGCGTGGGCTGCGGCTGCGTGCGGGATGAGCGGGTCGGACTCCGTCCGGTGCACGTGCGGCCGTCGCCTGTCACTGCGACCGCCGCCCTCGTCCACTACGACGCGGCCCTCACCCGGTACGGCCCCCGCGACCCACGCCCGACGCGGCCGGCGGCCCGGTACGACCGCGGCCCTCGCCCGGCGTGTCCCCTGTACGACCGCCCCCCCCGCCCGACGCCGCCGCGGGCCCGCCCCCGGTACGACCACCACCCTCGTCCGGTACGACCACGGCCCTCGTCCGGCGCGGCCGCGATCCACTCCCGGTACGACGGCAGGTCCACGCCCGGCGTGGCGCGGCCGCTCGCCGTTCAGCCCTCGTCGTGGCCTTCGACGGCGAGGACCACGCGCCGCAACAGCGAGGCGAGCAGCGTCCGTTCGTACCAGTCGAGGGTGCCCAGCAGGCGGCGCTCCTCGGCTCCGGCGGCGTCGATGGCGCCGAGCCAGGTGGTGTGCCCCTCGTCCGTGAGTGTGATCTCCTGCCCGCGGTCGCCGGCGGGACTCTTCTTTCTCGTCCCCGCGGAGGAACGGGTCACGAATCCGCGTTTCTCCAGGGCGTCGAGACACTCCACGACGGCGTTGGGGGCCTCTCCCAGGTCCATCGCGAGCTGCGGGAGGGTGGTGTGGCGGCCGGATCGGACGAGCACGTGCAGCATCTCGTGCTCCTCGCGGCGCAGCCCGTACTCGGCCAGTGCTCTCTCGCCCACGCGCCGCAGGTGGTCCGCGAGGTATTGCATGCGTGTGACGGCGCCCTCGATGTGGGGGTCGAGGTCGGGGAGCACGGTGTGCCAGCGGTCGACGTGGTCGTCCACCCAGTCCCGCGCCCCTTCGAGCGCGTCCCGCTGTTCCGCTTCTTCCTCGCCGTCCACGTCGAGCGCGTCGTGCTGTCGTTCGTAACCCCACTGCCCCATGGCCGAGGATGGTATCTGGTGATCCACTTCGCTGTTCCGGCGCTGCCCCCGTGACCTGTCGCAGCCGGCTGGGACGATGGCCGTATGCCTGAGGGAGACACGGTCTGGCGTGCGGCGCGGACGCTGCACGAGGCGCTGGCCGGCTGCGTGCTGCTCCGTACGGACTTCAGAGTGCCCAGGATGGCGACGGTCGATCTGTCCGGCCGGGTGCTGCTCGAGGTGGTGCCGCGGGGCAAGCATCTGCTGATGCGCGTCGAGGGTGGGCTGACGGTGCACTCGCATCTGGGTATGGAGGGCTCCTGGCGGGTGCGGAGCAATCCGCCGGGGGGCTTCGGTCCGGCTCATCAGGTCCGCGCGCTGCTTGCGACCGGCTCCCACACGGCGGCGGGCCTGCGCCTGCCGGTGCTGGAACTGCTGCGCACGCGGGAGGAGTTCGCCGCGGTGGGGCATCTTGGCCCGGATCTGCTGGGTTCCGACTGGGATGCCGGGGAGGCGGAGCGGCGGCTGGTGCGCGGTCCTGACCGTGCGCTGGTCGAGGCCCTGCTCGACCAGCGCAACCTTGCCGGGATCGGCAACGTCTACGCGTCGGAGCTGTGTTTCCTGGCGCGTACCTCTCCCTGGACGCCGGTGGGCGCCCTTCCTGCGCCGCTGCTCACCCGTCTGCTGGAGGTGGCCAAGCGACTGCTGGAGGCGAACAAGGCGCGTGTCCGGCGCCGTACGACCGGTAGTGCGCGCCCTGACCGTGCGCTGGCTGTCTACGGCCGTGAGGGACGGCCCTGTTACCGCTGCGGTACCAAGGTGCGCACGGGCGGGCACGGGCCGCCGGAGCGCCCCCGCACGGTGTGGTACTGCCCGCACTGCCAGCCGCCGGAGGCGGGACCGGTGACGGAACCCCGCGATGCATCGCGCTGAGTATCCGACCAATTGACGCTGCGTCAGCTCGCTCGTACCGTCATGGTGCATGAGCCTCCCGGCGTACGACCTGACCGGCCGGACCGCCCTGGTCACCGGAGCGGCCAGCGGCATCGGCCGTGCGACAGCCGTGCTGCTCGCCCAGGCGGGCGCGGCCGTGCACTGTGCCGACCTGGACGCGAGGGGTCTCGCGCGCACGACCGGCGAGATCGAGGCGGCGGGCGGTGAGGCGTGGGGGTACGTACTGGACGTGACCGACCGTGCGGCGCTCAGCGACGCCGTCGCGGCGGCGGCCCGCGCGGGCGGGAGCCTGGATGTCGCCGCCGCGATCGCGGGGGTCATGCACCGCAGTACGGTGCTGGAGACGCGGGACGCCGACCTGGACCGGGTGCTGGACGTCAATTTCAAGGGCGTTCTGCACACCTGCCAGGAGGCGGCCCGGAGCATGATCGGCACGGGGACGCGCGGCGCCATCGTGACCATGGCCTCAGGGGCCGTGGACACCGGCTCGGCCGAGCTGCTGTGCTACGGAGCGGCCAAGGCGGCGGTCGTCCAGCTCACCAAGACCCTGGCAACCGAGATCGGCAGGCACGGCATCCGCGTCAACGCGGTCGCACCCGGTTGGGTGCGCACCCCGATGACGGAGCGGGACGACGCGGCGGAGCAACGGCGCAGAGAGGAAGCACTTACCCGGGCCTCTCCGCTGGAGCGGGTCGGTGAGGCGCAGGAGATCGCCCACGCGGTGCTCCACCTGGCATCCGACGCGTCCTCGTTCACCACGGGCCAGATCCTGCGGCCCAACGGCGGAGTCGCGATGCCCTGGTGACCCCCCGATCGGGTGCGCCCCCGCTCCCCCGCGCCCCCTGCCGTGTGCCGTCCTGCGCCACATGGACCGGCAGCACGCTCAGCCCCCATCCCCCTGCCGTCACCGTCGCCTCCACCGGGCCTCCCTCGCCCACGGCCAGGCGCCATATCGCGCACAGCCAGCCGACGGCGCAAGCGCCGCCCAACGCCCAGCGGCACAGCAGTATCGGACCCACCGCCGTCATACCGCCACCTCCCGGGCCGGTACTTTCCTTCCCGGCGTGTCAGGACTCAGCCATCGTCCCGCACTCCGTGCGACCGCGCGACCACAGAGAGCAGAGCGCAGGGGGCGGCAGACAGAAGCGGGCCCCGCCGGGTTCTCCGGCGGGGCCCGCACTGACGTTTCTTGTCGCCCCTCCATGACCGGCGCCGCGCGCCGGCGGAAAGGAGAGCCACGTATGCGTCACACGGCCGTCAGGCCGCTACCACGTCCACGGCCTCCGTAGGCGCCTTGATGGTGACGCGCTCCGGGGGCACATCGGTGACCGAGGTGACGGACAGCGGATTGAGCACCGGCCGCATGGGTGCCGGCACGGCGTCGCTCGCCGCGGACTCGGCCAGCTCCGCGAGCGCCAGCTCGTCGCTGACCTCCCGCATCAGCTCGGACATCCGCACATCGAGCGCGTCACAGATGGACGAGAGCAGTTCGGACGAGGCTTCCTTCTGGCCGCGCTCGACCTCGGAGAGGTATCCGAGCGAGACCCGGGCGGACGAAGAGACTTCGCGCAGGGTACGGCCCTGGCGTTGGCGCTGCCGACGCAGCACGTCACCCAACAGGCGACGGAGCAGAATCATCGGTGCTCCTCCCTCTCAACGCGCGGCGTCTTCCACAGCCTGTAGCGGGGCGGCCAGTTGGCCCCGGTTCCTTCAGCCTCCACCGTACCGCCTACAGCGGCAGCCGTGCGGGGAGCGATGTCGTGTTCACTCAGGGCTGCAAACATCCCGGGCCCCCGTTTCGTTCCCTACCCTGCCCTCCAGCGTTTGCGATCAGTTCCCTGTAGAGCACGTCGAGGGCGCCCCGGACACTCTCCGTGCGGATACCGGCACGCACACGTTCTCCGGCTTCCTCACCGCTGTCACCGGCCCGATCGCCGCTGCGGCTGCCCTCGATCCGCAGTCTGTCCGCGACCGCGCCGGCTCCGTCGCCCGCTCCGGGGCCCGCGACGGCGACGTACACCGTACCGACCGGCTGTCCGTCCTGGGGCTCGGGTCCCGCCACTCCTGTGGTCGCCACGCCCCAGTCCGCACCGAGCGCCGTACGGACGCCCTGGGCCATCTGGCGCGCGACCTCGGGATCGACGGCGCCCCGCTCCTCGAGGAGCGCCCCGTCCACGCCGAGTACGTCCCTCTTGAGCGCGGCCGCGTACGCCGTCACGGACCCCAGGAAGGCGCGTGAGGCTCCGGGAACGGCAGTGAGCTCCGCGGCGACGAGGCCGCCGGTCAGCGACTCGGCGACGGCAAGCGTCTGGCCACGTTCGGTGAGCAGCGCGAGCACTCCGCCGGCCCGCGAGTCCACGTCCGTCACGACCGTTCTTCTCCCTCCTGACCTGAGGCGGCCCCTTCGGCCACCGCGGCCCGGTCGGCTGCCGCCGCCTCGGCGGAGGCGGCGAGGCCCGCCCGGCGCAGCACCACAGCCTGGCGCACGTAGTCGAGCCCCGTGACGACGGTCAGCACGACGGCCACCGCCATCACCCACCACCGCGCGGTCGCCAGCGGTCCGGTGAGCGCGAGGACGTACATCCCCACGGCGACGCCCTGGGCGAGCGTCTTCATCTTGCCGCCCCGGCTGGCCGGAATCACCCCGTGCCTGATCACCCAGAACCGCATCAGGGTGATGCCCAGCTCCCGGAAGAGGATCACCCCGGTGACCCACCAGTCCAGGTCGGCCAGCGCGGAGAGGCAGATCAGCGCCGCCCCCATGATCGCTTTGTCCGCGATCGGGTCGGCGATCTTACCGAAGTCGGTCACCAGGTTGTGCCGCCGGGCCAGCTCGCCGTCGAACAGGTCGGTGATCATGGCGACGGTGAACGCCGCCCAGGCGAACGAGCGCCAAGCGGGGTCGTGCCCGCCGGCGGCGACCATGAGCAGCACGAAGGCGGGCACCAGCAGCAGCCGCGCCATGGTGAGGAGGTTCGCGATGTTCCACAGACTCACAGTGCGCACAGCGCTCGCCGCCTTCGGCTTCGGGACGGTGCCGCGCCTCGCCGCGGAGGCCGGGATCCCCGTCATCTGCCGGCCTCCTCACCGACCGGGCGGGTTCCACCTCCGGCAGCCGCGCGGGCAGCCGGAACGGCACCTCGGCCCGCGTCGGCCCGCGCGGGCGACACGGCGGCGCCTTGACCCGCGAGCTCCACGGCGACCAGGTCCACGCCCTCGGCCGCGCTCACTCTCGCCTCGACCATACGGCCGACCTGAAGCCGCTGTCCTGCCGGGGACTCCGGGTCGAGGCCCTCGCCGGCCGGCTCGAGGCGCACCTGCCCGTCCGTCTCCGGCGCCTGGTGCGCGCCACGCCCGAGGGGGCCCTCTTCTTCATCCACGCTTTCGACCAGTACCCGCACGGTCTCCCCCACACGCTCCTCGGCGCGCTGGGCGGTCAGCTCCTCGGCGAGCCGCGAAAGGTGCGCCAGACGGCGGGCGACCTCCTCCTCGGGCAGCTTGGCCTCGTATCCGGCGGCCTCGGTGCCCTCCTCGTCGGAGTATCCGAACACACCGATGGCGTCCAGCCGCGCCCCGGTGAGGAACCGCTCGAGCTCGGCCAGGTCCTGCTCGCTCTCGCCGGGGAAGCCGACGATGAAGTTGGAGCGGACCCCTGCCTCGGGTGCCCGCTTCCTGATCTCCTCCAGCAGCCCCAGGAAGCGGTCGGTGTCCCCGAAGCGCCGCATGGCGCGCAGCACGCCGGGGGCCGAGTGCTGGAAGGACAGGTCGAAGTAGGGGGCGACCTTGTCGGTGCCGGTGAGGACGTCGATCAGGCCGGGCCGCATCTCGGCCGGCTGGAGGTAGCTGACCCGCACCCGCTCGATACCGTCGACGGCCGCCAGCTCGGGCAGCAGCGTCTCCAGCAGCCTGATGTCACCCAGGTCCTTGCCGTAGGAGGTGTTGTTCTCCGAGACCAGCATGATCTCGTGCACGCCCTGCTCGGCCAGCCACCGGGTTTCGGACAGCACGTCGGCGGGGCGGCGGGAGATGAAGGAGCCGCGGAAGGAGGGGATGGCACAGAACGAGCAGCGCCGGTCGCATCCCGAGGCGAGCTTGACGGAGGCGACGGGGCTGGTGCCCAGCCTGCGCCGCAGCGGGGCGCGCGGCCCGGAGGCGGGCGCGAGGCCCGCGGGCAGGTCGGCGGGGGTGGAGGCGGCGGCTTCCGCGTTACCGGCCGCGCCGTGCCCGGGCAGCGCCACGTCGGCGCCCTGCCGCTCGGCCGGGCTGACGGGCAGCAGCTTGCGCCTGTCGCGCGGCAGGTGGGGGGCGTGCACGCCGCCGCCGAGGATGGTCTGGAGGCGCTCGGAGATGTCCGCGTAGTCGTCGAAGCCGAGGACGCCGTCCGCCTCCGGCAGGGCGTCGGCCAGCTCCTTGCCGTACCGCTCGGCCATGCAGCCGACGGCCACCACGGCCTGCGTTCTTCCCTCTCCCTCGCGCGCGGCGCTCTTGAGGTCGCCTGCCTCCAGCAGCGCGTCGACGGAGTCCTTCTTGGCGGCTTCGACGAAGCCACAGGTGTTGACGACGGCGACGTCCGCGTCGGTGGCGTCCTGGACGAGATCCCAGCCATCCGCCGCCAGGCGGCCTGCGAGCTCCTCCGAGTCCACCTCGTTACGTGCGCAGCCGAGAGTGACAAGGGCGACGGTACGGCGTTCGGGCATGGGCTCAGCCTACTTCGTCCCTCTGCCTCCACCCGCCGCCAGGTTGTGACCCCGCAGCTCACCTGGCGGGACCGCGGCCGCCGCCAGGGCGGTAGGCCGCGTCGCGAAGGCGGTCGTCAGCCGGCCTCGGGGTCGCCGCGGGTGTAGCTGAGGCGCTGCACCTGGCCGACCTCGCCCGCGTGCTCGACCTCCTTGCCGTTGACGAACAGCTTGACGCCGCCCGCGTTGCCGAGCACCAGATCGAGCCGCTTGTCGTCGGTGAGGGTCTTGGAGTCGCCTTCCTTGAGCACCCCTTCGTGGACCAGCTTCCCGTTGTGGTCCTTGGCGGAGACCCAGCTGTTGCCGTCCTCCGCCGTCATCCGGACGGTCACCTTGTCGGCCGGAGCCCCGGCGATGGCGCTCTCGGACGGCTTGGGGTCGTTCGTCTTGGACGGGGAGGGCTTCTCGCTGGTGGACGGGGTGTCGGAGGGGGTGTCCTCTGCTACCGGCTTGCCGGACTCCTCGCCGCCTCCCCCGCCGCTGACGAGGGTGAAGCCGACGAATCCGATCACCGCGACGATCGCGGCGACCATGGCTGCGGTCCAGTTGGGCCTGCGGGGCTCGGGACGGATGCGTTCGGCTTCGAACAGCGTGGCCGGAGCGGTCGGCTCCGGGCGCCCGCCGTGCTCCTCGTCGTACTGCTCCACCAGCGCGTCTGCATCCAGTCCCACGGCACGCGCGAGGGTGCGGAGGTGGCCGCGGGCGTACACGTCCCCACCGCACCGGGAGTAGTCGTCCTGTTCGATCGCCTGCACGATCGGGACTCGCACCCGCGTGGAGGTACTGATCTCCTCCACCGTCAACCGTGCGTCGATACGGGCGTCTCGGAGGGCTCGACCGACCGAAGGCCGGTCCTGGTCGGATGAGTTGCCGATGGACACGGGTGCGCCTTTCGAGCGTGTAGCCACCTGCTGGAGGTTCAGTCTAGGGGCGGGGCAAAAGGGTGGGGCAAGCGGGCGGAGCGACTTTGTACGCCATATGCAGGGGCCGCACACGGCGTCAAGAGGGCGGAGAAGACCAGCGCGAATCGGCGCGCGGGTGCGCCGTCGCGGTCTCTTTCCCTCAACTTGACGTACGGACCACGGAAACGGTTGCCTCGCTCGTCCTTTCGAGTGAGCGAGACGTCCGCCGAGTGCAGCACCGCGGCCGCCGAGCCGGGTACCGCGGCCGCCGAGGCGCGTGCCGCGGCCGCCGGAGCGCGCGGAACGGGCCGCGAGCAGGCCGCGGCCCTCGTGTCCGCCTCCGCGGCCCTCTGCCCCGCGGTCCGCGCCCGGGCCGGTTATCCCCCGCCGCCCCGGATCGTCGTGAGCACCCCGTCCAACTCGTCCGGCTTGATCAGCACGTCCCGCGCCTTGGAGCCCTCGCTGGGGCCCACCACGCCCCGCGACTCCATCAGGTCCATCAGCCGTCCGGCCTTGGCGAAACCCACCCGCAGCTTGCGCTGGAGCATCGAGGTGGAACCGAACTGGGTCGTCACGACCAGCTCCGCCGCCTGGCAGAGCAGGTCCATGTCGTCGCCGATCTCCTCGTCGATCTCCTTCTTCTTGCCCTGCCCCACGGTGACGTCGTCCCGGAAGACGGGCGCCATCTGCGCCTTGCAGTGCTCGACGACGCCGTGGATCTCCTGCTCGTTGACGTAGGCGCCCTGCATCCGGGTCGGCTTGCTGGCGCCCATCGGCAGGAAGAGCCCGTCGCCCTTGCCGATCAGCTTCTCGGCGCCCGCCTGGTCGAGGATGACGCGACTGTCGGCCAGGGAAGAGGTGGAGAAGCCGAGGCGTGAGGGCACGTTCGCCTTGATCAGCCCCGTGACCACGTCCACCGAGGGGCGCTGGGTGGCGAGCACCAGATGGATGCCCGCGGCCCGCGCCAGCTGGGTGATCCTGACGATCGCGTCCTCGACGTCGCGCGGGGCCACCATCATCAGGTCCGCCAGCTCGTCGACGATCACCAGCAGATACGGGTAGGGGGCCAGCTCCCGCTCGCTGCCCTCGGGCGCCGTGATGCGCCCGGTCCGCACCGCCTCGTTGAAGTCGTCGATGTGGCGGAACCCGAACGCCGCCAGGTCGTCGTAGCGCAGGTCCATCTCGCGGACGACCCACTGGAGCGCCTCGGCGGCCTTCTTCGGGTTCGTGATGATCGGCGTGATCAGGTGAGGGATGCCCTCGTAGGCGGTCAGCTCCACCCGCTTGGGGTCGACCAGCACCAGCCGCACGTCCTCCGGCGTGGCCCGGATCATCACCGAGGTGATCAGACAGTTGATGCAGGACGACTTGCCGGAACCCGTGGCACCGGCGACCAGGATGTGCGGCATCTTCGCCAGGTTGGCCGAGACGTAACCGCCCTCCACGTCCTTGCCGAGCCCGACCAGCAGCGGGTGGTCCTCCTCCATCGACGCGGCGGAGCGCAGCACGTCACCGAGGTTGACCATCTCGCGGTCGCTGTTGGGGATCTCGATGCCGACCGCGGACTTGCCGGGGATCGGGTTGATGATCCGCACGTCCGGGCTGGCGACGGCGTACGCGATGTTCTTCGCCAGCGCCGTGATCTTCTCGACCTTCACGCCGGGGCCCAGCTCGATCTCGTACCGGGTGACCGTCGGGCCGCGCGTGAAGCCGGTGACCGCCGCGTCGACCTTGAACTCGGTGAAGACGGTGGTCAGAGACGCCACCACCTGGTCGTTGACCTCGCTGCGGGAGCGCCCCGGGCCGCCCCGCTCCAGCAGGTCCAGGGACGGCAGTGAGTAGGTGATGTCGCCGGAGAGCTGGAGCTGCTCGGCACGCGTCGGAAGCTCGGTGGGCTCGGGCGGCGCGGGCGCCTTGGTCAGGTCCGGGACGGGGGTGCGCTCGGTGGACTCTTCGTCACCGCCGCCCGCGGACTCGCCCCGCGCCCCCGGCACCGTGGCGTCGCCGGACGGGTTGCGGCGGCCCTTGCCGCGAGACCTGGCCACGGAGCTGGTCAGGTCGGCGACCACCGGCGAGGGCTGGATGCCGTTGACCACAGCCCCGTCCAGCGACGCGGCGGCCGCGGCGGCCACGTCCACCGCGTCCAGGGTGTGTTCGACCCCGTCTGCGGCCTCGCTCCCGGGCAGCGGCTGCTGCGTACCGGCGCCGCGCCTGCCCTTGCGTGCTGTCCTGCGGCGGTCGAGCGCCTCCTTCTCCGCGAGGGCCGGCTCGATCTGCTCCTTGCGCATGCTGTGCGCGCGCCCGGACGGACGGGAGGCCTCCTCCTCGTCCTCGACGTCGTCGTAACCGGGTACCGGCTGTACGACACCGAGCCGCACCCCGGCGGCGTGCAACCGCTGCGGAATCGCGTTGACCGGCGTCGCCGTCACCACCAGCAGCCCGAAGACCGTGACGAGAACCAGCAGCGCCACCGCCAGCATCTCGCCGACGGTGAAGATCAGCGGCCGGGACACGGCCCAGCCGATCAGGCCGCCTGCGTCCCGCAGCGCATCACCGCCCGCGTCCCTGCCCGGCGCACCGCAGCCGAGATGGACGAGACCCAGCACCCCGATGAGGAGCGCCGAAAGCCCGATGACGATGCGGCCGTTGGCCTCCGGCTTCTCCGGATGCCGGAACAGCCGTACGGCGATCACCGCGAAGAGTATCGGCACCAGCAGATCCAGGCGGCCGAAGGCGCCGGTCACCAGCATCTCCACCAGATCCCCGACCGGGCCCTGCAGATTGGACCAGGTCCCCGCGGCCACGACCAGCGCGAGACCCAGCAGCAGGAGGGCCAGACCGTCCTTGCGGTGTGCCGGATCCAGCGCCTTGCCGCTGCGCCCTATCCCGCGGAAGATCCCGGCGACGGCGTGCGCCAGCCCCAGCCAGCACGCCTTCACCACCTTCAGGACGCCGCTGGTGGGAGACGGCGCGGCCTTCGCCTTGCCCTGGGGCGGCTTGGCCGCGGCCTTCTTCGCTGGCGCCTTCTTGGCGGGCGCCTTCTTCGCCGGGGCCGCTTTGGCCGCCTTCGAGGCAGCCTTCTTCGCGGGCGCCTTCTTGGCTGCCTTCCCTGTTCCCGACGCGCGTGAGGCCATAGGTGTGAGGTTACCTGTGCCGGGCACGCGAGGCACGGATGACCGGGGGGATCTGATCAGCCCGCAGCTGTGGCGCCGTCAGACGGAGTGGCACCCCCCGCCCGACGCCGTCAGTTCTGGGAGGGAACCTGGGTCGAGGGGTCGCTGTCCGTGCCGGGCTCCAGGGCGTCAAGTGCCCGGCGCAGCCCGGCGAGTTTGCGCTCCAGATGCGCGGCGGTGGCGGCTGTCGCCGCGTCAGCCGAGTCGCCCAACTGCTTGGTCAGGGCCTCGGCCTGCTCCTCGACGGCCGCGAGCCGCGCCGACAGCTCGACCAGCAGGCCCGGGGCCTCGCCGCCGTCCTCGGACGGCTCCGCGTGCTGCCGGCCGCCGTTGCCCTCCAACTGGCGGCGCATCAGCGACGCCTGCTCGCGCAACTGCACGTTCTTCATGTACAGGTCGACGAAGACGGAGACCTTCGCTCTGAGCACCCAGGGGTCGAACGGTTTGGAGATGTAGTCGACCGCGCCCGCCGCGTAGCCGCGGAAGGTGTGGTGCGGGCCGTGGTTGATGGCCGTGAGGAAGATGATCGGGATGTCACGGGTGCGCTCGCGGCGCTTGATATGCGCCGCCGTCTCGAAGCCGTCCATGCCCGGCATCTGGACATCCAGCAGAATGACCGCGAAGTCGTCGGTCAACAGCGCTTTGAGCGCTTCCTCCCCTGACGATGCCCGCACCAGCGTCTGATCGAGCGCGGAGAGAATCGCCTCCAGCGCCAGCAGATTCTCCGGCCGGTCATCGACCAGGAGGATCTTGGCCTTCTGCACCATGGCCCGTCCTCCTCGCCCCGGCAGCCTCTCGGACGCCGCCCCTGGGAGCGGCTCTCTGTCGCCGCCGCCCGTCCTTGTGCCGGTCATGGTAGCCGCACCCTGCGGTCCACCACACCCTGTCACCGTGATGTCACTGTGCACGTAGCAGAAACGCCCCAGGGGACCAAAAGGTTCCCGGTTTACCGTGCCGCCACACGCTTTTGACCACAGCGAGTCAGCACGTGGTCCTCAGCGACACGGTGCCACATTCACCCGCCGTTGATCCACCGCCTCATGACGGACAGCAGATGATCGGTGTCCACCGGCTTGGTGACGTAGTCCGAGGCGCCCGACTCGATGCTCTTCTCCCGGTCGCCCTTCATCGCCTTGGCGGTCAGCGCGATGATCGGCAGCCCCGCGAACTGCGGCATCTTCCGGATCGCCGCCGTCGTCGCGTAGCCGTCCATCTCCGGCATCATGATGTCCATCAGCACCACCGCCGCGTCGTCGTGCTGCTCGAGCACCTCGATACCCTCGCGGCCGTTCTCCGCGTAGAGCACCTGCAGGCCGTGCTGCTCCAGCACGCTGGTCAGCGCGAACACGTTGCGGATGTCGTCGTCGACGATCAGGACCTTGCGGCCCGCCAGATCGCTCGCGCCCCCCGCACTCGCGGCCGGCGCCTCCCGGCCCTCCCGGGGAGCCGCCTGGGCCCCGCCGGGGGACTCCACGGTCCGCTCCGCCTCGTCCGCGGCGCCGCTCTGCTGCTCTGCCGGCGCCCGTCCCGCGACCGCGCCGCCCGACGCCTGCGAAGCGGCCGGCTGCGCCTCCGGCGGCAGTTCGGGCTGCGCCTGCCCGCTCGCGTCCCGCAGCCTGCGCCGGTCGGCCAGCGTGTGCGCGGCCTCCTCGGCCGTCAGCTGCGGTCCCTGCGCCTGCCACGCGCCGGGCGTCTCGCCGCCTTCTGCGGCCTCGCCCTGGCCGTCTGCGGACGTGCCCGGGGCACCAGCCGACGTTCCCGGGGCGCCGGCGGACGTGCCCGCCCCGAGCTCGGGCAGGGCGGTCGTGGCCGCTCCGCCCGCCGGCAGCTGCGCGTACCCCTGCGGCGGCAGTTCGCTCGGGTGCAACGGCAGGTACAGCGTGAACGTCGAGCCGCGGCCCGGCTCGCTCGCCGCGAAGATCTCACCGCCGAGCAGCCGCGCGATCTCCCGGCTGATCGACAGTCCGAGCCCTGTGCCGCCGTACTTGCGGGACGTCGTGCCGTCCGCCTGCTTGAACGCCTCGAAGATGACCCGCATCTTGCTCTGCGCGATCCCGATACCGGTGTCGGTCACCGAGAAGGCGACCAGCTCGGCGTCCGGGTCCCGCAGCGAACCGTTCTCCAGCATCTGCTCGCGGATCGCGTCCGGCACGTCGGTGCGCGCCGAACGGATCACCAGCTCGACGGCGCCGCTGTCGGTGAACTTCACCGCGTTGGACAGCAGGTTGCGCAGCACCTGCAGCAGCCGCTGCTCGTCGGTGTGCAGGGTGGCGGGGAGTTCGGGCGAGACGCTCACCGAGAAGTCCAGTCCCTTCTCGACCGTCAGCGGCCGGAAGGTGGCCTCCACGTAGTCCACCAGCTGTACCAGGGCGATCCGCGTCGGGCTGACGTCCATCCTGCCCGCCTCGACCTTCGACAGGTCGAGGATGTCGTTGATCAGCTGGAGCAGGTCCGAGCCCGCGCCGTGGATCGTCTCGGCGAACTCCACCTGCTTGGGCGTCAGGTTGCTCTCCGCGTTGTCCGCCAGCAGCTTGGCCAGGATCAGCAGCGAGTTGAGCGGAGTGCGCAACTCGTGCGACATGTTGGCCATGAACTCCGACTTGTAGCGCATGGAGACGGACAGCTGCTCCGCACGCTCCTCCAGGACCTGCCGCGCCTCCTCGATCTCCCGGTTCTTGATCTCGATATCGCTGTTGGTCTGTGCGAGCTGTTCGGCCTTCTCCTCCAGCGCCGCGTTCGACTCCTGGAGCGCCTTCTGCCGGTTCTCCAGCTCCGCCGAGCGGTCCCGCAGCTGCGAGGTCAGCTCCTGCGACTGTTCCAGCAGCCGCTCGGTGCGCATGTTGACGCTGATGGTGTTGACGCTGGTCGCGATCATCTCCGCGATCTGGTTCAGGAAGTCCTTGTGGATCTGCCCGAACGGCTGGAAGGACGCCAGCTCGATCACGCCGAGCACCGTTCCCTCGAAGATGACCGGGAGCACCACCAGGTGCGCGGGCGGTGCCTCGCCGAGACCGGAGGAGATTTTCAGATACCCGGAGGGCACGTTGCCCATCTCGATGGTGCGCTTCTCCTCGGCCGCCGTCCCGATCAGCGACTCGCCCGGCAGGAAGGAGGTGGGCATGGTGTCCGTCGAGTAGCCGTAACTGCCCAGCATGCGCAGCTCGTACGAGCCGTTCTCGCCCGGCCCCGCGCCCACGCCACCGGCGCCCTCGGGCGTGCCCTGGGGAAGGGCGACGAAGAAGGCGCCGTGCTGCGCGGAGACCACCGGCGTCAGCTCGCTCATGATGAGCCCGGCGACGTCACGCAGGTCGCGGCGGCCCTGCATCAGGCCGGAGATCCGCGCCAGGTTGCCCTTGAGCCAGTCCTGCTCCTGGTTGGTCTGCGTGGTGTCGCGCAGGTTGGCGATCATCGTGTTGATGTAACCCTGGAGCTCCAGGATCTCGCCCGCCGCCTCGACGTCGATGTGCACGTTGTGGTCGCCCCGGGTCACCGCGGTGGCCACGTCGGCGATCGCCCGCACCTGACGGGTGAGGTTGGCCGCCATCTCGTTGACGGAGTCGGTCAGGTCCTTCCACGTCCCCGCCACGCCCGGCACCCGCGCCTGGCCGCCCAACTGGCCCTCGGTACCCACCTCGCGGGCCACCTGGGTGACCTGCTCGGCGAAGGTGGAGAGCTGGTCGACCATTGTGTTGATGGTCGTCTTGAGCTGGAGGATCTCCCCGTTCGCCTCGATGTCGATCTTCTTGGTCAGGTCGCCCTTGGCGATGGCGGTCGTCACCATGGCGATCTGCCGCACCTGTCCGGTCAGGTTGGACGCCATGGAGTTCACCGACTCCGTGAGGTCCTTCCACGTGCCGGCCACGCCCTGGACGCGCGCCTGGCCGCCCAGCACACCGTCCGTGCCGACCTCGCGCGCGACCCTGGTGACCTGTTCGGCGAACGAGGACAGGGTGGTGACCATCGTGTTGACCGTGTCCGCGAGCTGCGCGACCTCGCCGCTGGCCTCGACGGTCACCTTCTTCGTCAGGTCACCGCCCGCCACCGCCGTGGCGACCTGCGAGATGTTGCGCACCTGATTGGTGAGGTTGTTGGCCATGATGTTGACGTTGTCGGTCAGGTCCTTCCAGATACCCGACACGTCACGCACCCGCGCCTGGCCGCCCAACTGGCCCTCGGTACCCACCTCGCGGGCCACCCGCGTCACCTGCTCGGCGAACGAGGAGAGCGTGTCCACCATGGTGTTGACCGTGGTCACCAGGGCTAGCACCTCGCCCTTGGCATCCACGGTGATCTTCTTCGACAGGTCGCCCTGCGCGACCGCCGTGGTGACCTCGGCGATGTTGCGCACCTGGCTGGTCAGGTTGTTCGCCATGAAGTTCACCGACTGCGTGAGGTCCTTCCAGGTGCCCGAGACACCCTTGACCTCCGCCTGACCGCCCAGGATGCCCTCGGTGCCCACCTCACGGGCCACCCGCGTGACCTCCTCGGCGAACGAGGAGAGCTGGTCGACCATCGTGTTCAGCGTCGTCTTCAGCTCCAGGATCTCGCCCCGGGCGTCCACCTCGATCTTCTGCGACAGATCACCGCGGGCCACCGCCGTGGCCACCTGCGAGATGTTGCGCACCTGGCCCGTCAGGTTGCCCGCCATGCCGTTGACGGAGTCCGTCAGATCGCGCCAGACACCGGCCACCCCCGGCACCTGCGCCTGGCCGCCCAGCCGGCCCTCCGTACCCACCTCACGGGCCACCCTGGTGACCTGGTCGGCGAAGGCGGACAGCTGGTCGACCATCGTGTTGATGGTGTTCTTCAGCTCCAGGATCTCGCCCCGGGCGTCCACCTCGATCTTCTGCGACAGATCACCCCGCGCCACCGCCGTCGTCACCTGCGCGATCTGCCGCACCTGAGAGGTGAGGTTGTTCGCCATGAAGTTGACGGAGTTCGTCAGGTCCTTCCACGTCCCCGAGACGCCGTCCACCCGGGCCTGGCCGCCCAGCCGGCCCTCCGTGCCCACGTCCCTGGCCATCCGGGTGACCTGCTCCGCGAAGGACGAGAGCTGGTCGACCATCGTGTTGACGGTGTTCTTCAGCTGGAGCATCTCGCCGGAGACGTCCACGGTCACCTTCTGCGACAGGTCACCGTTGGCCACCGCCGTGGTCACCTGCGCGATGTTGCGCACCTGGCCCGTCAGGTTGCGGAACGCCGTGTTGACCGAATCCGTCAGGTCCTTCCAGGTGCCTGCCGCGCCCGGCACGGCCGCCTGACCGCCCAGCTCGCCCTCGACGCCGATCTCCCGCGCCACGCGGGTCACCTCGGCGCCGAAGGAGGAGAGCTGGTCGACCATCGTGTTGACGGTGTTCTTCAGCTCCAGCATCTCGCCCGCGACGTCCACGGTCACCTTCTGCGACAGGTCACCGTTGGCCACCGCCGTCGTGACCTGCGCGATGTCCCGCACCTGCGCGGTCAGATTCCGGAACGCCGTGTTGACCGAATCCGTCAGGTCCTTCCAGATCCCCGCGGCGCCCGGCACGGCCGCCTGACCGCCCAGCACCCCGTCGGTGCCCACCTCGCTGGCAGCGCGCGTGACCTCGTCAGCGAGCGTGCGCAGCGTGTCCGTCATCGCGTTGATCGTCTCGGCGAGCTGCGCCACCTCACCGCGCGCGTTGACGGTGATCTTCTGCGACAGGTCGCCGTTCGCGACCGCCGTCGTCACCTGGGCGATCTCCCGCACCTGAGAGGTGAGATTGCCCGCCATCAGGTTGACGGAGTCCGTCAGGTCCTTCCACACGCCGGCCACGCCCTGCACCCGCGCCTGACCGCCCAGCTCGCCCTCGACTCCCACCTCGCGAGCCACCCGGTTGACCTCGGACTGGAAGGAGGAGAGCTGGTCCACCATCGTGTTGACGGTGTTCTTCAGCTCCAGCATCTCGCCTTCGACATGCACGGTCACCTTGCGTGACAGGTCGCCCTTGGCGACCGCCGTGGTCACCAGCGCGATGTCCCGCACCTGCGCCGTCAGCCGCGACGCCATGGTGTTGACCGAGTCCGTCAGGTCCTTCCACGAGCCGGACATTCCGCGCACCCGCGCCTGACCGCCCAGCTTCCCCTCGGTGCCCACCTCACGGGCGACCCGCGTCACCTCGTCCGTGAACGCCGAGAGCTGGTCCACCAGGCCGTTCACCGTGCGCCCGACCCGCAGGAACTCGCCGCGCAGCGGATGCCCGCCGCCCTCCGAACCGCGCGAGCGCAGGTCCATGCGTTGCTCCAGGTCGCCGTCGGCGACCGCCGTCAGCACCCTGCCGACCTCGGAGACGGGCCACACCAGGTCGTCCACCAGCGCGTTCGCCGCATCGATCGCCGATGCCCAGGAGCCCTCGCAGGCGCCGGTCTGCAACCGCTCTGTGAGTTTCCCCTCACGTCCCACCACGCGCCGCACCCGTGACAGCTCACCTGTCAGATGCAGGTTCTGGTCCGCGACCTCGTTGAAGACAGCGGAGATCTCGGCCATCGGCCCCTCGCCGGTGACGGTGAGCCGCCGGCGGAAATTGCCGTCCCGCATGGCCGTGAGCGCGCCAAGCAGGCGGTTCAGTGCGGCGGCGTCGACCTCGACCGTTCCGCTCCTCCGGGACCGTCCGCCCTTCGCGCGCGTGTTGCCGCTACGCGCGGTTGCGCCAGACTCCACTGCCCCTCCTGCGGGTCGACCGTCCTTGCCCGGGCCGTTGTACTCCGAGCCTTCCCAGTGTTTCACCCTGTCCGAACCCGGCGATAACAGTTCGGCAGCATGGCATACCGCACTTCGTCGCGGGCCGCCCGGGGAAAACACCCGCATCCGGCAGCCACGCGCCAGGGATACGTAAGTAACCTGGCACCCGGCTGTCCGTTCACCCCCATACCGGCGGGTGCTCCGCCGGGTCCGCCGGGTAGGGGACTGGAGGCAGGGGGGCAGCGGTGTGAGTACGACGGGCGACGGAGGGGCGCTGCGGTGACGCAGGAACGAAGCGCCGAGCGTGCGGGCTCTCCCACGGGGGCCCCGCCACGGGCCGGTGTCTCACAGGACAGCCCGAGGGAAGATGCGAGCACCGTCGCGGCCCTGGCCGCGCAGCGCACACCAGTGCGCCTGGCCGACAGGACGTCCATGGGGAGACCAGTGATCACCGCGCGAGCCGCCGCCACCTTCGAACCGGTCGGCCGCTCCGTCGCCACCGCCCGCGGCTTCGTGCGCGACACCCTCCAGGGGTGGGGCCTGGGCGACATCGTCGACGACGCCGTCGTGCTGACCAGCGAGCTGGTCACCAACGCCGTGGTGCACGCCGGTACGGCCGCCGAGGTGCTGTGCCTGCGCGACGAGGACGGCGTACGCGTCGAGGTCGTCGACCGCTACCCCGAACGCGAGCTCCCACTCCAGGAGACCCACCCGCAGCCCGCGGGACCCGACCGCGAAGGGGGCCGAGGACTGCTGCTGTGCGCCGCCCTCGCGACCCGCTGGGGAGTCGACTACACGGCCGCGGACAAACGCGTCTGGTTCCGCCTCGACCTGCCCGAACGCCCGGTCGGCACCCGCACAGCAGGACCCGCGCTCCCCGACACCGCACTTCCGGTCACCGACACCCGCATCCGCGTCGCCGTGGTCCAGGTGGACCGCAGCGGCTCCATCAGCTCCTGGAACGAGGACGCCACCGACCTGTTCGACTACCCCGCCGAGCAGGTCGTCGGCAAACCGCTCACCGACTTCGCCGCCTGGCCCCACACCCCCGGCACCGGGACGGGCATCGCCGAAGCCCTGCGCCTCTCCCGCTGGGAGGGCTCCTACGGCATGCGCGGCTCCGACGGCAGGACCATCCCCGTCTACGCCTCCCACCTGCGCGTACGGGACAGCGACGGCGAGCCCTCCACCGTCTGCCTGCTGGTGCGCGAGCACGAACGGGCCATCCTGCAGTCCCCGCCCCGCCTGCCCGCGCACGACAGCACCGGAACCGCCCAGGACTCCCAGGAACAGTCCTCCGCCGACCCGTTCGAGGTCTTCATCGGCTCCCCCGCCCCCGACGACCTCGACGGGCTCCTGCAACGCACCGTGGAGCGCGCCCGCGACATGCTCGACGGCGACGCCGCCTACCTGCTGCTCGCCACCGACGACGAGACGGAGCTGGAGGTCCGCGCCTCCACAGGGCTGCCCTCGGCGCGCCAGCGCTTCGCCCGCGTCCCCGTGGAGACCGGCAGCGGCCGCTACGGATCGGCCCGCATGCCCTCCGTCCACGAAGACCTGACCGTCGTCCCCGGCGCCGCTCCCCTCCTCGACGGCACCGGCATGCGCTCCGTCGTCACCGTCCCCCTCAAGGTCGAGGGCCGGCTCACCGGCTCCCTCGGAGTCGCCACCGAGGGCGCGGGACGCTACTCGAACGAGGAGGCACTACGCCTCCAGTTCGCCGCCGACCGGATC
This sequence comes from Streptomyces tubbatahanensis, assembly GCF_022699385.1. Classification (NCBI taxonomy): domain Bacteria; kingdom Bacillati; phylum Actinomycetota; class Actinomycetes; order Kitasatosporales; family Streptomycetaceae; genus Streptomyces; species Streptomyces tubbatahanensis. The sequence continues at coordinate 5,771,145 of NZ_CP093846.1, read as the reverse complement.
GCGCTGGCCGTCGAACGCGCCCGCCTCACCGAACTGGAGCGGCTGCGCCGCGGCTCGCTCTCCTTCCTCGTCGAGGCCTCCGACCTGCTGGCCGGCACGCTCGACCGCGACCAGACCCTCGCCCTCATGGCGCAGATGACGGTGCCCACCCTGGCCACCTGGTGCGCCGTCTACACCGTCGCCGACCAGGGCTCGGAGCCCAGGCTCTCCTACGTCCTGCACGAGGACGAGGACCGCATCGACAACCTCAAGGCCCTGCTCGCCAAGGTGGAGCCGCCCGAGCCCGTGCCCACCCCGGGCGCCCGCGTGTGGTCCGCGCCGTCCGATGCCGCGCACTCGGCCGCCCTGCGCACCTCCCTGCGCAACGTCACGCTCAGCGGCGAGGACCAGCACCTCTCCTCCGGCACCACCCTCGCCACGGCGGCGGCCGTCGGCGGGGAGACCGTCATCCTGCCCCTGGTGGCCCGCAACCGCGTCATCGGCATGCTGACCCTCGGCAAACCCACCGACGAACGCTTCCGCCAGGAGATCCTTGAGCTGGCCGAGGACCTCTCCCGCAGGGCCGCACTCGCCCTGGACAACGCGCGCCTGTACTCGGAGCGCACCGCCATCAGCCAGTCGCTCCAGCGCAGCCTGCTGCCGCCCGAACTGCCCGAGGTCGAAGGCGGTATCGAGCGCGAGGTCATCTACCGGGCGGCCGGCGAGGGCAACGAGGTCGGCGGCGACTTCTACGACCTGTTCGAGATCGCGGACGGCACCTACGGCTTCGCCATCGGCGACGTCTGCGGCACGGGGCCCGAGGCCGCCGCCGTCACAGGCCTGGCCCGGCACGCACTGCGCCTCCTGGCCCGCGAGGGACTCGGCGGCCCCATGGTGCTGCAGCGCCTCAACGCGGCCATCCTCGAAGAAGGGGCGCGCAGCCGCTTCCTCACCCTCCTGTACGGCGAAATGCGCCCCCAGCAGGACGGCAGCGCCGAACTGAAGGTCGTGTGCGCGGGGCATCCCCTGCCGCTGCGACTGCGCCAGGACGGCACTGTCGAGCCGGCCGCCGACCCCCAACCCCTCCTGGGCGTCATCGAAGACCTCGAACTGTACGAGCAGACCGTCACGCTCGACCCCGGCGACGTTCTGCTCTGTGTCACGGACGGCGTCACCGAACGCCGCGAGGGCACCCGCATGCTCGGGGACGACGGCCTGGCCGACGTGCTCGCCACCTGCACGGGCCTGAACGCGGGAGCGGTCGCTGCGCGCATCATGCGCGCCGTGGAACGCTTCGCCAGCGACGCGCCCTCGGACGATATGGCCATCCTCGCCATGAGGGTTCCGGAGTAACCCGCTGGCGGACCTCACGACTGCCACGAAAAGAAGAAGGCCCCCGTCGCCGACGGGGGCCTTCTCATTGCTTACGGAGAGCCCCAAAACGGAATCGAACCGTTGACCTTCTCCTTACCATGGAGACGCTCTGCCGACTGAGCTATTGGGGCGCGATCAGCGGTGACGATCTTACCCCATGTGCTGCTCTGCCCTCGACCGGCTGACAACAGTCGCGGACCACCACGGAGCGCTCGCGGATCGCGGATCGCGGATCGCGGATCGCGGATCGCGGATCGCGGATCGCGGATCGCGGATCGCGGATCGCCACGAGAGTAGTTCGGCAGCACCATGCGGAAGGAAACCCCGGCGAGGAACGGCGTTACGACGCCCGTTCCCGCATGAGGCCGCCAAGCGCATTGCACGCCGAGACCACCTGATGCAGCTCGCGCTTGCTCATCGCCGAGGAAAGCGGCAGCGCCAGGCATTCCTCCGCCGCCCGCTCCGAGACGGGCAACCGCCGCGCCACGCGGAACTCGGGCATCCAGTGCGCGGGGGTTTTCACCGGCACGTGGCAGGCCACACCCCGTGCCCGCAACGCCTGTTTGAACGCGTCACGGTCGGGCCGCCCGTTCCCGGGAACCCGCACCACGTACCGGGTGACGGCATGCTCGCCGCCCTCCGCGATCGTCGGCGCCACCACCCCCCTGAGCCGCCGGCCGAGGTATGCGGCGTACTGCCGCCGCCGCACCGCGTCCAACGCGTCGGTACGCACCATCGGCTCCCACTCGACGAGGGGGACGGACCGATCTCGCGCGACCTCGTGCAGCGCCGTCATGTCCGCACTACGGCCGAAGAGGTGGACGGGCACAACGGCCGCGGTCCGCGCCGTCAGCATCTCAGCCACGGACGAGGGCGCGAGGCAGTACGTCTCGGCATCGATGTCCGCGAAGACAGGCCGGGCTCCGAGCTCGCGCACTGCCCTGGCGATGTCGGCTCCGCCGAAGGACGGCACCACGACCTCGCTACCGGCCCGGACACCCGCTGCGGTCAACTGTGGTGAACCCATGTCCGGATGGTGTCCGCGCAACATGAACTGCCGGTGACCACGCACAAAAAAGTCGTGGTCCCTGAACTGACGTTCAGGGACCACGACTTCACATGTAGTTCGGCGGCGTCCTACTCTCCCACACGCTCCCGCATGCAGTACCATCGGCGCTGAAAGGCTTAGCTTCCGGGTTCGGAATGTAACCGGGCGTTTCCCTCACGCTATGACCACCGAAACACTACGAAACACAACCGGCACAACCCCACCACAACACGTGGGGGTGCTCGGGTTGTTGTCTCAGAACCCACACAGTGGACGCGAGCCTCTATGGACAAGCCCTCGGCCTATTAGTACCGGTCACCTCCACCCATTACTGGGCTTCCAGATCCGGCCTATCAACCCCGTCATCTCCAGGGAGCCTTACCCTCTCAAAGGAGGCAGGAGTCCTCATCTCGAAGCAGGCTTCCCGCTTAGATGCTTTCAGCGGTTATCCTTCCCGAACGTAGCCAACCAGCCATGCCCTTGGCAGAACAACTGGCACACCAGAGGTCCGTCCGTCCCGGTCCTCTCGTACTAGGGACAGCCCTTCTCAAGACTCCAACGCGCGCAGCGGATAGGGACCGAACTGTCTCACGACGTTCTAAACCCAGCTCGCGTACCGCTTTAATGGGCGAACAGCCCAACCCTTGGGACCGACTCCAGCCCCAGGATGCGACGAGCCGACATCGAGGTGCCAAACCATCCCGTCGATATGGACTCTTGGGGAAGATCAGCCTGTTATCCCCGGGGTACCTTTTATCCGTTGAGCGACGGCGCTTCCACAAGCCACCGCCGGATCACTAGTCCCGACTTTCGTCCCTGCTCGACCCGTCAGTCTCACAGTCAAGCTCCCTTGTGCACTTACACTCACCACCTGATGACCAACCAGGCTGAGGGAACCTTTGGGCGCCTCCGTTACCATTTAGGAGGCAACCGCCCCAGTTAAACTACCCACCAGACACTGTCCCCGATCCGGATCACGGACCCAGGTTAGACATCCAGCACGACCAGAGTGGTATTTCAACAACGACTCCACGAACACTGGCGTGCCCGCATCACAGTCTCCCACCTATCCTACACAAGCCGAACCGAACACCAATATCAAGCTATAGTAAAGGTCCCGGGGTCTTTCCGTCCTGCTGCGCGAAACGAGCATCTTTACTCGTAGTGCAATTTCACCGGGTCTATGGTTGAGACAGTCAAGAAGTCGTTACGCCATTCGTGCAGGTCGGAACTTACCCGACAAG
>NZ_CP093846.1:4380000-5762500 GCF_022699385.1 Streptomyces tubbatahanensis | reverse complement strand
ACCTTGGCGTTGCCCTTGTGGACGACGTTGGCGCCCCAGCGGGTGAGGCCGTTGATGACGCGGTAGACGGCGTTCTCGTTGCCCGGGATGAGGGACGACGCGAGGATCACGGTGTCGCCCTGGACGATGCGGATCTGGTGATCGCGGTTGGCCATCCGGGAGAGGGCCGCCATGGGCTCGCCCTGGGAGCCGGTGCAGACCAGGACGACCTCGTCGTCGGGCAGATCGTCGAGAGTCTTGACGTCCACGACGAGTCCGGCGGGGACGTTGAGGTAGCCCAGGTCGCGGGCGATGCCCATGTTGCGGACCATGGAGCGGCCCACGAAGGCGACGCGGCGGCCGTGCTCGTGTGCGGCGTCAAGGATCTGCTGGATGCGGTGCACGTGGCTGGCGAAGCTCGCCACGATGATGCGCTTCTGCGCGCTGGAGAAGACCTGGCGCAGCACCGAGGAGATCTCGCGCTCGGGCGGGACGAAGCCGGGGACCTCGGCGTTGGTCGAGTCGCTGAGCAGCAGGTCGATGCCCTCTTCGCCGAGGCGCGCGAAGGCCCGCAGGTCGGTGAGGCGGCCGTCCAGCGGGAGCTGGTCCATCTTGAAGTCGCCGGTGTGCACGACCATGCCTGCCGGGGTGCGCACGGCGACGGCGAGGGCGTCGGGGATGGAGTGGTTGACGGCGAGGAACTCGCAGTCGAAGGGGCCGATGCGTTCGCGGTGGCCTTCCTCCACTTCCAGCGTGTAGGGCCGGATGCGGTGCTCCTGGAGCTTGGCCTCGATGAGGGCGAGGGTGAGCTTGGAGCCGATCAGGGGGATGTCCGGCTTCTCGCGGAGGAGATAGGGGACACCGCCGATGTGGTCCTCGTGCCCGTGGGTGAGGACGATGCCGTCGATGTCGTCGAGGCGGTCCCTGATCGTGGTGAAGTCGGGAAGGATCAGGTCGATGCCGGGCTGCTCCTCCTCGGGGAAGAGGACGCCGCAGTCGACGATCAGGAGCCTGCCGCCGTATTCGAAGACGGTCATGTTGCGGCCGATCTCGCCGAGGCCGCCCAGGGGGGTGACGCGGAGGCCGCCCTTGGGGAGCTGCGGAGGCGGACCGAGCTCAGGATGCGGATGACTCAAAAGACTCTCCTTACCACGCGCGCCACGCACCCGCCTGGGTACGTGGCGCGCGGTATTCATGATGCGTACGGGCACGCGCGGGGCGTGCGTACGTGACGTGCGTGTTCCGTTGGGTCGTGCACTGTGCCGGTGTCCGGCGGTATGCAGTTGTGGGAAGTTCGAGGGCTATCCGAGGGCTACAGGTGTACCCCGCTGTGGGCGAGATCGTGCGTGAGCTGGTCCAGCTCCTCCGGAGCGAGTTCGACCAGCGGGAGGCGCAGCGGTCCGGCCGGATGGCCCAGGCGGGCGAGCGCGGCCTTGGTCGTGATGACGCCCTGGGTGCGGAACATGCCGGTGAAGACCGGGAGCAGCTTCTGGTGGATCTCGGTGGCCTTGGCGACGTCGCCGCTCAGGTGCGCCTCGAGCAGTGCGCGCAGCTCCGGGGTGACGACGTGGCCGACGACGGAGACGAAACCGATGGCGCCGACGGACAGCAGCGGGAGGTTGAGCATGTCGTCCCCGCTGTACCAGGCGAGGCCGCTGGTGGCGATGGCCCAGCTGGCGCGGCCGAGGTCGCCCTTGGCGTCCTTGTTCGCGACGATGCGGGGGTGCTCGGCGAGCCGGACGAGCGTCTCGGTGTTGATCGGAACGCCGCTGCGGCCGGGGATGTCGTAGAGCATCACCGGAAGCTCCGTCGCGTCGGCGATAGCGGTGAAGTGCCGGTACAGGCCCTCCTGCGGGGGCTTGCTGTAGTAGGGCGTCACCGCGAGGAGCCCGTGGGCGCCTGCCTTCTGCGCGGCGGTGGCCAGCTCGATGCTGTGCGCCGTGTCGTTCGTTCCGGCTCCCGCGACCACGTGGGCGCGGTCGCCCACGGCCTCCACGACCGCCTTGACGAGCTGGGCTTTCTCCGCATCGGAGGTGGTCGGGGATTCACCGGTGGTGCCGCTGACGACGAGACCGTCGTTGCCGGCGTCCACCAGGTGGGCAGCGAGCTGCTGCGCGCCGTCGAGGTCGAGCGCACCGTCCGCGGTGAACGGCGTGACCATCGCGGTCAGGACCCGCCCGAAGGGCGTCTGCGGTGTGGAGGTCGGAGCCATGGGCTCCACGCTACTCGCAGCGGGCCCCGCCGCGCCGCCTCGGGGCGTCCGATCCGGCGGGGAAGAGGGTCCCGGCACTGCCTGCTCGGGGGTTCAGGCAGTGCCGGGACCGCACAATCACCCTAGATGAACATCTCGAACCGCCGCAATACGGACACCTCCTCGGGGCCTCCGTCCGGAGGGCGTGCAGCGCAGCCGGGTGACCGCCCGGCGGGAGGGGCGGTCAGACGGCCGCCCGAGGCGGAAGGGGTCGCCGGGGGCGGCCCGGCCGGTGTGCGGTGGCACGGCGGCCCGCTCCCGCTCAGGGGGCGACGCGTCCGTTGGCGTTGAAGGCGGCGTGGGTCAGCGGCATCAGCTTGGACCACTGCTCCTCCATCGCCTCCCCCACCATCTCGATCTCCCGCTGCGGAAAGCTGGGCACCTTGGCCTGTTCGTGCTGGGTGCGCAGCCCGAGGAAGTGCATCAGCGAGCGGGCGTTGCACGTCGCGTACATGGACGAGTAGAGGCCCACGGGCAGGACGGCGCGGGCGACCTCGCGGGCGACGCCGGCCTCCAGCATCTCCAGGTACGTCTCGTACGCCCTGCGGTACACGCCCTCCATGGCGCGGCCCGTCAGCGCGTGCTGCTCGGGCGTGCCCTCGACGAACTCGTACTTTCCCGGGCGGCCCTGCTGGACGAGCTTGCGGGAGGCGCCTGGTACGTAGAAGACGGGCTGGAGCTGCCGATAGCGGCCCGACTCCTCGTTGTAGGACCAGCCGACGCGGTGCCGGTGGAACTCGCGGAAGACGAAGAGGGGGGCGCTGATGAAGAAGGTCATCGAGTTGTGCTCGAAGGGGCTGCCGTGCCGGTCACGCATCAGGAAGTTGATCAGGCCTTTGGAGCGCTCCGGGTCCTTGGTCAGCTCGTCCAGGGACTGCTCCCCCGCGGTGGAGACCCGGGCGGCCCACAGCACGTCGGTGTCGGCGGCGCTGTGCTTGACCAGCTCGACCGTCATGTCGCTGCGGAAACTCGGGGCGAGCGGGGCGGAGGTGTCGGTCACCTGCGGGGTCCTTCCACGTACGTCTTCCGGGGCGGGAACAGCCTACGGGGGCGGGCTGGCAGTCTCGGCCCCCCCGGTCCGATAGGCCGTTATGGCGATCCTTAACCGGACAAACGAGACTCGGGACCAGGAAACGGCACCCCCGGTGACAATCCTTCGCCCCGCGGTTGATATTTTTCACATGGGTCCGGCGGCGGCGGGCACTCGGAAGCCGCCCCGGACGTTACCCGTGTACAAGCAACCCACCGCCCAGAACGATCATGCAGGAGCGCCCCGTCATGTCCCGCCGCGGAGAGACAGTCCCGTTCGCCTTCATAGCTCAGGCCGACCGGTTCCGCAGCAATGTCACCCCGCCGCCCCGTGCCCGCCGCAGTTTCCGCCAGGTCGCGGGCAGCGCCCTGGTCGGAGTGACGATCGTCGCCGGTCTCGTGGGTTCCGTCCTGCTCGGCGGACCCGCGCTCACCGACAACCAGGTCCCCGACCGGGACCACCCGGCGGCGGCCGAAGGCCGCTGACCTCGCGGCCACCCTGGGCAAGGGCACCCGGGGGTGGCCGCCCGCGCCCGCCCTCGCTAATGTCACCGCTCACACCGCCGCGCCCGCCCGCGGCGGCAGCCCAGCCGTGGGACGGCCCCGAGCCGCCCCCTGTCGTGAGCGAGCGAGGACCCTGCCGTGCCCCTGCCCTTTGTGACGGCCGACCGTGAGGACCGCGTCCAGGCGGCGCAGTCGGTGACGCTCGCCGAGGCCGACCGCGACCTGTGGCGGCGGCCCTACCGCCCCGGCCCGTGGCGGGTGGGCGGTGGAGCGCTGCTCCTGCTGCTCGCTTCGTACGTCCTCTTCTCGGCGCTGGTCATCGCCCTCGCCGGTTCGCTGCCCAGTGCGGCGGTCTGCGCGGGCTGCGGCGTGCTGGTGATCGTGCTGGCCGTCCGGCTGCTCCGGGCGGGCGTGTGGGTCAGTTCCCACGGCCTGCGCCAGGCGGGGCTCCTGCGTACGACGACGCTGCGCTGGGCCGAGGTCGGGGTGGTGCGCACGGTGCAGCGGCCCGTCAGATGGCTGGGGATGCCGCGGACGGTGCAGGGCCAGGCCCTGGTGCTGTATCCGGGGGCTCGGCCCGGCAACGGCGGCGCGGGGTCGGAGGCCGAGAACCGGCGGATACTGCTGACCGACCACAACGCCGACTTCCTCCCGCGCCGCCCCGGCTTCGAACGGGCCGCGGACGTCATAGAGAGCTGGGCGGCGGAGTCCCGCGGCTGACGCGGCGGCGCGGCGATCTGTCAGCCGCGTGGTTCGGCCTCGTGCAGGGTGATGGCGTGCTGCATGGCTTTCCTGGCCCTGGGGGTGTCGCGGGCGTCGTGGTAGGCGACGGCCAGCCGGAACCACGAGCGCCAGTCCCCCGGGTGCTCTTCCGTCTCGGCCCGGCGGCGGGCGAAGACCGCGTCGGCCGAGGCCCGGTCGATGCGGCCGGACGGCGTGCGCTCCAGTTCGTCGACGGGGAGTCCGCCCTCGGCTTCGAGCTCCCGTGCGAGCCGTCCGGCGCGGCGGGCGAAGCGCGTGGTGTGCCACAGGAACCACGCACCGATGAACGGCAGTACGAGCACCGCGACGCCGAAGGGCACGGTGACGGCGGTGCCCTGCTCGATCAGGAGCACGCCCCGGCTGCCGACCAGGACGAAGTAGACGACCAGGACGGCGGCCAGCAGAAAGTAGGTGAGCTTCGCGCGCACGGTGCCGTACCCCGTCAGTCCAGGTCGAGGAAGTGTTCGAGGCCGAAGGTCAGCCCCGGGCTGGCGGGCACCTTGCGGATGCCGAGCAGAACGCCGGGCATGAACGAGCTGCGGTGCAGGGAGTCGTGGCGGATGGTGAGCGTCTCCGCCTCGTCGCCGAAGAGGACCTCCTGGTGGGCGACCAGACCGCGCAGCCGCACCGCGTGCACCGGTACGCCGTCCACGTCGGCGCCCCGCGCACCCTCCAGCGACTGGGTGGTGGCGTCGGGCTGGGCCGGCAGCCCGGCGGACTCGCGGGCCTGCCCGATCAGCTGTGCGGTCCGCACGGCCGTGCCGCTGGGCGCGTCGGCCTTACCGGGGTGGTGCAGCTCGACGACCTCGACGGACTCGAAGAAGCGGGCCGCCTGCTGGGCGAAGCGCATCGTCAGCACGGCACCGATGCCGAAGTTCGGGGCGATGAGCACGCCGGTGCCGGGCGAGTCGGCGAGCTGGGCGCGCACCGCCGTCAGCCGCTCGTCCGTCCACCCCGTGGTGCCGACGACGGCGTGGATGCCATGGGCCAGGCAGTACTCCAGGTTGCCCATGACGGCGTCAGGGCGGGTGAGGTCCACGGCCACCTGTGTGCCCGCGTCGGTCAGCGCGCTGCGCGCGTCTCCGCTGCCCAGGGCCGCCACCAGCTCCATGTCGTCGGCGCCCTCGACCGCTCGCACGGCCTCGGAGCCCATCCGGCCGCCTGCGCCGAGGACGGCTACGCGCAGCTTGCTCATTGTGCTCGTTCCTTACGTGGTGGGTGGGAGAGGTGGGGCGGGCGTCAGGCGACGGTCTCGTGCAGCCGGGCGGCCTGGCGGTCGGTGAGCTGCCCGATGACCGACAGCGAGGGACGCCGGGTCAGCACCTCGCGGGCGACCTCGCGGACGTCGTCGGGCGTGACGGCGTCGATCTTCGCGAGCATGCCGTCCACGGACATCTGCTCCCCCCAGCACAGCTCGCTCTTGCCCAGGCGGTGCATCAGCGCGCCGGTGTCCTCCAGACCGAGCACCGTGGAGCCCGACAGCTGCCCGATGGCGCGCCGCAACTCGTCGTCGCTCAGCCCGTCACGCGCGACCTGGTCGAGCTCGTCACGGCAGATCTTCAGCACGTCGGACACCTGCCCAGGACGGCAGCCGGCGTAGACGCCGAACAGGCCGCAGTCCGCGTAGCCGGACGTGTAGGCGTAGGTGCTGTAGGCCAGGCCGCGCTTCTCGCGGATCTCCTGGAAGAGCCGGGAGCTCATGCCTCCGCCCAGCGCGGTGCTCAGCACCGCGAGGGGCCAGCGGCGCTCGTCGTGCCGTGAGACGCCGGGCAGCCCGAGCACCACGTGGGCCTGCTCGGTGGCCCGGTCGACGAAGTCGACCCGCCCGCCACCGCGCAGGGAGCGGCTGCCCGAGCGGGGCCCGACCGGCTGCTCGCTCTGCGTGCGTTCGAGCGCGCCCGCACGCTCGAACGCGGCGCGCACCCGCTTGACGAGCTGCGCGTGGTCGAGGTTGCCCGCCGCGGCGACGACCAGCCGCGTCGGGTCGTAGTGCTTCTTGTAGAAGCGCGCCACCTGGTCCCGGGTCAACGCGTTGACGGTGTCCACGGTGCCCAGCACGGGGCGTCCCAGCGGGGTGTCGCCGAACATGGTGTGGGCGAACAGGTCGTGGACGCAGTCCCCGGCGTCGTCCTCCGTCATGGCGATCTCCTCGAGGATCACGCCGCGCTCCGATTCGACCTCGGCGGGATCGATGACGGAGGAGGTCAGCATGTCGGAGAGGACGTCGACGGCCAGCGGCAGGTCGGCGTCCAGGACACGCGCGTAGTAGCAGGTGAACTCCTTCGTGGTGAAGGCGTTCATCTCACCGCCCACCGCGTCGAGTGCCGCGGAGATCTCCAGCGCGCTGCGCCGCTCGGTGCCCTTGAAGAGCAGGTGCTCCAGATAGTGCGTGGCGCCACCCAGCGCCGGGGTCTCGTCGCGGGAGCCGACGTGCGCCCAGATGCCGAGGGTGACGGAGCGCACGGTCGGTACGGACTCGGTGATCACCCGGAGCCCGCCGGGCAGCACGGTCTTGCGGACGGTGCCCGCGCCGTTCTCGCCCTTGATCAGGGTGGTGGTACGGGCGACGGCCCGCCCTGCCGCAGAGGCGGGGCGGGCCGTCGTACGGGACGTACGGGTCACTTCGCGGACTCGTCCTCGGACTTCTCCGCGTCCCCCGAAGCGGAGCCGCTCTCGGACTCGGCCTCGTCCAGGACGGGGATGAGGGAGAGCTTGCCGCGCTGGTCGATCTCGGCGATCTCGACCTGGACCTTCTGGCCCACGCCGAGGACGTCCTCGACGTTCTCCACGCGCTTGCCGCCGGCCAGCTTGCGGATCTGCGAGATGTGCAGCAGACCGTCCTTGCCGGGCAGCAGCGAGACGAAGGCGCCGAAGGTGGTCGTCTTGACGACCGTGCCCAGGTAGCGCTCGCCGACCTCGGGCATCGTCGGGTTGGCGATGCCGTTGATGGTGGAGCGCGCCGCCTCGGCGGCCGGGCCGTCGGCGGCACCGATGTAGATGGTGCCGTCGTCCTCGATGGTGATGTCGGCGCCGGTGTCCTCCTGGATCTGGTTGATCATCTTGCCCTTCGGGCCGATGACCTCGCCGATCTTGTCCACCGGGATCTTGACGGTGATGATCCGCGGCGCGTTCGGGGACATCTCGTCCGGAACGTCGATGGCCTCGTTCATCACGTCGAGGATGTGCAGCCGCGCGTCGCGGGCCTGCTTGAGGGCCGCGGCCAGCACGGAGGCCGGGATGCCGTCCAGCTTGGTGTCGAGCTGCAGCGCGGTGACGAACTGCTTGGTGCCGGCGACCTTGAAGTCCATGTCGCCGAAGGCGTCCTCGGCACCGAGGATGTCGGTCAGCGTCACGTAGTGGGTCTCGCCCTCGATGTCCTGCGAGATCAGACCCATGGCGATACCGGCGACCGGGGCCTTGAGGGGCACACCGGCGTTCAGCAGCGACATGGTGGAGGCGCAGACCGAGCCCATGGACGTCGAACCGTTGGAGCCCAGCGCCTCGGACACCTGACGGATCGCGTAGGGGAACTCCTCGCGGGTCGGCAGCACCGGCACCAGCGCACGCTCGGCGAGCGCGCCGTGACCGATCTCGCGGCGCTTCGGCGAGCCGACGCGGCCCGTCTCACCGGTGGAGTAGGGCGGGAAGTTGTAGTTGTGCATGTAGCGCTTGCGGGTCACCGGCGAGAGGGTGTCCAGCTGCTGCTCCATGCGCAGCATGTTCAGCGTGGTGACGCCCAGGATCTGGGTCTCGCCGCGCTCGAACAGCGCCGAGCCGTGCACCCGCGGGATGGCCTCGACCTCGGCGGCCAGGGTGCGGATGTCGGTGACACCGCGGCCGTCGATGCGCTTCTTCTCCTTGATGACGCGCTCGCGCACCAGGGTCTTGGTCAGCGCACGGTAGGCGGCCGAGATCTCCTTCTCGCGCCCCTCGAACTGCGGGAGCAGCTTCTCGGCGGCCACCGCCTTGACGCGGTCCAGCTCGCTCTCGCGCTCCTGCTTGCCGCCGATGGTCAGCGCCTGGGCCAGCTCGTCACGGACGGCGGCGGTCAGCGCCTCCAGGACGTCGTCCTGGTAGTCCAGGAAGATCGGGAACTCGGCGACCGGCTTGGCGGCCTTCGCTGCGAGGTCGGACTGGGCCCGGCACAGCACCTTGATGAAGGGCTTGGCGGCCTCCAGACCCGCGGCGACGACCTCCTCGGTCGGCGCCTCGGCGCCGCCCTTGACCAGCTCGACGGTCTTCTCCGTGGCCTCGGCCTCGACCATCATCACCGCGACGTCGCCGTCGGGCAGCACACGGCCGGCGACGACCATGTCAAAGACGGCCTCCTCCAGCTCGGAGTGGGTCGGGAAGGCCACCCACTGGCCGCGGATCAGCGCGACACGGGTGCCGCCGATCGGCCCCGAGAAGGGCAGGCCGGACAGCTGCGTGGAGCAGGAGGCGGCGTTGATGGCGACCACGTCGTAGGCGTGGTCGGGGTTGAGCGCCATGACCGTCTCGACGATCTGGATCTCGTTGCGCAGGCCCTTCTTGAAGGAGGGGCGCAGCGGGCGGTCGATCAGCCGGCAGGTGAGGATGGCGTCCTCGGAGGGCCGGCCCTCTCGGCGGAAGAAGGAGCCGGGGATCTTGCCGGCCGAGTACATCCGCTCCTCGACGTCGACCGTCAGGGGGAAGAAGTCCAGCTGGTCCTTGGGCTGCTTCGAGGCCGTGGTGGCCGACAGCACCATGGTGTCGTCGTCCAGGTAGGCGACGGCGGAACCCGCGGCCTGCTTGGCCAGGCGGCCCGTCTCGAAGCGGATGGTGCGGGTGCCGAAGGCGCCGTTGTCGATCACGGCCTCGGCGTAGTGGGTCTCGTTCTCCACCAGGAATATCTCCTCGTCGTCGTCCGCCGCACGTCTCGCAGCGGACCGTGTGTGCTCGACGGAGCGCTCCCGGTGCGGGCCGGTCTTCGATCGAAGCTCCCGGAGCCGCCGTGGGTCTCCACGGGTCCGGGGGCCACTACCGAGGACCGGCGTCGGGGTGCGCTCCTGCCTCGTACTGTTTCGTACTGTCGTTGTGCGATGTCTCGCGTGACAAGACTACAAAGCCTCGCCGTGCCATGAGAGACGGCTGTGCTCCGATACGTCGAAGGGAGCGGCCCCCGAACGGGAACCGCTCCCTTCCTCAGCTGCTAGCGGGCGCCCGCCGCGCCGCGGCGGATGCCGAGGCGCTCGACCAGCGCACGGAACCGCTGGATGTCCTTCTTGGCCAGGTACTGCAGCAGGCGGCGGCGCTGGCCGACCAGCAGCAGCAGACCACGGCGCGAGTGGTGGTCGTGCTTGTGGGTCTTCAGGTGCTCCGTCAGGTCGCTGATACGACGGGAGAGCAGCGCCACCTGGACCTCGGGGGAGCCGGTGTCACCCTCCTTGGTGGCGAACTCGGAGATGATCTGCTTCTTCGTCGCGGCGTCGAGAGACGACACTCGTACTCCTAGGGGTCGTGGCCGCCGAGCGCCCCTGGTCTGTGTCACAGGGAATTCTTCGATACTCGACAGGCCGGTACAGGGTACCAGTGGCTAGCTGGTGAGACTCCGGGCGGCCGAGTAGACGTCCATCACCGCCAGGCACAGCGGCACCAGCGTGAGCAGCACGAAGGTCTCCAGTATCTCCACGAACCGCCCCCAGAAGGGGGTCACGCCCTTGTTCGGGACGGTCAGCCCGATGGCGATCACCAGCACGGCGCCCACGGCCAGCGCGGCGCTCAGCCACACGGTGCGCAGGGCGTCGCCGCCCGCGGGGAAGTCGCCCGCCAGCCCCACGCCCAGCAGCACCAGCGCGGCGAGGCCCGCCACCAGCGAGCTGGCGACCTGCGAGGTGTAGCGGAAGAGCCGGGCCCGCAGCAGCATCGCGACGCCCGTCGCCAGGACGAGCAGCTGCCCCCACCCCGAGTCGGAGAAGCCGAGCACCGCGCAGGAGACGGTGACGACGGCCGCGCAGCCGCCGACCAGGCCGACCAGCAGCTCGTGGCCGCGCCGCGCCTGGGCCGCGATGCGCTCGGCGTCGATCGGGCCCTGGGTCTGCGGCGCCGCGTCCGGGTCGGCGTCGTAGTCGCTCATCTCGGTGCGGGTGGTCTCGTACCCGATGGGCAGGCGGGCGAAGCGGGTCGAGAGGCCCGGCAGGAACGCCAGCACGCCGACGGCCACCGGGGCGCAGACGGCGGCGGTCTCCACCGGACGGATGTCGGTCACGATCGCGATGAAGGTGATCACGGTGCCGAGGGTCGCGGTGAAGGCGGCGGCGACGAACGGCCCGTCGCCGTTGGGTGTCAGCGCGACCAGGACGGCGGCCGCCAGCAGGACGCTCACGCAGCCGAGCAGGAACTGGAGCCTGCCCACCCCCTGCCCCTCGTCCAGGGGCAGCAGACCGCTGCCCGCGACCATCAGGTGCGGCATCGCGCCGAGCCCCAGGGTGACGGCGGTGGGCCGGTCGCCGTAGACCCGGGCCCGCACGGCGGACAGCGCCAGCAGCAGCACACCCGCGACGGCCGCGAGGATCCCCGCGAGGCCGTGCATGTCGTGGCCCACCGGGTCGGAGAACCACAGCACCACCGCCGTCAGTGCCAGCAGCACACCGCCGCCGATCAGCCCGGCCGCGCGCATCATCCCGTCGCCCCACAGCTTGCGGTCCTTGGTGACCGCGGAGGCGACGGCGTCGGAGACGTCGTCGAAGACGGCGGGCGGCAGCGACTCGGCGAACGGGCGCAGGCTGAGAACCTCGCCGTCGAGGATGCGCTGGGCCGTCAGCGAGCGGGAGCTGTCCAGCACGGTGCCGTCGCGGCGCACCAGGTGGTACCCGACGGGGGCGCCCTCGGCCGGGCTCTGCCCCGACAGCCTGAGGATCTCGGGGTAGAGGTCGGCGACCGCGATGTCCTCGGGAAGCGCGACGTCGATCCGGCTGTCGGGCGCGACGATGGTCACCCGGCAGAAGCCGGTGTCCAGGCCTGCCCCGGCTGCCCGCCCGCGCGGTCCTGCCGCTCCCCTGGCACCCCCGGCGCCCGGCTGCCCGCCGGGCCCGGTGGCGGCGGCGGAAGCCGTCGTACTCACCTGTGTGTCCCCCTCGAAAGCCTGCTGGGCACCTGCCCGCGCTGCTGAGCACCTGCGTGTGCGGGTGTGTCGGGCTGCGAACGCCTGTGTGAGCGACTGCTGCGGTCGCGGCGGCAGCGCGCGCCACCCTACCGGTCCCGGTCAACTCACTCTGCCATTAGGATCGCCAGGCGCGGAGGGGGGACCATCGCCGGGGGGCGCCGCACCGGGAAAGTCCCTTCCGCCACAAGGGACACCCAGGAACGCAAGGGAAATTGGTGCGCGAGTGACCCAGATCGTCGTCAAGCGTCCGCCTCGGGCACTGCCTCCGGAAGTACCGGGCGAGCAGCTGGAGTTGCAGCCGCCGCCCGAACTGCCGCGCGGCCAGCAGGAGGGCATGTGGCTGCAGCTCCTGCCGATGCTCGGCATGGGCGGGTCCAGCGTCTACTTCCTCATGCCCGGCATGAACTCCCACCCCATGATGAAGATCATGGGTGTCCTGATGCTGTTCTCGACGCTCGCCATGGTCATCGCCATGGTCATCAGGATGCGACGCGGCACCCAGGGCGAGATGGCGCAGTCGCGCCGCGACTACCTCAAGTACCTGGCGCAGACCCGCCGCACCGTGCGCAAGACGGCCCTCAAGCAGCGCGACGCCCAGTTCTACCTGCACCCCGAACCCGACCAGCTGTGGTCGCTGGTGGCCGAGGGCAGCAGGGTGTGGGAGCGGCGCCCCTCCGACGGCGACTTCGGCCAGGTGCGCGTCGGCCTCGGCGCCCAGCAGCTGGCCACCCCCCTCGCCGCCCCCGAAACCGCGCCCGTGGACGAGCTGGAGCCACTGACCGTCGGCGCCATGCACCAGTTCCTCAACACCCACGCCACCCTCGAGAACCTGCCCATGGCGGTCTCGCTGCGGGCCTTCTACCACGTGACGCTCAGCGGAGACCCCGACACCCTCTACGGGGCCGCGCGCGCCATGCTCTGCTCACTGGCCGCCCTGCACTCCCCCGAGGAGCTCGTGATCGCGGTCGCCGCAGGACGCGAGTCCTACGCCTCCTGGGACTGGGCCAAGTGGCTGCCGCACGCGCAGGCCAAGGACACCGCCGACGGCGCCGGCACCCGCCGGCTGATCGTCTCCGACACCCTCCACTTGGAGGAGCTGCTGGCCGCGCGCCTGGAGGGACGGCCCCGGTTCAACGGCGCCGCCGACCCCGTGCTCGAAGCCCCGCACCTCGTCGTCGTACTGGACGGGACGGCCGTCCTGCCCAACTCGCTGCTGGCCGCGCCCGAAGGCCTCCAGGGCGTCACCATCGTCGAGATCGTCCCCGGCGACATCGACGTGGCGCGCGGCGGCCTCTCCGTCGTCGTCCAGCCGCGCGCCCTGCGCCTGGAGTCAGGCCACGGACTCGTCTACGACGGCACCCCCGACACGCTCTCCTACCCGGCCGCCGAGGCGGTGGCCCGGCAGCTCGCCCCGCTGCGCGCCGGCTCCGGCGACGACGGCGACGAACCGCTGCTGGCCAAGCTGGAGTTCACCGACCTGCTCTCCCTCGGCGACGCCGCCTCCGTCGACGTCTCCCGCACCTGGCGGCCCCGCTCCCAGGCCGAACGGCTCCGCGTGCCCATCGGCGTCGGCGAGGACGGGCAGCCGGTCATGCTCGACCTCAAGGAGGCCGCGCAGGACGGCATGGGCCCGCACGGCCTGTGCGTCGGCGCCACCGGCTCAGGCAAGTCGGAGCTCCTGCGCACCCTCGTGCTCGGCCTCGCGGTCACCCACTCCTCCGAGACCCTGAACTTCGTCCTCGCCGACTTCAAGGGCGGCGCCACCTTCGCCGGCATGGCACACATGCCCCACGTCGCCGCCGTCATCACCAACCTCGCCGACGACCTCACCCTCGTCGACCGCATGGGCGACTCCATCCGCGGCGAGCTCAACCGGCGCCAGGAGATGCTCCGCGACGCCGGCAACTACGCCAACATCCACGACTACGAGAAGGCCCGCGCCGCCGGCGCACCCCTCTCCCCCGTCCCCTCACTCGTCCTCGTCATCGACGAGTTCAGCGAGCTGCTCACCGCCAAGCCCGACTTCATCGACATGTTCATCCAGATCGGCCGCATCGGCCGCTCCCTGGGTGTCCACCTGCTGCTCGCCTCGCAGCGCCTGGAGGAGGGCAGGCTGCGCGGCCTGGAAACCTACCTGTCCTACCGCGTCGGCCTGCGCACCTTCTCCGCCGCAGAATCCCGCGCCGCACTCGGCGTCCCCGACGCCTACCACCTGCCGTCCGTCCCCGGATCCGGCTACCTGAAGTTCGGCACCGACGAGATGACCCGCTTCAAGGCCGCCTACGTCTCCGGCGTCTACCGCGCGGGCAGCGACGGCGAAGCCACCGCCGGGCCCGTCGCCGGAAACCGGCGCCCCGTGCTGTTCACCGCCGCCGAGGTGCCGGTACAGCGCCCCGACCCCGACACCGTCGACGTCGCCCCCGTGCCCGCCCAGCCCGTCGGCGGCGCCGACGACGACGCGCTGGCCGACACCGTCCTCGACGTCGTCGTACGGCGCCTCGAAGGCCAGGGCACACCCGCCCACCAGGTGTGGCTGCCCCCGCTCGACAGCGCCTCCCCCCTCGACGAGCTCCTCCCCGGGCTCGCCCCCGTCGAAGGCCGCGGCCTGACCGTCCCCGACTACCCGCGCCTCGGGCAGCTCGTCGTCCCCGTCGGCCTCGTCGACAAGCCCTTCGAGCAGCGCCGCGACCCGCTGTACCTCGACTTCTCCGGCGCCGCGGGCCACATGCTCGTCGTCGGCGGCCCCCAGTCCGGCAAGTCCA
The DNA here is from genome assembly GCF_022699385.1 of Streptomyces tubbatahanensis. Taxonomy (NCBI): domain Bacteria; kingdom Bacillati; phylum Actinomycetota; class Actinomycetes; order Kitasatosporales; family Streptomycetaceae; genus Streptomyces; species Streptomyces tubbatahanensis. The sequence goes on along the minus strand of NZ_CP093846.1, from coordinate 5,748,090 downwards.
CCCTCGTACGGACCCTCATCTCGTCGTTCGCCCTCACCCACACCCCCGCAGAGGTCCAGTTCTACGGACTCGACTTCGGTGGCGGCGGCATGTCCGCGGTCGCCGACCTCCCCCACGTCGGCGGCACCGCCTCCCGCCTCGACCCCGAACGGGTCCGCCGCACGATCGCCGAGGTCTACGGCATCCTCAACCGCCGCGAAGAGTACTTCCGCGCCCACAGCATCGACTCCATCGCCACCTACCGCAGGCGCCGCTCCCGCGGCCAGATCACCGACCAGGCCTGGGGCGACGTCTTCCTCGTCATCGACGGCTGGGGCAACTTCCGCAACGACTACGAAGGCCTCACCGACGTCATCGGTGACATCGCGGCCCGAGGCCTGGGCTACGGCATCCACCTGGTCATCACCGCCTCCCGCAACATGGAGGTACGGGCAGCGCTCAAGGACCTGCTGATGAACCGCCTCGAGCTGCGGCTCGGCGACACCATGGACTCCGAGTTCAACCGCAAGGTCGCCGCCAACGTGCCCGCCGGCGTCCCCGGACGCGGCCAGACCATGGAAGCCCTGCACTTCATGACGGCCGTCCCCCGCATCGACGGCATCGGCTCCGACGACGACCTCGCCGACGCCAGCGCCGAGATGTGCCGCTCCGTGGTCGCACACTGGCAGGGCGACCCGGCCCCCCGCGTCCGGCTCCTGCCCCGCGAACTGCCCGCGGGACGGCTCCCCGGCGGCGGAGAACACCCCGAACGCGGCGTCGCCTTCGCCATCGACGAGAACAACCTGGAACCCGTCTTCGTCGACTTCGAGACCGACCCGTTCTTCCTCGTCTTCGGCGAAAGCGAATCCGGCAAGACCGCGCTGCTGCGGCTCCTCGTCCAGCAGATCACCCAGCGCTACTCCGGCGACGAGGCGAAGATCGTCGTCGGCGACTACCGACGCTCGCTCCTCGGCGCCATCCCCGACTCCCACCTGCTCGAATACGCGCCCATGTCCAACACCATGGAGACGCACATGAACGCGCTCCGCCACCTGATGGACCGGCGCGCGCCCTCCCCCGACGTGACACCGCAGCAGCTGCGGGACCGCAGCTGGTGGACCGGGCCGCAGATCTTCATCGTCGTCGACGACTACGAACTCGTCGCCACCTCCAGCGGCAACCCGCTGTCCGTCCTCACCGAGCACCTGCCCTTCTCCCGCGACGTCGGCGTACGCTTCCTCATCGCCCGCAGCTCGGCCGGCGCCTCACGCTCCATGTTCGAGTCCTTCATGACCCGCATCAAGGAACTCGGCGCCCAAGGCGTCCTCCTGTCCGGCGACCCCAACGAGGGCGACCTCCTCGGCAACGTCCGCCCCCGCCCCATGCCCCCGGGCCGCGGCTTCTTCGTCTCCCGCAAGCGCGGAACCCCGCTGGTCCAGCTGGGGTGGCTGCCTGACGAGCAATAGGGAGAGGGGCGCCCGCTTCGTGAAGAGCGCGTCCGGGCGGGCGCGGTCCGTGACCGGACAACAGGTGGTCCGTGACCGGACAACAGGTGCCCTCTCGGGCGGACGGCCTGTGCGCCACCCACCACGCCACGTAGTCTTGACCCGCACGAAGCGCGCGAAGGGAGAGCCACCGGTGGGTACTCAGCAGGAAAAGGAAGAGCTGTACGCGTTGGACATCTCCGACGCCGTCTGGGAAAGCGCCCCAGGCAGCCCCGAGGACGAACGCGTCGAGATCGCCCACATCGCCGGCGGCGCCGTCGCCATGCGCAACTCCAAGGAACCCGACGTCGTCCTGCGCTACACGGCCGCCGAATGGCACGCCTTCGTCCTGGGCGCCCGCGACGGAGAATTCGACCTGGAGCCGACAGTGCGGAATGGCGGCGTGGCGGAATGAGGGGGTGGGGGCGAACCTCCCGGCCCACCGACGGGCCCCATGCGTAAGGGGAGGGCGGTGTACACAACACCGCCCTCCCCTTGGTGACTCGCTCGACGTCGGTCCGTCAGCGGGTCATCAGCCGGCCGGGTGGAACCACTTCGCCGCTTTCAGGTCCGTGGCCTGGTAGCCGTCCTTACCCAGGCGAATGACCTTCGCGATCTGCTGGAGGGCCTGGTGGACCTCGCTCGTCTGGTGGTCCCACTTCCGCATGGTCTCCTGGTAGGCGGTCTTCGCCTCGCCGTCCCAGACCGAGGAAATCCCTTCGACCTGCTTACGGATCTCGCCGAGATCCTCGTTCAGGTCGCCGCCGAGCTTCTCGATCGCCTTGGCTGCCTCCTCCAAGCTGGCATAGGTTACTGTCAGCCCTTCTTTGTAGGACTTAGGCATTACTTCCCCTCCGTGACAGGACGTTTGTCTTACACGAGATCCGCCGCTATGCGGCTCTCATCCAACGAGCGTTCTCAGCTGCGCTGCTCGTTCACCTCGGAGCCGGCGGCGAATACATGTCCAGCTTGGAGGCGGGCTGCCCATCGGGGTTCACACCGTAGCCGCTGTCGACGACATCGACACCGCGAAGAGCCTGCGCAATGTCGTCTTCGTTACCACCGGAGAGCTTCCGAGCCGCCTCAATTCCCTCCAGGAAGTAGGCCAGAAGCCGGTTCAGCTGCTTCATCCGATTGTTGATCTCGTTCTGCTTCACATCGAAGGCGTGGGCGCCGATGCCCTCCCACTGGCCCTCGATCGCGTCGATGACGCCCTGCAGCCCCGGACCTGACCATTGATGTTCTCGATCTTGGCGACGAGCCACTCTTCCTTCTTCTTGAGTGACGCATCATCGAGTTTCTGGTCTGCCATCGCCTTCCCTTCCTCTTCGCCTGTCTGTCATGAAGCTCTCTCGCTTCGCTGGAGACGCCGACTGGCGCAGCGTCAGTTCCGCCTCAGGCGTACGACGGCGAAGCCGCACCCCGCGAGGACGATGACCCCCGCCGCGATGCCGCCTGCGGGGAGTAGCCAACCACTGCCCTCTTCCTGCGACTTCGAGTCTGCCACCTTGACCTTGCCAGGGGCATCGTCTTTCCCCGAGTTCTTCCCGTCGGAGGACTTGGGCTTGGCGCTCGCGGTCGAAGGGCCCGTCTTTTCGTTGGTGAGAGGACTGATGTCCGGATCGCCGGGGTCGCCCTTTCCCTCCAGCAGGTTGAGGCGGGGGCGGACGGCGCCGTAGCCGAGGTATTTACTCTGCGTCTTCTCGTTGCCGGCGAGACCGGCCGTCTTCGTCAGTACGCGAAGTACCTGGTTTCCGGTCCAGTCCGGGTGCTTGGACCAGATCAGGGCAGCGGAGGCGGAAGCGATCGCGCTTGCCATACTTGTGCCCTTGACCTTGCAGTAGTTCTCCCGCTTCGCTCCACACCAGCCGGGCAGCCCTTCGCCCGGTGCCGCCAGGGTGACCTCGTCACCGTAGGAAGAGAACTTGCTGACCTTGCCGTCGCTCGCGGTCCCTGCAACCCCGGCGACATCGGGGTAACCCGCAGGGTAGGACTGCAGGTTGCCTTCGTCTGCCTCGTTCCCGGCAGACGAGAACATCAGCTTGCCTTTCTTGGCGGCATATTCGACGGCTTTCGCGACATCGGTGCCTGGTGCGCCGCCAAAGGACATATTGATGATCTGTGCGTCGCTGTCCGCCGCGGCCCGGATAGCCTGGGGTACGTGGGAAAGCGCTCCCTTCTTTCGCCCTTTTACCCCTTCAAGGCCCGCTCGGTAGGGAATGATCTTGGCATCGGGCGCGAGCCCTTTCAGGGAGCCGTCTTTCCCCGTTCCCGCGATCAACTCGGCCATAGTCGTGCCGTGGCCGGTGTCGTCCTTCGTCTCGTCGCCGGGTGCGCTGGCGAAATCCTTACCCGGCAGGACCTGCCCCTGCAAGGCCCGCGTCGACGGGTCAACTCCAGTGTCCACGACTGCGACGGTGATGCCCTTACCGGTACTGACTTTCCACATCTTCTCGGCCTGCATGGCGCTCAGATACCACTGCTGTGATCGCACGTCCTGCGCAGCTGCAGCCGACGCCGCACCCCATTGCAGAGCGACGAGGACGCCGACTGCCATCGCTCCGGACACAGAACGCTGCCATACGGACCGGATGGGTCGCTCGCCGCCGAACGTCATGGAATCACTCATTCTGTTACTCGATCACCGGGGGCACGGAGTTGGGCCGGCGGGCGGGCGGGGCCTCACGCGCTGCCGGGTCGTCCGAACGCGTCGCGCGGTTGTCCTCCGGAGGCCTGGATATGCCGTCCGTCGACGAGGCGTCTTCTCCGTCCTCCCGAACCAGCCCGGAGCCTCCCGAAGTGAACTCGCGACTGCCGCGCCTCCGGTCCGATCCCTGTTTGCGGGGCGTGCCGACGATGCCTCCGGGGGTTGAGGCCACCCTCCGGCCCTGGGAGTCCTTCTTCGATTTCGTTTCAGACGCTCGGCTGCCGATCGGCGGTACTCCCATCGGAGCGCGCCTGGCGGGGGCGCCACCCTCCGTGCCGACGACCGTTCCGCGCGGGATACCCGGGGAAGTCGGGCGCGGAGTGGCACGGCTCGGCGTTCCTCCCACGATCCCGCCAGGCTGGGAGGCACGCGCGGTCCCCGAGCCGGTTCCACGGCCGGCATTGGAAGTTCCGTTGTTGGGGTTCGTCATACCCGGATGCATCATCCCGGGGCGCCCCATCGGGCCGGTGCGTCCGCCGGTGCCCTGCGGGTCCCTGGACGCAGCGTTCGTGGGCAACCCGGTCACCGGCGAGCGCCCTGTCGGCCCTGTCGTCTGCCGCCCCGTCGGAGGCGGAGGTACTGGTCCGGGCCGCATGGGAGCGGGCGAGGGCCGCATCGGGCCAGGCGACTTGGTCATGCCCGGCCCGGTGCTCCTGCCCGTCTGCGGCAGCGGGCCCGGAAGCGTCGGCGGCTGGCCGGGGCCTGTGGTCGTCGGCCCGGGGCCGGAAGGGCCATGCGGAGTCGAGTGCGCTTGGACCGGGTCAACCGGCGCAGGGGGCGTCGACACCGTGTCGATGGCTGTGGAGACACCTGCATCAGGGTGGACGACGTTGTGTACGGGAGGAGCAATGCCGCCGTGCGGCACGGAAGTAACCCCTCCGTCGCTGCCGCCGCCTCCGGTCTCCGCCGGGGTAACGGCAGACCCGGGCACGACAGTTTCCGCGCCGTTGCGCGCCCGCATCGACTCGTGCGGGATGGCCGGACCACCTCCCGGGCCCGACACCTCGTTGCGGGGCGGTGGAACACCGATGTTCGGCATCTGCTCGAACTGCGGAATCATCCCCTCCGCCACCGCCATGTTCCGGCTCGAGACGTCGTAGTACGACGCGATCCGGTTCATCTGGATCAGGGCGGCGTTGTGGTTCTTCTTGTACTGCTTGTACTTGGGGTTGTCCTCGTTCCGCTTGTCCTTCGGAATCTCCTCGACATCGCGGATCTCGACCTCTTCGTCCTTGGGCATCGAGCCCTGGGTTCCTGCCAGCCCCAGGCTCATCACGGACAGCTCAGTGCTGACCGTTTCCGCGTAGCCACCCATGTGCTGGGTGTTCTTGCCCAGTTGGACGGCCCACTTCTTGCAGGCCCGCTCCGCCTCGCCTTCCCATTCGGCACGCTCGGCCTCCGTCTGCAGCCACGAGCCGGCCGACTTGATGGCTTTGGAGGCGTTGTAGAGGGCGTTGGCCACCGTCTCCAGGTCGGACGGCTTCGCGGTCCTGACCATGTCGAGCAGCTCACCGAGGGGCTTCTTCTCGAAGTCGGTCGTCGCCCCGGGAAGGTAAAGCACCGCGTACGGGGACGTGACCAGCCCGTACCGCGCCAGGTCGCGCATCGCGATGTTCGCACCGGCGCTGGGGTTGTCCAGGTCGGGCGCCCCGGGCTTGGGCGCCCCGCCACCGTCTGTTCCACCCACGGGAATGCCTCCGTCAAAGTCGCCGACGTCTGATACTCAGTACTTGGATTGGGACTGTTCGTTTCGAGGCGCGTCGGCTTTCTTCGTCTCATGCTTGTCGTGCTTGGCCGCCTCGGCCTTCCGCTTCTCTTCTTCCAACTCCGCCTGGATCGCCCAGAAGCGCCGTTTCTCGTCCTCGTCCATCTGGTCGAAGCCCTTGTCGGCGTCGGAGACGGCGATGCCGAACATGAAGATCTGGTCGTCGAGCTTTCTGGACAGCTCGGTCAGGTGGTTGTGGACCTTGTTGTACTGCGCGAGCACGCCTGTCGCCTCGGGGAAGGCGACGTCTCCGTGGACCGAGGCCGGGGTGAGCCGTTGGGCTTCCAGTGCGATGCGGCCACCTGCGGAGTCCTGCAGTTCCTTCAGGGCGTCGTCGATCTTCTTCTTGAACTTCTTGAGGACTTCCTCGCCCCGCAGAAGATCAGGCTTCTTGCCCTTCGGTTCACTTTTGGGCGTGCCCTTCGGCTCGCTCATCTCGCCCTCCCCGTGCGCGTCCACCCGTCGCGGGCCCTGCTGTGGCGGCTGCCGTTGCCCACTGTGCGCTGTGTGTCACTGTAGCCACACCCTAGGTGGGTCCCAACTGCAAATCCGAGGCGGGGCAGTTGTCGTAGCAGTGCTGTTGCTTGTGCGTGACACATCTCTCTTGATACCAGCGGGCACCGACATCCGACATGGCGTCGGCCCACGTGTGAGGAGCTCCTCAGCGGCTGCCCGTGGGGTGCCTGCGGCGGCGCCAGTCGCGGTAGACGAGGGAGGACCCCGCGACGATCGCGACGAGGGTGCCGCCGCCGAGGAGGACGTAGGTGCCGAGGCGCTCGTTGCGTTCCTGCTCGGTTTCGCCGAGTTCGAGTGCGGCGGGGGCCGGTTTCTCGTCGGTTTCGACGCCTTCTTCGGCGACGGGGTGGTCGATGCGCTTGCTGTCCTCGGTGAGGGCGGCCACCGGGTCGACGACGCCCCAGCCGACGAGGCGGTCGTGGCCGGGGATGGAGCGCTCGGCGGTCTGCTCGATCTGGGCGACGATGTTCTCCTGGGTCCAGCGGTCGGCACCCTTGCCGTGTTTGGCGCGCAGGAGTGCCGCCACGCCCGCCACATAGGGGGCGGAGAAGCTGGTGCCGTTGTCTGCGCAGTGACCGCCCTTGGGGACGGTGGAGATGATGTCGACGCCGGGCGCCGCCACGTCGACGAACTCTCCGGACTGCGAGAAGGGGGCGCGTTCGTTGTTGCGGTCGGAGGAGGCGACCGCGAGGACGCCCGGGTAGGAGGCGGGATAGGTCTTCTTGACGTTGCCGCCGAGGCCGTCGTTGCCTGCAGAGGCGACGACGACGACGTCGGCGGCCAGTGCGCGCTGGACGGATTTTTCGAGGGACGAGTCCGCCTGGAGGGCTTCGGCTGTGTCCTGCGAGATGTTGATGATGTCGGCGTCCGCGTCGACGGCGTAGTCGATGGACCTGGCGAGGCTTCCCGCTGTGCCGCTGCCGTTGGCGTCGTTCTGCTTGACGGGGATGATCGTCGCCTTGGGGGCCAGCCCGACGAAGCCGGTGCCGTCGGCGGGGCGGGCGGCGATGATGCCGGCGACCTTCGTGCCGTGCCCGACCTCGTCCGTGGTGGGTTTTCCGCGCGGCGTGGTGCGGCCTGTTTCGTCCTTCTTGCGCTTCTTGGGGAGGAAGTTCTTGCCGGCTCCCGCGTCGACCGCGTCTGTCAGCTGTTCGTTCTTGATGTCGACGCCCGTGTCGATGACGGCGACGCGGACACCTGCGCCCTGGTCGGTGTCCTGCCACAGCTCGTTGAGGAGGACCCTCTGGAGCGCCCAGGGGCGGCCCTTGTACGGCTTGGCGGGGAAGCTGCACTGTGCGCTGGTGTCCGCGGCGGCGGGCGGGGCTGCCGCGAGGGTGAGGCCCGAGGCGGTGAGGGCGGTGGCCGCGGTGGCCGCCGCCAGGCGGCGGAGCGCCGCGAGAGCCCGGATGGAGCTGCGCATCGTCCTACCCTCCTCAGGAACCCTGCGGCTGGAGCGCGTCGCCGGTGGACAGGCGGGGTCCGGTGGGCAGGAAGGAGGCCCACTCCGCCGGGACGAGGGCGGGCTTCACCTTCTCGTAGCCGAGTCTGCGCTGCGCGTTCTGGTCCTCTTGCTGTTGCTGTTCCTTCTTGGATTTCTTCTTCTTGTCCTCGCCGATGCCGGAGTCGTCGTGCGCACTGTCGGCGTTGGCCTGCATGGCGTACCGCAGTCCGGTGTCGGTGACCAGGAACATGCCGCCGGAGCGGGTGCTGCGCCCCTTGATCTGGCGGAAGAGCTGGCCGGTTCCCGGCGTGACGTAGGCGCTGGAGGTGCCCGCGGGCAGCTGGGCGGGAAACTCCGTGCCCGACCAGGTGCTCAGAGTGGTCTTGCCGGTCTTGCCGTCCACCTTGCGCAGGACGTTGCAGGCGACGTTGCGGCTGTCGGACTGGGGGTTGGCGGAGTTGACGGCGTGTGCCTTCTGGGCGGGCCACGTCAGGGACTCGCCGTACTTCTTCTTGGTCGGGGAGAAGGCGCTGGCGTTCACCTTGAGGGCCTGGCTGTTCTGCTGGAGGGGCAGCAGCTGTTTGGAGGACAGCAGGAGCTGGGCCATGAAGTCGCTGATCGGCATGACCTTGCCCTGGAGCACGACGTAGTGCTGCCAGTGGTTGCCCGAGGGCGCCTGGATGACGGTGCCGACGCGGTTGGTGCGGGAGCCGAGCCCCTGGACACCTGCGTCCGCTCCGACGGTTCCGCTGATCTGCGGGAAGGCGATGTCGTCACCCGTGTGCAGGGTGGCCAGCCACTGACGGGAGACCCGCTGGGGTTTGCGGTTGTCCGCCAGGACGCGCAGCAGGGTCTCGTCGTCGGGGACGCGGTATTTGGTGCCCCTCTTGTCGACGACGTAGAGCCGGTCGTCGGGGCCCTGCACGTAGATGAGCTCCCCTGCGCGCAGGCGGTTGCCGCCCTCGACCTTGCCGCTGTCGCGGTCGGCCAGGACGAAGGCCGCCTTCTGTACGGCACGTCCGCCCTCGCCGGGACGCTCACAGACGGCCCAGCGTTTCTTCTGGCCCGCTTCCTTGGCTTCCGGGAGCCGATCGGGGGCGTAGGGGATGCCCAGGGTGGCGCCGTGCGGAATGTCGCCGTTGTCGAGCACCTTCTCGTCGACTTTGACGACCTCTCCCTTGCCGGGGTCGAGGAGCAGCTTGGCGGAGGCAAGGTTGAGCACCGGGTGGAGCTGCGCTTTGCCGTCGGTCTCCAGGACGACGTAACGGGTGGTCGACTCGGAGCCGATGATGACTTTCTCCTTGGGCTTGTCCCAGCCCTCGGGAGCCTTCGGTTTGAACATGCCCCACGCCCCGAATCCGGCGAGGATGAGGGCGCCGACGACGAAGCCGGGCAGAATGCCCCGCAGGGGGCGGGGCGCGCCCTCCTCCGTGCCTGTCGGTGACGGCTGGAGGAACGCCGCCACCAGCCGCTTCTTCGCGAAGGTGTAGGCGTTGAGCTCGTCGCGCCGTGATGCCATGAGTGAAAGACGCTCCCTGGAAGTCCCTGCTGTCCCCCGCACCGCCGAGGCCCTGACGGGCCCAGGACGGTCCGGAACCATCCCGCTCGCCGGACCGTATCCGGTCCGCACCGGTCCGTCCCCGGCCCGTTCCCGCCGCGCACGCGCCCGCCCGCGAACCCGAACCGCGAACCGCCGCCGTTCGCGAAACACGCATCGCGAACCGCGGACGACGGATCGCGCCCGTCCGGTCGCGGAACACGTTCCCCGCACGGTCGCTCCACGCACAAGCGACCCCGCGCGGCTCCGCACCGCGCGGTGCACGAGCCGGCCGGCGCCCGGCAGCAGCGCTGCCGATTGTCGGACCGGGCCCCTACTATGCCCGTTGGGGATCGACTCGTGCCGCTCCGGTATCGTGATCGCCCGTCCAACGCCCCCGACGAGTGGGGCCAATTCGGACTTTAGGGGGCCTTCCGGGATGGGATCTGCTACGCGGGCGCGGGGTGCGGCGAGCACCGCGGGGCGCCCTGGGCCGGGGGCTTCCCGGCGCCCGGGGGCCGACGCGTCCGCCACGCGGGCAGCCCAGGCCCGGCCCCGGGTCCCCGCCTCGACGACACTGCGCACCGAGTCGCGGACGAGCCGTCTGGGCCCCTTCCAGCTGCAGCAGCTTGTACTGCTGGAGCTCGCCGCCGCCGTGCTGCTGATCGCGGCCGCCGTCGACCGGCTGCTGCTCGTGCCCGCCGTCGTGGTCGCCGCCGTTCTCGTGGCGCTGGCCGTCATCCGCCGTCACCGGCGTTCGCTGCGCGACTGGGGCAGCACGGTGCTGGCGTTGCGCGCTCGACGGCGCGCTGCGGCCCAGCCGTTGACGGCGGCGATGGTGCTGGACGAGGAGGGCGAGCGCGTCGACGCCGGTTTCCTGCCCCTGGTGGAGACAGCACCGGGGCTGCGCACGTACGCGTATCTCGACAAGAAGCGGCGCACCATAGGCATGCTGGGGGACGGCACGTTCCTGACGGCGCTCGTGCGGATCGAGGCGGCACCCAGTGCGCTGCGTCCGGCGTTCGGCGCGCGTGTCCTCCCCCTGGGCCTGATGCACGACGCGCTCGACGTCGACGGGATCGCGCTGGAATCGGTGCAGATCGTCCAGCACGTCCAGCCGGCTCCCGCGCCCCACCTGCCGGACCAGTCGGTGGCGCGGCGCAGCTACGGGCCGCTGCAGGAGCAGACCGGGTCGCCCGCCCTGCGGCTGACCTGGGTGGCGCTCAAGTTCGACCCGGAGCTGTCACCGGAGGCGGTCGAGGCGCGCGGGGGCGGACTGGAGGGGGCGCAACGCTGCCTGGTGCGCGCGGCCGACCACCTGGCGAGCCGCGTCACGGGCGCGGGTTTCGTGGCGACGGTGCTCAACGAGCAGGAGCTGATAGCCGCGCTGTCGACCTCCGCGTGCGTCAACCCGGTGGCGACGGCCCGCGCGAGCCGGCCGGACGCGGCACCGGCGCGGCGCACGGCCGAGACGGCCCGCGCCTGGCGGTGTGACGATCGCTGGCACACGTCCTACGCGGTGGGCCGCTGGCCAGAGTTGGGGCGGGCGGCCACCCCGCTGCCTCGGCTGGTGGCGCTGCTGACGTCCGTGCCGACCCTGACGACGACGTTCAGCCTGACGCTGGGCCGCTCGGCACGGCGCAGCGCGGTCACCATCAGCGGTTACGTGCGTCTGACGGGCCGTTCAGACAACGAGCTGGCCGCGGCCCGCCGTCAGCTGGAGCGGTCGGCGCGTTCGGCCCGCCTGGGCCTGCTGCGGCTCGACCGCGAGCAGCTTCCCGGCGCCCTCGCGACGCTTCCGCTGGGAGGGGTGCGCTGATGGCGAGCCGTCACGGCCAGGGCCTGCTCGGCCCGCGCCGCACCGAACACGCGGTTCCCGCGGACCATCTGGCCGCACTGTCACTGCCGATCGGGGACGACGGCGTGGTCGTCGGCAACGATGCGGAGGGCCGCCCCCAGGTGGTCGGCTTCCACCATCCGACGCCGTACGACGTGGTGCTGGTGGGCGGACTGTGGACGGCACAGGTGATGGCGCTGCGGCTCGCCGGCACGGGCGCGCGGATCGCTGTGGAGACGGGCCGCGCCCACGTGTGGACGAACCTGGTGCAGGCGGCGGGCGCGGGGCAGGAGTGCATCACGCTCTACGACGTCGGCCGCGTTCCGCCGATGGGGCCCACGGTGAGCAGCCCGGTGCTGGTCGTGCGCGACTGCGGGATGCGGCCACCGCGCGGCCGGGTCGCCTCCATGCCATGGCAGTCGGTGCTGACGCTGCTGCCGTATCTGAGCCCGGTGGCCCCTCGCCTGCTCCGGGGCGCGGGGCTGGCCGGGATCCAGCGTGTCTCGCCGGACGAGGCCCAGCAGATCGGCCGCATCATGCAGCTTCCGCGGCAGGACGTGGACGCGCTGTCCACGCTGGGCGACGGCGTCACGCTGTGGTGCACGCGCCGCGAGCGGAGCTACGCGCTGACGCAGCCGACGGACGCCGAGTCGGGGCTTTTGGGGACGGCGCGGCGGCTCGACTGAGCGTCCGACCGCGGACCGCACTCCCGTAGCGGTAGTTGTGATGATTAGGCTGGATGGACGCGCGTGGGCGGGCGCGCGGCAAACCGGGGTGAATGACCACAGCAGGAGGCATTGTGAGCAGCGACCGGGACGAGATCCGCGTCCGCGGGACCATGCCCGGCTCGGATCAGCTCGACGCGGAAGCGGATGCCGAGAGCGAGGTGGAGTCGACGGGACAGTTCACCATCGACTACACACCGCCCGCCTGGTACACGCAGGACGCGGGTGGCGGCCGACCGGAGCCCGAGGCGCCCTCGGGAAGCGCGGCCGGGACGGACAGCGCGGACGCGCCGTCGGGCGGGGCGGAGGCCGCCGGTGCGCGTGCCGAACAGGGCGACTGGTGGGCGAGTTCGCCCACACCGCCTCCGCCTGCCGCGCCGCCCGTCCCCGAGACGGCCCCTGACGCGGGCACAACCGGTGGTGCGGCTCCCGGCTCCGAACTCCCCGCCTTTCCCTCGCTCCAGCCGTTCGGCGAGCAGAACGCTCCGGAAGCGGACAACGACGCCTCAGCGCGGGACGCCGACGCTTCCATGCGGGACACCGACGCTCCCGTGCGAGACGGCGACGCTTTCATGCGGGACAGCGACGCTTCCGTGCGGGACAGCGGAGAAGAGGCTGCGGGGACGAGTGACGACGAGGCGGACGGGCTGAGCTCCGCCCCGGCTCCCTCCCGCGGGTTCGCCGACGCCTCCGGCGGATTCACCGACGTCTCCGGGACGTTCGCCGACGCCGCCACCGAGGAGAGCGGTGCCGACGCACCGCGGGCGACTCAGACGGACGAGTGGGCGGACGAGGCGAACGAGGCGGACGAGACAGATGACGGGCTGGGGCCCGACTCCTTCGGCGCGGACTCGCCCGGCATGTCGGCGCTGTCGACTTCCCAGTCCGTGCCAGGAGCAGGCGAGCACGACAGCGACACGGACCCCGCTGTCCAGGACGACGTCGCGCTGACGTCCGGCTCCGACGACGACGCACACGAGTACGCGGCGCAGCAGGAGCAGGGTAAGACCGAGGCGGCGCAGGAGGGTGAGGCGGCCGGCACCTCCCAAACGGACGATGTCGCGCCGAGTTGGCGTGCTGCGTCCGGCGCGAGCCCCGAGGAGGGGCAGGAGCGTCAGGAGGGGCAGGAGCGTCAGGAGGCGCCGGAAGAGCGTCAGGAGACGCCCGCACGGGCGCAGAATGAAGACGGCGCGACCATGCGGTTCTCCGCGTCCGAACTGCGCCGGGAGATCGCCGCCTACGCGGAGCAGGAAGAACGCAGGCAGGACGGGGCCGCTCAGGACGAGACCGCCCAGAGCGGGGCCACCCAGGAGGGGGCCTCCGTGGCAGCCGACGACTCCCCAAAGGTGGCCACCCCTGAGGGCGAGGAGCGTGTGGACGGCGGGAGGGAGCCGCAGGACGCGGCCCCCTCCTCCTACGACTTCGACCTGGCTGCCCCCTCTGCGGAACGCCGGTACGACGCTCCGCCCGCGCCGGCACCCGCCGAGCCGCGGGACGCGGAACCGCAGGACGCGGTGCCGCCTCATCCCCTCTCTCCCGCAGCACCGCCACAGGGGGCGGCTCCCTGGTCCGCCTCCCCCGTCGCCGACAGCTCGCCCGCTGCCGGCCCTGGCGGTACGGCGGGCGGCGCGGCCGGTGGTGCACAGTCGCTTCCGCCGCTGCCACCGGACTTCCAGCCCGCAGCACCCGCGCCGGCCGCTGACGCGGCGCGGCATGACGCCCCCGCCTCACCTCACGTACCGCAGCAGCCGCAACAGCTGCCGCAGCCCGGCCTCCCGGAGCAGCAACAGGGCCGGCAGGGGCCTCAGTACGGTCAGGAGAGCCGCTACGGCTATCCGCAGGGCCCGGCGTCACAGCAACAGCCCCCCGGTGGTGTCGTGGTGCCGCCCGCGCAGTCGGCGGGGCAACCGCAGGGACAGCCGGGCTACCCGCCGCAGCAGCAGCAGGCGCAGCCGGGTCAGCCGGCGTACGGGCAACAGCAGCCGCCCGTACCTCCACAGGGTCAGCCCGGACAGTATCCGGCCCCGGGACAGAGCCATCTCCCCGGACAGCCGGTTCCGCCGCAGCAGCAGTACCAGCAGCCACCGCAGCAACAGCAACAGCAACAACCCCACCTGCCGGGGCAGGGCCAGGACCAGCAACAGGCCCAGCCGCCTGCCTCGCCGGCACATCCAGTGCCGAACCCTCAAGCACAGCCCCAGTCACAGCCCCACCCGCAGCACCCTGCTCACCCGCAGGGACAGGTACCGGCTCAGTCGCAGGCTCCGGTCCAGCCGCATCCGGGCGCTGTCGACCCGCGGCGGACGGACCAGTCGGGGTCGCCGCTGGGGTACACGGCAGCGGTCGAGTTGTCCTCGGACCGGCTGATCAACAGCAAGAAGAAGCCGCGTCCGCAGTCGGGCAACAAGGGCGGGCGCTTCCGGTTCGGCGCCAAGAAGGAGGAAGCGGAGCGACAGCGGAAGCTGGAGTTGATCCGCACGCCGGTGCTCTCGTGCTATCGGATCGCCGTGATCAGCCTCAAGGGCGGTGTCGGCAAGACGACGACGACAACGGCTCTGGGCTCCACGCTCGCCACCGAGCGCCAGGACAAGGTCATCGCCATCGACGCGAACCCGGACGCGGGCACGCTGGGCCGTCGGGTCCGCCGTGAGACGGGCGCGACGATCCGCGACCTGGTGACGGCGATCCCGTACATCAACAGCTACATGGACATCCGCAGGTTCACCTCGCAGGCACCCTCCGGTCTGGAGATCCTGGCGAACGACGTCGACCCGGCGATCTCGACGACGTTCAACGACGACGACTACCGGCGCGTCATCGACATCCTGGGCAAGCAGTACCCGATCATCCTGACGGACTCGGGCACGGGCCTGCTGTACTCGGCCATGCGGGGAGTGCTCGACCTGGCCGACCAGTTGATCATCATCTCCACCCCGTCCGTGGACGGGGCGAGCAGCGCGAGCACCACGCTGGACTGGCTGGCCGCGCACGGCTATTCGGACCTCGTGCAGCGGAGCATCACCGTGATCTCCGGGGTGCGCGAGACGGGAAAGATGATCAGGGTCGAGGACATCGTCTCCCACTTCGAGACGCGCTGCCGCGGCGTGGTGACCGTCCCGTTCGACGAGCACCTGTCGGCCGGTGCCGAGCTCGATCTGAACATGATGCGGCCGCGCACGAGGGAGGCGTACTTCAACCTGTCCGCGATGATCGCCGAGGACTTCGTGCGTGCTCAGCGCGAGCAGGGGCTGTGGACGGCGGACGGCAATCCGCCGCCGCAACTCGCCCCGCCGATGCCCGGCCAGGGCGGTGCGCCAGGCCAGGCCCCGGTGGGGCAGCCGGGCGTTCCCGCGCCCGGCGGCCAGCCGCCCGCTCAGCAGCAACCCCCCTACGGTGGGGGCCCCGGCTACGGGTATCCCGGTCCGCCCGGTGGCACGGGCCGGCCCGGGCAGCCCCAACCCGGCAGCGGCTGGCAGCAGTAGCCACCGGCCATGCCCGGCCCGGTCGCGGCTGAGCCCGGACCGGGGCCGGGGTGCCACCTCGCACGAAGGGGCCTGCGGATGTCTCCGCAGGCCCCTTCGTGCAAAAAAAGCCGCTCCCGTCGTCCCCCTCCCCGCAGGAGGATTCAGCTCTCGTCGGCCGCCGCGACCTTCACCCGTGCCTCGTCCACGTCCTGCGCCATCCGTGCCGTGAGCGCGTCGAGCGTGTCGAACCTGCCCTGACCGCGGATGTAGTCGAGGAAGTCGACCCCCACGTGCATGCCGTACAGATCCAGGTCGACGCGGTCGATCGCGTACGCCTCGACGGTGCGCTCGGTGCCCTCGAACTGCGGGTTCGTCCCGACGGAGATCGCCGCGGGCATGACCTCACCCTCGACCGTGAGCCAGCCCGCGTACACGCCGTCGGCCGGAACGGCGGTGTGCGGAAGCGTGTCGAGGTTCGCCGTGGGGTAGCCCAGGTCCCGGCCGCGCTGCGCTCCACGCACCACGATCCCCTCGACCCGGTGCGGACGGCCCAGCACCTCGGCGGCACCACGCACGTCGCCCTCGGCGACCAGCCGCCGCGCCATGGTGGAGGAGAACGCCTCACCACTGCGGTCACGCTCGAAGAGGTCGACGACGATCACCTCGTAGTCGTAGGTCTCCCCCAGCTCGGTGAGGGACGCCACGGTGCCTGCCGCCTTGTGGCCGAAACGGAAGTTGGGCCCCTCCACGACGCTGCGCGCGTGGAGTTTGTCCACGAGGACCTTCACCACGAAGTCGGCGGGCGAGAGCTTGGAGAACTCGGCGGTGAAGGGCAGCACGAGGACGGCGTCCACGCCCAGTTCACCCAGGAGTTCCGCACGACGGTGGTGCGGCGCCAGCAGCGGGGGGTGGCTTCCCGCCCGCACCACCTCGCTGGGATGCGGGTCGAAGGTGACGGCGACAGCGGGCACCCCCAGCTCCCTGGCGCGCTGCACCGCCTTCCCGATGATGAGCTGGTGCCCCCGGTGCACCCCGTCGTACGAGCCGATGGTGACGACGCTGCGCCCCCAGCCCTCGGGGATGTCCTCCAAGCCACGCCAGCGCTGCACGTCTGCTCCTCGTCGCTACCTGGTTCGCCAGTGTCTTCAGCCGATGGTGATGACGATGGGTCTCGCCGGTCCAAGGGTGCCATGCCGTGCGCCTGGGCCCCGCACGGACCCACCTCCAGTTCCTTCTCGGGGGAACCGGTGCGGCAGCTGTCAGCGGTCCGCAGGGCCGCTCGTCTCACGGTCGTTCCGCCGTCGGATCACTCGGGCCGTTCAGGGGCGAGCCGGGCGCACGTCCGGTCGAACGCGGCGGCGCCCTGTGCGGTGGTGCCCATACGGAGCCCGATCCGCCGTACCAGCTGATCCTCCGGGTTCTCGTCCCCCTGTCGAGGGGCCGGCACCGGACTGTCCCGCATCACCGCCTCCAGCGCGGCCTGCAGGACGGAGGTTTCGGACTCGCCGGTCACCAGCAGGTCGAACAGTTCGTCGCGGAGGCGGCCGCGGGCGGCCCCGAGCGTACGAGCCAGCCGCGTCCGGAACGCGGGCCCCTGGTCGCGCAGCAGCTCTCCCACCAGGGGGCGCAGCACCGCGCGGGCGGCGGGGCCGTGGCCAAGCCTGATCGCCACGTAGGCGGCCACGTCCTCGCTGGCGAGCCCGGGGCTGACCGCGGCGTGCTGCCGTACGAGCATCGCCGCCCGCCGGGCGAGAGCCGGGGTGCGCAGGCAGGCGAGGGACCGTACGGCCTGGGAGCGTGCCGGGGCGGAGGCGGAATCGGTCAGGAGCGCGTGGAAGGCGGCGAACACCTGCTCAGGATGGGTCGTGCACGCGTCGCTGAGCGCGGCGGCCAGTTCGCTGCCTCCCGACGCGGCGAAACGCCGCAGCGCGGCCCCCAGGTGGCGCGGACGGCTGTGCGGATCACGGACGAGGACGGTGAGCGCGATCTCGTGGGAATCGCGGACCTCCGCGCGGCTCAGCAGCGCGCGGGCGGCCCGGCGCAGCGACTCGCGGTCGCCCTCCGTGCCGTTCCGGCGGGCGAGCCGTAGCGCGTGGGTGGCGGACGTCACCGCTCGTTGGCCGCGCGGATCCCGGGCCCATCGGTGCACCGCTCGGCACAGCGCGGAGGGCTCGTCGTCGGCCAGCTCGGCGAGCAGGTCGTCCGCGCGGGGGTGGGCGGCCGCCGCGAGCGCGTCGCACAGGTCGTCCACGGCGCGCCCACGGTGGGTGTGGAGGAGTGCCTGTGCGGCTCCTGCGACGGTGGGCGGGGGCTCGGCCCGCATGTCGGCTCGTCTTCGCAGCGGCCGCAGGTCGCTGAACCACTCGCACAGCAGTGGCTGGAGGGCGCGGGGCTCGGCTGCCAGCAGTTCGCCCAGTACGTCCACGTACCGGTCCCGGCGGCGGCCCTGGCCCCGCCCCAGAGCATCGGCGGGCGGGTCGGCGGGCAGCAGCGGACGCAGCAGCTCCGCCTTGTGGTCGGCCCTCAACGGCAGCGCACGCCAGAAGCCGGGCCCGAACGCGTCTTCTGTCGCGACATCGGACGCCCTGTCGGGCTCCCGTTCGGCCACGTACTCGGCCAGGTCCCTGAGCACCCGCGCGTACGGGTACGCGTCCGGCACCCGTGGCAGTGTCTGCCCCAGCAGGTGCGCGGCCCACCACGCCGCGTCGGTGTCCGTGCCGCCCGCTGTGAGGGCGCCCACCAGCAGCCGCAGCCGCGGCCCGAGAGCTTCCGGCCCCTCCCTGCGGTCGCACAACAGGAGCGCCTGGACAACGGGCCCGATGCGGTGCCGTGGCACCGGCGCCGCGGCAGCGCCCCTCCTCTTGAGCACGAGCGTCTCCAAGGCCGCGTCGAGCTGCAAGTGGCCGCCCTGGAGCCAGTCGGCGAGTTCCTCGTCCACGAAGCGGTATCCGTCGCCCGCCGGCGCGAGGGCGCCCTCCGCGAGCACGGCGGAGGCCCATCCACCGCTCCAGGGGAAGAGCGCGTCGAAGAGCGCACGGCTCAGCTCTCCGCCTCCGTCTTCCAGGCAGCGCCGTGCGGCGTCGTGCAGCTGGCCCGACACCCGCGCGGCCAGCCTGCGGACGGTCGAAGGGCATGGTGCCGCGGTGAGTGGCGCTGCTCGGCGTGGCGTCGCAGGGACCCGTTCCGCCGTGCGAGTGCCGTCGGCGTCGGCCGTCGTCCCGTCGCCTCCCTCCCGTGCGGCGAGACGGTGTGCGACGCGCAGACAGAGCAGGTCGAAGAAGGCGGAGAGAATCTCGGGCCGCGCCGGCCGGGGTGCTCCGCGGGCCGACAGCGACGCGGCAGCGCTGACCGCGGATGACTCGCAGGCGCCTCCCGCGGACGGCGGCACCAACGCACCTTCGGCGGGCGTGGACTCCTCTTGCGCCCCCTGTCGCTCGGCGCTCTCGTCACCCCGGAGGCCCTGTGCGGCACGTACCTGGGCGAGCATCCGGATGGCGAGAGGGTGCCCCGCGTCGCGAGGAGCCAGGGCCGCATCGGGCAAGCCGTAGGCGGCCCGGACGCGGGCGGCCTGCCGCGGCGGCAGCGCGCCCAGCCGGACGTACCCGGCAGTCCCCCGCGCGGTGAAGATCATGTCCGGAGGGAACAGCGCGCCCGTCTGCTCCCAGTGTTCGGGGCGGCAGGCCACGGCGAGCCGCACGCCGGCCGTGCGCAGCCAGCCGGCAGTGCGCAGAACCCACTGGCGCAGCCTCACCGCGAGGGCGGGCGGCATCTCTTCCGGCGCGTCCAGGAGCACCAGCAGCGGACGGCCCGTCGCACGTGCCAGGCGGGCCGCCACGTCGGGGTCCGTGTCGCGGGGATCGCCGGTGACGGGCGCGCCGTCTTCGGCTCCGGCCCGGACGCCGGGGGAAGAAGCGGCGAGGTCCCGGCCTGCCGCCGCGAGTGCGCGGCCGACGGCGTCCCGCAGACCGTCGTCGTCCGGCCGCAGATCGGCGCCGCGCAGCCAGACGCTGGGAGCCGGGACGGTGCCGCGCGCACGGCGGGCGGC
Organism: Streptomyces tubbatahanensis; assembly: GCF_022699385.1. NCBI lineage: Bacteria > Bacillati > Actinomycetota > Actinomycetes > Kitasatosporales > Streptomycetaceae > Streptomyces > Streptomyces tubbatahanensis. Next base: position 5,728,590 of record NZ_CP093846.1, on the reverse strand, counting down.
GAGAGCCGCCAGCTCCGTGGTGCGTCCCGCGCCGGGATCGCCGGTCAGGGCGACGACGGTGGCGGAACTCCGCGTGAACTGGTCGAGCGTCTCGGCCACCAGGGGTCGGGCGACCGCGTGCGCGCAGCGCTCCGTCGCCCTGCTCACCGAGGCCGCCGCCAGCCGCAGCACCCCGGCCAGGTTCAGATCGGGTCCGAATCCGGGCGCGCAGGCGGCGTTGCGGCGCAGCAGCAGGCCGAGCGGCCCGTCTGGCGTCAGTTCAGCGGCGGCGTGCAGCGGCACCGCCAGCGCGTGGGGAACCTCTGGGGAGGCGTGCAGCGCGGTGCCCAGGACGCCGAGGACGGCGCTGGTGGCCGTGTCCACGACGGGGGCGCCCGTCGCCCTGCCGGACAGGTGCAGACGGGTGCGGTCCGCCTCGGGCAGATCGAGCCTGAGCAGGCGCTCCAGCCGGTGGTAGCGGACTGTGGAGGTGTAGACGGCGCCTGCGGGTCCGCCCAGGGTGGCGGAGACGGTGCCGTCGGGAGTGAGCAGGCCGACCGGGCCGCCCGCGTGCGGACGCTCGCGTCCGATCACCAGCGGCGCGAGGTCCAGCCCCTGGGTGCGGACGAGCGCCAGGTCCCACTCGGGCAGCTGGACGATGTCGCCGTCCGCTGCCAGGCAGGTGCCGGTGCCCGCGTGGAGGACGACCTTGGCCAGGCCGTCCACGGCTTCGTGGCTGGTGACGACCGTGCCCGACTCGTCGGCGAGGAAGCCGACCCCGCGCTCCCGGCCCGCCAGGTCGCACACGCGCACCAGCGTGGGTCTGCCGCACACCACCGACATCCGTGCACCTCCGCGCTGACCCCGCCCACCTCGCAGACTCGACCGTAGAGCGGCGCTGATCAGCGGCGACAGGTTCTGCACGTAAGCGCCCCCGTCCGCGCCCGCGCTTCACAACGAGCGCCCGCCCGCCCGGGTGAAGCGATGTCCCCCACACGAAGACGAGGGGACATCCGTCTTGCACGGGGCGCTCACCCACACGAAGACGGAGACGAAGACAGGAGCAAGGCCGACTCGGGCAGCGCCGTCACCCACACGGAGACGAAGGCCAAGGCACAGCCGACTGGAGCAGCGCCGTCACCCACACGAAGACCGAGACGGTGACGGCCGCAGGGGCCGACGCCGCGCGGGGCGACGGCGGGCACAGGCGTCCCTCACACGAAGACGGCCAGGCTCCTGGCCTTGCCGTCCCGCTGCTCCACCAGAGCGACGAACCGCTCCTGGGGAGCGAACACCGCGACAGGGCCGGGACCGAACTGCGCCGTCGGCATGCGCAGTTGTACGCCGTTCCCGATGCGGCGCGCCTGGTCCTCGTCGACGTCCCAGCGTGCGAACGCCGCCGCCGCGGCCTGCCCCAGCGGGAGGACAGGCAACGGCTGTTCCGCGTCCACCCGCTCCTGGAGCTGTGCCAGCGTGTGCGCGCCGTCCAGCCCGTAAGGCCCGACGCGGGTGCGCCGCAGCGCCGTCAGATGGCCGCCCGTACCGAGGGCCGCTCCCAGGTCCCGGGCGAGCGCCCGCACATACGTGCCGGACGAGCAGACCACCGAGACCAGCAGGTCGGTGACCGGGGTGCCGTCCTCGGCCGCCTCCTCGCGCACGTCGTGCACCAGGAAAGAGGAGACGGTGACCGGCCGTGCGGCCAGTTCCACCTCCTCGCCCTCACGCACCCGCGCGTAGGCACGCTTGCCGTCGACCTTGACGGCGCTGACCGCTGAGGGGACCTGCTCGATCCGGCCCGTCAGCGCGGCCACGGCGGCGTCCACGCGTGCCCGCTCCAGCCCCTTGGCGCCCTGGGCGCCGGTGATCTCGCCCTCGGCGTCCTCGGTCACCGTCTCCTGACCGAGCCGGACGGTGGCCACGTACTCCTTCTCGGTGAGGGCGAGGTGACCGAGCAGCCGGGTCGCCCGCTCGGTGCCGAGGACGAGCACGCCCGTCGCCATCGGGTCGAGCGTGCCCGCGTGACCGACGCGCCGGGTGCGCGCCATACCGCGCAGCTTGGCCACGACGTCGTGCGAGGTGAACCCGGCGGGCTTGTCGACGACGATCAGCCCGCCGGGGCCGTTGTCTCTCTTGCGTGCCACGGTTCAGGCGCTCTCGTCCTCGCCGTCTCCACTGTCCTGGGGGCCGTCGGCCTCGGACTCGCCCGGCTTGCGGTACGGGTCCGCCTCCCCGGCGTACGAGGCGCCGGAGGAGGCCTTGCGCACCTCCTCGTCGGCGGCCCGGGCGCGGGCGAGCGCGTCGTCGATCGTCTTGGCGTTCTCCGGCAGCGCGTCCGCCACGAACGCCAGGCTCGGCGTGTGCTTGATGCCCGCCGCCCGGCCCACCGCCGTGCGGAGCACGCCCTTGGCGCTCTCCAGCCCGGCCGCGGCCGCCTTGCGGTCCTCGTCGTCACCGTAAACGGTGTAGAAGACCGTCGCTTCCCTCAGGTCCCCGGTGACCCGGGTGTCCGTGACGGTCACATGTGTGCCGAGCCGCGGGTCCTTGATCCCCCGGTGCAGCTTCTCCGCGACCACCTCACGGATGAGGTCCGCCAGCCTCTGGGCCCGTGCGTTGTCGGCCACTGGTCCGTCTCCTTGCTCCGCGCCGCCCGCTCGCACGCGCGGCGGCTTCCTGCGTCTGTTCGCGTTCCCGCGTATCTTTCCCACTCGGTGGGCCCGGGGGCCCGTACGGGCGTGGGTTCCCGCTGTTCGTCCGTATACGGGTCAGGCCGGGTGCCGGCCCGGGCCCCGACTCCGGAAGCCCGGGTATCTCGCTTCCGGCTCGCCTACTCGTCGTCTTCGCCGTGGAACCGCCGCCGGACGGACAGCAACTCCACTTCGGGGCGTGCCGCGACCAGCCGCTCGCAGCGGTCGAGCACGTCGGTCAGATGCCCCGCGTCCCCGGAGACCGCCGCCAGACCGATACGGGTCCTGCGGTAGAGGCCTTGCTCACCCGTCTCCGCCACGCTCACCGCGTACTTGCGCTGCAACTCGGCGAGGACGGGGCGGACGACGGAGCGCTTCTCCTTGAGCGAGTGCACATCGCCGAGAAGCAGATCGAAGGACAGCGTCCCTACGTACATACAGTGCGGGTCATGCCACCCGTGGGGCACTTGGGGCGCCGCCGGCGGCAGCCGGTGGCGTACGCGTCACTCGCACCGTACACGCAACGGCCGGGGCCGATCGACGGAATTACCTTCCGCCGGTCGACCCCGGATCACGAGACGAGATCAGCCGTGGGGCTTCTTCCTCGCCCGCCCGTCGCCCGACCACCACCCCTCAGCGTGGTGGTCCGAGCGGAGGGGAGCATCAGCCGCGCGGCTTCTCCCTCATCTCATAGGTGGCGATCACGTCGTCGACCTTGATGTCGTTGAAGTTGCCGAGGTTGATACCGCCCTCGAACCCTTCGCGGATCTCGGTGACGTCGTCCTTGAAGCGACGCAGGCCCTCGATGTTGAGGTTCTCCGCCACGACCTTGCCGTCGCGCACGACGCGGGCCTTGGTGTTCCTGCGCACCTCGCCGGAGCGGATGAGGACACCGGCGATGTTGCCCAGCTTGGACGAGCGGAAGATCTCGCGGATCTCCGCCGTACCCAGCTCGACCTCTTCGTACTCCGGCTTGAGCATGCCCTTGAGGGCCGCCTCGATCTCCTCGATCACCTGGTAGATGACCGAGTAGTAGCGGACGTCCACACCCTCGCGCTCGGCCATCTGCGTCGCACGCCCCTCGGCGCGGACGTTGAAGCCGATGACGATGGCGTCGGAGCCGGTCGCCAGGTCGATGTCGGTCTCGGTGACCGCACCCACACCGCGGTGCAGGATGCGCAGGTCGACCTCTTCGCCGACGTCGAGCTGGAGCAGGGAGGACTCCAGGGCCTCCACCGAACCGGACGCGTCGCCCTTGATGATGAGGTTGAGCTGCTGCACCTCGCCCGCCTTGAGCACCTTGTCCAGGTCCTCCAGGGAGACGCGGCGGGTCCGCTTGGCGAAGGCGGCGTTGCGCTCGCGCGCCGCGCGCTTCTCGGCGATCTGCCGTGCCGTGCGGTCCTCGTCCACCACCAGGAAGTTGTCGCCGGCGCCCGGGACGTTGGTCAGACCCAGCACCAGGACGGGGGTCGAGGGACCCGCTTCCTTGATGTTCTCGCCCTTGTCGTCGAGCATCGCGCGGACGCGGCCGTAGGCGTCGCCCACCACCATCGTCTCGCCGACCTTGAGCGTGCCGCGCTGGACCAGCACGGTGGCCACGGCGCCGCGGCCGCGGTCGAGGTGGGCCTCGATCGCGAGGCCCTGCGCGTCCTGGTCGGGGTTGGCCCGCAGGTCGAGCGAGGCGTCAGCCGTGAGGACGACCGCCTCCAGCAGCTCCTCGATGTTCAGACCCTCGCGCGCGGAGATGTCCACGAACATCGTGTCGCCGCCGTACTCCTCGGCCACCAGCCCGTACTCGGTCAGCTGACCGCGGACCTTGGTCGGGTCGGCACCCTCGACGTCGATCTTGTTGACCGCGACGACGATCGGGACCTCGGCCGCCTTGGCGTGGTTCAGCGCCTCGACGGTCTGCGGCATCACGCCGTCGTTCGCCGCGACCACGAGGATCGCGATGTCCGTCGACTTGGCACCACGGGCACGCATGGCGGTGAACGCCTCGTGACCCGGGGTGTCGATGAAGGTGATCCGGCGCTCCTCGCCGTTCACCTCCGTCGCCGCCTGGTAGGCACCGATGTGCTGGGTGATGCCGCCGGCCTCGCCCGCGATGACGTTGGTCTTGCGGATCGCGTCCAGCAGGCGCGTCTTACCGTGGTCGACGTGACCCATGACGGTCACCACCGGCGGACGCGGCATGAGCGCCGTCTCGCCGCCCTCGTCCTCGCCGAACTCGATGTCGAAGGACTCGAGCAGCTCGCGGTCCTCCTCCTCCGGGCTGACGATCTGGACGACGTAGTTCATCTCGTCGCCGAGCAGCTGCAGCGTCTCGTCGGAGACGGACTGGGTCGCGGTGACCATCTCGCCCAGGTTGAACATCACCTGGACCAGCGACGCCGGGTTGGCGTTGATCTTCTCCGCGAAGTCCGTGAGCGAGGCACCACGCGACAGCCGGACGGTCTCGCCCTTGCCGCGCGGCAGCATCACACCGCCGACGGACGGCGCCTGCATCTGCTCGTACTCCTGGCGCCTCTGCCGCTTCGACTTGCGACCGCGACGCGCCGGACCGCCGGGACGGCCGAAGGCACCCTGCGTGCCGCCACGGCCACCGGGACCGCCCGGACGACCGCCGAAGCCGGGACGGCCGCCGCCACCCGGGCGACCGGCGAAACCGCCGCCGCCACCCGGACGGCCACCGCCGCCGCCACCGGGGCGACCACCGAAGCCCGGACGGCCACCGCCGCCACCGCCCGGACGGCCACCGCCGCCCGGACCGCCACGGCCCGGACCGGGACGCGGACCCGCGGCCGGACGCTGCGGCATCATGCCGGGGTTCGGACGGTTACCGCCGGGGCGCGGGCCGCCGCCCTGCGGGGCCTGCGGCCGCGGCATGTTGCCCGGCGAAGGACGCTGGCCACCCGGGGCCTGCGGACGCGGGCCACCCTGGGCGCCGCCGCCACCACCGGGACCCGGCTTGGGGGCACCAGGCTTCGGGGGCTGGCCCGGCTTGGGCGCGCCCCCCGGACGGGGCGCCTGCGGGCGCGCCATGCCGGTGGAGCCACCGGAGGTGAAGGGGTTGTTGCCCGGGCGCGGACCCGCCGGACGACCGCCCGGCTTGGGGGCCTGGCCCGGCTTGGCGCCCTGGCCGCCGCCCTGCGGACGGCCCTGGCCGCCCGGCCTCGGTGCCTGGCCCGGCTTGGGGCCCTGGTTGCCGGGGCGCGGACCGCCCGGCTTCGGCCCGCTCGGGGCCGGCGGCGCCTGGAAGTCCGGCTTGGCCGGTGCGGCGGGCTGCGGACCCGGCTTGGGCCCGGGCTTGGGGCCCTGGCCCGGCTTCGGGGTCTCGGCGGGGGCGGCCTCGCCCTGGGCGGGGCTCGGCGCGGGGGTGACCGGGCCCTCGGGGGCCGGCTGGGCCGGCTTGGGGCCTGGCTTGGGCGCACCCGGCTTCGGTGCGCTCGCGCCCGGCTTGGGCGCGGCCGACCCGGGGGCGGCCTTCTTGGGCGCCGCGGGCTTCGCGGCGGACTTCTTCGCGCCACCGCTCGCGTCGAACGCGTCAGTCAGTTTTCGGACAACCGGCGCCTCGATGGTCGAGGACGCCGAACGGACGAATTCGCCGAGTTCCTGGAGCTTGGCCATGACGACCTTGCTCTCGACTCCAAGTTCCTTGGCGAGTTCGTATACCCGGACCTTAGCCACTTCGCTCCTTACGGCCCGGGGGAGATCGTCCGCCGGACCTTCGCTACTGATGCATGGGCGTACTCATCGCGTACTCATCGAGTGCTCATCGCAATCTCGACCTACTTCCCACTCGCGAGGTACCTCTCCCGGTACGGACGCTCCGTACGGGTCTCTTTCGGTGCTTGTGCGGTGCGCTCCACCTGCTCGCGCAGCTGTGCGACGTCGAACGGACCCGGACCCCGGAAGGCCCGGTTGAACGCCCGGCGCCGGACGGCCTGCTCAAGACAGGAGGGAACGGGGTGCAGATACGCACCCCGACCGGGCAGCCTACCGCGAAGATCGGGGATCACGCTGCCCCCGGTCAGCACCACTCGCAGCAGAGCGCCCTTGTCGGTGCACTCCCGGCAGCCCACGCAGGTGCGCTGAGGGCGCGACCGACCGCGCGTCCGGCCAGACACTGGTTAAGTCTACCTCCCCGAAGCCCCGTAACCCCGTGGGGGGTGAGGACGTCGTTACCCTTTCGCAGCCGGAACGCAAGCACCCGACCACACTCCGTGGCCGGATCGCGCACAGGCGGCGGTCTCAGCCCTGGTCGGCCACCTGGCCGGCGCCGTCAGCCGCGCCGGCGGCGTCCGCCGTGTCCGGACGGATGTCGATGCGCCAGCCGGTGAGCCGGGCGGCGAGCCGGGCGTTCTGCCCCTCCTTGCCGATGGCCAGGGACAGCTGGTAATCCGGCACGGTCACGCGCGCCGACCTGGCCGCCAGGTCGATGATCTCCACCTTGCTGACCCGCGCGGGAGAGAGCGCGTTGGCCACCAGATCCGCCGGCTCCTCCGACCAGTCCACGATGTCGATCTTCTCACCGTGCAGCTCCGCCATGACGTTGCGCACCCGGCCGCCCATCGGGCCGATGCAGGCGCCCTTGGCATTGAGTCCCGAGCGCGTCGACCGCACGGCGATCTTGGTGCGGTGGCCGGCCTCGCGGGCGATGGCGGCGATCTCCACCGAACCGTCCGCGATCTCCGGGACCTCCAGCTCGAAGAGCTTCTTCACGAGGTTGGGGTGGGTGCGCGAGAGCGTCACGGAGGGGCCGCGCACGCCCTTCGCCACCCGCACCACATAGGTGCGCAGCCGGGTGCCGTGCGCGTAGTCCTCGCCGGGCACCTGCTCCTGCGGCGGCAGGATCGCCTCCAGCTTGCCGATGTCCACCAGCACGCTCTTGGGATCCTTGCCCTGCTGCACGACGCCCGCCACGACGTCGCCCTCGCGGCCCGCGTACTCGCCGAAGGTGACCTCCTCCTCGGCGTCCCGCAGCCGCTGCAGGATGACCTGCTTGGCCGTCGTCGCGGCGATGCGGCCGAAACCGGTGGGAGTGTCGTCGAACTCCCGCGGCTCGGCGCCCTCTTCGAGCTCCTCGGCGCTCTCCTTCGCCCAGACCGTCACGTGCCCGCTCTTCTGGTTCAGCTCGACGCGGGCGTCGCGCCTGCTGCCCTCGGTGCGGTGGTACGCGATGAGGAGGGCCGACTCGATCGCCTCGATCAGCAGATCGAGGGAGATCTCCTTCTCCCTGACCAGCCCACGCAGGGCACTCATGTCGATGTCCACGGCTACGCCTCCTCCTCTTTCTCGTCGTCCTCGGCGGCTTCCGCGCCGTCAGCCGCGGACGTGGGCCGCGCTGCGCCGACGGCGTCCGCGGCCTTGCGGTTGAACTCGATCTCGACCCGCGCCTTGGCGATCTCCTCGAACGCCAGGCGGCGGGATGTCGGCTTGCGCCCCTTGACCCCCGGTACCTGGAGGTCGACGCCCTCCTCGTTGACACCGACGATCCGGGCGATCACCTCGCCGCCGCCCGCCTCGGGGGTCAGCTGCGCCTTGACGAGCCGCCCGGTGGCGCGGCGGTAGTGCCGCTGCTCGGTCAGCGGGCGGTCGGCCCCGGGCGAGGTGACCTCCAGCACGTACGGGGCGCCGCCCATCGCGTCGCTCTCGTCGAGCAGTTCGGAGAAGGCACGGCTCAGCTCGGCGCAGGTGTCCAGCTGGACCCCGTCGTCAGCGTCCACGACGACGCGCAGCACGCGCCGCTTTCCCGCCGGGGTCACTGCGATCTCTTCGAGATCCAACCCCCTCTTGCTGACGAGCGGTTCCAGCAGTCCGCGCAGCCTCTCGCTCTGGGTGGTGCTCATCCGGGTGACTCCTCGGCCGCGTGTGCTGTTGTAGGGGGCCTCGTGACAGGGGCGTGTCGCCGCCCAAGCCTATCGTCTGTGGCGGGCCGCGCGGACCCGGTTGCCGAACGCGCGGCTGCCGGGACCACGGCCCCGCGGTGAGCCGCCCCGACGACAGCGTCACGTGCGCCGCGACAGGTGTCCGGTGTGCGGCGTCCGGGTGCGCGCGCGTCCCGGCGGGGTGGCCCGCGGCAGCCCGGGGAAACAGCCCGGGTACTCTCGCGGGGCGGTGAGCGGCGTGCCGTCACGGCGCCCCCAGGTCAGGACCCGCCCCGCGCGTGCCCGCCCATCGGGCCGTCCGCCCGTCCCGCCCGAGCCGAGCCGCCGTCCACCTCCAGGGAGTGCCCATGTCGCTCACGCCGTCACCGGCAGCGGCCCGACCGCGCCGCAGGTCGCTGCTGACCGGCGCGCTCGGCGCCGGTGGCGCGGCTCTCGCGACGCCGCTCGCCGCGGGCTGTACGGACGGGAGGGGCGGGACGGACAACGCGGCGCACCGGGAAGCGGCCGCGCGCCTGCGCCACCGCGCGGCCCGCGACAGCGAGCACCTGCTGGCCCGCTACGACGGCACCGCGAAGGTGCACCCCGCCACGGCCGCGCGGCTGCGCCCGCTGCGCGCGGAGGTCGCCCGGCACGCCAGGGTGCTGCGCGGCAGCGAGTCCGGCACCGGCTCCCCCTCCCCTTCGGGCGCGCCCGGGCGGGGCCGGCAGCCGGGCAGCGGTACCGGCCCCGAGCCGTCGGCCAAGCCGCCCAGCCCGGACACCGCCTCGGTACCCGAGGACGAGAGGAAGGCCCTCGCCGCGCTCGCCGAAGCCGAGCGGCGGCTCTCCGCCGCGCGGACGAAGGCGCTGGCCGGGGCGGAGCCACGGACCGCCCGGCTGCTCGCCTCGATAGCCGCCTGCGGTGCGGCGCACAGCTTCCTCCTCGAGGAGCACGGCAGGGCCTCGGGCGCGCACGACGAGGCTTCGGGCGGAGTGGGACAAGACGGCCGGGACGACGGCGGAAAGGGCGAGGGGGCGACGGACGAGTGAAGGAACTGAACGCCGTGCAGGCCGCGTTGCGTGCCGAACACGCCGCCGTCTACGGCTATGGAGTCGTCGGTGGCCGCATAGCTGCCGACCGCAAGAGCCAGGTGCGGGAGTGCTACGACGCCCACCGCTCCCGCCGGGACGCGCTGCGCCGCACGATCCGCTCGCTGGGCGGCGACCCGGAGCCGGCCGCCGCCGCCTACGCGCTGCCCTTCGCCGTGCCCGACAGCGACGCCGCCGTGCGCCTCGCGGCACAGTTGGAGGACCGCCTCGCGGGGGTGTACGCCGACCTGGTGCGGGCAAGCGAGGGAGGGCGGCGGCGTGCGGCCGCCGACGCGCTCCGCGAGGCCGCGGTCCGCTCGGTGCGCTGGAAGGGCAGCGGCGTCGCCTTCCCCGGCCTCACCGAACTGGGAGCGGGGGAAGCGCCCGCCTCCCCCTCCGGCGGGCCGAACGGCTCGGGCACTCCCGATGCTCTGTGACCGCCGTGACCGCCGTGACCGCCCCCGACCGCCCGTAGAACCCGCTGCCGCCAGACCCCACTGTCGTGTCGCGCTGACGAAAGGTCCGCCCCGGAATGGCTTCCGTGCTGCCCCTCGACCCCCCGCAGCGGCTCGTACGTGCCCTGGAGGCGCAACCGGACCCGGAGGCGGCCGAGGCCGCGCGGGCCTGGCTGCGGGGACTGCCCGCGCTGCTTCGGCGGTGGCTGGAGCAGTGGGGGCTGGAAGCGGAACGGGTGGTGACACCGGGCGGACGCAGCAGCCTCGTCGTGCTCGTCAGAGGGGCGGACGGCACGCCCGGTGCGCTGAAACTGTTCGCCCCGCAGGACGCGTCCGCGCCGGTGCGGGCCGCCCGCGAGCGCGAGACGCTGGCCGCCTGGCACGGGCTGGGCGCCGTGCAGGTGCTGCGCGCGGCCGAGGAGGAGGGCGTGCTGCTGCTGGAGCGGCTGCGGTGCGAGGTGTCGCTGCGGTCGCTGCCGGAGGCCAAGGCCACACTGGAGGCCGTCTCCGTCGTCCGGCGCCTGTGGGTGCCGCCACCCGCCGGGCACCTTCTGGAGACGGTGCCCGAACACACGGCGTTCGAGGCCGCGGCGATGCGTACCGCCGTACCGCCGGACGCGGAACCGCTGGTGGCCGCGGCCCTGGAGGCGCGCGAGGCGATGCTGGCCGAGCCGGCGCCCGGGCCCGGGGTTCTGCTGCACGGCGACTTCCGGCAGGGCGCCGTGCTGGCCGCCGCCACACCCGAGCAGCGGGCCCGCTGGCTGACCGTGGGCCCTGACCCGCTCGTCGGAGAACCCGCCTACGACCTGGCACGGCTGGTGCGCGACCGGCTGCACGACCTGATGGCGTCCACCGGCTCGGCGGCCGCCACCCGCAGACGCGTCAACAAGCTCGCCGACTCCCTGGACGTACCGCGCGAGCGCGTGCGCCAGTGGGCCCTCTACCGCGCGGTGGAGTCCGCCTGCCGCCACCACGCGGCGGGCAACGGGCCCGACGCCGAGATGCTGCTGGAGTTCGCCGCCTGGCTGTGACCTGGGCCCCGGCACGGCGGGGCCCCGCACAGGTGGGTCAGTCCCGGGCGAGGCGGGCGACCGCCTCGTCGATGGGCAGTTCCTCGCGCTCACCGGTACGCCGGTCCTTCAGCTCCACGAGGCCGTCCTTGATGCCGCGCCCGGCGACCAGGATGGTGGGTACGCCGATCAGCTCGGCGTCGGTGAACTTCACCCCGGGAGAGACGCTGGAGCGGTCGTCGACCAGCACGCGGACGCCCGCCGCGCCGAGCCGCTCGGCGATCTCGAGCGCCGCCTCGGTCTGCTGCGCCTTGCCCGCCGCCACGACGTGCACGTCGGCGGGGGCGATCTCGCGCGGCCAGCACAGCCCCTGCTCGTCGGCGTTCTGCTCGGCGAGCACGGCGACCGCGCGGGAGACGCCGATGCCGTAGGAGCCCATCGTGACGCGGACCGGCTTGCCGTTCTGGCCGAGCACGTCCAGCTCGAACGCGTCGGCGTACTTGCGGCCGAGCTGGAAGATGTGGCCGATCTCGATGGCGCGGTCGAGCTCGATGCCCGCGCCGCAGTTCGGGCAGGGGTCGCCGGGCTCGACGACGACCACGTCGAGGTACTGGTCGACCTCGAAGTCGCGACCGCAGACCACGTTGCGGGCGTGCTTGCCCTCCTCGTTGGCGCCGGTGACCCACGCGGTGCCCGGGGCGACGCGCGGGTCGGCCAGGTAGCGGAAGGCCTTGCCCGCCATGCCGCCCTGCGGGCCGATGTAGCCGCGTACGAGGTCGTCACGGCCTTCGAAGTCCTCGGCTGTGACGACCTCGACCTCGGCGGGCGCCAGGTGCTCGGCGAGCTTGCCCAGGTCGACCTCGCGGTCACCGGGGACGCCGACGGCGGTGATCTCGCCGTCGACCTTCACCAGCAGGTTCTTCAGCGTGGCGGAGGCGGGCACACCCAGGTGCGCGGCCAGGGTCTCGATGGTGGGCGTGTCGGGGGTGTCCAGCTTCTCCACCGGCCCGTGGCCCTCCGTGGAGGCGGGCCGCACGGTGACGGAGACGGCCTCGGTGTTGGCCGCGTAACCGCACTGCGGGCACTGCACGAACGTGTCCTCACCGGCCGCGGCGGGCGCGAGGAACTCCTCGGAGGCAGAGCCGCCCATGGCACCGGAGATCGCCGAGACGATCCGGTAGTCCAGCCCGAGACGGTCGAAGATGCGCTGGTAGGCGACGCGGTGGGCCGCGTAGGACTCGGCCAGTGCCTCGTCCGACACGTCGAAGGAGTAGGAGTCCTTCATGGTGAACTCGCGGCCGCGCAGGATGCCGGAGCGGGGGCGGGCCTCGTCGCGGTACTTCGTCTGAATCTGGTAGACCGTGACCGGCAGGTCCTTGTACGAGGTGCACTGGTCCTTGACGACCTGCGTGAAGATCTCCTCGTGGGTGGGGCCCAGCAGGTACTCGCCGCCCTTGCGGTCCTTGAGGCGGAAGAGCAGGTCGCCGTACTCCTCGTAGCGGCCCGAGACCTCGTAGGGCTCCTTGGGCAGCAGCGCGGGGAGCAGCACCTCCTGGCCGCCGATCGCGTCCATCTCCTCGCGGACGACGCGCGTGACGTTCTCCAGCACCTGCTTGCCCAGCGGCAGCCACGTCCAGATACCGGCGGCGGTGCGGCGGACGTACCCGGCGCGGACCAGCAGCTTGTGGCTGAGCGTCTCGGCGTCGGCCGGGTCGTCACGCAGCGTCTTCAGCATCGACCGGGACAAACGCTGGACACGGGCTGCCATGGGGACTCCTGCTCGGGGCGGTACTGGCGCCATCGACGGAACTCGACGGAACTCGACGAAACTCGTTGATGCGGAGCCTATCCGCACGGACCGACCGCACGGAAACCGAACGTCACCGCCCCCGCAGCGGCAGCGGTGCCCCCATCACCGCGTACGGCTGCGGCGCGCTCGGGAACTGCACCCGCCGAGCCAGGTCGCGGTAGCCGAGGCCGTGGTAGAGGGCGCGGGCCGGGCTGTCGACGTCGAGAGCCGAGAGCAGCGAACGGGGTTCGGCAGCACCGTCGGTCAGGCGGGTGATCAGATTCCGCCCGATTCCCCGGTGCTGGAAGGCCGGGTGGACGTGCAGTTCCGTGATGACGAAGGCGTCCTCCAGCCAGCCCTCGTTCCCCTCCTGGCGCAGGTACGGATCGACCACCGTGGACCACCAGTGCGAGCGGTCGTTCGGCATGCCGTAGACGAAGCCGACGAGACGGTCGCCCTCGGTGGTGGCGCCCAGCGCCCGCGCACCAGGCGAGGTCATGTGGCGCTGCACGATGTACTTGCGCACGCCCACCTCGTCGTCGGTCAGGCCGAAGGCGACGGCCTGTACGGCGAGCGCCTCGTCGACGCGGGCGGTGAGGTCGAGCGGGCCGGTGACCACTTCCCGGGGGTCCGGGAGCTGCGCCCCGGCTGTGTGCGGCATGGCGGGGAGGCTACTTCCTCCACCGTGTCCGCGCGAAGAGGCGGCACAACGGCGGCCGGGGGCGGGAGCCGGGGCCGGACGACGGATCGCGCTCGGCGGAGCGGTCGTACTCGGCACAGCGGCCGCTGCCGGGCGGTCAGAACAGGACGCTCGTGAAGGTGCCGATCTCGCGGAAGCCGACGCGGCGGTAGGTGGCCCGCGCCGGGGCGTTGTAGTCGTTGACGTACAGGCTCACCAGCGGGGAGACGTCGCGCAGTGCGTAGGCGAGGACGGCGGCCATCCCCGTCTCGGACAGCCCCTCGCCGCGCCGTTCCGGCGCCACCCACACGCCCTGGATCTGGCAGGCCTCCGGGGTGGCGGCGCCGATCTCGGCCTTGAAGACCACGCGGCCGTCCTCGATGCGGGCGAACGAGCGTCCGGTACCCACGAGTTCGGCGACCCGTGCCTGGTAGACGAGCCCGCCGTCGCCGGCCAGCGGAGAGACCCCGACCTCCTCGGTGAACATGGCCACACACGCCGGCAGCACCAGGTCCATCTCGGTCTTGGCGACGCGGCGCACCAGCGGGTCGGGCGCCACCTGGTCCGGCACCCGGTCGGCGACCATCAGCGGCTGGCTGGCCCGCACCTCGCGGGCCGGGCCCCAGGACGGCTCCAGCGCGGCCCACAGCGCGCGCGTGGGGCCCGCAGGGCCGACGAGGGACGAGCAGCGGCGGCCCTGGCGGCGCGCCCGCTCGGCGAACGCGCGGACCGCCTCGGGGCCCGCGCACAGCGGAACGAGGTTGGCGCCGTTGTAGCAGAGGGATTCCAGGCGCCCGTCCCGGTACCAGCCCCACATCTCGCCGCCGAGGCGCCAGGGGTCCAGGCCCGAGGCCAGCACGCGGGCGGTGACGAAGGCGTTGTTCACCGGCTCCCGGCGGAGCACGCGGAGCGCCTCCGGCAGCTCGGCGGGTCCGACGACCCTGAGGGAGGTGGTGGTCAGCAACGTCTCGGCGCCTCACCGTACGGCCCGTGGGCGTGGGGAACGATCTGCTGGCACTGTACCCGGGGCCAGAGCATCACGCCGCCGGACGACGGCCGTGGCCGGCCGCGCGGCGAGGGAGCGTGCGGGCGGGTCGTGCGGCCGGAGCGGACGGACGGAGCCTGCGGGCGCGGGTTTGGGGCGGGCTCGGGGCGGCCACCGTCCGACGACGGTCTACGCCGCCGTCACAGGAGGCCGTCCCGCGCGACGCGGGCCGGCCCGCCGGGGCCACGCCCGGACGAGCCGGCCCGCGGGAGGCACGCCGGGGCTCCGTTCAGCCTGCCGTGGTCACCACGGGCTCGCCGGAGGTGACGCCGTCCTTCTCCATCTGCTCGGCGATCTTCATGGCCTCGTCGATGAGCGTCTCGACGATCTTCGCCTCGGGGACCGTCTTGATGACCTCGCCCTTGACGAAGATCTGCCCCTTGCCGTTGCCGGAGGCCACGCCCAGGTCGGCCTCGCGCGCCTCGCCCGGACCGTTGACGACACAGCCCATGACGGCGACCCGCAGCGGGACGTCCATGCCCTCAAGACCGGCGGTGACCTCGTCGGCCAGCTTGTAGACGTCCACCTGGGCACGTCCGCAGGACGGGCAGGAGACGATCTCCAGGCCGCGCTGGCGCAGCCCCAGGGACTCCAGGATCTGGATGCCGACCTTGACCTCCTCGGCCGGCGGTGCCGAGAGGGAGACGCGGATCGTGTCGCCGATCCCCTCGGACAGCAGCGCGCCGAAGGCGACGGCCGACTTGATGGTGCCCTGGAAGGCCGGACCCGCCTCGGTGACACCCAGGTGCAGCGGGTAGTCGCAGCGCTGGGCCAGCAGCCGGTAGGCGTTGACCATGACGACGGGGTCGTTGTGCTTGACCGAGATCTTGATGTCCCGGAAGCCGTGCTCTTCGAACAGCGAGCACTCCCACAGCGCGGACTCGACCAGCGCCTCCGGGGTGGCCTTGCCGTACTTCTCCAGGAGCCGCTTGTCCAGGGAGCCCGCGTTGACGCCGATCCTGATGGGCGTGCCCGACGCGGAGGCGGCGTGGGCGATCTCCTTGACCTTGTCGTCGAACTGCTTGATGTTGCCGGGGTTGACGCGGACGGCGGCACATCCCGCGTCGATCGCCTGGAAGACGTACTTGGGCTGGAAGTGGATGTCGGCGATCACGGGGATCTGCGACTTGCGGGCGATCGTGGCCAGCGCGTCGGCGTCGTCCTGAGTGGGACACGCCACGCGGACGATCTGGCAGCCGGAGGCGGTCAGCTCCGCGATCTGCTGCAGCGTCGAACCGATGTCCGAGGTGCGGGTCGTGGTCATGGACTGCACGGACACGGGCGCGTCTCCGCCGACGGCGACCGTTCCTACCTGGATCTTCCGGCTGACCCTGCGGTCGGCGAGCTTGGCCGGAACGTCCGGCATTCCGAGCGAAATCGCTGTCATCAGCGTGCAACCCCAACGGTGTCGTTCAAGTCCCGGGTTCGGCGGGCTCCAGGCCTCCGAGATTACGGCACGGGCGACCCGCCGGGCACATCGTTCCCCGGAAAAAGCCGCATAAGGTGACGCCCGCACAGGAATCGTACGGGCGTCACGGTGGGCGAACGCACATCCGGCTATCCGGTGAGTCTGACCGGATTCACCACGTCGGCCACCAGCACCAGAAGGGTGAAGCAGAGGAAGACCCCGGCCACCACGTAGGCGATCGGCATCAGCTTGGCGACGTCGAACGGACCCGGGTCGGGGCGCCGGAAGACCCTGGCGACATTCCTGCGCAGCGACTCCCACAGCGCCCCCGCGATGTGCCCGCCGTCCAGCGGCAGCAGCGGCAGCATGTTGAACAGGAACAGGCTCAGGTTGAACCCCGCCACCAGCAGCAGCATCGTCGCCACCCGCTGGCTCGGCGGGATGTCGAGCGAGAAGACCTCGCCACCCACCCGGGCGGCACCCACCACGCCCATCGGCGAGTCCTGCTTGCGCTCCCCGCCGTCGAACGCCGCGTTCCACAGGTCGGGCACCTTGCCCGGCAGGTCGATCAGCGCGTGGACGCCGTTGACCATCATGTCGCCCATCCGGTCCACGGCCTGCGGGAACGACTGCTGCACGACGCCGCTGGCCGGGGTGAAGCCGAGGAAGCCCGCCGTGACGTACTCGTCGGGCACGTAGCCGCCGTTGCCGTCGGTCTTGGCGACCTTGTTCTCGATCAGGTCGGCGCGCAGCGTACGCCGGTCGCCGTCCCGCTCGACGGTGAGCGTGGCGGGGCCCGTGGTGTCCCGGATCCGCTGCTGCAGGCCGTCCCAGTCCTCGACGGGCCTGCCGTCGAAGGAGACGATCGTGTCGCCCGGCCGCAGCCCCGCCGCCTTGGCCGGGGAGTCCTTCGCCGAACCGGGGCACTTGTCCGTCTGCGCCGAGGCGGGGATCACACAGTCGGACACCGTGGAGACCGTGGTCGTCTGGGTGTTGATCCCGAAGGTCATCAGCACCGTCAGGAAGATCACCACGGCCAGGATCAGGTTCTGGAACGGCCCGGCGAACATCACCACGACGCGCTTCCACGGCTTGCGCGTGTAGAGCATCCGGTGCTCGTCGCCGGGCTTGAGCTCCTCGTACGCCGCCGCGCGCGCGTCCTCGATCATCCCGCGGAACGGCGAGGTGGAGCGCTGGCGCACCGCCCCGTCGTCCCCCGGCGGGAACATGCCGATCATGCGGATGTAGCCGCCGAGGGGCACCGCCTTGACGCCGTACTCCGTCTCGCCCTTGCGCTTGGACCAGATCGTGGGCCCGAAGCCCACCATGAACTGCGGAACCCGGACGCCGAACATCTTGGCCGTCGAGAAGTGCCCCAGCTCGTGCCAGGCGATGGAGAAGAGCAGGCCGACGACGAAGACGACTATGCCGAGGATGGTCATGAGCGCCGTCATGCGCGAGCCTCCGCTGGTGCTGTGGCGGGCCGTGCCGCCAGTTCACGGGCGCGGGCGCGCGCCCAGGTCTCTGCGGCGAGGACATCGGGAAGGGTCAGACCGGTTCCGTCCGGGGTGCCGTGCTCCTCCACCACAGCCGCAACCGTATCCACGATGCCTGTGAACGGCAGCCTTCCCGCGAGAAACGCCTCGACGCACTCCTCGTTCGCCGCGTTGAAGACGGCCGGGGCCGTGCCACCCGTCGCGCCCACGTGGCAGGCCAGCGGGACAGCGGGGAACGCCTGCGTGTCCAGCGGGTAGAAGTCCCAGGACATCGCCTCGGTCCAGGAGAAGACCGGGCCTGCCTCGGGAACCCGCTCCGGCCAGCCCAGGCCCAGCGCGATCGGCAGCCGCATGTCCGGAGGGCCGCACTGCGCGAGCGTCGAACCGTCGGTGAACTCCACCATCGAGTGGACGGCCGACTGGGGGTGCACCACCACCTGGATGCGTGCGAACGGAATGTCGTAGAGCAGGTGCGCCTCGATGACCTCGAGGCCCTTGTTGACCAGGGTCGCGGAGTTGATGGTGATGACCGGGCCCATGTCCCACGTCGGATGGGCCATCGCCTCCTCGGGCGTCACGTCCGCCAGCTGGGCCCTGCTCCGCCCCCGGAACGGCCCTCCCGACGCGGTGACCAGCAGCTTGCGCACCTCCGCGCGGCTACCGCCCATCAGCGCCTGGAACAGCGCCGAGTGCTCCGAGTCGACCGGCACGATCTGCCCCGGCCTGGCGACCGCCCGCACCAGGGGACCCCCGACGATGAGCGACTCCTTGTTGGCCAGCGCCAGCACCCGCCCGGCCTCCAGCGCCGCCAGCGTCGGCGCCAGACCGATGGACCCCGTGATGCCGTTGAGCACCGTGTGACAGTCCGAGGCGGCCAGCTCGGTCGCGGCGTCGGGACCCGCCAGCACCTCGGGCAACGGCTCCCCCGCCCCGTAGGCCGCACGGAGCGCCTCCCGCAGCACGGGCAGCGCCTCCTCACGGGCCACCGCGACGGTGCGGACGCCGAGTTGGCGCGCCTGCCGGGCCAGCAACTCCGCCCGGCCGCCGGACGCGGCCAACGCGGTGACCCGGAACCGGCCGGGATTCTTCAGCACCACGTCGACGGCCTGGGTGCCGATCGAACCCGTCGAGCCGAGGATCACGATGTCGCGCGGTGCGGTGCCCGCTTCCGGTGCGGCGCCGGGGTAACGCAGATGCGGGTCAGCGAGGGAGTCGGTCATGCCCCTATTGTGTCCGCTCCGTGAGCCGGCCAGGACAGCGCACCGGGGTACGCCGCCTCCGGTTTACCCGACGACAGGCGCACCCGGGGGCGCGCGGCCCGCCACCCCCGCCCCCACCGGTCCCGCCCGCAGGGCCCGGCACGCCCCAGTACGGTCGCGGCCGTGCCGTCGAGCGCACACCCGGGCCCTACGAGGAGCAGGTGGAGCGCGTGCTGGCGGAGCACCGGCCCGCGACCGTAGGCAGGCGGCGGCCCTGTGCCGTCGCCTGGTCGGGAGACGCCCTGTCCCGACTGCGGGAACATCTGTACGGCCCGCTGGGGCCGGCGCCGCCGCGCAGGCCACCTTGCGCAGGCCACGCTGTGCAGGACGCCCCCTGGCGCGCACGCTCAGCGGATACGTCGGTGGACGTTCTCCTTCGTGGACGGCCCAGGGACCGCCTCCGCGATCCACGGGCCGTCGGTCGAGGGGTCGATGACGCCTTCCTCCAGCCAGGTGTAGGAGCCGCCGAGGACTTCGCGGACGACCTTGCGGTCGAGGTCGTCGGTGTTGGCCCACAGGCGGCCGAACAGCTCGTCGACGCGGATGCGGGACTGGCGGCAGAACGCGTCCGCGAGCTGGTAGGCGGCCTGTCCCTCGGCACCGTCGGTGCCGTCGCGCCGCAGCTTCTCCGCGCGGACGCAGGCGGCGCTCATCGCGAACAGCTCGGCACCGATGTCCACGATGCGCCCGAGGAAGCCCTGTTTGGTCTCCATCCGGCCCTGCCAGCGCGACATCGCGTAGAAGGTGGAGCGGGCGAGCTTGCGTGCGGTGCGCTCGACGTGGCGCAGATGCGGGGCGAGCGTGCCGAACTCGGCGTAGGCGCCTGGCAGCCGGCCCGGGCCCGCGACGAGGCGGGGCAGCCACTTGGCGTAGAAGGTGCCCGCTGTGACGGCTGCCTTGCGCTTGTCGGCCAACGTCTTGTCCGGGTCGATGAGGTCGCCGGCGACCGACAGGTGGGCGTCCACGGCCTCGCGGGCGATCAGCAGGTGCATGATCTCCGTCGAGCCCTCGAAGATGCGGTTGATGCGCAGGTCGCGCAGAAGCTGTTCGGCGGGGACACCGCGTTCGCCGCGGGCGGCGAGGGACGCGGCGGTCTCGAAGCCGCGCCCGCCGCGGATCTGGACCAGCTCGTCGGCCATCTTCCAGGCCATCTCGCTGCCGTAGAGCTTGGCGAGCGCGGCCTCGATGCGGATGTCGTTGCGCTCCTCGTCGGCCATCTGCGAGGACAGGTCGAGCACGGCCTCCAGCGCGAACGTCGTCGCGGCGATGAAGGAGATCTTGCCGCCGACGGCCTCGTGCTCGGCGACCGGCCTGCCCCACTGGACGCGTTCGCGGGACCACTGGCGGGCGACGCGCAGGCACCATTTGCCCGCACCGACGCAGGTGGCGGGCAGGGAGAGACGGCCGGTGTTGAGCGTGGTGAGCGCGATCTTGAGCCCCGCACCCTCGGGGCCGATGCGGTTGGCCGCGGGGACGCGCACCCGGTGGAAGCGCGTGACACCGTTCTCGATGCCGCGCAGCCCCATGAAGGCGTTCCGGTTCTCCACGGTGATGCCCTCGGAGCCGGCCTCGACGACGAACGCGGTGATGCCTCCCCTGTGCCCCGCGGCGCGGCGCGGGTCGTCGGCGGCGGGCTCGGGCACGCGTGCCATGACGACGAGGAGGTCGGCGATCACCCCGTTGGTGGTCCACAGCTTCACCCCGTCGAGCAGGTAGCCTTCCTCGCCCCCTGCCTCCTGGGAACCGGAGGCGCCACCGGTGTCGGGGACGGCGGTGGTCGCCAGCCGTGCGGGGTCGGAGCCCACGTCGGGTTCGGTCAGCAGGAACGCGGAGATGTCGCTGCGGGCGCAGCGCGGCAGGAAGGCGTCCTTCTGCTCCTGGCTGCCGAACATCTTCACGGGCTGCGGTACGCCGATGGACTGGTGCGCGGACAGCAGCGCGCCCACAGCCGGGCTGGCGGAGCTGACCAGGGCGAGCGCCTTGTTGTAGTACACCTGGGTCAGTCCGAGCCCGCCGTACTCGGTGCCGGCCTTCATGCCGAGCGCCCCGAGCTCCTTCAGGCCGGTGATCACCTCGTCCGGGATCCTGGACTCACGTTCGATCAGCGGCCCGTCGACCGTCGTCTCGACGAAGTCGCGCAGCCTGGCCAGGAATCCCTCGCCCCGCGCGATGTCCTCGGCCGCCGGTTCCGGGTGCGGGTGGAGAAGATCGAGGCGGAAGCGGCCGAGGAACAGTTCCTTGGCGAAGCTGGGCTTGCGCCAGTCCTTCTCCCTGGCCGCCTCGGCGACTTCGCGGGCTTCGCGTTCGGAGACGGTCATCTCGCTCACCTCGAAGAAGTGTGGGAGGCGGTTCGCGGTCCGTGACGGTGGTGGTGCCCGGCAGGCGCCCTCGGGGCGGACGCGGTCACATCCTGCTCGGTCGTGTGTACCCGATTCGTCCCGCCCCTACCATCCACCGCGCACACGGTGCCGACGGAACCGGCCCACCGTCCTCACTCCGGGTGCCTCACCGAAGGGTGCTCCACGCGCCGCTCCGGACCAGGGGCTGCGCTACGCGCCCGCTCCGGCCGGATGGGTTCCGCCCGCGTGGCCGCCGCCCGGGGTGACCAGACCGGATTCGTACGCCAGAACGACGGCCTGGGCGCGGCTGCCCAGGTCGAGCTTGGCCATGGTGCGGTTGAGATGCGTCTTGACCGTGGATTCGCTGATGACCAGGGTTTCGGCGATCTCGGGGTTGGAGAGGCCGCCCGCGACCAGCCGGAGCACGTCCACCTCCCTGCCGGTGAGCGCCTCGAGGGTCTCGGGAGGCGGCGCGCTCTGGTCCACGGCCGGCGCGTACGCCTCGATCAGCCGGCGCGTGACGCTCGGGGAGAAGAGCGTGTCCCCCTCCGCGACCGCGGCGACGGCGGCCAGCAGTCGCTGCGGCCCGGTGTCCTTGAGCAGGAAACCGCACGCCCCGGCGCGCAGCGCCGCGTAGACGTACTCGTCGAGGTCGAACGTGGTCAGCACCAGGATGCGGGGGCGAGGCTCGCCGCTCGCCTCCAGGATGCGTTCAGTGGCGGTGATACCGCTGGTGCCGGGCATCCGGATGTCCATGAGGATGACGTCCGGACGGTGTTCCGCGGCCAAGCTGACCGCCTCGTCCCCGTCGGACGCCTCGCCGACGACCTCCATACCGGGCGCCGCCCGCAGCAGGGCGGCGACCCCCGCCCGGATGAGCACCTGGTCGTCGACGACGAGAACCCTGGTCGTCACCGTGTTCGTCCCCCCTGCGCTGTCAGGGCTCTCAGGCGGGAAGGAGCAGTCGCACCTCGAAACCGCCGCTCGCCCGGGGCCCGGCCTCCAACCGGCCCCCGTAGATCCTTGCGCGCTCCCGCATCCCAATCAAGCCGTGCCCGCTGGGAGGGGGCGAACCCAGCCCTGGCGGCACGGGCGTCCGACGGCCGTCGTTCGTGACGGTCACGGCCAACTGGCGGGGCTCGTAGCCGACGGTGACGTAAGCCTGGGCGGGGTAGGCGTGTTTGAGGACGTTGGTGAGCGCTTCCTGGACGACGCGGTAGGCGCACTGGCCGAGACCGGGCGCCAGATCACGGGGCTCGCCGGTGACCGTGACGCGCACGGCGATGCCCGCCCCGCGCACGCGCTCCGCCAGCTCGGGCAGTTGGTCGAGCCCGGGCGCGGGGCCGAACGCGGCGTCCGCGTCACCACGCTCGACGAGCCGCGCGTCACCGCCGTCGAGACGGTCGCCCTCCTCGACGCGCAACACCGCCAGCAGTCGCCGCAGTTCGGCCAGGGCCTCTTTGGAGGTGTCGGAGATGGTGCCGAGGGCGCCTCGCGCGGTCCGCGGATCGGAGTCGAAGACGTATCCGGCCAGGCCCGCCTGGACGGATATCACCGACATGTGGTGCGCCACCACGTCGTGCAGCTCCCGGGCGATGCGGACCCGCTCCTCGGCGACGGCACGGCGCTCGGCCCCGGCCCGTTCACGGCGCAGCTGCCCGGTGAGGTCCGCCAGTTCGACGTTGCGCTGTGCCGACTTGCGCGCGAGGTGCCCGAACCCGCAGATGACGCTGGTGTAGAGCAGACTCTGCCCGAGCACGGTGGCCCACGCACTCTCGTGGCCCGTCGTCCCCGCGAAGTTCCACACCCCGGCCAGCAGCAGCGCGCACGGGAGCGCCGACCGCAGCGGGCGGGAGGAGGCGACGGTGTACAGCGCGAGGAGCGGTCCCAGGGTGTTGACGACGGGCCAGTAGTCCAGGGCGACGTACACGGTCCAGACCGCGAGGACACCGAGGCACAGAATGACCGGATTCCGCCGCCGGAAGGCGAGCGGCAGATTCACCGCACAGGTCAGCAGGGTGCCCACCGTGTCAAGACCTGACCAGCCCACCGGGGTGCGGTCGTGGCCCAGCAGGAGGCTGACGGCCGTGATGGCGAGCGCGATGGCACCGTCGTAGGCCCACGCCGGTACGCGTTCGGCCGCGCGGCGCAGCTGGGTCCAGGCCGTCGTGCTCAGCATCGTCGCAGCGTAGCCACCCCCGCGGACGGCCAACATCCACCGGACGCGCTGTGTGGGCGGCACGCCTCATACCGCGCTGGTACGACGTCTGAGCGCCGGCTACCGCAGAAGGACAGGTTCCACTTACCGCCGTACGGTGATGACCTGACGGGCGCTACCCGCGTACCTTCTGGTTCCAGGAAGAGCGCCACGTCCCGGGGGTGGGGGGAGTGAGGCCGCGGTCAGGGGGAGGCCGCGTCCGCTGAGAGCCCCAGGGACGTGGCGCTGTTCGCTGTGCGGACGTGTCACTCGGCGCTGTGTGTGCGGACGCGCCGCTTCACGGTGTCGCGTCGTCCGGCGGCGTGTAGTGACCGGTCAGCATCAGGACGAGGATCACGAGCAACAGCAGCAGGGCGACGCCCGCCACGGCGGTCGTCAGGGTGCGGCCGACGTGCCGTCGCTGCCACTGTTCACGCAAGGACATCGATCCCCACCTCCCCTGTGGATGCGGTCACCTCGCACGCGAGTACTGCGGAACTGCGTTCCCCTGCGCACTGTCGAGCACTGTAACCGGGCTGCCGGGAGGGAGGGCCGGTCCAGGGCCCTTACCGGACGGAGCAGCCGGTCACGGTACGACGCGGAAGTGAGTGGTGAGCCTTCCCTCGTCGTCGTACACGTGGAAGGCGATCAGGGGCGGCAGCTCATGGTCGAGAGGGCCGTCGTCCTCACCCTCCCAGGGCATCCTGAGCGTCGAGACCACCCCCGGTGCGGCCACCAACGGCAGCCCGGCGAACGTGGTGACCGCGGGAGTGTGGCTGTGCCCGCACAACAGACCGGCGACGTTGCCGTGCCGGCCGACGACCTCGGCGAGACGCTCCTCGCCGAACTGCCGGATGGGATCGACGTACTGGCCGTGCAGCGGGACGGGCGGATGGTGGAAGCAGACGAAGGCGGGCTTGTCGTCCGGCGCCGCGGTCAGCTCCGCGTCGAGCCAGGCGAGCGTCGTGTCGTCGAGGTAGCCGTGCCCCTTGCCGGGCACGCTGGAGTCGCACATCAGGAGCGTCGCGCCGAGCAGGTGGTGTGCCTGGTTGACGGGCGAGGCGTCGGCCCCGTCCCCGCCCAGCAGGACGGAGCGGTACGGGCCGCGCACGTCGTGGTTGCCCGGACAGATGAGCGGCAGGACCCCGTGCTCGGCGAACAGCTTGGCCGCCAGCCGGTACTCGCCCTCCGTCCCGTGGTCGGCGATGTCCCCGGTGAGCAGCACGGCGTCCAACTCGCCCGGAAGGCCGGCGAGACAGGCCAGCACCCGTTCGGCACGAGCCCGCGCCCGCTCCCCCTCGTCCCCCCGGTCCTGACCGAGATGGATGTCACTGATCTGCGCAAAGACGAGCATGAGGGTCTCCCGGCTGGTCGGATCGTTTCGGGTCGGTGAGGGTCCGTATGCGTGCGTTCCCGGTCTGACGGGGGGGCATCGCCGGCAGCCAGTGCCGGTCAGAGGGTGGGGCTCAGCTCTTCCAGTCGACGGCGAAAGCCTCCGCCGGGTTGTCGACGAAGATGCGTCGGGCGAGACCCTCGCCCAATTCGCGCTCCACACGCGGCCGCAGCACGCGACTCACCTGCGGTACGCCGCCCTCGGCCCGCGCCGCCGCCGTGACCGTGTCGCCTCCCAGCAGCAGGCGGTCGCCGTGTCCGCGCTCCGCCAGGTCCGCGAGGCTGTCGAACAGCCGCCAGTCCGTTGCGTGATGCGCACGTGAGGGACCGTCGAACACCAGCCAGGCCCCGGAGCGCGCCGCCTCCCGCTGCATCCGGAGGTCCGGACACCGGCCCAGATGCCCCAGCAGCACACGGGACGGCGGCACGTCCAGCCGCTCGCACAGGAGGCTGAGGACCTCCGCCGCACCCGTGCCCAGCTCCAGATGCACGGCGATCGGGGCGCCGGTCGCGTGGTGGGCCTCGGCTGCCGCCGTCAGCGTCCGCCGCGCGTGCGGACCGAGCCCGTGGAAGTCCCCTGCGACCTTGATCAGTCCTGCTCTCGGTGCCGCGCCGCAGACGCTCCCGCGCACCCCCACGGTCAGCTCCTGAACGAAGAGCTCAGCCAGGTCGGCAGGGGGCTCCTCGGCGTAGTGGACGGCCTGGTGCAGCCCCGTCGCCGCGACCAGCCGGACACCTGTGCGGCGGGCCAGTTCCGCCAGCGCACCGGTGTGACGGCCCATCCCGAAGGGCGTCCACTGCACGAGGCTCTGCCCACCGTGCGCGGCGAACTCGCGCAGTTGCCGCTCCGCGGCTTCGGCGTCCATCAGCTCCTGGCCGGGCAGCCGCGGGCTGCGCAGAAAGAGGTGGTCGTGGCTGTCACAGACACCCAGCTCGGCTGCGGGCAGGTCCCCGAGGACGGTTCGGACGGCGGGAGTGCCCACGCTGCCGGGTGACGGGACGGTGCCCTCTCGACTGCCGCGCGACGGGTCAGTGCCCTCCGCGTCGCCGGGCGACGGGGCGGTGCCCTCCGCGTCACCGGATGGCGGCGTGGCCCCGGGGACGGCTGGTTTCCCACCCTCCGGGCTTGCGTCCTCGCGGCTCCCGCCCTGGGACGCCCCGCAGTCGGGCGTCACGACGCGGCACCCGTAACTGCGCCCGTGACAGCGCCCGCAGTAGCGCCTGTTCCGGTCGCGTGCGCGTCCAGAAGCGCCAGCAGGCCGTCCGTCGCCTCATGGAACGGCTCGGGTGCGCCGGCCGAACGCGCGAGCACGTATCCCCCCTGGACGACGGCGACGATCGCGGCGGCCACCCCTGCTGGGTCCAGGGCAGGACCGAACTCCCCGTTACCGCGCCCCTCTTCGAGGACTTCGGCCAGCCGGGTCCGCAGCCAGGCGAAGGTCTGGCTGAGCGGCGCGCGCAGCTCCGGGTCGGCGACCACGTCCGGGTCCTGGGCCAGTCCGCCGAGCCGGCAGCCGCGCAGCACCTCGCGTTCCCGCCGCAGATACCCCGCAACGCGCGCGCGTGCGCTCCCCTCGCGGGCCAGTTCCGCGTCCGCGAGCGTCCGCAGCTCCTCCGCGCTTCTGCGCACCGCCGCCCGTGCCAGGTCGGGCTTGCCGCCGAAGTGGTGGTACATGCTGCCCTGGCCCGCCCCGGCCCGCTGCTGGATGGCGCGCGGGCTGGTGCCCACGTAGCCGCGCTCCCACAGGAGTTCCTGGGTGGCCTCGATCAGCTTCCTGGCCGTGTCCGTACCGCTCATGGGGACACTCTAGACCACCGTACATACTAGTAGGTACGGAACGTGCCCCGTGCGTCCGCCCACCGGAGAGGGAGGGAAGGCGACAAGTGCGCGGAGGGGCGAGCGGTCCTGCTACCGGTACGCCACTGCCGGGCGCCCTGGGGTGGGCGCCCGGCAGTGGCGCGGAAGAGCCGGCCGGTGTTCAGAGATCGAGGCCGGTGAGCACCATGACGCGCTCGTAGGTGTAGTCCTCCATCGCGAAGCGCACACCCTCACGGCCCACACCGGAGTCCTTGACGCCTCCGTACGGCATCTGGTCGGCACGGTAGGACGGCACGTCCCCCACGACGACGCCGCCGACCTCCAGGTTCCGGTGCGCACGGAAGGCGGCCTGCACGTCATGCGTGAACAGACCGGCCTGCAGGCCGTACCTGGAGTCGTTGACCGCCGCGAACGCCTCCTTCTCGCCGTCCACCTTCACGAACGACATGACGGGCCCGAAGACCTCCTCGCAGCCGATCTGGGTGTCCGAAGGGACGTTCTCCAGGACGGTCGGCTCGACGCTGGCACCGTCCCGCTTGCCGCCCGTGAGCACCTTCGCACCGCGGGAGACGGCCTCGCCCACCCACGACTCGACACGGCGCGCCGCCTCCTCGCTCACCAGCGGGCCGACATCCGTCGACTCGTCCGCGGGGTCGCCGGTGTTGAGCGCCTCGACCGCGGCCACGACCTTGGGCACCAGACGGTCGTACACGGACGCGTCGGCGACCACCCGCTGCACCGAGATGCAGGACTGCCCCGCCTGGTAGTTGGAGAAGGTGGCGATGCGCTGCGCCGCCCAGTCGAGGTCGGCCTCGGAGGAGTAGTCGGCGAGGACGACAGCGGCGCCGTTGCCGCCCAGCTCCAGCGTGACCCGCTTGCGCGGCGCCGAGTCGAGGATGGACCAGCCGACCGGCGCGGAACCCGTGAACGAGATGATCGGCAGCCGCTCGTCCTGCACCAGGCCCGGCATCTGATCGTTCGGCACCGGCAGCACCGACCACGACCCGGCGGGCAGGTCCGTCTCGGCCAGCAGCTCACCCAGCAGCAGACCCGACAGCGGCGTGGCGGGCGCCGGCTTGAGAAGGATCGGCGTGCCGACGGCGATCGCCGGGGCCACCTTGTGGGCGCACAGGTTCAGCGGGAAGTTGAACGGCGCGATCCCCAGCACGGGGCCGTAGGGGAAGCGGCGCGTGAAGGCGAGCCGGCCCGTGCCGCCCGCGTCCGAGTCGAGGCGCTGGGCCTCGCCTCCGTTGAAACGGCGCGCCTCCTCGGCGGCCCAGCGGAAGACGGACACGCAACGGCCGACCTCACCGCGCGCCCACTTCATCGGCTTGCCGTTCTCGGCGGAGATCAACTCGGCGATCTCGTCCGCACGCTCCTCCAGGCGGCGCGTGACATGGTCGAGCGCGGCGGCCCTGACGTGGGCGGGCGTCGCGGAGAACTCGTCGGCGACCGCGACAGCGGCGGCCACGGCCTCCTCCACCTGCTCTGCGGTGGGAATGCTGACGGCGCCGACGTGCCTGCCGTCCCACGGCGAGGTGACATCGAGCGTGCGCTCGCCGGTGGCCTTGCGGCCGGCGAGCCAGAATGCGTGAGGAGAATTCGCTGTCGTCACTGCGGATCGCCTTCCGGATGCGGATGAGTGGCTCGGTTTCCGCGTCCACCGTAGGCCGTGCGAGCCCGACCGCTACTTGTCCGGAACGTAGCACTCGTGCGGCGGCGCGCTACGCATTGTCCCAGTGCCGAGCGTCCCGCACGGCGTGCCTTGTGCGGAGCCGGGTGTCCCGCACGAAGGTCGCTCACCTGGAGAGGACGGAGAGGGTTCGGAGCCCGCTCAGCTGGTGGCTTTGAGAGCCAGCCACAGCTCCATGCGGACATCAGGATCATCCAGCGAACGCGCCAGGATCTCCTCCACTCGGCGCATGCGATAGCGCAGGGTGTGCCGGTGCACGCCCAGCTCCGCCGCGGCAGCGTCCCACTGCCCGTGCCGCGAGAGCCAGGCCCGCAGCGAGGCGACCAGATCACCCCTGCCGTTCGCGTCGTGCTCCCGCAGCGCCCGCAGCAACCCGTCCGCGAAGGCTCGCACGGCGTCGTCGGCGAGCAGCGGCAGTACGGACCCCGCAGCCACATCCTCGTGCTCGACGAGCGGCACGCCACGCCGCCTGGCGACGGACAGCGCCTGGTCGGCCTGCTTGAACGCGACGGCGGCGGCCGGCAGACCCGCGGGCGCGGACACGCCGATCGACAGCCCCTCCTCGGCTCCCCCCTCGGGCCGCCGCCCCGGCTGGGCGGCATCGGCCGTCGCGGCGAACTCGGCGCACGCGGCCACCGCGGCCCCTCCGTCCGACGCCAGCACCACCAGCCGCGCCCCGTCGGGCACCACGAGCACGGACTCTCCGTTGCGTGCGGCCGCCGTCTCGATCGTGTCGGCGAGCTCTTCCAGCGGCCAGACGATCTGCCCCAGCCGCCCCGCGTCGGAGCCGTCGGCCTGCGGGCCGCCCCCCGGGGCGACCACCACGGCGGGCGCCGTGGCCGCGACGGGGCCGCGTGCGTGCGTGGGGCCGTGTGCGTGCGTGGGACCGGGAGCAGAGGGCATCTCGGCGGCGGTCTCGCTGGCGGCGGACTTCTTGCCGAGGGACTCCTTGGCGGACTGAGCCGCCGTCGAGGACGCGGGCCTCCCCTTGGCCGCGGAGGAGGCGGAAGGAGCCGTCTTCGGGGCGGGGACCCGCTTCGCGGCCGGCACCTTGGCCTCTCTCGGCCCGGCAGACGCCTTGGCCTCTCTCGGCCCGGAGACGGTGGGCGCACCGCCGGAGAAGCCTGCCAGGTCGGTCAGGCCGCAGGGCTCGCCCGCGCGGGCGAGGTAGCCGGTGAGAAGGGGGGTGGACGCCTGCACCGCGGCTGTCGCCGCAGAGGTGCGCGGGCTGACGGTAGCGGCACCCGATCCCGCGCGGGGCACCCCGACTGGACGCGTGTAATGCCCGGAAAGGCCAGAGAAATCCGAGCTGTCCGAAGCATCGGAATGGGCCGCCGCGATGCTCTCCTGCGCGTACCGCGCGGCGGCAGCGGAGGCGGGCTCCGCGACGATCACCCGCATCGGAGCGTCCAGCAAACCCCCGTAGAGCTGTCCCGCCACCGCACGGGCGTGATCACCCTCGCCCACGAGCAGCATCTTCAGCACCGCGGCCCCCAGCCGCTGCTCCGCCTCCTGCAGGGCGCGGGAACGCTCCATGGTGAGCGTCAGCAAGGCGATCGCCGAGTTCACGGCGTAGCGCTCCGCCGTCCCCAACGGAGCCGCCGTCCCCACCGCCAGTACGGCCTTGGCTCGTCTGCCGCTGCCGACCGACTGGAGTTCGACGCGGTCGTCACCACTGTCCGCCTCGCTGACGACCGCGCTGGCCGGCGTCGGCCTGTCCCGCAGCCGTTCGGCGTCGCCCACGAAACGCGCCGCGCGCCGCACCGCCCACGCGGGTGCCGTCGCGACGACGGTGCCGGACGCGTCGTAGAGCGCCGCCCACCCGTCGACCTGCGAAGCCAGCCGGGCGAGCAGTGCGGAAGGCCCCTCGCGCGAGAGCGCGGCCCTGGTCATCTCGCGCTGCGCGTCGAAGCCTGCCGTCACGGCCCGGTACTGCTCCGCCGCGATGTCCGCCGAGACGGCCTTGCTGATCGCGATGAACGGAGTGCGCCGCGGCACTTCGAGCAGCGGCAGATCCGCGCTCCGGCACGCCTCGACGAGCGGCCCCGGCACCCCGTCGTAGTTGACCCCGGCGGCGAAGCCGAGACCGACCACACCCTTGCCGACGAGCTTGTGCACGTAGGCGCCCATCACCTCGGGATCGTCCGCGTCCAGCTTGAGGCCCGTGAAGAGTATGAGCTCGCCG
Source organism: Streptomyces tubbatahanensis (assembly GCF_022699385.1). NCBI lineage: Bacteria > Bacillati > Actinomycetota > Actinomycetes > Kitasatosporales > Streptomycetaceae > Streptomyces > Streptomyces tubbatahanensis. The sequence continues at coordinate 5,698,206 of NZ_CP093846.1, read as the reverse complement.
CCGTCCATGTACGGCGTCGGATCCGCGAGCTCACTGGCGTGCGCCCACCGCACGGACGCGTCCAGCCGGTCGTGCCCCGCGAGCACGGAGAGACGGAGCGCGGAGTTCTGGACGAGCGTGGCAAGAGTCGGTGGCATAACGCATTTCACCGTACAGGCGTCCGCCGCCGTTCGGTCATTCACTCGATCGGCCGGGGTCCGCCGGGTTTGAGCCCGGCGCCCGGTCCGGGTTCCCTCGTCTTCCTCCGGCTCCCGAGCAGCCCTTGGCTCCTCCTGGACTCGTCCCTCGGCACCTTTCAGCCAATTGCAGCCAATCTTCGGCTGCTTTTCGGCTGCTTTTCGGCTGTTTCTCGACTCTTGCCGACACTTTCCCGGCTCGAGGTCCGCAGCGGCCGGTCACTCCCCCAGCTTGGTGAGGATCGGCGGGGTGCGCTCACCGCGCACCGTGGTGAAAGAGAGAACGGCGTGCTCGGGCTGCAGCTCGTTGGCCAGATCGGACGCCGACCACCGCTCCCGCTGCTCACTACGCACAGTGACCGATTCGGCCGTCACGTGCTTCCCTGTCGCCAGCCGCCTGACCGCGTGCAGCATCCGCGTGACCGGCTCGTCCGAGACGAGCTGCCGATTGGTCACCGTGCGGGTCTGCACCCACTCCGTACCCCACACCTCGGCAAACCGCTCCGCGTCCCACGGAGTGACCCCCGCACACACCATCCGGCATCCGACCGCGCCCAGCAAAGGGCCGCGCAGCGGCTCGGGGACATCGTCCAGCGCACGCAGCGTGAGCAGCACGCCGGCGTGCGCCGAGCGCAGCCGCTGAAGCCCGCGCAACGCCTGAGGCGTGACGGTCTGCGCCGCGTCGTCCAGCACCAGGCAGGTGAACAGCGACTGGTCGGCCCGCGCCACGGCACACTCGGTGAACTGCGCCAGCACCAGCCGCGCCAGGATGCGCGACGCCTCCGCGTGCCCGCGCTCGGGCAGATCCACGCGAACCCTGAGCGGATGCTCCAGGGCCCGCAGCGAGAAGGGGCGCCGCCCCTCCGCCCTGGGGCTGCCCTCGGGCAGGAAGAAATGCGCGAAGGCCGGCCTGTCCAACAGAGCGATACGGTCGGCAAGCAGCGCGGCCACGTCCCCCGCACGCCCGGACTGACGCTCGAAGGCGTCCAGCTCACGCAACTGGGCACTCTGCCCCTGGGTGCGCAGGGCCTCCCGCAGCGCGTCGAGCGCGCCCGGAGCACCGTCCAGCAACTCACGCAGCTCCGGCACCGCGGGGAAACGCCGGTGCACCGCCGCGAACGGGCCGATGAGCTGCGCCAACGCCGTGGCCGCCCGACGGCTGTCCCCGCCGGGCAACGCCGCAGCCAGGTCGCCCACCAGCGCCTCGGCCAGCATGCCTGCGGCCTCGTCCGGGTCCGTCGTGCCCCCGTACGGGTCCAGGTCGTGGGTGGAGTCCGGGTGCCCCAGCCGCACGACGAGATCGAAGGATTCGTCGTGCACGAAGTGGGAGCCCGCGGGGCTCACCGCGATCACCGCGGCCTGCCCCGCCAACGCCTGCAGACAGAGCGACTCCACCACGGGCCGGGCCAGCTTCGTCGTCTTGCCCGTCCCCGGTGGCCCGACAGCCAGCGCCGACGTCCCCAACAGCGAGGGGTCAAGCGCCACACCCGCCCCGCGGTACTCGTGCGGATTGCGCTCCGTGTCGGCGGCCCTGCCGATCCGCACCTGCCGCACCGACAGATCATGCCGCGCGGCCCTCACAGGGAGATCCCGAGCGCCCGAGGGGTGCCGACAGGCGCCCGCCCCCTCGCTGACCACACCGTCCACGAACGCCGGCAAGCGCTGCGGGCGCGCGCGCACCGTCTGCCACGCCCGGTCGATGCGGGCGTGGTCGACGTCCGTCATCCTCCCTGCCCGCAACTCCGCCGCCAGCCGCTCGGCGGCCTCCCCGGCCCCACCCGACCGCAGCTCGGGCCACTCGACGGGGTCCAGGTGGGGAGGGGGGGTGGGAGCGGGTTCGGTGACGCGGTCGGGGGTGACGCCGCCCGGGTCATCACCGCCTGTCCGCATCCGGGCAAGCCCACGACGGACCAGTTCGTCCCATCGTCCGATACGGCCGAAGAACACGATGAGGGCGATTGCCACGAGGGTGTAGTAGCTGTACGCGAGGTATTTCCGGCCCGAGCCGACAGAGTCCGGCGTCATCGCGTAGAGAGGCCAGAGCCAGAACTGTCCCAGATACCCGTTCCACAGCAACGACCACAGCAGCCAGCCCATCAGGAACGAGACGAGCGCGCCGCTGACGAGTTGCCGGGCGGGGATGCGGTCGGGGTCTTCCGGTGGGCGCGGTTGGTAACCGCAGCGCCACACGCCGGGCAGGGCGTCAGGGCGGGGCAGCCGAAGCCAGTCGGCGAGCGGGGGCGCGGACTGCGGTGTGCCCGATGGCATGGGAGGTGGTACCGCCTCCACCCCGTGTGTGCCGGCCGCGCCCCTGTTGGCACCGGCCGCGTCGCCCGTTGCGGGCGGTGCGGTGGGTGGCGGCGGCGCGGGGCGTGCGGGAGGCACGCCGGGGGGAGTCGCGGTGCCGGCGGATGGGGACTCGGTTTGGGAGGGCGGCGCGTAGCGCGGTGACGGCTCCTGCCATGGGTGAGCGGAGCCGTCCGGACTGCCCGAGCCCTGCTTCCGGTGGGGAAGCCCCATGTCCATGTGCTGCCTCAGCTCCCTGACGCCCCGACGTGTCGACCTGGTGGGGCCGACACCCTCCTGCCTCCAATCTAGCGGCCGCCCACCTCAGTTGGTCCACGCCCGCACCAGCAGGGCGGGTCGTTGGGTGCGCGGGGTCACCCGGGGCGGCCGCGTCTGGCTCGCCACCCGCACCCGCCTATGTCCGTGGTGGCCAACCGACGCAACACACTTCTCCGCAGCGGAGCATGTGTCGGTCACGCACGTGCCCCTAGCCTGCGAGGTACGAGACCCCCGTTTCTCCCGAGGAGTGCGTTATGACCGCAATGACTGAACTGTCCGGAGGGCCCACCCTCCCCCAGGAGCGGCGTGTCGTCACCGCCATTCCCGGGCCGAAGTCGCAGGAGCTGATGGCGCGCAAGCAGGCCTCGGTCGCCAGTGGCGTCGGGACGGTGCTGCCGGTCTTCGCGCGGCGTGCGGGCGGCGGTGTCCTGGAGGACGTGGACGGGAACTCGTTCATCGACCTCGGGTCCGGCATCGCCGTGACCTCGGTCGGCAACAGCGCGGAAGCGGTGGTGCGCCGCGCGACGGAGCAGCTCAACGCCTTCACGCACACCTGTGCGATGGTCGCACCGTACGAGCCGTACGTGCGGGTCTGTGAGGAGCTGGCCGCGCTCACGCCCGGGGACCACGCGAAGAAGAGCGCGCTGTTCAACTCGGGCGCGGAAGCGGTCGAGAACGCCGTGAAGGTCGCCCGTGCGCACACCGGGCGTCAGGCGGTCGTCGTCTTCGACCACGGCTACCACGGCCGGACCAACCTGACGATGGCCCTCACGTCCAAGAACATGCCGTACAAGCACAGCTTCGGCCCGTTCGCGCCCGAGGTGTACCGCGTCCCGGTCGCCTACCCCTACCGCTGGCTGACCGGCCCGGAGAACTGCGCCGAAGAGGCGGCGGCCCAGGCCATCGACCAGATCACCAAGCAGATCGGCGCCGACAACGTCGCGGCGATCATCATCGAACCGGTACTGGGCGAGGGCGGCTTCATCGTCCCGGCGAAGGGTTTCCTTCCGCGCATCCAGCAGTACGCGCGGGAGAACGGCATCGTCTTCGTGGCGGACGAGATCCAGTCGGGCTTCTGCCGCACAGGCCAGTGGTTCGCCTGTGAGGACGAAGGGCTGGTCCCGGACCTGATCACCACGGCCAAGGGCATCGCGGGCGGCCTGCCGCTGGCGGCCGTCACCGGGCGCGCCGAGATCATGGACTCCGCGCACAGCGGCGGGCTCGGCGGCACCTACGGCGGCAACCCGGTGGCGTGCGCGGCGGCGATCGGTTCGATCGAGACGATGCGTGAGCTCGATCTGCCTGCCAAGGCCCGCCGCATCGAAGAGATCATGAAGCCGCGCCTGGAAAAGATCGCGGAGCAGTCCGGCATCATCGGCGAGGTGCGCGGGCGCGGTGCGATGCTCGCCATCGAACTGGTGAAGCCCGGCGGCAAGGAGCCCAACCCGGAGGCCACCGCGGCGCTCGCCAAGGCGTGCCACCAGCAGGGGCTGCTCGTCCTGACGACCGGTACGTACGGCAACGTGGTGCGTTTCCTGCCGCCGCTCGTCATCGGTGAGGACCTGCTCAACGAGGGCCTCGACGTCCTGGAGGACGCGCTCTCGGGCCTGTGAGAGCCGACGGGGCTCGGTGACCCACCCACCGGAAGTGCGGGCGCTCGCTCAGGCGCCCGCACTTCCGCGTTCCCGCACGTCCGCTCTCCCGTACTTCCCCTTTCCCCCGCTTCCACGTTGCCGTACGTCCGTACGTCCGTACGGACGTACGTCCGCTCTCCCGCGCCTCCGCGTGGCCGCGCTCGAGTCCCCCCGTGTCCACGTTCCCGGCCACCCGGGCCCCCAGTAACGTGATGTCTCAGCGGCAGGCGCCGAAGCGTTCCGCCGTGCCCGTTGTGGGCGTTGACCAGCAGGGGAGCGGTGCGGGTGAAGAATGTGTGCGGGGCCGATGTCCGGTGCGTGTCCCGTCTGTCGGGTCACGCTCGTCTGCCGTACGGTCTTCCGTGTTGCCGGGATACGGGGAGGAACCACCCCGGTGCCCTGGCCCGAGCCCGTCTTTCCCCGAGACCGGCCCGGTCGTGCCCTCGCGCACGAATCTCCTCGATCGGATGACGGCTTGTCCCACACCCCCCGGGACCTGCGCGAGCCCGGTCGAGACGGCCGCCCCGGAATCCCCCCGGTTCCTGGGCGGCCCAACACGTCGATGACCGCCGCCACCCGCTCCCCTTCCGCCCATCCCGTGCTGCGGTCGATTGCTTGCCTGCTGTGCGGTGCTCTCTTCGCGCTGTGCACCTGGCAGGTACTCGCCCGCGGGCAGCTGTTCCGCTGGGACGAGGAGTTGAGTGACGGTATGCGGGCGGCAGCTCCGCCCCGGGCGGCGGCCGAGCTGCTGTCGGACATCGGCAACATGACGGTGGCTTTGCCGGTGCTCGCTGCCGCCATGGTTCTCGCGCTCTGGCTCACCCGCGGCCGGGGCTGGCGGCCGGTGCTCTGCTATGCCTCGGCCATGGTCGTCATGGCGCTGATCGTCGCGGGGGTGAAGAGCTGGACGGACCGCACAGGGCCCATGGGCGGCGGCGGTTTCTACCCTTCGGGGCATGCCGCCACCACCACGGTGGCTCTCGGTGGAGCACTGCTTCTCGTGGCCGCTTGGCTCTCCCGCGCGCTCCTGGTCGTGGCGTGGGCGGGTGTCGTGGTGCTCTCCCTGGGCAACGGGCTGGGGCTGGTGTGGCGGGGCTACCACTGGCCGCTGGACGTGGCGGCCAGTTGGTGCCTCAGCGTGCTGCTGCTCTGCTCGGCCGCCGCACTGGCCCGCCGTGGGCCCCCTCGTACGTCGCGTCGAACGCCTCGCCGTGCATCCCCTCCTGCCGCTTCTTCCCCTCCCCCGTCGGACTCCTCGGCCTGAGCCGTCCTTGGCCGGCGCTTGCGTGGTCGGTGCCCGCGTGGTCGGTGCTTGCGTGGTCGGTGCCTGAGTGGTCGATGCCCGCGTGGTCGGTGCCTGCGTGGCCCGCGTTTGCGTGGTCGGCGGGCGTCAGCTGTCGAAGCCCATGCCGACCTTGTCCATGGCTTTCAGCCACAGGTTGCGTCGTCCCGCCTGGGCGTCCGAGCGGGCCAGCGACCACTGGGTGATGCCGATGCCGGCCCAGCGCACCGGTTCGGGCGGGAAGGGCAGTGGCTTCTTGCGGACCATGTCCAGCGCGGTGCGCTCGGTGCGCCGGCCGGCGAGCAGGTCGAGCATGACCTCGGCGCCGAAGCGGGTAGCGCCGACACCGAGCCCCGTGTAGCCGAGCGCGTAGCTGACGCGCCCCTCCATGGCGGTGCCGAAGAAGGGCGAGAAGCGTGAACAGGTGTCGATGGCGCCGCCCCAACGGTGGCTGAAACGCAGGCCCTCCAGCTGGGGGAAGCAGCGGAAGAAGTGCTGGGCGAGCTTGGCGAACGTCTCGGGGCGCTGGTGGTACTCCCGGGAGATGCGGCTCCCGTAGTGGTACAGCACGTCGTAGCCGCCCCACAGGATGCGCTTGTCCGGGGTGATGCGGAAGTAGTGGAAGTGGTTGGCGCTGTCTCCGAGGCCCTGGCGGTTGTGCCAGCCGAGGGCGGCGTGCTGCTCGTCGCTGAGCGGTTCCGTCATCAGGGCGTAGTCGTAGACGGGGACGACGAAAGGCCGTACCCGGCGCAGCAGGGAGGGAAACGCGTTGGTGGCGAGAGCGACGTGCCGTGCGCGGACACGCCCGTAGGGGGTGGCGACGGCCACCTCGGCCCCGCGGGTGCCCAGCCGGGTGGCGGGCGTGTGTTCGTAGACGCGGACGCCCGCCTGTTCGCAGGCGCGCTTGAGGCCCCAGGCCATGCGCGCGGGGTTGAGCATGGCGACACCGGTGCGGTCCCACAGGCCCGCCAGGAAGGTGGGCGAGTCGACTTCGGCGCGTAGGGCGCTCTCGTCCAGGAAGGTCAGCCCCTCCCCCACGCCGCGTTCCCGGGCCTCGTGTGCCCACTCCTCCAGTTCGGCCACCTGGTGGGGCTCGGTGGCCACGCTGATCTCGCCCGTGCGTTCGAAGTCGCAGTCGAGGCCGTAGCGCGCGACGGCTTCCTCGATGGCGTCGAGGTTGCGCTGTCCCAGCCGCTCCAGCTGGGCGATCTCGTCGGGCCACCGGGAGAGCCCGTTGCCGAATCCGTGGGTGAGGGAGGCCGCGCAGAAGCCACCGTTGCGCCCCGAGGCGGCCCAGCCGACCTCCTCGCTCTCCACGAGCACCACGTCGCGCCGCGGGTCGCGCTCCTTGGCGAGCAGTGCCGTCCACAGACCGCTGTAGCCGCCGCCGACGACGAGCAGGTCGCAGCGTTCCTCACCCACGAGGGCGGGGCGCACGGTCGGGCGGTGTGCGGGGTCGTCCAGCCAGAACGGCACGGGCTGGGCGTCGGCGAGAGAGCGGAGGGCAGCTGGAGAGGCCACGGCATCGCTCACGGTTATCGGCTCCTTGTTCTCATACACGAGTGCGAGCCCAGCGACTGCGGAGCTCGCCACGGCGAGCGGGCTTCGGCTCGCCGTGGAGGCGCGGTCTCAGGACTTCTTGCGCCGGTTCGCCACGATCTGGCCGCCGAGCACGAGCGCGACCGCCAGGACGAACATCGCGGAGCCGATGACGTTCACCTGCACCGGCACACCGCGCTGCGCGGCGCCCCACACGAACATGGGGAAGGTGACCGTCGAGGGGCCCGCGTTGAACTGGGTGATGATGAAGTCGTCGAAGGAGAGCGCGAAGCTGAGCATGGCCCCCGCGGCGATTCCGGGTGCCGCCAGCGGCAGCGTGACGCGCCAGAACGTCTGGAGGGGACCGGCGTACAGGTCGCGTGCGGCTTCCTCAAGCCGCGGGTCCATGCTCATCACCCGTGCCTTGACCGCGACGACGACGAAGCTGAGGCAGAACATGACGTGCGCGATGAGAATGGTCAGGAAGCCGAACTCGATGCGCATGTTGAGGAACAGGGTCCCGAGGGACGCGGCCATCACGACTTCGGGCATGGCCATCGGCAGGAAGATCAGCGCGTTGGCGGTGCTCTTGCCGCGGAAGCGGTAGCGGGCCAGCGCGAAGGCGGCGAAGGTACCGAACGCGGTGGCGATCAGCGTGGCGAGCACCGCGATGCGGAGGCTGAGCCCGAGTGAGCCGCACAGGTTGGCGACCCCGCACGGGTCCGTCCAGGCGTCCGTGGAGAAGGCCTGCCAGGCGTAGTTGAACCGTCCTGCGGGCTTGTTGAAGGAGAACAGCAGGACGACCAGGTTCGGCAGCAGCAGGTACGCCAGCGCGGCGCACCCGGCCAGGACGACGGCGTTCCGGCGCAGCCAGCGCAGCGGCGCGCCCAGCGGCCGCGAGGCAGCGGACCCGGAGGGGGACGGGGCAGCGGCCCCGGGGGCGGGCGGGGCGGTGGACGTCGGCATCAGACCAGTTCCTCCGTTCCCGCCTTGCGCATGTAGACGCTGACCATGATCAGGATGAGGGCCATCAGGAGGAAGGACATCGCTGCCGCCGTCGGATAGTCCAGGACGTTGAGGAACTGCTTCTGAATGGCGTTGCCGACCATCTGTTCGTTCGGAGAGCCCAGGAGCTGGGCGTTGATGTAGTCGCCCGAGGCAGGGATGAAGGTGAGCAGGGTGCCCGCCACCACACCGGGCAGCGAGAGCGGGAACGTCACCTTCCTGAAGGTGGTGGCCGGCGTGGCGTACAGGTCGCGGGCGGCCTCGTGCAGCGAGGTGTCGATCCGCTCCAGCGAGCTGTAGAGCGGCAGGATCATGAACGGGAGGAAGTTGTAGGTGAGCCCGCAGACGACCGCGAGGGGGGTGGCGAGCAGCCGTTCGTCACCGGTCAGCCCCAGCCAGCTCGTCACGTCGAGCACATGGAGGGAGCTGAGGGCGCCGACGACGGGGCCGCCGTCGGACAGGATCGTCTTCCACGCCAGGGTGCGGATGAGGAAGCTGGTGAAGAACGGCGCGATCACCATCACCAGCACCAGGTTGCGCCACCGTCCGGCCCTGAAGGCGATCATGTAGGCGAGCGGATAGCCGATCGCCAGGCAGAGGACCGTGGCGGTGGCCGCGTAGCCGAACGAACGGAGGAAGTGTTCGCCGTAGGCGGCCAGCGCGTCGCTGTAGTTGGAGAACTGCCAGGTGACCCGGAAGCCCTCCTCCAAAGAGCCGCTCTGGACCGACGTGGAGGCCTGGTAGAAGAGCGGCGCGACGAAGAAGACGGCGAGCCACAGCCCGGCGGGCAGCAGCAGCCAGTACGGGGCCAGCCTGCGCCCTGGCCGCCGGCCCGAGCCGGGTCCCGGCCCCGCACCGTCGCCCGGGCCCGCGCCGCCCTCCGCCGCCGACGGCGTCTCGGGGGTGCCCGCAAGGGGCGCCAGGGCCGTCACAGGACCTCCTCGCCCGCTGCCGCGTCCTGGGCCGCGTCCAGGGCGAAGGTGTGGGCCGGGCGCCAGTGCAGCACGACGTCGGCTCCGGCGGTGAGCCTGGCGTCGCGCTCCACGTTCTGCTCGTAGACCGTGAGGTCGGAGCACGCGGGGGTCTCCACCAGGTACTGCCAGGACACTCCGAGGTAGCCGGCGTCCTTGATGCGGCCGGTGAGCTGGTTGTCGCTCACTGGGACGGATTCCGCCTCGCTCGGATGAAGGAGGGCGATCTTCTCCGGCCGTACGCCGACGAGTATCTTCGTGCCCTTCTCGACGCCCTCAGCGCTCTCGGCACTCTCGACGGCGCAGCGGCTCGTGGGGAGCCGAAGCGTGACGTCGGCGCCGGCCACCTTGACCTGAGTCTCGCCGGGGACCTCCCCAGCTGACGTTCCCTCCAGCACCTCAGCTGTCCCAGCGCCCGCTGATGTCTCGGCTCTCTTCGGTGCTTCACCCTCCGCCGACGTCCCCGCCTCCACCGGCGTCTCCCCCTTCTCGGCCGCCTCGGCGCGCGGACCGAGGGTGCTCTGGTGGGAGAGGATCTCGGCTTCGAACAGGTTCGAGGTGCCCAGGAAGTTGGCGACGAAGGTGGAGCGCGGGTTCTCGTACAGCTCGGCGGGTGGGCCGAGCTGCTCGACGCGGCCCCGGTACATCACGGCGACGCTGTCGGCCATGGTCATGGCCTCTTCCTGGTCGTGGGTGACGTGCACGAAGGTGATGCCGACCTCCGTCTGGATGCGCTTGAGTTCGAGCTGCATCTGGCGGCGCAGCTTGAGGTCGAGCGCCCCCAGTGGTTCGTCGAGGAGCAGGACGCGCGGCCGGTTGATCAGCGCACGGGCGAGGGCCACGCGCTGTTGCTGGCCGCCGGAGAGCTGCCGTGGCGTGCGCCGGGCCATGTCGCCCAGCTGCACCAGGTCGAGTATTTCCGCCACCTTTTCGCGCACGGACTTCACCCCGCGGCGGCGCAGCCCGAAGGCCACGTTCTCGGCTATGTCGAGGTGCGGGAAGAGCGCGTAGTTCTGGAAGACGGTGTTGACGGGACGCTTGTGCGGGGGCAGATGCGTGATGTCGTCGTCGCCCAGCAGGACTGTGCCGCCGGTCGGCTCCTCCAGACCGGCGAGCATGCGGAGGGTGGTGGTCTTGCCGCAGCCGGAGGCGCCGAGGAGGGCGAAGAAGGAGCCTTCGGGGATGGTGAGGTCGAGCGGGTGGACGGCGGTGAAGTCGCCGAACGTCTTACTGATACCGGAAAGAGTGATGGTCATGGCCGGTCCTCGGAGGAGGGGCTGATCCCGGCGGGCCGATGGACCTTCCGCGGCGAACGGAAAGGTCAGAACCCGGCCCGGGCGACTGCCCGACGGACGGAGGTGGAGACTTGGGCGCGTGCGCTGCGGAGTCTCTTCTTCAAGCGGAGTCTCTTCTTCGAGCGGAGGCGCTTCGTGGGGCGGAGGCACGCCCGGCGACGGAGGTGCTCTGTGAACCGAAAGTGACTTCCGGGAGCTTTCTGCCAGCGGAGGGGACCTCGGGCGTCGGGTCCGGTCCCGGCAGGCTCAGGCCCCGATGAGCTTGGAGAACTTCTCCTCGTACCGTGCCTCTTCCTTGGCGCTCATCGGGCGGAAGTTCTTGCCCTTGGCGATCATGTCCTGGTCGGGGAAGACGAGCGGGTCGTCCGCCAGCTCCTCGTCGATCTTCTCCATCTCGGCCTTGGCCCCGGTGACCGGGCAGATGTAGTTGACCCACGCGGCCAGCTGAGCGGCCACGTCGGGCCGGTAGTAGTAGTCGATCAGCGCTTCGGCGTTGCTCTGGTGGCGTGCCTTGGCGGGGACGAGCAGGTCGTCGGTGCCGAACAGATAGCCGCGGTCGGGCACCGCGAAGGCGATGTCGTCGTTGTCCATCCGCAGTTGCACGATGTCGCCGGCCCAGGCCAGGCAGGCGGCGATGTCGCCGGAGTTCAGCTCGTCCAGGTAGTCGTTGCCGCTGAAGCGGCGCAGCTGTTTGCGGTCCACGGCCTTCTGGATGCGGGCGATCGCCGCGTCGAACTGGTCCTCGGTGAAGTGCTCGGAGTCGGCCCCCATGTCGAGCATGGTGAGACCGACGGTGTCGGTCATCTCCGTCAGCATCGATATCCGGCCTTTGAGAGCGTCGTCCTCCAGCAGCTGCGTGACGCTGGTGATCTTTTTGCCCTTGGTGGCCTTCTTGTTGTAGGCCACGATGCAGGCGGTCCCCGCCCAGGGGTAGCTGTACTGCCGCCCGGGGTCGTGTGCGGCCGCGCGGAACCGGTCCTCCAGGTTGGTGACCGCGTGCGTCATGTTCGCCGGGTCGAGCCGCTGCACGTAGCCCTGCCTGATGAGGCGGCCCGCCATCCAGTCGGAGAGGCAGATCAGGTCGCGTCCGGTGCTCTGGCCTGCCGCGAGCTGCGGCTTGATCTTTCCGTAGAACTCATTGTTGTCGTTGATGTCCTCGACGTACTTGACCTTGATGCCGGACTCGCGCGCGAAGCGGTCGAGCGTGGGGTGCTTCTTCTTGTTCCTCTCGTCGACGTCGACGTAGAGCGGCCAGTTCGCGAAGTTGAGGACCTTCTCTTTCTTGGAGTAGTCGGGGGGCTCCTCGGCTCCTTCACCGCCCTTGCTCCCTGCGGCGGGCGGAATGCCGCAGGCGACCAGGGTCGATCCGGCGGCGGCGAGGGAGGCGGCCCGCAGCAGTCTGCGCCGCGACATGGCGGCGCGGCCGCTGGTCAGACCGCGCTCCCACGCCTTGGCAACGGGCTCCGGCAGGCCTTCGTACAGGTCCATGGGGGGACCGCCTTCCTGAAGGAGGGAGGGGAAGGGGGTGAAGGATGAGGTGGGTGAGTAGGTGGGTGGGTGAGTAGGTGGGTGGGTGAGGGAGGGTAGGGGGAAGGGGGGACGGGGGGTGACCGGACTGGGTGCTGGGTCGCCAGGGGCGGCCTCCCCGCTCAGCGGTGGCGCACCGCGGCCAGGCGGTGGCGCACCGCGGCTCAGCGGTCGCCGAAGACCGTGCGGTGCCAGTCCTTGCGCACGAGGCCCGTCGTCTCCGACATGACGTGCTTGATCTGGGTGTACTCCTCGAAGGAGTAGGCGGACATGTCCTTGCCGTGCCCGGAGGCCTTGTATCCGCCGTGCGGCATCTCGCTGATGATCGGGATGTGGTCGTTGAGCCACACGCACCCGGCCTGGATCTCGCGGGCGGCGCGTCCGGTACGGAAGACCGAGCGGCTCCAGGCGGAGGCGGCCAGTCCGTAGGGGGTGTCGTTGGCCAGCGCGATGCCCTCGTCGTCGGTGTCGAACGGGAGGACGACGAGAACCGGGCCGAAGATCTCCTGCTGTACGACCTCGCTGTCCTGCGGGGCCGAGGTCAGGAGTGTCGGCCGGTAGTAAGCGCCCTTGGCGAGTTCTCCGCCGGGGGCCTGGCCGCCGGTGACGACGGTGGCGTAGGCCCGCGCCCGGTCCACGAAGCCGGCGACCCGGTCGCGCTGCGCGTGCGAGATCAGCGGACCGAGGTCCGTGTCCTGGGCGAACGGATCACCGACACGCACGCCGCTCATCAGGTCGGCGACGGCGCTGACGAACGCGTCGTAGAGCGGACGCTGCACATAGGCGCGGGTCGCGGCAGTGCAGTCCTGGCCTGTGTTGATCAACGCACCCGCGACGGCCCCGTGGGCTGCGGCTTCCACGTCCGCGTCGTCGAACACCAGGAAGGGCGCCTTGCCGCCCAGTTCGAGATGCAGACGCTTGGCGGGCCGCGAAGCCGTGGTGGCGATCTCGGCGACCCTGCGGCCGACGGCGGTGGATCCGGTGAAGGAGGTCATCGCGACGTCGGGGTGGGCGACCAGCGCCTCGCCCGCGTCGTGGCCCGCGCCGGTCACGATGTTGATGACCCCGTCGGGGATGCCTGCCTCCGTCGCGGCCTGCGCGAACATCAGGGAGGTGAGAGGGGTCAGTTCGGAGGGCTTGAGCACGATGGTGTTGCCCGCGGCCACAGCCGGCAGGACCTTCCAGGCGGCCATCTGGAGCGGATAGTTCCACGGAGCGATGGAGCCGATGACACCGAGCGGCTCGCGGCGAATGGCCGAGGTGTGCTCGCCGCTGTACTCGGCCGCTGCGGCGCCCGCGAGATGACGTGCGGCGCCCGCGAAGAACGCGACGTTGTCGAAGGAGCCGGGAACGTCGAACTCGGCGGACAGCTTGAGGGGCTTCCCGCACTGGCGGGACTCGGCGTACACGAACTCGTCGGTCAGCTCCGCCAGCCGGGCGGCCCAGCGGTGCATGGCGTCGGAACGCTCGGCCGGGGTGGCGCCGGCCCAGCCGGGGAAGGCCTCGCGAGCGGCGCGGACCGCGGCGTCGACGTCGGCCGGTCCGGCGAGTGCGAACGTGTGGACGTCCTCTCCCGTAGCCGGGTCGACGATCGTCTGCGAGCGACCCGAGGTGCCGGAGCAGAGCCGTCCGGCCACGTACTGGGCGCCCGCGGCGAACCGTTCGGACACATCGAAGCGCTGCACCATCGGGACTCCTGACCACTACGGCGTGCGACGTATTGCGGTGGTCCCACGGCACGGCTCGCGTCGTCCGTCGACCCGCGTCCCACTGACGCCGGACCGTGGCCCAGACCACTGTTGGCAGCCGATCCTGGCAGGGGTTCGGCCATCCAACAAGGGATTCCGTACTCATCTTTTGATTACGCCACGGAATCTGAACTCTGTTGTCTGTTCCGTCCGGCGATCGGCACCCCTGGGCACCCCCTGCCCGCAAGGCCTCGCGAGACGGTGAGACGCCGAGACGCCGAGACGGCGGGGCCGAGCCCGCCAGGCCGTGTGAACGCGACAGACCGCGTGAACGTCCGGTGGACGCACCGGGGAGCGACGTGACACGACGACAGCTCAGGACCCGCCCACCACAGGCACCCGCCCCGACGCGCGGCGCCCCGCGCCCGCGCCCCGCGCCCCGCGCCCCGCACCCCGCGCCCGACCGGGAAAACCGGATCCACCCGCTCCTGGCACGAACAAGCACCTGTCCGGACAGAAACGGTGCTCCCTCCGGAGCGCAAACGCGGCTCCCTGCGGACGGGAAGAGGACGCCATCGGGCCCACCCTCAAAGAGTCTGCTCGGTCGCCCCCCCAGCGGAGGGGGTCAGCAGTCTTGCCGCACCGGCCGGATCACCCGCCGAGCGAGAGCGCCACAGGCGCGGCGCCCGCGCCCCTGGCGTCGTAGGAGTCGCCGCTGCCGCCCGGGCCCGAGTCGCCGCCGCCGGTCTCGTCGGCCCAGACCGTCAAAGAGAGCACCAGAAGCACGCTGACGATCACCGAAAGAGCGAGGCTGACGATGCCCAGCACGAACCCGGCCGTCGCCTGCGCCCGGCCGCCCAGCTCTCCCCTGCGCACTGCCCGACGGGCGCTGAACCCCAGGAGGAGCGCCACGGTGGAGGAGATCACGCTGAGGAAGCTGCCCCAGCAGGTGATGATCAGCACGGCGCTGACGATGCCGACCACCATGGCCGCGATCGACTTGCCGGCCGGCAGGGGCGGTCCCTGCCATCCGTACCCGTAGGGGGCGTACGCGGCCGCACCGTGACCGCCGTAGCCACCCTGCGCGCCGTACCCCGTTCCTCCGCCGTACGCGCCGGCCGTGGGGTGTCCCGGGGGCGCCGGGTATCCGGAAGGTGTGCCGCCGTACGCGTGCGGCGCTTCCCCTCCGGCGTTCCCGCTCTGCCCTCCGTACGGGGGACCCCCTCCGTACGGGGCGCCAGCGGCCGTGCCGTACGTGCGGCCGGGGCCGTCCGGGGCCAGCGGTATCGGGGGCGGTTGGTCGCTCTCCTGGTTCTTGCCGCCGCTTCCGCCCGGCTGACGCGGCGCTCCGGAAGGCGGCGGTTGTCCCACCCCGTGGCCCATCGTGCCCCCTCTCGTGCCCTCCCCTTGTGCGGCTTCCATGCTATGCCGCGGCTGGGTCAGGGATCACTGGCGCTCCCCGCGTATCCGCACGTACGTTCTGCCGCCTGATCGGCTCTGGGGCCCCACGGCCGCGTGGCGGCGCCTACGATGATCCGGTCCCTCAAGAGCTGGAGGCACCTGTTGTCCGATTCTTCCGACCTGACCGCCTTCATCGCGGGCCTGCCCAAGGCCGAGCTGCACGTCCACCACGTCGGTTCCGCCTCACCCCGTATCGTCGCCGAACTCGCGGCGCGGCACCCCGAAGCGGGCGTACCGGCCGATCCTGAAGCGCTCGCGGAGTACTTCACCTTCACCGACTTCGCCCACTTCATCAAGGTGTACCTCGCCGTGGTGAGCCTCATCAGGGACGCGGAGGACGTGCGGCTGCTCACCTACGAGATCGCGCGCGACATGGCGCGCCAGTCGATCCGCTACGCGGAGCTGACCGTCACGCCCTACAGCTCCGTCAGCCGCGGCATTCCGGACGGTGCTTTCCTGGAGGCGATCGAGGACGCCCGCCGGTCGGCGGAGCGCGAACTCGGCGTGGTGCTGCGCTGGACCTTCGACATCCCCGGTGAGGCCGGGCTGGAGTCGGCGGAGGAGACCGCCCGGATCGCCACCGAGATGACCCCCGAGGGGCTGATCTCCTTCGGTCTCGGTGGCCCGGAGATCGGTGTTCCCAGGCCGCAGTTCAAGCCGTACTTCGACCGCGCGCTGGCCGTCGGGCTGCACAGCGTGCCGCACGCGGGCGAGACGACGGGCCCCGAGACGATCTGGGACGCGCTGACCTCACTGCGCGCCGAGCGCATCGGGCACGGCACGAGCGCGGTACGGGATCCCCGGCTGCTGGAGCACCTGGCGGAGAACCGGATCCCGCTGGAGGTGTGCCCCACCTCCAACATCGCGACCCGCGCCGTGGAGTCACTGGAGAACCATCCGCTCGCCGAGATGGTCAAGGCGGGCGTCCTGGTGACGATCAACAGCGACGATCCACCGATGTTCGGTACGGATCTCAACACCGAGTACGGCATCGCGGCACGGCTTCTGGGGCTGGACGCGCCCGGTCTGGCGGCGCTCGCCCGGAACGCGGTCGAGGTGTCCTTCCTCGACACCGCGGGCAAGGCGCGGCTGTGCGAGGAGATCGACACCTACCTGGCCGGCTGGCAGCGTCCGAAGTGACCGTCCCCGATCCGCTGCGCGAAGTGAGCGCTGTCGCACACCGGGGCGCCCCCTTCGCGGCCCGGGAGAACACCCTGCCCTCCTTCCGCGCCGCCGTGGCGGCGGGCGCCGACGCCGTCGAGTTGGACGTACGGCTCACCCGCGACCGCGTCCCTGTGGTGCTGCACGACAGCACACTGACGCGGCTGTGGGGCCATGACGTCGCGGTGGCCGCGCTGACGCGGCAGCGCCTGGCCTCCCTTGCGGCGGGCGTGCCCACCCTTTCCGAGGCGCTGGCCGCCACGCGGGCGGTCCGCACGCTGATCGATCTTCCGGACCCGGCCGCCGTGCCGGCCACTGTCGCGGCTGTGCGCGAGGCGGACGCCGCGGAGCGCGTGTACTACTGCGGCGGCCCGGTGGCGATGCGGCGGGTACGCGCCGCGGACCCCGGCGCTGAGGTGGCGCTCAGCTGGGACCGCGCGGCGCCGGTGCGCCCGACGCTGCTGGAAGAGCTGCGTCCCCGCTGGCTCAACTACGGTTTCGGACTGCTCACCGCCCCGTTGGTGGCCCGGGCGCACGCCGACGGCCGTCTCGTGTCCGCGTGGACGGCCGACCGGGTGCGCACCATGCGCCGCCTCGCGACGATGGGTGTGGACGCGATCGCCACCAACCACATCGAGCGGCTCGTCCACGACCGGGTGAACGCGCCCGTGACGCACGGTTGGAGCAGGGCTGTTACATGAGCGGCTTACGGTGGGCACGACGGAATGGTTGGCTTCCCTCCGACGCCTACGCACTCGGGATCGGAGCCCACCGTGATCATCTTCGGCACCACCAGCAAGCTGGTGCAGCTGGCCATGCTGAACCTGCTCTGCGGCTTCTGCGGCAATCCGGCTGCGCACCCGCTGCGCAAACGGGTCACGAAGTTCTCGCTGTTCTTCATCCCGCTCTTCCCGATCGCACCCGCGAAACACTCGATCCAGTGCACCTTCTGCGGCGCGGGGACGGAGATCTCCAAGGAGTCGGCGGAGCAGATGCTCGCCCACGGTGGCGCGCCCGGCGGCCAGTTCGGATCGCAGGGCGGCAACGGCGTCCCGCAGCAGCCGGGTACCGCGCAGGACGGCAACCCCTTCGCCGCTCAGCAGCCGCAGAACCCGTACCAGTCCTGAGCCGGTGACGAGCCGCAGGCGGCGCGCACGGGGCGCCGCCTGCGGCTGTGGTGCATACGAGGGGCCCGCACCCACCGCGGTGGGTGCGGGCCCCTCGTATGCACCCGTGAGAGCCGGTGTGTGAGCGGGGCTCAGCGGACGGCGTGGCTCACAGCGCGGTCATCACGTGCTTGACCCGCGTGTAGTCCTCCAGTCCGTACATCGACAGGTCCTTGCCGTAGCCGGACTTCTTGAAGCCTCCGTGCGGCATCTCGGCGACGAGCGGGATGTGGGTGTTGATCCACACGCAGCCGAAGTCGAGCGCCTTGGAGAGCCGCATGGCGGTGCCGTGGTTGGTCGTCCACACGGACGACGCCAGCGCGTAGTCGACATCGTTCGCCCACTGGACGGCCTGCGCCTCGTCGGTGAACTTCTGGACGGTGATCACGGGGCCGAAGACCTCGTTCTGGATGATCTCGTCGTCCTGCTTGAGCCCGGAGACCACGGTGGGCGCGTAGAAGAAGCCCTTGTCGCCGACACGCTCGCCGCCCGCCTCCACCTTGGCGTGGGCCGGCAGGCGGTCGATGAAGCCCGCGACCTTCTCCAGGTGGGTGGGGTTGTTCAGTGCGCCGTAGAAGCAGTCCTCGTCGCCGAGGTCGCCCGTCTTGACCTCTGCCGCCGCCTTGGCGAGGGCCTGCACGAACTCCTCGTACACGCCCTCCTGGACGAGCACGCGGGTGGCCGCCGTGCAGTCCTGTCCCGCGTTGAAGAAACCGCCGTCTCTGATGCCCTCCACGGCGGCCGGGATGTCGGCGTCGTCGAAGACGATGCAGGGGGCCTTGCCGCCCAGTTCCAGGTGGACGCGCTTGAGGTCCTTGGCCCCGCTGGCGGCCACCTCCATGCCGGCGCGTACCGAACCGGTGATCGAAGCCATCGCCGGGGTGTCGTGCTCGACGAGCAGGCGCCCCGTGTCGCGGTCGCCGCAGACGATGTTGAAGACCCCCTTGGGCAGGATCTCGCCCATCACCTCGGCCAGGAAGACCGTGGAGGCCGGTGTGGTGTCGGAGGGCTTGAGCACGACGGTGTTGCCCGCGGCCAGCGCCGGGGCGAACTTCCACACGGCCATCATGGCCGGGTAGTTCCACGGCGCGACCTGCGCGCACACGCCGATCGGCTCGCGCCGCACGAAGGAGGTGAGGCCCTCCATGTACTCGCCGGCGGCCTTGCCGTCCAGCATCCGGGCCGCGCCGGCGAAGAACCGGATCTGGTCGAGCATCATCGGCAGCTCCTCCTGCCGGGTCAGCTCCAGCGGCTTGCCGCAGTTCTCGCACTCGGCGGCCAGCAGCTCGTCGGCGCGCGTCTCCAGCGCATCGGCGATCTTGAGGAGCGCCTGCTGGCGGGTGCCGGGCGTGGCGTCGCGCCAGGCCGGGAAGGCGGCCTCGGCGGCAGCCATCGCGGCGTCGACGTCGGCGGCGCCGGACAGCGGCGCCGTCGCGTACGCCTCACCCGTCGCCGGGTTGACCACCTCGGTGGTCCGGCCGTCAGCGGCGTCCCTGAACTCTCCGTCGATGTAGTTGCGCAGTCGACGCAGCTCGGTGGTCACTTCGCACCCCTCCTGCTCCGTTGTCCATTGGGTGAGACTGCCAGCCTAACCGGCTGACCAACGTTTTCGATACACCTGACCTCATCGAACGACGGATTCAGTTTTCACTCGCGTCGAACGCTGCGGATTACATCGCTCACGGGTTGCGGGACGGAGGAGGTCTCATGCACAGTGGCACCTGTGGCTCGCGACTCGAAGAAGACAGGCGGCTCCTCCTCCCTGGATGCCGTGTCCCTGGCGATCATCGAACAGCTCCAGGAGGACGGACGGCGTCCGTACGCCGCCATCGGCAAGGCCGTAGGCCTGTCCGAGGCGGCCGTGCGGCAGCGCGTCCAGAAGCTCCAGGAGCAGGGCGTCATGCAGATCGTCGCCGTGACGGATCCGCTGACCGTCGGCTTCATGCGCCAGGCGATGCTCGGCATCACGGTCGACGGTGACGTCGAACCGGTCGCCGACGCGCTCGCGCAGATCGACGAGGTCGACTACGTCGTGATCGCGGCGGGCTCGTACGACCTGCTGGTCGAGATCGTGTGCCACGACGATGACCATCTCCTCGAGCTGATCAACAAACGCATCCGGACCATGCCGGGCGTGCGCTCCACGGAGAGCTTCGTCTACCTCAAGCTGCGCAAGCAGACCTACACATGGGGAACGCGATAAAAGTGAGCAAGGACAGTCAGGCCGACCAGGGGAACAAGGACCTCTCCCGCACCGCGCACGACCACCTGTGGATGCACTTCACCCGCATGTCGTCGTACAGGGACGCACCGGTGCCGACCATCGCCCGCGGTGAGGGCGTCTACATCTACGACACCGACGGCAAGCGCTACCTCGACGGCCTGGCGGGCCTGTTCGTCGTCCAGGCGGGGCACGGCCGCGCCGAGCTGGCAGAGGCGGCCAACAAGCAGGCGCAGGACCTGGCCTTCTTCCCCATCTGGTCCTACGCGCACCCCAAGGCCGTCGAGCTGGCCGAACGGCTGGCCCACTACGCGCCGGGCGACCTGAACAAGGTCTTCTTCACCACCGGCGGCGGCGAGGCCGTCGAGACGGCCTGGAAGCTGGCCAAGCAGTACCACAAGCTGACCGGCAACCCGATGAAGCACAAGGTCATCTCGCGGGCCGTCGCCTACCACGGCACGCCGCAGGGCGCCCTGTCCATCACCGGTCTGCCGGCGCTCAAGGCGCCCTTCGAGCCGCTGGTCCCCGGCGCGCACAAGGTGCCGAACACCAACATCTACCGCGCCCCGCTCCACGGCGACGACCCGGAGGCCTTCGGCCGCTGGGCCGCCGACCAGATCGAGCAGCAGATCCTCTTCGAGGGCCCGGAGACCGTCGCCGCGGTCTTCCTGGAGCCGGTGCAGAACGCGGGTGGCTGCTTCCCGCCGCCGCCCGGCTACTTCCAGCGGGTCCGCGAGATCTGCGACCAGTACGACGTGCTGCTCGTCTCGGACGAGGTCATCTGCGCCTTCGGCCGGCTGGGCACGATGTTCGCCTGCGACAAGTTCGGGTACGTGCCCGACATCATCACCTGCGCCAAGGGCATGACCTCCGGCTACTCCCCGATAGGCGCCGCGATCATCTCCGACCGCCTCGCCGAGCCGTTCTACCAGGGCGACAACACCTTCCTGCACGGCTACACCTTCGGCGGCCACCCGGTCTCCTCGGCCGTCGCCCTGGCCAACATCGACATCTTCGAGCGCGAGGGCCTCAACCAGCACGTGCTCGACAACGAGGCGACGTTCTTCCAGACGCTGCAGAAGCTGCACGACCTGCCCATCATCGGCGACGTGCGCGGCAACGGTTTCTTCTACGGCATCGAACTCGTCAAGGACAAGGCCACCAAGGAGACGTTCACGGACGAGGAGTCCGAGCGGGTGCTCTACGGCTTCCTGTCCAAGGCACTGTTCGAGAACGGCCTCTACTGCCGCGCCGACGACCGGGGTGACCCGGTCATCCAGCTGGCACCGCCGCTGATCTCCGACCAGAAGGTCTTCGACGAGGCCGAACAGATCCTGCGGACCGTGCTGACGGAGGCGTGGACGAAGCTGTAAACCGCCTCCTGCCGCTCCTCGCGTCAGTCCGTACGAGGGCGGGGGCATCGGTTTTAGTGACCGATGCCCCCGCCTCTCGTTTCACCCTCCAGAGGGAATGAAGGATCGCGATGTTGAGTGGAGGTGCCCGCATGGCCGCCCCGCCGGACGACGTGCTCTGGGCCCGCGGACTGCACTACGCCTACGACGGTTCACCCGCCCTGCAGGGTGTCTCCTTCGGCATCCGGGAGGGAGAGGTCGTCGCCGTCAGCGGCCCTCGGGGCAGCGGAAAAACCACTCTGCTGCGCTGTCTGTCCGGACAGACGCTTCCGGAAGCGGGCGAGGTCTGGTTCAACAGCTCCCCCGTGCACACACTCGGCCGCGCGGCCCGCGAACGGCTGCGGCTGCACCGGTTCGGCTGGATCGACAGCAGCCCCCACCTCGCCGCCGAGCTGACCGCCTGGGAGAACGCGGCTCTCCCCCTCCTGCTGCACGGCACCGGCTACCGCGCCGCCCGCAAGCAGGCCTGCGCGTGGCTGGACCGGCTGGACGTGGGCGACTGCGCCCGCAAACGACCGGCCGCGCTGCGGCAGGCAGAGCGGCAGCGCGTCGCCGTCGCGCGCGCCCTCGTCCACTCCCCCGCCGTGCTCTTCGCCGACGAGCCCACCGCACCGCTCCACCGCACGGACCGCGCCCAGGTCCTGCGCACGCTCAGCGCGGCCGCCCGCTCGCACGGCATCACCGTCGTGCTCGCCACCCACGACCTCACGCTCACCCCGACGGCACGGACCGCCGATGAGACCGGCGCCGCCCTCGCCGACCGCGTCTTCACCCTGGCGGACGGACGGCGCTCCCGCACCCCTCCCGCCGAGGACCTGCCGGCCCCTGCGAGACCGGAGGGCGCGGCGGCATGCTCACTCTCCGTCTGACGCTGTGGGCATCACCCCTGGCACTGCTGCTGAGACTGCTGCTCGTGTGCGCGTCAGCAGGCGTCGGCCTCCTCCTGCTCAACGCCCTCTCCTACGCCGTGCAGCGCCCCTCCCACCCCACGGCCGCCCTGCCGGGGCTGCTGTGGTGCCTGATTCCCCTCGCGGTCACCGCCCACCTCGCGGCCGCCCTCGTGGAGGCCGAGCCCAGCGCTCCCCTGCGCTCAGGGCTGGACGCGGCGGGGCTGGGCCCCGTGCGGCTCCCGCTGCTGCTCGCCCGCATGTCAGCGCTCCCCTGCGCGGTGGGCGGTGGGCTGGCGCTCTTGGCCACGGTGTGGGGGCAAGGCGGCGCCGACGACGGAGCGCCCGCTGTGAGCCTCCCCGGCACCGCCGCCGAACTGCCGCTCGCGCAGGAGGCCCTCCCGCTGCCGGCGGCGGTGACGCTGCTGAGCGCCGTCCCTGTGGTGGCCGCCCTCGCCGCCGCCCGGACGGCCGGATCAGGGACGGCGTCCGCCGGCGCCGCGCCCCGTGACCGCGCGACGAGCGGGCGACGCTCCACCGGAACGGCCGCCCTCGTGGCAGGTCTCGTACTGGCCGCCGCCGGGCTGCTGCTGGCCGCCTCCGCGGTAAGGGCGGCACGGCACTCACCGGAGACCGCCCGTACGGGGTCGCCGGGCGCAGCGGAACTCGCCTCCTCGCCGCTGGCCGCCGGGTGGCTGCTCACGGCGCTCGGACTGGTGCTGGCAGGACCGGCGCTGACCAGCCTGGCCGGACGAGTGCTGACGGCGGGCCGGCCAGGGGCGGTACGGCTGCTGGCGGGGGAAGCACTCGTGCGCGAGTCCGCCCTCGCCGGGCGCCCGTTGGCCGCGCTCGGCATGGTGGGCGCGGCCGCGCTCGTCGTCGTCCGCGCGCGGCTGGCGGAGACGGAGCTGCCCGCTTGGGGGCCTGCGGGGACGCTGGCCGCGGTGCTGGTCGCCTGCTGCCTGGGCGGCGTGGCACTGGCGGCGATGGCCAGGGCACGCCGTTCCAGGGCGCCGCTGGCACTACTTCTCGAACGGCTCGGCGCCTCTCGCGGGACGCGGCGCGCGGTGGCCGCGGTGCGGGTGGCGGTCGTCGCGTCGGTGGTGACGGCGTTGACGCTGGTGGCGGGCCTACTGGCTCCGCTGCCCTCGCACTGACCTTCGGGCCGCGCTGCTTTCGGAACCCACGCGTCAGCATGTGGACTCCAACTCTCCACGTGTACGTGCCTCGTCCCCTGCGCCCGTGCCGCGACGACGCTCTCCGTATGCGCCGGCGCTGGTCACGCGTCCTTGGACACGTCCGCCCTGAACGGTTCGCCTGGAGAGCGACCGGGTCGAGGGCTGCCGTCATCGTTTTCGGCGTCCCTTGCGTCCGTTCGGAGGCTGCTGTCCTCGTCCGTTCCGGAGTCCTCTCCATCCGGTCCGACGCTCCCTTCGTCCGGTCCGGTGAGGGCGACCATCTCTCCTGGGTCGAAGACGGCGCCCACTTCCGCGCCCTCCTCGGGGGCGTCGCGCAGGGTGCAGGCGGCCTCCACGGGCGGCCCGTCGTGTGGGCGCAGCAGCACGGTGACCGTGGACGCGTCCCCGCCACGGAACGTACGCGCCTCCACGGTGCAGCGCAGCCCCTCCTGCGGAGCCCGCAGCCAGACCCCTCCCGGGCGCACGAGCAGTTGGGTGGCGCCCTGCGGAGTGCCCTCGGGGACCGGAAGTTTCCCCCAGGCGGTGTCGGCCGCCTGACCGACCACGGTGGCGGGGACGAGGTTGTCGAAGCCGAGAAAGCGGGCGACGAACGGGGAGGCGGGGCGCTGCCAGACCTCCAGCGGCGTGCCGGTCTGTGCGATACGGCCCTCCCTCATGACCACCACCCGGTCGGCGAGCGCGAAGGCCTCGCCGTGGTCGTGCGTGACGGCGAGCACCGTGGTGCCCAGCCGTTTGAAGAGGGCCCTCAGCTCGACGACGAGCCGCTCGCGCAGCCCGCGGTCGAGCTGCCCGAGCGGCTCGTCCAGCATCAGCACCCGGGGCTCGGGCGCCAGCGCGCGGGCCAGTGCCACGCGCTGCTGCTCGCCGCCGGACAGTGCTGTCACACTGCGCCGTCCCGCCCCGGGCAGCCCGACGAGCTCCAGCAGTTCGGCGACCCTGCGTTCGGTCTCGGCGCGGCCCGTGCGGTGCATGCGCGGTCCGAAGGCGACGTTTCCGGCCACGTCCCGCTGAGGGAAGAGCTGGTGGTCCTGGAACATCAGGCCGACGCCCCGCTTGTGCGGCGGTACGGCGCTCTGGTCGCGCCCGGAGAGCAGTACGCGCCCCTCGTCGGCTCGTTGGAGTCCGGCGACGACGCGCAGGAGGGTGGATTTACCGCTGCCGCTGGGGCCCAGCACGCACACCGTCTCGTGCTCAACGACCTCCAGGTCGACCGCGTCCAGTGCCGTGTGCGTTCCGAACCGTACGGTCACGCCGTCCAGTCGCAGCATTCAGAACTCTCCCTGGCTGTCGGTCCTCACGCGCTCCAGCGCGAAGAGGACGGCCGTGCAGACGAGCATCAGGATGGTGCTCAGGGCCATCGCCTGGCCGTAGTTGGACTCCCCCGCGCGGCCCAGCATCCGGGCCACGGCCACCGGCAGTGTCGGCGTGTCCGGGCGCGCGATGAAGACGGTGGCGCCGAACTCGCCCAGGGAGACCGCGAAAGCGAAGCCCGCCGCCACCAGGAGGGCCCGGCGCACCAGTGGGAAGTCGACCTCCCTCCAGGCACGCAGGGGGGAGGCTCCCAGTACGGCGGCGGCCTCGCGCAGACGGACGTCCACGGCGCGCAGGACGGGCAGCATGGTGCGGATGACGAACGGCACGCCCACCAGTGCCTGTGCCAGGGGCACCAGGATCCACGTCGAGCGCAGATCCAGCGGGGGCTCATCCAGTGCGATCAGGAAACCGAACCCGACGGTGACGGCGGACGTACCCAGCGGCAGCATCAGCAGGGCGTCGAATCCGCGCACCAGTCGGCCGGCGCGGGGAGCGCTGCCGTTCGTGCGGGTGACGGTGAGGGCCGCGGCGGCCAGTCCGCCGACCACCAGGGCGAGGACAGTCGCCACCGCCGCGTACGCGAGGGAGTTGCCGATCGCTTCGACGGGGGCGACGACGAAGGTGGCGCTGTCCGACTCTCCGGCCAGGTCGCGGAAGGAGGAGAGCCCGTATCCGTCCGGCCCGTCGAACGCACGCTGGAGAAGGACGAGCAGCGGCACGACAGTCAGCACGACAATCGTGGCCAGTACGCAGCACAGCACCGTCCACTGGCCGATCCCCGCCGGGCGCCGTGCGGTGTGTTCGGCAGGCAGGAGACGGAGCGCTGTCTCCCGCTTCCGCAGCGACCAGGCGTGCACCGCCAGCAGTGCCGCCACAGCGACGAACTGGAGCAGGGTGAGCACGGCGGCCGTCGGCAGGTCCAGCAGGGAGGCGGTCTGGCGGTAGATCTCCACCTCCAGCGTGGCGAAACGCGGTCCGCCGAGCACCTGGATGACGCCGAAGCTGGTGAAGGTGAACAGGAAGACGATGAGGGCTGCGGCGCCGACGGACGGCGCCAGAGCGGGCAGGGTGATGCGCCGCCAAGCGGTGAACCGTCCCGCGCCCAGCATCCGTGCCGCCTCCTCTTGGCGCGGGTCCAGCTGCGACCAGAAACCGCCGACCGTACGGACGACGACGGCGTAGTTGAGGACCACGTGTGCCAGCAGGATGGCCCACACGCTGGTGTCCAGGCGCAGTCCGAACCACGCGTCGAGGACCCCTCCGCGCCCGGCGAGGGCGAGGATGGCGGAGCCGATGACCACGGTCGGCAGGACGAACGGCACGGTCACCACGGCGCGCAGCAGCCGCTTGCCGGGGAAGTCGAGCCGGGCGAAGACCCAGGCTGCGGGCAGCGCCAGAGCGAGTGTGAGAGCCGTGGAGGCCGCCGCCTGCCACACGGTGAACCACAGCACCTGCAGGGTGCCCGCGTCACCGATCACCTGAGCGATCCGCTCCAGGTGCCACTGACCGCCCGCGCGCAGCCCGCGCCCGACGATGGCGGCGACGGGGTACCCGAAGAAGACGGCGAAGAAGGCCACCGGCACGGCCATCAGCCCGAGCCGCACCGAGGTGCCCCGGCCCCCGGCACGGGTGCGGCCCCGGGGGGCTATTTCACGGCGAGCGAGGTCCACGTCTTGATCCACCGCTCACGGTTCTTGGTGATCTTCTCGGGAGGCAGGGTGGCCGGATCCTCGACGGTCTGGCCGTACTTGGTGAACAGCTCAGGCAACTGTGCGTCCTCACGGACCGGGCTGACGAACATCTGCAGCGGCAGGTCCTCCTGGAACCGCTTGCTGAGCAGGAAGTCGAGCAGGGCCTTGCCGCCCTTGCTGTTCTGCGCCCCGTCGAGCAGCCCGGCGTACTCGGTCTGCCGGAAGCACGTTCCCTTGGCGACGCCCGTGGGCGCCTGCGCGGGCGGATTCTTGTCACCCAGCACCTCGACGGGCGGGCTGGAGGCGTAGGAGACGACGAGAGGCTTGTCGCCCTTGCCCTTGCCGCCGCGTGACCCGGTGAAACGGTCGTTGTAGGCCTGTTCCCAGCCGTCGACGACCTCCACACCGTTGGCCCGCAGCTTCTTCCAGTAGTCCTGCCAGCCCTTCTCGCCGTACTCGGCGACGCTCGCCAGGACGAAAGCCAGACCGGGCGAGGAGGTGGCGGCGTCCTCGGTCACCAGGAGGTCCTTGTAACGGGGCTTGGTCAGATCGTCCAAGGTGCGCGGAGGTTCGAGCTTCTTGTCCGCGAACCAGGAACGGTCGTAGTTGACGCACACCTCGCCGGTGTCGACGGGCGTGACCCGGTGCTTGTCGCGGTCGGCCTGGAGCCGCTCGGGGACCTTGTCCAGCCCCTTGGCCTCGTACGGCGTGAAGACGCCACGGTCGAGGGGACGGGACAGCAGGGTGTTGTCGACGCCGAAGAAGACGTCTCCCTGCGGGTTGCCCTTGTTGAGGACGGCCTGGTTGACGGCGGCTCCGGCGTCACCGCCACGGAGCACCTTGACCTTGTAGCCGGTCTTCTTGGTGAAGTCCCGCAGGACGGACTTGGAGGCGGCGAAGGAGTCATGCGTGACGAGCGTGACCGTTTTGGAGTCCCCGCCGCCCCCCGAGCCGCCGCAAGCGGTGGCGAGAAGGGCGAGGGTGAGGACGGCTGTGGTGGCAGCGGCAGCGCGCCGCACGTGCGTGTTCATCAAGGCATCGACTTCCTACCCGGCATGACCCGGGCGAGGTTCGAGGGTCTGCGGCACGTACGGGACGCACGGCCGCACTCTCAGCGCTGTGAGCGCTCCCCTGTCGGCTGTTCGGTTGTGGGTGCCGCTACCGGCTGGTCGGTGGCGAGCCGGTATCAGCGTGCGTTCGCGTCCGGTGTCGGCCGGCCGACGAGGTGCCGTTCGGGCACACTCCTTCGAACAGTACCAGTCGGGCCCGACCAGGCGGTCGTCAGCGTTCCGTTGCCGCGAGCTGGCCGCACGCCCCGTCGATCTCCTGCCCCCGGGTGTCCCGAACGGTCACCGCTACACCGTGCGAAGCGAGCGTCCGCACGAACTCGGCCTCGTCCTCGGGGCGGGAGGCGGTCCACTTGGATCCGGGCGTCGGATTGAGCGGGATGAGGTTGACGTGCACCCGCTTGCCCTTCAGCAGCCTGCCCAGCAGGTCAGCACGCCAGGCCTGGTCGTTGATGTCCTTGATCAGGGCGTACTCGATGGAGACCCGGCGCCCGGACTTGGCCGCGTACTCCCAGGCCGCGTCCAGCACCTCCCTGACCTTCCAGCGGGTGTTGACGGGCACGAGGGTGTCGCGCAGCTCGTCGTCCGGGGCGTGCAGCGAGACCGCCAGGCGGCACTTGAAGCCCTCGTCGGCGAAACGCAGCATGGCCGGCACCAGGCCCACGGTGGAGACGGTGATACCCCGCTGCGAGATCCCCAGCCCGTCGGGCTCCGGATCGGTCAGCCTGCGGATCGCCCCGACGACCCGCTTGTAGTTCGCGAGCGGCTCGCCCATGCCCATGAAGACGATGTTGGACAGCCGCGCCGGACCACCGGGCACCTCGCCGTCCCGCAGCGCGCGCATCCCGTCGACGATCTGGTGGACGATCTCGGCGGTGGACAGATTGCGGTCCAGCCCGGCCTGGCCTGTCGCGCAGAACGGGCAGTTCATGCCGCAGCCGGCCTGTGAGCTGATGCACATGGTGACCCGGTCCGGATACCGCATCAGCACGGACTCCACCAGCGTCCCGTCATGCAGCTTCCACAGCGTCTTACGGGTCGCGTCGTCGTCGCAGCTGATGTGCCGCACCACGCTCATCAGTTCGGGCAGCAGCTCGGCGGCCAGCTTCTCGCGAGCGGCGGCGGGGATGTCCGTCCACTGCTCGGGACGGTGCTCCAGCCGCGCGAAGTAGTGCTGCGAGAGCTGCTTGGCGCGAAACGGCTTCTCCCCCGCCGCGGCAACGGCATCGCGCCGTTCGGCGGGGCTGAGGTCGGCGAGGTGCCGCGGCGGCCTCTTGGCTCCGCGCGGCGCGACGAACGTGAGTTCTCCGGGTTTAGGCATGACCTTCCCAGTGTCGCAGACCCGCGGCGGTGCTCTCTCAGCCTGCCCCGACGAAGATCACCAGGAGCAGCCAGACGACGGGGGCCGTCGGCAGCAGGGAGTCGAGGCGGTCCATGATGCCGCCGTGTCCCGGCAGCAGGGTGCCCATGTCCTTGATGCCCAGATCGCGCTTGATCATCGACTCGCCCAGGTCGCCCAGGGTGGCGCTGACCGCGACGGCCAGGCCCAGCAGCAGCCCCTGCCACCAGCTGCCGCCGTCGATCAGGAACTGGGTGCACAGCGCCCCCGCCACCATGGCGAACGACACCGCGCCGATCAGGCCCTCCCTGGTCTTCCCCGGGCTGATGCGGGGCGCCAGCTTGTGCCGTCCGAAACGCCAGCCAACAGCGTAGGCACCGGTGTCGCTGACGACGGTGAGGATCAGGAACGTCAGCACCCGCCACGGCCCGTCGTCGGCCGCCAGCATGAGGGCGACGAAGGTGGCGAGGAACGGGACGTAGAAGGCCGCGAAAAGGCCTGCCGTCACATCCCGCAGATAGTCGGCCGGTGGCTGGGCCATGCGCCACACGAGCACCGCGAGAGCCGTGAGGGCCATCGCCACCCAGGCCCCCTCCGCGCCCCGCAGGTACCCGGCGACGGTCATGGCGGCCCCACCCACCACCAGAGGCACCAGAGGGGCGCTGATGTCCTTGCGCTCCTTGAGCCGCGAGGTCAGCTCCCACAGCCCGACCACCACGGCGACGACGATGACGCCCAGGAAGACCGGCTTGTAGAAGAAGAGCGAGGCCAGGATCACCACGCCGAGCCCGAGACCGACCCCTATGGCGGCCCGCAGGTCCCGTCCGGCACGCTTTTTGCCCTCCCCCGCGGCCGGCGCGGGGGTGGCGCCTGTCGGGGCGTCCTGCTGCTCGTGCGGACGGTTCGGCTGCGCGTGCGGACGGTCCTGATCGGGGGAGAGCGCGCCGCCCGTGGAGTCGGCGGGACCGGGGCCTGGGACGCCTGGATGTTCCGGGCGGCCGGAGGGGCCGCCTTTCTCGTCACCGGGGTCCCCGGGGTCGGACACAATGGGCATACGCCGAGTCTGCGACGCGTCACCCCCGACATCGTGCACGGGGACGCTCACGTCGCGCGTGGAGAGGTGACCATCGCCCGGGCGGGGCAGCGCCGACGGGGCGACGGGCCCCTGCTCGCCAGGGCCCCGGTACCCCGCGTGTGGTTGCGGCGCTCCCCAGGATGAGTCGTTCACAGATAGCAGCCTTCGACCTCGGACCTTGAGACTGGGGACCTCAGACTTCGAGCAGCTCGGCCTCCTTGTGCTTGAGCAGCTCGTCCACCTGTGCGACGTACTTGGCCGTGGTGTCGTCGAGTTCCTTCTCGCCCCTGCGGCCTTCGTCCTCGCCGACCTCGCCGTCCTTGACCGCCTTGTCCATGGTCTCCTTCGCCTTGCGCCGCACGCTGCGAATGGAGATCTTGGCGTCCTCGCTCTTGTTCTTCGCGACCTTGATGTACTCCCGGCGCCGCTCCTCGGTCAGCTCGGGGAACGTCACCCGGATGATATGGCCGTCGTTCGAGGGGTTGACGCCCAGGTCCGAGTCGCGGATGGCCTGTTCGACGTTGCGCAGCGAGCTCTTGTCGAACGGAGTCACCACCGCCATCCGGGGCTCCGGAACGGAGAACGACGCCAGCTGGTTGATCGGCGTGAGCGTGCCGTAGTACTCCGCCACGATCTTGTTGAACATCGCCGGGTGCGCACGGCCGGTGCGGATAGCGGCGAAGTCCTCCTTGGCGACGACGACCGCCTTCTCCATCTTTTCCTCGGCTTCGAGGAGGGTCTCTTCGATCACCACGTGCTCCTGGTTCGATGAATGAGCCTGACTGCTTCATCCGGGGCTGTGAGCTGTCGGCCGCCCCGCGGGCCGCCCCGGCCCCCGCAGTGCACTGATTCCTGCACGGTGTCCGACCGGCAGGCTGTTGTCCATCCCCGTACCGGGCCGTTCCCGTACCGCCGTGTTGCCATACCGCGGCGGTGCGAGACCCGTGGCGCGACGCCACAGGCCCGCGTCGCTGTGTGGCCGACACGTTGGGACGCCACCGGCCCGTACGGACCGCACGACGCCCGGCCCACCGACGGGACCGGGCAGGCGGCTGAGCCGGTCAGGCCCGCGTGCCCTGGTTGCTCACCAGGGTGCCGATCTTCTCACCCTTGACCGCGCGGGCGATATTGCCTTCGGCAAGCAGTTCGAAGACGAGGATGGGCAGCTTGTTGTCCCGGCAGAGCGTGATCGCCGTCGCATCGGCGACCTTGAGATCGCGGGTGATGACCTCGCCGTACTCGAGCGCGTCGAATTTCACCGCCGCGGGGTTGCTCCGCGGGTCGGAGTCGTAGACGCCGTCCACGCCGTTCTTGCCCATCAGCATCACCTCGGCGTTGATCTCCAGCGCACGCTGGGCCGCGGTGGTGTCGGTGGAGAAGTACGGCATGCCCATACCGGCGCCGAAGATCACGACCCGGCCCTTCTCCAGGTGCCGGACGGCGCGCAGCGGGATGTAGGGCTCGGCGACCTGTCCCATGGTGATGGCGGTCTGGACGCGCGAGTCGATGCCCTCCTTCTCCAGGAAGTCCTGGAGTGCGAGGCAGTTCATGACCGTGCCCAGCATGCCCATGTAGTCGGAGCGGGCCCGGTCCATACCGCGCTGCTGCAACTCGGCGCCGCGGAAGAAGTTGCCGCCACCGATGACGACGGCGATCTCTGCGCCGTCCCGGCAGACCGAGGCGATCTCCCGTGCCACCTTGTGCACGACGTCGGGGTCGACACCGAGGCCACCGCCCCCGGCGAACGCCTCGCCGGAGAGCTTCAGCAGGAAGCGCCGGCGGCTGTCACTGTCGTTGCCGGTGTCATTGCTAGTCATGGAGATCTCCTCGTGCACATACGAAAGAGGCCACTGCCGTCGGACCCTCGCGGTTCCCTCTGCGGCAATGGCCTCCTCGTCACAACTGCCCTGTGCCCGACCTTATCGGGCCCGTGCCGGTTCCGTGTGCGGTGCCCGGTCTGTACGGGGCACGCGCCGGCGGAACCGGCCTGCGCGATACGTCAGGACCGCGCCCTCAGGCGCCGACGCGGAAGCGGGCGAAGCGCTTCAGCGACACACCGGCCTCCTCCAGGACCTTCTGCACGGACTTCTTGTTGTCCTTGGCGAAGGGCTGGTCGAGGAGGGTGTTCTCCTTGAAGAAGCCGTTGACCCGGCCCTCGATGATCTTCGGCAGAGCCTGCTCGGGCTTGCCCTCCTCGCGGGCGGTCTCCTCGGCGATGCGGCGCTCGTTGGCGACCGTCTCCTCCGGGATGTCCTCGCGGGTCAGGTAGGCCGGGGAGAAGGCGGCGATGTGCTGCGCGACGTCCTTGGCGATGTCGGCGTTCGCCGAGTCCAGCTCGACCAGCACGCCGACCTGCGGGGGCAGGTCCGGGCTCGTGCGGTGCAGGTAGGTGCCGACGAAGGCACCGGAGAACTGCGCGAAGCGGTCCAGCACGATCTTCTCGCCGAGCGTCGCGTTGGCCTCGTCGACGTAGGCCTGGACGGTCTTGCCGGCCTCGATCTCGGAGGCGAGCAGCGCGTCGATGTCGGCCGGGGAGGTGGCCTCGACGTGCTTGGCGATGGACTCGGCGACGGCCACGAACTTGTCACCCTTGGCGACGAAGTCCGTCTCGCACTTCAGCTCGACCAGCACGCCTGCGGTGTTGTCGTCGGCGATGAGGGCGACGACCGCGCCGTTCTCCGCGGTGCGGCTCTCGCGCTTGGCGACGCCCTTCTGGCCCTTGACGCGAAGGACCTCGACGGCCTTGTCGACGCTGCCCTCGGCCTCGTCCAGCGCCTTCTTGCAGTCCATCATGCCGGCGCCGGTCAGCTCCCGGAGCTTCTTGACGTCGGCGGCGGTGTAGTTCGCCATGGTCTGTGAATCTCTTCCCGGAAAGTCGAAAAGTCGATGAGGATGGATGTGATCACGTGAACGCGGCCCAGGTCACGGCTGGACGGCGGGGGCGCCCGGCCCCCGCCGTCTCACCACGAACCCCGAGGGCCCACGCGGTTCACGTGGACCGGTCGGTCAGCCCTGCTCGGCAGCGCCCGCCGGCTGCTCGCCCTCGGCGGCCTGCTCGGCCTCGGCGGCGGGCTGTGCCTCGGCGGCGGCCGGCTGCTCCTCGGCGGGCTTCTCGGCCTCAGCCGCCTCGGCCTCGGCGGCCGGCTTCTCGGCGGCCTTCTCGCCCTCCAGGAGGTCGCGCTCCCACTCGGCGAGCGGCTCACCGGCGGCCTTCTCGCCCTTGCCCTCGGCGGAACCGCCGGACGAACGGGCGATGAGGCCCTCGGCGACCGCGTCGGCGATCACACGGGTCAGCAGGGTGACGGAGCGGATCGCGTCGTCGTTGCCCGGGATCTTGTAGTCGACCTCGTCCGGGTCACAGTTGGTGTCGAGGATCGCGACCACCGGAATGTTGAGCTTGCGCGCCTCACCGACGGCGATGTGCTCCTTCTTGGTGTCCACGATCCAGACGGCGCTGGGGACCTTCTGCATCTCGCGGATGCCGCCGAGGGTCTTCTCCAGCTTCGCCTTCTCACGGGAGAGGACCAGAAGCTCCTTCTTGGTGAGGCCGGAGGCGGCCACGTCCTCGAAGTCGATCTGCTCCAGCTCCTTGAGGCGCTGCAGCCGCTTGTAGACGGTCGAGAAGTTGGTCAGCATGCCGCCGAGCCAGCGCTGGTTCACGTAGGGCATGCCCACGCGGGTGGCCTGCTCGGCGATGGCCTCCTGGGCCTGCTTCTTGGTGCCGACGAACATGATGGAGCCGCCGTGCGCGACGGTCTCCTTGACGAACTCGTAGGCGCGGTCGATGTACGACAGCGACTGGAGCAGGTCGATGATGTAGATGCCGTTGCGCTCGGTGAAGATGAAGCGCTTCATCTTCGGGTTCCAGCGGCGGGTCTGGTGCCCGAAGTGGACGCCGCTCTCCAGCAGCTCCCGCATCGTGACGACGGCCATGGCCGTTCTCCTTGGGTTACTCGGTTGTCGTCAGCGGAGGCGGACGCCTCCGCTTGCCTGACGCCCCTGCGCGCCGCCCTGAGGGGCCGAGTGACGACCGCTCCTGGGACCGAGATGCGCGGCCACCGGGTGAGGGTGGCGGGGCGTGCGAAGTCAGCCCGGTCACCCGGGCCGCATCAGCAGTGTACGGGACCGCGGAGGTGGGCCGCGCCGGGCGGGGGCCGAGAGGGCCCGGGGGCGGAAGGGACAGATGCGGGGGCAGGTGTTGCGAGGTCAGCGGGCCGGCCGTTGACGCCCACGCCGGCTGAGAACGGTGGAAACAGCCGCTCCCGACGGCCCCACCCGCTCACACGGACCCCCGCTCTCACCGTCTCATCCGCTCACACGAGTGACGGAGTTGTCCACAACCTGCCGGTTGTCCACAGATCCAGGTCATGATCCCCGAAGGCCGACGATCCGCGCGACGGTTTCCGCATGACACGGCACAGGCCCCCGGCCGAGGGGGCACGCACCAGCACGCGGCCTGAGCGGTCTGCGCGACCTGCCCGGCGTGAGCGACCTGAGCGGCGTGAGCGACCTGAGCGACCTGAGCGACTGCCGAGCGGAGAGGTACGGGCTGCTCCGATGATCGTCCGGGCCGTCCTCGCCTGCCGGACCGCACTGAGGGCGCGCTCCCGGTTCGCCCCGCTAGGCAGCGGACCGCTGCGGTCCGCGGCCGTCCTCGGCGCGCTGACGCTGGTGTGGCTGGGGACGTGGCCGGCGGTGGGCGCCGCCGCTGCCCCGCCCCGTACGCCGTGGTCCTCCAAGCCTCCCGCACCCGATGTCCACCCCACGCCCGCGGGTGCGGGAGTTCATTCGAAGCCCGCAGACGGCCGGGCCACCGCGCACCGGACCGTCCCCCGGCCTCTCGGCCGTCCCGTCAGCCGTCCCGTCGGCCGGAACTGGCCGGTCGACGGGGTGGACGGCGCCCGGCGGCCACGCGTGGACCGCGGCTGGGACCCGCCGCCCCAACGGTGGGCCCCCGGCCACCGGGGGGTGGATCTCGCGGCCCGCCCGGGCCAACCGGTGCGGGCCGTGGCCGCGGGCAAGGTCTCCTTCGCGGGGAAGGTCGCGGGGAGCGGAGTCGTCTCCATCGAGCTGTCGGGAACGGGCCGGCCACCGCTGCGGACCACCTACCAGTCCGTGCGGCCCTCCGTTCACAAGGGCGACCGGGTGGAGGCCGGCGAGAAGGTCGGGACGGTCGTACGGGGGCAGCACTGTCCCCGTACGTGTCTGCACTGGGGGCTCCTGCGCGGCGACCGCTACCTCGATCCGCTCTCCCTGCTGCCCGCATCCCTGCTGGGCGGCCGATCCCGGCTGCTCCCGATCTTCTCAGTACCGGTCCCCGAAGCGACGACAGGTCGGGAACGGACGTCGGGCAGGGGCATCGCCGCAGCGCACAGAGCCGCGTCTCCAGCCGCCCTCAGCGGCACGGGAGACCTCGCCGCCTGGAGCGCGGCAGGCGCGCTGACCGTCTGCGCGCTCTGGGCCCACCGACAGCTGCGGAGCCGGACCGGACAGCGGGGCGCACAGGGAGCCCGAGGCGGCGCGAAGACACGTCGCCCGGCGGACCCCGAGGCACACGCATCGGAACCGCACCCGCCGGCCCGCGTGCTCCGGCCGTCGCCCAAGCACGGCGCGAGTCCGGAGGGTGCCGACCAGTCACGGGCCCCGACCGGCCCTACGCGGGCCCCAGACGACCTGGCACGAACGCCGGCTCTCACGGAGGCGGCGAGGGTCACCATGCCGACGCCACCGGCAGCGGGCCGCCTCGCCGGCCTCGAGCAGCACGGCAGCCGCGACAACGGCAACAGACTCGACGGTCTCGACAGCCGGAACAGCCTGAAAAGCGGGGTCAGCCTCGCACGCCGTTCAGCGCCATGGAGACGGCGGCTTCGGCGATCTGCTCGGGCGCTTCGGCGGCACCCAGCTCGATGCGGCGTACCCCGGCGTCCACGACTCCCTGGAGAAGCATCGCGGCGAGGCGGGGCTGCTCGTGACCGAGGTCGCCGAGCGCTTCGACGACCATGGAGATCAGTCCACCGTGCGCGGCCCTGATCCGCTCGCGGGCTCCCACATCCAGCTCGCCCGCGGAGATCGCGACGACGGCGCGGTGGCGGCGGTCCCCGACGAGCGCGAGCTGCCGGCGAACGTAGGCCTCGACCTGGCCTTCCGGCGTCTTCGCGGCCCGCATCGCCGACTCCACCTCGGCCGCCCACACCGGGAAGTCGACGGCGCACAGCTCTTCCACGACAGCGGCTCGGGAGCGGAAATACTCGTACACGGAGGAGCGCGCGAGGCCGGTGTGCTGGGCGAGGGCGGGAAAGGTCAAAGCTTCGGTCCCACCCTCGGACAGCAGCGACCGGGCGGCATCCAACAGGGCCGCACGCTGCATGTTCCGATGCTCGGCCACGGAGGCCGCTCGAATCCTGGGCACGTCTCCAGCTTACGGACCCCCGCCCACGGTTCACACGAGTCCTGGCGAATCGATCCTGCCGAGCCTTCCCGGTCGTCGCCTCGTCCCGATGGCCCACCCTTCCCGAATGCCGCCCCCTCCCGGCCCGGCGGGGCCGCGGTCCGAGGGGTCACGGCGGGATCACGGGTCCGGTGTGGCCACGATCCGACGGGGCCGCGTCCGGCAGCGGACGGTGGCAGGCCGCCTTGGTCAGCGCCCGGCGTCGGCGAGCTTGGCGCGGAGCTGCAGAACCGATTTGGTGTGGATCTGGCTGACCCTGCTCTCGGTGACGCCGAGCACCTGGCCGATCTCGGCGAGGGTGAGCCCCTCGTAGTAGTAGAGAGTGACCACGGTCTTCTCACGGTCCGGCAGGGTGTTGATGGCCCTGGCGAGCATGCGGCGCAGTTCGCGGTCCTCCGCGACCTCCACCGGGTTGTCCGCGGCGGTGTCCTCGAGCGTGTCCACGAGACTCAGCCGGTCACCCCCGTCACCGCCGACGTGCAGAAGCTCTTCGAGGGCGACGACGTTGGCGAGCGACAACTGACTGAAGACGCCGTGCAGTTCTTCCGTCTCGATGCCCATCTCGCCGGCCACCTCGGCTTCCGAGGGACTGCGCCGGAGCCTGGCTTCCAGAGTGGCGTACGCACGCTCGACCGCACGGGCCTTCTGCCGCACCGAGCGGGGGATCCAGTCGAGCGCCCGCAGCTCGTCGATCATCGCTCCGCGGATGCGGGTGATGGCGTAGGTCTCGAACTTGATGGAGCGGGAGGGGTCGAACTTCTCGATGGCGTCGATGAGTCCGAAGACCCCGGAGGAGACGAAGTCGGCCTGCTCCACGTTGGCGGGAAGCCCCACACTGACTCGGCCCGCGACGTACTTGACCAGCGGCGAATAGTGCAGGATCAGCTGTTCACGCAGCCTGCTGTCGGCCGTGGCCTTGTAGGACCGCCAGAGTTCATCCAGCGAGCTGGGCGCAGTCCTGGGCGCGTTGTCGTCGACCACGGCGCGGGTGACGGCGGAAGCCGCTGCGGCTGTGCGGTCGGGCCCGGAGATGTGCTGAGGCATACGTCGCCTTGAGCCGTTCTGCTGGGTAGTGGTGGTCTGTTGATGCGCGGACACGTGCGTCTCGCGGAGAGACGGTGTGAGCGTAACGTGACCGCGGCATCGCAACGTGCGACGTATCGTTCTTCCTCCTCCGTGCTGGCGTGCTGGTTGCCGCGACGTCTCGGCGGGACCGTACGGCGGGTGCGGTGCGGATGACCGGGCACGGGCCAGGGTGCGGAGCCTCGCGTGGCCCGTGCCGCCCCGGCGAGGGCGCACGGCTCAGCTTTTCACCCGATAGCCCCAGGTCAAGGACCGCCTCATCACTCGATGGTGTGCCCCTTGCGGTGGCGGGCCAACTTCCAGTGGTCACCGTCTCGTTCGACGAATCCGAGAGCCCGCAGCTCATGGAGCCGGGCGAGAACGACGGGGGCGGGCACACCCGCGGAGCGGGCGATCCGGGCGGGGTCGCTCGCGCCCCGCCCCGGGACCGCTTCCAGTACGCGCGACGCGCTGCGGCTGAGTGTGTCACGCGGTACGGCAGCTCCCCGGCGCCGCGGAGCGAGCTCTCCCATCGCGCCGACGAGTTCGATCACTTCGGCGGCGTCGGTGACCACCGTGGCCTCACCGCGCAGGAGTTCGTGCACGCCCTGCGAGAGGCCGGAGGTGACCGGGCCCGGCATACCCATCACATGGCGTCCCAGCCTGATCGCGCGGCGCGCCGTGACCAGTGCGCCACTGCGCACCGCGGCCTCGACCACGACCGTGCCCCTGGTGAGGGCAGCGATCACGCGGTTGCGGAGGACGAACCTGCTGCGGGTCGGATGAGCGCCCGGCGGGAGTTCGGCCACGAGCAGACCGCGCTCCCCCAGCGTCCGGATCAACTCCTGGTTCCCCGGCGGGTAGGCGACGTCAGCCCCGCAGGCCAGGACGCCGGCAGTCGGCCCGCGAAGGGCGAGAGCTCCCCGGTGCGCGGCCGCGTCGATGCCGTAGGCGGCCCCGGAGACGACCGTCCAGCCCCGCTCGGCCAGGCCGGCCGCGAGCACCGCGGCGCAGTGCGCCCCGTATTCGGTGCAGGCGCGGGCGCCGACGACCGCGACCGAACGCAGCGCCCACACACGCAGTGACGGAACTCCGTTGATCCACAGCCCGAGCGGTCGCGCAGGGCCCAGGTCGTCCAGCTGGCTCGGCCACTCCGGGTCGCCGGGGCAGACGAACCGGCCACCGAGCCGTTCGATTGCGGCGAGGTCGATGTCGGGGCGGACATCGGCGGCGCGCAGCCGCAGCCCTGCCCAGCGCTGCTCACCGGCCCCGTCGAGCGGCGCCCCGGATCCGCGCACCGCTTCGACGACCGCGCAGGCGCCATGGGCCGCGACCCACCGCCCCACGTGTTCGTCCCCCGGCTCGGCGATACGGGTCAGAGCCGCTCGGGCGAGCCGCTCCGACCATGCGGAGGGCCCCTTGTCGGTCCTCACCGGCAGGGCCGCACCCCGTGGCGGGGGGCTCGCCGGCTTTCCTCCCTCCGAGTCCCTTACCTGGTCCGGATCCGAGCCCGGGTCCGGGTCCGGGTACAGGTCCGAGTGCGAGTGCAGGTCCGGACCCGAGCGCGGGTCCGAGCGCGGGCCTGGGTCCGGGTCCGGGTCCGGGTCCGCGGAAAGACTGGAGTCTGGGGCGCCGCCTGCGCGAGCCGCGCTCTCGGAGCCCGCGCCGAGCCCCGTGCGCGCGTGGCTGGGGCTCACAGGACCCGATGGCCTGTTGGCTGACGGCCATGGCGACCGCGAACGAGATCGGTCCGTCGCCGAACCGGTACCTGCCCGCCCGGGATCGTGCGGGGCGTGCGCTCCCGGGCGGTGGGGGCGGGCGTCGGACTCCGGGTCGGGACCCGGCCCGGAGGGCTTCGTCGGTCGGGTGCCGCCGCCGGTCATGCGGGTACCTCCGGGACGAGGGCTCCTCGGTGCACCCCGGTGCGCAGTCCGAGTGCGTAGTTGACATCGTCACGGGTCGGCCTCTCGTGGCCCGCCAGGTCGGCGACCGTCCACGCGACCCGCAACACCCGGTCGAGGCCGCGAGCGGTGAGTATGCCGCGCTCCAACTCGTCCTCCGCCTCGTTGAGGGCTCCCGGCAGCGCGGGGTGGCGGGTGCGCAACTCGTGACCTGGCACGTCGCTGTTGGTCTTCCACGGCGTGCCGGCGTACCTGGCAGCGGCGCGGCCCCGCGCTTCCAGTACGCGGGCGGCCACCACTGCGGTGGGTTCCCCGCCTCCGACGGCCGCCATCAGCTCCGAGCGGGCGAGCGGTTCGACGAGGACCCGCAGATCGACACGGTCCAGCAGCGGACCCGAGAGCCTGGCACGGTACTGGCGCACCGAAGCGGGCCTGCACTCACATGCGCCGCCGGCGCTGCCGTGGCGTCCGCACGGGCATGGGTTCGCGGCCAGGGCGAGCAGGAAACGGGCCGGCATCCGCATCATGCCCGCGGCCCGGGCCACCAGGACGTGCCCGGACTCCAGCGGCTGGCGCATCGCGTCCAGGACCCGGGCGCTGCACTCCGCGGCCTCGTCCAGAAAGAGAACGCCGTGGTGGGCGAGCGAGACCGCGCCGGGGCGTGGCACACCGGAGCCACCGCCGACCAGTGCCGCCATGGTCGCCGAGTGATGCGGCGCGCAGTAGGGCGGCCGGGATACCAGCGGTTGGCCTGGCGGCAGCGCCCCCGCGATCGAGTGCACGGCCGTCACCTCCAGCGCTTCCTTGCGGCTGAGCGGGGGCAGCAACCCCGGTAGGCGCTCGGCCAGCATCGTTTTCCCCGCGCCCGGAGGGCCTTTGAAAAAGATGTGGTGGCGTCCTGCGGCGGCGATCTCCAGAGCGCGCCGCGCGTGGCGTTGTCCGGTCACTTCCGCCAGGTCGAGAGGGCGCTCCTCGGCCAGCAGGCCGGTCAGCCCCGGCGCTGCGGCGGGGAGCCCGGCGAGACCGGCGTGGACGGATCCGGGCAGGCCCGCGTCCGGCCGCTCTTCCTCCTCGGGCACTGGCTCGTCGTTGAGCACCGCGATGAGCTGGCCCAGGCTGCGTACGCCCACCACGGAGACGTCCGGGACGAGCGAGGCCTCGGCCGCGGTCTGTTCGGGAACGACCACCTGCCGGTACCCCGCGTCGGCGGCCGCCAGAACGGCGGGCAGGACGCCCCGCACCGGCAGTACGCGGCCGTCAAGGCCCAGTTCGCCGATCATCACGACGTCGGCGATCTGGCGGGGGTCGACGCGTTCTGCCGCCGCCAGAACGGCACATGCGACCGCGATGTCGAAGCCGCTGCCGCCTTTGGGGACCGAAGCGGGACTGAGGCCCACGGTGAGCTTCTTCTGCGGCCAGGGCACACCGGTGTTGACCACGGCTGCACGCACCCGGTCCCGGCTCTCGGTCAGGCTCTTGTCCGGGAGGCCCACGAGGGTGAAGGCGGCGACCCCGGGCTCCAAGTCGGCCTGGACCTCGACCAGCACTCCCTCGACGCCGACCAGCGCCACCCCGCACGTTCGAGCGAATCCCATCAACCCACCCCCCGGACGTGCTGGAGCACGGGTGCCCCACGGTCGGGAAGGACGATGCCGACGAGATCGATACGGACGCCGCCCACGGGCGGTTGCCCATAACGGGCGATCCAGCGCTCGGTGAGCCAGCGCGCCGCCAGGCGGCGCAGGCGGGCCGTCTTGGCCGGTGGCAGGCCGCCCATGGGGTGCTGGAAAGGAACGGCCCTGCGGGTCTTGACCTCGCAGATCACCACGGCATCGGCGTCGCGCGCGATCAGGTCGATCTCGCCTTCGGCGCAGCGCCAGTTGCGCTCCAGGACCGTCATCCCCGCTTCGCGCAGCCGTCGCGCCGCGAGGTCCTCTCCGTACCGCCCCAAGGCGCTCCTGGCCCGGGCCGGGCCCGGAGCGCCCGCCGCGCGGCCGGTTCGCGCGGCGCGCGAGCCCGCACCCGGCTGCACGCGGCCGCCCCGCGCCCCGGCACCCGGCGCCCCGGTGCTCCGTCCGGCCAAGCGGGGATCGCTGGGCTCCCGCCCCTCGGTGTCCCGTTTGTCGGCGGAGTGCCCGCCGACGTCGCAGCCCCGCACGTCCCGATCGCCGAGCCCCCGACCGCCGGACACCCGCCCGACGAGACCTCCCCCATGGGCGCCCGAACCGAGCGGCCTGTCAGCACTCGGTCCTCCGCCAACGTCACGATCGCCCCGCCCGGCGAGGCAGCGCCTGTCGGCGCCCGGGCCGCTGGGCCGGTCCGTGACCTCGCCGTCGCCTTGCTTGTCGGGGCCGCGCCCACTCGCGCCCGGGCCACCTCGGCCATCGGGGGTGCGCCCATCACGGGTGCGCCCGTCGGGGGCGCGCCCGCCCGCACCCCGGTCGCTCCTTCCGGCAGAGCCGGGACTGTCCGTTTTCCACGCGTTCGGGCC
The DNA here is from genome assembly GCF_022699385.1 of Streptomyces tubbatahanensis. Taxonomy (NCBI): domain Bacteria; kingdom Bacillati; phylum Actinomycetota; class Actinomycetes; order Kitasatosporales; family Streptomycetaceae; genus Streptomyces; species Streptomyces tubbatahanensis. The sequence continues at coordinate 5,656,629 of NZ_CP093846.1, read as the reverse complement.
TGCGGCCCAACCGCGCCGCACTTCGCTGGTGTTCACATGAACCACCTCCGGCACCGACTGTGGCGGTACCGGAGGCAGCGTGTGGATCTTGCTCTGTTTCTGTGGAGCGCCGGATGATTGTGGACAACTCCGTCACCCACAAGAGGTACAGGAAGCACAGGGATGACAGGAATCGCAGGAACCACATTTTGGGCGATGTGCCAGGATCAGCCCTTGAAGTCCGAATCCTCCGGCAGGTCGAGCTCGCTCTTGTTCAGCTCCTCGATGTTGACGTCCTTGAACGTGAGCACCCGTACCTGTTTGACGAACCGGGCCGGCCGGTACATGTCCCACACCCAGGCGTCCGCCATCGAGACCTCGAAGAAGACCTCGCCCTGCACCGAGTGGACCTGCATCTCGTAGTCGTTGGTGAGGTAGAAGCGCCGGTCGGTCTCGATCACGTATTTGAACAGACCGACGACGTCCCTGTACTCCCTGTAGAGCTTCAGCTCCATCTCGGTCTCGTACTTCTCGAGGTCCTCGGCGCTCATGGCATGTTCCCCTTCAGCCGTGCGTCCCCCTATTGTGCGTCACCCCGAGCGGCGGCGGGCCGACATCGCGCGGCGGCGCGCGATCGGCCCCCAGGCGGCTCCGCCCAGCACCAGGACCGCGCCCACCACGACGGCGATCAGCGCCGTCGGCAGGGGGCCGCTGCTGGAGGTGCCGCCGGGCATGTCGGCGAATCCACGCGCCTCGGGCAGCATGCCGAGCCCGCCGACGGGCCACGCTATGGCGTCCACGCGCGCCTTGACGGCGGAGCGGGGCACCGCGCCGTGCTCGCCGTCCTGCAGATGCACACGCGAGTCGAGGGAGGCCGACCGGTTGTCGCCGAGCAGGAACAGCTTTCCTTCGGGCACCGTGGTGGACTCGAAGGGCCGCTGCGAGTCGCGGCCCTGGCTGCGCAGATAGGGCTCCTCGACGCTGTCGCCGTTGACGGTGAGCCGTCCCTGCCGGTCGCAGCAGGCCACCTTGTCGCCTCCGACGCCCACGACCCGCTTGACCATGGGGACAGCGCCCCAGACAGAGTCCTGGAAGACGACGACGTCGCCGCGGTGCACCTCGTCTCCGTCCACCCGCTCCGCCAGCACTCGGGACCCGGCCTGCACCGTGGGGTCCATGGAGTCGGTCGGCACCGTGTACGGCTGGTACAGCAGTGCACCCCAGACGAAGCCCCCGAGGAAGAGCACGCAGCCGAGGGCCACGGCCACTCCGGACAGTCGGTTGCCCAGTCGGCCGCGGCCCTCATCGGTATGGCTTGCGTTGCTCACGTGCGTTCTCCCGGGTTCTCCGCGGCAGCCTCGAATCTGCGCGGCACCCTACCCAGGAGTACGGGATACGTCAGCCCTCGCCCTCCGTCGCTCCGGTGGCCGACGTGGGCCCGGTGGGCCCGGCAGCCCCGGCGTGCCTGGCGGCTCCGGCCGGCTTGGCCGTCAGGACCAGCCGCCGCCTGCGGCGCCAGAGCACCAGCGGGACCGCTCCGGCGAGCCCGACAGCACCGGGAGCGGCGTTCAGCGCGCGTGCCTCGATGCCCTGCTGGCCGAAGGTGTCGGGGACGGGCAGCGTGCCCCACCGGTCGATCGGCCACGCCTTCACGATGGCCCGCCCGACGACCTGCCCCTCGGGGACGAAGCCACCACCCGGCTGGTTTTGGTGGTAGCGGGAGTCGAGGGAGTCCTGACGGTGGTCGCCCATCACCCACAGCTTGCCGTCGGGCACCTTGAGGGGGCCGAACGGCTTGTCGTCGCACGGGCTGTTGCCTGGGTAGATGTACGAGGTCTCGTTCAGGGCCTTTCCGTTGACGTGGACCTTGCCGCCCTTCTTGCACGAGACCGTGTCGCCGCCTACCGCGATGACCCGCTTGATCAGGTCCTTCTCGTTCGCGGAGGGCATCAGGCCGATGAAGCTGAGCGCCGTCTGGACGAAGTTCTCCTCCACCTGGGCCTCGGGCAGCCAGCCGCCCGGGTCGTGGAAGACGACGACTTCGCCGCGCTCGGGCGTCGCCCCGAACCACGGAGTGAGCTTGTCGACCAGGACTCGGTCACCGATCCGGAGGGTGTCCTGCATGGAAGCCGAGGGAATGGAGAAGGCCTGGACCAGGAAGGTCTTGATGACCAGGGCGAGAACCAGCGCGATGCCGATGAGCATCGGGAGTTCTTTCCAGAAGGAACGCTGCTGCTTGGCGGCGTCCTTACGGCCCTTGCGGCCACTGCCGCCGTCCTTCTCCTCGCCGTCCGCTTCGCTCCACTCGGCGCCTTGGTGCGGCCCGCCGCTGTCGTCCATGTGGTCGGCCCGGTCCGTGTGCTCGTCTCGCTTGCTCTGAGCTGCTCGCTCCGCTTCCGGCAGCTGGTGGCCGGGGGGCGGGGAAAAGCCGTGCGGCCCGTCTTCGCCCGCTCCGGAGCCCGCTGCCATCCCGTCGGTCTCGGCGGTCACGCCGTCACTCTCTCTTCCCACGGCCGGTGGTCCTGCGTCGCCCGTCCTGCCGTCCGTACCAGGACGTTCGTCCTCCGGATACCCGGAACCGGACCGTGCGCCGACCGCCAAGTCCCCCACATCCACTCCTCACACTGCGCATTCGCCTGTTCCGCAATCGGGACAAGCCCACCACTCCCATAACGAGCGGAAGTTCCGCAGAGAACGGGAGTTGCGCCACTCGATTCTCACGGCCCCCGGGCGGCGCCGCCGAAGTACCGCCCGCGTCGGGCACCGAAGCGTAGGTCTTGGGCTCTTCGAGCCGTCTCCAGTGGTCGAACGGCCAGGCGATGACGACCGCTCTTCCAACGATCCGCTCCACCCCGATCGTTCCCTTGTCGGGGTCTCGCAAGTGGTAACGGGAGTCGGCGGAGTTGCCCCGATGATCCCCCATCACGAACACACGTCCGACAGGCACGGTCACCTCGAACTCCATCTTCGAGGGTTTGTTGCCCGGATGGATGTACGGCTCGTCCAGGGGCGTGCCGTTCACCGTCACGCGGCCCTGCTTGTCACAGCAGCGTACGGTGTCACCGCCGACGCCGACGACGCGCTTGATCAGGTCCTGCTCGTCGTCGGAGGGCAGCAGCCCGATGAAGGTCAGCAACTCCTTGCCCTGCTTGATCCCCGGAGGAGCGTCTTTCTTCTCCTTCTTCTCGTCCTTGAGCCAGCCGCCCGGGTCCTCGAAGACGACGACGTCACCGCGGTGCGGCTCCGCTCCGAACCAGGGAGTGAGCTTGTCGACCAGGACTCGGTCACCGATCCGGATGGTCTGCTCCATGGAACCCGAAGGGATCACGAAAGCCTGCACGAGGAAGGTCTTGAGCACCAGAGCGATCAGCACGGCGACCCCGACGAGAATCGGGACCTCCTTCGTGGCCGAGAGCCTCCGGCGGCGCTTGATGCGTTTCGCGGCCCGTCTGCGGTCCGCCCGCCCCTGGCCGGGGCGCCGCAGCGGCGCCGACTCCTCCTCCCGGTCCCACTCCTCGCCCCCTTCGGGCACGAAGGCGGCACCGGAGGGATCGTACGGCTCGGCCGGGCCGGTGGTGCTGTCGTACGGCCCGGCCGCCGCACCGGAGGGGGCGCACGGCTCGGCCGGGCCGGTGGTGCTGTCGTACGGCCCGGCCGCCGTACCGGAAGGGGCGTACGGCTCGGCGGCGCCGGGGTAGCCGTAGGGCGCCGCGGCACCGGAGGGGTCGTACGGGCCGACGGTGCCGGAGGGGTCGTACGGCTCGGCGGCGCCGGAGGGGTCGTACGGTGCCGCGCCCGGGTGCTGGTACGGCACGGCCGCGTCGCCGTACGGGCCCGCACCACCGTACGAGGGGTCGGACGGGTGTCCGGAGGCCTGCCGGGGGTTCTGCGGCGGGGGCCACGGGCCCTGCGGTCGTTGCCCTGCCCCGTGGGGGTGCTGGTGTCCGTACCTGCCCTCGGGGTCAGTCATCGTCACCGTCCGCGCCCGCGGGGAGGGAGCCGATGCGGCCGAGCGGCCAGCCGATCCCGTCCGCCCGTCCGATCACGCGGTCGACGGGGACGGTGCCGCCGCCGGGGTCACCGAGATGGTCGCGGGAATCGCTGGACTTGTCGCGGTGGTCACCCATCACCCACAGGCGCCCCTCCGGTACCCGTGTTTCGAAGGGCACCGTGGAGGGCGCGTCGCCGGGGTGCAGATAGTCCTCGCTCACGGGCCGACCGTTCACCTCGATCCTCCCCCGCCTGTCGCAGCAGCGCACCAGGTCTCCGCCGACCCCGATGACGCGCTTGACGTAGTCGGTCTCGGCGGGCGGCACCAACCCAGTCGCCGCGCCCGCCTTGCGCAGTGCGGTCGTGACGGCGTTGGCGTCGGGGTCCGCGTCCGTGGAGAACGATTCGGTGCCGTCGAAGACGATGACGTCCCCGCGCTGTGGACCGTCACCGAAGCGGTAGGCCAGTTTGTTCACCAGCACCCGGTCCCCGACGCGCAGGGTGGGGTCCATCGAGGAACTCGGGATCAGGAAAGGCTGCATGACGAAAGCGTTCGTCAGCAAGAGTGCCCCCAGCACGAGCCCCGCGTACAGGGCTGGACGCGCGAAACGCGACCGACCCCCGGCTTCCTCTTCGGAAGCGGAGGAGCGATCGCGCTCCGGTTCGTCGTGCTGTTCCTCGGTGTCCATCGGGCGGAAGCCTAACCGGCGCCCCGAACACCGAGGACGCGAGATCAGCTCTCGCGCTTCTCCTTGATCTTCGCGGCCTTGCCGCGCAGGTCACGCAGGTAGTACAGCTTGGCGCGGCGGACGTCACCGCGGGTCACGACCTCGATCTTCTCGACGATCGGGGTGTGCACAGGGAAGGTGCGCTCGACGCCCACGCTGAAGCTGACCTTGCGGACGGTGAAGGTCTCCCGCACGCCGGCGCCCTGGCGGCGGATGCAGACGCCCTTGAACTGCTGGACACGGGAGCGGTTGCCCTCGATGACGCGCACGTGCACGTTGACCGTGTCGCCCGGGCGGAAGGCCGGGACGTCGTCGCGCAGGGACGCGGCGTCGACGCTGTCGAGAAGATGGGACATGTCCGTCTGCTTTCTTCGCTGATGCCACAGGTCATCAGCGGCATATCGTGATCTGGTCGGAGAGCCGCCACTCGCGGCGGGCGTCGGTCCCCCTGTGGCAGGGTCGCGCGCCGGATGACAGGCAGCTGCCCATTCTTCCACGGGCCACCCCTCCGCCCCAAATCGGTCGGGCGGGAGGAGAGCGGAGGCTACTCGTCCGCCGGGCGCTGCCAGTGGCCGTCGTCCCCGTCCCGGTGCCAGCCCAGTCCCTCCAGCGCCGCACGGTCGTGCTTGTCCAGCGTGTCCGGGTCGCAGCGCTCGATCAGGTCGGGCCGGTGGTCGGTGGTGCGGGCGAAGGCCTGGTCGCGGCGCCAGCGGGCGATCCGGCCGTGGTGGCCGCTCAGCAGCACCTCCGGGATGCCGCGTCCGCGCCACTCGGGCGGCTTGGTGTAGACGGGGCCCTCCAGCAGGTCGGCCATGGCCCCGGGCGCGAAGGAGTCGTCCTGGTGCGAGGCCGCGTTGCCCAGCACGCCGGGCAGCAGCCTGGCGATCGCCTCGACCATGACGAGCACCGGAGCCTCCCCGCCGGCGAGCACGTAGTCGCCGATGGAGACCTCCCGTACGTCGAGCCGCTCCCCGTACTCCTCGATGACGCGGCGGTCGATTCCCTCGTACCTGGCGGGCGTGAAGACCAGCCAGGGCTCGTCGGACAGTTCGACCGCCAGTTCCTGCGTGAACGGTCTGCCGCTGGGGGTGGGCACGACGAGGACGGGCCGCCCATGCTCCGGCTCGCCGCTCGCCAGCACGTGGTCGAGGGCCTCGCCCCACGGCTCCGGCTTCATCACCATGCCGGGACCGCCGCCGTAGGGGGTGTCGTCGACGGTGTGATGCCGGTCGTGCGTCCAATCCCGCAGGTCGTGGACGCGGACGTCCAGCACACCGCGGCTGCGGGCCTTGCCCACCAGGGAGACGTTCAGCGGCTCCAGGTACTCGGGGAAGATCGAGACGACGTCGAGCCTCACCGCGGGTTCCCCGGGTCGGCCTGGGCCTCTTCTTCCTCAGGTGAGCCCGCCTGCGGCTCCCCCTCGTCGAGGAGGCCGGGCGGTGGGTCGATGACGGCGCGCTGAGCGTCCAGATCGATCTCGGGAACGATCTCGCTGACGAACGGGACCAGTACTTCCCCGCCGTCCGCGCCCCGGATCACGAGCAGGTCCTGGGCCGGCAGGTGCGCGACGCTCTCGATGCGTCCGACGAGGGTTCCGTCGACGGTGACCACCTCCAGATCCTCCAGCTGGTGGTCGTAGAACTCCTCCGGGTCCTCCGGACGCTCCGCGGGGTCGATCTCGGCGACGAGCAGGGTGTTGCGCAGGGCTTCGGCGGCGTTGCGGTCACGGACGCCCTCGAAGCGCAGCAGCAGCCGTCCGCTGTGCACCCGCCCGGCGGCGATGGTCAGCGGCCCGGTGGAGGCCGGGTCCGTGGCCAGTACCGCCCCCGGCGCGAGCCGGAGCTCCGGCTCGTCGGTCCTGACCTCGACCGTGACCTCGCCCTTGATGCCGTGGGCGCGGCCGATCCGCGCGACGACTAGCTGCACTGTGCCTCTCCGTGCTCGGTGCTCATCCGTACGTAAGGACTGGGGGTGGTGGAAGGGGCGGAGGAGGCGGCGACGCGACAACGGGCCGGGGACGGCGTGGTCGCCGTCCCCGGCCCGTGCCGGTGCTGCATACCGCTCTTCAGCGGACCTGGTCCACGTCGACGAGGTCGACGCGGATTCCGCGGCCGCCGAGAGCTCCCACGACGGTGCGCAGAGCGCGCGCGGTGCGACCGTTGCGGCCGATCACCTTGCCGAGGTCATCGGGGTGCACCCGGACCTCCAACACGCGTCCGCGACGGAGGTTGCGGGATGCGATCCCCACCTCGTCGGGGTGGTCGACGATGCCCTTCACCAGGTGCTCGAGGGCCTCCTCGAGCATCCTCAGGCCTCGGTCGACTCGGTGGCGGCCGACGCCTCGGCGTCCGCCTTCTTCTCGGCCTTGTCCGCCTTCTTGGCCTTCGGGGTGATGGCCTCACCCTGCGGCTCGTCGGCGGACTCCTTGGCGGCGGCCTCGAAGAGGGCACGCTTGTCGGCCTTCGGCTCCGGGACCTTCATCGGCTCCGGCGCGGGCAGGCCCTTGTACTTCTGCCAGTCGCCGGTGACCTTGAGGATCGCCTCGACGGGCTCGGTCGGCTGGGCGCCGACGCCGAGCCAGTACTGCACGCGCTCCGAGTCGACCTCGATGCGCGAGGGGTTCTGCACCGGGTGGTACAGGCCGATCTCCTCGATGGCCCGGCCGTCACGGCGGGTGCGGGAGTCGGCGACGATGATGCGGTAGTGAGGCGAACGGATCTTGCCCAGACGCTTCAGCTTGATCTTGACTGCCACGGGTGTGGTGTCTCCTGGTCTTGACGTGGGTGGACACGTCGGGGATGCCACGTGGGGTTGTGGCGCCGGGTGTCCGATGGACGCGTCAGCCGGAGGAGAGAGGGGTCCTGTGCGACTGTCGAGTTCAGCCGACCATGATGCCACACCGCGCGGCCGCGCCGGAAACCGCCCTCGTCCGCCGGCACCCAGAGGCACCGCAGCCCCTCGCCGTCCGCCCAGTGCCCCGGGACCCGCGGCCGCGCGCCCGCCGGAAGCGGGCGGCGGGGAGGCGAGGTCCGGGACGCGCCCGGTACGGCGCTGCTCGGCTCGCCGGGCACCCGGAGGCGGCGGACGCCCGGAGGCGGCGGGTGCCGGTGCGGGCGCGGGTCAGCCGACGGGGATGGGCTCCGCGCTCGCGGCCATCTCGGCGGGCACCGCGTCGGCGGGGATGCGGAACTGCTTGCCACAGGCTCCGCACATGATGGGGGCCTGCGCGAGGACCGAGGGAACGACCCGGACGTTGCGGCCGCAGTCGCACACCGCCTTCACGCGCACCCCGCCACCCGACGAGCCGTGGCGCGCGGCGGGGCCGCGGAAACTGCGCCCGGTGTCGGTCTCGGTGGCCGCGCTGTAGGCCTTCAGGGCCCGCTGGAGCCGCTCGATGGTGGGCCGGTAGCGCCGCCGGGTGTCGGGCGTGAGGATCACGAGGGAGAAGCCGCTGCTGGGATGCGGCTCTTCGGGGTGGTCGAGCCCGAGCTCCTCGGCGATCGCCAGGAAGCGGCGGTTGTGATACCGGCCCGCGCGTGAGGTGTCACGGACACCGCGGGCCGCGGCGATGCCGTGGACTGCCTCGTGCAGCAGCCGTTCGAAGGAGAGGCCGGTACCGCATGCGGACGAGGACTCTCCGATGAGTGATTCGGGCGCGGCCAAGTCCGGCAGCTCGGGGTGGTGCCGTTGAATGTCGGCCCAGGCGGCTGCCAGCTCGGCGGCGAGAACTGGTGGTGTCGTGCTCACGTCGTGCTCAACGAGCGGAAGGGCCCTGGTGTTCCGATTCCGGGGCATCGCAAATATTTTGCACGTACCAGTCAGTCGCCGCCCTTGCGGCAGGAGCGGGGCGGGTGCCCCGATCTGCGGCCAAGCCGCGCACCCGCCGCAAGCCGGGACGTATCACCGGCAGGGGCAACGTCGGTACGGACACGTCGGCGTGCGCGCCCGTGCCCGCACCGGCGCCTCAGCACGCGCGTGCCCGCACCAGCACCTCTGCACGCACGTGCCCGCACCGGCACCTCAGCACGCGCGTGCCCGTACCGAGACCTCAGTACGCGCGTGCCACCAGCGCGACCGTGCCCGGCTCGTCCTCCGTCCGCGGCACCGAGCCGTCCTCGGCGACCAGGCAGCGCACCGTCACCGCGTGCTCGGCCAGCGCCGCCTCGCCCTGGGGACCGAGCGCGGACCACGGCAGGCGTGCCCACCCTCCGGCTGTGGCGGCTTCCACGGCCTCGCCGATGGTACGGACGTTTTCTGTGTGCTGTACGCGCCGCTCGCGCGTCTGGTTCAACAGGAGGGCCTGATCGTCCTCCAGCAGGCCGGGGAGGGTGGTGGCCAGGGTGGCGAGCGGGACCTGCTCCTTGGTACGCGGCACGCGCCGCACCAGCGTGGCGGTTCCACCCCCGCCGGGGGCGTCCCCCGCCAGGTCGCGCGGGCCGATCTCGATCCGTACGGGCACGCCCTTGAGCTCCCAGTCGACCGCGCGCCGCCCGAAGGGGACGTCCGTACGGTCGTCGATCCGCACCCGCAGTCCCGCGGTGCCCAGTTCCTCGGCCAGGGCGCGCGCCCGGGTCAGCACGGCGTCCTCGCCCTTGACCGCGAGGACCACCACCTGCACGGGGGCCAGCCGGGGCGGCAGGCGGAGTCCGTGGTCGTCGCCGTGTGCCATCACCATCGCGCCCACCATGCGCGTGGTGCTGCCCCAGGAGGTCTGCCAGGCGTGCTCGCGCGTGCCCTCCCTGGTGAGGAACCTGGTGCCGAAGGCGCGGGAGAAGTTCTGCCCCAACTCGTGGCTGGTGGCCATCTGGAGGGCCTTGCCGTCGCCCATCATCGCCTCCAGCGTGAGGGTGTTCAGCGCCCCGGAGAAGCGTTCACGTGCCGTCTTGCGTCCGGGCACCACGTCGATGGCCAGGATCTGGGTCATGAAGTCCTGGTAGACGTCACGGTGGATGCCGGCGGCGAAGTCGCGCGCCTGGTCGAAGGTGGCGTGCGCGGTGTGCCCCTCCTGCCACAGGAACTCGGAGGTGCGCAGGAAGAGCCGGGGCCGCATCTCCCAGCGGACGACGTTGGCCCACTGGTTGATCAGCAGGGGCAGGTCGCGGTAGCTGCGCACCCACTTCGCGAAGTAGTCGTTGACGATCGTCTCGGAGGTCGGCCGCACCACGGCGGGCTCCTCCAGCCGCTTGCCTCCGCCGTGGGTGACGACGGCCAGTTCGGGTGAGAAGCCTTCGACGTGCTCGGCTTCCCTGGTCATGTAGGACTGCGGGATCAGCAGGGGGAAGTAGGCGTTCTGGACACCCGTGCGCTTGATGCGCGCGTCCATGTCCGCCTGCATGCGCTCCCAGATGCCGTAGCCGTACGGTCGGATCACCATCGTGCCGCGCACTGGCCCGTTCTCCGCGAGCTCCGCCTTGTTCACCAGTTCCTGATACCAGCGCGGGAAGTCCTCGGCCCTGGGGGTGAGGACGGGTGATGTCGCCATGGCGGGCATCGTAGGGCGCCGGGCCCTCGTGCGCTGCGGCATTTTGTGCGCGGACGGGCGGGGCGCACGCGGGGAGCGTGGGGCTTCGGAGAGGCGGCAGGAAGCGGGCAGCGCGGAGGCTCCGGAGAGGAGACAGGGACTGCCCCGCGGCCTCGTCAGGCGCGGCGCGGTGGGTCAGGCGGTCGGCCCAGGCCACTCCTCCGACGTCAGCGCGAAGCGCTCGTGGTCCCGCCAGGCGTCGTTGATGAAGAGCATGCGCGGCGAGTAGCCCTCGTGGCGGAAGCCGAGCCGCTTGGCCATCGCCAGTGACCGCTCGTTCTCCGGCTGGACGCTGATCTCCAGCCGGTGCAGCCCGAGCCCGTCGGGCCCGGGCTGGAAGCAGCGGTCGACCACCAGCCGCAGCCCCTCGGTCATCCGTCCCGTCCCGGCGTAGGGCAGGTAGCTGTCGTAGCCGAGGGAACCGTTGCGGAAACGCGCTCTGACGATGTTGGCGACGTTCACCCGGCCGACCAGGCCCTCGTCCTCGCGGTCGAGGATCAGGAACGTACGCAGCGCGGGGCCCTGGCGGCGCAGCAGGTCGGGGAGGCCGTCGGGCTCGACGGGGTTCCACGGGCTGAGGTGGTCTGCCGACCGCACGACGGCCTCACTGTAGAGCTGTTCGTCGGCCGGCCGCGGGGGGCGGATGTATACGCGCATGGACGACATCATCCGCCTTTGCCGCGGCAGGCTCGCGTCAGGGGAGGTCACTTCGGGGGCAGCATGTCCTTGAACTCCTGAGGAAGTTCGAAGTCGCCCGGGTCCTGGCCCGCGCCGGGGATGCCGAAGGCACCGCCCTGCTCGCCCTCGGCCCGGCGGGCGGCCGCGGCCTGCTCCTCCTGCTTGCGCTTCATCGGGTTGCCCGACTGGCGCTTGCCCTTGGCCTTCTTCTGCTGCTTGCCCTTCTTCTTGCCGCCCCCGGCCCCGGGCATCCCCGGCATCCCTGGCATCCCCGGCATGCCGCCGCCCTGCGCCATCTTGGACATCATCTTGCGGGCGTCGAAGAAGCGCTCGACCAGGTTCTTGACGGCGCTGACGTCGACCCCGGAGCCCCGGGCGATACGGGCCCGGCGGGAGCCGTTGATGAGCGTGGGCTCGGCGCGCTCCGCCGGCGTCATCGACTTGATGATGGCGGCCGTGCGGTCGACCTCGCGCTCGTCCAGGTTGTTGATCTGCTCCTTCATCTGGCCCATGCCCGGCATCATGCCGAGCAGCTTGGAGAGCGAGCCCATCTTGCGGACCTGCTCCATCTGGGCCAGGAAGTCGTCGAACGTGAACTCCTTGGGCCCCTTCGCCAGCTTGGCGGCCATCTTCTCGGCCTCTTGCTGGCTGAAGGTCTGCTCCGCCTTCTCGATCAGCGTGAGCATGTCGCCCATGCCGAGGATGCGGGACGCCATCCGGTCCGGGTGGAAGGCGTCGAAGTCGTCCAGCTTCTCGCCGTTGGAGGCGAACATGATCTGCTTGCCGGTGACCTGGGCCACGGAGAGCGCCGCACCACCGCGCGCGTCGCCGTCCAGCTTGGAGAGCACGACCCCGTCGAAGCCGACGCCCTCCTGGAAGGCCTCCGCCGTGGTGACCGCGTCCTGGCCGATCATGGCGTCGACGACGAAGAGGACCTCGTCGGGGCTGACGGCGTCGCGGATGTCGGCGGCCTGCCGCATCAGCTCCTGGTCGATGCCCAGACGCCCCGCGGTGTCGACGATGACCACGTCGTGCTGCTTGTCACGCGCGTAGGTGATCGAGTCCTGGGCGACCTTGACCGGATCGCCGACCCCGTTGCCCGGCTCCGGCGCGAAGACGGCCACCCCGGCGCGCTCGGCGACGACCGAGAGCTGGTTGACCGCGTTGGGGCGCTGGAGGTCGGCCGCGACCAGGACCGGCGTGTGGCCCTGCTGCTGGAGCCAGCGGCCCAGCTTGCCCGCCAGCGTGGTCTTACCCGCGCCCTGGAGGCCGGCGAGCATGATGACGGTCGGCGGGTTCTTGGCGAACCGCAGGCGCCTCGTCTCGCCGCCGAGGATGCCGACCAGCTCCTCGTTGACGATCTTGATGACCTGCTGGGCAGGGTTCAGCGCCTGGGAGACCTCGGCCCCCGCGGCGCGCTCCTTGACCTGCTTGATGAAGGCGCGGACAACCGGCAGCGCGACGTCCGCCTCGAGCAGGGCGATGCGGATCTCACGCGCGGTGGCGTCGATGTCCGCCTCGCTGAGGCGCCCTTTGCCCCGGAGGTTCTTGAACGTCGCACTCAGGCGGTCGGAAAGGGTATCGAACACAGCGCTCGTCGGTCCTCGGGTCGGTGGCGGAGTCAATCACTGGCAAGGGTAGCCGCCCTCCCGCCGACGGGTCCCCGCCAGTCCGGATCGGACGGGGCACGGCGTCACCGCGAGGCGGCCTCCGGCCCCTGCCGCCGGCCGCCCCCAGGAGGCTTCCGCGCCCCGCTTCGGGGACTGTCACCCCGCCCCCGAACCGCTCACAGCGCGTCCGGGCCCCGCTCGCCCGTCCTGACGCGGACCGCGGTCTCCACGGGCACGACCCAGACCTTGCCGTCGCCGATCTTCCCGGTGTGCGCCGCCTTGACGACGACGTCGACGAGCTGCCCGGCGTCCTCGTCCGGGGCCAGCACCTCGACGCGCACCTTGGGGACCAGGTCGACCGTGTAGGCGGCGCCGCGGTAGACCTCGGTGTGCCCTCGCTGGCGGCCGTACCCTCCGGTTTCGGTGACGGTGAGGCCCTGGACGCCGAAGGCGCGCAGCGCCTCCTTCACCTCGTCGAGCTGGGCGGGCTTGATCACGGCGGTGAGGAGCTTCATGCGTCCACCTTGGTCGCGCGGCTGGGGCGAGGGGCGGTCTCGGGTGCGGCGGCCGTGCCGGGCGGCGCGGGCGGTCCGCCGGGGTCGCGCCCCGCGGAGCCGCCGACGGCGGTGAAGTCGTACGCCGTCTCCGCGTGGAACGCCTGGTCGACGCCGGCCGTCTCGTCCTCGGGGTCGGCACGGAAGCCGATCGTGACCTGCACCAGTTTGGCCAGCAGCCACGAGGCGACGAAGGAGAAGGCCAGCACCGAGAAGGCACCGAGGGCCTGCTTGCCGAACTGGACGGGCCCGCCGACCCCGTCCACGGCGAGGAACCCGACCAGCAGGGTGCCGACCAGCCCGCCGACGAGGTGGACGCCGACGACGTCGAGCGAGTCGTCGTACCCGAGCTTGTACTTCAGGCCGACCGCCCAGGAGCAGACGGCGCCGGCCACCGCGCCGATGACCAGCGCGCCCATCGCGTTGACCGAGGCCCCTGCCGGGGTGATCGCCACCAGCCCGGCGATCGCCCCGGAGGCCGCGCCCAGCGTGGTGAAGGCCCCGTGGCGCAGGCGCTCGTAGGCCAGCCATCCCGCGAGGGCGGCGCCGGTGGCGATCTGGGTGTTGAGCGCCATGGTGGCGGCCGTGCCGTCGGCGGCGAGTGCGGAGCCGGCGTTGAAGCCGAACCAGCCGAACCAGAGCAGGGCGGCGCCCAGCACGACCAGCGGCAGGCTGTGCGGGCGCATCGGGTCCTTCGTGAAGCCGATGCGTTTTCCGACGACCAGGACGGCGGCCAGCGCGCCGATGCCGGCGTTGATGTGGACGGCGGTGCCCCCGGCGAAGTCGATGACCTCCAGCTCGCGGAGCCAGCCGCCCTCGGCCCACACCCAGTGCGCGACGGGGAAGTAGACGAGCGTCGCCCACAGGGCGAGGAAGACCGCCCAGGCGCCGAACGTCACGCGGTCGGCGAGGGCGCCGCTCATCAGCGCCGGGGCGAGGACGGCGAACATCATCTGGAACAGGACGAAGGCGAGCAGGGGGATGCCGCCCTGCTCGGTCAGGGAGTCGGGCGAGAGCCCGCTGAGCCCGGCGTGGTCGAGGTTGCCGATCAGGCCGCCGGTGTCGGGGCCGAAGGTGAGCGAGTAGCCGAACAGCACCCACAGCACGCTGACGACCGCCAGCGAGATGAAGGACATCATCAGCATGTTCAGGGCGCTCTTGACCCGGACCATGCCGCCGTAGAAGAAGGCGAGGCCAGGCGTCATCAGCATCACGAAGAACGCGCTGACCAGGACGAAAGCGGTATCCGCACCGTTCAATGCGAACGTCTCCTCGGGTCGTGGCCCCTGGGGGCGGTGGGCGCCGCCCGTCCGAAGGCCGCGGGAGGGCGGGCGTGTCCGCCAGATTTCCCCCGCCCGGTTTCCGCCGCCGCCACGCGGTGTTGCACGACCGTGAAAACCGGCTTGCCGGTGTTACGAGGAGATGAAGCGCACGTCCGCGTCAGCCGGCCACGGCCTCGTTCTCGGCGAGCTCCACGCGCAGCCGCTCGCTCAGATGCACGACATCCGCGATCCCGCCGAACTCGCGGACGGCACCGGCGGTGGTGCGCCGCAGCCGGTTGTTGACCCGCTCGGAACGCAGCCGCTTGGCCAGTCCGAGGGCCTCGCTGGCGCGGGCGACGCACCCTTCGGGCTCGTTCTGGAGAAGGTGCACGCTGGCCATCCCGATCAGGTTGAGCGCGTAGGAGCGCTGGTGGCCCCCTCCCTCGGCCTCCCGCGCCTCGCGCGCGAACAGTGCGACGGCACGCTCCATCGCGGGGCGGGCCAGCGACGCGTAGCTGGGGCTGCGCCCGGAGGAGTAGGCCAGGTCCCGGTAGGAGTGCGCGTTCTCCGCGCACAGCTCGGCCTCGGAGAAGAAGCGGATCCAGTCGGGGTCGGCGTCGCGGCAGTCGATGTCGGCGAAGGTCTCGTCGGCCATCCGCACGGCGCGCTTGCACTTGCCCGGCTGGCCCATGTTCGCGTAGGCGCGGGCCTCCATGGCGTGCAGCATGGCCTGGGTGCGGGGGGTGGAGCCTTCCCTGCTGCCGTACTGGGCGAGGTGGGTCAGCTCCAGGGCGTCCTCGGGGCGGCCCAGGTGGATCATCTGGCGGGCCATCTTGCTGAGGATGAAGGAGCCGAGCGGCCGGTCGCCGGCCTCCTTGGCGGCGTGCAGGGCGAGCACGAAGTACTTCTGCGCGGTGGGCTGGAGGCCGACGTCGTAGCTCATCCAGCCCGCCAGCTCGGACAGTTCGGCCGTGACCCGGAAGAGGCGGCGCCTGACCGGCTCGGGGTGGCGTTCCTGGAGGAGGTCGGTGACCTCGTGGAGCTGGCCGACGACGGCCTTGCGGCGGAGCCCTCCCCCACACTGGGCGTCCCAGGCGCGGAACATCTCCGTCGTCTGCTCCAGCAGCTCCAGCTCGGGGCCCGAGAGCCGCTGCGGACGGCGCTGCGCCGCGGCCGCCCGCCTGGGCCCGGGAACGGCCGTGCCGCCGGGCCGCCCGTGGCCGTCCGCACAGGCCTGCCCGAAGGCCTGCGCGGAGGCGTGCCCGGAAGCCTGCCCCGGGAGCGCCGGCGCGTCGGCCTGCGGTCCGGGGACCAGCCAGCGTTGCATGGGCTCGATGAGGGCGGGCCCCGCGGAGACGGCCAGCGAGGTGCCCAGGAAGCCGCGCTGGCCCAGCATCAGGTCGCTGCGGGTGAAGTCGCTGATCATCGCGACGGTCTGAGGTCCCGTCCAGGGCAGGTCGATACCGGAGGCGGCGGGGGACCGCCGGGCGGGCCGCAGACCCAGGTCCTCGACGGCGACGACGCAGCCGAAGCGTTCGGAGAACAGGTCCGAGAGGATGCGGGGGATGGGTTCGCGGGGCTGCTCGCCGTCCAGCCAGCGGCGCACCCGCGAGGTGTCGGTACTGATGTGGTGCGCGCCCAACTGCCGTGCCCGGCGGTTGACCTGGCGCGCCAGCTCCCCTTTCGACCAGCCACTGCGCACGAACCACGAGCCCAGGCGCTCGTTCGGGCTCTTGCTCGTCCGGCCTCGCTCAGCCACTGGTAACGCCCCCATCCCGCATCGGCGACGGACACCGGCCGGGGGCGGCCCGCGCTCCCCCGCGCGCCCCACCGCACCCTCGGCCGCGCCATGCCCCAGGCATAGTCCGCTGCCGCGCTCTCTCCACTGTGTGTACCGAAAGTAATCCTACGATCACGAGCCTGGCGAGTGTAATTGCAGAATCGCCACCATTCGCCACCCCTTCGAATGAACCCTTCAGCGTCAGTAAGCGCTTGACTTGACACCGGGCATCAGCCCACGGAGAGACGGCCCCAACTCCCCGCCCCGTTCCGGCATTCCGATCGTCACTGTGTGCAACGCATTCGTAACCATCAGCATTCGGGACCCGTTGGAGTGAGCATGGGCTTCACGATCGGCGCCATCGGCGGTCTCAGCGGCATCCGCGAGATCCGCGAACTGCGGCCCGGTGCACGCAGGCGCGAGCGCGCCCAGGTGTGCACCACCGTGGCGGAGTACACGAGCCTGTGGGGCTGGGACGTCGTCCCGGGCGCCCGGGCCGCGCGGTCGGGAGACCGCGTCACCTGTTCGTGCGGCGCCGCCGCGTGCCCGGCACCCGGCGACCACCCCCTCGACGCGACGCTGGAGGTGCCGGCGGGCGCCACCCTCGACGAGGCCACACGCGCCTGGTCCCAGGTGCCCGGCGCCGCCACGCTGCTGCCGACAGGCCGCGCCTTCGACGTACTCGAGGTGGGGCTGGCCGCCGGCCGGTGCGCGCTGGTGCGGCTGGAGCGCATGGGGGTGCCACTGGGCCCCGTGGCGGTGACGCCGCACGACAGGGCCTGGTTCCTGGTCGCCCCCGGCGCGGCGGCCGAGCTGCCCGATCTGCTCTACCGGATGGGCTGGGACGACGCGGACCTCGACCTGCGCGGCAGGGGCGAGGGGGAGCACATCACCGCGCCCCCCTCGGACCTGGCCGCCCACGGCCCGGTCGGCTGGCTGCGCCCGCCCACCCTGGAGACGGCCGGGCGCCCGCCGCAGGCGCGGCTGCTGCTGGGAACGCTGGCCTACGTCTGCCATCGCTCGGCGGTCGTGCGCCCGCGTACGGTCGGGGGCGGCCCCGCGGCGCGGTAGCCGGCGCCGCCCGAAGGCCCCTTTGAGGGTGTGGGGGGCAGCCCCCCACCTCCCACCGCAGCGGATGCCTCATCCCCAGCAGCCGACCCAGACCCAGAGCATCGGCCCAGCCCCGGGGCGCCGGCCCAGGCCCGGGCGCCGCCCAGGCCCGGGGCGCCGGCTCAGGCCCGGGCGCCGCCCAGGCCCGGGGCGCCGGCTCAGGCCCGGGCGCCGCCCAGGCCCTGGGCGCCGGCTCAGGCTTCCTCGACCAGGGCGTCGACGAACGCGTCGGGCTCGAACGGCGCCAGGTCGTCGGCGCCCTCGCCCAGCCCCACGAGCTTGACCGGGACGCCCAGCTCGCGCTGCACGGCGATGACGATGCCGCCCTTGGCGGTGCCGTCCAGCTTGGTCAGGACGATGCCGGTGATGTCGACGACCTCGGCGAAGACCCGGGCCTGCACCAGCCCGTTCTGGCCGGTCGTGGCGTCCAGCACCAGCAGCACCTCGTCGACGGGGCCCTGCTTCTCCACGACGCGCTTGACCTTGCCGAGCTCGTCCATGAGCCCGGTCTTGGTGTGCAGCCGGCCCGCCGTGTCGATCAGCACCACGTCGGCGCTCGCCTCGGTGCCCTGTTTGACGGCGTCGAAGGCGACCGAGGCCGGGTCTCCGCCCTCGGGGCCGCGGACCGTGCGGGCGCCCACCCGGGTGCCCCAGGTCTCCAGCTGGTCGGCGGCTGCCGCACGGAAGGTGTCGGCTGCGCCCAGCACCACGGACTTGCCGTCCGCGACCAGCACCCGGGCGAGCTTGCCCGTGGTGGTGGTCTTGCCGGTTCCGTTGACGCCGACGACGAGGACGACGCCGGGGCGGTCGACGGCCCCCTGGGTGTCGGTGTGGACGGTGCGGTCGAGGTCGGGGCCGACGAGGGTGAGCAGTTCCTCGCGCAGCAGGGTGCGCAGCTCATCGGGGGTGCGGGTGCCGAGCACCTTGACGCGCTCGCGCAGCCGTTCGACAAGCTCCTGGGTGGGGCCGACGCCGACGTCGGCGGTCAGCAGGGTGTCCTCGACCTCCTCCCAGGTCTCCTCGTCCAGATGCTCCCTGGACAGCAGGGTCAGCAGCCCCTTGCCCAGGGAGTTCTGGGAGCGGGACAGCCGGGCGCGCAGCCGCACGAGGCGGCCCGCGGTCGGCGCGGGGGTCTCCACCTCGGGTGCGGCCTCGGCGGCCTCGGGGGTGGCGGGTGCCTCCGCCTCCTCCGCTTCGGGGAGGCCGACCTCCTCGACGGGACGGCGGGCGCCTTCGGGCGGGGCTTCCGCCTCCTCCCCCACCGTCGGCTCGGCGGTACGTGTGGGCGCTTCGGTCGTGCTCTCGGGGGTGCGGGGCTCCTCGGTCTCGGCCGCCTTCTTGCGCCGGCCGGTCACCACGAGCCCACTGATCGCGACGAGAGCGACCACAGCGATGACTACGACAAGGATGACGATTTCCATAGCGGCTCCAGTATCCGCCACCGTCAACGCTTCACGGTCATTCCCTCCTCGCGCGCGCTGGGTTACCTTCCGTCACGCACCGTGCCGTCTGCTGGGGAGTCCCACGTGACCGTGACGACCACCATCCGCTTCAATCTCGTCCAGCCCGACGCGTGTTCGGGCGCGGGATCCGGACCGTCGCTGGGCGACCGCTACCAGGCGGCGCTGGAGATGGCGGCCTACGCCGACGCACACGGTGTGACGTCTCTCATCGTCGAGGAACATCACGGCTCGCCCGACGGCTGGCTCCCCGCTCCGCTGGCGCTGGCGGGCGCGCTGCTGGGGCGGACCCGCACCACCCTGGTGACGGCCTGCGCGATCCTGGCGCCGCTGTACGACCCGCTGCGGCTCGCCGAGGACCTCGCCGTCCTCGACCTGGCGAGCGGCGGGCGCCTGATCACCGTGGCGGGGATCGGCTACCGCAAAGAGGAGTACGAGGCGCTCGGGGTGGACTTCGCGCGGCGCGGCGCGCTCCAGGACGAGGCGCTGGAGACGCTGCTGGCCGCCTGGACGGGCGAGCCGTTCACCTACCGCGACCGCACCGTGCGGGTCACCCCGCGCCCGCACACCCGTCCGCACCCGCCGCTGTTCGTCGGCGGCAGCTCGCGTCCGGCGGCGCGGCGCGCCGCACGGCTGGGGCTGCCGTTGTTCCTGCCCGCGCACCTGCCCGAGCTGGCGCGCTACTACGAGGAGCGCTGCGCCGAGGCCGGGAACGCCCCGCTGTGCCTGCTGCCACCGCCCGAGCTGCCTGCCGTACATCTGACCGACGACCCCGACCGTGCCTGGGCCGAGCTGGGCGGGCACTTCCTCCACGAAGCGCGCCGGTACGCCTCATGGCAGACCGCGGACGTGCACTCGCTGATGACGGCGCGGGCGGCCACGGTGGAAGACCTGCGCGCTGAGGGCGTCTACCGCTTCCTCACGCCGGAGCAGTGCCTCGCGCTGGTCGCCGGTCAGCCGGCGGGGGCCCGGCAGCTGCTGCTGCACCCGCTGTGCGGGGGCATGCCGATCGAGGAGGGCCGGCGCTCGCTGCGCCTGCTGGCCGAGGAGGTCATCCCCCGGCTCGCGGAGATCGAGGAGTAGCGCCTGGCGAGCCGGACGGTCACAGCGCCGGGCGCCCTTTCACCGGAGCCGGACAGTCCGCTGCCCCGGTCCCTGGCGAGGGGGCCGGGGCAGCGCCGTACGAGGAGTGGGCGGCGGGGACTTAGCCCATCTCCTCCAACGCCTTGCCCTTGGTCTCGCGCACCCACAAGAGGATGAACGGGATGGAGAGCAGGGCGAAGACCGTGTACACGACGTAGGTGACGGACAGGTTCCACTCCGACAGGCTCGGGAAGCTGGCCGTGATCGCCCAGTTGGCGATCCACTGGGCGGAGGCGGCGATGCCCAGCGCGGCGGCGCGGATCCTGTTGGGGAAGATCTCACCGAGCAGCACCCAGACGACCACGCCCCACGAGAGCGCGAAGAACAGCGTGAAGGTGTGCGCGCCGACCAGGGCGACCACGCCCTGCGTGTCGGGCAGCGAGACGTCGTCTCCGGAGCCGGTCTTGTAGGAGAACGCCCAGGCGACCGCCGCCAGCGAGAGCGTCATGCCCACCGAGCCGATCAGCGCCAGCGGTTTGCGGCCGATCCGGTCGACGAAGACCATCGCGATGACGGTGCCGACGATGTTCACGATCGAGGTCGTGAAGGAGTAGAAGAACGAGCTGCTGGGGTCGATGCCCACCGACTGCCACAGCGTCGAGGAGTAGTAGAAGACGACGTTGATGCCGACGAGCTGCTGGAAGACCGACAGCCCGATGCCGACCCACACGATGGGCAGCAGCCCGAAGCGCCCGCCGAGCAGGTCGCGGAAGGAGGACCGGTGCTCGCTGCGCATCGCCGTCTCGATCTCGTCGATGCGCTGGTCCAGATCGGTGCGCTCGCCCTCGACGCCGGCCAGCACGCGGCGGGCCTCGCTCTCGCGTCCCGCGGAGATCAGAAAGCGGGGGGACTCGGGGATGCGGAAGGAGAGCAGGAAGTAGGCGAGCGCGGGGATCACCATGATGCCGAGCATCCACTGCCAGGCCTCCAGGCCCGCCAGGGTGCCGCGCTGGTCCCCGTCGGCGACGGTGAGGATGCCCCAGTTGACGAGCTGGGAGAGGGCGATGCCCAGCACGATGGCACCCTGCTGGAAGGAGGCGAGCCGGCCGCGGTAGGCGGGGGGCGAGACCTCCGCGATGTAGGCGGGGCCGATGACGGACGCCATGCCGATGGCGATGCCGCCCAGCACCCGCCACAGTGCCAGATCCCACAGCGCGAACGGGAGGGCCGAGCCGACGGCGCTGACGGTGAACAGGACGGCGGCCAGCCGCATGACGGGGATGCGGCCGATCCGGTCGGCTATGCGTCCGGCTATGGCGGCGCCGATGGCGCTGCCGATCAGGGCCGCCGCGATGACCTGTGCCAGCAGCGCTGAACCGACGTCGAAACGGTCCCTGACCGCCTCCACCGCTCCGTTGATCACTGAGCTGTCGTAGCCGAAGAGGAAGCCGCCCATGGCGGCCGCCGCGGTGATGAAGACGACACGGCCGAGCGGGGCCGTGTGCCCCCCGGAGCCGGGCCGCGTGCGCGGCGCTGCCTGCGGTGTGCTGGTCACGTTGTTCTCCTGAGGTACCCCGGCCACGGTGCCGGGAGGGGACGCCTCCGTCCAAAGGTCGAAGACGGGCGCGTGGCGTGCCTCGCCGTCTTCGAGCTCACGGGGGCACCTCAAGACTGTAAATCTTCAATTCATGAAGTCAATAGGTCGGCTTCTGCGACCCTACGCACACGTGAGGGGAGGCAGTGTTCGGTTTGTGAAGCAAGAGGGCTTACCGAAGGAGGGTGCCGTCTCAGCTGAGGCGCTGGCTGATGACCTTTGAGACGCCGTCGCCCTGCATGGAGACGCCGTAGAGCGCGTCGGCGACCTCCATCGTGCGCTTCTGATGGGTGATCACGATCAGCTGGGAGCTGTCCTTGAGCTCCTCCATGATCCGGATGAGCCGCTGGAGGTTGGTGTCGTCGAGCGCCGCCTCGACCTCGTCCATGACGTAGAAGGGGCTCGGCCGCGCCTTGAAGATCGACACCAGCAGCGCGACCGCCGTCAGCGACCGCTCGCCGCCCGACAGCAGCGACAGCCGCTTGACCTTCTTGCCGGGCGGCCTGGCCTCCACGTCCACGCCGGTGGCCAGCATGTCGTCGGGGTCGGTGAGCACCAGCCGCCCCTCGCCGCCGGGGAACAGCCGCGAGAAGACGCCCTCGAACTCGCGAGCCGTGTCGTGGTACGCCTCCGTGAAGACCTGCTCGACGCGCTCGTCCACCTCCTTGACGACCCGCAGCAGGTCGGCGCGCGTCTTCTTCAGATCCTCCAGCTGCGCGCTCAGGAACTGGTGCCGCTCCTCCAGCGCGGCGAACTCCTCCAGCGCCAGCGGGTTGATCTTGCCGAGTTTCTGGTACGCCCGCTCGGCCGCCTTGAGCCGCTTCTCCTGCTCCGCGCGGACGAACGGCACCGCCTCCCCGCCCCGCGTTGCCTGGCGCCGCGCCGCACCGGTGACGTTTCGCGCACCGCCCTCGGCGACCGCCCCGCCGTCCTCGGCCTCCCCGCTGTCCTCGGCCTCCCCGCTGTCCTCGGTGGCTTCGGTGGCTTCGGTGGTTCCGGCTGCTTCGGTGGCTTCGGCGGGTGAAGTGGGCGGGACCAGCTGGTCGGGGCCGTAGTCCCGTACCAGCCCCTCCGGCTCGACGCCCAGTTCCTCCAGGGCCTTCTTCTCCAACTGCTCGATGCGCATGCGCTTCTCGGCGCCGAGGACCTCGCCCTTGTGCACCGAGTCGGTCAGCTTGTCCAGCTCGTCCTTGAGACCGCGGCCCTGGCTGCGCTCCTCACCCAGAGCCTGCTCGCGCTCGGCCTTGGCCCGCTCGACCGCCTCGCGCTCCTCGCGCGCCCGCTCCAGCGAAGCCTCGACGTGCGCGAGCAGCTGCCGGGCCCCGTCGGCGACGGCCTCGGCCACCTCGGCCTCGTGGCGCAGCCGCTCCCTGCGCTCCCGCGCACGCGCTCTGGCCTCGCGCTCGGCGCGGGCGCCCCGGTCGAGGGAGTCCGCGCGCCCCGCGAGCCCCTTGACCCGCTCCTCGTGCGTGCGGACCTGGAGCCGGGCCTCCATCTCCGTCTGGCGCGCGTTGGCGCCGTCGGCCGCGAGCCGGTCCCGCACGGAGGTGTCCGGATCGTCCGAGGCCTCGGCCTCATGGGCCTCCTCGGCGACAGCGAGCCGTGCGGCCAGCTCCTCGGCCTCCTGCCCGGCCCGCGTCAGGGCCTCCTCGGCCTTGGCGACCGCCGCCTCGGCACGCTCCGCCTCGCCCTGCGCGGCGCGCGCCTGTCCCGACAGGGTTCCCACCCGCCCGGCGACCCGGGACTTCTCGCGCTCCGCGGAGGACCTGCGGGCCGCGAGGTCGTCGAGGGCCGCGGCCCGGGTGCGGCGCGCTTCCTTGGCCTCGGCCTGCTCCAGTGTGAGGCGCTCGCAGCGGGTCTCCAGCTCGGTGAGGCGGGACGCCGCCTCGTCCACCGCCGCCTGCGCCTCCAGCAGGGAGGGAGCGCCCTCCGAGCCGCCGCCGGCGTGGTGCGCGGACAGGATGTCGCCCTCCGCGGTGACCGCCGTGAGGCGGGGGTGCGCCCTGACGACCTCCTCGGCCGTCTCCAGGGTGTCGACGACGACGGTGCGAGCGAGCAGGTGTTCGACAGCGGGACGGAGTTGTTCCGGCGCGGCCACCAGCGCAGTCGCGGCGGTGGAGCGGGAGGGCACGGCCCCGGCGCCGGACGGCGGCGAGGGAGAGGGAGAGGGAGAGGGAGAGGGAGAGGGCACGGTGCCGTTGCCGGGCGGGGGCGTTGTCGCGTCCGCCCGCTCGCACTCCTCGTTGGCCACGATCAGGGAGGCGCGGCCGCCGTCCTCCTTGCGCAGCAGTCGCAGCGCCTCGGCCGCCGTCCGCACGTCCGTCACCGCGACCGCGTCGGCGGCCGAACCCAACGCCGCCGCTATGGGCAGCTCGTGGCCCGGGGTCACGGTCAGCAGTTCGGCCGCCGGGCCGAGCAGCCCCGTGAGGCGGTCCTTGGCGGCGAGCAGCGCGGCCGTACCGTCCTTGCGGCGCAGGTTGAGGGCCAGGGTGTCGTGGCGCGCGGAGACGGCGGCACGTTCGCGCTCGGCCTCGTTCAGTGCGTCCCGTGCGGCGTTGAAGGAGGCCTCCGCCTCGGCCAGTTCACGCTTGGCCTCCTCGTGGCGTTCGGCCAGTTCCTCGTCGCCCTGGTCGAGCCCGGCCACCTCGCCGCGCAGCGTCTCGTACTCCTGTTGGGCCGCCTCGGCGCGCCGCAGTGCCTCGTCCCTGGAGGTGGCGAGGCGGTCGATCTCGGCCTGCGCCGAGGCCATGCGGCTGCGCGCCGTGCTCGTCTTGCCGCGCAGGCGTTCGAGCCCTTCGCGCCGGTCGGCCAGCGCCCGGGCCTCGTCGCGCAGCCGGCGCTCCTCGTCGGCCAGCCGCCGTTCCAGCTCGGCCCGGTGGGCGACGGTCTCCTCCAGCGCCGTCGTCGCGGCCTCCAGCGCGGCCTCCAGCTCCGCCTCCTGCTCGCGGACGCGGGCCGCCTCGCGCTCCATCTCCTCCGGGTCGCGCCCCCTGCGCTCCTCGGGCTGGGGAGAGGCCGCGTGCTGGACGCGCTGGTCGGCCAGGCCGATGGTGCCGCGCACACGTTCGGCCAGCTGCGAGAGTTCGTACCAGGTCTGCTGGGCGCGCTCCAGGCGGGGCGTCAGGGTGCGGACCTGCTGTTCGAGTTCGGCCTCCCGGCGCAGTGCCTCCTTCAGCTCGGCCTCCGCCGCCTGTTTGCGCTGCTTGAGCTCCGCCTCGTCGGCGACCTCGGTGCGCAGCGCCTCCCGCAGCGAGACGAGATCGTCGGCCAGCAGGCGGAGCCGGGCGTCCCGCAACTCGGCCTGGATGACCTGCGCCTTGCGGGCGGCGGCGGCCTGGCGGCCGAGGGGCTTGAGCTGGCGGCGCAGCTCGTCGGTGAGGTCCTGGACGCGGGCCAGGTTGGCCTGCATGGCGTCCAGTTTCCGCAGCGCCTTCTCCTTGCGCTTGCGGTGCTTGAGGACTCCGGCCGCCTCCTCGATGAAGGCGCGGCGCCCCGTCGGGTCGGCGTGCAGGACGCCGTCGAGCTGGCCCTGGCCGACGATGACGTGCATCTCGCGGCCGATGCCGGAGTCGGAGAGCAGCTCCTGGATGTCGAGCAGCCGGCAGGTGTCGCCGTTGATCTGGTACTCGCTGCCGCCGTTGCGGAACATGATCCGCGTGATGGTGACCTCGGCGTACTCGATGGGCAGTGCGCCGTCGGCGTTGTCGATCGTCAGCGAGACCTCGGCCCGGCCCAGCGGCGGACGTCCCGTGGTCCCGGCGAAGATGACGTCCTCCATCTTGCCGCCGCGCAGCGACTTGGCGCCCTGTTCGCCCATCACCCACGAGAGGGCGTCGACGACGTTGGACTTGCCGGAGCCGTTGGGGCCGACGACGCAGGTGATGCCGGGCTCGAAGCGCAGCGTCGTGGCGGAGGCGAAGGACTTGAATCCCCGCAGTGTCAGGCTCTTGAGGTGCACGCGTCCGGACCCTACCGAGGTTGGTACGGGGATGTCGCGCCCACCGCACCGAAGGGGGCGGGAAGGTTCCGGCGCCGGGGTCGCGCCGCCGGGTTTCGCCGTGGAGGCGCCAGGGCACACCAGACGTAACGAAGTGCACCGGGACCGCCACTCGGCAGCAGGACAGCACGAGGCAGTCCCAGCAGGCTCGCGCCGCGCCCGGACAGCAGCGCGGCGACGAAGACAACCGACGCCGATGACGCCGCTCTGCGGCGACGACGCCCAGCAGGGTGCGGGAAGAACAAAGGGACGCCGAAGCGTCCCTTACAGATTGTCGAGCGCGGCCGTCCTGCTCGGCCTGTCCTGCCCGGGGGCTGGGTCAGGTGAGCGCGGGCTCGGCCGTCGTCACGTCGATGTCTTCGAACACCGAGTCATGCCGAGCGGCGGCGGACAGAGCGTCGTTCTCGGCCTGCATCCGTACAAGTTCGGATTCGAGGTCCTGGACACGCTGCTGCAGCCGTCGCATCTCGGCTTGCACTCGGGGGTCGAAGCCGCCGACGTGACCGAGAAGCGCCTTTGCCATGATGGATGGTCCTCCACACTGAGTGACCGACCGTGAGTCTGGTGGGTCGTGAGGGAATCGCACCGTTGAGGGTCTGCTCTGGACTTTTACTGAAGAATCTTCGATCAAACAGCTCAGGTGCGCGGGGATTCCAGGGTCTCACCAAAAGGTTTGACGGTCAACACGATCACACGTGGCGCCCCCGGGTGTGCCTCGACTCGACGGCGTCCGGCGCCGGAGCAGGCTGCCCTCGGGGGCTGGGAGGAAGATCCACCGCGCTGACTCGTTGCGGAAGCTTTGCACGCCACAGCCCGAATGGCAACCGTTGTGGATCACCGGATCGCGAAGCCGCGGTACCCCCCGCGGGGTGTGTCCCAGATCTCGGTCACACCGTCCACGTGGCCGGGCGTGTCACCGCCCCGCAGCCACTCCAGCAACTGCTCGCAGTCGGCGCGGGTGCCCTCCGCCACGATCTGGACCCGCCCGTCGCCCAGGTTGAGGGCGAAGCCGACGAGCCGCCCGATGCGCAGTGCCGCCGCGCGGGTGAACCAGCGGAAGCCCACACCCTGCACCTCGCCGCGCACCCACGCGGTCAGGCGCGCGGGATCGTGCGGACGCGCCCCGCCCGGCTGCTCGGGCACCTGCTCTGACATCCGGTCACGCTCCGCCGCCCGCGCGGGCTCGCTCTCCGGTTCGTGCAGCCGTCCGTCCGGGCTGTCGTCGGTCGGGTTGATGGCAACCATGGGTGCACGCTATCCGGACAATTCCCGAGCGGACACATCCACCCCCGTGCGGATGCCGTACATTGCCCGGCAACTCTCTTCACACGCCCCGCACACTTCGGGCGAGGGGAGAGGAGACAGTGAGCCGCAGTGACCGCCGAGCAACGTGAGGACAGCACAGATGGGCCGCCATCGACGCGCTACCCCCACCCCGCCCGCACCCAAGGACGACCCCGCCCGGAGCGCGACCCGGCAGCGGCACGGCAGGCGCCCCGGGCGTACCGGAGCCCCGGTGCAGACGGGGCTGCTGGGTGCCTCCGCGGCCCTGGCGATGGGGGCGGTCGCCGTGGCGTCGGGCCTGATACCCGCGCCCGGCAGCCCCGACGGGCCCGGGGATCACCGCGTCCGAGCCCAGGAGGAGCCCGAGGAGACCGGGCCTCCCACGACATCCGGCGCCCCGGCCGAAGCGACCGCCACCGCGGCCCCGGGAGGCGACGACCGGCGCACGACCGCTCCCGGAAGCCGGCACTCGCGAAAGAACGAACCCTCGTCCTCGCCCTCCGAGGCCTCCCCCTCCCGCCCCACGTCAGCACCCGACGGCGACGAGGAGCGCGGCTCCCGCGACGGGCGGGACCGCGACCCGGCGCGGAGCGGGTCGGCGGGCGGGAGCACGGCGGCGGCCGACCAGGAGTCCGCCGCCGAGCAGGAGGTGCTCACCCTGGTGAACCAGGAGCGCGCCAAGGCCGGCTGCCGGCCCGTGCGGGCCGACGGAGACCTGGCCGCGCTCGCCGGCGGCTACAGCGCCGACATGGCACGGCGCGGCTTCTTCTCGCACACCTCGCCCGACGGCAAGAGCCCCTGGGACCGCGCGGAGGCCGCGGGCGTCACCGACCTGGGCGGTGAGAACATCGCACGCGGTCAGGCGAACGCGCGCTCCGTAATGGACTCCTGGATGAGCAGCCCGGGCCACCGCGCGAACATCCTCAACTGCGACTACCGCACGCTGGGCGTCGGTGCGCACTTCGCCGAGGGCGGCCCCTGGTGGACCCAGGACTTCGGCTTCTGAGATAATCACAGGTCAGCGACCTACACCCCGCTCAGGGCCGTGTCCGGGCCGTCATCCGAAGCTCCTTCATCTCGGAAGACCGCATCCACAGCGGCCCGCGTCCGCGTCTCGCTCGACGGCATCATGTGCGTGTAGGTCCGCAGCGTGAAGCCGGGGTCATGGTGGCCCAAGTACTCACTCAGAGCTTTGATGCTCTCCCCCGCGTCCAGGAGCACGGACGCGTAGAAGTGGCGAAGCGCGTGCATGCCGTTGTCCCGGCCAGAGTCGATGCCGACAGCGCGCACGGCAGGGCGCCACTGACGATCGTTGAAACGGTTGCGGTTGAGCGACAGCCCCTCAGGACTCCGGAAGATCAAGGTTGCCGTGACCGGAGGGCCGTCCACCGTCTTCCACGGCAAGGTGACCTCAGCGGCCGGAAACGTCGTCAGATGCGCGGCTAAAGCGAAGCCGATCGACTCGGGCAGAGGCACGTCCCGCTCCTTGCCGCCCTTGGGCGGGGCGAACACCGGACGGTTTCGCAGTAGCTTCACCTGCCGCACGACATGCACGACCCCGCCCAAGAAGTCCACGTCCTCGACAGCCAGGCCGAACGCCTCACCCTGCCGAAGACCACACCCGGCAGCGGCGTCCACGAGAACGCGGTAGCGCTCGGGAAGCTCTGCCCGGACGGCCTTGACGCGTTCGGCCGTCCACGGCTTGATCTTGCGTGGATCGAGTCGCGGCGCCTTGACCGATCGAGCACTGCACGGGTTGGTCCTGATGATCCGGTCTTCCACTGCCGCTGTGAACACTGTGGAGACGTGAGCGAAGATGCCACGACGGTAGGCAGCCGACAGGCCGGCGTCCTCCAGGGCGCGGATCCAGAGCCGCAGGTGCGTCGGGTTGAAGGAACCCATGGGACGTTTGCCGATGTGCGGGATCGCATGCAGCCGTAGCCGCATCTCGACGGACTCACGCGTCGCGGGGTCCGTCATCTGCGTACGCATCCATTCGGTGGCGTACTGCTCAAAGGTGACCCTGCCTGCTTCGGGTGCGATGTAGTCCCCGCGCGACATGTCCGCTTCGACGTTCGACAGCCATGTCTCGGCCTTGCGCTTCTGCTTGTCCGCGAAGCTCTTACTCTTCTCCGTCCCGTCCGGCCCCACGTATCGGGCGCGGTAGCGCATGCCGACGCCGAAGCGATCGGTCTTGACCTTGACGGACTTGCCGTCCGGACCGGTGGTGGTCTTGTACCAGCGGTCTTGGATGTGGCCGGCCATCAGGCGACCTCCCCGACGCGGGAGGCGACCCAGGTGCGTACGTCTTCGGGGTCGTAGCGCAGGTGGCGGCCGATGCGGAAGCCGGGCGGGCCGGTGCGCTTGCGGCGCCATTGGTAGACGGTTTCGAGGGGGACGCCGAAGAGGTCAGCGAGGTCTTCGGGGCTCAGGTAGCGGCGGGGGAGCGTCGCGGTCGCCATGGTCACCACTCCTGTGCGTCGTCGGTTAGGTGGGCTTGCTCATGCCGTGCTGTCTCTCGTTGGGCGCTGAGATCGCGGGCGATGGTGGCGGCGAGCCAGGATTCGCCGGGGGTGTGGCCGTGCCCGGCGTAGGCCCAGTGGGCGAGCGTGAGTGTGGTCGCCTCTGCTGGTGCGTCGTCGGGGTCGGGGAGGCCGAGGGCTTCGCGTTGTTGGGCGGCGCGGTAGTCGGCTCGGGTCTGTCGGAGGGCGCCGAGGGTGGTGGAGTAGCGGCGGGATTTGGTGGAGAAGTGGCCGCGGAAGCCGAGCATGTGGGCCCAGTCCCGAAGCCGGCGGTCGGGGTAGGCGGCGTGCAGATCGAGGCATGCGGCGATCAGCCGGGCCGGGTGATCGGGGACCCCGAGCAGAGCCAAGGCTTCCTTGTTGCCGATGCGGCGGTCCACGGTGCCGGTGGTCTCGGCGGCTTTGGTGGCGTATTTGGCCACGTAGGAGGCCACGGCCGCCTCGGTGAGGTCTTCGCCGTGGCCGAAGGCGCCGATGGGCTGCACGTCGATCTGTTGGCCCCAGCGCAGCGACCAGCCGTCGAGGTAGCCGTATTCCTCGTTGGGGTCGACGGTGACCACGACGCGGGCGGCGGCGGCTCGGATGGCGTTGTCGAGGAGGTAGAGGGTGGCCCAGTGCGGGGGCGGGGTGTCGGGTCCGTCCGGCCCGTCGAGGCGGATGACGGCGTGGAAGTGGACGGCCCCGCGCTTCTGGTACTCAGCGACCTTGCCGAAGGAGACCCGGGACTGTTCCCGCGCGGCCTTCTGTGTCAGCCCGGCGCGCTTGGCGATCTCGCGGCGCAGGTAGATCGTGAAGCGCTGCCACAGCTCGGAGGCGTGGTTGTTCCACAGCACCGCGTGCGCGTAGTCGTAGGCGTCGGGGTCCAGTGGGGTCCCCAGGGTCGGGGCGTCTTCGGGGTGATGGTTGCCGCAGCGGCAGGGGCGCTTGCCGGGTCGGTTGTGGACCGGACCGAACGAGGGAGCCGTGAGGGTTGTGAAGACCCGCGGGTGGTCGCGGACGGTTTCGGGGGTGTCCTTGCTCGGGTCGCCGGTCAGGCCGGCGCGGATGAGGTGGAAGGTGTCGCCGGCGTAGGTCCAGGCGCAGGCCGGGCAGCGGGAGGCGCGGCGGTTGCCGCACGCGATGCGTAGCCGGCCGCCGGGCTCATGCTCGGTGCTGTAGGAGTGGAGAATCTCGCCGGTGGTGCGGTCGCGGGTGACGGTGCTGCCGGTCAGGTGGATGGGGTCGGTGCAGCCGCCGGTGCGGCGGATCTGGTCTTGCCAGCGGTCGAAGCCGGGGGCCCCGGCCACCCTCAGCGCGTCGGCGAGGGTGGCCGGGGCGACGACCGCCGGGGAGGTGGTCACGTTCATGCGATCACCGACCAGCCCGGGTCGACGACCGGACGGTGACCCGGCGGCGGCCGGTGCCGTCGCAGGCGCGGCAGACGACCGGGATCGTGAGTCGGGTGCCGTCCGGGTGCTGGGTGCCGGTGTCGATGTGGACGACGGGGAAGCCGTCGCAGTCCCGGCAGCGGCGGGTGTGGGCAGGGGTGGGCTGGGTCATGATGGTGGTGTCCTTTCGGATCAGTGGTCTGGAAGGGCGGTAGGCGTCCGGGGCGGCGGATACTTGGCGGTTGAGGCCGCCCCGGAGGCCGTCTTACTTGCGGTAGGACCGGGCCCGCTTCGGGCGCGGGGAACGCTTGGAGTGCCCGCGGGAGGGTCGTGCGGTGACCGGCCGTCCCTTGGGCCCTTTGGTCTTGTTGGCGCGGTTGAGGGTGTAGCTGAGGCCGCCGCTCGCGGACAGGACCGCGACGAAGGAGGCGGCGATGATCTGCACCACGAACGCGGCCACGAGCAGCACCACCACGCTCCCGGCGGTGATCGTCAGCGTGAGCAGGATCGGGCCCCGGTAGTTGCGGGGGGCTTCCTGCACGATGACGACCTTGCGGGGGTCGGCTCCGGCGGGGATCTGCTGGTAGAGCTCGGTGGGGATGTGGCCGGCGCGGAGCTGTTCGTCAGGCAGGTGCATGACAGATTCACCTCATCTCAGGGGTTGCAGCGGTGGGTGCGGGCGGCGAGTTCGGCGGCCGGGCGGTCGGTGTAGTCGGCGGAGAAGCCGCAGCCGGGGGCGGTGCAGGCGGCGGTGTGCTTGGTACGGCCCCGGCCGTCGTAGTAGGAGCCGACCTGCACGGGGCCGATACGGCGCACGTCGTAGAAGCGGTTCGGGCGAGCCATGAGGGAGCCTCCCTTTCGAGGTGTCAGGCGAGTTGGGTGACGATCGCGGACGCGAGGGTTTCCGGGATGCCGAGGCGGGAGCGCAGGGTGGCGGTGTCGATCGGCGTGCCGGTGGTGGTGCGGTGATCGGCGTCGAGCTTGCGCGCGTGGTCGATCAGCGCCGGCGGAACAGCCGGAGAGGACTCCACCGCCGGGGCGGGAGCAGGCCCCGCGGGTCCCAGCTCAGGCGCCTCGAACGGTTCCGACTCGGCAACGGCCGGGGCAGGGACCGGTTCGGGTTCCGGCGTCGCAGGCGCCGGCTCGTGAGCCGGTTCGGGCTGGTGTGGGGTGGGGCTGTGGGCGAGGAGGGTTCCGCCGAGGAAGGCCAGCGCGGGCCAGCCGGCGACCAGGATCCGTAGCCATGCGGGTACCGCGCCCAGGTCGAGGAGTCCGGCGGTGGCGATGTTGGCTCCGAGGGAGGCGACCAGGGCGACGAGGAACCAGCACCACGCGGCCGTGCGGTCACCGCCCAGGCGCAGCCGGCGCCATGCGGCCACGAGTAGCAGATCGACTGAGACGGGGTAGGCCCAGGCTTTCCATCCGTCCTGTCCGGCAGCGGCGGCCAGGTCGTGCAGGTGGGCGAAGGAGAGCGCACCGGCGATCACGGCCTGTACCAGTACGGCGTCCAGACGGACCGAACGGATCATCTCTTTCACCTCCCTTCCAGGTGAGCCGGGGCGGGCTGGTGTTGCGTTGGCTCGCCCCGGGGGGTGGGTCACTGGGCTTCGCCGCTGCCCCAGCACTCGGTGCACAAGGCGGACTGCTTGTCGTCGGTGGCGCGGCCCTTGCGGGCGCCGACGCGGACGGTCTCGGTGATCTCGCCGGTGCCCTTGCAGGGCTGGCACTTCTTCGGCTTGGCAGCGGAGCGCGGACGTGCGGGCATGGCAGGGTCCTTCCGGTTTGTGGCATGAACGGGGTAGGGACCTGGCGCGAAGGCGGTCACGCCGACCGTGAAGCGAGGGGGCGGGAACTACGGCCGGAAGGGCTTGAGGAAGGCCGGTTCCGGGGTCAGGCGAGCGAACTCGCGGCAGATCGCGACCGCTTCCTCACTGCTCATTTCCGGGGTGCGGATGAGGGACCAGCCGCCGGAGGTGTCGCCTGCAACAGCCACCCCGGGCCGGTTCGGTGCGATCCTTGTGACGGCCTGCAAGGCGTCGGGGGCAATGTCCTTGAGCCCCATCTCGGCGGTCTGGAGATCGTTGACGCGGTGCACCACGCGGCCGGTGAGCTGTGCACGGAGCATTGTGGCGCCCTTGCCCAGCTCGGAGCCGAAGCGCTGCCCGCACGCCTCCAGGTAGATACCGACCGCGCGGGCCATCTGCGCCAGCCGCACCAGGTGCTGCACCATCCGATCCCGGCGTTCCTCATCCTTCTTCGCGGAGACGAGGAACAGTTCCGCCACCTCATCGATCAGCACCACCAGCGGCACCGGCCGCACCGATGCAGGAAGCTCCCACACATCCGAGACGCCGTGCGCGCTCAGCAGGTCGAAGCGCTCTTCCATCTCCCCGACCAGCACATCCAGCAGTTCCGAAGCGATCTGCGGCGTCGCCGCCAACGCGGAGAGGCGGGGTGCGTATCGGGTCTGTTCGACACCGCGTTTGCAGTCGATACCGATCAGCCCGACCGGCAGCCGGGCGAGACCGGCTATCAGGTTGCGCTGATACACCGACTTACCCGACTGATTCGCACCCAGCGTCAGCGCGTGCGGCACCTGCCGAAAGTCGCGGCAGAAGACCGTGCCGTCCTCCCGCAGCGCGACCGGAACCACCATCGGCCCCGACTGCTTCCGCCGGCGCGGCATCCGGACCCGGGCCAACACGTCATAACCCGTCATCCGCAGCTCCACCACACCCGGGCGAGCCTCCACCACCGTCACCGAGCGCACACCCCACGCATGCCGCAGCCGCTCAGTGGCCGCCGCCACATCCGCCGGTTCCAGACCAGCCGGGAGCCGCAGCGAGACCCGCAATCCGGTCGAGGTAGGCGAGACCCGCCGCACCTTCGCGGGCACCGGACGCACCTCCCGACGCGCCATGTTCCGCGTCATGAACGCCCGCATCCCCGACGGCTGCACCGTCAGCCCGCAGACCTCCATCGTGGACCGGTACGTCAGCGAGAAACGGCCCCAGGTGACCGGGAGCCCGACCAGCGACCAGTACACGCGCGGCGCACGGGCCTTCGCGTAGCCGAGTCCACCGGCGCCGGCGGCCAGTGTCGCCACCTCGGTGACCGTCGTCAGGTCCGACACGATCAGGCACCCGCCGAGATCGCGACCGCACGGAAAGCGATGCCGTGCCGCTTCTGCCCGTTGAACTCGTTCTCCCAGTCACGAGCCTTAAGCCCCACGACCGACACCGGCGTGCCCGGCACAAGCCCTTCCTGGAGACCCGTCTCCGGAACGGTCACCTGGTAGAGGTTCCCCTCCCCCTCATCCGAGACGAGAAGACCCACCGTCGAGAGGCCAGCACCGGTGTCCCGGTCAGTGGCCCGCTCACCGGTCTTCTTGTTCACCATCTTCGGCTCGGGCGCGGTCGCCACGAACACGGTGGCGGTCGAAAGGTCGATCTTGAACACAGCCATGACTACTCCTTGGTCCGTACACCCCGCTATGTGCGTGGTGTGGGTTGTGTACGTACACAAAGAAGCTAGGGCTGAGGCCTGTCGTTCGTCAAGGGGGTTGGTACGTTGTGTCCGTACACAATTGGAGGGCTCGGAGATGCCAGCAGCTAGGAGTAGTGCGCGAAGCCTCTATGCGCAGGTCGCTGACCTGCTGCGTAAGGAGATCAAGGACAACCAGTACGCCCCGGATCAACCGCTTCCCCGCGAGGAAGATTTGGTCAAGAAGCACGGCGTCAGTCGCGACACCGTCCGGAAGGCCCTGGCGCAGCTCACTCAAGAAGGGTTGATCTACAGCACTGGCCGAAGCCGGTATGTGCGGCTGTACTCCCCTCTGGAGTGGTCTCTCCACCGCTTCGAACACAGCAGCGGGCGCAGTGACGAAGGCTCAGAGGCCCTGGATGCCTGGTCACGCGCCGTGGTAGATCAAGGCAGAAAGCCCCGCCAGGACGTTGAGGTCTCGATGAGGAAGCCGCCCCCAGAGGTAGCGGCCGGCCTAGAAGTGGATGCGAACGAGTTCGTGGTCGTGCGCCAGCGCACCCGCTACGTAGATGAAGTGCCGTATCAGCTCTCCACCAGCTACTTCCCGCACGACGTAGCGGAAGGCACCCCGCTGATGGAAGAGGGAGACGTTTCCGCAAAGGGCGGGATACTCGCCGCCTCGGGGTACCCCCAGAAGCGCTACCTCGACCGCATCAAGAGTCGGATGCCCATGCACGACGAAGCGGAGCGTCTTGGGTTGCCCCAAGGCACAGCAGTGATCGAGCACACCCGCATCGGGTACGGGGAGGATGACCGCCCACTTCGGATGATGGTCACGATTGCCCCGGGAGACCGACACACCCTTGTCTACGAGGTGCCGGCCGCATGAAGACCTATCCCATCCGCCGGGCAACAACCGATGACTTGGCCGATGTCATGGAGCTTCGCCACGACGCGGAACGCTGGTTGGCGTCGCGTGGGATCAGGCAGTGGCTACCAGAGTGGGCGGAACGGGCCTACGCGAAGATCCGCCAAGGCGTCGAGGACGGAACTACCTGGCTTGTCTACGACGGAAACACGCCGATCGCGACGGTCTCTCTGGGCGGGCCCGATCTCGACTTCTGGAACGAGGACGACGACCTTGCGTCAGGACTCCACTTCTACAAGCTGATCACGGCACGCTCCCGTGCAGGCGCTGGTTTGGCGGAAGCTGTCATCGACTGGGTGAGCCGACGTGCCGCAGCAGAAGGCAAGAAGTGGGTGCGACTGGACTGCTGGCGAGACAACGACGGATTGAAGGCCTACTACCGCAGGATCGGTTTCGAACACATCCGTACGGAAGCCCGCGAGTGGCGCGAGTCGGGAGCCCTGTTCCAGCGACGGGCCGGCTTGACCACGGCCAGGGACCTACGAGTTGAGGAAGCGTAGCCCGTTCAACAGCACAGCCCGGAAGTGCTGTTAGAACCTTCCCTACTTCATCAAGGCTCGCTCCGCTCGCGAGGGTGGGGAGGGGGAGGCCCCTTCGGGGACCCTCCCGCAGGCGGGAGCGTGGGGGCGGTAGGCCCGGCAAGCGGGCAGTAGCCGTCCAGGACGCACCGAGCGCACCGCGCCCCATGGAGCCCGGCCAGAGACACGGACACAAGGCCGGTAGGGCTTCGCCCTCCGTGAGCCGGTACGGCTTCCCGATGCGCGGCCAGGGGTGGGGGCTC
The DNA here is from genome assembly GCF_022699385.1 of Streptomyces tubbatahanensis. NCBI lineage: Bacteria > Bacillati > Actinomycetota > Actinomycetes > Kitasatosporales > Streptomycetaceae > Streptomyces > Streptomyces tubbatahanensis. The sequence goes on along the minus strand of NZ_CP093846.1, from coordinate 5,620,918 downwards.
TTGCCCTTCGAGCATCCGGCGCCGGCGAACCAATCGACTGTTCCAGCCGCCGCTACGGGCTACACCCCGCAGGCCCGCACCGCGGGCCCGCGCGGAGCTCGGGGCTCGGGGCTCTGCTCCTGCCTTCGGCCCGCGCCGCCCCGGCCCCGGCCCCGCGCCATCCAGGAGATGCCACGAGGTAGCCCGCTTCACGCTTTGGCACGCCGTGAAAGCATCGCGCCGGAACGAGCGCTGAGACCCACCCCCACCGAGCACCGACGCCCCACCATCAACGGGCAAGCACACCGGCAGCTCCGAGCCGGCGAGGCACCCAAGACGCCGACAGCCAGGTTCGACGAGGAGACGCCACCGGCCCGCGGGGCGGACCGCCGAAGCGCGCGGAAGGCGAAGCGGCGGGGAGGTGGGGTGAGAGGTGGGGCGGTCGGCTCCGAGACTTTAAGGTCTGCCGACCTGCGGGGCCCCTCCGAGAGCAAGAAAGGGGGCCGAGTGCCTGCTTCGCACGGTGAGGGCGGTAGCCCTCTCCATTGGCACAAGTGTAATGGCCCCCTTTCATGCTCTCGCCCCACAGATCACCAGACCTCAAACTCTCTCCCCCGACCTCACGAGGAAGCGCCCCCCTCGGGCCGTCACGGGGCCGTGGGAGGGCGCTCGAAGGTGACCAGCGATGACAACTACCGACAGCTCAACCGCAGGTCACGAGAGTGTCCGCTCACAACGTTCCAGGTCAGCGGACCGGGCAGTCACTTCTTCGGCTTCTGACCCGGCCCGGGGCGGCTACGCGCGGGCAGACCCGGGCGGCTACGCGCGGGCAGACCTGGGCGGCTACGCGCGCGCCGGGCGCGGGCGCGGGGCCCGCTGGCAGCGCGGGCAGAAGTAGCTGGAGCGGTTCATCCACGCGCTGCGGCGCATCGGGGTGCCGCAGCGGCGGCACGGCTCGTCCTGGCGTCCGTAGGCGTCCAGGGAGCGCTCGAAGTAGCCGGACTGGCCGTTGACGTTCACGTAGAGGCTGTCGAAGCTGGTGCCGCCCGCGGCCAGCGCGGCCGTCATGACGTCGTGGACGTGCGCCACCAGTTCGGTGGTCTGCGTCCGCGTCAGGGTGGCGGTGGGCCGGTCGTAGTGCAGTCGTGCGCGCCACAGCGCCTCGTCGGCGTAGATGTTGCCGACGCCGCTGATCAGGGACTGGTCGAGCAGCGCTCGCTTGATCGTCGTACGGCGGCGGCGCAGGGCGGCGTGGAAGGCGTCTTGGTCGAACTCCGGATCGAGCGGATCGCGGGCGATGTGCGCTATCACGTCCGGGAGGCCGTCCTCGGACGCCGGGTGCAGCGAGAGCCCGCCGAAGGTGCGCTGGTCGACGAAGCGCAGCTCGCCCCCGTCCGCGTCCTCGAACGTGAACCTGACCCGCAGGTGCCGCTCGTCGGGGGCGGCGGCGGGCTGGACGAGGAGCTGGCCGCTCATCCCGAGGTGCGCGAGGACGGCGTGCGCCCCGTCGTCGACGGGCAGCCACAGGTACTTCCCGCGCCGCATGGCCGCACCGATGCGGCGGCCGGCGAGCCGGCCGGCGAAGTCCAGCGGTCCGGCGACGTGGCGCCGGATGGCGCGCGGGTGGAGGACCTCGGCGGCCGTGACCGTACGGCCGCTGACCCAGCGCTCCAGGCCGCGGCGGACGACCTCGACTTCCGGCAGTTCGGGCACGGCTCCTCCAGGCGGTACGGGCGGTGGGGCCCCGCCGTGGCGGGGGCGGCGACACCGCACGGCCGCCCCCGGTCGGGAGCGGCCGTGTGAAACGGTTCGCGGCGCGGTCCGCGGCCCGGGCGAGGGCGCGCGGCGGGCTCAGCGGGGCGCGGTGGTGTCCTCGCTCGGTTCGCCGCGCCGGCCCTCAGGCGCGGGGCTGCCATCGGCCTGCGCCGCCTGCCCCACGGCGGACGGGCCCGCGCCCTTCGCCGAGTCCGCGGTGCTCTTCACCGGTTTGGCGGCGCCGGCGACGGCCGCGCTCTCGCCGGTCTCGCTGCGGGCCGAGATGGCGCGCCAGGCCGCCTCCGCGGCCTGCTGCTCGGCTTCCTTCTTGCTGCGTCCTGTGCCGGTGCCGTACGCGACACCACCGACGCGGGCAGCAGCCGTGAAGGTCTTCTCGTGGTCGGGGCCCGTCTCGGAGACCAGGTACTCGGGGACGCCGAGGCCCTCGGCGGCCGTCAGCTCCTGGAGGCTGGTCTTCCAGTCCAGTCCGGCGCCCAGGTTCGAGGAGCGCTCGATCAGCGGGTCGAAGAGGCGGTGCACCAGTTCGGAGGCCGCCTCCAGCTCCTGGTCGAGGTAGACGGCACCGATGACCGCCTCCAGGGTGTCGGCGAGGATCGAGGCCTTGTCGCGGCCGCCGGTCCCCTCCTCGCCCCGGCCGAGACGGATGAAGGCGCCGAGGTCGAGACCCCGGGCGACGCCCGCCAGGGCCCGCGAGTTGACCACCGCGGCACGCAGCTTCGCGAGCTGGCCCTCCGGCAGGTCCGGGTGCATGCGGTAGAGCGTGTCGGTGACGACCAGTCCGAGGACCGAGTCACCGAGGAACTCCAGGCGCTCGTTGGTGGGCAGCCCGCCGTTCTCGTACGCGAAAGAGCGGTGCGTCAGCGCACGCACCAGAAGGGCGGACTCCAGCTTGTAGCCGAGCCGCCCTTCCAGAACCGCGTGGGACGAGGCCGCGTCCACCAGCTCCGCGGAATCCCCTCCCTTGCCGGGAGCGGCGTTCTTCGGAGTACCGGCGTTGGACATGAAGCCTGTCACCCGCCGATCAGACCTCGAGGACCTGACGCTTGTTGTAGGTGCCGCAGCTCGGGCACGCGATGTGCTGCTGCTTGGGCTCGCGGCAGCGCTCGCACTTCACCAGGGTCGGGACCGCAGCCTTCCACTGCGACCGGCGGTGGCGCGTGTTGCTGCGCGACATCTTCCGCTTCGGAACAGCCACGGCTACTTCTCCTGTGAGTCATCCCCGTCGGTGCGGGGCTCGTTGTCCTGCTCGCCGTCCTTCATGGTCTCGGCGAGATCCTGCAGTGCCGCCCACCGGATGTCGACGGCATCGTCGTGCCGGTGGTCGGGCTCGTCCGCCAGCTTGGCCCCGCAGTCGGGGCACAGGCCGGGGCAGTCCGCGCGGCACACCGGCTGCAGCGGCAGTGCGAGCACCACCGCGTCACGCAGCACGGGTTCGAGGTCGAACAGGTCGCCCTCGAGGAGATACGTCTCCTCGTCGTCCTCGCCCTCGCCGGGTTCCGCCACAGGGCGGCCCCGTTCGTCGGCGTCGGGATAGGAGAACATCTCCTGGAAGTCCGCTTCGACGCGTTGGTCGAGCGGCTCCAGACACCTTACGCACTCCCCTGTCAGCGGCGCACGGGCGGTACCCGTGACGAGGACCCCCTCCATGACCGACTCCAGCCTCAGATCGAGCTCGATCGTGGCGCCGTCCGGCACCTTGACGAACTCGACCCCCAGGTCACGGGGAGACTCCACCTCGCGGGTCAGCCGCTTCATCGCACCAGGACGTCGCCCCAGCTCGCGTGTGTCGAACACGAGGGGGGAGCGGGCGTCGAGGGGGGTGTTCAGGGCGTCCTGCTTTCTACGGTGGGGCTGCGGCCGCGCGAGTACTCACGACCGAAGAGACAGGATACGTGACGGCTCCCCCATGACCCAATCGGCGCCCTGACTCCGCCGGCGCCGCCGGTCACGGGCCGGTGCCGCACCGGCGCGGCAGGATCAGCCGCCGTGCCCGTGCCGCTGCTCGTACGCCCTGACCTGCTCGATGTCGATCATGCTCGTGTCGAACAGGCTGGTCTCGTCCAGCTGCGCCTGCTGCGGATGCGTCTGCTGTGCCTGCGCCGGGTAGGCGGGCTGCTGGGCCTGCTGCGCGTAGTAGGGGTCCGGCTGCTGTCCGTAGCCGTAGGGATCCTGCTGCTGCGGGTAGTACGCGTTGTGCTGGGCGTACGCGGCGTAGGGGTCGTGGTGCGGTACGCCACCGTCATAGGGCGACGGCTGCGGCTGCTGGGCGTAGTACGGGTCCGCGGCGGGCGGCGGGGACTGCGGCTGCGGCGGCAGGTGCGCGGGCTGCGGCGGCTGCATCTCCTGCGCCCCCTGCATCTGCTGCATCTGCTGCGCCTCGTGCATGTGCTGCGCCGGGTCCTGGCCGGGCAGCGGGGCGCCCCCCTGCGCGGGCCCCCCGGCGGCGACCGGGTCGGCGTGGGCGAGGCCCGCCAGGTAGTCGGAGTCGCTGGTGTGCGCCGCGTAGCCCTCGGCTCCGTCCTGCGCCGCCATGTGGGCGGCCAGTTCGTCGACGGGCTCGTGGCCGCGCAGCTTGAGGCGGCCGCGGCCGACGGCCTCCAGGGTCTTGCCGAGCACCGCCGAGACCGAACCGAGCCGGGCCTGCACGTAGTCGTCGGCACGGCGTTGCAGCTCACGCGGGTCGGCGGTGCGCTCGGGAGCGTCCTGCGCGTACTGGTCGCTCCACTCCTCGGCGCCGGGGCCGCTGCCCAGCAGCTTCTCCCGGCCGCGGTCGACCGAGCCGATCGTCTTGGAGAGCACCACTTCGAAGTTGGCGAGCTTGCTGTCGACGTAGTCGTCCGCCTCGACGCGGATCTCCTCGGCCTCCCGGCGCGCCTCGGCCAGGATGCGGTCCGCCTCCTGCTGGGCGTGGCGGGCGACCTCGGTTCCGGTCACCAGCGAGGCGCGCTCGGCCTGAGCCGTCTCGATGATGTGCTGCGCTTCCTGCCGGGCATCGGCCACCACCTGCTCACGGCCGCCGAGCACCTCGCGGGCCTCGGCGAGCGAGTCCGGCAGCGCCTGGCGCACCTCCTGAAGCAAGGAGAGGAGTTCGGCGCGGTTGACCACGCACGAGGCGGACATGGGCATCGAGCGCGCGCCGTCGACGGTCGCGACGATCTCGTCGAGTTTCTGCTGTACGTCCACGGTGGTGACTGTACGGCCCGTCAGCGCCGACTCGTCACCCTTTCACGGGTTCCACGGGTTCCCACGGGCTCCCACGGGCTCCCACGGGTTCCCACGGGCTCCCCGGGTTCCGTCCCCCGGGGAAGGGACCTCAGCGCTTGCTCAGCCGCTCGGCCAGCACCGCGTTGACGGTCTCGGGCACCAGGTGTGAGACGTCGCCACCCCAGGCGGCGACCTCCTTGACCAGGCTGGAGGAGAGGAAGCTGTAGGTCGGGTTGGTCGGCACGAAGAGCGTCTCGACGCCGGAGAGGCCGTTGTTCATCTGGGCCATCTGCAACTCGTAGTCGAAGTCGCTGACCGCGCGCAGCCCCTTGACGATGGCGGGGATGTCCCGGTCCTTGCAGAAGTCGACGAGAAGCCCGTGGAACGCCTCCACCCGCACGTTCCCGAAGCTCTCGGTGACCCGCTGGATCAGGTCGATCCGCTCCTCGACGGTGAAGAGGCCCTGCTTCGACTTGTTGATCATCACGGCCACGTGGACCGTGTCGTACAGCCGGGAAGCGCGCTCGATGATGTCGAGGTGGCCATTGGTGATCGGGTCGAAGGACCCCGGACAGACGGCGCGGCGCACGGGCACTTCCTCGCTCTCCTCACAGCGGGCCCCATGTCCCGCTTCAGGTGGTCTCAGCATGACGCGCGGGTAACTTCCCGCGCGGCGGCGCGACCGTACCAAAGCGTTCCCTCGCCGTAACGACGGGACCGCAGCCCCTCGAAACCCTCCGGCCAGCGGAATTCGCCGCCCCTGGTGCTGCGCTCCACGGTGGCCAGCGCGTCCTCGGCCAGCCAGTGCCCGTCCCGGAGTGTGAGCAGTATCTCCCCCAGAGCGTCGTCCGTCACCGCGTACGGCGGATCGAGGAACACCAGGTCGTACGGGTGCTCGGGCGGCTCCTGGGCCACGGTCCTGGCCGCCTTGCTCTGCCGCACCTCGGCCCCCGGCAGCCCGACCGTGCGCACGTTCTGCCTGATCGTGCGCACCGCCCTGGCGTCCGGCTCGACCAGCAGCGTGTGCGCCGCACCGCGCGAGAGCGCTTCCAGACCGACCGCGCCGGAGCCCGCGTACAGGTCCAGCATCCGCAGCCCCCGCCACGCGGCGGCGCCGCCCAACTGGGCCTCCCAGCTGGAGAACAGGCCCTCACGGGCCCGGTCCGAGGTCGGGCGGGTGCCCGTGCCCGGCGGCACGGTCAGCCGTCGGCCGCCGGCGGCTCCGGCGATGACGCGGGTCATGGGTGACGGGTCCTTCGCTGGTGGGGTCCTCTTCGGCTCCAGGATCCCACGCGCGGCACCGGGCGGGCGCGGCACGAGGAGGCGCTCCGGCGCCCGCGAGAGCCGCGACGGCCGGCCGGACGGCCGCACCTCCCGTGCCCAGGATCCCCGCGGGGCGCTCAGCCCTTGTCCAGGTACTCCTCACGTTCGGCGTCCAGCAGGGCGGCCAGTGCCGTACGCAGCTCCGGATGGCGCTCCAGGCCGGGATCGTCGGCGACCAGCTGCGCCGCCTCGTCGCGCGCCTCGGCGATGACGTCCTCGTCGTCGATCACGGCGAGCATCCGCAGCGAGGAGCGCACCCCGGACTGCGCCTGCCCCAGCACGTCGCCCTCCCGGCGCTGTTCGAGGTCGATGCGGGAGAGCTCGAAGCCGTCGAGGGTGGCGGCGACGGAGTCCAGCCGGGTGCGCGCGGGGCTCTCGGGCGGCATGTCGGTGACGAGCAGGCACAGGCCGGGGGCCGCGCCGCGTCCGACGCGGCCGCGCAGCTGGTGAAGCTGCGAGACGCCGAAACGGTCGGCGTCCATGATGACCATGCCGGTGGCGCCTGGCACGTTCACACCGACCTCGATGACGGTCGTGGCCACCAGCACGTCGACCTCACCGGCGGCGAACCGCCGCATCACGTCGTCCTTCGCCTCGGGCTGCATCCGTCCGTGCAGCGCCTCCACGCGCAGTCCGGCCAGCGGCCCGGTGGCGAGCTGCGCGGCGATGTCGAGGACGGCGAGCGGGGGCCGCTTCTCCTCGCCGTCCCCCTCCTCCCCCGCCTCGGGGTCCTCGACCTCTTCCGGTTCGGCGGCGCGCTTCTTGCGTGTGCCCGGCGCCCTGCCGTCCTTGCCCTCCTCGTCGTCACCGATGCGGGGGCAGACGACGTACGCCTGGTGCCCGGCCTCGGCCTCCTCCCGCACCCGCTCCCAGGCGCGCGAGAGGAAGTGCGGTTTGTCCTTGGCGGGGACGACGTGGGTGGCGATCGGGGAGCGTCCGGCCGGAAGCTGATCGAGGACGGAGGTCTCCAGGTCGCCGAAGACGGTCATGGCCACGGTCCTGGGGATGGGCGTCGCCGTCATCACCAGCAGGTGCGGCGGCTGCTTGCCCTTGGCGCGCAGGGCGTCGCGCTGCTCGACACCGAACCTGTGCTGCTCGTCCACCACGACCAGGCCCAGGTCCTCGAAGGTGACCTTGTCCTCGATCAGCGCGTGGGTGCCCACCACGATCCCGGCCTCACCTGTGGCCAGGTCCAGGAGCGCCTTCCGCCTGGCGGCCGCGCCCATGGAGCCGGTCAGCAGCACCACCTTCGTGCCCTGCTCGGCGCCGCCCAGCATGCCGCCCTCGGCGAGCTCGCCCATCATCTCGGTGACGGACCTGTGGTGCTGCTGGGCGAGGACCTCGGTGGGGGCGAGCATCGCCGCCTGACCGCCCGCGTCGACGGTGGCGAGCATGGCCCGCAGCGCCACCAGCGTCTTGCCGGAGCCGACCTCGCCCTGCAGGAGCCGGTGCATCGGGTGCTCGGTGGCCAGGTCGGCGAAGATTTCGCGGCTGACCTGCTGCTGCCCCTCGGTGAGGGTGAACGGCAGCCGCGCGTCGAACGCCTCCAGCAGCCCGCCGGGGGTGGGGCGGCGGGGCACGGCGGGCAGCTCCGTCTCCTTGGCGCGGCGCCGGGCGAGGGCGACCTGGAGGACGAACGCCTCGTCCCACTTGAGGCGGGCGCGTGCCTGGCCGATGTCGGCCTTGGTGCGCGGGCGGTGCACCTTCTCGAACGCCTCGGGCAGCGGGAGGAGTCCGCGCTGGGTGCGGAGCGCTTCGGGCAGCGGATCGGTCAGCCCGTGCCAGCCGGTGGCCTCCAGCGCCGTCAGCAGCGTGGCGACCGACTGCTCGATGCTCCAGGACGTCAGCTGCCGGCACGCCGGGTAGAGGGGAAGCAGCGCGTTCGCGAACCGCTCCACCGTCTCCTGGCCGCTCTCCTCGTCCAGCAGTTTGTAATCCGGGTGGGAGAGCTGGAGCTTGCGGTTGAAGACCCCGACCTTGCCCGCGAACATGCCGCGCTTGCCGGGCAGCAGCTCCCGCTGGTGGTAGTGGACCGAGCGGCCGAAGAAGACGAGCTGGAGCCGGCCGCTGCCGTCGGTCAGCGTGACCTCCAGGCGCTGGCCCTTGCCCCGGTTGAACTTGTGCACCCGCGCGTCGTGGACGCGGGCGACGACCGTGACGTGCTCGTCCAGCGGCAGGTCGGACAGCCGGGTCAGCTCTCCGCGCTCGGCGTATCTGCGCGGGTAGTGGTGCAGCAGATCGCCGACCGTGTGCAGGCCGAGGTGGTCCGCCATGGCCTTGGCGGTGTTGCCGCCGAGCAGTGCTTTGAGCGGCTCCCGGAGCGGTTCGCTTCGCGTCGTTTCGATCGAGGGCACGGCACCATCTTGGCGGACAGGTGTGACAACGTCCGTGTCACTCGCCAGGAGCGGAGGCGTCGCGGCCGGGCCGTGACGGGCCGGGACCGCGCCTGTCACGGCACCGCGCGCGTGCTCGACTCCGCCGAGCAGCGCCTACTCGACGCCGATGAGCAGCGGGGCGTCGTGCTGCCTTCCCTCGTAGACGACGGTGTCGACGGCCAGGTGCCCGGCGCGTACGTAGGCCTCCAGCTGAGTGGCCAGGCCCTGCGGCGCGTCCGCGCCGAGCACCAGGGTGACCAGCTCTCCCCCCGGCGCCAGCATCCGGGCGAGCACGTCCTTGGCGACCTGCGCGGTGCCGCCTCCGATGAGGGCGACATCGCCCTCGACGAGCCCGAGCACGTCGCCGGCCTGGCAGACGCCGGCCGAGGTCCACGCCTGCCGGGTGGCGAGGGTCACCTCGCCGTACCGCGTCGCGCCGGCCGCCGAGGTCATCGCGACGACGTCCTCGTCGAAGCGGCGGTCCGGCTGGTGCACGGCGAGCGCGGCGAGTCCCTGCACGGCGGCGCGGGTGGGGATGACGGCGCACCGGATGCCCTCGGTGCGGGCGGCGTCGGCAGCGCGGGCCGCGACGGTGTGGAGTTCGCCACCGTTGGGCAGCAGCGCCACCTCGCCGGCGCCCGTGGCCCGCACCGCCGCGAGCAGCGCCTCCTCGTGGGCGGCCTCGGGCGCCGGCAGCGCGCTCGCGCCCGCGTCGCGGCACAGCGCCGCCAGTCCCTGCCCGGGTACGACGGCGACGACGGCACGCCGCGCGGGCGCCGTGCCGGGCACCGGGCCCGCCGCCCGGTCGCTTCGCGGTGCGTCCGGCGGCGCGGGCAGGTGGGCGATGCGGATGCGGTACGGGCGTCCGGCGGCCAGCCCCGCCTCCACGGCCGCCCCGGCGTCGGCGACGTGGACGTGGACGCTCCACAGGCCCTCACCGCCGCCGATGACCAGGGAGTCACCGAGCGGGTCGAGGCGGCGGCGCAGCGCGTCGAGACAGGCGGGGTCGTCCGCTTCGAGGAGGTACATCACCTCGAACTCGGAGCGGGAGGGTGCGGGCTCGCCGCGGGCCGGGCCGCAGGGCGCCCCCGGCGCCGCGGGCCCGGACGCCACAGACGCCCCGGATGGCTCGCTGGGCTCGGGCAGTGGGGGCGCCTGCTCCCCCAACGCCGCCCACAGGGCCCCCAGCAGGGCGGTGAGGCCGAGCGCGCCGGCGTCCACGACGCCCGCTTCGGCCAGCGCGGCCAGTTGCCCCGGGGTGGCGCTCAGCGCCTCGTTCGCGGCGGCGGCCGGATCGCCGCCCGCCTCGGCCGCGTCCGCGGCGGCCGCGGCCACCGTCAGCATCGTGCCCGCCACGGGGTGGGCGACGGCGGCGTGCGCGGCCCGGGCGGCGCCGCGCAGCACCGCGGCGAGACTGCCGCCCTCGGTACGGCCCCGTGCCATGCCCCGCAGGTACTCGGCGAGGATGGTGCCCGAGTTGCCCCTGGCGCCGAGCAGCGCGGCGTGCGCCATCGCGCGCAGCATCCGGCCACCGTGCTCCTCGTCCCCCGCTGCGGGGGACGCTTGGGCTGCGGGGGACGCCTGGGCTGCGGGGACCGCCTCCGTGACCCAGACCGCCTCCGTCGCGGCCTCGAAGGTGAGGCACAGGTTGGTGCCGGTGTCGCCGTCGGCGACCGGGAAGACGTTGATGGCGTCCATGCGCGCGCAGTGGGCGCGCAGTGACTCCCGGCCGAGGGCGCACCACCGGCGTACCGCGGCGGCGTCGAGCGGTTGCGGCACGTGACCTGACCTCCTCGTGGGGAGCGCGGGCCCCCTGGGCGCCTGTGCGGACGGCGGGGCGCTCGGGGAGGCTGTTGTGGGGGAAGGCTAGTGCGGCCCCCCACGGAATCCCAGGTCGGGGCCGGGGTGGAGGGGTCCGGTTTCCCTGTTCGAGACCGGCCGTTGTATGCTGCTCCGGTTGCCTGATCCGGATGGTTTGTTCCGGTCGGCGACGATCTCCCTGGCGCGCCCGGTCACTCGTGGTCCCGCGCGGCCGGGATTCACCGTACGTGTATCTGAAGTCTTTGGAGTGACCCGTGGCTGCGAACTGCGACGTCTGCGGCAAGGGGCCGGAGTTCGGCAACAACATCTCCCACTCGCACCGCCGCACCCGCCGTCGCTGGAACCCCAACATCCAGCGCGTGCGTGCCGTGGTCGGCGGGACGCCGAAGCGCCTCAACGCCTGCACCTCGTGCATCAAGGCCGGCAAGGTCTCGCGCTGACGTCACCGACGTAACCGCGCGGCCCACGCCGAGCAGAACGAAGAACCGGCCCGCTGTGAGCGGGCCGGTTTTCTGCGTGTGCTCTCAGCGCTCCGCCAGCCGCCAGCCGTGGTGCACGGGGCCCAGCCCCGAGCCGAGCGGGAAGCCCGCCTCGATGGCGCCCGTCGTGTACTCCTTCGCGGCGCGCGCGGCAGCCGGCACGTCCAGCCCCTTGGCCAGCGACGCGGCCAGGGCGCTGGCCAGGGTGCAGCCGGTGCCGTGGGTGTGCCGGTTCTCCCGGCGGGGGGCGCGCAGCCAGTGTTCCCGCGTGCCGTCGGTGAGCAGGTCGACGGCCTCGCCCGGCAGGTGCCCGCCCTTGATCAGCGCCCAGCGCGGCCCGTGGGCGAGCACCGCGGCCGCGGCCTCCCGCATGCCGTCCTCGCCGGTGACCTGGACGCCGGTGAGCTGGGCCACTTCGTCCAGGTTGGGGGTGACGACGGTGGCGAGGGGCAGCAGTTTGGAGCGCATCGAGTCGACGGCGTCGCCGGCCAGCAGCGAGTCCCCGTGCTTGGAGACCCCCACCGGATCGACGACGACGGGGGCCTCCGTACCGGACAGGAGTTCGGCGACGGTCTCGACCAAAGCCGCCGAGGCGAGCATGCCCGTCTTGACGGCCTGCACCCCGATGTCGTCCACGACGCTGCGGTACTGCGCGCGGACGGCCTCGACGGGCAGTTCCCAATAGCCCTGCACCCCCAGCGAGTTCTGCGCGGTGACGGCGGCGATCACGCTCATGCCGTGGGTGCCCAGCGCGAGCATGGTCTTCAGGTCGGCCTGGATACCGGCGCCACCGCCGGAGTCGGATCCCGCGACGGTCAGTACCAGCGGCGGCCTGCCGGGGCGGGAATGCACATCGTCCATGGCACCGACGGTACTCAGCCGTCGATGTCGTCCGAGAAGTGGTCCCAGCCGCCCGTCCTGGTCCAGGGCGCGCCGTCGACCGTCACGTGGGGCAGCGCGGAGGGGGCGAGGACCTCGCCGATGACGCGCCAGCGGGCGGGGAGCTTCTGTTCGCGGGGGAAGGTGGCGACGATGGCGTGGTCCTCACCGCCGGTGAGCACCCACTGGAGCGGGTCGACGCCGACGGCCTGGCCGATGTCGGACATCTGCGCGGGGATGTCGAGGTCGGCGGAGCGGATGTCGATGCGGACCTTGCTGGCCTCCGCGATGTGCCCGAGGTCGGCCACCAGCCCGTCACTGACGTCGATCATGGCGGTGGCACCGAGTCCGGCGGCGGCGGGGCCCGCGTGGTAGGGGGGTTCGGGGCGCCGGTGGGCCTCGACGAAGGCGCGCGGGGAGCGGAAGCCGCGGGTGAGGACGGCGTGCCCGGCCGCCGACCAGCCCAGCCATCCGGTGACGGCCACGACATCGCCGGCGCCGGCGCCTGAGCGGGTGACGGGGTCGGTGTTGCGCAGGTCGCCGAGCGCGGTGATGGAGAGGACGACGCTGTCGCCGCGCACCACGTCGCCGCCGACCACCGCGGCGGAGGCGACCTGTGCCTCGTCCCGGATGCCGTCCATCATCTCGGTCGGCCAGTTCGCCGGCAGGTCGACGGGGACGACGAGACCGAGCAGCAGGGCCGTGGGGTAGGCGCCCATGGCCGCGATGTCCGCCATGTTCTGTGCCGCGGCCTTGCGCCCCACGTCGTAGGCCGTCGACCAGTCGCGGCGGAAGTGGCGCCCTTCCAGGAGGACGTCCGTGGTGGCGACGACACGCCTGTCCGGCGCGGCCACCACCGCCGCGTCGTCGCCCGGGCCGATCCGTACGGCGGTCGTGGACGTCAGCCGGGAGGTCAGCTCCCGGATCAGCCCGAACTCCCCCAGCTCCCCCACCGTCCCCTTGGCCCGCTCCCGCACCGGGCCGTGGGGGGCCTGGGCACCGGAGGGTGAAGGCCCTGGCGCGGTACCACCGTTCAGATCACGCATTGTCGTGCCCCTTCTCGCTTCCGTCGTTGCTCGCGCGCCGGTCGTGCGCGGATGGTGTGCCGTGCGCGGAGGTCCCCCGCCCGCGCCCCCCTCGTACGCCGTCGGCGCGGTGTGCCGCACCGCCGCTGGGCGCCGCCTCGCCGCCACGGGGGCGGCCCGGTGGTCTCCCGATGGCCGGGGCGACGCGGTACGGTGGCGTCTCTCTCTCGCCCCGCATGATCCTCGCGGCCCCCTGGGAGGTTCCGTGGTACAGGCGTACGTCTTGATTCAGACCGAAGTTGGCAAGGCTTCGACCGTCGCGGAGATCGTCTCCAAGATCCCGGGCGTGATCCAGGCCGAGGATGTAACGGGTCCATACGATGTGATCCTGCGTGCCCAGGCCGACACGATGGACGATCTCGGCCGCATGGTGGTCGCCAAGGTCCAGCAAGTGGAAGGCATCACCCGCACCCTGACCTGCCCCATCGTCCACCTCTGAGCCCCCCGTATGCTCGCCCGGTGAGGATTCGACGCCGGGCCTGCCCTCGTTCCGTTCCCGTCCGTTACATCGCCGCGTGCGGCCTGGCCGCCGTGGCCGCCTCCGCCTGTTCGGTCACCGGTGACGCCGGACCCACACCCCCCAGCCCCTCGGGCAAGGCCGCGCAGGCGTGCCGGACGCTGCACGACGCGCTGCCCGAGAAGGTCGTCGGGCAGCAGCGCGGCGAGGCCGAACCCGCCTCGGACTACACGGCCGTCTGGGGGGATCCCGCCCTCGCGTTGCGCTGCGGGGTGCCACGGCCCGCCAGGCTCACGCCAGGCAACGAAGAGTACAACCCCACCACCGAGGCGGCGGAGGTGAACGGGGTGTCCTGGATGATGGAGAAGCGGGACGACGGCTACCGCTTCACCACCACGGAGCGGGCCGTCTACATCGAACTGACCGTTCCCGACGACTACGCCCCCGAAGTGAGCCCCTTGGCCGACCTCAGCGAAGCGGTCAAGCGTTCGGTCCCGAAGAAGAAGAGCTGAGCGCCCGCGCGCGCTCCCCTGCCGCCGCACGGGCGCGCGCGAGAACCGCCGCCGCCGGGCGCGCGGGCCCCGGAGCGGCTCAGCGCAGGCCGGTCGGGCGGGTGAGCGCCGCCTGGATGAGCCGGTCCACCAGCTCCGGATAGCCGACGCCGGTCTCCTGCCACATGCGCGGATACATGGAGATCGGCGTGAAGCCCGGCATCGTGTTGATCTCGTTGATGACGAACTCGCCGTCCTCGCACAGGAAGAAGTCGGCCCGCACCAGCCCCTCGCAGGAGGCCGCCTCGAAGGCCGCCACGGCCAGCTCGCGCACCCGCGCCGTCTGCGCCTCGGTCAGCGGCGCGGGCACGATGCCGGAGGCCGAGTCGATGTACTTGGCCTCGAAGTCGTAGAAGTCGTGCGCGCTGACCGGCGGGATCTCCGCGGGGACACTGGCGCGCGGACCGTCCTCGAACTCCAGGACGCCGCACTCGATCTCCCGGCCGCGCAGCAGCGACTCGACGATGATCTTCGGGTCGTGGCGCCGCGCGACCTCCACCGCCTCGTCCAGCTCGCCCAGGCCACCGACCTTGGTGATGCCCATCGAGGAGCCGGCACGCGCGGGCTTGACGAAGACCGGCCAGCCCTGTTCGGCGGCGAAGTCGACGATCTTCTTGCGCGCCCCCGCCGGATCCCTCTCCCACTCACGCGGCCGCACCGTGACGTACGGGCCGACCGGCAGTCCGAAGGAGGTGAAGATCCGCTTCATGTACTCCTTGTCCATGCCGACCGCCGACGCCAGCACCCCGGCGCCCACGTACGGCACCCCCGCCAGGTCCAGCATCCCCTGGAGGGTGCCGTCCTCACCGTAGGGACCGTGCAGCACGGGGAAGACCACATCGACCTCACCGAGCGTCTTGGGGACCTGGCCCGGCTCCGTGTGGACGACCTCGCGGCTCGCGGGCGAGACCGGCAGCAGCACGCCGCCGGTGTCCGACTCGGCCAGCTGCTCGACGCTGGGCAGGCTGCGGCCCTCGATCGCCATGCGGGCCGGATCGTCGGCGGCCAGCGCCCAGCGTCCGTCCGCGGTGATGCCGATGGGCAGCACCTCGTACTTGTCGCGGTCGATGGCGCCCAGCACCGCACCGGCCGTCAGGACGGAGATCTGGTGCTCTGAGTTGCGGCCGCCGAAGACGACGGCGACTCGGGGCTTGGGGGCGGGGCTCTGGCTGCTCATAACGCTGGGACTTTACCGCGTCGGGCCCGCGCCGCCGATGCGGACGCCCCGTTGCGCCCGCACCCGGCGCGCACGGATCCCGCGTGCGGCGCCGTGTACCGCGAGACCCTTTCAGGCCCGCTCGGGTTTGGCGCTGCGGGACATCAGTTCCTTCAGGGCCACGTGCGGCGACTTGCCCTCGTGGACGATCCCCACGACGGTCTGCGTGATCGGCATCTCCACGCCGTGCCGCCTGGCCAGGTCGAGCACCGACTGGCAGGACTTGACGCCCTCCGCCGTCTGCTGGGTGACCGCGATCGTCTCCTGGAGCGTCATGCCCCGGCCGAGGTTGGTGCCGAAGGTGTGGTTGCGCGACAGCGGCGAGGAACACGTGGCGACCAGGTCGCCCATGCCGGCCAGGCCAGCGAAGGTGTGCGCCTCGGCCCCCATGGCAAGACCGAGCCGGGTGGTCTCGGCCAGCCCGCGGGTGATCAGCGACGCCTTGGAGTTGTCGCCGAGCCCCATGCCGTCGGCGATGCCCACCGCGAGCGCGATGACGTTCTTGACGGCGCCGCCCAGCTCGCAGCCGACCACGTCGGTGCTGGTGTAGGGGCGGAAGTAGGGGGTGTGGCAGGCGCTCTGCACGGCTCGCGCCGCCTCCTCGTCCGCGCAGGCGGCCACCGCGGCGGCGGGCTGGCGGGCGGCGATCTCCCGGGCGAGGTTGGGGCCGGTCAGCACGGCGACCCGCTCGGCCGGCACCCCGGCCACCTCCTCGATCACCTCGCTCATGCGCTTGGCCGTGCCCAGCTCGACGCCCTTCATCAGGGAGACCAGCACGGTGCCGGGGTGCAGCAGCTCCCGCCAGGACTCCAGGTTGGCGCGGAGCGTCTGGGAGGGCACGGACAACACCGTGAAAGCGGCGTCCCGCGCCGCCTCGGCGGCCTGCGTGGTGGCCCGCACCCCTGCGGGGAGTTCCACCTCGGGGTGGTAGCCGGGGTTGCGGCGCGTGGTGTTGATCGCCTCGACGACCTCGGGCCTGCGGCCCCACAGGGTGACCCGGCATCCGGCGTCGGCGAGCACCGCCGCGAAGGCGGTGCCCCAGGAACCCGTGCCGAAGACCGCGGCCTTCCTCGGGCGTTCCCCCGCTTCCCGCGCCTCCCCCCGCTCCCGGTCCCGGTCTTCGTCGCTCGCCCTCACGCGTTCTTCTCTCCCTCTGCCGCCTCGGCCGCGGCCGGGGCCGGACGGGGCTTTTCGTGCTCGTCGTGCTGGTGACCCCCGGCGCCCGCGCTCTCCTCGGCAGAGCGCTGCTCCCGCCGCGAAGCCGCCGCCTTGCGCATGTCGTAGCGCTCGGCGGGCGCGGCCTCGCCGCGGACGACGGCGAGCTGCTCGGTGACGGCGTCCATCATGACGTCCGTGACCTCGCGGAGCACCTCGGCGGTGGGCTCCCGGTCGTAGTAGGCGGACAGGTCGATCGGCGGGCCCGCCTGCACGGTGAGGGTCTTGCGGGGGAAGAGCCGCAGCTTCTTCTCCCTGGCGTACGGCGGCATCGCCAGGTTGGCGCCCCACTGGGCGACGGGCACGACGGGCGCCCTGGTCAGCAGGGCGACGCGGGCGGCACCTGTCTTGCCGGCCATCGGCCACATCCGCGGGTCGCGGGTGAGGGTGCCCTCCGGGTAGAAGGCCACGCACTCCCCCTTCTCGATCGCCTCGACGGCGGCCCTGAACGCGCCCACCGCGTCGGTGGACTCGCGGTAGACGGGGATCTGCCCCGTACCCCGCATGACGGCGCCGACGAAACCCCCCTTGAACAGGCCGACCTTCGCCAGGAAGCGCGGGACGCGACCGGTGTTGTACTGGTAGTGGGCGTAGGAGAGCGGGTCGAGATACGAGTTGTGGTTCACGACGGTGATGAAGCCGTCGTCGCGGGGAATGTTCTCCATTCCGCGCCAGTCCCGCTTGAAGAGGAGGATCAGCGGCGGCTTCGCCAGGAAAGCGGCGAGCCGGTACCAGAAACCGATCTTCCTGCGTTTGCCGTCACTCCCCGCCATCGTGCGCCCCCTCGTTCCCCTTCTTCCCGTTGTTCCCGGCATGTGTGGCCGGTGGTCGCGGGGTTGCTCCCGGTGCGGGCACGATGAGGCGGGACACCCGGACACCATCTCCTTCAGGGGGCTCCTTGTGGGGCCCATCCACGTGGGGGGCCAATCGACAACCGCACAAGTGTCGCCACCAACCGCCCCGCTGTCGAGCACACTGTCCGTGCCCGGTCGCGGGGCACACGGTAACCCCGCCCCTGCGCCGAGGCCGGGCGGGCAGGCGAGAATGGGGCCGATGCAGCCCCATGTGACGCCCGTGGACTGGACCCTCGTGGTACCGCTGAAGCCTCTGACTCGGGCCAAGAGCAGGCTGACGGGCGCCGTCCCCGGCGTTCCCCTGCCGCAGCTCGCGCTGGCGTTCGCCCAGGACACGGTGCGCGCCGCGCTCACCTGCCGCGCGGTGCGGGATGTGGTGGTTGTCACGGACGATCCGCTGGCCGCACGGGCGCTGGAGGCGCTGGGCGCCCACCGGGTGCCGGACGCACCGGGGGACGGCCTCAACGCCGCCCTCGCCCACGGAGCGGGTGCCGCGCGGGCCCGGCACCCGCACACGGCACTCGCCGCGCTGAACGCCGATCTCCCCGCCCTGCGCCCCGCCGAATTGACGCGCGTGCTGAATGCGGCCGCACAATTCCGCCGCGCTTTTCTGCCCGACGCCGCGGAAATCGGAACAACGCTGTTGACGGCCCTGCCAGGCGTCGCGCTTTCCCCCGCTTTCGGGGGCCCCTCACGAGCCCGGCACCGGGCGTCGGGGGCGCGGGAACTGGACGCGCGGCGGGTGCGCAGCGTGCGCCAGGACGTGGACACGCCCGCCGACCTGCGCGCCGCGCTGGCACTGGGTGTCGGCGATTCCACCGCGGGACTGCTGGCGAGGCGGGCGGCCGACCGCTGTGGCTAGGGTCTTTCGTTTGGATCTGGCTGGATCAGGGAGCGGGGTCCGGTGCGTGCTCTCGCAAGGCGGAGGATGGAGTCCCTGCGGAGCAGCGGCGACTGACGACAACGCCGCGAGAGTGCGTGCCGGGGCCCGCGAGCCCAGCAAGATGCAACCGAGAGGCCCTAGGCTTCCGCCATGCAGGCCACGGCGTACACCTACGATCCGCACTCGCGCTCGGGCAGCGTGCTGCTCGACGACGGCACCCCGCTCACCTTCGACGCGGGCGCGTTCGACGCGGGCGGCCTCCTGCTGTTGCGCGCGGGACAGCGCGTGCGGATCGAGACCGAGGGCGACGGAACGGACCGCCGCGTGACCCTGGTGACGCTGCAGACCCTGTGAACGGTCGTCCGGGGACCCGGTGAACGGCTGACCGGCGATGCGGTGCACGGCCGTCCGGGCGTCTCCCCGGGCGCGGCGGACTCGGCGCGCTCCGCGGACTCGGCGCGGACCACGGGATCAACGCTCCACGGACTCAGCGCGGACCACGGGATCAACGCTCCGCGGACTCGGCGCGCTCCGCGGGCTCAGCGGACTCGGGGGGGGGCCGTCGGACTCGGGGGACAAGGCGTACTCGGCGCGCTGGGCAGGCACGGGACAAGGTGCGAGGGGCCGAACGGCCGCGGGCCGGGCTCCCCCGAGGGAGCCCGGCCCGGCGTTGCCGACGCGGCATAGTGCCGCCTGGTCCCTTTCCCGGGGCCCTGGTCCGGGAGAGGGATCGTTTCGCCCCGCCTGCGGGCGGGGCGGCGGAGTGCGGTGTCCGCCTCCGCGTCCTTTACCGCCTGCGCGAGGTGGCCCTCACCGCCTGCGCGAGGTGGTCTTCTTCGCGGTGGTCTTACGAGCGGCCGTCTTGCGGGCCGGAGCTTTCTTGGCGGTGCTCTTCTTCGCCGGGGCCTTCTTGGCCGTGGTCTTCGCCGGGGCCTTGGCCGGCGTCTTCTTCGCGGTGCTCTTCTTCGCCGTGCTCTTGGCCGGGGCCTTCTTGGCGGGGGTGGCCTTCTTGGCGGTGGTCTTCTTCGCCGCCGGGGCCTTCTTGGCCGTGGTCTTCTTGGCCGTGGCCTTCTTCGCGCCTGCCTTCTTGGCCGTGGCCTTCTTGGTGGCCGTGCCGCCGGTGAGGCTGCCCTTGGGGGCCTTCTTGACCGCGACATCGTTCTTGGGGAGCTTCTTCGCGCCGCTCACCAGTTCCTTGAAACCGGCACCTGCGCGGAAGCGCGGCACCGAGGTCTTCTTGACCCGGACACGTTCACCGGTCTGCGGGTTGCGGGCGTAACGGGCCGGGCGGTCGACCTTCTCAAAGGAGCCGAAGCCGGTGACCGAAACACGCTCACCGGCGACAACCGCACGGACGATCGCGTCCAGTACGACATCGACCGCCTTGGCGGCGTCCTGGCGTCCACCGAGGTCATCTTGGATAGCTTCAACGAGCTGCGCCTTGTTCACGTCTTCCCCTTCGGAGACATTGCCGGAACGAATGTGTTCAGCTTTTTCGCACGTTAGGCAGATATATACCGCAAATCAAACACGAAACGGGCGAATCACCCTTGTGTCGCAACGAACTCGCCCGTCACGGAGTTCCGTCCGCGCACACGTCCCCCCGCCCTGCGGTGAATCGTCCCTCGTCGAGGTCGGCCATCAGACGCTCCAGACGCCGTTCGGCATCGGCGAGATCGTGTTTGGAAGCCGCGGTGATGACGAGCAGCTTCCGGGTCAGCGCGACCCGTGCGCTCTGTGGGATTTGCGGGGAGCGCACTCGGGAGTGCGCCTCCTTGAGTCGGGCGGCGAGTCGGTCGTAGAGCTCCAGTTGACCGTCGCGTTCCATGCGGTGATTGTGCCATCTGGGGTGAGTTGTCGCTTCCAGCGGGTCAACGTCGGGCGGGTCCTCACGAGGTGTGGACGGCAACTCGGCTGGGCAGCAGTCGAGTTGACCCCCTCGCGACGAGTCGGGCTGGCGCGTCGCGAACGGCACTGTTCTTTGGTGCGACAGGAGCCGACGTCAAGACTAATTCACGTCATTCAGTGGCGCACGCGTGCTCCTGTCCGCGGCACCGCGGCACCGCGGCACCGTCCCCGAGTCCCCGAGTCCCCGAGTCCCGCGTCCCCGCGTCCTGCCCGCACAGCACCGCGCCCCCACCGGATTGCGGCGGGGGCGCGGAGGGGTCCTGACAGGCGGTGAAGGGGGCTCAGGCGGCCAGCGTCCGGGGCTTGAAGGCGGCGCGGGTGGCCTCGAACTCGGCGATGGCCTCCTCGTTCTTCAGGGTGAGGCTGATGTCGTCCAGCCCCTCCAGCAGCCGCCAGCGCGCGTTCTCGTCGAGCTCGAAGTCCGCCTCCACGCCGGGGGCCACGACCTTGCGGTTCACCAGGTCGACGGTCACCTCGGCGGTCGGCTCCGCCTCCGTCAGCTCCCACAGCGCGTCCACCGTCTCCTGCGGCAGCACCACCGTGAGCAGGCCGTTCTTCAGCGAGTTGCCGCGGAAGATGTCGGCGAACCGGGAGGAGATGACGGCCTTGAAGCCGTAGTTCTGCAGGGCCCAGACCGCGTGCTCACGCGAGGATCCGGTACCGAAGTCGGAGCCCGCGACCAGCACCGTGGCGCCCTGGTGGGCCGGCTGGTTGAGCACGAAGTCCGGGTCCTTGCGCCAGGCCTCGAACAGCCCGTCCTCGAAACCGTCGCGGGTGACCTTCTTCAGCCAGTGCGCGGGGATGATCTGGTCGGTGTCGACGTTGCTGCGGCGCAGCGGTACGGCCCGGCCTGTGTGGGTGGTGAAGGCTTCCATCTGTTGCGTCTCCCTCGGGTGCCTTGCTCTTGTCAGACCGTTGCCGGTTCGCGGACGTCGGCCAGGTCGGCGGGCGAGGCCAGATGGCCCAGTACCGCCGTCGCCGCCGCGACCTGCGGCGAGACCAGGTGGGTGCGCCCGCCCTTGCCCTGCCTGCCCTCGAAGTTGCGGTTCGAGGTGGAGGCGGCGCGCTCACCCGGCTGGAGCTGGTCGGGGTTCATGCCCAGGCACATCGAGCATCCTGCGTGCCGCCACTCGGCGCCGGCGGCGGTGAACACCTTGTCCAGCCCCTCCTCGACGGCCTGCAGCGCCACCCGGACGGACCCGGGTACCACCAGCATCCGCACACCGTCCGCCACGCTGCGGCCCTCCAGCACGGTGGCCGCCGAACGCAGGTCCTCGATGCGGCCGTTGGTGCACGAGCCGACGAAGACGGTGTCCACGGTGACCTCGCGCAGCGGCTGACCGGCGCTCAGGCCCATGTACTCCAGGGCCTTCTCGGCGGCCAGTTTCGCACTGACGTCCTGGAAGGTGGCCGGGTCCGGCACCGCCTGGGACAGCGGGGCGCCCTGGCCCGGGTTGGTGCCCCAGGTGACGAACGGCGCCAGCTCGGAGGCCTCGATGACCACCTCGTGGTCGAAGACGGCGTCCTCGTCGGTGCGCAGCGTCTTCCAGTAGGCGACCGCCGCCTCCCACTCCTCGCCCTGCGGGGCGTGCTCGCGGCCCTCGACGTAGCGGTACGTCGTCTCGTCCGGGGCGATCATTCCGGCGCGGGCGCCCGCCTCGATGGACATGTTGCAGATCGTCATCCGGGCCTCCATCGACAGCTTCTCGATGGCCTCGCCGCGGTACTCGATCACATAGCCCTGGCCGCCGCCGGTGCCGATGCGGGCGATGATCGCCAGGATCAGGTCCTTGGCGGTGACGTCCTCGGGCAGCTCGCCGTTCACGGTGACCGCCATGGTCTTGAACGGCGCCATCGGCAGCGTCTGCGTGGCCAGCACGTGCTCGACCTGCGAGGTGCCGATCCCGAAGGCGAGCGCCCCGAAGGCGCCGTGGGTGGAGGTGTGGCTGTCGCCGCAGACCACCGTGGTGCCCGGCTGCGTCAGCCCCAGCTGCGGGCCGACGACGTGGACGACGCCCTGCTCGACGTCGCCCAGCGGGTGCAGCCTGACGCCGAAGTCGGCGCAGTTCTTGCGCAGCGTCTCCAGCTGGGTGCGTGAGACCGGGTCGGCGATCGGCTTGTCGATGTCCAGGGTCGGGGTGTTGTGGTCCTCGGTCGCGAGGGTCAGGTCGGTGCGCCGCACGCCGCGGCCCGCCTTGCGAAGGCCGTCGAAGGCCTGCGGGCTGGTCACCTCGTGGAGCAGGTGGAGATCGATGAAGAGCAGGTCCGGCTCGCCTTCCACGCGCCTGACGACGTGGTCGTCCCAGACTTTCTCCGCGAGTGTGCGTCCCATCGCTTTCCCTCCGGCCGGCAGCGCTGCCGACCACATGTCGAGATGCTTTCCGCCGCCCCAGCCTTCGGCCGGGGGGACCCCCAGGAGCGGCGGCCGTCCTTCAAGGTTGGCGGGTCGCCCGGAAAATTGAACTTGCGTTTCACACTATGAGACGCGAGTATCGACGCATGGACAACTCTAGCGGCGTCGGCGTTCTCGACAAGGCGGCTCTGGTACTGAGCGCTCTGGAGTCCGGTCCGGCCACCCTCGCCGGGCTGGTCTCCGCGACCGGGCTCGCGCGCCCCACGGCGCACCGGCTGGCGGTGGCCCTCGAACACCACCGCATGGTGGCCCGCGACATGCAGGGCCGCTTCATACTCGGCCCGCGGCTGGGCGAACTGGCCGCGGCGGCGGGCGAGGACCGGCTGCTCGCCTCGGCGAGCCCCGTGCTCACCCACCTACGGGACGTGACCGGCGAGAGCGCCCAGCTCTACCGGCGCCAGGGCGACATGCGCATCTGCGTCGCCGCCGCCGAACGCCTCTCCGGGCTGCGCGACACCGTCCCGGTCGGCTCCACCCTGCCGATGAAGGCGGGCTCGGCCGCGCAGATCCTGATGGCCTGGGAAGAGCCCGAGCGGCTGCACCGCGGGTTGCAGGGCGCCCGGTTCACCGCCACCGCGCTCTCCGGCGTACGGCGCCGGGGCTGGGCCCAGTCGATCGGCGAGCGCGAACCGGGCGTCGCCTCCGTCTCCGCGCCCGTGCGCGGCCCCTCCCACCGCGTCGTGGCCGCCGTCTCCGTCTCCGGCCCGATCGAGCGGCTGACCCGCCACCCCGGCCGCATGCACGCCCAGGCCATCGTGGATGCCGCGGCCCGCCTCAGCGAGTCCCTGCGCCGCCCGAGCTGAGCCCCCTCGCAGGCCGGCCGCGCCGTCGGCCGAGACCGCACACTGTGCCGACGTCACCGGACGGTCCGGCCGGATCGCGCCGCGGGACCGTCCGGTGACGCCGTGTGTCACGCTTTAGCTCCGGCCCCCAGCCGCTGGGCGGCCCGGTCGCGGCCGCTCCTGACGGGCACCGCCTGGTGCGCCGCCGCCAGTCCGTAGCGCGGCATGTCGACGTAGACGGCTTCGCGGCAGCCCGCAGGCACCACGTACGTCTCGTGCCAGATGCCGACCGCGCCGTCGGCCGCCCTGGCCCGGCGGTTGAACGCGGCCCACGCCGGCCGGTGTTCCAGGTCCCCGGCCGAGGCGTAGGACAGCAGTCTGTCGGTGGACTCCCAGTACTGGAGCACGGCGAACTCGCGCGGCCCGCTGAGGAGGACCCTGTGGGCGAGCAACCCGTGGGCCGGTTCGGCCGCCAGTTCCCGCAGCATGCGCGGCATGGCCCGGAACACCGGCAGCCACGCGCGGACCGCCCGGAAGCGGTTGATCCGCATGCCGATGAGGAAGACCACCACGTCTCCCTCGGCCTCGGCCGTCATCCGCCCCCGCAGCACGGCATCACTCATGAGACCCCTCCCTGGGCCGACGCTTTGGATAGTGTCACTACCCATGCTTGGATAGTGACACTATCCAGACGTGAGCGCCAGGGGAAATGAGAAACGATGCGGCTGGCCGAACTCAGCGCCCGCAGCGGTGTGTCCACCGCGACGATCAAGTTCTATCTGCGTGAGGGCCTCCTCCCGCCGGGCCGACGACTCAGCGCCACCCAGGCCGAGTACGACGGGACGCATCTGCGCCGGCTGCGGCTGGTACGCGCGCTCATCCAGGTGGGCGGCGTTCCGGTGGCCACGGCCCGCGAGGTGCTCGCCGCCGTGGACGACGAAGACCTCACCCGCCACGACAGGCTGGGCGCCGCGGTGTGGGCCATCCCGCAGCCCGCACCCGCACGCACCCGCGAGGCCACGGCCGAGGAGACGGCAGCCGCCCGTACGCAGGTCGCAGCGCTGCTCCAGCGGCTCGGCTGGCCGTCGGGGCACCTCGACTCCCCGCCGGGGCAGGCCCTGGTGCGCACCGTCGCGGCGCTGGCCGGCCTCGGCTACCCGCACGACGCGGAAGGACTGCTGCCCTACGCCCGGGCCGCGGAGCGCGCCGCCGAGGCGGATCTGGACATGCTGGAGCACTTCACGAGCGAGGAGGAGCAGGTGGAGGCGAGTGTGGCGCTGACGGTGCTGCACGAGCCCGTACTGCTCGCCCTGCGGCGGCTGGCGCAGGCCGAGGAGTCGGCCCGGCGCAGCGGGCGGCCGGAGGAGCGGTGAGAACGCCGAAGGCCCCGCACCTGCCGGTGCGGGGCCTTCGTGATCGAGTACCCCCGACCGGATTCGAACCGGCGCTACCGCCTTGAGAGGGCGGCGTGCTAGGCCGCTACACAACGGGGGCCCTACCTGCGATCCCGGCCTGTCGGACGGAATCCGTACCCCCGACCGGATTCGAACCGGCGCTACCGCCTTGAGAGGGCGGCGTGCTAGGCCGCTACACAACGGGGGCCTCGATCTCGCGGCGGGCGTGACCTGCGCGCGGATCGTGCTGGGCTACCAGGACTCGAACCTAGACTAACTGAACCAGAATCAGTCGTGCTGCCAATTACACCATAGCCCACCGAAACGCAACCCCTGAGCCGCAACCGACTGCGGGGATCTTGTCCGGGTGGCCGCCTCCGGATCCGGCCTTTTCGGCCTGCCCCGTTCGGCGACAGGAAGAACATTACCCGATGGAAGACGGTGCTCCAAAACGAGTTCCGCCCAGCCCGCCACGGAGCACCGTCTTCCGTCCAGGGCCTACGAGTCCAGCTTCGCCAGGGCCGCGTCGATCCGCTCCAGGGTGCGGTCCTTGCCCAGTACCTGGAGGGACTCGAACAGGGGCAGACCCACGGTGCGGCCCGTGACGGCCACGCGGACGGGCGCCTGGGCCTTGCCCAGCTTGAGGCCGTGCTCCTCACCGGCGGCCAGCACGGCTTCCTTGAGCGCGTCGGCGGACGTCCAGTCGGCGATGTCCAGCTTGCCGCGCGCCGTGCGCAGCAGGTCGGCCGAGCCCTCCTTCATCGCCTTCTGCCAGGACTTCTCGTCCTCGACGGGCTGGTCGAGGAAGAGGAAGTCGACGTTGTCGGTGATGTCGGAGAGCACCGTGAGCCGCGTCTGGGCGAGCGGGGCCAGCTCCTCGAACGCCTGCTGCGAGAAGTTCTGCGCCGGCCAGGGCGCGTAGGGGGCCTTCAGCCACGGCTCGCAGGCCGCGACGAAGTCGCCCAGCGGCAGCTCCCGCAGGTGCGTGGCGTTGATCGCCTCGCACTTCTTGAGGTCGAAGCGCGCCGGGTTGGCGTTGACCTCGTGGATGTCGAAGGCGGCGACCATCTCGTCCCGCGAGAAGATGTCCCGGTCCTCGGAGATCGACCAGCCCAGCAGGGAGAGGTAGTTGAGCAGCCCCTCGGGGAGGAATCCGCGCTCCCGGTAGAGGTTGAGCGCGGACTGCGGGTCGCGCTTGGAGAGCTTCTTGTTGCCCTCACCCATGACATAGGGCAGGTGTGCGAACTCCGGGACGCGTTTGGCGATGCCCAGCTCCATGAGCGCCCAGTACAGGGCGATCTGGCGCGGAGTGGAGGAGAGCAGGTCCTCGCCGCGGAAGACGTGCGTGATGTCCATCAGCGCGTCGTCGACCGGGTTGACCAGCGTGTAGAGAGGGGCGCCGTTGGCACGCAGGATGCCGTAGTCGGTCACGTTCTCCGGCTGGAAGGTGATCTCGCCGCGTACCGCGTCGGTGAAGGTGATCGGCTCGCCCGGCATCCGGAAGCGGACGACGTGGCTGCGGCCCTCGGCCTCGTAGGCGGCGATCTGCTCGCCGCTCAGGTCGCGGCACGCGCCGTCGTAGCCGGAGGGGCGGCCCTCCCTGCGGGCCTGCTCGCGGCGCTGCTCCAGCTCCTCGGCCGTGCAGTAGCAGGGGTAGGCGTAACCGCCGTCCAGCAGCTTGCGCGCGACGTCCGCGTAGATGTCCATCCGCTGGGACTGGCGGTAGGGGCCGTGCGGGCCGCCGCCCGCGACGAAGCCGTCCCTTGAGACCTCAGGGCCCTCGTCCCAGTCCAGGCCCAGCCAGCGCATCGCGTCCAGCAGCTGCTGGTAGGACTCCTCGGAGTCGCGGGCCGCGTCGGTGTCCTCGATGCGGAAGACCAGGGTGCCGCCCGTGTGCCGGGCGTACGCCCAGTTGAACAGGGCGGTACGGACCAGGCCCACGTGGGGGTTGCCGGTCGGGGAGGGACAGAAACGTACGCGGACGTCCGTGCCCGCGGTCCCTTCCCTCCCGGAGAACTCAGTAGTCACGCTTGATCACCTTGTTGGTGAGAGTGCCGATTCCTTCGATGGTGACGGCGACCTCGTCGCCGACGTGCAGGGGCCCGACACCCGCGGGGGTGCCGGTGAGGATGACGTCGCCGGGCAGGAGGGTCATCGCCTCCGTGATGTGCACGATCAGGTCCTCGACGGACCTGACCATCTCGCTGGTGCGGCCGAGCTGGCGCTGTTCGCCGCCCACCGTGCACATGATGCCGACGTCGGCCGGGTCCAGGTCGGTCTCCGTCCACGGGCCCAGAGGACAGGAGCTGTCGAAGCCCTTGGCGCGGGCCCACTGCTTCTCCGTGCGCTGAACGTCACGCGCGGTGACGTCGTTGGCGCAGGTGTAGCCGAGGATGACGTCCCGCGCGCGTTCGCGGGGCACGTCCTTGCACATGCGGCCGATGACGACGGCGAGCTCCGCCTCGTAGTGCAGCTCGGAGGAGAAGGAGGGGTAGGCGATGGGATCGCCGGGGCCGATGACGGAGGTCGAGGGCTTGAAGAAGGTGACCGGCGTCTCGTCGACCTCGTTGCCCATCTCCTTGGCGTGCTCGGCGTAGTTCCGCCCGATCGCCACGACCTTGTTGGGCAGGGTCGGCGGGAGCAGCCTGACCTTGTTCAGGGGGAGCTTGTGTCCCGTGCGCTCGAACTCCGCGAAGGGGTGGCCCTTGATGATGTCGAGGACGGGGCCCTCGGGGGTCGAGGGCTCGCCCTCCACGACGCCGAAACCCACGGTTCCGTCCAGGGAGAATCTTGCGATGCGCACGGGGGTCCTTTGGTACCGGTGTCAATGGCTGGGACCCCAGCGTATTCCACCGGCCGCGCAGGGCGAGGTCGGGTGTTTTCGGCCCGTGCCCCGCCCCTCTCGCTCCCCGGGACCGCCTTCTTGAAGCGCCCCGGAACGGGCCCGGCCGCGCGCTCCTCAGCGCAGCCGCGCCATCAACGCGTGTTCCACCAGCGTGATCAGTGCGCTCTTGGCGTCGGCGCGGTGGCGGGCGTCGGTGGTGATGATCGGCGCGTCGGGGCCGATCTGCAGCGCCTCGCGGACCTCCTCGGGAGAGTAGGGCTGGTGCCCGTCGAACCCGTTGAGCGCGATGACGAACGGCAGCCCGCTGTTCTCGAAGTAGTCCACCGCGGGGAAGCAGTCCGCCAGCCGGCGCGTGTCCACCAGCACCACGGCACCGATGGCACCGCGCACCAGGTCGTCCCACATGAACCAGAACCGGTCCTGACCCGGCGTACCGAACAGGTACAGGATCAGGTCCTGGTCGAGCGTGATGCGGCCGAAGTCCATCGCCACCGTGGTGGTGGTCTTGTCGGCCGTGTGCGTGAGGTCGTCGATACCGGCCGAGGCTGAGGTCATCACGGCCTCGGTGCGCAGCGGGTTGATCTCCGAGACCGCGCCGACGAAGGTCGTCTTGCCCACGCCGAAGCCGCCGGCCACCACGATCTTCGCGGAGGTCGTCGAACGGGCTGTCGTATCCCCGACGGGCCCGGCGCTAGAGCTTCCGAAGTCCACTGAGCACCCTTTCGAGCAGTGTCACGTCTGGCTGGCCGTCGGCGGTGGTCTCGTCGCCACCGGGCTGGTGGATGGCCACGAGCCCGGCTTCGGCCAGGTCGGCGACGAGAATCCGGGCGACGCCGAGCGGGATGGTCAGGAGTGCGGAGATCTCGGCGACCGACTTGATCTCGTAGCACAGGCGGCAGATCCGCTGGTGCTCCGGGAGCTGGCCCTGGAGCTGGGCGGGGTCCGCCGTGGTGTGCACCAGTGCCTCGATGGCGAGCTGGTAGCGGGGACGGGTCCGGCCACCCGTCATGGCGTAGGGGCGCACCAGCGGCTGCTGCGGGGGCGGGGAGTGTTCGGCGCCACGCTCGTTGGCGGCCGACATCTCACCGTGCGTGGGCTGCACCGGCTGGATACGGGACTGCTGGGGTCGCCGCTGCTGGGGCTGCGGAGCCTGGTGCGGCGACTGGGGGTGGGGCTGCTGCTGCGGGTGCTGCGCCCCCTGGTCCGGCTGCGCCTGCTGGGGCGGCTGAGCCTGGTGGGACGGCTGCTGCCCGTACTGGGGCTGCGCGGGGTGCGGGGGCTGTCCGTGCTGCGGCTGCCCGGGCGGCTGCTGTTGCCCCTGGTGCGGCTGCTGACCCTGGTGCGGCGCGTGCTGCGGCTGGGCGCCGCCGGGCCCGGCGGGCCGCTGGACGTGCTCACTGGGCGCCGAAGGGAAGTTGAAACGGTTCAGGAAGGGCGCGTCCCCACCCGGGGCCGCGGCCGACTGGACGTCCTGCGGCTGGTCGGCATGACCACTGCCGTACGACGACGGACCTCCTGGGGGCGTTGCCACGTTTCCTCCTCCGACTCACGGACATACGGCCGTCTGCGCTCACGGCACCTTATGGCGCCCGGACGCGATGCGCACGGCCGCGGGTCAGTTGTGCCCTAGTTGAGAAGACTGCCCTGCAGTTCCGCCCGCAGATCCGGGGTCAGGACGCCTCCCGCGCGGTCGACCAGCAGGGCCATCTCGTAGCCGACCAGACCGATGTCGGCCTCCGGGTGGGCGAGGACGGCGAGCGAGGAGCCGTCGGAGATGGCCATGATGAACAGGAAGCCGCGCTCCATCTCCACCACGGTCTGGTTGACCACGCCGCCCTCGAAGATGCGCGACGCACCGGACGTCAGCGAGGTCAGTCCCGAGGCGACCGCCGCGAGTTGGTCGGCGCGGTCGCGGGGGAAGCCCTCGGACATCGCGAGCAGAAGTCCGTCGGCGGAGACCACCACGGTATGGGACACCCCGGGGGTGTTCTCCACGAAGTTGGTGATCAACCAGTTCAGGTTCTGCGCCGCCTGGCTCATCGGGCTCACACTAACGCTCCTGATCGTAAATGCTGCCGGGGCCGAAGCCCTGTCGGTCGGTCTGGTCGGGGTCCCCCGCCGTGCGTCCCTGGCGGATGCCGCGGTGCAGATTACTCAGCCTGCCCCGTACGTCCTCGGGCGCGCGGGAGACCGAGGGGCCGCCCCGCTGGTTCTCCTCGGCGGCGCCCGCGACCAGGTTGGCCCTGGGCACCCGCCGCGGCAGCCCGGAGGTGGTGGTCCCACCGGCCTGCGGGTCCCGCAACTGGCCCGCCCTGTCCCAGCGTTCGTCGTTCTCGTTCCGCCGGGGCATTCCGCTTCCGTCCGGCGACGAGGGCCGCGCGGGCTCCGCGAACGGGGCCTGTCCGCCTGGCGCCAGGCCCTGGCCTCCCGTTCCCGCGTCCCCTTCCTGCTGCGCTCGCCCCGGCTCACGACGCGGGAGGCCCGCTTCGGTGGTGGTGCGATAGCTGCTCGGGAGGGGACCCTGACGGTCGAAGCCTACGCGCTCGGCATCCGTTGGGGCCATGCCGACGGAGGATTCCGCTTCCTGCTGCGGCGAGCCGTACTGGCTTTCGTACGGGTCGAGTTGGGGACTGGCGGCCTGCTGCTCCGGGGCGCCGGGGAGCCCCGCACCCGACCCGTCGAAGGTCTGCGGGTAGCCGGTCGCCTGGGGCCGTCCATGCCGGCCGCCGAAGGGGTCCTGGTCCTGTGCGGGAGCGTAGGGCTGTTCGTACTGCTGAGCGAACTGCTGGTCGTGTCCGGCGCCCGCGTACTGCTGCGCGGCGATCTCCCCCGAGGGCCCGTAGCCCTGCGGGTAGCCGCCACCACCGGGCAGCCCGAACGGATCGGGCGTCTGCGGCACCTGGTGCTGCGCGTCGTGCGGCTGCCCGCCATGGGCCTGTCCGCCGTGACCCGTTGGGTCCTGCACGCCCTCCTGACCCGTGAACGGGTCCTGCTGCCCGGGGAAGTGCGGTTGCTGCCGGGGTTCCGCGGCGGGGGATCGCCGGCCGTCCGCGGGGCCCCTCGGCGAGGACGGGACCGAGGCGCCGTAGCGCGAGTCGTCGAAGCCCAGGTCCGCGGCCGAGCGAGAGTCGTCGCGCGCCGGCCGCGGGGACTCGTGCTGGTGCTCGGGGACGATCCGGGAGACGGTGAAGCCCTCGTCGAGGCGCTCCTCCCCTCCCCCACCGTGGGTGATCACGTCCGGCAGCATCACCAGCGAGGTGGTGCCCGCCTGCTCGCCCGAGGGCCGCAGCTGGACGCGGATACCGTGCCGGTCGGCGAGCCGGCCGACCACGAACAGGCCCATGCGCTGGGAGACGGCGGCGTCCACCGTGGGCGGGTTGGCGAGCTTGTGGTTGATGTCCGCGAAGTCCTCGGCCGTCAGCCCGATGCCCTTGTCGTGGATCTCGACCATCATCCGGCCGTCCGGCAGCCGCGTCGCGGTCACCCGCACCTTCGACTGCGGCGAGGAGAACGAGGCTGCGTTCTCCAGCAGCTCGGCGAGCAGGTGCACCAGGTCGTTGACGACCTGCCCGTGGATGTCCGTCTCCGGGATGCCGGTGATCTCGATGCGCTCGTAGTGCTCGACCTCGGAGGAGGCCGCGCGCAGGATGTCGACCAGCGGCACCGGCTCCGTCCAGCGGCGGCCCGGCTCCTCACCCGCCAGCACCAGCAGGTTCTCGCCGTTGCGGCGCATGCGGGTGGCGAGGTGGTCCATCCGGAAGAGCTTCTCCAGCTGGTCCGGGTCGGCCTCGCTGTTCTCCATCTCCGTGACCAGGCCCAGCTGGCGCTCGATGAGGCCCTGGTTGCGCCGCGAGAGGTTCGTGAAGATCGCGTTGACGTTGCCGCGCAGCATCGCCTGTTCGGCCGCGAGCCGCACGGCCTCGCGGTGCACCTGGTCGAACGCGCGGGCGACCTCACCGATCTCGTCCCTGCTGGTGAGCGGAATGGGCGCCACCCGCGTGTCCACCCGGCCGGGATCGGTACGCGAGAGCTGGTCGACGAGCATCGGCAGCCGCTGCTGGGCCACGTCGAAGGCCGCCGCGCGCAGCGCCCGCATGTTCAGGCTCATGGCGCGGGCCATCCGGCCGGCCACGACGAACGCGAGCAACAGCGCCACCAGCACGATCGCGGAGTTGATGAGCGCGTCTCGGCGGGCGTCCGAGGCGATGCTCTCCGTCTCCGCGACCGCGTCGCGCGTCAGCTTCGACTCCACGGCACGGTAGGCGTCGAACGTGGCGGTGGAGGTCGCGAACCAGCTGTCGGTGGTGATGCCCTTGGCGCGCAGCTCACGGGCGCTCGCACCGGAGCCGATGGCCTTGACCATCGCGTCCATGGAGGGCGGCGCCACGAACTTCCGCCCGCTCGCGGTCGCCTTCTCACGCGCCGCCTGGACGCGCGCGCCGCCCGCCTTCTTGGCCTTGGCGACCTGTTCCTTGAGCAGGTCCACGTCCTCGGGGCGGCCGCCGGAGGTGTACTCGCCCAGGGCGATGCGCTCCAGGTAGTGGTAGGAGGCCAGCGCGGTGAGCTGCGCCTGCTTGTCCTTGGCCGACGGCCCCGGCTTGACGAGCAGGTGGGTGCCCAGCGAGCGCTGGAGTGACTCGGCGGCCTTGGCCAGCGAGATGGCGTAGACGGTGCGGCCGTAGGAGGTGACGTTGCCGGTGCCCAGACCCAGCTCGTTGGCGAACTCCATCAGCGGATGCTGGACGTCGACATAGCCCTCCTCCGTCTGCACCCCGCTCAGTTCCCCGGAAAACGCGGCGGTGCGCAGGGCGGGAAGCTTCGGCTCGGCCTTCTCGAACGCGGCGAGCCGGCGCTTGAGGCCGGGGTTGTCCGGCAGGTGCGAGGCGGCGCGCCTGAACTTCTTGGCGGCCGCGTCCGTGGCGTCCCTGGCCTTCTTGACCTCGGAGGCGTCTCCGTTCCCCTTCAGCAGCGGCTCGGCGGTCCTGTCGCGCTCGTCGATGAGGGCGTTGCCGTAATCGGCTGCCGCCTCGACGAGTTCCGCCGTACGCTGGGCCTCCTTGGCGTCCTGCCACGCGGCGACGTCGGACTCGACCTTGAAGCCGCCGAAGACGAGGGCGACGAGCACGGGTATGAGCAGGATCGCGTTCAGCCGGGTGGCCACGCGCCAGTTGCGCGCCGACCACCGGCTGCCACCGCCGGTGGCGGGCACCGGACGCGGCGTCTGCGGCCCGCGGGGCGCGGCGGGGCGCGGCGGTGGGGTGAAGTTGCCCCGCGACTCCGTGGAGCCGCCCCCCTCGGACCCGTCCGGCGCCGGGCCCGGCGTACCCCTGGTCGTTCGCCTCACTCGACTTCTCACCTCTCGGTGCGCGACGCCTTCGGACGTACTGCGCCTGCGCTACTGCTGAGTTCAGGGAATTCCAGCACGTCAAAGCCGCCCCGTCCAAACACCTGGCGGATTACGGAGGGCTACGGAAGGCGAGGAGAGCAGCGCGGAGCCGGCGACGGAAAAACGGGCATTGGGGCCGTGCGGCGCCAAATGGCCCGGGATTCGTACGCAGAGCGAAACGTTCCGCGCGCCCGGCGTGTTCACCCGGGCGCGATTCTCTTTCGAAACGTTATGAACGTGAAGCCGCGACGGTTGGCGGACATGGCGAAAAACACAGCGTGGCGCCTGTCCGGTTCCGCGGATCCACGGCGCTACTTGAGACGGGCGAGCAGCGCGTGCTCCACCAGTGTGATCAGCCCGCTCTTGGCGTCGGCGCGGTGGCGGGCGTCGGTGGTGATGATCGGCGCGTCGGGGCCGATCTGCAGCGCCTCGCGGACCTCCTCGGGAGAGTAGGGCTGGTGCCCGTCGAACCCGTTGAGCGCGATGACGAACGGCAGCCCGCTGTTCTCGAAATAGTCCACCGCGGGGAAGCAGTCCGCCAGCCGGCGCGTGTCCACCAGCACCACGGCACCGATGGCACCGCGCACCAGGTCGTCCCACATGAACCAGAACCGGTCCTGACCCGGCGTACCGAACAAGTACAGGATCAGGTCGTCGTCGAGCGTGATGCGGCCGAAGTCCATCGCCACCGTCGTGGTCGTCTTGCCACCGGTGTGGGTCAGATCGTCGATACCGGCCGAGGCCGAGGTCATCACGGCCTCGGTGCGCAGCGGGTTGATCTCCGAGACCGCGCCGACGAAGGTCGTCTTGCCCACGCCGAAGCCGCCGGCCACCACGATCTTCGCGGAGGTCGTCGAACGCGCGGGCGCGGGCGCGGGTGCGCCGAAACCCTGCTGGCCGTGCTGGCCGTGCTGACCCATGGAGCCCATCGGGCCCACCGGCGGGGCCGGCTGCCGCCCGGCCGGGTCCCTGCGCGGGCTAGAGCTTGCGAAGTCCACTGAGCACCCTTTCCAGCAGCGTCACATCGGGGGTACCGCCCGGGTCCGAGGCACTGCCCGGCTGGTGGATGGCCACCATGCCGGCCTCGGCGAGGTCGGCGACGAGAATCCGGGCCACCCCCAGCGGGATGGTCAGCAGCGCGGAGACCTCCGCGACCGACTTGACCTCCCGGCACAGGTGGCAGATCCGCTGGTGCTCCGGGAGCAGCCCCTGCAGCTGCATCGGGTCCGCGTTGCTGCTCACCAGGGCCTCTATGGCGAGCTGATAGCGCGGCCGGGTGCGCCCGCCCGTCATGGCGTAGGGGCGCACCAGCGGCTGGTCGCCCTCACCACCGTACGGCGCGTGGGCGTTGTACGCGCCGTACGGGTCGTGCGAGGCGGGCGGCGGGGTCATGGCTCCTCCGAGCGAGGCATGGGGTCGGCGGACGGACTGTGGTGCTCAGGTGGGGGGAGCGTGACGATCAGTTGAGAATGCTTCCCTGGAGTTCCGCGCGTACGTCCGGAGTGAGTACGCTTCCAGCACGGTCCACCAACAGCGCCATCTCGTAGCCGACGAGGCCGATGTCCGCTTCCGGGTGGGCGAGGACGGCCAGTGAGGAACCGTCCGAGATGGCCATGATGAAGAGGAATCCCCTCTCCATCTCCACCACGGTCTGATTGACGACGCCGCCCTCGAAGATCCGCGACGCGCCTGACGTCAGCGAGGACAGCCCCGAGGCGACCGCCGCCAGCTGGTCGGCACGGTCCCGGGGGAACCCTTCCGACATGGCCAGAAGCAGGCCGTCGGCGGAGACCACCACCGTGTGCGACACCCCGGGGGTGTTCTCCACGAAGTTGGTGATCAACCAGTTCAGATTCTGCGCAGCCTGGCTCATCGGACTCAACTAACGCTCCTGCTGATAGGTGGGGCCTGCGCCGTGGGTGTCCGTGCCGGCCTGTCGGCCCTGCTGGACGCCACGGCGGAGATTGGTCAGCCGGCCACGCACGTCGTTGGGCGCGCGGGAGACCTGTGGACCGGACTGTGCGGTGGACTGCTGCTGTGCGGTACCCGCCACCAGGTTGGCGCGGGGCACGCGGCGCGGCAGCCCCGAGGTCGTGACACCGCCGGCGGCGGGCTCACGCAGCTGCTCGGCACGCCGCCAGCGCTCGTCGTTGGGCGAGGCTCCCCAGTGGCCGGCGTCGGGCGCCGCGCCGTGGGAGGCTGCCCAGTCGCCCTCGGCGGCCGCCCCGTCGCTCCCCGCGGGAGCACCGGGGGTGGACCGGCGCTGCGGCAGCGGCGGCACCGCCGAGGCGGGCTGCCCGGGGCGGGGAGCGGACGCCGGCGCGGGCTGCCGCCCGTTGCCCTGCATGCCGCTGCCGTCGTCCGCCGGGCCCGGACGACCCTCGTGCGGCGGCGCCTGCGGGGTGGGCTCCCCCGCGCCACGGAACCAGTTGGACTCCATGGAGGCGAAGATCGGAGTCGGCGCGTCCTGCGGGGCCGGGGGCCCCGAGGGTATGCCGTCCGGGAAACCTGTGCCGGGCTGCTGCGGCCGTGCGTGCTCGCCGGTGGGCTCGGGCTCGTCGTGGCCACGCGGCGCCTCGGCGTCCTGCGGACCGCGCTCGGGCCGCGCCCAGCTCGGGCGGCCCTGCGACGCGTCGGCCGCGTCCGCCGGCTGCGGCCGCGCGAACTGGCCCGTGTCGCCTGGCCCGTCGGGGCGGGTGTACTCGCCGGTGTCCGAGGGGGAAGGCGCCTGCGGGTACTCGCCCGTGTCCGCCGGGCCGCCCGGCTGCCGCGGCAGCGCGAACCGGCCGGTGTCCGCAGGTCCCGACTGCTGCGGGAACTGCCCGGTGTCCGCGGGGCCCGACTGCTGCGGGAACCCGCCCGTGGAGTAGGGGTCGGCCGGCTGCGCGTACTGGCCGGTGTTCGCCGGGCCGTCCGGCGCGATCCGCGGAATCTCGCTCGTGCTGCCGGGCCCCTGAGAGGGGGAACCCTGCTGCGGGAAGGCACCGGTGTCGGTCGGCCCTGTCGGCCCCTGCTCCAGCGCGAACTGACCCGTTCCCCCGGACGCGTCCGGCTGCGGGAACTGGCCCGTGGACGCGGGACCGTCCGGCTGCGCGTACTGACCCGTGCTCGCCGGGCCGTCCGGCGCGATCCGCGGAATCTCGCTCGTGCTGCCGGGCCCCTGAGACGGAGAGCCCTGCTGCGGGAAGCGGCCCGCACGGGCAGCGTCGTCGGCGCTGACGCGCGGGAACTGGCTCGTGCTGCCCGGGCCCTCGTCCTGCGCGGGACCGCCCGGCTGCGCGGGACCGCCCGGCTGCGCGGGGCCGCCGGGCTGCGCGAAGTGGCCGGTGCCCGCCGGAGAGTCCGGAGTGATGCGCGGTATCTCGCTCGTGCTGCCGGGGCCCTGAGAGGGGCCGCCCGGCTGGGCGAACTGTCCTGTGTCGTGGGGGCCGGATGGCCGCTGCTCCAGCGCGAACTGGCCTGTGCCGCCCTGCTGCGAGCCGCCGGCGGTGTCCGACCCACCGGGGAGCTGCCCCGCGGGGCCGCCGCGGGTGGGCAGCGGCGGTTGGGCGCCACCGGAGCCGCTCGGGCCCGCGGGAGCCTCGCCCGGGCGGGCCGGGCTCGGCGGGGCTCCGAAGAAGTTCACGGCGCTGCCGCCGGAGCCGCCCTGTGCACCGCCGCCCGGCAGCGCCGGACGTGCGCCGCCGCCGCTCTGGCCACGCGTGGGCAGGGCGCCCAGCCGCGAGCCGCCCTGGCCCAGCGAGCCGGCTCCCGCGCCGGTGCCCGCGGACGGCGCGCCGGGCGTGCCGCCCTGCGGGCCGCGCTGGAGCGCCGCCGCGAGGTTGCCGCCCTTGCTGCCGCCGCGCTGCTGCGCGGGCGGCGGTCCGCCCTGGCCGCCGGGCGCACCGGCGCGGCCCTTGGCGCCCTGTGCGACGTCGATGGGGAGCATGACCAGCGCGGTCGTGCCCCCGGAGTCGGAGGGGCGCAGCTGGATGCGGATGCCGTGCCGCAGGGAGAGGCGGCCGACCACGAACAGGCCCATGCGGCGGGAGACGGAGACGTCCACCGTCGGCGGGTTGGCCAGCCGCTCGTTGATCGCGGACAGGTCCTCGGGCGAGAGCCCGATGCCGGTGTCGTGGATCTCGATGAGGACCCGGCCGTCGGGCAGCGCGTGTCCGGTGACCTTGACCTTGGTCTGCGGCGAGGAGAACGAGGTGGCGTTCTCCAGCAGCTCGGCGAGCAGGTGGACGAGGTCGTTGACGACGCGGCCCGTGACCTCGGTCGCCGGCACGGAGTTGAGCTCGATGCGCTCGTACTGCTCCACCTCGGATGCGGCGGCACGCAGCACGTCGACCAGCGGGACCGGACGGGTCCAGCGCCTTCCGGGCTCCTCGCCCGCGAGGACCAGCAGGTTCTCGCCGTTGCGGCGCATGCGGGTGGCGAGGTGGTCGAGCTTGAAGAGCGAGGAGAGCTGGTCGGGGTCGGCCTCGCGCGACTCCAGCTCGGAGATGAGCGAGAGCTGGCGCTGGATCAGGCCCTGGCTGCGGCGCGAGAGGTTGGTGAACATCGCGTTGACGTTGCCCCGCAGCAGCGCCTGCTCGCCGGCGAGGCGGACGGCCTCGCGGTGGACGTCGTCGAACGCGGAGGCCACCTTGCCGATCTCGTCCCGGCTGTGCACGCCCACGGACTCGACGGAGGTGTCGACGTCCTGCGGCTCGGCCTCGGACATCTGCTTGACCAGCTCGGGCAGCCGCTTGCGCGCGACGTCCTGCGCGGTGTCCTGGAGGCGGCGCAGCGAGCGGACCATGGAGCGGGCGACGACGAACGCGCCGACCAGCGAGATGCCCAGCACGAGCAGGATGAGCGCACCGCTGATCAGCGCCTCGCGCTGCGCCTCGGAGCGCAGCTCGCGGGCCTGCTGCTCCATCTTCTCCAGCAGGGTGTGCTCGATCTTGCGCATCGCCTGGATCTTGGACTCGTCCTGGTCCATCCAGTCGACGTAGGTGCGGCGCTGCTTCTTGATCGCGTCGGGGCTGTGCAGCATCCGGTCGCGGTACTTGTTCGCCATGACGACGTTGACGTCGCTGCCGCCGAGCGGCTTGAGGAGCTCGTCGGTCTCCCCCGAGCCGTAGATCTGGCCGAAGCTGTCGAGCTCCGCGCCCTCACTGTCGGTGGCGGTCCTGGCGAACAGCCGGTCGCTCTCGGACAGCTTGGGGGTGGGCTGGTGGGCCAGGCCGGCGGAGATGATGGCCCGCTGGATGGAGGCGTACTCCTTGGCGCTGGAGAACGCGGCCAGGGCGCGGGTGCTGCGGATCATCTCCGAGTTGCTCGTCGCCTGCGCCATGTCCTGCGAGAGGGAGAGCAGGGACTCGATGAGCTGGTTGTAGGAGTTGACCGTCTGGGAGACGTACTCCGGGTTCTCGTAGGCGCGCTCGCGGATCGTGTTGATCGCGGTGAGCTGGCGGGTGATGTCCAAGACGGTGGACTGGACGCCCGCCATCACCTTGTCGCTGCCGTCGATGTCGCCGGTGGTTTCCTTGAAGGACTGGAAGGCCTTGTCGGTGTCCTCGCGGGCGCCGACGACGACGTCGTCCTTCTGGTTCCCCGTGCTGACCAGGGGGCCCGCCGAGCGGTCGCGCTCCTCCTGGAGGGCGGCGGCGAGCTCGGTCGCCTGCTCCGTCATCTCGGTGAGGCGCTTCATGTTGTCGAGCTGGTCGACGTTCTGGAGCGAGTCGGAGATGCGCAGGCCGCCGAGCGTGGTGGCCGCGATGACGGGGAGGGCGAGCAGGGAGACCAGGCGCGTGCTGATGTGCCAGTTGCGCAGCGCCATGCGCGAACCCGGGTCGGGGGCCGGGGAAGCCGAAGACGCCGCAGAGGCCGGAGAAGAAGCCGAGGCGGCGCTCTTGCCGCTCTCCTTCTTCGCGGCCTTGCCCGTCTTCCCGAGCTTGCCGGTCTTGTCGGCCTGCGCGGCCGCGGCGCCCTTCTCGCCGCTCACCTGCTGACCGGAGGGCGCGCCCTGGCCTTGGGGCCCGCCGTCCTGGGCGCGCTGAGGCTGGGAGACGCGGTCGGCCGAGCCGCGCGCCTCCGGGGCTCCCTCAGCGCTGCCATCCCTCTTGAAACGTCCCTGCACTAGCGTCGCAACCTCTGGACCAGGCGTCCCCCCGTCGCGACGGCGGGACGGTATCGAGTCGTGGGGGTCCCAGGCCCCCATGGCGGTCGTGATGACCGGCGCGTCCCCTCAGCACCGTCGCGCGGCGCCGCTTCTGCGTCCGACGCGCGCCGGTCATGTTTCGTCCTGCGGCGGTCCGTGGAATTCCAGCACAGTGCCGGATCTGCAACAAGGGCTGTGGATAACCACCGGCGATCAGTAACCATTCGCACCCGCCTCCTCACGGTGCGTCGAAAGGGCGAAGCGGAATGCCGGACTTCTCCCGATCGAACATCCGCTCCATCCGACCCGCCCACCATGACTGCAAGATCAACACTGTGCACGGATTGCCCTGTTGGCCCGCTCTGCCCGATTGCATCACCGGGCCGACGTTTCCTTATGTCGCTTTTGGTAACCGGCCCGTGAGGAAACTCACATGGCAAGCGTTGCCTAGGTCACGTTCGCGCGGGGAATAGCGGGCCTACTCTCGGCGTTTACATCTCATACCGAAATGACAAGCCGAGCGAGGTAAGGGCATCCAGTGAAGTCCACACTGACCATGGGGAAGATAGCCAACCCGCGGCGCACCACTCTGGCGCACCTCAACGACGCCGACGAGCTGACGGCCCGTGCGGTGGAGGCGGACGCGGTGCGGGAGGCAGCACAGGAGGCAGCGCGGGAGGCAGCGCAGAACGCGGAGGACGCGCTCCCCAGCCAGACCGCCAACCCCCG
The DNA here is from genome assembly GCF_022699385.1 of Streptomyces tubbatahanensis. Lineage (NCBI taxonomy): Bacteria > Bacillati > Actinomycetota > Actinomycetes > Kitasatosporales > Streptomycetaceae > Streptomyces > Streptomyces tubbatahanensis. The sequence goes on along the minus strand of NZ_CP093846.1, from coordinate 5,581,234 downwards.
CCGCACCACGCTGGTGGACGCGCCGGCGAGCTGAGCGCAGCACACCCGCCGCACACACCGAGGCGCGTGCCGGAACCCTGTCCCCGGGGTTCCGGCACGCGCCTCGGTCGTTCTCGGGGCCGCGGGCCGGCGCCGCGTCGTGTGCGCGCCCGCTCCTTGCGCTTCGGGCGCTCAGCCCTGCCAGCTGTGCGGGGCGCGGAAGCCGTGCTGGCGCTCCAGGCGGCGCCACCCGGCCTTCGTCGGACGCCCGCGGCGCGCGGGCGCCTGCGTCTGACCGGCCCGCGTCGTGGCGGCGGCGCGGGCGAGCAGCAGCGCGGTGACCGCGGCCAGCTCCTCCGCGTTGGCCTGGCCCTTCTCCACGCGCACGACGCCGTCGGCCGTGGCGCTCGACGGGCCCGTACTGGCGGACTCCTTGGGGGTCTCGTTCATCTGTGCTCCCATCACTGCGGAGGATTGCCGTGCTTGCGCGACGGCAGGTCGGCGTGCTTGCTGCGCAGCATCGCGAGGGACCGGATGAGCACCTCGCGGGTCTCGGCCGGGTCGATGACGTCGTCCACCAGGCCGCGCTCCGCGGCGTAGTAGGGGTGCATCAGCTCGGCCTTGTACTCCTTGACCATCCGGGCGCGCATGGCCTCGGGGTCGTCGGCGGCGGCGATCTGGCGGCGGAAGACCACGTTGGCCGCGCCCTCCGCGCCCATCACCGCGATCTCGTTGGTCGGCCAGGCGAAGGTCAGGTCGGCGCCCACGGACTGGCTGTCCATGACGATGTAGGCGCCGCCGTAGGCCTTGCGCAGGACGACGGAGATGCGGGGCACGGTCGCGTTGCAGTACGCGTACAGCAGCTTGGCGCCGTGCCGGATGATGCCGCCGTGCTCCTGGTCGACGCCCGGGAGGAAGCCGGGGACGTCCAGCAGCGTGAGGATCGGGATGTTGAAGGCGTCGCACATCTGCACGAAGCGGGCGGCCTTCTCGCTGGCCTCGATGTCCAGCACCCCGGCCAGCGACTGCGGCTGGTTGGCGACGATGCCGACGACCTCGCCGTCCATCCGCCCCAGAGCGCAGATGATGTTGGTCGCCCAGCGCTCGTGCACCTCCAGGAACTCCCCGTCGTCGACGAGCTCCTCGATGACCTTGCGCATGTCGTAGGGCCGGTTGCCGTCGGCGGGCACCAGGTCCAGCAGCGCGTCGCCGCGCCGCTCGGCCGGGTCGTCGGTGGGCTCGGAGGGCGGGTTCTCGCGGTTGTTCTGCGGCAGCAGGGAGAGGAGGTAGCGGACCTCCTCCAGGCAGCTCTCCTCGTCGTCGTAGGCGAAGTGCGCCACGCCGGAGGTCGCCGCGTGCACGTCCGCGCCGCCGAGTCCGTCCTGGGAGACCTGGGCGCCGGTCACCGCCTGGACCACGTCGGGCCCGGTGATGAACATCTGCGAGGTGTCGCGGACCATGAAGACGAAGTCGGTCAGCGCGGGGCTGTAGGCGGCGCCGCCCGCACACGGGCCGAGCATCACGCTGATCTGCGGGATGACGCCCGAGGCCCTGGTGTTGCGCTGGAAGATGCCGCCGTACCCGGCGAGCGCGGCGACGCCCTCCTGGATACGGGCGCCCGCGCCGTCGTTGAGGGAGACCAGCGGCGCGCCCGCCGCGATGGCCTTGTCCATCAGCTTGTGGATCTTGGTGGCGTGGGCCTCGCCCAGCGCGCCCCCGAAGATCCGGAAGTCGTGTGCGTACACGAACACCGTGCGGCCGTGGACGGTGCCCCAGCCGGTGATCACGCCGTCGGTGTACGGCTTCTTCTCCTCCAGTCCGAAGCCGGTGGCCCGGTGCCGGCGCAGCGGCTCGATCTCGCGGAAGGTGCCCTCGTCCAGCAGCAGGTCGATGCGCTCGCGGGCGGTCAGCTTGCCCTTGGCGTGCTGGGCCTGGGTCGCCTTCTCGCTGGGACCCTGGAACACCTGTGCACGGATCGCGTGCAACTCGGCGACACGCCCGCGCGTGTCCTGCGCCGGGGCTGTGCCGGGCGCGGCCTCCTCGGTCCGTGGCGACGGCTGGGACAGATCGGTCATGTATAGACCCTACGAAACCGTGGGCCTCGCCGCCGTCGTCAGATTCGTACAGTCTCCGCGCCCGATTCATGGCAGCGCTGGACAGAACCCGCGCGGGGACACGGGACCAAGCAGGGGATCCTCACATCAGCGGTCCCGGTTGCTGTGGGGATTCCACAGCAACCGGGACCGTGCGGGGATCGCGTGCCTCCGCTTGTCGTGCGGGCGGCCGGCCGCAGGTCAGGCCGTCGCACCCCTGGCCTCCGGTGCTCCCCCGGCCCCCTCCGACTCCCTGGCCTCCCCGTTTCCGGACCTCTCCCCCGCCGCGGCGATCTCCCCCGCCGCGGGCGGTTCAGCCGCCGGGCGGGCCGGCTCCCCGGTCGTCACCGCGGTGAAGACCGCGGCCGTGACGGCGGCCGAGAGCAGGAAGCTGAGGTCGAATCCGCCCAAGTGCCCGACGAGCGGCCCGGTGTAGACGGGCGTGTCGACGGCCAGCAGGCCGACGCCCGAACCGATGGCCCAGGCCGCGGTGGCCCGCGCGTTCCATCCCGCCGTGTACCAGTACCGGCCGCCGACCGAACGCCGGTTGAGGACCTGGAGCGCCTCGGCGTCGTAGTTTCCGCGGCAGCGCGCGTGCCCGATCAGCACGATCACGGCCCACGGGGTGCCGACGGCGGTCAGCAGCAGGACGAACGCCGTCATCGCGTCCTGCGCGTCCCACACGAAGTGGCCGAGGTAGACCAGGACGGTGGCCAGCGCCGCGACGCCGTAGGTGGCGCGGGTGCGGGTGGTGCGCGGGACGATGGCGTCCAGGTCCAGGCCCATCGAGTAGAGCATCAGCCCCGCGTTGCCGACCGAGCCGAGCGAGGCGGCCAGCAGCAGCGGGACGAGGAACCAGAACGGTGCCTGCTGGACGAGGGGGCCCGCGTAGTCACGCGCCGCGTCGACGGCGACCGCGGTGAAGGTGCCGAACAGCTGCGGGATGAGCAGCCCGGCGACGAGTCCGCCGCAGGTGGTCAGGTAGACCCGGCGTGCGGAGTGACGGGTGGGCGACATGTAGCGGGTGTAGTCGCCCAGCAGGGTGATGAAGGCCATCGGGCCGCTGAGCCCGGCCGCGACGACGGCCAGCAACCAGGTGGGGAGGAAGTCGCCCAGCAGGTAGCTCGTGCCCGTGGGGGCCTGGGTGGTGAACTGCGGCGCGTACGCGGCAAGGCCGACGACCAGCAGCGCGGTCATGCCGATGGCCAGGACGCGGCTGAGCCGCAGCAGCAGCCGGTAGCCGTAGACGGCGCACACAGCGGTGCACACGGCTAGCACCGCGTAGACGAGCGCGTAGGAGGCGGCCGAGTCCGGCAGCCCGAACAGCCGGGCGAGCGAGCCGACCATCGCGTCGCCGCCGACCCACAGGGTCAGTGCGGTGTAGCCGAGCGAGAGCAGCAGGCCGAGGGCCGAGCCGAGCAGCCTGCCCCGTACGCCGAACTGGGCGCCGCTGCTGGTGGAGAGGTTGGTCGCGGTACGCAGGGAGACCAGTGCGAGCGGGGCGACCAGCAGCGTCCCGATGAGGGTGCCCAGCACCATCGCCGAGGCGGAGGCCCAGAAGCCGAGGCCGAAGGAGACCGGCAGCCACCCGAAGACGACGACGCCGAGGGCCAGGTTCGAGCCGATGAGGAAGCTGACGATGTCGCGCGGCCGGCTCGTGCGCTCGGCTTCGGGGATGACGTCGACGCCGTGCTGCTCGATCTGCATGGTGCTCCCTGAGGGTCGGGCACTTGTTTGAGCAGCGCTCAATCTGAGGCATGCATCGCACTCGGGTCAATGGGTTGAGCAGAGACTTGACTATTTGACCGTTGCTCTAAATGCTGGAGCGCCATGGCCACCCGCACCACGGGGCGGCACACACGACGAGGCGGAAGGTGGAACGCGCGTGCGGCTGGGGCCGACCGAGAGGGACCGCCTGCTGATCTTCGGCACCGCCGAACTGGCACGGGCCAGGCGGGCCAGAGGGCTCAGGCTCAACGTGCCCGAGGCGACGGCGTTGATCGCCGACACCGTCTGCGAGGCGGCCCGCGACGGGCGCAGGCTCGCCGAGGCGATCGCGGCGGGACAGTCCGTCCTCGCCCCCGGCGACGTACTGCCCGGGGTGGCCGACGTCCTGACCGAGATCCAGGTCGAGGCCGTCTTCGACGACGGATCCCGGCTCGCGGTCGTCCCCCACCCCCTCGGCGCCCCCGCCACGCACGAGGGCCCGGGCGCGGTGCTGCCCGCGGGACCCGCGGAGGGCACCGACGCGGCGTACTCCCCCACGCCGCCCGAGGTGACGCTGACCGTGCGCAACACCGCCGACGTGCCGGTCAGCGTCACCTCCCACTTCCACTTCTTCGAGGCCAACCCGCGCCTCGACTTCGACCGCGCCGCCGCCTACGGCATGCGTCTCGCGGTGCCGGCCGGATCCTCCGTCCGCTTCGACCCCGGCGGCGTCAACGAGGTCGGGCTCCTCCCGCTGGGCGGCGACCGCGTGGCGATCGGCTTCGCCGGACTGGTGGACGGCCCACTGGACGCGCCCGGCGCGCGCGAGGAGGCGCTGCGCCGCGCCGCGGCCTGCGGCTACCTGGGCGCCGCGCCCGGCCCCGGTCCGCTGAACGCCGCACCCGAGTCCGGCCCCCCGCACCCCGAGGAGGACCAAGCATGAGCGTGGACCCACGCGAGTACGCGGCGGTGCACGGACCCCGCGCCGGTGACCGGGTGCGGTTGGGCGACACCGGGCTCGTCGTCCGCGTCGCATCCGACTCCCAGCGCCCCGGCGACGAGTTCCTGGCCGGGTTCGGCAAGACGGCACGCGACGGACTCCACCTCAAGGCGGCCGCCGTCCGCGAGACGTGCGACGTGGTCATCAGCAACGTGCTGGTCATCGACGCGGTGCAGGGCATCCGCAAGGTGTCCATCGGCATCCGCGAGGGCCGCATCCACGCGATCGGCCGCGCCGGCAACCCCGACACGGTCGACGGGGTGGACGTCGTGGTCGGCACCGGCACCTCGATCGTCTCCGGCGAGGGCCTCATCGCCACCGCGGGCGCCGTGGACACCCACGTCCACCTGCTCTCGCCGCGCATCATGGAGGCCTCGCTGTCCTCCGGCACCACCACGATCATCGGCCAGGAGTTCGGCCCGGTGTGGGGCGTGGGCGTCAACTCGCCGTGGGCGCTGGGGCACGCGTTCTCCGCGTTCGACGCCTGGCCGGTCAACATCGGCTTCCTGGGCCGCGGCTCCTCCTCCCACCCCGCTCCCCTGGTCGAGGCGCTGGCCGAGGGCGGCGCCTGCGGCTTCAAGGTGCACGAGGACATGGGAGCGCACCACCGCGCGCTGGACACCGCGCTGCGGGTGGCCGAGGAGCACGACGTCCAGGTCGCGCTGCACAGCGACGGGCTGAACGAGGCTCTGGCCGTCGAGGACACCCTCGCGGTGCTGGAGGGGCGGACCATCCACGCCTTCCACATCGAGGGCTGCGGCGGCGGCCACGTCCCCAACGTGCTGCGGATGGCGGGCGTGCCGAACGTCATCGGCTCCTCCACCAACCCCACGCTGCCCTTCGGCCGGGACGCGGTCGCCGAGCACTACGGCATGATCGTCTCCGTCCACGACCTGAAGACCGACCTGCCGGGCGATGCCGCCATGGCCCGCGACCGCATCCGCGCGGGCACCATGGGCGCCGAGGACGTGCTGCACGACCTGGGGGCCATCGGCATCACCTCCTCCGACGCGCAGGGCATGGGCCGTGCGGGCGAGACGGTGCGGCGCACCTTCCAGATGGCGGCCAAGCTCAAGGCCGAGCTGGGCGACCTCGACGGCGCCGCGTCGGTCACCGGAGCCGGAGACGACAACGCGCGCGTCCTGCGCTACATCGCCAAGCTCACCCTCAACCCGGCCCTCGCGCACGGCCTCGCGCACGAGATCGGCTCCATCGAGCCGGGCAAGATGGCGGACATCGTGCTGTGGCACCCCGCCTACTTCGGCGCCAAGCCGCAGATGGTGCTCAAGTCCGGCTTCCCCGCCTGGGGGGTGACAGGAGACCCCAACGCGGCGACCGACACCAGCGAGCCGCTGGTACTGGGCCCGCTGTTCGGCGGTCACGGGGCAGCACCGGCCGAGCTGTCCGTGGCGTTCGTCTCCCGCGCCGCCGCCGAACACGGCGGCGACACGCTGCCGACCCGGCGCCGCCGGGTCGCCGTCCGCGGCACCCGGGGCATCGGCCCCGCCGACCTGGTGCACAACACGCGGCTGGGCGCGGTGGACGTGGACCAGCGGACCGGACTGGTCACCCTGGACGGCGAGCCGCTGCGTTCCGAACCCGCCCAGAGCGTCTCTCTCAACCGCCTCTACTTCCTCTGAGCCCCCGTCCCCTCTCCCGCCTTCTCCCCCCTCCCCCGCCTTCCCCCTTCTCCGTCTCCTTCGAGCACTGCAAGGAACGCCCTTCCATGAGCACCGCAACGCCCGCCGCCCCCTTCATGCCTCCCGAGTGGGCGCCGCACGAACGCACCTGGATGGCCTGGCCGGCGCACAACCCCACCTTCGAGGACGCCACGAAGCTGGCCGAGGCCCGCAGCGCGTGGGCGCGGGTGGCCCGCGCCGTCCGCCGCTTCGAGCCGGTCACCGTGGTGGCCGACCCGCGGGACGTGGCCGGGGCGCGCGAGCAGCTCGGCTCGGGCATCGAGGTCGTCGCGCAGCCACTGGACGACGCGTGGATGCGCGACATCGGCCCCACCTTCGTCACCGAGGGCGGCCGGCTGGCGGCCGTCGACTGGACGTTCAACGGCTGGGGCGCCCAGGAGTGGGCGCGCTGGGACAAGGACAAGCTGGTCGGCGGGTTCGTCGCCGAGCAGGCGGGGGTGCCCGTCCGCTCCTCACCGCTGGTCAACGAGGGCGGCGGCCTCCATGTGGACGGCGAGGGCACGGTGCTGCTCACCGAGACGGTACAGCTGGGCGCCGAGCGCAACCCCGGCTGGACGCACGAGGAGGTGGAGGCCGAGGTGCACGCGCGGCTCGGCACGGCCAAGGCCCTCTGGCTGCCGCGCGGGCTGACCGCCGACTACGGCACGTACGGCACCCGCGGCCACGTCGACCTGGTGGCCGCGTTCGCCGCGCCCGGCGTCGTCGTCGCCCACACCCAGCCGGACCCGGCGCACCCCGACCACGACCTGTGCAAGGAGACGGTGAAGCTGCTGCGCGCCGCCACCGACGCGCGCGGCCGCGAGCTGGAGGTGGTCGAACTTCCCGCGCCGACGGTCACCCACACCGAGGACGGGGAACCGGTCGACTACTCCTACGTCAACCACTACCTGTGCAACGGCGGCGTGGTGCTGTGCGGCTTCGGCGACCCGCGCGACGAACACGCGGCGGGGATCTTCCGCCGCCTCTTCCCGCAGCGGACGGTCACGCTGGTGGACGCCAGGACCGTTTTCGCCGCCGGGGGCGGTATCCACTGCCTCACCCAGCAGCAGCCCCGTCCGTGAGCCGGATAGGCTGACCGGCCGGATTGCCACGCGTGGACGGCGGAGGGATACGGCGGTGGTCGTGCGGACCGGGACGAAGCAGCCCAGAGGCGGCCGCCGCGCGGCGCAGCCCCGCGAACAGGTGCTGGCCACCGCCATGGAGATGATCGCCGAACGCGGTCTCGACCGGCTCACCATGGCCGCGCTCGGGCGCGAGGTCGGCATGAGCAGCGGCCATCTCGTCTACTACTTCAAGACCAAGGACGAGCTGCTGCTCCAGACCCTCCAGTGGAGCGAGGAACAGCTGGGGGCCGAGCGCCGCGCCGCCCTCGCCCGCCGGGTGCCTGCCAGGGAGCGGCTGGACGCGCTGGTCGAGCTCTATCTGCCGCACGGCCACCGCGACCCGCACTGGGCGCTGTGGCTGGAGGTGTGGAACCGCTCGCAGCTGGCCGACGACGAGGCGCGCTCACGCCAGCTGGAGCTGGAGCTGAGCTGGCACCGCGACCTGGTGGCGCTGCTGGTGGAGGGCGCGGCCGCGGGCGAGTTCGCCGCCGTCGACGCCGACCGGTTCGCCACCCGCACCCGCGCCCTGCTCGACGGGTTCGGCAGCCACCTGGTGGTGGGGCTGCCCGGCGTGGAGCGGGAGGGGGTACTGGGCCATGTACGCGACCACTTCGACCAGGCCCTCACCCCGCCCTCCCGCACCCCCTGACCCGGCGCCCTCCCCGGGGCGGGGAGGCGGCGGGGCGCCCCGCCGCCGGGCTTCAGTCGCGCGCCTCGACCCCGGCGCGCAGCAGGCCGTAGGTGTAACCGTCGTCCAGCGCGTCCCACGAGGCGGCGATCACGTTGTCCCCCACCCCCACGGTCGTCCACTCCGTACTGCCGTCGCTCATGGACAGCAGCACCCGCGTGGTGGACGAGGTGCCGTGGGTTCCCTCCAGGATGCGCACCTTGTAGTCGACCAGGTTGAGCCGCGCGAGTTGCGGGTGGATGCGCTCCAGGCCGGCTCGCAGCGCCCGGTCCAGCGCGTCGACGGGCCCGTTGCCCTCGCCGGTGACGACGATGCGCTCCCCCTTGGCCCACAGCTTCACCGTCGCCTCGTTGACCTGCTCGCCGTCGGGCCGCTGCTCGACGATGGTCCGCCAGGACTCCGCGCGGAAGAAGCGGGGTGCGGCACCCGCGGCGCCGCCGTGCACCTCGTCGCGGAGCAGCAGTTCGAACGAGGCGTCGGCGGCCTCGTAGGTGTAGCCCTTGAGCTCCTGCTCCTTGACGCGCTCGACGACCCGGCCGACCAGCTCACGGTCGCCGCCCAGGTCGTAGCCCAGCTCCTTGCCCTTGAGCTCGACGGAGGCGCGGCCCGCCATGTCGGAGACCAGCATCCGCATGGTGTTGCCGACCAGTTCGGGGGCGATGTGCTGGTAGAGGTCGGGGTCCACCTTGATCGCGGAGGCGTGCAGGCCGCCCTTGTGCGCGAAAGCGGAGGTGCCCACGTAGGGCTGGTGCGTGGAGGGGGTGAGGTTGACGACCTCGGCGATGGCGTGCGAGATCCGCGTGGTCTCGGCCAGCGCGCCCTCGGGCAGCACACGCTTGCCGTACTTGAGTTCCAGCGCGGCGACGACGGGGAAGAGGTTGGCGTTGCCGACCCGCTCACCGTAGCCGTTGGCGGTGCACTGGACGTGGGTGGCGCCGCCGTCCACGGCCGCCAGGGTGTTGGCGACGGCGCAGCCGGTGTCGTCCTGCGCGTGGATGCCCAGCCGCGCGCCGGTGTCGGCGGCGACGGTGCGCACGACGGCCTGGATGCGGGCGGGGATCATGCCGCCGTTGGTGTCGCACAGCACCACCACGTCGGCGCCCGCCTGGTGCGCGGTCCGTACGACCTGTTTCGCGTAGTCCGGATTGGCCTGGTAGCCGTCGAAGAAGTGCTCGCAGTCGACGAAGACGCGGCGGCCCTTCTCGCGCAGGTGACCGACCGTGTCGGCGATCATCGACAGGTTCTCTTCCAGGGTGGTGCGCAGCGCCAGCTCGACGTGCCGATCGTGCGCCTTGGCCACCAGCGTGACCACCGGGGCCCCCGAGTCGAGCAGCCCTGTGACCTGCGGGTCGATCTGCGCGGGCACGCCCGCTCTGCGCGTGGACCCGAACGCGACGAGCTGCGCGTTGCCGAAGTCGATCTCCTGCGGGGCGCGGGCGAAGAACTCGGTGTCGCGCGGGTTGGCGCCGGGCCAGCCTCCCTCGATGAAGCCGACGCCGTACTCGTCCAGGTGGCGGGCGATGGTCAGCTTGTCGGCGACGGTCAGGTTGATGCCCTCGCGCTGCGCTCCGTCACGCAGGGTGGTGTCGAAGACGTGGAAGCTGTCGTCCGGGGTCCGGAGTGTCATGGCTGGTGGCTCCTGGAAGGGTTCAGTGGTTGCGGAAGGAAGCGCTCCACTTGCCCCCATCATCCCTCGCGGCGTCCGCCCCCGGCCGGGTGGGCCGGAAAACGAAAAAACCTCTCGCGGGTGCGAGAGGTCTGCGCGCGGGTCTGGGGCACGGTGGCCGCCGCCGTGCGGTGATTCCACGGCAGTCGGTCACTGCGGACCGGCGCGCCTGCTGCCAATAATCATGACGAACGAGGGCACGGGGGCAGTGTGGCACACCACCACCCCGGCACCCTCACCCGTCTCACGATACGGAAAGCGGTCCGCCACCCACCGTCACGGACCACCGTGGACCGTGCCGGTCCCGCGGCCCGCTCACACCGTGCCGGTCCCGCGGCGCGCGCTCACACCTCCCGCAGCCCCTGGTTGCCCACCTCGGTGACGAAGGAGGCGGCCGTGGTGATCGGCGCGCCCGGCTTCGTCACGGCGGTGACGGTACGGAAGTCGGCCCGGCCCTGGTGCCTGTCCAGCCGCACCGTCACATAGCCGCGGCGGCCGTTGTAGAACTTCATGTGCGGGTTGGCGCCCCGGTAGGCGTCCCAGTTGCCGGGCTTGTCCTCACCGTCCTTGCCGCTGGTGATGGAGGTGGCGACGATCTCGGTACCCAGGGTGCGCGAGTCCTGGTCCCCGAAGTCGTGCTTGATGTCGTACGCGTAGCCCTTGTGGACGTCCCCGGTGAGCACCATCAGGTTCTCGATCCCCGCCGACTCCGCACCCGCCAGCAGCCGTGCGCGGGAGGCCGGATAGCCGTCCCAGGCGTCCATGCTGACCTTGTACTCGGGGGTGTCGTCGGTGCGGCGCTCGGAGAAGGTCACCTGCTGCGGCACCACGTTCCACAGGGTGTCCGAGGCCCGCCACCCGTCAATCAGCCAGCGCTCCTGAGCGGCGCCGGTCATCGTGCGGGACGGGTCCTCGGACTCGGGGCCAGGGCGCTGGGCGCCGTCGCCGTAGGCCTGGTCGGAGCGGTACTGACGGGTGTCCAGGATGTCGAACTGGGCCAGCTTGCCGAAGCGCAGCCTGCGGTAGAGCCGCATGTCGGGCCCGTCGGGCTTCTGCGGGCGGCGCAGCGGCTGGTTCTCCCAGTACGCGCGGTAGGCGGCGGCCCGGCGCACCAGGAAGTCCTCCGAGGACCCACCATCCTCCGGCACGTTGTCCGCGTAGTTGTTCTCCGTCTCGTGGTCGTCCCAGGTCACGAGGAAGGGGTGGGCGGCGTGGGCGGCGCGCAGGTCCGGGTCGCTCTTGTAGAGGGCGTACCGCAGCCGGTAGTCCTCCAGCGTGACCATCTCGCGGTCGAAGACGGCCGGCAGCGTGCGGTCGGTGTACCGGCGGGCGCCACCGTGCGCGTCGACCGCGTACTCGTACAGGTAGTCGCCCAGGTGGAAGACCAGGTCGACGTCCTCTTCGGCGAGGTGGCGGTGGGCGGTGTAGTAGCCGTCGTGGTACGCCTGGCAGGAGACGGCGGCCAGCCGCAGCTCGTTGAGGTCGGCGCCCGCGGCGGGTGCGGTGCGGGTGCGGCCGACGGGGCTGGTCCACTTGCCGGCGCGGAAGCGGTAGTAGTACACGCGGTCCGCGTCCAGGCCCTCGGCCTCCACGTGCACGGTGTGGTTCAGCTCGGGGTGCGCGGTGGCGCTGCCGCGCCGGGCGACGCGGCGGAAGCGGCGGTCGTGGGCGATCTCCCACTGGACGGCGACGCGGGCCCTGGGAAGTCCGCCGCCGCTCTCGTAGGGCTCGGGCGCCAGCCGGGTCCACAGCACGACGGATCCCGGCAGCGGATCGCCGGAGGCGACGCCCAGCGTGAAGGGTTCGGCCTTCACCGCAGACCTGGCGTCGGCCTCCGCGGCCCGGGCGCTGCCCGGCAGGTTCGTGGCGAAGGCGAGCGCCGCGGCGGCCGAGGTAACGGTCAGGAAGCGGCGGCGGCCCAGTGCCGCCGCCGCCCTTCTTGTCTCCTGCTGACTTGCCTGCTCCTGCTGGGACACCTGAAGGTGCGGCATCGTGGATCGCGGCCTTCCGGGAGACGGACGATGACACCCCTCATCCCAGCGCCGCGGGGAGACCCGGCGGCCACGGACGTCCTACCGCTGCATGTCAGGTACATGTACACGCAGTCGGTTCCGGACTTACCGCGACACGTCCCGCGATGCCCCCGTGCCGTGCCCGGCAATGCCCCGCTCAGGAGCCCAGCGTGTGCATCCAGCCGTGCGCGTCCTCGGCGTGGCCCGTCTGGACCGCCAGCAGCGCCTCGCGGAGCCTCAGCGTGATCTCCCCCGCCGTACCGTCGCCGACCTTCCACTCGTCCCGCGACGACTTCACCTCGCCCACCGGGGTGATCACGGCCGCCGTACCGCACGCGAACACCTCCGTGAGGGAGCCGTCCGCGTTGCCCGCACGCCACTCGTCGGTCGTGATCCGCGCCTCGCCCGTCTCGTAGCCCATGTCGGCCGCGATCCTCAGCAGCGAGTCACGGGTGATCCCGGGCAGCAGCGTCCCCGTCAGCGCCGGAGTGACGATCCGCGCGTCGGCACCCGAGCCGTAGACGAAGTAGAGGTTCATGCCGCCCATCTCCTCGATGTGCCGGCGCTCCACCGCGTCGAGCCAGACGACCTGGTCGCAGCCGTGCTCGGCCGCCTCCGCCTGAGCGACCAGCGAGGCGGCGTAGTTGCCCGCGCACTTGGCCTCACCCGTGCCGCCCGGCGCCGCACGCACGTACTCCTCGGACAGCCACACCGACACCGGCTCGACCCCACCGGGGAAGTACGACCCCGCCGGGGAGGCGATCACCATGAACGTGTACTGGCTCGCCGGCTTGACCCCGAGCCCCACCTCGCTCGCGAACATGAAAGGGCGCAGGTACAGCGAGGCCTCGCCCTCACTCGGCACCCACGCCTTGTCCTGTCCCACCAGCAGGTCGCACGCCTCGATGAACGTCTCCACCGGCAGCTCGGGCATCGCCAGACGCCGGGCGCTGCGCTGGAAACGGCGGGCGTTGGCGTCCGGGCGGAAGACCTTCACCGAGCCGTCGGGCTGCCGGTACGCCTTGAGCCCCTCGAAGATCGACTGCGCGTAGTGCAGCGTCATGTTCGCCGGGTCGAGCTGGAGAGGCGCGTACGGCTCCAGCCGCGCGTCGTGCCAGCCCCGGCCCTCGGTCCACTGGATGGTGACCATGTGGTCGGTGAAGTACCGCCCGAACCCGGGGTTCGCCAGCACGGCCTCCCGCTCGGCGTCAGCGACCGGCTGCGCCGCGGGCTTGCGGTCGAAATCGATACGGGGCGTCGTCATGTCCGCGTCCTTCGCTCGTACGTTTGCGGACCTGCCCCGGCGGCCCGGGAGAGCGTGGCCGCTCTCCCGGTCACTCCCCTGGCTGCGGCGCGTACTGCTCGGACGTCCGAGTCCTCCCTCATGGGGCGGTCCCTCACCCCCGATTATCGCGCGGGGGTCAACCTTTTCCGGACGCGGGTACGAGCCGCCGCACGGCGTGTGACAGCCACCACGTCCGCACCCGGGCGGGGCGCTCGGCGAGAGCCCGCACACAGCGAAGACCGCCGTCGCCCGGCGCGGGACGACGGCGGTCTTCAGCAGACGCTTTCCGCGGCGTCAGCCGGCCACGCGGGCGGCCAGCGCCTCGCCGATCTCGTCCGTGGTGCGGGCCGTCTCGCCCCGCTCCGCCAGGTCCGCGGTGACCGCCTCGTCGACCCGGGCGGCCTCCGCCTCGAAGCCCAGGTGGCGCAGCAGCAGCGCGACGGAGAGCACGGTGGCCGTCGGGTCGGCCTTGCCGGAGCCCGCGATGTCCGGCGCGGAGCCGTGCACCGGCTCGAACATCGAGGGGAACTCGCGGGTCGGGTTGATGTTCCCGGACGCCGCCAGACCGATGCCGCCGCTCACGGCCGCGGCCAGGTCGGTGATGATGTCGCCGAACAGGTTGTCGGTGACGATCACGTCGAACCGCGCCGGGTCCGTGACCAGGAAGATCGTGGCCGCGTCCACGTGCAGGTAGTCGGTGCTCACCTCGGGGAACTCCCGGCCGACCCGGTCGAAGGTGTCCTTCCACAGGTGGCCCGCGTGCACCAGCACGTTGTTCTTGTGCACCAGCGTCAGCTTCCTCGCCGGACGGGCCTGGGCCCGCGCGTACGCGTCGCGCACGACTCGCTCCACGCCGTACGCGGTGTTGACGCTCACCTCGTTGGCGACCTCGTGCGGGGTCCCCTTGCGGATCGTGCCGCCGTTGCCGACGTACGGGCCCTCGGTGCCCTCGCGGACGACGACGAAGTCGATCTCCGGACGGCCCGCCAGCGGCGAGGAGGTGTTCGGGAACAGCTTCGAGGGGCGCAGGTTGACGAAGTGGTCGAAGGCGAAGCGCAGCTTCAGCAGCAGGCCGCGCTCCAGCACGCCCGAGGGCACACCCGGGTCGCCGATGGCGCCCAGCAGGATCGCGTCGTGGCCCTTGAGCTTCTCCAGCTCGGCGTCGGTGAGGGTCTCGCCCGTCGCGTGCCAGCGTTTGGCGCCGAGATCGTACTCGTGCGTCTCCAGTTTCACGTCCTGCGGGAGGACGGCGGTGAGGACCTTGAGGCCCTGGGCGACGACCTCCGGGCCGATTCCGTCGCCGGAAATCACTGCGAGGTCGATGGTGCGGTCCGTGTGGGAGGCCGTTCCTGAAGACATGCGGCGGAGCCTACTCGTTGTCCCATGCGCTGACACGGGGTTGTCCGTATGGCGGACCTTTTGTGCGCTGAGTACCCCATGTGGGGGCTCCTAGGGGGGCGGAGCCCCCGTAGCGGGGGGCCGTTGGGGGGCGGAGCCGCCCCAACGCCTGGCCGGCGAGGCCCGGGGGTTTGGGTGGGGGTCCCCCCGGACGGAGTCTGGGGGAGGAGCCCCCACCACGGCCGAGGGCACCCTCACGAAAGAAGGGGAAGACCATGGGGGGAGCCACCATGCCCCCACGGGCATGATCAGCGGCGGTCGAAGGCTCGTTGCAAGGCCTTCGCCGCGTTGCGGCGGTCCTCCTCGCGGAGCTGTGCGGCCACTCGCGAGCGGCGGAGGCGGGAGGCGGGGACGTGGTCGGCTGTGGGCGTGGCCATGGGGAACAACTCCTTCTGCGCGGTGCGAGGAGAGATCTGCCGGAACAGCCAAAGGTGCGGGGACCGCCGGTGCGGCAGGGGTCACCTGCCGGAGGCACGGGCGTCGCATCCGCGAGATGCTCGGTCGAGCGGAACGATCGGCTTCCTACAAAGATAGGAGCCGGAAGCCGTGTTGTCTCGCCAATTAGTTGGGCTTCCTACTATCTGAGACGAGAGCCACACCTTTTCGGCCACGCACCGGAGGCCCGGCCCTTGCGGGCCGGGCCTCCTTCGCACAGGGGCGGGGGCGTCAGCCCATGTGCGGGTAGCGGTAGTCGGTCGGCGCCACCTGGGTCTCCTTGATGGCGCGCGGCGAGGACCAGCGGATGAGGTTGAACTTGGAGCCGGCCTTGTCGTTGGTGCCGGACGCCCGCGCACCGCCGAACGGCTGCTGGCCCACGATGGATCCGGTGGGCCGGTCGTTGAGGTAGAAGTTGCCGGCGGCGAACCGCAGCTTCTCGGACGCGGCGGCGAGGACGGCCCGGTCCTTGGCGAGGACGGCGCCGGTCAGGGCGTACGCGGAGGCCGACTCCATCTGCTCCAGCATCGTCTCCCAAGCTCCCTCGGTCTCGTCCTCGTAGACGTGGACGGCGATGACCGGGCCGAAGTACTCGGTCTTGAAGACCTCGTTCTCGGGGTCGGAGCAGGCGATGACGGTGGGCGTGACGAAGTAGCCGACGCTGTCGTCGTAGGTGCCGCCGACGACGATCTCGCAGGCCGGGTCGGCCTTGGCACGGTCGATGGCGGCCTTGTTCTTGGCGAAGGCGCGGTCGTCGATGACGGCGCCGACGAAGTTGGACAGGTCCGTCACGTCGCCCATGGCCAGGCCCCGGACCTCGGTGGCCAGCTCGTCCTTGAAGCCGT
Source organism: Streptomyces tubbatahanensis (assembly GCF_022699385.1). Classification (NCBI taxonomy): domain Bacteria; kingdom Bacillati; phylum Actinomycetota; class Actinomycetes; order Kitasatosporales; family Streptomycetaceae; genus Streptomyces; species Streptomyces tubbatahanensis. Next base: position 5,565,323 of record NZ_CP093846.1, on the reverse strand, counting down.
TCTCCCAGATGGAGCGGGGCAGGTAGGCGCGGGAGGCGGCGGAGCACTTCTGGCCCTGGTACTCGAAGGCGCCGCGGGTGATGGCGGTCTTGAGCACGGCCTGGTCGGCGGAGGAGTGGGCGACGATGAAGTCCTTGCCGCCGGTCTCACCGACGATGCGCGGGTAGGACTTGTAGGTCGCGATGTTCTCGCCGACGCTCTTCCACAGGTGCTGGAAGGTGGCGGTCGAGCCGGTGAAGTGGATGCCGGCCAGGTCCGGGTGCGGGATGGCGACCTCGGAGACGTCCTTGCCGTCGCCGGTCACCAGGTTGATGACGCCCTTGGGCAGCCCGGCCTCCTCCAGCAGCTCCATCAGGAGCACGGCGGCGTGGGTCTGGGTCGGCGAGGGCTTCCAGACGACGACGTTGCCCATCAGCGCGGGCGCGGTGGGCAGGTTGCCGGCGATGGCGGTGAAGTTGAACGGCGTGATCGCGTAGACGAAGCCCTCCAGCGGGCGGTGGTCCATGCGGTTCCAGATGCCGTTCGGCTGGATCAGCGGCTGCTCGGTGATCAGCTCACGCGCGAAGTGCACGTTGAAGCGCCAGAAGTCGACGAGCTCACAGGGGGCGTCGATCTCGGCCTGCTGGGCGGTCTTGGACTGGCCCAGCATGGTGGAGGCGGCGATCGTCTCGCGCCACGGCCCGGAGAGCAGCTCGGCGGCCTTGAGGATGATCGCCGCGCGGTCGTCGAAGGACATCGCGCGCCAGGCCGGCGCCGCGGCGAGGGCGGCGTCGATGGCGTCCTGCGCGTCCTGGCGGGTGGCGGTGGCGTAGGTGCCCAGCACCTTGCGGTGGTTGTGCGGCTGTACGACGTCGACGCGCTCACCGCCGCCCATGCGCTTGACGCCGTTGATCGTCATCGGCAGCTCGCGGGGGTTGTCGGCCAGCTCCTTGAGCTTGGCCTCCAGGCGTGCACGCTCGGGGCTGCCGGGCGCGTAGCCGTGCACCGGCTCGTTGTACGGGGCGGGGACCTGGGTCACAGCGTCCACGGTTGCTCCTTGTGATCGGGGGATTCGGGCATCGTGTGGGTGGGGTCCTTCAGGCCTCAGGCGGTGCGGGCGTCACCGTCTCAGCCCCGGCTGACGAGGGACCTGAGGAAGAAGCCCATGTTGGCGGGGCGCTCCGCGAGGCGGCGCATGAAGTAGCCGTACCAGTCCGTGCCGTAGGGGACGTAGACGCGCATGCCGTGGCCCTGCGCGACCAGCCGCTCCTGCTCGGCCTCGCGGATGCCGTACAGCATCTGGAACTCGTACTCGTCCTTCTTCCGACCGTAACGCTCGGCGAGGTTCTGGGCGATGGCCACCATGCGGGGGTCGTGGGAGCCGACCATCGGGTGGCCCTTGCCCGCCATGAGGATCTTCAGGCAGCGCACGTACGCCTTGTCGACCTCGCCCTTGTTCTGGAAGGCGACGTCGGCGGGCTCCTTGTAGGCGCCCTTGACGAGGCGGACGCGGGAGCCCTCACCGGCCAGCGCGTGGCAGTCGTCCTCGGTGCGGAAGAGGTAGGACTGGACGACGGCCCCGGTGCGGGGGAAGCGCTCGCGCAGCTGTCCGAGGATCGCCAGCGTGGAGTCGACCGTGGTGTGGTCCTCCATGTCGAGGGTGACGGTCGTGCCGGCGGCCGTGGCGGCCTCCACGACCGGCAGCACGTTGCGCTGCGCCAGGTCGTGTCCGCCCGGCAGCGCCTGCCCGAAGGCGGAGAGCTTGACCGACATCTCGGCGTGCTCGGCCAGCCCGGCACCGGCCAGCGCGTCGGTCAGCGCGAGATAGGCGTCGCGGTTGCGGAGGGCTTCCGAGCGGTCGGTGATGTCCTCGCCGAGGTGGTCGACGGTGACCTGCATGCCGCGCCCGGTGAGCGAGGTGACGTTGGTCAGGCACTGCTCCAGCTGCTCGCCCGCCACGAACCGGTCCACCATCGGGCGGGTGACCGGAGCGGCCGAGACGAGGCGGCGGATGCTGTCGCTGCGCGCGGCGGCGAGGAGCACGGGTCCCAGCACGGGGCACCTCCACGGATTGTTCTTGTGGGCGGCTCGGCGGCGCGGGCTGGGGGCGGTGCCGCACGGCGGTACCGGACAGCGGGTGCGCTGAGCCACCTCGAAGGTAAGGAGCGCGGCCGGGCGCGGACCATCGACAGCTGTCACGTGTCCGTGGACCGGATCTCATACAGATGTATGAGAATGGTCGGTGGAGCGCGACGACGGCGTGCGGCGCGGAAAGCGGACGAGTGGCACGGAGGCCGGACGGGCATGCGGGAGGACTACCAGGCGCTGATCGACGAGGTCTCCCAGCTGCTGGGCACCCCCGCCACCCTGGAGGCCCGTGACTTCTCGCTGATCGCCTTCGGCGCGCACGAGAGCGGCGACGAGGAGGGCCAGGGCCACGAACTGGCGCTGGACGCGGTGCGCACCCGCACGATCCTGCAACGCAGGTCGGCGCCCGCCGTGCGCGCCTTCTTCGAGAACTACGGCATCACCCGCGCCACAGGCCCCGTCCGCATCCCTCCCGACCCGGCCGCCGGGGTGGTGCACGGCCGGATCTGCCTGCCCGTGCGGGACCGGGGCGTGGTGTACGGCTACATCTGGCTCCTCGACGACGGCGCGCTCGACCTGGCCGACCCCCGGCTGACCGCCGCGATGACGGTCGCAGAACGCACCGGCGCCCAGCTCGCCGCGCACTTCCGCGCGGAGGAGCGGACCGGGGAGCTGCTCAGCGCGGCCCTCGCCGAGCGGGGCGGCGGCGCCCGGGACGAAGCGGTCGCCGGGCTGGCCGCCGCACTGGGAGACGCCGCGTCCGGCCCGCTCGCCGTGGTGGCCGTCCTCCCCTGGGAGCAGGACGAGGACCCCGGCGCGTCCGGCCAGTCCCCCCTCACGGGCGCACTCCCCCGGCTCGCGGCGCAGTGCGTACGCGACGGTGCGCTGGCCGCGCTCGTACGGCTGCGCACCCCGCACGGGCTGGACGCGGCCCGCGCGGCGGCCGGCCGGCTGCTGCGGTCGGCAGGTCCTCCGGTGGCGGGTGACGGCGGTGGCCCCACCGCGGGGCTGAGTACGCCGCGCACCGGGCTGACAGGACTGCCCACCGCCTGGCGCGAGGCACGGGCCGCCGCGCGGGCCGCCGCGGCCGAACCCCCCGAGGACGCGATCGCCGCATGGGACACCCTCGGTCCCTACCGCCTGCTGACGGGCCTCGCCCAGGCCGGGCCCGTGCCCGACCCCGTCGTCCGCGACCTGCTGCGCCCCGTCCACCACGAACTCGCCCGCACCGCCGAGGTCTTCCTCGACTGCGCGGGCCAGGCGGGCCGCTCCGCGGCCGCCCTCGGCATCCACCGCCAGACGCTCTACTACCGCCTCACCCGGGTGGAACGCCTGACGGGCCTCGACCTGGACGAGGGCGAGGACCGCCTCCTCCTCCACATGGCCCTGAAGGCGGCCCGGCTGTGAGGCTGCCCCGCCCGGCCGCCGCTGGACACACGCGAGCGGGCCGGTGACCGCGCACCGGCCCGCTCGGGCCCGCTTACCGGTCGCCGCCTCGCGGCGGCGGCCGGGGTGTCACTCCGCCAGGTCGACCGCCCGGGCGTGGGTGGCGCCGATTTCGTCGGCGATCTCTGTGAGCACGGGGCCTGCGATGGTGTCGTCCACCGTCAGGGCGACCAGGGCCTCACCGCCCTCCTCCGCGCGGGAGACCTGCATGCCGGCGATGTTGATGCCCGCCTCGCCGAGGATGCGGCCGACCGTGCCGACGACGCCGGGGCGGTCGCCGTAGCGGAAGAACGCCATGTGGTCGGCGACGGCCAGGTCCACGCCGTGCTCGTTGATGGCGACGATCTTCTGGAGGTGCTTGGGGCCCGCCAGGGTGCCGGAGGCCGAGACCTCCTCGCCGCCCGCCAGGGTGCCGCGCACGACGACCACGTTGCGGTGCTCGGCCGACTCGCTGGAGGTGGTCAGCCGCACCTCCACGCCCCGCTCCTGCGCGAACAGCGGCGCGTTGACGTAGGAGACCGTCTCGTCCACGACGTCCTCGAACACGCCCTTGAGCGCGGACAGTTCGAGCACCTTCACATCGTGCTGGGTGATCTCGCCGTACACCTCGACATCCAGCCGCACGGCGACCTCGCCGGCCAGCGCGGTGAAGATCCGGCCCAGCTTCTCGGCCAGCGGCAGCGCCGGGCGCACGTCCTCGGCGATGACGCCGCCCTGCACGTTGACCGCGTCGGGCACCAGCTCGCCCGCCAAGGCCAGTCGCACCGACTTGGCGACCGCGATGCCCGCCTTCTCCTGCGCCTCGCCCGTGGAGGCACCCAGGTGCGGGGTGCACACCACCTGGTCGAAGGCGAACAGCGGCGAGTCGGTGCACGGCTCGGAGGCGTACACGTCCAGCCCCGCGCCCGCGACCCGGCCCTCCTTGAGGGCGGCCGCCAGCGCCTCCTCGTCGACGATGCCGCCGCGTGCCGCGTTGACCAGGCGCACGTCCGGCTTCACCTTGTGCAGCGCCTCGTGGCCGATCAGCCCCACCGTCTCGGGGGTCTTGGGCAGGTGGACGGTGATGAAGTCGGCGACCTCCAGCAGCTCGTCCAGGGACAGCAGCTTCACGCCCATCTGCGCGGCCCGCGCCGGCTGCACGAACGGGTCGTAGGCCACCACCTTCATCCCGAACGCCGACATGCGCTGCGCCACCAGCACGCCGATGCGGCCGAGGCCGACCACGCCGAGCGTCTTCTCGCTCAGCTCCACACCGGTGTACTTGCTGCGCTTCCACTCGCCGCCCTTGAGCGCGGCGGTGGCCTGCGGGATGTTGCGGGCCGTCGCGATGAGCAGCCCGCAGGCCAGCTCGGCGGCGGTGACGATGTTGGAGGTCGGCGCGTTGACGACCATCACGCCCGCCTTGGTGGCGGCGGGCACGTCCACGTTGTCCAGCCCGACGCCGGCGCGGGCGACGACCTTCAGCTTGCTCGCCGCGGCGACGGCCTCGGCGTCGATCTTCGTGGCGGAACGGACGAGGACGGCGTCCACATCGGCGAGGGCGGGCAGCAGTTCGTCCCGGTTGGCGCCGTCACACTGGCGGATCTCGAAATCCGGGCCCAGCGCGTCGACGGTGGCGGGGGAGAGCTCTTCGGCGATGAGTACTACGGGCTTGCTCACGTGGTCTCCAAGTCCTGGACAGCGCGGGTCCCTGCGGGGCGGGAGGGCAGACGCACGACGCTGTGAGCCTGTGTGCCCCGCAGTCTATCGAGGGCCCCACCCTCGATGTGGGCGATCCGTGCACCCCACACCGAGGGTGCGGGCGCCCTCCCCGGGGCCGGGGAGGGCGCCCGCGACCAGGTGTGCCGGGCCCGCGAACGGAGGAAGAAGGGGCTCTTACTTGTCCTCGTCGACCCAGCTCATCAGAGAGCGCAGCTTCTCGCCCGTGGTGGCCAGGAGGCTGTCCTCGTCGGCCTTCTTGTACTCGTTGTACTTGGGCAGGCCCGCGTTGTACTCGGCCATCCAGTTGTTGGCGAAGGTGCCGTCCTGGATCTCGCCGAGGATCTTCTTCATCTCGGCGCGCGTCTGGTCGTTGATGATGCGCGGGCCTGAGACGTAGTCGCCCCACTCGGCGGTCTCGGAGACCGACCAGCGCATCTTCTCCAGGCCGCCCTCGTACATGAGGTCCACGATCAGCTTCAGCTCGTGGAGGCACTCGAAGTAGGCGATCTCCGGCTGGTAGCCGGCCTCGACCAGGGTGTCGAAGCCCGCCTTGACCAGGGAGGCGGTGCCGCCGCAGAGCACGGCCTGCTCGCCGAACAGGTCGGTCTCGGCCTCCTCGGTGAAGGTCGTCTTGATGACGCCGGCGCGGGTGCCGCCGATGGCCTTGGCGTAGGAGAGGGCCAGCGCGAAGGCGTTTCCGCTCGCGTCCTGCTCGACGGCCGCGATGCACGGCACGCCACGGCCCTCCTCGTACTGGCGGCGCACCAGGTGGCCCGGGCCCTTGGGGGCGACCATGCACACGTCGACGGAGGCCGGGGGCTTGATGAAGTCGTAGCGGATGTTCAGCCCGTGGCCGAAGAAGAGGGCGTCGCCGTCCTTGAGGTGGGGGGCGATGGACTCCTCGTAGACCTTGGCCTGGATCGGGTCGGGAACCAGGATCATGATGACGTCCGCTTCCTGGACCGCCTCGGCGGGCGCCGTCACGCGCAGGCCCTGCTCCTCGGCCTTGGCGCGGGACTTCGAGCCCTCGTGCAGGCCGACCCGGACGTCGACGCCCGAGTCGCGCAGCGACAGCGCGTGGGCGTGGCCCTGGCTGCCGTATCCGAGGACCGCGACCTTGCGGTTCTGGATGATGGACAGGTCGGCGTCGTCGTCGTAGAACAGCTCGGCCACGGGATGTTTCTCCTTGTGCTCAGTCTTGGTGTGGTGCCCAACCTACGCGGCCGGGCGGTGGTGCCCGTCCCAACCCCGCCGCAACGGCGTGCGGCCACGGCGGGGAGGGTCCGGCGGGATGACCGATCGCGGTTGTCGCCGCGCTCGGTCATGCGAAGCGCTCAGGCGGAAGCCCTCAGGCGGAGCGCTCCAGCGCGCGCAGGCTCCGGTCGGTGATGGAGCGGGCGCCGCGCCCTATGGCGATGGTTCCGGACTGCACCAGTTCCTTGATGCCGTACGGCTCCAGCATCTTCAGCATCGCCTCCAGCTTGTCGGCGCTGCCGGTGGCCTCGACGGTGACGGCCTCGGGTGAGACGTCGACGGTCTTGGCGCGGAAGAGCTGGACGATCTCCACGATCTGGGAGCGGGTGTCGTTGTCGGCGCGGACCTTCACCAGGACGAGTTCGCGCTGAACGGCGGACGAGGGCTCCAGCTCGACGATCTTGAGAACGTTGACCAGCTTGTTGAGCTGCTTGGTGACCTGCTCCAGCGGCAGGTCCTCGACGTTCACCACGATGGTGATGCGCGAGATGTCGGGGTGCTCGGTGACGCCGACCGCGAGCGAGTCGATGTTGAAGCCGCGGCGGGAGAAGAGCGAGGCGATCCTGGCCAGGATGCCGGGGGTGTTCTCCACCAGCACGGAGAGCGTGTGCTTGGACATCGGTGTCATGCCTTCCTTGTGCCGGTGGCCGTCAGTCGTCGCTGTCGCCGAAGTCGGGGCGCACGCCGCGCGCCGCCATGACCTCGTCGTTGGAGGTGCCCGCCGCGACCATCGGCCAGACCATGGCGTCCTCGTGGACGATGAAGTCGACGACGACGGGCCGGTCGTTGATCGCGTTCGCCTTCTCGATGACCGCGTCCAGCTCGTCGGGGTCCTCGCAGCGGATGCCGACGCAGCCCATGGCCTCGGCCAGCTTGACGAAGTCGGGCACCCTGGTGCCCCGGCTCGGCTCGCCCTGCTCGCCGTCGTGCAGCACGGTGTTGGAGTAGCGCTGGTTGTAGAAGAGGGTCTGCCACTGGCGGACCATGCCCAGCGCGCCGTTGTTGATGATGGCGACCTTGATGGGGGCGCCGTTGAGCGCGGCGGTGACCAGCTCCTGGTTGGTCATCTGGAAGCAGCCGTCGCCGTCGATGGCCCACACGGCGCGCTCTGGCATGCCGACCTTGGCGCCGAGCGCGGCGGGCACCGCATAGCCCATGGTGCCGAGACCGCCGGAGTTGAGCCAGGTGGCGGGCTTCTCGTAGTCGATGAAGTGGGCCGCCCACATCTGGTGCTGGCCGACCCCGGCGGCGAAGACGGTGTCCTCGGGGGCCAGCTCGCCGATCCGCTTGATGACCTGCTGGGGGGCGAGCGAGCCGTCCTCGGGCTTGTCGTAGCCGAGCGGGTAGGTCTCGCGCCAGCGGTCGAGCATGGCCCACCAGTCGGCGTACCGGTCGCCCGGCTCGCCGGGGCGCTCGGACTGCTCGGCCTGGAGAGAGACCACCAGGTCGGCCAGCACCTCGCGCGCGTCCCCGACGATCGGCACGTCCGCGGCGCGGTTCTTGCCGATCTCGGCCGGGTCGATGTCGGCGTGGACGATCTTGGCGTACGGCGCGAAGGAGTCCAGCTTGCCGGTGACGCGGTCGTCGAAGCGGGCACCGAGGGCGACGATCAGGTCGGCCTTCTGCAGCGCGGTGACGGCGGCGACGGTGCCGTGCATGCCGGGCATCCCCAGGTGCTGCGGGTGGCTGTCGGGGAAGGCGCCGATGCCCATGAGGGTGGTGGTCACCGGTGCGCCGGTCAGCTCGGCCAGGACCTTCAGCTCCGCCGTGGCGCCGGCCTTCAGGACGCCCCCGCCGACGTAGAGGACGGGGCGGCGGGCCTCGCTGATCAGCTTGGCGGCCTCGCGGATCTGCTTGCCGTGCGGCTTGGTCACCGGGCGGTAGCCGGGCAGCTCGGCGGTCGGCGGCCACTGAAAGACCGTCTCGTTCTGGAGGGCGTCCTTGGCGATGTCGACCAGGACGGGCCCCGGGCGTCCCGTGGAGGCGATGTGGAAGGCCTCCGCGAGGGTGCGGGGGATCTCGTCGGGGTCTTTGACCAGGAAGTTGTGCTTGGTGACCGGCATCGAGATGCCGCAGATGTCGGCCTCCTGGAAGGCGTCCGTGCCGATCGATCCCGAGGCCACTTGCCCGGTGATGGCGACGATCGGCACGGAGTCCATGTGCGCGTCGGCCAGCGGGGTGACCAGGTTGGTGGCGCCGGGGCCCGAGGTGGCCATGCAGACGCCGACCCTGCCGGTGGCCTGCGCGTACCCGGTGGCCGCGTGGCCCGCGCCCTGCTCGTGGCGGACGAGGACGTGCCGGACCCGCGAGGAGTCCATCATCGGGTCGTAGGCGGGCAGGATGCAGCCGCCGGGGATGCCGAATACGGTGTCGGCGCCGACTTCCTCAAGAGCGCGGATGAGGGACTGGGCGCCGGTGATGCGGGGCGCCTGGGCCGGAACGGAGGTCGGCTGCTGTCCGCCGCTGCGGGCCCGCGGCTGCGGCTTGGGGGCCCCGGTGGCCTGTTCGGTCATCGCTTGTCTCTTCTCGGAGAGTGAGGGTTGACACTCGTCGGGGGCGGTCGCCCGTACGGGGCTGGTCATGTCCTGTTTGTCCGGGCTACCGCCGGTATGGGCTCAGGTGCTGGTGCAACAAAAAACCCCTCGTGCCGTCAGGCAAGCGAGGGGAGCGCGCCGGGAGGGTCGCGGGGTGTGGAGCCCCGGTCAGCCGACGCGCTTTCCAAGTACGAGAATTCGGGTGCGCATGATGATGACCCTCTCCCCGTCAACCCCCGAGTGTCAAGTGGGTGGGACAGGCGTCTCAGCATCCGAACGCGACGCCGGATGCACCAGGGCTTCCGGCGTGCCCTGCTTCCGCGCCGTCAGCGTCCCGGCCCCCGGCCGCACAGGCCCTGGCGAGGTGGAGCGCCGCCGCGGCGACGCTCCCGGGACCGCCACCGCGGCCTCCCGGCCCTCCGGGTGCTCCTCGCCGTAGCCGGAAGCGCCCCCGCTGCGGCTCGACTCGGGCACCCCGTAGACCCCGCGGGCCAGCGCCGTGCGCAGCCGGTGCTCGTCCAGCGGTCCGGAGAAGACGGCACCCTGACCGTGCGTGCAGCCCATCTCGCGCAGCAGCGTGGCCTGCTCGGGCAGGTCGACCCCCTCGGCCACCGTCGTCAGCCCCAGGTCGCCGGCGATCCGCAGCAGCCCTGCCGTGATCTTGCGCTGCCTGGTGGACTCCACGATCCCGTCCGTGAGCCCCCGGTCCAGGCGCAGGATGTCGACGGGGAGCCTGCGCAGCGCCGAGATCGCCGCATACCCGCTGCCGAAGCCGTCCAGCGAGATCAGCACGCCCAGCCTGCGCAGCGCGCTCAGCCGCCGCTCCAGCTCGTCCAGCGGGATGCGCGGATCGCTGTCCGACAGCTCCAGGATCAGCGCGCCCGGCGCCCCAGGCACCCCCGCGTTGGCCGCGGGCGCGCCCAGCGCCGTGCCGCCCGTGTGCCCCGGCGCGGCGGCCAGCCCGTGCCGGGCCAGCAGGGCACCGACGCTGTGCGGCTCCATGCCGGGTTCGGTCAGCCGCCTGGCCGGCAGCCGCACCGTGACCGGGGCCCCGTATCCGGCACGCTGGCGGGCCGCCGCCTGGGCTACGGCCTCCTCCAGCAGCCAGCGGCTCACCTCGGCGGCCCGCTCACCGCCCATACCGCGGGCCTCGCGCGCCGAGGCGCCCTCGGTGCGCAGGAACTCCGCCGGTGTGAAGAGGATGCCCGCCTCCGAGCGCCAGCGCGCCTCCGCCGCGATCGCGGTGATCTTGCCGCTGGCCAGCTCGACGATCGGCTGGTGCAGCAGCGCGAACTCGCCGTCGTGCAGCGCGCTGCGCAGCCGCGCGGCCAGCTCTGCGCGCTTGACGACCTCGGCCTGCATCTGCGGCGCGTACAGCTCCACCCGGGCCTTGCCCGCCTGCTTGGCGCGGTACATCGCCAGGTCGGCGTTGCGCATCAGGGAGCTGGGGGTGATGCCGGGCTCGGCGAAGGCGATGCCGATGGAGGCGGCCACCCGCACCTGCGTGCCCTCGACCCGGTAGGGATCGGAGAGGGTGATCCGCAGCCGGTCGGCGATGTCGTGTATGCGCAGCTCGCGTTCGGCGTCCGGCGGCGCCCCCGGCTCGCCGTCGCCGCGGATGAGCACGGCGAACTCGTCGCCGCCCAGCCGCGCCGCGGTGTCGCCGGAGCGCACCGACTCGTGCAGCCGCCTTGCCGCCTGCACCAGCAGTTCGTCGCCCGCCTGGTGGCCGACGGTGTCGTTGACCGCCTTGAAGCCGTCCAGGTCGATGAAGAGCACCGCCGTGCCGCAGTCACCGCCGCGGCGCGAGCCGATGGCCTGCCGGACCCGCTCGGTGAACAGGGCGCGGTTGGGCAGGTCGGTGAGCGCGTCGTGCGAGGCGTTGTGCTGCAACTGCGCCTGGAGCCGTACGCGTTCGGTCACGTCCCGGCTGTTGAAGATCAGGCCGCCCTGGTAGCGGTTGACCGTGGACTCGACGTTGAGCCAGTGGCCCTGGCCGTGCCGGATGCGGCACTCGATTCTCGTGCACGCCTCCTGCTCCCAGGAGGCGGCCAGGAAGCGGCGCAGCTCGTGCAGCACCTGGCCGAGGTCCTCCGGGTGGACGAGGGAGGAGAGTTCGGCGCCGACCAGGTCTTCGGCGTCGCGCCCGTAGACGCCCGCCGCGGCCGGCGAGACGTAGCGGAGGCTGCCGGCGGCCGCGGTGATCATGATGACGTCGCTGGAGCCCTGCACCAGGGAGCGGAAGTGGTTCTCCTTCTGCGCCAGCTCCCGGGTGAGCGTGATGTTGTCCAGCAGCATGATGCCCTGGCGCAGCACCAGTGCCAGCACGACCGTGCAGCCTGTGTAGAGGACGACGCGGTCGATCTCGCGGCCGTCCACCGAGTTGTAGAGGATGCCCAGGGTGCACACGGCCGCGGCCAGGTACGGCGTCAGCGCGCTGAGCGAACCGGAGATGGGCCGGCTGGGATGCGTGGCGCGGGCCTCCGCCTCACGGGCCGTGGCCAGTGGCTGCGGCTGGGGCGGCGCCGGGCTGGGGCCGCGGCTTCTGCCGACCCAGGGCGCGTACGCGAGCAGCAGCGATCCGGCGAACCAGCCCGCGTCCAGCAACTGGCCCGAGGCGTAGTGCTCGCGCAGCATCGGCGAGGTGAACAGGGCGTCGCACAGTACCGTCAGCGCCAGTGCGCCGACCGCGGTGTTGATGGCGCTGCGGTGCGCGGAGGAGCGCCTGAAGTGCAGGGCCAGCACCATGCTGACGAGCACGATGTCCAGCAGCGGATAGGCCATGTTCAGCGCGGCCCTGGCCACCGAGTCGCCCTGCCAGTAGGCGGTGTGGGCGAGCGCGAGGGACCAGGAGAGCGTCAGCAGCGAGCCGCCGATCAGCCAGGCGTCGAGGCTCAGGCACACCCAGCCGGCGCGGGTCACCGGGCGCTTGGCGAGCACGAGCAGCCCGACGATGGCCGGTGGCGCGAACAGCAGGAAGCAGAAGTCGGCCAGTGAGGGCCTGGGGACCGGCTGGTCGAGCACCAGCTCGTACCAGCCCCACACCCCGTTGCCGAGCCCCGCCATCAGCGAGGAGACGCCGAAGAGCGCCCAGGCGGGGCGGCTGGCCCGCAGCCGGGCGCGCTGTGCCGGTGCCAGGTGGGCGGCGCCTGGCCGCTCGGCGGCGCGGCGCTGCGTGTAGGCGTACCACAGGCAGGACGTGGCGGCCAGCAGGGCGGCGGCGCTGAGCCCGAAGTCGCCCATGAACACGGCGACGGTCTGCGAGCCCCAGCCGAGGGCTGCTCCGATGGCGTAGCCGGCGCAGACGACGGCGAGCGCCAGCTGCGAGGCGAGTCCTGTGGCGCCGCCCGAGCCTCCTCCGCGTGGCTGGGGCGGGACGCCGTCGGTGCTGCCGGTCCTGCCGGTGGGGCCGTTCGCCCGGGGCCCGGTCCCTCTCACCCGTGGCGGGATTCCGCGGGTCTGCGGCGGCACCGACGTACCGCGCTCGGTGCCGGCGGCGCGGACCGCGGGTGTGGTCGTCCAGTACGGATTGCGTCGCGGGGCCGCTTCGTTGGTCGTCATCGTGCCACCCGCCAGGACGGGGGCCACTTGGTGGAGTCGGCACGGCCGTCACGCACGGTGTCCGGTGGTGCGGCGCAACGCGGGTTTCGCGGCTGACGGTCGCGGCGGCGTGGAACGCCGTGTGCGCGTTCCCCCGTGCGGCAGTTCGTCCGTTGATCGTGCATTCGCCCGTCGCCCCCCTCGTGTCCGGGTTTCGCCCCCCCGATCGGGACGATACACCAGGTTCGTCACTCAGGGACATAGTCCCAATACTGACCGTAACCACAAGAGGGAAGTTCGGAACAGGGTGCAGTCGTACGGATCCGTAGAGTGGCCTCTCGCGGCCTCGGGGGGTTTACGCGCCCTACGCCACGGCCACCGTGTTCGCCGGCTCCTCACCGGCCGCCCAGCGCCGCAGCTGTGCGCCGACGAGCCTTCTGGCGCGCGGAGGGAACGCGGAAGTGGGCCCTCCGATGTGCGGTGTGATCAACACTCCGGGTGCTCGCCAGAGGGGATGATCCTTGGGCAGGGGTTCGGGGTCCGTCACGTCCAGCGCGGCCCGCAGCCGGCCAGGGACGCCGTCACCGGCCCCCGGCGCGGACGCCGGGGTGCCCGTCTCGGCCAGCAGGGCTCCGGTGTCGACGACGGCACCACGGGCCACGTTGACCAGCAGCGCCCCGTCCTTCATCCGGGCCAGGAACCCGGCGTCCACCAGATGGCGGGTCTGCTCGGTGAGCGGAGTCGCCACTACCACGACGTCGGCGAGCGGCAACAGCTCGTCGATCTCGCTCAGCGGCCGCACGGGACCGAGTTCGGCCGTGCGCGGCGAGCGGGCGACCCGGTGCACGGCGGCGACCTCGAACGGCAGCAGCCGCTTCTCGATCGCCTCCCCCACGGCTCCGTAGCCGAGGATCAGCACGGTGCGGTCCGCCAGAGCGGGGTGGAAGCCGGTACACCACTCGCCGCGGTCCTGGGCGCGGACCGATCCGGGCAGGTCGCGGAGGGAGGCGAGGGTGAGCGCCACGGCCAGTTCCGCGGTGCTCGCGTCGTGTACACCGCGGGCGTTGCACACGCGCGTTCCGGTGGGGAGGCGTGGGATGGCGGGCGCGATGTGGTCGATGCCCGCGGTGAGGGTCTGGACGACTTTCAGGCCCGTCATCCGGGCGAGCGGCCGTACGGCGACCTCGGCACCCAGGTAATAGGGGACGACGTAGAAGGCGCAGTCCGCGGGGTCCGCCGGATACTCCTCCTCTCCGTTCCAGTACCGGTACGTCAGGGAGTCGGGCAGCCCCTCGACACTCTCCGGCGGGAGCGAGAGCCATACCTCCGTCGCATCAGCCATGAGGAGAGACTAAGGGGCGGCCACCCCACAGGACAGGGGCGCCTTCCCGCGACGCGTGGGGGCGGTGTGGCCGGGGCAAACGTGTGTGACACCCGGGCGCCCGCTAGTTTGGGGTCCGTCCCGGAGGGAGCAGGAAAGCGGTGGAGCGCAGGACGATCGGTGCGGCAGCACTCGGTGTGGGGGCCGTGGGACTGGGCTGTATGCCGATGAGCTGGGCCTACTCCTCCTCGGAGCAGCACGGCGTCACCTCGCTGCGCGCGGTGCACACGGCCCTGGACGCCGGGGTCTCGCTGCTGGACACCGCCGACATGTACGGGCCCTTCACCAACGAGCTGCTGCTCGGACGGGTACTCAAGGAGCGCCGCGAGGAGGCGTTCGTCTCCACCAAGTGCGGACTGCTCGTCGGCGACCAGCACATCGTCGCCAACGGCCGCCCCGGCTACGTGCACCGGGCCTGCGACGCCTCGCTGCGCAGGCTCCAGACCGACACCATCGACCTCTACCAACTGCACCGCGCCGACCCCGAGGTACCGATCGAGGAGACCTGGGGCGCGATGGCCGAGCTGGTGACGGCGGGGAAGGTGCGCGCGCTGGGCTTCTGCGCCGTCGGCGCCCGCGCGGACCGGCGCGCGGGCACCGGTATCCACGACGGGACCATACGGCAGCTCGAACGGGTCCAGCAGGTCTTCCCCGTCGGCGCCGTGCAGGCCGAACTGTCCGTCTGGTCCAGGGAGGCCCTGGCCACCCTGCTGCCCTGGTGCGAGACCCGCGGCATCGGGTTCCTGGCCGCCATGCCGCTGGGCAACGGCTACCTGACGGGCGCCCTGACCACCGGCGGCGGCTTCGAGCCCGACGACGTGCGCGCGCGACACCCCCGCTTCACCGCCGAGATGATGGCCGCCAACCAGCCCATCGTCGCCGGGCTGCGCCGGGTGGCCCGCCGCCACGGCAGCGCGACACCGGGCCAGATCGCGTTGGCCTGGGTACTGGCCCAGGGCCGGCACGTGGTGCCCGTGCCGGGAACGAAGAAGCCGCACTGGGTCACGGAGAACGCCTGCGCCTCGGCGCTGAAGCTGAGCGAGCACGACCTCGCGGAGATCGCGGCCCTGCCCACGGCCCGGGGATCGTGGGACTGAACCCGGAAACCCGGGTTGGTCAGCCGGGCGCGGCCCTTTCGCCGGGACCGACGGCGGCCGCGCGGGGTACTCCCCCGCGCGTGCTCCGTGTGGTCCCCTGGAAGCGTTCGGTGTCGAGGGGCCGAGGAGCCAGAGCGTGCGACGTGCGACGGGTGTGGGTGTCGGTATGGCCTGTGCGGTGGTGCTGGCCGCGGGGTGTTCGGGCGGGGGCGGCGGGTCGGGCGCCGAGCCCTCCCAGGAGGGGCGGTCGTCGGCGGGCGGCGCCCCCTCCTCCCGGGCGGCCCCCGCGAAGGGTTCCGTGAAGGTCGCCGAGACGGTCACGACCGGACTGGAGTCCCCCTGGGGGCTGGCGCCGCTGTCCGACGGGGACCTGCTGGTCTCGCTGCGGGACACCGGGAAGATCCTGCGTGTCGAGGCGGACAGCGGCAAGCAGACCGAACTCGGCACCGTGCCCGGGGTCGAACCCGGCGGAGAGGGCGGGCTGCTGGGGATCGCGGTGCCGCCCGACGGCGAGCAGGCCGGCAGCTGGGTGTACGCCTACTTCACCTCCGCGTCCGACAACCGCGTCGTGCGCATGGTCTACGACGACAAGAAGGACCCGGGCGACCAGTTGGGCGCTCCCGACGTGGTCTACAAGGGCATCCCCAAGGGCCGGACCCACAACGGGGGCCGGATCGCCTTCGGACCCGACAAGATGCTGTACGCCGGGACGGGCGAGTCCGGCGACGGGCGGCTCGCGCAGGACAGGGACTCGCTCGGCGGCAAGATCCTGCGCATGACCCCCGAGGGCGAGCCCCCAGGCCACGGCAACCCCGAGACCGACTCCGTCGTCTACAGCTGGGGCCACCGCAACGTGCAGGGTCTGGCGTGGGACGCCGACAAGCGGCTGTGGGCCTCGGAGTTCGGCCAGGACACCTGGGACGAGCTCAACCTCATCGAGCCGGGAAAGAACTACGGCTGGCCCGAGGCCGAGGGCAAGAGCGACGAGAAACGCTACCGGAACCCGGTCGAACAGTGGCGTACCGCCGAGGCCTCCCCCAGCGGCATCGCGGTCGCCAAGGGTTCGGTGTGGATGGCGGGGCTGCGCGGCGAGCGGCTGTGGCGCATCCCTCTCAAGGGCGGGGAACCCGTGGCCGAGCCCCAGTCGTTCCTGAAGGGCAAGTACGGCCGCCTCCGCACGGTCGTCGCCGACCCCGGCACCGGTGGCGGCGGGCTCTGGCTGGTCACGAGCGAGACGGACGGACGTGGCTCCCCGGAGAAGGGGGACGACCGTATTCTCCGCCTTGAGGTGCGCTGAGAGGACCGGGTGGTCTGGTGTTCAATCTGCTGGAGCAGTTGTTCGCACCGAGTCGCAAGCACGCCGATGACGAGAGGCAGCGTCTTGAGCACACCCGCGTGCAGGCGGGCAGCACCGATCCGGGGGCGGGGCCGATAGACCTCTCCTCGGGGCACGTCCTCATCCGCCCACCCGCACCGCGCGATGCAGCGCCGGAAGACCCGCCGCCGGGCGGTTCCGCGCCGCGCGCCGAAGCCGAGCCACCCGCATCCGCACCGGCACCGCGCACCGCACCTGGCTCGGCGACACCGCCCCCTGCGAGCACCGGCGTGCCGGCGAGAGGTCCCGACCGGTCAGCGGATGGTCCCGATGGGTTGGCGGATGGTCCCGACCGGTCAGCGGACCGCCCCGGGCGCGGCGGCTCCCCGCAGGGTGACCAGGCGTAGCCGGAAGGCCATGGCCGCCGCCTCACCCCGCGTGGCGACGCCGAGCTTGGCCAGGATGTGGGAGACGTGCACGCTCGCCGTCTTCGGCGCGATGTGCAGCCGCTCGGCTATCTGCCGGTTGCTCAGCCCCTCGGCCACGAGGTCCAGCACGCCCCGCTCGCGGCGGGTCAGTCCGAGGGAATCGGCCGGGTCACAGGTGGCGGGCAGGGCAGCGCGGCTGGGCGCGGGGCCTGCGGGCGGATCGTCGTCCAGGGCGATCCGGGCGCGCAGCGCCAGCTGTTCGGCCTCGGCGCGCAGCGGCGCGGCCCCCAGCCGCAGGGCCTCGGCGCCCGCCGCCCGCAGCAGTTCGCCCGGCAAGCGGCCGGCGCCGGACCCTCGCCCGGCTGCCGAGCGCCGTGCCGCATCGGTCTCCAGCAGGGACTCGGCCCAGCGGAGGCGGGACAGTGCGAGGGGGTGGGGGCGGCCGAGGGGTTCGAGGGCGAGGGCGGCGGCCTCCCAGCGGCGCGGGTCGTTGTCCCCGGCCGCCCGGGTGAGTTCGGCCTCCAGGAGCAGGGCGTGCCCCTCCCACACGGGTGCGGGCCGCGGCAGCTTGCGGGCGGCGCGCCGCAGTGCGTCCAGGACGGGGCCGCGCTCGTGGTCGGTGCCGGGGAGGCCGCGGGTCTCGGCCTCGTGCGTGGCGGCGGCCGTCAGCAGGGCCCAGGCCTGCGGATAGCTGCCGGGGCCGAAGCCCTCCTCGAGCGCGCGGGCCAGCTCGGCGCGGGCCTGAGTGACATCGCCGCGGCGGGCGGCGAGGACCATGGTGAAGTGCCGGAGCGCGACGGCTTTCTGCGGTTCGACGACGGGGGAGCTGCCGAGCGCGGCCACCACTTCCTCGACGGCGGCCTCCAGCCCCGGCTGGTCTCCGCGGTCGTGGGACAGGTGGGCCCGCAGGAGCGCGACCCAGGCGCGGACGTCGGCGGCGCGGGCGGCGGTCCTGGCCTCGTCGAGGAGCGCGGCCGCCTCGTCCCACTCCCCCGTCGACAGGAGGGCTTCGGCGTGGGAGGCGAGGGCGCCGGCGTAGGAGTTGGGGCGGTTGCGTTCGCGGGCGACGCGGGCCGCGTGGGCGGCCTCGGCCGCCGCCTGTTCCCAGCGTCCCGCCAGCTCCAGTTCGACGGCGATGTTGGTGGCGGCGCGGATCTCCACGCTGGTGACGCCGGCCTCGGCCGCCTCGTCCCGGGCGCGGGCCATCTCGGCCAGGCCCGCTTCGAGGTCACCCGACTGGGCGAGGAGGGTGCCGAGGGTGACGCGGGCTTCGAGCTCGATGACGGTGACGCCGACGACGCGGGCCAGTTCGACGGCGCGTACGGCGGTGGCCAGCGCCTCGCGCCCGGGGCGGTGCACCAGGCCCCAGCTCGCCGCGCTGGAGAGCACCTTGGCGTGCACGGCGGAGGGCGGCAGTCCGCGGACCAGTTCCTGGGCCGTGGCGATCTGGGCCCAGCCGTCGCCCTTGCCCGCCTCTTCGGTCAGCAGGCCCATCTTGAGCTGGAACCAGGCGCAGGTGAGCGGGTCCCGACTCTCCTCGAGCCGGGCGAGCGCGCGGCGAGTGAGTGCCTGGGCCCTGGTCACGTCGCCGCTGGTGCGGGCGGCGACGACGGCTTCGGCCAGGACCTCCATGAAACGCGGCGGGCGCGGCGGCCCGGCCGGGCCCGCTGGGTCGCCCGTGGGGAAGGCGCGGGGCAGTGTGAGGGCGGGGAGGTCGCGCCTGGCGTCCTCGGGCACCTCGTCCCACAGTTCGATGACGCGTTCGAGAAGGTGGTGTTCCTCGGCGTGGGCGTGGCGGCTGCGGGCCTCGACGGAGGCGGAGAGCGCGGCGGGGAGCGCCTTGGCCGCGTCGCGGCCGCGGTGCCAGTAGTGCGCGAGGCGGGCCAGCCGTTCCTCGGCACGGACCAGCGTCGGGTCGGCCTCCAGCGCCTCGGCGTAGCGGCGGCTGACGCGCGCGAGTTCGCCGGGGAGCAGGTCCTCGCGGACGGCCTCGCGCAGCAGGGCGTGCCGGAAGTGGTATCCGGATCCGTCGTCCGTGGCGCGCAGCACGTTGCCGCCCACGGCGGCGCGCAGGGCTTCCAGCAGCGCGTCCTCACCGAGCCCTGCGACGGCCGCCAGCAGCGCGTGTTCGACGGCGGAGCCGCCGCCCGCTGCCAAGCGCACCACGCGCTGGGCCGCGTCGGGCAGCGCCTCGACGCGGACGAGCAGCAGGTCGCGCAGGGAGTCGCTGATGGAGCAGGTCGCGCGGGTGGCCGTCAGTTCCTCGACGAAGAAGGGGATGCCCTCGGAACGGCGGAAGACCTCGTCGGCCAGCACGCTGTCGGGCTCGGCGCCGTTGATTCCGGTGATCTGGGCCCGGACCTCGGCGCGGGTGAGGCGGGGCAGGCCGAGGTGGAGGACGGTGCGCAGCCTGTCCTGTTCGGCGAGGAAGGGGCGCAGCGGGTGGCGGCGGTGGATGTCGTCGCTGCGGTAGGTGGCCAGCAGGGCGAGGCGGCAGGCGCGGGTGGAGCGGAAGAGGTAGCCGACCAGTTCCCGGGTGGAGCGGTCGGCCCACTGGAGGTCTTCGAGGGCGACGACGAGCGTGCGGTCGGCGGCGAGCCGCTCCAGCAGTTGGGCGGTGGCCTCGAACAGCCGGGCGCGGCCGCCGTCGGCTCCGTCGGCGAGGTCGGCTCCGTCGGCATACGCCTCGCGCTGCGCGGCGGGCGCGGGGGCCGCCAGATCGGGCCACAGCCGGGCGAGGTCGGCCTCGCGGCCCTCGGCGGCGGCCGCGAGAAGGGCCGGGTCCACGGCGCGGCGCAGGCCGCGCAGCGCCGTGGTGAACGGGGCGAAGGGGAGGCCGTCGGCGCCCAGTTCGAGGCAGCCGCCGAGCGTGGTGACGCCGCCGCGGGCGCGCGCCCGCTCCAGGAACTCCTCGAGCAGCCGGGTCTTGCCCACGCCCGCCTCACCGCCGAGCAGCAGCGCCTGCGGCGTGCCCGCCTCGGCGCGGGCGAGCGCCTCGGTGAGCGCGGCCAACTCCTCGGCGCGGCCGACGAAAACGGGGCTGACGGTGGTGGTGAGCGGCACGGTGTTCAGCATGGCATCCCCCACCGCCACCGGGCACCCGTACCGGCCGGGGCGCGGGAGCGTCCGCGGTCCTTCACGCGGCCCTGACCCAGGCGGTCCCCTCCCCGCGGCGCCCGTGTCGCCCGCGGCCGAACAGGGAGCGGAATCCGCGCCCCGGTTCCCGGCTGTCTTCCCGGGCCCGGCGTACGAGCCGCTCGTGGTCGGCCTCGCGGCGCAGGTCGTCCATGCGCAGGTGGTGGGTGGTGTGGTTGAGGTCGTACAGCATGGCCCTCGTCCCCTTCCAGAAGTGTGCGGTGTCTCTGCGGACCTGACACGTCCACACTCCTGCCTGCGGCGTCCCGCCACATCGGGCGACTGCCCCGTCCTGCGCGGCCGGGGGCCTTAGGGCCGGGGCCGACCCGCCTTAGGCAGGGCCCCGGGCGGGCCCGGGGCCGGTACGGCCGGTGTGGGGAGGGCGCCGGGGACGGCGGGTTCCGCGCGGGAGCCCGGGGCGGCGGGTTCCGCGCGGGAGCCCGGGGCGGCGGGTTCCGCGCGGGAGCCCGGGGCGGCGGGTTCCGGTTCGATGCTGATGCGGGGCAGGAGGCGGTCCAGCCAGCCGGGCAGCCACCAGTTGGCGCCGCCCAGCAGGTGCATCAGGGCGGGCACCAGCAGGGTGCGCAGGACGAAGGCGTCCAGGGCGACGGCGGCGGCGAGCGCGATGCCGAACATGGCGATCAGCCGGTCGCCGCTGAGGACGAAGGCGCCGAAGACGGCGATCATGATGACGGCCGCCGAGTTGATGACGCGGCCGGTCTCGGCCAGGCCCACCCGTACGGCGCGCCTGTTGTCGCCGGTCAGCCGCCACTCCTCGTACATCCGGCTGACGAGGAAGACCTGGTAGTCCATGGAGAGCCCGAAGAGCACCGAGATCATGATGACGGGCAGGAAAGGCTCGACGGGGCCCGCGCTGCCCAGGCCGAGGAGTTCGCTGCCCCAGCCCCACTGGAAGACGGCGACGACGACGCCGAAGGCGGCGGCGACGGCCGCGATGTTCATGGCCGCGGCCTTGAGGGGGATGGCGATGCTGCGGAAGGCCAGCAGCAGCAGGAAGCAGCCGAGTGCGATGACGACGCCGGCGAAGAGGGGGAGCTTGCCGACGATGACATCGGCGAAGTCGTCGTAGCCGGCGGTCGGGCCGCCGACCAGGACGCGCAGGGTCGATCCTTCCTCGGCCTGGGGCAGCACGTCGTCGCGGAGCCGGTCCACCAGGTCGGAGGTGGCCTTGGACTGGGGTGAGCTGTCGGGCACGACGGTGATCACGCCGGTGTCGCCGCTGCCGTTGAAGTCGGGTCCGGAGACCTGGGCGACGCCCGGGGTGGAGCGGATGGCCTCGGGCAGGTGGTCGAAGGCGAGCTTGTCTCCGGCGCCGTCGACCTCGCCGACCAGCGTGAGGGGGCCGTTGGTGCCGGGGCCGAAGCCTCCCCCGGAGCCTTCGGCCCCGGGGGGAGACCCCGCGAGCAGGTCGTAGGCCTTGCGGGTGGTGCTGCTTGCGGGGTCGTTGCCCTGGTCGGAGGTGCCCAGGTGGAGGCTGAGGGTGGGCAGCGCGAGCACCGCCATCAGCACGGCGGCCAGGGCGCCCAGCAGTTTGGGCCGGCGTTCGACGAACGCGGACCAGCGCACCGCGAAGCCGGTGGGCGCCTCGGGGCGCGGCCCGTGCTCGGTCAGCCGCCGGCGTTCGCGGCGGCTGAGTGCCCGCATGCCGATCATGCCGAGGAGCGCGGGCAGCAGCGTCACGGAGGCGGCCACGCTGAGGACGACGGTGAGGCAGGCGGCGAGTGCCACTCCCTCCAGGAAGCCGAGCCGCAGGATGAACATGCCCAGCAGGGCGATGCACACCGTGGCGCCGGCGAAGACGACGGCCCGCCCGGAGACCGTCACGGCGCGCTGTGCCGCCTCGTGCACCGGGAACCCTGCGCGCAGCCCTGTGCGGTGCCGGGTGACGATGAAGAGCGCGTAGTCGATGCCGACGCCCAGGCCGATGAGCATGCCCAGCATGGGGGCGAAGTCGGCGACGGTCATGACCTGGCTGAGCAGCCCTATGCCGGCCGCCGCTGTGCCGACGGCGACGACGGCGGTGATCAGCGGCAGCGCGGTGGCGGCGAGCGAGCCGAAGGCCAGGAAGAGGACGACGGCTGCCGCGGCGAGCCCGATGACCTCGGCCAGCTGCGCCTTCGGTGCCTCGGTGAGCGCGATGCCCGGGCCGCCCGCCTCGACCTGGAGGCCGTCCCCCGCGGCGTCGCGTGCGGTGTCGAGGACGCGCTGGGCCTGTTGTTCGCCCCGTTCGTCGGTGGGCGCGTCGAGCGTGAGGGTGGCGTAGGCGGTGTGGCCGTCCTCGCTGATCCGGCTCTCGCCGCCGGGCGCGTAGGGGGAGCGCACGGAGGCGACGCCGGGCAGGTCGGCGACGGCCCGCAGCGTCTCGGACATGCGTTCTTCGACGGGGGCGGCGCGCACGCTGGACTCGTCGGTGTGCCACACGAGGGTGGCGCCCTCGCCGCGCTGGTCGGGAAAGGCGCTCTCCAGCCGCTGTGCGGCCTGTGCCGACTCGGTTCCGGCCGCGCCGTAGTCGTCCGAGTAGGCGCTGCCGGTGAGCGCCGCGGCGCTCACCGCGCCGGCGAGCGCGGCGAGCCAGAGCAGCAGGACGGTCAGGCGGCGCCTCAGGCACCAGCGGGCAAGAGCGGTCACGGGCGTCGCCTGTCTCGGGTCTCGGCACGGGCGGGACGGCGCGGAGCGGAATGCACCGCTCCGAAACCACCGCTTCAGCAGCCTGCCATCCCGAAAAGATCCTTTGAGACCTTTGTGGTGATACCCACAACCCCACCGCACACGGGAACTTTCCGGTGCCGGACCCGGTTCCGGGCCCGGCAGCGGGTCCGTGGGCCGCCGCTGCTCAGCCCGTCACCGACTCCTCGCCGTTCTCGATGTGCCCCATCAGCCGCCGCCCGAAGGAGTCGTCCTCGGCCACGCCGACCTTCAGGTCGTACCAGCCGTGCGCCGCCGCGGTGCGGTACCCGACCTCGCGCCGGCGCCCCGGCTTCACCCGTACGGTGCGGGGCGCCTCGTCGCTGTAGGCGAGCGGCTCCAGACGGAAGGTGAGGGTGTGCTCGCCGTCGTTGGCCAGGCTCAGCCGCAGTTCGCGCGAGCGGCCCTCGATCCGCGTGGTCACCCCGGCGCCCGCCGCCACGCCACGGGCGCTGCCGGCGAACTCGCGCCTGAACCCGTTCGGTCCCGTGACGGTGAACCGGTAGGCACCATCCTTGACCGGCACCCGCTCCTCCCGCTCCCCGCGCACGTCCAGGTGCAGGGGATCCGCGTACTCCTTCGCGTACGGATAGAGGGCGAAGTGCGCGCTGGCGCGTCCCGCGTTGCGCAGGGTGAGCCGTACACGGGCGGCTCCGGCGTCGTACACCGCGTCGGCGTCGGGCTGGTACGGAAGGGGGCGCGCCCTGCGGTGTCCCGGCTCCTGCCGTGGCAGCCGCTGGTCGGCGGGCGGCCTCGGGCTCCAGCGGGCGGTGAAGGGCGGGATCGCGCCCGGCTCCTGGGCGGACGGCTGCGCGCGCCGCACGGAGAAGTCGAACGCGCTGGTCAGATCGCCGGTGACGGTGCGCCGCCAGGCGGAGATGTTCGGTTCGCGGATGCCGGTCCACCGCTCCAGGAAGCGGATGACCGAGGTGTGGTCGAAGACCTGGGAGCACACGTAGCCGCCCACGGTCCAGGGGGAGACGACCGTCATCGGCACGCGCATGCCCAGGCCCGTCGGCTTGCCCTGCCAGTGCTCGTCCTCGACGTCCCGTCCCGGCACGGGTGGTGGCACGTGGTCGAAGTAGCCGTCGTTCTCGTCGAACATCAGCAGCAGCACCGTGTGCCGCCACACGTTCGGGTTGCGGCCCAGCGCGTCCAGCACCTTGTAGACGAAGGTGGCGCTCTGGATCGGTGAGGAGCTGCCCGGGTGTTCGGAGTCGGCGGCCGAGGGGACCAGGTAGCTGACCTCGGGCAGCCGCCCCGCGTCCACGTCGGCGGCGAACGCGTCGGCCGTCGTGCCGGGCTCACCGCGGAAGAGGGCGCGGTCGAAGAGGCTGCGTTCGGCCTTGGTGAGCGTGGCGCGGCCCTTCTCCAGCCGGTCCAGCAGGTCGGCGCGCCCCGCCTCGTCGGCGTCGGCCAGCTTCCCGTAGAAGGCCGTCATGTTCTCGGCCCCCTCCACCTCGGCGAGGGCCTTGCGGCCGACGGCCTTGAAGGACGCGTAGAACTCCAGGTTGTTGTCGGTGAAGTTGTCCCACTCCTGGTAGACCTGCCAGCTGCGTCCCGCCTTCTGAAGCCGCTCGGGGTAGGTCGTCCAGGTGTAGCCGGGGTGGGTGTCCTCGTCGTAGGCGTCGTTGCCGACGGCTCTCTTCCCGGTCACGGGTTCGAACCCGGTCCAGCCGCTGACCAGGTGGTTGCGGTTGGGGCTGGTGGAGGAGTGGATGGCGGAGTGGTAGGCGTCGCAGACGGTGAACGTCTCGGCCAGCTCGCACTGGAGGGGGATGTCGGCGCGGTCGTAGTGCGCCATGGTGCTGGCGGTCTTGGCGGTGACCCAGTTGTCCATCCAGCCGTCGTGCCAGGCCCTGGCGCCGCCCTCCCAGCCGTGGTCGAGGGCGCCGATGTACTGGGCCTCCTGCCGCTGGGTCTCGGCGGCCTCGCGGACGGAGAAGGGCAGCACGGTGCCGGCACCGAGGGCGCCCGGCTGTTCGAACACGCTCGTGCCGCCGGGCAGCTGGACGGCGTTGCGGTCGCCGTAGCCGCGCACCCCGCGCAGGGTGCCGAAGTAGTGGTCGAACGAGCGGTTCTCCTGCATGAGGATCACCACGTGCCGGATGTCTTCGAGCCCCCTGCCGCCGTCAGGGCCCGCTGTGTGCCCGGCGTCGGCCGCGATGGCCTGCCGCAGCGACGGCGGCAGCAGGGAGCCGGTGACCGAGAGTCCCGCTGCCGCCGCCGTCATGCCCAGCGCCCTCCGGCGCGATATCCCGTCAGCCACCCCTGCCGCCTCTCCACCCAATGGTTCGCTCGTAGGCCATTGCCGAACGCGACAGGGACGCTAGCGGGACAAGGTGACACGCGAAAGGTCGCCGGATGGACATTTCCTTACCCCACGTGGCCGTATCCAGCGGAGCGTTATCCGGCGGAGCGTTATCCGGCGGAGCCTTGTCCGGCGTGGCCGGCGACGGGCACCAGGGGGAAGTGGCAGCTCACCAGGTGGCCCTCCCCCGCGGGCGCGGTCGGCTCCGGCGCGGTGGTCGCGCACAGCTCGGTCGCCAGCGGGCAGCGGGTGCGGAAGCGGCACCCCGAGGGCGGGTCGGCAGCCGACGGGGTCTCGCCCGCGAGCGGCCCCGCCCCCTGGGCGGGTCCCGCTTCCGGCGCACCGTCCACGGCGGTTTCCCGCGCACCGTCCACGACCGCGCTGTCGGCGGTCTCCAGCAGCCCCCGGGTGTACGGGTGCAGGGGCCGGGCGAACACCTCGGCGGCAGGACCCGTCTCCACCAGCGAGCCCAGGTACATCACGCCCACCCGGTCGGCGAGGTAGCGGACCACGGCCAGGTCGTGGGAGATGAACAGGTAGCTCAGCCCCTTCTCCCTTTGCAGGTCCCGCATCAGGTTGAGGATCTGCGCCTGCACGGACACATCGAGCGCGGAGACGGGTTCGTCGGCGACCACCAGCGAGGGGGCCAGTGCCAGCGCCCTGGCCAGCCCGAGGCGCTGGCGCTGGCCGCCGCTGAACTCGTGCGGGTGCCGGTGGACGGCGCCGCGCTCAAGACCCACCTCGTCCAGCAGTGCACGGACGCGCTCCTCCTGGGCCGCACGGTCGCCCACGCCCTGGACGACCAGGGGTTCGCGCAGGATCGCGCCGACCCGCATCCGGGGGTCCATGGCGGCGTAGGAGTCCTGGAACATCAGCTGCACCCGCCGCCGGTGGGCGCGCAGGCGCGCGCGGTCCAGCGTGGCGAGGTCGGCGCCCTCGAACCGCACGGATCCGCCCGTCGGCGCCTCCATACCGACGGCGAGGCGGCCCAGCGTGGACTTGCCGCAGCCGGACTCGCCGACGATGCCGAAGGTCTCGCCGCGCCGCACGGTCAGGGACACTCCGGCCACGGCGCTGACCCGGCGGCGGTCCCTGCGCCGGGTGAAGGGGCTGCTGTGCAGGGGGTATTCCCGGCGCACGTCGTCGAGGTCGAGCAGCACGTCGGCGTCGGCGCCCGGGGAGGCCAAAGCGTCCTCGGCGGGGCGCGCCTCGCCCGCCGGGGCCGCCCGCGCCGCGGGGTCGGCCGGGTGGAAGCAGGCGTAGGTGTGCAGGTCCTCGTCGTCGGCGGGCCGGAGCGCCGGTTCCTCGGTGCGGCAGACGTCGGTGGCGTGCGCGCAGCGGGGGGCGAAGCGGCATCCGGCGGGCCGTCTGGTCAGCGACGGCGGCAGTCCCGGGATGGTGGCCAGTCGGCGGCCCGTGCCGGCGGCGCGCTCGGGGAGCGCGTCGAACAGCGCCTGGGTGTAGCGGTGCCGCGGCGAGGTGAACAGCTGCGCGACGGGGGCCTGCTCGGCGACCTTGCCCGCGTACATCACGGCCACGCGGTCCACGCGGCGGGCGATGACCCCCAGGTCGTGGCTGACGAGGATGAGGGCCATGCCCAGGCGTTCGCGCAGCTCGCCGATCAGCTCCAGGATCTGGTGCTGGGTGGTGACGTCCAGCGCGGTGGTCGGCTCGTCGGCGATCAGCAGCTTCGGTTCGCACACCAGCGCCATCGCGATGGCGACGCGCTGCCGCATGCCGCCGCTGAGCTGATGCGGATAGTTCCTCATCCGCTCGCCCGGCTGCCCCAGACCGACCAGACGCAGCGTCTCGACCGCCCGCTCCCTGGCCTCGGCGCGGCTCACCTCGCGGTGCAGCAGCAGCGGTTCGGCGACCTGCGCGCCGATCGTCATGGTCGGGTTGAGGGAGCTGAGCGGGTCCTGGAAGACGACGCCGACGGCCTCGCCGCGTACTGTGCGCAGCACCTGGTCGGGCGCGGCGGCCAGGTCGGTGCCCTCCAGCAGGACGCGCCCGGAGGTGACGCGGGCGCCGGGCGGCAGCAGCCCGAGGACGGAGAGCGCCGTCATGGTCTTGCCGCTGCCGGACTCGCCCACCAGGCCCAGCGCCTCGCCAGGCGCCAGCCGCAGGGAGACCCCGTCCAGGGCGTGCACGGTGCGCTCGGACCCGGCGCGGTCGCGCCCGGCGATCGACAGGTGCAGGTCTTCGACGGACAGCAGGGGCTCGCGTGCGGGCAGGGGCTCGCCGGACGGTATGGGCCCGGTCGGCTGCGTGGTCGGCATCATGACACCTCAGTTCTTCTCGAGCCGCACGTCGAAGGCGTCCCGCAGGCCGTCCCCGATGAAGTTGAAGGCGGCGACGACGAGCACGATGGCCAGCCCGGGCGGGAAGATCAGCCACCAGTAGCCGACCTGCGTGTAGGTGATGCCGGAGCTGAGCATCGAGCCCCAGTCGGCGGCGGGCGGCGGGATGGACAGGCCCAGGAACGACAGGTAGGCGACGTAGAGGATGGCGTCGGCGATCTGGAAGGTGGCGTTGACGATCATCGTGCCGACGGCGTTGGGCACGATGTGGCGGAAGACGGCGCGCCCTCCCCCGCCGCCCATCAGCCGCATGGCGTGCACGTAGTCGCGGCTGCGCAGCGCGAGCGCCTCGCCGCGGATGAGCCGCGCGGGCGAGAGCCAGGCGACGGAGGCGATGACGAGGATCAGCACCGGCTTGCTCGGGGTGACCATCGCCGCGACGACGACCAGCAGGAACAGCGCAGGAATGGCGAGCGCCGCGTCCGTGACCCGCATCAGCACCGCGTCGACCCAGCCGCCGAAGTAGCCGGCGACCGCGCCGTAGACGGTGCCGAAGAGGGTGGCGAGCAGCCCGGCGGCCAGCCCCACCTCCAGCGAGGTCTGCCCGCCGTGCATCAGCCGGCCCAGCATGTCGTAGCCCAGGTCGGTGGTGCCCAGCAGGTGCCCGGCCTCACCGGGTGCGAGGCTGGCCTGGTCGAGGTCGGTGTGCACCTGGTCGGTGGGGTGGACCAGCGGCCCCAGGAAGCAGAAGGCGAGCAGCGCGGCCAGCAGGCAGGCGCCGAGCAGCGCGAGCCGGTTGCGGGCGAAGACGGCGAGGGTCCTGCGGGCCAGGCCCGGGGCGGTGTCCATGCCGTCGTCGTCCGCCGGTTCCCCCGCGGCCGGTTGCGGTGTGGTCGGGGTGGCGGCTTCTGCGGTCACGAGACGCTCCGGATGCGGGGGTCGAGGACGGCGTAGGCGAGGTCGGTGAGCAGCGAGCCGAGCACGGTGGCGACGCCGACGACGAGGGTGACGCCGAGCAGGACGGGGAAGTCGTTGGACTGCGCGGCGTTCCAGAACAGCAGGCCCATGCCGGGGTAGTTGAACATCGACTCGACGACGAGGGTGCCGCTGAAGAGGGTGGGCAGGTAGAGCCCGAGCAGCCCGGCGAGCGGGATCAGCGCGTTGCGCAGCACGTGCCTGGCCAGCACCCGCACCTGCGACTGGCCCTTGGAGCGGGCGGTGCGCACGTAGTCCTCGCCGAGGTTGTCCAGGACGGCCGAGCGCATGTAGCGGCTGAACATGGCGATGATGCCCAGCGCCATGGTGACCACGGGCAGCACCAGCCCGGCGGGCTCGGCCAGGATGCCGCCGACCGACTCGGCCTGCGGCGCCTCCGCGGGAAACAGCGGCCACTGCTGGGCGAACCCGAGGATGAGGACGAGGCCGAGGAAGAAGACCGGGGTGGCGTACGCGACGAAGGCGGCGCCGGTGAGCACGTAGTCGGAGGGCCGGCCGCGCCGTACCGCCTGGAGGATGCCGAGGGGGATCGCCAGCAGCGCGGCGAGCACGACGGAGAGACCGGTCAGCAGCAGCGTCTTGGGCAGCCGTTCGGTCAGCAGGGCGAAGACGGGCTGGTTGAGCTTGTAGGACTCCCCCAGGTCGCCGGTGACCAGCCGTTTGAGGTACATGCCGTACTGGACGGGCAGGGAGCGGTCGTAACCCTGGAGGTGGTTGAAGTGCGCGATCGCCTCCGGGGTGGCCTTCGGGCCGAGGATGGCGCGCGCGGGCCCGCCGGGCAACTGGTGCAGCAGCACGAAGACGATGAGGGAGACGAGGAAGAGGACGACGAGGGCCTGGCCCGTGCGCTTGAGCAGGAAGCGGGTCACCGGTCGGCCCCCTTGCCGCCCCGCGCCGGCTTCTTCACGAAGTACCAGTCCTGGGGGGCCAGCGTCAGCGTGGGGTTCTGGTCGATGCCGCGCAGGTCACTGCGGATGACGGAGACCTGGTATGCGGGGTTGGGCGTCCACAGCACGGGCGCCTCGCGGGCCAGGTGGCGGGCGTAGTCGCGCATCGCCGAGTCGTCGTCGGAGTACTCGGTGCGCTTGATCAGCTCGTCCGTCTTCGCGTCGGACCAGTTGCCCATGTTGGAGGGCGCTCCGGTGGCGAAGAGCTGCTGGCCGCTCGGCTCGGCGGGGAAGATCCAGCTGCCCTGGGTGCCGAAGAAGCCCAGCTGCCACTGGGAGCAGACCACTTCCTTCGGTTTGCACGGCACGGTGGTGCCCAGCACGGTGTTCAGCGGCTGCTCGCGGATGTCGAGCCGGACGCCGGCGCGGGAGAAGGACGACTTGATCGCCTGCATGGTGTTGGACGTCTCCGTCGAGCCCGACTGGGAGAGGAGTTCGAGGGCGAGCTCCTGGCCCTTGTCGATGCCCTTGCCGCAGTGTCCCTCGCCGGTGCCCGGTGCGGCGCAGCGCAGCGTGCCGCCCCCGTCCTCGCCGCGCTTCCAGCCGTGCGCGGCGAGCAGCGAGCGGGCCTTCCCCGGGTCGTACGGCAGCGCGTTCTCCTCCATCAGGGCCGAGGGCACGGGGCCGAGTGTGGGTTCGGCGCTGCCGTGCCAGACGTGCTCCGAGATCGCCTTCTGGTCGATCAGGGACTGAAGGGCCCGGCGCAGGTACCGCTGCCGCATCAGCGGCCCTGTCTCGGGGTGGTTGAGGTTGGGGACGAGGTAGGTGATGCCCCAGCTCTCCCACGGGTCGATGCGGTAGCCGGTCTCCTTGAAGTGCGCGGACTGCGCCATGACGGAGGGCGGGATGTAGCCGTAGTCCAGGCCGCCGGCGCGCAGCACGTTGAACTCGCTGCTCGCGGTGGTGAACGGTTTGAGGACGACCCGGTCCAGATGCGGCTTGTCGGGGCCGCCATAGCGCTTGTTGGGGACGAGGGAGACGTGTCCCGACGCGGTCCACTTCTCGATACGCCAGGGCCCCATGGTGGTCTTCCACAGCGGGTCGCTGTCGAACTTCGAGAGCTGTTTGGCGTGCGAGAGCAGCCGCTTGAAGACTTTCTTCGGGTCTTCGCCCTTCTTGCTCCAGGCGTGCCGGGGCAGCGGCTTGAAGTACTCGAGCTGGTCCGCGGTGAACCACGCGGGGTTGTACGCGCGGTCCAGGCGCAGCCGGAAGGTGTGGTCGTCCAGCACCTGGAACGTCTCGACGTTGTCGGGCAGCAGCTTGGGCGAGTAACCGCCCCAGTCGTCCTTGTTCGCGCGGATCAGCTCGAACCAGAAGCGCACGTCGTCCGCGGTCACCGGCTCCCCGTCGCTCCACCGGTAGCGCTTCTTGAGGGTGACGGTGACGGTGCGGTTGCCGTCGCTGAAGCGGGGTTTCTCCGCGACGTTGCGCGGGCTGTCCATCGTCAGCTTGCCGCTCTTGTCCGGCTCGGGCGTGTAGAGCGGCGGGTAGAGCAGGTTCTGGATGGCGCTGTTGTAGGTCGCCAGGTAACCGGGCGCGCCGATCGGGAAGATCCAGTTGGGGGTGGCCGCCGGGGGGAGCGCCATGACGGCGGTGCCGCCCTCGACGGGCGTGCCCTGGCCGGGACGCACATCGGTGACCGCCTCCACCTTCGGCCCGCAGCCCGCGAGCAGCGCGGTGGTGGCGAGCAGGGCGACCGAGGCGAGCAGCCGGCCGCGGCGGCGGGGTATTCGCGCCCTGACACGTGTGCGAGTCCTGGACTGGCGCATGCTGCCTCCGGTGTAACGGCCAAAGATAGCGAGCAAAGTACGGAGGCCCTCGAAAAAAGGTCAAGACCTCTTGGCCGATTCCGTGGAAATCATGTCTACTGACGGAAGTTGGAGCCGCCACTTCCTTCGGCAGCCGAACCAAGACCCGTGCACGAGTGACCAGGACAGGTGTCTATGCCCCCCGCACCGCAGCAGCCGAGCGCCCCGGCCGTACCGGCGGGGCTGCCCGGCACGGCGGCCCGCGTTCTCGACCTGGTGGCGAGCGGCGTCGTCTCCTCACGCGCCGACCTCGTCCGCGAACTGGGCCTGGCGGCCTCCACCGTCTCCGCGCGGGTGCAGGAGCTGGTGGACCAGGGGCTGTTGACGGAGGTCGGCGAGGGCACCTCGCGCGGCGGCCGGCGCCCCAGGCTGCTGCGGATACCCGACGACGGCGCCGTCGCACTCGCCGCCGACCTGGGCAGCCACCACGTGCGGCTCGCAGCCGTCGGGCTGACGGGCAGCGCCCACGACGTCGAGGAGCACGCCCTCGACCTGGCCGCGGGCCCCGCGGCGACACTCGGGGTGCTCGTCGAGCGGCTGCGTGCGCTCGCGGAACGGCAGCGCGCCGCGGGCCGCACCGTCCGCGGCCTCGGCGTCGGCTTCCCCGGCCCCGTCGACACCGAGGCAGGGCGGGTGGTGGCCCCCTCCCGCATGCCAGGCTGGCACCTGTTCGACCTGCGCGACCGACTCGCCGACGCACTCGGCCTGCCCGTCCTCGTCGACAACGACGCCAACGTCATGGCACTGGGCGAACACCGCACCGTCCTGGCGCACCTGCGCCACCTGGTGCTGGTCAAGGCGGGGCGCGGCATCGGCTCGGGCGTCATCAGCCACGGCACGCTCTACCGGGGCGCGGGTGGCGCGGCCGGCGACATCAGCCACGTCCGGGTGGAGGCGGCGGCCGAACGCCCCTGCTCCTGCGGCAACATCGGCTGCCTGGAGACGGTCGCCAGCGGCGCTTCCCTGGTCGCCGCGCTGCGGGAGCGCGGGCTGCGGGTGGACGGCGCCGCCGACGTCCTGCGTCTGGTGCGCGACGGCGAGCCGCGGGCCACCACCCTGGTCCGGCAGGCGGGGCGGCACATCGGCACCGTGCTCTCCGTCGTCGTCAACTTCTTCAACCCGCAGGCGGTCGTGCTCGGTGGCGCGCTGGCCGAGGCGGAGCCGCTGGTCGCCGCCGTGCGCGGCATGCTCTACGAGCGCTGCCTGCCGATGACCACCAGCGACCTGGTGATCACCGCCTCGACCACGGGTCCCGACGCCGGGCTGCTCGGCGCGGGCCACGCCGCGCTCCGCGAGCTGGCGCACGAACCCCCGGCGGAACCCGGCCGAGCGACCGCGGTCCAGGCGACGGAACCGGGCCGCGCGTCCGGAGCCCCGGTGGCGGAACCGGGCCGGGCGTAGGGCCCCGGCGGCGGCACCGGACCGGGCGCCGCCGACCGTCCGCCTCGCCCCACCCCCTTGGTCAGCTCCCCTCCCGCACCTCAACTCCCCGCACTCCCGCACTCCACTCGCTCCCCTCATCCCTTCAGCGTCCGCAGGAAGGAACCCCCCTCCCGATGACACCGACCTCCCACCCCGGCCCCGTCTCCACCCGCGCACCGCGCCGCAGGCTGCGCATCGGCATCGGCGGCATGGCGATCGAGTCCAGCGAGTTCTGCCCGCACCGCTCCTCCTACGAGGACTTCCGCGTCACCCGCGGCGCCGACCTGCTCGCGCGCTACACCTGGACGCGCCCCGACGACGCCCTGGCGCCCCTGGTGGAGTGGGTGCCGCTGGTCCACGCGGTGGCCCTGCCCGGCGGGCCCGTGGTGCGCGAGACGTTCGAGCGCATCCGCGACGAGCTGACCACCCGCGTCCGCGACGCCGCCCCGCTCGACGGTCTCGTCTACGACATCCACGGCGCCATGAGCGTCGTCGGGCTCACCGACGCCGAGGCCGAACTGACCGCGGCCGTCCGCGAGGCGGCAGGGCCCGAGACGCTGATCTCCGCGGCGATGGACCTGCACGGCAACGTCTCCTACGACTTCGCCCGCCACCTCGACCTGCTGACCGCGCACCGGCTCGCCCCGCACGAGGACGCCTGGGAGACCCGCGAGCGCGCCGCGCGCAAACTCGTCGAGCGCCTGGCCACCGGAGCGGGCCGGCCGCACCGCGCCTGGGTGCAGGTGCCCGTCCTGCTGCCCGGCGAGAAGACCAGCACCAGGCTGGAGCCCGCCAAGTCGCTCTACGGCTCGCTCGCCGACATCGAAGCGAGGGACGGGATCTGCGACGCGGCGATCTGGGTGGGCTACGCGTGGGCGGACGAGCCGCGCTGCCGGGCCGCCGTCGTGGTCACCGGAGACGACGCCGAGCTCGCGCTGGAACAGGCCGGCTCCCTGGCCCGGCGCTACTGGGAGGCGCGGCACGACTTCACCTTCGTCGGGCCGACCGGGCAGGCCGACGAGTGCGTCGCCGCGGCGGTGGCCTCCACCGCGCGTCCCTTCCTCATCAGCGACTCGGGGGACAACCCGACGGCCGGCGGCGCCGGCGACCTGGCCTACATGCTGGGACGGCTGCTGGCCAACGAGGACCTCTCGGCAGGCCGCGTCACCGCACTGCACCCCGGCATCCACGACCCCGCCGCCGTGGCCGCCTGCTTCGCCGCGGGCACCGGCGCCGAGGTGACACTGAAGGTCGGCGGGCACGTGAGCGCGGGCAGCGGCGACCACGCCGAAGCCTGCGAACTGACGGGGCGGATCGTCTCCCTGCAGACGCTCGGCGGCGTGCGGGCCGCGGCCGTGCGCCGTGGCGGAGTCACCGCCGTGCTGACGGAACGCCGCGCCCCGTTCCACACCAGGGCCGACTTCGGCGAACTCGACCCGCTCGGGTACGACCTCGTCGTCGTCAAGATCGGCTATCTGGAGCCGGAGCTGTACGACATGGCCGCCGACTGGCTCCTCGCGCTGACCCCCGGCGGCGTGGACCAGGACCTGCTCCGGCTCGGCCACCACCACGTGGCCCGCCCGCTGTTCCCGTTCGACGACGAGGGGTTCGAGGAGCCCGGGACGGTGCCGGTGCTGTTGTGAGACGCAGCCGTGACACCCTGCCCGGGGCCCCGGGCCCGCGGCACCCGTTAGCCTGTGGGAACTGTCGCCGCCCGGACGTGACGACCGGGCGCGGGGACAGCCGGAAGGCGGCCGCATGGCCCGCAGCACGCACCACCACGGGATGGGGGACGGTCGTTCAGGTATGCCCAAGGAATTGCAGCGCGGCCACAAGGCCAAGATCAGTGATCTGACGGCGGGCACCGATCTGTACGTGGGCGTGCAGATCGCCGGTCCCGGACTCTCCTTCGACATCAGCTGTTTCGGTCTCGACGAGCACGAGCAGCTGTCCGACGACCGCTACTTCATCTTCTTCAACCAGCCCAAGTCGCCCGAGGAGTCGCTCCAGCTGCTGGGCGCGCAGGCCGGGGACACCGAGTCCTTCCGGGTCACCCTGGAGCGCATACCGCAGCAGGTGCAGCGGCTCTCCTTCACGGCGGCGCTCGACGGCGCCGGACAGATGTCGCAGATCGGCCCCGGCTACATCCGCATCGTCGCGGGCGGCGAGGAAGTCGCGCGGTACGCCTTCGACGGCTCGGAGTTCAGCACCGAGCGCGCGGTGATGCTGGGCGACATCTACCGCAAGAGCGACATCTGGCGGTTCGCCGCGATCGGCCAGGGCTTCGACGGCGGGCTGGACGCGCTGCTGAAGAACTTCGGCGGCGAGGTCGCCGAGGAGCAGGGTCAGGGGCAGCAGGCCGCCCCCGGCCAGGGGGTGCCCGGTTTCGCGCCGCCCGGGGGCGGTGCTCCCGCTCCGCAGCAGCCCGCGCCCGGCTTCGCGCCGCCGCCCGGGGCGGCCCCGCAGGCCCCGGCACCGCAGCAGCCGCAGCCCGCCCAGCAGCAGGCTCCGGCTCCGGCTCCGGCTCCGGCTCCGGCACAGCCTCAGCCACAGGCCGCTCAGCAGCCCCCGGCGCCTCACCAGCCGCAGGTGCCGCAGCAGCCGCAGGCTCCACAGCCGCCGCAGGCACCACAGCCGCCGCAGCCGCCGCAGCCGCCGACGCCGGACGTGCACGGCGCGCCCACCATGGTCGCTCCCTCGCCCTACCAGCCGCAGCACGGCGGCCAGGTGCCGCCTCCGCCGCCGCAGCCGGGGCCGCCGCCCGGAGCGCAGCAGTACGGCGCCCCCGGCATGCCCCAGGCGCCGCAAGCGCCGCAGCCTCCCCAGCCGTACGGAGCCCCGCAGGCGCCCGGGCAGCCCGGACCGCCCGTCCCGCCGGGGGGCGGGCAGCTGTCCAACCCGTTCGCCCCGCAGCAGCCGGCGGGCCCCGGCGGCTTCGGCGGTGGCCAGGCACCGCAGATCCCGCAGGGCCCGGCCGCCGGCATCGGCGCGGCGCTCCAGAAGTTCCACGAGGTGCCGACCGGTCAGCGCTGGACGCTGCAAAACCCGTCCCTCGTCCGGGCCGACATCGGCATCGACGGCCAACCCGTGCTCGCCAAGCAGGGCAGCATGGTGCTCTACCAGGGCAAGGTCGACTTCTCCTACAAGGGCGCGGGATTCACCGGGCGCGTGGTCGGCAACGCGACCGGCCAGGAGATGCAGCTGATGCGGTGCAGCGGCCGCGGCCAGGTCTTCTTCGCCGAGAACGCGGCACACGTGCACCCGGTGGAACTCCAGGGCGACTCGCTCTGCGTCTCCGCCGAGAACGTGCTCGCCTTCGACGAGTCGCTCCAGCACGAGGTGCGCAGGATCGAGGGCCACGGCATCCCCGGCGGCGCCCTGTTCACCATGCAGTTCACCGGCACGGGCACCGTCGTCGTCAAGACCCAGGGCACGCCCGTCGTCCTGCCGGTCACGCCCACGACGTTCGCCGACGCGCAGGCCGTGGTGGCCTGGTCGGCGGCGGCCCAGGTGATCATCTCCAGCCAGGTGCGGCTGCGCCGCAACGCCTACCCGGGGCACAGCGGGGAGACCGTGAACCTCCAGTTCCGGGGCGCGCCCGGCAACTTCATCGTCGTCCAGCCGTACGAGGTCTGAGGGGGAGCCCGTCATGAACCAGCCAGCAGCACTCGCGGGCTTCGCGCCCGCCCCCGTGGCAGCCAGGATGCAGAACCACGGCGCCCACATGGTGAAGGTCGCCATGCAGTCGGGCCAGGACCTGTTCGCGCGTCCCGGCTCGATGGTCGCCTACGAGGGCTTCGTCCAGTACGAGGCCAACCCGCCCGCCGTCCGCCAGATGGCCTCCCAGTGGCTGACCGGCGAGCAGAACCCGCTGATGCTCTGCCGCGGCGACGGCCTGCTCTACCTGGCCGACTACGGCGCCGACGTCGTCTGCCTCAACCTCAACGAGGAGTCGCTGTCGGTCAACGGCACCAATCTCCTCGCCTTCGACGCGCACCTCCAGTGGGGCGTCGAGCGGGTCAAGGGCCTGGCCAAGTTCGCAGGTCAGGGCCTGTTCAACGTCGGCGTCCGCGGCACGGGATGGGTCGCCCTGACCTCGCGTGGCGCGCCCGTCGTCGTCGACTGCGGGCGCGGCGAGGACGAGACGTACGTCGACCCGGACGCGCTCGTGGCCTGGTCCAGCGGCCTGAAGATGAAGGGCAAGCGCAGCATGAAGGCGAGCGCCCTCATCGGCCGCGGCAGCGGCGAGGCCTACCAGATCGCCTTCTCGGGCCAGGGTTTCGTCGTCGTCCAGCCGAACGAGGACAGCACGGACCGCATCCGGATCCGGGGCTGAGGGGGAAGGAGAACAGCCGTGCAGAGCTCACTCTTCGGCTACGCCGAGATCCAGACCGAGGACCGGTACGCGGTGCAGAACCCGCAGCTGCTGCGGGTCCAGCTGACCGGGCACGACGACGTACTGGCCCGCCAGGGCGCGATGGTCGCCTACCAGGGGCTGCTGGAGTTCGACGCCGAGTACCAGGGCGGCGGCGGGCGCCGCGGCCCGGCCCGCGAGCAGCTGCCGCTGATGCGCTGCTCGGGCCAGGGCACGGTGTTCCTGGCCAACCTGGCGCAGTACGTCCACGTGGTCGACGTCGACCACGACGGTCTCACCGTGGACGCGGGCTACGTCCTGGCCATGGACTCCACGCTGCACCACGAGATCATCTCCGTGGACAGCCAGTTCGGCATCTCGGGCACCGGCGCCTACAACCTCAACATCACGGGCTCCGGCAGGGTGGCGCTGATGACCTCGGGCCAGCCGCTGCTGCTGAACGTCACCCCGGACACCTACGTCAACGCCGACTCCGACGCGGTCGTCGCCTGGTCCAGCGGCCTGCGCGTCCAGATGCAGGCCCAGACCTCCTCGCAGGGCGTCTGGCGCCGCCGCGGCAGCACAGGCGAGGGCTGGGAGCTGTCGTTCCTGGGCCAGGGCTACGCGCTCGTCCAGCCCAGCGAGCTCCTGCCGCCGCAGGGCGCCGAGATCGGCGGCGGGCTGCGCGCCCAGTACGGCATGGGCGCGCAGGGCGCCTACGGCCAGAACCAGGGCAACATCTTCACCAACCGGTAGACCGGTAGACCGGTACCGGCAGCACCGGCGTTCCCGCGACGGCTGCCCCCGCCACCCGGTGGGGGCAGCCGTCGTCGCTTCCGCGGCCGGGCCGCACGGCCGCGCCCCCGCCCCCCGGTCTTTTCGGCCGTCCCCGGAACCGGGTCGGCCGCACACAGCCCGCGGGGGTAGCGTGCGTGCTGAGGAACGGCCGAGCCGTGTGGGAGGCGAGAGGCTTGACGAAGGCTGACGCGGAGCTGGCCACACGGCTGGCGGACATGGCACGGGACCTGCTCGCGCAGACCTCGGTGGACACGACGCTCGAGCGCATCGTGGCGCACGCGGTGGAGCTGGTGGACGGCTGCCAGGACTCGGGGGTGCTCGTGATCGAGGGCGGCAGGCGAGTGCGCACCCTGGCCGCCAACAGCGATCTGGTGCACACCTCGGACGCGCTGCAGGAGGAGGTCGGCGAGGGCCCCTGCTTCGACGCGGCCCGGTACGCGCACGAGGTCTACCGGATCGAGGACGTCACCCGCGAGGAGAAACGCTGGGCCCGGTACGTGCCGCGCGCCCGGGAGCTGGGCGTCGGCAGCATCATGGGCTTCTGCCTGTACACCGAGGACGACAACCTCGGGGCGCTGAACATGTACTCGCCGCACCCCGGCGCCTTCACCGAGCGCTCCGAGCACATCGGGTGGCTGCTGGCCTCCCACGCGGCCGTCGCCTTCTCCAGTGCCCGCAGCCACGCGCAGCTGGAGACGGCCATGGCCTCCCGGCACGACATCGGCGCCGCCATGGGCATCCTCATGGAGCGGTACTCCATACCCGCCCCGCAGGCGTTCACCGTCCTGAAGGAGAGCTCGCAGACACAGAACGTGAAACTGCGCGACATCGCCCGCACGGTCGCCGAGACAGGAGAGATCCCCGGCGCGGTCGGCGGATGACCTCCCGGCCGCCCGACCGGGCCGCGGCCGCTGTCCGGCCCCCGCGGCGCCG
This sequence comes from Streptomyces tubbatahanensis, assembly GCF_022699385.1. Taxonomy (NCBI): domain Bacteria; kingdom Bacillati; phylum Actinomycetota; class Actinomycetes; order Kitasatosporales; family Streptomycetaceae; genus Streptomyces; species Streptomyces tubbatahanensis. The sequence goes on along the minus strand of NZ_CP093846.1, from coordinate 5,526,850 downwards.
ACGGCATAATCGGCCCCATGGTGCTCACTCCTTCGCATCTCCGTGTCCTCGGTGACGGCCTCTACCTGTGGAACCCGCCGCAACGCGGCTGGGGGCTCGCCAACTGCGGGCTGGTCACCAGCGCGTCGGAAGGCCTGTGGATCGACACGCCCTACGACCGGCCGATGGCCGAGGCGTTCCTCGCCGCGTCCCAGGAAATCCTGGGCGAAGCCCCAATCGGGCGCATAGCCGTCACGCACGCCAACGGCGACCATCTGTGGGGCGCCGACGTACTGCCGGGCGCCGAGGTGATCGCGACGCGGGAGGCACGGCACCACCTCGAGGTGGAGCCGACCCCGCAGCAGCTGAGCGGCCTGATCGAGGCGGCGGGTGACTCGCTCGTGGGCTCCTACCTCGCCCGCCACTTCGGCCACTTCGACTGGTCGTCCACCCGGGTCGTGGTACCCACCACGGTGTTCGAGGGCGAACTGGAGCTGACAGTCGGCACGCGCACCGTCGTGCTGACCAGCCAGCCGCCCGCACACACCGCGGGGGACATGACGGTCCACCTGCCCGAGCACGGCGTCGTCTTCACCGGCGACATCGTCTTCGGCACGACCCCCGAGTCACCCGGCGACCACGCGATCCACTGGGCGGGCCCGCTGGAGAACGTCATCGCCGCGTGCGAGCGGGTGCTGGTCACCGGCGCCGAGACCATCGTCCCCGGACACGGCCCCGTGCTGGACCCCGACGGCCTGCGCGCCCACATCGACTACCTCGCGCACCTCCGCGAGCGCGCGCACGCCCTGCACGGGCGGGGCGTCTCCGCGCTCGACGCGGCCCGCGCGGTGGCCGACGAGGCCCGTCGGCCCGAACTCGCCCTGGTGGAGCGCCTGGTCGTGACCATCGGCTCGGAATACCGCCACCTGGACGGGACACCGCCACGCCCCCTCGCCCAGGTCATGGAGGACGTGGCGGCCTTCGCCGCGGAACGCGCCTGACACGGATCCCCCGGCGGCCCAGGGCAGCACCGCCCGGGGCCACGCGGGCCTTCGGCGGACCAGGCTGAGAGCCTGACGGTCCGCGCCGAGACCCGGCGGACATAACGGGCACGACGAGGCCCGACCGGACATGCCGAGGCCCGACCGGACAATGGCAAAGGGCCTGGCAGACACCACGAAAGCCCGGCGGGCGTGGCGAAGGCGCCCGTGCCGAAAACCCGCCGGGCACGGCACAGGGCGGCGCCCCCGCGCGGGGGCGCCGCCCTGACCGTCGTCGAGGCGTGGAGGTCAGCCCTCCACGCCGAGCCGCTCCAGGATCATCTGGCGGGCGCGGCCGGCGTCCGCCTGACCGCGCGTCGCCTTCATGACGGCGCCGACCAGGGCGCCGGCGGCCTGGACCTTGCCGCCGCGGATCTTCTCGGCGACGTCCGGGTTGCCCGCGATCGCCTCGTCCACGGCGGCGCCGAGCGCCCCCTCGTCGGAGACGACGGCCAGGCCGCGCTTGTCGACGACCTCGTCCGGGGTGCCCTCTCCGGCCAGCACGCCCTCGATGGTCTGCCGGGCCAGCTTGTCGTTGAGCGAGCCCTCGGCGACCAGCGCGCAGATCCGGGCGACCTGCTCGGGCGTGATGGGCAGCGCGGTCAGCTCGACGCCGTCCTCGTTGGCGCGGCGCGCCAGCTCGCCCATCCACCACTTGCGTGCCTGGTCGGCGGGCGCGCCCGCGTCCACGGTGGCGACGATCGGGTCGACGGCACCGGCGTTGAGGACCGACTGCATCTCGTGCTCGGAGATGCCCCACTCCTCGCGCAGCCGCATCCGGCGCACCCGCGGCAGCTCGGGCAGCGTGCCGCGCAGCTCCTCGACCCACTCGCGCGAGGGCGCGACGGGCACCAGGTCGGGCTCGGGGAAGTAGCGGTAGTCCTCCGCCTCCTCCTTGACCCGGCCGGAGGTGGTGGAGCCGTCCTCCTCGTGGAAGTGGCGCGTCTCCTGGATGATGGTGCCGCCGGACGAGAGCACGGCGGCGTGCCGCTGGATCTCGAACCTGGCCGCACGCTCGACGCTGCGCAGCGAGTTGACGTTCTTCGTCTCGCTGCGGGTGCCGAACTTCTCGACGCCCTTGGGACGCAGCGAGAGGTTGACGTCGCAGCGCATCTGGCCCATCTCCATGCGGGCGTCGGAGACGCCCAGTGCCTTGATCAGCTCGCGCAGCTCGGCGACGTAGGCCTTGGCGACCTCGGGGGCGCGTTCACCGGCGCCCTGGATGGGCTTGGTGACGATCTCGATGAGCGGGATGCCGGCCCTGTTGTAGTCGAGCAGCGAGTGCGAGGCGCCGTGGATGCGCCCGGTGGCCCCGCCCACGTGGGTGGACTTGCCGGTGTCCTCCTCCATGTGGGCGCGCTCGATCTCGACGCGGAAGACCTCGCCGTCCTCCAGCTGGACGTCCAGATAGCCGTCGAAGGCGATCGGCTCGTCGTACTGGGAGGTCTGGAAGTTCTTCGGCATGTCCGGATAGAAGTAGTTCTTCCGGGCGAAGCGGCACCAGTCGGCGATGGAGCAGTTCAGCGCGAGGCCGATGCGGATGGCCGACTCGACGCCCGTCCTGTTGACGACGGGCAGCGCGCCGGGCAGGCCGAGACAGGTGGGGCACACCTGGCTGTTGGCGTCGGCGCCCAGCTCGGTCGAGCAGCCGCAGAACATCTTGGTCCTGGTGCCGAGCTCGACGTGGACCTCGAGGCCCATGACGGGGTCGTAGGAGGCCAGCGCCTCGTCGTACGACACCAGTTCGGTGACGGTCACGGAAAACTTAACCTTTCTCGACCGCGTCAGTCGTCGAGGATGTCGTCGACGTCGAGACGGCGCAGCTCACGCACGAGCAGCACGACGCCGGTGACGATGCCGGCCGCGGAGACCGCCACGTCGATGAGCTGCAGCGTGTCCCCTTCCTTCCTCGCCTCCTTGGCGCGCTTGACGGTGCCGGGGACACCGATGAGCGACGTGGCGATGGAGAAGTACAGCCCGGTCCTGGACTTCTTGAAACCCTTGGCCTTCTCAAGCTTCGAACTCACAGCGACGGTGCCTCCTCTAGCAGCGGGTGACCCCAACGTGCCTGGTAGGCGGCCTCCACGGCCGCACCGACACGGTAGAGCCTGTCATCGGCCATGGCGGGGGCGATGATCTGCAGCCCCACGGGGAGCCCGTCCTCCGGCGCGAGACCGCACGGGATCGACATGGCGGAGTTGCCCGCCAGGTTGGACGGGATGGTGCACAGGTCGGCGAGGTACATCGCCATCGGGTCGTCGGCGCGCTCCCCGATGGGGAAGGCGGTGGTCGGCGTGGTCGGCGAGACCACGACGTCCACCTGCTCGAACGCCTTCTCGAAGTCCCGCGTGATCAGCGTGCGGACCTTCTGCGCCGACCCGTAGTACGCGTCGTAGTAGCCGGAGCTGAGCGCGTAGGTGCCCAGCATCACGCGCCGCTTGACCTCGTCGCCGAAGCCCGCCTCGCGGGTCAGCGCGGTGACCTCCTCCGCCGAGTGCGTACCGTCGTCGCCGGTCCGCATCCCGTACCGCATGGCGTCGAAACGGGCCAGGTTGGAGGAGCACTCCGAGGGCGCGATCAGGTAGTAGGCCGCCAGCGCCTTGGTGAACGAGGGGCAGGACAGCTCCACCACCTCGGCGCCCAGCTCGCGCAGCAACGCGACCGACTCGTCGAACCGCTGCATCACCCCCGCCTGGTAGCCCTCGCCGCGGAACTCCTTGACGACGCCGACCCGCAAACCCTCGACCTCGCCGTTCCGCGCGGCCTCCACCACGTCGGGGACGGGCTGCGCGATGGACGTCGAGTCCTTCTCGTCGTGGCCCGCGATCACGCTGTGCAGCAGCGCCGCGTCCAGCACCGTACGGGCACACGGGCCGCCCTGGTCGAGCGACGAGGAGAAGGCGACCATGCCGTAGCGGGAGACGCCGCCGTACGTCGGCTTCACACCGACCGTCCCGGTCACGGCCGCCGGCTGGCGGATGGAGCCACCGGTGTCCGTACCGATCGCCAGCGGCGCCTCGTACGCGGCGAGCGACGCGGCCGAGCCACCCCCCGAGCCACCCGGGATGCGGGTCAGGTCCCACGGGTTGCCCGTCGGGCCGTACGCGCTGTTCTCCGTCGACGAGCCCATGGCGAACTCGTCCATGTTGGTCTTGCCGATGATGACGACGTCGGCGTCCTTGAGCCGCTTGGTGACCGTCGCGTCGTACGGCGGCACCCAGCCCTGGAGAATCTTCGAGCCCGCGGTCGTCGGCACGCCCTCGGTGGTGAACAGGTCCTTCAGCGCCAGCGGCACACCCGCCAGCGGGCCCAGCTTCTCGCCGCGCTCCCGCTTGGCGTCCACCTCGCGGGCCTGCGCGAGCGCGCCCTCGCGGTCCACGTGCAAGAAGGCGTTGACCTTCTCGTCCACGGCCTCGATCCGGGCCAGGTGCGCCTCGGTCACCTCGAGGGCGGTCAGCTCGCCACGCGCGATCCTCGCCGCCAGCTCGGCGGCGGTCAGCTTGATCAGTTCACCGGCCATCCCGGTCACTCCTCCCCCAGGATCTGCGGCACCTTGAATCGCTGCTGCTCCTGCGCCGGCGCTCCGGAGAGCGCCTGCTGCGGGGTCAGCGACGGACGGACCTCGTCCTGCCGCATGACGTTCGTCAGCGGGAGCGGGTGGGAGGTCGGCGGTACGGCAGCGTCGTCGGCGACTTCAGAGACGGCGGCTACCGCGCCGATGATGTCGTCGAGCTGACCGGCGAAGTGAGCGAGCTCTTCGTCCTTCAGCTCCAGACGCGCCAGCTTCGCGAGGTGGGCGACCTCCTCGCGTGTGATGCCAGGCATGCGGCGGTCCTCTTGATGGGTGAGTTGCGGATTGTCCGCCCCAATCCTATGGGGCCCGCGCCCCTGCCGTTTCCCTCCCTGGCCGCTCCCCCGGTCCACCGCGCCCGTTCCCGGTGGACCGACCCCCGTGACCTGGGCTTGCTCACGGAGTGTGGGCGGGGGGCGGGGCAGCGGGAAGGGCGCGGTTCACCGAGACCTCGCGCGCCCGCAGCCACGCGGTGGTCTCCCCCGGAGGCATCGCCGCGGCCACCAGCCACCCCTGGACGGCATCGCATCCCAGGTCGCGCAGCCGCTCCCACGTCTCGTCGTCCTCCACCCCCTCGGCGACGACGAGGAGACCGAGCGAGTGCGCGAGGTCGACGGTGCAGCGCACGATCTCGGCGTCCTCGGTGTCGACGGCGAGCCGCGCCACGAAAGAACGGTCGATCTTGAGTTCGCTGACCGGCAGCCGCCGCAGGTGCACCAGCGAGGAGTACCCGGTCCCGAAGTCGTCGAGCGACATCTTCACCCCGTGCCCGGTCAGCCCCGCCAGGGTGTCGGCGGCCTGCTGCGGGTCCTCCAGGAGGACGTGCTCGGTGATCTCCAACTGGAGCGCCCCCGGCGGCACACCGTGCCGGGCGAGCCGCGCGGCGACGGCCCCGGCGAAGCCGGGCGAGTGGACGTCGCGCGGCGAGACGTTGACGGCGACGGGCACCGTCAGCCCGCCGGCGCGCCAGAGCGCGACCTGGGCGAGCGCGGTCTCCAGCACGTACTCGGTCAGTCGCGGCATCAGCCCGGACGTCTCGGCGATGGCGATGAACTCGTCCGGGGGGACGCGGCCCCGCTCGGGGTGGACCCACCGCACCAGCGCCTCCAGACCTGAGACGGTGCCGTCGAACCCGACCTTGGGCTGGTAGTGGAGCTCGACCTCGCCGGCGTCCAGCGCCCTGCGCAGGTCGGCGAGGAGTCCCAGGCGGTCGGGCGTGTTGCCGTCGCGGGTGGCCTCGTAGACCTCGACGGCGGTGCGGTCGCGCTTGGCCTCGTACATGGCCACGTCGGCGCGGCGCAGCAGGCCTTCGGCCTCGGTGGCGTGGTCGGGGTAGACGGCGACGCCCGCGCTGGCCTCCAGCACCAGCGTCAGCCCGTCCAGATCCAGCGGGGAGCCGAGCGCGGAGACCAGGCCGCGGGCGACGCGCTGCGCGCTGGTCGTGGAGTCGGCGACGGGCAGCAGCACGGCGAACTCGTCACCGCCCAGGCGGGCGGCCTCGGCGCCGCGCGGCAGCGCCGCACGCAGCCGCTCGGCGATCTGCAGCAGCAGCCGGTCGCCCGCGAGGTGGCCGAGGGTGTCGTTGACGGACCGGAAGCGGTCGAGGTCGATGAGGACGAGCGCGGAGCGCGACGCGGTGCGCTCGGCTTCGTCCAGCGCCGCCCAGGCGCGCTCCAGCAGCCACAGCCGGTTGGGCAGCCCGGTGAGCGGGTCGCGCAGCTGCTCCTCGGCGCGGGCGCGGGCGATCCGCAGCGTGGAGTCGAGCGCGATCAACGGCACCGCGAACAGCGGCAGTGTGAGCGGCTTGTGGTAGGCCACGACGGCGATGAGCGGCGCTATGCCCAGCAGGGCGACGCCCACCAGGCTCTGGCGGATCAGCGCGGTGCGCAGCGTGGAGGGCAGACCGCGGGTGCGCGGGGCGAAGCAGAACCACTGCAGCCCGCGGGTGAACACGAGGTAGAGGGCGGCGGCGAGCGGTACCTCCGCGACCGCGGCCAGGCTCCACGCGTCCGGCCCCCACGGCCGCTCGACCGAGGGGCGCACCCCGCACACGGCGAGCGCCAGGCTGGCGACACCGATGCCGAGGAGGTCGATGGCGCCGTGCACGAGGGCCTGCCGCCATTTGTGCCGGCGTGCGGCGCCGACGAGCGCGACGACGGCGAGACTGACCAGCAGCGCCGGCACCCAGCCGTGCAGCAGCAGGATCGCCAGCGTCAGCGCGGGCCCCGACCCGGTGCCGCCCCACCAGCGGTCGCGGCTCATGGTGACCAGGTGGGCGACCACACATCCGGTGAGGACCGCGAACGACCATCCGGCGGTGCCGCCGGGGAAGAGCGCGTGGCCTTCCCACAGGAGGCGGGCGACACCGCCGATCAGCGCCAGCGCCGCGGCGGCGACGACCAGCGCGGGCAGCGCCGGCGGGCGGGCGGCGAGCAGCCGCAGCAGCCGGGTCTCCTCGCTGCACGCACCGCCGGCCTGCGCACCGCCGGGGCCCGCCCCGGCGTCGTGTCCCGCCCCGCCCCGCGTGCCGTCCGAGGGCAGGCGGGAGAACGGGGGCCCGGAGCCCCCGGAGAAATCCAGCATCCTGGTCCCTCTCGCAGCCGTCCACGCCTGCCCCTCGCCACGACAGGCGTCTACGTCAACAGTAGGCCGCTGCCTGGGAAGAGGGGCAGCGATCGGCCGCTGTTGCCTCAATGCGTTCGCATCCTGTGCGCACAACTTCCGGGCGTGGTACGGCGCCTGTGGGCCCGGGGCCTGTGCCCCGGGCACGAAAGGGGCGGGGCACAGGTGGCTGAATGTGGCCCGTGCGCGAGTGGCGAACTCGCCTGGCACGCTCGCGGATCACCCCGGACTCGCCCCTGGTGACCGGCCTCGCGTCAGTCGCCCGCTTCCTCTCCCTCCCCGGGGGCCACGGCCGCCTCACGCGCGGCGTCGGGCCCCTGCTCCAACAGCACGGCGAAGCCGTCATCGTCCAGAATCGGCACCTTCGCCTGGACGGCCTTGTCATATTTCGAGCCAGGGTTCTCGCCGGCCACCACGAAATCGGTCTTCTTCGAGACCGAGCCCGTCACCTTGGCGCCCTGCTTCTGGAGGGCCTCCTTGGCGCCGTCCCTGGTGTGGGAGGCGAGGGTGCCGGTGACGACGACCGTCAGACCCGCCAGCGGGCGCGGCCCCTCCTCACCGCCGGAGGCCTCCTCCATCCGCACTCCGGCAGCACGCCACCGCTCGACGATCTCGCGGTGCCAGTCCTCGGCGAACCAGGCCTTGAGCGAGGCGGCGATCGTCGGCCCGACCCCCTCGGTGGCGGCCAGCTCCTCCTCGTCGGCCTCGGCGATCCGCTCCAGGGAGCGGAACTCGCGGGCCAGCGCCTCGGCGGCGACGGGCCCGACGTGGCGGATGGACAGCCCGGTGATGATCCGGGCGAGCGGGCGGTCCTTGGCGGCCTTGATGTTCTCCAGCATCGCCAGGGTGTTCTTGCGCGGCTCGCCCTGCTTGTTGGCGAAGAGGGTGACCGTCTTGTCCTCGCCCGTCTCCGGGTCGCGCTTGGGGATGCCGGTGTCCTGGTCGACGACGTAGGCGACGATGGGCAGCAGATCCTCCACCGTCAGGTCGAACAGCCCGCCCTCGTCCCGCAGGGGCGGCTGCTTGGGCTCCAGCGGCTGGGTCAGCGCGCTGGCGACGACATAGCCGAAGTGCTCGATGTCCAGGCACTTGCGGCCCGCCAGGTAGAACAGCCGCTCCCGCAACTGGGCCGGGCAGGAGCGGGCGTTGGGGCAGCGCAGATCGACGTCGCCCTCCTTCATGGGCTGGAGCGCCGAGCCGCACTCGGGGCACACGGCGGGCATCACGAACTCCCGCTCGCTCCCGTCACGCAGATCGGCGACCGGGCCGAGGATCTCGGGGATCACGTCGCCCGCCTTGCGCAGCACCACCGTGTCGCCGATCAGGACACCCTTGGCCTTGACGACGTCCTGGTTGTGCAGGGTGGCGAACTCGACCTCGGATCCCGCGACGGTGACCGGCTCGACCACCGCGTACGGCGTCACCCGCCCGGTGCGGCCCACGCCGACGCGGATGTCCACCAGCTCGGTGTTGACCTCCTCCGGCGCGTACTTCCAGGCGATGGCCCAGCGCGGGGCGCGCGAGGTGGCGCCCAGGCGGCCCTGGAGGCGGATCTCGTCCAGCTTGACGACGACGCCGTCGATCTCGTGCTCCACCGAGTGGCGGTGCTCGCCGTAGTAGGAGATGAACTCGCGCACACCGGCCAGGCCATCCACCACCTTCGCGTGCGTCGAGGTGGGCAGGCCCCACGCGCGCAGCAGGTCGTAGGCGGCCGACAGGCGGGTGAAGTCCTCCTTGGCGAAGCCCTCCAGGGCGCCGATGCCGTGCACCACCATGTGCAGCGGACGCGTCGCCGTCACCCGCGGGTCCTTCTGGCGCAGCGAGCCGGCCGCCGCGTTGCGCGGGTTGGCGAACGGCTTCTCGCCCGCCTCGACCAGCCGCGCGTTCAGCTCCTCGAACCGCTCCATCGGGAAGAAGACCTCGCCCCGCACCTCGACCAGCTCGGGCACCCGCTCGCCGCTCAGCCGCTCGGGGATGTCCGCGATGGTGCGGATGTTGGGCGTGATGTCCTCACCGGTGCGGCCGTCGCCCCGGGTGGCGGCGCGCGTCAGCCTGCCGTGCTCGTAGGTGAGGTTGACCGCGAGGCCGTCGATCTTGAGCTCGCACAGGAAGTGGTACGCCACGCCCTCCAGCTCGCGGGCCACGCGGTCGGCCCACTCGCCCAGCTCCTCGTCGTCGAAGGCGTTGTCCAGCGAGAGCATGCGCTCGCGGTGGGCGACCTCCGTGAACTCCGTCTCGTAGTGCCCCGAGACCTTCTGCGTCGGGGAGTCGGGGGTGCGCAGGGAGGGATACTCCTCCTCCACGGCCTCCAGCGCGCGCAGCAGCCGGTCGAACTCGGCGTCGCTGACGACAGGAGCGTCCTTGACGTAGTACCGGAAGCGGTGCTCCTCGATCTGCTCCGCGAGGCTCTTGTGCTTCTCCCGCGCTTCGGCGGGGGCCGTCACGTCCTCTTCGCCAGCCACCGTTGGTCCTCCCGTCACTGAGGGTTGTCAGCGAGTGCTCGTGCCGCCCGGGCGCAGTGGGCGAGCGCCTGGCGGGCGTACGCCGGTGAGGCTCCCGCGAGCCCGCACGTGGGGGTGACCACGACGGACTCGGCGAGCAGACCCGGGGACAGCCCGAGCCTGCGCCACAGCGACCTGACACCCCCGACGCTACCGGCAGGGTCTGACAATGCCCGCCCGTCGCCCTCGGTGGCGGGTACGACACCCGCGAACAGGGTCACGCCGTCCTCGACGGCCTCCCCGATCACCTCGTCGTCACGCTCGGTAAGGAGCGAGAAGTCGAGCGAGATGCCGTCGGCGCCGGCCCGGCGCAGCAGTCCCACCGGCACCCCGGCGGCGCACGAGTGCACGACCGTCGGCCCGTCGTGCACCGCGAGCAGCTCGCGGAGGGTGGACTCGACCACCGCCCTGTCCACCGCGGGATGGGTGCGGTAGCCGCTGGCCGTGCGCACCTGGCCGGTCAGTACGGCGGTGAGGGAGGGCTCGTCGAGCTGGAGCACCGGGACGGCGCCCGGCACCCGGCGCCGCACGTCGGCCAGGTGCCCCGCCAGCCCCTCGGCCAGCGAGCCCGCCAGGTCGCGGACCGCGCCGGCATCACCCAGCATCGCCTCCCCGTTGCGCCGCTCGACGCCCGCCGCCAGTGTCCAGGGGCCGACGACGGAGACCTTGAGGGCGCGCGGCCGCCCGGCCTCCCCCAGCCCCTGGGTGAACTCCTCGATCGCGTCCAGGTCCTCGCCCAGCCAGGCGCGGGCGCGGCGGGTGTCACGCCCCGGCCGGTCGCTGATCCGCCAGCCGCTGGGTTCGAGGTGTACGTACATCTCGGCCAGCAGGCCCGTGGTGCGGCCCAGCATGTCGGCCCCCGGGCCGCGCGCGGGCAGCTCCGGGAGATGGGGCAGGTGCCCCGGCGCCTCGAGGGAGCCGGTGACGGTTTTGGCCGCCTCCCGCGCGTCGGTGCCGGGCATGGACCCGATACCGGTCGCCGCCGCGGGGCCCCAGACGGTTGTCGGCTGCGTGTCGTTCATCGCGTCAGCCACCGGGCTTGACGCTCAGGTCGGTGAGCTCGGCGCCGCGCGGCAGGTCCAGGGCCGTCAGGATCGTGGTGGCCACCGCCTCGGCCGGGATCCACCGGGAGGGGTCGTAGCTCTTGCCCTCCTGGCGGTGCACCTTCTCCTGCATCGGGGTGGCCGTGCGCCCCGGGTGGACGGAGGTGACCCGCACCCCGTTGCCGGCCTCCTCGCCGCGCAGCGCGTCGGCGAGCGCCTTGAGGCCGTGCTTGCTCGCGGCGTACGCGCCCCACTCGGGGTTGGCCCGCAGGCCCGCGCCGGAGTTGACGAAGACGACGTGGCCGCGTGCGCTGCGCAGCTGCGGCAGCAGCAGCCGGGTCAGCTCGGCCGGCGCGACCAGGTTGGCGGCCAGCGTGGCGTTCCACAGCTTGGGGCCGAAGTCGCCGATGGCGCCGAGTTCGACGACGCCGGCGACGTGCAGCAGCGAGTCGACGTCCTCGGGGAGCGTCTGGTGCTCGAACGCCCAGGAGAGCCGCTCGGGTTCTGCCAGGTCGCCCACCAGCGTGTGCGCGCCCTCGAACTCCCGGGCGAGCTCCTTGGCGCGCCCCGCGTCGCGGGCCAGCAGATAGAGGGTGTCGCCGCGCTCCAGCAGTGCGCGCGCCACCGCGGCGCCGATACCGGACCCGGCCCCTGTGATCACATGTGTTGCCATGCCCCCATGATCCCGCACCGGGGGCGGGCCGCCGGGCGCGGGAGGCGGCGCGGCCCGGCGCGGGTCACGCCGCGAAGATCGACTCCAGTTTGTCGTACTCCTCCAGGCACCTGCCCGTCCCCAGGGCGACGCAGCCGAGCGGCTCGTCCGCCACGGTCACCGGCATGCCCGTCTCCGCCGCCAGCCGCTGGTCGAACCCGTGCAGCAGCGCCCCGCCGCCGGTCAGGACGACGCCGCGTTCCATGATGTCGCCGTACAGCTCAGGCGGGCACTCCTCGAACGCCGCCTGCACGGCCTCCACGATGGAGCGGACGGGACGTTCGACGGCCGCGGCGATCTCCTCGGGCGCCAAGTGGATGACCTTGGGCATGCCGGTGCCCTTGTCGCGGCCGCGTACGGGCACGAAGTCGGCACTGCCGTACGACATCTTGATCTCCTCGGCGGTGCGCTCGCCGACGGCGATCGCGAACTCCCGCTCGACATAGGAGGCGATGGCCGCGTCCAGCGCGTCGCCCGCCACCCGCGCCGAGCGGGAGACGACCATCCCGCCCAGCGAGATGATGGCGATCTCCGTGCTGCCGCCGCCGATGTCGACGACCATCGAACCGCGCGCCTCGTGCACGGGCAGCCCGGCGCCGATCGCCGCCGCTATGGGCTCCTCGATCAGCCGCACCGAGCGGGCGCCGGCCCGGCTGGCGGTCTGCAGCACGGCGCGCCGCTCGACTCCGGTGACGCCGCTGGGCACGCACACCACCACCCGCGGCGACCTGCCGCGCCCGCCACGGCCCTGCGAGTCGCGGGCGGCGCGGATGAAGTGCCGCAGCATCCCCTCGGTGGCCTCGAAGTCGGTGATCACCCCGCCCTTGAGGGGGCGGGTCGCGGTGATCGAGCCGGGGGTGCGGCCGACCGCCTGCCGCGCCTGGGCGCCGACGGCCAGCACCTTTCCGGTGTGCGTGTCGATCGCCACCACGGACGGCTCGTCCAGGACGACGCCGCGACCGCGCTCGAAAACCAGGGTGTTGGCCGTGCCGAGGTCTATGCCGATGTCGCGGCCGCGAAACCCCGAAGAGCCTGCGGAGGGAGCTGACTGGGTGCGCTTAGCCATGTGTACTCGCCATGTCGGGTGCGGTGTTGTACGCGTCACGCCGTGTCTGTGCGGTGTCGTACGGGATCGTGCCGCGTAGTACGCGTAGTCGCCACATTGTGGTGCTGACAGCCGCAGCATACCCAAGTGTCCTGTTTGCTGGGGCGGGTGGGGCCCCTGCCCCGTGCAGAAATCTGGAATCGGAAAGACGCTGGTCGGAGCGCGTTTTCTGGCTAATCACACGGGTGTTCCTTCGAGTTGGTGGCATAGATCCCCGGCCGGTGGATAGCTATGCACCGGAGACCACGCGCGGTTCACCGAGCCCAAGTACTGGTGTGTCCTCGGCGACCGCGCCTTGGGCCACCGTCTCTTCTACTGGAGGTTTCGTCATTTCCGCGCGACCGGCTCAGGAATTCGGAGACAACCCCGTAGAGGTTCGGGAAACCGGACACTACACAGAGGAATACGTGCCCAGCTTCGTCGAGAAGTGGGATTCGCTCATCGACTGGGAGAAGCGAGCGGAGAGCGAGGGAAATTTCTTCATCGACCTTCTGCGCAAGCGCGGGGTCAAAAGCGTTCTGGACGTCGCAACGGGCACCGGATTCCATTCTGTCCGGCTGCTGGAGGCCGGATTCGAGGCCGTGAGCGCCGACGGCAGTGCCGATATGCTCGCGATGGCGTTCGAGAACGGAATGAAGAACGGCGACCACATCCTGCGGGTCGTCCAGGCCGACTGGCGTTGGCTCAACCGGGACGTTCACGGTGAGTACGACGCCATCGTGTGCCTCGGGAACTCCTTCACGCACCTCTTCTCGGAGCGGGACCGGCGCAAGGCGCTGGCCGAGTTCTACGCGATGCTGAAGCACGACGGAATCCTCATCCTGGACCAGCGCAACTATGACGCGATCCTGGACCGCGGCTATTCCAGCAAGCACACGTACTACTACTGCGGCGAAGACGTCGCGGTGGAACCCGAGTACATGGACGAGGGCCTGTGCCGCATGCGGTACAGGTTCCCCGACAAATCCGTGTACCACCTCAACATGTTCCCGCTCCGCAAGGACTACACGCGGCGCCTCATGTCGGACGTCGGGTTCCAACGCATCGAGACGTACGGCGACTTCCAGCACACCTACAGGGAGGAACAGCCCGACTTCTTCGTGCACGTGGCGGAGAAGGAATACCGAATGGAGGACCAGGGGGAAGGTTCTTACGGGGGCGCCGTGAGTACGGCGCGGAGTTATTACAACTCCCCCGACGCGGACGCTTTCTATTCCTCCGTGTGGGGCGGTGAGGACATTCACGTCGGCGTGTACGCGCACCCCGCGGAGCCCATCGCGGACGCCAGCCGCCGCACCGTCGAGCGGATGGCGTCGGGCCTGGGCCTGACCGAGGGATCCCGCGTGCTCGACCTCGGCTCCGGCTTCGGCGGTTCGGCCCGCTACCTCGCCGAGACCTTCGGCTGCTCGGTGCAGGCCCTCAACCTCAGCGAGGTCGAGAACGAACGCCACCGGCAACTGAACGCCAAACGCGGTCTCACAGGCCGCATCGAGGTCGTCGACGGGTCCTTCGAGAGCGTGCCGTTCCCCGACTCCAGCGTGGACGTGGTCTGGTCCCAGGACGCGTTCCTGCACAGCGGGAACCGCCTGCGCGTACTGGAGGAGATACGGCGGGTGCTCAGGCCCGGCGGGCGGCTCGTCTTCACCGACCCGATGGCCGCAGACGGCACCGACCTGAGCGCCCTCCAGCCCATCCTGGACCGCATCCACCTCGATGACATGGGCTCGCCCGGCTTCTACACCCGCGAGCTGATCCGGCTCGGCTTCGTGCCGAGCGACCACGAGGACTCCCCCGGCGGGTTCGAGGACCTGCGCGCGCAGCTCGTCACCCACTACGGGCGCGTGCTGGAGGAGACCGAGCGGCAGGAGGCCGAGGGGCTCGGAGCGAAGGTCAGCTCCGACTACCTCACGCAGATGAAGAAGGGCCTCACCCACTGGGTCGACGGCGGTGAGGGGCGCCGCCTGACCTGGGGCATCTTCCGCTTCACCCTCTCCGAGGGCTGAGCCGCCCCGGAGAGCTGAGACACGGCGCGCTGTCCGAGCCGCGGTACCGCGGCTCGGACAGCGGTTCTAGGCTGGAGGCCATGACCTCCTCCGCGCCCTCGGCCGCCGTGCCCTCCCCCATGAACATCTGCGTCTTCTGCTCGGCCGCCGAGCTGGACAGCGTCTACACCGACGCGGCCCGCGAGTTCGCCTCGCTGATCGGCAAGCGCGGCCACAGCCTCGTGTGGGGCGGCTCGGACTCCGGCCTGATGAAGGTCGTGGCCGACGGCGTCCAGGAGGCCGGCGGCCGGCTCATCGGCATCTCGGTGGAGTTCCTGCGCGACGTGGCGCGCCCCGGCGCCGACGAGATGGTCGTCACCGAGGACCTCGCCGCGCGCAAGGCCCTCATGCTGGACCGCGCCGACGCCGTCGTCGTCATGGTGGGCGGCACCGGCACGCTCGACGAGGCCACGGAGATCCTGGAGCTGCGCAAGCACGGCATGCACACCAAGCCGGTCGTCTTCTTGAACACCGCCGGCTTCTACGACGGCCTGCGGCAGCAGATGGCCCGCATGGAGGCCGAGGGCTTCCTCCCGATCCCGCTGAGCGACCTGGTCACCTTCGCCGACGACGGCCTCCAGGCGCTCCAGCTCCTCGGGGCGTGAGCGGTCCAGGGGGCCTGAGCGGTCCAGGGGGCGTAAGCGGGGCCCCCGCGGCCTGAGAGCGGGGCCCCTCGGCACCTCGGAGCGGAGCTCCGGTACCCGGGCGCGCCGGATTCAGACCGCCGGGACCGCCCGCTCGGTGCGCTCGATCGTGGCGGAGCCGACCACGCGGGTGCCGTCGTACAGCACGATCGCCTGGCCCGGGGCCACCCCCCGCTCGGGCGAGGAGAAGCGGACCCGCAGCTCGCCGTCCACGAACTCCGCCTCGACGGGCGTCTCGGCACCGTGCGCGCGCAGCTGCGCGGTGTAGGCCCTGGGCCCGTCGGCCGGCGGCTCGCCGCACCAGCGGGGGCGCACCGCGGTCAGCTCGGCGATGTCGAGCGAGGCGGCGGGGCCGACCGTGACCGCGTTGTCGACCGGAGAGATGTCCAGCACGTACCGCGGCTTGCCGTCCGGGGCCGGGTGGCCCAGGCGCAACCCCTTGCGCTGGCCGATCGTGAAGCCGTACGCGCCCTCGTGTGTGCCCAGCTTGGCTCCGGACTCGTCGACGATGTCGCCCTCGGCCGTGCCGAGCCGGGAGGCGAGGAAGCCCTGGGTGTCGCCGTCGGCGATGAAGCAGATGTCGTGGCTGTCCGGCTTCTTGGCGACGGCCAGGCCGCGCCGCTCGGCCTCGGCGCGGATCTCGTCCTTGGTGGTGAGGGTGTCGCCCAGGGGGAACATGGCGTGGGCGAGCTGCCGCTCGTCGAGCACCCCGAGCACGTAGCTCTGGTCCTTGGCCGCGTCACTCGCACGGTGCAGTTCCCGGCGCCCGTCCTCGTGCGTCACCACGGTGGCGTAGTGACCCGTACACACCGCGTCGAACCCCAGTGCGAGCGCCTTGTCCAGTAGCGCGGCGAACTTGATCTTCTCGTTGCAGCGCAGGCAGGGGTTGGGCGTACGGCCCGCCTCGTACTCCGCGACGAAGTCCTCGACCACGTCCTCGCGGAAGCGCTCGGCCAGGTCCCACACGTAGAAGGGGATGCCGATGACGTCGGCGGCGCGGCGCGCGTCGTGGGAGTCCTCGACGGTGCAGCAGCCGCGCGCGCCGGTGCGGAACGACTTAGGGTTGGCGGACAGAGCCAGATGCACGCCCGTGACCTCATGTCCGGCCTCGGCGGCGCGGGCCGCCGCGACAGCGGAGTCGACACCACCGGACATCGCGGCCAGCACACGCAGCGGACGCGCGGAGGCTGTCCCCCGCGAGGATGCAATAGTCATAGCGCCCTCCAGGGTAGACGGAACCACCCGGTGGCCCGAACGCGTTGGTGAACACATGGGACAGGCGGCTGACGACGGACGAGAACCCGGATCCGGGCAGGGGCCCGACGCCGGGAGCGCCCCCGCGGGCGGCGGCTCGGACGCCGGGGCGAACGACGGGGTGGACAAGGGAACGGGCGGGCCGGTGGACGGCAGTACGGGCGACGGGGTGCACGACGGGGCGGGCAGGCCGGTGGACGGCAGGACGGGCGACGGGGCGGAGGACTCGGTGAGCAGCGGTGCGGGCGGCGGCGCGGACAGCGGTCCGCAGGGCGGACGGGGCCCCGGCGGGCAGCGGCCGCGGGGCCTGGCACGGCGCAGGTTCCTGATCGCCGGTACCGCCACCGTCGGCCTCGGCGTGCTGGGCGTGGCCACCCAGCAGGAGCTCAAGCGCTGGTGGTGGCGGATGCCGGGAAACAGCACGCCCCGGATGGAGGGCCAGGTCGACGACTCCCGCGCCCGGTGGGTGGCCGCCGCCGACGCGAACCTGCGGCGCGGGGACCGGCCCGCCGACTACGGGATCGACCGGGTGATCGTCCACGTCACCCAGGGCAGCGCGGCGGCTGCCGTGAAGGTCTTCAGGAACCCGGAGCACCGGGCCGCGGCGCACTACATCGTCTGCCAGGACGGGCAGATCATACAGATGATCCGCGAACTGGACGTGGCCTTCCACGCGGCGAACAGGGAGTACAACGAGCGCAGCATCGGGATCGAGCACGAGGGCTGGATCGACAAGCCGCAGGACTTCACGGACGAGATGTACCGCTCCTCCGCCAAGCTGACGGCGGGCATCTGCACCCGCTACAAGTTCCCCGCCGACCGCGAGCACGTCATCGGCCACAACGAGGTGCCGGGAGCCGACCACACGGACCCGGGCCGGCACTGGGACTGGGACAAGTACATGCGGATGGTCCGGGCCCAGATGAAGGTGGAGAGCACCCTCAGAAAGCGGTGACGGCACGCGCCGTCCGCTGCCCCCTGTCCGAGGCCCCCTGTCCGGCCCCCGCCCCCTGTCCGCGTTCAGCTCAGGCCGGCGCTCCGGGCCCGCGCGACGACCGGTCCGATCGCCTCGGCCAGCGCTTCCACGTCCGCCTTGGTCGAGGTGTGCCCCAGCGAGAAGCGCAGGGTGCCCCGAGCCGCCTCCGGGTCCGTACCGGCGGCCAGCAGCACGTGGCTGGGCTGCGCCACACCCGCCGTACAGGCGGAACCCGTCGAGCACTCGATCCCCTGCGCGTCGAGGAGCAGCAGCAGCGAGTCGCCCTCGCACCCGGGGAAGGAGAAGTGGGCGTTGGCGGGCAGCCGCCCCGCCGGATCGGGGTCGCCGTTGAGCACCGCGTCGGGAACGGCGTCCCGCACGCCCGCCACCAACGCGTCCCGCAGCGCGCCCACCTCGGCGACGAACGCCTCCCGCCGCTCGGAGGACAGGCGGGCGGCCGTCGCGAACGCGGCGACGGCCGGGGTGTCGAGAGTGCCGGAGCGCACCTGCCTCTCCTGGCCTCCGCCGTGCAGCAACGGCACCGGCGCGTACGCGCGGCGCAGCAGCAGCGCGCCCACCCCGTAGGGGCCGCCGATCTTGTGCCCGGTGACCGCCATCGCGGCCAGCCCGGAAGCGGCGAAGGAGACGTCCAGCTGACCGAACGCCTGCACGGCGTCGGAGTGCAACGGCACCTCGAACTCCGCCGCGACGTCGGCGAGCGCCCGTACGTCCGTGACGGTGCCGATCTCGTTGTTCGCCCACATCACGGTGGCCAGCGCGACATCGAAAGGGTCCCGCTCGATGGCCTCGCGCAGCGCCTGCGGACGCACCCTCCCGTACGAGTCGACCGGCAGCCACTCCAGACGGGCCCCCTCGTGCTCGGCCAGCCACTCGACGGCGTCGAGCACCGCGTGGTGCTCGGCGGGACTGGCCAGCACCCGGGTACGCCGGGCGTCTTCTCCTCGACGCGCCCAGTAGAGCCCCTTCACAGCGAGGTTGTCCGCCTCCGTGCCACCCGCGGTGAAGACCACCTCACTGGGCCTGGCACCGAGGGACGCGGCCAGGGACTCCCGTGACTCCTCCACCGTGCGCCGCGCCCGCCGCCCGGCTCCGTGCAGAGAGGACGCGTTACCGACGACCGTGAGCTGCTCGGTCATCGTCCGCGCCGCTTCCGGCCACATGGGAGTGGTGGCGGCGTGGTCGAGATAGGCGGGGTGGACGGTGTCAGCCATGGTGATCCGATTCTACGGGCCGCCGCGGGGCGCACGACCGGCGCGTGGAAGCGGAGCGCGGCCGGGCTGCGGGGGCCCGGCCGCGTAGGCGCGCGGGTCCGGCAGGCCCGCAGCGGGTTGCGGGTTGCGGGTTGCGGACCGGTCGGACATCGCGGGCTGTACGGGGTTCAGCTGTCGGCAACCGTGCGCGCGGTCGCCGTCGCGGTCGCGGTCGCGGTCGCGGTCGCTGTCGCGGTCGTCGTCGCGGTCGCCGTCGCGGTCGGCGTGATCAGTTCGCGGTGCGACTCCTGGAGCCCGTCCGGCAGGGCGTCGGGCGAGAACCACCGCGCCTCGAGGATCTCCATCGGATCGATCCGGATGGACCCTCCGACGTACACGGCCTCGTACGCCACCTCGACACGGAGCCGGTAGCCGCTCCTCAGCCGCACGAGCGCCCCGGTACGCACCTCCAGACCGGTCTCCTCGCGCACTTCGCGCACCACGGTCTGCGTGAACTCCTCACCCCTGGCCGCGCACCCGGTCGGCAGCCCCCAGGGCCTCTCCCGCGACCACAGCCGGTGCCGCAGCAACAGCACCCGTCCCTCCTCGTCCCGCACCACGCCGGTCACCCCGACCATGAACTTCGCGTGCGCGAGCCACAGCAGACGCCACTGCCACGACCCCCGCAGACGATGCCAAGCGCGGGCGGCCAACTGCCTCATCCCCGGTCTCCCCTCAGCGGTGGATGCCAAGGGCCCGATCCTCCACCCACACGGCCCGCGACGCCAACGGAACGCAGGCGGGCCGCCGTCGCCGCGCACGTGTCGTGCCGAACCGGGTCCTCGAGCCCCGTACCGGCTCTACGCTCTGAGGGGAGGTGTCCACGGTGAGTGACGACCAACGGCGGTCCGGTCCGTACGGCGGCAACGGCCGATGAGCTGCTCGGGCCCGCACCAGCTGTGCCGTGGCTGCGGAGGGACCGGGACCGTACACGGAGGCGCCGTCTACGTATCCGACCACGGCGCGGGCGAGAGCGTGGCCGCGCCCCACGGCTGCCGGCACTGCCGAGACCGCGGCTTCGCGTGCCAGGCCCCCACCCCCTGCGAGGGCGCACACCACGCCGACACCCCCCTCATCCGCCCCGACCGCCGCCCACCGGCGTAGCCGCCCCCACGCTGCGCACACCTGCTGGTGCCTCAGC
Organism: Streptomyces tubbatahanensis; assembly: GCF_022699385.1. Taxonomy (NCBI): domain Bacteria; kingdom Bacillati; phylum Actinomycetota; class Actinomycetes; order Kitasatosporales; family Streptomycetaceae; genus Streptomyces; species Streptomyces tubbatahanensis. The sequence goes on along the minus strand of NZ_CP093846.1, from coordinate 5,506,949 downwards.
CGTTCCGACCTGCCCCCTCGGGCCGCACCACGTCCACGCCCGCGGCCCGGGCCTGTTCCACGGCGTCGGCGGTGCCCCCGCCCTCGCGGGAAGGCGGCCGCCCGTCCCACACGGCGACCAGCCGCATCTGCGCGCGGCAGATCAGAACCATACGCATGTCAGACACGATCAGCGTCCGCTGACCAGGGCTTCGAGCGCGCTCTCCCACGAGTAGGCCGCGCCCTTGCCCTGCTTCGGCGGGTGCGGCTCACCCGGGGTGAAGACCACATGCACACCTTGCTCTCGCAGCACCTCTACGGCCCGGATCACTGCCGGCTGCGCTCCCAGCGCCGTACTCCAGAACGGTGCCGCGGCGACGGGCACGCCCATGTGTACGGCTTCCGCCGGAATGCCCAGCGCCACAGTGTCGGTGATCCCTGCCGCCCACTTACACGCACTCGTCGTCGTGAGCGGAGCAACGAGCATCGCATCGGCTTTCGGCAACCCCCCTGACTCGCCGGGCAGGGTGTACCGATGCCGCACCGGGTGCCCGGTCAACTCCTCCAACTCGGCCGTGCGCTGCCCCCACCATCTCGCAGCCGTCGGGGAGAGGATCAGACAGGTGTCCCACCCGGCAGCTTGCGCAGCGCGGACACCTTCGCCGACGTGCTGGGCGGGACCGGCCGCACACGCGATCAGGTAGAGCACGGGCTGTGTCATGCGGGGAGTCCACATCGTTGGGCGAGACCACGCAACTCGGGGCCAGGCCTCGGCACAAGCTCTAGGAGCTGACCCACCAGGCGAACCACGGAGGGGCGCGCGACCTCTTGAGGCGCGAGCCGTTCGGCTTCCAACAGGTCGCGAATAGCGTCTTCTCTGCGGCGCGTCAAGGCCGATGCGCGTGCAGTCGTGACGAGATGCCGGGCCTGTCGTTCCCGCCCCAACCCTGCCACGGCCGCGGGATCGATCCTCTGTGCAGCCTCGACCGCAGCCCATGCGTCATCGAGCCGCAGCAGGACATCCACCTCGTGAAGCGCGACGTTGGTCGGGCCGAAGCTGGTGAAGTCTCTGCCGTCCTCACCCTGCTGGTCTGCTACCTCGCCAGCCTCGTCAAGGCGTTCGGCCGCCGTAGCAACCGCCTGCGAGGAGCGCCCATCCCCGGTCGCGCCGACAGCGGCCACCAGGTACAGCATGCCCAGCGTGGACAGCCCCGCTGGCCCCGCTTGCTCCAAGTCGTTGCGCAGAGTGGCCGCCGTGGTGGCCGCGTAGTCGGCTGCGGCAGTGTGTCGCTGCTGGTGTATCAGGCCGCGTGCGACGCGCCGTGCAGCGGCGCCGATGGACACGGGATCCCCCGAGGCCTCAGCGGCAGTCAGCGCTCGCTCCGCAGCGAGCACGGCGGGCGTCCTGGCAAGCACTCCGTACTTGTAGAGCAGGCTCGCCGCCAGTTGGTATGCGCGGGACAGAAGCACGGCCGCTTCCGCACTGGCCACAGCGGTTCGGTGAGCGTCAGCGAGTACAGGGGGTAGATCCCGAGCAGCGGCCGTGTAGTGACAGGAGGCCCATGCCTGACAGCAGAACATGACGCGCCGCTTGAGGTCTTCCACCGGGATGATCCTGCCGGAGCGGGACGGCGTGTGCAGGGAGTCGGCGAGCGCGGCTACCTCGGCGGGTAGAGGGCGCGCTGGAGTTTCCGGCGTGGGGTCGCTCACGAGACGTTCCAGGGGGATGCGAAGGACTTCGGCAGCCCTTTCCAAGACGGACAGCCGAGGGTCTGTCTGCCGGTGCCCGCCTTCCAGGTCTTGCACCCAGCGGCGGGACTGTCCCATGAGGCGACCGAAATCCCCTTGCGTCAGCCCGCGCCGGTCGCGCCAGTAGGCGATGCGACGGCCAATGCCAGTCTCCATGGAGAGCTCCCCGCCAACGCACGCACTTTGCGTGCTCGCTGCTGTTGTACCCCGTTCTACGTTGCGCGTACATACGGAACGTAGCGAAGGAGTCACGGTGAGATCCAATGAGGTGTCAACGCCGCATCACGCCGGCCTCGCTCGGGGCGCGTACCAGGTGGATGAGGCCACCAGACAGACGACACCACCTGAGCCTCCGTGGGTCGGCCGAGTCCAAACCGTCCTCGACGAGGAGCACGTCCGTCTCGTCACCCCGCGCGGCACCGAGTGGACCGCCCACGTAGACGACTTGAGCGAGGCCTCAGCCGCGCAGCGGGCCGCCTACGACGTGGCGGTGCCGCACCGGGCGGGGGTGCGGGCGTGAGCGTCATGACGCTCCGCGTCTCCCGTGACGGCGGCCGCACCTGGACACGGCGCCGCACCCACCGCGACACCGGCCCGCCCGCCGCGGGCGGCTTCCCGCCGTGTGAGTGCCCGCGCTGCCGGAAGGCGCCGCGTCGTGCCTCGTGACCTCACCTCCGCGTTCAGCCGCGGCCGCAAGGGCTTCTACGGCACCTGCCGCAGGTGCGGGAAGCCGATCCGGCTGACCGCCGGCGAGAACGAGGACGGCACCCTCGTGATCCGCGCCCGCTGCTGCCCCCGCACGGAGAAGTCGGCATGACCGTTCCCTGCCGGTACTGCCAGCAGCTCACCGACATGATCCGCCTCGCCGAGAACCGGGACGAGACGCAGAACGCGCGCGTGCTGAACGGCGTGCTGCTCAAGCACCGGCAGGAGAAGCAAGCACACGAACGACGGCTGAGGTGCGTCGACAACAGCCCCCACTGACCGTCCGGCTCCCGTCCCGGCGAGGCCGTCGGTCACGCCACCGACGAGTGCCGACCCCGTGGCACCACAGCCCGGCCGGGGCGGGTCCTCACCCGACCACCCGCGAGAGGAGGTCGAGGGGAGGTGAGGAACGTGAGCGACGAGAACGACGGCCAGGAGCCCGAGCAGCCGCAGGAGGGCCACCCCGGCGACGACTGCGCCCCCTGCGGCACCACCGCAGGGCGGTGTCACAGCCGGAACAACCACGGCCTCATGTGAGACCCCGCCCCAGGTGACCACCGCACACCGGGATCGCAACCAACGCGCGCCGGCCATCGGGAGCGAGGCCACCCCGACCCATCGAGACAGGAGAGGCACATGTCAGTACAGCACGACGCCGGACAGCAGACCGGCGCACGGCACCTCCTCAGCGACAGTCAGTTCGAGGCCGTCACCGCCACGGTGCTGGCCGACAACCCGGGCATGAGTGGGGACGTGGCCACGAAGGTGGCGGCCGAAGCACTGGCGTTCGTCGCGGCCTGTGCCCGGCCCGGCAGCCCCACGCTGCGCCCGTCCAAGCACGTGGACGAGGGCTGGCACGCGCTGATCGTTCACACCCGGGTGTACGCCGGGCTGTGCGAGCGTCTGGGCCGGTTCGTGCACCACGTGCCCGAGCTGCCCGGCACCGTCGCTCGCGTCGAGGACGGAACGCTGGAACGCACCCGGCCGCGATCGCGGCGGCCGGCTACACGCCGGACCCGCTGCTGTGGCTGACCTCCGGGGCCAAGTGTTCACAGTGCCACGCCGGCTGCAGTAACAGCCCGACCAAGTAACCATCCCGCCGGCCGCCCGCTCCCCGCGGGCGGCCGGCCCTCGGAGGAGATCCATGCACGCTGCCGCGTGGGACACCTACGGCCGCACCAGGCCCGCACGCCGTGAGGTCAACGCCCACGGTGACACCACCTGGTTCAACTGGACCCAGCACGCCGACCACGGCCCCGGCGTGGAGGTGCTGCAACTGCCAACCGGCGGGGACCGCGTGCTCGACCTCGGGTGCGGAGAGGGGGGCAACGCCGCGCACCTCGCCACCCTCGGCTACCACGTCGAAGGCATCGACATCTCACGCGTGCAGCTGGCAGCCGCCCGAGGCCGGTGGGGGCACCTGCCGAACCTCCGGCTGCACCAGGAGGACGCTGTCCGGTACCTCACCGACACCGACGCCGAGTTCGGCTCGGTCTTCAGCGTCTTCGGCGCTGTCTGGTTCACCGACCCGGCGGTGCTGCTGCCGCTGATCCGCCGACGGCTACGCCCCGGCGGCGTGCTCGGATTCTCCCAGCGTCCTCCCGTCGAGGGCTGCTACGGCTGCCAGGCCTCCTACATCGATCGCGGCCCCGACCAGGACCCGCACGTCGTACGCCGCTGAGACTACGACCCGAACACGTGGCGGGCCATGCTCGCGCGAGCCGGCTTCAGCCACGTCGAGACGGCGACGATTCCGCCACCGCCCGGTGCCCGCCGTGTCGGAACCCTCCTCATCACCGCCCGGGGCTGAGAGCACCCGCGCGGAGGCCACGTGTCCTGCACGACGTCGGCGAGCGGCACGTCGCGCGCGGCAGCGAGGAGCGCCGAGCAGTCGAGCCGCGCCGAACGGGTACCCGGTTCGGGGCGGCGGAGCGTTTACCGCCGAGAGCCCGGTGAGCTCAGCCGGCGCCCTCCCGGGCCAGGCCGCGTTCCCTGCGCGGGTACCCGACGGTGCGGCCGGCTCGGCACCGAGCGCGGAGAAGTTGCTCGCAGGCTCCCTTCCCGCGCTGCGGAAAGGGAGCCGCCCTCAGCCCTCCAGTGCCTCAGGCGCGGTTCTCCGCCTGGAACATCCAGTGTTCCTTTTCCAGGTCACCGGTCAGGGAGATGAAGACGTCCTCGGTGACCGGGTCGGCCTCGCCGACGGCCTTCATGCGTGCGCGGGACTTGGCGATGACGGTGCCGAGGGCGTCGACCATGGTGCGGACCGCGTCGTTGTCGGGGAGCCAGCCCTCGGGGACGGTGGCGAGGGCGCTGCCCTGGGCGACGGTGGCGGAGCGGCCGTCGGGGCTGATGCCGAGCGCCGAGGCGCGCTCGGCGACGGTGTCGGAGTACTGGCGGGCGGTGTCGACGACCTCGTCGAGCTGGAGGTGAATGGAGCGGAAGCGGGGGCCGACCACGTTCCAGTGGATCTGTTTGGCGACGAGGGAGAGGTCGATGAGGTCCAGCAGCGTGCCGCGCAGGGCCTCGGCGACGGTCTTGAGGTCCTGCTCCGGAAGCGTGCTCTTGACTGTGTAGGTCACTTTGCGTCGCTTTCTCTCGGAGAGTGGCGTTTCCGCACACCGTAAGCACTCGCGCGGTGCGCACGAAGCACTCGCGGCCGGAGGGGGCGCCGGTAACCGCTGGTGGCGGGCTTCGGTACCCCCGTCGGCCTACGGGCGTGCGTCCGGCGGTCTGCGAGAGTGCGTCCCGTGGCCTACGGGCGCCCCCCGCCGGCCCACGGGCGCCCGCCCGCCTACGCGCGGGCGAGCTGGCGGGACTGTGCCACCAGGCGGTCGGCGGTGTCCCACACCTCCACGTCCTCCTCCAGAAAGCCGCCCGCGAGGTTGCGGGTGGTGACGGCGACGCGGAGCGGGCCTGGTGCGGGGCGGGCACGGACGTGGACGGTGAGTTCGACGGTGGGCAGCCAGCCGGTGAGGCCGAGTTCGAATCCGGTGGGCGGCAGCGCGTCGACGGTCATCAGCAGCGAGAGCGGGTCGGGGTCGCGGCCGTCCGCGAGGGCGAGCCACGCCCGCATCTCGCCGCGCATGCTGGGTGCCCCCAGTGCCCAGCCGCAGGTCTGCGGGTCGAGCCGCAGGTCGAGCCTGTGTCCCATCTCGGGGACGGCGGCGGCGCCGTCCGGGTGGTCCGTGGAGCGGAAGCACTGTTCGCGGGGCGGTATGGCGGGCGGGCCGGCGCTGGTGCGGATGTCGTCCGTCAGTGCGCCGAGGTCGCCGTAGGTGGCCAGCACGCGGATGCGTTCGACCTCGGTGCCGCGCTCGTCCGTCTGGAAGAGGCCGGCGGAGGCCGTGGAGACGGTGCGGCCGCTGCGGGCGACGTCGGTGCGGATGGTGGCGGGCCCGGCGGCCGTGGCGGTCAGGTAGTGGGCCGTGATGGTGAAGGGGTCCGGGTGCGGGAGCGCTTGGCGCAGCGCACGGCCGAGGACGGCCAGCAGGTAGCCGCCGTTGAGGGCCTTGCCTATCGCCCAGCCCGGCGCGAGGTGCGTCTCGTGGACGCCGGGCTCGCGGGTGCTGACCACGGTGTCGCGGTCGAACTCGCTGGTGGCGGGGGTGAGGGGCGCCGGTTGTGGTGCAGCGGTGGCCTGAGAAGGAGCGTCGGACATGGTGGCACCGTACACCGCCTTGTTACTGGTGGGTAGGCGCGCCTGGGGTGGGCAACGTGGGGGTGTGACCGAGGTACGCGCCACAGGGGCAACGGGATGATCTTGAAGCCCTGATGCGCCCGGATCTACGTGCGGCGACGTTTGGCGGGGTCTCGTTCGGCGGCGTGCGGCGGGGTCTCGTTCGGCGACGTACCGGGTGTCGGAGTCGACGCCGGGCCGTGCGTATCGCTCCAGGGAGCGGACGGAGGCGTGGCGGGAGCGGGCCGCTGCCGCTGCCGCTGCCGCTGCCGCTGCCGCTGCCGCTGCCGCTGCCGCTGCCGCTGCCGCAGTAAACCCGGCATTTACTGCGGCAGCACCCTGGCGAGCCGTCAGGCGTGTCGACGGTCCGACAGCGGGATCGCTGCTGCCGCTGATCGCTGTACCGTCGGCCGAGCCCGGTACAGCCCTCAGCGTCACCCTGCGCTATGTGTCCGTTCGTCACGGTTGCGCGAGAGCGGAGCCTGCCTGGCGGCCTCCGGGTCGGCGGACCGTGTGTCTCCTGTCTCCACCCGGAAGGGGTATGTCCCGGCTGCGGTGAACGCGTCGTGGATCGGCCTGATGAGCGAGGTGAGGCGACGGACGCCGGCGTCGCCGATCGGCGTCCACAGCGCCGCGCAGTGCTCGTCGGTCTCGACCTCGATCTGCTCGCGCGCCGCGATGCCGGCATCGGTGGCGGTGCCGTCGGCGTCGAGCCAGCCGCGTGCGACGAGGCGTGTGGTTGCCGCGGCCACCTCCTCGTCGTCCCACAGCCGGGTGGCACGCGCGATCGCTTCCGGGAAGTGACCTGTCGCGGTTTGCAGCACGGTGCAGTCGCACGGCCCGAGGCCGCCCGCTGCGAGCACGGTGATATGCGCGTCGCCGCGCCACTCGCGCAGCACCGTGAGGTGCTGCCACAGCGCGACGAGCGGGTCGTCCGGGAGGGGGACCGAGGCGTTGGCGGCGGCCATCGTCTTCCCCGCGTGGTCGGCGCTCGCGACGACCGGGTCGATCAGCGATCGTGCCTCGGCGATCTGGTCGGCGGTGAGGCTCACGCCGACGCGCCGCAACGCACGGTCGACGGCTGTGAAGCGAGCGGCCTGCCACTCCTGTGGCGACGCTGTGTCCCAGACGCCTGCCATGGCCCGCACCGACCGCGGGCTGAAGTTGTAGAAGGCCGCGAGCGTGACCTGCCATGGGACTGCGCCCATGGGGGCTGACCGGAACGCGAAGTACGCCGGTCCGTACTCGGTCACGCCCAGCTTGGCGGCCTCTTCCGGTGCCTCGGGGATGAAGTAGACGAACAGGTGGGCCGCGTTGACGGTGAGGCTGACCTCGCGAACGGCGTTCAGGTCCGTGTCGGCGCGAGCGAAGGTGTTGGCGTGATGCATCGGGGTGGTCTCCCGGCAAGTGGAATGATCAAGGTCGTTCTTGGTGCGTCCGGTACGTCAGGACGGCTCTGGCGCGGTGATCCGTACGGAGATCGCGCCGAGTTCCCGCACTTCGATCCGGACCGTGTCTCCGGGTGCCAGGTAGGGGCGGCGGCCGGACAACTCCTGGATGCAGCCGGTGCCCACAGGGCCGCTGGCGATGAGGTCACCGGCTCGCAGTGAGGTGCCGCGCGACGCGTGCGCCAGCATCTCGCCGAACGACCAGTGGATCTCGTCCCAGCTGCCGCCGCCGTAATGCTCACCGTTGACGTACCCGTCCATCCGCAACGCATAGCCCCGGCCCGAGCGGTAGGGCTCCAGTTCGTCGGGGGTGACGAGGAACGGGCCGAGGCTGGTCGAGGCGTCCTTGCTCTTGGACGGGCCCAACACGAACCCCATCTCGCTCGCGGAGATGTCGCGTGCGCTCCAGTCGCAGTAGACCAGGTAGCCGGCGATGTGATTCTCCGCCGTGGCGGCGTCGAGGTTCGAGCAGTCCCCGGCGATCACCGCGGCGACCTCGACCTCGTAGTCCCACAACCGAGCGCCCGGGGCGATGGCGACCTCGTCGTGCGGCCCCTTGATCGCCGCCGGGTTGGAGAATGAGAAGAGCGGACACTCGTACCAGACTGGGCTGACCCTGCCGTCGCCGACGGCTGCCTTCCCCGCGTTACTGATGTGACGTTCGAACGCGGCGAAGTCCCGGACCGCCGGGGGTACCGGTATCGGTGCCAGCAGGTCGGCGGTGGCCGGCTCGACGATCTCGGTCGGTTCCCTGGTTGCGGCGGCCTCCAGCCCGCCTTCGGCGCGCAGCAGTTCCAACAGGCCCCCGCCCACGGCGTGGATCTTGTTGTCGCGCAGCACACCGCAGCGCGTGGAGCCGTCGGCGGAGCGGTAGCTGACCCACTTCACCGGGCAAGCACCTCCCGGGTGCGGCCGTAGAGGCGTCGTGCGTCGGCCAGGGAGGACGCCTGAAAGGCCGGGAGCTCCTTGACGGCGGTCTCGAAACGCCCGGCGCCGCCGAAGGCGGTCACGACCGGATGGGCGGCGCGGCCGAGCAGGCCGGCCGGGCCGTGGCTGAGCCGGCCGTGGCTGAGCTGGCCGTGGCTGGGCAGGCCGTGGCTGGGCAGGCCGTGGCTGAGTGGAGATCGGCTGCGGCAGGTCGGCGCGGAGTCGGACGCCGGGCCGTCGGCGGTCTTTGTACGCCTGGGGCGCTGGAACCGGGCGCCGGACTCGGCCTTGGCCCTGTCGGTCCCGACGGCCGCGACCCGGCCCCCACGCCCGATGCCGTCCGTGCCCCCGCTGATCTCGCTCGTCATCACGCGGCCACCGTCCGCGCGAACCTGACGATCTCCTCGACGAACAGCTCAGGCTGCTCCAGGGCGGCGAAGTGGCCGCCCGCGGGGATGTCGTCGTTGAAGTAGCGCAGGTCGCGATAGGCGCGCTCGGCCCAGATGCGCGGGGTACGCGTCAGTTCGTCCGGGAAGACGCTGACCCCGACGGGAACGTCCAGCTCGGTCGGAGCGAGCGGCTGCCGGGCGTACTCCCAGTAGAGGCGGGCGGAGGAAGCAGCGGTGCCGGTGAACCAGTACAGGGAGATGTGGTCGAGGATCTCGTCGGGGGTGAGGGCGTCGGGCCGGGCCCAGTCGAGGAACTTTTCGTAGATCCAGGCGGCCTGCCCGGCCGGGGAGTCGGTCAGGGCGTAGCCGATGGTCTGCGGCCGGGTGCGCTGCACGACGTGGTATCCGGAATGGACGGCAAAGAAGCGGCTGCCCTGTTCGAGTGCGGCCTTCTCCTCAGGAGCCGGGTCGTCGCCGACCGGTGGTGCGGCGAGGAACTCGGGGAAGTTGACGTGGATCGCCCGCAGGCCCGTCAGGCGCTGCGCCCCCATGCGGGTCGCGACGACACCGCCCCAGTCGCCTCCCTGGGCCAGATAGGAGTCATAGCCGAGGCGCCGCATGAGCACGCCGTACGCGCGGGCGATCCGGTCCGGGTCCCAGCCTGTCGAGGCGGGTTGGCCGGAAAAACCGTAGCCGGGCATCGAGGGGACGACGAGGTGGAAGCCGTGCTCGGTGAGCGGGCCGACGGTCTTGAGGAACTCCAGGAACGAGCCCGGCCATCCGTGCAGCAGCAACAGGGGGGTGGTGTCGGGGCGGGGTGAGCGTACGTGCATGAAGTGGAGGCCCAGACCGTCGATGGTCGTGCGGAACTGGCCCAGCTCGTTGAGCCGCCGCTCCAGATCGCGCCAGTCGTACCCGGTGGCCCAGTGCTCCAGCAGCTCCTCCAGGCGCTCCCGCCGCACCCCCTGGCTGCTGTCCGGCACTGTCTCCCGGCCGGCGAGGCGTACCCGGTGGAGCCGGTCCCTCAGATCCGCCAGGGCACTGTCCGCGACGTCGATACGAAACGGTGTCACGCTGTCCGATGTCATGGTCGCCACGGTGCGGCCGCGACGAGCGCGCAGTCCAATGATTGTTCCGGTACAGGTAATACAGGCTGCGTATAAGGCCAGTTAGAGTGGGGTGGTGTCCGAACACTTCCCCGCGCCTGTGGATCTCGATCTCCGGCTGGTGCAGTGCTTCACGGTGGTCGCCGAGTACCAGCACTTCGGCCGTGCCGCCGAGGCGCTGCACACCACCCAGCCGTCGCTGAGCCGGCAGATCCGCCGCCTCGAACAGCAAGTGGGGGTCCGCCTGCTCGACCGCACCACGCGCGGCACCCGGCTGAGCGAGGCCGGCGAAATTTTCCTGCCCCAGGCCCAGGGGCTGCTGCGCGCCGCGGCCGAGGCGATGGCCCGCACCCGGGCCGCGGCCCGGCCCAGCAGCATCACCGTCGGCTACACCAAGGGGCTGGTCATCACCGCGGCCGTGCGGGCCCTGCGGGACCGCGATCCCGATGCCGAGGTCCACACCCGCCTGCTCGCCTGGAACGACTCGCGCGGCGCGCTGCTGGAGCACCGCGTCGACGCGGTGGTGACGCGTCTGCCGTTCCCCACCGACCGGCTGCGCGTCACCGTCCTCCACGACGAACCGCGCGTGCTGGTCGTGTCCCGGGACCACCGTCTGGCCGGCCGGGAGTCGGTCACCCTCGGCGACATCGCCGGCGAGCCGATCCCCCACGTACGCCAGTCCGACCCGTTGCTGAACGCCTACTGGCGGCTCGATCCCCGGCCCGACGGGCGGCCCGCGCCCGACGGCCCCCTGGTCGAAGCCCTTGAGGACAAACACGAACTCATCGCCGCCGGGCAGGCCGTGGCCATCGGGCCGCCCCTCGACCATGCGACCGGCCTGCACCCCAGCCTCACCACCGTCCCGTTGCGCGGGGTCGAACCGAGCCAGGTCGTACTCGCCACGCGCTCCGGCGACCGCGGCCGTCTGGTCACCGCTTTCCGCAAGCATGCCGAAGCTCTGCTCACCGGAACCCACCCTGCGGGACCGGGTCCGGGTCCGGGACCGGGACCGGGACCGGGACCGGGACCGATCCGCACGACATGATCAGCGGCAGCTCCGCCCGCACCGCCGCGCGGTCGGCGGGCATGGGCGCCGCGCGGTCGGCGCAGGGGAGCCGCACGGTCGGCTCACGGACGCCGCATCGGCAGCCGCGGGTCAGCCGCTGCCGACCTGGCGGCCGCCGTTCTCCGGCTCCCTGGCAGCGTCCCCGTGCGTCGCCTGCGCGTCCACCGTCGCGCTCCTGCGGTGCCATGCGCGCGGGGCACGCCAGTTGTAGCGCAGGGCCAGCAGCCGCAGGAGGAACGCCAGCAGGGCCGCGCCCACCGTGGTGGAGGGGCGCACCTGGTCCAGGTGGATCAGCAGCGCGACCGCGCTGGAGCCCACGATGGCGGGCACCGCGTAGACCTCGCGGTCCCAGCGCAGCAGCGAGGGCACCTCGTTGGCCAGGACGTCTCTGAGCACCCCGCCTCCGGCGGCCGTCGCCAGGCCCATCACGACGGACGACGTGAGGCTGAGCCCGTACTCGTGCCCCTTGAGGGTGCCGGTCACGCAGAAGAGGCCGAGACCGGCCGCGTCGAAGACGCTGACCGCCTTGTTGATCCGCTCCACCTCGGGGTGGAGGAAGAAGACGAGGAACGCGGCGAGGAGAGGCGTGAGGAAGTAGCCGAGGTCGGTGAAGGCCGCCGGTGGTACGGCGCCGATGACGACGTCACGGAAGAGCCCGCCGCCCAGCCCGGTGACCTCGGCGAGGACGGCGATGCCGAAGACGTCGAAATTGCGCCGCACCGCGAGAAGCGCGCCGGAGATGGCGAAGACGAAGATGCCGGCGAGGTCCAGCCAGTGCTGGAGTGAGGGGCTGAAGAGGGAGTCCACGGGCACCTTTGTACCGCCCGGGCGGGGATGGCCGCGGCGGGCGGCTCCTGCCCCCCGCCCCGCCGCTCCCCTCCCCCGGACTCCGGCCGGAAGGTGCCCCCGGGAGGCTGCGCCGCCAGGCCGCCGGTCCTCGATCGCCGGACGGGCTGATCCCTCAGCCCGTCCGGCGATCGGGGGCGAGCGCGTCAGCTCGGTTCTTTGACGGTGGCGGCCGTACGCAGCAGCTTCGTGTCGCCGGGCTCCTGGTCGGGGGCGTTCTCCGGGTGGTGGCACGCGGTCTGGTGGCCGGGGGCCAGCGAGACGAGCGGCGGTTCCTTGGTCCGGCAGATTTCGGTCGCCTTCCAGCAGCGGGTGTGGAACCTGCACCCTGACGGCGGGTTCATCGGCGAGGGCACGTCGCCCTGGAGCAGGATCCGCTCCCGGCCCCCTTCGGCCTTGCGGCGCGGGTCCGGTACCGGCACCGCGGACAGCAGCGCCCGGGTGTAGGGGTGCATGGGCGTGTCGTACAGCGACTGCCGGTCGGTGATCTCGACGATCTTGCCCAGGTACATCACCGCGATCCGGTCCGAGACGTGCCGGATGACGGACAGGTCGTGGGCGATGATCACGTAGGTGAGGCCCAGTTCCTCCTGGAGGTCGTCGAGGAGGTTGACGACCTGCGCCTGGATGGAGACGTCGAGCGCCGAGACGGGCTCGTCGGCCACCACGAGCTTCGGGCTGAGCGCGAGCGCCCTGGCGATGCCGATGCGCTGGCGCTGGCCGCCGGAGAACTCGTGCGGGTAGCGGTTGTAGTGCTCGGGGCTGAGCCCGACCACTCCCAGCAGCCGCTGCACCTCCTTCTTGACCCCGCCCTCGGGCTGCACACCCTGGAGTTTGAACGGCGCGCTGATGATCGAGCCGACCGTGTGCCGGGGGTTCAGCGAGGAGTAGGGGTCCTGGAAGATCATCTGCACGTCGCGGCGCATCGGCCGCATCGCGCTCACGCCCAGGTGCGTGATGTCCCGGCTCTCGAACTCGACCTTGCCCGCGGTGGGTTCGAGCAGCCGGGTGATGAGGCGGCCCATCGTGGATTTGCCGCAGCCCGACTCCCCCACCACGCCGAGCGTCTCACCGGCGCGGACCTCGAAGTCGATGCCGTCGACGGCGAGCACGGCGCCGACCTGCCTCTTGAAGAGGCCCTTGGTGACGGGGAAGTGCTTCTTGAGGCCGCTGACCTTGAGCAGCGGTTCGCCCTCGCGCGGCTCGGTGAGGGTGCCCAGGGCGCCGGACTCGGCTGTGGCGCCGGCCGCGTCCTCGGTGGGGGTCTGCGGCTCGGAGCCCTCACCCGGGGTTTTCTCGGGGTTCGTCATCGGCTCGTCGTCCTCACTCACTGAAAGCTCACAGCTTCGGGGCAATCTCTTCGTTCCAGATGCGCTCCCGGTCCTCCTGCGCCATGTGGCAGGCGGACAGGTGCCCGGGCCTCACCTCGCTCAGCTCGGGCCGCGTGGTGCGGGTGATGCCGCCCTTGGGGACGTCCGCGTAGGGGCAGCGCGGGTTGAAGGCGCAGCCGTCGGGGACGTTGATGAGGCTGGGCGGCGATCCCTTGACGGGGATGAGGCGTTCGGCCCGGTCGCGGTCGATGCGCGGCATGGAGCCGAGCAGCCCCCAGGTGTAGGGGTGCTGCGGCTCGTAGAAGACCTGCTCCGCCGCGCCGTACTCCACGCACCGGCCGCCGTACATCACGAGGATGTCGTCGGAGAGTTCGGCGACGACGCCCAGGTCGTGGGTGATGATGATGACGGCGGAGCCGAACTCCTTCTGCAGGTCCCGGATCAGGTCGAGGATCTGCGCCTGGACGGTGACGTCGAGTGCCGTGGTCGGCTCGTCGGCGATCAGGAGTTCGGGGTTGTTGACCAGCGCCATGGCGATCATGGCGCGCTGGCGCATGCCCCCGGAGAACTCGTGCGGGTAGCTGTCCACCCGCTTGCCCGGCTCGGGGATGCCGACCCGGTCGAGGAGTTCGACGGCACGCTTGCGCGCGGTCTTCTTGTCGACGCTGTGGTGGACGCGGTACGCCTCCACGATCTGGTGGCCGACGGTGAAGAAGGGGTGCAGCGCGGAGAGCGGGTCCTGGAAGATCATGGAGATCTCGCGGCCGCGGAGCTTGCGCACGCTGTCGGGGTCGGCGCTGAGCAGTTCCTGGCCGTTCAGCCAGATCTCCCCGGACAGGTGGGGGCGCTGCCTGCCGTACTGGCCGACGGTGTGCAGCCCCATGATGCCGAGCGAGGTGACGGACTTGCCGGACCCCGACTCGCCGACGATACCGAGGGTCTTGCCCTTCTCCAGGGTGAAGGAGAGGCCGTCGACGGACTTGACGAGGCCGTCCTGGGTGGGGAAGTGCACCCGCAGGTCGCGGACCTCCAGGAACGCGGTGGGCGGCTCCTTGCTCAGCACCGGTTCGCCGGGCGCGGTCCCCGAACTCGTCAGGTCCGAGAGGGCGGCGCCCGAGACGCCGGCGTCCGAGGCGGCGCCCGCCGCGGCGCCGTCGACGGGCTTCGTCGGGGGCGTGTCGGCCTTGGTGACCTCGGTCCGCAGCGCCTCCGCCTTCGCGTCCTCGGGGGACGCGGGCGGCGTGGCAGACGCGGGGGCCGCAGCCGCCTCGGCAGCCTCGGGGGTCTTGCGGGACTTGCGGGACTTGTGCTCGTGGTCGGTCATCCCAGCCTCACTCGTGGATCGATCACGCCGTACAGCAGGTCCACGACGAGATTCGCGATGACAACGGCGGTTGCGGTGATGAGGGTGACCCCCAGGATCAGCGGCAGGTCGCGGTCGGTGATCGCCTTGAGCACGGCCTGCCCGAGTCCGGGGATGCTGAAGGTGGTCTCCGTCAGGATCGCGCTGCCCATCAGGGCGCCGATGTCGATGCCGAGCAGCGTCAGGACGGGCGTCATCGTGGAGCGCATCGCGTGCTTGCCGATGACGACGGGCTCCTTGAGGCCCTTGGCACGGGCGGTGCGGATGTAGTCCTCGCCCATCACCTCCAGCATGGTGGCCCGGGTCAGCCGGGCGTACATCGCGCCGAAGAGGAAGGCGAGGGTGATCCAGGGCAGGACCATGCCGCTGAACCACTTGGCCGGGTTGTCGCCGAAGGGGGTGAAGGAGTTGCTCACCAGGTCGAGCTGGTAGGCGAAGATCGCCAGCGAGACGAGACCCGTGAAGTAGATGGGCAGCGAGACGCCGGCCAGTGCGCCGGTCATGGCCAGCCGGTCCCACAGGGTGCCGCGCTTGAGCGCGGAGAGCACGCCGGCGGTCAGCCCGATCAGCAGCCAGATGACGGCCGCGCCCAGCGCCAGGGAGAGCGTGACCGGGAGGCGGTCGGTCAGAACGGGCCAGATCTCCTGCTCGGTACGGAAGGAGTAGCCGAAGCAGGGCGCCCCGCAGTGCGTGGTGGTGCCGCCGCCGGTGTAGTCGCGGCCGACGAAGAGGCCCTTGAAGAACTCGAAGAGCTGCACGAGGACCGGATCGTCCAGCTGGAGCTTCTCGCGTACGCCCTCGATGCTCTCCTTGTCGGCCTGCTTGCCGACGAACATGGTGGCCGGGTCTATCCCCGCCCACTTGGGGATCAGGAAGAAGATGCAGAAGACCGCCAGGATGATGACGACCAGCATCACTGCGACGGCGAACAGCCGCCTGATGAGGTATGTGAGCACTGCTCTCCGGCCGCCCTTCGGCGGCCCGGCCCGCTCCCGGTCAGGGAGCCGGCGGCCGGGCCGCCGCGGCGGCCTTCACCTGCCCTTCGTGCCAGCGGCGGGTGGCGCCGTCAGATGGTGATGTCGGTGGCGGTCACAGCGACCGGGAAGGTCACTTGACGCCGATGGACGCGAAGTCGTACCAACCGCTGAAGGAGTCGGCCGCGTAGACGTTGGTGAGCCGGTCGGAGCGCCACTGGACGACCTTCAGGTAGGTCAGCGGCAGGTAGTAGGCGCCCGCCATGACCTCCTTGTTGACCTCGGCGTACTTCTCGGCGGACTTCTCCGGGTCGAGCTCGGCGATGGCCTCTTCGAGCCCCTTGTCGATCTTCGGCTCGTCGATCAGGGCGTAGTTGTTGTTGCCGTTGTCCCGGATCTTGGAGCTGTGCCACAGCTCGATGCCGTACCCCTGACCGCTGGGGAAGTCGGGGCCCCAGCCGTAGAGGACCATCCCGTAGCCCTTCTTCTTCACGGTCGCCGGGTTGCCGACGATCGAGGAGCCCTGGGAGCCGTCGAACTGGTCGATCTCGACCTTGATGCCGATCTTCTTGAGCGAGGCCTGGATCGACTCGGCGGACTTCACGTCCGCCTTGTCGGTGTTACGGACGGCGAGCGTGGTCTTGAAGCCGTTCGGCTTGCCGCACTTCTTGAGCTCTTCCTTGGCCTTGGCGACGTTGGCCGCACCGCTGTTCTTGCGGATGCCGTACTGGTCGTCGCTCTCGTCGTGCCCGGGCACGACCGGGGGCAGCATGTTGACGGCCAGCTCGCCGCCGGCGGTCGGGCCACCGCGCGCGGTCTGGACCGACTTGTGGTCCGTGCCGTAGATGGCGGCCTTGCGGCAGTGGATGTTGTTGAACGGCTTCACGCTCTGCGGGAAGGCCACGTAGGAGATGAACCCGGTCTGCGGGTTGTCCACGTTGCCCTTGTGCTCCTTCAGAGCCTTCTGCCGGCCCTGGACCTCCATGCCGCGCTGGTTGAGGTCGAGGTCGGCGTCCCCGTTGAGCAGGCGCTTGTCGCGCTCGTCGGGGTTGGTCAGCAGCGTCACCTTGACCTTGTCGGGCAGCGCCTTGCGCAGCGGGTCCGACTTGCTGTCCCAGTGCTTGTTGCGCACCAGCAGCAGCGACTTGTTCGGGGTGTACGACTTGAACTTGTACGGGCCCGAGGAGAAGGGGTGCAGGGTGTACTTGGACTTGGTGTCCTTGTCCTTGCGCACCGGCGAGTTGGTCGGCATCGCCAGCATCTGCTCGAAGTCACCGTTGGGCTTCGGCAGGTGGAACTCGATCGTCTTCTCGTCGGGGGTCTTGATGCCCTCGAACTCGCTCTTCTCCTCGTACGGGCCCTTCCACTTGCCGTCCGGGTCCAGGACGTCCTTGATGTAGGTGGGGCCGCCCGAGAGGGTCTTCTGCGCCCACTGGCGCTCGATCCCGTACTTGACGTCCTGGGCGGTGATCGGCTTGCCGTCCTCCCACTTCAGGCCGTCTTTCAGGGTGTACTTGTAGACCTTGCCGTCGTCGGATATCTGCGCCTTGTCGGTGGCCAGGTCCGGCTGCAGGTCCACGCTCTTCTTGCCCGGCTTGGGGCTGTAGCTCACCAGCTGGCGGGCGTAGTAGCGGGCGAAGTCGAAGACGAAGCCGTAGTACATGCGGGTGGTGTCCCAGGAGTCGGCGTCCTGGACACCGACGAACTTCAGGGTCCCGCCCTTCTTGTTCGAGGCGTTGGCGACCTTGTTGACGCCCGCGTTGTACTCGCCGCCGCCCTCGCTGTCGCCGTTGCCGCCGCCGCAGGCCGAGGTGGCCAGCAGCGTCGCGGCGGCGACGGCCGACACCGCGGCCAGTCGGCGCCTCGATGTGCGTAGGGTTGTCACGTCTCGCAACCTCCGTGGTAGGTCACGGCCCGCACGAGCTGGGCGGGGCCGGGGTCTGGAATGGGGGGTCAACGGGTCCCCTTCGGGTCCAGTGCGTCGCGTACGCCGTCGCCGAAGAGGTTGAAGGCGAGCACGGTGATGAAGATGGCGACACCTGGGATGATCATGTACATCGGGTCCGACTCGTAGTACGTCACGGCGTCGGAGAGCATGGAACCCCAGGAAGCGGTGGGCGGCTTGACGCCCACGCCGAGGAAGCTGAGCGCGGCCTCGGTGAGGATGTTGGTCGGGATCATCAGCGTCATGTAGACGGTGATCGGGGCGACCAGGTTGGGCAGCAGTTCCTTGCCGATGATGTAACCCCGCCCCGCGCCCAGGCTGCGGGCCGCCTCGATGTACTCCCGCTCCCGCAGCGAGAGCACCTGGCCGCGGACGATCCGGCCGATGTAGGGCCAGCCGAAGAAGCCGATGACCAGGATCATCAGCAGCAGCCGTACCCCGGTGCCGGTCAGCCCGAGCAGGTCGTTGGGCATCACGGAGATCAGCGAGATGATGAACAGCAGCTGCGGGAAGGCCAGCAGCATGTCCATCACGCGGCTGATCAGCGCGTCCAGCCAGCCGCCGAAGTAGCCGGCGAGCGTGCCCAGGATGGTGCCGAAGACGACGGCGACGACGGCGGAGAGGAAGCCGACGAGGATCGAGACGCGGGCACCGTAGAGGATGCGGGCGAGGATGTCGCGGCCACTGACCGGCTCGACGCCCAGCAGGTGCTCGCCCGACATCCCGCCGAGCGCGCCCTTGGGGGTGGAGAAGAGCGGGTCGATCAGGTCCTCGTGGCGCTCGTTCGGCGACTGTCCCGTCAGCGCCGTCAGCAGGGGCGCGAAGACGGCGACCAGGATCAGCAGCAGCACGAAGGCGCCGCCGATCAGCGCCACCTTGTCACGCTTGAGCCTCTCCCACGCGATCCGTCCGAGTGAGCGGCCCTCGATCGCCTGTTCCGTCTTGGTCGGGGCTGGCTCCACGACCGCGGTTCCCGCAGGCGTTTCCTCGTGCAGTGGTGCCGTCATCGCTTTGGAGACCCCTTCTCGACCGGCAGTTGACCAGTCCACGCGCACCGCTGTAGCGGTCGAAACTTGAAGGACTATCGCAAGCCGCGACAACCGCCGGACAGTGCGGCGGCGACCGTGTGGCTCATGGCTCGGGAGTCTTCATCGCGGTCACGATCAGTCGCCAGACCTGCTCGTGAAAGGATGCGCAACTGTGATGTGACGCGTCATGTTCCGTTATGCGGACGGAAGTTGACGTTAAGCGGTGTCTGACCAGTGCTTATGTCCTGATCTGAACGCTCTCGCGGCAGCGGCTACCCCGAAAGGCGGCGCTTTTCAGAAAGGCCGCGGATAGCCGTAACCGAAACCGCCGGCCTGCGGCCCCGGAGCGCCGTATCCCGTACGCGGCTGCGCGTCACGATCGAAGAAGGGGCGCGACTGGCGGCGCAGCCACATCGCCACCGGATCGTAGTCGTCGGCCATCGCCACGCTGGAGACCGGCAGCCCCTCCGGGACGGCGGCCACCGACTGTGCCATCATCCGCCGCGCCGTTTCCACGGAGGCGGGGCTGCTGTCGTACAGCTCCAGCCCGATGGCCAGATACGGCACGCCCAGCGCGGGCCGCACCCAGGCGCGGCGGAGCGAGCGCACGGCGGGCGTCAGGTGCGCGTTCTGCGTCAGCAGCGCGTAGAACTGCGGGATCTCCAGGGTGGGTTCGCCGATGCTCAGCGGCCCCGCGGGCAGCTGGTCGAGGCCGACGGCGACACGCCGCAGATCCAGCCAGGGGATGCCGACACCGCCACCGGGAGCGTGCGGATTCAGCCAGATTCCCCAGCGGTCGGGAAAGAGGGCCGCCGCGATGTCCCGCCCGCCGACGACCTCGTGCGCGCGGCTCCAGCCCGACGCCGCCAGCTCCTGCGCCGAGGTCACACAGGGCGCGTAGCCGTATCCGGCCACTTCCATGTTGCCGTACTGCGCGTCCGGCGATCCCGCCTGCCCGTTCCACAGCAGCATCCACAGCCGGCTGCCCGCGAGCGCCTGGAGGAGGGCTTCATAGCTCTCGAAGGTGTCGTACGCCCCCGGCGAGACCCGCCGCACGAGCTGATCGACGCTTTCACCCGCGCTCACCTGGGCCGCCCTCCCACCACTGACGCCGTCCCTGCCCGTCTCGTCGCTCCGCACCGCTATCCAACCAGCTTAAGAGGGGGGCGGGACATCGGTACTCCTACTCAGTCCGGACCCGTACCCTGACCCACCCCGGGGTGCGTACTTTCCCCTCAGCCCGCCCGGCCCCCCGGCTTCCGAGGCGCACCGGGCCCGTCACCCGTCGCCCGTCAGACCTGGGCCTCGCGGTCGTAGAAGGGGCGGACGCACTGCCGCATCCAGTCCACGACCGGGTCGCTCGCCGCGTCCAGCAGCACCATCTGCACCGGCCAGCGCACCTGCGCCTGATGCAGGGCCCTGCCCAGCGCCTCGTGCGCCGCCTGCCGCGACTCGGGCTCCAGCAGGTCGAGTTCTATGCCGACGAACAGCGCCGGATCGTCCCCCTCGACGCTGGCGAGCCCTCTGCGCGCCGAGCGTACGGTCGGCAGAGCCGCGAACTCGGCCGAGGCGGCGGCCAGGAACGCGAGCGGGTCGTCCTGCCAGTCCGGCTCGAACAGCCGGACCCGCGCCCCCCGTGCGACACCCGCGGCCGCCTGCTCGGTGGGCGAGTTGGCACACAGTTCGGCCACCGCATCGGCGGGCAGCGGCACCCCGACGGTGCCGTCCGGGTTGACCGCGAGGCCCACACCGGCCGGCAGGCCGCGCGCGAACTGCCTCGCCGGGGCGATGGTGAAGCCGACGTGGGCGCCGACGACCTGGAGGAACTGCTCTTCGGAGCTGAAGACCGGCACGTAGACCGAGCCGTCCAACTCGATGGTGGGCAGGTCCAGTTCCCGGCTCTGCCGGCTGCCGCCCTCCGGCAGCGGGACCCACACGCTGGACCGGCCGAGCACCTCCAGCAGCCGGGCCCCCGCGTGCGGCACCTGGAGCGAGGCGGCGAGGGCTTCCTCCAGCTCGTTGCCGGGCCAGCCGCCGCCGTGCCCTGGCCCGAAGTGCTGCGGCTGCTGGGGCTGCTGGGGCTGCGAGGGAACTGTCATGCGCACCAGCCTATCCATGGCCCGCGCACCGCCCGGGGGCCCGGGCAGCGCCTACGGGGCGGGGCAGTGACGCGCGCGACGCGGGCGGTGAGGCGCGCGGGGGTACGCACGGTGAAGCCTTGGGGTGGTGCGCGGCGGGACGCTCCGCGAGAGGCCGGGTGACACGTACGGCGACGCTCCGGTTGCGTTCCGTGGGAGGTGGTCGAAAAGTGGAGAACGTCCCACTACGTGCCGACCGGCACGCTGACTGGAGGAAAGCACATGCGCGTGAACAGGATCACCGCCGCGGCCGTCACCGTCTCTTTGGCCGGCTCGCTCGCCATCGGCGCGGCGGGTGCCGCGTCCGCCGCGCCCGCCGACCACTCCCCGGGGCACACGGCGGGCGCCCAGGCGAAGCCCGGCCCTTCGGAGGACCCGGACTCTCAGGACCAGCAGGACGCGACGGCCAAGCCCACCAAGCCGCAGCAGAACCCCTCCGACCAGGACAAGCCCACCAAGCCGCAGTTCCCGCTGGACCAGCAGCAGCCGAAGCAGCCCACCGAGGAGCAGGCGCCCGGCAAGCAGACCGGGAAGCCGGGCAAGCCCGGGCAGCCGGAGCAGGCCTCCCCGGAGGCCGCGAAGCCGCAGGCCCCCGCTCAGCAGGCCCCGGGCAAGCCGGCGGCTGAGGCCGCCAAGCCCGGCGCCGAGAACGCGGCACCCGGACAGGCCCAGAAGCCCCTCACCCCCGAACAGGGCCGCTGAGCCGCGGCTGCCCGCCGGAGCCGACCGGCTGCTCCGGCATGTCCCCCGTTCGCGGGCCCGCCTCCTTCCCGGGTGGCGGGCCCGCGGACGTTTCCCCGACCCACGGACGTTCCCCCGGACGTTTTTTCGGCCCGGCGGGCCTTTCCCCCTACCCGCCCTGTTGGACGTCGGGCCCCGACGGGGGGCGCACCCGCCCGTCGGGGCCCGACCGGGCCACGCCGGCCCGCGGCCCCCTGGCGGCACTACGCCGGGGTCGGCCTCGCGGTCGGCGCGGGCCTCGGAGCCGGAACGGGCCGCGGGGCCGGTCGGACGTGGGCCGTGACGGACAGCGGGGCGGCGGCAGGCAGCGGCGCGAAGGACACCGCGCGCAGGGCCTGGGCCGCGCGGCGGTCCAGCAGGACCGACGAGGCGCAGCCGCGCGGCAGCCGGCCGCCCTCGGCGGCGGCCCGCAGCCTGCGCACGGCGCGCAGATGGCGGCGGAACGCGTAGCCGGACACGCCGCGGCCGCGCGCCGCCTGCCCGGCCAGCGCGTCGCGCGGACAGACGTCGAGCAACAGCAGGTGGAGCGCCCTGCCCCGGCGCAGCGCGTCCCGGGCGAGCCAGCGGCGCACCCAGGTCTGCGTACCGCAGTCGTGCACCACCACGGAGGCGCCGGAGGCCAAAGCGGCGCGCAGACCCGCGTAGTGCGCCAGGCGGACGAGCGGCCGGTAGAGGCCGTAGGGCAGCCAGTCGGGCAGCCGGCGCTCCCAGCGCTCGCGGGTGTCCTGGGAGTCGACGCGGACCACACCGGGGCACTGCGCCACCGCTGCCCGCATCAGTGTGGACTTGCCGCCGCCCGGCAGTCCGGAGACGACGACGATGTCTCCGGTGCGGTAGCGCAGCGTGCGCGGTGCGGCGCTGTCGCGCAGGTCGTGGCGGAGGGGGGTGCGGGCATCCCGGCAGGCGCGGGCTCCGGTTGCCCCGGTGCGGGCGGGCGACCCGGACATCCCTCCTTGTGCGAACGCCGGCCCTCTCCGCAGGGACGCCCGCGCGGCCGCGGCCTCCCCCCTCGCCCCCGCGTCCGTCCGTGTCGCCTCAGCGCCGCGCAGGCTGCCCACAGCTCTCCCCTCCCCGAGGTGGCGGCCCGGCCGCCACTCCTGCCAAGTGTAAAGAAAAGG
Source organism: Streptomyces tubbatahanensis (assembly GCF_022699385.1). Classification (NCBI taxonomy): domain Bacteria; kingdom Bacillati; phylum Actinomycetota; class Actinomycetes; order Kitasatosporales; family Streptomycetaceae; genus Streptomyces; species Streptomyces tubbatahanensis. The sequence goes on along the minus strand of NZ_CP093846.1, from coordinate 5,484,421 downwards.
TAATGCGATTCAAGGTGAACGGCTTCCGCTCGGGGGCAGCCACAGCCCGCTCACCCGTGCGATGATGTGCGGACCAACTGCATACCGGCCGTTCGAACCCGCGCGGGAGAGTCCCCGGCGAGCAGGGCGCGAAACCGCGAGCAGGGCATCACGAGGGCCCGCGAGCGGACGCGACGCCGCACGCCAGGGCGCCGAAGGAGCAAGATCCTCCCTTGAATCTCTCAGGCCCCGATACCGTGCGGGCGAGGCAGATCTGAAAAGCGGACCACCGTCTTCCATGCTCTGTGCGGGCCGGTGGTTCCACCCAAGGTGCAAGCCGCGCTCCGCCTCCCGGCGAGGCTGTCGGCGAACCTCTCAGGTTCCGATGACAGATGGGGAGGACATCCGCGTCACACCCCTTTCCGGGACCTGGGAGCCTGAATGACCGACCCATCGGCCACCCGCACGACCGCGCTGGACGCCACGCACCGTGCCCTGGGCGCCACCATGACCGACTTCGCCGGCTGGGACATGCCGCTGCGCTACGGCAGCGAGCGCGAGGAGCACCTCGCCGTGCGCTCCGCCGCGGGGCTCTTCGACCTCTCGCACATGGGCGAGATCACCCTCACCGGGCCGCAGGCCGCGCAGCTGCTGGACTTCGCGCTGGTCGGCAACCTCTCGAAGCTGGCCGTGGGCCGTGCCCGCTACACCATGCTCTGCGACGAGGACGGCGGCATCCTCGACGACCTGATCGTCTACCGGCTGGACGACCAGGAGTACCTGGTCGTCGCGAACGCGGCGAACGCCCAGACGGTGCTGGACGCGCTGCGCGAGCGGCAGGACGGTTTCGGCGCCGAGGTGCGCGACGACCGCGAGGGGTACGCCCTCATCGCCGTCCAGGGCCCGGCCGCGGCCGGCATCCTCAAGCAGCTGACGGCCTTCGACGTCGACGGTCTGCGCTACTACGCGGGCGAGCGCGACATGGTGGCGGACAAGCCCGCGCTCATCGCCCGTACGGGGTACACGGGTGAGGACGGTTTCGAGCTGTTCGTCGCGCCCGGGGACGCCGTGGCCGTGTGGGAGGCGCTCACCGCGGCAGGCAAGGACGCGGGCCTGGTGCCGTGCGGGCTCAGCTGCCGCGACACGCTCCGGCTTGAGGCGGGGATGCCGCTGTACGGGCACGAGCTGTCCACGTCCCTGACGCCCTTCGACGCGGGTCTGGGCAGGATCGTCAAGTTCGAGAAGGCCACCAACGAGGGGCGTTTCGTGGGCCGGGACGCGCTGGCGACGGCCGCGCGGAAGGCCGAGGACGCGCCGCCGCGGAAGCTGGTGGGACTCGTCGCCGAGGGCCGGCGGGTGCCGCGCGCCGGCTACCCGGTGGTCGCCTCGGACGGTTCCGTCGTGGGCGAGGTCACCTCGGGCGCGCCGTCGCCGACGCTGGGCAAGCCGATCGCGATGGCGTACGTGGACGCGGCGGTCGCGGCCCCGGGCACGGAGGGCGTGGCCGTCGACATCCGCGGCTCCCACGAACCGTACGAGGTCGTCGCGCTGCCCTTCTACAAGCGGGGCTAGCGCGGCGGGCCCCAGCGCGGCGACGCGCCCGCGCGGCCCGCGTGCGCCGGGCGCGCGAAGCCCGTGCGGGAACGCCGGCCGGGCCGCGCGCCGCCCACCCGAGACCGCGTGACGCGGCCGCGGGCCGAACAGTGCCGGGGGACCGTCCCCGGCCGGGCCCCGGCCGGGCCCCGTGGCCCCGCGGCCGGCCGGCGGTGTTCACCTGCCAAGACCGCTTTCCTTCCCACCTACCGCATCCGGGAGAATCGACCCATGAGCAACCCCGAGCAGCTCCGCTTCAGCAAGGAGCACGAGTGGCTGTCGCACGCCGAGGACGGCGTGGCGACGGTCGGCATCACCGAGCACGCCGCGAACGCGCTCGGCGATGTGGTCTTCGTCCAGCTTCCCGAGGTCGGCGAGGACGTCACCGCAGGCGAGACCTGCGGTGAGCTGGAGTCCACCAAGTCCGTCAGCGACCTCTACTCCCCCGCCTCCGGCGAGGTCACCGAGGTCAACCAGGACGTCGTGGACGATCCCGCGCTGGTCAACTCCGCCCCGCTGGAGGGCGGCTGGCTGTTCAAGGTGAAGGTCTCCGAGCTGCCGGACGACCTGCTCACGGCCGACGAGTACGCCACCTTCGCCTCAGGCGCCTGAGGCTCAGGTCCCGGTCTCGGCCTCGGTCCCGGGTGGGCCGAGGCCGGCCTCGGTCGCCCGAGGCAGCTTGCCCGCCCGCCATTTTCCCCAGGGATGGTTCTTCCATGTCGCTTCTGAACGGCTCTCTCCACGAAGTCGACCCCGACGTCGCCGCCGCCGTCGACGCCGAACTCCACCGTCAGCAGTCCACCCTCGAGATGATCGCCTCGGAGAACTTCGCCCCGGTCGCCTCGATGGAGGCGCAGGGTTCGGTGCTCACCAACAAGTACGCCGAGGGCTACCCGGGCCGCCGCTACTACGGCGGCTGCGAGTACGTCGACGTCGTCGAGACCCTGGCCAGGGACCGGATCAAGGCGCTGTTCGACGCGGAGGCCGCCAACGTGCAGCCGCACTCGGGCGCCCAGGCCAACGCCGCGGCGATGTTCGCGCTGCTCAAGCCGGGCGACACGATCATGGGCCTGGACCTCGCACACGGCGGGCACCTCACCCACGGGATGAAGATCAACTTCTCCGGCAAGCTCTACAACGTCGTCGCCTACAAGGTCGACGAGGAGACCGGCCGGGTCGACATGGAGGAGGTCGAGCGGCTGGCCAAGGAGCACCGTCCGCGGCTGATCGTCGCGGGCTGGTCCGCCTACCCGCGGCAGCTCGACTTCGCCGCCTTCCGCCGCGTCGCGGACGAGGTGGACGCGCTGCTGATGGTCGACATGGCGCACTTCGCCGGTCTCGTCGCCGCGGGGCTGCACCCCAGCCCGGTGCCGTACGCGGACGTGGTGACCACGACCACGCACAAGACGCTCGGCGGCCCGCGCGGCGGCGTGATCCTGTCGAAGAAGGAGCACGCCAAGAAGATCAACTCGGCGGTCTTCCCCGGGCAGCAGGGCGGCCCGCTCGAACACGTGATCGCCGCGAAGGCCGTCGCCTTCAAGGTCGCCGCCTCCGACGAGTTCAAGGACCGCCAGCGCCGCACCCTGTCCGGCGCGAGCATCCTCGCGGAGCGTCTGCTGCGCCAGGACACCACCGACGCGGGCGTCTCCGTCCTCTCCGGCGGCACCGACGTCCACCTCGTCCTCGTCGACCTGCGCCACAGCGAGCTCGACGGGCAGCAGGCCGAGGACCGGCTGCACGAGATCGGCATCACCGTCAACCGCAACGCCGTCCCCAACGACCCGCGTCCGCCCATGGTCACCTCGGGGCTGCGCATCGGGACGCCCGCGCTGGCGACCCGCGGCTTCCAGGACGAGGACTTCACGGAGGTCGCCGACGTCATCGCCGAAGCCCTGCTGCCGGGGTTCGACGAAGCGAAGAGCAAGACCCTCGCCGCGCGGGTCTCCGCCCTCGCCGACAAGCACCCGCTGTACCCGGGTCTGGGCAAGTAGCACCGGCACACAGCACCCCGCCGCGGGCCCGGCCCGCCCCGGACGCTCCGGCGGCCGGGGTTCGGGCCGGCCCCGCCGGGCACCCGGCACCCGCGTGTGCCACCCCGCACCCGTGCCGGCCCGCGACCCGACGCGCACGTGCCCACCCCGCGACCCGCCCCGCGTCGCGCCCCAGCAATCCCACTCGCCCCACAAGGGCAAGGAGAGCCGCACCATGGCAATCTCGGTCTTCGACCTCTTCTCCATCGGCATCGGACCGTCCAGCTCCCACACGGTCGGCCCCATGCGCGCGGCGCGCATGTTCGCGCGGCGCCTGAAGAACGAGGGCGCGCTGGCGCACACCACCTCCGTGCGCGCCGAACTGTTCGGCTCCCTCGGGGCGACAGGGCACGGCCACGGCACGCCCAAAGCCGTGCTGCTGGGTCTGGAGGGCGAATCACCGCGCTCGGTGGACGTCGAGACGGCGGACGAGCGGGTGGCCCGCATCCGCGAGGCCGGCCGGCTGCGCCTGCTGGCGACCGAGATAGGGGACGCGCACGAGATCGCCTTCGACGAGCGCTCCCAGCTGATCCTCCACCGGCGCCGCTCCCTGCCGTACCACGCCAACGGCATGACGCTCTTCGCCTACGACGAGACCGGCGCCCCGCTGCTGGAGAAGACCTACTACTCGGTGGGCGGCGGATTCGTCGTCGACGAGGACGCGGTGGGCGAGGACCGCATCGTGCTCGACGACACCGTACTGCGCCACCCCTTCCGCACCGGCGACGAACTGCTGCGGCTCACCCGGGAGACGGGCCTGTCGGTCTCCCGGCTGATGCTGGAGAACGAGAAGGCCTGGCGCAGCGAGGAGGAGATCCGGGAAGGGCTGCTGGAGATCTGGCAGGTGATGCGGGAGTGCGTCTCCCGCGGCCTGTCCCAGGAGGGCATCCTCCCCGGCGGCCTGAAGGTGCGCCGCCGCGCCGCCACCTCGGCCCGCCAGCTGCGGGCGGAGGGCCAGACGCAGGCCCACTCCATGGAGTGGACGACCCTCTACGCGATGGCCGTCAACGAGGAGAACGCGGCGGGCGGCCGGGTGGTGACCGCGCCGACCAACGGCGCGGCCGGCATCATCCCCGCCGTCCTGCACTACGCCCACCACTTCGTACCCGGCACGGACGACGACGCCGTGGTCCGCTTCCTGCTCGCCGCGGGCGCCATCGGCATGCTCTTCAAGGAGAACGCCTCGATCTCCGGTGCCGAGGTCGGCTGCCAGGGCGAGGTCGGCTCGGCGTGCTCCATGGCCGCGGGAGGCCTCGCCGAGATCCTCGGGGGCAGCCCCGAACAGGTGGAGAACGCGGCCGAGATCGGCATCGAACACAACCTCGGCCTGACCTGCGACCCGGTCGGCGGCCTCGTACAGATCCCGTGCATCGAGCGGAACGGCATGGCCGCGGTCAAGGCCGTCACCGCCGCCCGCATGTCCCTGCGCGGCGACGGCCGCCACCACGTCTCCCTCGACAAGGCCATCAAGACGATGCGCGAGACCGGGGCCGACATGAAGGTCAAGTACAAGGAGACCGCGCGCGGCGGCCTCGCGGTGAACGTCATCGAGTGCTGAGCACAGCGCCTCTGACCAGGCGCTTTGCTCCTTTCAGCTCTGTCACGGGCTTGCTCTTCTGTACGACGGAAAGTTCCGCAGAGGTCCCTGTGAACTGCCAGCCTTCCGCAAGGACCCCTGACTGTCACTCGTGCGGCGGACCCTACGTTGCGGCCGGTGTGGTTCGTTACCGTGTACGAGTGCACACCCTGATCCGCCCGCCCTCCCAAATGATTGCCGACCGGATTGAAATGCGATAAGAGCACCCTAGCCGCGAGCCGCGAGCCGCGAGCCGCGAGCCGCGAGCCGCGAGCCGCGAGCCGCGAGCCGCGAGCCGCGAGCCGCGAGCCGCTGACCGACTGGAGGTTCGGGTTTGTTAGAGGCGGTCGGCGTGTTCGGTAGCCTGCCGCTGCGTGTGCCCGTGGGACGGGACGCCCACCGCTGGAGCACCTTCCGCGGCGAGCGCACCCTGGTCATAGCCGCCCGCACGGTGACTTCGACCGTGCGCGTCCTCGAAACACTGCCGGAACTCCTGCGCGACGACGCCCGCGTGACCGTCGTCTTCGCCTACGACCCGACCTCCGCTTTCAACGAGGGTGTCCTCGATCTCCTCCACGCCGCCGGCTGCCGGGTCGCCCCCTGGGAACAGCTGGGGCAGATCGCCCCCGACCTCATCTTGTCCGCCAGCGAGAACATCGACGTGCCGGAGGGCGACTGCCCGGTACTGGTGCTGCCGCACGGCGTCGGCTTCCAGAAGTTTGTACCGGATTCCCGGAGTCCACACGAGAGGCTCTCCGGGGTCGTACCGGACTCCCTGCTGGGATCGGGACGCGCCTGGCTGGCGGTCTCGCATCCGGCGCAGGAGGAGCAGTTGCTCGCCACCCATCCGAAGTCGGCCGGGAACACACTGCTGGTCGGCGACCCGTGCTTCGACGAGTTGGTGAGCAGCCGGAAGCGCAGGAGGGCGTACCGAGAGGCGCTGGGCGTCGCGGAACACCAGCGTCTGGTCATGGTCAGTTCGACCTGGGGACCCACCTCGCTCCTGGGGCGTTTCCCCCGGCTTCTCGCGCGGCTGATCGCCCAACTGCCCTGTGACGAGTACCGGGTCGGCGCGATCGTCCACCCCAATGTGTGGTCGGCCCACGGAGCCTGGCAGATCCGCACCTTGCAGTCCTCAGCCCTGGACGCGGGTCTGCTGCTGATGCCGGCCATCCACGCCTGGCGGCCCGCGCTCGTCGCGGCCGACGTTCTCATCGGTGACCACGGCTCGGTGACGCTGTACGGCGCGGCGGCCGGCACCCCACTGCTGCTCGCGGCGTTCGGCGACGACGCGGTGCCCGGGACGGCCGTCCACACCCTGTCGTCCGTCGCGCCCCGGCTCGACACACGCGGGAGCCTGCGCCGGCAGGTGGAGGACGTTATCCGCGAGCACACGCCCCAGCGGTACGCCGCTGTCACCACGCAAGCCTTCGCCGAGCCGGGACATGCCCTGGCCCGGCTTCGCACCGCTCTCTACCGTCTGCTCAAGCTCCCCGAGCCCTCCTCTCTCCCGCCGACTCCCCCGGTACTGCCGGTTCCGGATCCACCCGCCGCTCAGGTCACCTCGTGGCAGGTGACCACCGGTATCACCGAGAACACAGCGACGCCGACCGTCACCGTGCGCCGCTTCCCGGCGACCGTCACCGCGTACGGCACGACGCCCCCGGAGACCGCCACCCTCTTCACGCATCTGGCCTGCGCGGACGACGAGCGCGACCGTCGGCTGACCGAGAGCGCCTCGGTGCTCGTCCGACGCCGACCCGCATCCGTCACGGTCGAGGCGTTGCGCTGGATCGGGAACACCCTCGCCGAGCTGCCGGGCAGTCTTCTCGCGGCATCGGCGGTCAGCGGAGGCGGTTGCCTGGTCGGTCTCAGGGACGGCCGGGTCGTGGAGGCGGCGGCCACGGGCCGGGCGCTGGACGCGGGTCTGCCGGCAGCGGTCGTCTACGCCCTTTTGCGGGCGGGGCTTTCGCTGGACGACGCTCAAGTGGCGCTGCGGATAGGTGACTCGCGGGACGAGGATGTCCTCCTACGGATCCGTCCCACCCCTCCCACCTGCTGATCGCCCTGCCCGCCCGTGCGGCAGCCTCACTCGTCGGGGTCCTCCAACCGCCGCCGCAGCTCTTCTGCCCAGGAGTGGTCGCCAAGCGCTTCGTGGATGTCGGCGGCCCGGCTCAGGCACTCGCGGACCAGCTCCTCGTGCCCGCCCGCTCGTTGCGCGACCTCGGCGAGCTTCGCCCGGGCCTGAGCCTCGTACTGCATGCCGTCCGCCACCTCGGCCAGCTCCCGGATCGCCTCCAGCAGTTCGCGGATCGCCTGCCCGGTGTCACCGAGATGGCTGTGTACGACGCCGATGGCGGCCTTCACCCGGGCCGCCATCCGCCGGTCGGGCTCCTCACGGTTCTCCAGCTCCTGCTGCGCCCGGTGCAGCAGGACCAGGGCCTCCGCGTGATCGCCCTGAGCGCCCAGCGCGCGTCCGAGGAAGAAGGTGGCGAGGGCGGCTCCGCGGGCTTCCCCGGCCCGCTCGTTGAGTTCGAGGGAGCGCCGGTACGCCCCGGCCGCTTCGGCCGGGTTGACGACGTCCAGGTATCGGCCGAGGAATTCCTGGACGGATGCCTGCAAGGCGAGGCGATCGGTCGCCTCGGCCAAGGCGACGGCCCGCTCCAGTTGCTCTCCCGCGCGGTCGTTCTCGCTGAGGTCCAGCAGCGGGCGCGAGAGCAGGCTGCGCAGTCGGGCCGCGCCCGCCGTGACCTCCTCGATCTCCTCTGCCGTTTCCACCGTGGCCATCGCCGCCTCGGCCGCCTCGATGCCCAGCTCCAGTGTTTCCGTCCACGCCCTGAGGTAGCGGTGGTAGAGGAAGAGCACCGCGAACGCCTCGGCCAGTCGCCAGGTCAGGGTGTACAGCTCGTGCGAGACAGCCTGGCGCAGGATCGCGAGGATGGCGGAGCGCTCGGTGTCCAGCCACTCCAGCGGCGGTGGCCCACCGGCTGCGGCGAAGGGGTTGTGCGCGTCCCGCACCAGATCCGCGAGGTTGGCGATCCGCAGCCGCTCCTTCCTGAGCTCCCGGTCAGCGAACGCGCTCAGCACGAGGTAGTGCGTTCCGACCCGCTGTACCAGTGCCGTCTGCTCGGTCCGCGGCTCCTCCTCGGCGGCGCGCTCGCGGGCATGGAGACGGACCAGATCGTGCATGCGGTACCGGCCGTCCTGCGTCTTCTCCACCAGACTGGCCTTTGCCAGGACGCCCAGCAGGTGCTTCGCGCTCCCCGGGGCGACGTCGGCGGCGATTGCGGCCACGCCGACGTCGAAGATGCCGAACGGCAGCCATCCGAGCAGCCGGTAGAGCCGGGCCGCGTCGGGCGGCAGCAGTCGGTAGGAGGGACCCAGAACAGCGGACACCGAGGACTCCTCCCCGTCCAGCGCGAGGCCGGTCAGCCGACTGGCTTCGTCGTCGAGTTCGGCGGCCAGTTCGGCCATGCTCAGGTTCTCGTCGTCAAGTCGCGCCGCCACGACCTGCAGGGCAACGGGCAGCCCGTCGCACAACAGCACCAGGCGCTCCGCTGCCTCCCGTTCAGCCTCGACCGCCTCCGGACCGCATCGGTCCTTCAGCAGTTCCAACCCGCCGTGCACGTCCAGCGGCTTGACGCGGATCAGCCGGGCGCTGCCCTGTACGGCCAGTTCACCGATTCTGCCCTGACTCGTGGCCAGCACGGCGCTGCCCGCCCCCTTGGGAATCAGCGCGCGCACCTGTGCGGCCTGGTTGACGTCATCGAGGACGAGAAGGATGCGCAGGTCGGACGTGCGCGACCGGAACAGGTTGGTCCGGTCGAGAAGCGAGTCCGGAATGCCGAGCTCACCTTCCGGCAACGACCTCAGGCACATGGCCAGGGCCTCGGAGACATCCCCGCCGGGGCCGCTCAGCGGCGCGGCCTGATCACGCAGGGCCCCGAAATCCACATACAGCTGTCCGTCCGGGAAGCGTCCCTTGGCCCTCTCCGCGCACCGCCAGGCCATGGCCGGCTTGCCGACTCCCGGAGGTCCGAACAACACATCGACACCCACGGATCCGGAGCCGCCCGCCAGCGCGCCGAGCCTCGCCTCCAGGCTTCCGAGTTCGGTCGTCCGGTTGCTGAACGGCACGGTCATCACAGGAACTTGATCCGGCCTGACGGGCCGACCCGTCGGCGCAGGCGCAGGAGGGACGTTGAAGTGGATGTCACCGTGGATGGGCGCCCCCTGGAAGACCGGGCCGTGGTTCACCCCGCCGCTGACCAGGTTGACGAAGGTGCGCGACGCGTCCGGCGCCAGCTCGGACAACAGCCGTGCCAGTTCGTCGGCGGCGCCCGGATCCTCCTGGAACATGCCTTCCAGCCGCTGCCGCAGGCGGGCTTCGACCTCCGCCTGGGCCCCGAGGTCACCAGCCACCCGGGCTCTGTCCAACTCCGCGTGTGCGGCTCTCAGCTCCTCTTCGGCGACCTCATCCGAAGCGCGTCGTCGTCCGAAGAACCGGGCCAGTCCGCTTTTCGCCCGCTCGAACCCCTCAGAAACGATCAACCCGACCAGCGCCGTCGCCCCCGACGCGGCAAGAGCCGCCAACTCGGCTTCCACACAGCCCCCTTCGCACTATCCGGCCCTTCAAGGCCGTCGACCACCAACCGTAGAGAGATCGTGGACGCTTGGACAGCCCAGCCTGCCGCATCCCCCATGGTCGCCCGTTCCCGGAACAACGCGCTGTTTCCTCGATCGGGGTCGGCATTGCTACGCGTCTATGAGCGTCGGCGTGTCGCACGACACCGGCTGGCTGCGAAGGCAGCATGGGGATTGGCCCTATGGGAGGCCGCTCCTGACACCGCCCGACCGCAGTGTCGTCCCAAGCGCGGCGTACCCGGCATTCGGACCACACGAGCCGGCCGGGAAGGGCTGCGCCTGTCGCTCGCCGGGACCAAGGCGATCGTGATTCTCACATGCAACGGCAGCACCAACTAGGCAGATCTGCTTGCCGACCGCCAAGAACAGCTGAAATCCGCCGAGTATCGGCCCTGCTGGAACGAAGCGGAGATGACTCCGCCGGAGAGGGCGTTCCACCAGGACCACGCAGAGATGTCCCGGGTCATCGAGGATCCCTCCTAGCTCCCGAGTGGGCTACTGCGCAGAAGCGGGCTGTTCCACGAGCTGAGGACGGCGTACTGCACCCGCTACTGGTCGACGTGGGACCAGTGGCGGATCGAGCTCAAGCGCGATTTGGGAGTCAAACCTTCCCGCGACGCATTCATCGATCACCTCACCGACCCGAAATGGGGCATGAGTCTGGCCGTCGACAAACTCCACTGCGAGTGCGACGCGCCGTGGGCAGACCCTCACTACGACCGACAGTGCACCGTCGAACTCAGCAGTCCCACAAGTCGGCCCGGTGAGCTCCAGGTACGCTTCCGAGCGATGGGCACCTGGTGCAATTCGTACGACACCTATCGCGACCTGAAGCGCACGGGTGCCGCTCCCGCATGGCCGATGCGCGTGATGCCACGGCACCACCAATCCGAACCGAGACAGCTGAGAAGGGGCTCCGGTCCGCTGACGACGCCTGATTGGTATTAGCCCGAAGGGATCGTCCTACGCGGGGCGGAAACCGACGGGACAGTGCTGGCCCGGTAGCGCCCCAGAAACACGAGAAACCCCAGGTCAGAGTTCCTCTGAGGTTGCCAGCTCTCGCCGTCGTACGGGTGGCCGAGGTATCTCTCTTCGTAGCCAGAGTGGCCGGCCCACTGGGCGGAGGGGACGGCCAGCAGGCGAGGGGGGGGCGCCGATGATCCTCTCTGCGCACTCCCAGGCTCCGCCCGTAGCGCCGAGTGCCTTACGGCAGCCGTGCCGGCCTTCGGGCTGTTGCGGTTGACGAGTGGGCCGCACGAAGGTCGGCCCACCGGCGGCGGGGATCTTCCGTCTACCCTGGAAGGCGATGGGGACATAACGCACCTTTTCTCCTGCGGTGAAGGTGGCGGGTTGTCCTCTCCTCCGGTTGCCCGGCTGGGCCAGCCGGCCAATGTCCAGGAGGGCGGTGGCGGGTATGCAGGCGCGCGTACAGGAGGGGGAGGGCACTTTGGCCGTCCTCACCGAGGAGATGCACAAGGTGGCCCCGGACCGGCTCCCGGCGCTGTTCAACCGGCATGCGGGGGAACTGGGTCTGGAGGAGGTCACCATCTATCTGGCCGACATCCGCCAGGACAGCCTGGTCTCGATGCCCGAAGGCGCTCAGCGGCCCTCGCACCGGTTGAGCGTGGAGGACAGCGACGCCGGGCGGGCCTACCGCACCGGCGAGGCGCAGACGCTGGAGAGCCGCACCAGCGGTTTGCAGGTGTGGGTGCCGTTGATCGACGGCGTCGAACGTATCGGCGTCCTCGGCGTGCACGCGCAGAGCCTGGACAAGCCCACACTGCGTGTCTGCCGGGTTCTGGCGTCCCTGGTGGCACTGGCTGTGGTGGCCAAGAGCCACCACAGCGATACCTTCTCCCGCCTGCAGCGCAGCTCGAAGATGCGCCTGTCGGCGGAGATGGTGTGGGCCTATCTGCCGCCGCGCACGATGGGCACCGACCAGGTCACCTCCAGCGCGGTCCTGGAGCCGGCCTACGACCTGGGCGGGGACGCCTTCGACCACTCTTTGATCGACGGCGACCTGCACACCACCATTCTCGACGGCATGGGCCACGACCTGCTCTCCGGTCTGACCTCCACGGTCGCCATGGCCGGCTGCCGCCAGGTGCGCCGCAGCGACAGCGGCAACCTGAAGGAGATCGTCGCCAACGTCGACGGCGAGTTGGAGCGCTGGTTCCCCGACCGCCAGGTCACGGCTGTCTTCGCGCACCTGCACCTGGACTCCGGCGTGCTGACCTGGATCAACTGCGGCCATCCCACCCCACTGCTGCTGCGCGACCAGACCGTCGTACCCGGCGCCCTCGAACGGGCCCCCCAGCTCCCGCTGGGCATGGGCAGTGCGGACGAGGAGCACGTCTGGCGCCAGGATCACATCCAGCTCGAACCCGGTGACCGCGTCCTCCTCCACAGCGACGGCGTCACCGACGCCCATAATCAGGCGGGTGAGCGCTTCGGGGAGGACCGCTTCACCGACTTCCTCATCCGCACCATCGCCGCTGGCGAACCCGCTCCCGAGGCCCTGCGTCGGCTGATCAACGCCATCCTCACCCATCAGGAAGGCCACCTGAGCGACGACGCGACCATCCTCATGTTCGAATGGCACCCCACCCGCGGCTGACCGCCGACCACGCACCGCAGTCGCTCTCCCCGAGGCCGGTCCCGGCGCCCCGGGCGACAAGCCCACTATCGTGGCCCCTTCGAACGGCAGCGACCGCGGGCCGTCGTGTACGGCCCGGGAGACGAAGGCCCGCCATGAGCAACAGCGACCTCGGCCACGAGACCGCCCCGGACATCGACCTGACGCAGCTGATGCTGGAGACCGAAACCTTCCACGATTTCCTGCAGGTCATCGCCGACCAGGCGGTGCGGCAGGCGCCGGGTGCGGACGGTTGCGGCATCACCTTGGAGCGAGCTCACCGCCCGCTGACGGTCGTGAGCGCGGGAGACAGCGCCAGCGCTCTGGACGAGAAGCAGTATGGTCTCGACACTGGCCCCTGCCTTCAGGCTCTGCGCGAGGGCACCGAGATCCAGACATGCTCGATGAGCGACGCTGGGGTGACTACCCTTCCTACGCCGTAGCCTGCGGCACCCGCTCCTCGCTCTCGCTGCCCATCGCCGCCCGCACCCACACCACCGGTGCCCTCAATCTCTACGCTCCCCGCCCCGGCGTCTTCGCCGACACGGATCTGGGTCCCCTGCGTGCCCTGGCCGACCAGGCGACCGGTGCCATCGCGGTGGCCCAGCGACTTGCCGATGCCGAGGAATTCGCCGATCAGCTCCGCACCGCCGTGCGCTCCCGTGCCGTCATCGACCAGGCCATAGGCGTGATCATGGGCCAGCGCACATGCTCCGCCGACGACGCCTTCGTCGTCCTGCGCGAGATCTCCCAGCACCACAACCGCAAACTCCGCGACCTGTGCACCGATCTGATCACCGACATCGGCGGGCAGCCCCCCGCCTACCCCGACCTCACCCGCCGCCCATAGCGCCGGAGTACGCGGGTCATCCGTGCACGGCGCTTGAGTGCCAGGCGTCGCCCAACGCCCACAGGCCAGGGTCAAGGGGAGGATCGTCTGCCTGCCATTCCCGGTGGTCGCTGACAGACGAAGGGTGACCCGGGCCTGTGGCCGGGCCACCTCTGCCGGCGTGCGGCTCGAAGCGGGCGAGTCCCTCGCGGGGATGCACGGGCGTGTCCGGCCGGGGCGGCCTACCGCTCGGCGGAAGACGTGGCCGGGCTCTCCTTGACAGCGTGCAGCAGTGAGACGCCCACAGCGGGGCTTCCGTACCAGTACCCGGGGCCGAGTGAGCGCAGCGTGCCCTGCTCGAGGTGCCTGACGTACTTCTTGGCCGCGAACCAGACATCGGCCAGGAGCAACTGTCCGCCGGGGCGCAGCACCCGCATGGCCTCGTCCAAGGCGCGATACCGACCTTCCGGCGAGGAGATGTTGTGGAGCGCCATCGCACTCGTCACGATATCGAACGACTCGTCTTCGAACGGCAGCGCGGTCATGTCGGCCGTATGCACATCGACCCGGTCGGCGACACCGGCCGCCGCGGCGTTGGCGCGCGTGGCCTCGGGCCGGTTGCCGCTCTGGTCCCCGGACCACAGGTCCACGCCCACGGCGTGCCCCCTCGGCAGCCGTCCTGCCGCCTCGATCAGTACCGCGCCTCGCCCGCACCCCATGTCGAGCAGCCGCTCGTCACCCTTCAGGCCGACCAGGTCCAGCTCCCGCTTCCAGATGCGCAGCTTGCCACGGAGCGTGGTGTGTAGGTAGGTGCCGCTCTGCGCGAGCAGCAACGTACCTGCGGCCAGCAGCGCCTTGCGTCCTGACCGCCGCCGGCCCGCGGCCGCACAGCAGACGGCGCCGGCGGCCCCGAGCACCGCGGGGAGCGCCGGCGCGTCGACCCCGTACCGCGGCGCCCAGACCTTCGGCCGCGGGAAGCCGTCATCCTTGTTGCCGACCATACGTCTGACCTCACTTTCGCTGCGGACGTCTTGAAAAAAACCGGTGGCCGCCGCAGGTCGCCGTCAAGGCGAGCGACATGGCCGGGCGGTGTCGGATGAGCCCGGCGCCGGCAAGAACGAGCGGTGCGAGAGCGGCCATGCCGCACTCCACCGGCGGGACTGCAAGGGGAGGTTGGGTCACGGCTCGGTGACCGCCGGTCCGTCGGCCGGCGCCGGAGTCTCCGCCTTGGCCTTCTTCATGGCCGGCAGCGTCAGGGCGGCCGGCGCGGCGATGACCATGATCCCCGCGTTCACCAGGAACGCGACTCGGTAGCCATGAACCAGTGCCTCGGGTGGGCCGCTGTCGGGGCTCGCTCTCGACGTTGCGCTGGACGCGACGTTCACGAGCACGGCGAGGCCGACAGCGTGGGCGCTCTTGACCTCGCCCCAGAAGAAGGTGGCGATCGGGACGACGGCGACGAGCAGGGGGATCACGACGTTCGATGCCCCCCAGCCGTTGTCGGATGCCTCCGAGAGCCCGTAGGTGAGCAAGCCCACCCCGACGGTGACGGTGAGCGCGCCGGGCAGGTCGAGCCGGATCCGTTCGGCGCTGCCCGTGGGGAACAGGAACAGCATCCCGGCGGCCAACAGCACCGCGCCCGGGGGGATGTTGACGAACAGCACCCAGCGCCAGCTCAGTTCGGCGGTGAGCACGCCGCCCAGGACCACGCCGACCAGGCCGGCGATCCCGCCCCTCATGGCTCCAGAGAGCCAGGGCACGTGACCGCTCGCGTGCCCCCGTGCGGCTGGCTGTGATGAGGCTCGGGCTGGTCGGGCTCATCGCCGCAGCGCCGGCACCCTGGGCGATGCGGGCCACGATCAGAACCGTCGCCTCGGACGCCAGGCCGCCGATCAGGCTGGCGACGGTGCAGAGCGCCACTCCGGCCAGGAACACCCATTTGTGCCCCAAGAGGTCCGCTGGCCGCCAGGAGCAGCAGGCCGCCCAAGCTGATCAAATAACCACCGACGACCCACTGCTGTTGGTCGGCTGACAGGTGCAGGCCTGTTTTCATGTCCGGCAGAGCCACGGCGACAATGGTGGAGTCGAGCACGACCATGAAAAGGGCAAGACACGACATAGCCACGACGAAACCGAAAGGCAGACCTGGCCGGAGGAGAGAAGGAGTTGACTCATCTCGCGTCTCTGGCATGGAGCCTCCTCATGGGCGGCCGATCGCGAGTGAACGCCGTTCACATTACGATGTCCCCCGGGGGATGTCAATCAAGGGAGAATCAGTGGCACTTCGCAAGTCGGATGTCGTGGACGCAGCGCTGCGCTTTCTCGATATCGAAGGCCTCGACCAGCTCACGATGCGCAAGCTGGGAGCCTCGCTCAACGTGCACGGTGGCGCTCTCTACCGGCACTTCCCCAACAAGGAAGCCCTGCTCGACGCGGTGGCCGACAAGATCGTCCAGGACATGGGCGACCCGTTGCCCGACTCCCCCTGGACCGACCAGGTCGAGATCCTGGGGAACCGGCTCCGCACTGCCCTGCTCAGCCACCGGGACGGAGCCCGGGTGGTGGCGGGAACGTTCGCCCCCGGCGTCAACACCATCGTCGGCTCGGACATGGCTGTGCAGGTGCTGTGCCGCGCCGGGCTGCCCCCCGCTCAGGCGGGCTGGGTCACCTTCGCCCTCTTCTACTACGTGCTCGGGCACACCATTGAGGAGCAGGCCCAGCGCCAGTTGCCGTCCGACAACAACTGGCGCGTGCGCAACGAACGGCTCGACGTGCAGGTCTCACCGCAGTTCGCCGTGGCGCTCGACTCGCTGTGGGACACGGACCCGGCGGAGCGGTTCCAGTACGGACTGCGGGTCTTCGTCGAGGGACTCAGCCACCTGGCGGCCCCGTCTGCCCAGCAGACCCGCCCGGCGTCCGGGGACGCGACGCGCGAAGCACCCGGGAAGCGCGGCAACCTGGCTCGCTGAGACCCTCGTCACGGAGCGGGTCGTACTCGGCTGTGGCGACGACGGTGGGCGGAAGGCCCCGGAAGTCCGCCCTCAGCGGATCGCGGAACCGTCCTGGTCCCGAAGCGGACGGGCCGCGTGTCGCCCGGTACCGCTCACGGGCCTTCTCGATGACAATTCCCGGACCGGCGCCGGGGGAATATCGGCGCAACGCCTGTTGATCAGTTCCGGGATATACGGTCCAAAGGCATCGCAACTCTCCTACGCGCTCGGCGGGCAGTTCGGTACCACTCCCAGAACTTCTATCGCGCTCACGGCAACGGGGAGAGTTCTCTTGCAAGCGGAATGCGAAAACCTGGGAAGTGGAGGTGATCCTCATGCCGCATCCGTATCGCGCGGGCGGATACCGTGGCCTGCAGGCGGGAAATCCCTAAGGCACCGGGGCGGGCTTGAGTGTCAGGGCGCGGCGCTGAAGCCGACCTGCATGTGGCGGCGTCCGGTGCGGATCAGGAGACCTTCGACGAGGCGCCCCGGGGTGCCGCCTGCCACGAGCCAGAGGTGGAGGGCGGAGCCGAGGAGGAGGGGGTCGAGGCGGGGGCGGGCGGCGCCCCAGGGGCGTCGGGTGTGTGCCTCGAGGACGGGCCCCTCCCGCAGTCGGACGAGGGCGCAGGCTTCGTCGATCGCGGCGACCAGTACGTCCTGGTCGGGGAAGTCGTCGGGGGCCGTCAGCAGCCAGTCCGCCGCGGGGGTGTCGGTGGCCGAGTCGGTGGCCGTGCGGGCCACTACCTCGGCCGAGCTGAGCCAGCTCGGATGGCTCTGCTCGACCGCGGCGGCGTAGAACCCGCGGGCCTCGCGGTGGTGGCCCGGGATCACGGGGCGGCGCTGTACCTCGACGACGCCGTCACCGTGCGCGCTGCCGGTCACGTCGTAGGTTGTCGGCGGGCGGCCCTGCCGGGGAAGCGGTGGTGGAACGGGGTCAGGGTCGGGGGGCGCCGTCGGGGACGGCACGTCGAGGAGGCGGTACATGTGGCCCCGGGTCAGGACGTCGGACCTGGCCACCTCTGCGAGTTGGGCGTCGATGAGGGGGCGCAGCGCCTCCGGGTCGTACTGCTGCTCGGCCGACAGAAGTTGGGCGTACAGGTCACCGTGCGGATCGAGGCGCGGGGCCTGCCGTGCGAAGGCGGCGGTGGGCGAGTCCGGGTCCAGCTCGTCCAGCCCTGTGGCGGCCAGCAGCGTGACGTGGTTGGCCGCCGCGGAGTAGAACGTCGTGCTGCCGTGGTCGCCGATCACCCAGTCACCCGCGACGACCGCCGCGCGCCAGCCCTCTTCGGGAGGGATCATGCGCAGGCCGGCGTCCATGGCCTTGGCGACCCGCTCGTACACGCCGAGCGGCGAGTGCCGTGCCCATACGTTGGGGTGCAGTACCGCGGCGACGGCGAACTCGTCGGCCGGGAGCTGGGAGACCAGGTCGAGCGGCAGGTCGGGGTGCTGTCCCAGCAGGGAGTGTTCGCTCCAGGTCGAGTGCAGTACGACCAGCCGGCGCCCGCCGCCCGCGCCGAGTCGGGCCTTGTACTCGTCACGGTGCGGCAGGCTGTGCAGGATCCGCTGGAAGCTCCAGTCGCCGACGACCTCGGCGTAGGGCACAGCCTCAGGGCAGGAGCGCGCGAGCCTGGTCAGCTGCTCTCGGTGCGAGAGCCCGATGACGGAGGGGATCACTCTGCCGCGATGGGTGAGTTCGCGGCGCGACAGGCCGGCGGGTGAGACCGTGTCCCCGGTCGACTCGGTCACGAGCCGGTTGTAGCCGGCTCCGTGCGGGAGCACCATGAGGGGCGCGTCCAACCGCCGCATCGAGGGGTGCACCGAGCAGGAGACGGCGAGGTCGAACCTGCCGCGCGTGGCCTCCCGCCAGTCGAGCACCCGGACTCCGGTACGCCGCAGGTACTCGGTGAGCCCCTCCGCGAAGGCGGAACCCGGATTCACCGTGCAGTACTTGTCGATGCCGTCCTCGGGGCGCAGCAGCCGCATGACGTCCAGGACCCGGGTGGCCGAGGTGAGGGTACGGGCCACGCCGAGGACCGAAGCCCGCGCCGGATAGGTGTTCCAGCGCGGGAGCCGCGACCGGGCAGCGCGGGTGCGGGGCAGCCACGGGAACGACAGCATCGACAAGGAGTACTCCGGACGGCGAATCGGCTGGGGCGGGCGGTCGGGCGGCCGGCAGTCGGGGTCAGTCACCGTCCGGGACGGTGCCCACGATCTGGCGCAGTCCCCGCAGTTTCGCATCGCATGCACGGCGCAGCCGTGAATCGTCGGCGGTGTCGGCGGCCAGGCCGGTCAGGAACGCGAGAGCCTCCTCCAGTTTGGTGTGCCAGCCCAGCGCGGCCGCCTGTTCGGCCCCGGTGACCGCGGCCTCCAGCGCCGCCTCCAGGGAACCGAGGCCCCGCAGGGCCCTGGCGCGGACCAGCTCGATGCGCGTGAGCATCGTCGAGCCGGCGGCGCGGTCCGCGGCCTCCTCCAGGAGGGCGAGCGCGGCGGCGCAGTCACCGGCGGCGACGTGGGCCTGCGCCAGGTTGTAGGTCTGGACGGTCACACCGTGGCGGTCCTCGGCCTGCTCGTTCGCGTTGAGGGCCTGGCGGAACAGCGAGAGAGCGTCCGCGTGCCGCTCCTGGGCGAGGGCGATCAGGCCGCGGGTCTCGTGCACCATGCCGCTCAGCACCGGGCGGCCGATGACCTCGCAGAGCGTGCCGGCGACGGACAGTTGCTGGTCGGCCGAGTCGTGCAGGCCCCTGTGGTAGTCGTGGCGGGCGAGCTGGTTGCGCATCCGGATCTCGGCGTCCCGGCGGCCGGCCCACTGTGCGGCCTCGACACCGCACTCCTGCACAGGCCGCCAGACCGCGTACGGCCTCCGGCTGTGGAACCACGCCCACAGGGACTCGCACAGCCGCCACACCTCGTCGTACCGCTCGTGCGTCATGGCTGCCCGCACCACAGGCAGCAGATTGCCGCGCTCGCCGTCCAGCCAGTCCAGGGCCTGGGCGCCGGTCTCGAACAGACCGGGAGGCAGCGGTCCGGGCGGCTCCTGGAGGCGGAAGCGCGCCTCGCCCAGGGCGAGCCGGTCGGCGTGCGCGGCCGCGGTGGTGTAGAAGGCCGCCGCGGCGGACACGAGTGACCGCCGCTCCTCCTCGGGCAGCCGGGCGGCGAGGGCTCGGGCGTGGGCCCGCACGAGATCGTGCGGGCGGAAGCGACCGGGGCTCCCGGCGCCGGTGAGCAGGTGAGAGCGGTACAGGGCGCCCACCGCGTCGTCCGCCTCGTCACCGGCCACGGAACGGACCAGCGGCGTCGTGAAGGTGACCAGCTCGGCGGCGCCCAGGAGCGCGTACAGCCGCTGGGCGGAGGCGGGGAGTTGCGCGTGGACCGTGTCGAGGATGGCGCTCATCGACGGGCTCCCGTCGCCGGAGGCTGCGGTCAGCAGGCGCTCGGGCCCGAAGGAGCGCAGCGTCTCGTCGAGGTCGAGATCGAGGTGGGAGCGGGCCGCGAGCCATTCGCCGACCGTCAGGAGAGCGAGCGGCACCCCCTCGCACAGCCGGGCCAGGGCCACCGAGGCCCCTTCCGGCAGTGCTTCGCGCGCGGTGGGGTCCTCCCTCGACGGCCGCGCACCCCGCAGTCCGGCCATCAGCCGGGAGGCGGCGCCCTCGTCCAGGGGGCCGACGGAGACCGGGTGAGCTCCGTCCCGCGCCACCAGCGCCGGCAGCAGTCTGCGGCTGGTGACGACCAGGAGCCCCGTGCTCGGCACCAGACCGCGCACCTCGGCGGCATGCTGAGCGTTGTCGACCACCACCAGCAGACCGCCGTTCGCGGAGACGGTCCTGTACAGCGACGACAGGCGCCTGCGCTCGTGGGGCACCACGTCCGGGTGGACGCCCAGATCGAGCAGGAAGTCCCACAGGACCGCGCACACATCAGCGGCGCCGTCCTGCCGCAGCTCCTCCAGGTCCACGTACAACTGCCCTTGGGGGAACCAGCGCGGGTGGTGATCCGAGCCCGTCCAACGAGACAGCAACTCGGTCTTGCCGATGCCGCCGAGCCCCGACAGCAGTACGATGCGCGGCCCCTGGCCCGACACGGCCGCGGCGGCTGCCGCGTCCAGCTCGGCGAGCTCCCGGTCCCGATTGACGAAGTCCCGCGTGAGCGGGGGCACCTGCCGGGGGCGGGGCGGCTCGTAAGCCGGAAGGGTCAGCGACTCGATGCGGTTCGCCTGGATCACCGACCCGTGGATCACCGCCCGACCCGCGACGAGATTCCGCGTGACGTCGCCACTCGCGCCCTGCTCGCTCACCCGCGCTCCCTCCGATGCCCCGTGCGGCGACCAACAGGGTATGCCTTGGCTCTCCTCTCGGGGCCGAGACCGATTCCGCTGATGCGGCATCTCCTCTTCCCGGCCGCGCCCCGCCGGCCGGCTCGCCGCGCGGGCTCAGATCCAGCCGGAGTCCTGGGCGATGCGGATGGCGTCGACCCGGTTGCGGGCCTGGAGCTTGCTGACGACGGTGGTCAGGTAGTTGCGCACCGTGCCGGCGGTCAGCCGCAGCCGTTTCGCGATCTCGGCGGCGTCCGCCCCCTGCGCGGCGAGCCGGAGCACCTCCGTCTCGCGGGAGGTGAGGGGGCTGTCCTCGCTGCCCCATACGGCGAGGGCGAGTTCGGAGTCGATCGCGCGCTGGCCGGCCGCCACCTTGCGGATGCCCTGAGCGAGTTCCTGCGGCGGGGCGTCCTTGAGCAGGTAGCCGGACACCTTCGCGGCCATCGCCCGGCGGAGCGTGCCGGGGCGGCCGAGGGTGGTGAGGATCAGGGTGCGGCAGAGCGGTACGCGCTCGTGGAGCTGCTGGGCCGCGCTCAGGCCGTCGATGCCGGGCAGATCGATGTCGATGACGGCGACGTCGGGCAGGTGCTCGCGTGCCGCGGCGAGTATCTCGTCACCGCGTTCCACGCTGACCACGACCTTCAGATCGTGTTCGAGGTCCAGCAGCGCCACCAGCGCCGCACGCATCATGTGCATGTCCTCGGCGAGCAGGACACGAATCATCGAAAGTCCCCCCATGACTGTTCGACAGGCAGCCACTCGTGCTGCTCAGCAGGTCATGCTAACAGCCCCCCGAAAGCGCCTGATTGGGCATCGATGCGGGTTTTCCGTCGTGCGATGCGGGCGGCGCCTGGGCGAGCGCCTCGGTCGCGACGGGCACCTCCGCGACCAGCCGGAACCAGCCCTCGCGGTCCGTCGTCCCCTCGTTGTCCTGCTCGGTGATGAGTCTGCCGCCGACCTCGCTCAGACGCTGCCGCAGGTTGCTCAGACCGTTGCCGCTGTCCGGTGCGGGGTCGCGGTAGTCGGCGACCGCTCCGTCGTTGAGCAGCGTGAGCCGTGCGGTGCCCTGGTCGATCACCGCGGTGACACCGCAGCGGGTGGCCTTGCTGTGCCGCAGGAGATTGGTGACTCCCTCACGGAGCACCGTGGCCAGCACGGTGCGCGACCGGGCGTCGATCTCCTCGACGGCGGGGTCGAGGACCACGTCCGTGACGACGTCCGCGGCGTCGAGCACCGAACGGGCCAGCGAGATCTCGGAGGCGAGCGACATGTCGCGGTAGCCCTGCGCCACACGCCGTACATCGGCCAGCGCCTGACGGGAGATGGTCAGGACCTCCTCCACCTCCTGGTCGGCCAACTCGTGCTGCGCGCGGACCAGCCGCTGCAGCAGCTCGCTCTTGAGTACGATCACCGAGAGGCTGTACCCGAGCAGGTCGTGCAGGTCGCGGGCCAGGCGCAGGCGTTCGCTGTTCGCCGCCAACCGGGCGATCTCGGGGCGGGCGGCGTAGACCTCCTCCACCAGCGCGGAGAGCCGGGTGAGGCCGTAGGTCACCAATCCGGTGAGCAGGGTGGTCTGGCACATGTACAGCAGGTCGACGACGGACATCTTCTGCAGTAATCCGGGCACCAGCAGGCTCAGCCCCGTCAGGCCGTACAGCGGCCAGCCGACCCGCGGCGGCAGCAGGAGCAGCAGCGAGCCGCCCAGGAAGCCGGCCATGGCGCCCCACATGATGCCGAAGGAGGCCAGCGGCAGGAACGTGAGCAGGCCCTGGGCCGTGAGGGTGGCCACCCTCGACCAGAGCGGGGCCCGGGCCGCCCCCGGCCGGCAGTGCAGGAGTTGCAGCACGAAGACGGCCACGAGCGTGACAAGTCCGGTGGCCAGCGCGGGTGTCGACGGCCCGACGCTGAGAATGTTGATCGCCGTGATGCCGAGATAGCAGGAGAGTGCGGCCAGCAGGATGGCCCGGGCGAGCCGTGGAGCGGGGGTGGTGCTCCACCATCGGACGCGGGTCGCCGCGGTGTCCGGCTGAGCGTCGCTTCGCATCCTCCGAATACTCCTGTCCCTTCGGGAGCGCTCGCGAGGGGGGATTTTCCGGACGCTCCAGGACCGGAGCCTGCTGTCAGGGCCCGAACGCTCGTCCGCAAGACTTTACGCGGATGACCTGTTTCACATCAGCCCCTTTCGTGGAAATCACGACCCCGCTTCACCCACGCCGGCCAAGGGCAACTCCCGTGCCGGTCACCGGCGCTGGGGTGTCAGACGAACAGCGGTACGGGGTTGAGCCGGGCGTATGGTGTCGGCTCCGCGAGCCGTCCCAGCGCGACCGGGACGTCGTAGAGGCGTCCGGGCGCGTACCGGGCCCAGAAGTGCCGCAGCCCGGGGACCACCACCTTGGCCACGGGCAGTCCGAGGTCCGGGCGCGTCTGGTCGAGCACCAGCACGTCCATGCCGCGCGCGGTGAGCAGCGCGGTGGCCGCCGTGATGTCCTCGCGCAGGTCCGTCGTGGGCATGTGGTCCCACCAGTGCGGGGCGCGGGGCTCCTGTTCGGCGTCGGGGAGCAGGTACGGCTGGCTGGTCACCGTCTCGTGGCGCCACCACTGGAGCGCCTGCGGGTGCTCGACGCGGTATCCCGTCCCGTCGCGGCGGGCGCCGCCGACGGCGGGGAGCAGCTGCCCCATCTCCGTCAGGGCCCGGCGCAGCGCGATCCGCGGGTCGAAGTGTGCGCCGAAGCCGAAGACGATGTCCTGGGAGGGTTTGTCGGTGCGCCGGGAGAGCGCGGCCACCACGGGAAGGCCCAGGTCCGAGGTGAGGTCGAGCGCCCAGATCTCGCGGGACACCCGGCGGTAGCCGTGCCGGAGGCGCTCCAGGTACGGCTCGGCGAAGGCGTCGAGGTCGACGGCCGGCTGGCGCGTGCGGTTGTACCACCACAGGGCCACCGCGTCGCGTTCGACCAGCTCCAGGAGGCCCTGGAGCACCGCGTCCTCGAAGCTGCTGCCGGCGGCGTTGCCGTTGGAGTCGGCGAGCGGCTCGCCCCGGGCGCCGGCCCGGGCGGAGAAGTAGAGCATGCTGCTCGGCAGCAGCCGGTGCGTGCCGGAGGCCAGGGACCACAGCGGGGTCCAGTCGAGTGGCGCGCCCGGGTCGAACCGCTCGGGGACCCAGGCGAAGGGCGAGCGGCCGGCGTTCCAGGCGGCGCGGTCTTGGAACTGCCGTTCGTGGTAGAGCTGCACGGCGTTGGGGTGCAGCGCCGCCTCGCCCAGGCCACGGAAGCTGTCGCGGACCACAGGCTCGTCGCCGTGCCGGGTGCCGCTGTAGCGCTCCACCGCCTCGCCCAGGGCGCCGGCCCGGGCCTCCGCGGGGGTGAGCCCCTTGCCGCCGCTGAGCGCGCGCACCCCGGACGCTGACCCTGCCGCCGCCATGGCCAGGTTCCGACCTGAGACGTAGACCTGGGTGAAGTCCGCGGCGCCCGGGGCGCGGCGGGGCCGGGCGACCACGCCGGTGACCGGGTCGGCCAGGTGCGCGTACCGCTCCAGCATCCGCTCGGCGGTCAGGGCGCGGTGGCCGCCGCTCGGGCCGGCCTCGGCCCTGGGTGTGCTGCGCAGTCGCGGCGGGTGCCAGCCGCGGGCGCCGACGAGCTGCGGATCACCGCACGTCTCGCACTGCGGCCGTCGGGACACCGGGTGGGTGTCGACCCGCAGCCCGAGCAGGTCGAGGGCGCGCACGGCGTCCTGTTCGGCGCCGCGGTACCCGGCCGTCCACTTGACCGCCTCCAGGACGGCCGTCTGCACGGCCAGCGCCCTGCCGGCGCTCAGGGCTGCCTCCGGCCGGCAGAGGTGTCCGGCTCCCCGCACGGTGGGTTCGGCCTGCCGGTGTCCGCGTAACCGGGCGGCCAGGCAGGACCAGCACGGCCCGTCGTCCGGCCGGAAGAACGGGCCGATCCAGGGCTCTGGCCCGCCCAGCCGGGCCAGCAGCCAGGGGCGCCGGGCGGCCCGGTGTTCGGCGTCCACGGTGCTCAGTTCGGGCGCGAGGTAGTCGTCGCACAGGACGAGGCCGAGCGCGGCCTCCCGCGTCGAGTCGGTGACCCGCAGCCCTGTGGCGCGGCACGCCTCCAGGGCCGTGTCGGAGGACACGCCGGGCAGCGCGACGAGGCGTACGGAAGCGCGGGCGGTCTCCTCGACCGCCCGGGCCCCGTCGAGTCCTGCCAGGTCCCAGTAGGCCTCGGCGGCGCGGTCGCGGGGTGTGCGACCGGCCGGGGTCCGGTATCTGAGGAGTCCGGCGTCGCCCAGGACGCGTAGCGCGTCGCTCACCTCGGCGGCGGTCAGCGACGCCGCGGCGTCCCGGGCGACGCCGTCTCGGGTGCGGGTTCCGTCGAGCAGCGGCGCGAGGATCTCTGCCTGCGGGCCGCGCAGTGCGGTGATCCCCGAGTGGGAGACCAGGTAGGCGGCCTCGCCGGGTACCACCGTGCATCCGAGGTGGCTCTTGAACTCCACCAGTCCTGCTTCCCCCGTGGTGGCCGTCATGCGAAGGCGGGCTCCACGCCGGGGACGGGGCCTGCGGTGAAGGTGAACAGGGCGGCGCCCGCGTCGTCGGCGTCGTGCCCGAGGCGTTCCACGACGAGCTGCGGGAGCGCGTCGTGGTGCGGGTCAGCGGTGACGGGGGCGGCGATGGGCGTTGAGACGGTGTTGTCCGGCATGAGCAGGTCCTCTCCGGTCTCGAGCAGGTGTCGTCGCCCTGTTCCCAGGGGCGCGACAGGTGCTGGTGCGGTGTCTCGCACGGCAGGATCCTGGCTGGATGACCCACCCTGGGAAAGTCACCGATTCATGACCGTGGGGTGAAGAATTCCCGGGCACATCCATCAGATTTTCACTTCCCCACCGGCTGCACCACGCTCTCACCATCGGTACCTCACCTCTCGTTTCCTGACATACCACCCTGTTTCGCCCTGAGAGGTCGCTCTGGGGCCCTCGCCCGGTGCGGCCCCGGCCATGACGACGTCACGTCCGGGCACAGCGGAACCCACGCCGTACACGGGGATCTCGCCACTGTTTCCGGCCCGCCGACGGTGCGACCTTCGGTGGCACGGCGGGTTCGTGCGGCTCCGCCGGGACGGGAAGAGGCCGGAAGGCCGGACCGACGGGGGACGCACCATGACGCCGTATCTGCCACGCGCGGCCACCGCCATCGAGGCGGGGCTGTCGCTGCTGTGCCTGCCCTGCGCGGGAGGTGGCGCCTCCGCCTACGCGGGGTGGCAACAGGCGCTGGCCGGCCACGGCGCGGGGCTGCGGGTGCTGCCGGTGCAGCTGCCGGGCCGCGAGGAGCGCGCCCGCGAGGCCCGGTTCACCGAACTGGACGCCCTTGTCGCGGAGCTGGACGAGCACCTGGACGACGCCCTGGCCGGGCCCCACCTCCTGTACGGGCACAGCATGGGGGCGTTCGTCGCCCACGCCCTGACCCTGCGCAGGCAGCGCCGCGGCGCGGTACTGCCGCAGGCCCTCGTGCTCAGCTCCCACCGCGCCCCGCACGTGCCCCCCAACCGTGTCCTCGATCCGGACGCGGACGACGAGACGCTGGCGGCGGCCCTCGCCGAACTGGGCGGGATACCGCCCGAGCTGGCCGGCCGGCGCGGCTTCCGGGCCCGGTACATGCCGCTGGTCAGGGACGACCTGCGGGTGTGCTCCCACACGGTGCGCCAGGAGGAGACCGAACCCCTGCGGGTGCCGCTGCACCTGCTCGTCGGTGCGCAGGACCGGCTGGTGCCGGTGGAGGCGATGGACGCCTGGTCCGTGCACGGCGGTGCGGGCACCGAGCTGCACACGCTGCCCGGCGGACACTTCTTCGTCCGCACCCACGAGAACGCTCTGCTGCGCCACCTCACCGCGGTGGCCCACCGGTACGGCCCGGTGCCGGCCCCGTGACCCTTTCCACGAGAGGAAACCGAACGTGCGGATAGTGATCGCCCGGCGGAGAACGCCGGTATGGCGGGATGCGGCCGCCATGGTCAGCGAGGTGTTCGAGAGACGCTTCGGGGCCAGGGTGGACCCGGACCCCGACCGGTTCATCGCCTATCTGGGCGCACCGGAAGGGCGCCCCGAGCAGGTGGAGGCCTGCATCGGCGTCTCACTGCCGGAGGACGGGCCCGTCCTCCTGGAGCGGTACCTGGACGCGCCGATCGAGGAGGTCCTCACCGCGGTGGAGGGCCGTCCGGTGCGCCGCCGCCAGATCCTGCACCTGGGAAGCGTCGCCTCCACCAGGACGCTGGCGGGCGCGGAGCTGTACCGGGCGGTGCCGCTGATCCAGGCGTGCCTGGGCCGGTCGTACGCCGCCATGACGATGACCGGCCGCTCCGCGGGGCTCGCCCGGCGGCTCGGACTGGTCACCCACAGGCTGTGCGAGGCCGACGGCAACCGCCTGGGAGCCGAGGAACTCGCGCGCTGGGGCACGTTCTACGACCAGCGGCCCGAGGTGCGCTGGGGGCGGCTGGCGGACCACTCCGAACAGCTGGTCACCGGTGTCGAGCGCTACGCCCTCGACGCGGTGGACATCCGGCTGCTCACCCCGGAAGTGACGGAGCTGACACATGCTGCCTGAACCCACCCGTACCGCGCCGTCGTTGGTGGCCGGTCTGCTGCGCCGGGCTGGAAGCGACGCCCCCATGGTCGAGGTGCTCTCCCCCACCGGCGGCCCCGGAGTCCGCCACACCTACCGGCAGGTGATCTCGGCGGCCCGGGTGCTGGCCCAGCGGCTGCAACGGCACAGCGCTCAGCTCGGCCGGCCGGTACGGGTCGGTCTGCTGGCCGGGAACTCCGCGGAGTGGGTGACCGCCGACCTCGCCGCGCTGTTCGCACGGGCCGAGGAGATCCCGGTCCCCACGGCGTTCACCACCGAACAGGCCGCCTCGCTGCTGGCCGGAGCCGACATCTGCCTCGTCGACGCGTCCGGCCGTGCCTGGCTGGCGGAGCGGGCCGCCGCGGGGGCGCCCCGGCCCCTGCCGGCCGACTGCCGGGTGGTGGACGTCGCCCTGGCCGAGCTGGCCGAGGAGGCGGCCCGCGGACACCTGCCCGGCCTCGCCGCCGGCATCGCAGCCGCCGAGTCGGCGCCGGACACCGTCGTGAAGGTGGTGCACACCTCCGGCACCACCTCGGCGCCCAAGGGCGTACGGATCAGGCTGCGCGGCATCGAGGCGCTGCTGGGATCGCTGGCGGGCCGGGTGGAGCAGGAGGCGTTCGCCCGGTACCTGTCGGTGGTGCCGCTGAGCCTGCTGATCGAGCAGGTGGCCGGGCTGTACATGCCCTTCCTCAACGGCGGCAGCGTCACCTTCCTCCCGCCGGGCACCCCCTTGATCGGCACTGTGGCCGACGCGGGACCGCGGATGCTCTCGCTGCTGCGCCAGGCGCGGCCCACCGCCATGGTGGTGCCGCCCACAGTCGCCGGTCTGCTGCTCTCGCTGTGCGAGCAGAACCCCGCCGAGACGCTGGACCAGCGCCGCAACCGGCTCTTCGGGCACACCGGTTCGGTCTTCATCGCCTGCGGCGGCGCGCCGGTCCCGGTGCGGGTGCTGGAGCGGCTGGAGGCGTTCGGGATCCCGCTGTACGAGGGGTACGGCCTGAGCGAGAACAGCTCCGTGGTGTCCTGGAACTTCCCCGGCCGGTTCCGGTTCGGCACGGTGGGCCGGCCGCTGGACCACGTGCGGGTGACGCTCGCCCCCGACGGCGAACTCCTCGTGCGGGGCGACTCGCTGTTCGCCGGGTACAGCCAGGAGGACCCCTCCAGCGTGGTGATCGACGACCAGGGCTGGCTGCACACCGGGGACCTGGCCACGCTCGACGACGAGGGCTACCTGCGCATCACCGGCCGCAAGAAGAGCCTCGTCATCACCTCCGGCGGCCGCAATCTCTCGCCCGAGTGGGTGGAGGCGCGCTACCGCGAGATCGGCATCGTGCGCGAGGTGGCCGTCGTCGCGGACGGCCTGGACGAGGTGCGCGGCCTGTTCGTGATCGACGCCGGCGCCGACCGTGCGGACGCCCTGCGGCACATCACAAGGTTCGGCCGGGACCGGCTCTCCGACGTCGAACGGGTCACCGCCGTACGGCTGATGGCCGAGGACGACCCCGCGTACACCCGCTGCTTCACGGTCACGGGACGGCCCCGCCGGGACGCCGTCCGCGACCTGCTGACCCGTACGGCATCCGAGGAGATCACCGCATGAGCACGGCGTTTCGCACCAGCCCCCTCGGCACCGGCAGCGGGCTGCTGCTGGAGCCGGCCGACGGCGGCACGGCGGGCATCGCGCCCGCGGACCTGCTCGGCCTGCTGGCCGAGGCGGGCCACCTGCTGCTGCGCGGTTTCGGCGCGGACATGGACTCCTTCACCGACCTGGTGCAGCGCACCTCCACCTCCACCACGCTCGACCCGGCACGCGAGTTCCACTCCGACGTGGCGCAGAAGGTCGACGCGGGCTTCGAGGAGGTCGGGCTGCACACCGAGAACGGCAACAGCCCCTTCCGCGCCCACCTGGCCTGGTTCTTCTGCGAGAAGGCCGCAGCCTCCGGTTCGCAGACCACCGTCTGCGACGGGTACCGGGTGTGGGACGCGCTGCCGGAAGCGGTACGTGAGGCCTTCCGCGGCCGGGACATCGTCTACAGCCGGTACGTCGCCGAGGCGCAGTGGCGGGTCATGGCGCAGCACCTGCTGAACCGGCCCGCCGACGACATCGACGCGGCGGAGCTGTCGGCGCTCGCCGCGACCATGCCGGGCACCGAGGTGACGCCCGAGGCGGACGGCGGGGTCACCTACGCGTTCCGCACCCCGGCGATGGGCCCCACGCTGTTCGGCACGCGGATCTCGTTCGCCAACAGCATCCTGGGCCCGTCCTTCAACTACGAGAAGCCGCGCATCACCTTCGCCGACGGCGAGGACCTGCCGGCGCCGCTGCTGGAGGAGGTCGCGGGCACCACCGAGCGGCTGACCGAGAACCTGGAGTGGTGCGACGGCGACGTGGCCGTCATCGACAACACCCGGGTGATGCACGGCCGCAGGGCGATCACCGACCCGGACCGCACCATCTACAACGCGCTGAGCTTCATCGAGCCGCCGCAGGCGGGCGGACTCGCCGCCTGATCCGCTCCCGCCCGACCGGCGGAGGCCGGCGCCTCCCCGCACCGGCCTCCGCCCCGCACCCTGTGAACCACCGAAGGTGATGCCGCATGTTCCACGCCCTGGGCTCCGCCCTCCACGCGAGGCGGAGGCTCTCCCTCCTGCTCGCGCTCGCTGTCGCGGTGCTCGCCGCCGTCCTCGGCGGGTCCGTGCAGACGAAGGTGACCAACGGGCTCGCCGACTACGACGACCCCACCGGTTCGCACACCAGGGCCCGGCAGGTGATCCAGGACGCCACCGGCATCGACCCGCAGCAGGGGTACGCGCTGCTGATCCGCCCCGGCACCGCGATCGACCCCGACGCGCCCGCGCCCGCAGCCGTCCGCGCCGGCATCGACCTGCTCGAGGACAGGTCCGAGGTGAAGCGGGTCGTCGACTACAAGTCGGCCCGGGACCCGGGGCTGGTCTCCGAGGACTCCCGCAGCACCGTGGTGGTCGCCGCGGTACGGCCGATGGCGGAGCAGGACACCAAGGAGGCCGAGAAGGAGCTGACCGACGCCATCGAGGCCGACCCCGCGCTCCGCGGCCACGCCCACCTGGGCGGGCCGACCATCGGCATGGTGCAGGTCGGCAAGGTCACCACGACGGACCTCGCGCTGGCCGAGGGGCTCGCCCTGCCGGTGCTGCTGGTCCTGCTCTTCCTCGTCTTCCGCGGGGCGGTCGCGGCGCTGGTGCCCGTCATCGGAGCGGTGTTCACGCTGCTGCTGACGATGGCCGGTCTGCGGGTGGCCACGTTCTTCGGCAACGTGTCGACCGGCGCCCTCAATCTCGCCTTCGCGCTCGCGCTGGGCCTGGCCGTCGACTTCGGACTGCTGTGCGTCTCCCGCTACCGCGACGAACTGGCCGTGTGCGGGCCAGGACCCGAGGCGCTGCGCCGCACCCTGGCGACAGCGGGCCGCACGGTGCTCTTCAGCGGGCTGACGGTGGCCGCCGCCCTCGCGGCGCTGCTGGTCTTCCCCCAGCCCTACCTGCGCTCCATGGGCCTGGCCGGCGTCATCACCTCGCTCGCCGCCGTCCTGTTCGCGCTGCTGGGCCTGCCCGCGCTGCTCGCGCTGCTCGGCAGCCGTATCAACGCCCTCGCGCCGCGGCGGCTGCGCCGCTCCGAGCAGGCCGACGACCCCGCCGTCGGGCGCTGGCGGCGGATCGCGCTGGGGGTGATGCGGCGGCCCGTGGCCACCGCGCTGGCCGCCACCGCGCTGCTGCTGCTGATCGCCTCGCCGGCCCTCGGCATCCGCTTCACCGGCGCCGACGCCTCCTCGCTGCCCACCGACATCAGCGCGGGCAAGGTCTCCGCGGCGCTGGAGACGGACTTCGCGCAGCCGTCCACCTCCCCGCTGCGCATCGTCGCCGAGAGCCGTGACCAGGCCCCGCTCGCCTCCTACGCACGCGAGATCGCCCGGGTGCCGGGGGTCGAGCGGGTGGCCGAACCGGTCCGGCTGGACGGCGAGCACTTCGAGATCGACGCCGTGCTGAAGGGCGCACCGCTCGACACCGCGGCCCGCGACGCCGCCACCGCGGTCGAGGACCTCGGGGCGCCCGTGCCGGTCCGCTTCACCGGGCAGACCGCCGACTTCCTCTCGCAACTGGACGGCATCCGCGACCGGCTGCCCCGGGCGGCGGGCGTGCTCGCCCTGGTCACCCTGGTGCTGCTGTACGCGTTCACCGGCTCGGTTGTGCTGCCGCTCAAGGCCCTGGTGATGAACACGCTCTCCACCGGAGCCGCGCTCGGCTTCCTGGTGTGGGTCTTCCAGGACGGGCACCTCGGGTTCGGGGCGCAGAGCGGCATCGAGAGCACCACTCCTCTCCTCGTGTTCGCGCTGGCCTTCGGCCTGTCCACGGACTACAACGTCTTCCTGCTCGGGAGGATCAAGGAGGCCAGGGCGACCGGGCTGGACGACCGCGCGGCGGTCGCCGAGGGCCTGGCGAGGACCGGGCGCATCGTCACCTCGGCCGCGCTGCTGTTCTGCGTGGCCGTCGGCGCGCTGGTGTTCTCCCGGATCGTCTTCGTCAAGGAGCTCGGACTCGGCACCGCGTTCGCGGTCGCCGTCGACGCCACGCTCGTCCGTGCGCTGCTGGTACCCGCGTTGATGACGCTGCTGGGCAAGGCCAACTGGTGGGCGCCGGGGCCGCTGCGGCGCCTGCACCGCGTGCTGCGCCTGGACCACGCCGAGCCGCCCGCCGCCACGCCCACCACCAAGACGGCACAGGACGGCCCGTACGACGGCCCGCACGAGACGGCCGCCGGAGCGCGGGAGGCGGCCGTCCACCGCACGCCGGAGACCGAGCCGGCCCCGGCCTCCGGCAGCGCCTCGCCGTAGCGCGCCGGGCCGGAACGTGGACGGCTTCGCTCGACACACACCCAAGGAGGGCTGAGATGTTCGCACCAGAGCGGGGGCTCGGTGACACGGTCCCGGACACGCCGCAGGGCGGTGGTCCGCCCCGGGACACGCGGCCTGCCGTCGGCCCCCTCACGGGGCCCGGCTTCGGCGCGCTGCACGGACGCCGAGAGGAAGTCGATCTCCTCGCCGGCCTGCTGGCGGGCGAGGAGGACCGGCTGATCACCCTGACCGGACCCGCCGGGGTGGGAAAGAGCCACCTCGCCCACGCGGCGGTGGCGGCCCGGCTGCGGCACGGCCCGGTCCCCGTGCTGTGGGCCGACCTGGCCGAGGCGTCCGGCGCCGCCTCCCTGTGGTCCGCCGTCGGCGCGCCGACGGGCAGCCGGGCCGAGGAACGGATCGGCGCCGCGAAGCTGCTGGTCGTGCTGGACAACAGCGACCCGGTGGCGGCCGATGTCGCGCTGCACCTCTCCTCGCTGCTGCGGGCCTGCCCCCGGTTGCAGGTGCTGGTCACCAGCAGGGTGCCGCTGGACATCCGCGCCGAACGCCTCGTCCTGGTGGGGCCGCTGCCCACCGGCGCGGGCTCGCCCGCCCAGCGGCTGTTCACCGACCGGGTCGGCCCCTACTACCGCGCCGGTCTGGCCGACGGTGACGGGCCGTCGGTCGTGGATGAGATCTGCCGGGTGGTCGACGGCATGCCGCTGGCCATCGAACTGGCGGCCGAAGCGGTGGGGAGCGAGGGCCCGCACGACGTGCTGGCCAAGCTGCGCTCCGGAGCGGCCGCCGGAGGCAGACGGCTGCGGGACGCGCCCGCCCGGCACGCCTCGGTCGCCAGCGCACTGCGGTGGGCGGCGCGGCCGTCGAGCACGGCGGAACGCGCGCTGCTCGACGGCCTCGCCGTCTTCGAGGCACCGGTCGGCCTGTCCGAGGCGGGCCGGGTGGCGGAGCTGGACCGGGCCAGGACGGTGGCGGGGGTGGACTCCCTGGTCCGCGCGAGCCTGCTGCTGAGCGGTACCGGTCCAGACGGCACCCCGCAGTTCCGGCTGCCGCAACCGGTCCGCGCGCACTACCGGACGCGGCTGGCCGAGAGGCCGGCGGCGCTCGCCGACGCCCTCGACCGGCACGCCGACCGCTGCACGGCCTTCGCCGTCGGCATCGGCGACCGGCTGCGCCGCGGGCACGACGTGGCCCAGTTGCTGTCGCTCGTGGCCATCAGGCTGCCGGACCTGCGCAGGGCCACCCGTCACCTGCGCGGGCGCGGTGACCACGCGGCGGCGCTGCGCCTGCTGACCGCACTGGAGGTGCCCCTGCTGCACCACGGGCTCGCCCCGGACGCGGTGGAGGAGCTCGCCGAGTCCGCGGCACCCCGACGCGCGGAGGCGGGCGGTCCGCTCACCGCGACAGCGCTGCTCGCCGTCGCCCGCTGGTCGTTGGAGCACGGTGCCCTCCGGCGCGCCGAGGAGGCGCGCGACGCGGCGGACGCGGCAGCCGCCGGACACCCCGCGGCCCGCGCCCGGGTGGCCGCGCTCAGCGGCGAACTGCTGCGCCGCCGGGGCGACCCGGTGGCCGCCGGCGCACTGCTCGGCTCGGCGCTGCAGGACCTGTGCGCCGCCGGGGACACGCTCGGCGCGGCTGCGGCCCGCCGGTCGCAGGCGCTGTCGCGGGCCGCACTCGGCGACCCGGAGGCGGAGACGCCCGTGCTCACGGCACTGGCCGAAGCGCCCACCGTGCCAGGACCGCCAGGCCCGGGCACGATGGAGGCGCCGGCACCGGTGGGGACCACTGTCGTGCCTGCGGAAGCATCCGCCGCACCGGCGGAGACGTCCGAGCCGGCGGACGCGGGGACTTTCGGACAGGCGGGCGGGGGGCCGGGGCCCTGGGCGGACCCGGTGTCGCCGGTCGCCGTACGCGCCGCTCTGCTCGCCGCCCTGGCCCGGGTCCGCTGGACGCTCGGCCGTACCGACGAGGCGTACGAGGACGTGCGCGAGTCGATGCGGCTGCTGCTGTGCACGGGCGGCCCGGCGCAGGTCGCCGAGGCCCTGGAGACTCTGGCGCTGGTCATCGGGCGCCCCGGGGACGGGGCTCAGCCGGAGGCGCAGGCCCGGGTGCTGGCCTGTGCCGAGAGCATCCGGCGCCGGCACGGGCTCGGCCCCGCCGAGGACGCGGCGCTGGGCACGGTCTCGGCGCAACTCCACGAGGAACTGGAGGCCAGAGCGCTGCGGCAGATACGGCGTGGGGCGCAGGAGGTCTCGCTGCACGACGCCCTGATCGCGGGCCTCTTCGCCCCGGGCCCGCGGCGCGAGCCCCCGGGCCGGCGTGAGCCCGCCGGGCGGGCCGCGGTGCCGGCGGCCCCACACGGCCTGACGCCCCGGCAGCACGAGATCGCCCTGCTGGTCACCGAGGGGTTGACCAACCGGCAGATCGGCACGGCGCTGGGCATCTCGGAGTGGACCGTGACCAACCATCTGCGCGCCGTCATGCAGAAGCTGGAGTGCGGCTCCCGGGTGCAGGTGGTACGCGCTCTGCAGCGGTCCCAGCGATGAGCGGGACCGCCCGCAGGGGGGTGCACGTGTGGAGCGGCCGGGTGCGGGACACTCCGGCGGCCGACGACGTGGCGGTGCTCGACGAGCGGGAGCGACACCGCTTCGCGGAGTACCGGGACGCCCTCGCGGCCGCCCACTACGCGGGGGCACGGGCCGCGGTCCGGCGTACGGTGGCGCGTTGGCACGGTGTGCGGCCGGCCGAGGTGGTGTGGGGCACAGGCCGGTGCCCGGGCTGCGGCAGCGACCGGCACGGCCCGCCGCTCCTGCGTGCGCCCCGCGGCGGCTGGCGGGTGAGTGTCTCGCGCTCCGGCCCGTGGTGGATGCTGGCCCTCTCCCGTGCGGCGCCCGTCGGCGTCGACATCGAGCAGCGCCGCCCGCTCACGGTGCCCGCGGTGGTGCGCCGCTGTCTCGGCGCCCAGGAGCGCGCCCACGTCGCGGCGGCGGCACAGGGCGCGGCACGCGACGAGGAACTGCTGCGCTGCTGGGTACGGAAGGAGGCCGTGGTCAAGGGCTGGGGCATCGGTCTGGGCACCGACCTGGCCCGGGTGGCGGTCCGCCCCGAGCTGCGCAGCGCGGTGCTGGAGCGTACGGAGGACGAGGGCGCTGCCGCGCGGGAGCTGTGGGTGGTCCAGGACGTGCCGGCCGGCGAGGAGTGCCTGGCCGCGCTGTCCCGTCCGGCCGACGACACGGCGCCGCTCGTACTCCGCCCGCCGGAAGCGGCAGCCTGGCAGCTCGCCGCGCCCTGAGCACCGCCGCCG
Organism: Streptomyces tubbatahanensis; assembly: GCF_022699385.1. NCBI lineage: Bacteria > Bacillati > Actinomycetota > Actinomycetes > Kitasatosporales > Streptomycetaceae > Streptomyces > Streptomyces tubbatahanensis. Next base: position 5,449,048 of record NZ_CP093846.1, on the reverse strand, counting down.
CGCGCGGTGGGACCGGCTGTGCGCACAGCCGGTCCCACCGCGTGCGGGCACCCGCCTGGTGCCCGCCCGGCGACGGCCTCGCCGGGCGGGACCGCGTCAGAAGACGATCGGGCCGGGTGTCTGCTTGCTGACGGCCTTGCAGGTGTTGGCCTGGCCCAGGATGTTGAGGTCGAGTGACGCGACGTCGGAGCCCTCGGCCGGGATGTAGGAGTCGAGGCTGTCGCCCGCGGTGACCGGCGCGGTCAGCGGGCCGACGGTCAGCGGCTGGCCCGCGGGGGCGGCCTCGTTGGCGGTGCCCGTGAAGTCCACCGTGCCACCGGAGGCCCGCTCCAGGCGCAGGGTGGCGGTGACGGAGTCGGCGGGGATGTCGGCCGGGGCCAGACCACCGCTGGTGGAGACCTTGACCGAGCCGACACCGCCCTCGGCGGACGCCTCGATCTTCAGGTCGGTGACCCCGTAGGAGCCGCAGTCGTACGTCGCCGTCACGGTCTGTGCGGCGGCGGGGGCTGCGGAGGCCGGGGCGGCAAGGGCCAGCCCGCCGAGGAGGACGGCGGTGGTGGCGACAGTGCCCGCCTGGATGATCCGACGCATGTTCGGTTCCTCTTTTCACTCGTGGTGGGTGGTGCTACGGGCGGCCGGGGTCGGTCGCCCGGGTCCGGGAAACTCGGGGTGTGCCGGGGGGAGGGGACGCCGAGGTGTGGTCCGGCGGTCGTGCCGGTGAGGTCCCCGGCCCCGCGGTGGGCGGTCGCCAGTCGGCGATGCCGTCGAAGCCGCGCAGCAGGAGTCCCGGCACGGTGCGGGAGGCCATGCGCATGAGGCCGTCCCGGGCCGCGACGGTGACGGGGGAGCGCAGCGAGGTCAGCTTGAGGAGGCGCGCGGCCCGGCGCACCACGTCCTGCGTGCGGGGCCTGCGGTCGCGGTCGTACCGGGCGAGCGCGACCAGCGGGTCGGCGTCCGGCGCCGCGTGGTGGGCGAGGACGACGCCGTCCTCGATGGCCATGTTGGCGCCCTGTCCCAGGGTCGGCACCATGGCGTGCGCCGCGTCGCCGAGGAGCGCTGTGCGGCCCCGGTGAAACGCCGTGAGCGGCACCTGCATGTGGTGGACGTCGTTGCGGAGGATCTCGTGTTCGGGCACGGAGTCGATCAGCGTGGGCACCGGGTCGTGCCAGCGGCCGAAGCGGCGCCGCAGCTCCGCCTTCTCCCCGTCGGCGGACCGGCCGCCCTCGTCGGTGGCGGCGCAGGCGTAGATGAAGACGCTGTCCGCGTCCCGCACCAGGGTGCCCCACACCTGGGCGCGGCCCCACGACTCGTGCGGGACGAAACCGGAGCCGGGTGTCGGCGCCAGGAGGCGCCAGACGGTCCAGCCGCCGAAGGCGGGGCCGGGGTGGTCGGGGAAGAGGATGGCCCGGGCCGGGGAGCGTACGCCGTCGGCGGCGACGACCAGGTCCGCCTCGTGCCTCCCGTTGGGGGTGCTCACATGGGCCTTGTGCCGGGCCGATCCCGCGTGGGTGAGGAATGCCGCCTCCCCCGTGCGGACGGTGCCCGCGGGCAGCCGGTCGACGATCAGGTCGATCAGGTCGCTGCGCCGCAGGACGACCAGGGGCGCGCCGAACCGGGCGACGACGGCCTCGCTGTGGGTGCGGGTCAGGGGCCGGCCCGCGGGGTCGCACATCAGGCCGTCGCCCCGCCAGGACGCCAGCTCGGTGATCTGCGTACCGAGCCCGAGCGTGCCCAGTGCGCGCTGGGCGTTGGGCGCCAGCGTGAGGGCGGCCCCGACGGGGGCGAGGCCGGCAGCGCGCTCCAGGACGGTGGTGTGCCAGCCGCGCCGGTGCAGGGCCAGCGCGGTGGTCAGGCCGCCGATGCCGCCGCCGATGACGACAGCTCGGGGAGGGGACATGGGCTCTCCTCGGAAGGGGTGCGGTGCGTGCTCGGGCTGGCGGGCCGGCCGGAGCGGGCCGCGGCCCGCTCCGGCCGGCCCACGCGGTCACTCGCGCGCACCTCCCGCCCGCCAGTGCACGGCCGCGGCTCCGGCGAAGTCCCCGGCGTGGGCGAACCCGGCCAGCATCAGCAGGCTGCCGTCCGGGACCCGGCCCTCCCGGATGCCGTGGTCGAGCGTGATGGGGACGCCGGCGCCGAAGAGGTTGCCGAACCGGTCGAAGGTGTCCAGATGGCGCTCCGGGGGGATGGAGAGCCTCTCCTGCCACTGCTTGAGGAACATCCGGTTGGGCTGGTTGGTGATCAGCATGTCGATGTCGTCGGTCTTGAGATCGAGTTCCGCACAGACCCGGCCCACCACCTCGGGGACGAGCCGGTTGCCGCGCTCGACGATGTCCGCCACCTTGTCGGGGGTGAACCCGACGTGCATCTGGCTCTCCCCCGCCTCCCAGTACTTGCGCCCGTCGTGCAGCGAGAGTCCGCAGTCGCGGGTGTAGTCGCCGCGGTTGGCGACCGCGATGCCGAGCACCGGTGACGTGTCGGACGCCGCCACGTAGGCGGCGCTGCAGCCGTCGCCGGGGATGACGGCCTCGGGGAGCCCGCGCACCTGGGACTGGGTCATCACCGGGCCCGCGCTGTTCTGGACGTTGAACAGCAGCGCGGATTCGGCCTGCCCGGAGCCGATGAGTGCCCGGGCGATCCTGAGCAGGTGCACGAAGGAGGCACATCCGCCGTTGTGGGCGTCGAGCACCCAGTCGGCGCCGACGCCGAGCCGGTGGGCGACCTCGGCGCCCGGACCGGTGAAGGGCACCTCGGGGAGCAGCGTGTTGGTGATCACCACGTCGGCGCCCTCGACGGCGTCCTTGCCGATCCGCTCGCGCAGGAGCAGTCCGGCCTTCTCCATCATGTCCGCGGGGGTCTCGTCCCGGGACACCTGGTGCCGGTGGTGCGGCGCCTTGAACATGGTGTGCCCGGACATCTCGCCGTCGTCCTCCTGGAACTGACGGAACCAGTCCGTGCCCACCGGTTCCCCCGGCAGGTAGGAGGCGAGTTCGAGCAGGCTGACCGTCCTCATGCGGCGGTGCCGTGGCGGAGTTCGAGGATCTTCTTGAGGTTGTCGATCTCCACCTTGTGGCCGGCGTAGAAGAGGCCCCAGGTGTCGCCGACCCAGGGGCGCTCGGGGCTGGAGGCCAGCTCGGGGTGCGGGTTCTTGTCGTAGTACGGGTGGTGGCAGTTGGTCCAGATGACGACCGAACCGCTCTTGCCCAGCACGGTCTCGGCCGAGATGATCCGGTGGATGTAGACCATCCACAGCTCCTCGCCCTGGTCCCAGGCGCACTTCATGTCGACGGTGAGCGCGTCCGGGTTGCCGTCGATGCGCAGGAATATCTTGGTCTCGTCGTCGAGCAGGGTGTCGCGGCCCTGGTAGAGACCGGGGGTGTCGGTGGGCGCGAAGTCGCGGGTGCTGTAGGTGTACTCGTTGAGGTTGCGCTCGTCGGTCAGGTAGTCGTAGACGGCCTGCGGCGGTGCGTCGATGTACTGGTGGACGGTGACGAACTGCCCGTACACCTCGTCGTAGGTGAAGGTCTCCTTGGTCAGCGTCGCCGCGTGCGCGAACGCCTCCTCGCGGGACGTGGTCTCCCAGCGCAGCAGCCCGGGGACGTCCTTGAGGTCGTCGGGGACCGCGGGAGGCGGGGTGTAGTCGGCGGCCGGGTCGGTGTGCGTCGGGGCGGTGGTCATCCTGGTACGACTCCTTGGTTGACAGGCCGGTTGGATCCGGCGGCGATGGCGTCCTGGAACGGACGGAACGGGGGCACCTCGGCCGGGTCGGTCTCGACGCAGATCAGGGCCGGCGCGCGGGTGGCGTGCGCCCGTCCGAGCGCCGCGCGCAGTTCGCCCGCGCTCCGGGCGGTCACCGCGTCCAGGCCGGGGAACATGGCGGCCATGCCGTCACCGATCCGGGCCGGGCCGAAGAGGTTGTAGGAGTAGTCGCCCCCGTAGAAGAGCTGCTCCCTGGTGCGGCACATGCCGTGCGACCGGTTGTCGAAGATCACGAATGTGACGGGCAGCCGGTGCTCGATCGCGGTGTGCACCTCCATGCCGTGCATGAAGAACGCCCCGTCACCGGCCAGTACGCAGGTGCGCCGCCCGGTGGCGAACGCGGCACCGACGGCCGCGCCGAAGCTGTGGCCCATGCCGCCCATGCCCATGGCGACGATGAACCGGCCTCCCGGCGGCACGCCCACGTGGTGGATGGTGACGGCGCCGGTGTTGCCCGCGTCGCTGACCACGGTGGAGCGCTCGGGAAGGGCCGCACCGACCAGGCGCGCCGCCGTCGCCATGTCCAGCGCCGCCGAGTCCGGCACGTGCGGCAGCTCCACGGACGGGGCGCTCGCCTGCTTGGCTGCCAGGTTGTCCACCAGGGCCCGCGCGGCACCGTTGCGCTGCTGGAGCCCCGCGCCGGGTGCGAGCAGCTCCCCGGTGAGCAGCCTCATCTCCTCCCGCAGGTCCCCGGTGAGCCGCACCAGGTCCTCGTGCGGCTCCAGGAACGGCGGCCGGGGGTCGAGGCAGACGACCGGCACCCCCTTGAGGTGGTCGTGCAGCCCGGCACCTGCCATCTGCGGCAGCCGGGTACCGGCCAGCAGGACGGCGGAGGCCTGTTCCAGCGCGGCCTGCACCTGGGCGCTGCCGATCACTCCGGCGATGCCCAGGTGCCGGGGGTCCCGGTCGTCGAAGACGTCCTTGGCGTCGGGTGCCACCGCGACGTGCGCCCCGAGCGCCGTGGCGAGCGCGGCGAGTTCGGGCCGGGCGTCGGCCCGCGCCACGCCCTCGCCGGCGATCACGGCGACGCCCTGCCGTTCCGCGGCCGAGCGCAGCAGGGTCACGGCCTGCGCGCGGTCGGCGGCGGCGGAGCTCGGGCGCTCGGGCGCGGCCTGCTTCGCCGGGTTGTCCCAGGGGGCGAGGACGGCCTGTTGCACGTCCTTGGGCAGCAGCAGCACGGCGGGGCCCGGCGCGGCAGACGCGGCGGCGAAGGCCCGCGGCAGTGCCTGGAGGATCGCTTCGGGTTCCTCCACCCGCTCGCAGTCCACGGCGATCTGTCCGAACAGCCGGGCCGCGTCCATGGAGCCCGCCAGGCCGCTGGTCTCCTGGAAGGAGCCGCGCCCGTTCAGCGACACGGGCGGCTGCCCGATGAGCGCGAGGGCCGGTACGCAGGAGGCGCGCAGCTCGGCGAGTCCGGGGACCAGGTTCATGGCCCCTGCGCCGGAGGTGGCGGCGACCACGGGCATCCGCTGGGCCGCACGGTGGTATCCGTCGGCCATCGTGGCTGCCGAGAATTCGTGTTTCGCGACCACGCCGAGCGGGCCGTGCGCCGCCAGGTGGAGAGCGTCGTAGAGGTCCTCGATGTTGGCGCCACCGACTCCGAAGACGTGACGGACTTCCTGCCGGCTCAAGAAGTCGACAATGAAGTCGACCACACGGAATGGGGTTGTCATGAACCGTCCTTTTCTCAGGCGGTGGTCCCTTCATTTCAGTTCCGTGCGGCGCACACCGGCAAGTGGCACCTGTCTGCCATCCGGGAGCGGGGCCGGTATGACAGGGATCTGCCATGCCCGCCTGTCATGTGCCGCGCCGCCTGGCGGAGTTAGCTTCCTTCAACCGCGACCGAATGAAAGGGAGAATCCGTGATCACCGTCGACACCGTGTGTGCCCTCATAGCAAAGAAGCTCGGCAGCAAAGCCGCCGACCTCACCCTCGGCGCCGATACGGCCTTCGACTCGGTGGGCCTTTCCAGCCTGCAGATCGCCGACATCGTCTACACGATCGAGGACGACGCGGAGGTCGAGCTGGACCCGAGCCAGGCCGCGAACGTGAAGACGGTCGGCGACCTGGTCGAACTGGTCGAGACGACCCGGGCCGCCGGCGCCGCGGCGTGAGCGCCACCGCCTACCAGGGCGCCACCGCCGAGGCGATCCGGCACCACTACGACGTCTCCAACGACTTCTACGCGCTCTGGCTGGACTCCTCCCTCACCTACACCTGCGCCCTGTGGGCCGAGCCGGGGTCGAAGGAGGCGCCGCTCGACGACCTGGAGACGGCGCAGGCGCGGAAGCTGGACCACCTCATCGAGGGGGCGCGCGCCGGTGGCGCGCGGCGCGTCCTGGACGTGGGCTGCGGCTGGGGCAGTCTCCTCAAGCGGCTGACCCAGGTGCACGGCGTCCAGCACGCCGTGGGCCTCACGCTCAGCGACAGCCAGGCCGAGCTGGCCGAGTCGGCCGGGATCACCGGGGCCGAGATCCGGGTGGAGAACTGGCTCGACCACCAGCCGGCCGAGCCGTACGACGCGATCGTCTCGATCGGGGCCTTCGAGCACTTCGCCAGGACCGGCCTCACCCGCGCCGAGCGGGTGGCGGGCTACCAGGAGTTCTTCGAGCGCTGCTTCGCGTGGCTGCCGCCCCGGGGCCGCGTCGCCCTCCAGACGAACGTCAAGGGCAACAACACGGTGATGGACAAGGCCACCGTGCGGGAGCTGATGTTCATCATGGAAACGATTTTCCCGGAGTCCGAGATCCCGGCACTCTCGGAAGTCGTCGAATCGAGCGAGAAACTCTTCGACGTCGTCTCCCTGCGCAACGACCCGGACCACTACAGCCGCACCTGCGTGGAATGGCTGCGGCGCCTCCGGGAGAACAGGGAAGCGGCCGTGCGGCTCTCCGGCGAGGAGAACGTCGTCAATTACGAGAATTATCTGGGGGCGAGCGTCAGGCACTTCCAGAACCGCCACCTGGGGCTGTCGAGAATAATTCTCGAAAAGGGGCGCTGAGTGAGTACGCGAAAACATGTGGTCTACTGGCACGAGACGGAGCCGGTCGTCCCGGAACCGCCGCTGCGCGAGAACGTGGACTGCGATATCGCCGTCGTCGGCGGCGGCTACACCGGGCTGTGGGCCGCGCACTTCCTCAAGGAGGCCGAGCCCGCGCTGGACATCCGCGTCGTCGAGGCCGAGTTCGCGGGGCACGGTGCCTCGGGCCGGGCCGACGGCTTCGTCACGCCGACCATCGGCAAGGACATCCAGGCACTGGTCAAGGAGTTCGGGACGCGCCGCGCCCTGGAGGCCTCGCAGGCGGTCGGACGGTCCGTGCTGGAGATCGGCCGCTTCACGCGCCGCAACAAGATCGACGCGGAGTACGAGGCCAACGACTACCTGATGGTGGCCACCACGCAGGCGCAGTTGCGCCGGCTGCGTGCCGACCGCGACCTGGCCACCAGGATCGCCGGCCGGGACCAGCCGCCGGTCCTCTCGCCGGCCGACGCGCAGGAGGTGATCGGCTCCCCCGCCGTACTGGGCGCCATGCGCACCGGGGGCGCCCTGGTCAACCCGTTCAAGCTGGCCCGCGGCGTGGCCCGGGTGGTCAAGGAGCGGGGCGTCGTCGTCCACGAGAACACCCCGGTCGTGCGGGTACGGCCTGGCGTGCGGCCGCAGGTCGTCACCCCCGGCGGCACGATCACCGCCGACAAGGTCATCGTCGCCGCCAACGCCCGCCAGTTCACCTTCCAGCAGTTCCGCAACAAGACCGTGCCGCTGTGGAGTTACGCCATGGTGAGCGAACCGCTCACCACCGAGCAGCTCGGCCGGATCGCCTGGGCGGGCCGCGAGGGGATGGTCGAGGCGAAGACGTTCCTGACCTGCGCCCGCTTCACCGCCGACAACCGGCTGCTGTGGGCGGGCGGGCCCGCCTTCTACTTCTGGGGCCGCGACCTGCGCCGCCGCCGCATGAACGACCAGCGCGCCTACCGGGCCCTGGCCGAGGAGTTCGGGCGGTTCTTCCCGATGTGGCGGGACCTCAAGTTCACCTACACCTACGGCGGCGTCATGGACATCACCCGTGACTACGCCCCGCACTTCGGGGCGCTGCCGGGCGGCAACATCTTCTACGGCTACGGGTTCAACGGCAACGGGATCGCCGCCACCCACACCGGCGGCAAGGTGTTGCGGGACCTGGTTTTGGGCAAGGACTCGGAGTTCTCCCGATTGCTCTACGTCGACGACGCACAGCGCTCGGCGCGCGACTTCCCGCCGGAGCCCCTGCTGTACGTCGGCGCCCGTGCCACCACGCGCCTGATGGAGTGGAAGGAGTCGCGGGCATGAGCGAGAGCCGCACAGTACTGCTGACGGGTGCCTCCGGCGTCGTCGGCCGGGCCGTCCTGCGGGAGGTACCGGGCCGCCCCCTGAGGCTGATCTCGATGACCAGGCGGCAGGGCACCTCACTGCCCGCCGAGGCCGGCGAGCAGTTGGCGGCCGACCTGGCCGAGCCGCGCTTCGGCCTGGACGAGGACAGCTACCGGGCGCTGGCCCGCGACGTGGACACCGTCATCCACTCGGCCGGGCTGACCGAGTGGGGCCTGCCGGACGAGCGCTACCGGCCGGTCAACGTGGAAGGCACCCGCCGGGTGATCGAGTTCGCCGAGGAGTCCGGCGCGACGGTGCACTTCATGAGCACCGCGTTCGTCGCCGCGCTGTCGGCGAGCGCCCCCCACCGGCTCAGCGAGACCAACGTCACCACCAACTACGTGCGCTCCAAGCTCCGCTCCGAGCAGCTGCTGCGCGACAGCGGCCTGCCGCACACCGTCTTCCGGCCGACCAACCTGATCGGCGACTCCCGCACGGGCTGGACCTCCCGGGGGCAGATCGTCCAGCTGATGTCCGACTGGATCTGCCGCGGGCGCGCCCCCTTCCTCCCGGTGCACGAGGGCAACCGGATCGACGTCGTACCCCAGGACATGCTCGCCAAAGCGGTGCTGCGCTGCATCGAACTGGGCGACGACAGCGGGGAGTTCTGGGTGACGTACGGCGAGGAGGCGATGGACATGGCCACCGCCGTCGAGGTGTGCGCCAAGCACGCCGCCTCCCTCGGGCGTCCCCTGGCCCCGCCGCCGGTCACCGACCCCGACGCCCTTGACCCGGAGGAGCTGCGCCGGCTTCCCGCCCTGGCCCGCTCCTACCTCTCGGTGCTGCGGGACGTCAGCGAGGTCACCCGGTGCGGCGGCGGCGTGCTGCCCACCTCCATGCCGACGCTCCGCGAACGCTACGGGGTCCCGCACGTCCTGGACACGGACGCCTACGCGCAGACCCTCGCCTACGCCTCCGCCCACCTCAGCTGACGAGCCGGAAAGGACGCAACCGTGAACGAGGACCCGCACGAGGAGTGGCAGCCGCCGCGGCTGGAGCAGACCGTCGCCGTGGTCACCGGTGCCAGCCGGGGCGTGGGGCGGGGCATCGCGCTCGCCCTGGGCAGCGCCGGCGCCACGGTCTACGTCACCGGGCGCAGCAGCCGCACCACGGGACGCACCGAGGATCTGCCGGGCACGGTGGACGACACCGCACAGGAGGTCACCGCGCGCGGCGGCACCGGCATCGCGGTGCGCTGCGACCACCGCTCCAGCGACGACAACCAGGCGCTGGCCGACCGGATCGCTGCCGAGCACGGCTCGGTGGACCTGCTGGTGAACAACGCCTGGGCCGGGTACGAACGCTCCGCCGACGTCCGCTTCGACGCCCCCTACTGGAAGCAGCCGATGTGGCGGTACGAGCTGTGCGAGGGCTCGCTGCGCGCCCAGTACGACGTCACCAGGCTGCTCACGCCGCTGATGATCGAGCGGCAGGGCGGGCTGATCGTCGGCATCGGCTTCACCGACGGCGACACCTACCTCGGGCAGGCCGCCTACGACGTGTTCAAGTCGGCGAGCGACCGGCTCAGCAAGGCGTTCGCGGCGGACCTGCGCAAGCAGCAGGTCACGGCCCTGTCCGTGCACCCGGGCTTCGTGCGCACCGAGCGGGTGGAGGCCGCCTGGGAGGCGCTGGGGGACGGACCCGCCGCGATCGTCCACTCCCCCGAGTACGTCGGCCGGGCGATCGTCCACCTGGCCGCCGACCCGCAGGTGCGAGACCGCTCAGGCCAGATCCTCTCGACCGGTGACCTGGCCGGGGAGTACGGCTTCAACGACACCGACGGGCGGCGGCTGCCCGCCTTCCGCCTGGAGGGCCGGATGAGTCTCGCCACCCGCATGGACCGGCTCAACCGGGTCGTCGCCCAGGCCGGCACCTCCTGATCCGCCCGGGAGCGGGCCGGCACGGGAACGGCCGTGACCCGCCCCCCGGTGCCCCGCACCGTGTCCACCGGGGCGGGCCGAAGAGCCCCGGCAACCACCCCCACGCTGTGTTCCCACGCAGCACGACGAACAGGAGATCCCGTATGGGCAGGGGAACAGCCCGGTCCACCGAGAAGGCTCCCTCCGGCGCGGTACCCAAGGCTGCCGGCCTCGCGCTCGCGGTGACCTGCGGTGCGCAGTTCATGGTCATCATCGACGACACCGTCGTCGCCATGGCGCTGCCGAGCATCCGCAGCAGCCTCGACTTCGACCGGGCCTCGCTGGCCTGGGTCGTCGACGCCTACATGCTGCTGTTCGGCGGTTTCCTGGTGCTCGGTGGCCGCTGCGCCGACCTGTTCGGACGCCGCCGGGTGTTCCTCACCGGGCTGGGCGTCTTCACCGTCGCCTCGCTCGCCTGCGGGCTCGCCACCACGTCCGAGATGCTGATCGTCTCCCGCGGCGCCCAGGGATTCGGGGCGGCGCTGCTGAGTCCGTCCGCCCTGGCCATCCTCATCACCGTCTTCACGGAGGCGAAGGAGCGGCGCAAGGCGCTGGGCATCTGGGGCGGTCTCACCGGCATCTCCGGGGTCTCCGGCGTGCTGCTGGGCGGCCTCATCACCGACCTCATCGACTGGCGGTGGGTGTTCTTCGTCAACATCCCCATCGGCGCGCTGCTGTTCACCCTCACGCTGCGGCCCGCGCTCGCCGACCGCACCGAGGGGCCCGCCAAGCGGCCCGCGACCGACGGCACGGGGGCCGTCCTGATCACCGGGGCGCTGCTGCTGCTCGTCTACACCGTCATCAGCACCAACCACCGCCCGTGGGGGTCGGCGGCCACGGTGGCCGGTCTCATCGGCTCCGCGGTGCTGCTGGCCGCGTTCGTGGTGCGGGAACAGCGTGCCGACGAACCGCTGATCCGGCTCGGCCTGTTCGCCAGCCGGCAGATCTCCACCGCCAACGTGATGATGCTGCTCGCCGCCTCGGGGCTGTACGGCATCTTCTTCTTCCTGACCCAGTACATGCAGAACCTGCTGCACTGGTCGCCGCTGAAGGCGGGCATCTCCTGGGCGCCGTTCGGCGTCACGATGGCGGCCTTCTCCGGTATCGCGATCCAGCTCCTGCCCAAGGTGGGCAGCCGGGCCCTGTGCCTGGTCGGTCTCGGTTCGGCGACCCTCGGGCTCGGTCTGCTGCTCAGGACACCGCTGGACGCCTCCTACCCCACCGACCTGCTGCCCACCCTGCTGCTGTGCGCGGCGGGTTACGGGCTGGCGATGGTGCCGCTGGTGGTGGCGGCCGTCAGCGGAGTGCCCAAGGCCGACTCCGGAGCGGCCTCCGGAGTGCTCAACACCGGCCAGCAGATCGGCGGCGCGATCGGACTCGCGATCCTGGCCACCCTGGCGAGCAACCGGCTGGACGACGAGATCTCCTCCGGCACCGCCGTGCCGGACGCGCTGCTGACCAGCTTCCACTCGGCGTTCCTGGTCGGCACGGTGCTCACCGCGTGCGCCGCGCTGCTGTCGCTGGCCCTGCCCGCGCTGCGCACCGAGTTCGACCCGGAGACCACCTCGGGCGTCTGACCCGCACGGCCAGAAACCACGAAAGAGGACAACAGGGATATGGACGGCAGAGAACACCGCTGGTACATGCTCGTCGCGTCACTGCTACCGCTGCTCGCACTCGGCGCGGCCATGGTGCTGGCCTGGAACCACATCTTCGGCTGGACCGACGTGCTGGTCACGCTGATCATGTACGCCATCTCCGGCCTCGGCATCTCCACCGGCTACCACCGGATGCTGACGCACCGCGCCTTCGAGACGTACAAGCCCATCCGCGTCGCGCTCGCCACCGCCGGGGTGATGGCGGGACAGGGCCCGCCGATCATCTGGGCGGCCCACCACCGCAAGCACCACCGGGTCGCCGACAAGGAGGGCGACCCGCACAGCCCGCACCTCGGCTTCGAGCCCGGCTTCAAGGGCGCGATCGCCGGGATGTGGCACGCGCACCTGGGCTGGCTCTTCGACGAGGGCCTCAAGTCCGACCCCATCCGCTACTGCCCCGACCTGGTGCGGGAGAAGCCGCTGCGCTGGCTCAGCGAGAAGTTCGTCCTCGTCGTCGCCGCCGGCATCCTGCTGCCCGGCCTGCTGGCCTTCGCGATCACCGGCGGCTCGCTCCAGGCGCTGCTGACCGGCGTGCTGTGGGGCGGTCTGGTGCGGATCTTCCTGATCAACCACATGACGTACGCGGTGAACTCCATCGGCCACTACTTCGGCCGCCGGCGGTTCACCACCACCGACGAGTCTCGCAACGTCGCCTGGCTGGCCGTGCCGTCCTTCGGTGAGGCCTGGCACAACAACCACCACGCCTTCCCGCGCTCCGCGCGGCACGGGATGAAGTGGTACGAGGTCGACCTGTCGGCCGTCTTCATCTGGAGCCTGGAGCGCACCCGGCTGGCCTGGAAGGTCATCCGGATCGACCCGGAGCGGATGACGATGCGCGAGGCCGGGATCAGCCGGGTCGACGGCGCCAAGCTCGACCGGCAGGAGCTGCTCGTCGCCCAGCAGCGCATCGCCCCCATGGCGGACCGCTCGCGCGACGGTTCCGACGTCTCCCTCGTGGACGTGGAGTAGCCATGGCAGCCACCGGCACCGAACTGTGGGACCTGCTGCTGCGCGACGAGTCGAAGGGGGTCCTGCACCACTGGGACGGCGAGGGCTTCGGGCACACCCCGTGGCGCCAGGTCGTACGGGAGGCCCACGGCATGGCGGCCGCACTCCGCGCGGCGGGCGTGCGGCCGGGGACGCGGGTCGCCACCGTCCTCACCAACTCGGCGCACACCGTGCGCGGGCTGCTCGCGGTCTGGCTGGCCGGCGGCGCCGTCGCCTCCTTCCCGCTGCCGGCCCGGGGACAGACCCCCGAGGAGTACGGGGGCCAGTTGACGCGGCTGACCGAACGGCTCGACGCGGCGCTGCTGCTGACGGACGAGTCGCTACTGCCGCTGGTGCCGGCCGGGCTGACCGCGCGGTTCCCGGTCCGCACCTGGACCTCGCTGTACGGCGGCGGGCACCTGGACCCGTCGCCGCCGGGGCCGCAGGACATCGCCTTCGTCCAGTACTCGTCCGGCAGCACGAGCCTGCCCAAGGGGTGCGCCCTCACCTCCCGCGCCATCGCCACCCACCTGCACATGCTCTACGACCTGGCGGACGGGCGCGTCGGTGCCGAGACGATCGTCTCCTGGCTGCCGCTCTCCCACGACATGGGCGTCTTCGGAACGCTGCTGAACGCCTGGGCGTTCGACTACGACTTCGTCCTCTCCTCCCCCGAGCGCTTCGGGATGGCGCCGCGCACCTGGTTCCGGGACATGTCCGACTTCGGCGCCACCATGTCCGCGGGCACGAACACCGCCCTGTACCTGGCCGCCCGGGCGCAGGGCCGCACCCCGCTGCCGAACCCGCTCGCCCTGAAGGTCTTCGTGGTGGGCGCCGAGCGGGTGGACGCGGCGACGCTGGAGACGGCCATGACCGCGTTCGGTCCCTCGGGCCTGAGCCGGGCCGCGTTCATGCCCGCGTACGGCATGGCCGAGGCGACGCTGGCGGTCGCCAGCAGCCCGACGGGAGCGCACCCGGTCGCCCGCAGTTTCGACGGGGCGGCGCTGCGGGACGGGGAGATCGTCGAGGTCGCCGAGGACACCCCAGGCGCCACCCGGCTGGTCTCCAACGGCCCGCCGCTGCCCGGGGTCACGGTGACCACACAGGAGCCGGGCCGGGTCTCGCAGCTGCTGGTCTCCTCCCCGAGTCTGGCCTCCGGCTACCTCGGGGACCCCGCACGCACGGCCGAGCGGTTCAGGGACGGCGTGCTGCACACCGGCGACCTGGGCTTCGTCCACCAGGGCGAGGTGTACTTCGTGGGCCGTGCCGACGACCTGATCTCGGTGGGCGGGCGCAACGTGTACACGAGCGAGATCGAATCGGCCGTCGAAGCGCTCGGCCCGGTCCGCGAGGGCTGCTCGGCCCTGGTGGACGTGGCCGAAGGCGGCATCTCCCGGCTGGTCCTGCTGCTCGAACCCAGGCGCCGCAGCGACGACTTCCGCGTGATCGCCGACCGGGCCGCCACCGTCGCCCGGGAGAAGTCGGGCCTCGCGCTCGCCGAGTGCGTCTTCGTGGAGCGCGGCCACCTGCCCCGGACCCCCAGCGGGAAGATCCAGCGCTTCCGCTGCCGGGCCGCCCTGGGACCGGACGGGGGCGCACTCAAGACCCTCGCCCGGATTCCCCTGGGCTGACCCGCCCCTGAGCCACCGTTCGAGAGAGGGACACCCCATGCTCCAGGGCCGCCCGGCACAGCCGGGCTTCTTCACCGCCACCGAGATCATCGGCCGGGAGGACTACCTGCGCCTCCACCTCAACGAGAACCCGTACGGCCCGCCGCCCGGCACCGTCGAGGCCGTGCACACGGAGGCGGCACAGCACCTCAACCGCTACCCGGACAGCGAGTGCGGTCTCCTGCGGGAGCGCCTGGCCGAGCACTTCCGTGTCACCCCGGAGATGATCGCCATCGGCAACGGCACCGACGAGCTGGTGCTGCTGGCCTCGATGACGTTCCTGCGCGAGCCCGGCAGCCGCGTCGTCACCACCGACTCCACCTTCCCCGGCTACGTGACCTCGGCGGCGGCCGTGGGCGCGCCCACGCACGTCGTTCCGCTGGCGGGCGCGGCCCTCCCGGTCGCCGGCCTCACGGCCGCCGTGCGGCAGGGCGCCGCCCTCGCCTTCGTCTGCAACCCGCTCAACCCGACCGGGGCGCTGCTGGACCGCGACGAGGTCACCGAGCTGATCGACGCCGCCGAGTCCAGCGGCACCGTGCTCGTCTTCGACGAGGCGTACCTCGACTTCGCGGGCCCCGCGCACGAGTTCGCGCTCGCAGCGGTGCGCGAGGGGCGTCGGGTACTGGTGACCCGCACCTTCTCCAAGGCGTGGGGGCTCGCCTCGGTGCGGGCGGGTCTCGCCCTCGGCCCGCCTCAGCTGGTGGAACAGATCACCGCGACCGCGAGGGCACTGCCCTTCAACGTCAACCGCCCGGCCCAGCGCGCCGTGCTGCGCGCCCTGGAGGCCCCCGCCCACCTGGACCGGGTGCGGGCAGACAACGCCCGGGTGAGGGAGCTGCTGTGCAAGACCCTGGACTCGCTGGGCCTCGGCCACTCCCCCTCGGCGGCGAACTTCGTGATGGTCGAGGTCCCGGGGCAGGGCGCCGAACCCGGTGACAGCACCCGCTTCGCGGCCCGGCTCGCCGAGGAACACCACATCCTCGTCCGCGATCTGACCCTCCTCGGGCTGCCCGGACGGCTGCGCGTCTCGGTCGGCACGGAGGCGGAGGTCGAGCGCCTCGCCGCGGCCCTCGCCCACATGCTCGGCCGCCACTGATCCACCCCGGTGCCGGCCACCGCCGGCCCGGGGCCGGAGCCGGGGCCGGGGCCGGAGCCGGAGCCGGGGCCGGAGCCGGGGCCGGAGCCGGGGCCGGAGCCGGGACGGGGCGCCGGGCCGACATCTCTTACGGAAGGAACAGCCGGAGGCCATGGGCCACTACAAGTCGAACCTGCGGGACCTGGAGTTCACCCTCTTCGATGTGCTGGGGCGTAGCGACGTGTACGGCACGGGGGCGTTCGCCGGGACCGGCCAGGACACCGCACGCGCGGTGCTGGCCGAGGTCGAACGCCTGGCCGTACACCAGCTGGCGGACGCCTCCGTCGCGGCGGACCGCACCCCGCCGGTCCACGACCCCCGGGCCCGCTCCGTCACGCTGCCCGACTCCTTCAAACGCGCCTACCGGGCCTGGACGGACGGCGGCTGGCACCTGCTCGACCTGCCGGCGTCGCTCGGCGGGGCCGACGCGCCGCCGTCACTGCGCTGGGCGGTGGCGGAGCTGGCCCTGGGCGCCAACCCGGCGCTCTACCTCTACCAGGGGTTCACCGGCTTCGCGCGGGTCCTCGACCGCCTCGGCACCGAGGAACAACAGCGGCTCGCCCAGCTGATGGTCGACCGGCAGTGGGGCGCCACGATGGTGCTGACCGAACCCGAGGCGGGCAGCGACGTGGGGGCCTGCCGGACCAGGGCGCGCAAGCAGCCGGACGGGACGTGGCACCTGGAGGGCGTCAAGCGGTTCATCACCTCAGGCGAGCACGACCTGGCCGAGAACATCGTTCACTTCGTGCTCGCCCGCCCCGACGGGCACGGGCCCGGCACCAAGGGGCTGTCGCTGTTCCTGGTGCCGAAGTTCCGGATCGCCGACCCCGCGGCCGGCAGGCTGGGGGCGCGCAACGGGGTGCACGCCACCGCGCTCGAGGACAAGATGGGCCTCAAGGCCTCGGCCACCTGCGAACTCACCTTCGGGGCCGAGGAGCCGGCCGTCGGCATGCTGCTCGGCGAGGAGCACAACGGCATCCGGCAGATGTTCCAGATCATCGAGCAGGCCCGGATGATCGTCGGCACCAAGTCCGCGGCCACCTTGTCCACCGGATACCTCAACGCGGTCGAGTACGCGAAGGAGCGGATCCAGGGCACCGACCTGACCGCACTCGGTGACCGCTCAGCGCCCAAGGTGCCCATTACCCGGCACCCCGAGGTACGGCGCTCCCTGCTGCTCCAGAAGGGGTACGCGGAGGGGCTGCGCGCCCTGGTCCTCTACACGGCGACGCTGCAGGACCGGATCACCGCCGCGCAGGCGGAGGGGCGCACCGACGAGGAGGCGACGGCGCGCAACGACCTGCTGCTGCCCGTCGTCAAGGGCTACAGCTCCGAGCGCGCCTGCGAGCAGCTCAACCACGCCCTGCAGATCCTGGGCGGTGCGGGCTACATGAAGGACTTCCCGCTGGAGCAGTACATCCGCGACACCAAGATCGACACCCTGTACGAGGGCACCACCGCCATCCAGGGGCAGGACTTCTTCTTCCGCAAGATCGCGCGGGACCAGGGCGCGGCCCTCGACGGCCTGCTCACCGAGGTGGAGAAGGAGACACGCCAGGAGGCGGGCGGCGCCCTGGCGGCGGAGCGCGCGCTCCTCGCGGAGGCGGTGACGCAGGTGCGCGCGATGGCGGACGCCCTGGGGACGTATCTGCTCCGTTCACTGGAGGAGCCCGCCGCGATCCACCAGGTGGGACGGAACACCACGCGGCTGCTGATGGCCACCGGCGACCTGCTGCTCGGCTGGCTGCTGCTGCGTCAGGCCGGCGTGGCAGCAGAACAGTTGGATTCGGGCGAGGATGGCCGGAACGGCGCCGGACGCGCCTTTCGTCTGGGCAAGATAGCGACGGCCAGGTTCTTCGCCCAGGAGGTGCTTCCGTTGATCACCACCGAACGGGCCCTCGCGGAGCGTCACGACAGCATCCTGATGGAGCTGCCGGACGACGCCTGGTGACCGCCCCGCGCCGGGCGCCCGCGATGCGCGCGCCCGGCGTATGTGAAGCACCGACCCCCAGGGTCCCTCCGACCGCCCAGCCTGTAAGGAGCCACTTGTGACCGAGTCTGCGACCGCCGCACTCGCCCCGGGACACCAGACGATGCTGCTGGCCCACCGCGCCATGGTGCGCGACCTGGAGCGCATCGGCCGCGCCGCGCGCGAGCTGCCGGCCGGGAACGCCGAGCGCGCCACCGCCCTGCGCGACTACGTGGACAGAATCTCCCAGCTCATCGAGCACCACCACGAGGGCGAGGACGACTTCCTCTGGCCCAAGCTGCGCGAGCGCGGTGCCGACGAGGAGGCGCTGGCGCTGATGACCGCCGAGCACGAGGACCTCACCAAGGTCCTGCACGTCTGGCACGCCACGAGCCGCCGGCTCGGCAGCGACGAGGCGGCCCCGGCCGAGCTGGCCACCCAGACGGACACGTTGCGCGAGCAGCTCGCCCAGCACGCCGGGGACGAGGAGCGCGAGCTGACGGGGCGGCTGGCCCCCGCCCTCGACAAGGGCGTCTGGAAGGGCTTCGCGACCCACATGCGCAAGACGGCGCCGGGCTGGACGCTGCGGTTCATGCCGGCCTGGCTGCTGTCGGTGGCAACCCCTGCGGAGCGCGGCGGCGTCCCCGGCGCGCCGATCGGACGGCTGTTCAGCGGCTGGCTGGAGAAGAACCGGCGCGCCGCGTTCGGCGACACCTACTGACGGCACGGCCACGGAGAGACGCCATCGCGGAAGTCACCACTCAGGTGCGCCGCACCGGCGTGGCCACCGCGCCGGTGCGTTGCCACCGCGCCGGTGCGGTGGCGCCGGTTCGGTGGCGCCGGTTCGGTGGCGCTGCTCCCCCGGGCCTGAACTGAACGGTCAGAACTGAACCACTGAACCACTGGACCGCCCGGTCGCCGCGCGACCGCACCCCCTGTCGCACGGGCCGGGCGGCGGTTCAGTGCGTTCTTAATCGAGGAGGAATATCCATGCAAATACCCCTATCCAACCTTCCGTCCTCACGCGAGAGAACGGACACGGCGGACCGCTCGCCCTCGCCGCTGACGGAGGCGGGGCGCCGATGGGTGGACGAGTTCGTCATGCGCCCGCACGAGGGCACCAACCGGGACGGCGCGGTCTGCCCGTTCGTGGAGTCCGCGATGAAGGCGCAGACCTTTCTGCTGGAGGAATGGGAGGTCGATCCGGACACCGACGCCGAGGGCCTGGTCGAGGTGGCGCGCCGGATGGCCGACGCCTTCGAGGCGACGGACTGGGAGGGCCGCAACCGCTTCCTGCACACACTGGTGCTGGTCCTCTCCGGCCTCCCCGAAGAGCGCTACCGCCTGCTCGACGAGGCACACCGGCTGGTCAAGCCCGAACTGGTGGACCGCGGGCTGATGCTGGCCCAGTTCCACCCCCACTGTGACGAACGCGCCGCCCGCAACCCCGACTTCCAGGTCGCCCGGGCCCCGGTGCCGATGCTGGCCATGCGCCGGATGGCGCTCCACGACGTACTCTTCCTCGACTCCGACCCCGAGTGGTTCGCCGCCTACGAACAGCGGTACGGCAAGCGGCACGAACAGGGGGCGGTCGCCGACCCGCTGTTCGCCGAGACGTTCGCCGCGGCACGGGACCGGTGGAACGAGGCCTGAGAGCCGGTACACCTCACGGGGAACGCGCCACGTACGGCACCGTCACGACCGAGCGGCTGCCCGCAGACGTGGACGCCACAGACTTGTCACCGCCACCCCCCACCCCTCCACGCGGGTGCCTGCCGTGCCGGTGCCGGCCGCGCCGGCCCGACCGCACGCGGGCCCGGCGGTCAGGGTGACAGGCCGGGTGAAGGGCGGGACCGCGCGGAAGAGCTGAACGACTCCGACCGGAGAAAACGGGAGCCTCGCGGCGGCCGCTGAGGGACCTCGATGGAGCGGCCGCGCTGCCGCCGGGAGGTACGAAGTGCGCCAGCCGCCGGGAAGTGCGGAGGCGCCAGCCGCCGGGAGGTGCGTCAGCCGCCGGGAGGTGCGCCAGTCGCCGGCGCGGAGCTGGAAGTGCACATCCCAGATGCCCGGAGCCGGCGGTCGGCGGTGGCCGGCGGTGGTCGGCGGTGGTCGGCGGTGGCGGGGCCGACGGTGAACTCGGCCTCTGGCGCACGCTGCGCGTGTCGGGGCAGGCGCCCTGCCGCGTATGCGCACGGCGGCCCTGGCCCCGCTTGGGAGGCTCCCCGGCCCTGTGGGAGAGCGAAGGCCGGCTCGCGGCCACCGGCACCACCCGGGCCGCTCTGGCGGACGTGGCCGCCGCGTCCGGGTTCGCCGATCAGGCGCACCTGTCCCGGGAGTGGCGGGCCATGGCCGGGTGCACGCCCACCGGATGGCTGCGCACCGAAGGCCCGGCCGTCCGAGGCCCGCTGCGCCATGGCGCATGGCGCCGGACGGCTGCGCGGTGCCTGCTGCCCGTTCCGCTCCGTGGCCGCGTCCCCGGCCCCCGGTCACCCGCCAGGTGGTGGCCAGGTTCAGCACGGTGCCGCTCTCGCGGTGCCGCGACTGGCCGCGCGCGTTGCCGCGCCGTACGGCCATGGAGTCCTGCCCTTTTCCGGCCGGCCCGGAACGGGGTAGTCCCTGCGAAGTCCCCGGCTTCCGCGCAGGTCACGAAGCTGAGCCTGGAATCGCTGGTCAGGACGCTTCCGCCCAGGTCCCGGCTTCGCTCGCCCCGAGAGGTGCCCCACCCCACGCGGGCTCCCCCGGCTTCGGCCAGGGGGACCTCATTCTCCGCCTTGCGAGAGCACGCTCCGGAACCCGCTCCCTGATCCGGCCAGAGCCGAACGAAAGACTTCAGCGGCCGCGGTGCCGCTGCTTCGCCTTCGCCCGCGCCAGCTCCCGGCGATGCGCGTCCTCCGCCGCACGGCGGCGTTTCGCCGCGGCGCGGCTCTCGGCCTTGGACTCCTCGAAGCCGCGCGCCAGCGCCTCCTGCGCGGCGGTACTGACCGGGCGTTTGCCCTGCTCCCGGGCCGCGGCGCGGGCCAGCCGCTTAGGGTTGGTGACCCGGGAGCGCTCCGTGGAGTCGGGTGGGACGATGGGCGAGGAGAGCGCCTGTTCCAGCAGCCCGCCGAAGTCGCGGACCGCGAAGTCGAGCAGCTCGGGGTTGGTCGGCTCGGCGCCGAAGACATGGCGTGCCGCGCGGACCCCGTCCGGCTCGGTGACCTCCAGGACACCGACCCAGAAAGGGTCCTCGAAGAACACGGTGAACGTGCTCGGCATAGCGTCCTCCCATGGTTGTGGTGCGCCCCGCGCCGCGAGGCACGGGAAGGAAGCTGACGGGCCGGACACCCTGGGAGGGAGGTTACTGACCGTCAGCCGTCGGCCGGCTGCACGGCGCCCGGACTACCAACCGGACTGTGTTTTCGCCCGCCGTGTCGATTTCCAGCTTCCAGCTTATCGTCCGGCCCCGCACCGCGTTAAGTCCGTTCCCGTGCCGTACGGGCGGCGGCTTCCTCGGCGCGGCGGACACCGTGCCGGCGCGCCGCGGCACTGCGGTCAGCTGACCTGCTCCAGCATCGACAGCCGGTCGAAGAGGGCACTCCACTCCCGGATCTTGCCGTCCTCGACGCGTACCTTGTCCACCGCGCGCCACTGCAGCAGGCGTCCGGTCGGCTCGATCCGCCCGCCCTGCGGGTGGACCAGAGTGCCCTGATGGGTGCCGGAGAAGAGCACCTCGACACAGACCGCCGTCCCATCCGCTGACTCCACGATGTCCAGCACCTCACGGCGCAGATCCGGATAGGCGGCGCGGTGCCGCCCCATGACACCTGCCGCGTACTCCCTTCCCTTTCCTTCCGCGCTGGAGGTACGGAAGACGGCGTCGTCGGCGAAAAAGTGGTCGAGGTCCTCCAGGGACCCGGATTCCACGGCATTCCACACCGCGTTCCACAGGTTTTTGGCGGTGGTCGCATGCACAGTCGTCACAGAAGGCTCCTTGCGCCGGTTTCCGCTACGGAAATCGAGTGCGGGAATCGAGTACGGGAATCAAGTAAACCGAGGGGGAGGTTGCGCAGCCAGGTCGTATGGCCGTACCGCACTGCGGGTATGCCGCAGTGCCAAACGGGGAGGCCGTACAACGCCGGCGCTCCTTCCGCGCACCGGCAGCCGACACCTTGACCACTCCCGGCGGCCCTCACGAAAGTTTCTGTGAGCGATACGCAATTCCGCCGCGCTCTTCCACCCGGAAGCCGGGATCAGTGCGCGCCTCGCATTCCCTCGGTGATCACAGGACACCGCACGGCGAACTCAGACACACACGGAGCAGACCTTGAGTGAGAACACCCGGGAAACACCGGAGACCCCGACCCTGGACCCGGCCACGGAGAACCCCGTGACGGCGGACCGCAGCGCGGACGCACTTCCGCTCATCGAGATGGCCATGGCCTTCTACCGCTCCCGGGTACTGATGAGCGCCCTGGAGCTGGACCTCTTCTCCGTGCTCGCCACCGAAGGTCCAGCCGACCGCACGGCCATCGAGCGCAAGGCCGGCCTGCACAGCCGGGCCTCCGGTGACTTCCTCGACGCGCTGGTCGCGCTCGGGCTGCTGGAGCGGAGCGCGGACGGGTACGCGAACAGCGCGCTCGCCGACCGCTTCCTGGTGCGCGGACGCGGCCGTTACGTGGGCGGCTTCGCGGAGATGGGCGGGGCCTCGCTGTACCCGCTGTGGATGAAGCTCACCGACCTGCTGCGTACCGGCGAGCCGCAGATCCCGCCGGGCGGCAACTTCTTCGAGGGCCTGTACCAGCGCCCGGAGGCCGCACGGAAGTTCATGGACGCCATGGACACCTTCAACGACGAGATCGCCGAGGTCCTCTCCTCGGCCGTGGACTGGAGCGGCTACCGCAAGCTGGTCGACGTGGGCGGCGCCCGCGGCGATCTGTCGGTGCGGCTGACCGAGCGACACCCCGATCTGACCGCCGTGTGCTTCGACCTGCCGCAGATCGAGCCGCTGTTCACCGAACGCGTCGAGAAGAGCGATATCGCGGGCCGGGTCGCACTGCGGGGTGGCGACTTCGTCACCGACGCCCTGCCGGACGCCGACGTCTACGTCTTCGGACACATCCTGCACGGCCGGAACCTCGAGCAGCGCGAGGAGCTCGCCCACCGCGCCTTCGCCGGTCTGCGGCCGGGCGGCACCCTGTTCGTCTTCGACCGCATGATCGACGACGCGCGCTGCGAGAAGCCGCTGAGCATGCTGGGCAGCCTCGGTATGGCCCTGGTGTCCCCGATCGGCAGCGAGTACACCGTCGCCGACTGCCGCTCCTGGCTGGAGAAGGCCGGCTTCGAAGCCGTCACCGAGCGCCCGCTGGCGGCCACGGACACACTGGTCGTCGCGCGCAAGCCGGCGTGAGCGCCGGGTCCGCACGCCGCGGCGAGGCCCCCGCCTTCCGGGACGAGACCTCCGCAGGCCGCGGGGAGCCGCCTGCGGTGCGGGAGGCCGAGCAGCGGACACTCCTCGGCCAGGAGGTTTACTCCGACCGGGTGTTGCGGATCTACGATCCGCTCGTGCTGCTGGCCACCAACAGCCTGGTGTGGCGCTGCCCACGGCGCGAGATGCTCGGCCTCTACCGGCGGTACGCGACGAGCCGCCACTTGGAGGTGGGGGTCGGCACCGGCTACTTCCTGGACCGGTGCCGCTTCCCCGGCCCGGTCGCGCCGCGGCTGACGCTGCTCGATCTCAACTCCCACACCCTCGAGTACGCCTCGCGCCGACTGGCACGGCTGTCACCCGAGGTGCGGCGTGCCAATGTGCTGGAACCGCTGCCGGTGCCGGACGGCAGTTACGACTCGGCGGGGCTGAACATGGTCCTGCACTGTCTGCCCGGCAGCAGCCTGCGGGAGAAGGAGCCGGCGCTGGCGCACGTTGCCCGCGCGGTGCGCCCCGGGGGCACAGTCTTCGGCAGCACCATCCTCGCGCACGGCGTGCGGCAGAGCCGCGCAGCGCGTGCGGTGCTCCGCAACCACAACGAACGCGGGATCCTGCAGAACACCGGCGACAGTCTCGAGGATCTGCAGACGGTGCTGGAGCGGAACTTCGAGGGGGTCACCGTCCGCACCCGGGGCAGCTTCGCGCTGTTCACGGCGACAGCCGCCGGGTCGGCCAAGCCGGACCAGGCGGCGGAAACTGACGAGGTGGCAGAGCCCGGCGAGGCGGCTGGGCCCGGCGAGGGGGCTCGGGAGAGGAGAGCGGGGTGACAGGTTCCTGTCCGTACTCCGGCGAGGGACGAAGCGCCCCCGCCTATCCCTTCCGCACCGCCGTCGGTCTCGAGCCCGACGAGGAATTCACCGAGCTGCGCGCCGACGAGCCCGTCTTCCGAGTGACGTTGCCGTTCGGCGGTGAGGCGTGGCTGGTGACGCGCCACGCGGACGTCAGAACGGTGCTGGCCGACCCGAGGTTCAGCAGAACTGCGGCCTGTGACCCGGACGGGGCGCGGTTCGAGCCCGTACCACCACCCCCGGTCGGGATCTTCGTCTCCGACCCGCCCGAACACAGCAGACTGCGCCGGCTGGTCGCCCAGGCGTTCACCGCCCGGCGCACCGAGCGACTGCGGCCCCGGGTGCGCGAACACGTGCGGCTGCTGCTGGAGCGGATGAGCGCCGAGTCGGCTCCAGGCGGACCTGCCGACCTGGTGCACCACTTCGCGCTGCCGCTGCCGGTGACCGTCATCTGTGAACTGCTGGGCATTCGGGAGGAGGACCGCGGCCGGTTCCGCACGTGGTGCGACGCGCTGCTGTCCACCACGGCCCTCACCCGGGAGGAGGTCGGCTCCTCGCGCGAGGCGCTGTCCCGGTTCCTGGCCGGGCAGGTCGCGCAGCGCCGCGAGCAGCCGGGGGACGATCTGCTGACCGCCCTGGTACAGGCGCGGGACGAGGGCGACCGGCTCAGCGAGCGGGAGCTGGTGGTCTTCACCGGAGGGCTGCTGGTGGCCGGTTACGAGACGACGGCCGGCCAGCTGGCCAACTTCACGTACGCGCTGCTGCGGCGGCCTCACCTGTGGCAGGAACTGCGCGAGGACCCCGAGCGCGTCCCCGCCGCCGTCGAGGAACTGCTGCGGTACGTGCCGTCCCTGGTGACCGGCGGCTTCACCCGGGTGGCGCGACAGGATGTGGAGCTGAGCGGCACCGTGGTACGCGAGGGCGAGACCGTCGTCCCGGTGCTCGGCTCCGCCAACTGGGACGAGGAGGTCTTCGCGGACCCCCACGCCCTCTCCCTCGACCGCTCCTTCGCCCGGTGCGGTCAGCACCTGGCCTTCGGGTACGGACCGCACCGGTGTGTCGGCGCCCAGCTCGCCCGGGTGGAGCTCCAGGAAGGGCTGCGCGGACTGCTCGACGTCCTGCCGGGGCTGTCCCTGGAGGGGCCTGTCGAGGAGAAGGCGTGGAAGACGGGCATGATCGTCCGTGGGCTACGCGAGCTGTGGGTGCGCTGGTAGTTCCCTACCTCGCCCCCCGCACTCGGCCTCCCCGCACCGTCAGCCTGGTTCGCTGCACCGTCCGCCTGGTTCGCTGCACCGTCGGCGCCGGTTCAGCCGGCGTCGACGCGCCCCGGCCCGCCAGGGTGGGGGCCGAGGCCGGTTCCGAGGCAGCTGCCGCTCCTGCCTGCCCGGCCGGGCGCTGTCCGCCCGGCCGGGCAGGCAGCAGGAACCGTACGGTGGTGCCGTGCTGGCTGCCGGACAGCTTGCCCGTGTCACCGGCTCCCGCACGGGAGGTCTGTGCCGTCTCAGCGGTACGGGAACGCACGGTGATGCTCCCTTCACACTGCACGACCCGCTCCCGCATCCCCGACAGACCGATGCCCTGCTGCGGCGGTGTGTCGGTGTCGAACCCCTCTCCGTCGTCCTGGATCTCTGCCAGCAGGCAGTAGCGGTGGAGGCGGAGCCGGACAGTGGCACGTGTGGCGCCGCTGTGCCGCACGGTGTTGTTCAGCGCTTCCTGGATCACCCGGTAGGCGGTGAGCTCGGCGACCGGTGCCGCTCGCGTGTCGCGTGCTCCGGCGACGACCACCGCGACAGGCCGGCCCCAGCTGCGGCTGACCTGGTCCGCGAGGTGCTCGACCGCCGCGGCCAGGCCCTCCTTGTCCAGTCGGCTGGGCATCAGCTCGTGGCTGAGGTCCCGGAGGGTGTGAATCTGCTCGTCGAGCAACTGCGCCGCCAGCGACGACGCCTCCTCCAGTTTGCTCTCGTCTTTGGACGTGAGCGCATTGCGCAGGCCCATGCGCGCGGCGACGAGTGTCTGCAGCGTTCCGTCGTGGAGATGCCTGGCGATGCCGGCGCGGGCGTGCTCCGCGCCCTGGGTGTGTGCGGCGTGCCAGACCTGGGCGATTCTGCCGTGCCGGTAGAGGGTGCCGGCCACGAACGACACTCCGACGCACAGGAGCAGGGACAGGTGGCCGCGCGCCGAGAAGAGCGCCTCGGGCTTCGTCAGCAGCCCGACGCTGGCGGCGCCCACGGCGATGACCGTGTCGAAGAGACGCTGGGCGATGCCGGCGCGCAGCGGTCCGAACAGCGTGGCGATACCTATGAAGGCGCTGATGAACAGCCACGAGTACAGCCAGGTCGAGATCACGTCCTGGGCAAGGAGCAGTGCGCCGCAGCCGACCACGACTGCTGCGAGAACGACGCGCACGGCGCGCCCGGGTGTGGCCATTTCCCCGTTTCCCCCGATCGACCTCACTTGTCCGCATACCCGCCTGATGCCCCGCCCGCTTCGCCCGCTTCCCGGCTGGCGACCGGCGACCGGCGAGCGCTGGTCGCCGGTCGCCGGCCGCCGCCGGGATCAGTTCAGCAGGTGATGACTCCTGGCGTATTCGCTGAGCTCGGCGCGGGTGTGCAGATCGAGCTTCCGGCGCAGAGAGGCGCGCAGGGACTCCACTGTGCGCAGGCTGACGTAGAGCCGGCGGGCGATCTCCTGGTTGGTGTAGCCCGCGGCGATGTCCGCGAGCACCTCGCTTTCGCGCGGCGTGAGGCGGCCTTGGCCCTGCGTGCCGACCGGGGCAGAGAAGCCCGCGCTGACCGTCGCGTCCAGGTAGATGCCCCCGGCCCGCAACGCCCTGGTGGCCGAGGCCAGCTCTTCGGAGGTGGCCTCCTTGCACACGTATCCCTTGGCGCCGGCGCCGAGTGCCTCGTGCGCGTACGCCGGGTTGTTGTGCATGGTGAGCACCAGGATCCTGGTCTGTGGTGACTCCGCGAGCAGCTGCGGGATTTGGGGAATGACCCACTCTTCCCGCAGATTCAGATCGAGAATGAGAATATCCGGCCGATGGACGCGGACGCAGTTGAGCGTTTCCGGGTAATTTCCGGATTCCGCGACGATGTTGAACTCTGAATCATCCAGTAGAAGCCGGACGCCCTGCCGGAACAATCGGTGGTCGTCGGCGATGACGATGTCGCAACGGTGAGTGCCGAGAACACTTGTTTCCGTCGGACTTGCAGCAAGAACTCCCATGTGCCTTTATCCCCCGTGTACCAGATCACGTGTGCTCCCCAGTGCTTCGATGGTGGCACAGCGCCGCGGGGGATGTCACGCGCGGCCCGGGGCTGGGGAACGCCACCCGCGACGCTCCTACCGGCCGAAGTTCCCACAGGAGGCGCCGGTTTACGACGGGGGTCCAGGACAGCTCCTGGCACGGACGCGCCGAGTGTCCGGCGCTCGGGCGCCGGACACTCGGCAAGAACACGGCCCTACAAGGACGTCGCGCCGCTGTCGGGACCGTTGCGGTGTGGACTGTGACAGGACCGTTGCATCTGACCGGGCGCGCGCCGCCCGGGCCCCGCCAATTGCGCCGGAGCGACGAGGGAGGAGGAGCCATTCCGTGCGCCGGTGCATTCCGCGCACCACCCCATTCCGCGCGCTATTCCGTGCGCCGGGGGCGCGGGAGCAGGAGCGCGAGCAGCGCCGCGACGAGATACACGCCCACCTCGATCAGCAGCGTCCTGTGCAGCCCGCGCCCGTAGGCGTCGGAGAGGGCCCGCGGCGCCACGTGCCCGGTCAGTTCCGCACGGACCTTGCCGGCGGTGCCTGCGTGCCCGGTGCCCCCGGTATCCCCCGTCTCCTTGCCCTGCCCGGTGTGCCCACCGGATACGGCACTGTCCTGCGCCTTCTGCTGCTGCGACGCCCGGCAGCTGGCCGGCAGCGTGCGGGAGTCGGCTGCGGTGAGGCGATCGTGGAAACAGGTACGGAACCCCTCGGAGAGCTGGTCGACGGCGCGGCCCGGCAGCCCCTGCGCGGTGAGTGCGGGCCGCGCCTGGCGAAGCGCGGCGTCGGCCGCGGGCAGGGCGTTGTCACCCACGAAGGTGAAGAAGGCCATGCCGATCAGCGCGACCCCGAAGGCGCCGCCGACCTGCTGCGAGGTGGCCAGCGCGCCCGAGGCCGAACCGGCGTCCCGGCCGTGGATGCCGGCCAGTACCCGGTCGACGGCCACGGGTGCGAACAGCCCGAGTCCGAACCCGATGACCAGCAGCATCGGGGCGTAGCTCCACACGTGCAGCTCGGCCCCGGCACGGTCCACCTGCCAGGCCAGGGCGCCCATCCCGATGGCCATCACCAGACTCGGCACGCCCAGTGCGTAGCGGCCCAGCCGGTCCGAGACCTTCTCCGAGAGCGCCGAGGCGACCACTGTGCCCAGGGCGAAGGGGAGCGTGGCCACCCCGGCGGTCAGTGCGCTGGCTCCGTATCCGATCTGCAGGTACAGCGTGAACACCAGCGCGTACACGGGGAGTCCGGCGAAGAAGACGACGATGACGAGCAGTCCGACCGTGAACCCGCGGTCCCTGAAGAGGCCGAGCTCGAGCAGCGGCAGCTTTCCGGAGCGCTCGGCGCCGCGCTGGCGCAGCACGAAGGCGGCCAGCAGCGCACAGCCCGCGGCCGCCATCCACAGCAGCCAGCCGGGCCAGCCGAGTTCGCGCCCCCGCACCAGCGGGAAGAGCAGCAGGAACATCCCGGTCACGACGAGCGGCGCCGAGGAGATGTCCATCCTGCGGGTGCGCGGCGGCCTGTGGTTGTCCAGGAGCAGCAGTGCCCCGGCGACGGCCGCCAGCCCGATCGGCACATTGACGTAGAAGATGGCACGCCAGCCGAGCCCGGCGACGTCCCAGCTGATGAACAGCCCGCCGACGAGTGGCCCGAGGATGGTCGCAAGGCCCAGCGAGGCCGCGACCATCCCGAACGCCTGCCGCCGCTTCTCCTCGGGGATGCGCAGCTGCACAACCGAGTACGCCTGCGGATACATCAGCCCGCTGGCGAGCCCCTGGACGACGCGGAAGGCGACCAGCGCGCCGGGCGAGGTGGCCGCACCGCAGGCAGCGCTGGCCGCGGTGAACAGGACCATGCCGAGCAGGAAGATGCGCCGGCTGCCCATGAGGTCACCGAGCCGCCCGGAGACGATCAGCACGCAGGCGAAGGCCAGTTGGTAGCCGGCGACGACCAGCTGGGTACTGGAGGTGGAGGCTTTGAGGTCGCTCTGGAGCGCGGGCACGGCGACGTTGATGATGCTGACGTCGACCATCTGCACCACCGCGGCGACCAGGACGACGCAGACGACGAGATACGGGTGCCGGTCGCCGCGCCGGGTGGCGGCGGACAGGTGCGGTGTGGTCCCGGGCTGGTCCCGTTCCGCGACGGTGGTCATGAGGTCCCCTCGGTGTGCTGAGCTGTGTCCGGGTCGGGTGCGGGTGCTCGTGTGCGGATCCGTTCGGTGATGCGCTCACTCGTGTGTGCGCGGTGCGTTCGCCGGCCCGCGTGCCGAGTCGTTCCCCGGCCCGCGTGCCGGTTCGTTCAGTGGTCCATGTGCCGGTCCGGGCGCGCGTCCCCCGATCGGGCCAGGGAGGCACCGAGCGCCGGGAGGACGAGGCCGTCGACGATGCGGTCGACGAAGACCGCGTCGAGCGGCTCGTCCGGCTGGTAGAGGCACCGCTGCAGCAGCAGCGCCGGTGCCGCCTCGATCAGCAGGGCGACGTCAGGTCCCGGAGCGAACTCGCCCCTGTCGAGCGCGCGTTCGTAGATGCTCCGGGCGGCGGCGCGGCGCCCCTCCAGGAAGACCTGGTCGAAAGTGGCCGCCAAGTCACGGCGGGTGACGACGGCAGCCATGATCGCGGCGATCCGCGGCCGGTGCTCGGCCAGGGCGCCCGCGCTGTACAGCAGCATCTCGCGCAGGTCGGAGGCGAGGCTGCCGGTGTCGGGCACCGGCACGGCGTCGCGGGTGACGTGGAGCAGTGCGGCGCACAGCAGGTCCTCCTTGGAGGGCCAGCGCCGGTAGACGGTCGCCTTGCTGGCGTGGGCGCGCTGGGCCACCTCCGCGACGGTCAGGCCTTCGTAACCGACCTCGTCCAGCAGTTCGATCACGGCGTCCAACAGGGCTTCCTCGCGGGCCGCGTCACGCGGCCGACCGACTGCTCCCGGGGCCATGGCTCGTCCTTTCCGTCCTGCCGCTGCGGTGTCGGCCGCCGCGGTGGCGCAGTGGCGGGGCGCTACCGCGTCGTGGCGGTGATGCCGCGGCGGTCGCCTCGACAGGGTTACGGTACTCCAAGTTTCGAAACTCTGGGTACTGTAAATCCGCACACCCGGCCGCGCAAATCGACCCGCACGGGAATCCGCGACCCTCCACTGCGGCAGATCCGCACCGCGCGTGCGGGACCGCCTCTGACACCTGCGGTCTTCGCAGGTACCCCCGCCACGGGTGGTCCCCGAGCCTTGAGTGCAGATGAGTCAGCCAACAGGCAGTGCAGTACGCCCCGAGCGAGGAGAACCCGACATGCCGCAACGGCGCCGATATCTGGAGCGCGAGCTGTCCCTCTCCCTACCGCCTCTTCACAACGCGATGCGGCTGGTGGAGTCGCTGTGGCCGGAAGGTGGCCACGTCGTCTTCGAGCGGAACGGCCGGTATTCGGTCTGCGGCGATCTCCTCGGTGAGGTCCGGCTGCAGAGCGGCCGCGTGCGGGCGTGGTGCGACGGCGTCCTCGTCACCGACGAGGAGGCGGTCGACCCGCTGCGGCAGCTCAACGCCTGTCTGCGGGCGTTTCCTCTCGCATCCTGGCGTGCGTACGGCTGGGCAGCCTTCGAGCTCGGCTGCGCGCTGGCAGGGCTTCCCGTCGGCGACGAGCCGCTGGCGCACCTGGCCGTTCCGGCGACCGAGGTGGTGCTGGAGGAGGGAGGTGCCCGGGTGCGCGCGCTCTCCGAGCAGTCGCTCGACGCCGTCTGCGCGCTGCTCACCGCACCGGCCGCCGAACGCCCGCACAACCCGGCACCGGCACCCGAAAAGGACATCGCTCCGGCACGGGCCGCCATACCCGTGCCGCTGGACCCGGACGCGCCCGACGACCCGCGCTCGCAGACCTACCGTGCTGCTGTACGGCTGGCTGTCGACGACATCCGGGCCGGGCTGTTGCAGAAGGTCATCCTCTCCCGCACGGTGCCCGTCGACTTCCCCGTCGACCTGGCCGCCACCTACGCACACGGCAGGGCGCACAACACCCCGGCCCGCTCCTTCCTCCTCGACCTCGGCGGTGTCGCCGCCGCGGGGTTCAGCCCGGAGACGGTCGTGGAGGTCGAAGGCTCCCGTGTGACGACTCAGCCGCTGGCAGGCACCCGCCGCCGTTCGCCCGACCGTGCGGAGACGCTGCGGCTGCGTGAGGAGCTGTACGCCTCCGAGAAGGAGATCTACGAACACGCCATCTCCGTGAAGACCTCCGTGGACGAGTTGGGCACCGTCTGCGAACCGGGATCCGTCCAGGTCTCCGATTACATGTCCGTACGCGAGCGGGGCAGTGTCCAGCACCTCGCCTCCAGCGTCAGCGGCGAACTGGCCCCCGGCCGGACGGCCTGGGCCGCCTTCGCAGCCGCCTTTCCCGCCGTCACCGCCTCCGGAGTCCCCAAGCGCGCCGCCTACGACTGCATGCGGCGCCTGGAAACAGGGCCGCGCGGGTTGTACGCGGGCGCTGTACTGACCGTCGACAGCGAGGGCGAGATGGACGCGGCGCTGGTGCTGCGCTCCGTCTACCGCTCCGCGGGCCGCTGCTGGCTGCGTGCCGGCGCGGGGATCGTCGCGGGCTCCACGCCGGAACGGGAGTACGAGGAGACCTGCGAGAAGCTGGAGTCCATCGCCCACCACCTGGTCCCCGGCCGAGACCAGACGCACGCGAACACGGCGGGGGACACAGAGGCGGCCGGGGCGGAGGACCCGGCACCGGTGCGCGCCGGCCACCTGGCGAAGGCGGGGGGTGCGTGATGCGCAGGGTTGCCGTCACCGGCATCGGAATCCTCGCCCCCAGCGGTTCGAGCCCCGAGGAGTTCTGGCGCAACAACGCCGCAGGACGCTCATGGCTGAAACACGAGCCGCTGTTGGAGGCACTCGGCCTCAAGAGCCGCACGGTGGCGCCGATCGAGAACTTCGATCTGCGCCGCCACCACACGCCGCAGGACGCCGCCGAACTGGCCGGTCTCAGCCGCTTCGTACAGCTGACCGTCACGGCAGGCATGCTGGCCTGCCAGGACGCGAGCCTGGGAGAGGGCGGTTTCGCCCCCGAGCGGGCCGGCACGGTGTTGTCCTCGGCCATCGGCGGCACCCCCGAGTTCCAGGTGGCCTACGAGGAGCAGAGCGACAACGGCACGAGGCCGCTGCGCGCCTTCCCCGAGGAGCACCGCTTCTACGACGCGGTGTTCCTCAACTACCCGCCGAGCTGGCTGGCCCGCCGGTTCGGGCTGCGCGGCCCCAGCGGAACGCTGACCACTGGCTGCACGGCGGGGCTCGACGCGCTCGGGCTGGCTTTCGAGCAGATCAGGCAGGGCGAACTCGACATCGTGGTGGCCGGCGCCGGCGAGGCACCGCTGTCCGGGCTGGCCTACTCCACGCTGGACGTCATCGGCTCGCTGTCGGTCGCCGAGGGCCCGCCCGAGACGGCCTCCCGTCCCTTCGACGCCACACGCGCCGGATTCGTCCTCGGTGAGGGCGCGGCCTCGCTCGTCCTGGAGGACTACGACCACGCCGTGGCGCGCGGCGCCCGCGTCCACGCCGAAGTCCTCGGTTTCGCCAGTTCCAACAACGCCCACCACATGAGCGACCTGGCGGCGGACGGCGAGTCGATGACCGTCGTCATCGAAGGGGCCCTGCGGGACGCCGGGGTCGAGGGCGCGGACATCGACTACGTCAACGCGCACGGCAGCTCCACACCGCAGAACGACGTGTTCGAGACCCAGGCGCTCAAGCGCGCACTCGGGCAGGAGCACGCCCGACGCACCCCGGTCAGCTCCACCAAGTCCATGATCGGCCACTCGCTCTCCTCCGCGAGCATGGTCGGCGCCATCGCCGCCATGGGCGCCCTGCGCTACAGCGTCGTACCACCCACCGTCCACTACGAGACCCCCGATCCCGAGTGCGACCTCGACTACGTGCCGAACAGGTCACGCGTGCACGAGACCGGCACCGCGCTGGTCAGCGCCAGCGGCTTCGGCGGCATCCACTCCTGCGCCGTACTGCGCCGCGTGGGCGAACCCGACCGCGACTGGTGGCGCAGCCTGGAGAAGAGCACGGTGGACGCCCCGGCTGCGGACGCGGACAGGCTGGGCACGGACACGCCGGGCGGTGCTGTCCCGGCCCCCAAGACGCCGGCTCCGGGTACGCCTCGGCCTGTCCCCGCCGCCCGGGTGCACGCGACGGCCGGCGGCGCCCGCCTCCTGCACGGAGGCGGCGGCGCGGGCGGGCCTGTCACGCTCTTCCTGCACGGATTCGGCGGCACCGCAGCCCACTGGGAGCCCGTGCTGGGCCGGCTCGGGCCCGGTGTCCGTGGCCTGGCGGTCGACCTGCCGGGACACGGCGACAACTCACTGCCCGTGGACACACCGCGCGAACTCGTGCACAGCTACCTGCTCGACGTGGTGGAACAGGCCGCCGGCGTCCGTGAGTTCGCCCTGGTAGGACACTCGCTCGGCGGGCTGCTCGCCCTTGACCTGGCTGCCGCGCACCCCGGCCGGGTACGCGAGGTGGCAGTCGTCGGATCGGCCGCACGGGTACGGCTGCACCCCACCCTCGCGGCACAGGTGACCGAGGGCGCGGTCGACGAGACGTTCCTGGCCGGCGCCCTGCACCGCCCCTCCCCGCAGTCAGGCGCACGGCGCCTGCTGGTGGACGGCTTCCGCAAACTCCGGCTGCCGCACGCCGACGCCGAGACATGGGGCGTGCGGAACCTCGACCTCACCGAGCGGCTGGCGACCCTGCCGGTGCCGGTACTCTCCGTCATCGCCGCCTGCGACCGGGTGGTCTCTCCGCGCCGCAGCCGCGCCCTCGCCCAACTCCCGCCCCACGCGAGCTCGGTCGTCCTCCAGGACGCGGACCACTACGCCCTGCTCGAGAACCCGGCGCACGTGCACGCGGCACTCGCACAGCGACTCCACTCGCTCCGCGGCGGCCCGGCGAGCGCCCACGCACCGCGCGCGGAGGCCGCCCATGCGAGCTGAAACCGTGCCTGCGCACCTGGAGCGGGCCTACGTCGACCGCGGCTACTGGCGCGCCGACCTTCTGGACGACGTCGCCCTTCGGTACGCCTCCCGCACGCCCGACCGTCCCGCGCTGATCGGCCCGTCCCGCACGCTGACTTACGGCCGGCTCGCCGCCGAGACGAACACCGCGGCGGCGGCCTTCGCCGCCGCCGGCCTGCGCCCAGGCGACGCGGTGGCGGTGCGGCTTCCCAATACGGTCGAGGTCGTCGTCGCCCTGCTCGGTCTCCTCAGGGCCGGTGTGGTCCCGGTGCTGGTGCCACCGGCCGTGGGAGAGGACGAGCTGCGGCACGTGGTGGCCGCGACCAAGGCTCGCGGGGTGCTCCTCGTCGATCAGTTGAACGGCCGGAGCGTCCGGGCATTCACCGAGCTGCGGGCCACGCTGCGGACCGAGCACACCGGACAGCTGGGCGAGGACCGCCCGTTCTTCGGTGCGTTCCTCACCACGGCCACCGACCGCGCGGGAAACGGTTCCGGCCGCACCGGTGCTCTGCCCGAGGGAGCGTACGACCTCTCCGAGCTGCTCGCGGGGGAAGGCACTCAGGAACGCGCCGGGAAGGACGCTGAGGAAGGACTGGAGGAGGCGGCATCCGGGCGGCGGGTGCCTCCCCGGACGTGGCGGAGCGCGGACCTGGCTGTCTGCCTGCTCTCGGGTGGGTCGACGGGTCCGCCCAAGGTGATCCCGCGTACCCACCGGGACTACGTCCACAACGTGGAGATCAGCGCACGCCTCGCAGGCCTCGGCCCGCACTCACGCTACCTGGCGGCGCTCCCCGTCACCCACAACTTCGCCCTCGGCTGCCCCGGTGTTCTGGGGACCCTGGCGACCGGTGGCACGGTCGTACTGAGCGAGGCGACACCGAACAAGGTGGCCGCGGCCGTGGCCGCTCACCGGGTCACCGTCGCGGCACTGGTACCGGGGCTCGCCAAGTCCCTCGCCGCCGTGGCCGGCGCCGACTTCTCCTCCCTCGAGGTACTCCAGGCAGGCGGCGCCAAACTGCACGAGGCGGATGCCAGGCGACTGATCGACCAGCTGGGCTGCCGAGTCCAGCAGGTGTTCGGCATGGCTGAGGGATTGCTGAACTTCACCCGGCTCGACGACCCCGACGACGTGGTGGCCGCCACCCAGGGCCGCCCGGCCTCACCCGGTGACGAGTGGCGGACCGTCGGTCCTGACGGCCGGCCCGTCCCCGCCGAGGAGGGCGGGGAGCTCCAGGTACGCGGCCCGTACACGATCCGCGGCTATCTGGCGAAGCCGGAGGTCAACGCGGCGGCCTTCACCGAGGACGGCTGGTTTCGCACCGGCGACATCGTGCGGCTGCACGAGTCGGGCAATTTCGTGGTGACGGGGCGGCGCAAGGACTTCATCAACCGGGGAGGGGAGAAGGTCGCCGCCGCCGAGATCGAGGGCCGGCTGGCTGCCCACCCGGCGGTGTCGGACTGCGCTGCCGTCCCGGCCCCGCACGACTTCCTGGGCGAGACGGTGTGCGTCTTCGTCGTGCCGGCCGCCGGAGCCGGCCCCGAGGCCGTCACCCTCCACGAACTGCGCCGCCACCTGCGGGAGTCCGGGCTGCCACCGTACGGACTGCCCGAGTCGGTCCGGGTGGTGGAGGCGCTGCCGCAGACCGCCGTCGGCAAGCCGGACCGCGCCGCCCTGACCCGGCTCGTCGCCGAGCCTCCCTCCGACCCGCAGGACCCGGCGAGCCCGGAGGACCCGGCGGCCCTGCCCGATCTGACCAGCACATCCTGAGGAGTCGCACCATGGCCATGCACACAGACAACGAGATCACCATCGACGCGCCGCTCGGCGAAGTGTGGCGGACGGCCAACGACGTACGCAGCTGGCCGCAGCTGTTCGACAGCGAGTACGCCGAGGCCGAGATCCTCGAGGAGGCGCCGGGCCGTGTCGTCTTCCGGCTGACGACCGTCCCCGGCCCCCGGGGTGTCCGGCGCAGCTGGGTCTCGGAGCGGCTGATGGACGCCGAGCGGCACACCGTCCACGCGCGGCGGGTGGAGACGGGACCGTTCCTGTACATGCACATCTTCCAGTCGTTCGAGGAGACCGGGAGCGGCGGTACCCGGCTGCGCTGGGTGCAGGACTTCGAAGTGCTGCCCGAGGCGCCGTTCGACGACGCGCAGATGGCCGAGCGCATCAACACCAACTCCCGGCACCAGCTCGCCCGGCACAAGGCAGTCATCGAGGCGGCAGTCACCCATGTCTGAGGGAGCCACGAAGCGCAGCGCGGCGGCAAACCCGCCCCCACGGCGGACGGGCAACTGCCGCACGGCCGTGAGCGAGGTCGCCGACGGCGTCTTCGCCGTACTGAACGGCGACGGCGCCTGGGGGCTGTCCAACTCGACAGTGCTCGCCCAGGGCGGTACGGCGGTCGTCGTCGACACGATGCTCGTCCCCGAGATGGCACACGCCGTGACCGAGCAGCTGGAGACCCACGGGCTCACACCCGAACTGGTGCTCAACACCCACCACCATCTCGACCATGTGGGCGGCAACAGCGCCTTCCCCGACGTGCCGGTCATGGCGCTGCCCGCGACCGCCGAGATCGTCGACAAGATGTCCGACGACCTCGGCTGGTTGCCCGGTCTCTTCCCCGAGCACGCCGACCGGCTCATGGCAGCCGGCCTGCGCGTCCCGCAGCCGCTGCGCGGCGATCCGGGGGAGCTGATACTGCCCCGCTCGGCACGTCCGCTGGCGTTCGCGCAGGCTCACAGCCCGGCCGATCTGGCCGTCTGGGTGCCGGAGTCGCGGGTACTGATCTCGGGCGACCTGTGCTTCAACGGCGTCGTCCCGCTGGCCCGGCACGGCCGGATCGCCGGCTGGACCGAGGCGCTGGACGCGCTGCTGGCACTCGACCCGACGACCGTCGTCCCCGGGCACGGTCCGCCCACCACGGCCGCGACGCTGCGTACGCTGCGCGACTACTTCACACACGTGAGCGACGTCGCCGAACGCGCCGTCGCGGCAGGCGCGTCGGCCGAGGACGCCTGGCACGAGGCGGACCCCGGCGAGCTCGCCGAATGGCACGAGCCCGACCGCACTCTGGTGAACCTCCGCGTGGCCATGGCCGAGGCCGCAGGCACCCCGCTGCCGCTCGGGCCGCCGCAGCGCCGGTGACCGCACCCACCGGACCCACCGACCAGCACACGAGGAGTGACGACGTGCCCCCCTCCACCGCAACAGACAGCGACCGCGAACGCGGGACAGCACCTCACAGCGAGCACACCGGCGAGAACGACCGCGTCCACGGGAAGGACCGTGTCCACGGGAAGGACCGCCTCCCTACGGGCGACCGTGACCGCGACAGGCCCCGGCGCGCCGTCGTCACCGGCATCGGGGTGGTCAATCCCCTGGGCCGGGACGCCGAAACGTTCTGGAAGGCCGTGCAGGGCCGGGAGAGCGCCGTGGGCCCGGTGACGCGGTGTGACGCGGAGGGCCTGCCCGTGCGCCTCGCGGCCGAGATCGACGGCTTCCGCCCCACCGACCACAACATCCCCCGCCGGCTCGCCGTCAAGAGCGACGTGTTCGCGCACTACGCGATGGCCGCGGCGGACGAAGCACTGCGCGACGCGGGCCTCGACCTCGACCGGCACGACCGGTTCCGTACGGGTATCTGCTTCGGCAACAACAGCGGCGGCTGGGACCTGTGCGAGCGGGGCTTCCGCGAGTACTACGAGCAGAGCCCGGCCATGATCAACCCCTGGCAGGCCACCGCCTGGTTCCCCACCGCGGCACAGGGCTTCGTCAGCATCCGCTACGGCATCCGGGGTTACAGCAAGAGCGTGGCCTGCGACCGCGCCAGCGGCGGGGCCGCGCTGCGCTACGCGCTGCGCAGCATCCAGTGGGGGCACAACGACATCGTGCTCGCGGGCGGCGCGGAAGCCCCCGTCACGCGGCTCGGCCTCGCCGCCCACGTGACGACCGGGGAGCTCTCCCGCAGCCAGGACCCCGCGACCGGCTACGCCCCCTTCTCCGCCGGCCGGGGCGGGCTGGTGCTGGGCGAGGGCGGCACCGTACTGGTGCTGGAGGAGTACGAGCACGCGCGGCGGCGCGGCGCCCGCGTCCTCGGTGAACTGCTGGCCGTCGAACAGCGCACCGCCGCGCCCGACGACCACACGGGCCTGTCCGACGCCATGACAGCGGCTCTCACCGCAGCCGACCGCCGCCCCGGCGAGACGGACGTCGTCTTCGCGGAGGGCAGCGGCTCGGTCCCGGGCGATGCCACCGAAGCCGAGGCTCTGCGCGCGGTGTTCGGCGCCCACCGGATACCCGTCACCGTCCCCAAAGCCGGCTACGGCCACCAGTACGGCGCCAGTGTGGCCACCGAGGTGGCCTGCGCCCTGCTGGCCGCACGGGACGCCACCCTGCCGCCCACACCCGGAACCGAGGAAGCGGACCCCGCTCTCGGCCTCGACCTGGTGACCAGCGCCCGCTCCGCGCGAGTCGGCCTCGCTCTCGTCAACGGCCGCTCCCGCGAGGGCACCAACGTCGCCGCCCTCGTGGGCGCGGCGGACTGAAGCCGACCCGCCCGGCAGCGCACCACACGCACTGCCGGCCTCAGCGAAGGAGACACCGCACATGGCAACTGACGCACTCGACACCGTACGCAAGGCCCTCACCGCACTCGGCATCCCCGAGGAGACCGTCACCGCGACGGCGAGGCTGCGCGGCGACCTGGAGCTGGACTCGACCGAACTCGTCGAGGTCTCGTTGGAGATCCAGCGCAGCACCGGGAAGGAAGTCAAGCTGGAGCTGGCCGACGACCTCACCGTCTCCGATGTGTGCGAACTGGTCGACAAAGCCCAGCCCGCCGCCGCCTGACGCGCCCGCCGCCGGCACCCGTTCGGCTCACCTGCCTGGCCGACCGCCCGGCCAACTGCCCGGTCGACTGCCCAGTCGGTTGCTGGGCGTCGGCCTCGACATCGCCGACCTGCACCGTATGGCCCGGTTGCTCGCCCGCTTCGGCGACCGCGAACTGCGCAGCGTCTTCACCCGGCGCGAACTGACCGCGGTGCGCGGCGCCGACGATCCGGCACTGCGGCTGGGCATCAGCTTCGGAGCCAAGGAAGCCTGCGGCAAGGCGTTGGGCACCGGGCTGGTCGGCGTGGCATGGACGGACATCGAAGCCACGCCCGAGCCCGGACCCGACGGGACCGGGCTGCACGTCGAGCTGACGGGCGCGGCAGGCCGCAGGGCGCACGCCCTGGGCATGTCCGACTGGCCGGGCTGCTGGCGGGCGGCGGCGGACGGTGGCCGGGTCCTCGTCGTCCTGGCCGCCGTCTCCACCGTCCGCTCCGGCACGGCGCACCGCGACCTCGGCGTCCGCGCCCTGTTGGAGCAACAGCTGAACCGAGGAGAGCTGGACCGGCGGAAGCCGAGCCGACGCGGAACCGAACCTTCATGAGCACCACCCGTAGATCACCCCCGCACAACCCGTCCCGTACCACCTGAACGTCCGGAAGGAATGACGGCATGGCCGGCCACATCGACACGCACGTCCTCATCGAGGCACCACTGGAGCTGACCTGGCGACTCGCCAACACCCAGGAGAACGACCGCAGGCACGCGTCGGGCGGCAAAGGCCACGAGCTGGTGGCCGAGGACCCGGCACGCCACGCGCGTACCCTGCGGATCGTCACACCGCCCGACGCGGAGGGCCGGGAGTGGTACTACTTCGTCGAGCGGATCCTCGACCCGGAACGGCACACCGCCTACGCCCGCCGCTGGGGCAACCCCCACTTCCACTACTCCGTCGCCCTGTGGGTCTACCGCGAGGAGCCGGGCGGCCGCTCCTCCATCCGCTCCGTCCAGGACTTCGAGATGACCGACGACGCGCCGGTGGACAACGACGGCATGGCCGAGATCATCCTCGGCGGTACGCAGAAGGCGCTCCAGCGCACCAAGGAGTTCGTGGAAACCGAAGCGGCAGCTGCCGCCGCGTGAACGGCGTCGGCGGGACGAGGGCGGGCCCGCTCCGGCGGGCCCGCCCCTCACCCCTCGCCGACCATCGGGTGGCCACTGGACTCGCGGGCCGGTCGCTGACCAGGTGAGGCGTGTCCGGGCGGGAGGTGCACAGGCGAAGGGCGCGCAGCTGAGGCGCCTCCGAAAGGCGGCGCGTCAGCGCCGGGGGTGAGCGCGGCGTCTGCGGCCGGGTGCGGTGCGTCTTGCCGCGTGGCGCCCTCAGGACGCGGCGGCGCTCTCCAGCTCGCGGCGTCCGCGCGGTGACCGCTTCCCTGGCGGCGGTGCGCAGGCCGCGTCGTCCGGCACCTGGAGGGTGTGCCCTCGCAGGGGCTTGGAGGTGCGCCAGCCGCCGACCCCGAGCTGGAAGTGGACGTCCCAGGTGCCGGGGGCGAGGGGGCCGCCG
Source organism: Streptomyces tubbatahanensis (assembly GCF_022699385.1). Classification (NCBI taxonomy): domain Bacteria; kingdom Bacillati; phylum Actinomycetota; class Actinomycetes; order Kitasatosporales; family Streptomycetaceae; genus Streptomyces; species Streptomyces tubbatahanensis. Next base: position 5,408,648 of record NZ_CP093846.1, on the reverse strand, counting down.
TGGTCGGCCGTGGCGGGGTCGAGGGTGAACTCCGCCGTGTAGCGCAGGGTGCGCGCGTCCGGCTCGCCGGTCCGGCCGCGCAGCCGGGCTGCGGCCTTCGCGCACAGGTTGCGCAGGCGGCTGAAGGGGCCGCGGCCTGCCGCGGTCCGTGCGGCCGGTACCTCGGTGACCTGCCAGGTGGTGGGGACGCTCAGCACGGTGCCGCCTTCGCGGTGCCGCAGTTGGCCGCGCACGTTGCTGCGCCGGACCGCCTTGGCGAAGTCGGCCACCTCCACCGCCGCCTCCACGTCCGCGACGCGGGGCGGCAGGCGCAGCCGGAGGCGGCGTTCGTCGGGCCGCAGGAAGACGAGCGGTGCGGCGGTCCGCCCCCTGCCGCGCTCCCGCACCAGCGAGGAGGTGCACCGCATCCGCAGCGCGCCGCCTTGCCACCGGGCCGACTCCACCCGCGGCCGCTGGACGACGCCGGCCTCGAAGGCCGCCTGTTCCTCGGCCAGTGCCAGGTCGCCGTGGCGGGCCAGGGCCGCGACGACGCGCAACCGCGTGGGCAGCGCCGTGTCCGCCCCCTCGGGCAGCTCGGCTGCCAGGGCGCCGACCGCCTCGAACCAGGCGGCCCTGCGCTCGGCGGGCTGGTCGAGCAGGCGCCGTCCGGCGATCCTCTCCAGCGCCTTCTTGCCGTACCACTTGGCGGTCAGCCGGTTGCGGTGGCGGCCCGCGGGGACGCGGGTGTCCGGCGCGTCGAGGATCGCGAGGACCTTGCGGACGCTGTCGATGTAGGGGGCCGGGTCGATCCGCTCGTAGCTGACGTTGTGCTTGCCGTCGGCGTGCCGCACCCAGTGGTAGCAGGTGTAATCGTGGACGGTGGCGACCCGGTCGGTGAGGAGGAAGGCCCGCAGGGTGAACATGTGGTCCTCCAGGCGCACCCTCCCCTCGGGGAAGCGCAGCCCGTGTGCCCGCAGGAAGTCCGTCCTGAAGAGCTTGTGCACCGTCATGGAGGCCAGCAGCGCGGTGTCCTCGCGCAGGTCGCAGGAGGCCATGGGCTGCTCGAACAGCGCGCGCGGCGCCTGCCGCCCGTGCCCTGCCATCCGGCCGATCACGATGTCGGCGCCGGTCTCGCGCGCCCGCGCGTAGGTGCGCTCCAACGCTTCGGGGGCCAGCCAGTCGTCGTCGTCCACGTAGTGGACGAACTCGCCGCGTGCCGCGTCCGTGCCGATGTTGCGTGGCCGTCCCGGCCAGCCCGAGTGGTCGATCCGCAGCACGCGGGCCGTCTGCTGGGCGCCCTGCCTGGCTATCTCGGCCTCGAGCAGCGCGACGGTGTCGTCGCTGGACTCGTCGTCCACGTAGATGATCTCGAACTCGGAGCGCGGCATGCTCTGCGCCAGGAAGGAACGGAGCCCGGTGAGCACCGTCTCGCCCGTGTCGTGGGTGGGCACGACGATGCTGACCTTGACCGGCTGCCGGCCGGTGTCGGGCGCTGTGTGCGCTGAGGTGTGCGCTGAGGTGTGCGCTGTGGTGTGCACTGCCGCCTTCCTGATCGCTGACATCCCTGCCTCAGACGCCCCTGCGTGCGACATCGCTGCGTGTGGCATCGCTGCGTGTGACGTCCGCGAGGCGGGTGCCCGGCGCCACGCTGCCGAATCCCCGCCGGCCCCGCCGCGCCCCGCCCCGCCTCCGCCGGCCGCGCCCCCGACCTCACAGGGCAGGAGACCTAGCGCACGTCGAGCGGGATCTCGCACCAGACGCGCTTGCCGTTGCCGCGTGGCTCGACGCCCCAGTCGGTGGCCAGCTCCTCGATGAGGACGAGACCGCGGCCCGAGGTGGACTGTTCGGTGGCGGCGCGGCGCTGCGGGGAGGCGGGTGAGGTGTCGGTGACGGCGATGCGCAGGGCGCGGCCCCCGGCGCGCACCGGCCTGGCCGTCAGTGTGGCGTCGCCCTCGGTGTGCAGCAGCGCGTTGGTGGCCATCTCGCTGGCGAGGAGCTGGGCGGTGTCGCTGAGGTCGTCCAGTGACCAGCGGTGCAGCGCGGTGCGCAGGGCCTGGCGGGCGGCCTGGAGCGAGTGCGGGTCGTTGGTGGTGATGGTGACGGCCATCTGGGGTGCGGTGTGGCGCCTGCCGGCGGCGCGTCTGAGCAGCAGCAGCGCGACGTCGTCCTCCTGGCCTGTGAACGCGCCCATCGTGTGCAGCAGGTGGTCGGCCAGCGGGTCGGGGCGCAGGGGCCCGGTTCTGACGGCGTCGATGAGCTGGTCGCGGCCCTGGTCGATGTCCTTGGTGCGGGACTCGATGAGGCCGTCGGTGCACAGCAGCAGGGTGGATCCGGGGTCCAGTACCGTCTCCGCGGTCGTGTAGGGGGGCTGGGTCGACCGCGCGGTCAGCCCGAGCGGCAGTCCGCCCGGCGTGTTGAGCCAGACACAGCTGCCGTCAGGGCGGCGCAGTACCGGGTCCAGGTGGCCGGCGCGGACGCTGACCGCGTGCCCCGTGTGCGGGTCGAGCAGGACGACGAGGCAGGTGGCGAACCTGTCGGTGTCCAGTTCGGCGAGGAAGGCCGAGGCCCGTGCCATCACGGTCGTGGGCGGGTGCCCCTCGGCGGCGTAGGCGCGCAGGGCGATGCGCAGTTGGCCCATCACGGCGGCGGCCGTCACGTCGTGTCCCTGCACGTCGCCGACGACGGCGGCGATCCGCCCGTCGGGCAGGGTGACGGCGTCGTACCAGTCGCCGCCGATCCCGCCTCTGGCGCGGGCCGGGCGGTAGCGGGTGGCCATGGACAGGCCCGGCACGTGCGGGATGTGCCCCGGCAGCATCGCCGTCTGGAGCCCCGTGGCCAGCTCGTGCTCCTGGTCGTAGAGCAGGGCGCGCTGGAGCGACTGGGCGATGGTGCTGCTCAGCGCGGTCAGTACGGTCCGCTCGTCGTGGGTGAAGCGGGTCTTGCCGTCGTAGGTGAGGCCGAGGGCGCCGATGGGGGTGTCGTGCGCGATCAGCGGCAGGTAGACGGCGGCGGTGGACTCCGGGACGGCGCGCAGGTAGGCGCCCAGTCCGGGGTAGCGCCGGGCGAACTCCTCGCGGTCGGTCACGAAGACGGGCTTGCGGGTGCGGACGGCCTCGCTCAGCGGCAGCGGTTCGGCGATCCGGGCCAGGTGGAAGTCGCGGATCAGTCCCTCGGGCACACCGTTGGCGCCGACCAGCCCCATGCGGCCGCCTTCCGCCAGCCCGAGCAGGATGCTGGAGGCGCCGAGCCGTTCCAGCAGCAGGTCGGTGCTCAGCGCCTCGGCCACGTCCTCCACCGTGACGGTCGGCGCGAGGGCTTCGTTGACGTGGCCGACGATGTCGGCCTGCCTGCGGCGGTCGCTCTTGGCCTGCCGCAGCTCCCGCGTCTGGTCGACGGCGCGCAGTTCCTGGCTGGCGTCGCGGATGATGCCGATGACGTGCGCGGGCTCCCCGTGCTCGTCGCAGACGACGGTGCCCTGGGAGTGGGTCCAGCGCAGCGACCCGTCACGGTGGCGTACCCGGAAGTAGAGGCTGTAGCCCGTGTGCTCTTTCAGCGCACGGTCCACCCGCGCCTGGATCTCGGGGAGTTCCTCGCCGAGCATCCGCTGGGCGAGGGTCGCGGTCCGGTTGTCGTACTCCTCGGGGCGGAAGCCCATCACGGCGAGCCCGGCGTCGTCGTAGCGCATCTCGCCGCTGGCCAGGTCCCAGGCGAAGCTCCCCATCCCGTTGAGGGCGAGAGCCACGTGCGGGGCGACCGGTGGGTCGCCGCGCAGCCCGTGCGCCCTGTTCGGTTCGCGGAAGCGGTGCATCGCTCTCTCCCGGGGTCGGCCCGCCGGGCAGGGCCGGCAGCGGCCACGGCTTCCTTGGCAAGGCCGCTTCCCCATCATGCGGCCGACCCGCGGCAGCCGCCTGCCGGGGAGGCCATCCGTGCCGCCGGCCGCCGTGCCCTCCTCGGACACCGCTGCCGTCCCCGCGGGTGCGGCGCGGCAGACAGCCGGCAGGCACACGGCAGGCAGCCGGCAGGAACACGGCAGACAGCCGGCAGGCACACGGCAGACAGCCGCCGGGTGCGCCACTGTCGGGGCGCATCCGGCGGCTGCCTGCCACGTGCGGTACCGCTGCTCCGGCGCCGGGCGGGGCCTGGCACACCTGACCTGGTCAGTGCACCGTTCGCCTGCCGGGGCCGGGCCGGTCTCGTGCCGGTCAGGGCTTGTCGCGGGCCCCCTGGGCGGCCTTGCCGGCGGCCGCCTCCTCGGTGTCGTGCGGTCCTGTGGACAGCTTGCCGCCGGAGCTTTCGATGTGGGCGCGTACGAACCACTGGAAGAGCTCCAGTTGGCGCAGGTGCTCGATCAGCAGGTCCTGGGTGACCAGGTCCGAGGTGTCGGTGGCCTCCACGGCCTTGCGGTGGTCCTCGATGACGCCGGTGTAGACGACGTCGAGGGCGCCGAGGTGTTCGATGGCCTCGGCCCTGCCGAGCGAGTAGTCCTCCCAGGTGCGCTCGGAGACCAGCACGCCGGGGGTGCCCCAGGGTGAGCCGCCGAGCGTGGAGATGCGCTCGGCCGTGTTGTCGATCATCTCGCGTACGGCCTCGACCTGCGGGTCGAGCATCTCGTGGACGGCGATGAAGTGCGGTCCGATCACGTTCCAGTGCACGTGCTTGAGCGTCAACGCCAGATCGTTGAGGGCGTGCAGGCGCATCCGCAGGAGCCGGATGACGTCGCCGCCGTCACTCGTGGACATGCCGGGGACGGTGTACGAGGGGTTGGACCCGTTGCGCGAAGCGTTGGCTGCCACGGTGCACTCCAATCGTGTGAATCCTTGGGATCCGTGGGATTTCTTCAGAATCGTCAGCGGTGAAGGGGGAGGTGGTCCGGGTGCCGCCGGTGTGCGGCGGGCGCCGTAGGCGTGCGGCCTGCGGGGCGGACCGAAGGCGGTGAGCCTCCGCCGAGGGGTGCGGGCCCACCGCCGGGGGCGGCGTGCCCGTCAGTCTCGCGGCGAGTGCCGCTCCTGGGCGGCGGCGTACGCGAACTGCAGGAAGTCCGAGCCCGCGACGGCCGCCAGGCCGCTGTAGCAGGTACGTGCGGTCGCCGGGGACGCCGCGCGCAGCACGAGCAGCGCGGAGGCCACCCACGGGGCCAGGCAGAACGGGCAGGTGATCAGCTCGCCCACGGCGTGCTTGAGCCCCTTGCCGCGCACCTCCTCCGCGACCTCCGCCGGGGCGCTGGTACCCGCGTAGCGGGTGAAGGGGGCCCTGAAGGGGCTGGCCACCGCGTCCTTGGACACCATCCTGGACAGCTTGTGCGTGGCCAGGGTGAGGAGTACCAGTTCGCGGGTGCTGAGGTCCTGCGGCGCGCGGCGTCCGGCGCAGCGGGCCGCGAGGGCGGCACCCACGACGCCGGTACCGAACGACGAGAGCACGGCCAGGTATCCGCCGAGCGGGCGGTCGGCGTCCGGTGCGTAGCGGTGCTCGTGCTCTTGTACGACCTCGCGGGGCGTACGCGGTTTACCCGGCATACAGCGTTACCTCCCAAAACGTGCGCCTCAGGTTCCCCGGCCGCGGGCGGCGAAACGCCCGCCGGTGAAACGCCCGCCGGCGAGACACCCGCCGGCGCGACGCCCGCGGCGGCCAGGGACCCGTGCGGCGACGTCCTTCGCGGGGTGCTCAGCGGCCGAGTGCCCGCTGGAGTTCCCGCTTGTTCATGTGGGACCGGCCCTCGATGCCCTTCTGCCTGGCCTCGTTGTAGAGCTGGTCGCGGGTGGGGCCGCCGGGGCCGCTGTGGGACCGCTCGCCACCGCGCTTGGGCGCGGGCTTGTCGCGCACGGAGGTGCGGCTGGCGGTCTTGGCCTCGCCCTTTTGGGCGCGCTCCTTGTTGACCGTGCGGGAGGCGATCTCCTTGGCGCGGCCCGTGGAGGTGCCGCGTTTCTTGGCACCCTCCTTGACGTGCTCGTACTGGCGTTCGCGCTTGGCGTTCGATCCGGCAGGCATGGTCCCTCCGTACTCTGTGGTCGTAGCTGTCTATCCGTTTCATATCTTTTGTTCGTTTTTATGGTCTGCCCTCGCGCGCCGGACGGCGACCGCACCAGCGCGCACCCCGGCCGGGTTCCACGTGCGGAACGCAGCACACGTGGAACCCGGCGCCCACACCGAACACCCGGCACGCGCGAGCCGCGCACCGCGCGCGAGCCGGTCGAGCACCGCACGAACACGGAAGGGACCGGTCCAGGTGAGCACGAAGGACAGCGGATGGCGTCCGACAGTGATCGCTCGCGTGCGCCGGGCCGCGCACCGGGCGCGGCAGCAGGCGGGACCGGAGCGCGAGACCGTACTCCTGCTCGCCAAGAGCGGCGCCGCGGGCGTGCTGGCCTGGGCCCTCGGCGCCTACGTGATCGCCTCACCGCAGCCCACCTACGCGCCCTTCACCGCCCTGTTGGTGGTGCAGTCCACGGCGTACCGCTCCCTGATGCAGTCACTGCGGTACGTGGTGGCCGTCGTGCTCGGCGTCCTGGCGGCGGGGCTGGTGGGGCCGCTGATCGGCGAGAACACGCTCGCGTTCGCGGTGATGCTGTCCATCACCCTGCTGATCGGCCGCTGGCGCCACCTGGGCAGCCAGGGCATCCAGGTCTCGATCGCCGGCGCCTTCGCCTACAACGCGCTCTCGGGCACCCACATCCAGATGCTGTGGGAGATCATCCAGATGGCGCTGCTGGGCGCGGTCATCGGCATCCTCGTCGCCATGCTGGTCTTTCCCCCGCTGCGCTACCGCACCGCCGAACGGGGCATCGAGGAGATCAGCCAGGCCACCCAGCTCCTGTTGAGCGACATGGCCGACGGCCTCAAGGAGGGGCTGCCCAGCGAGGAGACCGCGGAGGACTGGCTGCACCGCGCACGCCAGTTGGACGGCACGCTCGGCGCGGCGCGCGAGGCCGTCGAGATGGGCGCGGAGAGCGTCGTCTACAACCCGCGGAGCTGGCTGCACCGCCGTACGAACTCCCGGAGTTTCCAGGGGTACCGCACGCTGATGGAGTCCCTGGGCCGTGCCGGTGAGCAGATCCGCAGCATCAGCTACGGGTTCGTGCGGTTCCACGGCGAGGACGCCACCCGGCCGGGCGACGACTTCCTGTCCGCCTACGGGGAACTGCTGGAGAGCATCTCCGAGGCAGCCGGGCTGATCGGCTCCCTGGAGGACGACGAGGGGGACGATCCCCTGCGCCGCGCCCTGCGGCAGTGCCGCGAGCGGTACGCGCGGCTGCGCGAGAGGGCGGAGGGCGAGGCCTGGCCCAGCCACGGCGTCCTGCTCACGGACGCGGACCGGCTGCTGGTGGAGTTCCGTCACGCCCACCGGCAGGGCGCGGCGCAGCCCCCGCGCAGGGGGTGACGTCACGCGGGGGGTGACGCCGCGAGGGGAAGCCCGTCCGACGTCGCGCAGGGGTGACGCCACGCGGGGAAGCCCGTCAGCCGTGCGCGCCGCGTCAGTCCGCGGCCCGCATCTCGAACCAGGTGGTCTTCCCGCGGGGCAGCAGGTCCACACCCCAGCGTTCGGCGAGCGTGTCCACGAGGAAGAGGCCGCGGCCGCTGACGTCCAGCTCACCGACCGGCAGCAGACAGGGCAGCCCGCGCGAGGGGTCGCGGACCTCCACGCGGATCCAGCCGGAGCGCCGCAGCATGCGGATGCCGATGGTGTGCGCGCCGGTGTGCCGGACCGCGTTGCCGACGAGCTCGGAGACGAGCAGCACCGTGTGCTCGGTGATCTGCGCGGAGACGGCCCACCGCTGCTGGAGGACGGCCTGGGCGAGCCGGCGCGCGCGCCGCGCGGACTCGGGGAGGTTCACCAGCGGCACCTCCCGCACGGTCGGATCGCCCGCACGGTCGAGGACGGTGCTCAACGGCTCGGCGTCCCACAGCCGCGCGAGGTCTTCCGGAACCCGTTCGGTCACGCTCGCCACATCTCCCTGACCCGCCATGGCCCCCATCATGACGGCAGGCACGACCCGTCGTGGGCGGTTCGGCGGTTTCCGGGACGGCGGCGGCGCAGCGTCCGGGCGGGCACGCGGCGGTCCGCGGCGCGCCCCGTTCCGGGCAGCCGCGCTCTGAGCTGGCACGACAACCGGTGTTCAAGTGATCACAAGGCGCCACGAGCGGGCGGCGCCGCCCCGTGGAGTGGCGCCCTGCGGTTCCCCCGCACGGTGCGGTGGTTGGTGAGGCCACGCTTTACGCCACCCCCCACCACCCCGGCCGCGCCCAGCAGCCAGACCGTCGGCCGACGCCCGTGCGGGCCGGGGCTCAGCGGAAGTTCGCCTTGCCCGGGCCCTCCTCGACGAAGCTGCGCATGCCCGTCTCGCGGTCCTCGGTGGCGAACAGCCCTGCGAACCAGTTGCGTTCGAGCGCGAGCCCCGTCTCGATGTCGGCCTCCAGACCGAAGTCGACGGACTCCTTGGCCGCGCGCAGCGCCAGCGCGGGACCGCGCGCGAGCCGGGCCGCCCAGGCGTGGGCGCGCTCGTAGACCTCCGCGTCGGGCACCACGTGGTCGACCAGGCCGATCCGGTGGGCCTCGGCCGCCTCGACCGTCCGCCCCGTGAAGATCAGGTCCTTGGCCTTGGCGGGGCCGACCAGCCGGGAGAGCCGCTGGGTCCCGCCCGCACCCGGAATGAGCCCGAGCAGGATCTCCGGCTGGCCAAGCTTGGCGCCCTCCCCGGCGAACCGCACGTCCGCGCAGAGCGCCAGCTCGCACCCGCCGCCGAGCGCGTACCCGGTGACGGCGGCCGCCACGGGTTTCGGGATCCGGGCGACGGCGGTGAACGCCTCCTGGAGCCCGCGGGAGCGCAGGACCATCGCGGCGTGGTCCATCTCCCGCATCTCTTTGATGTCCGCTCCGGCGGCGAACACCTTCTCGCCGCCGTAGAGCACGACGGCCCGCACGTCGTCGCGGCGGGCCGCCTCCTCGGCGAGTACGCGCAGCAGGTCCTGGGTCGCGATGTCGAGGGCGTTCATCTTGGGCCGGTCGAGCCTGATGGTGCCGACGCCGTCGGCGACCTCGAGGCGTGCGGTCGCGCCGCTGGGTTCGTCAATCGTCATGGAGGGAAGGTTAACGGCCGTTACGCGCCCCGAGGAGGGCGCCGGCCCCGAGGGCTCGGGGACTACTGCGGCGCCGTCCACTTCTCCCAGGACATGTTCCAGCCGTTGAGGCCGTTGTCCGGGTCGATGGTCTCGTCCTTGGAGTTCTTGACCTCGACGACGTCGCCGACCATCGAGTTCTCGAAGAACCAGGCGCCCGGCGAGCCGTTGTCCCCGCCGCCGCGCAGGTCGAACAGACCGACACAGCCGTGGCTGGCGTTGACCTGGCCGAACTGCGGCTTGGGCGTCCAGTAGTTCCCGTGGATGAAGGTGCCCGAGGTGCTCAGGCGCATCGCGTGCGGCACGTCCTTGATGTCGTACTCGCCGCCGAAGCCCACGGTCTCCCCGTTCATCCGGGTGACCGGGTGCTTCTCACTGATGACCATCTTGCCGTTGTAGGTGGGGTGGGCCGGGCTGCCCGACGTGATCGGGACGGTCTTGATCTTCTTGCCGTCCCTGGTCACCGTCATGGACTTCTTCTCCGCGTCCACGACGCTGACCTGCTGCCTGCCGACGGTGAACTTCACCGTCTTGCGCTGCGTACCGTAGACACCCTCGGAGCCCTCGACGCCGCTGAGGTTCAGATCGAGGGTGACCTTCGTGCCGGACTTCCAGTACTCCTCGGGACGGAAGTCCAGGCGCTGGTCGCCGAACCAGTGCCCCTCGACCTCGACCTTCGGGTCCGCGGTGACGGATATCGCCTTCTCCACCGCTTCCCTGTCGGAGACCGGGCGGTTGAACTTGACGGAGACCGGCATACCCGCGCCAACCTTGTCGCCGTTCTCCGGAGTGAAGTAGCCGACGAAGGTGTTGCTCGGCACGAACGTGGTAAACGCGGCGTGCTTGGCAGCGGCGCGGCCCTCGGTGTCCTCGGCCACCGCGTCGACCGTGTACTTCGTCCCCGCGGCCAGGTGGGTGGCGGGCTTCCAGGCCGAGCCGTCCGCGGTGAGGGAGCCCTTGACCGGGTTGTCCTTGCCGTCCTTGACGGTCACCTTCGTCAGCTTGCCCTTGGCTGCCGTCACCTTGAGCGCACCGGAGGTCTTCACGTCGTCGGCGCCGTCCTCGGGGGCGATGGCGACCACGGCCTCGGAGGGGCCCTTGGGCACCTTCTCGCCGCCGTCCTTGTCCTTGGCGCGGGCCCCGGAACCGCCGCCGCCCCCGCAGGTGGTCAGCGTCAGCAGCAGGACGACGAGCAGCACCACGAGGCCGACGGCGGAACCGCCGATGACCTGTGCGCGGCCGTCCCCGCGTATCGACTCCCATGACAGCTTGCTCTTGGCCAGGTTCTTCAGGTCCAAGACGGCCCCATCCCTCATGTCCTCACACGGCTCCGCGCACCCGTGTGCGCCCCCGAACACGCCAGCGCGGCCGTCGGGCCGTGGCGGCTCCTGAACGACGGCGTACGCGCGTCCTGTTAGATAACCACACCGGAGCGGGGCGGCACGTGCCCCGTCGGGTCACCGTTCGGTCGCGGTTTTGGGGAGGCGGAAAGGAGGATCAAGAAGGGCCGGGCGGCTACTTCAACGCCGAGCCGGCCACCCACGCGTTCCAGGGCATGTTCCAGCCGCCGAGCCCGTTGTCCGGCTTGACGGTGCTGTCGTGGGAGTTGCGCACGGTCACCAGGTCGCCGACGAGCGACTGGCCGAAGAACCGTCCGGCGGGTGACTTGTCGTCACCGCCGCGCTTGTCCGCCAGCCCAATGCACCCGTGGCTGGTGTTCTTCTGGCCGAACGTGCGCTTGGACGCCCAGTAGTTGCCGTGCAGGAAGGTGCCGCTGCGGGTCAGCCGCATGGCGTGGGGCACGTCCTTGATGTCGTACTCGTCGCCGAAGCCGACGGTGTCGCCGTTCATCCGCGTCTCGTCGAACTTCTCGCTGACGACCATCTTGCCGTTGTAGGTGGGGTTCTTCTTCGTCCCCGCCGTGATCTTCAGCTTCTCGACGGTTCGGCCGGCGCGCCGCACCGTCAGCGTGCGGCGCGCCACATCCACGACGCTGCGCTGGTCGCGGCCGATGGTGAACCGCACCTTCTTGCGCTGTGTGCCGTAGACGCCGGGAGCCGCCCGCACGTCCCGCAGCCGCAGGTCGAGGGTGACCTTCGTGCCGGGTTGCCAGTAGGTGCGCGGCCGGAAGTCGAGACGGTTGTCGCCGAACCAGTGGGCGGCGATCGGCACCTGGGGCTGCGAGGTGACGCTGATCGCGCGCTCGACGGCCGCCTTGTCGGCGATGGAGCGGTTGAAGTCGAGCGAGACGATCATCGCGGTGCCGACGGTCTGGTCGTCCTCGGGGCGGAAGTAGCCGACGAAGCGGTGCGGCGGCACCCGGGTGGAGAAGGTGGCGTGCCGGATCACCCGGTCCCCCTCCCCGTCGACGGCCACCACGTCCACCACGTAGGTGCTGGCCAGTTCCAGCACCGTGTCGGAGCGCTGCCCTTCCGGGTGTTCGGCGGTGCCCGCTTCGGCGGCGGGCACGGGGTGCCAGCTGCGCCGGTCGGGTGAGAACCGTCCGGCGACGGGCCGTCCCGCGTCCTTGCCCTTGCGCTCCATGCGCACGCTGTGCAGCTTCCCCTCGGGCACGGACACCTCGACGCGGGCGTCGGTCGCCACGTCGTCCGCTCCGTCGGCCGGCTTCACCTGGATGGCGTCCTCGGGCGGCTTCGCGTCGTCCACGGGGCCGCACCCCGCGGGTGCCGCACACAGCAGCGCGAGCCCCGTTACGAGGGCGCGCGCCATCCGCGGCGCGCGTGCCCACCGCGCCGCGCGCCCCGCCGTGGCGCACGGGGCCCCGGCGCCTGCGTCCGTCGTACTGCGTGCGCCCCGTGACATGGTGCGTCCCCGTTCCTGTGTGACTGTTCCGGCGCGTTGGCTGCTGTCCGTCCCCCACGGACGTCCGGACCAACGAAGCGCGTGCGAAGGGGACACCACAACCACGCGAGTGAACGAGTGTCTCTTTCGGCGAGGTCCCGGCCCGGGGACGAAAATCACTCGCCGGGCGCGAGGGGCCGGACCAGACTGGGGGCCCGTGACCTCCCCCGGTGCCCAGACGGCTTCCCTGCGCTCCCGTAACTTCGTCCTCTTCTTCACCGGCCGGGCCGTCGCCAAGCTCGGCGACGCGATGCTGCCCCTGGCGCTGTCGGCCGGTCTGATCCAGCAGAGCCACGGGCCCGGAGCGATCGGTGCGGCGCTGGCCTCGCTGACGGTCTTCCTGGCGGGCTTCGTCATCTTCGGCGGCGTCTTCTGCGACCGGTTCAACACCCGCGCCCTGATGATCGGCTCGGACCTGGCGCGGGTGTGCACGCAGGGGCTGATGGCCGCGCTGTTCCTGACCGGACACGTGGTGCTGTGGCAGGTGTGCGCGATCGGCGCGGTCAACGGCATCTGCGCGGGCCTCTTCCAGCCCGGCGTCGCCGGCACCATCCCCCGCGTCGCCTCCGACGTGCAGGGCGCCAACGGGCTGATCCGCACCGCCGAGTCGCTGGCGATGCTGCTGGGTCCCGCGGCGGCCGGTGCGCTGGTGGGCTCCTTCTCGCCCGGCGGGGTGTTCGTCGCGCACGCCGCCACGTACGCGCTCAGCGCGGTCTGTCTCGCGCTGCTGCGGCTGCCCGCACAGGCGCCGCGGGCCGAGCGCCCCACCTACCGGGCCGACCTGGCCGAGGGCTGGCGGGAGTTTCGGGCACGCACCTGGATGTGGAGCGTCATCGTCATCTGGATGGTCTACATGGTCACGGTCTCGGGGCCGCTGGTGCCGCTGACCGCGTCCGAGATCATTCCGGCCGACGGCCCCGGTGTGTACGGACTGGTCAACTCGGCGCTCGGCGGGGGCACCGCGCTCGGCGGACTGCTGGCGCTGCGCTTCCGTCCCGTGCGGCAGCTGCGCGCGGGCTCCTGCGCCCTGCTCGCCTGCTGCCTCTACCCGGCCGCCGTGGGCCTGGCGTTGCCTCCGGCCGCCATGATGGCGGCCGCAGCGCTGTGGGGACTGGGCGGCGGCGTCTGGGCCGTGATGTGGTCGACCAGCGTGCAGACGCAGGTGCCGGGAGAGATCCTCAACCGCATCCACGCCTACGAGGTGGCGGGCTCGCTGGCGATGATGCCGGTCGGCCAGGCGCTCGCCGGGCCCGCCGCGCAGGTGTTCGGCGGCCGTACGGTGCTTCTCGCGGGCGGCTTCCTCATGATCGGGGTCAGCGCGGCCCTGCTCGCGGTCCCCGCGATCCGCAACCTGCGCGCGGTGACACCGAGTACGGCACTCGCCTCCTCCACCGGAGACACCCGCGCCGCCGGCGACCGGGTGCCCGACCGCGGCGCCTGACCCGCGCACCCGCGCCTGCCCATCCCTTCGCGCCGCCGACGTGCGCGGTGCTGTCACCGCGCAGGAAGGAGCGCGGCGCCGGGCGCGGGAGCCGGAACGCCGGGCGCGGGAGCCGCAGCGCCGGGCGCGGGAGCCGGAGCGAGCGCGTCCGCTATGCGGGCGTCGCTTTCGTAGCAACGAACAGAATCCGGCCAACCTCTGGTCAACGCGTGACGCACCGGTGACATGCACATGCAATTGGTGGCAGGCTGCCGACCGCGCGGTGCGGCATTCGTACGCCAGAACGGCCCTCGGCCGGACTTCCGCACGGTGCCTCGCACGTGAAGTTCTGCCCGGACGGCTGACCACCCATGCCGTCCGGTCCCCACGGCAGAAGGAGCCACTGACGTGAGACCCCTCACCTCGAAGCAGCGGATATCCGCCCTCGCCGCCACCGCGGCCCTGGTAGCGGCGGGTGTCACCGCGGGAACCGCCGGCGCGGCCCCCAGCGGGGAGACCTCGGCGAACGGCGCGCTTCCCGCGCAGCTGAGCGCGACCCAGCACAGCAAGCTGGTCAAGTCCGCGAACACAGAGGCGGCCAAGTCCGCCGACGCCCACGCGCTGGGCCTCGGCGCCAAGGAGAAGCTCCACGTCAAGGACGTCGTCAAGAACAAGGACGGGTCCACACACGTCCGCTACGAGCGGACCTACGACGGGCTGCCCGTGCTCGGTGGCGACCTGGTCGTCCACAAGTCCGCGAGCGGCAAGCGCACCGGCACCACCAAGGCCACCACCGCGAAGATCGCCGTGTCGACCGAGGCGTCGTCCGCGCACAAGCCCACGCTCGCCAAGGCGAAGGGCAGCGAGGCGCCCCGCAAGGTCGTGTGGGCCGCCGAGGGCAAGCCCGTACTGGCGTGGGAGACCGTCGTCGGCGGTGTCCAGAAGTCGGGTGCGCCCAACCAGCTCCACGTCATCACGGACGCGAAGACCGGCAAGAAGCTCTTCGAGTTCCAGGGCATCAAGGAAGGTACCGGCAACAGCCAGTACAGCGGCAAGGTCGAGATCGGCACCTCGGGCTCCTCGGGCAAGTTCACCATGACCGACGAGGCGCGGGGCGGCAACAAGACCACCAACCTGGACAACGGTTCCAGCGGCGACGGCGAGCTGTTCACGGACGAGGACGACACCTGGGGCGACGGGACGGTCAACGACCCGGCGACCGCGGGCGTCGACGCCCACTACGGCGCGGGCCAGACCTGGGACTACTACAAGGACGTGCACGGCCGCGAGGGCATCGCGGGCGACGGCAAGGGCGCGGTCAGCCGGGTCCACTACGGCGACAACTACGTCAACGCGTTCTGGGACGACTCCTGCTTCTGCATGACCTACGGGGACGGGCAGAACAACGAGCACCCGCTGACGGCGCTGGACGTCGCGGCGCACGAGATGTCGCACGGCGTCACCTCGACCACGGCCAACCTCAACTACGCGGGTGAGTCGGGCGGCCTGAACGAGGCGACCTCCGACATCTTCGCCGCGGCCGTGGAGTTCCACGCCGACAGCCCGGAGGACACGCCGGACTACATGGTCGGCGAGAAGATCGACATCAACGGCGACGGCACCCCGCTGCGCTACATGGACGAGCCCAGCAAGGACGGCCAGTCGCTGGACTACTGGGACTCGAACGCCGGTGACGTGGACGTCCACTACTCCTCCGGCATCGCCAACCACTTCTTCTTCCTGCTGTCGGTGGGCAGCGGGGAGCGCGAGGTGAACGGCGTGCAGTACAACTCGCCCACCAAGGACGGCTCGAAGATCGACGGCATCGGCATCGAGAAGGCCGAGCAGATCTGGTTCAAGGCGCTCACCGAGCAGATGACGTCGACGACCGACTACGCGGACGCGCGCAAGGCCACCATCGCGTCGGCCACGGACCTGTACGGTGCCGACAGCGCCGAGGTCAAGACGGTCGAGGCCGCCTGGACGGCGGTGAACGTCACCGGCAGCTGAAGGCTGAGGGCCGACACCCGACAGCCGGCAACCGAGCACGGGCGTTTCCAGGGCCCCGCCCCCTCCCGGGGGCGGGGCCCTTGCGCTGCCTGCGCGCCCGGAGGGCCGTGGCGCGCTTGCGGACCCCGTGGCCGTGCGCTTCGGCCCGACGCGCACCACACCCACCAGGCGGCGGTGTCGTTGGACAGAACGCGGCTCGCCCCATCCGGGCCGAGCTCCGCTCAGGTGAGCGGAGCGGAGGCCGTCGCGGGTGCCACGACGAGCGCGCCGAGGAGTCCGGCCACCGGGGCGGGACGACCCACCGCCCTCACCGACCGGAGCGCCAGCACCCGATGACCGTCAACGAGCCCGTTCCCGACACGTTCGGGGACACCCCCGCCAAGGAGCGCGACCCCGACTGGTTCAAGCGTGCGGTCTTCTACGAAGTGCTCGTGCGCTCCTTCCAGGACAGCGACGGCGACGGCATCGGCGACCTGCGGGGGCTCACCGCGCGACTGGACTATCTCCAGTGGCTGGGCGTCGACTGCCTGTGGCTCCCGCCGATCTTCCCCTCCCCGCTCAGGGACGGCGGCTACGACGTCGCCGACTACACCTCCGTGCTCCCCGAGTTCGGCGACCTCGCGGACTTCGTCGAGTGCGTCGAGGCGGCGCACCGGCGCGGCATGCGGGTCGTCATCGACTTCGTCATGAACCACACCAGCGACCAGCACCCGTGGTTCCTCGCCTCGCGGCGCGACCCCGAAGGCGCCTTCGGGGACTACTACGTCTGGGCCGACGACGACCAGGGGTACCGGGAGGCGCGCGTCATCTTCGTCGACACCGAGGCCTCCAACTGGACCTTCGACCCCGTGCGCCGGCAGTACTACTGGCACCGCTTCTTCTCGCACCAACCCGACCTCAACTACGACAACCCCCGCGTGCAGGACGAGATGATCTCCGCGTTGCGCTTCTGGCTGGACCTGGGCATCGACGGATTCCGGCTGGACGCCGTGCCCTACCTCTACGCAGAAGAGGGCACCACCTGCGAGAACCTTCCGCGCTCGCACGCCTTCCTCAAGCGCGTGCGCACCATCGTGGACGCCAACTACCCGGACACGGTACTGCTGGCCGAGGCCAACCAGTGGCCGGAGGACGTCGTCGACTACTTCGGCGACTACGCGCTCGGCGGCGACGAGTGCCACATGGCCTTCCACTTCCCCCTCATGCCGCGCATCTTCATGGCGGTGCGGCGCGAGTCCCGCTACCCGGTCTCGGAGATCCTGGCCAAGACGCCGCACATCCCGTCCGGGTGCCAGTGGGGGATCTTCCTGCGCAACCACGACGAGCTGACGCTGGAGATGGTCACCGACGAGGAACGCGACTACATGTACGCGGAGTACGCCAAGGACCCGCGCATGCGGGCCAACATCGGCAT
This sequence comes from Streptomyces tubbatahanensis, assembly GCF_022699385.1. Classification (NCBI taxonomy): domain Bacteria; kingdom Bacillati; phylum Actinomycetota; class Actinomycetes; order Kitasatosporales; family Streptomycetaceae; genus Streptomyces; species Streptomyces tubbatahanensis. The sequence goes on along the minus strand of NZ_CP093846.1, from coordinate 5,391,852 downwards.
CAGGCGGCGCCTCGCGCCGCTCCTGGACAACGACCGCAAACAGATCGAGCTGTTCACCGCGCTGCTGCTGTCGCTGCCCGGATCGCCGATCCTCTACTACGGCGACGAGATCGGCATGGGGGACAACATCTGGCTCGGCGACCGCGACGCCGTGCGCACCCCCATGCAGTGGACGCCGGACCGCAACGCCGGGTTCTCCTCCTGCGACCCGGGCCGGCTCTTCTCGCCCGCCGTCATGGACCCCGTCCACGGCTACCAGGTCACCAACGTCGAGGCCGCGATGAGCTCACCCAGCTCCCTGCTGCACTGGACCCGGCGGGTGATCGAGGTCCGCAAGCAGAATCCGGCCTTCGGGCTGGGCTCCTACGAGGAGCTGTCCTCCTCCAACCCCTCCGTGCTGGCCTTCCTGCGGGAGCTGCAGACCGCCGGAGGGGACGGAGAACCGGTGCTGTGCGTGCACAACTTCTCCCGCTTCCCGCAGCCGACGGAGCTGGACCTGCGCGAGTGGGAGGGGCATGTTCCCGCGGAGCTCATCGGCGGTGTCCGCTTCCCCGCCGTCGGGAAGCTGCCCTACCTGCTGACGCTCGCGGGACACGGCTTCTACTGGTTCCGGCTGCGGAAGCCGTCCTCCGCCACCGCCTGAGCCGGGACCGCCCCCGACCCGGGGCGGGTCGGGGGCGGTCCTGGCTGTCTCGCGCGGCGCGAGGGGGTGCTCACGCCTTGGTGGCGACCTCGGGGCGCTCCTCCTGCGCGGGAACCTGGCCCGCGTCGTCGCCGGTGCGGTCCGCGGGCGCGCTGTCCGCCGCCAGAGTGCTCTCGTCGAAGGGCACGTTCCCGGCGAGGACCTCGGCGACCCGCGACTTGTCGATCTCCTTCGTCCAGGTGCCGACCAGCACGGTGGCCACCGCGTTGCCCGCGAAGTTGGTCAGGGCGCGGGCCTCGCTCATGAAGCGGTCGATGCCGACGATCAGCCCGACGCCGTCCACGAGTTCGGGGCGGTGCGACTGGAGCCCGCCCGCCAGGGTGGCCAGCCCGGCGCCGGTGACGCCCGCTGCGCCCTTGGAGGCGATGAACATGAAGATGAGCAGCGAGATCTGCTGCCCGAGGCTGAGCGGGTCGCCCATGGCCTCGGCGACGAAGATCGAGGCCATCGTCAGGTAGATCATCGTGCCGTCGAGGTTGAAGGAGTAGCCGGTCGGCACGGTGATGCCTACGACGGGCTTGCTGACGCCCAGGTGCTCCATCTTCGCGATCAGCCGCGGCAGCGCGGACTCGGACGAGGAGGTGGACAAGATCAGCAGGAACTCGCGGGCCAGGTACTTCAGCAGGGCGAAGATGTTGACGCCCGCGACCAGCCGCAGGATCAGCCCGAGCACGACGAAGACGAACAGGAAACAGGTGACGTAGAAGCCGATCATGATGACGGCCAGCGACTTCAGCGCGTCGACGCCCGTCTCGCCGACCACGGCGGCCATCGCCCCGAACGCGCCGACGGGCGCCGCCCACATCACCATCGCCAGCACCCGGAAGACCAGCTTCTGGAGGTGCCCGATGCCGCGCAGCACCGGCTCGCCCGCCTTGCCCATGGCCTGCAACGCGAAGCCGACGAGCAGGGCGATCAGCAGCGTCTGGAGCACCTCGCCCTCGGTGAAGGCCGAGACCATGGTCTTGGGGATCATGCCGAGCAGGAAGTCGGTCATGCCCTCCCCGCCCTCGGCCTGCGAGGCGCCCGCCTCGCGGTCCGCCTCGGTCAGGTGCAGCCCGTGGCCCGGCTCCAGCACGTTGCCGACGACCAGCCCGATGGCCAGCGCGACCAGCGACATCGTCAGGAAGTAGCCGAGCGCCAGCCCGCCGACGGCGCCGACCTTGGCCGCTTTGCGGACGGAGCCGATGCCCAGCACGATCGTGCAGAAGATGATCGGCGAGATCATCATCTTGATGAGGTTGACGAACCCCTCGCCCAGCGGCTTGAGCTCGGTGGCCACTCCGGGTGCCGTGAGGCCGAGGATCACGCCCAGCACCACCGCGCCGATCACCGCGATGTAGAGGTAGTGGGTGCGATCCCGCTTCACCCGTGGTGCGTCCGGCGCAGCGCCTGCTGCGGCCTGCTGCGGTGTCTTCTTCGACACGTCGGCGGCTCCTCGTCCATGGGTCACGTCACGTTGATCACCGCGTAACGCCCCTGGTGGGGTACGTTCATCGCGGATCCATATCGTGTTGAGTCCCGGTGACTATGCACCACGGTGCGACGGGCGTCACCCTTACGTGCATTACGTGCATGAAACAAGCCACGGCAAACTGTCACCATGCGTGTTGCCCGCCCCCGTCCTGCCGTGCGGTCCCGCCCGCGCAGCCTGGCGGGGCAGCTGTTCGCCATGCAGGTGGTGCTGGTCGCGGTGGTCGTCGCCGGGTGCGCGCTGTTCGCCTACCTGTCCGGCAAGGCGCAGGCCAGGGAGTCCGCTACGCACCGTGCGCGGGCAACCACGCAGGCGGTGGCCGATTCCCCCTCCGTCCGGGACGCGATCCGCTCCCCCCATCCCTCACGGCGGCTCCAGCCGTACGCCGAGGAGACCCGGCGCGACACCGGCGTCACCTTCATCACGATCATGGACACCGACGGCACCCGCTGGACCCACCCCGACCCGGACCGGATCGGCGAACGCTTCGTCGGGCACACCGGCCCCGCCCTCGAAGGACGCACGTTCGACGAGACGTACACCGGCACGCTGGGGCCCTCGGTGCGCGTGGTCACCCCGGTCCGCGACGGCGGCCGCATCGTCGGGCTGGTCAGCGCGGGCATCGCAGTGGACACCATCAGCGAGCAGGTCAGCGACCAGCTGGCAGCGCTGCTCGCGGTCGCGGGCGGCGCCCTGGCGCTGGGCGGCCTGGGCACCTACGTCGTCAACGCCCGGCTGCGCCGCCACACCCACGGCATGAACGCGGCCGAGCTGAGCCGCCTGTACGACTACCACCAGGCGACGCTGCACGCCGTGCGGGAGGGGCTGCTGCTGCTCGACGGACACGCCAGGGTGGCCCTCGTCAACGACGGTGCGCGCACCCTGCTGGGCCTCACCGGGCGAGGCGAGGTGGTCGGCTCGCCCGTCACCGCGCTGGGCCTGCCCCGGGAGCTGACGGACGCGCTCTCGGGCGCCGAGGCCCGCGTGGACGAGGTCCACCTCACCGACCGGCGGGTGATCGTCGTCAACACCTCCCCGATCGCGGGACGCGGCACCGTCGTGACCCTCCGCGACCACACCGAGCTGCGCGCGCTGACGGGCGAGCTCGACTCGGTGCGCGGTTTCGCCGAAGCCCTCCGCTCGCAGGCCCACGAGGCGGCCAACCGGCTGCACACGGTCGTCTCGCTCATCGAACTGGGCCGCGTGCGGGACGCGGTGGACTTCGCCACCGAGGAGCTGGAGCTCGCCCAGGCGCTGACGGACCGCGTGGTCAGCGCGGTCGGCGAGCCTGTCCTGGCCGCCCTGCTGCTGGGCAAGGCCGCCCAGGCGAACGAGCGCGGTATCGACCTCACGCTCTCCGAGGACAGCCACGTGGACGACACCTCGGGGCTGCCGGCCAGGGACCTGGTCACCGTGCTGGGCAACCTGATCGACAACGCGGTCGAGGCCGCCGCCCCGGGCGGCACAGGGGCGCCGGAGGCGGAGCCGGGTGCGGCACCCGGCGCGCTCGGAAAGGCGGAGTCGGCAGGCGGGACCCCCCGCGTCACCGTCACCGTCGCCGTCGAGGAGACCCCCGCGCGCCGGCTGCTGCTCCGCGTCGCGGACAACGGTCCCGGCCTGCCGGGCGGGGCCGGTGAGGCCCTGTTCGAGCGCGGCTGGAGCACCAAGAGCGGTGGCGGCGGCATCGGCCTGGCGCTCGTGAGGCAGACGGCCCGCCGGCACGGAGGCGAGGTCCACGCGCGCGATCTGCGGCCCACCGGCGCGGAGTTCACCGTGCGGCTGCCCTGCGCTCAGGGAGGAGCACACTCGTGACACTGCGGGTCCTCGTCGTCGAGGACGACCCCGTGGCGGCGGACGCCCACGCCCTCTACGTCGGCCGCGTCCCGGGCTTCACCGTCGCGGCGACCGTCCACTCGCGCGCCGAGGCCGTCCGCGCCCTGGACGAGGAGGCGCGCATCGACCTGATCCTGCTCGACCTCTACCTGCCCGACGGCAACGGCCTCGAACTCCTGCGCCGGCTGCGCGCCGCCGGCCACACCCAGGACGTGTTCGCCGTGACCTCGGCGCGGGACCTCGCGGTGATCAGGGAGGGCGTGTCCCTCGGCGTCGTGCAGCACGTGCTGAAGCCGTTCACGTTCCGCACCCTCAGCGACCGGCTGCTGCGGTACCGGGACTTCCGTACGGCCGCCGAGGCGCACGGCGAAGCGGCCAGCCAGGACGAGGTGGACCGCGCGCTGTCGGACCTGCGGGCGGCCCCGGCGTCGTCCGCGCTGCCCAAGGGGCTCAGCGCGCCGACCCTCGCCAGGGTGACCGCGCACCTGCGGGAGGCCGCGGCCCGGGGGCTGACCGCGAGCGAGACGGCGAGAGCGCTGGGCATCAACCGGATCACGGCCCGCCGCTACCTGGAGCACCTGGTCACCACCGGCGACGCGGACAGGCGGCAGCGGTACGGGCAGGTGGGGCGCCCCGAGCACCACTACGCGTGGCGCGGACCCGGGCCCGGCGCGACGAGCGGGAGTTGAGCCTTCCGCACGGGCGTTCCGCGCCGATTCCCGCCGCCCTATTGTCTATACCAATGCCGCGGGGCTAGCGTGCGGCGGCAACGAGCACGGCATCAGCAACCGGTTCCCCCGAAGGGAGAGTTGCGTGTCCCCCCACCCCTCACGCCGCCACCGCCGCAGGGCCCACCGCCACCTCGCGGCCGGCCTCGGCGCGACGGCCGCACTCCTGGCCGTCTGTCTGCCGTCCGTCACCGCACAGGCGAGCGGGCACCACGCGAAGGCCACAGCGGCGCCCAGCGGCACGAACGGCCCCTACCTCTACCTGGGCTGGGGCAACCCGCCCGACCCGGTCTCCCTCATGGAGGCGACCGGCACCAAGCAGCTCACCATGGCGTTCATCCTCTCCGACGGCGGCTGCTCGCCCGCCTGGGACGGCCAGCGCCCGCTGGCCGGCGGCCAGGACGAGCAGGCCATCAAGGCCATCCAGCAGGCGGGCGGCGACGTCACCCCGTCCGTCGGCGGCTGGAGCGGCAACAAGCTGGGCGAGGCCTGCTCCAGCGCCGAGGACCTGGCGGCGGCGTACCAGGAGGTCATCGACGCCTACGGCCTGAAGTCGATCGACATCGACATCGAGGCGAGCGAGGTGGAGAACGCCGAGGTCCGCCAGCGCGTCGTCGACGCCCTCAAGATCGTCAAGGACCAGAACGCGGGCATCAAGGTCTACGTCACCTTCGGCACCACCCCGCAGGGGCCGACCGCCGACGGCAAGGACCTCATCGCCAAGGGCGCGGCGGCCGGCCTGGACGTGGACGGCTGGACGGTGATGCCGTTCGACTTCGGCGACGGCACCACGGACATGGTCGCCGCCACCAAGTCCGCCGTCGACGGGCTCAAGAACGAGGTCAAGGCCGCCTACGGGCTGTCCGACGCGGAGGCCTACGGCAAGTCGGGGCTCTCCTCGATGAACGGCACCACAGACGTGCAGGGCGAGCAGGTCTCCCCCGGCGACTTCCAGCAGATCGTCGACTACGCCAAGGACAAGGGCCTGTCGCGGGTGAGCTTCTGGGCCGTCAACCGCGACCGCTCGTGCGCGGGCGGCGGCAGCCCGGGCGACTCGTGCAGCGGCGTCGACCAGCAGGAGTGGGAGTTCTCCAAGATCCTCGCCGGCTACGGCGGTTGAGCCCACGCCTGATCCGGCGGCATCCGCCCGGGTGAGCTCCGCCGTCCGGCCCCGTCACGGTGCGACACCGTGACGGGGCCTTCGCGTGCCGTCGGCCCGCACGTGACGGGACCGCCGCGTGTCGGAGCCCTCGCACAGCGCGGCGACGGTGCGGTCGAAAAAGGTGCCCGGCGGCCCGAGGGGACGGGCCGCCGGGCGGCGTTACGGGGTTCGTCCTCAGCTGTGGGACGAACGGCGCTTGCGCGCGAAGAACACGAGACCGCCACCGGCCACGACCACGGCGGCCGCGATCCCGGCGATCATCGGGGTGTTGCTGGAGGAACCGGTCTCCGCCAGGTCCTCGCCACCGCTCTGCGGCTTGGCCGCCGGGGCGCTGGAGCTGCTCTCGGGCGCGCTCGGCTCCGGCTTCTCACTCGCGCTCTGGGAGGGGCTGGCGCTGGGCGAGGGCTCGGTGGACTCCGACTCGCTGGGGGTCGGTGCCGGGGTGTCGCACACCGGCGACGTCTTCGTCTCCGGGCCCCAGCTGTACTGGTCGCCGTCCGAGGCGACGACCTGGGCCGTCACCGTCAGCGGCTTGCTGTGCTCGGGCAGGTCGACCTTCTTGTTGAAGGAAGCGCCGAAGTTCTCGCTGATCAGGACCTCGTCACCGGCCTTGACCGTGACCTTGTTGCCGCTCTGGGCGTAGGCCTTCAGGTCGATGGAGACCGAGTCACAGGTGACCGACCACCCGGGGGTGTGTGCCTGGGCGGGGGCGGCCGCTATGGCGGTGCCGACGAACGCCGCGGCACCGGTCGCCGCGATGGCGATCGACCGCTGCCATCTGAGGCGCAGTGCTGTCATCGTTTTCCTTCCGGTAGGGCCACGCCGCGCACAAAACCCACACGGCGGGTGACAGCACGGTACTCGCCTCCACAACCTGGGACACACCCGCCCCGGAATATTCAACTCTTCCTCCGGAGCGCGCAGTTCCGCACCGCTCCGGCACAGCCGCAGGAGCGCAGGTCGCAGCCGTGGCCGCGCGCCGCGTCCGGCAACGTTGCGGTTCGATGACGGTCCGCGGCGGATGCGCGCGCAGCGGGTGCGCGCACCCCGAGGTGGCGCGCAGCGGGTGGGCGCACCGGGTCGGCGCACAGCGGCGCGTGCGGTCAAAGGCCGACCGCCGTGCGGGTCCGCGGGTCCGGGCCGGTGTCCGAGGCGGGGTCCCGACCGGTGTCCGAGGCGGTTTCCGTGACGGCTTGCACGAAAGCGCGGACCACGGCGGTCTCACCGTCGCGGGCGCGCACCAGGGTCAGTTCGGAGGAACCGAGCCCGGCAACCGGAACGAAGGCCAGGTCCGAACGGGCGTGCGTCTCGGCCGTCGGCCGGCACAGCAACATGGCGCCGCCGCCCGCCGCGGCCGTCGCCAGCCCTTCCTGGAGCGTGGTCACGGCGGGCCCGCGCGGCACCGCGAGGCCGCCAGGGGTACGCAGCGGGGCCTGATGATCCCGCCAGTAGGCGGGCGCGGGCGGCGCGGAGTGGATCAGCGGGGTCCGCACCAACTCCTCCGCGTCGATCCCGGTACGCGCCGCGAACGGGTGCCGGATGCTCACCGCCAGCCGCCACGGCTGCCGTTCGAAGTCCGGTCCTGTCACCAGGTCGGGTTCGTCGACGGGCAGCAGAAGAACCGCCGCGTCCACCTCGCCCCGCCGCACGGGCCCGAACGGGTCCGCCATGGTGACCTCCACGACGCTGGTGGTCACACCCGGATGCCGCGCGTGGAAGAGGCCGAGCGCCGCCGTCATCCGGTGGTGGGCGCTGCCGAGGAAGCCCAGCCGGATACTGCCCCGCACGCAGCGGGCCGCGGAGCGCGCCTCCTCGACCACGGCGGCCAGCCGCCCGTAAGCCGGCTCCAGTTCGGCGCGGAACCGCTCCCCGAGCGGCGTCAGCGCCACCCGCCTGCTGGTGCGCTCCACCAGGCGCGCCCCGATCCGGCCCTCCAGCGCGCGCAGCAGTTGGCTCACCCTGCTCTGCGACACGTACAGCCGCTCCCCCGCCCGGCCGAAGTGCAGCTCCTCGGCGAGCACGAGGAAGCACTCCAGCTCCCGCGCCTCCAGCGGTCTCGGCCCCTCGCCGCCCGGCCGCACCCCGTCCTCCCGTGGCACCGTCCCCGCTCCCCTCGCCCATCGATGAGTCCCGCTCATGGAAGGATGAGAAGTCCGCCGTTGTTCCCGCAGGTCGCGCGGCGTTGGCTGGGTCCATGACCGAAACCGCCACCGCGTCCGCCCCCGGCCGGGCAGCCGGCAGGACCCCGCTCCGCTCCTGGCTCGCCGTCCTCTCCCTCACAGGTGCCACGTTCTCCATCACCGCGACCGAGATGCTGCCGGTCGGCCTGCTCACGCCGATGGGCGGCGCACTGGACGTCTCCGAGGGCTCGGCGGGCCTCACCGTCACCCTCATGGGCCTGACGGCGGCCGTCGCGGCGCCCACCCTGCCGCTGCTCGCCGGCCGCGTGGACCGGCGCGTCCTGCTGGCGGCGCTGATGGCCGTGATGGCGGCCGCCAACCTCCTCTCGGCGCTGGCCCCCTCGCTCCTCGTGCTGCTGCTCGCCCGCGTCGCGGCGGGGGTGGCGCACGGCGGCGTGTGGGCACTGGCGGCGAGCCTCGCGGTACGCCTCGTGCCCGCCGCACGGGTCGGCAGGGCGCTGTCCGCCGTGTTCGCCGGGATCGGCACCGCCTCGGTGCTCGCCGTCCCGGCCGGCACCATGCTCGGGCAACTCCTCGACTGGCGGGCCGCGTTCCTCGGCGCCGCCGCCCTCACCGCGCTCGTCGCCGTGGCCCTGGCGCTGGCACTGCCCGCCCTTCCGGCCGAGCGGGCGGTACGCCCCCGCGAACTCGCCGGACTCCGGCGGAACGCGCCGCTGCGCACCGGGATGCTGTTCCTGGCCCTGCTGGTGGTCGGCCACTTCGCCGCCTACACCTACGTCCGCCCCTTCCTGGAACAGGTCTCCGGCATCGCCCCCGGCCTGATCGGCGTCCTGCTCCTGGGCTACGGCGCGGCGGGCATCGCCGGCAACTTCGCGGCCGGAACGACGGCCTCACGCACCCCGCGCCGCGTCCTGCTGGTACTCGGCAGCGGCATGGCCGTGACGATGGCCGCCCTGGCGCTGCTGGGCGGGCACGCCCTGGCGGCGATCGGCGTTCTGCTGCTGTGGGGCGTCTTCTACGGCGGGGTCTCGGTCAGCAGCCAGGCGTACGTGCTGGCGACGGCCGCGAGGACCCGGGAGGCGGCGGGCGCGCTGTTCGCCGCGGTCTTCAACGCCTCGATCGCCCTCGGCGCCCTGGCGGGCGGCCGCGTCGCGGACACGGCGCCCCTTCCCGCCGTCCTCTGGGCGGGCGCGGCGCTGGCGGCCACCGCCGTCGTATTGCTGGCACTTCACCCCGCCGTCCGCTCCGGCTCCGGCTCCGGCTCCGGAGCCCGGTGTGCGGCGCGCAGCGAATCTGCGGGTTCACCCGGGCACGGTGACGACGTGGCGTAGGCGCTTCGTGGCGGCGCGGGCCCGCACCCGGCGGAGCCTGTGGGGGACCCGAAGAACAAGGGCCCTTCCGTGAACCTTTTCGCCGTACCGGTCATCGGAGTATGCGGGAACAGTGAAGACGGGGCGGTAGCCCGGCCCCGCAGGCCGTACGTGCCCCCCGGGGCCTCTACGCGCCGGAGGGCGACCAGGGAGTGACGGTAGTGGCAGAACAGCAGCCCGGGGCGGCGCGTGCCGGCGGCCCGTTCGGACGGGCCGGGGTCGCCCGGCGACGGCTCACCACGCGGGTGTGCCTCGCGACGGCTGTCGGTGCGGGGCTCGCGGCAGCCCTGCTGACCGGGTGTGGTGCGCAGGACGACACTGCCGAGGGCCCCAAGACCGTGGCCGGCAAAGCGGCGCCCGCACCGGGCGACCCCTCGCACAGCCCCTCGAAGAAGGGGACCGCCTCACCCTCGTCGTCGCGGACCGGGAAGGGAGGCGGAGACCACGCGGACGCCCTGAGCACGTCCGGCTCCGGAGGACACGGCACCGGCGGAACCTCGGACGGGAAGCCCGGCTCCGGCTCGTCGGACGACGGCGCGGCAGCCCACCCGTGCGACAGCCAGAACCTCACGATCAACGTGACGGCACGTGCCGGTGCGCCCAGCCAGCGGGTCATCGAGACGCGCAACACCGGCACGGCCGCGTGCAGCCTGAGCTCCTCCCCCGGGGTCGACCTGGGCAACGCCGACTCCCCGGACCAGAGCAAGAACATCAAGCCGATACTCGCCAGCGGCACCTCGCGCTTCCCCGTCCCGGCGGGCCACAGCGCCTACACGGTGATCGACCTCAACCCGAGCGGTGCTCGCGGCGGCGGTGCCGCCGACGTCAACGAGCTCAACGTGCTGGCCGACCAGGAGGGCACCAACATGCCTCTCGCGGCCACCCGGAACTTCCCGCTCGGCGGCGACGCGCGAGTCGTCAACCCCAGGATGGGCCTCTACCAAAGCAGCGTGGCGGAAGCGGTCACCTCTGCGGCGTCAGCCGGCGAGTAGCGCGGCCGATGACCGGCCGCGCTCACGAGTCCGCAGAGCGCTTCACGCCTCCGAGGAAGGCGGCCCACGCAGCGGACGAGAACGACAGCGGCGCCCTGCGGACGTCCTTGCTGTCCCGCACCGGGACGACGCCGGTGCGGGAGGCGAGCCCCGGCGCCCACTCGACGCACTCGCCGCCTTGGTGATCGCTGTAACTGGACCTGATCCAAACAGGCCTGTTATTCGTGCGACCTGCCTTTCAGACGCGGCCGCGCTTCACGCCTTCGACGAACGCCGACCACGCCGCCGACGGAAACGACAACGGCACACGACCAGTGTCCTTACTGTCCCGCACCGGCACCAGATCGCCGCCGAACGCGAGCCCCGGCGCCCACTCGACGCAATTGCCGCCGGTGCCGTCGCTGTAGCTGGACCTGATCCACTGCGTCTCGGGCATGCTCGCTCCCCACCGTTTCGATGTATTCAGCCGAATCATGCGGACTCATCGCTGCGGCTCGCAAGTGGTCCAAGAACCGGCGTGAGTTGGCGACTACAGCGTCAGAAGTATAGGGCCGTGACCCTTGCGGGCCTTCGACGTACATCACTGGGGCGCCCTCGGGAATCTCCAACGTCGTGAAGGGGGTGTTGGTCGCTGCTCCCGCCGCCTGGTAGGGGAGGACCTGGACCGTGAGCGTGGGGCATCGCTTCAGCAGTTCCACGAGATAGGACAGTTGTTCAGCCATCAGTTTCGCGGAGCCGACGCAAGACCACAGGCACGCCTCGTGCAGGACGACCCACACCCGTGGCGGACCCGGCCGGTCAAAAATAGCTCGGCGGTTCATCCGGCTTCGCACCTGCGCTTCGATCTCTTCCCGCGGCAGTGGCAAGAGCCCCAGATCGAGCACCGCCCGCGCATAATCGGGAGTTTGCAACAGGCCCGTGATGAAGGCGATCGAGTAGTCGTGGATCGCAACCGCCACCTTCTCCGCTTCCAGATGTGGCGTGAACCAGGCCGGGTTCTCGCCCTCCACCAACCGCCGCCGCTGGCGGACGAACAGGTCACCCGTGCCGAAGGCGCGGTCGCAGCCCTCCACGAAGCGCAGGGCCGGGAACACCACACCTGTCTCCACCTTGGTCACGTAGCTCACCGAATAACCGGCCGCCGCCCCCAGCGCACGCTGGGTGAGCCGACGCGCTTCGCGTACTTGCCGGATGTCGTCGCCGAGGGTGCCGCCACTCGGGGAACTCACACTCACAGCACGTTGCTGCCTCTTCATAGCCGCTGACCTGCCCACAGAGCCGCCGGGACCGCCTTGCGCATGCTCCGCACATGTGAAGGACGGCGTTCACTCCGCACCACGTTAGCCCTCTCCGTGTTGTTCTCACCACAGAAAGTCACCAACTCGCAGCGGATGGGCGGGAGTAGTCATGACACAGGCCGAACCGGAATCCGAGGAACAGGAAAGCGCACAACCGGACTGCGCCGACTGCGCGTGGTACCGGACGATGATCAGGCGGGCGGCCGGCGACCCCCGGCCGAGGGCCGATCTGGAGGCGCTCTACGGCGCCCACCTGCGCCGCACACACGGCGAACCGACCACCGCCACGCGGCCCTTGCGGAGCGTGTGAGATGTGGTCGGAGGGCGACCGGGTGCGGGACGCCAGGACCGGCAAGGCGGGCCGCGTCGTACAGGTGACCGGACCCGCACCGTTCATCTACCGGGTGCTGCTGGAGCAGCGGGGCGCGGGCGAGCCGCCTGTGATGATCTTCCGGTACGGCGACCAGTTGCGGGCGGCGCCCGCACAGGCGCCGGGCGGGCAGGCGTTCGAGAAGACGCTCTAACATGTGCCCATGCGAGGGCGCCGGCTGAACGACCGTTACGAGCTGATCGCACCGCTCGGTTCCGGCGGCATGGGGCAGGTGTGGCGGGCCCGCGACACCACGCTCGACCGCGAGGTCGCCGTCAAGGTGTTCAGGCCGCAGGAGGGCACCGCCGAGGACAGCGGGCACGAGGAACTGCTGGGCCGCTTCCGGCGCGAGGCCCGCTCGGCCGCCGCGTTGGACAGCCCGCACATCGCCGCCGTCCACGACCACGGCACCGACACCTCGGACGGGGCCGCCACCCCGTTCCTCGTCATGGCGCTCGTGCACGGCCCCTCCCTGCACGAGGTGCTGCGTGAGGCGGGACGCGTCCAGCTCGCCGACGCGCTGCGCTGGAGCGCGGACGTGTGCCGCGCGCTGGAGACGGCGCACGCGGCGGGCGTCGTCCACCGCGACATCAAACCGGCCAACATCATGGTCGAGGGGGAGGAGGGGCGCAGCCGCGCGAAGGTCGTCGACTTCGGCATCGCCAAGTTCACCGAGGCGCGGTCGAGCGACCCGCAGCTGACGACGACCGGTCAGATGCCGTTCGGCAGCGTCCTGTACATGGCCCCCGAGCAGTTCCGGCAGTCCGGCGTGGACGGGCGCACCGACCTGTACGCGCTCGGCTGTGTGCTCTACGAACTCCTCGTCGGGCGTCCGCCGTACACCGGTTCGGCGGCCGGCGTCATGTACAACCACCTCAACGACGTGCCCCTGCGCCCCAGTCGCGCACGCGCATCCCTGCCCCCGGGCGTCGACCGGCTGGTCCTGGACCTGATGGCCCGCGACCCGGCGGACCGCCCGGCGGACGCGTCCGAGGCGCTGGCGCGCATCCGGGAGGTCGCCGGCTCCGGTGCGCAGGCGCGCGGCGACGCCGCTGCCGGACCGGAGCAGGAGGGCCGCCCTGGCACGGTCTTGCGTACACCCCGCGTACCGGACCGCAGGACGCCCCCGGCGGCAGAGCACGAGCCGCGGACGGAGGCGCGCGAGACGGGCCCGGAGGCGGCACCGGGCGCTTCACAGGAGAGTGCGTCCCCTTCCGCCGCCGGTCCCGGCGAGCGGCAGCCGAATCGTGCCGCGCCCACGGCCTTCCGCGAGCCGGAGGTACCCCGCAAGGCCGCACCGGCGGCCCCAGCAGCCCCGGTGGCCCCAGCAGCCCCGGTGCAGCCGTCAAGTGCGGCGGGCACGGTGGCCGGTGCGGGGCGCGGCCAGGTCCCGGCCCCGGTCCCGGCTCGGACCGGCCCCGCCGACCCGTACGTGTGGCGGAACGGCCGTGAGCCGCGGCTTCGCCCGCCGGTCCGCAGGACGGCCCGCGAGAAGAAGGTGCTGTGGCGGCGGGCTGCCTACATCGCCGCGACGGCCCTCGTCTTCGGCTCGTCCTTCGCGCTCGGCGCGAAGGACGACGCCCCGGCACGCAGCGGCAGCTCCGCCCTCGACATCGCGGAGAGGCTGACCCCCGACACCTACGAACTGGGCGTCGGTGTCGCACTGCCCCTCCAGGACCCGCAGGCCGCGTCCGATCAGCTCGCCCGGGTGGCCAGGGCCGCGGTCGACGAGGTGGAGCGCCGGCGAGGCGAGAAGGTCCCGCTGCGCGTCGTACCGGTCGACACGAACACTTCCACCGGCTCCGACGTGCTGCGCGAGCATCCCTCCATGGTGGCGCTGGTCGGCAAGACCGCCTCTCTGTCCGGTGACGCCGACCACCCCGACGCCAGGGTTCCCACGCTGGACTCCTGCCGTGCCGACTGGCCGGTGAGTGGCGCGTCCCTTTCGGTGTCCGAGGCCGGTCTCGCCGGTGTCGAGGCCGACGAGCTGCGCCGAGAGCACGGCGTTCGCACGCTCCTCGTCTCCGACGACGCCGCTGTGGAGGCAGCGGACTTCAACGCCTCGGGCGTCAAGGCCGTCGCGCCCGACGAGCCGCTGGAGAGCGAGCCCGACGTGCGCCGGGCGATCCGCCGGTACGACTCGGACGGCGTGGTGCTGCCCAACGACGTGTCGGCGGACGACGGGAAGACGGCGGCGTGGGCGCGGGCGGCCCGCGCGGAAGGGAAGCAGATCGTGCTCCACGGCGGCAGGTACGCGGCGTGCAACCCTTCCGACGACGTCGCGGAGGACGCGCGCAGGGACCGGCAACTTCCCGAGGGCGCCCTGCGTTTCCGCACCTTCCGCGACGAGACGCAGAAGCCGGACTGCGCGCACACGCCGAAGCTGTGCTCCGCGCCCGCCTCCCTGAAGAAGCTGCTGCGGCTGCGCGGCGCCGCCGAGCTGTACGACGCGACGCTGCTGGCCGCCGAGCAGCTGGGCCCCGTGCTGGACGGCGAGCCGACCGTCGGCCAGGCCCGTGACCGCGTGCGCACGAAGCTGGCCGACGCTTCGGCGGACGGCCTGCTGGGCCACTACCGGCTGGCCGACAGCCCGGGCGCGGACCGCCCCGTCTGGGTCGACGAGCGGAAGGACGGCGCATGGCACCGGGTACGCACGCTCTCCACCGCGCGGAATTAGCCGCCCGCCGCGACGTGTGCCCGGGCCGGACGGGCCGCGTCAGCCCGCGGGCCGTGGCGCCCGCGGGCCTCGGCTCAGAAGACCGCTTCGGTCTCGTCCATGCGGTTCTGCGGCACCCGCTTGAGCTCGGTCACCGCGTCGGCGAGCGGCGCCATGACGATCTCCGTGCCGCGCAGCGCGGTCATGTGGCCGAAGTCGCCGCGGTGCGCGGCCTCGACGGCGTGCCAGCCGAAGCGGGTGGCGAGCACCCGGTCGTAGGCGGTGGGGGTGCCGCCGCGCTGGATGTGGCCGAGGATGACGGGGCGGGCCTCCTTGCCGAGGCGGTGCTCCAGTTCGACCGCGAGCCGGTTGCCGATGCCGGCGAAGCGCTCGTGCCCGTACTGGTCGATCACGCCCTTCTCGTAGGGCATGGAGCCCTCGGCCGGGTGGGCGCCCTCGGCGACGCAGATGATCGCGAACTTCTTGTCGCGCGCGAACCGTTCCTCGACCATCTTCACCAGGTCGTCGACCTCGAAGTTGCGCTCGGGGACGCAGATGGCGTGCGCGCCGCCCGCCATGCCCGCCTCCAGGGCGATCCATCCCGCGTGCCGGCCCATGACCTCCACGACCATGACGCGCTGGTGCGACTCGGCGGTGGTCTTGAGGCGGTCCATGGCCTCGGTGGCCACGGTGACGGCGGTGTCGAAGCCGAAGGTGCGGTCGGTGGCGGAGATGTCGTTGTCGATCGTCTTGGGGACGCCGACCACCGGCAGGCCGATCTCCGCGAGCATGCGGGCCGCGGTCAGCGTGCCCTCGCCGCCGATGGGGATGAGCGCGTCGAGGCCGAGGCGCTCGATCAGCTCCTCGGAGTCGTTGCACGCCTCCTGGAGCCGGGCGCGCTCCAGTCGGGCCGAGCCGAGGATGGTGCCGCCGCGGGCGAGGATGCCGCTGACGGAGTTTATGTCGAGGGGGCGGTAGCGGCCCTCCAGCAGGCCCTTGAAACCGTCTTCGAAGCCGATGACCTCGTCGCCGCGGTCGTGCACGGCACGGTGCACGACGGATCGGATCACGGCGTTGAGACCGGGGCAGTCTCCGCCTGCGGTGAGGACTCCGATGCGCATGGGGTTCGCTTCTCCTGCTCCGTAGATGCCCGCCTGGGAACGGGCGCCCGCCCGGGGGCGGGCCGCTTGGGGCACGGTCGGACCTCACTGTCCGGTGCCACTGGTCCATGTGAGCCGGTGCGATTGTTTCACGTCTTGAAGGCGCGGGCATGGGCCCCGCTCAGCATGCGGACCGGGCCCAGCGCCGCCGTCGCGGGGCCCGGCACCGGGCTTCGGCGTGCCGGGCACCGGCGCCAGCCTGGCGAGCGGTATGGCGACGAGCGCAGGTACTGTCAAGGGTAAAGCCGTACCCTTGTCGGTGGTCTCCGGAAGACCCGTGGATTCGGGAAGAGGCGACTGCCGAGCGACTGCCGGCGGAAACGGCTGCCACAAGAAGCGACGCGAAACCAAGCGGACCGCGACCCGGAGGAGACAGCGCGTGACGCGCAGCGTGTACGTGACCGGCATCGGACGCAGCGACGGCCGCCAGGTCGTCGAGCTGGGCGTCATGGAACTGCTCACGCGGCAGGTGGACCGCGTGGGGGTGTTCAGGCCGCTGGTGCACGAAGGGCCCGACCGCCTCTACGACCTGCTGCGCAGCCGCTACCGGCTCTCCCAGCCCGCCTCCTCGGTCTTCGGCATGAGCTACGAGGAGGCGGCCACGCTCCAGGCCGAGCAGGGCACGGACGAGCTGATATCGCGCCTGCTGGAGCGCTACCACCGGGTCGCCGACTCCTACGAGGCGGTCCTCGTGCTGGGCACCGACTTCGCCGACACGGGGCTGCCCGCCGAGCTGGCCCTCAACGCGCGGCTCGCCAACGAGTTCGGGGCCGCCGTCCTGCCCGTCGTCGCGGCCCGTGACCAGGCACCGGACGCGGTGGTCGCCGAGGTGCGCAACGCCCACCACGCCTACGCCTCCCTCGGCGCCGACCTGATAGCGATGGTCGCCAACCGGGTCGCGGAGCCGACGGCCGCCCAGGCGGTGCGGGGCCTGGCCGAGCGGCTGCCCGAACCGGTGTACGTGCTGCCCGAGGAGCCCGCGCTGGCCGCACCGACCGTGACCCAGGTCAAGGAGGCCACGGGCGCCGAGGTGCTGCTCGGGGACCACGCGGGCCTCTCCCGCGACGTCCGCCACCTCGTCTTCGGCGGCGCCCACCTGCCCGCCTTCCTGCCGGCGCTCACCGAAGGCTGCATGGTGATCACGCCCGGCGACCGCTCCGACCTGATCATCGGCTCGCTGGCCGCGCACTCGGCGGGCTCCCCCGCCATCGCCGGGGTCCTGCTCACCCTGGACGAGCACCCCGGGGAGCAGACGCTCGCGCTGGCCTCCCGGCTGGCGCCGGGCACGCCCGTGCTCGTCGTCACCGAGGGCTCCATGGAGACCGCGGACGCCCTCCTGTCGCTGGAGGGCAAGCTCACCGCCGCCACCCCGCGCAAGGCGGAGATCGCGCTGGGCCTGTTCGAGACGCACGTGGACGCCGCGCGCCTGTCCGAGCGGCTGGCCGTTCAGCGCAGCGCACGCGTGACGCCCATGATGTTCGAGCACGAGCTGGTGGAGCGCTCGCGGGCCGGGGGCGCGAAGCGGCAGCACATCGTGCTGCCCGAGGGCGAGGAGGAGCGGGTGCTGCGCGCGGCCGAGGTGCTGCTGCGCCGCAACATCTGCGACCTGACGCTGCTCGGCGACCCGGTGACCGTCCGCAAGCGCGCCGCCGAGCTGAGCGTCGGCCTCGACCTGTTGGCCGACGGGGAGGCGCCCGCGACCGGCGGTGCGGCCACCGCCCGGATCGTCGACCCGCAGACCTCGCCGCTGCGGGAGCGGTTCGCCGAGTCGTACGCGAAGCTGCGCGCCCACAAGGGCGTGACCCACGAGCTGGCCCACGACGTGGTCGCCGACGTGTCCTACTTCGGCACGATGATGGTCCAGGAAGGGCTGGCCGACGGCATGGTCTCCGGCGCCGTGCACTCCACGGCGGCGACGATCCGTCCCGCCTTCGAGATCATCCGCACCGAGCCTGGCGCCTCGACCGTCTCCTCCGTCTTCTTCATGTGCCTGGCCGACCGCGTGCTGGTCTACGGCGACTGCGCCGTGGTACCCGATCCCGGCGCCGAACAGCTCGCGGACATCGCGATCCAGTCGGCCACCACCGCGGCCAGGTTCGGGGTGGAGCCCAGGATCGCGATGCTGTCGTACTCGACGGGCACCTCGGGCTCCGGCGCCGACGTCGACAAGGTGCGGCGGGCCACGGAGCTGGTCCGCGAGCGCCGCCCCGACCTGCTGACGGAGGGCCCCATCCAGTACGACGCCGCCGTGGACCCCTCGGTCGCCGCCACGAAGCTGCCCGACTCGAAGGTGGCGGGGCGGGCGACCGTGCTGGTCTTCCCCGACCTGAACACCGGCAACAACACCTACAAGGCCGTGCAGCGCTCGGCCGGGGCCGTCGCCGTGGGCCCGGTCCTGCAGGGCCTGCGCAAGCCCGTCAACGACCTGAGCCGCGGCGCGCTGGTGCAGGACATCGTCAACACCGTCGCGATCACGGCCGTCCAGGCGCAGGCCGACGCCCCCGGCCCCGGCGCCTGACCCCTCCCCCGCCCTCGCCCCCTGCCCCCGTTGAAGAAGGCTCTCGCGACGTGACCACCCCGACCGGCCCCAGCCCCGCCCCCACCCGCGTCCTCGTCCTCAACTCGGGCTCCTCGTCGGTGAAGTACCAGCTCATCGACATGGCCGACCGCTCGCGGCTGGCCGTCGGCCTCGCCGAGCGGATCGGCGAGGAGACCTCGGCGGTCTCCCACCAGCCGCTGTCCACCGGCGGCGACAAGCGCGAGTGGCAGGGCGAGCTGGCCGACCACGACGCGGCGCTGGCCGCCATCGCGCAGGAGCTGGCCGCCGACGGGCTCGGCCTGGACTCGCCCGAGCTGGCGGCGATCGGCCACCGGGTGGTGCACGGCGGGCTGAAGCTCACCGAGCCGACGGTCATCGACGACGCCGTCCTCGCGGAGATCGAACGGCTCGTTCCGGTGGCGCCGCTGCACAACCCGGCGAACGTCACCGGCATCCGCACCGCGCAGCGGCTGCGCCCCGACCTGCCGCAGGTCGCCGTCTTCGACACCGCCTTCCACTCCTCCATGCCGGAACACGCGGCCCGCTACGCCATCGACGTCGAGACCGCCGACGCCCACCGGGTGCGGCGCTACGGCTTCCACGGCACCTCGCACGCCTACGTCTCGCGCAAGGCCGCCGAGCTGCTGGGCAAGGATGCAGCCGACACCAACCTGATCGTGCTGCACCTGGGCAACGGCGCCTCCGCCTCCGCGGTGCGCGCCGGCCGCTGCGAGGACACCTCGATGGGGCTGACCCCGCTGGAGGGCCTGGTGATGGGCACCCGCTCGGGCGACATCGACCCGGCGGTCGTCTTCCACCTGGGCAGGGTCGCCGGGATGAGCGCGGACGAGGTGGACGACTTGCTCAACAAGCGCAGCGGCCTGCTGGGGCTGTGCGGCGCCAACGACATGCGGGAGATCCGCCGCCGGGTGGACGCGGGCGATCCGGCCGCCCGGCTCGCGTTCGACATCTACATCCACCGGCTGCGGAAGTACATCGGCGCCTACTACGCCGTACTGGGAAGAGTGGACGCCGTGGTCTTCACCGCGGGCGTCGGAGAGAACGCCGCGCCCGTGCGGGAGGCCGCCGTGGCGGGCCTGGAAGAACTGGGCCTGGCCGTGGACGGCGACCTGAACGCGGCGGCCGGCAAGGAAGCACGGCTGATCTCGCCCGCGTCCGCGCGGGTCAAGGTGGCCGTCGTACCGACCGACGAGGAACTGGAGATCGCAGAGCAGAGCTACGCGCTGGTCACCGCCTCACCGGGCCCCGGGCCCGAGGGCGGCGCCGGCTGAGCCCGCCGCCCCGAATCGTTCAGTACGTAAACAAAACGATAGGATCGCCCCCATGCGCCGTTCCAAAATCGTCTGCACCCTCGGTCCCGCCGTCGACTCCTACGACCAGCTCAAGACGCTGATCGAGGCGGGCATGAACGTGGCCCGCTTCAACATGAGCCACGGCTCCCACGCCGAACACGAGGAGCGGTACCACCGCGTCCGCAAGGCCGCGGAGGAGACCGGCCGTGCCATCGGCGTGCTCGCCGACCTCCAGGGCCCCAAGATCCGGCTGGAGACCTTCGCCGAGGGCCCCGTCGAGCTGGTGCGCGGTGAGGAGTTCACCATCACCACCGAGGACGTGGCCGGCGACAAGACCATCTGCGGCACCACCTACAAGGGCCTGCCGGGCGACGTCTCCAAGGGCGACCCGGTGCTGATCAACGACGGGAACGTCGCGCTCCAGGTCGTGGAGGTCGAGGGTCCGCGGGTGCGCACCATCGTCATCGAGGGCGGTGTCATCTCCGACCACAAGGGCATCAACCTGCCCGGCGCGGCGGTCAACGTGCCCGCGCTGAGCGAGAAGGACATCGAGGACCTGAAGTTCGCGCTCGGCATGGGCTGCGACATGGTGGCGCTCTCCTTCGTGCGGAGCGCCTCCGACGTGCGCGACGTGCACCGCGTGATGGACGAGGTCGGGCGGCGCGTACCGGTCATCGCCAAGGTCGAGAAGCCGCAGGCCGTCTCCAACATGGAGGAGGTCGTGATGGCCTTCGACGGCGTCATGGTGGCCCGCGGCGACCTGGCGGTCGAGTACCCGCTGGAGAAGGTCCCGATGGTGCAGAAGCGGCTGGTGGAGATGTGCCGCCGCAACGCCAAGCCGGTGATCGTGGCGACCCAGATGATGGAGTCCATGATCACCAACTCGCGGCCCACCCGCGCCGAGGCGAGCGACGTGGCCAACGCGGTGCTGGACGGCGCCGACGCGGTGATGCTCTCGGCGGAGTCCTCCGTGGGCCAGTACCCGATCGAGACCGTCAAGACGATGTCGAAGATCGTGCAGGCCGCCGAGGAGGAGCTGCTCGGCCGGGGCCTCCAGCCGCTGGTGCCGGGCAAGAAGCCCCGCACCCAGGGCGGCTCGGTCGCCCGCGCCGCCTGCGAGATGGCCGACTTCCTCGACGGCAGGGCCCTGGTCGCCTTCACCAAGTCCGGTGACACCGCGCGCCGTCTGTCCAGGTACCGGGTCAGGCAGCCGATCCTCGCCTTCACCACGGACGTCGCCACCCGCAACCAGCTGGCGCTCAGCTGGGGCGTCGAGACGTTCGTCGTCAAGCACGTCGACCACACGGACGAGATGGTCGAGCTGGTCGACGCCGAGCTCTCCAAGCTCCAGCGCTACGAGGCCGGCGACACCATGCTCATCACGGCCGGCTCGCCCCCCGGCGTCCCGGGCACCACCAACATGGTCCGCGTCCACCACCTGGGCAACCCCTCGGCCTGAGCCCCTCCCGCACGCGCGAACGGGCGCCCGGCCTGTCCCTCCGGCCGAGCGCCCGTTTCGCGTGCGCGGACCGCGCTTCTGGCACCCGCACACAAGCGTGCGTCACACGCCCTTCAGGACGCGGTCGAGTGCCGCCCGGCCTGCCGGTCCCCAGTGGGGCTTGCCGCCCGGGAGGCCCCGGTCTCCGTTGCGTCCCATGAGCATCAGAAAGAGGCTCTTGAGGGCGGCCAGGCCACGGGCACGGCGGATCGCCTCCTCGTCCGCGTGGGCGTACGCCTCGAAGAACCGTGCGGCCGCTCCCGCCGGGAGCAGCACCCACGCGGCGGCGAGGTCCCACGCCGGGTCGCCGGCGCACATGTCGCCGAAGTCGACGACGCCCGAGAGCGTGCCCTCCGAGACCAGGACGTTCGCGGGATGGAGGTCGCCGTGCACCCACACCGGCGGACCCTCCCACGCGCGGGCCGCGACGGCGTCGTCCCAGACGGCCCGGACATCGGCGGCGACGTCGTCGGGGGCGGCGGCCTGGAAGAACCTCTCGAAGCCGTCCGCGCAACTCCTGGGGTGGGCTCCGCGGTCCTCGGCGGTCGGCGCCTGCGCGGGCGCCTGCACATGGAGCGCCCGGAGGAAGCCCGCCAGCGTGTCGGCCGCGTGGTCGTCGCGGCTGATCGCGCCGTGGTCCAGCGGCTCGCCGGGCACCCACGTCATCACGGTCCAGTGCTTGGGGAAGCGCGCGGACGGTTCCCCGCACCGCACCGGCGTCGGTACGGGCAGCGGCAGCCGCGGGGCCAGCACGGGGAGCCACCGCCGCTCCTTGAGCTGGGGATCCGGGGTGGGGTCCATGCGTTGCAGGCGGACGGCCAACTCGTCCCCGAGACGCCACATCTGATTGCCCCAGCCGCCCGCCACCTCGCGCAGAGCCAGCTCCGCGAGGTCGGGATGCTGCTCCCGCAACAGGTCGCGCACCAGGTCCGCGGTGATCACACTCTCGGAGTCGGTCATACGACGTCACAGTACCGAAGCGGCGGGGCGCCCTCTCTCCTGCGGCACAGAGTCGAGCACCGGGCGAGCTGCGCATCGGCTCGCCCGGTGCTCGGATGTCGCGGAGTCCGGAGACGTGGCGCGGGCTACTTCTTCGTCACGTACTGGTGCAGGCCCGGGATCGTGAGCGTGCCGCCGAACTGGCCTGCCTGCTTGACCGAGACGTCGGTGAAGTAGGCGAAGGGGACGTTGATCGGCGGCGGGGTGTCCGGGCTGAACGTGATGGGGATGAGCCCGAAGAGGTTGCCCTTCAGCTCCTCCGTGTACATCGTGACCTCGCCGTCGCGGATGGTGGAGGTCGATCCCTCGGCGGCCTGGACGTGGTAGGTGAGGCCGTCAGCCTTCACCGTCTGGTGGAGGTCGCCGATGTCGAGGCCGCTTGAGGTGAACTTCAGCGCCTGCTTGGTCCTGCCGTCGGGCGTGGTGATGTTGACGACGCCCTTGTAGTCGAGGCCCTTGAGGGTGAGCGAGGACGCTTCCAGGAACCAGGGGTCGTTGGCGACCTGGGCCGGGGTCTGCTCGGCGGTGCCCTCGACGTCCTCCTTCTCAGGACAGGGGAACGGCTTGCCCGCGTCCTTGTCCGGGTCGTAGTCCCGGACGGTGCCGTCCTTCTTGTCGACGCCGGTCTCCTTGTCGGAGGCCTTGCCGTCCTTGTCGCCCTTGGCGTCCTTGTCGCCCTTGGCGTCCTTCTTGGACGAGGAGTCCTTCGGGGTGTCCTTCTTGGACGAGGAGTCCTCGTCGGAACCGTCCGAGTCCGGGTTCCCGGACTCGGACGAGCCGGAGCTGTCACCCGGCGCCGGGGACTTGCGCTGCTTACCGGAGTCGGAGTCGTCGTCCCGCGACGGCGAGGAGGGTGTCGGGTCGGGGCTGGGCGAGGTCTGAGGCTCCTCGGCGGGCTCGTCCTTGTCCTTGTCCGGGTTGAAGGTGTCGTCGAGCTTCTGGCCGAGACCCAGCGGGTCGTACCAGGGGTTCTCCTTCTCCTTCTCCTCGGACGAGGAGGAGCCCGCGGAGTCCTCCGGCTGCGCGGAGGGCTCGTCGGAGCCGGAGGGGGCGTCCGAGGGGGTGGAGGAGCTCTCGTGTGAGCCGGAGGGCTTCTTCGACGAGCCCTCGTCCGAGGAGGAGCCCCCCTTGTCACCCTCGGCCTTCTCCTTGGCCTCCTTGGCCTCCTTGGCCTCTTTGGCGTCCTTCTCCCGCTCGGCCTGCGCCTTGGCGAGGTCGCGCTTGAGTTTCTCGCCGCGCTCCTTGCGCTCCTGCTTCTCCTTCTCGGTCTCCTGCTGCTCGGTGATGGAAACGCAGGAGTCGCCCTTGAAGGGGTTCTTGGGCAGGGGCTTGGCGTTGGCGAGCTGGGGGGTGAGCCCCATGCCCATCAGGACGGCGGAGGGCATCGCGGCGATGGCCACGGCCTTGCCCGCCGGCAGGTGGAGCCGGGTCAGCAGCGGTTTTCTGGGCGCCGCGTGCCGGGGACCGGTTCTCCCCCGGGCGCCGGGCGCGGAGACCCCGCGCGCGCCCTCCCCCTCGTGGACCTCGTCACCCGGCACGGTGCCTCCCGTTCCCGTCATACGCGTCGGCCCCGGCTGCGGGGGACGCCTCAGAGACTGCAGTGTCGTCCCGGGGGCCCTGCTGGGGGGCGGCCGGGTCCTGTGCGGGCGGTGCCTCTTCGTCGGCGGCGGTCACCGGGGCACTCGCCGTTCCGGTCGTGTCCTTGGCGCCGCGTTCGGCCCGCGCCGGCTTGGCGGGGGCCCAGGAGACGCCCAGCGCGCCACCGATCAGTCCGAGCAGGAAGCCGATCAGGAAGGCGCCGAAGTTGGACACGACGAGGGAGACCAGCGCGAGCAGGATCGCGGCGATGCCGGCGAAGACCCGCGAGTGGGGCTGGAACCACATGGTCAGCCCGAGGACCACCAGCAGTACGCCGATGATCAGCGAGCCGGCGCCCGCGGTCGTCGACATCCGGATGGTCAGGGACCCCAGAGTGAGGTTCTGGTAGGGGACGTACATGATCGGGATGCCGGCCAGCAGCGTCAGCATCCCGCCCCAGAACGGGCGCTGGCCGCGCCAGTTACGGAAGGCCTGCCGCTTGTGGCCGAATCCGGTCGTCGTCCTCGCTGGCGTGTCGGCACTCATGGGTACGGGCTCCTCGGAACTGGCACAAATCTTGCTGGGTGCAGCGGACCCTACGGGCCCGGAGGGCGAAGCGGAGCGGGCGCCCCTGTCTCCTCCGGGCCCGCGGGGCGGCTCACGTCAGTAGCACTCGCTCTTGCCCTTCTTGACGGCCAGGTGCAGGCCGCTGAGCTTGAAGGTGCCGGCGGTGGTGGCCCACGCGCGCTGCTTGACGTCGGTGAACTGGACGCTCTCTGCCTGCTGGGAGAAGGAGCCCTTGGTGTAGTCGTCGCCGTTGTGCGGACCGGGACCCTTGGTGGTCTTGTCCACGTTGACGCCGATGTCGATGTTCTTGAACGTCGCGTTGGCGTTCAGGTCGTCGGCATCGATGTAGAGCTTCTTGGCCTCGACGCGGGGGCCGCCCTCGCCGCCGGCGCTGAGCTTCATCGATATGTCGCCGAAGACCGGGACGGGGACGACGACGGACTGGCAGAGATTGGTGATCTTCGCCGAGTCCATGCCGACGACGGCGACGGCCTTCTTACCCTTCTGGGTGGTGTCGATCGCGCCGTACTGGACGAAGCCGTTGCCGTCCAGCTTGTCCGCGGTCACCTTGAACTGCTGGCCGGAGACGCTGAACGACGCCGCCAACGCGCCCTGCGACAGGGCCACGCCGATCGCTGCCGTAGCGGCGACGCTCGGCACCATGACGACGGCGAACCGCTTCCATCTGGTCCCGCCACGAGCCAGGGACTCCATGACTTTCCTCCTTCTCGGACGTACATCTCCGGCTCGGAGAGCCGTGCCGCCTGTACTCAGCGGGCCGCTCCTGCCGTGGGGGTACCTCCCGGCCACGGGGCTGGGGAGGGAGAAGAGCTACGTCCTCGGAACGGAGAGCGCCAACGTCGCCCGCACGCGGCGTTCTTGGTACGACACGTCCGAGCTGTCGACGATCACCCCCGAGCGACAACCACGGGCCACGCTCTCGCGCAACCTTGCTTTGTGAGGACAGGCCCTGCCGTGGAGCAGGGACCCCCCTGTCCTTGCGGACCGGCGGTTGGGACGGGGTGGTACGGGTGCGGATGGTGCGTGCCGGTCCGCTCGGTGGGGACCCATCGCCTGCGGGGCGCCGAATGGTTGCCGGGCTGCGGGCAATGGACCGAGCCTGGCCGATCGTGGTGCATCTGAGCCCGTGACACAAGGGGGTTCGTTACTTACGAGTAACGGCTGGATAACCGGAAGGCCGCCCGAAGGGTGTCGACAACGACACAGGGTCAGGACACCGGACGGGTACGCATGCGGAACAACCGGGCATCGCGGAAGGTTTCCGCGAGATTTCGTTACGACGAGTAACAGCGGCCGCAATTGCCAAGTTTTGGCAAAGTGCGGCCGCTGTTGTCGCTGAGTCGATGAATCACGCCGCGTGCCGACGTACGTGTGACCGTCGGTACGGGCAGGTCAGAACAGCGCGCGAGCGAGCGCCGCACGCGCGGTGACGACGCGCGGATCCTCCGGACCGATCACCTCGAACAGCTCCAGCAGGCGGACCCGCGCCGCGTCCCGGTCCTCCCCCGCCGAGCCGCGCACCGTGTCCACCAGCCGGCCGAACGCGTCCTCGACGTGGCCGCCGGCCATGTCCAGATCCGCGACCCGCAGCTGCGCGGCCGCGTCGCCGGGCCGGTCGGCCGCGTCCTTGCGGACCTGGCGCGCGTCCAACTCCTGCACCCTGTCCAGGAGTTCGGCCATGGCGAGACCGACCTTCGCCTCGACGTTGGCCGGCTCGTCGGTCAGCTTGTTGCGGTAGGCCTGGATGGCGCCCGACAGGTCGCCGGCGTCCAGCGCCTGCTGAGCCGCTGCCAGCACCGGGTCCTCCGGCACCTCGGGCTCGACGGGCTCCTCCTGTGCGGGCTCCTGGGGAACACCCTGGAGCCCTGTGATGCCGAAGCGCTGTTCGGCTACCTCGATCAGCTGGTCCAGCGTCGCGCGGATCTGCTGCTCGGGGGCCGCCCCCTGGAACAGCGGCAGCGCCTGCCCGGCCACCACGGCGAACACCGCCGGGATGCCCTGGACACCGAACTGCTGCATCAGCATCTGGTTCTGGTCGACGTCGATCTTCGCCAGCAGCACGCGGCCCGCGTACTCCTGGGTGACGCGTTCGAGAACCGGCGAGAGCTGCTTGCACGGCTCGCACCACTCGGCCCAGAAGTCGATGACGACCGGGACCTCGGCGGAGCGCTGGAGCACCTCCGCCTCGAACGTCGCCTCACTGACTTCGATCACCAGGCCGGCCGGGGCCGGGGCGCCGTGGCCCTCGGCGGCGTCGGCCCGCGCCTGCTCCGCCTTCTGCTTGGCCTCTCCGGCCGCCTTCACCGCGGCGAGGTCGACCACTCCGCTCATGGACATGTTGCGTGGCTGCATGGCACCAGTCTCCCCCTTATCCGCGGGCGCGTGTGCAGTGGTCGCCAGGTCCCCACCTGGCGGGTGGCTGTCGCGGGGGTCGCGGTGGTCGGTCCGCCACCCATTCCGCTACGCCCCGTAGCGTATCTCGAACGGGCGACCGCTCCGCAAGGGCGGCCACGGGCGCTGCCCGGTGATCCGTCTCACGGCGCCTTCCGCGCTCTCCAAGAGCCTCCGTACCGCTCGGTATGGTCGGCGCATGGCAGGTTGCCCCGCTCCCCGACGCGGACGCCCCCGCAGCGCCGCGGCGGACCGCGCGATCCTCGACGCCACGCGCACCGCGCTCGTCGAGGTCGGCTGGTCGAAGCTGACCATGGGAGAGGTCGCCCGCCGCGCCGGTGTCGCCAAGACCACGCTCTACCGGCGCTGGGCGGCCAAGAGCGAACTCGTCGTCGACGCCGTCGCCGTCCTCTTCGACGAGCTCGAACTCCCCGACGGCGGCAGCCTGCGGGCCGACGTCGAG
Source organism: Streptomyces tubbatahanensis (assembly GCF_022699385.1). Classification (NCBI taxonomy): domain Bacteria; kingdom Bacillati; phylum Actinomycetota; class Actinomycetes; order Kitasatosporales; family Streptomycetaceae; genus Streptomyces; species Streptomyces tubbatahanensis. Next base: position 5,364,596 of record NZ_CP093846.1, on the reverse strand, counting down.
GGCGTCGTCCTCTCCTTCGCCGCCCTGCTGCGCCGCCCCGAGACCAAGACGGCGCTGATGGCCGTCCTCGCCGAGTCCACCACGGACGAGGCGCTGCGCAGGCGGATCCGGGCGGCCATCGTCGACCGCCAGAAGCGCCTGGTCCTGGACGGCCGGGCCAGGGCGCAGCGGCGGGGCGAGCTGCCCCCCGACTCCGCCGACCCCGCCGAGACCGAGCGGGTCGTCGACCTCATCTTCGACGTGATCGCCGGGGCCGTGGTGCACAGGTCGCTGGTGAGCGACTGCCCGGTGGACGGCGCCTGGGCGGCCACCTTCACCACGCTGCTGCTGGACGGGCTGGGCTCCGCGTCGGCTCCCCGGGCCGGGGAGCCGCCCGGGCCGTGACCGGGCTCACTCCAGGCCCCTCCGCATGCGTGTCCGCAGGACGGGCAGGCCCACGTCATGAGCGAGATTCCGCACGACCTGCGCTCCCGCGTCGGAGCGCCGCACATCTGGCACGTCGGCACCGTGAACCCCGACGGCTCGCCGCACGTGAGCCCCATGTGGGTGGGGCTCGACGGCGACCTGGTCCTGTTCAACACCTCCATGGGACGGATGAAGGAGCGCAACCTGCGCCGCGAGCCCCGGGTGTTCCTCTCCCACGCGGACACGGACAACCCCTTCGACCGGGTGCAGATCCGGGGCCGCGCCGTCCGTTTCGTGGAGGGCGCCGAGGCCGACCGCACCATGGACCGGCTGGCCCAGTCCTACCTGGGCACCGCCTACGAGTGGCTGATCCCCGGCGAGGAGCGGGTCACCGTGTTCATCGAGCCCACCCGCGTCCGGCACGTGGTGGGTGTCGAACCGCTGCCGTCCGGCGCGCCGGGAGCGGCCGCCGGATAGCGGCCACGCGGCCACGGACAGCGGCCGGGCGCTCCCGGGCCCGCCCCCGCAGGGGTCTGCCGGGGCCGCTCAGACCTCGTACCGGGAGGGGGCGAACAGGTGCAGGTGCTCGGCGACCCAGGCGGACGTGCGGGCCAGCCCCTCCCGCAGGGAGACGGCGGGCGCCCAGCCGGACAGCTCACGGGCCCGTGAGTTGTCCGACAGCAGGCGGGCCACCTCGCTGGCGGCGGGCCGCATCCGCTCCGCGTCCGTGACGATCCGGGCCTCGGCACCCGCGGCGGAGACCAGCTCCCTGGCGAGCTGCCCGATCGAGATCTCCCGGCCCGTTCCCAGGTTGACGACCTGTCCGACGGCCCCCTCGCTGCCGGCCAGCGCGAGGAATCCGGCGGCCGTGTCCGTCACGTAGGTGAAGTCCCTGGTGGGCTCCAGGGATCCGAGCCTGATCTCGCGGGCTCCGGAGTGGAGCTGGGCGAGTATCGAGGGGATGACGGCCCGCGCGGACTGGCGCGGGCCGTAGGTGTTGAACGGCCGCACCACGGTGACGGGGAGCCCGAACGCGTGCCAGTGCGACAGCGCGGTCATGTCGGCGCCGATCTTCGAGGCGGAGTAGGGCGACTGGGGCTGGAGTGGGTGCGCCTCGCTGATCGGCACGCTCAGCGCGGAGCCGTACACCTCGCTGGTGGAGGTGTGCACCAGGCGCCGTACGCCGTGCTCGCGGCAGGCCTCGGCGACGTTCTCGGTGCCCGTCACGTTGGTCTGCACGTAGGCGCCGGGCGAGGCGTAGCTGTAGGGGATGCCGATGAGCGCGGCCAGGTGGAAGACGACCTCGCAGCCGGCGACGGCCTCCCTGACCCGCCCCGGGTCGCGCACGTCTCCCGCGACGATCTCGACGGGTGCGTCGGCGTCGGCGAGGTGGTGCGCCAGGTGCCCCTTGGTGCCGTACGGCTTGTAGTGCACGAGCGCCCTCACCCGCGCGCCCCGTTCGACCAGCAGGTCGACGAGGGTGCTGCCGATGAAGCCCTCGGCCCCGGTGACCAGGACCCTGCGTGAGGCCCAGGTGGTCTCGGCGGTGTTCATGCGATGCTCCGTTCTTCGCGGGGGTGCCGGGAGGGGGCCGTGGGTGCGGCCAGTGCGCGGACGCGCGCGGCCAGCAGGTCGGCGGCGGCGCCGTGGGTGCCGGGGTCGGCGGCGCCAGTCATGGCGGCGAGCCGCCGCGGGTCGGCGAGCAGGGGTTCGAGCAGGGCGGCGAGGCTGTCGCCGCTGGTGTCGGCGTCGGGCAGCAGCAGCCCCGCGCCCTGTTCGGTGAGCACCCGCGCGTTGTGTCTCTGGTGGTCGCCGGGTGCGTGCGGGTAGGGCACGAGGACGGCGGGGACGCCGACGGTGGCCAGCTCGGCGACGGTGGCCGAGCCCGCACGGCAGATCACGACGTCGGACGCCGCGTAGGCGAGGTCCATCCGGTCGAGGTAGGCCACGGCGCGCGCGGTGCGCTCGTCGCCGTCGACGGCCGCGAGCCGGGCCCGGGCTCCGGAGAGCGCCGCGGGGCCGGTCTTGATCAGCACGTGGACGTCGTCGCGCCGCTGTGCCCGCCAGTGCCCGGCCAGTTCGACGGCCGCGCGGGTGAGCCGGTCGGCGCCGAGGCTGCCGCCGGCGACGAGCACGAGCCGGGCCCCTGGCGGGACGCGCAGCGCACCCCGGGCACGCTCCCTGAGCCGCGCGAAGGCGCCGGGGTCGGTCCGCGCGGTCCGGCCCAGCTGGGCCAAGGGGGCGGCGATCGGCATGCCGACCGTCTCGGCGTCCGCGCCGCCGGACAGGTGGGTGCGGCTGCGGTCGAACGCGAGCGCGACGTGCGGGGTCAGCCGGGCCGCGAAGCGGTTCGCGCGGCCCGGCACGGCGTTGGACTCGTGCACGAGGCTGGGCAGTCCCGCCAGCCGCGCGCCGACGACGGCGGGGGCGCTCGCGTACCCGCCCATGCCGACGGCGACCTGCGCCCGCTGGTCGCGCAGTACGGCCCTGGCCTGCGCTCCGGCGCGCAGCAGCGCGGCGGGCAGCAGGTACCGGCGAGCCCCCAGCGCCCGGTCGAAGGGGATCATGTCGAGGGTGTGGAGGGGGTATCCCGCCTGCGGGACGAGGCGCGTCTCCAGCCCGCGCTCCGTGCCGACGAAGGAGATCACCGCGTCGGGCTCGGCCCGCCGCAGCGCTTCGGCCAGGGCGAGCCCCGGGTAGATGTGCCCTCCGGTCCCGCCCGCGCCGATGACGACGGAGAGCGGTTCCTGCGGGGCCGTGTGGTGTCGATCGCCTCCGGGGCGATCCGGTGGTGTCCGCATGCCGGAAACGCTCGCGGAAGCGGGTAAGAGGGTTTTAAGAGCCGCTTTTGGCAGCCTGTGTCCATGGTGAGCACATGGTGAGGACACCGGCGGAGCAGGCACCGGGCCTGGTCAGGGCGGCGCGGGTACTGGTCGTCGACGACGATCCGGAGGTGCGGGCCGCCGTCGCCGACGCGCTCACCGTCGAGGGCCACGAGGTGGAGACGGCCGAGGACGGCCTCACGGCGCTGAGCGCCGTCGCCCGCTGGGACCCGGACGCCCTCGTGCTGGACGTGCTGATGCCCGCGCTCGACGGGCTGGCCGTCTGCCGCAGGATGCGCGCGCTGGGCGACCGCACCCCGGTCCTCGTGCTGACGGCGCTGGACGCGGTCAGCGACCGGGTCGACGGGCTGGACGCGGGCGCCGACGACTACCTCGTCAAGCCGTTCGCGCTGGACGAGCTGACCGCACGCGTGCGCGCGCTGCTGCGCCGGGTGGCGCCCGACCCCGCCGACGAGGAGGGACTCGTCCTGGGCGAACTGGAACTCGACCCGGTCACCAGGACGGGGCGGCGGGGCGAGCGGAGCATCGAGTTCACCGAGACCGAGTGCGCCCTGCTCCAGCTCTTGATGCGGCACCCGGCCCAGACCGTGCCCAGGCAGGTGCTGCTGGAGGAGGTGTGGGGCCGCGACTTCGGGCCCGACTCCAACTCGCTGGCCGTCTACATCGGTTACCTGCGCCGCAAACTGGAGGCGGGCGGCGAACCCCGGCTGGTACAGACCGTGCACGGGGTCGGCTACCGGCTGGACCGCTCGTGAGCGGGGAGCGACGCCGCCTTTCCTGGCGGCGGCGCCGTCCGCTGCGTACCCGGCTCGCGCTGGCCGCCACGGCGGCCGTCGCGCTCGTCGCCGTCGGGGTGTGCGCCGCGGCCTTCGTCGTCATCCGCTACGAGCTGCTCCACCAGGTGGAGCTGAACCTCACCCAGTCCGCGAGCCGCGCCACCCAGGAGGTGCGGCAGAACGGCGACGCCCCGCGCGTCCTGTCCGCCGACTGCCGCTACCTGGCGGCGCCCGCCTGCGCGCAGGTCGTCGCGGCGCGCCCAGAGCAGGACCCGCGCGGGCGCGAGAGCTACCGGCTGCCGGTCGACGAGACGGCGCGCGAGGTGGCGGCGGGCGAGCGGGAGCCGTACTACAGCGCGGTGACCGTGCACGGCCGCCCGGCACGGATGCTCACCACCCCGCTGGGTGAGGGCCGCGCTCTCCAGGTCGCGCTGCGCTCGGACACCGTGCGGGAAGGGGTGCGCCAGGCCGCGCTGCTGCTGGCCGCCGTCGGCGCCGCCGGTGTGCTGGTCGCGGCCGGGCTCGGCTTCTGGGTCTCCCGTACCGGGCTTGCGCCCGTCGCTCGGCTGACCGCGACCGCCGAACGCATCACCCGCACCCGCGATGCGGGCCACCGCATCGCGCTGCCGCCCGGCGGCGCGCAGGCCCGCGAGGACGAGCTGTCGCGGCTGGCCGCCAGCTTCAACACCATGCTCGGGGCCCTCGAACAGTCGGTCGCGGCCCAGCGCCGGCTGGTCGCCGACGCCTCCCACGAGCTGCGCACCCCGCTGACCGCGCTGCGCACCAACACCGAACTCCTCGCCCGCGCCGACCGGCTGACGCCCGCGCAGCGCGAGCGCGCCTCGGCGGCGCTCGGCCGCCAGCTGCGCGAGGTGACGGCCCTGGTGAACGACCTGATCGAGCTGGCACGCGACGAGGAGCCGCAGCCGCTGGTCGAACAGGTGGAGTTGGTGGCCCTGGTGCGGCACGCGGTCGCCGAGGCCCGCGGCCACTGGCCCACGACCGCCTTCGCGTTGCACGTCGCACCGGCCGCTGAGGGCGCGGCCGTGCCCGGAGTGCCCGCACGGCTCACGCGGCTGCTGACCAACCTCCTGGACAACGCGGCGAAGTTCAGCGACGGGACGGTCGAGTCGGCGGTGCTGGCGGTGGGTGATGCCACGGAGATCACCGTGCGGGACCACGGCCCCGGGCTGGCGCCCGAGGACCTGCCGCACGTCTTCGACCGCTTCTACCGCGCGGAGGCCGCCCGCGCGCTGCCCGGGTCCGGGCTCGGTCTCGCCATGGCCCAGCAGATCGCCAGGGCCCACGGCGCCCGGCTGACCGCGGAGCGCCCGGAAGGCGGGGGCGCCCTCTTCCGCCTGCGCTTCGGTGGCTGAGCGCCGCCGCCCCGGCCCCGGTCAGAAGACCGGGGGCTCCGTGTAGTCGCCCCACTCGTCGCGCAGCACGCCGCAGATCTCGCCCAACGTCGCCTCGGCGCGCACGGCCTCGAGCATCGGCTCGATCATGTTGCCGGTCCCCCGCGCGGCCTCGACCATGGCGGCCAGTGCCGCGCTCACGGCGGCCTCGTCCCGTGCCGCGCGGCGGTCTGTCAGTGCGCTGACCTGGTCGCGTTCGACCTCGTGGCTGACCCGCAGAATCTCCAGGTCGCCGGTCACCGAGCCGGTGTGGCAGTTGACGCCGACGACCTTCTTGTCGTTCTTCTCCAGCGCCCGCTGGTAGGTGAAGGCGGACTCGGCGATCTCGCCGGTGAACCAGCCGTCCTCGATGCCGCGCAGAATTCCGGAGGTGATCGGGCCGATGGGGTGCTGGTCGTCGGGGACGGCGCGGCGGCCGCGCTCGCGGATCTGGTCGAAGATCTTCTCCGCGTCGGCCTCGATGCGGTCCGTCAGCGCCTCGACATACCAGGAGCCGCCGAGCGGGTCGGCGACGCTCGTGACACCGGTCTCCTCCATCAGCACCTGCTGGGTGCGCAGAGCGATCTCCGCGGCCCGCTCGCTGGGCAGCGCCAGCGTCTCGTCGAGCGCGTTGGTGTGCAGCGAGTTGGTGCCTCCCAGGACGGCCGAGAGGGCTTCCACAGCGGTGCGTACGACGTTGTTGTAGGGCTGCTGGGCGGTCAGCGAGACGCCGGCCGTCTGCGTGTGGAAGCGAAGCCACTGGGCCTTCTCGCTGGTCGCCCCGTAGACGTCGCGCATCCAGCGGGCCCAGATGCGGCGGGCGGCGCGGAACTTGGCGATCTCCTCGAAGAAGTCGAGGTGGGCGTCGAAGAAGAAGGACAGGCCTGGCGCGAACGTGTTGACGTCCAGTCCTCTGGAGAGGCCGAGTTCGACGTAGCCGAAGCCGTCGGCCAGCGTGTAGGCCAGCTCCTGCGCCGCCGTCGCGCCCGCCTCGCGGATGTGGTAGCCGGAGACGGAGAGCGGCTTGTAGGCGGGGATGCCGTGCGCGCAGTGCTCCATCAGGTCGCCGATGAGCCGCAGGTGGGGCTCCGGCTGGAAGAGCCACTCCTTCTGCGCGATGTACTCCTTGAAGATGTCGGTCTGGAGCGTGCCGTTGAGGACGGCGGGGTCCACGCCCTGCCGTTCGGCGGCGACCAGGTACATGCAGAAGACCGGGACGGCGGGCCCGGAGATCGTCATCGAGGTGGTGACGTCGCCGAGGGGGATGCCGGAGAAGAGGGTCTCCATGTCGGCGGCGGAGTCGATGGCGACGCCGCAGTGGCCGACCTCGCCCAGGGAGCGCGGGTCGTCGGAGTCGCGGCCCATGAGGGTGGGCATGTCGAAGGCGACGGAGAGCCCGCCGCCGCCGGCTTCGAGGATCATCTTGTACCGCTCGTTCGTCTGCTCGGCGTTGCCGAACCCGGCGAACTGGCGGATGGTCCACGTCCTGCCCCGGTAGCCGGTCGGGTAGAGCCCGCGTGTGAAGGGGAACTCGCCCGGCCAGCCGATGCGCTCGAACCCTTCCACGGAGTCGCCGTCCCGGGGTCCGTAGACCGGCTCGACGGGGTCGCCGCTGAGCGTGGTGAAGTCGGCGTCGCGCTTGCGTGCGGAGTCGTAGCGCTCCTGCCAGCGGCGGCGGCCCTGTGCGATGGCGTCAGCATCCATACCACCGAATTTACTAGGACGTCCAAGTAAAAGTCGATGGCAACGGGCCCGATGTGGCCCCCGCCACCAGGGCGGGGGGCCGGTCAGACGCCGACAGGCGTGGCTTCCCGCTCCTTGATCAGCGGTTCGACCTGGCGGGTGACCTTGCGCTCGACGAAGAACGCCGCGGTCGGAACGGTGCCCGCGAGCAGCACCCACAGCTGCTTGCCGAGCGGCCACTTCGCCTTCTGGCCGAGGTCGAACGCGAAGATCAGGTACAGGATGTAGAGCCAGCCGTGCGCGATGCCGACCATGCTGGTGAAGCCCGCCGCGCCGTCCATGCCCAGCAGGTACTTGCCGATCACACCGAGAGTCAGCAGCACGAGGAGCACGGCGGTGACGTACGCCATGACGCGGTAGCGGGTCAGCACGCTTCGTTTCATGGAACCGAGCGTAGCCCGCGCGCCGGGGCGATCTTCCCGCCCCCCTCTCCCCGCGCCGGGCCTCGGGCCGGCGGGCCGGGGGCGTGCCCAAGGGCAGCGGGCGGAGCGTGTACGCGCCCCGCGGGGGCGCGGGGGAACCGCGCGGCAAGCCACCGCCGGCCCGCGGACCGCACGCTACGGGCAGCGGCACCGCCTCTCCGGAGCCCAGTGCGCGAGAGTGCTAGTCCGCCGGGCCGTCGGGGAAGTCGCCCGCCGCCACCCGCAGTGGGCGCAGCAGGGTGAAGATCTCATCCAGCTCCCCGGCGTCGTAGACACCGAGACCGAAGTCCATCGCCATCAGCTTCTCGGTGGCCGCGTCGCACACCTCACGCCCCTTGCTGGTGATCGCGGCGAGCGTGCCGCGGCCGTCGTTGGGGTTGGGCCGCTTCTCGACGAGGCCCGCCGCCTGGAGCCGGTCGACGGTGTTGGTCACCGAGGTCGGATGCACCATCAGGCGCTCGCCTATCTTCGACATCGGCAGCTCACCCCGCTGCGAGAAGGTGAGCAGTACCAGCGCCTCGTACCGCGCGAAGGTCAGCCCATACGGCTTGACCACGGCGTCGACCTCGGACAGCAGGATCTGCTGGGCGCGCATGATCGAGGTGATGGCGGCCATGGACGGCACAGAGCCCCATCGCTGCTTCCAGTGCTCATCGGCACGGGCGATCGGGTCGAACGACAGACTGAGAGGCTTCGGCACGCTCCGACCCTACCGGCCGGTCAGGGACGGTCTGAAGCCGTCTCACGTTCCGGGCGACCACCACGACGCACACCGTTCCCACGGCGCCCGTCAGCGCCACCGCCGCGTGTGCGGGAAGGAACTCGGCCACCCCGCCGCCGACGGCCATGCCCAGGCCCTGGGCGCTCATCAGCCCCGCTGACATCACCGTCAGCGCCCTGCCGCGCAGCCCGGGAGGCGCGGCGTCGAAGAACCAGCGGTCCAGGCCGAGGGTGTAGCCCATGCCGAGCCCCGACGCGCACAGCGCGGCCAGCGCCAGTGGCAGCGCGGGGCGCAGCGCGAAGACGAGCAGCGGCAGAAGGAGCGCCGAGGCCAGCGGCAGCACGAGGCGTTCCCTGGCGGCGGGGCGCAGCAGCGTGCCGACCGCCAGCTCGCCCGCGACGCTGCCGACCGGGCCCGCCGCCAGCAGCAGCCCGACGGCGACCGGACCCGCGCCGAGGTCGTCGGCGTACGGCGCGGCCAGCCCCTCGGGGACGACCGCGAAGGTCGGCGGCAGCCAGCACAACAGCAGCAGGGAGCGGACTCTCCGGTCGGCCAGCAGTGCGCGGATGCCGCCACGGGCGCGGGTGGCGCCGCGGGTGCGGGCGGCGGCCCCGGCGAGTGCGGGGCGCAGCCGGGTCCCCGCCCTGAGGATCAGCGCCGAGGCGAGGAACCCGGCGACGGTCCCCACCAGCGCGGTACGCGGGGTGACGAGCACCAGCAGCAGCCCCGTCGCCGCGTTGCCGACGATCTGCGCGCTCTGGGCGACGACGCGGATGAGGGAGCGGCCCAGAACGAAGGAGTCTTCGTCAGGCAGGATCGCGCCCAGGCTCGCGGCCCGTACGCCGGTGAAGAGGGGCTGTACGAACGCGGCGGCCGCGCGGAGGGCGAGCAGCAGCGCCACGTGGGCCTGCGGCAGCAGCATCGCCGCGACACAGGCCGCGCTGAACAGGTCGCAGGCGACCAGGACGGGCCGGGCCGGAAACCGGTCCGCCACGGGGGCCAGGAGCGCCCCGCCCACCGCGTTGGGAAGGAAGCCGAGCGCGAAGGTGAGGGCGGTCAGCAGAGGCGAGGAGGTCTGGGCGTAGATCAGCACGGGCAGTGCGAGGCCCGCCACCACCGTGCCGAGGAGGGAGAGCACGTGCGCGGCGAACACGGCGCGGAACTCGCGCACGCGGAAGAGGGATCCGTAACCGACGGCGGCCCCCTCACCCGGGGGTGCGGGCGCCGGCGCGGGGCTCGACGTGGGCGCGGGTGGCGGTACGCGGGCGGCCCGCCCTCCCGCCCGGCCGCCGGAGCCGACTGCCCCGTCGGATCCGTCCCCGCCGCCGGCGGCGGTTTCGTGCTGCTCTCGTTCCGGCATGCGCCGAGCCTGGCGGGGGCGCTGAGCACCGCCTAGTGTTTCGGGCTCAGCCGAATCTTCCAGTTGCGGGGGCCTGGGTGACGATCACGATCCGGTTCGGGCCCGCGGACCCGCTCAACTGCCGCTTCGCCCTCTCCCCCGGGTGGGAGACGCAGGCGGCGTTACGGGCTCTGGCGCACGCGCCCCACGGAACGCCGCACAGCGGCTGGGTACGGCGCACGCTGCCGCTCGCGCGCTCCCTGGCGCTGGATCCGCTGTGGGCCGTCCTGCCCGCCCGCGGCTACACCCCCGACTTCCTCTTCCCCGCACCGGCCGCGCCCGCGGCAACCGTCGCGGAGGAGGCGGCCCGCATCCGCGCCACGGACCCCGCCTGCGCGCACGCGCAGCTCACCCGGGCGCTGGCCGGAACGCCCGGCGCCGCCCGCACGGCGGTGGGGCGCGACCTGCTCGCGGATCCGGGCGCCGCCGTCGAGACGCTGGCGCGCGCCGTGGTCCGGGCCTGGGAGGGCCTCCTCGCGCCCTGCTGGCCCCGGCTGCGGGCGCTGCTGGAGGCGGACATCACCTTCCGGGCGCGGCGGCTGGCCGACGGCGGGCTCGGCCGGGTACTCGCCGCGCTGCACCCGCAGGTCACATGGCGGGACGGCGCGCTGCGGATCGCGCGCCGTCCCGGACACTCCCGCGTCCTGACCGGCGGCGAGGGGGTGACGCTGGTGCCGAGCGCGTTCGTGTGGCCCGGGGTGGCGGCGGGGTTCGAGCCGCCCGCGCCGGCCGCGGTGATGTACCCGGCGCGTGGCGTCGGGCACCTGTGGTCGCCGAGCGCGCCCCTGGATCCGCCGCGCGCGCTGGTGCGGCTGCTCGGGCGGGGGCGCGCGGCCGTGCTGACGGCGCTGGACGAGCCCGCCTCCACGAGCGCGCTCGCTCTCCGGCTGCGGCTGGCGCCCTCGTCCGTCTCCGCGCACCTGTCGGTGCTGCGCGGCGCCGGGCTGCTGGACTCCTGCCGCATCGGACACCAGGTGCTGTACTCCCGCACGGCCCTCGGCGCGGCTGTGGTGGCGGGGCGGGCGCAGCAGCCGCCGGGACCGCCCGCGGGCGGCTGAGCAGGCGGCCGGCCGGTCACCGCAGCCGGAGCCCGCCGGGCGGACCGATCCGGTACCTGGCCGGGGCGGGTCAGCCCTCGTCCAGGTACCGGTCCACGGTGGCGACCTTGGCGGTGAGGCCGTCGACGACACCGGGGCGGATGTCGGCCTTGAGGACGAGCGAGACGCGCGGGGCCCGTGCCTCGACCGCGGCGACGGCCCGGCGTACGACGTCCATGCACTCCTCCCACTCGCCCTCCAGCGAGGTGAACATGGCGTCCGTGCGGTGCGGCAGTCCCGACTCGCGGACGATCCGCACGGCGTCGGCCACGTACTCGCCCACGTCCTCGCCGACGCCGAGCGGAGTGACGGAGAACGCGACGATCACGAGTTGACCGCGCTTCCGCCCGCGCTCACGGTGCCCGCCTGCTCCTTGCGGGCGCGGGCGGCGATGACGCCCGCCTTCTCCTCCTCGCGCAGTATCCGGTCCGCGAAGAAGCCGCCGGTCGGCAGCACGGAGAGGACGAAGTAGAGGGCGGCGCGCCCGAACGGCCACTTGATGCGGTTCCAGGCGTCGGCCCAGAAGAGCACGTACAGGATGAACAGGACGCCGTGGACGGCCCCCATGACCGGGACGGCGTTGAAGTCCGTGGTCCGCTTCAGCACCGAGCAGACCAGCAGGAGGAGGAAGGAGACTCCCTCGGGCACCGAGGTGAGTCGCAGGCGGCGCAGCGCGGAGACCGACTTGGGCGGCAGGCCGCTAGGAGTTTCCAGTATGGCCACGGCAGGTCCTCAGATCGTTTGCGGGGTCGGCGACGAGATCGCTTGTGAAGCCAAGCACAAGCTCTGCCATTGTGGCAGCTCTGCCGACCGTCCCCGGCCTCAGGGTAGGTTCGACAGCGTGGCTCAGTTGCGACTTCAGGGCACCAAGGTGCTGGCCGCCACGCTCGGCGGAGGCGGCGACACGGTCAAGGCGAAGAACGGCTCGATGGTCGCCTACGACGGCGAGATGACGTTCAAGAAATTGAGCGGCGGCGGAGACGGCGTCCGCGGCATGGTCACCCGCAGGCTGACCGGCGAGCAGATGACGGTCATGGAGGTGAAGGGGCAGGGGACGTGCTACTTCGCCGACCGGGCGAGTGACATCAGCCTCGTGCGGTTGGCGGGCGAGAAGCTGCACGTGGAGGCCAGCAACCTGCTGTGCACGGACGGCGGCCTGCGCACCGGCACGGCCTTCACCGGGCTGCGCGGGGCCTCCCAGGGCAACGGCCTGTTCACGACCTCGGTCGAGGGCACCGGATGGGCGGCCCTCATGTCGGACGGGCCCGCGGTGCTGCTGCGCGTCACGCGGGACACCCCGCTCCAGGTCGACCCGGGCGCCTACGTCGCGCACCAGGGCGATCTGCGGCAGAGCTTCCAGTCCGGTGTGAACTTCCGCACGTTCATGGGCGAGGGTTCGGGCGAGTCGTTCCAGGTCAGGTTCGAGGGGGACGGCGTGGTGTACGTGCAGCCCAGCGAGCGCAACACCCTGGGAGGTGACGTCTGATGCCGTTCCGTGAACTGTCGGGCAAGCTCGTCGAGGCGCAGGTCGTACCCGGGCAGCGGCTGTTCAGCCAGCGCGGTGCCATGGTCGGCTACCGGGGCGAGGTCACCTTCACGCCCAACGTCCAGGGCGGCCAGGGCGGCCTGACGTCCATGATCGGGCGGCGGGTGGCGGGCGAGGCGACCCCGCTGATGACCGTCGAGGGCAACGGCACGGTGATGTTCGGGCACGGCGGCCACCACGTCGAGGTGATCAACCTGGACGGCGACACGCTGTGCGTGGAGGCCGACCGGCTGCTCGCCTTCGACGGCAGCCTCCAGCAGGGCACCCTCTTCCTCGGCCGGGACGGCGGCGTCATGGGCATGGTGCGCGGCCAGGTGTCGGGCCAGGGCCTGTTCACCACGACGCTGACGGGCAGGGGCTCGGTGGCCGTGATGGCCCACGGCGGCATCCTCCAGCTCCCGCTCACCCCGGGCCACCCGGTCCACGTCGACCCGCAGGCCTACGTCGCCCACTTCGGCGACGTGCGCAACAAGCTGTCCTCCGCGCTGGGCTGGCGCGACATGGTGGGACGCGGCTCCGGGGAGGCCTTCCAGCTGGAACTGAGCGGAAGCGGGGCCGTGTTCGTGCAGGCGAGTGAGGAGAAACTGTGACGACACCGACACCGCACGGCTCCGCGCCGCAGGACTACCAGGTCTTCGACGCGGCGACCCTGCCCGCGAACGACAACGTCAACCCGTACGCCTTCTCCGTGGACCTGGACGGGCAGTGGTTCTTGCAGAAGGGGAAGATGATCGCCTACTACGGGCAGATCGACTTCCACGGCATCGGCCACGGGCGGCTCGACGGGCTCGTCGCCGGCAGCTTCCACTCGCCGCTGCACGCCGCCGACTGGGTCGTGGCCGAGGGGCGCGGCAAGCTGCTGCTCGCCGACCGCGCCTTCGACATCAACTCCTTCGACCTGGAGGACGGCAACCTGACCGTCCGCTCCGGCAATCTGCTCGCCTTCGATCCCGCGCTGTCGCTGAAGCAGTCGATCATTCCCGGCTTCCTCACCCTGATCGGCACGGGGAAGTTCGTCGCCGCCTCCAACGGCGAGGTCCACTTCGTCGAGCCGCCGGTGCGGGTGGACCCCCAGGCACTCGTCGGCTGGGCGGACTGCCCCTCCCCCTGCCACCACTACGACCACCAGTACATGAGGGGCGTCCTGGGTGGGGTGCGGGCCGTGACGGGGCTGGGAGGGGCCTCCGGCGAGGAGCACCAGTTCGAGTTCGTCGGGGCGGGGACCGTACTGATCCAGTCGTCCGAGACGCTCCTTGAGGACCGTTCCACCGGCCAGGTGCCGCAGCAGGCGGGGGTGCCGGGCGGCGGGGACGGCGGAAGCGGAGGCGCGGGCGGGGCAGGTGGCCAGCAGTTCCCGCAGCTGCCCGGCCAGCTGGGCGGGCTCCAGCGGCGGTTCGGCCGCTGACCGTCACCCACCGCGTACACACCACCACGTGACAACGCTGCGACATCTTCACGCCACACCGCGTAAGCACGTGTGTACGACGCTCGGTAGAGTCTCACGACATGGACACCGACGACGGCACCCGCTGGCTCACCGAGGACGAGCAGCGCGCCTGGCGCACCCACCTGGATGTCAGCAGGCTCCTCAGCTACCAGCTCGAGCGCGATCTCCAGCCGTTCGGGCTGACACTCAACGACTACGAGATCCTCGTCAACCTCTCGGAGTCGGCCGAGCACCGCATGCGGATGACCGACCTCGCCGCCGCCACCCTCCAGTCCAAGAGCCGGCTGTCCCACCAGATCACGCGGATGGAGAAAGCGGAACTCGTGCGGCGCGAGTCCTGCGAGTCCGACAAGCGAGGTCTGTTCGCCGTCCTCACCGACCACGGCTGGAAGACCATGCGGCGCGTCGCGCCCCACCACGTCGCCTCCGTGCGCAGGCACTTCATCGACGGGGTGGACCCGGCCGACCTCGCCCACCTGGAGCGCACGCTCCGACCCCTGACGGAGAAGCTGCGGGCAGGCCGCGGCCGCGTGTGAGGATCCCGGTCCGCCCCTGCCGCCGTTTCCGCGGGGGTCTCGCCCGGCGGAAGCGGTGACACGGCGACGAGGCGGGGGCCGCGGCGGCGCCGGTCCTTTCCTCTTCTCAGCCGTCCGCCGCGGGCAGCCGCAGCACGAACCTGGCTCCCCCGTCCTGCGCGCTGTCCACCCGGAGCGTGCCGCCGTGCCGCTCGGCGACGTCCGCGGCGATGGCCAGCCCCAGCCCCGCACCGCCCTCGTCCCGTGACCGCGCCGCGTCCAGCCGCACGAACCGCTCGAAGATCCGCTCCCGCTCGGCCTCGGGCACCCCTTCCCCGTCGTCGCTGACGGCCAGCGCGAGGTCCCCGCCCTCCCGCCGCACCTCGACGGTGACCCGTGCGGCGGCGTGCCGCTGCCCGTTGTCCAGCAGGTTGCCCAGCACGCGCCCCAACTGGGCCGCCGAGCCGCGCACTTCCCCCTCGTCGAGGGCGGCGATGCGCAGCGGGTGCGGGTCGCGGGGCCGCTGCCCCGCCTGCTCGCGCACCAACGCGGCCAGGGAGACGCGCCCTTCGGCGGGCCGCTCGCCCGCGTCCAGCCGGGCGAGCAGCAACAGGTCGGCGGCGAGGGCCTGGAGCCGTACGGTGTCCTCGACGGCGCCGTCGACGTCGAGGAGTTCGGGGTGCGCGGCGGCGACCTCCAGCTGGGTACGCAGGGAGGCGATGGGGCTGCGCAGTTCGTGGGAGGCGTCGGCGACGAACCGCCGCTGGCGCTCGATGGACCCCTCCAGCGCCGCGAGCGTCTCGTTGGTGGTGCGGGCGAGGCGGGCGACCTCGTCTCTGGCGTCGGGCTCCGGTACGCGGCGCGAGAGGTCGGTGCTGGCGGTGATGGCGCTCATCTCCTGCCTGATGCCCTCCACGGGCCGCAGCGCGCGCCGGGTGACGAGCCAGGTGACGCCGCCGACGACCACGAGCAGCGCGGGCAGCCCGAACAGCATGGAGCGGGTCACCGTGGAGACGGCTTCCTGCTGGGCGCCGAGGGAGGCGCCGGCGTAGACGGTCACGGGGGTGCCTGCGCGGGTGCGGCCCTGGACGGCGGCGAGGCTGAACTCCTGGGAGCCGGTGATGTCGTCCTTGTCGTAGGTGACCTCGCCGTCGTCGTCCACGGGGAAGGTGCGGGTCTCGTCCTCGCTGTCGGTGTCGACCTCGTCGCCGTCCGCGTCCCCGCCCCCGTCGCCGTCCGCGTCTCCCGCGTCGCCGTCGGGCTTGTCCGCGCGGGCGAAGTCGGCCACGGGGCCGCGGCCCTTGAGGGGGTCGCTGGCGCCGAGCACCTTTCCGTCCGCGTCGACGACCTGCACGGGGTCGTCGCCGTCGAGGCCGTCGACGTCCGGGATGCCGCCTTCGGGTACGCCCGCGAGCTGCGCCGCCGTGCCGCGAGCGGAGTTCTCCGCGTTCAGGCGGGCGGTGTCGGCGAGACCGCCCCGCAGCGCCGAGACGACGAAGAAGCCGGCGGCGACCAGGGCGAGCGCCACCACCAGCGTGGCGCCCAGCGCCGCGCGCAGGCGTACGGACGCCCTACGCATCGCGTCGCCCGCCGTCCTCGCGGCCGCCGGCCGCCTCGCCCTGGAGCCGGTAGCCGGCTCCGCGCACGGTGGTGATCCAGCCGGCGCCCAGCTTCCGCCGCAGTGCGCTCACGTACACCTCGACGATGTTGACGTCGCCCTCGTAGGCGAAGTCCCACACGTGTTCGAGGATCTCCGTCTTGGAGACGACCTCCCCCGCGCGGGTGGCCAGGTATTCGAGCACGGCGAACTCCTTGGCCGTCAGCTCGGCCTCGCGCGCGCCCACGGTCACCCGCTGCGCCGCCGGGTCGACGGTCAGCTCGCCGATCCGCAGCGCGACCCTGGCGCCCCGGGTGCGGCGGCGCAGCAGCGCGCGGACCCTGGCCAGCAGCACGACGTAGGAGAACGGCTTGGTGAGGTAGTCGTCGGCGCCGGTGTCGAGGCCTTCGGCCTCGTCGTACTCGCCGTCCTTGGCAGTGAGCATCAGCACCGGCGTCTCGTCGCCCGCGGCGCGCAGCGCACCGCAGACCCGGTAGCCGTTCATGCCGGGGAGCATGATGTCGAGCACGATCAGGTCGTACTCGTGTTCGACGGCCATGTGCAGGCCTTCCGTGCCGTCGTGCACGACGTCCACGGCGAAGCCCTCGGCCGTCAGGCCCCCGGCGAGCGACCTGGCCAGTCGCCGCTCGTCCTCCACGATCAGCAGGCGCATGCGCCCAGCCTGCCAAATCGCGGCTGAAGAGGGCTTCAGGTAGCTTCAGCTCACGTTCAGCAACGGTCGGCCACCGTGGAGTCATCGAAAGCGAGAGCAGCCGAGGAACCGAGGAGTCGAACGTCATGAAGCGCAAGGTCATCATCGCCACCGTCACCGCGGCCGCGCTGGTCGGAGGTGGTACGGCGACCGCCTTCGGGGTCGCGGGCAGCGGCGGCGACAGCGCCGAGGGCAAGCCGGCCTCCTCGTCGCAGTCGCACACCCGCTCGGCCGGACACGACGACGACCTGGGTGACGGTCACGACGACGACCGCGGTGACCGTCACGACCGCGCCGCCGACGGCAAGGACGGCGAGGACGGCAAGGACGGCGACCGCGCCGACAAGGCCGAGGACACCGGCGCCGCGGACGTCTCCTTCGCCCGCGCGGCCCAGTCCGTGCTCGAGGAGGTCCCCGGCAGCATCACCGAGCTGGAGCTGGACACCGACCACAACACGCTCGTGTGGGAGGCCGACGTCCTCGGCAAGGACGGCAAGTGGCACGAGGTGAAGATCGACGCCGCCAAGGGCGACGTCGTCACCAACCGCGTGGACACCCACAAGGACGACGACCGCTCCGTCGCCCGTGCCGCCAAGCTCGACGCCGCCGAGGTGGGCAAGAAGGCCGCGGACGCGACCAAGGGCGCCACCGTCACCTCCGTCAGCCTGGAGGACGACGCCGACGACGGCGCCGCCAAGGGCCACTGGGAGGCCGAGACCGTCGACAAGCAGGGCACCGAGCACGAACTCGTCCTCGACGGCGCCTCCGGCAAGGTGCTCGACCACGAGAGCGACCAGGGCGACGACGACTGATCCGCCGGGCCCCGGCAGGTCACACGGACGGACGAGGGCGGGCGGGTGACATCAGGTCACCCGCCCGCCCTGCCGCATCCGCGCGTCCCGGCTGGCCACGGCGTCACCCCTCGGTGACGCCCTCGACCAGTGCGTCGGCGGCCGCGTACGGGTCCAGCGACCCTTCGACCACCCGGGCGGCCAGCGCGTCCAGCCGCTTGCCGCCGCGCAGCTCGCCCATGCGCTCCCGCAGCGCCGTCAGCGCGATGTTCTCGATCTCCTTCGCGGCCCGCGCGGCGCGGCGCTCGGCGAGCACCCCGTGCTCCTCCATCCAGCCGCGGTGCTTGTCCAGCGCCGCGACCATCTCCTCCACGCCCTCACCGCGCGCGGCCACCGCCTTGACCACCGGCGGCCGCCAGTCGCCCGGACGGCGGGCCTCGCCCAGGCTCAGCATGTGGTTGAGCTCGCGGACGGTCGCGCCCGCGCCGTCCCGGTCGGCCTTGTTGACGACGTACGCGTCACCGATCTCCAGGATCCCGGCCTTCGCCGCCTGGATGCCGTCCCCCATGCCGGGCGCCAGCAGCACCACGCTCGTGTCGGCCTGCGCGGCGATCTCCACCTCCGACTGGCCGACCCCCACCGTCTCGACCAGGACGACGTCGCAGCCCGCCGCGTCCAGCACCCGGATCGCCTGCGGCGCCGCCCACGCCAGGCCTCCCAGATGGCCGCGGGTGGCCATGGAGCGGATGTAGACCCCCGGGTCCGAGGCGTGCTCCCCCATCCGTACCCGGTCACCGAGCAGGGCTCCGCCCGAGAACGGCGAGGACGGGTCCACGGCGAGCACGCCCACCCGCCTGCCCTGCGCGCGGTAGGCGGTCACCAGCGCGGAGGTCGTCGTCGACTTGCCGACACCCGGCGACCCCGTGAGCCCGACCACGTACGCGTTGCCGCAGTGCGGGGCGAGGGCGGCCATGACCTCGCGGAGCTGCGGGGAGGCGCCCTCCACCAGGGAGATCAGCCGCGCCACCGCGCGCGGCGCCCCCTCGCGGGCCGCCGCCACCAACGCTGCGACATCCACCATTGCTCCTACAGCTCCGTTCCTGTGGCTGTGACCAGGCATTCTCCCCCAGCCTCCGCTCTGCCGGCCCGGAGTCAACCGGGTCGGCACCCGCACGTGCGGGGACCGGACCCCGGAGACACCCGGTGATACCCGGAGATATCGGGGCCGGCACCCGAAGGTGCGGGGAGGGGACCTTCCTACGGCACGCGGACGAGCAGCGCGTCGCCCTGACCGCCGCCCCCGCACAGGGCAGCGGCCCCGAGACCGCCCCCGCGCCGCTTCAGCTCCAGCGCGAGATGCAGCACGATCCGCGCCCCGGACATCCCGATCGGGTGTCCCAGGGCAATCGCTCCGCCGTTCACGTTCACCTTTTCGGGGCCAACTCCCAGGTCCTTCATCGACTGGTGGGCCACCGCGGCGAACGCCTCGTTGATCTCGATCAGGTCCAGGTCAGCGACGGAGCCGCCCTCCTTCTTCAGCGCGTGCGCGATGGCGTTGGAAGGCTGCGACTGGAGCGAGTTGTCCGGGCCCGCCACGTTGCCGTGCGCGCCGATCTCGGCGATCCAGGAGACGCCCAGCTCCTCGGCCTTGGCCTTGCTCATCACGACGACGGCCGCGGCGCCGTCGGAGATCTGCGAGGACGAACCTGCCGTGATCGTCCCGTCCTTGGCGAAGGCGGGGCGCAGTTTGCCCAGCGACTCGGCGGTCGAGTCGCCGCGGATGCCCTCGTCCTCACAGACGAGCACCGCGTCGCCCTTGCGCTGCGGAACCTCCACCGGGGTGATCTCCGCTGCGAAGAGCCCGTCGCGCTGGGCGGCGGCGGCGCGCTGGTGGGAGCGGGCCGCGATCTCGTCCTGCACGTCGCGCGGGATGCCCAGGCGGGTGTTGTGCTTCTCGGTGGAGGCGCCCATGGCGATGTTCTCGAAGGAGTCGGTGAGCCCGTCGTGCGCCATGGAGTCAAGCACTTCGAGTGCGCCGTACTTGTAGCCCTCGCGCGACTTGGGCAGCAGGTGGGGGGCGTTCGTCATGGACTCCTGGCCGCCGGCGACGACGACGTCGAACTCACCCGCACGCACCAACTGGTCGGCCAGCGCGATCGCGTCGAGTCCGGAGAGGCAGACCTTGTTCACGGTCAGTGCCGGCACGTTCATGGGGACGCCCGCCTTGACCGCCGCCTGGCGCGCCGGGATCTGCCCGGCCCCGGCCTGCAGCACCTGGCCCATGATCACGTATTCCACCTGGTCCGGCCCGATTCCGGCCCGCTCCAGCGCCGCCTTGATGGCGAAGCCGCCCAAGTCGGCACCGGAGAAGGACTTCAGCGAGCCGAGGAGCCGTCCCATGGGCGTACGGGCGCCCGCGACGATCACGGAGGTGGAGCTGCTGGGAGTGGCAGTCATGAGGTTCCCTTCCGGCGGGGAAGTTAACGAGGGTTACCACTCAAGATACTGAGCGGTACCTGTCCGGGTCACCGGTCGGTGAGTGTGACCGTGCGCACGTTGCGTAACCGGGTGAGGAGCGCTGCACTGTTGCCCATGCTGACGCGTATCGACCACATCGGAATCGCCTGCCGGGACCTGGAAGCCACCGTGGACTTCTACTCCCGCGCCTACGGCTTCGAGGTGTTCCACACCGAGGTGAACCAGGAACAGGGCGTCCGCGAAGCCATGCTGCGGATCAACGGCACGGACGACGGGGGCTCCTCCTACCTCCAGCTCCTCGAACCCATCCAGGAGGACTCGGCGGTCGCCAAGTGGCTGGCCAAGAACGGGGAGGGCGTGCACCACATCGCCTTCGGCACCGCCGACGTGGACGGCGACTCCGAGGCCATCCGCGACAAGGGCGTCCGCGTCCTCTACGACGAGCCCCGGCGCGGCTCCATGGACTCCCGCATCACCTTCCTGCACCCGAAGGACTGCCACGGAGTGCTCACCGAACTGGTGACCTCGGCCACCCCCGGCGACCAGGAGCGGTGAACCCCGCACAGGGGTCCGTACGGCGGGAAACCCCCGCCGCGCCAACGGACCACTGACGTCCGCTTCGGAGCCCGGTAGAGTGGCCTGACGGCCGGGGCGGGCCCTCCCCACCCGACGAGGTCTCCGGGTTGGGGGCTCGGTCCACGTTCCGCCGACGATCTGACACCATTTCCGTCGGGACGTGTCATCAAGTCCGGGGAGAGGGTTCGGATCATCTCCACGACTACCAGGGGACGGATGGGACCGCGCAGTGCGGGGCTACGACCGCTACGAGGCTGACGACCACCTCTCGCAGTTCGAGGCCGAGATGGACCGGCTGAAGAAGGAGCGGGAGAGGGCCGTCGAGCATGCCGACGACCTCGGCTACCAGGTCGAAGTGCTGCGCGCCAAGCTGCATGAGGCGCGCCGCGCGCTGGCCACGCGCCCTGCGGGGTACGACAACCTCTCCCAGCAGGCCGAGCAGTTGCTCCGCAACGCCCAGCTCCAGGCCGACCAGATGCGCGCCGACGCGGAGCGTGAGCTGCGCGACGCGCGGGCCCAGACCCAGCGGCTCCTCCAGGACCAGGCCGAGGCGCAGGCCCGGCTGGAGTCCGAGCTGCACACCGAGGCCGTGCGCCGCCGCCAGCAGCTCGATCAGGAGCTGTCCGAGCGCCGCGCCACGGTCGAGACGCACGTCAACGACAACATCGCCTGGGCCGAGCAGCTGCGCTCCCGCACCGAGCAGCAGGCCCGGCGGCTCATGGAGGAGACCAGGGCGGAGTCCGAGCAGTCGCTGACGCGGGCCCGTGCCGAGGCCCAGCGGCTGACCGAGGAGGCGCGGCAGCGGCTCAGCTCCGAGGCGGAGAACGCCCGCAGCGAGGCCGAGTCGATCCTGCGCCGGGCCCGTGCCGACGCCGAGCGGCTGCTGAACGCCGCCTCCACGCAGGCCCAGGAGGCCACCGAGCACGCCGAGCAGCTGCGTACCACCACCTCGAGCGAGGCGGAGAGCAGCCGGCGCGAGTCGGGCGAGCTGGTGCGGCGCGCCGAGGAGCAGATGCGGCAGGCCGAGGAGGCCCTGCGCGAGGCAGGCGAGAAGGCCTCGGACAAGCTCAGGGAGGCCGAGGACGAGGCGGGCAGGCGGCTCGCGGACGCCGAGTCGGAGAACGAGCAGCGCACCCGTACCGCGAAGGCGGAGGTGGCGCGGCTGGTGGGCCAGGCCACCAAGGAGTCCGAGGCCATCAGGGCCGAGGCCGAGCAGGTGCGCGAGGACGCCAAGGCGGAGGGCGAGCGGCTGATCGCCGAGGCCCGTGAGAAGGCGCGCACCACCACGGCCGAGGAGTCGGCGAACCAGCTGGCGCAGGCCGCCCGCACCGCCGAGGACGTGCTGACCAAGGCGTCCGAGGAGGCCAAGGCCACCACGAAGACCGCGGCCGAGGAGGCCGAGCGGCTGCGCCGGGAGGCCGAGGAGGAGGCCGACCGGCTGCGGGCCGAGGCCCACGACGTGGCCGAGCAGCTCAAGGGGGCCGCGAAGGACGACACGAAGGACTACCGCGCCAAGACGGTCGAGCTCCAGGAGGAGGCGCGCAGGCTGCGCGGCGAGGCCGAGCAGCTGCGGGCCGAGGCCGTCGAGGAGGGCGAGAAGATCCGCGGCGAGGCCCGCCGCGACGCCGTCCAGCAGATCGAGGAGGCCGCCAACCGCGCCGAGGAGCTGCTGGGCAAGGCCAAGGCCGACGCGGAGGAGACCCGCACCGACGCCGCCACGGAGAGCGAGCGGGTGCGCACGGAGGCCATCGAGCGCGCCACGTCGCTGCGCAAGCAGGCCGAGGAGGCGCTGGAGCGGGCCCGCACGGAGGCCGAGGAGCTGAACTCGCTGGCCGAGGAGGCGGCGGAGCAGACCAGGACCGAGGCGGACGAGGCGGCCCGCAAGACCCGCCAGGAGGCCGAGGAGGCCGCCTCGCAGCGGAAGGCCGAGGCCGAGACGGAGCTGACCAGGCTCCGCGAGGAGGCCGAGGCGAAGCTGGCCGAGGCCGAGTCGGGGCTGACCGAGGCCCGCACCGAGGCGGAGCGGCTGCGCGACGAGGCCAGGGCGGAGAGCGAGCGGCTGCGCACGGAGGCGGCGGAGCGCGCGCGCACCCTGCGCGAGCAGGCCGAGGAAGAGGCGGAGCGGCTGCGCACGGAGGCGGCCTCGGACGCCTCGCAGGCCCGTGCGGAGGGCGAGTCGGTCGCCGTCCAGTTGCGCGGCGAGGCGACGGCGGAGGCCGAGCGGCTGCGCGAGGAGGCGCAGGCGACGGCCGACCGGGTGCGCGCGGAGGCCGACGCGGCGGCGGAGCGGACGAACGCGGAGGCCGCCGAGGCGCTGGGCGCCGCCCAGGAGGAGGCCGCCCGGCGTCGCCGCGAGGCCGAGGAGCTGCTGGCCGAGGCCCGCGAGGAGGCGCACCAGGAGCGCACGCAGGCCCGCGAGCAGAGCGAGGAGCTGCTGGCGTCCGCGCGCAAGCGGGTCGCCGAGGCGCAGGCGGAGGCCGAGCGGCTCACGGAGGAGGCCGAGCGCCGCGCGGCGGAGCTGGTGGCCTCGGCCGAGGAGACGGCTCAGCAGGTCAGGGACTCGGTCGCGGGGCTGCGCGAGGAGGCCGAGGAGGAGATCGCCGGGCTGCGGTCGGCCGCGGAGCACGCGGCGCAGACGGTGCGCAGGGAGGCCCGGGAGGAGGCGGACGCCGCCAGGTCGCTGGCGGAGCAGACCGTCTCGGAAGCGGTGACCGAGGCCGAGCGGACTCGCGCGGAAGCACAGCGCGTCAGCGAAGAGGCCCGCACGGAGGCCGACCGTCTCCTGGACGAGGCCCGCGAGGAAGGCGCCAAGAAGCGCACCGAGGCCGCCGAGCAGGCCGACCAGCTCATGGCCAAGGCCCAGGAGGAGGCCGACCGCACCCGCGAGGAGGCTCAGCGCGCGGGCCAGGAGACCCGCTCCGAGGCCGAGCGCTTCGACCGGGAGACCAGGGAAGCGGCTCAGCTCTTCGACCGGGAAACCCGGTCGGCTGCCCAGCAGTTCGACCAGGAGACGCGGTCCGCGGCCGAGCAGTACGGCGCGCAGACCCGCACGGAGGCCGAGCAGTACCGGGACCGGACGCGCGCGGACGCCGAGCAGTTCGGCGAGCGGGTGCGCGCCGAGGCCGAGCAGGCCGGCGAGGAGACGCGGGCCGAGGCCGAGCGGGTCAGCGGGGCGCTGCGCACGGAGGCCGAGCGGTTCGACCGTGAGACGCGCGCCGAGGCCGACCGGTACGACCAGGAGACCCGCGCGGCGGCGGAGCAGTACGACCAGGAGACCCGGGCGGCCGCCCAGCAGTTCGACCAGGACACCCGTGCCGCGGCCGAGCGGTACGCGGAGGAGACGCGCGCCGAGGCCGACCGGCTGCGTGACGAGGCCAGGCAGGACGCCGCGGCCAAGCGCACGGAGGCCGCCGAGCAGGCCGACCACCTGCTGGCCCAGGCCCAGGAGGAGGCGCTGCGCGCCCAGGCCACCGCCGAGGAACAGGCGGACGCCATGGTCGGCGCGGCCCGCGGCGAGTCGGAGCGGCTGGTCAACGAGGCCAGGGGCGAGGGCCGCGAGCTGGTCGAGAAGGCACGCTCGGACGCCGACACGCTGCTGGAGGAGGCCCGCAGCGACTCCGGCGCCATCCGGGAGCGCGCCGAGGAGCTGCGTACCCGCATCGAGGCGGAGGTCGAGGAGCTGCACGAGCGGGCGCGCCGGGAGGCGGCCGAGGCGATGCAGTCGGCCGGGGAGCGCTGCGACAAGCTCGTCCAGGCCGCCGAGGAGCAGCTGGCCGAAGCGCGGGAGAAGGCCGAGGAGTTGCGTTCGGAGGCCAACGCGGAGGCCGGCAAGGTGCGCATCGCCGCCGTGAAGAAGGCGGAGGGCCTGCTGAAGGAGGCGGAGCTCAAGCAGGCGGCGATGGAGCGCGAGGCCCAGCAGTTGCGCGAGGAGGCCACCGAGGAGGCGCAGCGCACGGTCGAGGCCGGGCAGCACGAGCTGGACCTGCTGATGCGGCGCCAGGAGGACATCAACGCGGAGATCTCCCGCGTGCAGGACGTGTTGGAGGCGCTCGAGTCGTTCGAGGCGCCGGGTGCCGCGTCGTCAGGCGGCAAGGACGGTGCGGAGGCGGACGCGGAGTCGGATGCCGGTGCGGATTCCGGTTCGGGTTCCGGTTCGGGTTCGGGTGGCGGTTCGGGGTCCGGTGGCGGCTCGGGACGCGGCTCGGGGTCCGGCAAGAAGGGCGGGCGCGCCTCCGGCGCGAACGGTGGTGTGACAGCGGGCGTTGGCGCTGGTACAACTCGTTCGAATGGCAAGGGTTCGGAGGGTTAGCCACTCGAACGAGGGCACATTCTCCAGATCAAACGCGCATAAGCTCGATGACACGCCGCTTGGACCCCTAGGATTCCCTCTATCACTCCCCCCGTCTGATAACCCGTCTGACTCGACAGGAACCCCATGAGCGACACTTCCTCCCCCTACGGCTTCGAGCTCGTGCGGCGTGGCTACGACCGCGGACAGGTTGACGACCGCATCGCGAAGCTCGTCGCCGACCGTGACAGCGCCCTGGGCCGGATCACCTCTCTGGAAAAGCGCATCGAGGAGCTGCACCTCGAAACGCAGAACGCCCAGGCTCAGGTCAACGACGCGGAGCCGTCGTACGCCGGCCTCGGCGCCCGTGTCGAGAAGATCCTCCGCCTCGCCGAGGAGGAGGCCAAGGACCTGCGCGAGGAGGCCCGTCGCGCCGCCGAGCAGCACCGCGAGCTCGCCGAGGGCGCGGCCCAGCAGGTACGCAACGACGCCGAGCAGTTCGCCGCCGAGCGCAAGCAGAAGGCGGAGGACGAGGGCGCCCGCATCGTCGAGAAGGCCAAGGGCGAGGCCACCACGCTGCGCAGCGACGCGGAGAAGGACGCCCAGTCCAAGCGCGAGGAAGCCGACTCGCTCTTCGAGGACACCCGCGCGAAGGCCGCCCAGGCGGCAGCCGACTTCGAGACCAACCTCGCCAAGCGGCGCGAGCAGTCCGAGCGCGACCTGGCCTCCCGTCAGGCGAAGGCGGAGAAACGGCTCGCGGAGATCGAGCACCGTGCCGAGCAGCTGCGCCTGGAGGCCGAGAAGCTGCGTACGGACGCGGAGCGCCGCGCCCGTCAGACGGTGGAGACGGCGCAGCGTCAGGCCGAGGACATCGTCGCGGACGCCAACGCCAAGGCCGACCGGGTGCGCAGCGAGTCCGAGCGCGAGCTGGCCGCTCTCACCAACCGCCGCGACAGCATCAACGCGCAGCTGACCAACGTGCGCGAGATGCTGGCCACCCTCACCGGTGCGGCCGTGGCCGCCGGCGGGCAGGCGGGCGACGAGGCGGCGGACGAGGAGTCGGCGGGCCGCTCGGTCCCCGCCCAGCAGTCGCGCTGAGGCCACTCCGGCCCTCCCTCCCGGACGCGCGGCTTCGAAGACGCGGTTCCCGGACATGCGAAACGCCCCTCACCGGACGGTGCGGGGCGTTTCGCATGTGTGAATGATGTGCGGATCGTGCGCACGAGTGGCGAGCGTGTCGGTCGCACCGTAGCGTCGAAGAATGATCGAGCTGCGGGACCTGACCAAACGGTACGGGGACAAGACGGCCGTCGAGGGTCTCAGCTTCACCGTACGCCCTGGTACGGTCACCGGCTTCCTGGGCCCGAACGGCGCGGGGAAGTCCACCACCATGCGGATGGTGCTGGGGCTCGACGCCCCCACCCGCGGTGACGTGCGCATCGAGGGCAAGCACTACGGCGAACTGAAGGAGCCGCTCAACAGCATCGGCGCGCTCCTGGAGGCCAAGGGCGTGCACGGCGGCCGCAGCGCCCACAACCACCTGCTGTGCATGGCGCAGTCCAACGGGATCCCCGAGCGCCGGGTCGGTGAGGTGCTGGAGATGGTGGGCCTGCGCGACGTGGCCCGCAAGCGGCCGAAGGGCTTCTCGCTCGGCATGGGGCAGCGCCTCGGCATCGCCGCCGCGCTGCTGGGTGACCCGCGCATTCTGATGTTCGACGAGCCCGTCAACGGCCTCGACCCGGAGGGCATCCACTGGATCCGCACGCTGATGCAGCATCTGGCCCGCGAGGGCAGGACGGTGTTCGTCTCCAGCCACCTGATGAGCGAGATGGCGCAGACCGCCGAGCACCTGATCGTCATCGGCCAGGGCAAGCTGCTGGCGGACACCTCGATGTCGCAGTTCATCGCGGAGAATTCCCGCACACACGTTCGCGTCCGGACGCCCGAACCCGAACGGCTGCTGGACGTCCTGACCACCGAGGGGCTGCGGCCCGCGGCCGGGACGCAGGGAGCGCTGGAGGTGGACGGCGGTGACGCCGCCCGCATCGGCGAACTCGCCGCGGCCCACCGCATCGTGCTGCACGAACTCAGTCCACAGCGGGCCTCGCTGGAGGAGGCGTTCATGCGGCTGACGGCACAGAGCGTCGAGTACCACGGACACGCCCCGGGCAGCGCCCAGGCTCCG
Organism: Streptomyces tubbatahanensis; assembly: GCF_022699385.1. Taxonomy (NCBI): domain Bacteria; kingdom Bacillati; phylum Actinomycetota; class Actinomycetes; order Kitasatosporales; family Streptomycetaceae; genus Streptomyces; species Streptomyces tubbatahanensis. Next base: position 5,337,661 of record NZ_CP093846.1, on the reverse strand, counting down.
CCGGAAGGCGCACAGGTCCCGCCCGGAGCCCCCCCAACCCCCACCGGAAGGCCTCCAGGCCCCGCCAGGAGGCGCACAGGCCCCGCCGGGCAGTCCCCCGCAGGCACCGCCGCCGGGAACTCCGCAGGCACCGCCGCCGGGAGGCCCGCAGGGCCCGCCCCCGGAGGGTCCCGCCTGGGGCGAGGACTGGCAGCGCAGGAGGCGCAGCTGATGAGTCACACCACGCGCGTCCTCAAGTCCGAGTGGACGAAGGTCCGCTCGGTCCACTCCACGATCTGGACCCTCGCCGCTGCGGTCGTCGTCTCCATCGGGCTCGGCGCGCTGATCTGCGCGGTGACCGCCTCGACCTTCGACGACATGTCGACCGTCAGCCGGCGCACGTTCGACGCGACCTACACCAGCTTCGCCGGCATGAGCCTCGGCCAGCTGGCGATGATCGCCTTCGGCGTCCTCGTCGTCTCCGCCGAGTACAGCACCGGCATGATCCGCAACTCGCTGGCCGCCGTACCGCAACGCGGCACGTTCCTGTGGTGCAAGGTGCTGGTCGCCGGGCCACTCGTGCTGGTCGTCGGCCTGATCACGAGCTTCTGCACGTTCTTCCTCGGCCAGGCGCTCCTCGGCGGGCACGGGGTGGGCATCGGCGACCCCGGGGTGCTGCGCGCCGTGGTCGGCGGCGGTCTCTACATGGCGCTGATCGCCCTGTTCGCCGTCGGCATCACCTTCGTGCTGCGCAGCCCGCTGCTCGCGTTCGCCATCCTGATGCCGTTCTTCTTCCTCGTCTCGAACATCCTCGGTTCAGTGGAGGCCACCAAGAAGGTCGGCCAGTACCTCCCCGACCAGGCCGGCACCACCGTGATGTCCGTGGTCCCCGAGACGCTGGACCGCCCCTACGGCCCCTGGGAAGGGCTTCTGATCATGGCCGCGTGGACGGCGGCCGCACTGATCGCCGGCTTCATCGTCCTCAAGAAGCGCGACGCCTGACCCCGGCCCACGACCGGGCGTCAGGCCCCCGCCCACGACCGAGGGGCCGCCTCATGGAACCGAACAGGCCTCTCGTGTCCTCCTAGGCCATGTCCGGGGGCACGTGAGCCCCGAACTGCGTCCAGGGGCAAAGGATGATCGAGGCATACGGCCTGACGAAGCGCTACGGCGCCAAGACGGCCGTGTACAACCTGTCCTTCCAGGTACGGCCGGGGGCCGTCACCGGATTCCTGGGGCCGAACGGCTCAGGGAAATCGACCACCATGCGCATGATCCTGGGGCTGGACGCACCGACGTCCGGGCAGGTCACCGTGGGCGGGCACGCCTTCAGAGGGCTCCCCAACGCCCCACGCCAGGTCGGCGCCCTGCTCGACGCCAAAGCCGTGCACGGCGGCCGCAGCGCGCGCAACCACCTCCTCTCCCTCGCGCAGCTGTCCGGCATCCCGGCGCGCCGCGTCGACGAGGTGCTCGGCGTCGTCGGGCTCCAGGAGGTCGGCAAGAAGCGCTCCAAGGGCTTCTCGCTCGGCATGGGGCAGCGTCTCGGCATCGCCGCCGCGCTGCTCGGTGACCCGCAGGTGCTGCTGTTCGACGAGCCGGTCAACGGCCTCGACCCCGAAGGCATCCTGTGGGTCCGCAACCTGATGAAGCGCCTCGCGAGCGAGGGCCGTACGGTCTTCGTCTCCAGCCACCTGATGAGCGAGATGGCGCAGACCGCCGAGCACCTCATCGTGATCGGCCGCGGGCAGCTGATGGCCGACATGTCCGTGACGGAGTTCATCGCGCGCAACTCCATCGGCTTCGCCCGCGTCCGTACACCCGACAGCGAGCCGCAGCAGCGCGAGAAACTGGTCGCCGCACTGCACGAGGCGGGCGGGCGGACCCAGCCGGAAGAGGACGGCGCGCTCCGCGTCACCGGCCTGGAACTGCCCCGCATCAGCGACCTCGCGCACGGTGCCGACGTGCGGCTGTGGGAGCTCTCCCCGCACCAGGCCTCACTGGAAGAGGCGTACATGCGGCTGACCCAGGGCTCCGTCGACTACCGCTCGACGACCGACATGCGCGCGGGTCTCCAGCAGCCCGCGGCGGCCCCTGCCATGGCAGGCGCGCCCGCCATGGCAGGGGCCGCCGCCCCCGCCGTGCCCGGCGCCGCACCGCAGCAGGCGGCCGTGCCCGGCATGGCCGCCGCGCCCCCGATGCCGCCGGGGCAGCAGGCGGCCCCCGCGCCCGCCCACGGCGCTGCCGCGTATCCGGGAGGGCCGCAGGACGCCCCGCAGCCGGGCGTGCCCGGCGGCGGCACGCTGCAGATGCGCGCGCCGCGCCCCGGCACCAACCCGTACGCCGCCGGCACTCCGGCAGCACCCACCGCTCCCCCGGCGGGCCCCGCGGCCCCGGGCGCGGCTGAGGGCATGCCAGGCGGCAGCACGAACGAAGGCGAGGACGCCCGATGAGCACCCAGCAGCACAACGGCCAGGCGGCCCCCGCCCAGCCGGCGCCCGAGCACGTGCCCGCACCCGCCCCCGCGGGAACGGTCCCACCCGCCGGCCCACCCGCCGGCACGGGCGCCGGGCAGCAGCCAGGGCAAGGGCAGCCCGGCCAGGGCCACTGGCCCGGCGGCATCGCCCCCTACAGCTCCCCCATCCCGATGGCGCGCACCAACCTCGGGCACGCGCTGGTCTCGGAATGGACGAAGATCCGCACCGTCCGCTCCACCGTGTGGACGCTCGGCGTGATGTTCGCTCTCGTCGTCGGCATCGGCCTGCTGTCCGCCGTCGGGCTGAGCGGCGACTACACCGGGATGCCGCTGCTCTCCAGCGGCCTGTTCGGGCTGATGCTCGGGCAGATCTGCGTGATCACGCTCGGCGTGCTGGTCGTCACCTCCGAGTACGGCACCGGCATGATCCGTACGACCCTCACCGCCTGCCCGCAGCGCGGCAGGGTCCTGCTGGCCAAGGCCACGGTCTTCTTCCTGCTGGCGTTCGTGATGACGACGCTCGCCTGCGCCCTCACCGCGCTGATCAACTCCGCGCTGCTGAGCGACCAGACGCTTCCCTCGTACGAGAGGGGCAGCGAACTCGCCGACTCCTTCGAAGGAGGGAAACTCGTCGCCTCCGGCAGCGAGTGGCTGGGTGCGACGGTGGGCGCCGGGCTGTACGTGGCGCTGCTGGGTCTGCTGTCGCTGGCGGTGGGCGCGCTGCTGCGGCACTCCGCGGGCGCGATCACCACCATGCTGGGCGTCGTGCTGCTGCCGCTGCTGATGGCGATGTTCATGGCGGGCGAAGCACTGCAGGACGTACGGGACTTCCTCATCGAGTACTCCCCGCTCAACGGGCTGGCCTCCCTCTACCGCATCCCGATGACCACCGACCAGGACGCCACGGGCTGGCCGCTGCTGGGCGGACTCGCCCTCGTCACTCTCGCCGTCCTCGCGGCGGCCTACGCGCTGCTGAACAAGCGCGACGTGTAGGGCATACGCCCCGTCCGGACGCCGACGTCCCCCTTCCGTGACGAGAGGTTCGGTACCGAGAGGCCCGGTACCGAGAACTCAGTACCGAGGGGCGTTGCGGGACCGCTGGAGCCTGGCGCTCCGGCGGTCCCGTGCTCTCCAGCACGCTCCGTGCCAGTGGCGCCGGTCGGCGACGTCGCCGAGCAGCGGCCAGGCGACGACGTGCGGGACGCCGGGGGTGATCTCCTGATCGCACCCGGGGCACCGGTAGCGCTTGAGCGCCGCGCCTCCGCTTATCCGGCGGACCGCCCACTCCTCCCCCCGCCAGTCCTCGGTGCGCTCCAGGCCGAAGCGCTCGCGGCCCTCGCGCTCGTCCTCGTCACGACGCGCCCCGGCGCCGGTGCGGGCGGCCTTTGCTGGTTTGGCGGCACCGCTGCGGGAGCGGTTTCGACGCGGGGACACGTGGGGCACCTCGGTGGGTCGGCGACGGTGGACGGCGGACGGCCCCTCGCCGCTCCGGGGCCGCACGCTTGGGCCACGGGCCGGCGGTGGCCGTGTGCTGTCCAGCCTACGCACGCCGTGGAGCGCTGCCGCCGGTTGTCCACAGGCGGGCCCGGGTTGCCGTTCATCACACGAATCGGATCACGGGCCGTGCCTTTGGCACGTGTCAGGCGTTAGTGCTGATGAGGTGTCCGGTCCTGCGGACACGCGGCCCGGACCAAGCCGTCGGTCGCGGGCCCACTGAGGGCGGTGGGAAATGCGAGTTGGAGCTTTCGTCCTGGGCGCACAGTTCCCGGGTCAGGGGCAGGGCGAGGCGTTGGACCGCGCGGTCCGGGCCGGTGAGGAAGCCGAGGCGGCAGGACTCGCCGACGTCTGGCTGGCCGAGCACCACTTCGTGTCCTACGGCGTGTGCCCCTCGGCCGTGACCCTCGCGGCGCTGCTGCTGGGGCGCACACGGCGGATCGGCGTCGGAACGGCCGTCAGCGTGCTGCCCGCCGCGCATCCGGTCGCCCTCGGTGAGCAGACGGCGCTGCTGCACCTGCTGTCCGAAGGACGCTTCACCCTCGGTGTGGGCCGGGGCGGCCCCTGGGTGGACCTGGAGGTGTTCGGCGGTGGGCTGCCGGCGTTCGAGGAGGGCTTCCCCGAGGCACTCGACCTGCTGCTGCGGTGGCTGCGCGAGCCGCGGGTCTCGGCGGACGGGGAGCGGTACCGCTTCCGTGAGGTACCGGTGGTGCCGCGCCCGGACTGCGCGATCGCCCCGCGCGAGCGGGAGGGCCGGGCGGGCGGGACCGCAGCACCGGGTCTGGTCGTCGCCTGCACCTCGCCGGGGACGCTGCGGCTGGCCGCCGCGCGACTGCTGCCCATGCTGCTGGGCATGCACTGCGGTGACGAGGAGAAGGCGGAGATGACGCGCATGTGGCGCCGTGAGGCACGCGCCGCCGGCCATCCGCACGAGGAGGTCGAGGCCGCCGCGGCCCGGCACGTCTCGGCCGGCGTGGTCCAGGTCGGCGACTCGCGCGCGGAGGCGCGGGAGACGCTGCTCAAGGCGATGCCGGGCTGGCTGCGCGAGGGTCTTGGCCAGCATGTGACCGTCGACGGGCGGCCCCGCCGCATGCGCGACCCGCTCGGCTACACGGAGCTGCTGTGCGAGCTGCATCCGGTGGGCGCCCCGCGGGAGTGCGCCGACCGGCTCGCGGCGAGCGCAGAGCGCACCGGCATCAGCCGCTTCGCTCTGCTGGTGGAGGGCACCGGGGACCGCGACGGCACCGTGCGGAACATCCGCAGGCTGGCCGACGAGGTGCTGCCCCTCGTCGGGTGAGGGAGCGGCCTCTCGTCGGCTGAGAGAGAGGCTGCTCGTCGGCTGAAGGAGGGGCGGCGGCGCGCCTCGCGGAACGGCCGAAAAGTGCCGCAAGGGCCCGAACGCCGTTGCGGCGGTGTCCACCACCGCCGCAACGGCGCACGCCCCGCAGGACGCGTCGGCCACCTCGGCCGCCGGGGACCGGGCGGTCAGCAGTCGCGCAGCTCCGGGGACTGGTTGAGCAGCTGGCCGCGCAGGGAGGTGAAGCGGGTGAGGCGCTCGTCCGCCGACGGGTCGAGGGGGAAGACCGCGACCCGGTGGCAGTTCTGGAACGCGAGCCGTACCCCGAAGTGGCGTTCCAGCGCTCCGCGTATCGCATCGCTCGCCAGCGCGCGGAGCAGCTGACCGCGGTGCTGCTCGTCCGGGGGCGGCGTCTGGTTGTCGGCGAACTCACCGCCGTCCACCTTCAACTGCGCGACGAGCGAACTGACCATCTCCCACGCGTACGGGAGGGACGTGCGGACGCAGTCGACGAACGCCGCCTCATCCACCTCGCCACGCTCTGCCTGTTCCAACAGCGCAGGTGGGACGTCGAGCGACATGGGTTTCTCCTCTCGCGACCCGGCCCGTGGAGCCGGATCTCTTGGGGGTGAAAGGACATCACCGTGTAGTCGCGCAACCTCGGACGGCGACGCCCAGCCTTACCGTACGGCTCCTGGGGCGAATCAGCACGAGAATGGGAATACTCGCGCCACTGCCGAACACCCCATCCGGGGGCGAATCGCGCGCGGGCCCGGCCGTCAAGTAGCGTGACCGACCATGCGTCTCGTCATCGCCCGCTGCTCTGTCGACTACGCCGGCAGGCTCACCGCGCACCTTCCGTCCGCGCCCAGACTCATCCTGATCAAGGCCGACGGATCGGTCTCCGTGCACGCCGACGACCGTGCCTACAAGCCCCTCAACTGGATGTCCCCGCCCTGCACCCTCAAGGAGGGGGACGATCAGCGCTGGACGGTGGAGAACAAGGCCGGCGAGAAACTGATCATCACGATGGAGGAGATCCTGCACGACTCCTCGCACGAGTTGGGGGTCGACCCCGGGCTGATCAAGGATGGCGTGGAAGCACACCTCCAGGAACTTCTCGCGGACCGGATGGAGACGCTGGGCGACGGATGGACGCTGATCCGGCGCGAGTTCCCCACCGCCATCGGCCCCGTGGACATCCTGTGCCGGGACGGCGACGGGGCCACCGTCGCCATCGAGATCAAGCGCCGCGGTGAGATCGACGGCGTCGAACAGCTCACCCGCTACCTGGAGCTCCTCAACCGCGACCCCCACCTGTCGCCGGTGAAGGGCGTCTTCGCGGCGCAGGAGATCAAGCCGCAGGCCAGGGTGTTGGCCTCCGACCGCGGTATCGACTGCGTCACCCTCGACTACGACGCCCTGCGCGGCATCGAGGACGACAAACTCCGGCTCTTCTGACGCTCCCCGCGCCGCGCCCGGGCGGCGCGGACGGCACGGGCGGCGCGGACGGCGCGGACGGCACGGGGGGGCCTCAGTCCTCGTCGCGGCCGAGGATCCCGCGCCCGTACGCGGTGGCCACCGCTGCCGCGCGGTCGTTCACCCCGAGCTTGGCGTACAGGTGGGTGAGGTGCGTCTTGACGGTGGCCTCGCTGATGAACAGCAGCCGGGCGATCTCCCGGTTCGGCGTCCCCTTGGCCACCAGGATGAGCACCTCGCGCTCGCGGGTGCTCAGCGCGTTCCTGCCGGCCTCCGGGCGCGGGGTCCGGACGCGGTCGACCAGGCGGGAGGCGACAGCGGGAGACAGCACGGTCCGGCCGGCGGCCACGTCCCGCACGGCAGCGAACAGTTCGCGCGGCGGCGCGTCCTTGAGCAGGTAGCCGCTCGCCCCGGCCTCGATGGCCGGCAGGGTGTCGGCGTCGGTGTCGTACGTGGTCAGGACGAGTACCTTGCACGGCAGCCCGCGTGCGACGATCCCCGCGATGGCCTCCACTCCCCCGCCGCCCGGCATCCGCAGGTCCATCAGCACCACATCGGGGCGCAGTTCGGCCGCCAGCCGCACACCTTCCAGCCCGTCCGCCGCCTCCCCCAGCACCCGGAAGCCAGGCCCCCGCTCGAACATGGCGCGCAGCCCGTCGCGGACCACCGGATGGTCGTCGACGAGCAGCACGGAGACGGGCTCAGGACCGGGCGGCGGTTGTTCAGTCGTCATGGCGGACCAACGGTACGCGAGCGGAGATGGCCGTCCCTCCTCCCGGCTCCGTCTCGACCTCGACCGTGCCGGCGAGGCGTTCGGCCCTGGCGCGCATGCCGCCCAGCCCGAACCCTCCCTGCGTCCCCGGGCGCTCGCGGACCGCGTCCGCGTCGAAGCCCTGCCCGTCGTCGCGGACATCCAGGGTGACCTCGTCGCCCATGTACGAGAGCGTGACGCCTGCGCGGGTGGCGCGGGCGTGCCGGTCGACGTTGGTGAGCGCCTCCTGGGCGATGCGCAGCAAGGTGGCCTCCACCTCGGCGTGCAGCGGCTCGGCGGCTCCGGTGACGGTGAAGTCGGCCCGCACTCCGGCGGAGCGTGCCCACGCGTCGGTGGCCTTCTCCAGCGCTGTGGGGAGCGCGTCGTGTTCGAGCTCCCTGGGTGCGAGGTTCTGTACCGAGCGGCGGGCCTGCGCGAGGCTCTCGCGGGCCAGTTCGCCGGCCAGGCCCAGGTGGGAGCGGGCGGTCTCGTGCGACTCGCTGTCGGAGGCGGCCCTCAGCTGGGTGATGATCCCGGTCAGCCCCTGGGCGAGGGTGTCGTGGATCTCCGCCGCGAGCCTGCGCCGCTCGTCGCTGATACCGGCTTCCCGCGCCTGGAGGAGCAGTTGGGCGTGCAGGCCCGCGTTCTCCTCCAGCGCCTGTTCCAGCCGGGCGTTGGTGCGGCCCAGTTCGGCGATGGTGGCCTCCCTGGCGCGGGCGTTCTCGTCCTCCTGCTGTGCGAGCCGGGCGAAGTAGAGCACCATCCAGGCGTTCAGCAAGAAGAGCGCGGCGAAGATCAGCCAGCCCACCGGGGGTCCGGGCGGCAGACCTCCTGACTGGGATCCGGCCATGGTGGCCGCGTTGGTGAGGAGCCCGGCGCGCACCCAGCGCTCCGGCAGCCGTCGGGCGGCGTCGAAGTAGCCTGCCACCGCGTAGAGCGCGCAGAACGGGTTGAGCAGCGTCAGCACTCCGGCGAGCACCGTGCGGGTGACGTAGTAGACGGCACCGAGCGGTCCTGGCCCGGGTGCCGTGCGCACCGCGCGGCCCCACCAGAGCTGGAGGACGAGCGCCGCCGCGCCGAGCACGGCGGCGGCCACCGCCTCGCTCTCGGTCATCAGCTCGGTCCGGGTCGCCGCCGTCAGGGCCGCGCTCAGGGCGAGGAGCGCGTAGGGCCCCCACCTGAAGAAGCGGTCCCAGCCCCTGAGCAGGGCCGCCGCCTCCTGGTGTGCGGGCTCCGCCGCGCCGGCTTCGGTCATGGCACCAGTCTCGCCCGCGCGCGGCGCCGTGCGGGCGTCGGCTACTCCCAGCGGAACCGGCGCACCGCCGTCCACACGAAGACCGCTGTCCACAGCGCCGTCACCCCCAGATGCGTCCAGCCGGGCCAGCTGCCCGTCGCCGCCTGGTCCAGGGCCTGGGAGGCGGCGCCGAACGGGGTGAACTCGACGAGGTGGCGGAGGGTGTCGGGCATCGCCTGGACCGGGAGCCACACTCCGGCGGTGAACATCATGGGGAAGAAGGCGAGGGTGCCGACCGTCTGAGCGATCTTGGTGGTCCTGGCGGTCGCGCTGAGCACGGCGCCGAGGGAGAGGGCCGCGCCCGCGGTCAGAGCGGCGGCCACCAGGTATCCGGCGAGCTGCCCGGGCAATGAGACATCGAAGGCGAGCCGCCCGATGGCAAGGACGAGGAGTACCGAGGCGGCGCTGGCGCAGCCGTGGAGCACGATCTGGGCGGTCAGCAGGTGGTGGGGTCTGGCGGGGGTGGCGCGGAGCCTGCGCAGGATGCCGAGTTCGCGGTAGCCCGTCAGGATGCCCGGCATCGTCTGCACACCGGAGACGATCATCGACAGCAGGACGGCCACCGGGACGTACAGGTCCACCGTCCGCCGCCCGCCGAGATCGGCGGACGCCTCGCGGAAGGAGGGGATGCAGCCGAGGATCGTCAGCAGTGCGGGCGGGAAGACGACGACCCAGAAGAGTGCGCCCGGCTCGCGCAGGAAGAGCCGGAACTCGGTGCGCAGGACGGACAGCAGGGCGGACGGGCCCGCCGGCTTGGCGCCGTTCGGGGGCGCGGCCGTGCCGGACAGGTGCGCGGTCGTCATGTCAGGTTCTCCTGGTGGGCGTGTGCCGGGCGGGGCGCCGGGGACTCGTTGCCGGTCAGGTCGAGGAAGGCGTCGTCCAGCGAGGCGTCCTTGACGCGGAGTTGGCCCGCGGTGATGCGGCGCCGCGCCAGGGTGGTCAGGAGGGCGTCGACCGTCTCGTCCGTGCCGTGCAGGGTGACGCGGGGCCCCTGGGTCCGTACCGAGCGGGCTCCGGGAAGCGCGCTCAGCTCCCCTTCGGGCAGCGGCTGCGAGGGGGTGAAGGCGATGACCGTGGGGTCGGCCTTCTGGCTGATCAGCTCGGCCGGGGTGCCCAGCGCGGCCAGTCGGCCCCCGTCGATGACGGCGACCCGGTCGCAGAGCCGCTGCGCCTCCTCCATGAGGTGGGTGACCAGCAGCACCGTCACTCCGGAGGCGCGGATGTCCTCGACCAGTTCCCACACCGTCCGGCGGGCCCGGGGGTCCAGGCCGGTCGTCAGCTCGTCCAGCACCACGGCCCTGGGGCTGCCGACCAGGGCCAGGGCGATGAACAGCCGCTGCTTCTGGCCACCCGACAGCGTGCCGAACCGTACGTCGAGGCGGTCCTGGAGCCCCAGCCTCGCGGCGAGGGAGCGCCAGTCGGCCGGCCGCCGGTAGAACGCGGAGTACATGCGCAGCGCCTCGCGCACCGTGATCTTGGGCTGGAGCCGGCTCTCCTGGAGCTGGGCGCCGAGGAGTTGCGCGACGTCGTCGTGGTCGGCGACGGGGTCGAGACCCGCGACGCGGATCCGCCCCGCATCAGGGGCGCGCAGCCCCTCCACGCACTCGACCGTGGTGGTCTTCCCCGCGCCGTTCGGGCCGAGGACGCCGAAGATCTCGCCCTCCTCGACGCAGAAGCTCACGCCGTCCACGACCGGGCGCCCCGCGTACTCCTTGCGCAGCCCGCTGACTTCGATGAGTGGCATGGCACGAGCGTGCCGCCGCGGCCACCGTGCGCACATCGCCCAACGCTCTCGTCCTGGCATCAACCGATCGGCTGATGCCAGGACTACGACCCGGCTGCGGTTCTCTGCTGCCGGCTCCCGCTACCGGCCGGACCCGCTCGGCGTGCCCGGCTGCGTGCTGCCGCCGCCGGGGGCCCGGCCTGTGGGCGCGCCGCTGGAGGAACCGCCGTCGCCGCCGTCGTTGCCGCTCGAGGAGGGCGAGGACGGCGGGTCCTGCGTGGTCGGGTCGTCGGTGGGCGGGTCCGAAGGGTCGTCGGAGGTGGGCGGGTCGTCCGGCGACGACGGCGGGTCGTCAGGGGAGGAGGGCGGGTCCTCGGGCGAGGAGGGCGGGTCGTCCTCTCCGGGGTCGCTGGAGGGCTCCTCGGGAGAGCTGGGGGTGTGCTTGCCCGGGCTGGTCTCGTGCGTGGGCGCCTGGCTCTTGTGCGCGCCGGAGCCCGGGGCCTTCGTGTCCCGCGACGGGGTGCCGGCGGCCGGCTGGCGGCCGGCGGGGGCACCGGTGTCGCCGCTGTCCCCGGGCGCCTCGTCACCGGGTGCGTTGTCCTGGTCGTCGTGGGAGGTGGAGGAGTCGGGCCGCACGGTGTCGGGTGTGCTGTCGTCGGAGACGGTGCCCAGGGTGACGACGGTGCCGAGCACGGCGGCGAGCAGGGCGCCGGCGCCCGCCGCCGCCACGTTCCGCTTGCTGCTGGTGAAGGCGCGCCAGCCGCGCGGGGCGCCGTGCCGTCCGCTGCGGCCCGGTCCGCCTACGGGGCCGCCGGCCGCGCCCGAGGAGGGGAAACCCTCGTCGGACGGGGAGATCAGCGTGCCGCCCGGCGCCTGGTCCGCGGAGTCGGCCGAGGAGACGACCGCGGTGGTCGCGCCGGTGGAGCCGGGCGGCGTGGTCGCCGCCCTGGGCTGCGGCGCCACGGGAACCGCGTCGGTCGGGGTCTTCGACGCGTCGGCCGGTGCCTGCTCGCCTGCCGGTGTCGGCCGGGTCCATGCCCCGAAGGCCGCTCCCGCCGCGCCCGCGGCACCGGCCGCCGGGGAGGCGAGCCGGTCGTTCACCAGAGCGAGCGCCCTGCGGCCCGCGACCATGCCGCGCTGCTCCGCGAGGGTGCCCCGCAGCGCGATCGCGGCCTCCAGCTCGGTACGCGCCCGCTCCGGGTTGCCCGCGGCCAGCGCGAGGATGCCCAGCTCGTGGTGGAAGTAGGCCTCCTCGGCGAGCTCGCCCGAGGCGCGGGCCGACTCCTGTCCGCAGCGCAGCATCCGCTCCCAGGCGCTCCAGCGCATCCCTGCCGCGAGAACGGGTGCGGCGGTGCGGGCCAGCAGCACGGCGGCGCTGGAGCTGCCGCCCTGGTGGGCGCCACGGGCGGCGGCCAGAGCCGCGTCGGCCTCCTGGGTGACCCGGTCGGCGCTGACGGAGGGGTGCCCCGTCCACCAGGTGTAGTGCTGAGCGGCGGCGAGCGCGTGGGCGTCGCTGCCGTCGCCGTAACCGGCCTCGGCGAGCTGCTCGGCGACGCCCGCGGCCAGCTTGAAGTGGTCGCCCGCCGGGCTGATCAGGCCGAAGGCCAGCAGTTCCGTGACGCTGTCGTCGGCGTTCGGGTCACCGGTGAGCGCGGGCAGGTGGGTGGGGTGCGGGACCTCGCCGTCGAGCGCGAGGGCGAGGCGCAGTGCCTCACGGCCCGACTCGGGGAGCGCAGCGGCCAGCGGGGGCGCGAGGGCGGCGTCGCCGGCGAGTCCCGGCACGACACCGCCGTCGGCCTGCAACCGCAGCAGCGCGCCGGCCTGGACGAAGCGCAGCGCCAGGCCCTCCGCGGCGAACCAGAGTCCGGCCGCCCAGTCGGCCTCCTCGTCGGTGAGCTGCCGGTGGATGGCCCGCTCCAGCAGGTCGAGGCAGGCGGTGCGGCTCAGCCCCGCCAGGAAGACCTCCTCGACGCAGGAGTCCGCGGCCGGCGCGGTCACGCCGGGGGTGGCGGCGAACAGGAAGGCGCACTCGGGCGTGGCCCGCAGCAGTTCGTCGAGGGCCGCGCCGCCGAACTCCAGGTCGTCGACGAGCACGATGGCGCCGATCCCGGCCAGGGCGCGCACCAGTTCGGTCTTGCCCGGCCGGTGGAGAGGGGCGCTGTGCACGGCCGCGAACAGGTCGTACATCAGGTCGCTCGGGGTACGGCGGTGTCCGCTGAGGCGGACGACGCCGTCGGGGGCGAGGTGGGCGACGTCCTCGGCGACGACGTCGAGCAGGACGCTGCGGCCCGACCCGGCGGGCCCGGTCAGCCGCACGGAGCGGCCCCGCGAGAGCAGCCGTACCAGCCGCTCGCGCTCCTCGTCCCGCTCGACGAGGCTGCCGGGCGGCAGCTTCGCGGCGGCCGTGGGGGTCTCGGCCACCGGCCGGTCGGGCGCGGCGAGCTTGGGCGGCGTCTCCTGCCGGGCGCCGGGCGGGCAGGGCTCGACCTCGCTGCCGTCGACGGGATTGACCGTGACGAGGTACTGCTCGGCGACGAGCCGCACGGCCCTGGCCGCCTCGCCGTTGGGGCCGTCGGCGCCGGGGGCCGGGCCGGGCGCGTCGCCGGTGGGCTCGTACGGGTCCCCGTGCGGGGGTCGGTCGCTGGCGTGCCGATCCATGGTCATGTCTCCCAAGAACAGATGTCGCGACCGGCCACCCGAGCGGGGTCGGTCCGGCGCGCGCTCTCCATTCTCCAGGAAGCGGAGCGATGCGGAGCCGGGACCGACGGGATTGTCATGGGTTCGCCAGGACGCCGGTACTGGCGGACCCCTCCGGACCTGCGCCGCGGCCACTCACCGGCCGGGGCTCGATGGCCAGGATCCGGTGCAGCCGGGTGGCCACCAGCACGCGCTGCATCTGCGGCGGGACCTTCCGTAGCACGAGTCTCCTGCCGCAGCGCCCGGCGCGGCGGTGCGCGCCCATGATCACGCCGAGCCCCGTGGCGTCCCACGAGTCGAGCCCGGCGAGGTCGAGCACGAGATCGCCGTCTCCCCCGTCGACAGCGGCGTGCAGGACCGTGCGGGCGTCCGCGGCGCTGCGGACGTCGAGACGACCTCCGACGACCAGCTCGGCGTGGTCGCCCCTGATGTGCATATGTGCTCCCGGAGTGGTGTCCGTGGCGTGCATCCTTCAACTGTGCTGCGGCGAGCCGTGAGCGCTGCCGGGTGGACCGTGGCGGTGGCCCCCGGCTCGCCCCGGGGAGCCGTTACGGCCGATGAGCCGGTGTGTCCGACGAGCCGGTGGTGCGCCGTCGGACGGGCGGGTCCCTGGGCGGCCCCGGGGTCCGCCTCGGCGGCGGCCCCACTGGGGATGACGGGTTCCGGTGCGGCCGCGTTGCCGTTCGTTTCCCGACCGATACGGAGTTTCACCCTTGCGGGCGAGCGCGTCCCGGCCGCGCGGGGCGCTCCCGGCCGGTGAGGCGGCCGGGAGCCGACGGGCCTCAGTGCTCGTAGAAGCCCTGTCCGCTCTTGCGTCCGAGGTCTCCCGCGTCGACCATCCGCCGCATCGACTCGGGCGGGGCGAACTTGCCGTCCCTGGACTCGGTGTAGATGTTCTCCGTGGCGTGCAGCAGGATGTCGACGCCCGTCAGGTCCGCGGTGGCCAGCGGGCCCATGGCGTGGCCGAAGCCGAGCCTGCACGCGGTGTCGATGTCCTCCGCCGAGGCGACGCCCGACTCGTGCAGCTTGGCGGCCTCGACCACGAGCGCCGAGATGAGCCGGGTGGTGACGAAGCCGGCGACGTCCCGGTTGACGACGACGCACGTCTTGCCGACTGACTCGGCGAATTCCCGTGCGAGGGCGAGCGTCTCGTCGCTGGTCTTGTGGCCGCGCACCAGCTCGCACAGCGCCATCATCGGCACCGGCGAGAAGAAGTGGGTGCCCACCACCCGCTCGGGGCGTTCCGTGGCTGCCGCGATCTTGGTGATCGGGATGGCGGAGGTGTTCGAGGCGAGGACGGCGTGCTCGTCGGCGAGCTTGTCGAGCGCCGCGAAGATCTCCCGCTTGACCTCGATCTTCTCGAAGACGGCCTCCACCACGACGTCCGCGTCGGCCACCGCGTCCAGGTCCGTGGTGGTGGTGATGCGGGCCAGCGCCGCCTCGGCGTCGGCCGCCGCCAGCTTGCCCTTGGAGACGAACTTGTCGTAGGACGCCTTGATCCCGTCGGTACCGCGGGCGAGCGCCTCGTCCGTCACATCGCGGAGCATCACGTCCCAGCCCGCCTGAGCGGAGACCTGCGCGATTCCGGAGCCCATGAGGCCGGCCCCGATGACGGCGAGCTTCTTCGCCACGTTCTTCCCCTCACTTCGTCCCGCCGGGCGTCCGGCCCGCGCCGATGCGTACGCCTCGCGCCCCGTGAATGTCCGCCTGTTGGGCGGACATTAGCGCTTCTTCGCAAGCCGTGGGCGGGATAGAGACACGCATCACGTCTCACATGGCGGACATCACACCTTCGGGCGCGGGAGCGTGGGCGGACGTCAGCGAGCGGGTTTTCTCGCGTAGTTGACAAGCGCGTCGGTGACCAGGGACTCGTAGGCGTCCAGCCTGGCGAGCGCGTCCGTGGCGGCCCGTTCGGGTGAGACGCCGTCGGCGACGCTGAGCGTGGCGCGCCGGGTCACGAGGTTGATCAGGTTCACCAGTTCGTAGGCGACGAGTTCGGGCATGGGGTCCTCGGGGCCCGCGCCGGTCTCGGCCTCCAGGGTCTGGCGCAGCCGGTCGGCGGTGCGGTGGTGGAGCACCATCAGGCGCGCGACCAGCGCGGGCGATCCCCGCACGACGCGCATGAAGTCGCCGAAGCCCTCCCTCATGCCCGCGTACAGGTTCCGCTCGGCGATGTCCTCGCGCAGCCTCCCGAGCACCGCGGCGGCGGCGGACTGGCCCGGCGCGCGATCCCGCACCAGGGCGGCGGTGCGGTCGATCATCTCCTCCTCGCGGTCGAAGAAGAGGTCCTCCTTGGCCGGGAAGTAGTTGTAGACCGTGTTGACCGAGACGTCGGCGGCCTCGGCGATCTCGGCGATGGTCACCGCGTCGAAGCCGCGCGCCAGGAACAGGCCCGTGGCGATGTCGGAGATCCGCGTCCGGGTCTCCCGCTTCTTCCGCTCCCTGCGGCCCTCTTTCGGTGCGGTGCCGGCGTCCGGTGGGGCGCCTGGTGCGGACGCGGCGCCGGCGTTCGGTGCAGTGCTGGCCATGGCGTCATGGTACCGCTCCGATGGGGTCGGTTAATTCTTGGGGACGTTGCAAAATTTGAGCGTCTCTGTTTTTCTGTCGGCATGCCAGCAGTCATCCACACCGCCGGACTGACCCGGACCTTCCACACCAAAAAGCGCACCGTAGAAGCCGTGCGCGGCATCGACCTGACCGTCGGACAAGGCGAGATCCTCGGCTTCCTCGGCCCGAACGGCGCGGGCAAGACCACCACGCTCCGCATGCTGACCACGCTGCTCGCGCCCACCTCGGGCACCGCGACCGTCGCGGGCCACGACCTGATCGCCGACCCGCGCGGCGTACGGAAACGCATCGGATACGTGGCACAGGCCGGCGGCGTCGACCCCGTCGTCAGCGTCCGTGAGGAGCTCACCACCCAAGCCCGCCTCTACCGCCTCACCAAAGCGGAAGCCGCCCGCCGCACGGAGGAGTTGGCACAGGACCTGGACCTGACCGACCTGCTGGAGCGGCCCTGCCGCGCGCTCTCCGGCGGCCAGCGGCGGCGCCTGGACATCGCCATGGCGCTCACCCACGAGCCCAGCCTGCTCTTCCTCGACGAGCCGACGACCGGCCTCGATCCCGGCAGCCGCGCCGACCTGTGGCAGCTCGTGCGGCGCCTGCGTCAACAGCGCGGGATGACCGTCTTCCTGACCACGCACTACCTGGACGAGGCCGACGCACTCGCCGACCGGCTGGTGGTCGTGGACGACGGCCGCATCGCCGCACAGGGCACCTCGGCCCAGCTCAAGAAGGAGTACGGCGGCTCGGTGCAAGCCAGCCTCCAGGACGCCTTCATCGCCCTGACCGGCCGCGAGGCGAAGCGCGAGACCGAGCGCGCACCCGTGGCCGTGTGACCCCGCCCCTGCACCGGCGGAACGGCCCTCCGACAGACGCCCCTCCCCGAAGGAACAGACGCCCCATGTCCCACCTGCTCACCGACACCGGCATCATCGCAGGACGCTACATCCGGCAGACCCTGGCCTCCCGCCTCGGCGTGCTGTTCGGACTCCTCCAACCGCTGCTGTTCCTGGTCTTCTTCGGCCCCCTGCTGCGCGACATCGACCTGGGCGGCGCCGGCGACTCCTGGCAGACGCTGGTGCCGGGGCTCCTCGTCCAGCTCGGGCTGTTCTCCTCGGCGTTCGCCGGGTTCACCCTCCTGATCGAGAAACAGCACGGCGTCGTGGAGCGGCTGCGCGTCACCCCCGTCAGCAGGCTCGCCCTGCTGCTGGGGCGCCTGGTGCGCGACGTGCTCCAACTGTTCGCCCAGTCGCTCCTGCTCGTCCTGGTCGGCGTCGCCTTCGGGCTGCGCACCCCGGTGGTGGGGGTGGCGATCGGCTTCGTCCTCGTCGGCGTCCTGGCCGCCTCGCTCGCCGCCCTGTCGTACGCGCTGGCCATGCGGGTCACCTCCCCCCAGGAGTTCGCGCCGGTCATCAACTCGCTCAACCTGCCGGCCGTACTGCTCTCGGGCATCCTGCTGCCGATGGCGCTGGCGCCCGACTGGCTGGACGCGGTGTCGCACTTCGTGCCGTTCCGGTACGTCGTCGACGCCGTGCGCGACGCCTTCCTGGGGCACTACGGGGGAACGCTCGCCCTCGGCGCCCTGGTCGCCCTCGCCCTCGCCGCCGTCTCGCTGGGCCTGGGCACCCAGGTCTTCAGGAAAGCCGGAGCGTGACCGCCCCGCCCCTCGCCCGCCCGCCGCGCGTCCTCGCGGCGGGCGGGCGACAGGCCGGAGGGCACCCTCCCACGTGCGGGTACGCGGGCTACGCTCGCAGCATGGTGAACCTGACGCGGATCTACACCCGTACCGGCGACAAGGGCACGACGGCGCTCGGCGACATGAGCCGTACGGCCAAGACCGACACCCGCATCGCGGCGTACGCGGACGCCAACGAGGCGAACGCCGCGCTCGGGACCGCGCTGGCCCTCGGCGGCCTCGACGAAGAGGTCCGCACCGTTTTGCTGCGCGTCCAAAACGACCTGTTCGACGTGGGCGCCGACCTGTCCACCCCCGTCGTGGACAACCCCGAGTTCCCGCCGCTGCGCGTGGAGCAGGCCTACATCGACAAGCTGGAGGCCGACTGCGACCGGTTCCTGGAGGACCTGGAGAAGCTGCGCTCCTTCATCCTCCCGGGCGGTACGGCGGGCGCCGCGCTGCTGCACCAGGCGTGCACGGTCGTCCGCCGCGCCGAGCGCTCCACCTGGGCCGCCATGGAAGAACACGGCGAGACGATGAACCCGCTGACCGCGACCTACCTCAACCGCCTCTCCGACCTGCTGTTCATCCTCGCCCGTACGGCCAACAAGTCCGTCGGCGACGTGCTGTGGGTGCCGGGGGGCGAGCGGTGAGCCCCGCCGCGGGCGACCGGCCCGCGCTGCTGATGGACCTGGGCGGCGTGGTGGTCGAGGACAAACTCCCTGCCGCCGCCGCCAAGTGGGCGGCGCGGCTGGGCATCTCCGAAGAGGACTTCGTCACCTCCGTCTACGCGGGCAACGACACGGAGGTGCTCGTCGGCCGGATGGACGGGCCCCAGTGGTGGTCCGTGGTACGCGACCGTCTGGGCCTGGACGCGGAGGCCGTCACCGAGCTGCGAGCCGACCTGGCGGCCGACCCCGTGTACGACCGCGCGCTGCTCGACGCGGTGGCGGCGCTGCGTGGCAGGGCAGCCACCGCGTTCGTCAGCAACGCCTGGCCCGACGCCCGCCCGCACCTCGGCGCGGTGCTGCCGGCCGCGGAAGTGGCCGTGCTCTCCTGCGAGGTGGGGTACGCCAAACCGGACCCGCGCATCTACACGCACACCCTGCGCCTGCTGGGCGCCGAGGCCTCCAAGGCGCTGTTCGTCGACGACGTGGCCCGCAACGTCGAGGCGGCGCGGGCGCTGGGGATGGACGTACATCTGCACACCGGCTCCGCCGGCACGCTCGCCGCGCTCGACGCGTTCGCCTCCCGCCTGCCCCGGGCCACCGCTTCGCAGGCCGACGGCACCGAGTAACGTGCGCGCATGGCCATACCGGGGGCGCAGCCGCAGCAGCCGTACTCACAGCAACCCACCTCCACCGCGATGCCCGCGTACCAGTTCAACCCGTACGCACAGCCGCACACTCCGCCCGCCGGGCCGCCCGGACCACCCGGGCCACCGCCGGGGACGCCGCCGCGCCGCGGCGCGCCGCGCTGGCTGTGGGCGCTGGGCGGCGTGGTGATCGCGTCCGCCACCTGGGCCGCGACGCTCATGGCCACCGGCGCGCTCGACAAGGGCGACGAGGCGACGCCGGACTACCGGGGCTACCGCTACCACCACGACATGTGCGAGACGGCCGAACTGAAGTCGTTCGTCGCGGAGTACGAGCTCAGCAAGTCCGCGACGGACGACCCCGACGGGTACTCCTCGCAGCAGAACGGGCTCGACGTGAGCAGTTGCAGCCGCACCATGACCGAACGCGGCGAGACCTCGCGGACACCGCCGACCACGTACGTGACCACGCACGTCGAATGGCACAAGAAGGCGGATCCCTCCGGGGAGTTCGCCTCCGAGCAGCGCACCTGGCTGGACCGGAAGTCGGAGACTTACCAGTACAAGGTGACCCCCGTGAAGGGGATCGGCAATGAGGCGTACCTGGTCAAGGAGCAGCGGGCCAACAGTCTGGGCAGCCTGAAACTCGAGGTACGCGCCGGCTGGATGACGTACGAGATGAGCTGGAGCTGGTTCGGCGGAGGCCCCGACGACGACTTCGAGCCGCCGCCCGAGCAGACCGTGCTCGGCTGGATGAAGACCGACACCCGCGCCACGCTCGCCGCCCTCAAGAAGCCGGACACCAAAGAGGCGCCGGGCCGCGACCCCGGCGCCTGACCCCGCCGTGAGGCCCGCCGCCGCGCCCCTCGACGCGGCGGCGCGCGGCCCTCAGCGTGACGCGCCGTCCGTGACGCGCTCGGGAGCCCGCTTGGGCCACACCGTGTAGCTCGCCCCGATGACCAGGCTGATCCCCGCCACCAGCCCCATGCGGGCCTGCCAGGCGTGCAGCGGCCCGGCCTGCTCGCCGTCGCCGACGTACCAGACCGCCAGCTGGAGGAGTGCCGCGGCGATGGCCGCCGCACCGACACCGCGCGCCGCCATCTTCCACTCGTGCACGGCCCGCGGCATCCCGTACCGGGGCGGCTTCACCGGGCGCGGCCCGCGGCCGAGCCGGTGCGCGGCATGGCCGTCGGCCCACTTCACCAGGTAGTGGCCGTGGGTCGCGGTGAAGCCGATGTAGACGGCGGCAAGCCCGTGCTTCCAGTCGGGCTCCGCGCCGTTCTTCAGGTCGATCGCGGTGACGACCAGCAGCACGACCTCCAGCAGCGGCTCGCACAGCAGCACCGCGGCGCCCGTCTTCTCCATCCTGGCCAGGTAGCGCAGCGCGAGGCCGGCCGCCAGCAGCACCCAGAAGCCGACTTCGCTGACGACGATCAGCGTCACGATCATGGTGGGTCCTCCAGGCGGCTGTCACGGCGCGGACGTGCTCCACCACGGTGGCCCACGCGGTGGCGGCGCGGCGTCGTCGGGCGTGACGATTTTGGCGGAGCGCGACTGCATCGAAAGATGCAGTCGCAGCCGGCCGTCGCTCGGCCAGGCGGAGGAGGACCTGACACGGGGCGCTCACGGGACAATGGGGCCATGACCACCGCCGCGGCCACCGCGCCGACCCGCGCGCCGCACCGGTGGCGTCCCCACCGCGACGACGTGCTCGTCGCGGTCTGCGGTGCCGTCGGCGGCCTGCTGCTGTGGGTCCTCGGTCTGGCCAGTGACCCGATCGTGGCGCGCGGCCCCCGCTGGCTGGTGCTGGTGCCGCTCGCCATGATGTGCCTGGCCGCGCTGGTGCGCCGCACCGCGCAGCCCTACGCGCTGCTCGTCGGGCTGCCGGCGCAGGTGGCCGACCTGTTGACGGGCTCGCTGCTGGCCACCCTCGTGCTGTTCACCGACCTGCTCTACGCCGGGGTGCTCTACGGTTCGGCCCGCTTCTCCCGCGCGGTGCTGCGCGGCTCGGTGGCCGTCACCGTGCTCTTCTCCGCCTGGCTGCTGCTCGCCTTCCACCGTGCGGAGATGCTGCTGCTCGTCGCCGCCTGCGCGGGCATCCTGCTGGTGCCCACGACCTCGGGCGAGATGATCCGCAACCACCGGGACAAGGCAGCGGCCGAGCGGCAGCGGGCCGAGCAGACGGCGCTGCTCGCCGAGCTGGACCGCAAACAGGCCATCGACGCCGAGCGGACGCGCATGGCACGCGAACTGCACGACGTCGTCGCCAACCACCTGTCGGCCATCGCCATCCACTCCACGGCCGCGCTCTCCCTCACCGCCGGCGAGAGCGGCCCGAGCAGCCAGGACGCCAACCGTGAGGCGCTGGGCGTCATCCGCGAGAACAGTGTGCAGGGCCTGGCGGAGATGCGCCGCCTCATCGGCCTGCTGCGCAACGCGACCGGCGCCGACGAGCCCACCGCGACGCCCTCCCTCGACGGTCTCGACGCCCTGCTGGAGCGGGCCCGTGCGATGGCGGGCGACGGCCGCACCTTCGTCCTCACCGACCGGCGCGCGCCGGGTGATCCGCCGCTGCCCACGCCGGTGGAGCTGGCCGCCTACCGGGTCGTCCAGGAGGCGGTCACCAACGCGCTCAAGCACGCCGCGCCCGGCGAGGTCACCGTCGCCGTCGCACCGCACCGCGACGACGGTTCGAACCTCGGGCTGTGTCTGCGCGTCACCAGCCCGCTTTCGGACCGGGAGGAGCACGGCGGTCCCCCGCGCGCCCCGGGTGCCGGGGCCGGTCTGACCGGCATGCGGGAGCGCGTCGAGCTGCTGAACGGCACCCTGACCGCGGGCCCCTCCACCACGCCCGGGGGCCGGCACGTCTGGGACGTCCGCGCCGTACTGCCCGCACAGGAGAAGACGGACCGCAACCCGGGGACCGCACGCGGAAGCCGCCGCAACGAGCGCAGGGAGACGGAAGAATGACACAGCCCGGCGCCGGGAACGGGACGGACCGGTTCGCACAGGCCGAGCACGGCGGGGACCGGCCGCGGGAGGCGGCAGGCGCCGCCCCGCCCCTCCGGGTCCTCGTCGCCGAGGACCAGCAGGCCGTACGCGCCGGTATCGTCCTCATCCTCCGGCACGCCCCCGGCATCGACGTCGTCGGTGAGGCGGGCGACGGCGAGGAGGCGGTGAGGCTCGCGCACACGTTGCGGCCCGATGTCGTGCTGATGGACATCCAGATGCCGCGGCTCGACGGCGTGAGCGCCACCCGCCGCATCGTCGAGGCCGGGGCCGGGGACGTGCTGGTGCTGACCACCTTCGACCACGACAGCTACGTCTTCGGGGCGCTGCGCGCGGGCGCGGCCGGATTCCTGCTCAAGGACAGCGAGGCCGCCGCACTCGTCGAGGCCGTCCGCACCGTCGCCCGCGGCGACGGCATGATCGCCCCCGCCGTGACCCGCAGGCTGATCGCCGAGTTCGCCGGCGGACCGTCGCGGGCCGCACGCGCCCCGCAGGAGCCCCCGCCGGGTCTGAGCGGGCTGACCCGCCGCGAGCGCGAGGTCCTCGGCTGCCTCGGCGAAGGCCTCTCCAACGTCGAGATCGCCGACCGCCTCACCATGGCGGAGGCCACCGTCAAAACCCACGTCAGCAGGCTGCTGGCCAAGCTGGAGCTGCGCAGCAGGACCCAGGCGGCGGTCCTCGCGCAGGAGGTGGGGATCACCGCCCCGTGAGGGTACTGGCGACCGGCGGACCCGCTGGTCGGCCCCCTTGAGGACATCCGGACAATTGAGCGAGTCCCGATCCGCGCAGGGGAGGTCCGCCGTGTCCGGCGTGCTCACCGGCTTCGCCGTCATCGCCGCCGTCATCGGCACCGGCTACGTCCTCGGCCGCTTCGCCCTCCTCGGAGACGGCGGCCGGGAGGTCCTCACCAAGCTCGCCTTCCACGTCGCCAGCCCCGCGTTGATGTTCGAGACCCTCTCGCACGCCGACCTGACGGTCCTCGCCTCCGCGCCCCTGGCCATCACCGCGCTGTCCGCCGCGGCCATGGCGGGCGGCTACGCCCTCGTCGGCGCGGTACGCCGCTGGCCCGCCGCACCGACGACGGTCGGCGCGCTGTGCTCCGGATACGTCAACGCGGGCAACCTCGGCATCCCCGTCGCCGCCTACGTACTGGGAGACGCCTCGCTGGTCGCCCCCGTGCTGCTCTTCCAACTGCTGCTGATGACACCCGTCGGACTCACCGTCCTCGACGTCACCACCTCGGGCGGCGGCGACAGCCTGCTGCGGCGCCTCACCAGCCCCCTGCGCAACCCCATCGTCGTCGGCTCGCTCGCCGGGGTCGCCGTCGCCGCGTCCGGGTGGCGGGTGCCGGAACCGGTCATGGAGCCCTTCCACCTCATCGGCGCGATGTCGGTGCCCGCCGTACTGCTGGCCTTCGGCATCTCGCTGTACGGCAGCGCCCTGCCGGGGCGGGACGGCGAACGCGGGCCGCTGGTGCTCTCGGTGCTGCTCAAGTCGCTCGGCCAGCCGCTCGTCGCCTGGCTCCTGGGCACCGTCGTGTTCGGCCTGGGAGGCCGGGCGCTGTTCGCCGTCGTCGTGACGGCCGCGCTGCCCTCAGCGCAGAACCTGTTCGCCTACGCGAGCCGGTACGGGGTCGCCACGCGGCTGGCCCGCGAATCCATCCTCGTCTCGACCGTGCTGGCGGTGCCCGTGCTCTTCACGATCGCGGCCCTGCTCGGCTGACAGCGCTGCCCGGTCGCGGCGCTGCCCGGCTGACGCCCCTGGCCGGCTGAGACCCCCCGCTCAGGCCACGTTGACGCGCTGCCCCGGAGGGGCGGCCTCCAGCCAGGCGAGGAACCCCGTCAGCGCGTCCTCGCTGAGCGCCAGCTCGACCCGCACCCGCTCGGGCCCCACCGCGCACGCCAGCACGACGGAGTCGGACAGCAGCGCCTGCTCCTCGTCGCCCCGCGGCGAACGGCGCTCCAGAACGTCGATGGCCCCGCGCACCAGATGGCGGCGGGGCCTGGGGGCATAGGAGAAGACGCGGAACCACTCGATGCGGTCGCCGTTGTAGCGGGCGATGCCGTACGCCCACCCTTTTCCCTTCGGCTCGGCGGCCTCCTCCTCGGGTACCGCCCACCGCAGGTTGCAGTCGAACGTTCCGCCGGACCGCTGGATCAGCCGCCTGCGTACCCCGAAGGCGAAAAGCCCCGCGATCACCAGCAGAACGACCACGCCGCACAGCAGCAGAGCGAGGACCATCTTCATCGACCTCCTCGCACTCTCCGGGACCTGCCGCCGGCAAGTCTCTCAAACGCTTCTGTATGGCTTCAGCCGCGGACGGCCCCGGAGAAATTCCGGGACCACCCGCGGCTGAGTGTCGTCCTGCACCGTGCGCCGCTGCGGGGCGGCGTACGTCAGCGAGCGGCCGTCACCGCTCGCAGCCGCACGTCGGCACGCCGCTCGGCGCCCTCGTCGGCCTTGGACTTGGCCTCCTCCAACGCGCGCTCCGCCCGCTCGACATCGATCTCGTCGGTCAGCTCCGCGACCTCCGCGAGCAGGGAGAGCTGGTCGTCGGCGAAGGAGATGAATCCGCCGTGCACGGCGGCGACGACGGTACCGCCGCCGCTCTCACCACTCGTGCGGATGGTGACAGGGCCGGACTCCAGCACGCCGAGCAGCGGCTGGTGGCCGGGCATGACACCGATATCACCCGAGGAGGTGCGCGCGACGACCAGGCTGGCCTCGCCGGACCAGACCTTGCGGTCGGCGGCGACCAACTCGACGTGCAGCTCAGCCACTGTGGCTCCTCAGCTTGGGATGGGGAAAGGATAAGGGGTGCGGTGCGGGGACGGGTACGCCCACCCGCCCCGCCGCGGAGCACGACCGGCGCACATGTGCGTGAGACCGCGCGCGGAAGCACGCAGGAGCGCCGAAGCCCCTCCCGTCCGGAGCCCGGGGGCCCACCGGACGGGAGAGGAACGGCGTCAGGAGACGCCGAGCTCCTTCGCCTTGGCCTTGAGGTCGTCAAGGCCACCGCACATGAAGAACGCCTGCTCCGGGAAGTGGTCGAACTCGCCGTCGGCGATCGCGTTGAAGGCCGCGATCGACTCGTCCAGCGGCACGTCCGAACCGTCCAGGCCGGTGAACTGCTTCGCCGCGTGGGTGTTCTGCGACAGGAAGCGCTCGATGCGGCGGGCGCGGGACACCGTGAGCTTGTCCTCCTCGGACAGCTCGTCGATGCCGAGGATGGAGATGATGTCCTGCAGATCCTTGTACTTCTGCAGGATCCCCTTGACGCGCTCGGCGCAGTTGTAGTGCTCCTGGGTGACGAAGCGCGGGTCCAGGATCCGGGAGGTGGAGTCCAGCGGGTCCACCGCGGGGTAGATGCCCTTCTCCGAGATCGGACGCGAGAGCACCGTGGTGGCGTCCAGGTGCGCGAACGTCGTCGCCGGGGCCGGGTCCGTCAGGTCGTCGGCGGGCACGTAGATCGCCTGCATGGAGGTGATGGAGTGGCCGCGGGTCGAGGTGATGCGCTCCTGGAGCACACCCATCTCGTCCGCCAGGTTCGGCTGGTAACCCACCGCGGAGGGCATGCGGCCCAGCAGGGTGGAGACCTCGGAACCGGCCTGCGTGAAGCGGAAGATGTTGTCGATGAAGAACAGCACGTCCTGCTTCTGCACATCGCGGAAGTACTCCGCCATGGTCAGACCGGCCAGCGCGACGCGGAGACGGGTCCCCGGCGGCTCGTCCATCTGGCCGAAGACCAGCGCGGTCTGCGGGAGGACGCCGGACTCGTCCATCTCCTCGATCAGGTCGTTGCCCTCACGGGTGCGCTCGCCGACGCCGGCGAACACGGAAACGCCCTCGTGCAGCTTGGCCACACGCATGATCATTTCCTGGATGAGGACCGTCTTGCCGACGCCCGCGCCGCCGAACAGGCCGATCTTGCCGCCCTTGACGTACGGGGTCAGCAGGTCGACGACCTTCAGACCGGTCTCGAACATCTCGGTCTTCGACTCGAGCTGGTCGAACGAGGGCGCCTTGCGGTGGATGGACCACCGCTCGGTGACCTCGGACTCGGCCTCCGGCTCGTTCAGGATCTTGCCGAGGGTGTTGAAGACCCGGCCCTTGGTGACATCACCGACGGGCACGGTGATGCCCGCGCCGGTGTCGGTCACCGGGGCCTGGCGGACCAGGCCGTCGGTCGGCTCCATGGAGATGGCGCGGACCACGCCCTCGCCGAGGTGCTGTGCCACCTCCAGGGTCAGGGTCTTGCGCTTGCCGTCCTCGGCCGGGTCGAGAACCTCGACCGTCAGCGCCTGGTAGATGTCCGGCATGGCGTCGACGGGGAACTCCACGTCGACGACCGGGCCGATGACCCGGGCAACACGGCCCGTGGCGGTGGCCGTCTCAACAGTGGTGGTCATGGTTAGCGGTCACTCCCCGCGTTAGCGTCAGCCAGCGCGCTCGCCCCACCGACGATCTCGCTGATTTCCTGGGTGATGTCGGCCTGGCGGGCCGCGTTGGCAAGCCGCGTCAGCGACTTGATGAGTTCCTCGGCGTTGTCGGTCGCGGACTTCATCGCCCGGCGGGTGGCGGCGTGCTTGGAGGCAGCCGCCTGGAGCAAGGCGTTGTAGACCCGGGACTCGACGTACCGCGGCAGCAGCGCGTCCAGCACGTCCTCCGCCGAGGGCTCGAAGTCGTACAGCGGAAGGACACCCTTGCCGCCGGCCGCCTCCGTCGCCTGGTCGCCGTCGAGGGTGAGCGGCAGCATCCGGTCGCGCACCGGCGTCTGCGTCATCATCGAGACGAACTCGGTGTAGACGATGTGCAGCTCGTCCACGCCGCCCTCGGCGGTCTCCTGCTGCACCGCCTCGATCAGCGAGGCGGCCACCGTCTTGGCGTCGGCGTAGGTCGGGTTGTCCGTGAAGCCGGTGAACGACTCCTTGACCGGACGGTCGCGGAAACCGTAGTAGGCCACACCCTTGGAGCCGACGATGAAGCTGACGATCTCCTTGCCCTCGGCGGTCAGCCGCTCGTTGAGCTGCTCTGCCGCCTTGATGGCGTTGGAGTTGTAGCCGCCCGCGAGCCCGCGGTCGCTCGTGATGAGCAAGACCGCGGCCCGCTTGGGCTGCTCGGCCTCGGTCAGCAGCGGGTGCGAGGTGGCGGAGCCGCCCGCCACAGCGGTGACCGCGCGGGTCAGCTCCGTGGCGTACGGCTCGGACGCGGCCACCCTGCGCTGCGCCTTGATGATGCGCGAGGCGGCGATCATCTCCATCGCCCGGGTGATCTTCTTGGTCGCAGTGACGGACTTGATCCGCCGCTTGTAGACCCTGAGCTGGGCACCCATGCTCAGCCCTCGCCCAGCAGCTTGCCGTCCGAGGTCTCGAACTGGGTCTTGAACTTGTCGACCGCGTCGCCGAGCGTCTGGATGGTGTCGTCCGACATCTTGGCACCCTCGCGAATGCTGGTCAGCAGGCCCGACTCCTCGCGGTGCATGTAGTCCAGCAGCTCGCGCTCGAACCGGCGGATGTCCTCGACCGGCACGTCGTCCATCTTGCCGTTGGTGCCCGACCAGATGGAGACGACCTGGTCCTCGGTGGAGAACGGCGCGTACTGCGGCTGCTTGAGCAGCTCGGTCATGCGCTTACCGCGCTCCAGCGACGCCTTGGAGGCGTCGTCCAGGTCGGAACCGAAGGCGGCGAACGCCTCCAGCTCGCGGTACTGCGCCAGGTTCACCCGGAGCGAGCCGGTGATCTGCCGGACCGCCTTGTGCTGCGCGGAACCGCCGACGCGGGAGACGGAGATACCGACGTTCAGCGCCGGGCGCTGGCCCGCGTTGAACAGGTCGGACTCCAAGAAGCACTGGCCGTCGGTGATGGAGATGACGTTGGTCGGAATGAACGCCGAGACGTCGTTCGCCTTGGTCTCGACGATCGGCAGACCCGTCATCGAGCCCTTGCCCATGTCGTCGGAGAGCTTCGCGCAGCGCTCCAGCAGCCGGGAGTGCAGGTAGAAGACGTCGCCCGGGTAGGCCTCGCGGCCCGGCGGGCGGCGCAGCAGCAGGGACACGGCGCGGTAGGCGTCGGCCTGCTTGGACAGGTCGTCGAAGACGACGAGGACGTGCTTGCCCTGGTACATCCAGTGCTGGCCGATGGCCGAGCCGGTGTAGGGGGCGATGTACTTGAAGCCGGCCGGGTCCGACGCGGGGGCCGCGACGATCGTCGTGTACTCCAGCGCACCGGCCTCCTCCAGCGCGCCGCGCACGGACGCGATGGTGGAGCCCTTCTGGCCGACGGCGACGTAGATGCAGCGGACCTGCTTGTCCGGGTCGCCGGAGCGCCAGTTGTCGCGCTGGTTGATGATCGTGTCGACGCACAGCGCGGTCTTGCCGGTCTGGCGGTCGCCGATGACCAGCTGGCGCTGGCCGCGGCCGATCGGGGTCATGGTGTCGACGGCCTTGTAGCCGGTCGCCATCGGCTCGTGCACGGACTTGCGGTCCATGACGGTGGGCGCCTGGAGCTCCAGGGCGCGGCGGGCCTCGGGCTCGATCTCGCCGAGACCGTCGACCGGGGCACCCAGCGGGTCGACGACGCGGCCCAGGTAGCCGTCGCCGACCGGGACCGACAGGACCTCGCCGGTGCGCTGCACCGACTGACCCTCCTCGATGCCGCTGAACTCACCGAGGACGACCGCACCGATCTCCCGCTCCTCGAGGTTGAGGGCGAGGCCGAGGGTGCCGTCCTCGAACTTCAGCAGCTCGTTCGCCATGGCCGAGGGCAGCCCCTCGACCTTCGCGATGCCATCGCTGGCAGCGCTGACCGTACCGACCTCTTCCCGCGAGGCCGCGTCCGGCGTGTACGACTGGACAAAGTTCTCCAGCGCGTCCCGGATCTCATCCGGCCGGATCGTGAGCTCCGCCATCTGGGTTCCCTGCTCTCCTTGTTGGGCCCGTAAGTTGCTGCGGGCACCGGGGGGCGTCTCCCCCGGCTCCCATGTACGGCCCAACTCGGGCCGCGTTCGTGCTTGTTGAGTTGGTTGGCGCACACGCGCCGGGTCCTGCCACGCTCTGCGGGCTCGGCGTGCCCGTCAGCCCGCCATCCGCCGCTGCGCCCGCTCCAGCCGGTCGGCGACCGAGCCGTTGATCACCTCGTCGCCCACCTGGACCCTGATCCCGCCGAGGATCTCGGGGTCCACGTCCAGGTTGAGGTGAACCTGGCGGCCGTACAGCTTGGCCAGCGACGCGCCCAGACGCCGCTTCTGCTCGTCGCTGAGCGGCACCGCGGACGTCACCACGGCGACCGAACGGTTGCGGCGCTCGGCTGCCAGCTTGGACAGGGCTTCCAGCCCTGCCTCCAGGCTACGTCCCCGCGGCTGGATCACCAGGCGGGTCACCAGCCGCTCGGTGGCCGGGCGCACCCGGCCGGCGAGCAGCGTGTTGACCAGCGCACTCTTCGCCGCCGGAGCCGCTGTCCTGCTGGTCAGGGCCGAGCGCAGGTCGGGCGCGGAGGCCGCCGTCCTGGCGAACCTGAACAGCTCGTCCTCGACGTCGTCGAGCGAGCCGTCGCGCTCCGCCGCCACCAGGTCGGCCAGGTCGGCCAGCTCCTCGACCGCGTCGACCAGGTCGCGCGGGGTGGACCACCGGGAGCGGACCATGCCGGAGACCACGTCGGCGGCGGGGCCGCTGACCTGGCCACCCAGCACACGCTGGGCCAGCGAGGCCTTGGCCTCCCCGTCCTGCGCCGGGTCGGTGAGGACCCGGCGCAGCGAGACCTCGCGCTCCAGCAGCGCGGTGACGGCGGCGAGCTCGTCGGCGAGGGCCGCGGCGTCGGCCGACGTGGAGTCGGTCAGCGCGGTCAGGCTCTCACGTGCGGCGGCAAGCGCCTCACGGCTCGCTCCGTTCATCGGGCGGCTCCGTTGACATTCGCCTCCGCCTCGGCGGTCTCTTCGAGGCCGTCGAGGAAGCGGTCGATCACACGGCTCTGCCGGGCGTGGTCCTCCAGGGACTCGCCGACGAGCTTGCCTGCCAGGTCAGTGGCGAGCTTGCCCACGTCCTGGCGGAGCGTGGCCGCGGCCTGCTTGCGATCGGCGTCGATCTGGGAGTGGCCCGCGGCGATGATCTCCTCACGCTGCCGCTGGCCCTCGGCGCGCATCTCGGCGATGAGCGCCGCGCCCTGCTCCTGTGCCTCGGCACGCAGTCGGGCGGCCTCGTGGCGGGCCTCGGAGAGCTGGTCCTTGTACTGCTGGAGTACGTCGGCAGCCTCCTGCTGAGCCGCCTCGGCCTTCTCGATGCCGCCCTCAATGGCTTCACGACGCTCTTCCAGCACCTTGTTGATGCTCGGAAGGAGCTTCTTCCACAGGAAGAAGAAGACGATGGCGAATGCGATCAGGCCGATGACGAACTCTGGAATCGGCGGGATGAGCGGGTTCTGCGGAACCTCGGTCTCCGCCATGGGTACCAGGGCGTTCACGTCAGTGCCTTCCGTCGGAAAAAGGGTTCGTTCGCTCGGCCGTCAGGAGCGGAAGATGAAGCCCATGACGATGCCGATGAGGGCCAGCGCCTCACAGAAGGCGAAGCCGAGGATCTGGTTCTGACGGATCAGACCGGCGGCCTCGGGCTGGCGGGCCAGCGCCTGGGTGCCGTTACCGAAGACGATGCCGACGCCGATGCCGGGGCCGATGGCGGCGAGACCGTAGCCGATGGAGCCGAGGTTGCCGGTGACGCCTTCGGAGGCGGCGATGTTGACCATGTCGAGAGCAGCGGACATGCCGTTACTTCCTTCTCTGTACGGACCGGCGGGGGTTGGCCGCCGGACAGCTGGGGGTTGTGCGGGGAGCGGGCCGGCTCAGTGTTCCTTGACGAGCGCGCCCTGGATGTAGGAGCAGGTCAGCAGGACGAACACGTACGCCTGGATGACCTGGATGAACAGCTCGAACGCGATCATGACGATGGTCATGATGAAGGAGACGGCCGAGTAGGCGATCCCGATACCGTTGAGCATGTACCAGGTCGCGATCGTGAACAGCGCCACCAGCATGTGGCCCGAGAACATGTTCGCGAACAGCCGGACGGAGTGCGTGAAGGGGCGCACGAGCAGGTTCGAGAAGAACTCGATGACCATGACCATCGGCAGCACCGGGCCGAGGGACTTGTCGTAGCCGGTGAAGTTCTTCCAGGCGCCGGTCCAGCCCTGCCGCTTGAAGGTGAGCCCGACCCAGACGACGTAGACGATCAGGGCGAGGCCGAGCGGAATCGAGAAGATGGACGTGACGGGGAACTGGGCGAGCGGGATGACCGCCCACAGGTTCATCACCCACACGAAGAAGAAGAGCGCCACCACGAAGGGGACGTACTTCTCGCCTTCCTTCTTGCCGATGGTCTCGTAGACGACGCCTCGGCGGATGAAGTCGTATCCGGCCTCCGCGATCATCTGGAGCTTTCCGGGGACGATCTTCGGCTTGGCGAAGGCCGCCCAGAAGAACCACACGATGGCGAGCGTGCCGACGAGGGCGAGCAGGATCGGCTTGTTGAAGTCGAATCCGCCGATGCTGAACATCGGCTCGAAGACGAACGAGTGGAGCCCGGGAGCCTCGAAGCCGCAACCACTGAAAAGGTGGCAGTCGGTCTCAAAGGCGAGCATCTGGTCAGCACTCACCGCGGGCTCCTTCTGCATGGCGCATGAAAACGGCTACCTCGTTGTGTCGGCGCGGCCTGCTGCCACGGAACGGCACTGGTCTGGGTCGTACGAATCGGGGGCGGCGGCTGATCAGGGCGTCAGAGCGTCCGTTTCGTGGCGTTGGGGCCGGAACGGAGCGAAGCTCTGCCGCCGCCGTCTGCTGCGCCGCAGTTGGCAACGGACGATAGCAGTTGCTCGAACGAGCGCTTATCCCGCCCCTACGTGGCACTGGCCTTCTCGCTGCCACCTGAGGAGGGCTCGACATACAGGATCTTCGCCTTCATGTGCGCCCTGCCCTGTGCGGCCACCCACACGACGGTGGAGCCGAGCAGAGTGAACGCGAAGGTCTTGGTGTCGAAAAGAGTCGTATCCCGGAAGACCACCAGCACCACGAACAGCAGGAGAATCTGCGTCGTATAGAGCAGGAGGCCCATCGCCTGAAAGAGGTGCGGGAGAGAGCGCGCTGTCCGCTGGAGGACGTAAAGGCCGAGCCCCATGAAGAGGATCACGACGAGTGCTCCGGCTGCGCCGCCGATGGCTCCCTTACCTCCTGCGAACACGCCGCTGATCGCTGCGGCCACGACACCGGCTACGGCGGTCGGGACGGCGCAGTGCAGCAGCATGCGTGCGTCGTTCGACTGCATGTGGTGTGCTCCGGGGGAACTCGGGGAAATGTGAGTCGTCGGGTGACGAGAGTAGCCCGGCCCGGAGGGCGGACCGACCTCCCGCAGAAGCGCCTGCGCAAGCGCGGCACTTCGGTTGTCACCGGGTTTCGTGAACGGTATCACAAACTATTTGATGAGGTCTTTACCTACTTCGTGTGCCCCCGGTCACACGGAGGCATGAGCCTCGGCGCACCGGGCTGACGCCGAGCGCTATGTCTGGTATTGACGCATTCAGCGGCGGCACGGCAGCCAACAGGGCAGGTCAGTCCCGGGTGTTGATCTTCTTCGGACGGGTGAACTGCCGACGCTCCCCCAGCGCCGTCGCACCCTCCAGACCCGCCAACGCGGGCGCCCGCTCGCCCTCCTCGGCGCCCTCACCCGCCGGCTCGGGATCCTCCCCGGGGCCGGGCGGCGTCGGGTCCACCCCCGCCGCACCCTGCGCCGGGGACGAGCGCCGGTAGCGGGGCGGCAGCACGCGCTGGGACCAGGCCGGCACCCGCGGGGTGTAGCGCGGCAACAGCAGCACGATCAGCCCCACGGCGCTGAGCAGCACGATGGCCAGCACGATCGCCAGGCTGGAGGAGCGCACGGAGAAGGCCACGGCGCCGAAGGCGATCAACGCGGCCCAGAAGTACATGATCAGCACCGCGCGGCTGTGCGAGTGCCCGATCTCCAGCAGCCGGTGATGCAGGTGGCCACGGTCCGCCGCGAACGGGGAACGCCCGTTCCAGGTGCGCCGCACGATCGCCATCACCAGGTCGGCGACGGGGATGGCGATGATGCTGAGCGGCAGCAGCAGCGGCATGTAGAGGGGCACCATCGTGTGCACCGCGTTCTTGACCGAACCGGTGTGCTCGACCATCAGGTCCGGATCCACCTGGCCGGTGATCGAGACGGCGCCCGCGGCCAGTACGAGGCCGATCAGCA
Source organism: Streptomyces tubbatahanensis (assembly GCF_022699385.1). Taxonomy (NCBI): domain Bacteria; kingdom Bacillati; phylum Actinomycetota; class Actinomycetes; order Kitasatosporales; family Streptomycetaceae; genus Streptomyces; species Streptomyces tubbatahanensis. Next base: position 5,304,662 of record NZ_CP093846.1, on the reverse strand, counting down.
TGGAGCCCGAGTCGCCCATGAAGATCCGGGCGGGGTGCATGTTGTGCGGCAGGAAGCCCAGGCACATGCCCATGAGGACGGCGGCGAACAGCGTCGCCGGAGCCGCCGCCTCGATGCCGTAGCCGTACCAGATGCGGTACGCGTACATGAAGAACGCGAGCGCGGCGATGCAGACCATCCCCGAGGCCAGGCCGTCCAGACCGTCCACGAAGTTGACCGCGTTGATGGTGATCACCACCAGCGCCACCGTCAGCAGCGTGCCCTGGAGCGGCGTGAGCGCCACGTTGCCGACACCCGGGACCGGGATCCACAGGATCGTCAGGCCCTGGAGCACCATCACACCGGCGGCGATCATCTGCCCGCCGAGCTTCACCAGCGCGTCCACGCCCCACTTGTCGTCCAGGACGCCGATCAGCCAGATCAGCCCGGCCCCCGACAACAGGGCCCTAGGCTCGTCGGACAGGGTGAACAGCTCACCGATGTTGGTGAGTTGCGAGGCCACCAGCAGGCCCGCGCACAAGCCGCCGAACATGGCGATGCCGCCGAGCCGCGGTGTGGGCTCCCGGTGCACGTCCCGCGCCCGCACGGGCGGCATCGCGCCCGCCGCGATGGCGAACTTGCGCACCGGGCCGGTCAGCAGGTAGGTGACCGCGGCTGTGACGCACAGCGTCAGCAGATACTCACGCACGGACTCCCCAGAGGTCTCGCGGGTTGCTCGGGCCCACACCATAGGCCAACGTCAACGAGTCGAACTGCTCGGACCACAGCCTATGACACATGGTGACGGCCTCGAACCCTCCGCGGCCGCCACCGGTGGCGCGGCAGGTTCCAGGCCGTCACCGGCACAGGGGACCGTGCCCGGCCGCGCCCGCCGCCGCCGGCACCCCCGTCAGCGCGGTGACCACCGGGTCCAGCGCCTGGCTGATCTCCTCGCCGACGCTGCGGAAGTACGGGATCGGCGCCCCGTACGGATCGTGGATCTCGTCCGCCTCCGGGCTGGGCGCCAGCAGCCAGCCGCGCAGCGCCGCCGCGGCCTGGACCAGCGCGTGCGCCCGCTCGACCACTTCCTCGCGGCTGCGCGCGGCGGGCAGCGTCGCGGGGTCTATGGCCCGCACCAGGCGGGTGAACTCCTTGAGCGTGAAGGTGCGCAGTCCCGCCGAGTGGCCCATGGAGACGACCTGGGCCCGGTGGTCGCGGGTAGCGGTCAGCACCAGGTCGGCGCGGACCACGTGGTCGTCCAGCAGCTCGCGCCCCGTGAAGCCCTCGGCGTCCGCTCCGTACTCCAGCAGGACCGCGACGGCGTTCTCCTCCATGGGCGCGCCCTCGTGCCCCCAGGTGCCCGCGCTCTCGACCACGAGGCCGCCGGTGCGGCTGGCACCGAGCCGTTCGGCCAGGGCATGCCGGGTGAGCCGCTCGGTGATCGGCGAGCGGCACACGTTGCCTGTGGAGACGTGGAGGATGCGGAACGCGCCGGCGGCGCCGTTTATGCCGCCGGACTCGGCCGCACCACGCCCGGGTGGGGCGGTCACTACCCGGCCACCTCCAGGTCGGGAACCACCTTGCGCAGCTCGTCGGCGTCGAGGGCGCCGGCGCGCAGCAGGAGCGGCACGGGCCCTGAGACGTCGACGATGGAGGAGGGCACGTTGTCCTGGGTGGGCCCGCCGTCGAGGTAGACGGCGACCGACTCGCCGAGCATGTCCTGCGCCTCGTCACAGGTGGCGGGCGCCGGGTGCCCCGTCAGGTTCGCCGAGGAGACGGCCATGGGGCCGAACTCGGTCAGCAGCTCGATGGCGACCGGGTGCAGCGGCATACGGACCGCGACGGTGCCGTGGGTCTCCCCCAGGTCCCAGGTCAGCGACGGCTGGTGTTTGGCCACCAGGGTCAGCGCACCCGGCCAGTAGGCGTCCACCAGTTCCCACGCCTGCTCGGAGAAGTCCGTGACGAGGCCGTGCAGCGTGTTCGGGGATCCCACCAGCACAGGTGAGGGCATGCCACGGCCGCGGCCCTTGGCCTCCAGCAGATCGCCGACGGCGTCGGCGCTGAAGGCGTCAGCGCCGATCCCGTAGACGGTGTCCGTCGGCAGCACGACGAGTTCCCCGCGCTTGACGGCCGAGGCCGCCTCGCGCAGTCCAGTCGCGCGATCGGTCGCGTCGGAGCAGTCGTAACGCCGTGCCATCACGGCACCTCCCTGCGTGCTGTGGCAAAACGGGGCCGGTTGTTGAGGTCGGGGTGGTCCGCGGCGTCCGCCCAGCCGCGGTCCTCGGTGAAGATCCAGGGCACCTGGCCGCCCTGGGTGTCGGCGTGCTCGACGACCACCACGCCGCCCGGGCGCAGCAGCCGGTGTGCGGCGCGCTCCAGGCCGCGGATGACGTCCAGCCCGTCCTCACCCGAGAACAACGCCAGCTGCGGGTCGTGGTCGCGGGCCTCGGGCGCCACGTACTCCCACTCGGTGAGCGGGATGTAGGGCGGATTGGAGATGACCAGGTCGACCTGGCCGTCCAGTTCGCGCAGCGCGGAGCGCGCGTCCCCGTGGTGGAGCGACACCCGGGACCCCTCGACGTTCTTGCGGGCCCACTCGAGGGCCGACTCGTCGAGTTCGACGGCGTGCACCCGCGAGCGGGGCACCTCCTGCGCGAGCGCCAGCGCGATCGCCCCCGACCCGGTGCACAGGTCCACGATCAGCGGCTCGGCGACGTCCATGGCGCGCACGGCGTCTATCGCCCAGCCGACCACGGACTCCGTCTCGGGGCGTGGCACGAAGACGCCGGCGCCCACGTGCAGCTCCAGGTAGCGGAAGAAGGCCCGCCCCGTGATGTGCTGGAGCGGTTCGCGGGCCTCCCTGCGGGCGACGGCCTCCCAGTAGCGCGCGTCGAAGTCGGCGTCGGCCACGCGGTGCAGCTCACCGCGTCCCACGCCGTGCACGAACGCCGCGAGCTCCTCGGCGTCGAAACGCGGCGAGTCGACGCCCGCGTCGGCCAGCCGCTGGGTGGCCTGCGCCACCTCGGCGAGCAGCACGTTCACTCCGTTCCCCTCCCCGGGGCCAGCGCTGTTGCCGGCTTCTTCGGCGTCCTCGGCGTCACGGCGTACCCCTGCGCGTCACTGTGCCGCGGCCAGTTTGGCCGCGGAGTCGGCGTCCACACAGGCCTGCACGACCGCGTCGAGCTCGCCGTCCAGCACCTGGTCGAGGTTGTAGGCCTTGAAGCCGACGCGGTGGTCGGAGATGCGGTTCTCCGGGAAGTTGTAGGTGCGCACCCGCTCGGAGCGGTCCACGGTACGGACCTGGCTGCGGCGGGCGTCGGAGGCTTCCTTCTCCGCCTCCTCCTGCGCCGCGGCCAGCAGCCGGGCGCGCAGGATGCGCAGGGCCTGCTCCTTGTTCTGGAGCTGGCTCTTCTCGTTCTGGCAGGAGACGACGATGCCGGTGGGCTCGTGCGTGATGCGGACGGCCGAGTCGGTGGTGTTGACCGACTGCCCGCCGGGCCCGGAGGAGCGGTAGACGTCGATCCGCAGGTCGTTCGGGTTGATCTCCACGTCGACCTCCTCGGCCTCCGGCAGCACGAGCACGCCGGCGGCGGAGGTGTGGATGCGGCCCTGCGACTCGGTGGCCGGCACCCGCTGCACGCGGTGCACCCCACCCTCGTACTTCAGCCGCGCCCAGACGCCCTGTCCCGGCTCGGAGGCGCCCTTGGCCTTCACGGCGACCCGCACGTCCTTGTAGCCGCCCAGGTCGGACTCGGTGGAGTCGATCAGCTCGGTCTTCCAGCCGTGCCGCTCGGCGTAGCGCAGATACATCCGCAGCAGGTCACCGGCGAACAGCGCGGACTCGTCGCCGCCCTCACCGGCCTTGATCTCCAGGATGACGTCCTTGTCGTCGCTGGGGTCGCGCGGGACGAGTAGCAGCCGCAGCCGCTCGGTGAGCTCTTCGCGGCGGTGCTCCAGCTCCTTGACCTCGGCGGCGAACTCCGCGTCCTCGGCGGCCAGTTCCCGCGCCGTGCCGATGTCGTCCCCGGTCCGCTTCCACTCGCCGTAGGCGGTGATGATCGGGGTGAGCTCGGCGTAGCGCTTGTTCAGCCGGCGGGCGCCCGCCTGGTCGGCGTGGATCGCCGGGTCGGCGAGCCGCCGCTCCAGATCGGCGTGCTCGCCGACGAGTTCCTCGACCGCCTCGAACATCGTGGTCATCCCTTTACTGACGGATTGCTGGCGGGCCGCTTACGCAAGGACGCTTACGGAAGACGTGCGGCGCCCGGGAGGGCCGTGCGCCGCAGCCGGGCAGGCGGCGCGCTCCGGGCGCCGAGCACCAAAAGAGCGCCGGGCCGGGCTGCCCGGCACGGGGCAGCCGCGGACCGGCGCTGCGGTGTCGCTACTTCTTGGCGGTGCCGGCGTTCTTGCCGAAGCGCGCCTCGAAACGGGCCACGCGGCCACCGGTGTCGAGGATCTTCTGCTTGCCGGTGTAGAAGGGGTGGCAGGCCGAGCAGATGTCGGCGCGGACGACGCCTTCCGGCATGGTGCTGCGCGTGGTGAACGAGTTGCCGCAGGTGCAGCTCACCTGGGTCTCGCGGTACTCGGGGTGGATGTCGCGCTTCAAGGTCACTCCTAGGTTCGGGAGGGCACCGGGTCGGGAGACGGGTTGTTTCCCGTGAACCGGGGCCGACGGTCCAGTTTGCCACTGGTTGCCGCACCCCCCAAAACCGGGGGGCCGCGCCCGGTATTCCCCGGGCACCCGGGTCCGCCGCGAGGCGGCCCCTCAGCGTCCGGTCCGCTCCTCGGCCGCCGCCCTGGCGGCCTTCTTGCCGCCGACCACACCGCCTATGTCGGTCTGGTCGCCCGCCGAGCCCTTGGTCGCCGACTTCGGCACCGGGTTGTCGTGCCGGAGCGCCCGCCACACCTTGTCGGTCTTGGAGTCGATCTGGACCACCCGGTTGGGGTTGGCCGGGTCGTACTGGACCGGCAGCGTCGTCATCTGGATGTCGTCGGACTTGATGCCCTTGAGCATCTTGGCCATGCCGGTCAGATCACCGACCGAGTCCAGCTCCGAGTCGGTGGTGAGCGCCGAGGTCGCGGTGTCGGCCAAGTCGTAGAGCTTCTTCGGGCTGCTGAAGAGCCCGACGCTGTTGACCTGGTCGATGAGGGCCTTCACGAACGCCTGCTGGAGCTGGATGCGCCCCAGGTCGCTGCCGTCTCCGACGCCGTGCCTGGTACGCACCAGACCGAGCGACTGCTCGCCGCTGAGCTGGTGGGTGCCGGCCTGGAGGTTGAGGTGGCTGTTCTTGTCGTGGATCGGCTTGGAGGTGGTCATCTCGACCCCGCCGAGGGTGTTGATGAGCTTCTTGAAGCCCGCGAAGTCCACCTCGAGGTAGTGGTCCATCCGTACGCCGGAGAGGGACTCGACCGTCTTGACCGCGCACGCGGGGCCGCCGACCTCGTAGGCGCTGTTGAACATGGCCCGCTGCGCCGGAACGTTCTTGTGGCCCTCCGAGGCGTCGCCCTTGCACGCCGGGCGCCGCACCAGCGTGTCCCGGGGTATCGAGACGACCGACGCCTTGTCGTGCTGCTCGTTGATGTGCAGCACCATCGCCGTGTCCGAGCGGGCCCCGCCCTGGTCCTGGCCGTACTTCGCGTTGTCACCCGCGCGGGTGTCCGAGCCGAGGACGAGTATGTCCATCGAGCCGTTCGGCACGTCCTCGGGCCGGTCCGTCCCCAGGGCCGCGTTGATGTCGACGCCGGAGATGTTGCCGTCCAGCTTGAAATAGACGAACCCGAGACTGGTACCGCCGAGCACGACCGCGCCCGCCACGGTCCAGGCGGCGGCTCGCATGGCGCGCCGACGCCCGCTGCGCGGCCTGCGGCGACGGCCCGAGGCACGTATGCCCCGGGAGCGGCCTCCTGCCGCCGTGTCGCCCTCGTAGCTGTCGCCCGCCATTGTCACTTCCCTCAGTCCTGCTCGTGGCGTGTGTCCTGTGTGGACGCTTTGTCCTGTCTGGACGCTGGGTCTCGCCGGAAGGGTTGCACAACGCGTCACCACGCGCGTCGGCCGCGCGCGGCGGGACAGCGGCGCGTCAACGGGCCCACATCTCGCCCCTGGTCCCGTTTTACCTGCGACGACGTACCCGCGCCCGGCGAGCTGAGACCGCCGCGGAGCCCAGCGGGCCTGTGGGCAAGCTCTCAGCGCCGAGGAACCGGGCTCCGAGCAGCCAGAACAGACGGCGAGGGCCGTTCCACCGTACGTGGTGGAACGGCCCTCGCCGTGATCCGTCCGGGCGACGCCCCCGCGCGGGGCGCCCGCGCGAGCGGCCTTGGACCTTCAGTCCTGGCCGTTGGGCGTCGGAGTCGTCTTCTGGATCTGGAGCAGGAACTCCGCGTTGGACTTCGTCTGCTTCATCTTGTCCAGCAGCAGCTCGATGGCCTGCTGCTGGTCCAGCGCGTGCAGCACGCGCCGCAGCTTCCAGACGATCTGGAGCTCCTCGTTCGCCATGAGGATCTCCTCCTTGCGGGTACCGGACTGGTCCACGTCCACCGCGGGGAAGATCCGCTTCTCGGCGAGCTTCCGGTCGAGCTTGAGCTCCATGTTGCCGGTGCCCTTGAACTCCTCGAAGATGACCTCCTCCATGCGGGAGCCGGTCTCCACCAGCGCCGCCGCGAGGATCGTCAGGGAGCCGCCGTCCTCGATGTTGCGCGCCGCGCCGAAGAACTTCTTCGGCGGGTACAGCGCCGTGGAGTCCACACCACCGGACAGGATGCGGCCCGAGGCCGGCGCCGCCAGGTTGTAGGCGCGGGCGAGGCGGGTGATGTTGTCCAGCAGGATCACCACGTCGTGGCCCAGCTCCACCAGCCGCTTGGCACGCTCGATGGCCAGCTCGGCGATGGTGGTGTGGTCCTCGGCCGGGCGGTCGAAGGTCGAGGAGATGACCTCGCCCTTGACCGACCGCTGCATGTCGGTGACCTCTTCGGGACGCTCGTCCACCAGGACGACCATCAGGTGGCACTCGGGGTTGTTCCGCGTGATCGAGTTCGCGATCGACTGCAGCACCGTCGTCTTGCCCGCCTTCGGCGGGGCCACGATCAGACCGCGCTGGCCCTTGCCGACCGGCGAGACCAGGTCGATGATCCGCGAGGTGAGCTGGTTCGGCTCCGTCTCCAGACGCAGCCGCTCCTGCGGGTAGAGCGGGGTCAGCTTGTTGAACTCCGAGCGGCCCTTGCCGTCCTCGGGCGACATCCCGTTGACCGAGTCGAGACGGACCAGCGCGTTGAACTTCTCGCGCCGCTCCCCCTCACGCGGCTGCCGCACCGCACCGGTGACGTGGTCGCCCTTGCGCAGGCCGTTCTTGCGGACCTGGGCGAGCGAGACGTACACGTCGTTCGGGCCCGGCAGGTAGCCGGAGGTGCGCACGAACGCGTAGTTGTCGAGGATGTCGAGGATGCCGGCGACCGGGATCAGGACGTCGTCCTCGGCGATCTGCGGCTCGAAGTCCTCACGGCCGCCGCGACGGCCCCTGCGGTCGCGGTAGCGGCCCCGGCGCCCGCGGCGGCCACCGCCGCCGTCGTCGTCGAAGGCCTCGTCCCGGCGGCCGCCACCGCCACCGCCACCCGACTGGTTCTGCTGGTTGCCGCCGTCGTTCTTGCCGCGGTTGCGGTCGCGGTCGCGGTCACGCTGGCGGTCCCGCTTGGAGGGGCGGTCCTGCTGCTGCTTGCCGTCGCCGGAGGGGCCGCCCTTGCCGCCGTCCTTGTCGGGCCGCTCGGCCCTGGCGTCCTTGCCGTCCTGCCGGCCGCTGTCACCGCTGGACTTGGCGTCGCCGCGGCCCTCGGCGGCGTCCGCGGAGTCGCCCTTGGCGCGGCGCGCCCGGCCGCCCTCCTGGGCCGCCTTGGCATCGCCCTCGGTCTGCCCGGGGATGTCGATCTGCTGCTGACCGCCCTGCGGCTGCTGCGCGGCCTCGGCATCGCCCGTACGGGTCCGCGAGGTTGCGCGGCGCTTCGGCTTCTGCTCGGCGGCCGGCTCGCCGCCCTCGGGGGACTTGGCGTCCTTGGCCGCCTGGTCCCCGGCGGGCTTGGCGGCCTTGCCCTCCTTGCTGTCCTTGCTGTCGGCGGGCTTGGCGCTCTTGCCGTCCGGCTCGGAGGCGCCTTGCGAACTGCCGCCCGCCTGGCGCTCCTTGATGACCTCGATCAGCTGGCTCTTGCGCATCCGGGCGGTGCCCCTGATGCCGAGGCTGGAGGCGACCTGCTGGAGCTCGGCCAGCACCATGCCCTCGAGCCCCGTGCCGGAGCGCCGACGCCTGGGTGCGGCACCGGAGGCCGCAGGCGCGGCGGAAGCGTCCGTAGCGGCGGGCGCCGCGGCACCGTCGGCTGCGGTATCGGCGTTCACGCCCATCAGATCGGTGGTGTCGCTCACGAAGGGTCCTTCCCTGGAGCGGACGTCGGCCAGTCTGGCTCGGCGACCGGTTGTGCTGTCCGGCTGTGGTCCTGTGCTGGGGAACTTCGCCGGGGCGGTGGTCCCGCCTCGATGTACGGCGGGGAGATCAGTACGTGGGTTCGGCGTGAAGCCTCGACATGGATGTCCTTCACGTCGGCTCCGGAGCGTGTTCGCCCCTGCCCGACAGTGATCCGAGCAATACGGGGGGCTCCTGGAAGAAGAGGTGGCCCCTGCTGGGGCTGCCAGGGGAACACGCAAGCACCGCACTCCTCGAACCATCGCACTTTTCTGTGCGAGGTCCACGAGACTGCGAGTGCAGACTTGAGGTTAACACTACCGGATCCAACAAACATTCCCCCTCTCGAAGATCCGCAACCCGGTGTCACCGGGGCTCGTCGCCCGATCCCCCCGGCGCTCGCCCGGCACCCTGGGCGAGGGAGCCGCCACCCACGGCGACGCCGCTCCCGCTCCCGCCCTCGGAGCCGGGGGAACCGCCTGCGGGGCCCGCCGACAGCGGCAGCACGCTGGCCCCCGCCGCGTCGAGAGCCAGCCGGTTGGCCGTCCAGCCCTCGCCCGCCAGCCGGGAGACCTTGTCGGCCTCGCCCTCGTCGGCGGCCAGCGCGAGCACCGTCGGGCCCGCTCCGGAGATGACGGCCGGGACGCCCTCGGCCCGCAGCCGGCCGACCAGGTCGGCGCTCTCGGTCATGGCCGGGGCGCGGTACTCCTGGTGCAGCCGGTCCTCGGTGGCGGCCAGCAGCAGCTCGGGGCGGCGCGTCATCGCCTCGACGAGCAGCGCGGCGCGCCCCGCGTTGAAGGCCGCGTCCACGTGCGGAACGGCGCGCGGGAGCAGCCCCCGCGCGGTCTGCGTGAGCAGGGGTTTCGCAGGGACGAAGACCACCGGGACGAGCGACGCGGCAGGCTCCATCCTCACCGCACGCGCCGCACCGCCGTCGGTCCACGCCAGCGTGAAACCGCCGAGCAGACAGGCGGCCACGTTGTCGGGGTGGCCCTCGATCTCGGTGGCCAGCTCCAGCAGCGCGGTGTCGTCCAGACGGGCCTCACCGCCGGTGGTCACGGCGCGGGCCGCCATCACGCCCGCGCAGATCGCCGCGGAGGAGGAGCCGAGGCCGCGGCCGTGCGGAATGCGGTTCGCACACACGATCTCCAGGCCGCGCGGCTGCCCGCCCAGCAGGTCGAAGGCGGTGCGCAGCGAGCGGACGAGCAGGTGGTTCTCGTCGCGGGGCAGCGTCTCGGCGCCCTCCCCTGCGATATCGATGTGCACGCCGGAGTCGGCGACACGGACGACCACGTCGTCGTAGAGCCCCAGGGCGAGGCCCAGGGTGTCGAAGCCGGGGCCGAGGTTGGCACTGGTGGCGGGGACGCGCACCCGGACGGCGGCGGCGCGGAACGCGGGACCGGCCATCTTCCGATGACACTCCTTGGTTCGGTTGTGCGGAGCTCCCCAGACCGTGGCTGCGCCGGAGACCATGGCTGTGCCGGACAGGCCACCGCACCGCACAGGTCCCGCTGCGGGGACGTTACGGGGGTCGGGGTGAAACTCAGCCTATCGAAGGTGGGTTCGCTGACGACATAGGGCGCACGGGAGGCGCACGATGCGTGTCGTGAGCCTCTCCGTGCTTCCGCACGGTATGTCCGTGCGGAGCGGGTCGGACGGGGCCGTGCCCCGTCCGGCGGAGTCCGCCACGGGAGCCCGCCTCCGTGCGGGACGGACCCGCGTCCGGGCGGGACGGACCCGCGTCCGGGCGGCACGGACCCGCATCCGGGCGGCACGGACCCGCATCCGGCGGAGCGGGGCCATGTCCCTTCGGGACGGGGCAGTGTCCCCTCGGCGCTGGACGTGCCCCTCCTCGCCGGGCCTGCGTCCCAGCCAGGAGGGGCCGCGGGCTGCGGCCGGGACGCGGCGGCTGCGGCTGCGGCTGCGGCTGCGGCCCGAGGGGATACGTTTCTTCCGCCTGCGGCGGCGACTCCCCCGCGGCCCGCCGCCCGTGGGCGACCGGACGCCCGTGGGCGACCGGACGCCCGTGGGCGTGGCCGCACGCGGGCGTGGCCGCACGCGGGCGTGGCCGCACGCGGGCGGGCCCCGGCGCGGCTCAGGCCAGGCCGAGGCGCTCGGCCGCCGCGTCGGCGTCGACGGGGACGACGATGGGCTGCGGCGCACCGGCCACCGCCCAGTCCGGATCCTTGAGGCCGTTGCCGGTGACGGTGCACACGATGCGCTGCCCCGGTTCGACCTTGCCCTCCTCACTCGCCTGGATCAGCCCGGCGACCGAAGCGGCCGAGGCGGGCTCCACGAATACACCCTCCTGGGCTGCCAACAGGCGGTAGGCGCGCAGGATCTGACGGTCGGTCACCATGTCGATGAAGCCGGCCGACTCGTCGCGCGCCTGCTCTGCCAGCGTCCAAGAGGCCGGATTGCCGATCCGGATGGCGGTGGCGATGGTGCTCGGCTCCGTGACGGCCTCGCCGCGCACGATCGGCGCCGCGCCGGACGCCTGGTAACCCCACATGCGCGGCGCACGGGTGGCGGGCCCGGTCTCGTGGTACTCCCGGTAGCCCTTCCAGTAGGCCGTGATGTTGCCCGCGTTGCCCACCGGCAGGACGTGGATGTCGGGCGCGTCGCCGAGCATGTCGACGATCTCGAACGCCGCGGTCTTCTGCCCCTCGATCCGGACCGGGTTGACCGAATTGACCAGCGAGACCGGGTACTTGTCCGAGAGGCCGCGGGCCAGCTCCAGACAGTCGTCGAAGTTGCCGTCCACCTGGAGGATCTTGGCGCCGTGCACCAGCGCCTGGCCCATCTTGCCCAGCGCGATCTTGCCCTGCGGCACCAGGACGGCGCAGACCATGCCGGCCCGTACCGCGTACGCGGCGGCCGACGCGGAGGTGTTGCCCGTGGAGGCGCAGATGACGGCCTGTGCGCCCTCCTCCTTGGCGCGGGTGATCGCCATCGTCATCCCGCGGTCCTTGAAGGACCCGGTGGGGTTGGCGCCCTCCACCTTCAGGTGCACGTCGCAGCCGGTCAGGTCGGACAGCACCCGGGCGGGCACCAGCGGCGTACCGCCCTCGCGGAGCGTGACGGGAGTGGTGTCGGGAGCGACCGGGAGACGGTCCCGGTACTCCTCGATGATGCCGCGCCACTGCGGACGACCCGCACCACGGGCGGCGGGCGCGGACGCCTCTTCGGGGATCTGAGACATCTCAGGCTCCATGACGGTCACTGTTCCTTGGCTCCCTTACTGACCCTTGTCCGGCGCTGCCCACCGCGCCGGGCTGTTCGCGCTGCACACCGCACGGCGCGCGGGGGCGTCGCCCTCACGCGCGAGTGCGGAACGTCGCGCATGCTCACTCACCCTCGACCCGCATGATGCTGGCCACCCCGCGCACCGTGTCGAGACTGCGCAGTGCCTCGACGGTGGCGCTGAGCGCCGCGTCAGGGGCCCGGTGGGTGACGACGACGAGCCAGGCCCCGTCGTGCGGTCCTTCCTTCCCCTTCTGGCGCACGGTGTCGATGGAGACGCCGTGCTCGGCGAAGACGGTTGCGACCTGCGCGAGGACGCCGGGTTTGTCGGCGACGTCCAGGCTGATGTGGTAACGGGTGACCACCTCGCCCATTGGGGAAACCGGCAGCTGCGCGTACGCCGACTCGCCGGGCCCCCTGCCGCCGCTGAGCTTGTTGCGGCAGGCGGCCACCAGGTCGCCGAGCACGGCCGAGGCGGTGGGCGAGCCGCCCGCGCCGGGGCCGTAGAACATCAGCTGCCCGGCCGCCTCCGACTCGACGAAGACCGCGTTGTACGCCTCGCGCACCGAGGCCAGCGGATGGCTGAGCGGGATCATCGCGGGGTGCACCCGCGCCGTCACCGAGCGGCCGTCCGCCGCGCGCTCGCAGATGGCCAGCAGCTTGACGGTGCAGCCCATGCGCTTCGCGGAGGCGATGTCGGCGGCCGTCACGTCGGCCAGACCCTCGCGGTGCACGTCGTCCAGGCGCACCCGGGTGTGAAAGGCGATACCGGCGAGGATGGCCGCCTTGGCGGCCGCGTCGAAGCCCTCCACGTCGGCGGTGGGGTCGGCCTCCGCGTAACCGAGCGCGGTCGCCTCGTCCAGCGCCTCGCTGTAGCCCGCCCCTGTGGACTCCATGCGGTCGAGGATGAAGTTGGTGGTGCCGTTGACGATGCCCAGGACACGGCCCACCTCGTCACCGGCCAGCGACTCGCGCAGCGGCCGCACCAGCGGGATGGCGGCGGCCACGGCCGCCTCGTAGTAGAGGTCGACGCCGTGCTTCTCGGCGGACTCGTGGAGCGTCGCGCCGTCCTCGGCCAGCAGCGCCTTGTTCGCCGTCACGACGCTGGCGCCGTGCTCGAACGCCGAGGTGATCAGGGAGCGCGCGGGCTCGATGCCGCCGATGACCTCGACCGCGACGTCGACGTCCTCGCGGGCCGCCAGCGCCGCCGCGTCGGTGGTGACCAGGCCGGGGTCGATGCCCGCACGGACGCGGTCGGGACGGCGGACGGCGACCCCCGCCAGTTCGAGGGGGGCGCCGATCCGCTGGGCGAGGTCGTCCGCGTGCGTCGTCATGATGCGTGCCACCTCTGAGCCGACGACCCCACAGCCCAGCAGCGCCACCTTCAGCGGACGCGTACGCATCATTCGACCTCTTTTTCCGTCTGTATTCCGGCTGGTTTCCGTCTGACGTCCGTCTGTCCCCGAGCACAGCTGCCGGTGCTCAAGTCTCACTTACCGGACCGGAGATTCCACGCCCGGTCCAGTATGTGGGACGTATATCTCGTATGTGGGACGTGTATCTCGCTAGCCGACATCGAGCCGCAGGAGATCCTCCTCCGTCTCGCGCCGCACGATCTCCCGCGCCTGCCCGTCCCGCACGGCGACCACCGGCGGACGCAGCGCGTGGTTGTAGTTGCTGGCCATCGACCGGCAGTACGCGCCCGTGGCCGGCACGGCCAGCAGGTCCCCGGGCGCCAGGTCGGCCGGCAGGAACGCGTCCCGCACCACGATGTCACCGCTCTCGCAGTGCTTGCCGACCACCCGGCTGAGCATCGGTTCCGCCTCGGACGAACGGGAGACCAGCGCCACCGTGTACTCGGCGTCGTAGAGCGCCGTGCGGATGTTGTCGGACATGCCGCCGTCCACGCTCACGTACGTCCGCAGCCCCTCCAGCTCCTTGAGCGTGCCGACCTCGTACAGCGTGAACGCCGTCGGCCCCACGATCGCCCGCCCCGGCTCCACCGACAGCCGCGGCACCGCAAGCCCCGCCGCCTCGCACTCGCGGGTCACGATGTCCCCGAGCGCCTTGGCGATCTCGTGCGGCTCACGCGGATCGTCCTCGGGCGTGTACGCGATCCCCAGACCGCCGCCCAGGTCGATCTCCGGCAGCTCCACCCCGTGCTCGTCCCGCACCTCGGTCAGCAGTCCCACCACGCGGCGGGCCGACACCTCAAAGCCCGCCATGTCGAAGATCTGCGAGCCGATGTGCGAGTGGATACCCGTCAGCTCCAGGCTCTCCAGCCCCAGCACCCGGCGCACCGCCTCGGCCGCCTGGCCCCCGGCGAGCGCCAGACCGAACTTCTGGTCCTCGTGCGCGGTCGCGATGAACTCGTGCGTGTGCGCCTCCACACCCACCGTCACACGGATCTGCACCGGCTGCCGCCGCCCCAGCGCCCTGGCGACGTGCGCGACGCGGGCGATCTCCTGGAAGGAGTCCAGCACGATCCGGCCCACCCCGGCCTCGACAGCCCGGGCGATCTCCTCGGTCGACTTGTTGTTGCCGTGCAGCGCGATGCGCTCCGGCGGCATCCCGGCAGCCAGCGCGGTCGCCAGCTCGCCCCCCGAACACACGTCGAGGTTCAGCCCCTCCTCGTGCAGCCAGCGCACGACCGCGCGCGAGAGGAAGGCCTTGCCCGCGTAGAAGACGTCGGCATCCTGTCCGAAGGCGTCCCGCCACGCACGGCAGCGGGCCCGGAAGTCCGCCTCGTCCAGCACGTACGCAGGCGTGCCGAACTCCTCCGCGAGCGCACGGACGTCCAGCCCGCCCACCGCGACGGCGCCCTCGCCGGTACGTGCGACGGTCTGCGCCCACACGCGCGGGTCCAGCGCGTTGAGGTCGGCGGGCGGCGCGGTGAAATGCCCCTCGGGGAGGACGTCGCCGTGGCGGGGTCCTGCGGGGTGTGCGGAACGGCTCATGATCTGGAGTCCCTGTGTCCCTTGTACGTCTCAGATGTGTGCGGGTGCGGTGACGCCGAGCTGGGACAGGCCGCCGGCCAGCACCGCTCCGGTGGCCTCGGCGAGGGCCAGCCGGCCGCGGTGGGCGGCCCCGGGTTTCTCCTCACCGCGCGGCAACGGCTCAGCCGTCTCCTGGAACACCGCGAAGGCGGCCGCCACCGCGTCGAGGTGGCGCGCCAGCCGGGCAGGCGCCGTGACCCGCGCCCGATCCGCCAGCAACGCCAGCAGCCTGGCGCCCGCGGGCACCAGCGGCTCCGCGTCCTCGGCGACCGGCTCCACACCGAGCCGACTCCCGTTCCGCAGCAGCGAGCAGCTGCGCGCGTGGGCGTACTGCACCCGGAACAGCGAACTCGCACGTTCCGTACGGACCGCGAGCGCCGCGGGACTCTCCCCGGTGCACTCCGCCCACCGGGAGATGTCACGGGCGGGCGCGTCGCTCGGCACGACACCGGGCTCCGCCACGGGATCCGGCGCCCCGGCCGGCCGCCCCGCGACCAGGCCGCGCACGAGCGCGGCGCGGGCCCGCGGGGTCAGAGTGACGTTGACGAACCCGCCACCGACGACGCGGGCATCGGCGATGAGGGGCTTGGGGGCCGCCCCCGCGGGAGGCGTCTCTCCTGTGGCGCCGCGCCGGCTTGCCGCCTCGCACCGGCTTGTCACGTCACGCTGACTTGTCGCGTCACACCGGCTTGTCGCGTCACACCGACTTGTCACGTCACACCGACTTGTCGCGTCATACCGACCCGCCGCGGGCTCGACCAGGCGCGCGCAGACCAGTTCCGCGATCTCGCGCGGAGAGCGCCCGGTGAGGGCGGCAACCCGGAAGGCGACCCCTGTCGCGTAGTCCCCGCCTCCCCGCCGCGGCGGTGACTCGACGACGACGGGCACATCCCGCACACCTTCGAGATCGTCGCGGAGCGCACGGCACAGCACGTGCCGGATGATGCGCGAGAGCTGGGCGGGTGTCACAGAGCAAGCGTATGGGAGGTGGGGTGGGTACGCGCGAGCCGGTTTCGCCCCCTGGACGCCACCGGAGCCGCACGCGACATCGCCGACCACACACAGCTGCGCACCGATCACCGCGCGCGGCCCCCAGAGCGGGCGCCCGTCGGAGGGGGCCGCCTCGGGGGGCCGCCTCGGGGGGGGGCGCCTCGGGGACAGGTCTGTGACGGGCTACGGCTCGACGGCCTCGGTCACGGCCCCCCGGCCGCCGCCCTCGCCCTCCACGGCGGGATCCGGCCTCCCGTGCATCAGCCGACGCACCATCCGCACCAGCTCGGCAGGCTCGAACGGCTTCGACAAAAAGACGTCCACACCTCTCTCCCCACCGACCACACCCTCGCTCTCCAACTCGGTGCACGCACTCACGAGCGCGAGCGGCAGGTGCCGCGTCCGCGGATCGGCCCGCAGCCGCTCCGCCGTCCGCACACCGTCCAGACGCGGCATCACCGCATCGAGCGTCACCACGTCGGGCTGGACACGGTGCACCACATCCAGGCACTCGGCACCGTCGGCGGCGGTCACCACCTCGAAGCCCTCAAGCTCGAGGTTGACCCTGATCAACTGCCGGATGACGCTGCTGTCGTCGACAACCAGCACCCGGCCGGACATACCTGGCACACCCAGAAGCCTAGGCGCGCCCCTCCCTCCGCGTCCGGCTTTTGCCCATTTCCACCGCCCCTCCCGCACCCCACCCCCACCGATTTCCACCCCACCACCGGTGACCTGGTACTGTTCTACCTGTCGCCGCCCAAACGGCACGCCCCCGTAGCTCAGGGGATAGAGCAACGGCCTCCGGAGCCGTGTGCGCAGGTTCGAATCCTGCCGGGGGTACTTCTGATGAGGTGCCGAAACGCCCTGCGACCAGCCGCTTCGCTGGCGCGGGGCGTTTGTCGTGTGTGCAGGGCGATGCGGGCGTAGGCGGCTCGTTGTCGGCGTTCACGGCGTATTCGTGGGATGGAACCGGGGGCGTTTTCGCTGGTCAGTCCCGGACATGAGGAAGCCCCCGGGATGGCTTCCCGGGGGCTGCGAGTGAGGGGAGAGTGAGGTTGAGGGCCTACCCCTCGTCGCCCCCGTCCTCTCCGTCTTCGTTACCTAGCAGCGCCTCCACTCGACGGTTGGCGAGCTCCTGGCGCCCGTCGAGGCACTTCGCGTAGCGGCTCAGCAGTACGTCCACGCTGTTGCCGGCGCGTTCGGCGACCTCCGTAGGATCGACTCCGGCGTTCAGCCAGGACGACAGTGCCGCGTGACGGAGGTCGTACGGGGTGCCCGCGAGCGGCGACGCCACCTGTTCCGGGGTGAGCGCCAGGGCCCGCGCTTCCTCCCACGTACGGGAGTAGGACGAGGAGCCGAGCACGCCGCCCCGCTCGTTGCGGAACAGCCGGCCGTCGTCAGCCTTGCCGAACTCCTCCTGGTGCTCGCGAAGGATCGTGACCAGTCGAGGCGGGATCGGGACCGAGCGCACCTCCTCACGGGACCGGTTCTTCAGCCCCCGGTCGTCGTGCACCTCACCCGTACCGGTCCAGCGCTTACCCGCGGTGGGTCGCGTGCGGTGGAGGTGGAGCAGCCCCCAACCCTTGTCCGGCAGCTCGCAGTCCTGCGCACGCAGACCAACCGCTTCCGCAGGACGAAGCCCGCCGTAGTACATGCACGCGAACAACGCGACCATGCGCCGCCCACGGGCGCGGCTGTACAGGCCCACGTACGACAGAGCCGTCAGCAGCTCCCGCGCCTGTCGGGGGTTGAGCACGACGCGACGGTCCACCTGCTTGGCGATCTTCGGTGGCTGCCACTGGACGGCCGCCATCGGGTTTTCCGGCAGCTCGCCCAACTCGACCGCGTAACGCATCACGTTGGAGAGCACTGCACGCTTGCGCCGTACGGTCTCGGCAGCCGCCGGCGAACCGTCCAGCTTGAGCGTGATCCCGTCGAGGGCGCGTCGCATCGTCGCCGGCTGCTTGAGGTCGGCCAGCGGGAGCGACGCCTTGCCGACCCACGCAAGGGCGTTCGCGATCTCCTTGGGAATCTCGGACTCCTCGTCCGGTGTGGCGAGGACGAACGCCCAACCACGCAGCGCGCGACGCAGCACCGCACCCGAGGGCCGACCAGACCGGTCCGCGGTGAGGACCGCTGTGACGGCCGCGAGCGTCTCGTTCATGCTGTCCCGCGAGTTCGGCGCCGCGTGCGGCCACTTCATCTCGACGTACTTCTTGGCGAACGCGAACCACGTCGAAGACGGCGCAGCCTCGGTCAGCGAGTCCGGCAGTCCGGTGTCCGTGTCGAAACCCTCACCCGCGCGCGAGGCCTTCACCAGGCCGGAACGGAAGCTGTCGGCCAGCGCCTTAGTCCGGAAGGTCTTGGAGAGGGGCTTTCCGGCGACCTTCCACCGCACCTCGTACGAGGGTCGCTTACTGGACTTGTTGCGACGGATTTCCCAGATCCGTACGTCTTGGGACTTCACGCGGGCACCTCCTCGTACGTGCGCAGCCATGCCAGGAATTCCGAGCGCCAGATACGAAGTTCACCGTTCGGCAGCTTGATCGCGGCCGGCCCCCGGCCGACCTCCCGCCAGCGATAGAACGTCCGCCGGGAGACGCCGCCCAGCTCCTCCAGGACCTCCGGAACGGTCATCAGCCGGTCACGCGTCATGGGAGACACCTCCCGTTCGCACGGACTCCGCGACGAGGGCCGCTTCCGGGCTGTAGCCACGCCCCGCATACCGCCACTGGCCGACGAGAAGCGTGGGCCGGTCCCCGAAGCCGAAGGCGTCTCGCTGCTCCTGGGCCCGATGCTCCGCCCGAGCGGAGCGCAGAGCGGTCAGGGTGGTCGAGTAGCGCCGAGACTTCGTGGAGAAGTGGCCGCGATAGCCGAGCATGTGCGCCCAGCGCCGCAATCGCAGTGACTCGAACGGCTCCAGGCCACCGAGCCGCCAGCACGTACCGATCATGCGGAGCGTGTGATCCCGTACAGGCAGCAACGGCAGGTCCGTCGCTTGGTGAATCCGCCCGTCAACGGCGCCGGCCGACTCGGCTCCCTTGGTCGCGTACTTCGCGATGTAGCCCGCGACAGCTGAAGATGTCAGCCGCTCCCCCGCATCGAAGGCCGCGATCGGTCGGATGTCGATCTGTCGACCGAAGCGCAGCACCCGACGCCCGACCACATCGGCACCACGGGCAACGAGCCGGACGAGGCCCGCAGCCTCCCGCACCGCGTCCGCGAGCAGGCCCGTGGTCACCCAGCCAGGCGGAGCCGTCTCCGGCCCCTCCGGACCGTCGAGGCGGATGACGACATGGAAGTGGATCAGCCCGCGTCGCTGGTACTCCGCGACCTTGGCGTAGGAGAGACGAACAGCCTCCGCAAACTCCGTACGCGAGAGACCACCCCGCCGAGCGAGTACCCGCCGCAGCTCCAGCGCGAACCGGTGCCACAGCTCCCCCGCCTGCGCCTGCCACAGCACGGCGCCCGCATAGTCGTAGCAGCGCGGGCACAGTGGTTCGCCGAGCCGCCGGTCATCCTCCGCATGGCGCGCGCGACACCCCACGGGGAGCCCGTGCGGGCACCACTCCCCCGCTTTGCGCGGACGGCAGGCACGAACCCGGCCGTCACGCTCGCGTCGAGTGTGCACCGGCCCGAAGCCGGGAGCGGTGAGCGTGGCGAACACCCGAGGGTGGCCGCCGACGCCGGCCGGAGTCTCCTTCCCACCGACCAGGCCCGCGCGGATGAGCTGATACGTGTCCGCGCGGTAGAGGGCGGCGCAGACCGGGCAGACCGAGGCCCGACGGTTCCCGCAGGCGACGAGGAGCCGCCCGCCGTACTCGTCCGAGGTGAACGAGCGCAGAGCCTCCCCCGTCGCCTGGTCGACGAGGGTGGCGGAGCCGACGAGGTGCACCGGGTTGGTGCACCCACCCAGCCGGAGGACGTTCCGGCGCCAGCCGTCGAAGCCCGGCGACGCCGCCCGCTCCAGCAGCGCCCCGACTCCGCTCTGAGTAGGAGTCTCGATGGTCATCCCGCACCCCCGAACGCCTGCCGCATCACGGCGGCGATGGCCTCCGGCCGGGTCTTGGCGGAGAAGCGGAGCGTCGGCTCGGTCAGCCACAGGGCAGCGGCGTGCCCGGGGCACACGTGCCGTTCCTCGTCATCCGTCCCGACGAGGACGACCGGTTCGCGGCCAGCGCAGGTGGGCTGTTCCTCCTCGTACAGCTCACACCAGGGGCGAGAGAATTTGCGCGATCGATGCGCGGTGGACAAGGTGGGGCTACTCCTTTCACTGCTTACGTGGCGGATGGAGTGGGTTCCTGACGGGGTCGGGTTTGGCGACTTCGCGCCCCGTCGGGAGCCCGTCACTGCGGGGCTCACTTGCGCCCCTCGGGCGGTACGGCTGCGACGTAGTAGCGCAGCGGGCCGAAGTGGAGATCGGCCGAGAGAAAGCCGTCTCCCAGTTCCTCTACCGGGACGCCGAGCGGCGTAGCCGCGCGTTCCGGGCTCTCTCGCCGCGCCTCCTCGTCGTCCGCGCCGACAAGGACGCCGACCGAGGGGTACGCCGGCGGAAGTACGTCCGGGTGGGCGGCGAGGAAATCCGCGAGATCACGGAGTCCCCTGATGACTGCCTCTCGATCACCAGCCGCCTTGATCGTGTAGCCGTTCATGGGTACGTCTCTCCTTTCGATTCGTCAGAAGCGGAGTCCGCCGAGAAAGCCGCCGACGCCTTCCAGCACGAGCTGAAACACCGGCCCGACAGCGGACTTGGCGAGCAGAAAGCCAAACGTCGTGCAGAGCAGGACCTCCAGCCAGCGCAGATAGCGGATGCGCAGTAACAGGGCGATCAGCAGGCCGAGCAGCAGCACGGCCGAGATGGACAGCAGCACGGATCTCGCCCTTCAGTCGTCGAGGTCGTTCGGGTCGATCCGGTCCAGCCGCACGACGGACGGTTCTTCGCCCGCGCCGACCAGCTCCGGCAGATACGGCGTGAGGTCCGCGTACTCCTCCGCGACGCGTTCCGCTTCCTCTTCCGAGACCAGGTACGACCGGGCGCGATCCCAGCCGTCCGCCGAGGCCAGCACGGCCGTTCCGGCCGCTTCCGGAGATATGGACTGCGCCGCGTGCAGGGCGTCCGGATTGAGGTCGCCGAGGGCCATCTCCGCCGTGCCCGGGTCGGCGACCCGATGGCAGACACGGCCGCCGAGCTGTGCGCGCAGGGCCGTGACGCCGGGGCCAAGGTCGGAGCCGACCCGCTGGCCGGCCACGACGAGGAAGACCCCGAGCGCCGCCCCGAGTTGCGCGAGCCGGATCAGCGCCGTCCCCGCCGCCTGCGCCTCCTCTTTCTCGCTGCGGCTGGCGACGAGGAAGAGCTCCGCCAGCTCGTCCACGATCACGACGATCGGCACCGGCCGCTTCTTCTCCGGCAGCCCCCAGACGTTCCGAACGCGCGCCTCCCGGCAGAGCGTCATCCGGTCCAAGGTCAGGTCGACCAACGAGCCCAGCAGCTTCACCGCCTGCGCCCGGTTGGTCGCCAGGGCGGACAGCCGAGGCCGGTATAGCGAGAGCTCCATACCGCCCTCGCAGTCGATGCCGACCAGGGCGACCGGCTGTCGGGCGAGTCCGGCGACGAGCGCGTTGATGAGCGTGGACTTGCCGGAACGGGTCGCGCCCACGATGAGCCAGTGCGGAATCTGCCGCAGGTCCATGACCCATCGCGTACCGGTCTCCAACACGCCGACGACCACCCGGAGCATCTGCCCCGTCCCGCGCTGTCGAGGAAGACGCGGTTCCTTGAGCGGATCGGACGCGGAGGCGACGATCCGTACGACGCCGGGCCGACTCTCGCTCACCCGAACGGCGTGGACCTCCCAGTTGTGAGCCATGGCCGGAGCCACCTTGGCGAAGTCGTCGGGCACCTGCCCCGGCAACAGCCGGACCAAGAGGCAGAAGCCGCCGGCCGTCGGCCGAATGAGTCCCCGGCGCGGTACGCGCGGTTGGGGCGGCGGTGCGCCGTTGCCGACGAGCCCCGAGACCACGGTGAGCGCCGCCTTACGGCTCAACGCCAGGCCGCAGCCGGCCATGAGCGGTCGCCAGGTACGTACGACCCGCAGCCATGCGGCCGGGAATCCCAGGCACACCCACCAGGCCACCGGCCAGCGGCGGCGCAGGGCCGGGCCTGCGATGAGCAGACCCGACACCAGCGCGGCGGCCACCACCAGCACCCAGCCCGACCAGCCGGTACCGGCTGAGTCAGCGGACGCGGTTGCCGAGAGGATCACTGGCCGGCCCCCTTACCACCCGCGGCCGGGGCGGGAGTCGCCGCAAGGGGCTTGATCTCGGCGGCGCGGTAGGCGATGCCGTGTCGCCCGTCGTTCTCCCAGGGCACGGCGACCAGGTCCCGGACCTGGACCGGCTGCCCGTTCTGCACCCCGGCCGGTTCGCCGGGGACGTTCACGTTGACCAGGTCGGCGGACGTGGCCGACATCAGGCACAGACCGACCTGGTACACGGTCTTGCCGGTGTCCCGGTCCACCCGGACGCGTCCCGTCTCCCTGTCCGCGATGCGGGGAGCAGGCGGAACGGCGCAGATGATCCCGGTGTACTTCGCTGTATCGATCGGCAGGACTGCCACTGCTTGACCTCCATGTCTGTGGCTCCGAAGGACCTTCCTTCGCCTTGCTTTACAACCCGTACTACGGGTGCAGCACGACCAGAGTGCAACCCGTAGTACGGGTTGTCAACCGACATGAAGTGAGAGACTCTGTACGAGCTGACGAACCAGCCACCCCAACGGAGCCCCGATGCCGACGCAGAAGCGCAGCCAGCAGCAGAAACAGCCCAAGTACCGCCAGGTCGCGGACTACTTGCGCGAGGGCATCCTCAACGGCACCTTCCAGGAAGGCCGGCCCGTCCCCTCGGAAGACAAGCTCGCGGAGCAGTTCGGGGTGACCCGGCCGACCGTGCGCCAGGGCATCGCAGAACTCCGCGCATCAGGGCTGGTCGAGGTCATGGCCGGACGTGGCGCCTTCGTCCGCTCACTCCACGGCCGCCCCAGCGTCACGCGCCCGCGCGGAGTCCGCCGTACATCTGATGGCCGGTACGTCGAGGCCGACGGCATCCGCTGGACGGACGCCGAACCCCAGACAGCAACCCGCACGGACGCCCCGCTAGCGCTCGCGGAAATGCTGCGCATCCCGCCGGGCGAGCCGCTCTACACGTACGACGCCCTCCAGACCGCCGACAACGGCCGCCTCCGCCAACTCCACCGCACCTACGTCCCGTTCTCCGTGCTGGTCGGCACGAAGTACGAGGAGGAAGCTCCCCCACCGGCGCCAGAGCTGTACGGGGCACTGGCCGCGCTGGGGCATCAGCTGAGCTTCACGGAGTACGTACGTACGCGTATGCCGTTGCCCGACCAGGCCAACGCCCTGCGCCTGGCCGAGGGTGTACCGCTCCTGCAGATCCTCCGCCTAGTGGGCAACGGAGCGTCGACCCCTCTCGCGGTTGAGGAGGTCCACCTCCCCGGCGGTGACTCTGAGTTGAGCTTCAACCTGTAGTCCAAGCTCAGCCTGCGATAGGGTGGGCTCCGAGGTCCACGGGGAAAACGGCATTCACTGTGGCTCTGATCGGCGTGAGCCAGTGGCACGCTGATCACCCAACACCCCACCGTGATGCTTACAAATACGCCGCCGCATGGCGTCATAGAAATTGGAGACCGTGGGTCCACTGGCGCGGGGCTTCAGCTGCATTCGTCTGCCTCGGCTGCAAACAGTCGAGCACCGGAGGTTGCTGGTGCCCATCGATACACCACTGTGGCCCCTCGTAGCTGTGACACTCTCAGGGCCAATCTGCTTCGTCATCCTCGCCCTGATCGCGCTTTCGGGCAGTTCACCCGGAGAACGACCCGCGATCCTTAGGGCTCTGGCTGAGGTGCTTCGAGCCGCACGTGGAAGGCGTCGGTGACCGACCCAACCGCCGTGGCTCAAACTTTCTCTACGTCTTCAAGGGCTCGCTCCGCTCGCCGCGCGGCCCGGCTCGCCGCCGGGCCGACGCTCCTGTCTTCGCCCCGCTCCGGCCCGGCCGCCGTTCCGCGCGCGGGCGCCAGCCAGAAGAGAGGGAAGGCGCCGGCAGGACCGGTCGGCTCCACGGCTTTAGGCAGCCACCTTGGGGCGAGCCTCTAAGATCGGGGGCTCACTTCGGGCTATTGCGGGCAGGTCAGGAGACTGCCCGAGTCGCGGGAAGCTTACGAGCCCCCGATCTCTCGCCCCAAGCCAGCTCCAGCCCAAAGCCGCTCCACCGACCTTACGACGGGAAATCCCAGCACCCATCTTCTATTCTTTTGCGTTGATACTTTCAAGCACCTCTTGCTCTACCAGGGCGACCCCACCTTCAGCGATCCTCCCCCTCTCTGACTTAAGCCGATTCACTGTGTCTCTGATCTTCCTGCGCAGCACATATCCGGGCAGATTTCCATGCTCCACCCGAACTTTCTCTACCACCTGCATTATGTGCGGCGATACCCCTTCCAAGAATGAGACATCCAGCATTACCGGCAATTCGTGGCGCATGTCATTTGAGACTTGCGCGCGGAGAGGCCCAAGCTCCAAGTACCTCAAAAGGAAGTCCGGACTCATCACGGGGGGCGAAGGGGGATCTTGCACAAGCCTCTCCTTCAGAAACCCGTGCATCTTGAAGGCAGTACCGTCAAGAGTAAGCCACCAGGAATTGAATCCCAACGGGCTACGATTTTCCCTCCTTCGCCTGTGAACCACACCCAGATAGCATTCCACGTCATGATTTACCAGCACCTGGATGGTTGCAGGCGAGAACTTCTGAGTCCTCCGTGCCCTAGCTTCGTACCAAATCTCCTGGACAGCACCCCTGATCTCTACATCTACCGCCTCAGCTTCGTCATGTAGATCCTTTACACGAACCCCATGAACCTCTTCAAGGTATTCCAATACATCCTCAATCGGTTGCTCCGTACCTCGAAAGCGTTCCAACCAACTTCCCAATGCGCCGGCGGGTTCCCCGCTAGCCGCATGTGCTGAAGCAAGGAAAGGAACGTCCCCGTCCCATGCCTTCCCCTGCCCCACGACGCGTGCGTATGCGAGGGACCTTCTCATGTGAGAGGAGAGCTCTTCCACAACGCCTCTCGTGACACGCAGCGAGATGCCGCAGGTTCGCGCAGCTTCCAACATGCGCGTATAGGATCTGTCTTTCTCCTCCGCCAGATCCTCTGCCACTACTGGAAGAATCAGGTTGGCATCGAGCCAAATAGTGCCACCGCTGAATAGTTTGACCACTGTTTTCTGCACATCAGGCGTGGCCTGCAAGAGCGAGAAGAGGGTATAAGATTCTAGGCGACCACGCATATACTCACGCACCGCCCCCGTTGAGTCGCTAATAATCGAGGAAATCACATAAGAAACGATTCTTCGAGACTTCCCTGAGGGCTTCTTCGCCATTGCGCGAATCGCACGTTCAAGCATCGGCTCAATGCTTTCCGACTGATAATCAGACACTCTCGATGTGATGAGAGCTTCTGCAAATGACTTACCTCGTTCGAGAAGAATCCGATCGAGCGTCATCTCAACAAGATCGACAGCACTTGCGGACTCGGAGGACGACAGAGATTCTCCCTCCATGGCAGCCATATCGAGCACTCTACTTTGCACCGCATCCTTGAACTCTTGTTGAATCAATACATACGAGCCCATCTTTTCCCGTAGCCTCAAAACCGATTCGTGAGATAGGCAGAATTCGTCTGCTCGGGCCCAGTGGCGAATCGCCCCCTTGGAAAGACGCTTCAAGGAGCTGTCAATAGCGACGTTATAATCGCGACCTGCAGGGAGCATCCGCGAAACGCGTTCATGCACATCGGAACGCGACATGCGATTACCGGAATCCGTCTGGCGCAGAGCCGCTCTGACAAGCGAGTCGAAGCCGACTTTAGTGAGCCCCTTATGCCGATCTTCATCACCATAATTAAGCTCTAGGAAAAAGGCAGCTTCTCGCTCCTCATCGGATGAAAGAGACGGAAGTGAACGCGTACGGGAGAGGGCGGCAGCAGCAAGGGGGTCGACTTTGATTCTTGCCAGTGACTCGGCTGCCTCTTCTGTCTGTGAGTGCAGGTTTACCCGATCCAGAAACCATCCTCTATCCCAGACATCGAGAGAAAGCTTATATTCCCTCCTCAACCTCCTCTTTGCTTCGTCCACCTTTGTGCCAATCTCTTGATTGGTGACGTAGATGAGTTCTCTGGCATCGGGTGTCGTCGTTGCTAGCCTCTTGGCTGTACGTAGGATCTTTCCCGCATAGTCCGTGGTTACCGAGTATTGAAAGATAACCGCACTGTCGTCAACGGATGAGTAAAG
The DNA here is from genome assembly GCF_022699385.1 of Streptomyces tubbatahanensis. Taxonomy (NCBI): domain Bacteria; kingdom Bacillati; phylum Actinomycetota; class Actinomycetes; order Kitasatosporales; family Streptomycetaceae; genus Streptomyces; species Streptomyces tubbatahanensis. The sequence goes on along the minus strand of NZ_CP093846.1, from coordinate 5,278,652 downwards.
AATCGCATCCCTACCACCATCGCCGCCCACTGATGCCACTGTTCGCAGTTCGCCAAACTCAATGACAGCAAATGCGGAGGCCAATTGCTCGAACAGGAATCCGTCATGAGACGAAAGTTGCTTGAGAGCTAGCTCAAACCGATCGCGGTTCATTCGGTACTCCAACGCTATACGGTAGGACGTTCTTAAGTGGTATTGATAGATTTTAGACGTACATGAGGGGCTAACGGTTGTATGCCGTAGGTCTCAGCTTGGTCTCTGAGCCCAGCGTGTCCTCTGAACACGAGAGCCCCTGCCCAGACGCACACCAAGATGATCTGAGAGTCGAGCAGGGTAGAGGAGGCACACTGTTGACGCCCATTCTGACGCCAACAACCCCGTACCTCTGCGCCCCTGAGTAGCCATCAGCGGCCGGTGGCGCCCAGTCGAAGGTCGATCTCAAGGCTTGGCCGCCGTCTGGGGGTCAGTGCAGTACAGCAGCGAAGTACAGCAACTCCACCCAGCGTTGGCAGTCGCTGGCCCCTGTAGTCGCCGCTCGTGCGACCGCTCCGACCGTAGATGTTTGAGCTGTCCACAGCTTGTAATCAGAAGGTACTGTGCAGAGGAAGCACTCCCGGACGGCCAACGCGTCAGCCGCTGAGAGCAGTACATCCCAACCTTGGCCGCCGGTTCCCCTGCGGGCCCACGGACACCAACCGGAGCAAGCTCCATGCCCCCAGTGAGGAGCGTGCGCCTCAAGCGCTGCTGTGCCCAAGGCGCTGGGGGTCGTGCTCACACGGCTTGCGCGGTTCGTAGCCACCTGGGACGCCGGCACCAACCGACTCCCAAAATGGGAGGGCGTCCCGATCGTGTCCGCCCAGGGTGTGCCAAGCCACCCCCGGATTGTCAGCGCGCAGAGCTGCGAGGCCAGCACAGGCCAGGCCACATCGCAGGTACTGAGGTGCGGTATACGGCCACACCACCCATCCCCGGCGGCATCGCCTGCACACCCAGTAGGTGACCGCGAAAGCATTGTCGTCGTCCAGCCCAGCCGCTCGTACGCGCCAACCTTCGCGCTCGTAAGCACCGCATCTCCGGTCCTTCCATGGCCCAGTGCGGCCGAACTCCCCGTCAGTGAGCTTCCAAAGAAGCTTCCGCCATGCCCTTCGGGCAGCAGTGAACCTCATCTCCTGCGCTCGACGTGCCAACTCCCGAGCTGCAGCTTGAGCGTCACCGTTTGAATCCATGGCCCGACACTTCCCCGGCCGTAGGCGGACGAACAGCTGAAGGCTGGGCAGTTTCAGCCGAGACGCAGCTTGGCGGCCCTGCCTGCCCCGTCCGGGCTGCGGCGCTGGGGCGCCGGTCCCGGCGGGGACAGTCGGGCCGCCCGCAGTGCCGCAAAGGCAGCGGCTGGGCGCCAGCCCCGGAGTCACCGCCACCGCATCCACATAGAAGCCCCGCACACAGGCCGCCGGGTGGGGTGGGCAAGCCAGCATGCCGGGCCGTTCAGGGGTGGCCGAGCTACGCCGCCGAAGCGGCGGGCGGGGCTTCACCTCCGTCAGAGGGAGATGCGTGACGGGCCATCTCTCCACAGAGAGGCCGGCCGTCAGGGCTCGGGTCAGCAGCTCGACAGCCGCTGGGTGCACTTCGCCGAGACTGACGACCCCTTCACCGAAGACGTTCACATCCGCGCGCAGCCCGGGGAAGTCGTCATCCAGGCCCAGAACCCGCAGCGTGTCCGCCAGCACATCGGCGCCCCGCTTCCCGTCCTGCCACCCTCGTACATACGGCACGCCCGGCCGCAGGTCCTCCGCGCTCGGTGCGCACACGCCCCGCCTGTCCGTCACGTCTCTCACCCTCTGCCGCTCGTTCTACCGATCCGCTCGTTGTCTCACTGGCCGCCGTCGACGCTGCGGGTCATGTGCGGGCACTCCAGCGCCAGGCCCAGCAGCTCAGCCACGCGTTCCGCCGCCTGCGGTCCGATACGCCCCAGGTCGATCACCCCGTGCCCGAAGGCGTTCAAGTCGGCCCGGAGGTAGGGGAAGTCCCGTCCCATGCCAGCCGCGATCAGCACGTCCCGCAGCGAGGCCACTGCCTCCGCGCCGCGTACCACTCGCTGCTGTCGATCGGCGACCAGTTTGCGCTGTCCGGGAAGCCACCGTGTTCAGCGTTCACTTGTCCACCTCCACGGGCTCGACGGGCCGCCTCTCGACTTCCAGGCGCTCCTGCTCGTACCGCTCCGCCCGTTCCACCAGGGCCGACGTCGCAACGAACATCGCTGCCAGGGCAGCGACCCGGGCCGGCGTGGCCTCCGGGCGCCGCACGGGAGCCCGCAGCCACGCGTACCGGTCCCCCGTGAGCGGCATCGGCCCCGGAACGACGACCACAGAACCGGTGTCTAGTTAGCGGTACGCGAGTGGTCCGGAGTCCTCGTTGATCAGCATCCGCGCGAAGCGCTCCCGCTGACCGGACGGCAGGAAGAAGCCGGTCAGCTTCGCGGAACGATCCAGCATGACCGGGCCCATGGGCATGCCGTGGCGCGCCAGCTGTTCGAAGGTCTCCATGCCGATTCGCTGGCCGATCACCACGACGTCGAAGTAGCGGCCGGCCGCCAGCGCGTAGGGAGCCCGCGGATCAGCCGCCCAACGCTCCCGGCACTCCTGCGGATCATCCGCAGAGGCGGAAAGCCATTGGATGCCGCGCTTGGTCATCATCTGCACGCTGTCTCACCTCAGTTGGCCTGACCGGCGGCCGGTTGGCTGCCGTAACGCCACCCTCCGACGTAAGCCGCTGACCTGAGGAGATGACGAGAGGTGACGGGGGATGACGTACCCGGCGAGACCGTGTCACCCCCCCGTCACCGTCGCGCGGGAGGGATAAGGCGTGTCAGAACGCGAGACACGAGCGGGTTGCGTTGCCTACCTTCAATAAGGACGACCAGGCCAGCAGGGGGAGGGCGGTCACTACGGACTCGAACCAGGCTTTCGGAACCCGGCTGCGAATCGCCCGCAAGGAACGCGGGTGGGGCCAGGGGCGCCTGATCATCGAGATGCGCCAGGCCGCCGCTCGAAGGGGCGAGACGCTCCCTGCTGACGCCAGCGTGAAGCGCCGGATCGCGAGTTGGGAGAACGGGCACAGCACGCCCGACGAGTTCTACGGCCCGTTGGTGTGCGAGGGGCTCGGGCTGACGCCGGCCGAGCTGGGCCTGAGCCACCTTGCGGGACAGGACGCCGCGTTGTTGAAGGCTCGCTATCCGCCCACGCCTGAGGAGGCCTTTCGGGCCGTCGACCAGCTGTGGCGGGCCGACCTTCACGGGTACGAGCCACTTCTCCTCTCAGAGACCTCCCAGCCCGCGTGGAACGAGGCATCGCTCCGATGGCTGGTCGCCCCCGAGGCGACGTTCCCCACAGCGCAGGGCACCAGCGTCCGGGTCGGCCTTGCCGACGTCGATGCGGTGAAGTCCACCAGCGACTTATTCGCCGAGCTCGACGACCGGTTCGGAGGCGACCACGCCCGGCAGTCCGTGGTCCAGTACCTCAACCGCGAAGTGGCTCCCATGCTTACAGGGCAGTACACGGACGCGGTCGGCCGGGCTTTGTTCTCCACGGTGGCGGAGTCAACGCTCCTGGTCGGGTGGATGTCATACGACGCTTGCCACCACGGACTCGCTCAGCGGTACTTTCTCCAGGCGCTCAGACTGGCCCAAGACGGAGACGACCGCCGTCTTGCCGGGAGCATCCTCTCCGCGATGAGCCACCAGGCCACTTTCACCGGCAACTTCACCGAGGCTGCGACGCTTGCGCGCGCAGCACGTATGGGGATCTCAGGGGTCGCGACGCCAACGCTGATGGCCCAGTTCCACGCGATGGAGGCCCGCGCGCTTGCCCGTACGGGTGACACACGCGGCTGCGAGGTTGCGCTCGCCGAGGCGACGAGATTGGTGGACAGCAGTAATTCGGACGACGAGCCCGAGTGGATCACGTACTTCGACCATGCGGAACTTGCCGCCGAGGCTGCCCACTGCTTCCGAGACGTGGACAACGCGCGGAAGGCCGTCTCCCAGGCCGAGAACGCGATGAGCGGCAGCCACGTCCGGAGCGATTTCTTCGCCACCATGGTTCTCGCCGACGCGTATGTGCGTGCCGGGGAGCCGGAGGAAGGCTGCCGGGTGGCGCTGGACGCTCTCGACCTTGGAGCTCAGCTCAAGTCGAAGCGGTGCGCGAGCTACCTTGCGGAGTTCCGCGAGAACCTGAAGGAGCTGGGGGAAGCGAGCGTAGTGCGCGACTTCCACGAACAGGCGGCTGAACACCGTCTGTGGCAGGCAGCCCGAGACGTCAAGCTGCCACACTGACATGCTCAGCTGGTTTCACCGATGCCCCCGGCGGGGCTCGGCATTCCGGCGAATCCGCGCAGAGCGCTACACCGTTCCCTGGCACATTATTTTCCTTTGCAATGTTCTTGCGCATACCTCATGAGCGCTACACGGCGTTTGTGTGCTTCTGCACTCTTGTCCAATGTGTTCGGCCGATCTTGCTTGCCGTAGAATTCCAGCGTTTCCGCTGCGCTCTCGGCACTAACGCCGCGGGAAATTGAGCACATCCTTTCACGGACCTGCGGGGATAAAGCATCCCATTCCCTCTCCACGGCACCCTGTATGGACCCTCCTGCGGTTGGTTTGGCTGACACCACCTCTGAGTTTCTCTGGGCATCTTCATGTCCCCCACAGGCCGACAAGGCAAGGGCGGCACTAACCAGCACACCAGAGATGCCTAATCTATTCATCGCTCCTCTTTCTTGCTATCAGCCGACACGAAGATCACCCCGCACCGTCGAGCTTCCGTACAAGTGCCAAGACCTGAGCGAGACGGCCTCTACTGCTTGCACTGCTTGCAGGATTTGAGGCCCTGTTCCTTTGCGTCGTCCTCAGACATTGTCTCGCGCCCGCCATATGTCCCCGGCTTGCCGTTGAGCGCCGGGCACTCCGGGTCAGTGTGGTATGCGTATCGATGCACTCCGATACGAACGTGAACCTCAGACATGTCGCCTCTTCTCACACTTCCCGGCCCTCATGACTCACACATGCTCGTCCCTGCCGGTGTCGCCACACGATCAACGAGCACGTTCTCTGAGGGCAACGGCTCGTTCAGAACGGCTGCCAGTCGCGACGGCTGCCGCCCGTGCGGATGTCCTGGACGCGGCGCGGGAACTCCTCCGCGGCCCGCTCGTTCGTAGTCACCTGCTGGCCGAGCCAGAGCGTCATCATCAGCTCTCGGACGTCAGCGAGGACCGGGTACCCGGGCCAGTTCATGAGGTCGAAGCCGTAGTGGTGGACGAAGGACTCGTACTCCGCGCGTGTGTGCCAGCCGAAGCGCTCGTAGTAGAGCGAGGTCAGGACGAGGTCCCACTCGCGCGGGGCCAGGGCGAAGCCGTCGAGGTCGATCAGGATGGCTTGGCCGTCGCGGTCGCGGAGGGCGTTACCGACGTTGGCGTCCCCGTGGATCATGCCGAAGGGGAGGACGAAGTCCAGGCGGTCGTACTCCTTGCTCAGCCGTTCCGCGCGCGCTTCCAGGAATACGCGATCATCGTCCGTGACCACGTCGAGCGCTCGCAGTCCGTCCCGAACTTTGGCAACCGGATCGAAGTACGGAAGGCGCAGCGACTCCGGTTCCTCCAGCCAGTGCAACCGGCGGAGCAGGTCGGCCAGCTCGTCGAGGCGGGCGTACTCCTCACCGTCCTGGGCGTTCTCCCAGTACGTGACGACACGGCCACCGATCAGAGCCGGCTGTTCCACCCCGGCCACCACACGCGTCGCGGGGAAGTCCTCCGTCTCCAGCCAGCGAGCGACACCCACGGCCCGCTGCATGCTCTCCAGGGCATCCGAGTCGCGAGCGATGCGGACGACGACCGGAGCCGACGCCAGCCGGTAGACGGCGTTGGAGCCGAGGCGCAGAAGCTCAGCGCCGGTGGCGTCGAGTCCCGCCGAGTGGCACGCTTCCGTCAGTACGGCGCCGGCCGACTCCGCGGTGAACTCTGCCGCCATTTGGTGCCCCTCCCCGCCTGGTGATCACGACCGACCGTACAGGCGATCCCTTCCCCTCCACAGCCCGCCGGGCACCTCAACGCGGCGTATTCACGGCGTGGGACCGACGCCAGCACACGCCTACAGCACTCTGACCAGGCGCAACCCCACAGACCAGCCCGGCCTCCGGAGCCGTGTGCGCAGGTTCGAATCCTGCCGGGGGTACTTTGAACGAAGTACCGAAACGCCCTGTGGCCAGGTTGGATGCTGGTTGCGGGGCGTTTGTCGTGAGGGCAGGCAGATGCAGCTGACCAACGCCGACAGCGGTCCGGTCTCCTGCCCGTCTGAGGACAATCGGCGCTGGCACCCGGGGTTGAGCCACTGGAGCCCTCTCGCTGAGTCGCTGGGCGAAGTCCTAGCCCTCAAGGCTGCACATCCGGGTTGGGTGGCGCTCAAGGACGGGCCGCCCACGCCAGGGATCCATGGTCAACTCGTCGGGCCCGCTGCGGCCCGCTGACCTCGGCGAGCGCGCCATCGTGCAGAAGACCACGGCGGGGACGGTCGGCGCCCTCCCTCATGATGCGCGTCCATGCGTCGTACCTTCGCTGACCGACGCAGCGTCGGTCTGATCGCCTCTGATCGTCGGAGAGGTCCACCTCGCACCGGTGGTCAGGGCAGCCGCAGGTGGCTGCCATCCTCTTGTGAAGCCCGTTAGCCCGTCGTCTGGCAGCTGATGCTTGGCATCCGGCCATGGACCGGAACGGACCGGCACGTCACGGCTCCAAAACGACTGAGACGCCGGCTTTCAGCCCTCTTTCCGCGCCCCGGACCGCCGCCTGGGCCTGCTGGCCCGGGCTGCGGTCGTCGACCCTCGGCTTGCCCAACGCGGTGGCGACGTGTTCATGGAGGACGTGCCGCCTTTTTCGAAGCTCGTTCGTCGATCCGCTGATCCAGTCGACGACGTCGGGGGCGAGATTGAACCGGGTCGGGGGAAATCGGTGTTGGGGACCTCCTGGAGGAAGGCGTACTCCTGCGTCTCTCAGGCGAAACGGAACTCGTGCCAGCGACGCCGCAAATCGCATTCATCGGCGGCGTACGTCGCCGTCAGCAATGCGAAGACGGTCAGGGCGACCGCCCATGTTGGCCTTCTCGAAGGCCTGGCAAACAGCCTGACACGGGGCGTACTTGGTCCAGAAAGTGGTACAGGTCGGAGAAGCGTATCGAGTCATCCCCCAGGCCCTCACCTCGGGAGTTGACCACCCCCGCGCGAGGGCGGGATGAACCGGATCGCCTCCTCCCCATCCTCCTTCTCGTCGAGCGCCTTGACCATGCCGTCGTAGAACCACCCCTCGACCTCGCGCTTGCGCTGGGCCACAGGCCCCGAGTGCGCTCGGGTTCACCCGACACCTGCCCCCACCCGGCCCACCGAGCCGTACTCGCCCTCCCCCGCACTGCCCGAGCTTCTGCGCTCCGGCCTGCCTCCCTCTTGGTCGTTTTGGTGACATCGGGGAAGGCCAGTCGGCACCGGTGCGTGCTGCGCACGCAGACGCGCGCCGTACGGAGGTTCCGGCTCACCTTCTCGGAGTACACAGCGGAGGTGCGCAGGCACAGCGGCGGGTTGGGCACTCAGGCACCAGGTGAGGGGGCGAGTGCGATCGCCCGGGTGCTCCGAGTATGCGACCACAGTCGGACGGTCGTGCAAAAGATGACGATGACTCTTCGACGAGCGGCGCGAGTTGGGGCACGTGTCCCTGCACAGGAGGCCGACGAGGGTTCGACTGACGGAACAGGCGTCAGCGGCCGCTCAGCGTGGTTTCGGTGAGGCGGGGGTCGGGAAGCGGTCGGCGGCACGGAAACAGCCGGGTTCCAGGTGCAGGGGCGGGGCCGGGGTATGCGTCATAGTCGTGGAAAGACCCCTGATCACGCGCGTGGAAGCTCGGTTTCAGCCGGCCGGGACGGTCGGGCGGGGGTCGTCCTCAGCCGCCGAGGCATGGGAGCGCTGACTGATGTACCCCGCCCTTGCTGTCTGGCCCATCACCGTCACTCTGGTCACCGCCCTGGTGGCCTTCATCGTCATGACCGTTCTTTCCTTGGCAGGCACCCAACCCGCCGACCGGCCCGCGATCCTCCAAGCCCTCGCTGACGTCCTCCGCGCTTTCCGGGGCCGGGGCCGGGGCCGGGGCCGGGGCCGGGGCCGGACGAGGGTGCGCGGGCAGGATCGGGGCCCGGGGACCGAGTGAACGTCGCTGACCCTCTCGCCGTCACGACGGTCAGGGCGCGGGTTCCTCCTCCTCGGCGTCGGCCACCGCCTGGAGCTGCTGGACGTATCCGGGGGTCCAGCCGGTGACGTCGGCGATGGCGGAGTGGACGCCGGTGGGGTCGTCAGGGTCTCGGAGCAGAGCAACGGCCTCCGCCTGGAGGTCGAGGCCCGCCGCGTTGAAGGCCTCCTCCGCCTCGCGGTAGCGCTTCGCGGCCAGTTCCAGCTTCGCGGTGTCCATGGAGGAATGGTCGCCTACGAAACGTCAGGGAGCCAACGTGCCCGCGTCGCTGCGCGGGTCGACATCGACGGCCCGTCGACGATGTCGCCGACGTCGACGCGCCGTCGGCCTCTCTCCCCCGACCCGTCAGCCCGTAGCCGGGAGACGACGCCGGCAACGGCGGTTCCCGTCTGCGGTGTTCAGTTCAACAGTCCGCCGGGCCCCCAGCGCTACCGCCGCGACCACCACCGCCATGACCAGCGCCGCCATGCCTCCCGCCGTCGTGACGGTGCCACCGGCCAGGCCGGTCCTCACCGCGCTCCTCGTGCCCGCGCTCGTGCCCGTGCTCATGCCCATGCCCACGCCCGTGGCCACGCCCATGCCCATGGGCGTGCCCGTGCTCGCGATGCGCCCGTACGACCGCCACCGGGCACTCGGCGTGGTGGAGGACGGCCTGGCTGACGGAGCCGAGAAGCAGTCCGGTGAAGCCGCCGCGGCCGCGGGCTCCTACGACGAGGAGCTGGGCGTCCTCGCTCGCCGAGAGCAACGCTTGCCGCGTGTACTCCTGGACGAGGCGCGGCGTCACCGTCACGTCGGGGTACCGCTCCTGCCAGTCGGTGAGGGCCGCGGACAGAACACGTTCCTCCTCCGCGCGGAAGAGGTCGACGTCGTAGTAGGTGGGCACCTGGATGCCAGAGCCCGCAGCGACGGGGCCGCTCCAGTTGTTCCAGTTGTGCATCGCGACGAGTTCCGCGCCGCGCAGCGAGGCCTCTTCGAAGGCCCACCCGACGGCGGGGTCGCCCACGTCGGAGCCGTCCACTCCGAGCAGCACCGGGCCAGTGGGGCGCTTCCTTCCTCGCGTGACGAGAACGGGGCACTCCGCGTGCGCGGCCAGGTAGACGGCGACGGAGCCGACGAGCAGTCCGGTGAAACCGCCGAGGCCCCGGGTCCCGACGACGACGAGTGCGGCGCCGCGGGACTCGGTCGTCAGGACGGAGAGCGGGTCGCCGCTGACGACCGCGTGCGTGACCTCCAGGGCGGGTCGGGAGCTCTTCGCCCGGGCGGCTGCCTGTTCGGCGGTCTTGTGGGCGAGGTTGCGCAAGCCGCCCTCCGGTGGGCCCATCACGGAGGGGCCGAGGGGGACCTTCATCGTCGGCCAGACGAACGCGTGGACGACGTGCAGCGAACCGCCACGGAGTTCGGCTTCCCGCGCCGCGACGTCCACGGCTTCCAGGCTCGAGGCAGAGCCGTCGACGCCCACCACTACGGTCCCGGTCACGGCCGCGCTCCCTTCCGGGACCGCGCTCCGCGGCGCTCCGCCTGCGCACGTCCCATCTCCAGGGATACCGCCCGCCGTGCCGTACGGCAGTAAGGGATGGCCCGAACGGGCGGCCGGATGACCGGACGGCCGCGGACGGACGTCGGGAGGGAGGGCGGGCCCCGCCGTGTCGCGCCGCTCCGCCGGGCGACCCTCCCCTGGGCGAGACCGGGCGAGGGGGCACCGCCGCGAGCGGCGGCGGCCCCGGTGGTCAGGCGTTGATGCCGCGGTTCCCGAACGCCGGGTTCAGTACACCGACGACGTCGAGAGTGTTGCCCACGACGTTCACCGGGATGGTGAGCGGCACCGAGGCGTCATTGCCGGTGACCACGCCGGGTGAGCCGGTCGCGCTCCCGGCGGCTCCCGCGTCGGCGAAGGCGGGCGCCGAGGCGGCTCCGACGGCCGCTCCCGCGGCGGCGAGGGTCCAGGCGGCCTTCTTCGTGGTCTTCATGTGTGCTCCTCCGCACGGTTGTTGGCGGCACCGGGCCGGCGCCGTGGCCTGGTGAACGCGTGGGTGCGGGAGCGGGCACGGCTTCGGTGGCGCTTCCGCCGATCGGCCGATGAACCACCCGCGCGGGTGGAGTTGTCACCCGGAACGATGAACCGACGTTTGGCGCGCGTCACTCGTCGTCCGGGTGAACGTGCGCAACCAACACCGTGCGGCTCAGTTGTCCAGTGCGCTCCGCGTCGAGCTCCACTTCAGGAGGACTATCAATGATCAAGAACGCGCTGGCCACGGCCGCCGCCGCGACCGCCATCGTCGGCGTGGCGGCCCCGCAGGCCTCGGCCATCGGCAACGACCAAGGCACCACGACGGTCAACGGCAACGGCGCGGACCAGATGTACGGCAACTCCGCGACCTACGGGAACTGGAGCCCTCAGTTCGCCCTGATCCAGGGTTCGTTGAACAAGCCCTGCATCGGTCTGCCGCTGAAGGGCAACGCCGGCTCGCTGGTCGGCCTGGTCAACGTTGCCGTCCAGGACGTCAACGTGCTGTCCAACCCGCAGAACCAGCAGTGTGTCGAGAACTCCACCCAGGCCAAGGGTGACGAGCCGCTCTCGCACGTTCTCAACGACCTTCCCATCATCTCCGGGAACGGCGAGGACAACCGCTGAGGCGGACTCCCGCCGCGATCTGAGGCGGGTTCCCACCGCGACCTGAGCGGAACGCGGGCAACAGGGCCCGGGGCACACACGCCCCGGGCCCTACGCCCATGTGCGGGTGGTTCCGACGGCGGTACGCACAATCGTTTCACCACCACCTGCGAGTGACGGAACCGACTCGGACATTAGGCCATCCGAGGGAGAGACCGGGGAATTCGGCATAACTCGTGTCGTACGGATCGCGGCCTCGTTACGAAGGACGACAGCGGAGTTGCGGGCGATCAGCCAGCACTCGTGGACATACGAAATCCGTGGTCCAGGGAAACCCGCTTGAGAAAGGACTCCCACGTGAAGTACACGAAGGTCGCGACTGTTGCCGCCGGCACCCTGATGGCCCTGGGCACCGCCGCCGCTCCGGCTCTCGCCGACTCGGGCGCCCAGGGCGGCGCCGCGAACTCCCCCGGTGTCATCTCGGGCAACGTGATCCAGGTTCCGGTGCACGTGCCGGTCCAGGTCTGTGGCAACACGATCGACGTCATCGGCCTGCTCAACCCGGCGTTCGGCAACACCTGCGTCAGCGACTGACGTCCCCCGCCCTCGTGTGCGGGAACCAGTTCGGACCGGCTCCGGTGCGTTGGGCGTCGAGCCCGCGCACCGGAGCCGTCCGGTTTCCCACGGCGCGGACCGGGGGGACGTGAAGTTCAGCGTGTCCGCCCCGTCCGCACCTTCAGCAACAGACTGAGAGCAGGAAGAGACCATGCGAAAGGTCTTGAGCAAGAGTCTCCTGACCGCGGCCGCCACCACAGGAGTGCTCGCCAGTGCGGCCGGGTACGCACAAGCCGACGCGGGAGCCGGTGGTGGCGCCGCCGGCTCCCCCGGCGTGCTGTCGGGCAACGCCGTACAGGCTCCGGTGCACGTGCCGGCCAACGTCTGCGGCAACACCGTCAACGTCGTCGGTGCGCTGAACCCGGCGTTCGGCAACTCGTGCGTCAACGAGCCTTCCGGCCACCACCACGCCCCTCCGCAGCACCACGAGCCCGAGGAAGAGCCGAAGAACCCCCCGCAGCGGACGGAGGAGGAGCCGCCCAAGCAGGAGGAGAGCACGCCTGAGCGCACTCCTGAGAAGCCCGCCGAACCGGCGGAGGAGCCGCGCGCACCGGAGGCCGAGAAGCCCGCGGTGCAGGCCGACGCTCCGGTCGAGAAGGCCGCTCCCCAGGCGGCGCCTCAGCAGGAGGAGAAGGCGCCCGAGATGCTGGCCGAGACCGGCGCGGAAGGCCCCTGGGGCGCCGCGGCCCTCGGCCTCGGCGCCCTGCTGGGCGGCACGGTGCTCTACCGCCGCGCGGCGCGGAACCGGGTCTGATCCCACGCTCGAAGGCGCCCCTGACGCAAAGGCGTGCCTGACGAGAAGGCGCTTCGCGTCGGGAGACATCCCTCGCACAGAGACGTCCCCTCGCGGGAAGACGCCGGCACCCCTGAATCGCGGAACGGCCCCTGGGCTGTTCCGCGATTCTGTGATTCCAAGGACCTCATGCCGGGCTGTAGCCACCGCCCGCGAAAGCCGGGTGCGCGCCGCGTTCACGCGCTTTCGCGCTCCCTCGCCTCGGTCTCGCTTTCTCGCCTTCTCACGTTCGCACGTTGGCGCGGTCTCGCGTTCCTGTGCACCTCGCGTTCTTGTGCACCTCGCGTTCGTGGGCTCATCAGTTCGTGAGTTCGTATGCCCAGGTGATCGCACTTCGGGGTTCACCTCTGCGCGCCTTTTTCGCCTCTCTTCGCGCATGCGCGCGTCCCTCGTTTCCGGCCGCCGAGTGGGTCGTTAGCAGGGCGCCCTGGAACCTCCGACAACTTCCGGGAGAAGAAGCACCCCATGAAGTACATGAAGACAGCCGCCGCCCTCGCCGGTTCCGTGATGGCTCTGGCCGCCGGTGCGCCCGCCTTCGCAGCGCAGCCCGCCGCAGGGCCGAACTTCAGCCTCAACGGTTCCCTCGACCAGGCTCTCGCCAGCGGCGAACTGCTCGCGCAGCCCCCGGTGGGTGTCGCGGGGCCGCAGGTGGACGCCCTCAAGGACGCCGTGGGCAACACCCTGCGGGACGGCGAGCTGACCAGCGACCGGAATCTGCTCGGCGGACTGCCGCTGACGAAGTGAGCCGGATCGGCCGACCCGGTTTTCCCCGGTCACGGAATACTCACCATTCAGGTGAAAAAGAACAACTCAGAGGGCGGTCGACAGTTGAACCCGGCGTCCCAGACTTCCGCACTCTTCGAAGAGGAACGGTAAAACCAATGATGAAGAAGGCTCTGTCCACCGCCACGGTGGCCGTCTCGCTCGTCGGTATGTCCGCGCTGGCCGCCCCGCAGGCGTTCGCGACCGGTAACGACACCGGCACCACCACGGTGAACGGGAACGGTGCCGACCAGAGCATGGGCAACGCCGCCACCTACGGCAACGGCAGCCCGCAGTTCCAGGCGGTTCAGGGCACCCTGAACAAGCCCTGCGTCGGCCTGCCGGCTGACGTCAACGTCGGCTCCGTCGTCGGCCTGGTCAACGTGGCCGTCCAGGACATCAACGTTCTGCACAACCCGCAGAACCAGCAGTGCTCGGACAACTCCTCGCAGGCCAAGGGCGACGACTCCCTGTCGCACATCCTGGACGACATCTCGGCCCTGTCCGCGAACGGCGAGAACAACAACTGAGCCGGCGGGCCACGCGCCCGTCGCGCACCACACGGAAGAAGCCACCGGCAGCCGGCCGGTGGCTTCTTCCGTGTCGGCACGGCCGGGGGTCAGCCGGGCAGCGCCTCTGTCAGGGTGCTGGTCACCGGCCCGACGAGCGGCAGCTCACCGAGCGAGGCCCCGCGCGCGAGGGGTCCGGTGAGAGCCGCGGTGCTCACCGGCTTGAAGTCGGCGACCTGAGTCCCCACGGAGTTGTCCAGCGGGTCCGTCCCGGTGTTGGCCAGCGGGTTGAGCTGGAGGTCGTTGACCGTCTCGAGCGTTCTCCCCAGCGCGACGCCGGTGCCCCGTGTCGTCTCCTTGACGGGAGCCGCCAGGCCCTTGCTGACGGCATTGGCCGCAGTGTCGCCGCCGCCGCTCTGTGGCGCCTTGCTCCCCTCCGCGGCCATCGCGATGGGTCCCCCCGTGCCGAGAGCCACACCGAGGGCCGTCGTGAGCAGTCCGGCCCGCATCAGGACACGGGTACGGCGAGCGGGTGCCTTGTGGCGGGCGTGTGCAGAGTTGAGCATGTGTCACCACCGAGTAGGAGTCGCACGGAGCACGGAACACAGCACTCGAAGACGCGTTGTGACCGTGTAAGCGCACACGGTAGTCGAGCCCCCGTGTGGTGCTCCAGCCGCGCACCGACCCCGAGTGGCGCCCTCGCGGGCCGGGACGACGGGTGTCAACACGGTGGCGACGCACGCGTGACCGAGCGTGCCCTCGGGGGCGTGTTCGCGTCTCCACGGTGGTCATTCAGGGTGATTCCGGGACGATGAACAGCCTCTTGCGCCGCTAGGGTGCCGATCCATGACTTCCCCCCAGGCCGCCCAGAGCGGCACCCAGCAGCGCGACTTCGGAACCCTCACCGTCCTCGGCTGGGCCGGCGAGTACGGGGACGGTCGGGACATGGCTTTTCTGCTCGTCTACTCGCTCGGTGACGGCGCCGGGGGCCGGGCGGCGACGGTCGCCGCGATGCACAAGCTCGCACAAGAGGCGGGACTTCCGGTGGGGACCGAGGCGGTGGACGCGGCCGCGGCGGGACGGCGGTTCCCGGTGACGCTGATCGTCGAAGGCGGCCAGGCGGCGCTGACCATGCCGAAGCTGACGGCTCAGTATCCCGCCCCACCGGAGTGGGTCGCCGCCGCACGGGAACGGGGGCAGGTCTACTTCATGCTGGCGACCACGCCGTGGCCGCAGGCCCCCTCGGGCGCCGCCGTGGGCGAGCAGGCGCTGAGGGAGTACGTGAGCGAGGAAATGATGTCCTCCGCCGCACACTGTCTGCTGCCCGTACGGACTCTCGCGGGCTGACCGCACGGGCGCCCGTCCGGTGGACCACGGGTCGAGCCCTGAGAGGGCCGCAGCGTGGGCCACAGGGGCCCGCACGGTGAGCCACAGAGTCGGCCGCAGGGTCCGCACGGGGCCGCAGAGTCGGCCGCAGAACGTCCGCACGGCGAGCCGCGCGCGGGTCCGTTCGGTGCGCAGGAGAGTGGGCCGCCAGAGGGGCTCGCGGGGTGAGCCGCAAACGGGTCCACCTTGTGCGGCGCACAGAGGCGCCGGAAGACCTGCCCGACCCCCGCCCGACGGTTCGGACGGGGCCGGGCCGCGGATCACGCACGAGACTCCAGCTGCGGGTCGACGGGGGCGCCGGTGAGCCGGTTGGCCAGCGTGGAAAGCGTGTAGACGCCGATTCCGAGAACGACTTCGAGGGCCTGCTCGAGGGTGTGACCGTGACCGAGGAAGGTGTCGAGTACCTCGCGGTCGACATCCCCCGCACGGTCGAGCACCTCGAGCGTGAAGGCCCGGACGGCCTCCAGTCGTTCGTCGGAGAGACGCCGCCCGTCACGCAGTGCCCCCACCAGCTCTTCGTCCGCTCCCAGCGCGGACAGCTTGCGGGTGTGCATCAGAACGCACACCCGGCAGTCGTTGCGGGTCGCGACGGTCATGATGACGGTCTCGCGGGCCAGCGGATCGAGGGTGGTGGCCTCGAACGCGGCGCTCATCCTCGTGAACGTTTCAAGAGTCCGCGGGGAGGTGGCCAGGCGCGCCACCGCGGAGGGCAGAAAGCCGAGCCGTCGACTCGTGGCCTCCATGAGTGGGCGGGAGGCGGCCGGGGCGCTTCGCGGGGTGAGATCGCTGAACTCGCTGGGCTCGGTGCGCGTGGCGGACGTCGCTTCAGGCATGCGGAAGGCCCCCCTTAGGGTAGTCAACGTGGTTGTCGAAAAGAAAGTAAACCAGGTTGTCGACCCTGTCGAGGGGGACCCCTCTCAGCGGTGGGGGTTCGAGTTGCCGTTGCTGCTGTTCGCCGGATTCCGCTCTCTCATCGACCAGTTGCACGAGGAGCTCGCCGACCACGGCTACCCAGACCTGCGCCCTGCGCACGGTTTCGCGATGCAGGCCATCGGGCCGGACGGAGTGACCGCGAGCGAGCTGGGACGGCGACTGGGGGTCTCCAAGCAGGCGGCGGGCAAGACCGTCGACCGGCTCGCGGCCGTGGGCTATGCGCAGCGGGTCGCGGACTCACGAGACGCGCGGCGCAAGCTCGTCCGGCTCACTCCGCGCGGGCTGGACGCGCTGACGCTCTCGGCTGCCGTCTTCCAGGAACTGCGCGGCCAGTGGGCCGAGCGCCTGGGTACCGGGCGGCTGACCGAGCTGGAGGACGCGCTGGAGAGCGTGGTCGGCCCTGCGGGGTTCCGGCTGGATGCCGCCGGGTGGTTCGGCGACTGACTCACGGCCGCGAGCGCCTCATCCGCCCGAGGCGGGACCGCCCTTCGGTTCGTCGCTGCCGGTCTCGTGCCCCGCGACCTCGAAACGGGTCTCGGCGGGGACCGCGCCGTCGTCCGTGTCGGCAAGCAGCCGTTCCATCTGGTGGACCCGTTGCCCGGCCTGGTTGCGGGCCTCGGCGGCCTCGCGGCGCTTGCGGTCCTCCCCCGCGTACTGCCCGGCCTCGCGCATCATGCGCTCGATGTCGTCCTTCGACAGGTCGAGGCCGTGCTCGCGTCACCGGCCCTCTTGGCCAGTTGGCCACCCGGCGTTGGCGACGGCGCCGGGCACTCCGCCATCCAGGACGCTGACGACCGAGTTCCCCGCACCGAGAGCGATCCCGCCAGCGCGTGCCATGACCGTCCTCCTTCGCCGGTTGCCGTGCGGGCCCTGGCCCGACGCGCGGGGCACCAGCCGGCTACGGGAGAGCCCTGCCCTCCTCGATGGCTTCGGCCACCTCCGCGGTCCGTTCGGCCTCCTCCGCCGCGAACCGTTCGGCGTCCAGCTTCTCGGCGATCTGCTCGTCCTGGGCCATCAGCAGGTCGAGGTTCTGGTTGCCCATCTCGAAGACGCCCATATCGAGGTAGGCGCGCTGCAGGCGCTCGCCCCACAGCCCGATGTCGCGCACGCAGGGCACGATGCGGCTGAAGAGGAGCTTGCGGAAGAGCTGGAGGTATTCGGACTGCTCACTGAAGACGTCCGCCTCGGCGCGCGGTATGCCGAAGTTCTCCAGCACCTCCGCACCCTTGAGGCGGTCGCGCATCAGGTAGCAGCCCTCGATGACGAACTCCTCACGCTCGCGCAGTTCGGCGTCGGTGAGCTGCTTGTAGTAGTCGCGCAGCGCCATCCTGCCGAAGGCGACGTGCCGGGCCTCGTCCTGCATGACGTAGGCGAGAATCTGTTGGGGCAGCGGCTTGTCGGTGGTGTCGCGGATCATGCCGAAGGCGGCGAGAGCCAGGCCCTCGATCAGCACCTGCATGCCCAGGTACGGCATGTCCCAGCGGGAGTCGCGCAGGGTGTCGCCGAGGAGGGACTGGAGGTTGTCGTTGACCGGGTAGAGCATCCCGACCTTCTCGTGGAGGAACCGGCCGTAGATCTCCGCGTGCCGGGCCTCGTCCATGGTCTGCGTCGCGGAGTAGAACTTCGCGTCCATGTCGGGCACCGACTCCACGATCCGCGCCGCGCACACCATGGCGCCCTGCTCCCCGTGCAGGAACTGGCTGAACTGCCAGGAGGCGTAGTGCCTGCGCAGCTCGCCGCGCTCCGCCTCGTTCATCTTGTCCCAGTAGCGGGTGCCGTAGAGGGTCATCGCCTCGTCGGGGGTGCCCAGCGGGTCGTACGGGTCGACCTCCAGCTCCCAGTCGATGCGGCGCTGTCCGTCCCACTGCTTGTCCTTGCCCTTCTGGTAAAGAGCGAGAAGACGGTCCCGTCCGTCGTCGTACTCCCAGGAGAAGCGGGCGGAGCCGGAGGCGGGGACCTGCCAGAGGGGGGCGTCGGTTGCGTGCACATAGAGATCGTGTGTGGACACGGACATCTCCTTCGGTCACGGACTGCCCGGTATGCATGGGTTGTTGGCAGAGTCACACGCGTGTTACCGCGGGGTCAACAAGTGGTGCGCGGGGGATTGACGTCCTTACTGACAAGCAGTCTCATAAGAGTCGACAGCAGACGTGACCACCGGTAACCCTCGTGAGTCGGCAGCCCCTCGCGAGCCGGTGACACCCCGACGAAGAGGTGCCCCAGCATGACGACAGCGCCTGACATCGCCGCGACGGAACGCGAGGCGCTCAGGGACGCCCTCGGACTGCTCAAAGACCGCGAGCAGGTCGCCGAGCGCCTCCTCGAGTCCTCCAGGAAGCACTCCTTCGACCCGGACACCGAGCTGGACTGGGACGCGCCGTTCGAGGACGACAAGTGGTTCTGGCCGCCGGAGCTCGTCTCCCTCTACGACACGCCCCTGTGGCGGCGCATGTCGGAGGAACAGCGCAAGGACCTGGCCCGGCACGAGGCCGCCTCACTCGCCTCGCTGGGCATCTGGTTCGAGGTCATACTGATGCAGCTGCTGGTGCGGCACATCTACGACAAGCCGCTCACCAGCAACCACGTGCGCTACGCCCTGACGGAGATCGCAGACGAGTGCCGGCACTCCATGATGTTCGCGCGCATGATCAAGCAGGGCGGAGCGCCCGCCTATCCCGTCTCCCGGCTGCACCACAACCTGGCTCGCGTTCTCAAGACGATCTCCACCACCCCGGGGTCGTTCACCGCGACGCTGCTGGGCGAGGAGATCCTGGACTGGATGCAGCGGCTGACGTTCCCGGACGAGCGCGTGCAGCAGCTCGTGCGCGGCGTGACCCGTATCCACGTCATCGAAGAGGCCCGCCACGTGCGCTACGCGCGTGAGGAACTGCGCCGTCAGATGGTCACGTGCCCGCGCTGGGAGGCCGAACTGACGCGGATCAGCTCCGGCGAGGCCGCGCGCGTCTTCTCCATCTCCTTCGTCAACCCGCAGGTCTACGAGAACGTCGGACTCGACAAGCGGGAGGCGGTCGCCCAGGTGAAGGCCAGCGGCCACCGCAGGGAGATCATGCAGACCGGCGCCAAGAGGCTGACCGACTTCCTTGACGAGATCGGCGTCCTGCGCGGCGCCGGGCGCAGGCTGTGGGTGAGCTCGGGACTGCTGGCCAAGTGACGCCCTTCGCGTGAGGGTCACGTGAAGCCCTCGTGGAAGAGAGTGGAAGAGAACTGCGGAACCTGACGGCCTCCGAGCCTGCCGGGGCGGTTACGCTGCACTGCATGAGCAGCAGTGGCACCGCCCCGGCGTATCGCAGGCTCAGTGTGGACGAGCGGCGCAGCCAACTGCTCCGTCACGCACTCGGCCTGTTCGCGCACAGGTCGCCGGAGGACGTCTCGCTGGACGACGTCGCGGTCTCCGCGGGCGTTTCGCGGCCACTCGTCTACCGCTACTTCCCCGGCGGCAAACAACAGCTCTACGAGGCCGCGTTGCGCAGCGCCGCCAACCAGCTGGAACAGTGCTTCGCCGAGCCTCCCGCAGGACCGCTCACCACCCGGCTCGCCCGGGCGCTCGACCGGTACCTGGCGTTCGTCGACGAGCACGACGCGGGTTTCATGGCCCTGCTGCAGGGCGGCAGCGTGGTGGAGACCTCCCGCACCACCGCGATCGTCGACGAGGTGCGCAGGGACGCGGCCGAACAGATCCTCACGCACCTCGAAGCGGAAGCGGGTCCCGGTTCGGCCCGGTTGCGGATGGCTGTCCGCACCTGGATAGCCGCCGTCGAGGCCGCCTCCTTGATCTGGCTGGACGAGGGCAAGCGGCCGTCTCTGTCCGCGTTGCGCGACTGGCTGGTCGACCACTTCATCGCCGTGCTGACGGCCACCGCCGCCTCCGATGAGGCAGCCGCCGCCGTAACCCGGAGGGCGCTGGCCATGGAGGAGAGCGACGGGCCGGTCGCCCATCTGGTGAGCAGAGCGCTTCCCGTGGTCGCCGACGCGGGCCACCTGCTCGGCCCGTGACCCTGGTGACCGCGGGGTGCTGTCAGCACGGAGTGGCGTCAGCGCGGAGCCGTGTGAGCACGGGGCCGTGTGAGCGCGGAGCCGTGTGAGCACGGGGCCGTGTGAGCGCGGAGCCGTGTGAGCGCGAGGTCGCGTGAGCGCTGAGTCGCACGCGCACGGAGTCGCGTGAGCGCGCACAGCGTCACGGGGCTCTTCCGGTCACGCAGACTTAAAGAAGACTTGAGGGGCGGGCTACGCTGGTCCCATGGCGACTCACCTGTCATGGAAGGCCAAGGAAGCCACCGTCGGAGAGTTGGCTGAGCGGGCCGGCGTAGCCACCTCCGCTCTGCGCTTCTACGAACGCGAAGGGCTGATCCGCAGCCGCCGCACCACCGGCAACCAGCGGCGCTACAGCCGCGACACCCTCCGCCGAGTCGCCTTCATCCGGGCGTCCCAACGGGTCGGCATCCCCCTCGCCGCCATCCGCGACGCCCTCGCACTGCTCCCGGAGGGACGCACACCGACCCGTGACGACTGGGCGGCTGTCTCCGAGTGCTGGCGCGAGGACCTCAACCAGCGGATCGCGCTCATGGAGCAACTCCGCGACCACCTCACCGACTGCATCGGCTGCGGTTGCCTGTCCATGACCACCTGCGCGCTGGTCAACCCGCGCGACCGTCTCGGGGACGAGGGGCCGGGAGCCCGCCAACTCGCTCAGCCGTGCGGACCCGACCCGTCCCGGGCGGACGGCTCCGTCTGCACAGGCGATTCCGGCTGCCAGCCCCCCGTTGCCGCCGGAGAGGCGGTCTGATCCGTGCGCAGTGAACAGACCGCCTTCCGTGGCGGACCGCTGGACGGCCGCACACTCTCCGTCCCCCTCGGCCCCACCGGCAGACCGCCGCGCAGCTACGAGGTGCCCGTCCCCGCTGCCGACGGCGGCTCCACGACGGTCCACGTCTACCGGCTGGAACCCGCCGCAGTGAACCGCCTCGGACTGCCGCGCGGCTGGGCGTACGTCTACGAACCGGAGGGCACACCCGAGAAGGGGCCGTGGGCGCGGCTTCCGTGGCGACGGCGGCGCACCGGCTGAGGGAGGCGCACCGGCTGAGGGAGGCGCACCGGCTGAGGGAGGCGCACCGGGGCGCCGGCTGGAGGAGACGAGCCGGCCGGGGACGGCACACCACTCTCGCCCGCGGAACGTCGACGGGCGTCCTGTTGCCGCCATCGCCGTGTCACCGCCGGACCGGGGCAGACCCGAACCTGGACAGACCCGAACCTGGACGGACTCGGACCTGGACAGGCGGGGAACGGCGGGGTTTTCTGCTGGACGTGATCGACGGAATCGCACGGCTGCCCGAAGCCGGCCCGCAGCGGCTCGGTCCCTTCCGCCTGTTCGGCGTCCTTGGCAGCGGCCGGACGGGCACCGTGTACCTCGGCAGAGGCACCGCGCGGCGCGGGACCCGCAAGCGGCTCGCGGCAGTGCGCGCGGTACGGCCAGAGCTTCTGCGCGACCGGCAGCTGCGGGCTCTGGTACGGCAGGAGACCCATCGGGGGGCCGACGCGGTCGACAGTCCGTTCGTCGCCGAGGCGCTCGGCTGCGAACTGGACAGCGAGCAGCCGTGGCTCGCCGGCGCGTATGCCCACGGTCTGCCGCTCTCGGCGCTGGTGACGTCGTACGGGCCGCTGCCCGAGATGTCCATCCGCGCCCTCGGCGGCGGTCTCGCCCGCGCCCTGACGGCACTGCACGCGGCGGGCACAGGTCACGGCGACCTCCACGCCGGCAACGTGGTGCTCACCCTCGACGGGCCCCGTGTGGTGGACCAGGGCGCGGCTTTCGGGCGTCCGGCCGCGTTCGCTGACGGCACCGGCCACGGCGAGAGCGCCGTGGCCGGACCGCTGACGCGGCGGGCCGAGGATGTCTTCTCGCTGGCCACGGTGCTGGTCCTGGCCGCCAGCGCACGGCACCCGTTCGCTGGGAGCGCGCTGCCCACCGTTCGGGAGAGCCCGGACCTGACGGGAGTGCCCGACGCCCTCCGTGCACCGCTGCTCGCCTGCCTGCACAAGACTCCCGAGTCCCGCCCTCATCCGGAAGCCCTGGCCCGCGCGCTGGACCTGTCCGGTGCTGCGGTACGCCCGGCGAGGGAATGGCTTCCCGACGCCTACCTCCACGAGATCGACGGCCGCGCCGAGGAGGCACGGAAGCTGGTGGGCAGAGGCGCGTGGCGCCGCTGAGCCGGGGCCCTCAGCTCCGGCTCAGCCCCTGTCGTCACCCGTGCGAGTGAAGACGGCCGTGGTTCATGTACTGGACGGAACGGGGTGCCGGGGTTATGGAGGCGCTTTTTCGTCTGCTCCAGCCTTATGTGGCGTCCCGTCAGCGGTCTGTCCCCCGCCTCTCGGCAGGCCGGACCAGCGCGAAGTCGTCACGAAGGCCCGGCGGGCGGCCCCGGGCCACCGTCACCCGGCGCCGCTCTTCGTGATGCCCCGGCACGGGCTGCCGCGTCGGCGCCGAACCCCGGTGTCATCTCGATCGGGTGAGGGACGTCCGCTCTCCCGCTCAGCTCGTCCTGAGCCGGTGCCCGAAACCGTGCCACGATCGCGGCGGAGCGGCCTGAAAACGGGGAAATGCCGCTCGGAAGCGAGGTGCGCGGTGTTGTTGAGGGCACGGAGGACGTGGGCGGTCCGCGAGCACGGGCGGAGCCGGGCCGCCAGGCGGGACGGTACGAAGCGGGACGGCGCGAGGCGAAGCGGTACGGCTCGCGGCGGCAAGGCTCGCGGCGGTACGGCGCGGGTGTCGGCGCTGGCGTCGTCGGCGGTGGTGGTGCCGGTGCTGGTGGCCTTGGGACTGGTGGCTCCGCCGGTCTTCGGAGCGGTACCGCAGGCAGGCGCACGGGCGCCGGGCACGCCGGCGCCCGGCCCCGAACCGGGACCGCCGGGGACGGGACGGGAATCGGTGGGCGCGCTGCTGGGCGAGTTGAGTGTGCTGTACCAGCGGACGGAGGAGGCCTCGGAGGCCTACAACCAGACGGCCGAGAAGCTCAGGAAGCAGCGCGCTTCCTCCCGGAAGGCGCAGTCACAGCTGGCCCGGGCCCGGACGGCGCTGGAGCGGGAAAGGGTCCGGGCGGGCGAGCTGGCCCGTCAGCAGTACCGGGGTGAGAGCGTCGGGCTGCCGCCCGCCGTCGAGATGTTGTTGAGCCCGAACCCGGAGCGGTTGCTGGAGCACGGCCACTTCCTGCGGCGAGCCGCGGGAACACAGGCGGAGACGGTACGCAGGATGACCGACGGCCGACAGCGGCACGCCACCGCGGCGCAGCGTGCTCGCACCGCGGTGAAACGACAGGAGGGGCTGGCTGAGCGCAAGAAGAAGCAGCGCGACAAGGTGCGCAAGCGGCTGCGGAACGTCGAGAGGCTGCTCTCCTCGCTGACCGGAGATCAGCTCGCCCAGCTGGACACGCTGGAGCGTGACCGTACGGACGCGGCACAGCAGAAGCTGGTGTCCTCGGGCGCACTCGACCCGAGCGGCGCGGTGCCACGCTCCTCGGGCCAGGGGCGCGAGGCACTCGACTGGGCGATGGACCAGGTCGGCAAGCCGTACGTGTGGGGCGCCGAGGGTCCGGACTCCTTCGACTGTTCGGGGCTCACCTCGCAGGCGTGGCGGCATGCCGGCCGCACGATCCCCCGCACAAGCCAGGAACAGTGGCGGCGGCTGCCCCGGGTGCCACTGGACGAGCTGCGCCCGGGCGATCTGGTCATCTACCGCCGCGGGGCGACCCACGTGGGCATGTACGCGGGTGCCGGACGTGTGGTGCAGGCGCCTCGGCCCGGTGCCGACGTGCAGGTGACCCCCCTGGCAACGGACCCTCCGCTGGGCGCCGTACGACCGGACAAGCGCCGGACATGAGCAGGTTGCCGGCTCACGGGAGGGACACGTCGTCCAGGAATGAGGCGTCAGTTCAGTTCCGCCAGGAGCACCGTCGCGTCGTCGTGCTGCTTGCCCCGCGCGGGGACCGACTCCGCCTCCGCGGTGCGGACCCGGCTGACGAGAGCGCGGGAGCCTTCCTTGCGTACGAGGGAGAAGAGCCCCGCCCAGTCACCGAGGTGGAAGGTCTCGGTCCAGCGTGTGGCGCCGTCCGTGAGGGCAAGAAGAGTGCGGACGTCAGCGCGGGGCCGGGTTCCGGTCACCGCCCGGGCAGCGACCTCGGGGTCCGCGGCGGCCGTGTAGAACCCGCTGCCGTCGGGCGCGTTGCGCAGGCCCTCGACAGCGCGCACGTAGGCCGCGCGGTCTTCTTCCGCGCCGGTACGGCGGACCCGGTCACGCAGCGTTCGCACGGTCTCGGGAAGTTCGGCCAGGCGGCGGTCGAGCAGGGGTTCGACCGTGCCGTCGGCGGCCTCCACGAGCAGCGCGGAGTCGGAGAGCACCAGGTGTTCGACCTGCTCCTGGTCCCACCGGGCCGCGACCACGGTTGCCTGAGGTGTACGGAGGTGAGAAAGATCACACGTTTCGCGGTGTGTGTCCGCTGTGCGGGTCAACGCGGCCGCGAGACATTCGGACAGTGCCATGTCCCGGCGAGCGCCCGCCAGTTCGACGAGAGCGCCGCCCAGCCGGGCCACGAACCACGGCACACCGTGGCGGCAGCCGTCGTCCCCCTCGGGCGGGGTGACCCCGTCCAGGAGCACGAGTACACCACCCGTGCCGGCCGCCGGCACCGCGGCCGACGCGTAGTCCTCGTTGGGGCGTTGGGGATCTCCCGGCTCGGTGACCATGTCGATACGCATGGCAGCAGTGTGCAGGACCGGGGATCTTGGAGCGGCGGGCGGCAACCGTGGCGGCACCCCCTCCCCTGCCGAGGCGCGGGCGGGGGCGACAGCGGCGGTGCGGCCCTGCGGGGGTACCGGCTCGTGGCCGGGTTGCGCGAGGGCGTCCCGCGCGGGAATGACCGGAATGAGACCTTCCGAAAAACTGGGTCCGGCATCCTGCCAGGAGGCCGGAAGGATTTCCAACCAGGGTCCGAATCGCCGACCACGCCCGGCTCGGGCCGAGTTGTTCCGCCGCCGAGGAGTGTTGTTCACTCCTTCGGGTGGCCCAGCAGGGGATCCTCACCCGCCTCAAGAGCGCACTGCAATGGTCGGTCGTCGAGTCGGGGCATCCCGGGCCCTCCGGGAGAGGCGGGACGAGATTGCGAGTGCGGGTGCGGAAGAAGCAGCGTCGGACAGCGGACGTTCCCCAGGCCACACCGACCGGCAGCGGTGACGCGCCGTCAATGCCTCCCGCGCAGGCACAGGAGGTGGTGGCCGCCCCCCGTCGACGGGCCCGCGTGCGCAACCGGCTACTGGTGTCGGTCGCGGTGTGCGCCCTCGCCGTCGTCGCGGCCGGTGCGCCGAGTCTGGTCGCCGGCTCCAGCGACACCGCGGCCGCGCAGGAACTCGTGGACCTCGCCCGGCTCAACCAGCAGGCCATCGCCCTCTCCCACTCCCTCGAGGACGAGCGGGACGGCATGGTCGAACACCTCGCCGCAGGGCGTGGCAGCCGACAGGGCACGGGGGCCGGCGACGCCCAGCGCGCCCGGGTCGACCGGCAGGCACGTGAGGTCCGCTCAGCCGCCTCCTCCGCACCCTCCGGCAGCGCGGTGCCGTCCGGCTCCCCCACCGCGGTCGCCGAGGCCCTCAAGAAGCTGCCGGCCGTCCGGCAGCAGGCCATGACGGGCAAGAAGGGGGCGCTGGAGTCGTACGAGGACTACTCCCGCGTCATCCAGACCCTCCGCCACCTCACCCGAGACGTGGCCGGCGGCCTGCCGGCGCGAGCACAGGACCGCACGGCCGTCGCGCTGCCCGACCTCGCGCGCGCCGTCGACCAGGCCTCGGCCACCCGGGGGCTGCTGGAGGCCGCCCTGGCGGGCCGGGGCACCCAGCGCGAGGTGATGGCGGAGGCCGGGCAGGCGCGGCTACGGGAGAAGGCGGCGCTCGCCGACTTCGAGGAAACAGCCGGCACGAAGGCCTGGGAGCGGTACACCACGACCGTCAACGGTCCCGACGTCTCCGCGGCGGAGCGGTACCTGAACAGCCTCACGGCGCGCCCGTACCTCACCCCCGGGGCGCGCTCCGTGAACGAGGAACGGTTCGACACCTCCGTCTCGGCCCGGCTCGCGCACATGCGCGGTGTGCAGTCCGCGTTCGCCGCGGCCGAGGTCAAGCGGTTGGAGGGCCTCCGCGACGACGACGTGACGGCGCTTCAGCTGCGGGCCGGGCTCGTGGGCTTCTGCCTGCTGCTCGCCGTCGCTCTCAGCGTGGCGACCGCGCGCTCGCTCACGCGGCCGCTCTCCGTGCTCAGGCGCGGCTCCACGCGCCTGGCGAAGGATCCGGTCGGCGAGGAGCCGATCACCTTCCGCGGGCGCAACGACGAGTTCGCCGATGTCGTCGGCGCGCTCAACGCGCTGCGGGCCACCACCGCGGAGCTGCGGCGCCGCTCGGCGTGCGCGGAACGCGAACAGGACCAGCTGGCGGTGGAGAAGGCCCAGCTGACCGAGAAGTACCAGCTGTTGGCCGAGGACTTCGCCGCCCTAAGGGCCGAGTTGGAAGAGGCCAGGGAACGGTCGGGCGGCGCGGTGGCGCACAGCGGGGGCCTGAACGGTGCGAGTGGCGCCGGATACGAGGGCATGGTTCCCGCGGCCGCGGCGGTCACGTCGGAAACGGCCCCGTCGGGCACAGTTTCCGAGGGCGCTGTCCCGTCGGAAACGGCGCTTCCGGTGACGGCCTCGTCGGCCACTGGACAGGAGGCGGTCGCGGACCTGGCGACGCGCAGTCTCACCCTGGTCGAGCGGCAGCTGGGCATCATCGAGGGGCTGGAGGAGAAGGAGGCCGACCCGGACCGGCTCGACACGCTCTTCAAGCTCGATCACCTGGCCACCCGTATGCGGCGGCACAGCGAGAACCTGCTGCTCCTCGCGGACTCCCCGCGCTCGCAGCGTCAGGACGCCGCGGAGCAGCTGCCGGCACCGCTGCTGGACGTGGTGCGGGCCGCCGTCAGCGAGATAGCGCAGTACGAGCGCGTGGCGCTGGGTGACGTGCCGCAGGACGTACACGTGGAGGGCGTCGCGGCGGACGCCCTGAGTCACCTGGTCGCCGAACTCCTCGACAACGCGGCCGCCTTCTCCCCCGCCGGGTCCGAGGTGCGGCTCACCGCGCTGACGACCGAGGCCGGTGACGCCCTGGTATCCGTGGAGGACGAGGGCGCCGGGATGGAGGAGTCCGTACTCGCTCAGGTGAACGCGCGGCTGGCCGAGCCGCAGACGGCGCAGGCGCCAGGGTCCTCGGGCGCGTGGGAGACCTCCGCTCCCTGGGGGCTGGGGCTGCACGTCGTCGCCAAGCTGGCAGCCAGGCACGGGGTACGCGTGCGGCTGAGCGCACTCGAAGAGGGCGGCACGGCGGCGCGGGTGACGGTGGCGAGCAGACTCCTGCTCAACGGGACGCTCGACGACGCCGGTGTGGCCGGCGGCAGCGGGCCGGCCGACCCAGCAGCGGCAGGCGACATCGTCGCCAGTGACGACGGGGGCGACGGCGGCCCCGCTCTCGGCGCTCCCACAACCGGCGGTCTCCGTGACCACGACGCGGACGACGGTCATTCCGCTGACGGTGGCGCCGTTGATGGTGGCACCGATGCCGGTGGTGCCGGCGGCGGCGAGGCGGGGGGCAGCTACGTGCAGGCCGACGGCGACGGGGGCGCCGGCTCGACCGAGGGGGACGACGCCGGGGAGGGGCAGCACGCCAGGGCTGCCGACCAGGCGCCGACCCGAGCCCTGGAGACGAGCCCGTCCGCTCAGGACGACGAAGGCACCCGAGCCACCCAGGTGCCCCGGAGCGAGGGCGAGGACGGGGGCCGGAGCGCAGGTCTGCCCGAAGGTCCCGCTGTGGCTCCTGCGCAGGTGCCGCCCGCGGGTGAGCCGGAGGGGAGCCTGCCGACGGGCGCGGCTGCCGGCACCCCCGCCGGCGCGGCGGAACCGGACGGGTCCGTCACACACACCGGGCTGCCCAAGCGGGTCCGTGGTGCGACGGCAGAGGAGGCGACGGCAGAGGACGCGGCGGCGCCGCGACAGCGCTCGGGCGGTGCCGACCCCGAGCAGCTGCGGCGCAGGCTCGACGGGTTCCAGCAGGGTGCTCGCAAGGGTCTGCGTGAAGCGGCCGCCCGGGTCGCCGCGGAGAGCGCAGGCGACACGGCGAGCTCCGAAGGGGCGGAGGGTGACCGGGAGCGCGCGGGGGACGGAAACGGGCGTCCCGAGGGCAGCGCGGCGACGGAGCCGGCGCGTCCGCAGGCTGACGGAGGTAGCGCCGAGGAGGCCCGCAAGTGAGTGTGCCCACCACGCGTACGTCCGGCAGTGCGGAGGCACAGAGTCTGCGCTGGCTGCTGGACGGCCTGGTCGCTGAGGTGCCGGGCATCCGGTCCGTGGCGGTCGTCTCGTCCGACGGGCTGCTGCTGCTCGCCTCGGACCCCGCGCTGGGCCCCGAGCACGGGCGGTTGGGTCAGGGCGCGGCCCTCTCCGCGGACGAGGAGGCTGTCAGTGGCGCGGAGAAGGAGAGCGGGAAGACGGAGAGCACGGACAGCGTTGACGAGGGAGACGAGGGAAACGAGGGAGGGGAGGCGCGGCAGGACGGCGGCTCGCCCGACGAGCCCCGTGTTCCGCCGATGCGGCGGCGCGGTGCGGCAGGCCGGCGCCGCGGGCCCCGGGGCTCCAGCGGGGACCTGGCGACCATCGTGTCCGGGGTCGCCTCGCTGACGACGGCGGCGTCGAGGCTGACGGAGGGGGGTGCCGTGCGGCAGACCATGGTGGCCATGGAAGAGGGCGCCCTGATGGTGATGGCGATCGGGGACGGGTCGCTGCTCGGGGTGCACGCGGCGGCGGACTGCGACATGGGGGCGGTCGGCTACCAGATGGGGCTCTTCGTCGGCCGTGCGGGGCACGTGCTGACGCCGGAGCTGCGCAGTGAGCTGCGCGGGGCGATGAGCGCGAGCTGGTAGCTCCTCCGCGCGAGCGGGCGGCCCCTTCGGGAGAGGGATGGAGGACTGTTCACTCCTCCTGGTCGGCCAGGGAGTTCAGGCGGTGGAGGAGGCGGGCCAGCTCGGCGATCTCCCCGCGGTCCCAGGCGGCGAGCTTGCGGGCGTAGGAGAGCCGTCGCGCGTCCCGCACCCGGGTGAACCGCCTGCGCCCCTCGTCGGTGAGGAGTACCAGCGAGGCGCGGCGGTCCTTCGGGTCAGGCCGGCGCTCGACGAGGCCGAGAGCCTCCAGTGCGTGCAGTTGACGGCTTATCGTCGCCTTGCCGACTCCGAAGTAGCCGGCCAGTTCCGTCGCCCGCTGTTCGCCGGCGTCCTCGAGGCGGACGAGGAGACCGTAGGCGGCGGGCTCCAGGTCGGGGTGGACCTGGCGTGCCATCTCCCCCGAGGAGGAGCGGGCGCGCCGCAGGAAGACCGCCAATTCGCGTTCCACGTCGAGGCATTCGGGGCCGAACAGCTCGGCGGGGTCCGCGTGGGCCGTGGCGGGCGAGGCCTGCGCGGGGGTGTTTCCGGGCGTCCCAGCGGCGGGGGCGGTGTCTCCGGCGTTTTCCATGAAGAAACTTATCTCCAGCGAGCGCGATAGTCCCAGCTCCGCCAGTATTTCGCAGGATTAGACCAACGGCGGACGGTGGGGCATCTTCCGCCCGGTCGGTCTACGCGCGTACCTTCACACATGACATGCCCATTCCAGTGGAGCGACTGTCACTCCGCGCGTCGCAGCACAAAACCCCCCACATCGGTAAATACTACGCACGTACCAGACCCCCACCACCGAGGCTCCGGAGGCAGAGATGCCCAGCTTCAGATCCGGTACGGCCCGTCACAGACGCGGACTCGCGGCTGTCATCGGGATGTTCGTCTCCCTGCTCGCGCTCGTACTGGCTCTTCCGGGCGCGGCGTCGGCGGCTCCCGGCGACGGGGAAGCAGACACGAAGGCGGCCAGGTCGGACCAGGCCGTCACGGACGTGGAAGGACTGCGCGGCAACCCCAAGGCGCCCGCCGAGCGTGGTGAGGCCTGGATGGGCGCCGGTGTGCGGATGCACGAGTCGGACAAGACCGACGGCACCCCGCCCGACAGGGCGCGTGCGGGTCTGGCCGCGACGGTGCACGGCGTCGACGTCAGCAGCCATCAGGGCAACGTCGCGTGGTCGACGCTGTGGAACAGCGGTGTCCGCTTCGCCTACGTCAAGGCCACCGAGTCGACGAGCTACAAGAACCCGTACTTCACGCAGCAGTACAACGGCTCCTACAACGTGGGCATGATCCGCGGGGCCTACCACTTCGCGACGCCCAACACCTCCAGCGGCGCCACCCAGGCCAACTACTTCGCCGGAAACGGCGGCGGCTGGAGCAAGGACGGCAAGACGCTGCCCGGCGTGCTCGACATCGAGTACAACCCGTACGGCGCGACCTGCTACGGCCTGAGCAAGAGCGCCATGGTGAACTGGATCAAGGACTTCACCAGCACGTACAAGGCGCGCACCGGGCGGGACGCGGTCATCTACACGACCACCAGCTGGTGGACCCAGTGCACCGGCAACAGCAGCGCCTTCGGCAACTCCAACCCCCTCTGGGTCGCCCGCTACGCCTCCTCCCCCGGCACCCTCCCGGCCGGCTGGGGCTTCTACACCTTCTGGCAGTACACCTCCAGCGGCCCCACCGTCGGCGACCACAACTACTTCAACGGGTCGATGGACCGGCTGAAGGTGCTGGCCAGCAACGGCTGAGCCGTTCGAGCACTCTGTGGGACTGACAGTGAGTGGCCCCCGCCCGGAGGCGGGGGCCACTCGTGTGCCGGTCGCGTCCGTCACGCCGCGACCGGGGTCTGCCGGGCGGGGCTCTGTGCGGGGGTCAGGGCCAGCTCCAGGACCTGGCGGACGTCGGAGACGGGGTGGACGTCGAGGCCGTCGAGCACCTCCTCGGGCACGTCGTCCAGGTCGGGCTCGTTGCGCTTGGGGATGATCACGGTGGTCACACCGGCGCGGTGAGCCGCCAGGAGCTTCTGCTTGACGCCGCCGATGGGCAGCACCCGGCCCGTCAACGAGACCTCTCCCGTCATGGCGACCTCGGGCCGCACCTGGCGTCCGCTCAGCAGCGAGGCCAGGGCCGTCGTCATGGTGACGCCCGCGCTGGGCCCGTCCTTGGGGACGGCGCCCGCGGGTACGTGCAGGTGGATGCCGCGTTCCTTGAGGTCGCCGACGGGCAGTTCCAGCTCCGCGCCGCGCGAGCGCAGGTAGGAGAGGGCGATGTGCGCGGACTCCTTCATCACGTCGCCCAGCTGTCCGGTCAGGGTCAGCCCTGAGGCGCCGGTCTCGGGGTCGGCCAGGGACGCCTCGACGAAGAGCACGTCACCACCTGAGCCGGTGACGGCCAGACCGGTCGCGACGCCGGGGACGGCGGTGCGCCGCTCGGCCGGGTCCTGGGCGGCCTCGGGCGTGTGCCGGGGGCGGCCGATGAGCGTACGCAGCTCGTCCACGCCGACGGTGTACGGCAGCTCGGCCTGGCCCAGCTGCTGCCGGGCCGCGACCTTGCGCAGCACCCGCTGCACGGCCCGCTCCAGGGAGCGCACGCCCGCCTCGCGGGTGTACTCGGCGGCGAGCTTGCGCAGCGCCGGCTCCTCCAGGGTGACCTCGCCCTCGGCGAGTCCCGCGCGCTCCAGTTGCCGGGGCAGCAGGTGGTCGCGGGCGATGGTGACCTTCTCGTCCTCGGTGTAGCCGTCGAGTTCGACGACCTCCATGCGGTCGAGCAGGGGCTGCGGGATGGCTTCCAGTACGTTGGCCGTCGCCAGGAAGACGACGTCCGAGAGGTCGAGCTCGACCTCCAGGTAGTGGTCGCGGAAGGTGTGGTTCTGCGCCGGGTCCAGCACCTCCAGCAGCGCTGCCGCCGGATCGCCGCGGAAGTCGGAGCCGACCTTGTCGACCTCGTCCAGCAGGACGACCGGGTTCATCGACCCCGCCTCCTTGATGGCGCGGACGACGCGTCCCGGCTGGGCGCCGACGTACGTGCGCCGGTGGCCGCGGACCTCGGCCTCGTCGCGGACGCCGCCCAGCGCCACGCGGACGAACTTCCGTCCCATCGCGCGGGCCACGGACTCGCCCAGCGAGGTCTTGCCGACACCGGGGGGACCCGTCAGCGCCAGCACCGCTCCCCCGCGCCGCCCGCCGACGACACCGAGGCCGCGCTCGGTGCGCCGCTTGCGTACGGCGAGGTACTCGGTGATGCGTTCCTTGACGTCCTGCAGCCCGGCGTGGTCGGCGTCGAGGACGGCCTGGGCACCGGTGATGTCGTAGGCGTCCTCGGTGCGGACGTTCCACGGCATCTCCAGGACCGTGTCCAGCCAGGTGCGGATCCAGCTTCCCTCGGGCGACTGGTCGCTGGAGCGCTCCAGCTTGTCGACCTCCTTGAGGGCGGCCTTTTTGACCTCCTCGGGCAGGTCGGCGGCCTCGACGCGGGCGCGGTAGTCCTCGCCCTCGCCCTCCGGGTCGCCGTTGAGCTCGGCCAGTTCCTTGCGGACGGCTTCCAGCTGGCGGCGGAGCAGGAACTCGCGCTGCTGCGCCTCGACGCCCTCCTGGACGTCCTTGGCGATGGACTCGGCCACGTCCTGTTCGGCCAGGTGGTCGCGGAGTGCGGCGGTGGCGAGCCGCAGCCGTTCGACGGGGTCGGTGGTCTCGAGCAGCTTGAGCTTCTGCTCGGTGGTCAGGAACGGGGAGTAGCCGGCGTTGTCGGCGAGCTGGGCCACGTCGTCGATCTGCTGCACCCGGTCCACGACCTGCCAGGCGCCGCGCTTGCGCAGCCAGTCGGTGATGAGGGCCTTGTACTCCTTCATCTGTTCGACGACCTGCCCCGGCAGGGGGTCGGGCACCGGTTCGGCGACGGGCGTGCCCAGCACCCACAGGGCGGCGCCGGGACCACTCGTGCCCGTTCCGACGCGGACGCGGCGCAGGGCGCGGATGAGGGCGCCGGGGTCGCCGTCGGCGAGGCGTCCGGTCTGCTCCACGCGCCCTTCGACACCGATGCCGGCGTACGTGCCCTCGACTCGCGGGACGAGCAGCACGCGCGGCTTGTCCGCCGGGGCCGCTCCCTCGGACCCGGCCGACGCACCCTCGGGAGCGGACGCCGTGGACGCGGCCGACTTCGCGGCGTCCACAGCTGCCCGCACATCGCTGTCCGAGAGCTCCAGCGGCACCACCATTCCCGGCAGCACGACGCCGTCCTCGGCGTCGATCGGCAGCACGGGCAGGGCGAGCGGTGCGGACTGGGGCTCCGTGGATTCAACAGACTCAGCAGCCATGATCTCTCCCTAGGCAGGCAAGTTGAGTAGTACCCACTCAATGCTTTTGATGCCCCGGATGTTCCCCCAGTCCCCCGAGGGGCCGTTCGCTCTCAGCGATCACCGCGCCCACCAGCTGAGGGGTTCCGGCCTACGCTGCCCTCATGTCGCATCCCGCCGCCCCTCTCCCGGGCCTCCCGGCCACCGATGACCCCGTCGCTCTCGAACGGCGTGAGGGCCCGTGGGGCGAGGTCGTCCTACGGCAGCGCGGCGCGCACTACGAGATCATCGCCAACGGCTGCTTCCTGATGGACACCTCGGACGGGCGCTCCGAGCGGCTGCTGGTGCGCGCGGCACTGGAGGAGCTCGACGCCCGCGAGAACCCGCGGCTCCTGATCGGCGGGCTGGGGGTCGGTTTCTCGCTCGCGGAGGCGGCGGCGGAGCCGCGCTGGGGCGGTGTCACCGTGGTGGAGCGCGAGCCGGCGATCCTCGACTGGCACCGCACAGGGCCGCTCTCCGGGCTCTCCGCCGACGCCCTGGCGGATCCGCGGACCGCGCTGGTGGAGGCCGACCTGGTGGCGTACGTGCGCGAGGCGGCGGCCGACGGCGGGCGTTTCGACGCGCTGTGCCTGGACATCGACAACGGCCCCGAGTGGACCGTCACCGACGACAACTCCTCGCTCTACTCGCCGACCGGCCTGGCGGCCTGCCGGGAGGCGCTCACTCCGGGCGGCGTCCTCGCCGTCTGGTCGGCCCAGCCCTCGTCCGCATTCGAACGATCACTCGCGAATGCGGGGTTCTGCCGTGTTCGGACGGATGAGATCCCGGTCGTCCGAGGCGTCCCCGACGTGGTCCACTTCGCAGCCCGACCGGCGTAGCCGAGCGGTGTAGCAGGCCCTTACGCTGCTGTTCCAAGAAAGCCGGAAGAGCCACAGGGGCGGGGTCGTATGGACCAGAAGAACACCACTCAGACAGCTGGCGGAGCCGTCGCCGCGACCACCCCCGGTGCTCAGCGACGCATTCTCGTCGTGGAGGACGATCCGACCATCGTCGACGCGATAGCGCGGCGGCTGCGCGCGGAGGGCTTCCAGGTGCAGACGGCAGGTGACGGGCCCGCCGCGGTCGACACGGCCGAGGCCTGGCAGCCCGACCTGCTGGTGCTGGACGTGATGCTGCCCGGCTTCGACGGCCTGGAGGTCTGCCGCCGCGTGCAGGCGCAGCGTCCTGTTCCGGTGCTGATGCTGACCGCGCGGGACGACGAGACGGACATGCTGGTGGGTCTCGGCGTGGGGGCCGACGACTACATGACCAAGCCGTTCTCGATGCGCGAGGTCGCGGCGCGGGTGCACGTGCTGCTGCGCCGGGTCGAGCGGGCGACGCAGGCGGCGAGCACGCCGCGCAACGGCATACTCAGGCTCGGCGAACTGGAGATCGACCACGCCCAGCGGCGGGTCCGCGTCGGCGGCGAGGACGTGCACCTGACGCCGACCGAGTTCGACCTGCTGGTGTGCCTGGCGCACTCCCCGCGCGCCGTGCTCTCCCGCGAGCAGCTGCTGGCCGAGGTGTGGGACTGGGCCGACGCGTCCGGTACGCGCACCGTGGACAGCCACATCAAGGCCCTGCGGCGCAAGATCGGCGCCGAGCGCATCCGCACGGTGCACGGGGTGGGGTACGCGCTGGAGACCCCAGGCCCCGACGGCGCGCCCGCGCCGGTGACGGGCGCCGCGACGGAGAGCTCCTGACGGGCGGCGGGACGGCGCGCGTGTCCGCTTCGGTGTCCAGCCCCTCCGGTTCCTCCGGTTCCTCCGGCCCCCACAGCTCGCACGGCTCATCCGGCTCACCGGGCTCCGGTCCTTCGGGGCCCTGCGGCCCTCCCGGTCGTGGCGACCCTCCCGGGCCGCCGACGCTGCCGGCCCGCTTGCTGAGCCGCTGGAAGCGCTCCGCGGCGGCCCGCCTCGGCTCCCACTGGTGGGACCGGCTGTGGGAGGGTCTGCGGCCCCTGGACCCGTACAGGTCGGTCAAGGCGGCGCTCGGCGCGCTGGTGATCGTCTCCGTGGTGATCACCACACTGCTGGCGCTCTTCGCGGTGCAGTCGGCGACCGAGCTGCGGGTCATCACCATCATCTCGATCGTGGCCTCGCTGCTGATCACCCAGTTCGTGGCGCAGTCGGTGACGGCGCCGCTGGACGAGATGACGGACGCGGCCAAGGCGATGGCGGACGGCGACTACTCCCGCCGGGTGCGCGGCGGGAGGCGGGACGAGTTCGGAGAACTGGCCGAGAACTTCAACCGGATGGCGGCCGACCTGGAGGCCGTCGACCAGCACCGCAAGGAGCTGGTCGCGAACGTGTCGCACGAGCTGCGCACCCCGATCGCCGCGCTGCGGGCCGTCCTGGAGAACGTGGTCGACGGCGTCTCCGAGGCCGATCCGGAGACGATGCGCACTGCACTGTCGCAGACCGAGCGGCTGGGCCGCCTGGTGGCGCACCTGCTGGACCTCTCCCGGCTGGACAGCGGTGTCGTCCCGTTGCACTCGCGGCGTTTCGAGGTGTGGCCGTACCTGGCGGGCGTGCTGAAGGAGGCCAACATGAGCAAGGGCTCGGGGCACTCCCGTAAGGATGTCCACCTGCATCTGGACGTCTCGCCGCCCGAGCTGACGGCTTACGCCGACCCCGAACGGCTGCATCAGGTGGTGGCGAATCTGATCGACAACGCCGTCAAGCACAGCCCGCAGCACGGCCGGGTCACGGTACGGGCCAGGCCGGGCGAGGCGGCAGCGGGCGGGTCGGCCGACAGCCTGGAGGTCGAGGTGCTGGACGAGGGGCCCGGCATACCCGAGGCCGAGCGGCAGCGGGTCTTCGACCGGTTCAACGGCACGCACAGCACCGAGTCCACACGGGGTGCCCAGGGCATCAGCCCGGGAGGCGGCACGGGTCTGGGGCTGGCCATCGCGCGCTGGGCGGTGGAGTTGCACGGCGGGTCGATCCGGGTGGCCGAATCGCCCCGCGGCTGCCGGATCCAGCTCACTCTTCCGGGGACGACCGGACAGCCTGGTTGACGTTTTCCCACCGCCGACCCACCGCCGGCCAGCCACCGACCAGCCGCCGACCCGCGCTAACCCGCCGCCGGCCCGCGGCCGGGAGGCCCGGGGACGCGCTCGGCGGGGTGACCGGTTCCGTCCGCGAAGTAAAACCGTGAGTGATTCCCGCCAAGTCCTGGCCCGAAACCGGCTGCTTAATGTGACGTACGTGACCAAGGGGCCGCCCGGACTACGCCTCTCGCCAGGAGAGGCGTAGCCTTTATTTCCGCTGTCCACCACCTAAGGAAGCGGAAGAGGGCGGTTGCCGCCGTGTCGTCACAGTCCCCCAACAGCTCATCGAGCACCTCTACGGAACGGAAGGACGGACAGGGTAAAGACCCTGGTCCGGCGTTCGGGCCGAACGAGTGGCTCGTCGACGAGATCTACCAGCAGTACCTCCAGGACCCGAACTCGGTAGACCGAGCCTGGTGGGACTTCTTCGCTGACTATCAGCCGGAGTCCTCCGAGGGGGCCGCGGCGCCGGATGGCGCGGGCACCCCACGGGACGCCTCCCCGAAGGCCGCGCCGGCCCCGGCGTCCTCCGCGGCGCCGCAGGCGCGGGCCCAGCAGGCCGCACAGCCCGCGAGCGCCCCCGCGCAGGCCGCACCGGCGCAGCAGGCGCAGCAGGCGCAGCCGCAGCAGGCCGCCGCGCCGGCCGCGCCTCAGCGCAAGGCCGAGCCGCAGCAGAAGGCGGCCGAGCCGAAGCCGGCCGCCAAGCCGGCGGCGCGGCCCGCGGGCGCGGCGAAGGCCGCGGGCGGCGACAAGGCCGCGGCGGAGGGCCAGGCAGAGGGTCCGGAGTACGTGGCGCTGCGCGGCCCGTCCGCGGCCGTGGCCAAGAACATGAACGCCTCCCTGGAGCTGCCCACGGCCACGTCCGTGCGCGCGGTGCCGGTGAAGCTGCTGTTCGACAACCGCATCGTCATCAACAACCACCTCAAGCGCGCCCGCGGCGGCAAGGTGTCGTTCACGCACCTGATCGGCTACGCCATGGTGCAGGCGCTCAAGGCGATGCCCTCGATGAATTACGCGTTCACCGAGAAGGACGGCAAGCCCACCCTGGTCAAGCCGGACCACGTGAACCTGGGTCTGGCCATCGACCTGGTGAAGCCGAACGGCGACCGCCAGCTGGTCGTGGCGGGCATCAAGAAGGCCGAGACGCTGACCTTCTTCGAGTTCTGGCAGGCCTACGAGGACATCGTCCGCCGGGCCAGGAACAACAAGCTGACGATGGAGGACTTCTCCGGCGTCACCTGCTCGCTGACCAACCCGGGCGGCATCGGCACCGTGCACTCGGTGCCGCGGCTGATGCCGGGCCAGGGCCTGATCATGGGCGTCGGCGCGATGGAGTACCCGGCCGAGTTCCAGGGCACCTCGCAGGACACCCTCAACCGGCTCGGCGTCTCGA
Organism: Streptomyces tubbatahanensis; assembly: GCF_022699385.1. NCBI lineage: Bacteria > Bacillati > Actinomycetota > Actinomycetes > Kitasatosporales > Streptomycetaceae > Streptomyces > Streptomyces tubbatahanensis. Next base: position 5,240,979 of record NZ_CP093846.1, on the reverse strand, counting down.
AGGTGATGACCCTCACCAGCACCTACGACCACCGGGTCATCCAGGGTGCGGCCTCCGGCGAGTTCCTGCGCAAGGTCTCGCAGCTGCTGCTGGGCGAGGACAACTTCTACGACGAGATCTTCCGCGCGCTGCGCATCCCGTACGAGCCGGTGCGCTGGATGCAGGACATCGACGCCTCGCACGACGACGACGTCACCAAGGCCGCGCGGGTCTTCGACCTGATCCACTCCTACCGGGTCCGGGGCCACATCATGGCCGACACCGACCCGCTGGAGTACAAGCAGCGCAAGCACCCCGACCTGGACATCACCGAGCACGGTCTGACCCTGTGGGACCTGGAGCGGGAGTTCGCGGTCGGCGGCTTCGCCGGCAAGTCCATGATGAAGCTGCGCGACATCCTGGGCGTGCTGCGTGACTCGTACTGCCGCACCACCGGCATCGAGTACATGCACATCCAGGACCCCAAGCAGCGCAAGTGGATCCAGGACCGCATCGAGCGGCAGCACTCCAAGCCGGAGCGCGACGAGCAGCTGCGCATCCTGCGCAGGCTGAACGCGGCCGAGGCGTTCGAGACGTTCCTGCAGACCAAGTACGTGGGCCAGAAGCGGTTCTCGCTGGAGGGCGGCGAGTCCGTCATCCCGCTGCTGGACGCGGTCATCGACGCGGCCGCCGAGTCGCGGCTGGACGAGACCGTCATCGGCATGGCGCACCGCGGCCGGCTCAACGTGCTGGCGAACATCGTGGGCAAGCCGTACGCGCAGATCTTCCGGGAGTTCGAGGGCAACCTCGACCCGAAGTCGATGCACGGCTCGGGCGACGTGAAGTACCACCTGGGCGCCGAGGGCGTCTTCACCGGCCTGGACGGCGAGCAGATCAAGGTCTCGCTGACCGCCAACCCCTCGCACTTGGAGGCCGTCGACCCGGTCGTGGAGGGCGTGTCCCGCGCCAAGCAGGACATCATCGGCAAGGGCGGCACGGACTTCACGGTGCTGCCGATCGCGCTGCACGGCGACGCGGCCTTCGCGGGCCAGGGCGTGGTGGCCGAGACGCTGAACATGTCGCAGCTGCGGGGCTACCGCACCGGCGGCACGATCCACATCGTCATCAACAACCAGGTCGGGTACACGGCGCCGCCCGAGTCGGCGCGCTCGTCGATGTACTCCACGGACGTGGCCCGCATGATCGAGGCCCCGGTCCTGCACGTCAACGGCGACGACCCCGAGGCCGTGGTGCGCGCGGGCCGGCTGGCCTTCGAGTACCGGCAGGCGTTCAACAAGGACGTCGTCATCGACCTGATCTGCTACCGCAGGCGCGGGCACAACGAGACGGACAACCCCTCGTTCACCCAGCCGCTGATGTACCACCTGATCGACAAGAAGCGCTCGGTGCGCAAGCTCTACACCGAGTCGCTGATCGGGCGCGGCGACATCAGCCTGGAGGAGGCCGAGCAGGCGCTCCAGGACTTCCAGGGGCAGCTGGAGAAGGTCTTCACCGAGGTCCGCGACGCGACGTCGCAGCCGGCGGCCGCCGAGGTGCCGGTCCCGCAGGCGGAGTTCCCCGTCGGTCTCGACACCGCGATCTCCCAGGAGGTCGTCAAGCGGATCGCCGAGTCGCAGGTCAACATCCCCGAGCGGATCACCGTCCACCCGCGTCTGCTGCCGCAGCTCCAGCGCCGCGCGCAGATGGTCGAGGACGGCACGATCGACTGGGCGATGGGCGAGACCCTGGCCATCGGCTCGCTCCTGATGGAGGGCACGCCGGTCAGGCTGTCGGGCCAGGACTCGCGTCGCGGCACGTTCGGGCAGCGGCACGCGGTGCTGCTCGACCAGAACTCCGGCGAGGACTACACCCCGCTGCTGTACCTGGCAGAGGACCAGGCGCGCTACAACGTCTACGACTCGCTGCTGAGCGAGTACGCGGCGATGGGCTTCGAGTACGGCTACTCGCTGGCCCGCCCGGACGCGCTGGTGATGTGGGAGGCGCAGTTCGGTGACTTCATGAACGGCGCCCAGACGGTCATCGACGAGTTCATCTCCTCGGCCGAGCAGAAGTGGGCCCAGACCTCCGGGGTCACCCTGCTCCTGCCGCACGGCTACGAGGGTCAGGGCCCTGACCACTCCTCGGCCCGCATCGAGCGGTTCCTCCAGCTGTGCGCGCAGAACAGCATGACCGTGGCCATGCCGACGCTGCCGTCGAACTACTTCCACCTGCTGCGCTGGCAGGTGCACAACCCGCACCACAAGCCGCTGGTCGTCTTCACCCCGAAGTCGATGCTGCGGATGAAGGCGGCGGCCTCCAAGGCGGAGGAGTTCACCACAGGCGGCTTCCGTCCGGTCATCGGCGACACGCTCGTCGACAGCGGCGAACTGGACCCGGCGAACGTCCGCAAGGTCATCTTCTGCTCCGGCAAGGTTTACTACGACCTGGACGCGGAGCGGACCAAGCGGGGCCTCACGGACACCGCCATCATCCGGCTGGAGCGGCTCTACCCGCTGCCCGGCAAGGAGATCCAGACCGAGATGGCGCGCTTCACCAACGCCGAGAAGTACGTCTGGGCCCAGGAGGAGCCGGCCAACCAGGGCGCGTGGCCGTTCATCGCGCTCAACCTGGTCGACCACCTGGACCTGATCATCGGTTCGGAGCCCGTGCCGAACGCGGACCGGCTGCGCCGCGTCTCCCGGCCGTCCTCGTCCTCGCCCGCCGTGGGCTCGGGCAAGCGGCACGCGGAGGAGCAGGCGCAGCTCGTCAAGGACGTCTTCGACATCTGAGACGCCTGACGCCTGCCGCCTGCCGCAGAAGCGCCCGAGGGCCCCCACCGCGACCGTGGTGGGGGCCCTCGGGCGTCCGGAGCCTCGGGCGGTCCGGAAGGCGCGCCGTCCGAGCCGCGTGCCTCCCGGGCTGATCCGGACCGGACCGGGCCGGACCGGGCCTGCTCAGCCCAGGTAGGGCTCGTAGTCCCAGTAAGGACGGGTGCGCTGCCGGGCGGAGAGGGTCTGCTGGTGCTGGGCGCCCAGGGAGCGGGTCAGGCGCTCCAGCGCGTCGCTCTCCACCGCGCGGGCCTCGTCGCGGCGGCGCAGGGAGCGCAGGTCGATGGCCTGGGCCACCATGCACGAAAGGGTGAGGGGATGGTCCTCGCCCAGCACGCGCCGGGAGCGCTCCAGCGTGTCACGGCTGAGCTCGTGGGCGTCCTCCAGCGCCTCGGCGAGGTGACGGCCGCCGCTGGTGTTCAACGCGCACCCGAGGGTGACGGGGTGGTCGGGGCCCAGCAGCGAGGTGACGCCGGCGAGGGCCTGCTCGAACATGTTCAGGGCGCCGTCGCGTTCGCCCTCGATCTGCAGGACGAGGCCCGCGTTGGACTGCATGGCGGTCGGCACCGGGTGCGCGGGCCCCAGCAGGGCGCGGAAGCCGTCCTCGGCCTCCGTCAGCAGCTCCCGTGCGAGCGTCAGATCGCCGTGCTCGCGCAGGAAGTTGCCGTAGTCCGTCATCAGGGACAGCGTCGTGTAGTGACCGCGGCTGTGCACCTGTTCCTGCTGGTCGAGCAGGAGCGCCATCGCGGTCGCGATGTCCTGCCGGGGTGTACCCGCGCGGCGCTGGCACAGCATCAGGTTGTGCCGGGCCATCAGCGTCTGCGGGTGCTGGGCCCCGAGCACCTGGAGCTGGAGCCGCATGGCGAGCTCCTGGCGGGCCAGCGCCTCCTGGTAGCGGCCCAGCAGGCGCAGGTCGCGGGCGCAGGAGTTGCCGCTGCCGAGCGTGTAGGGGTGGCGGGCGCGCAGCACCTGTTCGCGGGCGCGCAGGGTGTCCAGGTCGGTGTCGTAGGCCTCCTCGTAGCGGCCGAGCAGCCTGAGTCCGACGGCGAGGTTGTGCTGCGCCAGCAGGCTGGCGCCCTCATCCGGGCCGTAGAGCCTGCGGGCGACCTCGACGACTCTCTCCTGGCGTTGCAGCGCCTCGTCGTACTGTCCGAGCAGCCGCAGGTCGGCGGCCAGGCAGCTGGTGGCCTCCATGAGGGCCTCCTCGTAGGGGCCCTCGGAGCGGGGCACCTCGGCGAGGCGCTCCAGCCGGTCGGCGTCGAGAATCTGCGCCTCACGGAAGCGTCCGGCCGCGCGCAGCACGTTCCCCTGGAGGGTGGCGAGGGAGAGCATCTGCTGCGCGTCGGAGTCGAGGAACCTCTCCCACTCCGTGCGGATGCTGGCTGCCAGCTCGGCTCCGAGCGTGAACTCGCCCGAGTTGTAGCAGTAGCGCAGGCAGTTCAGCAGCATCTCCTGGACGCGGCGCTCCTTGCTGGAAGGCGCGATCGACGGCAGCAGGTGCGGCAGCAGCTCGGCGTAGCGGCCCCACTGGCGGCTGTCGTTCGGCGCGCCCGGGTCGGCCTCGACCAGCAGCCGGTGCACGGTGCCGCGGACGGCGTCGTTGTTGCGGCCCTGGGTCAGCTCGCTGATGACGCTGTGGACGACCTGGTGCATCAGCACCGAGTCGTTCTGCTCGCTCTCGCCGGCCTGGACGCGCGACTCGCGGGTGATCACCGAGTAGTTGACCAGCGAGTCGAGGGCACGCGCCCAGCTGGAGCGGTCGCTGGCGATCCACCGCAGGTTGTCGGGCAGTTCGGCGGCGGGGATGCCGCGCGCCAGGCCGAGCGGGATGCGTCCGGGGGCGAAGACCGCGCACAGGGAGAGCAGGTCGACGGCGCGCGGCTCGGACTTGCGCAGCTTGTTCAGCAGCATCGACCAGGAGGTCAGCGACGAGTACGGGTAGTCGTCCGGCATGGTGCCCGACTCCAGCCGGGTCAGCCCCACGCCGCGCACCATGCGCAGGTACTCGGGGACCTCCATGCCCTCCTCGCCCAGCCAGGCCGCTGCCTGGGCGAGCTGGAGCGGCAGGTCCTGGAACTCGCCGGCCACCTCGTCGGCCTGCTCGGCGGTGATGTGCGGGGCGCGGCGCATCAGGTAGCCGGTGGACTCGGCGCGGCGGAAGGCGGCGATCTGCTTGATGTCGGTGGCGGCGCGCCAGCTCTTGTTGCGCGAGGTGATCAGGACGTGGCCGCTGCCGCCGTGCGGCAGGAAGGTGGCGGCTTCCTCCGGGTCCTCCCAGCCGTCGAAGATGAGCAGCCACCGCCCCGAGGGCGTGTTCTTGCGCAGCGCCTCCCGCACGGTACGCAGCCGCTCGCCGACGTCGCCCGCGCGGTCGAGCCCGAGTTCGACGGCGAGCTGCCCGAACGTCTCGCGCTGGGTGTTGCGCTGGTCGCAGTTGACCCACCAGACGACGTCGTAGTCAGGGCCGAAGCGGTGCGCGTACTCGGCCGCGATGTGCGTTTTGCCGATGCCCGCCATGCCGACGAGCGCGCACACGGCCGCGCCCTGCTCCGCGTCCATCAGCCGCTCCTGGAGCTCGTTGAGGATCACGTCGCGGCCCGTGAAGCGCCCGTTGCGGCGCGGCACCTCCCCCCACACGTCCGGCGGGTCGTTGGGGTAGCGGCTGGTGTAGCCGGTCTGCGCCGCGGGCGCGCGGCGCGGGCTGAGCCCCAGCCGGTTCAGCAGCCTGCGCTCGGCCTCCTCCTCGCCGACGCCCCACAGGTTGACCGGCTCCAGCACCGCGGTGGCCGGCAGCAGCTCGCGGTTGGTGAGGTTGACGGCGGCGAACCGGTCGGCGTGCTCGGCCACATAGCCGCGCAGCACCGTGTTCCAGTCGGCCTCGGTGCGCGGGCCGAGCTGGAGGAACACGTCGCTGATGACCAGCAGCACGCGACCGGAGGCCAGCTGGAGGTCGCCCAGCGCTTCGTGCAGCGGCTGCTCGCGGTCCGGGTCCCAGCGCTGGAGCGTGGTGCGGTGGCCGTGACTCTCCAGCCGGTGCGCGATCCAGTGGCCCCAGGCGCGGTGGTAGCCGGGGAAGACCACCACGAAGTGCTCGGACTCGCCTCCGGGCGGGGTGCCCCGAGCCGGTTCCCGCTGAGCGACCATGCCTGCGTTCTCCCTCGTCCAGCAGCCGTCGTCACCCGGGGGCGACCTGTACGGCAAGACTACCCAAAGTGACCGTTTGTGAGCTTGTCGGCAGCGACGGCGACGCCGCGGGCGTCCCGGCCGCCTGAGGCGGTGAGCCGCGCGTGGCGGCGGCGCATCCCCTCCACGAACTCTGTGCCCTGGCGGGTCAGTTGACCAGAGCCCAGAAGGAGGAAAAGAGCATGGTCGACCTGGGTGAGGTAGTCCGCGCGGCGGCCCCGCGCGGCCGCCCGCTCGGCGGGCGTTGCCGCGGCACGGCGGGCGAGCCGGTCCCACAGGTCGGCCAGGGCGAGGTGCGCGTAGGTGCCCTGCAGTACGGCGTCCAGCGGCCTGGGGTCGCTGCGCCAGCCGACCTGGAAGACCGCTTCCGTGCCCGGCCTGCTGAGCCGCACCACGCCTTCGAGAACGGCGAGTTTGCTGTGCTGCACCTCGTGGACGAGGACCTCCGCCAGCTCCTCCGGCGTGTGCGGGCGCGTCGCCAGCACCGCCCAGGGCGCGGCCATCCGGGTCGCGCTGGCGCGCCCTTGGGGCTTCCACAGCACGGGGACCAGGGAGCGCACCAGTCCGGTGACCTCTGCCGCGCGCTCCCGGTCGGCCTCCCGCAGCAGGCGGAGAGCCCGCTTCCACATCCGGTGCCACGCGTCCGCCTCGCCGGGCGCTCCGAGGGTGACGGGCCGCAGCCCGCCGAGACCCGCGTGGCGCGTCCCGTCGCCCAGATGGGGGTCGCGGTCGTCCAGGACCGCGAAACCGCCCGCCAGGCCCCGCAGCGGACGCCAGGGGGCCTGCTCCGCGTCGTATCCGTGGCCGAGGACGGCGGCACGCGGCAGGCGGACCGTGCGGCCGCCCTGCGGGGTGAAGGACACGCCGCCGCCCGCCGCTTCGAGACGGACGCACGGGGCGTCCGTGAGGTACGTGCCAAGGCCCGGCAGCGTCAGCCGTCCCCGGGGGGCCGGCAGGTCGAGCCCGAAGGCGGTTCCGGCGGTCGTGGCGACGGCGGCGGCGAGCGGCCCGGAGCCGGCGAGCGCCGTGGGCAGTCCCTCAGGGCCGGCCTCCAGGGTCCGCGCGAGCCAGTTGCCGACGGCGGGATAGCCGAGCGCCGAGCGCGCGGCGGCCGGGTCGTGGGACTCGGCCTGCTCCAGCAGCGCCCAGTGCGCGTCCAGCACGCGGGCGGTCCGCTCGGGCGGACGGGCGCGCTCCACGCGCGTCAACAGCGCCTTGAGCAGGACGAGACGCCGCGAGTGCAGCCAGGCGCCCAGCTCCGCCGCCTCCCCGGGCAGCGGTCTGGTCTCTCCCATCCGGCGCAGTTGGAGGTCCGGTATGTCGAATGGCGTCATCGCGGCGGGTCACAGCGGGTTCTGGCGACCCGCTCCGCGCCCTCCCGCGGTACCCGTCCGGCCGTAGGCGCCCTGCGCAGAGCCGGAGATTGTCCGAAACACGCTCTTCCGTTCCCCCGCCCGGGACGCGCCCGACGGGGCGGCGTCCTCCGTGTGCTTGCCGTTCCCGCCGTTCGTGCCGGATCTCCACATCCGCGACAGTTCTCCCCCGTCGCGAAGGGTGTTCTCCACCACGGCCGTGACGGCAGGATCGTCGCAGGTCCTCAGCGCGCGTAGAGTCACGCCCGTCAGGTCGGGCAGAGGCGGCGTTGCCGCTTCGGTCTGAGGGCCCGGGCCACGGGACGTGCCATCGGTCCGCACGGCCACGCTCTTCTCCTCCCCTAGAACCCCGCCCAGGGGGCGGTAGCCACGGATGGTTTTCCTTTCCCGTAGCAGGTATCCGGAAACACGTTCGCAGTACACGACCGTCGCATTCGGCCGCTCCTCACGCCACGGCACACGTACGACGCACCTCGTCGGACCCCCGGATCACCCCCCCGACGCGCGCCCCGATTCGGCCACCCGGGCCCTGGTGTCACGCACCTCGTCCCACGGAACATCAGCCAGGTGGCCCGCCAGCAGCTGCCATTCGGCGTCCGCCGCGCGGTAGTCGGCCAGCGCGTCCACCTCGCGGCCCTGTGCGCGGTGGAAGTCGCCGCGCGCGTGCAGCGCCCTGGCCACCGTCAGGGACCCGCGCTCGTGGACGCCCGCCACCTCCTCCAGCGCGCTGGTGAGCTCCGCGCCCGCCTGCTGGGACTGCGGCGTCCCCGCGGGGAACAGGGCACGGGCCCTGCCCAGCCGCAGCCACGCCTGCGCCCGGCTCTCCGCGTCCGCGCCCTGCCGGGCCGCCTGCTCCAGCAGATGGCAGCCCTCGTACAGATCGGGCCTGAACTCCTCCGCGTCATAGCGCAGCAGCAGCACGCGGCCCAGCAGCAGTGCCGCACGGGCCACCGCGGGGCTGCCCGTCGGTGCGCGGGTGAGCGCCTCGCGCAGGATGCCCTCGGCGCGGGAGAGGTCGCCCGCGCCGGTGAGCAGCATCTCCCCCCACTCGGTGAGCAACTCGCCGCGCTGGACGCTGTCCGGCGGGGTGAACCGTTCGGCTTCGGTGTACGCCTGGGCGGCGGCCCCCCAGTCGTGGGTCTCGCGCAGCACGCGGGCGCGTTCCCTGGCACAGCGCAGCCGCAGGCCCGTCCGCTCCCCCGCGACCGCGTCAGCCCGCGTCAGCACCTCCAGGCGTTCCTCGGGCGGCGCGCCGCTCAGCCGCAGCGCGGACGCCAGGTCGAGCAGGACACCGCAGCGCTGGGCCGCCACCTCCTCGCGGCGCTCCGTGGCGGTGGCAGAACGGCCCGAGGGGCTGCCCTGCCGGACGGAGGGCGGGTTCCGCCGCGTGGCCGCGTCCCCTCCGGGCGGTGACGCGGCGGGCTCGGGCACCCGCGTGGACGCCTCCAGCGGGGTGACCGGCTCGGTACCCGCGCCGTCCTTGCGACGGCCGTCCTCCGCCGACCGGCCGGAGGACGGAGCCGCGGGGTCGGTGGGGGCGCTGGAGTGCTCGGGGGTCCCGGGCGCGCGGTCAGCCAGCATGTCGCTCACTTCGCGGAGTTCGCTGACGGCCTCGAGGGCCGCCCTGTGGCGGTGTTCGGGTGCTGCGTGGGCCAGCGCGAGCAGCACCCGGCCCAGCCGGAGTTTACGGGTCAGCTCGGCGTCCGGCGGCAGCGCCGGGTCCGCCGTGTCCCCCGTGAGGCGGCCGGCCAACGAGCGCAGCAGCCGCTCCGCGCGCAGCAGATGCCGCACCCCTCCGCGGGCCTGCCACAGGTCGTTCTCGACACCGGCCCGCTCCAGCAGGGTGGCGGGGGCGTCGTCCGTCAGCAGTTCGGCGGCGTCCCGCAGCAGCGGTTCGGCGCCCTGCGGGCTGCGCCGTTGGGCGGCCGTCCCCGCGAGGGCGCGCAGGACGCGGCCGAGGGCCAGCCGGGCGCGCGGGCTGTCCCGGTCGGCGGCGCGTGCGGCCTCCCCCACCGAACGGGCCCTGTACAGCAGTTGGATGTCCCGTTGGGCCCGCCACTGGCCCAGCAGCCGCTCGGCTTCGGCCACCTGGTCGGCCGCGTGCGCGTCGGGCAGGTAGAAGCGCACCACCTCGGCGGGGATGGTGGCGAACAGCTCGTCGACCTCGTCGTCGTCCCGCGGCGAGACCAGCGGCGCTTCCTCGTCCTCCCCGGTGAGCTGGGCGACGGCCAGGGCCGCGAAGTTGCGGGTGCCCTTGCCGAACCGCTGCTCCACATGGTCGGACAGGTGTTTGAGCATGAGGACGGCCGCGCTCTGGTCCAGCGACTGGAGCAGCAACTCCCGCACGCCCGGCGCGAACGTGTACCGCGGCCCGTACGCGGACGCCTCCCCCTCGCACTCCTCCCCGGGCAGCCGCGTCAGCAACCCCGAGAGCAGGACCTCTGCCAGCTCCATCGGGCCCGTGTCCGGCAGCATCGCCTCCTGCACGAGGTGGATGACCGGCAGCAGCAGCGGGACGACGGACAGGTGCAGGGCCAGGTCCAGCGCACCGGGCGAGGCGGTGTTGCGGAACTCCCTCAGCAGCGTGCGCGGCGGAACGCCACCCGGCGCGGCGCGCGGCGGCGGCATCGCCGGGTGCCGTGGCAGCACCCAGGCGGCGGCCCCCGGGACCGCGCGCTCACCACCGCTGCCCAGCAACCGCGCCCAGTTGCCCAGCGCCTCGGGCGTCGGCAGCAGCACGGGCACGGCCACCGCGTCGGCGGGCGGCAGCGGACCATACCCCTCGGGCTCGAACGTGACGCGCCCGCCGGAGCCGCGCTCCCGCAGCAGCGTCCCCGGCTCGGCCGGCAGCGCCGTGCGCGGCCACAGGCGGGGCGGCAGCGGCTGGACGACGGCCAGCGGGGAGCGCCCTGACCAGTGGTGCAGCAGCCGCTGGGCGCGGCCGTCCTGCCACAGCGCCCCCACGCAGTCGCTGACGACCAGGGTGAGCCGCCGGCCCGTGGTGTCGCGGTACTGGTCCGCGGGGCGCAGCCGCGTGCTGCCGTCGGCCGGTCCCGTGCCGATGAGCGGGGAACCGTCACGGGCGCGGTAGAGGTAGCGGACCTGCACGTCGCGGAAGACGCCGAGCTGTTCGAACGTCTGGCGCAGCCGCTCCAGCGTGGGCTGCCACACGGACGCGGTCGGCGAGGCGTCCATGATGAGCTGGATCTCGCTGTAGCGGCGGATCGCGGTGCCGAAGACGGGCAGCACCGTGGCGGAACGGGCGCTCAAATCCGCGGTGGCGGCCTCATCCAGCCCTCCCGTCGCCGGGGGGAGCGGCGGCCGGTAGCCGTGCAGCGGGCGCAGCGCGTGCTGCAACTCCAGCAGCCCGGACAGTGACCCCGCCGCCGGGGCGCGCACCGGGAAGCCGGGGGACGGCGCGCCCCCGTGCCGGCGCGGCGCGAACAGCGACACCGGCGCCGTCCGCTCGGTGGCCGCCGCCGGTGCCTCGTCAGGCTCCGTCTCCTCGTCCTCGTGCGTCGGCGGTGCGGACGGCTGCGGAGACGGCGCTCCGCTCTCGGCCCTGGGCGAGCCGGTGGCGCCCGCGGCGGCGTCCGCCTGCCCGGGGGCGGTGAACCGCGCCAGCCACAGCGCCTCGGCCACTTCCTCGGACGAGGGCTCCCAGCCGGCGGCCCGCAGCCGCGCCACCAGCTGAGCCACCTCGCCCTCGGCCAGGGCCTCCTGGACGGCCGTGGAGGGGCGCGGCGGGGTCGCCTCGGACCGCGCACGGCCACGCGGCCGTCGCGGCGGGGGCGGCGCCGGGCTCATCAGCGGGTCACCTCGGGCGATCGAGGGGGCGCAGCAGCATCTCGGCGAGCCGGTCGCGGGTGACCCTCTCGACGCCCGAGGCGCGCTGTGTCAGGAACAGTGCGTTGAGCAGCTGGTCGGTGGCGATGACCTGCCCGGGCTCGCGGCGCAGGAACCGCTGAACCAGCTCGGCGCCCTCCTCAAGCGCCTCTTCTCCCAGATGTGCGGAGACCATCGCGGCGAGCTGCTTGTCGCCCGGCGGTTTGAGGTCGAGCTGGATGCACCGGCGCAGCAGCGCGGCCGGGAAGTCCCGCTCGCCGTTGGAGGTCAGCACGATGAACGGGAACGCCGTGCACCGCACCCGCCCGCCCTCGATGGGGACCTTGTCGCCGTCCGCGGTCAGCACCTCGGTGACCGGCTCGCGGTCGGCGATGCGCTCCAGCTCCGGAATGGTGAACTCGCCGTCCTCCAGGACGTTGAGCAGGTCGCTGGGCAGGTCGATATCGCTCTTGTCCAGCTCGTCGACGAGCAGCACCCGGGGCAGCGGCACCCCGTCGGGGCCCTCCTGCGCGGGCAGCAGCGCCGTGCCCAGCGGGCCCAGCCGCAGATACGACCCGATCGGGGGACGGGCGGGCGCCGAGTCGCTCGCGCCGGCCACGGCACGGTCCAGCTGGACGTCCTGGAGTCTGCCGATCGCGTCGTAGTGGTAGAGCCCGTCCGCCAGCGACGTACGGCTGACGATCGGCCAGCGGAGCACCCGGCCGAGACCCAGCTCGTGCGCGACCGCGTGCGCGAGCGTCGACTTGCCGGTGCCCGGGTTGCCGGTGACCAGGAGGGGGCGGCGCAGATACAGCGCCGCGTTGACCGCCTCCACCTCCTCGGGCCGCGGATGCAGGCTCTCCACCAGGCGCCGCCGCGCGCCCAGCCGCCGCGCGGTGTCGGCGCCTTCGGTGTCGTCGGCGTCGTCACCCTCCGCGCCGTTCGGGCTGTCGGGTCCGGTGCCGGCACCGGTGAAGTCGCGCCACGGGGGCGGCTCGGGCAGCCCCCGCACACCCTCGTGCGGCACACCCGCGCCGCGGTAGATGCGCCAATCGCTCACGATGTGCTCCTCAACGCTGTCGACTGCCTGGGCATGAGCGGTGGTTCGCGCAACGGTTCGTCCCCAATGGTCCTGTGGGGCGGATCGTAAAGCAGGACGATATGCCGTGCCCAGGCCGCTGGGTGGTCAATTGGCGCACTGTTCACGCCAGTTGCTCCTTCCGTGTCCCAGCTCCCCCCGTCGCCCAGGTCGGCGTTGGTGTTCCGCAGCGCCCTGATCTCCTGCGGAAGCTGCCGCGCCGAGTGGACCTGGCGCAGCAGCGCGGCGGCCCGCTCGTGGAACTCCTCGCAGTCGTCGTGGTCGTGCTGGTCGCCGCACGAGTGCCGCCACAGCGCCACCGCGTGCCCCGCGCCGAGCGCCGCCGCCATGGCGCGGGCCCCCGGGCCGCTGCCCGCCCGCGCGCAGTACACGGGAACGGCACCGGGCGGCGCGGCCAGCAGCCGCCCGTATGCGGCCTGCCCGCCCTCGGGCGCCGACGCGCCGTGCCCGGACACGGGCACCTCGCGCCGCAGCGGCACGGCCTCCATCGGGCCACCCAGCACCGCGGCGGCCCTGGCCCGGGCCTCCGGGGTGAACCCGTGGTCCCTGCGCGACCTGTCACGCACCACGACCAGGCGGCGCTGCCCCAACGGCACAGCGTGCGGATTGAACGGATCGTCAGGATCGTAGGGACGCACCCGCCACTCGTCCACCGGCTCGTCGAAGAGCGCGCGCGGCAGCAGGAACTCCACCGCCGCCAGGTGATCGTCCACGTCGCACTGGTCGAGCGCCTGGGACAGCGCACCGCGCACGGCCTCCTCCAGCCGGGAGCGCGGCACCTCCTCGCGGCTCTGGTCGACGATGGACTCCTCCCGCTCCCCGTCCTCCTCGGTCTCATCCACGCCGTCGTCACCGGCCAGCAGCTCGTCCTTGTCGGCCGAGCGGACCAGCAGCACCCGCCAGGCGTGCCGTCCTGAGCCGTAGATGTCGGGCTCCACCTCCACCAGCACGTTGGCCCTGGCCGCCGACGCGGGACGGTGGCTCTCCAGCACGGTGGGGACGCGGGCTCTGATCACGTCGTTGAGCAGCGTGTGCGCGGTGCGCTCCACCCAGCCGCGCAGCTCCGCCAGGGCGCGCGCCGCATGCGGCGACGCCGCCACACCCGAACGGGTGAGTGCGGCGACCACCTTGGCGGCGTACAGCACCACCGCCTCCAGGGCCAGGTCGGGCGAGGGCTCCTCCGCCGCCGCGTCGCTGTCCCGTGGCTCGTAGAGCAGGCCCGCGCCCTCCCGCCAGGAGCGCGGGTCGTGCTCGTTCAGGGTGTAGGGGAGGCGCAGCACCATGTCCCGCGCCTCGTTGGCCAGTTGCAGCACCTGTCCGGCGCCCGTCGGCGGCTCCACCTCGGCGAACAGCGCATACAGCTCCGCTCGCCTGTCCACCGTGAACCCGTAGGCCGGCTCCCCGCCCATGGGGCCCAGCCGCGCGTGCTGGCGATACCAGCTGTGCCCGAACCCGTGATAGCGCCGCAGGTGATAGCGGTCGTGCGCGGACAGCACCTCGTGCAGCACCCGCGCCCCTCGCGGCCCCGCGTCGCACAGCCTGCGCAGCGCCGTGACCCGCGTGGCCACCCCGGTGTGCGGGCGGGAGCCCTTGCCCTTGCTGACGCCGAGCACCGCACCGCGCCGCTCGTCCAGCACCGGGCCGCCCGAGCAGCCTTCCGTCAACTCGTCACCGCTGAGCATCAGGGGGCGGCCCCGCACGCCCGTGGCCGTCGCCAGCCCCGTGAAGAACATCTGCTCGCCGCGCTCCGGGCCCGGCACCCAGCCGTACAGCCCGATGGCGGCCGGGGTGAGGGCCGAGCGGTCGCTCAGCCACAGGCAGTCCACATCCGTCGCGTCCGGCACCCGAACGAGGGCCAGATCGGGGAACGGCCACGGCGCCGGCGGCTCTTCGGGGTTGTCGGGCAGCGGCAGCCCGAACGCGAGCTCGCCGAGGAGCACCGTGCTCTGCGCGTCGTCGCCGACCGTGATGCCGATGGCGCGATCCCCCCTCCACACGCTCGCGGCGCCCTTGCCGACGACATGGGCACACGTGAGGACCCAACCAGGCGCGACGAAGAACCCGCTCCCCCAGAACGAGCGCCGCCCCGCGAGGGGCGCGGCGATCCCGCGCACTTCGTCACCGCTCACTCCGTCACCGCGGCCGCCGCTGACGCCGCCGCCGCTGCTTCCGTCGTACCCCTCGGGCGGTGCCCCGATGCGCACGACGGAAGCGCGAACGGAGTCGGCGAGGCCCGTGGGGGCGTTCACGCGGCACAGGGCGCGCACAGCAGCACGCCGAATCGTGGCCTCCCGCACCGCGCGGCTCGCACTCCGGTCACAGCACTCCCCCCTCTACGCCCCGTTCCCCCGTCACTTCCTTCTGTGAGATGCCTGAGGTAGCAGGCTAGTCCCCGGGTCCGACAGACGGGAGAGGCGGCGCCCCGGCATCCCCCGCACAGCCCGTACTCACCGCGGGGGACGGCCACTCCCCCGCGTGCGCACCCGGGTTCGCGTGCGCACCCGAACCCGGGCCGAGGCCGGGCCGAGGCCGGGCCGAGGCCGGGTGCCGCGCCCGGGTGCCGCGCCCGGACGACGGGCGGCCCTACCCGGCGGTGGGCGGCCCGGCCCAGACGGTGGGCGGCCCAGCCCGGCGGAGGGCAGCCCGGTCCAAAGCGGATCGGCGGCCCAACCCGGCGAAAGAGCTCGCAGCTTGACCGCGCTTCACCCGCGCCCGCGCGTCACCCGCCCTGCGGCGCGGTGCCGCCCTGCGGCGCGGTGCCGGGTGTGGCGGTGCCGTCCGCGGTCCGTGTGGCTCCCGTCGTGCCGTCCCCACCGTCACCGCCGTCCTCGCCGTCACTGTCCCGCTGGTGCGCCGCGTGCCACGTGAGGGTGACCGAGACCGAGGCCTTGGCCTCCCCGTCGGCGAGGACGGCCGCGAGGGCCTTACCCGACTTGACGGCCAGCTCGACGCCGAACGTGGCGCTGACCTCGTCCGGGCGGGCCTGGCGTGCCGCCCTCAGCACGGCCGATCCGACACCGCTGATCACTTCGTTGAGCTGCTGGGCCCGCGCGATGAGCTGGTCCCGTGTGCCCACGTCGTCGTACTGGAACTCGTCGGCCCCCGGCGGGACCTCGTCCTCGTCCAGGACCCGGACCTGTGCCAGCAGGGTCTCACCGCCCGGCAGCGTGATCTCCCGGATCTCCCGCTTCATACGTCCCCCTCGCCGCTCGCACCCCAACGGCCCTGCGCCGCCCTCCTATTGAACATCCACGGCTGCTGCTCGCGCGAGCGTGGGCGGCGGCGTCATGCGCCGGGCGAGCCCCTCTTCCCCTCCGCCCCGCTCGCCCCATGGACGCCGTCCGTCGCCTTGGACGCGGTGGTCGTGCCGGCCGTGGCACCGTCCGCTCCCGCCTCGGCTCCGCGCAGCAGAACACCGATATGGGCGGCGGCCGTCGACAGGTGGCGGCGCACCTCGCGCAGTTGCCCTTCGTTGACGCCGTGATCGCGGGCGGCGTCACGCACGTCGTCCCGGAAGCGGTCGAGGAGCCGTTCGAGATCGCGGGCCGGGTCACCCGTGGAATCGGCCATCGGGGCCTCGGCCTCGGCGTCCGGGTCGCTACCGGCCGGGTGCGGGCGTACGTACGGCGGCCAGGGCGTGGCCGCTCCCGTCATCCGCCCCAGGCTGCCCATGCCGCGGGCGAGCTCGGACATGCCGTCGCGAACGGCCCCCGACCAGTCGCCCGCCTGCACTCGGGACTGCACCTGATCCTGCACCTGGTGGGCGAGCCGCTGCACCTCGGCCAGCGCCTCGGTGTGGGCCTCCCGCTCCTTCCTGGCCTGGCGCTTGGCGCGCTGCGCCTCCTCCTTGGCCTTGCGGGCCTGCTCCTTCCACTCGTCCTTGGCCCGGCGCATCTCCTCCTTGGCGTGCCGCCACGCCTCCTTGTCGCCCCAGACCCCCTCCCAGCCCTCGCCCCAGCCGTCGTCCCAGCCGGCGGGCTTGTCCCACCCCGAGGTGGCGTCCTTCACAGATCCCGAGGTGGCGTCCTTCCCCGAGCGGGCCTGCTTCGACCGGTGGCGGGTGGTCCGTGCCTGCTCGCGCATCTCGCGGCGCAGGTCGCCCGCCGTCCCGCTGACGTCCTCGCGGATGTCGCCGGCGAGCGCCGCCACGGAGTCGCGAATCTCGATCTCCAGCTCGGCCAGTTCCGCCTGCCGGCCGTCGAGTTCGGCCCGGCCTGCCTCGGTGATGGCGTACACCTTGCGGCCGCCCTCGGTCGTGTGGCTGACGAGCCCCTCGGCCTCCAGCTTGGCCAGCCGCGGGTAGACGGTGCCGGCCGAGGGCGCGTACAGGCCCTGGAAGCGCTCTTCGAGGAGACGGATCACCTCGTAGCCGTGGCGCGGCGCCTCGGCGAGGAGCATCAGCAGATACAGGCGCAGTCGGCCGTGCGCGAAGACGGGGGGCATGTCACAGATCCTTCGGCGAGGAGGGGTTGCCACGGGTCGCGAAGCCATCCGGAGGTCCGGGCGGGCGGGTGCCGCCGGCCGCCCCTGCCCCCTGGGCGGCGCCGACACGGTCGCCGGAAGGCGGGCCCTCCCCCGGGCCGTCCGCCTCGGGCGGGCGGCGGAGCAGCGCCACACCGCCGGAGACGTTGTTGGCCCACAGGGTGCCGCGCCCGCCGCCCAGGGCGCCGGTCAGCCTGCGGCAGCCCCAGCCGGTGGTCGTCAGCTCGTCGAAGGCGCTGGAGACGGCGCCGCCGCCCGCGCTCTGCGCCTCCACCGTCAGGTCGGCGTCGGCGGGCAGCCTGACGGCCAGCTCACCCGAGACGCTGTTCAGCCGGATGTCCGCGGGGCCGTCCGCCCGGGAGGAGCTCAGATCGAGGATCATCGCGCCGCTGACCGAGTCGGCGGTGAGCGCGCCGAGGGCGCCGTCGACGCACGTCAGGTCGCCGGAGACCGTGGAGAAGCGCAGCGGCCCCGACAGCCGCTGCGTCTCGACGTCCCCCGAGACGGTCTCGGCCGTCACCGGACCCCGCAGTCCGACGAGTGTCGTCGCACCCGAGACGCCGGCCACCTGTGTGCTGCCGTGGATGCCGGAGACGACGGCGGTGGCCCCCACCACTCCGACCGACAGCGCGACATCCGCCGGCACCCGCACCGACACCTCCGCCTTGCGACGCCGGCCCTTGCGGTCGAGCCACTTGAGGAAGCCGCCCCAGGGCAGGTCCTCGTAGGCGACGACCAGCCGGCCGCCCTCACGTCGCACGAGCAGGGGCGGCCCCTCGACCTTGCCCACCTCGACGCGGGTGGCCGTCTCCTGGGTGCCGACCACGTTGACCGTCCCGCCCACC
Source organism: Streptomyces tubbatahanensis (assembly GCF_022699385.1). Lineage (NCBI taxonomy): Bacteria > Bacillati > Actinomycetota > Actinomycetes > Kitasatosporales > Streptomycetaceae > Streptomyces > Streptomyces tubbatahanensis. Next base: position 5,223,365 of record NZ_CP093846.1, on the reverse strand, counting down.
ACGCGCACGTCCAACTCCGTGACGGGGTCCTCGAAGTCGATCCGCCACGGCTCGGTGATCTGCCACGACCGGTCGTCGGATACGGGCACGGCGGCCTCCCAGGCTCGGCGCTGCCGTACGCGCGGCGCGGCGCGGCGCGCGGCCACGGCACATCGCGCGGCTGCGCGACACCCCGCCTGCGCCTCCGCACACGGCAACGTCATATCGCGTCTCTCGAAGAACACGATATGTCGTGTGTCGCGACAGACGCAACCCCCCTCGCGAGTGAGGGCGGCGGGCCCGGCCGCCCCCGGGCGACCCTCGGCGCCGGCGCCTTCAGTCCTCGTTCTCGTCGTCGTCGTCCTCGTCGTCCTCGTCGTCCAGTCGCGCCAGCCAGGTGGCGAGCCGCTCCACCGGAACCTCGAAGTCCGGGTTCAGATCGACGAAGGTCCGCAGCTGCTCGGACAGCCACGCGAGGCTGACCTCTTCCTCGCCGCGCCTCTTCTCCAGCTCTTCGATGCCACGGTCGGTGAAGTACACGGTTCTGCTCCTGGTCGGATGCGTGACCGCGGGGCGGTCACGGGACAACGGGCGCGGCCTGCGGCCGTCGTCCCAGGGTATGCCGGGCCGGGAGGGCACATAGCTGAGGTCCTTGGCCACCAGCCGGTCCGGGCGCAGGCGCAGCCACACCGTGCCGCGCTGCTCGGGGTCGTCGCGGAGGTAGCGGACGAACCGCTCGTCCCAGCCGGCCTCGTCGGGGCCCAGGTACCGGCTCAGTTTCCGCCGGCCCCGCGGCACGTCGAAGGGCACCACCTCAGCGGTGCCCCGCCCGATCACCTGGCGGACCAACCCGGTGGCCAGGTCGCACTCGTCCACGACCAGCGCCACTCGGGGCTCCTTCCGCACCAGCGGGAGCAGCCGCGCCCAGGGGCCTGTGAGGATCCAGAACGCGCCGTCCTCCCACAGGAACCAGGCCGGCCGCACCGTCGGCCCCGTCGCTCCGTGGGTGGCGACCCGCGCCGTCAGGGGCCGCTCCAGGAAGGCGTCGACATCGAAGTCCATGCTCTCCTCCGTGCCCGCGCGTCGGACCCGGCACTCCCGGCCGCACGGTCGTGGCGCAGGCCCCCGGTCGTCGCGCGGCCCTCACACCGTCGCGGCGGGGCCATCCCTTCGTCACTCGTGTCGCCCGACGGCGTCCGACGCGGCGCCGACCGCGAGGCCCAGGGCGATGAGCAGCACGCAGACGTAGATCTCGTAGCCGTCGAGGAAGGCGAGGTGGTCGACGAGGGCCCACTTGTCGAACCAGCCGATGAACATGTGGGCGATGCCGCCCGCTCCCTGCGCGATGAGGACGAAGGCGACGAAGCCGAGAAGTTTCTTCATACCCGCAGACTGGCGGCGGCCGGGGCTTGAGGGGATCGGGCTTCGGGAGCGGAAAGGGCGGCGGAAGTCCGCGATAGGGAGCGTCCGTGTCCTACCGAAGTCGCCGCCCGGTCCTCCCGATGTCTGCGCCCAGTCCTACCGAAGTCGCCGCCCGACCCTACCGAAGTCTCCGCCTGCGGCCCGGCGGGGACAGTGGCCCGGCTGCGACCGTACATTTCACAGCATGGGGTCTGAGCACATCAGCGGCGCCGGTGTCCGGCGGACGGGGCGCCGCAGCGCACGCGACTGGGCGGTGGACATCGGCGCGTTCCTGTTCGCCGGGTGTTTCCTGGTGCTGAGCACCGACGCGGTCGCCCTCGACCCGGGCACCTCCCCGACGGCGCTCTTCCTCGACCAGCTGCGGGGCGGGCTCGCCTGCGCGGCACTCTTTCTGCGGCGCCGGTGGCCGGTGCAGCTCGCAGTCGTGCTGCTGGTGGCCGAGCCGTTCTCGCACTTCGTCACGGGGCCGATCCTCGTCGCGCTGTTCACCGTCGCGGTCAGCAGGCCGCCGCGGGTGACGGCGTGGGTGGCGGCGCTCGCCTACGCGCCGGTGCCGGTCCTCCTCGCGAGCGGCCCGGCGGCAGGGGACCCCAGGACCGAGTCCGCGCTCACCTACTTCGTGCTGCTCGCCGGGGCGCTGGGCTGGGGGCTGTACGTCCGCTCCCGCAGGGAGCTGCTCTCCTCGCTCCGCGAGCGGGCCGAGCACGCGGCGGCCGACGCACGGCGCGAGGCCCGCGAGGACGTGGCACGCGAGATGCACGACGTTCTGGCCCACCGGCTCTCGCTGCTGAGCGTCCACGCCGGAGCGCTCGAGTTCAATCCGCGCGGCGATCCCGCGCAGGTGGCACAGGCGGCGGGTGTGATCCGGGAGAGCGCGCACCAGGCGCTGCAGGACCTGCGGGAGATCATCGGCGTGCTGCGGGCGCCCGAACAGGTGGACCATCCCCAGCCGGTGCTCGCCGACGTGGAGCAGCTCGCGGACGAGTCACGGCGGGCCGGTGCCCGCGTCAGCCTCGACCTCGACGTGGCGGGCGGACTGGGGAACGCGCCCACCGTGACGGGCCGCACCGCGTACCGCATCGTCCAGGAGGGGCTGACCAACGCGCGCAAGCACGGCGCAGGGCCCGGGACGCCCGTCTCGGTGACCGTGCGCGGCGCCTCGGGGCGCGGCCTGACCGTCGAGGTCCGCAACCCTGCGGGCCGCGGCGGCCCGCAGGCAGAGGTTCCCGGGGCCGGCCTGGGCCTCATCGGTCTGACCGAACGCGCCCAGCTGGCGGGAGGCACCCTCGTACACGGCTGGGACGGCGCGGACTTCCGCCTCAGCGCGACGCTCCCGTGGGACGCCACGACGCCGGTGCACGGGCGCGCCGGAAGGGAGGGCACGCAGGACCGCACGGAACGGAAGGTTGCGGGCGAAGCGGGGAAGGAGGGCACCACCGCGTGACGGGGCACGGCGGTTCCGGGCCCCTGTGTCTCACCCGCGTGCGGTGTCCGCCGCGCCGCCCGTCATGTGGCCGACCGCGGCATAGGCGAAGGTCATCGCCGGCCCGATGGTGGCACCCGGGCCCGGGTAGGTCTCACCCATGACGGCGGCCGAGGCGTTGCCCGTCGCGTAGAGGCCGTCGAGGACGCTGCCGTCCTCGCGGAGCACCCGGGCGTGTTCGTCGGTGGTGAGGCCTCCCTTGGTGCCCAGGTCGCCGGGGACGACGGGGACGGCGTAGTAGGGCGGCTTGGTGAGGGGGGCGAGGTTGGGGTTGAGGAGGGTGGGGTCGCCGTAGTAGCGGTCGTAGGCGCTGTCACCGCGGCCGAAGTCCGCGTCGCTGCCCTGGCGGGCGAAGGTGTTGAAGCGTGCGATCGTACGGGCGAACCTGTCGGCGGGGACGCCCATCCCGGCCGCCAGTTCCTCCAGCGTGCCGGCCTTCTTGACGAAGCCGCTCCGGACCAGTTCGCGGGGGAAGGGCCGGCCGGGGAAGAGGCCCATGAACAGGTAGCGGGCCTTGGACCGGGCGTCGAGGACGAGCCAGGAGGGCGCGGTCTCGGCGCCGGTCTTCTCGCGGTGCGCGTACATCGCGTCGACGAACTCGTGGTAGGGGGCGGCTTCGTTGACGTACCGCTCGCCGCGCCCGTCCACGACGGCCATGCCGGGGATGCCGCGGTCGGCGACGAGGAAGAAGGGCGCCTCCCTGCCGGGGACCACGACCGAGGGGGCGCCCCACACCTTCTCCATCAGGTCCACGCCCGCGCCCAGCCGCAGGCCCTCCCGCAGGCCGTCGCCGTCGTTGCCCTCGGGGGCGGAACTCCATGCGGCGCGGGTCGGAGCGGGCAGGTAGCGCTCCCGCAGCCGCTGGTCCCTGGCGAAGCTGCCGGAGGCCAGGACGACGCCGCGCCGGGCGCGGAAGGTGACGTCCCGCCCGTCGTGCCGGGCGCGCACGCCGTTCACGCGGCCCGCCTCGTTGGTCAGCAGCCGCGTCATGGGGGCGCCCAGCCACAGGTGGCCGCCCAGGACACCGAGGGAGCGGCGGAGCCGGGCGATGAGGGCTTCCCCGAGGGCGATGGGCTTGCTGCCGTCGGCCAGGGCGCGGGCGGCGCGCAGCCCCACGCGCAGGGAGGCGCGCTTGCCCGCCCAGGTGCGGGCGACCATGTTGAGGTAGCGGAAGTCGTAGGAGGTGAGGGTGAGCCCGTAGGTGGGCAGCGCGGCGCGGCGCATCAGGGCCCGCTCGGCGGCGGGCAGCCGGTTCAAATCGAAGATCTCGGGCTCGATGGAGCGGCCGCGTGCGAAGCCGCCGGGACGCTCGGGGTAGTAGTCGCTGTAGCCATCGGTGTGGACGAATCTGACGTCGGTGCGGTCGTGGAACTCGCGCACCATGCGCGGCCCCTGGTCCAGATACGCCTCCTTGCGGGCGGCCGGTACACGGTCGCCGACGGTGGCGTCCAGATAGGCGCGCCCCGCGGCGCGGCTGTCACCGAGTCCCGCCTCGGCGAGGTGGAAGCTGTCGGGTATCCACAGTGCGCCGCCGGAGAGCGCGGTGGTGCCCCCGTACAGCGGGGTCTTCTCCAGGACGACGACCGAGAGGCCGCGCAGCCGCGCCGTCACCCCCGCGGCCAGGCCGCCGGCGCCCGAGCCGATGACGACGACGTCGTAGGTATGAGACGTCTCGGTACGCGACGCCTCGGTGTGCGCCCCTCGGGTGTCCTCGCCGGTCCGGCCGCCCGCCGGGCCGCCGCTGCTCACACGGTTCATACGGCTCATGCGGGGACGTTATGCGCGGGCCCCGGTGCGCGCTCACGGCTCTTCCCGGTGGGTGGGAGGCCCCGCGGGGGGCCGGCCGGGCAGGGGCCGGCCGGGCAGCCGCACCAGCCGTCGGACGCGTCACCGCTCCTGGCCGGGCACTCCGGTGGGCGCGTGGCGGGCGCGCAGCGCGTTCTTGAGGACCTTGCCCGAGGCGTTGCGGGGCAGCGCGGTGACGGCCGTGACGGTACGGGGCAGCTTGTAGTTGGCGAGCCGGGAGCGGGCCCAGCCGGCGAGGCGGCCCTCCAGCGCGGCGGCGTCCGCACCGTCTCGGGGCACGACGTAGGCCGCGCCGACCTCGCCCAGGCGCGCGTCCGGTACGCCGATCACCGCCACGTCGGCCACGTCGGGGTGCCCGCGCAGCGCCTGTTCGATCTCTGCGGGGTAGGTGTTGAATCCGCCCACGATGTACATGTCCTTGAGCCGGTCGGTGAGAGTGAGGTAGCCGCGCTCGTCGAGGCGGCCGACGTCTCCGGTGCGCAGCCAGCCTTCCGCGTCGAAGGCAGCGGCAGTCGCCTCGGGATCGTCGCAGTAGCCGCGCATCACGTGACGCGCCCGCAGCCGGATCTCCCCCGGTTCGCCGGGGGCCGCCTCGGTGCCGTCGGCGGTGACGATCCGCACCTGGGTTCCGGGCAGCGGCAGTCCCACGGTGCCCGCCACGGTGGCCGCGTCGGTGGAGGTGGGACAGACGGTGGCGACACCGGCGGACTCACTGAGCCCGTACGCGGTGAACACCTCCGCAGCTCCCAGCTCCCGCCTGATCCGCGCCACCAGGTCGACGGGTACCCCGGCTGCTCCCGTCCCGGCCAGCCGCAGCGAGGACAGGTCACTGGTGGGGCGGTCGGGGTGGTCGATGAGGGTGTGGAAGACGGTCGGCGGCCCCATCAGCACGCTGACGCTTTCCCCGGCGACGCGGCGCAGGGCGCGGCCCGCGTCGTAGACGGCCTCGGGCACCATCGTCGTCCCGGTCAGCAGGCACGCCAGCACGCCCGCCTTGTAACCGAAGGTGTGAAAGAACGGGTTGAGCAGCAGGTAGCGGTCACCCTCGCGCAGTCCGACCGCCCGCGCCCACTCGGTGAACGCCTCCAGCGTCTGACCGTGCGTGATCTCAACCCCCTTGGGTCGCCCGGTGGTTCCCGACGTGTAGAGGATGTCGCAGAGGTCGTCGGGGGTGACGGCGGCGGCGCGTGCGGCGTACTCCGGGTCGCCGACGCCCGCCGCGCGGTCGAGGAAAGCGGCGTACGGGAGGGCGGGCCACTGCGCGCCACCGCCCGGCGGAGCGGACTCGCAGGTGGGCAGCGTGACCGCCCCGCCACCCGGCGGAGCGGACTCGCAGGTGGGCAGCGTGACCGTCGACTCCAGGTCGGGCAGCGGCTCGCCCGACTCGGCGAGGGAGCGGGCGTAGTCGGTGCCGAGGAACGAGCCGACGGTGAACAGGAAGCGGGCGCGGGAGCGGCGCAGGATGTCGGCGGCCTCGGCCGGCTTGTAGCGCGTGTTCAGCGGTACGAGGACGGCGCCCACGCTGACGGCACCGAGCGCGGCGGTGATCCAGTGCCGCGAGTTGGGGGCCCACACGGCGACCCGGTCGCCCTTGCGCAGCCCGTGGGCGAGGGCCGCCTTCGCACTGCGTACGACGTGGGCGCGCAGCGTGGCGAAGCTCCAGCGGACCTCCCCGCCCTCCCTCCCGGCCCCCTCGCCGTCCGGGTACTCGACCAGCGCCACCCGCCCGGGGTAAGCCTGCGCGGCGAAGGCGGTCAGCTCGGCGAGGGTCGCCGGCGGCCGCGTCCCGCCGGCCCCCTGCGGGACGGGTCCCTGCGGGACGGGTCCCTGCGGGGCGGCGGCCGCCGCAGCACCGGCGGACTCAGCGTGAGCAGGGGGAACAGGGCGCGTGGGGTGAGCGGGCCGGGCTGGACGGACGGGCCGGTCGGCGCGTGCGGTCATGGCGGGGGCCTTTCGAATCACCGTGCGGGACGAGGGGGTTGACGCGGCGGCGAGGGCGGTTTTCAATCCGGATTGCCCGGAGAGGTATTTCGATTAGGAATACCTCTCTCACAGGTATCGGTCTCCACGGAAGCGAGCGTCCCAATGAGTGCGACATCCCCCGCGACGGCCGCCCAGAGCGGGTCCGCCGCAGCGCCCGTGGCCGTCGGCCCCGAGCTGATGCGTCAGGTCATGAGCAGCTTCTGCACGGGCGTCGCGGTCGTCACCGCGGCGGGCGGCGACGGCGCACCGGCCGGCATGGCCGTACAGTCCTTCGCCTCCCTCTCCCTCGACCCGCCGCTGGTCTGCTTCGCCCCCGCCCGGACCTCGACGAGCTGGCCGCGCATCCGGACAGCGGGCCACTTCGCCGTCAGCATCCTGGCCGAGGACCAGCACGCCCTCTCCCGCTCGTTCGCCGTCAGCGGCGGCGACAAGTTCGCCGGCGTCGCCTGGCGCCCGGGACGCAACGGCGCCCCCCTCCTCGACGGCGCCCTCGCCGTCGTCGAATGCGCTCTCGAAACCGAGCTGCCCGGCGGCGACCACACCATCGCCGTGGGCCGCGTCACCGCCCTCCACCAGCCCCGCGAAGCAGGCCCCCTGCTCTACTTCCGGCGCACGTACGGGGTGTACGGGACGCACGCGGCGTGAGCGCGGACAGGGGGCGCTGAACGACGCACAGGTCGTGTCGCCATACTGGCCTCGTGGAGCAACGACCTGACACAGCCGAGCCCGCCGTGCTCAGCGCAGGCACGGACCCGACGTTCGTCCCCGGCCTCGACACCCTCGCCGTCGCCCCCGCGGACAAGGAATCCGGCGAAGGGGCGGCATCATCGCGCAAACCCGACACCGGGAGCGAGGACGAGGAGCGGACGACGGAGCCCGCCGAGGCGGACCACGACGACGCCGACTCCGACTCCGACTCCGAAGTCGACACCGAAGTCGACGCCGACACGGAGGCCGACAGCGACGCGGACGAGGATGAGGAGAAGGACGAGGACGAGGAGCGGGAGGAGGAGCCTCCCGAGGGGCCCTCGTTCGAGGTCTCGGACCGCCGGTCCGCCATCATCGTGGACGGCCGCGGCGTGACGCTTCGCCTCGACGACGCGGAGGCCGCATTCGAGTGGAGCGAGATCGGCGCCGTGGAGATCGGCGCCCCCCGGTTCGGCCGCCGCTTCCGGATCTGCGTCTGTACGACAGGACACCGCCGCTTCGACGCGGAAGTCGAGGCGCCCTCCCGCAAGCAGGTCAAGACGTGGTCCGACGACCTCGACTCCGTGCTCGACACCTGGTTCGACGACAGCACGGACTGACGCCCGCCTGCCACCGCCCCGGGCCCCGCTGACCGAGTTCACCGGGTGACACCCGCGGCGCGGTGGCGGAAAGCCGCCCGGCGAGGCGGGCACAGGTCGTCCAGGCCCCCGGCGCCCGGGCGAAGTCCGGTCCGCGCGGGGTGCCTCCGGGGCTACCCGTCCGCGCCGGGCACGCTGTCACCGAACACCCGGGGCACCATCGCCGCGATGAGGCGGTCCACGTCGTACGGAGCGCTCAGGATGTCGGGGAGCGTCATCTCGTCCACGAGCAGGCCGGTCATCGCCAGGTAGAGGAGGGCGACGCCCATGTCGTCGCCCGGCATGCCGATCTCGTTGTGGTAGGCGATCAGGCCGTTGAACTCGTCCCGCAGGAAGCCCGTCAGCTCCTCGTACAACTCGGGCCGCCGGGTGGCCTCCAGGCGCAGTTCCATCATCGCCAGGTAGCTGCTGCGGTCGGCGCGCATCCGGCCCACCACGTCGTGCATCAGCTCGACTTCGAGGGCGAGGGTGCGTGGGGCGCTCATCCGTTCGGCCACCACCGCCTCGTCGGGGGTGAGGCGTTCGCGGGTGCGGCGCATGACCTGGGTGAGCATGTCGCCGCGGTGGGCGAAGTAGTTGGACGCCGTGCCGGTGGGAACGGCCGCTTCCTTGTCGACGGCGCGGAGCGTCAGCCCGCGTGAGCCCTCACGGGCCAGTACCTCGATGGCCGCGTCGAGCAGCGCCGCGCGCCGCTCGGTGTTCTGCCGCATGACTGGTCTCCTGCCTCCGCCGGGAACGCACTTGATTCTTCTTGACACCACTGTAGTCGCAGTACTACGTTCACACCACTGCAAGCGAAGTGGTGCAATTGGAGTAGTGCACGTGAAGTAGTTCGCTCGCAGCAGTCCAGGTGAAGCGACCATCAGGGGGCACCCATGCGCAAGCTCGTCTACTACGTCGCCGTCACGCTCGACGGCTTCATCGCGGGGCCAGAGGGAGAGTTCGACTTCTTCCCCATCCCCGACGGATTCGACGACCTGGCCGCCGCGATCTGGGAGGACCTGCCCGAGACCGTCCCCACGCAGGCCCGTTCGGCACTGGGCCTCCCGGACCGGCCCAACCGCAGGTTCGACGTGGCGCTGATGGGGCGCGGCAGCTACGAACCGGGCCTGAACGAGGGGGTCACCAGCCCCTACGCGCACCTGCGTCAGATCGTCTTCTCCCGCACTCTGACCGGCCAGGACCCGGCCGTGGAGATCGTGGCGGACCGCGACCCGGCCGAGGTCGTACGGGAGTTGAAGCAGCAGGAGGGGGGCGACATCTGGCTGGTCGGCGGCGGAAAGCTGGCGGCCGCTCTGCTGGCGGAGATCGACGAGCTGATCATCAAGCGCAACCCGATCGTGGCGTGCGCCGGCGTCCCGCTCTTCGACGGGGCGTTCTCCCCGACGGCGTTCCGTCCCGTCACCACCGACGAGTACCCCTCGGGGGTCAGCAGGACGACCTACGAGCGGGTGTGGTGACGAACAGGGAGGGGGTCGCGCGCGTGGAGCGGTGACGAGCGGAGCGGTGACGAGCGGAGCGGTGAGCCGACGCTACGCGCCGGGCTCCCCGTGGCCCGGCGGCGCGTCCCGTTCCCGCGCCAGTTCGTCGAGGTCGGCCAGCATGTCCTCGGCGAGCCGGCGCTCGGCCTCGTAGTAGCGCTCCGCCCAACGCAGCACCAGCCGCGGGTACGCCCACGAGGGTTCCTTCTCCGCCCCCTCGGCGTCCAGCCTGGCACGGTGCACCATCTTGTCGGCGTTGGCCTGGTGTTCGCGCAGGATGTCGCGGGCCTGGTCCTCCTCCAAAAGGTGGCCGAGCCAGATGCGGAGCATCACGCCGTGTTTGAGCACGGGCGGTTCGACGGCCGCGCCGCGGGCCCACTCCCGGACGGCACCGCGGCCCGCGTCGGTGATCGAGTAGACCCGTTTGTCGCGGTTGCCCGTCGCCTGCGGGACGCTGCGCGAGGTGACGTAACCGGCCCCCTCCAGGCGTTTGAGCTCGCCGTAGATCTGGCTGAAGGAGGGCGACCAGTAGAAGAAGCTCAGCGACCAGTCGGCCCACTTCTTCAGGTCGTAGCCGGACAGCTCCTGTTCGAAGGAGAGCAGCCCCAGTACCGCCCAGCTGGTCGGCGGCAGCGGACGTCGCTGGGCGGTGCGACCGCCCTTCGGCGCCGCGTCGTCCGTCCCCGTGCTCTCCTCCGTCATCGTGCCCCGCACGCCTTTCGTACGCCGTACGCCGCCGCGTACCGCACCTTCCGTACCGGCGCCCGCCGGATTCCGTCCCGGCGGCCGACTCTACGCCGTCGGGCTCCGTGAGCCAGGGGGCAGTGGGCCGGGCCCCCGCACCCCCGTCCCGCTCTGGTGACCAGCCGGAGCCGACGGCCCAGGAGACGGGCGGTGGCGGGACAGCAGGCGGCCGGTCAACGCGGCGGCGAGGCCCGCCAGTCCGGCCGCCGCGAAGCCGCCGGCCGGGGCGGAGACGTCGACGGCCACCCCGACGAGCGGGGAGCCGAGCGCGAGACCCGCGCTCTGCGCCGCGGACTGCAGGCCTGTCGCCTCACCGCGCACGCCGGCCGGCGCCAGCCTGCTCACCGCGTCGGTCACGGCGGAAAGGGTCGGCGCGGCGAAGAACCCGGTGCAGGCGACGGCCACGCACAGCCAGGGCCACTGGTGTGCCAGCCCCGCCGGGATCGTCACGAGCCCGAGCAGTCCCAGCAGCGACCATGTGGGCAGCGACCGGGACAGCGCACCGTGTATCAGCCCGCCGACGACGGAGGCCACGCCGAGCACCGCCACGACCACGGAGGCCCAGGACACCTGTCCGGCTGCTTCGAGCGTGGCGACGAGGGCGAGGTCGACACCGCCCAGCAGCATCGTGGTACCGCACGCCATCGTCAGTACGGCGATCATGCGGGCGCCGAGCCACTCCCGGCGCGGGGGCCGTTCAGCCGCGCGACCTGTACGGGCCTCCGCGCCCGTACCGGGCCCGAGATCGCTCCCGCCCTCGGCGCGCAGTGGCGGGTCGAGGAGGGCGATCCCGGTTCCGCCCGCGACGATCGCGGCGCCGAGGCCCCACGCCACCGCGCCGGGGGGCAGCCGCGCGGCGCACAGGATCACGACCGCCGGGCCCACCATGTACGACAGTTCGCCCTGCACCGCCTCCAGCGCGAACGCGGCCCTGCGTTGTCGCGCCGTCGTCATGGCGGCGATCGCCTGCCTGGTCACCGGCTGGGCCGGCACCATCAGCAGGCCCGCCACGAGGGCGGCACCCACCAGGGCCCCGTACGGCAGGACCGGCACGCTCAGCCAGAACACGGCCTGCGCCGCGACGGTCAGCAGCAGCACGGGGCGCAGACCCCGCCGGTCGAGCACGCGGCCGAGCAGCGACCCGCCCAGAGCCAGGCCCGCGGTGAGAGCCGCCGCGACGCCGCCGGCCGCCGCGTAGCTCAACTCCAGTCCCAGCACGACGTACAGCGTCAGCGCCATCACGTCGGCCGTGATCGCGATGCGGGCGAGGAAGGAAACGGCCAGCAGCGGTGCCATACCCGGCACGGCGAGGATCTGTCGGTATCCGGTCACTCGCGTGACGCTAGATCCCGGGCCATGCCATAGGTAGAGGTTCATTCGCTGGAGCCGACATAAGGAAACGTTATGCCCAGGGATCTGGAGACCGCGTGGCTGCGGTCCTTCGTCGCCATCGTGCGGGCGGGCAGCATCAGCCGTGCCGCGGCCGCGCTCGGGCATACGCAACCCGCGCTCAGCCAGCAGGTGCGCAAGTTGGAGAGGGCCGTCGGCCGTCCGCTGTTCCACCGTTCGCCGTCCGGTGTGTCGCCGACCCGGGCGGGCGAGGAGCTCCTGCCGTACGCCGAACGCATCCTCGCGCTCGGGGAAGCGGCCCTCACCGAGACCGGGCGCACGCTCACCGGCCGCTGCGGTGTCGGACTGCTCGAAGACCTCGCCGCGTCCCAGCTCCCGCAGGTACTGGCCGATCTGGCCCGGCTGCACCCCGGCGCGAGGCTGGAGGTGCTCAACCTGTCCCACGCCGCGATGCGGGAGGCCTACGACACGGGCCGCGTCCACCTCGTGCTCAACGAGGTGCCGGCCGTTCCCGGACCGCCGCGCTGGACGGTGCGCCGCCCGCTGGTCTGGGCGGTCGGCCAGGGGGTGGAGGTGACCGCCGATCCGCTGCCCGTGGTGCTGTTCTCGAACACGTGCGCCTGGCGTACCTCCGTGCTGGAGACCCTCGAGCGGGCCGGTCGGCCCTGGCGGGTGGCGTTCGAGAGCAACAGCCTGGCCGGTGTGCTCGCCGCGGTACGGGCGGGGCTGGGCGTCGCCGCGCTGCTGCCCGCGAACCGCGAACCGGCCATGGCGTGCCGCGAGGCCGACGCCCTGCCCACCCTGCCGGACGTCGAGCTCGGCCTCGCACGGCACCCGCGTTCCGAGGGCGATCCGCTGATCGACGCCGTGGAGACGGCGCTGCGCCGCATGGTGTGAGGCGCGCGGGCGGCCTCGGGCGGGATCCGCGCTCGCGCGGGGCGGCGCCTCGTCAGACCGCTTCCTCAAGCGTCCTCAAGGCCCCTCAAGGCCTCGTAAGGCCGCATCCCGGTCAGTGACACGTCTCGCTCGGCGAGGGAGGTGTTCCTGTTAGTAATACCTCATGAAGTTCTCGATGATCTTTGAAGCGCAACTGGCGGACCCCTCGCCCGCCCAGGAGCGGCAGGTCCTGCACGACTGTGTCGAGCAGGCCGTCTTCGCCGAGGAGATGGGGTTCGACCGCGTCTGGGCGGTCGAACACCACTCGCTCGCCCAGTACGCGCACATGTCGGCCTCGGAGATCTTCCTGACGTGGGTCGCGGCACGGACGCGGCGCATCCGGATCGGCCACGGCGTGGTGACCATGCCGTTCGGCTACCAGCACCCGGTGCGGGTGGCCGAACGGGCCGCGATGCTGGACGTCCTCAGCGGCGGCAGGGTCGACATCGGGGCGGGGCGTGGGGCCACCAAGCAGGAGATGTCGATGTTCGGGGTACGGCCCGAGGACACGTATCCGCAGCTGGAGGAGGCGCTGCGGATCTTCTCCGCCGCCTGGCGCGAAGAGCGGTTCGAGTGGCACGGCTCGCTCGACATCGGCCCCGGTGCCGTCCTCCCCCGCCCCGTACAGGCCCCGCATCCGCCGCTGTTCATGGCGTGCAGCAAGCACGACACGCTGAAGCTGGCGGCCGAACTCGGCATCGGCGCCCTGGTGATGGGGTTCGCCGGAGCCGACGACGTCCGCGCGATGCGCAAGGTCTACGACGACGCGCGCGCAGCCCGCAGCGGCGAGCGCTTCGTCTCCGACAGCGCCAACGACCACCTCTCGGCGCTCTGTCCCACGGTGGTGCTGGACGACGCCGACCTGGCGCTCCGCCTCGGCGCCCGCGGCCAGCGCTTCTTCGCCGAATCGATCGCCCACTGGTACGGCAACGCGCCCGCGCCGACGGCCTACGCCGAGTCCCTCGGCTACAGCGACCACGTGGCGGCCATGGCCAAGGACCGCGAGGAACTGGTCGCCAAGCTGCACGAGGCCGACATCCCGGCCCGCCCGGTGGACACCGGCACCTTCAACGCCGAGCACGCGTACGGTGACGCGGCCCGCGCCGTCGACTACGTGCGACAGCTCGCCGACATCGGCGTGGACGAGGTGATGTGCCTCATCCAGATGGGCACCGTGCCGCAGGAGGCGTGCATGGAGACGATCCGGCAGTGGGGCGAACACGTGATCCCCCGGTTCCGGACGCACGACGCGGGCGCGGAAGCGTGAGCGGGCAGGCCCGGCAGGGGTCCGCGTCCTCTCCCGCCCCTTCCCCGCACGAGCCCGCGCTCCCGACGCTCCCCGCGGATCCCGCGGAACGTGCGGATCCCGCGGAACGCGCGGACTCGCCCTACGACCTCAGCGGCCGTGTCGCGGTCGTCACCGGTGCGGCCCGCGGCCAGGGCGCCGCACACGCGCGGATTCTCGCCGCCGCGGGGGCCAGCGTCGTACTGACCGACGTGCAGGAGGCGGGCGGCGCCGAGGTGGCCGCGGCCATCGGTACGGCGACGCGCCGCGCGGACGCGGCGCTCTTCGTGCGCCAGGACGTCTCCCGCGCCGCCGACTGGGACCGCGTCGTGGCCGCCGCGACAGAGCGGTACGGCCGTCTCGACGTCCTGGTCAACAACGCGGCACTGTGGCACACGGCGCCGGTCGGCGAGGAGAGCGAGGAGTGGTTCCGCACACTCCTCGACGTCAACCTGCTCGGCCCCTTCCTCGGGATGCGCGCCGTGCTGCCCGCGATGCGCGAGGCGGGCGGCGGCTCCGTCGTCAACATCTCCTCCACGGCGGGCCTGGCCGGCATACCGGGGCACGCCGCCTACGGGGCCACCAAGTCCGGGCTGCGCGGGATGACCAAATCCGCGGCGCTGGACGTGGCCGCCGACCGGGTGCGCGTCAACACCGTCCACCCCGGCATGATCGACACCCCGATGATCGCCGGGGTGACGGGCGGCGGGGAGCGGGTGCGCGAGCGCGCGTACCCCAACGTGCCGATGCGGCGTATCGGGACCCCCGAGGACGTGGCCCGCATGGTGCTCTTCCTCGCCTCGGACGCCTCCTCGTACGTGACCGGCGCGGAGTTCGCCGTCGACGGCGGACTGGCGGCCCGATGAGCGAGGGAAGGCCCTGCGACCCGACGAGCGAGCGGCGGGCGGAGAGCGCGGGAGCGGCGGCGCGGGCGGAGAGCGCGGCAGCGTCGGCCGCGCGGCCCGAGAGCGCGACGGCGTCCGCGGCGCAGGTGCACGATCAGCTGACGCCGGCGGCGCGCGGGGTCGTGGACGCGATGCGCGAGGCGTTCGGCGAGCTGGGGCCCGGCACCGATGTGCGCGAGCAGCGGCGCGTGGCGGCGCGGTCGTCGGGTGTGCCGCGTCCGCTCGCCTCGGTCACGGACCGGGCGATACCGGGCGCCGCCCCGGGCACCACCGTGCGGGTCCGCGTCTACCGGCCGGCGGACACGCCCGGCAGCCGGGCGCCCACCCTCCTGTTCTTCCACGGCGGCGGCTGGGTGCTGTGCGATCTGGACACCCACGACGGGCTCTGCCGCGAACTCGCCCACCTGACCGGCGCGCTGGTCGTCTCCGTCGACTACCGGCGTGCCCCCGAGCACCCGGCGCCCGCGGCCGTCCAGGACGCGTACGCGGTGCTGCGCTGGGCCGCCGAGCGGATACGGGACGAGGAGGGCGGCGACCCGGGAAGGATCGCCGTCGCGGGCGACAGCGCGGGCGGCGCGCTGGCCACCGCGGCCTGCCTGCTCGCCGCGCGGCGGGGCGGCACCCTGCCGGTGGCGCAGCTGCTGGTGTATCCGGCGCTGGACCCGCGGCTGGCCACGGGTTCCATGCGGACCTACGGCGACCCCGGCGGGTACTTCCTGACCACCTCGGACATGCGCTGGTACTGGGGCCACTACCTCGCGGGCGCCGCCCCCACGCCCTGTACGGCGCCGTCACTGGCCGCGGACGAGGAGCTGCGTGCCATGCCGCCTGCCTACGTGCTGACCGCAGGGTGCGACCCGCTGCGCGATGAGGGCCTGGCCTACGCGGACCGGCTGCCGTGCGCGCGGCAGCGCACCGTGCCCGGTGTCTTCCACGGCTTCCTCGCCTTCTTCGGCCTGCTCCCCGAGGCCCGCGAGGCTCTGGACGAGGCGGCGGCCTGGCTGCGGGAGCGGCTGGCTTCCCGGACGTGACGCCTCCCCCCCCCCGTGACGCCCAGGTCACCCGCGCCCCTCCCACGCTTTTGAGCACTCCCGTACCTTTTGCGGGCTTCCTCCTTTTGGCCTAGCGTCGTACGGAACGCGTGACCCGTGGTCTGTGACCCGTGCGAGGAGGCGCCCATGAGCACCGTGACGGCCCGCGACGGTACGGAGATCTTCTACAAGAGCTGGGGCGAGGGCCCCGCGGTCGTCTTCATCCACGGCTGGCCCCTCGACGCCGACGCCTGGGACGACCAGCTGAAGCTCGTCGCCGAGAACGGCTACCACGGCATCGCCCACGACCGCCGCGGCCACGGCCGCTCGGCACAGCCCTGGGACGGCTACGACTTCGACACCTTCGCCGAGGACCTCAACTGCCTCCTCACCCACCTCGACCTGCGGGACGTGGTGCTGGTCGGACACTCCATGGGCGGGGGCGAACTGGCCCGCTACATCGGGCTGCACGGCGCGGCGCGGGTCAGCAAGGCGGTGCTGCTGTCGGCGATCACGCCCGCCATGCTGCGCTCCGACGGCAACCCCGAGGGCGTACCGGGTGAGGCGTTCGACGACATCAGGAACGGCATCCTGCGGGAGCGCTCGCAGTACTGGCAGGAGCTGGCCGGGCAGTTCTTCAGCGCCGACGCCCCCGGCTCCCGCGCCACCCAGGGCAACAGGGACGCCTTCTGGTACATGGCCATGCACCAGAGCATCAAGGCCGGCGTCGACTGTGTGACGGCCTTCCAGTACACGGACTTCACCGAGGATCTGCGGCGGTTCACCGTGCCCACCCTTCTCGTCCACGGCGACGACGACCGGATCGTGCCGCTGGAGGCCACGGCCCGCAGGGCGGCGGACCTCCTCCCGGACGCGACGCTGAAGGTCTACGAGGGCGGCTCCCACGGTCTCGCCCTGGTGCCCGGGGACAAGGAGCGCTTCCACGAGGACCTGCTCGCCTTCCTCGGAAGCTGAACCCGCCCGCCTCCCGCACACGGGCGTGCCGGGCCATCGGGCCACCGGACCGTCAGGACTCCGGTTCGCCCACCAGGAGTTCGTCGCGCAGGGCCGCAAGGTCGTCGTCGGCCAGGCGCAGGCCCGCGGCCAGGTAGTGGTCGAAGGTGCCGTAGTCGTGGTCGACGCGCGCGAAGGACGCGTCGAGGTAGGTCTTCCGCACGCCCAGCAGCGGCTCGTAGGCGTCCTCCACCGCGTCGGGCAGCTGGGCGCGTGCCTGGCGGTTGTAGGCGGTCAGGTAGCGGTTGGAGGCCAGGTAGTCGCGCACGACGGTGGAGCGGGGCACGCCCAGTGCGGTGAGGAGGGCGGCCGAGGCCCAGCCGGTGCGGTCCTTGCCCGCGGTGCAGTGGTAGAGGACCGCCTCGCCGTCCGGGTCCGCGGCCTCGGCGAACAGGGCGCGGTAGGCCGCGCGGCCGGTCTTCGCGGCGACGAAGTCTGCGTAGGAGTCCCGCAGCAGGGTGCGGGCGTGGTCCGCCGAGGTGGGCTGGGTGTTGGCGAGGGACTCGCCGCCGCCCAGCACGTCGAGCCGCCGCGGCCGCTCCCCCTCGCCGAGGGCGTCGGGCTGCTTGCGTGCCTCGCCTGCGGTGCGCAGGTCGAGCACGGGGTCGATGCCGAGGCGGCGCAGTGTGCGGCGGTCGGCGGCGGAGAGCCGGTCGAGGCTCGCCGAACGGTAGAGCTTGCCCATCGCCACCCAGCGCCCGTCCGCCGTGCGGTACCCGCCCGCGTCACGGAAGTTGGGCACGGAGTCGAGGCCGAGGGAGCGGTCCGCGAGCCGCAGGGATCGGCCCCTGTCGGGCACCAGCCGGAACCACCGGCGCCCGTCCTGCTCGCCGGCCCGCAGCGTGACCGCGTCGCGTGCCTCCCCCACGGCGACGCGGCCACCCCCGTCCCCCTCCTCCCGGCCCTCTCCCGCTCCCTTCCCCTCGTCCTCTCCCTCCCCCTCGGCGTAGACGGTGACCGATCCCGCTCCCGGGGCCGACCACCGCACCGTCGAGGTGCCGTCCGCGTGGTCGGTCACCACCGCCGAGGTGAACGGGATGACCCCCGGGGCCGCTTCCGCGCGCCCCTGGCGGGACCCGTCGCCGCACCCTGCCGCCACCAGGACGACGACGCCGACGGCCGCACCGACCCGCGCACGTTTCCGGCCCCTCGGGGCTCTCGGGGCCCTCATCATCAGTCGCATGCCGTGAACGTAGGGAGGCCGGCGCGGCGCTGACAGGCGCGCGCCCGGTGACCGGGACGAGCCGCCGCACGCGGGCGGCCCGCCGCGGAGTCCCCGGCGGGACGGGGTCAGTCGGGCAGCAGCCTGTCCGCGAGGACGGCGGCCCGGCAGGCGGCCTCGGTGCCCCACGCCGTCCGCAGGGCATGGGCCTTGCGGAGGAGCAGCGTGAGGTCGTACTCGTCGGTGTAGCCGACGGCGCCGTGCACCTGGAGCGCGGTGCGGGCCGCGCGGTGGGCGGCCCGCGCGCAGGCCGCCTTGGCGGCGGGCAGGTCGCGCGGGTCCGCCGCCGCGTCCCCGCGAACGGCCAGCGCCGCGCCGCGCAGCAGCGGCACCGCGAACTCCAGCGCGACGGCGACGTCCGCCAACTGGTGCTTGACGGCCTGGAAGGAACCGATGGCCCTCCCGAACTGGTGCCGCGCCCCGGCGTACTCCACGCTGCCCGCGAGCAGCGCCTGACCCGCGCCCAGCAGTTGCGCCGCCGTCAACAGCGTCGCCAGTGCCCGTAGGCGTCCGGTGTCGCCCGGCACCGCCTCGCCCGGGGCGCACCGGATCAGGCGCCGGGCCGGGTCGACGGACGGCAGCGGGGCGCCGCACGAGGCGGCGGCGAAGAGCGCCGAGGGGCGCGCGCCAGCGGCCGGACTCCCGCCCCCCGGCCCCGGGGCGCCGTCCCCGCGCACGGGTGCCGCGCCGGCCTCGTGCGTCAGGACGTACGCGGCGTCCGCGGCGTGGGCGTCGACCGCGTAGCCGGGGCCCGCCGGGTCGGTGACCGTCGCCAGCCTCCCGCCCGTCAGCAACTCCTCGCTCCAGGCGGGGGTGTCCGGCAGCGCAGCCGCCACGGCGACCGTCTCGGCGAGCGGCCCCGGTGCTCCTGCGTGGCCGATCTCGACGAAGGCGGCGGCCAGTTCCACGGGGTACCAGCCGATCCCGCCGTGCTCCTCGGGCACGGCGAGCGCCGGCAGGCCGGTCGCGGCGAGGGAGCGCCACAGGGCGCGCCCGGGCGCGTGGTCGCCCGCGGCCCAGGCGCGGGCGACCTGGGGCGGCGAGGCGTCGGCGAGGATCCCGCGCACGGTGCGCGCGTAGGCGGTCTGGTCCTGGTCGGGCAGCAGGCGCATGGCTGTTCAGCGTCCCCTCGGCAGGCCGAGCACGCGCTCGGCGACGATGTCGCGCTGGATCTCGTTGGTCCCGGCGTAGACGGGGCCCGCCTGTGCGAAGGTCCAGCCGTCCAGCCAGGCGGACTCCTTCAGCCCCTCGGTGATCTCGGCGGTGCCGGGTCCGAGCAGGTCCAGAGCGGCGTCGTGGAGTTCGATGTCCAGTTCGGACCAGAAGAGCTTGTTGAGGGAGGAGGGGACGGCGGCCTCCGGGTCCTCGGGCGCGGACGCGGCCGCGTAGCCCGCCAGTTGGTAGGCGCGGGCTTTGATCCACACGTCGGCCACCTGCCCGGCCCGCGCGGTGTCTGCCGGGTCGGCGTACTCCCGCCACAGCCCCCGCAGGCGTGCGGCCGCGGCCGTGAACCGCCCGGGTGAGCGCAGCGTGAGTCCGCGCTCGTTGCCCGCGGTCGACATGGCGGCGCGCCAGCCCGCTTGGGGCTCGCCGATGACGTCAGCGTCCGGCACGAACACGCGGTCGAGGAAGATCTCCGCGAAGGCGGGCTTCCCGTCCAGCCGCCCGATGGGCCGCACGGTGACGCCCTCCGCGTCCAGCGGGAACATCAGATAGCTCAGCCCCCGGTGCCGCTCCGCCTTGGGGTCCGTGCGGAAGAGCCCGAAGGCGCGGTCGGCGAACGCGGCCCGCGACGACCACGTCTTCTGACCGCTGAGCAGCCAGCCGCCGCCGTCGCGGCCGGTGCGCTCGGCGCGGGAGCGCAGCGACGCCAGGTCGGATCCCGCTTCCGGCTCCGACCAGGCCTGGGCCCAGATCGTCTCCCCCGAGGCCATCGCGGGCAGGACGCGGGCCAGTTGCTCCTTCGTGCCGTGGGCGAAGAGAGTGGGGGCCAGGAGGTTGATGCCGTTCTGGCTGACGCGCCCCGGAGCGCCCGCCGCGTAGTACTCCTCCTCGAAGAGCAGCCACTCGGTCAGGCTCGCCTCACGGCCGCCGAAGGCGCGGGGCCAGGAGACGACCGACCAGCCGCCGTCGTACAGCAGGCGTTCCCAGTCGCGGTGGGCGGCGAAGCCCTCGGCCGTCTCCAGGGAGGGCAGCGGCTCGGCGGGCACGTGCGCGGCGAGCCAGGCCCGCGCCTCGGCCCGAAACGCCTCCTCGGCCGGGGTGAGGTCCATATCCATGGTCAGGCTCCCTCCGGTGCTTCGGCCGCGGGCCCCGCGGCGCGCCGTGCCGCGTCCCGCATCCCGCGCGCGTCCATGCCGCCGAGCGAGTCGGCCCCGGTCTCGGCGTTGTGCGCGTGCGCCACGTGGTGCAGTCCGAAGACGGAGTCGAGCCCGCTGTGCAGGCCCATCAGGTCCTCGGCCTGGTTGACGGCGCGCTTGGTGAGGGCGAGCCCGAAGCGCGGCATCCCGGCGATACGGGCGGCCAGCGCGTCGGCTTCGGCCGCGAGGTCGGCGCGCGGGACGACGCGGTTGACCATCCCGATCTCGTACGCCCGCCGCGCGCTCATCCTCTCCCCCGTGTAGAGGAACTCCTTGGCGATGCGCGGACCCATCACCCAGGGGTGGGCGAAGTACTCGACGCCGGGGATGCCCATGCGCACGACCGGGTCGGCGAAGAAGGCGTCCTCGCTGGCCACGATCAGGTCGCACACCCAGGCGAGCATCAGTCCGCCGGCCACGCAGGCGCCCTGCACGGCGCAGACGACGGGCTTGGGCAGCTCGCGCCAGCGGCGGCACATGCCCAGATAGACCTCGGACTCGCGGGCGTACCGCGCGTCGGCGCCCTCCTTGCCGACGTGGTCCCACCACAGGCCCGCCTTGCGGGGGAAGCTCAGGTGGGCGTCGCGTTCGGGGGTTCCGATGTCGTGTCCCGCGCTGAAGTGCTTGCCCGCGCCGGCGAGGACGAGCGCGTGGACCTCGTCGTCGTCGGCGGCGCGCTGGAAGGCCGCGTCCAACGCGTAGGTCATCGCGGAGTTCTGCGCGTTGCGGTAGTCGGGCCGGTTGAGGGTGACGCGGGCGACCGCGCCGACGCGCTCGTAGGTCACGACGTCGGCCGCGCCGGGGTTCTTCTCGGTGCCGTCGGGCATGGGCTGCTCTCCTCGGTGCTCGCGTGCTCTCCTCGGCGAGGGCTTCCCTAACAAGTGTTTGGTAGATTAGCTTGGCCCCGACAGCACGTCGAGACCCACCCGGCGGCGGAGCCAACCGCGACCCCCGCAGCACCGGGGCAGACCGCGCCCCCGCACAACCGGGAAAGACCGCACAACCGGGGAAGACCGCACAACCGGGGGACACCGCACAACCGGGAAGACCGCGACCACCACAGAAGGGGCTCCGCGTGATCCGAGCGAGCAGCACCCCGCCCGCCTGCCCAGCCCCGCACGGGCTGCTGACCGGCCGCTCCGTCGTCGTCACCGCCGCCGCCGGGAGCGGGATCGGCGGGGCGACGGCCCGCCGCGTGCTGGAAGAAGGCGCCGAGGGCGTCGTCATCGGCGACACCCACGAACGCCGTCTCGGCGAGAGCGCACGGGCCCTGGCAGCGGAGTTCGGGCCCGAGCGGGTACACGCCGAGCGCTGCGACGTCACCGACGAGGACGAGGTGCGTGCCCTCCTGGACGCCTGCACCACCCACCACGGCCGCGTCGACGTGCTCGTCAACAACGCGGGGCTCGGCGGCACCGCCGAGGTGGTGGAGATGACCGACGAGCAGTGGTCCCGCGTCCTGGACGTCACACTGAACGGCACCTTCCGCTGCACCCGCGCGGCCCTGCGGACGATGCGCGACCAGCCCGGCGGCGGAGTCATCGTCAACAACGCCTCGGTCGTCGGCTGGCGCGCCCAGCGCGGCCAGGCGCACTACGCGGCGGCCAAAGCAGGCGTCATGGCGCTCACCCGCTGCGCCGCGCTGGAGGCCGCCGAACTCGGCGTACGGATCAACGCCGTCTCACCCTCCCTGGCCATGCACGAGAACCTGGCGAAGGTCACCACCCCCGAGCTGCTGACCGAACTGACCTCCCAGGAGGCGTTCGGCCGGTACGCGGAACCGTGGGAGGTCGCCAACGTGATCGTCTTTCTGGCCAGCGACTACTCCTCGTACATGACGGGCGAGACGGTCGCCGTCAGCAGCCGCCACCCGTGAGGTTCGTGATGCCCGAGAGCCCTGTGTGGTCCGTGAGGCCGGCAACGGGCGTGGCCGGCGCGTACGCCGCCCGACGGACAATGGACGCATGGTGACGCCGAAGAAGACCCCCCACGGCGCCGGGCGCCGGGCCGAACTGCTCGCGACCGCGGCCGAGGTGTTCGCGGAGCTGGGCTACAACGCCACGACCGTCCGCACCATCGCGGACCGCGCCGGAATGCTCGCGGGCAGCCTCTACTACCACTTCGACTCCAAGGAGTCGATGGCGGACGAGATCCTCAGCGCCTTCCTGACCGACCTGTGGGAGGGCTACCAGCGGATCGAGGAGACCGGCACGTCACCACGCGCCACGTTCGAAGGCCTGGTCACCGAGTCGTTCCGGCAGATGGAGCGGCACCGCCCCGCCGTCGTCATCTACCAGAAGGAAGCACGCCGCCTCGCCTCCCAGGAGCGGTTCCGCTACCTGGCCGACTCCCAGGAACGGTTCCAGAAACTGTGGACCCGCACGCTGGAACGCGGCGTGGCCGACGGCAGCTTCCGGGCCGGCCTCGACGTGCCCGTCGCCTACCGGTTCGTCCGCGACACCGTCTGGGTGGCCGCCGTCTGGTTCCGGCCCGAGGGACGCAAGAGCGCGGCCGAGATCGCCGAACAGTACACGTCGATGGTGCTCGACGGAATCGCCACCTGAGACGCACGTCATCGCCCCCCAAGGCGCGCGTCTTGGGTGGGCCCCACCCAAGCGAGGAGTGTGAACGGGATGTCCCGTGGCGAGGCCTACATAGTCGAAGCGGTCAGGACCCCCGTCGGCAAGCGCGGCGGCGCGCTCGCCGACGTCCACCCGGCGGACCTGGCCGCGCACACGCTGCGCGCGCTGGTCGAGCGGGCAGGCGTGGACCCGGAAGCCGTCGAGGACGTCGTCCTCGGCTGCCTCGACACCGTCGGACCGCAGGCCGGGGACATCGCCCGCACCGCCTGGCTGGCCGCGGGCCTGCCCGAGTCGGTGCCCGGCGTCACCGTCGACCGCCAGTGCGGCTCCTCCCAGCAGGCCCTGCACTTCGCCGCCCAAGCCGTCATGTCGGGCACCGCGGACCTGGTGGTGGCCGGCGGCGTGCAGAACATGTCGCAGATCCCCATCGCCTACGCCTCACGCCAGGCCGGCGACCCCCTCGGCCTCACCGAAGGCCCCTACCACGGCTCCACCGGCTGGCGGGCCCGCTACGGCGACGCACCCGTCAACCAGTTCCACGGCGCCGAACTGATCGCCCAGCAGTGGGACATCAGCCGCGAGGAGATGGAACGCTGGGCCCTGCGCTCCCACCAGCACGCCGTCCGCGCGCTCGACGAAGGACACTTCGAGCGGGAGACCGCACCCCTGGGCGGCCACGCGGCCGACGAGGGGCCCCGGCGCGGCACCACCCTGGAGAAGATGGCCTCCCTCGACCCGCTGGTGGAAGGCGGACGGCTCACCGCGGCCGTCTCCTCGCAGATCTCCGACGCCTCCTCCGCCATGCTGCTCGCCTCCGAAGAGGCCGTACGCACCCACGGCCTCACCCCGCGCGCCCGCGTGCACCACCTCTCGGCGCGCGGCGAGGACCCCATCCGCATGCTCTCGGCGCCCATCCCGGCGACCGCGCACGCGCTCAAGCGGGCCGGCATGTCCCTCGACGACATCGACCTCGTCGAGATCAACGAGGCGTTCGCCTCCGTCGTCCTCGCCTGGCTCAAGGACACCGGCTGCGATCCCGAGAAGGTCAACGTCAACGGCGGCGCCATCGCGCTGGGGCACCCGTTGGGTGCCACCGGTACCAGGCTGATGACGACACTGCTACACGAACTGGAGCGCAGCGGCGGACGGTTCGGGCTCCAGACCATGTGTGAGGGCGGGGGGCAGGCGAACGTGACGATCATCGAACGGGTGTAGTGCGCCTGGTGTTTTTTGGGGGGGGCTTGCGTCGCCGGTCCGCGTGCCGGTTCGCTGTGGCTCGTCGCGCCGTTCCCCGCGGTGGCCGCTGGCGCGGCTTTCTCGTCGTCGGGGGGAGGGGGGGGGCTTGCGTCGCCGGTCAGCGTGCCCGTTCGTCGGGGCTCGTCGCGCCGTTCCCCGCGCCCCTCTGGGGCACACACGTAGCCGCCCGCGCGGCTTCGACGGGGGAGGGTGGCTAGAGTTGCCGGTCGTCTGCCGGATCGTGGGGGCTTGTCGCGCCGTTCCCCGCGCCCCTTTGGGGTGCGCACGTAGCCGCCCGCGCGGCTTCGACGGGGGAGGGTGGCTAGAGTTGCCGGTCGTCTGCCGGATCGTAGGGGCTTATCGCGCCGTTCCCCGCGCCCCTCTGGGGCGCGCGGGCTCGTCGTCACATGCGAGGCCGGGGTGACCGTGGTCAGCGGCGTCGGCGACGCGGAGATTACGCTCCCCGTATGTGCGTTTCGACGGGTCCGGCAGACTTCTCCGGCACCACGCTGTACGTGGGACGCCACCGCCATCCCGAGCGGGGTCTCGTCCACGTCCTCGGCTACCAGAACACCGCCGTCAACCGGGCCGACGGGCCCAACGCCATGCTGCTGCACCTGCCCGCGACCGCCATGACGCGGGACAACTTCCTCGACGTGGGCCGCGACACCGACGTCCTCGAACGGATGGTGCGGGCCGTACGCCCCAGGTCCCGGGGGGCGGGCGGCGCCGCGGTGATGGACTGGATGGGCGCCGAGGAGAGCGTGCAGGTTTTCGAGCACGACGTCTACACCGTGCTGCTCGCCACCGACCCCACGGCGCTGCCGAGCGCGCTGGAGCGGGTGCCCGCGCGCAAACGGCCCGCGCTCGATCCCGCGCTCATGCGGTTCTACGCCGAGCGCTACCCCGGGTACGCCATGGCCGTGTGCTGCTTCGACAACGCCGAAGCGGCACGGGCCAAGCCCCTGCTGCTGTGGTACCGGCCGCTGGACGCCGACGTGCTCACGGCGCCCGCGCTGGACGCCCACACCGGGCGCCCGCCCGGCATGGTGGGCAAGGTGCCGGTCGACCACTGGGTGCTGTTCGGCAGCGACGAGGCCCCGAGAGTGTGGGGCGCACCCGTCTCCTACAACCTGGACCTCCGGCACCGGCTGCGGGCCTTCCTGCCCACCCGCGTGGTCGGAGCCCACTTCTCGGGGCTGCTGCCCAACGGCGACTTCGCCGTCCACCACGACGACCTGCTGAGCAGCGGCATGACGCACGTACGACGGGTGCCACAGATGTCGTCCTGACGGCGGCGGGCGGCGGACTTCGCGTCGGCCCGGTGCTCAGAACTCGGCGGTGTCCAGCTCGAATCCGAGGGGGTCGGGGAGAGCGATCGTCTTGCCGAGCGGCACGATAGCGATCTGCGTGTACTTCTCCCCCTCGGGGTCCGTGTGCACGCGGACCTCCTCCGCCTCGCGGTCGATCAGGAGGTAGCAGGGGATGCCCGCGCGGGCGAACCCGCGCGCCTTCGGTCCCCTGTCCTTGGCAGCCGTGGACGGAGAGGTGACCTCTCCGACGAGGAGGACGGGCGCGGGGTCGTGCCAGCGGACGTCGTCGTCGAAGCTGCCTTTGGGGGCGAGGACGAGGTCCGGCTCGACGCGGCCCACCGGTGCGTCGCCGGTGAGCGTGAGACCGATGCCGGTGTAGCGCCCGAGATCCTTACGGTGGTCACGGACCTGCCCGCTGATTTCGGACACGACCTCTTCATGGTTGCCGTTCGCAGGTGGCACGAGATGGATCTCTCCTTCGATCAACTCCACGCGCCACCCTTTCGGGGCTGCCGCGCTCATCGCGTCGAAGGCGTCCTCCACCGACGGGCCTGGTCCGTACGCCAGGCTCTCGTCGGGTACCGCGCTGTCGTCGTCGTGAGCCACCACTTCAGGTTCGCACTCAGGGACCGTTACCGCCACGGCAGACCTCCTTCGTCACGGAGCGACGATGCCAGCGTAGCCAGCCCCTACGCATATGAACGCGGGAGTCGTTCATCCGAACGGGTCACGCCCGCTCGTGCGCCCTCACCGGGCCTCACCGCGCCCTCACCGTGCCCCGTAGACCGGTTCGGGGGCGGGGGCCTCGTGGAGGAGCTTGCGGATCGGAGCGTCCAGCTCCGCCGCGTCCCAGCGGGCCGACTTGTCGGTGTGGGCGGTGCGGCGCCAGCCGTCCATGACGGTGATGCGGCCGCCCTCGGCCTCGAAGACGCGTCCTGTGACGCCGGCGGACGCGGCCGAGCCCAGGTAGACGACGAGGGGCGAGACGTTCTCCGGGGCCATCGCGTCGAATGCGCCGTCGGTGGGCGCCGCCATGTCCTCGGCGAACGCCTGCTCGGTCATGCGGGTGCGGGCGGCCGGTGCGACGGCGTTGACCTGGGCGCCGTAGCGGCCGAACTCCGCCGCCGCGACGAGGGTCAGCGCGGCGATCCCCGCTTTGGCCGCCGTGTAGTTGCCCTGGCCCACCGCGCCCAGCAGGCCCGCGCCGGAGGAGGTGTTGACCACGCGGGCCTGCGGTGTGCGGCCCGCCTTCGTCTCGGCGCGCCAGTACGCCGCCGCGTGCTTCATCGGCAGGAAGTGGCCCTTGAGGTGGACGCGGACGACCGCGTCCCAGTCGTCCTCGTCGAGGTTGACCAGCATCCGGTCGCGCAGGAAACCGGCGTTGTTGACGAGGGTGTCGAGGCGCCCGAAGTGGTCCAGCGCCGTGCGGACGAGACTCGCGGCGCCCGCGCTGTCGGCCACGTCGTCCGTGCTGACGGCGGCTTCGCCGCCCTCCGCCCGGATTTCCGCCGCCACCTGTGCGGCGGGCGTCTCCGCGCCGGTTTCGCCGTCCAGCGCGACGCCGAGGTCGTTGACGACGACCCGTGCGCCGGCGCGGGCGAACGCGAGCGCGTGCGCCCTGCCGAGGCCCCGCCCCGCTCCGGTGACGACGACGACCCGGCCCTCGGCCGGACGGGGAGCGGACGTGTGCTGTGCGGACATGTGACCTCCTGAGGGGGTGGTGTCTGGGGGGTGGGTGTCTGGGGGGTGGTGGGGTGGCGGCTCAGGGTCTGTTGACGTTCGCCGCGTGCAGGAAGGCGGGGCGTTCGCCGCCGCCGTGGACGGCGAGCGAGGCGCCGGAGACGTAGCGGGCGGCGTCCGAGGCCAGGAAGACGCAGGCGTCCCCCACCTCTTCGGGTTCGGCGAGCCGTCCCATCGGCACCGTGGCACCGACGGCGGCGACCCCGGCCTCGTCCCCGTAGTGCAGTGCGGTCCGCTCGGTGCGGGCCATGCCGAGAACGACCGTGTTGACCCGGATCCCCTCCTGGGCCCACTCCATCGCCATCGACCGCGCCAGGTTCTCCAGGCCCGCCTTGGCCGCCCCGTACGCGGCCGTACCCGGCGACGGGCGCTCGCCGCTGACGCTGCCGACCATCACGATGGCTCCGCCGCCCGCCTGTTCGCGCATGACGGTGTGGGCGGCGCGGGAGAGGTGGAGCGGGGCCAGCAGGTTGAGCTCGATCACGCGGGCGTGGTGCTCGGCCGAGCCCTCGGACAGGGGGCGGTAGGGGGTGCCGCCCGCGTTGTTGACCAGGACGTCGAGGGCTCCGTGTTCGCGGGCCACTTGGGCGCAGAACTCCCGCGCGGCGTGCGGGTCGCGGACGTCGAGGGGGAGGTAGCGGGCCTCGCGGCCCGCCGCGGTGAGTGGGGTCCGGGGCGGGCGGCGGCCGCAGATGACGACCTCGGCGCCGGTGCTCAGGAACGCGCGGGCGATGCCCGCGCCCACTCCGCGGGTCCCGCCGGTGACGACGGCAACGGTCATGGTGCTCCCTCGGGTTGGTGGCGGCTCGCCTGCGGCGGTGCCGGCGCCGATGCCGCGCCGGCCCCCGGTCCGGGTCCGGGCCGCGGTTCCGGTGCCGACCGGCCCGGCCCGGTGAAACGGCTCCCTCTCTTTCGCAGCGCACCGGCGCACTGCTAGCTTCTCACCAAACAAACGTTAGGTGGAAAGGTAGCTGATCCGTCCATGACTGTCTCCACCTCCACACCACGCGACGGCGTCGCCGTGGTGACCGTCGACCATCCACCCGTCAACGCCCTCCCCGTACGCGGCTGGTACGACCTGGCCGAAGCCGTCACCGCCGCGGGCCGCGACCAGGCCGTACGCGCCGTGGTGCTGACCGCCAGGGGCCGCGGGTTCAACGCCGGGGTCGACATCAAGGAGATGCAGCGCACCGAGGGGCACGAGGCCCTCATCGGGGCCAACCGGGGCTGTGCCGCCGCGTTCGCGGCGGTCTACGAGTGCGAGGTCCCCGTCGTCGCGGCCGTCCACGGCCACTGTCTCGGCGGCGGCATCGGCCTGGTGGGCAACGCCGACGCGATCGTGGCGAGCGAGGACGCCGTCTTCGGGCTCCCCGAGCTCGACCGGGGAGCCCTCGGCGCGGCCACCCACCTCTCCCGCATGCTGCCGCCCCACCTGATGCGCACCCTGTACTACACGGGGCGCACCCTCACCGCCCGCGAACTCCACCGCCACGGAGCGGTCTGGGAGCTGGCCGAGAGCGCGGACACGCTGCTGGACGCGGCGCTCGGGCTGGCCGAGGAGATCGCGGGCAAGGACGGCTATCTGCTGCGCCTGGCCAAGGAAGCCCTCAACGGGATCGACCCCGTGGACGTGCGCCGCAGCTACCGCTACGAACAGGGCTTCACCTTCGAGGCCAACCTGAGCGGTGTCGCCGACCGGCACCGGAACTCCTTCGTCGACGCGCGTGCCGCGCAAGGAGGCTGAACGACGTGAGTGACCTCGACAAACGGCTGACGACCGAGGAGTTCGCCGCCCGGATCGAGTCCGGCATGACCGTCGGCATCGGCGGCTGGGGCTCGCGCCGCAAGCCGATGGCGCTGGTGCGGGCGCTGCTGCGCACGGACGTGAAGGACCTGACCGTCATCTCCTGCGGCGGGCCCGACGTGGGACTGCTGGCGGCGGCCGGGCGGATCGGCAGGCTGGTGGCGCCGTTCGTGACGCTGGACTCGGTGCCGCTGGAGCCGCACTTCCGTGCGGCCCGCGAGGCGGGGGCCTTCGCCTTCGAGGAGTGGGACGAGTCGATGTTCCTGTGGGGGCTGACGGCCGCCGCGCACCGGCTGCCGTTCATGCCGGTGCGCGGCGGCCTCGGCTCCGACGTACCGCGCCACAACCCCCGGCTGCGCACCGTCACCTCGCCGTACGAGGACGGCGAGGAGCTGCTGGCGGCGCCCGCGCTGCGGATGGACGTGGCGCTCGTCCACGTCAACCGCGCCGACGTGCGCGGCAACGGGCAGTTCCGCGGCCCCGACCCGTTCTTCGACGACCTGTTCACCGAGGCCGCCGAGCGCACGTACCTGTCCTGCGAGCAGCTCGTGGAGCGGTTCGAGGGGCCGCCGCAGTCGCTGCTGGTGCAGCGGCAGAACGTCACCGGCGTGCTGTACACGCCGGGCGGCGCGCACTTCACCAGCTGCGCCCCCGACTACGGGCGCGACGAGGCGTTCCAGCGCGCGTACGTGCGGGCGGCGCAGGACCCCCAGGCGTGGCGGGCGTTCGAGGAGCGCTTCCTGGCCGGAGACGAGGACGACTACCGCAGGGCCGTCGACGCGCTCGCGGAAGAGACCGGTTCACAGCGGAAGGACACCAGCCAGTGACCACCACTGCCACCGCCGCCACCCGCGCCGAAGTCTGCGTCGTCGCCTGCGCCGAGGCCTGGCGCGGCGACGGGGAGGTACTGGCCGCCACGGCCGGCACCGTCCCGGCCCTCGGCGCCCGCCTGGCGCGGCTGACCTTCTCCCCCGCGCTGCTGCTGACCGACTCGGAGGCCATGCTGCTGGCCGATCCCGAGGACCCCACGCACATCGAGGGCTGGCTGCCCTACCGCAAGCACCTCTCCCTCGCGGCACGCGGCAGGCGCCACATGATGATGGGCGCCAGCCAACTCGACAGGTACGGCAACCAGAACATCTCCTGCATCGGCCCGTGGGAGCGGCCCGCGCGGCAACTGCTCGGCGCCCGCGGCGCCCCCTCCAACACCGTCAACCACCCGGTCTCCTACTGGGTGCCCCGGCACTCGACGCGGGTGTTCGTCGAGCGCGTGGACATGGTCAGCGGCGTGGGCTTCGACCGGGCGGCCGAGGCGGGGCCCGCGGCCGCCCGGTTCCACGGGCTGCGGCGCGTCGTCACCGACCTGGCGGTGCTCGACTTCGCCACGGCGGAGAACCGGATGCGGCTGGCGAGCGTCCACCCGGGCGTCGACGTGGCACTCGTGCTGGAGCGCACGGGGTTCGCGCTCCAGGTGCCGGACGAGGTGCCCACCACCCGGGAACCGAGCGCGGAGGAACTGCGGCTGATCCGCGAGGTGCTGGATCCGCGCGGCGCCCGCG
The DNA here is from genome assembly GCF_022699385.1 of Streptomyces tubbatahanensis. Taxonomy (NCBI): domain Bacteria; kingdom Bacillati; phylum Actinomycetota; class Actinomycetes; order Kitasatosporales; family Streptomycetaceae; genus Streptomyces; species Streptomyces tubbatahanensis. Next base: position 5,192,784 of record NZ_CP093846.1, on the reverse strand, counting down.
ACCGTGAGGTGCGCGCATGACCGCGGGCCCGGGCCCGGGCCCCGCGGGTCCGCTCAGCACGCCGCTGACCTCGCTCGTGGGGGTGCGCCACCCGCTCGTGCAGACCGGCATGGGCTGGGTGGCCGGGCCGCGGCTGGTCGCGGCGACGGCCGAGGCCGGGGCGCTGGGCATCCTGGCGTCCGCCACGATGTCGCTGCCGCGGCTTCGGGAGGCGGTGCGTGAGGTCAGGTCCCGCACCTCGGCACCGTTCGGCGTCAACCTGCGCGCCGACGCCGGGGACGCGGCCGAGCGGGTGCGGCTGCTCATCGAGGAGAGGGTGCGCGTGGCCTCGTTCGCGCTCGCTCCCTCGCGGGAGCTGATCGGAACGCTCAAGGACGCCGGGGTGGTCGTCATCCCGTCCGTCGGCGCGGTCCGGCACGCGGAGAAGGTCGCCGCGTGGGGTGCGGACGCGGTGCTGGTGCAGGGCGGCGAGGGCGGTGGGCACACCGGGCAGGTCGCCACCTCGGTGCTGCTGCCGCAGGTGGTCGAAGCCGTGGATTTGCCGGTCATCGGCGCGGGCGGCTTCCGCGACGGGCGTGGGCTGGCCGCGGCGCTGTGTTACGGCGCGGCCGGCGCCGCCATGGGCACCCGTTTCCTGCTGACCCGCGAGTCGACGGTGCCCGACGCGGTCAAGGCCCGGTACCTGGCGGCGAAGGTCAGCGACGTCACCGTCACCACGAAGGTCGACGGGCTGCCGCACCGGATGCTGCGCAGCGAGATGGTCGCCGCGCTGGAGTCGTCGGGCCGGGTGGCCTCCCTGCTGCGGGCGCTGCGCCACGCCGCCGCCTTCAAGAAGGACTCGGGCCTGACGTGGGCGGCGATGCTCCGCGACGGCCGGGCACTGCGCCACGGCAAGGACCTCACGTGGGCGCAGATGCTGCTGGCCGCCAACACCCCGATGCTGCTGAAGGCCGCCATGGTGGAGGGCCGTACCGACGCGGGGGTGATGGCGGCGGGGCAGGTCGCCGGACTGATCGACGACCTGCCGAGCGTCGCCGAGGTGGTGGAGACGACGGTCGCACAGGCGGCCAGGCAGCTGACGGCGCTGGCCTCGCGGATCAGCCCGGAGACTGCCGCCGCGCCCGGCCCAGCGCTTCCCGGGTCTCCATGAGGGCGAAGCCGAGCAGGTTGTCGCCGCGCCAGCGCGCGGGGTCCGTGGCGCGCGCGTCGTCGGCCGCCAGCCCGATGCCCCAGACCCGGTCCACCGGGCTGGCCTCCACCAGCACCCGGCCCGCCGTGCCCGCCAGGAACGCGGCCAGGCGCGGGTCCTGGCCGAACTTGGCGGTGTTCGCGGCGACGACGATGCCGTACCGTTCGCGGGCCCAGGTCTCCTCGTCGAAGCCGCGTACCCGGCGGCCCAGTGCCTTGGCCGCGCCCGGGTGCGGAGCCTCCAGCACCCGCCGCCGGGTCTCCTCGTCACCGAACAGGCGTGCCTTCTCCGCCATCATGTAGTGCTCGGCGCCCGGGTACTCCACGCCGTCGACGCGGAAGCGGGCCGGCCACCACTGGCTCAGGCAGCCGGGCCCGATGCCGCCCGAGGCGGGCGGCTGGTGCCCCCAGAAGAAGAGGTACTTCACTCGCCGGCCCGCCCGCACCACCGCGCCCAGCTCCACGACGTCGCGCGCCGCCGTACCGTTCGCCGCCCGGCTCATCCGACTCGTCTCCCCCACGTCCACGCGCCGCAGTCTCTCAGGGCTCACCCGCACGGCCCAGCGGTTTTGTCAGGCTCGTTGCCGCGTAGGGTGCCTGGCGTGAGCGGTGCGGAAGAGTCCCCCCAGTCGGTGCGCCAGCGGCGGGTCATCCTGCGCGGGGCCGCGGCGGCGCTGCGCGAGCGGGGCACGGGCGCCGGCATGGCGGACATCGCGCGGGCCGCCGGAGTGGGCCGGGCCACCGTCTACCGGCACTTCGCCACGCGCGAGGCGCTGCTGACGGAGCTGTCCCAGTTCTCCGCCGACGAGGGGGTACGCGCCGTAGGCGCGGCACTGCACGAGGGCGGGGAGCTGCGCACCACGGTGGTGCGCACCACCCGCGCCCTGCTCGGGGTGGGGCGCGCGTACTGGACGCTGGTGGCCTCAGGGCCTGCCGAGGGGCCGAGCGAGCGCGAGTTGGCGGTGTCCGGGCCGCTGGTCGAGCTGGCGCGGCGCGGGCAGCGGGAAGGCGCCTTCCGCACCGATCTGAGCGCGCAACGCCTCGGTGCGTTGCACGGGGTGCTCATCCAGGGCGCGCTGCTGTACCCGCAGCTGATCGGGGACTCGCTCGACGAGGCCGCCGAGTCGGTGGCGCGGCTCTACCTCGACGGCGCGTGCGTCGCCCCGGCGGGTGACCCGACGGGGCCGGCCGGCCCAGTCCGCTGACCCGCCGCCGTCCGCCGCTGCCGAGACTGGCGGTCAGGACGTGCGTCGTACGACCGCACCGCGCGTGCGTACGGCGCCAGCCACTCGCCACCCCGCGCAGCGGGCTCCCGCGGCCCCGTCCAGGCCGGCCGGGGACGGAGACGGAGTACGCATGGCCAGCAGGAAGAACCTCCACGCCGACCGCGCCGCGCTCGCCCACAAGGTCCGCTACGCCCTGACGCACCCGCACCGCGTCCCGGCCCACCTCAGGCGCGCAGGGCGGGACCGCTGGCTGGCCTTCACCCACCGTGACCACGTCAGTTACTACCGGGCCGTCATGGCCTCCGACACCCGGCGCAGCCCGGAGGCCGCGGTGGGCAGCCCCACCCACGAGGCGTGGCTGCAGCTGGGCGAGCTCCAGTTCGACTACCTGCGCGCCCACGGGCTCGAACCCGGGCACCGGATGCTCGACATCGGCTGCGGCAACCTGCGCGCGGGCCGGCGCTTCATCGACTATCTCGACCCCGGCCACTACTACGGCATCGACATCTCCCCCGACGTACTCGTCGCCGCGAAACGCACCCTCACCACCGAGGGCCTCCAGGCCAAGCTGCCCCATCTCACCCTCACCCAGGACCTCACCCTGGACTTCCTCCCGGACGCCCACTTCGACGTCGTCCACGCGCACAGCGTCTTCTCGCACTCCCCACTGCAGATCATCGACGAGTGCCTGGCCCACGTCGGACGCGTGCTGGCGCCCGGCGGCTTCTTCGACTTCACCTTCGACCGCACCCTGGGCAGCGAGCACCACGTACTGCGCGAGGACTTCTACTACCGCACCGAGACCCTCACCGCCCTGGCCAACGACCACGGTCTGCGCGCCCGTTTCATGGACGACTGGGAACTGCGCGGCCACGGCCAGTCCAAGATCCGGGTGAGCGCGGAACCGATGCCGGGGACCGGGTCACTCGTCACCGCCGGTCACCCTCAGACGTCCCTCCCGTAGTGCCTCTTCGATCGAGGCGCGCAGCCGGGTGCAGACCGCGACGCCCGCGGGCGCGCAGCCGGCCAGTTCGGGGCAGCGGGTGGTCGGAGAAGTCCACTGCACGGTGGTGTGCGGAAGGCTGCGCTTCTCGACCAGCACCCGGGTGCCGCACGCTGTGCAGGTCACGGGCTCCAGCACGGGGCCCTCACCCCTCCCCCGCGGTGGCCGCGTCCCGGCGGCTCGCCAGGTTGGCCTCGACCTCGGCGCGCCAGACGGTCACGGCCCGCTCGGTGTCGATCTCGAACTCGAAGCGGTCGGTCATCTCCGCGCCCACCTCCTCCGCGTCCACGTAGAACTGCTCGTACCAGCGGCGGAGCTGGTAGACGGGGCCGTCCTGGTCGCACAGCAGCGGGTTGTCGATGCGGGTCTTGTTCCGCCAGATGGCGACGTCCTCCTCGAAGCCGGCGGCCAGACCCTCGGACGCCTGGGCCGCGGCCCGCGCCGCCTCCTCGTCGCTCATGCCGGGCAGCTTCTTGACGATGGCCCCGTACTGGAGCACGAACGCGTCGGGTGCCACCGGGTAGTGGCAGTTGATCAGCACCGTCTCGACGGTCGCGCCGCCGACCTCCGTCCACAGGTGGTCGATCATGTAGGAAGGCCCGTGGTACGAGGCCTCGGAGCGCAGCCTGCCCTGCGCGGAGAGGGTGTCGGCCGCGGTCATGTCCTCGCGCGGGTCGCTGGTCATGTACTGGGTGGCGACGTGTCCTTCGAAGACGTTCTTGAAGTAGGTGGGGAAGGAGTGGTGGACGTAGAAGAAGTGGGCCATGTCGACCACGTTGTCCACGATCTCGCGGCAGTTGGCGCCGTCGATGCGCAGCGTGTGCCAGGTCCAGTCGCTCCACTCGCCGCTGAACGCCCCCTCGATGCGTGGGATCGTCACCCCCTCGGGGGGCGTGGCGCCCTGCGGGTCGTGCCAGACGAACAGTTGCTTGTTCTCCTCCAGCGTGCGCCAGGCGCGGGTGCGGGCCCGGCGCGGTACCCGGTGCGCGTACGGGATGCCGGCGCACCTGCCGTCGCCGTCCCACCGCCAGTCGTGGAACGGGCAGGCGAGTGCGTCGCCCTTGACGGTGCCGTCGGCGAGGTTGCCGCCCATGTGGGGGCAGTACGCGTTGAGCACGTGCAGCCGTCCCGTGCCCTCCGCCTGGAAGACCACGAGTTTCGTGCCGAACGCCTCGATCTCGTGGGGCCTGCCGTCCGCGAAGTCCGCGGCGAGGCCGAGGCAGTGCCAGCCTCGCGCGTACCGGGTGGGTGGTGCGCCCGCCTCGATGGTCCGTGGTCCCTGGTCCGTGCCGCTGCGCGCGCTCATCGTCTCGCCTCCACCTGGGTGCCGATGGGCCGAGTCTCGGCCGGTCCGCGGGGCGTCCACAGGGTCCGGTCCCGCTGACCGGGAGGGTGCGGGATCCGTCCCGCCACACCCGGTGAGGTATTTCGATTAGGTAGTGCAACCCTCTTCCCGCCCGGCGCGGACCGCGCGTAGCCTCCCGGCAGTGAGACACAGGTGTCTCGCGAGCGCCGCTGGGGCTTTCGTTTGGATCTGGCTGGATCAGGGAGCGGGTTCCGGTGCGTGCTCTCGCAAGGCGGAGGAGGGAGTCCCTGCGGAGCAGCGGCGACCGACGACAACGCCGCGAGAGTGCGTGCCGGAACCCGCGAGCCCAGCAAGATCCGAACGAGAGCCCCTAGGAGGTCGCATGAGCGTCACCGCCACGGAGTACGCCGTCGCAGCGTCCACACCGGTCTCGATGATCGACCGGGTCGTGACGATCCTGGACGCCTTCGAGAGCGCCGACGGACTGACCCTCGCCCAGGTCGTGCGCCGCACCGGACTCCCCCGCTCCTCCGCGCACCGGATACTGGAACACCTGGCCGAGGTCCGGTATCTGCGCCGCGACGCGCACACCTACCGGCTCGGCATGCGGATCATGGAGCTGGGCGCCCTGGTCATCCACCAGGACCGGGTACGCGAGGCCGCGGCACCCCACCTGCACCAACTGCACGCCTCCACCGGGCTGGTGGCGCACCTGGCGATCCTCGACGAGGGCGCCGCCGACGTCGTCTACCTCGACAAGGTCGGCAACCGCTTCGGCACCCTCCTGCCCTCCCGGATCGGCGGCCGGCTGCCCGCCGCGCGCACCGGAGTGGGCAAGGCACTGCTCGCCCACGCGCCCCGCGCCACGGCGGCCGGACTCCCCGAGCGGCTGCACGCGGAACTGGCACGGATCCGCGAACGCGGCGTGGCCCACGACCGCGAGGAGGCCATCCGCGGCGTCGCGTGCGTCGCCGCCCCGGTGGTCGGCGCGGGCGAAAGCACCCCCGCTCTGGCCGCCGTCTCCGTCTGCGGCCCCGCCGGGCGCGTACGGTCCGCCTCGGGCCTCCCCTCCCTGGTCCGCCAGGCAGCAGCCCATATCTGGCGCACCTCAGCGGGCCACCCTCGACGCGCCGCACCCGCTGACGGCACCCGCTGACCGCACGGGAGCCGGGACCGAGAAGCGCACCCGGGGCCGCTCCCCACCACCGCGCTTCCGCACCGCCGTCGAACCGCTGGAGCGCGGCCCGGACTGCTGCGCCCCAGGCGGAATCCGAGACGCGCTGCCGGGCGTCCCCTACCGTGGCGTCATCCGCGACACGTCGTCCCCGAGGAGTGAGCGATGAGCCGGCAGCCCGCCCCGAACGCTCCCAGCATCTGCCCGTACCTGTTCTACCGGGACCCGGCCAAGGGATTCGCCTTCCTGCTGGAGGCGTTCGGCCTGGAGAAGCGGGTGGTGCACAAGGTCGACGGACAGGTGCTCAACGCTCAGGCCGGCCTCGGCCCGTACACCGTCATCGTCGGCCAGGCGCGCACCGAGATGAAGCTCCAGTCGGCGTCGGAGCTGCCGGCCGTGCACGCCGGGGTGATGATGGTCGTCGACGACGTGGACGCCCACTTCCGGCACGCCCGTCAGGCCGGCGCGGTCATCGAGTACGAGCCGCAGGACATGCCGTACGGGCTGCGCGAGTACGGTGCACGCGACCTGGAGGGCAACCTCTGGTTCTTCGCCTCCCACCTCGCCGGCTGATCCCCGACGCGCAGCCGCCGCGCAGCCAGACGACGTCCGTCCGACGCCATCCGCCTCCGCCCGCCGGGCGGCCCGCCCGGCGGCCGGGCACGGCGAGCGCACGTCCCGCCGAAGTGCCGGTGGCCGCGGCCGCAGGCGCGCCCTCGGCGCGGCGAAGAGCGACCACAGCACGATCGCCGCCAGGGGCGTTCCCACTGCCAGCAGGACGCGAAGAGCCGTGTCGTCGCCGACGGCCGCCCCCCACCGGCCCAGACACGCCAGAGCGGCCAGTTCGAGCAGGAACGCCAGAACGTCGTTGGCGGCGTACCAACTCCGCTCGTCCAGCCCGTGCGCAGGCGCGACCTGGTCTGGTGAGCCGGGCGTGTTGCGCATGGTGTCCTCCCGGCCGTCGGCCACGGAGGCGCGCGTGCGGCGGCCTGCCGTGGCCGGCCCGGGCAGCTCGGGCACCGACAGTAGCGGAAGAGGCTTCCAGGGCGGGAGGCCTGAGAGCCGCTCAGCCCCCGGTCGGGGTAGTCGTGGCGTCCTCGGCGGCCAGTTCCCTGGCGATGTCGATGAGCTGGTCCTCCTGGCCGCCCACGAGCTCGCGCTCCCCCGCGCGCAGCAGGATCCGCGCGCCGGAGACGCCGTAGCGGCGGGCCCAGCGGTCGGCGTGCTTGAGGAAGCTGGAGTAGACGCCCGCGTGGCCCATCATCAGCTCCAGGCGGCCCAGCTTGCACTCCTCGTCCATGACGGGCAGCACCACGTCCTCGGCCGCGTCGGCGATCTTGAGGACGTCGATACCGGTACGGATGCCGAGTCGTTCGGCGACCGCGGTGAACGCCTCCACCGGGGTGTTGCCAGCGCCCGCTCCGAACCGCCGCGTGGAGCCGTCGATCTGCCGGGCTCCGGCGCGGACGGCGAGCACCGAGTTGGCCACGCCCAGGCCCAGGTTCTCGTGCCCGTGGAAGCCGACCTGGGCGTCGTCACCGAGTGCGGCGACCATCGCCGCCACCCGGTCTGTGACCTCTTCCAGGATGAGGGCGCCCGCCGAGTCGACGACGTACACGCACTGGCAGCCCGCGTCGGCCATCCGGCGGGCCTGCGCTGCCAGCACCTCGGCGGGCCGGCTGTGCGCCATCATCAGGAAGCCGACGGTCTCCAGACCGAGTTCGCGGGCGAGCCCGAAGTGCTGGTCGGCGATGTCGGCCTCGGTGCAGTGCGTGGCGATCCGGCAGATCTCGGCACCGTTGTCGCAGGCCGCCCTGATGTCGTCCTTGACGCCGAGCCCCGGCAGCATGAGGAAGGCGATGCGCGCCCTGGTCGCCGTCTTGACCGCCTGGGCGATCAGTTCCTGTTCGGGGGTGTGGCTGAAGCCGTAGTTGAACGAGGATCCGCCCAGCCCGTCCCCGTGCGTCACCTCGATCACGGGGACCCCCGCGTCGTCCAGCGCGGCGACGATGGAGCGGACGTGGTCGGCGGTGAAGCGGTGCTGCTTGGCGTGCGAGCCGTCGCGCAGGGAGGAGTCGGTGACCCGGATGTCGAGTGCGGTCGGTGTGGTCGGCGTGGTCGGCGTGGACATGGTGGGTGCTCCCCTTCGGGCGGTCATGCGGTGGTCGACGACGGCTCGGAAGCGCCGGGCCCCGTCCGTGCCGTGATCCGCGCGGCGAACCCCTCCCCCACGCGGGTCGCGGCGGCGGTCATGATGTCGAGGTTCCCGGCGTACGGCGGGAGGAAGTCGCCGGCTCCGGCGACCTCCAGGAGGATCGCGACCCGGGCGGGCGCCGTGGGCGTCGCCTCCTCGAACTGCGGTTCCCCGCGCAGGTGGTAGCCGGGCACGTACGCGGCGACGGAGGCGGCCATGTCCTGGACGGAGGCCGTGATCGCCTGCCGGGTCTCCTCGTCCACCCGGTCGGGAAGCCGGCAGTAGACCGTGTCGCGCATCAGCATCGGCGGCTCGGCCGGGTTGAGGATGATGATGGCCTTGCCGCGCTCCGCGCCGCCGATGTGTTCGATGCCCCAGCGGGTGGTGCGGGTGAACTCGTCGATGTTGGCCCGCGTGCCGGGCCCCGCGGACGGCGACGCCACGGAGGCGACGATCTCCGCGTAGGGGACGGGCACGACGCGGGAGACGGCGGCCACCATGGGAATGGTCGCCTGGCCACCGCAGGTGATCAGGTTGACGTTCGGCGCGTCCAGGTGGGCCTCCAGGTTCACCGCGGGGACGACGGCAGGACCGAGCTTCGCCGGGGTCAGGTCGACGCAGGGGATGCCGCGCTCGGCGTAGCGCGGCGCGTGGGCGCGGTGCACCGCCGCGCTGGTCGCCTCGAAGACCAGGTCGGGCGTCTCGGGCCGCTCCAGCAGCCAGTCCACCCCCTCGTGGCTGGCCTCCAGGCCCAGACGCGCGGCCCGCTCCAGTCCCTCGCTGGCCGGGTCGACGCCCACCATCCAGCGGGGCTCCACATGCGCGGAGCGCAGCAGCTTGTACAGCAGGTCCGTACCGATGTTCCCGGGCCCGACGATCGCGGCCCGCGCCTTGCGCGGCACTTGCGTTGACATGAGGGGTGGCTCTCCCGTCTGTGGTGGTTGCGTCGGCCCGCCCCCGGCCGCCTTGCAGGCCGAAAGCGCCGAGGGGCGAGGGGCGAGGGGCGAGGGTGGCGACCAGGGCCTTCCTCGTCAGGCGAAGGTCAGCGCCACCTCGCCGAGTCCCGCGCCGAACGCGGCCCGGTAAGTCGCTCCGCCCCGGACGTCGACGGCCCGCGTGCAGGACCCGGGCAGCACCACGTCCCCGGCGCGCAGCCGCACCCCGAACCCGGCGACCTTCCGCGCGAGCCAGGCGACCGCCCGTGCCGGATCCCCCAGCACCGCGTCGGCCCGCCCCGCGGCGAGCTGCGCACCGTCGGCCCCGTACAGCTCGGCGGACACGGCGCACCGGTCCACGTCGGCGGGCCGTACCCGCCCTCGGCCCAGTACGAAGCCGGCGGAGGAGGCGTTGTCGGCGACGGTGTCGGCGATGCGGATGTCCCAGTCCCGTATCCGGCTGTCGATCAGCTCGATGGCCGGTGCGAACGCCTCGGTGGCCCGCAGCACGTCCTCGACGGTGCAGTCCCCGGCGGGCAGGTCGGCCCCGAGCACGAACGCGAGCTCCACCTCGATGCGGGGCGCGCAGTAGCGCGCCACCTCCACGGGGGTGTCCTCGCTCAGCTCCATGTCGTCGAGCAGGTGTCCGTAGTCGGGCTCGTCGACGCCCATCATCCGCTGCATCACGGGCGAGGAGAGTCCCACCTTGTGGCCGACGACGCGGGCGCCCGCCACGCACCGGTCGTGGATGCCCAGGAGCTGGACGGCGTACGCGTCGTCGGTGTCGACAGCGGGCCAGGTGACGCGCAGGGGCGGCACCGGGGTGCGCGCCCGCTCGGCCGCGCCCAGCGCGTCGGCGGCCTTGCGGCGCTCGGCCTCGTCCAGCATGTGCTCTCCCGTCCCCTCCGTCGCCTCCGATCGGCTCTCGGACCGTAGGCAGGAGCGGACCGGGCCGGTGCCGAAGCTCCCGTTGAGCGGGACGGGCCACACCGCGGGTGGGAAGGAGACGGGGCGAGCCGGGGGGGGCGCCGAGGGGCCGCGCCCCGGCCGACCGCAGCGGCTCGCCGTGTGTTCCATTATGGCCGCGGGAAGGGGGCTTCGTCACCGTCTCGCAGGACGAGATCCGGCGCGAAAACCACTCCTAGGGTGAGCACATGCATGCCGAACCCGCCCCCGCGCCCGAACGCACAGAAGAACTCGGTGACCAACTCGCCGCGATGAAGGCGGCGGACCACGCCGCCTCGGCTCAGGCCAACAGCCCGGACCCGGCCGAGCAACTCGCCTGGCGACGGCTGACCACCCGGCACGGTGACCGGCTGCGTGCCCTGCTGGAAGCGCACGGTCACTGGCCGACCTCCCAGGAGGTGGGAGAAGAGGGGGTGCTCGGCGCCTGGCTGGTGGCCCAGCACGCCGACCGCCAACTCGACGTGCAGCGGCTGGCCCTGCGGCTGCTGGAACAGGCGGTCGAGGACGGTACGGCGGGCCAAGAGGGGCCTGCCCGCCTGGCCTTCCTCCGCGACCGGCTGCACGTCAACGCGGGCCTGCCCCAGCGCTACGGCACCCAGATTCAGGGTCTGTCCGACGCAGGGGAGCCGATTCTGTGGCCGGTGGAGGACCCGGAGAGGATGGACACCTACCGGAGCGAGGTGGGCATCCCGCCGTTCGCGGAGTACGTGGCGCGGTTCCTACCCGAGAAGTAGCGGGAACTGGCCCGCGGGATGGCGGGGGCTGGCCCGAGAAATAGCGGGGGCTGGTCCGAGAAATAGCGGGGGCTGGTCGGAGAAATAGCGGGGACCGGTCCTGCCGGAGAAGCGGCGGAGCCGGAGCGCGCTGGGCGGTGCCGCCCGGTCACCCGCCAGGATCGCGCCACATCGGCCACATCACGGGCCCGTCGGCGGGCAGTTGGATGCCGCTGCCCCGCACGGCGAATCCGTGCCGCTCGTACAGGGACCGGCTGCGCGGCGAGGACGCCTCCAGGTAGGCGGGCAGGCCCTGCCGGTCGCACACGGCGAGCCGGTGCCGCAGCAGCGCGCCGCCGATACCCCGGCACTGGCGGCCCGGTGTGACGGCGATGGCCTGGAGGTAGGCGTGGTCCTCATGGGGGTGACCTTCGTCGGTGGCCTCGCCCAAGGCCGACAGCCGGGCGTTGCCGGGGTCGACGTGGCCCAGCGCGGCGGCCAGTTCCCCGCCGCCGCGCAGCGCACCGTCACGTACGTCGAACCACAGAGCGAGGGCCTCCCCGTCGTCCGTCATCTCGGCGGTCCCGTACGCGTGGGCGCAGGCCAGGAAGGCGCCGAACAGCTCGGGGTGCCGCGCCTCTCTGTGCTCCTCCTCGGGAAAGATCCACCGGCTGACCGGATCCGTACGGAAGACCGCGTGCAGCAGCGCACGGGCGGCGCCCAGATCGGCCTCCTCGACCGCACGGACGCCCGTGCCGATCCGCGCGCGTACCGCGTCGGGCTCCACCCCGCTCACCCGCACCACAACTCTCTTGCGTCAACGGCCGGTTCGAGTGGCGAGTATGCCGCACAACGGGCCACCCGTCAGCGGAATCAGACCGTCAGCACGACCTTGCCGAACAGCTCGCCGCCCGCCATCCTCTCGAAACCCTCACGGGCGCGGTCGAGCGGAAGGGAGGTGTCGACGACGGGGCGGATGCCCTTGGCCGCACAGAAGCTGAGCAGCGAGGCAAGCTCCTCCTTGCTGCCCATGGTCGAGCCGACCACCTTCAACTCCAGGAAGAAGATCCGGTTCAGTTCCGCGGCCGGCGGGTTGGGCCCGCTGGTGGCGCCGGAGATGACCAGGGTGCCGCCCGGGCGCAGCGACTTGACCGAGTGCGACCAGGTGGCGGCGCCCACCGTCTCCAGCACGGCGTCCATCCGGTGCGCAAGCCGCGCACCCGACTCCACCGCGGCCTCGGCGCCCAGGTCGAGGGCGCGCTGCCGCTTGGCCTCGTCCCTGCTCGTGGCGAACATCCGCAGCCCGGCTGCCGCGCCCAGCACGAGCGCGGCGGTCGCGACACCACCGCCCGCGCCCTGCACCAGTACGGAGTCGCCGGGGCGCACGCCGGCGTTCGTGAACAGCATCCGGTACGCCGTCAGCCACGCCGTCGGCAGGCAGGCGGCCTCCTCGAAGGACAGCTCCTTCGGCTTCGGCAGCACGTTCCACTGCGGCACGGCCACCCGTTCGGCGAACGTGCCCTGGTAGCGCTCCGTGAGGATCGAGCGGGGCTCCCGCGGGCCGACGCCGTGCCCCGTCTGCCCGATCACGGAGTGCAGCACGACCTCGTTGCCGTCGTCGTCGATCCCCGCCGCGTCGCAGCCGAGGATCATCGGCAGCGCCTCCTCGCCGAGACCCACGCCGCGCAGGGACCACAGGTCGTGGTGGTTGAGAGAGGCCGCCTTCACCGCCACGGCCGTCCACCCGGGCGGCACCTTCGGCTCCGGCCTCTCCCCCAGCTCCAGTCCGGCCAGCGGGTCTTCCTTGTCGATACGCGCGGCGTAAGCAGCAAACATGCCGCCGACGCTACGCGCGCTGCCTCGCGCGGGACAGCGCGCGCGGGGTGCAAGCGATCCATCTCACGCGCTCAGCGCACGAACTCCTTGAACGCGTCGGTCTCAAGTGCGAGACCGACCGGGTCGGGCAGTTCGACACGTTCGCCGAAGGAGACCGTGTGGGTGTCCCGGTAGCGGCCTTCCTCCGGGCCGCTGTGCACCGTGACCGTGCAGCTGTCCCGGTCGATGAGCAGGTAGACGGGGATTCCCACCGACGCGTACGCGGTGGGCTTCTCCGTGCGGTCACGGCTATCGGTGTCACGATCGTAGGAGGTGACCTCGACGGTCATCAGCACGCCGTCGGCGTCGGACCATTCGCCGTGACCGATGAAATGGCGCTTGGGGGCCAGAACGCCGTCCGGACGCGCCCTGCCCTTTCGGTACGCCTCCACGACGAGGCCCCGCTCCCCGTACAACCACACATCCGGTCGGTGCTGCATGCACCGCTCCTGCAACCACTGGATGATCTCGTCGTGATTTCCGTCCGGCACCTTCTTGACCCCGATCCGTCCGTCGAGGAACTCCAACGTGACGGTCTCGGGCGAGGACGAGGCGATCGCCTCGAACTCCTCCACCTGCATCTGTTCCACGCGCGGCTGCGCCTCCCGCTCGGCCATAACCGTCATGGTGTACCTCCCTTCCTCGGGAAGACAGTCATGGCGACGCGGGCGGTTTGTCGTACGGAATCACCCCGACGTGCACCCGTACGGGTGACGTCGGGGGCGTCAGCCCTGGAGCGGCAAGGACTCGGCCAAGGTCCGCCACTCCGCGCGCGGGAGGTCGGTGCCGGTGTTCGCTGTGACCACCTGGAGGGCCATGTGGTCGGCGCCGGCGGCGAAGAACTCGTCCACACGGGCGCGGACCGCCTCCGCGTCGCCGATGGCGAAGACGGCGTCGACCAGGCGGTCGCTGCCGCCGCCGTCGAAGTCGGACTCGGCGAAGCCCAGGCGCAGCAGGCTGTTGCGGTAGTTGGCCAGTGCCAGGTAGTGGGAGAGATAGTCGCGCGCGGTGCCGCGGGCCTCGGCGCGGTCGGTGCCGCTGGGCTGGAGGACGACCTTCAGCTCGGGTGCGAGCAGCGGTTCGGCGCCCAGGATGGACCGGGCCTCGGACGTGTGCTCGACCGTCACCAGGTAGGGCAGCGCGCCCAGCGAGCGGTCGGCGGCCAGCTTCAGCATCTTCGGGCCGAGGGCCGCCAGTGCGCGCTGCGCCGCGGGCACGCCACGCGGCGCGTTGTCGAGTACGTCGAGGTAGGAGCGCATCGCCGAGTAGGGGCGGTGGACCAGCGGGTGGTCGAGCGTGGCGCCGCTCTTGGCCTCGTCGTGGCTGACGCCCAGGCCCAGCAGGAAACGGCCGCCGAACTCGTCCGTCAACTGGGCGTGGCGCGCGGCGACCTCGGGCGCGGCGTGCTGCCAGATGCTGAGGATGCTGGTGCCCACCGTCGCCCGCGAGGTGGCCGCCAGCAGCCGGTAGGCCATGTCGGGCGAGGGGCTGCCACCGAGCCAGAGCGTGCCGTATCCCAGCTCTTCCAGCTCGGCGGCGGCCTCTTCCACCTGCGGCCTGCGGGCGGCGTCGTCCGTGCGCAGCGCGCTCGCCCAGATGCCGATCCTGCCCAGATGCGCGTTGTATGCCATGGCGCCCACAGCATCACATCGGCGCCCGCTATTCCAGGATCGACGGCAACGACAACGACAACGGCGACGCCGCCAACGCCCACAACGCGGCCGAGCAGCGCCGCGCCGCGGTCACAGCACCTTGGACAGGAACGACTTGGTGCGCTCGTGCCGCGGGTTGCCCAGCACCTCGCGCGGGTCGCCGGACTCGACGACCACGCCGCCGTCCATGAACACGAGCGAGTCGCCGACCTCCCGGGCGAAGCCCATCTCGTGGGTGACCACGACCATCGTCATGCCGTCCCTGGCCAGCGCCTTCATCACGTCGAGGACCTCGCCCACCAGTTCGGGGTCGAGCGCGGAGGTCGGCTCGTCGAAGAGCATCAGCTTGGGGTCCATCGCCAGGGCCCGCGCGATGGCGACCCGCTGCTGCTGGCCGCCCGAGAGCTGGGCGGGATAGCTCTCCCGCTTGTCGGCGAGACCCACCCGGTCCAGCAGGTCCTCGGCCCGCTGGCGCGCCTCGGCCTTGGGCACGCGCTTGACCTGGACGGGCGCCTCCATCACGTTCTCCACCACCGTCATGTGCGGGAAGAGGTTGAAGCGCTGGAAGACCATCCCGATGTCGCGCCGCTGCGCGGCGACCTCGCGGTCGCGCAGCTCGTAGAGCTTGCCGCCCTTCTCGCGGTACCCGACGAGCGTGCCGTCGACGTACAGCCGGCCCGCGTTGATCTTCTCCAGGTGGTTGATGCACCGCAGGAAGGTGGACTTGCCCGAGCCTGAGGGGCCGACGATGCAGAAGACCTCGCCGGTCCGCACCTCCAGGTCGATGCCCTGGAGGACGTGGACGGGTCCGAAGGACTTGTGGACGGCCTCGGCCTTGACCATCGTGCTCATGCGCCGATCCCTCCCGCGCCCTGGGCGCCGGAACCGGTGCCGCGGCCGAATGTGAACAGGTTCTTGCGTGCCCGCTGCCAGGGCGTGTCCGGCAGCTGCCGCGACGAGCCCCGCGCGAAGCGGCGTTCCAGGTAGTACTGGCCGATGCTGAAGACGCTGGTGATCACCAGGTACCAGACGGTGGCCACCATCAGCAGCTCGACGACGGCGCTGGAGGTGTTGCCGATGTTCTGCCCCTTGCGCAGCAGCTCCTCGTACATGACCACGGAGCACAGGGACGAGGTCTTCAGCAGGTTGATGAACTCGTTGCCGGTCGGCGGCACGATCACCCGCATCGCCTGCGGAAGCACCACGCGGCGCATGTTCTGCGCCTGCGTCATGCCGAGCGCCTGCGAGGCCTCGGTCTGGCCCTCGTCCACCGACTGGATGCCGGCCCGGCAGATCTCCGCCATGTAGGCGGCCTCGTTGAGGCCGAGGCCGAGCAGCGCCGCCATGAACGGAGTCATGACGTCGGTCATCTCGTCCTTGTAGATCGGCATGATGTCGAGGATCGGGAAGATCAGCGCGAGGTTGAACCACAGCAGCAGCTGCACGTAGATGGGCGTGCCGCGGAAGACCCAGATGTAGCCCCAGGCGACCGAGGAGGTCACCGGGTTCTTCGACATCCGCATCACCGCCAGGATGACGCCCAGCACCAGACCCATGAGCATCGCGAGCACGCTGACCACCAGCGTGTTCTTGACGCCTTCGAGGATCTGGTCGTCGAAGAAGAAGTCGCCCACGGACCCCCAGCGCAGCCCCTCCGCGGTGGCGAAGGCGCGCACCAGCAGCGCCAGCAGCACGAGGACCACCACGGCGGAGACGTACCGCCCCCAGTGCCGTACGGGTATGGCCTTGATGGCCTCCGGGACGTCCCTGGACGGGGGTGTCCCGTCGGAGTCGGTCGCTTCGGTGGGTGTTTTCACGGGGGCTTGCCTCTCAGCGTCCTGGGCGGTCCTGCACGGGGCCCTTGATGCGGTTTACGTCTGTGGTGGCCCGGCTCAGGTACCGGCGTTGACGGTGACCTTCTTCACGCCGCCGTCCTGGACGCCCCACTTCTCCAGCGCCCGCTGGTAGCTGCCGTCCTCGATGATCGCCTTCATGGCGGCCTGGAGCGCGTCCCTCAGCTGCCGGTTGTCCTTGCTGACGGCGATGCCGTAGGGGGCCGACTGCATCTGCTTGCCGACGACCTCGAAGTCGCCGCTGGACTTGGCGGCGTTCGCGGCGACGGGGAAGTCGGAGATGTCCGCGACGACGCCCCCGGTCTTCAGCCGTACCCGGGCCTCGTCGTCGGTGTTGTAGGCCTCGACGTCGATCTTCTTCTCGCCGTCCTCGACGCACTTCTCGGTCTGCGCCTTGAGGATCTCGTGCGAGGTGGTGCCGCGCTGGGTGGCCACCTTCTCACCGCACATCTGGTCCACCGAGTCGATCTTCTCGGGGTTGCCCTTGCGGACCAGGATGGAGGAGCCGGCGGAGAGGTAGTCGACGAAGTCGACGCCCTTGCCCGCCTCCTTGCCGTCGTCGTCGAGGCCCTTCTGGCGTTCCTTGGTGTCCGTCATCGCCGACATGATCATGTCGAAGCGGCCGGTCTGCATGGAGGTGATCAGCCCGTCGAAGGTGCCGTTGGTGAACTGGAAGCGGACGCCCAGCTTCTCGCCCATCGCCTCGGCGATGTCCACGTCGAGGCCGACGATGTCGGCGCCCTCCTTGTACTCCATCGGCTTGTACGCGGCGTCGGTACCGACCTTGATGACACCGGCGTTGCGGATCTTGTCCGGCAGCTTGCCGCTCAACTCGGCCTTGCCGCCCGAGGAGCCGCCGCTTTGCGCGCCGTCCGTCTGGTCCCCGCAGCCGGCGAGCAGCAGGGCACCGCTGACCGCGAGGGCGACGGGCACGATACGGGCGCGCCGCGCGGCCCCGCGCACGGTCGTGCCTGCGGTGACGGGCCTGCTTGCGGTCATGGGCGGGTCCTCCTGGCGGTGAGGGGGCAGCCGTGGGTCGGGCACACACCTTCGGATGTCGCGACCGTGTCCGACGCGTGAACGGATGAACGGATGGGGGGCATCTTGCCATCCGGACATGCGGGTGCAGGACGCCGCCGAGGTCAAAATCGGATAACGGAGAAGCGAATCCGATTACAGGGCGCCCCAGGAGGCCGTAAGGGCGGTCGAACGGCCCCCACGCCGCCGCACACACCTCTCCCCGTCTCACTTCGTGGACGGCTTGCCCGCGATCCACTGTTTTGCCCCGGATCGGGACGGGATGGTCACCGGTGCGGCTGGAAGTGAGTCGTCCGCAGCGGCGGTCGTCGGGTAGAAAGGTCGATTACACCCCTCACCCGGGGACCAGGGCGCGTGTGCGGCGCGCCCGGCGTCCGTACCTCCCTCCGGGCCGCGGCCATCCGCTCGCCCGGGAAACGGACGCGGTGCCCGCCCGTTCCTCACCGCAGGGAGCGGTCACCCTCACCAGATTCGAATAAGGGGTTCAACACAGTGGCAGCGGAGATCGTCAACCAGAAGGACGGGCTGGAGCCGGACGTCATCGACCCGGCCTTCGCCCTGCACCGGGGCGGCAAGATGGCCGTGCAGGCGACGGTGCCCGTGCGCGACGCGGACGACCTGTCCCTCGCCTACACGCCGGGCGTCGCGAAGGTCTGCAGCGCCATCGCCGAACAGCCCGAACTCGTCGACGACTACACCTGGAAGTCACAGGTCGTCGCGGTGGTCACCGACGGCAGCGCCGTCCTCGGGCTGGGCGACATCGGCCCGAAGGCCTCCCTCCCGGTCATGGAGGGCAAAGCCATCCTCTTCAAGCAGTTCGGCGGCGTGGAAGCGGTGCCGATCGCTCTCGACACCCAGGACACCGACGAGATCGTGGAGACGGTCGTCCGGCTCGCACCCTCGTTCGGCGGCGTCAACCTCGAGGACATCGCGGCACCGCGCTGCTTCGAGATCGAGACCCGCCTCAAGGAGAAGCTGGACATCCCCGTCTTCCACGACGACCAGCACGGCACGGCCATCGTCACCCTCGCGGCGCTGCGCAACGCGGCCAAACTGAGCGGCCGCGCCCTCGGTCAGCTGCGCGCCGTCATCTCCGGCGCCGGCGCCGCAGGCGTCGCCATCGCCAAGATCCTCATCGAGGCGGGCATCGGCGACGTCGCGGTCTGCGACCGCAAGGGCGTCGTCTCCGGCGACCGCGAGGACCTCACCGCGGTCAAGCGCGAACTGGCCGGCTTCACCAACAAGGCCGGCCTCACCGGTTCCCTGGAGAACGCGCTGGCCGGCGCCGACGTGTTCATCGGCGTCAGCGGCGGCACGGTGCCCGAGGAGGCGGTCGCCGCCATGGCCGAGGACGCGTTCGTCTTCGCCATGGCCAACCCCAACCCGGAGGTCCACCCCGACGTCGCCCGCAAGTACGCCTCCGTGGTCGCCACGGGGCGCAGCGACTACCCGAACCAGATCAACAACGTCCTGGCCTTCCCCGGCATCTTCGCCGGAGCGCTCCAGGTGCGCGCGACCGACATCACCGAAGGCATGAAGCTCGCCGCCGCCGAGGCGCTGGCCGCCGTGGTGGCCGACGAGCTGAGCCCCGAGCGGGTGATCCCCTCCCCCTTCGACGAACGCGTCGCCCCGGCGGTCACCTCGGCGGTGGCGGCCGCGGCCCGAGCGGAGGGCGTCGCCCGCCGCTGACCCCTCTCCTGGGGCTTCGGCCCCCTCTCATGGGGCTCGCCCCGTCCCGAGCGCCGGACGGCCCGGTCCGGCCGTCCGGCGCTCGACGGGTTCCCGGTCCTCTCGACACGCGAGGAGCGAGGGTCCCCAGGCCCCGGAGGGAGGCCGGGTCCCCTCACCGCAATCCGAGCACCAACGCGTCGGTGGGCGAGGCCCACACCGCCCGCGCCTCCGCGAAGCCGGCCTGCCGCAGGGTGGCCGCATGCCACCCCGCGTCCTGGAACTCCTCGTTGTTGTGGTCGTGCCGCACCTCGGCCGGGTTCCCGAACAGGGCGAACCGCTCGGCGGCGACCTTCCCCAGCGCCGGGTCCTCGGCCAGCGCCGCCCACCAGCCGCCCCAGTCGAGCCGTCCCTCACCCGTGCGCTGCCGCCGCCGCGCCTCTTCACAGGTGTGGACGGCGGCGTTGATCCGCGGCGTCGACTCGTCCGGCATGTGGTCGGCGTTCATGAAGACGCCGCCCTCCCGCACCAGTCCCGCGAGCTGCCCGTAGAGGGTGCGCAGCGGTTCGGTGCGCATCCAGTGGAGCGCCGTCGCGGTCAGTACGGCGTCGAAGGGCCCCTCTTGGCTCAGCGCGCCGGTCCAGTCCGGGTCGCTGAGGTCGACCGTCAGGAACCGGGCCCGCCGGTCGCCGGCGAAGGTGCCGCGGGCGATGGTGAGCAGCGCGGGGTCGCGGTCGACTCCGACAGTCGAGGCCTTCGGCATCCGCCTGAGCAGCCGATCCGAGATACTGCCCGTACCGCAGGCCAGGTCGAGCACCTTGGGTGCGGGGCCGACCACGGCCTCGGTCATCTCCAGCATCACCCGGAACCGCTCCTCGCGGTCGGGCAGGTACTCCTCCTGTTGCCGGTCCCAACTGTTCTGCCAGGCCTGCCAGTCCGCCTCGGGCAGTGCGTGGGTCGTCATGGCGCCCCCTCTGTCGTAATACCCTCGTAGTGGATTCAGCTGTTACCGACCATAGAATGTCCGCCGTAAGGATCACAAGTGGAACTCAACTATTACTCTGATCTGGCCGTGCGACTGGTCAACAGTGAGCAGCCGGAGCGCGGGGAGGACACCCTCACCTCCGTCGACGCGGTGCGTGAGCTGTTCGGGGCGAACAGCTCCATGTGGCGGCGCGCCACCGACGCGGACGTGGGCAGGCTGCGCGCCGTCCGCACCCGGTTGCGCGCGGTCTTCGCCGCCGCCTCCGAGGGCGACGAAGTGCGCGCCGTCGACCTCCTCAACGCCCTGCTGATGGAGTTCCCGACGAGTCCGCAGATCTCCGGGCACGGCGACCTGGACGGCGACGGGCGCCCGCGCTGGCACATGCACCTGGCCGAGCAGCCCGCGAACGCGACCGCCGCCTACGCGGCCACGGCCTGCATGGGACTGGCCTTCCACCTCACCGACCTGGGCGTGGACCGGCTGGGCATCTGCCAGGCGACGCCCTGCCGCAACGCCTACCTCGACACCTCCACCAACCGCTCCCGCCGCTACTGCTCCGACCGCTGCGCGACCCGCGCCAACGTGGCCGCCTACCGAGCACGCAAGCGGCGCGAAAGCAGCACCGAGGGCCCCGATGCCCCGGAGGACGCGGCGGGTGCGGCGGGTGCGGCGGGCGCCACGGGGCACATGGGTGCGGAGGGTGCCACGGGCCCGAACGGTGCAGCAGGTGCGACGGAAGCGGCGGGCACGGCAGATCCCACGGGCGCAACCGGTACCACAGGTGCCGCAGGTGCCACAGGGGCGTCGGGTGCCACGGGCGCCACCGCCGCGGCGGGCTGAGCAGGGGTGCCGACGGGGCGACGGCCGGAGCGCTAGTCCGGCACAGCCGGTGCATCCGCCCGTACAGCGGGCGGGCGCGGCCGCAGGGGTCCTGTCACCGGCCGCACCGCGGAGAAGGCCCAGCGCGCCACCGCCACGGGCGAGCGCGCCGCCCCGCGCGGAGGCCGCAGCCGCAGCCAGGCCCGCGCGATGACGAGGTCGTCGGGCACCGCTCCGAACTCGCGGCTGTCGTTGACCACCAGCGGGTTGTCGCCCCTGACCCACCAGCCACCCGGGCGCCGCTCGACCGCGCGCTTGACGATGAGCAGGTCGTGCTGGAAGGGATGCCGGAGCACGACGATGTCCCCGGTGCGCACGGCCGCGCCGTAGGTGACCACCAGGTGGTCACCTGGCCGCAGCGTCGGCCGCATCGAAGGGTTGTAGACCTCCGCGAGACCGATCCTCTTCAACGGCCCGCGCTGTGGCGTACCCTCCGGCATTTTTCTCCGCCTCCGGTCGTCCCGGCCGCGCCACCGTGCCCGGCCCGATTACTCCAGCAGATCCAGTCCGCGACTGGACTTTTGTCCTAAGCCCGTGGGGGCACACGCGAAAAGGCTTCCCACACGGAGTAATCTCGCACGTGAGAAGACGATCACGAGGAAGGATGGCTTTTATGCTCTCCCGACTGTTCGCACCGAAGGTGCGGGTCAGCGCCCATTGTGACCTGCCGTGCGGCGTCTACGAC
Organism: Streptomyces tubbatahanensis; assembly: GCF_022699385.1. Taxonomy (NCBI): domain Bacteria; kingdom Bacillati; phylum Actinomycetota; class Actinomycetes; order Kitasatosporales; family Streptomycetaceae; genus Streptomyces; species Streptomyces tubbatahanensis. The sequence goes on along the minus strand of NZ_CP093846.1, from coordinate 5,171,444 downwards.
CCCGCTCAGGCCCGGATCGAGGCCGAGTCCGTGAAGGCCATTCAGGAGAAGTACCAGGCCAACGACGACCCCCACTTCCGGGCCCGCGCCACCGTCATCAAGGAGGAGCGCGCGGAGCTGGCGAAGCACCACGTCTCGGTGCTGTGGAGCGACTACTTCAAGCCCCCGCACTTCGAGAAGTACCCGGAGCTCCACCAGCTGGTGAACGACACCCTCAAGGCGCTCAGCACGGCCAAGGGCTCCACCGACCCGGCCACCGGGCAGAAGGCGCTGGACTACATCGCCCAGATCGACAAGATCTTCTGGGAGACCAAGAAGGGCTGACCCCCTTCTCGCCCGCCTGGCCTGCGGTTTTTCTCCGCAGTGTCCGACGGTCCGCACCCGGTTCGCCGGACTCCCACGACGGAGTCCAGCGAACCGGGTGCGGTCGTTTTCCCCTGGTCACAGGTACACACAGGCCCGCAGCGTGCGGACGGCGGACGCGGACGCGCGGCCCAGAACGGCCTGCCCCCTGCCGCACGCCGCACCGCCCGCGAGGACCGCTGAGGTGAAGAAGAGCCACAGGTCGTGCGTGACGCGGCACGGCACGGACGTGCCACGCTTCCAGCCGATGTCCGAGACCCGCGGGCCGAGCAGCTCACACCGTTTCGGGGCACAGTGGACGCATGGACCGTGAGGACATCGACCCGCGTCACTTCGGTGACAGGCTGGCCTACAACAGGGCCGTGTTGATCGAGCAGCCGCAGCGTTGGCTCGCCGTCGCCGGTCACGAAGCGCGGGACGACTCGGGAGGCATCGCCGCCGTGGGTGACATCCGCGGCCAGATCCGGGTGACGTTCCAGCGCTTGGGCGACACGCTGCACAAGGCCGGTTTCGCCCTCAGCGATCTCGTCCAGATCAGAATCTTCACCGTCGACATCGGCGCGGTGACAGCCAATTACGACGCGGTGCTGGACGTACTGGCCGAGGCGGATTGCCGTCCAGCCAGCTTGCTGGCCGAGGTCAGAGCCCTGTCCGACCCGCACATGCTCATCGAGATCGAAGGACTCGCCGCCCAGTAGTCCACGGGGGAGCCACAGGCGCCCCTTCCCTCACAGCCGCACGCTGCCTACGTCACCGGCCCCTGTCCGGCTGAGTCGATGCACTACGAGCAGGTGGCGGGGCACTCCGGGCGGTCATCCCGGCCCAGGCCCAGACCCAGGCCGAGACCCAGACCGAGACCCAGGCCGAGACCCTGGACGACTCGCAGACGGTGGCCAGTTCGGCATCTTGTCGGGGGACGGTCAAAAGTAGTTCGATGCCCGCAGTGAAAGCCGCGACTCACACGGGGGATCGGCCCATGGGTTCGAACAAGCGCTTGGCGGCGACAGCACTGGTCACCGCGGTCTCGGCAGTGACGCTGGCCGGTTGCGGAACCGAAGGAAAGATCATGGACTACGACGACGTGAGTGTCTGGCCGTCCGCAGACACCCGGGGCCGCCAACCGATCGGCACGCTGACCACGCTGTCGAAGGTGACCGTCAAGTGCGTCGAGCGCGGCCAACGGGACGCGAACGGGATGGGATACGCGGACGCGTACAAGATCGAGTTCGAGGGCGGCACGGGGTATATCGACACGCACACGTCGATCCTGACCGACGACGGTGAGCTGTCGCCCAGCAACGTGGACGAGTGCTGAACCTCGAGTGGGCGAGGGCCCCGCTCCGAGGATGAGACGCGGGTGCCCCCGCTTTCCAGCCTGCCGCCCCTGCGTGTCCGCCGGCCGGAAAGCCGGTGTGGCGTGTTCCGAGAGCGCTCACGCCGCCTCGTGGGACCAGCTCCCCGCCCCGCTCGGCGACCTCACCGCCCCGCTCGGTGACGTTCCCTCGGGGACGTGGCGGACCGGGGGCGGTCTTCGTGCGTCGCGGAATCAACTTCGGTCCATTTGGCCGAAGTCGCTCGGTTTCCTGTCCGCAGAGAGGATGATGGGACTTCCGGCGGCGCGACCGCCGGGCGCACCACGGGGGCTTGGACGGCGACTCCCCGCTGGTGCGGGGGCCCGCCGCCGCGCCTATCGGCGGCGGGCCCGAGCGGCCCGGGGCACTACGCGATCCCCCCTCGCGCCCCGGGCCGCGCCGGTGGGGTGGCGCCGCGGTCAGCGGTTCGGGTCGCGGTCGAAGGGGTCGAAGGGTTCGAAGGGCGGGCCGACGAGCCGGGCCTCGACCAGGTCGCGGGCCACCTGGTGGAGGGCCCGCCGATGGGAGCGGGCGTAGGCGCGCAGCGTGCGGAACGCCTCCTCGGGGGTGCTGTGCCGGCGCTCGGCGAGCATCCCCTTGGCCTGTTCGAGGACGATCCGGCTGCTCAGCGCCCGCTGGAGTTCCTCGGCGCGGCGCAGCGCCGCCTGGTGCGCCAGGCCGAGCGCGCACGCTTCGGCGAGCGAGCCGAGTGCCGCGTGCGTCGCCGCGTCGAGCGGACCGTCGTCGTGGAGGTGCACGGCCAGCACGCCCGTCGGCGCCTGCGGCCCGTCCGTCGCGCTGCGGTGGGCACTCCCACCCGTGACGCCCTCGCCGTGCAACGGGACGGTGAGCACCGCGCGCACGCCCGCCTCGCGCGCCACGGGCCCGTACCGCGGCCACCGTGCGGCGTCCGCGCCCTCCAGCAGCAGCCAGGGGACGCGGGTCCCCGTGCGCAGGGTGTCGGTGGCGGGTCCCTCCCCCAGTTCGTGTTCCGCCTGCCACAGTACGGCGGCGTGGGCGCCGCTGTGGCCGTGGGGCGCCGGGCCGCGTGCCGCGGAGGGCACGAGGAGCACGGTGGTCTCACCGCGCCGCCCGTCGCGTGCGAGGCGGCGGGCCGCGCGGTCCGCCAGTGCGGCCAACAGCGGGTGGCAGCCGCCGGGGGCGCTCTCGCGCCCGGCGTGCGCCCCGTCCTCGCGGGTGGCCTCGTGCGGAGCGTCCGCCCCACCTGCGGGAGAGGCCCCGTGTGCGCCGGCCAGCTCCAGCAGCGCGGCCGCCAACTCGCGCTCGCGGTCCGTCTCGCGCTCCGGCTCCCGTTCGCGTACGGCCGGCTCGCGTTCGCGTACGGCGTCCAATGCGCGTGCGCGCGCGGTGTCGTCGGCGTACGGCAGCGGAGGGGGTGTCGGCGCGTCCGGGACCGCCTCGTGCGCGGCCGCCGCGCTGGACCTCGGCACAGACATCCTCACTCCGGTCCTGTTCCGCTTCCTGGCGCTCGTCTGGTCCCGGCGCTTGTTTCCGGCGCTTCTCGGCCTTCCGCACGGTCGGGTCGGGCAGCGCGCGGCACGGCACGGCTCAGGACAGCGCGCACGCGTGCGTGGCGCAAGCGTCACCGCGCCGCGATGTCGCTTGGTGGCTATCCACTTCGCGATGTGGGCTGCGGGGGCCGACCGTGCGGGCCTAGCATCGAAGGCCCGGCCCGCGGCCCGAGCGAGGAGGTGCGGGTGTCATGCACGACCCGGTGCGCCGCGTCAGGCTGAAGACCGCCGACCCGCAGGAGGCCGAGCACTTCCTGCGCCAGGCCTACGTGGACCACACGCCGCGGCTGTCAGGTGACCGGGAGCGGTTCCGCTTCAACGCCTCGCTCACCCAGGCGGGCGCGGTCGGCGTGGAGCGGATCGCGCAGTCGATGGTGCTGGACGCGGAGACCGAGCCGCACGCCTGCGTGTACGTCGTCCAGGTGCTGGGCGGCAGGTTCGAGATGGCGGCCGGGCGCAACGAACTGCGCTCGGGCCCTGGTGATCTGCAGCTGTGCGACCCGTACGTGCCGACGCGGGTGAAGTGGGACAACGTGCGGCTGGGGATCGTGCGCATCGGGCTGCGCGAGGTGGAGCGGATCGCGGCGGAGAGCGAGGGCACCGAAGCGGCGACGAGCCGGTTCGCCCTCACGCGCCCCGTCTCGCCCGAGCGGGCCCGCTACTGGCAGGCGGTCGTCCGCCACGTCCACCACGACGTGCTGGCCAACCCGGAGGCCGTGGGCAGCCCGCTGGTGCTGGCCGAGGCGACGCGACTGCTGGCGACCGCCGCGCTGGCGACCTTCCCGCGCAGCCCCGCCGAGCGGTCCAGGCTGCCGGCCCCGGGCCGTCCGGCCCCCGCCGCGCTGCGCCGCGCCATGGACTACATCGACGCGAACGCGGCGCGCCCCATCGGCGTGCACGACATCGCGCACGCGGCCGGCACCAGCCCCCGCGCGCTGCAACACGCCTTCGCGCGGCACTGCGAGACGACTCCGACCGGTTATCTGCGCGGGGTCAGACTGGAGGCCGCGCACCGGGAGCTGAAGGCGGCCGACCCCGCATCCGGGGTGACGGTCGCGGCAGTGGCCGCCCGCTGGGGGTTCGCCAAGGCGGGACGGTTCGCGGGTCGTTACCGTGCCAGATACGGGGTCGCCCCCAGCCACACCCTGCGTACATGAGCCGCACCCCGCGACACGGCGGGGCGAAGGAGAACGTCATGCCGTCCGAGTACGCCCGCACCGCCGCGCGGGAGTTCTCGACCACCGATCCGGAACGCGCCCACGCCTTCCTGCGGCGCGCCTACGTCGAGAACGTCATGAGGATCCAGGGCAGCCGGGACGGCTTTTGGATGAGACACACCTACGACGAGGCGGGCCCGCTGTCGGTGGCCGTGCTGAAGCACAGCATGGCTGTCGAACACGTCTCGCAACCGCTGGGACGGCTGCTGCTGGCGCGGGTGCTGGACGGGCACATCGAGCGCCGCACCGGTGGCGAGACGGTGCGCGCCACGCGGGGCGACGTCTTCCTCGTGGCGCAGCCCGAGGCGCCGTACACGGTCGCCTGGGAGAACGTCAGTCTCCAGCTGGTCGGCCTGGACCAAGCCGTCCTGGCGAGCGTCGCGGACGGCGCCACGGGGCCCGAGGTGCCCGACGCGCCCGCAGCCGCGGGCGTGCGCTTCACCGGGTGCGGGCCGCTGTCTGCGAACGCGGCCCGCTACTGCTCCGGCGTGCTCGATCTGGTGACCACGCAGGTGGTGCCCGGCGGCGGGGCCGCCTGCGAGCCGCTGGTACTCGACAGCGCGGCACGGTCCCTGGGCGCCGCCCTGCTGACGGCGTTCCCCAACACCGCGGTGGCCCGCGACGACGCGCCGGGCACGGCCGGCACGGCCACAGGAGCGACGGGTTCCGAGGCGGTCGTGCGGCGCGCCGTCGCCTACCTGGAGGCGCACGCACACGAACCCGTCGACCTCGCGGAGGTGGCCCGCCGGTCGCGCACGACACCGCGCGCCCTCCAGCGCGCCTTCCGCGCCCAGCTGGACACCAGCCCGAGCACCTACCTGCGCCGCCTGCGGCTGGAGCGCGCCTATCAGGAGCTGGCCGCGGCCGACCCCGCGCGCGGGGAGACCGTCACGGCCGTCGCCCGCAGGTGGGGGTTCGGGCACCCAGGACGCTTCGCCGCGGCGTGCCGCGCGGCCTACGGGCGCACGCCGCATGAGGTGCTGCGCGCCTGAGCGCCCGGGGTCGAGCCGCACGGCGCGGAGCCGCCGGCCCGGGGCGTCACCGTGGCGGCGTCAGGTCCACGGCGGGCGGGTTGAGACGGGCGAACGGGGCCTGGCGCTGGGCCAGCCAGTGCGGGTACGGGGCGTGCCGCGCGCTGGCGCTCTCCAGCCTGGCGACCTGCCCGGGGGTGAGCCGCCAGCCCACGGCGCCGAGGTTCTGGCGCAGCTGCTCCTCGTCGCGGGCGCCGAGTACGACACTGGCCACCGTGGGGCGGCGCAGCAGCCAGTTGAGCGCGACCTGGGCGACCGTGCGTCCGGTCTCCTCGGCGACCTCGTCGAGCGCGTCCACCACCCGGAAGAGCGCCTCGTCCTCGACCGGCGGTCCGAACCGTGCGGTCTCGTGCAGCCTGCTGCGCTCCGGCAGGGGCGCGCCCCGCCGGATCCTGCCCGTCAGCCGGCCCCAGCCCAACGGGCTCCAGGCCATCGCGGCCACGCCCTGGTCGAGGCCCAGCGGCATCAGCTCGTGCTCGTAGTCGCGGCCGATCAGCGAGTAGTAGACCTGGTGGGAGACGTAGCGCGGATAGCCGTGCAGGTCGGCGACGGCGAGGGACTTCATCAGCTGCCATCCGGGGTAGTTGGACGCCCCCACGTAGCGGACCTTCCCCGAGCGGACCAGCTGGTCCAGGGTCGCGAGCACCTCCGCCACCGGCGTGCCCGCGTCGAAGGCGTGCAGCTGGAGCAGGTCGATGTGGTCGGTGCCCAGCCTGCGCAGCGCTTCGTCCACCCCGCGCAGCAGCCTGGAGCGTCCGGTTCCCATGTCGCCGGGGCCCTCGCCCAGCGCGCCACCGATCTTGGTGGAGATGAGCACCCGGTCCCTGCGGCCCTTCACCGCGGCGCCCAGCACCTCCTCGCTGGCTCCCGCGGAGTAGGCGTCGGCGGTGTCGAACATGGTGACGCCGTTCTCCAGGCAGATGTCCACCATGCGGCGTGCCTCGTCGGCGTCAGTGGTGCCCATGGGCCCGAAGAGGGGGCCGCTCGCCCCGAAGGAGCTGGTGCCCAGCGTCAGTTCGGGCACGTGCAGCCCGGAGTCCCCCAGCCGTCGGTACTCCACAGGTCTCTCCCTCGCTCCGTCATGATCGCGCAGTTGTCCGGGCAACCGTCCTCCACCGCGCCCGAGTTGGGCAAGACTCCCGGAAAACCGCTGGTGGGCGCGGGGAGGGGCTGCCAGGCTGCACGGCCATGAGCACCGACCCACGGCCGGCAGGCCTCCACTCCGACGCGGCGCCCGGCCGCCCCGGCGCGACGTCCGGCCCGGGTGCGGCGCCCGGCCACTCCGGCGCGCCCTCCGGCTCCGACGCCCTCGACCGGGTCGTCATCAGCACGCTCGCGGAACGCCCCGAGCTGACCGGACGGCTGTACGAGATCGACGAGGACTGGCCCGCGTTCGTCGAACACGACCCGGCCGCGAGCACACTCCTGACCTGGGTCCCCGAGCTCTTCCCCGCCTCCTGCGTGGTGGCCACCGAAGGCGACCGCGTCATCGCGCGCGGATTCAGCGTGCCCTTCGCCGCCGACGTGGACGGCAGGCAGGAGACGCCCGACGGCGGCTGGAGCCGCGTGCTGCGCTGGGCCTTCACCGACCGGTGGACGGGACGCACGGTGACCGCGGCGAGCGCCCTGGAGATCACCATCGACACCGGCCACCTCGGCCGTGGGCTCTCCTACCGGATGCTGGCCGCACTCCGCCGCACCGCCGCGGAGCAGGGCCTCGGGGCACTGCTGGCTCCGGTACGGCCGACCGCCAAGCATCTTTGGCCGCGCCTGCCCATGGCCGCGTACGCCCGCGAGCGCCGCGACGACGGGCTGCCGGCCGACCCGTGGCTGCGCGTCCACGTTCGGGCGGGCGGCACCGTGGAGTCGGTGGCTTCCGCGTCCATGACGGTGAGCGCCTCACTCGCCCGCTGGCGGGAGTGGACCGGGCTGCCGTTCGACCGGGACGGCGACGTGGAGGTCCCCGGCGCCCTGGTACCCGTCCACTGCGACCTCACCCACGACCACGCGGTCTACGTCGAGCCCAACGTGTGGGTGCGTCACGCGCTGTAGGCCTGCGCCTGCCGGCGCCGGGCGTGGTGGCGAGACGGCCGGCCTCGGGCCGGCCGGGCAGAGCCCAACCCGGGGACCCAGTCCGGCCGGCCACCCTCCGGGGTGCCCGGCCGGGGCCCGGATCGCGGAGCGTGAGCAGCGCGGGACTGCGGCCCGGTACTCAGCGAGCCGGGCGGGAGGACGGAGGGCGCGGGGGCTCCTTCGCCAACGGGAGGCTCTCGTCTCGGAGCAGGCTCTCCTCTCGGAGCAGGCCCCCCTCCGGGGGAGGTCCAAGGTGCGGGCCGGCTGTCTTCGGCGTCCTCACGGCGCAGGCCAGGGCCGCGAGCAGCGCCACGCCGCCCGCGAGTGCGAAGCACACCCCGAGGGGCAGCCGTGCCGCCAGCAGACCGGCCGCCGCCGTGCCGCCCGAAAGCCCCGCGTTCACCGCCGTGTTGACCCAGGCACCCGCCTGCGTGCGGCGCTCCGGCGGTGCTGCCTCGTCGGCCAGCAGATACGCCGTGGTGAACGCCGGAGCCACGAAGAACCCCGCACACACCACCGCCGCGGTCAACGCGCCCACACCGGGCGCGAGCCCCGCCGCGGCCAGGGCGAGACCGAGGCCGGCGGCCAGCAGCGGCAGTCGTGCCCGGGCCCCGATATGCCAGCCGACGGCACCGTTGACGAGCCCGCCGACCGCGCTGCCCGCCGAGTGGGCCGCGAGCACCCAGGCGACCACGTCGTCACCGTGCTGCCGCTCCGTCGCGAACGCGAGGACCAGCAGATCCATGGCGCCCAGTGACAGCCCGACCCCGGCCGCCACCACGACCGGCGTCAGCAGCGCCCGCGCCCCCCGCGACCGTGCCTCGGAGCAGGCCGCCCCCTGGGCAACGGCAGTCGGCCCCAGGTCCCGCACGACAGGCGACAGGACGAAAGCCAAGGTCCCGGCCCCCACGAGCAGCGCGCTGACCACCACCCCGGCCGCCGGGGGCGCGCTCTGCACCAGCACGCTGACCAGCAGCGGGCCGAGGACGAGCAGCATCTCCTCCGCGACGCCGTCCAGACTGAACGCGCGCTGCAACAGCGAAGGATCATTGGTGAGTTCACGCCAGACGGCCCGCGCCGAGGGGCCGAGCGGAGGCGTGGCGGCACCCGCGGCCGCGGCGAGAGCGCCCAGCAACCAAGGGGAGGCGCCGAGCCGCCAGGAGGCCGCGGCGAGGGCGCCCAGAAGAACCGCGTAGAGCAGGGCCATCGGCAGGAGCGCGGCGCGGGGACCGTGGCGGTCGACGAGGGCCGCCCGTACCGGGGACAGGAAGACACTGGTGGCGCCGAACAGCGCCGTGATCGTGCCCGCGACGGCATACGAGCCGGTTGTCCGGGTCACCGCCAGCATCAGGGAGAGCGCGAGCATCCCGTACGAGAGCCGCCCGAGCAGGGCGGCACCGAAGGTGCGTCGGGCGCAGGGAAGGCGCAGTACGGCGGCGTACGAGGGCCGCCCTTGAGCAGGCGCAGACATGGAAGTGTTCCTCGGTCGAGGCGGGAGCAGGGACGCCGAAGTGCCGCGGACACCGTGTGCGTGCCGCGGCCGGGGCGTGCCTATGCCAAGAGGAGGAACACGGGGCTCAACGTAGCAGCGGCGCCCAAAGAAGTCAGGGGGCCGCGGGATCCCGGACAGCAAGCGCCGGCGCGCGGTCGAGCACGACGAGTGGAGTGCCGCTCGAACGCGAGCTGCCGCGGGGCGGTGTCGAGCGGACCGACCCGGGCGGGGAAACAGGTATTCAGGCCAGGCGCTGCGCGGCCAACTCCAGCACCCCCGGCCAGTTCTCCTCGAAGGTCCGTGCCAGTTCCGCGTCGGGGAAGCCGGTCTGGGTCAGTGCCAGCCGGGTCCGGCCGTCGGGTGTGGTGGTGAGCTCCAGCGTCACGTCGGTCTCGTACGCCGGGTTCCCGGGAGCGTCGATACGCGCGGTGTAGCGCAGCAGGCCGGGCGGGTCCACGACGGTCAGCCGCCGGTCCTCGGTGAACGGTTCCACACCGGGCGGCGCGAACCGCAGCCACCAGCGGCCGCCGGGACGCAGGTCGAGCTCCGACTCCAGGACCCATTCCTCCGGCTGTGGCCCGTAGACCGCGAGGAAGGCGTCGAACACCTCCTGAGTCGTGGCGGGGTACCTACGGTGCACGGTGAATCCGTGCGGCTGGAGCGTGTCTTCCGGCATGAGAGGTCCTTTCCTGAGGAGTCGTCCGTGACCACGGCGACGAAGAACAGACCGCGTCAGCCGGGAAAAGTCATCGCCCGCCCACTCGGCAGCGCGATCACCACGCCCGCATACGAAGACCACCGGCGAGCCCGGCAACGCGGCAGGGGACTGCCGAGCTGGGCGAACTCTTCAGGGCATCGGAACAGGTCAGGACATCGGAAACCGGCTTGGGGCGTCACCGACCTCCCTGGGCGGCTCGGCTAGGACACCGGGGCCTCCTCCGCGTGGCGCAGCCGCCACAGCGAGGTCGTCTCCGCCGCACGGGCCGCGTGCAGCGGTGCGGCGGTATCGGTCGCGCGGGCGTGCTCGGGCCGGGCGTCCAGCCGGCCCGCGACCCGCAGTCCGGCGGCCGAGATCCACTCCAGCAGCTGCTCGCGAGGGCGCAGCCCGAGGTGTTCGGCCAGGTCGGAGAGGATCAACCAGCCCTCGCCCGCAGGAGCGAGCCGCGCGCCGAGGCCGGTGAGGAAACCGCGCAGCATGCGGCTGTCGGGGTCGTAGACCGCCTGCTCCAGCACGGAAGTGGGTTTGGCCGGCAGCCACGGCGGGTTGCACACGACGAGGTCGGCGCGGCCCGCCTCGTGGGAGGGGAACAGGTCGGCGCGGACGACCTCCACCGCCTGGGCGACGTCCAGCCGTGCCACGTTCTCCCGCGCGCAGGCCAGCGCCTGCTCGCCCACGTCCGTGGCGGTCACGCGGCCGACACCGCGCCGGGCGAGCACGGCGGCCAGGACGCCCGTCCCCGTGCCGATGTCGAACGCGGTGAGGCCGCCAGGATCCTCGCCGCCCGAATCCTCGCTGCCTTGCGCCCCGCCGCCGTCGGCGCCGGTCTCCGGCACGGGTCCGGCGTCCTCCCGGAGCCCGGCGTCCTCCCCAAACCCGGCTCCCGCGGCGCGGGGCAGCGGGGCTCGGGCGACCAGGTCGACGTACTCGCCGCGGACCGGTGAGAAGACGCCGTGCCGCGGGTGGATCCGCGCGCCGCCGAGCGCCTCGATCGGCACGCCCTTGCGCCGCCACTCGTGCGCGCCGAGCACGCCCTGGAGTTCGCGCAGCGACACCAGCGTCAGCGCCCCGGCGGGACCGGGCGGAGGGCCGTACGCCTCGGCGCACGCCTCCCCCACCCGCGGTGCCCGGCGCAGCGGCACGGCCCAGGACCCGTCGGCTGCCGTCTCCAACGGAACCAGCAGCATGCCCAGGACGCGGGCGCGGCGGGTGCGCGCCTGGCGGTAGAGGTGGAAGCTCTCGCGAGGCGTCGCCCCCTGCTTGGGCGGCTTGCGGTCCACGCGGCGGCCGAGCGCGGCCAGCAGTTGGCGGGCGCCGTGGTAGTCGCCGCGCCACAGCAGTGCGGTGCCCTCGCAGACGAGTCTGTAGGCGAGGTCGGCAGCCATCCGGTCGTCGGCGACGGCCACCCGGCGCGGTGCCCGCGCCCCGCTTCCGGAGCGCCACGCGGCCGTGCGCCACGCCCCGTCCTCGTCCCAGCCGACGTCCTCGCTCCGGCCGGCGGCGTCGGTCGCGCCAACGGCGTCGGCGCGCTTGGGAGCGTCGGTGCGGCCGGCGGCATCGGTGCGGCCGGCGGCGTCGTCCTGGCCGGCGGACTCCGTCCGGCTTCCCGCACCGGCCTCGCTTCGTGCGTTCACCGGGCAAACCCTAGCCGCGCCCACCGACAGCCCCGGTCGCGCCGGCCGACGGCCCCGGCTTCGCGCCGTCCCTGCCCGTCACGCCCGCGGGATCGGCCGGGCAGTCACGCGATCGTGTGAAATGCCGCCCCGGCGCCCGGCGCCGCGTCCGACGCCTCGGGGAACCCGCCGATCACGGCATACGTTGAGCGGGATACCGGACGCACCGGACCGGCACGCCGCACACCACGGAGGCAGGACCATGGCAGGCTTTCTCGACCGCGCCAAGGAGCAGGCCCAGCGGGGGCTCGCGCAGGGCAAGGAGAAGGTGGAGGAGGTCCAGGCCCAGCGCACGGGCAACGACCTGCTGCGCCGCCTGGGAGCCGCTTACTACGCGGAGCAGCGCGGCACGGGCTCGGCCCAGGAGGTCCAGCAGGCCCTCGCCGCAGTCCAGGAGCACGTCGCGCAGAACGGCGACGGTTTCCTCAAGAGCAGCTGACGCCCCACGGGAGGGCCGCGCGAGGGCGGCCCTCCCGTCGGCTCAGCCGAAGCGCACGCGGTAGAGCATCAGCAGTGCGGCCGCCATGTTCGCCGCGGGCACCTCGCCCCCGGCGATCATCTCGGGCACCTCCTTGAGCGGGACCCACTCCCGCTTCTCGGACTCGAAGTCGTCCTCGGGCGGGCCCAGGTATTCCGCGCTGGGCGACCAGTAGATGTGGTGCCGTGCGTCGGTCAGCCCGTTGGACGGCTCGACGGTCATCAGGTGGCGGAGCGGCCCGGGGCGCCATCCCGTCTCCTCCACCATCTCGCGGGCGGCGGCCTGCGGCAGGTCCTCGCCGTCCTCGACGACGCCGGCCGCCAGTTCCCACCCCCAGCTGTCGGTGATGAAGCGGTGCCGCCACAGCAGCAGCACCTCGTTGCGTTCGTTGACGGCGGTGGCCATGGCGACGGGGCGCAGCCGGATCAGGTAGTGATCCAGGTGGCGCCCGTCGGGCAGTTCGACATCCGCCAGATTCACCCGAAGCCACTGGTTCTCGTACACAGTGTGTTCACCCAGGTTCTTCCATCGCACGTGATGTGCCCCCTTCCCGACGGAGGTTGGGCACATCCCAGCATGGCGCGCGCTCCCACTGACAGGGGTGCTCGGCGCGCCCGGTCTAGAACGGCACGCTCAGCGAGTCCTCGATGAGCTTCGCGGCCTCGGCCGCCGAGGTCCCGGGGTGCTGTGCCAGGCGTGTTTTGACCCTGCGCATGCGCCCGCGCAGGCGCTGCGACTCGATGCCCTGCGCGGTGTCCACCATCTGGGCCGCGGTGGCTGCCGCGCGCTCCGGCTCCCCGGCGTGCAGGGCCACGTCGGTGAGGGTGGCGAGCCGGTTGACACGGCCGCGGACGTGCGCGGGCGCCCGCGCGGCCTCCTGGGCGTAGCCGGCGGCGGCGGACAGCTCTCCGAGGAGGAGCAGCGCCTCGGCCAGCCGCACCTCGACCAGGCCAGGTTGGACGTAGCCGGTCTCCTCGGGTTCCTCCGCGTACCGGATGCGCTGGGAGTGGGTCTCGGCACTGCGCATGCAGGCGTGGGCGCCGCGCCGGTCGCCGAGCCGTGCGTAGGCGCCGGCCTGCATCGCGTACAGGTCCGTGGCGAGCGCGGGGCTGATGCGCGGGCCCAGAGTGCGCAGGACGGCCTCGGCGCAGGCGAGTGCGTGCCGGGTGTCGGAGAGGAAGAGGGCCTGGTTGACCAGGAGGGCGACGACGTAGCCGCCGAAGAGCCGGTCGCCCGAGGCCTTGCCGAGGCGCAGCGCCTGGTGGAAGTAGCGCTGTGCCAGCCCCTGCGCGTCGGCGTCGTAGGCGCAGATGCCGCTGATGGCGGCCAGCGATCCGGCGGCCCGGTGGAGCCGCCGTCCTGTCGCGTCGTCGTAGCTGCCGCGCAGGAGGGGGGCGACCTCGCCGTTGAGGAAGCCGACGACGCGCGACCTGGTGGCGACGCCGCCGGCGTTGCGGTACAGGTGCTCGTAATGGCTGCGGGCGGCGTGCAGCACGGTGACGTCCGCGCCGGTGACCTCGGGGCCGCCCGTGGCGCGGGAGACGTCCAGGTCCTCTGGCGGGTTCTCCCATTCCCACACCGGTGCGACGGCCGCGGCTCCGGTCAGCAGGGAGGGGCCTGGCCAGTCGCCGTGCACCTGGTCGGAGCGCCACAGGGAGGCGGCGCGCTCCACGAACCGGCCGAGTCCGGGCGTTTCGGATCCTGTCGGGGTGCCGAGGGTGCGTCCTGCCGCTGCGACATCCATGCCGATATCACTGAGGGTGAGGGTCCTGCCGAGTTGGCGGCCGAGGACCTCGCAGATCATCTCGGGGACCCTGCCGCGCGGCCGCTGCCCCTTGAGCCAGCGCGCGACGGCCGTGTGATCGTAACGCAGGGTGATATTTGCGCGGGTTCCTAATCGGTTGACTCTCGCCGCGAGTCCGGCCCGCGACATCCCTGACTGGTCAAGGAGTGCGTCCAGTTGACTGTTGGGCTCCATTACCGCCCTCCGTCGTCCAACGTGTTGTTTCGCAGAGTAACGGACTTGCTTTCACACGGGGTGTGAAAGCACCACGCAGCCGTGCGTACGGCACATGCTCCCCAAGCCGCGGGCGGCGCGCTTTCCTGAAGACGTCCGGGTGCATGACAGCACAGACAGCACACGGAGAGCTACGGAAAAGCATCGTCGGATTCCGGAAATGAGGCAGAACGATGAACGACCCCATCCGGCTCGTCCTCGGGAGGGGCCATGTGTCCCTCTGACCCCGTCCGTGTCTCGGCACAACCGGGACCCCGGCCCCGCGGCCGCACGCCGAACGGGGCGCTGCGCGCCCTGCTGGAGGAGACCGAGTGGACGCAGGCGGCGTTCGCGCGTGCCTTGGCTCGTCTCGGCGCCGAGGTCGGTGTCCACCTTCGGTACGACAGGACTTCAGTCGCCCACTGGCTGCGCGGCAGCCGCCCCGACCCCCGGGTGCAGCACCTGATGGCGGAGGCGCTCTCCCGCCGCCTGGGACGCCGCGTCACCGTCGCGGAACTGGGCATGCGGCGGCCCGGTGGTGCCGGCGCGCGGGGCGGGCGCGCGGCCGCGGGAGCGCGCTCGGGCAGCGGCGCGGACGGCGACGACGAGGCGTCCGGTCCCGCAGGGGCGGCCCCGCGGCCGCGGGGAGCCGGAGACCTCACGGCGCGCGAACACGCCTTCGGGCCCGGGGACGCCGGTGACGCCGGGCATCCGCGGAACGCCAGAGCGCACCCCGTGGACGTCCGCCTCTTCGGTCTCGCCAGGCCGTCCCACGTCGCCGACCAACTCACCGCGCTGACGGCACCCGTGGTGCCGCCGCCCCGCGCGGACAGCCCTCCCCCGGCGCCGTACACGCTGCGGCTGCTGACGGAGACGGTGCGCTCGCCCTCGCCCTCGCCCCGGCACGGGGAGGTGCCCGAGGGCGCACCGGGCGCGCCCGTGCCCGCGCCGCTGCTCGGCGCACGCAACACCTGCACCGCGCGCGGCTCCCGCCCCACGAGCCGCACCGAGCCCGGCGAGGTGGCCTCCGTCCACGAACACGCCAGGTTCTTCGCCCTCCAGGCGGACCGGCACGGCGGCGGCCACATCAGGACCTCGCTGGCCGCCTTCCTCTCCGGACTGGTGAGCACCCTGCGCACCGGCGAGGAAGGGGTGCACCAGCGGGGCATGCAGGCGGGCGCGGCACGGCTCAGCTTCCTGCTGGCCCGCGTCTACGCCGACGAGCAGCGGCACGGGCTGGCCCAGCGCGCCTTCCTCACCGCGGCCGAGCTCGCCGAGGACGCCGCCGATCCGGACGGTGTGGCGCTGGCACGGCGCGCCCTCAGCTCCCAGGCACACCAGTTGGGCCACCCTCGGGTGAGCCTCGCACTCGCCGAGGCGGCGCTGGCGGCGGCGCCGGCCGACGCCGACCCGGCGACCCGTGCGTTCCTGTACGCGGGGCTGGCCGTCGCCGGTGCGGCCGACGGCGACCGGCGCCGGGCGCTGGAGGCGATGGCGCGGGCGGAACGCCAGTTGGCCCGCGCCCCCGCCGACCTGACGACCGGGGCTGAGAGCCCCAGCGGCGAACCGGTGGGCACGTACCGACACGCGGCGCTGCTCTACCAGTCCAGCCAGATGCGGGCGGCGCTGGGCGACCGCGACGGCGCGATCCGGGACCTGCGCGCCTCCTTGGGCGCCCGCCCCGCGGACGAGCTGCGTTCACGCGCCCTGTGCCGTGCCGAGCTGGCCGAACTGCTGCTGTCGCGGGGCCGCCTGGAGGAGGCCTGCGCCGCCTGGAGCAGCTTCCTGGCGGAGTCGGCGCAGGTCAGCTCGGGCCGGGTGCGGGCCGCGCGTGCGCGCATCCCCGGACTCCTGCGTCCGTACGGGCGCGACGCCACGGTGCGCTCACTCCTCGCACAGGCGAACCCACCGAGCGGTACAGGATCCTCCGGCTAGAAGCGGCCCGATTCGGGGTATGAGCCCAAGGGACACAGTCGGCGCCGCGGGTCCGGCACCGCACCGGACCTCACCGGCGCACGGCGGCACCACCCGTGACGTGACACAGCAGACGGGGGCGAGATGGCCACACCCATCACCGCGGCCGCTTTCGTCCGGGCCCTCGAGAAGGAGGGCGTGACGGTCGAAGAGGTACGCGACTGGCGCAACCACAACCGCAACCGGCAGGGCCCGTGGGGCCCGGTGCACGGCATCATGATCCACCACACCGTCACCAGCGGTGCGAAGGAGACGGTCGACCTGATCTACGACGGGCGGTCGCAGCTGCCTGGCCCCCTCGCGCACGGCTGCGTCACCAAGGACGGCACCGTCCATCTGACCGGCCACGGCCGGGCCAACCACGCGGGCTCGGGCGATGACGACGTGCTCCGCGCCGTCATCGCCGAGCGGGCCACCCCCGCGCCGAACCAGCAGAACACCGACGGGAACCGGTACTTCTACGGTTTCGAGTGCGAGAACCTCGGCGACGGCAAGGACCCCTGGCCCGACGAGCAGCTGGACGCCATCGAGCGCGCGGCGGCGGCGCTGTGCCGCCACCACGGCTGGGGTGCCCGCTCGGTCATCGGCCACCTGGAGTGGACGGACCAGAAGGTGGACCCGCGCGGTTTCACCATGGACGAGCTGCGGGAGCGGATCGCCGCCCGGCTCGGTTGAGGTTCCCCGCCGTGCGGGGCGGATGCGGGTGGCGCCCACAATGGAGGGGTGGCACCCGCATCCGCCCCCGGCGCTGATCCCCTCGACGCGCTCGCTCCGCGTCTTCCCTCCCCTCTCCAGGAGGTCGAGGACGAGCGGTTCGCGCGGCGGGGTGTGCGGCTGCTCCTCAAGCGGGACGACCTCATCCACCCCGCACTCGCGGGTAACAAGTGGCGCAAACTCGCCCCCAACCTGCGTGCTGTGGCCGAGACCGGTCACCGCACGCTGCTGACCTTCGGGGGCGCCTATTCCCACCACCTGCGGGCCACCGCGGCCGCCGGCCGGCTGCTCGGGCTCCGCACGGTCGGGGTGGTGCGCGGCCACGAACTGGCCGACCTGCCGCTCAATCCCTCGCTGGCCCGCTGCGCCGAGGACGGCATGCTGCTGCACTTCGTCCCGCGCTCCGTCTACCGCCGACGTGCGGAGCCGGCGTTCCACCAGGAGCTGCGCGAACGGTTCGGACAGTGCGCCGTCGTTCCCGAGGGCGGCAGCAACGCGGCGGCCGTACGCGGCTGCGTCCTGCTGGGCGAGGAGCTGCGCGGGCGCACCGACGTGGCGGCCGTCGCCTGCGGCACAGGTGGCACCCTCGCCGGCATGGCGGCCGGTCTTCGTGCAGGTCAGCGCAGTCTCGGCGTGCCCGTGCTGAAGGGCGGGTTCCTGGGCGGCGAGGTCCGCGCGCTCCAGCGGGAGGCCTTCGGCGGGCCGCGTGGCCACTGGCGGTTGGAAGAGCGTTTCCACGAGGGCGGCTACGCGAAGGTGAGCGCGCGGCTCGCCGACTTCGCGGAGGACTTCTCCGCGCGGCACGAGCTGCCCCCGCTGGAGACGATCTACGTGGCCAAGCTGCTCCTCGCGCTCACCGCACTCACGGAAGAGGGTGCGTTCACCCCGGGGAGCACCGTGACGGCTGTCGTGACCGGGCCGTCGTGGAGCCCGCAGCGGTGACACGGAGTGAGAATGATCATCACTCTTCGTGAGCGATCACTCACCGCCCCCTCGGTCACCTTCACGCTTCGTAGTCGGCGCGCTCGCCCCTCTCGCCACTCGGATGCACCGCCGGGTCACCCACAGGGGCGGGTTTCGGCCCTTGTCCGAGGGTGTGCTTCCAGGGGCTATGAACGCAACGGGTGACGGGTATTGACTTGGCAGGCCCTCTCATTGGCGCCTCCTGGCCCGCCCTCGGGCACCCAGGGTGTTCGCCGGGCGTGAGGACCTGGCCCGGGACAGTCGTTCGCGTCGGACCCGGGTGCCAACACAGCGTAGTCACAGAGGAATTGGGGTCCTCAACCCCTAGCCACAGAAAGTACCCATGTGTTTACTATGGGTGACGCTCGCGGGTTGAGGCGGCAACGATCAGTGCGTGCGGCATCGTGACACGGATCGCGATAGCGTCGCTGACGAAACGAACCAACAGCCGCGTCGGCCGCGAGGCCCAACCGGCTCGTGTCACCTTGGAGGTGAGGGTGTCCCAGATCGCAGGCGACCCCGCGTCGCAGGACTTCGTCGAGGTCCGGCTGCCGGCCGCGGGTGCCTATCTGTCGGTGCTGCGGACGGCCACCGCCGGGCTCGCGGCCCGCTTGGACTTCACCCTCGACGAGATCGAGGATCTGCGGATCGCTGTGGACGAGGCGTGCGCGATCCTGCTCCAGCAGGCCGTCCCCGGCTCCGTGCTCAGTTGTGTCTTCCAGCTCGTCGGCGACTCGCTGCACGTCACCGTCTCGGCGCCGACGACCGATGGCCGGGCACCCGAACGCGACACCTTCGCGTGGACGGTGCTCTCGGCCCTGGCCGGTGAGGTGGGTTCAGCAGTGTCGGATGACCGTACGGTGAGCATCAGCCTGCACAAGAAGCGCGGTGCGGGGCCCGGAGCATCGTGACCGAGCACGAGGCAAGTCAGACGTGGTCAGGCCGCCCGGGGGCGGTCTCCCGGGGCATTCCCGAACAGCAGCCCCGTCCGCACCCGGCCGACCCCAGCATGCAGCGACCCAGGCAGGCGAAGCGGGCGGACGCTATGAACCAGCAGCAGCACGAGCGGCGTGGGCGGGCAACCCACGGCGACTCCCGCGGGCTCGACCCGCAGGATCGCGACGGCGCGCGCGCTCTGTTCATCGAACTGCGCAAGCTGCCGGACGGGCCCGAGCGCGCCGAGCTGCGCAATCAGCTGGTGCGCATGCACCTGCCCCTGGTCGAGCACCTGGCCCGCCGGTTCCGCAACCGCGGCGAGCCGCTGGACGACCTGACGCAGGTCGCGACGATCGGCCTGATCAAATCGGTCGACCGTTTCGACCCGGAGCGCGGCGTCGAGTTCTCGACGTACGCGACACCCACGGTGGTCGGCGAGATCAAACGCCACTTCCGTGACAAGGGCTGGGCCGTGCGCGTGCCCCGCCGCCTCCAGGAGCTGCGGCTGTCGCTCACGTCCGCGACCGCCGAGCTCTCCCAGCAGCACGGGCGCGCCCCGACGGTCCACGAGTTGGCCCAGCGGTTGAAGATCTCCGAGGAGGAGGTGCTGGAAGGGCTGGAATCGGCCAACGCCTACAGCACCCTCTCGCTCGACGTGCCCGACACCGACGACGAGTCGCCGGCCGTCGCCGACACCCTCGGCGCGGAGGACGACGCGCTGGAGGGCGTCGAGTACCGCGAATCGCTCAAACCCCTGCTGGAGGAGCTGCCGCCGCGGGAGAAGAAGATCCTGCTGCTGCGGTTCTTCGGAAACATGACCCAGTCGCAGATCGCACAGGAGGTCGGCATCTCGCAGATGCACGTCTCCAGACTCCTCGCGCGGACTCTGGCCCAGCTCCGTGACCGCCTGCTGGTGGAGGAGTGACCCCTTCCCCCGTCCCTTCCCCTCCCCGAACCGGAGGCCCCGCCCCCGGACACCTGGTCCTCAACGGCCGTGCGGGCTGACATCAGCCCGCGCGGAGGTTGAGGACCAGGTGCTTTTCGTCGGCGACTCGCTCACCTCGCATCGATGCCCAGCGCTTCCGTCGCCTTCGGGTTGACGAGGCATGCCAGCACCGCGACGGCGGCCAGCGCCAGCGCTGCGGCCGCGGCGATCAGCCCGCCCCCGTTCTGCGCCATCTGCCAGGCGACGGGCAGGGCGAGCAGCTGGACGATCATCGAGGGTCCGCGGCTCCAGCGGCGCCTGCGCCACAGTCCGCGCGCCGCGGCCAGGGGCAGCACGGACAGCGCCAGGACCGTCACGGCGAGCGTGGCGGCCTGGACCATGTCGTCGGGGCTGCCGGTGACCAGCAGCACGAGCGAGAAGAGGCCGAACGCGGCAACGATCACGCCTTCGACACCGGTCACCACGGCGGCCGCCACGATCCTGCGCGGCCCCGGCACCTTCGCCCCCGCCTCGGCCGCCTCGCCCGTGCCGTCCCTGTCCATGGCCTCTTCCGTATCCGTGTGGGTCACGCTCTCGCTCACACCAGAAGCGTAGCCCTCCGGATCCGGCTGGGCTGGGCCCCGTACCGCGGGGTAGGTACGCTCACCCCATGCGCGCACTCCTCGTGGTCAACCCGGCAGCAACCACCACCAGCGCACGCACCCGCGACGTGCTGGCGCACGCGCTGGCCAGTGATCTCAAGCTGGAGATCGCCACCACCGAGTACCGCGGGCACGCCCGCGACCTGGCACGCCAGGCGGCGCAGGGCGGCACGACGGAGCTGGTCATCGCGCTCGGCGGAGACGGCACGATCAACGAGGTCGTCAACGGTCTGCTGCACGAGGGCCCGGACCCCGAGCGGCTGCCGCGGCTGGCCGTGGTGCCGGGCGGGTCCACCAACGTCTTCGCCCGCGCCCTGGGCATGCCCAACGATGTGGTGGAAGCCACAGGGCATCTGCTGGACGCGCTGGAGTCGCACGCGGAGAGAACCGTCGGGCTGGGGCTCGCCGGGGGCGTGCCGGGCAGTGACGACGCGGAGGTGCCCGCGCGCTGGTTCACCTTCGCCGCGGGGTTCGGGTTCGACGCCGGGGTGGTCGGCAGAGTGGAGCAGCAGCGCGAGCGGGGCAAGCGTTCGACGCATCCGCTGTACGTGCGCCAGGTCGTACGGCAGTTCCTGCACGAGCCGCACCGCCGGCACGGCACGATCACGCTGCGGCGCGAGGGCGCCGAGCCGGTCGGCGACCTGGCGCTCTCGATGGTCTGCAATACCGCCCCGTGGTCGTACCTGGGGAACAAACCGCTGTACGCGGCGCCGGAGGCGTCCTTCGACACGGGCTTGGACGTGCTCGGTCTCAAGCGGCTGACGCCGCTGGCGGTGAGCCGTTACGGGACCCAGTTGCTCACTTCCAGCCCCGAGCGGGGGCCGCGCGGCAAGCACGCGGTGACACTCCACGACCTCACCTCCTTCACCTTGCATTCGCAGGCTCCATTGCCGTTTCAGATGGACGGTGACCACCTGGGACTGCGTACGAGCGTGAGCTTCACAGGCGTACGGCGTGCACTGCGTGTGATTGTGTAAGTGGAAGGCCCGAAAGTCCTTCCACTCGAACGTTTAGACCAGGATCCACCCCCTGGAATGACGGCTGTGAGCTAGCCGACACCAAGGATTCAAAAAAAAGTTTCCGGAAGGGGTTGTATCCGTCGCCGAGGTTTGCGAGTCTCTTCATGGCGATCGGGACGGCCCGTCAACAGGGCCCCCTTGAGAGCCGGAATCCCCTCCCCTAACTCCAGTGGGACCCGCATCACAGTCGATGAGGCCCCACTTCCCACGCGGGGGGATTCGTGAAAGCGTTCACATTCACAAGCAAAGCCACACACGAGGAGAGGTAGCAGCCATGGACTGGCGTCACCACGCCGTTTGCCGCGAGGAAGACCCCGAGCTGTTCTTCCCCATCGGCAACACTGGTCCTGCGCTGCTGCAGATCGAGGAAGCCAAGGCCGTCTGCCGCCGCTGCCCCGTCATGGAGCAGTGCCTGCAGTGGGCTCTGGAGTCCGGTCAGGACTCCGGTGTCTGGGGTGGCCTCAGCGAGGATGAGCGTCGCGCGATGAAGCGCCGCGCCGCCCGCAACCGGGCGCGGAACAACGCCGCGACCGCCTGACGCCCAGCCCGGCACCAGCTGCACCCCCGAGACGCAGCGCGCAGTGCCCTCGGAGCGCCTGGCAGACAGAGCGCCCGCACAAACGCAGAGCGTACAGCGCTGAGCCCCCGAGTCCGTGCCAACGGACCGGGGGCTCAGCGCATTTCGCCTCCGGCGGGGAGGCCGAACGTGTCTGCTTGCCGCCGCGGCGGGGAGGGGTGGTGCCCCCAGCCCGCGCCCCGGAGGGGCGCGGGGAACTGCTCCCCCAGCCTCCGGCCGGGAGGTGCCCCCACCAACCACACCCCACCCGCAGACCGCACACGGCGGCCAGTGGCACCCCCGTGCCGGAGCAAGAGCCGCAGGAAAGCCCTAGCGCTTCTCCGTCGCCACCGGCAGATCGAACAGCACCCGGGTGCCGCCGCCGGGTGCGGGCTGCATGTCGAAGGTGCCGCCCAACTCGCCCTCCACGAGGGTGCGGACGATCTGGAGGCCCAGGTTGCCCGCGCTGCGGGGGTCGAAGCCGTCGGGCAGGCCGCGCCCGTCGTCCTCCACGGTGACCAGCAGCCGCGCCTCGTCACGGACCGAGGCCGCGCCCCGTACCGCGCGCACCTCCACGGTGCCCTGCTCGCCGGAGCCGAAGCCGTGCTCGATGGCGTTCTGCAAGACCTCGGTCAGCACCATGGACAGCGGTGTGGCGACCTCGGCTCCCAGGATGCCGAAGCGGCCCGTGCGGCGGCCGGTGACCCGGCCCGGGGAGATCTCGGCGACCATCGAGAGGACCCGGTCGGCGATCTCGTCGAAGTCCACCCGCTCGTCCAGGTTCTGGGAGAGCGTCTCGTGCACGATGGCGATGGAACCGACCCGGCGCACCGCCTCGCTCAGCGCGTCCCTGCCCTGCGGAGAATCCATTCTGCGGGCCTGGAGGCGCAGCAGCGCGGCCACCGTCTGGAGGTTGTTCTTCACCCGGTGGTGGATCTCCCGGATGGTGGCGTCCTTGGTGATCAACTCGCGCTCGCGGCGGCGCACTTCCGTGATGTCGCGCAGCAGGATGAGCGAGCCGATGCGGGTGCCCTTGGGCTTGAGGGGGATGGCACGCAGCTGGACGATGCAGTCGTTGGCCTCGACCTCGGCGCCGCGCGGGGCCCAGCCGCTGGCGAGCTTGACCATCGCCTCGTCCACCGGGCCGCGGGAGGGCGCCAGTTCGGCGGTGGCCTCCCCAAGGTGGAGACCGACCAGGTCGGCGGCCAGGCCGAGCCGGTGGTAGGCGGAGAGCGCGTTGGGGCTGGCGTACTGCACGTACCCGTCGGCGTCCAGCCGGATGAGGCCGTCGCCGACGCGCGGCACATGGTCCATGTCGACCTCGTGCCCGGGGAAGGGGAAGCTGCCGGCCGCGATCATCTGCGCGAGGTCGCTGGCGCTCTGCAGATAGGTCAGCTCCAGCCTGCTGGGGGTGCGTACGGTCAGCAGGTTGGTGTTGCGGGCGATGACGCCGAGCACCCGGCCCTCGCGCCGTACGGGGATCGACTCGACGCGGACGGGCACCTCCTCGCGCCACTCCGGGTCTCCCTCGCGCACGATCCTGCCCTCGTCCAGCGCGGCGTCCAGCAGCGGGCGCCGGCCGCGGGGCACCAGGTGCCCGACCATGTCGTCCTGGTGGGAGGTCGGCCCGGTGTTCGGCCGCATCTGGGCCACGGAGACGTAGCGGGTGCCGTCCAGCGTGGGTACCCACAGCACGAGGTCGGCGAAGGAGAGGTCGGCGAGCAGCTGCCATTCGGAGATCAGCAGGTGCAGCCACTCGAGCTCGGCGTCCGAGAGCGCGGTGTGCTGGCGTACGAGGTCGTTCATGGAGGGCACGGGGCCGAGGGTACGACAGGTCGGCCGCCGCCCGGGCGGCGGTGCGGTCCCGCTGTCCTGACCGGTCCGATCCATAGACAGAGGGCCGTGGTCTAGTCCACAATCCTGGGTGAAGAACTTCTGCTCTCCCCGCACAGGAGGGCAGATCGAGGCCCGTGACGCTCTCTGCCCTGACAGCGGCCGGGTCTTGTGGCTCCGGGCTGCGGTGCCGGGCGGGTTGAGGGTCCCGCTCCGGTGCCGCGGCCCGAAGTGTTTCCGCGTCCTTGCCGCGCCCTTCTGGCGGGCCCTCTCGCCGCGCCCTTCGCGCGGATCAGGCGTGCTGGATGGCCTCGTCCGCGCTCGTCGGGAAGCGGGTGGTGCGGTCCCCCAGCAGCAGGGCGCGGTAGGTGGCCGTCGCGGCCTCCTCGATGTTCATGGCGCGCCGGAGCGCCATGCCGACGTCCTCGCCCAGCGCCGAGCAGCCGTGGTGGGCCAGCAGCACGCAGTTGTGCTGCTCGGCCTGCTCGGCGGCGGCGTCGGCCAGCTCGTCGGACCCGTTCGGATGGAACGGGATCCGGCCGAGCGACCGTACGTAGACCGCGTGGTCCAGCGTCAGCAGCCGGATCTCGTGGCCGAGCGCGTCGACCAGGACTGCGTGCTGGGGGTGCATGTGGACGAGCGCGTTCGCGTCCTCGCGCACCCGGTAGCTGCGCTGGTGCAGCTTCCATTCGCTGGAGGGCACCGGGTTGCCGCCGACGACCTCGCCTGCCAGATTCATCACCGTGAAGTCGGCGGGCTCCAGCCGGTCCAGCCAGGTGCCCTTGCCGGTCACGACGAACTCCGCCGCGCCCGGCAGCCGGGCCGAGAGGTTGCCGCCGCTGGCCAGCGCGTAGCCCCGGCGCACGATGTCGGCGCCGACGTCGATGAGCTGTTCGACCAGCCCGTCGATGGTCTGCGCCTGCCGCATCCGCGGTTTGGAGCCCTGCGAGCGGCCCTCCATACGGCGCCCCCTCAGCGGGTCTCGGTGACCTTGGCGAGGGAGCGCGGCGCGTCCGGGTCCTGGCCGCGCGCCATGGTGACCTCGTACGCCAGCATCTGCAGCGGCAGGATCTGCACGATCGGCTGGAGCTCCTCGGGCAGCCCGTCGGTCGGCAGCGCGAACCCGGCCGAGGCGCGGTCCACCTCCTCCTGGCGGCCGATGACCACCAGGTCGGCGCCCCGGTCCCGCAGCCGCTCCAGCACCGGCTGGAGCGCCTCGCCGCCCTTGCCGTCCGCGACGACCGCGATCACCGGCGAGATGTTGTCCACCATGGCCAGCGGACCGTGCAGCAGGTCGGCGCCCGAGTAGGACAGCGCGGGAATGTAGCTGGTCTCCATCAGCTTGAGCGCGGCTTCCTTCGCCGTCGGGTAGCCGTAGCCCCGCGAGGTGAGCACCATCCGCTCCGCGAACCTGTACCGGGAGGCGAGCGCCTTGACCTCGTCCTTCCGCGCCAGGATCGCGTCGGCCACCTCGGGCAGCGCCTTGGCCGCCTCGGCGCCCTGCCCTGCGCGCAGACCGTCCACGAACAGGTACAGCGCCAGCAGCTCGGCGGTGTAGGTCTTGGTGGCCGGCAGCGCCTTCTCCGGGCCCGCGAGAACGTCGATGTGGAACTCGCTCACCTGTGCGAGCGGGGAGTCCGCGTTGTTCGTGACGGCGAGCGTGATCGCGCCCGCCTCGCGCGCCGCCTTCGTGGAGGCCACCAGGTCGGGGCTGCCGCCCGACTGGCTGATCGTGATCACCAGGCAGTCGGTGAGGTCCTGCTGTGCGCCGTACGCCGTCGTCGTGGACATCGACGTCAGCCCGCACGGCTTGCCGAGCTGGATCTCCAACAAATACTTCGCGTACAGCGCGGCGTTGTCCGAGGTGCCGCGCGCCGTCAGCAGCACGAAACGCGGGTTCTTCGCGGCGATGCGCTCGGCGACCTCGCGGATGGCCGGCCCGCCCTCGTCCAGGATGCGGCGCAGCACGGACGGCTGCTCGGCCATCTCGCCGGACATGATGGTGCCCGGCTCAGACGGGACGTTCGAGGACATGGGGGTCGCCTCCCGGTGGGGTTCCGTACAAGGGTGCGGGTTGCTTCGATCCTACGTTGTGGGAGCGCACGCCGGTTTTCCCCCTGCCACGCCCTCGCCGCCCGCTGCGCGGACGGCGCCTGGGAGAGCCCGCCGTGCGGGCCCGCGCCCGGGTGCGCGCCCCCTCGGGCCGCGCACCCCACGGCGGGCCCCGACCCGGGGTCGGGTCCGGGCCGGGGCCGGTGCCGGGGCCGGAGGCAGGTGTCGCGCCGAGGCCGAGGCCGGTGCGGAGGCCAGGGGGCGCGCCCAGCCCGGGGCCGTGCCGAGGCCGGCGTCCGGGCCGGTCAGCCTCGGGCGATGACCTCGGCGGCAGCCCGCCCGCATACCCGGGCCGCCCCGCGCGTCGCCACGTGGAGCGCGCCCTGGGGAGAGGCCTGGGGTACCCCCATCTCGACCACCACCGTCGAGGGCCTGGCGGCGACCAGCTGTTCGACCGCCTGGGCCATCCACGGGTGCCGGTGCAGGTCGCGGACGACCGCGACGACGGGCCGGTCCCCGGCGTCGGCGAGCACCGTGGCGGCGACGTCGCCGTCGGTGCTGCCGTAGGTGCCGGTGCGGGTGCCGGGAATCATCCGCTCCAGTTCGGCCGCGGGCCCCCAGGGGGTCTCGTCGCCGACGGCGATGTTGGCCAGCGGCGTCAGCGCGGCGACGTAACCGGGCCCGGACGGCCGCCGGTACCCGTCGAGCCCGGTGACCACGAGCGCGCGCCGTGCGGCTTCCAGCCCGATGCCGTCCCGCGCGTGGCCGGCCGGGCCCCCCGTGCCCGACCGGCCGCGCGCGCCCTTCGCCCACGCGGCCAGACTCCGCACCCGGGCGGCCGCGTCGGCGAGCCGCTCCTCGGTCAGCTCGCCGTCGCGTACGGCGCCGACGAGCGCGTCGCGCAGCCGCAGCACGGTGTCCTCACCGGACAGTCCGCCGCCGACGCAGATGGCGTCCGCGCCGGCCGCCAGCGCCAGCACGCTGCCGCGTTCGAGCCCGTAGGTGGCGGAGATGGCCTGCATCTCCATGCCGTCGGTGACGATCAGCCCCTCGTGCCCCAGGCCGCCTTCGCTCCGGGGCGCCCGCAGCAGTCCCGTCAATGCGGCGGAGCTCAGCGTTCCCGGGTGCGCCGCGTCCAGCGCGGGCAGCAGGATGTGGGCGCTCATCACGCACTTGCTGCCCGCGTCGACCGCGGCGGCGAAGGGCACGAGCTCGCGGCCCCTGAGCGTGGCGAGGTCGGCGTCGATGCGGGGCACGGCGTGGTGGGAGTCGACGGCGGTGTCGCCGTGTCCGGGGAAGTGCTTGACGCAGGCGGCGACGCCCGCGGCCTGGAGGCCCTCGACGTAGGCGACGGTGTGCCGGGCCACCAGCTCGGGATCGCCGCCGAAGGAGCGGACCCCGATGACCGGGTTGTCGGGGTTGGAGTTGACGTCGGCGGAGGGCGCCCAGTTGAGGTTGACGCCCGCCGCGGCGAGCCGGCCGCCGAGTTCGTGGGCGACGGCCCTGGTCAAGTCCGGGTCGTCGATGTGCCCGAGGGCGAGGTTGCCCGGGTAGGAGGAGCCCGTGCGGGCCTCCAGCCGGGTCACGTCGCCGCCCTCCTCATCGATGGCCACCAGCAGCTCGGGGCGCACCTCGCGCAGCTGTTCGGTCAGGAGGGCCAGCTGCTCGGGCGAGTCGATGTTGCGGCCGAAGAGGCCGACCGACGTGAGCCCTTCGTCGAGCTGCCGCAGCAGCCAGGACGGCGCCGAGGTGCCGGCGAAGCCCGGCTGGAGGACGGCGAGGGCGTCGCGGGTGAGGGTGTCGGACGCTCGGAGAGAGGTGGTCATGCGGCGCGGTGTCCCTTCACTTCACTGGATGGCCCGTCACTCCACTACCCCTTCACCGCGCCGGAGGTGAGGCCGGCCACTGCCTTGCGCTGGAGGTAGAGGAAGAGGAGCAGGATCGGGACGGCGAAGAGCGAGGCCGCCGCCATCGTGGCACCCCAGTCGTCACCGAACGCGGTCTGGAACTTCGACAGCCACAGCGGCAGCGTCTGCGCTTCGGCGTCCTTGTTGAGGATGAGGACCATGGGGAACTCGTTCCACGCGGTGATGAACCCGAAGAGCGAGGTGGCCATCAGTCCGGGGGCCAGCAGCGGGAAGATGACCCGGCGGAACGCCTGGAGGCGGGTGCACCCGTCCACCATGGCCGACTCCTCCAGGTCCTTGGGGACGGCCGCGACGTAGCCGCGCAGGGTGATGATGGTCAGCGGCAGCACCATCACCGTGTAGAAGAGGGTGAGCGGCACGAGGCTGTTCAGCATCTCCGCGTCCCGCACGATCATGTAGATCGCGATGACCATGACCTCCCAGGGGGCCATCTGCGCGATCATGAACGTGAGGATGATGCCCTTGCGTCCCTTGAACCGCATGCGGGCCAGCGCGAACGAGGCGAAGAGCGCCACCAGCAGCGAGATACCGACGGCCAGCACGGTGACCGTGACGGAGTTGCGCACCAGCGTCCAGAAGTTCTCCGCGTGCACCGCCGTGGAGAAGTGTTCGAGGGTGGGCGAGGTGGGGAACCAGACGGGGTTCTCGCTGATGATCTGCCCGTTGGGCTTGAACGCCGTGTTGAACATCCAGTACACGGGGAAGACGAACCCCACGAACAGCAGCAGCGCGGTGGCGTTCGGCCATATCCGGCTCAGGAGCGACCGTCGCATCAGGCCTTCTTCCCCTTGTTCTCGGCGGTCTCGGCGGTCCCGGCGGTCCCGGCGGTCTCACCGGTCTCGGTCTCGTCGGCGTCTTCCTGTCTGAGCACCAGCCGCAGGTAGTACGACATGAGCGCCAGCAGGATGAGGATGGTCAGGACGGAGATCGCCGCGCCGGCGCCGTAGTGCTGGTTGCCGACGCCCTCGACGAAGGCGTAGACGGGCAGCGTCTCGGTCAGCCGGTCGGGGCCGCCCTCGTTGATGGCGAAGACGTGCGGGAACGCCTTGAAGATCCAGATGACCTCCAGGAACGTCGCGACCATCAAGAACGGCTTGAGGAAGGGGAAGGTGACGGACTTGAAGCTCTTCCACGGTCCGGCCCCGTCCAGCGCCGCGGCCTCGTACAGCTCCTTGGAGATCGTCGTCGTCGCCGCGTAGAGGTTGATCGCGACGAACGGAATCGACGTCCACACGATCAGCAGCGAGATGACGAAGAACGTGGACAGCTGGCTGCCCGTCCAGTTGTAGTCCGCCATCGAGTCGAAACCGACCTTGGCCAGTACCCAGTTGACGACGCCGAACCGCTGCGCGAACAGCCACTGGTAGACGGTGGTGGCCGCGATGATGGGCATCGCCCAGGCGAGGACCAGCCCGACAGACAGCAGCAGCCGCATCTTCGGCCCGAGCCGCGCCAGCAGCAGCCCGATGAGGGTGCCGGCGACGATGATCAGCACGACGTTGACCACCGTGAAGATCACCGACCGCAGTGTGACCCGCCAGAAGGTGTCGCTGGTGAGCGTGTCGGTGTAGTTGGTGAAACCGTTCCACTCGGTGACGTGCTGGATCAGCTGCGTCATGTTGAGGTTCTGGAACGACAGCATGCCGTTGGTGAGCAGCGGCCAGCCGAGCAGGACGGCGGTCAGTCCGAGCGCGGGCAGCAGGAGCAGGTAGGGCAGCGTGCCCTTCGCCTTCCTCCCGCCACGGGCCGGCGGTCCGCCCTCCCCCGTGGGCCGCACGGGCACCTTGTCGAGAGGCGGCGCCTCATGGGTCTGCACAGACATCGGGACTCCAACGCAGGGGGTTGCGGGGGGCGGCTGCCGCCCCCCGCAACCCGCCCGTTCAGGTGGGTTACTGCGGTTACTGCTTCTGGGAGAGCCGCTTGTTCATCTCGCCCTCCACGCCCTTGGCCGCGGCCGCGTGGGACTTCCCCTTGAGCACGGAGGTCATGTACGTCTTGATCGGGTTCGGCGGGTTCTCCACCGCGCCCCACTCCGGGATCAGCGGGGTCAGGCCGCCGCCCTCGACGGCCGGCGCCGCGGCCTCCGCCGCCGGGTTGCCCTCCAGGTTGCTCTGCAGGGACTTCTTGTTCGGAATGACGCCGCTCTCCTTGGCGAGCGCGCCCTCGTACGTGTCGGACAGGGCGATCTTGAGGAACTCCTTGGCGAGTTCCTGCTTCTCGCTGCCCGCGGCGATGGCCAGGTTGGACCCGCCGAGGAAGACGCCCTCGGGCTCAGCGGCGGTCTCACCCGGAATGGTGAAGTAGCCGATGTCCTTCTCGATCTTCGGGTTGGCCTTGATCGCGGTGGCCGCCTCCCAGCTCAGACCGATGAAGGCGCCGGTCTTGCCCTTGGCGAAGATCTCGGCCTGCTGCGGGGTGGCCTCGTCCTTGTTCTTGGGCGCCTTGGAGTAGGAGGCGTACTTCTTGTAGACCTTCATGGCCTCACCGACCTTGGGGTCGGCGAGGTTGGAGACCCACTTGCCGCCCTTCTTCTTGACCAGGTCGGCGTTGTTGCCGATAAGCAGGCCGTCGAAGAAGTACCAGTTCTGGCCCGGCATGTAGAGCGGCTCGGCGTCGGTCTTCCGCTCGATCTTCTCGAGCGCGTCGAAGAACTCGTCGCGGGTCTTGGGCGTGCCCTTGACGCCGGCGTCGGCCCAGATCTTCTTGTTGTAGATGACCGTGCGGTTGACGGCGAACCAGGGGGCGGCGTACTGCTTTCCGTCATAGACCGCCGACTTGTTGAGGGAGGAGGTCCAGTCCTTGCCGAGCCCCTTCTTCAGGTCGCTGAGGTCGGCGAGGCCGCCGGTGCGGGCGTAGGCGGGGGTCTGGGTGTTGCCGATCTCGATGACGTCCGGCGGGTCGTTCTCGGACAGCGCGGTGGTGATCTTCTGCTGGATCCCGTTCCACTGCTGGACCTCGAGCTTGAGCTTGGCTCCGGTCTTCTTCTCGAAGGCGGCCTTGACGTCCTTGGTCCACTTCTCGGGGGTGGACCCGTCCATCGCCCAAAGGGTGAGCGTCTTGCCCTTGAAGCTCTCCGGCCCGGACTTCTCGTCGCCGTCGGACCCACAGGCCGCGACGTTCACCATCAGTACGGCGACACCGGCCGCGGCCACAAGGCCCCTTTGATGACGTTTCACAGCATTCTCCCCTGCACACTGGAACGCTCCACACGGCGCATTCGGACAGTCCGTCCCTCCGGACAGCACATCCGGGCCCATCCGGACAGTTGGTTTAGACCAATGCGCAGAGCTTGGCCTAGACCTTTAGGGGTGTCAACGGTGTATAAAGCTCCCAGTCGGTTCCGTTATCGGAACGACATCTGAGCTGGGGCGCCCGCCCAACGCCGCGCCATGCCACGATGTGAACCGCTAAGCACACGGAGGAAGCCGGTGACGGCAGCACGAGGCGAGTCGGGAAGGCGGGCCATGAGCACGGACGGGGGCGGCGCCATCGCACCGGCCGCCGCGGAGAGCGGGACCGCGGGCGGCAACGGATCGGCGGCCCGCACCGCGCGCGTGCCCAAGTACTACCGCCTCAAACGGCACTTGCTGGAGATGACCGAGACGCTGCCGCCCGGCACGCCCGTGCCGCCCGAGCGCACCCTGGCCAGCGAGTTCGACACCTCACGCACCACCGTGCGCCAGGCCCTCCAGGAACTGGTCGTCGAGGGGCGGCTGGAGCGCATCCAGGGCAAGGGCACCTTCGTTGCCAAGCCCAAGGTCTCCCAGGCGCTCCAACTGACCTCCTACACCGAGGACATGCGCGCCCAGGGCCTCGAACCCACCTCCCAGCTGCTGGACATCGGCTACGTCACGGCCGACGACCGGCTCGCCGTCCTGCTCGACATCACGGCGAACGGCCGCGTCCTGCGCATCGAGCGGCTGCGGCTGGCCAGCGGCGAGCCGATGGCCATCGAGACCACGCACCTGTCGCAGAAGCGCTTCCCCGCGCTGCGCCGCAGCCTGGTGAAGTACTCCTCCCTCTACACCGCGTTGGCCGAGGTCTACGGCGTCCACCTCGCGCAGGCCGAGGAGACGATCGAGACGTCGCTGGCCACCCCGCGCGAGGCCGGGCTGCTGGGCACCGACGTCGGCCTGCCGATGCTGATGCTCTCGCGCCACTCACGCGACACCGGCGGCGAACCCGTGGAGTGGGTGCGCTCGGTCTACCGCGGCGACCGCTACAAGTTCGTCGCCAACCTCCAGCGGCCCACCGACTGAGCGGCACGCGTGCCTTTCGGCCCCACCGCGGGGCCGTCCGCCCCCACCCTGCCGACGCACGCGCAGCGTGGAGATCGGGTAACCCCCGTACGGGGGTATGGCGCGGATCACGTCGCTGTTCTACGGTCGCCCTGCCGTCGTGGTGTGCCCGCCGCCTCGGGGGGCCGGCGGGTGGGGTCGAGGAGGAACGCGCGTGCGCAGCACTGCTCAGCAAGCGAGGCGGATCAACCCGCGGTCCGTCGTCATCTGGTCCGTGGTCGCGCTGGTCGGCGCGGCGGGATGGGCGATGCTCGCGCTGGCGCGCGGCGAGGAGGTCTCCGCCGCCTGGATGGTGGCCGCCGCGCTCGGCTCGTACGCCATCGGCTACCGGTTCTACGCGCGCTTCATCGCCACGCGGGTGCTGCGCGTCGACAAGAGCAGGGCCACGCCCGCCGAACGCCTCAACAACGGCATCGACTTCCACCCCACGGACCGGCGGGTGCTGCTGGGACACCACTTCGCGGCGATCGCCGGGGCCGGGCCGCTGGTCGGGCCCGTGCTCGCGGCGCAGATGGGGTACCTGCCCGGCACCATCTGGATCGTCGCGGGCGTCATCCTGGCGGGCGCCGTCCAGGACATGGTGACGCTGTTCTTCTCGATGCGGCGGGACGGCAAGTCGCTGGGGCAGATGGCGCGGGAGGAGATCGGCCCCGTCGGCGGGGCCGCCGCGCTGCTCGCCGTCCTCGCCATCATGATCATCCTGCTGGCGGTGCTGGCGCTGGTCGTCGTCAACGCGCTGGCCGAGTCGCCCTGGGGCACCTTCTCGATCGGGATGACGATCCCGATCGCGCTGTTCATGGGCTTCTATCTGCGGGTGCTGCGGCCGGGCCGGATCACCGAGGTCTCGCTGATCGGCATCGCGCTGCTGCTGTTCGCGCTGGTGGCGGGGCGGTGGGTCGCCGAGTCGTCGTGGGCCGGCGCCTTCACGCTGGACAAGCCGACGCTGGTGGTCTGGATCCTGGTCTACAGCTTCGTCGCCTCCATCCTGCCGGTGTGGATGCTGCTGGCTCCGCGCGACTACCTGTCGACGTTCATGAAGATCGGCACCATCGGGCTGCTCGCCGTCGGCGTCGTGGTGACGCTGCCGACGCTGAAGATGGAGGGCATCACCGACTTCGCCGGCGTGGGCGACGGGCCCGTCTTCGCCGGGTCGCTGTTCCCCTTCGCGTTCATCACGATCGCCTGCGGCGCGCTGTCCGGATTCCACGCGCTGATCTCCTCGGGCACCACGCCGAAGATGATCCAGAAGGAGACCCAGGTCAGGATGATCGGGTACGGCTCCATGCTGATGGAGTCGTTCGTGGCGGTCATGGCGATGGTCGCCGCCTGCATCATCGACCCTGGCCTCTACTTCGCGATGAACGCGCCCGCCGGGGTGATCGGTGACTCGGTGCAGTCCGCCTCGGAAGCGGTTCGCTCGTTCGGGTACAGCATCAGCCCCGAACAACTGGCCGCAGCGGCCAAGGCGGTGGAGGAGAGTTCGCTGCTCTCGCGCACGGGCGGGGCCCCCACGCTGGCCATCGGCGTCTCGAACATCTTCTCCGAGGTCGTCGGCGGATCCGGCATGCGCGCCTTCTGGTATCACTTCGCGATCATGTTCGAGGCGCTGTTCATCCTCACCGCGCTGGACGCCGGCACCCGCGTGGGCCGGTTCATGCTCCAGGACATGCTCGGCAACGTCTACAAGCCGTTCCGCCGGATCAGCTGGTGGCCCGGGCTGCTGGTCTCCAGCGCGATCGTCGTCGGGCTGTGGGGCTACTTCCTGTGGGTCGGCGTCCACGAGCCGCTGGGCGGGATCAACCAGCTCTTCCCGCTCTTCGGCATCGCCAACCAGCTGCTGGCCGCCGTCGCGCTGGCCGTCTGCACGACGCTGCTCGTCAAGTCGGGGCGGCTGAAGTGGGCGTGGGTGACGGCCGTGCCGCTGGCGTGGGACGCGGTGGTGACGCTGACGGCGAGCTGGCAGAAGGTCTTCTCCAGCGACCCGAAGGTCGGCTTCTTCCAGCAGCGCTCCGACTACCAGGACGCGATCGACGCGGGCAAGGTCATCGCGCCCGCCAAGAACATGGACGACATGCACACCGTCGTCACCAACTCCACCGTGGACGGGGTGCTCTCGGCGCTGTTCGCGCTCCTCGTCGTCGTCGTGCTCGTGGACGCGGCCCGCACCTGCGTGAAGGCGGTCCGCCACCCGCACAGCGCGAGCGCGACGATGCACGAGGCGCCGTACGAGACGTCGCGGCTGGTCGAGCCCGCCGGGCTGTTCCCCACCAAGGAGGAGAAGGCCGAGCGGGCGGCGCTGGCCGCCGCCGGACCCGCCGAGGGCGCGCGGGGCGGTGGCGACAGCGGCGGGGAGGCGTGATGAGGGCCGTGGCGCGGGCCGCCTCGTGGGTGCGCTGGTACGTGCGCGAGTTGACCGACGAGAGCGCCTACGAGCGGTACGTCGCGCACGTGCGGCACCACCAGGGCCCGGCGGCACCCGTGCCCAGCCGCAGGGAGTTCGAGCGGCGGCGCACGGACGCGCGCGAGGGCGACCCGCGCGAGGGGTTCCGCTGCTGCTGAGACGCGAAGGGGTTCGCTGCCGCTGAGACGCGAAGGGGTAGTCGCTGCCGCTGAGACGCGAGGGGTTTTGCCGCCGCTGAGACCGGTGCGTCACGCGCACGGTGTCATGTCCGCTATACGGACGGGCCGTGACGTGGGCCGGAGGCTCGCCTAGGTTGCGTGCACATTGCATGATCTCTGAGCGAGGACGGAGCCCGCCGCATGTCCGCACCACCCCAGGACGCCGGAAAGAGACGCCCGGCCATCACCCCCGCACGCGTCGTGGCGGGCCTGTGCCTTTTCGCGCCCTTCGTCGGCATTCTGTGGGTCGACTCCTACGCCCGTATCGAGCCGACCCTCATCGGTGTTCCGTTCTTCTACTGGTACCAGATGCTGTGGGTGCTGATATCGGCCGTGCTCACGATGGTCGCCTACCGCATCGTGCGGCGGGAACAGGCCGGGGCGCGCCGGGCCGCCGCCGAGACCGTCGCCGAGGCCGCCGCCGAAAGCGGTGAGGCCCGATGAAGGACGTCAACGGCGTCGCACTCGCCGTCTTCATCTTCTTCTTCGTACTCGTCACGGTGATGGGATTCCGCGCCGCCCGCTGGCGCAAGGCCGCGAACGAGAACAGCCTCGACGAATGGGGCCTGGGCGGACGCAGTTTCGGCACCTGGATCACCTGGTTCCTGCTCGGCGGTGACCTCTACACCGCCTACACGTTCGTCGCCGTTCCCGCGGCGATCTACGCGGCCGGCGCCTCCGGATTCTTCGCGGTGCCGTACACCATTCTCGTCTACCCGCTGATCTTCACCTTCCTACCCCGCCTGTGGTCCGTCTCGCACCGGCACGGATACGTCACGACCTCCGACTTCGTACGCGGCAGGTTCGGCTCCAAGGGGCTCTCGCTCGCCGTCGCGCTGACCGGCATCCTGGCGACGATGCCCTACATCGCGCTCCAGCTGGTGGGCATCCAGGCCGTACTGGACGTGATGGGCGTCGGCGGTTCGGAATCGACCAACTGGTTCATCAAGGACCTGCCGCTGCTCATCGCCTTCGGCGTACTGGCCGCCTACACCTACTCCTCGGGGCTGCGCGCCCCCGCGCTCATCGCGTTCGTCAAAGACGCGCTCATCTATATCGTCATCGCCGTCGCCATCATCTACATCCCCATCAAACTCGGCGGCTTCGACGACATCTTCGCCAAGGCCGGCGACGCGCTGGCACAGGAGAATCCGGCGACCGGAAAACCGCGCGGGGAACTGGCCAGCGGCGAGAACGCCCAGTGGGCGTACGCCACGCTCGCCATCGGCTCCGCGCTCGCGCTGTTCATGTATCCGCACTCGATCACCGCGACGCTTTCCGGCAAGAACCGCAACGTGATCCGGCGCAACACCACGATTCTGCCGCTGTACTCGCTGATGCTCGGCTTCCTCGCGCTGCTGGGCTTCATGGCGATCGCCGCGGGCACCAAGGTGGACAACGGGCAGCTGGCCATTCCGCAGCTTTTCGAGGACATGTTCCCCGACTGGTTCACCGGTGTCGCCTTCGCCGCCATCGGGATCGGCGCGCTGGTGCCCGCCGCCATCATGTCCATCGCGGCGGCCAACCTGTTCACCCGCAACATCTACAAGGACTTCCTCAAGCCGGACGCGACAGCCGAGCAGGAGACCAAGGTCTCCAAGCTGGTCTCCCTGCTGGTGAAGGTCGGTGCCCTCGTCTTCGTCCTCGGCATGGACAAGACCGTGGCCATCAACTTCCAGCTGCTGGGCGGCATCTGGATCCTGCAGACCTTCCCCGCGCTCGTCGGCGGCCTGTTCACCCGCTGGTTCCACCGCTGGGCGCTGCTGGCGGGCTGGGCCGTCGGCATGGTGTACGGCACGCTGGCGGCGTACGGCGTGGCCAGCCCGACGCAGCAGCACTTCGGCGGCAGCAACGACGTGATCCCCGGCATCGGGGAGACGGGCTACATCGGTGTGACGGCGTTCGTGCTGAACGTGGCCGTGACCGTCGTCGGAACGGTCGTACTGCGCGCGCTGCGGGCCCCGGACGGCGTCGATGAGACCCGTCCCGAGGACTACACGGCCGACGCCACCGAGGCCGGTGACGGCGCCGCGCAGGCCGCCGGCAGCACGGCGCACGACTCCGGCGCGAGCCGCACCGGTCAGGGCCGCACCGACGAGGGCCGCACCGACGACGGCAAGGGCGAGGATCCCAGGGTGGAGGCCGGCGCGGCCAACTGACGTCCTCCCGCACCGGCGTACGCCACCGCCGACCGACACCCGTCCCGGGAAATTTCCGGGACGGGTGTCGGCGCGTCGGCGCATGATGGCGGCCATGGACTTCACGACGAGCACAGCCGGCGCCGCACCCGGGGCGACCGGAGCGAGCGGCCCGACCGGCACCGCGAAGGGGCCGTTGGGCATCACGGTCAGGGCGGCGCGGCCCGCGGAGTACGCGGCGGCCGGGGAGTTGGTCGCGCGTGCCTACCTCGACGGGGGGCTGCTGGACTTCGGCGAGGACGACCCGTATCTGACGACCCTGCGCGACGCCGCGGGCCGCGCCGCCCACGCGGACCTGCTGGTCGCCGAGGACGGCGCGGGCACGCTGGTCGGTTCGGTCACCTTCGTCGGAGCCCTGGGCCCCTACGCGGAGCGGGCGGGCGAGGGCGAAGGCGAGTTCCGGATGCTCGCCGTGGCCGAGCGCGCGCGGGGCCGCGGGGTGGGCGAGGCGCTGGTGACCGCGTGCGTGGAGCGGGCCCGCGCACTGGGCCTGCGCGGGCTGGTGCTGTCCACCCATCCGCGCATGGCCGCGGCGCACCGGCTCTACGAGCGGCTCGGCTTCGCCCGGACGCCCGAGCGCGACTGGTACCCGATCGAGGGAATGAGCCTGTGGACGTACGGCCTGACGCTGTGAGCCAACCACGGTAAGCACGACACAAGATATGGGGGTTCACGCCACAGCGGCCACAACATGTATGCTCCCTCACGGCCGTCGCCACTGACGCAGGGGAACCCGGTGCGAGTCCGGGACTGTCCCGCAACGGTGTGCGGAGCAGCTCAGCGCTGCCCCGCGAGTCCGATCACCTGCCGGCGGCGGCATCGAGGAACGTCCGGGTCTCGTGGACTGGGCCGGCGGACGGAGTGCGGCATGCCCGAACGCCTGCGCGCTCCCCGCGCCCCGCCCTGCCACGAGCACGAGCAGCGAGGGAGAGCACCGCGTGACCATCGCCCCCACCGCCCCGTCACCCAGCCAGGAGCAGCCGCCCGGCCAGGAGCGGCCCACCGGCGGGCCCACCGGACAGGACGGAACCGCTCCCGTACCCGGCGCGCAGGACGGCCCCGCCGCGGAACTGGGCGACACCCTCACCGCCCTGACCGCGGACCTGGCCGACGCCGACCCCGCCCCCGTGCTCGCTGCGGCGCTGCGCGGGCGCGCCCCCTCCGCGACCGCGGCCGACCTGCGGGACCTGGCCATCGAGGCCGCCGCGGGGTCCATCGGCGCGGACCCTTCGTACGCGCGGCTGGCCGCCCGGCTGCTCACACGCGCCATCCGCGAGGAGACCGCGGCCGAGGGCGTCACCTCCTTCTCCGCCTCGGTCGCGCTCGGCCACGCCCAGGGTTTGATCGCGGACCGCACGCACGCCTTCGTCGCGGCGCACGCCGCACACCTCGACGCGCTGGTCGACGAGGCGGTCGCGGACGGCGCCGACGACAGGTTCGGCTACTTCGGGCTGCGCACCGTCCACTCCCGCTACCTGCTGCGCCACCCCACCACCCGGCGCGCGATCGAGACCCCGCAGCACTTCTTCCTGCGCGTGGCCTGCGGGCTGGCGGCGGACGAGACGGCTGCGGCGCTCGCCGAGGTCGGCACCTTCTACCGGCTGCTGTGCTCCCTGGACTACCTGCCCTCCTCCCCCACGCTCTTCAACTCCGGCACCCGCCACCCCCAGATGTCCTCCTGCTACCTGCTGGACTCCCCCAAGGACGAACTGGACTCGCTCTACGAGCGCTACCACCAGGTGGCCAGGCTCTCCAAGCACGCGGGCGGCATCGGCCTGCCCTTCTCCCGCATCCGCTCGCGGGGCGCGCTGATCCGCGGCACCAACGGGCACTCGAACGGCATCGTGCCGTTCCTGCGGACCCTCGACGCCTCGGTCGCCGCGGTCAACCAGGGCGGCCGGCGCAAGGGAGCCGCCTGCGTCTACCTGGAGACCTGGCACGCGGACATCGAGGAGTTCCTCGAGCTGCGCGACAACACCGGTGAGGACGCGCGCCGCACCCACAACCTCAACCTGGCGCACTGGATCCCCGACGCGTTCATGCGCCGCGTCGAGGCGGACGAGGACTGGTCGCTCTTCTCCCCCTCCGACGTGCCCGAGCTGACCGACCTGTGGGGCGAGGAGTTCGACGCCGCCTACCGCGCGGCGGAGGCCGACGGGCGCGCCCTGAAGCAGGTGCCCGCACGGCAGCTGTACGGCGCGATGATGCGTACCCTCGCGCAGACCGGCAACGGCTGGATGACCTTCAAGGACACCTCCAACCGCACCGCCAACCAGACGGGCACCCCGGGCCGCGTCGTGCACTCCTCGAACCTGTGCACGGAGATCCTGGAGGTCACCGACGACGACCAGACCGCCGTGTGCAACCTGGGCTCCGTCAACCTGGCCGCGCACCTGGGCGAGGACGGGCTGATGGACTGGGAGCGGCTGGACGCCACCGTGCGTACGGCCGTCACCTTCCTCGACCGCGTGGTGGACATCAACTACTACCCGACCGAACAGGCCTCGGGGTCCAACTCCCGCTGGCGCCCCGTGGGCCTGGGCGTGATGGGGCTCCAGGACGTCTTCTTCCGGCTCGGGCTGCCGTTCGACTCGCCAGCGGCCCGCGAGCTGTCCACCAGGATCGCCGAGCGCATCATGCTCGCCGCCTACGAGACGTCCGCCGAACTGGCCGAACGCCACGGGCCGCTGCCCGACTGGGAGCTGACCCGCACCGCGCGCGGCACCCTCCACCCCGACCACTACCCCGAAGCGCGCGAGAGCCAGGCCTGGCCCGAGCGGTGGAGCGCCCTGCGCGCACGCATCGCCCGCACCGGCATGCGCAACTCCCTGCTGCTGGCCATCGCACCGACCGCGACCATCGCCTCCATCGCCGGCGTCTACGAGTGCATCGAGCCGCAGGTCTCCAACCTCTTCAAACGCGAGACGCTCAGCGGAGAGTTCCTCCAGGTGAACGCCTACCTGGTGGCGGAGCTCAAGCGGCACGGGCTGTGGGACGCGCGCGCCCGCGAGGCACTGCGTCAGGCGAACGGCTCCGTCCAGGACCTGGACTGGGTGCCCGAGCCCGTGCGCGCGCTCTACCGCACCGCCTGGGAGATCCCCCAGCGCGCCCTCATCGACATGGCCGCCGCCCGCACGCCCTACCTGGACCAGAGCCAGTCGCTGAACCTGTTCCTGTCCTCCCCCACCATCGGAAAGCTCAGCTCCATGTACGCCTACGCGTGGAAGAGCGGCATCAAGACCACGTACTACCTGCGCTCGCGCCCGGCGACCCGCATCGCGCAGGCGGCCGGGACCAGCGCCGTCCCCGTGCCCGCGCCCACCCCCGCGGCGGCCGACGAGGCCGTCGCCTGCTCCCTGGAAAACCCCGAGTCCTGCGAGGCCTGCCAGTAATGACCACACCAGCCGCCGACACCACGCCCCGCCTGCTCGACCCGGGCTTCGAGCTGACGCTGCGCCCCATGCGCTACCCGCACTTCTACGAGCGGTACCGCGACGCCATCAAGAACACCTGGACCGTCGAAGAGGTCGACCTGCACTCCGACGTCGCCGACCTGGCGAAGCTCTCGCCCGGCGAACAGCACATGATCAGCCGCCTGGTGGCGTTCTTCGCGACCGGCGACTCCATCGTCGCCAACAACCTCGTGCTCACCCTCTACAAGCACATCAACTCGCCCGAGGCGCGGCTCTATCTCTCCCGGCAGCTGTTCGAGGAGGCCGTCCACGTCCAGTTCTACCTGACGCTGCTCGACACCTACCTGCCCGACCACGACGAACGCGTCCAGGCGTTCGCCGCCGTGGAGAACATCCCCTCCATCCGCGAGAAGGCCGAGTTCTGCTTCCGGTGGATGGACAGCGTCGAGAACATCGACCAGCTGTCCTCGCAGGACGACCGGCGCCGCTTCCTGCTCAACCTGATCTGCTTCGCCGCCTGCATCGAGGGGCTCTTCTTCTACGGCGCGTTCGCCTACGTGTACTGGTTCCGCTCCCGCGGCCTGCTGCACGGCCTGGCCACCGGCACCAACTGGGTCTTCCGCGACGAGTCGATGCACATGTCCTTCGCCTTCGACGTCGTGGACACCGTGCGCGAGGAGGAGCCCGAACTCTTCGACGACGCGCTGCAGAAGCAGGTGGTGGCCATGCTGGACGAGGCCGTCGAGGCGGAGCTCCAGTTCGCGCGGGACCTGTGCGGGGAGGGGCTGCCCGGCATGAACACCGCCTCCATGCGCGCCTACCTCCAGGCCGTCGCCGACCAGCGGCTGCGCCGCCTCGGCTTCGCCGAACGCTACGGAGCCACCAACCCGTTCTCGTTCATGGAGCTCCAGAACGTGCAGGAGCTCACCAACTTCTTCGAGCGGCGGGCCTCCGCCTACCAGGTCGCCGTGGAGGGATCCGTCTCCCTCGACGACGACTTCTGAGCGGCCCGCTTCCCAGAAGCCGGGTGCGCGCCCACAGTCGCCGGGTGGGGCCAGGTGGCCCAGGCCCCACCCGGTACCCGGCTACGCGTCGTTGGGGACGGTCTCGTAGCGCGGGGTGCTCTCGGCCATCTGCCGCAGCACGTCCTTGCGCTCGCGCTTGGAGAGCCGGTCGATGTACAGGTATCCGTGCAGGTGATCGGTCTCGTGCTGGAGGCAGCGCGCGAAGTATCCCGTGCCCTCCACGGTGATCGACTTGCCCTGCGCGTCCTGACCGCGCACCACGGCGTAGTCGGGGCGGGCGAGCGGGTGGTAGGCGCCGGGGACGGACAGACAGCCCTCGTTGCCGTCGTCCAGGACGCGCCGCTCGGCCGGCAGCTCGTCGAGCACCGGGTTGCACACCACCCCGACGTGGCGTACGCCCTCGTCGTCGTAGCAGTCGTAGACGAAGACCTTCGCGTCGACGCCGATCTGGTTGGCGGCGATGCCCACGCCCTCGGCCGCGCGCTGGCTGGCGAACATGTCGTCGACGAGCGCGGCGAGCTCGTCGCCGAACTCGGTCACCTCCGCGCACTCCCGGTGCAGCACGGGGTTACCCACCACCGTCAGGGGACGGGCGGTGCCGCGCGCGGTGTGGGCCTCCTCCCGGGCGGCCGCGTCCGTCACGTCGTCGACGAACCCGCCCTCGGCCACATCGGCCGACCCGGCCCTGGTTTCCTGCTGCTGCGCCATGCCGTCGTACGCCTTCCTGCGACCCTGCGGGGACTGAGATCCGGTGAGCACCGCGAATTGCTCGCCCCCAGAGTACGGGGCGGTCGGCAGGCGCTCAGCAGACCTCCTCCAGATCCCGCCATTCGCGGGTGTCGGGGCTGTCCGCCACCCAGCCGTCGAGCAGGCCGCGCACCAGAGCGGCGGGGGCGGCCAGCCCGCACTCCCGCTCGGGCACCCACAGCTCGCCGGGGCCGCCCTGCGTCATGTGGCCCAGCGGCCCGGGGTGCCCTGGGGAGCTGTGGTCGTGCGGGTCGAGGTGCGCTGTGCCGTCACCCTCGTCGGCGGGCATCGCGCTCTCCGAGCAGGCGCGGCACAGCAGCCGCACCGAGGACGACCAGTCCTCGGCGGCGAAGCCCGCGTCGGCCGCCAGCCGCTCCAGCGCGTCACGGTCGCTCTCCGTGGCGGCCTCCAGCAGCACCACCCAGGTGGGCACCGGCGAGGGCGCCCACAGTTCGATCTCGTCGAAGACGGGGTAGGAGGGTCCGGCCGCGGTGGAGCGCTCACCGTGCGGCACGCCGTCGTGCAGGACGACCTCGCCCCAGCGGCGCCCGGACGAGGGCAGCGGGATGCTCTGCACCTCCAGCCTCGCCGGGTCGATACGGCGGCCCCACACGACCTCGGCCTCGCCCTCGGGTGAGAGCCGCACGGCCGCGCTGCCCAGCCGCATGCCGGAGGGCTCGTCGATCGCGCCCGCGCCGCTCGGCCCCTGGCCCGGCACGTCCAGCCCGTACGCCTGCCAGGCGCGGCGGGCCAGCGGCCAGTCCTGCAGGGCGGTGGCCGCGATGCCCACGTTCCACCAGTCGGGCGCACCGGCCTCCCGGTCGAGCAGCGCGACGGCGCGCAGCCCCGCTGTCCTGGCCTGCTCCCAGTCGTGCCGGAACTTGTGCAGCAGCGCCAGGTTGAACCAGGACTCCGAGAGCCACGGCTCCAGGTCGGCGGCGCGGGTGAGCAGGGCACCCGCGTCCTCGTACCGGCCGTCGCCGATGAGCGTGAACGCGCGGTCCGTCGCCTGCCGCCACGAGGCGGAGGGACGGTGCCGCACCTTGCCGAAGATCCTCACAGTGTTCCCGCCGTTTCCCGCCGTTCCCGCCGTTTCCGCTGCCCGCCGTTCTCGTTCCACCTGTCCCGCGGCCCGGCAGACGCCCGGCCGCTCACCTGCCGCCACCCGTCATCGGGGGCCTCGACACCGGACGCCCGGCGCTCGCT
This sequence comes from Streptomyces tubbatahanensis, assembly GCF_022699385.1. Classification (NCBI taxonomy): domain Bacteria; kingdom Bacillati; phylum Actinomycetota; class Actinomycetes; order Kitasatosporales; family Streptomycetaceae; genus Streptomyces; species Streptomyces tubbatahanensis. Next base: position 5,128,451 of record NZ_CP093846.1, on the reverse strand, counting down.
TCCACGCCTGTCGCGGTTCCCCCTTCGCATCCAACCATGCCCGCTCGGGTGCCCGCTCATTACCCGTGCGTCAGACGGCCGGGCAGCGGGACACGACGCGTGACAGGGCCTCCACGACGCGTGGTTCGTGGTCACGCGCGGTGGCGCCACGCAGCGTCCGCAGGGCCCGCTCGCGCGGCCCCGCGGCCGCCGCCGGACCGTCCGCCGCCCCGCCTGCGCCCGGGGCGGCGCCGACGGGGCCGCCGTACGCCGTCAGGAGGTCCTCGTAGGCGTTGACGGTCCGCACGACGCGTGCCGTCAGGGACTGTTCGCGGTACGGGTCCGCCTGGGCCTCCACCGCGGTGGCCACCCGCCCGCCGACCCCGGTCTGGCGGACCACGGCGCCCCCGGACAGGGCGACGCCCCGCCGGCTGCCGAGGGCCTGCCCAGCCGTGGTGCCGCGGGTTTCCGGACCGGTCAGGGAAAGCCGCCCCACGTCGTGAATGAGGGCCGCGTACTCCACAGCGGTGAGTTCCCCTCCCGCCAGGCCCAGCTCGCGTCCCACGGCACGGCTCAGATCGGCGACCCGGCGCGCGCGGCCGCGGGGAGTGCACCCGGCGACCTCCGGCGCCCTCGCCAGGGACGCCAGAGTGCGCCGCCGGGTCGCCCGTACGGGGGCCAGGCGGCGCAGGACGACCTGGGTGAGCAGCAGCGGCGTACAGCAGACCGGCAGCGCCCACAGCCCCGCCGACGCGAAGGCCAGGGCGAGGAGCACCGCCGTCGCGGCGACGGCGGGGACGGTCACCAGCCGGGCGCGCAACTGGGCGCGCAACAGCGGCCCGTACGCCCGGGTGGCCGTCGTGGCGGCGCCGCTCCGGGAGGGAGGGACGGCCGTCTGCGGGGGCGTTTCGGTGGCGGCCGTCGCGGCGGCGAGGAAGGCGTCGACGCATCCGGCGAGCAGGGCGAGGAGCAGCAGGCACAGCGTGAACAGCGCCCCATGGCCGACGGCGGGCGCGAACACGCCACCGGGCGAGAGGGATTGGCAGCAGGTCGCGGCGAAGGCCACACCGAGCGTGAGGCGACCGGCCGCCCAGGGCGAGGGGGCCTGGCCCAGCGCCACGTGCGGCACCGCTCCGACGAGGGAGCCCACCAGGGCCACGGTGACCGCCTGCGCCACCCACTGCCACAGCGGCGCCTCCTCCACCGCGCCCAGCAGCGCGTAACCGAGGGCGCCCGCACCGCAGACCAGCCCGGTGCTCCGTCCCGCGCCCCCGCAGGCCTCCGCCTGCGGCAGCCGAACCCGGGCCAACTCCCCCACGGCGATGACCAGTCCGAAGGCCACGGCGGTCCCAGGACGCGCCGCGCCGTGCCACAGGGTGACGCACAGCGCCGCGGCGGCCAGCGCCGCGGCCGCCGCGTACACCCAGGCGACGGTCCCGGCGGCCAGGCGCCGGCCCGCGACGGCCCGCACACGAGCGGCCCGCGGAACGGGACGCGTCGTCATACGGCCACACCACGCCCGTCCGGCGCGAGGGGCCCGCGCCGCAGGCCGGCCTCCTCCACGGTGGCCTCCGGCACGGCTCGCGCCGCGACGCCACGCGCCGGCACGGCAGGGGCCGCCCCTTCCGCCGAGGGGGCGCGGGCAGGTGATGCGGCGGAGCCGTCACGCGCGGTCGCGGGCTCGGTGTACGGCCAGCCGTGACGGCGCAGCGCACGGGCGAGCGCGGCGACCACCCGGGGGTCGAACTGGGTGCCCGCGCAGCGTTCGAGCTCCGCCACGGCCGCGGCGACGGGCCTGCCCCTGCGGTAGCTGCGCGTGGAGGTCATCGCGTCGAACGCGTCGGCGACGGACACGATGCGCGCCGCCTCCGGGATCCGGTCGCCCGCCAGGCCGTGCGGGTAGCCCAGACCGTCCACGCGTTCGTGGTGGTGCAGTACGGCGGCCCTCGCCTCGCCCAGGAAGTCCAGGCCCCGCACGATCTCCGCGCCCTGTTCGGGGTGGCGCTCCACGACGCGGCGCTCAGCGGGGGTGAGCGGACCCTCCTTGCACAACAGGCGGGCGGGCACGCCGAGTTTGCCGACGTCGTGCAGGACTCCGGCACAGCGCAGGGTCTCGGTACGCTCCTCGTCCAGGCCGAGTTCGCGGGCGATGAGGGCCGCCGCGTGGCCGACCCGTTCGCCGTGCCCGCGCGTGTAGCGGTCCTTGAGGTGCACCGCCTGGGCGAGAGCCTGGACCGCGGCGCGACGGGCGGCGCTCTCCGGGCGGCACCGGCGCAGCTCCCGCCAGGCCAGGTGCAGGGGTCCGAGAACGAGCAGCGCGGCGAGGGGACCGTAGGGACCGCGCCACAGCAGGAGCGCCGCGGGTGCGGCGAGCACGCACGCCAGCGCGAACGTCCCGTCCCGCCGCCGATCCGCTCCCCCACCCGCTCCGGCACGCCACCGCCTACCCACTCCCACGCGCATCACGGGCCTCCCGACCGCCTCGTGTCCTGGCGGGGAGAATAGGAGCGCCGCGTGGGCCCGTTGCCGCCCCGGCGGGTGGTTCCCCCGTACGAGACGGACGGGGCTCACCCGATGGGGGGACAGTGGGCGGAAGCGCCGACGTGAGCGCGCCCGATGTGAACCGGAACGTTCCCAGGCGGGGTACGAACCGGAACGTCAGGCGGGGCTGGTGCCCTCGGCCCCTGTGGGGGCCTGCGCCCGCTGTGCCCGCTGCGGGTGCTGCGCCTCGACGGTGTCCGTGGCCGGCCCGGCGGTCTCGGCCTCGGTCTCGGCCTCCGCCTCGGGACAGCTCTGCTGCCCCTGCCGGATCACCTCGATCCGGCCCATCACCTTGGCCCGCAGGTCCGACGGAACGTCGTCGTGCCCGCAGCAGCGCTTGACGAGCTTCTTGACCTCACGCTCGATGCCGTACTTCTCGAAGCACGGGGAGCACTCGTCGAAGTGTTCCTTGAACTTCTCGCAGTCCCCGTCCGGCATCTCGCGATCGAGGTACTCGTAGAGGTGGTCGAGAACCTCAGCGCAGTCCGTCTCGTGCGGCTCTCCGCAACTCATGAGCCCGAACCTTTCCGGTCTTGCGACCCGTCCGCCGCGGCACCGGCCGGGACCAGTCCGCGCTCTTGCGCGTAGCCCTCCAGCATGTCCCGAAGCTGGCGCCGACCGCGGTGCAGACGGGACATCACCGTGCCGATGGGTGTCCCCATGATGTCGGCGATCTCCTTGTAGGCAAAGCCTTCGACGTCCGCGAGGTAGACGGCGATGCGGAATTCCTCCGGGATCGCCTGGAGCGCTGCCTTGACGTCCGAGTCCGGCAGGTGGTCGAGCGCCTGGGCCTCGGCCGAACGCAGCCCGGTGGACATGTGGGACTCGGCCCGCGCGAGCTGCCAGTCCTCGATCTCCTCCGCCGCGCTGCGCTGCGGCTCGCGCTGCTTCTTGCGGTAGGAGTTGATGAACGTGTTGGTCAGGATGCGGTACAGCCACGCCTTGAGGTTGGTGCCCTCGCGGAACTGGTGGAAGGACGCGTACGCCTTGGCGTAGGTCTCCTGCACCAGGTCCTCGGCGTCGGCGGGATTGCGCGTCATGCGCAGCGCGGCCGAGTACATCTGGTCGAGGAAGGCGAGCGCGTCGCGCTCGAAGCGCGCGCTGCGCTCCTGTGCCGTCTCCGACTCCTGATCCCTGGGCTGTGCGTTCGAGCCGTCTTCGGTCCCGGTGACCGGACCCACCTCCTCCGCTGTCGGGGCGAGCCCGAACGAGGACCCGCTCGATTCGGAGAATAGACGACGATCCGCACCGTCCGCCGCTCGAACAGCCGTCCCTGAGGCCAGCGCCAGCGTGGCCCAGTCCAGGTCGGCGGCCCGCGGACGCTGGGGGCAAGCGACAGAACCCATCTGGGCGGCTTCCTTTCGCCTCGTGGTGAGGTCCTTGCGCGGCGAGCGCCGCACATCGGCTTCCTTCGTGGACACTGCGTGCAACCACACCGCCCCGCCGATCATTCCCGGCGTCCGGAGACTCTTCCCGCCGGCTCCTCGTACGGCTCCGCCGCGGGCCCGCCCGGGCGCGGGCGTACGGCTCCGCCGCGGGGCCCGCCCCGGCGCGGGCGTCATCCAGGCGTGCCGCCGCCGATCCACCGGGCCACCGCACCGGTGATCACGCCCATGGCCTCGTCCTCGGAGACCGCGGCCGACTTCGGGAGCGCGAACCCGTGGTCGCCCCACGCCACCTCGACCAGGCTGGTGCCCCGCGGGAACTCCGCGGGCCGCCCGAACGGGTCCCGGCCGCCCTGGACGACCAGCACCGGCAGCTCCACCCCGGTCAGCTCGTCGGCCCGCGACCTGTCCGGCTTGCCCGGCGGGTGCAGCGGGAAGGAGAGCGCGAGCACCGCGCGTGCGCCCAGCTCGCCCGCCGTACGGCAGGCCACGCGGGCCCCCGCGCTGCGGCCACCGGCGATCACGGGCAGCCCGGGAAGCGCGAGCGCGGGCCACAGCGCGTTCCAGGCCGCGTCCAGGGTCCTGGGCGCCGGAGCCACCTTTTTCCCCGCCACCCGCCACGGCTGCTCCACCAGGGCGACGCTGACGCCCTCCGCGGGCATCGCTCCGGCCAACGCCCGCAGGTCCCGCGCCTCGATACCGCCGCCGGCTCCGTGGCCGAGCGCCAGCACCGTGTGCGCCTTCTTCGCGTCGTGCCAGGTGATACGGGCCTGCCCGGCCGGCGTGGCGACCGTCTCGATCCGCCCGCCGCCCGCGCGGGGCCGCTCCCCGCCCCCGCCCGGATACGCCGTGGCCTTGTCCCTGTGCGCCCTCATGTCCGGGTCCTTGTGCGCGTTCATGTCCGGCATCCTTCCAGGGGTGCCCGGGAAAGGGCCGGTCAGACCAGGGGGCCCGCGAAGGGGCGGTCAGTCCCGGTCAGAACAGCGTCTCCTCCTCCGGCGCCGGCAGCTCCTTCACCAGGTGGGGGCCGTTGTTGCGGACGTTGCTGACGTCCGTGGAGACGGGGTGGGCCCGCATGAGGCCGCCGGGTGGCGGAGCCAGCAAGGCGCGGAGCTGCTCGGAGTCGGTGTGGGAGGGGTCGAGCCAGGCGTCCCAGCGGTCGGGGGTGAGCATCAGCGGCATGCGCGGGTGGATGTCGGCCAGCGAGCCCGGACCGCCCTCGCTCAGCTCGCCCGCGTTGGCCAGCGGGGTGGTCTCGGCGGCGGTGGTGAGGACGGTGCAGGTGGCCCACCACGCCTGCGGATGGTCGTCGGGCAGTGTCTTGTCCCGCCAGAACTCGTAGAGCCCGGCCATCGCCATCACCGGCGCCTCGTCCGAGCCGTCCCGCGGGGCGGGAGAGATGAAGTAGGGCTGCTTGCGGGGGCGCTTGCGCCTGCCCTCCTGTTCCAGCTTGAGCTCGCCCTCGGCCGTGACCCACTCGTAGTAGCCGTCGGCGGGCAGCAGGCAGCGGCGGGCGACGAAGGGGCGCCGGTAGGCGGGCTTCTCGTGCACGGTCTCGGCGCGGGCGTTGATCATCTTGACGCCCATGTCGGGCGTCTTCGCCCAGCCGGGCACCAGACCCCACTTGAGGGGGCGCAGCTGCCGCACAGGACGCGGTTCCGCACTGCCCTTGAGGGGGCGGTCGAGTACCGCGTGCACCCGCTTGGTGGGCGCGACGTTCCAGTCGGCCGCGAGCGCCTCCTCCGGCTCCCACTTCGCCACCTCGAACAGCCGGGCCAGATCCTCGGCCCCCCGGCTCGCTGCATACCGTCCGCACATGCCTGCAAGACTGCCACGGCACGCGGAAACACCGCCGTGCGTTGACGGGAGACGGCACGCGCGGCCGCACACCGACCACACGAGGAGAACGCCGCGAACATGGACAACGCGAGCATCACGGATGTCTGGGACCGCGTCGTGGGCAGCCAGCCGGACCCCGAGCAGTGGCTGGTGATCGCCACCGGCGTGCTGGCGCTGCTCGCGGTGGCCCCGTACGGCGTGTGGCGGATCTCCCGCAACGCCATCACGATCGCGCACGAGGGCGGGCACGGCCTGATAGCCCTGCTCACGGGGCGGCAGCTGGACGGGATACGGCTGCACTCGGACACCTCGGGGCTGACCGTCTCGCGGGGCAAGCCCACCGGCATCGGCATGGTGCTGACCGCCGCGGCGGGCTACACCGCTCCCCCGCTGCTGGGCCTCGGCGGCGCCTGGCTGCTGGCCGCCAACCACATCACGGCGCTGCTGTGGGGGGCGACGGTGCTGCTGCTCGCGATGCTGGTGATGATCCGCAACGCCTACGGGGTACTGACCGTCGTGGTGGCGGGCGGCGCCTTCGTCCTCGTCTCCTGGCTGACGGACCCCGAGGTGCAGGCCGGCTTCGCGTACGTGGTGGTGTGGTTCCTGCTGCTGGGCGGCGTCAGGCCGGCGTTCGAACTCCAGCGCAAGCGGCGGTACGGGCAAGCAGGGGACTCGGACGCCGACCAGCTCTCGCGGCTCACCCACGTCCCCGCGGCGATGTGGCTCTTCCTCTTCCACGCCGTCTCGCTGTGCTGCCTGATCGGCGGGGGCCGCTGGCTGCTCGGCCCTGTGCTGGACCAGCTGTGAGCCCGCTGCTCGCGGCGCCACCCTCTCCTGGGCTGATGACCGGCGGCGGGCTCGGGGCGCGCCGGGCCCCAGCCATTAGAGTTGCCCCATGACCGACCAGTACGCGCCCGCCGCAGACACCGCCCTCTGGCCCGCTCCCACCGCGCCGGCCCGCGTCGAGGCGACCGTCACCGTGCCCGGGTCGAAGTCGGTCACCAACCGGGCGCTGGTGCTGGCGGCGCTGGCCGCGGAGCCGAGCATGCTGCGCCGCCCGCTGCGCTCGCGCGACACCGTGCTGATGGCCGGGGCGCTGCGGGCCATGGGCGTCGGGATCGAGGAGGCGGACTCCTCGGCCTGTGCCGCCACCGAGCCCGGCGGCGCGCACACCACGGGCGAGGCCTGGCGGGTGCTGCCGGGGCCGCTGCGCGGCCCGGCGACGGTGGACGTGGGCAACGCCGGCACCGTGATGCGCTTCCTGCCGCCGCTGGCGGCGCTGGCCGAGGGGCCGGTCAGGTTCGACGGCGATCCGCGCTCCTACGAGCGTCCGCTGCACGGGGTCATCGACGCGCTGCGCGCGCTCGGCGCCCTGGTGGAGGACGAGGGGCGCGGCGCGCTTCCGCTGACGGTGCGGGGCGCGGGGGCGCTGGCCGGCGGCACCGTCGAGGTGGACGCGTCCTCCTCCAGCCAGTTCGTCAGCGCCCTGCTGCTGTCGGGTGCGGGCTTCGACCAGGGCGTGGAGGTGCGTCACACGGGCGGCACCCTGCCCTCGATGCCGCACATCCGCATGACGGTGGAGATGCTGCGCGCCGCCGGGGCGCAGGTGGACGCGCCCGAGGACGGCGGAGCGGCGCACGTGTGGCGGGTCGCGCCCGGCGCCCTGCTGGGCCGCGACGTGACGATCGAGCCCGACCTGTCCAACGCCCAGCCGTTCCTGGCGGCGGCACTGGTCACCGGCGGCCGGGTCACCGTCGCGGACTGGCCGCGGCGCACGACCCAGCCGGGTGACGCGCTGCGGGAGATCTTCACGGCCATGGGCGGCAGCTGCGAGCTGGACGAGCGGGGTCTGACCCTGACCGGCGGCGACCGCGTCCTGGGCATCGACATCGACCTGGGCGAGGTGGGCGAGCTGACCCCCGGCATCGCCGCACTCGCGGCGCTCGCGGACGGCGAGTCGGTGCTGCGCGGCGTGGGCCACCTGCGGCTGCACGAGACGGACCGGCTGGCGGCGCTGGCCAAGGAGATCAACGGGCTGGGCGGCGACGTCACCGAGACCGAGGACGGGCTGCGGATCCGCCCGCGGCCGCTGCACGGCGGCGTCTTCCACACCTACGACGACCACCGGCTGGCCACGGCGGGCGCGGTGCTCGGGCTGGCGGTCGAGGGCGTCGAGGTGGAGAACGTCGCGACGACGGGCAAGACCCTGCCCGACTTCCCGGCGATGTGGGCGGACATGCTCGGGGCGCCGGCCGGAGTGAGAGCCTGAAGGGGCGCCCGCGATGCGCCGCTACGGCAAGCACACCGACGAGGACGACATCCGCGTCCGCCCCTCCCGCCGCGGCACCAGGCCGCGCACCCACACCAGGCCCAAGCACGAGGACGCGGCCGAGGGGCTGGTGCTCACGGTCGACCGCGGCCGTCTGACGTGCCTGGTGGAGGGCCGCACGGTCACCGCGATGAAGGCCCGCGAGCTGGGCCGCAAGGGCGTGGTGGTGGGCGACCGGGTGGCCGTGGTGGGTGATCTGTCCGGGGCGAAGGACACCCTGGCGCGCATCGTCCGCGTCGAGGAGCGCACCTCGGTGCTGCGCAGGACGGCGGACGACAACGACCCCTACGAGCGCGTCATCGTCGCCAACGCCGACCAGCTCGCCATCGTCACCGCGCTGGCCGACCCGGAGCCGCGGCCGCGGCTGATCGACCGCTGCCTGGTCGCGGCCTTCGACGCGGGTCTCGAACCGCTGCTGGTGCTCACCAAGTCGGATCTCGCGCCGGCGCGGCCGCTGCTGGAGACCTACGCGCCGCTGGGGGTGCGCCACGTGGTCACCAGCAGGGAGGGGCTGGCCGAGGGCACGGGCGCGGAGAGCGTGCGCGAGCTGATGCGCGGTCAGGTCACGGTGTGCGTGGGCCACAGCGGCGTCGGCAAGACCACACTCGTCAACGCGCTGGTGCCGCGCAGGCAGCGCGCGACGGGCGACGTCAACGCGGTGACAGGGCGCGGCAGGCACACCACGACGTCCGCGCTGGCGCTGCCGCTGCCGCCGTCGACCACCGGCGAGGACGGCTGGGTCATCGACACCCCGGGGGTGCGCTCCTTCGGGCTGAACCACATTCAACTCTCGCGCGTCATTCACGCGTTCCCCGACCTGGAGGAGGGCGCCGCCCTGTGCCCGCGCGGGTGCAGCCACAACGAGCCCGGCTGTGCGCTGGACGCGTGGGTGGCGGACGGACACGCGGACGCCGCCAGGCTGCACTCGCTGCGCCGCCTGCTGGGCACGCGGGAACGCCGCGAAGGGGACTGATCCGGGCACGCGGGGACGCCGTGAAGGGGACTGATCGCTTCCGGGCGCCCGCGGCGGCATACTGGTTCGCCTGCGCTTGACCTGGACCGCACGGAGCGTCACGGGAGGAAGAGCACATGGCGTGGCTGTTGGTGATAGTCGCTGGGCTGCTGGAGACGGGCTTCGCCGTGTGTCTGAAACTCTCGCACGGCTTCACCAAGCTCTGGCCGACCGTCGCCTTCTGCGCCTTCGCGCTGGGCAGCTTCGGCCTGCTGACCCTCTCCCTGAAGCGGCTGGACGTCGGCCCCGCCTACGCGGTCTGGACCGGTATCGGGGCCGCCGGCACGGCGATCTACGGCATGGTCTTCATGGGTGACGTGGTCTCGGTCCTCAAACTCGTCTCCATCACGCTGGTGATCATCGGCGTGATGGGGCTCCAGCTCTCCGGCAGCGCCCACTGACAGCGTGCCTTCCTCCCGGTGGCGCCGCCCCGCGCCGGCGCTCAGCACGCCAGCAGCGCCCGTACCACCGCGTCGACCCGGCCGCAGGGTTCGTCGTCGGGGCCCGGCTGGGGCGCGACGACGTAGCTGAGCGCGACCCGCAGCCCCGCCTCGTACGCGCGCAGCAGGTCGCCGCGGGCGGTCTCGACCAGCGCGGCCGGTCCCCCGCGCGGACGTGCTCCGGGACCGCCGACCGGCAGGCGGGTGCCCCGGTCGAGCCCCGCCACGGCCCGGTCGCACAGCACGTGGGCGAGCCTCCCCGGCTCCGCCGGATGCGCCTCACGGACGGTCGGGTCCCACGCGGCCGGCGGAGGCGGACGGGACGGCAGCGGGATCCTGGGTCCCCAGCACCCGGTGAGGGCCGCGTGCACGATGGGCTCGGCGCGTGCCGTGCGCAGCACCCAGTGCGCGGCGGCGGCGCAGCAGGCCGCGGGGTCGGCGCCGCCGCGGCAGGCCTCGGTCACGGCGCGGCCCGTTCCGTCGAGGAAGTTCTCGACCAGTCGGCTGACCAGTGCCGCGCCCAGCCCCTCCTTGCTGCCGAACTCGTTGTAGAGCGTCTGCCGTGAGACGTCGGCCGCCGCGGCGACATCGACCATCCGCACGACACTCCAGGGCCGTGTCCCCACCGCCGCGTGGGCGGCGTCCAGCAGGGTCTCGCGCGCAGCAGGCATCGTCGCCTCCCCCAGCCCGCACCCTCCACTGATCGAACGCCGGACCGACTCGCCCCACAGCCCGGCGTGCGGCACAGAATTGACGCACCGCCATGAGGTGTCAATACGCGCCGCACGCGCATGGCCCTGTGGCCGGGGGTCACCCCGCCGGATACTGTGCGGACATGCTGGACTATCACGATGATCTGCGTCTCGCCCACGTGCTGGCCGACGCCGCCGACGCCACGACCATGGAGCGGTTCAAGGCTCTCGACCTGAAGGTGGAGACCAAGCCGGACATGACGCCGGTGAGCGAGGCCGACAAGGCGGCCGAGGAACTGATCCGCAGCTCACTCCAGCGCACCCGCCCCCGGGACGCGGTGCTGGGCGAGGAGTTCGGCACCGAAGGACACGGACCGCGCCGCTGGGTGATCGACCCCATCGACGGGACGAAGAACTACGTGCGCGGCGTCCCCGTCTGGGCGACGCTGATCTCCCTGATGGAGATGGGCGAGGGCGGCGACCGCCCCGTGGTCGGCGTCGTCTCGGCCCCCGCGCTCAACCGGCGCTGGTGGGCGGCGCTCGGCGCGGGCGCGTACACCGGGCGCAGCCTCTCCAAGGCGACCCGCCTTCAGGTCTCCAAGGTCGCCGAGGTGCGGGACGCGTCGTTCGCCTACTCCTCGCTGCACGGCTGGGAGGAGCGCGGCATGCTGGGCGGCTTCATGGATCTGACGCGCGACTGCTGGCGCACCCGGGGCTACGGCGACTTCTGGCCGTACATGATGGTCGCCGAGGGCTCGGTGGACATGTGTGCCGAGCCGGAGCTGTCGCTGTGGGACATGGCGGCCAGCGCGGTCATCGTCGAGGAGGCGGGCGGCAGCTTCACCGGTCTGGACGGCAATCCGGGCCCGCAGAGCGGCAGCGCGGCGGCCTCCAACGGCCTGCTGCACGAGACGCTGCTGAGCTATCTGACGGCGTGAGGACGGGGCCGCCCTGACCGGGTGGCTCGTACACACTTCCTTGTTGTGGCCTGTGACACATGTCAGCATGAGCGTGAGCTCGCTTGTGACCTTGTGAACCCCTTCTCGAGGTCCCGCGCTCCGCGCCCGGGGCCCCGCAGAAGCCGTTCCGCCAAGGAGGTAGCCCCGCATGCCAGGTCACGTCCAGCACGCCATGAGCACCGTCGTCCTCACCATCGGCCCCACCCACACCCTGCGCCAGGCAGCGCAGCTGATGTCGGCCAGACGGGTGGGCGCCGCCGTCGTCCTCGACCCCGACACCAGCGGCCTCGGCATCCTCACCGAACGCGACATCCTCGACTCCCTCGGCGCCGGCCAGGACCCCGACCGGGAGACGGCCCACGCCCATACGACCGCCGACGTCGTCTTCGCCGGACCCGACTGGACACTGGCGGCGGCAGCGGAGGCGATGGTCCAAGGCGGCTTCCGCCACCTGATCGTGCTGGACGGGCGCGAACCCGTGGGGATCGTCTCGGTCCGCGACATCGTGCGCAGCTGGGCCGACGCCGACGCGCCGCCCGCGGACACCCGGTCCGCGGGCGCCCCTCCCGCCGGAGAGGTGGCCGTCTGATTCCGTGAGCGAGGGCCACCTGATCCCGAGAGGGTGCCGCCTCCTTCCCGCGGGGGAAGGAGACGGCACCGAACGCGGTCCCGCGCCGCCCCCGCGAGCACCTGCGGGGACGGCGCGGGAAACGCACCGGAGGGACCGGAGCCCCATGGCGTCCGATCCCTCCGGGCTCGTACGGCGAGCGATCGATCAGCCGCGCAGGGCCTGGACCGCGGCCTCGAGCCGCTTGCCGTAGTCGGGGTCCGCCTTGCGGAAGTTCTCGATCGCGCGCTGGGCGATCTCGTCGCGGGAGACGGCGGCGATGCCGCCCGCGAGGTTGTCGACCAGCCGCTGCTTCTCGTCTTCCGACATGAGGCGGTAGAGGTTCCCGGCCTGGACGAAGTCGTCGTCCTCGGCGTGCGAGGGCGCCTCGTGGTCCTCGGTCGTCCCGCTGACGCTCTGCGGCTCCCACATGGCACGGCCGGTCTCGGCCGGGCCGCCGAAGCTGTTCGGCTCGTAGTTCTTCGTACCGCCGTGGCGGCCGTCGTACATGAAGCCATCGCGGCCGTAGGAGCGGGCCTGCGCCGCCTTCGGCTCGTTCACCGGCAGCAGGTCGGCGTTGATGCCGACCCGGTAGCGGTGCGCGTCACCGTAGGCGAACAGGCGGCCCTGGAGCATCTTGTCCGGCGAGGGGCCGATGCCCGGCACGAAGTGGTGCGGGGAGAAGATCGACTGCTCGGTCTCGGCGAAGATGTTGCGCGGGTTGCGGTTGAGCTCCATCTTGCCGAACCAGTGGACCGGGTAGTCCGCGTGCGGCCACACCTTGGTGAGGTCGAACGGGTTGAAGCGGTAGTTCGCCGCCTCCGCCGCGGGCATGATCTGCACGCCGACGGTCCAGCTCGGGTACTCGCCGCGCTCGATGGACTCGCGCAGGTCGCGCTGGTGGCTGTCGGGGTCCTTGCCGGCCAGCACGTCCGCCTCGGCGGCCGTCAGGTTCTTGATGCCCTGGTCGGTCTTGAAGTGGTACTTGACCCAGAAGACCTCGCCCGCCTCGTTGCTCCACTGGAAGGTGTGGGAGCTGAAACCGTCCATGTGACGGTAGGAGGCGGGGATACCGCGGTCGCCGTGCAGCCAGGTCACCTGGTGCGTCGACTCGGGCGAGAGGCTCCAGAAGTCCCAGACGTTGTCCGGCTCCTGCGAGCCGGTGTAGGGGTCGCGCTTCTGGGTGTGGATGAAGTCGGGGAACTTGATGGCGTCCTTGACGAAGAACACCGGGGTGTTGTTACCGACCAGGTCGTAGTTGCCCTCTTCGGTGTAGAACTTCAGCGCGAAGCCGCGCGGGTCACGCACCGCGTCCGCCGCGCCGAGGTTGCCGGCCACCGTCGAGAACCGCGCGAAGACCTCGGTCTCCTTGCCGACCTCGGAGAGGAACTTCGCCCGCGTGTACTGCGTCACGTCGGCGGTGACGGTGAACTTGCCGTACGCACCCGCGCCCCGGGCGTGCACGATCCGCTCGGGGATCCGCTCGCGGTTGAAGTGTGCGAGCTTCTCGAGCAGGTGCTGGTCCTGAACGAGCACCGGGCCGCCGACGCCGGCGGTCTGGCTGTTCTGGTTGTCCGCGACCGGAGCACCGGCTTCCGTCGTCATCGGTCCGGACGTCTCGTCCTGCACGGTCACGTGCGCCTCCTGTGCTTCACATCTGTCCTGTGGGCCAACCACTCGTCACCCTACATTGGACATTGTCTAAGTCAAGAAGAAAACGAAACCCGTACGGGTTCTGCCCATGGACATGGCGCTGCTAGGCTGGACACATGAGTGACCTGCTGGAACGGCTCCGCGACCGCGGCTGGCGCCTCACCGCGCAGCGGCGCGTCGTCGCCGAGGTGCTCGACGGCGACCATGTCCACTACACGGCCGACGAGGTCCACGCCCGCGCGACGGACCGCCTGCCGGAGATCGCCCGCGCGACGGTCTACAACACGCTCAGCGAACTCGTCGCCCTCGGTGAAGTGCTCGAGGTGAGCACCGACGGACGCGCGAAACGCTACGACCCCAACGCGCGCCACAGCCACCAGCACCTGGTCTGTTCCCGCTGCGGCACCATCCGCGACGTCCACCCGACGGGTGACCCGCTGACCGCCCTGCCCGAGCGGGAGCGGTACGGCTTCGCCGTCGCGGAGGCCACGGTCACCTACCGCGGCGTCTGCCCCCACTGCGCGGACGCCTGACCTTCATCCGAAGGCGCCGACAGCGCCCGTTTCCCGGCCGAGCGGGCCCGCACCCCGAGGGTGCGGGCCCGCTCGTGTCGCCGCAGCGCGTTGCCGCATGACCCTTGCCGGTATCTGACGGGCCGTCATATCGTCGCGGACTGACGCACTCTTCCCCACCCGGAACGGGGAGTGACCATGCCGAAAATCCGCGCCAGTGCCGTCACCCGCAGCTTCGGCCGCGGCCCCCGCGCAATCGCCGCACTCGGTCCGCTCGATCTGGACGTCGACCCGGGCGAGTTCGTCTGCGTCGTGGGCCCCTCCGGCTGCGGCAAGTCCACTCTGCTGCGCATCGCCGCAGGACTGCTGCGCCCCACCTCCGGCGCACTCGAACTGCGCACCGACGCCACCCACCCCGCCGCCATGATCTTCCAGGACTACGGCATCTACGACTGGAAGACCGTGCTGGCCAACGTCCGCTTCGGCCTCGACGTCCAGCGCGCACCCCGCAAGGAGGCCGACGCCCGTGCCGCCGCGTGGCTCGCCAGGCTGGGGCTGGCCGACTTCGCCGACTCCTACCCCGCCGCCCTCTCCGGCGGCATGCGGCAACGGGTGGCCATCGCCCGCGCGCTCGCCGTCGAACCGGAGATCCTGCTCATGGACGAGCCCTTCGCCGCACTCGACGCGCAGCTGCGCACCATCCTCCAGGACGAACTCCTCGCCCTCACGCAGGCCACCAGCGCCACCACCCTCTTCATCACCCACAGCCTCGAAGAGGCCCTCGTCCTCGGCGACCGGGTCCTGGTGATGTCCGCGCGCCCCGGCCGCGTCATCGCCGAACGCCGCACGCCCTTCGCCCGGCCCCGCACCGGCGACGTCCGCTCCGACCCGCGCTTCACCGCCCTCAAGGACGAACTGTGGGGACTGCTGCGCGGCGAGGTCGGCCGCCGGGCACCCGGCGCGGGACCGGCCACGGCGAGCGGCGAGGGGGCCGCCGCATGAGCACCCTGCGGACGCCGCACAGCAGCGAGGGGCGCCTCGTACGGCGCCCGGGGCCGCACGAGAGAGCCCCGGAGAGCACCCACAGGCGGCGGCGCGCACTGGAACTGTCGCTGGCCGTCGCCGCACCCCTCGTCCTCGTCCTGCTGTGGCAGCTCGCCGCCACGCAGCAGTGGATCGACGCGCGCGTCTACCCCGCACCGAGCGCCATCGTCGCCGACGGATGGGAGCGCGCCGCGGAGGGCGACCTGTGGCCCGACGTGTGGGCCACCCTCAAACGGGTCCTCGCCGGATACCTGCTCGGCACGGTGGCCGGCTACCTGCTCGGGCTGCTGATGGGAGCGCTGCCGCTGGTGCGGGCCGCGCTGGAACCCATGATGGACGCCCTGTACGTGGTACCGAAGCTGGCGCTGCTGCCCATCTTCCTCAACATGTTCGGACTGGGTGAGGGGCCGCAGGTGGCGCTGGTGGCCGCGACGGTCTTCTTCTTCGTCTGGATCTCGACCATGGCCGCCGTGCTGGCCGTCCCGGAGGGGCACCGGGACGCCGGGCGCGTCTTCGGCGCCAGACACTGGCAGATGTTCCGGCACGTGCTGCTGCCGGCGTCCCTGCCCTCCGTCCTGGTCGGCGCCCGGATCGCCGCGGGTGTCGCCGTGCTGGTGATCGTCGCCTCGGAGTCCATCGCCGCCTCCGACGGCCTCGGACACCTGATCTTCGACTCCCGGGCCCTGTTCCAGAACGACGTGATGTTCGTCGGCGTCGTCTGCGTCGCCGTCCTGGGCGTGCTCTTCTCCGAACTCGTCCGGCTCGCCGGACGCCTCCTCACCCCGTGGGCGCCGCGCGACCGGGGCCGCGGCCAGTCCTGACACCCGCACAGGTCCCCCGCCCGACCTCTTTCGAAAGGGCCGCCGTGCGCCATCCCCTCGCCCCCGCCCTCACCCTCGTCCTCAGCTGCGCCCTCGCCCTGACCGGCTGCTCAGCACAGCGGGACAGCGGCCTGAAGACCGCCGACCGCGACATCGAACCCGTCCCCGGCTGCGGCGAACACTCCTGGACCGACCCCGCCCAGACGGGTGAGAACCGCTCCCCCGCACGCTGCGAAGCCGGAGCCCCCGCGCCCCGCAAGCTCAAGAAGACCCGCAAGCTCACCATCGCGACCAGCACACTGACCGCCGAGTACGTCGCACCCCTCCAGATCGCCATAGCCAAGGGCGAGTTCGCCAAGGAAGGGCTCGATGTCGAACTGAGGGTGCTGCCCACCCCAGAAGCCCTCCCGCTGCTGGCCAAGGGCGAGATCGACGCGCTGTGGGCCGCCCCCGAAGCCGCCGTCGTCAACGGCATCAACTCCGGCTTCGACATCCGCTGGGTCGCCGGCAACTTCTCCCCCGACCCGAAGTCCAAGAGCGGCCTGTGGGTCCGCCTGCGCGAGGGCGAGAAGCCGTCCTCCGTCTCTCTCGCAAACCGGAAGATCGGAACCCTGATCGGCAAGGGGTCGGTGATCTCCTACCCGATGGACACCCTCCTTTCCGCACACGGCGCCGACATGGCGTCCATGTCCTTCCAGCAGCTCGGCTCCTCCGACGTCCTGACGGCCTTCACCAGCGGCGGAGTGGACGCGGCCTGGTTGCTCGACCCGGTGTGGCGCCGCGTGGAGGAGGACGAGAAGTACGCCTTCCTCGGCGGCCAGCCACCCGGCGAACCCCTGGGCGGCGCCCTGTTCGGACCCGGCCTGCTGAGTGCCGACGTCGACGCGGGGGTCGCCCTGCTGCGCGCCTACATCCGCACGGTCAACACCTACTTCGCCGACGACTACAAGAAGGACCCCGCCTTCGTGGCCGAACTCGCCAAGATCCTCAAACAGGATCCGAAGGTGATCACGGCCGTACCCGCGCTCCGGATGGACTGGGAGATCCGCAAGGGCACCACCGACAGGCTCCAGAAGGCCTACCGCGACGCCGGGGTCACCGAGGGCAAACCCGTCCCCGAAGCGCGTCTGGTGGACCGCGGGCTCTACGCGGAAGCGGTCGGACACGAGCCGTGACGCCCACGCGCCGGGGCCCGGTGACCCGGCAGCCGGCCAGCGGACAGCCCGACCCGGAGAGTGCGCGAACATGACGAAGGCCCGGATCCGAGGATCCGGGCCTTCGTCTTCCAGTAGCGGGGACAGGATTTGAACCTGCGACCTCTGGGTTATGAGCCCAGCGAGCTACCGAGCTGCTCCACCCCGCGCCGTTGTGTGTACAACTTTAACCCACGCCGACGACCAGTGCAAACCGAGACCCGCGAGCCGCGTGAGCCCGCTGTGGCAGACCTTGCGAGCCCCCCTCCGAACCGCGCTCCGAGCGCCCACGGTGAAGCCCCCCGCGCACTCCGGTTCCGGTCCTGCGGTGGGGTGCTCAGGGCGCGGCGCTCGTGAGGGAGCACTCACGGCGGCAGCACTCACGGCGGCAGCACTCATGGCGGCAGCGATCACAGCGGAAGCGATCACGGCGGGAGCGATCACGGCGGGAGCGGCGGGGTGCCGGAGGGCGTCGGTCGGCCGCCCTGGCCTCCCCGACGCCCTCCGGCACCCCCCGGCGAGGGAGGCCCGCTCCTACGCCGTGAGCTCCGCGCGCAGCGCATCCCGCAGGCGTGCGGCCCGCTCGGCCACCTCGGCCGGGCCCAGCTCGACGGCGCGCGCGCACCAGAACTGGCCCTCGGCCAGCTCGCCCTGGCGTGCGCTGAGCAGCGCCAGCCGCAGCGCTGCCCTGCCGTGCCCGGCCTCGGCCGCGCGGGTCCACCACAGCACGGCTTCCGCTTCGCTGCCCTCGCGGGCCAGCAGCAGGCCCAGGTTGAAGGCGCCGTTGGGGCTGCCCGCCTCGGCCGCGGCGCGGTACCAGCGTGCGGCGTCGACGACCTCGCCCCGCGCGGCCGCGCACATGCCCAGCCGTACCTGTGCCCGGCGGTGGCCGTGCTCGGCGGCGCGCTGGTACCACTCCTCGTACTCGGGTCTGGCGCCCTCGACGCGCCCGAGAGCGTGCGCGGAACCGAGCTCGCCGGTGTCGGGCCGGGTGACCCGTTCCAGCAGCGCGCCGAGCCGGAAGGCGCCCTCGACGCTGCCGCCGCCCGCGGCGCACCGCAGGTGCCTCTCGGCGGTGTGCAGCTCGCCTTCGCGCAGCAGGGCGAGGGCGACCTGGAGCGCGGCCTCCGCGTGCCCGGAGGCGGCCGCCCGCTCGTACCACGCGCGCGCGGCACGCTCGTTGCCGCGGCCGGCGTGCAGGATGCCGAGGTTGAAGGCGGCGTCGACGCTTCCGGCCTCGGCCGCCTTGGAGAACCACGGCTCGGCCCCCTGCGCGTCCCCACGCTGCAACAGCAGGACGGCGAGCGCGTTGGCGGCCTCGCGGTGCCCGGCGTAGGCGGCCCGGCGGTACCACTGTTCAGCCTGCGCCGTACGGCCCTGCGCGGCGCACAGGAGCCCGAGGTTGAACGCCCCGTTGTCGCTGCCGGCTTCCAGCGCGACGCGGTACCAGCGCTCGGCGGCCTGCCGCTCGCCGCGGTCGGCGTGCAGCGCGCCCAGGGCGTTGGCGGCGTTTCCGTCGCCGTCCTCGGCCGCACGGCGCCACCACACGGCGGCGCTCTCCTCGTCACCCGCGTCCCGCAGCAGGAAGCCGAGAGCGCAGGCGGCCCGTGCCTCGCCGTCCTTGGCGGAGGTCAGGTACCAGCGACCGGCCTCCTTGAGCTCGCCACGCCGCTCCAGGGCCGCACCCAGCCGCAGCGCCGCCCTGCGGTGGCCGCGGGCCGCCGCCTGGCGGTACCAGCCCTCGGCCTCCTCCTCGGCCTCGCGTACGGTCGTCGCGTCGGACTCCTCGTCGGCCGCCAGCTGTTCGGCCCTGGCTGAGGCCAGCCGCGCGACGCGGTAGGCCGCCTCCCGGTGACCGCGCTCGGCGGCGGCGCGGAACCACTCCTCCGCACCGTCCTCGCCGCGGTGCTCCAGCAGGTCCGCCAGCGCGTAGGCGCCGAGCGCGTGGCCGGATTCGGCGGACTGCCGAAGCCAGTAATGGGCCGCGGGCTCGTCACCGCGCTCCCGCCGGTGGCGGCCGAGCGCGTGTGCCGCCGCGGCCGATCCGGCGACGGCGGCCGTACGCCACCACTCGGCGGCCTCTTCCGTATACCCCCTCTGGTGCAGCAGCACTCCGAGGTTGTTGGCGGCCGCGCGGTCACCCGCGGCCGTGGCGGCGCGCAGATGCGGCTCGGCGCCGTCCAGATCCCCCCGGCGCAGCAGCTGGGCCCCCAGCACACTGTCCGCGGCGGTCGTGTCCCCCGCGGAGTGTCCGGCTGCGTTCGCCACTGCGGCTGCGGTCTTTTCGGTGTACTCCTCCACGCTCGGGCCCGGACCGGGACGTGCCGGGTCCGTCGGCCTTGCCTTCTCCCCCATAAGCTCCATCGTCGCACCACCCGCAACCCGCGTACACCTCGTATACCGCAGCCAGTGAGGTCACTTCGGCGGTTTGTCGACTTCCCGACGAAGAGATACCTCAAACTACAGCGCACCCACCATCCCCCGCACAAGCGAAAAGGCCCGGAGTCTGTTGACTCCGGGCCTTTTCTTCCAAGTAGCGGGGACAGGATTTGAACCTGCGACCTCTGGGTTATGAGCCCAGCGAGCTACCGAGCTGCTCCACCCCGCGCCGTTGTGTTCATAACTCTACACCATGGCGCGGGGTGGTCTCACCCGGCTATCCGCCGCCGGAGCCCGAACCCGAGTCCCCGCCCGAACCCGAGCCGGAGCCGTTCTTGCCGCCGCCGGACTGCTCGGCCTCGGAGGCGTCCTTCAACGCCTCCTCCAGCGCCTTCTGCTGCTTGCCGTACTCCTCCCAGTCGCCCTTCTCCAGGGCCTTCTGACCGGCGTCGTACGCGCTCTGAGCGTCCTCGAGCGCCTCGTCCACGGAGGCGTTCGGCGGATTCTCGCCCTTCTCCTTCTCCTTCTCCTGGTCACCGGGGCCGGTCCGCTCCCCGCCCTCGTCTCTGTCAGGCGTGTTGAAGACCTTGTTCAGCGCCTGGTCGAGACTGTCCTCGAAGGCGACCCGCTCCCCGTAGGTGACCAGAACCTTCTGCATACGGGGGTAGTTGACGCCGGCACCGCGGACGTAGACGGGCTCCACGTACAGCAGTCCGCCCTCCAGGGGCACGGTCATCAGATTGCCGTACTCGACCTCGGAGTCGCCTCGTCTGATGCGGTTGATGATCTCGGCGATCTCAGGTTCGGAGTTGAACTTGCTCTGCACCTGCGAAGGCCCTGCGACCGTCGTGTTCGGCGGAAGTCTCAGCAGTCTGATCTTGCCGTACTCATCGCTGCGCGCGTCGGCGTCCACCGCCATGAACGCGCCGAGCGTCTCCCGCTTGTTCGGGTTGAACGTCGTCGTCAGCTGGAACTGCTGGTCCTTTTGACCCGGCATCTTCAAGCTCAGGTAGTACGGCGGAACCGCGTTGCCCTTGTGCGTGGGGTCGTCCGGCACCTGCCAGCGCTCCGAGCCGCTGTAGAACTGCGACGGCGACGTCACGTGGTAGGTCTGCAGCAGTTCACGCTGCACCTTGAACAGGTCCTGCGGATAGCGCAGGTGATCCATCAGGTCGTCGCTGATGGACGCCTTGGACTCGACCGTGCCGGGGAAGGCCTTCATCCACGTCTTGAGGACCGGGTCCTTCTTGTCCCACTCGTACAGCTTCACCTTGCCGGAGTAGGCGTCCACGGTCGCCTTGACGGAGTTGCGGATGTAGTTCACCCGGTTCTGCTGGGCGACCACCGAACGCTGCCCGTCGGTGAGCGAGTCCTCCGTCGTGTCCCCCAGCGTCGTACGCGACGAGTAGGGGTAGCCGTTGGAGGTCGTGTAGGCGTCGACGATCCACTGGATACGGCCGTCGACCACCGAGGGATAGGGATCGCCGTCGATGGTCAGCCAGGGGGCGACCGCCTCGACGCGCTCCTTGGGCGTGCGGTTGTACAGAACCCGTGAGCCCTCACCGATCGCGCCCGAGTAGAGGATCTGCGGCTCGTTGAAGTTCACCGCGTAGGCGGCGCGGTTGACCGGGTTCGACAGGTCGACCCCGCTGTCACCCTTGTAGGTGTAGGTCTTCTCGCCCTTGTTGTCGGCGTAGTCCAGCTCCTTCTGCGGACCACCGACGATCGCGTACTGGCTCGTCTTCTCGCCGTAGTAGATCCGGCCCTCGTACTTGCCCTTGTCGCCCTTGGGCGGCAGGTCCTTCTCCGTGAAGTCCGGCGCGCCGTCCTTGTCCACCGAGGTGCCCTTGGCCGCGACCATGCCGTAGCCGTGGGTGTACTTGAAGTGCTCGTTGATCCAGTTCTTCTCCGGGATCCCCTTGGTGTTGATCTCCCGGACGCCGACGACGGTGTCCTGCTCCTTGCCGTCCTTCTCGTAGCGGTCCACATCCAGGGTCTGCGGGAACTGGTAGTACCCGCGCACCTGCTGCTTCTGCTGGAACGTCGGCGAGACCACGTTCGGGTCCAGCAGGCGGATGCTCGCGGTGCTGTCCGCCGCGTCCCGCAGCTTGTCGTCGTCCGCCTTGCTCTTGCCGTCGTACTGGCGCACCTCGGCGTCGTCGATGTCGTACGCGTCGCGCGTCGCCTCGATGTTCTTCTTGATGTACGGCGCTTCCTTGGCCTGCTCGTTCGGCGAGACCTGGAACTTCTGCACCAGCGCCGGGTAGAGGCCGCCGATCAGGATGGCCGAGAGCACCATCAGCCCGAAACCGATCACCGGCAGCTGCCAGGTGCGGCGCCAGATGGTGGCGAAGAACAGCAGCGCGCAGATGATCGCGATGATGAACAGGATCGTCTTCGCGGGCAGGTAGGCGTTCGCGTCGACGTACTTGAGGCCCGTCCAGTTGTCCGTCGCCTTGAAGTCGCCCGACTTGACGGCCAGCCCGTACCTGTCCAGCCAGTAGGCCACCGCCTTCAGCGCGACGAAGACACCCAGCAGCACCGACAGGTGCCCGGTGGCCTGCGCCGTCGCCCGGGCCCCGGGAGTGGTCACCCGCAGCCCGCCGTAGAGGTAGTGCACCAGCGCGGCCGCGATCAGCGAGAGGATCGCCGCGGCGAAACCGAAGCTGAGCAGGAAGCGGTAGAACGGCAGATCGAACGCGTAGAACGAGACGTCCTTGTGGAACTGCGGATCCTTCGTCCCGAAGGCGACGCCGTTCACCCACATCAGCCACGTACGCCACTGGCCCGCCGCCGAGGCGCCGGAGATCAGCCCGACGAGGGCCGTGATGCCCAGCAGCACCCACTTCTTGTAGGGCGCCAGGCCCATGCGGTAGCGGTCGAGGCTCTGCTGCTCCATCGACATCGCGCTGAGCGGTGGGCGCAGCCGGTGGGCCAACCAGATGTTGAATCCCACAGCGAGCGCCATCAGCAGACCGAAGACGGCGAACATGCCGATCTTCGTCCACAGGGTCTTGGTGAAGACCGAGCTGTAGTCGACCGAGCGATACCACAGCCAGTCCGTCCAGAACCCGGAGAACATGACGAAAAGCATCGCCAGAACGACCAGCACGCCCGCTGTCATCAACAGCGTCCGGGCACGCCGTGATGGCCGGCCCACTCTGATCCGTGGCCCGGAGGGACCCCCACCGGAGCCCCGGTCCGGCATCTGGAAAGCCAAGGTGCGCACCTCGAAGTTCGGCAGTGTGTGAAGCTTCAGAAGCTGGGCCCGCATCGTACGGCCCACCTAAGCAACTTACCGAGGCTTTACCCAGTTCCCGTCTCCGGGGTCCAAGTCAACCTTTCCTTCCCGGAGGCGGCACGATATGGGGATGAACAACCTCCCCCACGAGGGCACGCCCCTCGCCTCCCGCCCCCTGACCCGCGCGGTGCTGGAGCTCGACGAGTACGCGGCAGGGCTCGGCTGGGACCAGCCCGCACGGCTCTTCGCCCTGGTCGACACGGAACGCCTG
This sequence comes from Streptomyces tubbatahanensis, assembly GCF_022699385.1. Lineage (NCBI taxonomy): Bacteria > Bacillati > Actinomycetota > Actinomycetes > Kitasatosporales > Streptomycetaceae > Streptomyces > Streptomyces tubbatahanensis. The sequence continues at coordinate 5,105,554 of NZ_CP093846.1, read as the reverse complement.
CGCACCGAGGAACCCGGGCTGGCCCAGCAGCTCGGCATGGACGAACAGGACAAGGACGCGCCGGCCGACGCGCTGACCCCCATCGAACAGGACGAGATCCCCGCTGACGTGCCGCTGGACGAGTTCCTGGCCACCATCGCCTGGCCCGACGCCGTCGCCGGGTGCGCGCTCACGGTCGAGCGGCTGATGCTGCCGCCGTCCGCGGAGTCCGCCGTCCCCGAGGACCTGGACGACGAGGCGCTCACCCGCTGGGTCGCCGAGCACCCCGAGCGTCAGGAGGTGCGGATGACGGTGGCCGTGCTGCGCGACGGCGAGCGGGAATCGGCGCTGCGGCTGCGCGAGAAGGACGCCACCACGGAGGTGCTCACCGGCTCCGGCCTGGTGCCCGGGCTCGCGGAAGCGCTGGCGGCGACGTTCGAGGAGTGACCGCGCCGAGGGACCTGTCCCCAGGGGGCTGCCCGTGGTGACCCGGCCCGAGAGACCTGTCCCGAGAGACCTGTCCCGAGAGACCTGTCCCGAGGGAGGAGCACCCCTGGGGGAACAAGCTCCCCGGTGCTCAGTCGGCCGTGACCGGGCGAAGCTGACCTAGTGCGCCGCGCACTGGGTGAGCTCGTCCGTCTCACCCTTGCGGATCTTCTGCAGAGAGCTGAGGGCGTCGTCCATGGTCGACGTCTTCACCAGGGTCAGCCCGTCCGGCCTGGCCTTGGCGGCGGTGGCGCAGTTGCCCGCTGGGGTGAGGAAGAACCGGGCGCCCTTCTTGCGGGCGGCCAGCGTCTTCATCTGGATCCCGCCGATCTCGCCGACCTTCCCGGAGTCGTCGATCGTGCCGGTGCCGGCCACGAACTTCCCCCCGGTGAGGTCGGTGGGCGTGAGCTTGTCGACGATGCCCAGGCCGAACATCAGCCCCGCGCTGGGGCCGCCGATGTCGGCGAGCTTGATGTCGATCTCGAACGGGAAGCTGTGCGACAGCATGGTGGTGATACCGACCCGGGCGCTGCTTGCGCCCTTCGTCTTGCCGGTACGCACCGTGACCTTCTCCGCGTCCTTCGACGACGGCTTCTTGCCCTTCTTCTGGGCGGCCTTCACCTTGGCAGCCGGAATCACGGTGAAGGAGACGTTCTCCCGGGGCTCGTGCCCGCGCACCACGATCCCGACCTGCTCCGGCTCGGAGACCGGCTTGCCGTCGACCGCCGTGATGACGTCCCCCGCGTGCAGCCGCTTGTGGGCGGGGGCGCCCTTCTCGACGGAGCCGACGGCGACATAGGAGCTGACCGGGATGTCGAGCTCCTTGAGGGCCGCGACCTTGGCGCTCTCCTGGGACGCGGTGAACTCCTCGGCGTTCTGCTGATCGACCTCCTCGGCCGACTTGTCCTCCGGATAGAGCGTCTTGTGCGGTACGACCAGGCTGTCGTCGCTCAGCCACCCTGAGAGGGCGCCCAGCAGCGTCATGCGGTACTCGGAGCCGGTGACACGGACGGTCGTCATGTTCAGATGGCCGGAGGTGTCGTACTGCTTCGGCTCGCCCTTGTCACCGGGCTTGTCCTTGATGTTGAGCACGGGATCGCCGTCGTGCTCACCCAGCGTGTTCACCGTCGGGCCGGGGGACATCTCCGCGTACGGCACCTGGATGAGCACTCCGGCGCAGAGCATCGCTATGAGCAGCAGCGTGGAGGCGAGCAGGGTCGCGGTGCGGCGAGGCATGGCACGACAGTACGGGACGGGTCTGTCACCCGGCGCCCCGGGCCGGTCCGTCCGGGGACGCGTGGCCGACCGCCCCCGCGGAGGCCAACTCGGCCGCCGCCGGGCCCCGCGAGGCCCGCTCCCCGGCCTGTGATCCAGCGCCGCCGCGCCCGTGGTGCGCGTCCTCGGCTCCACAGACCTGCCCGTCCCGGCTCTCAGGCCGCCAGCAGGGGGCACCGTCCGTTCCGGACCGCTCCATGGCGGCGCGGAAGCGCTCGTACCCGGCGACTCCCACGGCGTCGGGTGTCTTGGCGCGGCGCCGTCCGGCCCAGCTTCCCCACAGGCTGGCGGCGACAGCGGCGACGACCGGAATCAGCAACCAGGCGAGAGCCGCCATCGAAACCTCCCGACCCCTCGTTACGCGCCTTCCGGGCACGCGACCCGGCGACCGGCAGACCGGCCGATGAGCAGATTAACCGTCGGTTCCTCAACGGTCCGGCCCCGGGACCGGTTACGCAACCGGAGCCGCCTGCGGGCCATCGGAGCGCCCGGGTCCACCGAACGGACCCGGCAAGGCACCCGACGGGGGGAGAGGTGCCGCAGGGGGTCAGGCGCCGACCCACTCCTCCGTGCCGTCGGAGAACGTCTGGTGCTTCCAGATCGGCACCTCGTGCTTGAGATCGTCGATGAGCTTCCGGCAGGCGTCGAACGCCTCGGCGCGGTGCGGACAGGAGACCGCCACTACCACGGCCAGGTCCCCCACCACCAGGTCGCCGACCCGGTGCACGGCTGCCAGGGCGCGCACCGGGTGGTCGGCCACGACCTTCTCGGCGACACGGCGCAGCTCGGCCTCGGCGCTGGGGTGCGAGGAGTAGCCCAGACGGGCGACGTCGCTCCCGCCGTCGTGGTCGCGGACGGTGCCGACGAAGAGCGCCGTCCCGCCCGCCGCGTGGTCGCCGACCGCGGCGAAGACCTCGTCCACGGACAGTGGTGTCTCGCGGACCCCCAGCAGCCGGATGGGGTCCTCAGCGCCCTGCTCGCCGGGGTGGTCTGGGTACTTCCCCCGGTCGCCGCTGCCGGCCGCGTCGTACGTCTGTGCCATGCCGGTCATGCTGCCCTACCCGCCGTCGATCCGGAACACCCGACCTGCCGCGCGCGGTGCTCCGTTCGGCGGCCGCCGTCGCGCACGGAGCGCCGCGCCGACGCGAGGGACGTCCCGACGGGCCGACGGGCCGACGGGCCGACGGGCACACAACGAGCACAGCCCGCGGCACCCGCCGGTGGTACGTACGGAAGCGCGCAGGCCACGGCGCCCGCCCGTGAGACGCACGGAAGCACACCTGGCGGCGAGGTGGACGTACCGCCGCTCCGCTCACAGCCCACGGCGCTTGCGCGCCCTCCGGACCAGGGCCGCCGTGCCGATCAGGGCCACCGTGGCGCCGGCCGCGCCGGCCGCCGTCGCCGCCTCCGTGCGGCCGAGGCGCCGTCCCGCCACCGTGTGCCTGCCCGCCACCTCCTCCAGGAGCTCGGCGAGCACGTCCTCGTTCGTCCACCGGGGCCGCCAGCCCGCGTCGTGGAGCCTGCTGCCGCTGACGACCCAGGGATACATGGTGTAGGCGAGGTCTGCCGCCGGGGAGGGGGTCAGGCCGAGCCGGTGCAGCCGGGACGCGGCCCCCAGGGCGACGCTGGAAGGCAGCTCCATGCGGCGCATGCCCGTCAGCTGCTCGATCTCCTCCTGCTCCAGCCAGCCGTCACAGCCGACCGCGACCTCACCCTCGACCCTCTCCAGCGCCGCGTACTCGAGCGCGGTGACCAGGTCGTCGACGTGGCAGAACTGCCAGCAGGGCCGCGATCCGGCGACCACCAGCAGCCGCGGCGACTCGAAATGCCGGGTCAGCGTGGTGTCCGTACCCGCGCCCACCAGGACCGCAGGGCGCACCACGGTGACGTTCAGCCCCGGGTGGGCACGGGGAGCTCTCTTGGCCAGCCGTTCGATCTCCAGCAGGTCACCCACGCCGGTGGCGTCGGCTGTCGCCCTCAGCTCCGCCTCTTCCGACAGCGGTACGTCGTTGTCCTGGAGCGCTCCGTAGACCATCGCCGAGGTGCACAGGACGACGCGACGGACGCCCGCCGCCGCGGCCGCGGTCAGCACCGTCTGGGTGCCGCGCACGTTGTAGGCGGTACGGGCGGCCGGGTCCGTCTCCAAGTCGAGATCGAGCGCGAGGTGGACGACGACGTCCACCGGGTCTCCGTCCCCGCGCAGCCGGTCGGCGATCGCCGGATCGCGCACGTCCAGCGTGTGCCACTGGGCCTCGCTCACCTCGCCCCGGCGCTCGTCCAGGGCGATAACCTGCTTGATCTCCTCGGAGGCCGCGAGCCGCTCGGTGAGCAGCGCGCCGACCCCCGCGGCAGCGCCGGTGACGGCGACGGTCGGGGTTCGCGCTGCGCGAACGTGGGACTCGGAGGAACTCACCGGGCGTCTCCAGTGGTTGTTTCTGGTACGAGGTGCGCAGGCTCCATCCTGCCTGACTGGTGTCTAGGCTGGGGGCAGAGCTCGCAGATCGCACCCAGGACTTGCGCGACACGCAGACCGTCCCGGAACCACAACACCGTCCGACGAGACAGACGAGACAGAGCCGAGGAAACCCGTGAGTGACACCCCATTCGGATTCGGCGTACCTCCCGAGGAGCCCGAGGACGGGGACGACGGCAAGAAGAAGCCGGAGGGCGGCCAGCAGCCGGGCGGCGGCACGCCCAACCCGTTCGGTTTCGGCGGCGGCCCCGGCTCCGGCGGAGCCGACAACCCGCTCGCTGCGATGTTCGGCTCGCTGGGCGGTGGCCAGCAGGGCCAGTTCGACCCGAGCGACCTGGGAGCGGCCTTCCAGAAGCTGGGCCAGATGCTCTCCTACGAGGGCGGCCCGGTGAACTGGGACATGGCCAAGGACATCGCCCGCCAGACCGTCGCCGCGGGCGCGCAGGACGGCTCGAAGGACTCCTCCGTCGGTCCGCAGGACCGCGCGGCCGTCGAGGAGGCGGTACGCCTGGCCGACCTGTGGCTGGACGGCGTCACCTCGCTGCCGTCCGGCTCCGGATCGGCGGTCGCCTGGAGCCGCGCCGAGTGGGTCGAATCCACCCTCCCGGTGTGGAAGGACCTGGTCGACCCGGTCGCCGAGCGCGTCGGCGCCGCCATGGGCAGCGTGCTGCCCGAGGAGATGCAGGCCATGGCCGGGCCGCTGCTCGGCATGATGCGCTCCATGGGCGGCGCCATGTTCGGCACCCAGATCGGGCAGGCCCTGGGCGTGCTCGCGGGCGAGGTCGTCGGCTCCAGTGACGTCGGCCTGCCTCTGGGCCCGGCGGGCAAGGCCGCCCTGCTGCCGGTCAACATCGAGGCCCTCGGCAAGGGCCTGGGCATCCCGCAGGAGGAGGTGCGGCTCTACCTCGCGCTGCGGGAGGCGGCCCACCAGCGGCTGTTCGCCCACGTGCCGTGGCTGCGCTCGCACCTCTTCGGCGCCGTGGAGGGGTACGCGCGGGGCATCAAGGTGGACACGGCCAAGCTCGAGGACGTCGTCGGCCAGCTCGACCCGCAGCGCCCCGAGGAGCTGCAGGAGGCACTGCAGCAGGGCATGTTCCAGCCCGAGGACAGCCCGGAGCAGAAGGCCGCGCTCGCCCGGCTGGAGACCGCGCTGGCGCTCGTGGAGGGCTGGGTGGACGCGGTCGTGCACGCGGCCGCCGAACCACACCTTCCGTCGGCCTCGGCTCTGCGCGAGACGCTGCGCAGGCGGCGCGCCTCCGGTGGGCCCGCCGAGCAGACGTTCGCCACGCTGATCGGCCTGGAGCTGCGGCCCCGACGGCTGCGCGACGCCTCCCGGCTGTGGGCCTCGCTGGCCGACGCGCGCGGTTCCGAGGGGCGCGACGCCCTGTGGGAGCACCCGGACATGCTGCCCACCGCGGCCGACCTGGACGACCCGGACGCCTTCGTGCACCGCGAGCAGCCGGACTTCTCCGAGCTCGACCGCATCCTCGGCGCCGCGGCCGCGGGGACCGGCACGGAGAGCACCGGCACGGCGGAAGACGGCACCGGCACGGCCGAAGAGGGCACCGGCACGGCCGAAGAGGGCAAGGGCCCGGGCCGTGGCGAGGCGGACGGCAAGGACGAGGGCGACTCCCAGGGCGACTCGGGGCGCGGTTCCGAGGGCGGTTCCGAAGGCCGCTCCGAGGGCGGCTCGGAAAGCGGCCCCGAGGGTGGAGAGGACGAGGGCAAGCGGTGAGCGCGGCGCCTGACGCTCTCCGCGCCGACGCGGAGCAGGTGCTGACCAGGTGGCGCGGTCCTGACGGTGACAGCGAGCAGGAGCAGCTGCGCGAGGACTACCTCCGTCACCTGGCCACGCACCCGGACGGCATGTGGAAGGCGTGCTCCGCCGGGCACCTGACGGCCAGCGCCCTGGTCGTCGAGCCGGACGGCGGCAGGGTGCTGCTGACACTGCACCGCAAGCTGCGCATGTGGCTCCAGATGGGCGGCCACTGCGAACCCGAGGACGCCACGGTGGCCGACGCCGCACTGCGGGAGGCCACGGAGGAGTCCGGAATCACGGGTCTGACGCTGCTGCCCGGCGGCCCCGTCAGACTCGACAGACACCGCACCCCGTGCGCCTGGCACCTGGATGTCCAGTACGCGGCCCTGGCCCCCGCGGGAGCTGTGGAGTCGATCAGCGACGAGTCACTGGAGCTTCGCTGGGTCGGCCTCGACGAGGTCGCCGAGGTGGCGGACGAGTCCGTGGTGCGGCTCGCCCGGCAGACGGCCGCGGCCCTCCGTTCCGCGCACCATCCGAACCCGCACGTGTGAGACGGAGAGCAGCCGGGTGACGGGCCGGCTGCCGGAGCCGAAGTCAGACACCGCCCCTCCCCTGCCGCTGCGGCGGGAGGGTCAGGTGTCGTCCTCTTCCTCGCCCCCGGCGACGGGCAGATGCGGCAGTCGCTCCGCCGCCGCGACACCCTCCAGGTATCCGCGCGCCCGCTCGGTGCGCGGATACGCCTCCAACAGCCGCCAGAAGCGCGGGCCGTGCCCGGGGACGAGCAGATGTGACAGCTCGTGGAGGAGTACGTAGTCGATGACGTACTCGGGCATGCCCTGGAGTCGGTGGGAGAGGCGGATGCTTCCCTCAGCCGGGGTGCACGACCCCCAGCGGGTGTTCTGATTGGTCACCCAGCGCACCGTGGAGGGGCAGGCGTGCCCGTCCAGATACTGCGCGGACAGGTGCGCCGCGCGCCGGGCCAGATCGCCGTCGTCCAGCATCCGCCGGCTCTCCTGCGCCGCGAGTTTGTCGAGCATCACGCCGACCCAGCGTTTCTCCTCGTCGGCCGTCATACGGGCCGGAAGGAGCACGACCGTGCGGTCTCCCTCCCGGTAGGCGGAGACCGTACGGCGACGGCGCGCGCTGCGGCGCACCTCGACCGCGCTCGGGCTGGTACGGCTGGTGCTGTTCAGCGGGTCGACGGGCACGCCTCGACGTTACCCGCTGACGACGGAGGAAGTCAGCGCCCCGTATTTGTACGACTAACACGGATGCCTGTGGATAACTCAACGCACCGATCCGGCGGCCGGCTGCATGCTGTCGGCGTCGGTCAACGAAAGTGATCGACACCGCCGAACGACGACGGGGCCGGGGCTGCCCGCCCGCCTCGCCCCAGCTCGTTCAACCCGTTGACTTTCGTCCCACCCGGCTCTCTTTTTTTCCAATTCGTTCCGACTCCGAGGGGTCAGCATGCATCCGATGATCAAACCCGCACTGCGTCGCGGCTGGCGCGACAGGGAGACGGTGCAGTACGGCGTGGCACCCGCGCACGCCGTACTCCTGGGACCGATGGGCGACGCCACAGCCGCCTTCATGGAGTTGATGGACGGCACCCGCAGCATGGAGCGCCTCCAGCAGGAGGCCCACAGGCTCGGGCTCGCGCCCCAGACCCCCGGCAAGCTGACCGAACGACTCGCCTCGGCGGGGGTGCTGGACGACGCGACAGCCGACCGCGCCGCCTCCGCGAGCGTCACCGACCGGTTACGGCCCGACCTCGCCTCCCTGTCCGTGGTGCACCGCGAGCCCGGCGGTGCGGTCCGCCGTCTCGCTGCCCGCCGCGAGGCCCGGGTCCAGGTACGGGGAGCGGGCCGCGTGGGTGCCGCCGTGGCGGCCACACTGGCGGCGGCCGGAGTGGGACAGGTCGACGTCGTGGACGGCGGAGTGGTCGAGGAGTGGGACACGGCACCGGGCGGGCTCCCGGCGGACCAGGTGGGAACGCGTCGCGATGTGGCAGCACGCGGCGCGGTGCGCGAGTCGCGCGCCTGGAAGAGTACGGCGCGAGGAGGCATCGACCTGGTGGTGATCGCGCCCCGCGACGGGCTGGACGCCTACGCCCCGAGCCCGGAGGTCGCCGAGCGGTTCCTGTCCGCACGGACCCCGCATCTGTACGGCGGAGTGGTGGAGGCCACCGGCGTGGTCGGGCCGCTGGTACTGCCAGGATCCTCGCCGTGCTCGGACTGCATGACGCGCGCCAGGGCCGAGCGGGAGCCGAGCTGGCCGATGCTGGTGGGCCAGTGGCGGACGGCGAGCAGGCGGCGCACGGGGGTCCCCGCCTGCGACACCGCGCTGGCCACGATGGTCGCCGGGGCCACGGCCTCCTACGCCCTCAGCTATCTCGACGGCGACGGCGCGTGCGCGGTGGGATATCGCCTGCGTTTCGCTCTGCCCCACCTGTTGCCGGCCACGGAAGAGTTCGCCGCGCATCCCGAGTGTCCATGCGGTGCCGCTTCCGTGAGCGCCCCACCCGCGGGCTCCGCGAACGGCCACCCGCACGCGACAATGGCGAGGTAGCCATCGTCCTCGGTGCCGTCTCGATCGAGCTGTCAGTGGAGTTGGAGGGGCGCATGACTGATCTTCCCCGCAAGGCGGTGACACGTACGGCCAAACTGGCCGCCCTGCCGTTGGGTTTCGCGGGCCGCTCCGCCTGGGGGCTGGGCAAGCGCCTCGGCGGCCTCTCCGCCGACCTGGTCGGCCAAGAGCTGCAACAGCGCACCGCCGAGCAACTGTTCAAGGTGCTCGGCGAGCTGAAGGGGGGCGCGATGAAGTTCGGCCAAGCGCTCTCGGTCTTCGAGTCCGCGCTCCCCGACGAGCTGGCCGGCCCCTACCGCGCCACGCTGACCCGCCTCCAAGAAGCCGCCCCGCCCATGCCGGCCGCCACGGTGCACACGATCCTGGCGGAGCGGCTGGGAGAACAGTGGCGGGAGCAGTTCGCCGAGTTCGACGACAAACCCGCGGCAGCCGCCTCCATAGGCCAGGTGCACCGCGCCGTCTGGCACGACGGGCGCGACGTCGCGGTGAAGGTGCAGTACCCGGGCGCGGGCGAGGCCCTGGCCTCCGACCTCGCCCAACTCGGACGCTTCGCCCGCCTACTGGGCCCCCTCATCCCCGGCATGGACATCAAACCGCTCATCACCGAGATGCACGAGCGGGTGACCGAGGAGCTGGACTACGGCCTCGAGGCGGAGGCCCAGCACGCCTACGCCCAGGAGTTCGCGGACGATCCGGACGTGCTCATACCCGACGTCGTCCACCAGGGCGAGCAGGTCCTGGTGACCGAGTGGCTGTCGGGCACACCGCTCTCCGAGGTGATATCCGGCGGCAGCCGGGAAGAGCGCGACCGTGCCGGACAACTGCTGAGCCGCTTCCTCTTCTCCGGGACCATGCGTACCGGGCTGCTGCACGCCGACCCGCATCCGGGCAACTTCCGGCTGGTGACCGGTGGCAGCACCGCGCCCGAGGAGTGGCGGCTCGGAGTGATGGACTTCGGCACCGTGGACCGGCTGCCCGAAGGTCTCCCGCCGACCATCGGCACCGTGCTGCGGCTGATACTCGACGGCGACGCCGAGACCGCCTACGAGCTGCTGCGCGAGGAAGGGTTCGTCAAAGAGCGGATCGAACTGGATCCCGAAGCAGTACGGGACTATTTGCTGCCGATCATCGAGCCCGCCAGCGCCCCCGAGTTCACCTTCGACAGGGAGTGGATGCGGGGGCAGGCGGCCCGGATAGCCGACCCGCGCTCACCCGCCCATCAGTTGGGCCGGCAACTCAATCTGCCCCCCTCCTATCTGCTCATCCACCGGGTGACGCTGAGCACCATCGGCGTCCTGTGCCAACTCGGCGCCACGGTGCGGATGCGCGACGACATGGCGACCTGGGTCCCCGGCTTCGCCCCCACCGAGGAGCCACCCCTGCCCACACGCCCCACCGAAACCGCCGAGCACGCGGAGAACGCGGAGAACGCGGAGACCACGGAGACCCCAAAGATCGCCGAGCATGCGGAGACCGCGGAGACCGCGGCTTCCACGGGCGCGGCGAAGGCGCTGGACACCGCGAAGGCGACGGGGACCACCAAGCCCGACGAGCCCGAAGAAGCGGAGCCGTCCGGAGCCACATCGTGAACACCAGCGACGGGTTCCACTCCAGGAACCGGCTGCTCGGAGGCCGCCTCTCGTAGGGCCGAGCCGCCGCACAGCCACGCCGGTCACGCGCACGCACTCACCGCGCAGACGCACCCCTCGCACGGGTGCGCCCACCGCACAGGCAAGCTCATCGCACAGGTGCACCCCTCTCGCGTGCGGCGTGCCCGAAACGGCGAAGAGCCGGGGCGAAAGCCCCGGCTCTTCCCATGAAGGGGTCGGCGCGTGGTCACTGCATGACGGCCATGGCCAGCGCACGCCGCGCCTTGAGGGTGGCCCGTTCGGCCCGGCGCTGGAGGCGGCGGGCGGTCCGCAGCCGGAGCGCCCGCCGCTCCGAATCCGCCTCCCTCAGCCTGTCGTGTATGTGCACCCTCGCCAGGCTTTCTGGCATGAGTTGCATGTCGCGGTTCCTGTTCTGACGGACGAGCGTCGCATCGGAGTGGGAGTGGGCGGTGATCTCGCGGGTGGATGTCATCGTCGGATCCTGCTTCGTGAGGTGGCGCATACGGGGGTCCAGCGCCGACGGGTTGTCGATCGTTCCGGCAGCCGCCGTGCGGCGGGCGGCCGAGCCGTGGCGGTGGGAGCTCATGCCGTCACCGGGTTCTTACGCGGACGCCCCCGCGGCCGCTTGCGCGGAACGACAACGCCCTGGACGAACAGCTCGCCGCCCCAGACACCCCAGGGCTCGCGGCGGTCCTTGGCGCCGGCGAGGCAGGCCTCGCGCAGCGGGCAGGTCTGGCAGAGGGACTTCGCGTACTCGACGTCGGCCGGCGACTCGGCGAAGAAGACCTCCGGGTCGTAGGCGCGGCAGGGCACGTCGACGCCGAGACGGTCGATCGCGTCGTCGAGCTCGGTGAGGGTGAACAGCGGGGCGTTCAAGGAGTCCTCCGTGGTGGCATCAGGCGGCAGAGAAGGCGCGGGGCGCAACGGGTTGGGGTGCGTCTCGGTGTGCACTGTCGGTTCTTCCTGTCTGTCGTGTGTCTGTTGTCGGTCGGTCCGGCTGGTGGCCGGTCGGGGCAAACAGAAGGGCCGCGGATCCCGGTGTGGGTTCCGCGGCCCTGGAAGGTGCCGACCTGATCTCGCCGATCAGGCTGGATCTCTCCAGGGATCGAGCCCACGGAAGGCCCACATCGTGTAGCGCTGCGTCTTCTGGCGTCCCTCGCCGGCACCGTCGGCCACGAAGCCACTGGCAAAGGACACTGCTGCCCGTGCCTGTGCTGCTGCCTCGGGTGCCTGGGTCGGTCGCTCATTGCCGCCCAGCGCGACACCGGACACACCGGTGCCGTGGAGGCGGGAGCCGAGCAGGCAGGCGCGAACGACCGAGTGATCAGTCAGTTTGATCTGCGTCTTCGTCGTGGCCACTGGTCTCGCCTCCTCTCGGCGTCTCGGGGACCGGCCGCGAGGCCGATCCGTAGATGTTCAGGACTGAGTACAGCATGGAAGGGACGAGACGAAAAGGCCCGCCCTCTCCATGTCCGGAAGGCTATGAGGCTCCGCACGGCGGGCGCAAACTATTTTTCGCGGCTTTCTGTCACAGCTTCTGTGACAGAGAAACAGGCCCACTGCGCGGGGGCTCCTCGGCCCGTTCAGCTTCGCTTGGCCTTCTCCCTCTCCCCCTCCCCCTTGCCCACCCGCCACCGCCGCCTCCTTGCGTGACAGCTGCCTACGTCTCCTTCTCCTCCGTTGTCGGGAGCTCCTCGCCCGCGCACAGGGCCAGGACGTCGGCGCCGTACTGCTGGAGCTTGCGCGCGCGGACGCCGGAGATCCGGGCGAGGGCCGCCTCGTCGCCGGGGACGGTCTCGGCGATGGCCAGCAACGTCTTGTCGGTGAAGACGCAGTAGTCGGGCTGGCCCAGCAGCGCGGCCTGGTCAGCACGCCACTGGTGCAGGCGTTCGTAGAGCACCTCGTCGAGCTCCGAGGGGCAGTCCTCGCAGCGCATCAGCTTCACCTCGCCCGGGTCGGTGAGGGAGCGTCCGCACACCCGGCACCGCGCCGGAGCACGGCGCACCCGCGAGCGCGCGCCGGGGACCCGGTACGGGCCGGAGCCGCCCTCCACGCTGCCGGTCGCGGTGCCCGGGCGTGGGGCCGCTCCCGCTCCGCCGCGGCGGAGCCCCTTCAAAAAGCGGCTCGGCTGTCTGCCGGGCCGGCCGCCCGGGGAGCGGGCCAGGGCCCAGGAGAGGGTGAGGATGCGGCGGGCGCGGGTGATCCCGACGTAGAGCAGGCGGCGTTCCTCTTCTATCTGCTCGTCGGTCTTGGCGTAGGTGAGGGGGAGCATGCCGTCGGTGAGGCCGACGAGGAAGACCGCGTCCCACTCCAGGCCCTTGGCCGCATGGAGGGAGGCGAGGGTGACGCCCTCGACCGTGGGGGCGTGCTGGGCCCTGGCCCGTTCGTCCAGCTCGGTGACGAGGTCGGAGAGCGTCGCCTGCGGGCGGGCGGCGGCGAAATCCGTCGCCAGGCGCACCAGGGCCGCCAGCGACTCCCAGCGGTCCCGCACGGCGCCGGAGCCTGCCGGGGCCTGCGGCGACCAGCCCTTGGTACCGAGGACGGCGCGCACCTGGGAGGGGAGGTCGACCGCGTCGTCCAGCAGTGCGTCGTTCCCGCCCGCGCGGGCGGCACCGCGCAGCACCACGAAGGCTTCGCGGACCTCGGGGCGCTCGAAGAAGCGTTCGGCGCCGCGCAGCTGGCAGGGGACCCCGACGTCGGCGAGGGCCTGCTCGTAGACCTCGGACTGGGCGTTGATGCGGTAGAGGACGGCGATCTCGCTGGCCGGTACGCCCGAGGCGATCAGGTCGCGGATGCGGCGGGCGGTGCCCTCGGCCTCGCCGGGCTCGTCGGCGTACTCGGCGTGGACCGGTTCTGGGCCCGCCTCGCGCTGGGAGACGAGTTCGAGACGGTGTTCGGCCGCCCGCCCTGAGGCCTGGGTCAGCAAGCCGTTGGCGAGGTGCACCACCTGGGGGGTGGAGCGGTAGTCGCGGACGAGCTTGACCACGGTGGCGTTCGGACGGCGGGTGCGGAAGTCGAGCAGGTGGTCGGCGGTGGCGCCGGTGAAGGAGTAGATCGTCTGGCTGGCATCACCGACGACACACAGACTCTCCCGCTCGCCGACCCACAGCTCCAAGAGGCGCTGCTGGAGGGGGCTGACGTCCTGGTACTCGTCGACCACGAAGTGCTGGTACTGCCCGCGGACGGTTTCGGCGATGTCCGCACGGTCTTCGAGTACGGCGACGGTCAGCAGCAGGACGTCCTCGAAGTCGATCACGGAGCGCTCGCGCTTGAGCTGTTCGTACAGGGCGTAGATGCGGCCGGTCTCGGCAGGGTCGCGGGGGGCCTGGCGGCCTGCCTTGGCGGCGGCGGCCGGATAGTCCTCGGGGACGGTCTGGGTGACCTTGGACCACTCGATCTCGCTGGTGACATCCCGCAGCTCGTTGCGGTCGAGCCGCAGGCGGCAGCGGGTGGCGGCCTCGGCGACGAGGGCGGCCTTCCGTTCGAGAAGCTGCGGCAGCTCGCCGCCCACCGCGCGGGGCCAGAAGAACTGCAGCTGGCGCAGCGCCGCGGAGTGGAAGGTGCGGGCCTGCACGCCGTGGGCGCCCAGAGTGCGCAGCCGTCCGCGCATCTCTCCGGCGGCGCGCTGGGTGAAGGTGACGGCCAGGACGCTCGCGGGGGGCAGGATGCCGGCGCGCACGCCGTAGGCGATGCGGTGGGTGATGGCGCGGGTCTTGCCCGTGCCCGCACCGGCCAGCACGCACACCGGACCGTGCAGGGCGGTCGCCACCTCGCGCTGCTCGGGGTCGAGGTCCTCGAGCACCGCGTCGGGAGAGTCGGGTGCCTGCGGGAAGAGCGGGGAGTCCGTTGCTGCTGTCACCCCGCCATGCTGCCAGGGCCCGGGGTGGGGAGGGGGCGGCTGTCCACAGGGTGGGGGTGTTAGTCGTACGAATGGGGTTCGGGGGTCCGGGGAATGGCCGGGTACCGTCGCGCGTTCACCCAAGGCACCGAACGAGACGAAGGAGCACTGGACAATGGCGGGCACTGTGACGATGTACAGCACCACCTGGTGCGGCTACTGCCGCCGGCTGAAGGGCCAGATGGAGCGCGAGGGGATCGCGTACACGGAGGTCAACATCGAGCAGGACCCGGAGTCGGCGGCCTTCGTGGAAAAGGCGAACGGCGGCAACCAGACCGTTCCCACTGTGCTGTTCCCTGACGGTTCGACGCTGACCAACCCGTCGCTGGCGCAGGTGAAGGAGAAGGTCGGGGCCTGAGTCCCGGTTCTTCACGGCCCCGGGACGTTTCGGGTCCCGGTTCTTCACGGCCGCGGGACGTTCCGAGTCCCGGTTCTTCGCGGCCTGGTGGGACGGTTGGAGTCCCGATCTTCGCGGCCCCGCAGGGCGGCCGGTCCGGCAGGACCGAGGCCGCCCGGCGGGGCCGTCGCGATACCGGGAGGGTGGGGCGGGGCGTCGCCTTCAGCTGTGGTGGCGGGGCTGCGGCAGGGGCTGGCCGTACCAGCGTTCGACCAGGCGGGCCGCGATGGAGATGCCCGAGGGGGGAAGCACCTCGCCGGACTCGATGGCGGCCCGCAGGTCGTCGCGGGAGAACCAGCGCGCCTCTTCGATCTCGTCGCCGTCCACCTGGATGTCGGCGCGGGTGGCGCGCGCCATGAAGCCGAGCATCAGGCTGGAGGGGAAGGGCCAGGGCTGGCTTCCGACGTAGGCGACGGGGCCGACGTCCACGCCCGCCTCCTCGGCGACCTCCCGGCGTACGGCGGCTTCGAGGGACTCCCCCGGTTCGACGAAGCCCGCCAGGGTGGAGAACCTGCCTTCCGGCCAGTGGACCTGGCGGCCCAGCAGGGCGCGGTCCTGCTCATCGGTGACGAGCATGATCACGGCCGGGTCGGTGCGCGGATAGTGTTCGGCACCGCAGGCGGAGCAGCGGCGGATGTGTCCTGCGGCGGCGATGCCGGTGCGCTCGCCGCAGCGGGAGCAGAAGCGGTGGGTGCGCTGCCAGTTCTCCAGGCCGACGGCGTGGGTCAGCAGTTCGCTGTCGCGGTCGGAGAGCAGCACGCCCGCCTCGCGGAGGCCGGCGGGCCGCGCGATGTCGTCCATGCGTCCGGGCAGGGTGTCCTTCTGGAGCGCGAAGTAGCGCACCCCGTCCTCGTCCGTGCCCAGGAAGTAGCGGTGGGCCTCGGTGAAGGGCGCGTCGAAGGAGGGCATCGTGACGAGTTCCGTGGTGCCGTCCTCCTTGTCCTCGATCAGGGCCTGACCGCCGGAGACCACGAAAACGCGGGTGGTGGGGTGGCTCCAGGCCGCTGCGAGCCAGGCCTCGTCCAGGCGGTGGTGGGAGGCGCGGTCGATGCCGCCGGTGGCGGTGAGGCTGATCGGCCGCTGGGCGTCGGGCGCGGCGGGCCCCGAGCCAGTGGCGTGGTCCGCGGGGCGTGCGGTGGCATCGCCGGTGGAGCCTTCGGGGCGGTCCGGGCGGTCGATCGAGGTCGAGGTGGTCACTGTGTGTTTCCTACTCCCCCAGGTGTCGGGGCCTCCCTGCCCGGTGGCGGGTCAGGGGGCGGTCGGTGCGTGGTGGTGAGGCGGCCCGGGCGTGCCCGCGCGGGGTGCCCGGTGGCTCACGGGAGGGGCGGCCGGCCCGGTCTCAGCCCGCGCTCCAGTGTGCCGCGAGGTCGTCCCACAGGTAGGCGGCCGTCTCCGCGCCCTTGAACAGGAGGTCGAGTTCGACCTTCTCGTTGGGCGCGTGCCAGCCGTCCGAGGGGACGGAGATGCCGAGGAAGAGCACCGGGACTCCGAGGGCGTCCTGCAGGTCGGCTGCCGGCCCCGAACCGCCCTCTCTGGTGAAGCGGACCCGCTGCCCGAAGGCGCGGCTCATGGCGCGGGTGAGGGAGCGCAGCGCGGGATGGTCGAGCGGGGTGAGGCAGGGGCGGGTGGCGCCGAAGAAGGTGATCTCGTGCTCGATGCCGGCGGGCAGCCGGTCGGCGACCCACTGGCGCAGCGTCTGCTGGATCTTCTCCTCGTCCTGTCCCGCGACCGTGCGGAAGGAGAGCTTCAGTTGTGCGTGGGCGGGCACGATGGTCTTGCCGCCGGGGCCCTGGTAGCCGCCGCCGATGCCATTGACCTCGGCGGTGGGGCGGGCCCAGACCCTCTCCAGGGTGCTGTAGCCGGCTTCGCCCAGTGTCGCGTGGGAGTGGGCGGTGCGGACCCAGGCGTCCTCGTCGAAGGGCAGTTCGGCGAAGAGGGTGCGCTCCTCGTCGGTGAGCGGGATGACGCCGTCGTAGAACCCGGGCAGTGTCACCCTGCGGTCCTCATCGTGCAGCGCTGCCGCGAGCCGGGCCGCTTCGGTGGCCGGGTTGGGGACGGCGCCGCCGAAGGAGCCCGAGTGGATGTCCTGGTCGGGGCCGCGCAGGTCGATCTGGCAGTCGGTGAGGCCGCGCATTCCGGTGCAGACGGTAGGGGTGTTCTCGTCCCACATGCCGGTGTCGGAGACGACGACGGCGTCGCAGGCCAGGCGTGCGGCGTGGTCGCGCAGCAGAGCGGGGAAGTGCGGGGATCCCGACTCCTCCTCGCCCTCGATCAGCAGTTTGAGGCCGACCGCCGGAGCGGTGCGTCCCGTGGCGGCCAGGTGCGCGCGGACGCCCAGGGTGTGGAAGAACACCTGCCCCTTGTCGTCGGCGGCGCCGCGCCCGTAGAGGCGTCCCTGCCGCTCCTGCGGTTCGAACGGTTCGCTGTGCCAGCCGTCGGCGACGGCGGCGGGCTGCACGTCGTGGTGGCCGTAGACCAGCACCGTCGGTGCGGCCGGGCCGGCGGCGGGCCACTCGGCGAAGACGGCGGGCGCCCCGTCGGTCTCCCACACCTCCACGACGGGGAAGCCGGTGGCGCGCAGTGCGGCAGCGAGCCAGTCGGCGCTGCGCCGCACCTCGTCCGCACGCCCCGGATCGGCCGAAACGGAGGGGATGCGCAGCCACGCCGACAGGTCGGCGAGGAAGGCGGAACGCTGGTCGTCGATGAAGGCCCGGACGGCGTTGTCCGGAGGAGCCGGGGTGGTGCTCATGCCATCGAGCCTAACGGTCGTCGGGAGATTACTCGTCGGCCGAACGGTGTCCGCCGCCCGGCTCCGCGGTGCCGCCGCCGCTGCCGCTACCCGCCTGCCTGCCTGTCTGCCAGGAAGAGCCCGCCTCGCCCTGTGCGCCGGTGCCGCCCGTGCCACCCGTGCCGCCTGTGCCGCCCGTGCCACCTTCGCTGCTCGTACTGCCGGCGCCGTCCGTGCTGCCCGTGCCGTTCGTGCCGCCCGTACTGCCGGCGCCGTCCGTGCTGCCCGTGCTGTCCGTGCCGTTCGTGCTCCCGGTCAGGAGTCTTTCCAGACCGGCCCGGTCGGGCAGCCCCTCGGGGCGGACGAGGTCACCGCTGCGCACGTACAAGAAGCCCGCGCTGACGGAGGACAGCGGGACACCGTGCTGCTCGGCCCATGCCAGCCGGTAGACGGCCAGCTGGAGGGGGTCGGCGTCCTGACCGCGCCCGGTCTTCCAGTCGACGATGTCGAACATCACACCGCCGTCGGCCGCACGGTCGCGGTAAACGGCGTCGATACGGCCGCGGATGACGCGTCCGGCCAGCATCAGCTGGAACGGTGCCTCGACGCGGTAGGGGGTGCGGTGGGCGTAGGGGGAGCGTTCGAAGGCCTCCTTCAGCGCTGCCAGGTCCCGCTCGTCCGCGATGGACGGGGGCTCGCCGCCGTCCGGGCCCTCACCCTCCGCGCCCGGCAGCTCGTCGGGACCGAGCATGGGCAGGGTCAGCTCCTCGAAGCGGGACTCCACCCAGGCGTGGAACCGGGTACCGCGGCGGGCGGCGGCAGGCCGCGGCGGGCGCGGCATGGGGCGGGCGAGTTCCCGTGCGAAGCCCTCCGGGTCGGCGGCCACACGCAGCAGCTGTGTGGCGCTCAGCGTGCGCGGCAGCGGCACGTCCCGTACCGCCGCCCGTGAGCGGCGCAGCTCGCCTGTGAGAGCTTCCAGATCGCGGTCCCATGCCGCGGCCAGGCGGGCCTCTTCCGGGGTGAGGCCCCGGACACCGCTGCCGTCGGCGCCGCTGCCGTCAGCGCCGCTGCCGCCGGCCACGTCTTCCGCCCCCGGCTCACGCCCGGTCTCCCTTGCGGTGTCCCTCTCGCGCTCCCCCTCAGAGTCCCTTTCGCGCTCCCTTTCGACGCCGAGTTCTTCCGCCTCGGCTTCCGTTCCGCTCGCCCTCCGGGCGTCCGTCGCTGCCCCGTCGGCAGGGGCGCCCTGAAGGTAGGACAGGACCGCGTCGGCGGCCGCTCGGCGGCGGGCCAGGGCGGTCGGGTCCAGCGGCAGAGGCCAGGCACGCTCCTCCGCTGACTCCTCCAGCGCGGGGTTGACCGCGTCCTCCTCCGGCGGGTCCGCCCAGTGCTCGACCTCACCGTGTGCGGGGTCGGCCTCGCAGTGGGCGCGCAGGGCCTCCAAAAAGGCGGACGGACCGCGGGGACGCTTCTGTGCCGGCCCCCACCAGTGTCCCGAACCGAGCAGCAGGCTGCGGGGACGGGTGAAGGTGACGTAGCCGAGACGGAGCTCCTCGGTGGCCTGGTGGGCCCGTAGCGCGTTCTCGTGCTCCTTGAGGCTCTTGGCGTTCCACTCGGGGCCCGTCGGCAGGGTGGCCGCGTCGCCGCGCAGCGCGTACGGCAGCACCTTGGGCTGGCTGAGCCAGGTCTCGCGGGCCTGCTCGCTGGGGAACTGCTTGGCGACCAGCCCCGGCACGGCCACCACGTCCCACTCCAGACCCTTGGACTTGTGCGCGGTCAGCACCTTGACCGTGTTCTCGCCGCCCGGCAGGGAACTGTCGAGACCCTTCTCGTACTGCACAGCGGTGCGCAGGAAGGCCAGAAAGGCCAGCAGGGTCGCCTCGCCGTCCAGGGAGGCGAACCCGGCGGCGATGTCGAGGAACTGGCCGAGGGTCTCGCGCCGCCGCGCGGCGACCGCCTGCGGGGAGGCGGCCAACTCCACCTCGAGCCCGGTGGCGGCCAGCACCCGGTGGAGAACGTCCATGAGCGGGTCGGCCAGGGAGCGGCGCAGCTCGCGCAGCTCGGCGGCCAGCCTGGCGAAGCGCACCCGGGCCTCGGCGGAGAACGGCAGCTCGTCGTCGTGCCCCTCGCTCTCCAGGAAGGTGTCGAGGGCGTCGGCCAGTGAGCGCACCTCGGCGGGGTCGGCGCCCTCCACAGCGGCGGCGAGCCGCTCGTCGGGATCGGCGTCGGTACCGCCGCGCTGGTGGGCGACCAGCAGCGCGGCACGGCGGCCGAGCAGCGCCAGATCGCGGGGGCCTATGCGCCAGCGCGGGCCGGTCAGCAGCCGGACGAGCGCCGCGTTGGAGGTGGGGTCCTGGAGGACCTCGCAGACGGCCACCAGGTCGGCGATCTCGGGCAGGTGCAGCAGCCCTGAGAGGCCCACCACCTCGACGGGGAGCTCCCGCTCGGCCAGCGCGCTTTGGATCTGCGCGAAGTCGCCCGCGCCACGGCACAGCACGGCGATCTCGCCCGGCGGGGTGCCGGTGCGCACCAGGTGGGCCAGGGAGTCGGCCAGCCAGTCGATCTCCTGGGCCTGGGTGTCCAGCAGCGCCGCCCGTACTCGGCCCGCCCCGGCTGCGTCGGGGGCGGGGCGCAGCGCCTCCACCCCTTCGTGCCGCTCCCGCAGCGGCGCGGCCAGGCCGTTGGCGAGGGTGAGCAGGCGGCCGCCGCTGCGGCGGTTCTCGCTCAGCGACTGGCGCCGGGCCGGGCTGCCGTCGGCGTGCGGGAAGTGGTGGGGGAAGTCGTCCAGATTGGCGACGGAGGCCCCGCGCCAGCCGTAGATGGCCTGGCACGGGTCGCCGACGGCCGTGACGGGGTGGCCGGTGCCCTGCCCGAACAGCCCTGCCAGCATGACGCGCTGCGCGACGGAGGTGTCCTGGTACTCGTCCAGCAGGACGACGGAATACTGCTCGCGCAGTGCCCGCCCGACGTCCGGGAGCCCGGCGAGGCGGGCGGCGAGGGCGATCTGGTCACCGAAGTCGATGCGCTCGCGTTCCCGCTTGCGGGCGCGGTAGGTCTCCACCAGGTCCAGCAGTTCCTCGCGGGCGCGGGTGGCCTGCGGGACCTTGCGGAGCTTGTCGTTGGTCAGCCGGGCGCCCTCGAGCGAGGCGAGGAGTTCCGCGTCGTGGTCGCGGGCCCGCTCGGGGGTGACCAGGTGTTCGCTCAGTTCGGCGTCGAGCGCCAGCACGTCCTCGACGAGAGCGGGGACGGACTTGGTGAGCGCCTCGTAGGGGCCCTCGGCGGCGCGCAGCACGCCTGCCGCGAGCTGAAAGCGGGTGGCGTCGGCCAGCAGCCGCACGGACGGCTCGATGCCCAGGCGCAGCCCGTGCTCGCTCAGCAGCCGCCCGGCGAAGGCGTGGTAGGTGGAGATCTGCGGCTCCCCGGCCTCCGCGCTGCCGGGGACGGCCGGGTCGGGATCGGTGACGCCCGCCCTGTGCAGGGCCTTGCGGACGCGGTCGGCCAGCTCACCGGCCGCCTTGTTGGTGAAGGTCAGGCCGAGTACGCGGTCGGGGGCGACCTGGCCCGTGCCCACCAGCCAGACGACGCGGGCGGCCATGACGGTCGTCTTGCCCGAGCCCGCACCGGCGACGATGACCTGCGGGGCGGGCGGTGCGGTGATGCAGGCCGTCTGCTCCGGGGTGAACGGGATCCCCAGCAGCTCGGCGAGCTGTCCGGGGTCGTTGAGTGGTGCGGGCACTCCTCAGACGCTAGCGGGCGCGGCTGACAGCCGGGCCGGGGCGGGGTCATGGCCCCGTCCCCGGCCTGGCCGCGACCGCTTGTCCGACCGCGACCGCTTGCCCGACCGCGACCGCTTGTCCGACCGCGTCCGCCTGCCCGGCCGGGGGCGCCTGCGACCCGGCGGACCGCTGCGGGCGGCCGGACGTCCGGTGCACGACCGGCCGGATCACTCCACGATCTGGCGGCCCTCCGGGCGGGCCGAACACGCGGAGCGGAACGCGCAGTGGGCGCAGTGCTGCCCCGGGGTCGGGGTGAAGCGTTCGTCCAGCACCCGGGCGGCGGCCGTGGCCAGCAGGTCCCCCACCCAGTCGCCACCGGAGCCACCGGAGACGCCGGGGACGCCGGAGTCACCGGAGCCGCCGTGTGAGGCGTCAGTGCCGAACCGCTCAGGAGCGCCGTCGGGGGCCGGGGCACCGTCGGGTCCGTCCGGGGCACCGTCGGGTCCGTCCGGGGCGCCGGAGGGGCCGCCCTCCGGCTCCTGGCGCTGCACGACGGGCAGGGCGTCGCCGCCGTCACGCTTGGCGGCTCCGATGCGCAGGTGCACCAGTTCGGCTCCGCCGGGTTCGGGGCGCCGCCCGTCGAACAGCGCGTCCGCCGCGCCTTCCCGTACGGCGAGCTGGTAGACGGCGAGCTGGGGATGGCGCTCGACCTCGGGACCTGTGGGGCGGGCACGGCCTGTCTTGAAATCGACGACGTAGGCGCGGCCCTGGGCGTCCCGCTCGACCCGGTCCATGCTGCCGCGGATGCGGACAGCGTGTTCACCCGCCCGCAACGTCACCTCGAAACCGTGTTCGCTTCCGGCGGGCTCGCGGCCCTCGCCGCGCTCCATGACATGCCAGCGCAGGAACCGCTCCAGCGCGGCCCGCGCGCTCTCCTTCTCCTGCCGCGACTTCCACGGTGCCTCGAAGGCGAGCCCGTCCCACACCGCGTCCAACCGCTCCATCAGCACCGACAGGTCGGCGGGACTGCTGCCCGAGGCGACCTCGTCCGCCAGGACGTGCACCACGTTGCCGAAGCCCTGGGCGGCCGTCGCCGGCTCGTCGGCCTTCACCTCACGGGTGAGGAACCACTGCAGCGAACAGGTGCGCGCCAGCTGCTCCAGCGCGCTGCCCGACAGCGCCACCGGCTGGTCGCGGTCGCGCAGCGGCATAGCGGAGCGGGTCGGCTCGGCCAGCCCCCACCAGCGCTGCGGGTGGGCCGCGGGGACCAGCGCGTAACCCTCCTCGTCACGCTCCCCCGCGAGCCGGGCCAGCCTGCGCGCCGCCGCGTCCCGCAGCGCCGGCGAGGCCTGCGGGTCGACGGTGGTGGCGCGCAGCTCCGCGACCAGCGCGGGCACCGACAGCGGCCGCCGCGGGCGTCCCGCCACCTGCCGGGGCTCGACCCCCAGCTCGGCGAGGAACCGCGAGGGCTGGTCGCCGTCCTCCGCCTGGGCGCGGACGGCCGTCACCACCAGGCGCCGCGAGGCACGGGTGGCAGCGACGTAGAAGAGCCTGCGCTCCTCGGCCAGCAGCGCCCCGGCGGAGAGCGGTTCGGCGAGACCGTCGCGGCCGATACGGTCGGCCTCCAGCAGGGAGCCGCGCCGCCGCAGATCGGGCCACAGCCCCTCCTGCACCCCGGCGACGACCACCAGCGGCCACTCCCGTCCCTTGGCCCGGTGCGCCGTCAGCAGTCGCACGGCGTCCGGGCGTACCGCGCGCTGGACGAGGGTGTCGGCGGCGATGTCCTGGGCCTCCAGCTCCGCGAGGAAGTTGAGGGCGCCCCGGCCGCCGCCGCGCTCCTCCGCACGGGCCGCCACCGCGAACAGGGTGCAGACGGCGTCCAGATCGCGGTCCGCGTTGCGCCCGCCGGTGCCGCCCCGGCGCGCGGCGCGCTCCAGCCGGTCGGGCCACCCGGTGCCGGTCCACAGCGTCCACAGCGCCTCCTCGGCCGTGCCGCCCCCGGCGAGCAGTTCGCGGGTCTTGCGCAGCAGCAGCCCCAGGCCGTGTGCGCCTTCGACGGAGCGGCCCCCGGGCGCCGCCGAGGTCGCCAGGGACTGCGGCGTGTGGGCGACCAGCCGTTCGGGCTCGGCGAGCGCTTCGGCCAGCAGCACGTCAGAGGGGCGCGGCACCCTGGCGCCCACCGCGCGCTCCTCCTCACGCAGCGCCCGGCCCAGGCGGCGCAGGTCGGCCGCGTCCATCCCGCCCAGTGGAGAGGACAGCAGGGTCAGCGCGGTGTCGGTGGGGAGCGAGGCGCGCTCTTCCAGCGCTCCCTCGGCCGCGACCCGCAGCGCGGTCAGCAGCGGGGCGATGGCCGGCTCGTGGCGCAGCGGCACGTCGTCGCCGTCCACGTCGACGGGCACCCCGGCCGAGACCAGGGCGCGCCGCACCACGGGCAGGGAACGTCCGCCCGCGCGCACCAGCACGGCCATCTCGGCCCAGGGCACGCCCTCCTCCAGGTGCGCACGGCGCAGCACATCGGCGATGTTCTCCAGCTCGGCGCCGGCCGTGGGGTAGGTGAACACCTCGACCCGGCCGGCGGCGGCCGGCCGCGCTCCCGCCCGCTCGGGCAGGGCCCCCTCGTGGACGGGCCGCTCATGCGCGGCCCGCTCGTGGCCACGCCCGGAGGGCGGCCCGCCCTCGGGAAGAGACTGCCGACCAGCGGAAGATTCCCGCTCGGGAAGGGACGACTGCGCCTCGGTGCTGCCGGGCCGCCGGTCCGCGACTCGGGGGGAAGGGACGCCGGGGGCGGGCGCCGGGACGAGTGCGCGGTGGGCGCGGACCGCTTCGGCGGGCAGCCGGGTCAACGGCATGCGCTCGGTCAGCCGGCGGGTGGCGGCCGACAGCGGGGGCGCGAAACGGTGCGCCGTGCGCAGCACCCGTACGGGCGCGGGGGCGCCGGAGGGCTGCCGGAAAACATCGGGGAAGTCCAGGATGCCGTTCACGTCCGCGCCGCGGAACGCGTAGATCGACTGGTCGGGGTCGCCGAACGCCACCAGCGTGCGGGCCCCGCCGCCCGCCAGCGCGCGCAGCAGACGCGCCTGGGCGGGGTCGGTGTCCTGGTACTCGTCGACGTAGACCGCGTCGTAGGCGCCGTCGAGCCAGGAGGCGACCTCGTCACGCTCGGTGAGCAGCGCGGCCCGGTGTACCAGCTCCGCGTAGTCGAGGACGCCCTGCGCGTCGAGCACGTCCAGGTACTCGGCGAAGAAGCCGGCCGCGGCCCGCCAGTCGGGGCGCCCGGCCCGCCGCGCGAAGGCCTCCAGCGCCGCCGGGCCCAGCCCCAGCTCCCTGCTGCGGGCCAGCACAGCCCGCACCTCGTCGGCGAAACCGCGCGTGGTCAGGCAGGCACGCAGCTCGTCCGGCCAGCGCACCGTCGCCCGCCCCCGCCGCTCCAGCGCGATCTGGCCCTCCAGCAGCTCGCGGATGTGCAGATCCTGCTCCGGGCCCGTCAGCAGGCGCAGCGGCTCGGCGAACAGGTCGGCGTCCTGGTGGGCGCGGACCAGCGCGTAGCAGTAGGAGTGGAAGGTGGTGGCCTGTGGCGCGGTCAGGGCACCGGCGTCCGCCGCGCGGGCCAGCCGGGCCGTCATCCGGTCGCGCAGCTCCACCGCGGCCTTGCGGCTGAAGGTGAGCACCAGGACGCGCTCGGGATCGGCGCCCTCGCACACACGGCGGGCGACCGCCTCGACCAGCGTGGTGGTCTTGCCGGTTCCGGGACCCGCCAGGACGAGGAGGGGGCCGCCCCGGTGGTCAACCACGGCGCGTTGCGCCGCGTCAGAAGCAGGGAGATCGACAGGTCCCGCCGGGGTGCGCACCAGCCGGTACGCGCCGGGCCCGCGGGATCGCTGATGCGCCTCGGCAGTAAGGGAGGGACTCACGTGGATCGCCTAGGGGGAGGTCTGTGCGGGGTGGTACAGACGCTACGCCAGCGGGCACATGTGCCGCAGCGCATCGCTCCTGTACCCCGTGGGGCCGCGGTACTCCGTACGCACTCAGGGGTGCGTGGAGCCGGGGGCCATGACGGAAGCTGGAAACCGTGAGCAGCCGCAGCGCGGGATCACCCGGGCTTCCCGTCCCACCGGGCCCGGGGCATGTCGATGCGCGGGATGTGGCCCGGGGTGCGGGAGGCGGCGGAGCCGGACCGCAGCGGAGTGCCCTCCGCGTGGTAGTGCGTCAGCGCCTCGCGCTCCTTGCCGGGGAGCGGCACGCCGTCGGCGCGCACCACACGCCACCAGCACACCGCGCCGCCGTACAGCGCCATGACCCGGCCCACCTGTCGGGGGCCGCCCTCTTCGAGCCACTCGGCGATGTCCCCGTAGGTCAGCACGCGGCCCGCGGGGATGAGGTCGGCCACCTCCAGTACGCGCTCCGCGTAATCGGGCAGCTCGGGCAGGGCGGTCTCGTCCGCGTCGGACGGCGCGGACGAGACCACCACGGGCGGTGCGGTGCGACCGGCCGACGGTCGCCCGTCTCCGGGTTCTCCAGGCATACGGGCCATGCTGCCTCATGCCACCGACAGCCGTGCCGGATCGCCCGCAGCCGCCCTGCGCCGCCCGTCGATTCGTCCCCGGGGACCCCGGAATGCACCCTCGTGCTCCCGGTGAGTCTCCCCTCGTGCCACCATCTTCCGGGCGGTGACGAGTGATACGGGACCAGGACGAGACGGAATCCGGACAGCGGCACGGTGACGGCCCCCAGTCAGGGGGCGCACCCGCCGCCGGCAGTGCTGCCCACGGGGACGGCGGAACCATCGGCAACCAGGACGACGCGCCGGAACCCGGCGAGGAGACGACCCCAGGCACGGAGACGACCGGGGCTGCGGAGACGACCGAGGCCGCAGGGACACCCGAGGCCGCAGGGACGACTGAGACCGCAAGGAAAGCCGAGGCCGCGGGGAAGCTGGAGGACACCGAAGGCGTGAGGGAGCCCGAAGGCGCCGCGGGCGGGGGCGAGGCCGGCGAGACCCCGGACGCGGAGAAGGCCGCGCACGCGGAGATGGCTGCGAAGGCCGCGAAAACCGCGCCGCTGGCACCCGGCGAGACGCTGGAGGCCGTCGCCAAGGGGGACCGGATCGAGATCGAGAGCGACGAGCCGCTGCTCTCCGCCCGGGTGCACCGGCCCTCCGACCTGCTGCGGCTGGTGCTGGGGCTGCTGGGCATCGCGGTGGTCCTCACCATCGCCAACTTCGCGCACGGCACCACCGCGGGACTCGAACAGGACATCGACAAAGGCACCGCGGAAGCGCCCGACCTGCTCATCAGCCTGACCGGGCTGGCCTCCAGCATCGCCGTCCTGCTCGTACCCGTCGCGTTCGCGATCGAGAGACTGATCAAACGGGACGGGCTGCGCATCGCCGACGGGGTCCTGGCCGCCGTGCTCGCACACGGCGCCTCGCTGGCCGTGGACCTGTGGGTGGCGCAGGCGGCACCCGACTCGATCAGGGACGCCCTGACCAAGGCCATCACCCCGCAGGACGCCACCACACCGGTGCACAGTTACCTGGCGCCGGTCATCGCCTACATGACGGCGGTCGGCATGGCGCGCCGCCCCCGCTGGCGGGTGGTGTTGTGGGGAGTCCTGCTGCTGAACGCCTTCGCCGTTCTGGTGCCCGGGTACACCACCGCCTTCTCCATCGCCGTGACGATCCTCATCGGATGGTCGATCGCCTACGGGACGCTGTACGCGGTCGGCACCCCGAACGTCAGGCCGACCGGGCAGACGCTGCTGGCGGGGCTGCGCCGGGTGGGGTTCAAGCCGGTCGGCGCACTGCGCGTGGAGGAGGCGGGCGACGCGGACAAGCGCGACCACAACGACCGCGGACGCCGCTACCGGGTGACCCTGGAGGACGGCGGGCCGCTCGATGTGACCGTGGTCGACCGCGAGCAGCAGGCACAGGGGTTCTTCTACCGGGTCTGGCGCAGGCTGGCGCTGCGCGGGATCACCCAGCGCCGCAGTCTGCAGTCGCTGCGCCAGGCACTGGAGCAGGAGGCCCTGCTGGCCTACGCGGCGATCTCCGCCGGCGCCAACGCGCCCCGGCTGATCGCCACCTCCGAGCTCGGCCCCGACGCCGTGATGCTCGTCTACGAACACCTGCCGGGACGCAGCCTGGACGCGCTGGCGGACGAGGAGATCAGCGACGCGCTGATGCGCACGGCATGGCAGCAGGTCGAGGCGTTGCAGTCCCGGCGGATCGCCCACCGCAGGCTGGTCGGCGACGCGCTGCTGGTGGATGGCTCCGGCGCCGTCTACCTGACGGACCTGCGCGGCGGCGAGATCGCGGCGGGCGACCTGATCCTGCGCATGGACGTCGCCCAGCTGCTGACGACGCTGGGGCTGCGCGTGGGGGCGGAACGCGCGGTGGCCGCCGCGGTGGACGTGCTGGGTCCCGACGCCATCGCCGACAGCCTCCCGCTCCTCCAGCCCATCGCGCTCAGCCGCAGCACCCGCACCACCCTGCGCCACCTCGCCAAGGAGCGCGCCGAACGGGAACGCGAGGCGGTCATCGAGGCCTCCCGCGCCAACAAGGAGACCAAGGCGAGGGAGGCCGGAGCCCGCGGTGAGGGCGCACACGCGGCCGAGGCGGCGGGGGGCCGCGCGCACCGCAAGTCGCTGCGGGCCGAGAAGAACGCCGAGAAGAAGGCCATAGACGAGGCGCTGGAAGAGGCACGCGAGGAGGATCTGCTGGCCCAGATCCGCCACCAGGTGCTGCGCATCAGGCCGCAGGCCCCCATAGAGCCCGCCCGTCTCGAGCGCATCAGGCCGCGCACCCTGGTCAGCTTCATCGCCGGCACCCTGGCCGCCTACTTCCTGCTCACGCAGCTCTCGCAGGTGCCGGTGGACGTGGTGCTGGACGCCAACTGGGCGTGGGTCGGCGGGGCCGTGGCCTTCTCCGCGCTCACCTACGCGTGCGCCGCGATGTCGCTGCTGGGTTTCGTCCCGGAGAAGGTGTCGTGGTGGCGGACGGTGCAGGCGCAGATCGCCGGCTCCTTCGTGAAGCTCGTCGCCCCGGCGGCGGTCGGCGGCGTCGCCCTGAACGCGCGCTTCCTCCAGCGTGCGGGGGTCAGGCCCGGACACGCGGTGGCGAGCGTCGGTGCCTCCCAGCTCTTCGGACTGGGCAGCCACATCACCCTGCTGCTGCTGTTCGGCTACATCACCGGCACCGAGCACACGCCCACCCTCTCGCCGTCCCGCGCGGTCATCGCGGGCCTGCTGACGGCGGCCGTGCTGGTGCTGATCGTCACGGCGGTTCCCGCGCTGCGCAGGTTCGTCTCCAACCGCGTGCGCTCGCTGTTCGCGGGGGTGGTGCCGCGGATGCTGGACGTGGTGCAGCGGCCGCAGAAGCTCCTCACGGGCGTGCTGGGGATGCTGCTGCTGACCCTGGCGTTCGTGATGTGCCTGGACGCGTGCGTGCGGGCCTTCGGCCACGAGACGAGCTACGCCAACCTGGCCGTCGTCTTCCTGACGGCGAACGCGCTCGGGTCCGCCGCCCCCACACCGGGCGGCCTCGGCGCCGTCGAGGCGGCGCTGATCGCCGCGCTCATCGCCTTCGGGGTGCCCAAGGAGGTGGCGACCCCGGCTGTGCTGCTCTTCCGGCTGATGACGCTGTGGCTGCCGGTGCTGCCCGGCTGGCTGTCCTTCACCCAGCTGACCCGCAAGGGAGCGCTGTAAACGCGACAGCGCAATAGCGAGCCGTACAGCGCCGTGACGCAGGGGCGTCGTAGCGAGCCGTACACCCTAACGCCCCTCACAGCGCGCCCCGGCCGCCCCGCCGTACGCACGATGAACGTCCCACCCTCTGCACGGGAGGACGTCCCATGCGCCATACCCGCTCCCTGCGGCCCGGTGCCGCCCTCGTGGCGGCGCTCATAGCGGCCGCGGCCGTCGCGAGCGGCTGCGGCGGCGAAGAATCGGACGGCACGGGGAAGCAGGCGGCCCATCCCGACGTCCGCGGCTCCTCCGCGTCGGGCAGCGCCGCAGACTCCCCTCCCGCCTCCTCGGCCCCGCGCTCCGGCACACCCACCGGGCCCCCTTCTCCAGCACTGCCCGACTCCGTCACCCGGCAGAAGCTGTCCTGGTCGCGCTGTCCCGAGCCGAACGCGGCACAGGGCACCGACGCCGGCTCGCCCTCCCCGCTGCCGGGCGGGACGCGCTGGGAGTGCGCCGAGCTGAAGGTGCCGCTCGACTACGACGAGCCCAAGGGCAGGACGATCGGCATCGCGATGATCCGTGCCACCGAGCGCAAGGGAGGCGGAAAACGTATCGGCTCCCTGCTGTTCAACTTCGGCGGTCCCGGCGGCTCAGGGGTGGCCACCCTGCCCGCCTTCGCCCGGGACTACGAGAAGCTGCGCGGCCGCTACGACCTGGTGAGCTTCGACCCTCGCGGGGTGGGCCGCAGCGAGGGGGTGAAGTGTCTGAGCAACAAGAAACTGGACGGCTACTTCGCCGCCGACTGGACACCGGACACCGACAGCGAGCAGACACGCCTCTTCGACCGCCAGGAGAACTTCGCGGACGGATGCGAAAAACGGGCCGGGACGCTCCTGCCGCACCTGACGACGGAGAACACCGCACGCGACATGGACGTGATGCGCCAGGTGCTCGGCGACGAGAAGCTGCACTACTTCGGCATCTCCTACGGCACCGAGCTGGGCGGTGTCTACGCGCACCTGTACCCGCGAAAAGTGGGGCGCGCCGTCTTCGACGCCGTCGTCGACCCCCGCTCCACTCCGGTCGCCGGCTCGCTCAGCCAGACCAGCGGCTTCCAGCTGGCGCTCGACAACTTTCTCAAGGCCTGCGCGGCGCGCGGCGAGGACTGCCCGGTGGGCGAGGACCCCGACGAGGGGAAACAGCGGATCACCGACCTGCTCGCCGAGCTCGATGCCGAGCCGATGCCCACCGACAGCGGACGCAAGCTGACCGAGTCACTGGCCGAGGGCGGCATCGCGCAGGCGCTGTACGCCAAGGACACCTGGCAGCTGCTCGCACGGGGGCTTCAGGAAGCGCTGGTGGACGGCGACGGGAGCACCCTGCTGCTGCTTGCGGACGCGCTCAACGGACGCAACCAGGACGGCACCTACAGCACGCTCCAGTCCTCCCTGACAGCCATCAGCTGCGCCGACAACCGGCAGCGCTACGGCGCGCGGGAGATCAAGTCCGAGCTGCCCGGCTTCACCGAGGCGTCGCCCGTCTTCGGGCCGATGTCGGCCTGGGGGCTCTCCTCCTGCCACGACTGGCCGGTCCGGGGGCAGTGGACGTCCCCTCCGGTGGGGGCCGACGGCGCCGCTCCGATCCTGCTCGTCGGCACGACAGGGGACCCCGCGACGCCGTACGGGGGCACGCGCGCCATGAAGAAGGAGCTGGGCGAGGGCGTCGGGGTGGAGGTCACCTACCGGGGCGAGGGCCACGGCGCGTACGACAGCGACAACACGTGCGTGCGGCGCGCGGTCGACGGCTACCTGCTGCGCGGGAAGGTTCCCGAGGACGGCACGAACTGCCGGTGATCCGGTGATAGCCCGGCACGGCGAAGGGCGGTGTCCCCGTCGTCCGGGGAGCACCGCCCTGTCGTGCGAGTCGGCTCAGTAGACCGGCTTCTCGGGCTCGATCTGGTTGACCCAGCCGATCACCCCGCCGCCCACGTGCACGGCGTCGGCGAATCCGGCGTTCTTGAGGACGGCCAGCACCTCGGCCGAGCGGACACCCGTCTTGCAGTGCAAGACGATCTTCTTGTCCTGTGAGAGGTCCTGGAGCGCGTTGCCCATCAGGAACTCGTTCTTGGGGATCAGCCGGGCACCGGGGATCGAGACGATCTCGTACTCGTTCTGCTCGCGCACGTCGATGACGTCGATCTGCTCGCCGTCGTCCATCCACTCCTTGAGCTGCTTGGGAGTGATGGTGGAGCCGGCTGCGGCCTCCTGTGCCTCGTCGGAGACGACGCCGCAGAACGCCTCGTAGTCGATCAGCTCGGTGACCGTCGCGTTGGGGCCGCAGATCGCGCAGTCGGGATCCTTGCGGACCTTGACCTGGCGGTAGGTCATCTCCAGCGCGTCGTAGATCATCAGGCGGCCGACCAGCGGCTCACCGATGCCGGCCAGCAGCTTGATGGCCTCGTTGACCTGGATCGAGCCGACGGAGGCGCACAGCACGCCCAGCACGCCGCCCTCCGCGCAGCTCGGCACCATGCCGGGCGGCGGGGGCTCCGGGTACAGGCAGCGGTAGCAGGGGCCGTGCTCGCTCCAAAAAACGCTCGCCTGGCCGTCGAAGCGGTAGATGGAGCCCCACACGTACGGCTTGTTCAGCAGCACGCAGGCGTCGTTGACCAGGTAGCGGGTGGCGAAGTTGTCCGTGCCGTCCACGATCAGGTCGTACGGCGCGAAGATGTCCATCACGTTCGAGGAGTCGAGCCGCTCCTCGTGCAGATTGACCTGGGTGTAGGGGTTGATCCCCAGCACCGTGTCCTTCGCCGACTCCGCCTTCGAGCGGCCGATGTCCGCCTGGCTGTGGATGACCTGGCGCTGGAGGTTCGACTCGTCGACCTCGTCGAACTCGATGATGCCGAGCGTCCCGACACCGGCGGCGGCGAGGTACATCAGGGTGGGAGAGCCGAGACCCCCCGCGCCCACACACAGCACCTTCGCGTTCTTGAGCCGCTTCTGACCCTCCATCCCGACATCCGGGATGATCAGGTGACGTGAGTACCTGCGGACCTCGTCGACGGTGAGCTCATCAGCTGGCTCGACCAGGGGTGGCAGTGACACGGAGACTCCGATGGTCGGTGGGACGTGCGGGAAGTCACCCGCCCGGAGGCGGGCCGTTCCTCTCGTAACACTGCCACGCGCTATCTCATTCCGAGACACCAGGTCCAAGACACGAGACGATCTCGTCCCAGTACCCGGGCAGCGTCTCCCAGGGGTCCCGGCCGGCGCCGCGGGTGCGGTCCGTGAAGCAGACGGTGCCCGCGCCCTGCCAGCGGGCGATGCGCAGCGCCTCCTCCAGGTGCAGTCGCGGCAGCGAGTGCACCTGGTGGCAGAAGCGCTCGGCGGGGTGCGCCGCCGTCCACTCCTCGGCCTGCGACCAGCGGTAGTCCGCCCAGTTCCCGGCATAGGTGACGAGCTGGTCGACGCACTCCAGGTAGGCCGGGTGCGAGGGGCCGCCGGGCGCCAGGACGAGGTGCCCGCCGTCGCGCTCGCCGCCCAGCAGCGCGCGCAGGGTGGCCGCCAGGCGCTGGACGTGCCCCAGCCGGTCCGCGCCGCCCGGCGCGTGCACGAGGTGGAAGCCGTCCACCCGGTACCAGTCGAGGAACCTGTGGGCCTCGGAGACCAGCTCGCCGAATGTCCGCGTACCGTCTCGCATGTCGAGACGGCCGAGGAGGGCGACACCGGCGGACCGCAGCGCGGCCGCCGCGGGGGCGCAGTACGGGTCGGGGCGCGCGCCGGGCCCGTCGGCGATGTCCAGCACCACCCAGTGCAGCGGCCCCGCTTCCCGCTCGGCCCCGGGGAAGGCGCCGACCCCGGGCCGGGAGAGCTCCGCCCACTCCGCTGGCGCCAGCATGGGATGGGCACAGCCGGGGACCCCCAGACCCAGCCGACGCACCCCGCTGCCGTCGCCCGCCGGGCGGGCCCGTCCCGGCGGGGTCGTCAGATACGGCATGCGGCCTCCATCCAGATGTCGGCCAGCGACTCCTCCATCCCGATGCGCGGCCGCCAGCCGAGCCGGTCCCTGGCCGTGCGGACGTCCGCCTGCTGCCAGGCGCCGCACCCGTCCGGGTACGGATACGAGGCGGGCGGGCCGGACGGGGCCACGGGCGCCGACTGCCCCGAGTGCGCCGCGTGCGGAGCGTGCTGCGAGGCCGCGGGGTGCTGTCCCGGGTGGTGCCCGTGTGCGCCGTGCTGCGCGTGCGCCGCCTGGTGCGCCCCCTGGAGGGCGTGGGCGGCGTGAGCCTGTGCGGGGATCACCGGCAGCTGTCCGCCGGACCCCGCGGGTCCGCCGGACCCCGCGGGTCCGCCGGGGCCTCCGTGTCCGCCGGGGCCTCCGTGTCCACCGGGAGCGCCCGGGCCGCCGGGTCCGGTGCCGCCCTGGCTGCCCGCCGCGGCCCCCGGCTGTCCGTCGCCGGGTGCCGGACCACCGCCCTGCTCGTGCACGGACCCCGCGTACCCGGCGACACGGGCCAGCAGCGAGGCGGCGTCCCGCAGCCGCACGGCCCGGCCGGTGCCGATGTTGACGATGCCCTGGGCCGCCGACAGCGAGGCGGCGTGCACGGCGCGCGCGACGTCGCGCACGTCGACGAAGTCGCGCTGCACCCCGAGCCCGCCCAGTTTCAGTTCGCTGTCCCCCTGCTGCATCGCGCGCCGCATGGCTTCGGCGACGCGCCCGAGGGGCGAACCCGCGGGGGTGCCGGGCCCGATCGGCGAGAAGACCCGCAGCACGACGGCGTCCAGCCCGGAGGCGAGCACCAGTTCGGTGCCGGCCAGTTTGCTGACACCGTAGGGACCGCCGGGGCGCGGCACCGCGTCCTCTCCGGTGGACGAACCCGGCTGTGAAGGCCCGTACTCGGCGGCGCATCCCACGTGCACGAGACGGGCGCCGCAGCCGCTGCGGCGCAGCGCCTCGCAGACGGCGGCGGTGGCCACCACGTTGTGCCGGATCAGCTCGCGCCCGTTGCCCCTGGTGGTACCGGCGCAGTTGATGACGACGCCCGGGTGGACCGCGTCCAGGAAACGGGTGAGCGCCCCGGGGCTGCCGGTGGACAGGTCGAACCGCACGTCCGCGTCGTCACCCCTGCCGAGCGCGGTGAGCTGCACGGCGGGGTCCGCGAGCAGCCGGTCGGCGACGAACCGGCCCAGGTATCCGCCGGCGCCCAGCAGCAGCACCCTCATCGTGCGACCTCCTCGTGCGAGAGGCCGTACGAGAGGCCGTTCTGAAGCGGGCGCACGGCTGGGCGGGCCATCCGCCCTGCGATGCCTCGGTGTGCCGACTGCGCGTGGGTCATGGGGTCGTGCTCCTTGTCGATGTCAGGCAACGGGCTCGTAAGCCCGTGCCGGTACGGGGGCGGGAGGGCGGCGCGCTGCTCACGCGGGCGCCGTCTCCCGGTGGTGTGCGGAGGCGCGGGGCAGCGTGACGAACGCGTACGCCAGCAGAACGAGGGCGGCGCAGCCGCAGGCCGCCAACGGGACGGACGCCGTGCCCTGGTGCGCCGCCAGCGCCTCCACGGGCCGGCTCAGCACCTGCAGCCGGGGCAGCCGTGCGACCGGAACGGACAGCAGGACGGCGGCCTCCAGCGCGCAGGCGGTCAGGAGCCCGGCACGGGTGGCCTGCCGGAAGCCGTGCGCGCCCAGCAGCAGCGCGGCGAACAGCAACAGCAGCACCGCTGCGGTGGCCCAGAAGACGGGCCCGGCCGGGACGTCGACCGCTTCCGCTCCCGCGTAGGCCCCGCCGGCTCCCGGGTAGGCCCCGCCTGCTCCCGCGTAGGCTCCGTCGGCGAGGGTGTGCGCCCCCCATTGGAGCGCCGGGCAACTGACCGCGAAGGCGCACACGGCCAGCGCCAGCACGGGCCGCACGCGGGCGGAGAACTCCTCCAGGCTGCGGCACCCGGCGAGCTTGCGCCGCGCTCCCCGTGCGAACCCGCGCGCACACCACACGGCGGGGGCGAGGGCCAGCGCGAGGCCCAGAGGAACACCGGGCGGGGGCGGCGTCGGGGCGCTGCCGGACAACTCGGGCCCGCCGCCGAGGAGTTGCCGCAGCAGCCAGTCACCGTAGAGCGCGTATCCGATCAGCCAGCAGACGCACAGGAACGGCAGCACGGGGAACGGCCGCGGTCTCACCCCGGCCGCGCGCGGTGTGGCCGGGACGGCACGCACGGCCACGACACCGCTGCCGAGCACCGCGCCCGCGCCCACGGCGCAGACGACGGCGCGCACGGCGGGCGGTGCGCTCCCCAGCAGGACGAGCCAGGCCAGGGTGCCCGCGCACAGGAGTCCCGGCAGAAGGGGCAGTCCGAGCGCGACGGCGACGGCGAGCAGCCGCGCCGCCACCGGGCCGCGTGCGGGCCGGGTGGCACCCGCCCCGCCGTCCGGGTGTCCGGAACCGGCGAGGGGGGCGGCGCCGGTCCCGGTACCGCTGCCGGGAGCGGGCGAGGAGGACGGGAGTGGCGTACGGGCCTGCGCGTCGTCCTCCCGCCGGGGGGCGCGGGCGTACAGCTCCTCGGCGAGGGAGAAGACGTCGCGGTGCCGGCACGAGGCGACCGTACGGTCCGTGACACCGCCGGCCTCCAGCCCCGCGGCGATCTCCAAGGGATCGACCGCCCGGGCGCACAGCGTGCTGTGCCGGCTCAACAGCGCACGGACGGGGTCGGCCGAGGTGCCGGAACCTGACCCTGGGCCGGCGGGAGCGGGGTGGGTGTTCACGGGGCCGTCGCCTCCTCCGGTTCGGCGCCGACGGCGGCGCGCTCCGGTGCCGCACGCCACGACGGCGCGTTCCGTGCGGGGGGCCCGTCAGCCGGGCGGTCCTGCCCGGCCCAGCTCGGGGTGTGCGCGGCGCCGCCCGCCGGGAGACGGGTGGTGTTGGTGCGACGGGCCGCGCGGCCGGCCGCGGCCGTCGAACGGCGTCCGTCCGGGCCCGCGGGGGCGGTGCCGGCGCCGCGCCGGGCCGCGCCCGTCCAGCGGCCGGGCAGGTGGGACTCGGCGGGCCGCGCGAACAGACGCGCCGGGTGGGCGACGTCACCGTCCGGCGCCTGTGCCAGGTCGCTCACGTGCGCACCGGCCGGGTGACGGGCCAGCACCTCCAGGTAGAGGGCGCGGAAGGCCTCCACGTTCTGCCGGACGGTGAACAGTTCGAGCGCCCGCGCACGCGCGGCGGCGCCCAGGCGTGCGGCGCGCGCCCCATCGCCCAACAGCGCCGCGCACGCCTCGGCGAGTGCGCGCGGGTCGCGCGGCGGGACGACCAGGCCGGTGCCGCCGATCACCTCGCGGACCGCGCCGACCTCCGTCGAGACGGTCGCCCGCCCGCAGAACATGGCCTCCACCAGCGAGACGGGGAAGCCCTCCACCGTGCTGGAGAGCACCACGACGTCCCCGGCGGCGTAGGCGTCGGCGAGAGTGGGCACGGTGCGGCTGCCCACGGCGTCGAAGGCGACGGGGCAGGCGCCCTCGGCATCCGCGGGGAACAGCCGCGCGGCCAGCGCCCGGCACAGCGGCAGATAGGCGTCGTCCCCGTCGCCGCCCGCCGCCGAGGGCCTGGGACGGCCGTCGGGACCGCCCGTCTCGACGATCCGCAGCCGCGCTCCCGGCAGCGTCTCCCGCACCCGGGCGAAGGCGTGCAGCAGGGTGCTGACGTCCTTGGCCGGACCGATCCGCCCTGCCCACACCAGCGTCGGCGCGCCACCCGCGCGGCACCCGTCACGAGGCGGCAGGTCGGCGGCCCGCTCCCCCACCGCGTCGAACGGCGCAGGATCCATGCCCGGATAGACGGTACGCAGCCGGGCGCGATCCGCGCCGCACCGCTCTTGCCACGTCCGGTCGTGCGCGTTGCCCGGCGTGATGACGTGGGCCCGTGCGTACGTTTCCTGGGTCAGCAGCCGCTGGAAGGAGCCGAGCAGGGCGCGCACCGGGGCGCCCGCCACCCCGCGTGCGAAGGCTCCCGTGGCGCCCGCGGCGCTCGCAGCGCTCGCGGCGCTCGCAGCGCTCGCCAGGTAGTGCGCGCGCAGCCGCACGCCGTACTCCGTGACGAGCAGGGGGACGCCGCAGGCACGGTGGGCCAGCAGCCCGGGCAGTGCTGCGGGTCCTGCGCCGACCGCGTGACACAGGTCGGCCGCCGCCAGCCCCGCTTCCCCGCCGCGCAGTCCGTACCAGTCCAGCGAGAGCGGACGCAGTGCGCGCTCCAGCCGCTCCGCCACCGTGAGGAGATCCTCGACCTGGGCGGCGTGCGCGGCGCGCGGCGCGCCCGGCGCGCGGCAGGCGGCCTGCAGGATGCGCACCGCCTGCTCGGAGCGGAGGGCAGCGCTCAGTCCGTCGCGTTCGGCCGCCAGTTCGGCCAGCCCGTACAGGCCTGCGGCGAAACGGTCCGCCTGCGACGTCACGGCGGCTGCCCCGGCGGCGGAACCCGCGCCCCGGAGCGCGTCCGCCCGCGCTCCGTACTGTGCGGTGCACACGGCCTCGGCGAGCAGGGAGAAGTACTCGCGGAAGCGACGCCTTGCGCGCCGTCCGTGGAAACCGTGCCCGAGCCCGCGCGCGGACTCACCGGCCGGCTCCCCCGGGCCCCACAGCGGCGCCGTACGCACCCGGGTCACATTGGCCGGCAGCTCACACCACCCGGCCCGCTCCTGCCGTGCGCTGCGGCTGAGGGCGTGAACGGCGAACTCGTGGCCGTCCAGGCCGCGCAGCAGGCGGTCGCACCACAGCGCGGACTCACCCCGCAGATAGGGGTAACCACCTTCCGTAAGCAGTGCGATGCGCATGTGCGCACCCCCAACCCTCGTCGCGGCGTGCCACCGGCCGCGAACGGCTCGGTGGCGGGACGCGGACGACGCTATGCGCGCCCCCCGTCGCACGATGGACGGTTGTCCGTCACACCACCGGAAGGGGTGAAGACCCGTGACTTTCCCGCGCGTCGCGCGTTTTCCCGCAGCACGGGAACCGCCCGCTCTACGGGAACCGTGCGGGCGGTTCGCGGCCGGGGGTCAGCCGCGCGGGTGGGGCCAGGCGTTGGGGCGGCAGGTCTTGCCCTGCGTGGTCAGGTACTTGGTCTGCTGCATCATCACCGGGGCGGGCTCGCCGTCACCGGGGCAGCCGACGTGGTCGTGGCCGAGCCGGTGGCCGACCTCGTGGTTGATCAGCATCTGGCGGTAGGCGTGCATCTGTTCCGGTCCGAACGTCTTGGCCCCGCGCGCCCACCGGTAACCGTTGATCATGACCCGCTCGGTGGCCGCCGAGTCGCAGGACACCTTCTGCTCGCTGGTGTCCAGGCCCGACTTGGCGCACCACAGGTCGGTGGTCTTCGGCGTGGCCAGGGTGATGACGAACTTCGCCTTCCCCGAGGAGACCCGCTCGAAGCTGCGCTTGCCGTCGTGCGCCCAACTGCGCTCGTCGTTGAGCGTCTTGTGGACCGCCTCGGCGAACAGCTCGCCGTCCAGCGGCAGTTTCTTCTCCACGTCCACGCGGTAGCGGATCACCTCGCCCTTGCCGCTGCCCTTCTCGTGGCCGGGCACGGCGGTGAACTTGTTCGTTCCCTCCAGGTCGTCGGCCAGCGGGTAGACATGCGCCATCTTCGCGTCGTACGAGGAAGATCCGTCGCCGGGAGCGCCCGGGGTGGGGCGCGTCCCGCGGTCGGCGCGCTCGTCTTGCGCGGCGGTTCCGCCCGGCGCCCGCTCGCCCGTGTTGGCCCCGTCGTCGGACTGCCCCGAGCTGTGCTCGCCGCCGGCCACCTGGGCCGCGATGACGATCGCCAGCACGGTCGTGATGGCCGCGGCCGCGATACCCGTGTACGTGCGGGCCCTGCCGCCGGTGCGCTGCCGCCGTGGACGCGACTGCGCGGGCGCCGCCGTACGGTCGCCGCGCGGCTCGTCGTCCGCGGGGGGCGCGCCGGCTGCGGTGGCCTCCGGCGCCGGCGGCCCGGGGGCGGCGGGCCCGGCGGCGCGGTAGGGAGCCCGCGGCGGGCCGGAGGCGCCCGCGGGGTGCCGGCGCGCGTCGGCAGGGGCGGCGCCGGGCGCCCCTGCTGCCCTGTGGGTGAAGACCGCGTCGTCGAAGGCGTCGAGGTAGTCCTGGCGCGGCCCGTGCGGGCCGCCGCGCTGCTGCTCGGGCCCCTGCGAGCGCCACGGGTTCTGCGCCTGGCCGCGGCCCTGGCTCCGCCCCTGACCCGGGCCGTGCGGCAAGCCGTACCCGTGGGCCCCGCCGCCGGGGCCGTGGCGGTACGGCTCGCCGAACTGCGGGTGTCCGCCACGCGTGGGCTCGTCGACGTGTCCGGGGACGCCGTGCGCGGGGGTGCCGTGCGGTCCCGGACCCGCCGGGGGAGCACCCTCGGCGGGGTACGGCGCGGTGACATCCCGCTCCCACCCGGCGGCATCGGCACGTCCGGGGGCGCCTGCGTCGCGGGACCGGGCGGCGGCACGGGCGGCGTCCGCCTGGCGCTCCGGTATACCGGAGCGCTGCTGGCCGCGTGCGGTACCGGCCTTGCCCTTACGGCTGTGGCGTCCCACTGGTCACCTTTCGAGGTTGCCGGTTCCTTGTGCGGCGGTCCCGGCTGCGGGGGTGTTCGACCGCCGTGCGGCCGTGGCCGCGTCGTCGATCAGCTCGCGGACGGCACTCGCGACGATCTCGGGGTACTCCATCATGGCGACGTGTCCCGCGTCCGGCAGAGCGAGCAGCCGGGAGTCGCGGAACGCCGCCGAGGCGCGCCGGGCCATCCGGAAGGCGACCAGTTGGTCGCGCCCTCCGTAGATCAGCAGCGTGGGCGCCAGTACCCGCTCGGCCTGCCGCCAGAGCGCGTGCTGACCTCCCAGGGTATAGGCGTCCACGATGCCCCGTGTCGAGCGGACCATGGCGTCCCAGAAGTAGGGCAGCCGCATCCTGCGGTCGTACTCCTCGGCGGCGGCCGCGAAGTCCTCCGGGCTGACCCGCGCCGGGTCGCCGTAGCACAGCCCGAGGATCCCGCCGGTGCGGCGTTCGGCCGGCCAGTCGCGGGTGAGCCTGTCGAACAGCGCGGCGATGCCGGGCACCGCCATCAGCGCGGTCGGCCATGCGGTGCGCTGCGGCGGTATCTCCGGCAGCGCGGGGGAGATCAGCGTCAGGGTGCGCACCAGGTCGGGTCGCACGGCGGCCACCCGGGTCGTCACGGCGCCGCCGAGGGAGTTGCCCAGCAGGTGTACGGGGCCTCGTCCGCTGGAGTCCAGGTAGCGGATGACCGCGCGGGCGTGGCCGGAGACCGAGTAGTCGCCGTCGTCGGGCGGCGGGGAGTCACCGAAGCCGGGCAGGTCGAGTGCCTCGCCTGCCACGTCGGGGGCGAGCTCGCCCATCAGAGCCGTCCAGTTAAGGGAGGAGCCTCCCAGCCCGTGCACGTACAGCGCGCCCGTACGGGTGCCGGCTCCGGCCCGTGCGGGCCGCTGGGGCGAGGGGGTGTCCGCCCCGGCCGGGGCGGAGTTGGTGGTCTCGTCGCGCAGTGCGCGCACGGCCAGCGTCAGGCCCGGCAGCGAGACCTTCCGAAGCGTCTCCCCGTCGCCGACGCGGGAGCCCGGCGGCGTGGTGGACGGCGCGGCGGTGCGGGCCGCGGCAGCGGAGGTTCCCGGCTGCTCGGTGGAGGACATAGGGCAATGTTACGAGACGATCACACACACCCTCACGTGTCCACCGTCACAGAAGAAACACACCGGTGCACAGGGGATGACAGAGGCACACGGCGTCCGCCTCCGTTCGTGTGCACCCGCTCCGCAGGAAGCGTGCATGCGGGCGTGCGCCCCTGGTGACCCGCTCCTAGTCTCGGAAGTAGACCCGCGCAGGCGGGCAGCACCCTGGAAAGGGGAGCAGGCATGCCGCTCGACCCGACAGAACCCGAAACCTTCGACGACACGTACACCGACGGCACGCGCGACCAAGAGCCGGAGGGAACGGAGAGTCCCGAGGCCACGGAGGCGGACGCGGCCGAACAGCACACCGATCTGCTGCGGCAGCGTGACGAGCCGCTCGCCCCGTCCGGCTCGCACGAGGCCGACCCCGCCGACGCGGCGGAGCAGGCGCGCGTGGTGGAGCTGAATGAGGACGAGTACCGATAAAGCACCCGCTCTGCCCGGGTGGCGGCGGAAAATTCGGGGCCCGTGGAGCCCCCACTCCCGTTACTGAAAAGTACGATGGCGGCACAGCGCAGCTCGCGCTCAGAAACACACAGGGAGGCGGCGTGACAGCCATCGAGCAGACCGAAGCGCGCCCGCGTGGCACGCGTCTGCCCCGCCGGGCCCGACGCAACCAACTGCTGGGCGCAGCTCAGGAGGTCTTCGTCGCGCAGGGTTACCACGCGGCGGCGATGGACGACATCGCCGAACGTGCCGGCGTCAGCAAACCGGTGCTCTACCAGCACTTCCCGGGGAAGCTGGAGCTGTACCTCGCGCTTCTCGACCAGCACTGCGAGGCGCTGCTCCAGGCGGTGCGCAGGGCGCTGGAGTCCACGACGGACAACAAGCAGCGCGTGGCGGCCACCATGGACGCCTACTTCGGTTTCGTGGAGGACGAGGGCGGCGCTTTCCGCCTGGTGTTCGAGTCGGACCTGACGAACGAGCCCGCGGTGCGCGAGCGCGTGGACAGGGTGAGCCTGGACTGCGCGGAGGCCGTCAGCGAGGTCATCGCCGAGGACACCAAGCTCTCCCAGGAGCAGTCCATGCTGCTGGCCGTCGGCCTGTGCGGCATGGCGCAGATCACCGCGCGCTACTGGCTGGGGTCGGGGCAGCGGATCCCGCGCGACGCGGCGGCCAAGTTGATCTCGTCGCTCTCCTGGCGCGGTATCGCCGGGTTCCCGATGCAGTAGTGATGCGGCAGTCCGGCGTCAGTGATGCGGCAGTCCGGCGTCCTGACCGGTCGGAGGCCAGGTGTGCCCAGGGCCGAGGGGGCGCGGTTGTTCGCTGCCGGCGTGCGACCGCGCCCCCTCGGTGTCCCCCGCCGAGAGCTAGGGTTACTCCCGTACGGCGCGGCTGGCCGCGCACCGCATCCCGGGCATCGGCACGGGGACACCAGACCGTCGGAGGGACATAGCCGTGGAGGTCAAGATCGGCGTGCAGTACGCGCCTCGCGAGATCGTCATGGAGAGCAAGCAGACTCCTGACGAGCTCGAGAGCACGGTGGCGGCGGCATTGGAGAAGGGCTCCGGGCTGCTCAGCCTCGAGGACGAGCACGGCCGGAAGATCCTGATCCCGGCGGACCGTGTCGCCTACATCGAGATCGGCCAGCCGTCGGGCCGCAAGGTGGGCTTCGGAGCCATCTGAGACGGGCCTCGGCACCGCCCGGGAAACGGCGGGGTCACGCACACGGCGGCGGCCGCGGATTTTGCTTCTGCGGCCGCCGTTTCAGCGTCCGTACCCAGGGGGAGACCGGGAACGACCGCGACCAGCGGTCAGCTCACCGCCACCCCGTGGAGGTCCTCATGATCTGGGAGGCTCTCGGCTCCGCAAGCCTTGGACTCGCCCTCGCCCTCATCGCGAGCAGGCGGTTCCCCGAGCGGCTTCCCGACCGGCGGCTCGTGCTGGCCACGGGCCCGGTCGCCGCCCTCGTCGGCGGCCTCATCAGCCACACCGTCTTCGGCGCGGGACACGTCCCGGTGGCCCTGTGCGTGGCCCTGGGGGTCAGCGCGGCGCTGCTCTCGCTGCTGCTGCGGGACGCGCCCGGGCGCAGGCAGTGGCGCAGGGACACCCTGCGCACCACCCCGGCGCCGCGGTCCGCCGAGTCCGGGTGGTGGGAGCCGGGGTTCGCGGAGGCCGGGTTCGCCGAGTCCGGGCTCGTGGAGTCGGGGATCAGGCGGCGAGCCCCAGCGCGGCCATCCGCTTCGTATGGGCCTCGGTGATCCGGGAGAACATCTTGCCGACCTCGGCGAGGTCGAAGCCGTCGGCCAGCCCGCCGACCAGCATCGTGGAGAGCGCGTCCCGCTCGGCTACCACCCGCTGCGCCTGGGACAGCGCCTCGCCCATCAGCCGCCGCGCCCACAGTGCGAGGCGCCCGCCCACGCGGGGTTCTGCCTCGATGGCGGCCCGCACCTTCTCCACGGCGAAGCTGGAGTGCCCGGTGTCCGCCAGCACGCTGAGCACCAGCGCGCGGGTGTCGGTGTCCAGCCTGGTCGCCACCTCGCGGTAGAAGTCGGAGGCGATCGAGTCCCCGACGTACGCCTTGATCAGGCCCTCCAGCCAGTCGGAGGGCGCGGTCAGCCGGTGGAACTCCTCCAGGGGCGCGGCGAACGGCTCCATCGCCGCCGTGGGGTCCTCGTCGATCCGGGCCAGCCGCTCGCGCAGTTTTTCGAAGTGGCCGAACTCGGCCGACGCCATCGAGGCCAGCTCCGCCTTGTCGGCGAGCGAGGGTGCCAGCTTGGCGTCCTCGGCGAGCCGCTCGAAGGCCGCCAGCTCCCCGTAGGCGAGGGCCCCCAGCAGGTCGACGACCGCGGCACGGTAGGTCGGATCCGCCGCGGCCTGCTCCCAGTTCTGGGAGGCGGTCGGGGTGGCGGGGGCGTGCTCGGAACCGTCGTCGGCGGTCTTGTCAGGCGTCTCCATACTGCGCACGATAGCCCGAGGCCCCCAGCTCGCGGGGGCCCTGCCCGGTACCGGCAGGCCCGCGCGGACCTGCGGTGAACTCGTACACAACGATTGCCCCGGTACACATGCGCGGATTCGGGGTACAGTGATATGGGTCCACCAGATGACGTGGACTCGCTGCATGCAGGAAATGCGGATGCCCGGTCGGTGGCCCGATCGGCTCCGACCCGACAGCCTTCCGCCGGTCCGTGCTCCCCGCACGGGTCGCGCTGAGAGGGACCGCTCGCGCGAGTGAGGCGCTTGAGCGGGAGCCAGTGGTCCCGCACCCACAGGGCGGGCCGATACGACGGCCGCCCGGATGCGGTAGATCCTCTCCTCGCTCCGCCGGACCGCCCCACATGCGGGGACGGCCGGACGCCGCAGCCCCACCCGCGCGTCACACAGAAGAGGCAAGCACCCTGTCCACCACGTTCAGAGATCTGGGGATCCTTCCCGAGACAGCCGAGGCCCTCGAAGCCGTCGGCATCACCTCACCCTTCCCGATCCAGGAGATGACGCTCCCGGTCGCCCTCGCGGGCACCGACGTCATCGGCCAGGCGAAGACCGGCACCGGCAAGACGCTGGGGTTCGGACTTCCGCTGCTGGAGTCGGTGACCGTCCCCGCCGACGTCGAGACGGGCCGCGCCAAGCCCGAGGAGCTGTCCGACGCGCCGCAGGCCCTCGTCGTCGTCCCCACCCGTGAGCTGTGCCAGCAGGTCACCAACGATCTGCTCACCGCGGGCAAGGTCCGCAACGTGCGGGTCGTGCCGATCTACGGCGGCCGCGCCTACGAGCCGCAGTTCGAGGCCCTCAACAAGGGCGTCGACGTCGTCGTCGGCACGCCGGGCCGGCTGCTGGACCTGGCGGGCCAGAAGAAGCTGCGGCTCTCGCAGATCAGGGCCCTCGTCCTGGACGAGGCCGACGAGATGCTCGACCTGGGCTTCCTGCCCGACGTCGAGAAGATCATCGAAATGCTGCCGACCCGGCGCCAGACGATGCTCTTCTCCGCGACGATGCCGGGCCAGGTCATCTCGCTCGCCCGCCGCTACATGAGCCAGCCCACGCACATCCGCGCCACCGCGCCGGACGACGAGGGCCAGACGGTGGCCAACACCACCCAGCACGTCTTCCGCGCGCACTCCATGGACAAGCCGGAGATGGTCGCCCGGATACTGCAGGCCGAGGGCCGCGCCCTCGCGATGATCTTCTGCCGTACGAAGCGCACGGCGGCCGACGTCGCCGA
This sequence comes from Streptomyces tubbatahanensis, assembly GCF_022699385.1. NCBI lineage: Bacteria > Bacillati > Actinomycetota > Actinomycetes > Kitasatosporales > Streptomycetaceae > Streptomyces > Streptomyces tubbatahanensis. The sequence continues at coordinate 5,061,125 of NZ_CP093846.1, read as the reverse complement.
GCAGCTGACCCGGCGCGGCTTCGCGGCCGGCGCCGTCCACGGCGACCTGGGCCAGGGGGCGCGCGAGCAGGCGCTGCGCGCCTTCCGCAACGGCAAGGTCGACGTCCTGGTGTGCACGGACGTCGCCGCCCGCGGCATCGACGTCGACAACGTCACCCACGTGATCAACTACCAGACGCCCGAGGACGAGAAGACCTACCTGCACCGCATCGGCCGCACCGGCCGCGCGGGCGCCTCGGGTACCGCCGTCACGCTGGTCGACTGGGACGACATCCCGCGCTGGCAGCTGATCAACAAGGCGCTGGAGCTCGCCTTCAACGACCCGGAGGAGACCTACTCCACCTCGCCGCACCTGTACGAGGCCCTGGGCATCCCCAAGGAGGCCAAGGGCATCCTGCCGCGCGCCGAGCGCACGCGTGCCGGGCTCGCGGCCGAGGAGATCGAGGACCTCGGCGAGACGGGCGGCGGCGGCCGCTCGCGCGCCAAGTCCGCGGGGTCCGGCGGTTCCGGCGCACCCGCCGAACGCGCCCGCCCGGCGCGCAAGCCGCGCGAGCGCCGGCGCACCCGCGGGGCGCTGCGCACGGACTCCCCGGCCGCCTCGGCGGAACAGGCCGCCGCCACGGCCGAGGGCGCCTCGGCCGCCACGGAGACGGGCGAGGGCGCCGCAGCGGCGCGCAAGCCGCGCCGGCGCCGCCGCACCCGCTCCGGAGCCCCCGCCGCCGCCTCGGAGGCACCCGCCGCCAAGGAGACCGAGGCCGCCGGTGAGGGCGAGGCCCGCAAGCCCCGCCGCCGTCGCACCCGCTCGCGCGCAGCGGCCACCCGCTCCGCCGAGCAGCCCGCGTCGGAGAGCTGACCCCCGTCCCTGACCGGGACACCACGGCTCGGTACCCCCACGGGGTGCCGAGCCGTTCGCGTGTGCGCTGCGCCGTTCGCGTGTGCGCCGCGCCGCGCTGCCCCTACGGTCGCGACCCGTCCGTACGTCCCCGGAGGAGTCCGCCACAGGCCGGGGAAGCGGATGGAGGGGGCGCGGGTAGCGTCTGGGCATGAGCAAGCCGCCTTTTCTCGCGCTGCCCGCCGGTGTGCGCACGTATCGTCTGGGCACCGCGCGCGGGGATTTCGCGGTGCACGACACGGGCGGCCCCGACGCGGACGGGTCCGGGGCCGTCGCGTTGCTGCTGCCCGGGTTCACCGGCAGCAAGGAGGACTTCGTCGGCCTGCTGGAGCCGCTGGCACAGGCCGGGTTCCGGGCGGTGGCGGTCGACGGGCGCGGACAGTTCGAAACGGGCGGCCCGGCCGACGAGAGCGCCTACGCCCAGCACGAGCTCGCCCGTGACGTGCACGCGGTGGTGGCGGCCGTGGCCGGCCGTGACTCCGGTGGCGTTCACCTGCTGGGCCACTCGCTGGGCGGTCTGATCGCCCGCGCCGCGGTGCTGGAGGACGCCGCTCCCTTCGCGTCGTTGACGCTGATGAGCAGCGGTCCCGGTGCCGTCTCGCCTTCCCAGCAAGAGCGCGTACGGATGCTGCTGGGCGCGCTGGAGACGATGAGCATGGCGGCCATCTGGGAGGTCATGCGGGAGCTGGACCAGTCGGTCGGCTCGGCCGGTGAGGCCCCGTACTCCCGGCGGGAGGACGAGGAGTCCTCCGGGGCGATGGAGGAGTTCCTGCGGCGCCGCTGGCTGAGCAACGTGCCCGCACAGCTGGCGGCGACGGGCCGGCAACTGCTGACCGAGCCGGACCGGGTGGCGCGGCTCGCGGCGCTGGCGCCGCCGGTCCACGTGGTCTCCGGCGCCGAGGACGACGCCTGGCCGGTGGAGTGGCTGGACGGTATGGCCGCACGGCTGGGCGCCCGGCGCACCGTCGTTCCGGGCACCGGGCACTCCCCCAACGCCGAGCGGCCCAGGGAGACGGCGCGCGCCGTGGTGGACTTCTGGCTCAGCCTCGGCCCCGGCTGAACCCGCTCAGCCCTTGCCCCGGCTGAGCGGGTTCAGCCCTTGCCCTGGATGAACTGGGTGATGCCACCGGCGATCTGCTGCACGGCGATGGCCGACAGCAGCATGCCCGACAGCCGGGTGACGAGGACGACACCGCCGTCCTTGATGACGCGGATGATCAGCAGCGAGTAGCGCATCACGAGCCACAGCACCAGGTGCATCGCCACGATCGCCACCCATACCGACAGCTGTCCGGCCCAGCCGTGGGCGCGCTGGACGGCGAGGATGACGGACACGATGGCGCCGGGCCCGGCCAGCAGCGGCATGCCCAGGGGGACGAGGGCGACGTTGACGTCCTTGGTCTGGGTCGGCTCGTCGGACTTGCCCGTCAGCAGGTCGAGCGCGACGAGCAGGAGCAGCAGGCCTCCCGCGACCATCAGGGCGGGGATGGAGACGTGCACGTAGTCGAGGATCTGTTTGCCGCAGATCCCGAACAGGGTGATCACCCCGAACGCGACGACGGCGGCCTGCCAGGCCATTCTGCGCTGCACCTTCACGGGACGTCCGGAGGTGAGGCCGAGGAAGATGGGCGTGATACCGGGCGGATCCATGATCACGAACAGGGTGAGGAAGACGGAGCCGAAGAGCGCGAAGTCGAACACGAGGTGCCTGTGCCTTGGAGGGGAGAGGGGTGGGAGTGGACATGTGCGGGCGCTCCGGCGGGGTGGGCCGGGCCCGGGGCGTGCCGGACACGGGCGTGCCCGGCACGGCAGGGCGCAGGGCGCCCGGGCGCGCGGAGAGGGGCGCGGCACGCGGCCGGCGCCGGGGGGGGCGCCCGACCGTCACCGGAGTGACCGGGCACCTCCGCGTCGCCGCGTACCTCAAGGGCGGCGCAGCGGTGTCGGGGTGCCCGGGTGCCGCCCCGGGCGTGCCCTGAGCGGCACCGGACGCGCCGTATGCGACACCGGGTGCCGTACGCGGCATCCGGTGTCCGCCCGCCGGGGTCAGCCCGTGACGGGAGCGGCGCCTGAGCCGCGTGCCGCGATCTCGGCGTAGACGTCGGGCGCGGTGGTGAAGTCGCCGAGGGCGAGGGGCTTGCGGGTGCCGTGGTAGTCGCTGGAGCCGGTGGCCAGCAGACCCAGCTCGCCGGCGAGGGCGTGCAGCCGGGTACGGGTTGCGGGCGTGTGGTCGGCGTGGTCCGCCTCGATGCCGTCGAGCCCGGCACCTGCGAGCTTGGCGAGCGCGCTCTCGGGGACACACTGTCCACGCTTGGCGGCCAGCGGGTGGGCGAAGACGGCGACGCCGCCCGCGCCCTTGATCAGGCGCAGCGCGTCGAAGGGGTCCAGCTCGTGCTTTCCGACGTAGGCGCGCCCGTCGTTCGCGATCCACTCCTCGGTGAAGGCGTCGGAGACCGTCTCGACGACACCTTCCTCGACCATGGCCGTCGCGATGTGGGGCCGCCCCACCGAGCCGTCGCCCGCGATGCGCCTGACCTGCTCCCAGGTGATCGGCACGCCCAGCTCGCGCAGCGCGGCGACCATCGCCCGGGCGCGGGGTACGCGGTCATCGCGGACGAGTTCGCGTTCCCGGGCGAACGCGGGCTCGTCCGGGTCGAAGAGGTAGGCGAGCATGTGGAGGCTGATGCCGTCCAGCCGGCACGAGATCTCGGCCCCGGTGACCAGGGTGAGTCCCGTGGGCAGTGCGGCGAGGGCTTCCGCGTGGCCGCCGACCGTGTCGTGGTCGGTGAGCGCGACGACGTCGAGCCCCGCGGCCGACGCGTTGCGTACCAGTTCGGCGGGGGTATCGGTGCCGTCGGAGGCGGTGGAGTGGGTGTGCAGGTCGATGCGCACTGCGACGGGCTCCGAGCGGTGGTGGGGGGGCGGATGACGGGCTCATGGCGAGCGTCCTCCAGGATAGCCGCACCGGTTGGCACCCCTGCGGCCAGGAACGCGAGCCCGTGAGCGCCCAAGGCCCGCGGGCTCGGGCGTTCAGGGGATGAGCCGTGGGGAGAGCGCTCCGCAGGGCACCAGATCGACCTCGGCCCCGGCGTCGCGCAGGTCGGTGAGGACCAGCTCGTCGTAGAGCATCAGTCCGGACTCCTGGGGCCACACGATCGCCCACAGCCACAGGCCGCACGCCTCACCGGCGAAGACCGCACGGTCGGCGGGCGCACCGTCCACGTGCCACAGGTGCGTGGGGTGGCCCGCGGCCAGGACCTTGGCCTGCGGTGGTTTGCCGCCGCAGATCGCGGGGCCGGGGTCGGGACCCTCGATCCCGGCGTGGCGCGCGCCGAGTCCGACGCCCAACTCCTCGGCGATCAGCAGGAGTTCTCCGGGCCCGCCCAGCGGTGCGGGGCCCGAGCAGGCGACGGCGGTGGCGCGGCCCCCGCTGCGGTCGTCTCCGGCGCAGGCCACGCCGGTGAACAGCCAGCCCACGGGGAGCGGCCAGGGCATCCACACGGGCACCTGGGTGCGGCCGACGACGACGGCGAGGGCGTCGACGCTGGGCGGGAGGACAGGCTGGAGCGGGTGCACGGCGCCGTGCACGCCGCACTGCCAGGTGTCGGCGAAGAGGCCGGGCGCCCTGACCCGGCTACCGCACTTCGGGCAACTGGGTTCGCCCCTCATGAGCTCCAACAGTCCTACCGGGTCGCGTTCCCGTCAAGGACGATCACCCGGGTGGAGCCCTGGCCTGTGCACGACCCTCGGTGAGACCCGCAGGTGGCGACATGACAAGCGGGTGATCACACCGGTGTGCACCGCATCAGTAAGCCTGTACGAGGCTTCGCCCTCGCCCAGGCAGGAGCGGCGCCTCAGGCGAGCGGCACCTCAGGCGAGCGGCACCTCAGGCGAGCGGTACGGCGCCGCGCAGCGGATCGCGGAGATCGGTCTCGTAGCGGAGCCAGCGCTCGTGGAGCGCGTCCGCGCCGTGGACCCGCTTCCAGGCCGCCTCCGTCGGCGTCATGGGCAGCAGGGGGAAGAAGCGGACGGGCTCGTGGGGCGGCTCCAGGGACAGGTCCTCGACCAGGCCGCCGGCCTCGGCCACCAGGACGGAGGTGAAGGGCGCCCCGGGCCACAGGGGCTCGCCGGTGTCCAGCGAGGCGCCCGGAGCGACGACGACCCCCTCGACCTGCGGTGCCGCCGCGAGCACGGCGAGTGGCCGCAGCACCTTGTCCGTGTCGGCGAGCCCGGCCCTTACCGTCAGCAGGAGTTCGGCGCGCGGACCGCGCTCGGGGTCGGCGAGCGCCTCGGCCGGATCGGCCATGGGGGCCGCCGACATGCCGCGCGTGGCGTATCGCACGATCCCGTCCTCCGCGTCCACGAAGCGCAGCACCTCGATGCGTTCCGTACCCAGGAAGGTGACGGCGGCGCGGGCGTCCGGCTCACCGAAGGCCCTGCGCACGTGGGTGTCGACCAGTGTGAGGACGTCGTTCATCCGGCGAGCATAGATCCCGGCGCCCTCGCCCAAGAGCGCGGCATGGTCGCGTAAGACGGCGGCAAAGGGGCACCCGCGACGGGCGGCGGCGGCACGGGAACCCGCGTACCAGTGCTACCGTTGGCTGCCGGTCAAGGCGTGTACACATCGTCCCCCACAGGGGCCCGGCCGGAGGAGGTGGGACTGACATGGATCCGAGTCGACCGTGCAGTACCAGCCGCTCTTCCGTCCCCGCGCTGGTCGCGCCGCACCGGCCCTGAGGCTCCCGCGCCACCACGCGGTGACACCGTCCGCAGGGTCTGGGAATTCCTTCTTCCCGGCGCACGCATGGCGGGAGAGCGCCCGCGTTCCGCAGTCACGCACTGTTTCGTTCGTCAGCGAATGTCGTCGCCGCGGCCCGCGTGTGGTGCCCGCTTTGCGGACCTCCGGGTAGGTACCCGTAGGCCCCCGTTCCGGGCAGCACGACGCCCCGGCCCGTGTGCACGGCGGCATGGCACGGCACCGTGGAGGGCCTCATGTCGATGATCCGAGAGCTGCGCGCAGCTGTGCGCCCGGCACTGCGCAAGGACAACCGTTCCGGGTACGGCACCGGTGTGCACGAGAGCGGCGGCCCGTCGATGAGCAGCGCGGTGGTGGACTGCGCGGCGTATCTGGACGGGCGCCGCGAGACCGAGACGCGCTCCCCCGCCGACGCGCTGTGCCGGGTCCGCTCCGCCGAGGGGCAGAGCCGGGACGGGTTCGTGTGGATCGGACTGCACGAGCCCACGGAGGAGGAGTTCTCGGGGATCGCACAGGAGTACGGTCTGCACCCGCTGGCCGTCGAGGACGCCGTGCACGCGCACCAGCGCCCGAAGCTGGAGCGTTACGACGAGAGCCTGTTCACCGTCTTCAAGACGATCCACTACGTCGAGCACGCCGAACTGACCGCCACCAGCGAGGTCGTGGAGACCGGCGAGGTGATGTGCTTCACCGGACGGGACTACATCATCACCGTACGGCACGGCGGTCAGGGTTCCCTGCGGGCGCTGCGGCACCGCCTGGAGGACGACCCCGAACTGCTGAGCAAGGGCCCCTCGGCCGTGCTGCACGCGATCGCGGACCAGACCGTGGACGGCTACCTCGCGGTCGCCGACGCGGTGCAGGACGACATCGACGAGGTCGAGATCGAGGTCTTCTCCGACCGCACGGGCGGCGGCAAGCGCGGCGGCGACGCGAGCCGCATCTACCAACTCAAGCGCGAGGTACTGGAGTTCAAGCGCGCCGTCTCGCCGCTGATGCGGCCGATGCAGACGCTGAGCGAGCGGCCCGTACGGCTGGTCGATCCGGACATCCAGAAGTACTTCCGCGACGTGGCCGACCACCTGACCCGCGTCAACGAGCAGGTGCTGGGCTTCGACGACCTGCTCAACTCGATCCTCCAGGCGAACCTGGCGCAGGCGACGGTCGCGCAGAACGAGGACATGCGGAAGATCACCGCCTGGGCCGCCATCTTCGCGGTACCGACGATGATCGCCGGGATCTACGGCATGAACTTCGAGTACATGCCTGAGCTGCGCTGGAAGTTCGGCTATCCGCTGGTGCTGCTGCTCATCGTGGCGATCTGCTACGGCATGCACCGCGGCTTCAAGCGCAACGGCTGGTTGTAACCTGCGGCCATGACCGCCACACCCGCCGCACCGCGCCCCGCCGACGGACACCTCGGCCGTGCCCTGATCGAGGAGACGGCCAAGAAGTCGGGAATGGTCTGGGTCAGGGGCCCCGTCGGCCCCGCACGCGGGCTGTGGCACGTGTGGCGCGAGGGCGGCGTCTACCTGGTCGGAGACGGCTCGCTGGAACAGCCGCTGGCGGACATGGGGCTGTCAGACGGCGCCACCGCGACCGTGACCGTGCGCGGCAAGGACAAGGGCGCCCGCCTCGTCGTCTGGTCCGCACGGGTGCGCGAGCTGGCGCCGCACAGCGAGCGGTGGCAGGCGGCCGTCGACGAGTTGAAGGGCAAGCGGCTCAACGCACCGGACGCGGACACCATGCTGCGCAGGTGGGCCGACGAGAGCCGTGTCCTGTGCCTGGAGCCGACGGGCGAGCCGCTGGAGCAGCCAGGATCGATGCCCCACGACGCGCAGGCGGCGCCGCCGCCTGCGACCCCGGCCACCACCCGCAGCCCGCAGCCCGCGGGGCTGCCGCGGCTGCTGGCCCGCCGCGGCAAGCGCCGGACCGGCTGACCTCCGGCGGCGTCCGTGCCCGCATGCCTGCGGGTCAACGCGCGGAGGCCGCCGCCCAGGGCGTCATCGATCCGGCGTCGGCAGGCGCGGCGTCGGCGCCGGCGTCCGGGTGGACGGAGCTGGTCACCTGTGGTTCGAGTCCGGCGCCGAGCGGGCCGCCGCCGGAATCCAGGTGGTCGAGGAACGACGCGAGGAAGGCGAGCGCGACCATCGCGAGGAGCAACAGAAGCTTCCCCATCAGGCTCAGGTCGCACAGCCAGCGCCACGCCTTCCACAGGCCTTTGCCCGTCACACTCAAGGCGACTTTGTAGGCCGGCTTGTCCTCCCGTACGGCGGAACCGCCGGAGGGGACGGCGTCCATGACCGCCGGGCCGTGTGCCGCCGCGGCGGGCGCGCCCGCCGGAACCGGCGCTCCCGGCGCACCGGGCGTGTCCGGCACGGACGAGGGTCCGTGGGCGCCCGGAACGGACGAGGGCCCGTGGGCGCCCGGCGCGGACGAGGGGCCGGACGAGGGGTCCTGGCTGCCGGGGGCCGGGCCGAAGCCCTGCCCCGGGACCGGCGTCCGGGCCGGGCCGTAGCCGGGCACCGCACGGCCGCCCCCGCCTCCGCCGGACGTCCCCGAGCCCCGGATGGCGAAGGTGGCGTCGTCCACCGCCGAGCCGTCCGCGACCCGGGTGAGCCGCGTCATCGCGGAGCCGGTGTCGGTGCGCTGGTCGGGGTCCTTCTCCAGCAGCCCGAGCAGCAGGGCGCGCAGCTCGGGGCCCGCGTTGGCGGGCGTCTGCGCCGGTTCGAGGAGGGAAGCGGAGAACGAGGCCATGGCCGAGCCCCGGTCGAAGGGCCCGTGCCCCTCGGACGCGCAGTACAGCGCGGCGCCCAGCGAGAAGAGGTCGGACTCGCGCCGCTCCTGGTCGCGCATCCGCTCGGGCGCCGTGAAGCCGGGGGTGCCGATGACGCCGGTCTGCGTCATCCGCGTCTGCCCGGAGTCGGCTTCGAGCGAGATGCCGTAGTCGGTCAGCATCACCCGTCCGTGCCGGTTCCCGGCGTGGTCGGAGGCGAGGAGGATGTTCGCCGGTTTCACGTCGCGGTGCAGGATGCCGTGCGCGTGCCCGGCTTCGAGCGCCTTCAGTACGGCAACGCCGATCCGGCAGATCTCCGCGTCCGGGAGGCGGGGCTCGTCACGGATGACCTTGGCGAGGTCGGTGGCGCCCGAGACGTACTCCATGACGATCCACGGCAGGCCCTCGTGCTGCACCACGTCGAGGACCGTCGCCACGTGCGGGTGCCCGCGCAGCTTGGTGGCGTGCAGCGCCTCACGGCGGGCGCGGCGGATGGGCGACAGGTCGCCGGATCCTTCGCTCCCTTCGCCACCGGACTCGCTACCGGCGCTGCCGCCGGTCCCCGCGGGCATCTCGATCTGCTTGATGGCGACCTGCGCGCCCAGGGTCTCGTCGTCGGCCAGCCACACGCTGCCCATGCCGCCGGCCCCGAGGCGCTCCCGCAGTCGGTAGCGGCCTACGTACTCCCCTTGCGTCCCGGCCACCCGTTCCGTCCCCCTCGCTCAGCAATTCGTCTTTTTTCTTCGTCTGTTGATCCTTCACCGTAACGGGCGCCACAGTACTCAGCGCGTCCGGCCGGGCGGGGGTCAGCCCTTCTGCTCCGGGGAGATCCGTTTGCCGTAGTCGACGGTCTGGTCCTTCTTCGGCGCCTGGAGCGCGAACCCGTCGTTCCAGTCGGTGAGCCGCACGGTGCCGGCCCCGCCCGGGCGCTGGAGCCGCAGCGGGTAGGGGCGGCCCTTCAAGGAGACGTCGATGGTGCCGCCGCTCCCCTCGCCCGCGGTGACCCGGATGGTCTTGGTCCCGTCCACCTCGCCGCGCTCCCCCGTCGTGCGCTTGCCCTCCATGGCCAGCAGCCCGTCGAGGAGGGTGCTCATGTCGGTGAAGACGCTCAACTGCTTGTAGGCGGGGTCCTTGCGGGGCACCTTCACGTACTTGCCCTTGAGCTTCTGTGCGGCGGTGACGTCACTCTTGTCGGGCTTTTTGCCGCCCTCCTGCTGGGCCCAGAAGTCGGTGCCCGCCTTGAGGTAGAGGTCGCGGTCGGTGCGCAGCAGTTCGAAGGTGGACCCGCCCTCGGCGGAGACCTCCCCGACGCCGCCGCTCTTCTTCAGGCGCATCTTGAGCCGGTAGGTCTGGCCCTTGCTGACGACACTGCCGTCGACGCGTACGGCCTCGGCGCCCTCGGCGGCCGACCTGGCCTTCTTCTCGATCCTGGTGGCCGAGAGCTTGCCCACCCCGTTGGTGCCCGCGTCCGGATCCTCGTCCGCGCACCCGCTCAAAGCGGTGACCGTTCCGGCGCTGACGAGAGCGAGCAGCGCTGCACTCCGGGGTGCGCGGGCGCGTCCAGGCACGAGGGGGTCCTCCTGTGGTCGGCGGCAGGACGGCACCCTACCCGTAGGAAGGGGCCCCTCCGGAAGCCAGCCGTCCGGACCACACCGCTACGACGCCTGTGGCGCCGGTCACGCTAGCCTGAATCCGTCATAACCGGGCAATCAACCGGAAAGCCGCGAAGGTTTCCGTGCGGGAGCGATCGGCCGGCGCGGGCGAGGAGGGTGGACGAGTCATGGCAGCGGGAGCTCCCCGGGTCTTCGTCTCCCATCTGGCGGGCGTCGCCGTCTTCGACCCCAACGGCGACCAGGTCGGCCGGGTCCGCGACGTGGTGACGATGCTGGGCGGGCGCCGCCGGCTGCCCAGCGTGCTGGGCCTGGTCGTCGAGGTGGTCAGCAGACGGCGCGTGTTCCTGCCCATGACCCGGGTGACCGGTGTGGAGTCGGGACAGGTCATCACCACCGGGGTGCTCAACATCCGCCGCTTCGAACAGCGCCCCAACGAACGCCTGATCCTCGGCGAACTGCTCGACCGCCGGGTGACCCTCCTGGAGACGGACGAGGAGGTCACGGTGCTCGACGTGGGCCTGCAACGGCTGCCGGCCCGCCGCGACTGGGAGATCGACCGGCTCTTCGTCCGCAAGGGCCGCAAGGGCGGCGGACTGCGGGGCCGTCGCGGTGAGACGCTGACGGTGGAGTGGGACGCGGTGACCGGCTTCGCCCTGGAGGAGCGCGAGCAGGGCACCGCCAACCTGCTGGCCACCTTCGAGCAGCTGCGCCCCGCCGACCTGGCCAACGTCCTGCACCACCTCTCCGAGAAGCGCCGCGCCGAGGTCGCCGCAGCCCTGCACGACGACCGGCTCGCCGACGTACTGGAAGAACTCCCCGACGACGACCAGGTCGAGATCATCGGCAAGCTCGCCGACGAGCGGGCCGCCGTCGTCCTGGAGGCCATGGACCCCGACGACGCCGCCGACCTCCTCGGCGAACTCCCCGAGGCCGACAAGAACCGGCTGCTGGACCTGATGCAGCCCCAGGAGGCCGCACCGGTGCGCCGGCTGCTGACCTACGAGGAGGGCACGGCCGGCAGCCTCATGACGACCGAACCCATCGTGCTGCGCCCCGACGCGAGCGTCGCCGAGGCGCTGGCCCGGGTCCGCGAGGAGGACCTGCCGGCACCACTGGCCTCGCAGGTCTACGTCTGCCGCCCCCCGGACGAGACACCCACAGGCCAGTACCTGGGCGTCGTCCACTTCCAACGGCTGCTGCGCGAGCCACCCTTCGCGCTCGTCGGCTCGATCCTGGACGCGGACCTGCGGCCCCTGCCGCCCGGCACGACGCTGCCCGCGCTGACCAGCTACATGGCGGCCTACAACATCGTCTCCGCGCCCGTGGTGGACGAGGGCAGCCACCTGCTGGGCGCCGTCACCGTCGACGACGTGCTGGACGACCTGCTGCCCGAGGACTGGCGGCACGCCGCGGCCGGCGGCGGGCTGCCCGGCTTCTGGGACGGCGTGCTCGAAGGACGCGCACACGAGGGGGGAGCAGAGCGCGATGGCTGAACGGGAAGGGCCCCGGCTCGACGTACCGCGCGCACCACGGCGCGCACTGCTGCCGTCCTACGACCCGGAGATGTTCGGACGCTTCTCCGAACGGATCGCCCGCTTCCTGGGCACCGGCCGCTTCCTGCTGTGGATGACGATCGTGATCGTCGTGTGGATCGGCTGGAACATCATCGCGCCGCAGGGGTGGAAGTTCGACGAGTACCCGTTCATCTTCCTCACCCTGGCCCTCTCCCTCCAGGCCTCCTACGCGGCGCCGCTGATCCTGCTGGCGCAGAACCGGCAGGACGACCGGGACCGCGTCAACCTGGAGCAGGACCGCAGCCGCAACGAGCGCAGCATCGCCGACACCGAGTTCCTGACCCGCGAGATCGCCGCGCTGCGCATGGGCCTGGGCGAGGTCGCCACCCGCGACTGGATCCGCTCGGAACTGGCCGAACTCCTCAAGGAGCTCGGCGAGCGGGAGCAGGGCGGCGCAGCCGCCCGGGAGAGCGACCAGGACCGCTGACCGGGCGCCCGGGGCCCCGCACGCCGTACCGCGCGCGCCGGGCACCGCCACACGACCCCCGCCCCTTATCGGACACGGCCCACACGGCCTTACTATTCAGTTATGGCTACCGAGACCCAGGCGACCACCCCCACCGAAGACGCCGTCCGCGCGGCGCTCGCGACGGTGAACGACCCGGAGATCCACCGGCCGATCACCGACCTGGGCATGGTGAAATCCATCGCCATCGCGCCCGACGGCACCGTCGACGTCGGCATCTATCTGACGGTCTCGGGATGCCCGCTGCGCGAGACGATCACCGCCAACGTGACCGAGGCCGTCCAGCGCGTCCCCGGCGTCGCGAGCGTGCGCGTCGAGCTGGACGTGATGAGCGACGAGCAGCGCCGCGAGCTGGCCACCTCCCTGCGCGGCGGCAAGGCCGAACGGGAGATCCCCTTCGCCCAGCCCGGCTCCCTCACCCGGGTCTACTGCGTGGCCTCGGGCAAGGGCGGCGTGGGCAAGTCGTCCGTGACGGTCAACCTGGCCGCCGCCATGGCGGCCGACGGGCTCAAGGTCGGCGTGGTGGACGCCGACATCTACGGCCACTCGGTCCCCCGCATGCTGGGCGCCGACGGGCAGCCCACCCAGGTCGAGGACATGATCATGCCGCCGTCGGCGCAAGGCGTGAAGGTCATCTCGATCGGCATGTTCACGCCCGGTAACGCCCCCGTCGTCTGGCGCGGCCCCATGCTGCACCGGGCACTCCAGCAGTTCCTCGCGGACGTGTACTGGGGCGACCTGGACGTGCTGCTGCTCGACCTGCCGCCCGGCACGGGTGACATCGCCATCTCGGTGGCCCAGCTGATCCCGAACGCGGAGATCCTGGTCGTCACGACGCCGCAGCAGGCGGCGGCCGAGGTCGCCGAGCGCGCCGGCTCCATCGCGGTGCAGACCCACCAGAAGATCGCCGGTGTGATCGAGAACATGTCCGGCATGCCGTGCCCGCACTGTGACGAGATGGTCGACGTCTTCGGCACCGGCGGCGGCAAGCAGGTCGCCGAGGGGCTCACCCGCACCACCGGGGCCGACGTCCCCGTCCTGGGCGGCATCCCCATCGACCTGCGGCTGCGCGAGGGCGGCGACGCGGGCAAGCCCGTCGTCCTCAGCGACCCGGACTCGCCCGCAGGCGCGGCGCTGCGCGACGTCGCGGGCAAGCTCGGCGCGCGCGAGCGCGGTCTGGCGGGCATGTCCCTGGGCCTGACCCCCAGCAACAAGTTCTGAACGAGGCCCGAAACGGTCCGGGACCGCCCTATGCCGCGGGCCCCGCACGGAAGGTTCCGTGTGGGGCCCGCGGCATACGAGGGGCGGGGTCAGCGCGGCTCGTAGCCGGTGATGTCCTTCACGACGCGGAAGCCGAGTCCGTAGGCGCTCATGCCGCGGCCGTAGGCGCCCAGGTGGACGCCCTCCTGGGCCGAGCCGGCCAGCACCCACCCGTACTCGGACTCGCGGTAGTGGAAGTCGGTCGGCACCCCGTCGACCGGCAGGGAGAGGGTGTTCCATCCCGCCCCCTCCAGATCGTCGGCGAGCTCCCAGGCGACGCCGGTCTGCTGGTCGAGCCAGTCCTGGCGCAGGCTGCGGTCCATCTCCATGGGGTAGCTGCACGAGAGCAGCCCGGAGCCGGCCAGCCAGGCGGCGGTGGAGACGGAGGTGGCCTCCAGCGTGCCCGTACCGTCACCGCTGCGCCGCACCGGGCGGCTGGCGAGGGTGACGACGACCGTGAAGCTCTGCTCCTGCGGCGAGTTGTCCGCGTGCAGAGAGGGCTCCTCGCCGTGGCCGGTGGAGCCGTGCTCCACCGTGCCGTCGGCCGCGGTGCCGACCCGCATCAGCCAGCGCGGCCCCGTGAAGGCTTCGTCCAGGCCGTACCACGGAAAGGCGGCCATCAGGTAGTCGTCCACCGCCCGCCGCGCGCCGGGCACACCCTGCGCGGCGGGCTCGGATTCCCCGGCCAGCCGACTCGTCGTCTCCATCTGCGCGACGCCTCCTCATTGCCCTGTGCCAATGGGCAGCCGAGCCCGGCGACCCCCGACACTGGGAGGATAGCCACACCGGTCCGTCGTGTCGGGCATGCCCAGGGGATCAGGACGCGGTGCGGGTGGCGAGATGGACGGCAAACGCCGCAGATGTCCCAGTGCCGAAAGAGCAACGGTGACGCGATCGTTGCCTGCCGCGTGTCACGTGGCGTCCGCGTCGAACGGGGGCGGATCACCCCGGCGAGGGCCGTCGCCGCCCACCGGCCGGCCGTTCACCCCGTCGGAGCCATGCTTGGCCAGGTCAGGGGTACCGCGCGTGGGCGAGGAGGCACCCTTCTTGACCATGTCGATCGCGCCGGAACCGTTCTTCCCCGCGCTCGAACCGGTCTTCCCCGCGCTCGAACCGTTCGACCCGGCACCGTCGGCCGCACGGTCGCTGCCGTTGACCGCGTCGGTGACTTCGTCCAGATCCTTGCGGAAGTCGAAGCTGTTGCTGATCTCCTTGAGGCCCAGGTCCTCGTTCTCCAGCAGATGTTTGCGCGCGAACGTCTTCGGATTCAGGTCCTCGAACTCGAAGTCCTTGAACTCGGGACCGAGCTCCTCCCTGATGTCCTCCTTCGCACTGTCGGAGAACTGCCGCACCTTGCGGATGAAGGCGGCGACATCCTGGATCACCTTCGGGAGCTTCTCCGGGCCGAACACCAGCACGGCGAGCACGATGAGCGTGACCAGCTCCAGTGGTCCTATGTCGAAGAACACCGCGCAGCTCCCTCACTCCGTCCATGGCTCTCACGGCCATCAGTCACGGTACCCGCCCTCGGCCCGAACACGGGACCCCGCCCTCGCAACCGACTTGACCGCGCGCCGTCCGGACGGCCCCGTCCCGCCCCCGACGACCTCGTCCCACCCCCCGACGACCTCACCCCGTCGCCGAACCGAGCGTGACGGTCACGGTCCGTTCCTCTCCCGCGCCGCCGGGCCGCACTTTCAGCTCCAACTTGTCGCCAGGACGATGGCTGCGCACCCGCACGATCAGCTCCTCACCGCCGGCCACCGCCGTGCCGCCCACCTCGGTGATCACATCGCCCTCCCGCAGCCCCGCCGAGTCCGCCGGGCCACCGCGCACCACCGCGGGGCCGCGCCCGCCAGGGCCACCGATCCGCGCACCCTCACCGCCGTACTCCATGTCGAGAGTGACGCCGATGACCGGATGAGTGGCCCGGCCCTCGTTGATCAGCTCCTCGGCGACCCGGCGGACCTGATTGACGGGGATCGCGAAACCGAGCCCGACACTCCCGCCGCCCTCCCCCTCGGGCAGCGCGGCATCACCGCCCGCGCCCTTGATCGCGCTGTTCACCCCGATCACCCGGCCCCGGCGATCCACGAGCGGGCCCCCGGAGTTGCCCGGATTCATCGGGGCGTCCGTCTGGAGCGCGTTCACGTAGCTCATCTCATCGCCCGGATCCTCGCCCCCGGCCGTGATCGCCCGCTCCTTGGCGCTGATGATGCCGGTGGTGACCGTCCCGTCCAGGTCGTACGGCGCTCCGACGGCGACCACCGGGTCGCCCACCCGGACCGCGTCCGAATTCCCCAGCGGCAGCGGGCTGAGCCCCGACACGCCTGACACCTTGACGACCGCCAGGTCGTAGCCGCTGTCACCGCCGACGACCTGCCCGGTGGCGGTCTGTCCGCTGTTGAAGGTGACCCGCACCGAGTCACCCCCGTGCGCCGAGGCGACCACATGGTCGTTGGTGAGAATGTGACCCCGCCGGTCCAGCACGAACCCCGTCCCCGTCGCCTCCGCCCCGCCGCCGCGTGCGTGCAGCGTGACGACGCCGGGCAGCGTCTGCCGCGCGATGCCGGCGATGCTGCCCTCGGGCCGCTCGCCGCCCGCACCGCCCGCCCCGGCCGCCGTCTGCGGCAGCTCCACGTCGCCCACACCGCCGTTGCGCTCGACGTACGCGCCGATCAGGCCCCCTGCCCCACCCGCGACCAGCGTCAGCACGAGGGCGCCCACCGCCAGCCGGGAACGGCGGCGGGGAGCGCGCCGCGGCGGCGTACCGGCCGGCGGTGACGGCAGCGGCAACACCGCCGTCGCCCTCCCCGTCGCCGTCCCCGTCCCTGTTGCCAGCGACCCGGACTCCGGGAGACCGCCACCGCCCGACGGCCCGCCGTGGGGCGGTGGCGTGGCGGGGGGTGGGAAGTGGACGCCGTGGGGTGGGGTGGGCCCGGTAGGCGGCACGTGGACGCCGTGGGGCGGGGTCGTGGCGGGCGGCGGCACGGGGACGCCCTGCGGGGGCGTCGTGGCGACGGGCGGTACGTGGACGCCGTGGGGTGGCGTGGTGCCGGCAGGCGGCACGGGGACGCCCTGCGGGGGCGTGGAGGCGGCAGGGCGCTGGACGGGCGGTGCGGGAGCCCACGGGCCCGGCCCTCCATACGGCGGTGTCGCGTACGGATCCACGCCATGCAGCGGTTGCGGTCGAGCCGCGGGGAGCTCCGGCTCCGTCCGCGCCGCCGGAAGCTCCGGGCCCGGGCCCGGCAGGGTGGCCGCCGCTCCCCTCCCCGACGAGTCCGGTGCGGACGGCGCCTGGCCCTCGGACCCGGTGCGTTCGCGGGACGACTCGTCGGCGCGCGACGGCACGGCGGAGGGCGGCGGCTCGGCGGCGTGCGACAGCTCGACGGAGGGCGACGACTCGGAGGCGCCGCGCGGCGGCCCGGCGGAGGGCGACGGCTCGGCGGCGCGGGACGACTCGTCGGAGGGCCACGGCTCGACGGGGCCACGCGGCGGCCCGGCGGAGGGCGACGACTCGGCGGCGCCGCGCGGCGGCTCGGCGGGGCTCGGCGTGCCGGCCCCGGTGGCCTGCTGCCCGGCGTCGGGCCGGCGCGAGCGGTTACACCACGTCGGCGGCTGCCTGGTGGCCTTCGGCTCATCCATGCTCTCTCCAGCTGGTCGCCCGCACTGCTCCCTCTTCCCCGCTTCATCCAGCCTCCCGGCTCGGACGCCGCCGCCAGCCGGGACAGCACCTCACACGGTGCGTCCGTGGCGGGGCGCGTCGCAGGGTACGAGGGGGTCAGGAGGATTCAACCAGGTGCGCCCTGTCCCGCACAGCGGGCGTCAACACGGCGCGACCCGGACCACCTCAGGGGGCGACCCCGGCCGAGCCGGGACGCCGCGCGCCCGGCACACGGCATCCGGCCCTCACCGAAGGTGAGGGCCGGGGAAGCAGCGGGTGCGGCGCCAGGTTCAGCGTCCCGCCGGGGTGGCCGCGGCTGTCGCAGGAGCCGGGTCAGCGCCCGTGGCCAGCGGCGCGCGGCCGGGGAGGGAACGCAGCACCGTCGGATCGTCCTGCCCCGCGGCGCGCTGGGCCTGCCCCGCACCGGGAGCGGGCGGGCTGCCCTCCGGCGCCTTCGAGGAGGACTTCCCTTCCCCGCTCAGCGCCCGCAGGGCCTCCGCCGGGCTGTCCTGCTTCGACCATCCCGCCAGATCCATCGAAGGCGACAGCCGGCGGGGGTGCAGCGCGGACAGCGGGGAGAGCTGTGCGGACGCGGAACGCTGCAAGAGACTCACCGGCGCCGTCAGCCGCGCGCGGGGAGCGGCCGCCCCGCGTGCGGTGGCGGGTGCGAAGGTCGGGCCCGGGGCCGTGCGGGCGCTCAGGGCGCCGTTGCGCGGCTCACCACCGCGGCGCCTGGTGTCGCGCAGGCCCCCGCCCGAGCCGGTGGAGCCGGTGGAGCGCACCGAGTTCGCCGACGGGCTGTCGCCCCCCGCACCGGTGCCGCCGCCCGTGGCCCCCGCGGCGAGGGTGCCGCCGAAGGCGAGGGCAGCGAGGGAGAACGCCCCCGCCGCGGCGAACGCGAAGCGGCGCCCGCGGGAGGCGGAGCGCTCTCTTTCGGCACGCTCCCGCTCGGTGGTCCCGAGTCGCTCCGGGCGGTCCACCCGGGGCGTCTCGTGTATCCGGAAGCCCCGCTGCGGCGTCAGGGGGCCGCGCCCCGCTCCGCTGACCGGCAGATACTCGAACGCCCAGGGCGAACGCTCGGAACCGCCGGACAGCCCGGCGACGGCGAGAGCCCCCAGCTCGCCGCGCTCGGCCGGGGAGGCGCCCGGGCCGCCGGGGCCCGGGCCGAAGTCGTCCGGCCCCTGCGGGCCCAGCGCATCGGTCGCGGGCAGCCCCTGGAGCCGGGCGAGGAAGCCTTCGGAAGGCGGTGGTGGTGCGGCGGCCGAGAAGACGTTCTTCAACCGGCGCTGGGCGTCGGCCTCGGCCTTGCAGCCCTCGCACGTCGCCAGGTGGGCGAGCACCCGCTCGCGCGCGTCATGGCCGAGCTCGCCGTCGACGAGGGCGGCGAGACGGTCCCCGAGGTGGTGTTCCGCGGGAGTCACCCGGCACTCACCTCCCCGGCCCGGGCGGCCGGCACCGCCGCGCTCAGCGCGCGCTGCTGCTCGGCCCTGGCCTCGGGCGACCGGTGCTTGAGTGCCTTGCGCAGGTGGGAGCGGCCGCGGTGGATACGGCTGCGGACCGTGCCCAGCTTCACGCCGAGGGTGGCGGCGATCTCCTCGTAGGAGAGGCCCTCGATGTCGCAGAGGACCACGGCGGCGCGGAACTCGGGAGCGAGGGTGTCCAGCGCCTGCTGGACGTCCGCGTCGAAGTGGGTGTCGTTGAAGTGCTGCTGCGGCGTGGGCTCGCGGCTGGGCAGCCGCTCGGCGGCGTCGTCGGCGAGCGCGTCGAAGCGGATGCGCTGCTTGCGCCTGACCATGTCCAGGAACAGGTTGGTGGTGATGCGGTGCAGCCAGCCCTCGAAGGTGCCCGGCGTGTAGGTGGACAGCGAGCGGAAGACGCGGACGAAGACCTCCTGGGTGAGGTCCTCGGCGTCGTGCTGGTTGCCCGTCAGGCGGTAGGCGAGCCGGTAGACGCGGGCGCTGTGGGTGCTGACGATCTCCTCCCAGGAGGGAGGGGTCCACGCCTGGGCGTCCGCGGCGGTCTCGAAGGTCGCCGTCGTCGCGGAATCGGCGGAGCGGGCCTGGTCAGCAGTGTTGGTCACGGATTTCGGCTGCCCCGCGGACCGGCGGATTCTGGCGAAGACGCCGCGGTCCCGGCTCGCAGCCGCACCTCCCCTGTCGGCTCTGGTGGTGTCCACTGGAGCCCCTACCATAGCCACATCTCCCGTTAGCTCCGGATAAGCGTCTTTGCCCGGCTTTGGCGACCGCCGCATGCCGGTCTCTCCCTCCTCAACGCCCAGTCCCATCAGCAGGTTCCCGGGCCAACGGATACAGTCACGATTGCGTGGAGGACGGGGACAGGAGAGGGCCATTACCGGCAACCGGCAGACGAGCTGGG
This sequence comes from Streptomyces tubbatahanensis, assembly GCF_022699385.1. Taxonomy (NCBI): domain Bacteria; kingdom Bacillati; phylum Actinomycetota; class Actinomycetes; order Kitasatosporales; family Streptomycetaceae; genus Streptomyces; species Streptomyces tubbatahanensis. Next base: position 5,041,751 of record NZ_CP093846.1, on the reverse strand, counting down.
CGCTCGCCGACGCGTACGGCGCCGAGCTGGTCGAGAGCGCCGAGAGCGAAGCGCTGCGCTGGGCCCGCGCCAGGGCCCAGGACGTCGGTCTGCGCTCGGTCTCGCCTGCCACCGGGGCGACGCTGCGGCTGCTGGCTGCGACCGCCGGAGCCAAGGCGGTCGCCGAGATCGGTACCGGTACGGGCGTCTCGGGCCTGCACCTGCTGCACGGGATGCGCCCCGACGGAGTGCTCACCACGGTGGACATCGAGCCGGAGCGCCAGCAGTTCGCGCGCGAGGCCTTCCGGGCCGCGGGGTTCGTGGGCAACGGCGGGAACCGGGTCCGCTTCATCCCCGGCCGCGCCCTGGACGTGCTGCCCCGTCTCGCGGACGGCGGATACGACCTCGTCTTCTGCGACGGAGACCGCGCGGAGTGCCTCGACTACCTCGCCGAATCGTTGCGGCTGCTGCGCGAGGGCGGACTGATCTGCTTCGCCGGGGTCTTCACGGAGGGCCGTACCGGCGACTCCGCGGTCCCGCCCGCCGAAGTCCTGCGACTGCGGGAGCTGTTGCGCACGGTGCACGAGAGCACCGTTCTGGTGCCCTCGCTGCTGCCGGTCGGCGACGGCTTGCTGTGTGCGGTCAAACGCGGTGAGTGACCGTCCGCTTGTGCGGCGCGGGGCTGGATCTGCCCTTGTGCGGCGCGGGGCTGGATCTGCCCTTGTGCCGCGCGGGGCGGGATCTGTCCCCGCGCCGCGCGGGGCGCGGCCGGCGACCGCGTGGGACGACAGCGCCCCGGGGCGTACGCGTGCGCGCGTGCGCCCCGGGGCAGCGGTCGTTCTGTGGTGGTCCTGACCGGCTGGTCGTCAGCCGCAGACCTTCTTCAGTTCCTCGCCGAGAGCCGTCGCCTCGTCCGGTGTCAGCTCGACGACGAGTCGCCCACCGCCTTCGAGCGGAACGCGCATGACGATGCCCCGCCCCTCTTTGGTCACCTCGAGCGGGCCGTCACCCGTCCGCGGCTTCATGGCCGCCATGCTCGTTCCCCTTCCTGAACCAGCCGATCGCGCCGTGGGCACGTGAACAGGCGCAGCCTCACCGGCATCGAACACATTGCTTCCCGACCATTATCCCGCATCGCAGGACCCGATGACCAACATCAGTCCGCATCTCTTCCGGCTCGATCACGCACAAAACCGCCCAATGCGGCGATCTGCCTGCGATACTGCCCCGCTCCCGCTCTCCGCTCGACGCCCACCGGTTTGACGCAGGTCACATCCGGCCGCCCCGCCGGCCCCGGTGGGGCCCCTGTCCGGTACCGGCGATCTGGGGGATGCTGAGCGCATGTCCGACACCGTGCGCTACGAAGTGAACGAGGGCCTCGCGACGGTCACCCTCAACCGCCCCGACGCGATGAACGCCCTCGACAACGAGATCAAGAACGCCCTGCGCGACGCCCTCCAGCAGGCCGCCGCCGACCACCAGGTGCGGGCCGTACTGCTCACCGGCAACGGACGGGCCTTCTGCGTCGGCCAGGACCTCAAGGAGCACACGGGGTTCCTGGAACGCAGCGGCGGAAGCGCCCTGACCACGGTCGAGGAGCACTACAACCCGATCACCCTCGCGCTCGCCGGCATGCCCAAACCCGTGGTGGCGGGCGTCAACGGCGTCGCCGCCGGCGCGGGCGCGGGCTTCGCCTTCGCCTGCGACCACCGCGTGATGGCGGACACCGCCGCGTTCAACACCTCCTTCGCCGGGGTCGCCCTGACCGCGGACTCGGGCGTCTCCTGGACCCTGCCGCGGCTGGTCGGCCCCTCACGCGCCGCCGATCTGCTGCTCTTCCCGCGCAACGTCAAGGCCGACGAGGCGCTCCAGCTGGGACTCGTCAACCGGGTCGTGCCCGCCGCCGAACTCGCCGCCGAGGCCGAGGCCGTCGCCCGCCGGCTCGCGCAGGGCCCGACCGCCGCGTACGCGGCGCTCAAGGAGTCGCTGGCCTACGGGTCCTCCCATTCGCTGGCCGAGACCCTCGCCAAGGAGTGCGAACTCCAGATTCAGGTAGGGGATTCGGCCGACCACCGGATCGCCGTCGAGGCCTTCGTGAAGAAGGAGGAGCCCCGCTTCACCGGACGCTGAGAGCCTGCGGCCGCCTCCGCGCCCGGGCCGCCCCGGCACCGGGCGCACACCCCACGGTGCCCGCCCGCACCCCACGGTGCCCGCGCCACTCAGTGCTCGTTCCCCTCGCTCACGTGCGTCCTGTGACCCAGCAGTCCGCCAGGTGGTCGTCGACCAGCCCGCACGCCTGCATCAGCGCGTAGACGGTCGTCGGGCCCACGAACCGGAAACCGCGCTTCTTCAGCTCCTTGGCGAGCGCCGTCGACTCGGGCGTGCTTCCGGGCACCTGGGCCGTCGTCCGCGGCACCGGGCGCCCGGCCGGGTCGGGGGCGTACGACCACACCAGGCGATCCAGCTCGCCGGGCTCCCACGCCGCCGCCACCCGGGCGTTGCCGAGGGCGGCGCGGATCTTGGCGCGGTTGCGCACGATGCCGGGGTCGGCGAGCAGCCGCCGCTCGTCCTCCTCGGTGAACCGCGCGACGTCCTGGATGTGGAACCCCGCGAACGCGGCACGGAACGCCTCCCGCTTCCGCAGGATCGTCAGCCAGGACAGGCCCGACTGGAAGCCCTCCAGGCACAGCCGTTCGTACAGCGCGTCGTCACCGTGCACCGGCCGGCCCCACTCGGTGTCGTGGTACACCGCGTAGTCCTCCGTCGTGCTGCCCCAGGGGCAGCGCAGGCGGCCGTCGGGGCCCGCAACGGCCCCGCCCTCTGCGCCGGTGTCCCCGCCGGTACCGCTACGGGGACCGGCTCCCGTACGCGCGTCGGTGCCGGTGTCCGTGTCGGCGCTCATCGCTCCCCCGCCTCCTGGCCGCCCTGGGCGGGACCCTCCCGCGGCTCTTCCTTCGTCAGGCGGTGGCCCTCGCCCCGGCCCATCGCCACGGCCTGGGCCCCGGCCAGCGCCGACTCCAGCTCGGCGATGCGGGCGTCCCGCTCCGCGAGCTCGGCGCCGAGGCGGTCGAGGACGTCGTCGACCTGGTCCATCCGGTAGCCCCGCACGCCCACGGCGAGGCGCAGCCCCGCCACGTCCGCGTGCGTGGCGGGACGCTCGGGCGGCAGCGGCTCGTCCAGCAGATCCGGCGGGGCGTCGGCCAGGCCACCCGGCGCGCCGCGCGGGGACGCCCCGGACCGCTCGGCACCGGCCACGATGGCGAGCGTGACCGCGGCGACGACCACGACGAGCGAGAGCAACAGGAACACGAACACGGCACGACTCCCCGAGCGATCGCCTGATGATGAGCAGACCCCGATCGTGCCACGGCCCACCGACAGCTATGGTCGGCGGCGGGTATCGGTGCGCAGGCCACGCGGGTGCGGGCCGGGACGGCACCGCGGAGAGGAAGTGGACGGGTGATGCTGCGCCTGGGCACGCGCGAGTTCGGTGAGCACGAGCCGGTGATCATGGCGATCGTGAACCGCACGCCGGATTCCTTCTACGACCGCGGCGCCACCTTCCGCGACGAGCCGGCACTCGACCGGGTGGAACAGGCCGTCGCCGAGGGCGCCGCGATCATCGACATAGGCGGCGTGAAGGCCGGGCCTGGTGACGAGGTCACAGCCGAGGAGGAGGTGCGCCGCACCGTCGGCTTCGTCGCCGAGGTACGGCGGCGCTGGCCCGATGTGGTCATCAGCGTCGACACCTGGCGGCACGAGGTGGGCGAGGCCGTCTGCGAGGCGGGCGCCGACCTGCTCAACGACGCGTGGGGCGGGGTGGACCCGCGGCTGGCCGAGGTCGCGGCACGGTACGGCACCGGCCTGGTGTGCACCCACGCGGGCGGCGCCGAGCCGCGCACCCGCCCGCACCGCACGGTGTACGCGCCGCCGGAACGAGCCCGGGACTCGGGCCCCAGCGGGGTCGTGGACGACATCCTGCGGGTGACGCTCGGCCTGGCCGAACGCGCCGCCGGGCTCGGGGTGCGGCGGGACGGCATCCTCATCGACCCGGGGCACGACTTCGGCAAGTCCACCCGCCACTCGCTCCAGGCGACCCGCGAGCTGGGCCGGATGACGGAGACGGGCTGGCCGGTGCTGGTCTCGCTGTCCAACAAGGACTTCGTGGGCGAGACCCTGGACCGCCCGGTCAAGGAGCGGCTGCTCGGCACGCTGGCCACCACCGCCGTCTCCGCGTGGCTGGGCGCACGGGTCTACCGCGTGCACGAGGTCGCCGAGACGAGGCAGGTCCTGGAGATGGTCGCCTCCATCGCGGGCCACCGCCCCCCGGCGGTGGCCCGCCGGGGCCTGGCCTGACCATCCGCGCGTGCGGGGGCCGGGCTCCAGTCGGCCCGGCGGGGGGCGGCCCTCAGCCGCCGACCTCCTTGGTGACCAGGGTGACGGCCTCCTCGATGTCGTCCGTGACGTGGAAGAGTTCCAGGTCGCGTTCGGACGCCTTGCCGGTGGAGACGACCGAGCCGCGGACCCAGTCGACCAGGCCCTTCCAGTACTCGGTGCCGTACAGCACGATCGGGAAGCGGGTGACCTTCTGCGTCTGGACGAGGGTCAGCGCCTCGAACAGTTCGTCCAGGGTGCCCAGGCCGCCCGGCAGGACGACGAATCCGCTGGCGTACTTGACGAACATCGTCTTGCGGACGAAGAAGTACCGGAAGTTGATGCCGATGTCGACGTACGGGTTCATGCCCTGCTCGAAGGGGAGCTCGATGCCCAGCCCCACCGAGGTCCCGCCCGCCTCCAGGGCGCCCTTGTTGGCGGCCTCCATGGCTCCCGGGCCGCCGCCGGTGATGACCGCGAACCCGGCCTCGGCCAGCGCCTTGCCGATCCGGATGCCCTTGTCGTACTCGGGCGCGTCCTTGGGGGTGCGGGCTGAGCCGAAGACGCTGATGGCGGGGCCGAGTTCGGCCAGGGCGCCGAAGCCCTCCACGAACTCGGACTGGATGCGCATCACCCGCCAGGGGTCCTGGTGGATGAAGTCGGAGGGGCCCGCGGTGTCCAGCAGCCGCTGATCGGTGGTCCCCGGCTGTACCTGTTCGCGGCGGCGCACGACGGGGCCCAGGCGCTGTTCCTTCGGCTCCCTGCCGCTCTTGTCGGTCATGTACGGCTCTCTTTCCGTCTGCGATCTTTCCCGTTCAGGGTAGGCGGACGGCGGGGAAGGCCGTCGGGAAATCGCGCGGCCGCGAGACGACGGCCGGCTGACCGCGAGGTGAAGGGCGGCGAGGTGAGGCGGCGAGGCGAAGGACGGCGAGGTGACGGGCCGGGCCACCCGCGGCAGCGCGCCCGCGGGGCCGCCGGCGCTGTCAGTCGGTGAGCCAGCGGCGCAGCCGCTCCTCGCATCGGGTGATGAGCGCGGTGTCCACCCGTTCGTCCCTCTTGTGGGCGAGTTTCGGGTCGCCGGGACCGTAGTTGACGGCGGGCACGCCCAGCGCGCTGAAGCGGGACACGTCGGTCCAGCCGTACTTGGGGCGCGGGCGGCCGCCGACGGCGTCGAGGAAGGCGCGGGCGGCCGGGTGGGAGAGGCCCGGCAGGGCGCCGGGGGAGCTGTCGTCGACCTCGAACTCGTCCACGCCGCATCCGGCGAAGACCTCGCGCACGTGGTCGAGCGCCTGCTGCTCGTCGCGGTCGGGCGCGTAGCGGTAGTTGACGGTGACGGTGCACAGGTCCGGGATGACGTTGCCGGCCACGCCGCCTTCCACGCGTACGGCGTTGAGGCCTTCGTGGTACTCCAGTCCGTCGATCAGGGGCCGCCGCGGCTCGTAGGCCGCCAGCCGCTGGAGGATCGGGCTCGCGGCGTGGATGGCGTTGGCGCCCATCCAGCCGCGTGCCGAGTGCGCACGGACGCCGCGGGTGCGCAGGTGGACCCTCAGGGTGCCCTGGCAGCCGCCCTCGACCTCGGCCTCCGAGCCCTCCAGCAGGACGGCGAAGTCGCCGGCCAGCCAGTCGGGGTGGGCGTCGGCGATGTGGCCGAGGCCGTTGAGGTGGGCGGCGACCTCCTCGTTGTCGTAGAAGACGAACGTGAGGTCGCGGTTGGGTTCGGGCACGGTCGCGGCGATGCGCAGCTGCACGGCGACGCCGGACTTCATGTCGCTGGTGCCGCAGCCCCACAGCATGCCCTCGTCGTCCAGCCGCGAGGGCAGGTTGTCGGCGATGGGGACGGTGTCGATGTGCCCGGCGAGGATGACGCGTTCGGCGCGGCCGAGGTCGGTGCGGGCCACGACGTTGTTGCCGTGCCGCGTCACCCGCAGGTGCGGCAGCGCGCGCAACGCCTCTTCGACGGCGTCCGCCAGCGCTTTCTCGGTTCCGCTCTCCGAGGGGAAGTCCACGAGCCGCGCGGTGAGCCGGGCGGCGTCCTGCTGGAGGTCGAGTGCGCTGTCGCTCATGGGGCCACCCTACGGTGGGCGCGCCGCGCCGCGCGGTGAGCCCCGGGCGAAACGTCCTGTCTGTTCCAGCGGCTACCTTGGTGCGCGTGCCCCTCTTCGGATCTGATCCCTCCTCGCGCGCGCCCGCACGCGGCAGCCGTGCGACGGGCCGCGGCGTGCTGCTGCGGATCTGTGTGGCCTGCGTCGTGTTGCTCACCGTGGTCGCCTACGTGGCAGTGCGCGGGATGACGGGCGAGGACGCCTCGGTGTGCACGGCCCGTTCCGCCGGCGGCGGTGCCGGTGGTGCCGACGGCACACAGGACGCGCCGTCCTACCGGCTCAAGCCGGTGCAGGCCGCCAACGCGGCGACGATCGCCGCGGTGGCCTCCCGGCGCGGTCTGCCGGGCAGGGCCGTGACGATAGCCCTGGCCACCGCCATGCAGGAGTCCCAGCTGCGCAACATCACCCACGGGGACCGGGATTCGGTCGGCCTCTTCCAGCAGCGCCCCTCGCAGGGCTGGGGCACGGTCACGCAGATCAGCGATCCCGTCTACGCGGTGGGGAAGTTCTACGACCATCTGGTCGACATCCCCGGGTATGCGCGGCTGCCGCTGACCGTGGCGGCCCAGCGGGTGCAGCGCAGCGGCTACCCGCGGGCGTACGCCAAGCACGAGACGAACGCCGCCTTGCTCACGGCCGCGCTCACCGGCCGGGAGGCCGCCACGCTCAACTGCACGGCGGGGGCCCGCGAGAAGGGCGTAAGCGGTGATCCCGCACAGGTGCGGGAGCGGCTGACCAGGGAGTTCGGGCGTGACGTGCTCGCCGACGGCGCCGGCAGCGTCGGTACGTCCGCCGCGGGCGGGGGCAGCGCGCACGGCGTCCGTCCGGCCGGGCACGCCGAGGCGCAGCCGGCGGTGTCGGTTCCGGCCGAGGGGCGGCGCCAGGGCTGGGAGCTGGCGCACTGGGCGGTCGCCAACGCCGAGGGGCTGCACATCACGCGGATCTCGTTCGGGGGACGCGAGTGGAGCGCCGACCGCTCCGGGGAGGGCTGGCGCTCCACGGGGGAGGGTGACGCCAAGGGCGGTGCCTCGCGGGGGCCTGTGCGGCTGCTGCTGGCCGCCGGTCACTAGTACCCACGCTCACTCCTGGGAGGGAAGCCGGTCCACCGCGCGGGCGCGCGGTCGCTCGGGTGACGGTCACCGCGAGGGGTGAAACCGAGCGGGCGAACGGCGCTGGCCGCGGGCCGTTTCGTCTTCTCCGGTACAGGTCAACCGCCGGTGGTAAATGCCCAGTTTGAGGGCTCACGCGGCAAACCTGGTTTGCCAAGCCTTTACCCTCGCTTCCCGCAACCTCCGTGGCGCTCCGGCCGATAGGCACAGCGTCTGACCGGGCGACCCCGGCTGACACGCCAAGAACCCCTCTCCGTCAAAGGAGCACCATGTCCCTCCCCCTCACGCGCCGGATCGCCCGCACCGCGCTGCTGACGGCAGCCGGCGCTGCCACCGTCGTCGGTGCTGCCGGTGCCGCGAGCGCCGTGGAGCTGCCGGCCGCCCCTGTCGGCGGTCTCAGCAACCTGGACGGCGAGGGCGTCGGCAACACGCTGGACAAGACGGCCCGCGACACCACCGAGCTGGCCGGCGAGGCCGGCGGCAGCGCCGTCGAGAAGGCCGTCCCCGCCGCGGGGAAGGCCGTCGGCAGCACGGGCAAGACCGTCGCGCCCGCCGCGCAGTCCCTCGCGGGGAACACCGCCGGCGAGGCCGGTGACCTGCTCGGCGACACCGCGTCCTCGGCGACGGGCAAGGGCCTGCCCTCCACCGGCAACCTGGGGGGCCTCCCCCTCGGTTGATCCGCGAGGACGCGCGGCGCGGCCCTCGCCACGCCGGCTGCTCACCGCTCGGACGCGTGGGTTCCGGGGCTCCGGAACCCCGCCGGGCCCCGGCCCCCGCGCTCCACGAACCCGCGCCCGCACGCTCGGCACACGACAAGGGCCGCCCGAACCTCCATGGCCGGGCGGCCCTTTCGTGTGTTCAGCGCTCGCGCGTGCTCAGCCCGCACCCCGCGCATGCTCAGCCCTCGCGCGTGCTCGCGCGGTGGGACCGGTGGCCGGCTCAGCCCTTCAGCCGGCTGACCGCCGCGTTCACGCGCTCGTCCGTCGCCGTGAGGGCGACGCGGACGTGGCTCTCCCCCGCGGGCCCGTAGAAGTCACCCGGGGCGACGAGGATGCCCTGGTCCGCGAGGCTGCCCACCGTGTCCCAGCAGGACTCCTCGCGCGTCGCCCACAGGTACAGCGACGCCTCGCTGTGCTCGATGCGGAATCCGGCGGCCTCGAGCGCCCCGCGCAGCGCGGTGCGGCGCGCACGGTAGCGGTCGCGCTGCGCGGCGACGTGGGTGTCGTCGCCGAGGGCGGCGACGGTCGCCGCCTGCACGGGTGCGGGCGTCATCATCCCGCCGTGCTTGCGGATCTGGAGCAGTTCGCCGAGGACGGCGGCGTCGCCCGCGATGAACGCGGCGCGGTATCCGGCGAGGTTGGAGCGCTTGGAGAGGGAGTGGACGGCCACGATGCCCTCGTGGCTGCCGCCGCACACGTCGGGGTGGAGGACGGAGACGGGTTCCGCCTCCCAGCCGAGCTCCAGGTAGCACTCGTCGCTGAGGACGAGGATGCCCCTCTCGCGGGCCCAGGCGACGACGGCGCGGAGCTTCTCGGCGGGCAGCACCTGGCCCGTGGGGTTGGACGGGGAGTTGAGCCACAGCAGCTTGAGCCCGGCGGGGTCGAGTTCCAGCGGGTCGTCGTAGGCGACGTACTCGGCGCGGGCGAGCCGTGCCCCGACCTCGTAGGTGGGGTAGGCGAGCCGGGGGAAGGCGACCCGGTCACCGGGGCCGAGGCCGAGCTGGGTGGGCAGCCAGGCCACGAGTTCCTTGGAACCGACGACGGGCAGGACGTTGCGTTCCGTCATTCCGCGCGCCCCCAGGCGGCGCTCGCACCATCCGGTGAGCGCGTCCCGCAGCTGACGCGTGCCCCACACGGTGGGGTAGCCGGGGGTGTCGGCGGCTTCGGTGAGCGCTTGCCGGATCAGCGGCGGCACCGGGTCGACGGGGGTGCCGACGGACAGGTCGACGATGCCGTCGGGGTGCTGGGCGGCTGTGGTCTTGTACGGCTCTAGCCGGTCCCAGGGGAAGGTGGGGAGGCGGTCGGAGACGGAGGGCATGGGGCTCACTTTCTGGGGAGACGGCCGCCTGGGGAGACGGCCGCCTGGGGAGGGCAGCCGCCTGGGGCAACAGCCGCAGCAACGCCGCGGTCCCGCACGAGCGGACGCGTGGGACCGACGTACGGGACCGGGGGTCGAGGAGCCGCCGTGGAGCGGCTCGCTCGTCGTTCAGGCGACGTGGCTCACTCGTCGTGTTCCTGCGGCGGGAGCGCGGCGATGAGCGGGTGGTCCTTCTCGATCAGACCGAGCTTGCTGGCGCCGCCGGGCGAGCCGAGGTCGTCGAAGAACTCGACGTTCGCCTTGTAGTAGTCCTTCCACTCCTCGGGAGTGTCATCCTCGTAGAAGATGGCCTCGACCGGGCAGACAGGCTCGCAGGCACCGCAGTCGACGCACTCGTCCGGATGGATGTACAAGGACCGCTGGCCCTCGTAGATGCAGTCGACGGGGCACTCCTCGATGCAGGCCTTGTCCTTCAGGTCGACGCAAGGCTCCGCGATGACGTACGTCACGCTGTCGTTCCTCCTCGTTAGGGCTGGCGGGCCGGTGCACCGGCTCCGCCGCGGGCGCGCGGGAGCGCTGTTTCGCTTCGGACGGCGGCGATGCCCACACCTAGTATCTCCGTTCCCGGACACAAGACGAACAGGAGGGGCGGATAGAGCTGTGGAATTCACCACTGGCGGACGCTTGGAGGTCCGCATCACCCCTTCCGACGTGGGAGAACGTGTGTCGGTGCGGTCGTTGACGGGCGCCGGCGAGCGCCGCGGGCGGTTCACGGACACCCTCGGCATTCTCACATCGTGGAAGGGCGGCGTGCTCGGTATCACGCGGCGCGATGGTAAGCACGTGGAGATCGAGGAAGCGTCCATGGTCGCCGGAAAGGTGGTACCCCGCACGCCCGCGCGCCGCCGGGGGATACCCGCGGCCGACGTGGCGGAAGTCGTCGCTGTGGCGGCCCGCGGCTGGCCACCGGCCGAGTCGCGGCGGCTGGGCGGCTGGACGCTCCGTGCCGCCGGCGGGTTCACCACGCGGGCGAACTCGGTGCTGCCCTCCGGCGATCCCGGGCTGCCGCTGGACGACGCGCTGGCCGAGGCCACCGCCTGGTACGCCGAGCGGGGGCTGCCGGTCCGGATCCAGGTGGCGGCCGAGGAGCACGCGCTGCTGGAGCGGGAGTTGCGCGAGCGCGGCTGGACGGCCGAGCGGCACGCGCTCGTCCGGGTGGGCGCGCTCGCGCCGCTCGCCGACCGGGAGCCCGACGCCCGGGTGCTGCTGCACCGCGAACCGGACGAGCGGTGGGTCTCGCTCTACCGCCGGGCGGACGACGGCGGGCTGACTCCAGCGGCGCGCGAGGTGCTGGCGGGCGGCCCGTCCGTGTGGTTCGCGACGGTGCCCGACGAGCGGGAGCCGAGCGGCACACCGGCCGCGATCGGGCGGTGCGTGGTGGACGGCCGCTGGGCGGGGTTCGCGGGCGTCGAGGTCGCCTCGGCGCACCGCCGCCAGGGGCTGGCGCGGGCGGTCATGGCCGAGCTGGCGCGGGCCGCGCTGGCCGAGGGCGCCTCGGCCGCCTACCTCCAGGTGGAGCGGGACAACGCGCCCGCCCGTGCGCTCTACGACACGCTGGGCTTCGCCGACCACCACGCGTACCACTACCTGCGCACCCCGCGGGACTGACATGGCGGCCGGAGACGGAACCCAGGGTGCGGGTGAGGGCGTGCCAGAGGTGCCCGACGTGGTCAGGCAGCGGTTCGCCGAGGCGGCGCGGGAGGAAGGGCCCGACCTGGCGACGCTGTGCCTGCTGGTCGGTGCCGAGGCGGCGCTGCGCGGAAAGGGCGCCGCGCAGGACGTGTCCGCCCTCGAGCGGGTCGTGGACCAGGGGCAGGCGGAGCTCGACCGGCTGGCCGGGCTGCTTCCGTACGAGCGCGGCCGCGCCCCGGCGGCGTGGGCGAGCGCCCTGCGCCGGCTGCTGGGCGAAGAGCTCGGGTTCCGCGGCGCCGCCCCCGACTACCAGCGGCTGGCCTCCTCGCTGCTGCCCGAGGTGCTGCGGCGGCGGCGCGGGCTGCCGATCCTGCTGTCGGTGGTCTGGACGGAGGTGGCGCGGCGTGCCGGTGCCCCGGTGTACGGGGTGGCGCTGCCGGGGCACTTCGTCGTCGGCTTCGGGGACCCGCGCGGGCACCACGTGCTGGCCGACCCGTTCGCGGGCGGGGCACAGCTGGGCGAAGCGGAGCTGTCCGTGATGGTCGCCGGGGCCACGGGCGGGGCCCCGCTGTCGGCCGCCTCCTTCCAGCCCGCGGGGGCGCTGGAGACGGTGCTGCGGGTTTTGAACAACATCCGTGCGTGGGCCGCCCGCCGCCCCGAGCAGACGGGGGTGCGGCTGTGGGCGGTCGAGCTGTCCCTGCTGCTGCCGCACCATCCGGGCAGGCTCCGCTTCGAGCGGGCGCAGCTGCTGGTGGAGCGGGGGGAGTTCGCGCGGGGCGCCCGGGAGATGGAGGGTTACGCCGATGTCGTCGCGGCGATGGAGCCGAACGCGGCGGAGAACATCCGCCGCGCGGCCCGAGCGGCACGGGCCCGGTTGAACTGACGTTCCACTCGAGGGCGTACGCCGGCGGGCGGACGTCCCCAACGGCCGGGCGCGCCGGCCTCGGCGTGCTCGGCGTGCTCGGTGTGCTCGGTGTGCTCGGCGTGCTCGGCGTGCTCGGCGTGCCGCTACAGCCAGCCCCGGTCGCGGGCGATGCGGGCGGCCTCCGTGCGGTTGCGCGCGCCGGTCTTGTGGATGGCCGTGGACAGGTAGTTGCGGACGGTGCCGTGCGAGAGGTGCAGCCTGGCCGCGATCTCGGCGTTGCCCGCGCCCTCGCGTGCCGCGCCGAGCACGTCGCACTCCCGTTCGGTCAGCGGGCTGGCGCCCTGTGCGAGCGCCGCGGCGGCCAGCCCGGGGTCGATGACGCGCTCCCCCGCCAGCACCCGGCGTACGGCGTCGGCGAGTTGGGCGGCGGGGGCGTCCTTGACCAGGAAGGCGTCGGCGCCCGCCTCCATGGCTCTGCGCAGGTATCCGGGCCTGCCGAACGTGGTGAGGATGACGACCTTCAGGTCCGGATGGTCGAAGCGCAGTCCCTCCAGCGCGTCCAGGCCGCTGAGGCCCGGCATCTCGATGTCGAGGAGGGCGACGTCGGGGCGGTGCTCGGCGACCGCGTCCGGCACCTCGTCACCGCGCCCGACCTGGGCGGCGATCTCGATGTCCGGCTCCAGGCCGAGCAGCGCCGCGAGCGCCTCGCGGACCATGACCTGATCCTCGGCGAGCAGCAGTCTGATCACGCGCATCAGGGTAGCGAGGGCACCGTGGCCCGCAGCGTGAAGCCCCCGCCGGGCCCGGCCGAGGTCGAAAGGGACCCGTCGACGAGTGCCAGCCGCTCGCGCAGTCCGTTCAGCCCGTTGCCCGCCCCGGCGCCGGAGGGTCCCTTGCCGTCGTCGCTGACGGTGAGGTGCAGCGTGGCCGCCTCGCCGGTGCCGAACGCGACCGTGCAGCGCCGCGCGCCGCTGTGCCGCACGACGTTGGTGACGGCCTCGCGCAGCGCCCACGCCAGCGCCCCCTCGGTCGCGGAGGCCAGCGGGAGAGACGGTGCGCCGTGGGGCAGTTCGGCGGTGATGCCCGCCGTGTCGAGCGCGGTACGGGCGCCGGCGAGTTCGACGGCGAGGGTGGGGCGCCGGTAGCCGCTGACCGCCTCGCGTACGTCGACGAGCGCCTGTCTGCTGACCCGTTCGATGTCGGCGATCTGTTCGGCGGCGCGCTCGGGGTGAGCGGGCAGCATCCGCCCCGCGAGCTCGCTCTTGAGGGTCACCAGGGACAGCGAGTGCCCGAGCAGGTCGTGCAGGTCGCGGGCGAGCCGCAGGCGCTCCTCGCTGGCCGCCAGTTCGGCGACGGCGGCCCGGGCCCTGCGCAGCTCGCGCAGCGTGCGCACGGTCTTGCGAGCGGACATCAGCGCGAAGCCGCCCAGTACGGCGGGGACCACGAACGCGGTCCACGGCCCCCACCACGGCCGCGCCCCGAAGCCGGTGCCGATCACCGCCAGCGCCAGCACGCACGCGCCCACGCTCCAGGCGGCCCGCGCCACCGGCAGCACCGCGCCGGAGGCGACCGCGACGTAGACGAACAGGACCAGCCAGCCCTGGCCGACGGTCAGGGACAGCGCGCAGGCGAGCGCGAACAGGAGCGCCACGAGGGCGTGCACGGTCCGGCTGGGCAGCGGGGAGCTGGTGTGGCGGAAGACGAGCCCCGCGTAGACGGCGACGAACACGGCGAGCATCGCGCTCCCCCACACGGTGGCGCCCGTGCCGAGCCGGCCCGAGCACAGGTCCGTCAGCGGTCCGCCGAGGAAGACCATCCACACCAGGATCATGAGGGCCTTGCGCAGCTGCTGGCGCCTGGTGGCCGGCGGCTCCGCGACGGCCACCAGGCGCCCTCCCCCCTCGGACGGCGCGCCGCCCCCCTCCCCCGCGGCGGCGCCGCTCACGGCGTGGGCCCCTTCGGCGGTCCGGGCCATGACGCGGCTCCTCCTTCGAGTGCGGGGGCTACGGGCGGCGCACGCGCGGCCGGCCGGTTGCGTGCGGGTGCGGCTCACGCCTTGCGGGTGTCCCTGCGGTAGAGCCAGGCCGCCGCTGAGGCGAAGAGTACGAGATAGCCGGCCAGCAGCCCCACGTCCCCCAGGTGGGGCGCATGGCCCGCCTCGACCGCCTGGCCCAGCGCCGTGTAGGCGTGGGTGGGCACCCATGCGCCGATGTCCCGCACCCAGCCGGGGAGGCTGGAGCTGGGCAGCCACAGCCCGCCGAGGAACGCGAGCCCGAAGTAGAAGAGCATGGTCAGCGGCCGTACGGCGTCCCCCGTCGCCAGGTAGCCGATGGCCACGCCCAGCGCGGCGAAGACGAAGCTGCCCGCCCAGGAGCTCAGGCCGACGGCCACCCACTGCCAGGCGTCGAGCCGCACGCCCATCGCGACGGCTCCGGTGAGCAGGACCAGGACGATGGACGGCAGGCTGACCGTGGCGGCCGAGGCGATCTTCGCCGCCACGTAGCCGCGGCCCGGCAGCGCCGTCAGCCGCAACTGCCGTACCCACCCTGCCTCCCTCTCCCTGGCGATGCGCTCGCTGTTGCCCATCAGGACGGCGGTCATCGCCCCGAAGGCGGCCATCGCGACCATGTAGTAGAGGCTCAGGTCGATGTCGAGTCCGGGCATCCTGGCGTTCGAGTTGCTGCCGGCGATCAGCACGTAGAGGGCGGGCGGGTAGATCACCGAGAAGAACATGAACTTCTTGTTGCGCAGCGCCCGGGTGATCTCCAGCCGGATGAGGGTCTTCACTTGGCGTCCGCCTTCCGGTGCGGGGAGGAGAGGGGGGTGGTCGCGGGTGCGGGCTCCGCGCCCGGGGGGTGGGGCGCGTCGGCGCGGGCGGTGAGGGCCACGAACGCCTGCTCGAGGCCGAGGGCGGTGACCTCCAGGTCGCGCGGGTAGAGGCCGAGCGCGTAGGCGGCGTGCACGGTGGCGTCCGCGTCGGCCGAACGCAGCCTCACCACGGCGCCGGACAGCTCCAGTTCGGTGACCCCTGGCAGGGCTCGCAGCTGCGCCTCCAGGACGCCGTCGGGCACCGCGTCCAGCGTGAAGCCGACCCTGCGCACGCCCGCCATGGCCTTGATCTCGGCCGCGCTGCCGTCGGCCAGCAGCCGCCCCCGGTGCAGCACCAGCACCCGGTCGGCGACCTCGTCGGCCTCCTCGAGGTAGTGGGTGGCGAACAGCACGGTGCGGCCCTGCGCCGCCTGGGCGCGCATCTCGGACCAGAAGGAGCGCCGTGCCGTGACGTCCATGCCGGTGGTGGGCTCGTCCAGGACGAGCAGGTCGCTGTCCCCCGCGGTCGCGAGCGCGAACCGCACCCGCTGCTCCTGGCCGCCGGACAGCTTGCCGACCATCCGCTCGGCGATGCCGGTCAGTCCCGCGTCGGCGAGCACCTGTCCGACGGGGCGGCCGCGCGGGTGCAGCCCGCAGGCGAGCGCGACGAGTTCACGGACGCGTACGCCGTCCATCAGCCCGCCGGACTGGAGCATCGCGCCCACCCGTCCGCCGGTGACCGCCTGCCGCGGCGTGGTGCCGAACAGCCGTACCCGGCCGCCCTGGTCGGGGGTGCGCAGTCCGAGGAGCAGGTCGAGGGTGGTGGACTTGCCCGCCCCGTTCGGGCCGAGGAGGGCGACGGTCTGCCCGGCCTGGAGGCTGACGGTCAGCCCGTCGAGGGCGCGGACGCTCCCGTAGGTCTTGCCGGCTGCGGAGAACTCCACGGCGGGTGTGGTGGCCTGCGTCGATGTCATGTTCCCAGCCTCGCGGCGGGGAGGGGCAAGCGGCAGTGCCGACGGTCGCGTCCTTCGGCTGACAGATGTCACTTCCCGCGGGTGACACGCGGTCCCCGGCACACGGCAAAGCGCCCCGCCGGTACGGCGGGGCGCCTCGGCGCGCTCGGGTGCCGCCTCAGGGACGGGGCGGCGCGGCCTGGGGCGACGGCCTCACTGGGAGACGGAGCCCGGCACCTTGGCCACCCGCTGCCCGGGCTCGGGCGGCGCCTTCTCGCTCAGGGCCTTCACCATGGCGACGGCCGCGTGCTTCGGCGTCATCTTGACCGTGCCGGCGCCCGCCTTTATCACCACGTTGTCGAAGGCCGACCCGTAGGTCGCCGCCAGCTTGTCGGTGTCGATGACCGGCTGGAGTGTTCCGCTGCCACCGGGGCGCATCGTCAGGAAGGTACCGAGCGTCTTCTGGCTGAAGGGCACCTTCACATCGCCCGCCTCCAGCCAGACCCAGCCGGACATCGCGGTCCGCCCGAACCCCTTGACCGCCTTGTCCAGATCGGCCTGGGTCACCTTGGGCTTGCGTACCGAACCCGGCAGCTCCACCGGCTCGTTCTCGCCGGAGACGGCCCGCTCCTCGAACGCCTGCTCAAGCGCGTCGGGCGCCTTGGCGATGTCGACGACCTTGTGTGCGGTGCCCTTGACCGCGACGGCCTTGCCGCCGGTGAACTTCACCATGCCCTCGGAGGGCGACGTCGCCTCGGCCTTCTTCACGAGGGGCCCCAGCGCCGACCGCACCTTCGCATCGTCCACCTTGACGGCCGGCTCCGCCTCGCGGGACTGGCCGAACAGGGAGCCGATGACGGAGACCGGGTTGTAGTCGCGGCCCGCGGCGGCGCGCACGGTCGCCTCGTTGTCCAGCGTCACGCCCGCCACGCTCGGCTTGAGCTTCTCGCTGCCGCCGCTCGTCTTGATCGTGAACGGTTTCCTCGTCCGCTCACCGAGCGCGGAGTCCAGCTTGTTGACGGCCTCGTGCTTGCTCAGGCCGCCGATCTCCACCCCGAGGACCGTCGTGCCCTTGGGCACGTCCGCGTGGTCCAGCAGCAGCCCCGTGCCGTAGGCGACGCCGAGCACGCCGACGACCGCGACCCCCGCCAGGACGAGCTTCGAACGGCCGCCCTTGCGCGCCGGTTTCGCGGCCCTGTTCGCCTGCGGGGCCGCCGCGCCACCGGTGGGCACGGGCGACGGGGACGACGCCCCCTGGCCCGGGGCCGCCGGGCCGCCCTCGGGCCCGGCCTGCGGGACGCCGCTGACCATGGTGTCGCTCGAGCGCCGCTCGCCGTCGCCACCTGCCGCGGCGCCGGGGGCGGTCTCGTCCGCGCCGCCCGGGGCGAACGTGCCAGGGCCCGTGCCCAGACCGAGCGTCGAACTGACCGGCGACTCGCCGGCGGGGGCACCGGGGCCGCCCGGGCCCCCGGGTCCCGAGGGCGCGCCGGCGCCGGGAACGGCCGGGATACCGGACGGCGGTGTGCCCGAGGGGCCGGAACCGGGGGCTCCGGGACCGGAGTCGGCGCCCGGCCCTGAGGGGGCGCGGTGGGCGCCGGTGTCCTCGTGCCCGTGCCCGTGCCCCGCGCTCGTAGCCGGGCCGCGCTCACCGAACGGGTCCGGCTTCGAGGCACCGTCCGGCTGCGTCCCCTGGCCGAAGGCGTCCAGCCCGGAGGCGCCACGCTCCGGGGCGCCGCCCTGGCCGGACCCGAAGGGCCCGTTCGCACCCGGCGGCCGCCCGGCCGCGGGGCCGCTGCCGGCGCCGAAGAACCCGTCCGCACCGAAGTCCTGGCCGGTTCCTGGGGTCTGGCCGGTTCCTGGGGTCTGGCCGGTTCCTGGGGTCTGGCCGGTTCCTGGGGTCTGGCCGGGGCCCGGGGGCCGGCCCGCCCCGTATGCCGGGCCGGTTCCCATGCCGGGGTCCGTGTCCGGCGCGGCGAGCGGTCCCGCGCCCGTGCCGGAAGGCCCGGGGCCTGTCATGTCGCCGGTGACCGGGCCGGTCGTCGGCCCCGCGGGTGCGCCGGAGCCCACCTGCGGGACACCCTCGGGGGGCGTGTCCGCCGGGCCGGGCAGCCGGTGCGTGCCGGTCGTCTCGGGCGCGGGACCGCCGGGGCCGCCGCCGGAGGCGGGGCCGGGCGGCGCGCTGCGCGGGGGCTTGCGCGGAGAGAACCAGTCGCTGGTCTGCTGGGTGAAGCTCCCCTCGGGCTCGGCGGGCCCGTCGCCCTGCGGGGAACCGGAGTTCGCACCTGCTGAGGGACGGCCCTCGGCACCCGCGGGTCCTCTCTCCTGGCCGGACGCACCCGGCCCGGCCGAGGCGGCGGCCGCGCCACCCGGCGCGGCGGGCCCGGACGGTGGCGGTCCCGCGGGCCCGGGAGGGGGCGGTCCGCCGCCCGTCGCGCGCTTGCCCGCGCCCAGGTCGGGCGCTGACGCGCCGCCCTTGGTGCTGCCCTTGTCGGCGCCGCCGGGCTTGCCGCCCTCGTTCTCGTCGCCGACCGGGGTGCGCATCACCACGGGCGGGATGGGCCGCGACCCGGGGATGTTGATGCGGATGCGGGTGGTGAGCGTCGTCTCGGTCTTCGGCTCGTCCGGCTTCGACCCGGCTGCCGGATCGGTTCCCCGGCCCTCCTGGTCCGCGCCGGAGCCCGAGGTGCCGTACGGCTCCGTCCCCGAGGGGTACGACGAACCGCCGCGCCGCTTGGGCCCGGAGGACGAACTGTCAGTTTCACGACTCAAAGCAGGTACTCCCGGATGGATTCGCCGTCTTCCCGTTGGCCCGAAGGCGGCTCGCCGGCGCGCACCACTGTACTGGGGGCACGGGGCAGGGGCCCCGCGACCGCCGAATCGGCCCGCCGGCGCCCCTCTCAGCGGTTCTTGTGCACCGGAACGGGGGGCGCGGGCAGGGTGATGGTGGTACACATCACAGCCGCGAGCATGCCGCCGAACAGGTAGACGTAGCCGGCGAGGCCCGCGGCGAACAGGAAGTCGCCCTCGGCCCGCGAGGTCGTCATCAGCAGGACGGCGACCACCCAGCCTGCGCCCGGCACGGCCGCTCCCGGCTTGGTGCGGCACAGTTTCGCGCCGCCCCAGAAGAGTCCGACGGCGGCGGCCAGCGCGAGCAGCAGGCCGAGGGGGAACCAGGCGCCCTGGACGAGGGCTCCGGCGGCGCCGGTCAGCAGGCCGAGTACGGCCAACGCCGCGTACACGGCGATGCGGGCGTTGCGCCCGCGCGGGTAGGCACCCGCTGCCTGGGTGGCCACGGACGCCCCGCTCATGCCTCCACCCCTGCGAAGAGGTCGTCGAGCCCCGCGGGCGCGGATTCGCGGCCGGCGCGGTCGGCGCGCTGGAAGTACTCGGTGCCGATGAGGGGCTGGCCGAGCCCGTTGGAGAGCGCGAAGAAGGGGCCGCGCGAGGTCTCACGTACGGAGACCTGCGTCTCGTGGGCCGCCATGGCCGCCGCCTTGTCGGCGAGGTGGGCGCGGGCGTCGATCGTGACGTCGACCTCGTCGGCGCCCTCGACCACGCCGGGGACGTCGTCGGGGAGCGCGAAGCCCGTGTCGCCCAGGAAGCCGGGGAAGGGGAAGACCTCTCCGTCGCCCGCGGCCGCGTGCAGCCGGGCGAAGCCCTCGTCGAGGACGGGGCGGGGGACGACGTTCCAGTAGACGCGCCCTACCCGGTGCGGCGCGCCGCCGCCGCGGCCGCTCTCGGCGGCGGCGAGCTGGACGGCGCGCATGGCCACGCGGTGGGCCTTGATGTGGTCGGGGTGGCCGTAGCCGCCGTCGGGGCCGTAGGTGACGACCACCTGGGGGCGTACCTCGCGCAGCACGGTGGCGAGCAGGCGGGCGGCCTCGTCGAGGTCGGCCTGCCAGAAGCAGCCGGGGCGGTCGTTGGTCGGCGCGCCCATCATGCCGGAGTCCCGGTAGCGTCCCCGGCCGCCGAGGAAGCGGTGGTCGGTGACGCCCAACGCGCGCATGGCCGCGGCGAGTTCGCCGAAGCGGTGCGGGCCGAGGGTGTCGTCCTGGCCGGGCGCCAGGTGGGCGAGCCCGTCCGGGATGACCTCGCCCTCCTCACCCAGCGTGCAGGTGACGAGGGTGACGTGCGCGCCCTGAGCCGCGTACTTGGCCATGGTGGCGCCTGTGGTGATCGACTCGTCGTCCGGGTGCGCGTGCACCAGCAGCACACGGCGCCGGGGGGCGGCCGGTGAGCCGGGGGCCGTCCCTGGGGGAAACGCAGCGGTCATGCCCCGAGCCTACGACGGGCACGCCGCCGCCCGGTGAGGCGAGGGGGAGGAAGGGTGCGGGGGCGGAGGGCGTCGAGGGGAGTCGGGGGCCGGGAAGAGGGGGCCGGGACGCGGGTGGGGCGGGGGCGCGGCGTCCTCAGAACTTGAGCTGGCCGATCATCCCGGCGACGTTGGAGGTCAGGTCGGTGATCGTGGGGGCGACCGAGGAGCTGGCGAGGTAGAAGCCCAACAGCATGCAGATCACCGCGTGTCCGGCTTTGAGCCCGGACTTCCTGACGAGCAGGATGACGATGATCGCCAGCAGCACCACCGCCGAAATCGAGAGTGCCACGGCGGCTCACCTCCAAGTACGCACGGTCGGTTCGGGATCTTCACGGGTCACACGGACACGGCGGCGCGCCTCCGGCACGGAGGAGCCACCGGCTTCATACCCAGCACCCACCATGCGCAACGGATCATAATTATCCGGGCGACCGCACGGCTCGGTGCACGGGTGCAGAGGAGGGGCGCATATTCATATCCAGCCACCCTCCGACGAGCTGACCCTCGCCCGGGCGGGCATCCGGAACGGATCACGGCCTGGCGCGGGCACGGTGCTCCCGGGCGCGTGCGCAGTACGGTCAGCCGCATGGCTACGACTTTCCCGCAGCAGCACGCCCGTACCCACAGATTCACACTTGGTGCCCCGAGGTCCTTCACTGTCGCCCCGGACGGCTCACGAGTTGCTTTTCTTCGCTCCCGCGACGGCTTCGACCTGGCCCATCTCCTCTGGGTGCGGGAGGCGGCGAGCGGCGAGGAGCGTATCGCCGCCGATCCCGCGGCTCTCCTGGGCGGGGCGGCGGAAGAGCTCTCGGCCGAGGAGCGCGCGCGGCGCGAGCGGAGCAGGGAAGGCACGGCCGGTGTGGTCGGATATGCCACCGACACGTGCGTGGAGACGGCGGCCTTCGCCCTCTCGGGCCGGCTCTTCACCGCGGACCTGACCACGGGGCAGGCGCGCGAACTCTCCACACCGACCCCGGTCGTGGATCCCCGCCCCTCCCCCGACGGCCGGTACGTCGCCTACGTGGCGCGGGGCGCCCTGCGGGTGGTCGCCGCGTCCGGGGAGAACGACAGGGCGCTGGCCGATCCCGAGGCGGAGACGGTCACCTGGGGCCTGGCGGAGTTCGTCGCGGCGGAGGAGATGTCCCGCACCCGCGGCCACTGGTGGTCGCCCGACTCGGACCGGCTGCTGGTCGCGCGCGCCGACGACGCACCGGTGGCCCGCTGGTCCATCGCCGACCCGGCCAACCCGCAGGGCGAGCCGGCGCGCGTCGCCTACCCCGCGGCCGGAACGGCGAACGCCGAGGTCACCCTGCATCTGCTGGGGCTCGACGGGACGCGCCGCCAGGTCGGCTGGGACCGCGAGCGCTACCCGTACCTGGCCAGGGTCCACTGGTCCGCGGCCGGTTCGCCGCTGTTGCTCGTGCACAGCAGGGACCAGCGCGCCGCCGCGTACCTGAGCGTGGACGTCGAGACGGGTGAGACGTCGGTCACACTCACCGAGGAAGATCGAATCTGGCTGGAACTCTTCGGCGGCGTACCCGCGTGGGCGCCGGACGGCTCTGTGGTGCGGGTCGTGGACGAGAGCGCCGACGGTGCGGACGGGGAGAGCGCACGGGTGCTCATGGCGGGCGCACGACGGCTCACGGACGCGCGGCTGCATGTGCGGGCCGTGCTGGACGTCGGCGCCGAGGACGTCCTGCTGACCGCCTCCGAGGGGGACGGCGGCGATCCCCTGCGCCGCTCGGCACCGGGCGACGTGGGGGTCTACCGGGTGCCGCTGGCCGGCGGCGAGGCCGTACGGATCACCGACCCCGAAGACGACGGCCGCGGCCCGCGGCTGTCCTCCGCCGTGCGCGGCGGCGGAACCCTCGTGCTCTCGACGGCGGACCTGTCGCGGGCCGGATCGCGGATCGTGCTGCTGCGCCAGGAGGACGGAAAGCGGCTGGGCACCCTCGACTCGCACGCCGAACGGCCCGTGCTGACCACCGCGCCCCGCCTGCTGCTCGCCGGCGCACGCCGCATCCCCGCCGCCGTGGTCCTGCCCACCGGCTACCAGGACGCCGACGGACCGCTGCCCGTGCTGATGGACCCCTACGGCGGTCCGCACGGCCAGCGCGTCGTGGCCGCGCACAACGCGCACCTGACCGCACAGTGGTTCGCCGACCAGGGCTTCGCCGTGGTCACGGCCGACGGGCGCGGCACCCCCGGGCACAGCCCCGCCTGGGAGAAGGCGATCGCGCACCGGCTCGCCCCGGTCACCCTCGACGACCAGGTCGAGGCCCTGCACGCGCTCGCCGCCGAGTTCCCCCTCGACCTGACACGGGTGGGCATCAGGGGCTGGTCCTACGGCGGTTACCTCGCGGCGCTGGCCGTGCTGCGGCGGCCCGACGTCTTCCACGCCGCCGTCGCCGGCGCCCCGGTGACCGACTGGCGGCTGTACGACACGCACTACACCGAGCGCTACTGCGGCACCCCGCAGGAGAACCCCGAGGTGTACGCGGAGTCCTCACTGATCACCGACGCGGGACTGTCCCTGGTGTCCGGGGAAGGGCCGCACAGACCCATGATGATCATTCACGGGCTCGCCGACGACAACGTGGTCGTCGCGCACGCGCTGCGGCTGTCCTCGGCGCTGCTGGCGGCGGGGCGGCAGCACGAGGTGCTGCCGCTGTCCGGGGTGACCCACATGGCGAGCGACGCCACCGTGGCGGAGAACCTGCTCCTGTTGCAGGTCGCCTTCCTGAAGCGGTCGTTGGGCCTGGCAGGCTGAGCCCGCCCGGGGCGCCGCCGCGACAGCCTCCGCGGCGGCGCGCCGGAACCGGCCGGCGAGCGGCTCAGCGCGTCTTGGCCGTCCCTGCCGAGGTCTCGCCCGCCCCGCCCTCGTGCTCCCGCAGCGCCTTGTCCAGCACGATGTCCTCCCCGCGGGCCGCGGTCGTCGGCTCCTCGGGGAAGTGGCAGGCCGTCAGGTGGCCCTGGGTGTTCCCCGGGATCTGGACGAGCGGAGGCTCCTGGGTGGCGCACTTGTCCCGCGCCTTCCAGCAGCGGGTGCGGAAGCGGCACCCCGAGGGCGGGTTGATCGGCGAGGGCACGTCGCCCGCCAGCCGGATGCGCTCGCGGGCGCCGCTGCCGGACTCCCCGTCCTCCTCGTGGAGCACGGCCTCGGGGACCGCGGAGAGCAGCGCGTGGGTGTAGGGGTGCCGGGGGCGGTTGTAGATCGCCTCCCGCTCCCCCACCTCGACGATCTTGCCCAGGTACATCACCGCGACCCGCTCCGAGAAGTGGCGCACGATCGCCAGGTCGTGGGCGATGAAGACGAAGGCGATGCCCAGGTCCCGCTGCACCTGCTGGAGCAGGTTGACGACCTGCGCCTGGATGGAGACGTCCAGCGCGGAGACCGGCTCGTCCGCCACGATCAGCTTCGGCTCCAGCGCCAGCGCGCGGGCGACGCCGATGCGCTGGCGCTGGCCGCCGGAGAACTCGTGCGGGAAGCGGTTGTAGTGCTCGGGGTTGAGCCCGACGGTCTCCAGCAGTTCGCGGATCCGCTTTTCGCGCCCGCCGGGCGGGTCGATGCCGTTGACCTCCATCGGGCCGCCGATGATGGAGCCGACCGTGTGCCGCGGGTTGAGCGACGAGTACGGGTCCTGGAAGATCATCTGGATCTCGGAGCGGATCGGCGCCATCTGCTTGCGCGTGGCGTGGGTGATCTCCTGCCCCGCGTAGGTGATCGTGCCGCCGGTGGGCTCCAGCAGCCGGGTCAGCAGCCGTCCTGTGGTCGACTTGCCGCAGCCCGACTCGCCGACGAGGCCGAAGCTCTCGCCCGCGTGGACGCCGAGGTCGATACCGGAGACGGCCTGGACCTCGCCCACCTTCCGCTTGAAGGGGAAGCCCCCCATGATCGGAAAGTGTTTGGCCAGGCCCTCCGCCTTCAGCAGCGGTTCGCCCGTGCGGGCGGGTGTCGCGTCCTTCGCTCCGCCCGCGCCCGGCTTGGTCAGGGTGAGGTCATCGCTCATTGGTCTGGGTCTCCCTCTGCCTGTCCTAGCTCAGCCTGGGCTTGATCTGCTCGATGAAGAACGTGCGCTTCTGCTCGGCCGTCAGGTGGCAGGCGGAGCCGCGCCCGTGCGGCAGCAGCGGCCGGTCGCCGGTGCAGGACCTGCCCGCGACCTCGTCCTGGTAGCCGCAGCGCGGGTGGAAGGGGCAGCCGGACGGCGGGGACAGCAGGCTCGGCGGCGTGCCGTGGATGGGCGACAGCTCCTCGTTCACGTCGCCTGTCAGCCGCGGCATGGAGGTCAGCAGGCCCCAGGTGTAGGGGTGCTCGGGGCTGCGCAGCACCTCGCCGACCGTGCCCCGCTCGACGGCGCGGCCGCCGTACATCACCAGGATGTCGTCGGCGACGTTGGCGATGACGCCGAGGTCGTGGGTGATGAAGACGATCGCGGAGCCGAACTCCTGCTGGAGGTCCTTGAGCAGGTCGAGGATCTGCGCCTGGACGGTGACGTCGAGGGCCGTGGTGGGCTCGTCGGCGATCAGCAGGTCGGGGTTGCACACCAGCGCCATGGCGATCATCGCGCGCTGCCGCATACCGCCGGAGAACTGGTGCGGATAGTCGTGGACCCGCGTCCTGGGGTTGGGGATGCCGACCTTGTCGAGCATCTCGACGGCCCGCAGGTGCGCCTCCCGCTTGGAGACCCCCATGTGCTTGCGGTACGGCTCGGCGATCTGCCGCCCGATCGTGTAGTACGGCGACAACGCGGTCAGCGCGTCCTGGAAGATCATCGCCATCTTGTTGCCGCGCAGCGACTCCAGCGTCTTCTCGCGCGCGCCCGTCAGCTCCTGGCCGTCCAGCAGGATCTTGCCGGAGACGTCGGTGGTGCGCGGGTTGTGCAGGCCCAGGACGGACAGGTTGGTGACCGACTTTCCGGAGCCGGACTCGCCGACGATGCCGAGGGTGCGGCCGCGCTCCACGTCGAAGGAGAGCCCGTCGACGGCCTTGACGGTGCCGTCCTCGGTGTCGAAGTGCACGTACAGGTCGCGCACCGAGAGGAAGGCGCCCGTCTCGTCCGCGTCGCGCGGCGCGGGGACGTCCGCTTCCTTGGTCAGGGAGTTCATGGCGGAGGTTCTCCTAGGACAGCCGCACGCGCGGGTCGATGAACGCGTAGGCGGCGTCCACGATGATGTTGAACAGGATGATGAAGGTCGCCGCGAAGAGCATCACGCCCATCACCATGGGAAGGTCGGTGTTCTGCACCGAGTTGACCGCGAGGGTGCCCAGGCCGGGGAGCGAGAACGTCCACTCGGTGATCATCGCGCCGCCGAAGAGGGAGCCGAGGTCGACGCCGAAGATGGTGACGATGGGGATGAGCGAGCCGCGCCAGGCGTAGCGGAAGAAGACGTACCGCCCCGACATGCCCTTCGCACGGGCGGCCCTGACGTGGTCCTCCTGCAACTGTTCGATCATCGACGAGCGCGACAGACGGGTGTAGTTCGCGGTGAAGATGATCTGGACGACCAGCCAGGGGATCAGCAGTCCCATGAACCAGCCGGCCGGATCCTCAGTCAGCGGCACGTACTTGGGCTGGTCGAGGAGTTGCAGGTTGTAGACCACCAGCGCCAGGACGAGCGGGCCGATGAAGTAGATCTGCATCGAGGAGAGCACCAGCGACAGCGAGCTGAACGCCTTGTCGATCAGGGTGCCCTTCTTCCAGGCGGCGATCATGCCGGCGCCCAGGCCGATGAGCAGGAAGACCACGGCGCCGCCGATGGTCAGCGAGACGGTGGTCGGGAAGCGGTCCAGGATGGTCTCCCAGACGGGGTCCTGGTTGGCGAAGGAGTAGCCGAAGCACGGCGCGGGACACGCGCCCGCGGCGAAGTCGCGGCCGGCGAAGATGCCGACCATGAAGTGCCAGTACTGGACGGGCACGGGTTCGTCGATCCCCATGTTCTTGCGGATGACCTCGAGCGCGTCCGGCGTGCAGTTCTTGCCGCAGGCCAGCATCGCCGGGTCCCTGGGGACGGCGTAGAAGAGGAAGAAGGTGACGGCGCTGATGATCAGCAGGATCACCACGGCGCCGAGCGACCGGCGGATGAGGAATCGCAGCATGACGGAACGCAGCTCTCGTGCGACAGCGGAATCGACGTGCGGAAGGAGGAGCGGGACGGCACCGTGGGGCTCCGCCGCCCGGCCGCGAGGGCCGGGCGGCGGAGCCGGTGCCCGGGTGCGTTACTTCTTGACGTACAGCGAGGTGGGCTGGATGTCGTGCAGCTGCTCGTCGAAGTAGGCGCCGCCGATCTTCGATCCGGTCAGCTGGATCGTCTTGTAGTAGTGCATGGGCACCGCGGGCACGTCCTCGACGAGGATCTTGTCCGCGAGCTTCATCCACTCGTCGGCGGCCTTGTTCGGATTCTCGATCTTGCGAATCCGGTCCATCTCCTTCTCGAACTTCGGGTTCTTGTGGTGCGAGTAGTTCGCCGCACCGTCTTGGACCTGACGTCCGTCGAAGAGGTTGGGGACGACGGTCGAGGCGCTCGGCCAGTCGGCACCCCACGAGTTGTGGTAGATGTCGTAGTTGTTCTTGATCTTGCCGATCTGGTCGTAGTACGTGTCCGCGATGATGTCCTTCTTCTGGACGTTGAACCCGGCCTTCTCCAGGTTCTGCGTCGCGGCCACGGAGAAGTCCTGCCACTCGGGCGCGTTCTGGAAGGCGAAGGTGAGCTTCATGCCCTTCTTGCCGGACTCCTTGAGGAGCTTGGCGGCCTTCTTCACGTCGCCCTGCGGCTTCTTCAGCTTGTTGAACGGGTCGGTCGGCTTCTGGCCCACCAGCGTCGGGCTGATGTAGTTGCCGGCCATCTCGCCGCCGCCGGCGCCACCGAACGCGGAGACGATGGACTGGTTGGGCATCGCGTAGGCGATGGCCTGGCGGACCTTCTTGTTCTTGATCCGGTCCGTGTTGATGTTCATGTAGCTGACGTAGCTCTGGTAGCCGGAGACGGAGCGCTTCTTGACCTCGGCGTCGCTGCGCACCTTCTGCATGCTGGAGGCGTCGACGCTGTTGGTGAAGCTGGTGGCGTACTGGTTCTCACCCGCGTCCGACATCAGCCGCTTGGTGGAGTCCTCGAAGGAGACACCGAACTGGATGTTGAAGGCGTCCGGGAACTGGTGCCGCTTCGGGTCGGTCTTCGGGTCCCACTCGGGGTTGCGCACGAGCTTCATGCTCTTGCCCGACTTGAAGGACGCGATCTTGTAGGGACCGGTCGACAGCGGGTCCTTGTCGTACTTCTCCTTGGTGTCCTTCTTCTCGGACACCACCGAGTAGCCCGGCATGGCCAGCGCGTAGGGCAGCTCGGCCTGCGGCTCCTCGAAGTGGAAGATGACCGTCTTGTCGTCCGGCGTCTCCAGGACGTCGTCCGGCAGGTGCTTGCCCTTGTAGGGGCCGTCCTTGAGCATCTTGCGGTAGTCGGTGCCGCCGGTGTTGGCCAGCCACTGCTGGATGAAGGTGGGGCCCTCGGTGACGAAGGGCGCGAACATCCGCTCGATGCTGTGCCGGATGTCCTTCGAGGTGATGGCCGAGCCGTCCTCGAACTTGATGCCGTCCTTGAGCTTGTACGTCCAGGTCTTGCCGCCGTCCGACTTCTTGCCGCTGTCGGTGGCCAGGTCGCCGACGACCTCGTACTTGTCGCCGCTGGTGCGCTTGTAGCTGGTCAGACCGCGGTGGATCAGCGTGGCGAGGGCGCCCTCGTCGCTGACGTAGATCTGCGCGGGGTCCAGGTGCGCGAAGCTGTCGCGCTGGAGGACCTTGATGGTGCCGCCCTTGCGGCCGCCCTTGACCTCGGCGGCCGGGCCCTTGGAGGCGGCCTCGTCGGCGAACGTGTAGGAGACGTCGGAGCCCTGCTTCTTGGCCTTCGTGTCCTTGGTGTCCTCACCGCCGCCCCCGCCGCTGCTGCAGCCGGTGAGGAACAGCGCGCCGGCGGCGACCGCCGCGAGGGACGCACGCGCTGTGCGTATGCTCACT
This sequence comes from Streptomyces tubbatahanensis, assembly GCF_022699385.1. Lineage (NCBI taxonomy): Bacteria > Bacillati > Actinomycetota > Actinomycetes > Kitasatosporales > Streptomycetaceae > Streptomyces > Streptomyces tubbatahanensis. The sequence goes on along the minus strand of NZ_CP093846.1, from coordinate 5,013,511 downwards.
CTGCTCATGGTGGTGTCTGCACCTGCCTGTCGGTTGTCCGTCGCTGCCTGACTGATGCCGTACGGGGTGGCAGCACCCCCCACCACTCGGTCGCGCCTGGCCCTCATCGGCCCGACTTCGGGTCGAACGCGTCCCTGACCGAGTCTCCGAGCAGGTTGAAGGCGAGGATGAAGATCACCATCGCGCCGCCCGGGAAGAACATGTAGGTGATGTCGCTCTGGTAGACCTCGGCGCCCGTGGCGAACATCCGGCCCCAGTCGGGGGTGGGCTCCAGCAGCCCGACGCCGAGGAAGGAGAGCCCCGCGATGGCGGTGACGTTGTTCGGCAGCATGTAGGTGGCCTGCACCAGCATGGGTGTGACCAGGTTCGGCAGCAGTTCCTTGCGGACGATCCGGCCCGGCGGCGTCCCCGCGACCTTCGCCGCCTCGATGAACTCCCGCTCCCGCAGCGACAGGGTCTGGCCTCGCAGCAGCCGCGCCAGCGTCATCCAGCCGAGCAGCCACATCACGTAGATGATCACGCAGGACCTGAGCCAGGTGGGCATCTCGTCCTGCGGGTCGACGAGCAGCGCGCCGACGACCGGGGTGAAGGCGACGAAGAAGAGCTGGTTGGGGAAGGACATCATCAGGTCGGTGAACCGGCCGAGGAAGTAGTCGACCTTCCCGCCGAAGTAGCCGCCGGCGACACCGATCACGATGGCCGTGACCACCGAGAGCAGGGTGACGATCACCGCGAGCGAGAGCGAGGTGCGGATTCCGTAGACCAGCTGCATGAAGACGTCCCGGCCCAGGTTCGGTTCGAGGCCGAACCAGAACTCGCCGCTGATGCCGCCGTTGGGCTGCACCGGGTAGCCGTTGTCGTTGAGCAGGCCGGGCGTCAGCTGCCCGTAGCGGGTGTAGGGATCCTTGCCGTAGAGCCAGGAGATCACCGGGGCGAGGGCCGCGATCAGGAAGAAGGCGATCACGATGCACGCCGAGACGACACCCGTGCGGTCGCGCTTGAAGCGCATCCACATGAGCCGTCCTGGTGACCGGCCCGCGAGGTCACCGTCCTTGGCGACTCGCGTAGAACTCGGGCCCGCTTCCCGCTCGGGGCCAGGGGTGTCGGCCCCGACCGCAGCGGCCTGGGAAGGACTCGTCATCGCGTGTGTGCTCCCGCGCTCAATTCTCGCCGGAACCCGAATCGTTGAGGCGTGATGCGGGTGGGTTGAGCCGGACTTTGGCAAGCGGGTTATGTGCCAGTCAAGGGGTGTTGGCCAGGCTGAACGCCGTCAACGGCTTTCTTGAGCGAACGTTGCGCAGATCGAGGTCGCAACGTGCTTGACATCACAGAGCACAGGCGGACATGACGGCAAAAAGAGGGAGTAACCGCCTTAACAATCTCGCAACGTGGTCGCCGTCTCACCGATATCCGAAGCAGTCACTCTGAACTACGGAGCCCCGTCAACTCCCGTGCGTGCAGGGGCTCGTGGCGTTCTCCTGCACACCCGGTGGACGTCGTGCGAACATGAGTGCGGCTTCACCACCGCGCTCACCGCCGTGCACACCGCCGCGCTCACCGCCGGCCAGGGCCTTGTTGCCGGGCGGTGCGCGCGGGTAGACACGTCAGGTCCAGCACGTCGCGACACACGTACACACGGGGGGCCGAGCCATGGGCCAGGACAGGACACTCGCGCGCGGAGCGCGCGTCTTCGGATCGCTGCTGCTGGCCGCGCTCGCGCTGGTCAGCCTCGCCTGGATCATCCGGGACTTCACCAAGGCCGACGACGTCGTCGACGTGTGGTGGAACTGGGCCGGCCTGCCGGCCCGCGCCGAGGACGGGGTGTGGGTCACTTCCTTCCTCGAGCCCACGCTGATGCTGGTGTACGCGGTCGCGGCCGTGACTGCCTACCGCTCCTCCTCGTCCGCCGCGATACTCGCCGGCGCCGGAACGCTGACCGTCGCGCTGCGCACCCCGGGCCTGTGGAACCTGAACGCCGACTGGATGCAGGGCGTCCCCGACGGGCTGCTGAGCAAGGTCCTCTTCAGCACCATCGCCACCGTCGTTCTCGGCGGTGTCCTCATCGTCACCGCCATCGCGGGCCGCCGCCCCGCGCAGCCCGCCCCCGGCGGTTACGGCTACGGCGCCCCCGCCCCGCACGACGTGGCCCACTCGGCCCCCGCCGGGCCGACCAGGGGCGGCGCCGTGGCCGCCTTCCTGCTGCTGGGCGCCTCGGCCGCGGTACTGGTCGCGTGGGAGATACGCACCATGCAGCAGTTCGGCTGGGACCGCTACGAGAAGACGCTGACCGGCGAACGCACCATCGTCCGGCTGCTCGACGCCCCGCCCGGCTGGTCCCTGTGGACCGTCGTGCTCCTCGCCCTGGTCGCCGGCGTCGCCGCGCTGGCGGGCGCGCCCTTCTCCCGCCCCCTCGGCCTCGTCATCGCCGGACCGCTGCTCGCCACCGGCCTGTTCGCCGTCGCCTTCGGCATCAAGACGGACCTGTTCGCGCACTTCGGCGACCTCGGCATCGAGAACCAGCTGCACGTGCTGACCTACGTGTTCGAGGTCGTCGCGGGCGCGGCCGTCCTGCTGGCGCTCTCCCGGGGGCAGCAGCGCTCCCCGCACCCGAGCCCCTCGTACCCGGCAGGCGGCCCCGCACCGTACGGGCCCCCGCCGCGGGCCTGGTAGGTCAGCCCCTCACGTCTCGACGGGCCCCACCACCGCGGCGCGCTCGGCCGCGAAATGGCAGGCCGAGGGGTGATGGACGGCCTCGCCTGGCAGGGTGCCGGCGAAGTTCTCCGGCACGGCGAGCGGCGGCTCCTCCTCGGCGCAGCGCTGCTGCGCCTTCCAGCAGCGGGTGCGGAAGTGGCAGCCCGACGGCGGGTTGGCCGGTGAGGGCACGTCGCCCTCCAGCACGATCCGCTCCCTGCGCCCCTCCGCCTCGGGATCGGGCACCGGCACGGCCGACAGCAGCGCCTGCGTGTACGGGTGCGTCGGGTGCTCGTAGATCTCGGTCTCCGTACCCACCTCGACGAGCTTGCCGAGGTACATCACGCCGACGCGGTCGGAGATGTGCCGCACGATGGACAGGTCGTGCGCGATGAAGACGTAGGAGAGGCCGAACTCGTCCTGGAGGCTCTCCATCAGGTTGACGACCTGCGCCTGCACCGAGACGTCCAGCGCCGAGACCGGCTCGTCCGCCACGATGATCTCCGGACGCAGCGCCAGACCCCGCGCGATCCCGATCCGCTGCCGCTGACCCCCACTGAACTGGTGCGGATACCGGTTCACGTACTCCGGGTTCAGCCCCACCACATCCAGCAGCTCCTGCACCTTGGCCCGCCGGTCCCCCTTCGGCGCCACCTCCGGATGGATGTCGAACGGCTCCCCGATGATGTCACCGACCGTCATCCGCGGATTCAACGACGTGTACGGGTCCTGGAACACCATCTGGATGTTCCGCCGCACCGCCTTCAAAGCGCGCCCCGAGGCGCGGGTGATGTCGTTGCCCTTGTAGCGGATCGTGCCCGCAGTCGGCCTCTCCAGGTGGGTGATGAGCTTGGCCACGGTCGACTTGCCGCAGCCCGACTCGCCGACGATGCCCAGCGTCTCCCCCTTCCGCAGGTCGAAGGAGACGCCGTCGACGGCCTTGACCGCGCCGACCTGCCGCTTGAAGAGGACACCCTGCGTCAGCGGGAAGTGCTTGACCAGGTCCCGCACCTGAAGGATCGGCTCGCCCGCCGCGTAACTGCGCTCGGCGTGCGACTTCGCCAGCAGCTTCCGTGCCTGGATCAGCTCCTCCCTGGCCACCTTGCGGCTCGATCCCTCACCGTGCATCGAACATCTCCTCCCAGAAGTGGCAGGCGCTGGCCCGCAGCGCCGAGACCTCGTACAGCGGAGGTTCGTCCCTGCGGCAGACCGCACGCGCCATCGGGCAGCGGGGGTTGTAGGCGCAGCCCGGGGGGATCTGCTGCAGGTTGGGCGGCATGCCCCGGATGACGTTGAGCTGCCCGCCCTTCTGGTCGAGGCGGGGGATGGAGTCGAGCAGCCCCTTGGTGTAGGGGTGCGCCGGAGCCTTGTACAGCTCCTTGACCGGCGCCGTCTCCACGATCCGGCCCGCGTACATCACCGCGATCTTGTCCGCGACGTCGGCCACCACACCCAGGTCGTGCGTGATCAGGATGAGCCCCATGTTGAACTCACGCTGGAGATCCGCCAGCAGGTCCATCACCTGGGCCTGCACCGTCACGTCCAGGGCGGTGGTCGGCTCGTCCGCGATGATCAGATCGGGCTCCAGCGCCAACGCCATCGCGATCATGATGCGCTGCCGCATCCCCCCACTGAACTGGTGCGGGAAGTCCCCCACCCGCTGGCGCGCTGCCGGGATGCGGACCCGCTCCATCAGCTCGACGGCCTTGGCTCTGGCCTCCTTGCGGGAGGCGCCCTGGTGGACCCGGAACATCTCCGCCAGCTGGTAGCCGACGGTCAGCACCGGGTTCAGAGCGGAGAGCGCGTCCTGGAAGATCATCGCCATTCTCGCGCCGCGGATTCTGCGCCGCTCCTCGCGCGGAAGGGCCAGCAGGTCCCTGTCCTGGAAGACGATCTCGCCACCCGTGATGCGCCCGGGCGGCATGTCCAGGATGCCCATGATCGCCTGGGCGGTCACCGACTTGCCTGAACCGGACTCGCCGAGCACCGCGAGCGTCTCGCCGGCCTCGACGCCGAGGTCGACCCCGTTGACGGCCTGGGCCACGCCGTCCCGGGTGTGGAACTCCACGTGCAGGTCGCGCACCTGAAGGAGGCTCACGCGCTCACCTCAGTTTCGGGTCGAGGGCGTCGCGCACCGCGTCGCCCAGCATGATGAACGCCAGCACGGTGAGGCTGAGCGCGGCGGCCGGGTACAGCAGGATGTGCGGCGCGTTGCGGAACTGCATGCCCTGGGAGGCCGCGGAGATGTCGGCGCCCCAGGAGACGGTCGGCGGCTGGAGGCCGACGCCCAGGAAGCTGAGCGTGGCCTCCAGCGAGATGTAGGTGCCCAGCGCGATGGTCGCCGTCACGATCACGGGGGCGATGGCGTTCGGCAGGATGTGCCGGGTCATCATCCGGGCGTTGCCCGCACCCAGCGCGCGGGCGGCCAGTACGTAGTCGTTCTGTTTGGCCGTGATGACGGAGCCGCGCGCGATACGGGCGACCTGCGGCCAGCCGAGCAGCACGATGAAGGCGACCACCGTCCACACCGAGCGGCTTCCGGTCATGGAGAGGAAGACCAGGCCGCCCAGGATCATGGGGATGCCGAAGAAGATGTCGGTGAGGCGGGAGAGGACGGCGTCCCACACGCCGCCGAAGAACCCGGCGAGTCCGCCGAGCACGCTGCCCAGCACGGCCACCCCCAGTGTGGCGCAGACGCCGACCGTCACGGACGTTCGGGCGCCGTAGACCACCCGCGTGTACACGTCGCACCCCTGGGTGTCGAAACCGAACCAGTGCCCCGCCGAGGAGGCGTCCAGCGAGCGGCCCAGCCGGCAGGAGAGCGGGTCCCGGGAGGCGATGAGGCCCGGCCACACGGAGATGAGCACCAGGAACGCGATGAGCAGGCCCGCGATCCAGAACACCGGGTTGCGGCGCAGGTCGTGCCACGCGTCGGACCACAGGCTCCGCTCCCGCTCCCGCGGCTCGCGACCCGGTGAGGAGGGGCCCTTGCCGCCGGCCCGCTCGGCCTGGCTCTCGACTCCGGTGAGCGTTTCCGTCTCGTCGGGGCCCTCGAGGGCGGGTGTCCCCGTCATGGGCTCCCCCTGCGGGTGGCGGTGGGCGCGTTGCGCGCTCGCGGGCCTGGGTCACACATAGCGGATCCTCGGGTCGAGCACGGCGTACAACAGGTCGACGAGCAGGTTCGCGAGGAGGAAGACGATGACGAGGACGGTCACGAAGCCGACGACTGTCGGCGAGTTCTGCCGCACGATGCCCTGCCACAGCTGGAAGCCGACGCCGTGGATGTTGAAGATCCGCTCGGTCACCAGGGCCCCCGCCATCAGGGTGCCGACGTCGGTGCCCAGGAAGGTGACGACGGGGATCAGCGAGTTGCGCAGCAGGTGCCGTACGGTCACCCGGCGCCGCGGCAGCCCCTTGGCGACGGCGGTGCGCACGTAGTCGGCGCGGGAGTTCTCGGCGATGGAGGTGCGGGTCAGCCGGGTGACGTAGGCGAGCGAGACCAGTGCGAGCACCAGCCCGGGGAGCAGTAGTTGGCCCAGCGGCGCGGCGGGCGAGACGGCGGGGGCGATCAGCCCCCACCGGACGCCGAGCAGGTACTGGAAGACGGTGCCGGTCACGAACGTCGGCACGGAGATGACGACGAGGGTCAGCATCAGCACCCCGCTGTCGATGGGCCGCCCGCGGCGCAGGCCGGTCAGCACGCCGAGCACCAGGCCGATGATGATCTCGATGACGACGGCGACGAGCGCCAGCCGGATGGTCAGCGGGAACGCGGTCGCCATCAGCTCGGTCACCGGCTGCCCGTTGAAGGCGTTGCCGAAGTCACCGGAGAAGATCTTGCCCATGTAGAGCCCGTACTGCTGCCAGAGGGGCTTGTCGAGGTTGAACTCCGCGCGCAGCTGTGCGGCCGTCGCCGGGTCGGGCGCCCGGTCGCCGAACATGGCGTTCACCGGGTCGCCGACGGCGTAGACCATCACGAAGATGAGGAACGTCGTCCCGATGAAGACCGGGACCATCTGGAGCAGTCGTCGTACGACGTAGCGCCCCACGACGGCTCACTTGACCTTGATGTCGGTGAAGACCGGCACGGAGAAGGGGTTGAGCTTCACGTCGCTGACCCGCTCGGAGTATCCGGCGTTCCCGTTCTGATACCACAGCGGAATGGCGGGGAACGTCTCCAGGATGCGTTTCTCGGCCTGCTGGAAGAGGCCGATCGCGCTCTTCTGGTCGCCGGCCGCGTTCGCCTGGTCGATGAGCTTGTCGACCTTCGGGTCGGAGAATCCGGAGTCGTTGGAGGAGGCGTCGGTGTAGTAGATGGGCTGGATGAAGTTCTGGATCAGGGGATAGTCCATCTGCCACCCGGTCCTGAACATGCCCTTCATCTTCTTGCCGCTGATGTCGGAGCGGAACTCGCTGAAGGTCGGCACCGGATTCACCGTGCAGGCGCTGTTCTTGTCCAGGGTGCGGTTGATGCTGTTGCAGACGGCTTCCATCCACTGCCGGTGGGAGCCGGTGTCCACGTTCGAGGTGAGCGTGATCTTCCCGCCGGGAAGTCCGCCGCCCTGCTTGATGAGCTTCTTGGCCGCTTTCGGGTCGTACTCGCACGCGCTGCCGCACAGGCCGGGCTCGTATCCGCCGCCCGCCCCCAGCACGGGGGAGGTCAGGTCGGTCGCGGGCTCCCGCGTGCCGTGGTAGATCTCCTCGGTCACCTCCTTCCTGTTGATCGCCCGGGAGAGGCCGCGCCGCACCAGCGCGGCCTTCTCGCCTTTCCAGCGCTTGTCGTACATCGGGAAGGAGAGGGTCTGGGTGATGCCCGCGGGCTGGTTGATGTAGCGCCCGTTCAGATCCCGCTTGGCGTTCTTGAGCTGCCCGGCCGGCAGTTCGTCGACGACGTCGAGGTTTCCGGCCTGCAGGTCGGTGTAGCCGGTGTTCTGGTCGGTGTAGACCCGCAGCTCGACGCCCTTGTTCCGCGGCTTGTCCGCACCGTTGTAGTGCTTGTTGCGCGACAGCTTCATCGACTGGCCGCGGGTGTAGGAGTCCACCTTGTACGGGCCGTTGCCCACCGGTTTCTTCAGCCAGCCTTCGTGGTCGGTGAAGAAGGACTTGGGCAGGGGCGCGTAGGCGCTGTAGCCGAGCGTCTGCGGCCACATGGAGAACTTCTGGTTGAGCTTCACCGTGAAGGCGCGGTCGCCGGTGACCTTCAGCCCCGACATCTTCTTCGCCTTGGGCTTCCCCTTCTCGGGGTGCACCTCGTCGTAGCCGTCGATGTACTGGAAAAAGTAGGAGTTGACCTGCTTGTTGGTGACCAGCGCGCCGTAGTTCCACGCGTCCACGAACGACTTCGCCGTCACCGGCGTGCCGTCGGAGAACTTCCAGCCCTTCTCCAGCTTGATGCGGAAGGTGCGCTGGTCGTCGGTCGTGATGGACTCGGCGACGGCGTTCTTCGCCTCACCCGTGCTCGGGTCGTACTTCTTGAGCCCCCGCATGATCATGTCGAGGACCTTGCCGCCCTGCACCTCGTTGGTGTTCGCCGGCTCGACCGGATGCTGCGGGTCGGTCCAGAAGGCGCGGATCACACCGTCCTGGGCCCCGCCCCCTGCGCCCCCCGAGCTGGAACCGCCACCGCAGGCGGTCGCCGTGAGCGCGAGCACTCCCACGGCGGCGAGCGCCCTCCTGGTCATGGTCACGCGGGTGGCTCCACGCATGGGTGCCTCCTGGAAGCGCTGTGGGTCCGAGTTCGACTCGGACCCACTTAACACCTTTTGACACCATATGCCCGGATGCCGTGCCCGGGCCCCGGAGGGCCGGAACCCGTATGGACCACACGGGCGGGCACGACAGCTCCCCCGAGCGGACTCAGGCCGCGACCACGGCCGCCCGCTCCTCGGCGAAGTGGCAGGCCGACGGGTGCGCGGCCCCCGACTCCGCCTCCTCGAACGGCGCGGGAACCGCCAGCAGAGGCACCTCTTCGGCGCAGCGCGCCTCCGCCTTCCAGCAGCGCGTGCGGAACCGGCACCCTGACGGCGGGTTGGCCGGTGAGGGCACGTCGCCCTCCAGCACGATCCGCTCCCTGCGCCCCTCCGCCTCGGGATCGGGCACCGGCACGGCCGACAGCAGCGCCTGCGTGTACGGGTGCGTCGGGTGCTCGTAGATCTCCTCGTCGCTGCCGATCTCCGCCATCTTGCCCAGGTACATCACGCCGACGCGGTCGGAGATGTGCCGCACAATCGACAGGTCGTGCGCGATGAACATGTACGAGAGGCCGAACTCGTCCTGGAGGCTCTCCATCAGGTTGACGACCTGCGCCTGCACCGAGACGTCCAGCGCCGAGACCGGCTCGTCCGCCACGATGATCTCCGGACGCAGCGCCAGACCCCGCGCGATCCCGATCCGCTGCCGCTGCCCCCCACTGAACTGGTGCGGATACCGGTTCACATACTCCGGGTTCAGCCCCACCACATCCAGCAGCTCCTGCACCTTGGCCCGCCGGTCCCCCTTCGGCGCCACCTCCGGATGGATGTCGAACGGCTCCCCGATGATGTCACCGACCGTCATCCGCGGATTCAACGACGTGTACGGGTCCTGGAACACCATCTGGATGTTCCGCCGCACCGCCTTCAACGCGCGCCCCGACAGCTTGGTGATGTCCTCGCCCTTGTAGCGGATGGTCCCGGAGGTCGGCGCCTCCAGGTTCATCAGCAGCTTGGCCACGGTCGACTTGCCGCAGCCCGACTCGCCGACGATGCCCAGCGTCTCGCCCGGGTAGAGGTCGAAGGAGATGCCGTCGACGGCCTTGACCGCGCCGACCTGCCGCTTGAAGAGGACACCCTGCGTCAGCGGGAAGTGCTTGACCAGGTCCCGCACCTCGAGGATCGGCTCACGGCGCTCGGCCTGCTCGGTCCGCTTGGACTCTTCACTCACCGAGAGTCTCCTTCCAAAAGTGGCACGCGCTGCCGCGTCCTTCGCCGACCTCGGCGAGCGGGGGCAGTTCACTGCGGCAGACGTCCCGTGCGACGGGGCAGCGCGGGTGGAAGGCGCAGCCGTCGGGAACCTTGGCCATGTTGGGCGGCAGGCCCTGGATCGCGTAGAGCTCCTTGCCCTTCTGGTCGAGGCGGGGGATGGACTCCAGCAAACCCTTGGTGTACGGGTGCGCCGGAGCCTTGTACAGCTCCTTGACCGGCGCCGTCTCCACGATCCGGCCCGCGTACATCACCGCGATCTTGTCCGCGACGTCCGCCACCACACCCAGGTCATGGGTGATCAGGATGAGCCCCATGTTGAACTCACGCTGGAGATCCGCCAGCAGCTCCATCACCTGGGCCTGCACCGTCACGTCCAGCGCGGTGGTCGGCTCGTCCGCGATGATCAGATCGGGCTCCAGCGCCAACGCCATCGCGATCATGATGCGCTGCCGCATGCCGCCGCTGAACTGGTGCGGGTAGTCGCTCACCCGGGCCTTGGCGGCCGGGATCTTCACCCGGTCCATCAGCTCGATGGCCTTGGCCTTCGCCTCCTTGCGGGAGGCGCCCTGGTGGACGCGGAACATCTCCGCCAGCTGGTAGCCGACGGTCAGCACCGGGTTCAGGGAGGAGAGCGCGTCCTGGAAGATCATGGCGATGCGGGCACCGCGGATCTTGCGGCGCTCCTCCTTGGACATGGTGAGCATGTCCTCGCCGTGGAAGAGGATCTCCCCCTGGGGGATGCGCCCGGGCGGCATGTCCAGGATGCCCATGATCGCCTGGGCGGTCACCGACTTGCCGGAGCCGGACTCGCCGAGCACCGCGAGCGTCTCGCCGGCCTCGACCTGGTAGTTCACGCCGTTGACGGCCTTGACGATGCCGTCCCGGGTGTGGAAATCGACGTGCAGGTCCCGCACTTCGAGCAGGGTCATATGAGGCGCGCCTCCCTCAACGGCTCTTGGGATCGAGGGCGTTGCGGACCGCATCGCCGAGCATGATGAACGCCAGGACGGTCAGGGAGACCATCACGGCGGGGGAAATGAGCATGTGGGGCGCGGTACGCAGGCCGTCCTTGCCGGCGGAGACGTCGACACCCCAGGAGACCGTGGGCTCGGCCAGGCCGATGCCCAGGTAGGAGAGGGTCGCCTCGGCCGCGATGTAACCGCCGAGCGCCGTCGTGGCGACGACGATGACGGGAGCGACCGCGTTGGGCACGATGTGCCGGAACATGATCCGCGCCGTGCTCGCGCCCAGCGACTTCGCGGCGTGCACGTAGTCGCTCTGCTTGACGGTGATCACCGAGCCGCGGGCGACACGGGCGATCTGCGTCCAGCCGAGGAAGAGCAGCGCGGTGATCACCACCCAGACGTTGCCCTGGGTGAAGGTGGTCAGCACCACCATGGCGCCCAGCAGGAAGGGGATGCCCTGGAAGATGTCGGTGATCCGGGAGAGCACGCTGTCGATCCAGCCGCCGAAGTAGCCGGCGACGAGGCCGACGATGCCGCCGAGGATCGTCACGAACAGCGTCACCAGGACGCCGACGAGGACGGTCGCACGCGCGCCGTAGACCATGCGGGCCCACACGGAGCGGCCCTGGGTGTCGTACCCGAACCAGTCCTCCGCGAAGAAGTGGCTGTAGCTGGGCTTGCCCTGGTAGTGGTGCGTCAGGTCGCCCACCGTCGGGGAGGCCGAGGTGAACAGGCTGGGGAAGGCCACCATCACCAGCAGCACCACGATCAGCACGGCCGAGATGACGAAGAGCGGGTTGCGGCGCAGATCGTGCCAGGCGTCCGACCACAGACTGCGCCCCTTGGCCGGCTTGGCGTCGTTGCCCGGCGGAGCGGGCTTGGGGTCGGTGGACGCCGAGGCGGACACGTTCAGGGTCTCAGTCATAACGGATCCTCGGGTCCAGGACCGCGTAAAGCAGGTCGACGAGCAGGCTTGCGACGAGGTAGACGATGACGATCAGCGTGGCGATGCCGACGACCGTGGATCCCTCGCGGCGGTTGAGCGCCTCGAAGATGGTGTTACCGACGCCGTGCACGTTGAAGATGCCTTCGGTGACGATCGCCCCGGTCATCAACGCGCCGATGTCGGTACCGAGGAAGGTGACGACGGGGATCAGCGAGTTGCGCAGCAGGTGGACACCGACCACCCGGCGCCGGGGCAGCCCCTTGGCGACGGCGGTGCGGATGTAGTCGGCCCGTTTGTTCTCCGCCACCGAGGTGCGGGTCAGCCGTGTGACATACGCCAAGGAGAGCGCGGCCAGGACGAGCGCGGGCAGCAGCAACTGCCCCATATCTCGGGAGTCCTGCACCGTGGGGGTCAGCCAGCCGAGCTGGAAGGCGAAGAAGTACTGGAAGAGGTAGCCGAGGACGAAGCTGGGCACCGAGATCAGCAGCAGCGTGAAGACCAGCACGATCCGGTCGAACGCCTTTTCGGCGAACAGGCCGGAGACCAGGCCGAGCAGCACACCGATGAGAACGGTGAAGAAGAAGGCGAACAGCGTGAGCCGGACGGTCACGGGGAACGCCTGCGAGATCACCTCGGCGACCGGTCTCTGAGTGGCTATCTGAGTGCCGAAGTCACCCTGGAAAAGACCGGAGAGGTAGTTCCAGTACTGGTGCCACAACGGCAGATCGAGACCGAGCTGATGCTTGATCGTGGCGATCTGCGCCGGGTCGGGCTTCTTCTCGCCGAAGAGCGCCGCCACGGGGTCGCCGGGCAGCGCGAACATCATGCAGAAGATCAGCAGAGTCGACCCGATGAAGACCGGGATCATCTGGAGCAGTCGCCGTGCGACATAGCGCCCCATAGTGCCTCCGTAACGGAAAGGGAGCTCGGGAACGGCCGGGGCCGCCGCTCGTGGCGGAGCGGCCCCGGCGTCTTCCCGGGTGCTGCTACTTGACGGTGATGTCGGTCAGGAGGACGTTGCCGTCGAAGCCGACCTTGACGTCGTCGATGCCCTCGCCGTGCACGATGTTGGCCGCGTAGTCCCACAGCGGGATGGCCGGCATCTTCTTGAGCAGTTCCTTCTCCGCCGCCTGGTAGTCCTTCACGGCCGCGTCGAGGGAGTCGGCGTGGTCGCCCTTCTCGAAGAGCTCGTCGACCTTCTTGTCGGAGAACCGGCCGTAGTTGGTGGAGGCGCCGGTCTTGTACAGGTCCTGCATGAAGTTCACGTTCAGCGGGTAGTCCGCGAGCCAGCCGCCCCGGTAGGTGCCCTTGACCTTGTTGGCCTGGCGGGCCTCGAGGTCGGTCTGGAAGTCCGGCTTGGAGTCACCCACGCACTGCACGCCGGTGGCCTTGGTGATGCTGTTGCAGACAGCCGTCACCCATTCCTTGTGGCCGCCGTCGGCGTTGTACTGGATCCAGATCTTGTTGCCCGGAATGCCGCCGCCGTCCTTGATGTACTTCTTGGCCTTCTTCGGGTTGTAGCTCAGGACGTCGGTGTCCAGCTTCTGGTAGCCCTTGACCTGCGGCGGGGTGAACGCCTTGGAGGGGATGCGGGTGCCCTGGAGCACCGTCTTGGTGATCGTCTCGCGGTCGATCGCCATCGACAGGCCCTGGATGACCTTCGGGTCGACGTCCTTGAACGGCTTGGAGTAGACGGCCGGGACGATGCTCTGGGTGCCCGCGTACGGGACGTCGAGCGCACGGTCGCCGAAGTCGGACTTGCGCTTGGGCAGGTCCTTCGGGCCGACGCCGTCGACCAGGTCCAGGTTGCCGGACAGCGCGTCCTGGTAGGCCGACTCCAGCTTGGAGTAGGTCTTGAACTGGACGCCCTTGTTCTTGGCCTTGTTGGAGCCCTTGTAGCTGTCCACGGCCTTGACCTGGATCAGCTTGTTGTGGGTCCACTTCTGGAACTTGTACGGGCCGTTGCCGACCGGCTTCTGGCCGAACGCCTTGGGGTCCTTGTAGAAGGACTCGGGCAGCGGCGTGAAGGTCTTGTAGCCCAGCTTGTACTCGAAGTACGGGACCGGCTTGGCCAGCTCGATGGTGAAGGTGTGGTCGTCGACGACCTTCAGCCCCTCCATCTCGTCCTTCTTCGGCTTGCCCTTCTCCGGGTGGACGTCCTCGTAGCCCTTGATGTCGCCGAACCAGTAGCTGTTGGCCTGCTTGTTCTCGACGTTGGCCATCCAGTTCCACGCCTTGACGTACGACTCGGCGGTCACGTCCGTGCCGTCGTGGAACTTCCAGCCCTTCTTGAGCTTGACGGTCCAGGTCTTGTTGTCCTTGGACTTCACCGACTCGGCGTTCTCGTTCTTCAGCTCACCCTTGCCGTCGTAGCCGACGAGGCCGGTGAACAGCGCGTCGATGACGTAGCCGCCGAACTTCTCGTTCGTGTTGGACGGCATCAGCGGGTGCTGGGGTTCGCCGTTGAACATCGAGACGTACCCGGCGGGCTTGCCCGACGCGTTGCCGTCGTCGCCGGAACCGCCACCGCACGCCGTGGCGGCCAGCGCCACGGCCGCCGCAAGAGCGGACCACTGCATCATCTTCGCACCACGCATGGAGCGACCTCCTAGAGTCGTTCACCAAGGAAGAAGGGGCGGTGCCATGGCCGGCAGCCTGCCGGTCCGTGCTACACGCCCCCACGCTCGCGGAGTCGCCGCCCACCTGACGGTGCGTGACCCATTAACCCGAGCTCGATGCACTCACTATCTGCCCTCACCCCCCGTGTGGACCAGATGTGAAGAGTCTCGGTTTGATTACACCTACATCCGGTTGTCCGTTAAGCGACAAGAACAGCTCCGCGAATCGCCTCAAAAGGGACAGCGACTCGGGTTGCCGAACCGTTATCCGGACACCGGAATGCGGAGAGGGCCACACCCGCAGGGTGTGGCCCTCTCCGCTTCCCCACCGGCCGCTACGGTGCGCAACCGGCCTCCGGCTACCTCTTGGCCCGCGCGGCAGCCCGCGCGCGCTCCTTCATGTCGAGGTTCACCTTGCGGATACGGACCGTCTCCGGAGTCACCTCGATGCACTCGTCCTCGCGGCAGAACTCCAGGGACTGCTCCAGCGACAGCTTGCGCGGCGGCACCAGGTTCTCCGTCGTGTCGGCGGAGGCCGCGCGCATGTTGGTCATCTTCTTTTCCTTGGTGATGTTGACATCCATGTCGTCGGAACGGGAGTTCTCGCCGACCAGCATGCCCTCGTACACCTCGGTGCCGGGCTCGATGAAGATCACACCGCGCTCCTGCAGGTTCATCATCGCGAAAGGCGTCGCCTTGCCCGCCCGGTCCGCGACCAGCGACCCGCTGCGGCGCGTACGCAGCTCCCCGAACCACGGCTCGTGGCCCTCGAAGAGCGAGTGCGCGATGCCGGTGCCCCGGGTCTCGGTCAGGAACTCGGTACGGAAACCGATCAGGCCGCGCGCCGGAACCAGCCACTCCATCCGCACCCAGCCGGAACCGTGGTTGGTCATCGTCTCCATACGGCCCTTGCGGGACGCCATGAGCTGGGTGATCGCACCCAGGTACTCCTCGGGGGCGTCGATCGTCATGCGCTCCACCGGCTCGTGGACCTTGCCGTCGATCTCGCGGGTGACGACCTCCGGCTTGCCCACCGTCAGCTCGAAGCCCTCCCGGCGCATCGTCTCCACCAGGATCGCCAGCGCCAGCTCGCCACGGCCCTGCACCTCCCAGGTGTCGGGGCGCTCGGTCGGCAGGACGCGCAGCGAGACGTTACCGATCAGCTCCCGGTCCAGCCGGTCCTTGACCAGCCGCGCGGTGACCTTGTGCCCCTTGCCGCCCTTGCCCACCAGCGGAGAGTTGTTCGTGCCGATCGTCATGGAGATCGCGGGCTCGTCCACGGTGATCAGCGGGAGCGCGACCGGGTTCTCCGGGTCGGCGAGCGTCTCACCGATCATGATGTCCGGGATACCGGCGACGGCGCAGATGTCGCCGGGGCCCGCCTTCTCGGCCGGCTTGCGGGTCAGCGCGTCGGTCATCATCAACTCGGTGATGCGCACGTTCTGCACCGAGCCGTCGCGCTTCATCCAGGCCACGGTCTGGCCCTTCTTCAGCTCGCCCGCCTCCACACGCAGCAGCGCGATCCGGCCCAGGAAGTTGTCCGCGTCCAGGTTGGTGACGTGCGCCTGGAGCGGCGCCGCCTCCTCGTAGGTGGGCGCGGGAACCGTCTCCAGCAGCGTGGTGAAGAACGGCTCCAGACTGCTGCTGTCCGCCGGCACCGCACCGTCGGCCGGCTGGGTCAGCGAGGCGATGCCGTCCCGCGCACAGGCGTAGACGATCGGGAACTCGATCTGCTCCTCGTCCGCGTCCAGGTCGAGGAACAGGTCGTACGTCTCGTCCACGACCTCCGAGATCCGGGCGTCGGGACGGTCCGTCTTGTTCACGCAGAGGATCACCGGAAGCCGGGCCTCCAGCGCCTTGCGCAGCACGAAGCGGGTCTGCGGCAGCGGCCCCTCGGAAGAGTCGACGAGCAGGACGACCGCGTCCACCATCGACAGGCCCCGCTCGACCTCGCCGCCGAAGTCGGCGTGGCCCGGAGTGTCGATGATGTTGATGGTGACGGGGTCACCACCGTCCTTGGGGTGGTACCTGACCGCGGTGTTCTTGGCGAGAATGGTGATGCCCTTCTCGCGCTCCAGGTCGTTGGAGTCCATCACCCGGTCGTCGACGGATTCGAGCTGGTGGGCCGCGAAGGCTCCGGCCTGCTTGAGCATGGCGTCGACGAGAGTCGTCTTGCCGTGGTCGACGTGGGCGACGATGGCGACGTTGCGGATGTCGTGGCGCGTGGGCACTGAGGGGTGTCTCCCGGGTTGACGGATGAGGCCGCGCTCCCCCGGCCTCCGGCCGGGGCGCCCCCGGCCCGTGAGGGCCGGGCCGCGGGCCCTGATGCCGGGCTCGGCTCGCCGCGGCCTCACACGCCATGGTACGGGCAGCCACGCGAAGCCCCGGACGGGGCCGCCCGCCACCGGCTGCCGCCGGACCACCCGACCGCACCTCCACCCCACGCGGCCCCGCACTGTGCCGCGTGGGCCGCTGGGCCGCGCGGCCGCTGTGCCGCACCTGGCCTGCGCCTCCCCGTCACGGCGCCTGCCCCACCCACCCGCGCCCGGACCGGTTTGCTCAGCCGCGCGCCTCCTCCTCACCCGCCAGGTGCTCATCGTCACACCAGAGCGCTCACCCACGACGGCGCCGCCCCACCGCCGCCCGACACCAAGCGGGCCCCGCCCGGTAGACCGCCACCACCCGCACCCGGCCACCACCGGGCCACCGGGCCGCAGAGCCGCAAGGGCCACCGGCCGCAGAGCCACCAAGCCGCCGGGCCACCGGCCGTCGGGCCGAGCGTGCCTGCCCGTTCCCGAACGCACCGCCGCACGGTGCACCCGGCACGGGATGGTCACCGTCCGAATAGGCCACCGCCACCCGCATCCGGCCGCCACCGGACCACCGGACCGCAGAGCCACCAAGCCGCCGGGCCACCGGCCGCCAGGCCGCGGCTGCCTACCCGCCCCCGGACGCACCGCCGCACGGTGCACCCGGCACGGGATGGGTCACCGCCCGAATACGCCACCGCCACCCGCACCCGGCCACCACCGGGCCGCAGAGCCGCAAGGGCCACCGGCCGCAGAGCCGCCAGGCGTCCAGGCCGCCGCACGGCGCACTCGCCGCCGGGCGGGGGCCGGCGCCCGGAGGCGGCCGCCTCCGGGCGTCTGGCCGCCGCCGGGCCGGCCCCGTGTTCCCGCCCGTCGAGGGCGGCCTCGCGTGGGCGCCGGCCGTCCGCCGGTCGGGGCCCCCGCGGGAACGGGGCGCCGCCGCCCCGTTCCCGTCCGCAGGGCGGAGGGCGTACCGGGCGCGCGCCCGGTGTGCCGAGGCGGCCGTGCCGGCTCCCGGGCCCGGGAGCCGGCACGGTTCGGGAGGGCTCAGGTGCGGCGGTAGCCGATGTCCTCGTAGCGGGGCGTGCTGAAGCCGAACGCTCCGACGTTGGCCAGGTCGCGCTTGGCAGCGATCAGTTGCGGGCGCTGGTAGAGGGGCAGGGATCCGGCCACTGCCCAGATCCGCGCGTCCGCCTTCTCCATCAGTTCCTTGCGCGCCCCGTCGTCCAGTTCCCCTGCCGCCTGCTCGAAGAGCTGGTCGATCCGGTCGGTGCCCACCCGTGCGTAGTTCTGCTCGACGAGCAGCGAGCCGTCGGAGGCGGGCTGCGGCTTGGCGAAGATCGGCCGGGCCTCGGTCGCGGGGAAGGCGGTCGCGGGCCAGGCGTAGAGCGCCAGGTCGTAGTCGCCTGTGGCGATGTGGTCCTTGAAGTAGCTTTCTCCGGGTACTTCCTTGATCTGCGTGCGGATGCCGATCTCGTCGAGCATCTGCGCGATGCGCTCGCCCGTGGCCCGCAGCTGGGCGGAGCCCTTGCCGGCGGGCAGGACGAAGCGGAGGGCCAGCGGTTTGCCGCCCTTGCTGCGTACGGCGCCGGCCGGGTCGACCGCGAGGGTGCGCATCTCGTCGGCCGTGGCCTGTACCTTCTGCGCCGTCTTCAGTGCCGATTCGGCCCGGCTCAGCTTCCGCTGGGAGCCCGATTCCCTGGCCGAGGCGAGGCGCGCGTGTGCGGCCTGGGCGAGGACGGCGCCGCGCTGGGTGGTGGTCGAGACGGTCAGCCCGAGCGGCTTGTCGACGACCTGTGCGATCTGTGCCGCGGTCAGCCGCGGCACGGAGGCCTCGGCTTCGGCGCGGTAGGGCGCGCGGGCGCCCGCCTGCGGGGACGCCGCGGCGGCCGGCGGCTCGGCCGGTCCGCCCTGTGGCTTTTCCCGGCCGTCCCGCTCGCCGGACTTGGGGGGTTTTCCGGGGGAGGGCTCGTCGGCGCCTGCCCCGCTCTTGCCCTGGGCGAGGGGACCGCCGGCTTTCCAGCCCGCGTCCGCGAGGAGGGACTGCGCGGAGTCGATGTCCTCGCCGCCGACCGCTTCGCTGTTGTCCTGGTAGCCGTCCTGGTTGGTCATCCGCAGGTGGCTGCCGAGCGGCTTGTCGGGCAGGCCTGTGCCCTCCAGTGCCTGCTTGGCGAGCTCGTCGCGGTCGATGGCGCGGGCGACGGCGCGGCGTACCCGTTCGTCGGACAGCGGCCCGCGGGAGCCGTTGAGGGCGAGCTGGGTGTAGGCGGGGTCGAGGGCGCGGCGCACCTCGTAGGAGCCGAGTTGCTCGGCGGTGGCCGCGCCGAACTTCTTACGGGCCTCGCGCCGGCGCTTCTCGCGCAGCTTGGCCTCTTGCTTCTCGGAGCGCTTCTTCGCCGCGTCGGGTCGCTGGGGGCCGCCGAGACCGTTCGCGACGCCGATCTTCTTCGCGGCGGAGCCGCTGATGTCGGCGACGTCGACCTTCCCCTTGGCCAGCGCCTTGGCGCGCTTGTCGCGGGGTACGGCACTCAGCACGATGCGGTCGAGTTTCGCGCGCTCGCCCCACCAGCGGGGGTTGCGCCGCAGGACGGTGTGCTCGCGGTCCTTGTCGGCCTTGGTGACCTTGAAGGGGCCTGCCACGGCGGCGAGCTCGGTGCGGGAGCCGTCGTTGAAGGCGTGCGGGCTGCGCATCGCCTGCTTCGGGTAGAGCGGGGTGAACAGCGACCGCCAGTCCGCGTAGGGCTTGGCGAAGACGACCTCGACCTCGCCCGCGTGCTGTCCCGCGGAGATCTTCTTGATGCGGTCGTAGCCGGCGTTGCGTGCCGTCCAGTACGCCTTGTCCTTGCCGCGCAGCGCCTTCCACTGGGCGCGGAAGTCGGCTGCGGACAGGCGGCGGCCGTCGCTCCAGCGTGCCTTCGGGTTGAGCTTGTAGACGACGGTCTGCCGCGGTTCGGTCGCGGTGACCTCGGCGCCGCGCAGGAAGTCCTTGTTCAGCTGGGCCTTCCCGTGCTGGTCGAGGGTGAACAGCGCGGGGAGGGTGGCTCCGGCGACCCGCTCGGTGGCCTCGGTGGCGTCGGGCTGGAAGACGTTGAAGGTGGTGGGCTTCGCGTCGACCGCCCAGCGCAGGGTGCCGCCGGAGGTGACCTGCGCCCGCTCGGTGCCGTGGATGTCGCCGTCCGCGTCGGCCGAGCCCTGCCCGATGCCGGCGCCCGCCGCGCCGTCCTGGGAGTCTCCCGCGCTGCATGCGGCCAGCGGCAGCGGCAGCAGCACTCCGGCGACCAGTACGGCGACCCATCGCCGGGCCCCGCCGCGGTGCGGGCGGTTGCCCAGGCCGTGGGGCAGGGCCGTGCGGCGGGGCGACTGTGCTGGCTGTGGCGGCCACGGGGGCCGTGCTGACTCGGCTGGGACGGCTCGCATGCTGAAACCTCCGGGGCTGACCGCGCGCCCGCAACGTCCTCTTTTGGCGGTTTTTGCGGTTCATCACATCTTTTCGCCCCACTTGAAGCGCCCCCAAACCCGGAGTCCCGCAGACACGACACATGGGCCACGCACGCCACCCGTGCGGAGCACCCCCCGGCTGCACCGGGAGGGTGAACCAAGACCCCACACGGGGCCCGCACGGGGTCCGACACGGGCCCCGTACGGGCTCAGAGAGAGCCGAGACGCCCCTACGCCCGCCCCGCACCCCCCTCCTGCCCGACTCCACCCTCAGGGCGCCAGCCACCCCCTGGCACCGCCCCGCACCGCGGCGTTCGGTGGGGCCGCACCCGGGCGCGGCAACTTCGCGCCCCGCGCGAGGTGACCCGTACGGGCGGAAAGACGTGCCGCACTCTTCACAAGAAGGAGTGTGACGCGCAACACTCGCCAGGCGCATGGACCAAGCCGGCCGCCACCTAGCGGAGGTGGGCAACTCATGTCTCTGCACGATGAACTGACGGTCGCTCAGCGCTGTCTGGACGATCTCGCACGCTGCGTCAGCCGACTCGAACAGCACGTCGGCAGCGGGCTGGAGATCCGGCGGATGCGCAGCGACGCCGAGCACCTGCGGGAGTCGCTCTCCCTGTTGAGAGCCACCGCGCCGCGGCAGCCCGGTGCGCCGCGCGCCGAGATGGTGACGATTTCCGACCAGCCCTACGACCCCGGCCTGTGGACGGATGTCGATGACGAGGGGCTGGGGGCGCGCGACCGGCACGCACCGTGACTCGATGGATACTGCGAGTTCACACGGCAGGCCCTTGCCGCCCTTGATCCCCGTCGTCTCTTCCGGAGATTCCGTTGGCCACTGGCACCGAACCCCAACAGAACACGGGGCCCCGACAGACCGCGGGCCCCCAAGCCACCGGCGTACGCGGGAGCACGCGCGCCGCCATCGCCGCGCCGCACCTGCGCAAGGACCGCTGGTGGCTGGCGCCCGCGGTCACCGTGCTGGGGCTGCTGGCGTTCGTCGTCTACTCCACCTGGCGCGCGTTCGCGGGCGCCGATTACTACCACGCGCCCTACGTCTCGCCGTTCTACTCGCCGTGTCTGGCGGACAACTGCGCGACGATGAAGGGCGGACCCAACTGGGGCCTGTTCGGCGAGTGGTGGGGGCTCTCCCCCGCGCTGCTCATCCTGATCTTCCCGCTGGGCTTCCGGCTGACCTGCTACTACTACCGCAAGGCCTACTACCGCGGGTTCTGGGCCTCTCCCCCGGCCTGCGCGGTGGCCGAGCCGCACAAGACGTACACCGGTGAGACCCGCTTCCCGCTGATCCTGCAGAACATCCACCGCTACTTCTTCTACGCGGCGCTGCTCGTCGCGGCGGTCCTCACCTGGGACACCCTGCTCGGCTTCCGCGACGCGGAGTACGCGTGGGGACACATGGGTCTGGGCACCCTGATCTTCCTCGTCAACATCGTGCTGATCTGGGCGTACACCCTCTCGTGCCACTCCTGCCGTCACATCGTGGGCGGCCGGCTGCGGCACTTCTCCAAGCACCCGGTGCGCTACCGCATGTGGGGCTGGGTCGGAAAGCTCAACGAGCGGCACATGCTGCTCGCCTGGGCCTCGTTGGTCAGCGTGGCGCTCGCGGACTTCTACGTCTACCTGCTGGCCACCGGCGCGTTCACCGACCCGCGCTTCTTCTGAAGAGAGATGTGAGAGGGAATACAGCGACATGGCACACGTCGAACGCCACCAGTGGGACGTCGTCATCATCGGCGCGGGCGGCGCCGGGCTGCGCGCCGCGATCGAGGCGCGCGAGAGGGGGCTGCGCACGGCGGTGATCTGCAAGTCCCTGTTCGGCAAGGCCCACACGGTGATGGCCGAGGGCGGCATCGCCGCCAGCATGGGCAACGTCAACGACGGCGACAACTGGCAGGTCCACTTCCGCGACACGATGCGCGGCGGCAAGTTCCTCAACCAGTGGCGGATGGCCGAGCTGCACGCACGCGAGGCCCCCGACCGGGTGTGGGAGCTGGAAACCTGGGGGGCTTTGTTCGACCGTACGAAGGACGGGCGGATCTCCCAGCGCAACTTCGGCGGCCACGAGTACCCGCGTCTCGCGCACGTCGGCGACCGTACGGGTCTTGAGCTGATCCGTACGCTCCAGCAGAAGGTCGTCTCCCTCCAGCAGGAGGACTTCAAGGAGAGCGGCGACTACGAGGCGCGCATCAAGGTCTTCCAGGAGTGCACCGTCACGCGGATCCTGAAGGAGGACGGCGACGGCGGGGACGGCACCGGGGCAGTGAGCGGCGCCTTCTGCTACGAGCGGGAGAGCGGCCGCTTCTTCGTGCTGGAGGCGCCCGCCGTGGTGCTGGCGACCGGCGGCATCGGCAAGTCGTTCAAGGTGACCTCCAACTCCTGGGAGTACACAGGGGACGGGCACGCGCTGGCGCTGCTGGCCGGGGCCTCGCTGATCAACATGGAGTTCGTGCAGTTCCACCCCACCGGGATGGTCTGGCCGCCGTCGGTGAAGGGCATCCTGGTCACCGAGTCGGTGCGCGGCGACGGCGGTGTGCTGCGCAACTCCGAGGGCAAGCGGTTCATGTTCGACTACGTGCCGGACGTCTTCAAGGAGAAGTACGCCGAGTCCGAGCAGGAGGCCGACGGCTGGTACGAGGACCCCGACGCCAACCGCCGCCCGCCCGAGCTGCTGCCGCGCGACGAGGTGGCCCGCGCCATCAACGCCGAGGTCAAGGCCGGGCGCGGCTCCCCGCACGGCGGCGTCTTCCTGGACGTCTCCACCCGGATGCCCGCCGAGACGATCAAGCGGCGGCTGCCCTCGATGCACCACCAGTTCCGCGAGCTGGCCGACGTGGACATCACGGCGGAGCCGATGGAGGTCGGCCCCACCTGCCACTACGTCATGGGCGGCGTGGACGTCGACTCGGACACCGCGGCGGCGCGCGGTGTGCCGGGGCTCTTCGCGGCGGGCGAGGTCGCCGGCGGGATGCACGGATCCAACCGGCTGGGCGGCAACTCGCTGTCCGACCTGCTGGTCTTCGGGCGGCGCGCCGGCCTGCACGCGGCGGAGTACGCCCGCGCGTGCGCGGACGGACGCCCGGCGGTCGGCGCCGAGCAGGTCGACGCGGCGGCGGCCGAGGCGCTGCGCCCGTTCGGCGAGGCGGACGCCCCCGCGGCTGCCGGCGCCCCTGAGAGCCCCGCCGGCGAGCGCCGCCCGGCGGAGAACCCGTACGCGGTCCACCAGGAACTCCAGCAGTCCATGAACGAGCTGGTGGGCATCATCCGGCGCGAGGAGGAGATGTCCGAGGCGCTGGAGCGCCTCGGCGACCTGCGCGAGCGCGCCGGGCACGCCACGGTGGAGGGCCACCGGCAGTTCAACCCGGGCTGGCACCTGGCGCTCGACCTGCGCAACATGCTGCTGGTCAGCGAGTGCGTGGCCCGTGCCGCACTCAACCGCACGGAGTCGCGCGGCGGGCACACCCGCGACGACTACCCGGAGATGGACCGCGAGTGGCGCCGCGCCAACCTCGTCTGCACCCTCAAGGCGGCGGCCGAGGGCAGGGGCGAGCGCGCCGAGCGGATCAGCCTCCGCCGCCGCGAGATGCCGCCGATCCGCAAGGACCTCCTTGAGCTGTTCGAGAAGGAGGAGTTGATCAAGTACCTGACCGACGAGGAGCTGACGAGCGAGTGACTACCGCACCGGACACGACGAGCTACGACGCGCACTTCAAGGTCTGGCGCGGCGATGTGGACGGTGGCGGTCTTGAAGACTTCACCGTCGAGGTCAACGAGGGCGAGGTCGTCCTCGACATCATCCACCGCCTCCAGGCCACCCAGGCACCCGATCTCGCGGTGCGCTGGAACTGCAAGGCGGGCAAGTGCGGCTCGTGCAGCGCCGAGATCAACGGAAGGCCGCGGCTGCTGTGCATGACCCGCATGTCGGTCTTCGACCGCGCCGAGACGATCACCGTGACCCCGCTGCGGGCCTTCCCCGTGGTGCGGGACCTGGTGACCGACGTCGGGTTCAACTACCAGAAGGCGCGCGAGGTCCCCGCGTTCGTGCCGCCGCAGGAGCTGGCACCCGGTGAGTACCGGATGCAGCAGGAGGACGTCGGGCGCTCGCAGGAGTTCCGCAAGTGCATCGAGTGCTTCCTGTGCCAGGACACCTGCCATGTGGTCCGCGACCACGAGGAGAACAAGACGGCGTTCGCCGGGCCGCGCTTCCTGATGCGGGTCGCCGAACTGGACATGCACCCGCTGGACGCCGCCGGCCGGCAGGGCCTGGATCGCAAGTCCGCCGCCCAGGACGAGCACGGGCTCGGCTACTGCAACATCACCAAGTGCTGCACCGAGGTGTGCCCCGAGAACATCCGCATCACGGACAACGCCCTCATCCCGCTCAAGGAGCGGGCCGCCGACCGCAAGTACGACCCGCTGGTCTGGCTCGGCAACAAGATCCGCCGCCGGCAGGGGTGACGTGCTCCCCGGTCCCCGGGCGGCACGCCCGGGGACCGGGCCCCCTCAGCTCTTCGAGAGCACCGAGAGGAAGTCGGCGACCAGTTCGGGCGGGTTGGCCGCGCCGCTGAGCGCGAACATCTCCTCCGGGTCGGACATGTCGTAGAGGATCACGGGCAGCGGGCGCCCCAGGGCCCGTACCAGGTCGCCGTCCGCGTGCAGCTGCCCGGCAAGGTCGACACAGAGCGCGCGGAACGCGCCATCCAGCCGTGCAGCGCGCTCGTCCCGCACCTCTTCGGGGGCGTCGTCCTCGTACCAGAGCCCGGCCGCCTCGGACTCGGCGCGGTGCAGCTCGGCGCCGCGCGGGTCGTGCTCCTCGTCGTGGCCCAGGACGCGGACACCTTCCAGGCCCGAGGGCGGGAAGTACGCGTAGCTCCAGCGCACTTCCCACGGGTCGGCGGCCGCGGAGACAGCGAGCTGCCTGGCCACCTCCCCCTCCGTGACGTAGCCGACAGCCAGCTGGGGGAAGCGGGGGTCCTGGTCGACCGCGTCGATCCGGAAGGTGACCGCGTAGATGCCACCGTCCGCTTCCGGGGGAAACTCCGCGAGCGTGCGCGCCACCGCCGCTCTCATGTGCTGCCGGAAGGTCATCGGGCTCTCCCCCTGGGTGTCGCGGTCGTGGAGGGGAACTCTAGTGCGAGCGGGCCGGGCACCGGATCCGGTGCCCAGCCATGGGACTTTCGGCAGTACCGCGCCGACCGCGGGCCCCCTACCGTCGCTCCCGTGAACGAAGCCGTGCGTACCAAGTCCTCCGCCCCCAGGGGCCCGCGGCAGGCGGCCGGACGCCTGCCGGCGGCCCGACGCCGCCCCGGGGACGGGCGCCCCCGCGCAGCCGGACTCCTGCCGCGCTCCCGCCGCCGGGTGCCGGTCGGGCATCTGGCGGCGGTGGGCGCCGGGGGCGCCGCCGTCCTCGCCGTGGTGGCGGGGCCGTGGTGGATCGCCGCGACCGCGGGCTGCGCCTTCCTGGCCGGGTTGCGGCGGGGCAGCGGCCGGGTCGCCGCGCTGCTGCTCGCCACGGCCCTCGCCGTGGCCATGGTGACCGCGCTGACGGTGGCGGCCTCGCTGACACCCGGGACGCGGTTCGTGGCCATCGTGCTCCTCGCGGGCATGCTGCCCTGGTGCGCGGGCCGCTTCTGGCGGCAGTACCGCCAGCTGGCGCAGGCCGGCTGGGAGCGGGCCGCGCGGTTGACGCGCGAGCGGCGGCTGGTCGCCGAGCGGGCGCGGGAGCGGGAGCGGACCCGCGTCGCGCAGGACATGCACGACGCCCTCGGCCACGAACTGGGCCTGCTCGCCCTCTCGGCGGGCGCTCTGAAGCTGGCGCCCGGCCTGTCTCCGGAGCACCGTGCGGCCGCCGCGGACATCCGCGGCCGCGCCGAGGCCGCCGTCGACCGGCTCGGCGAGGTCATCGGTGTGCTGCGCGCCTCGGATGAGGCCGCGCCCGTCCGCCCCGCGGACACCGGCGTCAGCCACCTGCTGAGGGAGGCCGCCGCCTCGGGGCTGGCCGTCACCGCGTACGTGGACGAGCCCGCCCGGGACGCGGCGTCGGCCGCCGCACCGCCCCGCGCGGTCCTGGACGCCGCACACCGCGTCGTCCAGGAAGGCCTCACGAACGTCGCCAAGCACGCCCCGGACGCCGCCGTCACGGTCCGCGTGACGCGCACCGGTACCGACACGGCCACGGACGCGGGCACGGCCACGGACGCATACACGGACGCGGACACGGGCACCGGCGCCTCCGGTGGCGGCGGCGGTGGCGGTGGCGGGCACGGTCTGGCGGCCGCGGGGGTGACGCGGGTCGAGGTGGTGAACGGTCCCGCGCCGGGTGGCGCTCCCGAACGGCGGGCCGTCGGCGGGCACGGGCTGCCGGGGCTCGGCGAACGAGTCCGCTTGGTGGGCGGTTCGCTTGGGCACGGGCCCACCCCGGACGGCGGCTTCGCTCTCCGGGCGGTGCTCCCCCACGACCGCCCACCCCACCCGCCGCTCCCGGAGGACTCATGCGAAGCGCCCTTCGCGGACGAACAGCGCAGCGCCCGGCGGGCGATGGGCCGTACGGCGCTCACCGCCGTGACCTCCTGCCTGCTGGCCTGTGCCCTGCTGGGGGGCGCGCTGACGTGGTGGGACATGCTGAGGACCGAGCGGACGGTGCTGTCGGCCGAGGACTTCGGCCGGCTGCGCGCCGGGCAGCAGCGGGAACGGATCGCCTCGCTGCTGCCCGGCACGCAGACCTCGCACCGGCCCGCGCACGCCCCGCCACCGCCGCAGGAGCCCGGTACGAGATGCGAGCACTACGCCATGACAGCGAACCCCTTCGACGACCGCTCGGGCGACGTCTACCGGCTCTGCTTCCGTGCGGGCACGCTGGCGTCCGCGCGGGCGCTGCACGCCTGAGGGGGCGGCTAAGGTGACGCGCCCCGCGGCGGTCCGCGTCCTGCTCGCGGACGACGAGCCCCTGGCCCGTACGGGCGTGCGGGCGATCCTGGCGACCGACCCCGGCATCGAGGTCGTCGCCGAGGCGGCCGACGGGCACGAGGCCGTCGAGCTGGCGCGGCGGCACCGCCCCGACGTGGCGGTCCTGGACATCCGCATGCCGAAGGCGGACGGCATCGAGGCGCTGGCCGCCGTGCGCCGGTCGGTGCCCGGTGTCCGGGCCGTGATGCTGACGACGTTCGGCGAGGACGACTACATCCTCCGGGCACTGAGCGGCGGGGCCGCCGGTTTCCTCGTCAAGGCGGGCGAGCCGGAGGAACTGCTCGCGGGGGTGCGCGCCGTGGCCGAGGGTGCCGCCTACCTCTCCCCCAAGGTGGCGGCCCGTGTGGTGGCGCATCTGGCCGCCTCCGAGGCCGGTGCCGCGGCCGGGCGCCGCTCCACCGCGCGGGCCCGGGTCGGTGAGCTGACGCCCCGCGAGCGGGAGGTCCTCGCCCACCTGGGCGCGGGCCGCTCCAACGCGCAGATCGCACGGCGGCTGCGGGTCGTGGAGGGGACGGTGAAGGCGCACGTCAGCTCGATCCTCGCCGGCCTGGGCGTCGACAACCGCGCGGCGGCCGCGGTCGTGGCCCACGAGTCAGGCCTGGTGCCTGCGCCCCGCTGACCGCGCCACTACCAGCAGCGCCGCCGCGACCGCGCCGCCCAGGACGGCGCCTGCCAGCACGTCGTGCGGGTAGTGCACCCCCACCAGGACGCGCAGCAGCGCGGCGGCCGCCGCCAGGGGCAGCGTGGCCGCGGCCAGCCGGGGCCGCGTGAGGGCGAGACCGACCGCGAGCGCCGCGGCCAGGGTGGCGTGGTTGCTCGGAAACGACCAGTCGCCCGTCGGCGGGCACGCGGCGAGCGGGTCGGCCCCGGCCAGCGCCCGGCACGGCCGCTCCTCGTCGGCCACCAGCTTCAGCCCCTCGCTCAGCGCGTACGCCACGACCGTGCCGAGCGCCGTCAGCGCGACCCCCGTCCCCAGCCCGGGGTTCCTGTCGCGCCAGGCCCGCACGCCCGTCCACAGCCAGAGCAGCCCGAGCGCGACGAGGGTGCCCTCGGTGGCCAGTTCGAAGAGGCCGCCGAGCCAGCCTGGGCCCCCGGAGGCGGCCTCGCTCAACTCCCGGTAGGCGGAGGCGGAGACGCCGTCCGTGATCCGTACGGGTGCCTGCCGGCCGAGCCCGCCCGGTGCCAGCGCCCACAGCGCGCCCGCGCCGGCCGACAGGACCGCGACCGCCGCGAGCGCGCCGCGCACCCACGGACGCCACGGGACACCGCGCCGCTGCGCGGGTGGAGACGGCTGTGCCGGACGCGGGCCCCGGTGCCCGGCCGGTGCCGCTCGTCCTCGGCTGCCCCTGCCCCGTTCACGTCGTGCTGCTCGGCTGTGCCGTTGTTCGGTGACCATGCGGGGAACGTACGGGCGGGCCGGGCACGGGGCCCCGGCCCGAAAGTCGGGCGGGGCCTTTGCCCTTCGTCGGGGTTGACACGCGTCAGGGCGACGCGCCTCAGAAGAGGTTGAGCAGCGCTTCGGTCGGGTCGGGCGCCGCGGCGCCCGACTCGGGGCGGGGCAACTGGAACCAGACGGCCTTGCCCAGGGGCACCCGGCGGCTGCCCCAGCCGGTGCTGAGCAGGTCGACCAGTTGCAGGCCGCGGCCGCCCTCGTCGGTGTCGTGGGCGCGGCGGCGGCGCGGCTGCACCTGCCCGGCGTCCCACACCTCGCACACCAGCGTGCGCTCCAGCAGCAGCCGCAGCCTGATGTTGCCCTCGCCGTACCGCAGTGCGTTGGTGACCAGCTCGCTCACCAGCAGCTCCGTGGTGTCGCCGAGCGCGTCCAGGTCCCAGGCGGTCAGCTGTTCGCGGGCCAGCTCGCGGGCGCGGGCCACCGAGCGCGGCTCGGGCGGCAGCGTCCAGTCGCCCACGTTGCCGCCGTCCAGGCCCTGCACCCGTGCCACCAGCAGCGCGATGTCGTCCTCGCCGTGGTGCACGTTGAGGGTGCGCAGCACCCGGTCCGCGGTGTCCTCCAGCGGCTCGGCGGCGTCCGTGAGAGCGGAGCGGAACCGGTCGAGGCCCTCGTCCAGCGGGTGGTCGCGGGACTCGACCAGGCCGTCGGTGTAGAGCGCGAGCATGGCGCCCTCGGGGAGTTCGACCTCGATCTCCTCGAAGGGCTCGCCGCCCACCCCCAGCGGCACCCCCTTGGGCACCTCCAGCAGCAGCGCGGACTCGTCCGCCGGCTCCAGCAGGATGGGCGGCAGGTGCCCGGCGTTGGCGATCGTGCAGCGCCGCGAGACGGGGTCGTAGACGGCGTAGATGCAGGTGGCCAGGTAGACCTCGGACAGATCGGCGTCGGCCCCGCGGTAGGCGCGCTGGGTGTGCTGCTGGCGGCGCGCGTCGCCCAGGCCGCGGGCGATCTCGTCGAGGGCGCCGAGGACCTCGGCGGGCTCCATGTCGGTCAGCGCCAGCGTGCGCACGGCGGTGCGCAGTTCGCCCATGGCGACGGCCGCGCGCAGCCCGCGGCCCATCACGTCGCCGACGACGATGGCGGTGCGGTGGCCGGGCAGTTCGATGACGTCGAACCAGTCGCCGCCCACCTCGGTGGCCGGGTTGCCCGGCAGGTAGCGGCAGGCGATCTCCAGTCCGGCCGCCTCCGGGTCGCCCGGCGGCAGCAGGCTGCGCTGCAGTATGAGAGCGCGTTCGTGTTCCCTGCGGTAGAGGCGCGCGTTGTCGATGCACACGGCGGCGCGGGCGGCCAGTTCGGCGGCGAGCGCGCCGTCCCGCTCCCCGAAGGGTTCGCTGCCCTTGGCCCGGGAGAACTGCGCGAGCCCCAGCACCCGGTCCCTGGCGACCATGGGCACGGCGAGTGTCGACTGGACGACGGCGCCGAACTGGGCGGGAACGCTGCCGTCCTGGCCGGGGATGTTCTGCACCCGCCCGGTGCGCAGCGCTGTGGCGTAGGGCGAGTGCTCGGCGTAGCAGTGCGTGGAGCCCACCTCGGCGGGCTGTCCCGGCTGCGCGCCGCTCGCGGGCCCGCTGCCGTTGCAGCGGGCCGCCGCCGCGCTCTCGTCCGCGTTCTCGCTCCTCCTGGCTTCCTCGTCGGGCAGTGCGAGGGCGTAGGGCGCGTCGGCGACGGCGCTGGCGAAGGCCACTCTGCGCAGTTCGCCGCGGGGCGCCGCGAGGGGCTCACGGCGCCGCCTGGGCAGCTCGGGGCGCGGGGTGTGGCCCGGTGCGGTGCCGATGCCACGGGCCGGTCCCGTGTCGCCGAAACCGTCGGCGTCGTCGGGGCCCGGCGGGCCGACGGGGCGGGGTTCGTCGCCCGCCAGCACGCTCTCGTACAGATCGACGGAGGCCAGGTCGCAGAACTGCGGCACTGCCACGTCCAGCAGTTCGCGGGCCGTGGTCTCCAGGTCCAGTGAGTTGCCGATCCGCGCGCCTGCGGCGTTCAGCAGTGCCAGGGCACGACGTACGTCGTCCTGCTTACCGGCCGCCTCCACCGGGATATCGCTCAATGCCGCCCCTTCCACTGCCGGTGCTCGCCTCCGGTCCGAGCAGTGTGGCAGCCCGGAGAGGAATCCGGAGCCCGCTCTTCCCGATCGCCACAAGTCTCCTTGCCGCGACGAGGCAACGTGCGCACACCCCCCGCTGTCCACGGGGGCCACCTCTGTCTCCTAACCAGCGAGCGGGGTCTCGAACCCTGGGATGCGGCACGGTTGGCAGGCCGTTCGCTCACCGGCGCGACGCCACCCCGCGCCACCCGTCCCCTGGGGGCGCACCTCACCCGTCGAGGGCACTCAGTCGAGCGGCAGTTCGAACCAGACCGTCTTGCCCTCTGGCCCGATCCGGGTGCCCCAGCGGCGCGCCTGTCCGGCCACCAGCTGGATGCCCCTGCCGCCCTCCTGCTCCTCGGTGACGACCCGCTCGCGCGGCGGCTCGGGCATCGGATCGGAGACCTCCACGACCAGCACACGTCCCTGCACCCCGGCCTGCTGCCCGGTGTCGCGCACCATCCGGACCCCGATCGGGCCGCGCGCGTAGCGCAGCGCGTTGGTGACCAGTTCGCTCACCAGCAGTACGCCGGTGTCCTCCAGCTCCACCAGGCCCCACTCGTTCAGGGTGCGCCGTACGGCTTCCCGCGCCCGCCGCACCGCGTAGTCGCCCGTGGTGAACGACCACGAGGCGGCGGTGTCGCCGGGGAGTCCGCCGAGCCGCGCCATCAGCAGCGCCACGTCGTCCCTGGTGCTCAGCCGCCCGTCGCCCGCGCCGCCCTGTTCGCGCAGCGACGAGATGAGGACGTCGCACGCGTTCTCGATGCCGCCGCACCCGGTGTCCTCGACCGGCCCCGGTGAGACGTAACCGCCCGCCCCGTCCCACGAGAAGCCGGGTTCGGGCTCCACACGGCACCCCGAGGGCCCGGCCAGCAGACCGCACACCCGGTCGATGCCCTCGGTGATGTCCTCTCCGGGGCGCTCGACGAGCCCGTCGGTGTAGAGGACGAGCACGCTGCCCTCCTCGATCTCCACCTCCGTCAGCTCCCTGGCGCCGTCCAGGGCCGACCCGATCCCCAGGGGCGTGCCCGAGGGGACGTCGACGGGGCGCGCCCGGCACCCCCCGTCGGCCTCGGGATTGACGAGCAGCGGCGGCACGTGGCCCGCGCTCGCCAGGGTGAGCACCCCGCACCGCTTGCCCGCCGAGGTGGGCGCCGGCTCGTAGACGGCGTACAGGCAGGTGGCCATCATCGGTTCGTCGGGGCCGTGGGAGAGGTCGTCGCCGACGGTGCTGACCCGGGCGAGCAGCTCATCCGGCGGCAGGTCGAGCCCGGCCAGCGTGCGGACCGCGGTGCGCAGCCGGCCCATGGTGACGGCCGAGTGCAGCCCGTGGCCCATCACGTCCCCCACGACGAAGGCGACCCGCCCGCCCGGCAGCGGAATGACGTCGAACCAGTCGCCGCCCACCTCCGTGCCGCTGCTGCCCGGCACGTAGCGGTAGGCGAGGACCACGCCGGGCGGCTCGGGGATGTGCTGCGGCAGCAGACTCCGTTGCAGCATCAGCGCGCCCTCGCGCTCGCGCGCGTAGAGCCGGGCGTTGTCGAGGAAGGTGGCGGAGCGGTCGGCCAGCTCGACGGCGAGCGCCCGGTCGTCGTCGACGAAGGACTCCCGGTTCTCGGCGCGGCTGACGACCAGCAGCCCGAGGCCGGTGCCGCGGGCGCGCAGGGGGACGGCCATCAGCGAGTGCACGTCCAGCTCCAGGGTGGCGTCCGTCGTGGGGTCGCCCGTCCTGGTGGCGCGGAGGATCTCCTCGGGCGAGGTCGCCAGCTGCGGCTCGCCGCTGTCCAGCGCCCGTCCGAGCAGGGAGTCGCGCGCGTAGACGATCTCACTGCCGAGCCGCAGCAGCCGCTCCACGCGCTCGCCCCCGTGCCGGGCGGCGAAGCCCAGCATGTGCAACGGGGTGCCCACGGGGATGACCGGCTCGGGCAGCTCGCCTCCCGCCGCGACCTCGCCGCGCAGCAGGACGCCCGCGTAGTCGGCGAAGCGCGGCACGAGCGCGCCGGTGACCGCCTGCGAGATCGCCCGGACGTCGAGCCGGTCGCCCAGCGCCACCCCGAGGTGGTCCAGCAGCGCGAGCCGGCCGCGCGCCGCCTCCGCCTTGTCGAGCGCCTCCAGCCGCTCGGTGACGTCCATGACGGTGCAGCTCACCCCGAACACCTCGCCGCCGCGGTCGCTCAGCCTGGCGTACGAGACGGAACGGGCACCGCCGCCGTCGAGCGAGGGGGTGACCACGTCGACGACGGAGCGGCCGGTCTCCAGCACGCCCGTCTGGATCTGCATGACCTCCTCGGCCATCGCGGCCGGCAGCAGCGCCTCGACCGTACGGCCCACCAGGTCGGTGTCCGCGGCGTCCACCAGCCGCAGCAGCGCGTCGTTGTAGCGCACCAGGCGCCGCTCCGTGTCGAAGAGGGCGATGCCCAGCGGTGAGGAGGCGAACAGCGCGTCGAGCGCCGCCAGATCGTGCTCGACCGTCCGCAGGCGGCTGGTCTCCACGATGTTGGCCAGCACGAACGGATGGTGCTCGGTGTCGCGCAGCAGCGAACCGCGGCCCTCGACCTCGACGAGAGAACCGTCCCGGTGGCGGATGCGCAGGTTGCCCCGCCAGCCGTGCGTGCGGCGCAGCGCCTCCGCCCGGGCCCGGCGTTCCTCCGCGCCGCTGACGATGAGCTCCTCGATGGGGCGGCCGATCGTCTCCTCGGCGGACCAGCCGAGGATCTCCTGCACCGCGGGGCTCCACACCAGGACGTCGCCCCGCCCGTCGAGCATGACGATCCCGATGCGCAGCGTGTCGAGGAGCGGGGTCGCTCGTCGCGCCCCGCCGGCGGGTTCGGTGCTCACACGGCCCACGTCCCTGGTCGGGATCGGATGGCAGGCTCGGCCGGTCGGCCTCCCCAGCTCGCGGGCCGGGCAGAACCGGTCAAGGTGGGAGAATTATCCACACTCGCATCGACGACTACCCGCTGACCGTCTGCACCGACCCGTCGGACCGCTGGTGCTCCACCAGATAGCCGTCACCCCGTTCCCCCAGCCGCTCGGCGAGGTGGAGGGCCTCCGCCCGGGTGGCGTAGCTGCCGACGCGGTAGCGATTGCCGTGGCAGTCCTGGCGTATGAGCCGCCAGGGCCGCACCGCCTCACTGTCGCCGCTCACACTTTGCATATGCCGGAGCCTACGCCCGACCCTCACGCACCGCATTCGACTTTGCACAAAGGGACAACATTTTCGGCCACCAGTTCGTCCCGCCGGACGTACGGGCGGGATCGCGGAAGCACCGTCGGTGACAGAGGGCGACGAACCTCGCCCCTCGCCCCGGCCCCGGACCCCTCCCCCGCAGGCGTCATCCCCCAAGCAGGTGACGCGTCACCTCACGGGCAGGTGGTAGGCCAGCTTGAAGCGGTCGGCGGGCACCACCACGTCCGCCGTCTCCACGGCGCGCTTCCCCGCGAAGTACGTCCGCGCCACCACCAGCACCGCGTGCCCCGGCACCCCGCCGAGCTCGGCCATCTCCTCGGCCCTGCCGGCCCTGGAGGCGACCTCCTCGGTGACGTTGTCGACCACCAGGTCGATCGCCGCCATCCGCTCCACCACTCCGCGGCCGCCCAGCGGCCCCTCCTCCGGGAGCATCACAGGCGTCCGCCCCGTGAGCGCCAGCGGCTCCCAGGAGGTGGACAGCATCACCGGCTCCCCCTCCACAGAGAAGACGTAGCGCGTGCGCATCACCGTGTCGCCCGGCTCGATGAACAGCCGCTCGGCGGTCTCGTGGGAGGCCTCCTCCCGTTCGCTGCGCGACTCCCAGGTACCCCGCACCCTCTCGTCGGACTGCTCCTGACGGAAGGGGGTGCACTCCTCCATCGTCCAGTGCCCCGTACGCGCGACGCGGCGCGCCGAAGGCACCTCCCGTACGTAGGTGCCCGAGCCCGAGCGGCCCTCGACCAGCCCCTCCGCCATCAGCACCTTCCGGGCCTCCAGCGCGACCGTGTCGGAGACGCCGTACTCCTCGCGGATGCGGGCCTGCGAGGGGAGCCGGGCGTGCGGCGGCAGGGAGCCGTCGGAGATTTTCTTGCGCAGATCCGAGGCCACCCGCAGATACGCGGGCTGTTCACCGAATGGCACGAGTGCCCTCCCCGTTTCCGGCCTGCCAGCGTGAACGCTGGATCGTGCGAGAGATGCTGACGGTCAGCAACAGCTTGGCAACAGAGGGTTGTTGGCCGCAACGGTCGGCCAAAGTTTCACCCGATGTGATGAGAGCCTGCTCAGAGCCCCCACATTCGACGCCACAGGCACATCCGAGTGGCATGCGCACCCGGCACACGCCCGGCACCCGGCCGCCGCCCACCGGACCGCCCGCCCCGTCCGCCCGTCAGGGCTCCGCGTCGTCACCGCCCGTCCCGGACGGCCCCTCCCCTGACGACCCCTCCCCGGCCGCCTCCATCGCGAACAGCACCATCGTCGCGCTGACCCGTACCGCCCCCTCCGTACCCGGCGGGAGGGCCTGGTCGTGGAGCACTCCGCCCAGCGCCCTGGCACGCTCGCGCACGTCCTCCCACACCTGTCCGGGCAGCCAGACCTCGGCGTCCGTCATCTCGCCCGGCACGGAGGTGTCGCGCTGCGCCGTACGCCGGCGCAACTCCTCGCCGAGAGTGCCGGAGAGAGCCAGGTAGGTGCCGACCTCCCGGGCGGCGCCGAGCCGGTCGCCGCTGTCGGGATCGTGGCGGTACCGCTTGGCCTTACCCCCGCGGACCTCCACCTCGCCCGCCGCCTCGACGAGCCCTGCCTTGTGCAGCCTGCGCAGGTGGTAGCTGACGTTGGCCTGGGACTGACCGAGGACCCGCGCCGCCTCGGCGGCGCTGTACGCCTGGCCCGTCAGCAAGGAGAGCAGCCGCAGCCGCAACGGGTGGGCGAGCACCCGCAGATCCGCGACCGCCGCGCCCGCCGGCGCCTGGGAAGACGCCTGGGAAGACGGGGCCTCAGCAGGCGTGGCGGCCGGGGACGCCTGGACGGTCTCGGGACCGGGCCGCGCACCACCGCGAGGACGGGAGGACATCGCGCCAGTCTCCCTCAGGCCCGCGTCTCCACCGCGGGCGGCCCGGCCGCCGGGTGCGGCTCCCCCGTCGTCAGCCCCCGCACCTGGCGGCTGCACAGGGCGCCCGCCGTCGCCAGGGCGACCAGAGCGACCCCGCACAGCAACGTGGGCCGCACTCCGAAGCGTTCGGCGAAGGGGCCCGCGGCCATCTCCCCCACGGGGAGGGCGAGGGTCGAGCCCAGCGCGTCGTAGGAGTAGACGCGGGCCAGTTTCTCCTGGGGCACGTTCTCCTGGAGCGAGAGGTCCCAGGCGACGCCGAACTGCTCGATGGCGACGCCGTTGACGAACATCGCCACCACCAGCACGGCCACGTCCGCCGACTGCGCGAGCGCGACGAGCGGCAACGCGTCCAGCGCGACCACCGCCACACCGAGCCGCAGGGCGTGCCGCGCCCTGGAGCGCGCCACCAGTACCCCGCCGACCAGCGCCCCGGCCATCTGCGTGGCCAGGACGAAGCCCCACGCCGTGCGCCCGAACGTCGCGTCGGCGACCGTCGGGCCCAGGACCTGGATGCCGCCGGCCGCCACCGCGTTCACCACGAAGAACTGGAGCACCACCACCCACACCCAGGGGCGCGCGACGAACTCCCGCCACCCCTCGCGCAGCTCCCGCCACGGGCGCGCGGGCTCGGCGACCGCACCGGCCCGCCCCCGCACGGACGCGAGCCCCCGTCCGGCCAGGCGGTAGGCGAGGGACGCGCCCGCGAAGGCCGCCCCGCCCAGCACCATTCCCCACCCCGGGCTCGCGACGGCGGCCAGCAGCCCGCCCAGCGAGGCCCCGGCGATCATCCCGGTGTTGACCCCCATCCGGGAGAGCGCGTTGGCGGGCCGCAGTTCGTCGGCGGGGACGGTGAGCGGAATCAGCGCAGCGGAGGCCGGGACGGAGACGGCCGCCACCGCGCCCTGCACCACGCTGAGGACGAGCAGCACCCCCATCGACGCCCGGCCCGACAGCAGGGCCAGCCCCACACCGCTTTGCACCAGCGCGGCGGCGAGGGCGGCGCCCTGGAGGACGAGCGCCCGGGGCAGCCGGTCGGCGAGCAGCCCGCCGAACAGCAACAGCACGACATTGCTGACCGAGCGGGCCCCGACGACGAGGCCCACGTCGACGGTGGAACCGCCCAGGTCGAGGACGGCGAAGGCGAGGACGACGGGCGCCATCGCGTTGCCGAGGTAGGTGAGGGCGCGCCCCGACGCGAGCCCGCGGAAACCGCGCCGACGCAGCAGGGCGCGCAGCGGAAGACGCCGCGCGCTGTCGGCGCCGCGACCACGGGGCCGGGAGGAGGCGGGAGTCATGCGGTGAGTGTGCGGCACCCGCACCCTTACCGTCAAACACTTCTTTGGAGGTCGGGGACGGGGAAGGAACAGTGTCCTCGGTCCCAAGACGGAGACGGGCCGGCCCGGTGGACGGAGGCCCGCGCCCGCCGCGCCTGTCACCGTGAACCCATGAGCACCCCTTCACCCGCCCACCACGGCTGGCCGGACCAGCTGGCCGTCGGCGCGGTCCGATTCGCCCGCCCGACGGCACGCTTCGACGCCGTACGCGCCTTCTACGTCGACGATCTCGGCCTGCCCGTCCTCGCCGAGTGGCGCGACCACTCCGGCTACGACGGCCTCGTCCTCGGCCTCCCCGGCACCCCCGACCCCTCCGTCCACATGGAGCTGACCCAGCACGGTGCCCCGCCCCGCATCCCCGCGCCCCACCCCGAGAACCAGCTGGTCCTCTACCTGGAGAACCAGGCGGCCCACGACCGCGCGACCGCGCATCTCACCTCCCGCGGCCACCGTCCCGTCACCGCCGCCAACCCGTACTGGCCCACCCGCGGCGCCACCGTCTCCACGGACCCGGACGGCTGGCAGCTCGTCCTCGCCCCCTGGGTCTTCGGCCGCGACCCGGTACCGGACGCGCGCCGCTGAGCGCGAACCCGGGGCCGTGCGCGGCGTTCGGCCGAGGCGAGGAGCCGGCCCCCGCCCACCGAGACCGGCCGCAGGTCACGGCGTACCGTACGGCGCGGGCCTGCTGTGGCCCCGGGCCGCGGGGACGGCGGCGCACGGAGAGGCGTGGGTCCCCGGGGCTCGCGCGTGAGCGAGGAGGAGACAGGGACCATGACCACCGTGAGCACAAGCACCGTCGACATCCCGACGCAGGACGGCACCGCCGATGCCTACCTCGTACACCCCGAGGGCGGAGCGCCGCATCCGGCCGTCCTCCTCTACATGGACGCCTTCGGGCTCCGCCCGGCTCTGCGGGCGTTCGCCGAACGGCTGGCCTCGGCCGGGTACACGGTGCTGGTCCCGAACGTCTTCTACCGCACCGGGCGCGCTCCGGTCGTGGAGCTGCCCGACTTCATCGACCTCGCGCAGCGCCCCGACCTCTTCGAGAGCCTGGGTCCCGCCTTCCAGGCGCTCACGCCTGAGAACGCCACGCGGGACGCCGACGCGTACCTGCGGTACCTCGCCGGACTCGCGCAGGCGGCCGAAGGGCCCGTGGGGGTCACCGGCTACTGCATGGGCGGGGCGCTGGCCCTGCGCACGGCCGGCGCCCACCCCGACCGGGTCGCCGCCGCCGCGGGCTTCCACGCCGCGAACCTGGCCACCGACGCCGAGGACAGCCCGCACCTGTCGGCCGGCCGGATCACCGCCGAGCTCTACTTCGGGCACGCGGACCAGGACCCCGGCATGCCGCCCGAGCAGGTCGAGCTGCTGGAGCGCACGCTCACCGCCGCGGGCGTCCGCCACCGCACCGAGGTCTACGAGGGCGCCCCGCACGGCTTCACCCAGTCCGACACCGCCGCCCACGACCCGGCGGCGGAGGAACGCCACTGGGAGGCCCTCCTCGACCTGTTCCGCAGGAACCTGTGACAGCCCGCCCGCGGGTGAGCCCACCCGCGGGCGTGTTCAGCGCGGCGCGTGCGCGGCCCGGTCGAGGAGGCGTCGCCACACCCCGTAGGAGTCCGCCTCCTCGGTGGGACGCAGCCCCATGCGGTTGCAGTGCATGTGCAGCAGGGCCAGCACGATGTCGCCGCGGTCCGCCTGGAGCGCGCCGTCCCGCTCCAGCTCGGTCATCCGGCGGGTGAGCCGCTCCGCGGCCGGGCGCCAGGTGTCGGCGGCCCGGTCGAGCAGTTCCCGGGCGGGGCCGTCCTGCGTACGGGCGGCCCACAGGCCGCGCCCGGCCGTCCGGTACAGGCCGCCTCCGGCGTTGCGCGAGGCCGCGAGGCGGGCGAGTGCGTGGCGCGCCCCGGGCTCGGGGACCAGCAGGGCACACAGCCGGTCGAGCGTGAGAGCGACCAGCGCGGCACGTTCCTGTGACGCGTCCAGACCCAGGTGCGGCAGCCCCGGCAGTCCGGCCGGTGCGGCGCGCAGGTCCGCGAGGAGCCGGACGACGGCCGCGCTGTCCTGCCGGAAGAACTCCTCGGCGTCGGCGATCATTTCGGGGCCGCCGTAGCGCTCGACCTCGCGCTGGTAGGTGACGTAGGCGTGGTCCGTCAGGTGCCCGCCCCGCGCGAGGTCGTACGCCCAGGCGGTGACCTCGCGCAGGACGTCAGCGCGCGCGTCCTCCTCGGGCACGAAGAACCGTACCCGCAGGTGGGGGGCCGGATCGCCGTAGCGCAGGAAGAACGGGGATGCCACGCCGTACTGTTCGGACAGCCGCCCGGCGAGGTGGGCCAGACCCACGCCCAGCAGCGTGTCGTGCGCGTCCGGTTCGGCGTACAGCTTCACGGCCAGCCAGTCGCTGCCGATCCGCTTGGCCCGTGCGCCGGGCTCCTCGGCGGTGTCCGGGAGCCGGCGGGGCCTGATGTGCCGGGCCACCCGGCCCGGGTCCTCGCCGGTCCGCACGAGGGGCACCACGACCTCGGAGGCGTACGGTTCCCCGTCGGCGTCCCGCAGGAAGCCGTCCTCGGGTGCGGGCAGTACCTCCTCCAGGACGAGCCCGTCCTCCGGCGCCTGCTCCAGGCTGTCACGCAGCTCGCGCAGGCAGGGGGCGCTGGTGAGGTCGAGCAGCAGGGTGTTGTCGCTGCTGGCGATGTTGACCAGGCGGGGCACCATCCACGTCTGCGCCCAGGCGCCGAAGGTCTCGGCGAACGCGGCCAGTCCGTCCTCGTCCCCGTGGTCCCCGGGGGCCGGCAGGAACTCCTCAGCCCGCAGCCGCCACCGCGCCCGGCGCAGCACCACATCGCCCCGTTCGACGCGGGGCAGGAACGGCATGGTCCAGCTCAGCGCGTCCCAGCTGAACCACGAGACCGTGCGGGAGAGGGACTGGGAGACCTCCAGCAGAAAGCGGCACGGGTCGGGGGCGCCCGCCCAGTTGAGCATGGTGCGGTCGGTGACGTGCAGGCGCCGGCCCAGCGTGCGGCTGCGCAGATAGAGCTTCCCCTCGGCCACGCCGACGAGGACGTCCTCCAGTCGGATCACCCGCTCCTCGTCCCGGCCCGGCGTGACGTTGACCGGCAGCTCCCACGTGTGCGCGGTGGGGCGGATCGAGACGTTGATCGACCGGGCGTCCTGGGGGAGGGAGGACAGCTCGGCGCAGACGGCGTCGCCCTGGCGCGCCTCCTCGGCGGCGGCCAGCTCGCGCAGCGACGCCTGGGCACCGTCGTCGAGGAGGTCGTGGAAGCGGGAGAAGGTCCGGCCGCCCGGCACCACCCCGGCGGTGCCGCAGACGGCGCGCCACCGCTCACGGCCCGGTCCCGGTGCCACAAGGGTGAGATGCAGATCGAGGAGAGGCATCGGCGGCCTGTGGTCGTCCTCGGGCGCCGAGACCTCGGCCAGCTCGTCGAGCACCCTGTCGTCGAGCTGGACGGCCCGCTCCCTGCGGGCCAGCGCCCCGGTGACCAGCCGGTCCAGCACGGCCTTCCGTGTCGGTCCCGCGGGCCGGTCCGACAGGTCGACAGGGTCCGGCACGATGCCGGGCAGCGGATACGCCTGCCCCGGCGAGCGGTATCGGCGCGGCGGACCGAGCCCGGTCTCCGGGGTCAGCGCCTCCAGCAGGGGGACCTCGGAGCGGTGGCCGTACCGTTCGGCGAAGGCGTCGGCGTACTCCCCCAGGTGCGGCGGGTAGCGGTCCTGAGCGCCCA
Organism: Streptomyces tubbatahanensis; assembly: GCF_022699385.1. NCBI lineage: Bacteria > Bacillati > Actinomycetota > Actinomycetes > Kitasatosporales > Streptomycetaceae > Streptomyces > Streptomyces tubbatahanensis. Next base: position 4,972,907 of record NZ_CP093846.1, on the reverse strand, counting down.
CGCGCAGCAGCACGCGGGCGGCCTCTTCGGCCAGGTCCGCCACGGCCCGTGGAAGGACGAGGGACCCGTCGCGGTTCAGCGCCGAGTCGATCTGGAGCGTCGGGCCGGTGTGGCCGCCGACGGCGTCGGGCATCGGCGCGCTCGCCGCCCCGAGCAGCCGGCGCGCCGGGATCGCGCCCTCGTTGAACGCGGTGATGGCCGCCTCCACCTCGTCGATCGCCCGCGCGACGGCGGGCTCGGTGACGGGCGGAAGCATTGAGCGCAGCAGCGAGTCGCCGCGGTCCGTGCCCGCGGCCTGGGGGACCAGCAGCCGGGGGCGCTCGACGGTGATGAGGATGTCGCTGTCGAAGAGCCCGTCGAGCAGGGCCGCGACGCGCTCCGCACCGGCCTGCGGATAGGCCTCGGTGAGCGCGGTGGTCAGGTCGCCGAGCGTCGTCGGCCTACGGGCGAGATCGAGCACGGTGCGTATCGGCGCGGTGAGCCGCACGCTGACGGAGCGCCGGCCCTTGGGCGCGGGGCGCTGCTCGTCGCCGTGCGCGGCGGGGCGGGCGGTCCCGGCGTCCTCGTGGAGTCCGTAGCCCTCGGCGGTGGACAGCCACACCCGGCCGCGGGACACGTGGAGCAGGTCGTTGCGCCGCACCCGCAGGTCGTCGCGGGAGCGCTCCGCACCGAACGCGAGACGCTTCACCAGGTGCATGACCCACCCGGAGTCCGCGCGCGCACGGGCCGTGCCGAGGGCGCCGTGCCCGAGCCGGGTGCGCTGCTCGTCGCCGAACACGCCGGTGGTCACGCCCGCGAACAGGCCGAACGGCGTCGAGCGGAAACTCATCCGGTTCAGATAGCGGCCCAGACCGCGCACGGCCTTGCGCCGGCTCTTGCCGGTGAGGGTGTCGAACCGCTCGACGGCGTCCGCCAGGTCGGGCGAGGCGGCCCGCACGGCGTCCCGCACGCCCGGGGCCCACCACAGCTTGCGGAGCTGCTCGGCGTAGTTGTCCTGCCAGGCGCCCGTGCGCAGCGTGTCGGCGTCCGCCGGCAGCGACCCGAACACCTCCAGCAGCGGGCGCGCGGGCAGGGCGGGCGCCCTGAGCATGAAGAATCCGCAGGCCTCGTAGGTGTCGGCCTCTTCGCTCACGTCTCCCCCGCTCCCCGGCCCGGTCTCGTCTCCGCCCCGGCCCCCTGCCGTGCGTCTTTGTGCGGTGCTTTCCCGCGCGGCGCGTCCCCGCGCGGTGCGTCCCCGCGCGGTGCTTCCTTGCGCAGTGCTTCCTTGCGCGGTGCGTCGATCCCTGGCACGTCCCCGCGCGGTGCCTCGATCCCCGGCGCCTCTTCTCCCGGTGCGTCCGCGCGCGGGGGCCTGGGGGTCAGGAACAACAGTTCGTCCCACCCGGCCGCCGCCTCGGACACGGTGCCCAGGAGCGCGAGCAGGACACCGGCCGCGCCGTTCAGCAGACCGGCGTTGTGCTCCTGCTGCCCCCACGGGTCGTAGTCAGGGAAGAGATAGGGGTGCTCCTCGCCCGCGAACGAGCACATCCGCGCCAGGAACCGCTCGTGCATGTGCCACAGCTCCGGCACGCCGGTCTGCGCGGCGGCGCGGCCGTAGATGGTCACCAGCCCCGCCAGCCCGTGGCACAGCGTGGGCGAGTTGACGCGCTGCTGCTCGGCGGGGGTGCGGTCGAGGCCGAGGAGCGTGGCCACCGCGAGGTCGGTCGGCTCCGGGTCGCCGCAGGCCGGCGAGGCCGGCAGCAGGGACGCGGCGACACCGGGCGGGCCGTAGCACCACGCACTCCTGGCCGGCACCTGCACAGCGCCGGTGTCGGGGCGCTTCGAGTCCGGGTGGGGCAGCAGAAGGTTGGCCCACGCGGGGTAGTCCAGGCCGTCGATGCGCAGCGCTTCGAGCGTCCGGGCGAGATCACGGACACCCTGCCGCACTCGGCGGGGCCGCGCGGCGGGGTCCTCGGTGCCGGCTGACCGACCCGTCGTGCTGCCGGCCGCTTCGGTGAGCTCGGGGCGGCAGAGGGCGGCGAGGATGCCCGGCGGCCCGTGGGCGAATCCCAGGTTGTAGACGCCGTCGGGAAAGTTCTTCACGTATCCGGGAAGGGGCGTCGGCTCTCCGTCGGGGCCCGGAATGCTGGGGAAGTGGGAGGGCGCGCAGAACCATCTGAGCGGGCCGCCGTCATCCCGGGTCAGCTCCACCAGGTAGTCGACGAGGCGGTCCGTGGCCTCACCGACCGTGTCCGTCGCGCGCCCGCCGAGCACGTCCGCGGCCTTGAGGAGCGCGGCGAGCCAGCCCGCCGCGCCCCCGATGACGTCGTAATCGTGCGAGGCGACGCTTCCCGCGGCGGTGTGCAGCGTGATCGCCAGCGTCTGCCGGGCGAGCCGGTCGGTCATCGTGGCGAGCGTGGGGAGGTAGCGCGGCTCCATGCGCGCGTACTCGGTCACCGCCCAGACGACGCCCGCGGTGCCGAGGTACAGACCGGGCGCCTGCAAGGGAGCCGCGGCGCTCGCCTCGGCGGTGCGCCGCAGGAGGAGCCGGCCCGCCGTGAAGTAGCGGCTGTCGTCGAAGACCTCGGCGGCGTACCGGAGGGCGAGCGCGATACCGGGGGCACCGTCGGCGAGATCCGCTTTCCCCGCGGCGTCACCGGCCGACTCCGTGAGCCGGTCGGCCACTTCGCGCGCCAGCCGCAGAACCTCGTCGTCGGTCACTTTCCCCACGGAACGAGATTCCATGGTTCCGCCGTTCTCTCTTTCGGCCCACGAAAGCGCACGGCCATGCGTACGGGAAGCACACGACCGTACGCGGGGGAAGCACCTGACCGTACGCGCGGGAAGAACTCTGACCATACGGAGGGCTCAGAAGCCCCTGTGCAGGGACCGCGGGGCCCTCCGCGTGGCTCCGGGCACGGGTGTGCGTCACATCAGGTGTGACGTGTCAGCAGCACCCGCTGAGTGTGTCGGTGCACAGCGACGTGCGCGACGTCGCACAACCGCCGTTGTTCGTGGCGGCGGCGGAACTGGTCGAAACCTCCGCGTGACCCACACGCAGGTCGAGGGAGAATTCGTCTTCCAGCAGGTCTTCGCTCATTGTGTTCCCTTCGATAAGGGGCCCGTACGGGAATCCCGGAGAAATCCGGCGATGACGAATACCGGATTTCCCGGAGCTTCCTGGAACCTAGTGGAGCGCCACGAGAGCGTCAACACATCGGCCACGGCGGCCACTTGCGCAACCCAGTGGGCGCGCGGCAGAAGTTCCTACGGGGACTGAGCGGCACTGCCGTCGCGCGGCGCGGGAACGTCCTCCGCCACCGACGCGGTGAGCCCGTACTGTGCGGCCTGCGCGTCGAACATGCCCCGGTACAGACCGCCCGCCCGGCCCATCAGGTCCCCGTGGGTGCCGTGTTCGGCGATGTGCCCGCGGTCCAGGACGTAGATGTGGTCGGCGGAGGCGGTGGCGGCGAGCCGGTGGGTGACCAGCACGACCGCGACGCCGCTGTCGGCCAGGGTCCGCAGGCGGTCGAACGCCTCGATCTCGGCGTGCGGGTCCAGCGCCGAGGTCGGCTCGTCGACCAGGAGGAAGGGCGCGCCCCGGTAGAGGCTGCGCGCCGTGCCCAGCTTCTGCCACTGCCCGCCCGAGAGCTGGACACCGCGTTCGTACCCCTTGAAGACGATGGAGTCCCAGCCGTGCGGCAGGCCCTCGATCAGCTCGTCCACGTCGGCGGCGCGCGCCGCCTCCTTGAGCCGGGCCGCGTCCCGGGGACGGTCCCCGGCGCCGACGGCGATGTTCGCGGCGGCCGTCATCTGCCAGGTGGGAAAGTCCTGCGTCAGCATGCCGACGGACCGGAAGACCTCGGCCCGGACGGCCTCGCGCACCTCCACCCGCTCCGCTTCCCCGTCTCCTCCCGCGCGCCCCTGCCCTTCGGGGGTGCCGCCCACCCACCACACGTCGCCGCTGTCGGCCAGCAGCAGCCCGCCCAGGATCCTGGCCAGCGTGGACTTGCCCGAACCGTTCGCGCCCACGAGCGCCGTCACCTCGCCGCGCCGCACGGACACGTCCACCCGGTGCAGCGCGGGCACCGTGGCCCCCGGATAGGTGAAGGAGACGTCCCGCACCTGGATCTCCCGTACCGGCGCGGGCAGCGGCCTGCCGGTACGCGGAATGGCGTGCCCGGACGCGATGTGGATGGCCTCCTCGGTGTCGCTGAGCCGGAGCATCTCCTCGTACATCCGGTTGACCTGCTGCACCAGCGACGTGAGCCGCGCGGTCGAGGTGCGGATGGCGACGACGGCGGTGCCCCCCACCGCCATCGGCAGACCACCACTGGTCAGCAGCCACCACAGCACGCCGTAACAGCCCACGGACGCCAGGCCGGAAAACGCCGCCGCGACCAGGTCGGTCCCGGCCTGCGCCCGGGCCAGACGCCGCTGCTCGGTCTCCATCAGCCCGGACATCTCCTCATACCCGCGCAGCAGCAGCGAGCCCGCCGCGTGCGCCCTGATCTCCCCGGCGGCGTGCGGCATCGTCAGATACTGCAGCAGCGTGGCGACGGCGCGGCGGTGGTCGACCCAGTGCCGCCGCGACACGTACTCCCGGCGCGCCGAACGCACCGCCCCCCAGGCCTTGGGCAGCGCGATGGCCAGCAGCATCGGCAGCAGCGCCCAGTGCAGCGAGGCGAGCACGACCGCGGCCGCCACCATGCCGATCACCACGTTGGCGACCCCCACCGACAGGGTGAGCATGCGCCGCGCCGAGTCCGTGCCGAACTTGCCCGCGTCCAGGTGACGTTGCACCTCGGGCCGTTCCGTGGCCGCGACCTCCACCTCGGTCACCGACCGGTAGTACCGCAGCGAGACAGCCCGCTCGACCTGGGGCTCCAGCCGTCCCGACATCGCCGTCGACCAGGCCGTCAGCAGCGCCATCCCCACCGAGACGAGAGCCAGCAGCGCGAGCGCAGGAAGCGACTGCCGGAGCTTGTCGTCCGTCGGCCCGTTCGCGAACAGGCTGCTGAGCACACCGTTGACGGCCACGAGCCCGAACGCGGTCGTCAGCCCCTGGCCCGCCTGCGCGACCACCACACCGGCCAGCGCGCGGGGGTCGGTCTCCCAGCCTGCCCGCATGACCACCCCCACCATGCGCGGCAACGCGGCAGCCATGCGCGCGAAGCGCAGGCGCGCCACCGCGCCCTCGTGCTCGACGAACGCGTCGTCCCAGCGCAGACGGCCGCCGAACAGCTCCCGTTCGGCGGCCGATATCCCGCTCCCGGCCGCCGGCTCCGCGCGCCGACGCCACCGCCCTCTGTCTCGGCTGCCCCGGCTGCCCGCCCCGTCGACCGAGGCGGGGGCCGATGCGGAACCGCCCCCGGGCCGCCTCACCTCGCCCACCCGTGCGGCCGGCCCGCCACGCGGCGCCACGCGGCGGTGTCCTGCCGGATGGGTGCACGTACGACTTGGCCGGTCATGTCGGCGCGACGTGGGGTCACGGGGCCTCCAGCGGTCACAGAGCCTCCAGTTCGGGACGTCGGGACGTCGGGACGCGTGGGAGTGCGTCGGAGCTCGGGCTACCACGAGCGGAGCGGACAGCCTCCCACGGGCGAACTGGTGTGGTGGCGCCGGTCCTTGGCCAGTCCGGCGCCGGTGCGTGGTCAGTCCGGTGCCGGACCTGGTCAGTCCTCGGGGTCGGGGTCCGCTGAGGGAGGCGCCGGCGGGGGCGTGCGACCGGCGACCCCGATGAACTGGACGTCGAGCTCGTCGGCGATCTGCTCCAGGGTGCCGGCGAGGGCGTGCACGGTAGCCGGTTCGAGGCGCACGGTGTCATGGCTTGCGCTGGCGCGCACGGGAGCGCCATGGCGTGTGCTGTGCGCCCAGGACCGCGCGACGGAGCGCAGGAGGGCCGTGACGTCGTGGGCGGGTACGCTCAGCCGCCCGTCGGGGGCGACGTCGACCCGCGGTGCCGCCAGCGGCATGTCGTCGTCGTCCGTGCTCATCTTCTCAGTCTCCTGCTTTCCGGCTTCCCGGCTCTCGCGGCTCTCGCGGCTTCACGGCTCTCGTGGCTTCACGGCTCTCGTGGCTCTCGCCCGCGGTGGGCTGTCGGGGTTCTCAGCGGCTGGTGAGGCCGGATGGCGTGGACCGACCGCACCGGTTTCCGGGTGCGCGACACGGCCGAGGGCACCGTGCCGCAGGCGCAGCACGCGTCACGGTGGCCTCGGGCCGTCAGTGGTTTCCCGACAGGGCGTCAGCGGTACCCCGGCCCGGCGTGCCGATCAACCGGCCCGCGCCGGCCGCCGCACCAGCCGCCGCGCCGGCCGCCACGCCGGCGTCACTCCCTGCCGTCCACCAAGCCGCCCTCCAACGCACACCACAGCCCTCGCTGCGGCCCGCCGTCGAGGTCCGCCCAGGAGACGGTGACGTGACCGAGGGCGCCCTCCGTCTCCGGCACGTCATCAGGCCGGGGCACGCGCAGGAACCGCAGCCGCAGGAGGCCGTCCTGGGGCAGGGCCAGGTCGACGTCGCTCGAACGTGGACCGTGCCGCACCTCCCCGAGCCCCGCGTCGTTGGCCGGGGCCTCGGTCGCCTCGCGCACGCCCACCGTCCCGTCGGCGGTGTCGCTGTCGTTCTGGTCCTGCGGTTGCGCCCGCCCTGTCACCAGCGCGTACGTCTGTGCGATCGCGACGGGATCGTGCGTGGCGTCGTAGATCCAGCGTTTACCCAGGACACCGTGGTCAGACGTCCCTATGAGCCCGTCGTCCGCGCCGGCCAGTGGCGCGGCCCGGTACGTCACCGGCACCTGGTAGGTGACCGGTTCGCCGGCCTTGTCGGTGACCGCCATGAACTCGATGCCCACCTCCCCGGCAGGATCGTCCAGCCGGAAGCCGCCCGCGTTGACGAGTGCGACCCTCTCCGCGCCGGAGACGTACCACGGCTGGGACGGAAGCCACGTCTCGAGCAGTTCCAACTTGGTAGGACGCATGGTGGTGCGGTAGATGATCGACACAGCGGGTCCTCTCCCCTCGACTCGTGCACCACATCCTTGCAGCCGGGGCCGACGAGCGGCGTCAGCAATCGGGAGCCGGTCGGCTGGCAGGAGCCCCAATCGACGCAGGAAGGGTGCCGCAACTCCGCGTCGACAGCACTCACGTCGGTCCGTGTGCCCGACGCGCGCGGGGCTGTTCCCGCCGGGATGTTACGGGCGGTTACGGACGGGGCCGGGTCGTCGCTCCAGGTCGGGCGGGAGGCGTGCCGTGCCGCTGCGTGGGTTCTGCCGAGAGCGGGGGCGACGACCGGCGAGGTGCCCGGAGGCCGAACATGATCCGCAGTCCGGGTGTCCTGCGGACGATCTCGTAGGTGGCGAGGCTGAGGCAGAAGGCCGGAACCATGATGGCGGCGAAGGCGACGGTACCGTGCGCGTCCGCCTGGAGAACGTAGTACGCGATCACGATCACATAGGTCTGGTGCAGGATGTAGACGGGAAAGGCTGCCGGGCTGAAATAGCCCATGAAGGCCGACCTGTTATCGAGATACCGTTTCCCGTATCCGAGGATGGCGAGCAGGGTCGCCCAGTACACGGGATAGTGCCAGGCGGTGAACAGCAGACTGTCCTGACTGCCGATCGTGAAGCGCTCGACGAGAATCCCGATCGCCCCTGGAACGGCGAGGCAGAGGTAGAGGCGACGCTGCCGCTCCAGCGCCTCGGTGATCGAGTCGCTGGTGGCGAGGAGGAATCCGAGCAGCACGTAGCCGGCGTACACGAAGATGTTCTCCCCGCCGATCTCCGGGAGGAACGACAGCAGCGCGAGCCCTGCCGCCGGCGCGAGGGCGAGAGCGGGTCTGTCCAGCCAGGAGGGCGTGTACCGGTTCCGGACCACCGTGAGCATGAGCGGGAGCACGCCGAGCGAGATGAGGAACAGGAACAGGATGAACCACAGATGGGCCGGGGAGATCCCTGTGAGAACCGTCCAGTGGGAGAAGTCCGTGAAGTACGTGTCCAGAAAATCGACGTAGCTTCCGCCGTAGTCGTGGTGGAACTTCATCGCGTAGTACGCCTGCGGCGGCACGATGACGAGGCAGCCGAAGAGGAACGGTATCAACAGCCGCAGATACCGCTCCTTCACATAGCTCCCCGCGGAACGCTTCCGCAGTGCGTAATAGCTCGACATTCCCGCCAGGAGGAAGAGCAACGGCATGAACCAGAAGGAGGAGACGTTGACCAGGGCCGAGGAGAGGGTGTTCACCGGCCCTTTGACGTAGAACTCCGGGTTGTCGTTGAAGATCCTGGCCGTATGGAACGGAAACAGGAAGAGGATGGCCAGGTTCCGCAGCCAGTCGATGTATTCCTTGCGCTTCACTTCCGTACCCCCTCGGTCAGCCAGCCGAGCACGGCACGCAGCGCCCGCTCCGCGGTGTCGGCGTCGACGCCCTCGCGATCGACGAGGTGTTCCATCGCCAGGCCGTTGGTCAGACAGTGCAGGATCGTTCCGGCGAGCTCGGGGTCCACCGGAGGGGCGATCCCGGCGCGTTCGGCGACTTCCCGGACCGCCCGCCCGGCCGACGCGCGCTGAGCGCGGCGCATGGGGGCGACCACCGCACCCGTCTCCTCGTCACGGATGGCACGGGCGGCGATCTCGAGACCGAGCCGGCCCCGCTCGGTGTCGTCGATGATCCGCTGCGCGACGGTACGGGCCGCCTGCTCGATGAGCGCGGCGACGTCCGCACCCGCGTCGAGACCGGCCATCACGTCGGCCAGCTCCGCCTCGGAGCGTTCCCTGAGGATCGCCCCGAACAGTTCCTGTTTGCTGCCGAAGTTGGAGTAGACGGCGCCCTTGGTGAAGCCGGCGGCACGGGCGATGTCCTCCAGCTTGCTGTCCGCGTACCCGCGCTCGGCGAACACCCGCTCCGCAGCGGCGAGCAGCCGGCGACGCACCTCGTCACGAGGGAGGCGGGGCACGGGCCCCGGCGGATGACTGTGACGTTCTGTATCTGCCATGCACTCATAGTTGCATACCTATGGGTATTCAGTACCCGCAAGTATCGAACGGATTGATGAGACGCGCTCACTTTTCGAGGCCGCGACGGGGTGACGTAGGCCCGCAACAACGGGAACAGGGCCCGCCGACCAGCGTCGACGAGCCCTGACAGCCTGCTTCTGCGCTTCTGCCCGGCCGGCAGGTGCGGCGCTTCGATCCGCCGCGGCCCACACTTCCGCTGCCCTCACCTGGCCAGGTGGCTCCGACATTGATCGCCGGGATCCCCTCGGAGGCCCTGCACAGCGAAGCCGGCGCCTGACGTCAGTACCGGGCGATGACCTGTCGCAGGCGCGTTCCCAAGAGGTCCTCCAGCGCCCGGATGCTGGCCGGTGGTAGTGGCATCTCGCATTCAGGATCTGTGGTGACGAGGCTGTACCTGGCGAAACCCGCAGCCCAGACGTAGCCGAGGGCGTTCAGGTCCGTCCGGGCAGAGCAACAGGGCATCGTCACGGCAAGTGCATCGAAATAGCCGTCGGGAAGGGCTGCCACGTCCATGGCGTCGCCCCACCAGTCTTCGATATCCAAGCCGCATACGGGGCACCGAACACCACACCAGTTCTCCCCGGGATCGATGAAGGCCGTACCGGGGATGTCCCACACGTCGTAACCGCCCAGCGCCTCGGGAACCAGTTGCCGAAGCCGGGCCTGCGCGGCCACGCTCGCAGCGGGCGCGGGCGAATAGTGCGGGTCCATGGGCATGATGGAGCAGCGTGCTGCTCACGCTGCCGACCAACCGTCCAGCGAGACCTCCGAGCCGTCGTTCAGGTAACGGTGGTGGGCGCCCGCAGCGGTATCCGCGCTGAACGCCCACGCCCATCTGCGGCCCGACTCCGAAGAGCGGACGCGGGCCGCCGTCGACAAGCAGTACGCGGACCGAACCGACCCGGACGAACCACAGGCCGAAGCGGCAGCGTAGCCACTCCCCCACACTGACCTACGTCAGCACGCTGCGGACTCAGCGCGGACCGCCCATGGCCGCCAACCCACTCCGCAGGCCAGACGGCCTTCCGTTGGATGCATGAGGACGTATCAGACGTTGAACCGGAATCTGTAGCACAGAGCTCCCACCTGCGGAAACGCGGGTTTTGCAAGGGGCATCGCAGCACGGGCGTTCCACCCCAGACCATGCGGACGAGCCGGTCCGCTCCTGCTCGCCTCCTCGGACGGTAGGGGCGTCGCGCCCGGAGGATGCGGGCCGCATGGCCGCACTGCAGGACTTGCCGGCACACACCGAGGCATCCCTGACCGCCGAGCCGCACTACGCAGCGTAACCTCACGCACCGTGACCGCCCCCCTCGACAACCGGCTCCCCCAGACAGGACAGGAGTACTCCGCCCCGCCAGCGCCGAGAAGCCCCCATCAGGCAGAATCAGTAGCATTCCGTCGACGAACAGGGATGCGAGGACGCATGTCGCTGGAGGACAGCACCGGCAGCGCCCGTTCTGCCACGGCCCGAGAGCACGGTTCGCTGTACAGCCGCTATCAGGACGAGAACTCGTTGGAGCCGAGCGGAGGCTTTCGGGTCGAGGTGGGTGCCGACGGCAGCAGCACCGGTGTGGAGCTGGAGCTCCCAGACACCGAGGGCGAGGGCGACCGCATCACGGCACCGTATGACCCGTCCAAGATCGAGATCCAGACGCTCAACCCCACCATCAACCTGCTCATGTCCCGGCTGAGCAATGGAATGATCGACCTCGCGCCGGACTTCCAGCGCCGTGTCGGCATCTGGTCGGACGAACAGCAGAGTCGCCTGATCGAGTCACTGCTCCTGCGCATCCCCATCCCGTCCTTCTACGCGGCGGAGCTCGACGACAGTTCCTGGGCCCAGGACAGCTCCTGGGCCATCGTCGACGGAATCCAGCGCCTCACGGCCATCGCGCGCTTCATCGCACCGGCCGCGCTCACCGAACTGACCGGGATCGACAAGGGCCCGCTCCTCTTGCGCGGTCTGGAGTACCTTCACCAGGAATTCTCTGGCAAGGGCTATCAGGACCTCACCGGCCGCCTTCAGATCCGGCTCAATGAGACCCAAGTCGTCGTCCACGTCATCCGGCCCGGCACCCCCGAGACCGTCAAGGACAACATCTTCGCCCGTATCAACACCGGCGGTCTCCCCCTCACCCGTCAGGAGATCCGGCACGCGCTCATCCCGGGCCCAGCACGAAAGCTCCTCTCCTCCCTCGCCGATTCGGACGAGTTCACCTCGGCTACTGGCCACGGCGTCTCCAGCGAGCGCATGGCCGACCGCGAGATGGTGTTGCGCACCCTCGCCTTCCGGCTCTCCCCGCCCGAGTCCTTCAAGGCCCAGGACTTCGACCAATTCCTCGCGCTCACCATGCGGCAGATCAACCGCCTCACCGCTGACGAGCGTGACACCCACACAGCCGACTTCAAAGCCGCCATGGTCACGGCCGAGCGAATCTTCGACGGCCATGCCTTCCGCAAGCTCTACCCGGGCCAGGTCCGCCGCTCGCCGGTCAACAAGGCCATCTTCGAGACGATTGCCGTGAACCTCGCCGAGCTCACCCCGGACGAGCGGAACACGCTGGTAGCGTCCCGCGAGAAGGTGGTCGAAGGCTTCCAGGAGCTCATGACCGAGCAAAACTTCGAGCGGGCCGTGTCCGTCGGCACGGGCGACCGGGCCAAGGTGATACTCCGCTTCGGCCGGGTCCGCGATCTCTTCCACTCCATCGTGTTCGGCACTGGGAGCAGCACGTAGTGATCACCCAATTGTCCCTGACCAACTTCAAGGCGTTCCGCTCGGCTGGCATCCGGCTCACCCCGGTCACGCTGCTCACTGGCCTCAATTCCTCCGGCAAGAGCACAGTCCTCCAGTCCCTCGCGCTGCTGCGCCAGTCCTACGACTCCGGCATCCTGCAGTCCACCGGAGACGGCGACGTACACGGCGGTTTGCTCCTCAACGGCGAGCTGGTGGAGCTCGGCGTCGGCCAGGACGTCCTCCACGAGGACTTCGTGCGTGACGACGACGAGCCCGACCCGCTGATCACCGTCGGATTCCTCTTGAACGGCGAGGCAGACTGCATCTGGTCCGCCCGGTACTCCCCGGAACTGGATGTTCTTCCGCTGCGCCACGGCCCTGTGCATTCCGACGGGTTGGAGGATTCCTCGCTCTTCTCCCGGCGGTTCCAGTACCTCAAAGCCGACCGCATCGTTCCCGCCACGATCTACCCCAGGTCGCACCACCAGGCGATCGGCCGCGGCTTCCTCGGAGCACGCGGCGAACACACCGTCAATTTCCTCCGTCATCACGCTCAGGACGTCGTGCCGGACGGCCCCCTGCGCCACCCGCACGCCATCGGCCACACGCTCCTCGACCACGTCGGTGCCTGGATGCGCGAGCTCTGCCCCGGCATCAACCTGGAGGCGACCGAGATCCCCGGTGTCGACTCCGTCCGCCTGAGCTACGGCTTCGGCGGCACGACCGGCCTGGACTCCTCGCGACGGCGGCGGCCCACCAACGTCGGCTTCGGTCTCACGTACGCGCTGCCGATCGTCGTCGCCTGCCTGTCGGCCGCCCCCGGAAGCCTCATCCTCCTGGAGAACCCGGAGGCGCATCTCCACCCACGCGGCCAGTCCCGGATGGCCGCACTCATCGCGGCGGCCGCGTCGGCCGGCGCCCAGCTGATCGTCGAGACGCACAGCGACCACGTCCTCGACGGCACGCGTCTCGCCGTCAAGCAGAACCGGCTGACAGCTACCGACACGGCCATCCACTACTTCCGGGGAAATGGGGCGGAAGTAGAGATCGTCACCCCGTCGGTCGGCGAGGACGGCATGCTCTCGGAGTGGCCCGAGGGGTTCTTTGACGAGACCGACCACACGCTCGACCAACTCCTGGACTGACTGACCACCCGAGTTGGCACCGGCGCTCTTTGTCACGTTCCAGGGGAGGGGACATCCGTGCTGCTGCTGTTCTTTAACGAGAAGTCCTGCACATCACAGATCACACAGGACGAGGCCCGCAGGGCTATGCACGACTTCATCAACGTCTGCCGCAGCACATGGAAGATCTATCAGGGCACCACGCTGGTGAGCGAAGTACGCCTGGACGACGTAGAGATCGCTCCAGGTTACTACCTCCAGCAGTGGCGCAACGAACCCCGCAACCGTGATGCCTGGCAGTTCATGCGCAGGACGCTGCAGCGCAAGGCCCCGCTCGCCGGCGTCCTGCCGAAGCCGCCGGACAACCAGGACTCCGAGTACCGTCACGACGGCACGCCAGTCCTCGGTCTGGCCGCCGCCCACCTCATGAACTCCCCGGCGGTCAGCGTGCCCACGGCCACCTGCTGGGACGCGCCCTGGCTCAAGGTCGCGTACGAGATCCTCGACGAGGACGACTACCTCCAGGACACCGCGGACATCAGGCACATGGCGTCGGACACACACGTCACGAAACACGAGGAGTGGATCCGCGACACCGCCGCCTCGACGGTGAGCACGGGGGCGGAGCTGTGGGCCCAGCGCGAGACCCTCTTCCCGCACCTCCAGTTCGTCCCCGGCGTGGAGCAGAACCTCCGCGACCTGGCCGTCGCATCCCTGCCCTCCGTCCGCCAGGAACTGCTGCGCCTCAACACCGCTGCGGAAAGCTGGCGCCCCGGTGAATCGGAACCGTCCTGGGTCGCCAAGGTCGTCCCTGAGAGTGAGACTCGCATCAAGCAGGGCCTCTGCACCTTCACGGACACGGACGGCGGCAAGCAACTTTTCAGCCTCCACTGCCGTTTCAACCCCAGGCCGGGTCGCATCCACCTCCGCCTGATCACGGATGAGGGCAAGATCCGTATCGGTTACGTTGGCCGCAAGCGCCTGACAGACGGAGTACCACGGAGCGCACGCTGAGCCACGCTCTGCGAGCTGCTCCGTGCTCGTGCCCTATCCGCCGAACCCCGCGAGTGCCGCGATCCACTGGCCCCACTCTCCAGCCGGGCCCGGCCAGTGGAGCGGAGCAAAGAAGGCGACGGTCAAGAGACAGATTGCCCCCAGCGTGATCTCTTCAGCTCCGAACGCCGTTGCGGAGTCCTCCGAGCACCGGTCCAGGTTAGCCGCTGATGCCCCGAAAACCAGGAATTCTAGGACCGCATAGGTCACGGCTCCAACGACTACAGACGATGTGGTGAATGCCACGGCCTGCCAGGCTTCCGGCTTGGCAGCGTATACAGCCCGGGTCGCTGTGACGGCGAGCATCGGAACGAACGCTGGGATCGCACATATCGCCAAATGCAGGACGATGCGGCCGCGCCGCGCCGGGCCTGGGTTCGAGCGCCTGGACTGAACCGGGATCCGATGTTGTTTCTCGGTACTCGTCCGGGATGCGGTCTTCGGCAGAGACTTCCTCTGGGAGCTGAGGTCCGGCGCGCGCCAGACCCGCGAGAGGAGGACACAACACGTTCGCCTTCTGGGCGACGAAGCTGAACCGCCTCACCGACCACAACGCCGGATCCTGGCTTCGGCTGCTTCCCCTCTACTTCTTCGCCCAGGAAACGCAGTTCGTCACGCAGCGAAGCAAGCTGAGCCTCAGCTTCGTCCATGATCTCGGTGAACTCAGCACTTTCAGCGCGCAGTTGCTCTGCGCGACTTTCCCCCGTCAGTGTCGGCAGTGCCTCCCCTTGCACCGCCGCCTGCCGACGCTCCTCCGCGCGTCGTCGCCGGGCCGCCTCCTGCTGGGCCTGCATCAGCAGAGCCTCTGTCTTCTTGCGCTCATCCTGCGCCTTCTCATCATCCTCTGAGCCTGGATGACGCGGAGTTCGGACTCCCGCAGTTGCTCCTGCACCTCGGCGAGCGCCTCTGCGCGCCCCTCGGCTCGCGCGCGCCGGGCCTCTACCGCCAGTTCACTGCAGCGGGCTTGCCACTCGGCTGCTGTGAGTGGACTTGCACCAGCGTGCTCAACTGGTTGTCCATCCGAAGAACTTCCTGACCGGGCTCAGCCCCGTCCTCCCGCTTCCCAGCGATCAAGGATGCCTCGCGCACATGGACATGCGTGATCTGCTGGTTTCCGCCGGGCTGGTACAAGTGGGCTTTGTCCGACGCTCCACCCCAGATCTCACAGCTCGTCTATGGAACTCTCCGTTGAAGCTACCCGGCATGGGTTGACTCATCGCTCAGTGATTTGCTGGTCGCCGGCGGCTTGGTAGGAGCGACCGTTCCCGGACACCCGGGCCTGCATCCGTACGCCGCCGTTGATCGTCCGGCCGGTCGATGTCTCGTTCAGCCTGATCAGCAACCCGTCGAGCTCGGCCGCCGCCTGCGGGTGCCCAGCGAGCAGTCCCGCCACTCGCTGACGCCAGTGGGCCTCCAGGTTCAAGGCAGCGTCCGCCTCACCGCTTTCCGCTGCTGCAAGCAGCGAGCGTCGCGAGGGCCTGCTCTACATCTTCGGCGGCCTCCGGGTGGAACCGCCGCCAGAGGCTCACAACCCCGTCTTTCGTCTGCTGTCAGCCTTCGGTCACCAGCAACGTCACGACCGTCGTTCCGGCCGAAGCGGCCAGCGTCAGCAGGTTCGGATCCAGGGAAAGCCCCGAAGTTTCAGCGCCTGGGCCGTGCGAAGCACCCGACCCCTGCCATTTTTGGAGGTCCTCACGATAACTGAGCTCACCCATTTTCCATGCCTGTTGGAACCCGCAGTAACTCAAACCACGCCCACCGTCCAGAAGACGCCCGTCAGAGTTGAGCCCCCTCAACCGAGAGTGGGAACCCTGCCCGGCAACTCCAGCCAATCCGCCGTCGCCCCCTCGGCGAGCTTCTTGAGCTGCTCCATTCCCTCAACCCTGAGGACGTCCCTCAGGCAGGCACAACCTGCGAGGTCACGTTCGCCGGTCAGACAGACGTAGATTCCGGCAATCTGCAACCCCCGGGCAGCAGCGGTCAGTTCAGCGTCCCCTGGCAATGGGATCCTCGCTGCGAGCTCCTGGGCAAAGACCCGCGCGATCGGCGGGCGCAGAAACAGGCCGAGCAGACCTCCTGCCGCACGTCCAACCGCTGCGTGCAGTTGCTCCTTGCCTTGAAGAATCGCTCTGGCCAGCGAGGCAAGGTCATCGCAGCCGCTCCTTCGATGCTTCTTGACCAGCGCCTTCCAGGTTTCGTCGGAGACGTACGCGCCGGCTCGTCTGGCGATCACCGCAGGATTGCCGTCCCCGAGGACGCTCAGGCAATAGGTTGCGGCGGCTTCCGCCTGCCGTTGCTCGGGGGGCGGTGCGGGAGGCGTCCAGGCTGCCGCCGGGCGCGAGGGCAAACGACGGGGAGAGGACGTTGGACGGACGACCGGTGCGCGTCTCTGGGCCGGAACCTTACGTCGCGGGGCCGTGGCTCGTCGCGGCGTCGAGGCCCGCGGCGCGGTCCGCTGGCCCGCGCGTCCTTCAGGGCGCCCGCGGTGATGGTGACAGCGGACGCCCGGTCCCTTGACGCGGTTCTTACAGAGGGTTCCGTCTTCGGTCGCCGCCCGGCACCTGTACACCATGCCGGAAAGTGTCATCAAGCAGCCCTACACCGGCAACGAGGCCTTTCCAGCCACTGCCACGGTCACATGCGGCCTTGGCGAGGAGAGACGTGCGTTCCGTCGAGTACCGCAGGAGCCCCCACGGTCGGCCGCCCCTCCGGGCCCTCGACGGGTCGGCACCGCGCGTGCTGGGATCCGTAGTCTCCGCAGGTGACAAGCGGCACCACCGCTTCCTCGATCGAGCGGTACGGTGTCGACCCGTATGCGGTCGATCATCCTCTGGACGGCTCCGGCCCGGCGTTCGTCGGGTGGTTCCGACAGGAGCACGCGGACGCAGAAGCCGTTGCCGCTCGCGCAGGCCACCTCCACTGCCGCATCCTGTTGCCAGTCGGCTCGCTCGATCCCTGTCACCGCCCTCAGCGGACTGGACAGCAGATATTTCCAGAGCCCTGCGATGACCGGACTTGTCTCGTCCTCCACATGGAAAGCGTCGGGCGATGCCAATGTCCATCCCTGCTGCCAGGCACCGGACAGTGCACGACCCGGCACGGGCGCCTGAATCCCATCCCAGCACGGTACGGATGACCAGGGATGACGACAGGTGACGAGAGGCCAGCCATCCCAGCACGGGTGGGAACAAAGGGCCCGACCCCGAAGAGTCGGGCGCTCTCTGACCTGCACGTTCGCCAGATCAGCGACGTGGCGGTAGGTCAGCCCCTACACGTTGAAGCGGAACTCCACCACATCCCCGTCCTGCATCACGTAGTCCTTGCCCTCCATGCGGGCCTTGCCGGCGGCGCGGGCGTCGGCGGGGGAGCCGGTGGTGAGGAGGTCGTCGTAGGAGATGACCTCGGCCTTGATGAAGCCGCGCTGGAAGTCGGTGTGGATGACGCCGGCGGCCTCGGGGGCTGTGGCGCCCTTCTTGATGGTCCAGGCGCGGGCTTCCTTCGGGCCGGCCGTCAGGTAGGTCTGGAGGCCGAGGGTGCGGAAGCCGACGTGGGCGAGGGTGGCCAGGCCGGGCTCTTCCTGGCCGACGGTCTGGAGGAGTTCGAGGGCCTCTTCCTCGTCGAGCTCGGCGAGGTCGGCCTCCAGCTTGGCGTTGAGGAAGACGGCCTCGGCGGGGGCCACGAGGGCGCGCTGCTCGTCCTTGAAGGACTCGTCCGTCAGCTCGTCCTCGTCGACGTTGAAGACGTAGATGAACGGCTTGGTCGTCAGCAGGTGCAGCTCGTGCAGAGGCTCGGCGCGGTCGGTGCCCTGGGCGATGCCCGCGGAGAAGAGGGTGCGGCCCTCCTCCAGGATGTCCTTCGCCTCCTGGACGGCCTTGACCTGCGGCTGCTTGTCCTTCTTGACCCGCGCTTCCTTCTCCAGGCGGGGCAGGACCTTCTCGATGGTCTGGAGGTCGGCGAGGATCAGCTCGGTGTTGATGGTCTCGATGTCGTTCTTGGGCGAGATCTTGCCGTCGACGTGGACGACGTTCTCGTCCTTGAAGGCGCGGATGACCTGGCAGATGGCGTCGGACTCACGGATGTTCGCCAGGAACTTGTTGCCCAGGCCCTCGCCCTCGCTGGCGCCGCGCACGATGCCCGCGATGTCGACGAAGTCGACGGTGGCGGGCAGGACCTTCTGCGACTGGAAGAGCTCGGCGAGCTTGCCGAGGCGGGGGTCGGGGACGCCCACGACGCCGACGTTCGGCTCGATGGTGGCGAACGGGTAGTTGGCCGCCAGCACCTCGTTCTTGGTCAGGGCGTTGAACAGGGTCGACTTGCCGACATTCGGCAGGCCGACGATTCCGATCGTGAGCGACACGTGGCGACTACTTCCCGTGGCCCCTCGCGGGGTTCTCCATAGTGGGGTCTGCTGGCGGACAGGCGGCCCTCGAAGGCCGACCACCCAGTCTACGGAAGGCCCCGCGACGCCCTCCCCCGACCGGTGTTCCTCCTCCCGGCGGATCGCGGGCGTGCCGGTCCGGTGGCGGTGGCGCATATCGCGTGTCCATGACCGCCGGGCCGGGCACGTACGACCTACCGTGGCCCGGTGGAGCAACGCAGCGCGCACCCGACCCAGCACGACCCGTACGAGCTGTACGGGGACCCCGAGCCGTACGAGCCGCCCCGCCGGTACGGCGACGAGCCGCGTCAGGGCCACGCGCCGGCCGACGACGCCGCCGGCATGGGCGGTGGCGAGGTCGCGGCCGGAAGTGTCCGCATCCGGCGCAGGCCGCGCCTGCCCCGCCCGGCCGCCGCGCCGTCGTCCTCTCCCCCGCCCCCACCGCCCTCGGGGCGCGGTGGGACGCAGGGGCACCGCCCGTCCGCCCACCGTCCGGCGCCCTCCGGGGAGGGTGCGCCCGCCGGGGCGCGGGGCGCCACGCGGAGCAGGCTGCCCGCACCCCGGCTGACGGGGCTGGGCGTCGGGGTGTTCGCCATGCTGCTGATGGCGGCCTTCGGCGCGCTCGCCGGGCTGCTGCCGAGCGGGGTACCCGTGGCGTACGGCGGCGCGTTCGTGCTCGTCTGCGTCGCCGCGGCGCTGTGGGTGCGGCCCGCCGAGCTGTTCGCGGCACCGGTCGCGATGCCGCTCGCCTACACGGTCGGGCTCTTCCTGGTGGGTGGCTCGGGGAAGGGCGTCGCCGGGCTGCTCCAGGACGTCTTCACGGGGCTGGCGCTGCACGCCGTCTGGCTGTACGCGGGCACGCTGCTCGCCGGGCTGATCGTCCTCGTACGGAAGACGAAGCTCGCCCTGGCGCGCCGCAGGAGGCGGCGCGCCAAGGCGCCCCAGGGCGCCTGAGCGGGCTACGCGGCCTGCGGCGCGGCCCTCGCACAGCAGTGCGATCGACGGCAGCGCCCCGGCACGCAGGGCGCGCACCCGGCAGCACACGCCACCCGCACAGCAGTGCGACCGACCCCGGCGCGACGGCAGCCGCCCGGCGCGAGGGCCGCTGCCCGGCACGGCGGCAGCGGCCCCAGCACGGTGACAGCCCCGGCGGCACGCCAGGAGCCGCCCCGGTGCGCTCAGGCCCGCAGCTTCTCGGACGCCTCGGACCGCAGGTCGCGCCGCAGCTCCTTGGGGAGCGAGAACTGCATGTGTTCGTCGACCGGTTTGACGATCTCCACCTCGTCCCAGCCGCGCTGCGCCAGCCACTCCAGCACGCCGTCGACCAGCACCTCGGGCACGGAGGCTCCGGAGGACAGGCCGATGGTCTCCACGTCCTCCAGCCAGGTCTCGTCCAGCTCCTCGGCGTTGTCGACGAGGTGGCCGTCCTTGGCGCCGTGCGTCAGCGCCGTCTCGACCAGGCGGACGGAGTTGGAGGAGTTCTTCGAGCCGACGACCAGCACCAGGTCGGCCTCGGCCGCGACCTGCTTGATGGCGGTCTGGCGGTTCTGCGTGGCGTAGCAGATGTCGTCGCTGGGCGGCGAGAGCAGGTTGGGGTAGCGGCCCTGGAGGGCGTCGACCGTCTCCATCGTCTCGTCCACCGACAGGGTGGTCTGGGAGAGCCACACGACCTTCTCCGGGTCGCGGACCTCGACGTTCTTCACGTCGTCCGGACCGTCGACCAGCGTGATGTGGTCGGGTGCCTCACCGCTGGTGCCGATGACCTCTTCGTGGCCCTCGTGGCCGATCAGGAGGATGTCGTAGTCCTCTTTGGCGTAGCGCACGGCTTCCTTGTGCACCTTGGTCACCAGCGGGCAGGTGGCGTCGATGGTGGCCAGCTTGCCGCGCTGGGCCTCGTCGTGGACGGTCGGTGCCACGCCGTGTGCGGAGAAGATGACGATCTCGCCCTCGGGCACCTCCTCCGTCTCCTCGACGAAGATCGCGCCCTTCTTCTCCAGCGTCTGGACGACGTACTTGTTGTGCACGATCTCGTGCCGCACGTAGATCGGAGCGCCGTACTGCTCCAGCGCCTTCTCCACGGCGATCACCGCGCGGTCGACGCCGGCGCAGTAGCCGCGGGGTGCGGCGAGCAGGACGCGGCGGCGACCCCCGGCGGCGGGTTCGGCTGTCGTGGCTTCCGGTGTGTCGGCGGCCCTGCGGTCGGACGTTCCAGTCATGGCTCCATCGTAAGGGCGGGGAGAAAATCGTAAGGGCGGGGAGAAAAGGACATCGGGGCGTGCGGGGATTCACTCGGGGGGCGTGCGAGGAGCGCGTCCGCGGCCGCAGGTGGCGCGCTCCGCTGCCGCGGCCGGCGTTCTGCGGCAAGCTGGCCCCATGCCTTCAGCTCGCACACGCACCGCGGGAATTCTGGGGGGCCGTCCGGACGGTGCCCTGCGGCGCAGTCTGACCCTCCGCGACCTGATCGTCTACGGGCTGCTGTTCATCGCGCCGATGGCGCCGGTGGGCATCTACGGGGCGCTGGACGCCCGCAGCCACGGAGTCGTCCCTTTGGTGTACGTGGTCGCCACGGTGGCCATGTCGTTCACCGCCTACTCGTACGCACGGATGATCCACACGGCGCCGCAGGCCGGCTCGGTGTACGCGTACGCGCGCGTCGGCCTGGGGGACGGCGCGGGCTTCGTCACCGGCTGGATGATGATGCTCGACTACCTCCTCATCCCGGCCGTCGCCTACCTCTTCTCGGGCATCGCCATGGCGCAGCTGGTCCCCGAGGTGGACCAGTGGATCTGGACGGCGATCGCGGTCGTGATCACCACCGCGCTCAACCTCTCGGGCGTACGCCGCGCGGCCCTCGTGGGGTTCCTGGTGCTCGCCATGGAGATCCTGGTGCTGCTGGTGTTCGTGGCCGCCGCGCTCGTCGTGCTGGTCCAGGACGGCCCGCAGCGCGGCTGGCTCTCCCCGCTCACCGGGGACCGGGCGTTCTCGCTGACGGCCCTGCTGAGCGCGGTCTCGGTGGCGGTGCTCTCCTTCCTGGGCTTCGACGCCATCGCCAACTTCGCCGAGGAGGCGGCCGGCGGCAAGGGCCGCACCGCGCCGACGGTGGCCAGGGCGCTGGTGTGGTGCCTGCTGCTCACGGGGGTGCTCTTCGTCGCCCAGACGTACCTGGCCGCGCTGCTGTCCGAGGACTCCTCCCGGCAGCTGGCCGAGGACCCGGCGAAACAGGGTTCGGCCTTCTACGACGCGACCGAGGCGGCGGTCGGCGGCTGGCTGGAGACGACGGTGGCGGCGAGCAAGGCGCTGGGCGCTGCCTTCGCGGCGCTGGCCGGGCAGGCGGCCGCCTCCCGGCTGCTGTACGCCATGGCCAGGGACCGCAGGCTGCCGCACGTCCTGGGAAGCGTCAGCCCGCGCACCGGGGTGCCGGGGCGAGCGCTGCTGGTGAGCGCGGTGCTGACGATGTGCGCCGCCGTGTGGGCGGCGCGCGCCCCCGACGGCCTGGACCGGCTGGTCTCCATCGTCGACATCGGCGCCCTGTTCGCCTTCGGCATGCTGCACCTGTCGGTGGTGGGCTACTACGGGCTCGGACGCCGCGCCGGGAGCGGGTCAGGACCCACCGCCGAGGACCCGCGGGCGCGCGGCGTGTGGGACTGGGTGGTTCCGCTGGTGGGGCTCGCCATCGTCGTCGCCGTGATCGTCACCGCCAACCGGGAGGCCCACTGGGTGGGCCTGGGCTGGTTCGTCCTGGCGCTGCTCGCGCTGTGCGTCCTCCGCGCCCGTGACCGCCGGGAGGGCCGGACGAACGGGACCGGCCGGGAGAACCGGAGTGGGGGCGGGGGCTGACAGGGCGCGGGGGAAGGCGCGGGACGGACACGGGCACCGGCGGGTCGGTCCGGTACGGGCGGGTCGGTCCGGTACGGGCAGGGCGGGGCTGTCGGTGGCAGGGCCTAGCCTTCTCGTATGGCTCTCACCACGTCCGCCGAGTCCCCGATCCCCGTCAGCGAGGTCTCCCGGCTGATCCGCGGCTGGATCGACCGGCTGGGGGCCGTGTGGGTGGAGGGCCAGATCATCCAGCTCTCGCCCAGACCGGGGGCCGGCATGGTCTTCCTGACGCTGCGCGATCCCTCCCGCGAGGTCTCACTGAGCGTCACCTGTTTCCGTCAGGTCTACGAGCAGGTCAAGGACGTCATCAGCGAGGGCACCCGCGTCGTCGTCCACGCGAAGCCGGAGTGGTACGAGAAGGCGGGGCGGCTGTCGCTGCGCGCGGCCGAGATCCGTCCGGTCGGCGTCGGTGAGCTGCTGGCCCGTCTGGAGCGGCTGCGCAAGGCGCTGGCGGCCGAGGGGCTGTTCGCGGCCGAGCGCAAGAAGGGGCTGCCGTTCCTGCCGCAGCGGATAGGGCTGATCACCGGCCGGGCCTCCGACGCCGAGCGGGACGTGCTGCACACGGCGCGGGAGCGCTGGCCCGCCGTCCGCTTCGAGGTGCGCAACACGGCGGTGCAGGGCGCCTACGCGGTCCCGCAGATCATCGAGGCGCTGCGCGAGCTGGACGCCCGGCAGGACGTGGACGTGATCATCGTGACGCGGGGCGGCGGCGGTATGGAGGATCTGCTGCCGTTCTCCGACGAGCGCCTGGTCCGCGCGGTGGCGACGGCGCGCACGCCGGTGGTCTCGGCGATCGGGCACGAGGCGGACGCGCCGCTTCTCGACCTGGTGGCCGACCTGCGCTCGCGGACGCCCACGCACGCGGCGAAGGACACCGTGCCGGACGTCGGCGAGGAGCACGAGCGGGTGCGGGCGCTTCGTGAGCGCGGCCTGCGGGTGATGAGCGGGAGGCTGGAGCGGGAGGAGCGTGGCCTGGCGGACGTGATGAGCCGCCCGGTGATGGCCGATCCGCACGCGCTGGTGGAGTCCCGCGAGGACGAGGTGGCGGCGCTGCTCGACCGCTCCCGCCGCTGTCTTGATCACCGGCTGGCCCGTGCGGAGGACGAGCTGGCGCACACCCGCGCCCGTGTCGTGGCCCTCTCCCCCGCGGCGACGCTCAATCGCGGGTACGCGGTGCTCCAGCGCGCGGACGGAGCGGTCGTGCGGGACGCCGCCGAGGTGGCCGAGGGCGAACCGCTGCGGGCCCGGGTCGCCGAGGGGGACTTCGGCGTCGCTGTCACAGGGCGCGCATAGGCTGGCTGCATGACGACGGAAGCGGAAGGTGCCGCGGCTGCCGAGGCGGCCGAGGACGGAGCGTCCCGGGACGACGCGTCGGCCTCCCAGGCCGAGCTGGCCACGGCGGACGCGCTCAGCTACGAGCAGGCGCGGGCAGAGCTGGTCGAGGTCGTGCAGCGCCTGGAGTCGGGCGGCTCGACGCTGGAGGAGTCACTGGCGCTGTGGGAGCGCGGCGAGGAGCTCGCGGGCATCTGCCGCGCCTGGCTGGACGGCGCGCGGGCCCGGCTGGACGCGGTGCTGGAGGAGGAAGAAGGGGAAGGCGAGGAAGGGGCGGACGAGGCCGAGGGGGACGACGCGGGCTAATCGGTCAGCGACGCCGCCAACTCCTCCAATGCCGCCATCTGCTCCTGCATGCCGACTTCCATGCCGGATTGGATGATCGCGTCACGGACGGCACGGTCCGGTACCTGGGTGAGCATCCACAGCGACGTACGGCCGTCCTTTTCGGTGAAGACGGCGGTGTTCACCGCGGCGTTCCTTTCCGCCTCCTCGGCGGTCATCCCGGGTGCTCCCTCGAAGACCTCGGACCAGGCGATGCGCTCCTCCGGGACGATCTCGCGGTACTCGCCATGGAATGCGACCTCGGAGCCCCCGTCGGCTGTCATGACGTACCGCCATGCGCCGCCGACCCGGAAGTCCATCTCGACCGTGTCCATCGTGCCGCGCTCACCACACCACCAGCGCTTGACCAGTTCGGGTGTGGTCCACGCTCGGTAGACCAGTCGCCGGGGCGCGTCGAAGTCCCGGGTGATGAGGATCTGGTCGTCCGCCGGCAGGGTCAGGTTCGCGGTGCGGTCGCTGCTCATGGCGTGTTCTCCGTTCGCTCGTCGGCGGGTTCTTGATGTCTGAGGTCCTCGACGACGGTGTCCAGCCGGTCGAACCGCTCCGACCAGAACCGCTCGTACCGTGCGACCCAGTCGTGGATCGGCTTCAGTGCTTGGGCGTTGAGCCGGTAGAGCCGCCGCCTGCTGTCCTCCCGGACGTGCACGGCACCGACGTCCCGCAGGACGCGCAGGTGCTTGGAGACCTGTGGCTGCGACAACCCCAACTCCTCGACCAGGGCGGTGACGGACCGTTCGCCCTCGCTCAGGACGTCGAGTATCCGTCGGCGCTGCGGCTCCGCCACCGCGTTGAACGTGTCGGTCGTTGTCGCAGCCCGTGCCATATCAACCATCGTATTCCCATATCGGAATACGTCAAGAAGGTGTCTACATCCGGGGCCGGAGTGACCGCGGGGGCCGTGGCCAGCATTTATTCAAGCTTGAACAAGTGCTCGTTACACTTAACCGTGCACCCCTACCCCGCACGAAAAGGCAAGGCACCGCCCCCATGGCTCTCGCGCTCGACCCCGCAGCCCAGGATCTCCTCTTCCGTGAGGCCCGCACGGCCAACACCTTCACGGACGAGCCGATCACCGAGGAGCAGACCCAGGCGATCTACGACCTGGTCAAGTACGGCCCCACCGCGTTCAACCAGTCGCCCCTGCGGGTGACGCTGCTGCGCTCGTCCGAGGGCCGCGAGCGCCTGCTGGCCCACATGGCCGAGGGCAACGTGCCCAAGACCCGCAAGGCGCCGCTGACGGCGGTCCTCTCCTACGACCTCGACTTCCACGAGCGGCTGCCGGAGCTGTTCCCGCACGCCCCGCACATCAAGGACGCGGTCTTCGCCGAGGAGACCTCGCGCGAGACCGCCGGCGCCCTCAACGCGACCCTCCAGGCCGGCTACTTCATCGTCGGCGTGCGCGCCGCGGGTCTGGCCGCGGGTCCGATGACCGGCTTCGACCCCGAGGGCGTCAACAAGGAGTTCTTCGGCGACGGGCGCCAGCGCGTGCTCATGGTCGTCAACATCGGCAAGCCGGGCCCCGACGCCTTCCGCCCGCGCTCGCCCCGCCTCGCCTACGACGACGTGGTCACCGTCCTGTGAAGCGCTGAGCCACTGGGTCGGCGAGCCGCTGAGTCGCCGACCCGCTGTACAGCCGTGTCGGCCCGCTGGGCAGCCGCGTCGACGGACCGCCCCCGCGCGTACCCCCTCGCGCGGGGGCTTTCGCACGCCCGGCGGGAAGCGGTCGGCCGGGGAACCGGTCGGACAGAGAGCGGACGGGGAACCGGTCGGACAGAGAGGGGGCTGCGGGGGGGGACGAGTGGGGTCAGCCCTCCAGGGACTTGGCCTCCAGCGCCCCGGCGAGCCGGCCCAACTGCTGGAAGTCCGCTGTACCGGTGACGACGGTCACCGACTTGCCGTCCTGGGCCGTGCGCACCAGCGCGTCGTACTTGGTGCCGGAGTAGCGCGTCCACTCCTCACCCGCGACGCGCTGTTTCTTCGCGGTCTTCCGCGCGCCCTGGGTCACCTCGTCGACGAACCGCCCGAGCTTCTTGCCGCCGCTCTGCTCGACGGCGGCGTACTCCTCGTTCGGCGTCATGAAGCCCAGATGCCAGGCGGCCCCCGTCGGGGCGTCGGCGGAGTAGCGTACGGAGGTCGCGCGCCAGTCCTTCGGCAGCCCCTGCGGCGCGGCGACGGGATAGGGCGCCGCACGCCGTGCGGACGCCAGCTCCACCCGGTAGCTGACCGTCTTGGCCGGGTTCTTGGACTCGTCGTGGGGAATGAACAAGTAGATCACCCACGCGGCGAGGATGATCACCGCCAGCGAGATCACCATGTCGCGGGCCGTCTGCGTTCCGCGCTTCTTGTCTGCTGCCACGCCCCCATCGTCCCTTATGCCGGTCGGCGGCCCGCGACAGGGGCGGGACCGGGCCCCCACGCTCATCCGTGGGCGCTCCTGCTCACTTAGATGACGACCGGTAAAATCCTGTTCACCCTCGCCGAATCGGCACAGCTCACGTCGCCGCAGTGGCCGTACAGAGTCGCCGTACAGAAAGGTGTGTTCCGATGACCGAACACCACCACCTGCCCTCGCAGCTCGAAGTCAGTCCGGAGGCACCGGACCGCAACCTCGCGCTGGAGCTCGTACGGGTCACCGAGGCGGGGGCCATGGCCTCGGGCCGCTGGGTGGGCAAGGGCGACAAGAACGGCGCCGACGGCGCCGCCGTCAAGGCCATGCGCACCCTCGTCTCGACGGTCTCCATGAACGGCGTCGTGGTGATCGGTGAAGGCGAGAAGGACGAGGCGCCGATGCTCTACAACGGGGAGCGCGTCGGCGACGGAACGGGCGCCGAGTGCGATGTGGCCGTCGACCCCGTCGACGGCACGACCCTCACCGCCAAGGGCATGGGCAACGCCGTCTCGGTGCTGGCGGTGGCCGAGCGCGGCGCGATGTTCGACCCCAGCGCGGTCTTCTACATGGACAAGCTGGTGACCGGACCCGAGGCCGCCGAGTTCGTGGACATCACCGCGCCGCCCGCCGTGAACATCCGGCGGATCGCCAAGGCCAAGGGCTGCGGCGTCGAGGACGTCACCGTCGTCGTGCTCGACCGCCCCCGGCACGAGAACCTGGTCCAGGAGATCCGCGAGGCCGGCGCGCGGATCAAGTTCATCGCCGACGGCGACGTCGCCGGCGCCGTGATGACCGTGCGCGAGGAGACCGGCGTCGATCTGCTGCTCGGCGTGGGCGGCACCCCCGAGGGCATCATCGCCGCCTGCGCGATCAAGTGTCTCGGCGGGACGATACAGGGCAAGCTGTGGCCCAAGGACGACGACGAGAGGCAGCGCGCCCTCGACGCCGGACACGACCTCGACAAGGTGCTGCTGACCGAGGACCTGGTGCAGGGGGAGAACGTCTTCTTCGTCGCCACCGGCATCACCGACGGCGATCTGCTGCGCGGCGTCCACTACCGGGCAGAGCGCGCCTACACCCAGTCCCTGGTGATGCGGTCCAAGTCGGGCACCATCCGCCAGATCGAATCCGTGCACCGGCTCTCGAAGCTGCGCGCCTACAGCGCCATCGACTTCGACCGCGCCCGCTGAGCGCTGCGCGGCCTCTCGCCGCGCCGCGCCTCGCCGAGTCCACTGCACGGGTGCCCCGCGCCTGCCGAGTGCTCAGCGCTGGACGCTGAGCACTGGCGCTCTGATGCCCTGACGGGCTGACGGGCTGACGGGCTGACGGGCTGACGGGCTGACGGGCTGACGGGCTCCGAGCGTGGGGCCCCGTCACGCCTCGCCCGGGTGCCGGCGCGGGGCCGCCGCAATCAGCCTCGCGTGCCGGAACAACACCCGGAGCGGCAGGCCGTCCCTGGCCGCCGGACCCGCACCGCCGCGGCCGGCCACCGCCGTGGTCGGCCACCGTCGCGGCGGAGCAGGGGCGGAGCAGGGGCGGAGCTGAGGACGGGCTTTCATCCGCGCGGCCGGCGCCCCCGTCGCAGCGGTCAGGGTCGCCCGCCAGGCGGGCGGCTCCGCGGGCGGAGGTGTCTCGGTCCGAGCAGGGGCGGGAGCGGGCGCGGGTTACGCGATGCGGGACACCTCGGCAGGGGTCTCGGCCGCCGCGGCGGTCTTGGCGCGGCGGCGGCGCGAGAGGACGACGCGCCGCTCAGCGGCCGTCAGACCGCCCCATACGCCGTACGGCTCAGGCATCACCAGTGCGTGCTCGCGGCACTCGACCAGGACGGGGCAGCGGGCGCAGACCCGCTTGGCGGCCTGTTCCCTGGAGAGCCTGGCGGCCGTGGGTTCCTTGGACGGAGCGAAGAAGAGCCCTGCCTCGTCCCGGCGGCAGACGGCGTCGCCGTGCCAGGGGCCTGCCTGGTCATCTCGCTCAGGCGTTCGCTGGACGGGGACGGTGGCGGCGGCGGCCTGCAGGGACTGATGCGGCGTGTGCAGCACGGTCTGCTCCTGACGCGACGACGGAGGTGCGGTCTCCTTCACCCGTCTTGCAGCGCACGGCAGTCCACGGGTCCCCCACCGGCTCATCGGAGCCGGTCCGCAGTCAGACCGTACGAAAGACGATGCCCGAGCCCTACCCGCTGTACGTGCCGGTATGCATTGCGTGGCCCCCCACGCGCGCCCTGGCGCACGCTCCCCGGCGCGCGCCGTCCGCAGCGCACGCCGGGGGCTGTCACGGTTCCTTGCGGAACCGGTCCAGCAGGTTCTGGATGGCCGAACCGCGCTTCGGCTTGGCCTCCACACCCCCGAAAATCGCGACACCCTCGACCAGGACCGTGGGGGCTCCCGGATCCGGGGAGTCGGTGACATGGACGTCGAAGCCGCCGAAGACGCCGGCGCCCTTCTGCTGGAGCGTGACGTTCTCCGGGACGCGGATCTCGATTCCACCGAAGATCGCAGTGGCGTTGATCTGCACGTGCGGGTGCTCGAACAGCGCCTCGGTCAGATCGATCTCGATGCCGCCGAAGAGAGCGAACGCGTTGATCTTGCGGGGGACCCGCCAGCGCCCCTTGCGCCCGGAGCCGCTGAAGATCGCGACGAGGTTCTCCTTGGGTCCCCACCCGTGGGCGCCCGGCGCGCTGGTGTGCGAAGCCGCGTAGTTGGCGAACGCCGAGGCGTGCGAGCGCTGCCCGCCCTGGGCGCCCTGGCCGGCTCCGTGCGCCGCGCCCGCGGCAGCCCCGCGGCCCGCGGGCAGGTCGCCGACCAGCGGCTCCAGTTCACCCATCGTCTTGGCCGCGTAGACGGACTCGATCCGCTCGCCGTGCTCCTGCGCGTCCAGCCGGCCCTCGGCGAGGGCCTCGCGGAGGATGTCGGCGACGCGGTCGCGGTCCGCGTCCGAGGCGCGCACGTCGGCGTCCCGTACCGCGGGCGCGTGGACCGGAGCGGCGGAGGCCTGCGGGCGTCCGTCAGCCGGCTGCTTCTCGAGCGAGGCCGGCTGCTTTTCGAGCGAGGGACGCGAGGAGTCTTCAGTCACACAGGCAGCGTACCCAAACGCGATAGATCGCGACTACCCCCGGACGGCCTCCTTGCGTCCGGGTTCTACGCTGTGAGACGCGCTCCCATCGCCGAGAGCCGTGGCCTTCTTCCGCGACGATCACGCGGGAGGCCGTGAGTGTGAGAGGAAGAGTCCCCAGTATGTCTGCCAGCTCCCAACCGGCCAGCCCGGAGTTCTCCTACACGGACCTGCTCCCCACCGGTGCGGACCCCACGCCCTACCGCCTGGTCACCAGCGAGGGCGTCAGCACCTTCGAGGCGGACGGGCGCACCTTCCTCACGGTGGATCCTGAGGCGCTGCGCAAGCTGGCGGCCGAGGCCGTCCACGACATCCAGCACTACCTGCGACCCGAACACCTCGCGCAGCTGCGCCGCATCCTCGACGACCCCGAGGCCAGCGCCAACGACCGCTTCGTCGCCCTCGACCTGCTCAAGAACGCCAACATCGCGGCGGCCGGCGTGCTGCCCATGTGCCAGGACACCGGCACCGCCATCGTGATGGGCAAGCGCGGCCAGCAGGTGCTGACGGCGGGCGGCGACGAGGAGGCGCTCTCGCGCGGCATCCACGACGCCTACACCCAGCTCAACCTGCGCTACTCCCAGATGGCGCCGCTGACCATGTGGGACGAGAAGAACACCGGCACCAACCTGCCCGCGCAGATCGAGCTGTACGCGACCGACGGTGACGCCTACAAGTTCCTGTTCATGGCCAAGGGCGGCGGCAGCGCCAACAAGTCCTTCCTCTACCAGGAGACGAAGGCGGTGCTGAACGAGGCCTCCATGATGCGGTTCCTGGAGGAGAAGATCCGGTCGCTGGGCACCGCGGCCTGCCCGCCGTACCACCTGGCGATCGTCGTCGGCGGCACCAGCGCCGAGTACGCGCTCAAGACCGCCAAGTACGCCTCCGCGCACTACCTGGACGAGCTGCCCACCGAGGGTTCCCCCTCGGGGCACGGCTTCCGGGACACCGAGCTGGAGGACAAGGTCTTCGAGCTGACGCAGAAGATCGGCATCGGCGCCCAGTTCGGCGGCAAGTACTTCTGCCACGACGTGCGCGTGGTGCGGCTGCCGCGGCACGGCGCCTCCTGCCCCGTCGCCATCGCCGTCTCCTGCTCGGCCGACCGGCAGGCCAAGGCGAAGATCACCGCCGAGGGCGTCTTCCTGGAGCAGCTGGAGACCGACCCGGCGCGCTTCCTGCCGGACACCACCGCGGCCCAGCTGACCGAGGGCGCGGGCCCCGACCTGGACGCGGTGCGGATCGACCTGATGCGCCCCATGGACGAGATCCTCGCCGAGCTGACCAAGCACCCGGTCAAGACCCGGCTGTCGCTGACGGGCACGCTCGTCGTCGCCCGCGACATCGCGCACGCGAAGATCAAGGAGCGGCTGGACGCGGGCGAGGAGATCCCGCAGTACCTCAAGGACCACCCCGTCTACTACGCGGGTCCCGCCAAGACCCCCGAGGGCTACGCCTCCGGGTCCTTCGGACCGACCACGGCCGGACGCATGGACGCCTACGTCGAGCAGTTCCAGGCGGCGGGCGGCTCGAAGGTGATGCTCGCCAAGGGCAACCGCAGCAAGCAGGTCACCGACGCGTGCGCGTCGCACGGCGGCTTCTACCTCGGCTCCATCGGCGGCCCCGCGGCCCGGCTCGCCCAGGACTGCATCAAGAAGGTCGAGGTCCTGGAGTACGAGGAGCTGGGCATGGAGGCCGTCTGGCGGATCGAGGTCGAGGACTTCCCCGCGTTCATCGTCGTGGACGACAAGGGCAACGACTTCTTCGCCGACCCGGCCCCCGAACAGCCCTTCGTCACCTCGATCCCGGTACGCCAGGGCTCCTGAGCCAGGCTCCTGCCCCAGGGGGCGGCCCGACACCCCGGGTCCGCCCCCGCGATGGTGCGCCTCGTACGGCGAGTTGACCATGGCCGTGACGTTATGAGGACGCTGAGGGCTCCGGTACTCATATGGGTGGATGCCACCCGTACGGGCGTATGGCTGCCGTGTGCAGGCGCGGCCGTGTGCGCGGTGACAGCGGGAGGCCGAACCGCACACTCTGTGGAGGACACTCATGGGAACCGGACTCTTCGAATCCCGCAGCTGGCTCGCCGAGGGTTTCCGCGACCAGGGCCGGGTGCAGACGCACGTCGAGAAACTGCTGCAGGTCCTCGACACCCGGCACATCCCTCTCACCGAAACCCAGCGCGAGCGCATCGTCTCGTGTACGGACAGCGAGCTGTTGAACCGCTGGTTCGTCCGTGCCGTGACGGCCGGATGCGCCGAAGAGGTGTTCGAGGCGGCGGGGGGCGAGGGGGCCGCGGGGGGCTGACCCCGCATGGCGTGCCGGGAATGCGGGGACCCGTGCGGAACGCTGTGCGTGAGGGAGGTGCACGAATGACCGACAGCGCGGAGTACCGGACCGAACACGACTCGATGGGTGAGGTGCGGGTTCCGGCGCACGCCAAGTGGCGGGCGCAGACGCAGCGGGCCGTGGAGAACTTTCCCGTCAGCGGGCAGCGGCTGGAGCGTGCGCACATCGAGGCGCTGGCCCGGATCAAGGCGGCGGCGGCCGTGGTGAACGCGCGGCTCGGGGTGCTGGACGAGGAGCGGGCCGAGGCCGTCCGTGCGGCCGCTGAGGAGGTCGCGCGGGGGGACTGGGACGAGCACTTCCCGGTCGACGTCTTCCAGACCGGCTCGGGCACCTCCTCGAACATGAACATGAACGAGGTGCTGGCGACGCTGGCCACCGAACGCCTGGGCGGCGCAGGCGGCGCCTCCGGCGATCCGGTGACCGTCCACCCGAACGACCACGTCAACGCCAGCCAGTCGTCCAACGACGTGTTCCCCTCCTCGCTGCACATCGCCGCCACGGCCGCGGTGACGGCGGACCTGGTTCCGGCGCTGGAGCACCTGGCCGGCTCGCTGGAGGCGAAGGCGGGCGAGTTCGCGCAGGTCGTGAAGTCGGGGCGGACGCACCTGATGGACGCGACGCCCGTCACGCTCGGCCAGGAGTTCGGGGGCTACGCGGCGCAGATGCGGTACGGCGTGGAGCGGCTGCGCGCCGCCCTGCCCAGGCTGGCGGAATTGCCCCTGGGCGGTACGGCGGTGGGTACGGGCATCAACACCCCGCCCGGTTTCGCGGCCGCCGTCATCGAGGAGGTCGCGCGCGGCACGGGGCTGCCGCTGACGGAGGCGCGGGACCACTTCGAGGCGCAGGGCGCGCGGGACGCCCTGGTGGAGACCTCGGGACAGCTGCGTACGGTCGCGGTGGGGCTCACGAAGATCTGCAACGACCTGCGCTGGATGGCCTCCGGGCCCCGGACGGGGCTGGCGGAGATCGCGTTGCCCGACCTCCAGCCGGGTTCCTCGATCATGCCGGGGAAGGTCAATCCGGTGATCCCGGAGGCGGTGCTGATGGTCGCGGCGCAGGTCACCGGGAACGACGCGACGGTCGCCGCGGCGGGTGCAGCGGGCAACTTCGAGCTGAACGTGATGCTGCCCGTCATCGCCAAGAACCTGCTGGAGTCGGTGCGGTTGCTGGCGAACGCCTCGCGGCTGCTGGCCGATCGCACGGTCGACGGGATCACGGCGAACGCGGAGCGGGCGCGCACGTACGCTCAGTCGTCGCCCTCCGTCGTCACGCCGCTGAACAAGTACATCGGGTACGAGAAAGCGGCGGCGGTCGCGAAGAAGGCGCTGGCCGAGGAGCTGACCATCCGTGAGGCCGTGCTGCGCAGCGGGTACGTCGAGCGGGGCGAGCTGACGCAGGAGCAGCTGGACGAGGCGCTGGACGTGCTGCGGATGACGCATCCCTGACGGCGACACGGCCCGGACGGGGCGCCCCGCCACACGTGCCGCGGGGCGTAGGGGCCCCGGCCCGCGGCACGTGTGGCGGGGCGGCGGCGCAGCTCACGGCGGGTCGGTGCGGCGGGCACCTAAGATCTCGTCATGACAGCGGAACAGGCGGCGACGACGCAGCGCTGGCCCACGGGGACCCCCATCCTGTGGCGCTACCGCGCCAACGGCGCCGCACACTTCCACATCTGCCGCCCCGTCACCGTCGTGCAGGACACCGCCGAGCTGCTGGCGGTGTGGATGGCTCCGGGCACGCTGTGCGTACGCCCCGAGCTGGCGGACGGTACCCCGTTGCACCGCGAACCGCTGGCCACCCGGTACACCAAGCCGCGCAGGGCCGCTTTCACCCCCTGGTTCGGCATGGGTGTGCTCAAGCTGGCGCGGCCTGCCGAGCCGTGGTCGGTGTGGCTGTTCTGGGAGCGTGGCTGGCGGTTCAAGAACTTCTACGTGAACCTGGAGGAGCCGCGGCTGCGCTGGCCGGGCGGTGTCGACTCCGAGGACCACTTCCTGGACCTGGAGGTGTGGCCGGACGGGAGCTGGGAGTGGCGGGACGAGGACGAGTTCGCCGAGGCCCAGCGGGCGGGGCTGATGCCGGCCGCGCAGGCCGGGCGGGTGCGCGACGCGGGGCGGCGGGCCGTCGAGGCGGTGCAGACCTGGGGCTCCCCGTTCGCGGACGGTTGGGAGGGCTGGCGTCCTGACCCGGCATGGCCGGTTCCCGCGTTGCCCGAGGACTGGGACAGGCCGCCGTCCGGCGTGTGCCCGCACCGGGCTGACGGTGCCCCTTGATACGCCCCCATACTGCAAACGTAGGATCAACCTCCGTACGAAATGCGCCGCACAACTTCCCGCCTTCCCCGGGGATTTGACCGGCAGCCAGGAAGGAGCCCAGCCGTGAGCAGCTCTGCGGGTCTTGGGGCTAGCGGGACAGCCGGGTCAGGTGCCGGGGCATATGACGGTTTTGACCGCGCGAGTATCGACAGAACGGGTCAGTCCGAGGCCTTCGACGCCATTGGGGACCGGTACGACGAGGCGTTTCCGCACAAGGAGGGCCAGATCGCCGGCACGGCGTGGCTGTCGCAGCAGCTGGCGCCCGGCTCCAGGGTTCTCGACGTGGGCTGCGGCACGGGGTTGCCGACCGCGCGTCAGCTGGCCGACGCGGGGCACAAGGTCGTCGGTCTCGACCTGTCGTCGTCGATGCTGAAGCTGTGCCGCGACAACGTGCCGGAGAGCGAGTGCCGCAAACTGGACGTCGCCGACCTGGAGTCGGCCGGTCTGGGCCCGTTCGACGGTGTGGCCGCCTTCTTCTCGCTGCTGATGCTGCCCCGCGCGGAGATCCCTTTCGCGCTGCGGGCCCTGCACGGACAGCTGCGCGACGAGGGGCCGCTGGTCCTGGGAATGGTGGAAGCGGACGTGACCGATTTCGCCATTCCGTTCCTGGGCAATGCGATCCGGGTATCCGGCTACCTGCGGGACGAATTGCGCGGGGTGGTCCAGGACGCGGGATTCGACATCGTGGAGGAGGACGCACGCGCGTACGCTCCTGCGAGCACGGACGTACCACCCGAGATTCAGCTCTTCCTGCACTGCCGACGACGCCCATAGACCGCGAGCCCGCACAACCGCGGG
The DNA here is from genome assembly GCF_022699385.1 of Streptomyces tubbatahanensis. Taxonomy (NCBI): domain Bacteria; kingdom Bacillati; phylum Actinomycetota; class Actinomycetes; order Kitasatosporales; family Streptomycetaceae; genus Streptomyces; species Streptomyces tubbatahanensis. Next base: position 4,938,110 of record NZ_CP093846.1, on the reverse strand, counting down.
CACCTGGCGCTGGGCGTGCGCCGACGCGCAGCCCCGGATGGATGGAAACCGAACGCGTGACGGAGCACGAGAAGCCTGCGGCGAGCAGCACCGCCGAGTCGACGCCGCCCGAGCCGCCCGGCTCGCCGAGCCGGGACGCCGCCGACGAGCCCACGGGCGGCGGCACGGGTGACGCCCGCGCCACCAGCGCCACCAGCAGCCCGGGTCCCGGTGACGAGGCGGCGGCACCACGCGGCCGCGACGCCGTCCCCGCGCAACCCCAGCCGCACCCCTCGCCGCCCCAGCCGCACCCCTCGCCACCCCAGCAGCAGCCGGGGCCGCATGACCGGCCGCACGCCCCGCAGCCCGCGGCCGGGGCGGGACCCGCGGCCGGCGCCAGGGCAGGCACCGCCCCGGCCCCGGCGCCTGGCGACGCCCCGGACGGCAGTGAGCGCTCCGAGCGGGAGCGCCGGGGCGGGGACCGGCTGCGGTTCGTCGGCGCGGCGACGCGGCGCATCGCGCGCGGCGTCGACCTGGACGAGACGGTACTGGGGCTGTGCCGCGCCAGCGTGCCCGCGTACTCGGACGCCATCCTCGTCTACCTGCGCGATCCGCTCCCGGTGGGCGACGAGCGCCCCACGGGCCCCTTCGTCCTGCGGCTGCGGCGCAGCGACCGCATCCCCGACGACCCGCTGACCGCGCAGGCGCTGCAAGCCGCCCAGTCGGTCGCCCCCGGGCCGAGCCCCGCGGGTGAGGCCGCCGAGCACGCCGGGCAGCAGGCGGGCGGCGGCGCGGGCCTCGCCTTCGGCATGGTCTCCGGCATGGCGGCCGGTGTGGCCGGCACGACCGCGGCGCAACTGGCCGAGGTCCGCCCGGGCGGGCCGCTGGCCGAGGTGCTGCGCGGCGTACGCCCCGTCTTCGCCGACTCCCCCGCGGCCAGCGCCGCGCTGCCCGAACTCCTGGGCCCCGACCGCGACGTGCCCGCGGGCAACCGCGCCATCCTGGCTCCGCTGCGCGGCCGCCGCAGAGTCATCGGGGCCGCGGTCTTCCTCCGCCGCCCCGACCGTCCCGCGTTCGAACCGGACGACCTGCTGATCGCGGCGCAGTTGGCCACGCACACGGCCCTCGGCGTCGACAAGGCGGTCCTCTACGGGCGCGAGGCCTACATCGCCGACGAGCTTCAGCGCACGATGCTCCCCGACGAGTTGCCGCAGCCCACCGGGGTGCAGTTGGCCAGCCGCTACCTTCCGGCGGCCGAGACCGCGCGGGTCGGCGGCGACTGGTACGACGCCATTCCGCTGCCGGGCTCCCGCGTGGCACTGGTCGTCGGCGACGTGATGGGCCACTCGATGACCTCCGCCGCGATCATGGGTCAGCTGCGCACCACCGCGCAGACCCTGGCGGGGCTGGACCTGCCGCCGCAGGAGGTGCTGCACCACCTGGACGAGCAGGCGCAGCGGCTGGGCAGCGACCGCATGGCCACCTGCCTGTACGCCGTCTACGACCCGGTGGCGCACCGCATCGTCGTCGCGAACGCGGGCCATCCGCCGCCGGTCATGCTGCACCGGGGCGGGCGCGCCGAGGTGCTGCGGATACCGGCCGGGGCGCCGATCGGCGTGGGCGGCGTCGACTTCGAGGCCGTCGAACTGGACGCCCCCGCGGGCGCGACGCTGCTGCTCTACACCGACGGGCTCGTCGAGTCGCGGCAGCGCGACGTGTGGACCGGCATCGAGCACCTGCGCGAGAAGCTGGCCGCCACCGCGCGGCTGACCCGGCCCGGCGCGGCCGCCCCGCTGGAGCCGCTGTGCGACGAGGTGCTGGACATCGTCGGGCCCGGCGACCGGGACGACGACATCGCGCTGCTGGCCGCCAGGTTCGACGGGATCGCGCCCAGCGACGTGGCGTACTGGTTCCTCGACCCGCGCGCCCAGACGGCGCGGCAGGCCAGGCGGCTCGCCCGCCGCGCGCTCGCCCGCTGGGGCCTGGAGGAGCTGTCCGACGCCGTCGAGCTGCTGGTCAGCGAGATCGTCACGAACGCGGTGCGGTACGCCGAGCGTCCCATCACGCTGCGGCTGCTGCGGACGGACACGCTGCGCTGCGAGGTCGGCGACGACGTGCCGCAGTTGCCGCGGCTCCGTCAGGCGCGCGCCACCGACGAGGGCGGGCGCGGTCTCTACCTGGTCAACCGGCTGGCGCGGCGCTGGGGTGCCACCCGCCTGTCCACGGGCAAGGTCGTCTGGTTCGAACTCCCCTGCCCGGAGCCCGCGCCTGAGGCAGCACCGGAACCGTGACGCTTCCACCACCATGCGCTGTGCTCGGGCAGTCCACGTGGACTGCCCGAGCACAGCGCGATGCGCGGGGTTCCGTCAGGCGCTGAGGTCCGCCTCGGCGTCCAGGGTGACGCCGACCGCCTGCACGACGGCGGCGATCTTGAAGGCCTCCTGGATCGTCTCGCGGTCCACTCCGGCCTTGCGCAGCACCTGCTCGTGCGAGTCGAGGCACTGACCGCAGCCGTTGATCGCGGAGACGGCGAGCGACCACAGCTCGAAGTCGGTCTTCTCGACACCGGGGTTGCCGATGACGTTCATCCGCAGCCCGGCGCGGAGCGTGCCGTACTCCGGGTCCGACAGCAGGTGCCGGGTGCGGTAGAAGACGTTGTTCATCGCCATGACGGCGGCGGCCGACTTCGCGGCGGTGTAGGCCTCCGCGCTCAGGTTCTCCTTGGCCTCCGGCTCCAGGGCGCGCAGCACGATGCCGGAGCGGGATGCGATGGCGCAGGCCAGCACGGTGCCCCAGAGCTGCTGCTTGGGCAGCTCGGAGTTGCCTATGACGGAGCCGAGGTTGAGCTTGAGGTCCTTCGCGTAGTCCGGAAGGGCCTGCTTCAGGTCATCGAGAGCCATGGTCGGTCACTCACCCGCCAGCAGCTTGACCGGGTCGAGGGTCTCCTCGCCCTGGGTCCAGTTGCAGGGGCACAGCTCGTCGGTCTGCAGCGCGTCGAGGACCCGCAGGACCTCCTTGGGGTTACGGCCGACCGAGCCCGCGGTCACCATCGTGAACTGGATCTCGTTGTTCTGGTCCACGATGAAGACGGCGCGCTGCGCGAAGCCGTCCTCGCCCTCGATGCCGAGCGCGCGCATCAGCTCGTGCTTGGAGTCGGCCATCATCGGGAAGGGCAGGTCGGTCAGGTCCGGGTGGTCCTTGCGCCAGGCGTGGTGCACGAACTCCGAGTCACCGGAGAAGCCGAGGATCTGGGCGTCGCGGTCGGCGAACTCGTCGTTCAGCTTGCCGAAGGCGGAAATCTCCGTCGGGCAGACGAAGGTGAAGTCCTTGGGCCACGCGAAGACGATTTTCCACTTGCCCTCGTAGGTCTTGTGGTGGATCGTCTCGAACTCGCTGCCCTTCTCCAGGGAGACGCAGGCAGTCAGTTCGAACTCGGGGAACTTGTCACCGACGGTGAGCACGTACACACTCCTTGCACTTGCGGCCAGGATGCCCAGTTTGTGCGCATTCCTGGAGGTTGGTCGAAACCACCTAACCACATGCGGCATTGATCGCGGAAATAGCTACAGTTGGTGTGGTTGATTGGAGTGACTTATCAGTGACCGCATCGACCGCGCAGTCCGTGCCCGCGCAGCCCGTGCACCCGGCCCCCGCTTCCCCGTCCGCGCAGCCGTCGCGCACCGTCCGCCACCGGCAGCCCAGCGTCTCCCAGCTGCGGGCTTTCGTCGCCGTGGCCGAGCACCTGCACTTCCGGGAGGCCGCGGCGGCCATCGGCATGAGCCAGCCCGCGCTCTCGGGCGCTGTCGCCGCGCTGGAGGAGACGCTGGGGGTGCAACTGCTGGAAAGGACCACCCGAAAGGTGCTGCTCTCCCCCGCCGGTGAGCGGATGGCCCTGCGCGCACGCGCCGTGCTGCACGCCATGGGCCAGCTCATGGAGGAGGCGGAGGCGGCGCAGGCTCCCTTCACCGGCGTGCTGCGCCTGGGAGTGATCCCCACGGTCGCCCCGTACCTGCTGCCGACCGTGCTCGGCCTCGTCCACAAGCGCTACCCCGACCTGGATCTCCAGGTCCACGAGGAGCAGACCGACTCGCTGCTGGAGGGGCTCGGGCAGGGCCGGCTCGACCTGCTGCTGTGCGCGGTGCCGCTCGCGGCGCCGTGGGTGCGGGAGATACCCCTGTTCGACGAGGACTTCGTGCTTGTCACCCCGCGGGACCACCCGGCGGCCGGGCGCAGCGATCTGCCGCGCTCGATGCTGCGCGAGCTGGATCTGCTGCTGCTCGACGAGGGGCACTGCCTGCGCGATCAGGCACTCGACATCTGCCGCGAGGCGGGCCGCACCGAGTCGACCGGGGTGACCACCAGCGCGGCCGGGCTCTCCACCCTGGTGCAGCTGGTGGCCGGGGGCATGGGCGTCACGCTGCTGCCGCACACCGCCGTCCGCGTGGAGACCGGGCGCAACGCCTCGTTGCAGACGGCCCGTTTCGCCGATCCGGCGCCCTCGCGGCGCATCGCGCTGGCGACACGGGAGGGCGCGGCGCGGGAGGAGGAGTTCCACGCGTTCGGGGACGCCCTGCGCGCCGCGCTGGCGACGCTTCCCGTACGCCCCGCACTGCCGTGAACCGACTACCCCGCGCAACTCCCGTGAGTGGCCGCTCCGCACTGCCGTGAGCGACCGCTCCGCACCTCCGTGAGCCGTACCGCGCCGGCGCGGTACGGCTTCGTGGATTCGGGTGCTCAGTCCTCGCGGGGCGGCCGGCCCCTGCGGGGGTGCGGCCTGGCCTGGCTGGGCAGCCGGCCGGCCTCCTTGAGGGCCCGGCGCAGGAGGTAGTCGATCTGCGCGTTGGTGGAGCGCAGTTCGTCGGCGGCCCAGCGGGCGAGTGCGTCGTGCATCGTGGGGTCGAGCCGCAGCAGCACCTGTTTGCGCTGCCGCGGCCTCCCCTTCGCGGGCTGCGGGCCCTCGGGCCCCGCCGCCTCGGCCCCCTCGTCCGAGGCGGCGGGGCCGCTCGACGCGGCGCTCCCGCCGGAGGCGGTGTCCTCGCCGTCGTCCGTCACTGGTAGAGAGACCCGGTGTTCATCACGGGCTGCGGGGAGCGGTCGCCGCACAGCACGACCAGCAGGTTGCTGACCATGCTCGCCTTGCGCTCCTCGTCCAGCTCCACGAAGTCCTGGGCCGTGATCCTGGCCAGCGCGTCCTCGACCATGCCGCAGGCGCCTTCCACGATCTTCTGCCGGGCGGCGACGACGGCGCCCGCCTGCTGCCGCTGGAGCATGGCCGAGGCGATCTCGGGCGCGTAGGCGAGGTGGGTGAAGCGGGACTCGACGATGGTCACGCCGGCCGCGCGGACGCGCGCGGTCAGTTCGGCGGCCAGCTTCTCGGTGATCTCCTCGGCGTTGCCGCGCAGCGAGAGCCCGGCCTCGTCGTGTGCGTCGTACGGGTACTCGATGGCGATGTGGCGGACCGCCGCCTCGGTCTGCGTGGAGACGAACTCGACGTAGTCGTCCACCGAGAAGGTGGCCTGCGCGGTGTCGCGCACCTGCCAGACGACGACCGCGGCGAGCTCGATCGGGTTGCCGTAGGCGTCGTTGACCTTCAGGACCGCCGTCTCGTGGTTGCGCACCCGGGTGGAGATCTTGGTGCGGCTGGTGAGCGGGTTGACCCAGCGCAGACCGTCCGCGCGGATCGTGCCGGTGTAGCGGCCGAAGAGCTGGACGACGCGGGCCTCGCCCGGCGCCACCATGTTCAGCCCCGCCATCCCGAACACGGAACCGATCACCACCAGGATGCCGACGACGAGCAGCGTGGTGCCCGCGGCCCCCTGGCCGTCCGAGGCCATTCCGCCGCCCAGGACGGTGGCACCGACGCCGATCAGGAAGCCGATCAGTCCCAGGAGCAGGGCGAGCCCGCCCGGGATGTTGTGGGCGCTCGTCTCGCGCACTTCGGGTGCGGGCATCTCGGGTGCGTCGGTCGGCTGGTCGGTGGTCATCGCTCTCCCCCGGTCTCTCCGGTCTCCGGCGCGCGTACGGTCGCCACGGCACGCCCTATCAATGTGCTATCACTTTAGCGCCTGGATCCGCTCCCCGCCAGTGCGCGCCGGTACGCGGCACGGCCAGGCCCGGCACCCTGGCGGAAGCGCAGGCCGCCCGCGGGCCTGCGACCGGCTGAGCAACCCCTTCGACCCCCGCTGCGTCCGCTGACGGGGACGGCCGATACTGGACGGTCGGCGCTGTGCACTGCGGTGAGCGCACCGGACGGGAAAGACGGAAAAGACGGGAAAGAGGACGATGGGGCAGGTCGCGGACAGACAGCTCGCACCGCCCCGTCGCATACCCCCGCCGCGCCGCCCCCTGCCCCCGCGCGCCAGGCGGCGCCTGCGCAGGATCCGCGCGCTGGCCCGGGCGCTGCTCCGGCGCCCCTACTGGGATCCGCCCGACCCCTCCTTCGTCGTACGGCGCTGGCCCGGGCTGCCGGCGATCTGCTGGGCCACCCTCTTCTTCTGGCTCTCGCTGACGCCCTCGCTCGTGCCCAGGCCCTGGCTGCTGCAAGGGGTGATCGGCGGAATAACGGCCGCCATCGGATACGGCATCGGCGCGCTCGCGGAGTGGCTGGTGCGGCTGACCGTGCGCCCCCTGTGGCGCCGCCTGCGCTCGCGGGGGCGCGGGAACCGGCGGCCCCGTCCGCGCCTGAGAGCCCGCGCCTGGCTGACGTACTACGCGCTCAGCACCGTGGCGACCATCGCCGCGCTGTCCTGGAGCGCCGACGCGCAGCGGGAGCTGCGCAGGCTCCAGGAGATGCCCGAGACCCTCACCTGGCATTCCCTGATGATCGCCGCGGTGGCCCTGGCGATCTGCGGCGCGCTGGTGGCGCTGGGCCGCACCGTGCGGCTCGGCACCCGCGTACTGATCAGGCTGCTGGGACGGTTCGTGCCGCGCCCGGTGGCCATCGGGGTGAGCCTCCTGGTCAGCGCGATGGTCGTGGTCTTCGGCACCAGGGACGTCGTCTTCGACCGGGGCGTCATCGACGTCGCCGCGTATCTGGCGCAGAACACCGACAAGAGCACCAAGGACGGCATCACCCGGCCCCGCACGCCGCTGGTCTCGGGAAGCGCCGCCTCCCTCGTCGACTGGGACGAGCTGGGCTACGAGGGCCGCAACTTCACGGGCTCCTCCCTGACCTCGCGGCAGATCACCTCCGTCACCGGCAGGTGGGCGATCCAGCCGATCCGCGTCTACGTCGGCCAGGAGTCGGCGTCCACCTTCACCGCACGCGCCCGGCTGGCGGTGCGCGAGCTGGAACGCACCGGCGCGTTCGACCGGAGCGTGCTCGCCATCGCCGGCACGACAGGCCGCGGCTGGGTCAACTCGACGGACGCCGAACCGCTGGAGTACATCCACGGCGGCGACACCGCCATCGTGGCCGTGCAGTACTCCTACCTGCCCAGCTGGGCGTCCTTCCTCGTCGACAAGGAGGAGGCCGGGCGCGCCACCCGCGCCCTGGTCGACGCGGTGCGCGCGCGCCTGCGTCAACAGCCCGCCGACCGGCGTCCCGAACTCGTCGTCTTCGGCGAGTCCCTGGGCGCCTACGGCATCGAGGCCGCGTTCGACGGCCCCGACGACATGCTCTCCAAGGTCGACGGCGCGGTGCTGGCGGGATCGCCCAACTTCTCCCCGCTCCGCAGGGAACTGACCGCGCACCGGGACCCGGGCAGCCCCATCTGGCGGCCCGAGTACGAGGACGGGCGCCACTTCCGGTTCGCGCAGTGGCCCGAGGAGGACCTCGCGCGCCCCGGTCCCGCCTCCTCCTGGGAGCAGCCGCGCGTCGTCTACCTGCAGAACGCCTCGGACGCGATCGTGTGGTGGTCACCGGGCCTCGCGCTGAACCCGCCGCGCTGGCTGCGCGAGCCCCTCGGTCCCGACATCACCGACGAGGTCAACTGGTTCCCGCTGGTCACCTTCTGGCAGACGACGGTGGACATGGCCGTCTCGTACGGCGTCGGCGCACCGCACGGCCACCGGTACGGCAACGGCTCGGTGGAGGCCTGGGCCGCCGTCGCGCCCTCCGAGGGGTGGACGGACACGGACACCGAGCGGCTGCGCCGGTTCATGGACGGGCGGGAGGCCCCCTACTGACGGCGGGCGGGGCCCCTCCTCAGCCTGACGGCCTGAGGGGCCCCGCCCGCCGCGCTGCTAGGCGCCGCCGTCCCCCGGCAGCCGCTTCTGACCGGGGCCGGGGGCAGGACCCTCGTCGTCGCGGGCGCCGGCCGCGGCCGGCTGCTCCGTGGTCTCCCTCAGCCGGCGGAGCGTCTGCTCCTGCGCGTACCCCTTCAGGTAGCCGACGACCGTGTTGCTGACGGCGACCAGCGGCACGGCCACGACCGCGCCGGGGATGCCCGCGATGAGGCTGCCGCCCGTCACGCCGAGGACGACGGCGAGCGGGTGGACGCGCACCAGCCTGCCCAGGATGAAGGGCTGGAGGATGTGGCTCTCGATCTGCTGGACGGCCAGCACCACGGCCAGCGTCAGCGCGGCGGAGACCGGACCGTTGGTGACGAGCGCGACGACGACGGCCAGCGCGCCGGAGACCACCGCACCGACGATCGGGATGAAGGCGAACAGGAAGATGAAGACGGCGAGCGGGACGGCCATCGGCACGTTGAGGAAGTAGAGCCCGATGCCGATGAAGATGGCGTCGATCAGCGCGACGATCACCGTGCCGCGCACGTACCCGGTGAGCGTCGCCCAGGCCCGGGGTCCCGCGCCGGCGACGCCCTCGCGGGCGGCCGAGGGCACGAACTTGAGCGTCCACTCCCAGATGCGGCGGCCGTCGTAGAGCAGGAAGAGCGTCACGAACATCGTCAGCAGCGCGCCCGAGAGGAACTCGACGATGACGGTGACGCCCTCGATGCCCGCCGAGGTCAGCTCCTTGCTGTTGTCACCCACCCAGTCGCTGAGGTTCTGGGCGATGTCGTTGATCTGGTCCTCGGAGACGTGGAACGGACCGTTGAGCGCCCAGTCGCGCAGCTCCTGGATACCCGCCTGCACCTTGTCGGTGAGGGTGTCCAGGTTCTCCATCACCTGCCACACCACGAACCAGCCGACCAGGCCCATGATGACGAACCCGCCGATGAAGGTGATGGCCGTGGCCAGGCCGCGCCCGAGCCCGATCCGCCGCAGCCGGGCGACCGTGGGCTGTAGCAGCGCGGTGATGAGCAGACCGGCGGAGAACGCGATGATCACCAGGCTGATGGTGCTGACGACCTTCATCAGCACCCAGATGACACCGGCGAGCACCAGCAGGCGCCACCCCGCCTCGGCGGCGACCCGCACTCCCCACGGCACGGCGGCGGCCGGTTCCGGTTTGGCGGCTATGGCGGGCGCGTACTGGGGAGGCGGCGGCACGTAGTCGCTCCCCGCCTCATCACCGCCCGCCTCCGCCTCGGCCTGGGCACGGCCGGCCTGGACGTTGTCCAGCCGGTGGTCGATCCCGTCACCCCTGCCGCGGTCGGAGCCGGCGTCAGCCCCCACCTCGGCGCGCCGCTCGGCGGCCTTCGCGGCCCATCGGCCCACGGCCGCCCTGAGCCTGTCCGTTCTGCTCGTCATTCCGCTTCCTCCGCCCCCGCTCGCCAGTGGCTTCGCCGTGTGAGGGACGACGTTACCCGGGCCGGTGGTTGCTTTCCGCACCGGACGCCGGTCGGCCGGGACCCCTGCGGAGCCCGCACCCGGCGACGGCGGTCGCGGAGCGCACACACGGATGCCCCCCGGGGCGATCCTGGCGGATCGCCGCGGGGGGCATCACGTCCGGACACGCGGTCCGGCAAGCTGCGAGGCCGGTCGGCTCAGTAATAGTGGTTGGCCTGCCAGAAGTCCCACGCACCGCAGGGGCTTCCGTACCGGTCGTTCATGTAGTTGAGGCCCCACTTGATCTGGGTGGCCGGGTTGGTCCGCCAGTCGGCGCCCGCCGAGGCCATCTTCGAGCCCGGCAGCGCCTGGACGAGGCCGTAGGCGCCGGAGGAGGCGTTGGTCGCCTGGTAGTTCCAGCCCGACTCGCGCGTGACGATCTGGGAGAAGCACTGGTACTGGCCGCCGCCGACGATCTGCTTGGCCATCGACTGGACCTCGGCCGTGGAGTACGAGGACTTCTGCGGGAAGTCGGAGCGTTCCGAGGAGCGGCTGGAAGCGGACTGGATCTTGTCCCGCTCCTTGGCCTTCTCGGCGGCCTTCTTCTCTGCGGCCTCCTTCTCGGCCTTCTCCCTCTTGGCCGCAGCGTCCTTCGCGGCCTGCTTGCGGGCGGCTTCCTCGGCCGACTTCTTCGCCTTCGCGTCCGAGGCCACCGACGCGGCGTCGGCCTGCTGCGTGAGGGAAGCGGTCTGCGCCTGGGCCTGAGACCCGGCCGGTATGTCCTCTAGGAGCGTCGCCTGCGCTGCGGTGGCCTCGGCGTCGGACGCCTGACCCTGGTCGGCGCCTGCGGCGACCCCGACGACGGCGCCGACGGTGGTGACCGCGGTGGCGGACGCCACGGCGAATCCCCGGACCGAAATCCGAGCAGTCACACGGTTTCCTTCCAACATGCCCGCTCGGGTGACCTCGCGGACGCAATCGTGCCCCTGGCACTGGCCTCCCTTGTATGGGCGGGGGAGACACGGGCCCGGTGGGCCTCCCCTCGGGGAGAGCCCGCGTGGTTCTTCGGGCGGCATACGGCGCGACTGCTGTTCAGTTCTGTACTGCTGTGCGGTGTCGCACCGTTGGCGGTGCGGATGTGCCGTATGCGGGGCCTGACAGGACCCACACCTTGCCGGAACCGGACGCGTGGAAGCAATTCGGCGTTGAGTGGGAAAGCTCACACGGTGTTTGGGGCGAAGAGGTCTCGGAAAACAGCGCGCAATCAGGCCCCGTGCCGCTAGGCTGTTTCGCCCTTTGGGCACAGGGCCTGAGCCGGCAGGCGCCGCAGCGCCCGGTACTGACCCCTCGTCAGCGGCGAAGCGCCCGGCCGACCGGCACGAGGGATGTCCGGTCGGCCGTACTGACGGACGGCGGATAACGGATGACGGATGACGGATGACGGTCTGATCGTCCTGGCGGATGTCCGGTTGATCGTCCCGGGGGAAGTCCGGTTGATCGGACGATCCGGTGGACGGATCAGACGCGGCCCTCCTCCAGCATCTCGGTCACCAGCGCGGCGATCGGCGAACGCTCCGAGCGCGTCAGCGTGACGTGGGAGAAGAGCGGATGCCCCTTCAGCCGCTCGACGACGGCGACGACACCGTCGTACCGCCCCACCCGCAGGTTGTCCCGCTGCGCCACGTCGTGGGTGAGCACCACCCGCGAGTCGGTACCGATCCGGGACAACACCGTCAGCAGCACGTTCCGCTCCAACGACTGCGCCTCGTCCACGATGACGAACGCGTCGTGCAGCGACCTGCCGCGGATGTGCGTGAGCGGCAGCACCTCCAGCATGCCGCGCGCCACCACCTCCTCGATGACCTCACGGCTGGTGACCGCCGACAGCGTGTCGAAGACGGCCTGCGCCCACGGGCTCATCTTCTCCGCCTCGGTGCCCGGCAGATAGCCCAGCTCCTGGCCCCCCACCGCGTACAGCGGCCTGAAGACCATCACCTTGCTGTGCTGCCTGCGCTCCAGCACCGCCTCAAGACCGGCGCACAGGGCCAGCGCGCTCTTGCCCGTGCCCGCGCGGCCGCCCATCGAGATGATGCCCACCTCGGGGTCGAGCAGCAGATCCAGTGCCACCCGCTGCTCGGCGCTACGGCCCTTGATGCCGAACGCCTCACGGTCGCCGCGCACCAGCCGGATGCGGCCGTCCGCGGTCACCCTGCCGAGCGCCTTGCCCTTCTCCGACTGGAGTACCAGCCCGGTGTGGACGGGAAGCTCCGGTGCGTCGTACGGCAGCGCCACGCTTTCCTGCGCGAACAGTTCGTCGACGTCTTCACCCGGAAGGGTGAGTTCGGCCATGCCCGTCCAGCCGGAGTCGGTGATGGCCAACTCCGCGCGGTACTCCTCCGCCAGCAGCCCGACGGAGGACGCCTTGATGCGCAACGGCAGGTCCTTCGAGACGACCGTCACGTCGTACCCCTCCGCCTGGAGGTTCCGCGCGACCGCGAGGATGCGCGAATCGTTGTCTCCGAGCCTGCCCTGCGTGTTCAAGAAGGCAGCCGGCAGCACCGACGGATCGGAGTGGTTCAGCTCGACCCGGAGCGTTCCGCCCAGGTCGCTGAGGGGGATCGGCGCGTCGAGCCGGCCGTACCTGACCCGGTACTCGTCGAGCCGGCGGAGGGCCTGCCGGGCGAAGTAGCCCAGCTCTGGATGGTTGCGCTTGGCCTCCAACTCGGTGACGACTACCACGGGGAGCACCACTTCGTGCTCGTCGAACCTGTCCATGGCGGCCGGGTCCGCCAGCAGCACGCTGGTGTCGATGACGTACGTGCGCCGGTCGGACTCGCTGCGCTTCTTGCTGATCACCACGGTGGGACGTACCCCCTCGGATGAGGTCGGGGAGCGACGGCGTCGCGGGGGAAGAGACCGGAGAGCGCCCGCACCACGCGGGCCGGCCTCCGGCCCGCCGCGTCCTGCACCCGTGCCGACCGCTCGGCCTGGAGCCTCACGCGGCCCGGGGGCGTCCGTGGTGTCCAATCGGGCCTCCCGGCGACCGTGGCCCTGCGAGGGCACGGTCGTGAGGAATATTCCCTCCCGAGTGGTCAAGCATGCAATGACATGGGGCACGCCTGGGACGGGAGAGGGCACAGCGCCGCGCAGGACCCCCCGGCGAGGAGTGCGAGGGAGGGGAGGAGCCGCCACGGGGAAGAGTCCCGGCGGGGGGGACACCGTTGGGCCGGGTGGGCGCGGGCGGGCGGTGCGGGCCGGTGGCACAGGCGGCACGGGCGGCACGGCGGGGCCGCTGGGACGGGGCGCCGTTCTCAGCCGCGGCGCGCGGACCGCTTGCTGCGCGGCGCGCGGGCGGCCTCAGCCGCCGTACCTGCGGTGCCGGGCGGCGTAGTCGCGCAGGGCCCGGAGGAAGTCGACCTTGCGGAAGCCGGGCCACAGGACCTCGGCGAAGTAGTACTCCGAATGGGCGCTCTGCCAGAGCATGAAGCCGGAGAGCCGGGTTTCGCCGCTGGTGCGGATGATGAGGTCCGGGTCGGGCTGGCCCCGGGTGTAGAGGTGCTCGGAGATGTCCTCGACGGTGAGTTCTTCGGCGCACGCGTCGAGGCTTATCCCGCGCGCGGCGCGGTCGGCCAGCAGGGAGCGGACGGCGTCGGTGATCTCCTGCCGCCCGCCGTATCCGACGGCCACGTTGACCAGTATCCCGTCGACCTCGCCCGCCTGCTCCTCGGCTTCCTTGAGCACCCGCTGGGTCCTGGCGGGCAGCAGGTCGAGCTGTCCCACGTGGTGCACGCGCCAGCGCCCGTCGGCGGCCAGGTCGCGCACGGTGTCCTCGATGATGCCGACGAGCGGGAGCAGTTCGTCCTCGGGGCGGTTGAGGTTGTCCGTGGACAGCAGCCACAGGGTGACGACCTCGACGTCGGTCTCGTCGCACCACCCGAGGAGTTCCTGGATCTTGCTGGCCCCGGCCTTGTGCCCCTGCTCAGTCGTTCCCCCGGAGGCGCGCGCCCACCTACGGTTGCCGTCCAGGATGACGCCGATGTGCTTGGGCACCTGTGCGTGGTCGAGACGGTCCTCCACCCGGCGCGCATAGAGCTTGTACACCAGGTCGCGCAACTTCATGGGAACGGCCAGCCTCTCCGTGCCGAATCGGGATTCCAGCACCTTACTGCCGTTCGCCCTTACGTACGAACCGAGCCGGTCAGGTGGCGGTGATAAGAAATGGCATATGACGCACCACACGCACCAGACCTCATCCTCCTTTTCCGCACCCACACCCACCGCTGTCCCCTCGGACACCCTGTACCGGGCCGACCCCGCCAGGTACGACGCGATGGAGTACCGCCGTACCGGCCGTTCGGGGCTGAAACTGCCGGCGATCTCGCTCGGCCTGTGGCACAACTTCGGCGACGACCGCCCGCTGGCGACCCAGCGGGCGATTCTGCGCCGTGCGTTCGACCTCGGTGTCACCCATTTCGACCTGGCGAACAACTACGGCCCGCCGGCCGGCTCCGCCGAGCTGAACTTCGGCCGCATCTTCGCCCAGGACTTCCGCCCCTACCGCGATGAGCTGGTCATCTCCACCAAGGCGGGCTACCTCATGCACCCGGGCCCGTACGGAGAGTGGGGCTCGCGCAAGTACCTGCTCTCCTCCCTGGACGCCTCACTGGGCCGCATGGGGCTCGACCACGTCGACATCTTCTACTCACACCGCTACGACCCCGACACCCCGCTCGAGGAGACGATGGGGGCGCTCGCCTCCGCGGTCCAGCAGGGCAAGGCCCGCTACGCGGGCGTCTCCTCCTACAGCGCCGCCCGCACCCGCGAGGCGGCACGGCTGCTGCGCGAGATGGGCGTGCCCGCGCTGATCCACCAGCCGTCCTACTCGATGATCAACCGCTGGACGGAGGAGGACGGGCTGCTCGACACCCTGGAGGCCGAGGGGATGGGCTGCATCTCCTTCGCACCGCTCGCCCAGGGCATGCTCACCGACAAGTACCTCGACGGCATTCCCGAGGGATCCCGCGCCTCCCAGGGCAAGTCCCTGGACCCGGGGCTGCTGACCGAGGAGGTCGTGCGGCGGCTGCGTGGCCTCAACGCCGTCGCCGAGCGCCGCGGCCAGTCGCTGGCGCAGCTCGCGCTCCGCTGGGTCCTGCGCGATCCGCGGATGACCTCCGCGCTGATCGGAGCCAGCTCCGTGACCCAGCTGGAGGCCAACGTGGCCGCGCTGCGCGGAGCCCCGCTCAGCGACGAGGAGCTGCGCGAGATCGACGACCTGGCGGTCTCCGAGCCGGGCACCAACATCTGGGCGGCCAGCAGCAACTCCTGATCCGGCACCGCCGTCCCGGATGACATCACCGAATGACATCACCGGACGGCATAAAAGCGGGCCGGTCCGTGGGGGGATACGGACCGGCCCGAGGGGGGGGTTCCCACCTTAGCCCCTCGGGCGGGATGTTCCGCACACCAACGACCGTGTCGCACAGGCCAGTAGACCGTTCCGTGTCGTCGCCGTGTCGTCCCTGTGCCGTCCCGTGTCGCCTCTGCCGTCCCGTGTCGCCTCTGCCGTCCCCTGCCGTTCCGGCCCGGTGGTTCAGACCGCGAGCCCGCCCAGTGCGACGCCCGCCGCCGCGCCGAGCACCATGAAGGGTCCGAAGGCCAGGGCGCTGCTGCGCCGGGCGCGGCCCGTCAGCACCAGCGCGACGCCGTATCCGGCGGCCAACAGGAAGCCGAGGAACGCGCCCGCGAACAGCACCGGCCAGCCGTACCACCCAAGGGCGACCCCCACCGACAGCGCCAGCTTGACGTCGCCGAAGGCCACCGCGCGCGGACTGATGACGAACAGCGCGAAGAACGCGCCGGCCAGCACCAGACCGCCCAGCAGTGCCCGCCGCCAACTGCCGCCCGCGCCCGGCAGCAGGGCCGCGAGCCCGAGCAGTGCGGCGGTGCCGGCGGCCAAGGGCAGGGTGAGCAGGTCGGGGAGGCGCATCACCGCCAGGTCGACCGCCGCGAGCAGCAGGGCGAGGGGCGCGCACAGGAGCCACACCGCGAGCTCGGGCCGCACACCGACGGCCGCCGCCAGTCCGGCGCACACCAGGGCGCCGACCAGCGCGAGAGCCCCGCGCCCACCCCGGTAGGGCTCGTGCGGTGCCCCCTCCCCCACGCAGGCGCCGCAGACGGCGGGTCCGAGCACCGCGCGCACCCCGCCGCCCAGCGGGTGTCCTTGCGGGCAGCTGTCACGCCAGGGCTGTCCGGGCTCGACGGAGAGACGGTAGGCCGCGCGCGGCAGCACGGCACCGGCCGCGGCACCGTAGACGGCGGCGGCCACGATCGCTATCCACTCCAGCGGCACACGGCGAGCTTACGACGGCGGCGGAGCCCCCTTCCCCGGGGCGAGCCCTTCCCGCTCCCCCCGGACCGGGCCCCATTCGTCGTCGAGAAAGCCGCCGGCCCCGCCGAGAAAGCTGCCGGCCGCCGAAAAGGCTGCCGAACCGCCGCTCGATCCGCCCGCCGATCCGCCGTACGGAGGTTCCCGGGAGCGATTCATCTCACACCCGGTCGGAGCATCTCGGAGCGGGACAGCGCCGACACCTGCGACGCAGCGCCAATCGGCCGCCCCGGGCGCCTCGTTAACCAACTGCCGTTGTCAGTGGGGGGCCGTACTGTAGTCCGCATGACATCGACTTCCACCGGGCCCGGAGAGCCCGGACGGTTCCGGGAGACCGACGCGGGCCAGGTGCCTGCCTCGGAGCTCACCGTCACGGCGGCCAACGACGCGATCAGGAGCTTCGTCGCCGGCCGCACCCTCTGGTCGAAGGAAGCTCTCGCCGAACTGGACAGGCTGCGCGGCCAGTGGCAGCGCGCCGTCCACGCCGAGATGGTCAAGGCGGCGTGAGGGCCGCCGCCTTGGCCATCTCTTCTCTCCGACTCCGCGCCGCCTAGCGCGCGATATCCCGCCCCGTTCGCAACGGGGTCTCGTCACCCACCCGTTGATCCGCAAGCATGGGCGTATGAGCGGTGCACAGCGGCGGGCCGACAGCGGCACGGGGCAGCAGCAGCCCGACGACGGCGGAACGGACCCAGGCGGCGGGCGCGAGGAGCGGCCACCCGCGCCGCGGGACACGCCAGCGGAAATGTCGGGCACGTCAGACGAAGCGCCGGACACGTCAGCCGAAGTGCCGGGCACGTCGGCCGAGGTGCGGGAGGGCGCCCGCCGTGGGCGGCGCCGTCTCCTGCTGGCCACAGCGCTGTTCGCGACGCTGATCCTGCCCAAGGTCGTCAGCCCGCCCGGCTCCGCCGACAGCGCCGCGGCCCGCCCCTCACCCAGTGCCAGCAGCGTTCCCGCGTACCCCACGCCGCGCCCCGACGACAGCGCGACCACCGCCCCGTCACCGTCCCGGCTCGGCCCCACGCCCGGCAGCGCGCTGCCGGCCCCGCCCCGCGGCACGCCCGGCGCGACCGGCCCCGCGGCGGGACCCGGCAGCGACTCGGACTCCCTTGCGGCGGACTTCCGTTCGATACGGGCCGGGCAGTGCCTGACCGTGCACGGCAACGGGTCGGGCTGGAGCCGTCCGGCACCCACCGAGGCCACGCGGGTGGAGTGCGGCGACGACCGGGCGTTCACCCGGGTGACCGCCGTCCACACGGCGGGCCACGGCGGCGACCCGGAAACGTCCTGTCCCGCCGGCAACGGGCGCGCCGCCTGGACGCACGGCAGGACGACGCTGTGCGTCACCCGGCAGTTCCGCACCGACCAGTGCCTGCTGGCCGAGTCCGACCGCGGCCGGTTGCGGGCCGCGCTGATGTCGGCGCCGGCCTGCTCCTCCCAGCCGCCCTCGGGCGGGGACTCCGGGAGCGGCGAGGACGGGAACGGGGGAAACGGCGGACGAAGCCGTTACGACCGGCTGCTGACCATCACCGGCGTCTACGACCGGCCCAACCCGTGCCGGGAAGGCGACAGCGGTACGCACCCGCGCTACTGGTCCTGGAAGGTCGACGGCGGCAGCCGGACGCTGTGCGCCGCCGACGCCACGGAGTGACCCGTCGGGCCCTCGTACCGGCCCTTCGGACCCTCGTACCGGCGCGCGTCCGGTTCCGGGCGCCTGCCCTCGCGCCCCAGCGCGCGGCGCCACCATGCCGGGGTCGCCACCGCCAGCGCCACCGCGCCGATGACCAGCGCGAACGGGAGAGCGGGACCGGCCAGCGCCAGGTACGGGAGGCCTGCCACGGCCGCCACCACGCAGTAGAAGGCGCCCACGAGGGACAGCAGGCCCTGGAGGCGAGGCGGTCCTTGCGGGTTCCCGCGGACGACGAGCGCCGCGCAGACGGCCGCCCACAGCGCGGCACGCGGTTCGCCGAAAGCGACGGCGTCGCGCACGTCCTCCGCCGCCCTGAACCACCACTGGCCGCCCAAGACATCGACAAGGTGGCGGAAGTCGGCGGCATAGTGCGGCAGTTCGGCGCCAGGGGGCACCTTCTCGCCGAGTCCCGCCACGTCCTGACGTACGCACTCCGTGATCATCAGCAGGGCCGCGCCGAGCGTGTGGGCTGCGCCCGCCGTCCAGCCGGCGGACCAGGCGCGCAGGCGTGCACGTGCGCTCCCTCCGCCGACGCCCCCGGCGCGCCCTCCCGCGCGACCGGTCACCGGACCGGCGTCCGCCACCGCACCGGCGTCAGCCACCGGATCAGCATCCGTTGCCGGGCCGGCGTCCGTCGCCGGACCGGCGTCCGTCGCCGCACTGCCGCTTCCCACGCCGCACCGTCCCTTCGTCGCTGCCGGTGCCGTTCATCGTCAGGCCGCGCGGACCGGGCCGCAAGGGCGGGTCCTTCAGTCCTTCTTCGGGAAGGAGACCTCCACGCGGCGGTTCTTCTTCCGCCCGTCCTCCGTCCCGTTGTCGGCGACGGGGTAGTCCTCGCTGTAGCCGCGTACGTGGAAGCTGACATCGGATCCCAACCGGGCCGCCAACTCCGTCTGTACGGCGGTGGCCCGCTTCTTGGACAGCTTCTTGCCGTGTTCGTAGGAGCCGAGGTCGTCGGTGAAGCCGAAGACGTTCACCTCGGTGCTGTCCTGTTTCTCGATCTCCTCGGCGATCGCCTTGATCCGGTCCTTCGCTCCGCTGTTCAGCTTCGCACTGTCCTTGGGGAACAGCACCTCGGCCTGGAGGGTGAACTTCGTCTTGACCGTGCTGTCCTCGCGGCGTTCCTCACCGCCCAGGTCCTCGGTCACGAACTTGATGTCCAGCACCCTGGGATCCGCCAGCTTCGCCCCGTCGGCCAGCCGCAGCCCCTCCGCCTTCGGGTCGACTTCCACCGGCGCCTCGGCCTCCCCGATGCTGTCCGGCGGCTCACTGAACCCCGGATCCCCAGGACCCTTCTCCCCGGGAAGAGACGGCGCCTGGCCGGTGGGGATGGTGGTGGGGTCGTCGGTGGGGTACTGCGTGGCGATGTCCGGGATGGAGGGCGTCGGGTGCGGGGTGGGATCGTCGGCCCCGGCCTGTGGGGCGTGCAGACCCAGCACGAGTGCCGCCGTGGCGGACGAACACGCCAGCGTCCTGGTCAGCCGCGGCCCGCGCAGCCCCATCCTCACCCCTCCCCACCGAGGGTCACGCCCGCGGGAGGCATGTCGGCGATCTGGAACTCGACCTTGTCGTTGCCCTCGGGCGGCGCGGGGAACTGGGCGTACCAGGTCTTCGACTTCCCGGCCTGGATCGGCTGCCCGAAGGACGTGCACAGGCACCGGCCCTCGGTGTCCCTGAGCACGAGATAGCGCTTCTTGCCCTTCTTGTCGACGAGCTTCGCGCCGGCGACGGAGAGCTTGTTGCGCAGGGCGACTTCGGACTCCTTGCCCTCCCACCCGGGGGCGACCCAGACCTTCCCGCCTCCGTTGGTGACCTTGCCTGTCACCGTCACGAACCCGCCCGACTCGCGGCGGGCCGAGGCGATGGTGAGGGTGATGTCGTCCCCGCCCCTCACCTCGGCGAGCGGCTCGCCGTTCCCCGTTCCGCCAGGACGGTCACCGCCGCCCCCGTCCTCCTCCGACCTGGAGGGGCGCGGCTCCTTGGTGTCGTCGCCGCCGTCGCCTCCCCCGCCGCAGCCCGCCGCCGCCAGCACCAGGCCGGCCGACAGGACCACCGCGGTGAGGCCCCGGCGAAGGCCCGTGGTGCGTCGAAGATTCATCAAGTGCCCGGCTCTCATTCCTCGTCCGCTCGTCATTCGACCAGCACCACCGAGAAGAGGTCCGACGGTTCCACGTCGAGGTCCTCGTCGTCGGGGTCGATCGTGAGGTTCTCGTCGTCGCAGGTCAGCTCGATCTCCCCGCCCTCGGCCCCGTCGGAACCGTCGTCGGACCCACCCGCGGCCCCGTCTTCGGAACCGTCCGCGGCCCCGTCTTCGGGCCCGCCCTCGGCCCCGTCTTCCTCGGGTCCGCCCCCGGTCCCGGTCTCGGCCGTGCAGCGGGGCTTCACGACCGCGGTGGCGGTGGCGTGCGCCTTCTTGTGATCGGCGCCGGGAACGAAGGTGTCGCCCGTGTCGAAGCGCGTCTCCACCCCGACGATGTAGCCGCTGTCCCCCTCGCGCGTCGCGGGGTCGCAGGTGACCAGGTCCGAGCGGTTGCGGTCGGCGAAGCGGGCGGCCTCGCCGCAGCCGTCACCCGGCAACGGGGTCAGGGCGTCCAGCCAGTCCCGCCACTCCCCCTCCTCGGACAGCGCGTCCACGAAACCGTCGAAGAGGAGGTCCCTGTCGTCCCGCGCGGCTCCCAGCGCGGCGGCGTCGGCTGCGGTCTGGCCGCCGTTCCGGACCGTCGCGGCCTGGGCGACGGCGAAGAAGGCGAAGGCGAGGAAGAGCAGCCCCGCGATCACGGCGCCGTACAGGATGACCGTCTGGCCACGGTCCGCAGCGCCGGGCGCCGTCAGCCTCCGAGGACGGCGCTCACGGCGTTGGCGATCGCCCCGGAGATCATCGAGTCCAGCCCCAGCGCCCGGATGGCGAGGATGATGCCGGCGACCAGGATGACGATGCCGGCGTACTCGATCGAGTTGGCGCCCCGGTCCGCGGCGGGCCCGCGCAGGCGGGTGACGCGGGTCCGGATACGCCTGCGGATGGCGTTCGACATCGGGATCTCCTCCGTTGGTGGTCGACTCGCTGTCCCCGCAGGGACACGCCCCCGCGTCCGTCCGGCTCGCCCACCGCGTGTGGCGGCCCCGGTGGGGGCCGCAGCGGCTCGGTGACGTCACGTCGCGCGCCCCCCCTCCCTCACCCCCGCGCGGTGTAGCTAACAGTCGCTGCCCGAATGCAGACTGTGCCACATCTCGTTGCGGCGGCGAAGAGGTGGCGAGAAACCCGTTGGCCTCCGCATCGGCGGGGCGGCGGTGACGTGCGGGAAGGCGGCGAAGCACAGCGGCGGCTGCCACGCGGCTCCGGCCGCGCGGGAGGCCAGGGGCCTCCCGTCCGCGGGGGTGCGCGGCCCAACACGTCGGCAGAGCGGGCCCGTTGATGGTTCAGCCCCCCAGTACGGAGCCGAGGTCCGTGTCCGAACCGAGGATGAAGGTCGCCACGATGAGGATGAGGGTGCCGGGGAGCAGGAAGGCGATGGTGGACATGGTCGCCTTGGGAACGGTTTTCGCGGCCTTGCGGCGGGCGTTCTGCGCGTCGGTGCGGCGCATGTCGGTGGCGATCTGGATGAGCGTCTCGGCGATGGGGGCGCCCAGTTCCTCGCCCTGCTGGAGGGCGGTGACGAACTGGTCGACCTGGTCGCTCGCGTTGCGTCTGCGCAGCTCGTCGAAGGCCTGGCGGCGGCTGACGCCCATGTCCATCTGGCGCAGCGTGATGCGCAGTTCGTCGGCCCAGGGCCCCGCGTAGCGGTCGGCGACGCGTTCCAGCGCCTGCCGGAAGCCGAGTCCGGCGGAGACGACGACGGCGAGGACGTCGAGGAAGTCGGGCAGGGTGCGTTCGATGACGCGCCGGCGGTCCTTGATGGCCTGGCGGATGACCAGGTCGGCCGCGAACCAGCCGAACGCCAGCACCAGCACGGTGAACAAGAGGCTGCCTGCCGACAGGCCGACCAGCGCCATGAGGAGCCCGAAGAGGCCGTAGACGGCGCGGCGCGCCGCGTACCGCTCCAGGGTGAGTCCGCCGGGGTTGCCCGCCTGGTCGATTCTGCGGCGCTTCCTGGCGACCTGCCCGGGCCCCATCAGCCGCAGCACCAGGGGGGCCAGCCGCATTCCGAGGCGGTCGACGGCGGCCTCGCCCTTGGTGGTGCGGGTGGCGCCGACCTCCAGGGCGACGGCCAGATCGGCGGGCAGCTTCGTCTCGGCGCGGTACATCCGCCAGCCGGCGAAGGCGCCGTACACCGCGAGCGCGGCGAGGACGGCGAGTCCGAGTGCGATCACGGCCTCACACCTCGATCCTGCCGAGCCGCCGGATCACCCAGAACCCGGCCCCGAACAGGCCGACGGCGATGACCATGGCGATCTGCCCCACGGGGCTGCCGGTGACGCGGGCGAGGGCGCCGGGCATCATCGAGTTCATCATCAGCATCGCGCCGAGCCCCAGCAGCGGAATGGTGAAGGCGGTCGCGTTGACCTCGGCGAGCATGGTGCGGACCTCGCGCCTGGTCTCCTTGCGCTCTTCGAGTGTGGTGGTGAGGTTGCGCAGGGAGGCGACGATGGTGCCGCCCGCGCGGTTGGAGAGCACGAGCGTGGTGACGAGGACGACGAGTTCCCTGGAGGGCAGCCGTTCGGCCAGTTCGCCGAGCGCGTCGTCGATGGAGCGGCCGACCGCGAGTTGGTCGGTCACCAGCCGCAGCTCGTCGCCCGCCGGCGCCTCCAGTTCCTCGGCGGCCATGCCGAGGGCGGTGCGCAGCGCGAGCCCCGCCGAGGTGGCGTTGGCGAGGATGCGCGCGAGTTCGGGCAGTTGGTTGATGAACTGTTCGGTGCGGCGTTGCCGCTGGTGCCCGAGGAAGGCGTTGGAGGCCAGGACACCGATCAGTCCCGCCAGCGGCCCGAAGAACGGCGCCAGCGCCCAGGAGGCCAGTATCCACAAAACGGTGACGAGCGCGGCCATGGCGACGACGTACTCACCGGGCGTCACGTCGAGTCCCGTGGCGGTCAGCTTGGCCTGGAGGCGGCGCCCTGGCCCGGTGGCGCGCACGCGGCGGTCGACCCCGGCGAAGCGGCGCCGTCTGCCGCCGGGCCCCGGCGCCAGTGCCCCGGCGGTGTGCTCGCCGTCGGCCAGCCGTGCGAGCAGTGCCCGGCGGCGTGCGCGTCCGGAGAGGTAGGTGACCACACCGGCGACGGCCAGCGCGCAGGCGACCAGCGCGGCCCCGAGCGCGAACCGGGCAGCGGCGTCCAGCGCCAGCGCCGTCGCCGAGCCCGGCGGTGACGGCGCGGAGCCCGGAGACGGCGGCGGTGCCGTGTGCGTGAGTGCGGACGGTGCCGCGTGCGCGTACGGGGGGATCACACGGCCTCCCGGGTGGCGAGCTGATCGTCGCTGCCGGCGACGCCGAACGCCGCGGGCACCGGCTCGCCCGCCAGCTGGAGCCGCTCGGCGACGCGGCGCGGCAGCGGCAGGTGCGCGAACCCGCCGTGCACCCGGCCGTCCGGGCCCATGGGCCGGGCGGCGAACCGGGAGACCGTCGCGAGCTGGAAGGTCTCGCGCCCGTGGGAGGCCAGCAGGGCGATCTCGACGACCTTGCGGGTGCCGTCCGCGAGGCGGGCGAGCTGGACGATGACGTCGACGGCGGAGTTGATCTGGTCCTGCAGCGCCGCGAACGGCACCTCGACCTCCGACATGGAGGCCAGGGTCTGCAACCGCATCAGCGCGTCCTCGGCGCTGTTGGCGTGCACGGTCGCCAGCGATCCGTCGTGCCCCGTGGACATGGCCTGGAGCATGTCCAGGGTCTCGCCGCCGCGCACCTCGCCGACGATGATGCGGTCGGGCCGCATGCGCAGCGAGTTGCGGACCAGGTCGCGGACGGTGACCTGGCCCCTGCCCTCGACGTTGGGCGGCCGCGTCTCCAGCCGGATGACGTGGCCCTGCTGGAGCTGGAGTTCGGCGGCGTCCTCGACGGTGATGATGCGCTCCCGCTCGGGGATGAGCGCCGAGAGGGCGTTGAGGAGTGTCGTCTTGCCGCTGCCCGTGCCGCCGGAGACGATGACGTTGAGGCGGGCCCGGATGAAGCCGGACAGCAGCGCCAGCAGGTGCGCGTCCAGGGTGCCGAGCCCGATGAGTTCGCCGAGCGTGTAGGCGCGCGGGAACCTGCGGATGGTGAGGGTGGCGCCGGTCAGCGACAGGGGCGGGATGATGACGTTG
This sequence comes from Streptomyces tubbatahanensis, assembly GCF_022699385.1. Taxonomy (NCBI): domain Bacteria; kingdom Bacillati; phylum Actinomycetota; class Actinomycetes; order Kitasatosporales; family Streptomycetaceae; genus Streptomyces; species Streptomyces tubbatahanensis. The sequence continues at coordinate 4,914,212 of NZ_CP093846.1, read as the reverse complement.
ACCCGTTCTCCGGAGGGCAGCCGGGCGTCCACCATGGGGTTCGACTCGTCCACGCGCCGGTTGACGGTGGAGACGATGCGTTCGATGGTCTGCATCAACTGCTCGTCGGAGGCGAAGCGGACGGGCACCTGCTCGACCCGGCCGCCGCGCTCGACGAAGATCTGGTCGGGCCCGTTGACCATGATCTCGGTGATGGAGCCGTCCTCCAGCAGCGGCTCCAGCACCCCGAGACCGAGCGCCTCGTCGACCACGCGGCGGATGAGCAGCGTGCGGTCGCCGGTCGCCAGGACAGGGCCCTCCCGGCTGATGAGGTGGCCGAGCACCCTCTCCAGGCGGGCCCGGCGCTCGGCCGGTGTCAGCGCCGACATCTCGGCGAGGTCGATCTCCTCCAGCAGCTTGGTGCGGTAGCTCGCCACCAGGTGGCTGGTGGGGTCGGCGGAGGCCCCGCCCTCCCCCGCGGCGCCCTCGGGCCCCTGGTGCGCGGTGGCCGCGGTGATCCGGGACCGCAGACTCATCGTCCCCCCTCGCTCTTGTGTCCGACCCCCGGCACCGCGGCCACGGCTGTCCTCACGCCGGCCCCGGCTGTCCTCGCGCCGGGCCCAGCTGTTCCCGTGCCGACCCCGGCTGTCCTCGTTCCGAGCCCTGCCGTCCCCGTTCCGACCCCGGCAATCCTCGTTCCGAGCCCGGCTGCCGCACCGGCTCGGTCGTCCGCGCTCACGCGTCGCCGTCGCTCGGCATCGTCGCCGACCTGGACGCCTCGCCCAAGCTGTCGACGCCGGGGATCAGCGACGGGATGGTCACCGTGACGGTGACCTCGACCTCGTCGCCCCCGTCCGACAGGGCGAAACTGGCGCGGCGCGCCGTCCAGTCGGACATGGCCGCACGCCCGCTCGCCCGGTACCGGTCGGCGATCTCCTCCTGCGCGGCCACCCTGGCCGCCGCCCGGGCCCCCGTACCCGCCTGCTGCACTGCGTAGCCGACGATGCCCAGCTGGATGGCGGCCATCGCCACGAACAGCAGCAGCGGCAGCATCCCGGCGAACTCCAGGGCGCTGGAACCCCGGTCGGACCGCACGCCGCGGGGGCCCCGGCGCCTCGGTGCGGCGAAGGCCCCGCCCGCGCGGGGCCGCTCGCGCCGTCTCATGCCGCCTCACCCCTCCTCCGCCGCGCCCGCCTCGCCGCCGACGGTGAACGGCAGCCCCGCCGCGCCCGGAAACAGGATCGGCGTCCGCAGGTCGACATCCGCCTTCCACACCGTGCCGCCCCTGCGACAGCTGACCGAGGAGCCCTCGCGCCACTTGGCGGGCAGGTGCGCGCGCGCCGCGGACTCGCACGCCGCCTGCGGGTCGCCGTAGGCGGCGGCCGCGGTGGCGGCGCGGGCCGCCTCGTCGGCGGAGTTGCCCGCGAGGGTGAAGGTGTAGCCGATCAGCACGCACTGCCACAGCAGGACGAGTGTCAACAGCACGACGGGTGCCATCCCGGCGAACTCGACGGACAGCGCACCCCGCTCGCCCTCCTGCCGGATACGGGGCGCGATCCGGCGCCGCAGGAACCCCGCGGCGCCCGTATCGGACGGGGCGTGCGCGGTGCTCTCGCCCGGCGAACCCGGACCGACCGAATCCTGGCCCCGGTCCGCGGCCTGGCCCAGCCCCGGGCCGGCGGCCGAGCCCAGCCCCGGGCCGGCGGTCGGCGGGCCGCCCGGCGGCAGCGCGTGCCGTGGCCGGTTCGCGCCCGTCGCCCGGCCGCCCGAAGGGGCGGGAAGCCGCGCGGGCTGCGTCCGGGCCCTGCTCTGCGCCGTGAGCCCGAGTTCTCCCGCGAGCCCCCACAGCGCCTGCCGCACGCTGCCCTTGGGGTCGAGGTCCTGCATCCGCCCCGCGTCCAGCGCCGACTGGAGTTCCTTGAAGTGGGCGGGCACGCTCGTGCGCGCCACCGGAGTGCCGGTGATGCGGGCGACGAGCTGCGGCTGGATCTCGCTGTGCCGGGAGACGCGGTTGACGACCGTCAGCGTCTCCTCCGCCTTGCGGATCTGCAGCCGGTCCCACAACCGGACCATGCGAGTGGCGCCGCGTACCGCGATCACGTCGGGGGTGGTCAGCAGCAGCGCCGCGTCGGCCGACTCGATCGCGGCGGCGTTCCCCGCGTGCATCTGGGTGCCGCAGTCCACGACGACGACCTCGTAGCGGGCGCGCAGCGCGGCCACCAGCTGCCCGGCGGCCCGCTCGTCCACCTCTTCGCCGCGCTCCCCCTCCGCCGGGGCCAGCAGCAGGCCAAGACCCGTCTCGTGCGGGTACACGGCGTCCTGGAGAACGCGCGGCGACAGGTCCTTGATCCCGGCGAGGTCGACGACGGAGCGGCGGAAGCGCACGTCGAGGAAGGAGCCGACGTCACCGGCCTGGAGGTCCAGATCCACCAGTGCCGTGTCGCGTCCGGAGGCGCGGGCGGCGAGCGCGAGCTGGACGGCGGTCAGTGTGGTGCCGACCCCGCCCTTGGCCCCGGTGACGGTGACCAGCGTGCCGCCGCCACCGCCGAAGCCGTACGAGTCCACGCCGTGGCCCCGCTCGTAGCCGCCGCCGAGGTGGCGGCGCACCCCGCGCGCCCAGGTGGCGGCGGCGGTGACCCGGGCCTCCAGCTCGTCATAGGCCAGCGGCAGCCCGGCCACGCCGCGCGCTCCGGCGTCCATGGCCGCCGAGTACAGCCGCGGGCTGGTGTCCTGGGTGGCCAGGACGACGCCCACGGCCGGGAACCGGAGCGCGACCTGGCCGATCACCTCCAGCGCGGAGGCCGGGCCGATCAGCTCGTGGACGAGGACGACCTCGGGCAGTTCGGCCGGTGCCTCCTCGGCCTGCCGCGCCAGGACGTCCATGAGCCGGGTCGAGTCCACGGCCGGCGGCAGCGGCTCGCTGCCGGGCAGCTGGCTGACCAGCGTGACCAGCGAGCGGGCTGCGTCCGGGTCGCTGACGGCCGGCTGGATGCGGATGTCCATGGGGCCTCACTCGTCTGAGGGGAGCGTGTAGATGCGGTCCTCCTCGGGGACCTGGGTCTCGTCCCCGGGCGCGATGAGGGCCAGCCGGACATGCTCGGCGAACGACTCGGCGTAGGCGACGCGTTGGGCGTTCTGGGTGGAGAGCGCGAACGTGATCGGCACGCCCTCGCGTTCCCGGCGCCGGGTGCGGTCGTCGCGGTCGCCGTCGTCGTCGAGCGGGGTCAGCTCGCCCACGTCGATCACCTTGACGCGGCTGACGAGGAGCCGGGACTCGGACGCGTCCCCGCTCCGCTCACCGCCGCGCCCTGTGCCCTCGCGCTGCTCGCCCTCGAACGTCGCGTAGATGTTGACGCGGTCGCCCGGGTTGATCTTTCCGGCGACCCCCGTCTCGGCGTCGATCATGATGGCGAGTTCCTGCTGGCCCTCTTCGAGTTCGGGCCGCTTGGCCATCATGTCCGACTGGAGCAGCGACCCCTTCTTGAGCGGGTTGACCGCGATCTTGTGGCGGAGGTCGCCCAGATCGGTGACGGCGGTGACGGGCAGCCAGCGCTCGGGCATCGATATCCGCTCCAGCTGCGAGGCCTCCAGCGCCTCGTAGGCGGGCACGTCCTTCTTCAACTTGTAGGCCGTCACCTCGTCACCGACCTTGGCCTGCACGTTCCGGACGACGGCCAGCACCCCGGCGAACGCGGCGAGGGCGCACACGAGTGAGAGGACGAGGAGGAGGACGCCACGGCGCTGGCGTGAGTTCATGGACGGATACCTCGGGGGTCGGCGACGACGGGGCGCTCGTCCGCGTGGCGACCGGCGACCCCCGGCCCCGAGGGCGGCGACGCGGGGGCCGCGTCGGGGGCGGGCGGCTCGTGCGCGGGCGCATGGGTGGCGGGCGTGGGCGGCGTGTGTGTGGGCGGCGTGTGTGTGGGCGAGGGGGTGGCGGGCGCAGACGAGAGCGCAGCGGGCGGTGCGGGCGACAGCGCGGTGGCGCAGAACGCGCAGCGGTCGCCGATGAGTTCGAGGCCGCAGCCGTGGCAGGTGTCGCGCCGCACCGAGGCGACGAGCTGGTAGAGCACGGAGACGTCCGGGATGGCGGCCGCGAACTCCGTCAGCTTGTCCGTACCCCACCACGCGGGCGAGTCCGCGGGCAGCGGCGCCTGGGCGACCTGGCCGGCCCGCCAGCGCGCCGGCAGCGTGCGGCTCGCCCAGTCGGAGCCGAGCCTGCCGTGGGCGACGGTCATGTCGGTGGCGAACTGCGGCCCCGTCAGACCCCGTTCGCTCTCCTGCGCACCGCCGATCCGCAGCAGCTCGGGCGTGGGCGAGGCCAGCACGGCGAACTGGCTGCCGGGCAGCCACGAGCGGGCGTGCGAGCCGACGGTGACGGGGACGCGGTCCAGCTTGGCGACCGAGCCGAGGACCGCCCCCGCGTACACGTAGTGCGTCAGCAGCCGCGCGGCAGCGCCCAGCACCCCGGGCGAGAAGTCGCACAGGGACAGCTGCCGCAGCTGCCGCACCAGCACGCCCGTCGCCAGCGGCGGCAGCGGCACGGGCAGCAGGGCGATGCGGCGGCTGTCCAGCAGCGCTCTGACGGTGTGCAGCCGGTGCAGGAAGGGGGTGGGGAGGGAGGCCGGGTAGAGGGTGACGAGGTAGCCGTGCTGTTCGAGCAGCGCGTGGGTCTCGTCGAGCGCTGCCTGGAGGGACTGCTCACCGGGCGGCGTCAGCACGTGCGCGCGCGGCGTGTGCCGGTCGGGCGGCGCGAGCAGGTGATCGGGGCTGGTGACCGCTAACGCCGTGGACACATCCGCCTCCCCCAGGTCTGCCACGAAAGCCGGTTCGGGACCGCCCCTTCCGTCCTTCCCGCAGGCCGGACACCCGCGCTGTCGGGCCCTTGCCGACCTCACACACTAGCCACGGCCCCCCGCCTGGGGAACCATTCCCCAAGACCCCACCCCTACCCGCCCCACCCTCGGCCCCAACCGCACCACCCACCCCCGCACACACAGCACCGGCACAGACAGTCCGGGCGCGTACGTTCACACGATCCGGTGACCAGGACCCGTTTCCCGCGCCACGCCGAGCCGATCTTCATACATTCCGCGCATGGTCACTTCCCGTCACGAGACGGCGCACCGCATCTTCCAGGAACGACCCGCGCTGCTCGTCCCCACCTTCCGACTGCTGGGTGTCTCCCTCCCCGAGGACTCCCTGGTCGAGGTGCTCACCCCCGACGCCACCGAACTCAAACCGATCGAGCGGCGTCTGGACAGCGTGCTGCGGCTCACCCCGCGCGACGGCGGCCCTCCCGTGATGCTCGCCGTCGAGGCCCAGAGCCGACGCGACCAGGACAAGGCCGCGAGCTGGGCCTACTACCTCTCGTTCCTCACCGCGCAGAACAACTGCGCATCCCTGCTGGTGGTCGTCTGCCAGGACAAGGACACCGCCGAGTGGGCCGCCGGCCCCTTCCACCTGGGGCCCGACGACTGGAAGCCCCTCACCGTACGTCCGCTGGTGCTCGGCCCCGGAAACGTCCCCATGATCGTCGACCCGGAAGAAGCCGCCGAAGACCTGGCCATGGCCACCTTCGCGGCGATGACACATAGCAAGAGCCCGGACATCACCGTCATACTGGATGCCCTGGCACGCGCCCTCGGCACGGCCGACAGCGAATCCCTCAACTACTACTCGGAACTGATGGAGTCCGGCCTCGGCAACACCCCGGCCCGGCAGACCTGGAGAAAGCTCATGAAGAACGGCAGCTACTTCCCCGGACGCGGCACCCTGGTCGAGGAAACCTTCCTCAAAGGCAAGGCCGAGGGCCAGGCCGAAGGTAAGGCTGAAGGTATGGCCGAAGGTAAGGCTGCAGGCAAAGCCGAGGGCCAGGCGCGCTCCGTACTGCGTCTGCTGGAGATGCGTGGTGTCCCCGTCACCGAAACCCAGCGCGCCCGCCTGGCCGCCTGCACCGATCCGGAGGTCCTCGACACCTGGCTGGAGCGAGCTGTCAGGATCACGGACGCCGACCAGTTGTTCGTGGGGAAGCAGCAGGCATGAAGAACGGCAGCTACTTCCCCGGACGCGGCACCCTGGTCGAGGAGACCTTCCTCAAGGGCAAGGCCCAAGGTATGGCCGAAGGTATGGCTGCAGGCCAAGCCGAAGGCCAGGCGCGCTCCGTACTGCGTCTGCTGGAGATGCGCGGTATTCCCGTCACCGAAACCCAGCGCGCCCGCCTGGCCGCCTGCACCGATCCGGAGGTCCTCGACACCTGGCTGGAGCGAGCTGTCAGGATCACGGACGCCGACCAGCTGTTCGAGAGCGAGCCCCCCCCACGGAGCCCGGCCGCTGACCGTCACGTCGGCGCTGGGTAACCAGCGCGGGGTCTCACCACGGCAGATCCCTCAGCTCCTGGACGCACAGCACCACGAACAGCACGCAGGAGGCGGCCAGCAGGACGTTGCTGAGCGGCCCGTTGCGCCACTCACGCGGGGTGCGCCCGGTGTTGAGGAGCCACAGGAGGGTGGCTGCGAGGAAGGGCATGAAGAACGCGCCGAGGACGCCGTAGGCGATGACGAGCCCGAAGGGTTTGTCGAGCCACAGCAGGGTCATCGGCGGGAACGTCAGCCACAGCAGGTAGCCGCGGAAGGGCCAGGAGCGCTCCTGCTCGCCGCGGGCCAGCGGCGCCACCCCCGCGGTGGCGTCCTGTCCGCGGGCGGCCCGCAGCCTCTCCACGAAGTCGGCGAACATCAGGCTCACGCCGTGCCACACGCCCACCAGCGAGGAGAAGGAGGCGGCGAAGAAGCCGATCAGGAAGAGGTTGGCGGTGAAGGCGCCGAAGCGGTCCTCCAGCACCCGGTCGAGGTCGAGGAGGCCCTGGTCGCCTGAGGCGAGGGCGGTCTGGGAGGCGTGCAGCAGCTCCGCGCCGACGATCAGCATGGCGATGACGAAGACGCCGGTGGTGAGGTAGGCGACCCGGTTGTCGAGCCGCATCATCTTCATCCAGCCGCTGTCGGTCCAGCCCTTGGCGTTGATCCAGTAGCCGTAGGCGGCCATGGTGATGGTGCCGCCGACGCCGCCGACGAGGCCGAGCGTGTAGACGATGGAGCCCGAGGGCAGGACGGGCACCAGTCCGGCCAGTGCTCGTGGCAGGTCGGGGGCGACGCGCAGGGCGACGTAGACGACGACCACGAACATGACGCCGACGAAGGCCATCATGATCTTCTCGACGACGGCGTAGCGGTTGGTCCACACGAACGCCAGGCCGATCAGTCCGGTGATGATGGCCCACACCTTGAGGGGCATGACGTCGGGGAAGAGCGCGGCGAGCGGCAGCGCGCTGGAGGACATGGCGGTCGCGCCGTAGACGAAGCCCCAGATGACGACGTACACGGCGAAGTAGACGGTGGTCCAGGCGCCGAGGCTGCGCCAGCCGTCGAAGATGGTGCGCCCGGTGGCCAGGTGCCAGCGTCCGGTGGCCTCGGCGAGGGCGATCTTGACGACGCAGCCGACGACGGCCGCCCACAGCAGCGTGTAGCCGAACTTGCTGCCGGCGATGAGCGTGGAGACGAGGTCTCCGGCGCCGACGCCGGTCGCCGCGACGACCATGCCGGGGCCGATCATCTTCCAGTTCGGCTTGCGCACCGGCGGTGCGGCCCCCTCGCGGGGCGCCGGGGGTGTGGTGTGGCCTGCCATGCCGTTGCCTCCGCCGTACGCAGGTTCTTCGGGCCGGGTGGTGGACGACCGCGCAGGTCGCAGGCGCATGTAACCCTCTGCGGACGCGCCGCACAAGGGGTTGCGCGAGCGTCCGCCGTTGCCGGGAACCTTGACAACCGCATTGGTCTGGACCAGGTTGTACGGCGCACGGGCACCCCCACCGCTCCCCACCTCTTCACAGACCCCCCACTGGAGGCAGTTGTGGCACGTCCCAGACGCTTCACGTCGCTGCGCGCACTCGCCGCGCTGACCACCTCGGCGCTCGCCGCCGCCGGGCTGCTCGCCCTCGGCCCCGCCGCCGCGCACGCCGAGTCCCCCACCTCGGGTCCCGGCCCCCGCGTCGGCGCCTCGCAGGTCCCGGCGCACGCGGTCACCGGGTACTGGCAGAACTTCGACAACGGCGCGACCGTCCAGACCCTCGCCGAGGTGCAGGACGAGTACGACATCATCGCCGTGGCCTTCGCCGAGGCGACCACCACCGCGGGACAGGTCGACTTCACCCTCGACCCCGACCTCGGCTACTCCGAGGAGCAGTTCAAGGCCGACCTCGCCGCCAAGCAGGCCGAGGGCAAGTCCGTCGTCCTGTCCGTCGGCGGCGAGAAGGGCGCCGTCTCCGTCAGCGACGACGCCTCTGCCGACGCGTTCGCCGACAGCATCGTCTCGCTCATGGACGAGTACGGCTTCGACGGCGTCGACATCGACCTGGAGAACGGCCTCAACTCCACCTACATGACCAAGGCGCTGGAGGCGGTCCACGCCGCCAAGAGCGACGTGGTGGTCACCATGGCGCCGCAGACCATCGACATGCAGTCGCCGCAGAACGAGTACTTCAAGACGGCGCTCAACATCAAGAGCTTCCTGACCGTCGTCAACATGCAGTACTACAACAGCGGTTCCATGAACGGCTGCGACGGCAAGGTCTACTCCTCCGGCACCGTCGACTTCCTCACCTCACTGGCCTGTGTCCAGATCAAGGGCGGGCTCGACCCCTCGCAGGTCGGCATCGGCACGCCCGCCTCACCGCAGGCCGCGGGCTCGGGCTACGTGGAGCCCGGCGTGGTCAACGACGCCCTCGACTGCCTGGCCGAGGGCACGAGCTGCGGCAGCTTCACGCCCGACGAGAAGTGGCCCGGCATCCGCGGCGCCATGACCTGGTCGACGGCGTGGGACGCGGCGGCCGGCAACGCGTGGTCGTCCACGGTCGGCCCCCACGTGCACGGCATGTGACCGACGCACGTCGCGCACACGCCGACGCCCCCGGAGCCGGTCCGCCGGCCCCGGGGGCGTCCGTTGTGCGGGAGGCCCTACGACTGGGGCTGTGGCAGGTGGCAGCCGCGCGCGTCGAGGTCGAGCTGGTTGCCCCGGCCGAAGCAGGGGTTGATCAGGTACGTCTGCTGCCCGTACGCGTTGAGGTAGCGGATGACGACGTGGCCCTGTTCGTTCACCTCACACGGGTTGTTCAGGGTGCACATCTCCCCGTCCTCGTTGTGGGTGTTGTTGACGCCCACGACCTTGCCGGTGCGGTCGTCGATCACCGGGGATCCTGAGGTGCCGCCCTTGGTCTGGCACTCCATCGTGTAGCGGATGGAGTCCTTCCAGGTCCAGTCGGCCTCCTTGAGACGGTGGGCGAAACCGTCGACCGCGCAGCCGAACTTCTCCTTCCAGTAGCCGGACACCACGGTGATGTCGCGGCCCTTTCGCGGGTGCTTCGCGTCCAGCTTCAGCGCGTCGATGCCGTACTTCCGCTTGATCTCCTTGTACGTGCTGTCCGTCTCGTACAGGGAGATGTCGGTGTCCGTCATCGTCGCGTAGGCGATCTTGTCGGAGTGGACCTTTCCGGCGTCGCTGCCGTCCGCGTTCAGCAGGGTGAAGTCCCGGCTGGTGGGCTGGTCGACGATCACCTCGTCCGCGCCGGGCATGCCCTCCTCCAGACAGTGCCCGTTGGACAGGACGAGCGCCGGGTCGTCGGGCCGTGAGTGCTTGAGCTTCACCACGGAGCCCGAGCAGTTGCTCAGTGCGACGGTGCCCTCGAAGGAGGGCGGGGTGTCCTCGTGCGCTGCCGCGGCCGCCGGGGCCGTGGCTATGCCCGTGAGCGCGGCGGCGCCGAACAGCGCCGCCGCGAGCGTACTGACCAGGGGCTTCCTCATGTACTCCTCATTCTCCGAGTCGTATGTCGAGTCGTTCTCCGAGAGGAACAGACAGGACTGGTGCGGCCCCAAGGTCCGTACGCCCAGGTGCTCACGGCGTGTTCACGGCTTGGGGAGCGTGCAGCCCTCGGCGCCGAGGTCGATCTTGTTCCCTTCGCCCACGCACGGCGCGAGGAGGTAGGTCTGCTGGCCGTAGGCGGTCCCCTCGCGGACGGTGGTCTTGCCGCTCTCGTCCACCTCGCAGGGGTTGTTCATCGTGCACTCCTCGCCGCTCTCGTTCCGCGTGTTGTTGACGCCGACGACCTTGCCGCTGGCGTTGTCGATCACGGGTGAGCCCGAGGTGCCGCCCTTGGTGTCGCATTCGGCCGTGTAGCGGATCGAGTCCTTCATCGTCCAGCCCGCCTCCTTGAGGCGGTAGGCGAAGCCGTCGATCGCGCAGCCGTACGTCTCCTTCCAGTAGCCGGAGACGACGGTGATGTCGTTGCCCTGGGTGGGGTGCGAGGCCTCGACGTCGAGGGCCTTGACGCCGAACTCGTCCTCGATCTCCTGGTAGGTGGAGCCGACCTCGTAGAGCGAGACGTCGGTGTCCGTCATCGTCGCGTACGAGACCTTGGTGGCGTTGACGGTGCCCGCGTCGCTGCCGTCCGCCTTCAGGAGCGTGAAGGAGCGGTTGGAGGGCTGGTCGGTGATGACCTGGCCAGGCTCGGGCATGCCCTCTTCCAGACAGTGTCCGTTGGAGAGCACGAGCGCGGGGTCGCCCGGCTGCGAGGCCGGCATCTTGACCACGGAGCCCGAGCAGTTGCTCAGCGCGACGGTGCCCTCGAAGGAGGGTGCCGCCTTGGGGGCCGCAGCGGGGGCCTGCGCGGTGGCGGGGGTGGTGCTGCCGGCGGTGGGGGCGGCGGCAGCGGGTGCGGCGGTCACGCCGGTGAGGGCGACGGCGCCGAGGAACGTGGCGGCGAGAGAGCCGACGAGAGGTCTGTTCATGGTGGGGGGTCCTCTCCGGTACCGAAGGATCGTTCGGTCTGACGCCGTGCATTCTTGGGCCAGTTGGCCTCCCCCCACAAGAGCACCCCCGGAATCGGCAGAGCGGATTCCGGGGGTGCCCCGAGGAAGAGCGGGGAGGGAGCCGAGGGAGAGGGTGGTGCGCGGCTAGACGAAGATGCTCACCAGCGCGGCCACCACGAACCCGGCGACCGAGAGCACCGACTCCAGCACCGTCCAGGACTTGAGCGTGTCCCGCTCGGAGATGCCGAAGTACTTCGCCACCATCCAGAACCCGCCGTCGTTGACGTGCGAGGCGAAGATCGACCCGGCGGAGATCGCCATGATGACCAGCGCGAGGTGGGCCTGGGACGGGTCGCTCTGCGCCAGCAGCGGCGCCACGATCCCGGCGGTGGTGACGATGGCGACGGTCGCCGAGCCCTGCGCCACCCGCAGCACCAGCGAGATCAGGTACGCCAGCACGATCACCGGCAGTCCCGCGTCCCCGAACACGTCCGCGAGGGCCTGCGCGACACCGGACCCCTGGAGGACGGCGCCGAAGATGCCGCCCGCGCCGACGACCAGCAGGATGTTGCCGACCGGCTTGAGCGAGGCGGTGGAGACCGTCTCCAGCGACTTGCGGCTCCAGCCGCGGCGCAGCCCCAGCAGGTAGTAGGCCAGCAGCAGCGCCACCGTCAGCGCCACGAACGGGTGGCCGATGAACTCGATGACGGAGCGCCCCGTGGAGGGGTCGAGGGCGATGGAGGAGAACGTCGCGGCCAGGATCAGCACCAGCGGGGTGCCGATGATGGCGAAGACCGTGCCCACGGAGACCGGCTTCTCCTGGCCCCGCTCCCCCACGTCCCTGGCCACGGCACGCTTGGACTCCTCCACGGCCTCCAGCATGTCCTGCGGCACGTCGACGAAGACCCGGTTGCCGATCCACGCCGCGTACGCCCAGGCGGCGAGCACCGCGGGGATACCGCAGACGACGCCCATCAGGATGATCCAGCCCAGGTCCACGTTGAGCAGCCCCGCGGCCGCCACAGGGCCCGGGTGCGGGGGCAGGAACGCGTGTGTCATCGACAGGCCGGCCAGCATCGGCATGCAGTACAGCAGCACGGACTTGCCGCTGCGCTTGGCCGCCGCGTAGACGATGGGCGCCAGCACGAAGATGCCGACGTCGAAGAAGACGGGGATGCCGAAGATCAGACCCGTCAGCCCCATGGCCAGCGGGGCGCGCTTCTCCCCGAACAGGCCCAGCAGCCGCGTCGAAAGGGCCTCGGCGCCGCCGCTGACCTCCAGGATCGCGCCCAGCATGGTGCCGAGGCCGATGATGATGGCGACGTGCCCGAGGATGCCGCCCATGCCCGACTCGATCATCGAGACGGCGTCGGAGTTCTGGACGGTACCGAAGAGTTCGGTGACGGACAGGCCCGCCGCCAGACCCACCGCGATGGAAACGGTGAGCAGCGCGACGAACGGCTGGAGGCGGACCTTGATGATCAGTACGAGCAGCAGGATGATCCCGAGGGCCGCCACGGTGAGCAGGCCCCCGGTCCCGGGTATGAGCGCCAGCAGGCCGCCCGTGTGGGGCGGCGTCTTCTCGGCGGCGGCAAACAGCATGGGGGAACTCCGTTGTTCAGTGCTGAGATGAGGCCCCAACCCCGCCCTTTCACCGTTTCTCGGGGGGCTCCGCCCCCCGGACCCCCCGGTCCTCAATCGCCTGGGGGCACCTCCCGGCCGGAGGCTGGGGGAGGCTGAGGAATTCCGGGAAGGGGCGGGGTAGGGGAAGAAAGCCTCAGCCGAGGACGGCGAGGGTGTCGATCTCGACGAGGAGACCGGCGGGAAGGCCCACGTAGACGGTCGTACGGGCGGCCGGGGCCTCCTGGAGGGAGGCGAAGTACTCGTTGTAGATCTCGTTGAACTCCGCGAAGTGCGAGGTGTCCGTCAGGTACACCCGGATCATCACGGCGTCCTCCCACGTGGCGCCGCCCTCGGTGAGGATGGCCTCCACGTTGGCGAGGGTCTGGAGGGTCTGCTCGCGCAGGGTGGGCCCGACGGGCGTCGGCGCCTGCCCCTCGACGGCCGGGCCGAACCCGACCTGCCCGGCGACCTGCAGGACGTTGCCCTTGCGCACGCCGTGCGAGAACTTCGCAGGCGGCGTCGTGTGGGTGGCCGGGGTCAGTGCGGTCTTGGACAGCTTCTCGCTCATGGTGCGGCTCTCTTGTGTCGCGGATGGGGGTGTCTCCCGCCCGTGGGCTGCGGGAGGATCGGCTGCCCCACGTACTCGGCGCTGATGGCCTCGGCCGTACGCCGCACGCGGGGCAGCAGGGAGAGGAGTTCGTCCGCGGAGACGACGACGTTCGGCGCGGAGACCGACATGGCCGCCACCACGCGCCCCTCGGCGCCCCTGATGGGGGCTCCGACGCAGTTGATGGACTCCTCGTGGCCACCCAGGTCGGTGGCCCAGCCCTGTTCGCGCACCCGGGCCAGCTCCGCGAGGAACGCGGCGGCGTCGGGCGTCGAACGGGACGTGTAGCGGGGGTAGTCGAGCCGGTCGGCGACGGCGCGCCGCTCCGGCTCGGGCAGGTCGGCCAGCAGCAGTTTGGCCACGGCCGCGACGGTGATCGCCACAGGCTTGCCGATGCGCGAGTACATCCGCACCGGGTAGCGGCTCTCGACCTTGTCGATGTAGAGGACCTCGTCCTCCTCGTAGACCGCGAGGTGGACGGTGTGCCCGCAGGCGGCGTTGAGCTCGGCCAGGTGCGGGTGCGCGATCTCGCGGACGTCGAGGTTCTCCATCGCCTCCTGCGCGAGCGCGAACAGGCGTGCGCCCAGCCGGTAGCGCTGGTCCGGCTGCCGGTAGACGATGCCGTGCTCGTGCAGCGTCCGCAGCAGCCGCAGCGCCGTCGACTTGTGCACCTCGAGCCGGGAGGCGACCTGCTCCAGGTTGGCGGGGCCCTCGGCGAGCAGCGGCAGGATGCTCAGCGCCCGGTCCACGGTCTGACTCATGCGCCCACCTCCGCCTGCGTGCCGTCGGACTGTCCGCCGCCGGGCTGTCCCTCGCCGGGCGCTCCGTCGTCCGCGGTCTTGGGGCCGCGCGCGTCCGGCAGCGTCCGCGGCCGAGTCCCGGCGCTCCAGCCCGGGCCCAGCCGCAGCGCCTCCCAGGCGGCGTCGTCCAGGGCCACCAGCCGGTCGGCCTCCTCGCGGGCCGGCGGCGCGGCCAGGTCGCCCGCGGCGGTCAGCACAGCGGCCGCGCTCAGGTGCCCGTGCCGCAGCCGCTCCCGCACCGGGAGCCCGCGCAGCGTGCCGGCCAGGAAGCCGGCGGCGAAGGCGTCACCCGCGCCGACGGGCGAGACGACGTCCACGCGCAGGGCCGGCGCGAACACGCCGGCCGACTCCCCGACGAACGCGGTCGCCCCCACGCTGCCCTGCTTGACCACGAGTACGGCGGGTTCGGGCAGTGCCTCGCGCACGGCGTCGGGTCCGCCGGTCACGCCCCACGCGGCGGCGGCCTCGTCCTCGCCGACGAACACGATGTCGCTGTGCCGGGCGAGCTCGCCCAGCACCTGCCCGCCCGGCTCGGGCGCCGTCCGCCACAGGCCGACCCGGTAGTTGACGTCGAAGGAGACCAACGGGCCCGGCTCGCTGCCCGGGGCGGCGGCGGGGCGCGCGGAGGTGAGGGTCCGCAGCAGGGCCAGGCAGTCGGCGGACAGGGCCGCGGTGATGCCGGTCAGGTGCAGGATGTGGCCGGCCCGCGCGGCGTGCGGCGGCACGTTGGCCGGGGACATGGCGGAGGCCGCGGAGCCCGCGCGGTAGTAGACCACTTCGGAGAACGGCGCGGGCTCGGGCGAGGTGACGGGTTCGGTGCCGGAGGCGGATTCGCTGCCGGAGGCCGGTTCGGTCCCGGCCCCGGTGCCGGGTTCGGTGCCGGTGACGGGCTCGGTGCCGGTGCCGGGCTCGGTGCCGGTGACGGGCTCGGTGGCGGCGCCGGGCTCGGTGCCGGTGGCGCGTTCGCCGTCCGTGCGGAAGTAGACGCCGGTCGGCCGCTCGGGGTCGCGTGCGACGGCCGTGGTGTCCACCCCGTGCGCGGCGATCGTGCGGACCAGGTGGTCGCCGAAGCCGTCCGTGCCCACTCTGCTGACCCAGCGGGCACGGTGTCCGGCGCGGGCCAGCGCGCAGGCGACGTTGGACTCGGCCCCGCCGATCGTCCGCTCGAACGAGGGCACGTCGGCGAGCGGTCCTGGGCGCGAGGGCAGGAACGTGACCATGGACTCGCCCAGGCAGACGACGTCGGTCTCGGGGGTGGTGGTCACGGTGGGCCCGCTCCTCGTCTTGCGCCGGTTGCTCGGGTGACCGGTTCCATTGACCGGCCGTTCGGCGGGATGCTAGACAGCCATAAGCGTCATACGCAATGGACGTTGCAAAATATGCAACGACTTCCTTTCACGGTATCTCTCACGGAGTCCCGCATGGCAGCCCCCGGCCCCCGCCACACCGCAGTCGCCCACGCCGCCGCCCGGCTGGCGGCCGAGCCCGCCGACCACCGCTTCAAGGGCCTGCCTCCGGACGCGGCGGCCGCGGGTACCACGCTCGGGGAGCTGGCCGCCGAACGCCGCTCCCTGTTCACCGGCGGCTTCACCACCCCCGTGCTCGCGCTCTCGGCGGAGCGCCTGGACCACAACCTCGCCGCGCTCTCCGCCTACACGTCCCGGCACGGCCTCGCCTTCGCTCCGCACGGCAAGACCTCCATGGCCCCGCAGCTGTTCGCCCGCCAGATCGAGCAGGGCGCCTGGGGCATCACCCTGGCCGTGCCCCACCAGGTGCGGGTCGCGCGCGCGTTCGACGTGCCCCGGATTTTCCTCGCCAACGAGCTGGTGGACGCGTCGGCGCTGCGCTGGCTCGCCGCCGAACTCGACGGCGACCCGTCCTTCCGCTTCGTCTGCTACGTCGACTCCGTCCAGGGCGTCGCCCTCATGGACGAGGCACTGCGCGCGGCCGGGGCGCGGCGGCCCGTCGACGTCGTCGTGGAACTCGGCGCCGGAGCCGGGGCACGCACCGGCGTGCGTACCGAGGAGGAGTGCGCCGCCGTCGCCGACGCGGTCGCCGCCACCGCGACGCTGCGCCTGGTCGGCGTCGCCGGCTACGAGGGCGAGGTGCCGGGCGCCACCCTGGAGGCCGTAGGGGAGTGGCTGCGGCGGCTGATCGCCCTCGCCACCGCGTTCGACGAGGCCGGGCGCTTCGAGGGGCTGGACGAGATCGTGCTGAGCGCGGGCGGCAGCGCCTGGTTCGACGCCGTCGCCGAGGCCTTCGCCCAGGTGCCCGAGATGTCGGCGCCCGTGCTGAAGCTGCTGCGCTCCGGCGCCTACGTCTCCCACGACGACGGCCACTACCGCCACCTGACGCCCTTCAACCGGCACCCCGATGAGGGCGCCCTCCAGGCCGCTTTCACCCTGTGGACACAGGTCGTCTCCCGGCCGGAGCCCGGGCAGGCCTTCGTGAACGCGGGCAAGCGGGACGCCGCCCACGACCTGGAGCTGCCCGAGGCGCACGCGGTGCGCGGGCTCGACGGGACGCTGCGCTCGGCCAAGGGCATCTCCGTCACCTCGCTGAGCGACCAGCACGCCTGGCTGCGGGTCGAGGACGGGGTCGGTCTCGAGGTCGGTGAGTGGATCGGTTTCGGGATGTCGCACCCCTGCACGATCTTCGACAAGTGGCAGGTCATCCCGGTCGTCGACGCCGATGGCACGGTCACCGACCTGCTCCGCACCTTCTTCTGAAAGAGCCCCAGCCCCGCCCGCACCCGGAAAGGGACGGCACCACCCATGGACCTGGTCATCCGCGACGCCCGCGTCATCGACGGCACCGGCGCCCCCTCCTACCGAGCCGACGTCGGCATCGAAAACGGCCGCATCGCCCACATCGCCCGGGAGGGCGAGCCGCGCCCGAGCGGCACCCGCACCCTCGACGCCGAAGGCCAGTCACTGGCGCCGGGCTTCATCGACATGCACGCCCACTCCGACCTGGCGATCCTCCGCGACCCCGACCACTCGGCGAAGGCGGCCCAGGGCGTCACCCTCGAGGTGCTGGGCCAGGACGGCCTGTCGTACGCGCCGACGGACGACACGACGCTCGCCGCGATCCGCGAAGCCATCACCGGCTGGAACGGTGACGGCAGCGACATCGACTTCGACTGGCGCACCGTCGGCGGCTACCTCGACCGCATCGACCGGCAGGGCGTGGCCATCAACGCGGCGTACCTGATCCCGCAGGGCAGCGTGCGCATGCTGGCGACCGGGTGGGACGACCGTCCGGCCACCGCCGACGAGGTGGCCACGATGAAGCGGCTGGTCGCCGAGGGCATGGAACAGGGCGCCGTGGGCATGTCGTCGGGGCTGACGTACACGCCCGGCATGTACGCCTCGGACGCCGAGCTGACCGAACTGTGCCGCGTCGTCGCCCGGTACGACGGCTACTACTGCCCGCACCACCGCTCCTACGGCGCCGGCGCGCTGGAGGCGTACGCCGAGATGGTGGCGCTCACGCGCGAGGCGGGCTGCGCGCTGCACCTGGCGCACGCCACCATGAACTTCGGCGTCAACAAGGGCAAGGCGCCCGCACTGCTGGCGCTGCTGGACGCGGCGGTGGCGGACGGCGCCGACATCACGCTGGACACCTACCCCTACACCCCCGGCTGCACGACGCTCGCCGCGATGCTGCCGAGCTGGGCCAACGAGGGCGGCCCCGAGGCAACCCTGGCACGGCTGCGCGACCCGGCGACGACGGCCCGCATCCGGCACGTGATGGAGGTCGAGGGCGCCGACGGCTGCCACGGGGTGCCGATCGAGTGGGACCGCATCGAGATCTCCGGGGTGAGCAGCCCGGAGCTGACCGGCCATGTGGGCCGCACCGTCGCCGAGTCGGCGGCGGCGCGCGGCGAGGAGCCGTGGACGACGGCGCACCGGCTGCTGATCGAGGACCGGCTCGGCTCGACGATCCTCCAGCACGTCGGCCACGAGGAGAACGTCCGCGCGATCATGCGGCACCCGGTGCACACGGGCGGCAGCGACGGCATCCTCCAGGGCGCCAAGCCGCATCCGCGCGCCTACGGGACGTTCCCCCAGTACCTGGGCCGGTACGTACGCGAGCTGGGCATCCTCTCGCTGGAGGAGTGCGTCGCCCACCTCACGGGACGCGCCGCGGCCCGGCTGCGCCTGCCCGACCGGGGCACCGTCAAGGAGGGCAACGTGGCCGACCTGGTCGTCTTCGACCCGGACACGGTCGCGGCGACCTCCACGTTCGAGCAGCCCCGCTCCCTGCCGACCGGCATCCCGCACGTCCTGGTGGCGGGCCGCCCGGTCATCGAGGACGGACGCCGCACGGACGTCCTGGCCGGACGGGCGGTACGGCGGCAGGGGTGAGGATCAGCTCCGTACGGGACTCATGACTCCGCAGAGTCATGAGCACTTCGCCGTCGAAGATCTCGACCGTGTACCCCTCCGGCACAGCCCCGCGTGCGAGCAGGTCATCCATCACCGTCACGACGGCTCACCTCCTGCGGCCATTATGCGTGACCGATTGCCTGGCCACAGGCCCTACGCGTGCTGGTAGGCGACCAGGGAGATGCCCACGTAGTGGACGACGAAGGCGGCCAGCGTGAAGGAGTGGAAGACCTCGTGGAAGCCGAACCAGCGCGGTGAGGGGTTGGGGCGCTTGATGCCGTACACGAGGCCGCCTGCGCTGTAGAGGACACCGCCGACGATCACGCACACCAGGACGGCGATGCCGCCCGTGCGCATGAACTCGGGCAGGAAGAAGACCGCCGCCCAGCCCATGGCGATGTAGCAGGGCGTGTAGAGCCAGCGGGGGGCGCCGACCCAGAAGACGCGGAAGGCGATGCCGAGGGCCGCGGCGATCCAGATGCCCCACAGCAGCAGGTCGCGGCTGCCGTCGGGCAGCAGCAGGATGGTCAGCGGCGTGTAGGTGCCCGCGATGATCAGGAAGATGTTGGCGTGATCGAGGCGCCGGAGCACGGCGTTGACCCGGGGGCTCCAGTCGCCGCGGTGGTAGAGCGCGCTGATGCCGAAGAGCAGACACGCCGTCAACGTGTAGACGGCGCACGCGATCCGGCCGCGCATGCTGTCCCCGAGAGCGGTCAGGAACATGCCGGAGATCAGGACGGCGGGGAACATGCCCAGGTGCAGCCATCCACGCAGCTTCGGCTTGATGAGCTGTGCCGCTTGGTGCGCCGAGGCGGACAGCCTGCCGGCGGAAGCCGAGGCAGAGGAGGTGGCGGGCTCCGGGGTCGGGGGCGCGGAGTCTGTCATCGCGCCATCGTACCCACGACCTACGGGACCGTAGGTTGAAGGGCTCTTTACCGCTCATCGTACGGGCGCACAACAGGCGTGATGACCGTGGGTGTCGACGAACACACACCCTCCGTCTGGACAGACACCCCCGCGCGCCCGCATGATCAGATGAGCACAAGCGGCACCGGATGAGCGAGAAAGACCCACTGCCACGAATGCATCCGGGTCGCGGCCCCCAAGGGGCGCGCTTGACAGCAGAAAACCCTCAACCTGTCTGGAGCGATCGTGGCGCGCAGTACTGCGGCTCCCACCACCACAACCCTCTCCTCCCCCGCCGGGGAGGACGCCCCCACCCGCCACCAGGAGTTGCTCTCCTGGGTCGACGGGATCGCCGAACTGACCCAGCCGGAGCGCGTGGTCTGGTGCGACGGCTCCGAGGCCGAATACGACCGCCTGTGCGGGGAGCTGGTCGAGCGGGGAACCTTCCGGAAACTCGACCCGGTCAAACGCCCCAACTCCTACTACGCCGCCTCCGACCCGTCCGACGTCGCCCGGGTCGAGGACCGCACCTTCATCTGCTCCGAGCGCAAGGAGGACGCGGGTCCGACGAACCACTGGAAGAACCCCGCCGAGATGCGCGAGATCTTCACCGGGGAACAGGGCGTCTTCCGGGGCTCCATGCGCGGCAGGACCATGTACGTCGTGCCCTTCTGCATGGGCCCGCTCGGCTCCCCGCTCTCCGCACTCGGCGTGGAGATCACCGACTCCGCCTACGTGGCGGTCTCCATGCGCACCATGACGCGCATGGGACAGCAGGTCCTGGACGAACTCGGCGACGACGGCTTCTTCGTGAAGGCCGTGCACACCGTCGGCGCTCCGCTCGTCGCCGGCGAGTCGGACGTGCCCTGGCCCTGCAACCCGACCAAGTACATCTCCCACTTCCCCGAGGCCCGCGAGATCTGGTCCTACGGCTCCGGATACGGCGGCAACGCGCTGCTCGGCAAGAAGTGCTACGCGCTGCGCATCGCCTCCGTCATGGCCCGCGACGAGGGCTGGCTGGCCGAGCACATGCTGGTGCTGAAGCTGACCCCGCCGCGCGGGGAGGCCACGTATGTGGCGGCCGCGTTCCCCTCCGCCTGCGGCAAGACCAACCTGGCGATGCTCCAGCCGACGCTCCCGGGCTGGAGCGTGGAGACCATCGGCGACGACATCGCCTGGATGCGGTTCGGCGAGGACGGACGGCTGTACGCCATCAACCCGGAAGCCGGCTTCTTCGGCGTCGCACCCGGCACCGGCGAGGACACCAACGCCAACGCCATGAAGACGCTGTGGGGCAACGCGGTCTTCACCAACGTCGCGCTCACCGATGACGACGACGTGTGGTGGGAGGGCATGACCGACGAGAAGCCGGCCCACCTGACCGACTGGAAGGGCAACGACTGGACGCCGGACTCGGCGACGCCCGCCGCCCACCCCAACGCACGCTTCACCGTCCCCGCCGCGCAGTGCCCGATCATCGCCCCCGAGTGGGAGGACCCGCGCGGCGTGCCGATCTCCGCCATCCTCTTCGGCGGCCGGCGCGCGACGGCCGTACCGCTGGTGACCGAGTCCTTCGACTGGCAGCACGGCGTCTTCCTCGGCGCCAACGTGGCCAGCGAGAAGACCGCAGCCGCGGAGGGCAAGGTCGGCGAGCTGCGCCGCGACCCGTTCGCGATGCTGCCCTTCTGCGGCTACAACATGGGCGACTACTTCGCCCACTGGCTTCAGGTCGGCGAAGGGGCCGACCCGGCGAAGCTGCCGAAGATCTACTACGTCAACTGGTTCAAGAAGGACGAGAACGGTGCCTTCGTCTGGCCCGGTTTCGGTGAGAACACCCGCGTGCTCAAGTGGGTCGTCCAGCGGCTGAACGGGGAGGCCGAGGGGGTCGAGACCCCCGTCGGCATCGTCCCGCGGGGCACGGACCTCGACACCGAGGGGCTCGGGCTGTCCGCGGCCGAGCTGGACTTCGTCCTCGACGTCGACAAGGACGTCTGGCGCGACGAGGCCGCGCTCGTCCCCGACCACCTGAACACCTTCGGTGACCACACCCCGAAGGCTCTGTGGGACGAGTACCGCGCCCTGGTGCGGCGCCTGGGCTGAGCGCCGCCGCGCGTGGCCTGAGCCCACCGGGCCCGGGCCGCGCTCCGCGCGGAGTGCGTTACGCGGGCACCGCCTGCGTGGCGGTGTGGGCGGCGAGGCGCTCGGTCATCAAAGCGGTGACGGCCTCGTCGCCACGCGAGGAGGCCACCGCGAGGGCGGTGCCCGCGAGGGTGTGCGCCCGCGCATGGAGCGAGGCCACGTGCGCTGCGTCGTCCCGCGCGGCGGTCGGCTCAGCGCGCAGGGGCGCGCGGCCCGACAGGAGCCGTGCCGCGTGGGCGGCGAGCTCGTGCGCCGCGGTGTCCAGCGCGGCGGAGGGCGCCAGCACGCGCAGCTCGTCGGTAACGGTCAGCAGCGCGGTCAGGTGCCCGGCCAGCCGGATGTCGAGCTCTTCCTCGCGAGTGCGCCGGGGCAGCTCGGCATGGGCGTCCTCGGCCACGGTGTGGACCGACTTGGTGCGGATCGGTTCGTACATGGAGGGCCTCCTGGTGCGTTCAGGAAACCATCCTAACTTGGACTCCGTCTAAAGTTGTCCGGTGTTCACGGAACGGTCACGCAGCGCTCACGGCTGCCCGTATCCGTCCAGGAAGCGCCCGATGCGCGTCACCGCCTCGCGCAGCTCGTCGGCGGCCGGCAGGTTGACGATGCGGAAGTGGTCGGGCTCGGGCCAGTTGAAACCGGTGCCGTGCACGATCATGATCTGCTCCTGCCTGAGCAGGTCGATCACCATCTGCCGGTCGTCCTTGATCTTGTACACCTTCGGGTCGAGGCGCGGGAACGCGTAGATCGCGCCCTTGGGCCGCACGCAGGTGACCCCGGGAATCTGCGTGAGCATCTCGTACGCCGCGTCGCGCTGCTCCAGCAGCCGCCCGCCCGGCAGCACCAGGTCCTCGATCGACTGCCGCCCGCCCAGCGCGGCGGCCACCGCGTGCTGGGCCGGCATGTTGGCGCACAGCCGCATGTTGGCGAGGATCGTCAGCCCCTCGATGTAGCTGTCGGCGTGCGTCTTGGGCCCGCAGACCGCCAGCCAGCCGCTGCGGTAGCCGGCCACCCGGTAGGACTTCGAGAGGCCGTTGAACGTCAGCGTCAGCAGGTCGGGGGCGATCTTGGTGGTCGGGGTGTGCGTGACACCGTCGTAGAGGATCTTGTCGTAGATCTCGTCCGAGCACACGAGGAGGGAGTGGCGGCGCGCGATGTCGGTGAGGGAGCGCAGCATCTCCTCGTCGTAGACCGCACCCGTCGGGTTGTTCGGATTGATGATCACCAGCGCCTTGGTACGGTCGGTGATCTTGCTCTCCAGGTCCGCCAGGTCGGGCATCCAGTCGGACTGCTCGTCGCAGCGGTAGTGCACGGCCGTACCGCCCGCCAGCGAGACGGACGCCGTCCACAGCGGATAGTCGGGGGCCGGTACGAGCACCTCGTCACCGTCATCCAGCAGCGCCTGCATCGCCATCTGGATCAGCTCGGAGACGCCGTTGCCCAGATAGACGTCCTCGACGGACACCTCGATGCCCTGCTTCTGGTAGTGCTGCATCACCGCACGGCGTGCGGCCAGCAGCCCCTTCGCGTCGCCGTACCCGTGCGCCGTGCCCACGTTGCGGAGCATGTCTTCGAGGATCTCCGGGGGGCAGTCGAAACCGAACGCCGCCGGATTGCCGGTGTTGAGCTTGAGGATCTGGTTCCCCGCCGCCTCCAGCCGCTGCGCCTCCTCCAGGACCGGGCCCCGGATCTCGTAGCAGACGTTGGCGAGCTTCGTCGACTGGATGACCTGCATGGAGCCAGCCTAAGCGCGCCCCGCACACCTCGCCCCGTGTTTTCCCTCACCTCGGTGACAGCCCGCTCATGGCCGCACCAGCAGGTCATGGCCGACAATGAGGGTCATGGCCCCCGCACGCACCGCATCCGCCGACGACACCGCCGCCGCCGGCGCGGACCTCCCCCCAGCGAAACCGGGTCTGCGCGAGCGGAAGAAGATCCAGACCCGCCAGGCCATCCGCACGGCCGCCTACCACCTCTTCGCGGAACAGGGCTACGACGCCACACCCGTCGACCAGATCGCCGACGAGGCGGAGGTCTCCCCCAGCACCGTCTTCCGCTACTTCCCCACCAAGGAAGACATCGTGCTGACCGACGAGTACGACGCGCTCGTCGAGGACGCCCTGCGCGAGCGGCCCACCGGCGAGCCACCGGTAGCGGCGCTGCGCGAGGCGCTGTACGCCTCGCTGGCCCGCGTCTACCGGTCGGACGCCACCGAGACGTTCCAGCGCGTGCGCCTCATCCGCGAGGTCCCCGCCCTGCGCGGCCGCCTCAGCGAGCACTCGGCCGACACGGCGTGGCTGCTGCGCAGGGCGCTGGCCGAGCGCACCGGACGCGCCGAGGACGACCTGGAGCTGCGGATCGTCACCGGCGCCATGCTGGGGGCCCTGATGGAGGCCCTGTACTCCTGGGTCGACTCCGGCCAGGAACCGGGCCCGGCAGGCAGCCTGGAGGACCTGCGCGCCCTGGTGACCCGCGCGCTGGGCGTCCTGGAACGCGGCCTGACGCTGTAGCCCCCTCCGGAGGGGACGGCTAGGGATGGAGGGGCGCCGGGATCACTCGTTCAGGGCGGTTTCCAGGGCGTCGGGGTCGGTCACCGGGGCCGCGCACACGAAGCCGCGGCACACGTACGCGGCGGCACGCCCGTCGACGAGGCCGCGCCCTTCGAGCAGGGGCACGGACGACTCCCCCGACGCGTCCCCCACCGCGACCACCGCGCCCGGCGCGGTCGACAGCAGCGCGGCACGGTGGAGCGCGGGCGACTCCCCGACCACCGCCACCTCCCGGGGCCCGTCCAGCAGCGCCTCTCCCACCGCGAGGCCCCAGCCGAGGAACCGCGGCACCCGGGAGGCCAGCTCACGCACGACACCGAGCGCCCGCTCGGCGGCCTCCCGGTAGCGGGAGTCACCGGTGTAGGCCGCGTAGGTGAGCAGCGCGCCGGCCGCCGCGTTCCAGCCGGAGGGCACCGCGTTGTCCGTGGGGTCCTGGGGCCGCCGGATGAGCTGCTCGGCGTCGTCTGCGGTGTCGTACAGCGTGCCGTCGTCCGCGGCGAAGTGCTCCAGCACCGTGTCGAGCAGCAGGCCCGCACGCCGCAGCCACTCCGTCTCGCCGGTGACCGCGTACAGCGCGAGATAGCCCTCGGCGACGTCGGCGTGGTCCTCCAGCACCCCCGCGCTGGTGCCGGGCACGCCCTCGCGCGAGGTGCGGACCAGGCGGCGCCCCTCGTCGACGGTGTGCACGTCGGCGAGCAGCCGGGCCGCCGCACGCGCCGCGTCCACCAGGTCGGGCCGCTCGAAGTAGGCGCCGGTCTCGGCGAGCGCGGCGACGGCCAGCCCGTTCCAGGCGCTGACGACCTTCTCGTCGCGCGCGGGACGGGGCCGCGCCGAGCGCGCCTCGAACAGGGCGCGCCGTACGGACTCCACGCGCGCCTCGTCGGCGGACGGCCCGTCCCCCTCGCGCAGTTGCAGCACCGAGGCACCGCCCTCGAACGTGCCCTCGTCCGTGACGCGGAAGCGGGCCGCCGCCAGCGCGGCGTCCTCCTCACCGAGCACCTCGGCGAGTTGCGCGGGCGTCCACACGTAGTAGGCACCCTCGGCGTGGCCGCCGTGCCCGTCGTCGCTGTCGGCGTCCAGCGCGGACGCGAACCCGCCCTCCGCGGTGCGCAGCTCCCGCACGAGGAACTCGGCGGTCTCCAGCGCGACACGGCGGGCCAGTTCCGACCCCGTGGCGCGCCACAGGTGGGCGTAGACGCGGCACAGCAGCGCGTTGTCGTAGAGCATCTTCTCGAAGTGCGGCACGACCCACTCCGCGTCCACGGAGTAGCGGGCGAAGCCGCCGCCGAGCTGGTCGTAGATCCCACCGCGGGCCATCGCCTCACAGGTGGCCTCGACCATCTGGAGCGCGCCCTCGGAGCCGGTACGGGCGTGGTGCCGCAGCAGGAACTCCAGCACCATCGACGGCGGGAACTTCGGTGCGCCCCCGAAGCCTCCCCTGCTCGCGTCGAAGTCCTTCGTCAGCCCGAGCAGCGCGGCCCCCATCTCCTCGGCGCCCGGCACCTGCGGCGCGGCGAGACCGAGAGTGCGGCCCGCGAGGTCCGCGCTGATGCGGGAGGCCACGTCGGCGACCTCCGCGCGCCGGTCCTCCCACGCGGTGCGCACCCCTTCCAGCACCTGCGGGAAGGAGGGCATGCCGTGCCGCGGGGCCGGCGGGAAGTAGGTACCGAAGTAGAAGGGCTCGGCATCCGGCGTCAGGAACACCGTCATCGGCCAGCCGCCCTGCCCGGTGGCCGCCTGCACGGCCTCCATGTAGACGGCGTCCACGTCGGGGCGCTCCTCGCGGTCCACCTTCACGGACACGAAGTGCGCGTTCATCACCCGCGCCGTCGCCTCGTCCTCGAAGCTCTCGCGCGCCATCACGTGGCACCAGTGGCACGCCGCGTACCCGACGCTCAGCAGCACGGGCACATCGCGCCGCCGCGCCTCCTCGAACGCCTCCGGCGTCCAGGGCCACCAGTCGACGGGATTGTCGGCGTGCTGAAGCAGATAAGGCGAGGTCACACCAGCCAGCCTGTTCATCGCTCCAGCCTCTCACAGCGCCCGCCCCGCGACCGGGCCCCGCATGGACCCGCTGCCGCGCTCGCCCTGCTCAGCGCCCGGCCGAGTCCCGGGGCCACCGCCGAACGTCCCGCCGCTCTCCTGTGTCGGGCACTCCGGCACGACCGGACATGAGGCTGAGCTCAGCGGTGCTCGAACTGGCACGGCTCCTCGCAGGAGGTACACCATGGCCGCCGGGATGGTGGCGCCGGGTGGATGCGCACGCCCATCAGCGCGGAACAGTACGACTCCTGGTCCGAGGAGCAGTGCGCCGGCATCGAGATCGTGGACGGGGTGGTCGTCGTGAGCCCGAGCGCGTCCAAGCGGCGCAACCGGATCGTGTAGGTGGACCAGTACGCCAAGGCCGGCCTCCCCTTCTACTGGCGCATCGAGCAGGCCGCCACCGGCATCCCGATCACCTACACCTACGTCCTCGACCCCGCCACCAAGGCAGACGGGGAGGGCGAGATGTTCACCGGCACGGTGGAAGCGACCGCGCCCTTTCCCGTCACCGCTGATCCGACAGTCATCTGACAGCGCTGCGAGGCGGTCAGGTCTGGGAGGCCCTGGCGCCTCCCGTGGACTCCCAGCCGGCGACCGCCAGTGCGCGGTAGGCGGCGTACGTGGCGGCCGGGTCGCCCTCGTCGACCCAGGGGACGGCGCCCACGTGGCCGTCGACGGCGGCGAGGGCCTCCATGGCCTCGCCGTACCGCTCGGCGCGGACGAGGAACCACACCAGGAGGTGCAGCACGTGGGGGCGCACCGGGTGGTCGTCGTCGACCTGGTCGACGGCGTACTCGGCGGCCTCGATGGCGTGGCTGATCTCCTCGCTCTCGTACAGGCCGCGGACCATGTTGACCTCGGGCAGGTGGTCGTAGGCCGCGAACAGCGGCAGGGCGGCCAGGAGGGAGCCCTCGGGGGCGTGGGCGGCCGCCGCGCGGGCGAAGCCGTCGGCCTGCTCCTTGGAGCCCATCGACTTCGCCGACCAGTACGGCAGCGCCGCCAGGTGGGCGCCC
The DNA here is from genome assembly GCF_022699385.1 of Streptomyces tubbatahanensis. Taxonomy (NCBI): domain Bacteria; kingdom Bacillati; phylum Actinomycetota; class Actinomycetes; order Kitasatosporales; family Streptomycetaceae; genus Streptomyces; species Streptomyces tubbatahanensis. The sequence goes on along the minus strand of NZ_CP093846.1, from coordinate 4,887,312 downwards.
ATGTGGTCGGGGGCGAGGCGGCGCACGGTGTCCCACAGGGACGCGAAATCGGCCTCGCGGTAGTTGAGCCGGCGGGCGATGTGCAGTTCGGTGAGGTGGGGTGTGGGGTCGGCGGGGGCGAGTTTGGCCGCGTCCTGAGCGACGTTGCGCGCCTCCTCCAGGATGATGCGGTGGTCGGCGGAGCCGGGCTCGGCCAGCGCCTGGAAGACGAGGAACTGCGCGTACACCTGCGCACCGCCGTGGTCGTTCGGCTGCTGTGCGCGCCACTGCCGCAGCCACCTCGCGTCCTGCTGGACCGCGGCCCGCTCCTTGCTGAAGGACACCACGTCGGCGGGTCCTTCCGCGCCGGCGTCCCGCGCCTGCTCCCGCGCGCGTGCCAGCTCCATGGCCGCCGCGCCCGCGAGGGACTGCACCCGCTGCCAGCGCAGTTCGTACTCGTCGCCCGTCAGTGCCAGCATCCGCGCCACCGGCTCCCAGTCCTGCGTCCGCTGGGCCTCCTCCAGCGCCTCGACGAGTTCCCTGTCGGGGCCGGGCAGCCGTACGTCCAGCTGCTCGGCGGGGACGAAGCCGTATCCGGCGCCCGGGTCGAGCGCCTGGACCAGCCCCTGCCTGCCCTCCTGCCGCAGCCGTCGGCGGCGCATCGCGGGATAGGCCACCACACCGAAGAGGGCGGCGAGTGCGATCAGCAGGAACAGGGCTTCCATGGCGGCGGGTCTCCACGGGGTGACGGGGCGGCGGCGGGTCGGCGGCGGGCTGGGCGGTGCTGAGGGGTGGGCTCTGGTGAGCACGCCCCCACTCCACCGTACGGCCCACTAGTCTCGCCCCCATGAGTGAGCAGCGTGACAACCGCACCAGCGGCGGGGACCGGACGACCTCGGCGCCCCCTCCGCACGGCTTCGAGACCCTCGCCATCCACGCGGGCCAGACCGCCGATCCGGCCACGGGGGCCGTCGTCCCGCCCATCCACCAGGTCTCCACCTACAAGCAGGACGGTGTCGGCGGGCTGCGCGGCGGCTACGAGTACAGCCGGTCCGCCAACCCCACCCGCACCGCGCTGGAGGAGAACCTCGCCGCGCTGGAGGGCGGCAGGCGGGGCCTGGCCTTCGCCTCCGGGCTCGCGGCGGAGGACTGCCTGCTGCGCACCGTGCTCACGCCCGGTGACCACGTGGTGATCCCGAACGACGCGTACGGCGGCACCTTCCGGCTGTTCGCGCGGGTCGCCGAGCGGTGGGGCGTCCAGTGGTCGGTCGCCGAATCCTCCGACCCGGCCGCCGTACGGGCCGCGCTGCGCGAGCGCACCAAGGCCGTCTGGGTGGAGACCCCCTCGAATCCGCTGCTGGGCGTCACCGACATCGCGGCCGTCGCCGAGGTCGCCGGCGCGGCGGGCGCGCGGCTGGTGGTGGACAACACCTTCGCCAGCCCCTACCTGCAGCAGCCCCTCGCGCTCGGCGCCGACGTCGTCGTGCACTCGACGACCAAGTACATGGGCGGGCACTCCGACGTGGTCGGCGGGGCCCTCGTCGTCGCCGACCCCGCGCTCGGTGACGAGCTGGCCTTCCACCAGAACGCGATGGGGGCGATCGCGGGACCGTTCGACTCCTGGCTGGTGATGCGCGGCATCAAGACGCTGGGGGTGCGCATGGACCGGCACGGGGAGAACGCGGCCCGCCTCGTGCAGCTTCTGACGGCGCACCCGAAGGTGACCGAGGTCTTCTACCCGGGGCTGCCCTCGCACCCGGGGCACGAGATCGCGGCGAAGCAGATGCGGGGCTTCGGCGGCATGGTGTCCTTCCGCGTGGCGGGCGGCGAGGAGGCCGCCGTGCGGGTGTGCGACCGGGCCCGCCTGTTCACCCTGGGTGAGTCCCTCGGCGGTGTCGAGTCGCTGATCGAGCACCCGGGCCGGATGACCCACGCCTCGGCCGCGGGCTCGGCCCTGGAGGTGCCCGCCGACCTGGTGCGGCTGTCGGTCGGCATCGAGTCCGCCGACGACCTGCTGGCCGACCTGACCCAGGCCCTGGGCTGAGCGACCGGGCACCTCGCCCTCCCCGTCCCTCCCGAGTGGAGAGACGGGCCTCGCTTCTTCCCGCCCCTCCCGTGCGGAGAAACCTGGGCGGAGGGACCCCCGCCCGGAGGGACCCCACACGGAGGAACCCCGCACGGAGGGACGCCGCACGGAGGAACCCCGCCCGGAGGACCCCCGCACGGAGGAACCCCGCACGGAGGGACGGGAAGGTGTCACCACCCCGCGGTGGGAGACGTCGTCTTCGGGGGCGTCGCCGTCCAGGGGTCGAGGGCGAGGGCCCACACCAGCAGGGCGGCCAGCCCGACCAGGGCCCCGGCCCACAGCGCCGTCCGCAGGGCCCGCCGCCGCCCCAGCAACCGCTCCCCCTCCTCGCGCGCCCGCTCGGCGAGGTCGGGGGGCACGGTTTCCGCGGCGCGCTGCTCCAGCAGCCGCCGCACCTCCGTTTCCCTGCGGTCAGGCAGGCTCATGCGCCGCTCCGGTGAGCCGGTGGCCGGCTGAGCACCGCAGCCAGGGCCCGCGTGTGCAGTGTGCGTATCCGCTCGACGGGGAGTCCGAGCCCGGCGGCGACCTGTTCCTCGGCGACGCCCTCGTACAGCCGCAGCACCAGGACGAGCCGTTCCGAGGGGGTGAGCGCCCCCAACAGGCCGCCGCGGGAGCGGCGGTGGCGCAGGCCGGTGCGGGCGAAGTGCGCGGCCAGCTCCTGACGTGTGCGTTCGTAGGGGTCCTCGCCGCGCATCCGGTACCAGTCGGCGCGGGTGCGGGCCAGCGCCCGCACGAGCAGCCGCTCAGCCGCGGGCGCGCTGCCGGGGGGTTCGGCGGTCAGCAGGGTGGCGGCATGCAGAAGCCGGCCGCCCGCCCCCGCGACGAACGCCTCGAACTCGCGCGCGCTCAGGCGCTCCGTCTGTGCCTGACGCTCTCGCACGCCGCCTCCCGCGCGCGTTCCGCGCGACGCTCCCCCGGCCTCTTGTGCCGCTATAGGACGGCAGGCGGACAGATCAAATCAAGAGGCGCGTCGTCAGCTTCACCGGAGCGCGGCGCGCGGGTCCGCTCCGGTGCCCGTGCCGCCGGGTGCAACCGGCGGGGCCGGAACGGGCCGGTGGCGCCACCGCGGGCGTCCCCGCGCGCGTCCCGTGGGCGTCCCGTGGGCGCTCAGGCGCCGGACCTGGGTGGCTGGCCGAGGCCGCCGGGGTGCAGGTCGAGCATCGCCCCGTTGAAACGGGTGAGCAGCTCGCAGAAGGTGCCGCGTTCCTCTTCCGTCCACTCCTGCGTGATGAGCTGCATCAGGTTGCGCCGCGAGGAGCGGACCTCTTCGAGCCTGGCCTCACCGCGCGGGGAGAGCTGGAGCACCACCGCACGGCCGTCCTCCGGGTGGGAGGTCCGCTTGACCAGTCCGGACTCGACGAGGGGTGCGACCTGCCGGGTCACGGTGGAGGAGTCGATCCCCATGCCGGCGGCGAGCGCCTTGACGCCCATGGGGCCCTCCTGGTCGAGCCGGTTGAGCAGGAGGTAGGCGGCACGGTCCATGGAGTTGCGGGCCTGTCCGAGCCCGCCGAGCCGGGTCTGTTCCGCGCGGCGTGCGTACACCGCCAGCTGGTGCTGCATCGCGTCCAGCACGGCTGTGGAGGAGGGGGCACCGCTGTCGGCAGGCACCGCGGGTTCGTCCTGGAGTGGTCCCGTGGTGTCTGAGGTGTCTGTCGTCATGTCCGGGTGCGTGGGCATGGCACGTGCGCTCACTTCGTCAGTCTGCGGGAGTTTTTGAGGAGATTTGACGGTTCAGGGGTGGTTTGTTGGTCGGGATGACCTGAGCATGTGCCGACAGAGTACGCGGGAGTGGCCCGGGGCGTACCTCCACTGCACGAACCAGTGACGCGGACCACCCCGGGCGACGGCACTCCGGCCGTACCGGCTGACTGCCAGACTGGCGGCATGGCCTCCAGTGCACCGCCCCGCGCCACCCCAGGATCCGAACTGCCCGTCTGTCTCGACGACGTGCGCCGCGCCCACAAGACGCTCTCCGGGATCGCCCGTACCACCACCGTGGAGGGAAGCCGGCACCTCTCCTCACTCGTCGGCGCACCGGTCCACCTCAAGTGCGAGAACCTCCAGCGCACCGGCTCCTTCAAACTGCGCGGCGCCTACGTGCGCATCGCCGGGCTCTCCGCGCAGGAGCGGCGGCGCGGCGTCGTGGCGGCGAGCGCGGGCAACCACGCGCAGGGCGTCGCGCTCGCGGCCTCGCTGCTGGGCGTGGCCTCCACCGTCTTCATGCCGGTGGGCGCACCCCTGCCGAAGGTGGCGGCCACCCGCGAGTACGGGGCACGGGTGCGCATGCACGGGCAGGTGGTGGACGAGACGCTGGAGGCGGCCAAGGAGTACGCGTACGCCACCGGTGCCGTCTTCATCCACCCCTTCGACCACCCGGACGTGGTGGCGGGCCAGGGCACGCTGGGCCTGGAACTGCTCGAACAGTGCCCCGAGGTGCGCACGGTCGTGGTGGGCGTCGGCGGAGGCGGACTGCTCGCCGGCATGGCGGTGGCCATCAAGGCGCTCCGCCCCGACGTGCGGCTCGTGGGCGTGCAGGCCGAGGGCGCGGCCGCCTACCCCCCGTCGCTGGCGGCCGGGCGGCCGACCGCGCTGGAGTCGGCCTCGACCATGGCCGACGGCATCAAGGTCGGCAGGCCGGGAGACGTCCCGTTCCGCATCATCGACGCGCTGGTGGACGAGATCCGCACCGTCTCCGAAGACGCCCTCTCCCGGGCCCTGTTGCTCTGTCTCGAACGGGCGAAGCTCGTGGTCGAGCCCGCAGGAGCCAGTTCCCTCGCGGCGCTGCTGTCGGCCCCCAAGAGCTTCGAGGGCCCCCTCGCCGCGGTGCTCTCGGGCGGCAACGTCGATCCCCTCGTCCTCCAGCGCACGCTGCGGCACGGCATGGCGGCGGCCGGCCGCTACCTGTCGCTGCGGCTGCGCCTGTCCGACAGGCCCGGGGCGCTGGCCGCACTGATGAGCGAGCTGTCCACGGCCGACGCCAACGTGCTCGACGTCAGCCACGTCCGCACCGACCCGCGACTCGGGCTCGACGAGGTCGAGGTGGAGCTGCACCTGGAGACCAAGGGTCCCGAACACTGCGTCGAGGTGGCGTCCGGGCTGCGCGCGGCGGGCTACACGGTGGTCAGCTGAGGGGTCGCTCGCCGAGCACAGCACGCGCAGCGCGCAGCGCGCGCGACCCGCAGCACGCGCCGCGCGAGACACAGGGGCACTCGCGAACTATCGCGAAAGGCGGTTGACGCGATACATCGCGTCGGCTCATACTGCTGTCGCCGGGCCGGAACCCGCCGCACGCCCGCGTATGCACGCCGGAATTTTCGGACGGATCTAGCATTTTTCGTAGAGCCACGCGCTCCACACCCCGGGAGACCATCCATGCCAGGTGCCATTTACGCCGAGGGGCTGGTGAAAGCCTTCGGCGACGTGAGGGCGTTGGACGGCGTCAACCTCGACGTCCCCGAATCCACCGTGCTCGGCCTGCTCGGACCCAACGGCGCGGGCAAGACCACCGCGGTCCGCGTCCTGACCACCCTGCTGAGGCCCGACGCGGGCAAGGCCGTCGTCGCGGGCACCGACGTGCTCAAGAACCCGACGGCGGTGCGCCGTTCGATCGGCCTGTCCGGGCAGTTCGCCGCCGTCGACGAGTACCTGACAGGACGTGAGAATCTGCAGATGGTCGGGCAGCTCTACCAGATGTCCGGCCGCGACGCGAAGCAGCGCGCGAAGGAACTGCTGGAGCGGTTCAACCTCGCCGACGCGGCCGACCGCACCGCCAAGACCTACTCGGGCGGCATGCGCCGCCGGCTCGACCTCGCCGCCGCGCTGGTGGTCAGCCCTCCCGTGATGTTCATGGACGAGCCCACCACAGGGCTCGACCCCCGCAACAGGCAGCAGCTGTGGGAGGTCATCGAGGAACTCGTCGCCGGCGGTACGACGGTGCTGCTGACCACGCAGTATCTCGACGAGGCCGACAGGCTCGCGCACGACATCGCCGTCGTCGACCACGGAAGGGTCATCGCGCGCGGCACCTCCGACCAGCTCAAGGCCCAGACCGGCGGCGAGCGGGTCGAAGTCGTCGTCCACGAGCGCGAGCACATCCCCACCGCGCGGGAGGTCCTCGAAAGCCACGCGCTGCGCGGCGCCGGGCGGGAGAGCTGCACCGTCGAGGAGCACACCCGCAAGCTGACCGTGCCCGTCACCGGCGGAGCCAAGCTCCTCGCCGAGGTGATCCGGGAGCTGGACACCCGCGGCGTCGAGATCGACGACATCGGCCTGCGCCGCCCCACCCTCGACGACGTCTTCATCTCCCTGACGGGCCACGCCGCCGAGGGCGAGACCGGACAGGGGACGGACGCCGGCAACCAGCCGGGCAACGACACCGACGCGTCCCGCAACGCGGCACAGCGCAAGAACGCGGCGCAGCGCAAGGAGGCCACCAAGTGAGTGCCACCGCCCAGGCGGCGCCCGCCGGGACCGCGCCGAAGGGGCGCGGCGGAATCGTCCAGTCCGTCACCGACTCCCTGGTGATCGCCAAGCGCAACCTCATCCGCATGGTGCGCATCCCCGAGGTCGTCATCTTCGGCCTGATCCAGCCGATCATGTTCGTGGTGCTCTTCAGCTACGTCTTCGGCGGCTCCATCAAGGTCCCAGGGTCGGGCACCGACGCCGCCTCCTACCGCGAGTTCCTGATGGCGGGCATCTTCGCGCAGACCGTCACCTTCGCGACGGCGGGAGCGGGAGCCGGCATAGCGGAGGACATGCACAAGGGCCTCATCGACCGCTTCCGCTCCCTGCCCATGGCGCGCGGCGCCGTACTGACCGGGCGCACGCTGGCCGACCTCGTGCAGACCGCGCTGACGCTCGTCGTCCTCGCCGTCGTCGCCGCCCTCGTGGGGTGGAGCGCCCACGACGGCATCCCCAAGGCACTGGCAGGGTTCGGGCTGCTGTTGCTGCTGGGGTACGCGTTCACCTGGATCGGCGCACTGATCGGCCTCTCGGTGCGGACGCCGGAGGCCGCCACCTCGGGCGGGCTGGTGTGGCTCTTCCCGCTGACGTTCATCTCCGTCGCGTTCGTGCCCTCCCAGAACATGCCCGGCTTCCTCCAGCACCTCGCCGAGTGGAATCCGTTCAGCGCCACCGTCGTCGCCGCGCGGGAGCTGTTCGGCAACCTGCCGCCGGGCTACCCGGTACCGGACGCCTGGCCCATGCAGCACCCGGTCTGGGCCTCACTGATCTGGTCGGCCGCCATCATCGCGGTCTTCCGCACCCTGGCGGTCCGCAGATACCGCAACGCCACGGCCTGACGACCGCGAACGCCACCGCCGCCAGGGCCTGAAGGCGGCCCGACGGCCGGCTCAGCGGCGGGCACGCCCAACGGCCGACAGGCTCAACCGCCGTCAGGCCCAACGGCCGGAAAACGGCGGGCGGCCCGCGCACCTCACGCGCGGGCCGCCCGCCCTCAGCACCCGTGGGCCGGTTCGCCGCCCCTCAGCCCTGGTAGGGCTTCGCCTCCAGAATGCGGACGGAGGCCATCTTGCCGTTCGGCAGCTCGTACTCGGCGTCCTCGCCGACCTTCTTGCCGTTCACACCGGTGCCCAGCGGCGACTGCGGGGAGTACGTCTCGATGTCCGTGCTGGCGTACTCGCGGGACGCCAGCAGGAAGGTGATGGTGTCGTCCTCGTCGCCGTCGAAGGCGATCTTCACCACCATGCCGGGCTCGACCACACCGTCGTCCGCCGGAGCCTCACCGACCTTCGCGTTCTCCAGGAGTTGCTGGAGCTGGCGGATCCGCAGCTCCTGCTTGCCCTGCTCCTCCTTGGCCGCGTGGTACCCGCCGTTCTCGCGGAGGTCGCCCTCCTCGCGAGCCGCCTCGATCTTCTTCGAGATCTCGGTACGTGCAGGACCCGACAGGTACTCCAGCTCGGCCTTGAGCTGGGAGTACGCCTCCTGGGTCAGCCAGGTGACGTTGTCGCTGGTCTGGGTCACAGGTGCTCCTCGTCGGTACTGGGATGTCAGCTGATGCAGCAATCGCCCTACCAGACAGGCTGCGCCTTCACTGGTGGGCGAAACCACGAGCTTAACAATTCCGGCGGAAAAGGGAAGAAGGCCATGGCTCCGTCGCAGGTCACAGCCGCACGAGCACACCACACGCGCAGGCCGTGGGCCTCACCGGGGCCAGGGACGCCCCGCGCCGCGCGGGGCGGTCACCGCGCGCGGGCCAGCGCGTCCAGCAGCGCGGCCACCCGCTGCCCGGCCGCCTGGGGGCCGCCCGAGGTGAGCGCGGAGCCCAGGCCGCAGGCCACGGCTCCCGCCGCGATCCACTCCGGTGCGGTCTCGACGGTCACCCCGCCGGTGGGGATGAGCGGCGCCTGGGGCAGCGCGGCCCGCACATCCGTGACCCACGAGGGCGCGACGGCGGAGGCGGGGAAGAGCTTGAGCGCGTCCGCGCCGTCCTCCAGGGCACGGACGATCTCCGTGGGAGAGCCGACACCCGGGAACACCGGCACCCCGTACCGGTGACCGGTGCGCAGCACCTCCCGGTGGAGGCTCGGCGAGACGAGGAAGCGCGCGCCCGCCTCGACCGCCGCGCGTGCCGCGGTCGCGTCGAGGACGGATCCGGCGCCGATGAGAGCGGTCGGGCGCGCCGCCGTCAGCTCGTCGAGGGCGCGGAGCGCCTGCGGGGTGGTGAGGGCCACCTCGACCGCGTGGAGCCCCGCGTCGAGCACGGTGCCCGCCGCTGTGACGGCTTCGCCCGGTGTGGCTGTGCGGACGATGCCGAACGCGCGCTGCGCTGTGATGGCCTGGGTGGCTTCGTGGCGGTACATGCGGCTCGCTCTGCTCCTGGTCGCGCTGGTGCTGCCGCCACGACCCCTGCCCCTGATCCGCGAACCGACTCCTCCTTTTCCCCGGGAGGAGGACTGGAACCGGCGGGCACGACCGGGTGCGGCAGAGAACGGCCGGAAGTGACCGGCGCGCGGCCGGTTACCTCTTCTCGCAGCCCAGCAGCTCCGCGCTGGTAGCGCGGGAGGTGGTCCGCACGGTGACGACCCTGTCGACGCGCGCGGTACCCGCGTCGAACGCCGCGGACCTGCGTCCGACCTCGGAACCGTTCTCCGCACGGGAGCGCAGCGTGCACACGCCTTCGGCGCCCTCGTCCTTGCGCACCTCCAGGTGCACTTCCACGGCGCTGTCGGAGACGACCTTGAACTTGATCACTTCGCCGCTGACGTCCTGCCCGGAGACGTAGGAGGCGCCGATCCAGCCGATGAGCGCCAGAAACAGGACACCGAGCACACCGCCGGTGACCTTCAGCCGACGGTCCGTGCGCGCGTCCGTGCGGCCCACGCCCGTGCCGGAGCGCCCTGTGGTGCGCCCGTAGCGCCCTTCCGGGGCCTTCTGGCTCAGATCGGCCATGGCGGCGGTTCCTCTCGGCGGCGCGGGGGATCGTACCGGGAATACATCACGGTCCTCGTTCGGTCACTATAGAAGCCGCCCGCACTACCGCTGACGGCGGGCCGATGGCCGACTTACGAGGATTGAGTTGTGACTGAGCAACTGCGACTGATGGCCGTGCACGCGCACCCCGACGACGAGTCGAGCAAGGGCGCGGCCACCATGGCGAAGTACGTCGACGAGGGGGTGGACGTGCTGGTCGCGACGTGCACCGGGGGAGAGCGTGGCTCCATCCTCAACCCGAAACTCCAGGGCGACACCTACGTCGAGGCGAACATCCACGAGGTGCGCAGGAAGGAGATGGACGAGGCCAGGGAGATCCTGGGGGTGAAGCAGGCGTGGCTCGGCTTCGTCGACTCGGGGCTGCCCGAGGGCGACCCGCTGCCGCCGCTGCCGGAGGGCTGCTTCGCTCTGGTCGAGGTGGACGAGGCGGCCGGCGCGCTGGTGCGGCTGATCCGCGAGTTCCGCCCGCAGGTGATCACCACCTACGACGAGAACGGCGGCTACCCGCACCCCGACCACATCATGACCCACAAGATCACGATGGTCGCGTTCGAGCACGCCGCGGACACGGAGAAGTATCCGGAGGCGGAGTTCGGCGCGCCCTGGCAGCCGCTGAAGGTCTACTACAACCAGGGCTTCAACCGGCAGCGCACCCTGGCGATGCACACCGCGATGATCGAGCGCGGTCTGGAGTCGCCGTACACGCAGTGGCTGGAGCGCTGGGAGAAGATGAAGGTCAAGGAGCGCGAGCTCACCACGTTCGTGCCCTGCGGCGACTTCTTCGAGATCCGGGACAAGGCGCTCATCGCGCACGCCACGCAGATCGACCCGGACGGCGGCTGGTTCCGCGTCCCGATGGACATCCAGCGGGAGGTCTGGCCGACCGAGGAGTACGAGCTGGCGAAGTCCCTCGTGGAGACCTCCCTCCCCGAGGACGACCTCTTCGCGGGGATCCGCGAGAATTGATGGTATGAGCCCGACGCAGACAACGCTCGTCCAGGTCCTTCCGCTGGCCAAGGACCTGGACGAGAACAAGGTGACTCCCGGCGTGCTCGGCTTCGTCGTCTTCGCGGTCATCGGCCTGGCCGTGTGGCTGCTGATGAAGTCGATGAACAAGCACATGAACCGGGTGGACTTCGAGGAGCAGCCGACGGCCGGGGGCGGCAGCGCCCCCGTCGGCGGACCGGACGGAGCCGGGGACGGCGGCACGCCCGGGGGGACGTCCAAGGACGTCACCGAGCCGAACGAGGCCGCCGAGGCGGACGAAGCGGCTGAGGCCGCGGGGTCGAGCGAGAGCACGAAGACCCCGGCGGAGGGGGAGAAGACCGAGGTCACGGCCGGCGCGGCCGCCACATCCTCCGCCCCGGCGGCTTCGCCCACGGCGTCCACGGCACCCTCGGAGTCCAAGGCGTCCACGGCACCCTCGGCGTCTTCCTCCGCCAACTCGAAGGGCTGACGACCGCACCGGCCACGCAAAGCGCCGCACCGGCCCCGTGCCGCCTCCGCCGCCCCGGACACGGCCCTGGCGACTCCCCCACATCCCTCCGACTTCCGTCTGGAGAACGACATGCTGTTCGGCAGGTTCAAAAACCGCGTCCCCACCCCGGAGGAGGCCCTGCAGGGCCGCCCTGAGCCGGAGTTCGCCGTACCCGAGCGTCACACCGTGCTGGGCACGGCACTGCAGGGCCCGTACCCGGAGGGCCTGGAGGTGGCCGACTTCGGCATGGGCTGCTTCTGGGGCGCCGAGCGGGTCTTCTGGACGACGGACGGCGTCTGGACGACTCTCGTCGGCTACCAGGGCGGGTCCACACCGCACCCCACGTACGAGGAGGTCTGCTCGGGCCTCACGGGACACACCGAGGCCGTCCGCGTGGTCTTCGACCCGGCGAAGGTCTCCTACGAGACGCTCCTCAAGCGCTTCTGGGAGGCGCACGACCCGACCCAGGGCTTCCGCCAGGGCAACGACACGGGCACCCAGTACCGCTCGGCGGTCTACACCCACTCCGCCGCGCAGGCGAGCGCGGCGGAGGCGTCCAGGACCGCCTACCAGCAGGTCCTGACCGCCTCCGGGCACGGAGAGATCACCACGGAGATCCTGCCCGCCGAGGACCGCCCCTTCTACCCGGCCGAGGGCTATCACCAGCAGTACCTCGACCGCAACATTAACGGCTACTGCGGAATCGGTGGCACGGGCGTGAGCTGCCCGATCGGGCTTACCTCGACGGACGAGTGACCCCCCAAGACGAACGCCCCCGCTCAGGCACGAGCCGGGGGCGTCAGGGGGCTGAGGTCAGCGACTCCCGGCCTTCCCCTGATGGAGGCCGGTGACGAACAAGGACCATGCGGCGCACCCGAAGACGAGGGCGGGACCTTCCGGGTTCTTCGAGTCGCGCACCGGGACGACCGCAGAGTACCCGTCGCTCACCTCAACGCAGTTGCCGTTACTTGCGCCGCTGTAGCTGGACTTGCGCCAGGTGGTGAGTGCTGACGCCTTACGGATGTGCTGGCCGCTGTGCATCTTCGTATTCCTCTGCAACAGCCCTGATCAGGGCTAGTGACTCCTGGTGCGACAGGGCGTCGCCTAGGGCGAGATCGTAGGACACGAGGGATTGTTCGACCACCGCTGGCGAATCGAGCACAGTTCCAGTGTTCAGGCCCTCGACGTAGGCAAGCGGCGCCATGTCGGCAAACCGCATGAGCGTCACACCGCTCTCCATCAGTGCATGTGCCCCGACACTGAAGGGCAACACGTGTACGCGAATCCTGTGTTCGCCCAGGTGAACGATGTGCCGCAACTGTTCAGCCATAGCGCGATACCCGCCAACGGGGCGGCGCAGTACAGCCTCGTCAAGCAGGGCCCAGACCTCCGGGGTCAGCGAATCCTCAAGGATCTTGGCCCTGCCGAGTCGTGTGCGAACGTTCTCCGCACACTTCTCGTCACTCACGCGAGGGAATCCACGGGCGAAGACGGCACGTGCGTACTCCTCCGTCTGAAGCAGTCCGGGTACCAGCGAGTTCTGATACTCGCGGATCATGACTGCCTGCGGCTCCAGCTCCGCGACCTCCTCGAAGAATGCCGCTAGGTTCGCGTCCGGCAAGAAGCGGACGAACACTCCGCCCGTGTTCAGGGCCTGGTCAAGACGCTCCGCGTCCTCCCTCGACGGCAAGCGGCGCCCGGCTTCAATGTGCGCGATGTGGGACCGGGAAAGGACGGCCAACTTGCCAAGCTGGGCTTGCGTCAGCCCCGCACGCTCCCGGCGCTCCCTCAGTTCCTCCCCGTACGCGTTCCGCTTCGCCTGCTTCTCCGACAGAGCCATTCCGCGTCCTCCGTGTGCGCTCCGCGTTAGCACTCCTCCACCCCTGGTGACGGTACGCGCTCGCGATTCACCGTGGAGCCAACTCAGACAGAAGAGGGGAACGCACATGAGCGTGCAAGGCAGTTCGGAACCCCAGAAGATCAAAGAAGTCATGGATGCCCGGGAGGAACTGACAGCGGCCTTCAAGAGCGCTGGGGTCTCATTCCCCGCGATGGACGTACGACTTGAGTCCTCGCACGGACTTATCGCCCTTGGGGAGGTCTCGCCCGTGACCGCGCGGGACATGGCGGCAGTCATCACGAAGGGGGCGGCCCGATGATGCGGACACGCTCACGCGGTAGGCACGCGCTCCACGCGCTGGCTGGCTGCCTCCACCCCCGGACGCGCGTTGAGGACGGCCGTACCTACTGCGATGTCTGCGGCGCGCTGCTGTACGACCGGCCGTCGGCAACTCGCCCCTCGCAGGACAGCGTTGGGCGTCGGATCTTTCGCACACTGATGCGCGGGGAGGGGGCTGCCGTGCTGCTGCTGCTCATCGGCGCCGGCTTCGGCTTCCTGGGCCTGTTCGCTCTCTACGAGACGACCGGGCCCTGAGCGCTGCCCAGAACAGCTACGGACCGCCCCGCTCGCCGCAGTGCCGGGTGGCGCGCTGTGGGCACGCGGGCGGCCGGAGCGGCTTTGGGCGGGAGCTGCCATGGGGCGAGAGATCAGAGGGCCCTACGCTCGCCCGCGAATCGGGCGGGCTCCTCGCCTGCCCGCAATAGCCCGATCTGGCCCCCTGATCTTAGAGGCTCGCCCCATGGTGGCTGCCTAAAGCCGTGGAGGCCGCCCGCCCCGGCCACAGCGAACCTGACACAACCTCACGGGATGCGGGCGGGCGACTCGGGTTCACGTCTCAGGCTGCCGCTGTCTGCCCGGCGCGGCGGGCCGCCCGGACAGGATCGGCCGAAGGCCGCACGCCTGGCCGGGGCGGCTGGAGCCGCGTCCGGGCGGCGCGCCGAAGGCGCGCCCTTGAGCAAGTGAAGACAGTTTCCGCCACACCCCGCTACGACCATGGCAGGCTGCCAGTCTGGGTAGCGCACGGCAGGACGGCACCAGCCGAACACGGCGTAGAGGCTGGCCACATGCAGGGCGTAGCACTCTGCGTGATCCAAGTGGTCTTTCACGCAGGGTATTTGGTGGACGCGAGCAGAGGGTGCCTGTCAAGCTTGAGCGAGTGGAGCCACGGGCCCCATATTGCAAAACTCTAAAACACTCTCCCTCTCTCTCATTTTTTATTGCGGCATTCCAAATATTGACTGCGGCATCTCTTTGACATACTCCCCTTCCCTTCTTATCTGCCGCCATCCCCTTCCTTTCTGCCGCCCATCTATTCTCTTGGAATTTTCATGAATCACACATGCACCTGCGCTCGTGCTCCTCCGCGTCGTTTCGTTTCTCATGGAGGTGCAATATGTCCGACACCTCGAAAGAGGTGGAAGTTCCGTCTGTCCACGTTGCTGATCACAGGAAGATACTGAGGCGTGAAAACCGTCTGCGGCAACTCTCGGACGTTGAACGGGGTTTGATCCGGATCGTCAATGATCCGCAATTTTCCCGGTGGCTGGAACAAATCCGGTCTATCGGGGGCTGCGCTCAACCTCTGTATCTGTCCGGCACCACCGTGACCCGCAGCACGGAAACGGGAGAAGTCGCTCCTCGTACTCGACAGCGGGCGAACCTGGTGAACGGCTAGCCGTGCGCTGCCGCAATCGCCGTGCTTCGGTCTGTGAGCCCTGTTCGCGGCTGCACGCCGGGGACACCTTCCAACTCATCCGCTCGGGCCTCTCGGGCGGAAAGAGCGTACCTCAGACGGTGCGTCAGAATCCTCGGCTATTTGTAACGCTCACCGCTCCGTCCTTCGGCCCGGTGCATCGGCATCGCGACGGGTCCTGTCGGCCGCGCCGTGACAGGGCCGACTGTGAGCACGGAATACCCCTCGGCTGTGGCATCACGCACGCCGAATGGGATAGCAACGTCGGACAGCCCTTGTGCTCAGCCTGCTACGACTACGCGGGGCATGTGCTCTGGCACGCGCACGCTGGGCGGCTGTGGGACCGCTTCACCACGAGTGTCCGGCGACAGCTCGCGGCGGCAGGTGGGGTACCCCGCTCCCAACTCGGTAGGCACCTGGTTGTGTCCTTTGCGAAAGTCGCAGAGTTCCAGCAGCGGGCAGCCGTTCACTTCCACGCCGTTGTGCGCCTTGACGGTCCTGACGGCCCCGGCTCGCCTCCTCCTGAGTGGGCCACCTCGGAACTGCTCGGGGAAGCCGTAGCCGCTGGCGTGGCTGGCACATTCGTCAGGGTGCCGGAGTCTGACGCCTACGGAACGGAAATCGTCACCTGGGGCACTCAATTCGATATTCGCACCATTCACTCATTCTCAGACGGCGACGAAATAACAGACGACGCCGTTGCCGCATACGTCGCCAAGTACGTTTCTAAAGGCGCAGCGGAAACGGGCGTCGGCTTGGACTATCGAGTCACCAGTTACGCGGACATCGGATTGGTTCCCGTAGCTCGTCACACACGAGCGCTTATGGGTACGTGCTGGCGTCTTGGCGGGTTGCGCGAACTGGAGCACCTTCGGCTACGAGCCTGGGCACACTCTCTCGGGTTCCGAGGGCACATCCTTACAAAGTCTCGTCGTTACTCGACCACTTACGCCGAACTCCGCTCGGAACGCGCCACTTACAAGCTCAGCAGTATAGGACTTTCCGAGAAGACCGACACAGTGAAGGAGTCCAACCTTCGCTATGTTGACTCCGGTCACACCCCTGGGGCTGCCGAACTGGCGCGTGGAATAGCCGACGACATCGCTACTTCCCGCCAACTGGCCTCCGAGCAGCGTGAGGATGAAGCTCCCCGTCTACGCAGGGGCGGCGTATGACGGTCATCAGCGCTCGCGAATGGGGAAAGCAACAAGCAGCAAAAGCACCGGCTTGGAGTGAGGAACATTGGGAACGTATTTCACAGATCCTCGGGGTGCGTCTAGTAGACACTCAACAGGACGAAGGTAGGAAGAAAGGAGAAGACGAAGCCGCATAAGGAGTGAATAGCTAAAGGGGGAGGTGTCTTTAGCGACACCTCCCCCTCTTTGATTCGCGACTCTCTTAGTCTTCCGTCCACTTGGGAACGAGTAGATCAGGGTTGAAAGGTCGCCTCCCGCCACCTCCCACCGGTAGAACGATCACCGCGTGCAGCGCTTGCCGAATCAAGGCTCTTTTCTGGGCGATTTCCAGTCTATCCGAATGCCACTGTTCCCGAACATTATCCGTGACCGCCGATGCTCGCTGCACCCGCAGGGCGTGCTGGGTCCGATCCTTCCGAAGGTCCTTGATACGTTTCTCCATCTTTTGATTCTCCGGAAAGAAGAGCTCATCGGAAATTGCATCGTCCTGCCACGCTTGCAAAAGCTTGCGCTGTTTCCCGGTCAGCCGGTTCAGCTCCTCCTCCCCGTCCCATTCGGCCTCTACGCGGTGCGCCTTGGCGGCTCGCTCTTCGAGCTTGGCCAGAACAGCCTCGGTTATGTACTCGTCGATCTTGGCGCCGTTTCGAGCTGTGCCACCACAACCGCCCATCTCCCGGCTCGGGCACTGGTAGATGAACCCTCCCGACAGGTCCGGCCGCGTGCTGACGCGTAGAGGAGCGTTGCAGACCTGTCCGTCTGGCTTCTTCTTGCCGCATCGCAGAATTCCCGTCAGAAGGTGCGACGGAGTGCGGTAGTCGGTAACCGTGCCATCGGCCTTGACGTTGGCACCCACGCGGGCAGTAAAGATCGCGTCGATTGCCATCCATTCCTTCGGAATGATGACGGGCTCCCATTGCCCCACCACCGGTACTCCGTTGGCGTCTCTGACCAACTCTCCATTGTGCTTGCGCCAGCCGCACATGCGCGGATTCCAAAGGGCGAGTTTCAGAGAACGGCTTGCCCACATCTTGCCGTTGACCGTGCGCAATCCGGCCTCTTGCCACTCCCTCAGAATCGAATGCAGAGACTTTCCGGCGATTACATCGCGAGCGGCCTTCGCCAACCATTTCGCCTCGTCCGGCTCAAGCGTCAGCTTGTCTTCCTTCCAGCCGAATGCGCGCTTACCTCCGACCGGGATTCCCTGTTCGGCGCGGCGCCGGTGAGAGCGACGCATACGCCGTTGCATCTTCCGGACTTCCATCTTGGAGATGACCACACCGAAGAGCCCCATGGACTCAACATCTTCGCTGTAGAGGTTCTTCGGTCCCTTGGCGTCCGCGAAAACGCGCCCTTCCTCGTACGTGAGAGCGTCCACGAACCGTTCGTAGTCCCCGGCCCGACGTGTCAGACGGTCATCCGCGAGGACGACCACTCCGCGTACAGGCTGGCCGTCCGGCAGGTGTCCGGCCTTGAGGGCCCTCAACATCGCCTCGAAGTCCGGACGCACCAACCCCGCCTTGGCTGCCGACAGGTCGTTGTCGGTGTAACGGTGCACGATGGTCCAACCGAGACGTTCGGCCGTCTGGCCGTTCACCGCGTGCTGGTCCTCGACACCGTGGTTGTCCTTCGCCGTGTCGGCGGAGATGCGGGCGTATGCCACCACCGGTACGGCCTCGTCCTGCTCAACCATGCTTCCCCTCCCTGCATTTATTGTGCGTGAAGGGCATTGCTATCACCAGCAGTACCTCGACAAGAATCCGGCGGGTTACTGCGGTATCGGCGGCACGGGTGTGAGCTGCCCGGTGGGGCTGGCCTCGTAGGAGGAGCCGCGCACGCCTGGCGAGGTCGTCGGCCACGTAGGGCCCGTCGGCCGTGAGGGACCCGGCGGCCGTGGGAGACCCGGCGGCCCGTGGGGAGCGTCGGCGCGGGGTGGGAAGGCGACGTGCCAGCCGGGGTTGTAGGTGTGGGGCACCGGGTGGAGGTGCCAGTCGGCTGCCTCGGCCCAGGCGGGCAGCGGCGCTCCGCGGAGCACGAGGGCGTGGGGCGTGCGCCCCTGGGCGGGGTGGCAGCCGGCGGTGTGGGCCACCGGGATGGTGGAGCTGTTGCCGCCGAGTACGCAGGGAGGGCGTACGCCGTGGGCGCGCAGCACTTCCTCGATGCGCTGCCAGTCGTGGCGGGCCGCAGCCTGGATGCCGGAGTGGAGGCCCAACTGCTGGAGCTGGAGGGCGAGGTGGAGGGCGGCGAGGGCACCACCGCCCAGCCGGACGAGTACCCGTGCGGGCCGTGCTCCGCGAGCGCGGGCCCACCGTGCGGCCCGGAGCGCGCCGAGCGCGGCGACGGGGGCCAGCAGCGCGTAGGCGGGCAGCAGGAAGCGGGGTGCGGCGTACTCCATGAGGAAGAGGTACGGCAGGGCGACGGCGGCGGCCGCCGCCAGCGGAAGCACCGCCGAAGCGGTGCGCCCCTGCTCGCGTGCCGCACGGAGGCCGAGCACCAGCAGCGGGGGGATCAGCAGCCACCATCCGGCGTTCGCCCACTCGATCGCCGCACCGTCGCACGGGCGGCACAGCAGGGGCCCGTCCAGCGCGGCGGCGTGTGCCCTCAGGGTGTCGAGGGTGAGGCGCGGGCTCATGCCGCCCTGGATCTCGCTCGCGGCGCGCACCCGTCGCAGCACGCCGCCGAAGCGGAGCGAGGCCTCCACGGCCCAGGGCAGCAGCCCGGCCGCGAGGCCGCAGGCGAGGGCGAGCGCGGTCCGCGTCCGGACGCGCAGGGACGGTCGGCGACCGCCCAGCGCGGCGGCGGCGAGCAGCACGAGCGCGGGCCACACCGCGTCGTTGGGCCGCATCAGGGCGGCGAGGGCGAGCGCGGCGGCCGCGCCCGCGCGGGTCCGTCCCGTGGCGGGGCGGCGGAGGAAACAGCCGACGGCGGCCACCAGGCCCGTGGCCACGTAGTGGTTGGGCATCGCCGCGCCCGCGTAGAAGAGCGCGATCCACACGCTGCCGTAGAGCGCGGCGGCGAGCGGCACGGTCCCGCGTCCGGGGAACCTGCCCAGCCAGGGCAGGTAGCCGAGGAAGAGGGAGAGCGACGCGGTCAGCGTCAGGTAGCAGCGCAGCAGCACGACCGAGTCGCTGAACGCCGCGACGGGTGCGAGGAGCACGGGGACGCCGCGGGTACGGGGGGCGCTGAAGGGTGTCTCGGGCCCGTAGGGCGCGAAGCGGCTCGCGTAGACGAGTTCGTCCCAGCCGAGCGGCAGTCCTGGGTGGACGACGGTGAGCGAGAGCAGTCCGAAGGCGGCGCACACCCCGGCGAGCCACCAGCGTGCGTCCTGCCACCACGGGTGCCGCTCGACGGTCCGCCGCGCGGGCCCGGCGGCGGGCGCGGCGGCGGGCCCGGCCGCGGGCGCGGGGTACTTGGCGGCCGGTGCGGAATGCCCGGCGGCCGGTGCCACGTATCCGGGCGCCCGTGCGGCCCGCCCCGCACTCCGTGCAGAAGATGACATACGCGGCATCCTGGCGCCGCGGAGCGGAAACCCCGTGGAGGTCGGCGCCTGCCGCGCGCCGGGCCGCGCAGCCGGACCCTGCGGTCACGTTGTCGAACGGGCCTGGCTCGACGGGCGCCTCGAAGGAGAGAGTGGAGCCCATCCCTTCGTGTGCAGATGCGATCAGCAGGAGGTTGTCGAGGGGGTGTCGGCCGGAACAGTGGCCGTCGTGTCACAGCAGCGCACGCCCTACAGTGCACGCATGGACTGGGTGGCACGCGTCGGCAACCTCCGGCAGTGGACGCAGAAGGGCGAACGGGCGCCGCACAAACCGCTGTTGCTGCTGTACGCGCTCGGCCGCCAGCAGACCGATCCCGACGGCGGGCTCCGTTACACGGAGGTCGAGCGCGACGTGGCGCGCCTGCTGCGGGAGTACGGCCCGCCGCGCGACACGTCGCCGGGTTACCCGTTCCACCACCTGGTGAGCGACGGCGTGTGGGAGGTCCGCACGGACGCGGGAGGCGACAGCCCGGGGTCGCAGGTCGGACGGTTGCGGGCCAGCGGCGCGACGGGACGGCTGGCGCCCGGCCTGCGCGCGGCCCTGGCCGAGGATCCCGGGCTGCTGTCCACTCTGGCCCACACCCTGCTCGACCTGCACTTCCCGCCCTCGCTGCACGAGGACGTCGCAGCGGACGCCGGGCTGGATCTGGACGTGGCGGACCTGGCGCGGGTCGCCGTGCGGCGCCTGGTCCGCGACCCGGCGCGGGCGGCCCGGCTCCGCGCCGAGGTCGTGTCGGCGTACGGGAACCGCTGCGCGTTCTGCGGGTTCGACGGCGCGCTGGGTCCGCGCCCGCGCCCCGTGGGGCTGGAGGCCGCGCATGTGCGCTGGTGGGCCTTCGACGGGCCTGACGACCTCTCGAACGCCCTGTGCCTGTGTGCCCTCCACCACAAGCTGTTCGACCGGGGCGTCCTCGGTCTGGACGGCGGCCTGCGCATCACCGTCTCCCGCCACTTCACGGGCACCGGCACGGCCGCCCGTCTCCAGGTCCTTGACCTCGCCGACCGTCCGATGACCCCGCCCACCGGCGGCGCCCCTCCGGTCGCGGAGAAGCACACCGCCTGGCACACGGCCCAGGTCTTCCGCGGCTGACCCGCCGGGGGCGATACCGACGTCGCCCGGCGCGGGGGCGACGGCCACTGGCGGTACGTGATCGACCGCCCGGCCGGCGACGACACCGTCAGCGGACGCCCGGCGAGTCCAGCGCTCCGCGGCCTGGCCGGGGCCCGGAATCCCCCAGCGGTGCCGTCGGGCCGCCGGATAGCGTGACCGGTGTTGCCGCGCCGCCCCCCGCGGACGCGTACCGGACGGGCAGGGCGGCACCGACGAGCCCGCCCACGAGACGGAGGAGACCGTGTCACAAGACCAGCCCGCAGCCGATCCTTTCACCGTCCCGGTGACGGTACGGGGCTACGAGACCGACACCCAGGGACATGTGAACCAGGCCGTGTACCTCCAGTACGGCGAGCACGCGCGCTGGTCGGCGCTGAGAGCGGCCGGCATCGAACAGGCCGCCATGGTGGCCCGGGGTGTGGGGCCCGTCGTGCTGGAGCAGACGGTGCGGTACCTGCGGGAGCTGCACGCGGGTGACGAGGTGACGGTCAGCTGCGCCTTCGAGTGGGGCCAGGGCAAGAGCTTCCGCATGCGCCAGCTCATCCGCACGGCAGACGGCACACTCGCCGCGGAGCTGACCGGCGTCGGCGGGGTGATGGACCTGCGGGCGCGCCGCCTGGTGGCCGACCCCGGCGCGGCGCTGCGCGAGCTGGCGACCGACCCGAAGGTACTGGGCCTGACGTAACGACGCCCCCGGCCTCCTACGGCTCTCCCCGCCCCTTCTCTCCCCTCCCGGCCCTCTGGGCTCCTCCCGCCCGTGGGCTTTGGAGGCAGGGGCGGCATACGGCGACGAGGGTGGCCCCCTGCCGGGGGCCACCCTCGTGGGTGCCGAAGCTCAGCCGGTGCGGTGCTCGCCGCCGGCCTGCGGCGTCACAGTGCGGAGCCGGACTTCCACTCCGCCCAGTCCATGTTCCAGCCGTTGAGGCCGTTGTCCGGCTGGATCGTCTTGTCGGGCGAGCCCTTGACCTCGACGACGTCGCCGATCATCGAGTTCTCGTAGAACCAGGCACCGTCGGTGCCGGAGTTGTTCGCCCCCTGGGAGTCCTTCAGGCCGACGCAGCCGTGGCTGGTGTTGCCGGAGCCGAAGGGAGCGCCCCAGTAGTTGCCGTGGATGAAGGTGCCGGAGGTGGACAGGCGCATGGCGTGCGGCACGTCGGGGATGTCGTAGCCCTCGGCGCCCTTGCGGCCGAACCCGACGGTGTCCCCGTCCATGCGGGTCTCCTTGTGCTTCTCGGAGATCACCATCTTGCCGTTGTAGGTCGGGTTGCTGGCGCTGCCCGCGGAGATCGGGATGGTCTTGATCGTCTTGCCGTCCCTGACGACCTTCATCTGGTAGTTCTTCACATCGACGGTGCTGACCTGCTGGCGGCCGATGTTGAAGGTGACCTTCTTGTCCTGGACGCCGACGTTGCCGTTGCCCGCGTTCACGCCGTCGAGGTCGAGATCGAGGGTGACCTTGGAGTTGGGCTTCCAGTACTCCTCGGGGCGGAAGTCGAGCCGGTCGTTGCCGAACCAGTGGCCGACGACCTCCTGGCCGCTGGTCGAGTTGACCTTGATCGCGGACTCGACGGCCTTCTTGTTCTGGATCTGCTTGTCGAAGGTGAGGGAGACCGGCATGCCGACACCGACGGTGGCGCCGTCCTCACCCGCGTAGGTGCCGATGAAGCTGTTCTCGGGCGAGACGGTGGTGAACGTGGAGTTCTCCACGGCCTTGCGGCCCTCGCTGTCCTTGGCTGTCGCGGTGACCTCGTACTTCGTGGCCCGCTCCAGCTGCTTGCCGGGCTTCCAGGACGTACCGTCGGAGGAGAGGGAGCCTTCGACCTCGGTACCGCTCTGGGCGGCCTTCATGCTCACCTTGGTGAGCTTGCCGCCCTTGACCGAGACCTTGCCGCCGCTGTTGATGCTCGCGTTGGTGGCGCCGTCCTTGGAGGCGATCTTTATTCGGGCCTGCGAGGCGTCCTTCTCGGCGGATATGTCGTTCTTCGCCGCGGACTTCTCGGTGTCACCCCCGTCGTCGCCACCGCATCCGCTCAGCGCGAGCACCCCGCCGAGCAGCACGGCCGTGGCCGCGAGACCCCTGCGGTGCTTCCCACCCGTCATCACTGGCTTCTCCATTTGCCTTCGGAACCCCATGTCTCCCCGGTAAAGCTGCTTGGCCCCCACAGCGCCCGATATCGGACATGTGCGCTCCAGCTCCTCGCATAAGAACGCACGGGGGACTATGACCGGTTCCACTTTCGGTAAAACTGTGGTCTAGGACACGTATCCGACCCGTTCGCGAGCCGTTCCGTCTCTTGTCCCGTTAGATGCGCACAGAGCCGTTGTGGTTCTGTCCCGTTCGAGAAGGACGGAACCTTTCCGGTTCCCGGGAAGAGCGGAAGCATGCCTTCCCCATCTCCTCCACCACTCAGTAACATCAGCCCGCGTACGGTCAGTTCGTCGCTGCCCCGAGCCGTACGCCGTTCCGACGCACACTGGAGGGCCTTTTCGTGTCCGAGGCCGGACCCTCGAAGCTGTCAGTCCACCGCCGCTCTCTGGCGACCGCCGCGGCGGCCGGCGGAGTACTGTGCGCCCTCTGGTTCGTCCCCACAGCCAACGCTACCCCCGAAAAACCTGACCATCCCACTCATCACAGCGACACTGTGACGCGGTTGGGACACGATCGGGACGCCGCCCGGACCGGCTAGGCCGGACCGGTGGGCGGCCAGAGCGGACCGGTGGGCGGCCAGGGCGGAGCCGGGCGGGCCGGACCGGTCGGACGGGAGCACGGCCGCCGGGCCGGGCGGAGTCGCCGGGCCCGGCCGGGACCGCCGGAGTCGGACCGGCCCCGCCGTCCCGCGACCGGCCACCGGCCTCAGGTGGGGAGCCGACCGACCGCCGGAATCAGGCCAGCGGCCCGGTGACGGACTCGGCCGCCGCCACCAGGGCGCCGGACCTGACGAACGCCTCGGCGGCGCCCAGGTCGGGCGCCAGGAACCGGTCCTCCCCCGGGCCCTCGGCCCCCGCCTCGCGCAGCGCCGCGACCACCGCGCGCGCCGCCTCACCGGGCGCCGCGCCCGCCGTACGGGAGCGCAGCTCGACGGCCCGCGCGGCCGCGTACAGCTCGACGCCGATCACCCGCGAGAGCCCGTCCACCGCTGTCCGCAGCTTCCGCGCCGCGGACCAGCCCATGGAGACGTGGTCCTCCTGCATCGCCGAGGAGGGGATCGAGTCCACCGAGGCCGGTGCGGCCAGCCGCTTCAGCTCGCTCACCAGGGCCGCCTGCGTGTACTGGGCGATCATCAACCCGGAGTCCACCCCGGCGTCGTGCGCGAGGAAAGGCGGCAGGCCGTGCGAGCGGTTCTTGTCGAGCAGCCGGTCGGTGCGGCGCTCGGCGACGGAGGCGAGGTCGGCAGCGGCCACGGCCAGGAAGTCGAGGACGTAGGCGACGGGAGCACCGTGGAAGTTCCCGTTCGACTCCACCCGCCCGTCCGGCAGCACGACCGGGTTGTCGACGGCGGCCGCCAGCTCCCGCTCGGCCACCGTACGGGCGTGCGTGAGGGTGTCCCGGCCCGCGCCCGCGACCTGCGGGGCGCACCGCACCGAGTAGGCGTCCTGCACGCGGGGGGCGTCGTCCTGGTGGTGCCCGGTCAGCCCGGAGCCGGCCAGCACCTTGAGCATGTTCGCGGCGCTGGCCGCCTGCCCCGGGTGCGGGCGGATGGCGTGCAGCTCGGGGGCCAGCACCCGGTCGGTGCCCAGCAGCGCCTCCAGGGAGAGCGCCGCGGCGATGTCGGCGCTGGTGAACAGGCGGGCGAGGTCGGCGCAGGCCATCAGCAGCATGCCGAGCATGCCGTCGGTGCCGTTGAGGAGGGCCAGCCCCTCCTTCTCGCGGAGCTCGACGGGGGCGATGCCCGCCTCGGCGAGCAGGTCGCCTGCCGGGCGGACCGCGCCGTCACGGTCCTCCGCCTCGCCTTCACCCATCAGGGTGAGCGCACAGTGCGAGAGCGGGGCGAGGTCTCCGGAGCAGCCGAGGGAGCCGTACTCGTGTACGACGGGGGTGATGCCGGCGTTGAGGACGTCGGCCATCGTCTGGGCGACCTCGGGCCGCACGCCGGTGCGGCCGGAGGCCAGCGTCTTGAGCCGCAGGAACATCAGCGCGCGGACGACCTCGCGCTCGACCCGGGGGCCCATGCCCGCCGCGTGCGAGCGGACGATGTTGCGCTGTAGCTGGGCGCGGAGCTCGGGGCCGATGTGGCGGACGGCCAGGGCACCGAAGCCGGTGGAGACGCCGTAGACGGGGTCGGGCTTGGCGGCCAGGTCGTCGATGAAGCGGCGGGCGGTGCGCAGCGCCTCGACCGCCTCCGGGTGCAGCTCGATCCGGGCGCCGTCCCGGGCGACGGCGATGACCTCCTCCGGGGTGGTCCCCGAGCTCCCCACGACCACAGTGTGCATATTCATATTCAGAAACACTAATGAGTGAATTGCCATCTGTCACGGTCGCCCACCTCCGACGAGCCTAGGAAAAGCAGGTGCCTTCCTAGAGCTCCTAGCTTTAGGCTCGCGGCGGCACGCGACGGGGCGGGCCGATGCGGCCGGATGGGGGCCGATGCGGGCCGATGCGGGCCGATGGGGGCCGATGTGGGCCGATGCGGGCCGATGTGGGCCGATGAGGAGAGGCGGGGGCGCGTGGTGCGGGCGGGGCTGACGGTGGAGCGCATCGTCGGGGCGGCAGCCGAACTGGCCGACGAGGTGGGCCTGGACAACGTGACGCTGTCCGCGCTGGCCCGCACCTTCGGCGTACGCGACGCGAGCCTCTACTCCCACCTGCGCAACCTGGCCGACCTGCGCACCCGGCTGTGCGTCCTGGCCGCCGACGAGATGACCGAACGCATCGCCCTCGCCGTCGCGGGGCGCGCGGGCAAGGACGCCCTGGTCGCCTTCGCCGACGCCTACCGCGCCTACGCCCTCGCCCACCCGGGCCGCTACGCCGCGGGGCAGCTTCAGATCGACCCCGCCCTCGCCGCCCGCTCCGCAGGGCACCGCCGCAGCGTCGCCCTCACCATGGGCATGCTGCGCGCCTACGGCCTCCAAGAGCCCGACCTGACCGACGCGGGACGGCTGCTGCGCAGCGTCTTCCACGGCTACGCCGACCTGGACACCCGCGCCGGATTCAGCCACCCGCGCTCACTGGACGCCTCCTGGTACCGCGCCCTGGAGGCCCTGCACCAGGTGCTGACGAACTGGCCCCGTACGGAAGCGCCCCAGCCGCGCGAGGACGTCCAGGCCACCGGCACGGACACCGGCACGGAGACCGGCACAGAGACCGATACCGATGCCGGCACCGGGCAGCACCCTCACCAGCACCTCACGGAGAAGGAGAGCACGACCCATGAGTGACCTGTCCGCCGACGCCACCGCACCGCGCGTCGGCGTCCTGCCCGTCCCCGGCGCCACCCTGCGCTACGAAGTGCGCGGCACCGGGCCGCTTCTGCTGCTCATACCGGGCGGCGCCGGAAACGCGGACGTCTTCCACGGCGTCGCGCCGGTGCTCGCCGACCGCTTCACCGTCGCCAGCTACGCGCCGCGCGGCATCAGCGGCAGCCCGCTGGACTCCCCGGGCGAGGAAGAGGCGGTCGAGGTGCACGCGGCCGACGCGCGGCGCCTGCTCGACCTGCTCTCCCCCGACGAGCCCGCCACCGTCCTCGGCACCAGCTCCGGCGCTGTCGCCGCCGTCGAACTCCTGACGCGGCATCCGGAGCGCCTGCGCCTCGTCGTCGCCCACGAGCCGCCGCTGATCCGCGTGCTGCCCGACCCGCATCCCGTCCTGGCCGCCTTCGCCGGCATCCAGGAGACCGCCGTGCGCGAGGGGGTCGGCGCCGCCTACGCCCGCATGGGTGCCGTCCTCGGCGCTCCGGAGCCCGTCGACGACCCGGCCGTGGGCGATCCCGCGCCCGTGCCCGACGGGCTGCGGGCCGCGATCGAGGCGAGCAGCGCGCACTTCCTCCGCAACGTGCTGCGGTCCTTCAGCCACCACGCCCCTGACCTGACGGAGCTGAAGGGGGTGGCGGACCGGCTGGTCGTCGCCGTCGGCCGGGCCTCACGCGGACAGCTCCAGCACACGATGGCCACCGCGCTGGCCGAGGCGGTGGGCGCGGAGTGCCGGGAGTTCCCCGGCGGGCACGTGGGCTGCGTCGAACACCCGGCCGCTTTCGCCCAGGCGCTGGCCGAGGCGCTGCCGCCGACGGGCCACTAGGTTTCTCGCGCCGCCCGCGTGGGGGCTTCTGGCGCTGGGGCCCGGAGCCGGGTCCCTCCGCCGCCGGAACACCGCGGCCGCCGGCCCCTGGAACCGGGCCGGCCCCTGGAGCCGCCGGGGCTCATCCGCGGCGGAAGCGGCGGCGCTCCGGGGCGGGTGGCAGCGGTGCGGGGTCGGCGGCCAGCCGCACCGTGGGGTCGTCGGGTCCGCCCTCGCGGCCCGCCACCACCGGCTTGCCCGAACGCAGCGCTTTGGCCCGGTACTGGGCCGCGTCCGCGAGCCGGAAGATCCGGTGGGCCGTGCGCACGTCACCGACCGGGTCGCCGGTGGAGGCGACGCCGCAGGCCACGCCCTCCCCCAGCTCCAGTGCCGCCGCGCCGTGGCAGAGGTCGTCGGCGG
Source organism: Streptomyces tubbatahanensis (assembly GCF_022699385.1). Taxonomy (NCBI): domain Bacteria; kingdom Bacillati; phylum Actinomycetota; class Actinomycetes; order Kitasatosporales; family Streptomycetaceae; genus Streptomyces; species Streptomyces tubbatahanensis. The sequence continues at coordinate 4,860,252 of NZ_CP093846.1, read as the reverse complement.
CACGCACCACCTCATCGGCGGTCGGCCCGACGGTCAGCAGACAGAACTCGTCGCCGCCGAGCCGCCCCGCCAGGGCGCCGGGCAGCGTCGCCGCGCAGTCGGCCAGGACCTCGGCGAACCGTTCCAGCAGCCGGTCGCCCGCCTCGTGGCCCTGCTGGTCGTTGACGGCCTTGAGCCCGTTGATGTCGCAGACCGCGAGGCTGACGACCGTGCCGAGATCCCGGTGCAGCTCGACGGCCTCGTCGAGCCGGGACTCCACGGCGCGGCGGTTGGCCAGGCCGGTCAGCGGATCGGTGTAGGCCAGGCGGCGGACCTCCTCCAGCCGTTCGTTCTGCGCGATGCCGGAGGCGATGAGCGCGGCCAGTACAGCGGCGAAGTCGGCGTCGTTCCTGGTGAAGGCGGGCGCGTCGGCGGCCCTGGCGACGTACAGCTCGCCCCAGGCGCGCCCGTGCAGCACGATCGGGGCGATCACGCCCGAGCCGCGGCCCCTGCGCCGCCACACCGCCACCCGCCGGTAGCCGGGCGCCGCCTCGTCTCCGTCCCTGAGCGGTCCCTCCTCGTCCTCCACCCAGGCCTGGGCACCGGCGCCGCCCGCCCAGCGTTCGTGCAGCGACTCGGCGATCTGCGGGAAGTCGTGCGCGGGGTAGGACTCGTCGTCGGGGAACTCGGCCTCTCCCGGCGCCCGGTCCCCGACGTTGACCAGGACGCGCAGCCGCCCGCGCGCCCGTTCCCAGACGGAGATCGCCGCGAACGTGCCGCCCATCGCCTCACACGCGCCGCGCGCGGCCGCGTGGGCGATGTCCCGGTGGGAGAGGGCGGCGACGGCCTCGGGGTCGTGTGCGGCGCCGGAGGTGGTCGGGGCCGGTGCGGGGGCGGAGGTCTGGGCCGCCGCCATGGCCTGCGACAGCCCCACGACGGCGCTCAGGCGCGTGTCCGCGTCCCCGTCCTGACGTATTCGGCCCATACGGCCAAGATTAGGAGGCTTCGTGCCGTTCTGCCGCGCGGCCCCCTACGGAGGGCCTCACTCTACGTACGACACGTGCGCGGTGGGGCGCTCTTGACACATCTCGTGCCGGGGAACTGCGGAGGCAGGCCGCTCAGGCTCCCGGCCAGTCGGGCTTCCGCCTCTCGTTGAAGGCCGCGACGCCCTCGGCGCGGTCCCCGGAGAAGGCGACCGTGCGCCAGGCGGCCTCCTCCACCTCGAGGCCCGCCCGCAGGTCCATGCCCCATCCGGTGCGCAGCGCGCGCTTGGCGGCCCGCAGCCCCACGGGCGAGTGCGCCGCGATCCGCCCGGCGAGGGCCAGCGCCTGCGCGCGGTCCTCGCCCGCCTCGGCGAGCTGGTCGACGAGACCGAGCGCGTGCGCCTCCTCGGCCGCCACCCGGCGCGCGGAGAAGATCAGCTCGGTGGCGCGGGCCGCGCCCACCCGGCGCGGGAGCAGCTGGGTGCCGCCGCCGCCCGGCACCACGCCGACGGACACCTCGGGCAGCCCGACCACGGCCGAGGGGTCGGCGACGATCAGGTCGCAGGAGAGCGCCAGCTCGTAGCCGCCGCCCAGCGCGTAGCCGTGCACGGCGGCGAGGGTCGGCATCGGCAGCTCCAGCACGCCCCGGTAGGCCGCACTGGTGTACGGACGCTGGGCACCCAGTTCCGCGTCGCTGAGCGCGTTGCGCTCCTTGAGGTCGGCGCCGACGCAGAACGCGCGCTCATGCGTGGAGGTCAGCACCGTCGCCCGCACGTCGCCGTCCGCGGCGAGGGCCGCGCACGCGTCGGCGAGCGCGCCCGCGAACGCCGTCGAGACGGCGTTCATGGCCGCCTTCCGATCCATCACCAACTCGGCGACGTGCCCGTCCTTGCGGACCCGCACCCACTCCCCGAACACCTGCTCGCCATGGTCCATGGCCGTCACGATAGCGCTCGCGCTACCTTCTCCCGGGGGACAACCCCCTACCCCGGGCCCCGGAGGCCGCCCGGACACCGGCGGCCGCCCGCGCGCAGCAGGCGGTCAGGGTCCCGGCGGGGTGCGCCGCCTCAGCAGCCAGGGCTCCACCACGCCCAGACCCCGCACGGGGCGCTGGTAGAGCGGCTGGAGCGCGAACCGGAAACCCGACAGGTCCTCGCTCTCCTTCTCCGACTCGGGAGCGGCCCCCGAAGCCGTCAGCTCGGCACGGAAGGCGCCGTCGACCAGCACGGTGTCCTTGGGCGCTATCGACGTCAGCCGGCTGGCGAGGTTGACCGTGTTGCCGAAGACGTCACCCATCCGGGTCGTCATCGTGCCGAAGGCGATGCCGACGCGCAGCTCCGGCATCGTCTCGTCGTTCGCCATCGTCTCGATCAGCCGCACGCCGATCTCGGCGGCCGTGCCCGCGTCCTCCGCGACGTAGAGGATCTCGTCGCCCAGCGCCTTGATGAGCCGCCCGCCGTGCGCGGCCACCAGGTCGGCCGCGGTCGTCTCGAACGCCTCCACCAGCTCGCCCAGTTCCTCGTCCTCCAGGCGCCGGGTCAGCCGGGTGAAGCCGACCAGGTCGGCGAAGCCGATGGCCTGGCGGCGGTTGACCATCTCGTCGTCGTCCTTGACCTGCACGACCCGCCCGGTCGCCGCCGCGAGCTGGCGGCGCCAGACGTAGACCAGGAACTCCTCCAGCTCCGGCAGCAACAACTGCACCAGCGGAAACGTGACCTCGTTGCGCGTCATCCCCGGCTCGGGCGGCTCCGTCAGCCCCATCAGGAACGAGTCGATCTGCCAGTCCGCGAGCCGCGCCGTGGTCTGCCCCGTGGACCGGGCCACCTGCACTGCCATCGGTTCGCTCAGCAGCCCCGCCTCGACCAGCCCGGACAGCCGCCGCAGTGCCAGTACGTCCGCCTCGGTCAGCGCGCGCGCCTGGCCGACGTCGGCGAAGCCCATCGCCCGCCAGAAACGGGACGCCAGCTCCATCGAGACGCCCGCCGCACGGGCCGCCTGGAACGGGGTGTACTGCCGCGCGGAGCCGAGGATCAGCTCCTCGATACGCAGCGCGCTGGGATCGGTGTCGTCCTCGACGATCTCCGCCTCGCCGACGTCCTCGGCGAACGAGTTGGCCTGGACCGGGTCCTGCGAGGCGGCGCGCGCGGGGCCGGCGCGCTCGCCGGCGGGCGCGGGGTCGGGGCGCTCGCCGACGGGCTCGGGATCGGCGCGCTCGGGATCGGCGCGCTCGGGTTCGGTGCGCTGGGGGTCGGCGTCCCCGCCGCTCGCCGGGTCGTCCTCCCGGGAGCCGGCCGGCTGCCCCTGCTGGGGCGCACCCGGATCGTCCGCGGTCACCGGGGGCTCCCCGCACCCTCCGCGACGTGGCGTCGCGCCCTCGCGTCGTCCCTGCGCACAGCCCTTCCGTTCCTCTTGCCGCTCCTGCTCGCGGCGGCACACCGGCACCGCCCGTGAGCCGGACCCCGGCGCCCGATGGCACCCGATGTCACCGCCGATTGCCCACCATACGGCAGTTGTGCGCTACCTCACTTACCGGTCGCCGGACGCAGATGGACGATGTCACCGGCCGCGACCGGACGCTGCACGCCCTGTTCCGAGGCGATGACCAGCCGACCGTCCCCGTCCACGGCCACGGCCTCGCCCAGCAGCTCCTCCCCGCCCGGCAGCATCGCCCGTACCGACCTGCCCAGCGTCACGCACCCCGCCGCGTACGCCTCCAGGACGTCGGAGGACGCCGGATCGCCGTCCGCGGCCGTCCAGCGGCCGTACCAGTCCTCGAACGCGCGCAGCACGGCGCGCAGGATCGGGTCGCGGTCCGTGCCCTGGGCGCCCGCGAGGGCGAGCGAGCCCGCCGTGGGGACCGGCAGCTCCTCCTCGCGCAGAGTGACGTTCAGCCCGATGCCGAGCACGACGTGTTCGCCGTCCACCCGCTCAGCGAGGATGCCGCCGATCTTCCGCTCCTCGTCCGCCCCCGTGGCCAGGATGTCGTTCGGCCACTTCAGCCCCGTGTCGACACCCGCCGTGCGGGCGAGCGCGCCCGCCGCGGCGACGCCCGCGAGGAGCGGGATCCATCCCCAGCGCTCGGCTGGCGCGTGCGGACGCAGCAGTACGGAGAAGAACAGACCCGATTTGGCCGGTGCGCTCCACGCGCGGCCCAGGCGGCCTCGGCCCGCGGTCTGCTCCTCCGCGACGAGGACGGTGCCGGGGCGGGCTTCGCCCGCGCGGGTGCGGGAGACCAGCTCCGTGTTGGTCGAGGTGACGGACTCCAGCACCTCCAGGTGCGTCCAGAACGGGTTCTCCTCGTGGAGGAGGGCGCGGCGGAGGGCTGTTTGGTTGAGCGGGGGGCGGGACAGGTCCGACCAGCGGTTGGGCGTCATGCCGCCACACTATGTGCCGCCCTCGGCTGTTCCCCCCGCCCATGGGCCCCCGGCCCCTGGACCCGTTCTTTGTGGGGGCTTCGCCCCTCGCCCCTTCCTTGTAGGGCGGGCCCCCCTTGGCCTCCGTCTTTCTGTGGGCCGCCCACCCCCGAGGGGCACCCTCTGTTTGGGGGCTCCGCCCCCAAGCCCCGGGGTCTCGCCGACCAGGCGTTGGGGCGGCTCCGCCCCCCAACGGCCCCCCGCTACGGGGGCTTCGCCCCCCTAGGAGCCCCCGGGGGTATGTGGGGGTTTGCTCTTGGGTGAGAGGGGCTCGGAGACGGGGAGAGAGGGTGCTGTGACAGGGAAAGGGGGCTGGCGGTGTGGTCAATGACGCACTCCGTAACGGGCTTGCCGCAGATAGCCTACGGATCGGTAGCCACCCCGTGACGGTTAGGAGCCCTCCGAGATGTCCGACGACCTCGACATCCACACCACCGCGGGCAAACTCGCGGATTTCGAGCACCGCACGAAGGAAGCCGTGCACGCGGGCTCGGAGCGCGCGGTGGAGAAGCAGCACGCGAAGGGCAAGCTGACCGCGCGCGAGCGCGTGGAACTCCTGCTGGACGAGGGGTCCTTCACGGAGCTGGACGAGTTCGCCCGCCACCGTTCGACGAATTTCGGCCTGGAGGCGAACCGTCCGTACGGCGACGGTGTCGTCACGGGCTACGGCACCATCGACGGCCGCCCCGTCTGCGTGTTCTCGCAGGACTTCACGATCTTCGGCGGCGCCCTGGGCGAGGTCTACGGCGAGAAGATCGTCAAGGTGATGGACTTCGCGCTGAAGACGGGCTGTCCGGTCATCGGGATCAACGACGGCGGCGGCGCCCGTATCCAGGAGGGCGTGGCGGCGCTCGGCCTGTTCGCGGAGATCTTCCGCCGCAACACGCACGCCTCCGGCGTGATTCCGCAGATCTCCCTCGTTCTCGGCCCCTGCGCGGGCGGAGCCGTCTATTCGCCCGCCATCACGGACTTCACGGTGATGGTGGACCAGACCTCGCACATGTTCATCACGGGGCCCGACGTCATCAAGACGGTCACCGGTGAGGACGTCGGGTTCGAGGAGCTGGGCGGGGCGCGGACGCACAACGCCACGTCCGGCGTCGCGCATCACCTGGCGGGCGACGAGAAGGACGCCATCGAGTACGTGAAGGCGCTGCTCTCCTACCTTCCGTCCAACAACCTCTCGGAGCCGCCGGTCTTCGCCGAAGAGGCGGATCTGGAGACCTCGGACGAGGACCGGGAGCTGGACACCCTCATCCCGGACTCGGCGAACCAGCCGTACGACATGCACGGCGTCATCGAGCACGTGCTGGACGACGGGGAGTTCCTGGAGACGCAGGCGCTGTTCGCGCCGAACATCGTCACCGGGTTCGGCCGGATCGAGGGCCAGCCGGTCGGTGTGGTGGCCAACCAGCCGTTGCAGTTCGCGGGGTGTCTGAACATCGACGCGAGCGAGAAGGCAGCGCGGTTCGTGCGTACCTGCGACGCGTTCAACGTGCCGGTCCTCACGTTCGTGGACGTGCCGGGGTTCCTGCCGGGGACCGATCAGGAGTACGACGGGATCATCCGGCGCGGCGCCAAGCTGATCTACGCGTACGCGGAGGCGACGGTGCCGCTGGTCACGGTGATCACGCGGAAGGCGTTCGGCGGCGCGTACGACGTGATGGGCTCCAAGCACCTGGGCGCGGACCTCAACTTCGCCTGGCCGACGGCGCAGATCGCCGTCATGGGCGCGCAGGGCGCGGTCAACATCCTGCACCGCAAGAAGCTGGCCGCCGCCGGCACCCCGCAGGAGACCGAGGAGCTGCGCGCCCAGCTCACGCAGGAGTACGAGGACGCGCTGCTCAACCCGTACGTGGCGGCCGAGCGCGGCTATGTGGACGCGGTGATCCGTCCCGCCGAGACCCGCCGCCACATCACCCGCGGTCTGCGCACGCTGCGTACCAAGCGCGAGCAGCTGCCGCCGAAGAAGCACGGCAACATCCCGCTGTGAGGAGGCCGCGATGACGGATTCCCAGGAGACGTCCCCCCAGCCCATGGAGCCGCCCATCCGGGTCGTGCGGGGCAATCCGACGCCCGAGGAGCTGGCTGCCGCGCTGGCGGTGGTGCGGGCCCGCGCGTCGGCCGTTGCGCCGGGTGAGCCGGGCCGCCGGGTGCCGGGGGCGTGGTCGTCGCCGGCGCGTACGGTGCCGCGCCGGCTGCCGCAGCCGGGCCCGGGCGCCTGGCACCGTACGTACTGGCCGGGGTGAGGGGCAGGGCCGGTGCCCGCCGGGGCATCCGGTGGCCGCGGGGCGTCCGCATCTGAGTACGCGTACTCAGGCGGGGGCGCCCGCGCGGTCCCACCATGGGGCGCATGCTGTGGTCGGACCCCCGCGACGAGCCGCCGCCGGAACTGCGCAGGGCCCAGGAGAAGGTGCACCGTCTCGGCTGGGTGCTGCTGGTGGTGGTGGCGGTCGTGATGCTGCTGCTGTTGTCGGTGGCCTACTCGTGAGCCGCCCGGGGACGCCGGGCGCGTGCGCGGGGGCGCGCGGCACGTCCTGCGGGTCCTTACGATGGCTCGCATGAACTCTCCGCGTCTCGTCCTCGCCTCCGCTTCCCCTGCCCGTCTCGCGCTGCTGCGGCAGGCGGGGATGGCGCCGGAGGTCGTCGTCAGCGGTGTGGACGAGGACGCGATCGACGCGTCGACCCCTTCGGAGCTGGCCCGGGTGCTGGCGGAGGCGAAGGCGGCGGAGGTGGCGGGCCGCGCCGAGGCGGCGGGGGCGCTGGTCGTGGGCTGCGACTCGGTGCTGGAGCTGGACGGGCGGGCGCTGGGCAAGCCGGCGGACGCGACGGAGGCGGCGGCCCGCTGGAAGGACATGCGGGGCCGCTCGGGTGTGCTGCACACCGGGCACTGCGTGGTCGACACCCGGACGGCTCAGGCGCGCTGTTCGGTGACGGCCTCGACGACGGTGCACTTCGGTGAACCGTCCGACGAGGAGGTCGCCGCCTATGTCGCGAGCGGCGAACCGCTGCACGTGGCGGGCGCTTTCACGCTGGACGGCCGCTCGGGCCCGTTCGTCGAGGGCATCGAGGGCGACCACGGCAACGTGCTGGGGCTCTCGCTGCCGACGTTGCGCAGGCTGCTGGCCAAGCTGGGGGTCGCCGTCACCGACCTGTGGGTGGCGCGCTGACCTCGCCCTGCGCGGGGGCGGCCGCATCCCGGCTTGCGGGCGCCCGCTCGACGTGCTCGTCGTCGCCTGCGCCGTACCAGGTCAGCGACCACACGATGAGGCCGAGGACGGCCATCAGCACCACGAAGGCCGTCCACCCCACCAGGCCGACACAGAAGGCGCCGAGCACACCGTGGACGACGGCGCAGCTGATCAGCACGATGCGCCAGAACCCGCGCGGCGGCAGGTCGCGGATCGCCGTGCGGGCGAGGATCAGCGCGCAGGTGAGCACGTAGCCGCCGACCAGCACGGCGCCGATCACCGCGGAGATCGTCATGGCGCGCGGCTCGATGCCCGCCAGCGACATCTGCTGGACGTCGGCGACCTTGCCGAGGAAGAGATTGAGTCCTACGAGTACGACGGCCTCCAGCGTCAGCACCAACGCCGTCACCGCGGCCACCGCTCGTCTGCGCACTGGCACCGCGCCCACCCCTTCTGTGGCTTGCATCTTCCCTCGGCGGGACGCCTGTTGCGGCCCGCCCGCTCGACGCGCCCGGGTTACTCCGGGTACGTGTACTCGCCAGGGCGAACGCTACTGGCGGGTACATGCCGGGGCAAGGGAAACGGCGCACAGCAAAATTTCGCTTCTCCTCTCGTAGGGAATCCACAAAGACCCCCGGTTTCACCGAACCACCGGGACAGAGAGTTAGCCCACACTCCTGAGTCGGACAACCCGTGCCCGAAAGCGGCGTACCGTGGGATGACGAGGGGAGATCCGGTTCCGCGCGAGACGCGCATGACACTCCGTGTGGGCAAGCTCACCCCCCTGGGCGGCTCGGCGTCAGGTGTCGCCAGTACCTAAACTCAGCTTGTTTCAAGGAGGGAGTCATCGTGCGCAAGGTGCTCATCGCCAACCGCGGCGAAATCGCCGTCCGCGTCGCCCGCGCGTGCCGGGACGCGGGAATCGCGAGTGTCGCCGTCTATGCCGAGCCGGACCGGGACGCACTCCACGTCCGGGTGGCCGACGAGGCCTACGCGTTGGGCGGTGACACCCCCGCAGCCAGCTACCTGGACATGACCAAGGTCCTCAAGGCCGCCGCCGACTCGGGCGCTGACGCCGTCCACCCCGGTTACGGATTCCTGTCGGAGAACGCCGAGTTCGCGCAGGCGGTCCTGGACGCGGGGCTCAACTGGATCGGGCCGCCCCCGCACGCCATCCGCGACCTGGGCGACAAGGTCGCGGCGAGGCACATCGCACAGCGCGCCGGGGCCCCGCTCGTCGCCGGCACCAAGGACCCGGTCTCCGGCGCGGACGAGGTCGTCGCCTTCGCCGAGGAGCACGGCCTGCCCATCGCCATCAAGGCGGCCTTCGGCGGCGGAGGCCGCGGCCTGAAGGTCGCGCGCACGCTGGAGGAAGTGCCCGAGCTGTACGACTCGGCCGTGCGCGAGGCGGTGGCCGCCTTCGGCCGCGGCGAGTGCTTCGTCGAGCGCTACCTCGACCGCCCCCGGCACGTGGAGACCCAGTGCCTGGCCGACAAGCACGGCAACGTCGTGGTCGTCTCCACCCGTGACTGCTCCCTCCAGCGCCGCCACCAGAAGCTCGTCGAGGAGGCCCCGGCCCCCTACCTGAGCGACGAGCAGAACGCCGAGCTGTACCGCGCCTCCAAGGCGATCCTGAGCGAGGCCGGCTACGAGGGCGCGGGCACCTGCGAGTTCCTCGTCGGCCAGGACGGCACGATCTCCTTCCTGGAGGTCAACACCCGTCTCCAGGTCGAGCACCCGGTCACCGAAGAGGTCACGGGCCTCGACCTGGTCCGCGAGATGTTCCGCATCGCCGACGGCGAGGAGCTGGGCTACGACGACCCGCCGCTGCGCGGTCACTCCTTCGAGTTCCGTATCAACGGCGAGGACCCGGGCCGCAACTTCCTCCCGGCCCCGGGCACGGTCACCACGTTCGCGCCGCCCTCGGGCCCGGGTGTGCGGCTGGACGCCGGTGTGGAGTCGGGGTCGGTCATCGGCCCCGCGTGGGACTCGCTGCTGGCCAAGCTGATCGTCAGCGGCGCGAGCCGCGGCCAGGCCCTGGAGCGGGCGGCGCGCGCGCTGGACGAGTTCGAGGTGTCCGGGATGGCCACCGCGCTGACCTTCCACCGCACCGTGGTACGCGACACCGCGTTCGCCCCCGAGATCACCGGCCGCGCCGGCGAGCCCTTCGACGTCCACACCCGGTGGATCGAGACGGAGTTCGTCAACGAGATCAAGCCGTTCGCGCCGTCGGCGGGCGAGGACGAGGACGCCGGGGAGGCGACCCGCGAGACGGTCGTCGTCGAGGTCGGCGGCAAGCGCCTGGAGGTCTCCCTCCCCTCGTCGCTGGGCATGCCGCTGGCGCGTGCCGCGGTCGAGGGCGGCGCACGCAAGCCCCGCAGGAAGGCCGCCAAGAAGTCCGGTTCCGCGGCCTCGGGTGACGCGCTCGCCTCCCCCATGCAGGGCACCATCGTGAAGGTCGCCGTGGAGGAGGGTCAGGTCGTCGAGGAGGGCGAACTGGTCATCGTCCTGGAGGCGATGAAGATGGAGCAGCCGCTCAACGCCCACCGTGCCGGCACCGTGAAGGACCTCAAGGCGGAGATCGGCGCCTCGGTCTCCTCCGGCGCCGTCATCTGCGAGATCAAGGACTGAGCCGCGGCGAGCGCCGCCCACCTTCCCTGACGCCGTCGGCGGTGCCGGGCCCCCGCGCGGGGGCCCGGCACCGCCGACGGCGCGTTGTGCGTCAGCGGCGGCGCGGTGCCAGGTCGGCCACCCGGGGGCCCGGTGCGGCCGTGGGCCGCAGGTGGGTGGGGGGCGGACTCCCGCCCTGCGCGGCGGCCCGCCGCGGGGTGGGCATCGGCACGTCCTGGCGGCCGCGCCCGGTGGAGGCGGAGCCCGCGACGGCGACCTGCACCCCGCGGTCGGCGAGCGCCTGCAACTCCGTCTCGGCACGGTCGTCGTGCGGCGGCGGCTCGTCCGTCACCAGTCGGGTGATCACATCGGTGGGCACCGTCTGGAACATGGTGTCGGTCCCCAGCTTGGTGTGGTCGGCCAGCACGACGACCTCCCCGGCCGCCTGTACCAGCGCCCGGTCCACGCTCGCGGAGAGCATGTTGGAGGTGGACAGGCCCCGCTCGGCGGTCAGCCCGCTCCCCGACAGGAAGGCCCGGGAGACGCGCAGCCCGTGCAGTGACTGTTCGGCGCCGCTGCCGACGAGCGCGTAGTTGCTCCCGCGCAGCGTGCCGCCTGTCATCACCACCTCCACCCGGTTGGCGTGGGCCAGCGCCTGCGCCACCAGCAGCGAGTTGGTGACCACGGTCAGCCCGGGCACCCGCGCGAGCCGCCGCGCGAGCTCCTGAGTCGTCGTACCGGCTCCGACGACGACGGCCTCGCCCTCCGAGACCAGGCCGGCGGCGAGGTCGGCGATGGCCGTCTTCTCGGCGGTGGCCAGATGGGATTTCTGGGGGAAGCCGGACTCACGGGTGAAACCGCCAGGGAGCACGGCGCCGCCGTGCCGGCGGTCGAGCAGTCCTTCTGCCTCCAGCGCCCGTACGTCCCTGCGCACGGTCACTTCGGAGGTCTGGACGACGCGGGCGAGCTCCCGGAGCGAGACCGCCCCGTTGGCGCGCACCATTTCAAGGATCAATTGACGACGTTCCGCAGCGAACACGAAACTGACAGTAACGCCAACGACCGTCTGCTTTCAGCGGTATGCGCCGATTAACAGAAGTTGTTCGTAGGAGGGCACCCAACGTGGTATAGGGGCCCTTTCGGACAGGGCCCCCGCGGCCCCTCAGTGCAGTTCGGCCAGCTTGCGCGTGTGCAACTGCCGCGCCACCTCGGCGATCGACCCCGTCAGCGACGGGTACACCGTGAACGTGTTGGCGATCTGCTCCACGGTCAGATTGTTGTCAACCGCGATCGCGATCGGATGAATCAGCTCACTCGCCCGGGGCGCCACGACGACACCGCCGACGATGATCCCCGTCCCCGGACGGCAGAACAGCTTCACGAAACCGTCCCTGATGCCCTGCATCTTCGCGCGCGGGTTACGCAGCAGCGGCAGCTTGACGACGCGCGCCTCGATGGCGCCCTTGTCCACGTCCGCCTGCGAGTAGCCGACCGTCGCGATCTCCGGATCGGTGAAGATGTTCGCGGCGACCGTCTTGAGGTCCAGCGGATTCACCGTGTCACCGAGGAAGTGGTACATCGCGATCCGGCCCTGCATCGCCGCCACCGAGGCCAGCGCGAGGACACCGGTGCAGTCGCCCGCGGCGTAGACGCCCGGGGCCGAGGTGCGCGACACCTTGTCCGTCCAGATGTGCCCCGACTCCTTGAGCCGGACCCCCGCCTCCTCGAGACCCATGTCCGCGGTGTTGGGGATCGCGCCCACCGCCACCAGACAGTGCGTCCCCGAGATCGTGCGGCCGTCCTGCAGCGTGACCTCCACCCGGTCGTCGTCCGTCCGCTTCGCGGACGCCGCGCGGGAACGGCTCATCACGTTCATGCCCCGACGGCGGAAGACATCCTCCAGGACGGCGGCGGCGTCCGGGTCCTCCCCCGGCAGCACCCGGTCCCGCGAGGAGACGAGCGTCACCTGGGAACCCAGCGCCTGATAGGCGCCCGCGAACTCGGCACCGGTCACACCCGAGCCGATCACGATCAGCTCCTCGGGCTGCTCCTCCAGATCGTAGAGCTGCGTCCAGTTCAGAATGCGCTCGCCGTCCGGACGGGCGTCCGGGATCTCCCGCGGATGACCACCCGTGGCGACCAGCACCGCGTCCGCCGTCAGCTCCTCCTGGCTGCCGTCCGCCACCGTGACCGTGACCGTACGGGAACCATCCACCGCCTGCCCCGGCTCCAGCCTCCCCCTGCCCCGCATGACGCGGCCCCCCGCACGGGTGACCGACGCGGTGATGTCATGCGACTGGGCGAGGGCCAGCCGCTTGACACGGCGGTTCACCTTGCCGAGATCGACGCCCACGACCCTCGCCGGGTCGTCCGGGTCATGGGTCTTGTCCTCCACCCGGATACCGAGCTCCTCGTACGAGGAGTCGAAGTTCGTCATCACCTCGGCCGTGGCGATCAGCGTCTTCGACGGCACGCAGTCGGTGAGGACCGAGGCGCCGCCGAGGCCGTCGCAGTCGACGACGGTCACCTCCGCGCCTAGTTGGGCGGCTACCAGGGCCGCTTCGTATCCGCCGGGGCCGCCGCCAATGATCACGATCCGAGTCACCCCCCCATTGTCCCGCACCCACCCCGACCCCACCTCGCTGGGGCCTCCGCCCCCGCGTACCCCCTCTCCTCGGGGCTGCGCCCCTGCCCCCTCGACATGGTCTTCCCCTTCTTCCGTGAGGGTGCCCTCGGCCGTGGTCGGGGGCTCCGCCCCCAAACCCCCGTGGCCTCGCCGGCCGGGCGTTGGGGCGGCTCCGCCCCCCAACGGCCCCCCGCTACGGGGGGCTCCGCCCCCCCCTAGGAGCCCCCTGGGGGAGAGCCAGTTCCCCTCTTACGCAAGAGACGGCCCGGCGAATGCGTTCTGTGGTGCTGTCTCATGTGGGGGTCCAGGGGGCGGAGCCCCTTGGCGGGGGTTCCTAGGGGGGCGGAGCCCCCGTAGCGGGGGGCCTTTGGGGGGCAGCGCCGCCCCAAAGCCTCCCCGGCGAGGGGCCGGGGGTCTGGGGGGCGGAGCCCCCCGGATAGAGATCGGCAACACCGGGGGTGGGCTGGCCCCACTGGTAAAGGGGGAGGTCTGGGGGGCCCGCCCCAGGAGGGGGCGATGGGGCGGAGCCCCGAGGGGTGTGGCGGCTACCCTCGTGGGATGTCGCTCTACGCCGCCTACGCCGGCAACCTCGACGCCCGCCTGATGTCCCGCCGCGCCCCCCACTCCCCCCTCCGCAGCACCGGATGGATGACCGACTGGCGGCTGACCTTCGGTGGGGAGCACATGGGGTGGGAGGGCGCGCTGGCCACCCTCGTGGAGGCGCCGCGGTCGCAGTTGTTCGTCGCGTTGTACGACATCGCTCCGATGGACGAGGACTCGATGGACCGCTGGGAGGGCGTCGGGCTCGACATATACCGGCGGATGCGGGTGCGGGTGCACACGCTGGACGGTGAGGAGCCCGCGTGGTGCTACGTGCTCAACGGGTACGAGGGGGGTCTGCCCTCGGCTCGCTACCTGGGCGACATCGCGGATGCGGCGGAGTCCGCGGGCGCGCCGCACGACTATGTGATGGAGCTGCGTAAGCGCCCCTGTTAGGGACTGGGTGCGCGGGCGACGTGGGGGCGGGGCGCTCGGGGCACGGAACGTACACACGTAAGGCGGCTCGGCACGGACTCGTCCGTGTGTTCGTCCGGAGTTGCGTCCCACGTCTACGCGCGTAGGCGAGAAAGGGCTACCCTCGTCGCGTGAACGCTTCAGCCACTACGCACATCCCCGACGACCCCTACCGCACCGCCGACGAGGCCGCGGCCAAGCTGCGGGCCCTGACCGGCGAGGAGAGCCACGACGTGGCCCTCGTCATGGGCTCGGGCTGGGTGCCCGCGGCCGACGCGCTCGGGGTCCCCGACCACGAACTGGCCGTCACCGAGCTGCCCGGCTTCCCGCCGCCGACCGCCGCGGGGCACGCGGGCAAGATCCGCTCCCACACGGTGGGCGGCAAGCGCGCGCTCGTCTTCCTCGGCCGTACGCACGCGTACGAGGGCCGCGGTGTCGCGGCCGTCGCGCACGGGGTGCGCACGGCCGTGGCGGCGGGCTGCAAGACCATCGTCCTGACCAACGGGTGCGGCGGCCTGCGCGCGGGCATGCGCCCCGGCCAGCCGGTGCTCATCAGCGACCACATCAACCTGACCGCCGCCTCCCCCATCGTCGGCGCCAACTTCGTCGACCTCACCGACCTGTACTCGCCGCGGCTGCGCGCGCTGTGCCAGGAGATCGACCCGACGCTGGAAGAGGGCGTCTACGTCCAGTTCCCCGGGCCGCACTACGAGACGCCCGCGGAGATCGGTTTCGTCCGCACCATCGGCGGTGACCTGGTGGGCATGTCCACCGTCCTGGAGGCCATCGCGGCGCGGGAGGCGGGCGCCGAGGTGCTCGGTGTCTCCCTCGTCACCAACCTCGCGGCGGGCATGACCGGCGAGCCCCTCAACCACGAGGAGGTCCTGCAGGCGGGCCGCGACTCGGCTTCCCGGATGGGCACGCTGCTGGCCCAGGTGCTCCAGCGGCTCTGAGGCCGCGCCCGCGGTCTCCGGCTCTCCACCGTGAGAGCCCCCACAAGAGAGCCCCACCACGAGGGCTCCCCTCCCCGAAAGGCAGGACGGACACGATGAGCGACGCCCGGCGGGACGACGCACGGGCCCGGGAGTCCGACGAGGCGCTGCTCGCCCGGGCCCGCGACTGGCTGGCCGAGGACCCCGACCCGCAGACGCGGCAGGAGCTGGCCGAGCTCGTCGAAGCGCGGGCGGTGGAGGAACTGCGGGAGAGGTTTTCCGGCACTCTCCAGTTCGGCACGGCGGGTCTGCGCGGTGAGCTGGGCGCGGGACCGATGCGGATGAACCGCTCCGTGGTCATCCGCGCGGCCGCCGGAATCGCCGCCCACCTGCGGAAGCAGCGGGGCGAGGGGGGCGGACAGCCGCTGGTGGTCGTCGGCTACGACGCGCGCTACAAGAGCGCCGACTTCGCCCGCGACACCGCCGCCGTGATGGTCGGCGCGGGGCTGCGCGCGGCGGTGCTGCCGTCGCCGCTGCCCACGCCGGTGCTGGCCTTCGCGGTGCGGCACCTGGGCGCGGCCGCCGGGATCATGGTCACGGCCAGCCACAATCCGCCCCGCGACAACGGCTACAAGGTCTACCTGGGCGACGGGTTGCAGATCGTGCCGCCCGCCGACGGGCAGATCGCCGACGAGATCGCCGCCGTCGGCCCGCTCGCCGGTGTGCCCCGGGCGGAATCCGGCTGGCAGGTGCTGGGCGGTGAGGTGCTCGACGCCTACCTGGCGCGTTCGGGTGCCGTCCTGACCGAGGGGTCGCCGCGCGAGGTGCGGGTGGTGCACACGGCGATGCACGGTGTGGGCCACGAGACGGCGCGGCTGGCGTTCGAGCGGGCGGGTTTCCCCTCGCCGGTGCCGGTCGCCGAGCAGGCCGAGCCCGACCCGGACTTCTCCACGGTCGCGTTCCCCAATCCGGAGGAGCCCGGCGCGATGGAGCGCGCGTACGCGACCGCGCGTGCCTGGGAGGCCGAGCACGGCGAGCGCCCCGACGTGATCATCGCCAACGACCCGGACGCCGACCGCTGCGGCGTCGCCGTACCCGACGCGGCGGCCGAGGACGGCTGGCGGATGCTGCGCGGCGACCAGGTGGGCGCGCTGCTGGCCACCCACCTGATCCACAAGCACGCCAAGGGCACGTTCGCGACGACGATCGTCTCCTCCTCGCTGCTGGAGCGCATCGCCGAGTCCGCCGGGCTGCCGTACGCCCAGACGCTGACCGGGTTCAAGTGGCTGGCCCGCGTCGACGGGCTGCGCTACGGCTACGAGGAGGCGCTGGGCTACTGCGTCGATCCGGAGGGCGTCCGCGACAAGGACGGGATCACGGCGGCGCTGCTGGTCGCCGAGCTGGCCGCCGAGCTGAAGCAGGCGGGGCGCACGCTGGGCGAGCTGCTGGACGACCTCGACGTCGAGTACGGCGTCCACGCCACCGACCAGCTCTCGGTGCGGGTGTCCGACCTGTCGTTGATCGGCGCGGCGATGGAGCGGCTGCGCGCCGAGCCGCCGACGGCGCTGGGCGGGCTCGGGGTCGCCCGTACGGACGACCTCACCCAGGGCACCGCGTCGCTGCCGCCGACGGACGGGCTGAGCTACTCGCTGGCAGGCGCCGACGGGGTCGGCGGCGGCCGCGTGGTGGTGCGGCCGAGCGGCACCGAACCCAAGCTCAAGTGCTATCTGGAGGTCGTCGTTCCGGTGGGTGACGCCGCCGGCCTGGGGCCGGCGCGTGAGCGTGGCGCCGCGGTGCTGGCCCGCTTCAAGGACGACCTGAGGCGGGCGACGGGGCTGTAGCGGCGTAGCCGGGCAGGGTTGTCGGGCAGGGCTGTCGGGCGGCTGTTCCGGTTGGTGCGTACCTGCGCACCAACCGGAATAGTCGCCTTCTTGTTCGAGTTCGGGTGGGAGGGGCGTGTCGTCCCCACGACCACCACGAACGGAGGAGCCCGCCCGATGTGGCACGGCGATCAGCTGGACCTCGACGCCTACCTGGCGCGGCTGGGGTACGCGGGGCGGCGCACCCCCGCCCTGGGCACGTTGCGCGCGCTGCACCGGGCCCATGTGCTGACGGTGCGCTGGGGCAACCTGGACTGCCTGCTGCACGGCGATGTCCCGCTCGACCTGGACACCGTCCAGGACAAGCTGGTGCGCCGCGGCCAGGGCGGCTACTGCTTCGAGCACACCGTGCTCTACGCGGCGGCGCTGGAGCGGCTCGGGTTCACCTTCACCGCCGTCTCGGGCCGCCCCCGCATGGGCGCGGACAAGATCCGCCCCGCGACGCACGCGATGGTGCTGGTCACCGTCGAGGGGCGCCGCTGGCTGAGCGACATCGGCTTCGGCACCAGCCCGCTGGATGTCATCGAACTGGTGGACGGCAACGAGCCGACCATCGAGGGGCGCAGGTTCTGGCTGCGGCACACCGAGGTCACCCCGGGTGCCGAGGGCTGGATGCTGCACCAGCAGGACGCCGACGGCGGCTGGATAGCGCGCCACACCTTCACCGAGAACCCGCAGTACCCGGCCGACTTCGCGCTCGGCAACCACTTCATCGCCACCAGCTCCCACTCCCCGTTCAACCGCCGCCCCTTCCTCCAGCGGGTACGCCCCGACCGCACCGACCAGCTCGACGGCCTCACCTGGACGACCACCGCCGCCAGTGGCCTGGCCCCCGAAGAGGAACGCACCGTCGAACCCTCCGAGCTGCCCGAGCTGTTCGCCGACCCCTTCGGCATCGACCTGTCCGAGCAGGACGCCCGGCTGCTGGTCGACCACGTCGAAGGCGACTAGGACTTTTCCTGCGGCTCGTGCTCCGGCAGTTCCCCGCGCCCCTTCGGGGCGCGTCCGCTCTACCGACGAGGGCCCCGGGTGAGGTCTTGGGCGTAGTCGGTCAGGGTGCGCTGGGCCGTCCAGCCCTGGCGGCGGGCCCTGGTGACGTCCAGGACGACGCCGCGCGCCAACTGTGCGACGGCGTAGCGGGTCAGCGGCGGCTCGGCCAAGGGGCGCCGCCGCGCCAGCCGCTCGGCGGCCGTCGCCGCCGCGCGGGCGAACGCCGCCGGAAGGTGCCCCACACGGGCGTGCACCCCGTGGGCGGCCAGGACCGTGCGGACCGCCTCGTCCCTGCTGTAGGGGACCGGGTCCGCGATGTTGTAGGCGCCCGGCGGCCAACCGGCGGCGGCCAGGCAGGCGTCGGCCAGGTTCTCCACAGCCGTCAGGCTCAGCTGCACGTCGCGGCCGGGCAGCAGCAACAGGCCGCGCCGCACCCGCCCCAGCAGCCGCGGCACCAGGTGCGGGTCCCCCACGCCGTACACCGCGCGGGGCCGCAGCACCACCGCACCGGCCGACAGCGCCAGCGCCTCGCCTTCCGCCTTCGTGCGCCCGTAGGCGTTCAGCTGGGCGCCCACCGGGTGCTCTTCCCGCAGCCGCGCCCGCTCCGGTCCCGGGGCGTAGACGCTGGCGCTGCTCACCCACACCAGAGGCCGGCCTGCCGCGGCCCGGAGCAGGGCCGCCGTCCCCGCCACGTTGACGGCGCGCATCGCCGCCTCGCGGGGCGAGCCCGGCACGGGGTCGCCCACGGCGGCGGCGCAGTGCACCACCGTGTCCGCACCGCCCAGGTCCGGGGGGCGGCCCAGCGCCGCGTCCCAGTGGACGTGACGGCCGACGGGTCCCGGGCGCCGGCCCACGCACACCACCTCGGCGCCCTCTGCGGCCGCGGCCCTGGCGACGTGGCTGCCGCAGAAGCCGCTCGCTCCGGTGACGGCGATCGTGGTCACGGTTCCTCCCCTGTCCGACGGGTGGTGCGGTGCTCAGGTGGCGGCCCCCAGCCGTGCCCCGGCGGCCCCGGAGCGTGCTGCGGCGCCGTGCCGCTCCTCTCCTCGGGCACCATGCCGCGCTTCCCCTCGGGCGCGGTGCCGGTGCGCGGGTCCGGGCGGACGGTGAGCGTGCGCCAGGCGGGGAGAGCCGCCCGGCGGTCGGCGCGGGCGCGGACGACGGCGGGGCGGTACGGGGCCAGTGCGGCCAGCAGGTCGGCGAGCTGTGCCCGCGCCAGCCGCGCCCCCGGGCACGCGTGCGGACCCGCCCCGAAGACAAGGTGCGCCACGGCGGCCGGGGCCGGAGCGGCGCCGCACGGCGCGTCACGGTGGGCGCGCACCGCGTGCCGCGCCACCAGGACCAGCCGGTCACCGCCCCGTACCGGGCGGCCCCCCAGCGTCCCCGGCGCTGCCGCCACCCGCGGCAGCAGCGGCGAGGGCGCCGTCACCCGCAGCAGTTCGCCGACGAGCGCGTCCCGCGTGCGCCGGTCACCGGCCTGCTCCCACAGCCCGGCGTCCGCGCACCAGGCGGCGGCACGGGGCAGCGCGGCGACCGTCGTGGTGACGGCGGCGACCGCCACCACGGCGCGCAGCCCGTCGCCGGCGCGCCCGTGCGGCTCGGAAGGGTCCGCCGCGCACCGGCCGGACCGCGCCCTGCCCGGCGGATCGGACAGGGCGGGGTCCTGTGCCAGCAGGCTCTCCAGCCGTGCGGTGGCGCGGGCGGCGGCACGGGCCGCGCCGGGGCGGCGGGGTCCCGGCAGGTGGTCGCGGACGGTGGCTGCCGCCGCTTCGGCCGCGGCCCGCGCGAGCACCCGCGGTCCGGCGGCGGCGCCCAGCAGCGCGCACACCGTGGCGCCCGCCAGCTCGTGGGCCAGGGCGGCGAGGTCGGCCTCGCCTCCGGTCGCGAGGGGGGCGAGGTGGCGGGCGATGACCCGCTGCCACACCGGGCGCAGCCGCTCCACTCCCGCCGAGCCGAGGTCGTCTGCGAGGGTGCGCCGGGTGCCTCGGTGCCCGTTGCCCTGCTGGTCGAAGAGTGCGCCTTCGCCCGCGTGTGCGCGTACGGCGCCGCCCGTCGTCCCGGCCGCCGCGCGGTCCAGCGGCAGCCGGGTGAGCGCGTGGCGGTAGGCCTCCGCGTCGTGCACCAGCACCGTGCGGCCCAGCCGGACGACGGGACGGCGGCGTGCGGCGGCCAGCAGGGCGAACAGCAGCGGGTGCGCGCGGGTGTAGACCCGCCGGTCCCGGCGCCGGGCTGCCCGCACACCGGATGGCCGGGCGGCCCTGGCCGGTGTGCCGGCACGGGGACCGGTGCGCCGCCTCATCGGCCGGCCAGCTGGCGGCGGCGCCCCGCGGCCAGCAGCGCGGTCGCCGCACGGTCGGGTTTGCGTGACCGTCCGCTCAGGGGGATGTCGGCGAGCAGCACGCCGTCGGGGCGGGCCGCGCCCATGCGCCGCAGGGGCTCCCGCAGCGCGGCACGCAGCAGCCGGCGGTCGGCGCCGGGGCTGGGCTGGATGACGGCGACGAGCTGCTCGTCCCCGTTCCCCACCGGGACCCCCACGAGCAGCGCGAGATCGACACCGGGCACGTGGAGCGCGGGCTCGTACAGCCCCGGGTAGATGTTCTCCGCGCGCCGCAGCACCATGTCCTTCACGCGTCCTTCGAGGACGAGACGGCCCCGGCCGTCCAGGTGGGCGCGGTCGCCGGTGGCCACCCACGGGTCGGGGTCCTCGCCGAGGTAGCGGTGGCGGGCGCCTGGACCGGAGAGGAAGAGTTCTCCCGTCGGCCCCGTCTCGGCCTCGACGCCGGGCAGCGGAGCGCCCAGCAGGTCGCCGTCTCCCTCGTACGCCGCCTTGTCGGCCGCTTCGACGGCGGCCGCGGGGAAGAGTTCGGTGAGCGCGTACACGCCCCAGGCCTCGGATGCTCCGGCCTCCTTCACGCGGCCGAGCAGCGCGGCGCCCGCCGGCGCGGAGCCGGTCCACACCCGCCCGGTGAAGCGGGCGTCCGCCGCGAGGGCGGCCCGCAGCTGCGGCGGCGTCAGGTAGGTGGCCTGCGGGCGCAGCCGGCGCAACTGCCGGGCCAGCAGGCGGGGTCGGCGGGCCGGCAGGGCGACGGGGGCGCCCGCGGCCAGGGACGGTACGAGCACGAAGAACGTTCCCCCGAGCACGGGGCTGCCCGCCGATGGGCGCACCAGGTCGGTGACCGTCGCCATGCCGGCGGCCAGGGACGCGCGGGAGTGGACGACGGCGCGGGGCCGGGAGGTGGTGCCCGAGGTGAAGACGATGACCGCGTCCGCGTCCGCGTCGACGGCATGGTCCACCGCGCGGGGAGGCGCGGCGGGAGAGTCCGTCTCCAGCGCGGGCGCGCACCCGGGCAGCCGGGGCCCGAGCGTGGCCAGCGGGCCGCCCAGCCCGGCGAGGTCGGGCAAGGCGAGGTGGGCGCGGCGGGCCAGCGGGCCGGCCCATCCTGCGACGGCCTGCGCGGTGGCGTCCGCGAGCACGAGGTCGGGGCGGGCGAAGGCGAGGCGGGCGCGGAGCACGTCGGGTCCGGCGCCGGGGTCGAGCACGGCGGCGCGCAGCCCCAGCCGCCAGGCGGCCAGCAGCACGGCGAGGGCGCGCGGTCCCGGCCGGACGGCGACCCCGAGGGTGGCGCCGGGGCCCAGGCCCCTGCGGTGGAGGGCGGCGGCGTAGCGGTCTGCCAGGCCGGTCAGGTCGCCGCGGGTGGCACGGACGCGGACGCCGCCCGCGGGGGTGGTGCCCAGCAGCGCCGGCAGGTGCGGGTCGCGGCGCAGCGCCGTGACGAGGGTGTCCAGCATCAGCGTGGGTCCTCTCTGTGTCGTCCGGGGCCCTTGTCGAGGTACCAGCGGGCGGTGCCGAGCAGTCCGTAGGCGCGCAGCCGCCGGGTCGAGTTGCCGACGACCATGCGGCGCTCGCGCGTGACGGCGCTGGTGTGGCGGCGCACCCGGTTGAGGAAGAGCCGGTCGGTGGGCGAGGGGCGCCGCGGCATGCCGCCGACCTGCTGGTAGAGGTGCGCGGTGATCGCCATGTTGTTGCCCGCGTGCATCCGGTAGGGCGCCAGGTAGCCGTGGCGGCGCCGGTGCGCGGGCCTGATCCTGCCGAAGAGCGCGGCGAGGCTCACCAGGAGGCGGAAGGCGGCGCGGCCGAGGGGCCCGTGTTCGTCGGCGCGGGCGACGACGCGTCCGCACACCAGACCCGCACCGCTGCCGAGCGCGGCGCGGGCGGCGGCGGCCCAGCCAGGGTGCGGGAGGCAGTCGGCGTCGGTGCGGGCCAGCGCGGCGGCTCCGTACGCGAGGGCGTACCGGAAGCCGGTGTCCACGGCGCTTCCGACACCCTTCTCCGGTTCGGTGACGACGTGCACGGGGAACGGCGCCCGCTTCGCGAACCGGCGGGCGAGGCGGGCCGTGCCGTCGGTGGAGGCGTTGTCGACGACGACGAGGGTGAAGTCCCTGTCGGTCTGTGCGGCGAGCGCGTCGAGGGTGCCCGGCAGCCGTGCGGCTTCCTGGTGGGCCGGGACCACGACCCACAGGGGGTGGACCGCCGGGACCGGCGCGGTGCCCTGTGCCGCGGGTGCGGCTGCGGCTGCGGCTGCCGGTACGGGTGCGGGTGCTGTCCGTGTCACGACTTCTCCCAGACCATCGTCATGAGGCTGACGCCGCCGCCGAGCCCGACCAGCAGCACCCGGTCGCCGGGGTCGAGTTGGTCGTGCACCCGGTCGAGCTGGATGCCGAGGGTGGCGCTGGCCACGTTGCCGAGTTCGGGCACGGTCACCACCAGCCGGTCCCACGGCACGCCGGTCAGTTCGGCGAACCGCTCCAGGTAGGGGACCGTCACCTGGTGGACGAGGACGTGCCGGAAGTCGTCCCAGCCGAGGCCGGTGCGGTGGCGCACCCGGTCCAGCACGGAGGTGCCGACCTTCTCGAACACGTCGCGCAGCGCGGCGCCGTCACCGTGGAAGTAGGTGTGTGCGTCACCGCGCGGATGCCGCGATCCGCCGCCGGCTATGCCGCCGACGGCCCAGTGCTCCGAGTGGGTCTCGGTGTCGACGTCGAGGATGCCGCCGGCCGCGACGGGCTCCAGCACCACGGCCGCGCCCGCGTCGCCGAAGGTGTAGCCGGCGAACGCGTCCCGGAACTGGCCGAGATCGGCCGGATCGTGGCGCACCGCCCGGCTCGGGGTCTCCCCCGTGACGACCAGCGCCCGGCGGGCCCGCCCCGCCAGCAGCATGGCGCGGGCCAGGTCGATGCCGCCGACGAAGCTGTTGCAGGCGTTGGTCACATCCAGCGCGTGCGCCCGGGAGCCCAGCGCGTCCTGCACGATGTGCGCGGTGGCGGGTTCGGCCACGTCCCTGGTGGCGGAGGCGAACAGGAGCAGGTCGAGGTCCAGCGGGTCCAGCCCGGCCCGGTCGAGCGCGGTGCGGGCGGCCCGGGTGGCGAGCGTGGAGGCGTACTCGTCCTCGGCGGCGACCCGCCGGGTCTCGATGCCGGTGACCCGCTCGAACATCCGCTCGGGAAGCGCGAGCCCGCTGTGCGCGGCGACGGTACGCCGCAGCTGCTCGGAGTCCACGACCCGCCCCGGCAGCGCGGCGCCGACCCCTGTGACGCCGGCCCTCGCACAGCGTGCGGGCCCGTGCGCGGCGGTGCTGTGTATGCCCATGCCAGGAGGCTATGGCGGCCCAGGGGCGCGAACATGAGTGCGCGTACTCAGACCGCGTACGCTAAACACCCGGTGCCGCGGGCGCATTTCGGCCCGGCGTCGGCACGGGCGGGGCCGGCCGGGCGCCGCGACGGCGGGCCACACCAGCGCGCTCTTTCCCTGGGCTGGAACGCCCCTGCCCTGGCGATCGGGGCGGGACCGCGACGGGCCGCCGCCCGCACCGCGGCCCGGGCGGTGAGAGCCGTCAGGGCCGGCCGGGCGCCGCGCGGGTCACCGCGTCGCCAGCGGTGCGGGTCACTGCGTGGCCAGCGGTGCGGGTCACTGCGTCGCCAGCAGTACCGCCAGCAGCACGGCGCCCGCCAGCGCGGGGGCGAGGACCTCGAAGGACCAGCGGACGGTGACCTCGCCCTGGGACTTCTCCTTGGCGCCGTGGTCCTCCACCAGCGCACGCAGCTCGTCGACCGCCTGGTCGGAGGGGGCGCGCTTGTCACTCGCGTCGGCCTCGCCCGCAAGGTCGGGCACCCCGCGTCCGCCGAAGAGCCCGCGCGAGACGGGCGGCCTCCCGGTGGCCACGCGCTCGTTGTGCCGGGTCGCCTTCTTGCGGGCCCGCAGCGAGACGGGGATCGACCACAGCTGGTACTTGCTGCCGCCGGCGACGACCTCGCTGGAGTAGCCGGCGCGGATCGTGTCGACCGTGCCCCAGGGGACCTCGACGGTGCGGAAGGGGTTGCGCACCTTCATCCGGCGCTCCCCCGCGAAGACGGCGGGCCGCAGCGTGAAGGCGACGACGAGGGGGACGGCGAGCAGCAGCCCGGCGAGCGCGAGCCACGGGGTGCGGCCCTCGCCGCCGAAGACGGCGTCACCGGCCAGCCACAGGCCGATGGCGAGCAGCACGATGCCGCCCGCCATCCCGGCGGGCGACCGGTAGACCCGGTCGGGGAACTCCTCCCCCGCGGCTCGGCCCCCGTCGCCCTGGCCCTCGGGGCCGTCGTCCTGGCGCTTGTCCTCGCTCGTCATGCGATCGATTGTGCCCGACCGTCCGGATGGCGGACATTGCGGTACGGCATCGAAACACGCGGCGGAACCGCCCCCCGCCGGCCCCGCTGCGCTGCCGCACCCGGGGACGGCTTCACGCGCGAGCCGTTCCCGCGGGTCCACGACTCGTCCTCCCGTTGGTACCCGGCCGTTCTCCCGTCGGTGCAGGGCCGTTCTCCCGTTGGTGCAGGGCCGTTCTCCCGTTGGTGCAGGGCCCTTTCCGCCGGCGTTCGACCGCA
The DNA here is from genome assembly GCF_022699385.1 of Streptomyces tubbatahanensis. Lineage (NCBI taxonomy): Bacteria > Bacillati > Actinomycetota > Actinomycetes > Kitasatosporales > Streptomycetaceae > Streptomyces > Streptomyces tubbatahanensis. Next base: position 4,835,713 of record NZ_CP093846.1, on the reverse strand, counting down.
TTCCGATTCCGAGGGGTGACACGCGGCTACGCGCGTAGATATGGTGCTCTGGTGAGCATGCCTACCGATGCGGCCCCTCGCGACGCCGGGAGGGGCACCCTCCCCGACGTGACGAGCTCCGACGCCGCTCTCCGCCGCTTCCTGCACGGACTCCCCGGTGTCGACGCGGTCGGGCTGGAAGCCCGGGCAGCGGCGCTGGGAACCCGATCCATCAAGACCTCAGCGAAGGCGTACGCGCTCGACCTGGCGATCTCCATGATCGACCTGACGACCCTGGAGGGCGCCGACACCCCGGGCAAGGTCCGCTCCCTGTGCGCCAAGGGCGCGAGCCCCGACCCGAGCGACCGCACCGCGCCGCGCGTCGCGGCCATCTGCGTCTACCCGGACATGGCGGCCACCGCCCGGCGGGCGCTGGCCGACGCCGGCGCGGGCGAGATCAACGTGGCGTCCGTCGCCACGGCGTTCCCCGCGGGGCGCGCCGCGCTCTCCGTCAAGCTCGCCGACACCCGCGAGGCGGTGGCGGCCGGAGCGGACGAGATCGACATGGTGATCGACCGCGGCGCCTTCCTCGCGGGCCGCTACCTACAGGTCTTCGAGGAGATCCGCGAGGTGCGGCAGGCCTGCGGCGACGCGCACCTCAAGGTGATCTTCGAGAACGGCGAGCTGGCCACCTACGACAACATCCGCCGCGCCTCGTGGCTGGCCATGCTCGCGGGCGCCGACTTCATCAAGACCTCCACGGGCAAGGTCGCCGTCAACGCGACGCCGCCGAACACGCTGCTCATGCTGGAGGCGGTCCGCGACTTCCGGGCGGCCACCGGGCGCCAGGTGGGCGTGAAGCCGGCGGGCGGTATCAGGACGGCCAAGGACGCGATCAAGTACCTGGTGCTGGTCAACGAGACGGCGGGCGGCGACTGGCTCAGCCCCGACTGGTTCCGCTTCGGCGCCTCCAGCCTGCTCAACGACCTGCTGATGCAGCGCCAGAAGCTGACCACGGGCCACTACTCCGGCCCCGACTACGTGACGGTGGACTGAGCATGACCGACAACACCACCCCGCCGAACCCGCCCGCGGCCGGCGCGGCCGCCACGGCGTCGCAGCTGTTCGCGTACGCGCCCGCGCCCGAGTCCCGCGCCGTCGTCGACCTGGCGCCCTCCTACGGGCTGTTCGTCGACGGCGAGTTCCGCGAGGCCGCGGCGGGCAAGGTCTTCAAGACGCTCTCCCCGGCCACCGAGGAGGTGCTGGCCGAGGTGGCGCACGCCGGTGATCAGGACGTCGAGGCGGCGGTGCGGGCGGCCCGCGCCGCGTTCGGCCCGTGGTCGGCGCTGCCGGGCGCCGAGCGCGCCAAGTACCTGTTCCGGATCGCCCGCGTCATCCAGGAGCGCTCCCGCGAGCTGGCGGTGCTGGAGACGCTGGACAACGGCAAGCCGATCCGCGAGTCGCGCGACGCCGACCTTCCTCTCGTCGCCGCGCACTTCTTCTACTACGCGGGCTGGGCCGACAAGCTCTCCTACGCCGGGCTGGGCCCCGATCCGCGCCCGCTGGGTGTCGCCGCGCAGGTCATCCCCTGGAACTTCCCGCTGCTGATGCTGGCCTGGAAGATCGCCCCCGCGCTGGCCGCCGGCAACACGGTCGTCCTCAAGCCGGCCGAGACGACGCCGCTGTCGGCGCTGTTCTTCGCCGACATCTGCCGCCAGGCCGGGCTGCCCAAGGGTGTCGTCAACATCGTCACGGGTGGCGGGGCGACGGGAGCGGCGCTGGTGGCACACCCCGACGTGAACAAGGTGGCCTTCACAGGATCGACCGCCGTCGGCAGGCAGATCGCCCGCACCGTCGCGGGCACGGACAAGCGTCTCACGCTCGAACTCGGCGGCAAGGGCGCCAACATCGTCTTCGAGGACGCCCCGCTCGACCAGGCGGTCGAGGGCATCGTGAGCGGCATCTTCTTCAACCAGGGCCAGGTCTGCTGCGCGGGCTCCCGCCTGCTGGTGCAGGAGTCGGTGCACGACGAGGTGCTCGACGCGCTCAAGCGCCGGCTGGCGACCCTCCGCGTGGGCGACCCGCTCGACAAGAACACCGATGTCGGCGCGATCAACTCCGCCGAGCAGCTGGCCCGCATCACCGAGCTGGCCGAGGCGGGCGAGGCCGAGGGCGCGGAGCGCTGGTCGGCACCGTGTGAACTGCCCGGCGAGGGCTACTGGTTCGCTCCGACCGTCTTCACCCACGTCAGCCAGGCGCACCGCATCGCGCGCGAGGAGATCTTCGGCCCCGTGCTGTCCGTGCTGACCTTCCGCACGCCGGACGAGGCGGTGGCCAAGGCGAACAACACCCCCTATGGCCTCTCGGCCGGCATCTGGACCGAGAAGGGCTCGCGCATCCTGAAGACGGCCAACCAGTTGCGGGCCGGGGTGGTGTGGGCCAACACCTTCAACAAGTTCGATCCGACCTCGCCGTTCGGCGGCTACAAGGAGTCGGGTTACGGCCGCGAGGGCGGCAGGCACGGTCTGGAGGCCTACCTTGAGCACGCCTGAGACGTCACGGGGGCGGCTGGCCGTCCTGAAGACCTACAAGCTGTACGTCGGGGGGAAGTTCCCCCGCTCCGAGAGCGGCAGGGTGTACGAGGTGACCGCAGCGACATCAGCCGCCGGCGCGGCGGGGAAGGGCCAGTGGCTGGCCAACGCGCCGCTCGCCTCGCGCAAGGACGCGCGGGACGCCGTCGTCGCCGCCCGCAAGGCGTTCGGCGGCTGGTCGGGTGCCACGGCCTACAACCGCGGGCAGGTCCTCTACCGCGTCGCGGAGATGCTGGAGGGCCGCCGGGAGCAGTTCGCCGCCGAGGTGGCCGCAGCGGAAGGCCTGCCGAAGGCGGAGGCCCAGGCGGCGGCGGACGCGGCGATCGACCGCTGGGTGTGGTACGCGGGCTGGTCGGACAAGCTCGCCCAGGTGGTCGGCGGCGCCAACCCGGTGGCGGGCCCCTTCTTCAACCTCTCCACCCCGGAGCCGACGGGCGTGGTGGCCGTGCTGGCGCCGCAGCGCTCCTCGCTGCTGGGGCTCGTCTCCGTCCTCGCGCCCGTGCTCGTCAGCGGCAACACGGCGGTGGTCGTCACCTCGCGGGACGCCCCGCTTCCCGCGCTGTCCCTGGCCGAGGTGCTGGCCACCTCCGACCTGCCAGGGGGCGTCGTCAACGTCCTCTCCGGTGACACCGCCGAGCTGGCCCGCCCGCTGGCGGCGCACGCGGACGTCAACGCGGTCGACCTGGCCGGCGCGGAGGGCGAGTTGGCGGCCGAGCTGGAGGCCGCCGCCGCGGAGAACCTCAAGCGCGTGCTGCGGCCCGCGGCGCAGGACCCGGACTGGTCGGCGCAGCCGGGTCTCGAACGGATGACGGCCTTCCTGGAGACCAAGACCGTCTGGCACCCGGTCGGCGCCTGACGTTCGACGCGGGAGAAAAACGCAGAGGAAGAACGGAGAAGAGGGGCCGGAGGGGCCGTGGTGGCCTCCTGCGGCCCCTCTTCCGTCGCCGCGGCGGCCCGTCCGGTACGGGAGCGCACGCCCGCGTTTCCGTACCGCGGCGGTGTTGTCACTCGCCCCGCAGCTTCCGGGCCCAGGGACCGCTCCCGGCCGCGCGGACCGTCCCCGCGGCCACCGCGTCCGCCAGTGTCAGCGAACCGTCGGCGAGAGCGGCGCACGCGTCGGCGTCCAGTTCGAGCCGCGCCCCGGCCTCTTCGGGCGCGGGGCCCTCCGCGTACGCGGGTCCGCCCCGGGGCTCCTCGTCGAGCCGCAGGTGGAAGGTGCCCTCGGGCAGAACCACGTCGACGACGCCCGGTACGTCGCCGGAGCCATCCCGCCGCACGGCGTCCCGCAGGGGGAGGGCCCACCAGTGGGCGCGTACCGCGTCGGTGGGGCGCGGCTTGCCCAGCGCGGGGGCTCCCCACGCGGCGAGCGCGGTCAGGGCCGGCAGCAGCGTGCGGCCGCGTGCGGTGAGTTCGTAGACGTGTCCGGTGGCCGGGCGCGGCGCGCGGCGCCGTTCGGCCAGCCCTTCGGCCTCCATGTGCCTGAGCCGGGCGGCCAGCATGTCGGTGCTGACGCCGGGCAGATCGGCGTGGAGGTCGGTGTAGCGGCGAGGGCCTGCCAGCAGTTCGCGGACGATGAGCAGCGTCCAGCGGTCCCCGACGGAGTCGAGGGCGCGCGCGAGGGCGCAGAACTGGTCGTAGCTGCGGCGGGGCCGCCCGGTGGTGAGGTCGCTCGCGTGGCTCGGCATGTCCGTCAGTCTAGACATGTGGTTGGACTTTCCAAGTCCGGGCTTGGTAGAACCAAGTAACCAAGTGAGGCGCAGGAGGGCGGGCGAGCATGGAGTTCCGGCAGTCGAACAAGCTCAGCGAGGTCTGTTACGAGATCCGGGGTCCGGTCATCGAACAGGCGGACGCGCTGGAGGAGGCCGGGCACAGCGTGCTGCGGCTGAACACCGGCAACCCGGCGCTCTTCGGGTTCGAGGCGCCCGAGGAGATCATCCAGGACATGGTGCGGATGCTCCCCCAGGCGCACGGCTACACCGAGTCGCGCGGCATCCTGCCCGCGCGCCGCGCCGTCGCCCAGCACTACCAGCAGCGCGGCTTCCCCGAGGCGGACGTGGACGACGTCTACCTCGGCAACGGCGTCTCCGAGCTGGTGTCGATGGCCGTGCAGGCGCTGGTCGAGGACGGTGACGAAATCCTCATCCCCTCGCCCGACTTCCCGCTGTGGACGGCCGTGACGACGATGGCGGGCGGCAAGGCGGTGCACTACGTGTGCGACGAGCAGTCCGAGTGGCTGCCCGACCTCGACGACATGGCCGCCAAGATCACCTCGCGCACCAAGGCCGTCGTCATCATCAGCCCCAACAACCCCACCGGCGCCGTCTACCCGCGCGAGGTGCTGGAGGGCATCCTCGACCTGGCGCGGCGCAACGGCCTGATGGTCTTCTCCGACGAGATCTACGACAAGATCCTCTACGACGGCACCGCCCACCACCACGTCGGCACCCTCGCCCCCGACCTGGTCTGCCTCACCTTCAGCGGGCTGTCCAAGGCCTACCGGGTGGCCGGCTTCCGCTCCGGCTGGCTCCTGGTCTCAGGGCCCAAGCAGCACGCCCGCGACTACCTGGAGGGCCTGTCCATGCTGGCCTCGATGCGGCTGTGCCCCAACGCCCCGGCCCAGCACGCCATCCAGGCGGCGCTCGGTGGCCGCCAGTCCATCGAGGAACTCGTCCTGCCCGGCGGCCGGCTCCACGAGCAGCGCGACGTGGCCTGGCGCAAACTCAACGAGATCCCCGGCGTCAGCTGCGTCAAACCCAAGGGCGCGCTGTACGCGTTCCCGCGGCTCGACCCCGAGGTCCACAAGATCCACGACGACGAGCGCTTCGTCCTCGATCTGCTGCTCCGCGAGAAGATCCAGGTCGTCCAGGGGACGGGCTTCAACTGGGCCCATCCCGACCACTTCCGCGTCCTCACGCTGCCGCGCGCCGACGACCTCGACGCCGCGATCTCGCGCATCGGCCGCTTCCTGGAGGGCTACCGGCAGTAGCCCTCCAGGCCGTCACCCCGTCGCCCCGTCACACGTGCGCGGTCTCCTCGCCCACCGTCGTGCTGTCCCCGTGCCCGGTGCGCACCACCGTCTCCAGCGGCAGCGTCAGCAGGCGCTCCTTGATCGAGCGGACGATCGTCGGGTGGTCGGAGAAGGAGCGTCCCGTCGCGCCGGGGCCGCCCTGGAAGAGCGTGTCGCCGGTGAAGACGGTGCCCAGGCTCGGCGCGAACAGGCAGACGGCTCCCGGCGCGTGTCCCGGGGTGTGCAGGACGGTCAGGTCGACCCCCGCGACCGAGACCACGTCACCGTCGGCGAGTTCACCGTCGGGGTCGCGGTCCGGGTGGGTCATCTTCCACAGCGGCATGTCGTCCGGGTGCAGCCGGATCGGCGCGCCGGTGCGGTCGGCCAGTTCGGGGGCCGCGTCGACGTGGTCGCTGTGCGCGTGCGTGCACACGATCGCCCGCAGCGTGCGCCCGCCCAGCGCCTGGGCGATGGCGTCGGCGTCGTGCGCGGCGTCGATGACCACCGCCTCGGTGTCGTCGCCGACGATCCACACGTTGTTGTCGACCTGGTGCGTCTCCCCGTCGAGGCGGAACTCGCCGCTGGTGACGAGGTGATCGATACGGGCCGCCATCACAGCATCACCACCGAACGCAGAACGTCACCCGCGTGCATCCGCTCGAACGCCTTCTCCACCTCGTCCAGGTTGATCGTCTCGGTGACGAACGCGCCCAGGTCCAGGCGGCCCTGCGTGTGCAGGTCGATCAGCATGGGGAAGTCCCGCGAGGGCAGGCAGTCCCCGTACCAGGAGGACTTGAGGGAGCCGCCCCGGCCGAAGACGTCCAGCAGCGGCAGCTCCAGCGTCATCTGCGGCGTCGGCACACCGACGAGCACGACGGTGCCGGCCAGGTCGCGGGCGTAGAACGCCTGCTTGTACGTCTCCGGGCGGCCGACCGCCTCGATGACCACGTCGGCGCCGAAGCCGCCGGTCAGCTCACGGATCGCCTCGACGGGGTCGGCGGTGGCGGAGTTGACCGTGTGGGTGGCGCCGATCTTCTCCGCCGTCGCGAGCTTCCTCGCGTCGATGTCGACGGCGATGATCCGCGCGGCGCCCGCGAGCCGCGCGCCCGCGATCGCGGCGTCGCCCACACCGCCGCACCCGATGACGGCCACGGAGTCACCGCGGGTCACCTGACCCGTGTTGATCGCGGCGCCGATCCCGGCCATCACCCCGCAGCCGAGCAGCCCGGCGACGGCGGGCGAGACCGACGGGTCCACCTTCGTGCACTGTCCGGCCGCGACCAGCGTCTTCTCGGCGAAGGCGCCGATGCCCAACGCCGGCTCCAGCTCACGTCCGTCGCTCGCCAGCGTCATCTTCTGCTCGGCGTTGTGGGTGTCGAAGCAGTACCAGGGCCGGCCCCGCTTGCAGGCCCGGCACTGGCCGCACACCGCGCGCCAGTTGAGCACCACGAAATCGCCGGGCGCCACATCCGTGACGCCCGCACCCACGGCCTCCACGACACCCGCCGCCTCGTGCCCGAGGAGGAAGGGATAGTCGTCGCTGATCCCACCCTGCTTGTAGTGCAGGTCGGTGTGGCAGACACCGCACGCCTGCACCTGGACGACGGCCTCGCCGGGGCCCGGGTCCGGCACGACGATCGTCTCGACCCGCACGGGCTCGTTCTTGCCGGGTGCGACGACCCCGCGTACTTCCTGTGCCATACGGAAGGGCCTCCCTTCTCCATCGGATGTCCGGGACGCCATTCTCCCTGTCCAGGGACGGTTTCCGGGAGGGGCGGTACGCGGGTCGCGGCGGCCGGTTTCCCCGCGAGGCGGCAGGGGGCCCGCCCTGTCCCGGTCCGCCCCGGTCCGCCCCGCCCGCCGGTCGGCCCCGCCCGCCGGTCGGCAACAGGAGCCGCGTATCCCACTTTCGTACGGGCCTTCGAAGACGCCGGGTGCATGACGGACAATCGTTGCCCGTGACCGACTCCAGCGACACCTGTGACGCCCCCACACGGACCGCGTCCGCAGCGGACGTACCCGCGCAGGCCGAGAGCCCCGCACCGACCGCCAGCTTCGCACCGGACGCACCCTCCACGACGCCCCGCGCCGCCACCGCGGACCGGGCCTCCGCCCCGGACCACGGGGCCGCCTCGCACCACGGGGCCGCCGCGCCCGTCCTCGCCCGGGTCGTCCTCGTCACCGGCCCCTCCGGCTCCGGCAAGACCCGGCTGGCCGCCCGCAGCGGACTGCCCGTCCTGCGCCTCGACGACTTCTACAAGGAGGGCGACGACCCCACCCTCCCCTTCGTGAAAGACACCGTCGACTGGGACTCGCCCCGCTCCTGGGACGCCGACGCCGCCGTCCGCGCCATCGCCCAACTGTGCCGCGAGGGCGCCACCACCGCCCCCCGCTACGACCTCTCCCGCAGCGCCCGCACCGGCACGGACCGCCTCGCCCTCGACGGCTCGCCCCTCTTCCTCGCGGAGGGCATCTTCGCCGCCGACATCGCCGCACGCTGCGCGGCCCTCGGGCTGCTGGCCGACGCCATCTGCCTGCGGGGGCGCCCCTCCACCACCTTCCGCCGCCGCCTCCTGCGCGACATCCGCGAGGCGCGCAAGCCGCTGCCCGTCCTGCTGCGCAGAGGCTGGCGCCTCATGCGCGCCGAACCCGCCCTCGTCGCCCGCCACCGCGCCCTGGGCGCCACCCCCTGCGCCCACACGGAGGCCCACGCCCGCATCACCCGCCTGCGCACGGCCACGGACCTCACCGCGGCAGTCACGGGGAGGTGAGAGGGGCCGGCCGCTACCCGGGGGCCGGCGCTTGTCCGCACGCCAACAGGGGGCCGGCGCACACAAGAAAGCGGTTCCGTCTGGACCCCCTGTCCAGGCGGAACCGCTCTCTCCCTTTCCCCGTTGCTCCCCCGTATCCCCGTTGTTTCCCCGTAGCCCCCTGTGCCCCATGTCCCCGCGGGGTCAGGTGGACGTGCGTGTGGTCGCGTCGGTCAGGCGACCAGTTCGTCGAAGCTCTCTTCCTGGTCACGCCCGAAGCTGAGGACCTCGTCGTCGCGCAGGCGGCGGAGGGAGCGCCAGATGCTGCTCTTCACCGTGCCGACGCTGATGTCGAGTATGTCCGCGATCTCCGGGTCGGTGCGGCCCTCGTAGTAGCGCAGGACCAGCATGGTGCGCTGGAGTTCGGGCAGCCGGGCGAGGGCCTGCCACAGGACGGTGCGCAGTTCGGTGCCGCGCATCGCGTCCTGCTCCCCCACCGTCTCGGGCAGCTCCTCCGTCGGGTACTCGTTGAGCTTCCGGCGGCGCCAGGCGCTGATGTGCAGGTTGGTCATGGTGCGGCGCAGGTAGCCGCCGACCGCCGCCTTGTCGGTGATGCGGCCCCAGGCGCGGTAGGTGGAGAAGAGCGCGCTCTGCAGCAGGTCCTCGGCCTCGAACCGGTCGCCTGTCAGGTGGTAGGCGGTGGCGTACAGGGAGGCACGGCGCTCGCGCACGTAGGCGGTGAACGCCGCCTCGGCGTCCGCGTCCGTCTCCGGAGTCCCCCCGGGCTCCTCGACGGTACCGAGAGCCGTCGCCTTCCTGTACTCACCACTGCCCCGGGAGCCCCCCTCGCTCCCGTTCTCCCCCGTGTCGCCGGTGTCACCCGACGTGTCGCCGGTGTGACCCGGCTCCCCCCGGTCCCCCGTCTTCCCCCCCGGGGCGTCTCCCCTCAGCCCCTCGACCGCGGGCCCGAAGACCGTTCGCGTACGCATCCGTCCGGTGCCGCGCGGACACCCCCGTGTCCCCCCGAGCTCCCGGCCGTGCTCGAGCAGCGCTGTGCCCGTCTCGGCGCCGGAGATCTCCGACCGGTTCTGTGTGGCGGGAACCGCGGGGACGTGCAGACGCGTGTGAAGGACTGCGCTGGTGTTGGTGCTGTGCAGTGTGTTCATCTCGCGCCCCCTCGGAGCCAACCGGTCGCTTGCTTGTGGGATAAACCTTGCCGCCCCGATTTCATGGCGAGGTCCCCCGTCTGTCACAGCGGTGTCACAAGGGGCGGCGGGTCACACACAGCGCAGGTCGCGGGGCGTGTCGCTGCCGGGTGCCGACCGCCGGTCGAAGTATGGGGCCGCCATGGGCCAGAATGGCGCGCGTGCCTTTCCTGTTGCTGATCGAGGACGATGACGCTGTCCGTACCGCCCTGGAGATGGGTCTGACCCGCCAGGGGCACCGCGTGGTGACCGCCGCGTCCGGTGAGGACGGCCTCAAACTGCTGCGCGAACAGCGCCCGGATCTGATCGTGCTGGACGTGATGCTGCCCGGCATCGACGGTTTCGAGGTGTGCCGCCGCATCCGGCGCACCGACCAGCTGCCGATCATCCTGCTGACGGCCCGCAGCGACGACATCGACGTCGTCGTGGGCCTGGAGTCCGGTGCGGACGACTACGTCGTCAAACCGGTGCAGGGCCGGGTGCTGGACGCGCGCATCCGCGCGGTCATGCGGCGCGGCGAGCGGGAGTCCAACGACGCGGCGGCCTTCGGTTCGCTGGTGATCGACCGCGCGGCGATGACGGTCACCAAGAACGGCGAGGATCTGCAACTGACGCCGACCGAGCTGCGGTTGCTGCTGGAGCTGAGCAGACGCCCCGGGCAGGCCCTCTCCCGCCAGCAGTTGCTGCGCCTGGTGTGGGAGCACGACTACCTGGGCGACTCGCGTCTCGTGGACGCCTGCGTGCAGCGGCTGCGCGCCAAGGTCGAGGACGTGCCGTCCTCCCCCACCCTGATCCGCACGGTGCGCGGCGTCGGCTACCGGCTGGACCCGCCGCAGTGACGGACCGCACGAGCAGGAACCGTACGAGCACGCGGAACCACAGGGGCGCACAGCACCGTACGAGCACGCAGAACGGAACCGCCCAGTGACCGACGCCCCTTCCTTCGGGGCGCGCCTGCGCTCCCGGCTCGCCGGTCTGCTGCCGACGTTGCGGCTCCGCCTCGTCGTCGTCTTCGCGCTGGTGGCGCTGACGGCGGCGGTCTCCGCCTCGGGCATCGCCTACTGGCTCAACCGCGACGCCGTTCTCACCCGCGCCCAGAACGCGGCGCTCAACGACTTCCGCAAGGCGATGGAGGACAACGCGGGCAACCTGCCCCGCAAGGTCGACTGCGGGCAGTTGCGCGAGGCGGCGGCGAAGATGGCGCGCAGCTCGCAGAACTACCAGGTGCTGCTCGTCGACGAGACGGAGAGCGGCAAGCGGTGCGCCGCGGCCTCCAACCAGGACGACTTCGCCCTGGGGGACGTACCGGACCGGCTGCGCCACGCGGTCGAGGAGAAGCGCCCGGTCACCAAGCAGAACAAGCACCCCTACCACCTGTACTGGCAGCGCATCACGCTGGACGGCGACCCGTATCTGGTCGGCGGCGCGAAGGTGATCGGCGAGGAGCCCACGCCGACGGGGTACCTGCTCAAGTCGCTGGCCCCGGAGCGGGACGATCTCAGCTCGCTGGGCTGGTCGCTGGGGATCGCCACCGGGCTCGCGCTGATCGGCGCGATGCTGCTGGCGCAGGCCGCGGCCACGACGGTGCTGCGCCCGGTGCGGCGGCTCGGCGAGGCGGCGCGCAGGCTCGGCGAGGGCAAGCTGGAGACGCGGCTGCGGGTCTCGGGCACGGACGAGCTGGCCGAGCTGTCGCGCACGTTCAACGACGCGGCGGCCTCGCTGGAGCAGCGGGTGGCCGAGCTGAGCGCGCGGGAGGCCTCCAGCAGGCGGTTCGTCGCCGACATGTCGCACGAGCTGCGGACCCCGATGACGGCGATCTCGGCGGTCACCGAGGTGCTGGAGGAGGAGCAGGACAATCTCGACCCGATGATCGCGCCCGCCGTGCAGCTGGTGGTCAGCGAGACGCGGCGGCTCAACGACCTGGTCGAGAACCTGATGGAGGTCACCCGCTTCGACGCGGGCACGGCCAGGCTGGTGCTGGACGACGTGGACGTGGCCGACCAGGTGACCGCCTGCATCGACGCCAGGGCCTGGCTGGACGCGGTGGAGCTGGACGCGGACCGGGGCATCATGGCCCGGCTCGACCCGCGCAGGCTGGACGTCATCCTCGCCAACCTGATCGGCAACGCCCTCAAGCACGGCGGCTCCCCGGTGCGGGTGTCGGTGCACACCCGCGAGCGGCCCGACGGCGGGGACGGTGACGAACTGGCCATCGAGGTCGCCGACCAGGGCCCCGGCATCCCCGAGGACGTCCTGCCGCACGTCTTCGACCGCTTCTACAAGGCCAGCGCCTCCCGCCCCCGCTCCGAGGGCAGCGGACTCGGCCTCTCCATCGCGCTGGAGAACGCCCACATCCACGGCGGGGAGATCACCGCGCACAACGCCCCCAGCGGCGAGGGCGGCGCCGTCTTCACCCTCCACCTGCCCAGGGACGCCCGCCGGGTCGCCGAGGAGTGGGAGCGCGAGAACGGCGAAGGCACCGGCGAGCGCCCGCGCAACGGCGACGACGGCGCTCAGGACGAGGGAGAAGACCGATGAGCCGCTCCGCACGGCGGAGGCAGTCACCGCCGGGGCCGCTCACCCGGAAACGTGCCGGGGCCCGGCGCGGGCGCCCGGCGCCGCTCATACTCCTGTGCGTCCTCGCCGCGGTGGCGACCGGCTGCGGCATCCGCGCCACCTCCGTCCCCGTGGACGCGGGCGCGGCCCCCTCCCGGGTGGGCTGCGTGCTGCCCGACGGCCACGAGAGCCCGCAAGCGGACGGCGCGCGGTCACTCGTCCGCGTCTATCTGGTGTGCGGCTCCCGCGTCTCGCCCGTCGAGCGGGAGGTACGGATGCCGCAGGGGCGCTCGTCCGCGCAGCGGCTGCCGGTGGCGCGGAAGCTGCTTGAGGAGCTCAAGCGGCAGCCGCGCACCACGGAGGGTGCGGCGGGCTTCACCACGGCCGTGCCCGACGACCTGACGGTCGAGCCGGGCGCCGACGGCGACCCGGACGAGGCGCTGCGGCTCAACCGGCCACCGGATGAGCTGCCGTCGTTCGCGCTGGCACAGCTGGTGTGCACGTACGCGGACACCGCGGCGGCCGACGCCGACGACGGAGTGGTCCTCGGCGGCCCGGCCGGCTCCCCGTCGGACGGCGGCGACGGCGGCGAGGAAGAGGCGGCCGGGGAGACGAAGGCGCCACTGAAGCGCTACGAGTGCGGTGCCGGGCTGCGGACTCGTCCGGAGGCGGCCGAGACGGCGGGCACGGAGGTGTGAGTGGCACCCGTGCCGGACGTGGAGCGGCGGCAGCCGGGACACACGCGGCGGTGGGACACGTGCGGCGGCCCGAGCCGGGACACGCGTGTGACACAGTCCTGACCCGCTCAGGACACCGCAAGGAACCGCGGCGGAACGCGGAGGCGTCCTTGAGGACGTGCAGCGCCTTGGCTCCGGCGGTCTGACCTCCGCCTCCCGTATCCGCGCCGCGGGACTCCTCCTGCTGGCGGTACACCTGTGTCTCGTCGGCTGGCTGACGCTGCGCCCCGTCTCGGTTCCCTGGATGGCGCCCGCCAACCTGCAACCGCTGGCCACCATCCGCGCCGCACTCGCCGACGGGCCGCGGGTCGCGCTGGAGGAGCTGGGGCCCGCCTTGCTGCTGCCGGCGCCGTTCGGAGTGCTGCTGCCGCTGGCCACAGGACGCCTGCACCGCAGGCTCCCGGGCACCGTGGCGCGCACCGTCTTCGCCGGGGCGATGCTCTCGGTGGGGCTCACGTTGGTGAAGACAGGGGTGTCGGGGCAGCTCGTCGACGTCGACACGGTGCTGCTGAACACCGCGGGAGTGGCGCTGGCGGCCGGGCTCGTCTTCCCGCTGGTGCGGCGCGGCCTGCGCTCCCGGGGCGACCGCAGCACAGGAGGCCGCCTGCCGGACGGCGGGCAGCGGTCCGGGACGGCCGAGCGTCGGACCGGCACCGGTGTACGCCTGCGGGAGGAGACCTCCCAGGGGTCGACCCCGAGAGCCACCAGGGTCGGGATGGCACCGTAGTGCGATGTTCGTACCGTTGGTCCGTTCTATCGTCGGAAGAAGAGCGAGAACGACCGACGAAGGAGCAGCCTCATGCCCGCACTGGCCCGCCCCGAACAGGGACGCATGATCGGCGGCGTCTGCGCCGCCCTCGCACGGCGCTTCGGCACCACGCCCACCACGATGCGCGTCCTCTTCCTCGTCTCATGCCTCCTGCCAGGACCGCAGTGCCTGCTCTACCTGGCACTGTGGGTGCTGCTCCCCAACGAGCGACAGCACCACAGGTCAGCGTGGTGACGCTGCCGCGTCTGGCGGCAGCCTCCGACAGATCCGAGTAAGCCCTCCGCACGCGCGGTGACGGTGCGGGCACCGATGAGGCCGGGTTCGCGGGCGCCCGGCACCAGGCCACCTTCCCCGGGCACTGACCGGCGGGACGGACCGTTCGCCACGTGACCGGGGGGGGAACGAAAAGGGGCTGCGTCACCCGCCACGGGTGACGCAGCCCCTCCGCCGTGGAGAGCCCCTGCGGGGCGCCGCCGCCGTCGGCCCGGCCGCCTGCCTCAGCGGCGGCCGCCGCCGCGCTGCGTCAGTGGGAGCCGCCCACCGGGAGGGCCTTGCCGAGGGGCAGGCCGCCGAGCATGCCGCCGCCGGGGGCCGAGCTCTTGCCCTCGGTGGACTTCTGCGCGTTGTCGGCCACCGTCTCGGTCGCGTCCAGCGGGGTACCCGTCAGGGCCCCGGACAGCGCCTGCTGGGCGACGCCCACCGGCTGGGACAGCCCGCCCGGCAGGCCCTGGGTGGCCTCCCGGAGCGGAAGGTCGCCCACGGTCTTGCCCGCGGTCTCGGCGACCGGACCGAGGGCCTTGCCCGCGGGCGCGCCGCCGAGCATGTCGGTGGGGGCGGCGGAGGCGGAACCCGCGCCGGCCACGACGGCGGCCGCACCCAGCGCGGCGACACCCAGGGTCTTCTTGGCTACCTGCTTCATCAGTGTTTACGTCCTCGGAGTGGGGGCTTTGAGCAGCTCGAACAGGGCGTGAGTGCCCCGGTGAGGGGCCATCAGCGGCCCGGGGGCCTGAGCAGCCCGGCGAACGTAGCCAGGAATTCCGAGGAGTCGCAAACACGCGGGCGACGCCGTAAGTCGCCGTCGAGACGGGATGCGCGGCGGGGCGCCCGCCGCCTTCCGCCGCCGCCCGCGGGGCGCGAGGCGGCGGCGGAAGCGCTGGTCACCGGGGGTCAGACGGCGGCGGTGGGGAAGAGCCACTCGGCCTTGAGCGCCGCGTATCCCGGCTTGACGACGTCGTTGATCATGGCGAGACGTTCATCGAAAGGAATGAACGCCGACTTCATGGCATTGACGGTGAACCACTGCATGTCATCCAGCGTGTAGCGGAACGTCCGCACGAGGTGCTCGAACTCGTTGCTCATGCTCGTGCCGCTCATGAGCCTGTTGTCCGTGTTGACCGTCGCACGGAAGTGGAGCCGGCGCAGCAGCCCGATGGGGTGCTCTGCGTACGAAGGCGCCGCGCCCGTCTGCAGGTTGGAGGAGGGGCACAGCTCCAGCGGGATCCGCTTGTCGCGCACGTACGCCGCGAGGCGGCCCAGCTTGACGTCTCCCTGGTCGCCGACCTGGATGTCGTCGATGATGCGCATCCCGTGCCCGAGCCGGTCGGCGCCGCACCACTGGAGGGCCTGCCAGATCGAGGGGAGCCCGAACGCCTCGCCCGCGTGGATGGTGAAGTGGTTGTTCTCGCGCTTGAGGTACTCGAACGCGTCCAGGTGCCGGGTGGGCGGGTGACCCGCTTCCGCGCCCGCGATGTCGAAGCCGACCACGCCCAGGTCCCGGTAGCGGTTGGCCAGCTCCGCGATCTCCAGCGCGCGGGCCGCGTGCCGCATCGCCGTCAGCAGCGCGCCGACCCGGATGCGGTGGCCCGCGGCGTGCGCCAGCCGTTCGCCCTCGCGGAAGCCCTCGTCGACCGCCTCGACGACCTGCTCCAGCGTCAGGCCGCCCAGCAGGTGCTGTTCGGGCGCGTAGCGGACCTCGGCGTAGACGACTCCGTCGGCGGCCAGGTCCTGCGCGCACTCCGAGGCGACGCGGAAGAGCGCGTCGCGGGTCTGCATCACGCCGACCGTGTGCGAGAACGTCTCCAGATAGCGCTCCAGGGAGCCCGAGTCGGCCGACTCGCGGAACCAGTTCTCCAGCCGGTCGGCGTCGGTCTCCGGCAGCGCGTCGTAACCGGTCTCGCGGGCCAGTTCGACGATGGTCGCGGGGCGCAGCCCGCCGTCGAGGTGATCGTGGAGCAGAACCTTCGGTGCGCGGCGGATCTGCTCCGCGGTGGGGACGACACCCCCGGGAACGACTCCCTGGGGGACGGTGCTCTCGGATTCGCTTACCATCACGGCACTCTAGCTCCTACGCGCGTAGAACGCATGGGGGGCGAGGGAGAGTTTTCGGTGTTGTCCGGTTCCGTGCGTGCGCCGGGCCCGGACCGGGGGATGGGAGGGGGCCGCGGCTGACCCGTGTGCGGGGAACCCGTGGTTTTGGGCCTTCGGGGCGTTCAGGACCTCCGTTCCCGGGTTTCCACGCGGTTTCCACCCGGTTTCCCCACTCCCTTGCGTCAACTCCCTTCCCTCCGCGCGGCGGCGTGCCATTGTTGCGCCATGGCTCAGCGAGCGTTGCCCGAGAGGGAAGCACGCCTGGGACGGCCCCACGGGGCCGTGGGGCAGGCACCGCACGCCGTCGTGCTCGTCCTGCCGGGTGACAACGGCGGCGCGCTCCGCGGCTCCGCGCTGGCGGCGGCCGCCGCGCTGCCGCTGGCGCGCCGGCTGGGGCGCGCCGGAACCCGGGACGACCCGCTGACCGCGCACGTCGTCCACTACCGCGCCGCTGCCGCCCGCCGGGACGCGGATCCGGACCCGTCGTCCGACGCGCCCGGGGGCGCGCGCTCCGCCTCGGGCGCCCAAGGCGCGGGAGCCGGCTGGGTGAGGAGCGGGGTCGAGGACCCGAGCGCTGACGAGGCACGGAGAGGCGTCGAGGCCCCGAGCGCAGGCGGTGTCGAGGACATCGGGAAACCCCGGCCTCACGCCGACGCGCCGCCCACCGACGCGCCTCGTCTCGACACACCTCCCGCCGGGGCGCCTGGCGCCGACAGGCCTCCCGGCGAGGCGTCGGCGGGCGACGGTGCCGGATCTGTCGGTGAGCCCCGGACGGCCACGGACAGTCGGGCCCGGCGCGCCGGGTGCGCGTATGCCGAGGACGCCGAGTGGGCCGTCGAGGAAGTCGTACGCCGGTACGGTGACGTGCCCGTCTGCCTGGTCGGCAGGGGCATCGGCGGACGCGCGGCCTTGCGCGCCGCCGGCCATCCCGCGGTCGCCTCCGTCGTCGCGCTCGGACCCGTGCTGGACGGTGCCGACGGTGTGGACGGCACGGACGACGCGGAGCCCGTACGGCACCTGCGCGGCCGTCACGTGCTGCTGGTGCACGGCACCAACGACACGCGGACGGACCCGGAGTTGTCCTTCCGTTTCGCCGAGCGCGCCAAGAAGGTCAACGCCCAGGTGTGCCGGTTCGAGGTGCACACGGACGGGCACGGGCTGCGCGGCTACGCGGCCGAGGTCGCCGCGCTCACCCAGGACTTCGTCCTCGGCACCCTGTGCGCCCGCGACCTGTGCCGCCCCCTGACCGACGCCTTGGCGGCTCCCCCGCCCCTGGGCCTGCGGATGCCGCTGGCGAGCGGCTTCGGCAAGAGTCTGCGGTAGCTCCCGCGCGGGCGCGCCAGGCGTCGCGGGTCAGGTGCGGACCGCCGTGTGCACGGTCGTCGCTGTCAGGAAGAAGACGTCGGGGCGGCGCAGGACGCCTTCGGGCGAGGTGTCGTCCAGGAGCGTGTCGAGGGTGGCGAGGTCCTCGGCGTCCAGGCTGTCGGCGAGGCCGGTGCGGAAGCGTTCGAGGCGGCCGCGCACGTGGGCGCGGGCGACCGGGTCGAGGGGCGCCTGGTGGTCGGTGAGGAAGGTGCGGCTGCCCGTCGGGGTCAGCCCGGCGGCGACGAGCAGCGCCGGCCAGTCCTCCACCGTGCGGGTGTGGCCCGGCAGTTCGGCGCGCATGGCGGTGAACCAGTCCTCCTCGGCGGCGTCCAGCCGTGCCTGGAGGCCGGGGCGGCCCAGGCCGATGTCGCGGGGCAGGTAGCGGGTGGGCAGCCCGCGTTCGCGGACGGCCAGGACACCGCCGGGGCGCAGCGCTCCGGCGAACGTCTCCAGGGCGGCGCGCTGGTCGCCGAGGTGGTGGACGACGTTGCTGGTCCAGATCAGTTCCGCGGTGCCCAGGCCGGGGACGTCGTCGGGGAGTGCGGCGGAGCGGGTGGTGATCCGGGAGGCGAGCCCCTCGCGTGCGGCGCGGGCGCGGGCGCGCTCCAGCAGCCCGGGGGCGCTGTCCACGGCGACCGTCTCGGCGCCGGGGAAGGCGTGGGCGAGTGCGGTGGTGGAGACGCCGGGGCCGCTGCCCAGGTCGAGGACGCGGGTGACCTCGCGGCTGCCCGTGAGGTCGTGCAGCCAGGCGGCGGCCTCCTCGAGGAACGGCACGTTCAGTTCGGCCTCGCGTTCGAGGTGCTCGGCGAGGGCCTCCCAGTCGGGTTGGGTAGGGGTGGTGTCGCCTCCGTGGGCGTGGGCGTGGGTGTGCCCGTGGCCGTGCGCGTGACCGTCGGGGCCGTTCGGGTGCGGGGTCATCGGTTGTCCTCCGGGGCGGGGTGGTGGGTGGGTTCGGCGCGCAGGAGTCGGCCCCTGCGGCTGAGCAGAAACGCTTTGAACGCGGCCACCGGCGGCGTGTCAGGGCGCCCGGCGGACCAGGCCAGCCCGATCTCGCGGACGGCGCGCGGCGCGGTCACCGCCACCTCCCGTACGCCGGGCCGGGGGAAGACGGGCGGGGGCAGCAGTGCGACGCCCAGCCCGGCGGCGACCAGTCCGCGGATGGTCTCGGCCTCTTCGCCCTCGAAGGCGATCCGGGGGGTGAACCCGGCCTCGGCGCACATCGTGTCCAGGAGGCGCCGCATGCCGTAGCCGGGCTCCAGGGTGACGAAGGACTCCTCGGCGGCCTCGGCGAGCCGGATCCGTTTGCGCCGCGCGAGCCGGTGGTCGTCGGGGACGACGAGCCGCAGCCGCTGTTCGTCCAGGCGGCGGGCGACGAGGTCGGGGGCGTCGGGGACGGGCGAGGTCAGACACAGGTCGAGCTCTCCGGCGCGGAGCCGCTCCAGCATGGCGTCACCGTAGTTCTGCACCAGGGCGAAGCGGACGCGCGGGTGGTCGGCGCGGAAGGCGCGCAGCAGTTCGGGGACCGTCTCCCAGCCGAGCGTGTGGAGGAAGCCGAAGGCGACCTTGCCGGTGGCGGGGTCGGCGTCGGAGCGCACCGCTTCGGCGCCCTGTTCGACGGCGGTCAGGGCCCGCTCGGCGGCGGCCAGGAACGTGCGGCCCGCCGGGGTGAGGGAGACGGTGCGGCCGTGGCGGGCGAAGAGGGCCACGCCCAGGTCGGCCTCCAGCCGGGCCAGGGCCCGGCTGAGCGAGGACTGCGGAACGCCGAGTTCCTGCGCGGCGCGGGTGACGTGCTCGTGGCGGGCGACGGCCGCGAACTGCGCGAGGCGGGGCGTGAGCGCGTACACCGTGGGCGCCGTCGCGCCGACCGAGGCGGGCCGCGGTGTGACGGAGCTGTCTTCCACGCTACGGGAGGGTGACACGGGCGGCCCTTACCTGCGGTGATGCGGACGGGCATCGATTCTCGCACTTTCATGCATTGGACGGATGAGAGGAGAGTTCGTACGTTCGAGCCATGCCTGCTCTCGATACCGGGGCGTCCACCCAGCCGGTGGACGCCTCTTCGTGTCCTGCTGATACGGGTCCCGCTGACTCGGGCCCTGCTGATAGGTGTCCCGCCGAAGGGACGGCGGAGGCCGCCGACGCGACGAAGCTGAGCCCCGGCGACCCCGGGCACGGGCGGATGCGTCTCGCGCTGTTCGCCGCCGGCCTGTCGACCTTCGCCCTGCTCTACTCCACCCAGGCGCTGCTGCCCGAGATCTCCCGCTCGCTGCACGCCTCGCCCGACCAGGCGAGCTGGACCGTCTCCGGCGCAACCGTCGGACTGGCCGTCGCCGTGCTGCCGCTGGCCGCGCTGTCCGAACGCTTCGGCCGGCGCCGCATGCTGACCGTCTCCATGGCGGTGGCGGTCGCACTCGCGCTCGTCGTCCCGTTCGCCCCCAGCCTGCCGGTCCTCATCGCCCTGCGGACGCTCCAGGGCGCGGCGGTGGCCGGCGTGCCCGCCTCGGCCATGGCGTTCCTCTCCGACGAGGTACGCGGCACCCACCTGGTGGGCGCCGTCGGGCTGTTCGTGGCGGGCAACAGCGTCGGAGGCATGAGCGGGCGCATCCTCACCGGCTGGGTCACCGAGGCGTGGGGCTGGCGGGCCGGGCTCGGTGCCGTCGCCGTCACCTCCCTGCTGTGCGCGGTCGCCTTCCGGCTCCTGGTACCGCGGGCACGGCACTTCACCCCCGTGCCCCTGCACCCGCGCCGGGTCGCCGCGACGGTCCGCTCCCACCTGGGCAACCCGCTGCTGCTGCGGCTGTACGCGATCGGGCTGCTGTTCATGGTCGTCTTCGGCGCCGTGTACACCGTCATCGGCTACCGGCTGGTTGCCGCCCCCTTCGGGCTCTCCCAGGGCCTGGTGGGCTCCATCTTCGTCATCTACCTGGTGGGCACGCTCGCCTCGGCCACCGCCGGGCGGCTCAACGCCCGGCTGGGCCGGCGCGGAACCCTCTACCTGGGGATCGGCACCGCCTCCACGGGCCTGCTCGTCAGCCTCGCCGACAGCCTGGTCGCCGTCGTCGCCGGGCTCGTCCTGATCACGGCAGGGTTCTTCGCGGGGCACGCGGTGGCCTCCGGATCGGTCAGCCGCACCGCCACCCACGGCCCCGCGCAGGCCTCGGCCCTCTACCAGATGTCCTACTACGTGGGCAGTTCCCTGGGCGGTGCGCTGGGCGCCGCCGCGTTCGCCGCGGGCGGCTGGAGCGCGACCGTCGCGCTGGCACTGGGCGCCATGGTGCTGGCCGGAGGGATCACGCTGTACGCGAGCCGACGCGCGGCGGTGCCGGCACAGGCCTGAACACCGGCGCCACGGTCGGAAGGTGCCCTCTGACAGCTCCTCTCGTTGTGCTCCCAGACGGTGTGGCGCAATCAGGAGCTGGTTTCGATGGGACAGGTCGGCAGCGGAGAAGGGCTGCCGTTGACGGCGGCGCAGACAGGAATGTGGTACGCCCAGCAACTCGACCCGGACAACCCGTGCTTCCGGGCCGCCGAGGCCCTGGAGATCCAGGGCCCGGTCGATCCGGAGCTGCTGGAGCGGGCGTTGCGGCGCACCGTCGCCGAGACGGAGGCGCTGCGCGTCCGGTTCACCACGAGCGAGCGTGAGGGCACGGCGGGGCCCGAGGAGCAGGTGCGGCAGGTCGTCGAGGACTGCGAGGACTGGCCGCTGCCGCTGCTGGACCTGCGCGGCGAGGACGACCCGGCCGCCGCCGCGCACGCCCTGATGTGGGCCGATCTCGGCAATCCCGTGGACCCGCGGCACGCACGGGCCTTCACCTTCACGCTGCTGCGCACGGCCGACGACCGGTACACGCTCTACATGGCCATCCACCACATCGTCATGGACGGCTTCTCCATGACGCTCTTTCTGCCGCGGCTGGCGCAGCTCTACACCGCGCTGGAGAGCGGGACCCCCGCCCCCGACGGGCGCCTCGCCCCCCTGGCGCAGGCGCTGGCCGACGAGGCCGACTACCGCGGCTCCGCGCGCATGGCCCGCGACCGCGCCTACTGGGCCGAGCAGCTCGCCGCCTGGGGCACCTCCGCGCACGCCTCCCAGCACTGGCTGCGCCCCGCGCGCCGGTTCGTGCGGGAGAGCGGGCACCTCGAAGCCGAGGCCGCACGGGGTCTGCGCGCCCTGGCGCGGGGCGCCCGTACCGGGCTGGCCACCGCGGCGATGGCGGCGCTGGCCCTGTACGTGGACCGGCTCGGCGAGCGGGAGCACGCCGAGGGGGCTGCGGGGGCCGCGGGGTCTGTGGGGTCCGCGGGGGCCGCCCCGTCCGACGGCGGTGTCGGCTCCGGGAGTCCCGGCGGGCCCGGCAGCGTGGGTGACGTCATGCTCGACGTCACCGTCACCGCACGCGGCGGGGCCACCCGCGAGGTGCCGTGCATGCTCGCCAACGTGCTGCCGCTGCGGGTGCCCGCGCCCTCGGCGGGCACCGTCGAGGACCTGCTGCGGCGCACGGCGGCGCAGGCCAAGGGCCTGGTACGGCACCAGCGGTACCCGTTCTGGGACATGGTGCGGGAGCTGAAGGCCGCCCCCACGCTGGCGGGAGGCATGGCCGACTGGGGCATCAACGTGATGGTCTACGACCCGCAGGTCAGCTTCGGCCGCCACCCGGCCGTCCTGCACAACCTCTCCAACGGCCCCGTCACCGGGATGAGCGTCAACGTCTACGACCGCCCCAGCGACGGCTCCCTGCGCATCGACTTCCAGGCCGACCCCGACACCTACCCGGCCGCCGAGGTCGCCGCCCACCACGCTCGCTTCCTCTCGCTGCTGCGTACGCTCGCCACCTGCGAGGGCACACGCCGCGTGGCGGACATCGACCTGGCGACCCCGGCCGAACGCGACCAGGTGCTCGCCTGGGGCCGTGGCCCCGCGCTCCCGGTCCCCGCCACGCCGCTGCACGCCGAGTTCGAGCAGCGCGTACGGGAGGAGCCCGACGCCGTCGCCGTCGTCTGCGGCCCCGCCGGCGGCGGCGCCGTCCTCACCCGCCGCGAGCTGAACGCGCGAGCCAACCGGCTCGCCCACCTACTCCTCGCCCGCGGCGCGGGCCCCGGCACCACCATCGCCCTCGGCCTGCCCCGCACCGAGGCCTACGCCGTCGCGCTCCTCGCCGTCCTCAAGACCGGCGCCGCCTGCCTGCCCCTGGAGGCCGGACACCCGGCCGAACGGACCCGGATGATGCTCGCGCAAGCCGCGCCGCTGTGCGTACTGGCACACGAGGAGACGGCCGCCCGCCTGACGGGCGAGGGCACCGGCGAGGGCACCGACGGGCCGCGGTGCGCCGTGCCCGTCGTCGTGACGGACACGGCGCCCACGAGGCGCCGGCTCCAAGCCCAGCCCGCCACCGACCCCGCGCCCGGCGACCTGACCAGGCCCCCGCGCCCCGAGGACGCCGCGTACCTGGCGTTCACCTCCGGCAGCACCGGCCGCCCCAAGGGTGTCGTCGTCGAACACCGGCAGCTCACCCACCTCTTCCACGACCACCTCGTCTCCCTCATCACCCCGGCGGCGCGGGAGCGCGCCGCCCGCGGGGCCGGGGGCGGGGCCAGGGCCGAGTGCGGGGCCGGGGCCGGGGGCGGCGGCAGGCTGCGGGCCGCGCTGACGGCGTCGTTCTCCTTCGACACCTCCTGGGAGGCCTGGCTGTTCCTGGCCGCGGGCCACGAAGTACACCTGGCCGAGGACGGGGTGCGGCACGACCCCGCCGCGCTCGTCGCCCGGATCGAGGAATGGCGCCTCGACTTCCTCGACCTGACCCCCTCCTACCTGCGCCAACTCCTCGACGCCGGCCTCTTCGCCGCCGGCAGGCACCAGCCCGGCACCCTCATGGTCGGCGGCGAGGCGCTGGACAAAACCCTGTGGCAGCGGCTGCGCGCGCTGCCCGCCACCACCGTCCTCAACTACTACGGGCCGACCGAATGCACCGTGGACGCCGTGTGGTGCCGCCTCGACGCGCAGCGGGACGAGCCGGTCATCGGACGGCCCCAGCACAACGTCCGCGCCTACGTCCTCGACCACTGCGGGCGCCTGGTCCCGCCCGGAACACGCGGCGAGCTGTACCTGGGCGGCGCCCAGGTGGCGCGCGGCTACCTGGGCGCCGACGCGTTGACGGCCGAACGCTTCGTGCCGGACCCGTACGCGGGGGCGGTTGCGGGGGCCGGTGCTGGGGCGGTTGCGGGGGCCGGTGCTGGGGCGGTTGCGGGGACCGGTGCGCGGATGTACCGCACCGGCGACCTCGTCCGCTGGACCGACGACGGCATGCTCGCGTACCTGGGCCGCGCCGACGAGCAGATCAAACTGCGCGGCGTCCGCATCGAACCCCGGGAGGTGGAGGCCGTACTGGCCTCGCACCCCCGCGTCGCCCACGTCGCCGTCGCGGCACAGCGCACCGGATCCCCCGAGAGCCCGCTGCACCTGGCGGCGCACATCGTGCCCGCACCGCGCGCCCCCGGTGACGACACGCAGCCCGCCACCGGCCTCGCCGGCGCCGAACTGCGCTCCTGGGCGGCAGGCCGCCTGCCCGCCGCCATGGTGCCCGCCGTGTACGTCACCCACGACGCGCTGCCGCTCACCCCGCAGGGCAAACTGGACCGCGCCGCGCTGCCCACGCGGGCCGCGACGGCGCCCCCCGCGGCGGACGCCGGCCCGCGCGCGGCCCGCACCCCCCGCGAACGCACCCTGTGCACCCTCTTCGCCGCCGTCCTCGGCGTCCCCGAAACCGGCCTGGACGACGACTTTTTCGCCCTGGGCGGCCACTCCATGACCGCCACCCGCCTGCTCAACCGCATCCGCACCGAACTGGGCGCCGACGTCTCACTCGGAGCGCTCTACCACGCGCCGACCCCGGGCCAGCTGGCGAAGCTCCTCGACACCGCGAGCGACCCGTGCGGCACCACGGACGACGCCTACGCCATGCTGCTCCCGCTGCGCGCGGGCGGCGAGGACCGGCCGCTGTTCTGCGTCCACCCCGCCGGGGGGCTCGGCTGGTGCTACGCCACCCTCACCCCGCACCTGCCGCCCTCCGTCCCCGTCCACGCCCTCCAGGCGCAGGGGCTGCGCGACACCCGCGAACCACTCGCCGCCACCTTCCCCGGCCTGCTCGCCGAGTACGTCGCCCGCCTCCGCGCCGTGCAGGCCCGCGGCCCCTACCGGCTGTTGGGCTGGTCACTGGGCGGCGCGCTGGCCCACGCGATGGCGGCGCACCTCCAGAAGGAGGGCGAGGAGGTGGAGTTGCTGACCCTGCTGGACGCCGCGCCCCTGGATCCGCGGCTGCGCGTCGACCCCGCGGCGCACCCCCACCTGGTCCGCCGCCTGGTCACCGAAGCCCTCGGCTCGGGGCTGGCCGAGGAGGCCCAACTGCGCGCCGTCACCCGCATGCTGTCCCACTACGCGGCCCTGCTGCCGACCTACGCCCCGGCCGTCTACGAGGGCCCGGCCCTCTACCTCCGCGCCACGGAACCCGACCCCCTCGCCGCCCCGGCCCCGCGCCCCTCCCCCGACGCCTGGCACCCCCTCATCACCGGTCCGCTCACCGTCCACGACCTGGCCTACACCCACAGCGCCCTGGGCGCACCCGACGCCATGGCCGAGGTGGGGCGGCTGCTGACCCCACGTCTGTCGGCAGGACGCTGACCGAGCCCCCACGGAAACGCCCCGTCGGCGACAGCACTGACGTGCGAACATACGATGGGTTCGCGGCTGGTCACGCTGCGGACGGGGGGTAGGACATGTCGTTGCGGGATCTGGTCCGTGACGCGACGGTCGCGCGACTGTCTCCGGCGGAGAAGCTGGCTCAACTGCGCACCGTGCGCCTGTATTTCCGGCGTCCCGAGACGCCCGGGTTTCTGGTGGCGGAGACGTCGGAGGGACCGGTGGTGCCGGTATTCACCTCGTGGGAGCGGTTGGCGTTGTTCGCGGGGGCGTGCGGATGGGCGTCGACCACGGCCGAGGACCTGGTCGGCTTGTTGCCCGAGGGGGTACGGGCGCTGGTCGATCCGCTGGGAGAGCAGCCATTCCTGCTGGACGGCACCACGCTGGCGGGCCCGGCGGGCACGACGGGCCCGGCTGAGGCGGCGGACCCGGCTGAGACTGAGGGGCGGTAAACGTGGCAGGTGACAAGGGGGACGGTCCGGGCGGCGGGGGCGAGCCGAAGCCGGGTGAGGGCTATGCGATCGAGATCGCCGAGGTGCGGAAGATCCTGCGGCCGTTGGAGGAGTCGGTCGTGGCGGCACACAAGATCAAGGACGACTGGAAGTCGTTGTCCAGTGGCATCACCACCGCGGCCGTGTTCGACATCGAGCAGCCCGCCAAGGACATGCTGGAGGAATGGGGCTTCGGCATGGGCCGGGTCGCCGAGCACACGGACGTGATCGTGGACACACTGCGGCAGGTGATCGCGGCGTACATGATGGCGGACCTGCTGCGGGTCAAGGACTTCGCACCGACCGAGGACAACATCGCCAAACTCCCCTTCGGCGAGCACGGACTGCGCGCCTGGAAGGACGGGGACCGTCCGACGTTCGACCCGCCTCCGGAGATCTACCAGGAACCCTGGCTGGACGACGACGGCGGCAGCAGCGTCGGGGACGGCGGTGGGGCTGGCGGTGACGGTACGAAGGTGACGGGCGACCTGCCGGCCAACCCCCGCTACCGGGTGGCCGGCGAGGGCGGCGAGGGCTGGGTCGTCGACGGGGGCCAGAAGGGGCCGGTCGCATGACGGGCAAGGACGTCACAGAGGGCGGTCGGGAGCGCATACCGCCGCACGCCAAGCCCAGCGACGTCATCTACGGCGACCCCGACAAGGTCGACGACCTGGTCGTCAAACTCAAGGCATACGCCGGCGCGTTCAAGGACGGCTACGACAAGCTGACCGACCTGTCCCTCCTGCCGTGGACCGGTGCTGCCTCGGACGAGTTCCAGAAGGCCAGCTCGGATCTGCCCAAGGAGTTGGAGAAGGCCGAGAAGTACTTCACCTCCGCCGCGTCCGCGCTGGATGCCTACGCCGACAAGCTGCGATCCGTGCACAAGCGGCTCAAGCCGATCATCGCTGACGCGGACGCCGCTCGGGCAGCCTCCAAGGCCTACGTCAAGCAGGACGCCGCCTACGCCGAGGCGGTCGAGCGCAAGGACGAGAACCTCCCCGACAAGCCGCCGGCGGAGAACCCCGGTATGGCGGCGATGGAGGACTGCCACCGGCGCCTGGACACCCTGGAGGGGGAACTCCAGACCGTCATCGACGACTCCAAGCGCAAGCTCGAGAAGGCGACACGGAAGGCTCCGAACGCGCCCAAGGGCTGGAACCGCTTCAAGAAGGAGACCGGCGAGTTCCTCGGCGGCATGGGGGACAGCGCCAAGGGGCTGTGGAAGCAGTTCGAGTACCTGGTCGAGGACGGGCCCGACGGCGCCTCCCTGCAACTGGCGGGCATGGCCGACGGCGCGGCCTACGCCGCCCACCACCCCAAGGAGTTCGCCAAAGCCGTCACCAACTGGGAGGAGTGGCAGCGCAACCCCTCACGCGCCGCCGGCCAGCTCACCCCCGACCTCCTCCTCGCCCTGGCCACCGGCGGAGGAGGAGCCCTCCGCAAGGGCGCCGCCTCCGCCAAGAGCGCCGCCCAGCGACTGGCGAGCCGCGAGAAGGCGCTGCGCCGCGACGGCAGCGCCCGCGAGAGGGCGAACGGCGATCCGGAGAGGGAGAACAAGGGCGACACAGAGAGGGAGGGCGTCAACGAGCCGGTCGACGTGGCGACCGGCGCGATGTTCACGTCAGCCACCGACGTGCACCTGCCGGGCGTGCTGCCCCTGCTGCTGACCCGCTTCTTCTCGTCAGGACACGCCTGCGGCGGCTGGTTCGGCCCCAGCTGGGCGGGCACGCTGGATCAACGGCTGGAACTCGACGACCAGGGCATCGTCTACATAGCCGACGACGGGAGGCTGCTCACCTACCCCGTCCCGCAGCCGGAGACCCCCACGCTGCCCCTCTCCGGCCCGCGCTGGCCGCTGCACTGGGACGGCAAACCCGACGGGACCATGACCATCACCGCGCCCGAGCGGAACCGCGTCCTGCACTTCGTCCCGCTGCCCGCCGGGGGCCGCGAGCTGCCGCTGGCGGCGATCACGGACCGCGCGGGCAACCGCATCGAGGTGACGTACGACGCGGACGGCGCCCCGCAAGAGGTCAGCCACTCCGGCGGCTACCGCATAGCCGTCGACACCGACCCCGGACTCCTCCGCGTCACCGCTCTGCGCCTGCTCCACGGCGAACGCAGCACCACTCTCGTCACGTACGGCTACGACGCGGCAGGCAACCTCGACCAGGTCATCAATTCGACGGGCCTGCCGCTCCGTTACCGCTACGACGACCACCACCGCATCACGTCCTGGGAGGACCGCAGAGGTACGGCATTCGGCTACGTCTACGACCACCGGGGCCGGGTGCTGCGCACGGTCGGACCTGACGGAACCCTCTCCGGCCGCTTCCACTACGACGAAGCAGCCCGCACCACCCGCTACACGGACTCTCTCGGCCACCAGTCGGTCTACGTCTACAACGAGGCGTACAGAACCGTCTCGGTGACCGACCCGCTCGGCCACACCACCCTCACCGAGTGGGACGAGGCCAACCGCCACCCGGTCGCCGTCACCGACCCGCTGGGCCACACGACCCGCTACGTGTACGACGACCTGGGCAACACGACCCGTATCGAACGCCCGGACGGCAGCGCGATCACCGCCGTCTACGACGACGACTGCCTTCCGCTGGAGGTGCGCGACCCGAACGGCGGCGTGTGGCACCACACGTACGACGACGCCGGCAACCGCACCTCGACGACGGACCCCGCAGGGGCGGTGACCCGCTACGCCTACAACGGCACCGGACACCTCACCTCCCTCACCGACCCGCTCGGGCACACGACGACCGTCACCCCCAACGCGGCGGGCCTCCCGACCGCCGTGACCGACCCTCTGGGGCACACGACCAGGGTCCGCCGAGGCCCGCACGGTCTCGTCACCGCCCTCACCGACCCTCTCGGCAACACCACTCGCCACGGCTGGACCATCGAGGGCAAACCCGCCTGGCGCGAGAACCCCGACGCAAGCCGCGAGTCCTGGGACTGGGACGGCGAGGGCAACCTCGTCGCCCACACGGACGAGGCGGGGCACACCACGGCGTACACGCACACCCACTTCGATCTCCCCGCCACCCGGCGCGACCCGGACGGCGCGGAGTACGCGTTCACGTACGACACCGAACTCCGCCTGGTGAAGGTCACCAACCCGCAGGCCCGTGAGTGGCGCTACGAGTACGACGCGGCGGGCCGCCTCGTCGCGGAGACGGACTTCAACGGGGCGACGCAGACCTATGAGCTGGACGCGGCGGGCGGGCTCCGCGTCCGGACGAACGCCTGCGGTGAGCGGCTGAGTTACGTCGTGGACGCCCACGGCCGCCCCGTCGAGCAACGCGACGAGACCGGCGGCGAGGTGACGACGTTCGCCTACGACGCGGCGGGCGCGGTGGTCCGCGCCACGAACGCGGCGACGGACGTCGTGCTGGAGCGGGACGCGGTGGGCCGCGTACTGTCCGAGACGGTCAACGGCCGCCGGATGTCGTACGCCTACGACACGGCGGGCCGACGGGTGCGCCGTACGACACCCGTCGGTCACCTCTCGACCTGGGCCCACGACACGGCGGACCGCCCGATCGAGTTGTCCACGCAGGGAGGGACGCTCTCCTTCGCGTATGACGCGGCGGGCCGCGAAACACTCCGTCGCCTGGGCGGGCCGGCCGGGTCGGCCGGGTCGGCCACCCTGGCCCAGCGCTGGGACGCCACCGACCGTCTCACGCACCAGACGATCCACTCCGCTGGGGAGGAGATCCTCCAGCACCGCACCTACGCCTACCGCCCCGACGGCTACGTCACGGAGATCCGCGAACTCACGAGCGGGACGCGTCGCTACGACCTGGACACGGTGGGGCGCGTGGTGGGTGTCCAGGCCCACGGCTGGAGCGAGAAGTACGCCTACGACGCCGTCGGCAACCAGTCCCACGCCGAAGCCCCGGCTCATCCCGTGCCGGGTGACCGCGAACACGAGGGCACCCTCATCCGTTGCGCAGGCCGCACACGGTACGAGCACGACGCCGCCGGCCGCCTCATACGCAAGACCCGCAAACTCCTCAACGGCCAAACCCGCACCTGGACCTTTCGGTGGAACGCCGAGGACCGCCTGATATCAGCGACCAACCCCCAAGGCGAGACCTGGCATTACGCCTACGACCCTCTGGGCCGCCGCGTCTCCAAGTCCGGCCCGGACTCCGGCACGGTCACCTTCACCTGGGACGGCACCCGCGTCACCGAACAGACGTCCGCGGACGGCGCGACGACGACGTGGGACTACGCCCCGGGCACCCACCGCCCCCTGGCCCAAACGACCCGCGACCCCCTCCTCAAGGTGCCGGCCTTGCACGCGATCGTGACCGACACCGTCGGCACCCCCACGGAGTTGCTCACCCCCGAGGGCGACCTCGCCTGGCAATCCCGCACCACCCTCTGGGGTACTCCTCTCCCAACCCCGTCCGGTTCCGTCGACTGCCCCCTCCGCTTCCCAGGCCAATACGCCGACCCGGAAACGGGCCTGCACTACAACTATTTTCGGTACTACGACCCTGGGACGGGTCGTTACCTGACACCGGACCCACTTGGTTTGGACCCCTCACCAAATCCGGACACTTATGTGGGAAACCCACTCGGAATGATCGACTCATTGGGACTGGCTGGGTGTGGCCTGGACTTGTCGAAGGCCACTCCTCACAGCGGAAGATTTCCCAAGAGTGCTAACCCAGACGAAACCCTGGTGCGCCGCAAGGATGACGGTTCCGTGACAGCCTATGCTGTCTACGACGCCGACGGGCTACCGTTGAAGCGAGTAGACGTGGACCCGGACTCGGCCCCACACGGCGGCGTACCGGCACCGCACGTTCTGGAAACAGAGAAACATGTCAACCCTAAGACCGGTCAGGAATTTTTGACGTGGAAGAAGATGCCGCGCCCCGCTCGCCCCGACGAACTTCCATTGCCATAGAGAAGAGTCAGGTGAACTCAGGAATCCAGGCACACACATGAACAATAACCCGTTTGACGAGCTCGATTATTTCGACCACGCCGCACTCCGCCTGAACTTGACCGACTGGCTGTCCGCAGCTCAGGTATTCCACCCAAGATTCATTGAAGTATCTGGCTGCCTAATCTGGGAACGCGCATACGAGGAGGATAATTTCAGAGAATGGTATCAAGCCCTCAACGGGAATGCCACTGCCGTCGAGAGCACCCTGAACCAAGTAAGACTATGGCAACTGGTGGATGTTAACGAAGGTAATTCCATCGAAGAAAAAATGGTGGCCAACCTCGCCCGCGAAATCGCTTTTTTTTGGAGGGCTGCACTGGAGTCTGATCACCCCGAATACAGCTTTGACGGAGGGGTCGTGGAAACCGAAGATGGGCCAGTGGTTAGGTTTGTCGTACACCGATAGAAAGTGGGCAGTGCCTGAAGCGCACCCTGTGTGCCGCTGAGACGCAGAAACCATCTCTGAACACAGCCAGGGCAATTGTTCAGCTCACGGAGGAAGTCGAATCAGAACGAGGCGGGGAAGGGGAGCTGGCCCGCCGGGGCCTTGCTGACCGGACCCGGACGGTACCGGGGAAGTCGTTGGCTACCACGACGCAGGCATCCTTGCCTGTGCCTGGCCCCTTCCGACCACGGCGCGGCGTACGCCGCCCAGATCGCCAGGAACACGGCGGTCCTGTCGCCGCACCGGGAAGGCAGCCAATCCAGTACGCCGCCCAGCCCGCCCCAGTCTAGGCGAACGAGTCATTGGCGCCCCTGCTGGAGTGGCCCACCGCACGGCTCGACATCCAACTGCCCCTCGGACGCGGCAAACTACCCCGCCGTACCATCTCACCAGGGTTCCGGACACATCTCGGCATCACACCCGCCGCTTACCAACATACCTTCACCCGCATCTCACGAGGGCCAGGTCCTGAGGTCCCTTGAGGACACCGCCGGCCATGAGTCCCACGTCTGGGCAAGACTCGACGAGGAAGGCAGAACGGCCTGGCTGGACGCCGCTCGCCTGCGTGCCGCATGGCACTATCCCCTCCCCGCCACCGATGCCGACGAGTTCATCGTCGAAGGCGCACACGTCACCGACGCGGCTGCCCTGTACTGCGCTTTGGGTGAAGCCATGAACGGCCCCGGCGGATACTACGGCGCCAACCTGGACGCGCTTAAGGACTGCCTTCGAGGCAACTTCGGCCCGGTCGCACCTTTTACCCTGACCTGGCACAACTCATCCTCAGCCGAAACCGTCGTTCCAGAAGCCATGGCAGAGGTGCTACGCGTGCTACGGGCAGCCAAAGTGACGACGCACTTGACCTGAATCAGGTTGGAACGCCCGCCAGGGGGCGCCGGAGGAACGTCCGGCCAGGCTCTCGCGTCCTCCCTCACGATCGTCACCGCACGAGGGAGAGTTTGTCGTGACCGGCAAGGACGTAGAGCAGACTGCTGAACCGGAGAGCGTGCCGGCCTGGCGGGCAAAGCTGGCGGCCTGGGGCGCTGTCGCGCTCGTCGTTCTGGGGGCGCTCGTGGGGATGTGGGCCTACTTCCGGTGGGAAGACACCGTGCCTGTCCCCCTGCTGGGCCCCCTGGCCGCCAAGATCGTCGCCGTCGGGCTGGTGTTCATGGGAGGTGCCCTGACGGGCCTCATCGGCACGCGGACTACGGCCACGGAAGACGCGAACGACGCCGACGACTCCTGACGAGGGGCGGGCGGGCTCGGTCACCGCCCCACGCAGCTTCAGCAAGCGTCGTCAGGGTTCTTCGGGGTCCAGTTCGAACGCGAAGTAGATGCTCAGCGCGTAGGTCTGCTCCTCGCCGCACAAGCAGTTCCATGCGACATCCACCAGGCGGATATCGTGTTCCCCCACCCACTCATGGGCCTTCCTGAAGACCTCCGCGGCGGTTGAGGCGACGAACAGCTTCGCGGCTATGGGATACACGCCAGTTTCGTCGTCCGTGTCGTCGAAGTCCTCTGGAACCTCCACACAGAAATCGGGATCGCGCGCCACGGGGTGCACCTTCCAGTCGGTTACCGGGAACGAGTCGGCAGAGGCTGACCCTCTGAACACGACGTCAGGTAAGACCACCTGGCATCCGGAAGGGTTGCTTCTGGCGACCATGCGGCAAGGTGCCGCAGCAGCAGCCGATGCGGCAGCGACGCGCGGTCAGCGGTCAGTGAAGCCGGGAGTCCCCACCGTACGGACGAAATGCGACCACGCGGGGGTGGAGAAGCACAGTGTCGGCCCGCCGGGGGCCTGCGAGTCGCGGACCGGGACGACAGCGCCGGGAACGCCGTCGGCCACTTCCACGCAGGCGTCGTTGGTCGGCCCGCTGTAGCTGGACTTGCGCCACCTCGCGGCGGTCAGATCGATCATGAGTATCCCTCGATGGCCTTCTCGAGCAGGTTCATGGACGCATCTGCGCTCAACGCATTGGCGTGCAACCGATCATAGACCCGCTGGAAGCGTGCGACTCCACTCGGTTCCTCGGTGTAAGCACCGGTCTCGAACCCTTCCGTGTAAGCCCCTCGGTCTCCATTCGGCAGCGTCAGCATAGAGATCGAGCCGGGGATCACAGTTGCGGTCGACGGAAGAAACTGCAGGTTGACCTGCGGGATCTCACACATCTCCCGCATCCTGATCAACTGGCCGCGCATCGTCGC
This sequence comes from Streptomyces tubbatahanensis, assembly GCF_022699385.1. Taxonomy (NCBI): domain Bacteria; kingdom Bacillati; phylum Actinomycetota; class Actinomycetes; order Kitasatosporales; family Streptomycetaceae; genus Streptomyces; species Streptomyces tubbatahanensis. The sequence goes on along the minus strand of NZ_CP093846.1, from coordinate 4,802,575 downwards.
GCGGCCTCCTGTGACGCGGCCGAGCACAGCCGCGTCGATGACCGCCCACATCCACGGCGGAGCGGCACGGTCCCACACGGCCTGGCGAGCGATGCGGCGCTCCACATACCGCTCGATCTCGGCAGGGGCCCCGGCCTGCACCTCGCGCATCAACGCTCCTGCGTAGTCCTCCGTCTGGAGAAGCCCAGGGATCACGATCCAGAGGTCATGCATAGCCTCGGCCTCCAACTGGCGGGCCAGGTACGCACGGGCGTAGTCCCGTACCTGGTCGTTTTGGAGCACCTTCGCCAGGTTCTCCAGCTCCCCTTCGAGCCCGAGCACTCGGTCGAAGCGGCCGGCCAGCGAAGGGTTGGGTGGGTCCGTGCCCAGCTCGATCTTGGTGACGCGGACGCGGGAGATGAAGACCTGCTCCCCCAGATGCTGCTGGGTCCAGCCCCGTCGTTCCCGTTCGCGGCGCACCTTGTGGCCGAGGAAGGCGGCGAGGGAGGCGGTCGGGTCGAGTTCGCGGGCTGGTGGCATGGGCACGTCCTTGGCGCCTGGGCAGAAGAGCTACCTTGGCTGACCGTAGACGCGCCCGGCCCCCGCCGCATTCGAACGGGACGATCCCGCTGTCACTCGATCCGGTCGAGGATCAGCGGGGTCGGCTCGTAGGTGCCCGAGGCCGTCACGTCGATGGCGGCCGTCAGGGCCTCTTCCGCGTGCGCGAACGTCTCCGGGGTGTCCGTGTGCAACGTAAGCAGCGGCGCGCCCGCCGCGACTCGGTCGCCCACGCGGGCGTGGAGTTCCACGCCCGCGCCCGCCTGGACGGGGTCCTCCTTGCGGGCGCGGCCCGCGCCGAGGCGCCAGGCGGCGAGGCCGACGGAGTAGGCGTCGAGGCGGGTCAGGACGCCCGAGGAGGGGGCCGTGACGACGTGCTGCTCCCTCGCCCGGGGAAGGTCCGCGTCCGCGTCACCACCTTGGGCGGTGACCATGCGACGCCACACGTCCATCGCCGAGCCGTCGGCGAGGGCCTTGGCGGGGTCGGCGTCGGTCAGGCCCGCCGCGTCGAGCATCTCACGCGCCAAGGCGACCGTCAGTTCGACGACGTCGGCGGGGCCGCCGCCCGCCAGGACCTCGACCGACTCGCGGACTTCCAGTGCGTTGCCCGCCGTCAGACCGAGGGGGGTGTTCATGTCGGTCAGCAGGGCGACGGTGCGCACGCCGTGGTCGCGGCCCAGTTCCACCATGGTGGTGGCCAGTTCGCGGGCGTCGTCGGCGTTCTTCATGAACGCGCCGGAGCCGGCTTTGACGTCCAGGACGAGCGCGCCGGTGCCCTCGGCGATCTTCTTGGACATGATGGACGAGGCGATCAGGGGAAGGGATTCGACCGTTCCGGTCACGTCCCGCAGCGCGTACAGCCGCTTGTCGGCGGGGGCCAGGCCGTCGCCCGCGGCACAGATGACGGAGCCGGCGTCGCGCAGGACGTCCATCATCTCGGGGTTGGTGAGCGAGGCGCGCCAGCCGGGGATGGACTCCAGTTTGTCGAGGGTGCCGCCGGTGTGGCCGAGGCCGCGGCCCGACAGTTGGGGGACGGCGGCGCCGCACGCGGCGACCAGCGGGGCGAGCGGCAGGGTGATCTTGTCGCCGACGCCGCCTGTGGAGTGCTTGTCGGCGGTGGGGCGGGGCAGTGCCGTGAAGTCCATGCGCTCGCCGGAGGCGATCATGGCGGCGGTCCAGCGGGAGATCTCCGTGCGGGTCATGCCGTTGAGGTAGACGGCCATCGCGAGGGCGGACATCTGTTCGTCGGCGACCGTGCCGCGCGTGTAGGCGTCGATGATCCAGTCGATCTGTTCGCCGGTCAGCTCCTCGCGGTCCCGCTTGGCGCGGATGACGGAGATGGCGTCCATGGGGGGGTACTCCCTGATTCGTTCGACGACCGGTGAGGGTCAGCGGGCCAGGTCGGTGGGCCCGAACGCGTCCGCGAGCAGTTCGGAGAGCGGGCGCACTCCCGAGGGGGCTTCGATCAGCAGGCCGGCGCCGCCGTGTTCCCACAGCAGTTGGCGGCAGCGGCCGCAGGGGGCGACGACCACGCCGTCGCCGCCGACGCAGGTGAAGGCGACCAGCCGGCCGCCGCCTGTCGCGAACAGTTCGCTCACCAGTCCGCACTCGGCGCACAGGCCGACGCCGTAGGAGGCGTTCTCGACGTTGCAGCCGGTGACGGTGCGGCCGTCGGCGACCAGCGCGGCGGCGCCGACGGGGAAGCCGGAGTAGGGCGCGTACGCCCGGGAGAGCGCCTCCCGGGCCTTCCCGCGCAGTGCCGCCCAGTCGACCGCCGCCTCGGTTGCCGCGCCGGTCGCCGGACCGGGGCCGGAGTTGTCTGGCACGCTTGGCACGCTAGGTTCCCTCGCCTCGACGGTACGGTTTGCCCACCGCGCGTGGCGCGCGGAGCCGTTGGGCCGCCAGGGAGAGCACCAGCAGTGTGGTGACGTACGGCGTCATCTCGACGAACTCCAGGGCCACGGTGTCGGTCAGCGCGTACCACAGCACGAGCAGTACGGCGATAACGAGGGCGACGGCGGCCTGGACACGGGCGCCGCGCGCGCCCCGCATCCCGGCGCGGAACTTCCAGACGGCGAGGCCGGCCAGCAGGACGGCCATCAGCAGCAGCATGGCGTGCACGGTGGCGCCGCCGCCGACGACGCGGAGGGCGTCCATGAAACCGAACAGTCCGGCGCCCATGGCGACGCCGCCGGGACGCCAGTTGCCGAAGATCATGGTGGCGAGGCCGATGTAGCCGCGCCCTCCGGTCTGGTTCTCCTGGTAGAAGTGCACGCCGACGGCGAGGAAGGCGCCGCCGAGTCCGGCCAGGGCGCCGGAGATGATCAGTGCCGCGTACTTGTAGGTGTAGACGTTGACGCCGAGGGATTCGGCGGCGACGGGGTTCTCGCCGCAGGAGCGCAGCCGCAGGCCGAAGGGGGAGCGCCACAGGACGAAGAAGCTGCCGGCGAACAGGACGACCGTCAGCACCGTCACCCAGGAGACGTCGCTGACCAGGGCGCGCAGGATGCCGGCCAGGTCGGAGACGAGGAACCAGTGGTGTTTCTCGATGCTGCCGAGCCCGTCGGCGAGTCCGGGCACGGTGAAGGACGGCATGTTGTCCATGGGCGGTGACTGCTTGTCGTTGCCGCCCGCCTTGGCCGCTTCGCTGCCTTCGGCGCCGAACCAGAGCTTGGCGAGGTAGCGGACGACTCCGAGGGCGAGGATGTTGATGGCGACGCCGGAGACGATGTGGTCGACGCCGAAGGTGACGGTGGCCAGCGCGTGCAGCAGCCCGCCCAGTGCGCCGCCGGCGATCCCGGCGAGGACGGCGGCCCAGGGCCCGTACTGCCAGCCGATCCAGCCCGCGCCGAAGGTGCCGAGCATCATCATGCCTTCGAGGCCGATGTTGATGACGCCCGCGCGTTCGGCCCACAGTCCGCCCAGGCCCGCCAGTCCGATGGGGACGGCGGCGGCGATCGCGGTGGAGAACTGTCCGCTGTTGGAGAGCTGTACGTCGCCGGTGACGACCCGGACGAGGGAGAGCAGCAGCAGGCCGCCGGCGATGAGCAGGAGCACGACGGGGTAGGACAGCTTCCGCCTGCCGCCCGCCGACGAGGACGCGGCCGGCACGTTCTTCGGCGCGGCGGGCTTGGGTGTGGAGGTGGTGCTCATGCGGAGGCCCCCGCCTTCTGCTCGGTCTCGTCCTGCTCGGCGCCCGCGCCCGCCCGGGCGCTCAGTTCGGCGCCCACCTCACGCTGCTGGCGGCGCAGCACGACGCGGCGGACGATCTCGTACGCGATGACGACGCACAGCACGATGATCCCCTGCATCACGCCGACGATTTCCTGCTTGTAGCCCTCGAACTCCAGCTGGATGCCGGTGCGCTCCAAGAAGCCCCACAGCAGGGCCGCCAGCGCCATGCCGATGGGGTGGTTGCGGCCGAGCAGGGCGATGGCGATGCCGGTGAAGCCGACGCCGGTGGGGAAGTCGGTGCCGTAGTTGAAGGACTTGTTCAGCAGCGTCGGCATGCCGACCAGGCCCGCGACGGCGCCGGACAGCAGCATGCTGGTGACGACCATCCGGCGCACGCTCACGCCGCTGGCGCTCGCCGCCGACTCGCTGCGGCCCACGGCCCGCAGGTCGAAGCCGAAGCGGGTGCGGCCCAGCACGAACCAGTAGGCCAGGCCGATGACGACGGCGATGATGACGGTGCCGTAGATCGGGTCGGGGTCGGTGGGGATGAGGAAGAAGCGGGCGGCCTCGGGGATGGTGGGGGTGTGGAAGAGGTTGCCGTCCTTGACGGCGAGCTTGTCTTCGGAGAGGAAGTAGCCGATCAGCGAGCCCGCGATGGAGTTCAGCATGATCGTGGTGATGACCTCGCTGACCCCGCGGGTCGTCTTGAGCACGCCCGCGATGCCCGCCCACAGCGCGCCGACGGCCATCGCGACGAGGATGATCAGCGGGATCTGCAGCACCCCCGGCAGGGCGAGCGCCCCGCCGACGACCGCGGCGAAGAAGGCGGCGACCCGGTACTGGCCGTCCACGCCGATGTTGAAGAGGTTCATGCGGAAGCCGATGGCGACGGCCGCCGCCGACAGGTAGTACGGGATGGCCTTGTTGATGATCCAGACCTGGCTGTCGCTCTTCGAGCCGAAGTCGATCATCACGTAGAAGGCGTGAAAGGGATCCTCACCGGTCGCCGCGATGACGACGGAGGAGAGGACGAACGCCGCGACGAGCGCGAGCGCGGGTGCGGCCAGCGCCTGGAGCACGGCCCCGGCGCCGAACTTCTCCTTCAGGCGGTTCACTGGGCGCCCCCGTTCGTGTCGTCGTTCCCCGAGACGTCCTCGGAGACGTCTCCGGAGGCGTCCTCGGAGGCGTTCGCGGAGAGGTCCCCTGAGGCGTCCTCGGCGGCCGTGCCGGTGGGCTCCTCCTGGTGCTCCAGGTGTCCCGTGGCGGCGCCGGTCATGGCCGAGCCGAGCTCCTCGGGGGTGACGTGCGCCGGGTCGGCGTCGGCCACCAGGCGGCCCCGGTACATGACCCGCAGCGTGTCGGAGAGCCCGATCAGCTCGTCCAGGTCGGCGGAGATCAGCAGCACGGCGAGGCCCTCGCGCCGGGCGGCGCGTATCTGGTCCCAGATCTGCGCCTGCGCGCCGACGTCCACGCCCCGCGTGGGGTGCGCGGCGATCAGCAGCTTGGGGTGGTGGCTCATCTCGCGGCCGACGATGAACTTCTGCTGGTTGCCGCCCGAGAGGCTGGCGGCGGTGACCTCGATGCCCGGGGTGCGCACGTCGTACTCGGCGACGATGCGCTCGCTGTCGGCCCGCGCGTCACCGAGCGCGAGCAGCCGCGGGGCGCCCGGGATGGAGAGGAGGGGGCCGTTGGTGTTCGGCTTCTCGGTGACGTGCCCGAGGATGCGGTTCTCCCACAGCGGCGCTTCCAGCAGCAGCCCGTGCCGGTGCCGGTCCTCGGGGATGTAGCCGATGCCACTCTCGCGCCTGGCGCGGGTGGGTGCGTGCGAGATGTCCCGCCCGTCGAGGGTGACGGTGCCGCCGTCCGGGTCGCTCATGCCCATGATGGCCTCGACCAGCTCGGCCTGCCCGTTGCCCTCCACCCCGGCGACGCCGAGGACCTCGCCCTTGTGGATGGTGAAGGAGATCCCGTCCAGGACGGCACGCTCGACGCCGTCGGAGTCGGTGGCCGCGAGCCGCAGCCCGGCCACCTCGAGCATGGGGGTGTCGGTGACGGTCGACTCGCGCGTCTCTGCGGTCGGCAGCTCGCTGCCGACCATCAGCTCCGCCAGTTGCTTGGGGCTCGTCTCGCGCGGCGTCACGGAGGCGACGGTGGTGCCGCGCCGGATGACGGTGATCGCGTCGGCGACGGAGAGCACCTCGCCCAGCTTGTGCGAGATGAACACCACCGTCAGACCCTCGGACTTGAGCTCGCGCAGATTGTCGAAGAGGGCGTCGACCTCCTGCGGCACCAGCACGGCCGTCGGCTCGTCGAGGATGAGGGTGCGGGCACCGCGGTAGAGGGCCTTGAGGATCTCCACCCGCTGCCGGTCGGCCACCCCCAGCTCCTCGACGAGGGCGTCGGGACGTATCCCGAGCTGGTAGGCGTCCGACAGCTCCGCGATCTTCCTGCGGGCCCCGGACCCGATGCCGTGCAGCTTCTCCGCGCCGAGGACGGTGTTCTCCAGCACGGTGAGGTTGTCGGCGAGCATGAAGTGCTGGTGCACCATGCCGATACCGCGCGCGATGGCGTCGGCGGGGCTGTGCAGGACGACGTCCTCGCCGTCGATGCCGATGGTGCCCTCGTCCGGCCGCTGCATGCCGTAGAGGATCTTCATGAGGGTCGACTTGCCCGCGCCGTTCTCCCCCACGAGGGCGTGCACGGTGCCGCGCGCCACCGAGATGTCGATGTCGCGGTTGGCGACCACTCCGGGGAACCGCTTGGTGATGCCGCGCAGTTCGACGGCGCTCCCGGAAGGACCGGGCCCCGGGCCCGCCCCGGACGGCGCGCTGCTGCTGCCGCTGGACTCGCTGGACACTTGACTGACGTGCTCCCTGGTTGAGCTCAGATTCCCGGCGCGAGGGTGAAGGCCCTCCACGAAGAGGCGCACACGGGGTGCGGAAGGAAGTGCGAAGACGGTACGAGGTGCGAGAGGGGTGCGACGTACGGAGGAGGTACGAAGGGAAGACGGCCCCGCACGTCACGCCGCGCAGCACAGGCTGCGCCGCGCGGCACCCGGGGCCGCCTGCGGAACGTCACGGCCGGGTGGGAACGTCCACCTTGCCCGCGGTGATGTCCTTCTTGGCCTTGTTGATGTCGTCCATGATGTCGTCGATGTAGCCGCCCGAGGTGGCGACGGAGACACCGTCCTCCTTCAGGGAGAACGTCTGGTTCCCCTTCAGCGGCTTGCCCTCCTTCACGCTCTTGATCAGCTCGAAGACGGCGACGTCGACGTTCTTGACGGACGAGGTCAGGATGACGTCCTTGTACTTCTCCAGGCCCTTTTGGCGGTACTGGTCGGAGTCGACCCCGATCGCCCAGGCGCCCTTCTTCTTGCTGATCTGCTCGATCGAGCCGGCGCCGGACTGCCCGGCGGCCGTGTAGATCACGTCGTTGCCGCGGGCGAGCATGCCCTTGGCCATGTTCTTGGCGCGGTCCGGGGCGTTGAAGCCCTCGTCGGACTCCTTGTAGAGGTAGTCGACCTCGACCTTGATCTTGGGGTCGGTGTCCTTGACGCCCTTGACGTAACCGGCCTCGAACTTCTGGATGAGCGCGTTGTCCACGCCGCCGATGAAGGAGACCTTCTTGGACTTGGTCTTCTTGGCCGCGGCCACACCCACCAGGTAGGACGACTCGTTCTCCGCGAACGTCATGCCGACCACGTTCTTGGCGTGGGACTGCTCGTCGACCACGCCGAACGTCGTGTCGGGGAAGTCCTTGGCCACCTTGTTGACGGACTTGCCGTAGTTGAAGCCGACGCCGATGACAGGGTTGTAGCCCGCCTTCGCGAGGGAGGTGAGCCGCTGCTCGCGGGTCTCCTCCGTCTCGTTGTTCCCGGCGGTCATCTCCTTGGTCTTGACGCCGAGTTCCTTCTCGGCCTTGTCGGTGCCCCGGGCCGCCGCCTCGTTGAACGAGTGGTCGTCCCGGCCACCGACGTCGAACGCGAGCCCGACACCCTTGCTCTTCTTGCCGTCGCTCGACTCCGTCGAGCTTTCACCGCAGGCGGTGGCCGTCAGAGCGAGAGTCGCGGTGGCGGCGACCGCGGTGGCCAGCTTTGTTACCCGACGCAACGGAGTCCCCTTTGTGGTCGTGGAAGCACCGGTTCCGGCACCGCAGTTGGGTTCCGGCCCTTGAGACGGGCACACATTAACGCGCGTAGATTTCCAGCAGAAGGAGACGGGAACCAGCCGTTATCGGATCGTCGCGAACGGACGGCGCTCCGGCCCCCCGCCGGAGCCCGCGCCGAGAGCCCCCATGTCCGACATACCTCCACCGGGCCGGGGCCCGGTGGAGACCGGAACGGGACACGAGGGCTCTCGGTGCGAGGCGGCGCGCGGTGGGCGGTGATGCCGCTCACGCGCCGGGCCGCGCGTGGTGGCCAGGAGCGAAGCGGGGGCGATCAGGAGCGGTGCAGGAGGGCGGCGGCCGTGAACAGCTCGACGCCCGTGGTGATCGCGGTCTCGTCGGCGTCGAAGTCGCCCTGGTGCAGGTCGCGGCTGCGGCGGTCGCCGACGGGCCGCACGCCGAGGCGGGCCATGGCGCCGGGCACGTGCTCCAGGTACCAGGAGAAGTCCTCGCCGCCCAGGCTCTGCTCCGTGCTCTCCACCGAGGCGGCACCGGCGCGTGCGGTCATCGCCTCGCGCAGCAGGGCCGTAGCGGACGGTTCGTTGACGACGGGCGGCACCCCCCGCACGTACGTCAGCTCGCACTTGGCGCGGTGCAGCGTCGCCAGCTCGTCGATCGCCGCGTGCACCAGATCGGGCGCCTCGCGCCAGGTCGGCAGGTCGAGGCAGCGCAGGGTGCCGGACATCTCGGCGCGCTGCGGGATGACGTTGGACGTGTGCCCCGACTCGATCCGCCCCCACGTCAGGGCGAGGCCCGAGCGGGCGTCCACACGGCGCGCCAGCAGCGCGGGCGCCTCCGTGACGAGCTTGGCCGCGGCGGTGACCAGGTCGGTCGTCAGGTGGGGGCGCGCGGTGTGGCCGCCCGCGCCGCTGAGCACCACCTCCAGCCGGTCGCAGGCCGAGGTGATCGGTCCGGCCCGCAGACCGAGACGGCCCGCGTCCACCCGCGGGTCGCAGTGCACGGCCAGGATCGAGCCCACCCCGTCCAGCACCCCGCAGTCGACCGCGTCGGACGCGCCGCCGGGCAGCACCTCCTCGGCCGGCTGGAACAGCAGCCGCACCGGACGGGGCAGCGCCCCGGCCCGCGCCAGCTCGGCCAGCACCAGGCCGGCTCCGAGCACCACGGTGGTGTGCACGTCGTGCCCGCAGGCGTGCGCCCGCCCCGGGACCGTCGAGCGGTAGGGCACGTCCTTGGTGTCGGGGATGGGCAGCGCGTCGATGTCGCCCCGCAGCGCCAGCAGCGGCGCGGCCTCGACGGACTCCGCTCCTCCGGCGGCCCGGGCACCGGCCGGCTCCTGGCCGAGCCCGGGGTGGATGTCGCAGATCAGGCCCGTCCCCATGGCCAGCACTCTGGGGCGCAGGCCGGCACGTTCGAGCCGGGTCTTGAGCGCCGCGGTCGTACGGAACTCCTGGTTGCCCAGCTCGGGGTGCATGTGGAGGTCGCGACGGAAGGCGATGAGCTCGCGCCGGAGGGGTTCGGTGAGGCGGCCGGGCAGCTCGGGAAGTACGCCGGCGGCTCCGCGTGCGTCTACCTCCGGGGCTGCAGGGGACAGGAGTTCGTTCATGGTCGAAGAGTAGGCGCACCGAAGCCGCAACTGGCGAGAGATCCACGAAAGTTCAACCTCTCAGGGGAAGAGAATCTCGCCCCCGCGGCGGTTATGTCCTTTTGGGGATGGGTATAGCTGTTCGCTTGCCCTCTCCCCCCACCCTCGCCCTCTCTCCTCCCTCGCCCTCGCCCTCTCCCCCTTCCTCCCTCTCTCCTCCCGGCCCGGTCGCCCCTGGGTGTCGCTCTCGTCGACGAGTGCGGTGGCCCCTCGTGACTCATTGCTCTCACACATGATAACGTTCTCGAAGTTGAGAACGGCGAGGGGCGGTCGCCCGCCTCGGAGTCCATCCCGAGCAACCCATAGAGAGCTTCTTGGCATGCCCACCTCTTATGACACCTCGCAGGTCGCCACCCGCCCCCGCAGCTACCGGAGCGACCTGACCCTCTTCTTCGCCCTCGCCTTCGGAGTGAGCTGGGCGGCCTGGACGGCGGCCTTCGCACTCGGCGGACCGGCGAACTCGCCTGCCGCGGCAGGCGTCCACCTCCTCGGCGCCTTCGGGCCGTCGGCAGCCGCACTCGTGCTCCGCGTCCGCCGCGGCCGACGCGGCGAGGCCGCCCCCGCGCACGCGGTGCGCTTCCAGCGCGGCACGCTGCTGTGGACGCCGCTGCTGATGGTGCTCGGCGCGGCGACGGTCTTCCTGGGGAGCCTGCTCGCGCAGCAGGCCGGCGGCCCGACGCTCAGCCTGGAGCGGGCCCAGGACGCGGTACGCGACGCCGGGGGGCTCGCCGCGTTCGTCGGCGTGATGCTCATCGGAGGGCCGCTCGCGGAAGAACCCGGCTGGCGCGGCACCGTCCACCCGCGGATGCGGGCCTCGCTCGGCCGCTACCTGACCGCCCTCGTGCTGGGCGTCGTCTGGTCCGTCTGGCACCTGCCGCTCTTCTTCCTCGACGGCACCGTGCAGCACGAGTTGGGCCTGGGAAGCCCGAGCGGCATCCTCTTCGCCGCCGGCGTCGTCCCGATGGCGATGCTGATCGGGTACGCCTACGAGCGGGGCGGTGTCGTCGCGGCGATCGCGGTCCACCTCGCCTTGAACGTCACCATGGTCCTCCTCGACGTCCACATCCCCGAAACGCTCGCCATGGCGCTCGGCCTCCAGGCGCTCGTCGCCGGGCTGCTGCTGACCTTCGCCCCCGCACCGTCGCCGACGCTCCCCCGCACGCCCGAGACCGACGTCGCGGCAGATGCCACGCCGCAGCCGACGATGCGCCTGCGAGCGCCGCGCCCCGCGCACGCTGCCGCGAACGAGACGGCCTAAGCGCTCGGTTCCGGCGTGGCCGGCGGCGCGGCCGGGAGTCTCCTGGCCCGCGCGGCCGTGCCCGTGACACCCGTCAGGAAGCTGTGGGCGCGGGGCGAGGCGGTGCGGGTGAGCCAGGCGGGGTCTATGTCGCAGACGGCCACGGTCACGGCGGTGCCGGCGAGGGCGAGCGGGAGCGTGTGGACGACGGTGGAGGGGAAGCTGAGGACCGTACGGCCGACCGGGCCGCGCCGGGCGACCAGTTCGAGCGGAAGATCCGGACGGACGATCTCCAGCCCGGTGGCAGCGGCGACCTGCTGGAGTTTCTCGCTGCTCTCGCGGCGGTGCGCGAAATAGCGGGTGGCCCCGTAGTCGCGGGCCAGCGAGGCGACGGCCTCCAGATAGCGGTCGGTGTCCACGACGCCGGTCTCCACCAGGGACGTACCCACCAGGTCGGCGCCCCTGGTCAACCGGGGCGGCCCGAAACGGGCGCGGGTCCAGGCGAACTCGTTGGCCGTGACGGTGACGTTGCCGGGCGCCTCCACCGGCATGGCACTGAAGACCTCCACGGGACGGGAACCGTCCGCACGCGGCGTGAGGCGGCGGCGGGCGCGGCGGGAGACCGGCGCGAACAGCCACGTACGCGCCCCGCCCCCGGTGCCACGCCGGTGCCAGCGCACGAAGCGCTCGCCGCGCGCCAGTTGGGCGACGAACTCCATGGTGGCCGTACCGTCGTCCACCACCGTGACGCGGTGCGCCGCGCGCGCCGACGTGAGGGCGAGCAGCAGTTGGACGTAGCGGGAGAACGGATCCCCGATGACCAGAGTGCGGGCCCTGCGCACTCGCCGGGAGAGGGCGAACAGGCTGGTGAGGGCACCGGCGACCCCGTCCCTGGCCTCCTGCCAGCGCACGATGATCCCCTCGTCGCGGGCCAGCTCGGCCATACGGCGCAGCTGACCGCGGGTCATCGGGTCGGTCGGCGGCAGGACGACGAGGGTGAGGGGGGTCGAGGTGGCGGGCGCGGGATGGTTGTGCGCCCACTCGAGGACGTTGAGGAGCTGGACGGGGCTCTCGACGAACGCGAGAGCCCCGTCCCTGGGCCCGGGGGTGGCTCCGCCCCCGGGGTCGGTCGCGGACGGGTCCGCGGATGCTCCGAGGCCGGAGCGGTTACGGGACACTGCGCACACGCTCCGTTTCCGCGTCGGGGCGTCGAAGGCCGGCGTCAGACCGCGGCCGGTTCGGGGGTCCCCGCGCGGGCGCCGGTCGTCTCGGCCGTTCCGGCCGCCTCAGCCGCCTCGGCGACCGTGCCCTTGACGCGGCGCAGCTTGCGCATGGGGGCCAGCTCGCTGTCGTAGACCTTCTTCACACCGTCACCGAGGGACTCCTCAATGGTGCGGATGTCCCGCACGAGACGGGTGAGGCCCTGCGGCTCGACGGAAGCCGCCTGGTCGGAGCCCCACATGGCGCGGTCGAGGGTGATGTGCCGCTCCACGAAGACGGCGCCCAGGGCGACAGCCGCCAGCGTCGTCTGCAGACCCGTCTCGTGACCGCTGTAGCCGATCGGGACGTTGGGGAACTCCTCGTGGAGAGTGTGGATCATCCTCAGGTTGAGCTCCTCGGCCTTCGCCGGGTACGTGGAGGTGGCGTGGCAGAGCACGATGTTCTCGCTGCCCAGCACCTCCACCGCGTGCCGGATCTGCTTCGGCGTCGACATGCCGGTGGAGAGGATGACGGTGCGGCCCGTGGCGCGAAGAGCACGCAGCAGGTCGTCGTCGGTCAGGGAGGCGGAAGCCACCTTGTGCGCGGGCACGTCGAACTTCTCCAGGAAGGCGACGGCCTCCTCGTCCCACGGGGAGGCGAACCAGTCGATGCCGCGCGCGGCACAGTGCTCGCCGATGGCCCGGTAGTCGTCCTCGCCGAACTCCACCCGGTGCCGGTAGTCGATGTAGGTCATCCGGCCCCACGGGGTGTCCCGCTCCAGATCCCACTGGTCACGCGGCGTGCAGATCTCCGGCGTGCGCTTCTGGAACTTCACCGCGTCGCAGCCCGCCTCGGCGGCGGCGTCGATCAGAGCGAACGCGTTGTCGAGATCCCCGTTGTGGTTGATGCCGATCTCCCCGGTGACGTAGACGGGGTGGCCGGGGCCGACGGTCTTGGTACCGAGAGCGCGGGTACGGGGGCTGGCGCTGAGGCCGTTGCTGTTCATGTTCACCATTTCCGGGGGTTTTTTTCTGGGATGGGTACTGAAGGGCGGTGGGGTGGTTCGGGGGGTGTGTGGCGGTGGGGCGGGGTAGGGTTTTTGCAGGTCAGGAGGCGGCGGGGGTGGGCGCCGGGTTCGGGCGGGGGTTCCTTTGTGGGTGGGCCCCACGAGCGCGATCCGTGTCCCCTCCCAGCCCCGCCCCCACCAGCCACCCCGCGATCTCCCTGACCGCTCCCGCTCCGCCGCGCCGTGTGGTGACGGCGCGGGCCGCGGCCCGTACGGCGTCGTGGGCGTCGGCGACGGCGACGGGCCAGCCCGCGAGGGCGAAGCACCCCAGGTCGTTGGCGTCGTTGCCGGCGTACAGGACGCGCTCGGGGGCGATTCCGCGCTCCTCGCACCACTGTTTGAGCGCGAGGTCCTTGCGGTCGATGCCGTGGAGCACCGGCAGCCGGAGCTTGGCGGCGCGGGCGGCGACGACCGGGTTGGTCTCCGTGGAGAGGATCAGCACATCGAGGCCGGCGCGGCGCAGGGCCGCGATGCCGAGGCCGTCGCCGCGGTGGACGGCGACGGTCTCCCGCCCCTCGGAGTCGACGTACACCCGGTCGTCGGTCTGGGTGCCGTCGAAGTCGAGGACGACCGCGTCGATGTCCTCGCGGGTGGGCAGCGCGCCGGGGCCCTGGCGGTCGGCGTCGAGCAGGGGTGCCAGTGCGCGGGCCCGGTCGAGGTCGTGGGGGTCGTCGATCTCCAGGACGCGCGCCGGGTCGGTGCGGACGACGGCGGTCCGCCCGAAGAACCGGTGGCCGGCTTCCCGGAAGCCCATGGCGTCCATGGCGTAGGCGGCGCCGGTTTCCAGCAGGTCCTCGGGCCGGTCCTGGCGGCGTGGCCGTACGGCGCGGTCGTGGTTGACGCCGTACGCGCTGCCCGCGTGGCCGCCCGACACCGCCGGCACACCGGGTGCCGCCGGCACACCACCGGATACCGCCGGCTCACCACCGGGCCGTGCCTGGTGACCACCGGGCCATGCCTGGTGACCACCGGGCCGTGCCTGGTGGCCACCGGGCCGTGCCTGGTGGCCACCGGGCCGTGCCTGGTGGTCACCGGGCTCCGGCGCCTCGCCGGCTCGCCAGACGAAGCCGTGGAAGGGGGCCACGGTCAGGGCGCTGTCGGCTCCGTCGTCGATGACGGCGGCCGCGACGCGTTCGACGTCCTCCCGTACCAGGAACGGGCTGGTGCACTGGACGAGGAGCACGGTGTGCAGCGGCGTGCGGTGCCGTTCCTCCCACTGGTCCATGGCGTGCAGGACGGCGGCCTCGCTGCTGGCCAGGTCGCCGGCGAGGGCGGGGGGCCGCTCGACGACCTCGGCCCCTGCCGAGCGTGCGGCCTCGGCGATGGCCGGGTCGTCGGTGGAGACGACGACGTCGGTGATGTTCCGCGCCGCCAGGCATTCGCGGGCGGCGCGGGCCACGAGCGGCACGCCGGCGACGGGTGCCAGGTTCTTGGCGGCCACGCCCTTGGACCCGCCGCGGGCCGGTATCACCGCGAGGACCGCGGGGCTTGAGGACATGTTGACTCCTGGGTGGGGCTGGGAGGTCTTCGAGGGCCGCGGGGCGGCTGCGGGGGACGCGGGGCGGGCCGTCACAGCTCTCCCGCCTTCCGGATGAGCGGTGCGACGCGCTGCACCCCGTGCCGGTAGGCGCCGCGCGCCGCCTCGCGCACCACGCGCCGCAGCAGGCCGCGTCCGGCGGCACCGACGGCGCCAGGTTCTTCGTCGGCGTCGTCCGAGCCCGCTGCCGGTCCTACGGGGGTTCCGTCGGGGCCGAGTCCGTAGCGTCGCAGGATGCCGGGCAGGTAACCGGGGGCGGTGCGTGCCGTGTAGTACGGGGACAGGGGCGGCAGCCCGGTGCGGGCGGAGCGGGCGGTCAGCGCGGCGACCCGCTCGCGCGCGGCCGCGTATCCGTCACCGCCGCGTACCCCCTGGCGCAGCGCCCACCGGGGGTCGGCCTCGGGCAGCAGGCCGTCGTCGAGTTCGTCCCAGGAGGCGAGGCAGCCGGAGCCGGTGAAGTAGTGGTTGCCCAGGCCTTCGCGCACTCCGAGGTCGGTGAGGACGGCGGTGGGCACGTGGCGGTGCAGGGATTCGAGCGCCGCGGTGGAGCTGACGGTCACCAGCAGGCCGCCGGTGCGCCGCACCCGGTCCAGCAGCGCGCCCATGTTGCCGTAGACGAGGCGGCAGTTGGCCGGCAGGCCGCCGCCGGTGCCGTCGCCGCCGGGCAGCTTGCGTACGAGCTTCTGGTAGGGCAGTTCCTCGATGTGGGTGGTGTGTTCGCCGGGTTTGCTGCGCAGCTTGATCAGCACCTCGCGCTCGGGGTGCCGCAGTGCGTGGGCGACGGCGCGGCGCAGCAGGTAGGCGCGGTCCTCGCGGGAGGCGGGGACGGAGGGCTGGACGGCGAAGACGACGGTGAAGGTGTCGCGTCCGTCACCGTCTTGGGGGGTGGGGGTGTCGCGGCCGCCTTGGGGAGTGAGGGGGGCGCGTCCGTCACCGTCTCGGGGGGTGACGGTGGTACCGGGGGCCGGCCGCGCGTCCGTGAGGAACGGCAGGGTGCACTCGAGCACCCCGTCCGCGGGCGCGCCCACGCCCTCGTACACGGCGCGGAAGCGGTCGGTGTCGTGGGCCGAGTTGGCGAGGACGAGATCGGCGCCGTGCCGCAGCAGCAACCCGTCGGTGAGCTTCTCGTAGACGACGCCGACGTAACCGGTGACGACCACGGGGCGGTGCGCGGGCGCGCCCTCTTCGGTGCCGGCGGTCGCCCGGCGCAGTCCGTGGAGCATGGCCTGTACCGCGCCGCCGACGCACGCCAGGACGATCATGTCGTAGCCGCCGGGCCCGGTGGCGGCCCGCAGGAACTCCCGGGTGGTGACCTCGCGCAGCACGTCGACGGTGACGCCGACCTCGGCGAGCTGGCGCGGGGTGGGCGTGGCACGGGCGCGCAGCAGCAGCCCGTCGATGACGGCACCGGGGGCCAGCCGGCGGGCTGTCGACGCACCCCATTTCCACCGGGTGTCGGAGTCCGCGAGCACCGCGACCCGGCGGGGCCCGGGGGTGGGGGAACCGTGCGGTTCCGCGTGGGCACGCTGGTCGGGAAACGCACGCGGTCCCGGCGTGTTCGCGGAAGTGGGAGTTTCTGGTGAGGGCACGTCGCCGACGTTAGGAAGGGATTCCGCAAGGCGGCCCAACGCGGAGGCAACAGACGGTTAACAGCGCGTCGACGAACGGCCAACCCGCCCGGCCCGCCGCCCCGTTCACCATCCCGCCATGCGGCGTTCACCCCCCGGCCCGCCGCAGGTCAAGACGGCGGGCGGCGCAGCGCCTACCGTCCCTCGGGTGGTAAAGCTCTCCGTCATCGTGCCGTTTTACAACGTGCAGTCGTACGCCGCAGAAACACTTCGGAGCCTGGGTGCGAACGCGCGTCGGGATTTCGAGTTCATTCTCGTCGACGACGCTTCCCAGGATGAGACGCCGGAGATTCTCCAGCGCGCCGAAAAGGATCTCGACGGTGCCGCGCGGGTGATCCGGGTGCGGCACGCGCGCAACGGCGGGCTGGCGACCGCGCGCAACACGGGGCTGGCCGAGGCGAGCGGCGAGTTCGTCACGTTCCTGGACGGGGACGACTGGCTGGCCCCCGGCCACTATCCGCGCCTGGTGGCCTGTATCGAGCGCCTCGGCTGCGACTTCGTGCGCACCGACCATGTGCAGTGCACGGCGCGGGCCCGCACGCTGGCGCGGGTGCCGCACGGCCGGCGCGGCGTGGTGGGTGACCCGCGGGAGGCGATACTGCCGGCCGGGCGCAGCACGTCCGTGGACTACGCCTACGCCTGGGCGGGCATCTACCACCGCAGGCTGCTGGATCAGGGGCTGCTGCACTTCACCGACGGGCTGCGCACCGCCGAGGACCGGCCGTGGATCTGGCGGCTGCACCGTCGGGCACGCTCGTTCGCCGCGGTCGGCCTGCTGGGGGTCTTCTACCGGCGCGGGGTGGCCTCGTCGCTGACGCAGATCGGCGACGTGCGGCAGCTGGACTTCATCCGCGCCTTCGACCAGGTGATCGAGGAGACGGCGCGGGACCGCGACGCGGAGGTGCTGTTGCCCAAGGCGGTCCGCACCTACTGCGCGATCATCTCGCACCACCTCACCAGCGGCAGGTTCGAGCCGCAGGTCGCGCGCAGGCTGCGGGCGATGAGCGCGGCGGCCCTCAAGCGGTTGCCTCCCGACGTGCTCGGCCAGGCGCTGGACTCGATGGACGCCGAGCGCGCCTCCCGGCTGCGGCGCCTGCGCCGACGCCCCGGAGGCGCGGGCCAGGACGGCCCCTACCCAGGCAGCACAGACCCGGACGGCACGGCCCCGAACGGCACGGACCCGGACAGCACGGCCCCGGACAGCACGGACCCGGACAGCACGGACCCGGACAGCACCGACCCGACCGGCAAGCGGACGGAGGCGGCGGCCTGATGCGCACCCAGATCTTCTTCGCCTCCACCCTCTACGGCGCCGCCACCCTGGCCGCCGCGCTGGACGCGGGTCACTTCGAGGCCGCGGACCAGCGGCTGCTGCTGGTCAGCAACAACGCGGGCAACCCGGAGACCACGCCGGCACTCGATGCCATGCCGGGCTTCGCGAGGCTGCGCGGCCGCTTCGATAGGGTGCTCTCCTGGAACGAGACGATCCGCCCGTTCCACCCCGGCGGCTGGTCGCCCCGCTCGGACGACGCCCCGCTGTGGGAGCGGCACCTGCGGATGCTGTGGAACCTGGGCGACGGGCCCGCGGACGAGGTCCAGCTCGTCCTCGAATCGCTCCAGGTCGAGCCCGCGCTCGCGGTGGCCCGGCTGTTCGCGGACGCCCCCATCGACGTGTACGCGGACGGGCTGATGAGCTACGGCCCCACCCGCAACAAGCTCGACCCGCTGGTCGGCGGCCGGGTGCGCCGCCTGCTGCACCTGGACCTGGTGCCGGGGCTCACGCCACTGCTGCTGACCGAGTTCGGGGTGCCGGCCGAGGTGGTGCCCGCGGACGCCTTCCGCGCCGTACTGGCCGAACTGTCTGCCGACGTGCCGCCCTCGGCGGCCGAGGCGCCGGAGGGCGGGGCGCTGCTGCTGGGCCAGTACCTGTCGGCGCTGGACATCCTGACCGTGGACGAGGAGGAGGAGCTGCACCTGCGCATGCTGCGGGGTGCGGCGGCGCGGGGCCACGGGGACATCGTCTTCAAACCGCATCCGGTGGCTCCGGCGCGCTATTCCCGCGCCCTGGAGAAGGAGGCGGGCGAACTGGGTGTCGGCCTCACGGTGCTCTCCGCGCCGGTGCCGGCCGAGGCGCTGTACGCGCGGATGCGCCCGGCGCTGGTGGTGGGCTGTTTCTCCACGGCACTGCTGACCGCCTCCGCCTTCTACGGGCTGCCCGCGGCCCGTACGGGAACCGAGCTGCTGCTGGAGCGGGTCACGCCGTACGAGAACAGCAACCGGGTTCCGGTCACGCTGGTGGACGCCCTGCTGCCGGATCTGGACGCGACCGCCTCAGCCGGTTTCGTCCCCGCGCGGGGCGAGGATGTGGCGGGGCTGGTCGGGGCGGTCGGCTTCTGCATGCAGCCGAGGACCTACCCGCACCTGCGCGAGGAGGCCGAGCGCTACCTGGCGGACCACCTGACCCCCGCCACCCGCCGCTACTTCAAGCGCCGCAGGCTGACGTCACTGGCCCTGCCGGGCGCGGTGCCGCGCCAGTTCGCGTTCGTACCGCGCAGCCCGGCGGTCCGCCGCGTGGCCCGCCGCGCCCGCGCGCTCAAACGCGCCGCACTGGGCTGACCATCACCGCCTTCGGCGCTCAACCCGGCGGTTCGCCCAGCACCGTGGCCCGCAGGCCTTCGATCACCGCCCGCAGACCCTCGTCGAAGCGGGCGTCATAGTCGGTGAACAGGTCGGCGCTGATCTGCGCCGCCAGGGGAAAGGCCGCCATGCGTTCCGCGCGCTCCGCGGGATCGTAGCCCTCGGCGCGTTCGCCGGGGAGCGGCTGGACGGCCTGTTCCTCGATGACGAAGCCGATCGTGTAGCTGAAGGCGGTGAAGAAGGCGCGGGCCGCGGCGTTCACGGTGAAGCCCGCCTGCGTCATCATGCGCAGGTAGAGCTCCTGGCCCGCGCCGTGTTCGGTGGTGGTCATGCGGGTGCCGCTGAAGACCTTGGCGCCGTCGCGGTAGCGCAGCAGTGCCCGGCGCAGGACGCGCAGGCTCTCGGCGAACCACTCGTCCCAGCCGGCGTCCTGTGCCACCCGGTACTCGAGGTGGCGCATCTCGCGCGTCATCAGGGTGGCCATCTCGTCCAGCAGAGCCTGCTTGCTGTCGAAGTGCCAGTAGAGCGCGGGGGCCTGGACGTCCAGTTCCTTGGCGATCCTGCGCAGGCTGAGCCCTTCAAGACCGGTCTCGTTGAGCATCCGCAGTCCGGTCTCGGCAACCTGCGTGCGGTCCAGTCGCGGGGGGCTCGCCTTCTTCCGTGCCGGGCGGCGGCTTCCCTGGTCTTTCCTCTCGGACACGCTTGACATTTTAACGGCGTTAAGCGCAGGCTCCGGTCATGACTCCACTTAACAGTGTTAAGGACGGGGACGGCCGCGTCCTCGTCGCCGGCGCGGGCCCCACCGGCCTCACGCTCGCCTGCGACCTGCGCCGCCGCGGCGTCGCGGTGACCGTCGTCGAACGCGGGGACGGCCTCTTCCCCGGCGCCCGCGGCAAGGGGCTGCAGCCGCGCACCATGGAGGTCTTCGACGACCTCGGCATCGTCGACGCCGTACGGGCAGCGGGCGGTCCCTACCCCCGGATGCTGGTGCACCGCGCCGGGGAGCCGCCCGTCGAGTGGGACATGATCGAGCGGGCCGCACCCCGTCCCGACGCCCCCTACGCCGAGGTGTGGATGCTGCCCCAGTGGCGCACCCAGGAACTGCTGCTCGCACGGCTGCGCGCGCTGGGCGGCGAGGTGGAGTTCGGCACCGCGCTCACCGGCCTGGAACAGGACGCGGACGGCGTCACCGCCCAACTCGCCACCGGAGACACCGTGCGCACCGTGCGTGCCGCGTACGCCGTCGGCTGCGACGGCGCCCGGGGCACGGTGAGGACCACGCTGGGCATCGGCATGACGGGCGAGACGGTGGAGGCCGAGCCGAGCGTGGTCGCGGACGTCCGGCTCGCCGGGCTCGACCAGCGCTACTGGCACATCTGGCGCGACAGCGCACACGGGGCACACGGCGCGCTCGCCCTGTGCCCGATGCCCGGAGACGACACCTTTCAACTCGTCGCCCAGCACGCCACCCTGGACGGCGCCCCGGGAGCCACACGGGAAGCGCTCCTGCGCGAACTCCTCGCAGCCCGCACCGACCTGGCGCCGGAACAGCTGAAGGAGGTCGTGTACGCGTCCGAGTTCCGGGTCAACGCCGCCCTCGCCGACCGCTTCCGCTCGGGGCGGGTCTTCCTGGCAGGCGACGCGGCGCACATCCACTCCCCCGCGGGCGGCCAGGGCCTCAACACCGGCGTGCAGGACGCCTACAACCTCGGCTGGAAACTGGGCCTGGTGCTGCACGGGCACGCCGACGTGGCACTGCTGGACAGCTACGAGGCCGAACGCGCGCCGCTGGCCGCCGCGGTCCTCGGGCTCTCGACCCGGCTCCACCGCCGTGCAGCCAAGCGCGGCGCCGAGACCCACCAACTGGACCTCGCCTACCCCGACAGCCCGCTGACCCGCCACCCGACCGCGCCCGACGCGACACCCCACTCGACGGCGCCCCACACGGGCACGCCGGCACCGGGCGACCGCGCCCCGGACGCCCCCGCCACCGCGCCCGACGGCAGCCCGCTGCGCGTCTTCGACCTGCTACGCGGCCCGCACCTGACCCTCCTGGCGATCGGCGACGCCACTCCCCCGGCCGGCCTGCCACCGTACGTGCGTACGCATCCGCTCCCCGCCACGCCGCCCTACGCCGCAGGCGCGCTCCACCTGGTCCGCCCCGACGGCTACCTCGCGCTGATCACCGAGGACGCGCAGGAGGTCACCTCCTACCTCGCGGCACTGTCCGGCTGACAGGCGTGCGGACCCACCCGCCCGCACACCGCCGGAGTCACACCGTCGGCGGCCACCGCTCGTGCCACCGCTGGTCGGCCTCCAGTTGGGCGGCGAGGGAGAGCAGCAGGGGTTCGCTGTCCGCAGGGCCGAGGAGTTGGGCGCCCACTGGCAGCCGCATATCGCCGGTGACGGCGGCGGGCACGTTGACGCCGGGCCAGCCCAGCACGTTCCACGGCCACGCGTAGGGGCAGTGCGCGATCATCCGGCGGTCGGTCTGCCAGCCGCTCAGCCGCGCCAGATCGCCGACACGGGGCGGCGGCGTGGCCGTCGTCGGGGCCAGCACCACGTCGTAGCGGTGGAAGACGCGGCCCACGTGGCGGCGCAGCGGCCCCTCGGCGGCGCGCGCGGCACGCAGGACGGGGCCGCCCAGCAGCCGTCCGGTACGGGCGGCGCCCCGGGTACGCGGATCGAGCAGTGCGGCATCGGGGGCGCGCCCGGCCCAGGCGCGGACGCCCGCCGTCGCCCGGGGCACGAACGTCAGCCCGATCGGCCCGTAGGTCGGATCCGCCTCCTCGACCTGGTGCCCGAGGGCGGCCAGCCGCTCGGCCAGCGCCCGCACGGCCGCCTCCACGCGCGGGTCAAGCCGCTTGGGGGTGGCCGTGAACGCCCAGCGGGTGGACAGTGCGATCCGCAGCCGTCCCGGATCGCGGGTGACGGCGGCCCGCGCCTCGACGGGCGGCGGCCTGTGCAGGTCGCCCGGGTGGTTGCCGCTCGCGGCGTCGAGCAGCAGCGCCGCGTCCTCGACGGTGCGCGCGAGCGGTCCGAAGACGGTGATGCCGTTGAACGACTCCGGGTCCGGCCAGGTGGAGATGCGGCCCCGCTGGGGTTTGACGCCGACCAGGTGCGTCCACGCCGCCGGGATACGGACCGATCCTGCGCCGTCCGAGCCCAGCGCCGCGGGCACCAGGCCGGCCGCGACCGCGGCCGCCGCGCCACCGGAGGAGCCGCCCGGGGTGTGGTCGTGGTTCCACGGGTTGCGGGTGTCGCCGAAGGCGGGCCCCTCGGTGAACGGCCACTGCCCCAGCTCGGGGCTGTTGGTCTTGCCGACGACGACCGCTCCTGCGGCCCGCAGCCTGCGCACGACCTCCGCGTCCGCGCTCTTGCGGGGGAAGTCGCCACGGCAACCGAACGCGGTGGGCTCCCCGCACACGTCGGTGTCGTCCTTGACGGCCAGCGGCACCCCGAGCAGGGGCCGCCGCTCGCCCCGGGACAGCGCCGCGTCGGCCGCGTCCGCCTCGGCCAGTGCCGCCTCGGCGCGGACCCTGCGGAACGCGTTCAGCGTGGGCTGCGTCGCCTCGATGCCGCGCAGCGCCCGCTCGGTCAGCTCCCGCGCGGTCACCTGGCCGTCCGCCAGCGCGGTCACGGCCGCCGCCAGGCCCGGCAGGCGGACAGGGCCCGGGCCGTGACCGCCCGCCCGCGGCTGCTCGGCGGGCCCCGCCCCGGTACCGGTCGCCATGGACACCTCGCACGCTGCTCGTCGTTCGTCCTCGCGGCTACTGTCCCCGATCGGCACCCAGTTCGAAACCCGTCAGTAACCAACCGGGTGCCGAGACTCCGGGCACACCCGAAGACCTCCACAGGTTCACGAGGACGGCGTACTGGGCAGTGATGGTCCGTACATCCGTCGAACCGCCCGGGGGGTTGGGGATGCACCGGAGGGGAGCACCGGCGTACCGCCGCCTCACCGCGGCCGCCGCCGTCATGCTGGCCGCGGGGGCCGTCGCCGGCTGCCAGACGAAAGGCACCGGCGCGCAGGAGCCGCTGATCCGCGTCTCCAAGGCGCCGCAACAGGCGCCCGCCGAGCCGCCGTCGAAACCCGCGACGAAACCCGCGACGAAGAAGGCATCCCCACCGACCACCCGGGCCCCGAAGCCCGCGCCCCCCGCCCGGCCCGCGGCGCAGAGCGCCATACGGATGGCACCGGGCTCCCGCGGCGAGAACGTCCGCGAACTCCAGGCCAGACTGCGTCAACTGGGCCTCTTCGACCGCAACCCGACCGGCTACTACGGTTCCGTGACCGCCGGCTCGGTCACCGCCTTCCAGAAACAGCGCGGCATGCCCCGCACCGGCAAGGTCACCGACCCGGTGCTCACCGCACTGCGCGCCCGCACCCACCAGCCCACCCGCACCGAACTCCACCCCACCACCTCCCGCCCGCCGGCCGCGCCCGACCCGCGCTGCAAGACGGGGCGGGCACTGTGCATCAGCAAGAGCAGCCGGACAGCCGCGTGGATGGTCGACGGCACGGTGCGTACGGCGATGGACGTGCGCTTCGGATCCGATTACACGCCGACCCGCGAGGGGCAGTTCAAGGTCGACTTCAAGAGCCGCCACCACGTCTCGACCCTCTACCACACGCCCATGCCCTACGCGATGTTCTTCAGCCGCGGCCAGGCCGTCCACTACTCCTCCGACTTCGCCGCCCGCGGCTACGCCGGAGCCTCCCACGGCTGCGTCAACGTCCGCGACAAGAAGGCGATCGCCAAGGTCTTCAACCAGATCCGCCCGGGCGACAAGGTGGTCGTCTACAAGTGACGTGAGGCACGCGAAACACAAAAGCCGAGGGGCGCGGGCGGGACCGGGGACAGCATCATCCGGGGGCAACCCCCGGACCCCCGGCCGGAGCAGGGCGGAGGCAAAAGCCGAGGGGCGCGGGCGGGACCGGGGGAACGTGTCCCGCCCGCGCCATCGCGCGAACCCTGAGGTACGGGGGGAACCTCGGGCTTTCCGCGCCGCCGATGACCAGTCGGCTCACTCTCTTCAGCGCCGGTCCGCGCGAAAGTGTCACACCGGTTGGTCAGGGGCCGGATGTGGCGCCTGTCACGGTGCTGTTGACGCCACCGGCCGAGCCCTCGCCGGGGTCGGCGGGTGCGGAGGGCGTGTCGCCGCCGCCCGTGCCGCCGACACCGCCGGTGTCCGTGTCGCCGGTGTCGTCACCCGGTACCGAGGGGTGGCTTCCGCCTCCCGTCGACCCGTCCGAGCCGTCGGAGCCCTCGGACCCGTCCGAGCCGTCGTCGCCGTCGCCGGGGCCGCCCGGGGTGCCGCCCTGGCCGCCGCCGTCACCGCCTCCCGGCGTGCTGCCGCCCGAGTGGCCGTACTGGATGCAGAACTTGCGCACCACGGCGCGGCCGCCCGCCGCGCGCTCCAGCTTCTTGCGGTCGTCCGCTTCGAGCTTGTTGGCCGTGTACGCCTTGCACAGGGCCACGGCGATGGCTTCCTTGCGGTCGTCGGAGTCGCCCAGCCCCTTGCCGGGTTTCTTGCCGGGCTTGTTGTCCTTGTGGCCGCCGCCGTCCTTGTCGTGCTTGCCTCCGCCGCCCGAGTTGGCCAGGTCGCGGGGGTCGCCGGGGTGCTTGCCGTCCCCGTGGCCGCCGTCGTCGTGCGACGGGCCGCCGCTGTCGGTCTCCCGGGGGGTGCGGCGTTCGTCGCCCGCGGTGTCGCGGCCTTCCGCGTCCTCGTCGTCGCCCGGGCTGCTCGCCTCGGGGTCCTCTCCCGTGGGGGTGGCGGCCGGGGAGACGGTGGCGGCGGGGGTGCCGCCGCCGGTGAACGGTGTCGGCAAGACGCCCGTGCCGGCCGCGACCGCGACGCCGCCGAGCGCGCATCCGGCGACGGCGACGGCGAATCCGGCGCGCAGGGGTCTGCCCGTCAGCAGGTACCGGGTGCGGCTGCGGCCGCGTTCCCGTCCGGTGCCGGCGCCGTCCTGGCCGGGTCTCTCCCCGGTGGCGCCCGAGGTCAGCCCGAGGTCGGCGGCGCTTCCGGCGCGGGCCGCCGCGGGGCCGGCCGAGCCCGCGCGCGGGCCGCCGAGGCGGGCGGCACGGAACGCCTCCAGGGCGGCGGCCTCGCCGGGCAGCTCGACGGGTGCGGCCCCGGGTGCCGCGTCGCTCGCGGACGCGGGGGGCCAGGGTGCGGTGTGGGCGGCGGCCAGGTCGTCCAGCGCGGCGGCCAGCCGGGCGGCCGTGCGCCGGTCGGCCTCCTCGAACCACTCCTCGGACGGCACGCCGTAACGGCCGCCGCCGCCCCGTCCGGGCGCGTCGGGACCGGCGCCGCCGGGGCGGGAGCCAGGACCCGAGGCGGGACGGGAACGGGAACGGGAACGGGAAGAGGAGCGGGAAGAAGAGGGGGAAGGAGACGGCGGGCGGGAGCCTCCCGTGGTGTCCGCGGCCCGCGCGGCGCCGGCCCGGGGCCGCGAAGCGGAACCCGCGTCGCTTCCCCCGCCGCCCGGAGGGTCGACCGGCAGACCGCGCAGCAAACGCTCCGCGGTCTCTTCGTCCAGCCAGCTGTACCGGTCGTCCGCCATCACGTTTCCCTCAGCGTTCGTGTGGCTTTATGCGTCACACCGCGGGCCATGCCGCGGGCCCTTCCCTTCGCGGCTCCGCCGCCTGGCCTGGGCCCAGGACCGCGCCCGCCGGAGTCGCCGACGGGGCCTTGCACGGAGCCGCCGTCGAGGGCGTCGGTACCGCCCCCGGTGCCCTCCGTGGTGCTCTCGGGCACCTCGCGCGCGTGGTCTTCGAGCAGTTCGGCGAGTCTGCGCAACCCGCGGTGCGCGGCGGTGCGCACCGCGCCGGAGCGTTTGCCGAGCACCTGCGCGGTGCTCTTGGCGTCCAGCCCGACCACCACGCGCAGCACCACGGCCTCCGCCTGGTCGCGCGGGAGTTGGGATATGAGCGCCATGGTGCTGCTGGTGCCGAGCGCCTCCAGGGCCTCGGCCGCGGTGTCGGCGCCGGCCGGCAGTCCGGCCAGTTCGCTCTCGTCGCCGCCGACGGCGGGCCTGCGGCCGCGCATCCGCAGGTGGTCGAGTGCCCGGTTGCGGGCGATGCGGGCGGCCCAGCCGCGGAAGCGGTCGGCGTCTCCCGCGAACCGCGGGAGGTCGCGGGCTATCTGGAGCCACGCCTCGGAGGCGACGTCCTCGGCGTCCGCGTCGGGTACGAGGGTGCGGACGTAGCCGAGAAGGCGCGGGTGCACGGCTCGGTAGACGGTGCGGAAGGCGGCCTCGTCGCCTTCCTGCGCCGCGCGTACCGCAGCGGTCAGCTCCGCGTCGTCCCCCTGCACGCTCGTGTCTCGCCCCACTCCGCGAAGGTCTCAGTGCTCTGCGCCGTCGTCCGGGGTCACGTACCGCCGCCTGCGGTGGTCCGCGTCCGGGCTGCCGGGGTCGGTCCTCCCGGCGCGGCGCGTGGAGCACGCTAAGGCCAAGTGTGCACGCTCGTCCATGCCGGAGGGAGGGGCGGGGCCGGGGGTGCGCGGTGCGTGAGGAGACGGTCGCCGGGCGTCAGCGTGTCGAGTTCGGAGCCCTGTGCCACGGCCCCGACATGACGGCGTAACACATTGCGGGGCCATGACGCTGAGGGGAGTACGGGCGAGCCGCTGGCGTAGTGAGCCCGTGTCCGACGGCGGCCGGGGTCTCTCCTGTGGGGGGTGGCGACCCCGGTCGCCTTCGCTGTGTGCCGGCCCGCGCGTGCCGCCTCGCTGTTCCGGCCCGCGGCCCGCGGCCCGCGGCCCGCGGCCCGCGGCCCGCGCGGAGCGTGCCGCTCAGTCCACCCTGTCCACGAGCTTCACGAACTGGCTCCAGGACCGCTCCGGCTTCTGCGGGTCCCACAGTTTCTGCGCCGTGGCGGCGAGCGGCAGCCGGATGCCGTCGGCGACCTGTGCGGTGGTCTGCGCGTCGGCGAGGTCGCCCCACACGGCGAACCGGCCGCCGACGATGTCGTCCGCTCCGGCGTACTTGTCGGGCACGGGTTCGGTGCCGCGGACCACGGCGGGGGTCCAGCGCTCGTAGATGCGTTCGCCCGTGGGGTAGGTGAAGTTGTTGGGCTGGCCGATGACGTAGTAGAGGTACTCGTCGTTCATGTTGACCACCTGCCAGCCTTCCTTCAGGTACTCCTCGGGTTCCCGCTCGCCGTCCTCCCGCCCTGTCCAGTAGGCGACCTGGCGGGGCTTGGAGGGTTTGACGACGCCGCCGCGGTGCATGCCGTCGTTCCAGACCTGCGGCATCTTGTGGTGCTTGCGCAGGGTGGCGGCGCGGTCGTTGAGCCAGTCGGTGGCCAGGTCCTGGATCTTGGCCTTCCTGCCGAACTTGTCCTTGGCCTCCTTGGCGAGCCCGGGGTAGGTCTCCTCCGGGTTCTGCGACATCAGCGCCTGGTACTCGTCGCCGCCCGCGTGCGCGTACTTGCCGGGGAAGAGGTCGGCGAACTCGCCGAGCAGATCGTCGACGATCCCGGCCGCCTTCGGGTTGGCGATGTCGATGGCGCCGCGCGGGCTCTGGCCGCCGGCGCCGCGCAGCTGGAGGTCGGGGTGGGCGTCGATGACGGCGCCGAGGTGGCCTGGCGAGTCGATCTCGGGGACGACGGTGATGTGGCGGGACTCGGCGAGCTTGACGATGTCGCGGACCTGGTCCTTGGTCAGGTGGGGGTCGGAGACGATCTCGGGGTGGGTGTCGCTCTCGATGCGGAAGGCCTGGTCGTCGGAGAGGTGCAGCTGGAGCTGGTTGAGCTTCAGGTCGCCCATCTCGCGGATGCGTTCCTTGATCCAGTCGGCGCTGAAGTACTTGCGCGCGATGTCGAGGGAGAAGCCGCGCTGCGGGCGGTCCGGGGTGTCGCGGACGGTGCCCTCGGCGAAGCGGTGCTGGGCCCGGTAGGTCTGCAGCAGGGTGCGGGTGCCGTAGAAGACGCCGGCGTCGCCGGCCGAGGCGATGGTGACCTTGCCGTCGCGGCTGGTGAGCTCGTACCCCTCGCGTCCGCCCTTGGTCTTCTTGTCGCGCTTGAGTTCGATGTCGCCCGTCCGGGCGGGTCCTGAGGCGACGTCCACCTTCAGTTCGTCCGCGAGCAGCTTCGCCTCGTCCTTGAGGGAGCCGCTGTCGGTGACGACGCGGGTGTACTTGGTACGTTCCCAGCCGGGCCCGCGCACGGCCTTCCAGTCGCGCACGGAGGGGACGACGGAGGGCGCGGCGCCCACCCGGTCCGGGCCCTTGGGGGCCGGCGGCTGGGATCCGCCGTCCGCGTGCGAGGCGGAGGGCGAGCCCTCGCCGCCGTCGCCGCCGTCCTCTCCTCCTCCGCAGCCGGTCAGGCCGAGCAGGCCGACGGCGAGCGCCACCGCCAGCGCGGTGCCGGAGGGGCCGGCCGCCATGCCGGAGGTGCCGGCGGTTGACCGGCCGGACTTGTTTCGCCAGTTTCGTCCCATACGAATACGGTATTTCCCCTTTCCGGCGCTCCCCCGTCAGGTATGCGTTCCCACGCGTTCCCTTCCGGGTGAAAAACACAGGCGGGACGGCCGCGGATTCCTCCGCACGGCTACCGTGACGGAACCGGACCGCCGCCCTCGGGACCTTCGAACCGCACCCTTTGGACCGCACGGAGCGTATGACCCATCCCACGCCCTCGCAGACGCAGTGCAGGACGCACGGGCAGACGACGCACGGACAACCGCAGCATTCGCAGGACCAAACGCAGCGCAGGACGCCGGAGAGGGCGCGGCGCCACACCCCACTGGATCGGCTCAACCTGGCGGCCGCCGGTCCTGCCGAGTCCCTGCTCCTGGACTGCTGCGGCAGCCGCCGCTGGGCGCGGCGGCTGGCCGAGCACCGCCCCTACCCCGACGTGGAGGCCCTGTTGGCCGCGGCCGACGAGGCCAGCTACGACCTGACGCCCGCCGACCTGCGCGAGGCGCTGGCCGGGGAGCCGGGCGCCCACCCGCTGGAGGGCGAGCCGCAGGTGGGCGTGCTCGCCGCGCACACCGCGCTGCGGGCGGCGCACGGCGCGTACGAGGAGAAGTTCGGGCACGCCTTCCTCTTCTGCGTGGACGGCTTCGCGGTGGAGGAGCGGCTGGATCACGTGCTGGCGGGGATCAGGACGCGACTGGACAACGACGCCGACGAGGAGTGGGCGGTCACCGCCGAGGAGCTGCGGCGGCTGGCCCGGGGCAGGCTGGGCCGGCTGGCGACCGGCGGCAGCACCGCGCGGGAGTGGCGTCGCTCACATCGCGGCTAGGGTCTTTCGGTTGGATCTGGCTGGATCAGGGAGCGGGGTCCGGTGCGTGCTCTCGCAAGGCGGAGGAGGGAGTCCCTGCGGAGCAGCGGTGACTGACGACAACGCCGCGAGAGTGCGTGCCGGGGCCCGCGAGCCCAGCAAGATCCAAACGAGAGGCCCTAGGCCGTCCGTGCCTGATTGATCACACCTGCACACCCCTGGGCGAAGGTGCCGACAGCGCGTCGCTACGATGACTGAGGCCGGTGGACCGTACCCGGCCGGGCCCGCCCGACCTCCCAAAGCCGGCAGGCCCCAATGTCCGCTCCCGGAGGGTATTTCCGTGCCGGCTGGAACGCTGTACCGCGGCCGGGAAGGAATGTGGTCCTGGGTGGCTCACCGAGTCACCGGCGTCCTCATCTTCTTCTTCCTGTTCGTGCACGTCCTCGACACCGCGCTCGTCCGCGTCTCGCCCGAGGCGTACGACGACACGATCGCCATTTACAAGACGCCCCTGGTCAATGTGATGGAGTACGGCCTGGTGGCCGCCATCCTCTTCCACGCGCTGAACGGCCTGCGGGTCATCGCGGTGGATTTCTGGTCCAAGGGCGCGAGGTACCAAAAGCAGATGCTGTGGACCGTGATGGGCGTGTGGATCGTCCTCATGGCCGGTGCCTTCTACCCGGTGCTGCAGCACACGCTGCGCACGCTGTTCGGGAGCTGATGCGTGATGTCGACGACCGAGACGACCGAAGCCGCCAAGAACGCCAAGAACGCCAAGAACGCAGAGGGGGCCGGCGGCCCCACCGACGACGTGGCACTGTTCGACGTGGACCACCCCGCGCCCGTCATCGAGCCGCCGCGCAAGCGGACGGCGAAGACGCCGAAGGCCTCGCGCGGCAACTTCGAGATGCAGACGTGGCTGTTCATGCGCCTGTCCGGCATCGTTTTGGTGGTGCTCGTCCTGGGCCACCTGCTGATCCAGCTGGTGCTGGACGGCGGCGTGTCCAAGATCGGGTTCGCCTTCGTGGCGGGCCGCTGGGCCTCGCCGTTCTGGCAGGTGTGGGACCTGGCGATGCTGTGGCTGGCCATGCTGCACGGCGCCAACGGGCTGCGCACGGTGATCAACGACTACGCCGAGCGCGACACCACCCGCTTCTGGCTGAAGATGCTGCTGTACGTGGCCACCGTCTTCACCGTCCTGCTGGGCACGCTGGTGATCTTCACCTTCGACCCGAACATCCGCTGACGTACCGGGGCTGAAGGCTGAGGTTTTCCCGATGAGCACCGTGAACAACGTAAAGATCCACAAGTACGACACCGTCATCGTCGGCGCGGGCGGCGCGGGCATGCGTGCGGCCATCGAGTCCACCAAGCGCAGCCGCACCGCCGTGCTGACGAAGCTGTACCCGACCCGCTCCCACACCGGCGCGGCCCAGGGCGGCATGGCCGCGGCCCTCGCCAACGTCGAGGAGGACAACTGGGAGTGGCACACCTTCGACACGATCAAGGGCGGTGACTACCTGGTCGACCAGGACGCCGCCGAGATCCTGGCGAAGGAGGCCATCGACTCCGTCCTCGACCTGGAGAAGATGGGGCTGCCCTTCAACCGCACGCCGAACGGCACCATCGACCAGCGGCGGTTCGGCGGGCACTCCCGCAACCACGGCGAGGCCCCGGTGCGCCGCTCCTGCTACGCCGCGGACCGCACGGGCCACATGATCCTCCAGACGCTGTACCAGAACTGCGTCAAGGAGGGCGTGGAGTTCTTCAACGAGTTCTACGTCCTGGACCTGCTGATGAACGAGGACGAGGGCGTCAGGAAGACCGCCGGTGTCGTGGCCTACGAGCTGGCCACGGGCGACGTGCACGTCTTCCAGGCCAAGGCCGTCGTCTTCGCCTCCGGCGGCAACGGCAAGTTCTTCAAGGTGACCTCCAACGCGCACACCCTGACCGGCGACGGGCAGGCCGCCGCGTTCCGGCGCGGGCTGCCGCTGGAGGACATGGAGTTCTTCCAGTTCCACCCGACCGGCATCTGGAAGATGGGCATTCTGCTCACGGAGGGCGCCCGCGGTGAGGGCGGCATCCTGCGCAACAAGGACGGCGAGCGCTTCATGGAGAAGTACGCGCCCGTCATGAAGGACCTGGCCTCGCGTGACGTCGTCTCCCGCGCGATCTACACCGAGATCCGCGAGGGCCGCGGCTGCGGCGCCGACAAGGACCACGTCTACCTGGACCTCACCCACCTGCCGCCGGAGCAGCTGGACGCCAAGCTGCCGGACATCACCGAGTTCGCGCGCACGTACCTGGGCATCGAGCCGTACACCGACCCGGTGCCGATCCAGCCGACCGCGCACTACGCGATGGGCGGTATCCCCACCAACGTGCAGGGCGAGGTGCTGTCCGACAACACCACGCCGATCCCGGGCCTGTACGCGGCCGGCGAGGTGGCCTGCGTGTCCGTGCACGGCGCCAACCGGCTGGGCACCAACTCGCTGCTGGACATCAACGTCTTCGGCCGCAGGGCGGGCATCGCCGCCGCCGAGTACAGCGCGACGGCGCGCCACGTCGAGCTGCCGGAGGAGCCGGCGAAGTTCGTGCTCGACGAGATCGAGAACCTGCGCGACGCCACCGGCAGCGAGCGCGTGGTCGAGATCCGCAGGGCGCTGCAGGAGACCATGGACAAGAACGTCATGGTCTTCCGTACGGAGCAGACGCTGAAGGAGGCCGTCGAGGAGATCGGCTCCCTGCGCGAGCGCTTCCGCGACATCAGCGTCCAGGACAAGGGCAAGCGGTTCAACACCGACCTGCTGGAGGCCATCGAGCTGGGCAACCTGCTGGACCTGGCCGAGGTGACGGCGGTCTCCGCGCTCGCCCGCAAGGAGTCGCGCGGCGGTCACTACCGCGAGGACTTCCCCAACCGCGACGACGTCAACTTCATGCGGCACACCATGGCGTACCGCGAGGTGGGCGACGACGGCACCGAGTCGATCCGGCTGGACTACAAGCCGGTCGTGCAGACCCGCTACCAGCCGATGGAGCGTAAGTACTGATGGGCACAGCGACACTAGAGAAGAACGACTCCGCCGGGCCTGTCGACTCGGCCGAGAACAGCGCCTCGCACCTGATCACCGTGACGCTGCGGATCCGCCGGTTCAACCCGGAGGTCTCCGACGCGTCGCAGTGGCAGGACTTCACGCTGGAGATCGACCCGAAGGAGCGCGTCCTGGACGCGCTGCACAAGATCAAGTGGGAGATCGACGGGACGCTGACGTTCCGCCGCTCCTGCGCGCACGGCATCTGCGGTTCGGACGCCATGCGGATCAACGGGCGCAACCGGCTCGCCTGCAAGACGCTGATCAAGGACATCGGTCCGGACAAGCCGATCACCGTCGAGGCGATCAAGGGCCTCACGGTCCTCAAGGACCTGGTGGTCGACATGGACCCGTTCTTCCAGGCGTACCGGGACGTCATGCCGTTCCTGATCACCAACGGGAACGAGCCGACCCGCGAGCGGTACCAGTCCGCCGAGGACCGGGAGCGGTTCGACGACACCACCAAGTGCATCCTGTGCGCGGCGTGCACGTCGTCCTGCCCGGTCTTTTGGAACGACGGCCAGTACTTCGGCCCCGCGGCCATCGTCAACGCCCACCGGTTCATCTTCGACTCGCGCGACGAGGCCGGTGAGCAGCGGCTGGAGATCCTCAACGACAAGGACGGGGTGTGGCGCTGCCGCACCACCTTCAACTGCACCGACGCGTGCCCGCGCGGCATCGAGGTCACCAAGGCCATCCAGGAGGTCAAGCGCGCGCTGATCACGCGTCGCTTCTGACATCCCGCGTCACACGGCGCAGCGCCGGGCCCCCCGCGTGGGGGCCCGGCGCTGTGTCATGCGGGGGTCCGCCGGGGCGCGGGAGAGCCGGGGGCGCGGCCCGCGGACCGGGGGACGTCACTTCGTGAGGTAGTCCAGCGAGAGGCGGGAGAAGTAGACGCCGCCGTCATTGCCGACCTCGTAGAGGTTGCCGACGGTGCCGTCGCCGAGTACCGCCATGGTGGAGTAGCCCGCTGCGCCGGACTTGATCACGGCGCGGTTGTCCCAGGAGGCGCCGTCGTCCTCGCTGAGACGGACGGTCAGCTCGTCGCGCGCGCTCGTGGTGGCGGTGTTGCTGAACAGCGCCGTCTTCGTCAGCCCGGGCGTGCCGGCCTGGGGCCGCAGGTAGGAGATCTCGTCGCCGTTGTTGCCCGGGTCGGGCAGCTCGTCGGCGCGGGTCATGGCGCCGAAGGCGCTCTCGCCGTCGGGCGAGGAGGCGTAGTAGCGGGCCTTCTCGCTGTTGTGCCGCATGTTCTGGACGAGGGCGCCGCTGCCGCGCTGGATGGCCTTGCTCTCGTTGACGTCGGAGCCGGCCGTGGCGCCGAAGCGCCAGGTCTTGCCGTGGTCATCGCTGAGGATGTTGCCGGTGTGGGTCCCCGCGTCGTCGCGGTAGACGACGGGCTGGATCAGCCGCCCTTCGGAGGTCTGGATGCCGTGCCCTGAGGAGGCGAACTGGTTCTTCCATCCGGACTGCCTGATCTGGGAGTGGACGTCGACCGGGTCGCTCCAGGTCTTGCCGTTGTCGTCGCTGGAGATGTAGGTGAGGTGCTGGCCGCCGTCGGGCCCGTCCTGGAAGAAGTTCGTGCCAGGGCGGGCGAAGTTGTAGAAGAGGAAGACCCTGCCGCTCTCCCGGTCGACGAGGAAGCTGGCGTCGCCGGTGCCGGTGTCGGTCTTGTCGGCGTGCGCGATGATGCGGGCGTCGTCCCAACTCGCCCCGTTGTCGGTGCTGCGCCGCAGCCCCACCTGGATGTTGCCGGGCAGGTCGCCGCTGCCTTCGACGCGCGCGTCGGTGGCGGCGAGGATCGTGCCGTCGTTGGCCGTGGCCAGGGCGGGGATGCGCACGGACTTGGCCTTGCCGTCGTACTCCTTGCCGTCGTCGCCGAGCAGCCCGTGGAAGGTGGTGTCGGTGCCGAACAGCTTGGTGGTGTTGAGCTGCGGGGTGCCGGACTCCAGGCCGCAGCCGACGGTGCCCTGCTGGGTGCGCTGGAAGCCGCCCGGCGCGGTGGTGACCAGGTGGTAGGCGGTGCCGTCCGCGCGCTTCCACTCCAGTTGGGTGCTGGAGTCGGCGGCGACGGTGCGGGTGTAGCTTGCCCCGCCGTCGGGTCCCTCGACGGTGAAGGTCTGCTCGGAGCCCGACTGGTTCTCCAGGATGAGTTGCAGCTGTCCGGTCGAGCAGTTCATGGCGGCCCTGGCGTTGAGTCCTGCGGGCGCCGCGGTGGCGGTGGCGGGGACGGCGAGGGCGGTTCCGGCGGCTGCCAGGACGGTGAGCGCCGCGAGAGCTCTGGCGGATGTGCGCATGCGGGGGTCCTCTCGTGTGGGGGTGGATCGGCCGCGGGGCGGCCGGTCAGGACAGGATCGTGCGCAGCCAGGCGCGCTGTGCGCGCTGGTGGTGGGGCCCGCCGCCCTCGTGCCCGTTGAAGGGGTACTCGCGGAGCTCCTTCGGCCCCGCGTAGCGGTCGAAGGCGGTACGGCAGGCAGCCGGCGGGCAGATGCCGTCGCGCAGGGCGACGGAGAAGAGGGACGGGGCGCTCGCGCGGGAGGCGTGCACGGCGGCGTCCAGGTAGGCGAGGGTGGCGAAGGCCGTCTCGGTGCGGTCCGGGTAGAGGCTCAGGTACGCGGCGATCTCGGTGTAGGGCGGCTGTTCGGCTTCGGCGACGCCGCGCGGTATGTCGCTGAGGAACGGCACGTCCGGCATGACGGCGGCGAGCCCCGGTACGAGTCCGGAGACAGCCAGGGCGATGCCGCCGCCCTGGCTGACGCCGGTGACGGCGATGCGGGCCGGGTCGACGGCGGGGTGGGCGCGCGCGGTGGCGACGCAGCGGACGGCGTCGGTGAACAGCCGCCGGTAGTAGTGGTCCTCAGGGCTCTCGAGGCCGCGGGTGAGGAAGCCGGGGACGGCCCCGTGGGGTGCGGGCACCGGGTCAGGGGTGTCGCCGACGGCCGCCGACCAGCCCTGGCCGCGGGTGTCCATGAGCAGGTGGGCGTAGCCGTCGCAGGCCCACAGGGTGTTCTCGTGCTCCAGGCCTCTGCCGCGCCCGTATCCGAGGAACTCCACGACGCAGGCGAGCCCGCGCCCGGTGCGGGCGGCGCGCTCCTCGGCTCCGGCCGGCATTCTCAGCCAGCCGCGGACGGGGGCGCCGCCGTATCCGGTGAAGGTGACGTCGTAGGTGTCCAGGAGCGCGGGTCCGCAGTCCGCGGGGGTGAAGCGGGGCGGCTGGGCGTGGCTGTCGGCTTCCTCCAGGGTGCGGGTCCAGAAGGCGTCGAAGTCTTCGGGCTCGCGCAGGGCCGGGACGGCGGACAGGCGTGCGGGGTCCGGGGAGGGCATCGGCGGGGCTGGCCTCTCTGTCCGACGTCCCGCGTGACAGCTCCACTCGGGTGAGATGACGTCAGACGTCTCATGTTTGTGGGACCCTAGAGAGGCCTCCCGGGTGCGTCAAGAGCGCGGACCGCGGCTCACCCCGCGGGGACGACCCCCCGCCCGTCGTGCGGAACGCCGCCGGCCCGTGCGGCGCGGGAGTCGGCCAGCCTGCGGCGCAGCGGCGCGTAGTGGTCGGCGAGCGCGGCGGCCAGCTCTTCCGGGTCGCCCGCGCGGGCGGCGTCGGCGATGCGCTGGTGCGCGGCGATGGTGTCCTGCTCGTCCTCGGCGCTGACGACGTTCAGGTACGGCGCCACGACCGTGTAGACGTCCCAGAACGCCATGGACAGCTGGCCGATCAGCGCGTTGCCCGAGGCCCCGACGAGGTGGGCGTGGAAGGCGCGGTCCGACTCGACGAAGCCGGTGCCGTCCTTGGCCCCGCTCTCGCGCATCCGGCGCACGAGCCCGTCCAGGGTGTCGAGGTAGGCGTGGTCGGCGGCGCCGGTGAACTTCGCGACCATGCCGCGCTCGAACAGCTCGCGCGCCTCCAGCAGGTCGGCCATCACCTGCATGTCGTCGTCGACGCTGAGCATGCCGCGGAAGGTCAGCGACTCGACCAGCGCCGACAGGCTCAGCCGCCCGACGTAGGTGCCGTGGCCGTGCCGCACCTCCACGATGTCGAGCGCGTGCAGGGTCTTGACGGCCTCCCGCACGCTGGACCTGCTGGCGCCCAACTCCTCGCACAGCGTGGCCTCGGTGGGCAGGGGATCGCCCGGCCTGAGCCGGTTGTGGAGGATATGGCGCTTGATCCCCTCGGTTACTTCCTGCCGTAGCAACTGCCGGCCGGTGCGACCCGCGTTCATTTCGTAACCTCCCACCCTCTTGACCCTTCTTCCGTTACCGGGCTAGCTTCCGGGCCATCATCAGACATCATACGTCTGACGCCCCCTCTTCTGTTTGCTGTGCACCTGCCCCACCCCCTCGTGTGGAGGAACTAT
Source organism: Streptomyces tubbatahanensis (assembly GCF_022699385.1). NCBI lineage: Bacteria > Bacillati > Actinomycetota > Actinomycetes > Kitasatosporales > Streptomycetaceae > Streptomyces > Streptomyces tubbatahanensis. The sequence continues at coordinate 4,766,119 of NZ_CP093846.1, read as the reverse complement.
GCCGGATCGGAAAACCGCCGCCGTCGAGCGACGGACCTTCCTCCGCATGAGCGGTGCCCTCGGCGCCGCGACCGCTTTCACGGCGAGCCTGTCGGCGTGCGGTGGTCCCGACTCGACGGTGTTCGCGGGCCGGGAGGCCGGCCGCGACACGATCGAAGCCGGCATCTCCTACACCCTGTCCACCGGCTTCGACCCGATGATCACCTCCGGCGCCACGCCATTCGCCGCCAACCTGCACCTCTTCGAGGGCCTCGTCGACCTCGACCCGGCCACCTTGGAGGCACGCCCCGGGCTGGCCACCGCGCTCCCGGACAAGCTCGACGAGAGGACCTACCGCGCCACCCTCCGGGACGGCGCCACCTGGCACGACGGTTCCGCGGTGACCACCGAGGACGTCGTCTTCAGTTTCGAGCGCGTCATGGACCCCGACAACGCCTCCGTGATGGCGCAGTTCATCCCCTTCCTCGACAAGGTCGAGGCCGTGGACGCGCGCACGGTCGAGTTCACGCTGAAGCATCCCTTCGCGCTGTTCCCCTCCCGGATATCCGTGGTCAGGATCGTGCCGAAGAAGATCGTGGAGAAGGACTCCAAGCGGTTCGACGCCCATCCGGTCGGCTCGGGCCCCTACCGGTTCGTCAAGGCCGTCCGCGAGGACCGCATCACGTTCGCCAAGTGGGAGAAGTACAACGGCAAGCATCCCGCACGCGCGAAGAAGATGGTCTGGCGGCTGATCTCCGACCCCTCCGCGCGGGTCAGCGCCCTGGAGTCGGGGCGGGTCCAGGCCATCGAGGACGTACCGTACCTGGACATCTCGCGCATGAGGGGCTTCAGCACCGTGCAGTCGGTGCCCTCCTTCGGGCTGCTGTTCCTGATGTTCAACTGCTCCCGCAAGCCCTTCGACGACAAGCGCGTACGGCAGGCGCTGCACTACGCCGTCGACACCGAGAAGCTCATCCGGATCGCCCTGCTGGGCGGCGCGGACGCGGCCGTCGGCTACCTCCAGCGCGACCACCCCGACCACCGCAGGGCCGAGGCGGTCTACGACTACGACCCGGCCCGGGCCAGGAAGCTGCTCGACGAGGCGGGCGTCCCCGGGCTCTCGGTGAAGCTGCTGGTCACCGACACCGCCTGGGTCAACGACGCGGCTCCCCTGATCAAGGAAGGCTGGGACGCCGTGGGGGTGCGCACCTCGCTCGACATCGCCCAGTCACCCGCCCAGTACGCCAAGGTCGACCAGGGCGGGTACCAGGCGCTGCTGGCCCCCGGCGATCCCTCGGTCTTCGGCAACGACGTCGACCTGCTGATGCGCTGGTTCTACAACGGCCTGTGGCCCACCACCCGCTACAAGTGGGACAAGGACCCGGCCTACCGGAAGCTCACCTCCCACCTCGACGACGCCGCGCGCGCCGAGAGCGAGAAGGAACGCGACCGGCTGTGGGCCAGGGCCCAGGACCTGGTCGCCGAGCACGTGCCGCTCTACCCGCTGCTGCACCGCTGGCTTCCCAGCGCCTGGGACGAGGAGAAGCTGACGCGGTTCGCACCGCTGCCCACCACGGGGCTCTCCTTCCTCGACACCGCCCGCGCCTGACCGGCCGCGCCGCCCGCAACCGCGCGGGTCACCGCCCGGCACCGCGCCGGTCACCGCCCGGCCCCGCCGCTCACCTCCGGCACGGCCCGGCGGCTGCCGGCACACCGCGCCGGTCCTCTCCCGGGCCGCGGCCCGCCCGGCCACCGCCCACCGACCTCCCACCCGCTAGGGACACGACGATGGTTGCTTTCCTCCGGCTCGCTGCGCGCCGGATCGCGATGCTGCCTGTGATGATCCTCGGCATCACGCTGATGGTCTTCGTGGTCATGCAGTTCTCGCCCACCGACCCCGCCTACAACGCGCTCGGTGAGGGCGCCTCCGCCCAGGCACGCGAGGCCTTCGCCGAGGAGCACGGGCTCAACGACCCGCTGTTCGTGCGCTACTTCCGCTTCCTCGGGGACCTGCTGCACCTGGATCTGGGGTCGACGGTGCCGCCGAGCACGCCCGTGGCGGACCGGATCACCACGGCCTTCCCGCTGACGTTCCAGCTGACGCTCTTCAGCCTCGTCCTCGCGGTGGTCTTCGCCGTGGTGTTCGGCGTCATCGGCGCCGTGTGGCGCGACCGCTGGCCCGACCAGGTCGTGCGGGTGGTCTCGATGGCCGGTGTGGCCATCCCCTCCTTCTGGCTCGGCGTGCTGCTCATCCAGCAGTTCGCGCTCAACACGCCGCTCTTCCCGACAGGCGGCTACACCAACCCGGCCGACTCGTTCACGGGCTGGCTGCACACCATGACGCTGCCCGCGGTCTCGATCGCGCTGGCCGTCTCCGCCTCGCTGGCCCGCCTGGTGCGCACCTCCCTGGTCGCGGAGTTGGAGCGCGACTACGTACGCACCGCGCGCGGCAACGGACTCCCCGAGGGCATGGTGCTGCGCTCCGCGCTGCGCAACGCGCTGGTCAACCCGCTGACGGTGCTGGGCATCAAGGTCGGCTACATGCTCAGCGGCGCCGTCGTCATCGAGGCGATCTTCGACCTGCCCGGCATGGGCAAGCTCATCCTGGAGGGCGTCACCGGCAACGACACGGCGCTGGTGCAGGGCACCGTGCTGACGATCGCCGTGACCTTCCTGGTCGTCAACGTTCTCGTCGACCTCCTCTACCTGCTGGTCAACCCGCGTATCAGGACGGTGTGAGATGTTCAGTGCGCGTGTGAGGAAGCTGTCCCGCCCGGGTATCCGCTTCCGCTCCCTGCCGCTCTCCTCCCGCGTCAGCCTGGGCGTCCTGCTGCTCGTCGTGCTCGGCGCCGTGCTGGCCCCGCTGCTGACGCAGGACCCGCTGGCCATGGACCAGCCCGTACAGGCGCCCGGCTCCGAGCACCTGTTCGGCACCGACCGGGCGGGCCGCGACGTCTTCGCCCGGGTCCTGCACGGCGCCCGCTACTCGCTGGTCATCGGGCTGGGCGCGACCGCCGTCGCCCTGGTGGCCGGCGGCGTCCTGGGCTCGCTGGCCGCCACCTCGCGCAAGTGGGCCGACGAGTCCGTGATGCGCGTGCTCGACGTGGTGATGTCCTTCCCGCCGATCGCGCTCGCCGCCGTCCTGGTGGCCGTCTTCGGCACCAGCATCCCCGTCATCATCCTGACCATCGCCGTCGTCTACACCCCCTCGCTGGCCCGCGTCGTGCGCGCCAACGTCATGGAGCAGTACGGCGAGGACTACGTCGCCGCCGAACGGGTCATCGGCGCCAGGCGGGGCCACATCGTGCTGCGGCACGTGGCCGTCAACTGCGCGGCGCCCGTCATGGTGTTCGCCACCGTCATGGTCGCCGAGTCGATCATCTTCGAGGCCAGCCTCTCCTTCATCGGCGCCGGCGTGCAGGACCCCGACCCCAGCTGGGGCAGCGTGCTGTCCTACGGACGCGACATCCTGCTGGCCGGCGGCTGGTGGGCGACCTTCTTCCCCGGCCTCGGCGTCCTGGTGACCGTGCTGGCGCTCAACATCCTCTCCGAGGGCATGACCGACGCCGCCGCCGCGCCCGCCCACGGCTCGGACACCGCCGCCCCGGCCCCGCGGGCCGCGGAAGCGCGGACGGCCGACGCCTACGACCGCGAGGCGGCCGGTGCCGCGGTGGTGGGGCAGGCGCTGGCCAGGCTCGCCGAGCGGCGGCGGGCACACCCGCCGGCGCTCAAGCCCGTGCCCCAGGACGCCCCCACGCTGCTGTCCGTGCACAACCTCTCCATCCGCTTCCCCGACCGCTACGGCGACGTCGCCGTCGTCGACGACGTCTCCTTCACCGTCCGCGAGGGGGAGACGCTCGGCCTGGTCGGCGAGTCAGGATGCGGCAAGAGCATCACCAGCCTGGCCGTCATGGGCCTGCTGGCGCCCAACGCGCAGACCAGCGGCAGCATCCACTACCAGGGCAAGGACCTGCTGCGGCTCGGCTCCCGCGAGCGGCGGACGCTGATGGGCCCGCAGATCGCGATGGTCTACCAGGACGCGCTCTCCTCCCTCAACCCCTCGGTGCTCGTCGGCAAACAGCTCGGCCGCCTCACCTCGCGCGGCGGCACGAAGACGCCCTCCGAGCTGCTGGAGCTGGTGGGCCTCTCCCCCGAGCGCACCCTGCGCAGCTACCCGCACGAGCTGTCCGGCGGCCAGCGCCAGCGCGTCCTGATCGCCATGGCGCTCTCCCGCGACCCCCGGCTGCTGATCGCGGACGAGCCCACCACGGCCCTGGACGTGACCGTGCAGGCCCAGGTGGTCGAGCTGCTGGAGCGGCTCCAGAAGGAGCTGGGCTTCGCGATGGTCCTCGTCTCCCACGACCTGGCCCTGGTCGGTGACCTGGCCCACCGGGTTGCGGTGATGTACGCGGGCCGCATCGCCGAGACCGGCGGGACCGACGCGCTGCTGACCGCACCCGCACACCACTACACCCGCGGCCTGCTCGGCTCGGTCGTCTCCCTGGAGGCCGGCGCCCAGCGGCTGCACCAGGTGCCCGGCGTGGTGCCTGCGCCGCGCGGCTTCGGCGCGGGATGCCGCTTCGCCTCGCGCTGCGCCGCCGCCACCGACGTGTGCCGCACCACGACGCCCGCCCTGGTGGACAGGGGCACCACAAGCGCGCACGGCTTCGCCTGCCACCACCCCGCAGGGGACGCGGCGGACGGAGCGAGCCTGGAGGGGAGCACCCGATGATCCGTCTCGAGAACGTCCACGTCCGCCACCGCGCCCGCAGCGGCGGGCTCTTCCACCGGGACACGGTGCACGCACTGACCGACGTCTCCCTCCAGGTGCGGCGCGGCGAGATCCTCGGCCTGGTCGGCGAGTCGGGGTGCGGCAAATCGACCCTGGCCCGGGTGCTGACCGGACTACAGAAGCCCTCGCAGGGCACGGTGACCTTCCGCGACGAGAACCTGTGGGGGCTGCCGGACGCGCGGCGGCGCGGCGAGTTCGGCTCCTCGGTCGGCGTCGTCTTCCAGGACCCGTCCACGGCTCTCAACCCGCGGCTGTCGGTCCAGCGCATCCTGCGCGACCCGCTGGACGTCCACCGCAAGGGCACCCCGGCGCAGCGGGACGCGAGGGTGACCGAACTCCTCGACCTCGTCGGCCTGCCCCCGCACACCCGCACCTCCCTGCCGGGGCAGCTGTCCGGCGGGCAGCGGCAGCGCGTGGCCATCGCCCGCGCGCTGGCGCTGGAACCCGAGCTGATCGTGGCGGACGAGCCCACCAGCGCGCTGGACGTCTCCGTACGCGCCCAGGTACTCAACCTCCTGGTGGACCTGCGCGAGAGGCTCGGCCTTGGCATGGTCTTCATCTCACACGACATCCAGACGGTCCGCTACCTCTCCGACCGGCTGGCCGTGCTCTACCTGGGCCGGATCGTCGAGGAGGGCCCCTCGGCCGACGTCGCCGCCTCCCCCGCCCACCCCTACACCGAAGCACTGCTCTCGGCGACCCCCAGCCTGCTGGAGACGACCGAGCGCATCGTGCTCAGCGGACCCGTGCCGTCGGCCACGCACCCGCCGCGCGGCTGCCCCTTCAGCACCCGGTGCTGGAAGGCGGACGACGCCTGCACGGCGGCCTTCCCCGCGGAGTCTCCCGGTCAGGCCGGACACCGGTGGCACTGCGTCCATCCGGTGACCGGTGCGCCGGACGCGGCCACCGGTGAGGGACCCGCCCCCGGTTCCACGACCACCCTGGCAAGGAGCAGCAAGTGAGCACCACCGCCTGCCCGTTCACCGGCGTCATCCCGCCTGTCGTCACCCCGCTCACCGAGGAGGGCGCGGTCGACACCGCCTCGCTGGAGCGCCTGGTGGGTCACCTGATCGAGGGCGGGGTGTCGGGGCTGTTCGCGCTGGGCAGCTCCGGCGAGACCGCCTACCTGACCCACGAACAGCAGGAGACCGTGCTGGAGACGGTGATCGGCGCGGCGGCCGGGCAGGTGCCCGTGCTGGCCGGGGCCATCGAGACCGCCACCTGGCGCGTCGTCGAGCGCGCCAGGGTCGCCGAGAAGACGGGCGCGGCCGGGATCGTGGCCACCGCGCCCTTCTACACCCGCACCCACGCAAGCGAACTCGCCCCGCACTTCCGCGCGGTGGCCTCCGCGATCGAGCTGCCGCTGTTCGCCTACGACGTCCCGGTGTGCGTGCACACCAAGCTGGCGCCGGGGCTGCTGCTCCAGCTGGCCGCCGAGGGCGTGCTGGCCGGCGTGAAGGACTCCAGCGGGGACGACGTCTCCTTCCGCAAGCTGCTGCTGGGCGCCCGCACCCTGGGCGAGGGGCGGGCCTTCTCCGCGCTGACCGGGCACGAGGTGGTCGTGGACGGCATGCTGCTGGCGGGCGCAGACGGCGTGGTGCCGGGCCTGGGCAACGTGGACCCGCGCGGTTACGTACGGCTGTACGAGGCGGCGCGGCGCGGGGACTGGGCGGGCGCGCGGGCCGAACAGGACCGCCTCGCCGCCCTGTTCGCGCTCGTCGACGCCGTCGAGCCGGGGACGGCCTCGGGCACCACCGGGGGGCTGGGCGGCTTCAAGACCGCGCTCGCGCTCCTCGGGCTGATCGACACGCCCGTCGTCAGCACCCCGATGCGCCCGCACGCCCCCGCGGAGACCGCCCGCGTGCGGGCCTGCCTGGAGGAGGCAGGGCTGCTGTGACGTCCGCCCGGACGCACCGGACGCACCGACCGCACCGGGCGCGGACGGTGCACCCGGGCGGCCCGTGCAGGCAGCGGCCCGCGCGTTGGGCGGCCCGTGCAGGCAGCGGCCCGCGCGTGGGGCGGCCCGTGCGCCGGGCGGCAGCTGAGGTGCGTCAGGACACCGCGTCGCGGGCGAAGCGCAGCGAGGCGTCGAACACGTCGGCCACGTCGCTCTCCTCGGCGCCGAACCAGCCGTGGTCGGCGCCGGGGACGAGGCGGAGGCGGGCGGAGCCGCCCGCCTGACGGAGCGCCGCCGCCAGGTCCTCGCTGTGCGAGGGGTCCACCATCGTGTCGGCCGCTCCGTGCACCAGGAAGAACGGCGGCGCCTGCGCGTGCACCTGCCGCAACGGGGAGGCCTCCCGGGCGAGTTCGGGCACGTCGGCGGGGGCGGCCCCCAGCAGGCGGGCCTCGGGGGTGCCGGGCCCGGCCGGCGAGAAGCCGCCCCGCGGGGCGGTGAGATCGCTGGGCCCGTACCAGACGACGGCGCCCGCCAGGTGCGGCACGGGGGGCGTCAGCCCCGGCTCGGGGCGGGACAGAGCCAGCAGGGAGACGAGGTGGCCGCCCGCCGACTCGCCCCAGGCCACCGTGCGGCCGGTGTCGATCCCCAGTTCGGCCGCGCGCAGCGTCAGCCACCGCAGCGCCGCGCGCAGGTCCGTGAGCGGGGCGGGAAAGGGTGCCTCGCCGCTGAGCCGGTAGTCGACGCAGGCGACCGCGCATCCGGCCGCCGCGATCCGGGCGAACAGTCCGGGACGCCAGTCGCGGGTCCGCATCCCCAGATCGTCGCGCCGGCCCCGCATCCAGGCTCCCCCGTGCGCGTACAGCACCACGGGAGCGGGCTCCTTCCCGGATCCTCCGGCGGGAAGCCACAAGTCGAGCTCCAAGGGGCGCACCCGCTCGGGCAGCGCGTAGGGCACGCCGCGCAGCATCCGCACACCGTCGTCGAGGACGGCGGCGGGCGGCAGCGGGGCGACGTCCGGGTGCGGTGCCGGGATCGCCTTCAGCAAGGCGGGGTCGACGGGGTTCACGTCGTCCTCCACTGGTGGTCGGGCAGGAAGCGCACGTCGTACCGCTCGGGCACGGTGGCGAACGCGTGCGGCGCGGGAACGACCGGCTCGGTCGGCACACCGTGGCGCTCGGTGGGCTCCCCCATACTCTCGAAGAACCGCTCGAAGGTGCCGCCGGGGCCCGCCGCGACGCCGACGACCTGGCTGTGGTGCCGCTCCATGCGGTAGGCGTGCGGGCAGTTCTTCGGCACGAACCCGAAGTCGCCGGGCGTGAGCAGCCGTTCCTGCTGCTCGCCCGCGGTGTCCTCGACGAACAGGCGGACCGCGCCCTGGGGGACGTAGAAGACCTCGTAGGTGTCCGCGTGGACGTGGGCGGGGATGAGATCGCCCTTGGGCCCCTCGACGGTGAAGAAGTTGAAGAGGTTCTCGGTCTGCTCGCCGCCCGCGTAGACGGTGATCAGGTCGCCGAAGAGGTGGGCGCGGTCGCCCTCGCCCTTCTCGACGACGTACGGCGTGCCCGGTTCGGCGGGGATGCGGGAGGCGGGGCGGTAGCGGGTGGCGTACTCGATGGTCATGGGGCCTCCGTGGGGGCGGCGTGCGGCAACGCGGACCAGATTGCGTCAGGTGCCCTGACACATGCGCCTGGCACAACTTTTCAGCCCCCGGCAAACACCCGCACCTCCCGCCTCCGGCCGCCCTACCGTGCCGACCATGCCGTCCGCCGAAGCCCGCAACCGCCGCCCCCACCCCTTACGCCACCGCGACTTCCGCCTCCTGTTCACCGGACGCGCCCTCTCCCTGCTGGGGGACGCCGTCGTCCCCACCGCACTCAGCCTCGCCGTGCTGCGGGCCACCGGATCCACCGCGGCCCTCGCCCTCGTCCTGGGCTGCGCCATGCTGCCCAAACTGCTGCTGCTGCCCGTCGGCGGCGTCCTCGCCGACCGCTTCCGCGCCCGCACCCTCGCCCTGACGACCGACCTCGTACGGTGCGCCTCGCAACTCCTCGTCGGCCTGCAACTACTCGGCCAAGACCCCTCGCTGGCGGTACTCGCCACCGCCGAAGCAGTCGGCGGCGCCGCCTCCGCCTTCGCCATGCCCTGCCTCTACCCGCTGGTCACCGGCACCGTCGAGGCGACGGACCGGCAGCGGGCCAACGCGCTGGTCGCCACCGCCGAGAGCGCCGGCAGACTCGGCGGCCCCGCCCTCGCCGGACTCCTCGTCCTGACCGTGGGCCCCGGCTGGGCGTTCCTCCTGGACGCGGCCACCTTCGCCCTCAGCGCCTGCCTCCTGGCGCTGCTGCGGGTCACCCACGTGCCACTGGCGGCCCGCTCGTTCCTGGCCGACCTCGTCGAAGGCTGGACGCAGGTGAGCAGCCGCGCCTGGTACTGGCCCAGCCTGCTGGCCCACGCGGTCCACAACGTCGCCCTCTCCATGCTGCTCGTCCTCGGCCCCGCCGTGGCCGTGGGACAACTCGGCGGCGAAGGCGTGTGGGTCGCGGTCGTCCAGGCCGGCGGCGTGGGCCTGCTGGTCGGCAACGCGCTCTCCTCCCGCGTCTACCCGCGCCGTCCCGTCCTCACCGTCAACCTGCTCGGCCTGCTCTTCTGCCTCCCCCTCGCCCTGTTCGCCGCCGCCGCGCCGGCGCCGTGGACCATCGCCTCGTACGGCGTGGCCATGGCAGGGCTCGGCTACCTCAACCCGACCTGGCAGACGACGGTGCAAAACGCGATCCCGCCGACCGCGCTGGCCCGCGTCACCTCCTACGACTGGCTGCTCTCCCTCGCCGCCATGCCCGTCGGCTACACCCTCGGCCCCTGGGCCGCCTCCCAGTGGGGCACCGCGGTGCCGCTGACGGCCGCCGCCGTCCTGGCCTCGGCCGGAGCGGCCACGGCCGCGGTTCCGGCCGTACGACGCTTCACGTCCGACGGACCGCGCCCGGCGGGCGGCGCGGACGGCGCGGACGTCGCGGACGTCGCGCCGGGGCCCTCGTCGTCCCCGGGGCCTCGCCCGGACCCGGGCCCGCAGGCGGCGGACGGTCCGCCCGCCGGCGCCACGCCCGGGTGACGGCCACGGCGTGCGGGAGCAGGGGCACGGTCGGCATCCGGAGGGAGGCGGCGATCAGCGCCCCGGAGGGAGGGCTGGAGGAGACCCGGAGGGAGGGCCGAGGGAGGCCGAGGGAGAGCTGGGGGAGGCCGGGAGGGAGGGGGACCACGGCGGGCGGGAAGCGCGCACCGTATCGTGCGCCGGATGGGACGCATGGCGAACGTACGGACCACCGCCGCGACGGCCCTCGTCGTGGCACTCGCCGCGGCGGGCTGCGCGAGCGAGGACAGCGGCTCCTCGGCGGGCAGCGCCGCCAAACCCTCGGGCCGGGACGGGGTGCGCTTCGAGACCGACCATCCCCGCGCCCGCGCGGACCAGCCCACTTCCGTGCGGCTGGAAGGGCTCACGCCCCGCACCCGGGTCGCCGTCCGGGCGCAGACCGAGGACCAGCGCGGCGGAACGTGGGCGGCCACGGTGACACGTACCGCCGACAGCGAGGGGACCGTCGACCTCGGGCGCGACGGCACCGGACGGCTGCTGTCCGGCATGCTGCCCACCGGCGGGCGTACGGCGAAGATGACCGGCAGCGGCAAGGCCTTCTCCTACCATCCGGGCCCGCCCGCCGAGCAGCGCGCCTACACCGTGCGGTTCACCGCGACCGCGACCACGGGCGAGCACAAGGGGCAGCGCGTGGCCCGCCGCGACCTGGTGAGGCAGTGGCTGACCGAGGGCACCACCCACCGCAAGCTGACCGTCGACGAGAACGCCGAGAGTGGGGTCGACGGGGACCTGTACCTGCCGCCCAAGGGCGGGGCCCGCCAGGCGCCCGTCCTCGTCTTCGGCGGCTCCGAGGGCGGCAACGCGGGCACGTACACCGCCGCGCTGCTCGCCTCGCACGGGCACCCGGCGATGTCGGTGTGCTACTTCCGCTGCGGAAAGGGCTCGGAGCGCCCGAACGGCATCGACGACATCGACCTCGACTACTTCACCCGCGCCGGCGAGCTGCTGCGCGAGCAGGAGGGGGCCGACCCCGACCGGCTGGCCGTCATGGGCAACTCGCGGGGCAGCGAGGCGGCGCAGCTGCTCGGCCAGCGGCGCCCCGAGGTCTTCCACGACGTCATCGCGTACGCGCCCTCGTCCAAGGTCAACGGCCCGTACCTGAGCGGCACCACCGCCTGGACCGACCACGGCCAGGCGATCCCCACCGGGCCCATCCCCCTCGACCACGTGCGCGGCAGCGTGCTCGCCGTCGCCGGCGGCAACGACAAGATGTGGGGCTCGCAGGCGGCCGCGGGCCGCATGGCGGGACAGGGTGCGAAGAAGCTCGTCTATCCGGACGCGGGACACCACGTCAACTGGTTCCCCTACGCCCAGCCGGGCCAGGAGGGCGGCGCGGACGGCGCGGTCACCCGCACCTCGGAGGCCGACCAGCGGGCCCGCGCCGACTCGTGGCCGAAGGTGTTGAAGTTGCTGAACTGAGGCACGCCCTCGATGCGCCCCGGGGGCGCCTCGAGGCCCCTTCTCAGCTCTTGGCGGCCAGCGTGACGACGGTGACGTCCGATTCCGCGCCCACGCGGACGGGCGGGCCCCAGGCGCCGGCGCCGCGGGTGACGTACAGCTGCGTGTCGCCGTAGCGGTCCAGCCCGGCGACGGTCGGGTTGGCGAGGGCGGCGAGATAGGGGCCGGGCCACAGCTGTCCGCCGTGGGTGTGGCCCGAGAGCTGGAGATCGACGTGGTGGTCGGCGGCCTCGTGCACCATGACCGGCTGGTGCGCCATCAGCACGACGGCGCGCGAGGTGTCGCGGTCACCGAGCGCCTTACCGTAGTCGGGGCCTTCGCCCTGCTCCTCGCCCTGGATGTCGTTGACGCCCGCCAGGTCGAACCCGGGCAGCTCGCGGCGGGCGTTCTCCAGCGGGTGGACGCTCAGCTCGCGCAGGTGATCGACCCAGGCGTGGGCGTCCCCGAAGTACTCGTGGTTGCCCGTCACGAAGTAGGAGCCATGCCGGGAACGCAACGCGCGCAGCGGCTCGGCGGCGGGGCCCAGGTCGGCGACGGTGCCGTCGACCAGGTCGCCGACGATGGTCACCAGGTCGGGCTGCGTGCGGTTGATCGTGTCCACGATCCGCTGCGTGTGCGCCCGGCCCAGGATGGGCCCGAGGTGGATGTCGCTGACGACCGCGATCCGGAACCCGGACGCGCGCCTGTCCAGCTTGGCGAGCGGAATCGTCAGCTGCTTGAGCGTCGGCCCGTTCAGCACGCCGTAGGCCCCGGCCGCGGTGGTACCGAGCCCGGCGGCCCCGGCGGTGAGCGCGAGGGTCCGCGCGAGGAAGACCCGCCGGGCGGGTACGGGGGCGGAGAGCGGAACGGCGAGGGAGCCGGCGCCCCCGGAGCCGCCGGCAGCGGGGGCGGACTCCGCCGGCGCCGGCTCCGGCACGGGACCGTCCGTAGGCCGGGTGCGCCCCCAGGGCGTACGCCTGAGTACGTACCGCACCAACTCGGCGGCGAGCAGCGCCAGCAGCAGGTACAGCAGGCAGGCCAGCCACAGATAGCCGGGCCAGGCGAGGATCTGTTCCAGCAGGAAGGGCGCTCCGGCGCGGCCGGATACCAGGGCGCCGATGGTGGTGAGCGGCAGCAGTACTGCCAGCACCGTTCCGGTGCGCCGCCACCAGCCGCCGGGCGCCGTCACGTCGCGGACGAAGCGCCGCCACAGGTAGAGGTGGGCACCCACGAGCGCGCCCAGCACCACGAGCCCCACCAGTACGAACACAGCCGCCATGGCTGTTCCTCCCCCTCGCTCTCGGGCCTGCCGCCCCCGTCAGCTGCGCCGGGCCGCCCTCAAGCCTCTCGCCTCTCGGACCGACCGCCGTTCCCGACGGGTGATCGCCGACAGCAGGTGGGTCCAAGGTAGCCGGTCGGCCCCCCGCGTCCCCGAACGGCTGTCCGCTCGCCCGCCGGGGAGTGTGCACGGGTGGTGGCCACGTCCCGCCTCACACTGCGGTACCAGCGCTGAGAGCCCGCAGTCGCAGCTAGCAGCGGGACGCACGCACGCACTACGACCGCCCGACCGCCGACCGCCTTGGCCGCCTTGGACGCCTTGGACGCCTTGGACGCCTGACTACGGGCTACGCGGGCCCCCGGGGTCGCCTCTCCGGGGTGCGCCCCAGCACTCGGGGAGACCGGAGAACGGCCCTACGACGCTCCTATGCCCCTTCTAGCGGCTCCGCCCGAAGTTCCTCCCGGGACCATTCGCTGCCCAAGCGGATCCGTTACGGGGGTGTTCTGCGTTCCGGGGCCGTCACTACCCGAGATACGGCGTCTGCCGGTTCTCGATGAAGTGGGACAATCGTAGCCGCTGTGTATGGTGCATCGGCAGTGCGCCGATGTCTTCCGGCGCGACGAATCGTAGTTCTTCGGATTCATCCGAGATGGCTAGCGCTCCGCCGACGATCCGCGCCTCAAAGCACACGTTGAACTGCCGCCGCACTTCTCCATCGCTGTAGGCGATGACATGCCGGGGATCCGTGTATGTGCCGACAAGCCCCGTGATCTCCACATCAAGGCCGGTCTCTTCCTTCGTCTCCCGCACGGCCGTACCGGGCAGTGAGTCGGTCATCCCCATTCCGCCACCCGGCAGCGCCCACAGGCCGTTGTCCGTCCGCTTCTGCAAGAGAATACGTCCCTCGGCGTCCGTGACGACGGCTGAGGCCGCCACTACGAGGCTGTTCGGGGCGGGTGCGTTCGAGTCGTCGTAGAACTCCGTGCGGCTCACTCGCTGCCTTCCAGTACCGGATGCGCCGTATTCCAGACCGCCTCAAAGCTCTGCACGTAGCTGGCGAACATTCCGCCGTCGCCGTTCCGCCGAAGGTGCCACACGGGCGCCCCGCAGGCGTTCACGCCCCACACGTGCGCGTTGACCAGCATTTGGTCGTCAGCGCGATAGATGGAGTTGTAGAGCGTGGTTCCGTGCGTGCGCAGCTCAATACCACGGACGCCGAACAGCGCCCGATAGTGCATGAGTGCGAGTCGGCAACGGGACTCAATGCCGTGTCCGAACTTTTCTTCTTTTCCGCGCTGTTGAACGTTCTCGCTGTCCGCGTCCCCTATGGCGATGCGCACGGAACATCCTTCGGCAGCGCGCTCACGCAAAAGGTCGTTCAAACGCGGATACGCCTCGTGGATGAACACAGCGGCGTACACGAGTACGTCGATCCGTTCCCGCGCCTGCGTGAACAGGTCAATGAAGGTGGACACGGGAAGGTCTGCCCGCTGGTCATACAGCGCGACCAATTCCGGGCTCACTGCCCTTGCTGCCCGTGCTTGCCTGAGTGCTGGCCAAAGTGCGTGCACGTCTTCCCCTAAAGATTCCGCTGCCTTGATGGCAGTTACCCGCCGGGGGGTGCGGCCCAAATTGACCCACCGTTCAACGCTCTTGGGATCGACCCCTGTTGCGTTGGCCAGGTCGGCGTGAGTCCACCCTCCTGCCGTCATGACGGTCCGTAGGCGCTCGTTCTGCATGCAGTGTCACCCCGCGTTCTGGACGTCGCTAGGGACGTTCTACCCCATGCGGGACGTCCCGAAGTGGGGAACGTACGAGGTTCCTCCGTCCCTGCTGCCGGCGGCAGGGTCGCAGAAGTCAAGGACCCCGGCGACCGTTCGTGGCGGCCCCGGGGCATGGCCACCGCTGCAAAGGAGCGATGACGTGCCTGAGCCTAGCGACACCAGGGACCCGCGTGTGCGAGAGCAGTGTGACGATTGCCGGTGGTGTCTGATCCAGCTTGCCAGGGGCGATGACCCGCAGATCGAAGCGCAGATCGCAGACCTTTTTGAGCGCCACTTGCGCATGGGCAAGCACACGCCTCATCACCTGTGGGGCGTGCCGGCATGTGGCGAGTAGGCGCAGCGGCGAGGGACGTGCGTACCGGCTCCGCTGGTTCTGGTTCGTGATCTACAGGGTGGAAATGGCCAACGGACGCGCGTACGTCATTGACTCCGCCGGCCACTTGGTGCACGCCTCCGGCGGTCGTGCGCAGTGGCCCAGCGAAGCTGGCAGCGAAAGCCGTCGCCGACAAGTTCGACTGCCAAAGTCCGAGGGGAGGTGAGACTATGAACGGAGATGAGGTGAACGGGTATGACGTGTTCGAGAACGAAACCGTCAGCGAGCCCGAGCCTGACAACGAACAGCAGGACAACGACGATGACCAGTGAGCCCAGTAACCGGCAGCGCATCGGAATGCTGATCAAGCGCGATCTCCCCGACAGGGCCGGACACTCCGTGTGGTGCGGCAAGCACTCCAAGGAACGGACGGTACTGGTCGCCCGCAAGGGGTGGGCGTGCCTTGAGTGCATCCGTGAGCAGAGCCGTTAGGACTTCCGGCAGCCCCACCCGTGCGGTACCCCTCCGGGGGCGCATGGGTGGGGCTTTCTGTCGTCAGCGGCGATTCGCGCGAATGCCCCGGAAGCCGATCACGCCGATCGCCGTACCCAGCAGGAAAGAGACGATGGCGAGTGTCAGGTGAATCCACAAATAGGCAGTCGGCTCCCCGTTGTCGAAAGCCAGGCCGCTGGCGTCCTTGAACAGATTCTTGGTGAACGTGATCCATACCACCCAAGACCAGACGCCGAACGCGAAGAGGAACCAGGAAATACGGCGGCCAATCTTCATGGGTATCCTTTTCGCCGGGGGCTTGCGGTTCCACCGTACGCGCACGCTACTCCCTGGCGACTGCCAGGGGCGCGCACTTCGCGGGGGTCCCCGTGCTCAGCAGGGCGCCGCCCCGGGACCAGTCCCCTGGGGCGGCGCCCTGTGCTGTTCACGGGGTTCTGTACCCCAGGTATGCCGTCGCCTCCGCTCACCACCACGGCGCCGTCAGCGCACTCCGCCAAGAGGGCCCGCCCTCTCCCTTTCCCAAGCCTCCACGCCCCGTGCTCCCACACGGCTCCCTTCACGGCCAGCTTGACGGCGATGCTGGAGTGGCACTCCTGGCGGTATGACAGAGCCCCACCCACGCACCCTTCGAGGGGGCCGCACGAACGGGGCTATTTGCTGAGCTAGCCGTTGAACTCGTCGGCGACCGCCTGCGCCGTCGGCTCGTCCGGCCAGTGCGCACGCCCGTCCGCGGTGTGCACCAGGTGACCGGCGGGATCGATCAGGTAGGAACGGCCGTCGGCTACTTCGACCCTGTACCGCGAACACGGTGGCGCATCCGCGCCCACGGCCGGAGGCATGGGGCGCACTTCGTCCCCGTAGCGGTAGAGGGCCAGCGGAGGGCCGACGGGAACGGGGACGGCCAGGCGGTAGATGTGGGGCGCGGGTCCGGTGACCTGAGCGATCGTGCCCGCCGCACCGGTACGCACGTCCCGCACGGCATCCCCTAGCTTCCACATGTCGGTACGCTCCGAACGGTTCGCGGCGTGTGGCGACCCGCACGCAGGTGGCGTTCGAACAGCGCGGAGATGTCCGCCGTGATCTCCCCCGTGTCGCCCCGCGAGAGCTGCGCCCGGTACCACGCGCAATCCAGACAGCCCTTTCGTACACGCGGATCGCGTGTGCCGGTAACGTCTTCCACGTCAGCGACTCCCATAAGTCGGTGGCCACGCCCCCGGACCGGTCGCGCGGTCGCGGGGAGCCCTTCGCCTGACAACTCTTCGACTCGCAGCGATCACGCGGAAGTTGACCGGAGTTGACTACCATGGCGGGACAGCCGGTCAACCCCCAGGGACGCACGATGAGTGGCTTCACGGTTCTTGCTCACCGCCTACTGCACGACGCGGGGTATTCGTTGAAAGCGGCCGCGCGTGCGACGCACTACGATCCCGCGTATCTCTCCCGCGTACTCAACGGAAAGCAAAAACCATCGGAAAAGCTCGCGAAAGCCCTCGACGCACTCGTGGGAGCGGGCGGCGCGTTGGCCGCAACCGTGGTCAGCGAAGACGGCGAGGCACGCATCTCTCGTACTGCTGGAAACCCCTCGCTCGTCGAAGCGGGAGCGGTGGACGCGTTGGTCGGAGTTCTCGCCGCCTACCGACGCTTGGACGACAGCGCACACCCTGCCTCCGTCATTCCGGCGACCATGGCACAGATGCGGGAAGTCGTGCGCATACTGAAAGGGGCGAGAGGGACGCAGCGTGACCGACTCGCGAAGGTCGCCTCGGAATGGGCGCAATTCGCGGGGTGGATGCATGCGCAGGTGCGCAACGACAGCGAGGCAGTACGCCTGCTGAACGACGCATTGGAAATCGCCGACGAAGTCGGTAACGGGACGCTCGCAGCGCAGGCCTTGAATTTTCGTGGGTACGTTGCCCGCCGGCAGGAGAAGCCCCGCGCGGTTGCCCGCTGGTTCGGTGCGGCGGCGAACACGCAAGGGGCACACCCGGCGCAGCGCATCGGCGACTACCTCCAGTCGGCCGCCGGGCTCGCTGCGCTGGGTGAGACAGACGCAGCGCTGAGACTCACGGATGCGGCGGAGCGATTGACCGACGCCGCGGCGGCCCTGCCCCCGCCGGAAACGGCGTACTGGCTCACGCCCTCCTTCAATCGACTCAACATGGGTCTCTGCGCACTGGAGTTGGGGCGGTACGGGGACGCCGCGGACCACATCCGTACCGGTCTCGCGGGGCTTCCGGAGCAGTTCCGCAGTGCCCCCTGGGTGAAAGAACACGAGGATGCGCTGGCAAGGGCCACGGCAGCGGCGTGAACGCTCGGGCCTCGTGACCAGTACGCGGGCTACCGGCGGGACGCCCGCGCCTGTCGGAGGCCCGTTGCCGACGCTGGCCGACTTCCTCCCCGAGGGCGACGCCCCCTTGAGCCCTCTCAGCACCCGCCAGGGGCGCCGCATCGGTATGGGGCATGTGGTCGACCTGCAAAAGCGCGTGCACGGTCTCCGTCTCGCTGACGACGTGCTGGCCGGCGGTGATCTCATCCGGCCCGCACTGCGAGAGTTGCGCTCCGCGGTGCGGCTGTACCGGGAAGGCACGCACACGGCGAAGGTCGGCCGACAGCTCTTGCGGCAGATTGGCGAGTTGGCGCAGATCGCCGGGTGGATCGCCAGCGACGCGGGCCGGCACGGCGAGGCGGAACGCATCTACAGGCTGGGGATGAGCGCGGCCAGGCAGGCGGAGGACTACACGTTGGCCGGGAACGTTGCCGGATCACTCGCCTATCAATTCAGCAACACAGGAAGGGAGGGAGACGGCCTTTTGCTGGCCAGGGTGGCGTCGCACGACGCGGGGGAAACCGCGGCGCCGAAAGCACGTGCGCTGTACCTGGACCGTGTGGCCTGGGGCCACACGAAAGCGGGGGGCGTCGACAACGCGCAGCAAGCCATCCGGGCTTTGGGGGAAGCGTCGGAAGCGCTCAGCGAGGACGGGGAAGGCAGCGAATCGCCCGCTTACCTGTACTGGGTGGACGCCGGTGAACTGCGCGTCATGGAATCCCGCGTGTACACCGAACTGCACCGCCCGTTGCGCGCGGTTCCTCTACTCGCGGACGTACTCAACGCGTACGACGCGACACACACGCGAGAAATGGCGCTCTATCTGTCGTGGCTTGCCGTCGCCTACGCGGACGCCAACGAGCCGGAAGCCGCGGCGGAAACAGCCGAGAGGGTCATCGCTCTCTCCTCTGACGTGACCAGCGAACGGACAGCGGAACGGGTTCGCGTCGTACTGAAGAGCCTTCGGCGTCACGCAGACGTTCCGGAGGTTGCGGAGTTGCTTGCGGAGCAAGAGGCCGCGTAGCCGCGAGGGACCCCACCGTGGGCGACACCGGAGGACGCCCGCACACGCCGCACCGCTTTGCAAAAGGAACGCAAAATGAGGCAGGGGACCCGGACACCTCCCGGCCCGTGCCACCGACGACCCCCACCCTCACCCATGTGACGACTTCCACAGCACCGAAAGGTGTAAATGGCAAGCACTTTTCATCGTTCGCTTATATATTTAAGGAATGCAAACTGCGGCGACGGACGACGAGCAGCGGATCGAGCAGGCGGCGCGTGGCCTGCTGAGCGGCATCGGCAGGCTCTCCCGGCTCCTGTTCCGGACCGGGGACTTCGGGCTCCCCCGCAGCTCGGCCACCGCGCTGGACGCCCTGGAAGAGGGCCCGCGCCGGGTGTCCGAGCTGACCTCGCACACCGGGCTGACCCAGCCGCGGGTCACCACCGTCCTCAAGGAGCTGGAGACGCGCGGGCTGGTCGAGCGCAGGTCCTGCGCTCGGGACGGCCGCGCCACCGAGGCCCACATCACCCCGCTCGGCCGGGAGCTGCTGGAGCAGGGGCGCCGGCGCATGGCCGCCGCGCTGCTCCGGGGGCTCCACACGCACGCCGAGGACCCCGAGCACACCGTCGCGGTCGCCCGCGAAGCCGTATGCACCCTCCTGACGTCCCTGGAATCGGAGGCCAGTTGAGCACATCAGCCACCATGACTCCCCAGCAGACCGCACGCGTGTCCCCCGGCGGCGAGGAGCCCGCCGACACGGACGGCGTCAATGCCGGTGACGGCGCGCCTCCGAGCACGGGAACAGAAACGGGAACGGGCCCGAACACGGGTGCGGGCGCCGACGCGGGCGGCGAGCCCGGCGCAGCCGCCCCGCACGCTCCGCGCCGGGTGAGCGGGCCGCGTCACTGGTGGGACTGGGTGCTGGCCGCCGATCCCGGGCTCGGCCAGCTCCAGGCAGGATGGCGCACGCTCACCTCGATGGTCACCGCCCTGGCCGTCGGCTACGGCATGTCCGTGGCCACCGGGGTCTCGGCCATGCTGGGCATGATGGTCGGCGGCATGATCGGGCTGATGAGCTCGTTCGCCGTCGCGGAGAACACCCCGCTGCGGCTGACCCGCGCCATCCTGTGGCTGCCGGTCCCCTTCTCCGCGATCCTGCCGGTCTCCGCCTGGCTGCACCAGGACCGGGTGCTCGAACTGTGCCTGATGGGCGTGGCGATCGCCCTGCTGTTCTTCCTGCTCAAGTTCGGCACGATCGCGCTGCTGACCGGCATGATGATGTTCAACGCCTTTCTGGTCGGGATGATGACGCCGATTCCGCTGCACTCGTGCGGCTGGCTGTTCGTCATCGCGGTCACCACGGCGGTCGCCGTGGTGGGGGTGCGGCTCCTGCTGTGCTATCCGATGCCGCGCGAGGATCTGCTGCGCACCCAGCGCGCCTTCGTCGTGGAGGCCCGCCGGGTGGCGGACGCCGCCGCCACCGCGCTGGACCCGGACGCCGACGCGGCCGTCGCCACCCGCCGCATGCGCCGCGCCCTGCGGCGGCTCAACGTGACGACCCTCACCATCGACGGCAATCTGGCACAGCCCGAGGTCGCCGCGGAGCCCGAGGCGGCCGAGCTGCTGCACCAGTACCTCTTCGACGCCGAGCTGGCGCTCCAGGGCATCGGCCAGGCCACCCAGCAGCTGACGCGGCGGCACGTGCCCTCCCGGCTGCGTGAGGCGCTGGTCGTCGGGCTCGTCCTCGCCCGCGACACCCACCTGGGCCGGGCCGACGCGCTGCGTCCCGCGGCGGAACTGATCCGTCAGCAGGCGACCGCGCCCCCACACGCCGGCACCGCCCAGGAGGACGACGGCGGCGAGGAGGCCGAGGTACGGGCCGCGGCGCGCCGCGTCGCCGACCTGCTGGACGCGCTCGCCGACGCCCTGGCCTGCTGGCTCAGCCTGGGCTGGAACTCGCCCACCGCCCGCGCGAAGGTGCCGTTCAAGCAGACCGTCCTGCTAGAGCGCGGGCGCCCCGCCGCGTCCGGCCCCGCCGCGCAGCGGGTCGCCGAGGCGCAGGTCCCGGACACGGGCTGGCGCCGCGCCGTCCCGTATCTGAGGGCGCCGCTGACCGCGGGGCTCGCCGCCGCGATCACCATTCCGCTCGCCGACGCCATCAACGGGCAGCGGTTCTACTGGGGCCTGATCGGCGTGATGATCACGCTGTTCGGCACCAACACCACGCACGAGCGGCTGCGCAAGTTCGCGCACCGCATGGTGGGCACCGCGATCGGCGCGGTCCTGGGCATCGCGCTGCTGCACGCCGTCGGGCACGGGCACGTCTACGCGATGCTGACGGTCATCGTCGCGGGCATCACCTTCGGCGCCTGGGGCATGTCGCGCGCGTACGCACTGTGGGTCGTCGGCCTGGTCGTCGCGCTGACCCAGCTGTACGGGCTGACCACTCCCTACGACGGCATGGACCGGCTGCTGACCGAGCGCCTCGTCGAGAACGGGCTCGGCGTGCTGGTCGCCACCGCGTGCGCGGCAGCGGTCTTCCCCGTCGCCACGTCGAAGGTGCGGCGGGAGGCGGCCCGCGGCTACCTGTCCGCGCTGGAGGACCTGATCGCGCAGGTCGCCACCCGCTGGAAGGAGCCGGAGGCCCCCATCCGGCTGCGCGGCGCGGCCCGCGCGGTGGACGCCGCGCTGTACCAGATGCAGTCCGTCGTCCGCCCGCTGGTGCGCATGCCGCTGGGCGCGCGGGGCCGCACCGGGGACAACCTCCTGGCGCTGCTGGGCACCGCCACCCGGCACGCCCGCTCGCTGGCCGTGGCCGCGGACGTCGACCTCGACGCCGCCCCCGAGCTGCGCGTCCGCGTGGACCGGATCACCGAGGTCTTCGCCGGCTCCCTGCGCTCCCTCGACCGGCAGCTCGCCACCGGCGGGGGCAAGGACGGCGACGGCACCTGGGTACGGGTCAGCCCGCTGATCCGCGAGCTGGAGGCGTCGCCGCCGGCGCTCTCAGGGCCCCGCGCCGAACGGTCGGCGCCTGACCGGTCGGGCGCCGACCGGTTGCGGGCCGCGCTGCGCGAACTGGCCGCCCTCGACGAGGTGTTGGCCAGCCTCGCCGACAACCGCGGCATGCGGATCGTCCTCGCCCCCGCGGTGGACCCGCACGAGGGTGCGGGCGGGGAAGCCGCCGCCCCGGCCGTGCACCCCGTGCCCGGAGCAAACGTGCGGCCGCCGTCCGCTCCCCGGGCGCACCGGCAGGACCTGCACCGTGCCCTGGCGGCCCAGGCGTTCGCCGCCTCCGCCGCGCGCCACGCGGACCCGCGGGTCGACCGGGCCGACCCGCGGGTCGGCCGGGCCGGCACCCGGCCGGGCGACGCGGACACGCGGTCCGTTCGGGCGGGTGCCGCTGAATGGTCCGGCCCGGTCTCCCCCGCCGGGCAAGCACCGGGCACCTCCGGCGAACGCACCGCAGCAGCGCCCGCACCCGCACCCGCACTCCTGCCGACAGCCGGGACCGGGACCGACCGGGCCGACGAGGCCGGGGTCCGGCGCGGAACCGGGGCCGGGGCCGGGGCCGTTGGTGCCGTGACTGTCGACGGCTTCGTGCACTGCCCGCTCCACCCGGGCGGCTGCGAGGCGTGGCTGACCGTGGTCGACGCGCGCGGCAAGCGGCAGGCGCTGGTGCGTACGGTCGGCGGCGCCTACCAGGTGACCGGTCTGACGCCGGGCGGCCACACCCTGGTGACCTCCAGCGCCTCGCACGCGCCCAGTGCGGAGTTTCTGCTGGTGACCGGTGCGGCAGGCACGATGCGGCACGACGTCGCACTGCGGCCCGCCCCGTGAGGGGCCCCGCCGCGCGTCCGGCCCGGTGTCGGCCGGGCGGGCGACCCCGGGCCCTCTCCTGGCCTAGCGCACTGGGCGAGTTGGCGGATCCGGAGGCGTGTGTGCCGGGGCTCGGCGTCCCCCACGCACGCAGGGGCCTGTACGTTCGCAGGGTGCCCATTTCTTCGCATTATTCAGACCGCACCCCGCGCTCGGGCGTGCCGCGCGCCCCGCGCAGGCGCCGTGCCGCCGCGCTCGCCTCCACGGCGTTCGCGCTCTCCTTGCTGACCGTCCCCGCCGCGATGCCCGCGCACGCCGACGAGAAGAACCCGGCGGACACCGCCAAAGAGCCCAGGCCACCGGCCCAGATGTCGACCGTGGGCGGGGCACAGCTCGGCCGCCCCGGCACCCAGGTGAACCTGAAGGCGGGCGCGCCGAAGCTGCCGACCAAGCTCTCGGCGCGCTCGTGGGTCATCTCCGACGCGGAGTCGGGCCAGGTGCTCGCCTCGCACAACGCCCACTGGCGGCTGCCCCCGGCCAGCACACTGAAGATGCTGTTCGCCGACACGGTGCTGCCGAAGCTGCCCAGCGACCGCGAGCACAAGGTCGTCCCCTCCGATCTGGAGGGCATGGGCGAGGGCAGCAGCCTGGTCGGCGTCAAGGAGGGCGAGTCGTACTCCGTGCACGACCTGTGGCTCGGCGTCTTCCTGCGCTCGGGCAACGACGCGGTGCACGTGCTCGCCGCGATGAACGGCGGCGTCGACAAGACCGTCGAGGACATGAACGAGAAGGCCCGCGCGCTCACGGCGAACGACACCAAGGTCGTCAGCCCGGACGGTTACGACCGCCCCGGCCAGGTCTCCTCCGCCTACGACCTGACGCTCTTCGCCAGGGCCGGGTTGCAGAACAAGGACTTCCGCGAGTACGCGGCGACCGCGACCGCGAAGTTCCCCGGCGAGACGAAGAAGAAGGACGGCAAGACCAAGCGCGAAAGCTTCCAGATCCAGAACACCAACCGCCTGCTCACGGGGGACGTGGGCATCGACCCGTACCCGGGCATCGCGGGCGTGAAGAACGGTTCGACGACCAACGCGGGCAACACCTTCACCGGCGTCGCCCAGCGCGGCGACCGGGTGCTGCTGGTGACCGTCATGCACCCGGACGGCGAGGAGCCGCACGGCGTCTACAAGGAGACCGCCAGGCTGCTGGACTGGGGCTTCGACGCCGCCGGAAAGGTCGAGCCGGTGGGCGAGCTGGCGGCACCGAGCAGCGCGGGCGGCGGTGGGGGCACCCCGAAGGGCAGCGAGGCCGGTGGCTCCTCGGACGCCCACGCGGCCGCCCACACCGACAGCAAGCCCTCGGGCGGCGCGGGCATGGCCATCGGGATCACCGCGGGCGTTCTGGTCCTTCTCGGTCTGGTGGCGTACGGGGTGCACCGCCGGTGGCCGCTTCCCGACCTGGCGCGTCGCCACCGCCGCTGACGTCGCGGTCGCCCGCGCTGTCGCCGGTGCCGGTGCTGCCGGTGCCGGTGCCGGAACCGGCGCGGGCTCGGGCGCCGGATGTGTCCTCGGGTCCGGGTCCGGACCCGGACCCGGACCCGGCGTCGCCGTCTCCATCGCCGGCGCCGCCGACGGCGCCGCCGCCGCCGTCGGACGCGTCGTCGTCGCCGGAAGCGTCGTCGTCGCCGGAAGCGTCGCCCCCGTCGAAGAGTTCCTTGACCGGTTGCTGCGTGTCCGGGCCGTGGCCCGGGGCCGGCGCGGTGGCCGTCCAGGCCGCGCAGTACAGCAGCAGCTTCGACATGAAGCTGATCCACAGCAGCAGGGCGATGGGCACACCGAAGGCGCCGTAGATGTTCTTGGCGGCCACCTGCTGGAGGTAGCCGCCGAGCAGCAGCTTCAGCAGCTCGAAGCCGACGGCACCCTGCAGGGCCGCCGCCAGCACCGCGCGGCGCGGCGGCTTCACGCGGGGCAGCAGCGTCAGCACGTACCACAGCAGCAGGAAGTCGGCGGCGATGGCGGCGGCGTAGGCGGCGGTGCGCAGCAGCACCGTGCCGACGCCGCCCTCGGTCAGGCCGAGCCACTCGGCGACCCGGGTCACGGCGGTGACGGCGAAGGCCGAACCGCCGAAGGAGACCAGCCCCACCAGGCCGAGACCGAGCAGGGTCCCCAGGTCGGTGGCCTTGCGGAGGACGACGTTGCCGGGGTCCTCCTCCAGGTCCCACACGGCGCGCAGGCTCTCGCGCAGCGCGCCGACCCAGCTGGCGCCGGTGAACAGCAGCGCCGCGCCCGCGACCGTGCCGACGGTGCCCGCGTTGTCGACCAGGGACTGGAGCTGAAGCTGGTCGGAGATGCCGGGCACCTGGTCGGTGAGGGTGTCCTGAAGCTGCCGCATCTGGTCGGCCGGGAGCAGCGCGGCCGCGACGGCGGCGCCGACGGCGAGCACCGGGAACAGTGCCAGGAAACTGGTGAAGGTGATCGCGGCGGCCAGCCGCGCCCACTTGCGGGCGTCCAGGTGCGCGTAGACGTGCCAGAGCCGGGTGGTGAAGAACCACGCGACGAGGGGGCCCACGAGTGGCAGCTTCGTCAGTTTTTCCACACGTGCCCCCTGCCCCGTCGCAGCGTTTTCCAGCCACCGCCGCAGGCGGCGACTGTCCGTGATCAGCCCGGATCAGCCGGTCGGCCGACAGGGGACGGTGCGGACGGTGGAGCACCGACAGGACGCACTACAGCACCGGCAACAAGACCGGCGCAGGCCGGCTCCACAGTGCCGGCAGGGCCCCGCTACAGCGTGGCGGACGGGCGGAGGGCGGTGCTGCGGCGCTGGTGAGGCGGCCGGCAGGCGGCCGGCGGCAGCGTCACGTCGAGTGACGAGGCCGCGGCCGGCGCGGGGCCCTGCGGGCGGGCGGGGCCCGGCGGCATGCCGGGGCGCGGGGCGAAGGGGAACTCACGCCGGAGCCGCCACACCTCGTCCGTCCCCTGCTCGTAGAGGGCGAAGCCGCCGGCCGTCCAGGCGCACTCGAAGTCGGCCAGCTCGGCGAAGGCGCGGTCCATGGCCGCCTCCGGGATGCCGTGCGCGACCGTCACGTGCGGGTGGTACGGGAAGTGCAGCTCCCTCGCCAGTGGGCCCTCCGGGTCCCGCACCCGCTCCTGGAGCCGCGTGCAGGCCGCGCCGCCCTCGGCGACCTGCACGAAGACGACCGGCGTCAGCGGCCGGAACGTCCCCGTGCCCGACAGCCGCACGCGGAAGGACCGCCCGGCCAGGGCGACGCCCGCCAGATGGGCCTCGATCGCCGGCCGCGCCGAGGCGGGCACCTCGGTCGGCGGCAGCAGCGTGATGTGGGTGGGGATACCGTGCGCCGCCGCGTCGCCGAACGAGGCCCGCCGCTCCTGCAGCAGCGTGCCGTACGGCTCGGGGACGGCGAGCGATACACCGAGGGTGACGGTCGCTCCCGCGCCCATCAGTTCTCCCTTCACCGCCTGCCGGGCACGAAGCCCACCTTGTCGTAGACGTCCCGCAGCGTGTCCGACGCCACGGACCTGGCCTTCTCCGCGCCGTCCAGCAGGATCCCGTCCAGCGACGCCGGGTCGTCCATGAACTCCTGCGTCCGCGTGCGGAACGGTGTCACCCAGTCCGTGACGATCTCCGCGAGATCCGTCTTCAGCGCACCGTAGCCCTTGCCCGCGTACTTATCCTCCAGTTCCTGGATTCCGGCCCCTGTGAGGGTGGAGTGGATCGTCAGCAGGTTGCTGATCCCGGGCTTCTTGTCCTGGTCGAACCGGATGACGGTGTCCGTGTCGGTGACCGCGCTCTTGATCTTCTTCGCGGTGGTCTTCGGCTCGTCCAGCAGCTCGATGATGCCCTTGGGAGTGGAGGCCGACTTGCTCATCTTGACCCCGGGGTCCTGCAGGTCGTAGATCTTGGCCGTCTCCTTGGGGATGTGCGCCTCGGGCACCGGGAACGTCGCCCCGTACCGCCCGTTGAAGCGCTCCGCGAGCGTGCGCGTCAGCTCCAGGTGCTGGCGCTGGTCCTCACCGACCGGCACCTGATGCGCCCGGTAGACCAGGATGTCCGCCACCATCAGCGCCGGGTACGTGAACAGGCCCACACTGGTGTGATCCGTGCCCTGCTTGGCCGACTTGTCCTTGAACTGCGTCATCCGCGCCGCCTCACCGAAACCGGTCAGGCACTCCACGATCCAGCTCAGCTGGGTGTGCTCGGGCACGTGGCTTTGCAGGAAGAGCGTGCAGCGCTCCGGGTCGAGCCCGGCGGCCAGCAGCTGGGCCGCGGCCATCCGCGAGTTGTGCCGCAGCTCGGCCGGGTCCTTCGGGATCGTCATGGCATGCAGGTCGACGACCGCGTAGAAGGCGTCGTGGGACTCCTGGACCGCCACCCACTGGCGTACGGCGCCGAGGTAGTTGCCCAGATGGAACGAACCGGCGGTGGGCTGGATCCCGGACAGCACACGAGGACGATCATTGGCCATGCCGCCATTCTCTCAGGTACTCGCGCCCTCCCGTGACCCGATGACGGGTGAGCTGACGCACGGGCCGCTCCTCCCCGCCGCCCCGCCCCGGCTGGGGAGCCACCTCACCCCCGCGCCGGAGGCGCACAGCGGTCGGGGGCCGGAGGCGCACAGCGGTCGGGGCGCCGGAGGCGCGAGGCAGCCGGGGTGCCGGAGGCGCGGGGCGGCCGGACACGGGACGGGGGCACGGGCGCCGGGGGAAGATGGGAGGTGCCGCCCCACCCCGCGGCACCGGTACGCACAGAGACGGAGACGACGATGTCCACCCTCTCCACCGCCACGAGCGCGCAGAGCATCGCCACCGCGGAGGCCCACAGCGCGCACAACTACCACCCGCTCCCCGTCGTCGTCGCCACCGCGGACGGCGCGTGGGTGACCGATGTCGAGGGCCGCCGCCACCTCGACATGCTGGCCGGGTACTCGGCGCTGAACTTCGGCCACCGCAACCCCCGTCTGATCGAGGCGGCGAAGGCCCAGCTCGACCGCGTCACCCTGACCTCCCGCGCCTTCCACCACGACCGCTTCGCCGACTTCGCCTCCCAGCTCGCCGACTTGTGCGGGATGGAGATGGTGCTGCCGATGAACACCGGCGCCGAAGCGGTGGAGACGGCCGTCAAGACGGCCAGGAAATGGGGGTACCGCGTCAAGGGCGTGCCCGCCGGGCAGGCGAAGATCATCGTCGCCGACAACAACTTCCACGGCCGTACGACGACGATCGTCAGCTTCTCCACCGACGAGGAGGCCCGCGCGGACCACGGCCCCTACACGCCGGGCTTCGAGACCGTGCCGTACGGCGACCTGGCGGCGCTGGAGGCCGCGCTCGACGCACACACGGTCGCCGTGCTGCTGGAGCCCATCCAGGGCGAGGCCGGCGTCCTGGTGCCGCCGCCCGGCTACCTGGCCGGCGTCCGCGAACTCACCCGCGAGCGCGGGGCGCTGTTCATCGCCGACGAGATCCAGTCGGGACTGGGCCGCACCGGGGCCACCTTCGCCTGCGAACAGGAGGGCGTGGCCCCCGACATGTACGTGCTCGGCAAGGCGCTGGGCGGCGGCGTCGTGCCCGTCTCCGCCGTCGTCTCCTCGCGCGAGGTGCTGGGCGTGCACCGGCCGGGCGAGCACGGCTCCACGTTCGGCGGAAACCCGCTGGCCTGCGCCGTCGCACTGGAGGTGCTGGAGATGCTGCGCGGCGGTGAGTACCAGCGGCGCGCCGCGGAACTGGGCGAGCACCTCCACCGCGAACTCGCCCTGCTGCCGGGCGCGGCCGTCCGCGCGGTCCGCGGACGCGGCCTGTGGGCCGGCGTCGACATCGACCCCTCGCACGGCACGGGCCGTGAGATCTCCGAGAAACTGCTGGCCCGCGGCGTCCTGGTCAAGGACACCCACGGCTCCACCATCCGCCTCGCCCCACCCCTGGTCATCACCAAGGAAGACCTGGACTGGGGCCTGGAACAACTGCGCGCGGTACTGGAGTCCTGACGCCGGCCTAGGTGCCGTCCGGATCGGCGGCACCCAGCCGCAGCCCTCGGCTCTCCGCGACGCGCAGGACCTTCGCGAGGGCGCGCACGCACGTATGGAGCGCCAGCCGGAGAGCGAGGGCTCCGGCGGCGGGGTTCGCCAGGACGTCTTCGGCTTCCCGCAGCGCCTGCACCGCGTCCCGCGTCTGCCGCGCTTCCGTCCCGTCGGCCAGCGCCGAGATCACCCCGCCCGCAGCGCCCTCCGCCAGGTAGCAGGGCTTCCCGGTGTCCGTCGTCCATGGCAGCAGCCGCATATCCTCCTGGAAGAGCGGCTCGTTCTTCTCCGGCATCCTGTGCTCCTCTCCACGGGTGCCGCTCATGGTCGTCGCCGTCGGCGGGACAGTGCGACGACGTCCGGGGCGTCCGACCGGGGTCACCAGAAGGCGTCAAACCGGTGTCATACGAGCCGCCTTGGTTCTAACGTGGGTCCATGACCACAGCCGAGCACGTTCCCAACGACGTCCTGCGTGCCGTGCGCATCGGGCTGCGCCTGAGCCAGGACGACCTGGCCAGGGTCCTGCGGCGCTCCGGAGAGGAAGCCGGGGAGCCGAACGACGCGAGCAAGCGGCTCGTCCAGCGCTGGGAGGCGGGGATCAGCCGCACGCCCCGGCCCGTGTACGCACGCGCGTTGGAGCGGGTCACCGGGCGGCCGGTGGAGTCGCTCGGGTTCAGCCTCCCGGTACCGGGCGCCCGCGTGCGGGAGGACGGGAACGGCGGACACGACGTGGAAACCGGGGAAACCGGGGAAACCGGGGAAAACGGAGAAAACGGAGAAAACGGGGAAGCCGGGGAAGCCCGGGAAGCGGGAACATCCGGTGGTGCGGGCACCCGGGCCCGGCACGAGCAGCAGCCGCCCCCGCACTACGGCGGCATCTGGCTGAGCCGCTACGAGTACTTCAGCTCGGGTCGCGGCGCCACCTTCACCGGGGCCCATCACGTCGTGCTGGTGCAGCACGGGAACCGGCTCACCGGGGAATCGCTTCCGGGCGGGTCGAGCAACCCGGACTCGCCACTGGCGCTCGAGATGACCGTGGACCGCAACGTGGTCACCGGGACGTGGACGGAGCAGACCGCCGCCGGTGGCTACTACGCGGGCGCCCGCTACCACGGCGCGCTTCAGCTCCTCGTCGAGCCGACCGGGTGGCGGATGACCGGCAAGTGGCTCGGGTTCGGCAAGGACTTCGACGTGAACTCCGGTCCGTGGCAGTTGGTGTTCCTCGACAGCTCCGTCAGCAAGGCCGCGCTGGAGCGCTACAGCCGGCCGCCGGGTGAGTGACGGCTCAGCGGCGCGATTCCGCTCCGTCTCAGCCTGCCGGAGCCAGGAGGGTGTGGCGGAGTGCGGTGATCGTCGGGGGCCAGGGGGAGGTGGGCGACTCGGCCCACAGGTCGAGGAGTTCGGACGGTTCGGTGGTGACGCGGTCGAGGGCTTGGACGGCGAGGGGGCGCAGGCCGGTCAGGTCGGGGAGGGGCTGCTTCGGACCGGTGGCCGGGTCGGCGGGGGCGCCTCCGGGGTGCTGGGCGGCGACCAGGGCGGCCGCGGCGACGGCTTCCTGGCCGAGGTCGGCGTCCAGGTAGTCGGCGGTTCCGGTCGCCTCCCGGAGGGCTGCCGCGAGGAGGGCGTGCCTCTCGTGGGGCGCCGCGTCGTCGAGGGCGCCGGCGAAGTCGGCCGCGGCGTCGTTGTCGAAGGGGCCGGCGTCCCACGTACCCATCGTGCTGCTCCCATTCGGTGGTGTGGCAGGGGAAGAAGAGGCGGCGCCCGCGCGGGCGAGCGTACGAGGGATCGTCGCACCCGGGTGTGACAGCCGTGCCCGACCCGGCGGTGGGCTGCCGCGTGCGGCTACTGTCCGGGGCCGCCGGCTTCCTGTGCGCGGACGGTGCGGCGCTGGGTCGCCAGCGTGGTGGTGAAGGCCAGCGCCAGCGCCGCCAGCAGGCCCAGGTTGGCGCCGGCCCAGGTGCCGTCGCGGCCGCCCAGGCCCAGGGGTGCCAGGAGGTAGCCCTGCCAGTCGAGCCAGGTGGCGCCGGTGTTGGCGACCAGGCCCCAGCCCACGGCGGTGGTGGCGGTCAGCAGGGTGACGGGGAGCCACCGTACGTCGCCGTAGCGGCCCGCCGCCCTGAAGAGGTCGGCGTCGTCGAGGGGGCGGGCGCGCAGGGCGAGGTCGGCGAGCATGATGCCGCACCAGGCGGCGATGGGGACGCCGAGGGTGGTGAGGAACGCGGTGAAGGTGGACAGGAAGTCGTCGGCGAGGAAGACGAGGGCGACGGTGCCCGCGACCATCAGCGCGCCGTCGATTCCGGCGGCGACGGAGCGCGGGACGCGCACGCCGACGGCGAGCAGCGCGAGGCCGGAGGAGTAGATGTCGAGGACGGCGCCGCCGACCAGGCCCGCCACGGCGACCAGGGTGAAGGGGAGGAGGAACCACAGCGGGAGGAGGGTGGTGAGGGCGCCGATGGGGTCGGCGGCGACCGCCTGGTTCAGGTCGGTGGAGGAGCCGGCCAGCAGCAGGCCGAAGACGAAGAGCAGGAGGGGCGCCAGCGAGCCGCCGAGCGTGGTCCAGGCCGCGACGGCCCTGCCGCGGGTGCGGCGGGGCAGATAGCGCGAGTAGTCGGCGGCGGCGTTGACCCAGCCGAGCCCGAACCCGGTCATCACGAACACGAGTGCGCCCACGACCTGTTGTGCGGAGCCGTGGGGCAGCGCGGAGACGCGGTTCCAGTGGATCTCGTCGGCCACCAGCACCACGTAGCCGATGGTCAGGGCGCCTGTCACGACGGTGATGGCGGTCTGGAGGCGCATGATGAGGTCGAAGCCGATGACCCCGGCGGCGACGGTGAGCGCGGAGACGACGAGCAGGACGAGGATCTTCGTGCCCGTGCCGCCGCCCCAGCCGAGGCGGTCGAGGACGGTGGCCGTCGCCAGGGTCGCCAGCGTCACCAGGACGGTTTCCCAGCCGACGGTCAGTATCCAGGAGACGGCGTAGGGCAGCCGGTTGCCGCGGACTCCGAAGGCGGCACGGCTGAGGACCATCGTCGGGGCCGAGCCGCGCTTGCCGGCCACGGCGATCAGTCCGCACAGGAGGAAGGAGACGAGGATGCCGACGGTGCCGGCGATCAGCGCCTGCCAGAAGGAGAGTCCGAAGCCGAGCGCGAAGGAGCCGTAGCCGAATCCGAGCACGGAGACGTTGGAGCCGAACCACGGCCAGAACAACTGCGCGGGCCGCCCCGTGCGTTCGGCCTCGGCGATGACGTTGAGACCGTTCTCCTCCACCGTCGGCATGGCGCCGCACACCCCCACCTGCTGGCCGTCAGGGCCACCGGATGCCCGTGGACGGCTCCCGTACGGGCCCGTGGAGCCTCCCCGTACGCCGCGCGGCGCGTCAAGCCCCTCTCCGGCCGGGTGCGGGTTCCGCGCCGGGGCGCAGCGAGGCGAGGGTGGTGCACAGCGCGTCCAGTGCCGCCCCGTACGCGTGTTCGGCGGGGCTTCCGTAGCCGACGACCAGGGACGGGCCCGCCGCGGCCGGGCCCGGCGCGGCCGGGTGCCGGAAGCCGGTGAGCGCGTCGAGGCCGACGCCCGCCCGCTCCAGGGCCCGCAGCGCACGCTCCTCCCCCACGCCGGGCGGCAGGGCGACAACGGCGTGCAGTCCGGCGGCGATGCCGGTGGCGCGCGCCTCGGGTACGCGGGCGGCCAGCGCTGCGACGAGCCGGTCGCGCCGGGCGCGGTAACGCTGCCGCATGGCGCGCACGTGCCGGTCGTAGGCGCCGCGTTCCAGGAAGTCGGCGAGCGTGAGCTGGTCGAGGCTGCCGACGGCCCACTCGGCGGGCGTCTTGGCCGCCAGGACGTCGTCCACGAGGTGGTCGGGCAGCACCATCCACGCCAGCCGCAGCGCCGGTGCCAGCGCCTTGCTGGCGGTGCCGAGGTAGACGACGCGTTCGGGGTCGAGCCCTTGGAGAGCTCCCACGGGCTGCCTGTCGTACCGGAACTCGCCGTCGTAGTCGTCTTCCAGTACGAGTCCGCCGCCGCGCCGCGCCCAGTCGACGACGGCGGCCCGCCGGTCCGGGTGCAGCGGCACGCCGAGCGGGTACTGGTGCGCGGGGGTCAGCAGCACGGCTCCGACGTCGGCGAACCCGGGGCCCGAGTCGAGGACTTCCGTTCGCGCGCCGTGCGCGTCCACAGGCAGTGGACGGGCGGGCGCGCCCCGCGCCTGAAGCAGCTCGCGGTGGAAGAAGAGGCCGTACTCCTCCACGGCGGCCGTCCCGGCGACGACCCGCGACAGCAGGGAGACGCCCTGCGCGAAGCCCGCGCAGACCACGAGGCGTTCGGGGTCGGCGCGTACGCCGCGCGCCCGCGCCAGGTAGTCGGCCAGTGCGCGCCGCAGCTCGGCGGTGCCGCGCAGGTCGCCGTGCGAGAACGCGTGGGCGGGTGCGGCGGTCAGCGCTCTGCGGGCCGACGTCAGCCACGCCGAGCGGGGGAACGCCGAGACGTCGGGCGCGCCGGTGCGCAGGTCGTGCCGGGGCCGCTGCCGCCTGCGCTCCGCGAGGCCCGCACGGGCCCGCTCCTGCGGGGTTTCCCCCACCGGGTGCGCTGGGCCGCGGCGCTGCCCCGCGCGGTACGCCGCGGCACGCCCGGGGCCCGTACGGCGTTCGCGGGGGCGGGAGGGGGGTGCAGGCGTGGCGCGTTCGGCGATGCGGGTGCCGGAGCCCTGCCGCGCGGACAGCCAGCCCTCGGCGACCAGCTCGGCGTAGGCGCCCGCCACGGTGTTGCGCGCCAGCCCCAGGTCGGCGGCCAGGCTCCGGGAGGACGGCAGCCGGGTGCCGGGGGCCAGCCTCCCGGAGCGGACGGCGTCGCGCAGGGCGGCCAGCAGCGCCGCCCGGGGGCGTCGCGCCCCTGAACCGGTGGAGACCGCGAGGTCGAGGTGGAGGTCGCTGCCGCAGGGCGACGGCGAAGTGGCCCAGGAATCCGCCATGGAAGTGGACCATACGCGTGGCCCATTCCTGCCTAGGCTCAGGGGCATGACGACACGGCGTATGAACATCTGGCAGACCGCACCGCGACTGATGAAGGGCATGTCCGGCTTCCAGCAGGCCGCGGCCGGCGCCGGCCTGGACCCGGTGGTCGCCGAACTGGTCAAGATCCGCGCCTCGCAGATCAACCGCTGCGCCTTCTGCCTGGACATGCACCTGACCGAGGCCCGCGAGAAGGGCGAGCGGCAGCTGCGTCTGGACCTGCTCGCCTCGTGGGAGGAGGCGGGCGACCTGTTCACCGAGCGGGAGGGCGCCGCGCTCGCGCTCACCGAGGCGGTCACCCGCCTGACGGACGGCTTCGTTCCCGACGAGGTCTACGCGCGCGCCGCGTCCCACTTCGACGAGGCGGAACTGGCCGCGCTCCTCGGGCAGATCGTCGCGATCAACGCCTGGAACCGGTTCAACGTGGCGATCCGGGAGGTCCCCAAGAGCCTGGATGCGAGCGCCTCCTGATGGACGCCGCCAAGAGGCTGCGCGCGCTGCACCGCGACAGGGCGCCCGGCGACCCGCTGGTACTGCCGGGCCCCTGGGACGCCGCCAGCGCCCGCGCCTTCGCCGAGGCGGGTTTCCCCGCTCTCGCGACGCCGAGCGCGGGCGTCTCGGCGTCCCTCGGCCACGCCGACGGACAGTGCCCTGGCGAGGAGATGTTCGCCGCGATCGGCCGCGTCACGCGGGCGGTGCGTGCCCTGGACGTGCCCGTCACCGCGGACGTCGAGAGGGGCTACGGGTTGGCGCCGGCCGAGCTCGCCGAGCGGCTCCACGCCGCGGGCGCCGTCGGATGCAACCTGGAGGACTCGGCGGGCGGGCACCTCGTGGACGCCGAGGCGCAGGCGGATTTCCTGGCCGCCGTACGGGAAGCCCTCGGCCCGGAACCGTTCCTCAACGCCCGCGTGGACGCCCACCTGCGCGGCGTCGCCGACCCGCTGGCCGAGGCGCTGCGGCGGGGGCGCGCGTACGTGGCCGCCGGCGCCGACGGGGTGTATCCGATCGGGGCGCCGCCCGCCGATCTGGCGGTCCTCGTCCGCGAACTCGGGGTCCCCGTCAACGGCCTGGCCCGTACCGGCGGACCCGGCGTCGCCGAGCTCGCCGGGGCCGGGGTCGGCCGCGTCACCTTCGGTGGGGGGCTCGCCGCGCGGGCCACGGAGGGGGTGCGGGCGATGGCGGCCGAGCTGCGCGCGGGCCGACCGCTGTGACGCGCCGCGCCCCTCGTCAGTCGGCGCGGGGCGCCGGGGCGGCGGTCAGCAGGGCCGAGAGGACCAGCACCGCGCCGAGCGCGGCCAGTTCCCCCGCGGTGGGGCGCCACACCTGCGCGTAGGTCAGCCGCGTGCGGTCCCGCATCAGCACGCGCCGGGCGACGAGCGCACACAGGGCGACGGCGCCCACGACGGCCAGCTTGACCAGCAGCGTCCGGCCCCAGGCGGAGGAGGTCAGGGCCCAGACGGAGGGGAGCTTGCGCAGCGTGCTGGCCGTTCCCGTCACGCACAGGGCGACGAACAGCCAAAAGGCCCGCCGCGCGTAGGCGGCCAGCAGGGCGCGCGCAGCGCCGGGTTCGCCGTGCCAGGCGCGCATGGTGCGCAGCGCGTGGACGAGGCCGCCCGTCCACAGCACCGTGCAGGCCAGATGGACGAGGGTGAGGCCGACGCCGAGGGCCTGGGTGTGGTTCTCGGGGTG
This sequence comes from Streptomyces tubbatahanensis, assembly GCF_022699385.1. Classification (NCBI taxonomy): domain Bacteria; kingdom Bacillati; phylum Actinomycetota; class Actinomycetes; order Kitasatosporales; family Streptomycetaceae; genus Streptomyces; species Streptomyces tubbatahanensis. The sequence continues at coordinate 4,731,112 of NZ_CP093846.1, read as the reverse complement.
GGCGCGCAGCGCCTCGGCCACGAGCACTCCGGCGAGCGGCGCGGCGGCCCAGGCGGGCCGCCGCAGGAAGACGCAGAGGGCGGCGAGCAGGAAGCCGTTGGCCTCGCAGAAGGCGAGCAGCCCCTCCCTGGTCGCGTAGATCTCGCTGAGTTCGGGGAACCCGGCGGCGAGGCGGCCGTCGCCTGCGGCGGCCATGGAGGCGAGTGCGAGGGCTGCGGTCATGCCCGCCAGGGCCGCCCCCGCCGCCCATTCTGGTGGCTGCCGTGGCCCGTTGGCCGGGGTGCCGGGCAGGGAGCGGGAGACGCCGCGCGCCAGCCGCCGCCCGGCCACCTCGCCGAGTTGCACGCACAGCGCGGCGAACAGCACCGAGCGCAGCAGGGTGGTGACGCCGCCGCCGGGTATCCGCACCTCGCCGGTGCCGCCGGTGGCCACGTCCGTGCCCGTGAGTGCCACGGCGACGAGGACGCCGACGCAGGCGGCGACCAGCGCGGCGGGTATCAGGGGGCGCCGCCCCGCGCGCGTGGCCCGGTGCCGTCCGCGGCCCGCGGGCGCCGCCGCGCCGCGGGGGCGGGACGGCGGCGGAGGCGGGCTGTCGGGCTGGCTCACGGCCCAATTCTGCCCCAGCGGGGCAGGGCGCCCCTGCGGCCTCGGGGACTGTACGGCGCGGTCCGGGTCCGGGCCCGGCGGGTTACCGCACGGTCCGATCCCGGCGGGTTACCGCGCGGTCCGGGCCCGGCGGCGTACGGCGCGGTCCGGCCCGGCGGCCCGCGGCGAAGACGCGTCCGCCCCCGTGACGGAGGCCGTCACGGGGGCGGACGCGCTACCGGAAGCGGTGGCGGCGGTGGATCAGTTGGGCATCCACTTCTTCCACTTGTCCGGGTTCTGCTCGACCCACTTGGCGGCGGCCTCGTCGGTGTCCATCTTGTCGATGGTCATCCACTTGACGACCTTGGTCTGCTCCTCGGTGCTCCAGTGGAACTTCTTGAGGAACTCCGCTGCCTTGCCCCCGTTCTCGGCGAAGTCGCGGTTCATGAACTTCGTCAGCGGGGTGTAGGGGTAGGCGCAGTCCACCTTGGAGGGGACCTTGTCGCACCCTGGGGTGCGCTTGGGCAGCTTCACCTCGGTCATGGGGACCTTGGAGTTGAGCCACTGCGGCGTCCACCAGTAGGTGAGGAAGGGCTCCTTCTTGGCGGCCCGCTTCTGGATCTCCTTGACCTGGGCCGCCTCACTGCCGGCGTAGACCGTCTTGTAGGGCAGGTCCAGGTTCTTGATGATCTGGGCGTCGTAGGTGCTGAAGGAGGGGGAGCCCTCCAGCATCTGGCCCTTGTCCCCGCTCTCGGGGGTCTGGAAGTACTTCTTCAGCTTGGGAAGGTTCTTCCAGTCCTTGACCTCGGGGTGCTCCTTGGCGAAGTACGTCGGCACGTACCAGCCGATGTGGCCGGTCACGCCGAGCTCGCCCGCGTTGACGACGGTCTTGAGCTCCTCGACGTACTTCTTCTCCTTCTTCGGCACGCCGCGCCAGTCCTCCATCATGGCGTCGGCGCGGCCGGTGTTGAGCGCGTCGAACATGACGGGCTCGTCCATCTGGAGCGTCTTGACCCGGTAGCCGAGCTTCTTCTCCAGGATCTGCTTGGCCACCGCGACGTTCGCCTCGGAGCCCGCCCAGGCCGCGATGGGCAGGGTGACGGTGTTCGGCGAGCCGCTGTAGTACGGGTCGGCCTTGCCGCAGGAGCTGAGGCCCGCGGCCAGGGCGAGGGCCGCGGCTGCCGCGACCCCGCCCCTGATGATGCGTGTGCGCTTCACTTCGTACCTCCGCGCTTGCCGGTGCCCGCGGACTGGGTGAGCCGGTCGAGCATGAGGCCCAGGCAGACGATGGCGATACCGGCCGAGAGGCCGACGCCCAGGTCGCTCTTCTGGAGTCCGTAGACCACGTCGTAGCCGAGGGCGCCACCGCCGACCAGGCCGCCGATGACGACCATGGCGAGGACCAGGACGACGCCCTGGTTGCAGGCCAGCATCAGGGAGGGGCGGGCCAGCGGCAGCTGCACCTGGCGCAGCTGCTGCCAGCCGGTGCTGCCCAGCGAGCGGGACGCCTCCATGGCCGCCGGGTCCACGGTGCGCAGGCCCTGCGTGGTGATGCGGATGACGGCGGGCAGCGCGTACACGGCGGCCGCCAGGATCGCGGCGGGCCGGCCGACGCCGACCAGCGCCACCACGGGCACCAGGTAGACGAACTGCGGCATCGTCTGCATGACGTCGAGGATCGGCCGGATCAGCCGCATCACCCACCGGGAGCGGGCGGCCAGGATGCCGATGACGACGCCGACGACGAGCGTGCACAGCACGGAGACGATCACCTGCGAGAGGGTGTCCATCGACTTGTCCCACAGGCCCAGGGCGCCGAGGACGGCGAGCGAGAGGACACCGGTCAGCCCGGCGCGCCAGGAGCCCGCCATCCAGGCCAGGACGGCCACCAGCAGCAGGACGCCCCACCAGGGCGAGGCCTGCATGGCGTCGCGCATCGGGTTGAGGATCCAGGAGGTGAAGTGGGAGGCCCACACGTCGGTGCCGCCGATGACGGGGATGCCGTCGGAGATCGATTTGGTGAACGACTCGATGCCCTTGGTCAGCGGCGAGGAGATCGAGACGGTCCAGTCGATGGGCCAGGAGCGTTCCCCGACCGGGCCGAAGAGGGTGCCGACGACGGCGAAGACGACGAAGACGCCCCAGGCGAGCCAGCCGCCGAGCTTCTCCAGGGCGATCGCGCCGGCGTCACCCCCGGTGCGGGTGCTCCCCGGGGAGGTGTCGAGCTGGTCGCCGGCCGCTGCGGTCACCCGGTCGAGCCAGATGGCGATCAGCACGATGCAGCTGCCGGGGATGAGGGCCAGGCCCACGTTGTCCTTGGACAGCGCCTGGTAGACCTTGTCGCCGAGGCCGCCCGCGCCGATGACGGAGGCCATGACGACCATGGAGAGCGCCATCATGATCGTCTGGTTGAGGCCGAGGAGCATCTCCTTGCGGGCCAGCGGCAGCCGCGCGGTCCACAGCCGCTGCCAGGGGTCGGACCCCAGCGAACGGGAGGCCTCCAGCGCGGCCGGGTCGGCGCCGCGCAGGCCCAGCGCGGTGAGGCGGGCCATGGGCGGCGCGGCGTAGATGACAGTGGAGACCAGCGCGGCCGGTGAGCCGATGCCGAAGATCAGCACCAGCGGCAGCAGGTAGGCGAACGCCGGCATCACCTGCATGGTGTCGAACACCGGGCGCAGGATCCGGTTGCCCGTCTCCGAGAGGCCCGCGATCAGGCCGAGCAGTACGCCGATGACGGCGGAGACGGCGACCGCCACGACCATCAGGGCCAGCGTCGACATGGCGTATTCCCACACGCCCAGGACGCCGAAGACGCCGAAGGTGCACAGGGTCAGCAGGGCGATGCGCAGCGAGCGCACCTTCAGCCCGGCCCCCGACACGTACCAGGAGACGGCGGTGGCCAGCGCGGTCACGCCCAGCCAGCCCAGGTTGTTGAGGAAGGTGAAGACGTAGTCGACACCGCCCTCGGACCAGTTGCTGATGTGCAGCAGGAAGTACAGGAACAGGGGGCTGGTGGCGCGGTTGTCGGTCAGCCAGTTGCTGAGCCAGTCCAGGCCGTCCTTGATGTCGGAGGACCAGTTGAGCGCGCCGGGCCAGTTGCCGTCCAGCGCGAGGGCGCCGACGACCAGGGCGACGACGACGAGACCGAACGCCGCGAGGGCGGGCCTGGCCAGCAGCGCGCGGGCGCCGCTCACCTCGGTGGTGGCGGGCTCGGCCGCGGTGGCCTTCTCCTTCTCCTTCTCCTCGCTCGGCTGCGGGAGGGTGGTGGTACTCATATCAGCCCCTCCGCCGGCCGGCTGTCGCGCACGCCCGGGGCGGGCGCGGGATGGTGTGTGCTCATACGGCGGCCACCTCCTTGGGCTCGCCGTCCTCGCCGCGGCCCTCGACGGCGTCCTCGTCGAGTCCGGCGACGACGCTCAGCAGGCGGGCGTCGTCGACGACGCCGATGGTGCGGCCGTTCTCCACGACACGGGCGCTCTCGCCACTGCGGGCGACGGCCTCGATGGCGTCGGCGACCAGCGTGTCGGGGGCGAGTTCGGTGCCCTTGCCCGTCTCCGTCTTCTCGGCCTTGCGCATGGCGCGGCGCACCGAGATGACCTGCTCACGGGGGACATCGCGGACGAAGTCGCGCACGTAGTCGTCCGCCGGGTTGGCGACGATCTCCTCGGGCGTGCCCAGCTGGACGACCTCGCCGTCGCGCATCAGCGCGATGCGGTCGCCCAGGCGCAGCGCCTCGGACAGGTCGTGGGTGATGAAGACCATCGTGCGGCCCTCCTCGCGGTGCAGCCGGATGACCTCCTCCTGCATGTCGCGGCGGATCAGCGGGTCGAGCGCGCTGAACGGCTCGTCGAACAGCAGGACCTCCGGGTCGACGGCCAGCGCCCTGGCGAGGCCGACGCGCTGCTGCTGGCCGCCGGAGAGCTGTCCTGGACGGCGCTCGCCCAGGCCGTCGAGGCCGACCTTGGAGACCATCTCGGCGGCGCGCTCGCGGCGCTCCGCCTTGCCGACGCCCTGGATCTCCAGGCCGTAGGCGACGTTGTCGAGCACGGTGCGGTGCGGCAGCAGGCCGAAGTTCTGGAACACCATGGAGGCGCGGTGCCGGCGCAGCTCGCGCAGCGTGTCCTTGTCCATGGACAGCACGTCCTGGCCGTTGAAGTCGAGGCTCCCCGCGGTGGGTTCGATCAGCCGCGTCAGGCAGCGCACCAGCGTGGACTTGCCGGACCCCGACAGGCCCATGACGACGAAGACCTCGCTCTTGTGGACGTCGAAGGAGACGTCGCGCACGGCGGCCGTGCAGCCGGTCTTCTCCCGCAGCTCGGTCTGGGACAGCCCCTTGACCTGTTCGTCGTGCGGGAGGCGCATCCTGGCGCTCTTGGGCCCGAACACCTTCCACAGGTTGCGGACCGAGATGACGGGGCTGTCAGCACTCGCCTCGTTGGTCCTGGGCGCGTCGTTGCTCTCGTCGTTCGCGGCGTTCGCAGCGGACTCAGTGGCCTCAGCGGTCTCGGACATCACGCAACACCTCCCGGTGCCGTTGTCGAATCGGGTCGGATGAGATCGACCGCCTTCTCGCCGAGCATCAGCACACCGATCATGGGGTTGACGGCGGGCATCGTCGGGAAGACGGAGGCGTCCGCGATGCGGATGCCGGACAGGCCGCGCACGCGCAGCCGCGGGTCGACGACGGCGAGCGCGTCGTCCTGAGCGCCCATCCGGCAGGTGCCCGCCGGGTGGTAGACGGTGTGCGCGGCCTTGCGCACCAGCTCGCTGATCTCCTCGTCGTCCGTCACCTCGGGCCCGGGGAAGACCTCGCGCTTGAGCCACTTGGCGAACGGCTCGGCCTGCGCGACCTTGCGGGCGAGCTTGATGCCGTCCACCAGGGTCTGGCCGTCGTAGTCGGCTTCGTCCTCGAAGTACCGGAAGTCGAGCGCCGGCTTGACCTCGGGGTCGGCGGAGGTGAGGTAGACGCGGCCGCGGGAGCGGGACTTGGGGATGTTCGGGGTCATCGACACGCCGTGCTCGGGCCGCTCGTAGCCCAGCCGCTCGGGATTGTCGGTGAACGGGATCTGGTAGAAGTGGAACATCAGGTCGGGGCCCTTGTGGTCCGGGTCCCGCTTGACGAACAGGCCCGCGTCGGAGTCCATCGCGGAGTTGTCCGGGATCGGCCCGTCCGTCTCCCACACGATCACCGACTCGGGGTGGTCGATGAGGTTCTCCCCCACGCCCGGCAGGTCGTGCACCACGGGGATGCCCAGCGCCTGGAGGTCCTCCTTCTTCCCCACGCCCGAGTGCATCAGCAGCCGCGGCGTGTCCACCGCGCCGGCGCACACCAGCACCTCACGGCCCGCGGTCAGCAGCGTCTCCTCGCCGTCCTTGGAGCGGACGTGCACGCCGGTGACGGTCTTGCCGGCACCGTCCTCGCCGCCGCCGAACTCCAGCTTGTACGCCCACGTCTCCAGCAGGATGTGCAGGTTGGGGCGGTCACCGGCCTCGATGTGCGGGTGCAGGTAGGCGACCGAGGCGGAGGAACGCTTGTTGTTCTCCGGGTGGTAGGACAGGTCGAAGAAGCCGACGCCCTCGTCGAACGGCTCGTCGTTGAAGCCGACGACCTCGGGGACGTCCAGCGCCTCCTTCGCCGCGTCGATCCAGTCCTGTGCGATGGCGTTCTGGTCCTTCTTCGCGACGCGCACGATGTTGTTGCGCAGCCTGCCGAAGTAGGACTCCATGCCCTTCGCGCCCCAGCCCGCGGCCCCCGCCGCCTCCCACTCGTCCCAGTCGGAGGGCAGCGGCTTGAAGGAGATCAGGGTGTTGTGCGACGAGCAGCCGCCGAGCACCTTGGCGCGGCTGTGCAGGATGTGCGAGTTGCCGCGCGGCTGTTCGGTGGTCGTGTACTCGTAGTCGAGCTCGCCGCCCAGCAGGCCCAGCCACTTGCGGAGGGTGAGCACCTCGGGCCGGTCGACGTCCGAGGGCCCTCCTTCGATGAGGGCGACGGTGACGTCCGGGTCCTCGGTGAGCCTCGAGGCGATCACCGATCCGGCCGTCCCACCTCCGACGATCACGTAGTCATAGCTGGACATGGGGTACTGCTCCTTGGAACTTGCGGGGACTCGGGGGATGGGGGGGTCGAAGGGGTTTCAGGGGGCTTGCGGGGGTTTCGGGGCGGAGGGGGGAACGGCGGTTGATACGGGTGCGCCGCGGTGGCCCGGAAACAGGGGGTGAACCACCGTGGCGCTGCGCTGTCGCTGTCGCTGTCGTCCGTCGTTCGGTACGGGAGGTCGGGAGGTCGGGAGGTCGGGAGGTGAGGTTGCTGAGGGGCTCCAGATCCGGGGGTCCGGGGGCGGTTCGGAGGGGGCGGGGCCCGGGGCGCTTCGGAAACCCGGGGCCCGGTCGGTCAGCCGGCGAACCAGCGCACAGGGGCCGGGCGCAGGTTCTCGTACACGTGCTTGGTCTCGCGGTACTCGGCCAGCCCGTGCGGGCCCAGTTCGCGGCCGACGCCCGACTTGCCCATGCCTCCCCACTCGGCCTGCGGCAGGTAGGGGTGGAAGTCGTTGATCCACACCGTGCCGTGCCGCAGCCGCGCCGCGACCCTGCGTGCCCGCGCCGTGTCACCGGAGAAGACGGCGCCCGCGAGGCCGTACTCGGTGTCGTTGGCCAGCGTGACAGCTTCGTCCTCGGTGCTGAAGGTCTCGACCGTCAGCAGCGGGCCGAACGTCTCCTCGCGGATGACCCGCATGCCGCGGTGGCAGTTGTCGAGCACCGTCGGTGAGTAGAAGTAGCCGCCGGCCGGACGGACCGCGGACGGCTTCGGCCGCTCACCGCCGCACCGCAGCTCAGCGCCCTCCGCCAGCGCCGAGGCGACATAGCCCTCCGTCTTCTCCAGCTGCTGCTGGGAGACCAGCGGCCCGCACTCGACGCCCTCCTCGGTGCCGCGGCCCAGCTTGATGCGCTGCGCGCGGGAGACGAGTTCGGCCACGAAGCGGTCCTTGACCGACTCCTCGACGATCAGCCGGGCGCCGGCCGAGCAGACCTGGCCGCTGTGGATGAAGGCGGCGTTCAACGCCTGGTCGACGGCGGTGTCGAAGCCCTCGTCCGTGGCGCAGGCGTCGGCGAAGACGACGTTCGGGTTCTTGCCGCCGAGCTCCAGCGCGACCTTCTTGGCGCCCGCGACCGCCGCGGCCCCGGCCTTCGTGCCGCTGACCAGGCCCCCCGTGAAGGAGAAGAGGTCCACGTCCGGGTGCTCGGCCAGCCGCTGGCCCACGGGGAGCCCCGCGCCGGTGACGAGGTTGGCGACGCCCGCCGGCAGCCCGGCCTCCACCAGCAGCTTCACCAGGTGGACGGTGGACATCGGGGTGACCTCGCTGGGCTTGATCACGAAGGTGTTGCCCGCGGCCAGCGCCGGGGCGACCTTCCAGCTCGCCTGGAGGAGCGGATAGTTCCAGGGCGTGATCAGCGCACAGACGCCGACCGGCTCGTGGACGACGACGCTGTGCACGTCCGCGCTCCCCGCGTCCACGACGCGGCCGCCCGACTCGTTCATCACCAGGTCGGCGAAGTAGCGGAAGGCGTTCGTCACGTCGTCGACGTCGACCCGGCCCTCCTCCAGCGTCTTGCCGGTGTCCCGGGACTCGATCAGCGCGATCTCCTCGCGGTCGCGCTGGAGAAGGTCGGCGACCCGGCGCAGCAGGGCCGCGCGCTCGGCGGTCGGGGTGTGCGGCCACGGACCCTGGTCGAAGGCGCGGCGGGCGGCGGCGACGGCCGCGTCGGTGTCCGCTGTGTCGCCCTCGGCGACGACGGCGAGCGTGGTGGCGTCAGCGGGGTCCAGCACCTCCCGCGTGCCGCCGTCGGCGGCCGTGCGCCACGTGCCGTCAATGTGAATGCTCTCCGATACGGACACCTTCGGTACTGCCTTCCTTGCTCCTGCTTTCCCTGGGGCGCCTCCCTGCCGAGAGCTGGGGGCGGCCCCGGTGCCCCCGATGGGGGCTTTTGCCACGCCTTTGGGGAGATGGCAATCCGGAACCCTGCCCCGTCTCCGCGATCTCATGTCCAGAATTCGCTGCCAAGTGGGCTTCATCACGGGCCGAAGTGCGCCACCCCCCGGCGGAACGTACGGTGAGTACGTCTTTGTCCGCATATGGCAGGTTGCCAGCCGACGGACCACACCTGTCTCCCCGATGGCGGATCGGAGCCACCCCCATGCGACAGCAGCACCGCACAGCACTTGTCGTGGCCGTCTGCGCTGCGACGACGGCCTCGGGCGGGCTTCTGGCCCCGGCGAACGCCGCCCCCTCGGCGACGGACCGTGACGGGCCGGACATCGCAGAGTTGTCAGGAGAGGAAATAGCGGAAAAAGCCTCGAAGGAGCTGAATTCCGCACGCTCTCTGCGACTGAGAATGGAGGCCCCCGACCTCCGGCTCAATCTCACCCTCGACGAGAAGGCGAATTGCTCCGGGAAAATGTCGGTTCCGCACGGCGGGAGCATGCGGCTGATCAAGCACGGCAACACGATCTGGCTCAAGCCCGACGCCGCGTACTGGAAGGCCCAGCTCGGCCCCGAGGCCGGCGACAAGGTCGCCGAGAAGTTCGAGGGCCGCTACATCAAGGGCACCGCACGCGACCCCGAGCTCGGCGGCAAGGGCCTGACCACCGCCTGCGACCTGGACGCCTTCCGGGCCGCGTCCGGCGCGATGTCCACACCCGGACCCCGCTGGAAGCGCGGCGACGAGGGCAAGGTCGGCGGCCACCGCGCCGTCCCCGTCACCCGCACCCAGGACAAGGCACGCGTCACCATGCACGTCTCCGCCGACGGCAAGCCCTACCCGCTGCGCCTGGAACGCAGAGCGGGCGCCAACCACGACGAGATCGACCTCGGCCACTTCGACCGCCCCGTCCCCCGCGACACCCCGCCCGAGGACCGCACCGTCTCCGTCAAGCAGCTCCGCCGCCACCTGCAGGACTCCCAGTCCCAGCAGGAGGAACCCCCCTCCGAGAGCGTCTGAGCGCACCTTTCGCGAGCGCCTGAACCCGTGGGCCGGCCCCGCCCGAGCCTGGGCCGGCCCCCGTCTGGGCCGGCCCCCGTCTGGGCCGGCCCCCGTCTGGGCCGGCCCCCGTCTGGGCCGGCCCCCGTCTGGGCCGGCCCCCGTCTGGGCCGGCCCTCGCCTTACCGGGGCCCTGGCTCGGGCTTGGGCCTTGGGCCCCGGTCACGGCCGGGGCTGGGCCCGTACGAGGGTGTCGCCCGCGGCCGTGCGGTAGTAGAGGACGGAGCGGCCCGCCCGCCGCCGGTGCACCAGCCCGGCATCGCGGAGGACCTTCAGATGGCGGCCCGTCGACCCGAGGCTCTGACCGGTGAGGCCCACGAGCTGGGTGGTGCTCATGGGGGACTCCAGGAGCACCAGCACTGCGGCCCGCGCCCGCCCGAGCAGCACCCCCAGAGCGTGCGGAGCGGGCGGTTCCTCCCCCTCGGCGAGCGCACCGGCGCAGGGATAGACCACCGCGTACCGGGGCCGGGCCCCCGTGCCTCGGGGGTGAACCTCCCCGCCTCCGGGCGGGACTCCCGCACCTCGGGGGCCGCCCCCGGTCTGCGAGCTGTCGGGCTCGCCGGGCCCCGGGGCGTCGTCAAGGCCGGCACCGGGTTCGGCCCCGTGGCCGTCTGCCGGGGTGCGGTCACGCCAGGGGGCGGCCTCCCAGGAGACCCACCCGGTGCGCGGGGTCACCGGGACGAACATCAGGCGGCCTCCTGCCAGATCACGGGGCGGGTTGTCCCACGCGTTGATCTGGAGCCGGCTGTCACCGAGCCAGCGCATACCGGGCCGCAAGGCGTCCAGCGCCGCCGCCCAACCGCCGCGGCTGAGCTGCGCGGTGCGCGCCACCACGTCGGCCTCCAGCGCCCGCCGGCGCCGTGGCCAGTACGGCAGCACCGTCTCGCGCCACACCCAGGTGAGGGTGTCCGCCGTGCGACGCGGCAGATCGTCCCGGCGCAGCGGCGGTGGCAGCGGGCCGCTCGTCCCCAGCGAGACCAGCAGATCGGCGCGTGCCGCGGCGGGCGGCGTCCGGCGGATGCGCTCGACCTCCTCCTCGAAGGAGGGCTCCGTGCGCGGCCGTTCGCACGGTTCGGGGGTGGGCGTGAGGAAGTCGGCGTTCCATGTGGGCCCGAGGGCGGCGCGGATCAGCAGCGCTGTGACCGGGTCGGCGGCCTGGCGGGCACGGTAGGCGGACAGGTGTGCGTCGAGCCAGGCGCGCTCGCCGGGGTGGGTGGGGCTGCCGCGCTCCAGCACCTTGAGAGCGGCGATCGCCTCCGCGAGCGGCGAGATCACGAAGCGGCTGCCCGCGAGCACGTCGGCGTTGATCTGCCACCACCCCACAGCCCACCTCCGTCAGCCGCCCGTGGCCACCGGGCCGTGACGCGGACCGAGTGGACCGTGTCCCGCCGGCTCGTGTCCCCGGCCCGTGCCCCCGGGCCGTGCCCCCGGCTCGTGCCCCCGGCTCGTCCGTTGGCTCCTCCGCTGGCTCGTCCCTTGGGGCGCTCGTTGGTGCCCTCGTTACTTCGGCCGTTGCTTCGTCCGCTGCTTCGTACCGCTGCCTCGGGCCGCTGTTCGGCCATCGTTTCGCCCTGGTGCGAAACAGTAACCGCCTGCGCAGGGCCGCCCCACACTCCCTCCATGCGCACTTACCGCGAACTTTTCCGGGCGCCCGAGTTCGCCCCTCTCTTCCTCACCAGCGCACTGCACGTTGCGGGCCACACGGTGAGCGGCCTGGCCCTGGGCACGCTCATCTACGCGGCCACCGGCTCCCCTCTGCTCTCCTCCCTCGCCATGTTCGGGCCCTCCCTGGCCCAGCTCATCGGGGCGACGACGCTGCTGTCTGCGGCCGACCGGGTCCCACCCCGCGCCGCACTGGCCGGGCTGCCGCTCGCGTTCGCCCTCGGGACCGCCGCACAGGCCGTGCCGGGACTGCCCGTCGTCGCCTCCTTCTCCGTACTGCTCGCCCTGGGTGTGCTGGCCTCGCTCGGAGGCGGTGTGCGGTATGGACTCCTCAGCGAGATCCTCGCCAAGGACGGTTATCTCCTGGGGCGTTCGGTGCTCAACATGTCGACCGGCATCACCCAGATCTGCGGCTACGCACTCGGCGGAGTGCTCGTCACCTTCCTCTCTCCGCGCGGCACCCTGCTGGCCGGTGCCGCGCTCTACCTGGCGAGCGCGGGCACCGCGTGGCTGGGGCTCCGCCGGCGCCCGCCGCGCGCCACCGGCCGCCCGTCCGTGGCCGCGACCTGGCGGACCAACTCCCTGCTGTGGTCCTCCCCCGCGCGCCGCTCCGTCTACCTGGGGCTGTGGGTGCCCAACGGGCTGGTGGTCGGCTGCGAATCCCTCTACGTTCCCTACGCTCCGCACGAGGCCGGGCTGCTGTTCGCCTGTGGCGCGGTGGGCATGCTGGCCGGGGACACCACCATGGGCCGCTTCGTTCCCCAGCGGTGGCGCAGGCGCCTGCCCACGCCGATGCTCGCGCTGCTGGCCACCCCCTTCCTCCTCTTCGTCCTGCGTCCACCCCTGCCCCTCGCGGCCGGGCTGGTGACGCTGGCGACGGTCGGCTTCGCCGCCAGCCTGCTGCTCCAGGAGCGGCTGTTGGAGTTGACGCCCGAGAACCTGAGCGGGCACGCGCTGGGACTGCACGCTTCCGGCATGCTGGCCATGCAGGGGGTGGGAGCCACGCTCGCCGGCGCCGTCGCCGAACGGACCTCCCCCGCCACCGCCATGACCCTCATCGCCGCGCTCTCCCTGACCGTGACGCTCTCGCTGGCGCGGGGCCTCACTCCAGACGGCCACCCACACCCGAGCGCCCCGCGGGAACACCCACCAACCGCACCGTCACCCGCTCCCGCACGCGCTCTCCGAGCACCGCGACGACGGCGTCCGTGATCGCGGATATCAGCTTCTCCGGAGCCTGGGCGAAGTTCGGATGGTGGAACATGGCCTCCTTCGAGCGCAGGGTGACGAAGGGGGAGGGCTCTTCCGTCAGCTTCCCGCCCACTCCCCAGCGCCCCCGCTCCACGCCGGTCAACTCGACGGCGACGATCTCGCGGAACGACTCCGGATAGACCGTCAGCGCCGCCTCCGTCAGCTCCTCCACGAGCCGGGCGCTCACCGGCGAGTCCTCCCCTCCCAGAACCGCCTCGTGAATCTGCACTTCGAAGTGCGGCATGGCCTGTCCCCCTATCGGCAAGGTGAGGAAACGGGCGGCTACCATGCGGAAGCCCGATTCCTCTTTGATGTCAAAACATCTTTGGTTGCAAAGCTAATGGGAGGCCAGCGCGATGTCAACGGACGGCCACAGAAGGGAAACCGAGCAGGACCCCCTGCGGGACGGGGGCCTCGCCGAGGACGAAGCCGTGCGGGCGCTCCTGCAGTTGATGCCCCGCATCGTCGGCCGGGTCAAGCGCCTCCCCGTCCCCGAAGAGCTGCAGTCCCTCGCGCTGGCGCCCCGCCACCTGTCCCTGCTCTCACTCCTCCTCTTCGACGGCCCGAGCACCGTCAACGACCTGGCGGCACGGCTGGAGGTGGCCCCCACCACGGTCAGCCTCATGGTGGGCGAGCTGAGTCGGAAAGGGGTGCTGGAGCGGCGGGAGGACGAGAACGACCGGCGCCGCCGCATCGTGAGCATCGCCGAGGGCAAGCGCGCCACGATCTCCGGCTGGCTCGCGCGCGGCGCCGACGCCTGGCGCCACGCGCTCAAGGCCCTCTCCCCGCTCGAGCGGGCCCTGGTGGTGACGACTCTGCGGGCGTACGAGGACGCCGCCTCTGACGAGGACACGGCTTCAGACGAGGGCGCTGGCACTGAGGGGGAACAGGACACCGCCTCGGGCCGGGGCGCTGAGGCGGAAGAGGACACCGCTGCTGACGGGGACGCTGAGGCAGGGGGCGAGGACGCGTCGGCCGGCGTCACCCGAAAGAGCTGACCACCGCGCCGGAGGCGCCGTCCGGCCGGAACGCGCGAGGGCCCGCGTGGATCGTGAGTGATCCACGCGGGCCCTCGTGTGGCGGTGGCGTCCGCCGCTCAGCGGCGGCGGACCGGCGCGGAGTGGCTCGGCGCGCGCGGGCGCCGGGCGGCGCAGTGCCGTTTCACGTCGCGAAGCCCACGGGTGCCGGGCCGGTCAGCGCCGTTTCCCGTCGCGCCGGGACGCGTCTCGCCGGGACGCGTCTCGCCGGGTCGCGTCGCGCCGGGTTGCGCTGCTCGTCAGATCAGGCCGAGACCGCGCACCGCGTCGCGCTCGTCGGTCAGCTCCTTGACGGACGCGTCGATGCGGGTACGGGAGAACTCGTTGATCTCCAGGCCCTGGACGATCTCGTACGCGCCGTCCTTCGTGGTGACCGGGAAGGAGGAGATGATGCCCTCGGGCACGCCGTAGGAGCCGTCCGAGGGGATGCCCATGGAGGCCCAGTCGCCCTCGGCGGTGCCGTTGACCCAGGTGTGGACGTGGTCGATGGCGGCGTTGGCGGCGGAGGCGGCCGAGGAGGCGCCGCGGGCCTCGATGATGGCGGCGCCGCGCTTGGCGACGGTCGGGATGAACTCGTCGGCCAGCCACTTCTCGTCGTTCACGACCTGGGCGGCGTTCTTGCCGGAGATCTCGGCGTGGAAGATGTCCGGGTACTGGGTCGCGGAGTGGTTGCCCCAGATCGTCAGCTTCCTGATGTCGGCGACGGTGGAGCCGGTCTTCTTGGCGAGCTGGGTGAGCGCGCGGTTGTGGTCGAGGCGGGTCATGGCGGTGAACCGCTCGGCCGGCACGTCCGGCGCGGCCGCCTGGGCGATCAGCGCGTTGGTGTTGGCCGGGTTGCCGACGACGAGGACCTTGACGTCGTCGGCGGCGTGGTCGTTGATGGCCTTGCCCTGCGGCTTGAAGATGCCGCCGTTCGCCTCGAGCAGGTCGCCGCGCTCCATGCCCTTGGTACGGGGGCGGGCGCCGACGAGCAGGCCGACGTTGGTGCCGTCGAAGGCCACGTTCGGGTCGTCGGTGATGTCGATGCCCTGGAGCAGCGGGAAGGCGCAGTCGTCCAGCTCCATCGCGGTGCCCTCGGCGGCCTTCAACGCCGGGGTGATCTCCAGCAGGCGCAGCCTGACCGGCACGTCGGCGCCCAGCAGCTGGCCTGAGGCGATGCGGAAGAGCAGCGCGTAGCCGATCTGGCCTGCGGCGCCGGTGACGGTGACGTTGACGGGGCTGACGGGAGTGCGGGTCATGGCGTTCTCCGTAGTACCTGACGTGGCTGGCGGGTGGCCGAAAGTCTCTCTACGTCAAGAGACCCATCGGCCAGGCTATCCGACCCCGTCCCCGCCGCACCCCCGGGTCGGTCCAAGGGGCGCCGCACCCGGGTTTCGCCTGGTTGTCCGAGCGGCCGTGCCGGGGGGAGAGCCGACGCCGCTCGGTCAGGGTGGTATCCGGCGCGGCGGCTCGCCCTGCGTTCACGGCACCGTCCGGCCCGGGGTGGTGCAGCCCTCGCCGCCCGCGGCCGTCGTCGCGCAGGCACGCGCGTCCTCCTCGGCCGGCGCGGAGACCATCGCGGTGTACGCGTCGGTCGCCGTCACCGTGTCGCGCTGCCCGCCCGGGCCGGTGATGCGCAGCACGTCGTCGGCCGCCGCGCCGCTGATCCTCCCCCACGCCGCCTTGCAGACGTCGCTGTAGCGCACCTCGACGAGGCCTGAGCCGACCCGTGCCGAGCTGACGGTCGTGGCGTGTGTACCACCGCAGCCCATGGCCTCCGGGTCCTGTCCCGAGCAGTCCTCGCCCGCGCACTTCACCCCTGCGGGCAGCTTCCGGGTCTTCTCCGTGGGGGACGGCTTCGGCTTGGCCGCCTCCTCCTCGTCGCCGCCCAGGTCGAGGAAGAGGACCGCCCCCGCGACGAGGACGAGTACGCCCACGAGCGCCGCGAGCAGGACGGTGACCTTGCGTCGGCCTCGGCCGCCACGCCCCTGACGCCCGCCGCTCGCACCCCCCGTGTCCGGCGCGCGGGGCCCCGTTACGTCGGGACCGGTTCCGGAGGGGCCGGTTCCGGAGGGGCCGGTGGTGCCGGAAAGGCCGGTGGCACCGGGAAAGCTGGTGGCACCGGGAAAGCTGGTGGCGCCGGAGCCGGCCGCCTGTGCGCCTGCGCCGCCGCGCCGTTGTCCCGGCACCTGGTGGTCACGTGTGCTGGGTCCCGGGGCACCCGCCGCACGGATGGCGTCCTTGCGCAGGACGGCCGTCTCTCTGTCCGGGGGCGGTCCGCCCCCCAGCGGTTCACCGGCGAACGGATCGCTCGCCGGCTGGTCGCTCCACAGGACTCCCTCTTCGGACCGTTCGCCACCGGACGGCCCACCGGACCGCGCGTTACCGGACCGCTCGCCCTTGCGCCGTCTGCGGCCCTTGTCCTGTCCGGCTCCTGCCTCGCCTTCGGACGGCTCCTGCCCGGTCGCCTCGGCTCCGTTCAGCGCGGCTCGGGCCTGGGCGATGCTGATGGCCTCCAGGGTGGTGTCGTGCCGCATCTCGCTGCGGCTCCATGCCCGTTCGGCCAGCTCCCACATGGTGCCGAGGTGGCGTACGTCCGTGCCGGTCACCTCGGCAAGGGCCTGGGTGGCGCCGCGGGGCGGCAGCAACCGGCCGCTGAGGTAGCGCTCCCACGACGACTTGCTGTAGCCGGTGCGGTCGGCGAGGCCCGCGATGCTCAGTCCGCTGCGGTCGACGAGCCGCCGCAACTGGTTCGCGAACTCCCGGATCTGCGGGTCCAGATCCTCCGGTAGCGACCTCCAACGAGGCATGGCCTCCCCCTCGTCCCCGACTGCGCTGTGTGCCTTCCCTTCCCCCGTGTGTGCGCCGGCCCCGGGTTGCGTACTGGCTACCCAGGGGGATGCAGGCGGCCAGGATGACAGCTCCGGAAGCGGGGGCGCACGGGGGCGTCACGGGCCGCGACCCACGCCCGCGCACAACCCCCCTCGTCCACGCGTACGACCCCTAGTCTGCCAGCCCGTCCGGACGCCAACCGTCGCCTCCGTCGCGTACCACTCACACGAGTGGTACGTGGCCTCGCCGTTGGCGTCCGGCCCGTCAGCGGAGCGTGCGGCCGGCGGACCGGCCGGTGGGCCGCCCACTTCGCCGACCGCGCGATCGGCAGGGTGTGCGGTCAGCGGACCGTGAAGTGCACGATCGTGTCGAGGAACGGCACCGTCAACAGGGGCTTGGGCTGGGCCATCAGGGCCAGGAGCACGATGACCAGGCCCAGTACGCCGTAGAGCACCATGTCGGTGAAGCGGGAGCGGACGGCCAGCATGCCGACCGACGGCTTCGCCCAGCGCAGTACGGCACCGCCCAGCAGCGCCAGGCCGATGATCAAGGTACCGGAGCGGAACTCGATCACCGTCACCAGCAGCCCGACCAGCACACCCGCGCACACGGCCAGCAGCGGCCACTGCCGGTAGGGGGCCGGGTGGTGCCCTCCGACCGCACGTCCGCCGCCCTCGGGCCGCGCGGTGTCCCGGGTGAGCACGGGGAAGCGCCGCGAGCGCCTGCGCGGCGCGGCAGCGGACTGCTGTCGCCCGTCGGACGGCGGCTCCCCGGCGGCGGCCGCCCGCTGTCCGTCGGCTGCCGACTGCTCTCCGGCTGGCGACTGCTCTCCGCCGGCTGCCGACTGCTCTCCGGCTGGCGACTGCTCTCCGCCGGCTGCCGGCTGCTCGGCGTCCGCCGTCTTCTCCGTACGCGTCGCGGGCTTCGTTCCCGCCTCGTTCTCCTTGCTCATGGCCGCCCTCAGCGCGCCGCCGCCTCGGCCGCTTCCACGACGTTGACGAGCAGCTGGGCCCGCGTCATCGGGCCGACACCGCCCGGGTTGGGCGAGAGCCAGCCGGCGACCTCGGCGACCCCCGGGTGCACATCGCCGACGATCTTGCCGTTCTCGTCCCTGCTGACGCCCACGTCGAGCACGGCCGCGCCCTCCCGCACGTACTCCGGCTTGATCAGGTGCGGCACGCCTGCGGCGGCGACCACGATGTCGGCCTGGCGCAGCGCTCCGGGCAGGTCGCGGGTGCCGGTGTGGCACTGGGTGACGGTCGCGTTCTCGCTGCGCCGGGTCAGCAGCAGCGGCAGCGGGCGGCCCGCCGTCACGCCGCGCCCGACCACCACCACGTGGGCGCCGTCCAGTTCGACGCCGTAGCGGCGCAGCAGCACGATCATGCCCTGGGGCGTGCAGGGCAGCGGCGCCGGCTTGTTGAGCACGAGCCGGCCCAGATTCGTGGGGTGCAGCCCGTCGGCGTCCTTGGCCGGGTCCATCAGCTCCAGCACCCGGTTGACGTCGATGCCCTTGGGGAGCGGGAGCTGGACGATGTAGCCGGTGCAGGCCGGATCCTCGTTCAGCTCGCGGACCACCGCTTCGATCTCCTCCTGCGTCGCGGTGGCGGGGAGAGCGCGCTGGATGGAGTTGACGCCGATCTGCCGGCTGTCGCGGTGTTTACCCGCGACGTACTTCTGCGAGCCGACGTCGTCGCCGACGAGCAGCGTGCCGAGGCCGGGCGTGACGCCCTTGGCCTTGAGCGCCTCGACGCGCACGGTGAGATCGGATTTGATCGCGGCGGCGGTGGCCTTGCCATCGAGAATCTGGGCGGTCATGCGCCCATCCTCGCGGATGCGGCACCCGTCTCTCCACTCAGGCTCCACTCGGGCCCCGTGCGGGGCCGGCACGGGGGCCGCGCTCGCGCCGGCTCGGATGCCGCCCCGCAGGGAGACTCGGAGGACGTCCTCGCCGGGCTGGTGCGCTTCGCGCTCCCTTTCGACCGCGTGCACGAGGGACACTTGGCACTGCTGGACGGGCAGTGGGTCTGACCCCGGACGGCTGGTCCGAGCACCGGAGTGGCACGGTCGTCACAGCGCGTCTGACCGCGCGTTGCGGATTCGCCACAGTACGGAAACCCGGCTGGACAGTCCGACAGTCCGACCACCACCATTGTGGGACGGCGTCGGGCGCTACAGGGTGGGCCGGCGGTGCGGCGCCGTACCCGGGGGAGGCGACATTGCTGAGGGCAGGCCGTGGTTCTCCGGAGTCACTCGGCCCGATCCGCTCCCTCAACACCGTCGGAGGAAACAGCTCGTGAGCTACCCCCCGCCCCCAGGACAGGGTCCCCACAATCCGTACTCGGCGCCGCAGCAGCCGCAGCAGGGTGCCCCCTACGGCTACCCGCAGCAGGGCGCCCCGGCCCCTTACGGCTACCCGCAGGCCGGTATGCCCGCCTACCCGGGCGGCGGCATGCAGCCCACCGTCAGCATGCCCGGGGTGGTCGTCACCGCGCGCGTGCTGCTGTTCATCGCGGGCTCGCTGTGGGCGCTGTTCGGCGTCATTCTGCTCATCGGCGGCGTGGCCGCCAACGACGCGCTGGACGACATCCCCGGTGTGGGGGCGGCAGGCGGTGCCGCCCTGGGTGTCGCGCTGTTCGGGCTGCTGATCGGCGGTGGTCTGGCGGCGCTGCACATCGTGCCCGCCTCGATGTTCGGCAGGGGCCGCACCGGCACGCGTGTGACGGCGATCATCGCCGGCTCGGTCAACACGCTGATCCCCCTGCTGAGCTTCATCGGCAGCCTGGCCAGCAGTGACTCGGCGGCCGGCTCGCTGATCCTCGCCGTGCTGTGGCTGGCGACCGCCGTGCTCACGATCGCGTTCTGCTCGATGAGCGCCGCGGGCCAGTGGTTCAACAGGCCGCAGTACTAGGCCTTCGGCCTGTCGTTCAGGCTATCCCCCCCTGCCGTCCGAGCAGGGGCCGCGGCAACCGCGCGGTGACGGCGCGGCCGGGCCTCCGGCCGCGCCGTCACTGTTGTGCGTGACCGCCCCGCCGCCCGCCGTCGTGCGGCGAATGGCTCCGTGTCGCGCCGGGCATGTATGCGCCGGGGGGTTGCGTATGCACAGCATCATCGTTGTGCCGTCCGAGGAGTCGGCGGCACAGACGGCAAGACGACGGGCCGGGCAGGTGCGGTTGGCGCCCGGCGAGAGCCTCCGGTTCGGCCGGGAGGAGGCGTGCGGACTCGTCCTCGCGCACCCGGGGGTGTCCAGGAGCGCCGGAGTGCTCGCGGCCAGCGGCTCGTTCTGGACGCTGACCAACCACAGTCGCGACCGTACGTACGTCGTGGAGAACCCGGAGGGCGCGGGAGAGCACATCAAGGTGGTGCCGGGCCGCGTGGAGGCTCCGGTGCCCTTCGAGTTCTCCCGGGTGGTGCTGCCCGCGGGGGACGAGCTGGTCACCTTCGAGGTGTGGGCGCCACGCCACGACCACCTGCGGACGGAACCGGGTGACGACGAGGGGGCGCTGACCGTTCCGGCCTTCCCGCTCGACCGGAACTCCCGGTACTTCCGGGTGCTGGTCGCACTGTGTGAGCCGCGGCTGCGCGGGGAACCGTACGCGCCGCTGCCCACTACCGAGCAGCTGACCGAACGGCTGCGGGCGGCGTGGCCGGAGGCGGGGCGCGCTTCGGTGCAGTGGAACATCGACTATCTCGCCGTCAAACTGCGCCTGCGGCCCGCTCCCGAGGACAGTCCGGAGGGCAGAGCGCGGCTCAACGGGAAGAAGGAGATGCTGGTCGCTCTGGCGCTCCGTTTCGATCTGGTGCGCGAGGACGATCTGGCTCTGCTCGGCAGTGCGCGAGGCCGCGGGCGGCTGGGCGCGCGCCCGGGCGGAACGGTGCCGGCATGACGCTGCGGCTCCCGATCGGCTACCGGGTGGGGGCCTGGGAGGTGCGGGAGTCCATCGCGAGCGGCGCGTTCGGCAGCGTCTACGAGGGACGGCGGGTCAGCGGCCAGAAGGAGCCGAGGGACGATGTCCGCGAGAGGCGGCACGGCGGCGACGGCGAGCCGCAGCGCGACGTCCACGAGGAGACGCAGAGCAACACCCGTGAGAAGCGGCACGACAGAGCCCTCAAGAAGCCGTACACGCGTGCCCGCGGGGAAGCGCGGGGCCAGGTCGAGGGGGCGCGGGGTGGCGAGCCGTCCCGCGCTGCCCTGAAGTTCCTGCCGACGGGGACACGGACGCCGCGCCAGCTGGACCACCTGCGCGATCTCACGGAGCGCGAGGTGGCGCTCCTGCGGGCAGTCCAGCGGCCACGGCTGATCCGGATGCACGAGGTGCTCACCGTCGACGATCCGGAGCGGCCCGACATCGACGGCGCCTGTGTGCTCGTTCTGGAGCGTGCGCACACCTCTGTGGAGCGGATGCTCGCCCACGGGGGCCTCATCCAGGCCGCGCTGCTCGCACAGGTGTGTGAAGGGTTGGTCCAGTTGCACTCGGCCGGCTGGGTGCACGGTGACCTCAAGCCGGCCAACGTCCTGCTCATGCGGGACAGCACGGTGCGTCTGTGCGACTTCAACCTCGCGGCGGAGCTGGAGGGCACACACGCCTACTCGCCCGCGTTCTCCACGCCCGACTACACGCCGCCCGAACTGCTGTGGTCGGACATCGGCGAGCGGGGGCAGCGCATCAGGCCCAGCACCGACGTGTGGGCGTTCGGCGTCCTCGCCCACCTCGTGCTGACCGGTGACTTCCCGTTCCCCGGGAGCACCTCTTCGGCCCGCAGGGACGCCGTGCTGCGCTACGCGCGCGGCGGCGAGGGGCTGCGCCTGTCGGACGAACTCCCGGACGCCTGGCGCGGCATCGTCACCGACTGCCTGGCCCCCACGCACGAGGAGCGTGCCCGGCACGACGCCCGGTCCCTGCTGCCCAGGACGGAGGAGGCCGCGGGCACGGCGCGGGCCACGAGACGGGGCTCCCGGCGGCGTCGCTTCGGGCTGTACCTGGCGGCGGGGCTCACCGGACTCGGCCTGGTGGCGGGCACCGCGGCGGTGACGGCGACGCTCGTCGACGACGGTTCCGGCACACACAGCGCGGCGGAACCCACCGGGTACGACCGGTGCGAACGGGGCTACGTCTGCTTCTTCACCGAGCCCGCGGGCCAGGGCGACATGTGCAGCTGGTTCGGCTTCGACGAGGACTGGCGCACCGGCACCATCCGCTGCCCGTGGAGTGCCCGCCAGGCACCCCGTTCGGTGTTCAACAACGGAACACAGGGCAAGTACACCGCCGTCGCCTACTTCCACTCCGACGACCACCACGGACGCAAGGGGTGCATCAGCCGGCTGGCCAGAACGGACCTGCCCGCCGGCCTTCCCGAGATCCGCTCCCACAGCTGGGTCAAGCGCTGCTGAGGGGTGTGCGCGGCAGCGCGGACGGACGCTCCGCGCGGGGGCGGTCGTGCGCACCCTGGGAGTTGCGAGGTACCGGCCCTCGTGCCCTGACGGCACTGTGGTCTCGTGCCGCCCAGGGCGGCACGCAGGGGGAAACACCGGGCCCGGTTCGACACGGGGGCGGGCCCGGTGTCCATGAGAACCGGAGGGGAACCATCATGCGCAAGCTGAAGCTCGCCGCGATCGGCGCCGGGACCGCGGCACTCATCGCCGCCGGGGGGACCATGACCGCCGGCGCCACCACGCCGGCGACCACAGCCCAGAGCACGTCGGCGGCAACGGCCGCGAAGACCGTCGACCCGAAGGGCGCCCACAGCGCGGACGTCAGCGTCACCGCGTACTCGTGCACCCGGGGGGCGGTCTGCTTCTACACGGGCACGCAGGGCACCGGGAAGAAGTACCAGCGGTTCGTCAACACGAACAACAACTACAACCACATCAGCTCCGCCTGGAACAACGGGCGGACCGACGAGGCCCTGGACCACGTGAAGGTCAAGTGGAACTACACCGGGAGCGGCACGACCCACTGGGGCTGCCTGTCGCCGGGCGAGAAGTGGAGCGGCTCCGACTACACGGTGGACGCCATCCGCTGGGTCAAGAGCTGCTGAGCGGGCGCACGGGGCGATGAGAACCACTCCGGGGCCCGGCGGAAGCGTCCGCCGGGCCCCGGAGGTGTGCCCCACAGTGCCGTGGAGTCGCACACGTGCCGTGGAGTCGCACACGTGCCGTAGAGGGCCGCACAGTGCCGTGGACAGTCGCGGAGTGCCTGACCGGGCTCGTGGAGCACGCACCCGGTCAGGCGCCGGACACTCGCCGGTCACTCGGCAGGCACTCAGTGGAAGAAGTGCCGCGTCCCCGTCACGTACATCGTGATGCCCGCCTTCTCGGCGGCCTCGACGACCTGCTCGTCGCGCACGGACCCGCCCGGCTGGACGACGGCGCGCACGCCCGCCTCGGCCAGCACCTCGAGGCCGTCCGGGAACGGGAAGAACGCGTCCGACGCCGCGTACGCCCCCCGCGCCCGCTCCTCGCCCGCGCGCTGGACGGCGAGCCGTGCCGAGTCGACCCGGTTGACCTGCCCCATGCCGACGCCGACCGTCGCCCGGTCCTTGCCGAGCAGGATGGCGTTGGACTTGACCGCGCGGCACGCCCGCCAGGCGAAGGCCAGCTCGGCCAGCTCACCGTCATCCAGCGCCTCCCCGGCGGCCAGAGTCCAGTTCGCCGGGTCGTCGCCCTCCGCCTGGAAGGCGTCCTTGACCTGGGCGAGGCCACCGCCGTCGATGGGGCGGAACTCGGCGGGCGCCGCCGGGGCCTCGGGGCAGCGCAGGACCCGGATGTTCTTCTTACGGGTGAGCGCTTCCACAGCGCCCTCCTCGTAGTCAGGGGCGACGATGACCTCGGTGAAGATGCCCGCGACCTGCTCGGCCATCTCCTTGGACACCGGACGGTTGACGGCGATCACGCCGCCGTAGGCGGACAGCGGGTCGCAGGCGTGCGCCTTGCGGTGCGCCTCGGCCACGTCGGCGGCGACCGCGATACCGCAGGGGTTGGTGTGCTTGATGACCGCCACGCACGCCTCGTCGTGGTCGTGGGCGGCACGCCGCGCGGCCTCGGTGTCGACGTAGTTGTTGTACGACATCTCCTTGCCGTGCAGCTGCTCGGCCTCGGCCAGCCCGCCGCAGCCGCCCGTGTAGAGCGCGGCCGGCTGGTGCGGGTTCTCGCCGTAACGCAGCACGTTCTTGCGCGCGTAGGTGACGCCGATGAACTCGGCGAACGGAGAGGGCTCCGCCTCGTCCTTGCCGGTGTACTCGGCGAACCAGCCCGCCACCGCCACGTCGTACGCCGCCGTGTGCCGGAAGGCCTCCCCCGCCAGGCGCTTGCGCGCGGCCAGGTCGAAGCCGCCCTCCCGGACAGCGTCCAGGACGTCGCCGTAGCGGTCCGGGTTGACGACGACGGCCACGGACGGGTGATTCTTGGCGGCGGCCCGCACCATCGAGGGGCCGCCGATGTCGATCTGTTCCACGCACTCGTCGTCCGACGCGCCCGAGGCCACGGTCTCGGCGAACGGATAGAGGTTGACGACGACCAGCTCGAACGGCTCGACGCCCAGCTCGCCCAGCTGCTCGCGGTGTGCCGTGAGGCGCTGGTCGGCGAGGATGCCGGCGTGCACACGCGGGTGCAGGGTCTTGACCCGCCCGTCCAGGCACTCGGGGAAGCCGGTCAGCTCCTCGACGGGGGTGACCGGAACGCCGGCGTCCGCGATGCGCTTCGCCGTCGATCCCGTCGAGACCAGCTGCACCCCCGCGGCGTGCAGCCCCCGGGCCAGCTCCTCAAGACCCGTCTTGTCGTACACGCTGACCAGCGCCCGGCGGATCGGCCGCTTGGCGCCCGTGGTCGCAGCAGTCTCACTCATGACCCAGTCGTACCCTTCTTCTGTTCGGCCCCTCGAAGGTGTAGCCGTCGCGGGCGATGCGCCCCACGACCTCGACGAGCAGCCGTCGCTCGACTTCCTTGATCCGCTCGTGCAGAGCGGCACCCTCGTCGGTGTGGTCCTCTTCCCGGACCTCGACGGCGCGCTGCGCGATCACGGGCCCGGTGTCGACGCCGTCGTCGACGAAGTGGACGGTGCACCCGGTCACCTTCGCGCCGTACGCGAGCGCGTCGCGTACGCCGTGAGCGCCGGGAAAACTGGGGAGCAGCGCGGGGTGCGTGTTGAGGAACCGCCCGCCGAAGCGCGCCAGGAAAGCGGGGCCCACCACCTTCATGAAGCCCGCCGAGACCACCAGGTCGGGGGCGTGGGCGGCCGTCGCCTCCGCCAGCGCCGCATCCCACTCCCCGCGGGTGGCGAAGTCCTTCACCCGGCACGTGTAGGTGGGGATCCCGGCCCGTTCCGCGCGCGCCAGCCCCTCGATACCGCCCCGGTCGGCGCCCACGGCGACGATCTCGTACGGGGTGTCCGTGGCGGGGTCGGCCGCGGCGTCGATCAGCGCCTGGAGGTTGGTACCTGAGCCGGACACCAGGACGACGAGGCGCACGGGGGCGGCGGGACGGAAGGACGGCGCGTCCACGACGGTGCTCTCTCTCGCGGGAGACGGGCAGGACGAAGGCGGTGCTGAGAGGGTGCTGGAGGGGCGCGGTGAGGTGGGTGGGGCGGATGGGGCGGCCGGGCGGCATTGTGTGGTCGCACAAGTACGTGGACCCGCGAATTCCGGGGAACTCTACGAAGCGTCCGACCGTCGGCAACCATACCGGCCCTCGGAACGGCCCCCACGGGACGGGGGCGCAACCGGAAGGTAGCGTCAGGGACACGGCCTTCTCGGGCTCCCGCGGGGCTCGGAGGGCCACACGGCCGTGTAACCGACGCGGAAGCGACGAGGAAGACACACACCAGATGACCGACCGACGCCGCCGTACGGCCGCATCCGACAGCACCTCCCGCGAGGACAACCCCTTCGCGCCACCGCCGGAGGGGCAGCCGGACCAGCCATGGCAGCCTCGGCAGCCGCGGCGGCTCGCCCAGGAGAAGGACGACGGGTCGGGCCCCGACGGCCCCAGGGGCCCCCGTGGCCCAGGGGACTCGGG
Organism: Streptomyces tubbatahanensis; assembly: GCF_022699385.1. Classification (NCBI taxonomy): domain Bacteria; kingdom Bacillati; phylum Actinomycetota; class Actinomycetes; order Kitasatosporales; family Streptomycetaceae; genus Streptomyces; species Streptomyces tubbatahanensis. Next base: position 4,705,720 of record NZ_CP093846.1, on the reverse strand, counting down.
GCCGGATGCCGGGAACGGATCCGGTGGCGGAGGCGACGGCTCGGGAGGGGATTCGGGCTCGTCGGACGGCGAGCGGCGGCCCTCCGCGTGGGGCAGCCAGTGGAGCAGCCGCCAGCCGGGACGCCACGGCGGCAGCTTCGGCGGCGGCGACCGCGGCGGTGACCGCGACCGCGAACGGCAGGGCAACGGCGATCAGGGGCCTGGCGGACCCGGAGGCGGGCCCGGCGGATCCGGCGGGCGCGGCATGCGCTGGGACCCGACCGACCCGCTCCAGCGGCACGCCCGGTACGCCCTCCACGCAGGCATCTGGGGCCTCTTCTTCGCCCTGCTCGGCGTCCCCGAGGTCGCACTCCTGCTCGGGGCGCTCTCGCTCTACTGGGGCATCAGCGCGCTGCGCGGCAAACCACCGAAATCCACGACCGAAGGCCGCAGGTCCAAGAGCGACAAGCGGCGCCGCTCCGTGGCCGCCACGGCGGAGGACGTCGCCGGTACCGACCGCGGCGCGGAGGGCGAGGAGGAGCCGGGACGCTCCACGGGCCCCGGCGGGACCGCCGACCCCGGGGGCCAGGGCGGCACCGGTGGCCCGGACGGCCGGTCGCCGGTCCCGCTCGCCGTGACCCCGGCCCAGGCGGCCAAGGCCAAGCGCACGGCCGCCATCAGCGGCCTGGTCACCGCGGGGCTGACACTCGCGATCGTCGCGGCGACGTACACGTTCCAGTTCGCCTACAGCGAGTACTACACCTGCCAGAACGACGCGCTGACCCAGTCGTCGCGCGACGACTGCGAGCGGCACCTGCCGGAGGAACTCCAGCCGTTCCTGGAGAACCGCTGAGCGGGGCCCACCGAGGCGGGCCCACCGAGGGCCCGCTAAGAGCCCGCTGAGGCGGGCAGCGCCGCTGAGGCGGACGAACCGGTGCGGCGCCTTCAGGCCTTCCCCGGTCTGCTGGGGGGCCTGCCGGGGGTCGGCTTCGCGGTGAGACTCCTCTGCGGGTCACCACGTGCGACGTCGTCGGCGACCGACGCCTCGGCCGGACCGCCTGCGGCCGGCGCCTCGGCCGGACCGCCTCTGGCGGGCTGGGCACCGGCGCCGAGAGCGTCCTCGGTGTCCGGGTCCGCGTCCCCCTCCACGCTCGCGCCCCCGTCCGCGTTCACGTCCGTTCCCGCGGGTACCTTCCCGTCCGCGGTCACATCCGCTCCCACGTTCACGTCCACGTCGACGTCGGCGTCGGCGTCCGGGTCCACGTCGACGCCCACGTCGACGTTCACGTCCACGCCCACGTCCACGTCCACGTCCACGTCGAGAACGAGATCGGCCCTGTTGATCCGCTGGACGAACCCGCGCTCCGTCGGGTCGGCCGGGGGGAACGAGGCCATCAGGCCGCCTGAGGCATCCCTCATCGCGGCCCAGCGCACACGGCGGGCCGCGTCCGTGTGCCACGCGGCGTCCGGGCCGAGCCCGGCCGCCGCCTTGGCCGCGGCCTCCGCGGCGCGGGCCGCCGCTGCCGCGGCCCTGCGGGCGCTGAACCGCACCCACCAGCGCACGCCCAGTGCGGTCGGCAGCCCGACGGCGGTCATCCAGGCGCACGCGGCCCCACCCGTCTGCCACCAGGAGGGTCCCACGTGCGCGAGAGCGGCACTCCCGAGCGGGCCGCCTGCGACAGCGGCGAGCAGCGCGAGGAGCGCACCGCACAGGACGGCGGCGAGCGGCACCGTCACCAGCACGGCCCGCCGGCCCGCCGGATGCCCGCCCCGCTGCCTGACGGCGGCCTCGGCCCGTCCTACAGCCATCCGGGAGCGCCCCACCCACCATCCGCACATCAGGCCGCCCAGCGCCGGAACCACCGCCACCAGGCAGCAGGCGACCACCCCGCCGGAGCCCTCGTCCGGGACGACGGAGAGCAGCGGGAACGGCGGCAGGTGCGGCGAGCCGGTACTCAGAACCGGGGAGACGACGCTGTCGCCGCCCAGCGTGAAGCCGGGGCCGAGCCCGTACGACGTCGCCCACAGCACCGCGTTGGGCAGCAGCGCCACCACCAGCAGCAGAACCGCGAGCTGCCCGGAGAGAGACTCCGTCAGCTGGGGAAAGGTGCGGCAGACTGTCCGCACGTCCCACACGAGGGCCGCCGAGAGCAGAAACGCGCCCCCGCCGCACAGCACGACGGTTGCCGCACCGCCCGCCTGCACGGCGACGATGACCCGCTCTCGCGTCATCTGCCGCGTGACGCCCGACACCCGCTCCCTGGGTGCCTCCGGCAACCGGGAGGACAGCTGGGCCCACGCGTGCGCCACCGAGCGGCGCTGCGCGTAGAACGCCGCGCACAGGCCCGTCACGACGACGACGAACAGCGGCAACCGCCAGCTCGTGCCGGCGGGCTCCGCCTCGAGGGGCCCGCCCGAGGCGTAGGCGACAGCTGCGGCGGTGACGAGAAGGTAGCCGCCCGAGACCCACCCCGCGACGGCCACCGCCCCGTACCCGGCGCCCGCGACCGGCCGCGATTCGAGCCCTTCGCGCGTGGCGCGCCACAGCAGCCACACCGGTACGACCGTCAGCATCAACGGCGTCACCCCGACGGGTGCCGGGATGCCGGAGAGTGTTTCGTGCCGCACGAGCTGCACGCCGTGCGCCAGCAACCACAGGTCCGCGGCCAGGTGCAGGGCGCCGTCCGCGTCGCTGTCCGGGTACGGCGAGACGGTCCACAGCAGCAGGACGACCACGGCGCACACGCCGAGGCCGAGCCCGGCGGCCACGGCGCCGCCCAGTAGCCAGCCGCTGGTCAGGGGCAGGGAGCGGGGGTGGCCACGGCCCGAGGACAACGAGGGACCGCGGTGCGTCAATTGGCTCACATCACCATGCTGCCAAGAACACCCGTTTTGCCCCAGTAGCAGGCATTTTGTCGCTGTGTCGCACAAGCTAAGGGCTATGCGTCTTTCTTCCAGCTCTGCTGCCGCGCCTGCGGACGCGGCAGCCGGCGCGGCCGCCGACCCGGCAACGCGTCCCGCACCCGGGGCACCTGACGCCCCCTCGTCCCCCTCCGCTCCCACCACCGCAGCAGCGGGGCTGTCTACGACGACGGCGAAGACGGAGGGCGAGGCCGGCGGGGAGGCCAGGGGAGAGGCCGCGAGGAGCGGGCGGCAAGGTGGCCAGGGAAAGGGCAAGGGCAAGAGTAAGAACAGGGGCAAGAGCAGGGGTCAGGCCAAACGTTCGACAGCGCAGCGGCAGAAGTCCCCCGCGCAGGCCGCACCACCCGCCACGTCGAGCGCCACATCGGACGGCACGTCAACTCCCGCACCGGACGCCGCCACGTCGAGCGCCACACCACACGCCACAGCGCCGAGTCCCGGACCGGACGCCACTCCGAGTCCCGCACCGGATGAGCCGCCCGGAGCCGTGGAGGCCTTGGCAGAGGAGGGTTCTCCCGAGGTCGACGGTCCTCCCGAGGCGGAGAGTCCTCCCGAAGTGGACGGTCCTCCCGGGGCGGAGGGTCCTCCCGGGGCGGAGGGGCTTCCCGAAGACGAGGGGCTTCCAGAAGTGGAGGGCGGGTGTGGTGGGGACGGCGGGGGGACCCGTACGGCACCGGCGCCCACCCCCCGGAGCGAACCCCTCACGGGCGAGGTGGCGCCGACGCCGCGGGTGTCGGCACCCGCACCGCGGCGGAGCGAAGCGGAGCCGCCCCGCGTCGAGGTGGTCGCGAGTGTGGCGGGCCCTGTGGACGACTTCGTACGCACGGCCACGCAGCCGCGGGAGCTACCGTCCGACCCCATCGAGGCGTTCGACGAGCTGTACGTGCGACAGGCGCGGGCCCTCACGCGGCAGGCGTTCCTGCTGTCAGGACACCGGCGGGTGGCGGAGCGCGCCGTGCGGTGGGCGTTCCACCAGGCCTGGCAGCACTGGCCCAAGGTGCTGGCGGGCAGCGACCCGACGCGCACGGTGCGCGCGACGGTGTACGAGTACGCGCTGTCCCCGTGGCACCAGTTCCACCCGCTGCGCCGCGTGCCGCAGGCGTACTCGGGCCCGCCGGAGGACCGCGCCGTGCTGGAGGCTTTTCTGGGGCTGCCGCGCAGCTACCGTGCCGCTCTGCTGCTGCACTACGGGCTGGGGCTGACACTGCCGGAGACCGCCGCCGAGGTGGAGTGCAGCACGGAGGCGGCCGCGGGCCGGGTCACGCACGGGCGGGTGGCGCTGGAGGAGAGCTGGCCGCCGCTGCGGGAGCACCCGCGCAGACGGCGCGGCGCCGTGCTGGCCCTCACGCTGCGCGAACTCGCCGTGGCCCAGCCGGTACGGCCCGTGCCGCCCCTTCTCGTACGCCGCCGCAGCTTCCGTACGACGCGGCTGTGGACGCGGGCCTCGCTGGGGCTGACGGCGGCCGTGACGGCGGCGACGGTGCTCACTCTCGTGACGGCGGAGAGCGAGCAGCCTCCGAAGAAGCCCGCCCAGGTGGTGCCCCGGACGTTCGCTCCGGCGGCGTTCCCCGGCGCGTCGGCGGTGAGAACCACTCGGACGAGTGAAGAGGGCCGGGATCGCCGGCACGCCGAGGCCAGGCACTCGCGGTCCGCGGACCGTGCCTATCTGCCCCAGCTCCGCTCCACCAACGGGCGCGTGGACCTGCACGACTTCCAGCGGAACGAGCCGGAACCGGGACGGAACAGCTGACGGGCCCGCACCCTCGCGGGGTGCGGGCCCGTCAAGCAGCCGTGCCACGGCCCGGCGGCGCCGTCTCGGACGCGCGGCCTCCAGGCGTCGCTCAGACCTTCGAGCGACTCAGGCGGCTCGGGCGCCTCAGGCGCTCAGGCGCTCGCGTGCCAGGCGGGCGGTCTCGGACGGGGTCTTGCCGACCTTCACGCCCGCGGCCTCCAGGGCCTCCTTCTTGGCCTGCGCGGTGCCGGAGGAGCCGGAGACGATCGCGCCGGCGTGGCCCATCGTCTTGCCCTCGGGCGCGGTGAAGCCCGCGACGTAGCCGACGACCGGCTTGGTCACGTTCTCCTTGATGAAGTCCGCCGCGCGCTCCTCGGCGTCGCCGCCGATCTCACCGATCATGACGATCAGGTCGGTGTCGGGGTCGGCCTCGAACGCCTTGAGGGCGTCGATGTGGGTGGTGCCGATGACCGGGTCACCACCGATGCCGACGCAGGTGGAGAAGCCGATGTCGCGCAGCTCGTACATCATCTGGTACGTCAGCGTGCCCGACTTGGAGACCAGGCCGATGCGGCCGCTGTTGGTGATGTCGGACGGGATGATGCCCGCGTTCGACTGGCCGGGGGTGATCAGACCCGGGCAGTTCGGGCCGACGATCCGCGTCTTGTTGCCCTTCTGGGAGGCGTAGTCCCAGAAGTAGGCGGTGTCGTGGACGGCGATGCCCTCGGTGATCACGACCGCCAGGCCGATGCCCGCGTCGATCGCCTCGACGACGGCGTCCTTGGCGAACTTCGGCGGGACGAAGATGACGGTGACGTCCGCACCGGTCTTCTCCATCGCCTCCTTGACGCCGCCGAAGACGGGCACCTCAGTGCCGTCGAAGTCGACGTTCGTGCCCGCCTTGCGCGGGTTCACGCCGCCGACGATGGTGGTGCCGGAAGCAAGCATCCGCTTGGTGTGCTTCTGGCCCTCGGAGCCGGTCATCCCCTGGACGATGACCTTGCTCTCCTTGGTGAGGAAGATAGCCATGGTGTTGTCGGTGTCCTCGTTCGGTCTCGTCCGGGCTTACTTGGCGGCCAGCTCGGCGGCCTTGTCGGCCGCGCCGTCCATCGTGTCGACCTGCTGCACCAGCGGGTGCGCCGCGTCGGTCAGGATCTTGCGGCCCAGCTCGGCGTTGTTGCCGTCGAGGCGCACGACCAGCGGCTTGCTGACGTCCTCGCCCTTGGACTTGAGCAGCTCCAGCGCCTGCACGATGCCGTTGGCGACCGCGTCGCAGGCGGTGATGCCGCCGAAGACGTTGACGAAGACCGACTTGACGTCGGGGTCGCCGAGGATGATCTCCAGGCCGTTCGCCATGACCTCGGCGGAAGCGCCACCGCCGATGTCGAGGAAGTTGGCCGGCTTGACGTTGCTGTGCGCCTCGCCCGCGTAGGCGACCACGTCGAGGGTGGACATGACCAGACCCGCGCCGTTGCCGATGATGCCGACCTGGCCGTCGAGCTTCACGTAGTTGAGGCCCTTGGCCTTGGCCGCGGCCTCCAGCGGGTTGGCGGCGGCCTTGTCCTCCAGCGCCTCGTGCTCGGGCTGGCGGAAGTCGGCATTGGCGTCCAGCGACACCTTGCCGTCGAGCGCGATGACCTTGCCGTCACCCGTCTTGACCAGCGGGTTGACCTCGACGAGGAGGGCGTCCTCCTTGACGAACACGTCCCACAGCTTGATCAGGACCTGCGCGACCTGGTCGACCAGCTCGGCCGGGAACTTCGCGGCCTCGGCGATCTCGCGGGCCTTCGCCTCGGTGACGCCCTCGATGGCGTCCACCGGGATCTTGGCCAGCGCCTCCGGCTTGGTGGCGGCGACCTCCTCGATCTCCACGCCGCCCTCGACCGAGGCCATGGCCAGGAAGGTGCGGTTGGTGCGGTCCAGGAGGAAGGAGACGTAGTACTCCTCCGCGATGTCCGCGGTCTGGGCCAGCATCACCTTGTGGACCGTGTGGCCCTTGATGTCCATGCCCAGGATCTGGCCGGCCTTCTCCACCGCGTCCGCCGGGTCGGAGGCCAGCTTCACGCCACCGGCCTTGCCGCGGCCACCGGTCTTGACCTGGGCCTTGACGACCGCCCGGCCGCCGAGCCGCTCGGTCACCTCGCGCGCCGCCTCAGGCGTCTCGATGACTTCACCGGCCAGCACCGGTACGTCATGCTTGGCGAAGATGTCCCTCGCCTGGTACTCGAACAGGTCCACGCGCGTCCGTCCCCTTAATCAATGGTCTCGCGGTCGTTGTCAGCGTGGGCGTGCCGCAGGGCCGCGGCGTCCACGGGTCGCGCGGCATGTCCGCCTTGCAGGTTAGCCCTGCGCGCGTGCGCTGCCTAAATCGCACCTCACACATACGCGGTGACAACGGTCACAGCCCCCCGGGCCCCCGGTCTCCCGGCACCGGTATCGGACGCTTCTCGATCGCGGCGGCCATCACCTCGGGAAAGTGGTCGGGAGTGCAGGCGAAAGCGGGAGCGCCGAGGGCGGCGAGAGCGGCGGCGTGGTCCCTGTCGTAGGAGGGCGCTCCCTCGTCGGAGAGCGCGAGCAGCGTGACGAACTGAACACCGGCGTCCTTCATCGCGGCGACCCGCCCCAGCATCTCCCCACGTATCCCTCCCTCGTACAGATCGCTGATCAGCACGACGACCGTCTCCGACGGGCGGCTGATCCGCGACTGGCAGTAGGCGAGCGCGCGGTTGATGTCGGTGCCCCCGCCCAGCTGGGTGCCGAACAGAACGTCGACGGGGTCGTCCAGCTCGTCGGTCAGATCCACGACGCCGGTGTCGAAGACGACGAGCCGCGTGTCCACCGTCCGCATCGACGCCAGCACCGCGCCGAACACCGCGGCGTGGACCACGGACGACGCCATCGACCCCGACTGGTCGACACAGAGGACGACCTCCTTCCTGACCGACCGCGCGGCCCGCCCGTAGCCGACCAGCCGCTCGGGCACCACCGTGCCCTGCTCGGGCAGGTAGTTCTTCAGGTTCGCCCGGATGGTCCGGTTCCAGTCGATGTCCCGGTGGCGGGGGCGGTCGACCTTCGCGGAACGGTCCAGCGCTCCGGTCAGCGCCGACCGGGTCCGGGCCGCCAGCCGCCGCTCCAGCTCCGCCACCACCTTGCGCACCACGGCGCGGGCCGACTCCCTGCTGGTCTGAGGCAGTGCGGCCCTGAGCGACAGGAGCGTGCCCACCAGGTGCACGTCCGGCTCGACGGCCTCCAGCATCTCGGGCTCCAGCAGCAGCGACGTGAGCCCCAGCCGGTCGACGGCGTCCCGCTGCATCACCTGCACCACCGGGCTGGGGAAGTACGTGCGGATGTCGCCCAGCCAGCGGGACATCTGCGGGACGGAGGCGCCGAGCCCGCCGCCGCGGCTGCCACCGCCGCTCCGGTCGCCGCCACCGGAGCCGTCCGCGCCGTAGACGGTCTCCAGCGCCCGGTCCATGCCGCTGTCCGCGCTGCCCAGCGCGCAGCCGGTGCCGTCCGCCTCGCCGCCGCCGAGCACCATGCGCCAGCGCCGCAACCGCTCCGCCTCCGCGGCCCCCGGCACACTGTCCTGACCTGCGGTCATATGCACACCTCCTGCCGCTCGTCCACCGGCTCGCCCTCGTCTTCCCCCCACGCTCCCGTCCCGGCCCGGGCCCCGCCCAGCAGCAGCCGTACCGTCTCGAGCGCGGGCTCGGCACGCGCCGCGTCCAGCCCCGAACCGAAACCGGGCAGCCCCTCCCCCGCCCCCGGCGCCGCCCTGCCACCGTCATCCGCGGGCCCTCGCCGCACCAGCTCACCCAGCGTGCGCCGCACCCCCGGCTCAAACTGCCCGAACGTCCGTCTCAGCAGCGGCAACACGTCCGTGAACGCCTCCGCCGGCACACCGGTCAGCCACCGGTCGACCAGCGCGAGCAGCCGCTCGTCATGGACGAGCAGCATCCCCGCACCCGAGAGGAAGCCCTCGACCCACGCGGCAGCCTCACCCGGCGGCGCCCCCGGCGAGAGGGCGAAGCTCATCAACCGCTCCGCCTCCTTCTCCGCCAGGCAGCCCTCGTCCAGCAGCAGCCGCACGCAACGGCCGCGCAGCAGGCCGGGTATCCGGTCACGCCCGGCGAGCGTCCGCAACATCCCGCGCCACCTGCCCAGCAGACCGGCCCCTGACCTGCCCTCCCCCGCCTGGCCCTCCTCAGCCTGGCTCTCCTCCGCCAGGCCCTTCCCCAGCGGGCCCTCCCCGCTCTCCGCGCACGACGCGTCGCTGGTCAGCAGGCGCACGGCCTGGTGTGCGGCGTCCAGATGTCCGCGCATCTCGCGGGCGCCCTCTTCACCGAGCCCCGCGCAGGCGGGCGGGAGCCCGACGCGCACCCGCGCGGCCATACCGCCCGCCACCTCGGCGAGCGCCCCCGCGTCGGTGCCCCGAACGTCGCCGTAACGCAGGCTGCGCACCAGCGCGGGAAGTGCCTGCGCGAGGTGCCCGACATCGGCCTCCAACGCCGCCCGGTCGGCCAGGACCCGCATCACGACGGGCAACGCGTCAGGCAGGTGCGCCAGCAGGCAGTCCTCGGCCAGCGCGGTGACGTCCGCGAGCGTGCCGGCCGGCGCCTCCACCGCACGGGAGCAGGCCTTGGCGGTGGCCGCCTCGTACACCGTCGTGCCCCAGAGCGCGGCCTCGGCCACCCGCACGGACAGCTCCGGCTCCCAGCGCAGGCGCCACGTCTCGCGGAACGTGCCGGTGCTGCCCGCGCGCGAGTGCGCGGGCACGCCCCAGTCGACGCCCAGCAGCCGCAACCTGTGCAACAGGCGACTGCGTGCCGCGTCGGTGTCCTTGCGCAGGTCCAAGTCCAGCTCCCGCTCGGTGGCCGCCGGTTTGAGCCGCACGGCACGCTGCCGGCGCTCCACGTCCCGCTGCAGCGGTACGGCAGGAGCGCCCTCGGGCACCTCGCCCAGCGCCTCACCGACCACCAGCCGCTCCCGTATCAGGGCCAACGGCACGTCCGAGCCCTCGCACAGCACGGCACGTATCGCGTCGGTGGACTCCGTCAGCCCGGCCAGCGGGCGTCCGCGCATGACGGCCAAGGCCTCGGCGAGCCGCACCGCCTCGATCACATGAGCGGGCGAGACCGGATGGTCCTGCTCCCGCAGCAGCCCCGCGGCCTTCGTCATCCACCGCTCCACGGGCCGGTCCGGCGCGGCGAACAGGTGGCCGTACCAACCGGGCGCGGCGATCCCCGCTCCGTACCCCGACCGGCGCGCCAGCCGTCGGTACGTCCACGGCACCCACGTGACCTCGGCCCGCACCTTCGGCAGCCCCTTGAGCAGCCGGCGGTCGGCCGTCACCGCCGTCCGCTCCAGCTCGGCCAGCGCGGGCACGTGCCAGGCGCCGCAGACGACGGCCGTCCCCGCGCTTCCGAACTCCTTGGCGGCCTCCCGCAGCCGCAGCCGCATATGGGCCTCGCGGAGCAGGTCCTGAGAGTGGCCGCCGTCCCCGTGCACAGCGCGCAGCTCGGTCATGGCCTCACCGAGAGCGGTGAACGGCGCGAAGGGGTCGTGGTGGCCGCCTCTCCGGTGTTCGACGGCGTCCTCCCACCAGCGCTCCGGATCGTCGTACCCGGCGACCTCCGCGAGCGCCGCCAGCGGATCGAGCCGTATCTCCTGGTGGCCTGCGGTCCGCCGCGTCCCCTCGGGTGGCGTGTCCCCGGCGGCTCCACCCCCGTGGGGGCCGCCGGGGACCGTCTCCTCCCCCTCCCTGCGCGGCTTCTCCTCGCCGTCCCCGGGTGGTTCCGCCTCGCCTTCCCCGGGTGGTTCCTCCTGGCCTTCGCTCGCCGTGAGGCCTTCGCTCATCGCGAGAGTGTGCGCTGCGGGCAGGTCGATGAAACGGACCGGCACGCCGCGCCGCGCCGCCCAGCGGATGGCCACCCATTCCGGCGAGAACTCCGCGAGTGGCCAGAAAGCGGCCCTGCCCGGCTCGTTGACCGCGTGGGCCAGCAACGCCACGGGCGGAACCATGGCCTCCTTGGCTGCCAGGTCCACCACCGCGTCACCCTCCGGCGGGCCTTCGATCAGGAGGACGCGCGGCCCGTACGCCTCCAGCGCTGCCCGCACCGCACGCGCCGAGCCCGGCCCGTGGTGCCGCACGCCGAGCAGCAGCGGCCCGGCCGCCGGGCCCCCTCGCGGTACCGCATCCCGAGCAGGACCGCAGGTCACCGGCGCGACGGCGCCTTCGTGTGCGGAAGCCCTCATACCGACACCTCTCGGCAGGCGCGGTAGAAGTCCTTCCAGCCCTCCCGCTCACGCACGACTGCTTCGAGATACTCCTGCCACACGACCTGGTCTGACGCCGGGTCACGGACTACGGCGCCCAGGATGCCCGCCGCCACGTCGCCCGCGCGCAACACCCCGTCACCGAAGTGCGCGGCCAACGCCAGGCCGCCCGTCACCACGGAGATGGCCTCGGCCGTGGACAGCGTGCCCGACGGCGACTTGAGCTTGGTGCGCCCGTCCTCGGTGACACCTTCGCGCAGCTCGCGGAAGACGGTGACCACCCGGCGGATCTCGTCGAACCCCTCAGGGGCCGGCGGCAGGTCGAGAGAGCTGCCCAGCTGGCCGACGCGGCGTGCCACGATCTCCACCTCCGCCTCCGCGCTCTCCGGCAGCGGCAACACCACCGTGTTGAAGCGGCGGCGCAGGGCGCTGGAGAGCTCGTTGACCCCTCTGTCACGGTCGTTGGCCGTGGCGATCAGATTGAAGCCGCGGACCGCCTGGACCTCCTCGCCCAGCTCGGGGACCGGCAGCGTCTTCTCGGACAGGACGGTGATCAGCGAGTCCTGCACGTCGGCGGGCATGCGGGTCAGCTCCTCGACCCGTGCCGTCATGCCCTCGGCCATGGCGCGCATCACGGGACTGCGGACCAGCGCCTCCCGGCTGGGCCCCTGCGCGAGCAGCTGCGCGTAGTTCCAGCCGTAGCGGATCGACTCCTCCGCCGTGCCGGCCGTGCCCTGCACCAGCAGCGTCGAGTCCCCGCTGACGGCCGCCGCCAGGTGTTCCGACAGCCACGTCTTGGCCGTGCCCGGCACACCGAGCAGCAGCAGCGCCCGGTCCGTGGCCAACGTACTGACGGCGACCTCCACGATGCGCCGCGGACCCACGTACTTGGGCGAGATCACCCGGCCCTGCGGCAGCTCGCCGCCGAGGAGGTACGTCGCCACGGCCCACGGCGACAGCCGCCAGCGAGCGGGCCGCGGCCGGTCGTCGACGTCCGCCAGCGCGGCCAACTCGTCCGCGAACGCGTCCTCGGCGTGGGGCCGCAGCGCCGGCTGCTCCGCGACATTGCTCTGGGTCACAACTCCCCCTCAACGCAGGGCTCGGTTCAAAAGCTCGGTTCGACAGCTCGGTTCGAAGGCTCGGTTCGGGGCTCGGTTCGGAGGCTCGATGACGGAAAAAGGCAGAGGAGCGGCCAAGGAAGGAACCCCCGCGCCACAGCGCCTCGGCCGATCCGTGAACCACTGTGCACCCCGCCACTGACAATGCCTCCGCCATCGCTTCTGACCTGCGGCAACGAGCAGTTGGGGCGCGTTGTCAGTGGCGGCGCCTACCGTTTTCGGCATGGGTGGACACACGGTCCGCCGGCCGGCGGAGCGAGCAGGCACGCCGATGCCGGCCGACGACGCGGCGCTCCGCGCCGAAGGAGAGGGCGCCGGAGCGGAGACCAGCACGTCCGGAGAAAGGAGCTCCGGCGCAGGGAGCTCCGGCGCAGGGACACCTACCCCGGCCCGGAGCCGGTCCCGCACCGAGGCAGCGCACCGTCGTGCCGCCCAGCGCGCGGCGCGGATCAGCGCGGGCACGGAGGAGTTGGAGCAGCGGCTGGCCGACCTGCTGCGCGGCGGTCTCGCGGGCGCCGAGCAAGCGGGATACACGCCGTGGGAGGAGATCGCGGCCCGCATGGTCGACTCCCAGGCCCCTGGCCTGGCCGCTCGGGTACGGGAACTGGGTTCGGTCGCCGGTTCCGGCGAGGGATGGCCGGAACGGCTGCTGGCCGAGTGCGCGCTGCTGCATCTGCTCGCCCGCGCCTGGGAGGGGAGGGACGCGTTGCCGACGCCACTGGCCGAGACGGTGCGCACCCGGATGGGTCTGACGGTCGAGACGTCGGAACTTCTCGCGGACGGTGCCGCGTTGATACGGGACGAGTGGCTGGTGCTCGCCCAGCGCGACACGGAGGAGGGGCGTCTCACGGCCCGGCGCATCTGGCTGCACGGCCGAGCGACGGGGCGATCGGCGATGCTGCTCTCGTTCGCCGCCGGTGGGCGTGCGCCGGAGCCGGCGCTGCCGGTGGGGGCGGCGCTGGACGCCGAAGTCGCCTACTACCCCGGTGGCAGTCCGCTGCGGGTGGCGCTCGGCGAGCGGCACGGGGCGCCGGTGCCCGGTTTCCGGCCGACGGGCGGCAGCATCGCGGAAGCCCTGGAGACGTACGCGCACGCTCTCCACGGCGACCCGTGGCTGGAGGGCTGGCCGTACGTGCTGCGGGATGTGGTGCCGATACCCCCGCCGGAGGGCGGCGCGTCCGCCACGGGACCGGCCCGGTCCCGGCCCCGGACGGCCACCGGCTGGCAAGTGGCCTCCGCCGGAGCCGATGTCGCCCTCCCCCTCGCCCCGGAAACCAGCCCGAGAGCCCTGTGGAAGCTGCTGGCCATGTCCGCCGACGGCCCCCTCACGGTCTTCGGCGAGTGCGGGCACCACGGCTTCACCCCGCACACGGCCTGGCTCGGAAGCAGACCCGTCACCCTCTGACGACGGAAGGCGGGGCAGCCGGGCCAAGGGAAAGAGGAGACAGCGGCGGGACGGGAGCTGAACGACGTGTCGGCTGAGACGGAAGTCGAACGCAATCATCAGGTGAGCGGACCGCCGGAGGCGGCGGAAGCCGCCGAGCCGAGAACGGAGACGGAGGCGGAGGCGGAGGCGGCGGAAGCCGTCGAACCGGACGCGACGGCCGGGTCGGCGCGGCCCGACGAACCGGAGCACGACGGCGAACCGCTGGCAGCGGCCGGGTCGGCGGGGCCGGACAAGCAGGAACTCGGCGGGCAGCCGGAAGCGGCGACCAGGTCGACGGGAGCCATCTCGCCCCCGTACCCGGGCCCGGGGGCGGGTCCCGGCCCGGGCCCGGGCCGGGGGCAAGCGGACACGGACGGTCCGCACCGTGCGGGGCGGGGCGAGGGCGGCGGGGCGGACGGCCCGGAGTGGGGGGAGTTGGTGGCTGCCGCTCTGCTGGGGAGCGAGCGGCGGCACCCGCCGGGCGGGAGCGCGACGGCGTTGCTGGACGCGGCAGCGGCCGAGACCGTACGCCGTCGGGCCGGGGCGCGGCCCGACGCGCCCCGCAGTCGGCCGGGGCCCGCGCCGCACGACGCGCGGACGCCGCTGCCCACCGCTGCCGAGCAGCGGCTGGCCACGCTGCTCGCGGAGCGGGCGGGCGGCGGGACGGGGCACCCGGGCGCGGTGGCGGGGCGGCGCGGTGCGGGCCCCGACCTGGGCGAGTTGCTGCCGCAGTGGCTCGCCGAGGCCAACCGCCAGGGCTACCGCGCCCCGGCGGACCTGCTGCCGGCGCTGCTGGACGCGGCGCGGGCCCGTACGGACCTGCGGGCCGAGACGTTGGCCTTCGCAGGCCCCCGGGCGCTGTGGCTGGCGCGGCACAACCCGGACTGGAGGTTCGCGCTGCGGGACGGCGTGCGGCGCCGCGCACCGGGTGCGGGTGAGGACCCGGGCGTGGGCGAGCGGGTCTGGCAGGAGGGGCTGTTCGCCGAGCGGGTGGCGGTGCTGTCGTCGTTGCGGCGGCACCGGCCGGAGGCGGGGCTGGCGTTGCTGGCCTCGACCTGGCAGACCGAGCGCGCCGAAGACCGGCTGATGTTCCTGGACTCACTGCGCCAGGGGCTCGGCGAGGCCGACGAGTCGTTCCTTGAGCGTGCTCTGGCGGACCGCAGCCGTACGGTGCGGGCGACGGCGGCCGAGTTGCTGGCTGCGCTGCCAGGCTCCGCGCTGGCGGCGCGCATGGCGGAGCGGGCCAGAGCCTGCGTGGCTCCGGACCGGGTGCGCGGCGGCGGCATCGTCGTGGAGGCGCCGCACGAGTGTGACGCCGGTATGCAGCGCGACGGCGTCATACCCAAACCGCCCACCGGGCGGGGTGAGCGGGCGTGGTGGCTCGTCCAGTTGGTGGAGGCGTCCCCGTTGGACGTGTGGTGCGCACGGCTGGAGGGGCGGACGCCCGAGCAGATCGTCGCCCTGCCGGTCGCCGACGGTTGGCGGGACGACCTGCACGCCGCGTGGTGCGGTGCGGCTGTCCGGCAGCGGAACGCCGCGTGGGCACGTGCGCTGATCGGTGAGCCCATCGAGCCGTTCGCGGAGGGGCCGGGCGATCCGGCCAAGTTGTTGTCGGTGCTGCCCGAGGAGGAGCGGGGGGCGTGGGCCGCACGCTTCATCGCGGCTCACGGCCTGTCGGAGGCGTTTCGCATTCTGGGGGTGTGCGCGGTGCCGTGGTCGCTGCCGTTGGGGCGGGCGGTCGTGGACGCGCTGGAGATCGCCAGGGACGCGGGGAGTTACCCGTGGAGCTTCAGCGGGGTGATGGGGCTGGCGGAGCGCTGCCTGGACCCGTCCGACGCCGAGCGGCTCGCGCCGCTCGCCGCTGTTCCCGACGCACGGGAGGAGGAGTCTCCGGGGGCCGGCGCCTACTGGGCGGAGTCGTTCCAGCGGCTCGTCAGCACGTTGCGGCTTCGGGGCACGATGCTGGCGGAACTGAGCGGGAGGGGGTGATCCGGCGGGTGATCCGGCTCTGTGGCGCGCAGTCCTGGGCCACTGGCAGGGCTCAGGCGGCCACCGGTCCCACGTGCGTGCGGATCCAGTCGACGACCTCGTTGGTCGTGGCGCCGGGGGTGAAGATCTCCGCGACGCCTTGTTCCTTGAGCGGGGGGATGTCCTCCTCGGGGATGATCCCGCCGCCGAACACCTTGATGTCGCCGGCGTCCCGCTCGTGCAGCAGTTCCAGGACGCGGGCGAAGAGGGTGTTGTGCGCGCCGGAGAGGATGGAGAGGCCGATGGCGTCGGCGTCCTCCTGAATGGCGGTGCCGACGATCTGCTCCGGGGTCTGGTGCAGGCCGGTGTAGATGACCTCCATGCCCGCGTCACGCAGGGCGCGGGCGATGACCTTGGCGCCCCGGTCATGGCCGTCGAGGCCGGGTTTGGCGACGACCACGCGGATCGGACCGGACACAACCATCATTGCCTCCCTGTTGGACGACCTCCACGACCTCCCGGCCGGGTAGGCCATGGGGGCGTGAACGCACGTTATCCCCAGCATCCCGCAGCCGTCCGTCCCGCGCCCGGAAGGGAGGGAGAAATCACACGCCGGGCCACCCTCCACGGCCTGCGGACGCACATCCGCGTCGGCGCGGGTCCGCATCGGCGTCCGCGTCGGCTTCCGCGTCGGCGCCGGTCCGCATCGGCGTCCGCGTCGGCTTCCGCGTCGACGTCCGCGTCCGCCGCGCCGCGCGCTCCCGGCCGTACACCTCGTGCGCCCCGGCGCACTGGCGAGGCGGCGCGCGGATGTGTCCGTCGTTTCGTTGATTCCACCGGCAGGCGGGGATTCCGTTCGGGTACGGTGTTTCTGCCCGATTCCGTGCGGAGTTGGCCGTGGGGGCGGACGCACGACGGGACCGGGGAGGCGCGGCCGACCGCTCCTCGGAACAGCCCCAGTTTTTCGAACGTATTTCGAACTCAGCGTCTACTACCCGTCCGTAGTCCGCCGAAAGACGGCTGATTGCCCTTTTCTCGAGCGGCTAAAACCCCCCGAAGATTGTCGCCGTCGCGTACCGCCGGGTACAGTCGCCGCACTGCTCCGCCCCTGTCGCCGAGGCGAAAGAGAAGTTGGTGGTGAACGACCGTCATCCGTCGGGAGTCCCGAGTCCCGACGACGACTCCGGTGCCGGCTTCTCGTACGAGCCCTCTAGCGGGGACTACGGACAGTCGGCGTACGGCGCGTACGGTGAAGCCGCCTACTCGACGGACCCGCACGGTGGGTACTCCGTCGGCGCCTACGACTCCACCGTCGGCCATGCCGTCGATGCGTACGGCTCCCCCACCGGCGCTTACGCCTCCTACGGCGACGACGACCCGCTCTTCGGAACCCTTCCGGGAGCCGGGGCGCACGCGGGCGCCGTCCCGCAGGCCGGGACCGGCGGCTATCCGAGCGCGGGCTGGGAGAACACCGCGGCCGGCTACGCCGCCTACGACGGCTCCGGATCCTGGGACGCCGGTTACGGCACGCAGCCCACTGGGGACTACAGCACTGGGGACTACAGCACCGGGGACTACAGCGTCCCGGCCCAGGCAGGACCTGAGCAAGCGCATTACGGCTACCCCGCGCCCGACGACGGGACCGGCCAGTGGACGTTCGGCGTGCAGGACGCCGGGCAGCAGACCGCGGCCTGGGACACGTCGTCCTGGAACGGCGGTTGGGACGCCCCCGGTGAGGGCGCGGTCGGCGTCGGTGCGGTGGACGCAGCGACGGCAGCCGGCACGACAGCAGCCGGCGCGGGGACGGCCGACTGGTACGTGGCCGAGTGGAACACGGCCGGCTGGGACAACGGCGGTTGGCACGCGGGCGCCTGGGAGACGGACGGTCAGGGTGCGGCGTACGGCTACGAGTCCCCCGATGGCCACGAGGGGCACGCCGGGCTCCAGGCATACGACGGCTACGGTTTCGACGGCCTGAGCCACACCCCCGGCCAGGAACAGCAGTTCGCGCAGGACTCGCCGCCGCAGCATCAGCATCAGCAGCAGGACTTCGCCGCTCAGCAGGGCTCCACCGCTCAGTGGGACTTCTCCGAACTGGCGGAGCACCAGCAGGCGTACGACGAGGCCGCCCCGGCGTCGGACATGGCGTCGTCCGCCACGTCCCGCGTGGTGGACGAGGACGCCGCGGAGGGCGAGTTCCCCGACGAGCACGACGTTGCGGACTCCTCCGCTCCCGTGGCTCTCGGTACGGTCGGCAGCGGCCCCTCCGCGCGGGGGCGCCGGCGCTCGCCCAAGCCCCGACCGCGCCGTCGTGCGCTGATGACCGTCGCGGTGCCGTCGGTGGCCGTCATGGGTGTGGCGGGCGCGGCCGCGGCCAGCGTGATGGGCGGTGACGACGGCGACGGCAGCAAAGACAGCGGCACCACCACCGTCGCGGCACCGGACGCCGCACCGGTGAAGCCGTCGAGCGCCAACAACAAGCTCGACACCCAGCTCGCGGGGCTCTCCGCCGACGCCGACGACTTCGCCGACCGGGCGAGTCGCACGCAGGAGCGCATCGACCTCAAGCAGCGTCAGGAGGCCGAGAAGGAGCGCAAGGCGAAGGAGGCGGCGCGCAAGGAAGCGATGCGCCCCAAGTTCGTCCTTCCGGTCAAGAACCACACGCTCAGCGCCCGCTACGGGCAGGCCGGGGTGAACTGGATGTCGGTGCACACCGGCATCGACTTCCCCGTCAGTTACGGCACCTCCGTCATGGCGGCCACCGACGGCACCGTCTCGACGAAGTACGACGCGTCGTACGGGAACATGGCCATCGTGACGGCCAAGGACGGCACGCAGACCTGGTACTGCCACCTGAGCAGCAACAAGATCCGCTCCGGACAGGTGAAGGCGGGCGACGTCATCGCCTACTCGGGCAGCTCGGGCAACTCCACGGGTCCGCACCTCCACTTCGAGGTGCGGCCGGGCGGCGGCTCGGCCGTGGACCCGATCCCGTGGCTCCAGAGCAAGGGCCTCAACATCAGCTGACGGAGCCGCGCTTGGCCAGGGCGGCCCCGGGGCGCCCGCACACCTCGGTTCAGCTACGGCTGAAGACGTCGATGTAGCCGCCCCACTCGGGCCCGTCCCAGCTGATGTTCAGCTTCGACCCGTCCGGCTTGACCTCGACGGTGCCCTTCTCGCGGCCGTCGAGGGGCTTGGCGCAGTGCAGTGTGATGCGCGGCTTCTCGCTCTTCGGATCGTCGATCTCGCCGGGGCAGCTCTGCTTGCCGGTCGTCTCGACCTTCGTACCGTTGATCTTCACCGTACTGAGGGGGCTGTCCCGGTTGCCCACCCGCCAGATGCCGTCCAGCCCTGCGGGCGCCTGAGAGCCGGCGGACTCCTCGTTACCTGACTCCCCCGGCCCCGACTTTCCCGACTCCGACGCACCGGATTCCGCCTTGCCGGTCTCCGCCTTGCCGGATTCCGCCTTGCCGGAGCCCTCGTCCCCGGAGGATCCGCCGCATCCGGCCAGCAGTCCGGCGGCCAGCACCAGGGCGGCGGGGCCCCACTTCCTACGCATGACTTGTCTCCTTTCGCGCCGCCGGGACCGGGTGCGACCGCCGGGTCCTTGGGTGCACTCGTCCGGATCCACCCGGCCCCACTAATGCATGACTTGACGCATTAGCCGCGAGGGAGACTAGCATGCGGCCCGGTACGGGAGGACGGGCACGGGAGGGCAGCGGCGCGGGCTTGGGAGGACAGTGACAGGGGCGCGGGGAACGGCTTCGGCATCCGGTGCCGGGCGAGGGCGGGGGACGGCATGACACAGCAGCAGGCGCACGGATCGGTACGGCCGGGCGGCAGGACGGCCCGCACCCGGGCCGCGGTACTGGAGGCGGCGCGGGAGAGGCTGGGGGCCGGGCAGTACGCGGAACTGACGGTCGAAGGGCTGGCTGCCCGGGCCGGGGTGCACCCCTCCACGATCCGCCGGCGCTGGGGCTCGGTGCACGGGGTGGTCCTCGACCTGTTCGACCACGTCGCCGGAGAGATCAGCATTCCCGACACCGGCAGCCTGCACGAGGACCTCCGCCTCCTGGCCGAGGGCATCCTGACCCTGTACACGTCCGCGCAGCACCGCAACACCCTGTTCCGTATGGTCGCGGCGGCCACCGCGCACCCCGAGGGCGAGCGGACGGTGCGGGACTTCTTCGCCGCGCGTACCCGCCAGGTGTCCGGCATGGTCCGGCACGCCGCCGCCCGCGGGGAGATCCCTCCGGGCACCGACGTCCTCGCCGTCATCGAGGCGGTCAGCGCACCGATCTACTACCGGCTGCTGGTCAGCCGCCAGCCGCTGGAGCCCGGGGTGGCGCGGCGGACGGCCGACGCGGCCTACCACGCGGCACGCGCGGGCGCCTTCGCCTGAAGGCCACCGCAGCCCGCTGAGCCCCGCCGTCGAAGGTGCGCCCCGCGGCTACAGCTTCTCCACCGGTGCGTACCGCAGCAGCAGCCGCTTGGGCTTCTCGCCGCCGAAGTCGATGGTGGCCTCGGCGTTGTCGCCACTGCCCTTGACGGCCTGGACGGTGCCCAGGCCGAAGCTGTCGTGGGTGACACGGTCCCCGACCTGGAGGGAGACCACCGGCCGGTCCGTCGTCCGCCGCGTGGCGAACCCGGAGGGGCCCCCGCGCCGGGACGAGGCGCCGGCGGACGAGGAGAGGGAGGCGGCGATGCCGGAGGGGGCTCCGGCGGGCCCGCTGCCCGCACCCGTCCGCTTCCAGTCGAGGTACTCCGCCGGGATCTCCTCCAGGAAGCGGGAGGGCGGGTTGTAGGAGGGCTGGCCCCAGGCGCTGCGCATGGCGGCACGGGTGAGATACAGCCGTTCCTGGGCGCGGGTGATGCCGACGTAGGCGAGCCTGCGCTCCTCTTCGAGCTCCTTGGCCTGGCCCAGGGCGCGCATGTGCGGGAACACGCCGTCCTCCATGCCGGTCAGGAAGACGACGGGGAACTCCAGGCCCTTCGCGGTGTGCAGGGTCATGAGGGTGACGACGCCCTCCTCGTCGCCCTCCTCCGGGATCTGGTCGGAGTCGGCGACGAGGGCGACCTGTTCGAGGAAGTCGGCGAGGGTGCCGGCGGACTCCTCCTCGCCCCGCTCCTGTTCGAACTCCAGGGCGACGGCGGCAAGCTCCTGGAGGTTCTCGATGCGGGTCTCGTCCTGGGGGTCGGTGGAGGACTGGAGCTCCGCGAGATATCCCGTCTGTTCCAGCACCGCCTCCAGCACCGTGGCGGGTCCGGCCCCGGACTCCACGACGGTGCGCAGCTCCTCCATGAGGACGTTGAAGCGCTTGACGGCGTTGGCCGAACGCGCCGCCATGCCGTACGCCTCGTCGACGCGGACGAGCGCCTGCGGGAAGGTGATCTTCTCGCGGAGGGCCAGCGCCTCGATCATGGCCTCGGCGCGCTCACCGATGCCGCGCTTGGGGACGTTGAGGATGCGGCGCAGCGGCACCGCGTCCTCCGGGTTGGCCAGCACGCGCAGATAGGCCAGGATGTCGCGGACCTCCCGGCGCTCGTAGAAGCGCACGCCGCCGACGACCTTGTAGGGCAGGCCGACGCGGATGAAGATCTCTTCGAAGACCCGGGACTGGGCGTTGGTGCGGTAGAAGACGGCGATGTCACCGGCGCGGACCTTCTCCTGCGCCGGCTCCCCCTCCGCCGCCTCTCCGTCCGCGAGGCGGTCGATCTCCTCGGCGACGAACTGGGCCTCGTCGTGCTCGGTGTCGGCGACGTATCCGGTGATACGGGGGCCCGTACCCGCCCTGGTCCACAGGTTCTTGGGGCGGCGGTCGGCGTTGCGCTCGATGACGGCGTTCGCGGCGGACAGGATCGTCTGCGTGGAGCGGTAGTTCTGCTCCAGCAGGATCGTCGTCGCGTCCGGGTAGTCCTCCTCGAACTGGAGGATGTTGCGGATGGTGGCGCCGCGGAAGGCGTAGATCGACTGGTCGGCGTCGCCGACGACGCACAGCTCGGCCTGCTCCTCCGCCGGGCCGACGAGCTCGCGCACCAGCTGGTACTGCGCGTGGTTGGTGTCCTGGTACTCGTCGACGAGGACGTGGCGGAAGCGGCGGCGGTAGTAGTCGGCGACGTCGGGGAACGCCTGGAGCAGGTGGACCGTCGTCATGATCAGGTCGTCGAAGTCCAGCGCGTTGGCCTCGCGCAGCCGCGCCTGATACATCGTGTAGGCCTCGGCGAGGGTCTTCTCGAACCCTCCCCCAGACTCCGTCCGGGAGGTGCCCCCACCCGCCTGCCCGGCGAAGTCCTCCTCGTCGATCAGCTCGTTCTTGAGGTTGGAGACCTTCGCGCTGAACGCCTTGGGCGGGAACCGCTTCGGATCCAGGTCCAGATCGCGGCAGACCAGGGCCATCAGGCGCTTGGAGTCGGCCGCGTCGTAGATCGAGAACGACGAGGTGAAGCCCAGCTTCTTGCTCTCCCGGCGCAGGATGCGCACGCACGCGCTGTGGAAGGTGGACACCCACATCGACTGGGCGCGCGGCCCCACCAGATCGGCGACGCGCTCCTTCATCTCGCCCGCGGCCTTGTTGGTGAAGGTGATGGCGAGGATCTGGCCCGGGTGCACGTTCCGGGCGCCCAGCAGGTAGGCGATGCGGTGGGTGAGCACCCGCGTCTTGCCCGAGCCCGCGCCCGCGACGATGAGCAGCGGGGAGCCGGCGTGCAGCACGGCCTCGCGCTGTTGCTCGTTCATCCCCTCCAGGAGCGCGGCGGGGTCGACGACGGAGCGGGGCGCGCCGTCACGGTGGTAGGCGTCACGCCCCGCGGCGGCGCCCGCACCCGCGCGCGGGCCGGCGAAGGTGCCCCGGAAGAGATCCTCGGGGATCTCCTCCTCCGGGCCCTGGTGCCCGTGCGAGCCGGGGGCCTCGGGGTCCTCGGGCGGTGGCGGCGCGTCCGCCTCGGGGCTCGTGCCGTCGAGGTCCGCCAGGAAGCTGTCGTCGAAGAGGCTGCTCATCGTCGTACGAGTCTAGGCCGACACACCGACACACCTCACGCCCTGTGGAAAACCCGGCCCCGAGCGGCTCCGAGAGCACACCCCGCGCCCGCGGGCCGCACGGACGGGTCGCCCCCGCGGAGTCGCTCCCACGGGCGGAGCGTCCCCGCGGAGTCGCCCCACCCAGGGGTCACACCCACAGGACGGCGATGAAGATGTTGACCATCGTCAGCAGGCCGACCGCGCCGAACAGCGGGGTGCTCACGCGCTCGTCGTCGCGCTTGACGTAGGTGATGCCGAGGATCACGACGAGCAGGGCGAGCTTGACGCCCATCTTGAGGTTGTTCACCGGGCTGTCGTCGGCCTGGTGCAGGCCGATCATGGCGACGCCGGTGACCAGCATGGTCAGCGCGCCGTGGAGCATGCCGGGGGCTATGCGGGCCTCACCCTTGCCCATCGCCTTCATCTGCGTGAAGAAACCGCCCAGGAGCGCGGCGATACCGATGACGTGCAGGCCGACGAAGACATTGATGAGTACGTCCATGCCGGTGAGCGTATCCGGGCGTTTCCGGCGCTCTTAGCACACCCCCGCCTTCGCCGTCGAGACCGACACGGCATCGGTCGGCTCCGCGCATATGCGCCCGGCACCGTGCGGACGGCGGCCCTTACCGGACAGAGAAGGGCAGCTTGCACCGATAGAGATCATTTGCGGTCATTCCCGTGCCCGGCGGCGGGGTCCGCGCATAGCGTCCTCGTCAGGTGGCCGCGCCCCGCCGGTCGGCGCGGCCACCCCCCGGCAGCCGGGCCAGATGTGACCTCAGTGACACACCAGTGACACCCGATGAGGAAGTGACGGCCCCCATGGCCTCGCACCGCAAACCCCCTCCCCGCCCCCGACCGCTCACCGCCGCCCGCGCGGCCCTCACTCTCGCCCTCACGGGCATCACGGGCGCCACCGCACTGGGCGGCACCGCCCACGCCGACAAGGCTCCAGCGGACCGCGCCCCCGCAGGCGAGGCTCCCGCAGGCGAAGCTCCCGCCGGCGAAGCCCCCACGGAGGCAGCTCCCACGGACAAGGCCGACGTCAAGGCGAAGGTCGACCGGCTCCACCGGGAGGCCGAGAGCGCCACCGAGGCGTACAACGGCGCCCGCGGTCAGGCGGAGGCCGCACGCGACGAGCTGGAGTCGCTGCGCGACGAGGCCGCCCGCACGCAGGCCGGGCTCAACACCGCCCGCTCCGCCCTCGGCGCATACGCCACCCAGCAGTACCGGGAGGGCAGCGGCGTCGCCCCCACCCTCCGGCTCGCTCTCTCCGCCAGCCCGTCCGACTACCTGGAGCACGCCGCGCTGGCCGAACGGGTCGCGGATCGCAGGTCGACGGCCCTGCGCCGCACCGCGGCACGCACCCGGCAGCTGGCGCAGCTGCGCGAGGAGGCGGCAGGCGCGTCGGCCGAGCTGGACCGCTCGGCCGACGCGGCACGCGGCCACAAGTCCGCCGTCCAGCGCAAGCTGCACGCGGCGCAGCGGCTCCTCGGCACCCTCACGGCGCAGCAGCGCGCCGACATCCTCCGTGAACCCGCCGGCCCGTCCTCCACGGACGCGTCCCCCACGGACGGCGGCCGGAAGGGAGGCCCGAACACCAGCCCGTCCACGACGGGGTCCCGACGGGGCGACCGTGCGGACGGGGGCGGGGGCGGGACGGGGAACGGTGCCGGGGTCGCCCAGCAGAGCGACGCCTCCCCGGCGCACGGCCCCGCCGGTGCCGCGACGGCCGGGCGCTCCGCCCGCGCGGTCGCCTTCGCCCACCGGGCCCTCGGCAAGCCGTACGTGTGGGGCGGCACGGGCCCTTCGGGGTACGACTGCTCCGGGCTGACCCAGGCGGCGTGGAAGGCGGCGGGCGTCTCGCTGCCGCGTACGACCTACAGCCAGATCCACGCGGGCACCCGCGTGCCCCGCTCCCGGCTCGCGCCGGGCGATCTGGTCTTCTTCTACGACAACGTCAGCCACGTTGGCCTCTACATCGGCGGCGGCCGCATGATCCACGCGCCGCGCCCCGGTACGTCGGTGCGCGTGGCCCCGATCGATCAGATGCCCTTCGCCGGAGCGGTCCGGCCCGGCGGTGCGACGTCAACCGGAGGATGACCGCCACTCACCCACACGAGCACCGCTTGGCGTGCCTATCAACCTCTCTCCAGCAGGATCACCCGGGCCGTGGACGGCCTCCGAGGCCGCCCACGGCTGAGGTGAGGCACAATCCCCTTGCATCACATGGAAGTTGAGAGGCGGGGTTGCACAGTGGCCGTGGACACGGCTCGGGACGGCTCGAAGGGCCCGGACGACGACGAGGACGGCCCCGACGGCGCCGCCCAGCGCACCGACGACGACGCCCGGCGCACACCCGCCGACTCCAGAACGAGCCCGACCGCCGCAGACACCCGCGACGCGGGGAGCGCCACGGCGACGCCGCGGCGCCCGGAGGCGGGCCGGGGCGCCGGCCCGCAGCCCGGCTGCGCGGCGCAGGCGCCGCGCAGCGCCCCGGATGCCACAGGTCCGGCGGGTGTTACACGCCAGGCGGGCGCCTCACGTGAGGTGAACGACGGTGGCGTCCGCAGTACCCGTGAAGTGGACGACGGTGGCGTCCCCCGTACCCGCGAGGGGGACGACGGTGGCGGCGGGAGGCCGGAAGGGGCCCGGGTTCCCGGGGCCAGGGCCGGCGAGAACCCCGCACGAGCGTCCGGGCGTTCGGCGACGCCCGACCCGGCGACTCCCCGCACGCGCCCGTCGGCACCCCGCACACACCCGTCGGATTCCGGCGCCCGCTCGGAGGCACCCGGGGCCCGCTCGGCGCGTCCCGAAGCCCGCCCGGCGGCTTCCGGCACGCGCGGCACGCCTCCCGACGCACGCCCGCCGGCATCGGGCACGCGCAAGACGCCCTCCGCCGGACGCCCGCCGTCTACCGGCGCGAGTCCCACCGGCACGCGCCCCCCGAAGACACGTTCCCCGGAGGCACACCCCGACGCACGCCCCGCAGCAGCGCACCCCACTGA
This sequence comes from Streptomyces tubbatahanensis, assembly GCF_022699385.1. Taxonomy (NCBI): domain Bacteria; kingdom Bacillati; phylum Actinomycetota; class Actinomycetes; order Kitasatosporales; family Streptomycetaceae; genus Streptomyces; species Streptomyces tubbatahanensis. The sequence goes on along the minus strand of NZ_CP093846.1, from coordinate 4,680,276 downwards.
CCGCACCCCGCGTCAGGAACCGACCGCCCGGCCGCAGGGTCAGGGTCCAGGCGCAGGCACGGGCACGGACGCAAGCGCGACCGAGACGGGCACGGGCACGGACGCAACGGGCGCGGGCGCGGGGTCCGGTGCAGGCTCAGGTGCCGGCCGGCGGCGGCCCCCTCGGGTGGAGCTGCCGCTGGGCGGCTCCGGCACGCCGCACCGGGCGCGGCCCGAGGCGACGCCGTCCGAGGCAGGGGCACGGCCCGAGGCGCGTCGTGCGTCCCGTTCCGCCGATGACTCGGCTGCCTCCCCCTCGCCCTGCCAGTGCGAGAACTGTCCGAACAGTGCGCGCCATGAGCACCGCAGGGCGGTGGAGGCGTTCGTGCGGCGGCGGGACGAGTTGGCTGAGGGCGAAGGCGTGCCGGTCGGTCTCGCGCACTCGGCGGGGGCTTCGCGGCAGTGGGTCTCCGACGAGTTGACCCGGGCGGCACGTGAGGTGGCCGACCGGAGGCGCGCGGAGGGTGAGGCATGGGTGGCGAGGCTGTGGCGGCGCACCGTCCTCGCCGTGTGGGCGGCGGTCGGTGTGCTCCTGCTGGTGCAGTTGCTGACCGCTCTGGCCGGCGGCTGGTCGGTCGGCAGGACGGCCGGTCTGGTGGCGGCGCTGGTCTCGGCCGTCCTGCTGTCGGCGGCCGCGTGGCTGCACCGGGCACGCGGCGGTGTGCTGGCGCCTGTCATCGGGGAGGACAACCGGCTGTCCACCTCGCGTACGGTGGCCGCCGCCTGGGTGCTGCTGTCCGTCTTCGCCGTGCTGGTCATGGCCGTCGAACTGGCGGCGGCCCCGGACGCGGGGGCGCGCGGTGACCTGCTGGCGGGGCTCGGTCTGGCGCGGGGGGCCGGAATGGTCACGGTCGTGGCCCTGACGTGCGCGGTCGCCGTCGTGGTGCGCCGGACGGTGACCGTACGGGTGCAGGGCAGGCGGTTGCAGAAGGTGCGGGCCGACCGTCCGCGCGCCGCTGACCTGCTCACGGACGACGCGGGCCGTGGCGCGTTCTCCGATGTGCAGTACATGCTGATCAGCGCGGCCGCCGTGGTCTTCGCCGCCGTCCGGTTGGCCGGGCAGCCTGACCGGTTGCCCGATCTGCCGTGGGGGCTGGCGCTCCTGGTCGTCGTCTCGACCGTGACGTATCTGGCGGGCAAGTACGCCGAGAGCAGCCGTCCTGTGGTGCTGTCGGTCGTCCGTGCGCGCGAGGTAGGCGATCTGCACGCGCCGATCAGGACGGGTGACGACATCGAGATCCGCGGCACGGGTTTCGTCCCGGTGGGTGCCACAGAGCCCGACCGGCTCTCCCGCATGGTGGTGCGCATCGGCACCGTCCATGTGCACGCCCCGCTCATCCCCGTGCGTGGGGGCTTCGCCAGTCCCGCCGACACGGCGCTGACGGTGCCCGTCCCCGTGGAGGTCGAACCGGGGCGCGTGGAGGTGCAGGTGGTGACGGCGGCCGGGGCCGAGACGAACCGCTACCCGATCGACGTGGTGGAGTAACACCCCTCGCCTCCGGCGCCGTACACCCGCACGCAGCACCCCTCCGCTCGCGCACTTGCCAGGTGGCCAGGGCGTGTGGGAAGAATCGCGGCCACACCGAACGCGTTTGCGGAAGGGCGGGAGCCGTGGGATGTCTGTGACAGGTCCGGGCGGAGGCGGGACCGACGAGGGGGCCAAGACCGTCCATGCTTTTCCGGGACCGGTGGCGGGCGCGCCCGTCGGGGTACGGGGGCTCGCGGCGCGGTACGCGCTGCTGCCGCTGCGGCTCTTTCTCGGCCTCACCTTTCTGTACGCGGGCATCCACAAACTGACCGACGGCACTTTCCTGACCGGAAGCGGACCGGGCTCGTTCGCCGGCACGCTGCGGGCCGTCCACGAGACGGCCGCGGCGCCCTGGCTGGTCGACCTGGCGCAGCAGAGTCCGCAGGGCTTCGGTACGGCAATCTCCGTCGCGGAGATCGCGGTGGGTTTCGGCACGCTGTGCGGACTGTGGGCACGGGTTGCGGCGGCCGGTGGGGCGCTGCTGTCCCTGTGCCTGTGGCTGACGGTCAGCTGGTCGAGCGAGCCGTACTACTACGGCAACGACCTGCCGTACCTGATGGCGTGGCTGCCGCTGCTGCTGGCCGGGACTCCCCTGCTGTCGCTGGACGCGCTGCTGGCGGTACGGCGACGGCGCAAGGGACAGCAGATTTTCGGCTGAGGACGAGGCCGGGCCTCAGACCGACGGTCCGCTCAGGTTCCGGGCTCCCGCCGCCTTCCCCGTGCGCGGCGCAGCAGAAACGTCAGCAGGGAGACGCAGCCGGCCAGGAAAAGGGCGACGGGGAGCGCGATCAGCAGCGCCCAGAAGGGCAGCTGCAACTTCCCCGCCACGTCCAGCAGGTACAGCACCGCCATGACGATCATGACGAGGCCGAGCAGCAGCCGGGAGGGTTCGAAGCGGTGCCTCATCGGGTCGCCTCCTGTGCGGAGTGACGGGATTCCGCGGCGGGCGACTTTGCGTGTGCGCCCGCCCCCGAGTGCTCGTCCGGGCCGACGGCGCCGGGACCCGTGTCGCCGGACGGGTCCCCGGGTGCCGGCTCGTCCGGGGCGTCTCCGGGCGCCGGCTCGTCCGGGGCGTCTCCGGGCGCCGGCTCGTCCGGGGCGGTCTCGCCGGGCGGCTGCCGGTGGTCGGAGCGCTCACCGGAGGGCAGTTCCCTGACGAGCTCGACGCGGCCGAGGCCGACGCTCATGTCGAGCTCGATCGTCCCCTCGGGCCGGGCGCCGTCGAAGGGGCGCAGTGTGATCCTGCGGGTCGTGCCCAGGCCACCCGAGCTGTCGGGAACGACGTTCCCGTCCCCGTCCAGGGACCGCGGGAAGACCGTCTCCCCCATCCCGACGTCCGTGTGCAGCTTGACCACCACGTTGTCCGGCACCACCACCTTCGCCTCCCCGGCGCCGATCCGTACGCCGCTGCGCACCGTCTGGCCCGCCTTCAGCCCGGCCTCGGTCAGGTCGAGTTCGCCCGCTCCGCTTCCCAGCTTGTAGCGCGGCTTGATCTCCTGCGCCGCGGCCGGCACCCAGCGGGTGTCCCGTACGTGCGTCGAGATGTCCTTCGGCAGCGCGGCCGCGCCCGCCAGCAGGCCCGCCGTCAGCACGAGGCAGAAGAGGGTTCCAGGCCCCGTACGGCCGACGAAGGCGCTGACGCCCAGGCCGAGACCGAAGACCGCCAGGGCGCTGCTCAAGCCGATGACGAGGATCGTGGCCAGCGGGTTCCCTTCCCAGGTGGCGGCGGCGGACACGCCGCCCGCGACCAGCGCCAGCAGGAAGGTGAGTCCGCCGAGCGAGCCGCCGCCCGCGCCCTGCCGCGCGGGCGGACCGCCGCCCTTGGCTCCCGCGGGTACCGGCACCCCGAACGACGCGCCGCCGCGCGCGTGGGCGCTGGGCGGTGCCGCGTGCGGACGGGCGGCCTCGGGGCCCCACAGGTAGCCGGTGGCCGCGCCCGCGCGGCTCCACGGGCTGGTCGACGCGGTGCCCGCCTCGCTTCCGTCCTTGGTGAGCGGCTCCCGCCACCAGGAGGCGGGTACGGCGACGGGAGGGGCCTGGGTCTCGGGCGGCGCGTCGGCGACGGCGTGCGCCGTCGCCGGATCGACCCGCGCGCCCTCCCCGCGCGCGGCCTCGGCCTGCCGCCGGTGCCGCGACCAGTACGCCGCCCCGGCCACGGTGCCGATCAGCAGCACGGAGAAGGGCACGCTGCGACCGCCGAGGGAGGCGAGGAAGAGGCCGCAGCCGACGAGAGCGACCAGGACCGCGGAGAGCGAGGAACTCTCCACCCGTCCCGACAGCAGCCGCCGCCCCTCGTTCTGCGACTCGCCCTCGGCGGGGATGAGCAGCCAGGCGAACCCGTAGAAGATGAGGCCGAACCCGCCGACGACGGACAGCACGGCCAGCGGGACCCGGAAGATCACCGGATCGAGGTCGAAATACCGCCCCAGGCCGCCGCAGACGCCCCCGGCGACCTTGTGCGCACGGCTGCGCCGCAGCTGCCTGCCCTTCGGCCCCTGCGGCGGCGGATTGTGCGCCCCCCACGACGGGGCCCCCGCACCCTCACGCGCTTCCGTACCTTCGCGCGCCCCCGCACCCTCGCGCGCCCCCGCCCTGGAGCCTGCCCGTGCACCAGAGCGCGCTCCCGCACCGGAGCGCGCCCCCGCCCCGCGCCGCCGCGGCCCCGCACCGGAGGACGTCCCCTCCTCCCCCGCTCCGCGCCGCGTGCGGTCCGCGTCTTCCGGGTCCTCCGGGACGCGTTCCCCGCGCTGCTCGTCCTCGCTCATACGCCTATGGTGGCGCCCCGGGCGCGGCCGGGCATCGGGGCCCTACCCGGAGCGATCCCTGAGATCGGCGCGCGCCCCCGCGCGCCGTCTCGCGAGGCCGCCTCGGGGGAGCCTCAGGGGTCGACCCTGATGTCCCGGCGCGCCGGGCGTGTGACGATCGGAGCATGACAGCGCCCGCCTCCCCCACCGTGGACGCGCCCCAGGGGCCCGCGTCCGCGGACCCGTCCGCCGAAGAGCCGCCGCAGCGCAAGCTCTACCGCAGTGCGGAGGGGCGCATGCTGGGTGGCGTGGCGCGCGGTCTGGCGGGCCATCTGGCGCTGCCGGTCTCCTGGGTGCGGATCGTCTTCATCGCGCTCGCCCTCGCCAACGGGCTCGGGGTGCTGCTGTACGCGGCGTTCTGGTTCGTCGTCCCGCTCGGCACCGGCGGTGTCGGCGTGGGGCACCGCACCGGTGCCGCGGGCCTGACCGAGGCGGTCACCGACCGGCGCGGGCTGCGGCTCAGACTGTTCCACAAGCCGGACAAGGGCCAGCTGATCGCCGTACTGGCGCTGGTCGTCGCCATTTTCGTCACCGCGGACAACCTCCAGTTCGGCGCGGCCAACACCTACCTGTGGCCGGTCGTGCTCATCGGGATCGGCGTCGCCCTGGTGTGGCGGCAGGCCGACAACTCCCGCCGCGCCCACTGGGTCGAGGTCGGGCGGCGCGCCAGGCTGCTGCCGCTGGCCCGCAGCGCGGCGGGGGTCGCGCTGGTCGCCGTCGGGGTGACCGGCATCGTCGTCGTGCAGGGCTCGGTCAGCCATCTGGGTTCCGTGTTGCAGGCGGCGCTGGCGGTGCTGGTCGGCATCGCCCTGATGGCGGGCCCGTATCTGGTGCGGATGGTGCAGGACCTCTCCGAGGAACGGCTGATGCGCATTCGCGCCCAGGAGCGGGCCGAGGTCGCCGCGCACGTCCACGACTCGGTGCTGCACACGCTCACCCTCATCCAGCGCAACTCCGACAAGCCCCGCGAGGTCGCCCGCCTGGCCCGCGCCCAGGAACGCGAGCTGCGCGCCTGGCTGTACAAGCCCACGGACGCGGCCGGCCGGACGCGGCCCGTCGAGGAGGAGGACGAGCCCACGACGCTGGCCGAGGGGGTGAAGGCCGCGGCGGCCGAGGTCGAGGACCACCACGGGGTCCCCGTCGAGGTCGTCTGCGTCGGCGACTGCCCTCTCGACGAGGCGCTGGGCGCGCAGCTCCAGGCCGCGCGCGAGGCGATGGTCAACGCCGCCAAGTACGGTGGCGAGGGCGGCGCCGTGCAGGTCTTCGCCGAGGTGGAGGGGCGTACCGTTTTCATCTCCGTGAGGGACCGCGGTCCGGGCTTCGACCCGGACACCGTGCCATCGGACAGGATGGGCGTACGCGAGTCCATCATCGGCCGGATGCGCCGCAACGGCGGCACGGCGCGGCTGCGCACCGCACCGGGCGAGGGGACCGAGGTCGAGCTGGAGATGGAGAGGGCGGCGGAGTCGTGACGGACGGACCGAACGAGACGAGCGCGGCGGGCGAGCAGCAGGGCACGGACGCCGGAGGGGGCCGCCGGGTCCGGGTCGTCCTCGTGGACGACCACCGCATGTTCCGCGCGGGCGTGCAGGCGGAGATCGGCCGCACCGACGAGACGGGCGTCGACGTCGTGGGCGAGGCGGGCGACGTCGACCAGGCGATGACGGTCATCGAGGCCACCCGCCCCGACGTGGTCCTGCTCGACGTGCACCTGCCCGGTGGCGGCGGCGTCGAGGTGCTGCGCCGCTGCGCGCCGCTGATGGGCGATGCGGAACGGCCCGTGCGTTTCCTCGCGCTGTCGGTCTCCGACGCCGCCGAGGACGTCATCGGCGTCATCCGCGGCGGTGCGCGCGGCTACGTCACCAAGACCATCACGGGCGGTGACCTGGTGGGCGCCATCTTCCGCGTCGCGGACGGCGACGCGGTCTTCTCCCCGCGGCTGGCCGGCTTCGTCCTGGACGCCTTCGCCTCCACCGACGCCCCGCCGGTCGACGAGGACATGGACCGCCTCACCCAGCGCGAACGCGAGGTCCTGCGGCTGATCGCGCGCGGCTACGCCTACAAGGAGGTGGCCAAGCAGCTGTTCATCTCCGTCAAGACGGTCGAGTCCCACGTCTCGGCGGTGCTGCGGAAACTCCAGCTGTCCAACCGCCACGAGCTGACCCGGTGGGCGACGGCGCGACGGCTGGTATGAGGCTCTTTTCGGCGCCGGCGCCTCCGGCACGCGGCTTCGAGCTCAGCGGCCACCGTGTGGAATCCGCGTGCTGAGCCCTGCTAAGCGGCAGAGCGCACGCTGGCGACGAACGCCGACCAGGCGCCGGCGGTGAAGGCGACCTGGGGGCCCATGGAGTGCTGCTTGGAGTCCCGGACGAGGATGCTGTGGGGGCAGGCGGCTACCTCGACGCAGTTGCCGCCATCCGTGTTGCTGTAGCTGGACTTGCGCCACGAGACAGCGACCTCGACGCAGGCGCCCCCTTCTGTGTTGCTGTAGCTCGACTTGAACCACGCCAGCTCGGTACTCATAGCTCCTCCGCCAACTCGCTGATGAAGGCTGACGACTCCTCGGGGTTGAGAGCCAGCCGCAGGATCATTTCATGGCGCTGCCGGAGCGTGCTGATCTTCTCTCCATCTGAGTACAGAACGCCCGTGGTTTGCCCCTCCTCATACCCGAGATACTCGTGATCAGGGGTCTCCAGCAGCACGAAGGGGCCCAACCGCCCGGGGTGCGGTCCTCGCCCATAAGGCATGACCTGGATGGTGACGTTCCGCCGACGCCCCACATGCAGCAGATGTTGCAACTGACGTTTGTAGGCAGCCGTGTCGCCTACTTGGTCACGTAGGGCGGTCTCGGAGATGACGAAACTGAATGCCTTGGTCTGCTTGTCCAGCAGCGTCTGCCGTGCCAGCCGACCCTTCGTGCGCTCCTCGATGGTTTCGTCATCCAGCGGCGGACAATGAGCGTGAAGCATCGCAAGGACGATCTCCTCGACTTGTAACAGGCCAGGGATGAACTCAGTCTCGTACCAACTGACGGCCACCGCCTCGCTCTCCGCCTGCATGAAGTCCTGCGAGTACGACGGGAACGGTTCCGGGCGGAGGAACTCCACCGCAGCCGCCAGCTTCCCCTGCGCACCGCACATATCGTCGGCGATGCGCAGCACATGGGCCTGCGCCTTGCGCACTCCGCGTTCCATGCCCTTGATGGCGTCGTAGCCGTAGCCGGCCTCCTGTGCCAGGGCCTGGCGCGAGATACCGGCCGCCTCGCGCCAGCGTTTCATCTGGTCTCCGGCGTAACGCCATGCCATGGGGCGGTCGTCGCCGTTGCCGTTCCTGCTGTTGCCGTTGGCCAACCGGCTCGCCTCCTGAGCCAGTACGCCCGGGTGGGGACACCCCGGGCACACTCACCGTCCGTACCTGCTCCGTTACTTCGAACCGTACGACGTGACCAGCACGCTGTGCGCCATGAACAGCGAGATTCCCCCTGCGGGCGCCTTCGCGGTCGATACGCGGACGGGCCGGATCGGTCAAGTGATGGGCCGCGAGGGGCCGTACGTACAGATGCGGCCGCCCGGTGGCGGTCGCGAGTGGGACGTGCCGCCGGACGCGATCCGTGCCGCGCGGGTCATCGAGGAGCTGCGCGCACGGGTCACCGACCTGAACCGGCAGAGCAGGCTCCCGTGAGCGGCCACCGAGGGAGCTCTCCGTAGAGGATCACACGCCGTAACCGTCCGTCGCCAACTACCCACAGTCGGTGTACTCTGCCGCGTATCAGCTCGCCCCATGTGCCACACATGAGGCGGCCCCCGACGGTGTTAGCGCACCGGTCGAGGGCCTTCACCACCAAGGTCATCCGAAGGGACCCTGGGATGCACAGGCATGTTAGCGCGCCCTCGCGCTTCTTCTCCCAATTGCCGAACGACATCATCCGCCACCCCCGCCTGTCCGCGACCGCGGTACGGCTCCTGGCCTGGCAGCTTTCCCTCCCCGAGGGCGCCGACGAACCGCTGTGGAAGACGGCAGAGCGCGCCGGAATCGGCAAGGTCGCCTTCCAGCACGCGAAACGGCAACTCCGCGCCGAACGCTACCTGTTCGAGTGGCGGCACCAGAACGAGCACGGGCGCTGGCAGACCGTCCAGCTCGTCGCCAACACCCCCCTGTCACCCGACGAAGCCCGCGTCGCCGTCCAGCCCGCCGCCCGACCGACAGCCGCCCTACCGGCCACCGGTGCGCCGACCCGTCGGCCCGCCGCCCCTCAACCCCGTAAAACACCCGTAGGGAACACCTCCCACCCTCCCGCCACAACCGAAGCCACCGAAGCCCCCGAAGCCGCGGCGCCCCGACTCGGCACCGAGATCCGCGCCCGCGCCGAAGCGCTCCTGCTCTCCCTCCCCCGCACCGCGCCGTACCTGGCGATGCCCGCCCGCAAGGCCAGGCGCTGGGCGCCCCTCGCAGCGCGCTGGCTGGAGTGCGGCCTGGGCACCGACGACGTACGCACGGCGCTCACGGCGGGGCTGGAACAGGCCCGCTCCCCACTCGGGGCGCTCCGGTGGCGGCTGGAACACGCCCTGCCCGAGCCCGTCGCCACGTCGCCCACCACGCAAGCGGCGCCGCCGCGCGTGTCCCGCATGCGGGAATGCGCGGGCCCACACACCCAGCCGCTGCTGTTCACCCCCGTCGGCAACGAGGACCGGTGCCCCACCTGCCGCACCACGGCAGCAGCCACGGCGACGCCCGCACCCCCGCCCGGGACCGGCCTCCGCACCTTCCACGCAGCACGCGCGGCACGCGCGGCACGTACAGCACGCCCGGCACGCGCAGCACGCGCCGCCCGCGCCACACTCACCGCAGACGGCCTGCCCGCGGCCGCGGAGTGAACCGAAGCGTGGGTCCGCCCGTGTCTGGGGGCGGTGCCTGCGGTGCTGAGAGTGTTCCGAACGTTGCTGGACTGCTCCGGTCCTTCTTCGTCCGTCCGAGCGGACGACGGGCACCTTTCCGCACCCCCTACGCGAGGTGACCATGTTCGGATCTGACAGCAGACAGGACTACTCAGACGACCGGGGATCCCGCCGCGGCCTCTTCGCCGTGATCGCCGCACTGTGCGCGGCGGCCGTGGCCGTGACCCTGATCACCGTCAACACATCGTCCGGCGAGGACGGCAAGCGGCCGGAACTGGCCGCCGCCGCGGACTCGTCGGCAGCAGGGAAAAACGTCGGATACTTCACCAACTGGGGTGTCTACCAGCGCGATTACCATGTCAAGGACATCGAGACCTCCGGCTCGGCGGACAAGCTGACCCACATCAACTACGCCTTCGGCAACGTCCAGGGCGGCAAGTGCACCGTGGGTGACAGCTACGCCGACTACGAGAAGACGTACACCGCCGAGCAGAGCGTCGACGGCCAGGCCGACACCTGGGACCAGCCGCTGCGCGGCAACTTCAACCAGCTGCTCAAGCTCAAGAAGAAGCACCCGGACCTGAAGGTGCTGTGGTCCTTCGGCGGCTGGAGCTGGTCCAAGGGCTTCACCGAGGCGGCCAAGAACCCGGACGCCTTCGCCGAGTCCTGCTTCAACCTGGTCAACGACCCGCGCTGGGAGGGCCTCTTCGACGGCATCGACATCGACTGGGAGTACCCCAACGCCTGCGGCCTCGGGTGCGACACCAGCGGCCCGGACGCCTTCGCCAACCTGATGAAGTCGCTGCGCGGCAAATTCGGCGACAAGCTGGTGACGGCGGCCGTCACCGCCGACGGTTCCAAGGGCGGCAAGATGGAGGCGACCGACTACAAGACGGCCGCGCAGTACGTCGACTGGTACCTGCCGATGACCTACGACTACTTCGGCGCCTTCGACCAGGAAGGCCCGACGGCGCCGCACTCGGCGCTGGAGACCTACGACGGCATCCCCAAGAAGCTCTTCGACACCAAGTCCTCCATCGCGTCGCTCATCTTCCGCGGGGTGCCTCCCGAGAAGGTGCTGATGGGGCTCGGCTTCTACGGCCGCGGCTGGAGCGGGGTGACGCAGTCGGAGCCCGGCGGCACGGCGACGGGTCCGGCTCCGGGCACCTACGAGCAGGGCATCGAGGACTACGAGGTGCTCAAGACCCGCTGTCCGGCCACCGGCAAGGTCGGGGGCACCGCCTACGCGCACTGCGGCGACCAGTGGTGGAGCTACGACACCCCGGAGACCCTGCACGGCAAGGTCGACTGGGCCAAGCAGCAGAAACTGGGCGGCACCTTCGTCTGGGAGCTGAGCGGTGACACTCCGGACGGAGAGCTGATCAAGGCCATCCGGTAGGCGAGCGCACCCTGCACGCACGAGGCCCCGCGGCACCCTTCCGCGGGGCCTCGGTGCGTCTCCCGCCGGGGCGCGGTGCTCACGCCTCGGGGCGTACGCAGGTGTAGCCCTGCTCCAGCAGTACGGGCAGGTAGCGGTCGACGGCCTGGACGGTCTGGTCGCGGGGGCCGCCGCCGTCGTGCTGGAGGACGATGGCGCCGGGGGTGGCCTTGTCGAGGACGGCGCGCACGATGGTGGTCGTACCGGGGCGCGACCAGTCGCGGGTGTCCAGGGACCAGCCCATCGGCTCCATGCCGAGGCGGGCGCAGATCTTCAGCGAGGGCGCGTGCCAGTCGCCGTAGGGGGCGCGGCACCAGGTGGGCGGGACGCCGAGCACACGGTCGATGAGTTCGCTGGTGCGGGAGAGTTCGCTCTCGATGTCCTTGGTGCGCAGCCGGGTCAGCTGGCGGTGGCTGTAGGAGTGGTTGGCGACGACGTGTCCTTCGGCGGCGATGTCGTGCAGCAGTTCGGGGAAGACGGCGGCGTTCTCGCCGACGACGAAGAACGTGGCCTGCACGCCGTGCCGCCGCAACACCTCCAGCAGCGCCGGGGTGTGCACGGGGTGCGGCCCGTCGTCGAACGTGAGCGCGAGGACGCGGCGCCCGTGCGTTCCGGGCAGCGTCATCTCCGCCTGGGTACGCACGGGCGGGTGGGCGCTCGGCGCGCCCATCGACGTCTCCCCGGCGAGCGGGCGCAGCCGGTAGCTGTCGGTGGCGGCGTGCTCCGCGTGCTCCGCGTGCTCCGTGTGCGGGAGGCCACGCACCGGCCGCCTGCCCGCTCCGGCACCGCCGCCCGCCGGGCGCGTCGGGTCGCCCGGATGCTTCGCGGCGGCGACGGCGTGTCCCCTCCGCCCGGCGTCGTGGTATGCGAACGCTCCGGCGGCGACACCCGACAGCGCCGCCGTGCCGACGCCGAGGCCGGTGAACAGCAGACCCCGTCGCGTGAAGATATGACAATCAGATCGCATGCCCCTTGCGTAGCACCGGCGCGCCGCGTCACGGGTGACGCGGCGCGCGGGATCCGCGAGTCCGCCCGAACGGCGCACACCGCCGGAGGCGGCCGTACACCGCCGGAGGCGGCCCTGCACCGCCGGAGGCGGCCCTGCACCGCCGGAGGCGGCCGTGCACCGGACGGCCGCCCCGACCGGCAGGTGCGCGGCGGACGGGCAGGTCAGGTGGGGTCCGGGGCGGCCCACGGCTCGTCGTCTTCCGGTTCGTCCTGCACGCGCAGGGCGGCGATCCAGTGCGGCAGCAGCCAGTGCAGCACCAGGAGGCCGAACCCCGCCGTGGCCAGGGGGGCGGCGAGGGCGTCGAGGCCGGCGCCGGCGAGCCAGGCGGCGTAGAAGCCGAGCAGTGCCGCGGCCATCACCGAGGAGCTGATCCGGTAGGCCAGCGCGTGCACCGTGCCGCGCTCGGCGAGCTGCCGCTCGTCCAAAACCCGGGGGCGCAGCTCCAGCAGGCCCCGCGTCATGGAGTTGAGGAGCCCCATGAGGGGGATCCAGACCAGCCCCGCCACCAGCAGGGCGACCAGCGGCCAGGGGGACGAGACGGCGAGCGGCGTCACCATGCCCGCCGCGGCCACGGCCGTGGCCGCGAGGTGCGCGGCCACGATGCGGCGCCGCGCGCGCCGGGTGGCGTGGTAGCGCTTGGTGCGCGCGTCGTTCATGGTCTTGAGCATCCATGTGTCGTAGCGCGTGGCGTTCGAGCGCGTCGTGGTCATCGCGGCGTCCTCCCCGTGTCGTTGGCACTGCCCGTCCCGTCGGCCGGGCCGCCGTACAGCTCGTCCGTGAGCGGGCGGAAGGGCTCCAGGGAGAACAGCGCCTCCACCGGGAGCCGGAAGTGGGCGGCGATCCGGAGCGCCAGATCGAGGCTGGGGTTGTACTGCCCGCGCTCGATGTAGCCGATCGTCTGGTAGTGCGCACCCACCGCCGTGGCCAGCGCCTGGCGGGACACCTTCCGCTCCGCCCGCACGACCGCCAGCCTGTTGTGCACCTGCTCGCTCATGTATAAGGAGTACTACATCGCGCCGCAGGCCCGCAACACTGTGCGCCTCGCCATCGCCTCGCCATCGCCTCGCCATCGCCTCGCCTGCGCCTCGCCTGCGCCTCGTACGCGTGCGCCCCCGTCAGCCCACCACCAGCACCACCTTGCCCCGCACGTGACCGCTCTCGCTCTCCGCCATCGCGGCTGCCGCGTCCGCCAGCGGGTACATCCGGTGCACGGGCAACCGCAGCCCGAAGCCCGCCGCGTGCAGGGCCGACGCCTCGGCGAGCGCCCCCGCGAAGTCCCAGTCCCCGCCTCCGCCGGAAAAGTGCACACCCGACCGTGCGGCCTCGTCCGGGTGGACGATGGTGACAACCCGCGCGCTGCCGCCCGTCAACGCGAGGGACGCCTCCACGGAGCCGCCCCGGCCCGCCCCGTCGATCGCCGCGTCCACACCCCGCGGGGACAGCCGCCGCACCCGCTCGGTCAGCCCCTCCCCGTAACTGACCGGCTCGCCGCCCAACTGCCGTACATACGCGTGGTTGTGCTCGCTCGCGGTGCCGATGACCCGGATTCCGCGCGCCGCCGCGAGCTGGAGCGCCAGCGTGCCGACCCCGCCGGCCGCCGCGTGGAAGAGCAGCGTCTCGCCCCGCTCCAGGCCCAGGTACGCGAAGCACCGCAGCGCTGTCTCGGCGGCTGTGGGGATCACCGCGGCCTCCGCCCACCCCAGCGCGTGCGGCCTGCGTACCAGGTTGCGGGCCTCGGCCAGTGCGTGGGCGGCGTAGCTTCCCGTGGAGGTGCGTCCGAACACCTCGTCGCCGACGCCGAGTCCGCCCACGTCAGGGCCGACGGCCTCGACGACGCCTGCCGCCTCCAGCCCGGGGACGTGCGGCAGCGGCACCGGGAACAGTTCGGTCATCCCGCCCCGGCGGATCTTCCAGTCCAGCGGGTTGACCGCCGCCGTCCGCACCCGGACGCGGACCTGTCCCGGCCCCGGCTCGGGCAGCTCGACCCGGTGCGGCGCGAGGACGTCGGCCGCCCCGAACCGGTCGAAGGCCATGGCGTGCGTGGTGAGTGTCATCGGGTGTTCTCCTCGGGTCGTACGGAAGTGCCGGCGGGGTGCGGCGGTACGGCCGGGCCGGTCCCGCACCGCACCACTGTCACCGGCGGGCGGCCGGTGGCGGGCCCCTCGAAAGACCGGACCTCGGCTCTCCTTACGGCCAGGTGGCCGCAGGCCGCGCAGTCGTACGGTGGGCCGGGTGGAACCACGCTGGAGCAGTCCCGACGACGCACTGGCCCGGGCGTTCGACCTCGTCGCGGCGCCGCTGCCCGAACTGCTGGAGCGCACCTCGCGCGCACTGAACGGACTGGTGCGGCACACCGCAGCCGCGCAGTTGAGCGAGGTGTCCGCGTACGCGCCCAAGCAGGCCGTGGGCACGGACCGCGACCTGGCCGCGCGCATCACCCACGACGAGCTGGGCCAGTTGGCCTTCCGGGTGCGGGTCGGTGCGCCCTGGTGGGGCGAGGCGGTGCTGGGCGGCGAGCGCCGCGCTGTGCTCGGTGTCGCGGCGGCACACGCCGGGAAAGGAGGCGCCTTGCTGGCGCTGACCGGGCTGCGGACGGCGGCACCGCCCCCGCCCGCCGTGCTGCGCACCGTGCAGCGCGTCTGGGACCTGGTGACCGTCTCCACCTACCGCCTCACCGCCGAGGCTCTCCCCTCGCACACGTCGGTCTCCCGCGTCGCCGCGGCGGCCCGCGCCGCCGTACTGGCGGAGCTGGCCGACGCGCACGGCGCCGCCCTCACGGGCGTCCTCACCGCCCTGCGCGCGCCCGCGCTGGACGACGCGGCGGCCCGCGCGGCCGCCACCGACCTGGCCGTCGACGCGCTCGCCGCGCTCGGCCGCATGACGTACTGGAACCGTGAGTTGAGCGAGGAGGACGCCGACACCGCCTTCCACCGCGGCGCCCGCGAACTGCGGCCGCCGGCCCGCCACCGCGCGGTCCGGCTCGCGCTGCGTCCGCCCGGAAGCGGGCGCTCCCTGCCGTCCGACACCGCTCACACGGCGCGCGCCGCGATGCGCACCGTCGCACTCGCCCTGCTGGAGCAGGAAGGGGTCGGGCGGATGCACGTGGGCTGGTGGCTGGAGGGCGACACGTTGCGGATCGCCGTGCGGGACGACGGCCCCGGACGGCCGGCGGCGGACGAGGCCGTCGTCCCCGCGAACGTCGCGGAACGCGTCGCCGCGCTGGAGGGCACGGTGACCGCCGACCCGGTGCCCGGCTGGGGCACGACGGTGACGCTCGTCCTCCCTCTGGGCGCACCGGCCGGCGCCCGCACGGCGGCACCGCCCACGGTGGCAGCGGCGGCGGGACGGGCCGCGAGGACGGACCGGGCGGCAGTGGCCCACGGCGGCCCCCACGGCCTGCGCGACCTCCACCCCCGCGAGGCCCACGTGCTGGAGCAGGTGTCACTGGGGCGCCGCAACCGCGAGATCGCGCGAGCGCTGGGCATCAGCGAGTCGACGGTGAAGTTCCACGTCTCCAACATCCTGGCCAAACTCGGCGTCACCACGCGCGGTGAAGCGGCGGCCCTCACCCGCGCCTGGGGCCCCTGACCCCGACCGACGCCGACGCGAACCCCGGGCGGGCACGCCGGAGTGCGCTCTCGGCGGCCGGGCGACTGGTCCCGCACACCTGAACGAGTGCGCCGGGTACTCTCACCCGGTGCCTTCCCTCGACCGTGTCCGCGCCCTGGGCCCGCTGCGCGGCGCCTCACGGCGCACCCTCCTCACCGCCCTGGCCGGCGCGGCGGCACTCGCCCTGGTCGCCGTCCTGGTTCCCGTGCTGCTCGACGGCCGGGAGGAGACCGTCTGCCGGCGCGCCCCCGTCCGGGCGCGCGCCCTGGCCGACGACCCGGAACGCGCGGCCAAAGCGCTGGACCCGGGCGAGGACGTGGCCCGCACGCGCCCGCTGAAGCGCCTCCTGCGGCCCGGCGGCCACCCGCTGTGCGAGGGCCCCGACGGCACCGCGCTGGCGGGCCGCACACTCGTCGCCGCGACCACGGGCCGCACCGCCGAGGACCAGGGCAGGCCCGCCCGCCCCCACTCCGAGCGCGCGGTCCGGGTGACACACGCCGTCGTCCTGCTGCTCGGCGAGGGGCACGACGGGCACGGGCCCGACTTCCCCCTCGGCCTGGCACCCCACCTCGCGCGGATGTTCGCCTCCTACATCCAGGACACCAGCCGCGCGATGACCCACGGACCGCCACGGGACGACCAGCGCCGGCCCACCATCAGCGACCGGGAAGCGGAGTACCCGGACGGGAGCGGCAACGCCGTCACCCCCTTCCCCAGCGGAGAAGACATCCACGTCGTCTTCCCGGACATCGAGCAGGCGCAGAACCTGATAGGCCGCCTGGCCGCCTCACCGCGCGCGTTCGCCACCCTGTACGACGCCGAACGCGCCCGCTTCGCCGCCTACCTGGAACGGCTCACCGACGACGCGCTGGAACCGGGCGCGAAGACCGAGTACGGGCTGTCGGGAACCGAGTCGGAACTCGAACAGAGCGCCGCCTTCGTGGCCAGGCTCATGGCCTCCCGCACGAGCGCCCTCGCGAACGGACTCGCCTCCTCACCCGACGCGTTCGACCGTGCGGTACTGCGCCACACCCGCGGCCTCTACCACGCCGCCGACCACCGGGTGCGCTCACGCCCCTCGGCGGCCACCCTCGCCCAGCGCCGCCCCGACGCCTCGCCGGGCACCGGCGGCAGGGCCGCGGAGCAGCTGATGGACGGACGGATCCAGCTCTTCGCGGTCTTCGACGCCTGGGCGAAGGAGCGCGGCATACCCCCGGGCCGGGCCGAACGGCTCCGGGTGGCCATCGACTGGCGGTACGTGCTGGGGCTCCGCCTGATCTGAACCCGAGCGCCGTGGGGCCTGCACGGCCCCTCAGGAGCGGGTGGGCAGCCGCAGGTCCTCACAGCCGCGCGCGGCGCTCTCCTTCTTCGCGAAGGAGGAGAGCATCGCCAGCATCTCGTCCTTGCCCAACTGGTCGCGGTCCACCGTGGTGCTCTCCGGACCCGTGTACCTGCCCGGTCTCCTGACGGTGATCTGGAAGCCCGCCGCCTGCCCCTCGCACCGCGCCAGTGCCCAGCCGTTGGCCTCCCTGAGCCACGGACCGGCCTGCTCCCGGTCCGTGCTCGCCTTGTTCATCCTGGCGTCGGAGAGCCGCAGGCGCCGCGAGAAGTCGCCGTACCAGCCGTACAGCCTCACCACCGCCGCGTGCGGGTCGCCGTCCTCGTCGGTGCCCGAAGGCCGCACCTCGCAACTGGTCATCGGTGCGGGTCCTTGGGGGATGCGCAGATCGGCGGTCCAGGCCGAGCCCTTCAGCAGGCCCTCGGCGAGCGCCGCGCAGGAGGTGTGGGCCGCGGCCGCGAGCCTGACGCCCTTCGGCTGCGCCCCCTGCTCCGGCAGGGGCAGCGGCTTCGCGTCGCAGCCCAGCTTCGCGGCCGCCTTGTTGGCGACGGCGACACCGGCGCGCAGCAGGTGGTGCGGCCGCGCCGGATGCCCGCCCGACACGCTCACCAGCAACTGCCCCCGGTGTCCTGCCGCGTCCTTGCCGCGCCCTGGGCACGAAGGCATCAGCCGCACCGTGGACATCTGGCCTTCGAACCCCGGCAGCCCGCCGGGAAGCGCCACCCGGGGGCGCCCGCCCTGGTCCTCGAACTCCCTGGACAGCTCCCGGTCGATGTCGTCGCGGCGGCCGTAGACCTCGACCTCGAGGACGCGCTCTTCTTCGCTGACCACCTCGCACGAGTAGCGCCCCAACTCGGCGCGGGTCTCGCTGGTGGACTCGGTCAGGTGCGCGTCCGGGCTGCCCGCCGCGGCGCGCAGCGCGTCCATGCCGCCGTCGGGTATCGCCCCGTCGCAGGCGCTGGAGGCGATCCTCATGTCCTTGAGCGTCGGCTTGGCCGCCCATCCGGCGACGCCGAGCACCAGCACTCCTGTCACGCACCAGCCGACGACGCGCCTGCGGCGGCGGCGCCGCTCTCCCTGTTCCCGGAGGACGCGCCACCTCTCGCGCTGCTCGTCCGAGTAGTGGAGGAGCCCCGCCCGGCGGGTCCTCTCCGTCTCTTCCGGCCCCCTGGCCTCATCGTCCGCCTCCGCCACCCGGGAACCGTATCCCAGCTCGCACACACGTGTGCCCCCGTGCTCCGGAGCGGAACACGGGGGCACACGGCGCGTGCAGGCGGACCGTCAGGGGGAGATCACTCCCACTCGATCGTCCCCGGAGGCTTGCTCGTCACATCCAGCGTGACCCGGTTGATCTCGGAGACCTCGTTGGTGATCCGCGTCGAGATACGGGCCAGCACGTCGTACGGCAGCCGCGACCAGTCGGCCGTCATCGCGTCCTCGGACGAGACCGGACGCAGCACCACCGGGTGCCCGTACGTACGCGCGTCGCCCTGGACGCCGACGCTGCGCACCTCGGCGAGCAGCACGACCGGGCACTGCCAGATCTGGCGGTCGAGACCGGCTGCCGTCAGCTCCTCGCGGGCGATCGCGTCGGCCTCCCGCAGCACGTCCAGCCGCTCGCGCGTCACCTCGCCCACGATCCGGATGCCCAGCCCGGGGCCCGGGAACGGCTGGCGCTGGACGATCTCCTCCGGCAGCCCCAGCTCCTGGCCGACCTGCCGCACCTCGTCCTTGAACAGCTTGCGCAGCGGCTCCACCAGCTCGAACTCGAGATCCTCGGGGAGACCGCCCACGTTGTGGTGCGACTTGATGTTGGCCGTGCCCGTGCCGCCGCCGGACTCCACCACGTCCGGGTAGAGGGTGCCCTGCACGAGGAAGGCGACCGGCTCGTCGCTCGGCGCCTCCGCGACGATCTCGGCCTGCGCGGCCTCGAACACGCGGATGAACTCCCGGCCGATGATCTTGCGCTTCTGCTCCGGGTCCGAGACCCCCGCCAGCGCGTCCAGGAAGCGGTCGGCCGCGTCCACGACCTTCAGCTGCACGCCGGTCGCCGCCACGAAGTCCTTCTCGACCTGCTCGGTCTCGCCCTTGCGCATCAGCCCGTGGTCGACGTACACGCAGGTGAGCTGCTCGCCGATCGCCTTCTGCACCAGCGCGGCGGCCACCGCCGAGTCCACGCCGCCGGACAGCCCGCAGATCGCGCGCTTGCTGCCGACCTGCGCCCGGATCGCCTCGACCTGCTCGTCGACGATGCTCTCCGTCGTCCACGACGGGGTCAGCCCCGCGCCCCGGTACAGGAAGTGCTCCAGCACCTGCTGGCCGTGCGTGGAGTGCATCACCTCGCAGTGGTGCTGGATGCCGTACAGCTTCCGCTCGTCGTTCTCGAACGCCGCCACGGGCACCAGATCCGTGGACGCCGTGACGGTGAAGCCCTCCGGCGCCGCGGAACAGGCGTCGCCGTGCGACATCCACACCTGCTGCTCGTCCGGGGTCCCCTCGAACAGCGTCGAGCCCGACCTGGTGACCGCCAGCGACGTCGCGCCGTACTCGCGGCTGCCCGTGTTGTCGACGGTGCCGCCCAGCGTCGTCGCCATCAGCTGGAAGCCGTAGCAGATGCCGAGAACCGGGACACCCGCCTCGAAGACGCCGCGGTCGAGGGAGGGGGCACCCTCCGCGTACACGGAGGAGGGGCCGCCGGAAAGGATGATCGCCTTCGGGTTCTTGGCGAGCATCTCGGCGGCCGGCATGGTCGAGGGGACGATCTCGCTGTACACCCGCGCCTCACGCACCCGACGCGCGATGAGCTGGGCATACTGCGCGCCGAAGTCGACGACGAGCACGGTGTCCGGGGCGCTGCTCTCGGACGGGTTGGAAGCCACGAAGCTGATGCCTTTCGGCGGTGAAGGGGTTCACCCCCGATGATACCGATCCCCTTCCGGGCCCCACGCCCGCGCGCGCTCCCCCACCGCACGGACAGCGCCCCCGGCACCCCGCAGGGGAGGGCGGCTCGGGCGCGGGCGGCCGTGACATACTGGGCGCGTGTTTACGCAGAGCGCTTTCTGGTTTACCTATGGCACCGGTCCGGCCGGTCGCCATGGTCGACGTTCTGTGTGAGCAAGAGAACACACGACTTCCCCAGGCGCCCCGGGCCGGCCAAGGCCCGGGGCGCCTGTGTGCCGGCTCCCTGGCCGCCGTAGTCCGAGGGCTCCACCGAGCTGAGGAGCTGGCAGCTGATGCACCCGAGCACCGTCACCGAACCGACCCCGCAGGCCGCCCCTGACGACCCCGAGACGGTGATCGCCGCGGAGCGCGCCCGTATCGACGCCCTGGACGCCCGCATCGTGGCGCTGGTCCGCGAGCGGATGGAGGTCTCGGAGACGATCCAGCGCGTACGGATCAAGTCGGGCGGCCGCCGGGTCCATCTCGCTCGCGAGATGGAGATCCTCGACCACTACAGCGGTGAGCTCGGCTCTGCGGGCCGCGACCTGGCGATGACGCTGCTGCGGCTGTGCCGCGGACATTAGGGCTTGCCCTGCGGGCCTCTTCCGGCAACGGGGTGCCACTGCCCGCAGTGTGCGGTCCGCGGCGGGGTTGTGGCTTGTCGCGCCGTTCCCCGCGCCCCTGCGGGGCGCCGTTCCCCGCGCCCCTGCGGGGCGCGGGGGCCCGAAGGGGCCTCACCCGTACGGCGCGTGACCGGCTCGGAGGGGCTTCGTTGATCCCGGTGTCCCTGATCTCCGCCGGGCGCCCGGCGGCGAGCGGGGCGGCGTCACCGGAGCGATGAGACGTCCGTCCTTCCCGGGAGGGGAGACGCCGGGCGTCGTGGGACCTCGCTTTGGTGCTGTGACCGGACGGCAGGGGACAGCAGCCCGGTCACGACAGCGGCCGGTCCCGGGGACGCTCTGGGCCGGCCGCTCCGCGGTCTTTCGACGGCGTCACGAGCGCCTTGCGGACTCCGCGCCGCGCTCCGGAAATCCCGCTCCGTCGAAACGGTTGCGGAAGGTGAGCCGCATCCAGGACGATGCGAGAGCGAGCCCAGTGAGCGCACCACTCGACGACCACGGGTCGGCCGTGGCGGACTTCCGCCATTGGTTCGACCAATCCGGCGGCGCTTCCCCCCGGCGCCGCCTCACAGCACGGGCGCTGCCCTGACGCCGGTGCTGGTCCGAGGGCCCCGCGGCTGCCGCCACCCACCCGGCCGGCGCCACGGGGCCCTTCGTCGTGGCGGCGACCGGACCGTGGGAACGCCCGGCCGGGCGTTCCCACGCGCGGGGTCTCAGTCCGCCGTCCGCGCGTCCCGCGCCGGCACGTCCGGCACCGGCAGCAGAGGCAGCCGCAGGGCCCCGAAGGCGCTCTCGGGTACCGCGGGCTTGACCGGCGTGACGGGTGCCAGCCGCTGGTAGGCGGCGTCCTGCGCGGGACGCGGGTCGCTCTCACCCTTGTTGGGCCAAAAGGACATGGCGCGCTCCGCCTGTGCGGTGATGGTCAGCGACGGGTTGACGCCGAGGTTCGCGGAGACGGCCGAGCCGTCGACGACGGAGATGCCGGGGTGGCCGTGCAGCCGGTGGTAGGGGTCGATGACGCCGTGCTCGGCGTCCTGCCCGATGGGGCAGCCCCCCAGGAAGTGGGCCGTGAGCGGGGTGCCCATCAGTTCGCCGACGTTGGTGCCGGCGAAGCCGTTGATCTCCTCGGCGAGCGCGGTCGCCGCCTGGGCGCCCTCGGGGATGTGCACCGGGTTGGGCGCGCCGTGCCCCTGCCGCGCGGTGAGCATGCCCTTGCCGAGGCCGCCCTTCTTGCGGTAAGTGGTCAGCGAGTTGTCGAGCGTCTGCATGACGAGCCCGATGATGATGCGCTCCGACCACTTGCGCGCGGACAGCGAGCGGGCGAACAGCGCGGGGTGCCGCAGGCAGGTCACCACGTGCGCCAGGGTGCCGGGCAGGGTGGTGTGCTGCCGCACCTGGAGGGTGGTCAGGGCGCTCATCGCGTTGGAGCCCTTGCCGTAACGGACGGGCTCGATGTGGGTGTTGGCGTCGGGGTGGACGGACGAGGTGATGGCGACGCCCTTGGTGAAGTCGAGCTCCGCGTCCTTGCCCCACTTCTTGCGGTAGCGGCGCGCCACGGTCTGCGCGCCGACGAGGGCCTCGGAGTTGGTGCGGGTCAGCTCGCCGAGGCGCGGGGAGAGGTGCGGCAGCGTGCCGGCGTCCCTCACGCGGTGCAGCAGCTTCTGCGTGCCGTAGGTGCCGGCCGCGAGGACGACGCGGCGGGCGCGCAGGACGCGGGGTTTCGCGCGGCGCCGGTCGGTGCGCAGCGTCGCCACCTCGTAGCCGTCCTCGTCGGTGCCCGGAGTGCGCTCGCGGATGCCCACGACGGTGGTGAGGGCTCGGATCTCGGCCCCGGCCTGCTCGGCGAGGTGGAGGTAGTTCTCGTTCAGGGTGTTCTTGGCGCCCCTGCGGCAGCCCGTCATGCACTCGCCGCACTCGACGCAGGCGGTGCGTGCGGGGCCCGCGCCGCCGAAGTAGGGGTCGGGGACCTGTTCGCCGGGGGTGGTGCGCGCGGTGCCGTCGCCGTCGTCACCGTCGCCGAAGAAGACGCCGACGGGGGCGAGGTGGAAGGTGTCGCCGTAGCCCATGCGGTCGGCGGCGGCCTTCAGGTGGACGTCCGAGGGGGTGGTGGTGGGGTTGAGGCGGACGCCGAGCATGCGCTTGGCCTGGTCGTAGTAGGGCGCGAGTTCGGCCTGCCAGTCGGTGATGTGGCCCCACTGGCGGTCCTCGAAGAACTGCTTGGGGGGCACGTAGAGGGTGTTGGCGTAGTTGAGGGAGCCGCCGCCGACCCCCGCTCCTGCCAGGATCATGACATTGGCGAGCAGGTGGATGCGCTGGATGCCGTAGAGGCCGAGCGAGGGCGCCCACAGAAAGTTCTTCACGTCCCAGGAGTTCTTGGGCAACTCGTCGCGGGAGAAGCGCCGGCCGGCCTCCAGCACGCAGACCCGGTAGCCCTTCTCGGTCAGCCGCAGCGCCGAGACGGAGCCGCCGAAACCGGAGCCGACGACCAGCACGTCGTAGTCGAACGGGTCTGCGTCCGCCCGCTTGTGGGCAGCGTGGGGTAGGGACACGAGTACCTCCGGTTCTGCGGTGACGGTGCGGGCCGGCCGCCGGTGGGGGCGGCGGTTTCACGGGTGGGGCCGCCGGGACGGGGCCGCCGGGCGCGGCGGCGGACGCTCAGCGGAACGCGGGGGCGGAGCGGCTGCTCAGCGGAAGCGGAGCGTCTTGAGTGCCTTGAGGGAACGCGACATGAACGCCGCGTACGCCTCGTCGCTCATGCCGAGCGACGGCGCCATCGGCAGCACCCGCTGGTGTGCCACCGTCTGCGGCTCGGTGTACTTCAAGATGCCCTCCGAGCCGTGCCGGCGGCCCAGTCCCGAGTCGCCCATGCCGCCCATCGGGGCCTGGGCGCTGCCGTACGCGGAGGCGTAGCCCTCGTTGACGTTGACGGTCCCGGTGCGCAGCCGGGCGGCGGTCTCACGGGCCCGGCGGGCGTTGCCGCTCCAGACGGAGGAGTTGAGGCCGTAGGCGCTGCGGTTGGCCAGATCGATCGCCTCGTCCACGTCCGCGAAGCGGTAGACGGAGACGACGGGCCCGAAGGTCTCCTCGGCGCAGACGGTCATGTCCTGTCCGACGCCTTCCAGCACGGTCGGCTCGTGGAACAGCGGGCCGACGTCCGGGCGGTGCCTGCCGCCCGCCAGCACCTTCGCCCCCTTGGCCACGGCGTCCTGGATGTGCCGCTGTACCGTCTCCAGCTGCCGTTCGGACACCAGGGAGCCCATGTCGGCGCCGTAGGCGAGGGAGGTGCCGAGCCGCATGGCCCGCACCCGGGCCAGGAAGCGTTCCAGGAAAGCGTCGGCAACCGACTCGTGGACGTACAGGCGCTCGATGGAGATGCACAGCTGCCCGGCGGAGGAAAAGGCCCCGCGCACCGCGCCGGCCGCCGCCTTGTCGAGGTCGGCGTCGTCCAGGACGAGCATCGCGTTCTTGCCGCCCAGCTCCAGCGAACAGCCCACCAGGCGGGCCGCGGCGCGCTGGGCGACCTCGCGCCCCGTGCGGGTCGAGCCGGTGAAGGAGACGTAGTCGCCGCGGTCGGCGACCTCGGGGCCGATCACGGGGCCCTCCCCGAGGACAACCTGCCACACGTCCTCGGGCAGCCCCGCCTGGATCATCAGGTCGCGGGCCCACAGCGCCGTCAGCGCGGTCTGGGTGTCGGGCTTCATCACCACCGCGTTGCCCGCGGCGAACGCCGGCAGCGCGTCTCCGACGGACAGCTCGAAGGGGTAGTTCCAGGGCGCGATCTGGCCGACGACGCCCCGGGGGTGACGCAGCTCGGTGACCTTCGTCAGCGCGGGTATCGCCCCCGTGTGCCGCTTGGGCCGCAGGTAGGAGGCGGCCTTGCGGCCGTAGTGGCGGGCGGCGACGGTGACCGCCTGCACCTCCTCGTGCGCGTGCAACCGCGCCTTGCCGGTCTCCAGCTGGATGAGGTCGAGCACCTCGGACTGGCGGGCCAGCACGAGATCGTGGAAGCGCAGCAGCACGGCCGCGCGCTGCCGCACCGGCAGCGCCGCCCACCGCCGCTGCGCCGCACGGGCCGTCTCGAAGGCGGTGGCGACGTCTTCGGGGGTGGACTCGGGCAGCTCGGCCAGCACGTCCCCGGTGAAGGGGGAGCGGCTGGTCGTCTTGCCGCTGCCCACCACGCCGCGGGTCAGCGCCGCGACGAGGTCCCTGGTGACCACGTCGGCCGCGGACCGCGCGCCCGCGGGCGCGGGGGCCACCGGATTGCCGTCGGCGGGAGCGGCGGCGGCTGAGGGGTTGGTGCTCTCCAGCGAGTCCGTCATGCGCCCGAGCGTACGACTCGGGGCACCGGCTCGTATACCCGGCGGTAACCCCTTTTCACGGAATCCGCCAGTGATTGCTGGCAACACCGCGCAGGGCGCAGGACCCTCACGCCCACGGCGCCCGCACGGTCACAGATCGTGGATCTTCAGGGACTTCTTCGCCTCGTCGAAGACCTGCTCGCCGTCCTGGTGCGACTTGCCCTTGGCGGGCATCTCCACCTTGAGCCGCCAGCGCACGCCGTCACCGTTGACGTAGATCAGCTCGTGCCGGAGCTTCTTGGGGCCCTCGGGCTCGTCCACGTCGCTGAGCCCCTGGAAGGTGGTGACGACCTCGGCCGCCTCCTTGCCCTGCTGGTCGGCCTCCGTCACCCGGGAGACGACGTTGCCCATCGTGTCGCTGTAGCCGTCCTCCTCGGCGCCGTCCTCGTAGAACTTCTTCCAGCGGTTGGCCTCCGCCAGCGAGCTGTCCTTGATGTCCTTGCTGGAGCGGCTCAGCTCCATCGCGATGACGCTCCCCGGGTCGGTGAAGGCCACCGACTGCTCGTCGGCGCTGCGCTTGTACTCCTCCGGCACGGCCAGGGAGGCCCGCACCCGCTTGTCCTCGTTGCGCGTGTGCCAGCCGTCCGGCGCCTGGTCGGCCGTCAGGACGAAGAACAGCGTGAGCGCGGCCGCCAGCGCGACCACCACACCGCCCGTGCCGAACTGCCAGCGGCGCTCGGTGCGCAGCTTGCCGAAGAACCCGCCCAGCCCGCGCGCGACCGCGCTGCCGCCGCCCTGCCCTCCCGGCACGGGACGCGGCGAGCGCACCGGCGGACGCGCCACGTCCTCAAGCGTCTGGCGGACCTCCGTCGCATCCGGACGCAGCGCCGGCTCCTTGGCCAGCAGCCGGGTGAGCAGCATCCCGAACGCGCCCGACGCGCTCAGCGCCCGCGCGGGCCGCTGCGGCTCGGACGAGAGCACCGCCTGCAACGTGGCCGGGCTGTTGGAGCGGCGGAACGGGGAGACGCCCTCGGTCGCCGCGTACAGCACCACACCCAGCGACCACAGGTCCGACTCGGGGCCGGGACGCTGGCCCAGCACCCGCTCCGGCGCGGTGAACTCGGGCGAGCCCACGAACGTGCCCGTCTCCGTCAGCCCCTGCTCCCCCTGCACCTGCGCGATACCGAAGTCGGTCAGCACCACCCGGTCGTACCGGCCCAGCAGCACGTTGTCCGGCTTCACGTCGCGGTGCAGCACGCCCTTCTCGTGCGCGGCGTCCAGCGCTCCCGCCACCGCGAGGCCGACCCGGGCCGCCTCGCGCGCGTCCAGCGTGCCCTCGCCCAGCACATCGGCCAGCGAACGGCCCTGGACCAGCTCCATGACGATCCACGGCTGGTCGTCCTCGACCACCACGTCGTGGATGGTGACGACGGAAGGGTGCTCGATACGTGCCGCCGTACGGGCCTCGCGGCGCATCCGCGCGTGCATGGTCTCGCGCTCGCGCGCCGGCAGGTGGTCGGGCAGCCGCGGCTCCTTGACCGCCACGTCCCGGTCGACGACCTCGTCGTGGGCTCGCCACACCGTGCCCATGCCACCGTGCCCCAGCCGGGAGGTGAGGCGGTAACGGCCGCCGACCAGCCGCCCCGCGCCCGGATCGGCGCCGGCGGCGGGCGGTGCCGGCACCGAGGCCCTGGTCGGCTCGTAGGTGCGCGGGCGCGGATCCCGCGCGGGCACAGGGCTCGGGGCGCCTCGCGACGCCTGCGGCTCGTGGTGAGCCTCTCCCGGCGCCTGTTGGGCCTGCGGGGCCTGTTGGGCCTGCGAAGGCGGGGAGGGCTGCTGGTTCTGGTGGCTCGCCTGCGCGGGCGGCCGCAGCCCGTAACTGGTCGACTCGTCCAACCGGCGCCCCTGCTCCCCCGAATGCGTCATGGCCTCCACCCTGAACCAACCGGAAACGCGAGCGCCACCGAGTTCACAGACCTGTGACCGTCAACGGACGCGAGTGACACGGTAGGTGTCGGCGACCGCCTCGAAATGGCGGTCGATCTCGGCACGGTGGCTCTTGGAACCGATCACGAGCAGCACGTGGTAGCGACCGTCCAGGATCATCGCCCGGTTGCGGGCGTACACCTGCCGCCCGCCGCCCTCACGCCAGGAGAACGTGCCCTCCGCCATGGCGGTGTCGCCCACGTCGATGCGCCGGAGTCCGCCTGTACTCGCCCAGTCCGCGGCGCGGTAGGCGGACAGCTCCGGCTCGTCCTCGCTCTGGTAGGCCATCGGGTCCTTGCCATACTTCTCCGTGCTGTCCCGCCCGCCCACGACGACCATCTCCACCTGACCGCCGTTGTAGCGCACCTGCCCGCGCCCGTTGGCCGAGCGCCTGTCCCACTCCTCGGGCACGGCGATCCGGAACCCCGCGGGGTCCTGGCTGGTCTTGTACCCCTCGGGCGCCCGCGGGGACTTCGCCCCGGGCCCGGCGGACGACGCGGACCCCTTGCCGCCCTCCCCCTTCTTGCCGCTCTCGCCGCCGTCCTTGCCGCTCTCGTCCTTGCCGCTTCCGTCCTTGCCGCTCTCGTCCCCGTCCGCCGGCGCACGGTCCTGCTCCTCCGGTACGACGACGGAGCCCTTCTGGTTGCCCCCGCCCTTCTCGCCGTCCGGCAGGAACCACATGACGAACGCCACCGCCGCCGCCATACCGAGCAGCACAAGGCCCAGGATCACCAGACCCAGCCGCCGCGGTCCGGCTCCGCCCGACCGCTGCTCGCGCTCCCTCTTCCCACGCGGCACGGCCTGCGTCGGCGCCCCGGCGGGCTCGTACTCAGGCAGCCGCTCCGGCGCCATGACCTGCGTGCGATCGGGCGCCGTGACGGGGGCGGGGGCGCTCGGCTGCGCGCGCTCGCGGCGCGGGCGGCGCCGGTCGTCAGGGCGCCTGGAGCGGCGACGTCTGCGCACCAGTTCGCCGCGCCGCCGCACGATCGGCAGCCTGCGCGGGTCGGAGGGGCCGCCGGGTTCGAGCGACGGCGCCGTCACCGTCCGCAGCCCCACATCCGGCTCCGGCGCCGAACGGACGAGCGAACGCAGCCAGCCGCGCAGCTCCTCGAAGTCCGGGCGCTCCGTGGGGTCCTGGCGCATCAGCGACTCGACGACGGGGCGCAGCGGACCGCAGTCCTCCGCGAAGGCGGGCGGCTCCGCGCACACCATCTGCACCAGTTCGGCGGCGCTGTCCTCGGGGTAGGGCGCGTGGCCCTGCACCGCGCGGAAGAGCAGCGCACCCAGCGCCCACAGATCGGCGGCAGGACCGACGGGCGGCGCCAGCCGCCAGTTCTCGTACACGGGACCGGCCTGCTCGGGTGCCCAGCGCTCCGTCACCGGGCCGACGACCGTCATCCGGGCGTGCCGCGCCCGCTCGGCCGCCAGCGCCGTCGCAGGACCGCGGAACCGCCCCCCGACGGCCTCCGCCTCCGCTGCCTCCCCCCAGGAGCGGTCAGGGGGAACGCCGCCAGGCTCCGGGGCGTAGGAACCGTCCTCCCCGGGAAACACGTGCTCGTCCTGGAGGGCACCTTCGCCGTGAAGGCCGTCCTCTCCGTGCTGCGCGTCCTGGCCGGCGTCCCCGTCGGCTTCCCCGTTCGGGGAGGAGGCGGGGAGCCCCCAAAGGTGGCGGCGCGTCTCGTCCGGGCGTTCGGGCCCGGTGGTCCACTGCGCGGGAACACTGCGGCTGTCCTGACGCCGCGCGCCCGGGAGCGCGGTCGGACCGCTCCCCCCGTGGGGCGAGACCCCCGCACCGTAGGGGCCCGCCGCGCGCGGTCCGTAGATCTCGTCCCGCTCGACCCGGCGCCCCCCGCCGCCCTCCTCCAGCGCGTCGGGCCGCACCTCGTCCTCGTCGGACGACAACCAGCGGACCTCGTCGTCCAGCGCGCCGGGCGGATGGTGCCCGTCGCCGCCGCCGTTTCGGCCACCCTGCGCGGTGGACCACCAGTCGGTGACCTGGTGACGGTGATCCCCCGCGCCGGCACCCTGCGGGGTGCCTCCGTGCTCGATGCCCGGGCCACCGGCGCGGCGTTCCGCGCTCCGGGTGTCGGCGACGGCGCGCTGGGCGCCCTCCCGGTACGCCGCGATCGCACCGCGCCGGGCCGCGCGCGCCGCCAGCGGGTCCGTTGCGGGGTCCACTGTCGGGTCCGCCGCCGGCTTCGCTGCCGGGTCCGCTGTTCCGTCACCACCCGGCTCACCGCCGTCGCCGGAACCGGGGCGGCGCACGCCTCGGCCGCGCGGCCCGCGCACCTCCTCGTCGGGGTCGATGCCCTCGAACCCGAAGATGCCCCGTCCCTGACCGCGGGGGTCGTACGGGTCCTCCCCGCGCGCCGTGAAGCCTTCGGGAAGCCTGCGCCCCGTCCAGGTCGCCGGCACCGCGTCAGGCGTGGGGGTCCGGGGCTGGGGCTGTGACTGGGGCTGTGCCTGAGTCCGGGGCTGTGCCTGAGTCCGGAGCTGTGCCGGGAGCTGGGGCTGTGCCGGGGGCTGGGATCTGGCCCCGGGGGCGCCGTCGCCTCCGGGACTGCTCTCAGGCGGCGCGGGCGCGGCCCCCGGCTCGTCCGCCTCGGGCAGCGGGTCGTACCCGCACAGCGCCTCCTCGGCGGCCCCCACAGCCAGCCCCGTGAGCATCGCCCGGCCGTCCTCGCAGATGAGCACGGTGCGCGCGGTGACGTTCCGGTGCACCCAGCCGTGGACGTGCACGACCCCCAGCGCCGCCAGCAGGTCGGCGGCGATCTCGGCGGCGCGGTGGGCGCTCAGTGGGCGCTCGGACAGCAGTGCGGCGAGGGAGCGGGCGGGCACCTGTTCGCTCACTATCCACAGCCCGTCGTCCTCCACGAAGACGTCGAAGACCTGGTCGAGCCCCGGATGGTCGGGCAACTGCGCGGCGGCGACGGCGGCCTCCATCGCCCTGCGCACCGCCGGGTCGTCGGGACGCCGGGTCGCCCGGCCGCCACCCGGCCCGCCGGGATACCAGGGCCTGCCCGGCTCCGCCGCACCGTGTGCCGCGAGACCGCCCCGGTGCCCGTACCCGCCCCGGCCGTCGTCGAGCGGATCGGCCTCGACGACCTCCGCCTCGACCACCTCGGGCAGCGGCACCTGGCGCACCAGGACCTCCTGGCCGCCGGCGGTGTCCCAGGCCGGCGACTCGGCGAGCTCGTACGCGTCGGCGGGCGGCAGGGGCAGGCGGTAGCGGCCGGCCAACAGCCGTCCCGCGTACTCCGCGTGTCCCTCCACGACGCCTCCCCAACCGTGCGCGAGGCCGCCAACTCCGTTTCCTCTCCGCACGCTTGCGGAGGGTGACGGCCTGCGTCTGCCACGATACGTCCGGGAACCGCGCGCGTCACCGCGACCGGGCCCGCTACCGCCGCCGTTGCCGTGCGGCGCGGGCGGTCACAGTGGCTTGAACGTCTCGAACGCCGTGTCCCTGAGCGTCTCGCACTCCTCGTCCTGCCAGGCGTCGGCCTCGCACGTGATGAGGATCGCGTAGCCGTTCTCGTCATCGACCTTGAAGCCCCGGTTGAGGACGTGGACCTTCTTGCCGTCCTCCTCGCGCAGGAACTGCCAGTCGGCGACGGTCGGATAGTCCCGCCACTCGACCGCCTCGATGCCCAGCGACTTGTAGCCGGGGCTCTTGCTCGTGGCCGCCGACTCCTGCTGACGCCAGGCCTTGGCGGCGTCCGCGCCAGGGCTGCTCGTGCGGTCGATCTGGATCCGGGGATAACCGCCCGAGTCGGCCGCGTACTTGCCGCCCGAGTTGCTGCCCGCTATGCCGTAGCGCTTCCAGCCGTCGGGCATCGCGACGGAGAAGTGGAACCTGCCGTCCTTCACCTGCCCGTAGCCGTCCGGCAGACCGGAGCCGGACGCCTCGTCCTCGCCACCGTCCTTGTCGCCCTCGTCACCCTCGTCGCCCTTGCCGTCCTGCGCGCCGTCGGACCTCCCGCCGTCCTTCGCCGCGCCGGCGTCCTGTCCTTCCCTGGAACCGCTGCTGCCGGCCTTCTCCGCGCCCGCGGTGGCCGAGCCCTTGCCGGACGCGTCGTCGCCCTTGCCGTCGCCGCCGCTGCTCAGGCTCACCACCAGCACGACGATGACCACGATGACGACGACCACGGCCCCCGCCACGAGCGCCAGCGTCCGCGGGGGCAGACCCTTGCGGAGCTCGGGCAGATCCCTCAGATCGCGCAGCGACGTGATCGCGCCACTGCCCCCGCTCTCCGGGGGCAGTGCCCGGCCGCCGCTGCCGGCGGCCGGCAGCGGCCCCGCACCGGTGGCGGCACCCGGGAGCCGGGATCCGGCGCTCTCCCCCGCGCCGGCACCCTCCCCCGCGCCGGAGGTCGAACCCGTCGCAGAGCCGGAGGCGGCTGTGGAAGTGGAGGCGGCGCTGGAGCCGGGAGCGGACGCGGCACCCGCTCCACCCCCGGCCTTGCCGTCGCCGTCTTTCGCTCCCTTGTCTTGGTCCTTGCCCTTGGCGTCCTTGCCCTTGGTGGCCGAGCCGGGCCCCGAGGCGGCCCCGGAGCCGGACGACGCGCCGGACGGCTGCCCGGTCTTCTCCCGCCCGGACCCCCGGGAGGAGGCACCTGACGCGCCGGACGCGCCCGTGCCGTTCCCCGTCGTGCGCCCACTCGACGGGCGGCTCGCCGCACCGCCGTCGCGGGAATCGGTCGCGCCACCCGCGCCCTTGCCGCCGGTGGTCTCGCCACCCGTGCTCGTGCCGCTCGCGGGCTTCTCGGTCCGCGGGCCCGTCCGCGGGGTCGTCGAGGACGTGGTGGGCGGCGACGACGGACGCGGCGGTGTGCGCGGGGCCGACGGCGGGCTCGACGGAACGGGCGGCACGGAGGGCGACGAGGCCGCCGGAGCCCCCGAGGACGCAGCCGCACCGCGCTGTCCATCGGCGTACGCGCTGCCGGAGCCGGCTCCCTGCTGCGGACCACCCGAACCGGCTCCGTGCCCTGAACCGGCTTCGTGCCCCGAACCGGAGGACGGCGAACCGCTTCCCGGCGGGGAACCGGCGCCCGGCCGGGAGCCCGGGCCGGAGTCGGTGCCGCGAGGGCCGGAGTCGGTGCCGCGACCGGTGCCCGCCGCACCCGCGCCGGCTGCGCCGGCCCCGACGGCGCCCGCCGCGTTGCGCACGGACTTGAAAGCGCCACGCAGCCGTTCACCCGAACTGGTGCCCTCGGACCGCCGCTTGCGCCTGCCGCCCGTCGTACCGGCGCTGTAGGCGGGACCCGACCGGGCACCGCCCTTGCCGGACGACGAGGCCGGTGACGACGACGGTGACGAGGCGGAGGGCGCCTCCACCCGGGGCAGCACGGACGTGCGGCCCGGATCGCCGCCATCGCGTCCCGACGGGCCGAGGGGGCTCTTGAGCCCGGAGGCGACCGGCTCCAGCAGCAGGCGGGCCCCGCTGACGTCGAGCCGCTTCTCCGGGTCCTTCACCAGCAGCCCCGCGATGACCTCGTGCAACTCGCCCGCGTGTTCGGGGAAGGGGACGGGCTCGGTCATCACGGCCGTCAGCGTCGAGATGGCGGAGCCCTTGTCATAGGGCGGGCGGCCCTCGACGGCGGCGTACAGCAGACCGCCCAGCGACCACAGGTCCGCCGGCGGGCCCGGAGGCTTGCCGCGGGCACGCTCGGGCGAGATGTAGGAAGGGGCACCCACCAGCATGCCCGTGGAGGTGACGGACGGGTCGCCCTCGACCTTGGCGATGCCGAAGTCGGTCAGGACGACGCGCCCCGTGCCGTCCTCCAGCAGCACGTTGGAAGGCTTCACGTCGCGGTGGAGGATGCCCTCGCGGTGGGCGGCGCGCAGCACGTCGAGGATGGCGAGCCCGACCTGCGCGGCGCGCTGCGGTTCGAGCGGCCCGTCCTTCTTGATCTGGTCGGCCAGCGAGCGGCCCTCGACCAGCTCCATGACGATCCAGGGCCTGCTGTCCTCGTTGACGACGTCGAAGACGGTGATGGCGCTGCCGCTGCGGATCCTGGCGATGGCCTTCGCCTCACGCAGGGTGCGGGTGATGAGCCGCTGCTTCTCCTCCTCGTCGACACTGGAGGGGAACCGAAGCTCCTTCACCGCGACACGGCGGCCCAGGACTTCGTCCTCGCCACGCCAGACGGTGCCCATACCGCCGCGCCCGAGGACACCCCCGAGCCGATAGCGCCCGCCTACCAGCCGTCCCGTGTCCTCGCTCATGAATCCCCTTGTGTCCCCTCTGCGTGAGAGCCCGCCCCCGGCAGAGCCTTCATTGTGAACCATCGTCCTGACAAGACGTGTACGGGGGCGGCACGGTTACACCACAGCCCCACCACTTCTTACCGGGGTTCACACGTCCAACAGCCCTTGCGGGGACGACCAGTCCAACGGGGGACCCACGGCCGGGCCCCCCGCCGGGACAGGCTCGCACAGACCCGCGCCGGAAACGCACACGGACCTCACGCGGACCTCTACACCGGGGCGATGTCCGGCGCCCCCAGCCGCGCCGCGTCAGCCGTCTGATCGTCAGGCTGCAACTGGGACTCGCGCTCCGCCTCCACCCGCTTCTCGTAGTGTTCGACCTCACGGTCGACCTGGTCGGTGTCCCAGCCGAGCACCGGCGCCATCAACTCGGCACACTCGCGCGCGCTGCGCGTCCCGCGGTCGAACGTCTCGATGGAGATGCGCGTACGGCGCGTCAGAACGTCGTCCAGGTGGCGGGCGCCCTCGTGCGTGCACGCGTAGACGACCTCCGCCTTGAGGTAGTCGTCGGCCGCGGGCAGCGGTTCACCGAGCTTCGGATCCCCGGCGACCAGGTCGAGCACCTCCTCGGTCATCGAGCCGTAGCGGCCCAGCAGATGCTCCACCCTGGCCACGTGCAGCCCGGCACGCTGGGCCAGCCGCGCCCGGCCGTTCCACAGCGCGTGGTAGCCCTCGGCACCCGCCAGCCGCACCTCCTCCGTGACGCAGTCGGCGACCCGGTGGTCGAGCCCGTGCACGGCCTCGTCGACCGCGTCCTTGGCCATCACCCGGTAGGTCGTGTACTTGCCGCCCGCGATGACCACGAGCCCCGGCACCGGGTGGGCGACGGTGTGTTCGCGCGACAGCTTGCTCGTCGCCTCCGACTCACCGGCCAGCAGCGGCCGCAGCCCCGCGTAGACCCCCTCCACGTCGTCCCGCGTGAGCGGCACCGCCAGCACCGCGTTGACGTGGTCGAGCAGGTAGTCGATGTCGGCACTCGACGCCGCCGGATGCGCCTTGTCCAGATCCCAGCCGGTGTCGGTGGTGCCGACGATCCAGTGCCGGCCCCACGGGATGACGAACAGCACGCTCTTCTCGGTGCGCAGGATCAGCCCCGTCGAGGAGTTGATGCGGTCCTTGGGCACCACCAGGTGGATGCCCTTGGAGGCGCGGACGTGGAACTGGCCGCGCTCGGCGATCAGCCCCTGCGTGTCGTCCGTCCACACGCCCGTCGCGTTGACGACCTGACGGGCCCGCACCTCGAACACGCCCCCCTGCTCCAGGTCCTCGATGCGCGCGCCGACAACCCTCTCGCCCTCGCGCAGGAAGCCGACCACCCGCGCGCGGTTGGCCGCGTGCGCCCCGTACTCGGCGGCGGTCCGCACCAGCGTGGCGACGAAGCGGGCGTCGTCCACCTGCGCGTCGTAGTACTGCAAAGCGCCCACCAGCGCGTCCTTGCGCAACGCGGGAGCCACCCGCAGGGCGTGACGGCGCGAGAGGTGACGGTGCGTGGGCAGACCGCGCCCGTGGCCCGACGAGACGGACATGACGTCGTACATCGCCACACCCGATCCCGCGTACAGGCGTTCCCAGGCCCGGTGCTGGAGGGGATAGAGGAAGGGCACCGGCTTGACCAGATGCGGCGCGAGGCGCTCCAGCAGCAACCCGCGCTCCTTGAGCGCTTCGCGCACCAGTGCGAAATCCAGCATCTCCAGATACCGCAGCCCGCCATGGATCAGCTTGCTCGAACGGCTCGACGTCCCCGAGGCCCAGTCACGCGCCTCGACGATCCCCGTGGACAGGCCGCGGGTGACCGCGTCCAACGCCGTGCCCGCGCCGACGATGCCGCCGCCGACCACCAGCACGTCGAGCTCGGCCTCCGCCATCCTCGCCAGTGCCCCGGCGCGCTGCTCCGGTCCCAGTGCCGCTGTCCTCACTGCTGCCTCCCTGGTACGCGTCCGCTGTGCGCGTCTCGCTGCGCGCTTTCGCTGTGGGTTACCGCTGTGTCCGTTCCCTGCGTCTGGTGTGCCTTTTCCCTGCGGGTGCTGACCTCGTATACCGCCGTATACCGCCCCCGTGGGCCCAGCGGACCCCTTGGACCCTGTGGTCCCCCTGACGATGGTCCCCCATTCCCGCGAGTTTGACTGAGCGTCGGCCCTGCTGAGCGCGCAATCCGACTTGTCTGTCATATGGGCTCTTAACCTTAATGAGCGCCGCTCGCCACTCCCGGTGCTGCCCGGGGACGGGACCGGGCCGACAAGGGGAAGGGAAGACCGCTGCCATGCCCGCAGATCTCGCCGTGCTGGGACTCACCCATTCGGGGCTGCCGCTCGCCCAGGCCGCCACGGCGAACGGAATCGGCACCCTCGGCTACGACCCCGACGACGCCACCGTCGCCGACCTCGGCGCGGGCCGCCCCCCGCAGGACGCCCCGCTCAGCGCCGCGGAGGTACGGCGCATGCTCGCCGGAGGGTTCCGCGCCTCCACCGACCCGGCCGTACTCGGCCGGGTACGCACCGCGGTCATCTGCGCGCCCACGGGGCTGGGCGCCAACCGCGCACCCGACATGAGCGCCGTAGGCACAGCCGCCCGCACCCTCGCCGCACGGCTGCGGCCCCGCACCACCGTCATCGTCGAATCGAGCGTCTACCCCGGCTGCACGGAAGACGTCGTCCGGCCCCTGCTGGAGGACGGCTCCGGGCTGCGCGCGGGGCGCGACTTCCACCTCGCCTGCTCACCCAGCCGCGTCGACCCCGGCAACCGCGGGTACGGCTACGCCACCATCCCCAAGGTCATCGGCGGGCTCACCCCCGCCTGCACCGAGGCGGCCGCCGCGTTCTACGGGCGGCTCACCGACAAGGTCGTGCGCGCCCGCGGGCCCCGCGAGGCGGAAACCAGCAAACTCCTGGAGACCAACTACCGGCACATCAACATCGCCCTCATGAACGAGATGGCCGTCTTCTGCCACGACCTGGGCATCGACCTGTGGGACGTCGTGCGGTGCGCCGAGACCAAGCCGTTCGGCTTCCAGTCCTTCCGGCCAGGACCCGGGGTAGGCGGCCCCGGAGTCCCCGTCGACCCCAACTACCTCGCCTACCACAGCCGTTCTCTGGGCTACCCCCTGCGGATGGTCGAACTCGCCCAGGAAGTCAACGAACGGATGCCCCGCTACGTCTCCCAGCGGGCCGCCGCCCTGCTCAACGAGCACGGCAAATCCGCGCGCGGAGCGCGCGTCCTCCTGCTCGGAGTCACCTACAAACCCGACCTCGCCAGCCAGGAAGGCGGCCCCGCGCGGGAGGTCGCCTCACGCCTCAAAGAGCTCGGCGCCCAGCTGAGCTACCACGATCCGTACGTACCGCAGTGGCGGGTCGCGGGGCAGCCCGTGCCCCGCGCCGACTCCCTCTACGAGGCCGCTGCCGCGGCGGATCTCACTCTGCTGTTGCAGAATCATCGGGTTTACGATTTGCAGGGGATTGCGGCGAAGGCGCAGTTGCTGCTGGACACTCGGGGCGTGAGCCCCACTGGTGCTGCGCACCGGCTGTGACCTTTCCTCTTTTCGGGGCTGCGCCCCCTGCCCCCTGTGGTCTTCCCCTTCTTTCGCTGAGGTGCCCTCGGCCGTGGTCGGGGGCTCCGCCCCCAAACCCCCGGGGCCTCGCCGGCCGGGCGTTGGGGCGGCTCCGCCCCCCAACGGCCCCCCGCTACGGGGGACTCCGTCCCCCCTAGGAGCCCCCTGGAGGAGAGCCAGTTCCCCTCATGAGTGAGACGACTCAGCGCATGCGTTCTGCGGTGCTCTCTTGTGTGGGGGTCCAGGGGGCGGAGCCCCTTGGCGGGGGTTCCTAGGGGGGCGGAGCCCCCGTAGCGGGGGGCCTTTGGGGGGCAGCGCCGCCCCAAAGCCTCCCCGGCGAGGGGCCGGGGGTCTGGGGGGCGGAGCCCCTCAGGGAGAGAGCAGCCCTTCGGGGGTGGGCTGGCCCCACTGGTAAAGGGGGAGGTATGGGGGGCCCGCTCCACATAGGTGAGGGGCGTGGGGGAGGTGCGCCCCGCAGGGGGTTAGCGGGCGACGGTGATCTCTACTCGTTGGAACTCCTTCAGGTCGGAGTACCCCGTGGTGGCCATCGCCCGGCGCAACGCACCGAAGAAGTTCATGGACCCATCAGGCGTGTGGGAGGGACCGAGAAGAACCTCTTCCACCGTGCCGACCGCACCGAGGTCCACACGACGGCCACGCGGCACATCCGCGTGCACCGCCTCCATACCCCAGTGGTGCCCCTTGCCGGGCGCATCCGTCGCACGGGCGAGCGGCGAGCCCATCATCACCGCGTCGGCGCCGCAGGCGATCGCCTTGGGCAGGTCGCCGGACCAGCCGACGCCGCCGTCGGCGATGACGTGGACGTAGCGGCCGCCGGACTCGTCCATGTAGTCCCGGCGGGCCGCGGCGACGTCGGCGACGGCGGTCGCCATCGGCACCTGGATGCCCAGCACGTTCCGCGTGGTGTGCGCGGCGCCCCCGCCGAAGCCGACGAGAACACCCGCGGCGCCGGTGCGCATGAGGTGGAGGGCGGCGGTGTAGGTGGCGCAACCGCCCACGATGACCGGCACGTCCAGCTCGTAGATGAACTGCTTGAGGTTCAGCGGCTCGGCCGCGCTGGAGACGTGCTCGGCGGAGACAGTCGTGCCGCGGATCACGAACAGGTCCACGCCCGCGTCGACGACCGCCTTGGAGAACTGGGCGGTGCGCCCCGGGGAGAGGGCGGCGGCCGTGACGACGCCGGAGTCGCGCACCTCCTTGATGCGCTGCCCGATCAGCTCTTCCTTGATGGGCGCGGCGTACAGCTCCCGCATGCGGCGGTTGGCCGTGGCCTCGTCGAGTTCGGCGATCTCGGCCAGCAGCGGCTCGGGGTCCTCGTACCGCGTCCACAGGCCCTCGAGGTTGAGGACGCCGAGGCCGCCGAGTTCGCCGATGCGGATGGCGGTGTGCGGCGAGACGACGGAGTCCATGGGCGCGGCGAGGAACGGCAGCTCGAAGCGGTAGGCGTCGATCTGCCAGGCGATCGAGACCTCCTTCGGGTCGCGGGTGCGCCTGCTGGGCACCACGGCGATGTCGTCGAAGGCGTACGCCCGGCGCCCGCGCTTGCCGCGCCCGATCTCGATCTCAGTCACGTCTACTACTGCCTCTCACTCTGGTGTGCCGCGCCCCAGTATCCCCGCCGCCCGCGGCGGGGTACGGCCCGGCACCCCCCTCGGTCCCACGCGTCAGCGCCGCGAGTAGTTCGGGGCCTCGGTCGTCATCTGGATGTCGTGGGGGTGGCTCTCCTTGAGGCCCGCGGCGGTGATGCGGACGAAGCGGCCGCGGGCCTTCATCTCGGGCACGGTGCGGCCGCCGACGTAGAACATCGACTGCTTGAGGCCGCCGGTGAGCTGGTGGACGACGGCGGAGAGCGGACCGCGGTAGGCGACCTGGCCCTCGACGCCCTCGGGGATCAGCTTGTCGTCCCCGCTGACGCCCTCTTGGAAGTAGCGGTCCTTGGAGTAGGACTTGCTGTCGCCGCGGGTCTGCATCGCGCCGAGGGAGCCCATGCCGCGGTAGGACTTGAACTGCTTGCCGTTGATGAACAGCAGCTCGCCGGGGGACTCCTCGCAGCCCGCCAGGAGGCTGCCCAGCATGACGGTGTCGGCGCCGGCGACGATGGCCTTGGCGATGTCGCCGCTGTACTGCAGGCCGCCGTCGCCGATGACGGGGACGCCGGCCTCGTGGGCGGCGAGCGACGCCTCGTGGATGGCGGTGACCTGCGGGACGCCGATCCCGGCGACGACGCGGGTGGTGCAGATGGAGCCGGGGCCCACGCCGACCTTGACGCCGTCCACGCCCGCGTCGATGAGCGACTTGGCGCCGTCGCGGGTGGCGATGTTGCCGCCGACGACGTCGACGCCCGGATGATTGGACTTGATCTTGGCGACCATGTCGCCGACCAGCCGGGAGTGGCCGTGCGCGGTGTCGACGACGACGAAGTCGACGCCCGCCTCGATGAGGGCCTGCGCGCGGTCGTACGCGTCACCGGCCACGCCGACGGCGGCACCGACGACGAGGCGGCCCTCGCCGTCCTTGGCCGCGTTGGGGTACTGCTCGGCCTTGACGAAGTCCTTGACGGTGATGAGGCCCTTGAGGGTGCCCGCGCCGTCCACCAGCGGCAGCTTCTCGATCTTGTGGCGGCGCAGCAGCTCCATCGCGTCCTCGCGGGAGATGCCGACCTGCCCGGTGACCAGCGGCATCGGCGTCATCACATCGCGCACCTGGCGGCTGCGGTCCAGCTCGAAGGCCATGTCGCGGTTGGTGACGATGCCCAGCAGCTTGCCCGCGCCGTCGGTGACCGGGACGCCGCTGATCCGGAACCGGCCGCACAGCGCGTCCGCCTCTTCCAGCGTCGCGTCGGGCCGGATGGTGATGGGGTCGGCCACCATGCCGGACTCGGACCTCTTGACCTGGTCGACCTGGTTGGCCTGGCCCTCGATCGACAGGTTGCGGTGCAGGACGCCCACGCCGCCCTGGCGGGCCATCGCGATGGCCATCCGGGCCTCGGTGACCTTGTCCATGGCGGCGGACAGCAGCGGCACGTTGACCCGCACGTTCCGCGAGACGTACGACGCGGTGTCGATGTCCTGGGGGGCCATGTCCGACTCGCCCGGCAGCAGCAGGACGTCGTCGTATGTCAGGCCCAGAGTGGCGAATTTGGCGGGCACTCCGTCGACGTTTTCAGTCATGACACCTTTCCCATGCGGTCCACCCCCGCTTGCGCGGGGAACCACTGCTTGCCCCGGCCGGATCTCCATGCTATCGGCCCGGTGAGGGTGACCGGACCGCCTGTGGAAAACCCCGGCGCGACGGCACGGTCGGCGTCCCCGCCGGACCACCTGTCGTGGTCCCGCGGGCCGCCTGCCGTGGTCCCGCGGACCGCAAGTCGTCGTCCCGCGGGCCGCAGGTCCCTACTGCTCGGCCAGCGCCCGCAGCCTGCTGAGCGCCCTGTGCTGGGCGACGCGTACGGCTCCGGGTGACATGCCCAGCATCTGTCCGGTCTCCTCGGCCGTCAGCCCGACGGCGACCCGCAGCAGCACCAGCTCGCGCTGGTGTTCGGGCAGATTGGCGAGGAGCTTCTTGGCCCACTCCGCGTCGCTGCTCAGCAGCGCCCGCTCCTCGGGGCCGAGGGAGTCGTCGGGGCGCTCGGGCATCTCGTCCGACGGCACCGCCGTGGAGCCGGGGCCGCGCATGGCCGCGCGCTGGAGGTCGGCGACCTTGTGCTGGGCGATGGCGACGACGAACGCCTCGAAGGGTTTTCCGGTGTCCCGGTAGCGCGGCAGCGCGCAGAGCACCGCGATGCAGACCTCCTGCGCGAGGTCGTCGACGAAGTGACGCGCGTCACCGGGCAGCCGCGTCAGCCGGGTGCGGCAGTACCGCACGGCGAGCGGATGCACGTGGGCGAGCAGGTCGTGGGTGGCCTGGCGGTCCCCCTCGACGGCGCGCTGGACGAGCCGGCTGACCTTCGCGACCCTGGCCGCCTCCGCGGCGCCCGCGGCGTCCGCACCGCTCTCGGCACCCGCGGCCGCGCCGGCACCGGTGGCGGTTTCCGCGCTCGCGACGACCGGCCCCTGGCCGTTTACGGGCCCGGGCGGCGGCCCGTTCTCGTCGTCGCGCATCGGTCCATGGTGCACCGACGCCGCGCCGTTCGCCGCACCGCGTCCGTGGATGTGAGCCGAAGCGTTATGAGCAGGCGCACTGGCCCTCATGTCCATGCCCTCCCCTCACGCCTGACCGAACGGTCCCCGAGGAACTCCATACAACAAGCATGCGACACGCGCGAGATTTTCAGGATGCCGCGGCAGCGCCCGTGGGATCGCCGCCCCGGCACGGAGCCGGGACAGAGCCGGCACGGAGCTGGGACCAAGCCGCCGGGCCGGTCGGCGTGTACGTCCGGGGCGCCGGGCCCGGAGCCGCCCGCCGACGGCTGACCGGCAGTCGGCCAGGGGCGTCCACGGGGGCGGGAACACCTGCCCGCCGCCTGGGCACCTCCCGGCCGCACGCCGAGGGGAAGCGGTGCGCTAGCGGACGAGGCCCCAGCGGAAGCCGAGGGCCACCGCGTGCGCGCGGTCGGAGGCGCCGAGCTTCTTGAAGAGCCGCCTGGCGTGGGTCTTGACGGTGTCCTCCGACAGGAACAGCTCCCGCCCGATCTCCGCGTTCGAACGGCCGTGGCTCATGCCCTCCAGCACCTGGATCTCCCGCGCGGTGAGGGTGGGAGCGGCGCCCATCTCGGCCGAGCGCAGCCGCCGGGGGGCGAGCCGCCAGGTGGGGTCGGCCAGCGCCTGGGTGACGGTCGCGCGCAGCTCCGCGCGGGAGGCGTCCTTGTGCAGGTAGCCGCGCGCGCCCGCGGCGACGGCCAGCGCCACGCCGTCGAGGTCCTCGGCGACCGTCAGCATGATGATGCGGGCGCCGGGGTCCGCGGAGAGCAGCCGGCGCACGGTCTCCACTCCGCCCAGGCCGGGCATCCGGACGTCCATCAGGATCAGGTCGGACCGGTCGGCGCCCCAGCGGCGGAGGACTTCCTCGCCGTTGGCCGCCGTCGTCACACGCTCGACGCCGGGCACGGTCGCGACCGCGCGGCGCAGGGCCTCTCGGGCGAGCGGGGAGTCGTCGCATACGAGGACGGATGTCATGACCGCCCTCCGCTGCTGATGCGCATCACCTTGAGCCTCCAGGCTGCTTGGGAAGAATCGTCACCTCGCGATTGACGGCCTCGGACACGTGTGCCCCCGGCCGGTTCCGAGTCAATCGCTTTCGCTCTCTCAACGACGGTCACCCGAAAGAGTTACGGCTTCCCGGTACCGCTCTCAGCACTCTACGTGAGCAACCGTACACAGAGCAGCAACATCCCCTCATTGAAACGGCGCTCGCTCCTTCTTTCCTGCGATGCCCTATTTAGCTGCATTTCTTCCGTTTTGCGGGATCGGTCGCTAGATTCGCGAAAGAGTCATATTTACGCACGAGTGACAGATCACCTCCAGCAGCACTCAGGAGAGACGCGATGGCAGACTTCTCCCGCCTTCCTGGACCCAACGCGGATCTGTGGGACTGGCAGCTACTCGCCGCCTGCCGGGGGGTGGACAGCTCGCTGTTCTTCCACCCCGAGGGGGAGCGCGGCGCGGCCCGCAGTGCGCGGGAGGCGTCCGCCAAGGAGGTGTGCATGCGCTGCCCCGTGCGCGCGGAGTGCGCGGCGCACGCCCTCCAGGTACGCGAGCCCTACGGCGTGTGGGGCGGACTCACCGAGGACGAGCGCGAGGAACTGCTGGGCCGGGCGCGCAGCCGCCTGGTGACGACGTCCCACGACCGGCGCGCCGAGACCGCCCCCGGGCCGGACGGCGCGGCCCCCGCCCCCGCCCCAAGCCGACCAACCCGTTCGGCGCCCACGGACGGACCGGCGGAAGCGCACCACGCGACGAGCCCGCCCCGGCGCCCGACGCGGACGAGCGCTTCGACGACGTCGAGGCCATGAGCGCCGCCGAACGGTTCGACGACGCCGAGTCCCCCGACGGGGACCAGCCGTTCGACGAGCTGGAGCGCTTCGAGCACAGCGAACGGTTCGACGCCGCCGACCGGTACGGGCGGACCGAACCGGTCGGCGAGAGATAGCGGCCTGCGGCCCCGGCCCGGCAGGGCCGGGCCGGGCCGGGCATCGATGCACAGCGCGGCCTGCGGTCGGGCCCGCCGGAACGGGCCCCCTCGCCGGGCAGGCTGGCGAATCCCTCGGATGGGTCGGCGGGTCCCTCGCCGGGCGGGTCAGCGGGCCTCTGTCGGGGCGGGCCGACCAGCCGAGGCCCGGCCGGGGACAAGCGGCCTGCGGCGGGGATGGGCCGGTCGGTCGGCAGCCTGCACGGCTGGCAGCCATGGGTGCCCGCGCGGCGGGACACAGCGGCCCGCGGTCTACGCGAGCCGGTCAGCGGGACCGCGGTACAGCCCGCAGTCGACGCGAGCCGACCGTCGGAAGACAGGGCGGGCCGTGTCCGGGCCCCCTCCGGTCAGGGACGGCGGCCCGCGTCCGGGACACCCCTCCCGTCCGGAGACGGCGGCCCGTGTCCGGGACGCCCCGCCCCGTCAGAGGACAGCGACCCCCGGCCAGGCACCCGCCGGGAGACGGCAGCCCCCGGGGCGAGACGCCCACCCACCAGAAGACAGCGCCGCCGGCCAGGACGTTCCACCCCCGGGAGACGGGCGTTCCCGCCAGGACACCCCACCCGTCAGGAGACGGGCGACCCGCGTCCGGGACACCCCTCCCGTCAGAGGACAGCGACCCCCGGCCAGGCACCCGCCGGGAGACGGCAGCCCCCGGGCCGAAAAGCCCCACCCGTCAGGGACGGCGGCCCGCGTCCGGGACGCCCACCCCCCGGGAGACGGGCGGCCCCCGGCCAGGACGTCCCCCCGGGAGACGGGCGGCCCGGGTTCCGGCCGCGACCCGGCGTCGGGAGAGGGCGGGTCTCGGCGACGGCGGGCCGGGTGGCGGGAGTCCGACGGGTGGCGGGAGTCCGACGGGTGGCGGCCGGGCGCGGGGGTGCGCCCGTCAGCGGCGGGCCGCTGTCTCCAGTCGGTCCAGCATGGCGGCGACGGCCGGTACCTGGGCGAGGTCGGGCAGGGTGAGGGCCACCACCTCGCGCTGCACCGCCGGGGTGACCCGTACCGCGCGGGTGCCCCTGGGGCGTACAGACTCCACGGCCAGTTCGGGGAGGACGGCGACGCCGAGTCCGGCGCCGACCAGGCCGACCACCGCCGGGTAGTCGTCGGTGGCGAAGTCGATGCGCGGGGTGAAACCCGCCGCCTCGCACACCTCGACGAGGTGCCGGCGGCAGCGGGGGCAGCCCGCGATCCACGGTTCCTCGGCGAGTGTGCCGATGCCGACCTCGTCCGCGTCGGCGAACGGGTGTTCCTCCGGCACCAGACCGACCAGCCGGTCCGTGAGCAGCGGCCTGGCCACCAAGTCCGCCCACTCGGGGGCGGCGTCGTAGCGGAAGGCCAGCGCGATCTCGCAGTCTCCGGCACGCAGCATGTCCACCGAGCGCGGCGGCTCCGCCTCGACCAGGGAGACCCTGGTTCCCGGGTGGTCGGCGCGCATGGCCGCCACGGCCGTCGGCACCAGGGTCGAGCTGCCGCTGGGAAAGGAGACCAGCCGCACCCGTCCCGCGCGCAGCCCGGCCAGCGCCGCGACCTCCTCCTCCGCGGCGGCCAGCCCCGCCAGGATTCCCGCCGCGTGCCGCACCAGCGCCTCGCCCGCCTCGGTGAGCCGCATCTCACGTCCGGCCCTGATCAGCAGCGGGGTCCCCGCGGCGGCCTCCAGCGCCTTCATCTGCTGGCTGACGGCGGGCTGGGTGCAGCCCAGTTCTCGCGCGGCGGCGGAGAAGGACCCGGTGGTGGCGACCGTGCGCAGCACCCGCAGATGTCGTGCCTCGATCATGCTTCGAGCATACGTCCACCCATAAGGACACCTTGGGGAGCCGGCCGGG
The DNA here is from genome assembly GCF_022699385.1 of Streptomyces tubbatahanensis. NCBI lineage: Bacteria > Bacillati > Actinomycetota > Actinomycetes > Kitasatosporales > Streptomycetaceae > Streptomyces > Streptomyces tubbatahanensis. The sequence goes on along the minus strand of NZ_CP093846.1, from coordinate 4,635,990 downwards.
AAACGCGTTCGCGGCTTGAGGCGGGCGCGGCTAGCCTCGGGCCATGCAGCTGCTCTCCGTGAACCTGGCCAAACCGCACCGGTCCGAGTACAGCGACGCCGCGGACAAACGGACCGGCATCGACAAGCAGCCCACCAGCGATCCGGTCGCCGTCTCCGCACCGGGGCCCCGCGGCACCGGCGGCAGCGCGCTGGCCGGGGACACCATCGGCAACAAGCGGCACCACGGCGGCGACGAGCAGGCCGTCTACGCCTATTCCCGGGAGGAACTCGACTACTGGGAGCGCGAGTTGGGCCGCACACTGGCCAACGGTTCCTTCGGGGAGAACCTCACCACCGAGGGCATCGACGTCGACGCGGCGCTCATCGGCGAGCGCTGGCAGATCGGCGTTCCCGGTACGGGGCCGCTGCTGGAGGTGTGCTCCATGCGGATCCCCTGCCGCACCTTCGCGGGGTGGATGGCCGAGGAGCGGTGGCTGCACCGCTTCACCGCGCGCCGGCGCCCCGGCGCCTACCTGCGGGTGCTCGACCCGGGCCGCCTGCGGGTGGGGGACGCGGTCACCGTCGTGCACCGCCCCGACCACGAGGTCACGGTCAGCTTCCTCTTCCGGTCGCTGACGGGCGAACCGGAGCTGCTGCCCCGCATCCTGGCGGCGGGCGAGCCGCTGGACCACGAGGCGCGGGACAGGGCGCTGCGGCGCACCCGGGCCTGACGCCCGGTCAGGACGCGGGCGCCGCGGCCCGGACCCCGCACGACCGGGCCGATAGCGTTGCCGTATGACGACTGCACTGATTACGGGAGCCACCGCGGGGATCGGCGCCGCCTTCGCGCGCCGCCTCGCCTCCCGCGGCTACCACCTCGTGCTCGCCGCACGCGACACCGAGCGCCTGTGGCGCGAGGCGACCGAGCTGCACGACCGGCACGGCGTGGAGGCGGACGTCATCACGGCCGACCTGGCGACCGACGACGGTATCGGGGCCGTCGAGGAGCGGCTGCGCGACACCGCGCACCCGGTCGACCTGCTGGTCAACAACGCCGGCTTCGGCAACAAGGGCCGCTACCTGGAGGTGGGGCTCGCCGACGAGTTGGCGATGCTCAAGGTGCACTGCGAGGCGGTGCTGCGGCTGACCAGCGCCGCCACCGCGTCGATGCGCGAGCGGGGCAGGGGCGGCGTCATCAACGTCGCCTCCGTCGCCGCGTTCTTCCCCCGTGGGACGTACGGCGCCTCCAAGGCGTGGGTCACCCAGTTCACCCAGGGGGCCGCCAAGGACCTGGCGGGGCAGGGCGTACGGCTGCTGGCGCTGTGCCCGGGATTCGTCCGCACCGAATTCCACGAGCGGGCCGGTATGGGCACCGGAAACATCCCCCGCTGGATGTGGCTGGACGCCGACAAGGTGGTGGAGGCCGCTCTGCGCGATCTGGCGCGGGGCCGGTCGCTGTCCATCCCCGATCCCCGCTACAAGGCCCTGCTGGGCGCCTCCCGCCTCGTCCCTCAGGGGATGCTGGGCCGGGTCTCCTCGACGACGGGACGGAAGTTCGGCCCGCAGTAGAAACCCGCGCACGGGGCCCCGCACCAGGCGCCCGGCGCGCGAAAAGGGCGCACCCGCGGGGGTGCGCCCTTCTCGTGCTCGCGGGTCGCCTCAGTGGGCGTGGCCGTGGCCGTGGCCCGCGGCGGCCTCTTCCTCCTCCGCCGGCTTCTCGACGACCAGGGTCTCGGTCGTCAGCAGCAGCGAGGCGATGGAGGCGGCGTTCTCCAGCGCGGAGCGCGTCACCTTCACCGGGTCGATGACGCCGGCCTTCACCAGGTCGCCGTACTCACCGGTGGCGGCGTTGAAGCCCTGACCGGCCTCCATCTCGGCGACCTTGGAGGTGATGACGTAGCCCTCGAGGCCCGCGTTCTCGGCGATCCAGCGCAGCGGCTCGACGGCGGCGCGGCGCACGGTGGCGACACCGGTGGCCTCGTCGTCGCTCTTGCCGAGGTTGCCCTCCAGGACCTTGACGGCGTGGACGAGCGCGGAGCCACCGCCGGAGACGATGCCCTCCTCGACGGCCGCGCGGGTCGCGGAGATCGCGTCCTCCAGGCGGTGCTTCTTCTCCTTGAGCTCGACCTCGGTGGCCGCGCCGACGCGGATGACGCAGACGCCGCCGGCCAGCTTGGCGAGGCGCTCCTGGAGCTTCTCGCGGTCCCAGTCGGAGTCGGTGGCCTCGATCTCGCCCTTGATCTGGGCGACGCGGCCGGCCACGTCCTCGCTCTTGCCCGCACCGTCGACGAGGGTGGTGTCGTCCTTGGTGACGGTCACGCGGCGGGCGGTGCCGAGCACGTCGAGACCTGCCTGGTCGAGCTTGAGGCCGACCTCCTCGGCGATGACGGTGGCGCCGGTCAGCGTCGCCATGTCGCCGAGCATGGCCTTGCGGCGGTCACCGAAGCCGGGGGCCTTGACGGCGACGGCGTTGAAGGTGCCGCGGATCTTGTTGACGACGAGGGTGGACAGGGCCTCGCCCTCCACGTCCTCGGCGATGATCAGCAGCGGCTTGGAGCCGCCGGCCTGCATGACCTTCTCCAGCAGCGGCAGCATGTCCTGGATGGAGCTGATCTTGCCCTGGTGGATCAGGATGTACGGGTCGTCGAGGACGGCCTCCATACGCTCCTGGTCGGTGACGAAGTAGGGCGAGAGGTAGCCCTTGTCGAAGGCCATGCCCTCGGTGAAGTCCAGCTCGAGACCGAAGGTCTGGGACTCCTCGACGGTGATGACACCGTCCTTGCCGACCTTGTCCATCGCCTCGGCGATCAGCTCGCCGACCTGCTTGTCCTGCGCCGACAGCGCGGCGACGGAGGCGATGTCCTCCTTGGAGTCGATCGGACGCGCGGTCTTCACCAGCTCGTCGGAGACGGCGGAGACGGCCGCGTCGATGCCCTTCTTGAGGGCGGCCGGGGAGGCGCCGGCGGCGACGTTGCGCAGGCCCTCGCGGACCAGGGCCTGGGCCAGCACCGTGGCGGTGGTGGTGCCGTCACCCGCGATGTCGTTGGTCTTGGTCGCCACCTCCTTGAGGAGCTGGGCGCCCAGGTTCTCGTACGGGTCCTCGACCTCGACCTCGCGGGCGATGGTGACACCGTCGTTGGTGATGGTCGGGGCGCCGAACTTCTTGTCGATGACGACGTTGCGGCCCTTGGGGCCGATCGTCACCTTCACGGTGTCGGCGAGGTTGTTGACACCGCGCTCAAGGGCGCGACGGGCGTCCTCGTCGAACTTCAGGATCTTCGCCATGGAAGCTGTTGTGTCCTCTCACACGTTTCGAGACACGTCTCGCACGAACCGCGCCCTGGACCCTGCTACCTCTCGGGAGCGGGCACCAGGGCGCGGTTTGCTGCGAGCTGCCGCGTGAGCCGCGGCAGCTGCGGCTGTCTTACTTCTCGACGATCGCGAGCACGTCGCGGGCCGAGAGAACGAGGTACTCCTCGCCGCTGTACTTCACCTCGGTGCCGCCGTACTTGCTGTACAGCACGATGTCGCCGACCTTGACGTCGAGCGGGAGCCGGTTGCCGTCCTCGAAGCGGCCCGGGCCGACGGCCAGGACGGTGCCCTCCTGCGGCTTCTCCTTGGCGGTGTCCGGGATGACCAGGCCAGAGGCCGTGGTCTCCTCGGCGTCGAGCGGCTGGACCACGATGCGGTCCTCGAGCGGCTTGATGGCAACCTTGGAGCTGGCGGTCGTCACGATCCGACCTCCCCCTTCGGAGATCTCAATGGGGTCTTGTGTCTGGGGTGGCGACCAGGTGGATCCGCCGTCGCGGGTGCCGGATCTGCCCGTCGCGTACTACTGGCACTCCCACGGGGAGAGTGCCAGGGTTGAGATTATTGCTCCGCTAGCACTCGGTCAAGCGGAGTGCTAGGCGCTCGCCGTGCGGGCCCCCGAACGAGGCCTGTCGGGCGAGGGCGCGTCGCGCTCAAGAAGCGCTCCGAAAGAGGGCTGCCGCCTCGTTCACGGCGCGCTTGAGCGCCTTGTCATCGGTCCTGAGCCCGGCCAGGAGCGTGTCCACCTCCCGCAGGCCCGCCCGCGTGAGCAGCCGCTTCTCGTTGGTGACCCACTCGCCACGGGCGGCGAGCACCGCGTGGGCGGTCTGCGCGGCGGCCGTGGCGAGCGCGCCCGCGACCTCGGTGGCCTGGCCGCGCGGCACGTAGGCGCCGAGCGCGTACCGGAGGGTGAGCGCCGCCTTGTCCCGCCACACCGGCGGCGCCGCGGCCCGCAGCGCTTCCGGGTAGGCGGGACGCGGCAGGTCGCCGCGGAGCACCCGGCCCGTGGCGAGTTCGGCGACCACCAGGTAGCTGGGGATACCGGCGAGGTGGAACATCAGCGGCTCCCAGTGAAACCGCCCGGCGCGCGCCTCGGCCCTCTGGTGCTCGACCACGTCCAGGTCCCGGTAGTGGACGTCGACGTGGCGCCCGTCGATGGTCAGCCATGCTCCGCCGTTGAAGACACCCCCTCCCCACTCGCCGATCTCGGACACCTGGCCTTCCCAGCCGACGGCGCGCAGGGCGGCGGGGTCGAAGGCGCCCCGGTAGTAGACGGCGAAGTCCCAGTCACTGTCCGGGTGGTGGGCACCCTGTGCGCGGGATCCGCCCAGGGTGACGGCGTGCACGGCGGGCAGCGCGGCCAGCCGGTCGGCGACGTGGTCGAGGAATGCCGCGTCGGACATCGGGGCGTCGTTCATCGGGGCGTCGTTCATCGGGGCGTCGGGCATACGGGCCTCGGACATCGAGGTGCCGTTCATCGGTTCCTCGGGCATGGGGTGCCTGGAGTGCATGGGGGTTCCGATCGTCGAAGTGGAGGAGGGCGATGCGGGCGCGCGAAACCGGCGCCGGAGCCCGGACGGGGCTCGCACGGCGCTGCGCGCGCGGGCGCCGCGCGGCGGCGGCGCTCATCGGGTCCTCACTTCACGGGTACGACCGTACAACGCACCCGTTCCCGTCCGCTCCCGGCAGGCACGGGAGAATGGCGGGGTGGATGTCGAGGTGTTCGCCGAGTTGCTCTCCCCCGCGGGCCAGTCGCTGCTGCGGGAGGTGCGCGGGGTCACGCCCGCGGAGGAATTGGCCCTCGCCACGCGGCTGCGGCAGCGGTACGCCCCCGCGCTGGTGGCGGCCGCGCTGACGCAGAACCGCCTGCGCACCCGCGCCGTGGCCAAGTTCGGCGCCACCGAGGCGGCGGCCCTGTACTTCACCGCGGACGGTCTGGAACAGGCCACGCGCACCTCGGTGGCCGACCACCGGGCCCGCCGTTTCGCCGCGCTCGGCGCCGGCAGCGCCGCCGACCTGTGCTGCGGCGTCGGCGCGGACGCGCTGGCCCTCGCCCGGGCGGGCATCGAGGTGCTGGCCGTCGACCGTGACCCGCTGACCTGCGCCGTCGCCCGGGCCAACGCGCACGTGCTGGGCCTGGCCGACCGCGTCGAGGTGCGCTGCGCCGACGTCGCGGACGTCTCGACGGCGGGCTACGACGCGCTCTTCGCCGACCCGGCCCGCCGTGGCGGCCGCGGCCGGATCTTCGACCCCGAGGCCTACTCCCCGCCCCTGAGCTGGGCCGTGGAGGCGGCCCTCGCCGCACCGCTGGCCGCGCTCAAGGTGGCGCCCGGCATCCCGCACGAGGCGGTACCGGCACAGGCGCAGGCCGAGTGGGTCTCCCACTCGGGCGACGTCAAGGAGGCCGTCCTGTGGTTCACCCCGGGCAGCGGCACGGCCGCCGCGCCCCTGGCCACGCTGCTGCCCTCGGGGCAGACCCTGGCAGGCCGGGGCCTGCCCGATCCCCCCGCGGGTCCTGTGGGCCGCTACCTCTACGAGCCGGACGGCGCCGTCGTCCGCGCCCACCTGGTCGCCGATGTGGCGGCGCTGCTGGAGGGGCGGTTGATCGACCCGACGATCGCCTACGTGACGACGGACGCCCCGCCGCGAGCGATCCCGTACGCGACCGGCTACGAGATCACCGACGTGCTGCCGTTCCACGTCAAGAAGCTGCGGGCGCTGCTGCGCGAGCGCGGCGTCGGCACGGTCACCGTGAAGAAGCGGGGCTCGGCCGTCGAGCCCGAGGAGCTGCGCAGGAAGCTGAAGCTCGACACGAAGGCGGCGAGGGGGTCGTGCACCGTCTTCCTCACCCGCGTCGCGGGCGCCCCGAGCATGCTGCTGGGGCATCCGCTGCCGCGCGAGCCGCGCTGACCGCGACGCCTCAGCCCCGGGTACGGGAGAAGTCGCCGCGCTGCACCCGTGCGGTCAGGGTGGTCTCGCCGAGGGAGCCGTATCCCGTCCCGGCCCACAGGCTCTCCTCGGCCGGTACCTCGAAGTAGGGGACGGTGCGGCCCTCGTGGGTCTGGGTCAGCACCTCGGGGGTGCGGTGGGCGGCCACGGCCGCCGCGCAGGTGCCGCAGGCGGCGACGTGCAGCGCTTCCCTGCGCCCCAGCGGACGCCAGCGGATGCGGCCCGTGGCGGGGCCGTGCAGCGGGTGGAAGAAGCACAGCGGCAGTGCGGCGCCGCCGCCGGGCTTGCGGCTCTTGCGGCCCCTTCCCCGCTCGGGCGCCGACCTGCGCAGCGCGCCGCGCCCCTCGTGGACGAGCGCGAGGACGCCCGCGAGGTCGGGTATGTCGCGTGCGGCGTCCAGGACGGCGCCGGCCGCGTCGTAGGCGTCGAGGGCGAGTTGCAGCAGTGCGCCGTCGGCCCCCTCCTCGCCGAGGTCGCGGGCGAGAAGTTCCCCGTTGTAGGCGAGCAGTTCGCGCTGTGCCCGCCGCCGCAGGTCGCCCACGCCGGCCTTGCGCGCGCTGGCGAAGACGGAGCGCGGGGAGGTGAAGGCACCACGGGCGGCGCCGCCGCGGCGCACGGCGCGCACGGCCAGGACCGCGGCGGCAAGCACGGCCAGGGCGCCCGCCGCCAGAAGCGTCGGCAGCAGCCAGGAGGTACCGCCCCCGGCCCCGTCGGCGGCCGGCCCTTCGGACAGGTCAGCCGTGGCCTTCTCGTACACCTCGTCGCCGTTGCCCGCCTCGACGATCTCCAGGGCCCGGGAGAACTTCGCGTAGAGGCTCTTGCCGTCCATGTCCTCCTGGTGTCCGACGGCGGCCACGCCCCAGTTCGCCTGGTGGGTTCCGTCGCGCGGGTACTCGCGCCCCTCCAGGAACCCGTCGGTGCCGCTGAGGGTCATGTAGACGGCTTCCTTGCGCGGGCTCTCCCCCAGCCGGTCGCGGACGACGTCGATCATCTTGCGCGGGTCCGCGTCCCAGGCGTCGCCGGTGACGAAGGGGACGACGATGACCCGCACCGGCAGTCCTGACGCCTCGATCCGCCGCTCCAGCTTGTGCTGCTCCCCGGTGGGAAACGCCTGTTCGTAGGCGGGGTCGACGTAGACAGGTGAGGTGCGCAGCGCTTCGGCTATCCGCTCGCCGGGGCTCCCGGCGGCCCGGGCCGGTGCGACGGCCCCCCACACCAGCAGCAGCGCCGCCGCGACGGCGGCAACGGCGGCGCCCAGGCCACCGGGCACGGCGGCGCGCGGGAGGCGGAAGAGACGGCCGGGCCCGCCCCGGGCGCGGCCCGTTCCGGCCGACGATCCCGAGGACGCTTCCGTGAACGTTTCAGTGGACACCCAGCTGCTCCCGTACGCGGCGGACGATCTGGTCGGCGGTCAGGCTCGCGCCCCTCCCCGTGCCGCCCCGGGCCCCGAGCGGCCCCGGCACGCGGTGGTACGGCTCGCGTGCCGCCAGGCGCCCGGAGCCTGAGGTGCGCAGGCACAGCAGCCGCGCCCCGACGGTCTGGGCGATGTGGACGGCGGACTGCACCTCGGAGGCGGAGTCGCGCGCGGCGAGCGCGGCAGCGCAGGCGGAGCACACCGGGCGGGCCCGCGCCGAACCCTCTCCCGGCAGCTCCAGCCTCCGGGTGGCGGACGCGGGACCGTGCAGCGGGTTGAGGAGGCAGAGCCGCAGTTCGGCGGGGAAGGGCAGCTCGCGGTCGCGCACGGCGGCGTGCCCCGCCCGCACCAGGGCCAGCCCGGCGGCGAGGGTGGGCGCGTCGGCGTCGGCGTCGACGCGGCTGTCGCCCTGCTGGTCGAGGAGGAGCGTCGCCGCGTCCAGACACCCCCAGGCGCGGGTGCGGACCCGGTCGTCCAGCTGTTCTGACAGCCGCTCGAACTCGGCGCTCAGCGCGTCGAGTTCCCGCCGGGCGGTACGCCGCAGCCAGCCCGTCGACGGCCGGGCCGGGGCGTGCGGCACCTCGCCCGGCGGCGGCCCGCCGCCGGGCGCGCGCGTGCCGGGGCCGCCGGGGCCCGAGCGGTTCGCCGTGCCGGTGCGCCCCGCTCCCCGGCCGCCGGTGACGGGCGCCGCCCAGCCGAGCCCCGTGCGGCGCGCGAGGCCCAGCCCGCCCGCGGTCAGCCCGAGGGCCAGCGGGCCCGCGACGGCGCCCAGCACGGCACCACCGGAAAAGTCGCCCGAGTAGAGGCCGGGCAGCGCGTCCTCCTCGACGGGGTCGGGGGCGGCCGGCGGCTCGAGGTAGGGGCCTTCGGACGAGCCCGAGGGGGCGCGGCCGACGGCGCGCAGTGCCGCGTACAGCCGCCCGTACAGCCCGTCCCCGGCCGCGGTGTCCTCCCCGTAGCGCAGTTGCTCCGTGCTGACGTGGAGCTGTCTGCTCGCGACCTTCGCGCCGTAGTTGACGAGGTCGAGACCGCCCGTCTCGGACGGGGGCGCGACAACGTACACGCCGTCGCCCGCCGTGCCCAGCCGCTGGTGGAGGCGGCGCGCGAACACCTCGCCGTCGCCCGCCGACTCGTCCTCGGGGCTAAGGGGGACGACCACCACGCGCACGGGCACGCCCCGGCGCTCAAGGCGCTGGGCGTGCGCTTCCAGCCCGGCGCGCTGCCCGCGGGTCAGCAGCCCGCTCGCGAAGGGGTCGACGTAGACGGGGTCGTCGCGCAGCGCTTCGGCGACTCTGTCGGTCCTGGCCGCCATGTCGGCGGCGGTGGGCAGCGGATCCCCGTCCGTGCGGGTGTCGTCCCACAGGAGCGGCGCTCCGACGCCGATGACGACGGCGCTCACCACCGCGGGGAGCACCGCCCCCACCAGCGGCGGTCTCGCGCCCTTTCCCTGGCGCCACCGGCGTACGTACCAGCCGGCGCCGACCCAGACCACCGGCACGCCGACCAGCAGCAGGCCGGTCAGGAAGCTCTGGTTGTCGCGGTCCGAGGGGCTGGTGTAGCGGGAGCCCGGCTCCTCGCCCGCCCGGCTCTGCGAAGCGCCGCTGTCGGCGCGCGCGGCGGCGTCGCCGGAGCGTATGACGTCGACGAAGTGGCGGAAGGCGTCCAGCGCCCCCGCGTCGTAGGGCAGTTCGAACGTGGTGGCCATGGCCGCCTCGCGGGCCTGCACGTCCACGCCGAAGGCGGCCGCGCGGGGGCTGCCGCCGTCTCCGCTGAGCAGCACGTACAGACCCCGCCGGCCCACCCGGTCGTGCACCGCCTCCAGCAGACCCTCGTCCCCGAACCTCGCCGACGCCGGCACCACCGCCACATAGGTCGGCACCCCGGTCCGCCCGGCCTCCTTCACGAAGGCGGGCTTGGCCGAGCGCGGTGTGGAGCGCGGCATCTGGTCGGAGAGGAAGACGGGGGACTTCTTCAGCTGCTCGGCCAGGTAGGCGGCGGGCGTCTCGTGCCGCTCGGCCGCGTGGGCACCGCCCGCGCCCGCGAGCCCCCCGAGCCCTCCGAGGCCCACGAGTGCGCACCACACCACCGCGCCCGCTCGCGCGCCCCACCGCCCCCGCATGCGCGCCCCCGCTTCCCCGCTGTCTTCCGGTGCTTCCCGGTGTCTCCCGGTGCCGTCCGGCTCCCGTCGGCGGCTCCATACTGGCGCGCCGCACCGCTGCCGGCGCACTCGGGCCCCCGGTTCACACCTGCGCGAACCTCCACCGGTGCACCGGGCGGGCGAGGAGATCGCCGGGCGGATCGGGGAGTTCGGGGACGTCGGCGTCGTAGGGGCCTTCCCACCAGGTGAGGACGAGGACGCGGTCGCCCGGCGCCGTGTAGTGCTCACGGCGGGAGGGCGCCGGTGCCAACTCGGCGGAGCGGGCCCACTCCAACAGCGCGGGGGCGTGGCCGTGCGCGGCCCTGGCCTCCCACATGAGAGCTACCGTCGGCATCAGGCGTAGAGGTTCTTCCTGCTCGTCTCGTGCACGTGGTCGTGGTCGTGGTCGTGCGCGTGGCTCGGGGACGGGGCGGGCACGTGCGGCTCGGTCACCGGGAGGGAGGAGTCGGCGGGCAGGTCCCAGGCGGAGGCGGCGCGGTTGCGCGCGACCATCTCGGCCCCGAGCGCGGCGACCATGGCGCCGTTGTCGGTGCACAGCTTGGGGCGGGGCACGCGCAGCGTGATACCGGCGGCGGCACAGCGCTCCTCGGCCATGGCGCGCAGCCGCGAGTTGGCGGCGACGCCGCCGCCAATCATCAGGTGGTCGACGCCCTCGTCGCGGCAGGCGCGGAGGGCCTTGCGGGTCAGCACGTCGGTGACCGCTTCCTGGAAGGAGGCGGAGACGTCGGCGACGGGCACCTCCTCACCCGCGTTGCGCCGGGCCTCGATCCAGCGCGCCACGGCGGTCTTGAGCCCGGAGAAGGAGAAGTCGTAGGGCGCGTCGCGCGGCCCGGTCAGACCGCGCGGGAAGGCGATGGCCTCGGGGTCGCCCTCCTTGGCGTACTTGTCGATGACGGGCCCGCCGGGGAAGCCCAGGTTGAGCACGCGGGCGACCTTGTCGAAGGCCTCGCCCGCCGCGTCGTCGATGGTGGAGCCGAGCGGCCGCACGTCGGCGGTGATGTCGGGCGCGAGCAGCAGCGAGGAGTGACCGCCGCTCACCAGCAGGGCCATCGTGGGCTCGGGCAGGGCCCCGTGTTCGAGCTGGTCGACGCAGATGTGCGAGGCCAGGTGGTTGACGCCGTAGAGGGGCTTGCCCAGCGCGTACGCGTACGCCTTGGCCGCCGAGACCCCGACCAGCAGGGCGCCCGCGAGGCCCGGGCCCGCGGTGACGGCGACGCCGTCGAGGTCGCTCGCCGCGATGCCGGCCTGGTCGAGCGCACGCTGGATGGTCGGAACCATCGCCTCCAGGTGCGCCCGGCTGGCGATCTCAGGGACGACGCCGCCGAAGCGCGCGTGCGTGTCCACGCTGGAGGCGACCGCGTCGGCCAGCAGCGTGTGGCCGCGCACGATTCCGACGCCTGTCTCGTCGCAGGAGGTCTCGATGCCGAGAACGAGCGGTTCGTCAGCCATGGGTGTTCGTTCCTTGGTGCGTGGTCGGGGGCGAGTGGGGAGACGAGGGCGGGGGCGGGGACGGGTTCGAGGGCGCGTCGGCCGGAGCACCCGGTGCGGTTTCCGGCGCGGCCCCCGGTCCGGATTCCGGCGGGGCGGCGTACGGCTCCGGGTCCGCGAGCCGCATCACCAGCGCGTCGACGTTCGCCGGCTGGTAGTACCCGCGCCGGATACCGAGGGGGGCGAAGCCGAAACGCTCGTAGAGGCGCTGCGCGGGCGCGTTGTCGACGCGCACCTCCAGCAGCACCTCCGCGCACGCGAAGTCGGTGGCGGCCCGCAGCAGGGCGCGCAGCAGCCGGGACCCGAGTCCCGTGCCCCGGTGGGCCGCGAGGATGCCGATGGTCTGGATGTCGCCGGTGCCCGCCACCGCGGCCAGGCCGCCGTAACCCACCAGGGAGCCGTCCGGCGCCTCGGCGACCAGATACCGCCGGGTGGCGCCCGGGCCGCGCGCGGAGGCCAGCTCCGACCAGAACATCCCCGCCGACCAGGCGTCCTCGGGAAAGAGCTCGCGCTCCAGCGCCAGCACGGGGTCGATGTCCCACCACCGCATCTCGCGCAGGGCGATACCGGTGACCGCACCGCCCCTGACCGTCTGCGCGCGGCTCACCGCGGAGTGACCACCTTGTAGCCCGCGGGCACCTGCGCGTCGGGGCGCCGCAGGTACAGCGGGCGCGGCGGCAGCAGCTCCGCGCCGCCGGCCAGCCGCTCGGCGGCGAGCCTGGCCAGCGCCGCGGCCGACTGCTCGGTGGGCAGGTCGCGGCGCACACCGCGGAAGACGGAGTCGTAGAGCACGGCGCCCGCCCCGACGGACGGCACCTCGGCGACCTGCTCCTCGATCTCGGCGGGGCGGTCCACCGCCGGCCCGTCCACTCGGGTGCGGGCGTCGTCGTACCGCGCCCAGTAGACCTCCTTGCGCCGCGCGTCCGTCGCGACGACGAAGGGCTCGTCCAGCCCCGAGGCGTACGCGAGGCCGTCCAGCGTGCACACGCCGTGCACCCGCTGGCCGAGCGCGGCCGCGAACGCCTCGGCCGTCACCAGACCGACCCGCAGCCCGGTGTAGGGCCCGGGGCCCACGCCGACGACGAGGTCGGTGACCTCGGCCAGCTTCCGCCCCGCCTCCTGGAGCACCCGCTCGACGCAGGGCAGCAGCAGTTCGCCGTGGCGGCGGGCGTCGACCCGGTGGGCGGCGGCGAGCGTGCGGTCGCCGTCGGCGTCGTGGAGGGCGACGGTCACGGCGGGTGTGGCGGTATCCAGCGCGAGCATCAACACCCGACCAGCCTACGGCGCCCGCGCCCCACCCCCGGCCTGTTCCCCCCTTTCTCACCCGTTCCGGGCGCTCCGGAGGGGGCGCGGGACAGGTCTCAGGGCCTGTCCCAGGCCGCCGGCTACCGCCCGGCGGCCGTCTTGCCGAAGGGGATGTCGGAGCCCGTCAGCTCGGCGCGGATGCCCTCCTTGACGACGGAGACGCCGCGCAGCCGCACGTCCCCCGGCAGGTCGGGCAGAGTGAGGTGCAGCGCCAGCTTGTCCGCGAGCTTCGGTTCCTCGATCTTCTTGAGCGCCTCCACCAGCGCCGGATCGATACCGACCTTCCTCAGCAGCTGGGGGTGCGCGACGACGACGTCGAGCATGTTGAGCCGCATCACCTTGTCCACGAACCTGGGCGCCCCCGTCACCCGGTGCAGCTCGCGCTCGCTGTGCCGGACCCGCTCGGCCCGCTCGGGGGTGAGCCCGAACCGCTGCGCGATCGAGCGCACGCCGAACAGCGCGCGCGCCTTGGCGGCGTCGTGCTGGATGCGTTCGGCCAGCGGACGGGACAGCCGCAGGCCCGCGTCCTTTCCGGTGCCCGGCGTGAAGCTGAACAGGCCGGGGACGACCAGCCGCATCTCGTCCACGGTGGTGCCCACCCCGTGGTCGCCGGTGCGCTGGAGCTGGGCGCGGGCGCGGACCTTGACCACGGCTCCGGCGACGGGCAGCTCGCCCGCGGCCCGCACGGTGTGCGCGCCGCCCGCGGTGAACGCCACCTGCGAGGTGCCCAGTTCGCGGTCGAGGTCGTCGAAGTCGAGCAGCACGTCGCCCTTCATCCGGCCCAGGACCGCGCCGCGGACGGACGACGGGGCGTCGCCGACGATCTTCACGTCCCGCACGTCGCCGCTGACCTGGGCGACGGAGACCCGGCCCGCGGGAACGTCGGGGATCGCGGCTTCGACGTGGTCGAGGCGGCCGCGCGCCACCTGGGTCAGGAAGGGGAAGCCGTTGATGTGGACCTCGGGCCTCGCGTGCAGGTGCAGCGAGTCCTGCACCTTCTCCGCCGCCTTGCCCTCGGCGTAGAGCGCGGCCCAGCGGTCGCCGACCGCCAGGAAGGCCAGCAGCGTGCAGCAGGCGATGACGACCTTCACGGTCCGCGTCAGCCGGGAGCGGCGGCGCCGCCGCACCGCGCGCAGGTGCGGCATCCGGTCCTCGTAGGCGGGCTCGGCGGGCTCGTCGTAATCCGAGCGCACGCCGAAGCCGAGTCCGCTCAGCCCGCCCTCGTCCGCGCGGCCGTACGGCGCGTCGCGACCGTAGGGTACGTCGCGGTCGTACGGCGCGTCGTGGGGGCGGCCGTAGGCGCCGTCGTGGGACGGGCCGGGGGCGCCGGGGGGCGGGTCGTCCGCGAGGGCGGCGAGTTCCTCGTACGGGTTGGCCGGGCGTGCGGCGGCCGCGGGGTCCCCGAGCGGATCGGGGATTTTCGGTATGGGGGTTGTGGAGTGTGCCGATGAACCGTGGGGGGTCATCGGCACATGCGAACACAGGCGCGGCCGTTACTCAAAGTTCCCGCCCGGGCCACCTCGTGGCCACCCTCGTGGTCACCAGCCGCGCGACCAGCGGGGCGTGCCGCGCCTGCTGCTACCGTCGAGCGGAGACGGCGGACGGCTCCCCGGGGAGCCGACAGGAGAGGTGGCGGCACACGGTGGCACGCAGCAGCGGCGGCAGCGCGGGAGTGGTCGTGGCCGGGCTGACCGCAGCGGCCCTGGCCGTGATCGGGTTCTTCGCCTACCAGGCCTCGGCCGCCCAGGACCGCGCCGAGAGGCCGTCCGCCGCGAAGACGGCCAAGCCGTCCCCCGGTGACGACGGCGGCGACGACGCGAAGGGCCACGCCCCCTCCAAGAAGGAGACGGCGCTGCCGCCCCGTTCCGGCGAGGGTCTGCGCGTCGTCTACGCGCTGGAACGGCAGCGGGTGTGGCTGGTCGGCAAGGACGGCAAGGCCACCCGCACCTTCGAGGTGGCGCCCAGCTCGGTCAGCCCGCGGCCGGGCACCTACGAGGTGACCTCGCGTTCCTCGCATGTGAAGGGCTCCGACGGGGTGCCCGTGGAGAACGTCGTCAGGTTCGCCAGTGTCGACGGCGTCACCATCGGCTTCAGCGCCGCGCTCGACGGTTCCACCCCCGACCCTGACACCTCGCGCAAGACGGGCGGCATCCGCGAGAAGCGCGCGGACGGCGAGGCGCTGTGGCTGCACGCGCCCATCGGCACCCGCGTCGTCGTGGTGAGCTGACCGTCGTCGTGGTGAGCTGACCGTCGCGGTGCGCTGACCGTCGTGGTGCGCTGACCCGAGCCGACGTGCCGACGCCCTCCGGGCCCGGTGGCAGCTCCAGGTGACAGCTCCGGGCGTCAGCTCCGGTGCGGGGCGGCCGCCTCGGCTTCGCCGCCGGAAGCGGCCTGCGGCGGGGGGCTGGAGACGGCGGCCGCCGCGGCGCAGGACGCGAGCAGCTCGCTCATGGGCGGAGTGCCGGGCACCGGCGCGGTCGCTTCGGCGGGCACCGCGTCGTCCCGCTCCGGCTGGTGCCCGGGATTCTGTGCGGTCATGGCTCCTCCAGGGGCATCAGCACGGTGGCACTTAGGCATACCTAACCGTGCTCTCACCTCCCATGGGACCATGCCCTGTACCGACCGCGCAACATCTTGCCGACACCCTGTCGGGATAGGCGGCCCGCTCAGACCGAGGACGCCAGGTCCTCCCCGGCCCAGCGCTCCCCCACCCCGACGAGCGTGACGGTCCGCACGTCCTCGGCGGCCCCTGCCTCGTCCCCGGCAGCCGCCCTCGCGTCCTCGGCGGCCCCTGCCTCAGCTCCGATCGTGCGGGAGATGAGGACCCGCAGCCGGTCCTCGGTCAGCTCCTCGACCTTGCCCTCGCCCCACTCGACGACGACCACCGACTCGGGCAGCGAGACGTCGAGGTCCAGGTCCTCCATCTCCTCCAGCCCGCCGCCGAGCCGGTAGGCGTCGACGTGGACGAGGGGCGGCCCGTCCGTCAGCGACGGGTGGACGCGGGCGATGACGAACGTGGGCGACGTCACGGCGCCGCGCACCCCCAGGCCCTCGCCCAAGCCCCGGGTCAACGTCGTCTTGCCCGCGCCGAGTTCACCCGTGAGCATGACGAGGTCGCCGGCGCGCAGCAGCCCCGCGAGACGTACGCCGAGGGCGCGCATGCCCTCCGCGGTCGGCACGGTGACGGTGACCTCCTGCCGCGTACCGCCGTGCGCGGGGGTCTCAGGGGCGCGGTCGTCGCCGTGCGGGGCCTGCGGGGCCGGGGCGGGATGCTGGTGGTGCGGTGCTTCCATGCGTCCGGATGGTACGCGCCAGCAACCGGGCCAGGTGGCCGTTGACCTCCTCGGGGCGCTCCAGCATGAGCAGGTGCCCCGTCGCCTCCAGGAGCACGAAAGCGGCGCGCGGCAGAGCCGCCGCGATGCGTTCGCTGTGCTCACTCGGGGTCATCAGATCGCGGTCCCCGGCCATCACCAGCGTCTGCGGGCCCGACGCCGTGCCGAAGGCCGCCAGCGCCGCCGTCTTCTCGTGCTCGGCGAAGGCGGGGTAGAAGTCCGCGACCACGTCCACCGGCACCGACTCGATCAGCCGCTCCGCGAACCTGGCCACGCCCGCGTCGACCTCCCTGGGGCTGCCGAAGGAGTACCGCTTCACCAGCCCGGCGAACAGGTCCGCGCTCGCCCGGCGCCCCCGCTCCACCAGCTCGGAACGCGCCGCCAGCGCCCGCAGCACCCCGGGCACCACCCGTCTGACCGCGCGCGCTCCGGCCGCGGGGAGCCCGTAGGTCACCTCGGCGAGGCCGCCGGCGCTGGTGCCCAGGAGCGCGACGCCCGCGACCCGCTCGGCGACGAAGCGCGGGTACTGCTCGGCGAGCGCCATCAACGTCATCCCGCCCATCGAGTGCCCGACCAGCACCAGGGGCCCCTCCGGCGCGGCGGCGTCGAGGACGGCCTTCAGGTCGCGCCCCAGCAGATCGATGGAGACCCGCTCCCCCACCGGCGCGCGCGCCGAACGCCCGTGGCTGCGCTGGTCCCAGTAGACGCACCGCACCTTCCCGCGCAGCGCGGCCCGCTGGAAGTGCCACACGTCCTGGCCCAGGCAGTAGCCGTGCGAGAAGACCACGGTCACCGGCGGCGGATCCGGCGAGGGCCCGGGCGGCGGGTCCTGGTCCTGGTCCTGGTCCTGGTCCTGGTCCTGGTCCTGGTCCTGGTCCTGCGGAGAAGCATCCGGCTCGTCCGTCTCGTAGTACAGCTCCGTGCCGTCCTCGGCGCTGACGCTGCCCGGGGTGCCGCGCAGCGAGCCGTAGGGGGCGGCGGCGTCGAGCGCGAGCCGTGCCCTGCGGCGGACGGCGCGGTGCACGGTGAGGCGTTCGAGGGCGACACCGGCGGCCGCGATCCCGAGGGCGGCGCCGGCCAGCCCCACCCCGCGCGGCCGGCCCGTGCCCCCTGTTGCCGGTGGTACGGGCGGCGCGCCGGGGTGCGGGCGCGCACCCGACGCGGCGGCTTCCGCCGTGCGCCACGCCTGCCGGGCCGCGGCCACGGCCCCCGTCGCGTCGGCCGCGTGCACCGCCGACCGCGCCCCGCCGTCCTCGCCCATGACCGCCCCGTCTCTCGTCCGTGCGCGTACGCCCCGGTCACCCAGGGTGGTGACCCGCCCTGCTCACACGTCCTGGTTGGCGTATACCCGCGGCACGCGGGCGCTGATCCGGGTGACGATCTCGTAGGAGATGGTGCCCGCAGCGCGCGCCCAGTCCTCCGCCGTCGGCTCGCCCTGGTCGCCGGGGCCGAAGAGGACGGCGCGGTCGCCCGCCGAGGCGGAGTCACCGCCCAGGTCGACGACGAACTGGTCCATGGCGAGGCGCCCGGTCACCGTGCGCCACGCGCCCGCCACCAGTACGGGTCCGCCGCCGGAGGCGTGCCGGGGAAGGCCGTCGCCGTAACCGAGCGGGACGAGGCCCAGCGTCGTCTCGCCCGCTGTGGTGTAGGTGTGCCCGTAACTGATGCCGTGTCCGCCCGGCACCCGCTTGACGAGCGCGAGCGAGGCGCTGAGCGTCATGGCCGGACGCAGACCGAGGGACTCGGCGGTGCCGACCTCGGGGGACGGCGAGAGGCCGTAGACGGAGACACCGGGGCGCACCAGGTCGAAGTGCGAGGAGGGGAGCGTGAGCGTCGCCGGCGAGTTCGCGTGGTGGCGCACCTCAGGGTCGAGCCCGGCCCGCTCCGCGACGGACAGCGCCGTGTGGAAGGCGGCGAGCTGCGCGGCGTTGGCGGGGTGACCCGGTTCGTCGGCACAGGCGAAGTGCGACCAGATGCCCGTCACCTTCACGGCGCCCTCCGCCTCGGCCGCCCGGGCCGCCGCCACCAGTTGGGGCCAGTCGGCGGGCTGGCAGCCGCCGCGCCCCAGGCCGGTGTCGGCTTTCAGGTGCACGCGGGCCGTGCGTCCGCTCGCGCGGGCGGCGGCGACGATCTCGGTGAGCGCCCAGGTGCCGCTCGCGGAGACGTCGATGTCCCGGCTGAGGGCCTCCTGCCAGGGCCCGCCGGGGGTCCACAGCCAGCACATGAGGCGGCCACGGTCACCGGCGTCCCGCAGCGCGAAGGCCTCCTGGGGGGTGGCGGTGCCGATCCAGGTGGCTCCCGCCTGGCGCGCGGCCCGCGCGCAGGCCTGCGCACCGTGCCCGTACCCGTCCGCTTTGACGACCGCCATCAGCTCGGCGTGCGGCGCGTACCCGCGCAGCGTGCGCACGTTGTCCCGGACAGCCGCCAGGTCGATCTCGGCCCGCGCCCGCACCCGGGCCCCCTCCTGCGCGTCCCCGGGCTCCTCCTGCCAGGTCGTGCCCCGCGCGGAGGCGACGTGCGGCGTCCCGGCCGCGACGGCGGCACCCGCGCCGGAGGGAGCGGAGGCGCGCGCGTGCTCGTGGGCCTGTCGGACGTCGTTCACCGCTTCAGTGTCGCAGGTCCGCCCGCCGTTCCCGTCCCGCCGGCTCCCCCGGCCACAGGACGCCGGAGCCGTTGACCGCCCGCCGACAATGGTGGGCGTGACATGGACGATCGGACCCGAATCCGTTACCAGTCCGGACGCCGTCGAAGCGCTCGTGACCTACACCACCGAGATGGCGAGCCGCTACTACGGGCGCCCCGCGACCGGTCCTGAGGTCGACTCGGCCGTCGCGGAGCACCCCGTCGACGACCTGGTTCCGCCGCGCGGACGGTTCCTGCTGGCCCGCGCGGACAAGGACGGCACCGTCGCCGGGTGCATAGCCGTGGCCCTGGTCTCGGAGCACACCGCGGAGATACGCCGCTTCTGGGTGGCCCCGCACACCCGCCGCGGCGGCCTGGGCGCCCTGCTGGTCGCCGCCGCCGAGAACGCGGCGCTCGGCATGGGCGCACGGGCGGTACGGCTGGACACCCGGCGCGACCTCACGGAGGCCAGGCGGCTGTACGCGCGGCTGGGGTACGAGGAGATCGAGCCGTTCAACGACTCCCCGTACGCCGACCACTGGTTCGGCAAGCCGCTGCGGCGCAAGCTCGGACACATACCCGAGCAGGCGGCCTCACCCGAGTAGGCCGGCGCAGCCGGGGGCGCGGGCCGGCGCTATCCCGCCCGCAGGACGTCCTGCCACGCGGGCGGCAGCGCGTCGGCGACGTCCGTGGCGGAGGGCGGGTCGGGGGCGAGGCGGCCGGCGAGGCCGTGCACGTAGGCGGCGACGGACGCCGCGTCGCGGGCGGTCAGCCCGGTGGCCAGCAGGCCCCCCGCGAGGCCGGTCAGCACGTCGCCGCTGCCCGCGGTGGCCAGCCGGCTCGTCCCCGTGGCGTTCACCCGGACGGGGGGCGCCTGGCCCGTGGAGCCGTCGGGGGGCGCGGCGATCAGCGTCGTGGAGCCCTTGAGCAGCACGGTCGCGCCCGTGTGCGCCGCCAGGTCCCGCGCGGCTGCCAGCCGTCCGGCCTCGACCTGCTCGCGTGCGACGCCCAGCAGCGCGGAGGCCTCGCCCGCGTGCGGGGTCAGCAGCGTGGGCGCCGTGCGGGCGCGGACGGTCTCCACGTCCATCAGCCGCAGCCCGTCCGCGTCCACGAGGACGGGCACGTCGTGGGCGAGCACCTCTTCGACGGCGCGCCGCGAGGCCGGTTCGTCGCCCAGGCCCGGGCCGATCGCCCACGCCTGGACGCGGCCCGCGTGCTGCGGCGGCCCCTCGGAGACCAGCGTCTCGGGGAAGCGCGCGAGGACCGCGTCCTGGCCGGGCCCCACGTAGCGCACGGCTCCGGCGCCGCTGCGCAGGGCGCCCGCGACGGCCAGTACGGCGGCGCCCGGGTAGCGCGCCGAGCCGGCGACGACACCCACGACGCCGCGCCGGTACTTGTCGGTCTCCGCCGTGGGGTGCGGCAGCAGCGCGGCCACGTCCGCGTGCTGGAGCGCCTCGACGTCCGCGACGGGAGGCAGGTGGGGGCCGAGGCCGATGTCGATCAGCCGGACGGCACCGGCGCGCTCCCGCGCCGGGTCGACGAGCAGTCCCGGCTTGTACGCGCCGAAGGTGACCGTGGCGGCGGCGTCCACGGCCGCGCCGGCGACCTCGCCGGTGTCGGCGTCCACCCCGCTGGGCAGGTCGACCGCGACGAGGGGCACCCCGGCCTCCCGTACCGCGTCGGCCAGCTCCACGGCCGCGGGCCGCAGTCCTCCCCTGCCGCCGATGCCGACGATGCCGTCGACCACCAGGTCGGCCCGGGCGAGGAGGGCGACGAGCGGTGCGGCGGTGCCCTCGACCACCGCGCCCGGTGCCACCACCGTGCGCCCCGAGGCGGCCCGCAACGCCGCCAGCCCACCCTCGTGCGCGCGCTCGGGCGACAGCAGTACGGCAGTCACTCCGGCGCCCCGCCGCGCCAGCCTGGCGCCCGCGTACAGGGCGTCACCGCCGTTGTCGCCGCTGCCCACCAGGAGCACCACGCGTGCGCCGTAGACCCGCCCCAGCAGCCCCGCGCACGCCGCGGCGAGACCGGCCGCGGCCCGCCGCATCAGCGCCCCGTCGGGCAGCGCCGCCATCAGCTCCCGCTCGGCGGCGCGCACGGTCTCCACGCCGTAACCAGTCCTCATGCCCCCAGTGTGACCTCTGCCTCAACCGGCCGCGTTCCCAGGGCCCTGGTCGCGCCGAGGACGGGCCGCGGCCGGGTCGCCCTCGGCGACGACGACGGCCGAGGCGACCCCCGCGTCGTGCGAGAGGGACACGTGCCAGCTGCTGACGCCCAGCTCGGCGGCGCGCTCGGCGACCGTTCCGCACACCCGCAGATACGGCTGCCCCGTCGCGGCGGCGCACACTTCGGCGTCCGTCCACCGCAATCCGCCGGGCGCCCCCAGCGCCTTGGCCAACGCCTCCTTGGCGGCGAACCTGGCGGCCAGCGAGGCCGTACCGCGCCGCTGACCGCTGGGCAGCCACAGCTCGCGCCCGACGAAGAGCCGGTCCGCCATGGTGGGGGTGCGCTCCAGCGCGGCGGCGAAGCGGTCGATCTCCGCGACGTCGATTCCCACCCCGATGATCACCGCTGCCTCACTCCCGCGCCTCGTCGCCTCGTCGCCTCGTCGCCTCGTTCAGGAGGCCCGTGCCACGGCACACCGCCGTCGGGGCGAGGGTACGCGCAGCGCGCCCGGACGCCGCGGCACCCACCCGCGGCTCAGGCCCCCGCGCGGGACGCGGTCACTGGGCGCGGGCCATGCGCTCTATGGCGTCCTCCATCAGCTCCAGATACTCCGACTCCTCGCAGCGCGGTTTGCTGCCCATCACGTACAGCTCCAGCGAGTCGGTCAGGTCCTCCGTCAGGTCCTCGTCGGGCAGGCCGTCGGCGAGGTCGCTGTAGACGTGCCCGGCGAAGCCGGACAGCTGGTCGGTGCGGGCGGCGCGCCGGATGCGGGGGCGACGTATGCGACTCAGGGGGCGTGACATGAGCGGAACATAGCGGCAATTCCACCCCACGTACACCTTCTGCGGGCCTCTCATCCGATCGCGCTGCCATCCGGGCAGGTCAGGCACGCGCGCGGCCGCCGTCTTCGGCCGGGCCGCCCCGCGGGTGAGCACCCGGCGGCGACCCCGCAGAATGGCGGACGTGTCCACGAAGCCGTACGTCGACCTCAGCCGCGCGGACTGGAGCGCCCTGCGCGAGCGCACCCCCCTCCCGCTGACCGCCGCCGAGGTCGAGGCCCTGCGCGGACTCGGCGACGTCATCGACCTCGACGAGGTGCGGGACATCTACCTGCCGCTGGCCCGGCTGCTGCACCTGTACGTCGAGGCCACGCACGGGCTGCGCGAAGCGCTCAACACCTTCCTCACCGACCCCCGCTCCCCCGGCAGCCCGCCGCAGCGCGGCACCCCCTTCGTCATCGGGGTCGCCGGCAGCGTCGCCGTCGGCAAGTCCACCGTCTCGCGGCTCCTGCAAGCGCTGCTCGCCCGCCCCCAGCCCGAGGCCGAGGGGCACCCGCGACCGGAAGCGCCGCGCGTCGAACGCGTGACCACGGACGGCTTCCTGCTGCCCAAGGCCGAACTGGAACGACGCGGCCTGATGTCCCGCAAGGGCTTCCCCGAGTCCTACGACCGCCGCGCCCTCACCCGCTTCGTGGCCGACGTCAAGGCCGGCAAACCCGAGGTGACGGCCCCCGTCTACTCCCACCTGGTCTACGACATCGTCCCCGGCGAGCACCTGACCGTGCGCCGCCCCGACATCCTGATCGTCGAGGGCCTCAACGTCCTCCAACCCGCGCTGCCCGGCAAGGACCACCGCACCCGGGTGGCCGTCGCCGACTACTTCGACTTCTCCGTGTACGTGGACGCGCGCACCGCGGACATCGAGCGGTGGTACCTGCACCGCTTCCGCGAGCTGCGCCAGACGGCCTTCCAGAACCCGCGCTCGTACTTCCACACCTACACCGGCGTCAGCGAGGAAGAGGCCCTCGACTACGCCCGCACCACCTGGCGCACCGTCAACGAACCCAACCTCCGCGAGAACATAGCCCCCACCCGCGGCCGAGCGACCCTCCAGCTGCACAAGGGCCCCGACCACACGGTGGAGAGGCTGTCCCTGCGCAAGCTGTGAGGGCCGCGCCCCGCGGTCTTCCCCGGGGCCTCAGCCCAGCGCGCGCTTGACCACGTCGGCGAGCCGCCCGGCCACCGCCCGCGCGTGCTCGATGTCGGCGGCCTCCACCATCACCCGCACCAGCGGTTCGGTCCCCGAGGGGCGCAGCAGCACCCGCCCGGTCTCCCCCAGCTCCCGCTCCGCCTCGGCGACGGAGGACACCAGCTCGGAGGCGGACTCGACCCGCGACTTGTCCACGTCGGACACGTTCACCAGCACCTGCGGCAGCCGCTCCATGACCCCGGCCAGCTCGGCGAGCGAGCGGCCCGTCGCCGCCACGCGGGCGGCCAGCATGAGCCCGGTGAGCGTGCCGTCACCCGTGGTCGCGTGGTCGAGGACGATCACGTGCCCGGACTGCTCGCCGCCCAGCGAGAACCCGCCGTGCTTCATCTCCTCCAGCACGTAGCGGTCGCCCACCGCCGTGCGGGCCAGCTCGATGCCCTCGCGCTCCATGGCCAGCTTGAAGCCGAGGTTGGACATCACCGTGGCCACGACGGTGTCCTTGCGCAGCTGCCCGGCCTCCTTCATGGCCAAAGCCAGCACCGCGAGGATCTGGTCCCCGTCCACCTCGTGCCCCTCGGCGTCGACGGCCAGACAGCGGTCCGCGTCGCCGTCGTGCGCCACCCCGAGGTCGGCGCCGCTGCGCACGACCGCGTCGCGCAGCCCGTCGAGGTGGGTGGAGCCGCAATCGTCGTTGATGTTGAGCCCGTCGGGGTCGGTGCCGATGGTCACCACGTCGGCTCCGGCCCGCGCGAACGCCTCGGGGGACACCCGCGCCGCGGCGCCGTGCGCCCCGTCGATGACGACCTTCAGCCCGTCCAGCCGGTTGGGCAGCACACCGACGAGGTGGGCGACGTAGTTGTCGAAACCCTCGTCGTAGTCCCTGACCCGGCCGACGCCCGCACCGAGAGGACGCTCCCACGCCTGGCCGCCCGCGTGCTCGCGGTAGAGGGCCTCGATGCGGTCCTCCAGCTCGTCGGCCAGCTTGTGGCCGCCGCGGGCGAAGAACTTGATGCCGTTGTCGGGCATCGGATTGTGGCTGGCCGAGAGCATCACGCCCAGGTCGGCGCCGAGGGAACCGGTCAGATAGGCGACGGCCGGGGTGGGCAGCACGCCGACGCGCAGCACGTCCACCCCCGCGCTGGCCAGCCCGGCCACGACGGCGGCCTCCAGGAACTCGCCCGAGGCACGCGGATCCCGTCCGACGACGGCCACCGGACGGGTGGTGTCCCGCGCCGCCTCGGCGCTCGCCCCCGCCTTCGCCTCGGTCAGCACGTGGGCCGCCGCGACGGACAGCCCGAGCGCCAGCTCGGCCGTCAGCCCCGCGTTCGCGACACCGCGTACACCGTCGGTTCCGAAGAGTCGTGCCACTGTCGTTCCTCCGAGTTCTCCGGGCGTTCACCGGGCGGGCGTGGGAAGCCCGGCACACCAGATATACGCCCCGTTGTCAGCGTGACGGCGCGGGCACCGCCACGGGGGCCCGCAGGGCGGCCCGGATGCCCGAACGCGCACACGCCCGTCCGTGCGCCCGCACGCCCCCGATGAGGGGATGCCGGTCCCGACCCCGGCGAGAGAACGGATGCCCTGATGGCACCCGATACGACGGATGCCCCGTCGGCACCGGTGTGGGGTGCCGACGGGGCATCCGGAAACGCTCCAGCTCCAGCGAGCGCTGCCTCAGCGCTTGCTGTACTGCGTGCCCTTGCGGGCCTTCTTGAGACCGGCCTTCTTGCGCTCGACCGCACGGGCGTCACGCGTGAGGAACCCGGCCTTCTTCAGCGGGCCGCGGTTGTTGTCCGCGTCCGCCTCGTTCAGCGCGCGGGCCACGCCCAGGCGCAGGGCGCCGGCCTGACCCGAGATGCCGCCGCCGGAGATGCGGGCGACGACGTCGTAGCGGTCGTCGAGCTCCAGAACCTTGAAGGGCTCGTTGACTTCCTGCTGGTGCACCTTGTTGGGGAAGTACCCCTCCAGGGTGCGACCGTTGATCTTCCACTGGCCCGAGCCCGGGATGATGCGGACACGGGCGATGGCGTTCTTCCGGCGGCCGGTGCCGGCGGCCGGCTGCGGGTCGCCGAACCGGGAGGCCATGGACTCGGAGGTGTACTCCTGCGGGGCCTCAGGGGTCTCGGTCGTGTACTCCTCGACGCCCTCGACGGGGGTCTCGGCGGTGGTCTCGGCCACGATTCTCCTCAGCTTTTCTTCAGTCTTAGGGGGTGGCCGGACTTACTGCGCGACCTGGCTGATCTCGAACGGCACGGGCTGCTGCGCACCGTGGGGGTGCTGCTCGCCCGCGTAGACCTTCAGCTTCGAGAGCATCTGACGGCCCAGAGCGTTCTTGGGGAGCATGCCCTTGACGGCCTTCTCCACCGCCTTCTCCGGGTTCTTGTCCAGCAGCTCGTCGTAGCGGACGGAGCGCAGACCACCCGGGTAACCGGAGTGCCGGTAGGCCATCTTCTGGGTCCGCTTGTTGCCCGACAGGTGCACCTTGTCGGCGTTGACGATGACGACGAAGTCACCGGTGTCGACGTGGGGCGCGTAGGTGGGCTTGTGCTTACCGCGCAGGAGAGTGGCGGCCTGGGAGGCCAGACGGCCGAGGACGACGTCCTGGGCGTCGATCACGTGCCACTGGCGCTGGATGTCGCCGGGCTTGGGGCTGTACGTACGCACGGTCGTAGCCTTCGCTTCTCTCAATGATTGGGTCCTGACAGCGGGCCAACCAGGCAGATCACGACAGGCGAGACCACGCACGGTGACGCATCCGCAGGTGATCGCTGGTCATCGACCGGTAGGCCGGGTGTAAAGACCCCCCACGTGAGAACAGGCAAGCCAATACACACAACGATCCAGCAGAATACCGACCCTCCCCTGTACGGGTCAAAACCACCCCGGTTCGACCACCTGCCGGCACCCCCCTCACCGCGCCCGCGCCACCCTGCCCTCGTCCCACACGGGATCCGGCGTCTCCCGCACCCGGCCGTCCGCGCCGAAGATCAGGAAGCGGTCGAAGGAGCGGGCGAACCAGCGGTCGTGGGTGACCGCCAGGACGGTACCCTCGAACGTTTCCAGCCCCTCCTGGAGTGCCTCGGCGGACTCCAGGTCCAGGTTGTCCGTCGGCTCGTCCAAAAGCAGCGCCGTGGCGCCGGCCAGCTCCAGCAGCAGGATCTGGAAGCGGGCCTGCTGGCCGCCGGAGAGGCGCCCGAAGGTCAGCTCCGCCTGCCGGGTCAGCTCGTAGCGGCGCAGCGCGGACATCGCCGCGCCGCGGTCGTGGGCGTGCTCCTTCCACAGAATGTCCAGGAGGGTGCGGTCCGCCAGTTCCGGATGGGAGTGGGTCTGGGCGAAGTGGCCCGGGACGACACGGGCGCCCAGCTTCCAGTTGCCCGTGTGGCCGACCTCCCCGCCCGCCAGCAGCCGCAGGAAGTGCGACTTGCCCGAGCCGTTCGAGCCGAGCACGCCGACCCGCTCCCCGTAGAAGACCTCCAGGTCGAAGGGGCGCATCAGCCCCGTCAGCTCCAGGCCCGCACAGGTGATCGCCCGCACGCCCGTCCTGCCGCCGCGCAGCCGCATGCGGATGTCCTGCTCGCGCGGCGGCTCCAGCGGCGGCCCCGCCTCCTCGAACTTCTGCAACCGCGTGCGGGCCGCCTGCAACCTGGAGGCCATGTCCGAGTTGAAGGCGGCCTTCTGCTTGTACATGGTGACCAGCCGCCTGAGCTTGGCGTGCTCCTCGTCCCAGCGCCGCCGCAGCTCCTCGAACCGCGCGAACCGCTCCTTGCGCGCCGCGTGGAACGTCGCGAAGCCACCGCCGTGCACCCACACGTCGCTGCCCGCCGCACCCGGCTCGACCGCCACCACACGGTCGGCGGCGCGCGCCAGCAGCTCCCGGTCATGGGAGATGAACAGCACCGTCTTCTTCGTCTCGCGCAGCCGCTCCTCCAGCCAGCGCTTGCCGGGGACGTCGAGATAGTTGTCCGGCTCGTCCAGCAGCAGCACCTCATCCGTGCCGCGCAGCAGCGACTCCAGCACCAGCCTCTTCTGCTCACCGCCCGAGAGTGTGCGCACCTGGCGCCACTGCGCCTTCTCGTACGGCACGCCCAGCGCGGCGACGGTGCACATGTCCCACAGCGTCTCGGCCTCGTAGCCGCGCACCTCGGCCCAGTCGGCGAGGGCCTGCGCGTACCGCAGCTGCGCCGCCTCGTCGTCGACGGTCATCACCGCGTACTCCGCCTCGTCCACCGCCTTGGCCGCCGTACGGATCCGCGGATGCGCCACCGAGACGAGCAGGTCCCGGACACTCGACTCATCCCGCACGCTCCCCACGAACTGCGGCATCACGCCGAGCCCGCCGCTGACGGTGACCGTCCCCGCGTCCGGCTTCAGCTCGCCCGCGATCAGCCGCAACAGCGTCGTCTTACCCGCCCCGTTCGCCCCCACCAGCGCCACCGAGGCACCCTCACCCACGCGCAGCGACGCGTCGTCGAACAACGCCCTGCCGTCGGGCAGATAGAAGGCAAGGTGCGCGGCCTCGACATGTCCCATGCGGCGATTGTCACGGTCTGACGACGCCCACACCAAGCGAATATCGGGCAACAGGCGCGGCGCCATAAGATGCGGACATGAGCTTTGGGCAGGGGGGACCCCAGTGGGGGTCCCAGGGGGGCGGACCCGGCGGTCCCGGCGGCCCCGGCTGGAACGCCGGCGGCTCCACACCGACACCCGACTGGGCGGAACTCGCCGACGAGGCAGAACGCCGGCGCACCCGGCGACGCCGCTGGCTGCTGGCGGGCGGCGGCGCGCTGGCGACCGCCGCCGTCGCGGGCATCGTCGCGGTGGCCGTCGTCAACGAAGGCGGCTCGCAGGGCGCCTCCGACAAGCCGTCGGACTCACTGCCCCCCTCGTCGAGCATCCCGAGCGACGACAAGGAGCCCGAGCCCACCTTCAAGAACGAGCCGCCGCCCCCACCGCCGCCCAAGGACTTCATCTCCGACGCCAAGCGGGACAAGGCGCCGCTGTCCGCCGACACGCTCTACCCGAACAAGAAGGTGACCGTCAACGGCCACCCCTACGAGCTGGCCAAGACCTCCACCAGCGAGAACTGCGCCGACGCGGCGCACTCGGGCCTGGGCCCCGTGCTGACCCGCAACAAGTGCGACACCCTCTACCGGGCCACCTACACCCACGACGGGCTCGCCGTCACGGTCGGCATCGCGGTCTTCGCGGACACCAAAACGGCCGCGCAGGTCAAGAAGGACTACCAGCCCAACCTCGTGGCGCTGCCCGGCGGCGGCGTTCCCGACTTCTGCCGTACCGTCACCTGCCGCACCACGGCCAACTCCCTGGGCCGCTACGCCTACTTCACCATCGCAGGACGCACCAACGGGAAGGCGTCGGGCGCCGGCGACAAGGAGGCCCAGCAGGCCGCCCTCGACGGCTCCAACTACGCCTACGCGCGCATCCTGGAGCGCGGCCGCAGCCAGTCCTCGGACGCCGCGCAGGCTCCCGAGCCCGACTGACCCGAAGGACTGGTGGGCCCGCCGGGCCCGAGGGACTGGTGGCCCCCGCGGGCCCGAAGGACGGGTGGCCCCCGCGGGCCCGAAGGGGGAATCGGTGCAGTCCGACGAGGCCGTCATCGGCTGCTTCGGCGTGCTCGTCATCGGCACCAGGGGCGCGGCGGGCCCCGGCGAGGTGCTGGTGAGCGTCAGGGGCGGGTCCGAGACGTTCCTGGCCTGGTCGCCCGAGCCGCTGCCCACCGGCACGACCGTCCTGGTGATCGAGTCGCGCGGCACCCGCCAGGTCGACGTCAGCGCGTGGCGCGACCCACTGGAGCCATGAACCGCCCCGCGCCCCGGCGCGGTCGAGGAGAGGATGAAACATGTTCGGATACCGCGTCCCCTCGCCGGACGAGGCCATGCTGATCTCGGGTGGCCGACGCGGCCTCAAGGGGGCACCGTTCCGCGTCGTCACCGGCCACGGCACGTTCGTCCTGCCGGTCTTCCGCAAGGTGCGGTTCCTCACGCTGGCGATGAGCGAGTCCGAGGTCGCCGAGACGTGCGTGACCAAGCAGGGCATCGTGCTGACCGTCCGCGCCGTCATCGCGTTCAAGGTCGGCAACGACAACGAGTCCATCGTCAACGCAGGACAGCGCTTCCTCTCCGAACAGGAGCAGATGTCGGTGCTGACGGGCCGCATCTTCTCCGGCCACCTGCGGTCCATCATCGGCTCCATGACGGTCGAGGAGATCGTCACCGAGCGGCAGAAGCTGGCCACCGAGGTGCTGGAGACCTCCAAGACGGAGATGGGCAAGATCGGCCTGATCGTCGACTCCTTCCAGATCCAGTCCATCGACGACGGCGACACCGGCTACATCGAGGCCATGTCAGCCCCGCACAAGGCAGCCATCCAGCGCCAGGCCAAGATCGCCGAGGCGCAGGCCACCCAGGCGTCCGTCGAGGCCCAGCAGGAAGCCGCCCGCAACCAGGCCGAGTACGAACGCCAGACCGCCATCGTCGAGGCCGAGTACAAGGCCGAGGTCGACCGCGCACAGGCCCAGTCGGCGCAGGCGGGCCCGCTCGCCCAGGCGCACGCCCAGCAGGAGGTCCTCGCCGCACAGACGGAACTGGCCGAGCGCGCCGCACAGTTGCGGCAGCAGGAACTGGTCGCCGAGGTCGTCAAGCCCGCCGAGGCCGAGGCCGAACGCATCAAGGTCGTCGCCCTCGCCGAGGCGGAACGCATGAAGATCCAGGCCGAGGCCGCCGCCTCCCACGACCGGGTCGCCCTCGACCAGCTGCTGATCGACCAGCTCCCGCAGATCGTCAAGGAAGCCGCGACCGGCCTCTCCCAGGCCAACGTCAACGTCCTCAACGGCGCCGACGGCCTCGGCGAGGTCGCAGCGGGGCTCGTCAGCCAGGGGCTGACGATCCTCGACACCGTCAAGCAGAACCTCGGCAAACCGGCCGAGGGCGAGCCCGCCACCTCCGGGGCCCCGAGGTCCCCGGCGCCCCGGTCCGGCCCGGACGACGGCCCGGTGGCGCTCCCGTAGCCCCGGCCACGCGGGCGGCCCCCGGCGAGACGCTGCCGGGGGCCGCCGCAGACAGGACGAGCGCCGCGTCAGCGGCCGAGCCGGCCGCCCTTCACCGCGGCGACGAACGCCGACCAGCCCCCGATACCGCTTGACCAACGGCTCCGACCGCGTACTCCTCGATGGCCACCGCCCGGCCGGCGCGCGCTGCGGCGCGCCGTCGAGTCGCTGAGCGACCTGCTCAGGCTCTGAGCGACCTGCTCGGGAGCGCGGACAGCAGAGGTGCACGGTTGCCGGAGTGCTGAGGGTGCGCTCTGTTCAGCAGCAGCCCGGCGAGGGCGGCAGCGGCGGGAGTGTGCGCTTGTTGCGGGAGGCGAGGTTGCGGGCCTCCAGCTCGTCGTCGGAGGGGTAGGCGACCTCTTCCAGGGTGAGCCCGTGCGGGCGCACCACGTGGACGGCCGAGTCGCGGACGCCCGCGGCCAGGACCTTGGCGGGCCACTCCGGGTTCCGGTGGCCGTCGCCGACGAAGAGCATGGCGCCCACCAGGGCGCGGACCATGTTGTGGCAGAACGCGTCGGCCTGGACCGTCGCCTCCAGCACCCCGTCCGGGCGCCGCGCCCACTCCAGCCGCTGGAGGGTGCGGATCGTCGTGGCGCCCTCGCGCTTCTTGCAGTACGCGGCGAAGTCGTGCTCGCCCAGCAGCCCGCGCGCCGCCTCGTTCATGGCGTCGAGGTCCAGCGGCCAGTTGTGCCACAGCACATGGCCGCGCAGCAGCGGGTCGACACCGCCAGGATGGTCGGTGACGCGGTAGGCGTAGCGGCGCCAGACCGCCGAGAAGCGGGCGTCGAAGTGCGCGGGCGCCTCGCTGACGCGCCGGACGCGTACGTCCATGGGGAGCCGGCCGGCCAACCGCCGCAGCAGTCGGCCACCCTGCTCGGCCCACACCTCGGCCGGCAGGTCCACGTGCGCGACCTGGCCGCGCGCGTGCACGCCCGCGTCCGTGCGTCCCGCGACGGTCAGCTCGGGTGTCTCCTCGCGCCGCAGCACGACGCGGAGCGCGTCCTCGATCTCTCCCTGGACCGTGCGCTGACCCTCCCGCTGCCTGGCCCAACCGGAGAAGTCCCGTCCGTCGTAGGCCAGGTCGAGGCGTACGCGCACCACGTCGTTCTTCACTCGGCGATCCTCTCATCCGCTCGCACCCGCACATGACGAGCGGGCCCGCCCCCCGGCTGGGGGACGGGCCCGCTCACGCGTCAGGCGCGCGGCGTCAGGCGTCCTTGGACTCGCCCTCGGCCTCGGCGTCGGCCTCGGCCGACTCCTTCTTCATGTCGGCGACGGCCTCGTCACCGGCGGCGTCCTTCGCGGAGCGCTTGGTCGCGGCCTCGGCCTCGCCGACCGCGGCCTGCTGCACCGTCAGCGCCTCGACCAGCTCGATGACCGCCATCGGGGCGTTGTCGCCACGACGCGGGCCGATCTTGGTGATGCGGGTGTAGCCACCGGGACGGTTCTCGTAGCGCGGGCCGATCTCGGTGAAGAGGGTGTGGACGACACTCTTGTCGAGGATCGTGCGCATGACCTGGCGACGGTTGTGCAGGTCGCCCTTCTTCGCCTTGGTGATCAGACGCTCGGCGACCGGACGCAGGCGGCGGGCCTTCGACTCGGTCGTCGTGATGCGGCCGTGCTCGAACAGCGCGGTCGCCAGGTTGCCCAGCATCGCCTTCTGGTGCGAGGCGCTGCCGCCCAGACGGGGACCCTTGGTGGGCTTCGGCATGGTGCTTCTCCTTACGTTGTCCCTGCACCGGCCGTGTCAGGCACCGGCGGCAGTCCCGGCCGTATCAGGTACCGGGGTTACGGGTGACGCGCCCCGGAGGGGCGCGGGGAACTGCGCGACCGGCCACAGCCGGCCCGCAGCTCCCCGACAACAGCGACAGGGCAGACGCTCAGGACCGCCCCGTCACCGAAGGTCTCAGTACTGCTCGGTCTCCACGAACCCGGCGTCCGTGTCGTCCTCGGCGCCGAAGGCGTCAGCCGCAGCCGTCGGGTCGAACCCGGGAGGCGAGTCCTTCAGCGCCAGGCCCATACCGGCCAGCTTCGCCTTGACCTCGTCGATCGACTTCGCACCGAAGTTGCGGATGTCGAGCAGGTCCGCCTCGGAGCGGGCCACCAGCTCGCCCACCGAGTGGATGCCCTCGCGCTTGAGGCAGTTGTACGACCGAACGGTGAGCTCCAGCTCCTCGATCGGCAGCGCCAGGTCGGCGGCGAGCGCGGCGTCGGTCGGGGACGGGCCCATGTCGATGCCCTCGGCGTCGACGTTGAGCTCGCGGGCCAGACCGAACAGCTCGACCAGGGTCTTGCCGGCAGACGCCATGGCGTCACGCGGGCGCATGGCCTGCTTGGTCTCGACGTCGACGATCAGCTTGTCGAAGTCGGTGCGCTGCTCGACACGGGTCGCCTCGACCTTGTAGGTGACCTTGAGGACGGGCGAGTAGATGGAGTCGACCGGGATGCGGCCGATCT
Organism: Streptomyces tubbatahanensis; assembly: GCF_022699385.1. Lineage (NCBI taxonomy): Bacteria > Bacillati > Actinomycetota > Actinomycetes > Kitasatosporales > Streptomycetaceae > Streptomyces > Streptomyces tubbatahanensis. Next base: position 4,603,751 of record NZ_CP093846.1, on the reverse strand, counting down.
CCTGGCCCACCTGCTTGTTCTGCACGGCGGAGACGTAGCCGCGGCCGCGCTCGACGGTCAGCTCCATCTCCAGCTTGCCCTTGCCGTTCAGCGTGGCGAGGACCAGGTCCGGGTTGTGCACCTCGACACCGGCGGGCGGCGCGATGTCCGCGGCCGTGACCAGGCCGGGGCCCTGCTTGCGCAGGTACATCACGACCGGCTCGTCGTGCTCCGAGGAGACGACGAGGGACTTGATGTTGAGGATGAGGTCGGTGACGTCCTCCTTGACGCCCGGCACGGTGGAGAACTCGTGCAGGACACCGTCGATACGGATGGACGTGACCGCCGCACCCGGGATCGAGGAGAGGAGCGTACGACGCAGGGAGTTACCGAGGGTGTAGCCGAAGCCCGGCTCCAGCGGCTCGATCACGAACCGGGACCGGAACTCGTCGACGACCTCTTCGGTCAGGGAAGGACGCTGAGCGATCAGCATGAGATGTGTGCCTCCAGTTTTCGGCAACCGCTATTTGATGCCGGTACTGCAAGGGTACGGGCGGCCCGGCCGAATCCGGCCGAACCGCCCCCACCCTGTGAACCGAACCCGATTACTTCGAGTACAGCTCGACGATCAGCTGCTCCTGCACCTGGGTGTCAATCACCTGGCGCTCGGGCAGCGAGTGGACGAGGATCCGCAGCTTGGAGGGGATGGCCTCCAGCCACGCCGGAACCGTCCTGTCTCCGGCCTCCGCGACCGCCACCTGGAAGGGGGTCAGGTTACGGGAGGGCTCGCGCACCTCGACGATGTCGTTCACGGACACCCGCGCCGAGGGGATGTCGGTCTTGCGACCGTTCAGCGTGATGTGACCGTGCTTGACCAGCTGACGTGCGTGGTCGCGGGACTTGGCGAAGCCGGCCCGGTACACGACGTTGTCCAGGCGGGTCTCCAGGATGCGGAGCAGGTTGTCACCCGTCTTGCCCGACAGCCGGTTGGCCTCGTTGTAGTACCCGCGGAACTGCTTCTCGAGGACACCGTAGATCCGGGCGGCCTTCTGCTTCTCACGCTTCTGCAGCAGGTACTCGGAGTCCTTGGTGCGCCCGCGTCCGTGCTCACCCGGGGGGTAAGGACGGATCTCGATCGGGCACTTCGCGCTCTCGCACTTAGCTCCCTTGAGGAAGAGCTTCTGCTTCTCCCGACGGCAACGCTTGCAGTCGGCCCCGGTGTAACGCGCCATGTGTGGTGATCTCCTACTTCAGTTCTCAGACCCGGCGACGCTTCGGCGGGCGGCAGCCGTTGTGCGGGGTGGGGGTGACGTCCTGGATCGAGCCGACCTCGAGGCCGGTGGCCTGGAGGGAGCGGATCGCGGTCTCACGGCCGGAGCCGGGACCCTTGACGAAGACGTCGACCTTGCGCATGCCGTGCTCCTGCGCGCGGCGCGCCGCGTTCTCGGCGGCCATCTGCGCGGCGAACGGCGTCGACTTCCGCGAGCCCTTGAAGCCGACGTGGCCGGCCGAGGCCCAGGAGATCACGTTGCCGGTGGGGTCGGTGATCGAGACGATTGTGTTGTTGAACGTGCTCTTGATGTGAGCGTGCCCGTGGGCGACGTTCTTCTTCTCCTTGCGGCGCACCTTCTTGGCGCCGGCCGTACGGCCCTTCGGAGGCATATAGAGATAACTCCCGTGAGGTGGTCGGTCCTACTACGCGGACCGCTTGCAGCGTGTCCGGTGCGGACTACTTCTTGCCCGGCTTCTTCTTGCCGGCGATGGCGCGACGCGGGCCCTTACGGGTGCGGGCGTTGGTCTTGGTGCGCTGGCCGTGGACCGGGAGACCGCGCCGGTGACGCAGACCCTCGTAGCAGCCGATCTCCACCTTGCGGCGGATGTCGGCCTGGATCTCACGGCGGAGGTCACCCTCGACCTGGAGGTTGTTGTCCACGTACTCGCGGAGCTTGACCATCTCCTCCTCGCCCAGGTCCCGCACGCGCGTGTCGGGGCTGACCCCGGTCTCGCGCAGGGTCTGCTGGGCAAGGGTGCGGCCGATGCCGAAGACGTAGGTGAGGGCGACCTCGACGCGCTTCTCGCGCGGAAGGTCGACGCCAGCGAGGCGTGCCATGGATGTGGCTCCTGATGATTCCGTCGGAGGTCTGCAGCAGCGCCGTTCCCTCCATGCCTGTCGGCTGGGGGTGTCCCCTGCTCGAAGAGCGTGAGGGAGGGTCCCCGGCCTCCGACCGGGGGTGTCGACACCGTCGAGGGTGCCGGGCTCTGCTTATGTGACTGTTGCTCGCGTCGCGCGAAGGTACTGCGAAAGGCAGGTGGTGTGCGTCAGCCCTGGCGCTGCTTGTGGCGCAGGTTGTCGCAGATGACCATGACCCGGCCGTGGCGGCGGATCACCTTGCACTTGTCGCAGATCTTCTTGACGCTCGGCTTGACCTTCATGTGGTGAGGTTCTCCGGGTCTGGCCTTCTCCCCACGGGCCTCACGGGGCGGGGATACCGGCACGATCTGTCGCTCTACTTGTAGCGGTAGACGATCCGTCCGCGCGTCAGGTCGTACGGAGACAGCTCCACCACGACCCGGTCGTCGGGAAGGATACGGATGTAGTGCATCCGCATCTTGCCGCTGATGTGCGCGAGGACCTGGTGCCCGTTCTGGAGCTCCACCTTGAACATCGCGTTCGGGAGAGACTCGACGACGGTGCCCTCGATCTCGATGGCCCCTTGTTTTTTGGCCATGCTTGAGCGCTTCACCTTCCGGGATCGGCTACCTGGGAGGCCCTGGCGCTCCGCACGCATACGGATATACCTGGGCCGACGAGCCAGTCTACGACACGCCGTCGAGAAAGACGAATCGGGGAGTATCCCCGCTACCCGCCCTCGTTATTCCCCCCACCTCGCCTCTTCCCGAAACTCCCCGGGTCTCGGAGAGGCCCGCGGCCCCCGGTTCCGGGCGGGGCGGGGGCAGGGATTCAGCCACCTCAGCCCAGCGGATCGGGTGCCACCTCAGCCCAGCGGATCCGGTGCCACCTCGACGCCGAGCTCGGCGAGCTTCGCGCGCCCCCCGTCGGGGGCGGTCAGCACGAGCGGACCCTGCTCCGTCAGAGCGATCGAGTGCTCCCAGTGGGACGACCACGTGCCGTCGTTCGTCTTGACCGTCCACTCGTCGGAGAGAACGTGTGTGCGGGCTGTGCCCAGGCTCACCATCGGCTCGATGGCCAGGCACATGCCGGGCACCAGCTTGGGCCCGCGGCCCCTGCGCCGCTCGACGTAGTTCAGCAGGTGGGGGTCCATGTGCATCTGCGAACCGATGCCGTGGCCGCCGTAGTCCTCGATGATCCCGTACTTGCCGCCGGCAGGACGCGGCTGCCTGCGGATGTAGCTCTCGATCGCCTTGGAGACGTCCACCAGCCGGTTGCCCTTGCGCATGGCGGCGATCCCCGCCCACATGGACTCCTCCGTCACCCGGGAGAGCTCCCGCAGCTCGGCGGAGTGCCCCTCCCCGACGAAGACGGTCAGCGCCGCGTCGCCGTGCCAGCCGTCGATGATCGCGCCCGCGTCGATGGAGAGCAGGTCCCCCGCCTTCAGGACGGTCTCCTTGCTGGGGATGCCGTGCACGACGACGTCGTTCACCGAGGTGCAGATGTTGCCGGGGAAGCCGCCGTAGCCGAGGAAGTTCGGTTTCGCACCGTGATCGGCGAGGACCTTCGCCGCGACCTCGTCCAGGTCCTTCGTCGTCGCGCCGGGGACGGCGGCGGCCGCGCAGGCCTCGTGCATCGCGGCGACGACCAGCCCCGCCTCGCGCATCTTCGCGATCTGCTCCGGGGTCTTGATCTCGACCATGACGCCTTCCGCCTTCCCTGACCGGCGCTGAGCCGGTGCCGACCGAATGTCTGCTGCTACCTGTCAAGTCTGCCAGGCCTCTGACGGGGCGGGCCCTGCGCTCGCGCAGTTCCTCGCGCCCCTTCAGCGGTCCTCCCCGCCGCCCCGGCGGGGCTCCGCGGGGGCTTTCCCGTCTGCCCCGACCGGCCGGTGGGCGCGCGCCCGCCTCGCCGTGGCCGCTCGCGCAGTTCCCCGCGCCCCCCCCAGCGGCACTCCCCGCCGCCCGGGTGGGGCTCCGCGGGGGCTTTCCCGTCTGCCCCGCCAGGCCGGTGGGCACACGCCCGCCTCGCCGTGGCCGCTCGCGCAGTTCCCCGCGCCCCCCCAGCGGCACTCCCCGCCGCCCCGGCGGGGCCCCGCCGGGGCTTTCCCGTCTGCCCCGCCCGGCCGGTGGGCGCACATCCGCCTCGCCGTGGCCGCTCGCGCAGTTCCCCGCGCCCCCCCAGCGGCACTCCCCACAGCCCCGGCGGGGCCCCGCGAGGGCTTTCCCGTCTGCCCCGCCAGGCCGGTGGGCACACGCCCGCCTCGCCGTGGCCGCTCGCGCAGTTCCCCGCGCCCCCCAGCGGCACTCCCCACAGCGTTGTGGGGGTATGGGTGTGGGGGCCGGGCGGGTGCCCGGCCCCCACGTGAGGATCGTGTCGCGGCGGGCGACCGCCGCGCCATTGGGGACGGTCAGGCGCGAGTGCGCTGCAGCGCACTCATCGCCCGCTCCGTGACCTCGCCGACCGCGCCGAGCGCGGGGATCGTGGTCACGAGACCCTGCGCCTTGTAGTGGTCGATGATCGGCTCCGTCTCGCTGTGGTAGACCTCGAGGCGCTTGCGGACGGTCTCCTCGCGGTCGTCCTCGCGCTGGTAGAGCTCGCCACCGCACGCGTCGCAGACGCCGTCGGTCTTGGGGGCGCTGTATGCCACGTGGAAGACGTGACTGCTGTCGTTGCGGCAGATGCGCCGTCCGGCGATCCGCTTGACGACCTCGTCCTCGGGGACCTCCAGGTCGAGAACGGCGTCCAGCTTCTGGTCCGTCTCGTCCAGGTAGCCGTCCAGGGCCCTGGCCTGGGCGATGTTGCGGGGGAAGCCGTCGAGCAGGAACCCGCTCGCGGCGTCCGGCTGCGCCATCCGGTCCTTGGCCATGCCGATGGTGATCTCGTCCGGCACGAGCTGTCCGGCGCTCATGTACTCCTTGGCCTGCCGGCCGAGCTGAGTGCCCTGGCTCATGTTGGCGCGGAAGAGGTCACCGGTGGCGATGTGCGGGATGGCCAGGTTCTTCGCGAGGAAGGCGGCCTGTGTTCCCTTGCCCGCACCAGGCGGTCCGACGAGGACGATACGCATCAGCGGAGGAACCCTTCGTAATGGCGCTGCTGAAGCTGGCTCTCGATCTGCTTCACGGTCTCAAGACCGACGCCCACGATGATCAGGATGCTCGTTCCGCCGAACGGGAAGTTCTGGTTGGCGTTGAACATGATCAGCGCGACGGTCGGCACCAGTGCGATCAGACCCAGGTACAGAGAGCCGGGCCACGTGATGCGGTTCAGCACGTAGCTCAGGTACTCCGCGGTGGGACGACCAGCCCGGATGCCCGGGATGAAGCCACCATACTTCTTCATGTTGTCGGCCACTTCTTCGGGGTTGAAGGAGATGGCCACGTAGAAGAAGGCGAAGAAGACGATCAGCAGGAAATAGGTCGCAATGTAGAGGGGGTGGTCGCCCTTGACGAAATGCGACTGGATCCACTGTGCCCAGCCTGCCTGCGAGCCGCTGAACTGCACGATCAGCGCCGGAATGTAGAGCAGCGAAGACGCGAAGATGACGGGAATCACACCCGCCTGGTTGACCTTGAGCGGAATGTAGGTCGAGGTTCCGCCGTAACTGCGTCGCCCGATCATCCGCTTCGCGTACTGCACCGGAATGCGGCGCTGCGCCTGTTCCACGAAGACCACGAGGGCGACCATCGCGAGGCCGCAGACGATGACGGCGCCGAATTCGATCCAGCCGTCGGCGAGCTTGCCCTGCTTCTTGATGGCCCACAGCGCGCCGGGGAAACCGGCCGCGATGGAGACGAACATCAGGATGGACATGCCGTTGCCGATGCCGCGGTCGGTGATGAGCTCACCGAGCCACATGATCAGGCCGGTGCCGGCGGTCATGGTGATGACCATCACGGCGGTGGTGAAGATCGACTGGTCGGGGATGATCTGGCTGGCGACGCTGCAGTTCTGGAAGAGGGTGCCGCTGCGTGCGGTGGCGACGAGGCCGGTGGCCTGGAGGATGGCGAGCGCGACGGTCAGATAACGCGTGTACTGCGTGATCTTCCCCTGGCCCGACTGCCCTTCCTTCTTCAGGGCCTCGAGCCGCGGGATGACGACGACCAGCAGCTGCAGGATGATGCTCGCCGTGATGTACGGCATGATCCCGAGCGCGAAGATGGTGATCTGAAGCAGCGCGCCGCCGCTGAACATGTTGACCAGGCCGAAGAGCCCCTGCGCGCCCTTGGCCTCGTCCATACACGCTTGGACGTTCTCATAGCTGACGCCCGGCACCGGGACGTGCGCTCCGATCCGGAAGAGCACCATGATGCCGAGCGTGAACAGCAGCTTCTTGCGCAGGTCGGGCGTCTGGAACGCCCGGGCGAACGCGGTGAGCACGGTGCCTCCTGCGCCCCCCGCGGTGTTGAGTGCGCGAGAGGTGACGGTCTTGAGGATCGACAGATATCAACGGTGGTGCCACCTTACCGGCGACGGCACCTGGTAGAAACGACCAGCCCGGGAAAGAACAGCCGGGCAAACGACCAGCCGGGGATGTCCCGTTGGGACATCCCCGGCCTGTCGTTCACGTGGTCAACGAACTCAGATGAGTTCGGTGACGGTGCCGCCGGCGGCGGTGATCTTCTCCTTGGCGGAGCCGGAGACCTTGTCGACGGTCACCGTCAGCGCCACCGAGATGTCGCCGGAGCCGAGCACCTTGACCAGCTCGTTCTTGCGTACGGCGCCCTTGGCGACCAGGTCGGCCACCGTGACCTCGCCACCCTCGGGGTAGAGGGCGGCCAGCTTGTCCAGGTTCACGACCTGGAACTGCTTGTGCGCCGGGTTGTTGAAGCCCTTGAGCTTGGGCAGCCGCATGACCAGCGGCATCTGCCCGCCCTCGAAGCGCTCCGGAACCTGGTACCGGGCCTTCGTGCCCTTGGTGCCACGGCCCGCCGTCTTGCCCTTGGAGGCCTCACCGCGACCCACGCGGGTCTTGGCGGTCTTGGCCCCGGGGGCCGGACGGAGGTTGTGGACCTTCAGCGGGTTGTCACCCATGTCAGTCGACCTCCTCGACCGTCACGAGGTGGCGCACGGTGTGCACCTGCCCGCGCACGACGTCGCTGGCCTCGCGGACGGCCACATCGTTGACGCGCTTGAGACCGAGGGTCCGCAGCGTGTCACGGTGGTTCTGCTTGGTCCCGATCACGGAACGCGTCTGCGTGATCTTGAGCTGAGCCATTACGCGCTCACCCCTGCACGCGCCCGCAGCAGAGCGGCGGGTGCAACGTCCTCGAGCGGCAGACCACGGCGGGCCGCAATCTCCTCCGGGCGCTGAAGCCCGCGGAGCGCCGCCACCGTGGCGTGCACGATGTTGATCGGGTTCGCCGAGCCGAGCGACTTGCTCAGCACGTCGTGGATGCCCGCGCACTCCAGCACGGCACGCACCGGGCCACCGGCGATCACACCGGTACCGGGCGAGGCCGGCTTGAGCAGCACGACACCCGCGGCTTCCTCACCCTGGATCGGGTGCGGAATGGTGCCCTGGATACGCGGGACCTTGAAGAAGTGCTTCTTGGCCTCCTCAACGCCCTTGGCGATGGCGGCCGGCACCTCCTTGGCCTTGCCGTATCCGACACCCACGGTGCCGTCACCGTCGCCCACCACGACCAGCGCGGTGAAGCTGAAGCGACGACCACCCTTCACAACCTTGGCGACGCGGTTGATCGCGACTACGCGCTCAACGTACGCGGTCTTCTCGGCAGCAGCGCCGCCGTCCCGGCCCTTACGGTCCCGCCGCTCGCCGCCACCGGCGCCGCCACCGCGGCGCTGGGGTCCAGCCATTGGAATTACCTCTCTCTTTGTCCGCTAGCTCACGGAACCGGGGCTCAGAACCTGAGCCCGGCCTCGCGGGCGGCGTCAGCCAGAGCGGCAATCCGCCCTGCGTACTTGTTACCACCGCGGTCGAACACCACAGTCTCGACCCCCGCGGCCTTGGCGCGCTCGGCGACCAGGGCCCCGACCTGCTGGGCCTGGGCGCTCTTGTCACCCTCACCACCGCGGACGGTGCCGTCCAGGTGCGACGCCGAGGCCAGCGTGTGGCCCGCGATGTCGTCGATGACCTGGGCGGTGATCCCGCGGTTGGTGCGCGTCACCACAAGACGGGGGCGCTCGGAAGTGCCCGAGACCTTCTTGCGGATGCGGATGTGACGGCGCTTGGCGGCGGCACGCTTGTAGGCGTCGCCCTTGGCGATCTTCACGCCGTATGCCATGGCTTACTTACCAGCCTTTCCGACCTTGCGGCGGATGACCTCGCCCGCGTACTTCACGCCCTTGGCCTTGTAGGGGTCGGGCTTGCGCAGCTTGCGGATCTTCGCGGCGACCTCGCCGACCCGCTGCTTGTCGATGCCCTCGACCGTGAACTTGGTCGGGGTGTCGACCTTGAAGGAGATCCCTTCCGGGGCCTCCACCAGGATCGGGTGGCTGTAGCCCAGCGAGAACTCCAGGTTGGAGCCCTTGGCCTGGACGCGGTAGCCGACACCGCTGATTTCGAGGTCCTTGGTGAATCCCTGGGTCACGCCAGTGATCATGTTCGCCACCAGCGTGCGGGACAGACCGTGCAGGGCCCTGTTCCGGCTCTCGTCGTTCGGACGGGTGACGACGAGCGCGCCGTCCTCGCCCTTGGCGATCTCGATGGGCGTGGCGACGGTGTGCGCGAGCGAGCCCTTGGGGCCCTTCACGGCGACCGTCTGGCCATCGATGGTGACGTCCACACCGGCGGGAACCTGGATGGGGAGCTTGCCGATTCGCGACATGGCTTTACCTCCGTTCCCTTCCGTTACCAGACGTAGGCGAGGACTTCCCCGCCCACACCCTTCTTGCTGGCCTGCTTGTCGGTGAGGAGACCGTGCGACGTGGAGATGATCGCCACGCCGAGGCCGCCGAGCACCTTCGGCAGGTTGGTGGACTTTGCGTAGACCCGCAGACCCGGCTTCGAGATCCGCTTGATGCCGGCGATCGAGCGCTCGCGGTTCGGGCCGAACTTCAGCTCGAGCACCAGGCTCTTGCCGACTCGGGCGTCCTCGGTCTTCCAACCGGTGATGAAGCCCTCCTGCTGGAGGATCTCCGCGATGTGCGACTTGATCTTGCTGTGCGGCATCTCGACGGAGTCGTGGTACGCCGAGTTCGCGTTCCGCAGACGCGTGAGCATGTCTGCGATGGGATCGGTCATGGTCATGTGATGGCCTTCGGCCTCTCTCGCCGGGGTTTCCCTGTCTGCGTCGTCCCTCTCCCCGTCCGCCGGCCTGACGGCCGACGACGGGACGGGTGCGTCGCGGGGGACCTACGGCGTAGTAAGCGACTGTTCAGCTTACCGAGAGATCCCGGAGTTACCCGAAAGGGTTACCAGGAGCTCTTGGTCACGCCCGGCAGCTCGCCGCGGTGCGCCATCTCACGGAGGCACACACGGCACAGGCCGAACTTGCGGTACACGGAGTGGGGACGGCCGCAGCGCTGGCAGCGCGTGTAGGCACGCACCGAGAACTTCGGCTTGCGGCTGGCCTTGGAGATCAGAGCCTTCTTCGCCATGGTCAGTTCTCCTTGAACGGGAAGCCGAGGTGACGAAGCAGGGCACGACCCTCGTCGTCGCTGGTCGCCGTGGTGACCACGGTGATGTCCATGCCCCGGACCCGGTCGATCTTGTCCTGGTCGATCTCGTGGAACATGACCTGCTCCGTGAGACCGAAGGTGTAGTTGCCTCGTCCGTCGAACTGCTTGGGCGACAGACCGCGGAAGTCGCGGATGCGCGGCAGTGCGAGGGACAGCAGGCGGTCCAGGAACTCCCACATCCGGTCGCCGCGCAGCGTCACGTGGGCGCCGATCGGCTGGCCCTCACGCAGCTTGAACTGCGCGATGGACTTGCGGGCCTTGGTGACGGCCGGCTTCTGGCCGGTGATCGTGGCGAGGTCCTTGATGGCACCCTCGATCAGCTTGGAGTCGCGGGCGGCGTCGCCCACACCCATGTTGACCACGATCTTGGTCAGGCCGGGGATCTGCATGACGTTCTCGTAGGAGAACTGCTCCTGCAGCTTGCCCTGGATCTCTTCGCGGTAGCGCTGCTTCAGGCGCGGGGCCTGCGTGGTGGTGGCAGTCATCAGATGTCCTCACCGGTCCGCTTGGCAACGCGGATCTTGTTGCCTTCGTCGTCGAAGCGGTACCCGACGCGGGTCACGACCTTCTTGCCGTCCGCCTCCACGACCAGCTGCACGTTGCTGACGTGGATCGGGGCCTCGGTCGTCACGATGCCGCCGGTCTGCGAACCGCGAGCCGTCTGACCGGCCTTGGTGTGCTTCTTGACCCGGTTGACACCCTCGACCAGGACGCGGTCCTCGCGGGGCATGGCCTTGATGACCTTGCCCTGCTTGCCCTTGTCCTTGCCGGTGATGACCTGGACCAGGTCGCCCTTCTTGATCTTCATGGTCACAGCACCTCCGGCGCGAGCGAGATGATCTTCATGAACTTCTTCTCGCGCAGCTCACGACCCACGGGGCCGAAGATGCGGGTGCCGCGAGGGTCGCCGTCGTTCTTGAGGATGACGGCGGCGTTTTCGTCGAACCGGATGTACGAGCCGTCCGGGCGACGGCGCTCCTTGACGGTGCGCACGATGACGGCCTTGACGATGTCGCCCTTCTTCACGTTCCCACCGGGGATCGCGTCCTTGACGGTAGCGACAATGACGTCACCGACGCCCGCGTAGCGCCGGCCCGAACCGCCGAGCACACGGATGGTGAGAATCTCCTTCGCACCCGTGTTGTCGGCGACGCGAAGCCGGGACTCCTGCTGGATCACGTCTATCTCCTGTATGTCTGCCGGTTCCCGGCAGGGGACCCCTCATCGGGCGTCCCCTGCCGAGCCTGGCGGAACGACCTGTGGGCTCGGGACGAGCCCCAGGAATTACTTGGCCTTCTCGAGGATCTCGACGATGCGCCAGCGCTTGGTGGCGGACAGCGGCCGGGTCTCCATCAGGAGGACGCGGTCGCCGACACCGGCAGCGTTCTGCTCGTCGTGCGCCTTGAGCTTGTTGGTACGGCGGATGACCTTGCCGTACAGCGCGTGCGTCACGCGGTCCTCGACGGCGACGACGACGGTCTTGTCCATCTTGTCGCTGACGACCAGACCCTGCCGGGTCTTGCGGAAGCCGCGCTGCTGCTCTGTCTTCTCAGTCACGTTCGTCTCGCTCATCAGGCGCTCTCCACCGTCTCGATGCCCAGCTCGCGCTCACGCATCAGGGTGTAGATCCGGGCGATGTCCTTGCGGACGGCCTTGAGCCGGCCGTGGTTCTCAAGCTGCCCGGTCGCCGCCTGGAAGCGGAGGTTGAACAGCTCTTCCTTGGCTTCGCGGAGCTTGGCCACAAGCTCCTCGTCGCCCAGCTCACGCAGCTCGGACGCCTTGGTTCCGGCCGCCATCACGCGTCACCTGCCTCGCGCCGCACGATGCGGCACTTCATCGGAAGCTTGTGGGCGGCGCGGGTGAGCGCCTCCTTGGCAATCTTCTCGTTCGGGTAGGACAGCTCGAACATCACGCGACCAGGCTTGACGTTCGCGACCCACCACTCCGGCGAACCCTTACCCGAACCCATGCGGGTCTCGGCGGGCTTCTTGGTGAGCGGGCGGTCCGGGTAGATGTTGATCCAGACCTTGCCGCCACGCTTGATGTGACGCGTCATGGAGATACGAGCTGCCTCGATCTGCCGGTTCGTCACGTAGGCGGCGGTGACGGCCTGGATGCCGTACTCACCGAAAGCAACCTCGGTGCCACCCTTGGCCATGCCGGTGCGCTTCGGGTGGTGCTGCTTGCGGTGCTTGACCCTGCGCGGGATCAGCATGGGTCAGCTCTCCTTTCCAGAAGCGCTCGGCTCGGCGGCAGCACCGGCGGGCGCCACGGACTCCGCCTTGGGAGCCTCGGCCTGCTGGTTCTGCTGCGGCTTGCGGCCGCGACGCTCGCCGCCCCGACGGGGACGGTCGTTACCGCCGCCGCGCGAGGGGCGGTTGCCGGCCCGGGCAGCGGCGTTCTCGGCGCGGACCTCGGAGATGTTCTTGACATCGCCCTTGTAGATCCACACCTTCACACCGATGCGGCCGAAGGTCGTCTTGGCCTCGAAGAAGCCGTAGTCGACGTTGGCGCGCAGGGTGTGCAGCGGCACCCGGCCCTCGCGGTAGAACTCCGAGCGCGACATCTCGGCACCGCCGAGACGGCCGCCGCACTGGATCTTGATGCCCTTGGCACCGGCCTTCATCGCCGTCTGCATGCTCTTGCGCATGGCGCGGCGGAAGGAGACCCGGGAGGACAGCTGCTCGGCGACCGCCTGGGCCACGAGCTGCGCGTCCGTCTCGGGGTTCTTCACCTCGAGGATGTTGAACTGGATCTGCTTGCCGGTCAGCTTCTCCAGGTTGCCGCGCAGGCGGTCGGCCTCGGCGCCGCGGCGGCCGATGACGATGCCGGGACGGGCGGTGTGGACGTCGACGCGGACGCGGTCACGCGTGCGCTCGATCTCCACCTTGGAGATGCCGGCCCGCTCCATGCCCTGCGTGAGCATGCGGCGGATCGCGACGTCTTCCTTGACGTAGTCCTTGTAGAGCTTGTCGGCGTACCAACGCGACTTGAAGTCGGTGGTCACACCGAGCCGGAACCCGTGCGGGTTTACCTTCTGGCCCATTACCGGGTTCCTTCCTTGCTGCTCACGACCACGGTGATGTGGCTCGTCCGCTTACGGATCCGGTAGGCACGGCCCTGGGCACGCGGCCGGAACCGCTTCAGGGTCGGGCCCTCGTCGACGTAGGCCTCGGAGATGTAGAGGCTGTCGGCGTCCGTGTGGTCGTAGTTGTGCGCGGCGTTGGCGATGGCGCTGTCCAGCACCTTGCCGACCGGCACGCTGGCGGCCTGCGGGGCGAAACGCAGGACCGCCTGAGCCTCCGTGGCGTCGAGGCCACGGACAAGGTCCACCACCCGGCGGGCCTTCATGGGCGTGACGCGCACATAGCGCGCGGAGGCCCTGGCTTCCATGGTTGTCCCTTCGGTGTCAGTCATGATCTACACACCCCGCCCGTCAACGACGACGCGACTTGCGGTCGTCCTTGACGTGGCCGCGGAAGGTGCGGGTCGGCGCGAACTCGCCGAGCTTGTGGCCGACCATCGACTCGGTGACGAACACCGGGACGTGCTTGCGGCCGTCGTGCACCGCGATCGTGTGGCCCAGCATCGCCGGGACGATCATCGAGCGGCGAGACCAGGTCTTGATGACGTTCTTGGTGCCCGCGTCGTTCTGGCCGTCCACCTTCTTGGCGAGGTGGTCGTCGACGAAGGGCCCCTTCTTGAGACTGCGCGGCATCTAAAACCCGCCTCCTAGCGCTTCTTGTTCGTCTTGCGGCGGCGGACGATGTACTTGTTGCTGGCCTTCTTCGGCGAGCGCGTACGGCCCTCCTTCTGACCCCACGGCGAGACCGGGTGGCGGCCACCGGAGGTACGACCCTCACCACCACCGTGCGGGTGGTCGATCGGGTTCATGACCACACCGCGGACGGTCGGGCGGACGCCCTTCCACCGCATACGGCCGGCCTTGCCCCAGTTGATGTTCGACTGCTCGGCGTTGCCGACCTCGCCGACAGTGGCGCGGCAGCGGGCGTCGACCAGGCGGATCTCACCGGACGGCATGCGCAGGTGGGCCATGCGGCCCTCCTTCGCCAGCAACTGCACCGAAGCACCGGCGGAGCGCGCGAACTTGGCGCCGCCACCCGGGTTCAGCTCGATCGCGTGGATCGTCGTACCGACCGGGATGTAGCGCAGCGGCAGGTTGTTGCCCGGCTTGATGTCGGCGCCCTGGCCGTTCTCGATCCGGTCGCCCTGCTGGATGCCGCGGGGGGCGAGGATGTAGCGCTTCTCGCCGTCCGCGTAGTGCAGCAGCGCGATGCGCGCGGTGCGGTTCGGGTCGTACTCGATGTGCGCGACCTTGGCCGGCACGCCGTCCTTGTCGTGCCGACGGAAGTCGATCACGCGGTAGGCGCGCTTGTGGCCACCACCCTGGTGGCGTGCGGTCACACGGCCGGCGTTGTTACGGCCGCCCTTGCTGTGCAGCGGGCGGACCAGCGACTTCTCCGGCGTGTCCCGCGTGATCTCGACGAAGTCGGCGACGCTGGCGCCACGACGGCCAGGAGTCGTCGGCTTGTACTTGCGGATACCCATTTCTCAGTCCTCGGAATATTCCGGACTTCAGAACGTCCCCGCCTCCGTCAGGAGGCCGGGCCGCCGAAGATGTCGATACGGTCGCCCTCGGCGAGGGTCACGATGGCGCGCTTGGTGTCGGCGCGCTTGCCGTAACCGGTGCGGGTGCGCTTGCGCTTGCCCTGACGGTTGATCGTGTTGACGCCGGCGACCTTGACCGAGAAGACCTCTTCCACGGCCTGCTTGATCTGGGTCTTGTTCGCCCGCGGGTCGACGATGAACGTGTACTTGTTCTCGTCCAGCAGCGCGTAGCTCTTCTCCGAGACGACCGGCCGCAGCAGCAGGTCGCGCGGGTCGGAGAACGTCTTGCTCGGCTCGGCCGGCGCGAGCTCGCCCGGGCCCTCGGCCGCGCGACGGGCGGCCTTGGCGACGCGGGCGGCCTTCGCGGCCTTCGCTGCCTTGGAGGCGATGCTCGGGTGTCGCGTAGCCATCAGGCGTCGCTCCCTTCGGTGTGGGCCTTCGGGCCAGCAACGAAGGACTCCAGCGCGGCCTGGGTGAAGACCACGTCGTCGGAGACGAGCACGTCGTAGGTGTTGAGCTGGCCCGGCTCCAGGATGTGCACCTGGGGCAGGTTGCGGGCGGACAGCCAGGTCTGCTCGTCACTGCGCTCGGCGACGAGCAGCACGTGCTTGCGCTCGCTGACCTTGCCCAGCAGCGTCTTGGCCGCCTTGGTGGAGGCCACGCCATCGGCGCTGTCGACCACGCCGGAGACGACGTGGACGCGGCTGTGGCGGGCCCGGTCGGAGAGCGCACCGCGCAGGGCGGCGGCCTTCATCTTCTTCGGGGTCCGCTGCGCGTAGTCCCGCGGGACGGGACCGTGCACGACGCCACCGCCGGCGAACTGCGGAGCGCGGGTCGAACCCTGACGGGCGCGGCCCGTGCCCTTCTGGCGGTACGGCTTCTTGCCACCGCCGCGGACCTCGCCGCGGGTCTTGGTCTTGTGCGTGCCCTGGCGGGCAGCGGCCAGCTGGGCGACGACGACCTGGTGGATCAGCGGAACGCTGACCTGCGTGTCGAAGATCTCCGCGGGGAGCTCGACGGTCCCGGTCTTCTCGCCGGCCGGCGAAAGGATGTCAATGCTTGCTGAAGTACTCATCGGCTTACCTCAGGCCCCCTTGGCCGCAGTACGGACCAGGACGAGGCCGCCGTTCGGACCGGGGACTGCGCCCTTGATGAGCAGCAGGCCCTTCTCCGCGTCAACGGCGTGGACGGTCAGGTTCTGGGTGGTGACCCGCTCGTTGCCCATCCGGCCGGCCATGCGGGTGCCCTTGAAGACACGGCCCGGGGTGGCGCAGCCACCGATGGCGCCCGGCTTGCGGTGGTTGCGGTGCGCACCGTGGGAGGCGCGGGCACCGTGGAAGCCGTGGCGCTTCATGCCGCCGGCGAAGCCCTTGCCCTTCGACTTGCCGGTCACGTCGACCTTGACGCCGGACTCGAAGGTGTCCGCGCCCAGCTCCTGGCCGAGGGTGTACTCGGCGGAGTCGTTGGTGCGGATCTCCACGAGGTGGCGACGGGGAGTGACGTCGGCCTTGGCGAAGTGGCCCTTGAGGGGCTTGTTCACCTTGCGCGGGTCGATCTCGCCGAAGGCGATCTGGACGGCCTCGTAGCCGTCCCTGTCTGCGGTGCGGACCTGGGTCACGACGTTCGGCCCGGCCTTGACGACGGTCACGGGAACGACGCGGTTGTTGTCGTCCCAGACCTGGGTCATGCCGAGCTTCTCGCCCAGGACGCCCTTGATCTGCTTAGCCATCTTCTACGACACCCCTCAGAGCTTGATCTCGATGTCGACGCCGGCCGGGAGGTCCAGGCGCATCAGCGAGTCAACGGTCTTGGGGGTCGGGTCGAGGATGTCGATCAGACGCTTGTGGGTGCGCATCTCGAAGTGCTCGCGCGAGTCCTTGTACTTGTGCGGCGACTTGATGACGCAGTACACGTTCTTCTCTGTGGGCAGCGGCACCGGGCCTGCGACCGACGCGCCAGTACGCGTCACCGTCTCGACGATCTTCTTCGCCGAGTTGTCGATGACCTCGTGGTCGTAGGCCTTGAGCCTGATGCGGATCTTCTGTCCCGCCATGGCTACTTCGTAGTCCTGTCTCTCGTCACGCTCTGGAACCCCGTGGGTTTCCCGTCCCGCTTCCACTTCCGACCCACGCGGTCGGGCGTGTCGGCTTGCTTCTCGTACGTCTGCCGTACGCAGGCGTACGACTCCGCAGGGGATCCGCGCGGGGCGCCGCGGCGAACCGCGGCGGACCCTCGAAGGTCCCGCAAAAGGAAGAAGCCGGGGGGAGAAACCCACCGGGTGCCTGGCTGGAAGCCCCTCCTACGCTTCCCGGAAGATTCCCGTACTTCCGCCCCTGATGAGAGGCGACGAATACCTGGGACTCGCTTCCGGTCCTCCCGGCGGGAGGCGCGCAGCATCGGCACTCAACCGAGCAACCTGGACAGTGTGCCACAGCGGGATTGGCGCTGGCCAATCCGGGCATTATCACGGGTCGGCCCCCGCACGCCCGCTGCCCCGCCGCCCGCGCGCCGACGGACGTGACCGCCGCCACCGGGGCTCCTCCGCCGCGCCGCGCACCCCCGTGATCAGCACTTATGACCTTGCGTGCGCACAGCCCCCCGCACGTATCGTGGTGACTGCTCACGCAACGGACACACCGGTGGCGAACGAGGTGGGGGATGGAGCTTCCGGACGAGATCGCCGCGACGCGTGCCGGAACGGGTGACCCCGCCGCACTGGTGGGCGAGTTCCGTCGCACGGCCGTGCTGGTGCCCACTGTAAGCCCTGCGGGCGGCGCAGGACCGCTCGGCGCCGGGCCGCCCGACGAGGGGCCGCCCGATGAGGGGCCGCCCGATGAGGAGCGGCTCGACGGAGACCGGCTGATGTCGGCCGGTTACGGCGGCGTCCGCTGGATCTTCGCGTTCACCGACGAGGCGGCGCTCGCCCGCTTCGCCGAGGAGCGCGCGGGAGCACGGGAGGGCGCGCCCGGCCGCCACGGCGAGCCGGCTGCCGGGGAACCGTGGACCTACGTCTCCGTCCTCGGCGCGCGCCTCCTCGACGCGGTGATCCCCGCGCTGGGCGGCCCCGCCGGGGTGGCGGTCAACGCCGCGGACGGGGACGGCTCCATGCTCTTCCCGCCCGTACGGGGCATCGTGCCCGACGAGGTGGCCGTCGACGCCGGCACCGAGGAGGAGGGCGTCTGATGGGCGACGGCAACGGCGGCGACGGCGTCAACTGGAACAAGGAGTCCCTCGACCTGATCGAGAAGGGGCTCAAGGGCACCATCGACGAGCTGAAGGAGTCCGGCAGCGGCGCGACCGACGCGCTCCAGGGCTCGGGGTTCGAGGGCATGTCCCTCACCGGCATGGAGATGGGCCACCACGGCCTCTCGGTCGACTTCGAGGACTTCTGCGAGAAGTGGGAGTGGGGCGTGCGCGCCCTCGTCCAGAACGCCAACGCGCTGGCCCAGAAGCTGGGCCTGTCGGCGGGGATGGCCTACGAGGAGGACCAGTACGCGGCCGGGGCGCTCAAGGTCGGCCTGAACTCCCTCACCGGCAATCCGCACGCGACCGAGGAAGAGGTCGTCCAGCAGGGCTGGGGAGACATCGTCACGCCGGACGCGCCCGACTACAGCGGGGAGTCCTGGGAGAAGGCCGGCCACGACGTCAAACAGGACTGGCAGGACACCGGCCGGGAGCTGACCACCAAGGGCCGGGGCGGCATGTACATGGACGCCGCCCAGGAGGTCACCGGCGTCAGCGACGAGCAGATCGCGGCCCAGCAGGACGAGTACTTCGGCCCCTCCCCCGAGGAGCGGGCGGCGGCACAGCAGCGCGCGCAGGGCGGCACAGAGGGGGGCCAGGGCTGATGGGCTGGGATCTGATACCGGACTCCTGGGAGGACAAGGCCGAGCAGGTCACCGAGAAGATCGGCGACGGCGCGGAGAGCTTCGGCAACTGGACCGCCGACCGGATGGACGACGTCGGCTGGGAGAGCGGCGCCGACTGGACGCGCGACAAGTCCCGCTCGGTCGCCAACAGGCTCGGCGCGGAGACCGACGAGCTCCAGCTCGACCAGACCGAGGACCCCAAGCGCCTCGTCTACGGCAGCCCCAGCACGATCCGCTCCACGGCCGGGCACCTCAAGGACTTCAAGACCGCCTTCACCAACGTGGCGAACGGCTTGAAGAAGCTGCCCAAGGGCTCGCTGAAGGGGAAGGCCGCGGAAGCCTTCTGGGACAAGGTCGGTCTTGAGCCGGCGAAGTGGGTCAAGGCCGCCGACGCCTGCGAGAAGGCCGCCGGAGCGCTGGAGGACTTCGCCGGGACCGTGGAGTGGGCCCAGAAGCAGGCCGGCGAGGCCGTCAAGAAGTACAGGGACGACAAGAAGGACGAGGCCGAGGACCAGCTGAGAGAGGCCCGCTCCCAGCGCAACACGGCGGCGTCCCGCGCCCAGACCGCCGTCAAGGCCGCCCGCGACGCGGCCCCGCCCAAGCCCGACTACTCGGAACAGGCCATGGACGGCCTGGAGGGCCTGAAACTGGACACCGTCCACGTCTCCGGCGGCATCGTCAAGGGCGCGGCGGGCCTCGTCAACTTCGCCCGCAGCGTCAACCCCACCGACCCCTACAACATCACCCACCCCGCCGAGTACGTCACCAACCTCAACTCCACGGTCACCGGCATCATGCGCGCCGCCAACGACCCCGTCGGCACCGGCAAGGCCATGCTGGAGGGCTTCAAGAAGGACCCCGCGGAGGGCCTCGGCCGCCTCATCCCCGAACTGCTCGGCACCAAGGGCGTCGGCGCGGCGACGAAGGCGGGCCGGGCGGGGAAGGTGGCGGCGGACGCGCGCAGGGCGCTGGAGAGCAAGGGACCGAACCAGGCCGCCCGCCAGCCCCACGAGACGCCGTCGGGACGGACGGACCCGGTCGACCTCGCCACGGGGAAGATGTACCTGCCCCAGGTCGACCTGGCCCTGCCGGGCGCGCTGCCGTTGACGTTCACCCGGCGCGTGGAGTCGGGCTACCGGCTCGGCCGCTGGTTCGGCCCTTCGTGGTCCTCGACGCTGGACCAGCGCCTGGAGGTCGACGCGGAAGGTGTCGTCTTCGTCGCCGAGGACGGCCGCCTGCTCTCGTACCCGCATCCGGCGCCCGGCGTGCCCACTCTCCCTTCGGCGGGCTCGTCCCGCATGCCGTTGGAGCGCACCGCGGACGGCGGTTACACCCTCACGGAGCCGGACTCGGGGTGGGTGCGGCACTTCGCCCCGCCCGAGGGCGGGGCGGACGCGCCGGACGACGGCACCGCCCGGATCGATCAGATCACCGACCGGAGCGGCCACAGCATCACGTTCGAGTACGACCCGGAGTCGGGCGCCCCCTCGCGCCTGGTCCACAGCGGCGGGTACGTGATCAGGCTCGGGGTCGCGGGCGACCGCGTCACGGCACTGGCACTGGCCGCTCCCGACGGCTCCGAGACCCCCGTGCTGGCCTACTCCTACAGCGACGGCAACCTGACGGAGGTGACCAACTCCTCCGGTCTCCCCCTTCGGTTCGCGTACGACGACGAGCAGCGGGTGGTGTCCTGGACCGACACCAACGACCGCCGCTACGACTACGTCTACGACAACCTGCACCGGGTGATCGCGGAGGGCGGCACCGCAGGCCACATGCAGGTCCGCATCGACTACGACGGCGTGGACGAGGCCACCGGCCACCGTGCCACGACGCTGACGAGCGCGGAGGGACACGCCACCCGCACCCTGTTCGACGAACAGGGCCTCGTCGTCGGCGAGATCGACCCCCTGGGCCACCGGACGACGACGCGGCGGGACGCCTTCAACCGCCCCCTGACCCACACCGACGCCCTCGGCCGCACGACGGCATACGCGTACGACGAGGCCGGCCGGGTCGCCCGGATCACCCGCGCCGACGGGACGACGGTCACGATCACCCGCAACGCTCTCGGCTCCCCCGTGACCACGCGAGAACCGGACGGCGGGGTCTGGCGCCAGGAATGGGACGCGGACGGCAACCGCACGGCGCTGACCGACCCCGCGGGCCACACGACACGGTTCACCTACGACGGGCGCGGTCACCTGGCCGCGGTCACGGACGCACTCGGAGCCACGACGCGGGTCCACTGCGACGCCGCAGGACTCCCGGTGGAGATCACCGACCCGCTGGGCGCGACGACCCGCTACGAGCGGGACGCGTTCGGCCGCCCGGTCGGGGTCATCGACCCGCTCGGCGCCCGGACGGAGCTGACCTGGACGCCCGAGGGCCGCCTGGCCTCCCGAACGACCGCCGACGGCGCGAGCGAACGCTGGGAGTGGGACGGCGAGGGCAACTGCACCCGCCACGTCGACGCGGCGGGCGGCGAGACGCGCTACGAGTACACCCACTTCGACATGCTGGAGGCCCGCACGGGCCCGGACGGGGTGCGCTACGAGTTCACCTACGACGCCGAACTGCGCATGACGCGGGTCACCAACCCGCAGGGCCTGACCTGGGACTACACCTACGACCCCGCGGGCCGCCTCGTCGCCGAGACGGACTTCGACGACCGCACGCAGCGGTACCAACTGGACGACGCCGGGAACCTCGTCCGCCGGACGACACCGCTGGGCGAGGAGATCACCTACGAGCGGGACGCGCTCGGCCGTACGCTCCGCAAGGACGCGGCGGGCGCGGTCACCACGTACGCGTACGACGCGGCGGGCCGCCTGACCGAAGCCGTCGGCCCCGACGCGGAGTTGCGCTACCAGCGCGACAAACTGGGCCGCGTCAAGACGGAGCTGGTGAACGGCCGCGCGCTCACGCACACCTACGACGCGCTGGGTCGCCGCACACGCCGTGTCACCCCGACCGGCGCCGTCTCCACCAGCGCGTACGACGCGGCGGGCAACCGCACCTCGCTGACGGCGTCCGGCCACACGCTCGACTTCACGCACGACGCGGCGGGCCGCGAGACAGAACGCAGCATCGGGGCGGAAGGCCTCACCCTCTCCCACGTCTGGGACCCGGCGGGCCGCCTGACCGCGCAGTCCCTGACCGCGCGGTCCCCGGCCGCTGGTCCTGTCGTCCAGCACAGGGAGTACACCTACCGCCCTGACGGCTACCTGACGGAGGTCGACGACCTCCTCTGCGGCCGCACCACCTACGACCTGAACGAGGTCGGCCGCGTCACCGCCGTCCACGCCCGGGGCTGGACAGAGCGGTACGCCTACGACGAGGCGGGCAACCAGACCGAGGCGACCTGGCCGGCAACCCACGCAGCCCCGGAGGCCATCGGCCCCCGCACCTACGAGGGCACCCGGATCACGTCGGCCGGCAAGGTCCGCTACGAACACGACGACGCGGGCCGCATCACCCTGCGCCAAAAGGCCCGCCTGTCGAAGAAGCCGGACACCTGGCGCTACACGTGGGACACCGAGGACCGCCTCGTCCAGGCCGTTACCCCCGAGGGCACGGTGTGGCGCTACGCGTACGACCCGCTGGGGCGCCGCGTCGCCAAACACCGCATGGCGGGCGAGGAGCGCGCGGAGACCGTCACCTTCACCTGGGACGGCCCCACCCTCATCGAACAGACCACGACCGCACCCGCCCTCCCCCACCCCGTCACCCTCACCTGGGACCACGCGGGCTTCACGCCCCTGACCCAGACGGAACGCCTCACCGCCGAAGCCACCCAGCAGGAGATCGACTCCCGCTTCTACGCCATCGTCACCGACCTCGTCGGCACCCCGACCGAACTGGTCTCGGAGACGGGCGAGATCGCCTGGCGCACCCGATCCACCCTGTGGGGAACCACCGCCTGGCACACAGAGAGCACGGCCTACACCCCACTCCGCTTCCCCGGCCAGTACTACGACCCCGAGACGGGGTTGCATTACAACTACTTCCGGTACTACGACGCAGAGACCGCTCGATATCTGACCTCGGACCCGTTGGGGCTTGAGCCGACGCCGAATCCGCACACGTACGTTGCGAATCCGTTCCTCACGGTCGACCCTCTTGGTCTAGCACCGTCCGGCGGCTGTCCAGCGAGCCCCGAGGGGCCTCCGGCCGACGATCCTGACGTAGAAGCCATCCGTCAACAGATCGATCCCGACAAGCTGACGATGACGCGGACGGTAGAGCGACATTTTGACGACATAACCAAACAAGGGCAGCCGGCGCGTCCTTTCATGAACTCCAGGCTGGTGGTGGACAACATCATGGCAGGAAGTAAGCCGATGCCAGACCCCGGCGGGCTCCCCGGAGCAATACGTTGGGATACACCCGGAGCCAAAAACGGGACTCCAGGAACCTGGGAGCTCGTTGTGGACTCGAACAACAGGATTCTGCACTTCAACTTCGTCAGAGGGAAATAGTGTCGTCATTTTCGACAGGCGCAGGTCACTCCTTGCCCGGAAAGCTGCTGTACATCACTTCGGACCACAGTTTCGACTTCGTCCCCGCCGCGGCAAGTGACCTACAGGAAAGGACAGGCGCCTCAGGGGTCACCAGCCTGACGGTAGGAACGTTCCAGCTCGAGACGAGCGTAGAAACAGGCGAACTTTTGTACGCATGGGGTTACCACCCCATGGCCAGCTGGAAACCCAGCCCGTTGCACCAGCCAACGGCCCAGCAAGGACGAGTCCTCGTCAGCGCAGAACCACCACTTGAAGCAGGGGCCTCCCTGCCACTCCCCTGGGAAAACTGGGATACTCGCTACGATGCGGACAGCGGAATCGTCCGTATCGGGCCAGAAGCTCCAGCAGGTCAGACATTCATCGAATGTGCGACCGGGATCATTCTCGGGCTCAGCGGAGACGCACTCACGGAAATCTGGCTCTCGCCATCTTTTGAAGACTGTTGAGCCCTCACGGGCCAATCAGGACAACGACAGAGCACGGTGTCGGCGCCGCACCGGACGGTGAGGCCCCGCCCGAGCCCCTCCCCCCGTCGGAGCAACCGCGCCGTATACCGCGAAAGTTGGGGGCGTTGTCGAACCAGTGTGGGATGACGGCGGGGTAGGGCCGTCATAGCCTCCGGGAGGAGGGGATGCAGATGACCGATACCGCCTATCAAGAGGCACAACGCACTGTGCAGCGCATCCAGCGCCTGTCGGACGACTGCTGGCACGCGCTGGACGCGTCGTGCCGGAGCATGGACGACGACGCGTGGGTCGGGCCCGTCGCCCGGCGCTTCCATGACGCCGTACGCGCCGACCAGCGCACGTTGCAGGCCCAGTTGACCAAGGCCGTGCAGGACGCCCAGGCGAAGCTCGCGACCATGCCGGGGAAGCCGTGAGTTTCCCCGCGGGCGACCCCAACTTCTCCGGCGCCAAGACGCCGGCCTTCGACACCCTGGTGAGCGGCCACGCGCGCGCCGCGTTCCTGCTCGAACAGCTCGCGGGGGACCTGTGGGAGGAGCTGACCCGGATGCGCGTCGACCCCTCGCCCGCGTTGCGTATCCGCACTCTCGCCGAGCGTGCCCGCAGCCAGGCCTCGGAGTTGCGGACGCGTCAGAGCCGGGTGCACCACATGCAGCGGACGAAGACAGGGGCGAAGCTGTGCACTGTCCAGGGCACTTTCTGGGAGTTGTCCGAGTCGCCCACGCCCACACCGCAGCCGGGCGAACCGGCCCCCACCGATCCGGCGAGACTCTCCATAGAGTTGTCGGAAGCCAATCTGCTGCCCCGCGCCGGCCGGCTGCGCCCCGACGGCACGCCGTTCTCCCGTGAGGAGGACGCGGTGTTGAGCTGGATCGACGTGCACCGGGCGAGCATCATCGCGGAAGCCCGGAAGTGGAACGTCTCCCCTCAGGCGATCGCCGCCGCCATCGCCTGGGAGGCCATGAAGAACGTGAAGCACATTCCGGCCGACATGCTCGCCGGAACGGGTGTCGGCGCGGCGGTGCCGAACGCGTCGTTCGGCCCCGGAAAGGTCCACGTCGACTTCCCCCTCGTCCAGCAGATCGAGGACCGGGGCTACCTGCCGCGCAGAAGCGTTCCGGAGCGCGAGAAGCTGCTCAGCACCGATGAGGGGTCGATCCAGTACATCGCCGCCATCATGGGCGCGTACTCGAAGGTCACCGAGGACGGCTGGAAAGGCCCCGAGCGGTACAGCATCCGCTACAACGTGCCGATGCTCACCCAGCTGTACCAGGGCAGCGACCTCAAACAGTGGGAACAGAACCTGAGCACGAGGCAGCAGGAAGGCAACTGGCGTACACCCCGAATCGGCAATCCGATGGCGGAGTGGGCCAGCAGGAACGAGGAGTTCCTGGACGCCGCTCTGCCCAAGGACCCCTGGAAGGTGGACCCCACGCCCGCGAAGCCGGTGCGGCCGGCCGACCCGTCCGTGCCGCCGTTGCGTCCCGTCACGCCGGCCCCGAGGAACCCGCCCAGCCCCACCCCCTCGGGGAACAACTGACCAGGTCGCCTCAGCGTGTGACGGCGTGCGAGACGAAGGCCGACCAGGCGTCGGGGGCGACGGCGAGCGCGGGACCCGTCGCGTTCTTCGAGTCACGGACGTGTACCCGCCCCGGCGCGGTGGCGACCTCGACGCAGTCGGGCCCGTCGTTACTGCTGTAGCTGCTCTTGAACCAAGCAAGACCGGTGTCTGACTCCGGGGCACGCTTCGTCATCATGTCTCTCCCAGCAGCTTCTCGATGAACGCCAACGACTCACGGGGATTGAGCGCCTGCGATCGGATCATCCCATACCTCATCTCAAGAACCTGAACCTCTTTGGGGTCCGCAATCAGGCGGCTCGTGAGCTGAGCTTCCGAGAGTCCCAGCGTCTTACCGTCCTGCAACTTCAGCACTCGGTGCTCGCCTGCCATGCCCGCGTGCTCTTCGCATTCGGTCGGCATCACCTGCATCTCCACGTGCCGCCATCGCGCCACCTCCAGAAGGTGCTCAAGTTGCCGCCGGAACACCGGCCTGCCGCCGAGCGGCCTCCGCAACGTCACCTCTTCCTGCACAAAGGTGAGCGTCGGCGCGGGCTGTCGCTCGAACATGCTTTGGCGAGCCAGACGGGCTGTCACATGGCGATCGATCTCCTCCTCGCTGTACGCCGGGCGCCGCATCGCGAACAGCGCTCGCGCGTACTCCTCCGTCTGCAAAAGCCCATCGATGTTGTGGTCGCCGTAGGCGCCGCGCTCCACCACCTGGGCCTCCAACTTGGCCAAGTCCCGTACCTTCTTCGGGTACCGCGCCTGCTGGACGTCCTCCTTCATCGCGGAGAGCTTGCCGCCCGCGCCGAGTACCGTGTCGGCGTTGTCGAGGAACTCCGGCTTCGGAAGCCGTTTGCACCGCTCGACGGCGGAGGTCATCTCCTCCCCGTATCCGATGGCTGCGCCCAACTCCGCCTGGGTGAGGTCCGCCGCCTCGCGCCACAGTCTGATCTGGCGGCTGACCGCCCGCATCACCGCACTGGATTCGTCGTCCCCCGGGTCGGGGCCGTCCCACTCGTCGCTGCCGTTCTCAGCCATGCGCGTCCGCCTTTTCGCCTTCTGTTGCGCAGCACGGTAGGCGCGCCGCGCTTCTCCCTGTCACAAAATGCGGAAAGGCGGTCCGGTCACGGCGTACTGCCCGTACTGTTCGCCGCCGCACCCGGACAACGGGCGGCCGTTCAGCCGCCGGCTCTGTCGTCGGCGTCTCCGCGCAATCACGCTGGGTGACATGAGTGACGAGACGCACGCCGGCGGCATGCACTTGACCGTCCTGCTGTCCTCCACCCGGCGCGGGGCCCGCCTGGCGCGGCTGCTGACTGTCGCGGAGTTGGCCTCGCGGGGGTTGCCGACGGACCCCGCCGCGCACGTCGTCGGCGAACTGGCCGCCAACGCGGCGCTGCACGGGCGGGTGCCGGGGCGCAGCTTCCGGCTGAGGGCCAGTTGTCCCGAGCCCGGCTCGCTCCTCATCGAAGTGACCGATGCGCTGGGGGAGCGAGCCCCGCGCCCGGCGTCACGCGCCGTCGGCCCCGATGCGGAATCGGGGCGCGGCCTGCTCCTCGTCGAAGCGCTGGCCGAGCGGTGGGGCGTCACGCACGGTCCGTTTCCCTGCAAGACGGTGTGGGCGGAGGTCTCTCTGACGCCGTCGCCACGTCCCACCGGGTCGCGGTCCATCGCGACCCGGTACGCCCGGGCCGCCGCCGCACGGCGCGAGCCGGAGGCCCACGGGTAACTGCGGCGAGGCGCCCGGGGGGGGGGCCGGAGCGGGCGGGGCGGGGCGGCACCGTGCCGTAGGCACCCCGTGGCCGGAGCCTCCCACTCCCGACCGCGAGTTGAGCCCAGACCGAGCAGGAGCAGAGGCGCGAGGCGGGCCCCGCGCCGCCTTCGGCGCCGGCCGTACCCGGAATCGGCACAGCCCCGAGGCCGTACGCCCCGCACTGCCCACACATGTGCCCGCCGGGCCCCTCTGGAGTTTCCGAGCTGCACTGGTTCTTCTCGCGCCCACGACCCCGACTACTGCCGTTCAAGCCGTGCGGGTGCTCACACGAAAGTGGGTGTCCTACCGGGCCGGGAGCGGGCTCGCGCTCAGCGGCCCTTTCTGCGAGCGCCGTTGTTGGAGGGGGGAGTGTGCCCCGGGTATGTCCTGCCGGCAGGTGAAGAGGACGACTGCTGAGACCGCTGCTGAGCGGAAGG
Organism: Streptomyces tubbatahanensis; assembly: GCF_022699385.1. NCBI lineage: Bacteria > Bacillati > Actinomycetota > Actinomycetes > Kitasatosporales > Streptomycetaceae > Streptomyces > Streptomyces tubbatahanensis. The sequence goes on along the minus strand of NZ_CP093846.1, from coordinate 4,576,758 downwards.
AGCCGCACTCATGGCGGCCCGAGCGTGGCCCGCCACCGGATTCATCTGCGCCCGGTAGTCGTCCAAGAACACGTGCCCCTGGTTGTTGATCGTGGCCATGCCTTGTTGCAACGCAATGCGCGTGTCTCGGTCGAACTGGACAGCGGCACGGGTGCCGGCTGACGGATTGGTCCGGTTCTGGTGGTCCCAGTAGCTCATGTCGGCGTCCACGATGGCCCCGTGCGCCTCCCTGTCGGACGACGGCTTCAGGTAATGGGGTGTCAGCTCCGGGTTTTTGAACACTTCGTCGATGGTGCGCGCACCCTTTTCCTCGAACAGGGAATGAAGGTTGGCGATGTTGGCTATGACGCCGTGCCCCACGGTGTTGCCTCGGTCCGGATCGAGACCGGCCTCAATCAGTACTCCCCGTATGTGCGCTATCGAGTCCGCGCGCGGTGTGCGGTCGGGAGGGGCCACGTCGTTACGCATGTCCATGAGGCTCAGGGCCTGTCCCATGCCATCTCCTCTGTTTGTCGTCTTGTCGTCGCACGGATCAGAGGCCACCACGTAGGAGGGAGCGGCACGGTTCATCGGCGGCCCCGCCAGAAGCCGCCGGCCTCCGAGTGGCACGCGTCGTCGTGCTCAACTGCGCGCTACAGCACAACCGTTGATCACGCCCGGCCGTCTGACCCCTCGAACCAGGAGTCAGAGCTCACACGTCAGCAGAAGGGGACGCCTCATGCGTCAGCGCACACTCGTCACCGCAGCGACCCTGACGGCTCTCGCGGCCGGCGGTCTCGTGGTCCCCCTGGCAACGGCCGGGCCGGCAGCCGCCGGTCCGGCGGCAGCCGGGCCCGCGGCAGCCTCCACCTCCTCCCCTCAGGACGAGAAGACCGCACGGGAGGACTTCAACGGGGACGGCTACGCCGACGTGGCCGTCGGCGTGCCGGAGGCCGAGGGGAGGGCGGGGGCCGTGGTGGTGACGTACGGGTCGGCGTCCGGAATCTCCCCGTCCCGTTCGGTGCGCATCACGCAGGACACCGCCGGTGTGCCGGGGGTGCCCGAGGCGGGTGACCAGTTCGGGGAGAACGTCACCAGCGGCGACGTGAACCACGACGGATACGCCGATCTGATCGTCGGCGCGCCGCACGAGAAGGTCGACGGCAAGCCGGACGGCAGCCTCTCGATCGTCTGGGGCGGCGCCGAGGGGTTCACGAGCGGCGGCATCGCGCTGGGCGCTCCCACCACCGAGGACCGGAACTTCGGTGAGGGCGCCGCCTTCAGCGACCTCGACGGGGACGGTACCGCGCAGCTCCAGGTCGTCAGCGGGCGCCACTTCTGGTGGTACTCGGAGGTGCCGCCCAAGGGGGACGGCAGCGACGTGCCGCTGCCCCTGGAGGACGACTTCCTGCCCGCGGACGTGCAGCTGGACGGTGTCGTCGCGGGCCACTTCTCGGGCGGCGGCGGCTCGGGTAACGGCAACAGCGACTACGTCGTGTACGGCGAGCGCGGGAGCGGCGATGGGGAGGGCGGGGGCGGGGGCGACTATCTGGCGACCTTCCGCGGCGGTCCCGGCGACATCGGCTACGACCACGACGTCCTGTCCGACGGCGGCGCCGGGACGACGCGGTCGGTCGCGGCCGGCGACATCGACAAGGACGGCGCGACCGACCTGGTCACCGGCCGAGAGGCGGGTGGCGACGGGTCGGGCTCGGTCACCGTCTGGTGGGGCGCTCAGGGCGGTCTGGGGACCGGCCGGGAGCCCGTCAGCTACGACCAGGCCGACGCGGGGGTCCCCGGCACCGCCGAGGACGGCGACCGCTTCGGCGCGGACGTGTCCGTGGGCGACGTGACCGGTGACGGGTACGCGGACATCGCCGTGGGCGTCCCCGCGGAGGTCGTACGCGGCACCGGCGCGGGCGCCGTCGTCCTCCTCAAGGGCTCGGCCGACGGGGTGTCCGCCACCGGGGCGCAGACGTTCCACCAGGAGACCACCGGCGTCCCCGGTACCGCGGAGGACGGCGACCGCTTCGGCTCCGGCGTGCATCTCGCGGACATCAACGGCGACGGCAGGGCAGACCTGTTCGCCGGGGCCGGGGGCGAGGACATCGGGGCGGTGGCGGACGCGGGCGCGGTCTGGGTCCTGCGCGGCGCCTCGTCGGGCCTGACGACGTCAGGGGTCACCTCGTTCAACGCCACCGACTTCGGCTTCACCGACGCTGCCGGCCTGCGCTTCGGCGAGGTCTTCGACCACTGACGCGCCCCGCGGCGCCGGCGCGGGGGCGCGGGGAAACCGCGCGACCAGCCACCACCCACCCGCGGCCCGCGCGCCACGGACAGGGGCACCCCCGGCCCCGGTACAAGCGCGGGGCGCGGGTCAGCGCACGTCCCGGCTGTCACCGTCCGGGTTGTCCGGGTCGATGTGCCAGCTCAGGATCCGCGTGGCGCGGATGCGGAGGACGTCCTGGGGCCAGGCGGGGTTCACGGGCGGGGCCTCCGCCCGTGTGGCCTCCGCCAGGCCGCGGATCTCCACGCCGCGGCCCATGCCGGGCTTGACCTGGCCGGGCTCGTTCGGGGTGAGGTCGTCCACGACGAAGCTCACCCGCGGGTTGCGCAGCACGTTCCGGTAGCGCTGCGTGCGGGCGAGCCACGGGCCGCCGAGGTCGATGGTGCCGTCGTCGTTGAGGCGGAACCCGAGGGGACGGGTCTGCGGGGTGCCGTCGGGGCCGACCGTCGCGAGACGGCCGAGCATCTGTCCGTTCAGATAGGTGCGTTCGACGTCGGTGAAGGGCACTGTTCAGCTCCTGTCGGGCCGGACCCGTCGCGGTCGAGGGGTCGCCGGAATCCTTCGGCACCAGACTGGGAGTTGAACCGCACGTGAAGTCAACGACCGGCTAACCGGCAGCCGTCACGGCGTGGGGAGCCCGTGAGGTGGGGGAGCCCGGCACGGGCTCCCCCACGTCGGCCCCGACGCCCACCGCCCGGTTCTCGGCGTCCACGTGGACCACGCGGGGCACCAGCGCCCGCGCCTCGGCGTCGTCCACCTGGGCGTAGCTGATCAGGATGACCAGGTCCCCGGGGTGGACGAGGTGGGCCGCGGCTCCGTTGATGCCGAGGACGCCGCTCCCGCGCTCGCCTTCGATGACGTAGGTCTCCAGGCGGGCGCCGTTGGTGATGTCGACGATGTGGACGAGTTCGCCGGGCAGCAGGTCGGCGGCCGTCATCAGGTCGGCGTCGATGGTCACCGAGCCGACGTAGTGCAGGTCGGCCTGGGTGACCGTGGCCCGGTGGATCTTGGACTTGAACATGGTGCGCAGCATCGCGTCACTCCGGAATGTGTGCTCCCTGCCCGTCGCGCGGGTCAAGGGCGTCCCATCAGGTCGATCGAGACTACTACGCGGCCCCGGGGCGAGGCCGAAAGCAGCAATCAGCGCCTCCAGGAAGTGACCAGCGCCTCCAGGAAGTGAAGAGAAGGCGTCCATCCCGGCTCCGGGGCGCCCGCGCCCCTTCCGCGCCCGCCCGCACCGCCCTGCGGCCGCCCCCGTGGTCAACCCCTCCTCGCCCACCCCCTGATCAGCCCGCGTTCTGCAACAACGTTGCGTAAATGCCCAGTTGGCGGGGGGCGCGATAAACATGCCATGAACACGCCATGCTTGCGTCGCAACTCTTGACGGCGGGTTCACGCCGTTGAAGCATGCATCGGCAAGAGCGCGCTCATCACCCCCCGCATCGTTCACCTGATGAACAAGGAGAAGGCGCCCATGCCCCCCACATCCCCGTCCCCCGACCCCTCTACCGGGCCCGACCCCTCCCCCGGCCCGGGCGCCCCGAAGTCGGGGCACCGCACGCCCAACCGCCGCACCGTCCTCACCGCCGCCGCGGTCGGCGCCGCGGCGGTCGGCGCGGCTGCGGCGCCCGCTCTGCTCGGCCTGACGGCACCGGCGTCGGCCGCCCCCGCCCGCGACACGCCCCGGGACGCGAAGGACCTGCCGGGCGGCGGCGACCTCGGCCCCAACGTCATCGTCTTCGATCCCTCGACCGCCGGCATCCAGGCCAAGCTGGACGAGATCTTCGCGCAGCAGGAGTCGGCGCAGTTCGGCGAAGGCCGCTACGCGTTGCTGTTCAAGCCGGGCAGCTACAGCGGGCTCAACGCCCAACTCGGCTTCTACACCTCCATCGCGGGGCTCGGGCTGTCCCCGGACGACACGACGATCAACGGTGACGTCACCGTGGACGCAGGCTGGTTCGACGGCAACGCCACCCAGAACTTCTGGCGTTCGGCCGAGAACCTCGCGCTCGTCCCCGTCAGCGGAACCAACAGGTGGGCCGTCTCGCAGGCGGCGCCGTTCCGGCGGATGCACGTACGCGGCGGGTTGAACCTGGCGCCCGACGGCTACGGCTGGGCGAGCGGCGGCTACATCGCGGACAGCCGGATCGACGGCGAGGTCGGGCCGTACTCGCAGCAGCAGTGGTACACCCGGGACAGCGCGGTCGGCGGCTGGCAGAACGCGGTGTGGAACATGGTCTTCTCCGGTGTGGAGGGGGCGCCCGCACAGAGCTTCCCCGACCCCCCGTACACCACGCTGGAGACCACACCGGTGTCCCGGGAGAAGCCGTTCCTCTACCTCGACGGGGGGGAGTACCGGGTCTTCCTGCCGGAGAAGCGGACCGACGCCCGCGGGGTGACCTGGGGCAACGGGACACCGCGCGGTACCTCGCTGCCGCTGTCGGAGTTCTATGTGGCCAAGCCCTCGGACACGGCTGCCACCCTCAACCAGGCGCTGGAACAGGGGCTGCACCTGCTGCTGACGCCGGGCGTCTACCGCCTCGATGAGCCGGTCAGCGTCGAGCGTGCCGGCACGGTCGTGCTCGGCCTCGGGTACGCCACGCTCATCCCGGAGGGAGGCGCGGCGGCGATGGAGGTGGCCGACGTCGACGGTGTGCGGCTGGCCGGCTTCCTCATCGACGCGGGCCCCGACAACTCCGAGACACTGCTTGAGGTGGGGCCCGAGGGGGCCTCCGCGGACCATGCCGCGGACCCGATCACCGTCCAGGACGTGTTCGTGCGGATCGGCGGGGCGGGCCCGGGCAAGGCGACCACCAGCATCGTCGTCAACAGCCGCCACACGATCATCGACCACACCTGGGTGTGGCGGGCCGACCACGGGGACGGGGTCGGCTGGGAGACCAACCGGGCCGACTACGGCGTCGTCGTGAACGGCGACGACATCCTGGCCACGGGCCTGTTCGTCGAGCACTTCAACAAGTACGACGTCCAGTGGTTCGGCCAGCGCGGGCGCACGATCTTCTTCCAGAACGAGAAGGCGTACGACGCGCCGGACCAGGCCGCCATCCAGAACGGCTCGATCAAGGGCTTCGCGGCCTACCGGGTCGGCGACGAGGTGACGTCCCACGAGGGGTGGGGCCTGGGCAGCTACTGCTTCTACAACGTCGACCCGACGATCGTGCAGCACCACGGGTTCGCCGCACCGGACAACGCGGGGGTGACCTTCCACGACCTGCTCGTCGTCTCGCTCGGCGGCAAGGGCCAGTACGAGCGGGTCATCAACGACACCGGCTCCCCCACCTCGGGCGACACGACGACACCCTCCACGGTGGTCTCCTACCCCTGACCCCGCAGGCAGGCGCCCCTACGGAAAGAGGGCCCGTACGGCGGTAAGCCGTACGGGCCCTCTTTCAGGCCGTGCGCCGAGCACCCCGCGAGGAGGTACTCAACGCGGCGAGGTCACTTGAGGATCTTGGTGACCTGGCCGGCGCCCACGGTCCGGCCACCCTCACGGATGGCGAACTTGAGGCCCTCTTCCATGGCGACGGGCTGGATGAGCTGGACGCTCATCTCGGTGTTGTCGCCCGGCATGACCATCTCGGTGCCCTCGGGGAGGGTCACGACGCCGGTCACGTCGGTGGTGCGGAAGTAGAACTGCGGGCGGTAGTTGTTGAAGAACGGGGTGTGGCGGCCACCCTCGTCCTTCGACAGGATGTAGGCCTGCGCCTCGAACTCGGTGTGCGGAGTGACCGAGCCCGGCTTGATGATGACCTGGCCGCGCTCGACGTCCTCGCGCTTGATACCGCGAAGCAGCAGACCGACGTTCTCACCGGCCTGGCCCTCGTCCAGCAGCTTCCGGAACATCTCGATGCCGGTGACCGTGGTCGAGGTCTTGGTGTCCTTGATGCCGATGATGTCGACGTTCTCGTTGACCTTCAGCACACCGCGCTCGATACGGCCGGTGACGACCGTACCGCGGCCGGTGATGGTGAAGACGTCCTCGATCGGCATCAGGAACGGCTTGTCGGTGTCGCGCTCCGGGGCCGGGATGGCCTCGTCGACGGCCGACATGAGCTTGACGATGGCCTCGCCCCACTCCTTGTCGCCCTCGAGCGCCTTGAGCGCGGAGACCTTGACGACCGGAACCTCGTCGCCCGGGAACTCGTACTCCGAGAGCAGCTCACGGACCTCGAGCTCGACGAGCTCCATGATCTCCTCGTCGTCCACCATGTCGGCCTTGTTCAGGGCGACGACGATGTACGGAACGCCGACCTGGCGGGCCAGGAGCACGTGCTCCTTGGTCTGCGGCATCGGGCCGTCGGTGGCGGCGACCACGAGGATGGCGCCGTCCATCTGGGCGGCACCGGTGATCATGTTCTTGATGTAGTCCGCGTGACCCGGGCAGTCGACGTGGGCGTAGTGACGGTTCTCCGTCTGGTACTCGACGTGCGCGATGGAGATGGTGATACCGCGCTGGCGCTCCTCGGGCGCCTTGTCGATGTTCTCGAACGCCGAGGCCTCGTTGAGGTCCGGGTACGCGTCGTGCAACACCTTGGTGATCGCCGCGGTAAGAGTGGTCTTGCCGTGGTCGATGTGACCGATGGTGCCGATGTTGACGTGCGGCTTAGTCCGCTCGAACTTCGCCTTCGCCACTGGGGTCCTCCTGTGGACTGGTGCTGTACACCCTCCACACTTTGCGGAGGGTCTCAGGTGGTCGTACCGAACCGGTCAGGACCCCGAGGGGGATGCCCTTGACCTGTTCGCTTGGGTGGGCCGGCGGACGGGGCTCCTCCGGCACGACCGCACAGGGACCAAGCGGTCCGAGCGGTTATGTACCGGAGTGCCCCGAATGCCTTTGCTCCAGCCTAAGGGGTGAGCTCGAAACTCCTGCCCGCCCCGGGCGAGTGCGTTACTCGCCCTTGGCCTTCGCGATGATCTCCTCGGCGACGTTCTTGGGAACCTCACCGTAGGAGTCGAACTGCATGGAGTACGTCGCACGACCGGAGGTCTTGCTGCGCAGGTCTCCGACGTAGCCGAACATCTCCGACAGCGGTACCAGGCCGGTCACGAGCTTCGCGTTGCCGCGCTCCTCCATCGACTGGACCTGGCCACGCCGCGAGTTGATGTCACCGATGACGTCGCCCATGTAGTCCTCGGGCGTGGTCACCTCGACCTTCATCAGCGGCTCCAGCAGAGCCGGGCTCGCCTTCCGAGCGGCTTCCTTGAACGCGATAGAACCCGCGATCTTGAACGCCATCTCGGAGGAGTCGACGTCGTGGAAGGCACCGTCGAGCAGCGTCACGCGGACACCGGTCAGCGGGTAGCCGGCCAGCACGCCGAACTCCATGGCCTCCTGGCAGCCCGCGTCCACGGACGGGATGTACTCCCGCGGGATGCGGCCACCGGTGACCTGGTTGACGAACTCGTAGCCGTCGCCCTCAAGCGGCTCGACAGAGATCTGCACCTTCGCGAACTGACCGGAACCACCGGTCTGCTTCTTGTGGGTGTAATCGACCTTGTCGACCTTCTTGCGGAGCGACTCGCGGTAGGCCACCTGCGGCTTGCCGACGTTGGCCTCGACCTTGAACTCGCGCTTCATACGGTCGACCAGCACGTCGAGGTGCAGCTCGCCCATACCCGAGATGATCGTCTGGCCGGTGTCCTCGTTGGTCTTGACCTGGAAGGACGGGTCCTCCTCGGCCAGCCGCTGAATGGCGACACCCAGCTTCTCCTGGTCGCCCTTGGACTTGGGCTCGATGGCGACCTCGATGACCGGGGCCGGGAAGTCCATCGACTCCAGGATGACGGGGTTGCCCGCGTCGCAGAGGGTCTCACCGGTGGTGGTCTGCTTGAGACCCATGACGGCGACGATGTCGCCGGCACCCACCGACTCGATCTCCTCCCGCTTGTTGGAGTGCATGCGGTAGATCTTGCCGATGCGCTCCTTGCGGCCCTTGATCGAGTTCGTCACCTGGGAACCGGTCTGGATCCGGCCCGAGTAGACCCGGATGAAGGTCAGCTTGCCCAGGTGCGGGTCACTGGCGATCTTGAAGGCGAGCGCGGACATCGGCTCGTCCTCGGACGGACGACGCTTGATGACCTCGTCGGCGTCCTTCGGGTTGTGACCCTCGATGGCCTCGACGTCCAGCGGCGACGGAAGGTAGCGGGCGATGCCGTCGAGCAGGGGCTGCACGCCCTTGTTCTTGAACGCGGTGCCGCAGAACACCGGGGTCACCGTGATGGTGCCCTCGGCGCCCGTGGACGCCAGCGTGACCCGGCGGATCGCCGCGATGAGCTGCTCCTCGGAGGGCTCCTCGCCCTCCAGGTACAGCTCCATCATCTCTTCGTCGTTCTCCGCGACGGCCTCGAGCAGCTTGCCGCGCCACTCGTCTGCCGCCTCGGTGTGGGTGTCCGGGATGTCGACGGTGTCGTACATCTCGCCCATCTTGGCCTCGGGGGACCAGACGAGCGCCTTCATCTTCACCAGGTCGACGACACCGCGGAAGTCCGCCTCGGTGCCGATCGGCAGCTGCATGACCAGCGGCACCGCGCCCAGGCGGTCACTGATCATGTCGACGCAGCGGTGGAACTCGGCGCCGGTGCGGTCGAGCTTGTTGACGAAGCAGATGCGCGGGACGCCGTAACGGTCGGCCTGCCGCCAGACCGTCTCCGACTGCGGCTCCACACCCGCCACACCGTCGAACACCGTGACCGCGCCGTCGAGCACGCGCAGCGCGCGCTCCACCTCGACGGTGAAGTCGACGTGGCCCGGGGTGTCGATGATGTTGATGGTGTGGTCGACGCCGTTGAGCGGCCAGTGAGTGGTCGTCGCGGCGCTCGTGATGGTGATGCCGCGTTCCTGCTCCTGCGCCATCCAGTCCATCGTGGCAGCGCCGTCGTGGACCTCACCGATCTTGTAGCTGCGACCGGTGTAGAAGAGGATCCGCTCGGTCGTCGTCGTCTTGCCCGCGTCGATGTGGGCCATGATCCCAATGTTGCGGACCTTGGCCAGGTCAAGTGAAGTGGTAGCCATAAGGCTTCAGTCTTCTCTCGGTCTCGATGGGGAAAGCGACTACCAGCGGTAGTGCGCGAAGGCCTTGTTGGACTCGGCCATCTTGTGCGTGTCCTCACGCTTCTTGACGGCGGCGCCGAGACCGTTCGAGGCGTCGAGCAGCTCGTTCATGAGGCGTTCGGTCATGGTCTTCTCGCGGCGGGCGCGGGAGTAACCCACGATCCAGCGCAGCGCGAGCGTGGAGGAACGGCCGGGACGGACCTCGACCGGAACCTGGTAGGTGGCGCCACCGACGCGGCGGGAGCGGACCTCGAGGGTCGGCTTCACGTTCTCCAGCGCGCGCTTGAGGGTGATGACCGGGTCGTTGCCGGTCTTCTCGCGCAGCCCCTCCATGGCGCCGTAGACGATGCGCTCGGCGGTGGAGCGCTTGCCGTTCAGCAGCACCTTGTTGATGAGGGAGGTCACCAGAGGAGAGCCGTAGACCGGGTCGATGATGACCGGGCGCTTCGGGGCAGGGCCCTTACGAGGCATTCTTACTTCTCCTTCTTGGCGCCGTAGCGGCTGCGAGCCTGCTTGCGGTTCTTGACGCCCTGCGTGTCGAGGGAGCCGCGGATGATCTTGTAGCGAACACCCGGCAGGTCCTTCACACGGCCACCGCGCACGAGCACGATCGAGTGCTCCTGCAGGTTGTGGCCCTCACCCGGAATGTAGGCAGTGACCTCGATCCCGCTGGTCAGGCGCACACGGGCGACCTTGCGCAGGGCCGAGTTCGGCTTCTTCGGGGTGGTCGTGAACACACGCGTGCAGACGCCGCGGCGCTGGGGCGAACCCTCCAGTGCGGGCGTCTTGTTCTTCTCGACCTTGTCCTGCCGGCCCTTGCGGACCAGCTGCTGGATCGTAGGCACCGTTTCTCCGGTTTCTGTGTGCCAGTCTCGGTAAAGCTAACCTGGGCCACGCCCCGACCCACGAGGTCGGGTGTGTCGAAGACTGCAGATCCGCGCTGAGGGCGGAAGACTTCTCCGTGGTGAGAAGCATGCAGATCCCGGTGTCACCGGCCGCGCGGCCCTTGCCCGCTCTCGCGGAGGACAACTGCGCAGGGGACACCCCAGGCACAGAGAACGAGGGTACCTACCTCATCGGCCTGGGTCAAAACAACAGCGACCGGCCACCATAGCCTCCCCGACCTGCGAGAAGAAGAGCGCCTCACCCGACACCCCGCCCGGCGTGCCGGACCGGTCCCCCGCAGGGGACCCGGCAGACCTCAGACCGAGGCCACCACCGCGAGAATGAGCGCCAGCGTGAACCCGATGGCCAGCCAGCCCAGCACCAGGCCCGCCGTCGCGAAACCGGAGCCCTCTTCCCCCGACCTGCGGATCTGCGCCTTCGCCAGGTGCCCAAGAATCACCGCGGGCAGAGCCGTGACCCCGTACATCGGGGTGAGGATGCCGCACACCAGCGCCCCGATGGCCATGCCGTTGGTCCTCGGCGGCGGCGCAGGCAGAAAGGTGCGGGGCACCGGCTGGTAGGCCGGGGGCGGCTGCGGTACGGGCGGCATCGGCACGGGCCCTTGCGGCAGATCCGCCAGCAGCATCTGCAACTCGGCGTACGTCTGCGCCTGCGAGGCCCTCGTCAGCCGCTGCTCGTACTCGGCCTGGCCCAGCCGGCCCTCGCTGAAGCCGGCCTTCAGCACGTCGATGGCCCGTTCCCGGTCCGTGTGCGATGCCCGCATCGCACCCACCTGCTGCTCCCCCCGGCTCGGCACGCCCTCGGGATTCCACGGTCCGAACGCCACTGGCCCCCACCTCCCAGCTCGCTTGCAGTCCCTCCATCATCCATGACGCCGACCGCCCGTGACCGGTTCACCCGCACTCCGATACGGCGACGGGGCGGCCACCGTCCTCGGTGACCGCCCCTGTGCGCGCCCGGCCGGCCTCAGCGGCCGACCCGTGCCTTACGCGTTGTACGGACCGTAGTCGTAGTCCTCCAGCGGAACCGCCTGGCCGGAGCCCGTGCCGAAGGGCGAGTAGTCGATGTCGTCGTAACCGACGGCCGAGTACATCGCGGCCTTCGCCTCCTCGGTCGGCTCGACCCGGATGTTGCGGTAGCGGGACAGGCCCGTACCGGCCGGGATGAGCTTACCGATGATGACGTTCTCCTTGAGGCCGATCAGGGAGTCCGACTTGGCGTTGATCGCCGCGTCGGTCAAAACCCTGGTCGTCTCCTGGAAGGACGCCGCCGACAGCCAGGACTCCGTGGCCAGCGAGGCCTTGGTGATGCCCATCAGCTGCGGACGTCCGGAGGCCGGGGAGCCGCCCTCCTGGACCACGCGCCGGTTCTCGCCCTCGAACTTGGTGCGCTCCACCAGCTCGCCGGGCAGCAGCTCGGCGTCGCCGGACTCGATGATCGTCACACGGCGGAGCATCTGCCGGATGATGATCTCGATGTGCTTGTCGTGGATCGACACACCCTGCGAGTTGTAGACCTTCTGGACCTCGCCCACCAGGTGCACCTGCACCGCGCGCTGGCCGAGGATACGGAGCACGTCGTGCGGGTTCTCCGTACCGACGGTCAGCTTCTGGCCGACCGAGACGTGGTCGCCCTCGCCCACCAGCAGACGGGCGCGCTTGGAGACGCTGTAGGAGGTCTCGTCCGAGCCGTCGTCCGGGGTGACGACGACCTTCTTGGTCTTCTCCGTCTCCTCGATGCGGCAGCGGCCCGCCGACTCGGAGATCGGCGCCACGCCCTTGGGCGTACGGGCCTCGAACAGCTCGACGACACGCGGCAGACCCTGCGTGATGTCGTCACCCGCCACACCACCGGTGTGGAAGGTACGCATCGTCAGCTGGGTGCCGGGCTCACCGATCGACTGGGCCGCGATGATGCCGACGGCCTCGCCGATGTCCACCAGCTTGCCGGTGGCCAGCGAGCGGCCGTAGCACATGGCACAGGTGCCCACCTGGGACTCGCAGGTGAGGATGGACCGCGTCTTGACGGTCTCCACACCGTGCCTGACCAGCTCGTCGATGAGCACGTCGCCCAGGTCGGTGCCGGCCGGGGCCAGCACCATGCCGTCGACGACGATGTCCTCGGCGAGGCAGCGCGCGTACACGCTGGTCTCGGCGTCCTCCGCCTTGCGCAGCACGCCGTCGGCGCCCTTGGAGGCGATCGACAGCTTGAGGCCGCGCTCGGTGCCGCAGTCCTCCTCGCGGATGATCACGTCCTGGGAGACGTCGACCAGACGACGGGTGAGGTAACCCGAGTCCGCGGTACGCAGGGCGGTGTCGGCGAGACCCTTACGGGCACCGTGCGTGGAGATGAAGTACTCCAGCACGGAGAGACCCTCACGGAACGACGCCTTGATGGGCCGCGGGATGGTCTCGTTCTTCGCGTTCGACACCAGACCGCGCATACCGGCGATCTGACGCATCTGCATCATGTTCCCTCGGGCGCCCGAGTCCACCATCATGAAGATCGGGTTCGTCTTCGGGAAGTTCTCGTTCATCGCCTCGGAGACGTCGTTCGTCGCCTTGGTCCAGATCGCGATGAGCTCCTGCGTGCGCTCGTCCTTGGTGATCAGACCGCGCTCGTACTGCTTCTGGACCTTCTCGTCCTGCGCCTCGTAACCGGCGATGATCTCCGGCTTGGCGTCCGGGACGACGACGTCCGAGATCGCGATCGTCACACCCGAGCGGGTCGCCCAGAAGTAACCGGCCGACTTCAGGTTGTCCAGCGCCGCGGCGACCGTCACCTTCGGGTAGCGCTCGGCCAGGTCGTTGACGATCTGGGAGAGCTGCTTCTTGCCCACCGTGTACTCGACGTACGGGTACTCCTCGGGCAGCAGCTCGTTGAAGAGCGCACGGCCCAGGGTGGTGTGCAGCCGGAACGGGTCTCCCGGCTGCCACTCGGCGGCGAACTCGCCCTCGGCACCCTCCTCGGGCACCGGCGGCGTCCAGCCCAGCGGCGGGGTGGTGCCGACCGGGAACCGGATGTCGATCTTCGCCTGGAGCGACAGCTCCCCGGCGTCGAACGCCATCACCGCTTCCGCGGTCGAGTTGAACGAGCGCCCGTCGCCCTTGGTGACGCGCTGCTCCTCGTCCGTGGTGAGGAAGAACAGACCCAGAACCATGTCCTGCGTCGGCATCGTCACGGGACGGCCGTCGGCCGGCTTGAGGATGTTGTTCGAGGACAGCATCAGGATGCGGGCCTCGGCCTGCGCCTCCGCGGACAGCGGCAGGTGCACGGCCATCTGGTCACCGTCGAAGTCCGCGTTGAACGCGGTGCACACGAGCGGGTGGATCTGAATGGCCTTGCCCTCGACCAGCTGCGGCTCGAAGGCCTGGATGCCCAGGCGGTGCAGCGTCGGCGCACGGTTCAGCAGCACCGGGTGCTCGGCGATGACCTCTTCCAGCACGTCGTAGACGACCGTGCGGCCGCGCTCGACCATCCGCTTGGCGCTCTTGATGTTCTGCGCGTGGTTCAGGTCCACCAGGCGCTTCATCACGAACGGCTTGAACAGCTCCAGCGCCATCGCCTTCGGCAGACCGCACTGGTGCAGCTTGAGCTGCGGGCCGACGACGATGACCGAACGCGCCGAGTAGTCGACACGCTTGCCGAGCAGGTTCTGGCGGAAGCGGCCCTGCTTGCCCTTGAGCATGTCGGACAGCGACTTGAGCGGACGGTTGCCGGGCCCGGTGACCGGACGGCCGCGCCGGCCGTTGTCGAACAGCGCGTCGACGGCCTCCTGGAGCATCCGCTTCTCGTTGTTCACGATGATCTCGGGCGCACCGAGGTCGAGCAGACGCTTCAGCCGGTTGTTGCGGTTGATGACGCGGCGGTACAGGTCGTTCAGGTCGGAGGTCGCGAAGCGGCCACCGTCCAGCTGCACCATCGGACGCAGGTCCGGCGGGATGACCGGCACGCAGTCCAGCACCATGCCCTTGGGGCTGTTGCTGGTCTGCAGGAACGCGGAGACGACCTTGAGCCGCTTGAGGGCACGGGTCTTCTTCTGGCCCTTACCGGTGCGGATCACCTCACGGAGCTTCTCCGCCTCCTCGTCCAGGTCGAAGGTCTCCAGGCGCTTCTGCAGGGCAGCGGCGCCCATGGAGCCGTCGAAGTAGGTCCCGAAGCGGTCGCGCAGCTCGCGGTAGAGCAGCTCGTCCCCCTCCAGGTCCTGGACCTTGAGGTTCTTGAAGCGGCTCCACACCTCGTCGAGGCGGTCGATCTCGCGCTGGGCGCGGTCGCGGATCTGCTTCATCTCGCGCTCGGCGCCCTCGCGCACCTTGCGGCGCACGTCCGCCTTGGCGCCCTCGGCCTCCAGCTCGGCCAGGTCGCCTTCCTGCTTCTTGGCGCGGGCCTCGAGGTCGGCGTCACGGCGCTGCTCGATCTGCTGGCGCTCCACGCCGACGTGCGCCTCCAGGGAGGGCAGGTCGCGGGTGCGGCGCTCCTCGTCGACGTACGTGATCATGTACGCCGCGAAGTAGATGACCTTCTCCAGGTCCTTCGGCGCCAGGTCGAGCAGGTAGCCCAGGCGGGACGGCACGCCCTTGAAGTACCAGATGTGGGTGACGGGCGCGGCCAGCTCGATGTGGCCCATCCGCTCACGGCGCACCTTGGCGCGGGTCACCTCGACGCCGCAGCGCTCACAGATGATGCCCTTGAAGCGGACGCGCTTGTACTTGCCGCAGTAGCACTCCCAGTCCCGGGTGGGACCGAAGATCTTCTCGCAGAAGAGTCCGTCCTTCTCGGGCTTGAGGGTGCGGTAGTTGATGGTCTCCGGCTTTTTGACCTCGCCGTGCGACCACTGACGGATGTCGTCAGCGGTGGCCAGGCCGATTCGCAGTTCGTCGAAGAAGTTGACGTCGAGCACTCTCGTCAATCCCTCTCAGGGTCGTGCCCCCCGCCGCGGCGGTACAGGGGCAGGTTCATGGTCTGAACGGGGTCGCGGGGAGGGCCGGGACGCGGGCGCGCGCCCCGGCCGACTCCGTCAGACCTCTTCGACGCTGCTCGGCTCGCGCCGGGACAGGTCGATTCCGAGCTCCTCCGCCGCGCGGAAGACGTCCTCGTCGGTGTCGCGCATCTCGATCGACATGCCGTCCGACGACAGCACCTCGACGTTGAGGCAGAGCGACTGCATCTCCTTGATGAGCACCTTGAAGGACTCGGGGATACCCGGCTCGGGGATGTTCTCGCCCTTGACGATGGCCTCGTAGACCTTCACGCGTCCGGTGACGTCGTCGGACTTGATGGTGAGCAGCTCCTGCAGCGCGTACGCGGCGCCGTACGCCTCCAGGGCCCACACCTCCATCTCACCGAAGCGCTGGCCACCGAACTGGGCCTTACCACCCAGCGGCTGCTGGGTGATCATGCTGTACGGACCGGTCGACCGCGCGTGCAGCTTGTCGTCGACCAGGTGGTGCAGCTTGAGGATGTACATGTAGCCGACGGAGATCGGGTCCGGGAACGGCTCGCCGGAGCGGCCGTCGAACAGCTGCGCCTTGCCGGACGGCTGGACCATGCGGTCACCGTCGCGGTTGGGCATCGTGGACTCGAACAGACCGGCGATCTCGTCCTCGCGGGCACCGTCGAAGACCGGCGTGGCCACGTTGGTCTTCGGCGCCACCTCGTCGGCGCCGATCGCCTTCAGCCGCTCCATCCACTCCTCGGAGCCCTCGACCTTCCAGCCCTGGGAGGCCAGCCAGCCCAGGTGGATCTCCAGGACCTGGCCCGGGTTCATCCGGGAGGGGACACCCAGCGGGTTGAGGATGATGTCGACCGGGGTGCCGTCCTCCAGGAACGGCATGTCCTCGACCGGCAGGATCTTGGAGATGACGCCCTTGTTGCCGTGCCGGCCCGCGAGCTTGTCACCGTCGGTGATCTTGCGCTTCTGCGCGACGTAGACGCGCACCAGCTGGTTGACGCCCGGAGGCAGCTCGTCGCCCTCCTCGCGGTCGAAGACGCGCACGCCGATGACCTTGCCGGTCTCGCCGTGCGGCACCTTCAGCGAGGTGTCACGGACCTCGCGCGCCTTCTCGCCGAAGATCGCGCGCAGCAGCCGCTCCTCGGGGGTCAGCTCGGTCTCACCCTTCGGGGTGACCTTGCCGACGAGGATGTCGCCCGCCTCGACCTCGGCGCCGATGCGGATGATGCCGCGCTCGTCGAGGTCGGCCAGGACCTCCTCGGAGACGTTCGGGATGTCCCGGGTGATCTCCTCGGGGCCCAGCTTGGTGTCACGGGCGTCGACCTCGTGCTCCTCGATGTGGATCGAGGAGAGGACGTCGTCCTGCACCAGCCGCTGGCTGAGGATGATCGCGTCCTCGTAGTTGTAGCCCTCCCACGGCATGAACGCCACGAGCAGGTTCTTGCCGAGCGCCATCTCACCCTCGTCGGTGGACGGGCCGTCGGCCAGCACCTGGCCCTCGATGACGCGGGCGCCCTCGTCCACCAGCACCTTCTGGTTGAAGGAGGTGCCCTGGTTGGAGCGGGTGAACTTGGCGACGCGGTAGGTGGTGTAGGTGCCGTCGTCGTTGGCCACCGTGACGTAGTCGGCGGAGACCTCCTGGACGACACCGTCCTTCTCGGCCTTGATGACGTCACCGGCGTCGACCGCGCAGCGGTACTCCATGCCGGTGCCCACCAGCGGCGACTCGGCCTTGATGAGCGGCACGGCCTGCCGCATCATGTTCGAGCCCATCAGGGCGCGGTTGGCGTCGTCGTGCTCCAGGAAGGGGATCATGGCCGTCGCGACCGACACCATCTGGCGCGGCGAGACGTCCATGTAGTCCACCTCGTCACCCGGGATCAGGTCGACCTCGCCGCCACGGCGGCGGACGAGGACCCGGTCCTCGGCGAAGCGCATCTCCTCGGTGAGGGGCGCGTTCGCCTGGGCGATCACGAAGCGGTCCTCCTCGTCGGCGGTGAGGTAGTGCGCCTCGTCGCTGACGACACCGCCGACCACCTTGCGGTACGGCGTCTCGACGAAGCCGAACGCGTTCACGCGGCCGTAGGAGGCGAGCGAGCCGATCAGGCCGATGTTCGGGCCTTCCGGCGTCTCGATCGGGCACATCCGGCCGTAGTGCGAGGGGTGCACGTCACGGACCTCGAAGCCGGCCCGCTCACGGCTGAGACCACCCGGGCCCAGCGCGTTGAGGCGGCGCTTGTGGGTGAGACCCGAGATCGGGTTCGTCTGGTCCATGAACTGCGACAGCTGGCTGGTGCCGAAGAACTCCTTGATGGAGGCGACGACCGGCCGGATGTTGATCAGCGTCTGCGGCGTGATCGCCTCGACGTCCTGCGTGGTCATCCGCTCGCGGACGACGCGCTCCATACGGGCGAGACCGGTGCGGACCTGGTTTTGGATCAGCTCGCCGACGTTGCGCAGACGGCGGTTGCCGAAGTGGTCGATGTCGTCGGTCTCGATGATGATCGTGTCGCCCTCGGCTGAGGTCGACTCGGTCTCACCGGCGTGCAGCTTCACCAGGTACTTGATCGTGGCGATGATGTCGGCGCTGGTGAGCACGCCGGAGTTCAGCGGCTCCTCGCCGCCGAGCTTCTTGTTGATCTTGTACCGGCCGACCTTGGCCAGGTCGTAGCGCTTCGGGTTGAAGTAGAGGTTCTCCAGCAGCGTCTGCGCGGCCTCGCGCGTCGGCGGCTCGCCAGGACGCAGCTTGCGGTAGATGTCGAGCAGCGCGTCGTCCTGGCCCTGGGTGTGGTCCTTCTCCAGGGTGGCGCGCATCGACTCGTACTGGCCGAACTCCTCGAGAATCTGCTCGTTCGTCCACCCGAGCGCCTTGAGCAGCACGGTGACGGACTGCTTGCGCTTGCGGTCGATGCGCACACCGACCATGTCGCGCTTGTCGACCTCCATCTCCAGCCAGGCACCCCGGGACGGGATGATCTTGGCGGAGTAGATGTCCTTGTCGGACGTCTTGTCGATGGAGCTGTCGAAGTAGGCGCCCGGCGAGCGGACGAGCTGCGTGACGACGACACGCTCGGTGCCGTTGATCACGAAGGTGCCCTTGTCGGTCATGAGCGGGAAGTCGCCCATGAAGACCGTCTGGGACTTGATCTCACCGGTTTCGTTGTTGGTGAACTCCGCCGTGACGAAGAGCGGCGCGGCGTAGGTGAAGTCGCGCTCCTTGCACTCGTCGATGGAGTTCTTCGGGGGCTCGAAGCGGTGGTCGCGGAACGTCAGCGACATCGAGCCGGAGAAGTCCTCGATCGGGGAGATCTCCTCGAAGATCTCCTCCAGACCGGACTTGGTGGGAACATCCTGTCCACTGTCCAGCGCAGCCTCGACGCGTCCCTTCCAGGCGTCGTTGCCGAGCAGCCAGTCGAAGCTCTCGGTCTGGAGCGCGAGAAGGTTCGGAACCTCCAGCGGTTCCTTGATCTTCGCAAAAGAGATACGCAGCGGGGCAGTGCTGGCGCCGTTGTTCGAATTGGCAGTCGAGGCAGTGCGCGAGGCGGCCAAGAGGGGGTCCTTCCGAGGGCTCGGACTCTCTACACGCATACCGGCACCCCTGGTGACGGGCAGGGGGCAGCTAATAGGCAGCGCAAAGGGTCAGTGTAGCCACATGACCCACTGATGTCCAATACGGATGACAGGAAACCGGCTCACGCCCCGGTCTCCACCTCCTGTTGATTGTTCTTCTCGTTCCGCCCCCGCCCCCGGCGGCCTCGATTCGCCGGGACGGATGTGCTCGGCTGCGGTGCTGCGTGCCTGCCGCAACACTTCCCGCTTCGTCCTCGATCCATGCCTCGGAAACCGGATCAGTGTGACGACGCGTCCCGAGAATTGCGCGCTGTGTGCCGTTCGTCAAGGCCCCCAGGAGCAACGAAGATCACCATACCCGCCACCACCGGCACACGGTGCGACCGTCCGGCAACGCCGAAGGGCGACCACCCGTCTGGGTGATCGCCCTCCGTTTGTCCGCCTCCCCCCGCGGGGTGGCGGACGGTGTACCGCGATGACTCGGCGGGCCCCAGGCCCGCCGAGCCGTGGGTCACTTGACCTCGACCGAGGCGCCGGCGCCCTCGAGGGACTCCTTGGCCTTGTCGGCGGCGTCCTTGGCGACCTTCTCGAGGACCGGCTTCGGGGTGCCGTCCACGAGCTCCTTGGCCTCCTTGAGACCCAGCGAGGTCAGCTCACGCACGACCTTGATGACCTGGATCTTCTTGTCGCCGGCACCGGTCAGGATGACGTCGAACTCGTCCTGCTCCTCGGCGGCGGCCTCGCCGCCACCACCCTGCGCCGGGGCCTGCACGACGGCGGCGGCCGGGGCGGCGGCCTCGACGTCGAACTTCTCCTCGAACTTCTTCACGAAGTCGGAGAGCTCGATCAGGGTCATCTCCTCGAACTGGGAGAGCAGTTCGTCCTGGCTGAGCTTCGCCATGGTTGCGGGTCCTTCCACTTAGTCGGCTGGTGCCGTATCGATGTGTCGGCGGGCTTACGGCCCGCTGCGACCGGGTGCGGAGCGTCTGCGCCTGCCCCCGTCGGGGGCGGAGCGGACTACTCGGCCTCGGCCTCGGCGGGAGCCGTGGTGTCGGCACCGCCCTGCTCTTCGACCTTGCTGCGAAGCGCGTCCGCGGTGCGGACGAACTTCGAGAGCGGGGCCTGGAAGGTCGCCGCGGCCTTGGCCATGGACGCCTTCATGCCACCGGCCAGCTTGGCGAGCAGCACCTCGCGGGACTCGACGTCCGCGAGCTTGTTCAGGTCGTCGGCGGCGTACAGGGCACCGTCGACGATGCCGCCCTTGATCACGAGGGCGGGGTTCTCCTTGGCGAAGTCACGAAGACCCTTCGCCGCCTCGACCGGGTCACCGGTCACGAAGGCGACAGCCGAAGAGCCCGTCAGGAACTCGTCCAGCTCGTTGATCCCGGCCTCGTTGGCCGCGATCTTGGTCAGCGTGTTCTTCACCACACGGTACTGAGCGTTGTCACCGAGCGCACGGCGCAGCTGCTTGAGCTGGGCCACGGAGAGTCCGGTGTACGCGGTGACCACAGCGGCGTTCGAGTCACGGAACTTGTTCGTGATCTCGTCGACGGCTGCGATCTTGTCAGGCGCGACCTGTTCCCTCGCCATGAGCCTCGGCCTCCTTCCGGTGATGAGGACCGCTCGGAAGGGGCTGAACACGACGAACGCCCCAGCGCAGGCGCGTGGGGCGTCGACTCGACCGACACGCACACGGCACGTCGGGAGTGTGTTCCTCAAGTCACCTGCGCGGGTCGTCCGCAGCGAGCGGATCCTTCGGCCACCGGCGCTCTGAGCGCGCACGACGACGACCAGCGGTCTTTGGCTTCGCACACGAGAGTACGCGAGCGGGCCCGGGAGCGCCAAATCCGGCTTCCCGGGCCGACGAGGCAGCCCCGGCCCGCGCCCGGTTTCCCGTCAGCTGCGGGCCGCGCCCGCGCCCGGTCCCTGGCTGCTGACCTGAGAGGCCGGCGGAGCCTGGACGTCGACCTCGGTGCCATAGTCCGAGTAGTAGACCGTGCCGTCGGACCCGGTGCCCTTCGCGGTCTTGGCCACCTCGCGCTTCTTGACCAGCAGGTCGTCCTCATCGATCCACAGATCGATCTTCTCCTTCTCCAGGCCGGCCTGCTTGAACTGCTTCTCCAGCGCCTTCTTGTCCGACTCCGACAGATCCTTGGACTGCATCCGCACCAACTCGGAGAGGGTGAGAGTGCCGGTGTAGTGCGTGGTCTTCTTGCCGCGCACGGTCTCCTCGCCCATGGCCTTGACCTTGCCGCTCGCCAGCAGCAGCTGTACGGAGCGGGCCGGGTTGTTGTTCTGCGCCTGGTCCTTCATCAGCGCGCCGGAGGGGCCCTGCTTGGCGAGCTCGTCGTAGTCGATCTTCGACCACGGCTTGCCGCCGGTCTGCTTCGCAGACTTCATGTACATCCCGTCGGACAGGTACCGGACCTCGGACTGCCGTCCGGCGACGGTCACCTGCGCCTCGCCCTGGATGCCGCCGGAGGACCAGTCAAAGGCGCCCTCCGTCTTGACCCTCAGCGTCTTCCCCGGCACAGCGCTCTGCTTCTGCACCCCGCTGGCCTTCGCGGAGTTCTTCTCCTCCGTGGCCGTCGAGGCCCTCTTCAGCGCCGCCAGGGCGCCCTGCACAGCCGAGCCGCCGCCCTTCGCCTCGTCCCCGCCCCCGCCCCCGCCGTCGGCCTTCTCGCTGCCGCAGGCCGTCAGGCCCGTCATCAGTGCGACGCCCGCCGCCACGGCCGCTATCCGCGTGCTGCGCATGGAACTCCCCCTGTTCGTCCGTGCACGGACCCGTGGGGCCCGCTCTTTATCGGAACCTAATGCGACGGCAGAGACGACCGGAGTGGGGGAACGGGTTCCGCCTCCGCGGAGCGCTGAACCGCGGGACCCGCCAACGGCGAAGGCCGGTGCCCGCCCCGGGTGAGGGGCGGGCACCGGCCTGTGCTGTGGCGCCTGCGGGCCGGTCGCGGATCAGACCGCGGCCGGGTCCTCCTCGACGAGGAGGTTGCGGGTGCGGTTCGGGTCGACCGGGATGCCCGGGCCCATCGTGGTGGTGAAGGAGGCCTTCTTGATGTACCGGCCCTTCGCCGCGGCGGGCTTCAGCCTGCTGATCTCCTCCAGAGCGGCGGCGTAGTTCTCCACGAGCTGCTGCTCGCCGAAGGACGCCTTGCCGATGATGAAGTGCAGGTTGGCGTGCTTGTCGACACGGAACTCGATCTTGCCGCCCTTGATGTCGGTGACGGCCTTGGCGACATCCGGGGTGACGGTGCCGGTCTTCGGGTTCGGCATCAGACCACGCGGACCGAGCACGCGGCCGAGGCGGCCGACCTTGCCCATCAGGTCCGGGGTCGCGACGACGGCGTCGAAGTCGAGCCGGCCGCCTGCGACCTCCTCGATCAGTTCGTCGGAGCCGACGATGTCGGCACCCGCGGCCTCCGCCGCCGCAGCACGGTCGCCGGTCGCGAAGACCAGGACCCGGGCGGTCTTACCGGTGCCGTGCGGGAGGTTGACGGTGCCGCGGACCATCTGGTCGGCCTTGCGCGGGTCGACGCCCAGGCGCATGGCGACCTCGACGGTCGCGTCGAACTTCTGCGTGGAGGTCTCCTTGGCGAGACGGACGGCCTCCAGGGGCGCGTACTGCCGCGTCCTGTCGATCTTCTCGTCCGCCGCGCGGAGGGTCTTGCTGCGCTTCACTGCTGCTCCTGACGGTATGGAGTCGTGGTGCGGGCCAGCGCCTGGCCCTGCCACGGGAAGGAAAGGGTGGGGGTCAGCCCTCGACCGTGACGCCCATGGAACGGGCGGTACCGGCGATGATCTTCTCCGCCTGGTCCAGGTCGTTGGCGTTGAGGTCGGGCATCTTGGTGGTGGCGATCTCGCGCACCTGGTCGCGGGTGATCTTGGCGACCTTGGTGGTGTGCGGAGTGCCGGAGCCCTTCTCCACGCCCGCGGCCTTGAGGATCATCTTCGCGGCCGGCGGGGTCTTGGTGATGAAGGTGAAGGAGCGGTCCTCGTAGACCGTGATCTCCACCGGGATGACCCAGCCGCGCTGCGACTCGGTCGCGGCGTTGTACGCCTTGCAGAACTCCATGATGTTGACGCCGTGCTGACCCAGCGCCGGGCCGACCGGCGGAGCCGGGTTGGCCGCGCCGGCCTGGATCTGGAGCTTGATCAGCCCCGCGACCTTCTTCTTCTTGGGAGGCATGCTTCTCTCCGGGTCCTGGTGAGAGTGATTCATCCCTCCGCCCTTCACCCGGGCGGAGGCATACCGCACAACGATAGCCGGTACCGTTCCGCGGCTCGAAACCGAGCAGGTCAGGAAGGGGCTGAGCGCCCTTCCTGACCTGTCCGGAAGCTGGTTGTTCCACCGGCCCGCGAGGCGGGCCGACGGTCAGTTCTTCTGGATCTGGTCGAAGCTCAGCTCGACCGGGGTCTCGCGGCCGAAGATCTCGACGAGGCCCTTGACCTTCTTCGAGTCGGCGTTGATCTCGTTGATCGTCGCCTGGAGGGTGGCGAACGGACCGTCGGTGACGGTGACCGAGTCGCCCACCTCGAAGTCGAGCACCTGGACCTCGACCTTGCGGCCTGGCGTGCCCGCGGGCTTGCCCTCCTCGTCGGCCGCGGCGGCCTTGGCGGCCTTCTCCTCGGCCTCGGGGGCGAGCATCTTGACGATCTCGTCGAGGGTGAGCGGGTAGGGGTCGTAGGCGTTGCCGACGAAGCCGGTGACGCCCGGGGTGTTGCGCACGACGCCCCAGGACTCGTTGGTCAGGTCCATCCGGACGAGCACGTAGCCGGGCAGCTTGTTCTGCCGGACGTTCTTGCGCTCGCCGTTCTTGATCTGGACGATCTCTTCCTCGGGGACCTCGGCCTGGTAGATGAAGTCCTCGACGTTCAGCGAGACGGCGCGCTGCTCCAGGTTGGCCTTCACGCGCTTCTCGTAGCCCGCGTAGGTGTGGATGACGTACCAGTCGCCCGGCAGGAAGCGCAGCTCCTCGCGGAGCTGGGCGACCGGGTCGACCGTCTCCTCCTCGGCGGCCTCGGCGGCCTCCTGGCCCGCGGCGGCCGCTGCCTCGGAGTCGTCGGCGTCGGCGTCCTCGGAGTCGTCGGCGTCCTCGGCGGCGACGTCGCCGGCGGCCTCGGCCGCGGTCACGTCGTCGGCCGGCAGGGCCGCGCCGTCGTCCTCGTCACGGACGGCGGCCACCTCGGCGGGCTCACCGGCAGCGGCCTCGGCGGCTTCCGCCCGGTCGACGCTGCTGTCCGCCGCCTCGACGATGTCGCGCGCCGTGTCGTCGCCCGCTTCGGGCTCGACGGCATCGTTCATGTTCGGCTCAGACACGGTGGCTGCTTCTTCCTGACTTCAAGGGGTCGAACATGCGGAAAGCCCCCGCGGAGGGGGCTTCGCGCGGGTGGTCAGCCGAAGACGTGTTTCATGACTTCGGTCAGCCCATAGTCAATCACGAACACCAGGGCGATGATGATGACGACGAAGACGATCACCACGCTCGTGTACGTGGAGAGCTGCTGCCGCGTCGGCCAGACGACCTTGCGAAGCTCCGCGACGATCTGCCGGTAGAAGAGGGCGAGGCGAGCCAGAGGCCCCTTCTTCGCCCGCTTTCCGCCCTTACGGGGCTTCTTGCCCTCGGACGACCCTCCGGGCTCGGGGACCTCGGTGGTATCCGTGATCTCCGTCACTCGTCCTCACCTGATCCGGGTCGTTGCCCTGCGGCGTCCGGCCCGGCCGCACGGCGGTGCAATGTCAGTGCATTCAGTCGCTGCAACACGTACGCACGCACACACCTTGGCGACGTGTGTGTAGCAGGGCCGGAGGGACTCGAACCCCCAACCGCTGGTTTTGGAGACCAGTGCTCTACCAATTGAGCTACGACCCTTTGTTGTTTCCCTCAACCTACCGCATCCACGCGGTCGCGCGGCGTGTGTACCGGCAACGCACTGTGATCGACAGGTCGAAGGCCAACGACGTGTGAGTGTACGTGCTCAGCGTCCCGGCGTCGAACACGATCCGTCGCCGCCGCGGACAAGATCGCCTCCCGCGCCCGTCAAACCGCTGTGCCGCGGCTCGGGCGGGTCTGGTTACATGCCCTGTATGACCGCAGCGACTCCCCCTGCACAGCCACCGTCCGAGCGCCGCCTGTCGGCGCGTATCAGCGCGATCTCCGAGTCCGCCACGCTGGCCGTGGACGCCAAGGCCAAGGCGCTGAAGGCCGCCGGGCGCCCGGTGATCGGGTTCGGCGCCGGCGAGCCCGACTTCCCGACGCCCGACTACATCGTCGAGGCCGCCGTGGCCGCCGCGCGCGACCCGAAGAACCACCGCTACTCCCCCGCGGGCGGACTCCCCGAACTGAAGTCCGCCATCGCCGACAAGACGCTCCGCGACTCCGGGTACCGGATCGAGGCGTCGCAGGTACTGGTCACCAACGGCGGCAAGCAGGCGATCTACGAGGCGTTCGCCGCGCTGCTCGACCCGGGCGACGAGGTCATCGTGCCGGCCCCGTACTGGACGACCTACCCGGAGTCGATCCGGCTGGCGGGCGGCGTCCCGGTCGAGGTCACCGCCGACGAGACGACCGGATACCGGGTGAGCGTCGAGCAGTTGGAGGCCGCGCGCACCGAGAAGACGAAGGTCGTGCTGTTCGTCTCGCCGTCCAACCCGACCGGCGCCGTCTACCCGCGCGCCCAGGTCGAGGAGATCGGCCGCTGGGCGCTGGAGCACGGGCTGTGGGTGCTCACCGACGAGATCTACGAGCACCTGGTCTACGGGGACGCGGAGTTCTCCTCGCTGCCCGTGGTGGTGCCCGAGCTGCGCGACAAGTGCGTGATCGTCAACGGCGTGGCCAAGACGTACGCCATGACGGGCTGGCGCGTGGGCTGGGTCGTCGGTCCGCAGGACGTGGTCAAGGCAGCGACGAACCTCCAGTCGCACGCCACCTCCAACGTCAGCAACGTCTCGCAGGCCGCCGCGCTGGCCGCCGTCTCGGGCGGTCTGGAGGCCGTCGCCGAGATGCGCACCGCCTTCGACCGCCGCCGCCGCACCATCGTGCGGATGCTGAACGAGATCGACGGCGTGGTCTGCCCCGAGCCGGAGGGCGCCTTCTACGCGTACCCGTCGGTGAAGGCCCTGCTGGGCAAGGAGATCCGCGGCAAGCGTGCCGCCACCTCGGTCGAGCTGGCCGCGCTGATCCTGGAGGAGGTGGAGGTGGCGGTCGTCCCGGGCGAGGCGTTCGGCACCCCCGGCTACCTGCGGCTCTCCTACGCGCTGGGCGACGACGACCTGGTGGAGGGTGTCTCGCGGATCCAGAAGCTGCTGGCCGAGGCGCGGGACTGACGCGCACTCGCAGCGAGCACACCGCGTGAGCGGGTCGGGGCACGGCGCCCCGGCCCGCTCACGCTTTCGGGTATCGCTCCGGCGCCCGCCGGCGCCCGCTCCGCCGCACCCGGCTCTTCGTTCGAGACGTCCCCTTCGGGGAACCCGCTACCGGTCAGCCGCCTCAGTACGGCAGGATCTTGGGATGTTGCACTCTTCCGGAGAGCGGGACACGCGCGCACTGCCCAAAGCCCACCTGCACCTGCACTTCACCGGGTCGATGCGGCCCTCCACGCTGCTGGAGCTGGCCGACAAGTACGGCGTGCACCTGCCGGACGCGCTCAAGGGCGGTGAGCCTCCCCGGCTGCGGGCGACGGACGAGCGCGGCTGGTTCCGCTTCCAGCGGCTCTACGACATCGCCCGCTCCTGTCTGCGCGCGCCGGAGGACATCCAGCGGCTGGTGCGGGAGGCCGCCCAGGAGGACGTGCGGGACGGCTCGCGCTGGCTGGAGATCCAGGTCGACCCGACCTCCTACGCGCCGCGGCTCGGCGGCCTCTCCCCCGCGCTGGAGATCATCCTGGACGCGGTGGAGACGGCCTCGCGCGAGACCGGGCTCGGCATGCGCGTGGTGGTGGCAGCCAACCGCATGAAGCACCCGCTGGAGGCCCGTACGCTCGCGCGCCTGGCGGTGCGGTACGCGGACCGCGGCATCGTCGGCTTCGGCCTGTCGAACGACGAACGGCGCGGCTTCGCCCGCGACTTCGACCGCGCTTTCGGCATCGCCAGGGACGGCGGGCTGCTGGCCGCGCCGCACGGGGGCGAGTTGTCGGGTCCCGGCAGCGTCCGCGACTGCCTGGACGATCTGCGCGCCTCCCGCGTGGGCCACGGCGTGCGCGCCGCGGAGGACCCCTGGCTGCTGTCCCGGCTCGCCGAGCGCCGGGTGACCTGCGAGGTCTGCCCGGCCTCCAACGTGGCGCTGGGCGTCTACGACAAGGCCGAGGACGTACCCGTGCGGGCGCTGTGGGACGCCGGGGTGCCGATGGCCCTGGGCGCCGACGACCCGCTGCTGTTCGGCTCACGGCTGGCCGCGCAGTACGACCTCGTGCGCCGCGCGCACGCCTTCACGGACGCCGAACTCGCCGAGCTGGCCCGCCAGTCGGTACGGGGCGCCTCGATGCCCGAGGACGTACGCGCCGGGGTGCTGGCGGACATCGACGCCTGGCTGGCGCCCGTGGCGTGAGGGCGGGCGCCGCCGCCCGGCACCCGTCCTGCCGGGGCGCTCAGCCGATGCCGTCCAGCACGGTGCGCGCGAGCGTGGCCGCGAAGTCCTCCAGCGGAACGGGCGGCCCGTCCACGGCTCCGTAGGCGAAGGCGCGGTGCGCGCAGGCGCCCATCAGCAGTGCGGCGGCGGAGTAGGTGTCGGCGTCCGCCCTGACCCTGCCGGTCTCCTGTTCGGCGCGCAGGTAGGCGTCCAGCCGGCTGATCGGCACGTGTGGCCCTACGCCCCTCTCGCGCATGGCCCGCTCGTGCCGGTCCTTGAGGCGGCGGTCGGCGAAGAGGGAGGCGGCGATGGGAAACGTCTCGGCGTAGAAGACGGCGGCGTGCCGGGCGACCTCGGCGAGGTTCTCCTCGACGGTGCCCGCGCCCGGGTCGCCGCGCAGCCTCTCCAGCGTGGCGCCGAGCCGCGGCAGCCGCTCGCTCAGTACGCCGATGAACAGGTCCTCCTTGCTCGCGAAGTGCTTGTAGAGCGCCGCTTCCGAGCAGCCCGCCGCCTTGGCGATCTCCTTGGTGGTGGTGCGCAGCAGTCCTTCCGAGCGCATCAGCTCGTGTGCGGCGTCGAGGATGCGGGTCCGGGTGGGCCGCGGGGTCATCGTGGTCCCTTCTTGACGGGAGAGTGAGTACTTACCCACCATAGAAGTAAGTGAACACTCACCCACCCCTGGGAGTCACCGTGCACCTCACCGTCTTCGGCGCGACCGGCGGCGTCGGCCGGGAAATCGTCCGTCAGGCGCTGGATGCCGGGCACGCCGTCACGGCCGTCGTCCGCGACCCCGCACGGCTGCCCGTCGCCGGGGAGCGGCTGGAGATCGTCACCGCCGACCTCACCGAACCCGCCGCCCTCGGCTCCGCCGTGGCCGCCCGTGACGCGGTCCTCTCCGGACTGGGCGCCTCCAGCAACGCGCAGGCACGTCAGGGCGTCGCAGCACGCGTCACCGACGTGGTGCTGCGCGCGCTGGAGACGGCCGGCACCCGGCCTGACGGGGGCCGGCCGCGCTTCGTCGCCGTCAGCGCGGCGCCGCTCGCGAGTGAGCCGGCCGACCAGACGTTCGTCTCCCGGCGGATCGCGATGCCGCTCGTCTCCCGCTTCCTCAAACCGGTCTACGACGACCTGCGCGTCATGGAAGAGGCCATCCACCGCAGTGCGACGGAGTGGACGGTGGTGCGGCCCCCCATGCTGCGGGACGAGCCGCTGCGGGAGACCTACCGCACGGCGCACGAGGTGAACCTGCGGGGCGGCCGCCTCATCGGGCGCGCCGACGTCGCCCACGCGATGCTCACCGCCGCCGCGGACCCGGCCGCCGTCAAACGGAACGTGAGCGTCGCCTACTGAACCCGCCGGCTCCCGGCCCCGCGGGAGCCTCCACCTACAGGGCCGCCTACAGGGCGCAGCCGAGGCTGCCTAGAGGGCGCAGCCGACCGTCACCGGCTCGTTCGTCAGGGTGACGCCGAACGCGTCCCGCACCCCGTCGCGCACCTCGCGCGCCAGCGCCAGCAGGTCGGCCGTGGTGGCCGAACCCCGGTTGGTGAGCGCCAGGGTGTGCTTGGTCGAGATCCGGGCAGGACCGGTGCCGTAGCCCTTGGTGAAGCCCGCCTTGTCGATGAGCCAGGCGGCCGAGGTCTTGGTGCGCCCCTCCCCCGCGGGGAAGGCGGGCGGCGCCACCTCGGGGCCCAGCCGCTCCCGCGCCCGGTCGACGAAGGCGGCGAACTGCTCGTCGTCCAGGATCGGGTTGGTGAAGAAGGAGCCGGCCGACCAGGTGTCGTGGTCGGCGGGGTCGAGCACCATGCCCTTCCCCGCCCGCAACCGCAGCACGGCCTCGCGCGCCCGCGCCGCGGGGACCCGGTCGCCGGCCTCCACCCCGAGGAGCCGCGCGGTCTCCGGATACCTGATCGGCGCGGAGAGGCCCTCCGCGTCCTCCAGCGCGAAACGGACCCGCAGTACGACGTGGCGTCCCGGATCGGCCTTGAAACGGCTGTGCCGGTAGGAGAAGCCGCACTCCGCGTTCGTGAGGGTGACGACCTGGCGGGCCCGCCGGTCGTAGGCGACAACCTCGGTGAGGGTGCTGGAGACCTCCTGGCCGTAGGCGCCGACGTTCTGCACGGGCGTGGCGCCCGCCGAGCCCGGGATGCCGGCCAGGCACTCGACGCCCGCCAGGCCCGCCTCGACGGTACGGGCCACGGCGTCCGACCAGTTCTCGCCCGCGGCCAGCTCCAGGCTGCTGCCCGACAGGGAGAAACCGCGGGTCGCGATGCGCAGGACGGTGCCCTGGAAACCCTCGTCCGCGATGACGAGGTTGCTGCCGCCCGCGATGATCAGCAGCGGCGTCCCGCTGTCGTCCGCCTCGCGGACCGCAGCGATCACCTCGTCGTCTGTGGTGGCCACGACCAGCCGCTCGGCGGGCCCGCCGAGGCGCAGCGTCGTCAGCGGGGCCAGCGAGGCCGTGGGGAGACCGGGGTCAACGTAGAGTTCCTGCACGCGCTCCAGAGTACGGGTGCGCGCGACACGGACCGGCCCCCCACTCCTGCGGCGGGCCCCGCCACGGCGCGGGCCGGCCACCAGGCTGCCTGCCGCTGTTTCAGGCCAGCTTCACCACGGCCCGGGACATGCCCAGGACCTTGGCGCCCGCGCTGGTGACCGTCAGGTCGACCTGCACCGTGCGGGCCTCGTCGTCCAGCTTCTTGGCGACCTTGCCCGTCACCTCGATGACGGCGCCCTCGTCGTCGTCCGGCACGACGACCGGTTTGGTGAACCGCACGCCGTACTGCACCAGCGCACCCGGGTCACCCGTCCAGTCCGTGACGACACGGGCGGCCTCGGCCATGGTGAACATGCCGTGCGCGATGACGTCGGGCAGCCCGACGCTCTTGGCGAACCGCTCGTTCCAGTGGATGGGGTTGAAGTCCCCCGAAGCGCCGGCGTAGCGCACCAGCCGCTCCCGGTCCACGGGGAAGCTGCGCGCGGGCAGCTCCGTGCCCGGCTCCACGTCGTCGTAACCGACCCGCGCTGTCATCCGGGTCACTCCCCTTCCGGCGTTTCGACCGCACGCGCCACCAGCTTGCAGTGGACGGTGACCACCGTCTCGCCCGCCTCGTCCAGCACGTCACCGCGGACGTCGAGAATCTCGTTGCCCGCCATCGACCTGATCGACTCGATGGTCGAACCGACCGAGAGCAGGTCCCCCGCGCGGACGGGACGGCGGTAGGCGAACTTCTGGTCACCGTGGACCACACGGCCCCAGTCCAGGCCCAGCTTCGGATCGCGCACCACGCGCTCCGCCTCGCGGAAGGTGAGGGAGAACACGAAAGTGGGCGGTGCGATCACGTCCGGGTGACCGAGCGCCTGCGCGGCCTCGACGTCCGTGTAGGCCGGATTGTCGTCCCCGATGGCCTCCGCGAATTCGCGGATCTTCTCCCTGCCGACCTCGTACGGCCTGCTGGGCGGGTACGTCCGCCCGACGAAGGACTGGTCGAGTGCCATCGGCGGCGCCTCCTGGGGCAGTGGTGGCGGGTTCACGGCTTCCCGACTGCCCGGCCTGGCGGCGTGGGCGTCGTGGTGTCGCGGCGCCGTGACTCGACGGCGACGCGGCGAGGCGCTGCGCCCTGGGGACCCGCGGGGGCCTGAGCCCGTAGAGACCGGCCCAGACCGGGCCCGTGGGGCCGGACACAGCACGAGGCCGACCCCGGCAGACGGGGACGGCCTCAGCGCGGAGAAGAAGTCAGCGCGTCTCGCGGTGCACGGTGTGCCGGTTGTCGCGCGGGCAGAACTTCTTCATCTCAAGCCTGTCCGGGTTGTTGCGCCGGTTCTTCTTCGTGATGTAGTTCCGCTCCTTGCACTCCACGCAGGCCAGCGTGATCTTCGGGCGGACGTCTGTGGCAGCCACGTGAGTGCTCCTTGACGAACGGACGGATGAACGCAGAAAAGAGTAGCCGATCGAAGGACAGACCCCACAACCGGCTACTGTCGGTGAAGTAGCGGTGACCGGACTTGAACCGGTGACACAGCGATTATGAGCCGCTTGCTCTACCGACTGAGCTACACCGCCACGATGCGGTGATCTCCCGACGGAAGACCTCTCACATCAGAGCCCCAAAACGGAATCGAACCGTTGACCTTCTCCTTACCATGGAGACGCTCTGCCGACTGAGCTATTGGGGCGAGCGATGAAGACATTACACGTCCCGCCGCCAAACGTGAAATCGGTATGGGTGCCCTCCGCGTGCCCTGGGCCACCTGGTGAGAGCCCTGGGACCACGGCCGCCCCAGCCTCCCCGTACACCACACCGGTACGACTATTCGTCTCTTCCCCGCCGCCACCGGCCACGCGTCCTACGCTCGTCCCCACCTCGACGTGGGAGCCAGGACGGGGGAGCGGAGATGACCGACAGCGAGCCGCAGGAACCGGGGAGAACGGGGCACGAATTCCACCACGCCGCACCCCGGCGTTCCGCCCGCCCGGCCCACTCTCTCGTGCTGTGCGGCGCACGGCTCGCGGACGGCCGCACGGTGGACGTACGCCTCGTCGGCGAACGCATCGAGGCCGTCGGCACGGCAGGCAGCCTCGGCGGCGCCCGCGAGTCCGGCACCCGGCTCGACCTGACCGGCTATCTCCTGCTCCCCGCACCCGCCGAACCCCACGCGCACTACGACAGCGCACTGACGGCACTGACAGCCGAACCGCCCCGCCCGCGCCACCCCGAGGCCGGCCCGGGCGACACGAACGGGACCGCCGCCGGTGCCACGGGCAGGGCAGCGGACGGTGGCCAGGAAACGGCCGGCGGGACGGACGCCCTCCCCCGCGAGGACATCCAGCGGCGCACCACCGAAGCCGCCCTCCTCCAGCTCGGCCAGGGCGCCACAGCGCTGCGCACCCACGTGCACATCGGCGACGTCGCCGGACTGCGGTCGCTGGACGCGGTGCTCCAGGCCGGGCGGGCGCTGAGCGGCATGGTCGACCTGCACACCGTGGCCGTACCGCGGCTGCTGACGGGCGTCGCGGGCGCCGAGGGGCTGGCGATGCTGCGGGACGCCGTCAAGAGAGGCGCCACGGCCGTCGGCGGCTGTCCCGACCTCGACCCCGACCCGGGCGGTTACGTGGAGGCCGTCCTGGACGTCGCCGCCGAACACGGCTGCCCGGTCGACCTGCACACCGACGGCGGCGACCCGGCCCGGCTGGCCCGGCTCGCCGCCGCGGCCGGCGGGCTGCGCCCCCGCGTCGCCATCGGCCCCTGCGGCGGTCTCGCACGGCTGCCGCACCAGGTCGCCCAGCGCGCCGCGGGACAGCTGGCCGCCGCGGGGGTGACCGTCGTGTCCCTCCCCCAGGGCAACTGCGGCGTCCTCGAACGGCCCACCCCCACCGCGCCGTCCCGGATGGCGCCCGTCCGCATGCTGACGGCAGCGGGGGTCAGGGTCACGGCCGGCAGCGGAGCGCTGCGGGACGCGGCCAACCAGGTCGGCCGAGGCGACCCGCTCGAAGCCGCCTACCTGCTCGCCTCCAGCGGCGAGGCCCGCCCAAACGAGGCCTACGAGGCGATCAGCGCGCGGGCGCGGTCCGCGATGGGACTCCCCCGGGTACGCGTGGAGGCGGGCTTCCCCGCCGAACTGCTGGCCGTGCGCGCCACGGAGCTGGCCGGGGCGCTCTCCCTCGCCTACAGCAGGATCGTCGTCCACCGCGGACGCGTGGTGGCACGGACCAGCGCCGTGCGCGAGTACTGCGACCTGGCCGGCGCCCGCGAGCCGGGGCTGCCGCGCCAGTCCCAGGGCTGAGCCCCGGACGTCCCGGCCCCCGAGACCCGCTCGGGGCACCAGGGTGGGGTGGGGTCCGTGAGCGGGTGTGTCCGGGGGCGTACGGTCGGTGCATGCGCACAGTCATCGCTGGTGGACACGGTCAGATCGCGCTACGGCTGGAGCGGCTGCTCGCCGGGCGCGGAGACGGGGTGGCGGGCATCGTGCGCCGCCCCGAACAGGCGAGCGACCTGCTGGCGGCCGGCGCCGAGCCCGTCGTGTGCGACCTGGAGTCGGCGAGCGTCCAGGAGCTCGCCCGGCACCTGGAGGGCGCCGACGCGGTCGTCTTCGCCGCCGGAGCCGGCCCCGGCAGCGGCAGCGAGCGCAAGCAGACGGTGGACCACCGGGCGGCCGTCCTGTGCGCGGACGCCGCCGAGGCCGCGGGCGTACGGCGCTACCTGATGGTCTCCGCGATGAGCGCCGACGCCTCACTGGCGGGCACGCCCGAGGGCATGGACCCCGTCTTCGCCGACTACCTGCGCGCCAAGGGTGCCGCGGACGACGACCTGCGAGCCCGCACGGACTTGGACTGGACGGTGCTGCGGCCCGGACGGCTGACCGACGATCCCGGCACCGGCCGCGTACACCTGGCCCCCGAGACCGGACGCGCCGAGGTGACCAGAGACGACGTCGCAGCCGTCCTGACGGCCCTGCTCGACGAGCCGCGCACCGCGGGCCTGACGCTGGAACTGGTGGGCGGCCGCATGCCGATCCCGGAGGCGATCGACGAGGTCGCGGGCGTGGCGGGCAGCTGATCCCGTTCTCCGCCCCGACGTCACGTGCGCCACGCCGCGTTCACCACGCCCCGTTCACCACCCCACGTGACGTCACGTTCGCCAGGATCCGTCGAACGCGAGGCCCCGCCCGCCCCTCCCCCGGGTGGTTCCTCTCACCCGTCGGAGGGAGCGGGGTTGCTCCCCGCGCGAGCGGGAGATCGCATGGAGCGCCCCACCCCCTGTGACCGAGGGAGCTCGACATGCGTGCACGGATCCTCCTCGCGGCCTCCGCCCTGGCCGCCGCCGGCCTGCTCGGCGGAGCCGGCGCCGCTGCGGCGGCAGCCGAACCCGCACCCCCCACCTCGCACCTCAACGGCCTGGCGAACTCCACCTGCGACTCGGCGACCAACGCCGCGGCGCTCCTCGGCGGAAGCATCAGCTGCGGGCAGTGACGTCCTGCCCGCAGCCCGCAGGTCACCCCGGTCGCGTAGCCCGGTCGCGTCGCCCTGTCGCGTCACCCCCGTCCTGACGCGCGGAGGGGGCGGAGGGATCCGCACAGGGGAGTCGTCACGCCGCAGGGCTCTGGTTCCCGTTTGCGGGGCTATCGTTCCCGGATGGGGAAACGGGCCGCGGAGTTCCTGGCAGAGGCAGCACGGTGGTACGTGCGGTACGCCCCTGGCCGTCTGGAGAAGCCACCCCTCTCCCGCCTGCTGAACGAGCACTTCGCCCAACGGCCGGTCCGCCGCACCGTGACGACTCGGACGGGCGCGGCCTTCGAGGTGGACACCGAGGACCTCATCCAGCGCTACCTCTACCTGTTCGGCGTGTGGGAGCCGCACATGACGCGTTGGCTCACGCGTCGGCTGCGCCCCGGAGACGGTTTCGTCGACGTGGGAGCCAACATCGGCTACTTCAGCGTCCTCGCCTCACGGCTGGTCGGAAGAACCGGTGCGGTCACCGCGTTGGAAGCCTCCCCGCAGTTCCACCGTCAGGCCCTGCGCAACCTTCGGCTCAACCACTGCACCAACGTGCGCGCCGTGAACGCCGCGGTCGCCGCCGAGCGCCAGACGCTCCGCTTCACGCTCGCGTCATCACGCAACCTGGGTGCCAACAGCGCGGTTCCGTGGGACGGGCCGGCGGCGTCCTCCTTCGAGGCGGACGCCGAGCCGTTGGCGCGGCTGCTGCGGTCGGACGAGATCGAGAGAGCCCGTGTGATCAAGATTGACGTCGAGGGCGGCGAAGGGGCTGCCGTCCGTGGCCTGGAGCCCGTACTCGGCCGACTCCGCCCGGACGCGGAGATAGCGGTCGAGGTGGCTCCCGCTCGCATGGCCCAGCTCGGGGACGACGCCGCGGAGTTGCTCCGTACGATGCGCGGGTACGGCTTCCACGCCTACCGCCTCCCGAACAGCTACCGGCCAGGCAGCTATCCGACGGCCCTCCACGCACCGCACCCGCCTCGGCGGTGGCACGGCCCACTGCCCGAAGTGAGCGATCTCGTCTTCTCCAGGACCGACGCCGAGGTCCTCTGAGGCCACCCCGGATTCTCCGAGGCCGACGCCCGGGTTCTCCGAGGCCGCCCCCGCGGTTTTCCGAGGCTCGGCCCCGTGGCCGCCTACTCGCCTCCCGGATACTGCCAGCGCATACGGCCCAGCGCCTTCGCCCTGGCCTCCACGACGGCCATGCGCGCGTTCCGTTCCACCGTCTCGGTATGGTCCGGCCGGCTCGTGGCCTGGCCCGGCCACTTCCGGTAGAGGAGACCGGCCTCGCCGTGGAACCAGCCCTCCGCGACGGCGTTGAGGGCCAGCAGGAGACCGGTGTCCTCGGAGGCCGGCAGCGCGGTCCACCCGCCGAGCGCGGTGAGGAGGTCCCGGCGGACGCACAGGGACGCGGGATGCACCTGTGCCCTGTAGTCGTGCGCCTGCCAGTGCTCCAGGACCGCGCCGCGTTCGACGACCCCCTCGGGCGGGTCCTGGTCGAAACCGACTCTCGAGCCGTCGGGCAGCAGATCGAGCACCCGCGCGGTGGTCCAGCCGAGGTGCGGACGCGAGGCCAGGACACGGACGTCCCGGCTCAGCGCGCCGGGGGTCAGCATGTCGTCGGCGTCCAGCACGCGCACCAGGTCGACGTCCCGGCCCACCCGGGAGAGGGCGAGCGTCCTGGCGACGCCGGGCCCGCCCGGGCGCCCCTGTCCGAACGACACGCGGTCGTCCCGGGGCACGTGGGGCGCGACGTCGTCGCTCTTCCCGTCCTCCTGGACGACCCAGCGCCACTCCCATCCGGCGGGAAGCTCCTGCTCCCGGAGCGACGTCCACGCGTCGGACAGGTGGCAGGCCGACGGACCGTGCACCGCGGTGACTACGACGACGCGACCCACGAGGGGTCACCACCTTTCGAGCTGTGTGGTGAAGATCATTTCGGTGCGGTCGCCCGGCAGCACGAGGTCCGACACCTCGACCGCACGGTCCGCGACGTCGCGCGAGACCTTCCGGACGACGAGCACGGAGGTCCCGGGCAGGAGGCGCAGTTCTTCCGCCTCCTCCGCTGTGGGCGGCCGAGCAGTGACGTGCTCCTCCATGCGGTCGATCTCGATGCCGACCGTGCGGAGTTGGTGCATGGTCCCACCGGGCCACGGTTCGTTCGCGTCGTCGAGCAGCCTGGGGTTGCCGGAAACGTGGTCGCGCACGAGGTAGCTGGTCACGAGGTTGAAGGGCGCATCCTCCTGGCGGTACCTCGTCCGGTAGTTCCGCTGGATGAGAGCTGTCCCCTCGGTGAGGCCGAAGACGGCCGCGAGGTCGCCGCTCGCCTGCACCTCGCGGTAGTACGCGTGGAAGAGCAGGTCGTCCATCACCAGGCCCGTGTCGTGCTCCGTCGCCCCCGTCCTGGCCCGCTCCTCGTCGGAAATCAGCGCACGGCTCTTCTCCCACTGGTGACGCTCGTTGCTGCGGGTCACCCTCTTCCGGGGCTTGCGCACGAAGCTGCCCCGACCGTGCCGCTTCTCGATCAGCCCCTCCGTCTGGAGGAGACTGAGCGCTTGCCGGACCGTCAGGAGGGTCTTCCGGTACTTCCCCGAGAGCTCCGCCTCGGTCGCCAGCTTGTCGCCAGGGATCAGCTCACCTGCGCGGATGGCCTCTCTCAGGTCGTCAGCGATCTGCTCGTAGGCCTTCGCCACTGCGCTCATCCCCTGTCACCGGTGCGGCCCTCACCATACGAGTCCTCAAGTCCTCTTGATGACTGAAGGTCAGCGTGTCGGCACACGCAGAGGTCACGGGCGGGAGGCGGTCCGGGAGCGGTGACACAGCAGAAGGGGCCCCCGACCGGCCTCACGACTGGTCAGGGACCCCTTCTGTTCCTGTGGCGGCGCCAGGATTCGAACCTGGGAAGGCTGAGCCGGCAGATTTACAGTCTGCTCCCTTTGGCCGCTCGGGCACACCGCCTGGGATTGCTGCCCGGTGCCCGCCTGGGGCGGTGCTCCGCGGCAACGGTGTAAACCATACCCGATGGCCGGGGGTGGTTCGCCACCCGGTTCGCGCCGCGGCGAGTGGTCCGCGCGGCGCCGCCGAGGAGAGCGCGGAAGGCCGGTCGCGGGTGGCTAGGCTTTGCGCACGGCTGCCGCCTCGACGCGGCCGCCGCCTTTCTGCCGGATCTATGTACGAGGAGCCAACTCACCATGGCCGACTCCAGTTTCGACATCGTCTCGAAGGTCGAGCGGCAGGAGGTCGACAACGCGCTGAACCAGGCCGCGAAGGAGATCTCCCAGCGGTACGACTTCAAGGGTGTGGACGCTTCGATCGCGTGGTCGGGCGAGCGGATCGAGATGCGGGCGAATTCCAAGGAGCGGGTCGAGGCCGTGCTCGACATCTTCCAGTCCAAGCTGGTCAAGCGCGGCATCTCGCTCAAGGCGCTCGACACCGGTGACCCGCAGGCCTCCGGTAAGGAGTACCGCATCGGCGCGTCCCTCCAGGAGGGGATCTCCCAGGACAACGCGAAGAAGGTCGCGAAGGTGATCCGGGACGAGGGTCCCAAGGGCGTCAAGGCGCAGGTGCAGGGCGAAGAACTCCGGGTGACCTCCAAGAGCCGCGACAGCCTTCAGGAGGTCATCACGCTGCTGAAGGGCAAGGACTTCGACTTCGCGCTGCAGTTCGTGAACTACCGCTGAGCGGGGCCGTGCCGTCCGGGAGGGGCCGGCCGCCGCTGCCCGGACCCTTCCGGACGGCGGCGGCCGGGCTTCACCAGCGGTAGTGCGGGTACGCCGCCGGGGTGCCCGTGGGGACGATCTCGCGGCCGAGCGGCATCAGCGAGATCGGCACCATCTTGAAGTGGGCCAGGCCGAACGGGATGCCGATGATGGTCACGCACAGCCCCACGCCGAGCGTGATGTGGCCGATGGTGAGCCAGATCCCGGCGAAGATGAGCCAGACGATGTTGCCTATCCCGGAGGCCGCGCCGGCGTCGTGCCGCTGTACGGCTGTTCTGCCGAACGGCCACAGCGCGTAGGCCGCGATACGGAAACACGCCAGCCCCCACGGGATGGTGATGACGAGCACGCAGCACAGGGCACCGGCGAGCAGATAGCCGAGGGCCATCCACAGTCCGGAGAAGATCAGCCAGATGAGGTTGAGAAGGGTCTTCACCCTCGCCAGCCTGCCATCTTCTCCAGCCGTGCGACACGTTCGGCCATGGGAGGATGTGTGGAGAACAGCTTGGTCATGCCGCCCTCGCCTCTGCGGAACGGGTTGGCGATCATCATGTGGCTCGCGGTCTCCAGCCGTGGCTCGGGCGGCAGCGGGAGCTGCGCCGTACCGGCCTCCAGCTTGCGGAGCGCGGAGGCGAGCGCCGCAGGGTCACCGGTGAGCTGAGCGCCCGAGGCATCCGCCTCGTACTCCCGGGAGCGGGAGACGGCGAGCTGGATGAGGGAGGCGGCGACCGGGCCCAGCAGCATGATCAGCAGCATGCCGACCAGCCCTGGCCCCTCGTCGTCGTCGGAGCGGCCCAGGGGGATCAGCCAGGCGAAGTTCACCAGGAAGAGCACCACGGAGGCGAGGGCCCCGGCGATGGACGAGATGAGGATGTCCCGGTTGTAGACGTGGCTGAGCTCGTGGCCGATGACGCCGCGTAGCTCCCGCTCGTCCAGGAGGCGCAGGATGCCGTCCGTGCAGCACACCGCGGCGTTGCGCGGGTTGCGGCCGGTCGCGAAGGCGTTCGGTGCCTGGGTGGGCGAGATGTAGAGCCGCGGCATGGGCTGCCGCGCGGCCGTCGACAGTTCGCGGACGATGCGGTAGAGCTGCGGGGCCTCGAACTCGCTGACCGGGCGGGCGCGCATGGCACGCAGCGCCAGCTTGTCGCTGTTCCAGTACGCGTACGCGTTCGTACCCAGCGCGATCAGCAGGGCGATCAGCAGGCCCGTCGTGCCGAAGAAGCTCCCGATGACGACGATGAGAGCGGACAGCCCTCCGAGGAGCAGAGCTGTCCTCAGCCCGTTGTGCCGGCGGTGCACGGTACGCCCTCCAGATGGTGCTGCGGGGCCCCGAGCCGGGCGGACCTTCCGCCGTCGACGGCCCCGTCATGTGGACCCTCCCTTTCCCGTCAACGGAGAGCGCACGTTCTCGGTTCCCCGGGGGCCGACGCGTTCCCGGTACCCCTTCGGACGGCACCGGAAGCGGGTACGGGTCGCCCGGTGGAGGGAGACCTGGAGGGCCCCAGGCGGGCCGCGCGTCAGAACAGCGCGAGGTCCGCGAACCGGAGGAGCAGCTGGGGAGCGCCGGAGGTGGCGAGGGCGAGCACCGAGGTCAGTGCCACGGTGACGGTCAGGGGCAGCGGGATGGCCACCGGCGCGGGCGCGGGGCCAGCGCCGGCCGGCTGCCGGGCGGACGGGCGGAAGAGCAGCGCCGTCCAGGTGAGGTAGTAAACGAGCGCGATCACGACGTTCACGGCCATCACCACGGCGAGCCAGCCCAGCCCGGCGTCCACGGCCGCGGAGAAGACGGTGACCTTGGCGAACAGTCCGACGATCCCCGGTGGCAGGCCCGCCAGGCACAGCAGGAAGAACGCGAGTGCCGCGGCGGCCCAGGGGTGGGTGCGGGCGAGGCCGCGGTAGTCGTCGAGCCTGCCGTCCCCGCCGGGCGGCCGGTGCGCGGCGACGACGGCGAAGGCGCCCAGGTTCACGACGGCGTACATGAGCGCGTAGGCGACTGTCGCGCCGACCGCTCGTCCGTCCTGGCCCGTCACACCGGCGGCGGCGATCGGGACCAGCAGGTAGCCCGCCTGTCCGACCGAGGACCAGGCGAGCAGCCTGACCGCCCCGTGCGCACGGTCGGCCCGCTGGCGCAGTGCGCCCAGGTTGCCGACGCTCATGGTGAGCGCGGCCAGCACCGCGAGCACGGGCCCCCAGACGTCCGCGTACGAGGGGAACGCCCGGACGGCGACCAGGATCAGCCCGGAGAAGCCGGCTGCCTTGCCGACCACCGACAGGTAGGCGGCGACGGGCACCGGCGCGCCCACGTAGGTGTCGGGGACCCAGAAGTGGAAAGGTGCGGCGGCCGTCTTGAAGGCGAAGCCGACCAGGGTGAGCGCCACGCCTGTCGCCGCGAGGGTGCCCAGCCGGCTGTCGACTCGGGGCAGCGCCTCGGCGACGGTCTCCAGGTGCATGCTGCCGGTGGCGGCGTAGACGAAGCTGACTCCCAGGAGCATCACGGCGGTGGCGGCGACGGACGAGAGGAAGAACTTCAGCGCGGCCTCGGAGGAGAGCCGCTGTCCGCGCCGGAGTCCGACCAGGGCGAACGCCGGGAGGGAGGCGACCTCCAGGGCGACCACGAGTGTCGCCAGGTCGCGTGAGGCGGGCAGCAGGGCGGCGCCGGAGGCCGAGGACAGCAGCAGGAACCAGAACTCGCCGGCGGGCAGCCGCTCCTGCCGTACCGGTGTCATCGACAGCAGGGCCGTCACCAGGGCGCCGCCCAGGACGAGCAGCTGGAGGGAGAGGGCGAAGGGGTCGGCGACGTAGCTGCACGCGCGCGGACCGGCCGTGAGGCAGAAGGTGTGCCGGTCCTCGCCGGCCAGAGGGAGGAGCGACAGCGCGGCGAGCGCGAGCGCCACGGCGGACAGCGGTCCGAGCAGACTCTTGCGGCGCTCCGACAGGAACAGGTCGGCCACCAGGACGACGAGTGCGGCGACGGCGACGATCGCCGGCGGGGCGATGGCGGCCCAGTCGACGTTCTGGACGAGCTGGTGCACCCCTTGCGCCCCCTGCGTCCCTTGGGCGGCCGCGCTGTGCACGAGAGCGTGCCCGTTGTGCACGAGGTCGTGCCCGCTGTGCACGAGGTCGTGCGCGCCCTGAGCGGTGGCGCTCGGGGCGGTTCCGTGAGGGCCGTGGAGGACGGCGGTGTGGAGCGTCATCGGGTCACTCCTGGCAGGAGGCTCTGCACGGCCGGGTCCATCAGTCCCAGGAGGGCCGCGGGCCACAGTCCGGCGAGGACGGTGAGGACCACCAGCGGGGTCCAGGCGGCGAACTCGACACCTCGGACGTCGGGCACCTTCGCCAGGCCCGGGACCGACGTGGGGGCGGCCGGGTCGCCCATGCACACGCGGCGCACGACCAGGAGCATGTACGCGGCCGTCAGGAGCGTGCCGAGGGCGCCGAGGGCGAGGAAGACCAGGAAGGCGGGCCTGCTGAGCCCGGCCGCCGGATGGTAGGCGCCCAGGAGGGCGAGCAGTTCGCCCCAGAAGCCGGCCAGCCCCGGCAGTCCCAGTGAGGCGACGGCGCCGAAGGCGAGCAGCCCTCCCAGCCGCGGTGCCCTGCCGTAGAGCGCCGCTCCCGTGGCGCCGGCGAGGGTGTCGAGATCGCTGGTGCCCGCGCGGTCCTTCAGGGCACCGACGAGGAAGAACAGCAGGCCGGTGACGAGCCCGTGCGCGAGGTTCGCGTAGAGGGCACCGTTCACGCCCGTGTGGGTGAGGGTGGCGATGCCCAGCAGGACGAAGCCCATGTGCCCGACGGAGGAGTACGCGATCAGCCTCTTGAGGTCGCCCTGCGTGCCCGGGGACGACTGGGGCGCGAAACGCCTCCATGAGCGGTCGGAAGAAGGGAGGGCGAGGGCCAGACAGGCGAGCGATCCGTACACGATGCCGACCACGGCGAACGCCGCCAGGTACGGCGCGAAAGTGTGCGCCCCCTCCGGCACGCCTGGCAGGACGATGCGTACGAACCCGTAGGTGCCCATTTTCAGCAGCACACCGGCCAGCAGGACGGAGCCCACGGTGGGCGCCGCCGTGTGGGCGCCGGGCAGCCAGCTGTGCAGCGGCCACATGGGTGCCTTGATGGCCAGTCCCAGGCCGATGGCCAAGGCGGCGAGCACCTGGGTGGTGTGGCCGAGCCCGGCGCCGTGCTGCCGGGCGAGCGCGGCCATGTCGAACGTGCCGGCGTTCAGCCCGAGGAGCAGCAGTCCGAGCAGCATCACCACGGAGCCGAGCAGCGTGTACAGGATGAACTTCCACGCGGCCGGTCCCCTGCCTTGACCGCCCCACCGGGCGATGAGGAAGTACATGGGGACGAGGACCGTCTCGAACGCCAGGAAGAACAGCATCAGGTCGAGCACCGCGAAGGTGGCGAGCGTGCCGCACTCCAGCAGCAGGATGAGCGCCACGAACGCCTTCGGGCTCGGTCCCGCGGGCATCCTGGCGTAGCTGTAGAGGGCGCACAGGAACGCCAGCAGTGCCGTCAGGACGAGCAGCGGCAGGGAGATGCCGTCGATGCCGAAGTGCAGCCGTACGTCCAGCGCCGGGATCCAGCTGACGTCGGACTCGGCCTGCATGGCGTCCGAGCGGTCGGTGTCGAAGCCGAGCGCCAGCACGACGGTGGCGAGCAGCACGACGCCGGTGACGGTCACACCGTGCCGCAGCACCGCCTGGTCGGGGCCGCGGCCGCGCAGTCCGGGCGGTGCGGGCAGCACGGCGGCCACGGCGCCGAGCAGCGGCAGCGCGACGACGGCGACGAGGAGCGCCTGCAGGACGGTGTCGTCGAGCGGGATCACGTCACGCCCCTCCGTTTCCGGTCGCGGCCACCACGGCGATGACGGCCAGCACGAGGGAGCCCGTCAGCAGCGCACCGAGGTAGGTCTGCACGTTGCCCGTCTGGGCGCGCCGCACGGCCGCGCCCAGCAGCCGGGCGCCGCGTCCGGCCCCGTTCACGTAGGCCTCGACGACCTCCCGGTCCACGAAGCGCACCAGCCGGGCGGCTCCCGCCAGGGGGCGTACGGCGACGGCGTCGTAGAGGGCGTTCAGGTGGAAGCCCGCGGCGGCGTGCCGGTGCAGCGGCCCGAGCAGCAGCACACCGGGGTCGGCGTCGTGCTGCGGGTCGAGCGCGGCGAGTGCGGTGCTGTGGCGCCAGGTGGCGTAGGTGACGAGGCCGCCCACCAGGGCGACGCCTGTGGCGAGTACGGAGGTCGTCAGCGTGGGCGTGAGAGAGGCGCCGTCGAACCAGTGGGGCAGCACGGGGAAGACGAGACCGAGGGCGAGAGAGGGCACGGCGAGGACCCACAGGACGGCGTTCATGACGACGGGAAGGCGGTGGTGCCCGTCTGCACTGTCCCCGGTCTGCTCCGGGGTGGCGAGGTCCGTCTCCGGTGCCTGCTGCGGCACCTGTTCGGGTACGTGCTCTGCGGCTTTCTCCGGTCCGACGACGAGTGGCGCCGCCCTGTCGGTGCCGTGGGCCGTCCCCTCGGTTGCCTGGCCGCCGGGGCTGACGGTTCCCCGCAGCCGCTGGGGCGCTCCGGCCAGTAGCCACAGCCGCGTCGCGTAGGCCGCGGTCAGCAGCGCGGTGACCAGACCCGCCACCAAGACGATCCACCCGGCGCTCGCGGGCGCGGCGTGCGCCCCGTCGAACGGGGCGTGCGCGCCTCCGAAGGCGGCGTGTTCGGCTCCGGCGAGCACGGCCTCCTTCGAGAAGAATCCGGAGAACGGCGGGATGGCGGCCAGCGCGAGCAGGGCGATGCTCATCGTCCAGTACGCGTCGGGCGCACGGCGGGCGATGCCGCCGGTACGCGCCATGACAGTCAGCGAGTTGGTGCCCGCCGCGTGGATGACCACCCCGGCCGCGAGGAAGAGCAGCGCCTTGAACGCGCCGTGGGTGAGCAGGTGGAAGACGGCGGCACCCCGGTCGGCGACGGCCAGGGCCGCGACCATGTAGCCGAGCTGGCTGATCGTCGAGTAGGCGAGCACCCGTTTGATGTCGTCCTGGGCCAGCGCGGCCAGTGCGGAACCCGTCATGGTGACGGCGGCGACGACCGCCAGAACGACCAGCGCGGCGGTGGAGGCGGCGAAGACGGGCAGCAGCCGCGCCACCACGTACACGCCGGCCGCGACCATCGTCGCCGCGTGGATCAGCGCGGAGACGGGCGTGGGGCCCGCCATCGCGTCCGGCAGCCAGGAGTGCAG
This sequence comes from Streptomyces tubbatahanensis, assembly GCF_022699385.1. Classification (NCBI taxonomy): domain Bacteria; kingdom Bacillati; phylum Actinomycetota; class Actinomycetes; order Kitasatosporales; family Streptomycetaceae; genus Streptomyces; species Streptomyces tubbatahanensis. The sequence continues at coordinate 4,532,483 of NZ_CP093846.1, read as the reverse complement.
CGGGAACTGCGCCGACTTGCCCGCGACCCCGGCGAGCAGCAGCAGGGCGATCAGCGTCGGGTGCGTCAGTTCGAAGCCAGACAGCGACGACGTCAGCCGGGTGACGACGGTGCTGATACGGAAGCTGCCCGCCTCGGAGGCCAGCGCCAGGATGCCGATGAGGAACGGCACATCACCCAGTTTGGTGACCAGGAAGGCCTTGAGGGAGGCGGACCTGGCCGCCGGGGTCTGCCAGTAGTGCCCGACCAGGAAGTACGAGCAGATGCCCATGACCTCCCAGCCGACCAGCAGCACGATCAGATCGTCGCTGTAGACCACCAGGAACATCGCGGCCGTGAACAGGGAGACGAGCGCCGCGTACGAGGCGTAGCGGGGGTCGTCGCGCAGGTAGCCCGTCGAGTACAGCTGCACGCAGGTGGCGACGAGACCGACGAGGACCGCGACGAGCACGGCGAAGCCGTCGAGGTGGAGGGCGAGTTGGATCGGCAGCGCGTCGTTGCCCGTGGGTGCCAGCTCGGTCGCGGCCCGGACCGGGGTGCCACCGCCCTGGCGCACCGCGACGACGACCGCGAGGACGGCGGCGGTCAGGGTGGGCAGCACGGCCAGCGGCCGCACGAACCCGGGGGCGCGGCGGCCGAGCAGAAGGCCCGCGAGCGCGCCGAGCGCGGGAAGGGCCGGGACGAGAGCGGCGAGGATCGTGGTGCTCACGCGGGGCGCCTCCCTGCGTCAGGACTGCCCTGACGTGCCTGGTCAGAGCCGCTGTCGGCGTCGTTGTCAGTGGCGGGTGCCAGACTCTTCCCCTCGCGTGAACCGCCGCCGCGGACACCGGCATCGGCACCGGTTTCGGCTTCGGCTTCGGCTTCGGCTTCGGCACCGTCGCGCTCGTTCAGGTCCCGGAGCCTGTCGACGTCGGAGCTGCCGCGGTTGCGGTACACGAGCAGGACGATGGCCAGGCCGATGCCGATCTCGGCCGCGGCGATCGCGATGGTGAAGAGGGTCAGCGCCTGGCCCGCGTGCAGGGTGTCGCGGAGCCAGACGTCGAAGGTGACGAGGTTGAGGTTGACGGCGTTGAGCATCAGCTCGACGGCCATCAGGACGAGGATGGCGTTCCTGCGCGCGAGGACGCCGTAGAGACCGACGCAGAAGAGGAGGACGGCGAGAGTGGCGGGATAGGCGAGATGCATCAGTTCCCACCCGCCTTGCCCGGGGCGCCACTGCCGCCGGCGCCCGGACGGGCGGCCTGTTGCCGTCTGGACAGCACGATGGCGCCGACCAGCGCCGCGAGAAGGAGGACCGACAGCGCCTCGAAGGGCAGCACCCAGTGCCGGAAGAGCGCCATGCCGGTCACCTCGGAGGAGCCCTCGCCCGGGCCCACGGGCTGCTCCAGGTCGATCCATGTGGCACGGAAGGCGTCGACGACGACGGTGACGAGGGTCGCCGCGGCCGCGAGGGAGACGACGAGCGCCACCCAGCGGTTGCCCGAGTCGGCGTCGGGCGAGCGACCGATGGGGGCTCTGGTCAGCATGAGGCCGAAGAGGATGAGGACGACGACGGAACCGACGTAGATCAGCACCTGTACCCAGGCGATGAACTCGGCGGTGAGCAGGAGGTATTCGACGGCGACCCCGCCGAGCGCGACCACCAGCCACAGCGCCGCGTGCACCAGCTGCCTGGTGACGACGGTCACCACGGCGGCGCCGAGGGTGACGAGTCCGACGAGGAGGAAGATGATCTCCACCCCGGTGGGGGAGAGGAAGCCGGGATGCCCGGCGGCGAGCGGCTGGAGGCCGTGGAGGTGCGGGAGGGGCTCGGCGTGCGCCAGGGCCGTGGTCGCGGGACTCACGCGTCACCGTCCCGTCGGTCCTCGTCCCGTGCCGCGCCGGGGGTCGGTCCGCCGGGGAGCGCTCCTCCGGGGGCCGGTTCACCAGAGGCCGACTCGCCGGCTGCCGCATCACCAGGGGCCGACTCGCCGGAGGCGGCCTCCTGAGAGGGGGCGACCTCCTGGTCGGGGGCGGTCTCCTGGTCGGGGGCGGTCTCCTGCGGGGGCTGTTCACGATGGGCGGCGAGCCGCTCGGCCTCGGCCGTCTGCGCGGCCTTGTCCGCCGCCTTACGGGCCGCGGCCAGCTCCTTGGCCTCCTCGGCACGCTCGTCCAGCCCGGGCGGCTCGGGCACGGTCCACATCCACTCCCGCAGCTTGTCCCGCTCGTGGGTGAGTTCCCGGATGTCGGTCTCCGCGTACTCGAACTCGGGCGACCAGAACAACGCGTCGAAAGGACACACCTCGATGCAGATACCGCAGTACATGCACAGCGCGAAGTCGATGGCGAACCGGTCCAGCACGTTGCGGCTGCGCTCGCGGCCGCCCGGCGCGGCAGGAGGAACCGTCTCCTTGTGGGAGTCGATGTAGATGCACCAGTCCGGGCACTCGCGGGCGCAGAGCATGCAGACGGTGCAGTTCTCCTCGAACAGCCCGATCACGCCCCGGGTGCGGGGCGGCAGATCGGGCTGCACGTCCGGGTAGTGCTCGGTGACCGACCGCCGGGTCATCGTGCGCAGCGTGACGGCCAGGCCCTTGGCCAGCCCGGAGCCGAAGACCCCGCGCGAGGTCCGGTCCCGCTCCTCGGACGTGCGCTCGGAGGGCATGCGCTCGGAGGGCGTGGGGGACACGGCTACATCACCACCTTGACGACGCCGGTGAGGGCGATCTGGAAGAGGGCGAGCGGGACGAGCGCGGTCCACGCCAGCCGCTGGATCTGGTCCTCGCGCAGCCTCGGATAACTGACCCGCAGCCAGATCACGCCGAAGGCGAGCACACCCGTCTTCAGCAGCATCCACAGCCAGCCCAGGCCGTCTGCGGACGGACCGTGCCAGCCGCCGAGGAAGAGCACGGCGGTGAGCGCGGAGAGAACGACGATGCCCGCGTACTCAGCGAGGAGGAACAGTGCGAACCGCAACCCCGTGTACTCGGTGTACGCACCGAAGATGATCTCCGAGTCGGCGACCGGCGCGTCGAAAGGCGGCCGTTGCAGCTCGGCGAGGCCCGCCGTGAAGAAGACGACACCGCCGACGAGCTGCCACGGCAGCCACCACCACTCCCAGACCCCGAGGATGCCCGGGAGCGAGAGGGTGCCGGCCGCCATCGCGACGGAGGCGGCGGCGAGCAGCATCGGCAGCTCGTAGGCCATGAGCTGGGCCGCGGTGCGCAGACCGCCCAGGAGGGAGAACTTGTTGGCCGACGCCCAGCCGCCCATCAGCGAGCCGAGGATGCCGACCCCCATCACCGCCAGCACGAAGAAGATCCCGGCATCCAGCGCCTGGGCCACTCCCCCGCCCGGCGCGACGGGGATCGCGACGAGCACCAGCAGATAGGGGATCAGCGCGAGCGCGGGCGCCAGATGGAAGACCCGCCGGTCGGCGCCGTCGGGGACGATGTCCTCCTTCTGCGCGAACTTCACACCGTCGGCGACGAGTTGCGCCCACCCGTGGAAACCGCCCGCGTACATGGGCCCGACCCGGCCCTGCATGTGGGCCATGACCTTGTGCTCGGTCTGCCCGACCAGCAGGGGCAGCAGGAGGAAGGCGAGGAAGACGGCGACGATCCGGACGGTCACGTCGAGAGCGTCCATCAGGCTCCGTCCTCCCCGCGGTCGTCTCCGTGGTCGTCGCTGCGGTCGCCTGTACGGCCGTCACTGCGGTCGGCTCCGGCGCCGTCGCTGCGGTCCTCGTCGGCGCGAGGCCCCGCGCCTTCGTCGGTGCGGGGCTCGGCGTCCTCGGACCCGCTGTCGCGCGCCGGGCGGGCATGGTGCCAGGGAGCGTCGGCGGAACGGGGCGGCTCCGGCACGGACGGTGCCTCGGTCCCGGACGGTGCCTCGGTCCCAGACGGCGGCTCGGCGGCAGTGGGGCGCTCGCTCTCGGACTGCTTCGCGGCGGTCTCGGGCTGCCCCGTCGAGGCTGTCTCCGTCGGGGCCGTCTCCGTCGGGGCCGAGTCCGGTGGGGCCGAGTCCGTCGGGGCCGTCTCCGTCGGGGCCGACGACTCCGTCGGTTCGGCCGGGCGTTGGGAGGCCGAGCCGGCGCTCGCCGAGCGGTTGCGGCGGGGGCGGCGCGCAGCGGCGGGGGGCGTGGGGGCGGCTTCGGTGCCCTCCGGCGTGCCGGACGAGTCCCCGCGCTGGGAGGCCGATCCCGCGCCCGCGCTGCGCGCGCGCCGTGGGGTGTCGCCGGCGGCGCGGCGGGAGCGCTCGCGGGTGGGGGCCGGGGGCAGCTGCCCCTTGAGGGGGCCCCACTCGTTGGGGTCGGGGACGCCGGGCGGCAGCATCTGGCGGCGCTTGGGACCGCCGTGCCCGGACTCGCCGGGCTCCTTGGCGCCCGGCCACGCCTTGGCGACCCGCGCGGCCAGTACGAAGTCCTTGCGCAGCGGGTGCCCCTCGAAGGTCTCGGGCAGCAGCAGCGGTTCGAGGTGGGGGTGGTCGGTGAAGTCCACGCCGAACATCTCGTGGGTCTCGCGTTCGTGCCAGGCCGCACCGGCGTAGACGCCGGTGGCGGTCGGCAGGGCGGGGGCCTCGTGCGGGACCGTCGTGCGCAGGAGCAGGCCGCGCACGCCGGCTCCCGCCAGGTGGAGGGCCGCCACGTGGGCGCAGACCTGGAAGCCGGTGCCGGGCTCGTCCACCGCGCTGAGCCAGTCGAAGAAGGTGCAGCCGAGTGCGTCACGGGCCGTGGTGAGCGCGGGGATCCAGGAGGCGGCGGGCACGTCGACGGTGAGCAGACCGTACGCCTCGGCGGCGCTCGCACCCTCACCGAACAGTTCGCCGGGCGGGCGCGGCAGCCAGCCGGGGTGCTCGGGCGGCACGGTCACCGTTCCCCCTCCTCTGGTTCGGCAGGGCCACCGGCCGGGCCACCGATCGAGTCACCGGACGAGCCGTCGGCCGAGGAACCACCGGAGGCCGAACCACCGGAGGCCGAACCACCGGTACCCGTATCGCCGGATACCGGGCGGGCGGGTGGGGTCACCAGGTCGCTGGTGAGGGCCGCGGCCGAGGGGCCCGGGCCCGCGTCGCGGGCGTGGCCGCGCGCGTGGGCGTAGCGGTCGGCGGTCGACTCGGCGGCGATCTTCTCCTGGAGCTTGAGCACGCCCTGGAGCAGCGCTTCGGGGCGGGGCGGACAGCCGGGCACGTAGACGTCGACGGGGATGATCTGGTCGACGCCCTTGGTGACGGCGTAGGAGTCCCAGTAGGGGCCGCCGCAGTTGGAGCAGGCGCCGAAGGAGATGACGTACTTGGGCTCCGGCATCTGCTCGTACAGGCGTTTGACGGCGGGAGCCATCTTGTCGGTGACCGTGCCGGACACAACCATCAGGTCGGCCTGCCGGGGCCCCGGGGCGAAGGGGATGACGCCGAGCCGGATGAAGTCGTGGCGCGCCATGGAAGCGGCGATGAACTCGATGGCGCAGCAGGCCAGCCCGAAGTTGAAGACCCACAGGCTGTAGCGGCGGCCCCAGTTGAGGACCACCTTCATCGGCTCGGGGGCCAGCCGCGAGAGCAGGCCGAGCCGGGGGCGGCCCTCGGGGCGCGGGGCCGGTGCGGGGTCAGGGGTGTGCGTTACGTCCATTCCAGGACGCCCTTCTTGTACGCGTACAGCAGCCCGACGGTCAGGAAGCCGAGGAAGACGAACATCTCGGCGAGGGTGATCCCGCCGAAGCCCGGGGCGTCGAAGACCGTCGCCCAGGGGAAGAGGAAGACCGAGTCGACGGCGAAGATGACGTACAGGAAGGCGTAGACGTAGTAGCGGATCTGGGTGTGTGCCCAGCCTTCGCCGACCGGGTCGACGCCGCACTCGTAGGTCAGCATCTTCTCGCGGGTGGGGACGACGGGCCGCAGCAGCCGGCCGGCCGAGAAGGCCACGCCCACGAAGAGCACACCGACGACCGCCACCAGCCCGACGACCGCGTAGCCGTGGAAGTAGTCCGGCACCTGTCCCGTCCCGTGTCGGTGTGTGCTTTCGGCGTTCGCTTCCGGTGTTTGCCTTCGGCGTGTGCCTTCGACGATCTGTACGCACGGAGTGTAGGCCCTGCCGCACTCCCGGAGGACAGCAGCGTCACACTCCTGGACGGTCCCGCACCCGGCGCCCTGACGGTTTTCGGACAGCGCCGTGCCGAGCCCGCGAGGGCACCGGAGCACGGCGCCGCAGCAGGGATCCGCAGCAGGGGCCCGCAGCAGGGGCCCTGGGTGGGGTTAACCCCCGTCGAAGGACTGCGGTGCGCAGGATTACCCGCCGCGCCGGAGCGGAGGATCCTTGTGGCATGACCACGGTGACCACGGTGACCCCTCTCCCCCGCCCCTGGTGGCTCGCCCTGTTGCGGGCGCCGCTGGCCCGGCAGTCGATGCGCGAGCTCACGTACGTGGCCACGGGGCTGCCGCTGGCGTGCATCGCCTTCTGCTATGCCTTCGGCGCGCTCGCGTTCGGCGCCGCCCTGCTGATCACCTTCGTCGGACTGCCGGTGCTGGCGGCCGGGCTGGCGGGGTGCCGGGCTCTGGGGCACCTGGAGCGGGCCAGGGCGCGCGGTCTGCTGGAGCTTGATGTCCGGGAGCCCGAACCGGTGCGGACGCTGCGGCGGTCGAGCGGGGTGATGTCGTGGATAGGGGCCCTGCTGCGCAGCGGGGTGTCCTGGCGGCACCTGCTCTACGCGCTGCTGCACCTGCCCTGGTCGTTCTTCAGCTGCCTGGCGGCCGGTGCGAGCCTGTGCGCCGGCTGGGGGCTGCTGACCTACCCCGCCTGGGAGTGGCTCTTCCCCCGGTACGCCGACCGCCCCGCCCTCCAGGTCGGTACCGACGGCATCGTCCTCGGCTCCCGGCGGCTGGCGCACGCCAGGGCACTGGACGGCCCCGTTGAGCTGGCGGTGGTCGCGGGGTGCGGGCTGCTGGTCGTCCTGCTGACGCCGTGGCTGGTCCGCGGTCTGGTGCAGGTCGACAAGGTGCTGGTCGGCGGCCTGCTGGGCCCCTCGTGGCTGGCGGCGCGGGTGACGGAGCTGGAGACGGACCGCGGCGTGGTCGTGGACACGGCGGCTGCCGACCTGCGCCGCATCGAGCGGGATCTGCACGACGGGGCGCAAGCGCGCCTGGTGTCACTGGCGATGGGGCTCGGGATGGCGAAGGAGAAGCTGGGTGAGGATCCCCGGGGCGCGGCCACGGTGGTCGAGGAGGCGCACCAGGAGGTGAAGCTGGCGCTCGGGGAGCTGCGCGACCTGGCGCGCGGGATCCATCCGGCGATCCTCACCGACCGGGGGCTGGGCCCGGCGCTGTCGGCGGTCGCGGCGCGCTGCACCGTTCCGGTCGCGGTCACCGTGGAGCTGCCGCAGCGGCCGGCGGCCGCCATCGAGGGGATCGCCTACTTCACCGTCTCCGAGCTGCTGCAGAACATCAGCAAGCACAGCGGCGCGCGCCACGCGTCGGTGGAGATATGGCGCAGCGGTGAGCGGCTGCTCCTCCAGGTGACGGACGACGGGCGAGGCGGTGCTTCGGTGGCGGCGGGTTCGGGGCTGGCCGGGCTCGCCGACCGGTTGAGCGCAGTGGACGGGCTGCTGATGGTGCACTCGCCGGCCGGCGGCCCCACGGCGGTGACGGCGGAACTGCCCTGGCGGTGACGGCCAGGCCCCCCGGCGGTGACGGCCGAGCCACCCTGGCGAATGGCAGTGGAGCTGCCCTGGTGGTGACCGGGGCGGTGACCGGGGCGGTGACCGGCACGGGCGGAGCGGGCAGGGCGAGCAGGGAAAGGCGAGCAGGGAAAGAGGAGCCGCGATCTGGGATGCTGAGGGCGTCGCCGAGCCGGCGGCCGGGGGACGTGGGGGAAGGGCGTGGGGAGGAACGTGGGGGAGACCGCCGGGGGGAACAGCGTGGAGCGCACGGTGCGCGTGGTGATCGCCGAGGACTCCGTCCTGCTGCGGGAGGGGCTGACGCGGCTGCTGACCGACCGGGGGCACGAGGTGGTGGCCGGCGTCTCGGACGGCGAAGCGCTCGTCACCGCGGTGGAGGAGCTGGCCGCGGCAGGGCGGACACCCGAAGTGGTGGTCGCGGACGTGCGGATGCCGCCCACGCACACGGACGAGGGCGTGCGGGCCGCGGTCCGGCTGCGCGCGCGCCATCCGGGGCTGGGGGTGCTGGTGCTCTCGCAGTACGTGGAGGAGCAGTACGCGACGGAGTTGCTGGCCGGGTCGAGCCGCGGGGTGGGCTATCTGCTCAAGGACCGGGTGGCGGAGGTCAGGGAGTTCGTGGAGGCCGTCGCGCGGGTCGCGGACGGCGGCACCGCCCTGGATCCGGAGGTGGTGGCCCAGCTGCTGGGGCGCAGCCGCAGGCAGGACGCGCTGGCCGGGCTGACGCCGCGGGAGCGTGAGGTGCTGGCCGCGATGGCCGAGGGGAGGACGAACGCGGCGATCGCGGGTGAGCTGGTGGTCAGCCCCGGGGCGGTCGAGAAGCACGTCAGCAACATCTTCGCGAAGCTGGGTCTGCCGCAGAGTGACGCGGATCACCGTCGGGTGCTGGCGGTGCTGCGCTATCTGGACTCCTAGGCTCCGGCGGCGGGCGTGCCCGGACGCGGAGGTGCTTTCCCGCTGGTCGGAGCGGGTGGGAGGGCGACAGGTGCGGGCGTGCCGGGGTGCGGCGCTGTCCACGCGGAGGGCCCACGGCACTCGGATGCCCGCATCCGTCTCAGAAATATGTCCACGATGGGAACAGCTGCGGGAAGGCAACCCTTAGCAACGTACGATGGCTGACGAGCCGCCGCCTTGAGGGAGGTCCGATCCACCGTGACCAGTCAGGTCGAAAGCCCAGCCGGGCCCCAGTCCGGCCCCGAAGGGGGCCAGGGCTCCGGACGGGACGCCGGCAGTAAAGAGGTCAGGCGCCTGGACCGGGTGATCATCCGGTTCGCGGGCGACTCCGGCGACGGCATGCAGCTCACCGGAGACCGCTTCACGTCGGAGACGGCCTCGTTCGGCAACGACTTGTCGACGCTGCCGAACTTCCCGGCGGAGATCCGCGCCCCCGCGGGCACGCTGCCGGGCGTCTCCAGCTTCCAGCTGCACTTCGCCGACCACGACATCCTCACGCCGGGCGACGCGCCCAACGTGCTGGTGGCGATGAACCCGGCCGCGCTGAAGGCGAACATCGCCGACGTGCCGCGCGGCGCCGAGATCATCGTCAACACGGACGAGTTCACCAAGCGGGCGATGGCGAAGGTCGGCTACGCAGGCAGCCCGCTCGAGGACGGTTCGCTGGACGGCTACCGCGTGCACCAGGTGCCGCTGACGACGTTGACCGTCGAGGCGCTCAAGGGCTTCGAGCTGGGCCGCAAGGAGGCCGGGCGGTCGAAGAACATGTTCGCGCTCGGTCTGCTGTCGTGGATGTACCACCGGCCCACCGAGCAGACCGAGGCGTTCCTGCGGTCGAAGTTCGCGAAGAAGCCGGACATCGCCGAGGCGAACATCGCGGCCTTCCGCGCGGGGTGGAACTTCGGCGAGACGACGGAGGACTTCGCGGTCTCCTACGAGGTCGCGCCGGCCTCCTCCGCCTTCCCTCCGGGCACCTACCGCAACATCTCGGGGAACCTGGCCCTCTCCTACGGGCTGGTCGCCGCCTCCCAGCAGGCGGACCTGCCGCTGTTCCTGGGCTCGTACCCGATCACTCCGGCCTCCGACGTGCTGCACGAACTGAGCAAGCACAAGAACTTCGGGGTGCGCTCCTTCCAGGCAGAGGACGAGATCGCGGGCATCGGGGCCGCGCTGGGTGCCGCGTTCGGCGGTTCCCTCGCGGTGACCACCACCTCGGGCCCGGGCGTGGCGCTCAAGTCGGAGACGATCGGGCTGGCCGTCTCGCTGGAACTGCCGCTGCTGATCATCGACATCCAGCGCGGCGGCCCCTCCACGGGCCTGCCGACCAAGACGGAGCAGGCCGATCTGCTCCAGGCGATGTACGGGCGCAACGGCGAGGCGCCGGTGCCGATCGTGGCGCCGTCCACCCCGGCCGACTGCTTCACGGCGGCGCTGGACGCGGCGCGGATCGCGCTCACCTACCGGACGCCGGTGTTCCTGCTCTCGGACGGCTACCTGGCCAACGGCTCCGAGCCGTGGCGGATCCCGGACGTGGACGACCTGCCCGACCTGCGCGTGCGGTTCGCCTCGGGCGCCAACCACGAGCTGGACGACGGCACCGAGGTCTTCTGGCCCTACAAGCGCGATCCCCACACGCTGGCCCGCCCGTGGGCGGTGCCCGGCACCCCAGGACTCGAACACCGCATCGGCGGTATCGAGAAGCAGGACGGCACGGGCAACATCTCCTACGACCCGGCCAACCACGACTTCATGGTCCGCACCCGCCAGGCGAAGGTGGACGGCGTCGAGGTCCCCGATACGGAGGTCGACGACCCGAGCGGGGACGCGAAGCTGCTCGTCCTGGGCTGGGGTTCGACGTACGGGCCGATCACCGCCGCGGTGCGCCGGGTCAGGGCCGCGGGGGACGAGATCGCGCAGGCCCATCTGCGCCACCTCAACCCGTTCCCGCGGAATCTGGGCGAGGTGCTCGAGCGTTACGAGAAGGTCGTCATCCCCGAGATGAACCTGGGCCAGCTCGCCACCCTGATCCGCGCCAGGTATCTGGTCGACGCGCAGTCGTACACGCAGGTGCGCGGCCTGCCGTTCAAGGCCGAGCAGCTCGCGACCGCACTCAAGGAGGCCCTCGCACATGGCTGAGACGTCCCCCGGTCTCGCGCAGGAGACCGCCCCGGCCCAGCCGGCCGGGGCGCCGCCGGCGCCCGAGGCGCTGTCGCTGGTGCCCCGCGCCGTGGGCAAGCAGTCGATGAAGGACTTCAAGTCCGACCAGGAGGTGCGCTGGTGCCCCGGGTGCGGTGACTACGCCGTCCTGGCGGCCGTCCAGGGCTTCATGCCGGAGCTGGGGCTGGCGAAGGAGAATATCGTCTTCGTCTCCGGCATCGGCTGCTCGTCCCGCTTCCCGTACTACATGAACACCTACGGGATGCACTCCATCCACGGCCGCGCCCCGGCCATCGCCACGGGCCTGGCCAGCTCGCGGCGCGATCTGAGCGTGTGGGTGGTCACCGGTGACGGCGACGCGCTGTCCATCGGCGGCAACCACCTCATCCACGCGCTGCGTCGCAACGTCAACCTGAAGATCCTGCTGTTCAACAACCGGATCTACGGGCTGACGAAGGGCCAGTACAGCCCGACCTCCGAGGCCGGGAAGATCACCAAGTCGACGCCGATGGGGTCGCTGGACGCCCCGTTCAACCCGGTGTCGCTGGCGCTGGGGGCCGAGGCCTCGTTCGTCGCGCGTACGGTCGACTCGGACCGCAAGCACCTCACGAGCGTGCTGCGGGCCGCCGCCGACCACCCGGGCACGGCGCTGGTGGAGATCTACCAGAACTGCAACATCTTCAACGACGGCGCGTTCGAGGTGCTCAAAGACAAGGAACAAGCGCAGGAGGCCGTGATTCCGCTGGAGCACGGTCAGCCGATCAGGTTCGGCGCGCCGGCCGAGGACGGTCTCGGCTCCCGGGGCGTCGTGCGGGATCCGGCCACCGGCGACCTGCGGATCATCGACGTGACCGAGGAGGGCACCGAGGGCGTTCTGGTGCACGACGCGCAGGCCGCGACGCCCACGACGGCGTTCGCGCTCTCCCGGCTCGCCGACCCGGACACGCTGCACCACACCCCGATCGGTGTGCTGCGCGATGTGCGCCGGCCCGTCTACGACACCGAGATGGCCAACCAGCTCGAACACGCGGCCGAACAGGGCGGCAAGGGTGATCTGTCCGCGCTGCTGCACGGCAACGACACCTGGACGGTCGTGGGCTGAGCCCACCCCGCTCCGTCTCCGGCGAGGCCCGGCACCCGAGGGTGCCGGGCCTCGCCGCGTCGCGTCTGCCCCCGAGGCCCGACAGGACCATAATTCAGTACGGAAATGACAAGAAGGGAGCTCTCCGGCTACCTTCGAGAGGCCGACACACCACACCTGGACCAGAAGGCGGGGAGGGCTCATGGGAGCACCGAGCGCGCAGCGCACAGGCCTGCTGTTCGGCTTCGCGGCGTACGGACTGTGGGGGCTGCTCCCGCTGTACTGGCACGCCCTCGCCGACACCGGCGCGGGCGAGGTGCTCGCCCACCGCATGGTCTGGTCGCTGCCCACGGCCCTGGTGATCCTCGCGTTGCTGCGCCGCTGGTCGTGGGTGAAGGCGCTGGTGCGCCAGCCCAGAACGCTCGGTCTGCTGGTGCTGGCAGCCACCGTGATCTCCGTCAACTGGGGGCTGTTCATCTGGTCGGTCAGCGCCGGCAAGGTCCTGGAGTCGTCCCTGGGCTACTTCATCAACCCGCTGGTCTCCATCGCCTTCGGCGTGCTGCTGCTGCGCGAGAGGCTGCGCGTCGCCCAGTGGGTCGCCGTCGGCATCGGCACCCTCGCCGTCGTCGTGATGACCGTCGCCTACGGCAGGCTGCCGTGGATCTCCCTCTGCCTGGCGTTCAGCTTCGCCACCTACGGCCTGATCAAGAAGCACATCAAACTCGAAGGAGTGGAGAGCTTCAGCGCCGAGACCGCCGTGCAGTTCCTGCCGGCCCTGGGCTTCCTGCTCTTCCTCGGCGCCCGCGGCGACTCCTCCTTCACCACCGAGGGCCTCGGCCACGCGCTGCTGCTGGCCTGCGCGGGCGTGGCCACCGCACTGCCGCTCATCTTCTTCGGCAGCGCCGCCGTACGGCTGCCGCTCTCGACGATCGGCCTTTTGCAGTACCTCGCCCCGGCCTTCATGTTCGTCCTCGGCCTCACCGTCTTCCACGAGGAGATGCCGCCCGAGCGGTGGGCGGGCTTCGGACTGGTGTGGGTGGCGCTGTGCCTGCTGACGTGGGACGCCCTGCGCAACGCCCACAAGGGCCGCGCCGCTCTGCGCGCCGCGGCGGCACGCGCCCGCGCACAGGGCGAGGAGGGCGAGGGGGGCGAGGAGAGCACCGCCACCGCCGTCCCGGAGGCGTCCCCGCGCGCGTGAACCGCGTCCCGCGAGACGGGAAAGACGTGGACGCGCCCCGGAGGGGCGCGGGGAACGGCGCGAGGCACCACAACGCTCCCGCGGACCGCACACGGCGGACAGTGGCACCCCCTTGCCGGAGCCGGACCAGCAGAAGCAGCGCTACGCCGTGATGTCCCGGGCACCGAACCTGGCCCAGGCGGCAGAGCCGAACACGGCGGCGTACACGGCCTGGAGGCCGAGGTTCTTCAGCAGGTCGTCCCAGTAGACGGGGTCTCTGAGCAGGTCGGCGAAGCTGAGCCAGTAGTGGGTGAACAGGAACGGGTGGATCTCGTCCAGCTGCGGGATGGCGCCCAGGATCTGCACGGTGATCAGCAGGCCGACCGTCGCCGCCATGGCGGCGACGCCGCTGTTGGTGAGCGTCGAGATGAACAGGCCGAGCGCCGCGAGGCCGACGAGGCTGAGCGCGACCGTCACGGCGATGGCCGCGGCACGCAACAGCCCTTCGCCGAAGGAGACGGAGGTGCCCGACAACAGGGTGACCTGCCCGGTCGGGAAGAGCAGCGCCCCGGTCGCCAGCGCGAAGACGGCGACCGTCGCCGTCGCGGCCAGGCAGAACGCCAGGACGGCTGAGAACTTCGCCAGCAGCAGCCGGGTGCGTCCCGCGGGGGCGACCAGCAGGTACCGCAGAGTGCCCGCGCCGGCCTCGCCCGCCACGGCGTCTCCCGCGATCACTCCGACGGTCATCGGCAGGAAGAACGGCAGGGTGGCGGCCAGTGCGGTGAAGACCAGGAACAGTCCGTTGCCGGTGACCTGGGAGAGGAAGGCGGGTCCCCCTTCGCCGCCGCCGATCGATCCGCCGTCGCCCGTCTCGATCTTCACCGCGATGCCGACGAGGACCGGTACGGCGGCCAGCACCGCCAGCAGTGCCAGGGTGCGCCAGCGCCGGAAGGTGACGGCCAGCTCGCTGCGGAAGAGCCCGAGTGACCACACCGCACGGGCGGGCCGCGCCGGGGAGTGAGGCGCCAGGCCGCCGGTCGCCGTCTCAGCCTGCGACATCGAAGCCCTCCCCGGTGAGCGAGACGAACACGTCTTCGAGCGAGGCGCGCCGCAGCCCGAACGAGCGGACGCGGACCCCGGCGCGCACCAGCGCCGCGTTGAGGTCCGCGAGATCGCGTGCGGGCGGCGGCTCGCCGCTGACCTCTTCCCCGTCGGTGACCAGGTCGGCCACGCCCGCCTCCTTGAGCACCCTGGCGGCCTCGCCGGGGTCTGGTGTGGTGACGGCCAGCCTGCCGCGTGCGCCCGCCGACATCTGCGCGACCGTGCCCTGGGTGACCAGGCGCCCCCGGTGCATCACGGCGGTGTGGGTGCAGACCTGCTCGATCTCGTCGAGCAGGTGGGAGGAGAGGAAGACGGTGATGCCGTCGTCGGCCAGCTCCCGTACCAGGGAGCGGATCTCCCGCATGCCCTGCGGGTCGAGACCGTTGGTCGGCTCGTCCAGGACGAGCAGCTCGCGCGGCTGGAGCAGCGCGGCGGCCAGCCCCAGCCGCTGTTTCATGCCGAGCGAGTAGGCGCGCGCCTTCTTGGCGGCCGCGGCCGCCAGGCCCACCCGCTCCAGCGCCCGGTCGGCGCGTGCGGCGCGGGTGCGCGGGTCGGCGGTGGGGTCGGCCGCGTCGTAGCGCAGCAGGTTCTCCCGTCCGGTCAGGAAGCCGTAGAGCGCCGGCCCCTCGATGAGGGCGCCCACGTGGGGCAGCACGCGCCGGGCCGAGCCCGGCATCGGCGCGCCGAGGACGTGGGCGGCGCCGTCGGTGGGTTCGATCAGGCCGAGCAGCATCCGGATGGTCGTCGTCTTGCCCGAGCCGTTGGGGCCCAGGAAGCCGAAGACGCTGCCGCGCGGCACGGACAGGTCGAGGCCTTCGACGGCGAGCTGACCGCCGCGGTAGCGCTTGGTGAGCCCCTGGGTGGAGATCACGGCGCCCTGCTCCTCGTGTGCGGCGGTCGGCTCGCTCATGTGCCCCCTTCGCTGGTGCCTTCGCTTCGCGGCCGGCCGTCGGCCCTCGGGTCCGGTTACCGGGCCGCCTGGTTGGCGGCCTTCACGAGACCTTCCTTGGTGACGGCTCCGACGTAGAGGTCGCCGTCGTCGGTCAGCAGGGCGTTGACCAGGCGGGTGCTGATGACCCTGCCGGTGCCGAAGTCGCCCTTGACCTCCTTCGTGAAGCCGTCCAGGAGCTTCTGGGCCTGCTCACCGCTCCCGCCGCCGGACTTCCCGCCCGCCGCGGGGCCGAGACCGCCCGGCATCCCGGTGTCGATCCTGGCGACCTTGGACCAGTCGCCGGCGCCCTCGTTGACGATCTTCGCTCCGGAGAGCCCGGCCAGCCCCTCGGGTGCCTTCGGGGCGGAGCCCTGGTGCGGCTTCGCCTCGGTGACGTCGGCGCCCTTGGGCGGAGTGAAGGTGAAGTCGTCCGGGTCGGGCTCGCCGAAGTCGATTTTGGTGTAGGCCATCTCGACGGCCGGCTTGTCGCCCTCCTTGGGGGTGAGGGTGAACTTCAGCGGCAGCCCCTTGTCGGCGTCGACGGCTATCCGGACGGACTCGACCGTGGACTCCGGCGCCCCCTTGGGCTTGATGACGAGCTGGTAGGCGTCGCGCCCCGCGACCTTCGCGGTGCCCTCGACCGTCACGGAGGTGGACGTGCCGACGGCCTTGAGCGCCTGCTTCGCGGCCTGCTGCGGGGTGAGCGACCCGGGCGTCACACCGGAGGCCGGGCCGGCCGCGTCGTCGCCCTTCCCCTTCTTGCCGTGCGCGCCCTTCGGCGCCGTGGAGTGCCAGGCGGCGTTGGCCGCGCTGTCGTACGCCCACAGCTGGCGCCCGTTGTGGATGAGGCTGTACTCGCCGGTGGACTCCAGGACGGAGACGCGCTGCTTGTCGGGTCCCGCTGCGGCGAAGCGGAGGGTGTGCTCCCCGGAGGCGAGCTTCGTCAGTTCGGAGCCCGGGGAGACGTCGGGCTTCTCGCTCTTGTCATTCTGGGCGCCGTCGCCCGAGCCGTGCGGACCGCCGAAGCCGCCGGAGCCGCCGTCAGAGCCGCCCGGCAGCGAGGGCAGACCCAGATCGGTGCTGACCTTCACCGTTCCGGACAGGTGTTCGACGTTGGCCTTGGCCATCTTGGCGACCAGCTCCTCCGCGCTGATCTTCGGCAGGTCGGGATCGCCAGAGCTGGCGAGCGCGGGCACCAGGCCCACGGTCGCGGCGGCCACCCCGGCGACCGCGACCGGCACGCCGTAGCGCACCGCCCTGCGCCGGGAACTCCTCGGTTGGATCTGTGCCATCTGTCTGTCCTACCTCCGTGATCGGCGGCGGCTGAAAAGGTCGCACTCGTCCACCCCTCGCCGCCATTCTCACCCGAATCGGTGCGGGGTGGGCTGCTCCTATGGCAACAAATCCCCCGCTCCACCGCGTCAACCGCCGGAGGCAGATCCCGCTACTCCCCCGGGATGACGCGCCCTCCGCCTTTCGGTTGCCGCCCGCACGAGTCTTCTCAGGGTCGGCACGGCGCAGTTCGGCCCGCGGAAGGGGCACCAGACAGGTGAGAAGCCGTCAGCCCGCCCGGTCCACCACGGCGGTGCACAGCGCCGCCAGGGCCTCCTTGGCGGCGTTGTCCGGCAGCGGCGCCAGCATCTCGCGGGCCTCGTCGGCGTAGCGCACGGTCGTGCGTCTGGCCTGCTCCAGCGCCGGGTGGGCGCGCAGCCTGGCCAGCGCGTCGGCGAGCCGGGCGTCGTCGGAAAGGTCCCCGTCGAGCAGGGCGCACAGCTCGCGGTCCTCGCGACTCGCCTCGGGGTGCGCGGCGCGGGCCCTGACGTAGAGGACAGGCAGCGTGGCGATCCCCTCGCGCAGGTCGGTGCCGGGGGTCTTGCCCGACTCGTGCTCGTCGCTGGCGATGTCGAGCACGTCGTCGGCGAGCTGGAAGGCGACACCGATGCGCTCGCCGTACTGCGTGAGCACCGAGACGGTCCGCTCGTCGGCGCCCGACATCATGGCGCCGAAGCGGCCCGCGACGGCGATCAGGGAGCCGGTCTTGCCGGCGATGACCTCGAGGTAGTGGTCGATGGCGTCGTGGCCCTCGGCGGGGCCCGCCGTCTCCAGGATCTGCCCGGTGACCAGGCGTTCGAACGCCTCGGCCTGGATGCGGACGGCCTCGGGACCGAGGTCGGCCAGTATGTGGGAGGCACGGGAGAAGAGGAAGTCACCGGTGAGGACGGCGACCGAGTTGTCCCAGTTGGCGTTGGCGCTGGGCACCCCGCGCCGCACGTCGGCCTCGTCCATGACGTCGTCGTGGTAGAGCGTCGCGAGGTGGGTCAGCTCGACGACGACCGCGGAGGGGACGACACCGGGCGCGTGCGGATCGCCGAACTGCGCCCCGA
The DNA here is from genome assembly GCF_022699385.1 of Streptomyces tubbatahanensis. NCBI lineage: Bacteria > Bacillati > Actinomycetota > Actinomycetes > Kitasatosporales > Streptomycetaceae > Streptomyces > Streptomyces tubbatahanensis. Next base: position 4,515,059 of record NZ_CP093846.1, on the reverse strand, counting down.
GCATCACCAGCAGCGGCCGGAACCTTTTCCCTCCGGCCCGCACCAGGTGCTGGGCGGCTCCCGTTATGAACGGCACGTCGCTCTTGGTGGCCTCGATGAGGCCCTCCTCGACGGCCGCCAGCCCCGACAAGGTATCGGCTTCGAGAGCCTGGTCCCGCACGCTCAGCCCGAAGGGCCCGACGACGGTCACGAGGGGTACTCCTGTCTGCGTACGTGGAACGAACGGGTACGGATGGCCTACTGCTGCTCGACTGCTGTTGCGCTTGCGGACCGCGGGTGGCACGCGTGGGCCGAGGGCCACCCTCCGCTCTTCCCTGGCAGCGTAACCGGTCACATAACGATCACGGTCGGCGCCTGCCCAGCAGAACGTTCTTGGCGCGCAATGCGGGGATATACGGGATATGTTGCACGTCACCCGTTAGGTGCGGTTTGCAACCGAGCGTCCGGGACAGCAGAGGCACTCGAATCGCCGAACGTGTCAGGAGCACCACCCGTGTCCCCCAGATCCAGCCAGGACCCGACGCCACACGGACAGGACGGAGGCGCAAACCCTACGTCCCCCGACGGGCCCGCGGACACCGCGGGGCCCACCGGGCGTGACTTTCTGGGGCACCCCCGCGGGCTGCTCCCCCTGTCGGGCCTGGAGGTCTGGGAACGCTTCTCGTTCCTGGGCATGCAGGCCATCCTGGTCCTCTTCTTCTCCGCCACCGCGGCCGACGGGGGCCTGGGCATGGAGCCCGGCGCCGCCGCCTCCGTCGCGGCCGGCTACAGCACCCTGGTCTACCTGCTGTCGGTGGCGGGCGGGTGGATCGCCGACCGGATGCTCGGCTCCTACCGCTCGGTCCTCTACGGCGCCCTGCTCATCGCCTGCGGCCACTACGCGATGGCGATCCCGGCCGCCGCCTCCACCTGGATCGGCCTGGGGCTGATCAGCGCCGGCACGGGCATGCTCAAGCCGAACGTCGCCGCCATGGTCGGCAAGCTCTACTCGGCCACCGACGAGCGCAGGGACGCCGGCTTCTCGCTCTACTACATGAGCATCAACATCGGCGCCTTCCTCGGCCCGATCGTCACGGGGCTGCTGGGCGAGGACGTCGACTGGCACTGGGGCTTCTCCGCGGCGGCGGTCGGCATGACGTTCGGCATCATCCAGTACGTCGCAGGACGCCGGCACCTGGCGGGACGTAAGGAGGGCGCCGAGTTCGCGCTGCCGCCCGCGGCCATGCGCCGCGCGGTGTGGCTGATCGCGGCGGGTCTCGTGGTGGTGGCCGTGGTGTGCGTGGCGCTGTCGCTCGGGGGCGCGCTGACGCTGTCGGGCTTCGTGGACGCGCTGACGTACGTGTCGATGGCGGCGCCCGTCGCCTACTTCGCCGTCATGTGGCGCAGCCCCCGGGTGACGCCGCAGGAGCGGGGCAGGCTGCGCCCCTTCCTCGTGCTGTGGCTGGCCTCCGTGGCGTTCAACTTCGTGCTCTTCCAGTCGTACACGGTCCTGGTGCTGCTCACGGACAACCACGTGAACACCAGCGTCTTCGGCTACCACGCGCCCTCCAGCTGGATCAGCTCGGCGCTGGGTGCCGTCTCGGTGCTCTCCGCGCCGTTCATCGCGGGCGCCTGGCAGCGGATGGGGCCGCGGCAGCCGCAGGCCTCGAACAAGCTGGCGTTCGGCGTGCTGCTGGGCGGCCTCGGCTTCCTCGTGCTCGTCCCCGTCCTGCTGGGCAAGTCGGGGGACGGCTGGCAGATCAGCCTGGTGTGGATCGTGCTGGCGGTGCTGTTCATCGGCGTCGGTGACGTGCTGCTGGAGTCCACCGGGCTGTCGGCGACGAGCAAGCTGGCACCGGCCGCCTTCAGCAGCCAGGCGCTCGCCCTGTGGTTCCTCTCACTCGCCCTGGCCACCGGCGTCCAGGCGCAGACGGTGAAGTTCTACGGCCGGATCGCGGACAACCTCTACTTCACGCTCAACGGTGCTGTCGCCGTCGTCGTCGGGCTCGCCGTCCTCGCCGTGGCCCCGTGGCTGCGCCGCACCATGCACCCGATCCACTGAGCGCGCACGGCACCCGATCCGCTGAGCGCGCACGGCACCCGATCCGCCGAGCGTGTCGCCCGGCGGACCCCCGGTGCCCGGAAACCTTCCGCACATGTCCGAAGATTTACAGCTATGCACATCCGCACCCCTGAACAGTTCCCGTACCGCGTCGTCCGTGAGGACCTGTGGATCCCCACACCGACCGGCGAACACCTGTACGCGCGCGTGTGGCGGCCCGTCACCGAGGAGCCCGTGCCCGTACTCCTGGAGTACCTCCCCTACCGGCTGAGCGACTGGACGGCCCCGCGCGACGCCCAGCGCCACCCCTGGTACGCGGGGCACGGCTACGCCTCCGTCCGCGTCGACGTACGCGGCCACGGCAACGCCGAGGGGCTGCCCGGCGACGAGTACGACGAGCGCGAGCTCGCCGACGGCGAGGCCGTCATCGCCTGGCTGGCCGCCCAGCCCTGGTCCAGCGGCCGGGTCGGCATGTTCGGCATCTCCTGGGGCGGCTTCAACAGCCTCCAGCTGGCCGCGCGCGCCCCCGAGGCCCTCAAGGCGATCGTCACCGTCTGCTCCTCGGACGACCGCTACGACAACGACGTGCACTACATGGGCGGCTCCGTGCTGGCCGTGGACATGCACGCCTGGGCCTCCACCATGCTCGCGTTCGCCTCACGCCCGCCGGACCCCGCACAGGTCGGCGACGGCTGGCGGGACATGTGGCAGCGCCGCCTGGAGGCGCTCGACCCGTTCATCCACACCTGGCTCGACCACCAGACCCGCGACGACTACTGGCGGCACGGCAGCGCCTGCGAGAACTACGCCGCCGTCGACGCGGCCGTCCTCGCGGTCGGCGGCTGGCACGACCCCTACCGCGACACCGTGCTGCGGCTGGTCGAGCACCTGCCCAGGCAGAGCGGGGCTCCGGTGCGCGGGCTGATCGGCCCCTGGTCGCACCAGTACCCGGACCGCGGCCTGCCGCCAGGACCCGCCATCGGCTTCCTCCAGGAGACGCTGCGCTGGTGGGACCGGTGGCTCAAGGACGAGGACACCGGCGTCATGGACGAGCCGCTGCTGCGCTCGTGGATCAGCGAGTCGCACCCGCCCGCGACGGTCTACGAACAGCTGGAAGGGCGCTGGGTGGGCGACCGGGAGTGGCCCTCCCCCGCCGTCACCATGACGCCGTACGAGCTGCCGGGCAGCGGCCCGTTCGTGGTGCGCTCGCCGCAGCACACCGGGGTGGACGCGGGGCGCTTCTTCCCGTTCGGGAACGAGGCCGACCTGCCGCCCGACCAGCGCGAGGAGGACGGGCGGTCCGTCTGCTTCGACTCCGCGGTGCTGGACGGGCGCGTGGAGGTGCTGGGACGGCCGCGGGTGCGGCTGCGCCTCACCTGCCAGGTCCCCCGCGGCCAGGTCATCGCGCGCGTGTGCGACGTGGCGCCCGACGGCTCTTCCACCCTGGTGACCCGGGGCGTACTCAACCTCTCGGCCCGGCACGGACGCGACCGCGTGGTGGAGTGGGAGCCCGGAGCGACGGAGGACGTCAGCTTCGAACTCAACGGCATCGGCCACGCGTTCCCCGCGGGACACCGCATCAGGATCGCGCTCTCCTCGGCCTACTGGCCCTGGATCTGGCCCCAGCCCGGCAGCGAGGCGGGCTGGGTGCTCGACCCCTCCAGCAGCACCCTGGAACTGCCCGTACGCAACCCGGCGGCCGACGAGGGCGCCCCCGCGATCCGGTTCGAGGAACCCGAGCAGGCCGAACCCCTCGGCGTGCGCTACCCGGACGCCGAGAGCGGCACCCAGTGGCCCGAGAGGCGCGTGGTGCGCGACGTCGCCGCCGGCAGGTGGCGGCTGGAGGTCGACCCCCGCTACGGCGGCACCCGCGTCTACCCGGACGGGCTGGAGTTCACCGAGAACGCCCTGGAGACCTACGTCATCGACGAAGGCGACCCGCTCAGCGCCCGCGCCGTCTCCGAGTGGGAGGTCGGACTGCGCCGCCCAGCCCTGGGCTGGCACGCGCACCTGCACACCCGCTCCGAACTCCGCGCCGAGGAGGGTGACTTCATCGCCGTGAACGAGGTCACCTGCTGGGACGGGGAGACCGAGGTGTTCTCCCGGACGTGGGAGCGACGGATCAGGCGTACAGCCGGCTGACCCTCTGCCGTCCGCCCCGGCCACCGGCCGGGGCGGACGCCTGCGCCGACGCCTCCGCCGACGCCGGCGACGGCGACGGCGACGGCGACGGCGACGGCGACGGCCGGCCCATCCGTGCGAAAAACTCGTCGCGCCCGGTGAACCGTCCCGCCGCGCGTGACGTCGAACAGCGTGTAAGGCCCCGTACCGGCTGCCCACGGCACCCGGTACGGGACACCGGCCGTCCCGCGCACATGGAGGACGGTCACGTACGGAAGGAATCGCATGCGCAAGTTCAAGCGTGCAGCAGTTGCCGGAATCGGTCTGCTGGCTTTCTCCGGGATCGCCGCCGGAGCGGCTCAGGCCGCCCCCGCCGTCCACCAGGGCGAGGACATCGTCTTCCCCGGCACCACCATCGAGGACTGCCAGGCCCACGGCGACGAACTCCAGGCGCAGGGCAAGATCGTCGGCTACGCCTGCATGGTCAATGACGGCGGCACCGTCTCGGTCACCCCGTACTACAACGACTGACACCCCGTACTACAGCGGATGACACCGCCGCACACGCCGCGGCACACCTCGCGGCGCACTGCGCGGCTCAGTCGGCCGTGCTCCGCGTCCACCCGACGCGGAGCACGGCCGACGGCCTCGCCCCAGGGGCACGTCTAGGCACGGGCCCGGTTCGCCGCCGCGCGGGTGAAGTCGCCCCGCTGGACGCGGACGGCCAGCGGGTCGGCCGTCAACGAGCCGTACCCGGTGGCGGCCCACAGGCTCCGCTCCGGCGGAATCTCGAAGTAGGGCACCTCACTGTCGCCGTCCCGTGCCCTCAGCACCTCGGGCGGGCGGCGCGCCCGGACCGCCTCGGCGCACTCCCGGCACGCCGCCACGCGCAGCGGATCGCGCTGCCCGAGCGGACGCCAGCGGATCCGCCGCACGCCACGCCCGTGCAGCGGGTGGAAGAAGCACAGCGGCAACGGCTCGCGGTTCCCGCCCGCCCGCGCGCCCCGCTTGGCGGGGGCCCGCAGCGCGGCCCGCCCCTCCTCGACCAGCGCGAGCGCCCCCGCCAGGTCGGCGAGGCCCTCGGCGGCGTCCAGCACCGTTGTGGCCGCCTCGTACGCGTCCAGGGCGCGGCGCACCCCGTCAGCGCCACCGTCCGCGGCTTCCCGCCCGGACACGTCCTCTCCCAGGCCAACGACCTCCTCGCGCGCCCGTTCGCGCAGGGCGCCGACCTGCTCGCCCCGAGCGGTGGCGAACACCGACCGCGCCCCCGCCGCGGGGAGCACGGCAGCCCGCCGGGCCCGCCGCCACAGCACAGCGACCACGCCGAGCACCAGTGCGCTCGCCCCTCCCGCGAGGAAGGCCGCGGAAGCGGGGACCCCCGGGTCCCCGCCGTCCGCCGGCGCCGGCTTCCCGGACGGCGCCGCGTCCCCACTCCCGTCCTGCGCCGCACCCGGACCTTCGTCCTGCCCCCCGTCCCGGGCCGCCTCCTTCTCGCGCGCCTTCTCGTAGACGCGCATGCCGTTGCCCTCGGCCGTGAGGTCGACGGCGCGGGAGAAGCGCGCGGCGAAGCCCTTCGCCCGCATGGAGTCGAGTTCGCCGACGGCCCAGGCCGCGTACCGGGCCTGGTACCGCTCCTCATCGGGCCACTCGTGGCCTTCCAGTGACCGGTCGTCGTCCCAGCCGGAGTTGGTGAGCAGGATGAACTCCTCGCCGCCGCGCGCCAGTTCCTCGTGCATGACGGCGGCGAACTGCTCGGCCGAGCCGCTCCAGGCATCCGGCCCCGTTCCGCCCTTGTCCGTGAAGGGCATCAGGACGACCTTGAGGGGCAGCCCGGTCCCGGCGATCCGCCTCTCCAGGGCGCGCTCCTGGGCCCGCGGCATCCGCGCCCTGTAGGAGTCGGCGACGTGCACCGGGGAGGAGCGCAGGGCAGCCGCGATCCGGTCGCCCGACGCGCCCTGTGGCGAAGCGGCCCACGCGTGTGCGGGCGAGCCGAGGGCCGTGGCGGACAGCGCCGCCACGGACAGCGCCGCCACGCCGGCGCCCGCCCGGCGGCCGCGGTCAGCCGGAGACGTCGGACACATGGAAGCGCTCCCTGACGTGGTGGATGAGGTGCCGGACCTCACTGGTGGCGGCGCGGCCGAGTGGGCCCGGCGACTCGCGGTACGGCACCGGGGCGCCGTCGGTCCCCGGCAGCAGCAGGCCGCGCGCCCGTTCGGACCCGGTGGCCGCCGTGCGGCAGGCCGCACACCCTCCCGCACCTTTGGCGGGCTCGTGCGTACCGTGCAGCGGGTTGACGGAGCACAGCCGGCGCCGCACCGCGTGCCGACCGCCCACACCGAGCGCCGCGCGGCCCGCCCGGACGAGCGCGAGCGCGGCCGCCAGGTCGCCGGTGTCCGCGTCCGCGTCGATCCGTCCGTCGCCCTGCCGGTCGAGCAGGAGCACCGCTGCGTCCAGACAGGCCCACACATGGCCCCTGGCGGCCTTGTCGAGGCGCCCCTCGGCGGCGTCGAACGCGGCGGCGAGTTCTTCCAGTTCCCGCCCCGCGGTCCGGCGAAGCCACCGGCGGCGCGGACGGGAGGGCGCGTCCCGCCCTCCCGCCTCGGGGGCGGCCCGAGCAGCCGGGACCCACGGCAGTGACGCGGTGAGACGTCCGCCCTGGCGTATCCGCCGCCGCGCGGCGAGCGCACCCCACCCGGCCAGTACCAGCCCGGCCGCGCCGCCGGCCGCGGGGCGGTAGGCACCGGAGTCGATCGGTGGCAGTGACGTGTCCGCGGGCTCGTCCACCCGCCCCGCGTCCTCGGGATGACCGGGCGGGCCCTGGGGCACGCCCTCGATATGCCGGGCCAGTGCGGTGATCCGGCGTCCCAGCGCCGGCTCCTCGTCGCTGTCCTCGGGGCCGTAACGGATCCACTCGCCGTAGTCGTCCAGCTCCTTGGCGGCGAGCTTCACGCCCCAGTTGGCGACGGTGACCTCGTACCCGTCGAAACCGTCGCCTCCCGCGAGGATGTAGAGACCGTCCTCACCGAAGCTCTTGTGCAGCCGCTGCAGGAAGAGGTCCGCGTCACCGCCCGACTCGTCCTCCTTCGCCAGCGCCGGAAGGACCACCAGCCGGGCGGGCACCTCCAGCGCGGACAACCGCTCCCGCACGGCGGTCAGGTGGCTGCCGTCGAGCGCGGCGGGCGACTCGGGATCCTGGTAGACCGGCCCCCGGCGCAGCCCCTCCGCGACCCGGTCAGCGCGCAGTTGCAGATCGTGCGCGGTCGGCCGGGCCGACGGAACGGCCTTCTCCCCCTGCGCGAAGGCCACCGCGCCCGCGTGCACGAGCACGGCGGCGCCGACCGCGCACCCGAGCGGCACTCCGTAGCCCAGAATGCCGCGGCCGTGACCGCGGTGGCGGCGCCGGTAGACCGTGCAGCCGACGGCGAGGACGAGGAGCGGCACCCCGCCCGCCAGGGCCCCCGCCACACCGGAGTTGACGGACCGGGTCTCGCGCGCGGTGTAGAACGGCTCGGGACGCTTCTCGTCGACGAGGCGTCTCTCCTCCGCCTCCGACGCGCGCGCGGCGGCCTTCGCCCCGCTCAGCCCCACGATGTCCACGAACCGGGTGAAGACGTCGAGCGCCGTCGCGTCCGAGGGCATCTCCCACTCCGCCGCCCGCGCCGCGTCCTCGGCCGGGACGGACACCCCGTGGGCAGCGGCCTCCACCTCGTCGCCGGACGTGCCGTCCACCATGACGTAGAGGCCCCTGCGGTCCAACTCCCGGTGGACGGCGTCAAGGAGCTCGCGCGCGTCGAGAGCGGTGTGGAAGGGGACCACGAGGACGTAGGTCGGAACGCCGGTGCGCGCGGCCTGCGCGGCGAAGCGGGACGCGGCCGAGCGGGGGTGGGCGAACGGGATCTGGTCCGAGACGTGCACCGGGTCCGCGCGAAGCCGCCGCGCGAACCAGGCGGCCTGCCGGTCCGCCGGCGCGTGCCCTTCCCCCGACGCGCCGGTGCCTGCCGTGCGTGCGGGTGCTGCCGCGCCTGCCGTGCCTGCGGGTGTTGCCGCACCTGCGGGCGGGCCAGCGAGTGTTGCCGCGCCTGCGGGTGAGCCAGCGGTGGTTGCCGCGCCTTCGGGTGCAGCGGAGCCCCCGGCGGCTGCGGCGGTCGCGGCGCTTGGCCCGGGACCGAGCACCACGCCCAGCGACAGGGCGGCCGCGGCCAGGATGACGCGTCGCACGGCAGCCCCCCTCACACCTTCGCGAGCATCCTAGGCGGCGGGTCGCGCCAGGCACGGGGCAGGGACCGCCCGACGAGCATGCGCACCGGTGTTCCCGCGTCGCCCTCCCTCATAGTGTGACCTCCATGAGTGACACTCTCTTCGGCCCGGACAACCTTCCGTACGGCCTCTTCAGCACACCGGACGCGCCAGGCCACCGCCGACTCGGCGTCCGGTTCGGCGACGACGTGCTCGACCTGGGCGCGGCCGCCGCCGCCTTCGGTTCCCCCCACACCGAGGTGCTGCGGGCGCCGTCGCTCAACGCGCTGATGGCTGCCGGACGCCCCGTCTGGCAGGCCGTACGCGCCGAGGTCCGCGCCTGGCTGACCGACGAGACGCACCGCCAGACCACCGCGCGCCACCTGCTGCCCCTCCACCAGGTGCGCCTCCACCTGCCGTTCGAGGTCGCCGACTACGTCGACTTCTACGCCAGCGAACACCACGCCACCAACGTCGGCCGCATCTTCCGCCCCGACGGCGACGCGCTCACCCCCAACTGGAAACACCTGCCCATCGGCTACCACGGGCGGGCCGGCACCGTCGTCGTCTCCGGCACGCCCATCCCCCGCCCGCGAGGACAGCGCAAACCCCCGAACGAGCCGGTCCCGGCCTTCGGCCCCTCGCAGCGGCTGGACATCGAGGCGGAGGTCGGGTTCGTCGTCGGCACCCCCAGCGCCATGGGCACCCCCGTCGAGCTGGCCGGCTTCCGCGAGCACGTCTTCGGGATGACCCTGCTCAACGACTGGTCGGCGCGGGACATCCAGGCCTGGGAATACGTCCCGCTGGGCCCCTTCCTCGGCAAGTCCTTCGCCACCACGATCTCCCCCTGGATCACCCCCCTCGACGCCCTCGACGCCGCACGAGTGGCCCCGCCCCCGCGCGACTTCCCCCTCCTCCCCTACCTCGACGACTCCGCCGACGGCATCGACCCCGGCGGCTACGACCTGCGCATGACGGTGCGGCTGAACGGCCACACCCTCGCCGAACCACCCTTCTCCACCATGTACTGGACAGCCGCCCAGCAGCTCGCCCACATGACGGTCAACGGCGCCTCACTGCGCACCGGCGACCTGTACGCCTCCGGCACCGTCAGCGGAGCCGAACCCGCCCAGCGCGGCTCGCTGCTGGAGCTGACCTGGGGCGGCCGCGAACCCCTGGAACTCCCCGACGGCAAGCGCGCGTTCCTGGAGGACGGCGACGAGGTGACCCTCACCGCATGGGCACCGGGACCGGACGGAACCCGCATCGGCCTGGGCGACGTGACGGGCCGGGTGACACCCGCCGAGTGACGCCCCCGCCCCCCGGACGGCGGCCGCCGGGTGACGCCCGGCGGCCGTCATCCCGCTCCGGTGGCGACCGCAGGTGACGGCGACCACCGTGCGTCAAGGCTGCGGCGAAGCATCGATTCCCGCCCACAGGGAACCGGGGTCGGCTTCCGCCTCCGGTTCGTCCGGCGCAGCCGCGGAGTCGGCAAGGGTCCCGGCCGCCGGTCCCGCACCGTCGTCCGCCGGTCCCGCACCGTCTGCCGCCCCGTCTCCCGCCGGTCCCGCACCGTCTCCTGCCGGCCCCTCCGGTGCCGCGGAGGCCCCTGAGCCCCCTTCCACCCCCGCGGAGGCCTCCCCCGCCGCCGCCAGCGCGGCCAGCAGGCCCTCGCCGTACGTCGCGAGCTTCTTCTCGCCCACCCCGGCCACACCGCCCAGCTCACCCAGCGAGCCGGGACGCTGCACGGCGATCTCCCGCAGCGTGGCGTCATGGAAGACGATGTACGGCGGCACGCCCTGCTCCCGCGCCTGCTCGGTGCGCCAGGCACGCAGCGCCTCGAAGAGCGGCTGGGCCTCCTCGGGGAGGTCGGCAGGGGCCTGGCGCTTCGCCCCGCCGCCCCGGGAACCCGCGCCCGAACCCGACCGGGAGCCCGACGCCCGGTCCGGCACCGGATCCTTGCGCAGCCGCACCTCCCGCTCCCCGCGCAGCACCGTCGCACTCGCGTCCGTCAGCACCAGCGTGCCGTGCTCCCCCTCGATCTCCAGCAGCCCCTGGGCGATCAGCTGGCGGACGACACCCCGCCACTCGCCCTCCCCCAGCTCCGCGCCGACCCCGAACACCGACAGCGCGTCATGGTCGAACTGGATGACCTTCGCCGTCTTCCGGCCCAGCAGGATGTCGACGATCTGGCCCGAACCGAACTTCTGCCCCCGCTCCCGCTTGAGCCGCACCACGGTCGACATGGCCTTCTGGGCCGGGACCGTGCCATCCCACGACTCCGGCGGCGTCAGACACGTGTCGCAGTTGCCGCAGGCCGCCTCCGCCGCGCCCGCCGCCGGCTCCTGACCGAAATACTCCAACAGCTGGGCCCGTCGGCAGCGGACCGTCTCGCACAGGGACAGCATCGCGTCCAGATGGCTGCGCGCCCGCCGCTGAAAGGCCACGTCGCCCTCGCCGTTCTCGATCAGCTTGCGCTGCTGCACGACGTCCTGGAGGCCGTAGGCCAGCCAGGCGGTCGACGGCTCCCCGTCCCGGCCCGCGCGGCCCGTCTCCTGGTAATAGCCCTCCACGGACTTCGGCAGGTCGAGGTGGGCGACGAAGCGCACGTCCGGCTTGTCGATCCCCATGCCGAAAGCGATGGTCGCCACCACGACCAGGCCGTCCTCCCGCAGGAACCGCGCCTGATGCGCGGCGCGCGTGCCCGCGTCCAGGCCCGCGTGATACGGCACGGCCTCCACACCGCTACGGCACAGGAACTCGGCGGTCCGCTCGACCGAGTTGCGCGACAGGCAGTAGACGATGCCCGCGTCGCCCGCGTGCTCCTCCTTGAGGAAACGCAGCAACTGCTTCTTCGGATCCCGCTTCGGAACGATCCGGTACTGGATGTTGGGACGGTCGAAGCTCGCGACGAAATCCCGCGCCTGCTCCAGACCCAGCCGCTGCACGATCTCCTGATGGGTGGCGCGGGTCGCGGTCGCCGTCAACGCGACCCGCGGCACCTCGGGCCAGCGCTCGCCCAGCATCGAGAGCGAGAGGTAGTCGGGGCGGAAGTCGTGGCCCCACTGCGCGACACAGTGCGCCTCGTCGATCGCGAAGAGCGACACCTTGCCGCGCTCCAGCAACGCCGTCGTCGCCTCCAGACGCAGCCGCTCAGGCGCCAGATAGAGCAGATCGAGCTCCCCCGCCAGGAACTCGGCCTCCACCACGCGCCGCTGATCGAAATCGAGCGTCGAGTTGATGAACCCCGCACGCACGCCCAGCGCGCGCAACGCGTCCACCTGGTCCTGCATCAGCGCGATCAGGGGCGAGATCACCACACCCGTGCCCGGTCTCACCAGCGCCGGAATCTGGTAGCACAGCGACTTGCCGCCACCGGTCGGCATCAGCACGACCGCGTCACCACCGTGCGTGACGTGCTCGATGACGGCCTCCTGCCGGCCGCGGAAGGCGTCGTATCCGAAAACCTTGCGCAGCACTCGCAGCGCGGCCGTCTCGGACGCCCCGCCGGATCCCTCGGCACTCTCCTGAAGCATGCCCGCCACGATAGGCGGGGCCGGTGACATGTGCGGCCCCGCCTGTGGATAAGTCCCCCACCGGTGCTCTCCGCCGTGGGGGGCGCGCCCCCCATTCCAGGTGCCGCACCCGAAGCCCCTGGGTCCGGCACGGCCAGCCCACCGGCCGCCGGCCATTCCGCCGGCCCCTCACCGCCGGGGCTCACCGCCGCCGCGGCGAGAAGAGGGGGCCCGCCCCCAGGTGCCGCACCCGAAGCCCCCGGGTCCCGCACGGCCAGCCCACCGGCCGCCGGCCATTCCGCCGGACCCTCACCGCCGGGGCTCACCGCCGCCGCGGCGAGAGAGAGGGGGCACGCCCCCCCATTCCAGGTGCCCCGCCCGAACCCCCGGGGTCCGGCACGGCCAGCCCACCGGCCACCGGCCATTCCGCCGGACCCTCACCGCCGGGGCTCACCGCCGCCGCGGCGAGAGAGAGGGGGCACGCCCCCCCATTCCAGGTGCCCCGCCCGAACCCCCGGGGTCCGGCACGGCCAGCCCACCGGCCACCGGCCATTCCGCCGGACCCTCACCGCCGGGGCTCGCCGCCGTCGCGGCGAGAGAGCGGGGGCACGCCCCCCCATTCCAGGTGCCGCGCCCGAACCCCCGGGGTCCGGCACGGCCAGCCCACCGGCCGCCGGCCATTCCGCCGGACCCTCACCGCCGGGGCTCACCGCCGCCGCGGCGAGAAGAGGGGGCCCCGCCCCCCCCATTCCAGGTGCCGCACCCGAAGCCCCCGGGTCCCGCACGGCCAGCCCACCGGCCGCCGGCCATTCCGCCGGCCCCTCAACGCCGGGGCTCACCGCCGTCGCGGCGAGAAGAGGGGCCCCGCCCCCACACCCCGCCACCGTCGCGGCAAGAACAAGAGGCCCGCCCCACACCCACCCGACCCTCGCGTGAGGGGAGCGCCGGCGTTGCGGCGAGAGGAGGGGGCCGGCCTCCACAGTCGCCGGACCCTCGCGTGGGGCGGGGCGTCGCCGTTGCGGCGAGGGTAGGGGGGTGGGAGGGCTTGGCACTCAGCGCCAAGGTGGGGGCGGTATCGGTGGGTTCGGGGCGGTTTGGGGGTGGGGGTCTTGCTAGGTTGACATGGCCCCGCCGCCCAGGCGTACGTGGCGGGGTGTGAGGAACCGACGGAGGGGGACGGACGTGCGCAGGTCAGCGCGGATTTCGGGGGCGGTCGCCGCGGCAGCGGCCCTCGCGTTTCTGGTGGGTGGCTGTGGAGGCGACGGGGGTGGCACGAGCATCGCGGACCCCGGCGACAAGCACCCCGACCTCAGCGAGGAGCCCGGTGGCTCGGGGCCGCCGGGGGAAGCAGCCGACGGCTCCGGCGACAACGGCGACGAGAACGGGGAGGGCGGCGGGGACGGCTCCGTCGACCCGTCGGCGATGGTCGGCGCCTGGGCGACCCACCCCGCGGCCGACGGCAAGTCGGTCGTGTTCAGCATCTCGCCGGACAAGCGGGTGTTCATGATCTTGCCCGACCGCTGCGACGGCAAGGCCAACGGCACCGCGCTGGATCTGACCTGCGAGGGCGGCGGTACCGACTACACCAGCGGCACCGTGACCAGCGTCTCGGACAAGAGCATGACCGTGAAGTGGAAGTCGGGCCGGACGGTCGAGCTGGGCAAGTCCTCCGATCCGGAACTGGCCTCTCCGCCACCGGACCTGCCCACGGACTTCCCGTCGGCCGAGGACCCGTTCTGAGGCGTCGGGAGGCGGGAGGGGGCGGACAGGGCCCCTGCTAGGTTGTCGTGACCCTGCAAACGACCAGGGCGGGACGACCGAGGAGGGACAGTGCGCACGTCAGCGCGGAGGACGGGGGCGGTGGCCGCGGCGGCGGCCGCCGCGCTGCTGGTGGGTGGCTGCGGAAGCGGCGACGACGGCAAGGGCGACGACGGCGGCAAGGCCAAGGGCGACGAGAAGAAGTCCGCCGCGCCCGCGCCGGACAAGAGTGAGAAGCCGGCGGGCGAGGGGCGGCTGCCGGGCGTCTGGACGGCGGACGCGGAGGGCCAGAAGCTGACGCTCACCGTCGTCGACGACGCCGCGTCCCTGCTGCGGGGCAAGGACAAGAAGGTGTGCACGGGCCGCGTCATGGCGGCGGGCGCCGAGAAGTCGCTGGTTCTCAAGTGCCCGGCGGGCGTCGGTGAGGAGCGCGCCACGGGCAAGGTCTCCTCGGTGACGGCGGACTCGCTGAAGGTCACCTGGAACGGCGGGGCCACCGACACCTACGCCAGGGCGGCGAACGCTCCGGCGAAGCTGCCCAAGGACCCCGACGAGCTCGGTGATCTGCCCGACAAGCTGCCCGAGAACCTCCCCGACAAGCTGGACGACGTCACCGAGCAGCCGCACGAGAAGACGGAGGGCTCGGGCAGCGACCGCAAGGTCCGCGAGTATCCCGGGGGCTGAGCCGCCCGTTGCGCACGGCTGGTCCGGGCAGCCGGGGACCACGGGCCCGGCCCTTTCGGGGTCCGGGCCCGGCCCGCGGTCCGTGTCACCGCGCGCGGGCGCCCCGCTCTCGCCGCGGCGGGCCCTGGGCCCGCCGGCGCCCGGCGGGGCCCCTCAGGGGTCGCGCGGCGAGAGCAGGTGGACGGACTCCTGTTCGCGTGGGTCGGTGCGCGCCACCACGACGGTGACGGGCTCTTCGCCGGTGACCGGCATGTGCGGCATGTTCGCGGGGACGTAGACCATGTCGCCGGGGTGGAGGGTGTCGCGGTTCTCCAGATCCTCCCCGTGCCACATCTCGTGCACCCCGTTGACGACGTAGATGGCCGATTCGTGGCCCGCGTGCAGGTGTGGTTCCCCCTTCGAGTTCGCCGGGATGTGCAGGACGTGCAGACACAGCCCCTTGGCGCCCACCGATTCGGCGGAGACCCCTTCTGTGAAGATTCCGCCCTGTTTTCCTTGGTATCCGCCTTTTTCCTGGCGGAGAATTACACAACCCATGCTTCGAGTTCCTACCGTTTCCGCACACGTCTTGTCACGGGTGCATCGGACAGTGCTCATTACAAAGCGCCGCCAGAGGCGTCCCGTTGGGGCCTCTGGCGGCGCTTCGTACAGCTAGGGCGGGGGGTCGAGGAGCGGTATGTGGTTCACCGGACGAACACTCCGGCCTGGCCCGCCAGATCGAGGAAGTACTGCGGTGCCACGCCGAGGACGACGGTCACCACGACGCCGATCGCGATGGCCGAGGTCGTCATGACGCTGGGTACGGCCACGCTCGGCCCGTCGGCCTGCGGTTCGCTGAAGAACATCAGCACGATGACGCGCAGGTAGAAGAAGGCGGCGATGGCCGAGGCGAGGACGCCGATGACGACCAGTACGCCGGCGCCGCCCTCGGCCGCCGCCTTGAACACGGCGAACTTGCCGGCGAAGCCCGAGGTGAGCGGGATGCCGGCGAAGGCCAGCAGGAAGACGGCGAAGACCGCCGCCAGCAGGGGCGAACGCCGCCCGAGCCCGGCCCACTTGGACAGGTGCGTCGCCTCGCCGCCCGCGTCCCGTACCAGGGTGACGACGGCGAACGCGCCCAGCGTCACGAACGAGTAGGCGCCCAGGTAGAACAGCACCGAGGAGATGCCGTCCTTGGAGGTGGCGATGACGCCCGCCAGCAGGAAGCCCGCGTGGGCGATGGAGGAGTAGGCCAGCAGCCGCTTGATGTCGGTCTGGGTGATGGCCACGATGGCGCCGGCGAGCATCGTCAGGATGGCCACGCCCCACATGACGGGCCGCCAGTCCCAGCGCAGCCCGGGCAGCACCACGTACAGCAGCCGCAGCAGCGCGCCGAAGGCGGCGACCTTGGTCGCGGCCGCCATGAAGCCGGTCACCGGCGTCGGCGCGCCCTGGTACACGTCCGGGGTCCACATGTGGAAGGGGACGGCACCGACCTTGAAGAGCAGCCCCATGACGACGAGCGCGCCGCCGATGAGCAGGAGCGCGTCGTTGCCGGCCGTCTGGGCCAGCACCGGGTCGCTGATGGCGTCGGAGCCGGAGACGACGCGGGCGATGCCCGAGTAGCTGACGGTGCCCGCGTAGCCGTACAGCAGCGCGGTGCCGAACAGCAGGAAGGCGGAGGAGAACGCGCCCAGCAGGAAGTACTTGACGGCCGCCTCCTGGGAGAGCAGCCGCCTGCGGCGGGCGAGCGCGCACAGCAGGTACAGCGGGAGGGAGAAGACCTCCAGCGCGATGAAGAGGGTCAGCAGGTCGTTGGCTGCCGGGAAGAGCAGCATGCCGCCGACCGCGAACATCAGCAGCGGGAAGACCTCGGTGGTGGTCCAGCCCGCCTTGACGGCCTGCGTCTCGCCCTCGCCGCCGGGCACCGAGGCGGGCTGCGCGGCGAACGAGTCGATCCTGGAGCCGTGCGCGGAGGGTTCCAGCTTCCGCTCGGCGAAGGTGAAGACGCCCACGATGCCGACCAGCAGCAGGGTGCCCTGGAGGAAGAGCGCGGGTCCGTCCACGGCCAGCGCGCCCATTCCGGCGATCTGCGCCTTGGTGGTGCCCGCGCCGGAGGCCGCCAGTCCGATGACGGCGGCGAACGCGGCGGCCAGGCCCACCAGCGCCACGAACAGTTGGGCGCCGTAGCGGGCCCTGCGGGGCGCGAAGGCGTCGATGAGGACACCGAGGGCCGCGGCACCGAGGACGATCAGCGTCGGGGAGAGCTTCCCGTACTCGATGCTGGGCGCCTGGAGCTTGTCGCCCGCGCCGGCCGCGACCGTCCACAGGCTGTGGACGCCGGGAGTACCTCCCGCCGACGCGACGTCGATCATGCCAGTCACTCGTGGTCACCTCCGCCGTGCCCGGCCGGCTTGTCGTCGGACCCCGCGTGCTCCGCGACGGGATGCTGCGGCTTCGGGTCCTTCTTCTGTACGTCCGAGAGGGTGTGCTCCACGGCGGGGTTCACGATCTCGGTGAGCGGCTTGGGGAAGACGCCGAGGAAGAGCAGCAGCGCCACCAGCGGCGCCACCACCGCGACCTCGCGCACCTTCAGATCGGGCATACCCTCGATCTGGGGCCCACGGATCGGCCCGGTCATCGTGCGCTGGTAGAGCACCAGCACGTACAGCGCGGCGAGGATGATGCCGGCGGTGGCGATGATCCCGGCGACCGGGTAGCGCTCGAACGTGCCGACCAGGACGAGGAACTCGCTGACGAACGGCGCCAGCCCCGGCAGCGAGAGCGTGGCCAGGCCGCCGATCAGGAACGTGCCGGCCAGCACGGGCGCCACCTTCTGCACCCCGCCGTAGTCCGCGATCAGACGCGAGCCGCGGCGCGAGATGAGGAAGCCCGCCACCAGCATCAGCGCGGCCGTCGAGATGCCGTGGAAGACCATGTAGAGCGTCGCGCCGCCCTGGCCCTGGCTGGTCATCGCGAAGACGCCCAGGATGATGAAGCCGAAGTGCGAGATGGACGCGTAGGCCACCAGCCGCTTGATGTCCCGCTGCCCCACCGCGAGCAGCGCCCCGTACAGGACGCTGACCAGCGCCAGTCCGAGCACCACCGGGGTGGCCCAGGAACTGGCCTCGGGGAAGAGGCCCAGGCAGAAGCGGAGCATCGCGAAGGTGCCGACCTTGTCGACGACGGCCGTGATGAGCACCGCGACCGGCGCCGTGGACTCGCCCATGGCGTTGGGCAGCCAGGTGTGCAGCGGCCACAGCGGCGCCTTGATGGCGAAGGCGACGAAGAAGCCGAGGAAGAGCCACCGCTCGGTGGACGTCGCCATCGTCAGGTCGCCGCTCGCCCGCGCCTTGAGCAGCTCGGGCAGCGAGAAGGTGCCCTGGCCCAGGGAGTCGGCGCTGACGACGTACAGCCCGATGACGGCGGCCAGCATGACCAGCCCGCCGGCCAGGTTGTAGAGCAGGAACTTCACGGCGGCGTAGGAGCGCTGCTTGGCGCCCTCCTCCTCACCGGCCGCGTGCGCCCGGTCCCCGAAGCCGCCGATGAGGAAGTACATCGGGATGAGCATCGCTTCGAAGAAGATGTAGAAGAGGAAGACGTCGGTGGCGGCGAAGGAGACCAGCACCATCGCCTCGACGGCGAGGATGAGGGCGAAGAAGCCCTGGGTGGGCCGCCAGCGGCGGTTGGCCTGCTCGCCCGCGCGGTCGTCGGCGTCGTGCCAGCCCGCGCCGATGACGAACGGGATGAGCAGCGCCGTCAGCGCCATCAGGGCGGCGCCGATGCCGTCGACACCGAGTTCGTAGCGGACCCCGAAGTCGGAGATCCAGGCGTGCGACTCCGTCAGCTGGTAGCGGGCGCCGTCCGGGTCGAAGCGGACCAGCACCACGGCGGCCAGCACGAGAGTGGCCAACGAGACCAGCAGCGCCAGCCACTTGGCCGCGGTGCGCCGGGCCGCCGGGACGGCGGCGGTGGCGACGGCCCCGACGGCAGGCAGCGCCGCCGTGACCGTCAGCAGAGGAAATGACATGACTCAGACCGCCCTCATCAGCAGGGTCGCGGCGATCAGCACCGCCGCGCCGCCGAACATCGAGACCGCGTAGGAGCGGGCGAAACCGTTCTGGATCCGCCGCAGCCGCCCCGACAGACCGCCGAAGGAGGCGGCCGTGCCGTTGACGGCGCCGTCGACGACCTTGTTGTCGACGTAGACCAGGCTGCGGGTCAGGTGCGTTCCGCCGCTGACCAGCACCACGTGGTTGAAGTCGTCCTGGAGCAGGTCGCGGCGGGCGGCGCGGGTGAGCAGGCTGCCGCGCGGGGCGAGCGCGGGCACCGGCTTGCGCCCGTACTGGAGGTACGCGGCGCCCACGCCGAGGACGAGCGCCACGATCGTGGCGGCCGTCACCGCGGTCGCCGAGACCGGGGAGTGCCCGTGCTCGAACTGGGTGACCGGCTCCAGCCAGCCCACGAAGGACTCGCCCGCCTTGAAGAGGCCGCCCGCGAAGACGGACCCGAAGGCGAGCAAGATCATCGGGATCGTCATGCTCTTCGGGGACTCGTGGGGGTGCGGCTCGGCGTGTTCGCCCCGCGTCTCGGCGGCCGGCTCCACATCCGACTCCGCCGGTGAGGGCGTGGGCGCCTTGCGCCAGCGCTCCTCACCGAAGAAGGTCATCAGCATCACCCGCGTCATGTAGTACGCGGTGATGGCCGCGCCCAGCAGGGTGACCGCGCCCAGGATCCAGCCCTCGGTGCCGCCCTTGCCGAAGGCGGCCTCGATGATCTGGTCCTTGGAGAAGAACCCGGACAGTCCCGGGAAGCCGATGATGGCGAGGTAGCCGAGGCCGAAGGTGACGAAGGTGACCGGCATGTGCTTGCGCAGTCCGCCGTAGCGGCGCATGTCGACCTCGTCGTTCATGCCGTGCATCACGGACCCGGCGCCGAGGAACAGCCCGGCCTTGAAGAAGCCGTGGGTGACCAGGTGCATGATGGCGAACGCGTAGCCGATCGGGCCGAGCCCCGCGGCCAGGATCATGTAGCCGATCTGCGACATGGTCGAGCCGGCCAGCGCCTTCTTGATGTCGTCCTTCGCGCAACCGACGATCGCACCGAACAGCAGCGTGACGGCGCCGACGATCACCACGACCAGCTGCGCGTCCGGCGCCCCGTTGAAGATCGCGCCGGAGCGGGTGATCAGGTAGACGCCCGCGGTCACCATCGTCGCCGCGTGGATGAGCGCGGAGACCGGGGTGGGGCCCTCCATGGCGTCCCCGAGCCAGGACTGGAGCGGCACCTGCGCCGACTTGCCGCAGGCCGCCAGCAGCAGCATCAGGCCGATCGCCGTCAGCTTGCCCTCGCCCGCCTCGCCGGCGGCGGAGAGGACCGGCGCGAAGGCGAAGGTGCCGAAGGTGGTGAACATCAGGAAGATGGCGATGGCCAGGCCCGCGTCACCGACGCGGTTGACCAGGAACGCCTTCTTCGCCGCCGTCGCCGCGCTCGGCTTGTGCTGCCAGAACCCGATCAGCAGGTACGAGGCGAGGCCCACGCCCTCCCAGCCGACGTACAGCAGCAGGAAGTTGTCGGCCAGGACGAGCAGCAGCATCGCCGCGAGGAAGAGGTTCAGGTAGGCGAAGAAGCGGCGCCTCTTCGGGTCGTGCTCCATGTAGCCGACCGAGTACAGGTGGATGAGCGTGCCCACGCCGGTGATCAGCAGGACGAACGTCATCGACAACTGGTCGAGCTGGAAGGCCACGTCCGCCTGGAAGCCCTCCACCGGCACCCAGGAGAACAGCTTGCTGTGCATGGCCCGGCTCTCGGCGTCCTCGCCCAGCATCGAGGCGAACAGCACGGCCCCGATCACGAAGGACGCCGCGGCCAGCAGTGTCGCCAGCCAGTGCCCGCTCCGATCCAGGCGCCGCCCGCCCAACAGCAGCACGGCGGCGCCGAGCAGGGGCACTCCGACGAGCAGTCCGATCATTGACTCCACTGGTACGTACCCCTTACAGCTTCATCAGGCTGGCGTCGTCGACCGAGGCCGAGTGGCGGGAGCGGTAGAGCATGACGATGATCGCCAGACCCACCACGACCTCGGCGGCGGCGACGACCATGACGAAGAACGCCATGATCTGGCCGTCGAGGTTGCCGTGCATCCGCGAGAAGGCGACCAGCGTCAGGTTGGCGGCGTTCAGCATCAGCTCGATGCACATGAACACCACGATGGCGTTGCGCCGGATGAGGACTCCGGCGGCGCCGATGGTGAACAGCAGCGCTGCCAGATAGACGTAGTTGACCGGGCTCACTTGGTGGCCTCCTCACGCTCGCTGCCCAGACCGGCGGGCCGGCCCTGGCCGTCGTCCTCGGCACGGTCGGCCGCGTCCTCGGCCCGGTCGGCGGCCCGTTCGCCCGGGTCCTTGGGGCCCGGGTAGGTGGCGCGGCCCTGGTACTCGGCGGTGCGCTGCTCGATCGCGGCCAGCTGCGCCAGCTGCTCGGCGTTGACCTCGCGGATCTGGCCGCGGTCGCGCAGCGTGCGGCTGACGCTGAGCTCGGAGGGCGTGCCGTCGGGCAGCAGCGCGGGACGGTCGTTGGCGTTGTGGCGGGCGTAGACGCCGGGCGCCGGCAGCGGGGTGACCTGCTTGCCCTCGCGCACCCGCTCCTCGGCCTGCTCGCGCTGCGACTTGTTCTTCTCGACGCGCTCGCGGTGGGTGAGCAGCGTGGCGCCGACCGCGGCGACGGTCAGCAGGGCGCCGACCACCTCGAAGGCGACGACGTACTTGGTGAACAGCAGGGAGGCCAGCGCCGGGACGTTGCCCTCGGCGTTGGCGGCCCCGAGCCCGTTGAAGCCGCCCACCGAGACCTGCCCGATGCCGGTGATCAGCAGGATGCCGACGCCCAGTGCGCAGGCCGCGGCGAGCCAGCGCTGCCCCTTCAACGTCTCGCGCAGCGAGTCGGCGTGGGAGACGCCGACGAGCATCAGCACGAACAGGAAGAGCATCATGACCGCGCCGGTGTAGACGACGATCTGCACGACGCCCAGGAAGTAGGCGCCGTTGGCGAGGTAGAAGAGCGCCAGGATGATCATTGTCCCGGCCAGGCAGAGCGCGCTGTGTACGGCGCGGCGCAGCAGCACCGTACCGAGCCCGCCGAGGACGGCGACGGTGCCCAGCACCCAGAACTGGACGGCCTCGCCCGTGGAGGTGGCGCCGACGGCGAGTGCGTTCATCGCTCCCCCTCCCCGCCGGCCGTGACGACGCCGTGCGTCATGGGCCCGTACGCCGCGGCCTCGCCCGTGGTGGCCTCACCCGCGGCGGGTTCGTCCGCGCCGTAGGTGTCGGCGGACTCCTGGGGAGCCCCGGTGTCGGTGGGCGTCTGCCGCACGGTGCCGGGCGCGGCCTCGCTGACCAGGCCCCGGTAGTAGTCCTTCTCCGTCATGCCGGGGAAGATGGCGTGCGGGGAGTCGACCATGCCCTCCTCCAGGCCCGCGAGCAGCTCCTCCTTGGTGTAGATGAGGGACTCGCGGGAGGAGTCGGCCAGTTCGTACTCGTTCGTCATGGTCAGCGCCCGGGTGGGGCAGGCTTCGACGCACAGGCCGCACAGGATGCAGCGCAGGTAGTTGATCTGGTAGACGCGGCCGTAGCGCTCGCCGGGCGAGTACCGCTCCTCCTCGGTGTTGTCGGCCCCCTCGACGTAGATGGCGTCGGCGGGGCAGGCCCAGGCGCACAGCTCGCAGCCCACGCACTTCTCCAGCCCGTCCGGGTGCCGGTTGAGCTGGTGGCGGCCGTGGAAGCGGGGAGCCGTCGGCTTCTTGTACTCGGGGTACTGCTCGGTCAGCCGCTTCTTGAACATGTCCTTGAAGGTCACGCCGAAGCCGGCCACGGGGTTTTCAGGCACCGTCAGCCCCCTTGCTCTCGGTGGTTGCGTCAGTTGCGTCGCCAGGAGTGCCGGGCCCGCCCGCACCCGCACCGACCGGCTCGCGCTCCCGCTCACGCGGCGCGCGCGAGGGCCGCCGCGGCACCGGCGGCACCTGTTGCCCCGGCAGCGGCGGTACGGGGAACCCGCCGGCCATCGGGTCGAAGGGCTTGTCCCGCTCGGGCACTTCCTCCTCCTCGGGGCCGGGGCGGAAGAAGTCGACGACGAAGGAGATCAGCAGCAGCGCCAGCGCCGTGCCCGCGACCCAGTAGACGACCGAGCTGTAGTCCCAGCCCTCGTTGCGCATCGCGCGGACGGTGGCCACCAGCATCAGCCACACCAGGGCGATGGGGATGAGCACCTTCCAGCCCAGCTTCATGAACTGGTCGTAGCGCACGCGGGGCAGCGTGCCGCGGATCCAGATGAAGAAGAAGATCAGCACGAGGAGCTTGGCGGTGAACCACAGGAGGGGCCACCAGCCGTGGTTGGCGCCCTCCCACCAGGTGGAGATCGGCGCCGGGGCGCGCCAGCCGCCCAGGAAGAGCGTGACCGCCAGCGCGGAGACCGTCACCACGTGGATGTACTCGGTCAGCATGAACATCGCGAACTTGATCGAGCTGTACTCGGTCTGGAAGCCCGCGACCAGGTCGCCCTCGGACTCCGGCATGTCGAACGGCGCCCGGTGGGCCTCGCCGACCATCGAGATCAGGTAGATCAGGAAGGAGACCGGCAGCAGGTAGGCGAACCAGCCGTCCGCCTGTTCGCCGACGATCGCCGAGGTGGACATCGAGCCCGAGTAGAGGAAGACCGCGGCGAAGCTCAGGCCCATCGCGATCTCGTAGCTGATGATCTGCGCCGTGGCGCGCACGCCGCCCAGCAGCGGATACGTCGACCCGGACGACCAGCCGGCCAGCACCACGCCGTAGGAGGCGATGGAGGCGGTGGCCAGGATGTAGAGGACGGCGACGGGCATGTCCGTCAGCTGCATCGCCGTCCGGTGCCCGAAGACCGAGATCTGGTTGTCCGCGGGACCGAACGGGATGACCGCGATCGCCATGAAGGCCGGCACCGCGCCGATGACCGGAGCCAGCAGGTAGACCAGCTTGTCGCTGCCCTTGACGATGATGTCTTCCTTGAACATCAGCTTCACGCCGTCGGCCAGCGACTGGAGCATGCCCCAGGGCCCGTGCCGGTTGGGGCCGACGCGCAGCTGCATCCAGCCCACGATCTTGCGCTCGAAGACGATGGAGAGCAGCACCGTCACCATCAGGAACGCGAAACAGAAGACGCCCTTGATCAGCACGAGCCAGAACGGATCCGTGCCGAACATCGACAGGTCCTCCTGGGCGAGGTGCTGCACCGGCCCGTTCATGCGCCCACCTCCTGCGGGGTCTGGTTGACGCCGGCGCTGCCGGGCGCGATCCGCACCAGCGCGCCGGGAAGCGCCCCGGTGTCGGCGGCGACGCCGCCGCCGACCGTGTTGAGCGGCAGCCACACCACCCGGTCGGGCATCTCGGTGACGCACAGCGGCAGCCGCACCTCGCCGCGCGGTCCCGCGACGGCCAGCGTCTCGCCGTCCGCGGCGCCGATCTCGGCGGCGGTGGCGGCCGACAGCCGCGCGTACGCCGCGTGCCGGGTGCCGGCCAGTGCCTCGTCCCCCTCCTGGAGGCGGCCCCGGTCGAGCAGCATCCGGTGCCCGGCCAGCACGGCCTCTCCGGCGGCGGGCTGCGGCGCGGTACGGGCCCCGGGGATCGGGGCTTCCAGCCGGGCCGTGCCCGTGCGGTGGCCGAGGCGGTCGAGTTCGCCGCGCACCATGCGCACGTCCGGCAGCCCCAGGTGGACGTCCAGCGCGTCGGCGAGCATGTTCAGGACCCGGGCGTCGGGCTGGACGTGGCGGCGGGTCATCTGGTCGGGCTTGAGCGCCGCGTCGAACGTCCGCAGGCGGCCCTCCCAGTTGAGGAAGGTGCCGGACTTCTCCGGGGCCGCCGAGACGGGCAGGACGACGTCGGCGAGATCGGTCACGGCGCTGGGCCGCAGCTCCAGGCTGACCAGGAAGTCCACCGCCTCCAGCGCCTCGCGGGCGCGGGCCGGGTCGGGCAGGTCCTCGACGCCGACGCCCCCGACGACCAGCGCGGACAGCTCGCCCGTGGCGGCGGCCTCGACGATCTGGGAGGTGTCGCGCCCCGGCGCGGTGGGCAGTTCGGCGACGCCCCAGGCGCGGGCCACCTCGGCGCGCGCCCCGGCGTCGGCCACGGCCCTGGCCCCCGGCAGCAGTCCTGGCAGGCACCCGGCCTCCAGGGCGCCGCGCTCGCCCGCGCGGCGCGGCACCCACACCAGGGTGGCGCCGGTGGCGACCGCCGTGCGCAGCGCCGCGGTGAGCGCGCCCGGCACGGTGGCCAGCCGCTCGCCGACCAGCATGACCGCGCCGTCGCCGCGCAGCGCCTCGGCGGCCGCCGCGCCCTCCTCGTCCAGGCCGACGCCGCCCGCGAGCGCGTCCAGCCACTCCGTCTCGGTGCCGGGGGCCGCGGGCAGCAGCGTGCCGCCCGCCTTGTGCAGGCCGCGGGTGGCGTGCGTGGCCAGTGCCCAGGTGCGCTGGCCGCGGGTGCGCCAGGCCTTGCGCAGCCGCAGGAAGATGCCGGGCGCCTCCTCCTCGGCCTCCAGGCCGAGCAGGAGCACGGCGGGCGCGGCCTCCAGCGCGGAGTAGGTCAGGCCCGCCGCGTCCAGGTCCCGGCCGTGCCCTGCCACGTGGGAGGCGAGGAAGTCGGCCTCCTCGGCGGAGTGCGCCCGTGCGCGGAAGTCGATGTCGTTGGTGCGCAGCGCCACGCGGGCGAACTTGGCGTAGGCGTAGGCGTCCTCGACGGTGAGCCGTCCGCCGGTCAGCACGCCGGTGCGCTCCTGCTTGCCGGCGAGTCCGCGCGCGGCGGCCTCCAGCGCCTCCGGCCAGCCGGCCGGGGCCAGCGTGCCGTCCTCACCGCGGACCAGCGGGGTGTGCAGCCGGTCGGGGCGCTGTGCGTAGCGGAACGCGAAGCGCCCCTTGTCGCACATCCACTCCTCGTTGACCTCGGGGTCGTTCTCGGCGAGGCGGCGCATCATCTTGCCGCGCCGGTGGTCGGTGCGGATCGCGCAGCCGCCGGAGCAGTGCTCGCACACGCCCGGCGAGGAGGTGAGGTCGAAGGGGCGGGAGCGGAACCTGTAGGCCGCCGAGGTCAGCGCGCCGACGGGGCAGATCTGGATGGTGTTGCCGGAGAAGTAGGACTGGAAGGGGGTGTCCTCCCCGGTGCCGACCTGCTGGAGCGCACCCCGCTCGATCAGCTCGATCATCGGGTCGCCCGCGATCTGGTTGGAGAAGCGGGTGCAGCGCGCGCACAGCACGCACCGCTCCCGGTCCAGCAGCACCTGCGTGGAGATGGCGACGGGCTTGTCGTAGGTGCGCTTCCTGCCCTCGAAGCGGGAGTCGGCGTCCCCGTGCGACATGGCCTGGTTCTGCAGCGGGCACTCGCCGCCCTTGTCGCAGACGGGGCAGTCCAGCGGGTGGTTGATCAGCAGCAGCTCCATCACGCCGCGCTGCGCCTTGCTCGCCACGTCCGAGGTCAGGTGCGTTTTGACGACCATGCCGTCGGTGCACTGGATGGTGCAGGACGCCATCGGCTTGCGCTGGCCCTCCACCTCGACGATGCACTGGCGGCAGGCGCCGGCCGGGTCGAGCAGGGGGTGGTCGCAGAAGCGGGGGATGTCGATGCCGAGCTGCTCGGCGGCACGGATGACCAGCGTGCCCTTGGGGACGGTGATCTGGGCGCCGTCGACGGTCAGCGACACCGTCTCCTCGGGCGGCGGGGCTGCCTCCCCGCCGCCGGTGGAGGTGCCAGTAGCGGTGACGGTCACGCGTTCACCTCCAGGTGAGCGGAGTGGGGGTTCGCGGCCCAGGCGGTGGACTTGGCGGGGTCGAAGGGGCAGCCACGGCCGCCGAGATGGGCCTCGTACTCCTCGCGGAAGAACTTCAGCGAGGAGAAGATGGGGGACGCCGCGCCGTCGCCCAGCGCGCAGAACGACTTGCCGTTGATGTTGTCGGCGATGTCGGCGATCTTCTCCAGGTCGGCGGCCTGCGCCTTGCCGGCCTCGATATCGCGGAGCAGCTGGACGAGCCAGTAGGTGCCCTCGCGGCAGGGGGTGCACTTGCCGCAGGACTCGTGCGCGTAGAACTCGGTCCAGCGGGTGACGGCCCGCACCACGCAGGTCGTCTCGTCGAAGCACTGGAGCGCCTTGGTGCCGAGCATGGAGCCCGCGCCGCCGACACCCTCGTAGTCGAGGGCCACGTCGAGGTGTTCGTCGGTCAGCAGCGGCGTGGAGGAGCCGCCCGGGGTCCAGAACTTCAGCCGGTGCCCAGGGCGCATGCCGCCGCTCATGTCGAGGAGCTGGCGCAGGGTGATGCCCAGCGGTGCCTCGTACTGGCCGGGGCGGGCGACGTGGCCGCTGAGCGAGTAGAGCGTGAACCCGGGGGACTTCTCGCTGCCCATCGAGCGGAACCAGTCCTTGCCGCGGTCGATGAGGGCGGGAACCGAGGCGATGGACTCGACGTTGTTCACCACGGTGGGGCACGCGTACAGGCCGGCGACGGCCGGGAAGGGGGGACGCAGCCTTGGCTGACCGCGGCGGCCTTCCAGAGAGTCGAGCAGCGCCGTCTCCTCGCCGCAGATGTAGGCGCCCGCGCCCGCGTGCACGGTGAGGGTGAGGTCCTTGCCGGGGCCGAGCGCGTCGGTGCCCAGGTAGCCGGCCTCCTGCGCCTCCTTGACGGCCAGCTGGAGGCGGCGCAGCACGGGGACGACCTCGCCGCGCAGGTAGATGAAGGCGTGGCTGGAGCGGATCGCGTGGCAGGCGATGGCCATGCCCTCGATGAGGGAGTGCGGGTTGGCGAACAGCAGGGGGATGTCCTTGCAGGTCCCCGGCTCGGACTCGTCGGCGTTGACGACGAGGTAGTGCGGTTTGCCGTCGCCCTGCGGGATGAACTGCCACTTCATGCCCGTGGGGAAGCCCGCGCCGCCGCGGCCGCGCAGGCCCGCTTCCTTGACGTAGGCGATCAGGTCGTCCGGGTCCATCGCCAGCGCCTTGGGCAGCGCCTGGTAGCCGCCGTGCCGCCGGTAGCCGGCCAGCGTGTAGGAGTCGGGCTCGTCCCAGTGCGCGGACAGGACGGGAGAGAGGAGCTTCTGCGGGTCGGCGTCGCCGTGGGCGCTGGGCTGCGAGGCCTCGTCCTGGCCGCCGTCGTGTGCTGCCACCGTCATCACTTCCCCTCCTCGTCGGCAGCGGCGCCGCGCGGTGCCACCACGCCGGGTGTGCTCTCGCCCTTGGCGAGCCGCAGTCCGGCCAGCGAGGCGGGCCCCGCGCTGCCGGACGCGTCGGTGGCGCCCTCGCGCTCGTCGGGGAAGCCGGCCAGGACCCGCGCGGTCTGCTGGAAGGTGCACAGCGGGGCGCCCCGGGTGGGGGCGACCTCGCGCCCGGCGATCAGGTCGTCGACGAGGGCGCGGGCCGAGGCGGGGGTCTGGTTGTCGAAGAACTCCCAGTTGACCATCACGACGGGCGCGAAGTCGCAGGCCGCGTTGCACTCGATGTGTTCGAGGGTGACCTTGCCGTCCTCGGTGGTCTCCCCGTCGCCCACGGCCAGGTGTTCGCGGAGCGAGGCGTAGATGGCGTCGCCGCCCATCACCGCGCACAGCGTGTTGGTGCACACGCCGACCTGGTAGTCCCCGGAGGGCTTGCGGCGGTACATGGAGTAGAAGGTGGCCACCGCGTTGACCTCCGCGGTGGTCAGCTCCAGCATCTCGGCGCAGAACCGCTGCCCTGTGCGGGTGACGTGCCCCTCCTCCGACTGCACCAGGTGCAGCAGCGGCAGCAGCGCGGAGCGGCTGTCCGGATAGCGGGCGATGACCTCGCGCGCGTCGGACTCCAGCCGCCGGCGCACCTCGGCCGGGTAGTCGGGTGCGGGCATCGCGGGGATGCCCATATCGACGTTGCTCACCGGTCGACGCCTCCCATCACGGGGTCGATGGACGCGACGGCGACGATGACGTCGGCGACCTGGCCGCCCTCGCACATCGCCGCCATGGACTGCAGGTTGGTGAAGGAGGGGTCGCGGAAGTGCACCCGGTAGGGGCGGGTGCCGCCGTCGCTGACGACGTGCACCCCCAGCTCGCCCTTGGCCGACTCGACGGCCGTGTACGACTCGCCGGGTGGCACCCGGAAACCCTCGGTCACCAGCTTGAAGTGGTGGATGAGGGCCTCCATGGAGGTGCCCATGATGTTCTTGATGTGGTCGAGGGAGTTGCCGAGCCCGTCGGGGCCCAGGGCCAGCTGCGCGGGCCAGGCGATCTTCTTGTCCCCGACCATGACGGGGCCGGGCTCCAGCCGGTCGATGCACTGCTCGATGATGTGCAGTGACTGGCGCATCTCCTCCAGGCGCAGCAGGAACCGGCCGTAGGAGTCGCAGGTGTCGACGGTGGGGACCTCGAAGTCGTAGGTCTCGTAGCCGCAGTAGGGCTGGGCCTTGCGCAGGTCGTGCGGCAGGCCCGCCGAGCGCAGGATCGGTCCCGTGGCGCCCAGCGCCATGCAGCCGGCCAGGTCGAGGTAGCCGATGTCTTTCAGCCGGGCCTTGAAGACGGGGTTGCCGGTGCACAGCGCGTCGTACTCCGGCAGGTTCTTGCGCATCTTCTTCACGAACTCGCGCAGCGCGTCGACGGTGCCGGGCGGCAGGTCCTGGGAGAGTCCGCCGGGCCGGATGTAGGCGTGGTTCATCCGCAGCCCGGTGATCAGCTCGTACAGGTCCAGGACGTGTTCGCGGTCGCGGAAGCCGAAGATCATCACCGTGGTGGCGCCCAGCTCCATGCCGCCGGTGGCGATGGCGACCAGGTGCGAGGAGATCCGGTTGAGCTCCATCAGCAGGACGCGGATGACGTTGGCGCGGTCCGGGACGTCGTCCTCGATGCCCAGCAGCCGCTCGACGCCCAGGCAGTACGCCGCCTCGTTGAAGAACGGCGTCAGGTAGTCCATCCGGGTGACGAACGTGGTGCCCTGGGTCCAGGTGCGGTATTCGAGGTTCTTCTCGATGCCGGTGTGCAGGTAGCCGATGCCCGCGCGGGCCTCGGTCACCGTCTCGCCGTCGATCTCCAGGATGAGCCGCAGCACCCCGTGCGTGGAGGGGTGCTGGGGGCCCATGTTGACGATGATCCGCTCGTCGTCGCTTTTGGCGGCGTGCGCGGCCATCTCGTCCCAGTCCCCGCCGGTGACGTCGTAGACGGTGCCCTCGGTGGTCTCGCGGACCCCGGCGGGTGCGTGTGTGGTCGCCATCAGGTGTAGGACCTCCGCTGGTCGGGGGCGGGAATCTGGGCGCCCTTGTACTCGACGGGGATGCCGCCGAGCGGGTAGTCCTTGCGCTGCGGGAACCCCTGCCAGTCGTCCGGCATCAGGATCCGGGTCAGCGCCGGGTGGCCGTCGAAGACCAGACCGAAGAAGTCGTAGGTCTCCCGCTCGTGCCAGTCGTTGGTCGGGTAGACGTCCACGATCGAGGGCACGTGCGGGTCCGCGTCGGGCGCGGTGACCTCCAGCCGGATCAGCCGGTTGTGGGTGAGCGAGCGCAGGTGGTAGACGGCGTGCAGCTCGCGGCCCGTCTCACCCGGGTAGTGGACGCCGCTCACCCCGGTGCACAGCTCGAAGCGGAGCGCCGGGTCGTCGCGCAGGGTGCGGGCGACCTGCGGCAGGTGCTCGCGGGCGACGTGGAAGGTCAGCTCGCCGCGGTCGACGACCGTGCTGACGATGGCGTGTTCGGGGACGAGCCCCTGTTCCTCCAGTGCGCCTTCGAGTTCGTCGGCGACCTCGTCGAACCATCCGCCGTAGGGGCGCACCGCGGCGCCCGGCATGCGTACGGTCCGCACGAGGCCGCCGTACCCGGAGGTGTCGCCGCCGTTGCGGGCGCCGAACATGCCGTGGCGTACGTCGATGACCTCGCCGTTGTTGCCCCGCTGGACGGGGACCGAGCTGCCCTCTTCGGGCTCGTCGGGCCCGTTGCCGTTCGCCTGTGCGCTCACCGCAGCAGCCCCTTCATCTCGATGGTGGGCAGCGCCTTCATCGCCGCCTCTTCCGCCTCGCGGGCCGCTTCCTTCTGATTGACGCCGAGCTTGGTGTTCTTGACCTTCTCGTGCAGCTTCAGAATGGCGTCGAGCAGCATTTCGGGGCGCGGGGGGCAGCCGGGCAGGTAGATGTCGACGGGAACCACGTGGTCGACGCCCTGCACGATGGCGTAGTTGTTGAACATGCCGCCCGAGGAGGCGCACACCCCCATGGAGATGACCCATTTGGGGTTGGGCATCTGGTCGTAGACCTGGCGCAGCACCGGGGCCATCTTCTGGCTGACCCGGCCCGCCACGATCATCAGGTCGGCCTGGCGCGGCGAGCCGCGGAAGACCTCCATGCCGAACCTGGCGAGGTCGTAGCGGCCCGCGCCGGTCGTCATCATCTCGATGGCGCAGCACGCCAGCCCGAACGTCGCCGGGAACATGGACGATTTGCGTGCGAGCCCGGCCGCTTTCTCCACGGTGGTGAGCAGAAAGCCGCTCGGCAGTTTCTCTTCAAGTCCCATTGCTTAACCCCTGCCCCTAGTCCCATTCCAGGCCGCCGCGCCGCCAGTCGTAGGCGTACGCGATACCGATGAGGGCGACGAAGACCAGCATTTCGACGAGTCCGAACATCCCGAGGGAGTCGAAATGGACGGCCCACGGGTAGAGGAAGACGATTTCGATGTCGAAGATGATGAAGAGCATCGCCGTCAGGTAGTACTTCACCGGGAAGCGCCCGCCTCCGGCCGGCTGCGGCGTGGGCTCGATGCCGCACTCGTACGCCTCCAGCTTGGCCCGGTTGTAGCGCTTGGGGCCGATGACCGAGGCCGCGACCACGGAGAAGACCGTGAACGCCGCCGCGATGGCTCCCAGTACGAGGATTGGTGTGTAGACGTTCACCGCTCCCGTCTCCTTCCAGGCGTCGACTCCGACTGCCGGCAGACCGCTGGGCCGCTGCCCCGACCCGGGAAGACCGATCCCACGAAGATCGCTCTTATGTGAGGCAGTTCACAAGCCCTGTTCGCAGGCATCTTAAGCCCGGCCCTCTGTGATCTGCGACACGGGGGGCGGCAACTGCTTTGTGATCTCCACCACCTGACGGCCAATCATCCCGTCTGATGAGCGTTGATCTTCACACGCAAAGCCTCTAAGTGATCACCCGAGGTGACATTCGTCCATGCTCACAACCGTTGGGAGCGGGTGGCTGTACCAGCCATCTGCATGCAGGGGCAAATTAGCGCTGGACGGTTTCACCTGGTATATGCGAACCAGTTGACCTCGTGCGCTCGTGAAGCCCGGCACAAGCCGCGCGACTTCGGACGGCCCCCCGGAGGGATCTTCGAAACCGGCCCTCGGCGATCCACCGGAACGACCCCGCGCCCGACCCGAGACCGCCCCGCGATCCGGCCGAGTCCGCGCCGTGACCGAGCGAGATGGGTGATTGGGCCTCAATGTTCTTTTCGCACGAGAAGTTGAGTCGGCGGAAGTGAGCTGCGTCACGCGCGGTTTCCGGCAGTCGCTGCCTTCTTTGCGCTCCCATTTCCCCCGTGGTATATGCGCCCGAGAGATTCCGGCAATGCGGACAACTGCATGGTCACAGCCCCGTAGTTGGGCAATGATCACGTCGCGCAACTGCCCGCACCCCGCCCCGGGCGAGCTCAACTGACCGTGTACGCGACGACTGTGGCGCATCGCACGATTGTTGAGCGGAGGGTTTATCGCCTGCTAGGCATTCCCTCATGTCCCCGAAAGCTCAGATACCCAGCCACCGGAAGCCCCGCAACAGCAAGATGAATACGGCGCTGCGTGCGGGTGTGACGGGCGGCGTCATGGGCACCATGGCCCTCACCGCGGCGGCGGCGCCGGCCTTCGCGGCCGACAAGAACGCACCGGACCAGACCGTCGAGATGCCCACCCTCTCCACGGCCGACTCCAACGCACTCGCCGCCGAGTCCATCCAGAACTCGGCGCAGCAGTTCCAGCTCCAGCAGGCGCAGGACAGCGCCGCCTCCGAGGCCAAGGAACAGGCCAAGGAGAACAAGGAGAAGGCCAAGGCGAAGGCCGAGGCCAAGCGCAAGGCCGAGGCCGCCCGCAAGGCCCGTGAGGCCGCCCAGCAGAACGAGGCCCCCGCCTCCCGCTCGGCCGACCGCGACTCCCTGACGACGGCGTCCGCCCCCGCGCCGCAGGGCGGCAACGCGGCCACCCTCATCAACTTCCTGCGTGCCCAGGTCGGCAAGTCCTACGTCATGGGCGCCACCGGGCCCTCCGCGTACGACTGCTCGGGCCTGACCCAGGCGGCCTACAAGCAGGTCGGCGTCAACCTGCCGCGGACCTCGCAGCCGCAGTCGACCGCCGGCACCTCCGTCTCCCTCGACAACCTCCAGCCCGGCGACCTGCTCTACTGGGGCAGCGCGGGCAGCGCCTACCACGTGGGCGTCTACGTGGGCGGCGGCAAGTTCATCGGCGCCCAGAACTCCTCCACGGGCGTCGTGGAGCGTCCCCTGAGCTACGACCAGCCCACCGGCGCGGTCCGCGTGCTCTGACGTACCGCGTACCGCTCCCGGTACGTCACCTCACACGGTGAAGGGTCCACCGCTCGCGGCGGTGGACCCTTCGGCGTGTGTGCACCCCCCCGGTCTCCGGAGCCCGGGGGGGTGGCTCAGGCCCTGGGGGCGACCTTGGCCAGGCCGTTGATGATGCGGTCCATCGCGTCGCCGCCCGTGGGGTCGGTGAGGTTGGCGAGCATCTTGAGGGTGAAGCGCATCAGGAGAGGGTGCGAGAGGCCGCGTTCGGTGGCCAGCTTCATGACCTTCGGGTTGCCGATGAGCTTCACGAAGGCGCGGCCCATCGTGTAGTAGCCGCCGTAGGTGTCCTTGAGGACCTTCGGATACCGGCGCAGGGCCAGCTGGCGCTGCGCCGGCGTCGCACGCGCGTGCGCCTGCACGATCGTCTCGGCCGCGATGACACCGGACTCCATCGCGTACGCGATGCCCTCGCCGTTGAACGGGTTGACCAGTCCGCCCGCGTCACCCACCAGCAGCAGCCCGCGCGTGTAGTGCGGCTGCCGGTTGAAGGCCATCGGCAGCGCCGCGCCGCGGATCGGGCCCGTCATGTTCTCGGGGGTGTAGCCCCACTCGGCGGGCATGGAGGCGCACCAGGCCTTGAGGATCTCGCGCCAGTCCAGCTCCTTGAACGAGGAGGAGGTGTTGAGCACGCCCAGCCCCACGTTGGAGGTGCCGTCGCCCATGCCGAAGATCCAGCCGTAGCCGGGCAGCAGCCTCTCCTGCTCGCCGCGCCTGTCCCACAGCTCCAGCCACGACTCCAGGTAGTCGTCGTCGTGCCGCGGCGAGGTGAAGTACGTGCGCACCGCGACGCCCATCGGGCGGTCCTCGCGGCGGTGCAGGCCCATCTTCAGCGACAGGCGCGTCGAGTTGCCGTCCGCGGCGACGACGATCGGGGCGTGGAAGGTGACCGGAGTCTTCTCCTCGCCCAGCTTGGCGTGCACGCCGGTGATGTGGCCCGTGCGCTCGTCCACGACCGGGTCGCCGACGGTGCAGCGCTCGTACAGCCGTGCGCCCGCCTTCTCGGCCTGGCGGGCGAGCTGCTCGTCGAAGTCGTCCCGCTTGCGGACCAGTCCGTAGTCGGGGTAGCTGGCCAGCTCGGGCCAGTCCAGCTGGAGACGCTGGCCGCCACCGATGATGCGCAGGCCCTTGTTGCGCAGCCAGCCCGCTTCCTCGGAGATGTCGATGCCCATGGCCACCAACTGCTTGGTGGCGCGTGGGGTGAGACCGTCGCCGCACACCTTCTCGCGCGGGAAGGCCGTCTTCTCCAGCAGCAGCACGTCCATACCGCTGCGGGCCAGGTGGTAGGCCGTCGTCGAACCCGCGGGACCCGCCCCGACGACGATCACATCCGCGGACCGCTCGGAGGCTGGTGTCGGCCTGGGATCGGCCTTGTGCTGGGGATCGGCCACGAGGACTCCCGCGATGCTGGCTGGGTCGGCTGACCGGGCCAGTCTATGCGGGCATTCGGGGCACCCCCCGGACCGCCCCCCGGCCCGGCCCCCGCCCGCACTACGGCGGCGGAGGCGCGGTGCCGTCGCCGCCGCCCGTCGGGTGGAACGGGTGCGGACCGGGCGCCCCGTCTCCGGACGCGTCCGGCCCTTGCCCCGGCCCGTTCTGGCCCTGTCCCGCCTGCCCCTGGCCCACTTGGCCCTGGCCCGCTTGCCCGGGTGCGGGCTGCCCGTGCGGCGGTTGTCCATGGCCCGGGTATCGCGGCTGCTTGTAGCCCGGTTGTCCGTAGCCCTGCTGCCCGTACCCGGGTTGCCCGTGGCCCCAAGCTGTCGGCTGCTCGTGGCCCGGGTGCCCGCCCGGGTATCCGGGCTGCCCGTAACCCTGCGGGCCGTACCCCGGGGAGTACGGCTGCCCGTACCCGGGCTGTCCGTACGTCCCCGTGGGGCCCAGGCCCGTACGCCCCGGGCCGCCCTTGCCGAACCGCGCGCGCAGCAGCGGCACCAGCAGCGCGCCTCCGAACGACCACAGCAGGGCGAAGAGCAGCAGCTCGGCCGAGCCCGCCGCGACCTCGGCGCTGGAGGTGAAGCTCTCACCGGTGAGTCCTGGCCCCGTGGAGTAGCCGGGGTCCTCCAGGGAGTTCGAGGCCTCGTGGAAGCGCGCCTCGAAGCCCGCGCCCGCCACCGCCGCCAGCAGCAGCACGCCGAGCACGAAGAAGCCCGCGGCCCACAGCTGTTCGGCGCGGCTGGTGCTGCGGCGGGCCACCAGCACCCCCAGCAGCAGCGCACAGGCCAGCCCTCCGGCGAGCGTACCGACGACGGCCCAGCCGCCCGCCGCGTCCGCGAGCTCCCCGTACCCGGCCGACTCGCGTCCCGCGTCCCAGTCGCTGATGTTCCACTTCGCGTCGAGCGGGGCGCCCCAGGCGAACGCGAGGGCGAGCGCGCCGACGTTGGGCAGCAGCGCCAGCAGACTCCCCACCTCGCCCGCGCTGATCTCGTCCTCGGCGGCCAGCAGGACGACGCACGCCACCACGGACGCCAGCGCCACCACGCTCACCAGCGCGAGCGCCGCCGTGCGCAGGGCGCCGGTGGCGACACGGAGGCCGGAAGCGGACCGTCCCGCCAGCCACGCGTCGGTCTCGCCGCGGGTGAGGACGAGCGCGGCCACGAACGTGGAGAGCAGGAACGAGAACAGCAGGGTGAGTCCGGGCGCCGAGTCGAGTTCAAGACCCTCGTAGGAGGGGCTCGCGTACAGGCCGAGCGCCAGTCCGCCGAGCCCGCAGACCGCGCCGATCCGCAGGGCGGCCTCGAAGCCCGCCGAGAGTGTGGCCCGCGGCAGGCGCCGCCGCTCGGAGCGGGCCGCGAGCAGCAGGGCGCCGATCCACACGGCGGTGGCCAGCAGCGGCAGTCCCGACACCTCGGCCTCGCCGACGACGGCCGCACCGCCGAGGTCGGACGTGCCGTCGGAGGAGACGCCGAAGCCGCCGCCGACGCCCTGCAACAGGGCGGCCAGCGCGACCCGCATGCGGGTGCCCCAGCCGATGTCGAGGTCGTCGATGTCCTCGTTGGACCAGATGCCGAGGGCGCAGGCCGCGACGAACACCAGCACCAGCGGCCAGGCGGCGACCCGCAGCGCGCCGAGCCAGTCCCCCTTGACGGTGCGCACCATGAACAGCCCGAACGGCGTCGGCTGGGC
This sequence comes from Streptomyces tubbatahanensis, assembly GCF_022699385.1. NCBI lineage: Bacteria > Bacillati > Actinomycetota > Actinomycetes > Kitasatosporales > Streptomycetaceae > Streptomyces > Streptomyces tubbatahanensis. The sequence continues at coordinate 4,479,022 of NZ_CP093846.1, read as the reverse complement.
GGGCGCTGCGGGCGCCGCGCCCGCAGCGGGCGCGGCCTGTTGCCGGGGGACGAACGGCGGGGGCACCGGCGGAACCCCGGGCGGTGTCGCGGGGGCGCCGGGCGGCGCTGCGGGCGCCCCGGACGGCGGCGCGGGAGCCCCCGTCGGCGCCGCCGGAGCCGTGGACGGCGGTCCTGGCGGCGGCGTGGCAGACGCGGGTGGCGGAGGCGGAGCCGACGAGGGGACGGGCGGAGCCCCCGAAGAGGCGGACGGAGCCTCTGGAGGAGCAGGCGGAGGATCCGAAGGAGCAGGCGGGGCCGACGAGGGGGCGGACGGAGCCGACGTCGGGGTAGCCGGAGGATCCGCGGGGGCGGAAAGGGCCGTGGGGGCCGCCGGGGCTCCGCAGGACATGCAGAACCTGGCCTCGGCGGGCGAAGCGGCCCCGCAGCGCGGGCAGGAGGACGGCGGCGACGACATGGCGCTCCGATGCGTTCCGGGGAGGGACGGCGCGAGAGTGCACCGCGCGTGTACGTACGGATACACGGTGCACACCCATGGTTGCCCGCGCGCGCCTCAGCCGGAAGCGAATTTATCCAAGCGCAACCCGTAGGGAACGACCGCGTGGGGGAACGGCCGCCGTCGACGGGGTGTCAGGAGCGGGGCCTGAACCCCCGGTGCAGCGCCACGATGCCGCCCGTCAGGTTGCGCCAGGCGACCCGGGCCCAGCCCGCGTCCTGCAACCGGGCGGCCAGGCCTGGCTGGTCGGGCCACTCGCGGATGGACTCGGCGAGGTAGACGTAGGCGTCCGGGCTGCTGCTGACCCGCCGGGCGATCGGCGGCAGCGCCCGCATCAGGTACTCGCTGTAGACCGTGCGCAGCGGCGTCCACGTCGGGTGGCTGAACTCGCAGACGAGCACCCGGCCGCCCGGCTTGGTGACCCGGTGCAGTTCGGCCAGTGCCGCGTCGACGTCGCTGACGTTGCGCAGCCCGAACGAGAGCGTCACCGCGTCGAACGCGCCGTCGGCGAACGGGAGCCGGGTCGCGTCCCCGGCCGTGAACGGCATCCAGGGGTGGCGCTGCTTGCCCTCGCGCAGCATCCCGAGGGAGAAGTCGCAGGGCACCGTGAAGGCGCCCGCCTCCACGAACGGCAGCGAGGAGGTGGCCGTACCGGCGGCCAGGTCGAGCACCCGCTCGCCGGGGCGCGCGTCCACCGCGTCGGCGACGGCCCTGCGCCACAGCCGCGCCTGGCCGAGCGAGAGCACGTCGTTGGTGAGGTCGTACCTGGCCGCCACGTCGTCGAACATGGCGGCGACCTCGTGCGGCTTCTTGTCCAGGGTTGCCCGGGTCACTGTCGTCTCGTCCGCCTGTCAGTTCGCGTCGATGAGGGCCAGCTCGGGGTGCGCGGTTCCCCCGTCGATGGCGGTGGAGGACAGGTGGGAGACGACCTTGTCGTCCACCGGGTCCTTCGCCGGGTCGTCGTGCACCACCAGGTGTTCGTAGGTGGTGGCACGCTGCGCCGGGACGCGGCCCGCCTTGCGGATGAGGTCGATCAGTTCCATCCGGTTGGAGCGGTGCCGGGCGCCCGCCGAGGAGACGACGTTCTCCTCCAGCATCACCGAGCCCAGGTCGTCGGCGCCGTAGTGCAGCGACAGCTGCCCGATGTCCTTGCCCGTGGTCAGCCAGGAGCCCTGGATGTGGGCGACGTTGTCGAGGAAGATCCGCGCGATGGCGATCATGCGCAGGTACTCCAGGACCGTCGCCTGCGTCCGACCCTTCAGGTGGTTGTTCTCGGGCTGGTAGGTGTACGGGATGAACGCGCGGAAGCCGCCCGTGCGGTCCTGCACGTCACGGATCATCCGCAGGTGCTCGATCCGCTCGGCGTTGGTCTCGCCCGTGCCCATCAGCATCGTGGAGGTGGACTCCACGCCCAGCCCGTGGGCGATCTCCATGATCTCCAGCCAGCGCTCGCCCGACTCCTTGAGCGGCGCGATGGCCTTCCGGGGCCGCGCGGGCAGCAGTTCGGCACCGGCGCCGGCGAAGGAGTCCAGGCCCGCGGCGTGGATGCGCTCGATCGCCTCCTTCGGGCTCACGCCCGAGATCCGCGCCATGTGCTCCACCTCACTGGCCCCCAGGGAGTGGATGACCAGCTGCGGGAACGCCTTCTTGATGGCGGCGAAGTGCTCCTCGTAGTACTCGACGCCGAAGTCGGGGTGGTGGCCGCCCTGGAACATGATCTGGGTGCCGCCCAGCTCCACCGTCTCGGCGCAGCGGCGCAGGATGTCGTCCAGGTCGCGGATCCACACCTTGTCGCTCTTGGGCGAGGCGTAGAAGGCGCAGAACTTGCACGCGGTCACGCACGAGTTCGTGTAGTTGATGTTCCGCTCGATGATGTACGTGGCGATGTGTTCGGTGCCCGCGTACCTGCGCCGTCGCGCCTTGTCGGCGGCGGCGCCCAGGGCGTGCAGGGGCGCACGGCGGTAGAGGTCGAGCGCCTCCTGCGGGGTGACGCGTCCGCCGGTGGCGGCGCGGTCGAGGGCGGAGAGCAGGTCGGCTTCCGACGCGTGCGCTGTCACCGTGGCGTCCCTCCAAAGGTCGCGCTTTTCGCACATTTCGATACACCTCGCCGCTTACCACAGCACAGCGGCGCCCGACCAGCGTACGCCAGGGGTTCTCAGCCGATCTTGCGGAGTGTCCCCGAGGCGTCCCCGTTGCCGTCACCGTGCGTCTGGAGCCGCAGCCGGTCGTTCTCGCGCAGCGTGAACTCCTCGTCGGGGCTGCCCGGTGCGCACAGCGGGGAGGTGGGCTCGCTGCCGGAGGCGTCGGCCACCATGCGCTTGCCCGACGCCGAGACGAGGGTCCACTCCGAGGAGCACTCGGTCCCGCCCAGCTCGGCGGTCCCGGTGGCCACCGTGTCGCCCTTGCCGCCCTGCTTGATGGTGACGGTCAGCGTGCCCACGGGGATGCCGCGCTCGGAGTAGAGGTCACCGCGCCACTTGCCGAGGAAGCCCTTGGGCACGGTGGCGGGGCCGCCTCCGCCGGCCGGCGGGTCCTTGTCCGAGCCCCCGCTCGATCCGCCGCCGTCCGATCCCTTCCCCGGCGGGTCGTCCTTCGGGGGCGGTTCGGCGGAGTTGTCGTGCCCGGAGCCGCCCGTTCCGGGCAGGATGCCCGCGAAGTAGGTGCCGAACAGCGCCGCCGCGGCCACGCAGGCGAGCGAGAGCACCAGCGTGCAGCTGACCCGCCGCCCGCGCCGCGCTCCCGGCCCGTCCTCCTCCGGCGCCGGGGCGCCCGCGCCGCGCTCGATGACGAGGCCGCCCCGGCCGAGACGGCCGGAGGGAGGACCGGCGGGGTCGGTGGGGGCGGACGGGGGCGCTGAACCCGACGGTCCGGCTTCGGTGGCGGGGTGGGCGACGGCCTCGCCGAACGAGGGGTCCGGCGGGCCGAACCCGGCCCCGGGCGCGGCCGGCGGCGGGGTGCTCGGCGGCGACACGGGGGCCGGCGGCACGAGACCCGCGGCAGGCCCGTACGCGGGAGTCGTGAACGGCACAGGACCCGAACCCTGCGGGGCCTGCGGCTCCAGCTCCAGCAGTTCGACGGCACGCCTGCTCACCTGCTCCACGATCGGCCCGGGCAGCCAGCCGCTGCGCACCAGCCCGGCCGCGCCGCCCGCCGTGCCCGCCAGCTCCCCGGCGAGGGCACCGGTGGAGGGCCGTACGCCCGGGTCCTTCGACAGGGCCCGGGTCACGGTCTCGCGCAGCCCGTCCGGCAGGCCGTCGAGCCGCGCCTCGCCGTGCACGACGTGGTAGAGCAGCGCGGCGGAACTGTCCCCGGGGAAGGGCGCCTCGCCCGTCGCCGCGTAGACCAGCACCGCGCCCAGCGCGAAGACGTCCGTGGACCCGGCGACCTGCTCGCCGAGGATCTGCTCGGGCGCCATGTAGCCGGGCGAACCGACCGAGACGCCGCTGGAGGTGAGCGAGGCCGTCCCGTCCTTGGCACGTGCGATGCCGAAGTCGATCAGACGGGGACCGTCCAGGGTGAGCAGCACGTTGGAGGGCTTCACGTCGCGGTGCACCAGGCCGAGCCCGTGCACGTGGTCCAGCGCCTCGGCGAGCCCCGCTCCCACCGCCCGTACCGTCGGCTCGGGCAGCGGCCCGTGCTCGGTGACGGCCTGCGCCAGCGAGGGGCCCGCCACGTAGCCGGTGGCCACCCACGGGGTGGGCCCGTCGGTGTCGGCGTCCAGCACCGGTGCCGTCCACGCGCCGCCGACCCTGCGCGCGGAGGCCACCTCGCGCCGGAAGCGGTGCCTGAACTCCTCGTCCACCGCGTGGTGCGGGTGGACGACCTTCACCGCGACGGTGCGGCCACTGGTCGAACGGGCGAGGTAGACCCTGCCCATCCCGCCCACGCCCAGCCTGCGCAGCAGGCGGTACTCGCCCAGTGACTGCGGATCCTCCGGCTCCAGCGGCTGCATCGTGCCCCCCTCGGTCGCTGCCCCGCACCCTCCCCTCGGACACCTTCCCTCCGGGTCCCCTCGGGCGCCACCAGCTTAGGCGCAGCCCGGGGAGCCGGCCCGGGCGCGGGCGGCCCGGGGCGCGGGCCCGTGCGACCAGAGGCTCATGCGGCCAGAGGCCCCCGCGGTCCGGGCGCGGGCTACCCGGTTCAGGGCCGCAGCATCTCGACCCGGACGTCGGGCGGGAAGCCGGTCGTCGCACCGGTGCGGCGGGCGAACTCGGACACGCCCTCCAACTGCCGCTCGCCGAAGCGGAAGTCGAGCGTGGTGAAGTACTTCTCCAGCACCTTCGGGTCGAAGACCTCGTACCGCGCGGCGTGCTCGGCCACCTGGTCGACCTGCTCCATGGCCAGGTCGCGCGAGTCGAGGAAGGCGCGGTGGGTCTCGCGCACCGTCTCGGGAGAGCGCGCGAGGAAGTCGCGGCGCACCGCCCAGACGGCGAAGACGAACGGGAGGCCCGTCCACTCCTTCCACAGCCGGCCCAGGTCGTGCACCTGGAGACCCTCCTCCGGCAGCCTGTGCAGGTAGGCGCGCAGGCCCACGTCGCCGATGACGACGGCCGCGTCCGCCTCCTTCATCATCCGCTCGAGGTCGGGTTCGCTGGTGTAGTAGTCCGGCTGGACGCCGTAGCGCTCGGACAGCAGCAGCTGGGCGAGCCGCACGGACGTGCGCGAGGTCGAGCCGAGGGCCACCCTGGCGCCGTCGAGCTGGTCCAGCGGCACGCGGGAGACGATCTCGCACGACATGACGTCGCCGTCGCAGCCGACCGCGATGTCGGGGAGCGCCACCAGGTCGTCGGCGTTGCGCAGGAACTCCACGAGGGTGACGGGCCCCATGTCGAGCCGCCCGTCGATGATCATTTCGCTGAGCTTCTCGGGGGTGTCCCGAGTGAGGTCCAGGTCCAGCAGGGAGTGCGTGTGGACCAGGCCCCAGTACAGCGGGAGACAGTTGAGGAACTGGATGTGCGCGACGCGGGGGCGGGTGCGCACATCCCTCGAATCAGCCGGTTTAGCAGTCACTCTTCGGAGAGTACGCCCCGGAATTCCGCGTTTCGCATGAGGGGCGCGGTGGCCTGCGCGGCCGCGGTCGGTACCGGCGCCGGCCATGCCCTCCGGCAGGTGAGCACTCAGCGTTCGGTATGCGCGCCATGCCGGTTTCGTGTCGGCCGGCTGCGTCCCTCGCGTCGCCTCATCAGCGACCGGGTGAGCGAGACGGTGCACAGTCCGCCCGAGACGACGACGGACAGGCCGGCCACCGACAGCTCGGGGAAGGCCAGCACGTTCGCCACCAGCAGGACGCAGCCGAGGGCGAGGGGCTCGACGAGCGCCCGGCGGTCGAAGACCGCGCGGTGGCGCAGGCTCTCGGCCCGCTCCTTCGACATCCGGGGCGCGCCCGGCCGCATCCGCAGCCCGAGGTAGCCCCACCAGCCGCGCCAGCCGGCCGTGCCCGCCGCGGTCCTGGCCAGGAAGAGGCAGGAGTACGCGAGCCGCGTACCGCGCCTGTCGCCCCTCGCGCGGGAGAGCAGCGCGGCCTTCGCGTACGCGGTCGAGGCCGCGTCGTCGCGCCCCTCCTCACGCAGCGCGTGGCCCGTCCACAGGAGGGCGTCGGCCTCCTGTGCGGAGTCGCCTGCGGCCCGGTGAACCCACCGGACCTCGTCGAACGCGGCGGTGGCCTCCGGAGCCCGCCCCGCTTCGAACAGCGCCCGGCCGTGGTCCGTCAGCGCGCGGGCGAGTTCCGCCCGGCCGCCTCGTGCCCGCCAGAAGGCCACCACCCGGGAGAAGCACTCCGCGGCCTCACCCCACCGCTCCGCGACCATCAGGTCGAGTCCGAGGTGTTCGAGGCCGTCCGCCGTGGCGCTCTCGTCCCCGGCCCCGTCGTGCGCGGCGACGGCGGCGGCACGCGCCTCGATCGCCTGCGCCGGCCGGCCGGCGCCGTGCAGCGCGTTGGCCAGCACGTGCAACGCTCCGGCCAGCAGTGCGTGGTGCTCCGCGACCTTGAGCAGGCTCACCGCCTCGTCCGCGAGCGTCACCGCCTCCTCGTACCGTCCACTCTCGTTGAACAGGCCGCCGACGGCGGTCAGGGTCTCACCCAGCTCGCAGGGGTCGCCCGCCTCCCGCGCCGCGTCGAGCGCCGACAGACGGGCGGCCAGCGCCTCGTTGGTGCGGCCGGCTCTCAGGTGGGCGACGGCCGTGTTGTTCAGGACCGTCTGCCGGCCGTGCGGGTCGGCCAGGGCGCCGTAGAGGTCGAGCGCCTCGTCCAGGACGGCGAGCGCCCGCGCGTACTCCCCCAGGTCCACCAGGGCGGAGCCCAGGCCGTTGAGACAGCCGGCCTCGCCGTGCCGCTGTCCGGTCAGCCGGAACAGGGACAGTGCCTCGCTATGGGCGGCTCTGGCCCGCTCGTACTCCCCCGCGGCCGACAGCGCGTTGCCCAGGTTGTTCAGCGCGACCGCCTCGCCACCGCGGTCTCCCGCCTCCCGGTGCGCGGCGAGAGCCTCGGTGTGGGAGGCGATGGCCGCGCCGTACCGCCCCACGGCCCGCAGGGTGGAGCCACGGCGCGAACTCAAGACCGCGTTCGGGCCGAGTGCTTCGCGTCTGGGGTGGAGGGCTTCGGCCGCCGCGTGCGCCTCGAGGGCCTCCTCCAGCTGCCGCAGCGAGGCCAGCGCGCTGCCCAGCCGGCTGAGCGCACCCGCCTCACCCTCCGGGTCCCCGGCCGCGCGGAACTGCTCGATCGCCGTGCCGTAAGCGGCGACGGCCTCCTCGTACCGCCGGGCCGCGTCCAGTGCCGCGCCGAACCCCTCCAGTACCGTCGCGCGCAGGCCCGGGTCGCCCGCCCTGGCGGCGGCCTGGGAGGCCGCCGTGCCGACCGTGACCCACTCGTACGGGTAGTGCTGCCCCGACAGGTACGGCATCAGATGGAGCGCCAGCTCGCAGCACAGGACATCGGCCTCCGCGAGCTCGGCCACCAGCACGGTGACGACGAGGTTGTCGTGCTCTTGCGTCAGCCACCTCAGCGCCTCCCCCCGGTCGGCGAACAGATCGGTGGCGGGTGTCTCGGAAGGGCGGAGATGGGAGGCCGCGGCTGCGGCCCGCTCGGCGTAGTGGAGCACCAGCCGGGGGAAAGCGTCCTGCCCGCCGTCCTCCTCCGCGTGGTCGGCGCTGCGCTCCTCGGCGTAGACGGCGAGGAGGTCGTGCATGTACCAGCGCTCGCCGGTCGCGTCGGTACCGAGCAGGTTCGCCCGTGCCAGCGCCCTGAGCAGCTGCTCGGCGTGTGCGACGTCGCTGTCGATGAGGGCCGCGACCGCCGCCGCGGAGATGTCCGGATAGAGCGTCATCGGCAGCAGCCGGAACAGGCGGGCCTGTTCCGCGGGGAGTGCGGCGTGGGAGAGGTCGAAGGCGGCGCGCACGGCACGCGTGTCGCGGCTGAGGCGGTCCAGGGGCCGGCTCGCCTGACGAAGTTCGGCGGCCATCGCGGCCGGGGAGCGCCCGGGCACGTCCGCGAGGAGCGAGGCGACGATGGCCAGGGCCAGTGGCAGGCGCCCGCACTGCTCGGCGATGCGGGCGGCGGCGTCGGGGTCCTCGTCGATCCGGCGGTCCCTCTCCCCCCGCTTCTGGCGCAACGCGCCGTGCAGGAGCTGAACCGCCCCCTGCGCACTCAGGACCTCCAGGTCGTGGAGGGCGACGTTGGCCAGGTCGGAGAGGGTGTGCCGTGACGTGACGAGCGCCGGGGTGCGCGTGTCGCCCGGCAGCAGGGGTCTGACCTGGTCGCTGTGGGCGGCGTCGTCGAGGACGACGAGGACCCGGCGGCCCTCGTCCGCGTACGCGCTCAGGGCCGAGTTGTAGAGCCGGGCCAGGTCCTGGAGCTCGTCCGGCAGCCGTTCCCTGGCGATACCGAGGGCCTCCAGCAGGGACCGCAGGGCCTTCTCGGGCGCCATGGGTCCGCGGGCGCCGGGGGTGTGTCCCAGCAGATCGACGAAGAGGACCCCGCCGGGGAACCAGCCTGGTGTGCTCAGCGCCCGGGCGGCCACCTGAAGCGCCAGCTCCGTCTTGCCCACCCCGGGCAGCCCGGCGAGCGCGGACACGCTCGCCGCACCGGTGCCGACGGCGTCGGGCGCCAGGGAGGAGACGAGGGCTTCGAGGATCTCCTCGCGCCCTGCGAACGCCCCCACCCGGGCCGGCAGCCCCGCCATCGCCGGGGTGATCACCGGCGGTAGCCGCACGGAGATGTTGTTCCCCTGGATCACGCAGTTGAAGAAGATGCCGCCACTGATCTGGTTGCTGACGCTCTCGGAACTGACCCGCCCGACAGCACGCCGGTCCTGCGCGACCACGTCCCCGCCCCCCTCGCGGCTCTGGGTGCCCAAGCGTAAGCGTGACGTCCTCGCCGGGGACCCGACGAGGGGATCTGCCGAGGGATCCGCCGGGGGATCCGCCGGGGACCCGACGAGGGAGCCGACGAGAAATCCGGCGAGAAATCCGGCGGGGAGAAACGGGGAGGCAAGCGAGTGATCTTCGACCCTTCCACCGTCGGCGCCCCCGTGCTAGTCTCGCTGCAAGTTGCAGTTTGGTTTCCCTTGCAGTACAGAGCCTGCGGAGCATGTGACCGCGGGCTCTCGTCGTTTTCAGGCTTCTTAGTGGGTTCTGGGAGCAGGGACACCCTTATAGGCCCAAGGAGGGCTTATGGCTACCGGAACCGTGAAGTGGTTCAACGCCGAAAAGGGCTATGGCTTCATCGCCCAGGACGGTGACGGTCCCGATGTCTTCGTCCACTACTCCGCTATCAACGCATCCGGGTTCCGCTCGCTCGAGGAGAACCAGATGGTGACGTTCGACGTGACGCAGGGGCCCAAGGGCCCGCAGGCTGAGAACGTCACCGCGCAGTAGGTCCCTGCGACGTACGCAGCACCCCAAGGAGCCCCCGCCGACGGCGGGGGCTCCTGCCTTGTGTGTACCTGCTGCCTGCGTGTGCGCGGGGGCCGGTGCCCTCGTGCACGCGGTGCCGGCTCGCTCAGCAGCCGCCCTGCTCGTAGCTCGTGATCGCGGCGACCTTCTCGGCGGAGGCGGAGCTCTGGTCGAAGCGGTGGTCGAGCCACTCGGCCGCCAGCGTCCTGGCCAGCTCCAGGCCGATGACGCGCTGCCCGAAGCAGAGGACCTGCGCGTTGTTGCTGAGCACGGAGCGCTGGACGGAGTAGCTGTCGTGTGCCGTCACCGCGCGGATGCCCGGCACCTTGTTGGCGCTGATGGCGACGCCGAGACCGGTGCCGCACACGAGCAGCGCCCGGTCGGCCTCGCCCTCGGCGACGCGGCGGGCGGCCTCGACGGCGACGTGCGGGTAGGCGGTGTGCTCGTCGCTGCCGACGCCGACGTCGGTCACCTCCGCGACGCGGGCGTCGCCCTCCAGGTCCTTCTTGAGGGCTTCCTTGTAGTCGAGTCCCGCGTCGTCGCAGCCGACGACGACGCGGAACGGCCGGGGCGCTGCGGGGTTGGTGCTCATGGTGCGTTCCTCCAGGAAAGAGCGTCTGGTACGTCGCCCGGTGCGGTCCGTCGGGCGACCCGGGGAGGCGGGGGCGGCGAACTGCCCCCGCCTCCCCGCGCCGGTAGGTGCCGGTCCGTGTCAGTCGGGAAGAGGGGCGGTCGCCGAGACTTCGGTCAGGACCATGGCCAGGGAGGTGGCGCCCGGGTCCGGGGTGCCGAGGCTGCGTTCGGCCAGCGGCCGGGCCCGGCCCAGCTTCGGGCGCAGCTCGGCGGTGGCTTCGGCGGCGGCGCGTGCCGTCTCCGCGGCCGCGGCGAAGGACTCGGCGGACGAGGCTCCGGCGTCGGTCCGCTCGGCGAACGCGGTCACGAACGGGGCGAGCGCGTCGACCAGCGTCTTGTCGCCGGGTTCCGCCTTGCCGAGCGAGGTGACCGCCTCCAGTGCCGCCCGGGCTCCGGCCACCAGTTCGGCGGGCTCGGGCGCGCGGTCTGCGGGCAGCGCCGAGCCGAAGGCACGCAGGCCCGCGCCCCACAGCGCCCCCGACGTGCCGCCCGCCTCGGCGGCCCACGCGTCACCGGCCGCGCCCAGCAGGGCGGCCGGGGCCGCTTCGCGTTCGCGCTGCTGCTCGGCGGCGGCGAGGGCCGCGTCCACGCCCTTGCACATCCCGCGCCCGTGGTCGCCGTCGCCCGCGACCGCGTCGAGTCTGCCGAGGGCTTCTTCCTGGTCGTGCAGGAGGGTGTGGGCCGCGCGGAACGCCTCCACGGCGGCGGTCAGGGTGGTGAGCGCCGCCCCTGTCGCGGTCCCGCTGCCGCGCGCCGCGTCGGACGAGGGGGTGGTGCCGCTCGTGCGGGCGGTCCGCTGCGCGGGGGCGGCCTCCCGGGTCTGTGCCGGCTGTGCCGTCTGCGCCGTCTGGGGGGCGGCCATCCGGCCCCGGCGGAACGCGGGGGTGTCGGCGGGGGCCAGCCAGAGGCGTTCCAGCTCCTCGTCCAGCCAGGTGAGGGTGAGGGAGCAGCCGGCCATGTCCAGCGAGGTGACCAGCTCGCCCACCTCGGGCCGCACCAGGTCGAGTCCGGCGTCGGCGAGCCGCTCGGCCACCGAGGCCCACAGGACGTACAGCTCCTCGTACTTGGTGGAGCCCAGGCCGTTGAGCAGGACCGCCACCCGGTTGTCGTCCGCCGCCTCGGCGGGCCGCTCGGCCAGCAGGCCCTCCACGAGCGTGCCGGCCAGCTCGTCGGCCGTCGCCAGCGCGCTCTCGCTGACGCCGGGTTCGCCGTGGATGCCCAGGCCCAGGCCCAGCTTGCCCTCCGGAACGGTGAACAGCGGTGCGTGCTGGCCTGGCAGCGTGCAGCCGGCGAAGGCGACGCCCAGGGAGCGGGTGCGCGCGTTGGTGCGTTCGGCGACGCGGACGACGTCGTCCAGCGAGGCGCCCTCCTCGGCCGCGGCGGAGGCCGTCTTGTAGACGGTGAAGCCGCCTGCGATGCCGCGCCGCTTGGCGGCGTCGGCGGCGGGGGCGCTCGCCACGTCGTCGGTGACGGCGAAGCACCGGGCCGGTATGCCCTCGTCGGTCAGGCGCTGGGCGGCCTGGCCGAAGTTCATGACGTCGCCCGCGTAGTTGCCGAACAGGAACAGGACGCCGGCGCCGGATTCGGCCTCGGTCGCCACGGAGTGGGCCTGGGCGGCGGACGGTGAGGTGAAGACGTTGCCGATGACGGAGCCGTCGGCGAAGCCCTCGCCGACCACGCCGCAGAAGGCGGGGTAGTGCCCCGAGCCGCCGCCGGTCAGGACGGCGACCTTGGGCGTGGCGGGGCGGGCCGCCCTGACCACACCGCCGCCGCCGGGCGCGGCCCTGACGTGCTCGGGGTGCGCCGCCGTGAAGCCCTTCACCATGTCGTCGGTGAAGCGGGACGGGTCGTTGAATATCCGGGTCATGTGTGTGCTCCAGCTCGTCCTACGTGCCCTGTCCCCACCCGTGGCCGCACCGGCCGCGTCCCGGCGCGGGCCCCGCCGGTGGTCACCAGGACTGGCGGGCCTTTTCGAGGGTGTCGAGGTAGCGGTGGTAGCCGTCTTCGTAGTAACTGACCGCTTCGGGGTCGGCGCGGGAGACGCGGGCGAAGGAGGAGGCGGGGGTCTCGGGCGCGGTGCCGAGCGCGTCCCAGGCGACGCGGGCCGCTCCGCGGATGCCGACCGCGTCCTCGCGGACGTGGACGTCGCGGCCGAGGACTCCGGCGAAGATGCGTCCCCACTCGCCGGAGCGCGCCCCGCCGCCGCAGGCGGTGATCTCGCCTGCCACGCCGAGGGTTTCCAGGCAGTGGCGGGCGGAGTAGGCGACCGCCTCGCACAGGGCGCGGACCAGGTCGGCGCGGCCCGTGAGCGGGGAGAGCCCGTCGAGGCGGCCGCGGGCGCGGGCGTCGACGAAGGGGGCGCGTTCGCCGCTGGTGGACAGGAAGGGCAGGGCGGTGACGCCGCCTGCGCCGTAGGGGGACTGGGCGAGCAGGGCGTCCAGTTCCTCGATGCGGACGCCGAGCATGCCCAGCAGCCAGTCGAGTCCGGCCGTGCCGATCATGGCGGGCATGACGCGCAGGTAGCGGTCGGCGTAGGGGGTGGCCAGGACCATGCCGGCCGGTTCGCCCGAGCCCGGTGCGGGGTCGGCGGCCAGAACCTGGCAGGCGAGGGTGGTGCCGATGATGAGGTTGCCCTGGCCGGTCTTCTCCAGGCCCGAGCCGAATCCGCAGGCGGGGATGTCGAAGGGTCCTGCGCTGACGGGCAGCCCCGCGGGCAGGCCGAGTTCGGCGGCGACCTTGGGCAGCAGCCCGAACAGGGTGCCGGGTGGTGCGGGGTCTGCCAGGAGTCCGCGCCAGTCGCTGAGGCCGCACAGGCCGAGTGCCTCGTCGTCGTAGGTGCGGGTGGAGACGTCGAGGAAGGGGACGGAGGCGTCCGAGGCGTCGACGGTGCGTTCGCCGGTGAAGCGCTGGGTGAGGGCGTCCACGCAGTAGCCCGCGGTCTCGGCGGCCGCCAGCCGCTCGGGTTCGTGCGCGGCGAGGTGGGCCAGGAGGGGGCCCGCCGCGCCGGGGAACATGCCGGCTCCCGTGCGGCGGAAGACCGCGTCCGTGGTGCCGTCGGCGCTCCACCCCTCCAGCACGGGAGCGGCGCGGCCGTCCATCCAGGACAGCGCGCGGCCGACGGGGCGGCCGCGCGCGTCGCGCAGCCACAGGCCGTCGCCCTGGCCGGTGAGGGCGAGGGCTTCGACCGGCTCGTCGGGGGCGAACTGTGCGGCGTCGGCGACGGCGGCCCGCACGACGGTGACGACCGTGCCGATGACCTCGTCCATGTCCTGCTCGACGCGGTTGCCCGGCAGCGTGTAGAGGGTGCTGCGGGCCTCGTGCGCGGGGCCTGTGCGCCCGTCGCGCGCGACGAGCTGGGCCTTGGTGACCGAGGTACCGACGTCGACCCCGACGATCATGGCTACCGTCCTCCGTCGAGGGTCTGCGGGTTGACGACGTACTCGGGGCGTTCGCCGCGCAGGTGGGCGGCGGCCTGTGCCGCGGTGATGGCGGCGGCGCGGTCGGCGGTCTGCCGGGTGGCGCCGGCCAGGTGCGGGGTGGTGATGACGTTCGGCGCCGCGTGCAGCGGCCAGTTCGCGGGCGGCGGTTCGACGTCGTACACGTCGAGCGCGAGCGCGCCCAGGTGTCCCGACTCCAGCAGCGCGGGCAGCGGCGCGTAGTCCATGAGTTCGCCGCGTGCGGAGTTGACGAGCACGGCGCCCTTGGGCAGCAGCTTGAGGTTGTCGGCGTGCAGCATGTGCCGCGTCTCGGGGGTGACGCGGGCGTGCAGGCTGACGACGGAGCTGCGGCGCAGCAGGTCGTCGAGGGCGACCAGTTCGACGCCGTCGGCGGCCGCCTTGGCCGGGTCGGTGTAGGGGTCGGCGACCAGGACGCGGGAGCCGAAGGCGCGCAGCACGCGGGCGACGATGGACCCGATGGCGCCGTAGCCGACGAGGCCGACGGTGGTGCCGTCGAGTTCGATGCCGGCGTTCTCGATGGCGTAGTAGTCGCCGCGCCAGGTGCCCTTCTTCAGCTCGGCGTCGGAGGCGGGGATGCGGCGCAGCGCGGCCAGCATCAGGCCGAGGGCGAACTCGGCCGCGGCGGCGGCGTTGCGGCCCGGGGTGAAGGTGACGGGGATGCCGGCGCGGGTGGCGGCCTCGACGTCGACGTTGACGGGGCCGCCGCGGGCGACCGCGATCAGCTTCAGGTTCGCCGCCTCGCGGATGACGCGGTCGGTGAAGGGCGCCATCTGCACGAGGGCGATCTCGGCGTCGCCGAGGGCTTCGAGCAGTTCGTCCTCGGTGCCGGACGCCTCCTTGACGTTGCCGACGGGCCCGAAGGGCGTGTGCGGCCACGGGGTGGTCTGGGTGCGGAAGGCCAGCTCAGCGCCGGGTGCCGCGGCCCTGAGCGCGTCGACGAACAGCTGCGGGGCGATGAAGTGGTCGCCGGAGGCGAGAACCGTCGTCGCGCCGGCGGCGGTCGCGCCCGCGGCGGGCTTGGGGTCCGTCATGCCCGGTCACCTTCCTTTTCCTTGAGCTTGCCCAGCAGGTAGCGGCGTACGGCGTCGTGGTCTGTCGCACAGTAGGCGGCGCCCGCCAGCGCGTCCTCGGCCGGTGGGTAGCCGGGGTTGGGGATGGCGACGACGGTCATGCCGGCAGCGGCGGCGGCGCGCAGCCCGTTGCTGGAGTCCTCGACCGCCAGGCAGTCGGTGGCGGGGACGCCGAGCTTGTCGGCTGCCGCGAGGTAGACGTCAGGGCTGGGCTTGCCGCGCGGGACCTCGGCGCTGGAGACGGTCGCCTTGAAGTGGTGGTCGACCCCGTGGTGGGTCAGCACGGCGTCGATGACACGGCGCGGCGCGGACGAGGCGAGCGCGATGGGGCCGAGGGCCGCGGCGTCGGTGATCATTTCGCGGGCGCCGGTCAGCAGCTCGATCTCGCCGTCCTCCAGCGCCTTGATCATGCCGTCCACGACGGAGCGCTCGGTTTCGGCGACGCTGTCGCCCCCGCCGGCGAAGTCGGTGAGGAAGGCGGCCCACTCGGGGGCGCTCATGCCCTGGCAGCTCTTGGTCTGCTCCGGGCCCCACTGCCTGCCGCGTTCGGCGGCGAACGCGCTCCACAGCCGCTCCCAGAGATGCTCGCTCTCGACGAGCACTCCGTCCATGTCAAATACCACTGCATCGGCCACGGCCGGAACTCCTCACATTCGGCTCCCAGCAAATTAACACCGGTTTTGTTATCTGTCACTTGTGACCTGATACGCGTCCCAGAGCGGATGTGAGGCGCGGAGCGGTCCGGAGGCCGACGGGCGCGGGGCCGGGTGCAGGATGGTCCGTATGACCGCCCACGGAGCAGCGCGCGCCTCGCGCCAACAGCGTCAGCAGCAGATCGTCGACCACGTGCTGGCCAAGGGCGACGCCTCGGTGGCGGAGCTGACCGAGCTGACCGGCGTCAGCGTGATGACGGTGCACCGCGATATCGCCGAGCTCGCCGACCGCGGCATCCTGCGCAAGTACCACGGCGGCGTCTCGGCCCAGCCCTCCACCGTCTTCGAGTCCAGCTCCGACTTTCGGCTGCACGCGCACACCGGCGAGAAGGACGCGCTGGCCCAGGCCGCGCTCGACCTGGTCACCCCCGGCATGTCGCTGATGCTGGACGACTCGACCACCGCGCTGGCGCTGGCCAAGCTGCTGCCGCAGGTCGGGCCGCTGACGGTGGTCACCAACTACCGGCTGATCACCGAGGAGCTGCGGGCCGCCGACGACATCAGGCTGATCGGCATCGGCGGCGAGTACTCGCGCACCCACGACTCCTGGATCGGGCTCTCCGCACTGGAGATGATCAAGAGCTTCTCCGTCGACCTGACCCTGGTCTCCACCTCAGCCATGACCGGCACGATGACCTACCACCAGGAACAGGAGATCGTCGCGCTCAAGCGGGCGATGCGCCTCGCGGGCTCGGTGAGCGTGCTGCTGATGGACCACAGCAAGGTCGGCCGGAGCGCGCTGCACCGGCTCGACCCGGTGGACACCTTCGACCACGTCGTACTGACGGGCCCCGTCGACGACGAGCCGGTGGCCGAGATGCGGAAGCTGACCGACGTACGCGTGGTAACGACGTAGACGACGTAACGAAGGCAACGAGGTAACAAAAGATTCCGTTACCTTTAACACTCCTCTTGATATTTCTCGCGGTCGGGCTGAGGATCTGCGGTGCACCAACTGGTTACCTCAGAGCGGAGGCCCCCGATGACGGATGCAGCGACGCGTGTGCCCGACAGGGGGCTGCTCGATCGCATAGGGCTGCCCAAACCCCTGGTACTCGGGTACATCGGCGTCCTGCTGTTCATGATCGGCGACGGCGTCGAGAGCGGCTTCATCGCCCCGTACATGGCCGACCACGGCGCCGGCACCGACGTGAAGGCCGGCTACGTCATCACCGTCTACGGCGTCGCCGTGATGCTGGCGTCCTGGTTCTCCGGCGCGCTCTCCCAGGTGTGGGGCCCGCGCAAGGTCATGTGGGTCGGCCTGGGCATCTGGGCCGTCTTCGACGCCCTCTACCTGCTCTTCGCGCTCGGCACCGAGAACTTCCCGCTGATGCTGCTCTTCTACGGCATCCGCGGCTTCGGCTACCCGCTGTTCGCCTTCGGCTTCCTGGTGTGGATCACCGGCAGCGCACCCAAGGCCCGGCTGGGCACCGCCGTCGGCTGGTTCTACTTCGCCTTCACCGGCGGCCTGCCCACCCTCGGCTCCCTGTGGTCCAGCTTCACCATCCCGCAGATCGGCGAGATGGGCACCCTGTGGACCGCGCTCGGCCTCATCCTGATCGGCGGCGCGATCGCGCTGGTCGGCGCCAAGAAGCGGGGCGGCGGCGAACGGCTGGCCGAGCCCGGCGTCACCACGGGCCAGTCCCTCTACAACAGCGTCTCCATCGTGTGGACGCACCCGCGCGTCCTGGTCGGCTGCCTGGTGCGGGTCATCAACACCGCACCCGAGTTCGGCATGCTCGTCTACCTGCCGCGCATCTTCTCCGACGACGTCGGCTTCGGCACCGACAAGTGGCTCCAGCTGCTGGCGATCATCTACGGCACCAACATCTTCTTCAACCTCATCTTCGGCGCCCTCTCCGACAAGATCGGCTGGCGGACCACCATCGCCGGATTCGGCGCGCTCGGCTGCGCCATCAGCGTCACCGTCCTCTACTTCGTGCCCACCTGGCTCGGCCCCGACTACTACTGGGTCGCCGTCCTGGCCGGCATGCTCTACGGCGCCACGCTGGCCGGCTTCGTGCCGATCTCCGCGCTCATCCCCAACATGGCCCCCGAGAACAAGGGCGGCGCCATGGCCCTCCTCAACCTGGGCGCGGGCGGCGCCACCTTCGTCGGCCCCGCCATCGCCTCCCTCTTCCTCCCCCTCGTCGGCGCCGGCGGCGTGACCATCGTCTTCCTCGCCCTCTACCTGGTCGCCCTCGTGCTGACCCTGTTCCTCAAGATGCCGGAGGAACAGGGCGGCACGAAGGAGGCGCCGGCCGCGTCGCCGCAACCGCAGGCGACCACGGCGGTGTGACGTGGAGACCGGGCCCCGCCGCGTCGCGGCGGGACCCGGTCTTGTGTGAGAGAGGTCAGTCCACGGTGTAGGTGAAGGTCACCGCGACCTTCTCCTCGCCGTGGCGGACCTCGTAGGAACCGTCACCGGTCAAACCGGTGAGCGCGCCGGTGGCTGAGCCGGGGGCGACGTCGAAGGTGCAGCGGATGGTGCCGTCCTCGTCGAAGGTGCCGGACTGCCGGATGACGAACGTGCCCTCCCGGCCGTCGACCGCCCCCGTCAGCAGCTCCATCCCGGAGAAGACACCGGTCTTCTCCGTCACGTACACCAGCGCGTACTCGCAGGCGCTGCCGCCGGCCTCGATACCCCCCGCGTAGTCGTTGACGACGGAGGCGCGGGCCAGCCGGGGTCCCCCCGTGGCCCGCACCTCCTTCTCGTCCCAGGAGACGGGGGTGAACGTGGCGGAGGTGGTACGCGAACCCATGAGATGCCCTTTCGCAGTGCGGTGGCGGCCTGAACGGCCTGAAGGACCTACGGCCTGACCGCATCCTGTCGCCGGTACCTGACACCTCATGTCAGGTACCGGAGACAATGGCGCCATGCGCGCCGACCGGCTCCTCTCGCTGCTCCTGCTCCTCCAGAACCGCGGCCGGATGACGGCACCCGAACTCGCCACCGAACTCGACGTCTCCGTCCGCACCGTCTACCGCGACGTCGACGCGCTCAGCGCCGCCGGCATCCCCGTCTACGCCGACCGCGGCCCGGCCGGCGGCTACCGCCTCATGGACGGCTACCGCACCCGGCTGACCGGACTGACCGACACCGAAGCGGGCTCCCTGTTCCTGTCAGGACTTCCAGGGGCCGCCGAGGAACTGGGCATCGGCGCCGTTCTGACCACCGCCCAGCTCAAGGTCCGGGCCGCACTGCCCACCGCGCTCGCCGAGCACTCCCGGCGCATCCAGGACCGCTTCCACCTCGACGCACCCGGCTGGTTCCGGGACGCCGACCCGGTGCCGTACCTGCCGCAGGTCGCCCGCGCGGTGTGGGAACAGCGGGTGCTGCGGGTGCGCTACCAGCGCTGGCGCGGCGAGGTGCGGCGCGAGCTGCGGCCGCTGGGCGTCGTGCTGAAGGGTGGCATCTGGTACGCCGTCGCCGAGGCCGACGGTGCCGTGCGCACCTACCGGATCTCCCGCTTCGCCGACATCGTCCCCGGCGACGAGACGTTCGACCGCCCCACCGGCTTCGACCTGCCCGCCTACTGGGCCGACTCCGCCCGCCGCCTGGAATCCCTGCTGCGCCAGGACGTCGCCCGCGTCCGCCTCTCCCCGCGGGCCCAGCGGCTGCTCCCCGCCAAGTTCGGCACGGCGGGCGTCCGCGCCCTCTACCAAGCGGGCCCACCCGACGCGGCCGGCTGGATCGAGACCGACCTCGACGTCGAGTCCCAGCCCGTCGCCGTCTCCGACCTCCTCAGCCTGGGCCCCGAAGCCGAGGTCCTGGGCCCACCCGCCCTACGCGCCGCGATGACCGAGGCCGTCACGGCGTTGTCCGCGCACTATGCGGTATGAGGAATTCCGCCAACTTCGCCCTTCTTGAGTGGGATTGCACTAACGTCGAAGCTCCCGCCAGGGCGAGCATGGAACGGGGACAGAGGACATAAGCCGCCGCCGCGCTGTCTTTCCCGCCCGCGGGCCGGTAGTTCCACACCTTCCACGAAGGAGCGCGGCATGCCGCAGAGAAGAGTGGTCACGGGCAGGAGCCAGGAGCCCAGGAAACGATTCGCGGAGGAGCTGCGGTTACTGCGGGCAGGCAGCGGTGAGAGCCTGCGCCGGCTCGGCGAAGTCCTCGGCTGGGACTGGTCGCTGTTCGGCAAGATGGAGAGCGGGGAGACCCTCGGCGGCCCCGAAGTGGTCGAAGCCCTCGACCAGCACTACGGAACCTCCGACCTCCTCCTCACCCTCTGGGAACTCGCCCTCGCGGACCCTTCGCAGTTCCGCGAACGCTATCGCCGCTACATGAGCTTGGAGGCCGAGGCCATCAGCCTGTGGCACTACGCGGTGAGCAACTTTCACGGCCTGTTGCAGACGCCCGCGTACGCACGGACCTTGCTGGCCGCAGGCGGCCTGACCGGCACCGAGCTGACCCGGCAAGTGGAGGCGCGCATGGGGCGACAAACACTGCTGGACCGGGAAGGCGCGCCGAGATTCCGCGCGATCCTCTCGGAGGCAGCACTACGCACCCCGCTGGAGGAGCCCCAGGCCTGGCACCAACAGCTCCGGCACCTGGTAGAGATGGGCGAACGGCGCAACGTCGTACTGCACGTGGTACGAGACAGCGACGGCCTGCACGCACTGACCAACACGGACACCATGTTCCTCCGCACGACGGACGGCCGTACGGTTGCCTGGGTTGAGACCGGTTACTCCGGTGATCTCGTGGAGGCAACAGCCGCCGTGGAGCGACTGCAGCTCGGTTACGACGCCGTGCGTGACCGCGCCATGTCCCCCGCCGAGTCCCGGGAGTTCATCGAGCGAATGCTGGAGGAAGCGCAGTGCGCATAACCGACCTGAGCACCGCAGCGTGGCGCAAGAGTTCGTACAGCAACCAGGACGGCGGCGCCTGCATCGAGGTGGCCGACAACGTGGCCACCCTCGTCCCCGTCCGCGACAGCAAGACGCCGCACGGGCCCGTCCTCACGTTCCCACCGGCCACCTGGACCTCGTTCATCAGCGCCCTCCGGCACGGAGAACCCGCATGACCGACCTGAGCACCGCCACATGGCGCAAGAGTTCGTACAGCAACCAGGACGGCGGCCAGTGCGTAGAGGTGGCCGACAACCCCCCCCCACCCTCATCCCCGTCCGCGACAGCAAAACACCGGACGACCCTTGCCTCACCTTCGAGCCCACCACGTGGGGCTCCTTTGTCGCGGCCCTGCGCGACGAGGGTTTGGGCACCCCCGTTCCTTCCCGCGCTGCGGCCAGTAGCTGAGCGAACGGCTCGGTCGGGGGCGCCCGACCGAGCCTCCGCGACCGACGCCGAAGCGGTCTACGACTCAGGTCGACTCCGCGCTCAGCAAGTCGACCGCAGAGGTGATGAGGTCGCGAGCCCGTGCGCCGTGGACCGCTGTGCTTCTGAGTGCACGGAACGCTCTGAGATACAGGGCCACGTCGCTGGGCTGCGTCTCCTTGATCGCTGCCGAGAGCGTTTCGACATGCACACGTTCACAGTCGAAGACCGTGAACGTTTCGAGGGGCCAAACGAGACGAGGCGCGCCGAAGGGGATGACTCCCAGCGAGACAGACGGAAGGCTCATGACGGAGAGCAGGTGACCGAGCTGGGCAGCCATCACCTCGGAGCTGCCCACGCGGTAGCGAAGAACACTCTCCTCGACCGGGAGGACTTGGATTCACTCCAGCGGCAGCGCCGCGCCAGCTCGCGGCCGGTCAGACCGGCCTCCAGGCGCACTTGCCGCAAACGAGCGGCCACGGCTTCTCTCGCGGCTTGAGCGCGGGAGGAGGGCGACGAAGGCATGGACAGGTACCCGGGTGAGACGGTCAGATCGCGTACTGTTCGTGCGGTACCGCACGTTGCCATACGGCCTCGAAAGCCGATGCGCACTGCCTGACCAGCGCACCTTCCTGCCGCATCTCGTCCTCGACGAGACTTCCGTCCCCCGCGAAGTGATGGATGCGCAGGAGACCTCCGTCGAAGAGCCAGAAATCGTTTCCTGGCAGCAACAGGTCCGTAGAGCGGCTGCGGGGCAGCCAGCGCACTTCTTCCCCGGCGATCACGTTGCCCTCGGTGGCGTAGTGCTCCCACCGTATGTAGTCGCTCACTGGTTCCGAGACGACTCGCGCCCGCCTGACGGAGACACCACGGCCCACGGCATCCGCGATCGCGTCATGGAAAGGACGCCACCATGACGACCGGTCCCCCCAGTTCGTCCGCCGGCCTCTCTTCCAGGACTCCAGGCGCGGGTTGGTTCCGTAGCTGTCGCGCATTTCGAGGTGTACAGCGGAGCTACGGCACCTCCCCAGCAGCTCATCGAACGGCGGAATTCTCGATTGCATCGCACGCTTTCCTGAGCACCGGCACCATACGGGCCGGGATCCTGACGACTTCCTCGCTTCCAGGGATCGGCCCACGAGCCGGAGTGTTCGACTCACAGGCGGTTCTCAGCTCCGTGCCTGCCTTCCATCCCTGAATGACCATCTCTCCACAGTCACCGTCCACCCAGATCGTGGGGCAGTGGTCTTCGTCTGTGTCCGGGTCGATCCCTACGAACCGTAGCGTCATCTCGCTCTCCCTGGGCCGAACCACGTCCCTCCGCCTGCACATGCATCCCCTTTCGTCTGTCGATGTAGTCGCTTACGCCTGCTCGGGAAACGCCGTGCAAGACCGTGCAAGTCGCTGGTATCGCTGCCTCGTGCGGGTGTTGAGTCGTATGCGAGGTGGAGCCCGGCAATCGTCCAGGAGGCAGGCGATGGAATCCGTACTCAGGCCCTTGCGGGCTCAGGGTGGTGGCAACCCGCAAGACGACAGCGACTCGGGAAACAAGCACGGTGGCGGCGGCTCGGACGAGGGCGGCAACACCTCGGACGGGCAGGGCCCTGCGGACGGCGAGTGACTGACGTGGTCGCGCGGAACCCGCAGGAGCCCGGACCTGAAGGGCTGGCCTCCGAGCTGCTGGGAAAAGGTGCGCTGACACCTGATTGGCTGCCCGCGTACAGGGCGGTCCCCCGGCACGTCTTCGTCCCCGGCCTGCTGTGGCCGGGGACAGCAGGCGGTAACCGCCAAGGTGCGTTGGTCGACCGGGATACGGCCCCGGAGCAGTGGTGGGAGAAGGTGTACAGCGACATTCCTCTCACGACGCATTGGGACGATGGCGCGCACGCGCGTGCCGAGAAGGGCCGTTCCCCGACCTCGTCCAACTCCATGCCGACAATGGTGTTCGCGATGCTCGACGCCCTGGCTGTGGAGCCCGGAAACCGGGTACTGGAGGTCGGCACAGGCACGGGCTGGAACGCCGCGCTGCTCGCGCACCGACTGGGGGCCGAGAACGTGGTGACCGTCGAGGTCGACCCAGCCGTCGCAGCGGAGGCACAGCGCCGCTTCGGTGACCTGGGTCTCACACCGCTGTCCGTCGTCGGCGACGGTGTCGAAGGCCACGAGCCCGGGGCCCCGTACGACCGGGTCATCGCGACGTGCGGGGTCAGCCATGTCCCCCGCTCGTGGATCGAGCAGTGCCGACCGGGTGGGCTCGTCGTCGCTCCGTGGGGACCGGCGTACGGCGGGCAGGCTGTCGCACGGCTGAGGGTCGGCGAGGACGGTGCCGCGTCCGGGACCTTCGTGAGAGCGTCCGCTTTCATGCGCCTACGCGACCAGCGCAACGCCTTCCCGCCGACGAGTGCGTATCCGGACACCGGCCAGTGGCCGGCCGGCGGGGTGCGGCGCACCTCGTTCCTGTCCCCCGACGCCCTGGGTGGCTGGCACCACATGTTCACGCTCGGCATCCAGCTGCCTGACGTGTTCTGCCGGGTGTCGTGGGGGTCTCGTGGCGCCTACCGGCTATGGCTGTTGGACATGGGCGTCACGTCGTGGGCGACCGCCGACTACGAGCACGGCCGAAGCGCGTACGACGTCGTGCAACACGGCCCACGCAGGCTGTGGGACGAGGCCGAGGAGGTCATGGCCTGGTGGCGCGAGCATGGCGGTCCGCGGTTCGAGCGGTTCGGGCTGACCGTCACGCCGCTCGGTCAACGGGTATGGCTCGATCATCCGGACAATCCGGTGCCCGTGCGGGTTCCGTGAGCCCTCGCACGGCCTCACGAGCGCGCGCCTGAGACCGGCTCCCGTGCTCGCCACACAGGCGTTGCGGCAACTGACTAACGCATCAGTCAGGAGCGCAACGCCTCGGATTTACTGGTGCCTAGTCTGCCATAACGGGGCATAGCACACCCTCCACCGTTGCGGTTATCTCAATGCATCCCTACGGTGGTCGGCATGCGGCACACAGCGGGCGACAGGATCGAGGACAGCGCGGGCGAGGTCGCCGAGCGGGTCCGGAAGGTCGTCGAGGCTGCCGGGTGCACCCAGCGGGAGTTCGCCCGGCGGGTCGTCATGGACCCGTCCAAGCTGTCGCGCGCGCTCAGTGGCACGCGCCGGTTCACCGTCGCGGAGCTCGCCCGTATCGCCGACGCGGGTGAGGTGGACGCCGGGTGGCTGCTCGGCTCCGCGGGCGCGAACGCGACCTCCGTCGGAGGGGAGGCGGCCTCCGCAGGCGCGGCGGCAGCCTCCCCCAGCGAGGCGGCGGCCTCCACCGGCACGGTGACCGCCTCACCGGAGGCGGTCACCACCGCTCCAGCCACCGCACCGTCTTCCGTCACGTCGAGGGAGCCCCTACTCCCCTCCGCGGGGCGCCCGTTGCAGATCGTGCGGGAGACGGTGCGGTTGATCGCCGAGCACGGGTTCCACGCCGTGCGGGTGGCCGACATCGCGGCGGCCTGCGGCGCGAGCACCGCCGCGATCCACTACCACTTTCCCGGCCGCGCGGAGCTGCTGGAGGCGGCCGTGCGGTGGTGCATGGACGAGGACACCGCCAGCCGTGCGACGCGCATCGCCGAAGCGGGGGCCGGGAACGCGGGTGCGGGAAACGCCGCGGTCGAGTTGCGCGAACTCCTCGCGTTGCAGACGCCGCGCAGCGCTCAGCAGCGCAGGCAGTGGCTGGTGTGGCTGGACCTGTGGGCGGAGGCGGCGCGGTCGACCGCGATCGGCCGGCTGCACGTGGACTACTACCGCCAGTGGCGCACCACCGTCGCCGACGTCATCCGGCGCGGCATCGCCCAGGGCGTCTTCCGGGACGTGGATCCCGAGTTCAGCGCCCTGCGCCTGACCGCGCTCATCGACGGCCTCGCCTCGCAGGTCCTGGCCAGCGCCGCAGGCGCGGAGGACACCGCGGGCGCGGAGGACACCGCAGGCGCGGAGGACACCGCGGGTGCGGGCGCCCGCCCCGACACCGGCCCCGACGACATGTACGCGGCGCTGCTCGCCCACGTCCGCACCGAGCTGCTGTCCGAGGCCGAGCCTGAGGCCGGGCCCGAGGCCGACGAGAGTCCCGCCGCGCTCTGAGACGCGCCTGTCGGCACCCCTTTCGACACATTCGCCCCCACCCCCAACCGTCCACACGGTCCCGAACCGTCCATACGGTCCTCAACCGTCCCTACGGAGGTATCGCCATGTCCATCACCGAGAACGTCATCATCACCGCGGCGCTCACCGGCGCCGGTGACACCGTCGGGCGCAGCCCGCACGTGCCGGTCACCCCGGAGCAGATAGCCACCTCGGCCGTGGAGGCGGCCGAGGCCGGCGCGGCCGTCGTGCACATCCACGTCCGCGACCCCGAGACGGGCAAGCCCTCCCGGGAGCGGCACCTCTACCGCGAGGTGCTGGAGCGGATCAAGGAGACGGGTACGGACGTCGTCATCAACCTGACGGCCGGCATGGGCGGCGACCTCGTGCTCGACGCCGACCAGCCGCTGGAGAAGGGCGCGCTGGACGGCACCGACCTGGTGGGCGGTCTCGACCGGCTGCCCCACGTCGAGGACCTGCTGCCCGACATCTGCACCCTGGACTGCGGCTCTCTCAACTTCGGCGACCAGCTCTACATCTCGACCACCGAGATGCTGCGCAAGGGCGCGCGCCGCATCCAGGAGCTGGGCGTACGGCCCGAATTGGAGATCTTCGACACCGGGCAGCTGTGGTTCGCCAAGCAGCTGCTCGACGAGGGGCTGCTCGATGAGCCGACCCTCTTCCAGCTGTGCATGGGCATCCCGTGGGGCGCGCCCGCGGACCCGGGCGTGCTCCAGTCGATGGTCAACTTCCTGCCGTCCGGCGCGCAGTGGGCGTCCTTCGCGCTGGGCCGCATGCAGATGCCGTGGGTGGCGCAGTCGATTCTGCTCGGCGGCAACGTGCGGGTCGGCCTGGAGGACAACCTGTACCTGTCGCGGGGCGTGAAGGCGACGAACGCGCAGCTCGTCGAGCGTGCCGTGCAGATCACCGAGTCGCTCGGGGCGCGGGTGGCCTCGCCCGACGAGGCGCGCGAGCAGCTCAGGCTCAAGCCCCGCGCGTGACGCCGACTCGCCCTCTCCCCCACCCCTCCCACCTCAGGAGCACCACCCCATGACCATTCCTCCCACGGAGCCCACCGACGTCACCAAGGTCACCTGCATCGGCGCGGGTGTCATCGGCGGCGGCTGGGTCGCCCACTTCCTGGCGCGCGGCTACGACGTGACCGCGTGGGACCCGGCGCCCGACGCGCCGGAGAAGCTGCGCCGCCTGGTGGACGCCGCCTGGCCCGCACTGACCCAGCTCGGGCTGGCCGAGGGCGCGTCCCGCGACCGGCTGACGATCGCCGGCACGCTCGAAGAGGCGTGCGCCGAGGCGCAGTTCGTCCAGGAGAGCGCACCGGAGAAGCTGGACCTCAAGCGCGACCTGCTCGCCCAGCTCGACGCGGCGACCCCCTCGGGCGTCGTCATCGCCTCCTCGACGTCGGGCTACCCCATGACGGACATGCAGACCGAGGCGGCCGACCCGAGCCGGCTGCTGGTCGGGCACCCGTTCAACCCGCCGTACCTGATCCCGCTGGTGGAGGTGGTGGGCGGCGAGCGCACCGCGGGCGAGGCCGTCGCGTGGGCCTCGCGGTTCTACGAGGTGGCGGGCAAGTCGGTGATCACGATGGACCGCGAGGTCCCCGGCTTCATCGCCAACCGCCTCCAGGAGGCGCTGTGGCGGGAGGCGCTGCACATGGTGGCCAACGGCGAGGCCACGGTGAAGGAGATCGACGACTCCATCACCGAGGGGCCCGGGCTGCGCTGGGCGTTCATGGGGCCCTGCCTGACCTTCGCGCTCGCGGGCGGCGAGGGCGGAATGGGCCACATGCTCGACCACTTCGGGCCTTCCCTGAAGTCGCCGTGGACCCGCCTGGAGGCGCCGGAGCTGGATGGGGCGCTGCGGGACGCGATGGTGGACGGCTGCGACGAGGCGGCGGAAGGCCGCACGATCGCGGACCTGGTCGCCGAGCGGGACCAGGGTGTCATCGACGTGCTGCGCGCGACCGGCCGGCTGCCGAAGGCCGGAAAGGGCGGAGCGGAATGACGGGCGGGTCGCTGCCGCTGTTCCGCCAGACGGTACGCGCGGAGTGGATCGACTACAACGGCCACATGAGCGAGGCCTTCTACGTCCTGGTGTTCGGTCACGCGACGGACACGATGATGGACGCCGTCGGCCTGGACCCGGCGTACCGGGAGAGTTCCGGTTGTTCGCTCTACACGGTCGAGGCGCACGTGCGGTACCTGAAGGAGGTACCGGAGGGCACCCCGCTCGCCGTGCGGACGCGGATCCTCGGCGTGGACGGCAAGAAGCTGCGCTTCGCCCACGAGATGTACGCGGGTGAGGCGGCCGACGGCCGGGAGGAAGGGCAGGACCCGGCGGGGCAGGACGAAGGCGCAGAAGCGGTCGCCACCATCGAGCTGTTCGCGCTGCACGTCGGCGCTCAGGGCAGCGCTCCGTTCCCCGAGCCGGTGCGCGAGCGGCTCACCGCTCTGCTGGAGGAGCCCCCCGCGTGGGCGGGGCGCGCCATCGGCCCGGTACCGCGCGCCGCCTGACGCGTCGGAGCGGCGACTGCCGCGCCGGAGGGGGTCGGAGGGGACGCGACAGCTCCCCGCCGTCCCCCTCCCGCCCCTTCCGCCCCCTCCGACCAGGGCCCCTGGAAGGTGACGGGCGAGAGGCCGTGTTGACGTTCCGGGGGCGCCACTCCCAGAATGACCTCCATGGTCGCGCACTCCTCTTCCCCGCTCGGACGCCTCGGCGTCCCGTGGCGGCGTGGGTGCGAGCGATCCGGTCTCTAGCTGGAGCGCGACTCCGTGAGTGAGTCACGGAGCCACGGCACCAGCCCGCCCGCGCGGCGATGTCCGCCCACGCGGCGATGTCCGCCCGCGGCGCTTTCACCCCGACCGGATCCTTCTGGAGGACCCTTTCATGAGCATCACCACGCCCGGCACTGCTCCGTCCACTCCCACTACTCTGCGTGACGCCCGCGTTCCCGAGGGCGGCCTCTACGAGGGCGTGCGCACCCTGCGGCCCTACCCCGAGGGCTGGCAGGAGCGCCCGTACGAGCTGATCGAGGTCGTTCCGCAGACGCGGGTCATCGGCGCGGAGATCCGCGGCGCCGACCTGACGCGGCCGCTGAGCCCGGCGCTGCGCGAGGAGCTGAACCGGGCGCTGCTGGAGTGGAAGGTCATCTTCTTCCGCGGCGCGAACCTGGCGCCCGAGCAGCAGGCCGCCTTCGCCCGCCACTGGGGCGAGCTGGAGACCAACCCGCTGCTGGCGCGCGGCTCCAGCGACGAGATCGTCCGCTTCGAGAAGGCCGCCGACACCGCGGGGACGCGTCCGACGTACGAGAACGTCTGGCACACGGACGTCACCTTCCGCGAGCGTCCCGCCATGGGCGCGGTGCTCCAGCTGCGGGAGGTGCCGCCGATCGGCGGCCACACCATGTGGGCGGACATGGCCGCCGCGTACGACAACCTGTCGCCGCGGGTGAAGGAGCGGATCGACGGCGCGACGGCGATGCACGACTTCATCCCGGGATTCGCGCGCTTCACCTCCGCCGAGCGGCTGGCCGAGCTCCAGGACGAGTTCCCGCCGGTCGAGCACCCGGTGGTGCGCACGCACCCGGAGACGGGGCGAAAGATGCTGTTCGTGAACACCTCGTTCACCACGCACATCGTGGGCATGGACCGCGCGGAGAGCGACCGCCTGCTGGCCGAGCTGGTGCGCCAGGCGCACGTGCCCGAGTACCAGGTGCGGTTCGCCTGGCAGCCCGGCGACATCGCCTTCTGGGACAACCGCGCCACCCAGCACTACGCGCTGTTCGACTACATGGGGCACCGCCGCGTCGCGGAGCGCGTCGCCGTCGTCGGCGACCGCCCCTTCTGAGCGGACCGCACGTCCGAGACGGTCTCCTGGCGGCGCGCCCCTTCCACCGCCGATTTCCGGACGATCCATCCTTCGCCCCGTGGCGCGGACTCCCGACGCGTCAGTACCGTCGAGTCAGCCGGCTTCACACTCCGGCGCACCGCGGAGTTGGGAGTGGGCCATGGAGTCGTTCCGTACGGGGTCGGCTGGTGGGCGGGGCGCGCGGCGCGGGACACGGCGTCGTGGCCGTACCGCGGCGGGCGCGGTGGTCTGCGCGCTGGCCGCGCTGGCGCTGACGGGCGCCGCACCGGCGACGGAAACCGGACAGACGGCGGGACGGACAGCCGAGAAGGGCGCCGCGACCGCGTTCCGGGCGGCGGATTCGCCCGGGCGCGGTGGCGGCCCCGGCTCCGTGCTGAGCGCGGAGCCGACCAGCTTCCAGTCCTGGCCCGGTGTCCCCACCGACACCTTCGCCTGGAAGATCACCTACCGCTCCACCAGCGCGGACGGCCGGCCCAACGCGGTCTCCGGCACGGTCCTCGTGCCGCACGACGGCAGGGACGGCACACGCCCCCTCGTCACGTACGCCGTGGGGACCGTCGGCATGGGCGACCAGTGCGCGCCCTCGTCCGGCTTCCCCGACGGGACGACCACCGAGGCGCCGCTCATCAACGCGGCGCTCGTGCGCGGTTACGCGGTGGCCGTCACCGACTACGAGGGGCTCGGCACCCCCGGGGACCACACCTACACGGTGGCCCGCGCCGAGGCCACCGCCGTACTGGACGCCGCGCGGGCCGCCCAGCGGCTGCCCGGGGCGCGGGGACTCGGCGTCGGCCCGCGCTCACCTGTCGGCATCATG
Source organism: Streptomyces tubbatahanensis (assembly GCF_022699385.1). Classification (NCBI taxonomy): domain Bacteria; kingdom Bacillati; phylum Actinomycetota; class Actinomycetes; order Kitasatosporales; family Streptomycetaceae; genus Streptomyces; species Streptomyces tubbatahanensis. The sequence goes on along the minus strand of NZ_CP093846.1, from coordinate 4,449,654 downwards.
GGTTACTCGCAGGGCGGGCAGGCCAGCGCGAAGGCCGCCGAGATCGCCGCCTGGTACGCGCCGGAGCTCGACGTGCGGGGCACGGCCAGCGGTGGCGTGCCGGCCGATCTGACTCAGGTGGCCGAGGCCAGTGACGGCGGGGACAACGCCGGGTTCGTCCTGATGTCGGCGATCGGCCACGACGCTGCCTTCCCCGGGCTGCACCTGGGCACGTACCTCAACGACAAGGGCCGGCGGCTGACCGCGAGGGCCCGCGACGCCTGCGCGAGCGAGATCCTCGAGGCGGCCGCCGGCACCCGCATGGACGAGCTGACCGTGACGAACCCGCTCCGGCGCCCGGACTGGCGCGTCAGGCTCGCCGCCGACACGCTCGGCAAGCGGGCCCCGGCCGCGCCCACCTTCGTCTACCACGGCGAGGCCGACGAGGTCGTGCCGTACGCCCAGGGCCAGGGGCTGCGCGCCCGCTGGTGCGCCAGGGGCAACGCCGTCGGTTTCCGGTCGTTCCCCGGCTCCGACCACGTGGGCACGGCCGTCGCGGGCAACGCCCCGGCGCTCGCCTGGCTCGGTGACCGCTTCGCGGGCGAGCCCGCACCGGACGACTGCCCCGCGTAGGCCGCCCGGCGGCCCGGCCGCAGGCCCGACCTCCGCTCACTCCACCGTCAGCAGCGTCTTGCCCAAGGTCGCGCGGGCCTCGATCGCCGCGTGCGCCCCCGCCGCGTCCGCCAGCGGGAACGTCTGGCCGACGACGGGCGCGAGGCGCCCCCCGGCGGTCTCGAACAGCGCCCGGTCCAGCAGCGGTTTCGCCTGCCCGGCGGAGAGCTGGACCTGTTCGATACCGGCGAGAGCCACCCCGCGCGCGGCGGCCGCCTCCCGGGGGAGCTGTGCGAAGCCGCCACCGGGTGCGCCGTGCGCGGAGAAGAGGGCGCCGCGCGCGGTCAGCTCGAAGGCCTCGCCGCCCAGGGTGCCGCCCGCGCCGTCGAAGACGACGTCGACGCCGCGCTCACCGACCACGGCGCGCACCTTCTCCGTCCATCCGGCCTTTGTGTAGTCGACCGCCGCGTGGGCGCCCAGTTCCTCGCGGGCGAGCGCCAGTTTCCGCTCGCCACGCGCCGCGGCCACCACGCGCGCGCCCGCCGCCCGTGCCAGCTGCACCAGCAGGGAGCCGAGGCCACCGGCGGCCGCCGGCACGAGCACCCAGGCGCCGGGCCGCAGGGCGCCCTCGCTGACGGCGTTGTCGAAGAGGCGCACGGCGGTGGGTCCGTCGTGGGTCAGCGCCGTGGCGTCCCGCAGGCTCACGCCGTTCGGCAGGGTGCTCACCGTCTCGACGCGGGCGAGCGCGCGCTGGGCGTATCCGCCGCCGGCCCCCGCGCCGGCGGGCGGGACGGTCTTGGCGACGACCTGCCTGCCCAGCCAGGCAGGTTCCACGTCCTGGCCGACGGCGGTGATCCGTCCGCCGACCGCGCCGCCGGGCACATACGGCAGCGGCGGGGTGAAGAAGGCCTCGCCGCGCCGCACCTGGGTCTCCAGGAAGAGCACGTCGGCGTAGGCCACGCCGATGACGACCTGGCCTGGTCCTGCCACCGGCTCGGGCAGGTCGACGGCTCGGAGGACGTCGGGTCCGCCGAACCGCTCCAGCTGGATACCGCGCATCGTGACCACTCCCCTGTTGCTCGCGGATGCTCGCGCTCCGCGCATCGCGGCCGCGCCCCTCGCGGGTTGCCTCGCGAGGGGCCGAACGGGAAGAAGTCTTCAACCTCAACCGAGGTTCAGGTCAATCGGCCGCCGGTGTCCGCACCTCGTCGCGGATGCCGTCGACGCGGTCCGCCCACTTCTGCAGGTCCACGTCCTTGGGGTCGACCGAGTAGGTGTCGAGGCTGTCCTTGGCGACGTAGGCGGCGGTTCCCGGGTCGCTCCAGGCGCACACGGGTATCGTCAGCTTCCGTCCCTGCTGCGTCTTGACCAGGACCTCGCAGGTCAGCGGGTCGTCGGAGCCCGTGGGGGTGTAGTCGCGGCGCTTGACGGCCACGTCCATGGCCGAGCCGGACTCCATGCCGTCCATCATCTGGTTCTTCGACATCTCCGGGTTGCCGTAGTCCTCGCCGCTGGCGGCGCCGTAGAGCAGGCGCGAGGTGCCGGCGGCGTCGGCGTAGGAGCCCAGGTGGGCCTCCTCCCCCGGGTTTCCGGTGTCGACCGAGTCGCTCAGGTCGTCCTTGAGCTTGTACGAACCGCCGTCCAGCGTCTTGGGGAACGCCAGTTCGTACTCGGTCTCCGATGCGGTCGGGCTCGGCGTCGGCTCCTCGGAGTCCTTCGACGGTTCGGTGTCGTCGGCGGGCGCCTCGGAGTGCTCCGACTTCGCCTTGTCCCCCTTGTCGCCGTCATCGCCGGAGACGAACAGCAGCGTCCCGGCGACCGCGAGCGCCACGACGAGCACAGCGCCCACCACGAGGGCGACCACCTTGTTGCTGCGGTTCGGCGGCGGCCCGGGCGGCGGACCGCCGTACGGGCCGAGCGGACCCGGGCCCCCAGGACCCCCAGGCCCCGCGGAGCCCGGGTATCCGGGCTGCCCGAAACCGCCGGCGGACTGGCCGAAGTCACCACCGGACTGGCCGAAGCCGCCACCGGACTGGCCGTAGCCGCCTTGGGGCGCTCCGAAGCCCTCGCCCTGCGGCGGGCCGAAACCGCCTGGGGGCGAGGGTTGCTGCGGCTGCTGCGGCTGCGGGCCGGGGGGCTGGCTCGGCGGCTGCGGAGGGGTCGTCATCCCGTTCCTCCCGACACGAGGGAGGCGCGTACCAAGCCGATCCCCCGACTCGTTCTCCCTGGTACTCCTGCCACGGTACCGCCGTCCCGCCGGCAGGTGACCGACGGGTGGCCCGTCTCACGGCCCTCCGGCACCCGGCGCGGCCCCCTCAGCCGCCGTACAGCTGATCGATCCGCTGCGCGTAGTCCCGCACGATGGCCGCCCGGCGCAGCTTCATCGACGGCGTCAGGTGTCCGCCCTCCTCCGTGAAGTCCCGCGGCAGCACGACGAACCTGCGGATCGACTCGGCGCGCGAGACCTGCGAGTTGGCCTCGTCGACCGCCTGCTGGAGGTTGCGCAGCAGGTCCTCGTCGGCCACCAGGTCCGCCATCGACAGGTGTTCCTTCTTGTGCATCCGCTGCCAGTGCGCGAGCCCGTCGGGCTCCAGCGTCACCAGCGCCGCCACGTACGGGCGGTTGTCGCCGACCACCAGGCACTGGCTGACCAGCGGGTGGGCGCGCAGCCAGTCCTCCAGCGGCGCGGGCGCCACGTTCTTGCCGCCCGAGGTGATGATGAGGTCCTTCTTCCGCCCCGTGATGCTCAGGTACCCCTCCGAGTCCAGCGCTCCCAGGTCGCCGGTGGGCATCCAGCCGTCGGCGTCCGCGTGCGGGGCGGCGCTCTCGGACTCCGCGTCCCAGTAGCCGCGGAAGACGTGCTCCCCCTTGATGAGCACCTCACCGTCGTCCGCGATCCGCAGCGACGTGCCGGGTACGGGCCAGCCGACCGTGCCGAGGCGCGGTTTGAGCGGTGGTGTGGCCGTCGTCGCCGCCGTCGTCTCGGTCAGCCCGTAGCCCTCGTAGATCGTCACGCCCGCGCCCTCGAAGAACGCGGCCAGCCGGTGGCCCAGCGGGGAGCCGCCGCAGATGACGTAGCGGCAGCGCCCGCCGAGCGCGGCCCGTATCCGCCGGTAGATCAGCGCGTCGTACAGCCCGCGCGCCGCCCGCAGCCCGACCCCGGGACCGCCGCCGAACCCGTGCTCCTGCGCCTCGACCGCCTCCCCGTACCGCTGCGCGATCCGCGCCCCCCGGTCGAAGGAGGAGGCCCGGCCCATCTTCTCCGCCGTCGCCCGCCCGGTGTTGTAGACCTTCTCCAGCACGTACGGGATGCCCAGCAGGAACGTCGGGCGGAACCCGGCCAGGTCGGCCAGCAGGTCGTCCGTCTTGATGCTCGGCGCGTGCCCGAGCCGCACCCGCGCACGCAGGCAGCCGATCGCCACCATCCTGCCGAACACGTGCGACAGCGGCAGGAACAGCAGCGTCGAGGGCTCCTGCGACGTCACCGATTTGAAGACCGGATGCAGCAGCTCGATCGCGTTGTCCACCTCGGCGAAGAAGTTCCCGTGCGTGAGCACACAGCCCTTCGGGGGCCCCGTGGTGCCCGAGGTGTAGATCAGCGTGGCCACCGACTGCGGGGTCATGTCGGCGCGGCGCTCGGCCACCAGCGCGTCGGGCACCTGGCGCCCCGCGTCCACCACGTGGGAGACCGCGCCCGAGCTGAACTGCCACAGGTGCTCCAGCGCGGGCAGGTTGCCGCGTTCGGCGCTCAGCAGGCGCGTCTGCTCCACGTCCTCCACGAAGCAGGCGCGGGCCCGCGCGTCCTGCAGGATGTGCCGGGCCTGCGAGGCCGACGACGTCGGGTACACGGGCACCGTGATCAGGCCCGCAGCCCACGCGGCGAAGTCCGTCAGCGTCCACTCGTAGGTCGTACGGGCCATGATGGCGACCCGCTCGCCCGGCTGGAGGCCCAGCGCGATCAGCCCCTTGGCCATCGCCAGGACCTCGGCGGCGAAGTCGCGGGCCGAGGTGGCCTGCCAGGATCCGTCGGGGGTCTTGCGGCTGAACGCCGGCTGCTCGGGCGCCTCGGCGGCGTTGGTGAACGGGATGTCGGCGAGGGAGCCGGTGGTCACCCGCGGTGCCAGCGGCGGCACCGAGACCTCGCGGACACGGTCGGCCTCCACGGTGGTGCGCGGCGGCGTGAGGGTGGGCGGCTGCGGCATGGTGCGGCTCCTTGGTGGTCGGTGGGTGAGATCCCCGGCCCCGCCCTGTCACTGTCTCTAGGGCTCTCCGCCCGACTCTCGGTCCGCGAGCCCCTGGGGGCACCTCCGGGCCGAAGGCTGAGGGAGGGCTCCCCTCAGCCGTCTGGGGGCACCTCCCGGACGAGGTCCGGGGAAGCTTGAGGACGAGCGAAGCGACTCCCGGAGCGTGGGGGGCCCCGAGGAAACGGTGAAAGGGCGGGATCGGGGAAAAGTGCCTACGCGCGCTCCAGTACGGCGGTCACCCCCATCCCTCCGGCCGCACACACGGAGATGAGCCCTTTCGCCCCGGCGGGGGCGTCCCGCTGGGCGAGCAGCGCGGCGCCGGTCGCCACGAGCCGCGCCCCGGTCGCCGCGAACGGGTGCCCGGTGGCCAGCGAGGAGCCGGCGACGTTGAGCCGTTCCCGGTCGACGGGCGCCAGCCCGGCCTTCTCCCAGGCGGCGAGGGTGGCCAGGACCTGGGAGGCGAACGCCTCGTGCATCTCGACCAGTTCGAAGTCCTCGATGCCGAGGCCGAGCCGCTCCAGCATGCGGGGGACGGCGACGGCGGGCGCCATCAGCAGTCCGTCGCAGGCGTCTTGGCCGTCGACGAAGTCGACGGCGGCCGTCTCGTAGGCGGACAGGTAGGCGAGCGGGCGCAGTCCGCGCTCGGCCGCCCACTCCTCGCTCGCCAGGAGCACGGTGGCGGCGCCGTCGGTCAGCGGCGTGGAGTTGCCCGCCGTCATGGTCGCCTCGGCCGCGCCGCTCGCCGTGTCCTGCCCTGCGTCCCGCCCGAACACGGGTGCCAGCGCGGCGAGTTTCTCCGGCGTCGTGCCGGGGCGCAGGTTCTGGTCCCTGGCGAGCCCGTTGTAGGGCACGACGAGGTCGTGGAGCAGACCGGTGTCGTAGGCGGTGGCCAGCCGCTGGTGGCTGGTGGCGGCGAGGACGTCCTGCTCGTGGCGGCCGATGCCCCACGCGCGCGCGGTACGGGCGGCGTGCTCGCCCATGGACAGTCCTGTGCGCGGCTCGGCGTTGCGCGGGATGTCCGGCACCAGGTGGCGGGACCGGATCCGGGCGAGTACGCGGGCCCGCTCCTTGAGCGTCTTCGCGCGCCGCGTGGCGAGCAGGAGGCGCCGCAGCTGGTCGTTCACGCCGAGCGGGGCGTCGCTGGCGGTGTCGGCGCCGCCTGCGATGCCCGCCTCGGTCTGGCCGAGGGCGATCTTGTTGGCGACGGCGACGACGGCCTGGAGGCCGGTGCCGCAGGCCTGTTGGATGTCGTAAGCGGGGGTGCGCGAGTCGAGCGCGGAGCCGAGGACGGTCTCGCGGGCGAGGTTGAAGTCGCGGCTGTGCTTGAGGACGGCGCCCGCGACGAACTCGTCGACCGCATGCGCGCCGTGCAGCCCGTGGCGCTCCACCAAACCGTCGAGGGCCGCGGTGAGCATGTCCTGGTTCGAACAGGTGGCGTAGGGGCCGTCCGAGCGTGCGAAGGGGATACGGCTGCCGCCGATGACGGCGACGCGGCGCGGACGGTCCGCGCTGATGAGGCCGGTGGAACTCATCCTCGACCAAACTCCTGACCTGAAAGTAACCTTACTCGGAAGTAAATTTACGCGAGCCGGAGGAGTTGGGGAATGGCCGACCGCTATCTTCGTTGGACGCACACAGGACCGGGCCGTTTCCTCACACGCCGGCTCGGCCTCCCCCGTCCCGAAGTACTGCACCGCTGGACCGCGGAGCGTCCCACGCTGGAGGGCGGCCCGCTGCTGCACCTGACGGCCACCGCCACGGAAGGCTGCGGCCGAAAAGAGCTGCGAGAGGCGCTGGACGGCTGCGGCCTGCCCGTCGTAGACGGCCGTACGGACGTCGTACACGGTCGTACGGACGGGGAAGGACGCGTCGCCGCCGTGCTCGTCGACGCTACGGCCCTCGGCACGGTCGCGGAACTGTCGGGCGTGCACGCGTCCCTGCACCCGCTGCTGCGCCGGCTCGCGCCGTGCGGGCGCGTGGTGCTGCTCGGAGCCCGCCCCGCGCCGGACGACCACCATCAGGCCGCCGCACAGCAGGCGTTGGAGGGCTTCGTCCGCTCGCTCGGCAAGGAGCTGGGACGGGGCCGCACCGCGAACCTGGTCCGCCTGGCACCGCCGGCGCGCGTGGACTCCGCGGCCTCCACCCTGCGCTTCCTCCTCTCCCCCAGATCGGCCTTCGTCAGCGGCCAGGTGATCGAGGTGACGGCGGAAGGCCACGCGCCGGGCACCGCGGACGGCGGCACCACCAAAAACGGCGACGGAAGCGGAAGCGGCGAGGGGCGGCGCCTCGCCCTGGTGACCGGCGCCGCCCGCGGTATCGGCGAGCAGATCGCGGGACGGCTGGCGCGCGAGGGCGCCCACGTCCTCTGCCTCGACGTGGAGCAGGCCGCGGACGACCTCACCCGCGTCGCGGACCGCCTCGGCGGCACGGCGCTGCCCCTGGACATCACCGCCGGCGACGCGGGAGCCCGCATCGTCGAGGCGCTGCCGGACGGCCGGCTCGACGTCCTCGTCCACAACGCGGGCATCACCCGCGACCGCAGGCTCGTCAACATGCCCGCCGACCGGTGGGCCGGCGTGCTGGACGTCAACCTGGCGAGCGTGCTGCGCACCACCGACCACCTGCTGGCCGCGGGCGCGCTGCGCGGCTCACGCGTCGTCGCCACCGCCTCGATCGCGGGCATCGCGGGCAACGTCGGCCAGACCAACTACGCGGCCAGCAAGGCGGGCGTCATCGGCTTCGTACGGGCGCTCGCCCCGCGGGCGAGAGCGGAGCACGCCACGACGGTCAACGCCGTGGCGCCCGGCTTCATCGAGACGAAGATGACGGCCGCCGTGCCGTTCGTCATCCGCGAGGCGGGGCGCCGCATGAACTCCCTCTCCCAGGGCGGGCAGCCCCTCGACGTCGCCGAGACCGTGGCCTGGCTCGCCGAACCCGCCAGCCACGCGGTCAACGGCCAGACGGTCCGCGTCTGCGGCCAGTCCCTCCTCGGCGCCTGAGCCGCCCGCGACCTCCACGGAGCCCCGATGACGACACCACTGGCGCTGCACCTGCTCAAGGGAGCGCTCACCTCGCCCACCAAGCGGGGCCCCTACGCCGGCGCCCGCCTGCCGCAGGACACGCTCACCCTCCCGGCCGCAGCCCCCGGCCCCGAACACGTGCGCCGCTACGCGCGAGTGTGCGGCCACGACCCGCGCGCGGACACGCTCCCGCCCGCATACCCGCACGTCATGGCGTTTCCCCTGGCCACACGGTTGATGGCGCGCCGGGACTTCCCCTTCCCGCTCCTCGGGCTGGTCCACACCCGCATCGAGCTGACACAGCAGCGGCCGCTCGCCCGCACGGAGAGGATCGGGCTGAGCGTCCACACCGAGAACCCGGCCGCGCACCGCAGGGGGACCACCTTCGACGTGGTCACGCGCGCGGAAAGCGACGGCGAGGTCGTGTGGCACTCCCGCAGCACGTACCTGTGCCGGCACTCCGGCTCCACCCCGGACGCCGAGCCCCGCCAGAGCGCACCGCCCCAGGACGCGCCCCGCGCGGGCGCACGTCGCCAGGACGCACGACCACAGGAGCTCGAGCCCCTGCCCTCCGGTGAGACGTGGAGCCTGCCCGCAGGGCTGGGCCGCCGCTACGCCGCGGCCTCGGGCGACCGCAACCCCATCCACCTCCACGCGCTCACCGCCCGCGCCTTCGGCTTCCCCCGTGCCCTCGCCCACGGCATGTGGACCTTCGCCCGCTGCCTGGCGGCCCACGAGGCGGACAGCGGCGGCCGGGCCGAGGGCATCGGCTTCGCGGAGGCGGACTTCAGGGCGCCCGTGTTCCTCCCGGCCCGGGTCGTGCACGCCGCCGACCAGGACACCGGCGCGTTCGAGCTGCGCGGGACGGGCGAGCGGCCCAGGATCCACCTCACCGGACACGTCAGCCCCTGCACGGGCAGCCGCGGCGAGACCGCCACCCGTTCGGCGTAACAGGAGGGGCGGGGGCACAGGCCCGGTGGTTGCGTGGCTGGAGTAGCGATCCTCTATGACGGGAGACCGGGTAATGGTCGTCGCGAAACTGCACGAAGCCGGCCTGCGGGCCGAACACGCCTACTGCGCGGCCCTGGCCTCGGTCGGCATCTCCTTCCTGAGCTGGGCCGCATCCGTCAAGGCGGAGAAGGCCGGCACGGACAGGGCCGACCGGTGGGGCATCTTCATCGGCGAGTGGGCGCCCACGTTCTTCGGCCTGGGCCTGGCCCTCTCCCAGTACGAGAACGGGGGCGGGGGGCTCTCCCGCTGGAAGAAGTAGCCGCTCACCTCGGCGCGGGCACCCACCGGGCGCCCTTGGTGAGGTTCTCCAGACCGGCCCAGCAGAAGTTCATCAGCGTCGCCGCCGTCTCCTTCGCGGAGGGGGCGGCGTCGGCCCGCTGCGCCGTGCGCGTGTTGGCCCACTCGGCCAGCGACTCCGCCGCGCCGACCAGCGCATGCGCCAGCCCTGAGACCTCACGTTCGGCCAGCGCGCCGTCGCACCCGGCGTCCTGCGCCGCCTGCGCCAGCAGCTCCGTCACCAGGGTGAGCACCTCGACGCGCATCGCGGCGACCTCCCGCGCGAACGGCTCGCCCTGGGTGCGGGCACGGTGCAGCACGGCGACCCCGTCGGGGCGTGCCGCGGTGTGCGCGAAAAACGCCGTCAGCCCGTTCCACAACTGCTGGTCGGCCGAGACGCCGCGCTCCCGCGTGCCCCGGCGCACCGCCGCCACCAGCGCGCCGATCTCCCGCCGCACGCAGGCCGTGAACAGGTCCTCCTTGGACTTGAGGTAGAGGTACACCAGCGGCTTGGAGACCCCGGCGGCCTCCGCGATGTCGTCCATGGAGGCGGCCTGGTAGCCGTGGCGCGCGAAGGCGGTCACGGCGGCGTCCAGCATCTGCCGCTCCCGCACCTCGCGCGGCATCCGCTTCTGCCCCACGCTGCCCAACTCCTCTTCCCCGTCGCCCCGTCTGCCCCGTACCGCGTCAACTCCGCTCCACCGCAAGCGTACGCGCCCCCGGCCGGGGGGCCGGGGGCGCGCGGACGGAGCGGGCGGGCAGGTCAGCCGGTGGTGACCGGCTCCTGCGTGACGGCCGGGCGGGGCCCGACGGGCGCGTCGGCGTCCTCGATGCTGAAGCTGCGGGCGTGGGCGAACATCTCGCGGTCCAGGATCTTCTCCTTGGCGGAGACCAGGACCGGGATGACGACCTGCCCGGCGACGTTCGTCGCCGTGCGCATCATGTCCAGGATCGGGTCGATGGCCAGCAGCAGGCCCACGCCCTCCAGGGGCAGGCCGAGGGTCGACAGGGTCAGGGTGAGCATCACCGTCGCGCCCGTGAGCCCCGCCGTGGCGGCCGAGCCGATGACCGAGACGAAGACGATCAGCAGGTATTCCTTGAGCCCCATGTCCACGTGGAAGAACTCGCCCACGAAGATGGCCGCGATCGCCGGGTAGATGGAGGCGCAGCCGTCCATCTTCGTCGTCGAGCCGAACGGCACCGCGAACGACGCGTACTCCTTGGGCACCCCGAGCCGCTCGGTGACCTTCTGCGTCAGCGGCATGGTGCCGACCGAGGAGCGGGAGACGAACGCCAGCTGGATCGCGGGCCAGGCGCCCTTGAAGAACTGGAGCGGGTTGACCTTGGCGACCGTGCCCAGCAGCAGCGGGTAGACGCCGAAGAGGACCAGCGCGCAGCCGACGTAGATGTCGGCGGTGAAGGTGGCGTAGCTGCCGATCAGGTCCCAGCCGTAGTCCTTGATGGCGGTGCCGATCAGGCCGATGGTGCCCACGGGGGCCAGCCGGATGATCCACCACAGCGCCTTCTGGAGCAGCGCCAGGACGGACTCGCCCAGCTTCAGGATGGGTTCGGCCTTCTCCCCCAACTTCAGCGCGGCGATGCCGACGACGACCGCCATGAAGACGATCTGGAGCACCTGGAGTTCGGTGAACGGCGTGATGACGTCCTTCGGGATGATCCCGGTGAGGAAGTCCAGCCAGGAGCCCTGGGTGTCCGGCTCGGCGGCGTCCTTGGCGGACAGCCCCGTACCGGAGCCCGGGTTGGTGACCAGGCCGATGAGCAGCCCGAGCGCCACGGCGATCAGCGAGGTCGCCATGAACCACAACAGGGTGCGGGTGGCGAGCCGCGCCGCGTTGTGCACGTTGCGCAGGTTGGTGATCGAAATGGTGATCGCGAAGAAGACCAGCGGGGCGACGGCCAGCTTCAGCAGCTGGACGAAGATCTCACCGACCTTGGTGAGCGCGGTGCCCAGCCAGGCGACGTCCCAGGTGTTGGCGACCCAGCCGAGGACCACGCCGAGGACGAGGCCTGCCAGGATCTGCGCCCAGAACGGGACCTTGGGTATGCGGAAGCCCTTCGCGGGCGTGGCGGTATCGGACGGTGACGAGGACACGGACCTACTCCGGAGGCGTCATCGAGCGCGTCGGAAAAAGCGCGCTCTTGGGCTGGAAGGGGCGTCGCGAGCAGGGATCGCAGGACGGTGCGGTCGATTCGCGCCGGAGGGTAGTCCGGCCGCGCTGTCAGCGACAGGTCGCCGACATGCAGCGGCACAGATCGACGTGCAGCCGTGCCACGAGCGCCAGGCCGGGCCGTCCCGGGTGCGCGTCGGAAGTGGGGACTGCGTTCGTCATGGCCGTCACGCTAACACTCCGTCTTTGGCTTACCCAAAGCATTGCTTTGGGGGGCAGGTACGGAACAGCTCAACGCCCCGCCGGGAGAAGCACATTCCCGACGGGGCGTCGATGAGGGTGTGACGAGGGTTACACGGCTACGGGAGCCGCACGGCTACACCGTGCGCGACTCGCCCTGCGGCTGGGCGCCGTCCTCCTGGGCCTGGTTGGCCGCGAGCCGCTCCTTGGCCCGGCCCACGCCGCCCACGATCTGCTCCGACATCGCCTCCCGCTGCCCGCGCAGCAGCACATAGCTCAGCGGGGCCGAGAGGACCAGCGCCAGCAGCACCACCCAGATCGGGTTCGACTTGCCGATACCCGAGGGGATGACGCCGAACTGCGCCAGCAGCCCGACGACGACCAGGCAGCCGACGAAGATGCCAAGCCGCATGGTGGTGTAGCGGAGCGTGGCGTGCGACCTGCTGCTGCTGCTCACGGGACCCTCTCCCTGCTCTTGGGCGTGTGGACGTTTGGGGCGTTTCGCGGATTCTCCCAGTCAAGCACAGGCCCCGCGGCGATCTTCGCCGCCCCCGGCCCCGGGGAGCGGCCGGGCTCAGGTGCGCCGGTCTCACTCCAGCACCCGCGCCGCCACCCGCAGGTCGGCCAGGAAGCCCGCGTACACCTCGTCCCGGTTCTCGGCGCGCAGGATCGCGGACGGATGGATCGTCGGCACCACCCGCTCGGAGCGGCCCCGCACCTCACGCTCCGTGCAGGTGCCGCGCTCCTTGGTGACGCGGAACGACGAACCGAACAGCGCCTTGCCCGCCGTGGCGCCCAGCACCACCAGCACCTCGGGCTCCGTCAGCGCCAGCTCGGCGGCCAGCCACGGGCCGCACGCCGCCGTCTCCCGCAGCGTCGGCGGCTTGTGGATGCGCCGCTTCCCCCGCCCCTCCTCGTGCGCCCACTTGAAGTGCTTGACCGCGTTGGTGACATACGACTGCGCGGGATCGATCCCCGCCTCATCCAGCGCCCGCTCCAGCATCCGGCCCGCGGGGCCCACGAACGGCTCGCCCCGGCGGTCCTCCTGATCCCCGGGCTGCTCCCCCACGAGCAGGACACGGGCCCGGGCGTCGCCACTGCCGAAAACCGTCTGCGTCGCGTCCTCGTGCAGCGGACACCCACGGCAGTCCGCCGCCGCGTCCCGCAGCCTGCGCAACCCCGCGTTGCCCCGCCCCGGCCGCTCCGGCAGGAACGGCGACGCGTCGTACGCCTCCTCGGGCCTGTCCGCACCGGTCTTGCGTTCCGCGCCCTTGTCAGCTGCCATACGGCTCGCGGTACCCCGCATCCCGGCAGCTCTCACAGACCGCCTGCGGTCTACACCCGCATGGGCTGGGGCGCCTCGCGGCGGTCCGGGTCCGGCCCGTCGAAGGAGCGCAGGACACCGTGGTGGGCGTCGCGCTCGACGGGGCGGAAGCCGGTGTCACGGATGAGCTCGACCAGGTCGTCCCGGGTGAGGACGTCCGCGTCCCGCGAGGCCTCAGCGGCCAGCGGACCCGCCATCTCGTCGGCGCCGTGCTGGAGCGCCAGCTGGGACGTCTGCGCGCCGTGCACCGCCCAGCGGGCCGTCACGTGCGCCACGTTGTCCAGCAGCAGCCGGCACACGGCGAACGTCGCCAGGACCTCGGCGCCGGTCGCGCCCTGCGGCCCCTCGTGGCGCAGCGGGACCACGGCGCGGAAACCGCCGGTCTCGTCCTGGAGTTCACGCAGCCGCAACAGGTGGCCGACGCGCTCGGCGATGTCCTCTCCGTAGCCGAACCGCAGCGTGCAGACGGTGGTGAGGCCCTTGTGGTGCGCCATCCTGTGCACCCTGGCCCACTCCTGCCAGCCCGCGCCCTCCGCCTCCCGCGCCACGCCCTCGGCGTCCTCGGCGTCCGCGGCCTCCGCGCCGGGCCCCTCGAAGCCCTCGCCCAGGGAAGCCGGTGCGGCGGCCAGCAGCTCGTCGAGCACCTCGCTCTCGCTCACCTGCGAGGCGGCGGCGAAACGGCTGACGTCGGCGGCCGTGAACGCGCGCAGCGCCACCGCCTCGGGCAGGGCGGCGCGCAGCGCCCGCAGCGCCCGCACCCACTGCTCCCAGCTCGTGTCCCCGGCCGCGCCCAGGTGCAGCTCGGTGGCGCCGTCGGCCGTGAGACGGGTGGCGGCCTCGACCATGTCGTTCACGGCGTCCGTGTCGTTCACGGCGTCCGCTTCGGCGGGAAGTTCCAGGCGGCGGTGCTCGGCGAAGTACGCCACGTCACCGTTCTTCAGCGCCCGCGCCTCGTGCGCCAGACCGCCGAGCCAGGCCAGGTCGTCGGACGCGAAGAGCGCGACCCCGTCCTCGTGCCCCAGCCGCTCACCGGAGCGGACCTTCCTCTCGACGTCCGCCAGCCGTCGCCGCAGCTCCGCGTCCATTCCTCGCGCCACCTGCCTGCCTCGTTGGTGCTTCTCGCGGTGTGCCGACCTTCCGCGTCCCTCACGTTCCGGAGGGCCTTCCGGGCGCCTCCGCGCGTCCCGACGACACTACGCCAGGCCGCCGGGGCCTCACTCCTCGGGCAGCTCGCCCACCCGGTTCTCCCACTTGGTGGACAGCACGATCGTGGTGCGCGTGCGGGAGACGCCCTCGGTGCCCGACAGCCGGCGGATGGTGCGCTCCAGCCCGTCCACATCCCCCGCCCGCACTTTGAGCATGTACGAGTCGTCACCGGCGATGAACCAGCAGTCCTCGATCTCGTGCAGGGAGCGCAGCCGCCCCGCCACGTCCTCGTGGTCCGTCGCGTCGGTCAGCTGGATGCCGATGAGGGCCGTCACCCCGAGCCCCAGCGAGGGGGCGTCGACAGTGGCGCGGTAGCCGGTGATCACCCCGGCCGCCTCCAGCCGGTTGATCCGGTCGGTGACGCTCGGCCCCGACAGCCCCACCAGCCGCCCCAGTTCCGCGTAGGAGGCCCTCCCGTTCTCCCGCAGCGCCTGGATGAGCTGCCTGTCCACCGCGTCCATGGTGCCGCTGCCTCCCGTTGTAGACGTCCGGACCACGAATCTAAGGCATGGGCCCGACACCGCCCCGCCCAAGCTCCCCCTCCCAGCGCCGGTACAACTGGTGCGGCACACCCGCCGCGTCCAGCACCCGCCCCGCCACGAAGTCCACCAGGTCCTGGATGTGCCGGGCGCCCGCGTAGAAGGCGGGCGAGGCGGGCAGCACGACGGCGCCCGCCTCGTCCAGCGTCACCAGATGCCGCAGCGTCTGCCCGCTCAGCGGGGTCTCCCGGACGGCGACGACGAGGGGACGGCGCTCCTTGAGCGTCACACTCGCCGCGCGCTGCAACAGGTCTTTCGAGAGTCCGAGCGCCACACCGGCCACGCACGCCGTGCTCGCCGGAACGATCACCATGCCCTTGACCGGATACGACCCGGAGGACGGCCCCGCCGCCAGGTCCCCCGGCGGCCAGTGGCGCACCCGGGCCGGGTCGGCGCCCGGCTCGGCCTTGAACGCGTCCGGGCTGCCGTCCGCGCCCCGGGCCAGCCAGCGGCGCAGGTCCGCCTCCGCGTGCGCGTCGCGGAACGGATGGCCCGTCTCGTCCAGGATCGTGAGGCGGGAGGCGCGGCTCACGACCAGATCGACGTCCTCACCGGCGCTCAGCAGACCGCGGACGACCGCGGCCGCGTACGGCGTTCCCGAGGCCCCCGAGACGCCCACGATCCACGGCACCCGTCCTGTGTCACTCACGCACCCGACCCTACTTGTGCCCTCCCACCCACGGGCGGGTCAGCCCAGGGGCCGGGAAACCGGGCAGGCTCGGGGCGGGCACGGGGGCGCCCGCGTACCCTCGACGCCATGCGTGTCACCCCGCTCCGCCTGACGGCCACAGCCACGTGCGCGACGACGCTCGTCGCCGCCCTCACCGGATGCTCGGTGGCGGAGCGGCTCACCACGGGACTGAAGGTGAAACACTCCTTCGAGAAACTCGGCGAGCAGCCGACGGCCTCGGTGCTGATGTCCGTGGACGGAAGCACGAGCGAGGCCGAGAAGTTCCTGCGCGCGGCGGGCGCCCCCGACACGGACAGCACCCGGCACACCGCGAAACTCCTCACCCGGGGCGAACTCACCTTCGCGGTGGGCTCCGACAAGGAGGAGACCCCGCTGAAGGAACTGAGCCGCTCGGAGCGGCTCCGCTTCGCGGCGGCGATCAACTTCGGCGGCAAGGACGTGCTGGCGGCCAAGTCGGTGGAGGAGAAGCTGTACATGCGGGTCAACCTGCGCTCGCTGGTGACGCAGACAGGCGGAACCACCGCGGACAAGCGGCGCGCCCGCACGATCGTCTCGCTCGCCAAGGACCTGCCGACGACGCTCGGCTCGGCCAGGGACGCGCTCAAGGGCAAGTGGGTGGAGATCGACCCCGAGTCCTTCGACGACTTCGCGCGCGCGGCCCAGGAGATCGCCGAGGACGAGAAGAAGGGCGCCTTCGGACGGCACGGGCCCGCGGTCTCCGAGCAGAGCGACGAGACGAGCAAGCGCCTGAGCCGGGCGACCGCGGCGGGCCGCGCGCTCAACGGCGAGTCCGAGCGGGAGTTCCTCGAGGGCCTGGAGAAGACGCTCGGGGAGCACGCCGAGTTCCACAAGGCCGGCGAGTGGGGCGGCGCCGAGCACGTCACGGTCTCCATGCCGGCACGCGAGGCGGCGCCGGACCTCTCGCGGGCGCTGGAGGCCCTGGGCGCACGGCTGAACCCGGCCAAGGTCCCGGACAAGAAGGTCAGCGCGGACCTCCAGATCAGGCGCGGCCAGCTCACCGGCCTCACGGTGGACCTGGAGCAGTTCCTCGAAGGCAAGGACGCGGAGAAGGTGCACCTGCCGCTGCGGCTGGACTTCGGCGGCGGTCACGCCGTCTCGGTGGAGGCCCCGGACGGGGTCCGCGAGCTGAAACCGCAGGACCTGCTGGCGGCCGTGGCGTTCGGCGCCCTGGGCACGGGCGGACTGTAGGGCCTCCCGTTTGGATCTTGCTGGGCTCGCGGGCCCCGGCACGCACTCTCGCGGCGTTGTCGTCAGTCGCCGCTTCCCCCAGGGCTCGGCTTCGCTCGCCCCGGGAGGTGCCCCCACGCAGGGACTCTCCCCCAGCCTTCGGCCGGGGGGACCCCCATCCTCCGCCTTGCGAGAGCACGCACCGGACCCCGCTCCCTGATCCAGCCATATCCAAACGAAAGACCCTAGGGCCATCCTGGAGAGCGGCACCGGGGCGTCCGGCCCGGGGAGCCGGCCCCGGGCCGCCGCCGGAAGCGGGCGGAACGCCGCCGGAGAGGCGGGGGAACCGGAAAGGCCCCGCCCGGCGTTGTAGGGGCAACGGGACGCGTGTCGGTCCTGGGGGCATCGGGACGGCGGGGACCGCTCCTCGCGAGGGAGGCGAGCATGGCGAACGGCTCGGGGGGCTCGGGCACCAGGGCGATGGCTGCGGGAAAGCTGATCGTCGGCTGGGTGGCGCTGCTGTGGCTGCTGGAGGCCGTCGACCAGGCCACGGACAACGCGCTGGACACCTTCGGCGTCGAGCCCCGCCGCGTGGACGAGCTGGTGGACGTGGTCCCGAGCGCCTTCATGCACTTCGGCTTCGAGCACCTGATCGCGAACACGCTGCCGCTGCTGATCCTCGGCTTCCTGGCGGCCCTGCGCGGGGTGGGCAGATTCCTGGCCGTCGCCGCGACGATCATCGTGGTCAGCGGCCTCGGCGTGTGGCTCATCGCCCCGGACGGCAGCAACACCGCGGGCGCCTCGGGGCTGATCTTCGGGCTGTTCGGCTATCTGCTGGCCCGCGGCTTCGTGGACCGCAGGATCACCGACGTCGCCCTCGGCAGCGTCGTCGCCGTCTTCTACGGCTCCATCCTGTGGGGCGTCCTGCCCACCGACACGGGCATCTCCTGGCAGGGCCACCTCTTCGGCCTCATCGGCGGCGTCGTCGCCGCCCGCCTGACCGCCGAGCCCCGCCCGGCGGGCGAGGGCAAACCGGCCTGGCACTGAGCCGCCATTTCGTTTGGTGTGATCTTGCGCCAGCCTGGCACGGTGACTGCCTCGTTTGTTGAGCGGATGGCGGCCTCGGGGAGCATTGGTACAGCGGTTGGTGCTGAGAACAATCATGGTCGGCTAGCACACTGGTCGATGGTGCCGCTGGGCTTCCGGGAAAGGCTGCCGGGCGGGTAGCGGTGCTGGCTACGGTCGGGCTGTGCCGGTGGAGTTTCTGACTGATGAGCAGGCCGAGGCGTACGGGAAGTTCGCCGAGGAGCCGACCGCCCTGAGCTGGAGTGGTTCTTCTTCCTGGACGACGTCGATCGGGATCTGATCGCGCGGCGCCGCTCCGCGCATCACCGGCTCGGCTTCGCGCTCCAGATGTGCACGGTGCGCTACATCGGCCGGTTCCTCCCGGACGATCCGCTCGATGCGCCATGGCCGGTGGTCGAGCATCTGGCCGCGCAGCTCGGCATCGAGGACGCGTCGGTAATGAGGCGGTACACCGAGCGGCCCAAGACGGCGTACAAGCACGCGTGGGAGATCCGGGACGCCTACGAGTACCGCGAGTACGACGATGCGGAGTGGTCCCGCCGGTTCCGCACGTTCCTGCACGGGCGGGCGTGGACACACGCCGAGGGGCCGGTGGCGCTGTTCAATCAGGCGGTGGGCTGGCTGCGCCGTCACCGGGTGCTGCTGCCGGGGGGTGAGCGTGCTGGCCCGGCAGGTGTCGGAGGCCCGGAAGGTCACGGAGAAGCGGCTGCACGCCACGGTCGCGGGCGCGGCCCGCCGAGCTGGACGATGTCGAGCGGGCTGTGCTCGATCAAGGGGCGACCGTGCGGCGCGGCCAGGGCTACACCCTGCGCGTCACCGACTCCCCCGCCCTACACCGCCGACTCCTCGACCGCTGCCAGCCGCTCGACGGCGGCCACGGCCTCCCCACGATCCCGGCCCGGCGCAAGGCCCGCTGCGAGTACGAGAACCGGGTCAGCACGCTCACACCCGGACCATGATCGTTCTCAGCGCCAATCGCTGTACCGATGTTCCTACCAGTCGAGGCCAGATCACCTGCGAAGTCGAGAACGATATTCGCCCGGGGCCGTGCCTCGGGCACGTCTGAAGGCACGGCTGAAAGCGTGCGGAGAGCCGTATCCGACCGCGCCGGAGATCGATTCGACGGGCTCATCGGTATCGCGGAGCCGGACGGACGCCAGGTCGATGCGCCACTGCGTCACGTATGCGCCCGGCGTCTGTCCGAGGGCGGACCGGAAGCGCCTGGACAGCGTCGCCCGGGAGACGTTCGTCGCGGCGGCCAGGGCCTCCGTGGTCCAGGGGTGCTCCGGTTGGGCGTGGACACACGCCAGAGCGTCGCGCACGACCGGATCACGCATCGCTCCCAGCCATGAGCCGGACCGCTCCTGCGGGTGGCGGGCCAGCCAGGCACGTACGAACTGGACGAGCAGCAGGTCGACGACGCTGTTGACGGCGGCGGTGGTGCCGATCTGCGGCTGTGCGAGCTCAGCAGCGAGAAGTCCGACGGTCCTTGCGAGCTGCGCGTTCTCTCGGGCTGCGACATGAATCGGCCGGGCGAGGGAGGTGAGCACCGGTGTGCGCACCTCCGGGTCCTGCTCGTAGTGCAGGACGATTACTTCCGTCTGCACCGGCGCCGATCCCAGCCGCAGGGCCCGGCCATCGGCAAAGGACCGGGCCGCTGCCTCACGGTCGCAGGAGCCCATCGTCACACTGGCTCCGCCGGCTATCCCGTGTGCGGTGCCCGGCGACACCAGGACGGCGTCTCCGGCCCGCACCTCAAGAGGTTCCTCGCCCGTGACATGGAGCCACATGGTGCCGCGGGACACCACGTGCAGCGCCGCCCCTGGGTAGGAGTCCAGCCACAGGCCCCAGGTTCCGCCGGCCTTCAGCACGACCCCGAGCCCTCCACGCGCACCCGAAACGCGCAAGACCTCCGCCAGCACATCCATGGGTCCATTCTCGTCCACCGCCGCGAACCGCCCGCCGGCGGGCGAGGCGCATGTGTCCTCGCCTGCAGCGTCAGACCACGTCAAGAACGACCTTTCCGTGCACCTTCCGCGCGAACAGCGCCCGGACGGCGTTGTCCACGTCCTGCCAGTCGCCTCGCAGTCCGACTGGCGCCGAGAGCCTCCCGGCGGCCATGAGGCCCAACAGGTCCGTCAGCTCCCCGCCGGTCGGCGTCATGTCCCCGTAGGTGGCGATGCTGCGGGGTTCGCCGAAGCCGAACAAGACCTCTGCCGGGAAGGTGGTTTCCTGCCCCGAGGAGTAGCCGACCAGGTGGATGGTGCCCCCCTCGGCGAGGGAACTCCACGCCCGGGCCACCAGTGGTCCGCCGACCGTGTCCAGGACGAGGTCGAACCGGTCCCCGGTCTCGGCCAGGTCGGTCAGGACCTTGTCGGCGCCGAGTTCACGGAGTCCGTCGGCCCGCTCCGGCGAACCGACGAGTGCCGTCACCCGGGCGCCCGCCAGGGCCGCCAGCTGGACGGCGAAGTGCCCCACGCCCCCGCTAGCGCCGGTGACCAGAACGTTGCGCGCCAGCAGGGAACGCTTGCGCAGCACTCGCAGAGGGGTGACTCCGGCGATCCCCAGCGCCGCGGCGTGGGCCAGATCGACCCCCTCGGGGACGGTGCCGAGCGAGGCGGGGCTGACTGCCACCCGCTCCGCCCACGCGTGGGGGGCCATTCCCACTGCGACGCGCGTACCTGCGGGCGGCCCCGAGCCGTCGGACGCGGCGCGCACCACGATGCCGGCTGCGTCGTGACCGTGCACAGCGCCGGCCGGCCACTGGTGCACGTAATTCAGCTCTCCGAAGTTGAGACCGATGTGCCGTATCTCCACCAACGCCTCACCGGCGGACGGTACGGGCTCATCGACATCGGCGAACCGGACGGGGCCGGCCTCACTGTGATCGACCACAAGGGCGCGCATCAGGGGTGTGTTTCCTTCTCTCGTGGGTACGCCTGAACACTCGGCGCGGCAGCAGATCGAGTGCGCAGATGCCGCACTGCCGCCTTCTTGGAACCCTTTCGCAGGACCGGGACAGCGACCAGACCCGTGAGAATCAATCAGTTGACAATCAGTGTCAGTGCGACTCGCGGCGCGTCGAGCCCTGCCCCGTCCGGTGGATGACGCCGTGACGGGCACAGACACGCCCGGGAGCGTGATGATCTTGAGGCGCCAGCGCTTGCGTCGGGCTGCGGAGTCGCGCTGGGTGACGTGCCTGGGCGACCGCGTCGGCGCCGGAGCGGGCGTTCAGCCAGGGAGGGGACGGAGGTATGGCAGGAGCGTCCCGCCGCAGCGCGGCAGGCCCCTCCGCGATCTGCCAACTCGTACCTTCCAGGCAGCGCCCTCGGTTACCACGGCAAGACAGACAGCCACCCACCTGGTCACTGAAGCCGGAGGCTCCTGGAACCGGTACGCCTCCGGCGACCACACACAGTGACGCCAGGCACAGCCTCAACGAGGAATACGCGACACCTCAACATGCGAGCCCACCAGTCCCGAGGCCGGCAACAGGGGCGGACGCCGCCCCGCCGTCGCGGTCGACACGATCGCCGACGTGCGCACCGCGTACCTGGGCGGCCAGTCCATCGCCGCTCTCGCCCGTGAGCACAGTGTCAGTCGCGGCGCCATCCGCACGGCCGTCGCCGACCTTCTGCCCGAGCAAACGGCCGCTGACCAGGACATTCGGGCCCCGGAATCGCCGGTCACCCCAGACATGCCGGGCAAGGTCGCCGACTTCCTCCGCGCCGCCGAGCTGGACGATGTCGAGCGGGCTGTGCTCGATCAAGGGGCGACCGTACGGCGCGGCCAGGGCTACACCCTGCGCGTCACCGACTCCCCCGCCCTACACCGCCGACTCCTCGTTCGCTGCCAGCCGCTCGACGGCGGCCACGGCCTCCCCACGATCCCGGCCCGGCGCAAGGCCCGCCGCGAGTACGAGAACCGGGTCAGCACGCTCACACCCGGGCCATGATCGTTCTCAGCGCCAATCGCTGTACCGATGTTCCCCGCGGCCGGATGGGGCCGGTTGGCCCGTGGGAGTTGCGCCAGCGGGTGGCCCCACCGGCCCTGGAACGCCCGCAGGGCGGCGGCCAGCCGCGGCAGGGGACCGCGAGGTGCCGGCCGCGACCATCTTCGTGGCCACCTCGGGCCACACCTGGCACCAACTGACACCCGCGGGACCACTGGGGCAGGGAGAGGAGCAGACGTACGAGCGTGTCGTGATCAACGCCGCCCCCGACGTCACGGATTGCCCCGGGATGCCGGGGAGGTCCGCAGCGACTGCCCGCGCGTCAGCCCGTGAGTACCGTGTGTGGGAAGGCCGAGGTGATGACGCGACTGGCGAACTTCCACTCGCCTTCGGCCCGGATGTAGCGATCGTTGTATGTGACGTGAGCGCGGGAGCGGCTGCCGTCGGTCTTCACAATCTCCACGAGGCAGTTGACCCGGCCTTCACCGTGGTCGCCCTCGATGCTGGTGATCAGGTGGTTGAACATCATGTGGACGACGTGCGTGGAGTTCGCCATGAGCGTGTCGCGGAAGAAGGCGCGAATCGCCTCGCGGCCTTCGAACAGTCCGAAGCCGGTTTCGGACTCGTCCAAAACGCCGTCCTCGACCCAGCAGCCGACGGACTCATCGAGCTGCCCGGAGTCGAAGGCGATCGCGTAGCGGCTGTTGAGGTCCTGGATTTCTGCACGGGCATCACTCATCCAGGAACCGTACGTCAGCGAACACGAGCAGGATCAGGAGGTGCGGCCCGCCGCACCTCTCTGGACGCTATTTCAACTCGTGATGCGGCGGTGGCATATGAGGGTTGCTGCGATGGCCGTGAAGGCGAGGAAGTGCTCGGGGTTGCTTTCATAGCGGCGGTGGAGGCGTCGGCATCCCGACAGCCAGGACACCGTTCGTTCCACGACCCAACGGTGTCGGCCCAGGCGCTGGGAGGACTCGGTGCCTCCGCGGGCGATGCGATGGCCGATCTGTCGCAGGGAGAGCCAGCTCCGCAGGTGGGGGTAGTCGTGCCCTTGTCTCCGTGGAGCTTGTCCGGCCTGCGGCGTCTCGGGCCATGGCGGGAGCGGATGGGCGGGATACCACGGACCAGCGGGATGAGGGCCTGGCTGTCGTGGAGTTGGCCGCGGAGACGCCCAGGGAGAGGGGCAGGCCGTTGCGGTCGACGATGAGGTGGATTTTCGATCCGTTCTTGCCGCGGTCGGTCGGATTCGGTCCCGTCAGCCGCCCCCTTTGAGGGCGCGGACACTGACCGAGTCGATCGCGCACCGCGACCAGTCCAGCTCACCCTGGGCGCCGAGCTCGTCGAGGACCAGGCGGTGGAGCTTGGCCCACACCCGAGCTTCGGTCCACTCGGTGAACCGGCGGAACGCGGTCACTCCCGAGGGCCCGAAGCCCGGCGGCAGCTGGTTCCATGTGCACCCCGAGGTGGCCACGAAGATGATCGCGGCCAGCACCTCCCGGTCACCGTGCCGCCGCCGGCCCCCGCCTTGCGGGCGTTCCGGAGCCGGCGGAACCACCCGCTCGAACAACTCCCACAGGTCGTCCGGCGTCATCCGCTCTACAAGCGATGCAGTCACCTCCCAGACTGCAGCAAGATCACACCAAACGAAATGGCGTCTGAGCCGCCTGGTGCGGGGGCCTCACCTGTCGAGAGGCTGGGTGCGGGTCTCCCGGTCGACGGGCAGTGCGTCGGTCTCGATGGTCACCGCGCCGATGTCCAGGGTGACCTCGACCGGCTTGCCGTACGGGATGACGTCCCGGCCCCGGTAACCGTCCGCCCCCGGGTTCCAGTGCACGGTGCACTCGGCGCGGTAGGGGTCGAAGATCAGGTAATGCGCGATGCCGCGCTGCGCGTACAGCTTGTCCTTGGTGACGTAGTCGTGGTGCACGCTGCTCGGCGAGACCACCTCGATGGCGAGCTCGATCAGGTCGGGCGAGTAGACGCTGAGGTTACGGTCGACCTCGGCCATCGGCAGGAGAGCCGAGTCCGGGCAGAGCTCGTCCAGGTCGGTGAAGCGGAAGATGACGTCGGACATGCAGCCCCACTCGGGCCCGAGCTGGGCCTCGAAGGCGTTTTCCAGGAGCCTGATCGTCCTGCCATGAAACGGCTTGACCGGACTCATCATGATATTGCCCCCCACGATCTCCATCCGGTAGCCAGGGAACTGGTCTTCCAGACGGCTGAGCTGTGAGTGCAGGCGGTCGGTCTCCGAGACGGTCACGGCGCTCTCCCTTCCCTGCTCTCGATGGTAGAGGGAAAGGCTACTCACACACTCAGCCCGCGCACCGCGAGATCCAGCAGGGCGCACACGAACAGTGCAATGCCGATGAAGCTGTTGACCTGGAAGAAGGCGCGGTTGAGGCGGGTCAGGTCGTGGGGGCGCACGAGGGTGTGCTCGTAGACGAAGGCGGCGGTGACGATGACGAGGCCCAGCCAGTAGAAGACGCCCGCGTCCGTCAGCAGGCCGAAGGTGACCAGCAGGGCCACGGTGACCAGGTGGGCGGCGCGCGTGGTGTGGATGGCGGCGGCGGTGCCGAAGCGGGCCGGGAGGGACTTCACCCCGTTGTCACGGTCGGCCTCGACGTCCTGGCAGGCGTAGATCAGGTCGAAGCCGCCGATCCAGATGCCGACGGCCAGGCCGAGGACGGCGCCGTGCCAGGACCAGGAGCCGGTGACGGCGAGCCACGCGCCGAGGGGGCCGATGGCCTGGGCGAGCCCGAGAATGGCGTGCGGGAAGTGGGTGAAGCGCTTCCCGTACGGATAGACGACCATCGGCAGCGCCGCGACGGGTGCCAGAGCCAGGCAGAGCGGGTTGAGCAGGGCGCAGGTGCCGAGGAAGACGACGAGGGCGACGGCGGCGCCGGTCCACGCCGTGCGCACGGAGACCGCGCCTGTGACCAGTTCGCGGCCCGCGGTGCGCGGGTTGCGGGCGTCGATCTCGCGGTCGATGATCCGGTTCGCGGCCATCGCGAAGGTCCGCATCCCCACCATGGCGACCGTCACCAGCAGCAGCTGCCACCAGTGGACACTGCGGCTGTCGCGGTACATGGCGGTGAGCGCGGCGATGTAGGCGAAGGGGAGCGCGAAGACGGAGTGCTCGATGACCACCAGGCGCAGGAAGGCGCGGACACGTCCGACGTCGGCGCCAGGACCCGGGCCGACGATGCCCTCGGCGGTGCTGCTCACAGGCCGTACTCCTTCCACCGGCGCGTCACCAGGTCGGCCACCTTCGCGTCGGACTCGATCATCTCCGGCCAGCCGCCGTCCCGCGTGTAGCCCTCCTCGGGGGTTTTGCGGGTGGCGTCGATGCCGGCCTTGCCGCCCCAGAACTGCTGGTAGGAGGCGTGGTCGAGGTGGTCGACGGGGCCTTCGGCCACGGTGAGGTCGCGCGCGTAGTCCACGTTGCCCAGGGCCCGCCAGGCGACCTCGTGCAGGTTCCGCACGTCGCAGTCGGCGTCGACGATGACGATGAGCTTGGTCAGCGACATCATGTGAGCGCCCCAGATGGCGTGCATCACCTTCTGGGCGTGCTTGGGGTACTTCTTGTCGATGGCGACGATCGCGCAGTTGTGGAAGCCGCCCGCCTCGGGCAGGTGGTAGTCGACGATGTCGGGCACGACGATCTTCAGCAGCGGCAGGAAGAACCGCTCGGTGGCCCGGCCCAGCGGCCCGTCCTCGGTCGGGGGCCGGCCGACGACGATCGACTGGAGCAGCGGCCGCTTCCGCGTCGTCACGCAGTCGATCCGCAGCGCGGGGAAGGGCTCCTGCGGGGTGTAGAAGCCGGTGTGGTCCCCGAAGGGGCCCTCGGGCAGCATCTCGCCCGGCTCCAGCCAGCCCTCCAGCACGACCTCGGCGTCCGCGGGGACCTGGAGCGGGACGGTCTTGCAGTCGACCATCTCCACGCGCTTGCCCTGGAGGAAGCCGGCCAGCAGGTACTCGTCGATGTCGGCGGGCAGCGGCGCGGTGGAGGCGTAGGTGACGGCGGGCGGGCAGCCGAAGGCGATGGCGACGGGGAGTTTCTCGCCGCGCCGCGCGGCGACCTGGTAGTGGTTGCGGCTGTCCTTGTGGATCTGCCAGTGCATCCCGATGGTGCGCCGGTCGTGCCGCTGGAGCCGGTAGAGGCCCAGGTTGCGCACGCCGCTTTCGGGGTCCTTGGTGTGGGTGAGGCCCAGGTTGAAGAAGGAGCCGCCGTCGCCGGGCCAGGTGAACAGCGCGGGCAGCCGGTCCAGATCGACCTCGTCACCCTGCCGCACGACCTCCTGGACGGGCGCCTCCTTCACCTTCTTCGGCGGCACGTGCGTCATGGCGCCGAGCTTCCCGAAGGCCTCACGGAAGCCGACGAAGCCCTGCGGCAGCTCGGGCTTGAGCAGGCCGCCGATCTTGTCGCTGATCTCGTCGTAGGAGGACAGGCCGAGCGCCTTGAGCAGCCGGCGGTCCGTGCCGTAGACGTTCATGGCCAGCGGCATGTCCGAGCCCCTGACGTTCTCGAACAGCAGCGCCGGGCCGCCCGCCTTGTTCACCCGGTCGACGAGCTCCCCGACCTCCAGGTGCGGGTCGACCTCGGCCTTGACCCGGACGAGGTCACGGTCACGCTCCAGCGCCCGCAGGAGCGAGCGGAGATCGTCGTATGCCATACCCCTCAGTATCTCCCTCGCGGCCCGCGCCCTGAGCGCCGGGGCCTCCGCGCGGCCCATTACGCTGGCACCGTGGGACCCGGACGCCGGGCCCCGCACCGCATCCGTCCGGCGGCATCTCGCACCCAGGGGGCGTTCCGCGTGATCATCAGGCTCCTGCCCGTCCTCGTGATCCTGGCCCTGTGGATCTACGCGTTCATCGACTGTCTGAACACCCCCGAGAACGAGGTGCGCAAGCTGCCCAAGGTGGTGTGGGTCATCCTCATCCTGCTGTTCGGGCAGGTGCTGCTGGGGCCCGTCGCCTGGTTCCTGGTGGGCCGTCCCCGCCGCAACACGCCCTACGGCGCGGTCCGTGCCGACGAACGCCGCTGGGTCGCCCCCGACGACAACCCGGACTTCCTCAAGTCCCTGGAGGGCGGCGGCCGGCCGCCCGAGGGGGACGAGGAGAGGGGCCGAAGCGGCGATTCCGCGCCCGAGCCGCGGCACCCGGACGAGGAGCTGCGCGACAAGCGCCCGGACCGCAACCAGGACGAGTCCTGACCCACCCCACCGGGGAGACCTCCCGCCCCGCCTTCCCGCCCGGCATTCCCCCACCGTCTTCTCGCGGGGAAGGGGCCAGGGGGCTCACACCCGGTCGGCGTACTCCGCGCGCAGCGCGGCGAAGCGGGCCGGCGTCCAGGCGTCCCAGTCCGCCGGGCGCCCCCGCAGCTCCTCGCCCAGCAGCTCGAAGTGCTGGTGCCAGCCGGCGAGGGTGTCCAGCAGCCGGCCCGAGTCGCCGGTGAAGTCGTTGCGGAAGCGGACGCGGGTGCCCTCCTCGTCGAGCGCGCCGCGCAGGGTGAAGCCGAAGGAGCCGCGCGTATCGACCGTGTACTCGGCGAGTCGCCGCCTGGACCAGGCGGTGATCCGGCCGGGCGACGCCGGGCGCGGGTCGGCGTCCGCTCCCCCGTCCAGCCAGCGCAGCGTCACCGCTCCGCCGGGGCCCGGCTCGAAGGGGTCGGCCGCGGCCAGCCACCCCCGCAGTCCCGCGGGGGTGGCGACCGCGGCCCAGACGCTCTCGGGCGGGTGCGGAAAGGACAGCTCGAAGCCGACGGTGTGGGCGGCGCCGTCGACGCTGCTGCGTGCGCTTCCGTAGGGGACCCCGCCGGGTGCCGCCTGCGCGCTGTCGGTGCTCATGGCTCCACCTTCACCTTCGTCCCGCGCGTGACCCTGTGCTGTGCGAAGGGGCGGGCGCTCAGATGCCCGCGTAGGAGTGCTTGCCGTTGAAGAAGATGTTCACGCCGTAGTAGTTGAACAGGAAGCAGGCGAACGCGAGGAGCGCGAGGTAGGCCGCCTTGCGCCCCTTCCAGCCCGCCGTGGCGCGTGCGTGCAGGTAGCAAGCGTAGGCGACCCAGGTGATGAACGACCAGACCTCCTTCGGGTCCCAGCCCCAGTAGCGGCCCCAGGCGTCGCCCGCCCAGATGGCGCCCGCGACGATGGTGAAGGTCCAGAACGGGAAGACGGTGGCGTTGATCCGGTAGGCGAACTTGTCGAGGGAGGCCGCCGAGGGCAGCCGCTCCAGGATCGAGCTGCCCACGGTGCCAGGCTTGCCGCCGCTCAGCAGCTTCGTCTCGTAGGAGTCCCGGAAGAGGTAGAGGAGCGAGCCGACGGCGCCGAGGTAGAGCAGCGCACCGCAGATGATGGCCAGCGAGACGTGGATCCACAGCCAGTAGGAGTGCAGCGCGGGCACCAGCTGGTCGCTGTCGGTGTACAGGACGGTGACGGCCAGGCCGAGGTCCAGCAGCACGGTGGTGACCAGCGGCAGCCCCATCCAGCGGACGTTCTTCTTGGCGATCAGGAAGCCCAGGTACCCGGCCACGGCGACCATCGAGAAGGCCGTCGAGAACTCGTACATGTTGCCCCAGGGGGCGCGCTGCACCGACAGGGAGCGGGTCAGCACTCCGGCGAAGTGCAGCAGGAAGGCGAGCACCGTCATCGAGACGGCGATGCGCCCGTACATGTCGCCCTGCTGGTCGCCCGCCGCGGCGCCGGGGCCGTCGGGCAGGTCGCCGCGCTTGCCGTTGCCGGAGCGGGTGACGATCTTCGGGGTCTTCGGCGGAGCGGGCTTCTCCAGCACGGCCGTACCGCCCTCGGCCGCCTTGGCCTGTACGGACACGCCGCCGGACTGGGCGGGCACGGCGTCGTCGGCGCCGGGCTTCTTGGTCAGCGCGGCGGCGGTGCGGGCCACCTTGCTGCGCGAGCCGAACGTCCACTCGGCGATGTACGCGCAGAAGGCCAGCACGTAGACGGCCATCGCCGAATAGATCAGATAGTTGCTGATCTGAGCGAGCTGCTCGTTGGGCTCGGCTGCCAGGAGGTTCACTTGCCTGCTCCTTCGGGGGCTTGGGCAGGATCGGCCGGTGTCTTCGACGCGTCCGCCTCATCGGTGGCGGCCTCGTCGGCGGCGTCGGCACGCGTCTCGGACGCGACGGGTGCCGCGTCCTGCATATCGGTGGCGAGGGAGGCGAGTTCGTCGGGCAGCCGCGCGGACTCGCTGCGGCCCAGTGCGGCCATCTCGACGACGGTGCGGCCGTCGTCGCCCGCGTACGCCCGCACCCACACGCGGCGGCGCTGGATGAACAGCGAACCGGCGAGCCCGGCGATGGCCGCCAGCGCACCGCCGAGGGCCCAGCCGTTGCCCACCTGGTGGGAGACCTGGAAGTTCGCCCACTCCTTGACGCCCTCGAACTCGAGGGAACCCGCGCCGTTCGGCAGGGTCATGGTGTCGCCGGGGGTGAGCTTCTTGGCGAAGGGGCTGCCGTCCTTCTCCTTGAACTTCTCCATGTTGTCGGTGTCGAGCTGGTAGACGTTCTGCGCGGGACCGCCGTCGACGCCGAGGTTGCCGTGGTAGGCGGTCAGGAACATCGCCGGGTTCTTCAGCAGGGGCGACTGGGAGAACATGGTGCCGCTGTCCGGCTGGAAGTCCGGGACGAAGAAGCCCTGGAAGCCGAGCTGGTCCTTGCGGCCCTTGCCGTCCACGTAGTCGGGGACCTTGACGACGCCGCTGGAGGTCTGGTTGTTGTCCTGCTGGAGGAAGGGCACGGGGCCGCGGTAGGCGAGGTTGCCCTTGCCGTCCTTGACGGAGACGACGGGCGCGTAGCCGTTCGCGATCAGGTAGACCTTGGAGGAACCGACCTGGAGCGGGTGGTTCACCTTGATCGTGCTCTCGGTCCCCTCGGTCCTCCCGTCCTCGGTGTAGGAGATGTCGGCGCGGTAGTCGCGCGCGGTGCCCTTGTTGGGACCGCTCGTCTCGTACGTGGCGTGGAAGTCCTTCAGCCGGAAGGAGAAGGGGTCGAGCATGTCGGAGGTGAACAGCGAGCCCGACTGGAAGTCGTCGTACTGGGTCAGCACGTTGGAGAAGCTGTCGCCCTGGACGATCAGCTTGCGGCCCTCGGACTTGAACAGCTGCCCGGAGGCGAACGCCAGCAGCAGCACGATCAGCGCGATGTGGAAGGCCAGGTTGCCGGCCTCCCGCAGATAGCCCTTCTCCGAGGCGACGGCGCCCTTCGACGGTCCGCCGTCATCCTGCTCCTGATGGGTGCGGAACCGCCTGCGCCGCAGCAGCGTCCTGGCGGCGCCCAGCACCTGGTCGGGCGCGGCCTCGGTGCGCCAGGTGGTGTAGACGGGCATTCGGTCGAGACGGCGCGGGGCGCGGGGCGGGCGCGACCGCAGCTGGCCGACGAACTGCCAGGTCCGCGGGACGATGCAGCCGATCAGCGAGATGAACAGCAGAATGTAGATCGCCGAGAACCACACCGAGGTGTAGACGTCGAACAGTTGGAGCTTGTCGTAGAGCGGCGCCAGCGTGGTGTGGTCCTCGCGGAACTTCTCCACCTTGAGCGCGTCCACCGGGGTCTGCGGGATGACCGAACCGGGGATCGCGCCCAGCGACAGCAGGAAGAGCAGGATCAGCGCCACCCGCATGGACGTCAGCTGCCGCCAGAACCACCGCGCCCAGCCCAGCGGGCCGAGCGAGGGAACGTTCAGCTTCTCCTCGCTGGGCGCCGTCGACAGCTGCGCCGCGGCCTCCCGCTCCTTGGCCGCCTCGGACTCGCCCGCGGCGCCCGCGCCCCCGGTCTCGGTACCGACGTCCTTACCGGTATCGGTCGTGCTCATGGATCAGATCCCCACAGTGAAGTCGGACGACCAGACCGTGATCTCGTAGACGATCCGGTCCCAGATGCCTGTGACGAGCAGGACACCGACGGCGACGAGCATCCCGCCGCCGAGCCGCATGACCCACGCGTAGTGCCGCTTCACCCAGCCGAAGGCGCCCAGCGCGCGGCGGAAGGCGAGGGCGGCGAGGACGAACGGGACACCCAGCCCCAGACAGTAGGCCACCGTCAGCAGCGCGCCGCGACCCGCGCTCCCCTGGTCCGAGGAGAGCGTGAGGACGGCGGCGAGGGTCGGCCCGATGCAGGGCGTCCAGCCGATACCGAACAGCACCCCCAGCATGGGGGCGCCCGCCAGCCCTATCGCGGGCCGCTTGTGGATGCGCACCTCCCGCTGGGTGAAGCGCGCCAGCGGACCCAGCACACCCATGAAGGCGAGCCCCAGCAGGATCGTCAGCCCGCCCAGCACCTTGGAGATGACGTCCCGGTGCTCCTGGAGAGTGGCACCGAAGCCGCCGAACAGAGCGCCGCCGGAGACGAAGACGGCGGTGAAGCCGAGCACGAACAGGCCGGCGCCCAGGAACATCCGGCCGCGCCGCGCCTCGGCCAGATCGGTGCCGCTGACCCCCGTGACGTAGGAGAGGTAACCGGGCACCAGCGGCAGCACGCACGGCGAGAAGAAGGAGACCAGTCCGCCCAGCAGCGCGATGGGCAGCGCGAGCAGCAGGGCGCCGCCGAGGACGGTGTCGTTCATGCCCGAGGCCGCGAGGGAGACGACGGGGCCGGCCGCGAGAGAGGTCATGGGGCGGTCACTTCGCGTCGATCAGAGGGTCGAGCGCCGAGCGCAGCTCCTTCTCGCTCAGCGACTTCAGTGCCCGCACCGCGACCTTGCCGTCCCGGTCGAGGACGAGGGTGGAGGGGATCGCCTGCGGCGAGAGGGTGTTCTTGGGGAACTTCAGGATGAGCTTGCCGCTGGGGTCGTAGAAGCTCGGGTAGTCGACGTCGTAGCTGCGCTCGAACGCCTGCGCGTTCGCCTTGTCCAGGTCGCGGGTGTTGATGCCGAGGAACTGGACGCCCTTGTCCTCGGTGTCGTGGGCGACCTTGGACAGGTTGGGGGCCTCCGCGCGGCAGGGGCTGCACCACGAGCCCCACACGTTGAGCACGACGACCTTGCCCTCGTAGTCGGAGAGCTTCAGCTTCTTCCCGTCCACCGAGGTGCCCGCCAGATCCGGCGCCTCGGTGCGCTTGCCCTCGGGCACCTTGGTGATCTCACCGGTGCCCTTCACGAACTTCGTGTCGCCGGAGGACGAGCCGGGCTGCTCGCCGCTGCACGCGGACAGCAGCAGCGCACCGGCGGCGACCCCGGCGGCCAGCAGGGTGGTGCGGCGGCGGGAGGCGCGGGTCTGGCTCATGTGAAAAGTTTCGCATGCGCGCCTCCGCGATCTTTCGCGCCCCCCACCGCATGCGTACCCCGCTGCGCTTGGGCAGTCTGCTCCCCCAGCCTCCGGCCGGGAGGTGCCCCCAGGGGCGCAGGGTGGGCAAGCGCAGCACCCACCACCGGGCTGCACTCGAAGGGCGCCCACCACGGGGGACGGGCACGACCGTCGCGCGAGTGCGGAGGCGGTTGTGCCCACCCTCCCCCAGCCTCCGGCCGGGAGGTACCCCCAGCCCTGCGGAACGCCTGCCCACAACCTTAGGCTCCCGCGCTGCGCCCCTGGGCACCCTTGCCGCCACGGCCCCGCTTCGCCCCACCGCGCAGGTGCTCCGGAACCAGGTCGCGGGCCGGTTCGGTGTAGCCGACGGAGACGATGCGGTCGCCGAGGAAGGTGAAGCTCGTCAGCGAGGCGAGCGTGCACTGGCGGCGGCGCGGGTCGTGCCACAGCCTGCGGTGCTCGACGAAGCTGCGCAGAATCCAGATCGGCAGCTGGTGGCTGACGCACACCGCCTCGTGGCCGCGCGCCGCGTCCTTCGCGGTCTCGATCGCGGCGCGCATCCGTACGACCTGTTCGAGGTACGGCTCGCCCCAGGAGGGGCGGAAGGGGTTGCGCAGGTGGCGCCAGTTCTCCGGGCGGCGCAGCGCGCCGTCGCCGACGCCGAAGGTCTTGCCCTCGAAGACGTTGCCGGCCTCGATCAGCCGCGCGTCGGTGGCCAGGTCGAGCCCGTGCGCCTTGGCGACGGGGGTCGCGGTCTCCTGGGCGCGCTCCAGCGGCGAGGCGACGACGTGGGTGATGTCGCGGCCTTCCAGGTGTTCGGCGACGCGGTCGGCCATGCGGCGGCCGAGGTCGGAGAGGTGGTAGCCGGGTTTGCGTCCGTACAGGACGCCCTCGGGGTTGTGGACCTCGCCGTGCCGCATCACGTGGACGACGGTGACGGTCTTGTCGTCCTTGCGGGCCCCGGTCTCCCCGCCGTCGAGCGCCTGGCTGCCGGTGTTCTCGCTCACGTCCTCGCCCTGGCTCATGCCGGCACCGCCTCGGCGGCGGCGCGGGCGGCGGCCGGCAGCGCGGCGGCGATCCGTTCGATGGCGCGCTCGTCGTGCGCGGCGGAGACGAACCAGATCTCGAAGCCGGACGGCGGCAGGTAGACGCCCTGGGAGAGCATCGAGTGGAAGAACGCGGTGAAGCGGAAGGACTCCTGCTTCCTGGCGTCGTCGTACGTGCGGACCCCCGCGTCGCCGTAGTCGCCGAAGAAGACGGAGAACATGGTGCCCGCCGTCTGGACGGTGTGCGCCACGCCCGCCTTGGTCAGCGCCTCGGTGGCCAGCTCGCGCACCTGGCGGGCCGCGGAGTCGACCACGGCGTGCGCGGCGAAGTCGTTCGCGGCCAGCAGCCGCAGCTGGGCGAGGCCCGCGGCGGTGGCGACCGGGTTCCCCGACAGGGTGCCGGCCTGGTAGACGGGGCCCGCCGGGGCGAGGTGGTCCATGACGTCCTTGCGGCCGCCGAACGCGGCGGTGGGGAAGCCGCCGCCCATCACCTTGCCGAAGGTCATCAGATCGGGTGCGACGCCGTCGATGCCGTACCAGCCGCGCGGTCCCGCCCGGAAGCCGGTCATGACCTCGTCGGAGATGAAGAGCGCGCCGTCGGCGGCGCACAGGTCCTTGAGCCCCTGGTTGAAGCCGTCGCGTGGCGGGACGATGCCCATGTTGCCCGGCGCGGCCTCGGTGATCACGCAGGCGATCTCGCGGGGGTGCGCGGCGAACGCCTCGCGGACCGCGTCCAGGTCGTTGTACGGCAGCACGATCGTGTCGCCGGCCTGCGCCCCGGTGACCCCCGGCGTGTCCGGCAGGCCCAGCGTGGCGATGCCGGACCCGGCCGAGGCGAGCAGCGCGTCGACGTGCCCGTGGTAGCACCCGGCGAACTTGACGACCTTGGGGCGGCCGGTGAACCCGCGCGCCAGCCGGATCGCCGACATGGTCGCCTCGGTGCCGGAGGAGACCAGGCGCACCTGCTCGACGGGGTCGATCCGGTGCACGATCTCCTCGGCGAGCGCCACCTCGTCCTCGACGGGGGTGCCGAAGGACGTGCCGCGCTCCACGGCCTGCCGCACGGCCGCCGTGACCTCGGGGTGCGCGTGGCCGAGGATCGTCGGGCCCCAGGAGCAGACGAGGTCGACGTACTCCCTCCCGTCCGCGTCCGTGAGGTAGGGGCCGGAGCCCGACACCATGAACCGGGGCGTTCCGCCCACCCCGCGGAAGGCGCGGACGGGCGAGTTCACGCCTCCTGGTGTCACGGCGGCGGCGCGGTCGAAGAGCGACTGCGATACTGGTGCACTGTACGAGTAAGTCACGAAAGCCATGGTGTCATCAGGCCCGTGTGCGGGGCCTTCGGGGCGTTTCACGCTCCGTGGGACGGGGAGGTCTCTGACACGATGATCGGGCCGCACGGGGACGGCAGTGCGGCCCGGATGAGCAGTCGGGTGGTGACATGCATCGCGGTGGCGGACTGGGAGAGGGGCCCGGCCCCTCGGAGACTGGCCCGGAGCGTGCGCAGGGGCGCCACAGGCGCACTGCGGCGGAGACCGAGAGCGGGACCACGGCGGGGAGATCACACAGCGGTACGGGGCACAGCGGCAGGCCGGAGGGCGGTGCCGGGCAGCACGGCGGCACGGCACAGGACGGCATGCAACACGGCGGCGCCGGGCCGAACGGCCCGGTGGCGGAGGACGGGACGACGAGCGGCAGCGGACTCGTGCGGGGCGGCGGCCTCGGTCAGGGCGCGGGGCTCGCGGGTATCGGCAGCACGGCGAAGATCAGGAGCAGCAGGGGTGGCGGCCGAGTGGGGGTGACCTACAAGTACTTCGGGGCACCGGACGGTGCCACGGCCGCGCGCGTTCCCATCTCGATGCGCCCCGAGGAGCTGGGCGGGGACGAGTTGGGCCAGGGCATGTTCACCAAGATCAAGCCCGAGACGATGGCGGCGATGGTGCTGACGGGGATCGAGGGCATACCGCTGCACCGGGTCCCGCCGCTCGAACTCGTCGTCCTGCACCCGGACTACGCCGTGGTGAAGCTCCCCATGACGGTCGTCGACCCGCTGCGCGGTGTCGGTGACGAGACGGTGGGCGCGGCGGCGTTCATCTGGTCCACCGTTCCCGACCGGGCGGGACCGCAGGACGCCTTCAACGTCTACCAGCTTCTGCACCGCTGGCAGGACTTCTCCGACCGCCTCCACGAGGCGGGCCACCAGGCCTACTGCCTGGTGTGGCCGTAGACCCCGCCAACTCCCCCCCACCACCGCGCGGGCGCGCCCGTTACGCCGTCCCGCCATACCGCGCCCGCGGCTCACCGCGCCCGCCGGCCCCTGGGCTACGAGCGGCGGTGCCGGGCGAACTGACGGCCCGCCAGGAGCGCGGGCGCGGCACGACCGCCCACGACGACGGGCGCCCCGCCACCGTTGGCACGGTGGCGGGGCGCCCGTCGTCGTCGGGTGGGGACTTACCTCTCAGTCCTCGCCCTTGTCGGTGCTCGCCCGGCCCGAGGCGGCCGAGTCGCCCGAGGCCTTGCCGTTCGACGCACCGCCCGCCTGACCGGAGTCGTCGGCCACCACGGCGTCGGCCACGGCCTGGGCCACCTCGGCGTCCAGGATCTCCGCGTCCAGCTTGGGCGCGTCCGGGTCGACCGGCGCGATCTGGAACTCGAAGTCGCCGCCGTACTGCTCGTGTCCGGCGACCACCGCGCTGCCCACGGCCTCCTCGCCCCGCTCGGTACGGATGATCAGCGGGTCCCTGCGCAGGTCCTTGGACAGGGCGATGCACAAGCCGATCATCACGACCGTGAAGGGCACCGCCACCAGGATGGTGAGGTTCTTCAGGCCTTCCAGCGCTTCGTCCCCACCACCACCGATCATCAGCATGACCGCGCCGAC
Organism: Streptomyces tubbatahanensis; assembly: GCF_022699385.1. Taxonomy (NCBI): domain Bacteria; kingdom Bacillati; phylum Actinomycetota; class Actinomycetes; order Kitasatosporales; family Streptomycetaceae; genus Streptomyces; species Streptomyces tubbatahanensis. The sequence goes on along the minus strand of NZ_CP093846.1, from coordinate 4,413,973 downwards.
GGCGCCGGTGAGGACACCCCAGATGATGACGACGCCGCGGCTGGGCTCCAGCGTGCCCCGCTGCGAGAGCGTGCCCATCACGATCGAGGCGGCGTCCGCTCCGGAGACGAAGAAGATGCCGACCAGGAGCATCACGATGAACCCGGTGACGCTGGCGATCGGGTACTCGTTGAGCACGTTGAAGAGCTGCGCCTCCTGGGTGTCGCCCAGGTTCGTGCCGTCGGACTGGAGCTTCATGGCGGTGCCGCCGAAGATGGCGAACCAGATGAGGCTCACGACGCTGGGGACCAGGATCACGCCGCCGACGAACTGGCGGATGGTGCGGCCCCGGCTGATGCGGGCGATGAACATGCCCACGAACGGCGTCCAGGAGATCCACCAGGCCCAGTAGAAGACCGTCCAGCCGGACAGCCACTCGGCCACGCCCTTACCGCTCGAGGAGTCCGTTCGCCCGATCAGCTGCGGCAGGTCGCCGAGGTAGCTGCCGAGTGAGGTCGGCACCATGTTGAGCATGAGGATCGTCGGGCCGACGATGAAGAGGAAGACCACCAGGAGTCCTGCCAGCACCATGTTGATGTTGGACAGCCACTGGACGCCCCTCTCCACGCCGGAGACGGCGGAGAAGACGAACGCCGCCGTCAGCACGACGATGATGGTGACCAGCACGCCGGTGCTGACCTTGCTCGCCCAGCCGGCCTCCTCTATGCCGCTGCCGATCTGGAGCGCGCCCAGACCCAGCGACGCGGCGGAGCCGAACAGCGTGGCGAAGATGGCGAGGATGTCGATGACCTTGCCGACACCGCCGTTGGCGGCGCGCTCACCGATCAGCGGGGTGAAGACCGCGCTGATCGTCTGCCGCCTGCCCCGGCGGAAGCAGCTGTAGGCGATGGCGAGGCCGACGACCGCGTAGATCGCCCACGGGTGGAGCGTCCAGTGGAAGAGCGTGGTGGCCAGCGACGTCTGCATCCGGTCCGCGTCGTTGGCCGGGTCGGTGCCGGGCGGGGCGTCGTTGAAGTGGCTCAGCGGCTCGCTCACGCCGTAGAACATCAGCCCGATGCCCATGCCGGCGCTGAACATCATCGCGATCCACGAGACGGTCTTGAACTCCGGCTGCTCCCCCTCCTTGCCGAGGGTGATCTTGCCGTAGCGGCTGAAGGCCAGCCACAGCGAGAAGATCACGAAGCCGGTCGCGGCGAGCACGAAGGCCCAGCCGCCGTTGTGCATCGTCCAGTCGAGCATCGTCTTGGAGACGTCGCCCAGCGAGTCCGTCGCGACCGCGCCCCATACGACGAAGATGAGCGTGAGCAGTGCCGTGACACCGAACACGATGCGATCGGTCTGGGGGCCCCGGGTCAGCCCCCCGCTGGAGGCATGAGCCTCCTCTGTCTCAGGTTTCACGTTTGACTATTGCCCTTCCTCCGGAGGACACGCGTCCTCGTAAGCGCGCGGTCTCTGACATGGATTCGCAGGGCCGCTACCCGGCGCGGATGAAAGTAATCCGGCTGATCAGCGCCCTCCGAAGCCTGATTTTCCGCTCAACTGCCCACAGCGACGGGGACGTTGTCCGCACCTCGACAACCCGCCACCACGCTGCGTGACCAGTGGAACCCGGTAAGCCTAGGGCCCCTGTCACCGCCGGGAACCCCCGCGGAGGCGTCGCCCAGGGGGTCGTTGCCAATCCGGAACATGGCGCGGCCGCACCGCGGGGCCCCCACAAGGCCAGGAGAGCGGCGAAAGGGAAAAGACTGACTTTGCGCAACATAGGTACCAGGCGACCGGACGCCTGAGCAGCGGGTGCGGTAGACATGGTGCCGTCGCCGCGTCGGCGGAACGCCTCACGGGCGTGCGCGGACGGCGACGCCCCCGACGACGACCCAGCGAGGAGGCCAACCGTGCCGCGGAGGGCAAAGAGGGACGCCGTGCGCGCGTCGTACGCGACCAAGGCCGCACTCGCCCTCGTACTCGCCGGCGCCCTCACCGCCTGCACGGGCTCCTCCGACTCCGAGGACGGCAACGACGGCAAGCCGGGAGGCTCCTCCGCCTCACCGAGCGCGGCCGAGCCCGGCAAGTACAGCACCCTGCCCGAGCCGTGCGACGCCGTCGGCACGGGCACCCTGCGCGACCTGCTGCCCGGCGCCGCGGCGGCCGAGGAAGACGGCACGGCGGCCCCCAGCCCGAGCGCCGACCCCTACGAGGGTGAGCCGAGCGCCACCTACGACACCGACCGCAGGGTCGGCTGCGGCTGGAAGAACGCCACCACCCTCAGCACCCGCCACCTGAACATCGACTTCGAGCGGGTGGTCTCCTACGACCCGTCCGTCAGCGACGACGAACAGGCCGCACAGCTGTACGTCAAGAAGGCCCGCAAGGCGCACATCCCCCTCGCGCCGGGCGACGGCAGCACGGACTCCGGCGCGGGCGCCGACTCCGACGCGGGCGCCGGCTCCGACTCCGACTCCGGCAAGGACCCGGACGCCTCGGGCGAGCCGGAGAAGAGCGGCGGCAAGACGCCCGAAGGCCACGCCTCACCGACCGAGGAGCCCGGCAAGGGCCACGAGAGCGACGGGGCAGGCGGGACCGGCGGGGCCGACGAGCACGGCAAGGGCGGCTCAGGTGACGACGGCGGCAAGGGCGGCTCGGGTGAGGACGGCGGCGAGGACGGGGCGTCGGACTCCCCCGGGTCCGACACGCCCACCCCGGACGAGGATCTGGCCCCCCGCTCCCTGGACGACCTGGCGGACGCCGCCTACATCGACGACGAGCTGCACACCGCGGACTCCGGCATCCACCGGGACGTCACCCTCGTCTTCCGCACCGCCAACGTGATCGCCACCGTCGAGTACGACCAGTGGGTGACCGACAAACACCGCATCCCGGACAGCGAGGAGCTCCAGGAGAAGGCGCGGAAGCTCGCCGGCCACCTCGCGGAGCAGTTCGAGGACTGACCGCACCCACCGGACCGACCAGACTGACCCTATGGGCACTTTCGCCCCTTTTTCCCGCCCTCCGCTGTGGCCGACCCCACCCTGTGGGCAGTCCCACGCCCCGGAAGGTGCCGCGAAACACCCACATGAGCCCACAGGTTGCGTACCGTTCCGACAGCACCGCTGCCACCCCCCGGCTCGGCACAACTGGTGAAGACCCCGGAAGCGAAGGAACCATGCACCGAAACGCCCCGCGCAACGCCCCTCGACGGAGCAAAACCGTCAGGAACACGCTCGCCTGTGCGGCAGTGGCGCTCCCCGTCCTGCTGGTCGCCGGCTGCTCCTCGGACTCCGACCAGGGCAAAGAATCGGACTCCCCCTCGGCCTCGGCGAGCAAGAAGCCCACCGTGGCGCCCGCCAAGTTCAAGAAGCTGCCCGACGCGTGCAAGAGCCTCGGCAAGGACGCCGTCAAGGACGTCGTGCCCGGCACCGACGACAAGTCGGGCAAGAAGGTCGGCTCCGGTGACGCCGACGACTCCAACAGCTGCCTGTGGAGCGGACTCGACAAGTACGACTACCGCCAGCTGACCCTCTCCTTCAAGCGCTTCGACTCCGACCCGGCCATCGGTTCGGGCGCCAAGCGCGCCGCGGAACACGCCAAGCAGCAGGTCGACGAGAAGACCGCCAACAAGAGCAACCGCGACCTCAAGGAGTTCAAGGTCTCCGGCGTCGGCGACGAGGCCTCGGCCGTCGCCTACGAGACCAAGAAGGAAGACACCAAGGGCAAGACCTCCGAGTACCGGGCCGAGCGCCTGGTCACCCGCGTCGCCAACGTCGTGGTCACCGTCGACTACGAGGGCGCCGGCTTCGAGGACGCCAAGAAGCCGGACGCCGACGAGGTGAAGAAGAACGCCGAGAAGGCGGCCAAGGAAGCGGTCAAGCAGATCAAGTGACCGCCAGGTCGCCCACCGCGCCCCGGAGCCCGGCCCTTCCGCACGGAGGCCGGGCTCCGCGCGTGCCGGGGGCCCGGAGTGTGCCAAGGTGGGCGCGCCAGTTTCCGAGGGCGGGTTCCAGAGGGTGGGGACAACTCCAGTGCAGGGCGTACAACTGACCCGAATACACCGCATACTGATCGCCGTCGTCATCGCCGGCGCCATGGTGATCGCCGCGATCGGCTTCGCGGGCTCCTACGCGGCCGTCCGCGACCTCGCGGAACGCAAGGGCTTCGGCGCCTTCGCCCCGTTCTTCCCCGTAGGGGTCGACGCCGGCATCGTTGTCCTGCTCGCCCTGGACCTGCTGCTGACGTGGATCCGCATTCCGTTTCCGCTGCTGCGGCAGACCGCCTGGCTGCTGACCGCCGCCACCATCGCCTTCAACGGCGCCGCCGCCTGGCCCGACCCGCTCGGTGTGGGCATGCACGCGGTCATCCCGGTGCTCTTCGTCGTCACCGTGGAAGCGGCGCGGCACGCCACCGGACGCGTCGCCGCCATCACCGCGGACAAGCACATGGAGGGCGTGCGCCTCTCCCGCTGGTTGCTGGCCTTCCCCTCCACCTTCCTGCTGTGGCGGCGGATGAAGCTGTGGGAGCTGCGCAGCTACGACCAGGTGATCCGGATGGAGCAGGACCGGCTCATCTACGAGACCCGGCTGCGCGCCCGGTACGGACGCGCCTGGCGGCGCCGGGCGCCCGTGGAGGCGCTGATGCCGTTGAAGCTGGTCCGCTACGGGGTGCCGCTGCGCGAGACGGCGCCCGAGGCGACCAGGCTCCCCGAGACGGCGCCCGAGGCGACCGCGCTGCCCGAGCGGGCGCCCGCGGCGGCCGCGGTCGGGACAGGGGTGGGGGCGGACGACGGCCTGTTGCCCGCACAGGTCCCGCACGACGCGCAGGTCCCGCACGACGCGCGGGCCGCGTGGGAGCCGGCCCCGCAGCACGAGACCGCGCCCGAACCCGCCGCCTCCGTCGCCCCCGTTCCCCCTCCCGTACCTGAGAACGAACCCGAAGCCGAAATCGCCCCGTCGACGGAGGCCGGGTACGCGCCGCCCCCGGAGGCCGGGCCCGCCGGCGGGCAGGGCGCGCAGGCCGCCTCGGGGCCCGCGGCCGAGCGCCCGGCGGCCGGGTTCCCCGTGCCGGTGGGGCCCGGCCGCTACCGGCGCATGGGGGAGCCGGCGGCGGCCGCGCCGGAAGCCCCGGCACCGGCGGCCCCGGCACCCGTCGAGGAGCTGTTCGTCGAGCCCACGCTTCCCGAGCCCACCCCCCACGAGGAGCCGGAGCAGCCCGGCGCGCCCGCCCTCGCGGACACGGACCCGAGGACGTACGCGGACCCGGAGGCGTACCCGGCCCCGGACCCGCGTCCGGGCCCGGACGCGTTCGAGGCGGAGGACGAGGACGAGGACCCGTACGGCGGTGACGAGCCCGTCGGCATCCCCGACGGCATCCCCCGCGAGGAGGTCTACTTCGAGGCGTACCGCCACTACGTCGCCTCGCACGGCGCCTTCCCCACCGCGCGGCACCTCTCCCGCACCCTGCACGACGGTTTCGGGGTCACCACGGTGGACGGCAGGCTGCTGAGCGAGACCTACCTGGGCACGTACATGCGCGAGTTCAAGGACCGCTACAACACCGAGATGGGGCTCGCGGGGTAGCGGTCCGCGGCCTCGGCCGGTCTCACGCCCCCAGCAGCTTGCGGACCCGCTCGGCGCCCACCGCGAGCAGCAGCGTGGGCAGGCGGGGGCCGGTCTCGCGGCTGACGAGGAGCCGGTAGAGCAGGGCGAAGAAGCCGCGCTGGGAGACCTTCAGCTCCGGGGTGGGCTTCGCGTCGGGGGCGAGCCCGGCCTGGACCTTCGGCACGCCGTACACCAGGGAGGTGAGGCCCTCCAGCGACCAGTTCGCCTCCAGGCCTTCCAGGAGCAGCCGCAGCGACTCGCGCTGCTGCTCGTCCAGCGAGGCGAGGAGTTCGGCGTCGGGCTCGTCGCGTACCCGGGTGCGCTGGTCGGCGGGGACCTGGGTGGTGATCCACCGGTGGGCGCGGTCGAGGCGGGGGCGGACCTCGTCCAGGTTGTGCACCGGGTGGGCGGGGTCGAGCTCGCTGAGGATGCGCAGGGTCTGCTCCTGCTGGCCGCCGGTGATGTCGGCGACCGAGGCGAGGGTGCGGTAGGGCAGCGGGCGCTCGGTGAGCGTGAGCGGGCCCAGGGCCGTGGTCGAGGCGCGGGTGTGCGCCGCGATGTCGGCGGGCTGGGCGCTGCCGTCGGCGATCTTGCGGCCGAGCGCGTCCCACTCGTCGTAGGTGCGCTGGATCTCCTGGTCGAAGGCGACCTTGAAGGACTGGTTGGGCTTGCGCCGCGCGTACAGCCAGCGCAGCAGCGGGGCCTCCATGATCTGGAGGGCGTCGGCGGGGGTGGGCACGCCGCCCTTGGAGGAGGACATCTTGGCCATGCCGCTGATGCCGACGAAGGCGTACATCGGGCCGAGGGGCTGCTGCCCGCCGAAGATCTCCTTGACGAGCTGGCCGCCGACGACGAACGAGGATCCCGGGGACTGGTGGTCCACGCCGGAGGGTTCGAAGACGACGCCCTCGTACGCCCAGCGCATCGGCCAGTCGACCTTCCACACCAGCTTGCCGTGGTGGAAGGTGCGCAGCTCGACGGTCTCGCCGTGGCCGCACCGGCAGGTGTAGGTCAGCTCGGTGGTCGCGTCGTCGTAGGCGGTGACCGTGGTCAGGTCGCGGCCGCAGGCGGTGCAGTAGGGCTTGTACGGGTAGTAGGCGGAGCCGGCGCCCGCGCCCGAGCCGTCGTCCTCGGCCGCCGCGCCCGAGCCCTGGGCGGCCTCGACCTCTGCCTCGTCGGGCTTCTGCTGCTTCTGCTGCTTCTGCTGGGGCTTCTTGCCGCCCTTGGCTTCCTTCTCCAGGGTGCGGTAGCGGTCCAGCACGGCGTCGATGCGCTCGCGCTCGCGCATGGCGAAGAGGATCTGCTCGGTGTAGGTGCCCGAGGTGTACTGCGCGGTCTGGCTGATGCCGCGGTACTCCACGCCGAGCTCCAGCAGCGACGCCTCCATGGCGGCCCTGAAGTGCTCGGCCCAGCTGCCGTACGGGCTGCCGGCGGGTGCGGGCACGGCGGTCAGGGGGCGGCCGATGTGCTCGTCCCAGGAGGCGTCGACGCCCTCGACGCCTGCGGGGACCTTGCGGAACCGGTCGTAGTCGTCCCAGGACAGCAGGTGCTCGCAGTCCAGACCGCGGCGCTTGATCTCGTCGGCGACCAGGTGCGGCACCATGACCTCGCGCAGGTTGCCCAGGTGGATGGGGCCCGAGGGGCTCAGGCCTGACGCGCAGACGATCTTTTTGAGGCCGCGCCGCTCCGCTTCGGCGATGACGTCATCGGCGATACGGGAGACCCAGTCGGCCTCATGGGTGGTCAAAGCCACGTCCGGCACTTCCTTCTCGTCGCGCTCTTCAAACCTGCGCCGCCATTGTCCCACCCCGGAATGCGGCGGCGCCCCCCACTTCGCGCGTGGGATACTGGACGGCGCATCCAGCCACCCCGACGGAACGGTCAGCACTCCATGGCTACGGTCCCCTCTCTCGCCGCTACGGTCCGCCTGCGCGTCTCGGACGCCCTCTCGGCTGCTCTGCCGGAGGCCGCCTCCGCCGACCCGCTGCTGCGACGTAGCGACCGGGCGGACTTCCAGGCCAACGGCATGCTGGCGCTCGCCAAGCAGCTGAAGGGCAATCCGCGGGAGCTGGCGGCGAAGGTCACCGAGGCGGTGCCCGCTCACGACGAAGACGGGACGATCGCCGGGATCGAGGTCTCGGGCCCCGGCTTCCTCAACATCACCGTCGCCGACAGGGCGATCGTGGAGAACCTGGCCGCCCGCCGGCAGGACGAGCGCCTGGGCGTGCCGTACGCGGACGACCCCGGCACGACGGTGATCGACTACTCGCAGCCGAACGTCGCCAAGGAGATGCACGTCGGGCACCTGCGCTCGACGGTGATCGGCGACGCCGTCGTGCACCTGCTCGAACACCGGGGCGAGACGGTGATCCGGCGCCACCACATCGGCGACTGGGGCACCAACTTCGGCATGCTCATCCAGTATCTGATCGAGCACCCGCACGAGCTGGACCACGCCTCGGACACGGCGGGCGCCAAGGACGCGGGCGAGGCCGCCATGGCCCGGCTCAACCGGCTCTACAAGTCCTCCCGCGCCCTCTTCGACTCCGACGAGGACTTCAAGGCCCGCGCCCGCGACCGGGTGCCGGCTCTACAGAGCGGCGACGCGGAGACGCTGGCCCTCTGGCACAAGATCGTGGACGAGTCCAAGACGTACTTCCAGGGCGTCTACGACGAGCTGGACGTCGAGATCCGCGACGCGGACATCGTCGGCGAGAGCGCCTACAACGACGACCTCCAGCAGGTCGTCAAGGACCTGGAGGAGTCCGGGGTCGCCGTGCGCTCCGAGGGCGCGCTGTGCGTCTTCTTCGAGGACGTCAAGGGCCCCGACGGCACGCCCACCCCGCTGATCGTCCAGAAGTCCAACGGCGGCTTCGGCTACGCGGCCACCGACCTGGCCGCCATCCGCAACCGCGTCGGCGACCTGAAGGCCGACACCCTGCTGTACGTGGTCGACGCCCGCCAGGCGCTGCACTTCCGCATGGTGTTCGAGACGGCGCAGCGCGCCGGCTGGCTGCCCGAGGGCGCCGCCAGGCAGCTCCCGTTCGGCACCGTGCTGGGCAAGGACGGCAAGCCGTTCAAGACCCGCGAGGGCGAGACGGTGCGCCTGGTCGACCTGCTGGACGAGGCGGTGGAGCGCGCGGCGGCCGTCGTCCGCGAGAAGGCCGACGCGAGCGTGACCGAGGAGGAGATCCAGCGGCGCGCCCAGCAGGTCGGTATCGGCGCGGTCAAGTACGCGGACCTGTCCAACTCGATGACGCGCGACTACGTCTTCGACCTGGACCGCATGGTCTCCCTCCAGGGCGACACCAGCGTCTACCTCCAGTACGCGTACGCGCGGGTCCGCTCCATCTTCCGCAAGGCGAAGGACCTTCAGCCGGTGCCGCACCCGGAGCGGGAGCTGGCCCCGGCCGAGCGGGCGCTGGCCCTGCACCTGGACGGCTTCGCGGACACGCTGGTGACGGCGGCCGACGAGTACGCGCCGCACAAGCTGACGGCGTACCTGTACGAACTGGCCACGCTCTACAGCCGGTTCTTCGAGAACTGCCTGGTTCTCGACCCGGCGGAGCCCGAGCAGTCCGAGAACCGCCTGTTCCTGTGCGAGATGACCGCGAAGGTCCTCCACCAGGGCCTGGCGCTGCTCGGCATCCGCACGCCCGAGCGGCTCTGAGCCGCCTTCCGGCGCGGACCTCGCGCACCCCGCCAGGCCGCGACGGCCGGCGGGGTCGCGCGGTCACGACGGGTGGACCCCGCGCAGGATCTCCTCCCGCAGCTCGGCGGCCATCGTCTTGATGGTCCGCAGCCCCTGCCTGCCCCACGGGCGCGGCCGCTGGTCGACGGCGCAGATCGTGCCCAGCGCCATGCCCGAGGGGTCGAGCAGCGGCGCGCCGATGTAGGACCTGATGCCGCCGTCCACGACGGGGTTGACGGCGAACCGGGCGAAGTCGCGCACGTCCTCCAGCACCAGCGCGGTACGCCGGGCCACGACGTGCACGCAGAAGCCGTGGTCGCGCTCCATCACCCGGCCCATCCCGCCGTCCGGGTCGACCGGGCCCTTCTCCGGGTCCATGGCCGCGTCGTACAGGCCCGAGAAGTACTGCCGCCGCTCGTCGATGAAGTTGACCATCGCGAAGGGCGCGTCCGTGACCCGGGCCAGCTCCCGCGCGAAGGCGTCGAACTCGGGTATGGGCCGCTCGCCGATGCCCAGCTCCCTGAGCCGGGCCACCCGCGCGGGCGCCTCGGTGTCCTGCGGGGTCACCAGCAGGCGGGCCGTGAGGTCAAGCGGTGTGAACGGCATGCGCGCTCCTCGGGTCGATCAGGTGCTGGATGAGGGAGATGAGGACCCCGGTGGCGGAGTCGGGGGCGCGGGCGTCGCACAGGACGACGGGGACGCCCGGGTCGAGGTCGATCGCCGCTCGCACCTCGTCGGGGTTGTAGCGGTGGGAGCCGTCGAACTCGTTGACGGCCAGCACGAAGCGGATGCCGCGCCGCTCGAAGTAGTCCACGGCGGGGAAGCAGTGTTCCAACCGCCGGGTGTCCGCCAGCACGACGGCGCCCAGCGCCCCGGCGGACAGCTCGTCCCACATGAACCAGAAGCGGTCCTGGCCCGGCGTGCCGAACAGGTACAGGACGTACCCCGCCTCGAAGGTGAGGCGTCCGAAGTCCATGGCCACGGTGGTCGTGGTCTTCTCCTCCACCCCCTCCAGGCTGTCGGTGGCCGCGCCGACCTGCGTCAAAAGCTCCTCGGTGCTCAGCGGGTCGATCTCGCTGACGGCCCCCACGAAGGTCGTCTTGCCGACCCCGAACCCGCCCGCGACGATGATCTTCAGCGCGGTCGGGAAGGGGTCAGAGTCTTCTACGGAGCCCATCCAGCACCGCCTCCAACAGTTCTCGGTCGTTCGTGGCGGGGCCCTGCAGGTGTACGGGGCCACGCGTGGTGACGGCGCCGCGCTCCACCAGGTCCGACAGCACCACCTTGGTGACGGTGGCGGGCAGGTGGACGGTCGCGGCGATCTCGGCGACGGACACGGGCCCGCCGCACAGTCCGAGCACCTGGCTGTGCTCGGGACCCAGGTAGCCGTCCGGGCGGACACCGGTCGCCAGCACCAGCGTCAGCAGATCCAGATCGGCCGAAGGCCTGGTGCGGCCCTCGCTGACGGTGTACGGGCGGACCAGCCGGCCCGCGTCGTCGTCGAGCCAGGGCTCGTCGGGGGCTCCTGGCATGGCGTCAGGCGCCGCGGGGCTGCCGGGCCGGTGTCGCCAGGTACGGGCGGACGCTCTTGACCAGCATGGCCATCTCGTAGCCCAGCACGCCCGCGTCCGCCTCGCTCCCCGCGAACACGGCCAGGCAGGCGCCCTGGCCCGCGGTACTGACGAACAGGAGCGAGCTGTCCAGCTCGACCACCACCTGGCGCACGTCGTCGCCGCCCGCGAAGCGCACCCCGGCGCTGCGGCCCAGCGAGTACAGGCCCGAGGCGAGGGCCGCCATGTGGTCCGCCGTGTCGGTCTCCAGCCCGTGCGCCGCCTTCACCAGCCCGTCCGAGGACAGCAACAGGGCGCTGCGCGCGTGCGGTACGCGCTCGACCAGTCCTGTCAGCAGCCAGGACAGGTCCACCGTCTGCTGCCGCAGGGGTGCTTCACTCATCACGATCGCGTCTTCCTCTCGGTGGGCCGGGCTGTTGCCTGGAGTCGGTGGGCCTGATCGCCGCCTCAAGGGGCCGGCCTGTCGCCGTGCGGCGGAGCCGGGGCGGGCCCGTGCGGCGCTCCTCGGCCCCCGTGCCGGACCGGGCGCCGACCTCGGTTTCCGTCTCTGCCTCGGTCTCTGTTTCGGCCCCGGTCTCTGTCTCGGCCTCGGACTCTGTCTCGGCCCGGACGGTGCCGCGCTGGAACGCCGCCATCAGCCCCGGATCGTGCACAGGTTCGTCGGCGGGGACACCGGAGGAGGCCGCGCGCGGCGGCGCGTCCCGCAGTTCGGGAACGAGGTGCTCCTGACGGCGCCGCCGAGGCAACCGGGGCCGCTCGTCGCCCCCGGGCCCAGACCCAGGACCGGGCCCGCGACCTGCGGACGGCTGCGGGGGCGGCGGCCCGGGTGGGGGCTGCGGCACCGGCGCGTGCTGCGGCCCGGGCGCCGGCGACTCGGGGGTGGGCGCCGGCCGCGATACGGGCGGCGCCTCGGGGGCGCGGTGCCGGCCTGCCCGCACCGGGAGGGTGCGCTCCGACGCCCTGTCCCGCGGGGCCGCAGGGGCCGGGCCCCCGCCCGCGGGCGCCGCTCCCGGACGGTGCCCGGCGTCCGGACGCCGGGGCGCGGCCGCCGTCTTGGGGCCCTCCTCGCGGGCGCCCAGCATGGCGTGGGGCAGGACGAGGACGGCCTGGATGCCGCCGTAGATGTTGGTGCGGAGCTGGACGGCGATGTCGTGCCGCCTGGCGAGGGTGCCGACGACGTACATGCCGATGCGCCCGTCGGACAGCAGCGCGGCGACGTCGACGCTGTCGGGGTCGGCCAGCAGCGCGTTCATGCGGCGCTGTTCGGCCCCGGTCATGCCCAGCCCGCGGTCCTCCACCTCCACGGCGAGTCCCGCGGTCACGTGGGAGGCGCGCAGCAGCACCTGTGTCTGCGGCGCGGAGTAGACGGTCGCGTTCTCCACCAGTTCGGACAGCAGGTGGATGACGTCGGCGACGGCGCCGCCGCGCACGGTGCCCTCCAGGGGCGGCACCAGTTTGACGCGCTGGTAGTGCTCGACCTCGGCGGTGGCCGAGCGGAGGATCTCGGTGAGCGGTACGGGCCGGGTCCACTGGCGCCGGGAGACGGCGCCGCCGAGGACCGCCAGGTTCTCGGCGTAGCGGCGCACGCGGGTGGCCAGGTGGTCGACCTGGAAGACGCCCTTGAGGAGGTCGGGGTCCTCGACCTGGTTCTCCAAGGTGTCCAGGACCTTGATCTCGCGGTGCAGCAGCGACTGGAGCCGGCGGGCGAGGTTGACGAAGACGGCGACCCGGTCGTCGGCGTCGAGCCCCTGCCGCCGCTCTTCCTCCCCGCTGCCCGCCGCGTGGCCGGTGGCGCCGCGCGCGGCCAGGTGGGCCGCCTGTGCCATCGCGCTGTGCGCGGCGTGCCGCGCGAGGGCGAGTTCGTGGGCGAGCGACTCCAGGGGGTCGCCGCCGGGCCGGGGTGCGGGCGGGGGCGGGGGCGCGGCGAGCGGTTCGCCCGCCTGGAGCCTGCGCAGTTGCGCCGCCGTCTCGGCGCGGCCGCGCTCGGCCGCGCTGCGCAGTGCGGCGTAGCGCGCCTGACGCGTGCGCGCCTGGGTGGTGGCGGTCCGCAGGCCGGTGACGAGCGCTGCGGCCGCGACGAGTAACGCCCCGGCGAGCACGCCCACGGCGCCGGCGTCGTCGAAACCGGTCCTCGGGGCCGTCGTCCCGGCGGGTTCCCACGCGTTCCACAGGTAGGCCACGGCTCCCGCGCCGGCGAGTGCGACGACGGCGGCGGGCGCCGTCGCCAGCCGTATCAGACGGCGGCGTACCGCCGCGTCCGCTGGAGGTTGAGGCATCGATTCCCTCGGTGATTCCGCTGCGAACAAGGAGCGTCCCCGCACGGCGGGAGAACGGGCCTTCTCCCGCCGGGCGGCGTGGGTCCAGCCATGGTGCTACGGCGCGGGGCGCGATGCGGGACCCCGTCACAACTGCCACACAACTGGGGCGAGTTCGACAGCGAGGTGTACGAAAACGAACGAATACGAGCGGGAATCGGCCGACCCCGGTCACCGGGATCGGCCGGACGTCCCGGGCCTCAGCGCTCGGGGAAGAACGCGTACAGCAGGCAGCCCTGTTCGCTGTGCGGCTGGTGGGTGGAGCCCTTGGCCCCCCGCACCCGGCTGCCCGCCGGGTAGCGGCCGCCCTCGTCCCTGAGCTCTCCCTCGACGACGACCAGGATCTCGCTGCTGTCGCCGTGGTGGTCGGGCTCGGTGTAGCCGGATCCCGGGGCGAACCGTACGTACGCCTCGCGCGGCAACGGGTCCGAGCCGTCCGCGGGGCGGGTCCAGCTGACCACCCGGGCGCTCACCCCGGGGTACAGCTCGATCGGGTCGATGCCCTCCAGCGCCTGGGCGTCGACCACATGGAAGTCGGGGCGCGCGGAAGTCGTCACGGTGTGCTCCTCTTTCTCTGCGGTGGCGCTGCGACAAAGGGGACTTCGCGAGACGGGAGAGGTGCGCCGTCGAAGTCGCGCGGGGTCAAGCCGCCCAGCACAGTGCGATGACATGACGTCAACTGCCTCGGCGGCGGCGGGATTTCACCCGCCGCCGCGCCATTCGAACAAGGCCCGAAGAGCGTAAGTGATCCTTCCGGCTCTTACAACGGAAACGGGCGTTAATTGAGCGGACAACGACAAGGGCCCCATCCCTGCCGGATGGGGCCCTCGACCTGGTGCCGACTGGTTCAGTACCGCGCGCGCAGCAGCCCGGCGGCCTCCGTCGCCCAGTAGGTGAGGATCATGTTGGCGCCGGCCCGGGTGAAGCTGGTCAGCGACTCCAGGACGGCCGCCTCGCGGTCGATCCAGCCCTTCTCCGCCGCCGCCTCGACCATCGCGTACTCGCCCGAGACCTGGTAGACGCCGACCGGCACCTCCGTCCGCTCGGCGAAGTCCCGCAGGACGTCCAGGTAGGGCAGGCCCGGCTTGACCATCACCATGTCCGCGCCCTCGGCCAGGTCGAGCGAGAGCTCGCGCAGCGCCTCACGCGCGTTGGCCGGGTCCTGCTGATACGTCTTGCGGTCGCCCTGGAGGGAGGAGCCGACGGCCTCACGGAAGGGGCCGTAGAACGCGGAGGAGTACTTCGCCGTGTAGGCGAAGAGCGCCACATCCTGGTGCCCCGCCTCCTCCAACGCCGCGCGGACGTACGCGATCTGGCCGTCCATCATCCCGCTGGGGCCCAGCACATGGGCGCCGGCGTCGGCCTGGACGCGGGCCATCTCGGCGTACCGCTCAAGCGTCGCGTCGTTGTCCACGCGGCCGTCGCCGGTGAGCACCCCGCAGTGGCCGTGATCGGTGTACTCGTCCAGGCACAGGTCGGACATCAGCACCAGCGCGTCACCGACCTCGGCCCGCACGTCCCGCAGCGCCACCTGGAGGATGCCCTCCGGGTCGGTGCCAGCGGTGCCCACCGCGTCCTTCTTCGCGTCCTCGGGCACGCCGTAGAGCATCAGCCCGCCGACGCCCGCCTCGGCCGCCTCCACGGCGGCCTTCCGCAGCGTGTCCCTGGTGTGCTGCACGACGCCCGGCATGGAGCCCACCGGCACGGGCTCGCCGATGCCCTCCCGCACGAAGGCGGGCAGGATCAGGTCGGACGGCCTGGTGTGGTGCTCGGCGACCAGCCGGCGCATGGCCGGGATGCCGCGCAGCCGCCGCGGCCTGGCAGCCGGGAAGCTGCCGTAGGTGCTCATGATGTGCGTGCCCTCCTCCTGGCCGGGCGCTTCTCGCTCGGCCGCTTCACCTGCTCGCCCGCCTCCAGCGCGGCGGCGCGGCGCTGGGCGCCGAAGTCGGCGAGCGCCTCGGCCAGCTTGTGCACGGACGGCTCGGGAGCCATCACGTCCACCCGCAGCCCGTGCTCCTCCGCCGTCTTGGCCGTGGCAGGGCCGATACAGGCGATGACGGTGACGTTGTGCGGCTTGCCCGCGATACCGACCAGGTTGCGCACGGTGGACGACGAGGTGAACAGCACCGCGTCGAACCCGCCGCCCTTGATGGCCTCCCGGGTCTCGGCGGGCGGCGGCGAGGCGCGCACGGTGCGGTACGCCGTCACGTCGTCCACCTCCCAGCCCAGCTCGATCAGCCCGGCCACCAGCGTCTCGGTGGCGATGTCGGCGCGCGGCAGGAACACCCGGTCGATCGGGTCGAAGACCGGGTCGTAGGGCGGCCAGTCCTCCAGCAGCCCGGCGGCCGACTGCTCGCCGCTGGGCACCAGGTCCGGCTTCACACCGAACTCGACCAGCGCCTTCGCGGTCTGCTCGCCCACCGCAGCGACCTTGATCCCGGCGAAGGCGCGGGCGTCGAGCCCGTACTCCTCGAACTTCTCGCGCACCGCCTTGACGGCGTTGACCGAGGTGAAGGCGATCCACTCGTAGCGGCCCGTGACCAGGCCCTTGACCGCGCGCTCCATCTGCTGCGGAGTACGCGGCGGCTCCACGGCGATCGTCGGCACCTCGGCCGGCACGGCGCCGTAGGAGCGCAGCTGGTCGGAGAGGGAGGCCGCCTGCTCCTTGGTGCGCGGCACCAGGACCTGCCAGCCGAACAGCGGCTTGGACTCGAACCAGGCCAGCTGGTCGCGCTGGGCCGGGGCACTGCGCTCGCCGACCACGGCTATGACGGACTGCCCGCCGTCGGGCGAGGGCAGCACCTTGGCCTGCTTGAGGGCCTGCGTGATCCCCCCGAGCGTCGCGGCGAAGGTGCGCTGCCGGGTCGTGGTGCCCGCCAGCGTGACGGTCATGGGGGTGTCCGGCTTGCGGCCCGCGGCCACCAGCTCGCCCGCCGCCGCGGAGACCTCCTGGAGCGTCGTGGAGACGACGACGGTCGCGTCGCTGACGCCCAGCTCGGTCCAGCAGCGGTCGTCGGCCGTGGCCGCGTCGACGAACCGCACGTCCGTGCCCTGCCCGTCGCGCAGCGGCACCCCGGCGTAGGCCGGCACGCCCACGGCCGCGGCGATGCCCGGCACGACCTCGAACGGAATGCCCTCGCCCGCCAGCGCGAGCATCTCCCTGGCGGCGTCCGAATCCATCCCCGGGTCACCCGCGACCGCACGGACGACCCGCTTGCCGGCGCGCGCGGCGGCTATGGCAGACTCGCCCGCATCGATGGCCACATCGCCCGCCGGTGCGGAGGCAGTTGACGCCTCGTCAGTGACCGGCTGGAGTGGTGTGTCCACACCCGGGCGGGTGTGGACGCGCACGACGTCGTGCACGCGGGAGTCGGCGACGAGCACGTCGGCCTGCCCCAGCGCCTCGACGGCGCGCAACGTCAGCAGACCCGGATCTCCGGGCCCGGCGCCCAGGAAGGTGACGCGTCCCTGTGCACCGTGCAGGTGCGCTCTCTTCGCGAATGCCGTCGTGCGTGCGGTGCTCGACTTGTCGGCGGCGGTGGGGCTCAAAGTGCTCGCTCCCCCATCAGACCGGCCGCACCCTTGGCGAGCATCTCGTCGGCGAGCTCCTGACCCATGCGGGCAAAGGCTGCATGGTCGACGATCTCACCGTCGGACGCCGGTACGGGACCGGTGGTGGACAACTGCACCAGCGTGCGTCCGTCGGTGGTGCCGACGACGCCGCGCAGGCGCATTTCGGTGACAACCTGCCCCTCGACAAGCAGGTCGGCAAGCGCACCCACGGGTGCGCTGCAGCCGGCCTCCAAGGCGGCGAGCAGGGTTCGCTCGGCGGTGACGGCCGCCCGCGTGTGCGGGTCGTCCAGCTCCGCGAGCTGTGCGGCCAGGTGCGCGTTGGATGCCGCGCACTCGACGGCCAGTGCCCCCTGACCGGGGGCGGGAAGTACCTGGTCCGGGCTGATCAGTTCGGTGGCCTCCTCATCGAGGCGGCCCACGCGCTGGAGCCCGGCGGCGGCGAGGACGACCGCGTCGAGCTCACCGGAGCGCACGTACCCGATCCGGGTGTCGATATTCCCCCGGATCGGAACGGTCTCGATCTCCAGACCCAGCGCGCGCGCCCAGGCGTGCACCTGCGCCATCCGGCGAGGCGAGCCCGTACCGATCCGCGCCGTGCCCGGCGCGGCGGCGCGCGCCAGCGCCTCGAAACCCAGCCCGTCCCTGCCGACCAGCACGTCCCGCGCGTCCGCCCGCACCGGCACGGCGGCCAGCGCGAACTGCTCGGGCTGCGTCGTCGGCAGGTCCTTGAGCGAGTGCACGGCGAAGTCGATCTCACCGCTGAGCAACGCGTCCCGCAGCGCGTTGACGAACACCCCGGTGCCGCCGATCTGCGCCAGCTGCTCCTTGCTGACGTCGCCGTACGTGGTGATCTCCACCAGCTCGACAGGGCGCCCGGTGACCCTGCGGACCTCCTCGGCGACCAGCCCGGACTGCGCCATCGCCAGTTTGCTGCGGCGGGTGCCCAGCCTGAGTGGGGTGGTGGCTGTGGCATGGGTGTTCATTGCCGCTCCTGTTCCGGATTGCTGACAGCGGCGACCGCCTGCGGGTCGAGGTCGAAGAGTTCACGCAACGCGTCGGCGTACCCGGCGCCGCCGGGCTCGCCCGCGAGCTGCTTGACCCGCACCGTCGGCGCGTGCAGCAGCTTGTCCACGACACGGCGCACGGTCTGCGTGACCTCCGCGCGCAGCTTGTCGTCCATGCCGTGCAGCCGTCCCTCCAGGCGGGCCAGCTCCCCGGCGACGACATCGGCGGCCATCGTGCGCAGCGCGACCACGGTCGGCGTGATCGTCGCGGCCCGCTGGGCGGCGCCGAACGCGGCCACCTCCTCGGCGACGAGGGCACGCACGGCCTCCACGTCACCGGCCATCGGCGCGTCCGCCTCGGCGTCGGCGAGCGACTCGATGTCCACGAGCCGCACCCCGTCGATCCGGTGCGCGGCCACGTCGACGTCACGGGGCATGGCGAGGTCGAGCACCGCCAGCGCCGCCTCCCGCCGGCGGCCACCGGCGGCGGCCTCGATGCCGGAGGCCGACAGGACGAGCCCCGTCGCACCCGTGCACGAGACCACCACGTCGGCCGCCGCCAGTTCACCGGCGACCGCCGCCATCGGCACGGCACGCCCCTGAAGGCTCTCGGCCAGCCGCTCCGCCCTGGCCAGCGTCCGGTTGGCGATCACCAGTTCGCCCACACCGGCCCGCGCGAGCGTCACCGCGGCGAGCGAGGACATGGACCCTGCGCCGATCACCAGCGCCCGCTTCCCGTACGCCCATTCCGCCACGGACGCTCCGGCCGCGAGCTGCTCCAGGCCGAACGTCACCAGGGACTGCCCGGCCTTGTCGATGCCCGTCTCGGAGTGCGCGCGCTTGCCCACCCGCAGCGCCTGCTGGAACAGGTCGTTCAGCAGCCGGCCCGCCGTGTGCTGCTCCTGCGCGACGGCCAGCGCGTCCTTGATCTGCCCGAGGATCTGGCCCTCGCCGACCACCATCGAGTCCAGCCCGCACGCCACCGAGAACAGGTGGTGCACGGCACGGTCCTCGTAGTGCACGTACAGATAAGGGGTGAGCTCGTCCAGGCTCACACCGCTGTGCTGCGCCAGCAGCGTCGACAGCTCGGCGACACCGGCGTGGAACTTGTCGACGTCCGCGTACAGTTCGATCCGGTTGCAGGTGGAGAGCACGGCCGCCTCGGCGGCGGGCTCGGCACCCACCGTGTCCTGCAACAGCTTGCCCCGCTCCCCGGGCTCCAGCGCCGCGCGCTCCAGCACGCTGACCGGCGCGCTGCGGTGGCTCAGGCCGACGACCAGCAGACTCATGCCGGCATCACGGCGGGCAGGTCCCCGTCAGGTCCGGACTCGGGCGGCCGCTTGGTGACGGCCACGGCGGGCGGTGCGGCGGGCGGCGCCGTGTCCACCTCGGGGGCCGAGGCGGGCTCCTCGCCCGCCTTGCGCTGCTCGTGGAAGGCGAGGATCTGCAGCTCTATGGACAGATCCACCTTGCGCACGTCCACGCCCTCGGGCACGGACAGCACGGTCGGCGCGAAGTTGAGGATCGAGGTGATCCCGGCGGCCACCAGCCGGTCGCACACCTGCTGGGCGGCGCCCGCCGGGGTGGCGATCACGCCGATGGACACCCCGTTGTCGTCGATGATCTTCTCCAGCTCGTCGGTGTGCTGGACCGGGATCCCGGCGACGGGCTTGCCCGACAGCCCCGGGTCGGCGTCGATCAGCGCCGCGACGCGGAAGCCGCGCGAGGCGAAACCACCGTAGTTGGCGAGGGCGGCACCGAGGTTGCCGATACCGACGATCACGACGGGCCAGTCCTGCGTGAGGCCGAGCTCGCGTGAGATCTGGTAGACGAGGTACTCGACGTCGTAGCCGACACCGCGGGTGCCGTAGGAGCCGAGGTAGGAGAAGTCCTTGCGGAGCTTGGCCGAGTTGACGCCGGCCGCCGAGGCCAGCTCCTCCGACGATACGGTCGGCACCGAGCGCTCGGAGAGCGCCGTGAGTGCCCGCAGGTACAGCGGAAGACGGGCGACGGTAGCCTCGGGGATTCCTCGGCTCCGACTCGTCGCCGGACGATGGTTTCGGCCAGTTGCCACGGTGCTCCTGCCGGTTGCGCGAAGCGGTGAGCGGTCGAACGTGAGGTGCCCTCGCGGACCGCTCCGTCCCGACCAGGCTATGCCTTTGTGAACGCGTGCACAAAGATGGTGTCCGCTTTGTCCGGTCAACGTGACCGGCGCCACAGGCATCAACGGGGACACCGGTCACACTCCTCACCAATACGCCCCCGGACGGCAAAACGCCCTCGATACTAATCGAAAGCAACTCGAACCCCGACCACATTCCCACTCGCCGAGACCGCTTACGGCGGGTTTTGCGCGGTTTTCGACCGGTGCCCGGTACGGCCAGCCGACACCCGGCCCGGGGCCGCCCGGGGCCACCCGGGGCCGCCCGGGGCCGCCCCTTTCGCCCGGGTGGCGTGGCCCGGCCGGAACAGTCGCCGGGGCCGGCCCCGGCCCGGGTGTCCCGCCCGAAGGCACCGCGAGGGCCCGGCCGGAACGGCGGGAACAGGCCAGGCTCCGGTCCTGCGTCGCAGCGGACGGGCCGGGTAAGCGGCCGGTCCGGGGCGTACGGGCGGTCCGGCACGCGGGCGGCCCGGGCGTACGGGCGGGCCGGACGACCGGTTTGCCCGTACGCCCGGGTCACTCCGTGAGCGCGCGGCGGAGGCGCTCGGGGTCCACGCGCCAGAAGTCGTGCTGGTGTCCGTCGACGAGGACGACGGGGATCTGTTCCCAGTAGGCGCGGTAGAGCTCCTGGTCCTGGTTGATGTCCTTCTCCTCCCAGGCCGCGCCCACCTCGTCGCACACCCGCACGATCACGTCGCGCGCCACGTCACACAGATGACACCCGGGCTTCCCGATGAGGGTCACAGTCTTCATGCCCCATTCTCCGCACGTAACGGACCCACCGAACAAACTGGCTATGCTCGCGGCATGGCCCTTCCCGCATGGCTCACCTCTCGCAAGCGCTCCGCGACCGCGCGGAGCGTGCTCGCCGGCGAGGCCGCCGCGGAGGCGGCGCGCAAGCAGGAGCAGGAATCGGCGGCCAGGGCAGCCGAGCGCGAGGGGCACGAGGGCGCCGAGGAGGCCGAGTTCCCCGTCGTGGGGGACGTCCGCGCGGCGGCGTTCTTCGACCTGGACAACACCGTCATGCAGGGGGCGGCCCTCTTCCACTTCGGCCGCGGCCTGTACAAGCGCAAGTTCTTCCGCAAGCGCGAACTGACCCGTTTCGCCTGGCAGCAGGCGTACTTCAGGCTCGCGGGCTCCGAGAACGCCGACCACATGCAGGACGCCCGCGAGAGCGCCCTGTCGATCGTCAAGGGCCACCGTGTCCACGAGTTGATGGCGATCGGCGAGGAGATCTACGACGAGTACATGGCGGGCCGCATCTGGCCGGGGACGCGCGCGCTGGCGCAGGCGCACCTGGACGCGGGCCAGAAGGTGTGGCTGGTGACGGCGGCGCCGGTGGAGACGGCCACGATCATCGCGCGGCGCCTGGGCCTGACCGGCGCGCTGGGGACGGTCGCCGAGTCGGTGGGCGGCATCTACACGGGGCGGCTGGTCGGCGAGCCGCTGCACGGACCCGCGAAGGCGGAGGCGGTGCGGGCGCTGGCCGCGGCGGAGGGTCTCGAGCTGGAGCGGTGTGCCGCGTACAGCGATTCGGCGAACGACATTCCGATGCTGTCACTGGTCGGCCATCCGTATGCGATCAATCCTGACAGCCGACTGCGGGCGCACGCGCGGGAAATGGGCTGGCGGCTGCGCGACTACCGCACGGGCCGGAAGGCGGCCAAGGTGGGCCTTCCGGCGGCTGCCGGTGTGGGTGCGCTGGCGGGCGGTGCGGCGGCCGCCGTCGCGGTCCAGCGCCGGCGCCGGTAGGCCCGCCACAAGGGCCGGCAGGCCTGTCACGAGGGCGGCCGTCCGTGCGTTGCGGTACACGGCCGGCGCGTGCCCGGCGCGTTCCGGCGCGCGGAAGTGCCCGTGCGCCCCTGCCTGGACCCGATCCAGCAGTGTTACCCGGCGTTGTCGCCCGCCAGTCCCGCAGCCCTCAGTCGGTCAAAAATGATCGCCTAGGCGACATTTCCAGCCAGCCAAGTGATCAATCCTGGCGGGTGAAACACGCCTGAAAGCGGCGTCATTCCGTAACAGAGCGAACCGAACCGACGATTTTGGCAACTACGTGTAGTGCCGCCTGTACGAAGCGTTATTCTCCTCAGACGCAATTCGGTACCCATCCGTCCCTACGCCGGGTGAATGGTCCCGCACTGCACGTGATGGAAGCTCTGCCTCTGGGAGTCCCGTGTACCCACACGTCGGGGTTGACGCCTCGGGCCTGGCTACGCTGCGCACGACAGTCTTCGACCAACTGCGTGCGTTCGTCCCCACCGCGTACGCCGTCCCTGCCCTCGCCGCAACAGCCGTAACTGTCCCCGCAGGAGCCGCACCTGTCCCCGCAGGCCCCTGCCACGCCCTCGCGCACCGCGCCGCCGGCGCCACGACCCGCACCACCACGACCCGCACCACCACGGCCGGTGGCCGACGCGCCCGGGGGGCGGGCGCCACCGCCCGGCGCCCCGCCGCCTCGGACACCGACAGCCGCCGGATGATGGACCTGGTCGAAGCGGCCCAGGCCGGTGAGGCCGAGGCGTTCGGCCGGCTCTACGACCAGTACAGCGACACCGTCTACCGCTACATCTACTACCGGGTCGGCGGCCGGGCGACCGCCGAGGACCTGACCAGTGAGACCTTCCTGCGCGCCCTCCGCCGCATCGGAACCTTCACCTGGCAGGGCCGCGACTTCGGGGCCTGGCTGGTGACCATCGCCCGGAACCTCGTCGCCGACCACTTCAAGTCGAGCCGCTTCCGCCTCGAAGTGACCACCGGCGAGATGCTCGACGCCAACGAGGTGGAACGCTCCCCCGAGGAGTCGGTCCTGGAGTCCCTCTCCAACGCCGCCCTGCTGGAGGCCGTACGTAAGCTCAACCCCCAACAGCAGGAGTGCGTCACGCTCCGATTTCTGCAGGGGCTCTCGGTGGCCGAGACGGCGCGGGTCATGGGCAAGAACGAGGGGGCGATCAAAACCCTCCAGTACCGCGCCGTGCGCACCCTCGCCAGACTCCTCCCCGACGACGCGCGCTGACCCGGCGTGCGCCCGGCACCCCGGCGTGCGCCCGGCAGTCCCGCGGGGCGCCCGGCACTCCCGCGGGCGTCGCGCACCGGAACACCGGTCACATCATCGTGACATCGGACTCCGTAACCCGACTGGCTTGCGCTCGTTGTGGGGGTTGCAGACTCCCCCAGCCGTGACCGGCCGGGGCCCGTTCACGCTCGAGCGGGCGCGGTCGGTCACGCACCCCTTCCTGTGCGGCGGGGAGTCGACCGTGCTGACGAGAGGAGGTGCCGCCGGTGATCGGATCCGTGCCGACCAGCCGACGGGCCATCGCCTTCGCCCAGGCCCTGGACGAGCAGGAGCGCGACGCGGGCGCGGCGGCCGACACAGGGTCCGAGGGCTCCGCGGACCCGGGGAGAAGCGGAGCGGCCCCACCGGGGGCCTCGCCGCGGACACGGGCACGGCACGCGCCGTCCCGGTCGTCGGCCTCTCCCCCGTCGCCGCCCTCACCCTCCGGGTCGCCCCCGCCCCCGCACAGCCACCGGGCGAGCGGCACCGACCGGCCACTGCTGCCGCTGGCGGGTGAACTGGCCGCGCTGCCCAGGCCGCAGCTGGACCCCGAGGTCAAGACGGTGCAGCGGGCGCAGCTGATCGCCGCCATGGAGACGGCCTTCGCCGAGGGCGGATCGGCCGCGCCGGACGCGCGGCTTCCCGAACAGCGCGACGGCCGGGCCGCCTCCCGGGCCGGGAGGGGCGGCGCGCACCGCGCACCGAACCCCCTGAGCAAGCTGCGCCCCACATCCCGGCTGGGCAAGGGGCTGGCGGCCGGCGGCCTGAGCGTCGGAGTGGCGGCAGGAGCCCTGGGCGGCGCCGCGGCGGCCAGCACCGACGCTCTCCCTGGCGACAACCTCTACGGCCTCAAGCGCGGCATGGAGGACCTCAGGCTCGACCTGGCCGGCGACGACGCCGACCGCGGCAGTCTCCTGCTGGACCACGCCTCCACCCGCATGAAGGAGGCCCGCCGTCTCATGGAGCGGGACCGCGCGGGCGCGCTCGACCACGAGTCGCTGGCCGAGGTCCGCAGGGCACTCTCGGGCATGCAGCACGACGCCTCGGAGGGGCACCGCCTGCTGAGCGCGGCCTACCGGCAGGACGGCGACCTGGCACCGATCCGGTCGCTGTCCAGCTTCACCAAGGAGCACAGGGACGGCTGGAGCCGGTTGCGCGACCGGCTGCCGGTGCAGCTGCGCGACGTGGGCGAGAAGGTCACCTCCGTCTTCGACGCCATGGACGAGGACGTCACCCCTCTGCGGTCGCTCCTCCCGCGCGGGCCCCAGGACGGGGCGCAGGAGCGCGAGCGGGGCACGAGCGACCGTACGGGCGAGGAGTCGCCGTCCACGGAGCCCTCGACGCCGTCCTCGGACGGTACGCACGGGCAGCGGGAGCGCCGCAGCGAGGAGCCGTCGCCCACCGACTCCCAGCGGCGCGACGGTGAGGGTCTGCTCGGCGGCGGCCTGCTCGGTCCCACCGAGAAGCCCGAGCGCGGCGACGAGCCCACGGGCTCCCGCTCGGGTTCCGCCTCGGGGAACTCCGCCACGCCGGACGGCGAGCCCGAGATCACTCTCCCGCCCATCGTGCCGGAGGTGCTGCCGGGCCTGGGCCTGGACGACCGCGAGAAGTGAGGCGTGCGCCGGGCGCACGACGAGGGGGGCACCGACGAGCCGTCGGTGCCCCCCTCGCGGATGCCGCGCCCCGCTCAGCCCTCTTCCCAGCTCGCGCTGCCCGCGCCGGTGCTGGCCGGGCCGCACTCGAAGCCCGAGGTGCCGGTGGCGCCGGGGTTCAGCGTGACCCAGTTGCCCGCTCCGTCGAAGGCCCGCCCGCACACCACGGTGACGCGGAAGGCGACGGACTGGCTGGTGTTGTTGCGGCAGGCCGCCCAGCCCTGCCGCCCCGTGGTCTTGGTGTTGCAGTCCAGCACGTTGTCGGCGGAAACGGGCGGGGCGTCCGCAGCCGACGCCGTGCCGGCGAGCGGAACCACCGTCGCCGCACCGGCCATCAGGGTCGCCGCGAGCACGCGCTTCATGGTCATCTCCCTCGTTCAGCGATGGACGTCGTCCCAGCCGGTTCTGCTCGCCGGCCGACGTTCCCCACGCAACCAGCGCGCCGCGCACGTCCACACCTGTCACCCGTCAGGGTTCGCCGCCCGCACCGGGGAGCTTGCGCCCCGCGGCCCGTCAGAAGAAGACCGAGCGGCGCCGCACGAGCAGCTTGTAGAGGGTGTGCTGGATCGTCTCCCGTACCTGGTCGGTCAGGTTGAACATCAGCATCGGGTCCTCCGCCGCCTCGGGCGGGTGGCCGTCGGTGGGCAGCGGCTCGCCGAACTGGATGGTCCACTTCGTCGGCAGCGGTAGGGCGCCCAGCGGCCCGAGCCAGGGGAAGGTGGGCGTCAGGGGGAAGTACGGGAAGCCCAACAGGCGCGCCAGCGTGCGCGAGTTGCCGATCATCGGGTAGATCTCCTCGGCCCCCACGATCGAGCACGGCACGATGGGCGCGCCCGCCCGCAGCGCCGTCGAGACGAAGCCGCCCCGCCCGAACCGCTGGAGCTTGTAGCGGTCGGCGAACGGCTTGCCGAGCCCCTTGAAGCCCTCCGGCATCACGCCGACGACCTCGCCGCGCTCCAGCAGCGTCTGCGCGTCCTCCGCACAGGCGAGCGTGTGTCCGGCCTTGCGGGCCAGCTCGTTGACGACGGGCAGCACGAACACCAGGTCGGCGCCGAGCAGCCGCAGGTGGCGGCCGGCGGGGTGGTGGTCGTGGACGGCGACCTGGAGCATCAGCCCGTCGAGCGGCAGCGTCCCCGAGTGGTTGGCGACCACCAGCGCGGCCCCGTCGGCCGGTATGTTCTCCACGCCCCGCACCTCGACGCGGAAGTACTTCTCGAACACGGGGCGCAGCAGCGACATCAGGACCTGGTCGGTCAGTTCCTCGTCGTAGCCGAAGTCGTCGACCTCGTACTCTCCGGTGACCCGGCGCCGCAGGAACGCCAGCCCCCGCGCCGCCTGCTCCTCCCAGCCGGCCCCCAGCACCCGCTGGAGCAGCCCACCGCCGTCCCCGCCCGCCGGGCCCGGCTCCGACCCGGCCCCCGCAGCCTCTCCCCGCCCTTGGTCCGGCACGGCTTCCGGTCCCTGGTCCGGCACGGTCCCCGGCCCCTGGTCCGGCACGGTTTCCGCGTCCTCTTCCGGTCCCTGGTCCGGCACGGTCGTCAGCGGCGGGCGCCGGGGCGGACGGTCAGCGGACGACCGGTCAGCGCCCTTCGCCCGCCGGCCCTGCCCGCCGGGCGAACCGGCGGCGGACGCGCCGCGCGGGCGGCCCCTGTCGTCGTCGAAGGGTATGACCTTGGCGTCACCCATCCCGGCGCACCTCCTCCTCGCTGCCCGCACCGGCGTCCTGTACCGGCGGGACGGGTTTCCCCGGCAACAACTGAGCGACCCTGTCGACGGCCCGCGCCAGGGTCGCGGGCGGCAGCAGTCCAGGACGGTGGTTGCCCGCGAAGGCCTCCAGCGTCTGCCCGCTCGTACGGCGCGGCGTGAAGCCCAGCACGTCGCGGGCGTGCCCGGTCGCCACCACCCGCCCGTGCGTGAGCAGCCGCAACTGCTCGGGGGAGAAGTCCGCGAGGCCGACCGCGCGCAGCGCTCCGCCGCCCCAGCGGATGGCGGGCAGCAGCGTCGGCACCGTCGGCCGCCCCAGCCGCCTGGCGCACTGGGAGAGCGGCAGCACCCCCTCCCCGGCGATGTTGAAGGTGCCCGCGCGAAGAGTTCCGGCGCCGGGCTCGGCCGCCGCCAGGCGCAGCGCCTCGATCACGTCGTCGTCGTGCACGAACTGCAGCCGGGGGTCGTAGCCGAGCACGGTCGGCAGGACGGGCAGCGAGAAGTAGGCGGCGAGCGGTGACTCGGCGGCGGGACCGAGGATGTGGGCGAAGCGCAGCACGGTCACGGCGACGTCCGGACGCCGCCGCGCGAATCCGCGCACGTAGCCCTCCACCTCCACCGCGTCCTTGGCGAAGCCACCGCCGGGCAGGGAGCGCGCCGGGGTCGCCTCGTCGAAGACGGCCGGGTCGCGGGGCGCGGAACCGTACACGCTCGTCGTCGACTTGATCACCAGCCGGCTGACGGTGGGCGTCTGCTGGCAGGCACCGAGCAGCTGCATGGCCCCTATGACGTTGGTCTCCTTGACCGCGCCGCGCCCCCCGCCGCCGGGGGTCAGCCCGGTGCCGTGCAGATCCATGTGCACGACGGTGTGCACCGCGTGCTCGGCCAGCACCTTGCCGATGGCGGGCTGCCGGATGTCGGCCCGCACGAACTCCGCGTCACCCAGCGGGTCGGCCGGCGGGTGGGTGTCCACCCCGATGACCCGGCTCACCCCCGGCTCCCGCCGCACGCGGCGGACGAACCGGGCACCGAGCGGCCTGCCCACGCCGGTGACGAGTACGACCTTGCCCACGATCCCTCCCTGCGCCGCTCCCGGTACGACCTCCCGCACGACGTGAGCCCCGACGCGAGCGGCGACGTGCGCCGCGACGTGCGTGACGACGTGCGTGACGACGTGCGTGACGACGTGCGTGACGACGTGCGTGACGACGTGAACTCCGGCGTCGGCTCCGACTTCGGCTCCGACGCGTGCCCAAAGCAGAACCGCCGCCTTTCTCCCCGCGCGGGGAGAAAGGCGGCGGTCAGTGGCGTGCGGTGCGCTCGCTCACTTCTTGTTGCGACGCTGCACACGCGTCCGCTTCAGCAGCTTGCGGTGCTTCTTCTTCGCCATCCGCTTACGCCGCTTCTTGATGACAGAGCCCACGACTACCCTCGCTCACGGATCATCCCCCACAAGGTGGGGGCGAACTCATTTCGATACTCGGTGCGGGGCGTCCGAGCCCACACGACCTACATGGGGCCACCCTACCCGGCACCGGACAGTGGATGTGAATCGAGGGGTGCCGCCCGCCACCGTCCGCGGTGACGGCCGCGCCGGGCCTCGGCCTAAGCGCTCTCCACCCCCACGTAGGACTCCTCGAGGTATTCGTGGACGGCCTTCTCCGGGACCCGGAAGGACCTGCCCACCCGGATCGCCGGCAGATGACCGCTGTGCACCAGGCGGTACACGGTCATCTTGGAGACTCGCATCACCGCGGCGACCTCCGCCACGGTCAGGAACACGACCTCGTTCAGAGGGCGTTCGTCAGCAGCCATGTCACACCTGAACCTTCCGCACATGTCGGGCACCGGCTTCCCCTCCGGTGTCTCCTGCTCGCATGTGCGCTCTACCCCGGATCAGGGGCGCGTGATGCAAGTGATGAAGAGGAGTAGCTCTCGCTCGCCTACCGTGACAGACACGCTCGATTGAGTACATAGCGAGTAAGCGCGCGGTAGTAATCGGACTGCGCACCGTCACACCAGAGCGCCCCTGCGGGCCTTCCTCCGGGCTTCGTCGACCGGTCCGCGCCCTCGCGCGCCTCCCCGTCGGCCCCCCTCGGCCCGCCGCCCCCGCCGCGCCACTGACCTGCGCCGACGCCTCAGCCGTGCCCCCGTTTCCCACCGCTCGTCACCGCCGGACGGCAGCGCCGCTCTCCCCTCCCGCACGGCCGGGACCGCGCGGGGCGCGCGAGCGTGCGCCCCGCTCGCGGGCGCTTCCCCGCACGCTGGTGACGCGAGGCGACGCGACTCCCCGTACGTAGGAGAGGCCGCACTGACGTACCCCGAATCGCATCGCTATGTCGACAGGTCCCCCCTACGCCGGTGCTAGGCGGGCCGTCCAGACGCCGACAGGCGTGGGGCCAATGTGACGTAGTTGTCCAGGAGTCGGCCAGGGGGCAGGGACGGCTGACGGGGGCGGTCCGGCTTCGCGGGGCCCACGCGCCTCGGCACGCACTCCGCACCTGCCGATACCCCGCATCCGGCACCCCTCAACCAGCCTCGCGACGCGCGGCTCACGGCAGCAGCCCGTGGGCCGGGAACACCGCGCGGCGCGTGGCGCGGACCGCCTGGTCCAACCGGTCCGCCGGGTCGTACCCGGCCTCCTCCCAGCCCCGCCAGCGCGGCTCGAGCCCGTCCGTCATCCGCTGCGGGGCTCCTCCGCCGCCCGTCCGCGCGAAGACCTCCTGCCGCCACTCGGCCGGCACCTCGGCCTCCCGCGGCACCGGCACGCCCGCCGCGATCGCCACCAGGTGCGTCCACGTCCGCGGCACCACGTCCACCACCGCGTAGCCCCCGCCGCCGAGCGCCAGCCACCGGCCCTCCGCGTACGTGTGCGCCCACTCGTGCGCGGCCTCGGCGGCCAGCCGCTGCGCGTCGACGCTCACCGCCAAGTGCGCCAGTGGGTCCTCGATGTGGGTGTCGGCGCCGTGCTGCGAGACCAGGAACTGCGGCTGGAAGGCCTCCAGCAGCTCGGGCACCACCGCGTGGACGGCCCGCAGCCACCCCTCGTCGGTCGTGCCGGGCGGCAGCGCCACGTTCACCGCGCTCCCCTCGGCGTCCGCACCGCCGCACTCCTCCGGCCAGCCCGTGCCGGGGAACAGCGTGCCGGGGTGCTCGTGCAGGGAGATCGTCAGCACCCGCGGATCGTCCCAGAACGCCGCCTGGACCCCGTCACCGTGGTGCACGTCCAGGTCGACGTACGCGACCCGCTCCGCACCCAGCTCCAGAAGCCGGGCGATGGCGAGCGCCGGATCGTTGTAGACGCAGAAACCGGACGCGCTCGCCGGCATGGCGTGATGCAGCCCGCCGGCGAAGTTCACGGCGTGCAGCGCCTTTCCCTGCCAGACGGCCTCGGCCCCGCCCACCGACTGTCCGGCGATCAGCGCGGAGACGTCGTGCATGCGGGCGAACGCCGGATCGTCGACGGTACCCAGACCGAACCGCTCGTCCGCCGACGCCGGATCAGCGGACGCCTGCCGTACGGCCTCGATGTAGTCCGGCCTGTGGACGAGCCGCAACGTCGACTCCCCGACCGGCTTGGCCGCGACCACCCGCAGCTCCGGACAGCTCTCCACCCCCAGCGACTCGATCAGGCGCTTCGTGAGCGCGAGCCGTACGGGGTCCATCGGATGCCCACGACCGAAGTCGTAGCCGGTGACGCCCTCATCCCACATCAACTGCGCGCGGCCGCTCATGCCCGCCACCGTATCGGTCACGCCCTGCGAACGAGCCGGCGCAGGCCAGTGTCACCAGTACCAACACCATCGGGACGAGCATCGCGCCCCGGTAGTCCCAGGCGCCCCCCAGCGCTCCGACGAGCGGCGAACCCACCAGGAAGCCGACATAGTTGAAGACGTTCAGCCGGGCCACGGCCGCCTCGGACGCCGCAGGGAACAGCCGCCCCGCGGCCACGAACGTCTGCGGCACGATCACACACAGCCCGAACCCCAGCACGGCGAACCCGGCGATCCCGCTCCACGCCCCCGGCGCCACCGTCACCACCGCGAACCCGAGCGCCGCCACCACCGACCCCGCCCGCACCACGAACGCGGCTCCGAGCCGCCGCACCACCAGGTCACCGACCGTCCGGCCCACCAGGGTGGTCACCATGTAGACGTTGTACGGCACCGTGGCCAGCTGCTCCGAGCTGCCGAGCACGTCCTGCAGATACTTCGCGCTCCAGTTGGAGACGGTCGAGTCCCCGATGTAGGCGAAGGCCATCACGAGGCAGAGCGGCAACAGCAGCCTCCAGGACACGGCACCCCCGGCCGAGCCGCCGGCAACACCCGCACCCGCACGCCCCTCGCCGGTGGGCGGCTCCGCCCCGTCCGGGTACGCCTCCCGGTCCGGAGGCGTCTCCCCTTCCCGAAGCCTCCCGGCATCCACGTACCACCGGCTCGCCACCAGCGTCACCGGCAGCAACGCGGCCACCACGGGCCCGTACAGCACCAGCAAGGACAGGTCCTGGTGCGCCCCCAGCCAGGCGAGCGACGCCCCGACGATGCCGCCCAGACTGTAGGCGGCATGGAAGCCCAGCATGATGCTGCGCCCGTACGCCCTCTCCAGGCTGACGCCGAGCATGTTCATCGCCGCGTCCAGCATCCCCACGGCCAGCCCGAACGCCACCAGCGCCGACGCCAGTTGCGCGAGCCCCTGACCGCCGCCCACCCACACCAGGGCCAGGCACGTCGCGGCCTGCGACCACCGCAGCACCCTGCTCGGCCGCACGCCGCGCACCAGGCGCTCGGCGAGGACGCTGCCCACCCCCGCCACGACGGGGACGGCCGCGAGGAAGACGGGAAGCAGCGCGTCGGACACCCCGTAACGGTCCTGGATCGCGGGGATGCGCGTCACGAGCAGCGCGAACACCGCACCCTGCACGAAGAAGGCGGCGGCCAGCGCCAACCGCCCACGCGAGCGCCGCGTCTGAGCCTGCGTCATGGGCGCAGAGCCTAGAACTCCCCGCTACGCGTGGGTAGGTGTAGAACGCAAAAAAGAAAGCCCCGTTGGCGTGTGCCAACGGGGCTTTCTCTCACATGTAGTTCGGCGGCGTCCTACTCTCCCACACGCTCCCGCATGCAGTACCATCGGCGCTGAAAGGCTTAGCTTCCGGGTTCGGAATGTAACCGGGCGTTTCCCTCACGCTATGACCACCGAAACACTACGAAACACAACCGGCACAACCCCACACAACACGTGGGGGTGCTCGGGTTGTTGTCTCAGAACCCACACAGTGGACGCGAGCCTCTATGGACAAGCCCTCGGCCTATTAGTACCGGTCACCTCCACCCATTACTGGGCTTCCAGATCCGGCCTATCAACCCCGTCATCTCCAGGGAGCCTTACCCTCTCAAAGGAGGCAGGAGTCCTCATCTCGAAGCAGGCTTCCCGCTTAGATGCTTTCAGCGGTTATCCTTCCCGAACGTAGCCAACCAGCCATGCCCTTGGCAGAACAACTGGCACACCAGAGGTCCGTCCGTCCCGGTCCTCTCGTACTAGGGACAGCCCTTCTCAAGACTCCAACGCGCGCAGCGGATAGGGACCGAACTGTCTCACGACGTTCTAAACCCAGCTCGCGTACCGCTTTAATGGGCGAACAGCCCAACCCTTGGGACCGACTCCAGCCCCAGGATGCGACGAGCCGACATCGAGGTGCCAAACCATCCCGTCGATATGGACTCTTGGGGAAGATCAGCCTGTTATCCCCGGGGTACCTTTTATCCGTTGAGCGACGGCGCTTCCACAAGCCACCGCCGGATCACTAGTCCCGACTTTCGTCCCTGCTCGACCCGTCAGTCTCACAGTCAAGCTCCCTTGTGCACTTACACTCACCACCTGATGACCAACCAGGCTGAGGGAACCTTTGGGCGCCTCCGTTACCATTTAGGAGGCAACCGCCCCAGTTAAACTACCCACCAGACACTGTCCCCGATCCGGATCACGGACCCAGGTTAGACATCCAGCACGACCAGAGTGGTATTTCAACAACGACTCCACGAACACTGGCGTGCCCGCATCACAGTCTCCCACCTATCCTACACAAGCCGAACCGAACACCAATATCAAGCTATAGTAAAGGTCCCGGGGTCTTTCCGTCCTGCTGCGCGAAACGAGCATCTTTACTCGTAGTGCAATTTCACCGGGTCTATGGTTGAGACAGTCAAGAAGTCGTTACGCCATTCGTGCAGGTCGGAACTTACCCGACAAGGAATTTCGCTACCTTAGGATGGTTATAGTTACCACCGCCGTTTACTGGCGCTTAAGTTCTCAGCTTCACCACACCGAAATGTGACTAACCGGTCCCCTTAACGTTCCAGCACCGGGCAGGCGTCAGTCCGTATACCTCGCCTTACGGCTTCGCACGGACCTGTGTTTTTAGTAAACAGTCGCTTCTCGCTGGTCTCTGCGGCCACCCCCAGCTCAGGAGGAAAACTCCCTCACCAGGTGTGGCCCCCCTTCTCCCGAAGTTACGGGGGCATTTTGCCGAGTTCCTTAACCATAGTTCACCCGAACGCCTCGGTATTCTCTACCAGACCACCTGAGTCGGTTTAGGGTACGGGCCGCCACACACCTCGCTAGAGGCTTTTCTCGACAGCACAGGATCATCCACTTCACCACAAACGGCTCGGCATCAGGTCTCACCCCTGTAACGAGGAACGGATTTACCTACTCCTCGGGCTACACCCTTACCCCGGGACAACCACCGCCCGGGATGGACTACCTCACTGCGTCACCCCATCACTCACCTACTACAGACTTGGACCGTCGGCTCCACCACTCCCGAAACCAGCAAAGCCGGCACGGACGGTTTCACGGACTTAGCATCACCTGATTCGATGTTGATCGCTGCATAGCGGGTACCGGAATATCAACCGGTTCTCCATCGACTACGCCTGTCGGCCTCGCCTTAGGTCCCGACTTACCCTGGGCAGATCAGCTTGACCCAGGAACCCTTAGTCAATCGGCGCACACGTTTCTCACGCATGTATCGCTACTCATGCCTGCATTCTCACTCGTGAACCATCCACAACTCGCTTCCACGGCTGCTTCACCCGGCACACGACGCTCCCCTACCCACCCCAACAGGCGTTAGCCCTCACGTTGGAGTGACACGACTTCGGCGGTGTACTTGAGCCCCGCTACATTGTCGGCGCGGAATCACTTGACCAGTGAGCTATTACGCACTCTTTCAAGGATGGCTGCTTCTAAGCCAACCTCCTGGTTGTCTCTGCGACTCCACATCCTTTCCCACTTAGCACACGCTTAGGGGCCTTAGTCGATGCTCTGGGCTGTTTCCCTCTCGACCATGGAGCTTATCCCCCACAGTCTCACTGCCGCGCTCTCACTTACCGGCATTCGGAGTTTGGCTAAGGTCAGTAACCCGGTAAGGCCCATCGCCTATCCAGTGCTCTACCTCCGGCAAGAAACACACGACGCTGCACCTAAATGCATTTCGGGGAGAACCAGCTATCACGGAGTTTGATTGGCCTTTCACCCCTAACCACAGGTCATCCCCCAGGTTTTCAACCCTGGTGGGTTCGGGCCTCCACGAAGTCTTACCTCCGCTTCACCCTGCCCATGGCTAGATCACTCCGCTTCGGGTCTTGAACACGCTACTCAAAC
>NZ_CP093846.1:3645000-4377500 GCF_022699385.1 Streptomyces tubbatahanensis | reverse complement strand
CCCACCGAAGCGGGTTCATCGTTCGACTTGCATGTGTTAAGCACGCCGCCAGCGTTCGTCCTGAGCCAGGATCAAACTCTCCGTGAATGCTTTAATCATCCACAGGAAGAGCGGAACAGGCCGGAGGAATAATCCAACCCGTTCACAGCGTCCTCGCTGTTGTGTGTTTCAAAGGAACCTCAACCCACCGGAAACCCGGCAGGTCGGGGTATCAACATATCTGGCGTTGACTTTTGGCACGCTGTTGAGTTCTCAAGGAACGGACGCTTCCTTCGAAACCGTCTCACCGGTTTCTCCGGACGTTTGCCCTTTCGGTGTCTCCGACTCTATCAGATCCGTTTCCCGGCCCGTTTCCGTGCCGTACTTCCGAATCGGATTCCCCTGTCGGCGGGGCGCCTTCCGGCTGGTCTCTACTTTAGAGCCTTTTCCCTCCGGCTCCAAATTGAGCCGGCCGCAGAAGAAATTCGGCATGCCGAAGAAACCCCTGCGCAGGGAGATCGTGCTCTCGAAGTGGTACCCGCCGGAGTGGCGAAGAGGAGTCGCCGCGAAACCAGGACGGCTTTGCGGCAACCCGATGAACCTTACGGACGGGTGACCTCTGTGTCAACTGTGAGCCCCGTCTCGGTCAACGGTCCCGCTCTTCCGCCCTGATCAGGTCCTTGTGGGACAGCCGCCCGTCAGTGAAGCAGAGGCGGTAGAGGAGGGAGTTGTCGAAGGTGCTGCGGCGCTGGAAGCGGCACTCGTCGGTGTGGGCCGGGTTCGGGGGCGCGCCGGGTGGCGCGACCTCCGCGTCGAACTCGTACGAGGGGAGGCGCGGAAGCACGGACGACCGGGGTTCGCCGACGCGCAGCTCGCTGTAGGTGTGCTCGCCGAGTACGGACTCGTGGGAGGTGTAGAGCTGGTAGCCGTACATCAGTGCCGCCAGTACGGCCGTCGCGGAGGCCGGGATCCACAGGGCGTTCGCCATCCCTCGCCGTACCCGCCGGCGGGCTCTGGCGAGTTGTGCGCCGGAGCGGGTGGTGGGGGGCGCGGCGTCGGTTTCGGGGCGGGCCAGGGTGCTCGGGAGGTGGTCGGGGGCGAGAGGGAGCTGGGCCGTCACCTCGAAGCCCTCTGCCGACGTGAGGGGCTGTGCCCGGAAGGTGCCTCCGGCCTGACGTACGCGTTCGTCGAGGCTGATGAGCCCGGTGCCCGCGCCCATGCCCGTTCCCGCGCCCATGCCCGTTCCGGTGCCCGCGCCCGTTCCCATGCGCGCCGTCTTCCCTGCGTGCGCCTCCGTACGGAGGCGCACGCCCGCCGCGGGTGCGCCGTTCGTGACCGTCACGTACACGGCAGTCGGTTTCTTCCGTAGCCGGACCGTGATCGCCGCGCCCGGTGCGTGCTTGGTGGCGTTGGTGACGGCTTCCTGGACGACGCGGTGGACGGCGCGGTCGACGAGGGGCGGGAGCAGCACCGGACCGACCTCGCCGTCGCTCTCGCCGTTCGCGCCCTTATCGCCGTCGTCGCCGTCGTCGCCGTCCTCACCGTTCTCGCCGTTCTCGCGGAGGGTGATGGCGACGCCCGAGGCGGCGGTGCGGGCGACCAGGTCGGGGACGGTTTCCGCGGTGGGAGCCGTCGTGTCCTGGCGGAGCAGGCCGATGATCTGGCGGAGGCGTTCGGTGGCGTCGGCGGCGGCCTGGCGGAGCTCGGCGGCGGAGGCCCGGGCGGCGTCGTCCACACCTGGGGACACCTGGAGCGCGGCGGCGCGCACGGCGATGAGGCTGAGGTCGTGGCCGAGGGAGTCGTGCATGTCGCCGGCGATGCGGGAGCGTTCGCGCAGCCGTGCGCGGTCGGCGACGAGTTCGTGTTCGCGCTCCATGCGCGCTGCCAGGTCCCATCCTGTGGCCTGGAGTGCGTACTGCTGGCGGCGGAAGCGTCCCAGCAGCCAGGGGAGGACGGCGGCGAACAGGACGGTGCTGACGAGGGTGAACCAGTCCCACAGGCTGGCGTCGGGGAGAGTCAGGGCGAGGACGAGGCCGACGGTGCACAGGGTGGCGGCGGCGGCGAGCGAGCGGCGTCCGTTCTCGGCGCGGCGCCCGAGGAGGAAGCTCAGGACGACGAGGGCGGGGCTGAAGGTGCTGGTGAACAGCTCGGGGGTGACGGCGAGGCCGAGGCCCGCGGGGACGGCCGCCGCCGCGAGGGGGGCGCGGCGGCTGAGGAACGCGGCGGCGGCCAGCAGCGGGGCCGCGGTCGCCCGGAGCCAGACCGGGACCTCACTCAGGGTGGGGAGCGGGTAGGCGAGGAACAGCCACAGGGCGAGGTCGGCGAGCAGCGCGCGGCTGCGGGGGCGGCGGAGTGCGGCGGTGAAGCGGCCGAGGCCGGTGCGGGTGGGTGCGGCGTTCACGTGCGCCACGGTACGGGGGGCCGCTGCGGGGCACACCTGACGAAAGTGGGGGATGGCCGGGGACGATCGTGGACTGCTCGGCGCCCGGCGTGCTCCGTACGTTCCGGAGCATGAACGAGGCGATAGTGCATGCGGTCGAGGGGTTCGTGAGTACGCCGTGGGTGTACGTGGCGCTGTTCGGGATCGCGATGCTGGACGGGTTCTTCCCCGTGGTGCCGAGCGAGACGTTGGTGATCACGCTGGGGGTGTTCGCGGCGGCGCAGGGCGATCCGGCGCTGTTCTGGGTGATCGTGGTGGCGGCGCTCGGCGCGTTCGCCGGCGACCACGTCTCGTACCTGATCGGGCGGCGCTCGGGGGCGCGGCTGACGGCGCGGCTGTCGGAGGGGAGCCGCACCTGGCGGGTCTACGAGCGGGTGGGGCGGATGCTGGCCGAGCGGGGCGGCCTCGTGCTGGTGGCGGCGCGCTACATTCCGGGCGGCCGGACGGCGGCCACGCTCACCACCGGCGCGACGGGTTTCCCACGCCGGCTGTTCACGCGGTACGACGCCGTGGCCGTGGTGAGCTGGGCCTGCTATTCGGCGGGCCTGGGCTACGTGGGCGGAGCCGCGTTCGAGGAGACGCCGCTGTACGGGGTGGCGCTCGGACTCGCGCTGGCCTTCACGATCACGCTGGTGCACGAGGGGGTACGCGGCCTGCGGACGCGCGCCGGAGGCCAGGCCCGGTGATTGCGCGCTCTGCGCCCTGGGGCGCTTCCCGGCCGGGGACCGGGGGAGCAGACTGCGCACGCTCCGCGGGGCGGGCAACGCACCGAAAGGGCGCGGGGGTGCGAGACGAGCCGCAACGGACGCGCAGTCCGCAGGCAACGTACAGGTGGCACCCCCCTTGGGGGCCCGCCGTCAGCCCCCGAGCTCGCGGCTGCGGTCGCGGGCGGCCTCGATGGCGTCGATGAAGGCGGCGCGGACGCGGTGGTTCTCCAGCTCGCGGATGGCGTTGATCGTCGTGCCGCCTGGCGAGGTGACGTTCTCGCGCAGGGTGACGGGGTGTTCGCCGCTGTCGCGGAGCATGGTGGCGGCGCCGACCGCGGCTTGGACGATCAGCTCGTGCGCCTTGTCGCGGGGCAGGCCGAGCTGGATGCCGGCGTCGGTCATGGCCTCGACGAGGAAGAAGAAGTAGGCGGGGCCCGAGCCGGAGAGGGCGGTGGCGGCGTCCTGCTGGCTCTCGGGGAGGCGGAGGGTCTTGCCGACGCCGCCGAAGATCTCCTCGGCGAGGGCGAGATGGGCCTCGGTGGCGTGGGTGCCGCCGGAGATGACGGACATGGCCTCGTCGACGAGGGCCGGGGTGTTGGCCATGACGCGGATGACGGGCGTGCCCTCGGTCAGCCGCTGTTCGAGGTAGCGGGTGGTGATACCGGCGGCGCCGCTGATGACCAGCCGGTCGGCGGGCACGTGGGGGGCCAGCTCGTCCACGAGCGCGCCCATGTCCTGCGGCTTGGGCGTGAGGATGAGGGTGTCGGCCGCCTTGGCCGCCTCGGCGTTGCCGACCGGCTCGACGCCGTAGCGCTCCCGCAGTTCGGCCGCGCGCTCGGGGCGTCGCGTGGTGACCAGGAGGCGGGAGGGTGACCAGCCGCCTCGGAGCATGCCGGAGAGCAGGGCCTCTCCGATCTTGCCGGTGCCGAGGACCGCGACGTTCTGGGTGGTCATGGAGTGGTTCACCTCGTGCCTCGTCGTGCTCATGCTCATCGTGCTCGTGCTCGTGCTCGTGATCGTCGGGCTCGTACTCGTCGTGCCGGCCGAGCCCGGCTGTGCCGGTGCCGGTGCCGGCGCCGGTCGTGACCGGTGGTGCCTCGTCACGAGGACGTGGCGGCGGCTGCCGGTCCGTCCATCCTCGCACCGGGGCGGCTCACGCGGTGCGGCGGCGGAGGGTGGCGGCGCCGAGGGCGAGGACCAGGAGCGCGCTGCCGGCGACGATACCGAGGTCGCGGACGAAGTCGCCGGTGGCCTCGGTGTGGTGCAGGACCTCCGTCATGCCGTCGACGGCGTAGGACATGGGCAGCACGTTCGAGATGCCCTCCAGGACGGGCTGCATGCTGCCGCGGGGTGCGAACAGGCCGCACAGCAGGATCTGCGGAAAGATCATCGCGGGCATGAACTGGACGACCTGGAACTCGGAGGCGGCGAAGGCCGAGACGAACAGCCCGAGGGCGGTGCCCAGGAGCGCGTCGAGCAGGGCGACGAGGAGCAGCAGCCAGGGCGAGCCCGCGATGTCCAGGTCCAGGAACCAGATGGCGACGCCGGTGGCCAGGGCTGCCTGGACGACGGCCAGCAGGCCGAAGGCGAGCGCGTAGCCGAGGATCAGTTCGCCCTTGCCCAGCGGCATGGACAGCAGGCGCTCCAGGGTGCCGGAGGTGCGCTCGCGCAGGGTGGCGATGGAGGTGACCAGGAACATCGTCACGAGCGGGAAGATGCCCAGCAGGGAGGCGCCGATGCTGTCGAAGGCGCGGCGGTCGGCGTCGAAGACGTAGTACAGCAGGACGAGCAGCAGGATCGGGACGAGCAGCAGCAGCGCGATCGTGCGGGGGTCGTGGCCGAGTTGGCGCAGGACGCGGCGCGCGGTGGCGAGCGTGCGGGAGGCGTTCATGGTGTCCCTCGCGGTCGGTCAGTGGGGTGCGGGTGGTGAGGGTGTGGGGCCCTCGGCGGCGCGGGCCGAGTCGACGAGGGCGAGGAAGGCGTCCTCGACGGTGTCGCTGCCGGTCTGTTCCCTGAGTGCCTGCGGGGTGTCGGCGGCCAGCAGCGCCCCGTCCCGTACGAGGAGCAGGTGTGCGCAGCGGTCCGCCTCGTCCATGACGTGGGAGGAGATCAGCAGGGTGGTGCCGTGGGCGGCGAGGCGGTGGAAGAGGTCCCACAGGTCGCGGCGGAGCACCGGGTCGAGGCCGACGGTGGGCTCGTCGAGCACCAGGAGCTCGGGGGCGCCGAGCAGGGCGACGGCCAGCGAGACGCGGGAGGCCTGGCCGCCGGAGAGGGTGCCCGCCAGGTCGTCGGCGTGCGAGGTGAGGTCGACGTCGGTGAGGGCCTGGGTGACGGCGGCGGCTCGGCGGGAGCGGGGGATGCCGAGGACGGCGGCGTAGTAGTCGAGGTTCTGGCGCGCGCTCAGGTCGCCGTAGACGGAGGGCGCCTGGGTGACGTAGCCGACGCGGGAGCGCAGCGCGGCCGATCCGGCGGGGCGGCCGAGGACGTCCAGGGTGCCGGTGACCTTGGCCTGGGTGCCGACGATCGCGCGGATGAGGGTGGACTTCCCGCTGCCGGAGGGGCCGAGGAGGCCGGTGACGGTGCCGGGGGTGACGTCGAAGGAGAGGGCGTCGAGGACGCGTCGGGTGCCGCGGACGACGGTGAGGCCGCGGGCGTGGATGGCGGGGTCGGCGGGAGCGCCCTGCGGCCCAGTGGGTTGCGCGGGGTCGGGGGGTGGTTGCGGCGGCGGTTTATTCATCACATGCTGAATTATGGGCCGGGCGGCGCACGGGCGTCAAGAAGGCGGGACGGGCACGGCGGCACCCCGCCCGCCCCGCCGCGTGGTGCGGACGGCGGACGGGGCACCAGCCGACGGGGCGACGCCCACCGCCGCGAACTCAGACCCTCTCCGGCTCCGCCCGCGCCACCCGCTCGCCCCGGCCCGGTGTCCCCTGCCCCCGGCCGCGGCCCGGGCGCGACGGCCACCAGATGCGGCGGCCGAGGTCCAGGGCCAGCGAGGGCACCAGCACCGTGCGGACGAGGAAGGTGTCCAGCAGGACGCCGAAGCCGACGAGGACGCCCAGTTGGGCCATCGAGACCAGCGGCATGGAGGCGATCACCGCGAAGGTGGCGGCCAGCACGATCCCCGCCGAGGTGATCACGCCGCCGGTGGAGGTGAGCCCGGCCAGCACCCCCGCGGCGTGGCCCCGGCGTCCGACCTCCTCGCGCACGCGGGTCATCAGGAAGATGTTGTAGTCGATGCCCAGGGCAACCAGGAAGACGAAGCCCATCAGCGGCAGCGCGTTGTCCACCGCGGGGAAGCCCAGCAGGTACTGGAAGATCAGGTGCGAGGCTCCCAGCGCGCCGAAGTAGGACAGCACCACCGTCGCCAGCAGGAGCAGCGGTGCGACCAGCGAGCGCAGCAGCGCGACCAGGATGAGCAGGACGACGGCGAGCACGACGGGGATGACGGTCTCCAGGTCGCTCTCGACGGCCCTGCGGGTGTCCAGCGACTCGGCTGTCGTGCCGCCCACCAGCGCGTCGGCTCCGTCGACGGCGTGGACGGCGTCTCGCAGCCTGTCGACGGTGGCCTTGGCGCCGTCGCTGTCGGGGGCGTCCGCCAGGACGACGGCCAGCGAGGTCAACCGCCCGTCGCTCGTGCGGTCCTGGAGCCTGACGGACTCGACGCCGTCGACGTCGGACGCCGCGCGCCGCACCTCCTCGCGCGCGTCGGTGCGGACCACGACGGTGGCCGGGTCGGAGGCGCCCGAGGGGTAGTGCGCCGACAGCTTCTCCTGGGCCACCACCGACTCGGGCTTGTCCTGGTACATCTCCTCGTTGGTCAGGCCCATGGTCGCTCCTGTCGCGCTCAGCGCCAGCACGGCCGTCACACCGGCCGACATCAGCCACGACCAGCGCGGGCGGCGCGCCAGCAGGGCGCCGATCCGGGACCAGACGGTGCGCGCCTGGCGCGGCGCCGTTCCGTGGCGCGGCACGAACGGCCAGAAGACCCACCGCCCCGTCGCCACCAGCAGCGCGGGCAGCACCGTGACCATGGCGAGCAGGGCGCAGACGACACCGACAGCGCCGACCAGGCCCAGCGAGCGGGAGGAGTTGATGTCGGCGAGGGCCAGGCAGGCCAGACCGGCGGCGATGGTGCCGGCTGAGGCGAGGATCGCGGGGCCCGAGCGGCGCAGCGCGATCCGCATGGCGTCGTGCCGGTCGGCGTGGTGGTGGAGTTCCTCGCGGTAGCGGGCGATCAGCAGCAGCGCGTAGTCGGTGCCGACGCCGAACACCAGCACCATGAGGATGCCCGCGCTCTGCGGGTCGACGGGCAGCGCGGCGTACTTCGCCAGCAGATAGGTGGAGGCCTGGGTGAGCGCGGCGGCGAAGCCGACCGACAGCACGGGGAAGAGCCACAGCAGCGGGCTGCGGTAGGTGAGCAGGAGCAGCAGCGTGACGACGGCCCCGGTGGCCAGCATCAGGGTGGAGTCGAGGGTGTCGAAGACCTCGACGCTGTCGAGCAGCGATCCGGCGGGGCCGCCGACGGCGACGTCGAGTCCTGGGGGCGCGTTGGCGGCGGCCACGCTGCGGATCTTCTCCAGGTCGCCGGTCATGTCGTCGTCCCCCGTCGTCAGGGGCACGACAAGCATCAGGGCCTTGCCGTCCTTCGAGGGAACGGGCCCGGTCAGCTTCTCGCCCCGCGGCACCAGCGGGGCGAACGCGGCGCGGTCGGCGCGCGCCTTGGCCGCGTCGGCCCGCGTGACGGCGGCGTCGCCGCGCGCGTAGACGGCGACCGCGGGGATGATCTCGTCCGCGCCCCGGAACTTCTCCAGCGCGGTGTTGACCCGGGCCGACTCGGCGCCGCCCGGCAGGAAGGCGTTGGCGCTGCTGTCCTCGACCTCGGTGAGCTTGCCGGCCAGCGGGCCGAGCGCCAGGACGAGCAGCAGCCAGGCGGCCAGGACCAGCCACTTGCCGCGCCGGCCGCCGGGGGCCGTGGCGAGTCGGCGCGGCACGCCGGGGCGCCTGACGCCCGGAGGCGGAGAGAGAACAGGCATGGGTACCCTCCAGGGGGTGGGTGTGGGACGCGAGGGGTTCGCGGAGGCTCACGCTCACGTGTACGGCCGGGAGTTGCCGCTCCCGGCCGTACGAGCGCCGTGGGTGGAGTGCGGGCCGGTTACTCGATCTCGCGCATCATCTTCTCCATCGAGGCGATCGACTGC
This sequence comes from Streptomyces tubbatahanensis, assembly GCF_022699385.1. Taxonomy (NCBI): domain Bacteria; kingdom Bacillati; phylum Actinomycetota; class Actinomycetes; order Kitasatosporales; family Streptomycetaceae; genus Streptomyces; species Streptomyces tubbatahanensis. The sequence continues at coordinate 4,369,173 of NZ_CP093846.1, read as the reverse complement.
CGCGCCTGCGTCAGCTCCTCGACGCTGCGGCGGTGCAGCTCGACGTTGTCCTCCAACAGCTGCGCGTACTTGAGGGCCAGCTGCTTGTACTGCTGTTCCCGGGCCGCCAGCATCCGGGCCCGCCAGGTGGCGGCGAGCTGCCAGACCACGACGATCAGCAGGACGAAGACCCCGCCGGTGCCCAGCGCCGCGGCCCAGACGCCGGCGGCGTCGACCGGCGCGTCCGCGGTCGTGAGGTGCTCGTTCACGTCGCTCTCTCTTTCTCGTCCGAGACCTGCTCGTCCGGCTCGGGGCCGGCTGCGTGCTGCTCCCCCGCGGTCTTGGCGGCCTGGTCCGTGAGGGTCCGCGCGGCCTCGGCGACGACCTGCGGGGTCAGCGCGTAGGCGAACGGGGACACCTCGAAGAACTTCATGGCCTTGCCGCTGTCCGACAGCTCCAGCGACCCGACCACCAGACCGGCCGCCTCCAGCCGCTGGAGGTGCATGTGCAGCAGCGGACGGCTCATGCCGATCTCACGGGCGAGCCTGCTGACGTAGTTCCGGCCCTCGGCGAGTGCCGCGACGATCCGCATCCGGTGCGGGTTGCCGAGCGCTGCCAGGACCTTCAGCAGTTCGTCTCCTGTCGGGGTCTCGATCGCGCTCACCGCGACCCCTTCCTCTTGGGGTGTAAGAAGAATCTGACACGTGGCGGAACGAGGTGTCGAGGCAACTGGGGCCTTGTCCGGGACAGTTCAGGGTTCCCCCTGACACGACTGCGGGAGGGCCCTGAGGACCCTCCCGCAGAAAACGTGTTGACGTGTACGCCTCAGCGCTCTGGTCAGCGCTTGCGCTTCTTCTTCCTCGCCGCCGGATTGCCCGTACGGGACTGCCGCTGCCGCGCGTGGCGGGCCAGCGCCTCCTCGTACTCGGCCCGGTGCAGCCGCTCCCCGGGCGCCTCGACGCAGGTGCGCAGCGCGTAGGCGAGCAGCACGCCGACGAAGCCGACGATCCGGATGCTGCGCATCGACGACTCGGCCGACGCCTCCCGCTCGTCGGGGCGGCGGCCGTAGAAGGTCAGCGTCCGCGCGAACGCCATCGCGCTGCACACGGCGAACGCGGCGACCAGCAGCACACTCGCCCAGCTGCCGATGTCGGCCACCACGACGCCCTGGTAGGCGAAGCGCAGCACGAAGGCGCCCACCGCGGCCGCCAGCACCGCGCCGAGGCCGAGGCCGATCCGGCGCAGCACGTAGCCGCCGGAGTGGTCGACCCAGGTGGTGCCGTAGAAGCGCACTGGCTCGGGGGCCGGTTCGTCGGGTGTCTTCGGTTGCTGGGGCACGTTTCGATTATGACGCCACGGGTGTCCGGTCAGCGCCTGCCCCTGACCGCGGTCCGCGGGCTCACGGCGCGTGGTGGCCGGTCGCGCAGTTCCCCGCGCCCCTGGCGGGGCGCGAACGCCTCAGCGCTCCAGCAGGGTCACGTCCCGCACCGCGCCGCGGTCGGCGCTGGTGGCCATGGCCGCGTAGGCGCGCAGCGCCGTGGAGACCTTGCGCTCGCGGGCCGCGGGGGCGTACCGGCCGCCCAGCGCCTCGCGCCGCGCGGCCAGCGTCTCCTCGTCCACGTCCAGCCGCATCTGCCGCCCAGGGATGTCGATGACGACGGCGTCGCCGTCCTGAACCAGCGCGATGGCGCCGCCGCCCGCCGCCTCCGGCGAGATGTGGCCGATCGACAGGCCCGACGTACCGCCCGAGAAGCGGCCGTCGGTGATCAGCGCGCAGGCCTTGCCCAGGCCCCGGCCCTTGAGGAAGGAGGTCGGGTAGAGCATCTCCTGCATGCCGGGGCCGCCCTTGGGGCCCTCGTAGCGGATGACGACGACGTCGCCCTCCTTGACCGTCTTGTCCAGGATCTTCTGGACGGCCTCCTCCTGCGACTCGCACACGACGGCGGGCCCGGTGAAGGTCAGGATCGACTCGTCCACACCCGCGGTCTTCACCACGCAGCCGTTCTCGGCGAGGTTGCCGTACAGCACCGCCAGGCCGCCCTCCGCCGAGTAGGCGTGCCCGACGTCGCGGATGCAGCCGCCGGCCGCGTCCACGTCCAGGGACTCCCACCGCTCGGACTGCGAGAACGCCTCGGCCGAGCGGACGCAGCCCGGGGCCGCGTGGAAGAGCTCCAGCGCCTCGGCCGACGGCGATCCGCCGCGGATGTCCCACGTCTTGAGCCACTCGGCGAGCGAGTCGGCGTGCACGCTGTGCACGTCCTCGTTCAGCAGCCCGCCCCGGTACAGCTCGCCCAGGATGGCGGGGATACCGCCGGCGCGGTGCACGTCCTCCATGTAGTACGTGCCGCCGGGTGCGACGTTGGGGGCGACCTTGGCCAGGCAGGGCAGCTTGCGGGAGAGCTGGTCGATGTCGTGCATCGTGAAGTCCAGCTCGGCCTCCTCTGCGGCCGCCAGCAGGTGCAGGATCGTGTTGGTGGAGCCGCCCATGGCGATGTCGAGGGCCATGGCGTTCTCGAAGGCGGCGCGGGAGCCGATGGTGCGCGGCAGGACCGTCGCGTCGTCCTGGTCGTAGTAGCGCCTGGCGGCCTCCACGACCGTGCGGCCCGCCGTCTCGTACAGCTCCCTGCGTGCCGTGTGGGTGGCCAGCGTCGAGCCGTTGCCGGGCAGGGCCAGGCCGAGGGCCTCGGTGAGGCAGTTCATCGAGTTCGCGGTGAACATGCCCGAGCAGGAGCCGCAGGTCGGGCAGGCGTTCTGCTCGATGCGCAGGATGTCCTCGTCGGAGACCTTGTCGTTGGCCGCCTCCGACATCGCGTCGACCAGATCCAGCTTGCGGACCGTCCCGTTGACCAGCGTGGCCTCGCCGGCCTCCATCGGGCCGCCGGAGACGAAGACCGTGGGAACGTTCAGCCGCATCGCGGCCATCAGCATCCCCGGGGTGATCTTGTCGCAGTTGGAGATGCAGATCAGCGCGTCCGCGCAGTGCGCCTCGACCATGTACTCGACCGAGTCGGCGATCAGATCGCGGGACGGCAGCGAGTAGAGCATGCCGCCGTGGCCCATCGCGATGCCGTCGTCCACCGCGATCGAGTTGAACTCGCGCGGGATGCCGCCCGCCGCCTTGACCGCCTCGCTGACGATGCGGCCGACCGGCTGCAGGTGGGTGTGGCCCGGCACGAACTCGGTGAAGCTGTTGGCCACCGCCACGATCGGCTTGCCGAAGTCCTCACGCGCTACGCCGGACGCCTGCATGAGGGCGCGTGCCCCCGCCATGTTGCGTCCGTGGGTGACGGTGCGGGACCTCAGCTCGGGCATGGCTGCCTCTCCCTTGCATGCACTGGCGGCGCCGGAAGCGCCACCGAAACAACTCGTAGAAGAATCGAGGGTACGCCTCCGGCTCAAGATCCGGACACGGAGTCCGGATCCTGGACGAACCCGCCGCGCGAAGCGGCCCCCGCGTCCCCGCCCGGAGCCGTCCCCGCGCCCTCGCGTGTGCCCTCGTGCGGCGCCGGGCCCGTGAGGTGCTGCTGGACGACGGGCGCCAGCCGGCCGATCACGGCGGAGACGGGCTCCGAGGCCAGCGGTTCCAGCCGGATGACGTAGCGCAGGATCGCCGTCCCCACCAGCTGCGCCGCCGCCAGGTTCACCCGCAGCCGCGCGTCGGCCTCCTCCAGGCCCGCCGCCACCCGCGCGACCAGGTGGCGGCTCAGCAACTCGCGGAAGACGGCGGCGGCCCGCTCGTTGTTGACCGCCGAGCGGACGATGGCCAGCACGGGCTCCCGGGTGCCGTGGTCCTCCCACATGCCCAGGAACGTGCGGGTGACCGCCTCGCCCACCTCCCCGGGCGCCGCCCCCTCGATGAGGTCGGGGACGGCCAGCGCCGGCGCGAGGGCGCCCTCCACGGCCGCCGCGAACACCTGCTCCTTGGTGCCGAAGTAGTGGTGCACCAGCGCCGCGTCCACCCCCGCGCCGCGTGCGATGGCCCGCACGGACGCCTTGTCGTACCCGCGCTCGGCGAACTCGCCGCGCGCCGAGGCCAGGATCAGCTCGCGCGTGCCGGGCCCGTCCGCACCACCGCGGCGCACCGGACGGCCCCGCCCGCGCGGCGCCGGAGAGGCGTGCGTGGTGGGCTCGGCAGGGTCCTCGGGGGCACTCACGCGTCCCCCCGGCGGGGAGCGGCGGACCGACCGGCTTCCGGGTCCGCCGGGGTGCGTCCAACGTCCGGTCCCGCGCCCGGACCCGCGGGGCCCGGGGCGGCGAGGTGGAGGCGGGTGTAGGCGAGCGCCTCGGCCAGGTCCTCCTCGCGCTCGGCCGCCGACATGGCGCGGCGCGTGTTGACCTCCACGACCACGTGACCGTCGAACCCGCGTGCGGCCAGCCGCTCCAGTACCTCGGCACACGGCTGCGCGCCGCGCCCGGGAACCAGGTGCTCGTCCTTGGCGGAACCGTTGCCGTCGGCGATGTGGACGTGGCCGAGCCGGTCGCCCATCCGCTCCACCATCGCCAGGGTGTCGTTGCGGGCGGTGGCCGTGTGCGAGAGGTCGATGGTGAAGTGCCGGTAGTCGTTCTGGGTGGGGTCCCAGTCGGGGGCGTAGGCGAGCATCTCGCGGTCGCGGTAGCGCCAGGGGTACATGTTCTCGACGGCGAACCGCACGTCGGTCTCGTCCGCCATCCGCCACACGCCGCGCTCGAACTCGCGCGCGTAGCTGCGCTGCCAGCGGAAGGGCGGGTGGACGACGACGGTGGAGGCGCCCAGCGTCTCCGCAGCGGCCCTGGCCCGCACCAGCTTCTCCCAGGGATCCTTGGCCCACACACGCTGGGTGATGAGCAGGCACGGAGCGTGCACGGCCAGGATCGGGACGCCGTGGAAGTCCGAGAGGCGGCGCAGCGCGTCCACGTCCTGGCTGACCGGATCGGTCCAGACCATGACCTCGACGCCGTCGTAGCCGAGGCGCCCGGCGATCTCGAACGCCGCGGCCGTCGACTCCGGGTACACCGAGGCCGTCGACAGGGCGACCTTCGCCTGGGAGACCCGCACGCTTTCGATGCCCACCCGGCCACCCTAAGCGCGTGCCGCTCCCCGCGAGGGAGTCGGCCGCTGGGAGCCCGCTCACACACCGGGGTCCGCGGGGCGACGGGCAGCGCCCAGCGGCCGCTCGGGCGGGCCGGGAGTCGGGCGGCCGGGGCGTCAGACGGCCGGGAGGCGGTCGAGGCGGCGCAGGATGACGCCCTCGCGCAGCGCCCAGGGGCAGATCTCCAGCGCGTCGACGCGGAAGAGGTCCATGGCGGCCTCCGCGACGAGGGCACCGGCCAGCAGCTGACGGGCCCGGCCCTCGGAGACACCGGGCAGCTCCGCGCGCTCCTCGGCGGGCATCGCGGCCAGCTTGGGCACCCACTCCTGGAGGCAGCCGCGGCTGAGCGCGCGCTGCGCGTACGGCCCGTCCGCGCTGCGCGGCGCGCCCGCCATCCGCGCGAGCTGCTTGAACGTCTTGGAGGTGGCCACCACGCGGTCGGGCGGGCTGAGCCGGTTGAAGTCCCCGACCGTGCGCGCGATCTCGGCCCGTACGTGGCGGCGCAGCGCCCGCACGTCCGCCGCGTCCGGCGGATCCCCCGGCAGCCAGCCCGCCGTGAGCCGCCCCGCGCCCAGCGGCAGCGACACCGCCGCGTCCGGGTCCTCGTCCAGCCCGTAGGCGATCTCCAGCGACCCGCCGCCGATGTCGAGCACCAGCAGCCGCCCGGCCGACCAGCCGAACCAGCGCCGCACGGCCAGGAACGTCAGCCGGGCCTCGTCGGCACCGGAGAGCACCTCCAGCTTGACGCCGGTCTCCTCGGCGACACGGGCGAGCGCGTGCTCGGCGTTGGCCGCCTCGCGCACGGCGGACGTCGCGAACGGCAGCAGTGCCTCGACGCCCTTCTCCTCGGAGACCTCCAGCGCCTCGGCGACGGTGACGGCCATCCTCTCCACGCCCTCGTGGCTGATGGACCCGTCGGCCTCCAGCAGCTCGGCGAGCTTGAGCGCCGCCTTGTGCGAGTACGCGGGCAGGGGGCGGGCGCCGGGGTGCGCGTCCACCACGAGCAGGTGGACCGTGTTCGACCCCACATCGAGGACACCGAGTCTCATACCCAGCACGCTAGCGGCTGGGTACGCGGGCGCCGACGGGGAGCGGCGTACCGGCGGGCGGGCGTACGCCCCGTACGCTGGTCGGTGTGGGTATGACGAAAGCGGCGAAGCAGCAGAAGCAGGACGGCGCACGCGGGGCGCAGGACCCGGCAGCCGAGGAGCCGGCCGTGGGCGCGGCCCGGGACGAGGAGGTCGCCCTCGACTTCACCCGCGCCTGGGTCGAGTTCCCCGACCCGGCCGACGACGAACAGGTCTTCCGCTGCGACCTGACCTGGCTGACCTCCCGGTGGAACTGCCTGTTCGGCAACGGCTGCCAGGGCATCACCGAGGGCCGCGCCGAAGACGGCTGCTGCACCCTCGGCGCCCACTTCTCCGACGAGGAGGACGAGGAGCGCGTCGCCTCCCACGTGGCGCGGCTCACACCCCAGATGTGGCAGCACCACGACGTCGGCACCGGCGCGCTGGGCTGGGCGGAGGTCAACGAGGAGGGCGAGCGCCAGACGCGGCGCTGGAAGGGTGCCTGCATCTTCCACAACCGCGCCGGCTTCGAGGGCGGCGCGGGATGCGCACTGCACCTGCTCGCCCTGCGCGAGGGCCGCGAACCGCTGGAGACCAAGCCCGACGTGTGCTGGCAGGTACCGATCAGGCGCACCTACGAGTGGGTCGAACTGCCCGACGGCGAGGAAGTGCTCTACGTCTCGATCGGCGAGTACGACCGCCGCGGCTGGGGCGGCGGCGGACACGACCTGCACTGGTGGTGCACGGCGGCACCGTCCGCACACGGCGCGGGCCGGCCCGTCTACCTCTCCTACCGCGCCGAGTTGACCGAACTCATGGGCAAGGCCGCCTACGACCACCTGGCCGAGCTGTGCGCACAGCGGCTGGCCCACCAGCTCCCCCTGATGGCTCCCCACCCGGCGACCGAGGCCCACGCCTCCACCGCCCGCACGACGGAGCAGCCCGCGGCGGAGCAGCCCGCGGTGGAGCAGCCCGCGGTGGAGCAGCCCGCGGTGGAGTAGAACACGACGGAGCAGGACCCCCTGGCGCTGACACCGCCGCGCCGGAACCCCGTGCCGGGCACCACGCCGCGCCGGACCGCACCGCGCGGCGACGCCCTCACGACGGTGAACCGGCCTCGGTGGGCGTCGCGGACGGGCTGACCGTCTCCGTCGGCGTGGGAGTCGGTGTCGGCGTCGTCTCCGACGGGGTGGGTGTCGGTACAGGGGACGCCGGAGAGGCCGGCGCCCCCGGAATCCCCCCGGGGGCGGGTGCGCCCGGCACGGACGACGGGGGCCCGGGCGCCGAGGACCTTGGCGGAGGTGCGGACCCTCGGCCGCCGGCGGTCGTACCGACGGCCGAGGGCAGGATGCCCCCGGGGCCCGTCCGCCGGTGCTTGCCCACCGCCCCTCCCGCTCCCGTGCCCGTCTCGGACGCGCGGCGATGATGCCCGTCGCCCCCCGCGTGGCGGCCCCCGGGCTTCCAGCTGCCCTCGCGCTGCGGCCGGGGAGCACCGGCGCTCCCCCGCGGCTGCTCGGGAGCGGCGGCGGAACGCTCCGCCTGGGGCTCGCCGCCGTCCTGCCCGCCCCGGTAGGCGGCCCAGGCGGCGAACACCGGCGCGGCCACCACGGCCGTGACGACCGTCGAGGTGAGCACCCGCGCCCGCAGCCGCTCGCGCCGCGCCGCACCGTTCCGCTCGCACACGGGGAAACCGGCGCGGTCGAAACGCGGTGCCCGCTGGGCGCGCGCACAGTGGGCCAGCTCCACCGCCGCGTACACCGCGGAGCGCGGAGCGGCGACCACGGCGAGCGCGGCGGAGGCCGGCGCGGTACCCGGCCACGAGACGCCCGCCATGGCGCGCTCGGCGGCGCGCCGGCACTGCGGGCACTCGTCCACGTGCCGCACCAGTTCGCGGCGGAGCGCGGACCCCATCAGCAGCCGGTCGTCCCCGGCGAGCCGGGCCACGGCGGCGCAGCCGCCGGACTCGACGACGCGCAGCGCGGCACGGGTCCGTTCCACCTCGCAGGCCGCGTTCATCAGCAGGTCCTCGGCGGCGTCGGCCGGCATCGCGAGGACCGCCGCGATCTGCGCGGGCGGCAGACCGTGCCTGACGGACAGCTCCAGCGCCTCCCGCTGCGCGGGGGACGTGCCCGCCGCCTCCGGCCAGGCCAGCGCGGCCAGTTCGCTCCGCTGCCGCACCCTGGCCGCCTCGTCGAGCAGTTCCCGCCCCGTGGCGGCGGGGGACGCGGGAACGGACGCGCCACCGTGGGCCACCCCCCGACCCGCGGCGGCGGATCCGCCGCCGGCCGGCGCTCCCTCGCGGCCCTTGGCCTTGGCCCCGGCCCTCCCCTTGGCCTTCTGTTCGGCGAGCCGGCGGGAGCACGCCCACCTGGCGAGCGCGTAGAGCCAGGGACGGCGCAGGTGTCCGGCCTCGGGAGCGCGGCCCTTGGCGTGCTGGCGGTCGGCGAGCACGAGCGTCTCCCCGAGCGCGAGAAGGGCGGCTTCGTGCTCGCACAGAACGGACAGACAGTAGGTGAACAAGCCGTCCAGATGCGCGTCGTCGCACCGCACGGCAGTGCCGTCGGCACGACGGTGCGTCGTCCTTTCCATCCGGTGCGCTGGCGGTGCGCCGGTGGAGTTCCTGGGGTGCTCGCGCCTGCTCGTCTTCACCCCGGCGACGGTAGGCGGATGATGGCGCTTTACTGGACCCCTCTGCGAAGGATTACTACCTTCGGGTGACGTTGTCCTCCAAAAGAGGACAGGCGCCTCGGGTTTCGCGACAACGACGTCACAAAGGGCGCACAGGGGGCGCACGGCCCCGGCCCGGCCGACCGCGCGCCGCCCCACCGCCTCGCGGGTCCACCACCTCGCGGCCCCACCACCTCGCAGGCCCACCACCCCGCGGCCCGCGTGCGGCCGGTCAGGACCCGCTGTCGGTGGTCGTCGGTACCGTGACCGTCATGGCCACCCGTAAAACCTCCGCGAAGGACCGTCCCACCTACCGCTGCACCGAATGCGGTTGGCAGACCGCCAAGTGGCTGGGGCGCTGCCCCGAGTGCCACGCCTGGGGCACCGTCGAGGAGGCGGGCGGCAGCCCGGCGGTCCGCACCACCGCACCGGGCCGGGTCTCCGCGCCCGCGCTGCCCATCGGCCAGGTCGACGGCCGGCAGGCGACGGCGCGCGGCACGGGGGTGCCCGAGCTGGACAGGGTGCTGGGCGGCGGCCTGGTGCCCGGCGCCGTGGTGCTGCTCGCCGGGGAGCCGGGGGTCGGCAAGTCCACGCTGCTGCTGGACGTGGCGGCCAAGGCGGCGGACGACGACCACCGCACCCTCTACGTCACGGGCGAGGAGTCCGCGGGCCAGGTGCGGCTGCGCGCCGACCGCATCGGCGCCCTCAGCGACCACCTGTACCTGACAGCCGAGACGGACCTGTCCGCGGTGCTGGCCCACCTCGACGAGGTGAAGCCCTCCCTGCTGGTGCTGGACTCGGTGCAGACGGTGGCCTCGCCCGAGATCGACGGCGCCCCCGGCGGTGTCGCGCAGGTGCGGGAGGTGGCGGGCGCGCTGATCCGCGCGTCCAAGGAGCGCGGCATGTCCACGCTGCTGGTCGGCCACGTCACCAAGGACGGCGCCATCGCCGGACCCCGCCTGCTGGAGCACCTGGTGGACGTCGTCCTGCACTTCGAGGGCGACCGGCACGCGCGGCTGCGGCTGGTGCGCGGGGTGAAGAACCGGTACGGGGCGACCGACGAGGTCGGCTGCTTCGAGCTGCACGACGAGGGCATCACAGGGCTGGCCGACCCCTCGGGCCTGTTTTTGACCCGCCGCGACGAGCCGGTGCCCGGCACCTGTCTGACGGTGACGCTGGAGGGCCGCCGCCCCCTGGTCGCCGAGGTCCAGGCGCTCACCGTCGACACGCAGATCCCCTCCCCGCGGCGGACGACCTCGGGGCTGGAGAACTCGCGGGTGTCGATGATGCTGGCCGTCCTGGAGCAGCGGGGCCGGATCAACGCGCTGGGCAAGCGGGACATCTACAGCGCGACGGTCGGCGGGGTGCGGCTGTCGGAACCCGCGGCGGACCTCGCGGTGGCTCTCGCGCTCGCCAGCGCCGCGGGGGACACCCCGCTGCCGAAGAACCTGGTGGCGATCGGCGAGGTCGGCCTGGCGGGCGAGGTCCGCCGGGTGACGGGTGTGCAGCGGCGGCTGACGGAGGCCGCGCGCCTCGGCTTCACGCACGCCCTGGTGCCAGGCGACCCGGGGCGGGTGCCCGAGGGGATGCGGGTGCTGGAGGTCGCCGACATCGGCGAGGCACTGCGGGTGCTGCCGGCCCGCCCGGCACGCTCGGGCGCGGCCGCCGCCGGCTGAGCCGACTCCGGCGGCTCAGCCGGCCCCGGTGGGCCGGGCGCCCCGCGCCGAGCGCCGTCCCCGCGGGCCCGGCACCCGCCCGTGCCCACCCTCCCCCGGGCTCACCTCGGGCTCACCTCGGGCTCACCTCGGGCTCCCCTCGGGCCGTCGGACCCGCCCCCTCACACGCCGCGAGGGGTACTCCCCGGTGCGCCGGTAGACTTTGCCCCGGTCTCGACCAACCACGAGCACCACGGGGGCTGTGCGCACCGTCGCGACGCGGTCGCGGCGAGGGGGGAACGGCACGGTGTCCGCCCCGGTGCGGTGGTCCGGAGGTCGAGGAAACGCCGACAGGCACCCGCACGACCGAAGGAGTGCAGTGGCAGCCAACGACCGGGCCGCGGCCCTGGGCAGGGCCGAGGGGGCGTCCGGCCTGATGCGCGCCTCGCTGAGCGCGGTCGCGCCGGGGACGGCGCTGCGCGACGGCCTGGAGCGCGTCCTGCGCGGCAACACCGGCGGACTGATCGTCCTGGGCATGGACAAGAACGTCGAGCAGCTGTGCACCGGCGGCTTCGTGCTCGACGTGGACTTCACCGCCACCCGGCTGCGCGAGCTGTGCAAGCTGGACGGTGCGCTCATCCTCGACAAGGACACCACCAAGATCGTGCGGGCGGGCGTGCAGCTCGTGCCCGACGCCTCGATCGAGACGGAGGAGACCGGCACCCGGCACCGCACGGCGCAGCGCGTCTCCATCCAGACGGGGTATCCCGTCATCTCCGTCAGCCAGTCGATGCGGCTGATCGCCCTCTACGTCGACGGGCAGCGCCGCACGCTGGAGGACTCGGCGGCGATCCTCTCCCGCGCCAACCAGGCCCTGGCCACGCTGGAGCGCTACAAGCTGCGCCTGGACGAGGTCGCCGGCACGCTCTCCGCGCTGGAGATCGAGGACCTCGTCACGGTGCGCGACGTGACGGCGGTGGCGCAGCGGCTGGAGATGGTCCGCCGCATCGCCACGGAGATCGAGCAGTACGTGGTCGAGCTGGGCACCGACGGGCGGCTGCTCTCCCTCCAGCTGGACGAGCTGATCGCGGGCGTCGAGCCGGAGCGCGAGCTGGTCGTGCGCGACTACGCGCCGCAGACGGTCGGCGCGGGCCGCCGGGTGCGCGCCGTTCCCGACGCGCTCAGCGATCTGGACCGGCTCACCCACACCGAGCTGCTCGAACTGGCCACCGTGGCGCGGGCGCTGGGCTACAGCGGCGCCCCCGAGACGCTCGACTCGGCCGTCTCGCCGCGCGGCTTCCGGCTGCTGGCGAAGGTGCCCCGGCTGCCGGGCACCGTCATCGACCGGCTCGTGGACCACTTCGGCGGGCTGCAGAAGCTGCTGGCCGCCAGCGTGGACGACCTCCAGGCCGTGGACGGCGTCGGCGAGGCACGCGCCCGCTCGGTCCGCGAGGGCCTCTCGCGCCTCGCCGAGTCCTCGATCCTCGAACGCTACGTGTGAGCCGCCGGGCCTCGCGCGCCGTACGTGGGCGCCGGGCCTCGGACACTGCGGATGAGCGCCCGGCTGCGGGTGAGCGCCCGGCTGCGGATGAGCGCCGGGCTACGGGTGAGCGCCGGGCCCACCGCGGTCCGCCCGCCTACGTGACCAGCCGGAAGGTCGTCCGCACCGTCTTGAGGCCCTCGACCTTCACCTCGATCTCGTAGGTTCCGGCCTTCGGCGCCTCGAAGGTGGGGGTGCCGCAGTTGGCCGCGCTGGCCTTGCGGAACCAGGTGAGGGTGTGCGTCGAGGAGCCGTCGCCCGGCACCTTGCGCAGCAGCGGCTTCTTGGTGGGCGGGCAGTCGTCCGAGGCCCAGAACTTGGCGTCGTCCGGGTTGTTGATCGTCACGATGGTGGCGGTACGGCCCAGGTCGATCTTGCAGGCGCTGCCGCGCTCGTTGGTGACCTTCAGCTCGAACCGCGGCTTCTCGCCCGGGCCGTACTTCTTCTCGACGCTGCGCAGTTTCAGCTTCACGTCACCCTCGCGGCAGTTGGCCAGCTCCGGCGGTGCCGGCACGCCCGCCGCACCGCCGCCGCCCGAGCCGCCGGATCCCGAACCCGATCCTGAACCCGAACCGGAGGAGGACCCCGCGGAGTCGGCGCCGCCCGCTCCCGAACCCCCGTCGCCCGCGCCCCAGCCGGTGCCACCCGCGGACGACTGGTCCTCCGCGTCAGAACCGCCCGAGGAACCCGAGCCGCCGGAGGAGCCCGAGCCGTCCGCTCCGCCGTCCTCCTCGTCCCGGCCGCCCGGCCGGTCGCTGATCGCGGGTCCCGAGTCGGTGGGCCCCGGGGTGATCGTGCCGGCGGGCCCGTTGCCCTTGTCGCCGTTCTTGCCCTCGTTACCCGGCTCTTCGCCGCTCGTCGAGACCAGCGCCCAGACGACGATCAGGACCAGCAGCGCGAGGACAGCAAGAACAACTGCCCTCCGTCGCCAGTAGATGGAGGAGGGAAGCGGCCCGATCGGATTGCGCAGAGATCCCACGCGGAAACCTTACGAGACATCAGGCGCCTCACAGGCCCGTACCCGCCGCTCAGACCGCCGATTGTTGTGATGAGCTGCCCGATGTCCAGGGGATTTGCAGCAGGTTGTCCCGCTCTGCGGAGTTCGACGCGGATACATGGCGTACGTGGCGTACGTGACGGACAGGCTTGCGTACCGCGTGTGCGTTTTTCGGATGAGGAGCGCCGTGCCAGGATCGGATGTGCCATGACTGCGACCACCGAGACCTCCCAAGCCGCTTCGGCCGGCGCCCCGGCAGCACGCGCCGCGGAATCCGAAGCCGTCGACCCCGCCCTGCACGAGACGGCGCGCGCCCTTCATGCCCCCGTCGTCGACTGGTTCGCCACACACGCCCGCGACCTCCCCTGGCGCCGCCCGGAGGCGGGCGCGTGGGGCGTCATGGTCAGCGAGTTCATGCTCCAGCAGACCCCCGTGAACCGCGTACTGCCGGTGTACGAGGAGTGGATGAAGCGCTGGCCGCGCCCCGCCGACCTGGCCGCCGAGGCGCCCGGCGAGGCCGTGCGCGCCTGGGGCCGCCTCGGCTATCCGCGGCGCGCCCTGCGGCTGCACGGGGCCGCCAAGGCCATAGCGGAACGGCACGGCGGCGAGGTGCCCGTCGAGCACGCGCAGTTGCTGGCGCTGCCGGGCGTGGGCGAGTACACGGCCGCCGCCGTCGTCTCCTTCGCGTACGGCAAACGGCACGCGGTGCTCGACACCAACGTGCGCCGCGTCTTCGCGCGCGCCGTCACCGGCCGCCAGTACCCGCCCAACGCGACGACCGCCGCCGAACGCAAGCTCGCCCGCGCGCTGTTGCCCGAGGACGACACGACGGCCTCCCGCTGGGCCGCGGCGACCATGGAACTGGGCGCGCTGGTGTGCACCGCACGCAGCCCCCAGTGCGCGCGCTGCCCGATCGCCGCGCGCTGCGCCTGGCAGCTGGCGGGCGCGCCCGAGCACCAGGGTCCCGCCCGGCGCACCCAGGCGTACGCCGGTACCGACCGGCAGGTGCGTGGCCGGCTGCTCGCCGTGCTGCGCGCCGCGAAGGAGCCGGTGGCGCAGGCCGATCTCGACCGCGTCTGGCACGAGCCGATCCAGCGCGCACGGGCGCTGGACGGGCTCGTCTCCGACGGGCTGGTCGAACCGCTGGACGGCAAGCGGTACCGCCTGCCGCTGAGCTGAGTCCGGCTGAGCACGAGCTCAGCCGGACTGGCTCGGCGGAGTGGTTCGGCGGGCTGGCTCGGCGCCGCTGGTGTGGCGGGACTGGATCAGCCGGGGTGCGCCGCCGGGCGGGCAGCCCGGCGGCGGCGGCCGGTGCCCGTCGCCCTCGCCGGACGACGGGCACCCGGGCAGGCCCGCTGACAGCGGACGCCGACCGCCGCTCCGTCCCGCTACGCCGATTCCTGCGGCTGCTGCGCTTCCTGCGCGGTGGCGCCCTTGAGGGGCACCTCCTTGATGAACCAGGCGGCGACGAAGGCGAGCGCCGCGATGCCCGCCGACATCAGGAAGACCACGTGGGTGCCGTCCGCGACGGCGTGCTCGTAGGCCATGCGGACCGCGTCGGGCAGCTTGGCGAGGGAGGCGGCGTCGAGCTGGGCGCCGCCCTCGGTGAGCTTCGCCGCTCCCCCACCGCCGGCACCACCGCCCGCGGCCGCGGCCTCCCGCATGGAGTCCTCGACCTGGCGGGTGAAGAGCGTGCCCATCAGGGCGACGCCGAAGGAGCCGCCGATGGTGCGGAAGAGCGTGGTCGTCGACGAGGCGACGCCCATGTCCTTGAGCTCCACGCTGTTCTGCGCGATGAGCATGGTCAACTGCATCAGGAAGCCCATGCCGGCGCCGAGCACCGCCATGTAGAGCCCGGAGGTCAGTCGGCTGGTGCCGGACTCCATCTGGGCGAGGAGGAAGAGGCCGACCGGTATCAGCGCGCCGCCGATGATCGGGTAGGCGCGGTACTTCCCCGTCTTCGTGGTGGCGCGGCCCGTGACGACGGAGACGACCATCATCGGGAGCAGCACGGGGAGCAGCAGCAGCCCGGAGTTGGTGGCCGAGGCCCCCTGGACGCTCTGCTGGAAGAGCGGCAGGAACGTCATCGAGCCGAACATCACGAAGCCGAGCAGGAACCCGATGAGGGTGACCAGCGAGAAGTTGCCGCTGCGGAAGACGCCCAGCGGCAGGATCGGCTCGGCGACCCGGCGCTCCACGAACGGGAAGGCGACCAGCGCGGCCACCGCGAGCGCCCCGATGCCGAGGATGGTGCCCGAGCCCCAGGCGTACTCGGTGCCGCCCCAGCTGGTGACCAGGACCGCGGCGGTGATGCCGGTGGTCAGCAGCGCGGCCCCGAGGTAGTCGATCCGTCCCTTGCTGCGCTTCTTGGGCAGGTGCAGCACGGTGGTGACCATCGCGAGCGCGACGGCGCCCAGCGGCAGGTTGATGTAGAAGGCCCAGCGCCAGCCGAGGTGGTCGGTGAGCGTGCCGCCGACGAGCGGGCCGCCGATCATGGCCAGCGACATCACCCCGGCCATCGTGCCCATGTACTTGCCGCGCTCACGGGGCGGGATCAGGTCGCCCATGATCGCCATGGCGCCGACCATCAGGCCGCCCGCGCCGAGCCCCTGGAGGGCGCGGAAGCCGATGAGCTGGCCCATCGTCTGGGCGGCGCCCGAGGTGACCGAGCCGGCGAGGAAGACGAGGATCGAGGTGAGGAAGACGCCCTTGCGCCCGTACATGTCGCCGAGCTTGCCCCACAGCGGGGTCGAGGCGGCGGTGGTGAGCGTGTAGGCGGTGACGACCCAGGAGAGGTGTTCGAGGCCGCCGAGCTCACCGACGATGGTGGGCATGGCGGTGCCCACGATCATGTTGTCCAGCATCGCCAGCAGGACGGCGATCATCAGCGAGAAGAGGACGACCCGGACGCTGCGCGGTTTGGGCCCGGCGGGCCCGGGGTCCGCATCCGCCGCCGTGGCGGTCTGCGCTCCCGCAGAGGGCTGCGCCGCCGTGGTGGTCTGCGCCGCGCCGGGGTCCGCCGAAGGGGCCGGTGCCGAGTCCGCCCGCTCGGTCAGTTCTCGGCCTCCGCCGGCGCCATCGTCCGCTCCGACGCCCTCACCCTCCCGTTTCGCTCGTTTCGTCGCCCCACTCGCAGCCATGCGCCGCCCCCTCGTTTGCCCGTGCTTTACTTGCCGCACGGCTAGTTCAGTACGATGGACAAGCTAGGTCCTCACTAGCCGGGCGTCAAGTAAGTTGTGAAGGGGTCGGCATGAGCAGGGGAAACACCCGTCAGCGCATTCAGGACGTCGCCCTGAAGCTGTTCGCCGAACGTGGCTACGAGAAGACCTCACTCAGAGAGATCGCCGAGCAGCTCGGCGTGACCAAGGCCGCGCTCTACTACCACTTCAAGACGAAGGAGGACCTGGTCACCAGCCTCTTTGAGGACCTGGTGCTCGGCCCGTGCGACGAGGTCATCGCCTGGGCGCGGGTACACCGCCCGACCACGCTGGAGGCCAAGCTCCAGATCCTCCGCCGCTACAGCGCGTGCATCGGCAACGCCACCCCGCTGGTGCGGTTCATGCACGAGAACCAGGCGACGCTGCGCGAGCTGTCCATCGGCGAGCAGATGAAGAAGCGGATCTTCACCCTCCTGGGGTTCCTCAAGGACCAGGACGCGGCCCTCACCGACCAGGTGCGCTGCACCTCAGCGCTGTTCACCATGCACTCGACGCTCTTCACCCTGGACAGCTCGGGCGCGGGCCCCGAGGACAAGCGCCGGGCGGCCCTGGAGGTCGCCGAGGAGCTGGTCACCGCCGCCCACCACGGCGACGGCGCCTGAATCATGCGCGAGCGCGCCGAAGGCCCCGGCACGGGGAGTGCCGGGGCCTGGCGTGGAGAGTCCGTCGGGGCGGGGTCGGCTCAGAAGTCGACGCCCACCGCGTGCATCGCGCTGACGGGGTCGACGGCGGTGCCGTAGTCGGGACCCTGGCGGACCTCGAAGTGCAGGTGCGGTCCTGAGGAGTTGCCCGTGTTGCCCGACTTGGCTATGGCCTGGCCGGTCTTGATCTGCTGACCCGGCTTGACGTCGATCTCGGAGAGGTGCGCGTACTGCGAGTACGCGCCGTTCTCGTGCCGGATGACGATGGCGTTGCCGTACGCGGGGCCGTCGCCTGCGCCGTTCGGGCCCGCCTTGACGACGGTGCCCTGGTGCACCGCCTTGACGGGGGTGCCGATGTCCACGGCGAAGTCCTGGCCCGAGTGGTTGTGCGCCCAGCGGCCGCCTGCCTTGCCGAAGGTGGCGCTCAGCTCGTACTTGCCCGAGACGGGCTTGACCCAGGACAGCTGGAGACGTTCGGCGTCCCTGGCGGCCTTCTCGGCGGCGTGCTTCTTCGCCTCGGCGGCGCGCTGCTCGCTCTTCTTCGCCGCCTCGGCGGCCTTGCGGTGCGCGTCGGCCTGGGCGCGGGTGGACTCGGCGAGCTGGTTGGCCGTGCCGAGCGCGAAGAGGTCGGTGTGGGCGGCGCCGGTCTCGGCCTTCCCGGCCGCGGACGCGGTGCCGGCCCCCAGGGCCATCGACGCGCCGAGCCCGGCGACGAGGGACGCCGAGACGACAGCGGCGCGATTGGTGGTCCTGAACTTCCGCATGCGGGTGCTACCTCCGTGAGGGGGTTCGTGAAGTGCGCCCGAACCCGGACGCGCCCCCTTGGTAACCCGCCAGAAAAAGGACATCAAGGACCGTTATTACTAAACGCCCCCGTAGTAGCACGAGAGACGCACGCCACTCGGCGCTCCGGCGCCGGGCCCCGCCCCGCCCCCCGCGCCCGCCGGCGCGCCGCCCTCTCCTAAGCGGCCTCGTAGACTCCGGGCCGCCTGTGCCCCACCTCACGGGCGCGGCCCGTTCCCGGCCCCTCGGATGTGGCCCCGCCCACAGGGCCGCGCGCACGGCACGCACGACCGGCCAACCCTGGCGCGAACGCAGGGTGACCGCTGCCACACGGACGGCCTACGCTGGTGGGGGACCCGACCGCCACCAGCCCGCACGCGCCCGCCACCCCGCCCCCGTCCCCGGGAGCCCGCTCACATGGACCCTGCCGTCCGGCTCGCCTCCGCCGTCGCCGACCCCCTCGTCAGCCAGTTCCTGCTCCCCGTGGAGGCCACGCCGGACAAGGCGCAGGCCGAGGGGGAGTTGCTGGCGCGGCTCGTCTCCTTCCGAGGGGAGGCGCCGCCGCTGAGCTACGCGTCGCTGCTCTCCCTCGCCGAGGAGCTGGTGAGTCTGACGGCGCCCGCCCACCGGCTGCCGGCCAGGGACGAGACGCCGGTCGCCGCGGTGCTCTCGCGCATGTTGTGGATCATCGGCGAGCTGGACGTCACGGACGTGCAGGCGGTACGGCTGGGGCCGCAGGACTACGCGCGCCGGCTGCGCTCCGCGGTGCCGGGCGCCGACCGGGAGCTGAACCCGGACGCCGCCTGGTTCCACGACCGGCTGCTGGTCACCGTCTGCCTCCACCTGCTGCACCACCTGATCCGCCGCTCCCCCGTCCTCGCCGAACACATGCCTGAACGCGCACACCGGATACGCCAGTTGATCGACCTCAACGATGTCGAAGCCGTACGCGGCCGCCCCGAGCCGTCCGCCGCCGACGCCGAGTTCGAGGTCAGGTACGCCCGCTCCGTCGCCGAGGAGCACAACCGGGTCACCATCCACGGCATCGACCTGCCCAACCCGAACACCCCCGACAGCTGGTCGCTGGACGCCACCTACCTCTCCCTCAGCGCCGAGTTCGACAACCCCGAGCGGCGGGCCGAGATGAACGGCGAGGACAGCGGCGAGCCCGTACTCCCCGCCGACAGGGCGCTGGGCGGACACGAAAGAGTTCTGCTGCGCGGCGTGGCCGGCTCCGGCAAGACGACGCTGGTGCAGTGGCTCGCCGTCGCCACGGCACGGGACGCGCTGCCGGCCGAACTCGCCTCGCTCCGCGGCCGGATACCGCTCGTCCTGCCCGTACGCCGCTTCGCCCGCGAGGGATTCCCCTCCCCCGACGACTTCCTGCACGCCGTGCGCCACCCGCTCGCCGACGAGGCACCCGACGGCTGGGCGGCACGCGTACTGACCGAGGAACGGGGGCTGCTGCTGGTCGACGGCATCGACGAGGCCCCCGAGTCCGAACGCGCCGCACTCCGCGACCAACTGCGCCGCCTCATGCGGATCTACTCGGGCAACTTCTGCCTCGTCACCGCCCGCCCCTCGTCCGTGGAGGCGAACTGGCTGGCCGACGAGGGCTTCGACGAGCTGAGACTCGCACCGATGAGCCGGGACCAGGTCGCCACCTTCATCACCGCCTGGCACGCGGCCGCCGCCGACGACGAGGGCAAGGACCACCACCTGCTGGCCGAGTACCGCGACCGGCTGCTGGCCTCCATCCCCCTCTACCGCGAACTGCGCGGACTGGCCACCAACCCGCTGATGTGCGGACTGATCTGCGCCCTCAACCGCGACCGCTCGGGCTCCCTGCCGCACGGCCGCAAGGAGCTGTACGAAGCGGCGATGGAGATGCTGCTCCAGCGGCGCGACCCCGAACGCCGGGTGCTGTACGCCGACGCCGTCAAACTGCGGCGCGGCGCCCGCGAGCGGCTGCTGCGCAAACTCGCCTTCCGGATGCTGGTCGAGCGGCGCGCCGAGATGCCCCTGGACGAAGCGCTCGAGGAGATCTCCCGCAACCTGCCGGCCATCCCCTCCACGGCGGGCCAGGGCCGCCCCGAGGACATCTTCAACCACCTGCTGCTGCGCACCGGGCTGCTCCGCGAGCAGCCCGACCGCTCGGTGGAGTTCGTCCACCGCACCGTGCAGGACTACCTCGCCGCCAAGGAAGCCGTCGAACAGGGCGCCTTCGACCTGCTCCTCGACCACGCCCACGAGACCGAGTGGGAAGAGGTCATCCGCATGGCCGTCGCCCACGCCCGCCCGGCGGAGTGCGCGCGGCTCCTCGGCGGCCTGCTGGCGCCAGGACGCAAGGGCATGCAGCGCAACCGGCGCCGCCTGCTGGCGGCGGCCTGCCTCGAACACGTCACCGAACTGGACCCCGACACGCACGCCCGCATCCGGCGCGAGACCCGCAACATGGTGCGCCCCACCACCGTGGAAGCCGCCCGCAGCCTCGGCTGGGTGGGCCCCATAGTCCTGGAGATGCTCCCCGACCCCGCCCACGTCACCGACCGCGAGGCCCACCGGCTCGCCGTCACCGTCACCCGGATCAACGACGACGCCGCCGTCCACTACCTCGCCCAGCTCCGCAACCGGGCCTCCCTCCAGCTGCGGGCCGAGCTCGCGCGAGGGTGGCACAACTTCGACACCGACCGGTACGCGGACGAGATCATCGGGCACCTCGACCCCGAGGGCCTGTACTACCCCGTCTCCGACCGGTACGAGCTGGCCGCGCTGCGGAAACTCGGCGGCAGGGCCCGCGTGCAGATCGTCGGGCCCTTCACGCCCGACGAGCTGCTGGAGGGGCTCGTGCGCGAGCAGCTGACCCACCTGTGGCTCGCCTACGACCTCGGCGTCCCCATGGGGTGGCTCGCCGCCTTCCCCCAGCTGACGACCCTGCGGGTCAACCCGCGGCTGCCGCGCGTCAGCGGCGTACCCGAGGGCATCCGCATCATGTCCTAGCCCGCAGCGGAAGCGGGGAGCGCACGCGAGCGGGGCCGGCCATCTCTGGCCGGCCCCGCTCGGTGGTGCGGTGGAGGCTTACGCCTCCTTGCTCAGGTTCGGGCCACCGCCCGCGGCGGACTCCACCGGAGGAGCGTCCGGCAGCGCCGACTTCTCCTCACCGCGGAAGGTGAAGGTCTTCGCCTCGCCCTCCCCCTCGGTGTCGACGACCACGATGTGCCCGGGACGCAGCTCCCCGAAGAGGATCTTCTCCGAGAGGATGTCCTCCACCTCGCGCTGGATGGTCCGGCGCAGCGGCCGGGCACCCATCACCGGGTCGTAGCCCTTCTTGGCCAGCAGCTCCTTGGCGTCCTGGCTGAGCTCGATGCCCATGTCGCGGTCCTTCAGCCGCTCGTCGACCTGCTGGATCATCAGGTCCACGATGCGGATGATGTCCTCCTGCGTGAGCTGGTGGAAGACCACCGTGTCGTCCACGCGGTTGAGGAACTCGGGGCGGAAGTGCTGCTTGAGCTCGTCGTTGACCTTGGCCTTCATCCGGTCGTACCCCGCGCGGACGTCACCCTGGCCGGCGAAGCCGAGGTTGAAGCCCTTGGAGATGTCCCGGGTGCCCAGGTTGGTCGTCATGATGATGACGGTGTTCTTGAAGTCCACGACCCGGCCCTGCGAGTCGGTCAGGCGACCGTCCTCCAGGATCTGCAACAGCGAGTTGAAGATGTCCGGGTGGGCCTTCTCGACCTCGTCGAACAGGACGACGGAGAACGGCTTGCGGCGCACCTTCTCGGTGAGCTGACCGCCCTCCTCGTACCCGACGTAGCCGGGCGGGGAGCCGAACAGCCGCGAGACGGTGTGCTTCTCGCCGAACTCCGACATGTCGAGGGAGATCAGCGCGTCCTCGTCGCCGAACAGGAACTCCGCCAGCGTCTTGGACAGCTCCGTCTTACCGACGCCGGACGGGCCGGCGAAGATGAACGAGCCACCGGGACGCTTGGGGTCCTTCAGACCCGCACGGGTGCGCCGGATCGCCTGGGAGAGCGCCTTGATGGCGTCCTCCTGGCCGATGACGCGCTTGTGCAGCTCGTCCTCCATGCGCAGGAGCCTGCTGGACTCCTCCTCGGTGAGCCGCATGACCGGCACGCCCGTGGAGGCGGCCAGGACCTCGGCGATCAGGTCCTCGTCGACCTCGGCGACGACGTCCATGTCGCCGGCCTTCCACTCCTTCTCCCGCTTGGCCTTCTCCGCCAGCAGCTGCTTCTCCGTGTCCCGGAGGGAGGCGGCCTTCTCGAAGTCCTGCGAGTCGATCGCGGACTCCTTGTCCCGGCGCACGTTCGCGATCTTCTCGTCGAACTCGCGCAGGTCCGGCGGGGCCGTCATCCGGCGGATACGCATGCGGGAGCCGGCCTCGTCGATCAGGTCGATGGCCTTGTCCGGCAGGTAGCGGTCCGAGATGTAGCGGTCGGCGAGCGTGGCCGCGCCGACCAGGGCCGCGTCGGTGATGGAGACGCGGTGGTGCGCCTCGTACCTGTCGCGCAGGCCCTTGAGGATCTCGATGGTGTGCGGCAGCGAGGGCTCCGCCACCTGGATGGGCTGGAAGCGGCGCTCCAGGGCCGCGTCCTTCTCCAGGTACTTGCGGTACTCGTCCAGCGTCGTGGCACCGATGGTCTGCAGCTCGCCGCGGGCCAGCATCGGCTTGAGGATGCTGGCGGCGTCGATGGCGCCCTCGGCGGCGCCCGCACCGACCAGGGTGTGCAGCTCGTCGATGAACAGGATGATGTCGCCGCGGGTGCGGATCTCCTTGAGCACCTTCTTCAGGCGCTCCTCGAAGTCACCGCGGTAGCGGGAGCCCGCGACCAGCGCGCCCAGGTCCAGGGTGTAGAGGTGCTTCTCCTTGAGGGTCTCGGGCACCTCGCCCTTGACGATGGCCTGCGCCAGCCCCTCGACGACGGCGGTCTTGCCGACGCCGGGCTCGCCGATCAGCACCGGGTTGTTCTTGGTGCGGCGGGACAGGACCTGCATGACCCGCTCGATCTCCTTCTCGCGCCCGATGACCGGGTCGAGCTTGGACTCGCGGGCGGCCTGCGTCAGATTGCGGCCGAACTGGTCCAGAACGAGCGAGGTGGACGGCGTGCCCTCGGCGGGTCCGCCGGCCGTGGCGGCTTCCTTGCCACCGGAGTAACCGGACAGGAGCTGGATGACCTGCTGGCGGACCCGGTTCAGGTCGGCGCCCAGCTTCACGAGGACCTGGGCGGCGACGCCCTCGCCCTCGCGGATCAGGCCCAGCAGGATGTGCTCCGTGCCGATGTAGTTGTGGCCGAGCTGAAGGGCTTCGCGGAGCGACAGCTCCAGCACCTTCTTGGCACGGGGAGTGAAGGGGATGTGGCCGGAGGGCGCCTGCTGGCCCTGGCCGATGATCTCCTCCACCTGCTGCCGGACAGCCTCAAGCGAGATCCCGAGGCTCTCCAGTGCCTTAGCGGCGACACCTTCACCTTCGTGGATCAGGCCCAGAAGGATGTGCTCGGTGCCGATGTAGTTGTGGTTGAGCATCCGGGCTTCTTCCTGAGCCAGGACGACAACCCGCCGCGCGCGGTCGGTGAACCTCTCGAACATCGTTAATCGCTCCTCAGAGCGGTCAGGCAGTGAGGGGACGCTCCCCTCGCTGTCCTTCCGCAGCTTAGTCCCGCAACGGGGGACCGCTCATTCCAACTGCCGACTGCTGGCCGGTCGATCCGGTCGATCATGCGCCTCCTGCCCCGGACAGCCGACAACAGTTCCAACCCGATGGTGCGAGACGATGTTCCCGCAGGCCAGGCGTATTCACCTGGATCCACTACGCCGACGGCGAACGCCCTCTTCCCGACGCGTCCGCACACGACGAGGCACGCGCCTCAGCACCCCCGTTCCGCCCTGCGCCACCTGGGCTTTAAGGCTCCTGAAGCCTTCTTACCCGCTCGGTGTGACAATCCATGCGGCGTCGCCCGTATACGGTCGCCCACATCCGCTCAGGGCGAACACCGGGACACGGATGCGCGTCAGTACCTACAGGGCGCGCACACCCTGGGTGAGCACCGTCGACGTTGCGTGATCGCCGCGACTGTCCCGGAGCGGGTCACCCCGGCCTCCGTCCCGCTCGGCGGCGTCCGCCACGGGACGCCCGCACTGCGGCTCGGGCCGCCGGCGGGAACCGCGCGGGGCGCACCAGGGCCCTCGGGAGGCCCGCGCGGGGCCTCCCGCACCGGAAAACGGCCCTCGGGAGCGGGCCGGACAACTGATCAACCGGAATGACTCAGCCGTTGGCCTTCTCGTACGCCTCACGAATGCTGGCGGGAACACGGCCGCGGTCATTGACCTCGTAACCCTGCTCCTTGGCCCACGCGCGGATCTTCGCCGTGTCCTGACCCGCACCCGAAGCCGATCCTGAGCGGCCGCCCTTTCCGCGCGCGGAACGGCCACCGGTACGCCGCCCGTTCTTCAGATAGGGCTCCAGAGCGGAACGGAGCTTGTCCGCATTAGCGGTGGTGAGATCGATCTCGTACGACTTACCGTCCAGCGCGAACGTCACCGTCTCGTCCGCCTCGCCGCCGTCGAGGTCGTCGACAAGAAGAACCTGAACCTTCTGTGCCACCTGTTGCTCCCATTCGTACTGGATAACTGATTACAGATACCGACGTGGAAAGCAAACCGCTTTTGCGGGAGAAACACAAACCCTGTGCTGAGTTTGCCCGGCACCGCACGGGGATTGGCGGGACCTTTCGGACATAGTGGAGGACGGTCGGGCGCCACCGTTCACAGACGCAGCAGCATGCGGCTGTTGCCCAGGGTGTTGGGCTTCACTCGTTCGAGCCCCAGGAACTCGGCCACGCCCTCGTCAGAGGAGCGCAGCAGCTCGCTGTAGACGTCCCCGTCCACAGGCGTCTGACCGATCTCCGTGAAGCCGTGCCGGGAGAAGAAGTCCACTTCGAAGGTCAGACAGAAAATGCGCCGCACCCCCAGCCAGCGCGCGGTGTGCAGTAGCTTCTCCAGCAGCAGATGGCCCACGCCCGTTCCCCGCTGGGAACGGTCGACGGCCAGCGTCCTGACCTCAGCGAGGTCTTCCCACATCACGTGCAACGCGCCGCAGCCGACGACTTCCGCGTCGGCATCCCGTTCCGCGACCCAGAACTCCTGGATGTCCTCGTAAAGCGTCACGGTGGCTTTGTCGAGCAGGATGCGATCGCGCGAGTAGGTGTCGATCAGGCTGCGCACCGCCGGGACGTCGACCGTGCGAGCCCTGCGGATCGTGACCTGGGATAGCGGTGCGTGTTCTGCCATGAACGGACGCTATCGGTCGTCATCCGGGCCCTCACCGCCGGGGGGATCGAGATGCACCCCGTTCAGATGTACGACGCGCAAGGCGGCGCGCAGCACATCGACCTGTTCCGGCGACATCATCCCGAAGAAGTCGACGAGCGCGGCGGCCGGGTTGTCACTGGCCGACCACGCTTCGTTCATGAGAGCCGCGGAGTATGCGGCCCGAGTGGAGACCGCCGCATATCGATAGGCGCGGCCTTCTTGCTCCCGCCTCAGCCAGCCCTTCTGGCGCAGGTTGTCCATTACGGTCATCACCGTCGTGTACGCGACGGTGCGTTCCTTCTGGAGATCCTCGAGGACTTCCCGCACGGTGACCGGGCGGTTCCAGCGCCATACCCGGGTCATCACGGCGTCTTCCAGCTCTCCCAATGGCCTCGGCACGGAAGAATAATAGTGGAAAATGTCCGAATCGCTGGAATTACCCGGAAGGCGGGCAGTCGGCGCTGTCGGAGTGAGCGGTCGCTGAGCGGCTGCTCAGCGGCTACCCAGCAGCCGCTCAGCTGCCGTTCAGTTGCCGGACTCGCTCCGGCCCGCCTCGGCACGGGAGAGGGCGGCGTCGACGACACCGTCCTCCTTCGCCTTGTTCGCCCCACCCTGGCTCTTGATCATGACGACGATGAGCGCGGTGAAGGCCACCGCCATCACGAGCGGCGGGGTGAGCGCGGCAAGGTAATCCATGACGTGAGCCTCCTCGACGAACCAGACCCCCAGCGTACGCCGCCGCCCTCACCCGGCGGGACGCACCACCCGCTCGGTGCGGCCCCGCCCCCGGGCCGGAGGGCGGGGCGCGAGGCGCGAGACGCGAGGCGCGAGGCGCGAGGCGGGGTCAGGCCGGAATCGAGCGCGGGCGTCCGTCGCGCGAGTGGGACGGGCGCGCATGCCGGGACTCGGCCTCGTCCTGGTCCTGGTCCTGGTCCTGGTCCTGGCCCTCCCGCTCGGGAGAGGGGTCCTGCGACGGGGTCCGACGGCGGGGCGGGAAGACCTCGGCGGGCGTGGGGACGGGACGGGACGGCGGGGCGGGCTCCGGAGACCCGGGCCGCTCGGCGGGGCCGGGCTTCGCCGGACCGGGAGAGGGCTCCCCCTCCCGCTCGCCGTTCCCCTCCGACCCGGAGGCGACCTCGGAGCGCGCGGCGGCTCTTGCTCCTGAGCCGGGGCCGGCCTGGGCCACGGAGCCCCGCCCGGGCGCGGCGGCAGCACCCGCCTCGGGAGTGCTGCCGGGTGCGGAGGCGCCGCCGGGCGCGGCGGCTGTGCCCGGGGACGCCGTGGCGGGGCCAGGGATCGGACCGGGGGTAGGGGTGGGGCCGGGTGCCGTGGACGGGCCGGGTGTGGTGGACGGACGGGGCAGACGCGTGGGCCCGTGCGGGGCGGGAAGGGAGAGAGGCGCGGAGCGGGCGGGAGGCACCTGGGGGCCGCGCTCGGCGCACGTGCCACCGCCCGGCCCCACGTCGTCGCCCGACTCCCCACCGACGGCTGCTCGCGAACCGACGGCCGCGCCCCCGCCGGCAGCCGACCCCGGGCCGGCGGTCGGCCGCACGTCGGCGGTCGGCCGCACGTCGGCGGTCGGCCGCACGTCGGCGGTCGGTCGCGCGTCGGCACTCGGCCGTGCGTCGGCGGCCGCGCCCCCACCGGGGGTCGACCCCGGGCCGGCAGTCGGCCCCATGCCAGCGGCCGGCCGCACGTCGGCGGCCGGTTCCCCACCGGGGGTCGGTCCCGTGCCGACGACCGCATCCTCACCGCCGGTCGGTCCCGCGCCGACAGACGGCCGCACGTCAGTGGCCGCACCCCCACCGGCAGTCGGCCACGCGCCTACTGTCGGCCGCGTGTCGACAGACGGCCGCGCGTCGGCGGCCGCATCCCCACCGGGGGTCGGTCCCGTGCCGGCGGGCGGCCGCATGTCGGCAATCGGTTGCGCGTCGCCGGCCGGCTCCTCCCCGGAAGCCGGCCGGGTGCCGGGGGTCGGTCCCGTGCCGACGACCGCATCCTCACCGCCGGTCGGCCCCGCGCCGGCAGTCGGCCGCGCGTGGGCGGTCGGCCGCGCGTGGGCGGTCGGCC
This sequence comes from Streptomyces tubbatahanensis, assembly GCF_022699385.1. Lineage (NCBI taxonomy): Bacteria > Bacillati > Actinomycetota > Actinomycetes > Kitasatosporales > Streptomycetaceae > Streptomyces > Streptomyces tubbatahanensis. Next base: position 4,342,161 of record NZ_CP093846.1, on the reverse strand, counting down.
GTGCGAGGGCGGCCGGTCGCGCGTCGGCAATCGGCCGCGCGTCGGCGGCCGGTTCCCCACCGGCGGTCGGCCCCGTGCCGACGACCACGTCCCCGTCGGCGGTCGCTCCCGCGCCGACAGACGGCCGCACGTCGGCGACCGGCCGCACGTCGGTGGCCGCATCCCCACCGACAGACGGCCCCGCGCCAGCGGTCGGCCCCGCGCCAGCGGTCGGCTCACCACCGGAAGCCGGCCCGGCACCGGAAGCCGGCCCGGCGCCGGAAGCCGGCCCGGTGCCGGCGGCCGGCCCGATGGCGGCGGCCGGCTCCGTATCGGCGGGTCGGCGGCCCCGCGGGACGTATGCGGTGGCGAGCGTCTCGGCGCGGTGGAGGAGCCGGCTCCGGCGGGCCGACTCGTCGGCCCCCGCCCGCTGGGCGCACAGCCCGCGGAGGGCGGCCAGGTCGTCCCGGCTGGGCCGGTGGCCCGAGGCGAGGGCTGTCTCCAGTTGGTCGAGGTAGCCGGCGGCGGCGCCGGGCAGGGCCCGGCGGTAGCGGGCGAGGTCGGCCCGCAGGAAGGAGCGCAGCCTGCTGCCCTCGCGGACGGCTTCGTCCACGGCCTGGGCGAGCCGCAGGTACGCGCGGGCGTCCTCGGGCGCGGGTGTGGACTTGAGGGCGGTGGCGAGGGCGCCGCCGAGCACGCGCAGCTCGTCGGCGCTGAACGCCACGCCGCCTCGGGAACCGTAGGGCGTGGGCATGGGGAGACGATAGGCGCCCTATGCCCTAAATGTGCTTATCGCCCGATTTCTGGGCGTGGCGCCCGCGGCTGGGGAGGCGCGTGCCGCCCGCGGCCGGGGCGGCGCGTGCCGCCCCGCCGCCGCGTCGGGCCGGTCAGCCGCGGTCGACGTTCCGTTCGTAGACCAGACGGAGTCCGATCAGGGTGAGCCAGGGCTCGTGTTCGTCGATGACCGCGGACTCGCCCAGGACCATGGGGGCCAGGCCGCCGGTCGCGATGACGGTGACGTCCTCGGGGTCGTCGGCCAGTTCGGACGCCATGCGGTGGACGACGCCGTCGACCTGCCCGGCGAAGCCGTAGACGATGCCCGACTGCATGGCCTCGACGGTGTTCTTGCCGATGACGCTCCGCGGCCGGGCGATCTCGATCTTGCGGAGCTGGGCGCCGCGCATCCCGAGCGCGTCGACGGAGATCTCGATGCCGGGCGCGATCACGCCGCCCACGTACTCGCCGCGCGCGGAGACCGCGTCGAAGGTGGTGGCGGTGCCGAAGTCGACGACGACGCACGGGCCGCCGTAGAGCTCGACGGCCGCGAGCGCGTTGATGATGCGGTCGGCGCCGACCTCCTTCGGGTTGTCCATGAGGATCGGCACGCCCGTCTTGACGCCGGGTTCGACGAGCACGGCCGGGATGTCGCCGTAGTAGCGCCGGGTGACCTCGCGCAGCTCGTGCAGCACGGAGGGCACGGTCGAACAGATGGCGATGCCCTCGACGTTGTCGCTCAGGTCGTCGCCGAGGAGGGGGTGCATGCCCATCAGGCCCTGGAGCAGCACGGCCAGTTCGTCGGCGGTGCGGCGCGCCTCGGTGGAGATGCGCCAGTGTTCGACGATCTCCTCGCCGTCGAAGAGGCCCAGCACGGTGTGGGTGTTGCCCACGTCGATGGTGAGCAGCATCAGGGCCGCTCCTTACCGGCGTCCGCCGCCTCGTCAGCGCCGTCGGCGTCGCCCGCGCCGCTCTCGGCGCGCAGGTCGAGGCCGATGTCGAGGATCGGGGACGAGTGCGTCAGCGCGCCGACGGCCAGGAAGTCGACGCCGGTCGCGGCGTACTCGGCGGCGTTGTCGAGCGTGAGGCGCCCCGAGGACTCCAGCCGCGCCCGCCCGGCGACCAGGGTGACGGCCTCGGTCGTCATGCCGGGCGTGAAGTTGTCCAGCAGCAGCAGGTCGGCGCCCTGGTCCAGGACGGGCGGGATCTGGTCGAGGCTGTCGACCTCCACCTCGATCGGCACGTCGGGGAACTCGGCCCGCACGCGCGCGAACGCCTCCGCGACGCCGCCGGCCGCGATGACGTGGTTGTCCTTGATGAGCGCCGCGTCCGAGAGGGACATGCGGTGGTTGACGCCGCCGCCGCAGCGCACCGCGTACTTCTCCAGGGCGCGCAGCCCGGGAGTCGTCTTGCGGGTGTCGCGGACCGCCGTCTTCGTGCCCTCCAGCGCGTCCGCCCACGCGCGGGTCGCGGTGGCGATGCCCGAGAGGCGGCACAGCAGGTTGAGGGCGCTGCGTTCGGCCGTGAGCAGGTCGCGGGTGCGGGTGCGGACGGTGAGCAGCCGCTGCCCTGCCTCCACCCGGTCACCGTCCAGGACGTGGCGTTCGACCTCGAACTCGTCGGTGCACACGACGGACAGGACGGCCTCGGCGACGCGGAGCCCCGCGACGGTGCCCGCCTCGCGTGCGGTGAAGTCGCCCGTGGCGACGGCCTCGTCGGGGATGGTCGCCACGCTGGTGACGTCCACGCCGCGGTCGAGGTCCTCCTCGACAGCGAGGTGGGCGATGTCCTCGATCTGGACCGGGTCGAGGCCCGCGTCGAGGAGGAGTTGGGCCAGGTCGGGGTCGAGGCCGCACTCCAGCGGGTCGAGCCCCGGGTCGTCGGCGGCACCGGCCGAGCAGCCGCAGGCGTCGCCGCAGCCGCCTGCCTCCTCTGGCTGTTCCGCCGGGCCCCTGCCGATCTGGAGGAGGGGGAGGTCGTCGGTCACTTGTGCTCCTTGTGCTCGCTCATGACCGGGGGAAAGGCGGTCGTGTCGGTGGTGCGGACGGTGAAGCGTCCGCCGGGGGGCGTGCTGACGACCAGGTGGCGGCGCCAGGTGGTGTCGTCGCGGTCCGGGTGGTCCTCCCGCCAGTGGCAGCCCCGGGTCTCCTGGCGGCGGAGCGCCGCCGCGACGAGGACCTGCGCGACCAGGTGGAGGTTGGCCGTCTCCCAGGTGTCGACGCCCGGTTCGGCGGGCTTGGCATCCGGGACGTCCGGGGAGTCCGGCGAGGGCGTGAGGGCGGCGAGCCGCTCGGCGGCCTCCGTGAGGGAGCGCGCGGAGCGCAGGACGCCCGCGCCGCTGGACATGATGCGCTGGATCTCGGCGCGGGCGGTGGGCGGAAGGAGCACGGCCTGGCGGGGGGAGGCGCCCGCGGAGGGGGCCGCCGAGGGAGCCGCGCCGGGGGGCTCCGCTTCGCGGGACGCCGGGCCGGGGGCGGCACCGGCCGGCTCGCCGAGCTGTCCGGCGAGCTGCCCGGTGAGCTGCTCGCCGACCCGCTCCGCGATCTGCTCGGCGAAGACCAGGCCTTCCAACAGGCTGTTGGAGGCGAGGCGGTTGGCGCCGTGCACTCCGGTGCAGGCGGCTTCGCCGCAGGCGTAGAGGCCGGGGACGGTGGTGCGTCCTGCCAGGTCGGTGCGGATGCCGCCGCTGGCGTAGTGGGCGGCGGGGGCGACGGGCACCGGATCGGTGACGGGGTCGATGCCGTGCGCGCGGCAGGCCGCGAGGATGGTGGGGAAGCGCGTCTCCCACATGGCGGCGCCGAAGTGGCGGGCGTCCAGGTACATGTGGTCGGTGCCCTGTGCGGCGGCGCGGCGCGTGATGCCCTTGGCGACGATGTCGCGGGGGGCCAGCTCGGCGAGGGGGTGGGCGCCCTGCATGAAGCGGACGCCGGCCGCGTCGACGAGGTGGGCGCCCTCGCCCCGTACGGCCTCGGAGATCAGGGGCTGCTGGCCCTCCGCGTCGGGGCCGAGGTAGAGGACGGTGGGGTGGAACTGGACGAACTCCAGGTCGGAGACCTCCGCGCCGGCGCGCAGCGCGAGGGCGACGCCGTCGCCCGTGGAGACCGCGGGGTTGGTGGTGGCCGCGAAGACCTGGCCCATGCCGCCGGTGGCCAGGACGACGGCGGGCGCGCGGACGGCGCCGACCCCGTCGTGCCGGCCCTCGCCCATGACGTGCAGGGTGACGCCCGCCGCGCGGCCTTCGGCGTCCGTGAGGAGGTCGAGGACGAGGGCGTTCTCGACGGTGCGGATGGACTGCTGCCGTACGGCCTCGACCAGGGCGCGGGAGACCTCCGCTCCGGTGGCGTCGCCGCCCGCGTGGGCGATGCGGTCCCGGTGGTGGCCGCCCTCCCGGGTGAGGGCGATCCGCCCGGTCGCGGGAGAGGTGTCGAACCGGGCGCCGGACGCGATGAGCCGTCGCATCGCTCCGGGGGCCTCGGTGACGAGGGTGCGGACGGCTGCCTCGTCGCACAGCCCCGCCCCCGCTTCGAGGGTGTCGTCGAGGTGCTGCTGCGGGGTGTCGCCCTCGCCGAGCGCTGCCGCGATGCCGCCCTGGGCCCAGCGGGTGGAGCCGGCGTCGAGCCGCGCCTTGGTGACGACGACCGTGCGGGCGCCGCGTGCCGCGCAGCGCAGTGCGGCGGTCAGTCCTGCGATGCCCGAGCCGACGACGACCACGTCCGCCTCCAGGCTCCAGCCCGCCGGCGGCGCCGGGAGGGAGCCGCCGGCTATGCCGGGGGTGGCTGCGGGCTGCCCGCCGGTACGGGTCATCGCGGGGCTCCAAGGTGCAGGGGGACGTTGTCGATCAGCCGGGTGCGGCCCGCGCGGGCCGCGACGGCGAGGAGGGCTTCCCCCTGCCAGGCGGCGTCGGTGATCTCCCGGAAGCTCGCCGGGTCGACGAGGGCCACGTAGTCGACGTCGAGTCCGTCGGGGTCGTCCGAGCCGTCGGAGCGGTCGCGGTCGTCGGAGCGGTCGCGGTCGTCGGAGCCGTCGCGGTCGTCACGGTCTTCCACCGGGTGGCCCTGTCCGGCCAGCACGTCGTGGGCGGCGCGCAGCACGGCTGCCGGTCCGGCGACGGCCGCCTGTTCCCCGGCGCGCAGGGCGCGGGAGAGGGCGAGCGCGTGGGTGCGTTCCGGCTCGCCCAGGTAGCGGTTGCGGCTGGAGAGGGCGAGCCCGTCGTCCTCGCGGACGGTGGGAACGGCGACGATCGCGGTGGGGAAGTTGAGGTCCTCGGCCATGCGGCGGACCAGGGCCAGCTGCTGGGCGTCCTTCTGGCCGAAGAAGGCCGCCTCTGGCGCGGTCAGGTGGAGCAGTTTGGCGACGACGGTGAGCATGCCGTCGAAGTGCCCGGGGCGCGAGGCACCTTCCAGGACGTCGCCCATCGGACCCGCCGAGACGCGCACCTGGGGTTCGCCCCCGGGGTAGACCTCCTCGACGGGCGGCGCGAAGACCACGTCCGCGCCCTCCTTGCCGGCGATCAGCACGTCGGCCTCCAGGGTGCGCGGGTAGCGGTCCAGGTCCTCGCCCGCGCCGAACTGGAGCGGGTTGACGAAGACGGTGACGACGACCTGCCCGCCGGGTCCCACGCGCTCGCGGGCCGCTCGCACCAGCGCGGCGTGGCCCTCGTGCAGGGCGCCCATCGTCATGACGACGGCGCGCTCCGCGCCGGTGTCCCCGCGCAGGCCGCGCAGCTCGGCGGCGGTGGTGACGACGTGGGCGGTCATGCGCGGGCCTCCCCGTCGCTCCCGTCGTCCCCCTCGTCGGTGCCGCCCGTTCCGCCCGCGCCGTGGGGGTCGCCCGCGCCGTGGGGGCCGCCCGTGCCGTGGGGGCCGCCCGCGCCGCTGCCCCGCTCGTGCGTGCCGGCGCCGAGGACGTCCAGCAGATCGCCCGCGTGCCCCGCCGTGAGCAGGCCGTGGTCGAGTGCGCGGTCGGCGGTGGCCCGCGCCATCGCGAGGTAGCTCGCCACCGTCCGCGGTGCGTGCCGGCGCAACTCGGCGACGTGGGCGGCGACCGTGCCGGCGTCCCCCCGGGCGACGGGGCCGGTCAGTGCGGCGTCACCGGAGCGCAGCGCGTTGTCGAGGGCGGCGCCCAGCAGCGGCCCCAGCATCCGGTCGGGGGCCTGCACCCCGGAGGTGCGCAGCAGCTCCATGGCTTGGTTGACGAGGGTGACCAGGTGGTTGGCGCCGATGGCGAGGGCCGCGTGGTAGAGCGGCCTGGCCTCCTCCGCGACCCACTCGGGCTCCCCGCCCATCTCGATGACCAGCGCCTGGGCCGCCAGCCGCAGCTCCTCGGGCGCCGTCACCCCGAACGAGCAGCCCGCCAGCCGCTGCACGTCCACCGCCGTGCCCGTGAAGGTCATCACCGGGTGCAGTGCCAGCGGCAGCGCTCCGGCGGCCAGCGCGGGCTCCAGGACGGAGACGCCGTACCGGCCCGAGGTGTGGACCACCAGCTGTCCCGGGCGCACGGCACCGGTCTTGACCAGGCCCGCGACCAGGCCGGGCAGCGCGTCGTCGGGGACGGTCAGCAGGACGAGTTCGGAGCGGGCCAGCACCTCGTCCGGGCCGACCACGGGGACGCCGGGCAGCAGCTCGGCCGCGCGGCGCCTGGAGGCGTCCGAGACGCCGGAGACCGCGACCGGGCGGTGTCCCGCCAGCCGCAGCGCCGCCGCCAGCGCGGGGCCGACGCGTCCCGCGCCGACGACGCCGACCGACAGCCGTGCCGGGCGGTCCTCGGCCCGCGCCGGCACGGACGGCTCGGGGCCGCCACCGGCCGCGGGCCGCGAGGGCGCCCCGGCGCCCTGCGGCCCGTCGCCGGGGGGCGGGTGGTGAGGGTGGTGTGCGTTCACGAAAGAGGCCTTCCGTATGCGTTCCGGTCCGCTCAGTGGCCGGTACCGGACGAGACCTCGCCATGCTAAGCCCTCCGCGCGCGCCGCCGGAGGGGTCGGGGTGCGGCCCCGCTCGCCGCCGCGCCCTGCTCGCGCTCCCGTTCGGCGGCCCGCTCGGCGGCGCGGGTCAGGCCGAGTTCCCTCCTCGCCTCCCTGCGCGCCACCCACCAGGCCCGCAGGAGCTTCGCCTCGTGCGTGCCCGGTGCCGGTGGCGGCGCCTGCCCCCGGGACTGGAGCCGCCAGGTGTCCATCGCGTACTGCTCACTGATGCTCATGGACCCGACGGTGCGCCGCCGTTTCCCGGCCCGGCACGCGAGTTGACGGGCCTCGTCAATCGGTACCCGTTCGATTGACGAGGCCCGTCAATCGAGCGGGGAACGGCCGTCCCCGGCAGGCAGGATGGAGGGCATGAGCGTCACCATCCACATCGCGGGGCTGCCCCTGGAGCGTGTCGTCTTCGCCCCTTCGCCGCTGGCCGAACTGGGCACGGCGCTGCACACCCTGGCCGAGCCCGGACACCACCCCGGGGTGCACGGCTGGGCGACCGCCACCAACGCCTCGCTCAAGCAGGATCTGGCCGACCGGCTGTGCGAGGCCGACTTCCTGTGGCGGACCACCTTCTCCGACATCCTGCTGGGCTTCGCGGGACTGCGGGACGCCTCCGCGCAGCCCGGCGGGACGCTCGCGCAGGACCTGGACCTGCTCGACCGGCTCGACGACGAGAGTTACGTCATGGCCGCCCTGGAGTTCACCTGCGGTGCGCTCTACGGAACCGACGCGGTGCGCTCGCCGCTGGCCGACGCGGCACTGCGGGAGCGGGCGCTCGACCTGGCCGCGGCTCGCGGGCCGCAGCAGCAGCGGTTCACCCAGCGGCTGCTGGACGACCCGCCCGCCGTGCGGTCCTGGATACGCCGCCTGTTCGAGGACTGCGACCAGGCCTTCTTCGCCGACACCTGGAGGCGGGTGCGGCTCCAGCTGACCGCCGACGCGCGCGAGAAGACGGAGCTGCTGCGCCGCAAGGGGCTGGCCGCGACCCTGGCGGCCGTCTCCCCCGCGCTGTCGACCGACGAGGCGGGCGGCGTCATCGACGCCGACAAGCTCGCCAGCGCGCGCACCACGGCCGTGGACCCCGCGGTGGGGCCCGGCGTGACGTTCGTCCCGTCCATCCACCAGTGGCCGCACCTGGTGGTGCTGCACCGGCACGGGTGGCGGCCCGTCGTGCACTATCCGGTCGCGGCGCCCGAGTTGCCGGGGCCGCTGTCGGTGGACCAGTTCAAGTTGCGGATGGAGGCCCTGGCGCATCCGATGCGGATGCGGCTGTGCCGGAACCTGGCCCGGGCGCCCTACTCCACGAGCGAACTCGCCGACCAGTACGCGCTCAGTTCCCCGGAGGTCTCCCGGCACCTGGCGGTGCTGAAGAAGGCCGGTCTGATCACGGCCAGGCGGCGCGGCCGGTATGTGCAGTACCAGCTGGATCTGAAGGTCGTGGGGCGGCTGGGCAGCGACTTCCTGGAGACGGTGCTGCGGTGACACGGGGCCTGGCGGCCCCGCCGACGTCCGGAGGATTCAGCTCCCCGCCCTCACCAGGCCCGTCTCGTACGCCAGGACGACCGCCTGGACACGGTCGCGCAGCCCCAGCTTGGCCAGGATGCGGCCCACGTGGGTCTTGACCGTCGCTTCGGAGAGCACCAGCCGGGCGGCGATCTCGCCGTTGGACAGGCCCTGGGCGATGAGGGTGAGCACCTCCCGCTCGCGTTCGGTCAGGCGTTCCAGCTCCTTGGCGACCGGCTCGGTGGCGGTGGCGGGCAGCACCGAGGAGAACCGGTCGATCAGCCGCCGCGTGGTGCTGGGCGCCACCACCGCGTCCCCGCTGTGCACCGCGCGGATGGCCTCCAGCAGGTCGCCGGGCGGCACGTCCTTGAGCATGAAGCCGCTGGCCCCCGACTTGAGCGCGGAGAACGCGTACTCGTCCAGGTCGAACGTGGTCAGGATCAGCACCTTCGGGCTGCCGGGCCCGCCCTCGCCGCCCTCGCAGATGCGGCGGGTGGCCTCGACCCCGTCGACGTTCGGCATCCGCACGTCCATCAGCACCACGTCCACCGGCGTCTGGCGCAGGATCGCCAGCGCCTCGGCGCCGTCGCCCGCCTCGGCGGTGACCTCCATGTCCTGCTGCGCGGTGAGCACCATGCGGAAGCCGGTGCGCAGCAGCGCCTGGTCGTCGACGAGCATCACGCGGATCGTCATGCGGGGTCCTTCTCGGTCGGGGAGGGCGGGGACAGGGGGAGGTGACGGGGGCGGAGGGACCGGGGGGGGACGTCGGAGGGAAGGCCCCGGCGCCCCGGTCAGGGTCAGCCGGCGCCCTTGAGGGGGAGGGCCGCACAGATGCGGAAGCCGCCGCCGGCGCGGGGCCCGGCCTCCAGCGCGCCCCCCACCATGCCGACCCGCTCGCGCATGCCGATCAGCCCGTGGCCCAGACCGTCCACGCCGCCCTCCTCGTACAGCTCGCGCTGGGCGCCACGCCCGTCGTCCTCCGCGAGGACGGACAGCTCCTCGTCGGTGTACCGGAGCCGCACGGTCGCCCCCACGTCGGGGCCGCCGTGCTTGCGGGTGTTGGTCAGCGCCTCCTGCACGATGCGGTACGCGGTCAGCTCGACGCTGCTGGGGAGCGGGTGCGGGACGCCCTCGACCCGGAAGTCGACGGTCAGGCCCGCGCCGCGCACCTGTTCGACGAGGTCGGCGATCTGCTCCACACCGGGCTGCGGCACGTACTCGCCGCCGTCCCGCTTGCCGCCGTCCTCGCTGCGCAGCACCCCCAGCAGGCGGCGCATCTCGGCGAGCGCCTGCCGGCCCGTGCCCGAGATGGTCTCCAGCGCCATGCGGGTCTGGTCAGGCGCGTTGTCCAGCACGTAGGCGCCGCCGTCGGCCTGGACGACCATCACGGACACGTTGTGCGCCACCACGTCGTGCAGCTCGCGCGCTATCCGGGCCCGCTCGGCGGCGACGGCCACCTTGGCCTGCGCCTCCCGCTCCTTCTCCAGCCGCCGGGCGCGCTCCTCCAGCTGGAGGTAGTAGGCGCGGCGGGTGCGCAGCGAGTCGCCGAGCACCCAGGCCATCACGAACGCCAGTGTCATGAACAGCGTGCCGAAGATGTCGTTCGCCAGGCCGCCCGTCGTGCTCGGCCAGCGCAGCGTGTTGATGGTGGGGGCCAGCAGCGCGCCCGCCAGCGCGAACCTGGAGGCCCACCGGACGTGCCGGGAGGCGACGGTGAAGACGATGACCAGGAACGCGAAGTTTCCGGGGAACACGCTGACGTCGACGACCACCTGCGCCACGCCCGTACCGGTGGCCAGCACCAGCATCTTCTCGGGAGCCCTGCGGCGCAGCGCCACGACCGCGCTCAGCGCGAGCGCGATGGGGATCATGGCGATCTGCTGCCGGGGCGTGGTCGCGAGCCCCTCCGCCTCCGGCGGCGCGGAGACGCCGGCGACGATCCACAGCGACGACAGCATCAGCAGCGCGACAGCCCAGAGGCTGTCCACCCACGTGGGGTGCCTGCGGATGAAGTCGTAGAGCCGATGCACGTCACCCAGCGTATGCAGACCGGGCACGTGCGGGGGTCAACCGGACGGCCGATCCGTGGGCGGCGCTCCTACTCCCCAAGGTGGAGGATCCCGGTCCGCGCATACGGTGAGGCCCATGCTCCCCCCGTTGCCCGGCTGGCGCTCGGCCACCGCCACCGCCCTGTACGGGCCCGGCGGTTTCTACACCCGTCAGGCGCCCGCCGCTCACTTCCGCACCTCCGTGCACGCCTCCGGGCTCTTCGCCCACGCGGTGACGCGCCTCCTGCTGCGGGTGGACGCGGCCCTGGGGCACCCGCCGCGCCTCGACCTGGTCGACGTCGGCGCCGGCGCCGGGGAACTCCTCACGGGGGTGGCGGCCGCACTGCGCGAGCAGAAGGCCGCCGGCGCGGAGGTGCCGGCGCGCCTGCGCCTCACCGCCGTCGAACACCGGCCGCGCCCCGAGGGCCTCGATTCGGCCGTCCGCTGGTGTACGCGCCTGCCGGACCCCGCCACGGTGACGGGGCTGCTGTTCGCCAACGAGTGGCTGGACAACGTGCCCGTCGACGTCGCCGAGAACGACCGCACGGGGACCGCCCGGCTGGTGCTGGTCGCCCCCGACGGCACCGAACGGCACGGGCCGCCCGTCACCGGCGCCGACGCCCGGTGGCTGGAGCGGTGGTGGCCGCTGGACCAGGCGGACGAAGGCGCCCGCGCCGAGATCGGCCACCCGCGCGACGCCGCCTGGGCGCGCGCCGCCGGCAGCGTGCGCCGCGGCGTGGCCGTCGCCGTCGACTACGGGCACACCCGCGCGACCCGCCCCCCGTTCGGCACCCTCGCCGGGTACCGCGAGGGCCGCGGCTGCCTGCCCGTACCGGACGGCAGCCGCGATGTGACCTCCCACGTGGCCCTCGACGCGGTCGCCGCGAGCGCGCCCGGCACCACCAGGCTGCTCGACCAGCGCGCCGCGCTCGGCGCACTGGGCATCACGGGCCGCCGCCCGGACCTCGCCCTGGCCCGCTCCGACCCCGCCGCCTACGTGCGCGGGCTGAGCGCGTCCTGCGAGGCCGCCGAGCTGCTGGACGCGGGCGGGCTCGGCGGCTTCGGCTGGCTCGTGTCGGAGATCGACTGCACGGTGGGACTCGGCTGAGAGCCGCCCCCCCCCTGGGACCGGGAACGACACTCCCGTGGCCCTCCCGCTTCAGGAGCTCTCGATCGACTCCAGCTCCACCTCTGTCCTGCCCACTTCGCGGGCGTCGGCGTCGATGGAGCGCCGCAGCGCCGCGTGCAGCCGCGACGGGGTGAGGACGCCGACGAACCTGTCACCGTCCAGGACGGCGATCCAGCCCGCGTCGTGCTGGAGCATCGTGCTGAACGCCTGTTTGAGAGAGGAGCCGAGCGGCAGCCACGCCTCCATGCGCCGCGCGTGGTGGGCCACCGTGCCCTCCTGGGCCTCCACCACACCGGCCGAGACCCAGCCGTGCAGCTCGTCGGCGTCGTCGAGCACGACGGCCCAGCGGGCGCCCGCCGCGGCCATCCGCCGCGCCGCCTTGTCCAGGCGGTCGCTGAGGTGGACGGTCGGCGGCTCCTCCAGGTCACCGGGTTCGATGGGGGTGACGGACAGCCGCTTGAGACCGCGGTCGGCGCCGACGAAATCGGCCACGTACGGCGAGGCGGGGGCGCCCAGCACCGTGGCGGGCCGGTCGAACTGTTCGATCCGGCCCTCCCCGTAGACGGCGATGCGGTCACCGAGCCGGACGGCCTCCTCGATGTCGTGCGTCACGAACAGCACCGTCTTGTGCAGCCGCGACTGGAGGCGCAGGAACTCGGTCTGCAGATGCTCGCGCACCACCGGGTCCACCGCGCCGAACGGCTCGTCCATCAGCAGCACCGGCGGATCGGCCGCCAGCGCCCGCGCCACGCCCACCCGCTGCCGCTGCCCGCCGCTGAGCTGGTCGGGGTAGCGGTCGCCGAAGACGGCCGGGTCCAGACCCACCAGGTCCAGCAGCTCGCGGGCGCGCTCCCGCCGGCGCGCCTTCGGCCAGCCCAGCAGGTGCGGGACGGTGGCCGTGTTGTCCAGCACCGTGCGGTGCGGGAAGAGACCCGTCTGCTGGATGACGTAGCCCATCCGGCGGCGCAGCTCGACCGGCTCGACCCCGGCGATGTCCTCGCCGGCCACCAGGATGCGGCCCTGCGTCGGCTCGATCAGCCGGTTGACCATCTTCATGGTCGTGGTCTTGCCGCAGCCCGAGGGCCCGACGAGCGTGACCAGCTCGCCCTCGGCGACCTCGAGGGACAGCCCCTCGACGGCGACCGTCCCGTCGGGATAGCGCTTGGTCACGTTCTCGAAGCGAATCATGGTCATCCTCTTATCCCCGTCGGACCCGGACCTCTCCTGTGGTACCGAACACCGAAACACGGCACCGCGACAATCTCTCAATCCTTCAATCATCCGCGCCCCCCATCCTCCGCGCCGTGGATGAACACCGCGTTGCGGGGGTACGGCACTGCGGACCGATTGTCAGTCTGTCGGGATAGGGTCGGCCGACATCACGGTGGGACCGCACGGCACGGGGAGGTGACCGGCGTGAGCAGCACGGCGACGGGCGGCCCGGAGGGCTGTCTGGCACAGAACGACTGGCTGTGCGGGGAATACCTGCGCACCCGGCAGAGCGAACTGCTCGACGCCACGGTCGAGCACGTCTGGATCACCGCGGCCTCCGTCGGCATCGCCCTGCTGCTGGCGCTGCCACTGGCCGTCGCGGCCCGCCGCTGGCGCGCGGCCCGCGGCCCCGCCCTCGGTGTGACGACGGTGCTCTACACCATCCCGTCGCTGGCGATGTTCGCGCTGCTGCTGCCCGTCTTCGGACTCTCCGCAGCCGTGGTGGTCACCGGCCTGGTGCTGTACTCGCTCACCGTCTTGGTGCGCAACATCCTCGCGGGTCTGGACGCCGTCCCGGCCGAGGCCAGGGAGGCCGCCCGCGGCATGGGGTACGGGCCCGGCAGGCTGCTGTTCGAGGTCGAGCTGCCCCTGGCGCTGCCGGCGCTGCTGGCGGGGGTGCGCATCGCGACGGTCACGGCGGTGTCGCTGACCACCATCGGCGCCATCGTCGGCTACGGCGGCCTGGGCAACCTCATCTACGACGGCATGGAGAGCTACTTCAAGTCGCAGGTGCTGACCGCCTCCGCGATCTGCGTCCTCCTCGCCGTCGCCGCCGACGTGCTGCTCCTGTGGCTCGGGCGGGCGCTGACCCCCTGGACGCGGAGCCGCACCCGCGCCCGGCGCGGAGGGAAGCGCAGCGGCCGGACGGGGAAGGCACCGTCGAAGACGGCCGCCCCGCCGCCGGCCGACACCACCGGCACGGACCTCGTCGGAAAGGCGGGCTGAGCTGCCATGGGCATCGTCACCGACGTGTGGACGTGGCTGACCACGGGATCCCACTGGACGGAGAACGGCGGGGTGCTCCAGCGCCTCACCGAACACGCCTACCTGACAGGCGTCTGCCTGCTGCTCTCCTGCGCGATCGCCCTGCCGCTGGCGCTGTGGCTCGGCCACGTGGGGCGCGGCGGCGCGCTCGCGGTCAACCTGTCCAACGCGGGCCGCGCGATCCCCACCTTCGCCGTGCTCGTCCTGCTCTCGATGGGCCCGCTGGGCCGGCACGGCGACTGGGCGACGATCGTGGCGCTGGTGCTGTTCGCCCTGCCTCCGCTGCTCACGAACGCCTACACGGGCGTACGCGAGGCCGACCGCGAGGTCGTCGAGGCCGCACGGGGCATGGGCATGACGGGATGGCAGCTGCTGCGCCAGGTCGAACTCCCCCTCGCCCTGCCCCTGATCATGACCGGAATCCAGACGGCCGCCGTCCAACTCGTCGCCACCGCCACGCTCGCCGCGCTGCCCGGCGGCGGCGGCCTCGGACGGCTGATCACCGCCGGGTTCGGCAACTACGACACCGCGCAGGTGGTCGCCGGAGCACTGCTGGTGGCCGTCCTGGCGCTGCTGGTGGAGCGCGCGCTGGCACTCGTCGAGCGGCTGCTGGACCCGATGCGCCGCGGCCCCGGGCCCCGGCCCGCCGCCGCGGAGACCGGCGAAGGCGACGGCGCGGACGGGACGGGCGGCGGCCCGGACAGCACCGGCCGGACCACCAAAACCCCGGCTCCCTCGCACTCCGCGGCCTGACGCCCGCCGCCCACGCCCGACAGACGACCACAGACATCCGGACGAATGGACGCATGATGGCCTCCACCCCGACCACCCCGCGCGCGCAGCGCCCCACCACCCGGCGCGCCCCCGCGCGCCGGCGCGCCCTCGCCGCGGGCGGCGCCGTCGCCGCACTGACCCTCTCGCTCGCCGCCTGCGGCGGCAACGACCTGGAGAAGGAAGGCGGCAGCAGCGGCGGCAAGGGCAGCCTCGTCATCGGCTCCGCGGGATTCACCGAATCGGAGATCCTCGCCGAGCTGTACGCCGGCGTCCTGTCCGAGGCCGGCTACAAGACGAGCGTCAAGAAGGTCAAGAACCGCGAGCTGTACGCGCCCGAGCTGGAGAAGGGCCGCATCGACGTCGTACCGGAGTACGCCGCGACGATGGCCGAGTTCCTCAACGCGAAGAAGAACGGCCCCAAGGCGGACCCCGTCGCCTCGCCGAACGCCGACAAGACCGTCGAGGCCCTGCGGAAGCTGGCCGAACCGCGCGGCCTGAAGGTCCTGGACGCGGGCAAGGCGGTGGACCAGAACGCGTTCGCCGTCTCCGCCGACTACGCCAAGAAGCACAAGCTCAAGACCCTCAGCGACCTGGGCGCGTCCAAGGAGAGCGTCACCGTCGCGGCGGGCGACGAGTGCGAGACCCGCCCCTTCTGCCAGCCGGGGCTGGAGAAGACCTACGGCATCGACGTCAAGGGCATCGACCCCAAGGGCGTGGGCACCAGCCAGTCCAAGCAGGCCGTCAAGGACGGCAAGGACCAGCTCGTCCTGACCACCACCACGGACGCCACCCTCGACCAGTTCGACCTGGTCATCCTCCAGGACGACAAGAAACTCCAGAACGCCGACAACGTCCTGCCCGTCGTCAACGCCGACGACGCGGGCGACAAGAAGGTCGCGAGCGCCCTCGACGAGCTCACCCGCACCCTGACCACCAAGGACCTGACCGACCTCAACCGCCAGGTCGACCAGGAACGCAAGAAGGCCAAGGACGTCGCCGAGGACTACCTCGCGGAGAAGAACCTGGCATAAGGACACCCCCGCGGCGACCTCGGCCGGTGTCGCCGCACGAGCCGCACACGGTAAATTCCCAGCCATGCCACGTGGACGTCATCGCCATTCCCCGCCGCTGCACCGCCTGCTCCCCCCGGCGGCGGTAGCGGTGGCCGCGCTGGCCTGCGCCGGCGGTACCTGGCTGGTGGGCGAACCGGGCGTCGGCGACCTGGACACCGTCGTCCTGCGCGCCCTCGCCACCGCCGCGGCCGCCGCAGCCGTCACCGGCTCCGTGCTGCTCCGCCGGTGGGACCGGGCCGCGGGCAGACAGGTCGGCGACCTCAAGGCGCGGATGGCCAGCACGGCGTGGCGGGCCGAGGAGAAACAGGCCGAGCTGGAAGGCGAGGCCGAGGAGCTGCGCGAGGTCCGCGACAAGCTGGTCGGCAAGCTGCGCGGCAAGCGCGCCGAGCTGACCAGGCTCCGCTCCGAACACGCCGACCTGCTCCGCCGCTACGCCCACGCCGAGACCCGGCGCGCCAGCGCGCTGGAGGGCCGGCGGCTGCTGGAGCTGGAGTCCGGCGCCCCCGCCGGGGGCAGCAGAGCGCTGACCAAGGACGCCACGGACCACCGCCGCCTCTCCGGCGCCCCCACCCCGCTGACCTACCTGCGGGCCGACGAGGCGCTGACCGCCCTGGCCAGGAACGTGGTGCGGCAGCGTGCCGCCGCGGCCCGGCGGGACGCGGACAGGGAGGACCTCCCCGAGCCCTCCGCGCCGGCCCCTGGCGCGGACCGCGACCGCGCCGGGAGCGCGACCCCGAAGGCCGGCTCCGCGGCCACGGACACGGACCGCGCCACGGACATGGACCGCGCCACGGACACGGACACGGACCGAGCCACGGACGCGGGCCGCGCCCCGGACGCCGTCACGGACACGGATGATGCCGCCCCGCGTGCGGGCGCGGACGCCGCACCCGGCACCGATGCCGCTCCGGACGCGGGCGCCGCTCCGGAGAGGGACTCGGGGGCGGACGCGGGGCCTGGGCGTGGTGTGGGGTGGAGTTCGGGTCCTGGGCCCATGCCGCCCGCTCGGGTCGTGCCCGGCGCCGACGCCGACGGGAGCGCGGGGGCCGACGCTGTTCCGGCCGCCCCCGCGGGGCCCGGCGCACCGGCGTCTCCCGTACCGCCGCAGGCGAAGCCCGCGCGCAGGAGGGATCCCGACGAGGGGGGCGCCGAACCGGACGGGCGCGAGGGCGACACCGGCGCGTTCGACTTCTTCGGCCGCGACAGGCGCGGGAGCGGCTCGCGTTCCTGAGCCGGTCGGTGGCGGGCGGCCGCGGCGTGCCGCCGGCGGCCGCCCGGCTACTTGTCGATGTCGCCGACGACGAAGAAGAAGGACCCCAGGATCGCCACCATGTCCGCGACCAGCGTGCCGGGCAGCAGTTCGGTCAGTGCCTGGATGTTGTTGAACGAGGCGGAGCGCAGCTTGAGCCGGTAGGGCGTCTTCTCGCCCTTGGAGACGAGGTAGTAGCCGTTGAGCCCGAGCGGGTTCTCCGTCCAGGCGTAGGTCGCGCCTTCGGGAGCCTTGAGGACCTTGGGCAGCCGCTGGTTGACGGGCCCGGGCGGCAGCTCGGCGAGCCGGTCGAGGCAGGCGTCGGCCAGGTCGAGGGAGTTGTGCACCTGGTCGAGGAGCACCTCGAACCTGGCCAGGCAGTCACCGGCCTGGCGGGTGACGACCCGCAGGGTGTCCGCCAGTGCGCCGTAGGCGAGGTAGGGCTCGTCGCGCCGCAGGTCGAAGTCGACGCCGGACGCGCGGGCGAGGGGGCCGCTGACGCCGTACGCGTGCACCAGTTGGGGGCTGAGCACGCCGATCCCGCGGGTGCGGCCGCGGAAGATCTCGTTGCCGAGGACCAGGTCGTCGAAGGTGCCCATGCGGGAGCGGACGGCGGCCACCGCGTGCCGTGCGCGGTCGCGCCAGCCGGCCGGGAGGTCGTCCTTGAGCCCGCCGACGCGGTTGAACATGTAGTGCATCCGGCCGCCGGAGACCTCCTCCATGACGTTCTGGAGCTCCTCGCGCTCCCGGAACGCGTGGAAGACCGGCGTGATCCCGCCCAGCTCCAGCGGGTAGGAGCCGAGGAACATCAGGTGGTTGAGCACCCGGTTCAGCTCGGCCAGCAGAGTGCGGGTCCACACCGCGCGCTCTGGCACCTCCATGCCGAGCATCCGTTCGACGGCGAGGACCACGCCCAGCTCGTTGGAGAACGCCGAGAGCCAGTCGTGGCGGTTGGCCAGCACGATGATCTGGCGGTAGTCGCGCGCCTCGAAGAGCTTCTCCGCTCCCCTGTGCATGTAGCCGACCACCGGCTCGGCCCGCTCGATCCGCTCCCCGTCCAGGACCAGCCGCAGCCGCAGCACGCCGTGCGTGGAGGGGTGCTGCGGACCGATGTTGAGCACCATGTCGGTGCTCTCGGCCGCCCCGCCGATACCAACGGTCGTCTCCGTCTGAGTCATGAGGCTCATCCTGTCAGCTTCCTCCTCACGGTGGACACGGCGTCCCGGCGCCCGCTCGTACGCTGAGCAGATGACCGACCCCACCTCCGTTCCGTCCGCCGAGACGGCCTCAGGCCAGGCAGCGCCCAGCGGGGCGGCGCCCGGCGAGGCCGCGTCCGAGTGGCGCGGCGTCGAGCGGGCGCTGCTGCCGCTGCGCAGGCTCGTGCTGCTGTCGTGGCTGCTGCCGCTCGCCGTCGCGGCCGGGGTGGTGCTCGCCCTGACGCTCGGCGCGGCGTGGGCAACGTGCGCGCTGCTGCCGCTCGCGGCGGCGGCCTGGGGGTGGGGCGCGCTGCGCCGCAACTGGCGCTCGTGGCGGTACGCGGAGCGCGCGGACGACCTGCTCATCTCGCACGGGGTGCTGTGGCAGGAGACGACGGTGGTGCCCTACGGGCGGATGCAGCTCGTCGAGGTGACGTCGGGACCGCTGGAGCGCCGCTACGGGCTCTCCCGGCTCCAGCTGCACACCGCAGCGGCGACGACGGACGCCACCATTCCGGGGTTGGCCCCGGCGGAGGCCGCACGGCTGCGCGACCGGCTCACGGAGCTGGGCGAGGCCCGTTCGGCGGGGCTGTGACGGGCCCGGCCGGGCCGCGCGGGCCCGAACAGCGGGGCGGCGACGCCACGCCGAAGCCCCAGGGCGACGGCCTTAAGCCCGGGCCGCGGTGGCTGCCGCGGCGGCCCGAGGGAAAGCCGCTGCACCCCGTCACGCCCTGGCGGCGGGCCTGGGCGCCGCTCGCCGCGCTGCTGGCGTTCGTGGCGCACGACGCCGAGCAGGCCCGCGAGTGGTCCGCGCACCTGACGGTCGGGTGGGCGACCCTCGGCCTGCTGGTGCTGCTGCCGCTGGCCGCCGCGTACGGCTTCCTGACGTGGTGGTGCACCAGCTACCTGGTCACGGACACCGAGCTGCGCATCCACACAGGACTGCTCTTCCGCCGCACCGCGCACATCCGGCTCGACCGCGTGCAGGCCGTGGACGTCGCCCGGCCGCTGCTGGCCCGGGTGGCGGGCGTGGCCAAGCTGAAGCTGGACGCCGTGGGCACCGCGTCCAGGGACGAGCTGGCGTTTCTCGGCGAGCGGGAAGCGGTCGCGCTGCGCGCCGAGCTGCTGGCCCGCGCGGCCGGGATCGCGCCCGAGGCGGCCGCCGAGGCGGGCGAGGCGCCCTCCCGCGAGCTGCTGCGCGTGCCGCTGCGCACGCTGGTGATGAGCGTGGCGCTGCTGGGCGCCGGGTGGGGGACGCTGCTCGCGCTGCTCGTCGCGCCGCCGCTGATCTACCTGGCCTCGGACAGCGTGTGGCCCGCGCTGGCGACGGCGTTTCCGCTGGCCGGCGGGGTGTGGGCCAGCGGAGCTGGGCGGGTGATCCGCGAGTTCGACTGGACCGTCGCCGAGTCGCCGGACGGCCTCCGCCTCGACTCCGGGCTGCTGGACCGCCGGCACGCGACCGTGCCGCCCGGCCGGGTCCAGGCCGTCCACCTCGTCGAACCGCTGCTGTGGCGGCGGCGCGGCTGGACGCGGGTCGAGCTGGCGGTCGCGGGCGCGGGCAACCCCGTCAAGGACGACAGCGGCGGCCTGCTCCTCCCCGTCGCCCCGTGGCCGCAGGCCGCGGCGGTCCTCGCCCGGGTGCTGCCCGGTGTCGATCTGGACGCCGCCACCGCCGCGCTCACACCCGTGCCCCGGCGGGCCCGCTGGTGCGCCCCGGTGGTGCGGCGCGGCTACGGGTGCGGGGTGACCGGCGAGGTGTTCGTCACCCGCCAGGGCCTCCTCAAGCGCCGCACCACCCTCGTGCCGCACGCCAAGGTGCAGAGCGTCCGCCTCGAACAGGGCCCCTGGCAGCGCCGGCACCGGCTCGCGGACGTCTCGCTGGACCACGGTGCGGGCGGCACCACCCGCGCCAGACTGCGCGACGTCGAGGAGGCCCACGCCCTGCTGGGCGCCCAGGCGGAGCGCTCCCGCACCGGCCGCCGCACGGCCGCCCCGGAGCGCTGGCTGACCGCACAGGGCCCGCCACCGGGCGACTGACCGGCCTCCCCGGCGCCGCCCGGGCGAGCGACCGGCCTCCCGGCGCCTCCGCGCGGGCCTGGGGCCGCCGGGTGTCCTGCGGACGCCTACCCTGGGCACATGGGTGCGAGAACGCGGGGCCGCGTGGACGGCCTCCCCGAGTGGGACCGCTGCGCGGTGATGGGTGTGGTCAATGTGACCCCCGATTCGTTCTCGGACGGGGGGCGCTGGTTCGACACCGGGACGGCGGTCAAGCACGGACTCGACCTGGTGGCCCAGGGCGCCGACCTCGTCGACGTCGGCGGTGAGTCCACCCGCCCAGGAGCCGCACGCGTGAGCGAGGAAGAGGAGCTGCGCCGGGTGCTGCCCGTCGTGCGCGGGCTGGCGGGTGAAGGAGTCGTCGTCAGCGTCGACACGATGCGCGCCTCGGTGGCGGCACGAGCGCTGGAGGCGGGCGCGGTCCTCGTCAACGACGTCAGCGGCGGTCTCGCCGACCCCGCCATGGTGCCCGTCGTCGCCGAGGCCGGCGTGCCGTTCGTGGTGATGCACTGGCGCGGCCAGAGCATCGACATGAACAACCGCGCCGTCTACACCGATGTGGTCGGCGAGGTCATCGGCGAGCTCGCGGACTCGGTACGCCGCGCCGTGGACGGCGGCATCGCCCCGTCCCGCGTCCTGCTCGATCCCGGCCTGGGCTTCGCCAAGCGGGCCGAGCACGACCTCGCCCTCGTCGCGGCGCTGGCCAGGATGCGGGCCGAGCTGGACCGGCCGCTGCTCGTCGCCGCCTCCAGGAAACGCTTCCTGGGCAGGGTGCTGGCCGACGACAAGGACACGGCGCCGCCGCCCGCCAGGGAACGCGACGCCGCCACGGCCGCCGTCTCGGCGCTCGCCGCGCGCGAGGGGGCGTGGGCGGTACGGGTGCACGAGGTGCGCGCCAGTGCCGACGCCGTGCGCGTCGCGCGCGCCGTCGAGTCGGCCGCCGACGCGCTTCCGGAGACCCTGGGACAGCGGGGGAAGGCCCCGGAAGACCCGGACCCCGCGGAGACGCGGCGGTGAGCGGCACCGACACCGACATCGAGGCGGTCGACGCCGCCAACACCGCGCTCTACGACGCGATCGAACGCGGCGAC
Organism: Streptomyces tubbatahanensis; assembly: GCF_022699385.1. Taxonomy (NCBI): domain Bacteria; kingdom Bacillati; phylum Actinomycetota; class Actinomycetes; order Kitasatosporales; family Streptomycetaceae; genus Streptomyces; species Streptomyces tubbatahanensis. The sequence goes on along the minus strand of NZ_CP093846.1, from coordinate 4,321,069 downwards.
CTCGAGGCGCTGTCGGGCATGTGGCTCGGCGAGGGCGCCGACGACCCCGCGGACCCGGAAGGCGGCGAGGGCGAGCACGGGGTCCGCGTCGTCCACCCCGGCTGGCCGGTGCTCACCGGGCGCGGCGAGGTGCTGCGCTCCTACGCCCTGATCATGGCGAACACCGACTACGTGCAGTTCTTCCTGACGGACACCGAGATCTCCGTGCTCGGCGACACCGCCCTGGTGAGCTGCACGGAGAACATCCTCTCCGGCGGCCCCGCCGAGCAGGACGGTTCGGCGGGGCCCCTGGTGGGCGGACTCGTGGTGGCCACCAACGTCTTCCGCCGTACCGAGGGCGGGGAGTGGAAGCTGTGGTCCCACCACGGCTCGCCCGTCCTCGTCGAGCAGGACGAGGACGGCCCCGGCGAGGACGAGAGAGACCTCGGCCAGGGCGACATCGAGCTCTGAGCCGCCCTCGTCGGCAGCCGTCACCTCCCGCGTGGGGCTCGTCGGCGGATCGTCGGCCGGGAATGCGCGCGTGGGCTGTGACGCTGTGGGGTAGGCGGCGCCGCGAGCCGCCGAGTACGCGGGTAGATTCGATCCGGTGCCGCGGTAGGCCGGTACCGGACTCGTACGACCGACGGGAGTGATGCGCGTGGATCGCGTCGCACTGCGCGGCCTCACGGCGCGTGGGCATCACGGCGTGTTCAGCGAGGAGCGCGAGCGGGGGCAGACCTTCGTCGTGGACCTCGACATGGGCCTCGACACGCGCCCGGCCGCGACGGGAGACGACCTGTCCCGTACGGTCCACTACGGCGTCGTCGCCGAGGAGGTCGTCGCGGTGCTCGCGGGCGAACCCGTCGACCTGATCGAGACGCTCGCCCAGCGGATCGCCGACACCTGCCTGCGGCACGACGCCGTCCAGGAGGTCGAGGTGGTCGTCCACAAGCCGGAGGCGCCGATCACCGTCCCCTTCGAAGACGTGACCATCACTATCAAGCGGAGCCGCGCATGACGCCGAACAGTGACCCGACCGTACAGCCGGTGCCCGCCTCGGTGGTGCAGCAGGTGGATGCGGCCGACACGACCCTGCACAACCCCAACACCGCGGTCCTGTCGCTGGGCAGCAACCTCGGCAACCGGCTGGAGTCCCTGCAGAGCGCCGTCGACGCGCTCGCGGACACCCCCGGGCTGAAGGTCAAGGCCGTCTCCCCGGTCTACGAGACCGAACCGTGGGGCGTCGAGACCGACAGCCAGCCCAGCTACTTCAACGCGATCGTCGTCGTACGGACCACCCTGCCGCCCTCCTCGCTCCTGGAGCGCGGGCACGCCATCGAGGAGGCGCTGGAACGCACCCGCGACGAGCGCTGGGGTCCGCGGCCCATCGATGTGGACATCGTCGCCTACCAGGGCATCGTCTCCAACGACCCGCAGCTCACCCTGCCGCACCCGCGGGCGCACGAGCGCGCGTTCGTCCTCGTGCCCTGGCACGACATCGACCCGGCGGCGGAGGTTCCCGGCCACGGCGCGATCGAGGCCCTGCTCGCCTCCCTCGGCCGGGAGGGCGTCACCGCCCGCCCCGACCTGGAACTCGTCCTGCCCTCCTGAGCGTTGGTGCCCGTGCCGCTGCCGACACCGCACCCCCGCGAGGTGGAAGACCGATGAACCAACTCCGAGTCCGCACCCTGGCGGCGCTCTTCGCCGTCGCCGGGGTGCTCTCGTGGGGCGCGGCGAGGCTCTGGGACTCGCTGGGCACGCTGCCGGGCGTCCCCGTCGCCGCCCCCATCGTGCTCGGCGCCATCGCGGCGGTCCTGCTGGCCACCGCGCTCTCGCTGCGCTCCAGGCTGAAGGCGCAGCGCGAGCGGGAGCCGGACGCCGAGGGCGTGGATCCGATGATGCCCGCACGCGCCGCCCTCTTCGGCCAGGCGAGCGCCCTGGTCGCGGCACTGGTGTCCGGCATGTACGGCGGTGCGGGGCTGTTCCTGATCACCGAGCGCGCCGACGTGCCGGCCCGCGCGACCCAGTCCCTCTACGCGGGCCTCTCCGTCGTCGCGGGCATCGCCGTGATAGCGGCCGCCGTCTACCTCGAACGCGTCTGCCGTCTTCCCGACGACGACGAGGACCACCGCCCGCCGACGGCCCGCGCGTAGCGCCCCGCCGGGCACCACGCGCAGCGCCCGGCGGGGCGCTGCGCGGGCCGGAGCGCTCCGAGGCCCTCGTCACGGGCCGGCGGCTACTTGGCCAGGATCAGGCTCATGGCCTCGGCGCGTGTGGTCGCGTCGCGGAGCTGCCCGCGGACCGCCGACGTCGTCGTCTTGGCCCCCGGCTTGCGCACCCCGCGCACCGACATGCACATGTGCTCGCACTCGATGACGACGATCACCCCGCGCGGCTCCAGTATCCGCATCAGCGAGTCGGCGATCTGGGTGGTCAGCCGCTCCTGCACCTGGGGGCGGCGGGCGAACACGTCGACCAGCCTGGCCAGCTTCGACAGGCCGGTGATCTTCCCGCTGGCGGCGGGGATGTAGCCCACGTGCGCCACGCCGTGGAACGGCAGCAGGTGGTGCTCACACTGGCTGACGACCTCGATGTCCTTGACCAGGACGAGCTCGTCGTGGCCCAGGTCGAACGTCGTCGTCAGCACGTCCTCGGGGCGCTGACGCAGCCCCGCGAACATCTCGCGGTACGCCCGCGCCACCCGCGCCGGGGTCTCCAGCAGCCCCTCGCGGTCGGGGTCCTCGCCGACGGCGATGAGGAGCTCGCGTACGGCGTTCTCGGCGCGCTTCTCGTCGAACTCGCCTATCGGGCTGTCCCCGTCCAGGGTCACCGGGTCGGTCATGTGGTCCCTCGTTCCTTGACTCGCGCAGGGGGCTCCAACTCAGCCCTTGCGTGCACACAGCGGAAAGCCGCGCCCCTCGACGTTAACGCGAGGGGCGCGGCTGACATTCCGCCGGAGGTCTCCCGGGCGCGGGGCTACCCCGCCGACCTGGGATTATCCGTTGTCCGGGTCCACGGGCTCGACGATGGCGTCCGAGTCGCGGGGGCCGATCTCCTTGCCGAGGTTGGTGCCGTTGTTACCGCCCGTCAGTGCGGCGGGCGGGGCGGAGACCGGAGGCCGGGTGGAGGGGGTGCGGCGCGAGGAACCGGTCCACGCGGGGCGCCCGGGACGCTTGACGACAGGGGCGAAGACCTCGGCGATCTCCTCCTTGTTCAGCGTCTCCTTCTCCAGCAGGGCCAGGACGAGGTTGTCGAGGACGTCGCGGTTCTCCACCAGGATTTCCCAGGCTTCGTTGTGCGCCGTCTCGATCAGCTTCTTGACCTCCTCGTCCACCAGCCCGGCGACCTCCTCGGAGTAGTCGCGCTGGTGGCCCATCTCCTTGCCCAGGAAGGGCTCGGACTGGTCGGAGCCGAACTTGATGGCGCCCAGCCGCTCGGTCATGCCGTACTGGGTGACCATCGCCCGTGCCGTGGTCGTGGCCTTCTCGATGTCGTTGGCCGCGCCCGTGGTCGGGTCGTGGAAGACGAGCTCCTCGGCCGCGCGGCCGCCCATCATGTAGGCGAGCTGGTCGAGCATCTCGTTCCGCGTGGTGGAGTACTTGTCCTCGTCGGGGAGCACCATCGTGTAGCCCAGGGCCCGGCCTCTGGACAGAATGGTGATCTTGTGGACGGGGTCGGAGTTCGGTGAGGCCGCCGCGACCAGGGCGTGCCCGCCCTCGTGGTACGCGGTGATCTTCTTCTCCTTGTCGCTCATGATCCTGGTCCGCTTCTGCGGACCCGCCACGACGCGGTCGATCGCCTCGTCCAGGAACTTGTTGTCGATCAGTTTCTGGTCGCCACGGGCCGTGAGCAGCGCGGCCTCGTTGAGGACGTTGCTCAGGTCGGCGCCGGTGAAGCCGGGGGTGCGCCGGGCGACCGCGCTCAGGTCCACGTCGGGCGCCATCGGCTTGCCCTTCTGGTGGACCTGGAGGATCTCCAGGCGGCCCTGCATGTCCGGCCTGTCGACGGCGATCTGCCGGTCGAAGCGGCCCGGGCGCAGCAGCGCCGGGTCCAGGATGTCGGGCCGGTTGGTGGCGGCGATCAGGATGACGCCGCCCTTCACGTCGAAGCCGTCCATCTCGACCAGCAGCTGGTTGAGCGTCTGCTCGCGCTCGTCGTGGCCGCCGCCCATGCCGGCGCCGCGGTGGCGGCCGACGGCGTCGATCTCGTCGACGAAGACGATGGCCGGCGCGTTGGCCTTGGCCTGCTCGAACAGGTCGCGCACCCGGGAGGCGCCGACGCCGACGAACATCTCGACGAAGTCGGAGCCGGAGATCGAGTAGAAGGGCACGCCGGCCTCGCCCGCGACGGCGCGGGCCAGCAGTGTCTTACCCGTGCCCGGAGGGCCGTAGAGCAGCACGCCCTTGGGAATCTTGGCACCGACCGCCTGGAACTTGGCCGGCTCCTGCAGGAACTCCTTGATCTCCTGGAGCTCCTCGACGGCCTCGTCCGAACCTGCCACGTCGGTGAACGTCGTCTTCGGGGTGTCCTTGGTGATGAGCTTGGCCTTGGACTTCCCGAAGTTCATCACTCGGGAGCCGCCGCCCTGCATCTGGTTCATCAAGAACAGGAAGATGACGATGATCAGCACGAACGGCAGGAAGGAGATCAGCATCCCGACGAACGGGTTCTGCTTCTGCGGTGCGACCGTGTATCCCTTCGGGATCTCCTTCTGGTCGTACTTCTGCTGAAGCTCCTTGGCGATGTCGACGCCCTGGTCGTCGATGTAGCTCGCCTTGATCTTGTCGCTGTCCTCGACCTTGGCGCCGTCCTTGAGCTCCAGCTTGACGATCTGTTCGTCGCCCGTGGTGAGCTCGGCGGACTTCACCTTGTCCTGTCGGATCGCCTGTACGACCTGGCCGGTGTCCACCGTCTTGAAGCCGCCGGACGAGCCGACGACCTGCATCAACACGACCACGGCAAGGACGGCCAGCACGATCCACATGACCGGCCCGCGGAAGTATCGCTTCACGTCCATCCATACGGAGCGCGTGCGCCCCGTCCCTCCTGCCACAGTGAGTTGAAAAGCCTGACCTTCGGACGGTACCCCAGCATTGTCACCCGGCGCCGCCGAGGACGGTCAACCACACCGTCCTCCGCACGTCCAACGAGGGGAACCGTCCCTGTGTTCCCGGCCCGGAATCCCGTGCGGAGCGCCGGGGATTCGCGAACCGAAAGCCTGTACGAAATGCTGCGTCAGCCGCCGTAGACGTGCGGGGCGAGCGTGCCGACGAAGGGGAGGTTGCGGTACTTCTCCGCGTAGTCCAGCCCGTAGCCGACGACGAACTCGTTGGGGATGTCGAACCCCACCCACTTCACGTCGATCGCCACCTTGGCCGCGTCCGGCTTGCGCAGCAGCGTGCACACGTTGAGCGAGGCGGGCTCGCGCGAGCCGAGGTTCGACAGCAGCCACGACAGCGTCAGACCCGAGTCGATGATGTCCTCGACGATCAGGACGTGCCTGCCCTTGATGTCGGTGTCCAGGTCCTTGAGGATGCGGACCACCCCCGAGGACTGGGTCCCGGCTCCGTAGGAGGAGACCGCCATCCAGTCCATCGTCGCCGGGGTGGACAGCGTCCGCGCCAGGTCCGCCATCACCATGACCGCGCCCTTGAGCACCCCGACCAGCAGCAGGTCCTTGCCCGCGTACTCCGCGTCGATCCGCGCGGCCAGCGCGGCCAGCTTCGCGTCGATCTCTTCCTTGCTGACCAGCACCGACTCCAGGTCCGTGCCCATGTCTTTCTCGTCCACCCGTGCCGCTCTCGCTCGTCGAGTCCGCCAAGGTCCCGACCCGCCGGGAGACCGGGCGGTCGACCCGGGTGGGTGCCGGGACGCCGGTCAGTTCGGTGAGCCGTGCCGAATGACCAGTCTGCCACCCTGCCGTGCGACCTCCACACGCCCGGGGAGGTTCAGCGCCCGCTGGCCGCGCCAGGCGGTCAACAGCCGGTCCATCTCCTCGATGTGCCGGGCGAAGAGGGAGCCGGGGGGCGAGCCCGCCTCGATGGCCGCCCGGCGCAGCACCCGGCGGCGCACCGCGGGCGGCAGCGCGTACAGCCGCGCGACATCCAGTTCCACGCGTACGTCCGATCCGGCGACGGGGTCGCCCGGCTGCGCGGCCACGGACCGCACCACCGCGCCCGCCGCCGCGTCGGAGCCGGCCTGCGGTCCGCGCACCGCCACCGGGTCCGCCTCGGCACGGGGGCCCGGTGCCGCCCCCGGCACGTCCTCGGTGCGGGGCACGGGCGCCGCCTGGCAGGTGTCCTCGAGGCGGCCCACGGGCGCCGCGTCACCGGCGTCCTCGGGCGAGGCGGCCTGCTGCGGTGTGCGCACGACCGCGCGCTCGGCGTCGTCCGTCCAGGCGTCCAGCGCGTCGGCGTCGTCACGGGAGAGCTGGGCCGTACGCGCCAGGGCCTCGATCACGCCCTTGCCGAGCGCCTTCTCCAGCGCGGGCAGCGCCTCGTGGCGCACCCGGGAGCGGGTGTAGGCGGGGTCCGCGTTGTGCGGGTCGTCCCAGACCGGGAGCGACTGGACCATGCACGCCTTGCGGGTGGTCTGGCGGTCCACGCCCAGGAACGGGCGCCGGTAGCGGCCCTGCGGCCCGGAGACCGCGGCCATGCCCGACAGCGAGCGGGTGCCGGAGCCGCGCGCCAGGCCGAGCAGCACCGTCTCGGCCTGGTCGTCGCGCGTGTGCCCGAGCAGGACGGCGGCCGCGCCGTGCCGCTCGGCGACCTCGTCGAGCGCGGCGTAGCGGGCCTCGCGCGCGGCCGCCTCGGGCCCGGTGCTGGTACGTGCGATCCGCACGGCGACCGACTCGACGGGGGCCAGACCGAGGTCGGTGAGGCGGGCCGCGACGTCCTCGGCCCGCTCGGCGGAGCCGGCCTGGAGGCCGTGGTCGACCGTGACGCCTCCCGCGCGCACGCCGAGGCGGGGGGCCTCGAAGGCGAGCGCCGACGCCAGCGCCATGGAATCGGCGCCGCCGGAGCACGCCACCAGGACGAGCGGCGGCAGCGGCTCGGCGGGGGCGGCGGCGCGGGGTGTGGGGGCCGTCGGGGCCGAGGCCGCGGGGACCGCTGCCGTGGGGGCCGCCGCCGCGGGGCCCGCGGCGGGAGCGGCGCCGCCTGCGGCGGCCACCTGCCCGGCCTGCGGGCCGGGGACGCTGAGCACGTCGTGGAGTGTGCGGCGTACCGCCAGGCGTATCGCGGCGACCGCGGGGTGGGGACCCATGTCCGATTCACTTCCTCGTCAAGGATCTGCGCCGGCGCCGCGGGTGGGGGCTCCGCGGTACTCGGGGCGCTTGGGGGGAGTTGAAGGCCGACTCTTATCACGCTGAGTATGCTGATGGTGACAGAGACGAACCGTGTTACCCGAGCATCGCACGCGTGCCCCGCCCACACGGTCCCTCGGAAGAGTGATTGGAACAGCGTCCGAAGCGCCCCCCGGCGCCTCGCCCGGCTCTCACTCAGCCCTCACTCGGCCTTGCGGTGCACCCGTGCGATCCACTCGGCGGGCTCGGCGATCTCCGCCTTCGTCGGCAGGGTGTTCGGGGAGGTCCACACCCGGTTGAACCCCTCCATACCCACCTCGTCCACCACGGCGCGCACGAACCGCTCCCCGTCCCGGTACTGGCGCAGCTTCGCGTCCAGGCCCAGCAGCTTGCGCAGCGCCAGGTCGAGGCGGCTCGCACCGGTCGCGCGGCGCTTTTGGAACTTCTCCCGGATCTCGGTGACCGACGGGACGACCTGCGGCCCCACCCCGTCCATCACGTAGTCGGCGTGCCCCTCCAGCAGCGACATCACGGCCGTCAGCCGGCCGAGGACCTCGCGCTGGGCCGGGGTCTGCACCAGCTCGACGAGGCTGGGCTTCTCCTCCGCGCCGGGCTCCGACCCCTGCTCGCCCTCACCCGGCTTGCCGCCGCTCAGCGCCTGCGCGGCCTCTCTGATCCGCTCCAGCAGCGTGGTGGGGTCGATGTCGGTCTGCTCCAGGAACGCCTGGATCTCCATCCGCAGGTGATCACGGAGCCACGGCACGGCCGTGAACTGCGTGCGGTGCGTCTCCTCGTGCAGGCACACCCACAGCCGGAAGTCGTGCGGGTCCACCTTCAGCTCCCGCTCGACGCTCACGATGTTCGGCGCCACCAGCAGCAGGCGGCCACCGCCGTCGGCACCGCCCGGCAGGTCGCGGCCCGCGGGCGCGAACGTCTCGTACTGCCCCAGCACCCGGGAGGAGAGGAACGACAGCAGCATCCCCACCTCGACGCCGGTGACCTTGCCGCCGACGGCGCCCAGCACGGCGCCGCCCGGCATCCCGGCGCGGCGCTCCCGCACCTTCGTCAGCAGCGGGGAGAGCAGCTCGCGGAAGCCCGCGACGTTGGCCTTCACCCAGCCCGCCCTGTCCACCACCAGGACCGGGGTGTCCGCCTGCTCACCGGCGGGACTCAGCCGGGTGAAGCCGCGCACGTGCTCCTCGGAGGCCTCGGCGTGCCGCCGCAGCTCCGCGACGATGCCGCGCGCCTCCTCCCGGCTCACCTCAGGGCCCGGTCGCCCGAGCCGGGTCGCGGTCGAGACCGCGAGATTCCAGTCGACCATCTCCACACCACCGAGGCTCGTCATTCCTTCACCGTACGTGCCGTGCGCCCCGTCCGGGAGCCGACCGGAGGACCAGGCGTCCCCTAGGGGCGCGGGCCCGGTCCCCCGGGTCGCCGAACGGCGCGGCCCGCGTCTTTTCGGGGTTCACCGGCGGCGCGGGCCGGCTCTTCGCGGGGTACCCGCCGCTCGGCGGTGGTACCGGGGGGCCGGCGGCGGCGCGGGGTGCGGCCGGTCGCGCTCTCGGGCGCGGCCGGCTCAGCTCGCGGACGGCGAGTCGCGGCAGCCGCAGTTGGCGAGCGTCGAGGCGATGCGGTCGAGCGACTTCTGCGCCGCGTCGGCGCCCGGGGCGCCGCTGGTCATGAAGGCGAAGGCCAGCATCCGCCCGTCCGCGTCCACCACCGTGCCTGCCAGCGTGTTCACCCCGGTCAGCGTGCCGGTCTTCGCCCGCACGAGGCCCGCGCCCGGCTCGCCCCGCTCGCCGCCGTAGCGGTCGCCCAGCGTGCCGGTGAAGCCCGCGACGGGCAGCCCCGTCAGTACGGTGCGCAGGTCCGGGCGGTGCGGATCGGCCGCCAGAGTGAGCAGCCTCGTCAGCAGCGCGGGCGAGACCCGGTCGTCGCGGTCGAGGCCGCTGCCGTCCTCGAAGCGGGCTCCCTCGACGGGCAGGCCGAGCCGTTCGAGGACCCCCTCGACCGCGCGGCCCGCCCCCGCGAAGCTCGCGTCGGCGCCCTCGGCCAGTGCCGTCTGGCGGGCGAGGGCCTCGGCGATGTCGTTGTCGCTGTTGGTGAGCATCCGCTCGACCAGTGCGCTCAGCGGCTGCGACCTGTGCACGGCGAGCGTGCGCGCGTCCTCGGCCGCCGTGCGTTCCCTCGGCTCGCCCTCGACGGTGACGCCCGCCTCCCGCAGCCGGTCGGCGAACAGCGCCGCGGCCTCCCGCGCCGGATCGGCGGCCCGGGGCGCGGGGCCGTGGCCGCTGCCGTCGCTCCTGCCCTCCTCCACCATCAAGGCGGTGACCCGGGCGATGTTCTCGTTGGGCCCGATGGGGTGCTGCTCGGGCCCCTCGTAGAGCGAGGTGTCGTAGCCGATCCGCACCTCCCCGACGCCCTTCTTCTCCAGGGCACGGGCCGCCTTCCCGGCCAGCTCCTTCACCTGCTCCTCGGTCAGCGTGGGGTCGCCGCCGCCGACCAGGGTGACGCGGTCGCCCGAGCCCACCGCCCTGGTGGCGAGGCGGTAGGTGTCCCCGCGTGTCTTCAGCGCGGCGACAGCCGTCGCCAGCTTGATCGTGGAGGCGGGTGCCGAGACCTCACGGGCGCCTTTCGAGAACAGCTGCCGCCCGGTGACGGCGTCCACGACCGACGCGTGGCGGACCGAGCCCAGCGCCCCGTCCTCGATCAGCGGTTCGAGCGTGTCGGCGAGTGCGGAGACCGTGGGCGGCGGCACCTGCTCGGGGCGGGTACCGCCCGAACCGCTCTGCGGCCCGCCCTCTCCCCCGTCCCGGCGCGCCGTCGGCCCGGCCGCGGCCAGCACCTGCGGCGCCGTGAGCACAGCCGTGGCCCCGCCGGGCGTGTGGCCCCCGCCACTTCCCGCCCCTTGCCGGGCCGCCCACACCCGCTCGGCCGTACGCTGACCCGAGTCCCACGGCCCCGCGGCGGACACCGCCACCAGCGCGACCACGAGTCCCAGCGCGGCGGAGGCGGTGGCCAGCCGAACGGTCTGGCGCTGCTGCGGGGCGGCGGCCCGCCAGCGACGCCGGGCCGCTCGCACGCCGGCCCGGGCACGGCCACGCACCTGCCGGGCCACCCGGGAGGCGGAACGGTATGCCCGGTTCGCGGTGTCACGCACCTTCGCTACGGCGTCATGCACCACGACCAGCCCCTTTCGCGAGCACACATGTGCGTGGGGGACACTTAATCACCAGACTGGAGTTCTTCTGGGGGACGGCCCCCAGGGCACACGAGTGCTGATCTCATCATGATCTATACACAAGGAGCCTCCCTTGGAGTTCGACGTCACCATCGAGATCCCGAAGGGCTCGCGGAACAAGTACGAGGTTGACCACGAGACGGGCCGCATCCGCCTGGACCGCCACCTGTTCACCTCGACCGTGTACCCCGCGGACTACGGCTTCGTCGACGGCACCCTGGGCGAGGACGGTGACCCGCTCGACGCGCTCGTCCTGCTGGAGGAGCCCACCTTCCCCGGGTGCATCATCAAGTGCCGCGCCATCGGGATGTTCCGCATGACCGACGAGGCCGGCGGCGACGACAAGCTGCTGTGCGTGCCCGCCTCCGACCCGCGGATGGAGCACCTGCGCGACATCCACCACGTCAGCGAGTTCGACCGGCTGGAGATCCAGCACTTCTTCGAGGTCTACAAGGACCTGGAGCCCGGCAAGTCCGTCGAGGGTGCGGACTGGGTGGGGCGGGCTGAGGCGGAGTCCGAGGTGGAGGCGTCCATCAAGCGGCTGGCTGCCGCGGGGCACTGAGCCCTTCTTTTCTGTTGCCGTTCCCTTGGGGCGGGCCCCCCATGGCCTTTCCCTTTCCCGTGGGGCCACCCACCCCTGTGGGCGTTGCGCTCTGTTTGGGGGGCTCCGCCCCCCAAGCCCCCGGGGTCTCGCCGACCAGGCTTTGGGGCGGCTCCGCCCCCCAAATGCCCCCCGCTACGGGGGCTCCGCCCCCCTAGGAGCCCCCGTAGGGAGAAGGGGCTCACTCTTGGGTGAGAGGGGCTCGGCGCTTGCGCGCAGGGGGTCAGAAGCCGCGGGTGCGTTTGGCGGCTCGGCGGCCGGGGAGGGGGGTTTCCTGGCCGGGGGTCTTGATGAACAGCCTGGCGAGTTCCCCGCCGAGGTTCACCCCGATCGCGATGGCCAGCGCCAGCGCCCCCGCGGTGGCCAGGTGTTCGAATCCCTTGTTGACGTCCTCCTGCGCGATGTTCAGCAGCCCGAAGTAGGTGTTGCTACCGGGCAGCAGCGGCCCGATCGCCGCGGTGATGTACGGCAGCGAGGACGCGAACTGGTACCGGGACAGCAGCTGGCCGAAGAGGCCGACGAGCCCGGCGGCCATCACGGTGGCGGGCACCGGCTTGACCCCCGCCGTGGAGAGCGCTCCGAAGATCAGCCACGCGACGCCTCCGTTGAGCGTGGCCAGCACGATGGTGTGCCGCTCCTGCTGGAGCAGGATGCAGAAGGCCAGGGTCAGCAGCATCGCGGCCAGCAGCTGGGTGACGGGGCGGTCGGCGTGGTAGACGACGTCCGGGGTGAGCTGGGCGTGCAGCCGGTCGCCGACGTAGAGGATCATCAGCACGCCGCAGACGATGCCGACGATCAGGTAGACGACCTCCAGCAGGCGTGCGGCGGCGGTGATGTAGAAGCCGGTCAGCCCGTCCTGGACGGCCGCCACGAGCGCCCGCCCGGGGATCAGGGCGAAGAGGCCACCGGTGATGACGGCCGAGGCCTGGATGTCCATGTCGGTGTGCTGGGAGAGCAGCGCGACGCCGACCCCTATGCCGGCGGGCGGCATCGCGGCGGCCGCGAACTGGTAGAACTCGGGCAGTCCGCGGGCCGCGCACAGCCAGGCGAGGCGGTCGCCGAGGACGGCGCCGAGCGCGGCGAGGAAGAAGACCAGCGCGTCGCCGCCCACGAGCAGGGACGCCGCGCCGGAGAGGGCGCCGCTGGCGACGCTGAGCGCCCACTTGGTGTACGGGTGCCTGTTGCGCCGCATCTCGGCGAGGCGCCGGTAGGCCTCCTCCAGCGAGACGTCACCCTGGGTGATGTCGGCGACGAGGCCGAAGACGGAGGAGAGCCGCGTGTAGTCGGTGCCGCGCCGCCGTACGGTCCTGCTGAGCGTCACCGGGTCGTCGACCAGTGAGGGCTGGTGGGTGATGGAGAGCAGGGTGAAGGTGACGGTGGGTTCGGTGCGGTCGAGCCCGTAGGCGTGGGCGACGCCGAACATGGCGGCTTCGACGTCCTCGGCGCCCTCACCGCCGGCCAGCAGCAGTTCGCCGATACGCAGGGTGAGGTCGAGGACGCGGGGCGGGGGCGGTCCGCTCTCGGTCTCCTCGGTGCGCGCGGGTTTCTCGGGTACGGGCCGCTCGGCCAGCGGCATGCGGACCATGGAGCGCATGCGGTCCTGCCAGGGCGAGCCCGGCTTGGCGAGGGGGCCGACGACGGGGATGCCCTCGGGCGGGGTGAACGCGCTGCCGTGTTCGAAGTGCGGGGAGGCCTTGAGCCCTTCGGGGAGGGTGAACTCCGAGGTCGGGTGCTCCTCCTCGGGGACGGGGGGAAGCGGCACGCCCATGGGGGCGGTGAAGGCGCTGCGCGACTCGTCGGAGGACGTCCTGGCGTCCTCCGACTCACCGCCCTGCTCTGCGGCGTCGCCGTTTCCCTTGGGCTGCCCCACCACGTTCTGTCCGCTCCTTACCTTCTTGCGCCTTACGCGCGGTACGCCTCATCTTTCCAGCAGTGCCACACCACGGACGCGGTGTCCAACGATGCCGGTTCCACGTGCCGGAAGCGTCTTACCTCACAGTGGAGCATGAAGCGTGATCCTCCCCCCAAAGGTCCCCCTGCTCAGGGGGATTAAAAGGCAGTCAGCGCCGCTGAGGGGTGTGACGTGCGAGACCCGGCCGCTGAATGCAGCCGGGCGGCGCAACGGAGGGGTGGCATCACCAGTTCGTGGGTGAGCGCCTTCCAGTCGTCCGTGGTGTACGAGGCCGTCCGGCGCGGCGACCGCCGCCACTTGGGCGTGTCGCCCCGGCGCTCCTGTCCGGGGCGAGGTCCCCGAAGGCTCCTACGCCGGGCGGTCGGACAGGACGCTGAGGTCGCGTGCGCCTTCGCCCGCCATGACGAAGGCGCCCCTCTCCAGGCGGCCGATCAGCTCGCGCGCCCAGGCGGCGTCGCTGTCGGCGGTGCGGACCCACAGCTTCATGATCTCGCCGATATGGCCCTGCTCCTCGGCGACGGCGCCGGCCGGGCTCCAGCTCGCGGTCACCTCGTCCCGCCAGCTCTCCAGCGCGGCGACGCGCTGTGTGAGCAGGTCGATGGCTTCGCCGCGCGCAAGGTCGACGAGGAAGCCGATGGCGGAGGTCAGCAGTTCCTGTTTCTCCCGGGTGGCGGTCAGCGCGTACCGCAGCATCCGGAAGAACTCCGTCTCACCTGCCGCGGTGATCTCGTACTCGGTGCGCGGGGGGCCGCCCGCCGTGCTGGGGGCGATGTCGTGCGCGCGCAGCAGGTCCTGCTTGGCCAGCTGTTTGAGCGCGTGGTAGATCGAGCCGGGCTTGGCGCTCGACCACTCGTGCGCGCCCCAGTACTCCAGGTCGCCTCGGACCTGGTAGCCGTGTGCCCGTCCGCGCAGGCGCACGTCTCCCAGCACCAGCAGCCGGATCGCCGACATCGCTTCCCCTGCGTGATTGAGTCCTTCGCCTGCGCGCAACCCTGGTCAAGTTTGACCAGTTGCCCGGTTACGGAGGTTACTCCGCGGACCGCCAGGCGGACCAGTCGGGCTCGGGCATCACCCCGGCCTCGAAGACCGGCCGCCCGTGCCCTCGGCGGTGGCGGGGGCACGGGCGGTGCGGGTACGGCGTCAGAACGGGAACTCGCTGCGTTCCCGCTGGATGGACAGCCAGCGGGTGGTGGTGAACGCCTCCACCACCTGGGGACCGTTCAGGCGCCCGAGCCCGGAGAGCTTCTCGCCGCCGTAGGGCACGGTGGGCTCGTCGGCGACCGTGGAGTCGTTGACGTGGACCATGCCCGCGTCGATCCGCCGGGCCACCGCGATCCCGCGCTCGATGTCGGAGCTGTGCACGGCGCCCGCGAGCCCGTAGGGGGTGTCGTTGGCGACGTGCACGGCCTCCTCGTCCCCGTCCACGGGGACGATCAGGGCGACGGGGCCGAAGATCTCCTCGTGCAGCAGCGGCGAGGCCACCGGCAGGTCGGTGAGCACGCTGGGCGAGACGAGGTTGCCGTCGACGGCGCCGTGCAGCAGCGCGGTGGCGCCCTCGGCGAGCGCCTGCTCGACGATGGCGGTCACGCGTTCGGCCTGCCGGGAGTTGATGAGCGGGCCGATGTGGGTGGCGGGGTCCGCCGGGTCGCCGACGACGAGCCGGCGGACGCGCTCGACGAACTTGGGCGTGAACTGAGGCTCCAGGCGCCGGTCGACGATGATCCGGTTGGCCGCCATGCACAGCTGGCCCTGGTTGACGAAGCGGCTGTAGACGGCGGCGTCGACGGCGTAGTCCACGTCGGCGTCGTCCAGCACCACCAGGCCGCTGTTGGAACCCAGTTGCAGGATGACGCGTTTGAAGGTGCGGCCCGCGACGGTGGAGACGTGGCGGCCCACCCGGTCGGACCCGGTGAAGGAGATGACCTTGGGCACCGGGTGCTCGATGAGCGTGTCGCCGATCTCCGCGCTGTCGGTGATGACGACGTTCACCAGCCCCGGCGGCAGTCCGGCGTCCTGGAGGACCTTGGCCACCAGGGTGCCGCCGCAGATGGGCGTGGACTGGTGGGGCTTGAGGACGACGGCGTTGCCCAGCGCGAGCGCGGGCGCGGCCGACTTGACCGCCAGCAGGAAGGGGTAGTTGAACGGCGAGATGATGCCGACGACACCCACCGGGTCGCGGTGGACGCGGTTCTCCTTGCCCTGCACGGAGGACGGCAGGATCTGGGCGCTCGGGGTCAGCGCGAGCTGGAGCGCCTCGCGGAAGAACTCCTTGACCATGTGGATCTCGAAGGCCGCCTTGAGCCGGGTGCCGCCCAGCTCGGCGACGATGGCCTCCGTGATCGCGCTCTCCTGCTCCTCGATCACCCGGATCGCCCGCTCGAAGACGCGTCTGCGCGCGTACGGGTTGGTGGCCGCCCACTCACGCTGGGCCCGTTCCGCGGCGCGGTACCCCTCGTCCACCTCGTCGCGGGTGGCGACGGTGATGGAGGCGAGCTTCTCCCCGTTGTAGGGGTTGAAGTCGATGATGTCCCAGGAACCCGTGCCGGGACGCCACTGGCCGTCTATGCACTGGAGGGCCAGATCCGTGAAGTAGGACATGCCGTTCCTTCGTGGGGTTGAAGGAGGTGCTGCTGGCTGGTCATCGTACCGGGCGATCACAGCAGTTGGCGGATTCGGTGAAGGTGATCCCGGGTGTGTTCGGGAGAAAGGCCGATTTCCACCAGACGTCGCAGCACCTGGTCGTACTGTGCCACCTCGTCACGCTTGTCCAGATACAGCGCGCTGGTCAGCTGTTCGAGGTAGACGATGTCGTTGAGGTCCGACTCGGGGAAGCGCAGCAGCGTGAAGGCGCCGCTCTCCGCGGCGTGGCCGCCGAGTTCGAACGGGACGACGTACAGGGAGATGTTGGGCGCCTCGGAGACCTCGGCGAGGTGGAGCAGCTGGGCGTCCATGACGGCCGCACTGCCGAAGGGGCGGCGCAGCGCGGCCTCGTCGAGGACGCAGAGCAGGTGGGGTGCGTGCTCTCCCTGCAGCAGCTTCTGGCGTTCCAGGCGGAGCGCGACGCGGCGGGCGACCTCGTCGTCGGCCAGGGGGGTGCGGTGCCCGGCGCTGACCACGGCGTGCGCGTACGCGTCGGTCTGCAGGAGGCCGTGGACGAACTGCACCTCGTAGGTGCTGATCTGGGAGGCGGCTCCCTCCAGGCCCACGTAGGTCTGGAACCAGGCGGGCAGCACGTCGCTGTAGTTGTGCCACCAGCCCGCGATGCTGGAGTCCCGGGCGAGCGAGAGCAGGGGTTCGCGCTCGGTATCGTCGGTGACGCCGTAGAGCGTGAGGAGGTCCTCCACGTCGCGGGCCTTGAAGCTGACGCGGCCCAGCTCCATGCGGCTGATCTTCGACTCGGAGGCCCGGATCGAGTAGCCGGCGGCCTCGCGGGTGATGCCGCGCGCCTCCCGCAATCGCCTCAGCTGGGAGCCGAGCAGGATGCGGCGCACCATGGAACCGCTGGCTCCGCCCGCCCCTTTCGGTACCGCGGTGCTGCTCTGTGCCGGTTGTGTTGCCATTCCGATCAGCCCTCCACCCCTGCTCGAGGGGAAGTGTGCCATCTCCGCGCTTCGTTGAGTGCGCACCCGATTACACACGAAGGAAAGTAACGCGTGCACGTGCATCTGCCCTTGCATCTGCCGTGAGCATTGGGAACCATGGGGGAGGCACAAGTGGACCCGTCGGCCGGGGAGTTGGCCTCCGGGTGCGCCGTGACGCCCGCACCAGCGGGGAAGCACGTCCGACAGGATCCGCACAGGATCGCCGCTGCCGCAGACAGCCAGGAGTGGCCGTTGCACGGGACCGAAGGATCGACGGTGCTGGAGCCCTTAGGGGAGGGGCTCCCCACACCGGATGCCGGCTCGGTTTCCGGTTCGGTCTCCTGCGCGCTCCCCGCGCACCACCGATCCGTCTCCGGCGCGCGGGACTTCACCCGCAGGACACTGCGGCGCTGGGGCCTGACCGAAGAGTTCGATGACGTGGCGCTGGTGGTCACCGAATTGGTGACCAATGCCATGCGGCACGGCCTGACCCCCGGCGCCGATCACGGGGCGGCGTCGGGGGACGAGGGCGGCCGGCAGGTGAGACTCCATCTGACCTGCTGGTCCGCCCGACTGGTCTGTGCCGTACGCGATCCCAGCGACCAACCGCCCGACGTGTCGGCCGTGCGGGCCGCACGGGCGGCGGCCCACGGGGGCTTCGGCGGACTGGCCGGAGTGCCCGACCACGGGCTTCCTGACCACGGGGGCCACGGGGGTAGCGGGGGACACGGGGGCAACGGGGGACACGGGGGCGTCGTGGATGCCGAGGACGCGTGGGACGCGTCGAGCGCCTTGGATCCCTACGGGGAGGCCGAGGCGCTCGGCATCACGGCGGAGTCGGGCCGGGGTCTGTGCCTGGTCGACTCCTTCAGCGACACCTGGGGATGGCACCCGCTGCCGGGCCCACTGGCCGGGAAGATCGTGTGGGCCCTCTTCCGGGTGAACGGGGGCGCCGGCACTCTCGCGGGCGCCCGGAGTGTCATGGACGCAACAGATCGTCGAACTCCCCGGCCTTGACGCCGAGGATCATCGCCTCGACCTCCGCCGGCGTGTAGACGAGCGCGGGGCCTTCAGGGAAGCGCGAGTTGCGCATGGCGATGTCGCCGTCGGGCAGCTTCGCGAGTTCCACACATGTTCCCTGCGAATTGCTGAACCGGCTCTTCCGCCACACGACCCCCTGGAGGTCCTTGGCGGCCATGCCGTTGTACGCGTGAGGCACTGGGGTCTCCTGGACTCGTCCGGTGGGCCGTGCAGGTTGAACAGCAGGTCAGTGCCGACTGCCAACTCCCCGGGATCATAACTGCGTTCACGTACCGATGCATGTGCCGATGCACGTGCACGACCCGCGGTCGCAACCTCATCACAGCGGGTCAGACCCTTGACTTGCACTTCACTTCAAGTCCTAGCTTCGCCCCATGAGCATGGAGATGACCGCGTGGAACGCGCTCTACAACTCGCGCCACGCCCACCAGGACCAGCACCCGTTCTCCGCCGCGACGGTCCGCCGCATCGTCCGCTTCGCACACCGCCACCACCGTAAACTGGTAGCTTTCCTGCTGCTCAGCAGCGTGCTCGCGGTCGTCACCGTGGCCACACCGCTGCTCGCCGGCCGGGTGATGAACGCCATCGACCGGCACGAGAGCACCTCCACCGTGCTCGTCCTCGCGGGGCTGATCGCGGCCATCGCCCTGGCGGAGGCGGGGGTCGGCATTCTGACCCGCTGGCTGTCCGCACGAATCGGTGAAGGCCTCATCCTCGATCTGCGTACCGCCGTCTACGACCACGTGCAGCGCATGCCGGTGGCCTTCTTCACCCGCACTCGTACAGGTGCCCTGGTCAGCCGACTCAACAATGACGTCATCGGTGCGCAGCGCGCCTTCTCCTCCACCCTCTCCGGAGTCTTCAGCAACCTCGTCACCCTGCTGCTGACCCTCGTGGTGATGCTCAACCTCTCCTGGCAGATCACCCTCCTCACCCTCGCCCTGCTGCCGGTCTTCGTCCTGCCCGCCCGGCGGATGGGAGCCCGGCTCGCCCGGCTGGAGCGGGAGCGGGCCAACCACAACGCGGTGATGAGCACCCAGATGACCGAGCGCTTCTCCGCGCCGGGCGCCACCCTCGTCAAACTGTTCGGGCGGCCCGGGGAGGAGTCGGCCGCGTTCGCCCAGCGGGCGGGGCGCGTGAGGGACATCGGCGTGCGCACCGCCATGGTGCAGGAGATCTTCTTCACCGCGCTGACCCTCGTGGCGGCCCTCGCGCTCGCCCTCGTCTACGGGCTCGGCGGCACCTACGCGCTGCGCGGCAGCCTCGACCCCGGCGCCGTCGTCTCCCTCGCCCTGCTGCTGACCCGCCTGTACGCCCCGCTGACCGCGCTGGCCAGCGCCCGCGTGGAGGTGATGAGCGCGCTCGTCAGCTTCCAGCGCGTGTTCGAGGTGCTCGACCTCAAGCCCCTGATCGAGGAGAAGGAGGGCGCCGAGGACCTGCCAGGCGAGCCGGCCTCCGTCGAGTTCGACGACGTCCACTTCAGCTACCCCTCCGCCGACAAGGTCTCCCTCGCCTCCCTGGAGGAGGTCGCCACCCTCGACACCCGTGGCGGCGAGGAGGTGCTGCACGGCATCTCCTTCCGGGCCGAACCCGGGCAGATGATCGCCCTGGTGGGCTCCTCCGGAGCGGGCAAGTCCACGCTCGCCTCGCTGGCCCCCCGCCTCTACGACGTGGACAGCGGCGCCGTCCGGCTCGGGGGCAAGGACGTGCGCGACCTGAGCGCCGCGTCCCTGCGGGCCACACTCGGCATGGTCACCCAGGACGGCCACCTCTTCCACGACACCGTCCGCGCCAACCTGCTGCTCCCCCGCCCCGACGCCACCGACGAGGAACTGTGGTCCGCGCTGCGCCGCGCCCGCCTGGACGCACTGATCGGCTCACTGCCCGACGGCCTGGACACCCTGGTCGGTGAGCGCGGCTACCGGCTCTCCGGCGGCGAACGGCAGCGCCTGACCATCGCCCGGCTGCTGCTGGCCCGGCCCCAGGTCGTCGTACTCGACGAGGCGACGGCACACCTGGACTCCACCTCGGAGGCGGCCGTCCAAGAGGCCCTCGGCGAGGCGCTGGCCTCCCGCACCTCGCTGGTCATCGCCCACCGGCTGTCCACCGTGCGGGCCGCCGACCAGATCCTCGTCCTGGAGGCGGGCCGGGTGGTCGAGCGGGGCACCCACGAGGAGCTGCTGGCCGCGGGTGGCCGCTACGAACAGCTCTACCGCACCCAGTTCAGCGAGTCCGGCACCGACGACGGGGCCGGTGCCGACAGCCGGACCGGGGCCGACAGCCGGACCGGTGCCGGCGGCGGTGAGGGGGCGGGCGACGGGAACGGCGGGGCGGCGGCCAGGGGTTCCGCCGGCGGCCGGAGCGGCGGTGGAGCCGAGGTGGGCGCGCTCGCGTGAGCGGGGCGCGAGCCGGGGCGAGCGCGCTCGCGTGAGTGCGGGGCCTGAGCGGGGCGAGCGCGCTCGCGTGAGTGCGGGCGGGCCTGAGCGGGGCGGGCGCGTTCGCCGGAGCGGCCCTCACCCGGGCGGGCGCGCTCGGCGGGCGGCGGTGAAGGGGGCGGCACAGGGTGAGAGAACGGCCCGCCCCGCGGGGCGGCCCCTCCTCGACGCCGGCCGGCCGACCGCCGCACGAATCCCGGAAGGACACGAGCGCCATGAGCTGCTCCAGCCTGGAGGCCCTGACCCGCTGCTCCGTCGCCGTCGACCTGGGCGCCGCCAGGACCCGCGTCTACGCCAAGGGGACGGGGCTGATCGTCGACCAGCCCTCGGTCGTCGCCGTGAACACCTCCTCGGGCGCGCTGATCGCGGTCGGCGACGCGGCCGAGCGGATGGACGGGCGCACCCCGCAGCACATCCGGGTCGTCCGGCCCGTGGCCGGCGGCACCGTACGCGATATCGACATGGCGCGCCGGATGGTGCGCTCCCTCATCGGCGAGAGGCTGCGCCGGGTCAGACGGCGCAGGGTGATGGCCCACGCGGCGGCCACCATCCCGCACGACGCCGACCCGCTGGCCTGCCGGGCCGCCGTGGAGACCCTGACCGGGGTGGGCGCACGCCGCGTCGAGCTGGTGGAGGCGCCCATCGCGGCGGCGATCGGCGCGGGCCTGCCGGTCGCCCAGCCCGAGGCGGCCATGGTGCTGGTGTGCGGCACGACCACCACGCAGGTGGCGGTCGTCTCCGTGGGCGCGATCGTCGCGGCGGGGACGGTGGGCCTGGGCGGGGACACCATCCACCACGCCGTGGTGCAGTACCTGCGCAACCGGCACGAGCTGCTGCTGCCCAGCCAGGAGGTGCGTCCGCTGCATCTGGCGCTGCTCGGCAGCGGCGGCGTCGGCAACGGCGTCTACACTGGGTTGATCGAGGTCCAGGGCCGCGACGTGGTGTCGGGCCTGGCCCGCACCGTCACCATCGACCCCGAAGAGGTGCGCAGCGCCATCCAGACCCCGCTCACCGGGCTGCTGGACACCATCCGCGCCGTCCTGCACCGCTGCCCGCCCGACCTGGTGGCCGACCTGGCAGACCGCGGCATGGTCCTCACCGGCGGCAGCGCCGTCCTGCCGGGCCTGGCCGACCAGCTGCGGGAGCACACGGGGATGGGCGTGCAACTCGCCCAGGAGCCGGAGCTGACCTCGGTGAACGGGCTGGCGGCCCTGATGGCCGGGCGTCTCGCGCCGAGCCCCGCGGCGGACGAGGCGGCACAGGGCGCGGCCACGGCGGGCGCCGCGCGCGACGCGCTGTCGGGCCATCACCCGCTGTCGGGCGACCGGGAGGTCATCGGAGCGCCCGAGAGCGGGGCGGCGGCCGACGCGGTGCCCGTACCGGGCCAGGAGGCGGGGTGAGCCCCGGGCACCCGGAGCGCGCCCGCTGTGCCGGGGCTCAGATGGCCCCGGCGGCCCGGTCTCTGGGGGCGTAGGGGCCGAAGAGATCGACCAGGCGGGATCGGGAGCGCTGGAGGCGGTCGCCCATGACCGCCGCGATGGAGCGCGTCATCGCCAAGCCCAGGTCCTTGTCCTCCTCGCACAGCAGCCGCACCGACTGCGCGTCGAATTCGAGCGCGCGTACGGGGCTGTCCGCCTGGGCGCCCAGCGACCACACGTACGGCTGGAACATCCAGGACCAGCCGAGCAGCTCTCCGTGGCGGACATGGTCGATGGCCACGTCCCGATGTCCTGGTATGTGCATGGCGAGTGTCGCGGAGCCGGTGTGCAGGATCCAGAAGCGGTCGGCCCTGGTGCCCTCTTCGAAGATCTGCTCTCCGGCTTCGAAGTGCACTTCGTGGCCAAGGGAGCGCACCCGCTCGCGCTGGTCGGAGGTCAGCTCGGCGAGCAGTCCCGTCGTGGTCTGCATGGCCCGCCCTCCCTTCCGGGAACAGAGCGACGTATTCCCACGTCACGACTTTTTCAGCGTAACGCGCATCACCCGAACAGGCGAGTAACAGCCGGACGGAACGTACCGTCGGCAGTATGTGCAGGAACATCAGGACGCTACGTCCCCCCTACGCCGAAGCCGTCACCGACGAGGACGTCCGGGCAGCCGCGCTCCAGTACGTACGCAAGGTGTCCGGCTTCCGGGCGCCCGCCGCGCGCAACCAGGCGGCCTTCGACCTGGCCGTCGAGCAGATCACCGAGGCGACCGGCAGACTGCTGGAGACCCTCCAGGTGAGAGGCGCGGCCTCCCGTTGAGCCCCGGCCCGCGCCCCGCTCGGCCTCAGCCGCTCTCGCGGACCCCCTCCCGGCCCTCCAGCAGGTGCAGCAGTTCGCCCAGCACCTCGGAGAGCTGCTCGCGCCGCTCGCCGCCGAGCCCCGCGAGCAGCGACCGCTCGTAAGCGACCTGCTCGGGCATGATCCGGTCCACCAGCTGCCGGCCGCCGTCGGTGAGCGACAGGTGGGCCACGCGTCGGTCGCGGGCGTCCGGACGCCGTACGACCAGGCCTTTCTCCTCCAGCGTGCGCACCCGCTTGGTGACGGCCGTGCCCGAGGCGTACGTCTCCCTGGCGAGCCGGCCGAAGCTCAGCTCGCGGTCCTCACGGCGCAGGGCGCTGAGGATGTCGAACTCGGGGCGTGAGAACCCCTCGTGCGCCAGCGGCGCGTCGGACGCCTGCCGCAGCAGCGCCGCGCACCTGGTCAGACGCCCGATGACGCCGATCGGCTCGGTGTCGAGATCCGGGAGCACCCGCTGCCACTGGCCCAGGACCCTGGCGACGACGTCCCCCTCGGAACTTTCTGCGCCCGCTGAGTCCGCTGCGCCCGCTGCGCCCGCTGAGCCCGCTGCGCTCTCGGTCACCTCGCCGTCGTTCTCCGGCTCCGCGAGCCGCGGGGCCCCTCCCGTCCGGCGGCCCCGCTCGGCCGCCCTTCCTCCGTTCGCGTCCGCTCTCTCGCCGGGTGCGGCGTCCTCCGGCACGCGCTGCCCCTCTCGCCCGAGCTGTCGTCTCCCGTTCACCGCTCAATTCTGCCGCCGGGGGGCACGGCGGCGGTGGAGCGGGGTCCCGCCGCGGGCGTCAGCGCGCCGCGCCACTCGATAGGGGCGCGTGCGGGCGCGTGCGGGGTGCGGCCGGGCGAAGGCGCTTCCGGGGACTACTGACCTGCCGGGGGTGTCGCCGTGTGGGGGAACCGGCGCGGCGGGTGGTCGGTGACGAGGAGGTGATGGAGGCGGGCGAGCGCGGACAGGAGGGCGTCGCGCTCCTCCTCGTCGACGCCGGCCAGCGCGGTGGTCAGCGCGTTGTCGGCGTGGGCGGCGCGCCGCTGCTCGCTGGCGGCGCGGATGGCCTCGGTGAGGTCGACCAGGGTTTTGCGGCCGTCGGCGGGATCGGCCGCGGTGGTGACCCAGTCGCGGGTGGCCAGGGCGCGCACGCTGGTGGAGACGCGGCTCTGTGCCAGTCCTGTCCGCTTGGCGATGTCGCCGACGGTGCTGCGGCGATGCAGGAAGAGGTCCTGGAGGACCAGGAACTCGCCGGGCGCGAGGTTGAGCGCGTGCGCGCCCATGCCTTCGAGGGCGATCTCGGCCAGGCGGCGGCCGAGTTGGTACAGGTCGCTCATCTCCATCCCTCCAAAGTACATCTCCATATATGCATCTCCCCAGATGCATCTTGACAGATTCATCTCTGGGGATGCACCTTGGCGGAGGTCGACAGGGGCTGCGAGCCCGGAACCCATTGGAGAAGCACCATGAGCCTCAGCGATTACCTGCTCTACACCGGCGTGTTCGTCGCGATCCTCGCCACTCAGCTCGGTACGCGGCGTCCGGACGCCAGGCGGCTGCTGCTGCCCGTCGCGGTCGTCGCGGGCGTGGGGTTCAAGTACCTCAAGGAGATACCGGCCGGGGACACGGCCCACCTGATCGAGGCGGCCGGACTCGCGCTCGGGCTGCTGTTCGGTGCCGCTTCACTCGCCCTGATCGAGGTCCGCCGCGACCCGGCCGACTCCCGCCTGGTCACCGTCGCGGGCTGGCCCTACGCCGCACTGTGGACGGTCGCCATGGCCCTGCGCATGCTGTTCGCCTACGGCTCGACCCACTGGTTCACCCACGCCCTGGTCTCGTTCTCCGCGCGGCATCACGTCCCGGCCGCCACCTACGGCACCGCGTTCGTCCTGATGGTTCTGGGCATGATCAGCGTCCGGACCGCCGGCGTCCTCGTTCGCGCCCGCCGCACAGGCGCCACGGTCGACTTCGGCACGCTGGGCATCGCCCGCCGGTTCGCACGCTGAGCGTGCCGTGGGGCTGACGGCCTCCACGGCACGCGCGCGAGCGGCAGCGGGAACCCGGCCGCACGCGCCGCACCGCGCGACCTCGACGAGAACAGCGAATCGGCCCTGTCAGCGGCCCTGTCAGCCCTGTCAGCCCGGCCGCGAGACGCGAAGGCGTCTCCACGGCCGGGCTGTGTGCGGGCCGGGCCCGGAGGCCGGCGGCTCTTTGGCGAGACCACGAAGACAACGGGGAGGCGGTCGGCCAGGAGCTGCGGCCGGTCACTCCGTCAGGCGCGGGCCCACAGGGAGGGCGCGTCCAGCGGGTTCCAGCCCGGCTGCGCGGTGTGCGCCTGGACGCAGCGGTAGGTGACACCGTTGTAGGTGACCTGGTCACCGACCTGGTACTGGGTGCCGATCGCCCAGGTTCCCTCGGCCGGCGGGTCCGTCGGAGGGTCGGTCGGGCCGCCGCCACCGCTGGTGACCAGAGTGAGGCCGTAGGCCTGGAGGGCCGGGTTGACGGGGAAGAAGAACGTCGTGCCGCCGCTGGTGCAGTTCCCCGAGCCGCCCGAGGTCGTGCCCTGGGCCTGGTCGCCGGAGATGAACGAGCCGCCCGAGTCGCCCGGCTCCGCGCACACGTTCGTCCGCGTCACGCCGGAGACGGTGCCCTGCGGGTACGTCACGCTGGTGTTGTGCTGCTGGACGGTGCCGCAGTGCCAGCCGGTCGTCGACCCCGAGCGGCACACGGAAGCGCCCACCGGAGCCTGCGTCGAACCGGCCACGGTCACGTCGCCGTTGCCGTAGCCGTTGACGAGCGGGCGCGGCGTCCAGTTGCCGTTGGTGGCGACCCAGGCGTAGTCGCGGCCCGGGAACGTGGAGCCCTGGAAACTGCCCTGTGCCTGCTGGTTGTAGCCGGAGGTCGGCGTGCCAGGGGTGCCGCAGTGGCCGGCCGTCACGAAGCCGGCCTGGCCACCGCCCGGGTGACGGAGAAGCCGATGGAGCAGCGGCCGCTGCCGTTCATGTAGTACGCGTCACCGCCGCGCAGGTCAGCGAACGTGCGGGGCTCGGCGTCGGTGTGCCGGACCGTCACCGCGTCCTCGCGCACGCCCGCCCGCGCGAGGAACGCCCGCGCGGCGTCCTGGTCCGCCGCCTCGACCACGACGTCGTTGTGCCGGGTGTCGACGTACCACACGGGCACCCCCTCGGGGGCCGCGCGCCCCGCGGCACGGTCGAGCGCCTTCTGCACGCGGTCGAGCGCGCCCAGGTCGCGGTCGACGAGGCGCGGGGTGGCCCCTGCCGCGGTGATGCGGGCGCGCTCCTGCGCGTCGGTCGTGGCGACGGTCAGCCGTGCGGCGGTCTTCCCGCTGACGTGCGCACCGGCGTAGCTGTCACCCAGCGCGGTGCGCAGCGCGGCCACGGTGTCGGCGGCGTCGGCCTCGTTGGCCAGCCGCTTCTCGGCCTGCGCCGTGGTCAGCCCGAGGTCGCGGGTCATCGCCTCGACGAGGTCGGGGTCGGGATCGGAGGCGGCGGATGTGGCGGAGGCGGCGCGGGCGGCGGAGGCGGGGCCGTCGTCGGCGGGCCTGGCCTGGGCGGGGCCGGTGAGTCCGGCCAGCACGAGACCGGCGGTCGCCAGTGTGGCGGCGGCCGCTGCGGCGGCCCGGCGGCGTACGGGACTCGGTCTGGGAGGGGTGGGGGCGGGATTGGAACTCGCGGGCAGAGCCATGGAGTTCTCCTCGGAGTGGGGATGCCCCCGTAGTAGGCCCAGGGGCCGGGGGCGTGTGGCGACACCGTAGGTCGGCTCCCGGCCGTCCCGGACCTCCCGACCTCCCCCCTCCCACGGCGTTATGGCCACGGCCCCTTCCCGCGCCGCCTCATGGGCGCGGCAGCCCGTCCGCAGCCGCCGTCCGCAGCCGCCGTCCGCGGCCGCCGCCCCGCCTGCTGTAAACCGTCGGGCGCGGCAGCCCTGGGCGTTGCGCGGGCGGGTGGGGGAACCCTCGCGTGCGGTACCGCCACCCGCCCTCCCGCCTCTCAGCTGGTGTAGTCCTTGATCCAGTAAGAGCAGTCGATCCACCCCGGGAGCTTGCCGCTGAAGTCCTTGGCACAGGCCTTGATCTGCACCTCGGAGTGGTGCGGGATGTTGCTGATCCTGCAGTACTCGAACCCGTTGTTCGCGCCGTTCCGGTCGTCGCACGTCGTGATCTCGGAGCGGCCGGGGAACTTGATGCGGAGCACCATGCCGTAGCCGTCCGCCTTGGTGTCCGCGATCCGGAACTTGTTGTTGTCGCCGCTGTTGAACGCCCCGGTTCCGCGACCGTTCGACGCGTCGGCGATGTGCCAGGACCCGACGGCGTTCGCCGGGGCCTGCGCCAGGGCGACACAGGCGGCAGCACCGACCGTCACGGTCAGAACGCGCTTGATACGGGACATACGCCCCCCACTCTCTTCACTCACGGGCTTCCCGAGCGGCGAGCCGCCGGGTTGTCAGAGAGGATCATGCCCCGGGCAAGCGCGAAGTGCCAGAGTTGCATGGGTACTTCTTTGCTGCCGTGCTGTGAGTGGTATGTCCAGCGCTGTCCAGTACGGAGTCGAAGGGGCCTGACGCGTACGTGCCGCACGGAGCGGCTCCGTCACTTCTGCACAGCTGGGCTCAGGTCGATGCACGGCTGGGGTCAGAGGTGCCAGAGGGATCGGGAAAGAGGGAGTCGGTTCGGGCCGTGGGCCGTCACGGGAGCGCGGAGGTGCGGCGGGCACGGCGCCAGCGGGCGTAGCTCGGGCTCAGCTCGGCGGCGTCGCGGTGCGCGGCGCGGGCGTGCGCCAGCGTGGCGTCCGCCGCGTCGGCGGCGGACGCGTCCGGATGCCAGCCGAGCAGGTGCCGCCACAGCAGCGGCGCTCCCGCCAGCGGGCGGGTCACCAGGCCCGGTGTCGGCGGGAACGTCGCCCTGCACAGGCCCACCGCCCGCCCCACCTGCACCAGGTGCACGCACGAGGCGGTGTCCGTCTCGTACACCGCCTGCGGCGTGAACCCGGCGCGCGCGCAGGCGGCGGCGAAGCACTCGGCGAAACAGCCGTCGCCGGGCACGTTCGTCCAGCGCGCCCCGGCCAGCTCGGCGAGCGGCACCTCGTCGCGGACCGCCAGGGGGTCCGCCTCGGGCAGCATCACGAACACCGGGTCGACGGCCACCTCGCGCCAGGCCACGTCCGCGCCCGCCGCGGTGAACGGCGGCGGGCTCTGGCCGCACGCCCCCGTGAGGGCGTAGTCGATCCGCCCCTCGGTGAGCAGGCCCGCCAGCTCGATGGCCGACCACGAGGTGAACGTCGTCACCGACGCGTTCGGATAGGCGTCGGCCAGCCGGTCCACCAGCCCGCCGAGCAGCGGCCCATGGGTGCCGCCGAGCCGGAAGCGGGCGGGACCGCACTGGCCGCCGGCCCGCTCGCGGCTGAACCTGCGCGCACTGGCCTGGAGCTCGGTCACCGCGGGCACCAGGACCCGGGCCCGCTCCAGCACCAGCTCCCCCAGTTCGGTGGGCCGCACCCCGTGCGGACCGCGCACGAACAGTGCACCGCCGAGCGAGCGCTCCATCCGCTTGAGCTGCGCGCTCAGCGCGGGCTGGGCGAGCCCTAACCCGGTGGCCGCCCGCGTCAGACTGCCCGCCTCGGCGATGGCCGAGACGACCTTGAGGTGTCTCAGTTCCAGATCCATGTCCTTACCGTGGGGCGGCCCACCGGCCCCGACAAGAGGCGTGCCTCACCCGGCGCCGGGCCGAAGTGGGTGACCGGCCCGCGCGACGAGTATGTTGTCGTACAGCAAATGTTGCGGGGAGGAAGAAGGGCGGGACATGAGCAGCACGGGCGACGCCTGTGACGCCGCGCACCCGGACCAGGCGCGGACGGAAGTGGTACGGCTGCCCGGCGGGGCCAGCCTATGGGTGGTACGCGTCGAAGGCGGCCTCCGGGACGCCCAGCACCCCGCGCTGAGCGCCGCCACGCCGCCCGCCCCCGGCCCCGCGGCCGTGGTGATCGACCTGACCCTGACGCCCCTGGTCTCCGCCGCCGGGGCGTCCGCCCTGACCTCCCTCGCCCACGACCTGGCCGCCAACGGGACCGAGCTGCTGGTGGCCACCACGGACGAGACGATCCGCCGCGCCCTGGGGGACGACGTGACCGTCGTCCCCGGAGTCCCCCAAGCGACCACGCCCCACGCGCCGGCCCCGGCCACGGCCACGGCCACGGCCACGGCCGACGGTGCCGGCCAGGACCGCACCACGGCTCCGGCCGGCGGCGCCGGTACGGACCGCGACGCCGGTACGGACGGCACGGCGATCCCGGACCGCCCGGCCGCTACCGGCGGCACCATCGCCTCGGACGGCGGGGCCGACGCGGACGGCCCACCCGTCTCGGACGGCGGGGCCAGAGCGGACGGCGGGGCCGGCGCGAACGCCATGGTCCACGCGGGCGGCGTGGCCCCTGCGGCAGCCGGGGCCCCTGCGGGAGCCGTGCCCCCTGCGGGCAGCGGGGCCCAAGCAGGCGGCAGGACCGACACGAGCACCGCAGCCGGGACAGGCGGCGGGGCCGACACGACCGGCGGGGCCCGCACGGGCGGCGGGGCCGACACAGGCGGCGGTGGAGCCCGTACGGGCCGCAGGGCCGAGGCGGACAGCGCGGCCCGCGCGAGCGGTACGGCCAGGACGACCGCTACGGCCGGCGTTGCCCGCACGGCAGACAAGGGCGGCGGGGCCGCCGTGAGCCCCGCGGCGGCGGGCCCGGCCGGCAGGACCAGCACCGGTCGCACGACCGGCAAGGCCGACACGACCGGCAAGGCGGGCACGGGCGGCCAGCCCACCCGCAGCAACGCCGCCGACACAGACCGCAAGACCACCGGCCGCAAGGCCACCATCCGCAGCAAGGCCGGCACCGGCCCCGGGGGCGGCACCGGCCCCGGGGGCGGCACCGGCCCCGGGGTGGGCACCGGCCCCGGGGCGGTGACGCCGGTCGCCGGGGTGCACGGAGGTGCGGACGGCCCGGCAGGGCAGGACGTGGAGCGGTTGCGCTCGGACGTGGAACGGTTGCGCACGGAGGTGCGCAACCTGCGCGCGAAGGCGCGCACGCACCCGCTCGTCTCCCGCGCCCAGGGCATACTCGAAGAGCGCTACCACCTGCCGGACGACCGTGCGGCCTTCCAGCTCATGGAGGCCAGCTCGCAGCGGTTCAACGTGCGGCTGCGCACTCTCGCGACCGCCGTGGTCACGGTGCCGCGCCCCCGCTCCCCGCACTCCGACTGGTTTCCGGGTCGCGAACGGCGGGTGCCGCCCACCCTCGCGTTCGAGCCTGGGCTGCGCGCCGCGTCGGCGAACTCCTCCGAGGTGCTGGGCGCGGTGCTGCGCCGCAGCATGGAGATCACCGAGGCGACGATGGGCGATGTGCGGCTCGTCGACCCGGTCACGGGCAGCCTGCGGCTGGAGAAGTACCGGGGGCTCGACGAGGACTTCGCGGAGTTCTTCGACCGCGTCGACCACACCCGCGCGGACGGCGCGCAGACTTCCTGCGCGGTGGCCGCCCGCCAGGGCACCCGCGTCACCGTCACGGACGTGGCGGCGGACACGGTCCTCGGCGAGTCGGCCAAGCGGGCCCTGCTGGCGGCGGGCAGCCGCGGCTGCCACAGCACGCCGCTGATCGCCGCCCCGGGGCAGCTCCAGGGCGTGGTCTCCACGCACCACGCCCATCCGGTGCGGGGCCTCACCGCGACGCAGGCACGCGCCCTGGACGAGATGGGGGGACAGGCGGGCCGCTGGCTCGACTGGTATCAGCGCACTGTCGTCCTCGACGCCCTGGAGGACCTGCACCACACAGGAGGCACCTGGGCTTAGGTTCTGTCCGGCGGATCACGTCCGGAGCCAGGTGGCGATGGCTGTCGTCCAGCACCTGCCAGTCAGCGGCGGCGTGCGGGGTGATCACTACCGGAGTGTTGGGCGTGCAGTGTGCGGGGGGTGCGGGCAAGCTCGTCGTGTGTGGAGTCCCGGCCGCCTCCACCGGCCTTGCGGGGGTTCCCGTCGGGGTTCTGTCGGCGGGTCGTCGTCGAAGACGCTGAGCGGCTTCAAGGACGGAAAGGCCTACTTCGTGAAGGTGTCGAAGACGGCCAACTCCACGGGCGCCATGGGCTCCCACTCCTGAGCGGTCTCCTCCGGCTCCGACCGTCTGACACGTGCGGGGCGAAGCCGCCCCGCCACCGTGCCGCCTTCCGGGGCCACGCCAGTGTCCCGTGGCGTGGCCTGCCGGCACGCCACGGGACCTGGAGATCAGTTCACGAACGCCACCCTCACCACCGCAGCGGACCGACTCCGGCTCAGACCATGATCCCGCCGGACAGGCCCCGGCCCCGGTCCTGAGGGTGGGCGGTCCGATCGGGGCGTCAGCTCTTCTTCAGTTCCTCGGCGAGCATCACGATGATGCCGCTGGGGCCCCGGAGGTAGGTGAGCCTGTAGAGGTCCTGGTAGGTCGCCACCCCGCGCAGGGGATGGCATCCGTGCCGCGCGGCTGTCGCGAGGGCTTCGTCGAGGTCGTCGACCGAGAAGGCGACGCGGTGCATGCCGATCTCGTGGGGGCGGGTGGGCTCCGTCTCGATCGCTTCGGGGTGGAGGTACTCGAAGAGTTCGAGGCGGCCGTGGCCGTCCGGAGTCTGGAGCATCGCGATGCGGGCGTGGTTGCCGTCGAGGCCGACGGCGGTCTCGGTCCACTCGCCGCTGACCGTGTCGCGGCTGAGGACCGTGAGGCCGAGATCGGTGAAGAAGGAGAGCGCTGCTTCGAGGTCGCGCACGGCGATGCCGACGTTCTCGAGTTTGATGGCCATGCGGGGGATGCTACTGAGGCGGACCGACAGCGCCTTCCGACATGAACGCGCCGCCTCGCCCAAGGACGCCCCCGAGGGCGGCGGGACAGCACGGGGCCGGACGCCGTCCGCGGCGTTGACGCAGATCACCCGCCCGGATGACGATGCGGACATGAGCGCACCCCCCAGCCGCCCGCCCGTCGTCGCCGAGCCGGCCGCTTCCCGGAGGGGAGCGGTGAGCGCCTGCTGCGGCCCCGACCGTGCGGCGGGGCCGACGGCGGCCCCCGTCGCGGAGGCGGAGTTCGCGGTCCCAGCGCGCACCCGTACCGACATCTTGCGCGGCATGGTCCGAATCCCGGGCGGCCCGTTCCTGATGGGCGGGGACGACGCGGACGCCGTCCCGGTGGACGGTGAGGGGCCGGTGCGCGAGGTCACCGTCTCGGCCTTCCACATCGACGAGGCCTGCGTGACGAACGCCAGGTTCGCCCGTTTCGTCAAGGCGACGGGGTACCGGACGGAGGCCGAACGCTTCGGCTGGAGCTACGTCTTCGGCCCGTTCGTCCCGCCCACGGCACAGGCTTCCGTGCTGCCCGGCACCGTGCCGGGCGCCCCCTGGTGGCGGGCGGTGGAGGGCGCGTACTGGCGGGCGCCCGAGGGGCCCGGCTCCTCGGTCGGCGAGCGCGGCCACCACCCCGTCGTCCACGTCTCGTGGCACGACGCGAGCGCCTACGCGCGGTGGGCGGGCAAGCGGCTGCCCACCGAGGCCGAGTGGGAGAAGGCCGCGCGCGGCGGCCTCGTCCAGGCGAGGTTCCCCTGGGGCGACGAACTGTCCCCCCGGGGCCGGCACCGCTGCAACATCTGGCGGGGCCGCTTCCCCACGCACAACACCGGGGAGGACGGCCACGTGGGCACGGCCCCGGTGAACGCGTTCGGGGCGAACGGGTACGGCCTCTACAACACGTCGGGCAACGTGTGGGAGTGGTGCGCGGACCGCTTCTCGGCCGACTGGCACGCCGCGGACCGTCCCGAGACGCGGACCGACCCCGCGGGGCCGCCGGAGGGCGCCAACCGTGTGCTGCGCGGCGGCTCACACCTGTGCCACCACACGTACTGCAACCGGTACCGCGTCGCCGCCCGCACCGCGAACGCGCCCGACAGTTCGACGGGACACGGCGGTTTCCGCTGCGCGGTGTCCGTATCGGCGCTGCCCGGACACTGAGCGTCCGTGGACCGGACCCACGCGATCCGGTGCACGTCCCGCAGCACCTCGACCAGCCGGCCACGGGTGAGGTGAGCAGCTGAGTGTGGGGCGGGCGTCCGTGCCCGCCCCACACTCGTCTCAACGGTGCGTGAAGGGCACGCCGAGGGACATCACCACTTGGCGGCCCCGCAGCCGCGCTTGCCGGTGACGCTGTTCTCGATGCAGACGCGTGACCCGGCGTTGGTGCCGTTCCTGTGGAAACCGGTCGCACGCTTGACGCTGGTCATCCAGTGGTTGCGCGACACCTGGGTCCAGTTGTAGCCGCCGGAGCCCACTCGCTTGCGCTCCAGCGACGTGATGCAGTTCTGCCCCCAGGGAGGACGCCGAGTGGCTCTCCGCTTGGGCCGGAGCCGCTGCCACGAGTCCTGCACCGCATACCGCTGTCGCCACCGTCAGTGCCGTCCTCTTCCGGATGAGCATGTTCCTCACCTCCTGAGAGGGGCTGGCACTGTTCGCCGGCGTCTGCGACTTGGGCTCAGGCCGCGGGGCCGCTCCAGCGGTAGAGGTGGACCGGGCGGCCCGTCTCCCCGTGCTTGAGGCGGCGGCGGACCAGGCCGGCGCCCTCCAGCAGCTTCAGGTAGCGCTGCGCCGTCTGACGGCTCAGGCCCGCGCGCTCGGCGACCTCCTGCGCCGAGAGGGGCGCCCGGGCGGCGTGCACGACGCCGCGCACCAGGTCGGCGGTGAGCACCGAATGCCCCTTGGGGAGGGTTTCCGCGCCGTCGCCGGGGACGGCCGCCGCGCCGAAGATGCGGTCCACCGTCTCCTGCGTGGCCTCGGCCACCGGTGCGGTGGCCAACTCGTGGCGCAGCGCCGCGTAGCTGTCGAGCTTGCCGCGCAGGTGGGCGAAGGTGAACGGCTTCACGACGTACTGGAGCGCCCCCTGCCGCTGGGCCGCGCGGACGGTCGCCGTGTCGCGGGCCGCAGTCACCATGATGACCTCCGGTGCGACGCCGGTCCCGTGCAGGCGGTGCAGCAGCGCCAGCCCCGACTCGTCCGGCAGGTAGTGGTCCAGCAGCACCAGGTCGACGGGGTGGCCGCGCAGGAAGAGCAGCGCCTCGGCGGCGCTGTGCGCGGTGCCGCTGACGCGGAAGCCGGGCACTTTCTCGACGTAAGCGGCGTTGATGCGGGCGACGTTGGGGTCGTCGTCCACGACGAGGACGTCGATGACCTCGCCCGCGCCGCGCCTGCGGGATGCGGCGTCGGCGCTCTCACCCGCTGCACCCGTCATGTCCGCGCTCCTCCCGGCCCCGCGGCCGCCGGGCGGCCGTCGCGCCGGCCGCCACCGTCGTGCGGCGGTTCCTTGTCGGTCTCGTCCGCGTCGTCCGGGAGGGCTTCGGCCAGTGCCTCCGGCAGGACGACGCGGAACTCGGCGCCGCCGCCGGGCGCGGCGCCGACCCGTACGCTGCCGCCGGCCCGCTCGGCGAACCGGCGTACCAGGGCCAGGCCGAGACCCCGGTGCGCTCCGGAATCGGGCGGGTGCGTGCCCGCGGCCTTCGTCGACCAGCCTTCCTCGAACACCAGGTGCCGCCGGGCGGCAGGCACGCCGGGCCCCGAGTCCCGTACGGCCAGCAGTACCGTACGGTCCTCCGCGCACATCTCCACCTCGACCGCGGGTTGTGCCCCGCCGGACGCCGCGTCGAGCGCGTTGTCCACGAGGTTGCCGACGACGGTCACCAGGCCGCCCGGGTCGATCAGCCGGTCGGGGAGGTGGGAGGCGGGGGCGAGGCGCAGGGCGACGCCGCGCTCTGCGGCGACCGCCGCCTTGCCGACCAGCAGCGCGGACAGCAGCGGATCGTGGACTCGCTCGGTGACCTGCTCGGCGGTGGCGCGGTGCACGCCGAGCGCGTCGGTGACGAACCGCGCGGCCTCCTCGTACAGCTCCAGCTCCAGCAGTCCGAGGAGGGTGTGCAGGCGGTTGGCGTGCTCGTGGTCCTGGGCGCGGAGCGCGTCGAGGAGCCCGCGGGTGCCCTCCAGTTCGCGGCCGAGGCGCAGCAGTTCGGTGCGGTCGCGGAGGGTGGCGACGGCGCCGCCGTCCGCCGTGGGCATCCGGTTGGCGACCAGGACGCGGTTGCCGCTGACGGTCACCAGGTCGCGCCCTGTCACCCGCCCGGTCAGCACGTCCGCCGTACGGCCTCCGCGCTCGGGCGGCTCGCCGCCCGCCCCGCCCGGCGCGGCGCCGAGCGCTTCGGCGACCGGGCGGCCGAGGGCTTCGGGGCCGAGGCCGAGCAGCCGCTGTGCCTCGTCGTTGACGAGCCGGACCCGCCCGTCCGCGTCGAGCGCGACGACGCCTTCCGCCAGCCCGTGCAGCATCGCTTCCCGCTCCGCCAGCAGCGCGGAGATGTCGGAGAAGGCGAGCGCGTGGGTGCGGCGGCGCAGCCCGCGGGCGAGGAGGCAGGCGGCGAGCGCCCCGACGGCCAGCGCACCGCCCGCGTACGTCAGCAGCCCGGGCACGGCCGCCAGCAGCCCGTCGCGGACGTTGGCGTAGTCGATGCCGACGGAGACGGCGCCGACGACGTGCCCGTCCGCGTCCCGCAGCGGGGCCTTGCCGCGCGCGGAGCGGCCGAGGGTGCCCTCGTCGATCTGCGTCACCTCCCGACCTGAGAGCACCTGCCCCGGGTTGGTGGAGACGTGCTGCCCGACCTGTGAGGGTGAGGGATGGGACCAGCGGATGCCGCGCCGGTCCAGCACGACGACGTACTCGGCGCCGGTGGACCGGCGGACGCGCTCCGCCTCGGCCTGGAGCGGCCCGTCGGCGGAGGGCGCGCGCCCGGCTTCCCCTCGGGCGGCCAGCTCGGCCGCGAGCTGCGGCCTGGCAGCCGTGGTCTGGGCGATGGCGAGGGCGCGGCGCATCGCCTGCCGGTCGAGCTGGTCGCCGAGCGGCGCCAGGAACAACCCGCTGACCAGCGCGGTCACCCCGACGACGAGGGCGAGCTGTGCGGTCAGCACGTGGGAGAAGACGCGGCGCGGCGGCCTGATGCGCGGGGGCCTGATGCGCATGGGGCGTCGCCTCCTCTCCGTCACGCCGTATGACTTCCGTAGTGGTATGCGGCTTTCCGCGCCGGGGTGCGGCCTTCCGTGCCGGGGTGCGGCCTACCGTGCCGGCGTGCGGCCTTCCGTGCCGGGGTGCGGCCACGGCCGACCGGAATCACATATTCCGTTCATGTCCTGCCAGGCAGAGTAGGGGAACCGGAGGCGCGGGCGGGAGGCCCCGCGGGAGCCCTAGAGGATGCCGAACAGGAACCCGGCCGCCAGTACGGACAGCGACGTGAGCACGGCCCATTTGATCGTGAACCTCGTGTGCTCGCCGAACTCGACCTTCGCCATCCCGACCAGCACGTACACGGCCGGCACCAGCGGGCTGGACATGTGCAGCGGCTGGCCGACGAGCGAGGCACGGGCGATCTCCAGCGAGCTCACCCCGTGTGCGGCCCCCGCCTCGGAGAGGATCGGGACGATGCCGAAATAGAAGCCGTCGTTCGACATCAGATAGGTGAACGGAATGCTGAGAACGCCCGTGACCAGCGCCATGTGCGGCCCGAGCGCGTCGGGGACGGCCCCGACCACGGAGCGGGCCATCTCGTCCACCATGCCCGTACCGGTCAGGACGCCGGTGAAGACGGCCGCGGCGAAGACCATGCCGGAGACGTTGAGCACGTTCTCCGCGTGCGCGGCGATCCGGGCCTTCTGCTCGGCCATCTCGCGGAAGTTCACCGTCAACGCGATCGCGGCGCCCAGCAGGAACAGCACCGGGATCGGCAGCACCTGGGCGATCAGCAGGGCGAGCAGCGCCACGGTGAGGGCCGCGTTGAACCAGTACAGCCGGGGGCGCAGGCACGCGCGGTCCGGGTCCAGGACGGCGGACTCCGCACCCGAGGACTCCGCGCCGACGGCCTCCGGGGCCGCGTCGCCGACCCCGCCGCCGACCGCCGCGCTTCCGCCGGCCGCGGGGCCGCCGCCGGCCGGGGCACCGCCCTTGCGGAGCGAGAGCCGCGCCCGGACGCCACGGCTGCGGTCACCGCCACCGCCCTGGCCACCGCCGCTGCCCGAACCGGCAGCCGTGCCCGCGCCCACCAGCGCGGTCTCCGGCTCCCGCGCGTCCTCGTGTGCGGCACCGCGTTCGCCCGGCCCGTCGAGGGAGAGGGTGCCCAGGCGGCGGCGTTCCCGTACGCCGAGGACGTAGGCGAGGGCGAGGACGCAGACCATGCCGACGGCGAGCGCGGGCACCATCGGGACGAAGATGTCGCCGGCGTCGAGGTGGAGGGCGGTCGCGGCCCGCGCGGTGGGGCCGCCCCACGGCAGGGTGTTCATCACGCCGTTGGCCGTGGCGGCGACCCCCGTCATCACGACCACGCTCATCCCCAGCCGCCGGTAGAGCGGCAGCATCGCCGAGACGGTGATCATGAATGTCGTCGAGCCGTCGCCGTCCAGCGAGACGATCGCGGCGAGCACCGCCGTGCCGACGACGATCCGCAGGGGGTCGGCCTTGCAGAACCGCAGGATGCCCCGCACGATCGGGTCGAAGAGACCCACGTCGATCATCACGCCGAAGTAGATGATCGCGAACATCAGCATCGCGGCCGTGGGCGCGAGGTCACCGATCCCGTCGAGCACGTAACCGCCCAGGTCGGCCCCCTGGCCGACCAGGACGCAGAACAGCGCGGGAACGAGCACCAGCGCGGCGATGGGGGACATCTTCTTCGTCATGATCAGCACCAGGAAGACGGCGATCATGACGAATCCGAGGATCGTCAGCATGGAAAACCAATCTCTCGCCCGCCGCGAGAGCGGCGGGGCCCGCCCGGGGCCGGAAGACGGTCCCCGGGGCCCGGCAACGAAAGGCGGCGGAGCATGCGGCGGCCGACAGCCCTCCGGCCGGGCCCCGATGCCCTGCGGTCGCCCGACCGTAAGCAGCGCGACATGCCCGTCACAAGGGCGTCATCCGCGAGCAATATGCGCGAAACCCCAGCTCACGGGGGGTGGGCGGGGTACACGGGGCCGTGGAGCGACGGCCGGGTCCGAGGTGGCGGCGGGTGATTGGGGCCCTGCGCGCGGGGGCACCCGGGAAGCGGCCTGACAAGGAATGCCGAGCCACGGAAGTGATCAGGCATGGCTGCCGAGACGACGCGGACCGTCACGCTCGAGAGCGGCGACGGCGCCCTCCTCACCGGCGACCTCGCGGTGCCCGGCCGGGCGAACGCGACCGTGCTGTTCGCCCACGGCAGCGGCAGCTCGCGGTTCAGCCCCCGCAACCGTGCGGTCGCCGCCGCGCTGCGCGAGGAGGGCCTGGCCACCCTGCTGCTCGACCTGCTGACCGGGGACGAGGAGCGCACGGACGCGGCGACCGCCGCACACCGCTTCGACATCCCGCTGCTCGGGCGCCGCCTGGTGGCGGCGATCGACGCGCTGGAACGGCACGAGCTGACCGGCGGACTGCCGGTGGGCCTGTTCGGGGCGAGCACCGGCGCGGCGGCCGCGCTGACCGCCGCCGCCGACCGGGGGCGCACGGTGTACGCGGTGGTCTCCCGCGGAGGCCGTCCCGACCTGGCAGGGGACGCGCTGCCGGACGTGCTGGCTCCCGTCCTGCTGATCGTCGGCGGGAACGACCAGGAGGTACTGCGGCTCAACGAGGCGGCGGCAGCCCGGCTGCGGGCCCCGCACCGCATCCACGTCGTCCCCTCGGCCACGCACCTGTTCGAGGAACCCGGGGCGTTGGAGGAGGTCGCCAGGGAGGCGAGCCGCTGGTTCGCGCTCCCGCCCACCACAGACGGCGAGTAGCCACGCGGCGCACAGCCCCACAGGGTGCGGACAGCCGCCCAAGGCGCGGACAGCCGCCGGGCATCCGCCGCTGGTGCGCACAGTCACCGCTGGTGCGCACGGCCACAGCCCGACTCTCGGAAACTGGGAGGAACCCCGATGCGTTTCGCAGACCGCACCCAGGCGGGCCGCGAACTCGCCGCCTCGCTCGACGACCTGCGGCGGCAGGAGGAACTGCCCGACCCGCTGGTCCTGGCACTGCCCCGCGGGGGCGTGCCCGTCGCCGTGGAGGTGGCCCGCGCCCTGCACGCGCCGCTCGACGTGCTCGTGGCCCGCAAGATCGGACTGCCGGGCCGTCCCGAGTACGGGGTCGGCGCGCTCGCCGGCGAGGACCCGCCCGTCTACGACCGCACGGCACTGGAGATGCTGGGGCTGACCGAGGACCGGCTGTCGGCCCAGGTCGCGCACGAGCGGACGGAACTGACCCGCCGCGAGGCCCTCTACCGGGGCGACCGCCCGGCGCCGCGCGTCGCGGACCGCGCGGTGATCGTCGTCGACGACGGCCTCGCCACGGGAGTCACCGCACGCG
Organism: Streptomyces tubbatahanensis; assembly: GCF_022699385.1. NCBI lineage: Bacteria > Bacillati > Actinomycetota > Actinomycetes > Kitasatosporales > Streptomycetaceae > Streptomyces > Streptomyces tubbatahanensis. Next base: position 4,282,308 of record NZ_CP093846.1, on the reverse strand, counting down.
CCGCGCTCCGCCGCGTACGCGGACAGGGGCCCGCCCGCCTGGTACTGGCCGCCCCCGTCGGCGCACCCCAGTCCGTGACGGCGCTCAGCTCGGAGGCCGACACGGTGGTCTGCCTGCACCAGCCGGCCGCCTTCGAGGCCGTCGGCCTCTGGTACGACGACTTCCCGCAGACCACGGACGAGGAGGTCCTCGCCGCTCTGCACGCTACACCGGCCCGCTGAGGCACTCCGGCAGCACCGTACAGAACCGGCCAACTGCGAGGTATGCCACAAGAGGCGCTCAGAGGCCCAGGTGCCCCGTTCCAGGGGCGTATCGTCGGCGTCTGGCCGCCCGCGTGCTCCGACGCGGGTGGCCGGTTCTGTGTCCACAGTCCGAGAGGAGAGCCGTCCATGCCGGCCGACAGCAGCCCCGCCTCACCGATCTACAACAGCCTGATCGAGGAGCACGGTGACGTGCTCGCGGAGGTCCGCGAAACCGCGCAGGCCCTCCAGCAGGAGGCCGAGCAGGCGCTCGACTTCTCCCCGGTGCACAGCCGCCACCCCGATACCGGCAGACCCCAGGAACCCGCCCCCGACCCCACCCCTCCCCCTACCCCTCCTGCCCCCGCTCCTGCTCCTGCTCCTGCTGCTTCCGCTCCCTCTCCTGCCCCGGACGCTGCTCCCGCCGCCCCTCCCGCCGGCCCACAGGAACGGCCCCGGCGTCCGCGCCCGTTGGGTCAGCGCGCACAGCCGGAGCAGCAGCACACCGTGCCGTCCCCTAAGGACAGCCACCAGGGCTGAGCCGCCTGCCCGGCGCCTCTCACCGGGAGTCGGTACGCACCCGGTGCAGGGCCGCGGCCAACGCCCCGCGCACGGGCTCGGGTACGGGCGTACCCTCCGCGCCGGCGACCAGCGCCCGGGCCACCCGGCGCAACTTCACGTTGGAGCGCTGGGAGACCTGCACCAGCACCCACCACGCCGTCTGCGCGTCGCAGGGCGCCAGGGCCATCACCATGCCCCGCGCCTGATCGATGACCGGCCGGGACTCGGCGGCCTGCCGCAACTGCTCCACCTCGGTGCGCAGCTCCTCGACCTGCTCGCACAGCTGCTCCCGCTGCCGCTCCGGAGCGTTCGGCGCCTCCGCGAACTCGCCGTTCGCGTACTCGCCGTTCGTGTACTCGCCGTTCCGACCGGTCCCACCGTCCACGCCGTGCCGCGTGCCGGGCGGGTGGAACGCCACCGCCTCGGCACGCGAGGGCGTGGTGGCCCTGGCTCTGCGGCGAGCACGGTCCACGGACGTCCTCGCAGAGCCGGCTGCCGCACCCATCGGTCCCCCAGGGGTGGTCGTCCTCAACGTGGCGTTCTGGCGCGTGATCGGCCTCGTTCGGCCGTCTCCAGTCTCGTTCGGCCTCCTTCGAGGGTGGCCCCCAGACCCTGGGCGCAGCAACCCCGTACCGCCTCCACGTTTCGGGACAAAACACCCATCGAGGCGCTACGGCACCGGGGGCTGTTTCCCCAACCCACCGGTGCCTACACGGAGCGAGCTCGGCCCCGCGCACTCATGCAGGTAACCGAGTGCGCCTGCGGCCAAACGGCACCCCACCGGTCCGTTGGCAGGTCGTTACCGACCGTTGCCGGGCCGATATCCGGCACCCGGCCCGGTCAGAAGCCGCCGCCCCCGCCGAAGTCCCCACCGCCGAAGCCGCCCCCGCCGTCGCCGAAGCCACCCCCGAAGTCGCGCGAGTCGAAATCGCCGCCGGAGACGTCACCGCCGGTGAAGTCGCCCCCGTCCCCGTACCCGAAACCGTCGGCGCCGTAGGCGTACGGCCCGAAGAGGCTGCTGCCCAGCAGGGTGCCCATGAGCATCCCGGGGAGCAGGCCGCCGCCGAAGTAACCCGCGGCCCAGGGCGCGTACACGGGACCCGCCTCCCAGTAAGGGCGCGGTCCTTCCGGCGTGCCGACCTGCCGGGCCGACGGCTCCAGTCCGTCCGCCAGCCGGGTCGCGTCCGCGGCGCAGACCGGGATCGTCCGTTCGCTACCTCCGTCCGGCGGCGTCCAGGCCACGTCCTCGACCGAGGGCCCGTGCCGGGGGTCGAAGAAGCACGGCGGCCTGCGCTGAGGCAGCTCCTCCCCCTTGAGCCGCGCGTCGAGCGTCGCGAGGGCGAACCGGCCCCGCTCCAGCGCCTCGCTCACGCCCCGCACGTCGTCGGCGCGGCGCGCCGTGGCCATGGCCGACTTGGCCGCCTCGTACGCGTCCAGGGCCGCGGCGTAGTCCTCCCGCGCCTCCGGGCCCGCGTCCGGGCCCGTCGGGTCGAACCCGATGCGGCCCAGTTCCTCACCGAACGCGGTGATGTCCTCGTCCACGACAGGACGGAGCTCCTCGAGACCGGCCCGCTCCTGGCGCTCCCGCCGCTTGCGGCCCCGCCTGCTCACCAGCACGGCACCGCCCACCGCCAGCAGAACGAGCGCACCGAGGGTGACGACCGCGCCCACGCCCCCACTACCGCGTCCTTCCGGTGCCGCGCCGCCGCCGTCCCAGGAGGCGGGCGCCGTACCGTCGGCCTGCTCGATCGCCTGGTCGACGAAGTCCGTCACCGCCGCACGGGGGTCGCCGGAGTGCGCGCGCTCGACCGCCCCCGACACGTTCCGCACCGCCTCCCTGGACATCACCTGACTGTCCGCGCCGGCGTCGAACCGGTCACCGAGCGCGACGGCGTACACACCGGTGATGCCCGTACGGGTCCGCAGGTCCTGGAGCAGCGTGTCCCGGTCGAACTCCCCGGAGGCAGGCAGCACCACGACGAAGACCGGCTTGTCGGCGCGCTCGATCCGGTCCGCCAGCGCGTCGGCGTCGGACGGCGGCAGCGCCTTCCGCGCCCGCGGGTCCACGTACACGGGCCCGTCCCGCAGCGCCTGCGCGGCCTCGTCCACCCCGCCCACCGCGCCCACCGCGCGCGGCCCGGCAGCGGCTGCCGCGGTCAGCAGCAGCGCGGCCACCACCGCGCCGAACAGAGGCAGGAGGCCCAAGACCCGCCGTACGGTCTTCATACGATCGACAGTAGCGCAAAAGGGGCATACCTCGCGCTTCCCGGAGGGAAGCGTGAACCCACTCCGACCGTGGCCGGCCCCCGGCCACTGATCACCGCTTCGCGTCAGCCCCGTCCCCCACGGACCGCCCGGCGACACCCACCGTGAGGTCCCAGTACTCGGCATACCGCCCGCCCCGCCGCAGCAGCTGGTCGTGGCTGCCCTGCTCGACGACGCGGCCGCCGTCCAGGAAGGCGACCCGGTCGGCGCGGCGGACGGTGCGCATCCGGTGGGCGACCATCACCACCGTGCGGCCCTTCATCAGCCGCTCGATCCCGGTGTGCACGGCGGCCTCACTGACCGGATCCAGAGCCGAGGTCACCTCGTCCAGCAGCACGAGGGGCGCGTCCTTGAGCAGGGCCCGTGCGAGCGCGACGCGCTGCCGCTCGCCGCCGGACAGCAGCGCGCCGCCCTCGCCGACGCGCGCCGACCAGCCGCCGGGCAGCCGCTCGACCACGTCGTCCAGCAGCGCCGCGGCGCCGGCGGCACGCACCTGGGCGCCGGTCGCGTCCGGACGGCCGAGGCGCACGTTGTCCTCGATGGTGCCGTCGAAGAGGTAGACGTCCTGGGAGACGAGGGCGACCCGCTCCATCAGCTCCGCCGTCGCCATCTCCCGCACGTCCACGCCTCCGATCCGCACGGCGCCGGCGTCCACGTCGTGGAAGCGGGCGAGCAGTTGCAGCAGCGTGCTCTTGCCCGCGCCCGACGGGCCGACGACGGCCAGCCGCCCGCCCTGGGGTACCGACAGCGACACCGCGTCGGTCACGGTGCGGCCGCCGTGGCGGAAGGTGACGGCGTCGAACTCCACGTCGTGGCCGCTCGGCCGGAGCGGTGCGGCAGGCTCCGGCAGCGGCTCGGTGCGCAGCACCTGATCGAGGCGGGCCAGCTCGGCGCGGGCGGCGCGCAGGCTGCCGCCGATCTCGGCGAGCGAGAGCAGCGGGTCGGCGCAGCGGGCGGCGAGCACCAGGACGGCCAGGACCTCGGCCGCGCCGAGGTCCCCACCGAGAGCGAGGTAGGCGCCCAGGGCGAGCAGCCCGGTGAACACCGCCTGCACGGTGGCCGCCAGCCCCAGCACGCCGGGCAGCGCCGAGAGCGTGGCCCGGCGGGAGGCGCGCTGCTGGTCGGCGAGGGCGTCGTCGAGCAGCCCGAAGCGCTCGGCGGTGCGGCCGCCGACCCGCAGCACGGGCTGGGCCCGGAGGTACTCGATGACGCGCCCTGTGGCCTCGCGCTCGCGGGCGACGCGCTCGGTGTCGGCGGCGGTGGTGGCGCGCGCCGTGCGGAGCTGGACCGCGGCGACGACCGGCACGGCGGCCAGCGCTGCGAGGCCCAGTTGCCAGCTGAAGGCGAGCATCACGCCGACGATCGTCAGCGGCGTCACGCAGGCGGAGACGAACGGCGCCAGCAGGTGCGCGAGCACACTCATCGCCCTCAGGACGCCCTGGCTCGCCAGGACGGACACCTCGCCGACCCGGCCCGGCCCGTACCAGCCCAGCGGCAGCCGGGCGAGGTGATCCCCGAGCCGGACGTACATGCCGTGCAGCATCGTGGTGCCGGCGCGGAAGCCGGACCGGTCGCTGACGTAGCGCAGCACCGCGTAGCCCGCGACCGCGGCGCCGAAGGCGAGCAGCCAGGGCCAGGCGTCCTCGGGCGAGCCGCCGAACAGCGCCCGCAGCACGGGGACCAGCAGGGCGTACGACAGCCCTTCGACGAGGGCGGTCGCGGTCATGAGGGCGACGGTGCGGCGCACCCGCCCCGCGTACTCGCGGCCGAGCACGCGCAGCAACATGGTGATCATCGGGTCTCCCGCCCTCCTGTCGCATCGGTCTCGGCCACACCGGCGTGCAGCCGCCAGAACGCGGCGAACTCTCCGCCGTCGGCGCGCAGTTCCGCCGGGGTTCCGCGCTCGACGATCTCCCCGTCGCGCAGCATCACGACGGTGTCGGCGTCCGCGATCGTCTCCATCCGGTGGGCGATGACGAGCGTCGTGCGCGCGCCCCGGGTCAGCGCCAGCGCCTCGCGTACCGTCGCCTCGGTGCGCGGGTCGGCGAAGGCGGTCGCCTCGTCGAGGACCAGCACGGGCGCATCGGCGAGCAGGGCGCGGGCGAGCGAGAGGCGCTGCGCCTCGCCGCCCGACAGCCGGGCGTCCTCACCGATCACCGCGTCGTAGCCGCGCGGCAGAGCGAGGATCCGGTCGTGGATGCCGGCCATCCGGGCGGCGCGGACGAGGGCGTCGTGGTCGGCGTGCGGTACGGCCAGGGCGATGTTCTCGGCGATCGAGGCGCGCAGCAGCCGTACGTCCTGGAAGACGAACGACACCCTCCGGTACAGCTCGCGGCTGCCCACCTCGCGCAGGTCGACGCCGCCGAGCAGCACCGCGCCCTCGTCCGGGTCGACGAACCGGGGCAGCAGCCGCACCAGCGTCGACTTGCCGCTCCCCGAAGGGCCGACGACCGCGGTCACCGTGCCGGGCTCCAGCACGAGATCCACACCGCGCAGGACCTCGCGCCCGGCCTCGTACCCGAAGCGCACCCCGCGCAGCTCCACCCGGTGCCCACGCGGCGCGAGGGGTCGCACCGGCTCGGGCAGCGCCGGCTCGGCGAGCACGTCACCGATCCGGCCCAGGGCACGCCGCGCGGCCCGCACGTCGTCGAAACCGTGCCCGAGCGCGGCCACCGGAGCCGTCAGCCCCAGGCCCAGCAGCAGGAAAGGCAGCAGATCGGCCGGCGCCAGGCCGCCACGCGCGATCCGGTACGCGCCGCCGACCAGCACCGCCAGCAGCACGAACGGCGGCGACAGCGCCACCTGCATCCCCGCCGCGACCCCGGACAGGCCGCGCACCATCGCGGAGAAGCTGCGCGTGAAGTCGTCCACGGCACCGCGGAACTCGCGATGCGCGCGCTCCGCGCCGCCGAACGCCTTGACCACCGCGATGCCCTGCACGAACTCGACGACCGAGCCCGCGATCCGCCCCATGGCCGCGTCGTACTCCCGCTGCTCCCGCAGCCGCTCCCGCGTCATCATCAGCGGCACCAGCGCCACGGCCAGCAGCACGGGAACCAGCGTGATCAGCGTCAACCGCCAGTCCACGGTGACGAGGTAGGCCAGCGAGACCAGCGGCACCACGAACGCCGACACCAACTCCCCGGGCGTATGAGCGATCACCGGATGCACCGCGCTGACGTCCTCACCGACCAGCTTCGCCAGCTCACCGCCGCGCCACCGCGCCAGCCTGCCGATCGGCACCCGCCCCAGAGTCGCGGCCAGCCGCCGGCGCAGCGACAGCTGCACACGGCCGTCGAGCAGGTGCCCGACACCGGACGACGCGGCCGTGAACAGCAGCCGCACGAAGAGACCGGCCGCGCCCGCGACGACGACCCCGCGGACGTGCCCGGGAGAAGCGGGGCCGGGCGCCAGCAGCGTCCGGCCCAGCTCGACGACCGCGAGCAGCGGCAGGAGACCGGCGACGGCGCCGATGATCTGGAGGGATACGACGGCGGCGAAGCCGCCCGCGTACGGGCGCAGCAGGCGTCTGACGCCCGGCGGCCGGGCGGTTGGGGTAACAGGCATGCGCCCACCCTCGGCGCCGGTGCGCCCCGAGGGATTGGAGGAATGTTCCCGTCAACGGGCGTGCGGGCCAGGCTCTGCGCAGCGGGGCCTGCGTGAACTGGGATCTGCGTGGCCGGATCTGCGTGACGGGGCCTGCGTGACCGGGCCTGCGTGGCGGGATCCACGGGACGGGAGCCACGTGACGGGCTCTACGTGACGGGGCCTGCGTATGAGTGCCCACGTACCATGGCGCTCGTGCCAACTGCCGCGGCCGCGCACGCGCGCGGAAACGACGCCGTCTGGGACCTCGCCCGCCCCGTCAGACCCAGCCGCGTGCCCGGCGTCGTCCTGTCCGGGTTCAGCGACCGCGGCCCGGCGCCGGTCGACCACAGGATCGACCCGCACCCGGTCATGACACTGGCGCTGGCCTGCGGCGACGGTGCGCCCGTCATCCACGACCACACCGGGCGGCGGCAGTCCGGAAGCCTGGTCACCGGGCTCGGATTCGGCTCAGGTGGCGCGGCGCGCATACAGGCCGCACACGTCGAGTGGATGCAGGTCCGCCTCTCCCCCGTGATCGCCCGCGAGGTGCTCGGCGTGGAACCGGCGGACCTGGAAGGCACCGTGGTGCCCCTCGCCGACCTGTGGGGCCACCGGCAGGCAGCGCGCCTCACCGAGCAACTGGGCCTGGCCGCCACCTGGGAGGAGCGCTTCGCCCTGGTGGAAGCGCTCCTGGCCCGCAGGTCCGCCGAGCAGCCGGCCATCGAAGCGGAACTGGCCTGGGCCTGGGACCGCATCCTCGCCGACCACCAGCGCGTACGGATCAGCGGACTGGCCGCCGAACTCGGCTGGAGCCGCAAGCGGCTGTGGTCCCGTTTCCACGCGCGGATCGGGCTCCCGCCCAAGCGCGCGGTACGCCTCGTCCGCTTCGACCGGGCCGCCACCCTCCTGGCCCGAGGACAGGAGGCGGCCCGGGTCGCGGCCGACTGCGGCTACACCGACCAGTCCCACCTGCACCGCGACGTGGTGGCGTTCTCCGGCGTGACCCCCTCCCGCCTCGCCGGCCTCACCCTGATACCCCCCGACGACCTCGCGTGGGCCGACCACGTCCCGCGGCTTGTCTGACCCGTGGCGGCGGTTGCGCCGGGCGTCCGCCCGGCGCAACCGGTTCAGCGAAGCGAGCTTCCGAGCTGTGCCCCGTCCACGGGCGCGCCGAGATCGCTCGGCCCGAAGGAGGTGGCGTTGTCCGTCGTCAGGCCCGTCTCCGTGCCACGGAGCGACCACACCGCGCCGGAGGAGTCGTTCTCCTCCGTCGAGGAGACGTTGAGGTCGCGGTGTCCGTCACCGTCGACGTCGAGGAGGGCACAGGCCGCGCCGAACTCGTCGTTCTCCTCGGCGACCCCGGGCACGCCCGGGCTGTCCTGGTCGAACAGCTGGCTGCCCTGGCCGGTGACCCCCGCCTCGGAGCCGTGCAGCAGGGCGACCGCGCCCGCGTCGGTCTTGTCCCCGCTGTCCTTCCAGCGGATGCCCAGGGCGACCTCGGCGCGGCCGTCACCGGTCACATCCGCGACCGAGACGCAGGAGCCGAGCATCTCGCCGTCCGAGGGCGCCTCGCCGGGGAAGCCCTCGAGACTCTGGTCGAACGTCTGCCGACGGCTGTCGGACAGGCCGTCCTTCGCCCCGAAGACGACCGTGACCTCGTCGAACAGGTCACTGCCGCCACTCACCACGAGGTCGTCGTAGCCGTCGCCGTCCACATCCCCCGCGTCCAAGTCCCCGCCACCGTCGTCCGGACCGGTGGACACGGTGAAGCCGGAGGGGCTGCCGAGGAGGGCGTCACTGCTGTACACGCCGTCGCCCTCGTAGCGCCGGAAGATGAGGTCCTGCCGGCCGTCACCGTTGACGTCGGCCACGCCACGGGCCGTCGAGGGGCCGCTGATCGAGGTGGCGCTGTTGTTCTCGTCGTCCCACTCGGACTTGTCCAGGAAGTCGAGCTTCTCGGCGGGCGTCCCGGACCGGGTGACAGGCCCCTTCCACAGGGCCGCGGGCTGCTTGACCGGGTCGTCACCGCTCGACCCCGGGTCTCCCAGCAGGGCGAGGTCGGCCTTCTTGTCGCCGTCGAAGTCGCCGATCTGCGGCGTCGTCCCGAACCCGGGTATGGCCGTACCGCCGGTGAGCCCCTTGGCCGAACCCCACAGGATGACGCTGCCGGACGAGGCGTCCGCCGACCCGATGACCAGGTCGGCGTAACCGTCACCGTCCAGGTCCCCCTTGCTGAAGGACTTCCCGAACTCCTGCTTCGCAGTGGCCGACCCGGGCACTCCGCTCGTCGAACGGCTCACCAGCTGCTTGTCCGAGGTGTCGAGACCCTTGGCCGAACCGTAGGTGACAGCCACATACCCGGCCTTCGCCTTGCCGCTGACGGTCCCCCCGGGAGCGCCGCTGACCAGGTCCGCGTAACCGTCCCCGTTGAAGTCCTCCGCCACATCCGCCTTCTTCGCGGACGGCTGTTCACCTTGCTCCGTGGCACTCGCCTGCTGCGGCTGGGCGAACACCCCGGTGGTCAGCCCCCCGACGGTCGCCATCACAAGGGCGGCCCCGATGGTCGTGAGGCGGGCTGCCGATATTCCGCGGGGCCGAACCCCACCACGCTCGGCCAGGCGTCTTCCATGACTCATGCGCTGCTTCCTTCGCATACCGGGACGGTTCTACGGCACGTACGGTCGCAAGCCTCAACGGCCCTCCCCGGCTCAGTAGTTCCTCTTCGCCGGGGGAGCGCCGATCGACTCCGCTGGTCCGCTACACCAGATGAGATGACGCGCGACCGCGAATAGTTCACGAAAATCGCCCCTTGTTGGCTCAACCAGCAATCGCGGCGCACGACCGTGCCCCCTCGCGTCACCACCTACGCAGCTCGGGGCGGCGCCTCCCGAACCTCTGCTTCGGCTTCCTCGGCACGATGCTGCGCGCCGTGTCCGGGATGGTGACGTACGACGCGCCGCCCGGCCTCGCGGCCGCCACCGGCGCGTACGCCCTGGCCGGCGTGGGCGTCACCTCCGCGGGCGACAGCCCGCGCGCCCCTCACCACCGGTTCCCACCCAGTCGACGAGCGGGTTGCCCGGCTTCGCACCTCGGGCCGGCCCGGGGCGTGGAGGTCGACGCCGCGCCGTGTCAGCTTCAGCGGAAACGGGGCGCCTCAGGCCCAGAACCCGCCTCCGGTACCCCTCCCGATCAGCCACAGCAGCAAGGACACCACCGTGCCGAAGCCCAGCCAGGCACCGAGCCGGGATCGCGCCGGTCCCGGCACCATCATCGTCCGCCCCGCGAAACCGCCCAGCATCACGCCGAGGAGCGCCAGTCCCAGTGCGCCGACGCCCCGCATCGCCAAGTTGCTCTCGCCTTGGTCATCGGTGCGGAACACCTCGGCGGGGCCCACATCCGGCCGCATGGCACGTGCCGGGAAGGCCTCGCCGGCCTCCGTCCCCTCGGCGTCGTGACTCTCCTTCAACGGCACGTCCGTCAGCTCCAACTCCCCGTCGCTGGAGCGGAAGTCTCCGTAGCAGAAGGTGCTGGGGCCCTGCTTGGTACCTCCGCCGTGCTCGCACCGGTCCAGAGTGAATACTCCCGGCTGTGCCTCCTCGACGACGCTCTTCACATCGAAGTAGTCCGTCTTGAGCAGCCCGATGCCGGACACCAACGCCAGCGCGGCGAACAACGCGGCGATCCCCGCCTTCTTCCGCTGGGCAGACGAAAGAGACCCTGCCGCACCCAGCTGCGCCTGCCCCTGTGCACCAGGCAACTCCGTTCCGGACATCGTGCGCTCCCCCGTTCGCCCCGTACGCAAGGTGCTGCCGCGCCGAGCCCAAGCTCCCCGACCGCGGAGAACACAAGGTGAAAGCGGTGTGCCCCCGCAGCCCTTCGTGCCCTCGGGCCGACCACCCTAGTTGGAGGCCATGGCGGTGGCAGCCGCGGCGGTGGGCCCCGAGCTGCTCGCGGCCACTGGTGGAGCGCGCCATCGCCGAGAACAGTGTCGTGCAGCCTCCGGCGGGCACCGAGGGGCGCGGGGACGCCTTGGTCATCAGCATCGCGGAGGAGGTCGGCGGGGTGATCGTGTCCAACGACAACTTTGCCCCGTTCCAGAGGGTCAACCCATGGCTGCGCACCGAAGGCAGGGTGTTGGGGGCCACTCTGTCCCGGGATGTGTGGGTCTTCAACCCTCGCCGCCCCAATACCGCCGGAGGCCACACCGTCCCACGGCGATGAACGGTCACGCTCGGCGCCCCGCGCGTCACACAGTGCTGTTGGCCGGGTGCTCCGGATGTGCGGCCGAGGATTACGATCGAGGTGGTTGTGTCGGCGTGCACACGCCCGGGCGTCCCTCCCGGTACCACACCGCCGACGCATCCAAGACCCCTCGTACCGCTCGAACGGTGATCGCAGGGCAAGGTAGGACATCGTGTACGGCGGAACGAAGGACGGGGATGGCATGCGGGACGGCCGGTGGGTGACGGTCACCGAATCCGAGTTCCAGCATGAGCGGCGCGGGCTGGAGGCGATTCGTGAACGGCTGCCGGGGAGCGAGCCGTGGCGGGCCTGGTCGAACTTCACCTTCACCGCGCACACCGGTCATGTCCGCGAGGTCGACCTGCTGGTGATCGCTCCCGGTGGTGTGCATCTGATCGAGCTGAAGGACTGGCACGGCTCCGTCGAGTCGCGCGGCGGCACCTGGCTGCAGACGCAGCCCGGGGGACGCCGCATCCCACACGGCAACCCCCTGCACCTGGCGAACAAGAAGGCCAAAGAGCTGGCGTCGCTGCTCAGACAGGAGCAGGAGCGGGTGTACGTGTCCGAGGCGGTTTGTTTCACGGACCGCTCCCTGCGCTTGCGGCTGGCCGCGCACGACGAGCACGGCGTGTACACGGTGCAGCAGTTGGTCGACATGCTGGCCACTCCCCCGCGCGACGACCGTCGCCGGATCGACGCGGTGCGGTCGCGGGCGATCGCGGCGGCGCTGGGGCGGGTCGGTGTCGCCCGCAGCGACGCCGAGTACCACGTGGGCCCGTACCGGCTGAACCGCAAGGCGTTCGACTCGGGGCCCACCTGGGCCGACTACCTCGCCCAGCACACCGAGCTGCCGGAGGCCGCCCGGGTGCGGGTGTATCTGCGCGAGCGCGGCGCGGACGCATCGGCTCGGGCCTCGGTGGAGGCGGCGGCGCGGCGTGAGGCAGCGGTGCTGGGGCGCTTCACGCACCCCGGTGTGGTGAGCCTGAAGCAGTACGCGCCGTCGGGGCACTCGTCGGGTCCTGCACTGATCTTCGACTACGACGCGCGGACGCTGCGGCTGGACGAGTATCTGGTGCAGTACGGCGACAAGCTGGACATCCTGTCCCGGATGGCGATGGTGCGCCAGCTCGCCGAAACCATCAAATCGGCGCACAGCCACCGCATCTTCCACCGCTCCCTGGCAGCCCGCGCCATCCATGTCACACCGGGCGGACGCCATCGACGGGGTGGCCCTGACACGGAGGACCCGGGATGGCTGACGCCGCATCTGCGCATCTCCGACTGGCAGTTGGGAGTCGCCCGGGGAGCAGCCCCCGGCGCGGCGAGCGGGCCGGGTGAACGCCACGCCCCCACCACGATGTCCCGCGCCGGTGTGCACCTTGCCGAGGGCGCCGACCCCTACCTGGCGCCGGAGCTGACCGCGCTCAGGGCGGACCCGGTCGCCCTGGACGTCTACGGGCTGGGCGTGCTCACCTATCTGTTGGCCACCGGGCAGGCCCCGGCTGCCAGCCAGGCCGAGCTGCGGGCGCGGTTCGAGGCGGGTGAGGGCCTGCGGACCAGCGCGGTGGTCGACGGCCTCTCGGAGTACATCGACGAGCTGGTGCAGGCGGCGACCGCGTACCGGGTGCCGGACAGGCTGTCGTCGGTGGACGATTTCCTGGAGATGCTGGAGGTCGTCGAAGAGACCCTGACCGAACCCGCGACGCCCGAACGCGAGCCGGAGCCACAGCCGGTGAACGAGCCGGAAAAAGACCCGCTGGACGCCGTCGCCGGGGACGTGCTGGCTGGGCGGTGGGAGATCAAGCGGCGCCTGGGCACCGGCTCCACCAGCCGTGCCTTTCTGGTACGGGACCTCGCTGCACCCTCGGACACGCGCGCGGCCAAGACCCTGGCCGTGCTGAAGGTGGGCTTGTCCGACAGCCGGGGTGCGGTACTGACCCGTGAGGCCGAGGTCATGGGGCGCCTGCGCCCCGACTCCCGCATCATCCGCCTGGTGGAACCGGAGCCGCTGCGCATCGGCCCACGCACGGCCCTGGTCATGGAGTACGTCGGCGATGAGCGTGACGCCGACGGCGAGACGCCCGCCCCCGGCGCGACCCGCTCCCGGCGCCGCGAGGAGACCGTCGCGCGCCAGTTGCGCGAGCAGGGGCGCCTTTCGGTGGACCAGTTGGAGGCGTACGGCGACTACCTGTTCGGCGCGGTGGACTTCCTGGAGGGGGAGGGGGTGTGGCATCGCGACATCAAGCCGGACAACATCGCCATCCGGATCCGCCCGAACCGCACCCGCGAGCTGGTGCTGATCGACTTCTCGCTGGCCGGGCACCCGGTGTCCGAGACGGAAGCCGGTACGGACGGCTATCTGGACCCGTTCATCGGCACGCTCACCGACCGCTCAGTGTACGACGCGCACGCCGAGCGCTACGCGGTCGCCGCCACCCTCCACGAGATGGCCTCCCGGGAGCTGCCTGTGTGGGGCGACGGCAAGGTGTCGCCGCGCCAGACCGACCCGGAGCAGGAGCCGCATCCGAGAATCGCCGCCGACGCGTTCGACCCCGCGGTACGCGACGGACTGCTCGCCTTCTTCCAGCGGGCGCTGCACCGGGACGCCACCCACCGCTTCTCCGACCTCAAGCCGATGCGGGACGCCTGGAAGAAGGTCTTCCTGGCGCTCGACGAGGCCAAGCCGTCATCCCGCCGCGGTTCAGCGCCGGTCGCAGTCCCCGAGGATGCGTCCGAGTCGGCGCCGGACGCGGCGATCGCGGAGGCGGAGGAGGAGAGCGCTGAGGAGCAGCGTGACCAGCTGGCGCTGCGCGCGGAGCGGGATACCCCGATCGCCGCCTCGGGACTGAGTCCGACCGCACAGTCGTTCGTCTTCGGCCTGCAGCTGACCTCGGTGGGTCAGCTCCTCGATCACAGCCGGCGCCAGTTGGTCAACGCGCCGGGGCTCGGTGCGAAGACGCGCAAGGAGGTGCTGGGCCGCATCAAGCAGTGGCGGCAGCGCCTGGCCGAGCAACCCGCCGCGCCACTGGCGCCCGAGGGCCGCAAGGCGGCCCGTGAAGAGCTGTCGGACACCGAGACGGCGATCGCGGTGGCGCTGGCACAGGGGGGCAGCAGCGACGCGGTCACCACCCGAGCACTGCGCACCATCAGTCTGGACGCCCTGGCCACCCTCTTCGTGCCGGCGCTGCGCAAGGACGGCAGCAACCGCAACGAGTGCGAGATGGTGCGGCTGCTGCTGCGGCTGCCCGACGAGCACGGGCTGCTGCCGGACATCGGTGTGTGGCCGAAGCAGAAGGAGGTCGCGGCGGCGCTCGGTCTCTCAGCGGGGCGGATTCCGCAGATGCTGAAGACACAGCGCACCCGCTGGAAGAAGCACCCGACGGTCCAGGCACTGCGCGCGGAGGTTATGGCGCTGTTGAAGGACGACCTCGGCAGAGTGGCATCGGCGGCGGAGATCGCGGACGCGCTGACCGTGCGCCGCGGTACTGAGCTGCAAGATCGCGAGCAGCGCCGTGCGCTCGCCCTGGCTGCGGTACGGGCCGTGGTCGAGGTCGAGCAGCTGTCGCCGGAGACGAGCGAGTTCCGGCACGCCGCAAACCGGGACGCCGTGGACGAGGGCATAGGCGCGGGCCTCCTCGCGTTGGAGGTCGGCCCGGACGAGGGCCCGGACACCCCCTCGGCGCCGGGGCTGCTGCACTACGCCCAGCAATTGGGCAAGGTCGCCGACCGGCTGGCGGGCCAGGACGTTCTGCCCACCGCGACGACGGTCCTGGACGAGCTGCGCGCGATCGCTCCGCCGAGCGAGACCGTGCAGTGGGACGAGCGCCGGCTGGTCGGAGTCGCCGCGGCGGCAGCCCGCCGCGCTGCGGCCACACCCCGCCTGGAGATCTATCCGCGCGACCTGCCCCTGGTGCGGGCTCTGCGACTGACACAGGCCGGGCTGGTCCGCTGGATTCCCGGCGTCGCCGAGGCCCGGCAGCCCGGCCTTACCGGCGACGAGGTCCTCGAGCGAGTCCGCGCCCGCTTCCCCGACCTGCTCGGCGCCCGCGGCGGACACGCGCTGCCCACCGGCGGCGCCCTGACCCGCGCCCTGCGGGACGCAGGTTTCGACCTGGAGCTGAAGACCCGTGCGGGCACGAAGACCCTGCGCTATCTGCCCCGGCACGTCGAGGGCGACTCCAGCTATCTGTCCTCCGGCGCCGCCCGCCAGGCCACCGCCACTCTCGCAGTGAGCCGCTACTCCGACGACCCGCAGCTCGCGGGCGCGGTCACCGCGGAGGAACGGCTCGCGCAGTCAGCGCACCGCGACGGTTTCCGCGTGCTGACGCTGCCGACGGACCTGGTGCGGGAGGCCGTACAGGAGCTGACCTCGGGACGCTTCGGCGCCGAGGAGGTCTCGGTGGCCGACCTGTATCTGGGCGCCCTGCACGAGCTGGTGGACGCCCGGCCCAAACCGACCTGGGAGACGCTGCTGCGGGCCGACGTCGCGCCGCCAGGCTCCAAGGGCGCGCTGAAGTTCGCCGAGTACGCCCGCACTGCGTGGGGAGCCTTGGAGCCGCAGGTGGCGGGCCGGCTAGCGGCGGACGGCGCGGCCGTGACGCCGTCGACGCGCAAGCCGTTGCTGCTGACGGACGCCGGGGTTTTCGCCCGGTATGACGCGATGGGCGTGCTGGAACGGCTTGCTGAGCGAGCCCGGCACGGCGGGCGCGGCCTGTGGCTGCTGTGCCCGCAGGGCGACCCGACCCGCCCGCCGAGGCTCGGCACGACCACGGTGCCGTACCAGGCGGGCCTGGGTGAGTGGATCGTCTTGCCGCAGTCGTGGGTGCTCAACGCCCACCGGTCGGGCCGGTCGAGTACGACAGATGTGAGTGTTGACGGTGAGGCCGGTGCGCGGGTGGGTGCCGGCCAGGATGCGTGGGGAGACGAGACGTCGTGAACGAGGCCGAGGTGCTGAGACTGCGGGCCGACCTGATCAAACAGGTCAAGCTCGCCGACACCGACCTGAAGCAGCAGGTCAAGGCGTTGCCCGAGGTCGACGAGAAGCTACGCGCCGAGCACGCGCAGGCCAAGAAACTCGGCCGGACGGCAGCCACCTGGAACTCCTGGCTGGACGAGCGGGTCGACCAGGTCGCGGTGGCCTGGGTGCTGGGCACGGTCTTCGTCCGCTTCTGCGAGGACAACCGGCTGATCCCCGAGCCGTATCTGACCGCCCCTGAGACCGATCGCCGCGAGCTGGCCGAGGCCCGGTACGCCCAGTATCTGGAGGACGACCAGGACCCGACCTACCGCGGCTGGCTGGAGCACGCCTTCGCCGAACTGGGCGAGGGCCAGGCCGGCCGCCTCCTCTTCGACGCCGACCGCAATCCGCTCTACCAGATCCCTCTCTCCCACGACGGCGCCCGCGCCCTGGTTGAGTTCTGGCGCACCCGCGACGAGTCCGGCGCCCTCCTCCACGATTTCACCGACCCGCTGAACGACGACGGCACGGACGGCTGGGACACCCGCTTCCTGGGCGACCTCTACCAGTGGCTGTCGGAGTCCGCCCGCAAGCAGTACGCCCTGCTGCAGACCCCGGAGTTCGTAGAGGAGTTCATCCTCGACCGGACGATGACCCCAGTGGTACGGGAGATGGGCCAGCGCTTCACCGAACTGAAGATGATCGACCCGACGTGTGGGTCGGGCCACTTCGTCCTGGGTGCGTTCCGCCGGATGGTACGGCTGTGGGGCGAGCGTCGGCCGGGCGTGGATGTCCACGAGCGGGTCGCCGCCTCGCTGCGGGCCGTACACGGGGTGGACGTGAACCCCTTCGCGGTGGCGATCGCCCGTTTCCGGCTGTTGGTGGCGGCGATGGCTGTGTCGGGGGTACGGACGCTGAAGGAGGCGGGGCGGTACGACTGGCCGATTCAGTTGGCGGTTGGCGACTCGCTGATCAAGGCGCGGCAGTTGGAGCTGACGCTGGAGGGGGAGGAGTCGGGGGACCCACTCGCGGAGTTCGCTTACGCCACGGAGGATGTGCACGAGTTCCCGGGGATTTTGGAGCAGGGGCGGTATGACGTGGTGGTGGGGAATCCGCCGTATATCACGGTCAAGGATAAGAAGCTCAACGCATTGTACCGGGAGCTGTATCAGTCCTGTGCGGGGATCTACGCCCTGTCCGTACCGTTCGCCGAGCGCTTCTTCCAATTGGCGCGGGTGAGCGAAATCGACGGCCATGGGTACGGAATGGTCGGGCAAATCACCGCAAATTCTTTCATGAAACGAGAATTTGGCACGAGGCTGATTGAAGAGTATTTCGCTCACAAAGTGGAGCTCACCGAGGTAATCGACACTTCCGGCGCATACATTCCTGGACACGGCACGCCGACTGTGATCCTCATTGGGAGACGACGAGCAGGAAACATTCGCCATGACACAGTGCGGACCGTCCGGGCCGTGCAGGGGGAACCATCAACCCCGTTGAATGGCGCCAAAGGGTTCGTTTGGCAAGCAATTCTGGATCAGATCGATAAACCTGAATCCGCGAGTAGGTGGGTATCTGTAGACGACCTGCAGCGCACCCGTTACTTCAGCAAGAAGCCGTGGATCCTTACAGACGGCGGCCTTGAGATGGTGGAGCAAATCGAGTCCACCGGTCGAAGCACCCTCAAAAACTCAGTCGTGAGAATTGGATTCTATGGCGACACTCACGCAGATGATGCCCTAACCCTTCCGCATCGGAGCATCAAGAGTCTGTCGCTAGAGGAAGAATTCATCAAGCCCCTCGGGGTCGGCGACGAGGTGCGGGATTTTTCAATTTCACCGAAGAATTTCGTCATCCACCCTTACGACGCATCACGTGAAGTTATCAGCCCAGGATCCGCACCAGCGATTTTTCGCACTCTTTGGCCAAACAGAACAGAACTGGGAAACCGGTCGACCTTTTCCGGGCGTACATACTTCACGGAGGGGCGCCCCTGGTGGGAGTGGCATCAACTGCCGAAGGATGGGGATGCCCATCCTTGGTCGCTGAATTTTACTTTCGTGGCTACCCACAACCACGCAGCGCTAGATAGGAACAGCTATGCCTTCACCCGCACCACACCGGTGATCAAATTGCGGAAGGATGCGAGCGAAGAGGACCATCTACGCTTGCTGGCGTTGCTGAACAGTTCCACCGCTTGCTTCTGGCTCAAGATGGTCAGCCACGACAAAGGTAACGGTGGAATCGGCGGAGGAATTGCGAGCGAGGATTGGGAGCGGTTTTATGAATTCACCGGAACAAAAATCCAAGAATTCCCGCTTCCATCCACCTATCCGACAGCCCTTGCGGCATCACTAGATACCTGCGCTCAGGACCTCGCGGCTGCAGCCCCCTCTGCACTAGCCGCACCTACTGCCGAGAATCTGCGCAAGGCTCGTTCGCGGTGGCAGTCAATCCGCTCACGTATGGTCACCCTCCAAGAAGAGCTAGACTGGCAGGTCTACTCGCTCTACAACCTCCACGCCGAAGACCTTCGCGCTCCTGAGTCCGATGTTCCCGAACTCGCCCTTGGGGAGCGCGCCTTCGAGATCGTGCTCGCCCGCAAGGTTGACAAAGGAGAAGCGTCCGACGAGTGGTTCAAGCGCCACGGCTCGACGCCCATCACCGAGATCCCCGATCACTGGCCCGACGCCTACAAGGCCGTCGTACAAAAGCGGATCGACGCCATCGCGTCGTCTCGCGCCATCGGCATGATCGAGCGGCCCGAATACAAACGGCGCTGGTCGACCGAAGGCTGGGACGCTCTCCAGCAGCGTGCCCTTAAGTCCTGGCTGCTCGACCGCATGGAGAACCGCGACCTCTGGTACCAGGACGAACAGCCGACCATCCTGACCCGCAACCAGCTCACGCAGGCCCTCTCCCTCGATGAAGAGTTCGTGTCCGTAGCCGAGTTGTACGCGCCGCACCAAGAGTTGGTGACCGTCGTCACGGACCTACTCGCCGACGAACACGTGCCGTTCCTGGCCGCCCTGCGGTACAAGCCCACGGGCATGAAAAAGCGTGAGGACTGGGAGCACGTCTGGGATCTCCAGCGCCAGGAGGACGCGGCGCCGGACGAGCCTGCCAAACGGAAGATCCGGGACTCGATCCCGGTGCCGCCCAAGTACACATCGGCTGACTTTCTCAAGCCGTCGTACTGGAAGGCACGCGGAAAGCTGGACGTGCCGAAGGAGCGGTTCATCTCGTACGCGACCGGGGCGGTCTCCGGCGTACCGGAGCTGTTCGGCTGGGCGGGGTGGGACCACCAGGAGCAGGCACAGGCCCTCAGTACGTACTTCACGAATCATGAGGGGCTGTCCACCGAGGAGATCACGCCGCTGCTCGCGGGGCTGCTGGAACTCCAGCCTTGGCTGACCCAGTGGCACGACGAGTTCGACCCCCTCTACGGCGGCTCCCCCGCCGCGTTCTTCGCGGGTTACCGTACCGCCCGGCAGGGTGAGCACGGGCTGACCGACGACGACCTGACCGCCTGGCGTCCCCCGGCCGCCCGACGCGGACGCAAGTCGACCAAGAGCTGACCCGTCACCCCCGCGAGCCCTCCGCCGTCTCCGCCACGGAGGGCTCGCTGTCTTTCCTGGGCGCCGGCACGACGTCCGCCTTCAGCTCGGCCCATACGGTCTTGCCGATCCCGCCCATGCGCTCGTCCACCCCCCACCGGTGGGCCAACGCGTCGACCAGCAGCAGGCCGCGCCCGCCCAGCTCGTCATCGTCAGGCTCCCGCAACACGGGCCTCCCCTCACCCGCGTCACTTACCTCAAGCCGCAGCAGACCCTCGCCGGGTAGGTGCCTGATTCGCACGCCCACCGACCGGTCCTGCGGTGCCCGCGCCCGCACCGCGTTCGTCACCAGCTCCGAGATGATCAACTCCCCCGTGGCGGCGACATCATCGATCAGGTTCCGTCCGCTCAGCACCGCGACGAGCAGCACCCTCGCTCTGGGCACGCTGCTCCGGTGCCGGGAGAGGTGGAATGAGATGTCCTGCGGTGCGCCCATGGCAGCTCCCAGAGGTTCGCGGTCGCTCGGATGCCACGTGAAAACCGCGTAGTTGGGCCCGAGCCGGATGCCTGTGCGCAGCAGCATGACCTCAAGTCGAGCAACACTGCAACGTTGCCGATTGAGTTGGCATCAATTATCACCCATTCGAATTAAACCCACGCCTAAAGCTCCCTAGCTCTGCTACAACGAGTGACATGCCTACCAAGAACAGCAGCGTCAGCCCGTCCACCGTCCTGGGGCGCCAACTCGGTGACGAGCTGCGTCGTCTGCGCGAAGCCGCGGACATGACGACCACACAGGCAGCCGAAGCCCTGGACTGCACGAAGGGCAAGATCAGCCGGATCGAAAACGGTCGGGTGGCGGTCCGTCTGCCCGACCTCACGGCGATGTTCCAGGCGTATGCGGTGAGGGACGCCGATCTGCGTGACCGGCTGACCGCACTCTCACGCAAAGCCAACCGGCGCCGCCGAGAAGGCTGGTGGAACCAGCACAGTGCCGTCTTGGCCGACACATATCGGGACTACATCACCCTCGAAGCGATGGCCGAGACCGTCCGCACGTTCCAGGCACAGCTCGTACCTGGCTTGCTCCAGACACCGGAGTACGTCCGCGCGGTGACTGTGGCGTCGCGCCAGTGGAAGTCGGCCGACGAGATCGAGGAGTTCGTACAGGTCCGCCTCGCTCGCCAGGAGCGCCTGGCTGATGAGTCACCGTTGGGCGTGTGGGCCGTACTGTCCGAGGCTGTTCTTCTCCAGCAGGTAGGCGGTCCGCAGGTGATGCGCGACCAGCTTCAGCACGTCCTCGACGCCTCCGAGAGGTCCAACGTGACCATCCAAGTGCTGCCGTTCGCACGCGGAGCCCATGCGAGTATGTTCGGCCCATACGTAATCCTGGGGTTCGCTGAACTGGGGGCGCTCGACGTGGTACTGGCAGACAACCCGACTGGCTCCATGTGGCTGGAGCGAGAGACGGAAGTCGCCCAGTACCGAGAGCTGTTTGATGCCGCACGCACATCGGCGCTCTCCCCGGTGGAATCCCGCGCCATCATCCACCGCCGGGCCAAGGAGCACACAACATGACCAGCGCACGTCGCAGCACGTCGAACCCGCCGGGCACGAAGTGGCGCACCAGCAGCTACAGCGGTGGAAACAACGAGTGCGTGGAGGTCGCCCCAAACCCCCGCGCAGCCGTCCGCATCCGCGACACCAAGCGCCGGACCGGCCCCGTGATCACCGTCGCCCCGGACACCTGGACCCGCTTCCTCCAGTATCTGGGCTGATCCTCACAGGCCCCGGCGGGACACGGTCCCGGCCCGCCCCGGTCCGGTCCCGGCCGCCCTCAGCGCCGCCAGCAGCCGTTACGATCGCTGAGGGGCAGGAGCGCGCGTCAGCGGCGGGCTCGGCAGCATCGGAGCGCGGCTCATGACGCCGAGGTCCGGCGTCGGGGGCTGCGCCGCGCGTGCCCGAGGAGGTGCCCCGAGGACGCAGGACATGAGGAGAAGCGATCACCATGGCTCCGACCGCCGCCACGGCCCCGCTCCTGCGCGAGGTCATCGACATCAAGACGTCGATCTCGACCTCGGATTTCGTGCTGAAACTGGCCGAGGCGGTCACCGAGGACGGGGCCGCCCCCGCGCTGCGTGACTACGTGGTCACCGACCGGCTGCTGGAGAATTTCGACGAGGCGCTGGGGCTGATCAAGGCCGCGCTGGACGCGCGGACCTCGAAGGCGGCGTACCTGCACGGGTCGTTCGGTTCCGGTAAGTCCCATTTTATGGCCGTTCTGCACGCGCTGCTGCGGGGTGACCAGTCGGCCCGCTCCCGCACCGATTTCGATCCGGTGCTCGGCAAGCACGAGTGGCTGGGCACCGACCGGCGGAAGTTCCTGCTGGTGCCGTACCACATGCTCGGCGCGAAGTCGCTGGAGCAGCGGGTGCTCGGCCGGTACGTCAGCCACGTCAAGAAGCTGCACCCCGAGGCGCCGGTGCCACCGGTCTACCGTACGGACGCGCTGTTCGCGGATGTCCGCTCGCTGCGCCAGCGGATCGGCGACCAGGCGTTCATCGGCGGACTCGCCGGTGAGGACGGCGCGGGCAGCGGCGAGGCGGCGGACACGGACGACGAGTGGGGCGACGCCTTCGCCTGGACGCCTGAGCTGCTCGACACCGCGCTGTCAGCCGAGGAGTACGACGGTTCCGAGGAACTGAACCTGGTCAGCCCGAGCAGCCCGACCGAGCTGCGGGCGAAGTTGGTGCACGACGCCAGCACCACCTGGTTCCCCGGCTTCGCGCAGAACGCCGCCGAGGACGAGCACGGCTTCATCTCGCTGGACGCGGGGCTCGCGGTGATCGCGGAGCACGCGAAGTCGCTCGGGTACGACGCGCTGATCCTGTTCATGGACGAGCTGATCCTGTGGCTCGCCAACCGCATCCATGATCAGAAGTTCGTCTCCCGCGAAGCGGACAAGATCACGAACTTCGTGGAGGGCGCGGACTCGCGGCGGGCCATCCCCGTCGTCTCGTTCATCGCCCGTCAGCGTGACCTGCGGGAGCTGATCGGCGAGGAGGTTTCCGGCGCTGCGGAGACCGCCATCCAGGACAGTCTCAGCCTGGCTTCCGGCCGCTTCGACAAGATCACGCTGGAAGACCGCAACCTGCCGCAGATCGCACACACCCGCCTGCTGGCTCCGAGGGACGCGGAGGCGGCGGCCAAGCTGGAGGCCGCGTTCGCTCGGATCAAGCGCGTCGGGCCGCAGGTGTGGGACGTTCTGCTGGGTTCGGACGAGGGGACGACGACCGGTGCGGACGAGGCGTCGTTCCGGCTGACGTACCCGTTCTCGCCGGCGTTCATGGACACGCTCGTGCATATCTCCTCTGCGCTGCAGCGCTCACGCACCGGTCTGAAGCTGATGGGCCAGCTGCTCGCCGACCACCGTGACGACGCCACGCTCGACCAGCTGATCCCGCTCGGTGACCTCTACGCGGTGATCGCGGACGGCGGCGACAAGCCCTTCGTGGAAAGCCTGAAGGCGGAGTTCCAGGCTGCCGACAAGCTCTATCGGGGCAAGCTGCGACCGCATCTGCTGGCGACGTACGAGATCGACGAGGAGGACGTCGAGCGCTATCGGCACCGGCGCGCGGACATGGACGCCGCACTCGCCTCCCGTTGCAAGGGCTTCGTCGGAGACAACCGGCTGATCTGCACACTTCTGCTGTCCGCGCTCGCGCCCAGCGTGCCCGCGCTGCGCGACCTGACCATTCGCCGGCTCGGCGCGCTCAACCACGGCAGCGTCGTGTCGCCCATCCCCGGCGCCGAGGTCGGGGTGATCGAGTCCAAGGTCGGCGACTGGGCCTCGCGCTTCGCGGAGATCAAGCGGGTCGGCACCAAGGCCAACCCGGGGGTACGGCTGGAGCTGGCCGGGGTCGATGTGGACTCCGTCATCGCCAACGCCAACGTCAACAACAACCGTTCCAACCGGCGGGCCCTGGCCAAGCGGCTGCTCGCCGAAGAACTCGGCATCGACCTGCAGGAAAGGCTGGTCGCCGACGAGCTGCACGTGGTGTGGCGTGGCTCCCACCGGCAGGCGGAGATCGTCTTCGGCAACGTCGCCGACAGCGACGACCTCGCCGACCACGAGTTCGCGCCGAGCCAGGACGGGCTGTGGCGCCTGATCCTCGACCTTCCCTTTGACGAGAGCGAGTGGGGGCCCGTCGAGGACGCCAACCGCATGCGCGCCCTGCGCGCAGCGCACAGCGACCCGCCCCGCACCGTCGCCTGGCTGCCCACGCACCTGTCGGCCGCCCGCTACCAGGACTTCGAGCGTCTGGTCGTCATCGACTACGCGCTGGCCGATCAGCGCCGCTTCGACACTGTCTACGCCGCACACCTGAACGCCGACAACCGCGCCCGCGCCAAGGCGCTGCTGGAGGGGCAGCGGGAAAGCCTGACGGAGACCGTGAAGGCCGCCTTCAAGCAGGCGTACGGCTGCGCGGACAAGAAGCCCGGCGACGTGGACGTGTCCTTCGAGGACCACTTCGAGGCCCTGCCCGAGGTCGCCGACCTGCGGGTGTCCATCGGCCAGTCCCTGCACGACGCGATCCGGCACCTGGCGGGCAAGCTGCTCACCCACCAGTACCCGGCACACCCGCAGCTCGACCCGGACGGCACCGGCACCGCGGTGCGCCCCGCCGACGCACGGACCGTCTTCGCGCATGTGCGGACCGCCGCCGAGGCGCCCGACCGGCAGGCCGAGATCCCGTCGAAGGACCGGCAGCTGATGCGGCGCGTCGCCGAGCCGCTCCAGCTCGGTGAGCAGAAGGAGGCGTACTTCCGCCTCTCGCGGCGCTGGCCCGAGCACTTCGCCCGGGAAGCCGCCCGGCACGGCGGGCCTGGCGACCTCAGCGTGATCCAGCTCGCCGAATGGCTGGACCGGCCCGAGCCGATGGGGCTGGAACCCTTCCTGACCAATCTGATCATCTCCGCGTACGCGGAGACCGAGGACCGAGTATGGGTGCGCGGCGGGGCCCCTCTGGACCCGGCACCGGAACTGACCGCGATCAAACCGCAGGACGCGTTGCGTTCCCAGCCGCTACCCGATGAGCAGGTCTGGGAGGAGGCCGGGCGGCGCTTCACGGAGATCTTCGGGAAGCCGGCGCCGAAGCTGCGCCGCGGGCGCCTGGTCAGTCAATTCGCCCGGCAGATCCTGGACCAGGCGCGCCACTTCCAGCCGCACGCCTCCGACCTGGTGGAGCAGTTGGAGAAGCACGCGTCACTGCTCACGCTCGACGGTTCGGACGACACCGGGCGGCTGGCACTGGCCCGCCGCTCGCGCGACCTGCTGGACGCGCTGCGCGCGATGGACAAGGGCGCGGCGGCCGGTTCGGCGGCGGCCAAGCAGGTCGTCACCGCGTTCGCCCAATTCGACCTCGGCGAGGTGGCAGCAGGGCGGTACGGCACCTCGGTCAAGCAGGCCGAGAAGGTCGCGGGAGCCTTGGCCACCGCGGCCTGGGACATGCTGAAGCTGGCCCCCAGCTACGGCGCACCCGGCGAGGCGGTCCTGGAAGAACTGCGCGGCGCGGCCCGCGTGGACCAGCGCACCAAGAACCTCGACGACGCGTTGAGCGACGCCCGCCAAGCCATTGTCCGCGTCATCGAACGCAGCCAGACCAGGCCCACTCCGCCGCCCCCGACTCCCGAACCTGCTGCGCCCGTCGTCTCTCCGGCCGACGTCGACCTGAACACGCCTGACAGCACCCCGCAGGTGCCGACCAGCCGGCCCAGGCTCGATGGGGCGCTGCCGAAGTCGGGTGGGGCCCGGACCAAGGCATCGCACGCCGTCGCCGAACTGACGGCGGAACTGGCCGCGTTGGTGTCAGCGCAGCCGGAGGCGACCATCGAGATCAGCTGGCGAGTGGTGGAATGAGGCGCCTGTCGTGAGTACCTCCCCCCGGCACCGAACGCCCGGCGAAGCGGTCCCAGGCACCGGGCCCTCGACACCTCAGCGCGGCGCCGGGTCGGCCGGCGCGGTTCGACTCAAGGCGCCTACCGTCGCCCAGTACCTCGCGTCCCAGTCCGGCCTCACCCCCGGCAAGCGCCGCGTGGTCCTGCTGCGTGCCGCACCCGTGTGGGACTTCCCGGCCGAACTTTTCTGGGGCGAGGGACGGCAGGCGACCGTCGTAGCCGCGCTGTCCCCGCTGGCGGTGTACGAACTGGTACTCACCCACCAGGCTCCCAAGGCGGTCGGTCCCGATGTGCTGGCGGTGCTCACCGACCGCGAGGACGCCGAGCTGGGTCCCGACCTGATGGCCCGGGTGTACAAGCAGCGGGTGCACGCGGTCAATTCCTGGGACGTGGTACGCGAGGCGTTCGGCGCGAGCGGCCGCACCGACCAAGCTCTCACCGAAGAGCACTGGGCCGCCGAGGCTCTGCTGGACGCGGCCCCGCCGGGCGGCTGGGCCCAGCTCGCCGGCGGCCAGCTCTCCCGTCCGGTCGCACTCACCGCGCTCGCCCTGCGACGCCTCGGTATCGGCCGGTACGCCCCTGAAGCCGGCCCCGACGGCAACGGAGCCGCGGGCCAGGGCGTCCTCGACGTGCACGCGCTGTTGCGGTGGTCCCTGACATCCGGTGGACCCGAGCGATATCTGGGGCTAAGGGTGCCGGAACGGCGCGGACTGGCCGGCTTCCTCAGCGAGCCTGAACGAGCGGGGCTCGCCGGCCGGGCGCTGCTGTCACTGATCGACGCCGAGCGCGGGCCGGACGCAGTCGCCTTCGGACTGGTGTGCGCGGCGCTGTGGGCCGAAGCCGACGACTCCGTGCAGGGCGAGGTCCACCGGGCCCGGGGGCGGGCCGAGCGCTGGTTCGGAGACGAGCCACCCGCGCACGGGCCCGAACTGGACGCGTTGGTCACAGCGTTCGGGCGATCCTGCGAGGAGTTCGTGTCCGGCCTACTGCTGACAGCCCGCTCCGGCTCGGGTGACGAGGCGGAGGCCGCGCACCGGCTGTCGTCTCTCGCACTGGACCGGGCCGCCGTTCTGGTGCGGCAGTTCGGTGCCGAGACGGCGGCAGGCGTGAGCGACGTGCTGACGGCAGGGCTGGAGGCCCGGTTCACCACGGCGGGCCGCGCCCTGTCCGACGGCGACCCGGACCTGATCGCCCGGGCCGTCGACGCACTGACCGCGCATCGGCTCGCGAGCCGTGACGACACTGCCGGACGGGTCGGCAGAGTGTTGATGGCGCAGCGGCTGACACGGTGGCTGGCGACCGGCCCGGTCGCGGGCTGCGCGCGGGTGCCGGACGGCATCGACCGGCACATCGACGACACCGGGTGGGTGGACCTGGCCCATGAGCACATCGAGGCGGGAGGCGACCCGGACCCGACGCTGGCCGCCGCGTACGACACACTGTGCGCGGCCGTGCGCGAGAGCCGCCGCGCCCTCGACCGGGAGTTCGCCGCCACGCTGGCCACCTGGACGGCGAGCGGGGCAGGGGCGGGCTCGATGCTCACCGTGGAGACCTTCCTGCCGCAGGTCGTAGCCCCCGTGGTGAAGGCGGGTGGACGCCGGGTGCTGCTGCTCGTCCTCGACGGGATGAGCGCGGCGATCGCCGGGGAACTCGCCGACGAACTCCGTCGCGACTGGGCCGAGTACGACCCGCTGCCCAAGGCCAAGGACACCCCGCGCCGACGCGGAATGGCCGCCGCGCTACCGACGCTGACCTCGGTGTCCCGTACCTCCCTGTTCGCCGCGGCACTCACCGCCGGTACCCAGGCCGACGAGCGCCGCATTTTCCCCGCGCACCCGTTCTGGGGCGGGGAGCAGGTGGCCGTGTTCCACAAGGACGACCTTCGCGCCGAGAGCGGCGGCGGGACCTTGGGCCCCGAGCTGCGGGAGGCGCTGACCGGCGACCGCACGCACGTCGCCGTCGTTCTCAACACCATCGACGACCGCCTGGCCAAGGAGCTCAAGTTCGGCGAGGGCTCCTGGCGGGCCGGGCAGGTGGGCGGGCTCCAGGAACTGCTGCGAGTCGCCCGCGCCCAGGGGCGCGCGGTGATCATCACCAGCGACCACGGACATGTGATAGACCGCCACAGCACGAAGGTCGCCAGGCCCCACGCTCAGGCGTCCGATGTGCTGTCCGCCCGGCACCGAGCTGCGGGCGACCCCCTCGCCGAGGGTGAGATCACTCTGTCCGGACCACGCGTGCTGACCCCGGAGCCGGGCGGCGAGATCGTCGCCCTGTGGGACGCGGACACCCGCTACACCGCGCAGAAGGCGGGATACCACGGCGGAGCTTCCCTGGCCGAATTCGTCATCCCGGTGCTGGCCTTCCTGCCGTTCGGGGCGGAGAAAACTCCACCCGGCTGGCGGGAGCTCGGCGATCCGCATCCGGCCTGGTGGTCCGGCAGCCAGTCGCATACCACATCTCCCGGGAAGACGGGCGCCTCGGAGGGAGCCTCGGCCCCCGCGACGGCCACCGCCCCACGGAAGCCGAAACCATCCGGGCGCGGCAAGAACCAGGACGAGCTTGCGCGCGGACACGACACCCTGTTCCAGGTCGAATGGGAGACGTCACCAGACGCGGAGACTCTCGTCGCGCCCACGCTGAAGTCCCCCGACGACGCGCTCGTAGCCTCACTGCTCGACTCGGAGATCTTCGGCGCGCAGGTGACATCACTGGCCCGCAAACCGGACCTGCCCCGCGTCGAGAAGGCCCTCCACGTGCTGCTGGAAGCCGGCGGCACCCTGCCGGTGACCGCCCTCGCCCAGCGGATCGGCCTGCCCGGCACCCGCTCTCCCGGCGGGTTTGCGGCGGTGCTGCGGCAACTACTCAACCACGACGGCGTACAGGCACTGGAGACCCTGCCCGACGGGCGCACTTTGCGGCTGCACCGGGAGCTGCTGCGGGACCAATTCGAGCTGGAATAGTCCTTCCTCCGGGTCTTGCCGTGCTCATGAAACATGGCAAGACCCGATCGGAAGAGCATTGCGCTTATGCCCGGCCACGTCGCCTCGGCGGGCGGCCAGTCGGACAGCTCGGAACCAGTGTTCAGCCGAGACGGCGCAGAAGCGTGAGGAACTGCCGCAGCTCGTCGGTGAGCTGCGGCGGCAGCGGTTCCGGGTCGAAGTGCGCGATCTTGTTGCGGATCTCCCGCACCCGGTCCAGCTGACGGACGAACTGTCCTCGGTCCAGCCAGGTCCAGCCCAGCGCGGCCCAGTTCTGGTTCGCTCGGTCACACAGGTGTGGCTTTTTCTGCTCGCGGTTGAGCAGCTTCACGTAATCGTTGAACATCAGGTCGTTGATCAACCCAGTCTTTTCGAACCGCTGCACCGCACGGATGGCATCCGAAGTGATCTTGGCACCCAGGCACTTCCGCAGCCGGAACTCGATCTCACCGACGACGAAGAACGGCCATGCCGTCGCCTCGAACCGATCGGTGACGTCGGCGGACGTAACAATGCCACTCACCCGGCCCCCGTTGTCCCGAACCAGTACGTAGCCGTGTTCGCTGATCATGGGGAGCATCGAGAAGAAGTCCTGGTGCGACTGCACGACAGGCGGATCGGGTTCTATGGCTCCGGACAGGGTGTGCCCGCTCCCGTTCGCGTACATGATCGCCACCGAGCGCCACGTCGCGACTCCCGTCAGCGTGTGCCGGTCCTCCAGAACGGGAACCTGAGAGAAGTTCTTGGTGTACATCATGTACACGGCTTCGGACAGCTTGGCGTCACTGGTGACCGAGTCGACACCGCCACTCGCCGAGGGCAGGTCACCCACGGTGAAGGAATGCTGCGGCAACGATCCTGACGGCAGGTCCTGGTCCGCCTGGGATTCGGGGGCCTCGTCGTCTCCAGCGGGCGTGGTGTCCAATGCCACCACCTGCACGTCGCTCCGACTGCCGCAGCTCGCGAAATACGGCAGGGTTGTCAGGCCCACGTCCTTGAGCGCCTGCGAGATGACGAAAATGATGTGGTCGTTACGGAATCGGGTGCCGAAGAGCGCGAGCAGCTCCCGCAGCGGAATCTGCCTGCCCTTCAACTCGCGGAGCTGTTCCTGTGTAGGGGACTGCTGTGTCACGTCCGTCCTCACCAACCCGCCGAGTCGCCACGGGAGACCGTGCGCTTACCCATGGCCTCCCGCACCATTTCCAGCAGCTGACGGGCCCGGTCCGCGTAAAACTTCTCAAAGTCGGCCTCGTGCAGGGTCGCCGGTTCGATCAGGTGGGTGGCCAGCACATCGTCGAACCACTCAGGGCGCATCCCCGCATCCAGCGCCAGAGCCGGCACATAGGAGGCGGGGGAACCCACCACGCCTTTGCTCGCCCGAAGAGACAGCGGCGTCTTGTTGACGATCGAGTCCGCCCAGGAGCCGGAACCCGGTGCCTCATGCTCCACCCACTTCTTGGGGAAGACCTGCTGCACGTCGACATTCATTTCGGACATCCGCACGGGGTCGATCGGCGCCTCGGTGAAGTACCAGTCGACCGCCCCCTGCTTGATCAACAGTGCGTAGATACCCTTGTACGCAGCGCTGTTGCGGGTTTTCAGGGTATCGAGCCGCTCCTCGAGGAAGGCCGCCTCCACCACTGTGTCGGGAGACTCGGCTTCAAGATCGCCGCGGATCCAGGCGGTCAGCTGCTCCACATCCCGGGTGAAGCGGCTCTCGGTCGAACCGCCGTACATCTCGCCGAGCACCCCGCACCAGAACCAGCGGGTGATCCGGTCCCGAGCAGCCTCGGTGTCCGTCTCCTCACCGAGCATCGCCCGCACCGCCGCGAGCGGCACCAGCTGCGTCCGATAGGGGAGGTCCGCCGCGCGGACGATGCACTGCTCGCGCAGAAACTTGCCCACCCAGGCGAACGCGGAGGTCAGTCGGGGCGCGAGACGCAGGAAGTCCTTCAGGGGTAGATTCAGCAGATCACGGCGCTTGCACCCGACGCCGCTTCGCCTGCCGTCCCGCTTCTCCTCCCAGGTGAGCACCAGCGCGACCGCCTGCAAGAAGTCACTGCTGCTCAGTCCGTCCTCGACCCCGGCGTCCAGTCGGCCGAACACTGGGTAGGCGGTGGTCAGGGTGCTCTTGATCTCCTGCCACGTGTCCGGGAGCCGGAAGTAGTCACCACTTTCGGCGACGTACTCCTTGTTCCCGGCGTAGGTCGCCGTCAGGAGTTCGAAGACATTGAGCGGTACGCCTCCGGTGTTCACTCGCTCGAACACGGCGCAGACCGCGTCCATGGTGGTGTCCGCGTCCAACTTGATCATCGGAACCTGGAACGACTGCATCCGGTGCAGCACAGCTTCCTGGAAGCGCGTCCACGTCTCCCAGTTCCTCTCGTCGACGCGGACGAACTGCCGCTGCCAGGCGCTGACCTGATCAACGTCGAACACCAAATGCAGCGGGAAGTGGCTAAAAGCGCACTCCTGCTCGGTGGTGGAAAGGTCGAGAACCGGTCTACGGGAGAACGGCGACCGCAGGATCTTGTCCTCGGGCACCGAAACGATCGCCTCGTCCCGGTCCGCCGGCGGCCCCACGGCCTTGGCGATGTCTACGTAGTACCAGCGCTCCAGTTCCTTTCCGCGCCCATCGACGGTCTCGACCGGCTGGTCGCGGTAAAGGGCCTGGAAGAGAGAGGTGAGGCGCTGCTGTCCGTCCAGCAGGAGCCAGTCGGGCTCCCGGTCACCGGAGGATTCAGCACCCTTCAAAGTGCGCGCCTTGAAGGGAGACTTCTGCTTGGTCTCCAGCGCCATGACCACACCCAGCGGGTAGTCGAGCGTCACCGTCGCGAGCAGAGCGCGAATGCGCTCGTCATCCCACTTCCAGTCGCGTTGGAAATCCGGCAGCTGAAGCACCCCGGAGGACACCTGCTCCAGTACCTGGCTGAGTTTCAGACTGTCGAGCGCCACGTATTTTCTTCTCCGCCTTGACCTGACCCGTTATCCGGTGCGCCGCCGAGGAGCGCAACTTCTCATTGCAGCAACGGGTTCGCGAGGCAGTCAAGGGCACCTCAATGCAGGGGGCCGGGAACCTCCATATTCAGCCAGAGACCTCTTCTCCGTGCCGGGCCGTCGCCATGGGCGCGGAGGAGGCCGCACGCCCGCCTGCCGACCGATCACCGCTACGGCACGCGCACCGGAATGCGAAACTGGCCCGGTGAGCAATGACAGCCCTGACCGCCCCGGCCCCAACGGCCAAGCTCCCGTCAGCGCGGCACGACGCCGGACCGTCATCGACGCGCTAC
This sequence comes from Streptomyces tubbatahanensis, assembly GCF_022699385.1. Classification (NCBI taxonomy): domain Bacteria; kingdom Bacillati; phylum Actinomycetota; class Actinomycetes; order Kitasatosporales; family Streptomycetaceae; genus Streptomyces; species Streptomyces tubbatahanensis. The sequence goes on along the minus strand of NZ_CP093846.1, from coordinate 4,250,667 downwards.
GACGTGGCGCGGTCCCCGAGGCAGGGCTCGATCTCCTCGCGACGGGTCTGGACCGCTTCGAAGGTGCACTCACCGCCGAACTGGACGCGGTGGCGTCAGGGGCGTCCGTCTTCAAAGCGGTCCGGGGAGAGTACGGGTCCGGCAAGACCTTCTTCACCCGCTGGTTGGGGGAACGGGCCAAGCGGCGCGGTTTCGCCGTCGCCGAGATCCAGGTGTCCGAGACGGAGACCCCGCTGCACCGGCTGGAGACCGTCTACCGGAGGCTGACCGAACGCCTGACCACGGCGAGCTTCCCCCCCAGCGCGCTGCGCTCGGTGGTGGACGCCTGGTTCTACGCGCTGGAGGACGACGCCCTCGCCGACGGAACGGGCGAGGATGCCCTGCCCGGCGAGGTCGAACGGCTGCTGACCTCCCGCCTGGCCGACGTCTCCCGGCACGCCCCGTCCTTCTCCGCCGCACTACGCGGTTACCGGGCGGCGCTGGCCGCGGGCGACGAGGCCGTGGCCGCAGCAGTCATGGCCTGGCTGGGCGGCCAGCCCCATGTGGCCGCGGCGGCACGGCGGGCGGCTGGGGTCCGAGGCGACTTGGACCACTTCGGGGCGCTGGGTTTCCTGCAGGGGCTGCTCACCGTGCTGCGCGACGCGGGACACCCGGGGCTGTTCGTCGTCCTGGACGAGGTGGAGACCCTGCAGCGGGTGCGCTCGGATGCCCGCGACAAGGCACTCAACGCCCTGCGACAACTGATCGACGAGGTGCACTCGGGGCGGTTCCCCGGGCTCTACTTGATGATCACCGGAACGCCCGCGTTCTACGACGGCAGGCAGGGTGTCCAACGGCTCGCACCGCTGGCACAACGACTCGCGACCGACTTCACCACCGACTCCCGTTTCGACAACCCGCGCGCCGCACAGCTTCGGCTCCCCGGTTTCGCCCGCGCCTCGCTGGTGCGCCTCGGCTGCACCATCCGCGACCTGTATGCGGACGGCTCCGAACACGGCGCCCGTATCCGGGCGGTCGCCGACGACGCCTATATCGCCGACCTCGCCACTGCTGTGGGCGGGGCACTTGGCGACAGAGTCGGCATCGCACCCCGGCTGTTCCTGAAGAAGCTGGTGGGCGACGTACTCGACCGCGTCGACCAGTTCGATGACTTCGATCCGCGCACGCACTACGCGCTCACCGTGGACACGGCCGAGCTGACCGAAGTCGAACGCAACGCCGCCGTCGGGACCGCGAACGAGGTACCCCTGGATCTTCCGTGACTCATACCGCAGCACCGGACGATGATCCCCTGGATCTGCTGGCCCCGGGCCTGGTCCACCACATCGTGAACACCCTGCGATGGCCGGGGCTCAGGCCACTGCAGGAGCAGGCCATCGCCCCACTTGCCGATGGCGCCGATGCCCTACTGCTCGCACCCACCGCAGGCGGCAAGACGGAAGCGGCCTGCTTCCCGCTGCTCTCCCGGATGGTGGAAGAGAACTGGCACGGCACCTCGGTGCTGTACGTCTGCCCGCTCAAGGCGCTGCTCAACAATTTGCTCCCCCGGGTGGAGACGTACACCTCCTGGCTGGGCCGGACCGCGGCGCTCTGGCACGGAGATGTCACCCAGCCGCGCCGCAAGCGGATACTGCGGGAGCGCCCAGACGTCCTGCTGACCACTCCCGAGTCACTGGAGGCGATGCTGGTCAGCGTGAACGTCGACCATCGGGTGTTTTTCTCCGGGTTGCGGAGTGTGGTCGTCGACGAGGTGCACGCGTTTGCCGGAGACGACCGGGGATGGCATCTGCTTGCCGTGCTGGAACGCCTCGAGCGGGTTGCTGGACGGCCGGTGCAACGTGTGGGGCTGTCCGCCACCGTGGGCAACCCTCATCAACTCCTTGAATGGTTGCAGGGAGCGAGCGCCGGGAAGCGGCAGAAGCACGTAGTCGCCCCACAGCTAACGGCTGACACGGCACCGAGTCGGCCACCATCCGGTGATGTGCAACTCGACTACGTGGGGTCGCTCGCCAACGCCGCAACCGTCATCGCCGCGCTGCACCGGGGCGAGAAACGCCTCGTCTTCTGCGAGGCCAGACGGGACGTCGAGGAACTCGGCCAGGCTCTGCGCGCCCGGAATGTCACTACGTTCCTCTCTCATGCTTCGCTGTCCCTGGACGAACGGCACCGCGCTGAGGAGGCGTTCGCCGAGGCTCGGGACTGTGTGATCGTCTCGACCAGCACACTGGAGCTCGGCATCGACGTGGGCGACCTCGACCGGGTCATCCAGATCAACGCCCCCAACACCGTCGCCTCCTTTCTCCAACGCATCGGCCGAACCGGACGGCGTGCAGCCTCCGAGCGCAACTGCCTCTTCCTGGCCACGGACCAGCCTGGGCTGCTGTCCGCCGCCGCGCTGCTGCTGTTGTGGTCGCGGGGCTGGGTCGAGCCGGTGGTCGCCCCGCCCGAACCACGGCACATCGTTGCCCAGCAACTCCTCGCGTTGTGCCTCCAGGAACACCGTGTCGGCGACCGGTTGTGGCAGGAGTGGTGGGGCGGTCTCGGACCATTCGGCCCTGCCGCCCAGCCGATCCTGCGGCACCTGGTCAATGAGGGGTTCGTGGAGCGGGACGGCGAGCTGATGTTCATCGGACCACAAGCCGAACAGCGCTTCGGACACCGACACTTTATGGACCTCACCGCCGTCTTCACGGCCGCTCCCGAGTTCACGGTGCTATCCGGCCGCAAAGAGATCGGCACGACCGACCCCTCACTACTCACAGAGAAGGTCGCCGGACCGCGCAGGCTGCTGCTCGCCGGACGCAGCTGGCATGTCACGTACACCGACTGGTCCAGGCGCCGCTGCTTCGTCGAGCCAGTAGACAGCGGCGGCAAGGCCCGCTGGGGTGGTGGCCTCGGCCGAGGCACGTCGTACGAGCTGACGCGTGCCGTACGCGAAGTCCTCCTCGGTGCCACCCCGCCCGTGACCCTCACCCGGCGAGCGGAGTCAGCACTCGAAGTCGCGCGGAACGACGGGGCCGATACCGTCCACCCCGGCGGCACACTCGTCACCCGCAGCGAACGGGACACCAACGTGCGCTGGTGGACCTGGGCCGGCCACCGCGCCAACGCCACGCTGGCCGCCACCTTGAGTTCCGTGGCCGACCCACTTCAGCGGCCCTCGGACACCCATATACGGCTGCATGACGATCTGACGCCACACGACTGGGAACTGGCCGTCACCGAGGGAACGGCGCATCTGTGCCTGCCGTCGGTGGATTCGCGGGCCCTGAACGGGCTGAAGTTCAGCGCGGCGCTGCCCACACGACTCGCCGAGGCAACGCTCGGCGCACGACTCGCCGACCTGGAGGGAGCAGCCACTGTGCTGGACGAGCCCGTGCGGTGGGAGCGCCTGCATCGAGGGTAAGAGCGAGCGACGCTTCGCGATGACAGATCGGCATCGGGGACTTGACCGCGACTCCGAACGGAGACGCGCCGATCCGCTTCTTACCAGTGGTGAACAAGGAGCGTCACGCCTGAAAGCAATCAGTCGAGCCAAAACCGTGCCCAGCACACGGCGGGGACGTGCACTCACGGCCCCCATGGCGATCAACGATCATGCATTGGGAATCCTCAACCGCCCCTGACACACGCAAAAGCCCAGGTCACACAGCGTGTGACCTGGGCTTTCATCTGAGCCGCCTAAGGGAATCGAACCCTTGACCTACGCATTACGAGTGCGTCGCTCTGGCCGACTGAGCTAAGGCGGCGGGTGCGTGCGACCAGTCTGTGGGCCGCTGCGGCGACAAGTCTACAGGGTTTGTGGGGGTGGTCGGGACGGGGGCCGGGGTCAGTGGCAGGTGGTGCCGTTCTTGGGGGGCTTGCCCTGGACGAGGTAGGAGGTGACGGCGGAGTCGACGCAGTCGCTGCCGCGCAGGTAGGCGGTGTGGCCGTCGCCCTCGTAGGTGACCAGGCGGGCCGAGGAGAGCTGGCCTGCCAGGCCCTGGGCCCAGCGGTAGGGGGTGGCCGGGTCGCGGGTGGTGCCGACGACGACGATCGGGTCGGCGCCCTTGGCGGCGATCCGGTGCGGTTCGCCCGTGGGCTTCACCGGCCACTCCGCGCAGTTCAGCGCCGCCCAGGCGAAGTTGCGGCCGAAGACCGGGCTGGCCTTCTCGAAGGAGGGGACCGCCTTGCGGGCCGCGGCCGCGTCGGAGAAGGCGGGGGGTGCGTCGAGGCAGTTGACGGCCGGGTTGGCGTACATGATGTTGCTGTACTCGCCGTCGGGGCCGCGCTCGTAGTAGTCGTCGGAGAGGGCCAGGAGCGGTGCTCCGTCACCCTTCTTGCCGGCCGCCAGTGCCTCGCGCAGCTGGGGCCAGGAGCCCTCGTCGTACATGGCGCGGATCACACCCGTGGTGGCCAGGGACTCGGTCAGCGGGCGCGAGGAGCCGGTCTTGAGGGGCTTGCGGTCGACCTTCTCGAAGAAGTCGCCCAGCTCTTCTCCCGCCTCGCCGACACTGCCGGTGCCCAGGGGGCAGTCGGACTGGCCGACGCAGTCCTTGGCGAAGGCCTTGAACGCCGTCTCGAAGCCGGCGGTCTGTTCCTTGTTGACGCGGCGCGCGGACAGCGACGGGTCCATGGCGCCGTCCAGCACCAGGCGGCCGGAGCGCTGCGGGAACAGGCCCGCGTAGGTGGCGCCCAGGTAGGTGCCGTAGGAGGCTCCGACGTAGTTGAGCTTCTTGTCGCCGAGCACGCCGCGCAGGACGTCCATGTCGCGGGCGGCCTCCGTCGTCGAGACGTGGCCCAGCAGCTTGCCCGAGCGCTTCTCGCAGCCCTTGGCGAAGCGCTCGTAGGCGGCGGTGAGCGCGTCGGTCTCCTTCTCGGAGTCCGGGGTCTGGTCGACGCGCGTGTAGGAGTCCATCTGCTTGTCGCTCAGGCATTCGACCGGCTCGCTGTGGCCGACGCCGCGCGGGTCCATGCCGACCAGCGTGTAGTGGTCGCGCACCTTCGGCGGGTACGCGAGGCCCGCCGCCTGCTGCACGTAGTCGATCGCCGAGCCGCCAGGGCCGCCCGGGTTGACGTGCAGCGACCCGCCCTTCGGCTTGCCCCCGCCCTGCGGCTTCGAACGGGTGACGGCCAGGCGCACGCTGTGCCCGGTGTCGTCGGGACCGTCGCCGGGTTCGTCGTAGTCCAGCGGCACGCGCAGCGACGCGCACTCGAAGCCTTCCATTCCGCAGTTGCGCCACGACAGCTTCTGGTCGTAGTACGGGCGCAGGTTGTCCGGAATCGACTCCGAGAGCGGCTTGAGTGGCGGCGCTTCGGCACCCGCGTGCGCGCCGGAGGGGTCGGAACCCGGGCTGTCGGAGCCGTCCTCGGACGAGCAGCCCGCCAGCATCAGCGCCGTCACCGCCAGGACGGCCGCGGCCACACGACGGGGTCCCCGCGCGGTACGGGCTCGGGGGCCTGGTGGCTGCTGACTCATCGGGCATCCCTCCGCTGGCGGCACGTCCCCGCGAGCCTACCCACTGTGCTGTCGTGCCGTCCGCCCGCCGGGCCGACCAGGCGCGTCAGCCCCTGGCCCGCCAGGAGGCCGACGCGCCGGCCCTGACGCCGTCAGCCCGCTGCGCGCCGCCCCTGACGCCGTCAGCCCGCTCGCAGTGCCATCGTCATCGCCTCGACCGCCAGCAGGGGCGCCACGTTGCGGTCGAGCGCCCGGCGGCACTCCAGTACCGCATCGATACGGCGCAGCGTCTGCTCCGGACGCGAGGTGGTGACGAGCCGTTCGACGGGCGCCGAGGGATCGTCGTGCGCCAGGGCAACCGCGGAGCCCAACTGGCGGGCCAGCACGTCGCGGTAGAAAGCCGTCAGATCCGTGAGCGCCAGGTCGAGGGAGTCGCGCTGGGTCCGGGTCGCACGCCGCTTCTGCTTGTCCTCCAGCTCCTTCATCGCACCCGCCGTGCCGCGCGGCAGCCGCTTGCCCTCCGCGGCGCCGAGTGCGGTGCGCAGCTCCTCGGTCTCCTTGGCGTCCAGCTCCTCCGCCACCTGTTTGGCGTCCTCGGCGGCGGCGTCGAGCAGCTCCTGCGCGGCCCGCAGCGCGCTGCCCACGTCCTCGACGCGGGCCGGCAGTTTCAGTACCGACTGGCGCCGGGCGCGGGCCCGCTCGTCCGTGGCCAGCCGCAGCGCACGGTCGATGTGGCCCTGGGTGGCCCGTGCGGCGAACCTGGCCGTGTCCGGGTCGATGCCGTCCCGCCGCATCAGCAGGTCCGCGACCGCGTCCACCGGGGGTGTGCGCAGCGCCAGGTGGCGGCAGCGGGACCGGATCGTCGGCAGCACGTCCTCGGTCGACGGCGCGCACAGCAGCCACACCGTGCGCGGCGCGGGCTCCTCGACGGCCTTCAGCAGGACGTTGCCTGCGCCCTCGGTGAGGCGGTCGGCGTCCTCCAGGACGATCACCTGCCAGCGGCCGCCCGCCGGCGACATCTGTGCCTCCCGCACCAGCGCGCGGGTCTCCTTCACGCCGATGGACAGCAGATCCGTACGGACGAAGGTCACGTCCGCGTGGGTGCCGACCATCGTCGTGTGGCAGCCCTCGCAGAAACCGCACCCCGGGCTGCCGCCCAGCGCCCTGTCCGGGCTGACGCACTGGAGCGCCCCCGCGAACGCGCGAGCCGCCTGCGGGCGGCCCGCGCCCGGCGGTCCTGTGAAGAGCCAGGCGTGGGTCATCGCGGACCCTGAGAGGCCGGCAGAACCGCCCTCCGCGGCCTCCGCCGTCACGTACGCGTCGGCGTCCCGTGCGGCAGCCGTCAGCTGCCCCACCGCCCTGTCCTGTCCGACCAGGTCGTCCCACACCGCCATACGGACCATTGTCCCGGATGCCGGTGACACCCGGGCACCGTCCACCGTCACGCCGCGGGGTGGCCCCGCCGGCTCCCGCAGCGCCGCGCTGTCGGACGGCGGTCCGGGTTCAGCGCGCCGCGGGAGCCGGCGGCAGCGTCACCGGCGGCGCTGGTGGCCGTCTGTCTCCTGGTCGTTCTCGTCCTGGTCGTCGTGCGGACCCAGGAGCTTGTCCGCCAGCGTGGGGGCGTCGTCCATGGGGGTGTCCTCCGCCCAGGAGGGGCGCGGGCGGCCGTTCTCCTCGACCTGGGGAAGTTCGCGCGTACGGTCCTCCTCCGCGTCCTCGGAGACCTTCGGCAGCACCGTCGTCTCGTCCTCGGAGACCTTCGGCAGCACCGTCGTCTCGTCCTCGGAGACCTTCGGCAGCACCGTCGTCTCGTCCTCCGCGGGAGGCGCCGCCGCGGGGCGCGGCAGCTGCGCCGTGTCCTCGGCGTCCGGCTGCGCGGCGGAGGGTTCGCCCCGGTCGGACACCTGCGGAATCTGTGCGGTGTCGGCCTCGGAGCCGTCAGGCGCGGAAGCGGGCTGTACCGGGGTCGTCGCGGTCGTCTCGTCGTCGGACTCGGCCGCACTGTCCGTGTCCGAGGCCGAGGCCGATGCCGTGTCCGAGGCCGATGACGAGGCCGACTCCGCCTTGGCCGCGGCCTTCGCCTTGGCCTCCGCTTCCGCCTCGGCGTCCGCCTTCGCCTTGGCCTGCGCCTTGGCGGCGGCCTCCGCTTCCGCGGCGCGGCGCGTCTCCTCCGCCCGCAGCAAGGCCTCCTCCGCCTTGCGCTGGCGCTCGCGGCGACGCTCCTCCGCCTCGGCGCGGAGCCGCTTCTCCTCCTCGGCGCGCTTACGCAGCCGCTCCTGTTCCTCCTCGTAGGCGCGCTGTTCGGCCTCGCGGCGCTCGCGCTCCTCCTCGGCGATGCGGCGGGCCTCCTCGGCCTGCTTGCGTGCCTCCTCGGCGCGCCGCGCCTCCTCGCGCTGGCGTTCCAGTTCGGCCTCGCGGCGCTTGCGCTCCTCCTCCTCGCGGCGCAGCTTCTCCAGTTGTTCCTTGCGCTCGCGCTCCTTGCGCTCCTCTTCCGCCTTGCGGCGGGCCTCTTCCTCGGCCTTCCTGCGGGCTTCCTCCTCGGCGCGCTTGCGCGCCTCCTCCTGGGCCTTCTTCTCGGCTTCGGAGAGCGGAAGCACCTGGTCGAGACGGTGGCGGATGACCGTCGTGACGGCCTCGGGCTCCTGTCCGGCGTCGACGACGAGGTAGCGGGCGGGGTCGGCCGCGGCCAGGGTGAGGAAACCGGAGCGCACCCGCTGGTGGAACTCGGCCGGTTCGGACTCCAGCCGGTCGGGAGCCTCGGTGAAGCGTTCCCGTGCCGTCTCGGGTGCGATGTCGAGCAGCGCGGTCAGGTGCGGCACCAGGCCCTCGGTGGCCCAGCGGGAGATGCGGGCGATCTCGGTCGGCGACAGGTCGCGCCCCGCGCCCTGGTAGGCGACGGAGGAGTCGACGTACCGGTCGGAGATGACCACGGCGCCGCGCTCCAGCGCGGGGCGGACGACGGTGGCGATGTGCTCGGCGCGGTCCGCCGCGTACAGCAGTGCCTCCGCGCGGTGCGAGAGCCCGGAGGAGGAGACGTCCAGCAGGATCGAGCGCAGTCGCTTGCCGACGGGTGTGGAGCCGGGCTCCTTGGTGACGACGACCTCGTGGCCCTTCGCCCTGATCCACTCGGCCAGCGCCTCGACCTGGGTGGACTTGCCGGCGCCGTCACCGCCCTCCAGGACGAGGAAGAAGCCGTCGGCCGCGGGCGCCTGCCGGGGACGGCCGCCGCCGAACGCCTGCACGAGGTCGCGGCGCAGCGGTACGCCCTGCCGGTCGTCGGTCCGTCCCAGCAGGATCGCGCCGACGGGCAGCAGCAGCGCGCCGACGAGCATCAGGGTGAACGAGGCGCCGCCGTGGTCGAAGACGAAGGCGCCGTCCTCCACCCGGTGCGGCCCGATGAGCGCGGCCACGACGGGCGCGATCAGGGCGCACAGCGCGAGCGACAGCCGTACGACGGCCTGCAGGTGCTCGGTGGTGCGGGTGCGGCGGACGTCCTCGGTCTCCTGGTCGAGCAGGGTGTGCAGGGTGTTGGCCGCGATGCCGCCGCCCAGCCCGGCGAGCAGCGCCAGGCCGATGACGGTCGCGGTGTCGGAGACCAGCCCGGCCGCGAGGAGCGCGACACCGGTCAGACCGGTGACGAGCGCGAGCAGGCGGCGGCGGGAGAGCGAGGGCAGTGTGTGCGGCGCGAGCCGGATGCCGGCGGCGGTGCCACCGGTCAGCATCAGTGCCAGCAGCCCGAACGCGACGGGCCCGCCGCCCAGGTCGGCGGCGTGCAGCGGAGCGAGCGCGACCGCCGCGGCGATCGCCCCGCTGACGGCGGCGCCCGCGAGGACGAGCAGCGGCACGGCGCCCGTACGGCCCTTGTCGGTACCCGATCCGGTGCTGGGCCTGCGCAGCCCCTCCAGCGGGGAGCGGGGGCGCGGGGTGCGGGTGTCCGGGAGTTCGAGGAAGTAGCCGATGGCCGCCGCGGCGGCGAACAGGCCCGCCGCCACGTACGAGGCGAGCGCGGCCTGGTGCGAGCCGAACCAGTCGATGCCCGTGCCGAGCAGGTTGCTGACGAGCGTGACGACCACCAGCCCGGCGGCCGCCAGCGGCAGGGCCACGAAGCCGGTGCGCAGCCACAGGCGGCGCAGCGCGTCGTGGTGGTCGGGCAGCGGCCGCACGGCCGCGCCCTCCAGGGGCGCCGCCGGCAGGAGGGCCGGGGCCGCGCTGTCCCGCGTCACGGTGGACAGCCGCTCGGCCGTGCCCGCCACGAAGACGGTGATCAGCAGGATGAGGAAGGCGTTGCCTGGCGTCCAGTCGATCCACAGCGGCGCGATGACCAGCGCGATCGCCCGCAGGACGTCGGCACCGAACAGCGTCCAGCGCCGGTCGAGGACCTTCTTCGGCGCGCCGTCCTTCTTCGGCGCGCCGTCCTTCTTCGGCGCGTCACCGTCCTGCTTCGGCGCGCCCTTGTCCGGCGCTGCCCCGGCGGTGTCCTTGTCAGCGGAGTCCGCAGCCCCGTCCGGCCCTGCCGCGCGCTTGGCGCCGCCCTTGCCGGCGACGCCGCTCACCAGCGCGGAGACGGGGCCCAGCAGGACGGCGCCGAACAGCAGCGTGGACAGCAGCCGCAGCCCGAAGACGACCGCGACGACGAACGCCATGCCGCGGTATCCGCCGCCGAAGACCGGGTCTCCCGCGACGCCGCGCACGGCCGCCGCCTGCATCGCCAACAACAGCAGCACCAGAAGGCCCAGCATGTCGCCGATCCCACTGGTGAACTGCGCCGTCCACAGCCGCCTCAGCGGCGGGAAACGCAACAGCGCGGTCACGGCGCCCTCGCGGGATTCCGCGGCGAGGGAGTCGTCCGGAGCGGTTGGGGGCGAAGACATCATCCCGCCAGCGTATAGGGAGGGCGCCGCCAACCGGATGCGTACCCGAACATCCGTGTGAACCCCGGCCGGCTCCCCGAATGCCTCCCCGCGCCCTACTCCTCGGTGGACGCCTTCTTCGCGGCGCCCTTCGAAGCGGCGCCCTTGGAAGTGGCGGCCTTGGAAGTGGCGGCCTTCTTGGTCGCCGTCTTCTTCGTCGCCGTCTTCTTGGCAGCGGCCGTCTTGGTCGCTGTCTTGGCCGCCGTCTTCTTCGCGGTCGTCTTCTTCGCGGCGGACTTCTTCGCGGTCGTCTTCTTCGCCGAGGACTTCTTGGCCGGGCCCTTCGCCCGCTTCTCCGCCAGCAGCTCGAAGCCCCGCTCCGGGGTGATCGACTCGACCTCGTCGTCCCGCCGCAGCGTCGCGTTGGTCTCGCCGTCGGTCACGTACGGGCCGAAGCGGCCGTCCTTGACCACGACGGGGCGCTCCGTGGTCGGATCGTTGCCCAGCTCCTTCAGCGGCGGCTTGGCCGCCGCACGGCCGCGCTGCTTGGGCTTGGAGTAGATCTCCAGCGCCTGCTCCAGCGTGATCGTGAAGATCTGCTCCTCGCTCTCCAGCGAGCGCGAGTCCGTCCCCTTCTTCATGTAGGGGCCGTACCGGCCGTTCTGGGCGGTGATCTCATTGCCCGACTCCGGATCCACACCGACGACCCGGGGCAGCGACAGCAGCCTGAGCGCCTGCTCCAGCGTGACCGTGTCCAGCGTCATGGAGCGCAAGAGCGAGGCGGTGCGCGGCTTGACCGCGTTCTTGCCGGTCTTCGGCGTGCCCTCGGGCAGCACCTCGGTGACGTAGGGGCCGTAGCGGCCGTCGCGGGCGACGACGGGCCGGCCCGTCTCCGGGTCCGTGCCGAGTTCGAAGTCGCCACTGGGCTTGGCCAGCAGCTCCTTGGCGTACTCGACGGTCAGCTCGTCCGGCGGCAGGTCGTCGGGCACGTCGGCGCGCTGGCCCGGCTCGCCCTCCTGCTGGCTGGGGCCCTCCACGTACGGGCCGTAGCGGCCCACCCGCAGGGTGATGCCCTCCCCGACGGGGAAGGAGGAGACGCCCTTGGCGTCGATGGCGCCCAGGTCGGAGACCAGCTCCTTGAGGCCGCCGAGGTGGTCGCCGTCGCCGTTGCCCGCTGCGGCGGCCTCGCCGGTGGCCGTGGCGGACTGGCCGTCCCCGCCGTCGCTTCCCTCACCGAAGTAGAAACGCCGCAGCCACGGGATCGCCTCCGCGTTCCCGGCGGCGATACGGTCGAGGTCGTCCTCCATCCTGGCGGTGAAGTCGTAGTCGACCAGCCGGCCGAAGTGCTTTTCCAGGAGCCCGACGACGGCGAAGCTCAGGAAGGACGGCACCAGCGCGGTGCCCTTCTTGAAGACGTAGCGCCGGTCCAGAATCGTGCTGATGATCGAGGCGTAGGTGGAGGGGCGGCCGATCTCGCGCTCCTCCAGCTCCTTGACGAGCGTGGCCTCCGTGTAGCGGGCCGGCGGCTTGGTGGCGTGGCCGTCCACCGACATCTCCTCGGCGCGCAGCGGGTCGCCCTCGGACACCTGGGGCAGCCGCCGCTCACGGTCGTCGAGCTCTGCGTTGGGGTCGTCGGCGCCCTCGACGTAGGCCTTGAGGAACCCGTGGAAGGTGATGATCTTGCCGGTGGCGCTGAACTCGGCGTCCCGCCCGTCGGCCGAGCGGCCGCCGACCTTGACGGTGACGGACTGCCCCACGGCGTCCTTCATCTGGGAGGCGACGGTCCGCTTCCAGATCAGCTCGTACAGCTTGAACTGGTCACCGGTCAGACCCGTCTCCGCAGGCGTGCGGAAGCGGTCCCCCGAGGGGCGGATCGCCTCGTGCGCCTCCTGCGCGTTCTTGACCTTGCCCGCGTAGGTGCGCGGCTTGTCCGGCAGGTAGTCGGCGCCGTACAGCTGGGTGACCTGGGCGCGCGCCGCGGACACCGCGGTGTCGGAGAGCGTGATGGAGTCCGTACGCATGTACGTGATGAAGCCGTTCTCGTACAGCTTCTGCGCCACCTGCATCGTCGACTTCGCGCCGAAGCCCAGCTTGCGGCTCGCCTCCTGCTGGAGGGTGGTCGTACGGAAAGGCGCGTACGGCGAGCGGCGGTAGGGCTTGGACTCCACGGAACGGACCGAGAAGTCCGTGTCCTCCAGCGCCGCGGCCAGGGCGCGCGCGCCCTGCTCGTCCAGGTGCAGCACCGCGGCCGGGTCCTTGAGCTGCCCGTCCGAGCCGAAGTCGCGGCCCTGGGCGACACGGCGGCCGTCCACGGTCGTCAGCCGGGCACCGAACGTCCCCGGATCCCCGGCCGCGCCGCGGCCCGCTCCCGTCGAGGCATCCCCCGCCTGCCCCGCCGCGAACGTGCCGGTCAGATCCCAGTACTCGGCGGAACGGAACGCCATGCGCTCCCGCTCCCGCTCGACGACCAGCCGGGTGGCCACGGACTGCACGCGGCCCGCCGACAGCCGCGGCATGACCTTCTTCCACAGCACCGGAGAGACCTCGTACCCGTACAACCGGTCGAGGATCCGCCGCGTCTCCTGCGCGTCCACCAGCCGCTGGTTGAGCGCGCGCGGATTGCGGACGGCGTTCTGGATCGCGTCCTTGGTGATCTCGTGGAAGACCATCCGCTTGACCGGGACCTTCGGCTTGAGCACCTCTTGCAGATGCCAGGCGATGGCCTCGCCCTCGCGGTCCTCGTCAGTGGCGAGGTAGAGCTCGTCGGAGTCGGCCAGCAGCTCCTTGAGCTTCTTGACCTGGTCCTTCTTGTCGCTGTTGACGACGTAGAGGGGTTCGAAGTCGTGGTCGACGTTGACACCGAGCCGGGCCCAGGGCTCACCCTTGTACTTCGCGGGAACCTCGGCCGCACCGCCGGGGAGGTCACGGATGTGCCCGACGCTGGCCTCGACGACGTAGCCAGGGCCGAGATAGCCCTTGATCGTCTTGGCCTTGGCAGGCGACTCGACGATCACGAGTCGGCGCCCGCCGTTTGCTGTCTCGTGGGTCGGGGACAACTTCTGCTCTTCTCTCCGGTCGGCTGCTATCTGTATCGCATCGGTATCGCTGCGGAGTGTGACGGTACCTCCCGCCCCCATGTCAAACGGGAAAAGTCGGCAACGCCACTCGAACGGTAACCCGACAACCAGCCGTGGCGCCGCCCGACGGCTCTGGCAACATGTCGGGGGCACATCACCAGGTACCGCTCGACCTCGGAGGTCTTGTGTCCAATCCCAACCAGCCCGGTTACGGCTATCCCCAGCAGCCGGGCCAGAACCCCTACAACCAGCCGCCGGGACAGCCGGGAGCGCCCGGCTACGGCTACCCGCAGCAGCAGCCGATGGCCCCCATGCCAGGCCAGTACACCGGCGACCCGAACGCCCCGTACGGCTACGACCCGTACGGACGGCCGCTCTCGCACAAGTCGAAGATCGTCGCCGGCGTGCTCCAGCTGTTTGTCGGCTACCTCGGCATCGGTCGTTTCTACGTCGGCAATGTCGGTGTCGGCATAGCCCAGATCCTCACCGCCGGTGGCTGCGGAATCTGGGCGCTCATCGACGGGATCATCTTCCTGACCAGCGACAACCGCACCGACAGCGAAGGCCGCATTCTGCGTGGTTGATGCTGTCGGCGGCCCGGGGAGAGGGCTGCGCGACACGAGGGGAGGCGCCGGCCGCATGGCGAACACCAACGTCCCTGATGCTGTGGGCCGACTCCGCACCGTCCTCTCCCACCCGGCTGCCCCGCCGCTGGTCACGGCGGCGGCGGGCCTCGCCGGAGCCTGCTGCCTGTGGGGCGTCGACCCCCACGAGCCCGGCTCCTGGCTGCCGCGCTGTCCCCTCAACTGGGCAACCGGATTGCTCTGCCCCACCTGCGGGGCCACACGCATGGCCTACGACCTGCTCCACGGCGACATCATCGCGGCACTGCACGACAACGCGGCGCTTCTCACTGTCGGCCTCCCCGCCGCCGCCTTCTTCTACGGCCGCTGGCTTTACGAGGGGTTCCGGAACCGCCGTTACCGGATCCGTCTGAGCACCCCCATGAAAGTGGCGGCCGTCGCCTTCGCCGTCGCCTGGGAAGTGGCTCGCAACCTGCTGTGAGTCGGTCGCCCGCTCACGCCCGCGCGCAGGGCCTCAGTCCGCGACCGGTGTCACAAAGCCCCGCTCCACCAGCAGCCGCAGCGACTCCGGCGTACGGGCACGCAGTTCGCCCACGTCCTCTCCGAGCAACTCTCCGATGGCCTCCAGGATGCGTCCGGCGCTCAGCGAACCGTCGCACACCCCTGCGAACCCGGCGCCCACCGTGTCCACCGTCATCGCGCGCCGCATCCCGCGGTTCTGCCGCAGCACCACGTACTGCGGGTCCTCCGCGCCCGGCTCACCGATCTCCTCCTGCACGACCTCGTCCGCGAGCACGTACCGGTGCTCCAGCAGCGCCGCGTCATCCGTGAGGCGCAGGAAGTCCTGCCGTGCGAAGTGCGCGCGAATCGCCTCGCCCAGCGGCTGCTCGACCGGGTGCGGCCACTCCTCGGCCAGCACCGAGGGCCGCTCGGCGTCGCTGCGGCGCAGCGTGATCCAGCCGAACCCGACAGCCTGCGTGCCGCGCGCCGCGAACTCCTCCAGCCAGGCGTCGTAGCGCTCCTCGTACGCGGCCGGATCAGCGCGGTGATCGCCCGCGTCCCGCAGCCACAGCTCCGCGTACTGCGTGACGTCCTGCGTCTCCCGCTGCACGATCCACGCGTCGCACCCCGGCGGCACCCACGCCGCCACGCGCTCCCGCCAGTCCTGGCCCGCACGGTGCTCCCAGTTGGCCAGCAGCTGGCAGTAGCCGCCCGGGGCCAGATGTCCGGCCGCCTGCTCGACGAGAGACCGGCACAGGTCGTCACCCGCCATGCCGCCGTCCCGGTAGGTCAGGCGGGCGCCCGGAGAGATCACGAACGGCGGGTTGGAGACGATCAGGTCGTACGGCTCCGCGTCCGCCACCGGCTCGAACAGCGACCCCTGGCGCACCTCCGGCTCGGGTACACCCGACAGCGCCAGCGTCAGGCGGGCGAAACGCAGCGCGCGCGGGTTGAGGTCGGTGGCGGTGACGTGGGAGGCGAAGCGGGCGGCGTGCAGCGCCTGGATCCCCGAACCGGTCCCCAGGTCGAGCGCCCTGGCGACGGGGGCGGTCACCATGAGCCCGGCCAGCGTGGTCGAGGCACCGCCCACGCCCAGGACGACGTCCTGGGCGGACTCCGCCGAGGCACTCACGCCACCGGCCCCGCCCACCGCGCAGCCCAGGTCGCTGACGACCCACCAGTCCTCGCCGTCCGGGCCGCTGTAGGGGCGTACGTCCACGGTGGCGCGGACGTGCTCCGCCGGGCCCGGCTCCGGGCCCGTGACCCGCTCCAGCCACCGGTCGGCCAGCACCTCGTCCAACGGCAGTACGGCCCCGGCACGTTCGCGCGAGACGGACCGCTGGAGCAGGAACAGCCGTACCAGGGTCTCCAGCGGCTCCCCACCGCGCGTGGCGCGGAGTGCCGGAACGGTCTCACCCCGGGCGAGAGCCGCGTAGGCGGGGGCGCCCAGCAGATCGAGCAGCCCATCGGCGGTGAACCCGGCCGCGGACAGCGCCTCCCGCAGCGTTCGGGTGCTCTCGGGCGTGGGCTCGGGCAGTGCGTCAGTTCTCACCCGCGCCATTCTCCTTCGCATACACCCGCACCCACGACCGGCCCCGCCCGGAACGGACCACCAACCACCCCCACCGCCCCCACCGGGCGACGAGCAGCGCGGGACGGACCGTCAACCACTCTCAACGGACGGCGGACAGCGCGGAACGGACCGCCGACCGCCCCCACCGGGCGACGAGCAGCGCGGGACGGGCGGCGCGTCCTCCGACCGGGACGGCGGGCCGTCCGGGAGGGGCCGCGGACCGTCCCGGACGGCCCGCGGGGCGTCCGGGACGCGGTGGCGGCGCGCGCCGCCACCCGCACCGCGCGCGCCGCCACCCGCACCGCGGGCCGGGCGGTCCGGCTCACTTGTCGGTCACGCCGGTCTTCTTGCAGCTCTCCTGGTTGGCCATCGCCTTGCCCACGTCGCCGGTCGACAGCTTGTGCAGCGCCTCGTCACCACGCTGCCCGAGCGTCTTGAGCTTGGCGGCCACGCTGTCGAGCCCCTCGTCGAACTTGTCGCCGGTGGGGAGCTTGTCGACGGAGGTCTGGAGGTCGTTGTACTGGCCGGCGATGCCGTTGAGCTCCTTGATGGCGTTCTTCTGCATCTTCTCGCCGTCGTCGACGGGCGGGGCGCCCGCGTTCTTGACCGCCCGCGCCATGGCCTTGTACGCGTCGGAAACCTTCTTGAAGCCGGCCGAGTCGGCTTTCTTGACCTCTTCGGGGGACTTGTCCGCCTGGGAGGCTTCCGCGATGGCGGCATTGGCCTGCCTGACCTTCGTCAACTGCGGCTGGAGGTCGTCGCAGACGCTCTTGGCCCACTCGTCCGTCTTGCCGCTGTCGTCACTGCAGCCGGTCAGCGCGAGTACGAGTACGGCGCCGCCGGACAGTGCCGCCGTGAGCTTCTTGTTCACCGGATCGGTCCCTTCATGGCTGTTCGGCCCGGAACATACACGCCACGGAGGGAGTGGCGGCGAGCCGGAAGACCCCTATGTCTACTATTGCAGCCGTTTGCACCAACGGGGGTCTGCGACATCACGGACACGCACGGGCCCACAGGGCCGCGTGAAGCCGGTCCGGCGGCGCTGAGACGAAACACACACAAGGGCGGACGGGACACCAACGCGTCCCGCCCGCCCTTCGGTTGAGTCGCCGCTAGGAGGCGGCCACCGGATCCACCGGATCCGAGGGCTTCGCCGACCGGTCGCTGTTGTCCTCCTCACCCACGGCGATACCGCGCCGCTTGGAGAGGTAGACGGTGCCCACGACGACGGCCACCGCGACCGCGGCCACGACGACGCGGGCGCCCGCGCTCTTGTCCGCGCCGTAGCTGAACTTCACCACGGCGGGCGCGATCAGCAGGGCCACCAGGTTCATGACCTTCAGCAGGGGGTTGATCGCCGGACCCGCGGTGTCCTTGAAGGGGTCGCCGACCGTGTCACCGATGATGGTCGCCTCGTGCGCCTCGCTGCCCTTGCCGCCGTGGTGACCGTCCTCCACCAGCTTCTTGGCGTTGTCCCAGGCACCCCCGGAGTTCGCGAGGAAGACGGCCATCAGGGTGCCGGCGCCGATCGCGCCGGCCAGGAACGCCGCCAGCGCACCGACACCGAAGGTGAAGCCCACCAGGATGGGGGCCATCACCGCCAGCAGCCCCGGCGTCGTCAGCTCGCGCAGCGCGTCCTTGGTGCAGATGTCCACGACACGGCCGTACTCCGGCGTCTGCGAGTAGTCCATGATGCCGGGCTTCTCACGGAACTGCCGCCGGACCTCGAAGACGACCGAACCTGCCGAACGGGAGACCGCGTTGATGGCGAGCCCCGAGAAGAGGAAGACCACCGCGGCACCGAACATCAGCCCGACCAGCGTGCTGGGCTGCGCGATGTCCACCAGCTCCAGCATCTTGCCCGCGTTCTGGTCCGCCTCGGTCAGCGCCTTGCCCAGCTCGGTGCGGTACGAGCCGAAGAGCGCCGCCGCGGCGAGCACCGCCGTGGCGATGGCGATGCCCTTGGTGATCGCCTTGGTGGTGTTGCCCACCGCGTCCAGGTCGGTCAGCACCTGCGCCCCGGCGCCCTCGACGTCACCGGACATCTCGGCGATGCCCTGCGCGTTGTCGGAGACGGGACCGAAGGTGTCCATGGCCACGATCACCCCGACCGTGGTCAGCAGCCCCGTACCCGCCAGCGCTACGGCGAACAGCGCCAGCATCACCGTTCCACCGCCCAGCAGGAAGGCGCCGTAGACGCTCAGCCCGATCAACAGGGCCGTGTAGACGGCCGATTCGAGGCCGATGGAGATGCCCGAGAGCACCACCGTCGCGGGACCCGTCAGCGACGTCCTGCCGATGTCCCGAACGGGCTTGCGGGTGGTCTCGGTGAAGTAGCCGGTCAGCTGCTGGATGAGGGCGGCCAGCACGATGCCGATCGCCACGGCCACGATGGCCAGCACCCGCGGGTCGCCGCTGTGGCCGAGGATCTCGTTCGCGTCGTCCCCCGAGACGCCCTTGAGATCCGCGTAGCTGGAGGGCAGGTACACGAACGCGGCGATGGCCACCAGCGCCAGCGAGATCACCGCGGAGATGAAGAAGCCGCGGTTGATCGCCGTCATGCCGCTGCGGTCGGAGCGGCGCGGCGCCACGGCGAACACGCCGATCATCGCGGTGAGCACCCCGATGGCGGGAACGAGCAGCGGGAAGACCAGCCCGTCGTTGCCGAAGACGGCGGTGCCCAGGATCAGCGCGGCCACCAGCGTCACCGCGTAGCTCTCGAACAGGTCGGCCGCCATGCCGGCGCAGTCGCCGACGTTGTCGCCCACGTTGTCCGCGATGGTGGCGGCGTTGCGCGGGTCGTCCTCGGGGATGCCCTGCTCGACCTTGCCGACGAGGTCGGCGCCGACGTCCGCCGCCTTGGTGAAAATGCCGCCGCCGACCCGCATGAACATCGCGATCAGCGCGGCACCGAGCCCGAAGCCCTCCAGCACCTTGGGCGCGTCGGCCGCGTAGACCAGCACCACACACGCGGCGCCCAGCAGACCGAGGCCTACGGTGAACATTCCGACGACGCCACCGGTACGGAAAGCGATCTTCATGGCCTTGTGCGAGACGGCCGTGAGATCGACCGGAATTTCTCCCGGATCGCCCTTCGCCGCCGAGCTCACCGCCGACGCCGGTGCCCCCGAGGGGGTGACCGGAGTCGCCTCACGCGCCGCAGCGGCCACGCGCACATTGCTGCGCACCGCGAGCCACATACCGATATAGCCGGTCGCCGCCGAGAAAGCCGCACCGACCAGGAAGAACAACGAACGGCCGATTCGCTGTTTCATATCATCGGCCGGCAACAGCATGAGCAGGAAGAAGACGACCACCGCGAAGACCCCGAGGGTGCGCAGCTGCCGCGCCAGGTAGGCGTTCGCCCCCTCCTGCACGGCCGAGGCGATCTTCTTCATGCTGTCGGTGCCCTCGCCCGCGGCGAGCACTTGTCGTACCAACACCAGAGCGACGCCGAGCGCTGCGAGCGCGACAACCGCGATCACGATCGCGAGTCCCCGGTTGCCACTTGTCAGCTCTGCGGCGTCAGCGAGGTGCTGGGGGTGGTGAAGTGGGCTGAGTTGCCCCGCCATTCGTCCTCCTTGACGTTTGGCACATGGGCGCGCGCAAGCACGCTCAGGCGTCCTGCTGCAAAGATGTGGACGGATTGTAGGGAGCGCCACTAGATCAAAACAGAGCGCAGCAGCGGGAATTCGCTGGGAACGGCGAAGATCAGCCGCGTACGGGCCGGTCAATTCGCTCGCATGAGGGAATGAGCAAATTCAACTGACGCCCGGAAATTGATCTATCGAGTGACGGGAAAAAGCCGCGCTGACTCGTTTAGACCCTGGTCAGTGGCGGTCGCAATTACTCCGTTGATCGTCCGATGATCGACAGAGAAGATCCACGCGAGGGGCCCGCGCAACCGAAAAGCCCGCCGCGGACGCGGCGGGCACAGGACAAACGGGACGGGTGGGGCGATGGAGGCTCAGGGGAGAACCGGCTCGATCGTGGGCCAGCTCATGCGGATCACACCGCCGTGCTCGTCGGTCGTGACCTCGACGTCGTCCACGAGGCCGCTGATCACCGCGAGCCCCATCTCTCCGTCGCCCTCGTCCTCCTCGGCGACCGGCTCGGGAATCTCGTCCCGCGCCCCCGGCAGCAACGCGCCCTCGGCCTCGACGAGCCCGCCACCCGGACCGCCGCCCTTGCCGCCCCCGGCACCGTTGGCCGAGGGAGCGGCGGACGCGCCCAGCGTGCCACCGGGCAGCGAGAAACGCCGGTGCGGCGCGTCGTCACCCACCTCGATGGAGAACTTCTTCTCGTCCTCGATCAGGGAGACCCGCACGGGAGTGTGGAGACCGTGGCTCATGTGCAGGCCGACGGCCCGCGTGCACGCCTCGCCGACGGCCAGCCGCACCTCGTCGAGCACCGCTTCGTCGACCCCGGCCCGCCGCGCCACGGCGGCAGCCACCAGCCGCGCCGTACGGACGTGCTCCGGCAGCGCACTGAAGAGCAGCTCCACGGTGGCCATGCCATCCCCCTCGGTCTTCGGTGAGTCTTGACGGGGCTTCCAGGGCTCTTGGAGCCGGACCCCGGCGACCCCGCCTGCCAGTCAAGCACCTGTCAGTCAGGCACCTGCCAGTCAAGCGGGAGGCCGCCGGACCGCCCGCACCGAGGTGGGGGCGGTCCGGCGGCCCGAACGCGTCAGTCAGTGGCCGCTACGGCCTCGTCGACCGAGGAGTGGATCGGGAAGACCTTGGTGAGGCCAGTGATCCGGAAGATCTTGAGAATGCGCTCCTGGTTACAGACAAGACGCAGCGAGCCCTCGTGCGCACGCACCCGCTTGAGCCCGCCCACGAGCACGCCGAGCCCGGTGGAGTCGAGAAAGTCGACACCCTCCATGTCCACGACGAGGTGGTAGCTGCCGTCGTTCACGAGCTCGACCAGCTGCTCCCGCAGCTTGGGCGCGGTGTATACATCAATCTCGCCACCGACCTCGACGATCGTGCGATCGCCGACGGTACGGGTCGACAGGGACAGGTCCACGGATCCTCCAGCACCTTGCTATCGAGCGGTCAGCCCCCTCGGTTCTCCCTCCCCCTGCCCTGACGGAGGGAGGTACCCCCAAAGGCAGGGGACGGATCGGCAGCCGCAGAAGCATTCAATCACTTACCAGCAGGCGAGGACGACGCCTTGCGGCCATTGTCCGCCTCGCCAGTGACACACTCGGTACCGATGGCCAATGAACAGCACACCCGGTCCGCGCGCGTACGCCCGCGAGCCGAGCCCGACCGCTCGGCTCCCCACGGCGACCCTCGCGACGTGCTCGCTCGTCTCACCAGGGGGACGGACCGCGCCGGGCGTGTCACCCATACGGAGCACTTGCCCCCGCGAAACGGTCGCCATGCGCAATGGCCCGACCGGATCCGGCCGGAAGTGATCGAGGCCGTACGCCGAGCGGGCATCGACCGCCCCTGGGAACACCAGGCCCGCGCCGCAGCCCACGCCCTCGACGGCGACTCCGTGATCATCGCCACGGGCACGGCCTCCGGAAAATCACTCTCCTACCTCGCCCCCGTCCTCAGCACCCTGCTGGACGGCGCCGAGGCCCCCAACGGACGCGGCACCACCGCGCTGTACCTGGCCCCCACGAAGGCCCTCGCGGCCGACCAGCGCCGCGCCGTCACCGACCTGGCCGCCCCACTCGGCACGGCGGTACGGCCCGCCGTCTTCGACGGGGACACCCCCTTCGAAGAGCGCGAATGGGTGCGCCAGTACGCCAACTACGTGCTCACCAACCCGGACATGCTCCACCGCGGCCTGCTGCCTGGACACGCCCGCTGGTCCTCCTTTCTGCGCGCGCTGCGCTACGTCGTCATCGACGAGTGCCACACCTACCGCGGCGTCTTCGGCTCCCACGTCGCCCAGGTCCTGCGGCGGCTGCGCCGGGTCTGCGCCCGCTACGGCACCGAACCCGTCTTCCTGCTCGCCTCCGCCACCGCCGCCTCCCCCGGCGAGGGCGCGGCCCGGCTCACCGGCGTGCGGCCCGTCGAGATCACCGAGGACACCTCCCCGCGCGGCGAGACGGTCTTCGCTCTGTGGGAACCGCCACTGACCGAGTACGAGGGCGAGCGCGGCGCCCCCGTCCGCCGCACCGCGACCGCCGAGTCCGCCGAGCTGCTGACCGACCTGGCCGCCCAGGGCGTACGCACCGTCGCCTTCGTCCGCTCCCGGCGAGGTGCCGAGCTGATCTCCCTCATCGCCCAGGACCGCCTCGCCGCGGTCCCGGCCCCACGGGGTCCCGCCCCGGAGCGCGCCCGCCCCCGGCCTGCCGCCGCTGCGCTGGGTGCCGGCGACGGCGACGGCGACGGCGACGGCGACGACGTTCACGGCCTCCAGGGGCGTCAGGAGCTCCGGGAGCTGCCGGAGCTACACCGCCTCCCGGAGATTCCGGAGCTTTGCGGTCTCCAGGAGGCGGACGCCGCGGCGGTGGGTGCGTCGACGACGGATGCATCGTCGGGGGGTGCGTCGTCGGGGGGTGCGTCGGTGCGGGACGCCTCCGTGGGGGGCGCCTCCGTGGGGGGCGCGGCTGCGGGGGACGCGGTTGCGGGGGGCGCGGCTGCGGGGGAGGTCTCGGGAGGGGGCGTCGCAGGCGGACCGGTACCCGGTGCGGGACGACGTGGCGGGCTCTCCTCCCGAATCGCCGCCTACCGCGGCGGCTATCTCCCCGAGGAGCGACGCGCCCTGGAACGGGCCCTGCACACCGGCGAACTGCTGGGGCTCGCCGCCACCAACGCCCTCGAACTCGGCATCGACATCTCCGGCCTCGACGCGGTCCTCATCACCGGCTACCCCGGCACCCGCGCCTCTCTGTGGCAGCAGGCGGGCCGCGCCGGGCGGGCCGGTCAGGGCGCGCTCGCCATCATGATCGCCCGGGACGAACCGCTGGACACCTATCTCGTCCACCACCCCGAATCCATCTTCGCCACGCCCGTCGAATCCACCGTCCTGGACCCGCACAACCCCTACGTCCTCGCCCCCCACCTGTGTGCGGCCGCAGCCGAGATACCGCTCACCGAAGCCGACTTCCCTCTCTTCGGGCCGGAGACCGGCCAGCTGCTGCGCAAGCTCGAAGAGCGCAAGCTGCTCCGTCGCCGTTCCTCCGGCTGGCACTGGACCCGCAAGGAGCGGGCTGCCGACCTCACCGACATCCGCGGCAGCGGCGGGCGGCCCGTACAGGTCGTGGAAGAGGGCACCGGCCGGCTGCTGGGCACCGTGGACGCCGCAGCCGCGCACACCACCGTCCACGAAGGCGCCGTCCACCTCCACCAGGGCCGCACGTACGTGGTGCGCAGCCTCGACCTGGAGGACTCCGCCGCGCTCGTCGAGGAAGCCAGCCCTCCGTGGACGACCATGGCCCGCGACACCACCTCGCTGGCCGTTCTGGAGACCGAGGCCGAGGTGCCCTGGGGGGATGCCCGGCTGTGCTTCGGCTCGGTCGAGGTCACCAACCAGGTGGTCTCCTATCTGCGCCGCCGTGTGATCACCGGCGAGGTCCTGGGCGAGTCCAAGCTGGACCTTCCGCCCCGCACCCTGCGGACCCGCGCCGTGTGGTGGACGGTCACCGAGGACCAGCTCGACGCCGCCCGCATCACGCCCGAGATCCTGGCGGGCTCGCTGCACGCCGCCGAACACGCTGCCATCGGGATCCTTCCGCTGTTCGCGACCTGCGACCGCTGGGACATCGGCGGCGTCTCCATCGCTCTGCATCCCGACACACTCCTTCCCACCGTCTTCGTCTACGACGGCCAGCCCGGCGGGGCGGGCTTCGCCGAACGTGCCTTCCACACCGCCCGGGCGTGGCTGACCGCCACCCGGGACGCGATCGCCTCCTGCGAGTGCGAGGCGGGCTGCCCCTCCTGCATCCAGTCACCCAAGTGCGGCAACGCCAACGACCCGCTGCACAAGCGCGGTGCCGTCCGTCTCCTGACGGAACTCCTCCGCTCCGCTGTCTGACCTCCCCGGCTGTTGGCCGCCTGCTCCAGACGGGGGCCTGGCTCTTCCGGCCGTGGACCCATCGACTCCCCGGCTGCTGCCTGGCTCGTCCGGCCATAGACCGACGGGCTCCCCCGGCTGCTGCCTGGACCCTCCAGCCATGGACCGACCGGCTTCCCCGGCTGCTGACTGGCTCGTCCGGCCCGTGGTCCGGTCGGCTTCACTCGCTGGGGCCTGGCCTGTGGGCCGGCGACCGGCTCGCTCTGTACTGCTACCTGGCCTGGTCGGACCGGTGTGGTGGCGGCCGGGTGCCACGTGCGGCTTCCGGTGCCGCCGATCCGACCGGGCCGGCGCGAGCGCGCGCCTGGGCCTCGTACGGGCCCCACCGCACTCGCGCGTCCAGATCAGCGATCTCTCCCCGCACCGTGCACCTGACCACCTGCGCGCCCTGGGCCCGCGCCACTCCGCGCGCCGCCGCGCAGGCGTCGGCCCGGCCCTCGAGCGCCCGGTCGGCCGCCGCGAGCGCCGCCAGATCGGCCACGGCGCCCGCGCGATGGCGGACGTGGACCGCTTGGCCGAAGCCGAGCACCGCCGCGAACACCCCGCACAGCACCACCGCACTCAGTGCCACCCACACGGACGCCGACCCGCGGTCGCTGCTCAGCTGTGACAGGTTCGCCGTCATCCCTTCTTCGCCTCCGTCTCCCGCGCGTCGTCCTGTTCGCGGTTGCCGGGGCTGCCAGGGCCTGCGGGGGTCCGGTCGTGGCTTCGTCCAGTGCCGGCTCCGCCCACTTCGTCCGTGGTCTCAGCCCTTGCCTCGTCCATGGCGACCGCCTCGGACCGCAGCTCCACCGTCAGCGGGCCCGGCCCCACCGTCCGGGCCCTTACGGAGACTCGCACCAACTCTCCGTCTTTCGTCACTTTCAGCCGCGCGCCCGGCGGCGCCGCCGACCGGACGGCGCGGGCCACGCCGTCCCCGGTTTCTCCGCGTGCCGCCGCCCGGGCCCCGGCGCGGGCGGCGTCGACGCACTGGATGCGGGTCACCGCCGCCATGAGCCCCCACAGCAGTCCGGCCACCAGCAGGACCAGCGCCGGAATCACCACGGCGGCCTCAGCGGTCACATAGCCCGCGCACCAGTCCCTACGGCTCGCGCGGCCCGTACGGGCCGTACGGACCCGGCGCAACAGACAGGACGTACGGGTCTTGCGTCGTGGCGGTCCGCGGCGTGCGGTGGCGCACGGGTGGCTGCCGCGTCCCCCACCGCGCGCCGCGGGATCAGAACGGGCCACGGAGCGCCCGCTCGATCAGCTGTTGCAACTGTTCGCCCACCGGGCCGCTGTTGACGACCTTGTAGAGCACCGCCGCCAGGGCCACCGCCGCCAGCGTGCCGATCGCGTACTCGGCTGTGCTCATTCCCCGGTCGCCGCTCAGCCTGTATGCCGTGCGCGCCCTCTTCCAGAGCCGCCGCATCGTCGTCAACACCGCGCCTTCTCCCTTGCGTTCCAACATCGTCTGCACCCTCCTCCGGCGGAACGCACGCCTCGCGGCGCCGGTCGCCACTGCTGTCCTTGTTGTGTGTGCCGTGCGGCTGCGGCTCACCACAGCGTTCGGGCGAGCCCCAGCAGCACGGGCGCCACTCCGATGGCCAGGAACGCGGGCAGGAAACAGAGCCCGAGGGGGCCGGTGACCAGCACCGCCGCTCGTCTCGCCCGGCCGTTCGCCGCACGGATCCACCTGGCTCGCAACTCGGCTGCGAGCCGGGCCACGGACTCGACGGCCGGGACTCCGGCGTCGGCGGCCCGCTCCATGCACCGCGCGAACTCCACTCCCCAGGGCCGCTCCGCGAACCGCCCCCAGACCAGAGCCGGCTCCGCGCCGAGCCGCAGCTCCGTGGACGCCTTGACCAGCCGTTCTCCCAGCGGACCACCGACGGATCCGCCCACGGCTTCGGCAGCGCGCTCGGGTCCCGCGCCGGCCGCCAGACAGGCCGCCATCAGATCGGCCGCCAGGGGCAGCTGCTCCTCAGCCGCGCGGTCCTTGGCGCTCCGCGAAGCGTCCTCCCCGGCGCCCCGCCGCAACCACCAGCGCATGCCCCACGCCGCGGCACCGCCCGCGAGCCATCCGACCTGGCCACCGATCAGGAGGAGCGCCACGACCCCCGCACCGGCCATCCCCACGCGCTCCCGCGCCCGCCGGGACAGCATCGCCTGGTTCCCCGCCCGCCTGATTCTCGACAGCAGCGCCGAACCGCGCTGGTCAGGGCCGCCCTCCAACCGGCCGCCTGGCCGGCCCTCCGTCCCGTGACCGCACGCCGACCACGCCCGTTGCCGGACACGTCCCTCGCGTCGCGTCACGTCGACGACCCCCGTCACGCACCCGGCCGCGCCCAACAGCGCCGCGCTCGCGAGCACCCACATCCACAGCCTGGGGACAACGTCCATCCATCCGCCGCTCACCTCGACCGGCTCCCTACGGGCGCGCAAGGGGGCCGCTCTCCCGTGGTCGCCGCCGTCCGCCGTGGCCGGCCGGCTCCCTCCGCGGAGCGCACGATGCGCGCGACCCAGGCAAGGCCTGCCCACTCCAGCACCAGGCCCGCCACCAAGCAGGCGAATCCGGCGGGGGTGTGCAACAGGATCTCCAGCGGGTCCGCCTCCATAGCCGAGCCCAGCACCAGTCCGAAGACCGGGAGAAGGGCGAGCACCAGCGCGGTGGAGCGCGGTCCTGCCAGCTGGGCTCTCAGCTCCTCCCGCTGTTCCTGTCCGGCCCGCAGGGAGGCAGCCACCCGTTCGAGCCCGTCCGCCAGGCCTGCCCCGCCGTCGACCGCGACCTGCCAGCAGGCAGCGGCCCCCGAGAGTCCGTCCGCGCCCGGGAGCGCGGCGGCCTCGCGCAGCGCGGCCGCCACGTCGCCACCGAAGCGGGCCGCTGCGAGCACGGCCGCGCCCGCGTCCCCGAACCGCTCCAGCACGGCCCGGTCCGCGGCCAGCACCGCCGCGCCCGGCTGCCTTCCGGCGCGCAGCTCTCCTGCCACGCTCGCGCAGAGCTCCACCACGGCGGCCTCCCTGGACCGGGCGAGCCGGTCGGCGTTCCGTCGGCCGAGCCATCCGCGCACCGCTGGCACCGCCAGGAACCCCGCCGCGAGCGGGATCCAGGACCGGCCCAGCAGCGCGACCAGCAGGCCGGCCGGCAGGCACCAGCCGGCAGGACCGAGGCGAGCGGCCAGCTGACGCCGCGCCCTTTCGGCTGCCTCCCGCCACCAGACGGGAGGCGCGAGGGGCCTGCCCCTCCCGACCGGCTCTCCTTCGCCGGCCAGCAGCAGCCGGGCGCGCTGGGCTCCGCCGTTCCGTCCTGTCATCAGCCAGACCGCGGCACCCGCGCACACCATCGCGGCGTACACCGCAGGGGTGCCCGTGGCCTCCGTGCCGACCGCCGCCGTCGTCAGGGCGCCCGTCATGACGTGCTCCTCGCCTGGGAGCCCGCACGAGCCTCACCGTTCGGCCCGAGGGGAAGGGCTCGCCCTTCGGGTGTGCGGTTCTGAGAACCCGCAGGAAGGCCGCCTGGCTCGGCCCCGCCGGGGGCGAGGGTCCCTGCGTCCTCGCCGAGCGACCTGGCGCACAGGGCGCGCAGCCGGCCCCATCCGGGACCGCGGGCGAATCCGCCGCCTGTCGTCGCCGTCCCCGTGCGTCGGGTGTCGCACCGGCCGCTCCACACGGCGGCCGGCACCGTCGTCACCAGCCCTGCGGCGTCCCGCTCCAGTACGTGGATCTGGGCGATGCGCCGCTGTCCGTCCCGGCCCCGCACCAGATGCAGGATGACGTCGAGTGCGGCCGCCAACTGGCTGTGCAGGGCGGCCCTGTCGAGTCCGGCCGTCGTCCCCAGGGCCTCGAGACGTGCGGGGACGTCGGCGGCGGCGTTCGCGTGCACCGTTCCGCACCCGCCCTCGTGCCCCGTGTTCAGCGCGGCCAGCAGGTCGGTCACTTCGGCGCCGCGGACCTCACCGACGACCAGCCTGTCCGGCCTCATCCGCAGGGCTTGCCGCACGAGGTCGCGAAGGTCCACGCTGCCCACGCCCTCCTGGTTGGCGGGGCGCGCCTCCAGGCGGACGACGTGCGGATGGTCGGGGCGCAGCTCGGCCGAGTCCTCTGCCAGCACGATGCGTTCGCGAGGGCCGACCAGCCCCAGCAGGGTGGAGAGCAGCGTCGTCTTGCCGGAGCCCGTGCCGCCGCTGACGACGAAGGACAGGCGCGCCTCCAGCACCTCTCGCAGCAGCCACTCCCCGCCCTGGGGCACCGTCCCCGCGGCGACCAGTTCCGCGAGGCTGAACGCGCGGGGCCGTACCACCCGCAGGGAGAGGCAGGTCGATCCGACCGCGACGGGAGGCAGGACCGCGTGCAGCCGGGTGCCGTCCGGAAGCCGGGCGTCGACCCAGGGGCGGGCGTCGTCGAGCCGTCGCCCCGCCGAGGTCGCCAGCCGCTGGGCGAGCCTGCGCACGGCGGCGGCGTCACGGAAGGACACCCGCGCGCGTTCCAGCCCGCGCCCGCGGTCGATCCACACCTGGTCAGGCGCCGTGACCAGGACGTCGGTGACCTCCGGGTCGGCGAGCAGCGGTTCCAGCGGGCCGGTGCCGACCAGCTCGGAGCGCAACGCCTCGACGACGCCCAGCACCGCGCTGTCCCCCATCAGCCTTCCCTGGGAGCGCAGCACCGCCGCCACGCGTGCGGGCGTGGGCTCGGCTCCTGTCTCGGCGAGGCTGCGCCGCACCCGGTCCAGCAGCCGGTCCTCTGCCGCCGCGTCCGCGGTGGCCCGGGCCCCCGCTTCGGCACCCGCTGGGGCCCGCGTCGCCACCGGCGCGCGCCACGAGACCTGGTCCGCGCTCATACGGCCACCCCTCCCCCGCTGAGCGCCCGCTCCCAGAACCGGCCGCAGAAGCGGGCCAGGGCGCCGTCCTTGGCGAAGCCGGGGGGCGTGCCCCGGTCGACGCCTTCGAGTAGTCCGCGCTCCCACGGCAGTTCTCCGGCCAGCGGCAGCCCCAGCAGGCGGGCGACTTCGGTGTCGTCCAGTCCCGAGTCGTAACCGCGCTCCGTGCGGGGGCCGCCGGGCGAGCGCACCACCGCGCGCAGGTCGCGCACGCCAAGTCGCATCCGGTCGGCGACGCGGTGTGCGGCGGCGACCGCGCGCAGCTCGGCAGGGACGACCGCCAGTCCGAGATCGAGCTGGACGAGGACTTCGGCGACGGTCTCGTCCACCTGCCGTGGCAGGTCGACGACGACCACACCGCCGCGTCGCCTCGCGGCACCGAGGACGGAGCGCATCGCGTCGGAGGGGACCACCGCGTGCTCGCCCCGGTCCCAGCTGAGCACGTGCAGTTCGTGGGAGCGCGGCAGGGAATCGGCGAGTGCCGAGCCGCCGACCCGGCCGCGGGCCTGTGCGAGGTCGGGCCAGCGCAGCCCCGTGGTCCGCTCGGCGCCGAGCAGGATGTCCAGTCCGCCACCGAGCGGGTCCGCGTCGATGAGCATGGTGCGCTCACCGGCACGTGCCGCCGTGACGGCGAGGGCGCAGGCGAGCGTGGAGGCTCCCGCGCCGCCGCGCCCCCCGACCACTCCGACCGTCAGGGCCGACTGCCCCACCCCTTCCACGGCGTCGGCGATCCGGTCGGTCAGCCAGGCCTCCGCGTCGGGCAGCAGGACGACGCTCTCGGCGCCGACGCGGACACCGCGTTCCCACACACCCGGGTCGTCCCAGTCCCGCCCCACGAGGAGGACCCCCGGCCTGCGCGGCACCGCTGGGCCTCCGCCCTGGGCTCCGGGACCTGGCGGCTCTCCGAAGCCGGAGGCGGCGGCGCAGTCGTCCCCCACGAGCACGAGGGGAGCCCTCTCCCACTGGGTGGCGCCGCTCCAGGCCGCCCAGCCCACCGCGCTGGAGGGACCGCCGTGCGCCACCTGGGGTTCGGGCGTCCCGGCGGCTGCGCACAGTCGCAGTAGGTCATCGAGGAGTTCCGCGTCCTCGGTGACAATCAGAATGTTTTCGGCCATGGTCCGAACCTCCCTGCCCATCGGGCACTCGCGTCCGCAAACGGCTGCGGACGCCGACGGGATTCACGGTGCGGCGAACCGGAAAAACTTGTGGATCATGGTCGAAAACTGTGGACAACCAGGGGGCTGTGAATAACTTCCTCACCCAAACCGGTGACTGCCGGAGAGCAGCCTAGCGATTACGCTGGGTCACAGCTCGGAGGAATCACTGACTCCGCTCCGCGAAGATCGAAAAAACCCCGGCCACGACGGGCCGGGGCGGGAAAATACCTCCGGACATGCGACGACCCCCGCCGGGGGGGAGAGCGGGGGTCGTCTCCACGGCCGACTCGGGGGGGGAGGAGTCGGGCCGGGTTAGCACGGTCGCGAACGATCCGTGACTTCCATGGTGTACCCGAGAGCCTTCTCAGGCAAACCCACGCGCCCCAGCTTACGCCGAATGGTGGGCGCCTATGCTCGGTGGCGTGGAAAATCTCGCGTTGCCCCGCACAGCCGCCTTCTTCGACCTGGACAAGACGGTCATTGCGAAGTCGAGCACGCTCACCTTCGGCAAGTCCTTCTATCAAGGTGGCCTGATCAATCGCCGCGCAGTGCTGCGGACTGCTTACGCGCAGTTCGTATATCTCCTCGGCGGCGCCGACCACGACCAGATGGAGCGGATGCGCGAGTACCTCTCGGCTCTCGCCCGCGGCTGGGACGTCGAGCAGGTCAAGGAGATCGTCGCCGAGACCATCCACGACCTGATCGACCCCATCATCTACGACGAGGCCGCCTCCCTCATCGAGAAGCACCACCTGGCAGGCCGCGACGTGGTCATCGTCTCGACGTCGGGCGCCGAGGTCGTCGAACCCATCGGCAGGATGATCGGCGCCGACCGGGTGGTCGCCACCCGGATGGTCGTGGAGGAAGGCCGCTTCTCGGGAGAGATCGAGTACTACGCCTACGGCCCCACGAAGGCCGAGGCGATGCGCGAGCTGGCCGCCTCGGAGGGGTACGACCTGGCGCGCTGCTACGCCTACAGCGACTCGGCCACGGACCTGCCCATGCTCGAGGCGGTGGGCCATCCGCACGCCGTCAACCCGGACAGGGCGCTGCGCAAGGAGGCCCTCGCCCGTGAGTGGCCCGTACTGACGTTCTCCAGGCCGGTCCGGCTCAAACAGCGCATCCCCTCCCTGTCGATGCCGTCGCGGCCGGCGCTGGCACTGACGGCTGTCGCGGTCACAGCCGCGGCCGCGACGGCCGGGTTCGTCTGGTTCAACAACCGGCGACAGACCCCGCGGCACCCGCGCTTCCGCCTCTTTTGAACCTCGACCCCTTCGGCGACTGCCCCCTTGCGCCCTCTTGCCCCCTTTGCACCCGATTTCTCACACTCGTCCGTTGTTGATACGGAAAGTAAAGTTTTGCGCAGCAGGGTTCCGCTGCCGCTGCGCCGGGGTACAAAGGAGACAACGGCCCGCGAGACCAACGGCATCCGAGAGGATCCCGTTCAGCTCAAGGCCCCACGGACCGGATGCATGAATACCGGGCACCCACGCGACGCACAGCCCGCGACGGGCAGGTCCCACCAGGGAAGGGCAAAGCACCCACCCTGATGTTCGGACACACAAGTGGAGCACGCACTGGTAACCCGGTGGACATGCCAGCGGTGGCCCCGCCCGAGGCGGGGCCACCGCATTGTCCGGGGCGCGGGCGGTCGTGAGACGCGTCGCTTGAGACGGACACCGGCTTTTTCGAGTGGCGGCACGCCGCACTTGACCGCTGTCGGAGCACCGCAGGCGTCCGTGCGACGGCGTGCGCTGCCCGTCAGGCCGCTCCGCGCTGCATCGCCTCGCAGACGGCCGTGCTCTCCCGTACGCCCAGTTCGACGGCGCGTCCACAGTGCGTGATCCACGCGGTCATCCCTTCGGGTGTTCCCGAGGCGTAGCCCGCCAGAGCCGCGCGGTAGGTGTCACGGCCCAGCTCGGCGTGGCCGACCTCGGCCGGGCAGATGGCCTTCGGGTCGAGCCCGCTGCCGACCAGCACGATGCGCTCGGCCGCGCGGGCGACCGCGCCGTTGCAGGAGCCGAAGGGGCGCAGCGTCTGCAGTTCGCCGTGCACCACGGCGGCCAGCACGAGCGCCGGCACGGAGGTGCTGCCGGTGACCAGCTGTGCCAGACCGTCCAGCCGGGCCGCGACCTCGTCGGCGCCGGGCGGCTCCAGGCCGATCTCGGGACCTTCCACCGGCTCTCCCGGCTTCCTGGGCCGCCCGACGCTCTCGTCCGGTGCCGCCCCGGAGGCCGCCACCAGGTGCAGCCGGGCGAGGACGCGCAGCGGTGACTGCTCCCAGATGTCGAGCAGCTGTCCCGCCTCCGCCGTCACCCGCAGCGCCGCGCCGACGGTGCGGGCCTCGGCCTCGGTCCCGAAGTCGCTGCGGCGCCGCACCTCTTCCAGCGCCCAGTCGGTGCCCTCCACCGCGGCGGAGGCGCGGGCCCCGCGCAAAGCCGCCTCCGCACTCACCTCGCTGCTGCGACGGCGCATGATCCGGTGCCCGTAGACGCGGTCCACCGAGGTCCGCACGGAGTCCACGGCTTCGGGAACGCCCGGCAGGGCGGCGAGAGGGGCGAGCGGATCGGCGGCGGGGGCCCCGGGCGCCGGGGCGCGGCCGTTGGAACCGGCGGTGCTACTCATGCGTACGACCCTACGCACCCGGCCGGGCGGCCCAACCCCACGATCGAGTGGTCTTCTTCACTCACGTCTGCCGGAGCAGTACCCCCGCCGCCTTACGCTGTTGAACATGAAGATCGCTTTCGTAGGGAAGGGCGGCAGCGGCAAGACGACACTGTCCTCGCTGTTCATCCGCCACCTCGCCTTCCGCGACACGCCCGTCGTGGCCGTCGACGCCGACATCAACCAGCACCTGGGCGCCGCACTGGGGCTCGACGACCAGGAGACGGCAGCGCTGCCGGCGCTGGGGGCCCACCTGCCGCTCATCAAGGAACACCTGCGCGGCACCAACCCGCGGATCGCGTCCGCCGAAACGATGATCAAGACGACACCGCCCGGCGAAGGCTCCCGGCTGCTGCGGCTGCAGGAGGACAACCCGATCTACGACGCCTGTGCGCGAGAGGTCGCACTGGAGGGCGCACGCATTCGGCTCCTGGCCACCGGGCCCTTCACCGAGTCCGACCTGGGGGTGGCCTGCTACCACTCCAAGACGGGCGCGGTGGAGCTGCTGCTCAACCATCTGGTGGACGGCCGGGAGGAGAGCATGGTCGTCGACATGACGGCCGGCAGTGACTCCTTCGCCTCCGGGATGTTCACCCGCTTCGACATGACCTTCCTGGTCGCAGAGCCGACACGCAAGGGCGTCTCGGTGTACCGCCAGTACAAGGAGTACGCGCGGGACTACGACGTCCCGCTCAAGGTCGTCGGCAACAAGGTGCAGGGGGAGGATGACCTCGACTTCCTGCGCCAAGAGGTGGGCGAGGACCTGCTGGTGGCCGTGGGCCACTCCGACTGGGTGCGCGCCATGGAGAAGGGCCGCCCCCGGCCCTTCGCGGAGCTGGAAGAGAGCAACTCGCGCGCCCTCCACGCCCTCTTCCAGGCGGTGGACGCCGTGTACGAGACCCGGGACTGGGAGCGATACACCCGCCAGATGGTGCACTTCCACCTGCGCAACGCCGAGAGCTGGGGCAACGCGAAGACGGGTGCGGATCTCGCCGCACAGGTGGACCCGTCCTTCGTGCTGGGCGAGCAGCGACGGGAAACAGTCGTACCGCAGTCGGCACAGTCCACGCCGCAGCCTGCCTGACGGACACCCCGCGGCACCCACAGGCCCGCGACCGCCTGTGATGCTCCCTTGTCGCAGGCCCGCATTGCCGGCAAGCACCCTGCCCGGGCGCGGCTCGCGCCCAAGCCGTCGAACCCGGCGGATCTCCGCTCCGTCGCCAGGGGGACGCAGCGGAGATCCGTCCTGCCACTCGGCCGGGGGGCGTTCCTGTCACTCGGCCTGGGCCGGTCCTGTCACTCGCCCAGCGTCCGTTCCGTCACCCGGCCCGGGCCGCCGTCGCGCTCGGACGCAGGAAGGAACGCCACCCCCCGGCCGGCTTCTCTCCCACCTCCAGGGTGCGCAACTTGGCCAGCAGGCGGGGGTCCTGAGCGTCCAGCCAGTCGGCGAGTTGGCGGAACGAGACGCAGCGGACGCCTTCCTTGCGGCAGACCGTCTTCATGACGTGCTCCACGGCATCCATGTAGATGCCGCCGTTCCAGTCCTCGAAGTGGTTGCCGATGATCATCGGTGCGCGGTTGCCGTTGTAGGCGCGCTCGAAGCCCTGGAGGAGGCCGTCGCGCATCTGGCGCTTCCAGGCCGGTCGTTTCTCCACCGGCCCGTCGACCGTCCCGGACTGGTTGGCCAGGAAGTTGTAGTCCATCGAGAGGGTCTCGAACTTCCTGCCGGGCACGGGTACCTGCTGCAGGGGCAGGTCCCACAGGCCCTGGCGCTTGTCAGGCCAGACCTGGGTGCCGTTGCCGCTCGAGTCGTAGCGGAAGCCCATCTGGCTCGCCGCCTTCAGCAGGTTCTCCTGGCCCTCGAGGCAGGGGGTGCGGCCGCCGACCAACTCCCGGGTGTAGTCGAAGGGCAGCGGTTTGGCCGCTTCGAATCCGGTGGTCGTCTTCCAGTGTTCGACGAACCAGCGCGCCTGCTTGATCTCGCTCTTCCACTGGTCGACGGACCAGGAGTCCACACCGCTCGGACCGCAGAAGTGCCCGTTGAAGTGGGTGCCGATCTCGCTGCCTTCCAGCCAGGCCTTGCGGACCTGCTTGAGCGTGGCCCGGACGTTCTTGTCCTTCAGGTAGCCGATGTCGGAGGCTCCGGCGGCGTGCCCGGGCGGGGAGTAACGTTTCGCCTCGTCCTCCGGCAGCGTGTAGATACCGCTGAGGAAGTAGGTCTGCGCCGCACCGTACTTCTTGCCGGCCTTACGGAAGCGGGAGAAGAGCTTCTTGCTGTCCTCTCCGGCGCCGTCCCACGAGAAGACGACGAACTGCGGCGGCTTCTGACCCGGCTTGAGCTTGTGGGGCGTGGGCTGGAACGGCTGGTGTCCCGTCAAGGACGTCGAGCCGTCCCCCAGTAGCTGGACCTTGCCCTGTGGATTGGCCTTCGGCGCCCCGCCCGGCGCCTCCTCGGTCCGCTGAGGGCTGTTGCCGCCCGAGCATCCGGCGGCCGCCACGGACAGCGCCAGAGCCGCCAGGACCGCGGTGGTGAGAGCGGGTCGTCTTCGCGTGGCTGCCATCGGGCTCACCTCGTCCTCTCGCCTTGTCTCGTCGGTCACCGGGCGCGACCGGCGTCGTCGCCATGCGTGATAAAAGTGACACGAGACGTTAATCAGACAAATAGGACAAGCTGTTTTTTAGGCGGCTTTCACTCGATGGGTGGAACACGGGCCGCCAGGGCCCACTCCGCGCTTCACCAAGGCTTTACTTGGGATTACATTTCGTTTACTCGCACTTGAGAGAAGCCGGAAGGTCGCGCGGCACCGGCTTCCTCGCCGCCTCACCACCCCTGACGCGGCCTCACCCCTGACACGGCCTCATCACTGACACGGCGTCACCACCAGGGCCTCACACCGCCCGTCGCCACCGCCCCGGCCGGCGCCGACCTCGACAGCACCGGCGAAGCCACCGTCGGCCGGCTCCCCCACGAAGCAGCCACCGCACCGGGCCGGGACCGGCCCCCGTGCGGCCCTCACCCCCACCTCATCGCTCCTACTGCTCACCACACCGCTCGCGCCGCGCAGCCCCGCTGCCCGGCCCTCATCGAGAGGAGGCTCGATGTCTCACCGCACCCCTTTGTGGAGCGGCCCCTGTGGCCACTCGAAGCGCTCCACCGCACGTCAGCGCTGGTCGGCGGACCTGTCCGCCTCCCTCACGGTCTTTCTGATCGCGCTGCCGCTCTCCCTCGGGATCGCGCTGGCCGCAGGGGCCCCGCTCCAGGCAGGCCTGGTGGCCGGCGCGGTCGGCGGGCTGGTCTGCGGCCGACTCGGCGGCGCCCCCTTGCAGATCACCGGCCCGGCCGCAGGGCTGACGGTGATCACGGCCGACCTCATCCAGACGTACGGCTGGCGGGCCACCTGCGCTGTGACGATCGCGGCGGGGCTCGTGCAGATCGGGCTCGGCTTCCTGCGGGTCGCGCGCTCCGCGCTCGCCGTGAGTCCCGCGATCGTGCACGGCATGCTGGCGGGTATCGGGGTCACCATCGCCCTGGCGCAGCTCCACGTGATGCTCGGCGGCGACCCGGACAGTTCGCCGCTCACCAACGCGCGTCAACTGCCCGGACAGCTGGTGTCGCTGCAACCGGCCGCCCTGTCCGTCAGCGTGCTGACGGTCGTCGTACTCCTGGGGTGGCCGCGGCTGAAGACGCACGGCGGGCCGCTCGGAGCGGCGGCGGGGAGGGTGCCGGCCGCGCTGGCCGCCGTCGGGGCGGCCACGCTCGCGGCCACGCTGGGAGACATGCGCCTGCCCCGTGTCGACCTGCCGTCCTGGAGCGCCCACGCCCTTCCCCGGCTCCCCGAGGGCTCCCTGCTGGGGCTCGGCGCGGCGGTGGTGACGCTCACCCTGGTCGCCACCGTGCAGGGCCTGTTGTCGGCCGTCGCCGCCGACAAGCTCGCGGCGGCGCGCCCGGCCGGTGACCGGGTGCCTCGCAGCGATCTGGACCGGGAGCTGCGGGCGCACGGGATCGCGAACATGTTCTCGGGAGCGCTGGGCGGGCTACCGGTCACCGGCGTCGCGGTGCGCAGCTCCGCGAACATCGCGGCAGGTGCCGTGAGCCGTCACTCCGCGCTCTTGCAGGGCGTGTGGCTCTTGCTCGCCGCGGGGCTCCTGGTCGGCGTGCTGGAGCTGATCCCGCTGCCCGCGCTGGGCGCGCTCGTGATGGTCGTCGGCGTGCGGATGGTCAATCCGGGCCACATCCGGACGGTGACGAAGCACCGCGAAGCACTGGTGTTCGGTGTCACGGCGGTCACCGTGGTGCTGTGGGGAGTGCTGGAGGGCGTGGGGACGGGCATCGCGGTGGCGGTGGCCGTCGCACTGCACCGACTGGCACGGACGCGGATCGTCGTGGAACGGGTGGGGACGGACGAGCCGCGCCCCGAAGAGGCGGACGAGCCGCGCTCCCGGGAAGGCGCGAGGGCCGGCGCCTCACCCGGCCACGGCGGCGGAGACGTCAACGCGGTGGGGGCCCGGGAGGACGGCACGCGGTCGAACGCGCGTCAGAAGACTCATCCGGGTGGGCGGGGCGACGCGTATCTGATCCGGGTGCGCGGTCAGTTGACGTTCTTGGCGGTGCCACGGCTGAGCCGTGCTCTGGCGGAGGTGCCCGAAGGGGCGAGAGCGAGTGTCGAGCTGAAGGGATCGTTCATGGACCACGCGGCGTTCGAGGCGCTGGAGGACTGGCGTGCCGCGCACACGGCTTCCGGCGGCGAGGCCGAGCTGAGAGGGCGTGCCGGCCAAGAGCTCGCGGAGCTTCCGGCCGAGCACATGTGCCGTCCCTGGACCCCCTGGCGCAACCACCAGTGCACGCTGCCCTCGGCGGGGAGCGGCCGCAGCAGTGGGGCGAGCAGCCCGAACGGCACGCACAGCGTGAACAGCACGAGCGGAAAAGGTCCGCAAGGCGGAACGCAGGCGAGCGGTCACAAGGGCGTACCGAAGAACCGCGGCGAGGAGGAGGAAAGGGAGAAGACAGCCCGGCCCGGATCGGACGACGAAAGGGGGAGCGCGACGCGCGGAGACGGCCCGCCGGGCAAGAAAGGCCTCACCTCTCCGGACGGCTGCTCATCCCCCGCGACCGCCCCGGTCGGTGCGTCCTCGTCCCGGGGCCAGCTGCTCGGCGGGGTGCGCAACTTCCAGCGGTCCACGGCTCCACTCGTACGGGAAGAGCTCGCGCGGTTGGCGAGGGAGGGGCAGCAGCCTTCCCAGCTCTTCGTCACCTGCGCCGACTCGCGGGTCGTCACCAGCATGATCACCTCCAGTGGCCCAGGCGACCTGTTCACCGTGCGCAACATCGGCAATTTGGTGCCGCCGCCGGGCGAGCAGGGCGGTGACGCGTCGGTGGCCGCGGCGATCGAGTACGCCGTCGAGGTGCTGAGGGTGTCGTCGGTGACCGTGTGCGGGCATTCGGGCTGCGGTGCCATGCAGGCCCTGCACCGCGAGGAGACCGCTGCGGTCGAGGGAACCGCCGCCCGCCCGGAGACCGCCGACCGCCCTGAGACCGCCGGCCCCGCGAAGGCCGCGACACCGCTCGCACGGTGGCTGCGGTACGGACGCCCGGGCCTTGAGCGGTTCAGGGCGGCGAGGCGCGACGGCGCCAGGAGGGACGCCGGCGTGCCTCGCCTGGCCGACCGGGCGACGGCTGACGAGCTCGAGGCCCTCTGTCTGGTCAACATCGTGCAGCAGTTGGAGCACTTGGCCGCGCACGAGTGCGTCGCGCGGCGACTGCGCGAGGGGACGCTGGAGTTGCAGGGCCTGTACTTCCACGTCGGGGAGGCCCAGGCCTACGTGTGGGAGGGACAGGGCGGCGGCCGGGAGGGTCACGACGGTGGCGCTTCGGACCCCGTGTTCACGGCCGTCGGCGCCGACTTCCCCGCTCCCGGTGCCTCCACGTCGTCGCCGCCCGGTGCAGCGGTCTCCCCCTCGTGTTCCGCTCGCGAACCCGTACGCCAGGTGTAGGAGGCAACGACATCTGACAGGTCTACACCAATTTCGGCGACGGCCCTTGTCATGGGGGTGGGGCGGCTGATGAGCTATGGGCCGGGACACAGCGCACACCCCGGGAAAGGGAGATGCCGTGAGCAACGAAAGCCTGGCCAATCTGCTCAAGGAGGAGGGGGAAAAATGAGCGAGTCTTCCCTCTCCAACCTGCTCAAGGAAGAGCGGAGGTTCGCCCCGCCCGCCGACCTTGCCGCGCATGCCAATGTCACCGCTGCGGCGTACGAGCAGGCGAAGGCCGACCGGCTGGGTTTCTGGGCCGAGCAGGCGCGCCGTCTGAGCTGGGGCACCGAGCCGACCGAGACGCTCGACTGGTCGAACCCGCCGTTCGCCAAGTGGTTCAAGGACGGCAAGCTCAACGTCGCCTACAACTGCGTGGACCGCCACGTGGAGGCCGGTCACGGCGACCGGGTTGCCATCAACTTCGAGGGCGAGCCCGGCGACACCCGCACGCTCACCTACGCCGACCTCCAGCGTGAGGTCTCGCAGGCGGCGAACGCGCTGACGGAACTGGGCGTCGAAGCCGGCGACCGGGTGGCGATCTACATGCCGATGATCCCGGAGACGGCGGTCGCGATGCTGGCGTGCGCCCGCATCGGTGCCCCGCACTCGGTGGTCTTCGGCGGCTTCTCGGCGGACGCGCTGGCAACCCGGATCGAGGACGCCGACGCGCGCGTCGTCATCACCTCCGACGGCGGCTACCGCAAGGGCGCGCCCTCGGCGCTCAAGCCGGCCGTCGACGAGGCGCTGACCCGTCCGGGGACCGAGAAGGTGCGCAGCGTCCTCGTCGTGCGCAGGACCGGCCAGGAGGACATCTCCTGGACCGAGGGGCGGGACGTGTGGTGGCACGAGATCGTCGGCCGCCAGTCCGAGCAGCACACGCCGCAGGACTTCGACGCCGAGCACCCGCTGTTCATCCTGTACACCTCCGGCACCACGGGTAAGCCGAAGGGCATCCTGCACACCACAGGCGGTTACCTGACGCAGGTCGCCTACACCCACCACGCGGTCTTCGACCTCAAGCCGGAGAGCGACGTCTTCTGGTGCACCGCCGACGTCGGCTGGGTGACCGGGCACTCGTACATCGTCTACGGGCCGCTGGCCAACGGTGCGACGGAGGTGCTGTACGAGGGCACGCCGGACTCGCCGCACAAGGGCCGCTGGTGGGAGATCGTGCAGAAGTACGGCGTCACGATCCTCTACACGGCGCCGACCGCGATCCGCGCCTGCATGAAGTGGGGCGACGACATCCCGGCGAAGTTCGACCTGTCGTCGCTGCGCATCCTCGGTTCGGTGGGTGAGCCCATCAACCCGGAGGCGTGGGTGTGGTATCGGCACCACATCGGGGCCGACCGTACGCCGGTGGTCGACACCTGGTGGCAGACCGAGACCGGCGGCATCATGATCAGCCCGCTGCCCGGCGTCACGGAGACCAAGCCGGGCTCGGCCCAGGTGCCGCTGCCGGGCATCGCCGCGACGGTCGTGGACGACGAGGCGCAGGAGGTGTCCAACGGCTCCGGCGGCTATCTGGTGCTCACCGAGCCGTGGCCGTCGATGCTGCGCACGATCTGGGGCGACGACCAGCGGTTCCTGGACACCTACTGGTCGCGGTTCCAGGACAAGTACTTCGCCG
The DNA here is from genome assembly GCF_022699385.1 of Streptomyces tubbatahanensis. Classification (NCBI taxonomy): domain Bacteria; kingdom Bacillati; phylum Actinomycetota; class Actinomycetes; order Kitasatosporales; family Streptomycetaceae; genus Streptomyces; species Streptomyces tubbatahanensis. The sequence goes on along the minus strand of NZ_CP093846.1, from coordinate 4,210,269 downwards.
GGGACGGCGCCAAGAAGGACGACGACGGCGACGTGTGGCTGCTGGGCCGCGTGGACGATGTGATGCTCGTCTCAGGCCACAACATCTCCACCACGGAGGTGGAGTCGGCGCTGGTCTCGCACCCGAAGGTCGCCGAGGCGGCGGTCGTCGGCGCCACCGACCCGCAGACGACGCAGGCGATCTGCGCGTTCGTCATTCTGCGTGGCGGTGCGGAGGAGGACGACGCGCTGGTCGACGAGCTGCGCAACCACGTGGCCAAGCAGCTCGGCCCGATCGCCAAGCCGAAGCGGATCCTGCCGGTCGCCGAGCTTCCCAAGACGCGTTCCGGCAAGATCATGCGCCGTCTGCTGCGGGACGTCGCGGAGAACCGGACGCTGGGTGACACCCAGACGCTCACCGACTCCTCGGTGATGGATCTCATCCAGTCCAAGCTGCCGAGCGCACCCAGCGAGGACTGACCCGGCGAGAACTGACCCGCCCCGGTCCCGGGCGGACCCGCCCAGTGGGAAGCGCGCCTTCCGCCGCGGAGCGGAGCCACCGGGACCGTGCGAGGGGGCGGCCGGCAACACGCCGGCCGCCCCCTCGCTCGTGTTGGTTACCCTGGTGGAGGCGCGTAAAGAACGTGCCAAGGACGAGGGGCGAGCCGGGAAGTCTGGTCGGCACACACCGCAGGTGTGTCCGCGACCAGCCCTGGAGGCCTGGCCAGCATGACTCCGCCGACCGACCCGCCTTCTCCGCGACCCCCCTCCACTCGGCCGACCCCACCCACCGGGTCACCCGGCTCGCCCGGGGCACCCGGATCCCCTCCGCGCAGGAAAGGCTCCGTCTTTCTCGGCAGGCTGCCGCTGGGGGAACGGAGGTACCTCGCGGACGCGCTGCGCACCGAGACGGTGGGCGGCACGCTCCTGCTGGTCGCCGCCGTGCTGGCGCTGCTGCTGGCCAACACCGGCCTCAGCGGCTTCTACGAGAGCGTCAGGGACTTCCACTTCGGGCCCGAGGCGCTGCACCTGAACCTGTCGGTGGCGGACTGGGCCAAGGACGGTCTGCTGACGCTCTTCTTCTTCGTCGCCGGGATCGAACTCAAACGCGAGCTGGTCGCGGGTGAGCTGCGCGATCCGCGGGCGGCGGCGCTGCCGATCGTCTCCGCGCTGTGCGGGATGGCGGTTCCGGCGCTGTTCTACCTGGCCTCGGCGGCGGCCGGCGGCGGCGACCCGCGGGGCTGGGCGATCCCGATGGCGACGGACATCGCGTTCGCGCTGGGCGTGCTGGCCGTACTCGGCACGGGGCTGCCCTCGGCGCTGCGCGCGTTCCTGCTGACGCTCGCGGTGGTGGACGACCTGGGCGCCATCGTGATCATCGCCGTCTTCTACTCGGCGGGCATCAGCTTCGGCGCGCTGGCGGGGGCGGTCGCGGGGCTGGCGGTGTTCTGGTTCCTGCACCACAGGGGTGTGCGGGGCTGGTACGTGTACGTGCCGCTCGCGGTCGTCGTCTGGGGCCTGATGCACGCCAGCGGGGTGCACGCCACGGTGGCGGGGGTGGCGATGGGGCTGATGTTGCGCTGCACGGTTCGTGAGGGGGAGCGGACCTCTCCGGCGGCGCACATCGAACACCTGGTCAGGCCGTTGTCGGCCGGGCTCGCCGTGCCGCTCTTCGCGCTGTTCGCGGCGGGCGTCGCCGTCTCGGGCGGCGCGATGACGGACGTGTTCACCAAGCCGGAGACCCTGGGGGTGGTGCTCGGGCTGCTGGTGGGCAAGACGCTCGGCGTCTTCGGTGGCGCCTGGGCGGCGGCGCGCTTCACCAGAGCGGAGCTGAACCGGGACCTGGCGTGGGCCGACGTGCTGGCCGTCGCCACTCTTTCCGGTATCGGTTTCACCGTCTCTTTCCTGATCAGTGACCTGGCGTTCGCGGGCGGGGCGGGGACCCTCGCCGACGAGGCGAAGGCCGCCGTGCTGACCGGTTCACTGCTGGCCGCACTCGTGGCGGGCGTGCTGCTCAAGCTCAGGGCCCGCAGACACCGTTCGCTGCTGGAGGCCGAGGACCGTGACGAGGACGGCGACGGCGTCCCGGACGTGTACGAGGAGCACGAGGCGGACTTCCATCTGCGGATGGCGGCGCTGTACGAGGCGAGAGCGGACGAGCACCGCAGGCTCGCCGAGGTGGCCAGGGGCCGGGACGTGACGGACGATGGTCCGGCATGATCGGAGCCCACGGCATGTTGACCGGTCGGTAATCCGGGCACTAGCCAGGGAAGCCACGGGCCCGCACCCGCGGGCCCGCCCGCACACCACGGCCCCGCACACGGCGGGACCGCACACCCACGGCCCCGCACACGGCGGGACCGCACACCGCGGGCCCGTACGCAGCGGGACCGCAGAGCGCGGGCCCGTACGCCGCGGGCCCGTACGAGGAGCAAGGGAGACACAGCGATGAGCGCAGCCGACGACGGCCGCAGCCTCGGCCAGTTGGTCGCGGCGGCCACTGCGGAGATGTCCGCGCTGGTGCACGACGAGATCGCGCTGGCCAAGGTGGAACTGCGGCAGGACGTCAAGCGCGGGGTGCTGGGCAGCGGCGCCGCCCTGGTCGCCGGTGTCCTGCTGCTCTTCGCCCTGCCGGTGCTGAGCTTCGCCGCCGCCTTCGGCATCCACAACCTGGGGCTCGGCCTCGCCTGGTCGTTCCTGATCGTGGGCGGTGCCTTCATCGTGCTCGCGCTGATCCTCCTGCTGCTGGCGCTGGCCAAGTTCAAGAGGGTGGCCAAGAGCAAGAGCCCGCAGAAGTCGGTGGCCTCGGCCAAGCAGAGCGCGTCCGTGCTCTCGCACGCCAAGCCGCACCCCCGTGCGTCGGAGAACGGAGGCAAGGAGCGCCCGCAGTTGCAGGGTGTGACACGCTCGTCCGTATGACGCTCGCAGACAGTCCCGCGGCCGTGATCCGTCCCGAGGGCCCCTGGATTCACCGGGACGTGGCCGCCAACGGAGCACGCTTCCACATCACCGAAATGGGTGAGGGGCCGCTGGTGCTGCTGCTGCACGGCTTCCCGCAGTACTGGTGGGCGTGGCGGCACCAGCTCCCCGCGCTCGCGGACGCCGGTTACCGCGCCGTGGCGATGGACCTGCGCGGGGTCGGCGGCAGTGACCGTACGCCGCGCGGTTACGACCCGGCCAACCTCGCGCTCGACGTGACCGGGGTCATCCGCTCCCTGGGCGAGCCGGACGCCGCGCTGGTCGGACACGACCTGGGCGGCTATCTGGCATGGACGGCGGCGGTGATGCGGCCCAAGCTGATCCGCCGGCTCGTGGCGGTCTCGATGCCCCACCCCCGCCGCTGGCGGGCCGCCATGCTGGCCGACGTGCGCCAGACGGCGGCCAGCTCCCACATCTGGGGCTTCCAGCGCCCCTGGGTGCCCGAACGGCAACTCGTCGCGGACGAGGGCGCCTTGGTGGGGAAGCTGATCAGGGACTGGGCGGGACCGAAGCTGGCGGGCCCGACGGAGGACGCCGCCGTCGAGAACTACCGGCGCGCGATGTGCGTGCCCTCCACGGCACACTGCTCGGTGGAGCCGTACCGGTGGCTGGTGCGGTCGCTGGCCCGTCCTGACGGGGTGCAGTTCTACCGCAGGATGAAGCGCCCTGTGCGGGTGCCGACGCTGCATCTGCACGGTTCACTCGATCCGGTGGCGCGCACGCGCAGCGCCGCGGGGTCGGGGCAGTACGTCGAGGCCCCGTACCGCTGGCGCCTCTTCGACGGGCTGGGGCACTGGCCGCACGAGGAGGACCCGCAGGCCTTCACCAGCGAACTGGTGCACTGGCTCAGCGACCCGGAACCTGACCGCTGAACCACTGCGGGGACGCGCAGGCGCGCGTGGGGCACGCGAGCGCCCTGACGCGCAGGGGCAGCGGCCTGCCGGGCCGCGGGCCCCGCGGCGGTCACACTTCCCCTCCGCTTCCCCTGCGCTTTCCGTCCGCTTCCCCTCCGCCTCGTACACATGCCCGCCGCATAGGCCGAATGAGGGGCGCAGGGGCGATTACTGACCATGAGCCAGGGGCAGGGAGCCGGTATGGGCTTGACGCACGACTTTGGTGACGTGGCACGTAACCGCGGGCATCTGAGGGGACAGCGCGGCCAGTTCTCCCCCCGTGCCGCCGCCCCGCCGCATCCCGCGCACGCCGAGCTGGGCATTCCACGCATCCTGCGCCGCCGTGCGCGCTGGGTGGGCGCCAGACTGCGGCACACCCGCACCTGACTGCCGCGGCTTCGACGCCACAGCGCCGCGGAGCGCGGGGTAGGCCTCAGAGAGCGCAGCCCTGGGTGTCGACCGGCCGCTGCGCCGTACGGCCCCGGACGATGTCGTCGCGGATCTCGTCGATGCTCAGCGCGTAGCCGGTGCGGTCGTCGTCCAGGGACTTGGCGAACACGACGCCGTAGACCCGGCCGTCAGGCGTGAGCAGCGGGCCGCCGGAGTTGCCTTGCCGGATCATGGCGTAGAGGGAGTAGACGTCGCGGTTGACGGTGCCCCGGTGGTAGATGTCGGGGCCCTTGGCGTGGACGCGGCCGCGTACCCGCGCGGAGCGTACGTCGTAGCCGCCGTTCTCCGGGAAGCCGGCGACGATGGCGCCGTCCCCGCTGTCGGCGTCCTGCTCGGCGAAGCGCAGCACGGGCGCGCGCAGCCCGGGCACGTCGACGACGGCGATGTCGCGCTTCCAGTCGTAGAGCACGACGCGGCCCTCGTGGCGCGCTCCCTCGCCGCCGATCTGCACGGTCGGGTGCTCGACGCCGCCGACGACGTGCGCGTTCGTCATCACCTTGCCGGGCGAGAAGACGAACCCGGTGCCCTCCAGCTCCTTGCCGCAGCCGGGCGCCGTACCGACGACCTTGACGATGCTGCGTCTGGCGCGCTCGGCCACCGGGCTGCCCGCCAGCTTCGGGTCGGGCGGGGAGACGTCGCGGATCGGCTCGTCGGAGAACGGCGAGAAGACCTGCGGGTAGCCGTTCTCGGCCAGCAGCGAGGCGAAGTCGTCGAACCAGCGGTTGCTCTGCTCCGGCATGACCTGGTCGACGCCGTGCAGGATCGCCGAACCGCGCACCTCCTTGCCGGGCGTCGTCAGGGAGGTGCCGGCCAGCGCCGTGCCCAGCAGCCAGGCGACGAACAGCATCGCGAGGACGTTGACGAGCGCACCCCCGGTCGCGTCCAGCGCACGCGCGGGCGACCAGGTGATGTACTGCCGCAGCTTGTTGCCCAGGTGGGTGGTGAGCGCCTGCCCGACCGAGGCGCAGACGATCACGACGACGACGGCGCCGATCGCCATGCCGGGACCGGGCCGGCTTCCGTCGGTGAACTGGTCCCACAGGAGAGGCAGCACGAGCAGCGCCACCAGGCCGCCGCCGAGGAAGCCGAGGACGGACAGGATGCCGACGACGAAGCCCTGGCGGTATCCGACGATCGCGAACCACACGGCTGCCACGATCAGCAGTACGTCCAGCACGTTCACCGAATCATCCTCGCCTCGGGTTCACTTCGACCTGCCCCGCCCTTTTCTCCCGGAGGGCGCTCCGTGCGGAACGTTCCGTGTGGAACCTACGGGGGACGGAAGAGACACCGTCTCATGAGGGCGGGGAGCGAGGATCACGCGTGCCAGTCGAGGGGCACCCGGCGGTCACGGTCCCAGGCCCGCTCCCAGCCGGCGTAGTGCAGGAGCCGGTCGATGACCCCCGCGGTGAACCCCCACACCAGCGCGGATCCGACCATGAAGGCAGGGCCGACGTGCCCGGCCGGGTGGACGGCCATGGCGCGGTTGGCCGGGTCGGTGAGCTCGGTGACGGGGACGGTGAACACGCGGGCCGTCTCCGCCGGATCCACGGGCGCCACCGGGCTGGGGCGGTGCCACCAGCCGAGCACGGGCGTGACGACGAAGCCGCTGACCGGGATGTACAGGCTCGGCAGCACTCCGAACAGCTGCACGCCGGAGGGATCGAGTCCCGTCTCCTCCTCCGCCTCGCGGAGCGCCGCACGCAGCCTCCCGTCGCCCTGCGGATCGCCGTCCTCCGGATCGAGCGAGCCACCGGGGAAGGACGGCTGACCCGCGTGCGAGCGCAGGCTGGAGGCCCGCTGGATCAACAACAGCTCCGGACCCTCCTTGCCCTCGCCGAACAGCACGAGAACGGCGGAGGGACGGCCACCGCCGTCGGGCGGCGGCAGGAAACGGCTGAGCTGGCTCGCCTCCACCGTCTCGGCGGCGTCCCGCACGGGCGCCAGCCAGTCGGGCAGGCCGCGCCCGCTGACCTCCACAGACGGCAGGCCGGCAGCCGGTGACGGGGAGGGCCTCAGGTGCCGGGCTCGATCGGAGGCGTTGGGTCGGTCAGAGTCGCGGGATCGGTCGGAGGCGTGGGGCTGAGGGGTGGGGTGGGACTGCTGAGAGTGGTGCCTGGCAGGCGTCACCGGGCGGCTCCGCTGCCGCCTTCGGCCGCCGCGCGCGAGGGCAGCGGCGGCGCGGGCTGTCCCGGATAGTCGGCCGGCGGCTTGAGACGCTGGCCCGGCTGACCGCCCATCTCGTACTTGAGCAGCTTCTTCGCCTTCTCCGGGTCGGTCTCGCCCTCCCCGTACGAGGGGCACAGCTCGGCGATGGGGCAGGCACCGCAGGCCGGCTTGCGTGAGTGACAGATGCGGCGGCCGTGGAAGATCGTGCGGTGCGAGAACATCGTCCACTCGCTCTCCGGCAGCAGGTCGTCGATCTCCTGCTCGACCTTCACGGCGTCCGTCTGTTCTGTGAGCTTCCAGCGGCGCACAAGGCGCCCGAAGTGGGTGTCGACGGTCAGTCCTGGGAGGCCGAACGCGTTGCCCATCACCACGAACGCCGTCTTGCGGCCGACGCCGGGCAGCTTCACCAACTCCTCGACGGTGCCCGGAACCTCGCCCCCGAAGTCGTCCCGCAGGGCGGCCGAGAGCCCCAGCAGCGACTTCGCCTTCGAGCGGAAGAACCCGGTGGGACGGATCAGCTCCTCGAGCTCCTCCGGGTTGGCGGCTGCCATGTCCTCGGGGGTGGGGTACGCGGCGAAGAGGGCGGGCGTCGTCTGGTTGACGCGCAGGTCGGTCGTCTGGGCGGAGAGAACGGTCGCCACCAGCAATTCGAACGGATTATCGAAATCGAGTTCCGGGTGGGCGTAGTAGTACACCTCAGCCAGCGCGTCGTTGATCCGCGCCGCCCGTTTCGCCTTGGACTCCTGCGACTCCGGCCTCGTGCCGGCCGCCTGCTTGGCGGCCGTCGCCTTCTTCCCCGCCGCCCCCTTCTTCGAGGCGGTGCCCTTCTTGGCTGCTGTCTTCGTGGCGGCTGCCTTCGTGGCGGCTGTCTTCTTCGTCGCGGCGGCCTTCTTCCCCGAGGCCGTCTTCTTGGCTCCGGTGGCTCCGGTGGCGCCGCTGGATGCCGTGGGGGCCGTTTTGGTGGCGGCACGCTTGGTGGCCGCCTTCTCGGGGGACGCCTTCTTCGGAGCGGCCTTCCCGGGCTCCGGGGCGGCCTTCTTGCCCGTCGTCGTCCGGCCCGTCGTCCCCTTGGGGGACTCGTGTTCGCTCACAGCGGAATCCTCCGTCACCGTCACCCGTCCAGGCCCCCGCCCGTCGATTCACTCCGTGGCCGGGGGACACTCGGCCAGCGTAAGGGCGCCCACCGACATTCGTGGCTCACGCAGCCGATCCGAGGCCCTAGCGCGCCCCGCGTTGGGGCCCACGGCATGAGTGCGTCAAACTTGGGACTGATTGCTGTGACTGATCGCATGGTTTCACCGTCCGGCATCATGGGATCCACGGACCCCATGGGCAGGTCGACAAGGAGAGAACTCGTGGACGACGTTCTACGGCGCGCCCCGCTCTTCGCGGCGCTCGATGAGGAGCAGGCTGCTGAGCTGCGCGCCTCCATGACGGAGACGACGCTGGCTCGCAGTGAGGCCCTCTTCCACGAGGGTGACCCGGGTGACCGCCTCTACGTGGTGACCGAGGGCAAGGTGAAGCTGCACCGCACCTCGCCCGACGGCCGGGAGAACATGCTCGCGGTCCTGGGCCCGGGCGAGCTGATCGGCGAGCTGTCCCTGTTCGACCCGGGTCCGCGGACGGCGACGGCCTCGGCGTTGACCGAGGTCAAGCTGCTGGGTCTGGGCCACGGCGACCTGCAGCCCTGGCTGAACGCCCGCCCCGAGGTGGCCTCGGCCCTGCTGCGGGCGATCGCCCGGCGGCTGCGGCGCACCAACGACTCCATGTCCGACCTGGTCTTCTCCGACGTACCGGGGCGCGTGGCCAAGCAGCTGCTCGACCTGTCCCGGCGGTTCGGAGTGCAGTCCGAAGAGGGCATCCACGTCGTGCACGACCTCACGCAGGAGGAGCTGGCGCAGCTGGTGGGCGCCTCCCGCGAGACGGTCAACAAGGCGCTGGCCGACTTCGCGGGGCGCGGTTGGCTGCGGCTGGAGGCCCGTGCGGTGATCCTGCTGGACATCGAGCGACTGGCCAAGCGCTCCCGCTGACCCGCCTCGCCGTCGTGCCCTTCCCGCACGTCATCTCGGTGATGCGCGTCCGTCAGTACGTCCGGGCTCAGTACGTCGTGTAAGGGGCGTTCTCCATGGAGGACGCCCCTTACACGTGTGCACACGGACACGTGGTCGAGCGCACACGTGCTCACCCGCTCACGTGGTCGCCCGCGTGGCCTCACACGTGCTCAGTCAGTGCTCAGTCACCGTCACACCACCCCGCGCTCCGCGAGGTAGTCGAGCTGTGCCCGTACGGACAGCTGCGCCGCGGGCCACAGCGACCTGTCGACGTCCGCGTAGACGTGGGCCACGACCTCGTGCGCGGTGCGGTGCCCTGCCTCGACGGCGGCCTCCACCTGGGCGAGCCGTTTGGCGCGGTGGGCCAGGTAGTGGTCGAGGGCTCCCTGCGCGTCGGCGAGTACGGGGCCGTGCCCGGGGAGGACGTGGCTGACGCCGTCGTCGACCGTCAGGGAGCGCAGGGCGCGCAGGGAGTCGAGATAGTCCCCGAGCCCGCCGTCCGGGTGGGCGACGACGGTGGTGCCGCGCCCGAGCACCGTGTCGCCCGTGAGCACGGCGGCGTCGGCGGGCAGGTGGAAGGAGAGCGAGTCGGCGGTGTGTCCCGGGGTGGGCACGACGCGCAGTTCGAGGCCGCCCGTCGTGACGACGTCCCCGCCGGCCAGTCCCTCCTCGCCCAGGCGGAGCGCCGGGTCGAGGGCGCGTACGGGCGTGCCCGTCAGCTCGGCGAAGCGCGCCGCGCCCTCCGCGTGGTCCGGGTGGCCGTGGGTGAGCAGCGTGAGCGCCACCCGTCTGCCCTCCCGTTCGACGGTGGCGACGACGTTGTGCAGGTGTGTGTCGTCCAGCGGGCCCGGGTCGATGACGACGGCCAGGTCGGAGTCGGGCTCGGCCACGATCCAGGTGTTGGTGCCGTCGAGCGTCATGGGCGAGGGGTTGGGCGCCAGCACGCAGTACGCGCGGGTGCTCGCCCAGCCGGTGATGTCGCCTGAGCGAGGCTGCCCTGGGAGTGCCGCTGCGTCGGTCATGCGGGATCGATCCTCTTGGTGAACTCGTCGTGTCCGGGCCAGCTGAGCACGATCTCCCCGTCGTCCAGGCGGGCCCGCGCGACCACGGGTGTCAGATCGCGTGCGGCGGATCCGGCCAGCGCGTCCGCCACACCCGTGTACGGCGCGAGCGTCCGCAGGGTCGCGATGGTGGGCGGCATCATCAGCAGGTCGCCCCTGTCGTACCCGGCTGCCGCCTCATGGGGGCGTACCCAGACGGTGCGGTCTGCCTCGGTGGAGGCGTTGCGGGTGCGCTGCCCTTCGGGGAGGGCGGCGACGAAGAAGTACGTGTCGTAGCGCCGCTTCTCGAACTCGGGTGTGATCCAGCGGGCCCACGCGCCCAGCAGGTCGCCCCGCAGGACGAGTCCCCGGCGGTCGAGGAAGTCGGCGAAGGACAGCTCGTGCGCGACCAGGGCCGCGCGGTCGGCCTCCCAGTCGTCCCCTGTGGTGTCGGCGACGACGGTGTGCGGGTCGGGTCCGGCCAGCAGCACGCCGGCCTCCTCGAACGTCTCCCGTACGGCGGCGCAGACGATCGCGTGTGCCGTCGCCTCGTCGGTGCCCAGCCGCTCCGCCCACTGCGCGGGGGTGGGCCCCGCCGTGTCGGTCCAGCGGGCGTCCCGCGGATCGACGGAGCCGCCGGGGTAGGCGTACGCACCACCCGCGAAGGCCATGGAGGCGCGGCGGCGCAGCATGTGGACGACGGGGCCCTCCGCGGTGTCCCGCAGGAGCATGACGGTGGCGGCGGTACGCGGGGTCACCGGCGTGAGCTCGCCGGCGGCCAGCGCACGGATGCGCTCGGGCCACTCGGGCGGGTACCACTGGCCTCGGCCGACAGGCGTCTGGCCGGTCCCCGCGGGCTGCTGTCCGGCCCCGGCGGGCCCCTGGCTCTGCACGGCCCCTGCGGACGTCCGGCCCGCCCCGGCGGACTCCTGACCCGGCCCGGCGGACTCCTGACCCGGCTCGGTGGGCTCCTGACTCGGCCCCGCAGGCTGCTGACCCGGCCCCGTGCGGGGCCGACGGCTCCCGGAGGGTGAGGCGGACGAGGTGGAGGAGGTGGACGCCATGGGCGGATGCTACGGCCCGCCGCTTCGATGTTCGAGAGGCGGCGGGCCGCGAGCACCACCGGTGGTGACCGGAGTGGACGTGCCGGGCAGGCGTCTCAGTCGGTCAGTTCGACCTGGATCTCGACCTCGACGGGGGCGTCCAGCGGCAGGACGGCCACACCGACCGCGCTGCGCGCGTGCACACCCTTGTCGCCCAGCACCTCACCGAGCAGCTCGCTGGCGCCGTTGACGACGCCCGGCTGACCGGTGAAGTCGGGCGCGGACGCGACGAAACCGGTGACCTTGACAACACGTGCGACGCGGTCCAGGTCCCCGGCGACGGACTTCACGGCCGACAGCGCGTTCAGCGCGGCGGTACGCGCCAGGTCCTTCGCCTCTTCCGGCGTGACCTCCGCACCGACCTTGCCGGTCGTCGGCAGCGTGCCCGACACCAGCGGAAGCTGCCCCGCCGTGTACACGTACCGGCCGGTGCGTACGGCCGGTACGTAGACACCGGCCGGGGTGGCGGTCTCGGGCAGGGACAGTCCCAGCTGCGCGATCCTGTCCTCGACCGCACTCACGCCTGCTTCTCCCGCTTCAGGTAGGCCACGAGCTGCTCGGGGTTGTTCGGCCCTGGCACGACCTGGACGAGCTCCCAGCCGTCCTCGCCCCAGGTGTCCAGAATCTGCTTGGTCGCGTGCACCAACAGGGGCACGGTCGCGTATTCCCACTTCGTCATGGGAAGACCCTAACGAACGCGCGGCCTCCCCCACGCCCGGTGAGCGGCCACCCCCACGGCACATGCACGGCCACCCCGCGGCGCATGTACGGCCTTCCTGCGGCGCATGCACGGCCTCCCTGCGGCGCATGCACGGCCTCCCCCACGGCAAGTGAACGGCGCCCCCTGGCCGCGGAAACGGCGCCCCAGGCCATGGGCACCGGCCGCCGGTACCCGCCACGTCCCGGAGAGCGGACGCCGGCCCGGCCCCGTCCGCTTCCGGGTTCCCGGCCGGGTCTCGCCGGGCCGACGGCGAAGAATTAGGCTCCCAGCCGTGGGCAGGCTTCACGTAGTGACCGGCAAGGGCGGCACCGGCAAGACGACGGTCGCCGCCGCTCTCGCGCTGGCACTGGCGCGCGGCGGGAAGCGGACGCTGCTCGTCGAGGTGGAGGGCCGCCAGGGCATCGCACAGCTCTTCGAGACCGCGCCGCTGCCCTACGAGGAGCGCAAGATCGCCGTCTCGCACGGGGACGGTGAGGTCCACGCACTCGCCATCGACGCCGAGCGGGCCCTCCTCGACTACCTCCAGATGTTCTACAAACTCGGCAGCGCCGGCCGCGCCCTCAAGCGGCTGGGGGCCATCGACTTCGCGACGACGATCGCCCCCGGACTGCGCGACGTGCTGCTGACCGGAAAGGCGTGCGAGGCCGTCCGGCGCAGGGACAAGCGACAGCGCCCCGTCTACGACGCCGTCGTCATGGACGCCCCGCCCACCGGCCGCATCACCCGCTTCCTCGGCGTCAACGAGGAGGTCGCGGGGCTCGCCAAGGTCGGCCCCGTCCACAACCAGGCCCAGGCCGTGATGCGCGTCCTCAAGTCGCCCCAGACCGCGGTGCACCTGGTGACACTGCTGGAGGAGATGCCGGTCCAGGAGACCGTCGACGGCATCGCCGAGCTGCGGGCCGCCGGGCTCCCGGCCGCCTCCGTCGTGGTCAACATGGTGCGCGCGGGCCTCCCCGGCGAGGACCAGCTCCTCGCCCCGCACCGGCACACCGACGAGCTCGCAGGCGCCCTCGCCCGGGCCTTCTCCCAGGCCGGACTCGGCACCGCGCGGGGCGAAGGACACGCCGAGCGGCTCGTCGCCCCGCTGCTGGCACAGGGCCGGGAGCACGCCGAGCGCGTCGCCCTCGAACGCGGACTGCGCACCGAACTGCGCGCGCAGGGGCTGCCCGTGCGGGAACTCGGCCGGCTGAACGAGGGCGTGGACCTGCCCGGCCTCTACGGGCTCGCCACCGCATTGCACGACCAGTGGCACACGGGAGACCCCGCGTGAGCGCAGGACGACACCCGTGATCGCGGCGGAGCCGACGGGAGCCGCGGAGCCGACGGGAGCCGCGGAGCCGACGCGAGCCGCGGAGCCGACGCGGACCGTTACGCGGGCGCGGGCCGTGGAACTGGCCAGAACCGTTACGCCGGCGCGAGCCGTTACGCCGGTGCGAGCCGTTACGCCGGTGCGGGCCGCCAAACCCGTCCGGCTCAGGAGACCCGATTCCACCCACCGCAAGGAGAGGCTTCCATGAGCACGCCGCCGGCCACCGACGTGCTGGACGTCGACCCCCTTCTCGACGATCCCGCGACGCGGATCGTCGTCTGCTGCGGGTCCGGAGGCGTCGGCAAGACCACCACGGCCGCCGCGCTGGGCCTCCGCGCGGCGGAACGCGGCCGCAGGACCGTCGTGCTGACCATCGACCCCGCACGGCGGCTCGCCCAGTCGATGGGCCTCACCGAGCTGGACAACGTCCCCCGCGAAGTGCCCGGCATCGACACCTCGGCGGGTGGCGAACTCCACGCGATGATGCTCGACATGAAGCGGACGTTCGACGAGGTCGTCGAGGCCCACGCCGACCCGGACCGCGCCAGGGCGATCCTGGAGAACCCCTTCTACCAGTCGCTTTCGGCGGGCTTCGCCGGCACGCAGGAATACATGGCGATGGAGAAACTCGGCCAGCTGCGCGCCGGAGACGAGTGGGACCTGATCGTCGTCGACACCCCGCCCTCCCGCTCCGCCCTGGACTTCCTCGACGCCCCCAAGCGACTCGGCTCCTTCCTCGACGGGAAGCTCATCCGCATGTTGATGGCCCCCGCGAGAGTCGGCGGGCGCGCCGGGATGAAGGTCGTGAACCTGTCCATTGCGGGCCTGTCCATGGTCACCGGCGCCCTCGACAAGCTCCTGGGCGCGGGGCTGCTGCGCGACGTGCAGACGTTCGTGGCCGCGATGGACACCATGTTCGGCGGCTTCCGTGCCCGCGCCGACGCGACCTACCAACTGCTCCAGGCACCGGGTACCGCCTTCCTCGTCGTCGCCGCACCCGAACGGGACGCGCTGCGCGAAGCCGCGTACTTCGTGGAACGCCTGGCCGCCGACCGGATGCCGCTGGCAGGACTCGTACTCAACCGGATGCACGGCGGCGCCGCGGCCGGACTGAGCGCTGAGCGGGCCCTGGCGGCAGCGGAGACCCTCACTGCCGAAAATCTTGAAATCGACGGCATTGTCGATCACCGCCCAGGGAAGAGTGTCGTGCGGAGCGCTCCGGCGGCCGACGCGGAAGCCGCAGAAGCCGCGGAAGCCGCGGAAGCCGCGGAGGCGTACGAGGCTCCCCAGGCCCCCGTGACTCCCGAAGACCCCGAGACACCCGAAGTCTCCGTGGCTTCCGAAGCTGCCCCGGCTTTCGAAGCCGCCGTGGCTGCCGAGGACGGCTCCCCCGCCTCGGACTCCCCGGCGGGCTCCGGTTCGCGCCCGTCCGACGCGGACACGGCGGAGACGACCGTGACGGACGACGCCGCCGAACTGGCGGTGGGGCTCCTGCGACTGCACGCGGAGCGCATGCGCCTGCTGGCACGCGAGCAGCGCACGCGCGACCGCTTCACCACGCTCCACCCGGACGTGGCGCTGGCCGAAGTTCCCGCGCTCCCCGGTGACGTCCACGACCTGACGGGACTGCGCACCATCGGGGAACGCCTGGCCCACCAGCACGCGGAGGAGGCACCCGCCCCGCACCGTCCGGCCGACTCCCGCTGAGGCCGCCCGCGTCTGCCCCCGAGGGGCCCCGTAGAGTCCGCGAGGGGCGGGCCCTACCGCCCTACCGCGCCGAGCCCTGGCAGGACCGTTTCTGCTGAGCGAGCGGCAGGGCCTTCCGCCGGTTCCGGCAGCAGGACCGTTTCGCCTGGTTCTCCCGCGCTCCGCAGCACGCCTCTCCCGGCACGCCTTTCGCGGCAGGCGTCACGCAGCACGCGGCTCGTGAGGGCTCAGCCCACAGCGGCGTACCGCGGCTCGTCCTCGGCCGCGTCGAGTTGCACCTCGACTGGCAGCATGATGCCGCTGCTGCGCTCGTACTCCGAGCGCGCGGTCTCCAGTAGTCGCCGCCAGGACGTGACCGTGGGGCGGCGGCGCAGCAACGCTCTCCGCTCGCGCTCGGTCATTCCTCCCCAGACTCCGAACTCCACGCGGTTGTCCAGAGCGTCGGCGAGACATTCCGTGCGGACCGGGCAGCCCGTGCACACGGCCTTCGCGCGGTTCTGCGCGGCCCCCTGCACGAACAGTTCGTCCGGATCCGTAGAGCGGCAGGCCGCCTGCGCGCTCCAGTCTGTAACCCAGCTCATTGCCGGTGCCGTCCTCTCCCGAATCGAGGCTCCCCCACGGCGGTGAACGGCATATTCACCGTTGCCAGTTGAGGACGTTACGGAAGAGAAGTCCGGACGCAACACCCCCTTCGGGCCCAATCTTGCATGGCCCGAACGGACTATGCGTGCCTGTCACATCACCCAACGGAGTGACGGGGAGGTGCCGCAGGGGACAGCGTCGCAGGCGGGGCGAGGGGGAACCGCCCGGGAACCGGCCGTGGTCGGCCCGGCAGGGCCGGGAATCGGCCAGAGGCAGAGGTAAGGTGCTCGTGAGGCGGAGGTGAGCGGCGGTACCGGAGTGACGACGGGCTCAGACTAGGCGAGGATCACGGCACTGTCCGGCGTTTGCCACGCTTCCCCGCGGGTTCCACGCGCCGGTGGCGTCGTAGGCTCTTCTTCATGGCTAAGAAGCGCGCGGGCCGCGGAGTCAGCCGACCCCAGCAGATCGCCAAGTTCGTCGGCGTCAGTGTGCTGGCGGGGACGGTGATGGCCGGGCTCGCGCTGCCCGCCGTCGGAACGCTCGGCCTGGCGGCGAAGGGCACGGTCGAGGGCTTCGACGAACTGCCGGCCAACATGAAGCGGCCCCCGCTCAGCCAGCGCACCACGATCCTCGACAACGAGGGCGGCGAGATCGCCAAGGTCTACTCCCGTGACCGCACGGTCGTGGACCTCGACGACATGTCGCCGTACGTACGCAAGGCGATCGTCGACATCGAGGACGCGCGCTTCTACAAGCACGGAGCCGTCGACCTCAAGGGCGTCCTGCGGGCACTGAACCGCAACGCGCGCTCCGGCGAGGTCTCGCAGGGCGCCTCCACCCTCACCCAGCAGTACGTGAAGAACGTCTTCGTCGAGGAGGCCGGCAACGACCCCGACAAGGTCGCCCAGGCCACCCAGCAGACCATCGGCCGGAAGATCCGCGAGCTGAAGTACGCGATCCAGGTCGAGGAGGAGCTGGGCAAGAAGCAGATCCTGGAGAACTACCTCAACATCGCCTTCTTCGGGCAGCAGGCCTACGGTGTCGAGGCGGCGTCCCAGCGCTACTTCTCCAAGTCGGCCAAGGAGCTGGACCTGGACGAGGCGGCCCTGATCGCGGGCCTCGTCCAGTCGCCGACCCGCTACGACCCCGTCGTCCACGAGGACGAGGCCCTCAAGCGGCGCAACGTCGTGCTCGACCGGATGGCCGTGCACCACGACATCACCCGCGAGGAGGCGAAGAAGGCCCAGGAGAAGCCGCTCGGCCTGGATGTGAGCAGCCCGAAGAACGGCTGCATCACCTCGACCATGGGCGCCGGCTTCTTCTGCGACTACGTGCGGCGGGTCTTCCTGAACAGCGAGACGTTCGGCGACACCCGCAAGGAGCGGGCCAAGCGGTGGAACCGCGGTGGTCTCACGATCAAGACCACGCTCGATCCGAAAGCACAGAAGTCCGTCCAGAACTCGATCCGCTCCCACGTCAACCAGTCCGACAAGGTCGCGACCGCCGCGGCCATCGTCCAGCCGGGCACCGGAAAGATCCTGGGCATGGGCCAGTCGCGCCCCTACGGCTTCAACGCGCAGAACAACGAGACCCAGATAAACCTCTCGGTGGACGACGACATGGGCGGCGGAGCCGGCTACCAGCCCGGCTCCACGTTCAAACCCGTGATCGCCGCGGCGGCGCTCGACAAGGGCGTCACCCCCTACAAGTCGTACCCCTCCCCCTACCGCATGCAGTACCCGTCGCCCGTCGACACCTGCAAGGGCAAGTGGAGCGGCAAGGCGCCGGTCGAGAACGAGAACTCCAGCGAGGTCGGCCCCTACCGGATGAAGGAGGCGATCGCGAAGTCGGTCAACACCTACTTCGTCTCGCTGATAGGGGACACCGGCATCTGCCCGGTGACCGACATGGCCAAGAAGATGGGTATCGAGCGCGCCGACGGGAAGAAGATCGACCAGGTCCCCTCGATCTCCCTCGGCACGCAGGAGATGTCGCCGCTGACGATGGCCGAGGGCTACGCCACCTTCGCCAACCGCGGCGTGCACTGCACCCCCGTGGCCATCGAGTCGATCACCGACGCGGAGGGCAAGAAGCTCGACGTGCCGAAGACCGAGTGCAAGCGCGCCATGAAGACCAAGACCGCCGACACGGTCAACACGCTGCTGCGCGGCGTGGTCGAGGACGGCACCGGCAAGAAGGCCGGGCTGAGCGGCCGCGACAGCGCGGGCAAGACGGGCACGACGGACCAGCGGTACGCCGCCTGGTTCGTCGGCTACACCCCGAACATGTCCGGCGCGGTCTGGGTCGGCGACCCCGCGCACCGCACCCGGATGGTCAACATCAGCATCGGTGGCCGCACCTACCCCAAGGTCTTCGGCGGCGAGGTGCCGGGACCGATCTGGCGCGACGCGATGACGGGCGCGCTCAAGGACGAGGACGCGCCCGACTTCCACCGCGTGCCGATCCGCGACGGCAAGGGCGGCAAGAAACCCCAGTCGCCGCCCCCCGAGCCGCCCGCGAACACGCCCCCGCCGGACGACGACGCCGGCGACGAGGGCGGCGGCCCGCCCTCCGACCCCTGGCCTGACGTGACGGTGCCGCCGGACCTCGTCGGAGGCGGCGACAACGGCGGCGGTATCGGCGGAGGCCCCGGAGGCGGCTGGCCCGGCGGCAACGGGAACGGCAACGGCAACGGGGGCGGCGGATGGGACGTGGGCGGCGGTGGCGGCTGGCCGTAACCGGCCCGCCGGGCCGGGCGCCGGTGCCGGCGCCCGGCGGCCTCATCCGTCAGCGGCCGGCACCGCCCGCTGACGGATGAGGGGCCGGAAGGCACCGGCTGCTGCGCCAGGCGGGCGGGCGGGCAGGCAGGCAGGCAGGCAGGCAGAAAGGGCTACTGCGCGAGGCGCTTCTTGACGGCGGCGGCGACGCGGCCGCCCTCCGCCCGGTCCCCGACCCTCGGGTTGACGATCTTCATGACGGCGCCCATCGCCCTGGGGCCCTCGGCACCGGCGGCCCGGGCCTCCTCCACGGCCTCAGCGACGAGTGCCGCCAGTTCCTCGTCGGAGAGCTGCTGGGGCAGGTAGTCCGCGAGAACCTCCCCCTCGGCCCGCTCCCGCTCGGCCTGCTCCGTCCGGCCGCCGCCCGCGAACGCCTCGGCCGCCTCGCGCCGCTTCTTCGCCTCACGGGTGATGACCTTCTGCACCTCGTCGTCGGAGAGCTCGCGCGCGCTGGTGCCCGCGACCTCCTCCTTCGTGATCGCGGAAAGGGTCATCCGAAGGGTGGCGGAGCGCAGCTCGTCGCGCTCCTTGATCGCTGCGGTCAGGTCGTCCTGCAGCCGGGACTTGAGCGTGGTCATGAGGTCAGTGTGCCACCCGCCGGATGCCGGACGCCCGGCATATAAGGGCCCTACACCGGCCTACGTGATCACCGCGCGCCTCCGCGCAGGAGCCCGGGTCTGCAACCATGGGGCCCATGCGCGCGCGATACCGGATCCCCCTCAAGACAGCCGTCGGCCTCACCGCGTTCGGCGCGGCCTGCGTGGGATACGCGGCGGGCGTCGAAGCCCGCTCGTTCCGCCTGCGACGGGTCTCCGTGCCCGTCCTGCCGCCCGGCATGCACCCGCTGCGCGTCCTCCAGGTCTCCGACATCCACATGGTCTGCGGCCAGCGCAAGAAGCAGCGGTGGCTGCGCGAGCTGGCGGCCCTGCGGCCCGACTTCGTGATCAACACAGGTGACAACCTGTCCGACACCGAGGGTGTCCCCGAAGTCCTCGACGCCCTGGGGCCCTTGATGGAGTACCCGGGCGCGTACGTCTTCGGCTCGAACGACTACTACGGACCGAAACCGCGCAACCCCGCGAAGTATCTGCGGGAGAAGGCCAGCGGCCGGCACGGCCTGAACGGCAACGCACCGGCCGTCGGCGCCATCCACAACCCGTGGGAGGAACTGCGCGACGCCTTCGACGCCGCCGGCTGGGTCGGCCTGACCAACACCAGGGGCCGCCTCAAGCTGGACGGCGGCCAGGAGATCGCCCTGACCGGCCTGGACGACCCGCACATCAAGCGCGACCGGTACGGCGAGGTGGCCGGCGGCCCCGAGGAGGACGCGGACTTCTCCCTCGCCGTCGTACACGCTCCGTACCTGCGCGTACTCGACGCGTTCACCGCGGACCGCTACCCCCTGATCCTCGCCGGGCACACCCACGGCGGCCAGCTCTGCGTCCCCTTCTACGGCGCCCTGGTCACCAACTGCGACCTCGACACCGAGCGGGTCAAGGGGCTCTCCACCCACCGGGCCGGCGGGCACGAGTCGTACCTCCACGTCAGCGCGGGCTGCGGCACCAACCGCTACACCCCGGTCCGCTTCGCCTGCCCCCCCGAGGCCACCCTCCTCACCCTCCACCCCCGCGAGTCCTGACCTCCGGGGAGCCCGGGGCCCCCGCGGCCATCCCCGGGAAACCCGATTTCACCTCAGCGCTCCCCTGAGCTAAAGTAGTCCTCGTTGCTTCGGGGTGTAGCGCAGCTTGGCAGCGCGCTTCGTTCGGGACGAAGAGGTCGTGGGTTCAAATCCCGCCACCCCGACAGAGGAAACACCAGGTCAGGGGCGTGATCCAGTGAGTGGATCACGCCCCTGACGGGTTTCTGGAGATCATCCTGAAGAAACCCGGGAGAATGTCCTGGCCGGCCTCTCCATTGCGAGCCCGCGAGCCACTTGCCGCGCGTCCCACACGTGGCACCCCGGTGTTACGCGTGCGTGAATCCACAATCGTGGAAGCAGCTCGACACGACACCACGACCTGCCCCGGCCTTGGCCGTCGGCGACGTACCTCGACATCCTCCGGGCCGGCCTCTCACCGACCCTCTGACCGTCCAGCGGCGTGTATGAGCCCCTGCCGAGGCGGAGGTTCGCGGAACGGTTCGCCGTGGGCCAGAACTGCTCCACGCGCCGGTCGCCGAGGTTGTCCTGGACGGCGTCGTTCGGGAACCGGAGCTTGGGGTCGGTGCCCTTGAGGTGTTCGTCGAAGAACGTCAGTGCCCCTCCCCTGGAACCAGGTCGCGCGGCCCATCGCGTACTTCCCGCATGCGTGCGCTCATTGCCGTGTACGTGGTCCCAGGAGCCGCCCCACGGCCGCTGCGGGCCGCGGTGCTTGTCGAGGAACTTTTCCGTGCCCACGGGGAGGGTGTTGGTCTCGGCGGCGCCTTGGGTGAACAGAAGCGGCGTGGTGGTGCTCTTCGCGTTCCTGGCCGGGATGCGGTCCTTCCAGTATTGGTCGTCCGGGTCACCGATCGAGGGGCCGAAGGAGTTGAGCGCCAGGCACTCGGGGGGCTTCTTCTCGTGCGCGGCGTTGATCCGGTACCGCTTGTCCTCGTCCGGCAACTGGGGCAGGCCGGCAATGCGGTCGCAACTGGTGGACGACTGAACGCTGTTCGGACGCGGCACGCCGTTGGAGTGGCCCCCGCTCGTTCTCCTCGTGCGTGACCGAAGCGGTAGCAGTGGCGACGGCCGTCCTCTGTGTTCGGCCGCCGTCGGTTGCCTGGTCCGGCGCGGCGCCGGCTGCCCCCGTGAGACCGCCGGTCAGAGCGCAGACCGCGAGCAGGGCTGCAACGGTGGCGGCTGGTCGTTTCTCTGGGGCGCTCCGGAGTTCGGGTGCAGGGCGGCCCCGAAGCGCATCGCACCAGCTGGCACATTGCGTCACTTAATGCCAGTATGACACTGAGCGAACATGTGCGTGAAGGGTGGCGCAGGGTGGCCGACGACGTGGCATCGACCGAACGCAGCCGCGGCGGAATGAGTGAGCAGCGGCGCCGTCGCGTACGTCTGGAGATCTCGCGGGAGGCGGCACGCCTGTTCTGGGCGCAGGGCGTCGACGGCACGAGCGGTGACCAGATCGCAGAGGCGGTGGGCCTGTCGACCCGCACCATCTGGCGCCATTTTCGCAGCAAGGAGAGCTGTGCGGAGCCGATCGTGGCGCAGAGCGTGGAGTGGGAACTGGCCTCTCTGCGCAGTTGGCCGCTGCACCGCTCCCTGGAGGAGCACTTCGCCACGGAGGCGAAGCGGTTCGTCAGCGAGATCAGCCCGCTGGAGCAGGCCGACGCCGGGCTGGGCATCAAGATGATGCGACTGGCCGAGACCGAACCGGCCCTGCGAACGGCCTGGCTCATGGCCTGCGACCAGGTGGAACACGAACTGGCAGGGGTCATCGCGACTCGCCTCGGACGCAAGCCCGACGACCTCGAGGTACGCCTGCACGCCGCGGCCACCGGGGCCTCCCTGCGCGTCATCAACGAGTACGTCGGCGCCGGCCTTCTGGACGGCGCCGATCCGCGAGAGCTCGGTGACGAGAACTTCGCCTTCATCGCGGACGCCGTCCGCACGGCCACCGGAGGCGCTGTGGGCGACCCGGTCCACGTCGACGGGGCGCCCGCCGATGCGGACAAGGCCGCTGGCGATCGACAGGGGTTCTGAGCGGCACCCCCTGAGCGGCACCATCCGCTCCACGAGCGGATTGGCGGGCGTACTCGCCGGCGTCAGCGGACCGTCCCGGTGAACTCCTGTGCGGCCACGCCCTCGGCGGCGGCCTGCGGGGCAACCGGTCCGCCAAGCGCGGACACCGTGGTCAGGCCGATCCGCAGCGGGCGAGGCTCGCCGTTCACGAAGACGGCGTCGGCGTACACATGCTCCGACGGAGCTGCCCGGTACGGCCCTCCTGTGCGGAAGCCGGTACGGCCCTTCCTGCGCGGAGTCGGCCAGCACGTCGCGCATCGCGGGGCGGAGTCGCGCACCGGGCGCGACAACACACGCCCTGCACCGCTCGCACGCACCGGGCGCGACAGCACACGCCCTGCACCGCTCGCGAGGGTTGTGACGTCCGCAACGTCATCGGCCGCGACCTCCGCGAGAAGCCGGCGGCGAACTGAGCGAGACCGCTGGCGCGGGACAGGTCGACAGCGGTCGCCGAACCGTCGGCGAGGCCGTGCTCGCCCTGTTGGAGGACGGACGACTCACTGGCGGGGAGTTCGCCGTCGTGTGACACAGGGCACATCGCACGAGGTGGCCTCGATCGTCACTTAGTGACAACATGTCCCTCAGTGACGAGACTTCCCGCCCTCAAGACCACCCGGAAGGACGGATCACCATGCAGATCACCAGTCCCCAGGAGTCGGCGACCGACGTGCGGACGGCAGACCAGAAGAAGTCGGCCCTCGAACAGGCGGGCGGCATCAAGGGGGTCATCTACTCGGCGCTGCCCGCCCTGGTGTTCGTCGCCGCCAACAGCGCCGGCGGACTCAAGGTGGGCATCCTCGCCGCTCTGCTCGTCGCCTGCGGCATCGCGGTGCAGCGGCTGATGCGCAGGGAGTCGATCCAGCCCGCGCTCGGCGGCGTGTTCGGCGTGGCCATCGCCGCCGGCGTCTCCTGGTACACGGGGTCCGCCAAGGACTACTTCCTCATCGGCATCTGGGCGAGCCTGGCCGGCGCCGTCGCCTTCGTCCTCTCCGTGGTGCTGCGCTGGCCCCTGGCGGGCCTGATCTGGAACTCGACGACCGGCAAGGGCACCGTCTGGCGGGCGGACAAGCGTTCGCGGATCTACTACGACGTCGCCACCCTGGTGCTGGCCACCATCTTCGGCGCCCGGTTCGCCGTCCAGCAGTACCTCTACCAGGCGGACGAGGTCGGCTCGCTGGGGGTCGCCAAGATCGCGATGGGCTATCCGCTCCTCGCCGTCGGCTTCCTGGCCGTCGCCTGGGCCGTCCGCGCTTCCGACAAGCGACTGAAGGCCGTAGGGCTGCTTCCCGCCAAGCACACCTGACCGACGGCCTCCGCTCCTCGTCCGTGCCGGACCGGGCCGCCCACCCTGCGTCGGCGCGAGCCGCAGCCGAACGACGTCTTCGCCCCACAGCTGAAGCACGAGGTGAACTGTGCGAGCGAGCAACCGCGTCGGACCGGTGACGAGCGAGCAGCGGCGCTGCCGGATCCGGTGGGAGATCTCTCGGCAGGCGTCGCGTCTCTTTTGGGAACAGGGCGTCGCCGCGACCAGCGGCGACCGGATCGGCGCAGCAGCGGGCCTGTCGACGCGTACGGTCTGGCGGCATTTCCGGAGCAAGGAGAGCTGCGCCGAACCGATCATCCTGCATGGCGTCGCGTGGGAGATGGCCGCCCTGCGCCGCTGGAAACCCGAACGCTCCCTCGGTGCTCATCTCGCCGACGAGATGAGCAGGCGTGGCCGCGCCGCCGGCAGGGCGGAGCGCGCCGACGACGCGCTCGCGATGAGGATGATCGCGCTCAGCAGCAGGGAGCCCGCCCTCCGCACGGTCTGGCTGATGGCCTGTGACCAGGTCGAACGCGCACTGGCCGGGAGCATCGCCGACCGGCTTGGCGTGCCGGCCGACGACATCGGAGTGCGGGTGCACGCAGCGGCCGCCTCGGGCGCCCTACGGGTCGTCAACGAGGAGATCGGCGGCGCCCTGCTCGGCGGCGCCGACGTACGCCGGTTCGCCCATGCGCACCAGCTCCTGGCCCGGGCGATCCGCAGTGCCACGGGAGGCGCCGTGGAGGGCGCGGACACGGCCTGAGATCCGTACGCGGTGACCCCGGCTGCTCATCGCCCAGGATGTCAACGACGCCCGGGTCGGCGACGGTTGACGGAACCAGTGGCGAGCATCCGAGCCCTGGGCGTCGCCGTGCAGCTGTCGGAGGGGGCCGTGTCGCCCGTGCGTCACTTTTTTTCGTGTGGGCCCCGGTCGGACCCCAGGGCGTAGAGGGTGGTGGCCAGTTGGGGTGGGGTGAGGGGTGGGGTCGGGAGGGAGGAGAGGGAGGGGGCGCGGAGGGCGTCGAGGAAGAGAGTGAGGGGGCGGCGCCAGGCGTCGGGGGTGGTGGCGGCGGTGAGTGCGGGGACGGCGCGGCCCAGGGCCGCGAGGCTGAAGAGGACGTCCTCGGTGGTGACATCGGCACGGATAGTGGCTTCCGCGTGCCCCCGTCGCAGCAGGATGTCAACCGTCTCGCGGTTGTGCGCGTGCACCGTCTCCAGCGTCTCGACGCCTTCGAGGTGGGTGGTCATCAGGTCGTTCGCGCCGCGGTCGGTGGCCAGGACGGTGAAGATCTCCGCGAGGTAGTCGCACAGCCCCGACCAGGCGTCCTCGGCGGTTCGGGCCTGTTGGCCGACGGTCATCGTGTGCGTCAGCAGGTCGCGGAAGACGGCGTCCACGAGGGCGGCGCGGGTGGGGAAGTGGCGGTAGAGCGTGGCGTTGCCGACGCCGGCTCGTCGGGCGATCACGTCGAAGGGCGCTTCCAGTCCCTGTTCGGTGAAGACCTCGTGGGCGGCGTCGGTGAGGAGTTCCCTGTTGCGGCGGGCGTCACGGCGCCGGCGGGGGGATGACCCGGGCGGGGCGGAGGGCGGTCCCTCACCGGCCGGCGGGCGACCGCCGCGACCGCCGCGACCGCCGCGCGCGTCGTGGCCGCCGTGGCGGCTACCCCCCTCCGCCCCGTGGCCGTCGTGCCTGTCCTCGGTCATCGTCACCTCCGGTGGAAACGGGGAGTCCTCCCCGGCGCGATGTTATCGTCGGCGCAAGTGGGGAACACTCCCCATTTAGTGGAGGTGGCGGAGATGGACGGGACAGCACTGGTGCTGGGTGGTGGCGGGCCGGTCGGCGGGGCGTGGATGGTCGGGGTGCTCGCGGGGCTCACCGAGGCGGGGGTCGAGCTCGACCGGGCCGACGTCGTCATCGGCACCTCGGCCGGGGCGATCTTCGGTGCCCGCGTCCTGGGCGGTGAGAGCCCGCGCGCGTTGTACGAGCGGCAACTGGCGGGCGAGGAGCGCATCGACCTGGAGGTCTCTGCGGCCCAGACGTTCCGCTTCCTGTGGGCGGCCTGCGCGACCCGGGACTCCCGCCGCTCCGCACAGCGCCTGGGGCGGGCTGCGCTTGCCGCACCCGTGGGGCACGAAGGCGGCGCACTCGACGCCGTGAGACCCCTGTTGGGCGGTGAGCGGCCCTGGCCCGAGCGGGCGTTGCGGATCGCTGCGGTCGACGCGCAGAGCGGGGAGGTGGAGACCTTCGGGTCGGACTCCTCGCTGTCCCTCCTCGAGGCGGTCGCCGCGAGCTGTGCGGTGCCGCTCGTCTGGCCCCCGGTCAGTGCCGCCGGGCGTCGCTGGCTCGACGGCGGATGCCGCTCGGCCGGTAACGTCCGCCTGGCCCGCGGATACCGGCGCGTGGTGGCGGTCGTACCCATCCCGTCCGCGCCGGGCCCGCATCCCAGCGCCCGGCAGGAGGCCGACGAGCTCGTGGCCGAGGGGGCCTCCGTCGTGTGCCTGACGCCCGATGCCGCCTCCCGCCGCGCGATGGGCCGGGACATGACGGCCGACAGCCGACGCCCGGACACCGCACGAGCGGGGCACGCGCAGGCCGTCGCCGCCGCCCGGACCGTTGCCGACGTCCTGCACGGGTAGCGGGCTCTCCGCCTCGTCGCCGCAACGGAAACACGCAGAGACAGACCCCGAGAGGGAAGGAAGGCCGAGCAGGTGCCGCAGTCTCCCCCATCGAGTTTCCCCTCACCTCCGGAACGCGCGAAACCGGCGCGCACGCCGGAAGCCGAGCCGCTCCCGCCGCCCCAGGCGCCCACCCTGCGTCAGTTGGCGCCCGAGGGCGTGGAGGTGGAGAAGGACCCGTACCCGCTCTACGCGGCCCTGCGCGCCGACGGCGCTGTGCACCGGGTGTGCGTTCCCGGGAGCGGGGAGTGCTGGTTCGTCGTGGCCCGGGAGGCGGCGCGGACGGCGCTGACCGATCCGCGGTTGCGCAACGACATCCGTCACTCCGCCTCGTGGCGCAGCGACGGGGGACACGCCATCGGGCGGAACATGCTGCAGAGCGATCCTCCGCAGCACACGCGGCTGCGCCGTCTGGTGGCGGGCCACTTCACGCCGGGGCGGATCGCGGCGCTGCGTCCGAGGATCGAGGCGGTCACCGACGAGCTGCTCGGCGGGCTGCCGCGCCGGGGGCGGGCCGACCTGGTGAGCCGGTACGCTCTGCCGCTGCCCGTCACGGTCATCTGCGAGCTGCTGGGGGTTCCCGCGCAGGATCGTGCGCTCTTCCACACCTGGTCGAACGAGCTGGTCCTGCCCACCTCGGAGGCGGCAGCGACGGCGGCGGCGGACGAGTTGACCGGGTATCTGACGGCCTTGACCGAGCGGAAGGCCAGGACGCCGGACGACGCGCTGCTCAGCGCGCTGGTCGCGGTGCGACGCCGTCCGTCGGACCACACAGCGGAGGGCAGGCCGGACGAGAACCGGGCGGGTGAGAACCGGGCGGGCGAGGGCCGGGGGGACGAGGGCCGGGGGGAGGGGCTCGACTCCGCGGAGTTGCTCGGCATGGCTTTCCTCATCCTCGTCGCCGGTCACGAGACGACGGTCAACCTGATCTCCAGCACCTTGCACGGTCTGCTCGCCCATCCTGACCAGCTGGAGCTGCTGCCGGCTCGCCCGAGCTGGCCGAGGGCGCGATCGAGGAGTCGCTGCGGTACAACTCGCCGGTCCACGCGGCGGCGTTCCGGTTCGCGGCCGAGCCGCTGGAGCTGGCGGGCACCCGGATCGCGGCCGGCGACGCCGTCCTGGTCTCCCTCGCCGCCGCCTCCCGCGATCCGGCCCACTTCCCCGACCCCGACCGATTCGACATCCGGCGCCGTGCCCGGGGCCATCTCGGGTTCGGTCACGGTGTGCACCACTGCCTCGGCGCGCCCCTGGCCCGTGCCGAGGCGGTGATCGCCCTGCGGCGGCTGCTGGCGGCCCGTCCCCTGCTGGCCTTCGCCACCGACCCGGCCGCCCTCACCTGGCGCTCCAGCACCCTCCTCCGCGGCCTCGCGGAGCTTCCTGTGCGCCTGGGGTAGTACTTGAGACGGAGCCGTGCGGATCATCTTCTGTGCGGACGACCCCGGGGCCGGTGGCTGCATAGCGTGTCGGTATGACGCAGACGCACCACACCGATGCCCGCCCGGAGGCCGGGTTCGCCCGGCACGGGTTCGCGCACCTGCGCGGGGACCTGCTGTCCGATCCGTTCGGATACGATCCGCTGCCTCCGCTCCGAGCCGGCTGGGTGGCCCGCTGGGAGAAGCGGCTGCCCGGTGGGCTGGGCCGGTACGTGCGGTGGCTGCCGCACGGCGCTGTGCTGGCCGCCGCGGTGCTGTTCTTCCTCGTCTCCACGACCAAGACCGTGGAGTTCCGCGCCTCCGGCGCGCTGTTCGACCTGGTGTTCACCGTGCTGGTGTCGATGTCCGTGGGCATGGTGGTGTTCCGCCCCGTGGGGGCGTACTGGATGTCGCTGTGCGCCGTGGTGCTCAGTCTGCCGACGTCGCTGTACTCGTTCACCGAGCCGCGCACCGAGATCGCGATGGCGGGGCACCTGTTCGTGATGGTGCTCGTGGTGCTGCGTACCAGGCCCCGGGTCGCGGCGGAGATGTGGCTGGTCACGGTGGCGGTCAGCACGCTGCTGGCAGCGCTGACCGGCGGCGTCATGACGGCGCTGCCCTCGATCGCGACGTTCGCCGCCGTGGCGCTGGTGACCGCCGCGGCCATTCGGGCGTGGCGGCAGGAGCGGCAGCACGTGGTGGAGACGGAGACCGTCACCGCGCGCGAGCGCTCCCGCCGTACGCTGCTGGAGGAGCGCAACACCATCGCCCGCGAGCTGCACGACGTGCTCGCCCACCACATGTCCGTCATCGCCATCCAGGCGGAGGCCGCCCCTTACCGGGTGGCGGAGCCCCCGCCCGAGCTGGCGACCTCGTTCGCCACCATCCGGGAGAACGCCGTGGCCGCGCTGACCGAGTTGCGCCGCATCCTCGGTGTCGTACGGGCCGAGGACCCCGACGCGTACGCCGACGACGCGCCGCAGGCCCCGCAGCCCACCCTCTCGGACCTCGACGCGCTGTACGCGAGTGTGCGCTCCGCGGGTCTGGAGGTCGACAGCGTGGTCACCGGCGCGGTCACGCCGCTGTCGCAGGGGGTGGAGCTGTCCGCGTACCGCATCGTGCAGGAGGCGCTGAGCAACGCGTTGCGCCACTCCCCCGGCGCACCGGCCCGGGTGGAGCTGTCCTACGTGCTCGGAGGGCTGGGCGTACGGGTGGTCAACGGGGCTCCGCAGCAACGGCCTTCGGGGCCCGGCGGCGGGGTACGGGCCGCGGCCCCGCCCCCGCGGGGCGGTGGCGGGCACGGGCTGCTCGGCATGCGGGAGCGGGTGCAGGTGCTCGGCGGCGAGATGACCGCGGCCGGCACGCCGGAGGGCGGCTTCGAGGTGGCGGTCTTCCTGCCCGCCGGTACGAAGGCGCCGACCGAGGCGGCGGGCGCGGCGAGCGCGGCGGCGAGCGCGGTGGGGTCCGGGCGCGCGGCGGCCGGCTCCGACCCGGCGCCGGGCCCGGCGGCGGGCCCGGCGCGGCCTGCCGCGGGCGACGGCGGCGGAAAGGGCGCGGCGTGATCCGGGTGCTGATCGTCGACGACCAGGCCATGGTCCGCGAGGGGTTCTCCGTGCTGCTGGGGGCGATGCCGGACATCGAGGTCGCGGGGGAGGCGGCCGGGGGTGAGGAGGCGGTCGCGAAGGTGGCCGAACTGCGGCCCGACGTGGTGCTGATGGACATCCGCATGCCCGGCATGAACGGTCTTGAGGCCACGAAGGAGATCGCCGCCCTCGACTCGGGCACGAAGGTGCTGATCCTCACCACCTTCGACCTGGACGAGTACGTCTACCAGGCGCTGCGCGCCGGAGCCAGCGGCTTCCTGCTGAAGGACGCCTCGACAGGACAGCTCGCCGAGGGGGTCCGGGTGGTGGCCTCGGGCGAGGCGCTGCTGGCGCCGACGGTGACCAAGCGGCTGATCACCGAGTTCTCCCGGCTCGGCGGCCCGCGCCCGCAGGCCCCCGAGCGCGTGGAGGAGCTGACCGAGCGGGAGACCGAGGTGCTGGCGCTGGTCGCCCAGGGGCTCTCCAACGGGGAGATCGCCGAGCACCTGATCGTGGCGGAGTCCACCGTCAAGACCCACGTGAGCCGGATCCTGGTCAAGCTGGGACTGCGGGACCGTACGCAGGCGGCGGTGTTCGCCTTCGAGGTGGGCCTGGTGACGCCGGGCGGGTGAGCGCCCGGGAAGGAGCGGGCGACGGGAAGAAGGGCGCCGGGGGAAGGAGGGGCGCCGGGCGGGGGAGGGGTCCGCCCGGGCCCGGGCGTCACTCGTCGCCTTCCAGCTCCCCCTCCGTCTCCAGGTAGATCTGGCGCAGCGCGTCGAGTGCGGCCGGATCGGGTTTCGCCCACATGCCGCGGGACTCGGCCTCCAGGAGGCGTTCCGCGATGCCGTGCAGCGCCCAGGGGTTGGCCTCTTGGAGGAAGCCGCGGGTGGCCTCGTCCATGACGTAGGCCTCGGTGAGCTTGTCGTACATCCAGTCGGCCACCACGCCGGTGGTGGCGTCGTAGCCGAAGAGGTAGTCGACCGTCGCCGCCAGTTCGAAGGCGCCCTTGTAGCCGTGGCGGCGCATCGCCTCGATCCACTTGGGGTTGACGACGCGGGCCCTGAAGACGCGGGACGTCTCCTCCACCAGGGTGCGGGTGCGCACCGTCTCGGGGCGGGTGGAGTCGCCGATGTAGGCCTCGGGCGCGGTGCCCCGCAGGGCGCGCACGGTGGCGACCATGCCGCCGTGGTACTGGAAGTAGTCGTCCGAGTCGGCGATGTCGTGCTCGCGGGTGTCGGTGTTCTTGGCGGCCACCGCGATCCGCTTGTACGCGGTCTCCATCTCCTCGCGGGCCGGGCGGCCGTCCAGCTCCCGCCCGTAGGCGTAACCGCCCCAGACGGTGTAGACCTCGGCGAGATCCGCGTCGGTGCGCCAGTCGCGGGAGTCGATCAGTTGCAGGAGGCCCGCGCCGTACGTGCCGGGGCGGGAGCCGAAGATGCGGGTGGTGGCCCGGCGTTCGTCCCCGTGCTCGGCCATGTCCTGGCGGGTGTGGGCGCGCACGAAGTTGACCTCGTCCGGCTCGTCCAGCCCCGCGGCCAGGCGCACCGCGTCGTCCAGCAGCCCCACCGTGTGCGGGAACGCGTCGCGGAAGAACCCGGAGATGCGCAGCGTCACGTCGATGCGCGGGCGCCCAAGCTCCTCGTACGGGACGGGTTCGAGCCCCGTCACCCGGCGCGAGGCGTCATCCCACACGGGGCGGACGCCGAGCAGGGCCAGGGCCTCGGCGATGTCGTCGCCCGCGGTGCGCATGGCGCTGGTCCCCCACAGGGACAGGCCGACGGAGGTGGGCCAGGCGCCGTTGTCGCCGCGGTACCGCTCCAGGAGGGAGTCGGCCAGTGCCTGGCCCGTCTCCCACGCGAGCCGGGAGGGGACGGCCTTCGGGTCGACGGAGTAGAAGTTGCGGCCCGTCGGCAGGACGTTGACCAGACCGCGCAGCGGCGACCCGGAGGGCCCCGCGGGGACGAAGCCGCCCGCCAGCGCGTGCACGGTGTGGTCCAGTTCGTCGGTGGTCGCCTCCAGCCGGGGCACCACTTCGCGGGCGGCGAAGGTGAGGATGCCGGCGACCTGCGCAGGCTGCCCGGCCGCCACCGCGTCGACCGCGGCCGGGTCCCATCCGGCCGCCTCCATCTCCTCGACCAGTGCGCGCGCCCGTGCCTCCGCCGCGTCGGAGGCCGTGCGGGTCGCCGCCGACTCGTCCAGCCCCAGTGCCTCCCGCAGGCCCGGCAGCGTGTGCGAGCCGCCCCAGATCTGGCGGGCGCGCAGGATGGCCAGGACGAGGTTCACCCGGTCCTCGCCGCCGGGCGCGGTACCCAGCACGTGCAGGCCGTCGCGGATCTGGGCGTCCTTCACCTCGCACAGCCAGCCGTCGACGTGCAGCAGGAAGTCGTCGAAGCCCTCGTCGTCGGGGCGCTCCTCCAAGCCGAGGTCGTGGTCGAGCTTCGCCGCCTGGATCAGCGTCCAGATCTGCGCCCGGATCGCCGGCAGCTTCGCCGGGTCCATCGAGGAGATCTGCGCGTACTCGTCCAGCAGTTGTTCCAGCCGGGCGATGTCGCCGTAGGAGTCGGCGCGCGCCATCGGCGGGACGAGGTGGTCGACGAGTGTGGCGTGCACCCGGCGCTTGGCCTGCGTGCCCTCGCCAGGGTCGTTGACCAGGAACGGGTAGACCAGCGGGAGGTCGCCCAGCGCCGCGTCGGGCGCGCAGGCGGCGGACAGGCCCGCGTTCTTGCCCGGCAGCCACTCCAGGTTGCCGTGCTTGCCCAGGTGGATCATCGCGTCCGCGCCGAAGCCGCCCTCCGTTCGCGGGGCGGCGATCCAGCGGTAGGCGGCCAGGTAGTGGTGCGAAGGCGGCAGGTCGGGGTCGTGGTAGATGGCGATGGGGTTCTCGCCGAAGCCGCGGGGCGGCTGGATGAGGATGAGCAGGTTGCCGCGGCGCAGCGCCGCCAGCACGATGTCGCCCTCGGGGTTGTGCGTACGGTCGACGAACATCTCGCCCGGCGGTGGACCCCAGTGCTCCTCGACCGCGTCCCGCAGCTCTTGCGGGAGCGTGGCGTACCAGCGGCGGTAGTCCGCCGCCGGGATACGGACCGGGTTGCGGGACAGCTGTTCCTCGGTCAGCCAGTCCTGATCGTGACCGCCCGCGTCGATGAGCGCCCTGATGAGCGCGTCACCCTCGTGCTCACCACTGCCGTCGGTTTCGTCACCTTCGGCGGCGGCTGGCCCGGGGGGTGTTGCGCGCGCGTCACCACCTTGGGGGGTGACGGTTTCGCCAGTTTCCCCCTGCTCTGCGGGGGCGGCGCCGGCCCCGGGGACGAGGCCCGGGATGTTTTCGGGCGGGCCGAAGTCGTAGCCCTCCGCCACCAGGCGCCGCAGCAGCGCCATCGCACTGGCCGGAGTGTCCAGACCCACCGCGTTGCCGATCCGCGCGTGCTTGGTCGGATACGCCGACAACACGAGCGCCAGCCGCTTCTCCCCCGCCGGAATGTGCCGCAGCCTGGCGTGCCGCACCGCGATGCCCGCGACCCGCGCCGCCCGCTCCGGGTCGGCGACGTACGAGGGCAGACCGTCCTCGTCGATCTCCTTGAAGGAGAACGGCACGGTGATCAGACGGCCGTCGAACTCCGGTACCGCGATCTGGCTCGCCGCGTCGAGCGGGGAGACGCCCTCGTCGTTGCGCTCCCAGTCCGCGCGGGGGGCCGTCAAACACAGCGCCTGGATGATCGGTACGTCCAGGCCGGTGAGCGCGCCCGCGTCCCACGCCTCGTCATCGCCGCCCGCCTGGGCGTCGGCCGGCTTGGTGCCACCCGCGCCACCCGCCGCCAGCACGGTCGTGACGATCACATCCGCCGCACGCAGCTCCTCGACGAGCTCGGGCTCCGGCGTCCGCAGGGACGCCACGTACAGCGGAAGCGCCCTGCCGCCCGCCGCCTCGATCGCGTCGCACAGCGCCGCGGCGAACGCCGTGTTCCCGCTCATGTGGTGCGCGCGGTAGTAGAGCACCGCCACGGTCGGCGCGTCGGCGGGCAACGCGGCCGCGTGCGGTCCTGGATCCCGCCGCAGCGCGCCCCACGAGGGTGCCGGGGCGGGGGGCTCGAAGCCGTGCCCGGTCAGCAGGACCGTGTCCGAGAGGAACCCGGCCAGCTGCGTGAGGTTCGCCGGGCCGCCGTGTGCCAGGTAGGCGTGCGCCTCGGCGGCCACACCGATCGGCACCGTCGAGGCGGCCATCAGCTGGGCGTCCGGCGCCTGTTCGCCCGTCAGGACGACGAGCGGACGGCCGCTCTCGCGGAGCAGGTCGACGCCCTGCTGCCAGGCGCGGATACCGCCCAGCAGGCGGACGACGACGAGGTCGGCACCGTCGAGAAGCGCACCGAGCTCCTCCTGGAGCGCCCCTTCGGACAGCCGGGTCGGGTTGGCGTACCGGTACGAAAGGGGGTGCGCGGCCGGGGAGTGGTCCGCTGCCTCGTTCGCGGCGCGCGCGCTCTCGTTCGCCGCGCGAGCGCTGAGGAGGTCCGTGTCGGAGGTCGAAAGAAGAAGGATCACCCGTGGGGTGACGTCCCCCTGAGCGGCGTCGCGTGACGAGAGCAGCATGCTGCGGTCGGCCCTTCCTCGGGGTGTCCACGCCCCGGGTGTCGGTATGGGTCTCCCCTTGCTCCTGGTCACCCCACCGGCCGCAGGCCGGGCAGGAGCCGAGAGCTCGGGGAAGGGAGTTCCTGACTCACCCGGCCGTGGCCGGGCTCACAGTGGCGGGACCGCGCCGGATTTCCACCGGCTTCCTCCCCAGTCGCCGTCGCCGGCGATGAGCGCGGACCGGGTGGTACGCGCTCAGCAGGCATCGTACGGGGGTTCGGCTCCGTGCGGGAGGGCACCCTTGCCGGTGGGTATGCTCGCGGCCATGTCCGTGACCCCCTCCCCTTCGTCCGCCCAGGACGCCGCGACAGTTGCTGATGCAACACATTGTGCGGCGCCCCGTGCGCGCGGGGACGCGTGCCCGGGGGCGCTGCGGCTGCACCACGCGGACGACGGGGCGCTGGCACGTGTCCGGGTGCCGGGCGGGGTGCTGGACGCCGCACAGGCGGAGGCGCTGGCCGCTGCCGCGCTGCACCTCGGGGACGGCGCGCTGCACCTGACCTCACGCGGAAACCTGCAACTCCGCGGCCTGGAGGCGCGGTCCGCCGACGAGTTGGGGCGCCTGCTGGAGGCCGCGCGGCTGCTGCCCTCCGCCGCGCACGAGCGGGTGCGCAACATCGTGGCCTCGCCGCTGTCGGGACTGGACGGCGAAGGGCGCCGCGACGTACGCACCTGGCTCGTCGAGTTGGACCGGCTTCTGTGCGCGAGCGAAGACGCGAGCGAACTGTCGGGGCGGTTCCTGTTCGCCCTGGACGACGGGCGCGGGGACGTCTCGGCGCTGGGTGCGGACGTGACGTTGCTCGCGCTGGACGACGGGGCCGCGCTGCTGCGCCTGGGCGGTCACGGGCACGGTCACGAGGGCGACCGCGCGGCCGGTGAGGCGGACGTGCTGCACGTGCCCGACGCTCTCGCCCCCCTCGCCGCGCTCGCCGCCGCCGAGGCCTTCGTCGACGCCGTACGCGCGTACGGAGAACGGGCTTGGCGGATCGGCGATCTCCCGCCAGACGTCCGCGGCAGCGTCCTGCGCCGCACGGCGGAACGCGTCGGGCCGGCCGCCCCTGCCGTCCCCCTTCCGCCGTCCCCGGCGCGTGCGGCGGCCGCCCCGCCGGAGGGGCCCGCACCCGGCCTCGTCAGGGCGGTCGGGGGCTCCGGTGCCGCCGCGGGCCACGGCGTCGCGCTGTCCGTCCTGGCACCGCTGGGGCGTCTGAACGGTGACCAGTGGCGGCTGTTGGCCCGTACGGCCCGCCACGCGGGCACCGGGGAACTGCGGGTGACGCCGTGGCGCGGCGTCGTCGTCCCCGGGGTCGCGGACGAGGCCGCGGAGGCCGCGCTGGCGGCGCTGGGCGACGCCGGACTGGTGACGCGGCCCGCCTCCCCGTGGCGCGGAGTGGGGGCGTGCACCGGGCGGCCGGGATGCGGCAAGGCGCTCGCGGACGTCCGCACCGACGCGGCCGCCAGCGTGGCGGAAGCGGCCGCCCACGCCACGGACGCCGCCTCGGGTCACAGGGGTGAGCTGCCCGTCTACTGGTCGGGCTGCGCGCGGCGGTGCGGCCGTCCGCGAGGTGACCACGTGGACGTGGTCGCGGAGGCCGGGGGGTACCGCGTGACGACCGTCCCCGCGGACCCCGCACAGCAGCCGGCGTCCACCCCGCCCGCGCCCTGCGTCCCCTACGACGACGCGCGCACGGAACTGGCCGCCGCCGTGGCGACGGCCCGTGGCCACACCCGCGCACGCCCCGCCCCGACGAACCGACGAGCGACGCGACCCGACGAGCGACGCGATCCGATGACCGAGAGCAGACCAACAGTGTTCGAGTACGAGAAGGACGGCGCTGCCATCTACCGGCAGTCCTTTGCCACCATCCGCGCCGAGGCGGATCTGGCGGGGCTGCCCGCCGATGTCGCTCAGGTCGCGGTGCGGATGATCCACGCCTGCGGCATGGTCGACCTCGTACGCGACCTCGCCCACACGCCCGAGGCCGTCGCGCGGGCCCGCGCCGCGCTGCGCGCGGGAGCGCCCATCCTGTGCGACGTCGCCATGATCGCCAGTGGTGTCACCCGCAGGCGGCTGCCGGCCGACAACGAGGTGGTCTGCACCCTCGCCGATCCGCGCGTCCCCGCTCTCGCGGCCGAGTTGGGCACGACACGCACAGCGGCGGCCCTCGAACTGTGGCGGGACAGGCTGGAGGGCTCGGTCGTCGCCGTCGGCAACGCGCCCACCGCGCTGTTCAGGCTCCTGGAGATGGTCGCGGAGGGCGCACCGCGGCCGGCCGCGGTGATCGGGGTGCCCGTCGGCTTCGTCGGCGCGGTCGAGTCGAAGCAGGCACTGGCCGGGCATCCCTCGGGGCTCGACCACCTGATCGTGCACGGCCGGCGGGGCGGCAGCGCCCTGGCCGTGGCCGCGCTCAACGCCATCGCCAGCGAGGAGGAGTGAGCCCGGTGACGAGCCCGGACGACCCCCGCCAGGAGCCCGCCCCGCCGCACGCGCCACCGACAGCGCCGTCGGAGGCCGGGAACGGCAAGACGAGCGACGCGCACGCCGCCGGCACCGGACGGTTGCTCGGTGTCGGACTCGGCCCCGGCGACCCGTCGTTGATGACCGTACGGGCCGTCGAGGCGATCGCCGAGGCGGACGTCGTCGCCTACCACAGTGCCCGGCACGGCCGTTCGATCGCCCGGTCCATCGCCTCCCGGTACCTGCGCGCCGACCATGTGGAGGAGGCGCTGGTCTACCCGGTCACGACCGAGTCCACCGACCATCCGGGCGGATACCGGGGCGCGCTGGAGGAGTTCTACGCACAGGCCTCCGCTCGGCTGGCCGCGCACCTGGAGGCGGGACGGACCGTCGCCGTGCTGGCCGAGGGCGATCCCCTCTTCTACGGCTCCTACATGCACATGCACAAGCGGCTGGCCCACCGCTTCCCGACGGAGGTCATCCCTGGCGTGACCTCCGTGAGCGCGGCGGCGGCCCGTCTCGGCACGCCTCTGTCGGAGGCCGAGGAGGCGCTGACCGTCCTGCCGGGCACGCTGCCCGAGGAGGAACTGACCGCACGGCTCGCCTCCAGCGACGCGGTGGCCGTGATGAAACTGGGCCGTACCTTCCCCAAGGTGCGGCGGGCACTGGAGCGTTCGGGCCGGCTGGCCGAGGCCCGCTACGTCGAGCGCGCCACCATGGAGGGGGAGCGCACCGGGCTGGTGGCGGACGTGGACGCCGACTCGGTGCCGTACTTCTCGGTGGCGGTCCTCCCCAGCAAGGTGGGCGCGCACGCGTCCCGTGCTGCCGAACCCGAACCCGAAACCCCAGCTCAAGACCAAGCCCAAGCCCAAGACCAAGCCGATGCCGACACCGCTGGGGAAGGCGAAGCCGAGGGCGGCGGCGCGGCCGGTGAGGTCGTGGTCGTCGGGACCGGGCCCGCCGGGCCGCTGTGGCTGACGCCCGAGACGCGGGGCGCGCTGGCCGCCGCCGACGACCTCGTCGGCTACACCACCTACCTCGACCGGATCCCCCGCCACGACGGCCAGCGCCGCCACGGTTCGGACAACCGGGTGGAGGCCGAGCGCGCCGAGTTCGCACTGGAACTGGCCCGGCGGGGGCGCCGGGTGGCCGTCGTCTCGGGCGGTGACCCGGGGGTGTTCGCCATGGCGACGGCCGTGCTGGAGGCGGCCTCCGAGGCGCCGTACACCGAGGTGCCGGTACGCGTGCTGCCGGGCGTGACGGCCGCCAACGCGGCGGCGGCCCGCGTGGGCGCGCCGCTGGGCCACGACTACGCCGTCCTCTCCCTCTCGGACCGGCTCAAGCCGTGGGAGGTCATCGCGGAGCGCCTGCGGGCCGCCGCCGCGGCCGATCTGGTGGTCGCCCTCTACAACCCGGGGTCCAGGAGCCGTACCTGGCAGGTCGGCAAGGCCCGCGAGGTGCTGCTGGAACACCGGGCACCGGACACGCCGGTCGTCGTCGCCCGCGACGTGGGCGGCGAGGGGGAGCGGGTGCACGTCGTGCGCCTGGCGGAACTCGACCCCGCACAGGTCGACATGCGCACCCTGCTGATCGTCGGTTCCTCGCAGACGCGGGCGCAGACGCGGGCGCGGACGGACGGGCAGCGCACGGACGGGCAGCGCGCGGACGGGCAGCGCGCGGACGGGCAGCGCGCGGACGGGGCGCGGACGAGCGTGTGGACTCCGCGCCGCTACCCGGAACCCGAGCGGCACGCGGAGGCGTGAGCGCCGCGCGCCTCCTGTGGTGCGGCCTCGGCAACGACAGGGGCCCGTACGTTGCCGCATACCGCACAAGCGCTCATGCCCCGGCGGCGGCATGATGCCGGGTATGAGTGAAACGCGGGAGGTGTTCTGCCGCCCTCCTCACGAGCGCGCCCTGTGGTTCTTCGCCGGCCTGGGCGCGGTGGGGGCGGTGGGGGCGGTCTCGGCCGTGGTGTACCTGGGGTACGGGGGCACGCTGCTGAGCGAAGCCACGGCCGTGTGGCTCGGCGCCGCCGGCCTGCTGTTGGCGCTGCTGGGCATCCCGGCCCTCCACGGGGCGACCGCCCGGCTGCGCGCCGACGCGTACGGCCTGCACACCCGCACGCTGCTGCGGCGCCGCAGTGTGCCGTGGAGCGACATCGCCGACCTGCACGTGCGGCTGAAGTACCAGGGCAACCACCGCTACCGGGACATCCGCCGGGTCGGCCTGGTACTGCACGACGGCCGCAAGCGGCTCCTCCCCCTGCCGTACGCCGGCGGGGCCGGTGACACCGGCAGCACCGGTGACACCGGCGACACCGCGGACTTCGACGCGACGCTGGAAGCGCTGCGCGCGCTGCACCGCCGTTTCGGCACCCCCGCGACGAGCCACCTCCCCGTCGTCTCACAGCGCACCGCGGGGCACGGAGTCGCCGGGCCGGTGGCGCTGTGCGCGGTGCTGCTCGCCTGCGCGGGCGTGGCCGCGTGGTGGGTGCCGGCGACCGCCTCGCACGAACAGGACTGGACGTCGGCCGTCGCGTGCACCTCTACGACGCCCGCCGCCGAGCGCGCCGCGTGCCTGACCACTGTGCCGGCGGTCATCGACCGGACCGAGGCACACCGGCCCCGGCAGCGCAGCTGGCTGTACTTCGCCGACGACCGCCCCGTGCAGCGGCTGGCCGTCTCACGGGAGGCCGCCACGGGCTTCGAAGCGGGCGACGAGGTCGACGTGACCCTCTGGCACCGCGAGATACGGAAGGTCGCGGGAGAGCACGAGGTGTGGCGCGAGCACGTCACGCCCGCCAAGGACGTGGCCGTCGTCGCGGCCGCGTTCGCCCTGGCCGCGGGCTGGCCCGCCGCCCGGGTACTGCTGCGCCTGCGCGCGC
Organism: Streptomyces tubbatahanensis; assembly: GCF_022699385.1. Classification (NCBI taxonomy): domain Bacteria; kingdom Bacillati; phylum Actinomycetota; class Actinomycetes; order Kitasatosporales; family Streptomycetaceae; genus Streptomyces; species Streptomyces tubbatahanensis. The sequence continues at coordinate 4,171,850 of NZ_CP093846.1, read as the reverse complement.
GCCGGCTGCCCGACGACGACGTCCTGCCCTCGGTCGCCCCGTTCGTGGGTGCGCTGTGCGGCACGGCCCTGTGGCTGCTGCCGCTCTGCTACCTCCACCCGACCTCCCCGTTCGCTCCCGAGGCGCTGGCGTGGGCGGCGGCCGGCTGCCTGGTCACGTCGGCCCTGTTCGCCTGGGCGTGGCGGGCGACCCGCACCCGCACCCCGGAGGAGACGGGCGGAGGTGAGGGAGGGGGTGAAGGGAACAGGCGCAGCGGCTCCGGCGACGTGTTCCTGGCCGCGCGGTTCCTGGAGCACACCGACTACAACCCGCACCACTTCGGCACGCACATCGCCCTCGGGGACGGCGGTCCGCCCGCGGTGACGCCCCACTCGGGCCCCGGCCGGTTCGCGGCGAAGGACATCCCCGTCGAGCGGCTCACCGTCACGAGGGTGCGGCGGGCGCGGGGTGACGACGGCGACACGGTGCCCCGCAGCTGGCACGTCGCCGAGCTGGACGACGCGGGCACACCGGTGCGCCTCGCCGCCGCCCCGGCCGACCTGACACGCCTCGTCCGCGCACTGACGGCGGACAGGGGCCAGGTGGCCGGAACGGGAGCGCCCGGGTTCGACTAGGGCCTCTCGTTCGGCCCGCGGACGCGCGCACCCCGCTCCCTCCGCGCCTCGCACGCGCCGCACGCGCCGCTCGCGCGCTCTCACGTCCGTCCCACTGGTTCGACTGATTTCGGCCGGTCGGCCTTTTCGGGACGCCTGACTCGGAGAACAAAGCGGGCAAGAGAGAACGAAGGGAGGTGACGTGCGATGCGGAAGATCTCCATGAACGCCGAGGCGGTGGTCCGGGCCGACCGCGCCAGGCACGCCAAGTGCCCCTTCACCTGGTGGTGGTACGACGCCAGGTGAGCCGGCGGTACAGGGCCGGGCAACCTCCAGGGCCCGGCCCTGTTCCGGGCCCGCTGCTCCCCGCGCCTCCCCTCCCCCGCGCCGCCCTCTGGAGCGCTCATGCGTTTTCGCCGTTCTCGCTGCCTCACCTGCTACTGGCATGACGGGCGGTTCGTCCTCCACCCCTATCCGCACGGCACGCCCACCGCGCTGCACCCGGCGGCCGCCGAGATCCTGTCCGCGTTCGAGAGATGGACCTCGCCGGGTGACGCCGCCGAGGACTTGGCGCACCTGGACCCCGAGAGCGTCCAGGAAGCCGTGGCGGCCCTGGCCGAGGCGGGCGCCCTGGCACCGGCAGCTGACCGCCGTCTCCCTCAGGTCTCCAGCGGCGCCTCCGCCGCCGCGTCCGCGGCACCGCCGTCACGGGCGGCACCGCCGCCACGGGCGGTGCCGCCCCGCGGTGCGCCGCGTCCGGCCAGGAGCAGCCCCGCGGCCGCCACGGCCACGCCGATCAGCGCGTAGAAGAAGGCGTTCCGGAACCCGTCCACGCCCGCGCCGCCCGCGGCGACGCCGACCAGCACGGCCAGCCCGAGGGAGCCGCCGAGCTGGTCGACGGAACGCTGGACGCCCGCGGCCGTACCGGCGTCGTCCTCGGTGACCCCGTGCAGCGCGGCGTTCTGCAGACCGAGCAGCCCGATGCCCATGCCGGCCGCGACGCCGGTCATGCCGGGCAGCACGTCGACGAGGTAGCCGCCCTGTTCCGGGACCCGGGCCAGCCAGCCCAGGCCCGCCGCCGTGCAGGCCAGGCCCACCAGCGCGGTGCTGCGCACGCCGAGCGCGGCGATCAGCCGGGAGGCGAGCGAGACGGCCGCCAGCACCACGGCGCAGAACGGCAGGAAGGCCAGCCCCGCTTGCAGGGGGCTCAGCCCGACGACGTCCTGCAGATAGAGGGTGAGGAGGAAGAACGCCGTGGACAGCGCGGCGCTCAACAGCACGGTCGCGCCGTTGGCCACGGCCCGCGTGCGGTGCGCGAAGAAGGACAGCGGCACCAGGGGGCTGGGCGTCCGCGCTTCGACGAGGACGAACGCGGCGAGCAGCAGCACCCCGGCGGCGAGGGCCACCGGTGCCGACTCCAGTACGCCGTAGACCAGGCTGAGCGGTCCCGCTGTCAGCAGGGCGGCGCCGGGCAGGTCCAGGCGCCCCGCGCGGGGGCGCGGGGCGTCCGCGGGCACCAGTTTGGGCGCGAGCAGCAGCACCGCCGCCGTGAGCGGCACGTTGATGCCGAAGATCCAGCGCCAGTGCAGGAGTTGGGTCACCACGCCGGACAGGAGGACGCCGACGACGAGCCCGCCGGAGGAGATGGCGCCCCACACGCCCAGGGCCTTCGCCCGTTCGGCGGGTCCGGGAAAGAGCAGCGCGATCAGCGACATCGCCGCGGGGGACGCCAGCGCCTCACCGGCGCCCTGTGCGAACCGGGCGCCGACCAGCGTGGGCAGGTTCGGTGCCAGCCCCGCCGCCAGCGAGGCGAGGGCGAACAGCGCGGCGCCCAGCAGGAACATCCTGCGGCGCCCCAGCAGGTCGGTGACCCGGCCGCCGAGCAGCAGCAGTCCGCCGCCCACGAGGGTGTATCCGGTGACGACCCAGGAGAGCGAGGCCGTCGGTGTGCCGAACTGCGCCCCGATCGAGGGCAGCGCCACGTTGACGACGGTCACGTCGATGGCGATGAGGAACTGCAGGAGGGAGAGCAGCGCGAGCGCGGGCATCCGCCGGTCAGGGGCCGACGGGGCCGGGCGCGCTTCGGGAAAGGTGTTCACGAAGTGGGTACTCCAGGCAGGGGGACGTCACGGCCACGCCGAGGTGGCCGTCAGGACGCTTCCGTGCCGCGGTACGACAGCCTGGCCCCACCGGTCACCACCGGTGCGGCCGCCGCCGTGGAACGGCACACCTGGAGTTACTTCGTGAGAGCGATACCCATACGGCGATCGTAGCCGGGCGGGCCCGCCCGGCACAGCCCGTCCCGGCACAGCCCGTCCCGGCACAGCCCAGGGCGCCGTGCCCTGCGCGTCACGCGCCGCCGACGCCTCACCGGGGGCCGGGGACCGCCTCCACCGCCTGTTCGGGGCTGCTCACCACCCGCACGCCGTCCGGCACCGGAGGGCGGCGGACCACGACGACGGGGATGCCCCTCTCCCGCGCCGCCGCCAGCTTCGGCGCCGTCGCGGCGCCGCCGCTGTCCTTCGTCACCAGGACGTCGATGCGGTGGCTGCGGAGCACCTCGCGTTCGCCTTCCAGCGTGAAGGGTCCGCGCTCGAGGAGCAGGTGTGTCCGCGCCGGGAGGGGCGTCCCCGGCGCGGGCGGGTCCACGGAGCGGGCCAGGAACCACAGCTGGTCGGTGCCGGGACCGGCGAAGCTGCTCAAGCCCAGCCGTCCGGTCGTCAGGAAGACGCGCCGCCCCAAGCGCGGGAGGGTGGCGGCGGCGGCCTCCAGCGAGGCGACCTCGTGCCAGTCGTCGCCGTCTGTGGGGGCCCAGCCGGGGCGGCGGAGGGCGAGCAGGGGAACATGGGCTGCGGCCGCGGCCTCGGCCGCGTGGAAACTGATCGTCTCGGCGAAGGGATGGGTGGCGTCGATGAGGAGGTCGACACGGTGGTCCCGCAGCCACGCCGTCAGCCCCTCGACGCCTCCGAAGCCGCCGATCCGCACCGCGCCGCCGCCCGGCAGCCGTGGCCCCGCCACCCGGCCCGCCAGGGAGCTGGTGACCCGGGCCCGCGGCCGCGCGGTGTACAGCAGCTCCGCCAGCCGCCTGCCCTCGGTCGTACCGCCCAGAATCAGTACGTGCACGGGGAAGGGCTCCTCGGGTGGGTGACGCGGGGTGCGGGTGACGCGGGCGGCACCTGGCGTGGGTGACACGCGGCGCGGCGGGGACGTGAGGGAACGACGACTTCGGTGAGTAGCGAGGCGAGATGGGCGAGGCGAAGGGCGGGCGCGGCGCCCAACTGGAGAGGACCGGGCTGCGCCCCGGCTGGACGACCGGCGCCTGTGCGACAGCGGCGACGACGGCCGCCTGCACCGCGCTGCTCACCGGCGACTTCCCCGATCCGGTGACGATCACTCTCCCCAAGGGCGAACGCCCTGCGTTCGCCCTCGCCTACGAACAGCTGGACCCCGGCGGGGAGTGGGCGACGGCCGCCGTCGTCAAGGACGCGGGCGACGATCCGGACGTCACCCACGGCGCCGTCGTCCGCGCCACCGTCCGCGCGCTGCCCGCCGGCGCGGGCGTCGTCTTCCGGGCGGGCCCCGGGGTGGGCACCGTCACCCGCCCGGGACTCCCCCTGGAGGTGGGCGAGCCCGCCGTCAACCCCGTGCCACGGCAGCTGATGCGCGAGCACGCGGCCCGGGTGGCGGCGCACCACGGCGGCAGCGGCGATGTGGAGATCACCCTCGCGGTCGAAGGCGGCGAGGAGATCGCCCGCTCCACCTGGAACCCGCGGCTGGGCATCCTCGGCGGGCTGTCCATCCTGGGGACCACGGGCATCGTGGTGCCGTACTCGTGCTCGGCGTGGATCGACTCGATCCGGCGCGGGGTGGACGTGGCACGGGCCGCGGGCCGCACCCATGTGGCCGGGTGCACGGGGTCGACGTCGGAGCGCACGGTGGTCGCCGAGTACGGGCTGCCCGAGGACGCGCTGCTGGACATGGGGGACTTCGCCGGCGCCGTCCTGAAGTACGTGCGCCGCCACCCGGTGGACCGGCTCACGGTCTGCGGCGGCTTCGCCAAACTGTCCAAGCTGGCCGCCGGGCACCTGGACCTGCACTCCCAACGCTCCCAGGTGGACAAGGGGTTCCTCGCCGAGCTGGCCCGGCGGGGCGGTGCCGACGAGGCGCTCGCACACGACGTCGCCGAGGCCAACACGGGACTCGCGGCGCTGCGTTCGTGCGAGGCGGCCGGGGTTCCCCTCGGCGACCTGGTGGCGCGGGCCGCACGCGACGAGGCACTCGCGGTGCTGCGCGGCGCCCCCGTACGGGTGGACGTCGTCTGCATCGACCGCGCGGGGGCCGTGGTGGGACGCAGCACCGTGCGCTGAGCCTCGCAGCGCCGCACACCCCCGCACCTGCACGCGCACCCCCACGCGTCCCCGTTTCGCCACCGCCGCCCGGTCGGTCAGCACACGTGCCGGTCCCGCTCCGCCGAGTACAGGTAGCTGTCGCGGAAGTGCGCGGCGGCGAGCGTACGGCCCACGAGGATGACGGCCGTCCTGCTGACGCCCGCCGCCCTCACCTGCTCGGCGATGTCCGCCAGCGTGCCCCGCAGTACCAGCTCGTCCGGACGGCTGGCGTAGGCGACCACGGCCGCCGGGCAGTCGGAGCCGTAGTGCGGCACGAGTTCGGCGACGACCTCCTCGGCGTACCGCGCCGCCAGGTGCAGCACGAGCAGCGCGCCGCTGCGGCCGAGTGTGGCCAGGTCCTCGCCGTCCGGCATGGGCGTGGCCTGCCGCGCGATGCGGGTGAGCACCACCGTCTGCCCGACGGTCGGCACGGTCAGCTCGCGGCCCAGCGCGGCCGCCGCCGCCGCGAACGCGGGCACTCCGGGCACGACCTGGTGGTCCACCCCGGCCGCGTCCAGCCGGCGCATCTGCTCGGCGACGGCGCTGAAGACGGACGGGTCGCCCGAGTGCAGGCGCGCCACGTCGTGCCCTGCGGCGTGTGCCGCGACCATTTCGCCGGTGATGGCGTCCAGGTCGAGCTCGGCGGTGTCGACCAGGCGCGCGTGGGGCGGGCACTCGGCGAGCAGTTCGCGGGGCACCAGGCTGCCCGCGTACAGGCACACCCCGCAGGCGGCGAGCGTACGGGCGCCGCGCACCGTGATCAGGTCGGCGGCGCCGGGTCCCGCGCCGATGAAGTACACGGTCATCTCTCGTCTCCCACCACATCGCCTCCCCGCACATCAGACGTGCGTTCCACCACATCGGACGTGTCCTTCGCCGCGGCGGCGGACACGTCGGCACTCGCGACATCGGGCGCCACGCCCGCCCCCTCGCCCCCGGAGGGCTTGCACACCGCCCACTGCGTCACCGGCATCGCCTGCCGCCATCCGGTGAAGCCGCCGACCGGCACCCCGTGCGAGACGCCGAGGCGCACCAGTTCGCCGCCGTGCCTGCGGTACCAGTCCACCAGCAGTGCCTCGGATTCGAGGGTGACGGTGTTGGCGACCAGCCGCCCGCCCGGCGGCAACGCGCGCCAGCAGGCGTCCAGCAGCCCCGGTGCGGTCAGGCCGCCGCCGATGAACACCGCGTCGGGGGCGGGCAGTGCGGCGAGCGCGGAGGGGGCGGCTCCGGTCACGACCCGCAGCCCGGGCACGCCGAGCCGCTCGGCGTTGCGGGCTATCCGGTCCGCGCGGGCCGCGTTCCGCTCCACGGTGACCGCGCGGCACGCCGGGTGAGCGCGCATCCACTCCACCGCGATCGAGCCGGCGCCACCGCCCACGTCCCACAGGAGTTCGCCGGGCGCGGGCGCCAGCGCGGCGAGTGTCGCCGCGCGCACATGGCGCTTGGTGAGCTGCCCGTCGTGCTCGTACGCCTCGTCCGGCAGCCCGGGTACGGCGCCGAGCCTGGGCACACCCGAGGCGCCGTCGCCGGGGTCGCGGACGCACTCGACCGCGACGACGTTGAGGGGGTCGCCTGGCGGAGCCGACCACGTCAGCGCCGTCCCCTCGACCACGCGTTCGCCGTCCCCGCCGAGCTGTTCGAGCACCCGCACCGGGCTGGCGCCGAACCCCCGCTCCCGCAGCAGCGCCGCGATCTCGCCGGGCGTGTGCGCGCCCGCGCTGAGCACCAGCAGGCGCCGTCCGTGGTGCAGTACGGCCGACAGGCGTGCCAGCGGGCGGCCCACCGCGCTGACGGTCTCGCACTCCTCCTGCGCCCAGCCCAGCCGGGCGCAGGCGTACGCCACGGAGGAGGGGTGCGGCAGCACGCGGGGCACCGTGCCGAGGACCTCGCGCAGGGTGCGGGCGATGCCGTAGAAGGTCGGGTCGCCGCTCGCCGGTACCGCGACGCGGCGCCCCGCGTGCGCGGCCAGCAGCCCGGGCACGCCCGCGCGCAGTGGCGACGGCCACGGCACGCGCTCCCCCGCGCACGCGGCGGGCAGCAGCGCCAGCTGCCGGGCGCCGCCGATCAGCACCTCGGCCCCGCGCAGCGCCTCACGGGACGGCTCGGGCAGCCCGGCCCACCCGTCGGCGCCGATCCCGACGACCGTCAACGCGGAGGGCGCGGCGACGTCGCGGGGGGCGGTGGGGGACGTCACGGCGGCACCTCGGACTTTCGAACAGGGGACGGCTGGCACCCTACTGTCCGCTCCCCGCACCGCGGCCGCGGGGCCCGGTCCACAATGGAGCGCATGGATCGAAACGCATCGCCCGACCAGTCCGCCCAGGACACGCCTGACCAGGCCATGCCCGACTGGGAGAAGCGGTTCCGGGCGCCGCGCGTCTCGCTGCCCGAGTGGGCCGAGGACGCACCGGAACGGTCGCTGTTCATCTCGAACGCGACAGGCACGTTCGAGCTGTACGCCTGGGACCGGACCACCGGCGAACAGCGGCAGGTCACCGACCGCCCCAACGGGACGACCGACGGCACCCTGACGCCGGACGGCGCGTGGATCTGGTGGTTCTCCGACACCGACGGCGACGAGTTCGGCGTCTGGATGCGTCAGCCCTTCGCCGGCGGTCCCGACACCCGCGCCGTCGAGGGACTCGACCCCTCCTACCCGGCGGGGCTGGCCCTCGGCAGGGACGGCACCGTCGTCATCGGCCGCTCCACGGACGAGGACGGCTCCACGATCCACCTCCAGCGCCCCGGCTCCCCCGCCCCCGTCGAGATCTACCGGCACAGCGAGTCCGCCGGTGTCGGCGACCTCTCGCACGACGGCACCCTGCTGGTGATCGAGCACACCGAGCACGGGGACGCCATGCACTCGGCGCTGCGCGTCGTGCGCCCCGACGGCTCGACCGTCGCCGAACTCGACGACAGCGAGGGCGGTACGAAGGAACTCGGGCTCACCGTGCTCGGGTTCGCCCCCGTGGACGGCGACTCCCGGCTCCTGATCGGCCACCAGCGGCACGGCCGGTGGGAGCCGATGATCTGGGACCCGTCGGCCGGCACCACCCGCGAGCTCACCCTCGACCTGCCAGGAGACCTCTCCGCCGAGTGGTACCCGGACGCCTCGGCGCTGCTGGTCGTGCACAGCCACCAGGCCCGCGACGAGCTGTTCAGGTACGACCTGGCCAGCGGCGAGCGCACCCGCATCGACACCCCGGCGGGCTCCGTGCTGGGCGCCACCGCGCGGCCCGACGGCACCGTGGAGTTCCTGTGGTCGTCGGCCGCCCAGCCGCCGCAGGTCCGCTCCACCACCGGCGCGAGGGTGCTCGACCCGCCCGGGATGAAGGCACCGGGGTCCGTCCCCGTCGAGGACGCCTGGGTGGAGGGTCCCGGCGGGACCGTCCACGCCCTCGTCCAGAAGCCGGCGGGGCAGGGCCCCTTCCCCACCGTCTTCGAGGTGCACGGCGGGCCCACCCACCACGACACGGACTCCTTCGCCGGCCAGCCCGCCGCCTGGGTCGACCACGGCTTCGCCGTCGTACGGGTCAACTACCGCGGCTCCACGGGCTACGGCCGGGCCTGGACCGACGCGCTCAAGCACCGGGTCGGCCTGATCGAGCTGGAGGACGTCGACGCGGTACGGGCCTGGGCCGTCGACTCCGGTCTCGCCGACCCCGACAGGCTCGTGCTGGCCGGCGGCTCCTGGGGCGGCTACCTCACCCTGCTCGGGCTCGGTACCCAGCCCGAGGTGTGGGCGCTCGGCCTGGCCGCCGTCCCCGTGGCCGACTACGTCACCGCCTACCACGACGAGATGGAGGCGCTGAAGTCGATGGACCGCACGCTGCTCGGCGGCACCCCCGAGGAGGTCCCCGAGCGGTTCGAGGCGTCCTCACCCCTGACGTACGTCGAGAAGGTCCGCGCGCCCGTCTACATCTCCGCCGGGGTCAACGACCCGCGCTGTCCGATCCGGCAGGTCGAGAACTACGTGGGAAGGCTGGAGGAGCGCGGCCACCCGCACGAGGTGTACCGCTACGACGCGGGGCACGGCTCGCTCGTCGTCGAGGAGCGGATCAAACAGGTCAGGCTGGAGATCGACTTCGCGACCCGGCACCTTCCGGCGACGGCGCCGGGGCCCCGGCCCGCGTGACCCCGGCGGCGGGATCGTCCTCGCCGTCCCCACCGTCCTCGTCCTGCCGGCCGTCGCCGTCGTCCCGGCCGTCCCCGTCGGCCGGGCCGGTCTCCTCCTGGGGGAACTCCCCCTCCGGGAGGAGGCCGAGGGCCGCGTCCTTGGCCATCTCCGCCTCGCGCCGGAAGAAGCGGAACCACATGAAGACCACGAACCCGGCGAAGACGAACCACTGCGCCGTGTAGCCCAGGTTCTGGAACGCCTTCATGTCGAGCCCCGTGCCCGCGGGCGCCGCCGGCGGCACCGGCTTCAGCGGCTTCTGCGTCCGCTGCTCGGTGAGCCAGGCCCCCTCCACGCCGTACGGCACGATGTTGACGAGCGCGGAGGCGTTGATGAAGCCGAGCTGGTTGCGCGGGAGCGCCCCCGAGGCCTGGTCACCCGCGTCGTTCTGCGACTCCGACGCCTGGAGCGCGCCGCGGACGGTCACCTCGCCCTTCGGCGGCGCCGGCACCCGCGCGGGATCGGGGTTGCCCGGAAGCCAGCCCCGCACCACCGGGAGCGCCTTGCCGTCCTCGGTGTCGTCGGTACGCAGCAGGGAGAGCACGTAGAAGCCCCGCTCGCCCTTGACGGTACGGTCCGGGACGAGCAGCGGGTGCTCCGCGTCGAACCGCCCCGTCACCTTGGCGGTGTGCCCGACGGTGTCCTCCGTCACCGGCAGCAGGGAGGCGAGCGGACGCGCCTTGGCGTGCGCGGCGCTGCGCGACTGCTCCTGCTGCTCGTGGTGGCGGTCCACCCGGTCGTCGAACCGGCTCAGCTGCCAGCTGCCCATGAACAGGCACACCGGAATCGCCAGAACGGCGAAGATGTTGATCCCCCACCAGCGCGGGGTCAGCAGGAACCGGTACACCCCTTCACGGTACGCCCCGGCGGAACACGCCCGTTCGGGGAGGGGGCCGAAGCAGGCCGCCTCAGCTCTGGGGGATGACGCCCGTGCGGTAGAGCGTGCCGCCCGCACACGTGTCGGCGAGACGGGTGTTGGCTATCGGGGCGCCGCCCTCGGGCGTGTGGGAGACGACGACGTCGCTGCCGCCTCCGCCGGTGTCACCGCCACCGCCGTCGCCCTCGCCGGGCGTCCCGGTGCCGCCACCGCTGCCGTCGCCGCCGCCGTTGCCCTGGCCGCCGTCACCCGGGCTCGCGTCGGGGCCGCCCGAGGGATCGCCCTCGTACCGCCCGCCCTGCGGTGTCGGGGTACCGCCCCCGCAGCCGCCGCCGGGCACGAACGCGAACTTCACCACGTACGCCTGCCCTGGCTGGAGCACCACCTCGTCGCGCGCGACAGCCGGATCGCCCAGCCCGGGCGCCGCGTCGCCACTCGTGTGATCGACGACCGTCACCCGGCCCCGCGCGCCGCCCTGCACGGAGGCACCGACGAAGCCCTCGCCCTCCACCGTGCAGGTGTCCTTGGAGACGTTGGACACGCGGAAGCTGCCGTAGATGGTGCCCGCGCCGTCGGGCGCCCCAGAGCGCGCGGAGCCCCGCCCGAGCTGATCGCTGCCGCAGACCGGCGCGCTGGCGCTCAGCGTCTCGTCGGGCCCCGGGCCGCTGGTGCCGGGCCCCGAGGGGGTGGGGTGGGCGCTGCCGCCGCCCTTCCCGCCCTCGTCCTCGTCCCTGTCCTTGCCGCCGCCGTGCTTCTCGCCGCCCTTGCCGCCTCCCGAGCCCGTACCGGCCTCGGGCCCCCGCGTCTGGCCGTGGGTACTGGCCGCCGTCACCGGATGGTCGTCGTCACCGCTGCCGGGGACGACGCCGCCGTAGAAGAGCGCGGGCACGCCGACCGCGGCGACCAGTGCCGCCGCCACCCCGCCGACCATCGCCTGACGGCGGTGCGCACGCCGCGCGGGTACGGCATGACGCAGGTGGTCGAGGGTGCGGTCGAGGCTCTCGGGAGAGGGGTCGAGCTCGCGGACGCTGGCCTGGAGGAGGCGGCGCAGCGCGTCCTCGTCCCCCGGCGGCCCGCCCTGACCGGCGTCGCCGGCCCCGGTAGCCCCGCCGGCCCCGGTAGCCCCCTTCTCGGACTCCGCCCCCTCGCCGGAGGGGGCCTGCTCTTGTGGTGACGCCTTCTCCGCCGGAGAGGGCTGCCCCTCCGGGGACGACTGCCCTCCCGGGAAGGCCCGCTCGTCGGCGGAGGCCTGCTCCCCCGAAGGCGTCTCCTGCCCGGGCGTTCTCTCCTCGCGGGGCTCCCTGCCCTCACTCATGACGCCGCCTCCATGGCGGTGCGCAGCGCGGCGATACCGCGCGAACCGTACGCCTTCACCGAGCCGAGCGAGAGTCCGAGCACCTCAGCCACCTGAGCCTCGGTCATGTCGGCGAAGTACCGCAGCACCAGCACCTCGCGCTGGCGCCGCTGCAAGCCGCGCATCGCCTGTATCAACTGATCCCGTTCGAGCTGTTCGTAAGCCCCCTCCTCGGCGCTCGCCATGTCGGGCATCGGCTTGGAGAGCAGCTTCAGCCCGAGGATGCGGCGGCGCAGCGCGGAGCGGGAGAGGTTCACGACCGTCTGCCTGAGGTAGGCGAGGGTCTTCTCGGGGTCGCGGACGCGCTTGCGCGCGGAGTGCACGCGGATGAACGCCTCCTGCACGACGTCCTCGCACGAGGCGGTGTCGTCGAGCAGGAGCGCCGCGAGCCCGAGCAGGGACTTGTAGTGGGCGCGGTAGGTCTCGGTCAGGTGATCGACTGTGGTGCCCGGTGCCATTGCCTCGTCAGCGTCCCCACGCTGCGCGAGCGGGCGTGCGGGCCGCGCGGCAGGCCAGGGCGCGATCACCGGCATGCCTCCGCCCACCGGCAGCCCAGCGGCGCGCGGTGTGGGTCCGGGTCGGCCAGGGGCCGTTGCGATTCCGAGTACCTCTGCCACGCCTGTTTGACACGTTTCCCCCCGTCAGGGTTGTACGCGACAGGCACTGTGCGGGAAAACACACCACATGCCGTCATACACACATCTCTCGGTCGTCAAGTACACCCCGTTCGCCTCCGCTTCTCCCGACCGTCTGCCGCACGCCCCCAGTGCGGCCGTGACGCGGCCCGGAGGGAACAAAGACGCTCCCCGCCGCCTGCCGGTTGCAGGGGACGGGGAGCGTCATTCTCCGTCAGCGGGTGCCGCCGTGGCCAGGGGGGGCGCGCCCCGAAGGGGCGCGGGGAACCGCGCGCCAGGCCACGGAACACCCGTAGCCCGCGACGCACCGTCAGGGGCAGCCCCGACCCGGCGAGACCCCCTGACAGGCCACAGCGGTCAGCGTCCCGTGCCGCCGTAGACCACGGCCTCGTCCGTGTCACTGTCCAGCCCGAAGGCCGAGTGGACGGCGCGGACGGCGTCGCCCACGGACTCCTCGCGCGTCACCACCGAGATGCGGATCTCCGAGGTGGAGATCAGCTCGATGTTCACCCCGGCGTCGGACAGCGCCTCGAAGAACGTCGCCGTCACACCCGGGTTGGTCTTCATGCCCGCACCGACGAGCGAGATCTTCGCGATCTGGTCGTCGTAGCGCAGCGAGTCGTAGCCGACCTTGCCCTGCGCCTTCTCCAGCGCCGAGATCGCCTTCTTGCCCTCCGCCTTGGGCAGCGTGAAGGAGATGTCCGTCAGCCCGGTGGAGGCCGCGGAGACGTTCTGGACGACCATGTCGAGGTTGATCTCGGCCTCCGCGACGGCGCGGAAGAGCGCCGCGGCCTCGCCCGGCTTGTCCGGCACCCCGACGACCGTGACCTTCGCCTCGGACGTGTCGTGTGCCACACCCGAGATGATCGCCTGCTCCATCGACTCTTCCCCTTGCCCGTCCGGCTGCTCGGTCGTGACCCACGTGCCCTTCAGGCCGGAGAAGGACGACCGCACGTGGATCGGGATGTTGTAGCGGCGCGCGTATTCCACGCAGCGGTGCAGCAGCACCTTGGAGCCGGACGAGGCCAGCTCCAGCATGTCCTCGAAGGAGATCTGGTCGATCTTCTTCGCCTTCTTCACGACCCGCGGGTCGGCGGTGAAGACACCGTCGACGTCCGTGTAGATCTCGCACACCTCGGCGTTCAGCGCCGCCGCCAGCGCCACAGCGGTGGTGTCCGAACCACCGCGGCCCAGCGTGGTGATGTCCTTGCTGTCCTGGGAGACGCCCTGGAAACCGGCGACGATGGCGATGTTGCCCTCGTCCACCGAGTCCTTGATGCGGCCCGGGGTGACGTCGATGATCCGCGCCTTGTTGTGCGCGGAGTCGGTGATCAGACCCGCCTGGCTGCCGGTGAACGACTGCGCCTCGTGGCCGGCGGATTTGATCGCCATCGCCAGCAGGGCCATGGAGATCCGCTCTCCGGCGGTCAGCAGCATGTCGAACTCGCGCCCGGAGGCGACCGGAGACACCTCTGAGGCGAGGTCGATCAGCTCGTCCGTCGTGTCACCCATCGCCGATACCACGACGACAACCTGGTTGCCGTTCTTCTTGGCTTCGACGACCCGCTTGGCAACGCGCTTGATGCCCTCGGCATCGGCAACGGAGGAGCCGCCGTACTTCTGCACGACAAGGCCCACGTGTGCTCGCTCCTCGAATCAATTCCCGGGACCCCGGCGCTCCGCGCGACGCTGCCCGGAATGAAGGGATCCACTGATCGGCTCAGTGTAACGACCGGACAGGTTCCACACCCGTCCGCGGAATCCCCTGCCCGCCGCACCACGGATGACACAAAAACGTGACTCTGTTCACGATGCGCGACCCGTGCGGTGCGAGCGCGCCCTGTCGGCTCAGGCGTTCTTGAGGCCCAGAGGGACGCCGATCTCGGCGGCCATCACCTCGCCCGCCTCCGCCTCGAGAGAGCCGTCGCCGTCCTCGTCGGCGGCGGTGCTGTCGGTGTCCAGGCCGTCCAGCTCGTCCAGCGGCTTGTCCAGCCGTACGTGAGCCACCAGGGACTGGAGCGCGCGCAGCGCGGCGGAGGCGGTCGGTCCCCAGTTCGACAGGTAGGAGAACTGCCACCACCACAGGGCCTCGCTCACCCGGCCCGCGCGGTAGTGCGCCATCCCGTGCCGCAGATCGGTGATGATGTCGGCGAGATCGTCGGAGATCCGGCACGCGACGGGCGCCGAGCGCGGCACGTACGGGTCGAAGACCTCGGAGTAGACGTCCACCGGGTCCAGCAGCGTGGCAAGCCGCTCCCGCAGCTCGTCCACGTCCGGCTCGGGCCCCACGTCCGGCTCGTACCGCTCGTCCGGGACGATGTCCTCGTGCGCGCCCAGCCGGCCGCCCGCGAGGAGAAGCTGCGAGACCTCCAGCAGGAGATAGGGCACGGCGCTGTCCGGCTCGTCGCCCTTGGCGACCTCCGCGACCGAGACGATGAAGCTGTGGACCTGGTCGCTGATCTGGACCGCGAAGTCGTCGGGGTCCTGGGTGATGGCGTTCAGCGTCGCATCCGACATCGGGCAACCTCTCCCTGCGCTCGCACTTCGAAAGCTCACACGTCGGAGCTCACACGTCCAGGAGCCGCCTTCCCTCGAAGGCCCTCCCCAGGGTGACCTCGTCCGCGTACTCCAGGTCGCCCCCGACGGGCAGGCCGCTCGCCAGCCGCGTCACCTTCAGTCCCATCGCGGAGACCATCCGCGCCAGATAGGTGGCCGTCGCCTCGCCCTCCAGATTCGGGTCCGTCGCCAGGATCAGCTCGGTGACCGTCCCGTCCGCGAGGCGGGACAGCAGCTCCCGGATCCGCAGGTCGTCAGGACCGACACCCTCGATCGGACTGATCGCCCCGCCCAGCACGTGGTACCGGCCGCGGAACTCGCGGGTCCGCTCGATCGCGACGACGTCCTTTGGCTCCTCGACCACGCAGATGACCGACGGGTCACGGCGCGGATCGAGACAGACCCGGCACTGCTCCTCCTGCGCGACGTTGCCGCACACCGCGCAGAACCTGACCTTCTCCTTGACCTCGGTCAGCGCGCCGGCGAGCCGCCGCACGTCGGCGGGCTCGGCCTGCAGGATGTGGAAAGCGATCCGCTGCGCGCTCTTGGGACCGACGCCGGGCAGCCTGCCCAACTCGTCGATCAGGTCCTGGACCACGCCTTCGTACACGGATGGCTCCCGCCTGCACGCGCCGCCCGGGCTTCTCCCGTCCCGAGCAGGTCTTGTTCTCTGAGTACGTTAGTGGCCCGTACGGGCCACCACTAGCCACTGCCGGCGGGCACGTGGGCCGGCGGGCCGGCGGCCGGACCGACAGACCGCGGGCCGGAACCCACAGCGCGCCGTGGGTCCGGCCCCGGGTTGGGCCCGGGTCCGGGTCCGTCAGAACGGAAGACCCGGCATCCCGCCCATGCCCTGCGCGAGAGGACCGAGCTTCTGCTGCTGCAACTCGGCAGCCGCGCCGTTCGCGTCACGGACGGCCGCGAGAACCAGATCGGCGAGGGTCTCCGTGTCCTCGGGGTCCACGGCCTTCGGGTCGATGACCAGGCCCTGGAGCTCCCCGGAACCACTGACCGTCGCCTTGACCAGGCCACCGCCCGCCGAACCCTCCACGGCCGTCTCGGCCAGCTCCTGCTGCGCCGAGGCCAGATCCTGCTGCATCTTCTGCGCCTGCTGCAGCAACTGCTGCATGTCGGGCTGCCCACCACCGGGAATCACGATCGGATCGCTCCTGGCTCACTAGACGCCGTACTGAACGTCCCCGAGCCTACGTGCTCCACTCCCTGCGGGCGCCCCGCCCCGGACAACCGCCGAAGGCACCCAACGCCCGGCTCCCCCACCGGTCACTCGTGCTGGAACTCCTCTATCACCGTCGCACCGAGCTCGCGGACGATCAGATCGTGACCGGAGAGAGCCGAGTCGTCCAGATCGGGATCGTCCTCGGCGGGCATGTCCTCCTCCAGCCCGGCACCCGGCGAGGACGCGGGAGCGGACGGCGGCGGAGAGGGAGGCGCCGAGGCCTCGGGCTCGGAAGCCGGAGAGGGCACCGGAGCCGACGGCGGCGCCGGAGCCGCCGCGGGCCCGGCGGACCAGCCCGCCCCGCCCGGAGCCGACTGCTGCGGCGGGGCAGCCGACCACTGCTGGGGCGGCCCCGCCTGCGCCGGCGCCGCCATCGCGCCGCGGGTGCCCCCACCGCCGTTCGAGCCGGACCCCGCGCCGTACCCGGAGCCCGGCCCGTTAGGGCCCCCCGGACCACCGCCGCTGCCGCCGCCCGCCCCGCCGGAGGGATCGACCAGCGCTTCGACCTGCCACTGCACGCCGAGCGCGTCGGTGAGCGCCTGCCGCAGCACCTCGTCGCTGCCGCCGCCCGCGAAGCTGTCCCGCGCGCCGGCGTTCGGGAAGCCGATCTGGAGCGTCTTGCCGTCGAAGCCGACGACCTGTGCGTTCTGGCTGAGCAGGATCCAGGTGAACCTGCGCCGGTTCTTGACCGCCTCCAGGATCTGCGGCCACATCTGACGGATCTGCGCCGGGTCGCCGCCCCCGGCGGGGGCGCCCCCGCCGTTGGTGGGGCCGCCAGCGTTGGCGGGGCCGCCTCCGGGCGTGGGGCCGCCAGCGTTGGCGGGGGCGCCACCGTGCGTGGGGCCGCCAGCGTTGGCGGGGCCGCCTCCGGGCGTGGGGCCGCCAGCGTTGGCGGGGGCGCCACCGGGCGTGGGGCCGCCACCGTGCGTGGGGCCGCCTCCCGGCCGGGCGCCGGGGTCGGGGGCCGACCCCGATGCCTGCCCCTGCCCCTGTTCATGTCCTTGCGCCGGAGCCGTTCCCGTCGGGCCTCCGCTCGTCGCCGGCGGTGCCGACGGGGCACCGGCGCCCGGTACGGCCGCCCCGGGCCACGCTCCCGGACGCCGCGCGGGCTCGCCGGTGCCCGCACCGGCGCCTCCGCCGTCTCCGGGCCCCGTCCCACCGGGCCCCGTCCCACCGGGCCAGGCACCTGGGCGGCGCGGAGGCTCGGCCGCCGGGGTGGACGCCGGTGCGGCGGCTGCGGCAGCCGACCCGGCGCCGGGCCCGGGCGCGGGCCCCGGCCCCGCGTCGGCGGGGGGCGAGGCTCCCGCGCCGCCTCCCGGAAGACCGGACTCGTCGTCACCGGAACCGGACGCGGGGCCGGACGCGGGGCCGGACGCGGGGCCGGGATGCGGCCCCACGGCGGCGGGGGCCGGCGCAGCAGCGGGGGCCGGTGCGGGGGCGACGGGGCCCGGAGCGGGGGCGGCGGCCCCCAGCGCGATGCCGCGCTCCAGCCGGTCCAGCCGGGCCTGTACGGAGCGCTCGTCCCCGTAGGCCGCGGGCAGCAGCACCCGCGCGCAGATCAGTTCCAGCTGGAGGCGGGGCGAGGTGGCGCCCCGCATCTCCGTCAGCCCCGTGTTGACGAGATCCGCGGCGCGGCTGAGCTCCGCGGCGCCGAAGACCGAGGCCTGGGCCCGCATCCGCTCGACGACGTCGCCAGGCGCGTCGATCAGCGCCTTCTCGACCGCGTCCGGGACGGCCGCGAGAATCACCAGGTCCCGCAGCCGCTCCAGCAGGTCGGTGACGAAGCGACGCGGATCGTGACCGCCCTCGATGACCCGGTCGACGATCTCGAAGGCCCGCGCGCCGTCGCCCGCGGCGAAGGCGTCCACGACCTCGTCCAGCAGCGCGCTGTCGGTGTAGCCGAGCAGGGCGGTGGCCATGGTGTAGGTCACACCGTCGTCGCCCGCGCCGGCGAGGAGCTGGTCCATCACCGACATCGAGTCCCGCACGGATCCCGCCCCGGCCCGCACGGCCAGGGGCAGGACCGTCTCCTGGACGGGGATCCGCTCGCGCTCGCACACCTCGGCCAGGTAGTCGCGCAGCGTCCCCGGCGGGACGAGGCGGAACGGGTAGTGGTGGGTGCGCGAACGGATGGTCCCGATCACCTTCTCGGGCTCCGTCGTCGCGAAGATGAACTTCAGGTGCTCGGGCGGCTCTTCGACGACCTTGAGCAGCGCGTTGAACCCCGCGGGGGTCACCATGTGCGCCTCGTCGACGATGTAGATCTTGTACCGGCTCGAGGCCGGCCCGAAGAACGCCTTCTCCCTCAACTCGCGGGCGTCGTCCACACCGCCGTGCGAGGCGGCGTCGATCTCGATGACGTCGATCGATCCCGGCCCGTTCCGCGCCAGGTCCAGGCAGGACTGGCACTGACCGCACGGCGTCGGCGTCGGACCCTGCTCGCAGTTGAGACAGCGGGCCAGGATGCGGGCGCTCGTCGTCTTCCCGCAGCCGCGCGGGCCGCTGAAGAGATACGCGTGGTTGACACGGTTGTTGCGCAGCGCCTGCTGCAGCGGGTCGGTCACGTGCTGTTGCCCGATGACCTCCGCGAAGGTCTCGGGGCGGTAGCGGCGGTACAGGGCGAGGGACGACACACCCCCGACGATATAGGCGACCACCGACAAGCGGCGCCAAGTGGCCCACCTCACACGAGAGCCCCGGCCCCGACGGGCACAGCCCCGCGTGCCGCTCCGGGCCCGAGCCCGACCCGGCACGCAAACGCCCCCCACGCACCCGCCAGAGCCAACCTACCCTTGCTGCCTTCCGGCCCTGGGGGAGTTCAGTCAGATAGCGCCACGTGAGGGGCTGACGCCAGCCTACCTGATCCCCCGCCCCACCGACGACCTCCCCACCCGCCCACCCCACCTCCGGGTGCGGGTTCGCGAGCACCCCTCAACGTCTTGTATTGTTTGCGGCGGAGGATTCGCCTAGTGGCCTAGGGCGCACGCTTGGAAAGCGTGTTGGGGGCAACCCCTCACGAGTTCGAATCTCGTATCCTCCGCCCAGCCTTCACCGGGCTGAACGTAGGGCCCCACCGCTCCGGCGGTGGGGCCCTACGTCGTTCGTGGTTGCAGTTGGGCTGACCGGCAAGAAGACCACGGCCGGGCCGTAACGGGGCCCGGTGGGGTACGAGGCGGAGGTGGCGGCCCGGCATGTTCTGGGCCGCCTCTTGGTGGGGGGCCGGACGGCCGGGTCCGTCACTCCGGGCCTGGTCCGCCTCCTCGCCCCCGGGAGCGTGCGCGGGCACCGGCAGCGGTACGGGGCGTGCACCAGGTCGGGTTCGTCAGCCCCGGAGCCCCGACGGGCGGCCTGGTGACGGCGGCCGGGGGCTGCTCACCTCAGAAGCGGCGTTCACCTGTGCCTCGGCCCCGCACATCAGGTGACACGTCCGACTCGGGCCGGCGGTGTCCGGACACGGAACGCCGTCCGGGCCGCTGGCCGCCTCCTCCGGGGGAGGCGGCCGGCGGCCCGGGTCAGTTGATCTCAGCGGCACTCATCCGGTGAACGCCGCGTACCGGCAGGCGGCGCGGAGGCAACGGGCCACCTCCGCGGCGCGCTCGCTACTTGCTGCGGCCCTGGCCGCCGCCACGCCTGCGCGTGGTGTTGTCCTGGTTGTTGCCGTAGGACGACATACTGCTCGTGTTGGAGCGGCGAAGGCCCTGGCGGTCGTCGCTGTTCCGCGACGACCCCTCGCGGACGGGCTCTCGCGAGCGGACGGGCAGGCTCATGGTCGGGTTCGCGACCGGCTCGGGGCGGGTCGGCGGCGCCTGGGGAGCCCGGCTGGAACGCCGCTCACGCCGCTCGCTACCCGGCGCGCGACTGGAATCGCGTGGCGCACGACTGGAATCGCGCGGTGCACGACTGGAATCGCGTGGCGCACGGCTGGAATCGCGCCGGGAGCGACGTTCCTCGGACGAACTGCTGGAACCACTCATCGACCGGGGAGCCGCAGACTGCGGAAGAGTACCGTTCCAACTCGGCGGCGGGCGGCGGTCGCGATCCGCACGGGGAGGCCGCACCGCGCGGGACCGCTCCTGCGGAGCCGCGCTCGAATCCCGCCTGCGCCGCTCGCCCTCCTCCGGCGCACGGCTCCTGCGCCGCTCGCGCTCCTCCGGCGCACGGCTGGAATTCCGCCTGCGCAACTCGCTGTCCCCAGAGCCCCGGCCCCGGCCCCGGTCGGATCCGCTGGCGCGTTCCCGCCCAGACATCTCGTAAGAAGCACCGAACGGATCACCGAAGCTCGGGCGTTCGAGCTGCGGCGCCGGCTCCGCCGCACGCTCCTCCGCGCGACGCGCGCGCTCGGCCTCCGCCGCACGGGCCTGATTGGCGTTGTAACGAACCCTGGCGTAGTCGCCGGCCATTGCCACGCCTTGCAGTGTGGCACCGGCCGCCCTGGTCGCGGGGTCGCGGCCGAAGGCGTACATTCCCGCACCGGTGGCCCTTGCGGCACCGAGTGCGGCGGCGAAGACGTCCGGCGGATCGTTGGGGTGAGGCCGCAGCGCCCTGCGACCCTCCAGGAAGACCGTCCGCACTCCGGAGCCGCCAGTGAGAGCGACGCCCCAGTTGTAGGTGGAAGTCCAGCCCTGGTCCGCATCGTCTCGGGCGGTACCGGTGGCCTGCAGGGCCAGCCCGGCGGAATCCAGGGAGTCGACGGCCGTGTCCACGACGGCGGGCGTCCTGTCGACCACCCACCGCCCCGTCCGTCCCGCACCGTCGAGCGCGGAGGTCACAAGTTCGGATCCGCGGATTTGGTGCGCCACGTTGTACACAGTGTTGTACCACGTTTGGGACTGGTATTCCTCGGGTGGGGGTGAGGGCGATCGGGATTCGCCACGTTCGGGGTCGGGCTCACGACGGCGCCGGCCGCGTCGGTCCGGAGGAGTTGTCATGGTGTGCTCTCCGTCCTCTGTATGAGGTTCACCTCCTTACTACGGGGGTCGGACTTCGGTGGTTCACGGTGCTGCCCGGTGCCGGAGCCGGCACGCTGTCACTTCCTCCCTATGGACTGGGACTGCCGCTTCGAGGCCGCCGCCTCCCAGTGCTGCTTCGGGGGCTGGCTGCGCGGGGAGTTGCCGTGGGGCGTCGGTCCTGCCGCGCGGGACTCCCGTGCGGCGGCCGAGACGGCGTTCTGGTCGAAACCCGGCGTGCCGGATCGGCCGGCCCCGAGCGCGTCCGTACTCGTCAACGAGACGCGGCGCGCGTTCGGCTCGCTCCCCAAGCCGCGCTTCGACGTCGCCTCGTCGGTACGGACGGCCAGGGCAGGTCGCCGGAAGCGCTCCGGCGACGCTTCGGCGCTCCGGGCCTCCTGACCCTGGACGGGCGCGGCGCCAGAGGCCTGAGCAGGTGCGGCGTTACGGGCCTGTACGGGTGCGGCGTCCCGGAACAGGGTGGGGTCGGTCTCCCGTCCCCAGCCCGACTGCGCGCTCTGCGCCGGGGCGGTGCGCCGCGCCGCCTCCTCGACCGCCTTCAGATGCCGGGCCTGGGCCTCGCCCGCGATCGCCCCCATCACGGGCAGCTCCCCGCGGTCGTACGCCGCGGCGTACTGCGGGTTCTGGGTGATCATCTGCAGCGCGGCCACCTCGACCAGTTGCTTCTCGAACGCGCCGAGTTGCTGGTACCGCTCGAATGCGGACCGCTGGTCGGGCTGGTGCGCAGCCTGTTGCGCGTACCGCTGCTGGGCCGCCTGCTGTTCGTAGCGCGAGTCGTACTGCTGCCCGAGGTGCCGGCCCGGCTGCTGCTCGTGCCCCTGCTCGGGCGGCCCGTGACGGTGCTCCTCACCGTCGGCGCCGCGCAGCCTGACCCGCAGCTCGCGCACGGCGCGGACCATCCGGCTCGCGGCGCCGCTGCGCCGGCGTTCGGTACTGGCCCGCGACGGGGCGGGGCGGCCCTGCCGTCTGGCCGCCGCCTGGTCCCGTGCGGCCATAGCGCGCGCCCCGTCGCGGTCGGCGCTGATCTGCTGGGCCGCGAGCTGGTCGGCCACGGCGAGCTCATGGGCCAGCTCGTAGGGGTCGAGCCGGTCGGTGGGTTCGGACATGGTCGCGTCCTTCGGTCGGGTCCGGCGTGGACAGCGGTACGGCGGAAGCCGCGGCCGGCTGGGCGGTGACCGGCGGGGGCCCGGACAGGGCTGCGTGGCGGCCCTGTGTCCCGGTGGTCCCTGCCCTGCCCGGGGCGGGGCCGGTGGTGAACCGAGCCCCCCGCGCGCACGTGGTGGTGGCGTGGCGACTTCGATGACGACAGCGGCGGGAGAACAGACGATGATCGAGCCTGAGCCCGAGCCCGAAGAGAACTCCGGTACGGAAGAGGGCGCACCGCCCGCCCCCCAGCCCGAGTTCATCCTCTATCTGGGCGGACAGGACTACGAGGACGCGCTCTTCCAGCTGGTGGAGTGGACGCACAACGTGCTGCTGCCCGTCTACGGCAGGGAGATCACCTCCACAGCGCTGTGGTGCTCGCGCTGGTGGGAGCACCCGGAGGCGGTCGCACAGCTCCACGGCCTGTGGCTGGCCTGGGCGGAACTGTCCAACCCTGCGCAGGACATGACGGGCCCGGCCGCATGGCACCGCGACTTCCTGGGCCCCGTGATGGCCACCCTGCGCGACCCTATGGGGCCCTTCGCCGGATGCAAGCCAGGCAACCACCGGCCGAAGGAGATCCCGCAGATGGAGTCGCCCTTCGTGGCCGCCGGCGCCTGAGCGGTCGTCCGGTTCGTCAGGGCAGGCGCCGGCCGCTCCGCGCGGCCGGCGCCGGTGGTGTCCACCTCGTAGGGGGGAGGACCATCGGGCGCTTCACCTGACGACCGTGCTTCTCCGACCTCGCGCATGTGCACCACTTCCTGACGTTCCACTGGTCACAAGTGGCCGTGCCCGGCGACCTAGGGCCGACGTGGGGGTATAGCGGTCCCCCCCCTGCTACGGAGCGGACCGCGCGGCGGTTCATCTCACCGGACGCCGGGCCTGCTGCCGACCTCGATCAGGCCGAACCATGCCTCGAGTCCGCATCTCGTGTCCTCCGCCCAGCCTTTACCGGGCTGAACATAGGGCCCCACCGTTCCGGCGGTGGGGCCCTACGTTGTCGGCAGGTGTCTCACGTCGACGGGAGGTTTGGGACCTTGACGTTCACCTCGCCGCAGCCCGCGCGCTTCGCCTCGGTTTTGACGTAGGAGGGGAGCACGGTCAGAGCCAGTGACCTGCGGTCCCGGCCCGGGCCCCGTGCCGTGTCGTCCGTCTCGTCCGCGGGGTTTGGCTCCCAGGCCACGAACGCGGCGCGGCCACGCTGGCAGTCGGCCGTGTAGACGGCAAGGCCGGCCGCGTGTGCGCCCTTGCCGTCGCCGCCGAGAGGGGCGGCCCGCTCGCCGAGTACGTGGGAGACGACATCCGCCAGCTGCGGGTCAGCGACGGTCGTCAGGCGGATCCTGTTCAGGGCGAAGGGCCGCCCCACGTCGCAGGAGCGGACGCCGCCGGTGACGGGCCCGTCCGGTTTCGTGCCCGGGGTGGTGCGGGCCGCGGACACGTCTTCGCCGCGTGCCCAGCCGGGCAGTTCCACGCCGTGGAGGCCGCACAGCCGGTCGTTGTCCAGTGCCTTGACGCTCTTCCCCTCCGGGGGCCCTGGCAGCTTCGGCGGGTCCGGGTACCGGCCCTCGCAGCCGTACCTTTCCATGACCCCGTTCGCCAGCCGCACGACCGCGCGGGACATCGCGTCGAGGCCCCGCCGCGCGTCGACCTCGTTCACGGAGTCGGGGTCGGACGCGCCCGAGGCGAGCGTGACCACCCGCAGCGGCGGTTTCTCGCCCGGCTCGTACGACCGTTCGTGGCAGCTGGTGGGGAGCGCCACCCAGGCGCGCTGGGAGGACGCCATGCCGGTGATCCCGTCGCCCAGCGGCGTCATACGGGAGGAGAGGTACTGGCGCGTCCAGTCCCACGCCTGCGCGCCCCTCAGTTCGCCCAGTGTCCGCACCGAAGCGGTGACCTCGGACTCCAGTTCGTCGGAGCCGAAGCCCTGCATGCTGCACTCCGTGTGCATGCTGTCCTCCGTCGCGCGGCGCAGCGGCAACTCGTCGCTGCGGACGTCCGTGTCGGTGAACAGGGCCTCCGCGACGTCCGGCGAGAGCGATCCCCAGCACATGTCCCGTGGTGCGAAGGGCAGGTCTCCGGCGCGCCAGCTCATGAAGCCGGTGCCGAGCAACGCGCCGACCAGCACGCCGACGACGGCGATGCCGCCCCGGCTGCGGGCCGTCCGGCGCAGGCGCCCCGGGGGGGCCGGGTTCGGAAGGCGGTGCGGCGGTCGCGGGGTCCTTGGGGTCGTCGGGGCCCTGGGGATCGTCGGTGATCTTTGGGCCGTCGGAGTCCGTGGGGCCCTCGGAGTCTGTGGAGCCCTCGGGGTCCTCGGGGCCCTCGGGGCCTGTGGAGCCCTCGGGGTCCTCAGGGCCCTCGGAGTTGGTGTTCATGTCGCTCTTTTCCTTGGTTTCTCCCCGGTCATCCGCGCGGCCCCACGGCCGGGCAACCGAGGCGTTCGGCTACGGAGTTGGCGGACCGCGCGAACACACCTGGTGTGTCCGGCGCTGCGGCACGGGCGAGCGGGCCGTCCAGGTGCAGGAAGAAGACGGTGGGGCGGCCCCGGCACTCGGCGGTGACCAGCCCGTCCCCGCCGTCGATCCGGCCCTTGCCCCGCCAGCCGGCGCCCGGAGCCCGCGGCGAGTCCGCGCCCTCCACGCCTGCGAAGAGCGTCACCAGTCTGGGGAGTGACGTGACCACGAACTGCCCGTGTGCGTCGGCTTCCCCGTCCTCGCCGGTCAGTTCGAGGGAACAGGAGTGGAGGCGGTCGCCGATGGCGCTCGCGTATCCGCCGAGTTCGCCGCGCCGCGGCGCGAGACGCATTCCGGGGACACGGCACGCCGGCCGTCCCGTGGTGTAGGTCTCCTCGCCCGGTGCCGTCCGTACGGGGGCCGTGATCCGTGCGGGCTGCCCCGTGGCGCAGCCCGCCTCGCGCTGGGCCGTCTCGGCCAGGGACAGCAGCAGTTCGGCGGCCTCCCGCTCCGAGTCGAGGTACGACACGTCGCCCTCCGACCGCACGGTGACCACCGTGGGCACGTCCCCGCTGTCGCACTCCTCGGGCAGCACGAGCGTGCCGCGGTCCGGGCCCACGACGCCGGGGAGTCCGTCGGGCAGGGGTGCGGCGTTTCCGTGCAGCGCCTCGGCCAGCCACGCCTGGCGCGCGCGGCCCGTCGAGCGGGGCGGCGGCCCGACGCGGGCCACCAGCCGGTGACCGCCGCTCCCTTCCCCCGCGCGTGGTGGGCGGCTGTGCGGGGAGGTGTCGGGGGACTGCATCTCCTCGGTCCCCGGCACGCCGAACGCCACGACGCAGGTGGCCTGTTGGCCCCGTTCCGGTGAGCCGGACTCCTCGGCGGCCCGTGCGAAGTCGTCACCGAGCACGCGCGGGCCGCTGTCCTCGGCCCAGGCGCCCCAGCAGTAGCTCTCGTCGGCGAGCACCCCGGACCGCGTCGCCAGCGTCGCACCGCCACCCAGCACAGCGAGCGCCAGCGCCGGTACGAGGACCAGCAGCACACGGCGCCGTGGTGTCCGTACGCTTCGTGTCACGCCGCTCCCCTTCCCCGTCGTCCCGTCCCCGTTCTTCGTTTCCCCCCCGTCCCCGCCCGTTGAGGCCAGGCCTGCGCCGCCCCTGCGAGGGCGGTGACGGTGGCGGTCCGAGGAGACTACCCACCTTGAACGCGTGTTCGGGCACATGGGCGGGGCCGGGCCCGCCGGACGTGGGCGGTTTCCTCCCTCGTGGCCACCTCGCCGTGGTCCCGCAGCATGATCCGGCCCCCGTGCCGTACGACCTGCGGGCCAGGTCCGGGTGAGAGGTCAGAGCGATGTGCCGGGAGTATCGGCCGGACATGATCGACGGTGTCGTGCCCGGCCGGGCACGAGCCACGGTCCAGGCACAGGAGGAGAGATGAACAGGCGCGGCAAGGCGGCACTGTGTGCGGCGGCGGTGGCGGGGGCACTCGGGCTCAGCCTGACGGTCGCGCCGTCGGCGTCGGCGATCATCGGGGGGCACGACTCCACCTCGCAGTACCCGTTCATGGTGAGCGTGCAGAAGGACGGCCACCACTACTGCGGGGCCTCGCTGATCAAGCGGGACTGGATCGTCACCGCGGGGCACTGCTCGGTGAACGTCAAGCCCGGGCAGCTCTCGGTGCGGGTCGGCGACCAGGATCGCAGGAAGGGCGCCGAGGCGAAGGTCACCAAGGTCGTCGCGCACCCGGACTTCTCCTACGAGCCGTTCCGCAACGACGTGGCCGTCATGAAGCTGGACCACCCCGTGGACGCGAAGCCCGTCAAGCTGGCCGCCGAGTCCGCGCCGGCGGGGACCGAAGGGCGGATCCTCGGCTGGGGGATGACGTGCGAGGACGGCAGCGAGTGCCCGGACCCGCCGATCCGGTTGCAGGAGCTGGACACCAAGGTCGTCGCCGACAACCGGTGCAGCGAGAACTACCACCGGGACAACGAGCTGTGCACGGACAGCCCCACCGAGAACGCGCAGGCGTGCATCCTCGACTCCGGCGGGCCGCTGGTCAAGGGCCGCCCCGGGCACTGGGAACTGCTCGGGGCGACCAGCCGGGATGGCGACGCCGACCCGAAGTGCGCGACGGGGCCCGGTATCTACACCGATCTGACCGCCCACCGCGACTGGATCGAGCGGACCACCGCGAAGTGACCGGCGACGGCGCCGCCCACCTGCCGCCCCCGCGTCGCGCCTGCCGCCGCGCGTCGCGCCTGCCGCGCCCAGTGACCCGGGCCCCGCGGTGGGGCAGGCGGTCAGCCCGCGACGTAGTCGGCGAGGTGCCGGCCGGTGAGGGTGGAGCGGGCGGCGACGAGGTCGGCGGGGGTGCCCTCGAAGACGATCCGGCCGCCGTCGTGTCCCGCGCCGGGGCCGAGGTCGATGATCCAGTCGGCGTGGGCCATGACCGCCTGGTGGTGCTCGGTGACGATGACCGACTTGCCGGAGTCGACGAGCCGGTCGAGGAGGCCGAGCAGGTGCTGGACGTCGGCGAGGTGGAGGCCGGTGGTCGGCTCGTCGAGGAGGTGGACGCCGCCCTTCTCTCCCATGTGGGTGGCCAGTTTGAGCCGTTGCCGTTCGCCGCCTGACAGGGTGGTGAGCGGCTGGCCGAGGCCGAGGTAGCCGAGGCCGACGTCGGCGAGCCGGTCGAGGACGCGGGTTGCGGCGGGGGTGCGGGCGTCACCGGTGGCGAAGAACGCGGCGGCCTCGGTGACCGGCATCGCGAGGACCTCGCTGATGTCGCGGCCGCCGAGGCGGTGTTCCAGCACGGAGGGGTGGAACCGTTTGCCCTCGCACTCCTCGCAGGTGGTGGCGACACCGGCCATCATCGCCAGGTCGGTGTAGATGACGCCGGTGCCGTTGCAGTGGGGGCAGGCGCCCTCGGAGTTGGAGCTGAACAGTCCCGGCTTCACGCCGTTGGCCTTGGCGAACGCCTTGCGGATCGGGTCGAGGAGCCCCGTGTAGGTCGCGGGGTTGCTGCGCCGGGAGCCGCGGATGGCGCCCTGGTCGATCGCGACGACGCCGGCGTCGGCTGCCTGGTCCGTCGTGACCAGTGAGCCGTGGAGGAGCGAGCTCTTGCCGGAGCCCGCGACGCCGGTGACGACGACGAGCACGCCGAGCGGGATGTCGACGTCGACGTCGCGCAGGTTGTGCGCCGTCGCGCCGCGGATCGGCAGCTTTCCGGTGGGCGTGCGCACCTTCTCCTTGAGGGTGGCACGGTCGTCGAGGTGGCGGCCCGTGAGGGTGTCACCGGCCCGCAGCCCCTCGACGGTTCCCTCGAAGCAGACGGTGCCGCCCGCCGTGCCCGCGCCGGGGCCGAGGTCGACGACGTGGTCGGCGATCGCGATGGTCTCCGGCTTGTGTTCGACGACGAGCACCGTGTTGCCCTTGTCCCGCAGCCGCAGCAGCAGGTTGTTCATCCGCTGGATGTCGTGGGGGTGCAGCCCGATGGTGGGTTCGTCGAAGACGTAGGTGACGTCGGTGAGCGAGGAGCCGAGGTGGCGGATCATCTTGACGCGCTGGGCCTCGCCGCCCGACAGCGTCCCCGAGGGGCGGTCGAGTGAGAGGTAGCCGAGGCCGATCTCGACGAACGAGTCGAGCGTCCGGCGCAGCGTGGCCAGCAGCGGCGCCACGGACGGCTCGTCGCGGTCGCGTACCCAGGCCGCCAGGTCGCTGATCTGCATCGCGCAGGCGTCGGCGATGTTGGTGCCGTCGATGCGCGAGGACCTGGCCGCCTCGCTGAGCCGGGTGCCCTCGCACTCGGGGCAGTCGGTGAAGGTGACCGCGCGGTCCACGAACTCCCGGATGTGCGGCTGCATCGCTTCCCGGTCCTTGGACAGGAACGACTTGCGGATCTTGGGGAGCAGCCCCTCGTAGGTGAGGTTGACCCCCTCGACCTTCACCTTGACCGGTTCCCGGTGGAGGAAGTCGTGCATCTCCTTCTCGGTGAAGTCGCGGATCGGCTTGTCGGGGTCGAGGAAGCCCGACTCGGCGTACGTCCGCACCGTCCACCAGCTGTCCGACTTCCATCCTGGGATGGTGAACGCCCCTTCGGAGATCGCCTTGGAGTCGTCGAAGAGCTGGGTGAGGTCGATGTCGGAGACGGTTCCGCGGCCCTCGCAGCGGGTGCACATGCCGCCGGTGCGCGAGAAGGTCTGCTTCACCGTCTTCTTGGCGCCGCGCTCGACGGTGATCGCGCCGCTCGCACGGACCGAGGGGACGTTGAAGGCGAACGCGTTGGGCGAGCCGATGTGCGGCTGCCCGAGCCGGCTGAAGAGGATGCGGAGCATCGCGTTGGCGTCGGTGGCGGTGCCGACGGTGGAGCGCGGGTCGGCGCCCATCGGCTGCTGGTCGACGATGATCGCGGTCGTCAGCCCGTCGAGGACGTCGACCTCGGGCCGCGCCGTCGTCGGCATGAAGCCCTGGACGAACGAGCTGTAGGTCTCGTTGATCAGCCGTTGCGACTCGGCGGCGATCGTGTGGAACACCAGGGAGCTCTTGCCGGAACCGGAGACGCCGGTGAACACCGTCAGCCGGCGCTTGGGGATCTCGATGGTGACGTCCCTGAGGTTGTTCTCACGCGCGCCGTGCACCCGGATCATTTCGTGGCTGTCGGCGGCGGCCGGGTGCTGCGCGGCCGCACCCGTGCCCGTACGCGGATGCGTGGTCATTCCGGAGGTCTCGCTCATGGTGTCTCCATCGGTGGGCCCGGCCGGGGGTGGCCGGCCTCAGCGCGTCTCCTGGATGCGGACCATGTTGCCCGCGGGGTCGCGGAAGGCGCAGTCGCGGACGCCGTACGGCTGCTCGGTCGGCTCCTGGACGACCTCCACGTCACCTGCCTGCACCTTCTCGAACGTGCCGTCGAGATCCGGGGTGGCCAGCAGGATCCAGCCGTAGGTGCCCTTGGCCATCATCTCGACGATGGTGCGGCGCTCGTCCTCGGTGATGCCGGGGTCGGCGGCCGGCGGGGCCAGGAGGAGGGAGATGCCGGGCTGGCCGACGGGGCCGACGGTGATCCAGCGCATCTTTCCGCTGCCGACGTCGGTGCGCACCTCGAAGCCGAGGACGTCGCGGTAGAAGGCCACGGAGGCCTCCGGGTCGTCGTGCGGGAGAACGGTCGTGTGAAGGGTGAGGTCCATGGCCGCAACGCTAGGCGGGGGCCGGGGGCGGCGCTTCTCGATTCCTGACCGGTCTGGTCACCTGTTTGGCCACGCAGGACGGCATCCCGGCCGCCGCGTGCGCCACCTGCTGCCGGTAGACGCTGGGCGGTACGCCGACCAGTTCGGTGAAGCGGGTGCTGAAGGTGCCCAGGGAGGAGCAGCCGACGGCGAAGCAGACCTCCGTGACGCTGAGGTCGCCCCGGCGCAGCAACGCCATGGCGCGCTCGATGCGCCGCGTCATCAGGTAGGCGTACGGGGACTCGCCGTAGGCGGCCTTGAACTGGCGGCTGAGGTGCCCTGCCGACATGTGCGCGTCGCGCGCGAGCGCCTCGACGTCCAGGGGCTGCGCGTACTCCCGGTCCATCCGGTCGCGGACGCGGCGCAACCGCGCGAGGTCGCCGAGGCGCTGCGCCGCGCTGGGCGCCGCCTGCGGCCGTGGCGCCGCCGGGGTGGGTCTGCTGCTCACGTACGCGATCGTGCCACGGCGCGCCGCGGTGCGCAGCACCTCGGGCAGAGTCTCCCGCCCGCCCGGCCGGTGGCCCCCGAATACCCCCGCCCGTATCCCTGTTACGGTGACCATGAATACCCCCCGGGGTAAAAGCCCGCGCAGCACAGCGCCGGCCACCGCATCGCCGTCGTAAGGAGGTACACCCCGTGTTCTTCGTCGACACGCTGGAGTACGAGGGGCTGGGAAACCGCAGCTACCTGGCCGGAGGGCCGGTCGGCGCCGTCGCCGTGGACCCGCCCCGTGACATCGACCGGGTCATCGCCACAGCGGCGCGGCGCGGCGTGCGCGTCACCCACGTCGCCGAGACGCACCTGCACAACGACTACGTGTCCGGCGGCCTGGAGCTCGCCCGCGTCACGGGGGCCCACTACCTGGTGCCGGCGGGCGCCGCGGTCTCCTTCGCCCGTGTCGCCGTCGCCGACGGCGACACCGTCACGGTGGACGACGGTGTGACCCTGCGCGCGGTGGCCACCCCGGGCCACACCCCGCACCACACCTCCTACGTGCTGGAGCAGGGAGGACAGGCCGTGGCGGTCTTCACCGGAGGGTCGCTGCTGATCGGCACGGTGGGGCGCCCCGACCTGGTCGAGCCCCGGCTGACCGAGCCGCTGGCCCGGGCCCAGCACGCCTCCGCGCACCGGCTGGCCGACGAGCTGGACGAGGAGGTGCGGGTGCTGCCCACCCACGGGTTCGGCAGCTTCTGCGCCGGTTCCCAGAGCGAGGGGGACACCAGCACCATCGGTGCCGAACGCCGGACGAACGACGCGCTGACACAGGACGTGGGCACCTTCGTCGCCGCGCTGCTCGCCGGGCTGGACGACGTGCCCGCGTACTACACGCACATGAGCCCGGCCAACGCCGCGGGGCCCGCGCCCCTCGACCTCACCCCGCCCCGGCGGGCCGACGCCGACGAGATCGCCGAACGGCTCGCGGCCGGGGAGTGGGTGGTCGACCTGCGCAACCGGGTCGCCTTCGCCGAGGGCCACGTGGCCGGGTCGTTCAACTTCGAAGGCGACGGCAAGCCGGCCACCTACCTGGCGTGGCTGATCCCGTGGGGCAAGCCCGTCACCCTGCTGGCCGACACCCCCGAGCAGGTCGCCGACGCGCAGCGGGAGCTGGCCAGGGTCGGCATCGACCGGCCGGCCGCCGCCGCCACCGGCGCACCGCCCAGCTGGGTGCGGGACGGTGACCGCCTCGCCTCCTTCCCCCGTGCCCGCTTCGCCGACCTGGCCGAGGAGCGCGCCCGCGGCGGCACGCCCGTCGTGCTCGACGTGCGGCGGGATGCCGAGCGCGCGGGCGGCCACGTGGAGGGGTCGGTGCACCTCCCCGTCCACCAGCTGCCCGACCGCCTCGAGGAGGTGCCGCGCGGCCGGGTGTGGGTGCACTGCGCCGGCGGGATGCGGGCGGCGATCGCCGCGTCGGTGCTGGACGCGGTCGGACGCGAGGTGGTCGCCGTCGACGACGGCTTCGACGCCGCCGCCGAGGCCGGACTCCCCCTCGTCCGCCCCGCAGGCTCCGCGTGAACGACCCTCGCGGGTCGCTCAGGGCCAAAGGACCTGAGCTCACTCAGGACAAGGGGACCGGACTCACTCAGGACCAAGGATCGGAGGCCGCTCAGGACCAAGGACCGGAGGCCGCTCAGGCCAGGGAGAGGAAGAGTTTCTCCAGCCGGGCCCGCATCTCGTCCCGGTCGCCCGCGGCGGCACTGTCCGCGTCCGCGAGGCAGTGCTGGAGGCCGGTGGCAATGATCGCGAACCCGGCCTTGTCCAGCGCCCTGGAGGCGGCCGCCAGCTGCGTGACCACCTCCTCGCAGTCCCGCCCGTCCTCGATCATCTTGATCACTCCGGCGATCTGCCCCTGCGCTCTGCGCAGGCGGTTGACCGCCGTCTTCAGCTCCTCGGCCGCCATCGTCAGTTCCACAACGACTCCCCTCGCCCTCACACCGCATACCCGGTATACCCCTGCGGGTATCCTACCCGCGCGGGACGCCCCGCGACGAAAAGGAAAGATCGCGTGACCGCCACCACCGCCCTCACCCCTGAGCAGACCCACGCCCGCCTGGACGAGCTGACCGTGATCGATGTCCGCACACCGGGCGAGTACGCGTCCGGACACCTGCCCGGCGCCCACAACGTTCCCCTCGACCACCTGGACGCCGCCCTCGACGCGCTCACGGCGGTCGCCGCACGCCGCGACCTGCTCGTGGTCTGCGCCTCGGGGAACCGTGCGGCGCAGGCCGCCCGGCGCCTGGCCGAGCACGGCCTCGACGCCGCCACCCTCACCGGCGGTACGGCGGCCTGGAGCCGGCTGGGACACGACCTCGACCGGCCCGCCGCCGGCGCCCGCACCACGTGGGCCATGGAACGCCAGGTCCGCCTCGCCGCCGGGTCCCTCGTGCTGGCGGGACTGCTCACAGGCCGCCGCCTGCCCAAGGCGCGGTGGATATCGGCGGGCGTCGCCGGCGGGCTGGTCTTCTCCGCACTGACCGACACCTGCGGCATGGCCCGGGTCCTGGCCCGCCTCCCCCACAACCGGCCGCACACCGGCGACCTGCGCGCCACCCTCGCCGCCCTGGCCGGCTGACACCTCGCCCCGCCCGGTGCCCCCGGGCCACCCGCCCGGCGGCGTCCCGCTCGCACGGAAGGCCGGGCGCCGCTCTACTGAGGTTCCGAGGTGATGGCCCACGCTGCCGAAGGAGCCCACTGATGAGCGGGCGGTCGACTCCGGGATCTCCGCACTCCACAGCAGACGGCGCAACCGGCGACGCAGCCGGTGACGCGTCCGGCAACGCACCCCACGACGCGTCCGGCAACGCAGCCGGTGACGCGTCCGAGGCGCTCGACCCGCGCGGGCTGCTCCGGCAGCTGGCGCCGGTGGCGGTGCCGGTCCCGGCGGGGAGCGAGGTGCGGCGGGCGGGCAAAGGCCCCCGGCGGGCGCGCCCGCTCCCGCTGGTGGCCGGCCTGCTCGCCGGCCTGGTGCTGTTCGCCGGGGTGACCTACCTGGCACTGGGCGTGGGAGCGGGCTTCGTGGACCGGCCGGTGCTCGGCGAGGTGGTGCGGCACCGCCTCGCGGCGCTGGACGGGCCGGTCACGGTCGCGACGCACGCGTCGAAAGTGCCGCTGCTCGCCGCCTCCGTGCTGGTGGCGCTGTGGCTCTCCTGGCGGCAGGGGTCGTGGGCGCCGGTGGCGCTGGTCGGCGCCACCGGGGCGCTGGCCGTCGCGGCGGCGACCGTCGTCAAGGAGGTCACCGACAGGAGCAGGCCCCCCGCGAAACTGTGGGCCGTCCAGGAGGACGGCTTCTGCTACCCGTCGCGGCACACGGTGATCGCCACGGCCGTGCTGCTGATCCTGGCGTACGTCCTCACGGCCCGGATCGCCTCCCGTCCCGCGCGGGTCGCGCTGTGGGCGGGCGCGGGGGCGCTGAGTGTGCTGGCCGGGCTCAGCCGCCTCTATCTGGGCGTGCACTGGCCCACCGACGTGGTGGCGGGCCTGGTGTTGGGGGCGTCCGTGCCGCTGGTCGTCGTCACGGTGTACGCGCTGCGCGCCGGACACCCCCACGCCCGTCACCCGTGACCGACGCGCACACGGGCGCCAGCGCGTGATTCCCGTCGCTCCGCACGCCGGTGTGGCCCCCGCGGCACCGGGCATGAGAGATCCTGCCGAGGCAGGACCCGCCGAGGCACGACCCGCCGAGGCGGCATGCTCACGCCGTACGGCGGACACCCGCGACGGCGCACACGACGGCGCACACGACGCAGAAGAGGGGGCACCGATGGAAAAGCACCGGCGGCCTTGGCCGGCCCGAGCCCTGGTGGGCCGGGTCCTGGACCCACGTACCGCACCCCAGCGGGGCACGGGCTACGGGCGCGGCCCGGTGGCCGCGGGCGCCGAAGGGGTACGGGCCGCCGTCCGCGACCGGCTCAGCACCTGGGACCGCTCCCTCTTCCGCCACGTCGCCGTCACCGACTGGCCGCGCGCGGAGGGCGTGCTGCCCCGGCTGAGCCGCGCCGCCGACCACAGCAAACTGTGGACGGGCGCCGCCGCGGCGATCGCGCTGTCGGGCGTGGGCGGGCCCCGTGCCCGGCGCGGGGCGCTGCGCGGGCTGGCGTCGGTGGCGGTGACCTCGGCCGTGGTCAACACCCTCGGCAAGGGCGCCTTCGGGCGCAGCCGCCCGGTGCTGGACGACGTCCCGGTGATACGGCGGCTCAAGCGGCTGCCGACCAGCACCTCCTTCCCGTCGGGACACGCGGCCTCGGCCGCCGCGTTCGCGACCGGGGTGGCGCTGGAGTCGCGCGGCTGGGGCGCGGCGGTCGCCCCCGTGGCGGCCTCGGTGGCGTTCTCCCGCGTCTACACCGGCGTCCACTACCCGAGCGACGTGCTGGTGGGGGCCACCCTGGGGGTGGCCGCCGCCTTCGGGGTACGCGCTGTCCTGGACGCGCGGCGCCGGGTTCCGCCGGCCCAGCCGCTGGTCGAGGCGCCGACCCTGCCCGAGGGCAGGGGGCTGTCGGTGGTGGCGAACCCGGGTTCGGGTTCCGCCGCCTTCGTCGACGAGGTCGCCGAGGCGCTGCCCGCCGCGCGGGTGACGCGCTGGGACCCGGACGCGTGCGCGCTGCCCGAGCTGCTGTCGAAGGAGGCGCAGCGCGCCGCCGAAGAGGGCGGCGCACTGGGCGTCTTCGGCGGTGACGGCACCGTCAACGCCGCCGCACGCGCCGCGCTCCAGCACGGCGTCCCCCTCGCGGTGCTGCCCGGCGGCACCCACAACCACCTCGCCCTCGACCTGGGCATCGGCACCTGCGCCGACCTGGCGAGCGCCGTGTCCGAAGGGCACGCCATCGCCGTCGACATGGCCCGTTTCGGACCGCCGCGCGGCGCGGTCGGCCACGGCGGGAACGCGGGGGAGCCCGGCGGCGACGCGGGAGACCCCGGCTACTTCGTGAACACCTTCAGCCTGGGCGCGTACGGCGACCTGGTGGAGGTCCGCGACCACTGGCGGCAGCGGATCGGCCCGTGGGCGGCCGGACTGGTCGCCGCGGTGCACGTGCTGCGGCACTCGCGCCCGTTCGAGGCGCGCGTGAACGGGCGTACGCGCTCGCTGTGGCTGCTGTTCGTCGGCAACTGCTCGTACCACACCGTCGGCGGCGGCCCCGGCGGCGCGCGGCGCTTCAACCTCGCCGACGGCATGCTCGACATCCACCTGGTCAAGGCGGGGCGCTGGGCCCGCACCCGCCTGGTGGCCTCCGCGCTGACGGGCGTACTCCACCGCTCCCCCGTGCACGCGGCCGCACGCGGCCGCCGCCTGCACCTGGCCGCCGTCCCCGAGGGCACGCTGTGCTCGTACGACGGTGAGACGGCGCCCTCCCCCTCGGCGCTGCTCATCGACAAGCCCGCCACCCCCCTGACCGTCTACCGGCCGCTGCCGGCCTGGCTGAGCGGCACACCGCTGTCGTGACCGCCGCGCCGCCCCCTCCCGCGCGGCTCCGTCACGCCCGCGCGGGAGGCGTCGTCATCTCGTAGACCGCCGCTGTGACCATCCCGTACGTCAGGTGGGGTACGAGGTCGGCGAGCCAGTCGGCGGCCCGCCAGGTCCGGGGGTCCGACACCTTCAGCGTGGCCATCGGCACGTCGGAGCCCGCCATCGCCGCCACCCCCGTCAACAGGCCGGCCACCGGCACGGCGGGCCGCCAGGGGAGGGCGCGGGCCGCGCCGTAGAGCGCTCCGACCCCGACGCCCGTGACCATGCCGAGGACGGCCCCCAGGCCCGACACCCGGTTCTGCCGCGTCTCCCCCTGACCGGGCACGGGCACGTGGGTCAGGTCGCTGGCCTCGTCCACCAGCTGCTCGGGCGCCGAGCTGCCGCCCCGGCCGCGCAGCACCATGTCCAGGTAGGTGACGGCGTTGAGTGCCGTGGTGCCGGCGGCGCCCGCCGCGGCCCCGGCCAGAGTGTGACGCATCATGCCCGGCGCGGTTCCCAGCCCCGCACCTCGGAAACCCCCGCCGCTCCGCACGCCGGGAGCACCGCACCGGATGTGGCTCCCGGCAACGTCCCCTCCGCCGGAAACCCCGCACCCGCAGGCCCGCCCGCCCGCCTCAGGAAGGCGGCGCGGGCTCCGCGAGCCGTCCGAGCGCTCCGAGCCCTTCCAGCACCTCGTCCGCCGTGGGCGCGTGCGCCGGGTCGCTGAGGCTCTGGATCATCACCCCTGTCATCAGCGCCGTCTGCATCATGCCGAGCGTGCGGGCGGAGCGGTCGGAGACGGCGTCCTCCGGCTCGCTGCCCAGGATCGCGGCCATCCCGCGCCACCCCTCGGCCACGCCGTCGCTCAGCCGGGCGCTCAGCTCGGGCTGCCGCTGAGCCTGCAAGAACAGCTCCACGGTGGCGAGCCACAGGTCCGGGTGGTCGCGGAACTGTGCGATGAGCCCTTCCCACATGCGCCGGAAACCGGTGCCCGCGTCGTCACCGGACCCGGGCGCCAGCGCACGGCCGAGGCTGTCCCCCCACTCGTCCAGCAGCTCGAACAGCGCCTGGGTCAGCAGCGTTTCGCGGGAGCCGTAGTGGTAGCCGATCGCGGCGGTGCTCACCCCGGCCGCCGTGGCGATGTCGCGGACGCTGGTGCGGTCGTAGCCCTTCTCCCGCAGACACCGCTTGGCGCCGGCGAGGAGGTCGTCGCGGTTTCCCATGCGCGGCACCCTACCAGCCGCTTGCACGGCCGTGTGATACGGACGTGTCATGCGAACGCCTCACTCACTCGCCTCATACGAACGACTCACACAAACGTCTTACACGTTCGTATTGCGCGATCGCGCAAATCGTGGCTATGGTCCTGCCCATCGACTCGACCGATCACGGGGAGACCCCATGAAGAGAACCGTTCTGGCAGGCCTCGGCCTCGCACTGCTGACGGCGTTGGCGACGCCGGCGCAGGCCACCGCCGCCCCGGCCTCCGACAGCACGGCCCGGGCCACCCCGCGCTCCGACGCGGCGGTCGTGACCACGGCCGCCGGTGCCGTGCGCGGCACGGTCGACCCCCGGGTCCGCTCCTTCCAGGGCATCCCGTACGCCACCGCGGCCCGCTTCGCCGCGCCCCGCCCCGCCGCCCCGTGGAACGGCGTACGGGACGCCACCCGGCCGGGCGCCGTGTGCGCGCAACCCGCCGGGCCCCCCATCGGCAAGCCCAGCACCGACGAGGACTGCCTCAACCTCAACGTCACGACCCCGCGCGGCAAAGGCGGGAAAAGCAGCAAAAGCGGGAAACGACCGGTGATCGTGTGGGTGCACGGCGGCAGCATGACGGTCGGGATGGGCGACCTGTACGGCCCCGACCGGCTCACGGCCGGCGGCGCGGTCGTCGTGTCGATGAACTACCGGCTGGGCGCCACCTCCTTCCTCACCCACCCCTCGCTGAAGGAGTCGGGCGGCCTGGCACTGGACGACCAACGCGCCGCACTGCGCTGGGTGCACCGGAACATCGAGGCCTTCGGCGGCGACCCGTCCAACGTGACGCTCATGGGCCAGTCCGGCGGCGGCTTCTCCGTCTGCGGACACCTCGCCTCCCCCGCGTCCGCGGGGCTCTTCCACCGGGCGATCATCCAGAGCGCGCCGTGCGGCACCCCCGGCAACGCCTCCCACACCCGGGCCCAGGCCCGGGAGGAGACCCGCAAGGTCATCAACAAGACGCGCTGCGCCACCGCGTCCGACGTGGGCGACTGCCTGCGCAAGCTCCCGATCGAGGACCTGCTGAAGGCCTACGGCTCCGACCGGGAACCGCGCCCCGTCAGCGGCACCCGCACCCTGCCGCTGCCCGTCGACCGAGCGCTGCGCACCGGCCGGTTCAACCGCGTCCCCGTCCTCATCGGCGTCAACCACGACGAGGAGAACGGCATGGTCCTCGGCCAGGAACTGGCGACCGGCACCCCCATGAAGGCCGACGCCTACGAGCCGGCCGTCGAGGAGGAGTACGGCGAGCGGGCACGAGCCGTCCTGCGGCGCTACCCGCTGGGCACCTCGGCGGGCCGGACGTGGGCGAAGGTGAAGACCGACGCGGTCTGGGCGGCACCGACCCTGGACACCGCACGCGCGCTGTCCCGCTGGACCCCCACCCGGATGTACGAGTTCGCCGCACAGGACACCCCCTGGTACGCGGGCACGGAGACGCTGAGCTTCCCGGCCGCGGCCCAGCACATGGCGGAACTGCCCTACCTGTTCGACCTGGACCTGTTCGAGGAACTGACGCCCGAGCAGGCGGACCTGGGCCGGCGGATGATCGGAGCCTGGACGCGCTTCGCCGCCACCGGCGACCCGAACGGCGGCGGCGAGACGGCGTGGCCGCGCCTGAGCGACAGCCGCGGCAAGGCCGGCCGGCACGTGCAGTCCCTGACCAACGGCACCTGGAAGCGCGCCGACTTCGCCGAAGAGCACCACTACCGCTTCTGGTCCCCGCGCAAGGGCTGACGCTCCGCTCCCCGCGCAAGGGCCGCTCCGCTCCGGCCCGCCGGGCACCGCACACACATCGGCCCCGGTACGCACGGTCACTCCCCGTGCGCACCGGGGCCGAGCCCCCTTCCCCCTGTTCCCCCTGTTCCCCCGGCCTCTCAGGCGCCGGACCCCGGGGTGAGCGCACCGATCGTCGGGACGGACGCCTTGCCCGTGGCCGACACGGGGCCACCGGTCCAGTCGACCTTGAGGGAGGAGCGCTGGTCGGGCGGCGTGATCAGCGCCGCGTCCGGAGTGACTGTCGGCACGCCGGTCATCTCCGGATTGGTGAACGACAGCGGCGCCCAGGCGCTGCCGCCCGGAGTCAGCTTGATCGTCTCGCCGCTGTCACCGTTGCGCTCGGGGTCCAGCGACACCTGGTCGCCGTCGCTGTCGACGAAGGCGAAGCCGGGGAACCCGTACACC
This sequence comes from Streptomyces tubbatahanensis, assembly GCF_022699385.1. Classification (NCBI taxonomy): domain Bacteria; kingdom Bacillati; phylum Actinomycetota; class Actinomycetes; order Kitasatosporales; family Streptomycetaceae; genus Streptomyces; species Streptomyces tubbatahanensis. The sequence continues at coordinate 4,132,879 of NZ_CP093846.1, read as the reverse complement.
GTGCAGTTGCTGCCCGAGGTGTTGGTCAGGACGAGCGCGAAGTTCTCCTGCCCGGCCCCCGGATGGTTCGGGCCGACCTTCGCCGACAGGTCCGAACTGGTGCACTGCCCCGCAGCGCTCGACACCTGGTGCGCGCCGCCCTGGCCGCTCTCGCCGCTCTCGGTGGAGACCACGCCGGCCCCCGAACCCCCGCTGCTGCTCCCGGACCCGCCGGACCCCCCGGTCCCGCCGCTGTCCCCACTTCCTGTGCTGCCTGTGCTGCCCTCGCTCTGGACGGCACCGGCCGGTGCCGCCGCACCGGCCTTGTGGGCCCCGGCCGCGTCCCCGCCCTGCCCGCCGCACGCCGTCAGCAGGCCGCCGGCCGCCACCAAAGCGGCCGCGGCCGTCGCGATCCTGGCCGGACGGGCGAGACCGCGCCGCGTCCGCCGCGGCGCCCCGCCCCCACCGGCGACCGCCCGCTCGTCCTGCCCGGTCACGATGTCCTGCTCCGCTGCCATGGCCGCCGTCAACTCCCTGCTCCGTGCTCCCCCGCTTCTGGGCTGTACACGGAGTTCGATGGCGCGTCAGGCGAAAAGGTTCACGCGTCACCCCGCGTTTCTCCCGGGCCGCCCTCCCGTCTCCGGCGCCGCGCTGGTGCCCGGCACGGAGTGGCGGCGCCCCGTGCCGCAGCAGGCAGCGGTTGCAGGGCGTGGCTGCGGAGCCCGGTTGCGGAGCGCGGTTGCAGAGCGCGGTTGCGGAGCCCGGTTGCAGAGCGCGCGGAATCGCGGGCCGTGAGACGGCCGGTGTCCGGGCCGGTGGGGGGCCGGCGCACCCGGAATGAACGCCTTCTACGTCTGACGAGCCCAACTGGCCGCGCCCGAGGAAGCCGTGGGTCGTGGGTCGTGGCCGTGCCCGTGGCCGTGGGCCGTGGGCCGTGGGCCGTGGCCGGACGAAGCCGATCGGCGCTGAGCCCCCGAAACGCCGAAGCGCCCAGACCGATCATCTCGGTCCGGGCGCTTCCTCGCAGGTCAGAGGGCTAAGCCCTCCCTGCCAGCAGTAGGCCGTGTGGGACTCGAACCCACAACCAATGGATTAAAAGTCCACTGCTCTGCCAATTGAGCTAACGGCCCGCACCGAGCAGCATAGCCCGGCCGTCCGGCGCGGTTCGAAGGCATTCCCCGTTGCGTGCCCTCGGACCGCGCTCGAACGTGCGTGTGACAGGCGTCAGCTGGTCACGAGCCGTCAGCTGTTGCGCTTCCAGCGCGGCTTGTCGGCGCGGCGGTCCGGGGTGCGCGGGCCGCCACGGCCCGGGCCGTGGGACGTGGAGCGGCTGTCGCCGCTGCGGCTGTGCGGCCGGCGCTCGTCGCGGCTGTCACGGCGGTAGGGGCGGTCGCCGCCCCGGAAGCCGTCACGGCGGAAGGCGCGGTCGCCGCCGTCACGGCGGTAGCCGCCGCGGGCGCCGCCGTCCCGGCTGTCCCTGCCACCGTCCCGACGGTCCCGGTCGCGATCGCGGTCCCGGTCGCGGTTGCCGTACGGGCGCTCGTCGCGGCCCCTGTCGCGGTCACGGTCGCGACGGAAACCGCCACGGTCGGTACCGCGGTCGTAGGAACGCCGGTCGCCGCGGTCGCGGTCGCCGTCGCGGCCGTTGGGACGGTCGCCACGGTCGCGGTTGCCGTACGAACGGTCACCCCGGTCCCGGTCACGGTCCCGGTTCTTGCGGTCGTAGGACGGGCGGCCGCCGCGCTCGCCACGGTCGCGGTCGCGCTCGGCGCGCTCCCGCTCGCGGCGCTCCGCCTCGGCCTTCGCCTGGCGGGCGGCCTCCGCACGCGCCTCTTCGGCGGCCTGCTCGGCCTCCGCCTCCGCGGCGGCCGCGACGGCGGCGTCCGCGTCCTCACCGCGCTCGCGGGCGGCCCGCGCGATCAGCAGTGTGGCCTCCTCGCGCAGCTCGGCCGCGCGCTGCTGGAGCTTCTCCAGCTGGCGGTTGAGCTTCCTGGCCTCCCGCTCTGCCTGGCGGGCGGTGTTGACGGCCGACTCGGCCTGCACCTCGGTGAGGGAGCGGGCGCCGACGATGCGGGCCACTTCCTCGTCGAAGACGTCACCGCGGCCGATGAGGTGCCGGGAGGCGTCCACCCCGGCGTCCTCCATGAGCCGGAAGATCTGCCGGCGCTGGTGGGGCAGGGCCAGGGAGACGACGGTCCCGGACTCGCCGGCCCGCGCGGTGCGGCCCGAGCGGTGCAGGTAGTCCTTGTGGTCACCCGCAGGGTCGACGTTGAGGACGAGGTCGATGCCGTCGACGTGGATACCGCGGGCCGCGACGTCCGTGGCGACGAGCGTGTTGACCTTGCCGTCCTTGAAGTCCGCCAGCGTGCGGGTGCGGGCGCCCTGCGTCATGCCGCCGTGCAGCGCGTCGGCGCGTACCCCGGACTCACACAGCTGTTCGGCCACCCGGTCGGCGCCGAGCTGCGTGCGGACGAAGACGATCGTGCGGCCCTTGCGGCCGGCGATGGCGGCCGTCACCGGCGCCTTGTCGCGCGGCTTCACGATGAGCACGTGGTGCGTCATCGTCGTCACCGCGCCCTGCGCCGCGTCCACCTCGTGGGAGACCGGGTCGACGAGGTAGCGCCGCACCAGGGAGTCGATCTCCTTCTCCATGGTGGCGGAGAACAGCATCCGCTGGCCGCCCTCGGGGACGAGATCGAGGATCTCGGTCACCTCGGGCAGGAAGCCCAGGTCCGCCATCTGGTCGGCCTCGTCGAGGATGGCCGTCTCGACGTCGTCCAGGGAGCAGGACCCGCGGTTGATCAGGTCGCGCAGCCGGCCGGGCGTGGCGACGAGGATGTCGACGCCCCGCTCCAGCGCGGAGATCTGGTTGGCCATCGACGTGCCACCGCACACCACCTTCAGCCTGAGGCCGAGCGTGTCGCCGTACGGCTGGAGCGCGTCGGAGACCTGCATCGCCAGCTCGCGGGTCGGGGTGAGGATGACGCCGCGGGGGCGCTTGCGCTCCGTACGGCCGCCCGTCAGGCGGGCCAGCAGCGGCAGCCCGAAGGAGAGCGTCTTGCCCGAGCCGGTACGGCCCCGGCCCAGCACGTCCATGCCGGCGAGCGCGTCCGGGATGGTGGCGGCCTGGATCGGGAACGGCGCGGTCACACCGTTCTGGGCGAGCTTGCGGACGACGGCCTCGGGCAGCCCGAGGTCGGCGAACGTGGGCGTGGGCTCGGCCGCCGCCTCCTCCGCCTCCACGGCGTCGGTCGCCGTCGTCTCCGCGGCGGCGGTCACCGCTTCCGCGGTTTCGGCCGCGGTCGCCGCTTCAGCGGACTCGGTCCCGGTCGCTTCGACGGTCCCGGCGGCCGTTTCCACGGTCCCGACCGTCTCTACGGTGCCTTCCGCCGCGTCGTCCGCGTGGGCGGGCTCGACGGCGTCATGGGTGGTTACAGACATGCGAAATGAGAACCTTCCGGAGTCACTGGCACGCGCCCATAACTCCGTGAATTCGCAAGGAACCGCCTCGATGCGGTCAGCCACGGCAGGGAGAGAACGCGCCACACGGCGCGCTGCGAGATGGCGCCGGGCAAATGGGATCAAACGATCTACCAGCATACGCGGCCGATACGCCGCGGTGCAAACGGGGTCCGGACGCCCGGCCACGCGGTGACCGGCGCCACACGGTGACCGGCGCCCCCGCGGCGAGCACCCCGCCGTGACGGGGGCCACCCCACTCGGTGACGCGTGTCACGGGGCCCACCCCGAAACACGCCGGGCACGCCCGAAGCGCGCCGGGCACGCCGGCTCTCGGGGCACGCGACCGCACGGCGCGCGACGCTCAGGCGGGGTGGGGCCGGATCTGGCGGGAGTAGGTGTCGGAGCCGCTGGGGGAGGCCGTCGTCCGGGTCGGCGACGGGTCCGGGTCGGGCTTGCTGGGGGTGGGGCTGGGCGAGGTCGTCGGAGAGCCCGGATCGTCACCGCCCGGCCCGCCGCCTGAGCCTCCCGAACCGCCCGCGCCACCGGTCGGCTGGGGACGGGGGTGATTGCGGTCACCGTCGGAGGAGCCGGAGTCACCGCCGGAGGCGTCGTCACCGCCCGCGCCACCGCTGTGCGCGCCGCCCGCGTCCGCGGAACGCCCGGCGTCGTCGTCCTTGCCGCGCTCGCCGCCCTTGTCCCGCTTGCCGTGCCGACCGCCCGCGGACCGCCCGTGGTCCCCGTCCCGGTCACCGGCCTCGCGGTCGTCCCCGGCCACGCGGCCCTTGCGGTAGCCGGCGCCGTCGAGACCGCCCTCCGGTTCGGTCGCGCCACCGTGGTCGTCGGAGCGGCTCCCCACGGGGGTCGTACCGCCCTCGCCCACGTCGTCGGCGCCCTGCACCGTCATGCAGCCGCTGAGCGTGGAGACCGCCGCGAGCATGAGCGCGCCGACCGTCGTGGAACGGGCGGTGCGGCTTGTGGAGTGCGCACCGCCCGTGCCCGTGGGGGAAGCGGTATGGCCGGTACGGGCAGCGGTACGGGATCGGCGCACGGTGGGACCTCCTGCGCGGGGGTTTCGGCGGGTGCCGTGCTCAACTCCCCGTCACCCCAACAGGTCACGCCTCGCCGCGCACACGCCGAAGCGCACGCGGCGCGCCACCCGGCGCTCACACGTCCCACCCGGCGCGCGCCCGGCTCGCGCGCGCCCACCCGCGCCCTCGGGTGGACTCGGGTGGACCAGGACCGACCCGCGCGGCCCCTGCGGCCCCGCGACCCCGCGACCCCGCGACCCCGCGACCCCGCGACCCCGCGACGTCACCCGTACCCCAGTGCGTGCAGCCTCTCGTCGTCGATACCGAAGTGGTGGGCGATCTCGTGTACGACGGTGATCTCGACCTCCTCCACGACGCCCTCCCGGCCCCCTCCGTCGTCGCGGTCGACCATCCGCAGAGTGGGTCCCCGGTAGACCGTGATGCGGTCGGGCAGGACGCCCGCGTACCACTCCCCGCGCTCGGTCAGCGGCGTGCCCTCGTACAGCCCGAGCAGCTCGGGGTCGTCCGCCGGGGGCTCGTCCTCGACGAACACCGCGACGTTGTCCATGAGCCGGGTCAGTTCGGGCGGTATCCGGTCGAGCGCCTCGGCGACCAGCTCTTCGAACTCCTCACGCGTCATCTCCAGCACGCCCCCATTGTCGGCCAGCCGGCCCGCCGACGCCCTCCCCCGGGTGGACTTCCCCGCGCCCCCCCCCGGCGGACTGGCACGCCCTCCCGCCCGGCGGACGCGGGCGCCCCACCCGGCGGACGCGGGTGCCCCCGGTGGACGCGGGTGCCCTCCCTCGGCGGGCACCCGCACGCGGCACCGGCGGCCGGAACGGCATACGCGCCCCCCACAAGGGGCATACCGGCCGACATGGCCAGCGTTGCCACCAAGCCGTTGCGTGCCGCGGCGGGCTTGTACAGACAGCTCGCCGCACACCTGAACGCCCGCCTCGCCCGTCGCCGCCCCTCGTCCCCGCCCCCGCACCCGACCCCGCGCGTCACCCCGCCCGCGGAGCACCGGCGCACGCGAACGCACCCGTACCGGCGCGCCGCGGGCCTCGTCGTCGTGACGCTGCTCGGTGGCTGGCTGGGGCTCCTGATCGTGGGGAACGTCCGCACGCCGGTCGGCCCCGTCGACACGACGATGACGCTGCGGCCCTCCCTCACCGGGGGCACCAAGGTGAACGTCTCGCCGCTGGGCGCGCTGGAGCTGCGCAGCCATACCGCGCCGCTACGGCTGGACGTGGACGTCGACCAGCTCGACCCGGAGCGCTCCGCGGCCCTCGTCAACCACCCGGAGCGGATCGAGGGACTGGACGACGAGATCGGCCACGACGTCCAGGCGGGGGCGCTCGACCTCGGGCTGCGCTCTGCCGTCGCGGTGCTGACCGGCTCGTGCGCGCTCGCGCTGGCCGTCTACCGCCGTCCGGGCACGGCGCTGCGCGCGGGCGGGCTCTCCCTCGCCCTGCTGGTGGCCTCGGCCGGGACGGCGGCGGCGACGTGGAACCCGAAGTCGGTGCTGGAGCCGCGGTTCTCCGGGCTGCTGGCGAGCGCGCCGCAGGTGGTGGGCAACGCGCGCAGCATCGCGACCGAGTTCGACGTCTACCAGAAGGAGTTGGCCCGACTGGTGACGAACGTCACCAAGCTCTACGACGCGACGTCCACCCTGCCCGCTTACCAGCCCGATCCCTCGACGACACGGGTGCTGCACGTCTCCGACATCCACCTCAACCCGGCCGCCTGGCACATCGTCCGTTCCCTCGTCGAGCAGTACGACATCGACGTGATCATCGACAGCGGCGACACCATGGACCACGGCACGGCCGCCGAGAACGGTTTCCTCGACCCGATCACCGGTCTCGGAGCCCCCTACGTGTGGGTACGCGGCAACCACGACTCCGCCGCCACACAGAAGGCCGTCGAGGAGCTGGACGGCAAGGACGGTGCGCAGGTCCACGTGCTCGACTCGGGGAAGCCGGTGAACGTGGCGGGCCTGCGCCTCGCCGGCTGGGGCGATCCGCAGTTCACCCCTGACCGCTCCGTCGCGCCCGAGGGCGACCCCGCCGAACGGGACCGGGGCCGCAGGCTGGCCGCCTCGCTGCGGGACCAGCGGGCAGCCGGCACCCCGGTCGACATCGCCGTCGGGCACAACCCGGTACTGGCCGAGCAGACCGACGGGCTCGTCCCGCTGGCGCTCGCCGGGCACACGCACAACCGCAAGACCCGGGTACTGCCGCACGACACCCGGCTGATGACCCAGGGTTCGACCGGCGGCAGCGGACTGCGCGCCGTCGAGGGGGACGAGCCGGACAAGGTGCAGGCGTCCGTCCTCTACCTGGACAGGGACACCGGCCGGCTCCAGGCGTGGGACGCGATCACCCTGGGCGGTCTCGGCCTGTCCAAGGCCGAGGTCTCCCGCCACCTGCCGGAAGAGGTGAAGCCGGGCGCACCCCCCTCCCCGTCCCCCTCCCCGACGACACCGTCGTCGCGGTTGTCGCCGTCGCCCAAGCCGACCGGCAACAGTCCCGCGACCGGCCGCTGAGCTGCCGTGCGGCGGTGGCCCCTGTGCCGCCCGCATATGTTTTGGCGAACCGTCCACGCATCCCATATGCTGCCGGAGCCTGCCATGGCGCTGTTTCAGGCGCTTGGCGAAGCCACTCGCCCTCATCGTCTAGTGGCCCAGGACGCCGCCCTTTCAAGGCGGTAGCACGGGTTCGAATCCCGTTGGGGGCACCCACTCTTCGCCCCTCCGAGCTGCGAGAAATGCGGTCGGAGGGGCGTTTTTTCGTCCTGACGTGTCAGCACAGCCGTGCTGACCGGCTCCGGGGAAGTTCGTTGCGATGTCCCGGCGGGACTGACGAACCATGCGAGCCCTTCAGTCACGCGGCAAGCCCGAGCCACTACGGAGCGACCTCTCCGGCTACTGGTCACGGCGCATCACTTCCGAGCACCGGCTGGTGTACCGCACCGACGAGGACGACACCGTCCACGTCGTGGCGTGCCGCTTCCATTACGAACGCCGATGAGGACGCGCCGCCCGTAGACACCGACCCCGACCGGATGCGGCTCACGGAGGATCCAGCCACCACACAGGCCAGGCATCCCCCTGCCGCCTCGCGCGCTCTCATGCGCGACAGCGATGGTCCGCCACTCCGCGCTGACGCGTCAGCACCGCACCCGGATCGAGGTTGACCGGTCCCACCAGAAACGGTGTTGGTACGGCACGGCCCCTCGGGTCTGTTACTCTTTTCCGGCGACGTCACCCCTGGTGGGAAGCGCCCGAGGGGCCGGTGAAAGCCGGTTGGGAGCACACGTCGCACTGTGCGAGACTGGAGCTCGCACGAACGCTTGGTCCTGTGGAGCAGTTTGGAGTGCTCGCCACCCTGTCAAGGTGGAGGCCGCGGGTTCAAATCCCGTCAGGACCGCCGCATCTTCCGAGATGCGTGGCTGGGTAGCTCAGTTGGTACGAGCGTCCGCCTGAAAAGCGGAAGGTCGCCGGTTCGACCCCGGCCCCAGCCACCGCAGCCCTGAGCAGGGCGAACGGCCCCGTCGAAGATTTTCGACGGGGCCGTTTTCCGTGCCGGTCACGAGGGTTTCCGTGCCGGTCACGAGGGCGGTGTGCCGGTTGCCGTCGCCGTGTTGCGGGCGGCGAGGGCGGCGAACGCATCGGTGAGTTGCGGTGGGCCGATGACCGTGACGGCGGTGTCGAAGCGGTTGAGGAAGGCGGCCAGCGCGATCCAGGACCATGATCCGGCGGTGCAGCGGCACCGGTGGGGGCCGAGGTCGTCCACGAGGGCGTCGCCGGCGAACGGAAGGACGGCGCGGGCGGGCAGCTCCAGGAGGACGGTGCCCACGCAGGGCCAGGCGTCGGCCTGGTCGGAGTCGGACCCTGTGAAGCGCGCCGAGACGTAGGCCTCGGCGCTGCCGCCGGGGATCTCCCGTGGCGCGAAGCGCGGCCCTGTGGGGGTGCGCGGGGAGATGCGGTCGGCGCGGAAAAGGCGCCAGTCACCGCGCCCGAGGTCCCACGCCACCAGGTACCAGCGGCCGTGGGAGGTCACCAGATGGTGGGGTTCGACGCGACGCGGTGGCCCGGGTTCGTCGCCGTCCGGCCGGTCGGAGGCGTAGTCGAACCGGAGCACCTCGCGGGCGCGGACGGCGGCGGAGAGGGTGACGAGCACGTGGGGGGAGAGGGGGGCGGCGGGCCCGTCGCCCGGGCGGGGGACGGCGGTGAAGGCGAGCTGGTCGGCCCGGTGCCGCAGGCGTGCGGGCAGGACCTGGCGGACGGTGGTCAGCGCCCGCAGAGCCGCCTCCTCGACACCCGCTCCGGTCAGGGCGGCGGCTTGCAGAGCCACGGTCAGGGCGACCACCTGCTCGTCGTCGAACAGCAGCGGGGGCGCTTCCGTGCCGGCGTCGAGCCGGTAGCCGCCGTCCGGGCCCATGGCCGTCCGGATGCGGTAGCCCATCTCGCGCAGCCGGTCGATGTCCCGCCGCACCGTGCGGTGGCTGACGTCCAGTCGCTCGGCCAGCACGGCGCCCGGCCAGTCGCGCCGGGTCTGCAGCAGTGACAGCAGATGGAGCAGCCGGGAAGTGGTGGTCGCCATTTTTCGACGGTAACCCCGGTCCAGGACAGAAACTGTCCTTTACGGCTGCCAGGGTCTGCGGTGTCGGGGCAAGCCCGAACACCGTGTGCAGAAGGAGCAGTTGTGAGCATCCAGACGACCCCCCACCTCAACTTCCGCGGCGAGGCCCGCGAGGCCCTGGAGTTCTACCGGAGCGTCTTCGGTGGCGAGGTCACCTCCGCCACGTACCGCGACCTCGGTATGGACAAGGACCTCCCGGGCGCCGACGGAGTGGTCTTCGGCCAGGTCGAGACCGCCGAGGGGTTCCGCGTCATGGCCTATGACATCCCCGGCCCCTTCGGTGGTCCGGCCGGCGAGGCGGGCTCGACCCGCCGGGAGAACGGCACGACGGTCACCACGCAGCCGTTCTTCGTCTCGGTGCGCGGGGAGACGTTCGAGGAGGTCGAGGCGTACTGGGAGAAGCTGTCCGCCGGCTCCTCGATCGTCGAGCCCCTGGCCGCCTCGGCGTGGAGCGCGGGCTTCGGCATGCTCACCGACCGCTTCGGCGTCACCTGGACCCTGGACGTCGCCGCCGCCGACCAGGCGCGGTAAGCCACCTCACCGCGGCCTGCCCTGGCGCGGTGAGCCACCTCACCGCCGGGCCGGGCCGGGCGCGGGAGCGCCCGTCCGGTCCCGTCCCCGGCCCCGCTCCGGAAGGCAGAAGGCCGCCGGTTCAGCCCGGGGCGGCGGCGTGGGCGGCGGTGCGGTCGCGGCCGCCGGGGTGGCGGTGGCGCCAGGTCCAGAAGACGGCGCAGGAGACCAGGGCCCAGACGGCGAGCACCAGGTACGGCTGGAGCAGCTGGTGGTCGGGGAAGTAGACGGCGGTGTGCTGGGCGTTCACGGAGGCGCCGGGCGGGAGCCAGCGGCCGATCTCGCCGAGCACGGAGGGCAGCAGCGGCCAGGAGACGGCGCCGCCCGACGAGGGGTTGCCCAGCAGCACCATCACGCCCCAGGTGGGCAGCATGGCCCAGCGGCCGATGAGGGTGTTGAACATCGTGAAGACCATGCCGCTGGTGAACATCGTCAGGGCCAGGATCAGCCACGAGTGGACGAAGGGGAGCTCCAGCGCGCCGAGCCCCCAGTCGACGACGGCGGCGATGACGAAGCCGCCCAGGAGGGCGTAGGCGAGGGTGTAGGCGATGCGTTCGGGCGGGTTGAGGCGGCGGGCGTGGACGCTGAGCTGGATGGCGCCGACGAAACCGATGATCACGGCGGCCAGCGAGATGTAGAAGATCGCCAAGCCGCGCGGGTCGCCCTTGTTCAGTGGCTTGAGGTCGCGCACCTGGACGGGGACGCCGATCTTCTTGCCGACCTTCGGCCCCGCCTGCTGGAACAGCTGTGCGACGGAGGCCCCCGATGCGCTGGAGATGTCCAGCTCCACCCCCTCGGGCCGCTCCACCCGCATGACCGCGAACACCTGCTGCGCCTCGATGGCATGGCGCGCGTTCTGCTGCGTACGGAAGTGCCGCAGCTCCAGGGAGGAGCCGAGCGCCTTCTCCATCCCGGCGACGAACGCGCTGCGGTCCTTCGCGCTGTCCGGTTTGCCGACGACGGCGACCGGCACATGGTGCGGAGTGGGGTTCGCCATCGCATACGTGTACGAACCGGCGAAGAGGCCCGCGCCCGCGGCGAGAATCAGCACCAGGACGGTCGCCGGGAGGAACGGCGAGTCCTTGAAGTCCCGCCACAGGTCGGAGGGGCTGCGCCGGGTGCCGTGCCGACCGTGGGCGCGGGACGGCGGTGTCGGGTCCGCGCGGTGCTCGGACCACTCGGGTTCCTCGCTCATACCTGTCACACTATGCGGACATACGCCGCATAACGGTCAGGCAATCCGCAGCGCCGGTCCCGGCCGGGTACGGCCACCCGGCCGGGTAACCGCAGCGGGCGGCCGCCGCCCCGGCCGGGTAACCGCAGCGGGCGGCCGCCGCCCCGGCCCGGGGAGGACTCGCGGGCCGGGCGCCGCTCCGGCCGGGGAGGAGGCAGCAGGCGAGCGCCGTCCCGGCCGGGGAGGACCCACAGGCCGGGCGCCGCCCCGGCCCGGGGAGGACCCACAGGCCGGGCGCCGATCCGGTCGGGGAGGACGCAGCAGGCGAGCGCCGTCCCGGCCGGGGAGCCGCACCGAGGGTCGAGCATCCGTGGGGCAGGGCTCGGGGTCAGGTGCCGGCGCGGGTGTCCGAGTTCACGTCCACGTCGGCGCACGGCGCCCCGGACACGTCCGCAGGGCCCACATCGGGGCCGAAACCAGAGCTTGCAGCCGCCTCCGGGCCGGGGGCCGAACCTGACCCCGCCCCCGGGCCGGAAGCCGAACCCGACCCCGTCCCCAGGCCGGGGGCCGAACCGACCCCGGGGCCGAGCCCGAGGCCGCCCCCGCCCCCGGGGCCGGGGACAGCCCGGGCGTCGGATCCGAGCCCGGGGTCAGGTGCCGGCGCGGGTGTCCGAGTTCACGTCCACGCCGGCGCACGCGCCTGCGGACGCGTCCGCAGGGCCCACGTCGGGGCCGGAACCGGAGCTAGCAGCCGCCTTCGGGCCGGGGTCCGAACCCGACCCCGCCCCCGGGCCGGAAGCCGACCCCGAGCCCGAACCCGACCCCGCGCCGGGGTCCGAGGCAGAAGCCGAACCCGCGCCGGGGTCCGAGGCCGAAGCCGACCCCGGGCCGGGGTCCGAGGCAGAACCCGAACCCGCGCCGGGGTCCGAGGCCGAACCCGACCCCGCGCCGGAGTCCGGGGCGGAAGCCGGCCCCGGGCCGGGGTCCGAGGCGGAAGCCGAACCCGCGCCGGGGTCCGAGGCCGAACCCGGCCCCGGGCCGGGGTCCGAGGCCGAGGCCGATCCCGCGCCGGGGTCCGAGGCAGAACCCGACCCCGGGCCGGGGTCGGGGGCGGAAGCCGACCCCGGGCCGGGGGCAGTCCCGGGCGTCGGATCCGGGGCCGGGGTCAGGCGACCCCGGTTCCGTCGGCGTCCGCGCAGGACGCCGACGAGCGCGGCGGCGCACACCACCCCGGCCAGCACGGCGAGCAGCACCGCGTCCGGCACCGCGTCTCCCACCCGCCTGGCCCAGTTCTCCGCCGCGAAGGCACCGTCCACGTCGGTCAGCCCGGGGAGTCCGGCCGCCCCGTCGAAGACGAGGAAGAGGACGCCCAGCAGGACGAAGAAGAGACCGGAGAGCAGCGAGGTGGTGTGCAGCCGGAACCGGCCGCCGAGAGCGATCTCCCGCCCGCGCAGCCACCGTCGCCGCCCCAGTTCGAAGCGGTCCCACAGCAGCGCGAGCAGGAACAGGGGGACGGCCATGCCCAGCGCGTACACCGCCAGCAGCATCCCGCCGTAGACGGGGTTACCGCTCACGGCGGCGACCGTCAGCACGCTGCCGAGGATCGGCCCGGCGCAGAATCCGGCCAGTCCGTAGACCGCGCCGAGGGCGTAGACGGACAGCGCGGTGGTCGGCCGGATGCGGCCCGAGGCCTCCGCGAGGCGGCGCGGGGCGAATCCGAGCCCCACGAGCTGTGCGACACCGAGCGCGATGATCAGCCAGCCGCCCGTCGAGACGAGCAGATCGCGGTGGCCGTAGAAGAGCCGTCCCGCGTACGAGCCCGCGGCGCCCAGCGGCACCAGCGTCGTGGCGAGGCCCAGGTAGAAGATGCCGGTGCGGGCGAGCAGTCTGCCCTTCGAGTCGATCGAGTACGCGAAGAAGGCGGGCAGCAGGAGGGCGCTGCACGGGCTGAGCAGGGCGAGGAGGCCGCCGAGGAAGGCGGCCAGGTATCCGACGTCCATCAGTCCTGCTCCGCCCCCTTGCCGGTGCCGCCCTTCGGGCCGGTGCCGCCCTTCGTGCCGGCACCGTCCTTCTTCGCCGCCGCCGCGGCACGCTCGATCGCGTCGGTGAACACCTCGTCGGGCTGGGCGCCCGCGATGGGCTGTCCGTTGACGAGGAAGGCGGGCGTGGCGCTGGCGCCGAGCGAGTACGCCTCGGTGCGGTCCTTGTCGAGCAGTTTCCGTGCGGCCTCGCCTGCGCGGTCGCGGTCGAAGCGGTCGAGGTCCTCGACGCCCGCCTGTTCGGCGATCTCGTGCAGGTGCGCGTCGGTGAAGTCGTTCTTCTCGTTGCCCTTGTCGGCATAGACGGCGTCGTAGAACTGCCAGAACCGGCCCTGCTCACCCGCCGCGTAGCTGGCGAGGGCGGCCCGCTCTGAGCCCTTGCCGAAGACGGGGAAGTTGCGCCACTCGATGCGCAGCAGCCCCTTCTCGACGTACTTGTCGACCAGTTCCGGTTCCGTGTCGCGGGCGAACTTTCCGCAGAACGAGCAGCCGAAGTCGGCGTACTCGATCATCACGACGGGGGCGTCGGCGTCACCGCGCGCGAAGGGGTCGTCGGCGTCCCGGCGCGCGAGCTTCATCAGCGCGGGGTCTCCGGCGGCCGTGTTGTCGGACCGGCCCTTGTCGACGGCGGTGTTGCTCTTCTCGGAGCCGCCCCCGCCCGGCCCTGCGGATCCGTCGCCGGTCACGTACTGCGACAGCCATCCGGCCAGCAGCGCGGCGACGGCGACCAGGGCGCCGATGACGATGCCCTTGCGGGAACGGGCGGAGGAGGGGGCCGAAGAGGCCGCAGAGGCCGAGGAGGTCGAGGAGGAGGACTTGGGGGCGGGCTTGGACGGGGGCTTCGTGGAAGGCATGGGGGAACTCCTGGAGGGAGGCTGAGGAAGGGGCGAAGGGACGGGCGCTCAGGCGGCGGGCGCGACCGGGCAGGCGGCCTCGCCCGCCAGCCGCCGTACCGTCGCCACGGCGAGCAGCGTCAACGACGCGAGGGCCAGCACCGGTTGCAGCGGCTGCCAGACGGTGAGCGCGCCGGAGGTCCCGAGCGCGAGCAGCACCAGCTTGTTGCAGACGGGGCAGCCGACGGCGAAGAAGCTCAGCGCCCCACCGACCGTGCCCAGACGGGTGGAGGACCGCCGGGTGGAGGACCACCGGGTAGCGGCCTCCTCGGCGGAGGCCGCAGATGCCGGCGCGCGGACATACGTCGCCAGCAGCAGCCCCGCGAGGAGCGCGGTCAGGGCGAGCGTCGGCCAGGCCCACCACGGGGTGGCGACGGCGCGGCTGAACAGCGGTGTCGGGATGGCGGCCGTGGGCACTCCCACGACGAGCGCGGTCAGCGCGGCGGCAGCGGCCGCCACACCCCAGCGTCGCGCGGGCCAGGACGCGGCCGCGCGCAGAGCGAGCGGAACCATGGATACGTCTCCTGTCGGTTACGCGGAGTGACACATGGAGTGGCACAGGGGCGCGTTCGGGCCGACGGAGCGCTTCTCGCGGAGGTGTCCGGGTACGGGCGCTCGGCGTCGGCCGGCGCCTCTACACGCGCAGGACGGAGAGTTCGACGGGGGTGGGGGGTGGTGCGGGAGCGGGACCGCGCACGGGGGGCCGCTCGTGCGCCGCCCCGATCGCGGCGTGCGACTCGGGGGTGGGGCAGACAGGGAGCGCGAGGGGAAGTGTCTGCTGCGCGGCCGCCGAGGGAGCGGCCGGAAGCCCGCCGCCCTCGCCCCGCGACTTGTGGCAGCGCGAGGAGCCCGCGTCGTCCGCGACGAGGTGATCGTCAAACCCCGCGGGGCGGCGCGGTGGGTCGTAGTCGTACGAGACCGGCCCGGAACGCGGCGCCACGGAGGGGGCGGGAGCCGGGACCGAGGACGAGGACGAGTACGTCACCGGCGACGACGCCGGTGACGACGCCGGTGCCGACACCGGCGTGGAGGCCGTCGTGGGGGCCGCACCGGCCGACGCGGAAGCCGGCCCGCACAGTCCGAGCAGCAGTGCGGCCATCAGGACGAGCAGGGGGCCGCCGAGCACGGCGGCGACCTGCCGCGCCCGTGCTGTCTGCCCGCCACCTCTCATGCCGCCCACCCTAACGGTGCCGCTCCCCCGCAGGCCGGTACCGGCCCGGTGACCGGCCCGGTGCGTCACCGGCGCCGCACGGCGCCTGCCGGGGGTCCGCACGCCGGGCCCCGCCTACCTGATCCCCGTGCCGCGGGCAAACTGTTCGCCATACCGTCCCCGGGGGTGAGATCCTGGGGCACGGTATGTCGACTCCCACTCCCTCCCCGCACGAGCCGGCGGCACGGCAGCAGACGGCACCGCAGCAGGCGGCACGGCGGCAGGCGCCGCAGCGGACAGCACCGCAGCAGGCGGCGAGCCCGCACGAGCTGACGGCTCGCCTCCCCGCTCTCATGCTCGGCGACCAGCACCGGCTGGCCCGCCGGCTGGCGGGTGCCCGGAAGATCCGCAAGGGGGAGGCCCGCGCGGCCGTCCTCGCGGAGATCTCCGCCGCGATGGACGCCTCCGAGCTGCGGGTGGCCGCCCGCCGCGAGGCGGTCCCGCGGATCACCTATCCCGAGCAGCTGCCGGTCAGCCAGAAGAAGGACGCGATCCTCGAGGCCGTCCGCGACCACCAGGTGGTGATCGTGGCGGGCGAGACGGGCTCGGGCAAGACGACGCAGATCCCGAAGATCTGCATGGAGCTGGGCCGCGGCATCCACGGGGTGATCGGTCACACGCAGCCACGCCGGATCGCGGCGCGTACGGTCGCCGAGCGGGTGGCCGAGGAGCTGGGGTCGCAGCTGGGCGAGGCCGTCGGCTGGAAGGTGCGCTTCACCGACCAGGTGAAGGACCACACGCTGGTCAAGCTGATGACGGACGGCATCCTGCTGGCGGAGATCCAGCAGGACCGCGAGCTGCGCCAGTACGACACGCTCATCATCGACGAGGCGCACGAACGCTCGCTCAACATCGACTTCCTGCTGGGGTACCTGGCGCAGCTGCTGCCGAAGCGGCCGGACCTGAAGGTGATCATCACCTCGGCGACGATTGATCCCGAGCGTTTTTCCCGGCACTTCGGGGACGCCCCGATCGTGGAGGTCAGCGGGCGGACCTATCCCGTGGAGGTGCGCTACCGGCCGCTTCTGGAGGAGGACTCCGAGGCTCCGGACCGCGACCAGGTCACCGCGATCTCGGACGCGGTGGACGAGCTGCACGCCGAGGGCCCCGGCGACATCCTGGTGTTCCTCTCGGGGGAGCGGGAGATCCGCGACACGGCGGACGCGCTGGAGAAGAAGTTCAGACGGGTCCAGGGCCATCAGCCGGGCCGCGCCGACGTGGAGATCCTGCCCCTGTTCGCGCGGCTGTCGCACCAGGAGCAGCACCGGGTCTTCCAGGCGCACTCAGGCCGCCGCGTCGTGCTGGCGACCAACGTGGCGGAGACGTCGCTGACGGTGCCCGGCATCAAGTACGTCATCGACCCGGGGACCGCCCGTATCTCGCGCTACAGCCACCGTACGAAGGTGCAGCGGCTGCCGATCGAGCCGGTCAGCCAGGCGAGCGCCAACCAGCGCAAGGGGCGTTCGGGCCGTACGTCCGAGGGCATCTGCATCCGGCTGTACTCGGAGGAGGACTTCCTCTCCCGGCCGGAGTTCACCGATCCGGAGATCCTGCGCACCAACCTGGCCTCGGTGATTCTCCAGATGACGGCCGCCGGGCTCGGGGACATCGAGAAGTTTCCCTTCATCGACCCTCCGGACCACCGTTCCATCAAGGCGGGCGTGCAGCTGCTGGAGGAGCTGGGCGCGCTGGAGACCCGGCAGGCGCAGCGGACACAGGAGCCGCAGGAGAACCACGAGTCTCAGCAGGCCCAGCAGACGCGGAAGGCCCAGCAAACACAGCAGGCCCAGCAGACGCAGGTGCGGAAGCTGACGAGGATGGGCCGCAGCCTCGCCCAGCTGCCCGTCGATCCGCGGCTGGCCCGCATGGTGCTGGAGGCCGACAGGAACGGCTGTGCGCACGAGGTCATGGTGATCGCGGCGGCGCTCTCCATCCAGGACCCGCGCGAACGCCCCGCCGACAAGCAGCAGCAGGCCGACCAGCAGCACGCCCGCTTCAAGGACGAGACGAGCGACTTCCTCGCGTATCTGAACCTGTGGCGCTATGTGCGGGAGCAGCAGCGGGAGCTGTCCTCGTCCGCCTTCCGCCGGCTGTGCAAGTCCGAGTTCCTCAACTACCTGCGCATACGCGAGTGGCAGGACATCTACAGCCAGCTGCGCCAGGTCGCGAGAACGATGAAGATCCGGCTGGCCGAGCCGGGCGGCCGCGGCGACTCGGACGGCTCTGACGGCTCTGGCGGCTCTGGCGGCTCTGGCGGCTCTGGCGGCAGCGAGCCGTCGCCGGACGCCGTGCACCAGTCGCTGCTGGCCGGGCTGTTGTCGCACATCGGCCTCAAGGACACCGAGAAGAACGAGTACCTGGGTGCGCGCAGCGCCAAGTTCGCGGTCTTCCCCGGCTCCGCGCTGTTCAAGAAGCCGCCGCGCTGGGTGATGTCGGCCGAGCTGGTGGAGACGTCGCGGCTGTGGGCGCGGGTCAACGCGAGGATCGACCCCGAGTGGATCGAGCCGCTGGCCCAGCACCTGGTCAAGCGCACCTACAGCGAGCCGCACTGGGAACAGAAGCAGGCGGCGGTGGTGGCGTACGAGCGGGTGACGCTGTACGGGGTGCCGATCGTCGCGCAGCGGAAGGTCAACTACGGCCGGATCGACGCGGAGACCTCGCGGGACCTGTTCCTGCGCAACGCGCTGGTGGAGGGCGACTGGCGTACCCACCACCAGTTCTTCCACGACAACCGCAAGCTGCTCGACGAGGTGGAGGAGCTGGAGCACCGGGCGCGGCGCCGCGGCATCCTCGTCGACGACGAGACGCTGTACGACTTCTACGACCAGCGCGTGCCCGAACACGTCGTCTCGGGCGCGCACTTCGACGCGTGGTGGAAGAAGAAGCGGCGCGACGAGCCCGACCTGCTCAACTTCGAGAAGTCGATGCTCATCAGCGACCGCGCCGAGGAGATCTCCGCCTCCGACTACCCGGACGTGTGGCGGCAGGGCGGCCTGGCGCTCCCGGTGACCTACCAGTTCGAGCCGGGCGCGGACGCCGACGGTGTGACCGTCCACGTGCCGCTCCAGGTGCTCAACCAGGTCACCGCGGAGGGCTTCGACTGGCAGATCCCGGGACTGCGCGAGGACCTGGTCACCGAGCTGATCCGGTCCCTGCCCAAGGCGATCCGCCGCCACTACGTGCCCGCGCCGAACTTCGCCAAGGAGTTCCTGCGCCGGGCGGTGCCGGGGCAGGAGCCGCTGGCGTACACGCTGGCGCGGGAGCTCAAGCGGATGGTCGGGGTGCCGGTCGCGGCCCAGGACTTCGACTGGTCGAAAGTCCCCGACCACCTGAAGGTCACCTTCCGGGTGACGGACGAGCGGCGCCGCAAGCTGGCGGAGAGCAAGGACGTCGAACGGCTCCAGGTGCAGCTCAGGTCGCAGACGCAGACGGCGCTCTCCAAGGCGTTCGACTCCTCGGCGCGGGCCGCGCACAAGAAGGCCCGAAAGGCCGCTCAGGGGGCCGGGGGGACGCCGGGGGGCCCGCAGGACGGCGCGGAGGCGGCAGCCGCCGCGCCTGCCCCCTCCTTCCAGCGCTCGGGGCTGACGAGCTGGACGCTGGGCAGCCTGCCGCGCACGTTCGAGACGCGGCGCGCGGGCCAGCCGGTCAAGGCGTATCCGGCGCTCGCGGACGAGGGCGCCTCGGTCGGGGTGCGGCTCTACGACACGGAGGCGGAGCAGCGCACCGCCATGTGGCGCGGCACCAGGCGCCTCATCCTGCTCAACCTCCCCTCCGACCCGGCGAAGTTCGCGCAGTCGAAGCTGGACAACCGGCAGAAGCTGGCGCTCTCCCGCTCCCCCCACGGCAGCGTGCAGGCCCTGTTCGAGGACTGCGTCGCGGCGACCGTCGACCAGCTGGTCGCCGGGCGCGGCGGCCCCGCCTGGGACGAGGAGTCCTTCCGCAAGCTCTTCGACGCCGTACGGGCCGACCTGGTCGACGCCACGCTGCGCACGGTCCGCCAAGTGCAGGAGGTGCTGGCGGCCTGGCACTCGTGCGAGGGGCGGCTGCGGGCGACGACCAGCCCCGTACTGGCCGACTCGGTCGCCGACGTGCGCGGGCAGCTCGCCGGCCTGGTCAAGCCCGGTTTCGTGACCGAGCACGGCGCCGGGCGGCTGTCCGACCTGATGCGCTACCTCGTCGCCGCCGACCGGCGTCTCCAGCAACTCCCGCACCACGTCGAACGGGACCGCACCCGGATGGCCAAGGTGCACGAGATGCGGGACGAGTACCTGTGGCTGCTGGAGCAGTTCCCGCCGGGCCGCCCGGTGCCGCAGGCGGCGCGGGACATCCGCTGGATGCTCGAGGAGCTGCGCGTCAGCTACTTCGCGCACGCTCTCGGCACCGCCTATCCCGTCTCGGACAAGCGGATCGTGAAGGCGGTGGATGCCGCCGCTCCGTGAGCGTTTGTGCGCAGTGAGTGAGTTCGCTTCGCGGGGCAGGCCTGCTGTAGAGTTCCATCTCGCGAGGTCCTGTGGAGCAGTTTGGAGTGCTCGCCACCCTGTCAAGGTGGAGGCCGCGGGTTCAAATCCCGTCAGGACCGCACTACCGAAGGGCCCGGGTAACGATGGTTACCCGGGCCCTTTTCTCGCTGCCCGCACCCCCGACACCTTTCGCGGCGCTCCACCTCCCTTTCGCGGTGCTCCACCTCCCTTTCGCGGTGCTCCACGCCTCCCGCCACCACCCCGCCCTCCCGGGCCGCGCACCCTCAAGATGCCCGGCGGGGCCGCGGGATCGTCCGTAGCCGAAAGAGTCATCCGTGTTGACGGCCACCTGCCGGGTGGGTACTCCTAGCCGTGGAGGTGACGGTGATGGCGGCGGGGTTCGGCGACGCGGCCCGGCGGGAGGCCCGCGCGCTGCTACGGGCGCATCTGGCCGGCGCGGGGCGCCGGCGGCACGCGACCCGGCACTGCCCGCACTGCCACCGGCTGCTGCGCCTGGCGCTGACCTCCCCGCGCACGGTCCGCCGCGGGGGCAAGTGACGGGTCCCACCGCCCTGTTGGCGCAATATCGCACGGGCGCCGATCATCTCAAGACCCGCCCGGTGTGGCGGGTGTCACTCAACTTCGCCGTACTCATCGGGAACATGAGGCACCCTCAGACGCCCTCAATTTAATATGTGCAATTGCACTATCTCCCCACCCGTGGGCGGTTCGCCGCTTCGGAAACCCTCACGGGCGGCCTCGCCGGTGCCCGCACAGGCGGCCCCAAAACCGCTCAGCGGCGCGCACCAACCCCCAACGGGAGCGCGTGCGGTGGCACAAAAAAGATCGCGCTGGACCCGGCGGAGTCCAGCGCGATCGACGGCGAAGCGCTGTTGGGGCAGCGGCCTGGCCTGATGTGCCTGGTGGTGCTGGTGGTGCTGGTGGTGCTGACGGGCGGTGCTTCGGGGAGGGGGCCCCGAAAAATGCCCTTATGCGGTGCTGTCGTGCCTGGTCAGAAGCCTGATCAGGCCTCGCTGCGCTGCTGCGGGATACCCGCCAGCAGGGCGCGAACCTCCGCCTCGCGGTAGCGGCGGTGTCCTCCGAGCGTGCGGATGGACGTGAGCTTGCCCGCCTTTGCCCAGCGCGTGACCGTCTTCGGGTCCACGCGGAACATCGTGGCAACCTCAGCCGGGGTCAACAGCGGCTCGGCATCAGGGGTGCGAGCGGTCATGAGCGGCCTCCTCGGGAGAACCGAACCATCACGGTTCTTTCCTCTAAATTCTGCACCTTGACCCGCGTTGCCCGATATGGCGGACGCGAGCCGAGTCGGTTATAGGACGAACGGCTTGTCCTCGGCACTACAACTACACCATCTGTCCAGCCACGTCGGCCAAACCGATGGAATTGCCCTCTCAGGTGTTCAACCTCGGCGGAAGCCGATGGACCGTCCCATAGCGGACAGTCATCCCACCATGACAATCAGTCACAACGGGAGCAGGGGTCACCAGACCCACCAAGGAGCGCAATACCGATGTATCCACCCATAGTTGGGCGGAAGGAGTCCCGTGCGAACTCCTTGTCCTATTTTGACACGAGGGGTAGCTCTGAGAGCAAGACCCGTTTAAGTGCAATCCATCACGCTTGAGGCAAAGACCCGGTTCGGGACGTAGGTCCCACTCCTCCCCCCGCCTGCGCGGGCTCCCGGCCGGCGCCGGGAGAGGGCCAGGTGACAGCCCTCCCCCTGTGCGGCGGGGTGGGTGGCGCCTCAGTTCGCGTACTGGAGCTGCCGGACCGCCCTCCAGCGCTCCGTCAGCCGTTCGTACGCCGCACCCGCCCGCTCACCGTCGCCGGCGCGCAGTGCGGTCAGGCCCTCCGCGACGTCGGCGGCGGAGTGGTCACCCGCGAGCTGCTCCTCGGGGATCGCGTGGGCCAGCCCGCCGTAGTCCAGCTCGACGAGGGACCGCGGATGGAACTCCTCCAGCCAGCGGCCCACGTCGATCAGCCCGTCGACGAGCGGCCCCTCCTCCAGCTCTTCGCGGAGCACCTTCAGGCCGCGGGCGAGACGACGCCTCGCCTCCACCATGGGAGTGCGATAGCGGAGAACGAACTGCTGTCCGCTCTCCTGACCCGATTCCGGCTTCGCAAACTCCCTTTCTTCGTCGACGAAAAGAACGAACCACCGCACGGGCACGTGCCACAGCGCGGTGCGGATCCAGGGGCGGGCGTCCGGGTTGCCCTCCCGCCACTGTTCGTAGTCGGCCACGGCCTGCCGGCGCACGACCGGCGGCAGCGCGGCGTCCAGCACCGTCTGCGGCAGGTCGAGTTCGCGGTTGCCCGCGGCCTGGGTCAGGGCGCTGAGCGCCTGCCAGCCGCGCAGCCGGGTGCGCCAGGGACACACACAGGTCACGCCGTCCACATCCGTCACGAACGCCTCGGCGCTCTCCCGCACCGGCACCACCACCGGCGGCACCGGCACCAAGTCGGCCAGGGCGCGGCGGATTTCGTCCTGCGCAGTGGGAAAGCGCTCCTCCTTCGCATACGCGATCCAGTGCGAGCGCTCCGGCTCGGGAAAGGCTGCCAGCGGTTCATAGACCCGCAGGTACGCCGCGTACGGGACGATGACCGGGGCTTTCTCAGCCACGCACTGCCTCCAAGCTCTGACGCAACCGTCCGGCCCCTGGTGAGCGGCCCGGATGCGTTGGGGAACGAACCTGGAAGACAGTTGACTACCCCGATCGTGGGACCGCAACGTGCCCGGGGCGCGGGGGTCGTACGCTGCTTGCGGACCGGCCCCCGCAGGGCACCCACCGCCACAAGCGGCCCCCGTGCGAGGGGCTACGACGCGATTCCAGGAGTCACTACCGTGATCGAGGTATCACCTTCTGCAAGCGTTCCGGCCGGCCTCCCCGCGGGGAACCCGGTCACCGCCGCTCTCTTCCACTCCGACCAGGGCGGCCACGAGCAGGTGCTGCTCTGCCAGGACCGTCCCAGCGGGCTCAAGGCCGTCATCGCGCTGCACTCCACCGCGCTCGGCCCCGCCCTGGGCGGCACCCGCTTCCACGCCTACGCGGGCTCGGCCGATCCCGAGCAGTCCGCGGTGCTCGACGCGCTCAACCTCGCGCGCGGCATGTCGTACAAGAACGCGCTGGCCGGGCTCGACCACGGCGGCGGCAAGGCCGTGATCATCGGCGACCCCGAGCAGCTCAAGAGCGAGGCACTGCTGCGCGCCTACGGGCGCTTCGTCGCCTCGCTGGGCGGCCGCTACGTCACGGCGTGCGACGTGGGCACCTACGTGCAGGACATGGACGTGGTGGCCCGGGAGTGCCGCTGGACCACGGGCCGCTCGCCGGAGAACGGGGGCGCGGGCGACTCCTCCGTGCTCACCGCCTTCGGCGTCTTCCAGGGGATGCGGGCCAGCGCCCAGCACCTGTGGGGCGCCCCCACGCTGCGCGGCAGGCTCGTCGGCGTCGCCGGGGTCGGCAAGGTGGGCAGGCACCTGGTCGACCACCTGCTGCAGGACGGCGCCCGGGTCGTGGTCACGGACGTGCGCGAGGAGTCCGTGCGCGCGGTGCTGGCGGCCCACCCCGGCGCGCCGCTGACCGCCGTCGCCGACACCCGGGACCTGCTGGGCACCGAGGGTCTGGACGTGTACGCGCCCTGCGCCCTCGGCGGTGCGCTGGACGACGAGACCGTCGCGGCGCTGAGCGCCAGGATCGTGTGCGGGGCCGCCAACAACCAGCTCGCCCACCCCGGGGTGGAGAAGGACCTGGCCGACCGCGGCATCCTCTACGCGCCCGACTATGTGGTGAACGCGGGCGGCGTGATCCAGGTCGCCGACGAGTTCAACGGCTTCGACTTCACACGCGCGAAGGCAAAGGCGGCGCAGATCCTCGACACCACGACGTCGATCTTCGAGCGCGCCGCGGCGGACGGCGTGCCGCCGGCGGCCGCCGCCGACCGGCTCGCCGAGCAGCGCATGGGGCTGTGACGGCTCGGTAAGCAGCCGCTCGGCACCGCGTGAACAGCGGCGGAGAGATCCGTGACAGTGGTCTCACCACCCCGCGGCGGGTCTCTCCGCTACAGGAAGGTAAAATCAGCACTGACCAGCACCAGGACGGTCAACGGGCGCGTCGGACGGCGGCCGTGTCGTGCGGGCGACGTACCGTACGGCGGCGGAAGCAGGTACCGTTGAAGCCCTGAGCACCGGTCTCTCCCTCGAGAGGCCGCTATGAACCATGAACGCGTGTCAAGACTCTGGGGCCGTCGAGCCCCGTCGTTGAGGGGGTCGAGCCATGGGGCGCGGCCGGGCCAAGGCCAAGCAGACGAAGGTCGCCCGCCAGCTGAAGTACAACACTGGCGGGACAGACCTCTCGCGCCTGGCCGAGGAGCTGGGCGCATCGACATCGAACGAGTCGCCGAACGGCGACCCTTTCGAAGACGATGAGCAAGACCCGTACGCACAGTACGCGGATCTGTATGACGACCAGGAGGAGGACGACAACGGTTCGCCGGAGTCGTCCGACCACCAGTCGAAGCGCCGCGGCGCCTGACGTTCATCACCGGTACAGGCCCGGTCCGGCTCCCGCCGGACCGGGTTCTGACGTGCCGCGCCGACGTCAGCGCGCATAGTCACCCGTCAGTGTGACGGCCTCCTCGCGGTCACCCCGCTCGGAGATCTCGCCGGCGACCCATGCGTCCACACCGCGGTCGCCCAGCGTCGCCAGCGTCGCGTCGACCGACCCCTGCGGTACGACGGCGATCATGCCGACGCCCATGTTCAGCGTCTTCTCCAGCTCGGCCCGCGCGACCTTCCCCGCGCCGCCGACCACGTCGAAGACCGCCCCGGGCGCCCACGTCGCCCTGTCCACCCGCGCGTGCAGTCCCTCGGGCACCACACGGGCCAGATTGCTGGCCAGCCCGCCGCCCGTCACGTGCGAGAACGCGTGCACCTCACTCGTCCGGGCGAGCTCCAGGCAGTCCAGCGAGTAGATCTTCGTGGGCTCCAGCAGCTCCTCGCCGAGCGTGCGTCCGAACTCCGGCACCTGGCGCTCCAGCGTCCAGCCCGCCCGGTCGAACACCACGTGCCGCACCAGCGAGTACCCGTTCGAGTGAAGACCCGAGGACGCCATCGCCACCACCGCGTCCCCCGAACGGATACGATCCGGGCCCAGCACGGCGTCGGCCTCCACCACGCCCGTGCCCGCGCCCGCCACGTCGTACTCGTCGGGGCCGAGCAGCCCCGGATGCTCCGCCGTCTCGCCGCCCACCAGCGAGCAGCCGGCCAGCACGCACCCCTCGGCGATCCCCTTCACGATCTGGGCCACCCGCTCGGGAACGACCTTGCCCACGCAGATGTAGTCCGTCATGAACAGCGGCTCGGCGCCGCAGACCACCAGGTCGTCCACGACCATCGCCACCAGGTCGTGCCCGATCGTGTCGTGCACGTCCATCCGCTGCGCCAGCGCCACCTTGGTGCCCACCCCGTCCGTGGCCGAGGCCAGCAGCGGGCGGGCGTACTCCTTGAGTCGCGACGCGTCGAAGAGCCCGGCGAAGCCGCCCAGCGAGCCGACCGACTCGGGTCGCTGGGTCCTGGCGACCCACTCCTTCATCAGCGTCACCGCGCGGTCGCCCGCCTCGATGTCGACCCCGGCGTCGGCGTAGCTGGCGCCTTCAGTGTTTGTCATCGGTCCGTGTACGTCCTTTATGTGCAGGGGGGCTGGCGTGGTGCGTGGCCCCCGGCCCTCCCCCGGGCTCCGTCCGGGGACCCCCACTTCCACCGTTTCCGCGTGGGAGTGGCTCGCATCCCCCAGCCGTTTCGCGCGCCCTCAAGCCCCTGGGGGCACCTCCCGGCCGGAGGCTGGGGGCAGGCTGAAACGCGGCCTGCCTGGAGGCGCCTCCCGGACGAAGTCCGGGGGAGCTTGCGGACCGGGGGTCCGGGGGCGGAGCCACTGGGGAAGCGGTGGAGGTGGGGTCCCCCGGACGGAGTCCGGGGGAGGGCCGGGGCGCAAGGCCTACGGGCGCTTGAGGGCGTCCGCCGCGCCCACGCCGGAGGCGAGCGTGCCGACGCCGTCGACATCGGCCGAGGCCTCCGCCTCCAGCAGGTGCTTGCCGAGCAGTTCGGGCTCGGGAAGCTCCATCGGATACTCCCCGTCGAAACACGCCCGGCACAGCTCCCGCTTGGGGATGGTCGTCGCGTCGGTCATGCCGTCGATCGAGATGTAGGCGAGCGAGTCGGCACCCAGCGACGTGCCGATCTCCTCGGTCGACAGCCCGTTGGCGATCAGCTCGGCCCTGGTCGCGAAGTCGATACCGAAGAAGCACGGCCACTTGATCGGCGGCGAGGAGATCCGCACGTGCACCTCGGCCGCCCCGGCCTCGCGCAGCATCCGCACCAGCGCGCGCTGGGTGTTGCCGCGCACGATCGAGTCGTCCACGACGACCAGCCGCTTGCCGCGGATGACCTCCTTGAGCGGATTCAGCTTGAGCCGGATACCCAGCTGCCGGATCGTCTGCGAGGGCTGGATGAAGGTGCGGCCCACGTAGGAGTTCTTGACCAGCCCCGAGCCGTACGGGATCCCGCTCGCCTCGGCGTAACCGACCGCCGCCGGCGTGCCCGACTCCGGTGTCGCTATCACCAGGTCGGCATCGGCCGGGGCCTCGGCCGCCAGCTTGCGGCCCATCTCGACGCGCGAGAGGTAGACGTTGCGGCCCGCGATGTCCGTGTCGGGGCGCGCCAGGTAGACGTACTCGAAAACACAGCCCCGCGGCTTCGCCTCAGCAAAACGTGAACTGCGCAGCCCGTCCGCGTCGATGGCGACGAGCTCGCCCGGCTCGATCTCCCGGATGAAGCTGGCGCCGACGATGTCGAGCGCCGACGTCTCACTCGCCACGACCCAGCCGCGCTCCAGCCGGCCCAGGACCAGCGGCCTGACCCCCTGCGGGTCCCGCGCCGCGTACAGCGTGTTCTCGTCCATGAAGACCATCGAGAACGCGCCCCGCACCTGGGGCAGCACGAGCGGCGCCGCCTCCTCGACGGTGAGCGGCCTGCCCCCGTCGTCGGTCTGGCCCGCCAACAGGGCCGTGACCAGGTCGGTGTCGTTGGTCGCCGCGACCTGCGTGGCGCGCCCGTTGCCCGCCGAGGCCTGCTTGGCGACCAGCTCCGCCAGCTGGGCTGTGTTGACCAGGTTGCCGTTGTGGCCCAGGGCGATCGAGCCGTGAGCGGTGGCGCGGAAGGTCGGCTGGGCGTTCTCCCACACCGAGGCGCCGGTCGTCGAGTAGCGCGCGTGACCCACCGCGATGTGGCCGCGCAAAGAACCTAGGGAAGTTTCGTCGAAGACCTGTGAGACCAGGCCCATGTCCTTGAAGACCAGGATCTGGGAGCCGTTGCTCACCGCGATACCCGCGGACTCCTGACCGCGGTGTTGCAGGGCGTACAGGCCGAAATACGTGAGCTTCGCGACCTCTTCACCGGGCGCCCAGACACCGAAGACGCCGCAGGCGTCCTGGGGGCCCTTCTCGCCGGGGAGGAGGTCGTGGCTGAGCTTTCCGTCACCACGTGGCACGTCTTCGAGTCTAGGCCAGCACCCGGACTCCGCCGAACCGGGGAACGCGCCGGTGGCCCGCAGGGGTCTTGACGGCGAAGGCGCGGACCGTCACACACACGCCGCCGACCGCCCCGACGGAGACGTACGGTAGCCGCCGCACCGCTTCGCGTAGCCGCACACGCGCCGGCAGCGCCCCTCCGGGCCGCTCCCCGGGCGTTCAGGACCCCGCGCCCCCACCCGGACAGGGCCGCACGCTGGTGAGATACCCCACTGCGCCCTCATCCCGCTCCGCCCGACCGTGCGCCCGTCACCCCAGTACGGGCAGCACACCGGACAGGTCGGAACGCTCGCCACCGGCCCGCAGCCGGCCGCCCTCCAGCGCCTCGCCCCAGGCCAGCCGGCCCGTCGCCAGCCTGATCCAGGACAACGGGTCGGTCTCCACCACGTTCGGCGGGGTACCGCGGGTGTGCCGGGGGCCCTCCACCGCCTGTACGACGGCGAAGGGCGGCACCCGCACCTCGACGGCGCCACCCGGCGCCTTGGCGGCCAGCGCGTCCGCGAGCACCCGGACGGTGGCCGCCGTCGCCTGCCGGTCCAACGGGACGCGGACCCCGGTGGCCCGCGCCAGATCGTCGCTGTGCACCACCAGCTCGACCAGCCGGGACACCGTGAAATCCAGCATCCGCATCGTCCCGGCCTCCAGCGGGACCAGCAGGTCCTCCCGCACCGCCGACTCGATGACCGGCTCCAGATCGGCGACGGCCTGGCCCACCCGGGCGGGACCGTCCACGGCCGCCGCCTCCTCGCGCGTCGCCGCGTCCAACCGCTCGGCGCAGGCCGCCGTGGACAGGGCCCACCGGGACAGCGACACCTGCGCTGGCTGCGACGACTGCGCTGGCTCCGACGACTGCGCTGCCTGCGCTGGTTGCGGAGCGCGGAGGCCGGGCGCGGCCCGTGGGGCCCGCGGTGCCCGCGCGGACGGCGGCGGGTCGGAGACGTCCGTCTCCGGCCTGCCCAGCTGGCGGGGGATCGCGTCGATCTGCTGGGCGATGTGCACCAGGAGGTGGTGTACATCCCATCCGGGCAGCCCGGACGGGAGGGCGTGCTGAGCCGGAGTCAGGCGGTGTGCGGCGTCCGTGACGGCCTCCACCTGCTGGATGAGGGCCCTGCGGACGCGGTTCGGGTCGTATGTACGCCGGTCTCTTCCGGAGGGGGTGGGCGGCATGTTCGGGAGACTAGCCGCCCCGGCCCCGCCGCGCGGGCAGCCCCTCCGCCGAGGGCGCTCGTCCCGCGCCCGGCGCACGGGGCGCGCCCCGCCCCACGCACGGACGTGCCCCGCCCCACGCACGGGCGTACCCCGCTCCACGCACGGGCGTACCCCGCTCCACGCACGGGGCGTGCCGCACCCACCGGGGCGGGCGTACCCCACGACCGGGGGCCCCGGCCCGCACGCCCCGGGCCTCGCAGGCCGGTGGAGGTGCGGGGCGGAGCCCCGAGGTCGGCAGCTGTCAGGCGAACAGCTCCGGGAGGGAGCGCTCGTGGGCACGGCGCAGCTCGTCCAGCGGAAGCGCGAACTGGCCCTGCACCTCCAGCGCCGCACCGTCGACGACGCCCACCCGCGCCGCGGGCAGCCCGCGGACCGCACACATGTCAGCGAAGCGGAGCTCCTCGCTGCGCGGGACAGCCACCAGCGCCCGCCCCTGCGACTCCGAGAAGAGGAAGACGAAGGGGTCGAGCCCGTCGGGCACCACGACGCGGGCACCGTTTCCGCCCTTGAGGCAGGACTCGGCGAGGGCCTGGACGACACCGCCGTCGGAGACGTCGTGGGCCGCGTCCACCATCCCGTCGCGGGACGCGGAGATGAGGATGTCCGCCAGGAGCCGCTCCCGCTCCAGATCGACCCGGGGCGGGCGTCCGCCCAGGTGTCCGTGAGCTACCTGGGACCACGCCGAACCGCCCAGCTCCTCGCGGGTCTCCCCGAGCAGGTAGATCAGCTGGCCCTCCTCGCGGAACGCCATCGGGGTGCGGCGCGCGACGTCGTCGATGACGCCGAGGACACCGACGACCGGCGTGGGGTGGATCGCGGCCTCGCCCGTCTGGTTGTAGAGCGAGACGTTGCCGCCGGTCACCGGCGTGCCCAGCTCCAGGCAGGCGTCGGCGAGGCCGCGGGTGGCCTCGGCGAACTGCCACATGGCCGCCGGGTCCTCGGGGGAGCCGAAGTTGAGGCAGTCGGTGACGGCGAGCGGCCGCGCACCGGTGGCGGCCACGTTGCGGTACGACTCGGCCAGCGCGAGCCGCGCTCCCTCGTACGGGTCGAGTTTGGCGTAGCGGCTGTTGCCGTCGGTGGAGACGGCGACGCCGAGACCGGTCCCGGCGTCGATGCGGATCATGCCGCCGTCCTCGGGCTGCGCGAGGACGGTGTCCCCGAGCACGTACCGGTCGTACTGGTCGGTGACCCAGGACTTGGCGGCCTGGTTCGGGGACGAGACCAGGGCGAGCG
Source organism: Streptomyces tubbatahanensis (assembly GCF_022699385.1). Lineage (NCBI taxonomy): Bacteria > Bacillati > Actinomycetota > Actinomycetes > Kitasatosporales > Streptomycetaceae > Streptomyces > Streptomyces tubbatahanensis. The sequence continues at coordinate 4,103,374 of NZ_CP093846.1, read as the reverse complement.
CCGCGGCGCGCAGTTCGTCGCCGTCCGCGGGGCGGGGCAGCTTGGCCGGGTCGTCGGCCTGGAGGTCGTCCTGCCAGTCGGGGCGGGCGTAGGGACGCTCGTAGACGGGGCCCTCGTGGGCGACGGTCTTCGGGTCGACGTCGACGATCTTCTCGCCGTGCCAGAAGATCTCCAGCCGGTCGCCGTCGGTGACCTCACCGACGACGGTGGCCGTGACCTCCCACTTCTCGCAGATCGCGAGGAAGCGCTCCACGTTGTCGGGTTCGACGACGGCGCACATGCGCTCCTGCGACTCGCTCATCAGGATCTCCTCCGGCGAGAGCGAGGAGTCGCGCAGCGGCACGTCGTCCAGCTCGACGCGCATGCCGCCGGAGCCGTTGGAGGCCAGCTCACTGGTCGCACAGGACAGGCCTGCCGCACCGAGGTCCTGGATGCCGACGACGAGACCGGCGTGGAAGGCCTCCAGGGTGCACTCGATGAGCAGCTTCTCCTGAAAGGGGTCGCCGACCTGCACGGCGGGACGCTTGGAGGGCTTGCCCGTGGCGGAGCCACTGTCGGACGCGGTCTCGAAGGTCTCGGAGGCCAGGATGGAGGCACCGCCGATGCCGTCGCCGCCGGTGCGGGCGCCGTAGAGGATCACCTTGTTGCCGGTGCCCGCGGCCTTCGCGAGGTGGATGTCCTCGTGCTTCATCACCCCCACGCACAGGGCGTTGACCAGCGGGTTCCCCTGGTAGCAGGCGTCGAAGACGACCTCGCCGCCGATGTTGGGCAGCCCGAGGCAGTTGCCGTAGCCGCCGATGCCCGCGACGACGCCCGGCAGGACGCGCTTGGTGTCCGGGTGGTCGGCCGCACCGAAGCGCAGCGGGTCCATGACGGCGACCGGACGGGCGCCCATGGCGATGATGTCGCGGACGATGCCGCCGATACCGGTGGCCGCGCCCTGGTACGGCTCCACGTACGAGGGGTGGTTGTGCGACTCGACCTTGAAGGTGACCGCGTAGCCCTGGCCGACGTCCACGACACCGGCCTGCTCACCGATACCGACGAGCATCGCCTCGGCGCCGGGACCCTCCGTCGGCGCCTTCTCGCCGAACTGCCGCAGATGGACCTTGCTGCTCTTGTAGGAGCAGTGCTCGGACCACATCACGGAGTACATCGCCAGCTCGGCGCCGGTGGGGCGGCGGCCCAGGATGTCGCGGATGCGGGCGTACTCGTCCTCCTTGAGACCGAGTTCCGCCCAGGGAAGGCCGGCCTTCGGGGTCTCTTCCGCGTGCTTGACGGTGTCCAGGGGGGCGCTCATGAGGTGACCAGCTTCTTGACGGCCGAGGTGAAGAACCCGAGCCCGTCGGTCGTCGGCCCCGTCAGGGCCTCGACGGCGTGCTCGGGGTGCGGCATGAGACCGACCACGTTCCCGGCCTCGTTGGTGATTCCGGCGATGTCGCGGCGCGAGCCGTTGGGGTTGCCGCCCAGATAGCGGAAGGCCACGCGACCTTCGGCCTCCAGTTCGTCCAGGGTCCGCTCGTCGGCGACGTAGCCGCCCTCACCGTTCTTGAGCGGAACGGTGATCTCCTGGCCGCGCTCGTAGTCCGACGTCCACGCGGTGTCCGCGCTCTCGACGCGCAGACGCTGGTCACGGCAGACGAAGTGCAGGTGGTCGTTGCGCGTCAACGCGCCCGGCAGCAGGTGGGATTCGCACAGGACCTGGAAACCGTTGCAGATGCCGAGCACCGGCATTCCGGCCTTCGCCTGTTCGAGCACCGTCGCCATGACCGGCGAGAAGCGGGCAATTGCGCCGCACCGCAGATAGTCGCCGTAACTGAATCCGCCGGGCAGCACCACGGCGTCGACCTGGTGCAGGTCCTTGTCGCGGTGCCACAGCGCGACGGGGTCACCGCCCGCGAGGCCGATCGCGCGGCGCGCGTCGCTGTCGTCGAGAGAACCCGGAAAGGTGACGACGCCGATACGGGTGGTCACGCCGGGGCTCCTTCGGACGGGACATCGGTGCCGGCGACGGTGCGCTCGGTGCCGTCGGTTTCCCTGACCTTCACCGTGAAGTCCTCGATCACGGTGTTGGCCAGGAACGTCTCGGCCAGTTCACGGATGCGGGCGAGGGCGCTCCCGTCGACGGGGCCCTCCACTTCGAGCTCGAAGCGCTTGCCCTGGCGGACATCGGAGATCCCCTCGAAGCCCAGGCGAGGCAGTGCACGCTGCACCGCCTGTCCCTGGGGGTCGAGAATCTCCGGCTTCAGCATGACGTCGACGACGACGCGAGCCACGGGTACTCCTAGTGCTTAGCGGGGCGCTGCGCTGGCCAGCGTACCCGGCACGAGAATCTACGCGCGTTGATATGCGGGGAGTTCGCTCGGGAGTCCGAACGGGGGCCTCCGGGCTTCTTCCCCTGTTCCCCGCCGGCCCCACGCCGGTTCTTCGCCGGCTCCGGGTCGGTTCTTCGCGGGCCCCACGCCGGTTCTTCGCGGGCTCCACGCCGGTTCTTCGCCGGCTCTTCCTGAAGATCCACGTGACGATCCTGGCAGGACTTCGCGAAGCACTGTAAAAACCGAGCGGAAATAAGTAGGGTCCCGATTGCGACCGGAACCCGATCCGAATTCCGGGCCATAATGTTTGTGTGCCGGCCGCGACCTTTGTGCGCACACTCGTCGCCGAGTGGCGGCGCACAGCCTCCAGCTGAATAAGAACCCGTCTCCTATCCGGGCTCGCCCCCACACCCGCCGCACGGCGGGGCCCCGGTCGCCAACTCCCGGGGAAAGCAGGGCGACCCCTTTCGCGATCCTGAGGGAAGGACCGATATCCGTGGCACAACGCGTAGTGGTGATGCTCTCCGATGACATCGATGGCGGAGAAGCGGCGGAGACGGTCACCTTCGGACTCGACGGCAAAACCTACGAGATCGACCTGAACCCCGACAATGCGAAGCGGCTCCGCACCGAGCTCGCCCCCTTCGTCGAAGCAGGGCGCAAGCGGGCGAAGTCCGGCAAGGCCTACCGGCGCACCTCCATCGACCCCGACCCGCGCGCGGTCCGCGCCTGGGCCGAGTCGAACGGCTTCGACGTGCCCGCGCGAGGGCGCATCCCGAAGAAGGTGTACGAGGCGTTCCACGCCGCGCGCTGACGGTGCCGCCTGGTTACGGTGCCGTCTGGTTGCGGTGCCGCCTGGTTACGGTGCCGTCTGGTTGCGGTGCCTTTCGTGCCGGTACCTCGTACCGGTGCCTCGTACCGGTCCGGTGACGGAGCCCGGTGGGGTGGCGGGGCCGTGTGGACGGGGCCTTGGGGTTGCGGGCCCGTGCGGTGACTGGGCCCGCGCCCATGCCCATGCCCGTGCGGTTCGGCGCCGTGTGCTGGCGGGGCGTGTGGATACGGGTCGTCGGCGGTGCACGTCGTGGGTCGGTCGTCTGGGGACGGTCGACCCTTACGCGTTTCCGGAGCGGCGCCTCGGTGCCCCTCCCCTCCCCGCCCCTCCCGGCGCCGGGGTTCCTGTGAGGCGGCCGAGCCGAGCGTCGGGCCCCTCCTCGCGGGGGAGGCGCCGCACCTCGGCGTACCGGCACACTTCCCGCGCCCGAGGTCGCACCCTCGGGGCAGCGGATCCGACGCTTGGGGCCACGCCTCGCCTGACGGATAGGTCCGCGCCCGGCGCCATACCCGGTAAGTGTCCGATGCGGCGCACAGGAGTCCCGTTCCGTGTGCGAGGCCACACCCTGTGTGACCGCGCTGGGCGGGCTGCCGGCCCGGCACGGAACCATTCCCCTCACGTGACCGGCCCCGCCCACCCCGGAAGGGGTCGCTCGTGGAGGCAGCCGGGGCGAGGCTCAGAGGGGTCTCTCTGCGTGGAGGCGACGCAGCGGCTCGGGGGAGGGCCGTCGGGGCGGGGTGCTCCGAGCCGTTGCGGGGCTTCCCGGCGTGCTCGGTGCCGTACGCGTGGCGGCTCCCTTCCCGCGCGGCCCCTCGCCTCTGGTCCCGACCGTTCCGTCCGGGACGGAACGGCGGTCAGGTGGCGGGTGGAGTGGGCGACTTGCCAGAGGGGGCGGGTGATCGGATAGAGTCAAGGCACGCCGCGAGGGGAACCCCGAAAGGGGGGAACCGGCAAGCGTGCGGGTGTAGCTCAGTAGTAGAGCGCCCTCTTTCCAAGAGGGAGGCGCAGTGTGCGATCCCTGTCACCCGCTCTCCGTTACGGACTGCCGGTCGGAAACGATCAGGTAGAGTAGTGGTCGCGCCGCTCGGTGAAAGCCGGGTGGAGGCATGCGGACGTAGCTCAGTTGGTAGAGCGCAACCTTGCCAAGGTTGAGGTCGCGAGTTCGAGCCTCGTCGTCCGCTCAGCGCAGAAAGGGCCCCGGTCTTCGGACCGGGGCCCTTTCGCATGGCAACACCTCGCATGGCAACACCTCGCATCACGACGCCCCGCATGGCAGCACCTCGCGTGGCGATGCCTCACGTGGCAACGCCTGCGCATGGCTCGCACACCGCATGGCCTCGGCTCCGGATGACATTCGTCATCAGCACCCATGACGGTCCGCACTCGATTCCGTCCTGTCCCGGCGGGAGTCTGAGGATATGGACGCGATAGAGGTCGAAGGGTTGAGGCGCCGCTACGAGGCGGCGGGCGGGGGCACGTCGGGCAGCGGGTTCGAGGCTGTGCGCGGCGTGTCGTTCTCTGTACGCGAGGGGGAGATATTCGCGCTGCTGGGCACCAACGGTGCGGGCAAGACCTCCACGGTGGAGGTGCTGGAGGGGCTGGCGAGGCCGACGGCGGGCACGGTGCGGGTGCTGGGCTTCGACCCGTTCACGCAGCGTGCGTACGTGCGGCCGCGCACCGGCGTCATGTTGCAGGAGGGCGGCTTCCCCTCGGAGCTGTCGGTCGTCGAGACGGCGACGATGTGGGCGGGGGTCACCAGTGAGGCGCGGCCGCCGCGCGAGGTGCTCGAACTGGTCGGGCTGGGCACGCGGTGCGACGTCCGCGTCAAGCAGTTGTCGGGCGGTGAACGGCGGCGCCTGGACCTGGCGTTGGCGCTGATCGGGCGGCCCGAGGTGCTCTTCCTGGACGAGCCGACGACCGGCATGGACCCCGAGGGGCGCCGGGACATGGCCGCGTTGGTGCGCGAGTTGCGCGCCGAGGGCACAACGGTGCTGTTGACGACGCACTACCTGGAAGAGGCCGAGCAGTTGGCCGACCGGCTGGCGATCATGCAGGCCGGGCGGGTCGTGGCGGCGGGGACGACGGAGCAGGTGGTGGCGGAGCGGCCGTCGCGGATCTCGTTCCGGATGCCGGCCGACGTGCACGCGAGGGAGCTTCCGCTGAGTGTTCCGGCGGCCGTGGACGGACGCAGGGTCTCGATACGTACGCACGAGCTCCAGCCGGTGCTGACGGAGTTGCTGCTGTGGGCACGGGAGGCGGGCGTACGCCTGGAAAGCCTGCAGGCACGGTCCGCGTCGCTGGAGGAGGCGTTCTTGGAGATAGCCCAGGCGGGCCACCGGCCGGAGGACGACGGGGACACGAGCGCACACATGAGCACGGACACGGTGACGGGGGTATGGGCATGAGTACGACGAGCGCGACGACGACCAGTCCGCTGAAGCCGGCCGGTGGCGGCCGGGCGAGCACGCTTTCGCCGCGTCGTATACGGGCGCTGGCGCGCGCTGAGCTGACGCTGCTGGTGCGCAACAGGGCGTCGCTCTTCGTGGCACTGCTGCTGCCGGTCGTTCTGACGTTCTCCACCAAGACGGCCGCCGAGCAGGCCGACCTGTCCGGCACGGGGCTCTCGGTGGGGACGGCCGTGCTGCCGGGCTCCGTGGGGATGGTGCTGCTGTTCGCCGTCTACAGCAATCTCGTGGGCGTGTATGTCGCCCGTCGTGAGGAGTTGGTGCTCAAGCGGCTGCGCACGGGTGAGGCCAACGACATGGAGATCCTCGGCGCTGCGGCGCTGCCCTCCGTCGCCATCGGGCTCATACAGTCGGCCGTGCTGCTGATCGGCGGCGCGCTGCTGCTTGAGGTGGGGGCGCCCTCCCGCCCCGACCTGCTGGTGGCCGGCCTGCTCCTGGGCACGCTGATGATGGTGGCGCTGGCCGCCGCTTCGGCCGCCGTCACCCGCAGCGCGGAGCTGGCCCAGCTCACGCCGATGCCGCTGATGCTGGCGACGTTCGCCGGCTCGGGGCTCTTCGTGCCGCTCGAGGTCTTTCCCGACACGCTCGCGGAGATCTGCCGCTGGCTTCCGATGACCCCGGTGACGGATCTGCTGCGGGGCGCCTGGACGGAGCAGCTGAGCGGCATGGAGACGCTGCGGGCGCTGGCGGTCGCCGTCGGCTGGACGGTGCTCGGCGCCTATGCGCTGCGCAAGCGCTTCCGCTGGGAGCCACGGCGCTGAGCCCGCTGGGCCTGGTGGCTTGGGTGGTGACCTCCGTGGCGCCCGGAGCCCGCAGGGTCACGGCTCCGGGCGCCGACGGCGGACGGGGAGGGCCGGCAGCGGGCGGGGAGCCCGTGCCGCCACGGAGCTCCTGGCCCCGTGGCGGCACGTACCGTGTGAGGACCGTAGGCGAGGCGGAACGGGGACAGGAGGCGGTCGTCGATGATCCGCTGGGGCCGGCAGAAGCGGCACGACTGGGAGAAGCGCAGCAGACTGGCGCAGGTCGAGATGTCGACGCGCTGGCTGCTGCTGCTGACGCCGGCCATCTACTACTTGGGGGGCATGCCCGGGTTCTTCGCCGACATCTCCCAGGACCGGCTGCCGATGTCGCTCGGCGCCACGGTGGCCGTGCTGGCGCTCGTGCAGGGCGGTCTGAGCGTACGCGGGCTGCGGGTGGCCATGGACTGCTATCTGGGCGGTGCCGAGGCGCCGCGCCGTCTGCTGGGCGCAGTGCTGGTGGTCTTCGCCCTCGAGACGGCTGTCCTCGTCGTGATGCTCGTCCGCGGTTGGGCGGGGAATGCGGCCGCGCCTGCGTTGGCGCTGTTCGCGGTCGTGCCGAGCCTTTCGGGGCTGTACGCGCTGACGGTGTCGCGGCGGCGTGCGGTGGTCGTCCCGTTGGTGGTCAGCGCCCTGGTGCTGGCCGCCTTCGCGCTGGCGGGCATGGCGTGGCCGAGCCTCCTGGGCACTTTCCTCGTACTGGTCTTCGGCAGCTTGTGCGGGGCGTTCTCGCTGCGTGGCACCGCCTGGTACCTGGCCGTGATGCGGGAGCTCGACGAGGCCAAGGAGGCGCAGTCGCGGCTCGCGGTCGCGGAGGAGCGGCTGCGTTTCAGTCGCGACCTGCACGACGTGATGGGCCGCAACCTGTCGGTCATCGCGCTCAAGAGCGAGTTGGCCACCCAGCTCGCGCGGCGGGGCGCCGACTCGGCCATCGAGCAGATGCTTCAGGTGCAGCGGCTGGCCAGGGAGTCGCAGACCGAGGTCCGGGAGGTCGTGCGCGGCTACCGCGAGGCCGGGCTGGAGACCGAACTCGCCGGTGCGCGCGGGGTCCTGCGGGCCGCCGGGGTGGACTGCCATGTCGAGTCCACGGCACCGGACATGGACCGCAGCGTGCAGTCCGCGCTGGGCTGGGTCGTCCGGGAAGGAGCCACCAACGTCCTGCGGCACGCGGACGCCGCCCGCTGCCTGATCAGGCTGACGACGGGCGGCCCGGGCACGGTGGTCCTGCTGATGGAGAACGACGGCGCCGAGCCGGGCGCCGCCGACCGCGGTTCGGGCCTCACCGGCCTCGCCGAGCGCCTCGCCGTCCTCGGCGGCACCCTGGTGCGGGCCGGGGCGGACGCCGAGGGGGTCTTCCGACTGCACGCCGAGGTCCCCCTGCACGCCGAGGATCCCGGGGAGGCCTCCGAGGGCGACGTGTCCGGCCCCGCGCACGCGGACGACGACTCCGGTTCCGCGCGCGGGGATGGTGAGGCGTCGGGCGCGGCGGCGGGCCCGGACACGGACACAAACACGAGCCAGGGCGCGAGCCCGGACAGTCACCGCCCGACCCCTGGCGAGGGGCGAAGACAGGAACAGGAACAGGAACAGGGACAGGGACAGGGACCAGGACTGGGGCAGGTGCAGGTGGACAGACCGGGTGGGTTGCTGCGGCGTGTGCTGGCCCGCGGCGGCGTGACGTCCGGAGGAGGACCGCGTGGCTGAGGAGGCCGAAGCACCGGAGGGCGGCGCCATCCGAGTGCTGCTCGCGGATGACGAGCACCTGATCCGTGGGGCGCTGGCGGCGCTGCTGGCGTTGGAGGACGACCTGACGATCGTCGCGGAGGCGGCTTCGGGGACGGAGGCGACGGCCATGGCCACCGCGCACCGCCCGGATGTGGCGGTGCTCGACCTGCAGATGCCGGGTGCGGACGGGGTGCGGGTCGCGACGACGCTGCGCGAGTCGGTGCCCGGGTGCCGGACGATGATCGTGACGAGTCACGGCAGGCCGGGGCACCTCAAACGGGCGCTGGCCGCGGGCGTACGCGGCTTCGTGCCGAAGACCGCGTCGGCCGAACAGCTCGCGGAGATCATCCGTACCGTCCACGGCGGCAACCGCTACGTGGATCCGCAGCTGGCGGCGGACGCCATCAGCGCGGGGGACTCTCCGCTGTCGGCGCGGGAGGCCGAGCTGCTGGAGCTGGCCGCGGACGGTGCGCCGGTGGCGGACATCGCGACCCGGGCGTCGCTGACCCAGGGCACCGTCCGTAACTACCTGTCGGCGGCCGCGGCGAAGCTGGGCGCGGAGAACCGGCACGCGGCGGTCCGCATGGCCCGCGAGCGGGGGTGGATCTGAGCGGCCGAGCGGAGGAGCGGCCAAGCAGCCGAGCGGCCGAGCGGAGGCCGCGGGCCCGGAAAAGTACGGCTATACTGGGCCGCGCACCACTCAGGCCCGGGCCGGGCCGAGGGTGGGGCACGCGGACGTAGCTCAGTTGGTAGAGCGCAACCTTGCCAAGGTTGAGGTCGCGAGTTCGAGCCTCGTCGTCCGCTCAGCGCAGAGAGTGCCGTGAGCGGCGCGGAGTAACGGGAGGAAGGCCCCGGTCGTCTCGACCGGGGCCTTCCTCGTGTGTCCACCGCGCTGCGCGGGTCAGCTCCAGGGCACGCCGGTGAGCCGTTCGTAGGCCTCGATGTAGCGGGCGCGGGTGGCCTCGACGACCTCGTCGGGGAGGGCGGGCGGGGGCTGCTCGCCGTTGCGGTCCCAGCCGGAGGCGGGCGAGGTGAGCCAGTCGCGGACGTACTGCTTGTCGAAGGACGGCTGCGAGCGGCCCGGCTGCCAGGTGTCGGCGGGCCAGAAGCGGGAGGAGTCGGGGGTGAGCACCTCGTCCGCGAGGGTGAGCACGGGCTCGCTGCCGGCCTCGCCCGTCTCGTCCCAGCCGAACTCGAACTTGGTGTCGGCCAGGATGATGCCGCGTTCGCGGGCGATGTCGCGGGCGCGGTCGTAGGCGGCGAGGGTGCGCTGGCGCAGTGTCGTCGCGGTCTCGGGGCCGACCTGGCGGGCCATCTCCTCGTAGCTGACGTTCTCGTCGTGCTCCCCCACCTCGGCCTTGGTGGCGGGGGTGAAGACGGAGCCGGGCAGCTCGGAGCCGTTCTCCAGACCGGGCGGCAGGGCGAGGCCGCAGACGGTCTGGTCCTTCTCGTACTCGGCCAGTCCGGAGCCTGCCAGGTAGCCGCGGGCCACGCACTCGACGGGGATCATGCGCAGCGGGCGGCACACCATCGTGCGGCCCTCCCAGTCGGCGGGGGCGCCGGCGGGTACGTCCGTGCTGAGTACGTGGTTGGGCAGCTCTTCGAGCTGTTCGAACCACCACAGGGAGAGCCGGGTGAGGACGCGGCCCTTGTCGGGGATCGCGGTGGGCAGCACCCAGTCGAACGCGGAGATCCGGTCGCTGGCGACCATCACCAGAGCGCCGTCCGCGTTCCGGTAGAGGTCGCGCACCTTGCCCGTGTGCAGGTGCACCAGGCCGGGGACCTGGGCGGCCTCGGGTTTTTCGACGAATCCCGTCACGTTCTTTCCTCCCTGGGGGCAGCCGACACGACACGGCGAGTGCCCCGATTCTCCCCTGCCACCCGGACGGCGTGCCTGTCGGGCCGACCCGGGCGGTGTCACCGGTCGAGGCGGCGTCACCGGTTCAGGGGGTGACGCCGGCCCAGGCACCGTGGTCGGCCCTGCGCCGTCGCCGGGGCAGACCCCCAGACACTGCCGCGGGCCCACAGGCACTGCCGTGGGCCCACAGACGCTGCCGCGGGCCCACAGGCACTGCCACAGCACCCCGGGTACTGCCGCGGACCCCAGGGGCCGGTGCTGCCACGGAGCAGCGCCGCGGGCCTGGACGGGTCAGTCCCGTTTGCAGATGCGGTCGAGCAGGTTGCTGGTGGCGCGTTGGACGCGTGTGTCCACGTAGCCGGGCCGGTCCAGAGCGGGCGACCAGGCGAAGGTGCCGGAGGAGAAGACGAGGGCGCCGGAGGGGGCGCGGTAGAGGGAGGTCTCCTGGTGGCGGGGGGTTTCGGCGCGGTCGCGGTAGGGGGAGTGGGCGAGGAGGATGCGGTCGGTGTGCTCGGGCAGCACGGTGCGCGGGAAGTAGCGGTCGGCCTCCCCGGCGACCAGACCGGGCAGTTCGTCGCCCTCCAGCGCGCCGGTGGACTCCCACAGCCAGTGCTCGGCGTTGCGGACGACGAGCGGGTAGGGCTCGGCGACCTGGCCCGCGTACTGGATGCCCAGCAGCGCCTGCTCGGGGTCGCCCTGCTCGCGCCAGAGCGCGGGACGCCCGGGGCCGCGCCGTTTGCGGCAGGTCAGCAGGCGGTCGGGGGCCCCGGAGGGCAGCGCGTCGAGTTCGACCTGCCAGTACATGGTGTTGGCGGAGAGGAAGACCAGCGCGGTGCCGCTGTCGCGGGCCTGTTCGGCGGCGCGGCGCATCGGCACCGTCCAGTACTCGTCGTGTCCGGGGAAGACCAGGCCCCGGTAGCGCGTGGGGTCGATGCGCCCCGCGTGCAGGTCGCGGGTGTCGGCGTAGGCCAGGTCGTAGCCGTACCGCTCGGCCCAGCGGATGAAGTCGTACGCGTGGCCGACGTGCAGCGGGAGGCCTGAGCCCGCGTAGGGGCGGTCGAACGAGACGGTCATCGCCGCCTCGCCCTCGCCCAGCAGCCGCCCGTCGTCGTCCCACGCGTGGTACAGGCTGGCGCCGGTGTGGCCGTCCTCGGGGAAGAGGTTGTAGGCCTGCCACGTCACGTCCGGCATCAGGAGCAGCAGGTCCCCCGGGTCGCGGTCGCGGACGGTGAAGGGGATGTGGGAGCGGTGCCCGTCCGCGGTGGTCAGGACGGCGACGTAGGCACCGGTGGACCAGTAGTCGGGGATCTGCAACCGCCAGGAGAGCCACCAGTGGTGGCAGGAGACGGTGCGGTCGGCGGCCATCGGCGCGGGCTGCATGATGCCGGACAGCCGCGGACTCGTCGTGATCTTGGTGGCGCCCGCACCGCCGTAGTGGCCGATGCGGTAGATGTCGACGCTGAAGTCCTGCGGCGGGTTGACGGTGATGCGGAAGTCGAGGGACTCCCCCGGCGGCGTGCCGCCCGCCACGGAGGCGAACCCCTTGATCTGGCAGCGCACGTCGTCCGCGGTGGGCGGGGCGCTGCTGGACAGGCCGCGCGTTCGGGGCTTGGGGACGGTCTGCCCACCGCCCGCCAACTCGCGGACCAGTTCGGGGGTGCGGGAGGTCTGGCCGGGTGCCTGGTCGACGCAGTCGATGTACCAGGGGACGAGGCGGCCGTTCTCGAAGTAGTTCTCACTCACCCTCAGCCAGGGCAGTGGCCCCTGGCCGAAGGGGTCGGTCACCGCGTGGGCGAGCGCTCCCGACTCCCACCGCCTCAGCTGCTGCGGCCCGGCCGCGTCCGCGGGGTGCTCGCTCGGTCCGGTCCGCTCGACCTGCTCGATCCCCATGTGCTGCTCCCTCCCCGTCGCCTCGCTCCGCCTCCGCTGTGCCGCTGTGCCGCGTGGATGACGGCGAACAGCACATCACATTACGCAAGGGTGTGGTCACCCTTCGTCGCTCAATGGCTGGAGATGATCTTCAGACGAGTCGCACGGGCTTCTCAGGGCGCACCCCGACCCTCGACAGCCAGTCCCGCAGCCCCTCCGCCTCCCCGTCCTCGACGAGCGCCAGCACCAGCCCGGCGAGCTCACCCGCGCGCTCGCCGTCCACGATCAGCGCGGGTCCGTCGAGCCAGTCCAGCCCCGGAGCGGCCCCCGCCGTGTCGACCGCGGCGCAGCAGACGGCCGCCGTGACGTGGTCGGCCAGCAACTCCCTGCCGCTGCGCGGCGGCTGGAGGGGCAGGCCCATGGGCGCCGGCGGCACCGGGGGCGCGGGACGCGGATCCCCGGCGCCGGCCGACAGCTCCGCGCCGGGGCTCGCACCGACGCCCCCGGGAGCGCGGGCAGCCTCCGCGCGCGCCACCTGAGCGGTCAGACGCGCGGCCAGCGCGTCCGTCTCCCCGGGCGCCGTGAAGCGGTCCAGCACCCGCGCGAGCGTCGGCACCGCCAGCTGAGGGCTCGCGGGGCCCTCCGGTCTCCCCTCGGGCTCGTGCTCCGGCCCACCGGGTCCGCTCGGGGCCACCGCAGCCGGGCTGACGGCCACCGGACGCTGCCCGGGCGAGGCCGTTCCCGCGGGCTGCGCGACGGGGGCGTACGGCGGGGGCGCGCCCTCCGTCCTTCCGTCCTCGGCCGGCGCCGCGGGGCCGAGCGCGTCGAGCGCGTCGAGCGCGTCGAAGAGGCTGGACGCCTCAGCCCGCCAGATGCGGTCGACGACCTCCTCGGGGTAGGCCGACCACTCCACCGGCGTCCACTCCGGCACGTTCGGACCCTCGTCCGCGGCGTCGACCGCGCCGCCACCTTGGCCGCCCCCGCCGCGCCCCGAACGGGCACCGGAACCGGTACCGGTGGCGGGCTCACCGCCAGGGGGCAGGAGGGGGTGCGGCCCCAGGAAGAGGCGGGCCGCGAGGAGGGAGACGGCGCCGTCCACGCTGCCCGGCTCCACCAGCAGATCGCACGCCGGGCGCTCCCCCAGGCGGGAGGTGAAGCCTTCGGCGAGCCGGTCGCGGCGGGAGAGCTCCGTGAGCGCGGAGACCACGCCCGCGTCCAGCCGGGTGGGCCACAGCCCCAGCCGCCAGGCCGGCAGCGCGACCCGGGTGAGCAGCCGGTCCCATCCGGCGTACGCGAGACCGACCTGCTCCTGCGCGGCCACCCGCAGCCCGTAGTCGACAGCGTGCGCCCGCTCGGCCGCCGCGGCGGCGACCCCGCGCTCCATCTCGGCGGCGTGCGGGCCCACCGAGCGCAGCAGCCGGCGTGCGAGGCGCGCGACCAGGCGGTGCACGATCCGGCGCAGCACGGCGGGCACCGGCGCCCCGGTGCCGCGGCCGGGCGGGCCAGGGCCTCCGTCGCCCGCGTGGCCGGGCCCCCACTCCCCCGCGAGGCCGGGCAGCGGTGCGTGCTCGCTTCCGGCGACCGCGGCGTCCAGGCCGCGGACGAAGCGGCGGGCGGCGGCTATGTCCGGATGCGCGGAGGGACCCGTGCCGGCGACGACGGGGGCCAGCAGGGCGCGCAGTTCGGCCACCCGCATCCACCACAGGAAGGGGGAGCCGATGACCAGGACCGGGGCGGTGCTGGTGCCGGTGCCGCGCCCCGAGCCGCCGGACGCGCCGGAGCCGCTTCTCGCCGCACCGCGGACCGACCCGGCGACGTCCGCGCCGTGGCGTGCGTCACCGCGTGCGCCCGGGTGCGCGTCACCGCGTGCAACGTGGCGCGCGTCACCGTCCGCACACTCGAACGCGGCATGCGCACCCTCGTGCGTACCGCGGCTCGCGCTCTCGTGCGGACGGCCGTTCGCTCTCTCGTGCGTACCGCCGTGTGCGCCTCGCGCGCCGTCGCCCTCCGCGCTGTGCGTGCCGGCGGGTGGCCCGTCGTGGGTACGGTCCTCCAGCCAGCTGTCGCAGTCCGGGGTCAGCGCGATCGCGGAGGGTGCCGGGACCTCGAGCCGTTCGGCCAGATCCCGGACCATGGCGTGCAGGCCGGGCGCCGCGCGCTCGTCGAGTGGCACCGTGGGGGAGTGGGCGGGGCGGCCCCGCGCGATCACCAGCCCCGCGACCGCGGCGCAGCCGAGCGCCAGCACGGCCAGGGCCGTCACCGCCCAGCGCGCGGCGTCCCAGCCGGGTGAGGGACCGAGGCCGAACTGGCCTGTCGAACGCCCCACCCACAGGATCACCGCGGCGGCCGCGGGGAGCAGGGCGAAGGCGAGCGCCGTGCTGCGCACCCGGAGCACGGCGAGGGCATGGTCGCGCGCCGAGCGCGCGACGGCGCGCCGGCCGGAACCACCGGCGAGGTTCGCACCACCGGAAGAGCTCACGTCTCACCCCCGCTCCGTTCGGGACCGCTGGGGACCGCAGCCGGAATCTCCGGCTTCTCCCCACTCTGTCACCGCGTTCTGACACCGCAATGTGCGCTGAGCCAGTCGACGGACCTCGCCCGTCCGCGGCCGCGAGGTGCCAGGTGGCGGCCTCACGGCACTTGTGCGGCACCCTAGTTGGGGCCCTGGCGGGCGTCAGCCGTACAAGGCCCTCGTCACTCGATGGAATGGCTTTGGGTAGAGCTCTTGCCCCGGAGGCCCCAGGGGTATATGCGGGCCCGTCAGTCCCCGGCGGCGGCGCGCTCGGCGGCGCGCTCGGCGATGTCCGAGCGGTGGTGCGAGCCCTCCAGCCGGACGCGGCCGACCGCCGTGTAGGCACGGGCGCGCGCCTCGCTCAGGTCCGCGCCCGTCGCGGTCACCGACAGGACGCGGCCGCCCGCGCTGCGCACGGTGCCCTCGGCGTCCGCCTGCGTGCCCGCGTGCAGGACGTAGGCCTCGGGGCCGTCCTCGCGCGCGACCTCGGCCAGGCCTTCGATGACGTCACCCTTACGGGGTGCCGCGGGGTACCCCTGCGCCGCGACCACCACGGTGACGGCGGCGCCGTCGCTCCAGCGCAGCGCGGGGAAGTCGGCGAGGGTGCCGGTGGCCGCCGCGTACAGCAGCCCGCCCAGCGGCGTACGGAGCCGCGCGAGAACCGCCTGCGTCTCCGGGTCGCCGAACCGGGCGTTGAACTCGATGACGCGCAGCCCGCGTGAGGTGAGGGCCAGGCCCGCGTACAGGAGCCCGGAGAAGGGGGTGCCGCGCCGGTGCAGTTCGCGGACGGTGGGCTCCAGGACCGACGTGGTGATCTCGTCGACGAGCTTCGGGTCGGCCCACGGCAGCGGCGAGTAGGCGCCCATGCCACCGGTGTTGGGGCCCTCGTCGGCGTCGAGGGCGCGCTTGAAGTCCTGCGCGGGCTGCAGGGGGACGACGGTCTGGCCGTCGGTCACCGCGAAGAGGGAGACCTCCGGGCCGTCCAGGAACTCCTCGATGACGACGGCGCCGCCGCAGGCCCGCGCGTGGGCGCGCGCCTGCGCGAGGTCCTCGGTCACCACGACGCCCTTGCCCGCGGCCAAGCCGTCGTCCTTGACGACGTACGGCGGGCCGAACGCCGCCAGCGCGGAGTCCGCCTCCTCGGGCGTCGTGCACACGTAGCTGCGGGCCGTCGGCACGCCCGCGTGCGCCATGACCTCCTTGGCGAACGCCTTGGAGCCCTCCAGTACGGCCGCTTGGGCCGACGGGCCGAAGACGGGGATACCGTGCGCGCGGACCGCGTCCGCGACGCCGGCCACCAGCGGTGCCTCGGGACCGACGACGACGAGGTCGGCGGCGACCTGCTCGGAGGCGGCGAGCGCGGCGACGGCCTCGCCGTCCAGCACGTCCACCGCGTGCTGGGTGGCCACTTCGCCGATCCCGGCGTTGCCCGGCGCGCAGTGCACGGCGTCGACCTCGGGGTCGAGGGAGAGCGAGCGACAGATTGCGTGTTCGCGGGCACCGCCGCCAATGACCAGAATCCTCACGCCGCCACCCTAACGGCAGCACCGACGGCACCCGCCACGGCCGTGGAAGCGCCCCGTTCGCCCGCACCACAGCTGTGGAGGGGCCCCGGCCGTGCGGTCCGTACGGGTGACGGGCCGGTGTCTTATACCCGACCGTGCGCCACTTCTGGGGGGATTTCGGCGCGGATCGTCGGCGTGGTCCCACTTCTGGCGGTAGGAAGAGCGCACCGGGCCTCGGGAAAGCGGGGTCGCCGGAGACGCCGACAAGGCAGCCGAGGGAGTGCGCGTGAAGCGGGTGAAGCAGCCGGATCTGCTGGGGAGGGGGTTCCCGTCCGGGGACTGGGACGAGCCCGCGGAACGCCTGGAGGAGCTCTACCGGTGGGTGGAGCAGGAGGCGATGCGCGTCGTCGACTGGTACCTCGCGGACCGGACACGCAAGCGCAGGTGGGCGCGGGCGCTGCGGGGCGGAGTGGTGGTCGGCACGGGGCTCGGGGCGCTGCTGCCGCTCGCCGACCTGGCGGGGCTGCCTTTACCGCATGCGAGCGCCGGATACCTGGGTTACGTGGCGCTGCTGTGCGCCGCGGGGTGCGCCCTCGCCGACCGGTGGCTGGGCATGACCTCGGGGTGGATGCGGGACGTGGCCGCCGCGCTGGCCGTGCACCGCAGGCTGGAGACGCTGCGCTACGAGTGGGCGGCGGAGAACGTGCGGGAGGTCCTCGGCCCCGCCGAGGGGACGGCGGGCGAGGCCGCCGAGCGCTCCTTGGCCGTCCTCCGCCGCTTCTCGGACGACGTCAACGAGACGCTGCGCGCCGAGACGACCGACTGGATGGTCGCCTTCCGCACCGCGGGAGCACCGCTGGCCATGAACGCCTCCGGCGGCTCCCCGGGCCCCTGGCGCACGCCGCCGCGCCGCCTTCCCCCGGCGGGACCCGGGGGAGGCGGCTGGGCCACCATGCCGCGCCAGCGGCCACCGGCCGGGTGACCGGCCGGCCGATCCGGCAGGGGTCGGGGTCAGCCGAAGACGATCATGGAGCCCTGGGCGAGGCTGCGGGTCGCGGCGGCGTGCAGGCCGAGCCACACGTGGCGCTCCCGGCCGAAGGAGGTGCCGTCCTCGTAGCCGATCGCGGCGGAGGCGGCCGGCTCGTCCAGTTCCGTGGGGCGCAGCGGTGCCGCGGGCGCCGGGGGCGGGTTGTCGGGGTCGATGCCCAGGTGCGGTGCGACCAGGTGCAGTTCGCGCAGCAGACCGTGGCTGGACCCCAGCGGCCCGCCTCCCTCCAGCAGTTCGTCGTCGCACAGCGGGGCGGGGAAGTCCACCGGGATGTAGGTGCCGGCGTGGTCGTAGTGCCACACCAGGTGCGACTGCTGCGCCGTCTGCTCGAACATCTCCAGCAGTTGCTCGTAGTCGCTGCCCAACTCGCCCACGGGCGTGACCTCCAACCCGGCGGCCAGCAGCAGGTAGGCGCGGCGCAGGTAGTGCAGTGCCTCGTAGTCGAATCCGGCGGCGGGGGCGACGTCGCCGGAGAGCCCCGGCATGTAGCCGAAGACGGGGACCGTGGGCAGTCCGGCTTCGGTGAGCACCCTGTCGTAGGTGGCGATCTCTTCGGAGAAGGGGTTGTCGGGACTGTGGCAGAGCACGTCGACGAGGGGTACCAGCCAGAGGTCACAGGCCAAGGGGCGCTCCTATACCGTCAGGGACCTGCAGTGCGCACAGCGTAGTGCTCCCCGCAGCACCGCGCCCTGCCTCTGCCGAGGCGGGATACCCGCGCGGGGCCGGCCTCAGTCGGACAGGGGCGGGCAGGGGGCGGGTTCAGGCCGGTTCTTCCGCGTCCGTGACGCCCACCTGTGCCAGCGCGTGCTGGTTGTAGGTGGCCAGGACGTCGCGGGCGGCGCGCGCGTCGCCCCGCTCGACGGCGTCGAGCAGGGCGTTGTGGCCCGACCACAGGCGGCCGCGGAGGGTGGCCTGCGCGCGCAGGACGGGGACGGCGAAGACCCAGCACTGGACGCGGAGCCGTTCGAGGAAGTCGCAGACGTAGGGGTTGCCCAGCAGGCCGCTCAGCTCGCGCCAGAAGCGCAGGTCGTAGGCGATGAGCACGTCCAGGTCCCCGGCACGTGCGGCGCGTTCCGCGGCGTCCGCGCGGCGGCGTACGGACGCGAGGACCTCGGGCCGCAGCCCGCCCAGCGCGCGGCGGGCCGCCGCGGACCCCGCGGTGGCCGGACGGCCCGCGGTGACCGGACGCCCCCCGGTGGCCCCGGCCTCGGGGCTCGCCGGTCCTGCGTCGGCGCCATCGTCGGAGCCAGCTTCGGCGCCGTCGTCGGAGTCAGCGTCAGCGTCAGCGTCGGAGTCAGCGTCGGCGCCGTCGTCAGGGTCTGCGTCGGCGTCGGTCTCGGCGCCGGCATCCGTGTCGCCGGGGCGCGGGCCGGGCGGCGGCTGGGCGGTGGGGGCGCGGTGGAAGAGGCCGTCCACGACCAGTTGCCGTGCCTCGCACATCGCCCGGTAGTCGGCGAGCGTGAACTCGTGGACGCGGAAGCCGCGGTGCTGTTCGACGTCGAGCAGCCCCTGCGCCGCGAGATCGACCAGCGCCTCGCGTACGGGTGTCGCGGAGACGCCGTACTGCTCGGCGATCTCCTTGACCGTGAAGTCGCGGCCCGTGGCGAGCCGTCCGGCCAGGATCTCGTCGCGCAGCGCGGCGGCGATCTGCGAGCGCAGGGTGCTGCGTCGTATCACGCGCCCGTGCCCCCGGAGGCGGCGGTGGTGTGGGCGTCGGCCGCGGTCAGGGCCTCGTCCAGCACCTGGAGACCCTCCTTGAGTTCGGCCTCGGTGATGGTGCACGGCGGCACCACGTGGGTGCGGTTCATGTTGACGAAGGGCCACAGGCCGCCGCGCTTGGCGGCGGCGGCGAAGTCGGCCATGGGGGCGTTGTCCGCCCCGGTGGCGTTGTAGGGGACGAGCGGTTCGCGGGTCTCCTGGTCGCGCACCAGGTCGAGCGCCCAGAACACGCCGGTGCCGCGCACCTCGCCGATGGAGGGGTGGCGCGCGGCCATGTCGCGCAGTGCGGGGCCGATGACGTTCTCGCCGAGGTGGGCGGCGTGCTCGACGATGCCCTCCTCGGCCATCACCTGCAGGGTGGCGACGGCGGCGCCGCAGGCGAGCGGGTGTCCCGAGTAGGTGAGGCCACCGGGGTAGGGCCGGTTCTCGAACGTCGCGGCGATCTTCTCGGAGATGGCGACGCCGCCGAGCGGCACGTAGCCGGAGTTGACGCCCTTGGCGAAGGTCATCAGGTCCGGTACGGCGTCGTAGAGGTCGGCGGCGAACCAGGTGCCGGTGCGGCCGAATCCGGCCATCACCTCGTCGAGGACGAAGACGAGGCCGTACTTGTCGCAGAGCGCGCGGACACCGGCCAGGTAGCCGGGCGGCGGCATCATGATCCCGGCGGTGCCGGGGATGGTCTCCAGGATGACGGCGGCGACGGTGTGCGGGCCCTCGTAGACGAGCGTCTGCTCCAGGTGGGCCAGCGCGCGCTCGCACTCCTGTTCCTCGGTCTGAGCGTAGAACTGCGTGCGGTACAGGTGCGGCGCGTGGAAGTGGACGACCCCGGCGGTGCCGGTGTCGGACGCCCAGCGGCGCGGGTCACCTGTGAGGTTGATCGCCTGCTCGGTGCCGCCGTGGTACGAGCGGTAGGCGGACAGCACCTTGGGCCTGCCGGTGTGGACGCGGGCCATGCGGATCGCGTGCTCGACGGCGTCGGCGCCGCCGTTGGTGAAGAAGATCTTGTCGAGGTCGCCGGGCGTCCGCTCGGCGATCAGCCGGGCCGCCTCCGAGCGGGCCTCGATCGCGAAGGCCGGTGCGAAGGTGCACATCTTCGCCGCCTGCTCCTGGATCGCCGCGACGACCTTGGGGTGCGCGTAGCCGATGTTGGTGAAGACGAGCCCGCTGGTGAAGTCGAGGTACCGCTTCCCCTCGTAGTCCCAGAAGGAGGAGCCCTCCGCGCCCGCGATCGCCGGCGGGTCGATCTGCCCCTGGGCCGACCAGGAGTGGAACACGTGCGCCCGGTCGGTGGCGTGCACGGCCCGGCCTGCCGCCGGGTCGGGCGGTGCGGGGACGGCGGCGCCGCCGGAGGTGGCTTGGGAGGAGGAGTGGTGCGTCGTCACGATCGGTACCTCGGTTCGCTCGCGTGTTGCGGGAGGACCCCCCATGAGGGTGACAGCCAGCGTAGTGTCGCCCGCCTCACCTGCGTGCGCGAGGGCGCGGACCTGAGAGGACGGGTGGACGGCCGGACGGCGCCCCGCGCCCGGCGCCCGGCGCCCCGCGCCCGGCGCGGGGACGGCGTCAGTCGTCGTCCGCGTCGTTCCCGTCGTCCCCGTCGTCCGCTTCCTTCCCGACCGTGGCGTGGGGTCTCCCGTCGGCGCAGCGGAGGCTGACGAGGAGATCGCTCGCGTCGTCGTCGGCGGGTTCGAGCTCGACGGTGGCCGTCCTGGCCGGTCCCGGCTCGACGTCGTCGGCGCTGTAGCCCTCCGCGGGGGTCCAGCTCAGCAGCTTGACGGTGCGCGCGTCGGTGCGGCACTGGGCGAGCGCGGTGCCCAGTCCTTCGGGGAAGCGCACGGTGCGGGTGACGGGGGACGCGGAGCGGGAGGGCGACGCGGTCGGGCCCCGGTGGGGCTGCGAGGGCGGGGCGGAGGAAGGCGTGGAGTGCGAGGACGAGGCGCCGGGGTCCGGGGTGGCGGAGCCGGCCCGCTGCCGGGCCTGGGTCAACTCGTGCCGCACGCCGTCGTCGGAGAGCGGTTCCGGGCGGCTGTACTGGCCACCGGGGTCGGCATGCGAGAAGGACCACGCACCGAGCAGGAAGGCCGCGGCGACCGCGCACAGCCATCCGGCCGCGGCCAGGCGGCGGCGACGCCTCTCGCTCCGGGTGTCGGTGGGCGTGCGGGTCAGGGCCGGGGCCGCGGCCGGATCCCGCTGCTGCTCGTCGTCCGCCTCGTCGTTCACCCTCGCAGTCTGCCGTTCCCTTTCCTAACGCCGCGTTAAGGAATGGACAATCCGGCTGCGGGCCAGTACAAGCCGTACGGGCACCGGCCCCCGCCGGGGCCGTCCCGATCCCGGTGGCTAATGTTCGTGTATGGCGCATCTACTTGTCGTCGAGGACGACCCCCAGCTCCGCGCGGCCCTCGTCAGGGCGCTGCGCGACCGCGGGCACGCCGTCGCGACGGCCTCTTCCGGCATGGCCGGGCTCGACGCGGCCGTCACACACCGGCCCGACCTGGTCGTGCTGGACCTGGGGCTGCCGGACGTCGACGGCGGCCAGGTCCTGCGGATGCTGCGCTCCGTCAGTGACGTGCCGGTCATCGTCGCCACGGCGCGCGACGACGAACCCGAGATCGTCGCGGCGCTGGAGGACGGCGCCGACGACTACCTCGTCAAACCGTTCGGCTCCGGGCAGCTGGACGCCCGCATCAAGGCCGTGCTGCGGCGGCTCGGCAGCGGCGACCCCGACGAGCCCGAGCCGCCCGTCGAGGTCGGCGGGCTGCGGGTCGCGCCGTCCGCCCGCGAGGTGACGCTGGACGGCGAACCGCTGGAGCTGACACCGCGCGAGTTCGACCTGCTGTGCTACCTGGCACGGCGGCAGGGCCAGGTGATATCGCGGCGCGAGCTGCTGGCCGAGGTGTGGCAGCAGCCGCTGGGCGGAGCCGACAAGACGGTGGACGTCCACCTGTCCTGGCTGCGCAGGAAGCTGGGCGAGACCGCCCACAGACCCCGCTACCTGCACACCGTACGAACGGTGGGGGTGAAGCTCGCCGCCCCCGAAGGCGCGGAAACCGCCGAACGCGCGGAAACCGCCGAAGGCGCCGCGAGCCCGCACGGCCTCCAGGACCCGAACGACGCCGACGCCGACGCCGACGCCGGCGACCGCGGCTGATGCGCCGCCAGCTCCTCGCGCTCATCGGCACGACCACGGCCGTCGTCCTCGCCGTCCTGCTCGTGCCCCTCGCCCTGCTCGTCCGCAGCCACGCCGAGGACCGGGCCATGACGGACGCGACCGAGCGGGCGCAGTCCGTGGCGGCGGTGGTCGGAGGCTCGCTGGGCAGAGGGGGCCGCAGCGGGCGCGAGGTCGTCGCCGGGGTGCTCGACGGGCTCAACGGCGAGGAACAGCCGCGCACCAGTGTCGTCCTCGCGGACGACACGGTGCTCGGGCCGCGCCCCGTCGGGGTCAGCGACGACGCGCTGGCGCTCGCCCGGCACGGCCGTGCCTTCACCTACGCGCCCGGGCAGGCGCGAGGGGGCGGCCGGGTCGTGCTGGTGCCGGTGCTCGGCGCCCAGGGCGGGGGCGCGGGCGCGTCATCCGGCGCGGGCAAGGGGGCGGACGCCGGTGGCCGCTCCGCGACCGTCGTCCAGGTCTCCGTCGGCGAGGACCGGCTGCACGCGGGCGTCCTGCCCTCGTGGCTCGCCGTCTTCGGGCTCGGCGTGGCGCTGATGCTCCTCGGGCTCGCCTTCGCGGACCGGCTGGCCGCACGCATCGTCCGCGCCACCCGGCAGCTCGCGACCGTCTCCGACCGGCTGGCCGCCGGTGAGCTGACCGCCCGCGCCGAACCTGTGGGCCCTCGCGAACTGCGCCAGCTCGCCGGGCGTCTCAACGAGTTGGGCGAGCGCATCGACGGTCTGGTCACCGCCGAACGCGAACGCGGCGCCGACCTCGCGCACCGCCTGCGCACGCCCGTCGCCGCGCTGCGGCTCGACGCGGAAGGGCTGCGCGATCCGGACGAGGCCGCCCGGATCGGCGACTCGGTCGCCGCACTGGAGCGCAGCGTCGACAGCGTCATCCGCACGGCAAGGCGGGCCGGTGCCGCTCCCGGCAGCCGGCGGTGCGACCTGGCCGAACTCGTGCGGGAGCGCGCCGCGTTCTGGGTGCCGCTCGCCGAGGACCAGGGGCGCGCGGTCACCGTCCTCGCGCCCCGCCCCGCTCTCGTGCGGGTGTCGGCGGAGGATCTGACCGCCGTCCTGGACACGCTGATCGGCAACGTCCTCGACCACACGCCCGAGGGCACCGGACTGTGGCTCACGGTCGCGGCCGGGGCCGACGGCGCCTTCGGCGTTCTCACTGTCGAGGACGACGGCCCGGGGTTCGCCGCCGGCGGCGAGGACGCCGCGGACGTGGGCGCGCGCGGGACGAGCGGGGCGGGCTCGACGGGCCTGGGCCTCGACATCGCCCGCACGACGGCGGAGGACTCGGGCGGCGGCGTCACGCTGGGAACCTCACCCGACCACGGCGGCGCGTCGGTGACCTGCCGCTTCGGCGCCGCGACCCGCCCGTGAACCGGCTCGGCACCAGACGTTGGCCCCCGCACGGGACGTGGCCCCGCACGGGACGTGGCCCAGCGCGGAGTGTGGCCCCACGCCGAATCCGGTGCGGGTTCCGCACCGGATTCCGGCTCAGTGCGGGATCTGCTCCACCAGCAGCACGCCGCCGAGCACGATCATCGCGGCCCCGGAGAGCCGGGTGATCAGCCGAGCCGCCGTCGGCCGGGCCCGCAGCACCGTACGGGCGAGCGAGCCGACGCCGAGGTAGACGGCCCCGGCCGTGCACATGTGCAGCAGCCCCAGCAGCCCGATCTGCAACGCGAGCGGCCAGTTGCCGTGCTGGTCGGCGAACTGGGGCAGGAGCGCCACGTACAGCAGCAGCGCCTTGGGGTTGAGGCCGCTGACTCCGGCGCCCTTGAGCACGCGCGAGCGCGCCAGGGGTCCGCTGGGAACGCCGGCGTCCGCTGCGCCGTCACCCGCGCCCGGGGCCCCGGCGTCCTTCGCCCCGATCAGCGTCGTCACCCCGAGCCAGACGAGGTAGCCGGCGCCCAGCACGGTCAGCGCGGTCAGCACGCCGGGGGTCTGCGCCACCACCGCGGCCACCCCCGCCACGACGACGGCCGTGAGTCCCACGTATCCGAGCATCAGTCCGCCGACCGCGGGGACCACGGACCGGTCGCGCAGGCCTGAGGTGATCGCGTACGCCCAGTCCGCTCCCGGAACGAGGACCAGGAGGAAGGAGACGGCGGCGAAGGCGGCTATGGAGCTGGCGGCCATGGGGACGGTTCTTCCTCTCGAACGGGTGCGGAGAGAAAGAATACGAAGAAATGCCCCAAAGGTGTTCCCTCACCGAGTCGCTCAGCCGCCGCTCAGTGGAAGAATCTTCCCCATGGACGACATGGACCGGCAGATTCTTGCCGAGCTACAGGCCGACGGCCGTCTGACCGTGACGGAGCTGGCGGCACGGGTCGGGCTGAGCCTCTCCCCGTGCCACCGCAGGCTGCGCGAACTGGAGCGCGGCGGAGCGATCCGCGGCTACCGGGCCGTGGTCGACGCCGCGGCCGTCGGCCTCACCTTCGACGCCCTCGTCTTCGTCACGATGCGCCAGGAGGACCGCACCACCATCTCCGCCTTCGAACAGGCCCTCTCCGACCTCCCCCAGGTCATCCAGGCCCAGCGCCTCTTCGGCGACCCCGACTACCTGCTGCGCGTCGTCACCGCCGACCTCGCCGCCTTCCAGCGCCTCTACGACGAGAGACTCGCCACGCTCCCCGGCGTCCAGCGCCTGAGCTCGACCCTCGTGATGAAACACGTCGTCCACGCACGCCCGCTGCCCGCCTGAGAGCTTCCCTGCCTCACGGCACGGCCGGGGCGGCCCCTGCCGCCGGAAGCGTCTCCCCCCGGAACGTCCCCGTCGGGAACGTCTCCCCCGGGAACGTCTCCTTCAGCGACCGCAGCCACCGATTCGCCGGGAGGGCCGGGTCGAGGGCCGCCAGGGAGGCGTACTTGGTGAAGTCCGCGGCGCGCAGGCCATGCTCGTGCAGGAGGAGGTCGGCCTCCGTGAGGTGGCCGTGCGACTTGGTCTCGACGAGGAGGAGGTCGCGGGCGCCGTGCACCTCGTTGCCGTCGGCGTCGCGGCAGACCATGGCCGCGTCGGCGGTGATGCGCTGCCCCTCGGCCACGAAGGTGGCGCGGGTGTAGTCGGTGACCAGGCTGGGCGTCAGGTCCCCCGGGATCTCGAAGTCGGAGCCGTAGGCGTCCTGGAGCGTACGGGCGAGGAAGGCGCGGGAGGCGTCCTCCAGCGCGGGGGCGCGCTCGGCGAGGCGGCGGCGGTACTTGAGCGTCTGGCCGCGCCCGCCCTTGACCTTGATCTCGAACTGCCGCTCGCCGGTGTCCTGGTACAGCCGCTCGCGGATCTTGCAGCGCCTGCGGTGGCCCCGCCGGTGGTCGTGGTAGGCCCGCAGACCGGGCGTGTCGTAGTAGACCGAGTGGTAGCGGAACCAGCGCCGGCCGCCGATGGACAGGGCGCGGAAGGGCTCGTCGCGGTGCGGGTCGGTCAGGTGCGCCGCGATGTCCTGGAAGGTGGCGGCCCGCACCAGGTAGCAGCGGTCGTACCTGTCCAGCAGCCGGGCGCGCTCGTTGACGGCGTCGAGGCCTATGGGGTGCGCGGCCAGCGCGGCGCGGGCGAGCGCGCGGACGGACGGGGCGACGCGGGCGCGGCCCGAGCAGGCCGGGGCGGCGGCGTGGGGCGCGTGGGGTCCTGCGGGGGTGGTGAGCGCGGACATCAGGCGGTCTCCCTCGGGTGAGCGGCAGTGGCAGGCGGGTGCGGGAACGTCGCAGGGGTGTCGCTGTCGCCGACGGCTCCGGGCGGTGCGACGCTCGCGTGGTGGCCACGCGGGCCGGCCTCACCGGAGGCGCTGTCGCGGTGACGAGCGGGGGCCGTCGTTCGTTCCCGTTCCCGTCCCGCCGGGACGGCAACCTCGCGGTACCGCACGTCCAGGACGGTCAGGTCGCGCACGTAGTCGACCTCGCTGACCTTCCACGCCAGCGGTTCGCCCAGCCGTGCGCGGACGTGGGCGCGGACGCCGTCGGGGTCGGTGACGGCCGCGTCGAGCGTGACGACGGTGCGCCGCGTACGGGCGAACAGCCGCGGGTGGTCGACGGCGTACAGGACGGCAACCGGCAGCAGGCACAGGACGACGGCGAGGCCGAACGGCAGGTGGGGCAGGCCCGCGACGAGGCCGATGACGAGCGTGGTGAAGTAGTAGGCCACCTCCTCGTGCCGGATGGACTCCGAGCGCAGCCGGATCATCGACAGCACGCCGAAGAGCCCGAAGCCCAGCGCCATGCCGCCGTCGCCGCCGACCCGGGCGAGCGCCGCGACGACGGCGAAGAGGGCGACGTTGAGCGCGAGGTAGGCGGGGAGCAGGTCGCGCCGCCGGTGCCTGGGGAAGTACACCGCGAACGTCAGCACGGCCACCGCCGCGAGATCGAGCGCGAGGTGGCCGAGGAACTGGCTGAGCGAATCCATGCCGGTGAACGTACGGACGGGTGGGTTAAAACGGCTTCCTCGCGACGTTAAGGATCAGGGGTCCGCCCACCACAGCGGATTCTTGACAGCATGCTGACATGACGACAGCATGCTGTCATCCCTACGGAGCGCCCGCGGAGGCCGCCATGACCGTCCACCTCGCCGTGTACGACACCCTCGCCGACTGGGAGTACGGCCACGCCGTCGCCCACCTCCCGGGCGAGGTGCGCACCGTCGCCCTCAGCAGCGCTCCCGTGGTGACCAGGGGCGGGCTGCGCGTGCAGCCCGACATGACCCTCGACACCCTCCGCCCGGCCGACAGCAGGCTGCTGATCCTGCCCGGGGCCGACGGCTGGAGCGGCGGCGAGCTGGCCGACTTCGCCTACACGGCACGGGAGTTCCTGCACGAGGGCGTGCCCGTCGCCGCGATCTGCGGAGCGGTCCTCGGACTCGCCGACGAGGGACTGCTCGACGAACGGGCGCACACCAGCGCGGCACCCGAGTTCCTCCAGGCGGCCAACGGCTACCGGGGCGCGGCCCACTACCGCGACGCCGACGCCGTCACCGACGGCGACCTGATCACCGCGGGACCGACCGAACCCGTCGCCTTCGCCCGGGAGATCCTCACCCGCCTGGGCACCTTCGACGCGCCCGTCGTGGACGCCTTCTTCCGGCTGTACCAGCACTCGGACCCCGAGGCGTACGCCGTCTTCGCGGCGGCGCAGGCGTGAGCGGCGGCGCAGGCGTGAGCGGCGGCGCAGGCGTGAGCGGCGGCCGGGGTGCGGGCGACGGCGAAGGCGCGGGCGACGGCGGCGAGGCCGAAGGCGTGAGCGCGACCCCCCGTGAGGCGGAGCCGCCGGGCAGGACCGCGGTGGAGTTGCTGAGCGACACCGCGCCGGCCGTCTTCCGGCTCAACGGCCAGTTCCTCGCCGTCTCCGAAGTGATCGCCCGCCCGGCGGGGCTGACCGCGGCGTGGTGGCAGGTCCTCGGCGCCGTCCTGCGTGAACCGCTCCCCGTCTCCTCCATAGCCCGGGCCATGGGCCTCACCCGGCAGAGCGTCCAACGCGTCGCCGACCTCCTGGTCGAGCGCCGGCTCGCCGCCTACGAACCCAACCCGGCCCACCGCCGCGCCAAGCTCCTCACCCCCACGGCGGAGGGCCGCGCCGCCGTCGCCCGCACCGCGCACGGACACCGGGAGCTGGCCGAAGGCCTGTGCGAGGCACTCGGCGGCGAGGCCGAGTTCGCCCGCGTCGCCGAGGCGCTGCGGCGGCTCTCGGAGGCGATGGAAGCCCTCCCTGTGAGACGGTGAGCCCCGCAGGGCTCGACGCGAGCCCGCGCGTGGCCCGCCACATCAAAGCGAAGCCCATCGGCAGCCCGGCCGTGACCTTCGTGGGCGAGAGTGAAGTCGGAGACGACCAGCCACAGACGGACGGCCGTTGGTCACGGCGACCCATCGGTCACGACGACCTATCAGTTACAGGGGGCGGGCGGCGTATGGCGGACCTGTTGCCACAGGACCCGGTCGGCATCGGCGGCTACCGGCTGTTGAGAAGACTGGGTGCGGGCGGCATGGGCCGGGTGTACCTGGGGCGCTCGTCCGGAGGCCGCACCGTGGCCGTCAAGCTGGTGAAGTCCGAACTGGCGGCCGACCCCTCCTTCCGCGCCAGGTTCCGCCTGGAGGTCGAGGCCGCGCGGCGGGTCGGCGCCCGGTGGACGGCGCCCGTGCTGGACGCCGACACCGAGGCGGACACCCCCTGGGTGGCGACCGGCTACATCGCCGGGCCCGGCCTCGACCAGGTGGTCTCCGCCGGAGCGCAGGAGGGCTCGCCGGAACCGGCCCGGCAGGGGCACGGGCCGCTGCCGCACGGGTCCGTCCGCGTCCTGGCCTACGGGCTGGCCTCCGCGCTGCTCGACATCCACGGTGTGGGCATCGTCCACCGCGACCTGAAACCCTCGAACGTCCTGCTGACGATCGACGGCCCCCGGGTGATCGACTTCGGGATCGCGCGCGCCCTGGACGAGGTGCCCGAGTCGACCCTGACCAGCACGGGCATGGTCGTCGGCTCCCCCAGCTTCATGTCGCCCGAGCAGATCACCGGCGGCCGGCTCAGCCCGGCCAGCGACGTGTTCTGCCTGGGCGCCGTCCTGGCCTACGCGGCGACGGGACGCCCGCCCTTCGGCGCGAGCGGCGGTGCGGGCGGGGTGCACGCGGTGATGTTCCGTATCGCCTCCGAGGAGCCCGACCTGGCGGGCCTGGGCCAGGGCGGCGGCCCGGGTGAGGGTCCGGCGGGTGACGGCGCGCGGCTCAGGGAGCTGATCGCCGACTGCCTCGCCAAGGACCCTGCCGCCCGGCCGGCCCCCGAGGAGATCGTCTCCCGGGTGCAGCCGGTGGCGGTCGGCGCCTCGGCGCCGCCGTGGCTGCCCGCCGGGCTGCTGGCCGAACTGGGCCGGGAGGCCGTGCGGTTGCTGGACACGGACACGCCGCCGACCGGCTCGGGCGTGCACGGCGGCGGCGCGCCGGACCCGGCAGCGGCGCCGGAGCCGCCGTCGGGCCCGGAGGGCCGGGGTGCGGTCCCCACGGGCACGGACCCGGTCACCGGCCCGGAGCCGGTCACCGGCACGGAGCAGGTCGCCGGCACGGAGCAGGTCGCCGGCACAGGCGCGGTGGCGCGGCCCGCCGCAGCGGGCCGCAGGCCGCTGAGCCGGAGACGTCCGTACTGCCGCAGGCGGGTCGCACGGGCGGGGGCGCGCCGCCCCGTCGCGTGCGGCGCGGGCGCCGCGTGCTGGTCGGCGCCGCCGCGGCACTCGTCCTGGCGGGGGCGGGGATCGCCGCCGCGAGCGCCGGGCTCGGATCGTCCGACAGCGGCGGCCGGGGCGGCGGCGACCGGGCGGCCTTCGAGGTTCCCGACGCCTACCTGGGCACCTGGGTCGGCGCCGTCGAACGGGACGGGAAGCCCAACGGCCAGCACCGCCGCTTCCACATCACCAGGGGCAAGGAGGGCGAGGTCGTCGCCAACAGCACCAGCCTGGGCACCGACTACGAGTGCAAGAGCGACGGCAAACTCGCCAAGGCGGCCTCCGCGCAGGGCGGCGCCGACGGCGGTGACGAGGCGGGCATCCGGCTGGACACCAAGGTGGTCAAGAGCGTTCCCGAGGGGCGCTGTTCGGCGATCGGCGTCCACACGCTGAAGGCCGCCTCGGACGGCACGCTGCGGTGGCGGGCCGCGGGCCGTACCGCGACGCTGCACAAGGTCGCCACCCCCGAGCGGGTCCCCGAGGACCTGATCGGCAAGTGGGGCAGGCCGCTGTCCGACGGCGGCACCCAGACGCTGACCATCAGCGCCGACGACTCCGAGGACCGCGGCCTGAGCATGGTCTCCGAGGGCGCGGAGCACTGCGAGGCGCGAGTGGACCTCTTCGCCGTGGGCGACGAGCGGGGGCCGACCCGCATCGGACCCCCCGACGTGGACCGCTCCGCGTCGCGCGGCGCCTGCGAGGTCGGCGACTCCTCCACCCTGCGCGTCGAGGGCGGCTCCCTGCTCCGCGAGTTCCCCCAAGGCGTGATCATGCGTTACGTACGGCAGGGCTGACCGGCCCGCCCGCCCGGCGCCGCCGGGCGGGCGGTACGCCCGGTCCCGGCGGTGCGGTGCGGTGGGCTACTTCGTGTCGAGGTCGCGGCGGCGAAAGCCCGCCAGGCCCGCCGCGACCAGGACCGCGGCCACCAGGGTCAGCAGCACGACGGGTGTCCAGCGCAGGTCGGCTGACGGCAGTTGGGGGACGTGCCCGAAGGGGGAGAGGTCGTTCAGCCAGCCGGGCAGGTCGAGGAGCTTGCCGAGGTAGCCGACGACGAAGCCGTAGGCGGGTACGGCCCCGGCCAGCGCCGCCGCCCGCGGGGCCCAGCCGAACAGGAGGGCGGCGACACCGCCGGTGACCCACAGCGCGGGCGCGTAGGCGAGCCCGGCGCCCAGCAGCCGCCAGACCAGGCCGCTGTCGCCCGCGGAGGCGCTCCCCGCCAGGCCGAGTCCGAGAGAGCCGGCCAGCAGCACCACGGTGCCGCCGCCGAGCGCGAGGGCCAGATGCGAGCCGAGCCAGCGGGTACGGGACAGCCCGGTGGCCAGCAGCGGCTCGGCACGGCCCGCCGTCTCCTCCGCGCGGGGCCGCAGCGCGGCCATCACCACGTGCAGGGAGGCGGCGACGGCGACCACCAGCATGATCGTGGACGCGAAGGACTCGACGAAGGAACCGCCCTCCCCCAGCCCCCTGGCGATGGCCTCCCTGACGTCGTCCAGGTCCTTGAGCATGTCGTCGACGCTGCCGAACAGGGAGCCGTACATGGCGCCGAGCAGCAGCAGCGCGGCGCAGAACCCGGCCAGCAGCCCGCGGTGCAGCCGCAGGGCGAAGCCGAGGGGCCGGGTGAGCGCGGCGGAGGCGGTCGGCGGGCCCGGCCGGGCGGCCAGCACGCCGGCCCCGACGTCGCGCCGGGTGGAGAGCGCGTATCCGGCGGCGGCCGTGGCGAGGGCCAGCGCGAGGGCGGGCAGCAGCGGCCACCAGCGGTCGTCGACGAACGGGTAGGTGCGCTGGGCCCAGCCGATCGGCGACAGCCACGAGGCGGGTCCCGCGCCCACGTCCCCCGCCGCGCGCAGCGCGTACGCGGCACCCAGGGCGGCGAGCGCCATGCCGCCCGCCGCCCTGGCGTGTGCGGACAGCTGCACGGTGACGGCGGCGACCCCGGCGAAGACCAGCCCCACGGCCGCGTGCGCGGCCCCGTACAGCAGCGCACCGCCGCCGGTGACGCCGGCCGGTCCGACGGCGGGCAGCACGAGGGCGAACAGCGCGCCCAGCGCCACGTCGGCCACGGCCGCGGCGGCGAGGGCCGCGCTGAGGGTGGCGTGCCGTCCCACGACGCCGGAGCGCAGCAGTTCGGCGATGCCCCTCTCCTCGTCGGCGCGGGTGTGGCGCACGACGGTGAGCACGCTCATCAGCCCGACGAGGAGCGCCCCGTAGCCGATCATCAGCATGCTGAGCACCGAGGCCGGGGTGAAGTGGGTCAGATAGTGCTCGGGCCCCGTCATGGCGAGCATGGCGGGCCCGCGCAGCGTCTCGCTCATGCCGGCGGCCTCCGGGGGCACCTGGTGCCCCAAGGCCGCGGGGTCCGGCGCCAGATCGGCCGCCTTGCCGATGCCCGACAGGGTCACGAGGAGGACGGCCAGGACCCAGGCGGGGAGGCGGAGCCGGTCGCGGCGCAGCGCGAAGCGGACGAGGACGCCGGTGCCCGCCAGCGCGTTGCCGCCGGGCGCCCGGCCCGTCCCCTGGCGGCGGAGCCCCCCGTCGCGCGGGGCGGCGTCGGTCACGGCACTCATCGCGAGCCGCCCTCCGTACCGGCGTCCGTGCGGCCCAGGTCCCCGGAAGCGTCCGTGCGGGAGGTGTCCGGGGCCGCGATCCCGTCCGTGGTGGTGCCGTGTCCTGTGGCGGCCAGTTCGTCGCCGTAGTGGCGCAGCATCAGCTCCTCCAGCGTCGGCGGATGGCTGACGAGGCCGCGGACGCCGAGGTCGCCGAGCCGGCGCACCGCCGCTTCCAGGTGGGCGCCGTCCACGGAGAAGCGCACGTGGGCGCCCTCCGTCCGCAGCTCGTGGACGCCGGGCAGGCGGGCCAGCCCGGACGCCGGGTGGGCGCCCCCTTCCGGGTGCCGGGCCAGATCGATCTCGGCCTCGATGGTCGTACGGGTCAGATGCCGCATCTCGCCGAGCGTCCCGGACTGGACGACCCTGCCGAGCCTGACGATGCTCACCCGGTCGCACACCCTCTCCACCTGGGACAGGATGTGGCTGGAGAGCAGGACGGTGCGCCCCTCGTTCCTGGCCCGGAGGACGAGGTCCTGGAAGACGACCTCCATCAGCGGATCGAGGCCCGCCGTCGGCTCGTCCAGCAACAGCAGCTCCGCGTCGGAAGCGAGCGCGGCGACGAGGGCGACCTTCTGGCGGTTGCCCTTGGAGTAGGTGCGGCCCTTCTTGGTCGGGTCGAGGTCGAAGCGCTCCACCAACTCGGCGCGCCTGGCCGCGTCGATGCCGCCGCGCAGCCGCGCCAGCAGGTCGATGGCCTCACCGCCGGTGAGGTTCGGCCACAGTTCGACGTCGCCGGGGACGTAGGCGAGGCGCCGGTGCAGGGCGACGGCGTCGTCCCAGGGGTCGGCGCCCAGCAGGCGGGCGGTTCCGGTGTCGGCGCGCAGGAGGCCCAACAGGATGCGCAGGGTGGTCGACTTCCCCGCGCCGTTCGGGCCGAGGAAGCCGTGCACCTCACCGGTGGCGACCTGGAGGTCGAGCCCGTCGAGGGCGCGGGTCGCGCCGAAGGTCTTGACGAGCCCGGACACGGTAAGCGCCGTGGTGGCGGGCGCGGTCACGGTGGTAGCGGCGGTCATGTTTCGGAAACTACGCTCACTTCACAAATTTGTGAAGTTAAGGAAGCGTTAGGGTCTTCGGGAGAAACCGCTGATCAGGGCGGACAAGCAGCTGGGCACGCAGGGTGGGAGAAGCTGACCGACGTGGCTGACGACGCGAGGGAAGAGACCGGCGCCCGCACCGGGGAGAACGGCACGCGGGAAGCCGGCAAGGCCGGCACCCGGCAGGCCGGCGGCGAGGAGACCGGCTCCCGGCTGCGGGAGTACGAGGAGCGGGCCTCCCCGTTCGTCGAACGGTTCGCCGCCGACCTCACCGAGGCGGGCATGCAGCGCATGGCCTCCCGCGCCTTCGCCTGCCTCCTCGCCTCCGAGGAGGGCGCCCTCACCTCCGCCGAACTGGGCCGGCGGCTCCAGGCCAGCCCGGCCGCCATCTCCGGCGCCGTGCGCTACCTCTCCCAGGTCGGAATGGTCAGCCGGCAGCGCGACCCCGGCTCGCGGCGCGAGCGCTACCTGCTGCACCAGGACGTCTGGTACACGAGCCTGCTCAGCCGCGACAACCTCCTCAACCGCTGGCAGACCACCCTGACCACCGGCGCCGACGCCCTCGGCGGCGACTCCCCCGGCGGCCGCCGCCTGGCGGAGAGCGCCGAGTTCCTCCGGTTCATGCAGCGGGAGCTGGAGGAGATGCTCAAGCGCTGGCACGAGCGGCAGCGGGACTGACGCTCCCCGCGCCGCGGCGGACGGCGACCGCTCAAGCCGGCGGTCCCCCGTCAGTCCGCGTCAGTCCGCGTCAGTCCGCCGGCAGTCCGCGTCAGTCCGCGTCAGTCCGCCGGCAGTCCGCGTCAGTCCGGCAGTCCGTCAGTCCGCCGGCAGGACCAGGTGCCAGGCGCCGGGGCTGAGCGTCCAGGTGCGGGCGGGGACGGGCGCGCTCGGCGGCTGGGTGTCGGGGCGGTAGCGGAAGCCCTCGCCGCCGGGCGCCGCCACCGTGACGGTGCGCGCCCGCGCCCGCGCGGGCACCCCCGCGTGGGCGGGCTGGACGACGACCTCCGCCCACCCGGTGCCCTGCTCCGTACGCACCGCCAGCTCCGTCACCGGCCGGTCGGGGCCGGTCAGCAACGTCTCGTCGGCCACCACGCGCAGCCGGTGGGGGAGGGGCGCGGCCCCCGGCTCGTCCGCCGCCTGGTGCGGCCCGCCACCGGCGCGGGCACCCCCGGCCAGGACCGTGCGCGCCAGGGAGTGGCACAGCCGCCGCCAGGGCGGCGGGAGCGGCGCCGTCCCGCTCGGGGAGGCCGCGGCGGCGGGCGGGGCAGGCGCGGCGGGTGCGGCGCCCCGTTCGAGGCGCAGCCCTCCGAGAACGACCTCGCCCTCGTCGTCCACCAGGAGGTCCAGCGCCCGCGGGGTCCCGCGCAGCACCGTCCGCGCGGCCGAGACCGCGTCGAGCGGCAGCCCCAGGCTCCGGGCCAGGGCGATCGAGGGGCCGTTGCCGACCGGCACCACCGACAGCGCCGTCCGCTCCAGCGCCCGTTCGCGGTGCAGAAGCCGTACGGCGCGCAGCAGGGCGCGGTCGTTGCCGACGAGGACGGGTCTGCGCCCGCCGCGCCGGGCCAGGGCCCGCGCCACCGCGTCGGGCCCCTCGGGCAGGCTCAGTTTCATGCCGGGGCTCCCGGCCCGCAGCACGTCGCGGGCGATCCGTACGGACTCGCCGTCCGTGGTGCGGGCGACGGGGTCGACGACCACGAGCAGCGGAGCGGCCGCCGCCGAGTCCGCCTGCGGGGCGGCGCGCCCGTCGGCTTGCGGGTCTCGCGGCGTCGGGCCTCCTGCGGTCGGGCTCGTCCCCGTGTCCCCCGCCTCCGGGCTGGTTGCCGGGCCTCTCGCC
Organism: Streptomyces tubbatahanensis; assembly: GCF_022699385.1. NCBI lineage: Bacteria > Bacillati > Actinomycetota > Actinomycetes > Kitasatosporales > Streptomycetaceae > Streptomyces > Streptomyces tubbatahanensis. The sequence goes on along the minus strand of NZ_CP093846.1, from coordinate 4,068,904 downwards.
CGGCGACGCTCCGCCGAGGGGGCGGGCGGGCGTGCCGAGGGCCGTCCGGGCGGTCTTGGGGCGGGTTGCGCGGGGGACGGCGACGGGGCGCAGGGGTGCGCCGGAGGCCTCGCGGGATCTGGAGCCGACACCACGATCCTTCCTCGTGATTCCGTGCGTACGGGTGAGTCCGTGCGTTCCTGAACCGAACCGGTGCTGCCCGGCCCCGGGGGGCCGGGACTCCGGAGGACCGGGCCCGGGACCGGGGGGTCGACCCCGGTTCCCGGAAGCTGCCGGCGTGTGCTGAGGTGGTACGCGTTCGTACGTCCGTCCGAGTCGGTGCACTCCCCTGTTCGTCACCCGGGAGAATTGTTCGGTAATCTCTCGGTGCAAGAGCCCCTGTCGCTGTTGCGCCAGGGGCTTCCTCTATCCGGGGTACCGACCTGCGGCTCTCGCGATGGCGATACGCGCCACGCACGTGGGACATGCCCCACCCGAAAGGGGTGTACGCCTGTGCCCGCACTTGTGCTGCTCGGTGCTCAGTGGGGTGACGAGGGCAAGGGAAAGGCCACCGACCTGCTCGGCGGCTCCGTGGACTACGTGGTGCGCTACCAGGGCGGCAACAACGCCGGCCACACGGTCGTCGTCGGCGACCAGAAGTACGCGCTGCACCTGCTCCCGTCCGGGATCCTCTCTCCCGGCTGCACCCCGGTCATCGGCAACGGCGTCGTCGTCGACCCCTCGGTCCTGCTCTCCGAGCTGAGCGGACTGAACGAGCGCGGCGTCGACACCTCCAAGCTGCTGGTCAGCGGCAACGCCCACCTGATCACGCCGTACCACGAGACGCTCGACAAGACGACCGAGCGGTTCCTGGGCAAGCGGCGCATCGGCACCACGGGGCGCGGCATCGGCCCGAGCTACGCCGACAAGATCAACCGCGTCGGCATCCGGGTCCAGGACCTGTTCGACGAGTCGATCCTGCTGCAGAAGGTCGAGGCGGCGCTCGACTTCAAGAACCAGGTGCTGGCCAAGCTCTACAACCGCCGCGCGATCTCGGCCGAGCAGGTCGTCGAGGAGCTGCTGGGCTACGCCGAGCACCTCAAGGGCTTCGTCGCCGACACCACGCTGGTCCTCAACGACGCGATCGACGAGGGCAAGGTCGTTCTCTTCGAGGGCGGCCAGGGCACCCTGCTGGACGTCGACCACGGCACGTACCCGTTCGTCACCTCCTCCAACCCGACGGCGGGCGGCGCCTGCACCGGTTCCGGCGTCGGACCGACGAAGATCAACCGGGTCATCGGCATCCTCAAGGCGTACACGACCCGCGTCGGCGCGGGCCCCTTCCCCACCGAGCTGTTCGACGACGACGGCGAGGCGCTGCGCACCATCGGCGGCGAGTTCGGCGTCACCACGGGCCGCAACCGGCGCTGCGGCTGGTTCGACGCGGTCATCGCCCGCTACGCCACCCGCGTCAACGGGCTCACCGACTTCTTCCTCACCAAGCTCGACGTGCTCACCGGCTGGGAGCAGATCCCCGTCTGCGTCGCCTACGACGTCGACGGCGAGCGCACCACGGAACTGCCCTACAACCAGAGCGACTTCCACCACGCCCAGCCGGTCTACGAGTACCTGCCCGGCTGGAGCGAGGACATCACCAAGGCCAAGACCTTCGCCGACCTGCCGAAGAACGCGCAAGCGTATGTGAAGACCCTGGAGGAGATGTCGGGCGCCCCGATCTCCGCCATCGGCGTCGGCCCGGGCCGCGACGAGACGATCCAGGTCAACTCCTTCCTCTGAGCCCCCGCCCTCCCCGGGCCCGGCCCGCCCGTAGCCGCACGGTCAGTCCGACCGTGCGGCTACGCGCATACCAGGGCGACCGGCCTCACCCGTGTGGGTGTATCCGCCGGAAACCCCCGCCGCCCCGCCGCCTCACGGCTGACACTGGCTTTCGCCTGGAAGGAGGGGCAGCATGACGGTTATGGCCGAGCGCACGTCTCACATGTCGGTGGAGGACTTCGAACGGATCGCGTCCACCACTCCCGAGACCGTCACGTTGGAGTTCATCGGCGGACGGATCGGGGAGAAGGTCGTGGCAGACGGAGATCACGAGACGATCACCATGTGGCTGCTCAGGCAGTGCATGCAGGCGCGCCCGGATCTCGACCTGCACCCCACGCAAGGGTTGAAGGCCGGTGGCTACCGCAAGGGAAGAGTGCGTCCGGACGGCTCGCTCGCGCCCATCGCCCACTTCGCCGGGCAGGGCGAATGGGCCGACCCCGACGGCGTACTGATGACCGTCGAGGTCACGTCGTACGACTCGGACACCAACCAGCGCGACCGGCAGGAGAAACCGGCCGCCTACGCCGCTGTCGGCATCCCGGTCTACCTCCTGGTCGACCGGGGCGCGGGCGAGGTCGTCGTGCACACGAACCCCGACCCGAACGCCGGACGCTACCGCGATCTGCACACCGCCGCGTTCGGTGAACAGGTCGCCCTCCCCGAGCCCGTCGGCATCCGTCTGGACACCGAGGTCTTGAAGAACTACGTACGCTGAGCCGCCATGCAGGCAACCGTGGACGGCGCCGTCCTGATATCCGTCGTACTGGCGCTCACCCTCGCGGTCCGGGACCGGCGGCTCGGGCCGCCGGGCGGCCCCGGGGCAGCGGGGCGCCGACTGCCCGGGCCGCTCGCATGGCTGGGGGTGGTGACCGGTCTCGTGCTGGTCAACCAGGTGGCCGTCGTGGTGTACGTGGAGCGCGTCCGGGGCGGCGACCCCGCCTTCGTGGCCCGCTATCTCCCCCCTGGCTGGTTCGACCTGCCGGACGGTGGCGGCCCGTTGGGATGGCTCGTCACCCACTGGCCCTGGCCGCACGCCCTCGCCGTCTGCGTGCTGCGCGTCCAGGCGGCCTTGGAACTGCCGCTGGTGCTGCTGGCGTTCGCCGTGGTGCTGCGCTGGCTCGACCCGCCGCTGTGCCGCCGGGTGCTGCGCTCGCCCCTGCTGGTGGTGGCCGCGCTCGCCTACACCGCCGTCTTCTGCGCCGTCGAATGGGACCTGCGCAACCCCTACACCTTCGACGACCTGGCCGTGCGCTGCGCCTCCGCGCTGGTGACCCCGCCCGCGCTGGCGGCCCTGGCCCGCCGCTGGGGGCCCGCCGGTGCGGCACCGCCGACCCCGCTGCCGGCGGTGCGCCTGTTGCTGTTCCTCGGCTCTCTCGCCGCCTTCGGCGGGCTCGTCCTGCTCGCCTACGACACGCTGCTGCTCTACAACCTCGGCCGGCTGGACGACCGGCTGCCGCTCGCCGCCGCCTGCGCGGCGGTGCTCGCCGCGTGCCGCCTGGGCGACCGGCGGTGGGCGGCACCCACCGCCCACAGGCCGGGGGCGAGCACGGACCCCGGGCCGGGTGCAGGCGCGCGCCCCGGGCCTGCCGTCGTCTTCCTCGGCCACGCCCTGCGCCGGTTCCTCGTCCTCTTCTTCGCTCCGGCGCTCGCCGTCCGCTACGGCGTCACCTTCGGCACCCCGGCGCTGGCCGCCGCCGCGGGGCTGGTCCTCGGTTCGGTGGCGGCCGGCCTCGCGCTGCGCGACACCCTGGCCGAGGGCGACACGGGTGCGGGCCCTCTGCTCTCGGTGCTGTGCTGTGCCGTACTGGGCGGTGCGGCCGCCGGGTACGCGGCGGCGCGGGTGGCGAGCGGCGGGTACTACGAGACGGCGCTGCTGGCGGGCGCGGCGGCGTTCCTCGCCGTGGCGGTCGGCGGCTGCGCGCTGGGGGACCGGCTGCGCGCCGGCTCCCGGGGGTCCCCGCTGCCGTCAGCGCCGCCGCACGAGCAGCCGGGCGACCCCGTGGGAGACCGCCAGCGCCGCGACGGCCCCGAGGGCGCCGGCGGCGATGTCGCGCGGCCTCGTCGGCCGGAGGATCCCCTGCTCGCGCAGCCTTCCGCGGGCCCAGGCGGTGAAGGGGATGACCACCAGCGGTGAGGTCAGCGCCCCCGGGGTGAGGCTGCGGGTGGCGGCGGCCTGCGCGAGGTGCACGACGCCGTGTGCGCCGAAGGCGCCCAGCGCCGTCTGGTAGGCGGCGCTCCGTCCGCCCGTGCGGTGCCCTTCCGCGGCGGCCGCTCCCACGAGGACGGCCATCACGCCGACGGCCGCCGCGAACCGCCGCCCGTCCGTCGCCTCCAGCCGCGTCCACACCGCCTCCGGCACGCGCGGCGCCGCCTTCCGCAGCTCGGGAACGTGCGTGCGGATCCAGCGCGGCATCATGGCCGTCTCCTCCGCGTCGTGCAGCGCCCACGCCGCGAACAGCCCCAGGGTGACGCCCGCCCCGACCGTCCCGGTCCGCTCATCGTCCATGCCGGGAGGGACGCCGGGAGGGTCCGCGGGGTTCACATGGCCCCCCGCCGAAGCCTACGGCCCGGCTCGTCGGGAAGCGCCCGTGCGGCGTACACCACCGGCACGTGCGGATTAATGATGATCGTTCCGCTGCGGGGTGTGGAAGAGGTCTCGCGCACAGCGCACATCCCGCGCGAGACCGCGCGCCCCGACCGCAAGGAGCACTCATGCGCATCCGCACCGCGACCGCCGCCGCCGTCCTGGCGACCGCCGCCGTCCTCGGCTCGGCGGGCACCGCCTTCGCCGGCGACCACCACAACTGGACCTCGGCCGCCTACGACTTCAGCGACCACGTCCTGAGCAAGTACGAGAACAAGAGCGACAACGACACCAACGTCGTCAAGCAGTTCAAGTACACGAACATCTCGGACAACGAGGTCGACAACTTCAACACCGGCGCCAAGATCGGCGAGCTCGAGCTGGACTGACGCCGAGCACCGTTCGGGCCGCGACCCGACCGCCGCGCACGCCTTCGGCCCCGCCTGTGGCGGGGCCGAAGGCGTGCGCGGCCGCGAGGCGACCGGGCGGCGCTAGCGCAGCGACCGCACCACCACGTCGAACGCCGGGGTGCGCGGAGTGACGGGCGCGTAGTGCCCGACGCCGGGCATCAGGTGCAGGCGCCCGCCCCAGTTGTTCGCATACCGCCGCGACAGCTCGATCGGCACCTCCGCGTCGGCGGTGCCGTGCAGCACCTCCACCGGGACGCGCGGCAGCAGCCGCATCGGATCGGCGTCGTCCAGCGCGCTGACGGTCGCGCTGTCCGCCGCGTTCCGGCCGCCGAGGAAGGACGCCACCGCGCCGTCGTCGAGACGCAGCTCGTGGGCGCGCGCGAGGTCGGCCACCGGGGCGACCACGACGACCCGGCCCGCGGCCCGCTGCCGCCTCGCCGCGGCCCACAGCGCCAACTGGCCGCCCGCGGAGTGCCCGAACAGGACACTGGGCGGGGCCCCCAGGTGATCGAGCGCCGCGTCGACGTCCTCGGCCGTGGCGGGCCAGCCGCCGCCCCCGCCGACCCTGCGGTACTCCACCAGGGCCACCGACATCCCCTGTCCCGCCAGCGCGGCGGCGAACGGCGACAGGTGGGTGCGGTCCCACTCCTCGCGCCAGAACCCGCCGTGCAGCAGGACGACGCGAGGACCCGAGGCGCCCTGCCCGTAGAGGTCGATGACCTGGGAGGGGTGTTCCCCGTAGCGCACCTGGCGCTCGGGGGGCGCGGGCGCAAGTGCCAGCAGCGCCTTGTTTTCGTCGTGCTCGCCGTGCTCGCCGTGCTCGCCGTGCTCGTCCTGGCTCATCGTGGTCCCCCGATCACCTCGCCCAGGACGCGCGCGGCCCGCTCGACGTCCTGGAACGCAGTGTAGAGCGGGGTGAACCCGAAGCGCAGGACACCGGGGCGCCGGAAGTCACCGACGACGCCGCGCCCGATCAGCTCGGCCATCACCCCCTCGGCCCGCTCCGCCGGGTCGCACAGCAGCGCGACCTGGCTGCCGCGCCGCGCGTGCTCCGCGGGCGTCAGCGACCGCACCGCGACCTCGTCGCCCGCGCCCGTGTACGCCGCCACGCAGCGCAGGAAGAAGTCCGTGAGCGCCAGCGACTTGGCCCGCACGTCCTCGATCCGCACCCCGTCCCAGACCGCCAGCGCCTCCTCCAGCGCGGCCATCGACAGGATGTCCGGCGTGCCGACCCGGCCGCGCGCCGCACCCGCGGCCGGCGCGTACGCCGGGTCCATGGCGAACGGGTCGGCGTGCGAGGCCCACCCTGGCAGCGGCGTGTCGAACCGCTCCTGGAGCGCGGAGCGCACGTACAAGAACGCGGGGGCGCCCGGCCCTCCGTTGAGGAACTTGTAGGTGCACCCCACCGCGAGGTCCACCCCGTGCGCGTCCAGCCCCACCGGCAGCGCGCCCGCGCTGTGGCACAGGTCCCACACGCTGACGGCGCCCGCCTTACGGACGGCCGCCGTCAGCGCGGGCAGGTCGTTGAGGGTGCCGGTGCGGTAGTCGACGTGGTTGAGCAGCACGGCGGCGGTCCGCGTCCCCACGGCCTCGGGCACCTGTGCGGCGGCGACGGGACGCACCGCGCATCCCGTCAGCCGCGCCGCGGACGCGGCGATGTAGCCGTCCGTCGGGAACGTCGCCTCGTCGACCAGGAGTTCGTCCCGCCCCGGTTTCCGTCCGGAATCCCGCTCCCGCGCGATCCGTACGGCACCGACCACGGCCTTGAGCACGTTCACGCTCGTCGAGTCGCCGACGACGACCTGGCCGGGTCCCGCGCCGACCAGCGGGGCGATCAGCTCGCCCACCCGCTGCGGCATCTCCCACCAGCCCGACTCCGTCCACGACCTGATGCCCAGCTGCCCCCACTCCCGGGAGACCACCTCGGCCAGCCGCCCCGGCACCCGGGCCGGGAGGGCGCCGAGCGAGTTGCCGTCGAGGTAGACGGTGCCGTCGTCGAGCACGAACAGCTCACGCAGCGGCGCGAGGGGATCGGCGGCGTCGAGGGAGGCGGCCACCCCGTTCCGCGCCTCGTTCTGCGTCGCGTCCCGCGCTTCGCCGGCGGCGGGGTCAGACATGGCTGCGCGCCGTCCACAGCTCGGGGAAGACCTGTTTGGCGGCCCGCTTCTCCAGCCAGGCCACACCGGCCGAGCCGCCCGTCCCCGTCTTGGCCCCCATGGCCCGCCGCGTGGCGACGAGGTGGTCGTTGCGCCAGCGCCACACCAGCTCGGCGACCTCGGTCAGGGCCTCGCCGAGCCGGTGCGCGGGCGACCCCGCGCCCTCCCGGTAGACGCGCACCCACACGGCCTCGACGCCCGGATCGGCCTCGTACCGGCGCGCGAGGTCGCGCTGGAGCACCGCTTCGGGGACGTCCTCGCCGCGGCGGGCGAGGAACCGCAGCGCCTCGTCGTAGAGGCTCGGTTCGTGCAGGGCCTTCTCCAGTTCGGCGTGCACCCGCGGCGACCCGCGGTGCGGCACCAGCATGGAGGCGGACTTCTCCCCCAGCAGGAACTCCACCCGCCGGTACATCGCGGACTGGAACCCCGACCCGTCCCCCAGCGCGGAGCGGTAGGAGTTGAACTGGGCGGGGGTCAGGTGTGCCAGCGGCTCCCAGGAGGCGTTGAGCGAGGCCATCTCGTAGGTCGAGCGCGTCAGGGCGGCCGCGGCGGCCTCCAGGTCGTCCTCCCGCAGCTTGCGGGCCGCCGTCTGCCACTCGTGCACCAGGAGGGTGAACCACAGCTCCATCACCTGCGTGGTGACCAGGAACGCCATCTCGCCCGGATCGTCGGAGAGCGGGTGCTGGAGGTGGGTGAGGACGTCCGCCTGTACGTAGTCCTCGTAGGGCGTGGTGCCACCGAACTCAAGGGCCGGGGCATCGGGGTCGTGTGACATCGCTGTCTCCACTCGCTGTGCTTCCGGGTAGCGGTCCGCCCCTTCCGGATAGACGTCGGAGCCCCGGTCCCCTCGGGCCTCACGCGGCCCACCACGCATCATGCGCGCGAGGCGACGGCGGCGGCAAGGTCACCGCCGCCGTCCGCACACCGGCCCAGCTCAAGGCGCGCCCCACCACGGGCCGCGCCGCACCGGCCGCCCTCAGCCCAGGGTGGAGGCCGCCGTGGGGGAGCTCTCCTTCAGGAAGGAGCTGCACCGCTCGTACTCCTCCTGCTCACCGATCGTCTGCGCGGCCCGCGCGAGGGCGTGCAGCGCCCGCAGGAAGCCCCGGTTCGGCTCGTGCTCGAACGGCACGGGCCCGTGCCCCTTCCAGCCGTTGCGGCGCAGCGCGTCCAGACCCCGGTGGTAGCCGGTGCGCGCGTACGCGTACGACTCGACGACGTTGCCCGCCTCGAACGCGTCGTCGGCGAGCTGCGCCCACGCCAGCGACGACGTCGGGTACTGCGCGGCGACCTCGGCGGGCGCCGTCCCGGCGGCGAGCAGCTCGCGGGGCTCGGGATCGTCGGGCAGATGGGTCGGGGGCGGACCCCCGAGCAGGTTCTCGTGAATGGCCATGAGCCCCAGTGTCCCCCACCCGGGGCCCTTCCCGGGCGGGCTCCCCCGCCCCCCGGGCCCGGCCGTCCCTCAGCACACCCGGCGCAGCGCCGCGACCAACGCGTCGACGCCCGCCTCGGCCTTGGAGCGGGGGCAGCCGACGTTCAGCCGCACGAAACCGGGCGCCCCGTACGCCGTGCCCGGCATGATCGCCACCTTCTCGGTCTCGATCAGCTCCCGTTGCAGCGCCTCGTCGTCGAAGGGCGCGGTGCTCAGGCCGCGCAGGTCGATCCAGGCCAGGTAGCCGGCCTCGGGCGGCTCCCAGTCCAGGCCGGGGAAGGCGGCCGCCAGCCGCTCGGCGACCATGCGCAGGTTGCCGTGCACGTAGTCCCGCAGCTGGTCCAGCCACCGCTCGCCCTCGCGGTAGGCGGCGATGTGCCCCACGAGGGAGAGCACGGCAGGTGAGGAGAGCCCGTCCGCCTCCTTGAGCGCCCGCAGGTACGCCTCCCGCGACGCCTCGTCCCGCACGATGCCGTAGCTGCCGGTGAGCGCCGGGATGTTGAACGACTTCGAGGCGGAGTTCAGCACCGCCCAGCGCCCCGTGCCGTGGCGGACCCAGGGCCTGTGGCGGTGCGGCGGGTGGGCGAGGTCCGCGTGGATCTCGTCGCTGATCACCGCCACGTCGTAGCGGGCGCACAGCTGCGCCATGTGCGCCAGCTCCGCTTCCGTCCACACCCGGCCCGTGGGGTTGTGCGGGGAGCACAGCAGCAGCACCCGGGTGTCGGGCAGCGCCAGCAGCCGCTCCAGCTCCGCCGCGTCCCCGACGGGGCAGCCGCGCAACCGCCGCTGGTGCGCGGCCAGCACCTTGGGGAAGGCGTCGTAGTAGGGAGTGTGCACGACGACGCCGTCCCCGGGCCCGGACCACAGCCGCAGCAGCTGCGAGACCTGGTAGACCACCGACGGCCCGTAGACCACCCAGTCCGGGTCGACGTCGGTCTCGTACCGCCGCGCGTACCAGTCGGTGACGGCGGACAGGAAGTCCGACTGGCGCCAGCGCGAGTAGCCCAGCACCCCGTGGTCGAGCCGCCGCCGCAGCGCCTCCAGCACCTCGGGGGCCGTCTCGAAGTCCATGTCGGAGATGGTGAACGGCAGCAGCCCCGGCACCCCGAAGCGGTCCTGCACGTAGTCCCACTGGGTGCACCAGGTGCCGTGCCGCTCGACCACCCGGTCGAAGTCGTAGGCCCCGCTCACGCGCTCCTCCCGCCGGGAAGCAGCCCCTCGATGGCGTCCTTGACCGACTGGACCTGCGGACCGATGACGACCTGCACGGTGTGCGGATCGAGGGTGACGACGCCGACGGCACCGAGCTTCTTCAGCCGCGCCTCGTCGAGCCGTGCGGCGTCCTCGACGGTCATCCGCAGCCGGGTGATGCAGTTGTCGAGGGTGCGTATGTTGCCGGGGCCGCCGATCGCGTCCAGCAGCGCCGCGGGATCGTACCGGCCCGCGACCAGCTTCGGCGCCACCGGCTCCGCCCCCTCAGCCCTCTCCGGGACACCCGCGGCCTCGTCCGCTCCCTCGGCCTCTCCCTCCTCCTCGCCCTCTCCCTCGTCCGGGGCCTCCCGCCCCGGCGTCTTGAGGTCGAACCGCCGGATCGCCCAGCGGAAGAGGAAGTAGTACACCGCGAACCACACCGCCGCGATCACCGGCACCAGATACCACCGGGTGGTCGTGCCCTGGAGCACCCCGAAGACGAACCAGTCGATGACGTTGCCGTCGGTGTTGCCGATGAAGACGCCCAGCACGGCCGCCGTCAGGAAGCCCAGCCCCACCAGCACGGCGTGCAGGAGGTACAGCCACGGCGCGATGAACAGGAACAGGAACTCCAGCGGCTCGGTGATCCCGCCGACCACGCAGGCCACCACACCCGAGATCAGCAGCGCCTTGATCTCGGGGCGCATGGCGCGCCGCGCACAGTGGTACATGGCGAGCGCGGCACCGGGCAGCCCGCCCAGGTAGGCGGCCATCTTGCCCTGCGAGAGGAAGTGGGTCGCCGAGGTCACGTCCCCGTTCGCGGCGGCGTCGCAGTTCAGCTGCGCGTAGAAGAGGTTGAGCGCACCGCTGACGTGCTCGCCGCAGACCGTGCCCGCGCCGCCCACGTCGGTGAAGCGGAACATCGCCACCAGGATGTGGTGCAGCCCCACCGGGCGCAGCAGCACCTCGCCGGCGCCGAAGAAGAACGGCCCGAACACCCCGGTGTGCCCGATGGCCTCGCCCAGGTCCCTGATCCACCCGTTGAACGTCGGCCACACCAGCGGGACGAGCAGCCCGGCCACGCTCAGCACCAGCGTCGAGACGATCGGCACGAAGCGCAGCCCGCCGAAGAACGCCAGCGCATCCGGCATCCGCTGGGTCCGGAAACGGCGGTGCAGCACCGCGACGACGACGCCGACCACGACGGCCCCCAGCAGCCCGGTGTCGATCGACTGGATGCCCAGGACGTCGGCGATGCCGTAGTGCGCGATCGCCTCCTTGTCCTCCAGGTCGACGCCCTTGGCGGTGAGGAAGAAGTTGACCGCCAGGTTCATCGCCACGTACCCGACGAACCCGGAGAACGCGGCGACCCCCTTGTCCTCGCGGGCCAGGCCGAGCGGAATGGCCATCGCGAACAGCACGGGCAGGAACGTGAAGGCCGTCTGCCCCGTGTTGGCCAGCCAGGTGAAGACCAGATGGAAGCCCTCACCCTTGAGGAAGGTCAGGTTGTCGGTGACGGCGTCGCTGGAGAGCGACGAGCCGACGCCGAGGATGATGCCGCAGAACGCCAACAGGGCGACCGGCAGCATGAACGTCTTGCCGAGCCCCTGGAGGAACTCCCAGGCGGCGGCCTTGCTCTTCCGCAATGATGTGCTGTCCACCGGCCCAGTCTGCGGGGCGGCACAGGGGCGAACACAATGGTCAGCGGGTTACGGATGCATAGCGAAAAGCCCGGGCCCGCCCCCTCGCGGGGGACGGGCCCGGGCCGAGAGCCCCTCTTGCGACACCACGGCACCACGGCACGCGGTCGCTCAGGGTCGGGTCACTTCAGGCGGGTGCCGGTGGAGCGCAGGTTGGCGCAGGCGGTCTGCACGCGCTCGGCCATCCCCTTCTCGGCGGCCTTGCCCCAGCTGCGCGGGTCGTAGACCTTCTTGTTGCCGACCTCGCCGTCCACCTTCAGCACGCCGTCGTAGTTGGCGAACATGTGCGCGGCGACGGGGCGGGTGAAGGCGTACTGGGTGTCGGTGTCGAGGTTCATCTTCACGACGCCGTTCCCCAGCGCGGTGGCGATCTCCTCCTCCGTGGAGCCGGAGCCGCCGTGGAAGACGAAGTCGAACGGCTGGCTGCCCGCCGGCTTCTGGAACTTCTCGGCGACGCCCGTCTGGAGGTCCTTGAGCAGCTCGGGGCGGAGCACCACGTTGCCCGGCTTGTAGACGCCGTGCACGTTGCCGAACGAGGCGGCCAGCAGGTAGCGGCCCTTCTCGCCCAGACCCAGCGCCTCGGCCGTGCGCACCGCGTCCTCGACCGTGGTGTACAGCTCGTCGTTGATCTCGTGGGTGACGCCGTCCTCCTCGCCACCGGTCGGGGTGATCTCGACCTCAAGGATGATCTTCGCGGCGGCGGCCTCGGCCAGCAGCTCCCGGCCGATCTCCAGGTTGTCCTTGAGCGTCTCGGCCGAGCCGTCCCACATGTGCGACTGGAACAGCGGGTTCTCCCCGCGCTCGACGCGCTCCCTGGAGACCGCGATCAGCGGACGGACGTAGCCGTCGAGCTTGTCCTTGGGGCAGTGGTCGGTGTGCAGGGCGACGTTGACCGGGTACTTCTTCGCGACGATGTGGGCGAACTCGGCGAGCGCCACCGCGCCGCTGACCATGTCCTTGCTGTACTGGCCGCCCAGGAACTCGGCCCCGCCCGTCGAGATCTGCACGATGCCGTCGCTCTCCGCCTCGGCGAAGCCGCGCAGCGCGGCGTGCAGCGTCTGCGTCGAGGTGACGTTGATGGCGGGGTAGGCGAACGTGCCTTCCTTCGCCCGATCGAGCATCTCGGTGTAGACGTCGGGGGTTGCGATGGGCATCAGACCGCTCCTCGGGGTGTGCGTGGTATCCGGCTGCGGATCAACGGAACGTCAACGGCGACTTCATCGTCGGGCCCATCCTCCCAGACGGGCCCGGGTGCTCCCGACGCGGGTGTTCACGAGTTCACTAAGCCGTTGCGCCAAGAGGGTGACGGGCGGGTGTTCCACGTGAAACATCCGGAGACGTCAGCCGAGCTCCAGATCCTGCAAATCGAACGCGTATACGTACGGGACCCCCGCGCGCTCCATGGCCGCGGCAGCGCCCCGCTCCACGATGGTCGCCACCGCGACCACCTCCGCGCCCGCCTGGCGCGCCGCCTCGACCGCGGTCAGCGGCGAGTTCCCCGTCGTCGACGTGTCCTCGACGATCAGCACCCGCCGGCCCGCCACGTCCGGGCCCTCGATCCGGCGCTGAAGCCCGTGCTGCTTGCCCGCCTTGCGGACGACGAACGCGTCCAGCCGCCGCCCGCGGGCCGCCGCCGCGTGCATCATCGCCGACGCGACCGGGTCGGCACCCAGCGTCAGACCGCCCACGGCGTCGAAGTCCAGCTCCGCCGTCACGTCCAGCATCACCTGACCCGCCAGCGGTGCGGACTCGCCGTCCAGGGTGATGCGGCGCAGGTCGACGTAGAAGTCGGCCTCCGCGCCCGAGGAGAGCGTCACCCTGCCGTGCACCACGGCCTTGTCCTTGATCTGCCGCAGCAGCACGTCCCGCGTCTCATCCATGAGACCCCAGCCTATGTTCACCGGAAACGACCACGACGACAGCCCCGCCGAGGGCCCCCAGCGCCGAGCCGTCTCTCACTCAAGAGAGAGGCCCTCCCTACCCACGGGGGCTCCTAGGGGGGCGGAGCCCCCGTAGCGGGGGGCAGTTGGGGGGCGGAGCCGCCCCAACGCCCGGCCGGCGAGGCCCGGGGGTATGGGGGCAGAGCCCCCACCACGGCCGAGGGCACCCTCACGAAAGAAGGGGAAGACCATGGGGGGCCAGGGGCGCAGCCCCACTCAGAGACAGAGCGGGGATCACAACCGGGTAAAGGACCACGTAGTGGTGAGCTCCAACGGATCGATCGGCGTCACCTGCCGAGGATGCGAGTTCAACCCATTGGGCGGCCCACTCTGCGGCTCGACGCACACGTAGTCATCGGGCTCGTCGAAGACAACGACGTACTCGGCCCGGGAGGAAATCCCCAGCTCCAGCTCACCGGGCCAGGTGAGCCGGACATCGACCCCGCCGGGCATCCCGAAGCAGTCGTCCCACGGCCCGGGGCGCGGCTCGACGCGCTTGCCGGTGGGGATGTGGTCCTCGCCGCGCTCCTCCTGCCACTCGGGCGAGAAGTCGAGCCGCACGTCCTCGCCGCCCTGGCCGAGATTGCGCAGGAACCACGGGTGCCATCCCGCCTGGGCGGGAAAGGAGACGTCGAAGGTCTCGACGGCGAGTTTCAGCGTGAGCGCGGCGCCGTCGTCACTGAGCTCGACGACCTGGGTGGCGCGGCCCTCCCAGGGCCAGGGGTCGGTGAGGTCGTAGGTGAAGGCGGCCTTCGTCCCGGTGGCGCCCGGCGCCTGCTGCCACGCGGCGTCCCGCACGGTGCCGTGGATGGCGTGCGGGCCATTGTTCAACGGGAGTTGGAACATCTCCCCGCCGTTGCGGAAACGCCCCTGCGCGGTACGTCCGCACCAGGGCGCCATGACGAAGGAGCCGTATTTCGGCCCTTGGCGCAGGAGTTCCGTGCCGCCCACCCGGAGGGAGGCGAGCCGGCACCCGTGCTGGGGTTCGATCGTCACCTCGGTCCCATGGGCGCTGAGCACGACGGTCGTGGCTTCTGCGGGGGTGGGCAGATCAGTCATAACAGCGACCATAACGGCGGTTTCAACGGCGCCGCCGCAAGACCCGGCCGATGACCACGGCGCCGGCGACCGCGACGGCGGCCGCGGGCGCCGCCCAGCGGAGGGTCTCGGTGGCGGAGTTCGGCTCCGGAGAGGGTACGGGCGCGTACCGCCCGCGCGGTGGGGCGTGGTCGACCTCCTCCGCACTGCGCCCGATCATCGTGCGCCGGGCGTGCGCCGCTTCGGCGCCGAGCGCGCCCGCATCGGAGGGTGCGCCGTCGCCCGGGGCCAGCGCGGCCTCGTCCTCGTCGTCGCGCCCGAGGGAGGACGGCGGAATCTCGGTCTCGAACAACGGCGTCGCCTCCGCCTCGTCCTCGCGCTCGGCGCGGCCGGAGGCGCTGTCGGACTCGGTACGGCCGGACTCGGCACGACCGGACTCGGTACGACCGGACTCGGTACGACCGGACGCGCGGCCGGGCTCGGCCTCCGGTTCCGGGATGCCGGGAATGGCGCGCTCGTTGTCGTCGGGCGCCCCGATACCGCCCGCGACGGGACGCACGTCCTCCTCCGCGCCCCCACCCGGCACCGCGCCGCCGGCGGGCGCACCGCCCGCGGACTCGGCCTCGTGGCTGCCCGGTGGCGGCTCGTCGCGGATGCTGTCACCGAGCGCCGCGGCGAAACGATCCAGCATCCTGACGCCCGCCGACGAGGCGGTCTTCTCCTCGATCCCGGCCAGCCGCCCGGTGCCGGTGACGGTGCCGACGCACACCAGCGCCGTGCCCTCGCCGTCGTCGGCCGCGCGGGGTTCGACGCTCAGCGCGAGTTCGACGGTGCCCTCGCCCCGCGCCTCGCTGCCGCTGCCCTCCACCTCCAGCCGCTCCAGCCCGTCGAGCGCCGCGGCGGTGCCGGTGGGGGCGTGCGGGGTGAGCGAGGCGGAGCCGCGGTAGGTGATGGTCGAGCCGCCGATCCGCACCTTCAGCCGGCCCGCCAACCGCTGGGTGGCACCCTCGCCCGCGGACGACCCGGCGTCCCCGTCCGGGGACGACCCGGCGTCCTGCGGACGTTCCGGCTGCAACCCGGGGACGCAGCGGGCGACGCGCGCGCTGTCGGCGAGTGCGGCCCGTACAGAGCCGACGGAAAACGGAACGTACACCTCGTGCTCCATGGGGCGGAGCCTATTACCCCTCGGTCCGCCGCACATATGACTGCGCCGGATCTTTCCCCTGTTCGCTCCTCCGCGGGGGTTCTCCTGCCTCACGGGCGCGCCCCTCGGACCGCCTGGCCACGCGGCTCACCCCGGGTGGCGCGGGTGCGTCAGCCCGGGTAGCGGGGGTGCATCAGCGTGGAGGGCGGCAGTTCTTCGCCGTCGGCGCGCTCGGCGAGCCGCGCCCCGGCGGCGAGGCGTCCCCCCGGCGGACCGCACCGCCGGGGGGACGCTTCGGACACGGGCCCGGACACGCCCCCGGCCCGCCGGGCCAGCAGGTAGCCGCGGTCCTCGGCCTCGCGCGCGTACGGGCACGTCGTCAGGCCCGCGGCGCGCAGCGTGGCGTCGACGGTCCAGAACGCGTGCGGGTCCGCGTCGGGCGAGCCGGCCCGGACGGCGAGCCGGCCCTCGGCGGACAGCGCGCGGGCGGCCAGCCCGTAGAACTCCTGCGAGTACAGCTTGCTGGTGGCGGCGTCGGAGGGGGCGGGCAGCGCGGCGACGATCACGTCGTAGCGGAGCCTGCCGGAGGCGGCGCGGTCACGCAGCCACTCGAAGGCGTCGGCGGTCACCACGCGGACCCGTGGGTCGTCCAGCGCCCCGTCGTTGAGAGCCAGCAGCCCGGGATCGCGCCGGGCCAGCCGGACGAGCGCGGAGTCGGGCTCGACGACGGTGACCCGCCCCACGCCAGGGCGGTGCAGCACCTCCCGCGCGCTGAGCCCGTCGCCGCCGCCGAGGACCAGCACCCGCCCGTGCGGCCCGCTCTCCATGGCGGGCCCCACGAGCGCCTCATGGCGTGCGTGGGCGCGTGGCCCGCGGACGGCCAGCCGGCCGTCCCGGAAGAGCCGCAGTTCGCCCGCGTCGGGCCAGGCGGCCCGAGTGGCGCCGCCGGTCAGCACGAGTTCCTGTTCGCCGGAGCGGACGGCGACCCGTACGTCACCGCCGTAGACGGCCTGGCGCGCGGCGCGTTCGAAGGGGGCGACGAACGCCGTGCCGCACAACAGCAGCACCAGGACGCAGCCGTTGGCGCCCAGCAGCCGCCACCGCACCCTGGTGGGCAGGTCGTGGCGGAAGAGCCACTGGACGACCAGGCCGCCGGCCAGCACGTTGACGACGCCGGTGAGCAGCGCGCCGGTCAACTGTCCGAAGAGCGGCAGCAGCAGGAAGGGGAAGGTGAGTCCGCCGACGAGCGCCCCTACGTAGTCGGCGGCGAACAGGTCGGCGAGCGCGCCGCCCGCATCCTGTTGGCGGATGCGCTGGATGAGCGTCATCAGCAGCGGCATCTCGGCGCCGATCAGCACCCCGATGGCGAAGGAGATGGCGACGAGCGCGATGCGGGCCTCGCCCAGCCAGGAGAAGCAGGCGTACAGCGCCATCGCCGAGCCGCCGCCGGCGAGTGCGAGCAGCGCCTCCACGTAGCCGAAGCCGGCGGCGGCGTGGCAGGGCAGCCGC
Source organism: Streptomyces tubbatahanensis (assembly GCF_022699385.1). Classification (NCBI taxonomy): domain Bacteria; kingdom Bacillati; phylum Actinomycetota; class Actinomycetes; order Kitasatosporales; family Streptomycetaceae; genus Streptomyces; species Streptomyces tubbatahanensis. The sequence continues at coordinate 4,051,985 of NZ_CP093846.1, read as the reverse complement.
TTGGCGAGCAGCGAGCCGACCCCCATCGCGAAGACCATGACGGACAGCACGACGGAGGCCTGGGTGACCGAGTCCCCGACGAGCGAGGAGGCCACGGCGACCAGTTCGAGTTCGTAGACGAGTCCGCAGGCCGCGCAGACGAAGACCGAGGCGAGGACGAACCCGCGTCCGAGCCCGGCGGCGACGGGCAGCCGCGCACTGCTCGCGGTGGTCCGGGCGCCGGGCGGGGAACGGTCGATCATGGGGGCACGTTACGTCACACGTCGAACACCATCCGTCACTCACATGGGTGCTTGTACGGCGTTCAATCCCGAACAGCCCACTCTTCTTCCGGCGAGCTCGCTGGTGGCCACACGGGTGCGGGTGGCCACCAGCGACCCCTCCTGCGGATAGGCGTGCCAGGTCCGCCAGCGGATCTGTCCCTCGTGGTGCTGGACGAGCAGCGCGGTGAACGCGCACGGATCGCCGGGGAAGGTGCCCGCCAGCCCGTGCGGGTGTTCGGCGACCAGCGCGAGCAACTCCTGCGCGCGCCCCGCGAACGAGCCGGGCGAGAGCCGTTCGACCCGCGCCGCGAACTCGTACTCCCAGGAACCGAAGTGCTTGGAGACACCCAGCGGGAGGGGGGCGGTGCTGCCGGGCAGGCAGGCGACCGTCTCGGAAAAGCTGCCGTACTCCTCGTCGAGCAGCACCTGGTGAGAGGCTCCGAGCAGCCTCAACTGCACGTGGACTCCGCTCAGTTCGACGTCCATGCAGGCGAGCGCGGGCAGGGGCTCGCGGCCGAGCGCCCAGGCGAGTTCGTGTGCGCGGGTGTCGGTGTAGGCGGTCTTCAGAGTGGTGAGCATGCGTCGGCTCCGCAAACACGCAGGGAGGGTGGGCCGGCCCACCCCTCGATCACCCGAAACCCCCGGGCACGGCAGCCCGGAAGCGTTCGGGGACGACAGTTCACGATTCACCGAATCACGGAATGCGCTGCGTCCTCAGCGCTTTTACCCATGTTCTCCAGATTTCCATCCCATAGGTATGGAACAGGACAGGTGTTCCCTTCTTGCCCCGGCCGGCGGTTCGGCCCCTGCCCCGCCGACGGATCAACCCCTGCCCGGTCGGCGGTCAGCCGCCGCCCCCTCCGCCACCGCAGCCACCCCCTCCGCCACCGCAGGAGGACCCACCGCCGCACGACGAGCCACCGCCACACGACGAACTTCCGCCGCACGAGGGGCCGTCGCCGTCCGTCGTGCCGTCGCCCACGGCCGCGGCACCGCAGGAGCTGCTCGAACCCGCCGCCCGCCGCGGATCGTGCGCACTCCGGTCGCCGGCCCACCACGAGCGGGCCGCCGTCCGTCGGCGCCAGCGCCGCTCGGCGGCACGGTTGAACCGGGCGAGCACGCCGAGGCCCACGACGAGCAGCAGAACGAGAAAGACGACGGTGAAGAGTTCGTCGCCGATGTCCATGCGCGTATCCCCCTTACCTCACACGCTTTGTGCGCCTCTGGGACGCACGGCATCTCCTGCCCGAAGGGGAACGCGGGCAAAGCGGAGTTGAGGAAGACCAGAGCTTGCCGGAGGATGACGGCCATGACTGCTGGCCACGCTGGCGCCCCGGGCGGGCGTCCGCTGCTCAACCGCCGCCTCGCCGAGTTCGGCACGACCATCTTCGCCGAGATGTCCGCGCTCGCCGTACGGACCGGCGCGATCAACCTCGGCCAGGGCTTCCCCGACACCGACGGCCCCGAAGCCGTCCGGGAGGCCGCCGTGCGCGCCGTACGGGACGGGCGGGGCAACCAGTACCCGCCGGGGCCCGGCATCCCCGAGCTGCGCCGGGCCGTGGCCGCACACCAGCACCGCTTCTACGGGCTGCGCCACGACCCCGACACCGAGGTGCTGGTCACCGCGGGGGCGACGGAGGCCATCGCGGCCTCGCTGCTCGCCCTCGTCGAACCCGGTGACGAGGTGATCGCGCTGGAGCCGTACTACGACTCCTACGCCGCCTCCATCGCCATGGCGGGCGGTACCCGGGTGCCGGTCACCCTGCGCCCCGACGCCGCCTCGGGAACGTACCGCCTCGACCTGGACGAGCTGCGCGACGCGGTCACCGAACGCACCCGCCTCATCCTCCTCAACACCCCGCACAACCCCACCGGCACCGTCCTGACCCGCGACGAGCTGGCCGCCGTCGCCGAGCTGTGCGTCGAACGCGACCTGCTCGCCGTCACCGACGAGGTCTACGAACACCTCGTCTTCGACGGCGCCCACCACCCGCTCGCGGGCTTCCCCGGCATGCGCGAGCGCACGGTGACGATCTCCTCGAGCGGGAAGACGTTCGCACTGACGGGGTGGAAGGTGGGCTGGGTCACCGGCACCCCCGCTCTGGTGACCGCCGTGCGCTCGGCCAAGCAGTACCTGACGTACGTGTCCGCCGGGCCCTTCCAGTACGCCGTCGCCGAGGCCCTGGCCCTCCCTGACGACTACTACACCGGCCTGCGGGACGGCCTGCGCGCCCGCCGCGACCTGCTCGCCGCCGGGCTGCGCGAAGCCGGATTCGGCGTCTTCGCCCCGGCGGGCACCTACTTCATCACCACCGACATCCGCCCCCTCGGCGCCACCGACGGCATCGACTTCTGCCTGTCCCTCCCCGAGCGGGTGGGCGTGGTCGCGGTGCCCACCCAGGTCTTCTACGACCACGAACCCGCCGGCGCGCCCTACGTGCGCTTCGCCTTCTGCAAGAGGGAGGACGTCCTGACGGAAGCGGTCAGGCGGCTCCAAGGGCTCTCTGGGCGCTCCGGAGGCTCCGGGAACTGAGCGGGACGGGGCGGCAGGCGAGGACGGGGAGGGGCGGCCGTCCCCCGTCGGCCGGCCGCCCTCCCCCGTCGGCCGGTCCCCCGTGACCCGGCCGTCTTCCCCCGTGTGCGCGGTGGTCGCCGCGCTGATGACGACGAGTCTCCCCACAACGGCGGGCACCCGGTACCTGACAGGTGTCAGGGGTGGCGCCGGCCGGCGAGGGCACCCACAGCCGCACGAGGGCCGGGGCGCGCGCCGTGCGGGCGTGCGCCCCGGCCCTCGTACCGCGGCCGTGGTGGGACGGCGCTCGAGCTAGGAGCCCTCGCCCTCGCCGTCGCCCTCGGAGGAGTCGATCTCCTTCTCCAGGCCGAACTGCTCCACCAGCCACTTGTCGAACTCGATGGAGGCCCGCACCCAGCTGACGGTGCTGGAGACGAAGTGCTCCAGCGAGACACCCGTGCCGATCAGCATCTGTGCCTCGCCGATCAGGCGGACACTGCCGTCGTCGTGGGTGTGGCTGTAGACCTTCGGCCACAGCGTGCGCCGGTTCCAGTCGTCGATCGCCTCGAGGAGCTTGGGCTTGTCCTCGATGGAGTGCTGCCGGTCGTAGAACGTACGGACCGAGAACACCTGCTGCTCCGCCTCACCGCGGAACATGAAATAGGTGCGGAACTCCTCCCACGGCGCCGCGAGGTCTCCCTCGTCGTCGACGACGTACTTCAGCTCCATCTGGTCCAGGAGCTGCTTGACGAGGTCCTGGTCGGGGAGGATCGGACCGGTGGGACCGGATCCCTCCGGCTCCTCGGGCTGGCCCCCGAAGTTCGGAATCGAGGACGGGTCGATGCTCACGTGGGTGTTTCCCTTCATACGGCTTCGGCCATCCTCCCGCACGGGCCCCCTGCGATGACAACCCTGGAAGGTTGAGCCCCTGTTTGGCCCCGGTCCCACCCCTTCACCATTTCTTCCAGGGGCTCCGCCCCTGGGACCCCGCTCCTCAAACGCCGGAGGGGCTGATTCCAGCCCCTCCGGCGTTTGAGGAGTTTCGGGAAGGGAAGGGGCAGGGGACTAACCGGCGGAGCCCACCACCAGGCCGTCCCACCCCTCGACGTGGTCCACCCGGACCACGTCACCGTCGCGGACGTCCCCCGCGAGGATCTCCCTCGCGAGCTGGTCGCCGATGGCGGTCTGGACGAGGCGGCGCAGGGGCCGGGCCCCGTACGCCGGATCGTTGCCCTCCCGCGCCAGCCAGTCGAGCGCCGCGGGGGTGACGTCCAGCGTCAGGCGGCGCTCGGCCAGCCGGGCCTGCAACGCGTCGACCTGGAGCTGGGCGATGCGCCGCAGCTCGTCCCCGGCGAGGGCGGAGAAGACGACGAGGTCGTCAAGGCGGTTGAGGAACTCGGGGCGGAAGGCGGCCCGCACGGCGGCGAGCACCTGTTCCCGCTTCTCCTCCTCCTTCTCCAGGGGGTCGATCAGGTGCTGGCTGCCCAGGTTGGAGGTGAGGATGAGGATCGTGTTGCGGAAGTCGACCGTGCGGCCCTGGCCGTCGGTGAGCCGCCCGTCGTCGAGCACCTGGAGCAGCACGTCGAAGACGTCGTGGTGCGCCTTCTCGACCTCGTCCAGCAGCACGACGCTGTACGGGCGCCGCCGTACCGCCTCGGTGAGCTGGCCGCCCTCCTCGTAGCCGACGTAGCCGGGGGGCGCGCCGACGAGGCGGGCCACCGAGTGCTTCTCGCCGTACTCGCTCATGTCGATGCGGACCATGGCCCGCTCGTCGTCGAAGAGGAAGTCGGCGAGCGCCTTGGCCAGCTCCGTCTTGCCGACGCCCGTGGGGCCGAGGAAGAGGAAGGAGCCCGCGGGGCGGTTGGGGTCGGCGATGCCGGCGCGGGTGCGGCGCACGGCGTCGGAGACGGCGCGCACCGCCTCGGTCTGGCCGATCAGCCGCTTGCCCAGCTCCTCCTCCATGCGCAGCAGCTTCTGCGTCTCGCCCTCCAGCAGGCGTCCCGCGGGGATGCCGGTCCAGGAGGCGACGACGTCGGCGATGTCGTCCGAGCCGACCTCTTCCTTGACCATCTTGTCCCGCTTGTCGCCCGGCCCGGCCGCGGCTTCCTGCTCGGCCTTCTTGGCCTCCTCCTCTTCCTCGGTGGCGGCCGCCAGCTCCCGCTCGGTCGCGGGGATCTCGCCGTACAGCAGCTTGGAGGCCGCGTCGAAGTCGCCGTCGCGCTGGGCGCGCTCGGCCTGGCCGCGCAGCTCGTCCAGCTTCTCCTTCAGCTCGCCGACCCGGTTGAGGCCCTGCTTCTCCTTCTCCCAGCGCGCCGTGAGACCGCGCAGCTCCTCCTCCTTGTCGGCCAGCTCGCGGCGCAGCCGCTCCAGGCGCTCGACGGAGGCGGGGTCGGTCTCCTTGTCCAGGGCCAGCTCCTCCATCTTGAGCCGGTCGACGGAGCGCTGGAGCTCGTCGATCTCGACGGGCGAGGAGTCGATCTCCATGCGGAGCCGGGAGGCCGCCTCGTCGACCAGGTCGATGGCCTTGTCGGGCAGGAAGCGCGAGGTGATGTAGCGGTCCGAGAGGGAGGCGGCGGCGACCAGCGCGCTGTCGGAGATCTGCACCTTGTGGTGCGCCTCGTAGCGCCCCTTGAGGCCGCGCAGGATGGCGATGGAGTCCTCCACCGTCGGCTCGGCGACCAGCACCTGCTGGAAGCGCCGCTCCAGCGCCGGGTCCTTCTCGATCCGCTCGCGGTACTCGTCCAGCGTGGTGGCGCCCACCATGCGCAGCTCGCCGCGGGCCAGCATCGGCTTGAGCATGTTGCCCGCGTCCATCGCCGAGTCGCCGCCCGCGCCCGCGCCGACGACGGTGTGCAGCTCGTCGATGAAGGTGATGATCTGCCCGTCGCTCTCCTTGATCTCCGCGAGGACGGTCTTGAGGCGCTCCTCGAACTCGCCGCGGTACTTCGCGCCGGCCACCATGGCGCCCAGGTCGAGCGCCACGAGGCGCTTGTTCCGCAGCGACTCGGGCACATCGCCCTTGATCACACGCTGGGCCAGGCCCTCGACGACGGCGGTCTTGCCGACGCCGGGCTCGCCGATCAGGACGGGGTTGTTCTTGGTGCGGCGCGAGAGCACCTGCACCACGCGGCGGATCTCGTGGTCCCGGCCGATGACCGGATCCAGCTTGCCCTCGCGGGCCGCGGCGGTCAGGTCGGTGCCGAACTTCTCCAGCGCCTTGTAGGTGCCCTCGGGGTCGGGATTGGTGACCCGGCGGCTGCCGCGCTGCTCCTGGAAGGCGGCCAGCAGCTTCTTGTCACTGGCGCCCTGCTCAGCCAGCAGGCCGGCCGTCGCTCCGCCCTTGGCGGCCAGGCCGATCAGCAGGTGCTCGGTGGAGACGTAGCTGTCGCCCAGCTCCTTGGCGCGCTGGGCGGCGTCGGAGATGACGGCGAGCAGGTCGCGGTCGGCCTGCGGCCTGCTGACCGTCGAGCCCTGGACGGTGGGCAGTGCCGCGAGCCGGCTCTCGGCGGCCGAACGCAGTGCCGCCTGGTCCGCCTCGACGGCGGCGATGAGGTCCTGGATGTTCTCGTTCTCCTCGCCCGTGAGCAGGGCGAGAAGCAGGTGGGCAGGGGTGATGTCGGGGTGGCCGCCGGCCACCGCGCGGTCGTTGGCCGCGCTGATCGCTTCCCGGCTCTTGTTCGTCAGCTCCGCGTCCACTGTCGTGCGCTCCTCCTCCGGTGCCGCCTCGGGCGCCCTGCCTCCGGCGCTTGCTATCTACAGCATGCAACAAGTTGAGTCTATTCCACTCAAGCCGCCAAACGGACTACTATCCGACTTAGTTCCCGGCCGTTCCCGGCCGCGGATCCCGCCCAACCAGCCGCCCTGTGGCGGCACATGGAGCTGACAGTGAAACTCGGCATCGCCGGCACCCGTCGTGTCGCCACGGTCGCCCTCACCTCAGGGGCCGTGCTGACCACCGGCCTCCTCACCGCCCCCGCCCAGGCCACGACGCCCACACAGGCGACCGCCGCCGCGCCGGCACAGGCGCAGGCCCTGGCCGCCGCGGCGAAGAAACCGTCCGTCACCGCCAAGGGCGGTTACGTGATGAACAGCGGCACGGGCAAGAGCCTCTACACCAAGGCCGCCGACACCCGGCGGTCCACCGGATCCACCACCAAGATCATGACGGCCCGCGTGGTGCTGGCCCAGAAGAACCTGAACCTGAACCGCAAGGTCACCATCCAGAAGGCCTACAGCGACTACATCGTCCGCAACACCGCCTCCTCGGCGCGGTTGATCGTCGGCGACAAGGTCACCGTCCGCCAGCTGCTGTACGGGCTGATGCTGCCGTCCGGCTGCGACGCCGCCTACGCGCTGGCCGACACCTTCGGCAGCGGCTCCACGCGCGCCGCCCGGGTGAAGTCCTTCATCGGCAAGATGAACGCCTCGGCCAAGAGCCTGGGCCTGAAGAACACGCACTTCGACTCGTTCGACGGCATCGGCAAGGGCAGCAACTACTCGACCCCGCGCGACCTGACGAAGCTCGCCAGGGACGCCATGAAGAACACCACCTTCCGCTCGATCGTGAAGACCCGCTCCACCAAGCAGAAGACGGTCACCCGCTCCGGCGGCTACCGCTACATGAACTGGACGAACACCAATCCGCTGCTGGGCGGCTACTCCGGAGCGCTCGGCGTCAAGACCGGCTCGGGCCCCGAGGCCAAGTACTGCCTCGTCTTCGCCGCGAAGCGCGACGGCAAGACCGTGATCGGTACCGTCCTGGCCTCCACCTCGTCCGCCAACCGGACCAAGGACGCCAAGAAGCTGCTGAGCTACGGCTTCGCCAAGTAATCCCCCCGCCCGCCCCCGCACCCCGGGGGCGGGCTACTGGCGGGGCGTGGGGCGCCAGACCACCAGCGCGCTGGACTGCCGCACGTCCTCGTACGGCACGAGGTCGCGCCGGTAGGAGGCGTGCACCTGCGCCTCCCGCTGCCGCATCGCGGCCGCCGCGCCCTCGACCGCCGCCGACAGCTCGGCGACCCGCGACTGGAGCGCCGTGACCTGGTTCTCCAGCTCGATGATGCGTTTGATCCCGGCGAGGTTGATGCCCTCGTCCTGACTGAGCCGCTGCACCTCGCGCAGCAGCTCGATGTCGCGGGCCGAGTAGCGGCGGCCCCGCCCGGCCGTGCGGTCGGGCGAGACCAGGCCAAGACGGTCGTACTGCCGCAGGGTCTGCGGGTGCAGGCCGGAGAGCTGCGCGGCGACCGAGATGACGTAGACCGGGGTTTCGTCAGTCAGCTCGTACGCCGCGGCACGCGAGGCGCGCGCTCCGCCCGCGGCGAATGTCCGTCTGCGTGCGTCCCGGCCGTCCACCTCAGTCTCCCTTCGCCGCCTTGAACAACGCCGCCCGCGGATCCTCGTCCGCGAGGGCGTCCTGGAAGGTCTCCAGCGCGTCCCGCGCCTTGTCGTCCAGCTCCGTCGGCACCGTGACCTCCACCGTCACCAGCAGATCGCCCCGGGTGCCGTCCTTGCGGACCGCGCCCTTGCCGCGCGCCCGCATCGTGCGCCCCGACGGGGTGCCCGCCGGGACCTTGAGGGTGACGGGCGGACCGCCGAGCGTGGGCACCTTCACCTCGCCGCCGAGCGCGGCCTCCGCGAAGGTCACCGGCACGGTGACCGTCAGGTTGTCTCCCTTGCGCCCGAACACCGGGTGCTTGTCCACGTGCACGACGACGTACAGATCGCCGCCAGGACCGCCCCGCTCGCCCGGTGCGCCCTTGCCGCGCAGCCGGATGCGCTGCCCGTCGCTGACGCCCGCGGGGATGCGGACCTGCATCGTCCGCGAGCTGGTGGCGCGCCCCGAGCCCTTGCAGGTGTCGCAGGGGTCCTGCGCGATCAGCCCGCGCCCCTTGCAGTCCACGCACGGGTCGGTCAGCGAGAAACCGCCGCCCCCGCCGCGCGAGACCTGCCCGGTGCCCACACACGTGGGGCACACGCGCGGGGTGCCGTTCTTGTCCCCCGTACCGGCGCACTCCTTGCACGCCGCGGAGGAGGACATCCGCAGCGGGACCGTGGCCCCGTCGACCGCCTCGGTGAAGCTGAGCGTCACCTCGGACTCGATGTCCTGGCCGCGCCGCGGCTGCGTGCGGGTGCCGGCACCGCCGCGGTTGAACAGCCCGCCGAAGACGTCGCCGAGGCCGCCGCCGAAGCCGCCGGGCCCTCCCGCGCCGCCGCCCTGGCCCTGGCCCCCGCCGCCGAACAGGTCGCCCAGGTCGAAGTTGAACGAGCCCGCGCCGCCCTGGCCGCCGGCGCCGCCGGGCCGGAACCCGCCGCTGCCGAAGAGGGTGCGCGCCTCGTCGTACTCCTTGCGCCGCTTGGGGTCACCGAGGACGTCGTACGCCTCGGAGGCGTCCTTGAAGCGCTCCTCGGCCTTGGGATCGCCGGCGTTGGCGTCCGGGTGGTTCTCCCGCGCCAGCTTGCGGTACGCCTTCTTGATCTCGGCTTCGGTGGCGTCCTTGGGGACGCCGAGGACCTTGTAGTAGTCCTTCTCGATGAAGTCCTTGGTGCTCATCCTCGACGTCCCTCCTCCCGTCCGCGGTCAGCCCTCTTCCGGGCCACCGGTCTCCTCTTCTGCTGCCGAGGCGTCGGCTCCGCCCTCGCTCTTGCCGCCTGTGCCGGCCGCGGCACCCGGCTGCGGCTCGGCGACGCCGACCCGTGCGGGACGGATGGTCCGCTCGCCGATCCGATACCCGGGCTGGAGGATCTGCACGCACGTCGTCTCCGTGACATCCGGAGAGTAGGAGTGCATCAGCGCCTCGTGCACCGTCGGGTCGAAGGGCTCGCCCTCCTTGCCGAACTGCATCAGGCCCATCTTGGCGGCGACCATCTCCAGCGACTCGGCGACCGACTTGAAGCCGCCGACCAGCTCGCCGTGGTCCCTCGCCCGGCCGATGTCGTCGAGCACCGGCAGCAGCTCGGTCAGCAGGTTCGCGACGGCGATCTCCTTGACCGCGGCCCGGTCCCGGTCGACCCTGCGGCGGTAGTTCTGGAACTCCGCCTGGAGCCGCTGGAGGTCCTGGGTTCGCTCGCCCAGCGCCTTACGGGCCGCCTCCAGCTCGCTGCCGCCGCCCTCGGTGGCGCCTTCGGCGCCCTGCTCCTCGGTGGCGTCCTCGGGCTTGGACATGTCCTGCGCGCTCACATCGCCCTCTGCGTTCTCAAGGGTCTGGGCGTCCCCGGCCGCCGGCCCGGGGGCCGCCTCCTGCTCGGAGGCGGCCCCGGCTGCTGTCTGCTCGCCGGCGTCGGCGGGGACGTCGGGCGTCGGCTTCTTGCCGGCGCCCGCGGTCTCCTCCGTCACGCCGCACCGCCCTTGGGCTTCTGCTCGTCGTCGACGATCTCGGCGTCCACGACGTCATCCTCGGCGCCGCCCTCGGGCTTGCCCGCGTCCGCCGCGCCGGCACCCGCCTCGGAGCCGCCGGCCTGGGCCTGCTGCGCGTCGGCGTACAGCGCCTGGCCCAGCTTCTGGCTGGTGGCCGCGACCTTCTCGGACGCCTCGCGGATGGCCGCGGTGTCCTCTCCCTTGAGCTTCTCCTTCAGGTCGGTGAGGGAGGTCTCGACCTCCGACTTGGTGTCGGCGGGGACCTTCTCCTCGTTGTCCTGGAGGAACTTCTCAGTGGTGTAGACCAGCTGCTCGGCCTGGTTGCGGGTCTCGGCGGCCTCGCGGCGCTTGTGGTCCTCCTCCGCGTACTGCTCGGCCTCGCGCATCATGCGCTCGATGTCGTCCTTCGGCAGGCTGGACCCGCCGGTGACCTGCATCTTCTGCTCCTTGCCCGTCCCCAGGTCCTTCGCCGAGACGTGCATGATGCCGTTCGCGTCGATGTCGAAGGTGACCTCGATCTGCGGCACGTTGCGCGGCGCCGGCGGCAGCCCCGTCAGCTCGAACATGCCCAGCTTCTTGTTGTACGCCGCGATCTCCCGCTCGCCCTGGAAGACCTGGATCTGCACCGACGGCTGGTTGTCCTCGGCCGTCGTGAAGGTCTCCGAGCGCTTCGTCGGAATCGTGGTGTTCCGCTCGATCAGCTTGGTCATGATGCCGCCCTTGGTCTCGATACCGAGCGACAGCGGCGTCACGTCCAGCAGCAGGACGTCCTTGACCTCACCTTTGAGCACACCCGCCTGGAGGCTGGCACCGATGGCCACGACCTCGTCCGGGTTCACGCTCTTGTTGGCGTCCTTGCCGCCGGTCAGGTCCTTCACCAGCTCCGCGACGGCCGGCATCCGGGTGGAGCCACCGACGAGGACGACGTGGTCGATCTGGCTGAGCTGGATGCCCGCGTCCTTGATCACGTTGTGGAACGGCGTCTTGCAGCGCTCCAGCAGGTCCTGGGTCAGCTGCTGGAACTGGGCGCGCGTCAGCTTCTCGTCCAGGTGCAGCGGGCCCTCGGCGGACGCCGTGATGTAGGGCAGGTTGATCGTCGTCTCGGTGGACGAGGACAGCTCGATCTTCGCCTTCTCCGCGGCCTCGCGGAGGCGCTGGAGAGCCATCTTGTCCTTGGACAGGTCCACGCCGTGCCCGGACTGGAACTGCTTGACCAGGTAGTCGACGACGCGCTGGTCCCAGTCGTCACCACCGAGCTGGTTGTCACCGTTGGTGGCCTTCACCTCGACGACGCCGTCGCCGATCTCCAGCAGCGAGACGTCGAACGTACCGCCACCGAGGTCGAAGACCAGGATCGTCTGGTCCTCCTTCTCCAGGCCGTACGCGAGCGCGGCGGCGGTCGGCTCGTTGACGATCCGCAGCACGTTGAGGCCGGCGATCTCGCCGGCCTCCTTGGTGGACTGGCGCTCCGCGTCGTTGAAGTACGCCGGCACGGTGATGACGGCGTCCGCGACCTTCTCGCCCAGGTAGGACTCGGCGTCCCGCTTCAGCTTCTGCAGCACGAACGCGCTGATCTGCTGCGGGTTGAAGTCCTTCTCGTCGATCCCGACCTTCCAGTCGGTGCCCATGTGGCGCTTGACCGACCGGATCGTCCGGTCGACGTTGGTGACGGCCTGGCGCTTGGCCACCTCACCGACGAGGACCTCGCCGTTCTTCGCGAAGGCCACGACGGACGGCGTGGTCCTGGCGCCCTCGGCATTGGTGATGACGGTGGGCTCACCGCCCTCGAGAACACTGACGACGGAGTTCGTCGTACCCAGGTCGATGCCGACCGCACGTGCCATTTCGGTTTCCTCCAGCTGTCTGCTGACTTTCGTCTTGAGTGAAGCTGGCTCAAGAGTGCCTCACGGAAGCCGACGCGTCAACAAGCCTGAGTCGAGCAGACTCAATGCTTGTGCTTACGGTGCGCGCATGGCCGACTGCGGGAGAGGTGCGCGGGGGCGCGGGGGCGCGGGGGCGCGGTGGGGCAGGTGCGGGGCGCGAGGCGGACCCGCGGAAACGGGCGGAAGGCCGGGGTACGGCAGCCCTGCAAGGGCGACGCAAATCACCGGGACACGCGGTGCGGCAAGCCGCGGCGAGTGGGTAGTCTCATACGGACTGGATAAGTTACTGCTTAGTAAAAAACCTCCGTGCTCCGAGGAGCCGATATGCAACTCGCCGCCATCGTCATCACGCTGGTCCTCAGCGCGGTCGGCGTTGCGCTCATCGCCCGCGCCGTCGCGCAGATCTACCGCTTCGTCAAGCTCGGACAGCCACTCCCCGCGGGCACGCGCAAGGACAGTCCCAAGCAGCGAACGGCCACCCTCGCCAAGGAGTTCCTCGGGCACACGAGGATGAACCGGTGGGGCGTGGTGGGCGTCGCCCACTGGTTCGTGGCGATCGGCTTCCTCACCCTCCCGCCGACGATCATCAACGCCTACGGCCAGCTCTTCCAGGCCGACTGGACGCTGCCGGTGATCGGCGGCTGGCTGCCGTACGAGATGTACATCGAGTTCATCGGCGCCGCGACCACCGTCGGCATCGCCGTCCTGATGGTGATCCGGCTGCTGAGCCTGCCCTCCCGCGCCGGCCGCAAGTCCCGCTTCGCCGGCTCGAAGGCCTGGCAGGCCTACTTCGTCGAGTACGTCATCTTCGTCATCGGCCTGGCCATCCTCGTGCTCCGCGGCCTGGAGGGCGCGCTGCACCACGTGGACGGCTACGAGCCGGCGTACTTCGTCTCGTACCCGCTGGTCGCCGCGTTCGACGGGCTGGACGTCAGCACTCTCCAGACGCTCGTCTACCTGTGGGCACTGATCAAGCTCGGCACCACCATGATCTGGATGATCACGGTCAGCCTGAACACCAACATGGGCGTGGCCTGGCACCGGTTCCTGGCCTTCTTCAACATCTGGTTCAAGCGCGACGCGCAGGGCGGCACGGCCCTGGGCGCCCTCCAGCCGATGATGTCAGGCGGCAAGGAGATCGACTTCGAGACCGCCCTGGACGACGACAACGAGGAAGAGGTCCGCTTCGGCGCCTCCCAGGTCGAGGACTTCTCCTGGAAGGGCATCCTCGACTTCTCCACCTGCACCGAGTGCGGCCGCTGCCAGTCGCAGTGCCCCGCCTGGAACACCGGCAAGCCGCTCTCCCCGAAGCTTTTGATCATGTCGCTGCGCGACCACGCGCACGCCAAGGCCCCCTACCTGCTGGCCGGCGGCGGCAAGACGATGGAGGGCGAGGAGAAGGCCACCGACGAGCAGCTCGCCGGCGTCCCGCGCTCCGCCCTCGACGAGGCCGAGCGCCCGCTGGTCGGCACCGCCGAAGAGAACGGCGTCATCGACCCGGACGTCCTGTGGTCCTGCACCACCTGCGGCGCCTGCGTCGAGCAGTGCCCCGTCGACATCGAGCACGTCGACCACATCGTCGACATGCGCCGCTACCAGGTGATGATCGAGTCCGCGTTCCCCTCCGAGGCCGGGACGATGCTCAAGAACCTGGAGAAGAAGGGCAACCCCTGGGGCCTGGCCAAGAAGCAGCGCCTGGAGTGGACCAAGGAGGTCGACTTCGAGGTGCCCATCGTCGGCAAGACGGTCGAGGACCTCACCGAGGTCGAGTACCTGTACTGGGTCGGCTGCGCCGGCGCCCTGGAGGACCGCGCCAAGAAGACCACCAAGGCCTTCGCCGAGCTGCTGCACATCGCGGGCGTCAAGTTCGCGATCATGGGCGGCGACGAGAAGTGCACCGGCGACTCGGCCCGCCGCCTGGGCAACGAGTTCCTCTTTCAGCAGCTGGGCGAGGAGAACGTCGCCAACCTCAACGCGGCCTTCGGTGAGGACGCGGACGAGGGCGTCACCGTGGAGACGTCGAAGAAGAAGATCGTCGCCACCTGCCCGCACTGCTTCAACACGCTCTCCAAGGAGTACCCGCAGCTGGGCGGCCATTACGAGGTCATCCACCACACCCAGCTGCTCCAGCACCTCATCGACGAGGGCAAGCTCGTGCCCGTCATCCCCGTCGAGGGGCTGATCACCTACCACGACCCGTGCTACCTGGGCCGCCACAACAAGGTCTACACGCCTCCGCGCGAGATCATCGGGCGCGTGCCGGGCCTGCGGAACGAGGAGATGCACCGGCACAAGGAGCGCGGCTTCTGCTGCGGCGCGGGCGGTGCGCGCATGTGGATGGAGGAGCGCATCGGCAAGCGCATCAACAACGAGCGCGTGGACGAGGCGCTGTCCCTGAACCCGGACATCATCTCCACGGCCTGCCCGTTCTGCCTCGTCATGCTCACCGACTCCGTCAACGGCAAGAAGGGCGCGGCCGAGGACGGCTCCGCCGCGGGCGGCAAGGCCAAGGAGAACCTCCAGGTCGTCGACGTGGCCCAGCTCCTGCTCGACTCCGTCAGGACGCCGCCGACCGACCCGCCAGCCGACGACGGCGAGACGGCTGCCGACCCGGACCCGGAGCCCGAACCGGAACCCGCGAAGTAGCAGGCGGTCGGTACGGGGGCCGCGACCGGTCCCCGTACCGACCGCCCGGCGACCCGGCGTCGCCCTCCCGGCTGCCGATGGCCGGTCCCGTGCCCACGGGACCGGCCATTGCGCGTTTTCCGGCAAGTCGTGGTCAAATGCGATCAGTTACCGCACCACACGAGCCAAACCGCTGTCGCGGTATACCCATAGCCGCGTGCCGGGCCTAGCCTCGCCTCAACGCGCACGCACGTGGCGCGGCGGTACGCGGTAGCACGCGCGGGCGCGCTCGCGGAGCGGACCGGAACGCGAGGAGGAACACCAGGTGGCGGACCGCGAGGCCCCGGAACGCAGGGCCGAGGACGGGCCTCACGAGCGTCATGGGCGGCGCGCTTCTCACGGGCGCCGCGGGCTTCGCGAGCGCCGCGGGCTTCGCGAGCGCCGCGGGCTTCGCGAGCGCCGTGGACTTCGCGGGTTTCGCGGGCGCCGCGGGCGGTGCCGCCGGGAAGACCGGGCGGGCCGCTGTCGGAAGGAGGGGGGCGCATGCTGAGTCCCGAACTCCTGTGCCGGCTCCGCTTCACCCTCCGCACCCTGCCGCGGCTCCGGGCCGAGGTGGAGGCGTGCGCGGCCTCCGCGGGGCTCGGCGAGCCGCGCCGCGGCGAGTTCGTGGTCGCGGTCGACGCCGTCGCCACCAACGCCGTCGAACACGCGGGCGGCGGCGGCCGCCTCGTCCTGCGCAATCTGGGCAACGAGCTGGAGTGCGAGGTCGCCGACTCGGGACCGGGGTTCACCGAGGACGTCATCCCCGAACTGCTCCCCGGCCTCGACGGCGCCCCCAGCGGCCGCGGGCTGTGGCTGGCCAAACTGGTGACCGACCGGCTCACCGTGGCCGACGCGGCAGACCACGGCTCCGTCGTCACCTTCGCCGTCAAGCTCCCCGAGGGCTGAGCATCCCCTCCGGCTCCGCCCCGGGGTGGGCCCGGCTCCGCCCCTGGTGGGCCCGGCTCCGCCCCGGGGTGTACCTGGCACCACCGGGTCCCCCTAGGGGATGTCACAGCTCAGCAGCGATGTCCGGCCATCTCACCCGGCTGTGGCGCACGCGGTCGGCGTGAGAGGGTACGTTCGAGAACGTGGCTGGATTCAGGAGCGGACGCGGCCGGGGCTCCCGGGACGCGCAGCAGCATGGGCAGTACCCGCAGCACCCCCCGGGTCCGCCGTACCCGCAACAGGGTCACGGCCCCGGCGCCGGTGCGGGACCGGGCGCCTGGCAGGGCGGCGGCCCAGGACACGGCGAGCCCGAGTACTTCGGCGACCCGCAGCCCCCGCGCCCCTACCCGCAGCACGGGGCACCGTACGGCGCCCCCGCGGGCCCCGGCGGCCCCGGCGCGCCGCAGGGGTGGCACGGGCAGGACCCGCGCGCCAACAACCCGGGTCACACCCAGTCCTTCAGTATCCGCGAACCGTACGGCCCCGAGGGCGCCGCGGGCCCCGACCCCCAGGGCGGCCCCGGCGGCTACTACGGCGACGGCGCCACCTACCACGCGGGCAACTCCCCCGCCCCGCCGGCCGGACCCCGGCTGCACTGGAAGGATCTGCTGGCCGGGATCGTCACGCGCCCCCACGCCACGTTCTGGCAGATGCGCGACTACCCGGTGTGGGGCCCCGCGCTGATCGTCACCTTCGTCTACGGGCTGCTCGCGGTCTTCGGCCTCGACCAGGCCCGCGAGGACGTCATCAACACGACGATCGGGCAGGCCATCCCGTACGTGCTGACGACCGGCGTCGCCGTCGTCATCGCCGGGCTCATCCTCGGCGCCGTCACCCACACGCTGGCCCGCCAGTTCGGCGGGGACGGCGCGTGGCAGCCCACCGTCGGGCTCGCCATGCTGATCATGTCGCTCACGGACGCGCCCCGGCTGCTGTTCGCCCTCTTCCTGGGCGGGACGGCGCCCGTGGTCCAGGTCATCGGATGGGCGACCTGGGTGCTCGCCGGGTTCCTTTTCACCTCGATGGTGAGCCGCTCGCACGACCTCCCCTGGCCCCGCGCCTTGGGCGCCAGCGCCATCCAGCTCCTCGCCCTGCTCTTCCTGATCAAGCTGGGCACGCTGTAAGCGGCCAGGCGGCGCGCGCCGAGAAGGGGCGCCGCCGCCTGACCGCACGGTTCAGCGTCGTTCAGCTACCGCGTGGTTCAGCTGTCACGTGATTCAGCTACCGCGTGGTTCAGCTGTCACGTGGTTCAGCTGTCACGTGGTTCAGCTGTCACGTGGTTCGGCTCTCGCGTGATTCAGCTGGAGAAACGCTGAGCCGCCGAGCCGTCGCAGGGCGCGAGCTCCGCACGGTCCTCCAGCCCCGCCAGCGTCACGCACAGCCCGGTGTCGGAGGCGGGCCGCAGCGTCGCACCGTCCCGCACGAACCGCTGGGCGGCGGCGTCGGAACAGTTGCCGAGCTCCAGCCCGGCCCCGTCCCGGGCCTCGCCCTCGCTCTGCACGCACCGGTCGTGGGTCTGCCCCGCGTACAGGGACTCGCCCTCCGCGTCGTACCACCACAGCTGGTTGCGCTGGCCCGGCTTGCAGGACCAGCCGCGTACGTCGGTGCCCACGGCGCTCTGGCCGCCGTCCGCGTCGAGGCAGGTGCCGGTGTCCTCGTTGCGCAGCCGCTCGAAGGCGTCGTCCCAGGCCAGCTCGTACAGCCGGGGCTTCCCCGCGCCCCGCGGGTCGGCGCAGGAGGCTTCACGGGCACCCTGCCGACCGGCCTGGTACATCTTCGTGAAGCACGTGGCGAAGGCGCCGTGGCCTCGCTCGTTCGGGTGGAAGGACTGCCGGACCGAGTTGGCGTCCGGCGGGATCGGGTTGGACAGGTCCACGTACAGGCCGCGCGCCCAGGTGTTCTCCATGCACACCTCGTGCCCGTGGAAGAGCCGGGAGGCGTCCAGGTAGCTCGCCCCGGTGCGCTGGGCGGCCTCGCGGATGCCCTTCTCGAACTTGGGCACCGCCGTGTTGCGGCCCCAGGCGGCGTCGCTGGTGTATCCGACGCAGCCGCCGATCAGCTTGCCGGGGAAGTCCGGATTATCCTTGACGTCGGGGCCGATCGGGCTGGGGTAGCCCATGACGACGAGCTGGTAGTCGTCGTCGGCGTACCCCGCCTCGCGCATCACCGTCCGCA
Source organism: Streptomyces tubbatahanensis (assembly GCF_022699385.1). NCBI lineage: Bacteria > Bacillati > Actinomycetota > Actinomycetes > Kitasatosporales > Streptomycetaceae > Streptomyces > Streptomyces tubbatahanensis. Next base: position 4,034,186 of record NZ_CP093846.1, on the reverse strand, counting down.
GGTCCTCGATCGTGCCCTCGACCTTGGGCACGAGCCCGTCGACCCTGGCGTCCCAGCCGGCGTCGTACTTGGGTTCGCACCGGCCCTGGAGCGTCAGGTAGCGCGTGACGCAGTCCGTCATCACCGGCCCGAACTGGAGATCGTCGTTGGCGCCGACGACCAGCTCGATCTGCTTGAGCCGCGTGTTGCGGGCCTTGATGGCGAGGCTGTCGCTCTGCACCAGCTCATCGGGGTACTGCTTGGTGCCGCCGATCCGGATGTTCTCGGTGCTCGCGCCCGAGCAGGCGACGTTGTACGAGACGTCCACGTCGATGCCCGTACGGTGCACGGCCGAATCCGGCGACCTGTGACACCAGTTGTCGGGCCCGTCGGTCCCCGGCTCGTACGTGCCCACGCCCTCGCCGGAGATCTCACTGTCCCCGAGCGAGATCACACCGGCCTTGCGCTCGTCCAACGGCGGAGCCTCCGGACTGCCGTAGAGCTCCTGCGCCTCCTTCGCCCGGATCTCCTCCAGCTCCGGCGGCAACGGCGTACCAGCCGCCTTCGCCGCCACCTTCGCGTCTCCCCCACTCACGGGCGCGGCCGCCGCCGCACCCGCCCCTCCGAGCACCACGACCAGAGCCGCCGCGAGCGCTGTCGCGGGTCTCACACGAGCCATGAGCGCGGGTCTCACACGAGCCATGAGGTGGTCTCCCTACGGCCGGCAACTTGTTGTTACCAGCGGTTCTTACCGGCTGGTACCCGAAAAGGGAACCACCCGTGCAGGGATCACTACGCAGCGCGCAAACGTCCTCGTCCCGACGCACGGGACGAGGACGCGATGCCGGTACGGGTCTGCGCCGGTACAAGTACCTGCGCCCGCACCTGTACGACTCGGGGGGGGTGCCGTTCGACCCACCACTCTCAGGCGTCGAGGACCTGCCCATCCCGGTGGACGACCGGGGGCTCGACGGACCACGGGAAGTTGATCCACTGATCGGTGCGCTTCCAGACGTAGTCGCACTTCACCAGCGACTGCGACTTCTCGTAGATCACCGCGCTGCGCGCCTCGGCCACGTGCTCCGCGCAGAAGTCCTGCACCAGCTTGAGGGTCTTCCCGGTGTCGGCCACGTCGTCAGCGATCAGCACCTTCTTACGGCTCAGATCGACGATGTTGGGAACAGGCGGCAACATCACCGGCATAGCGAGCGTTTCGCCCACACCGGTATAGAACTCGACATTCATCACATGGAGATTCTTCACATCGAGCGCGTAGCCGAGCCCACCCGCCACGAAGAGACCGCCACGGGCGATGGAGAGGATGATGTCGGGCTCGTACCCGTCGTCGGCCACGCTCTGCGCCAGCTCCCGGATGGCCTGCCCGAAGAGGCTGTACGTCAGGTTCTCGCGCTCGTCACTCACAGGAATCTCTCTTGCTCCGCTTGCTCGCTGTCGGGCCCGGCGCTCAGACGTGGGTCCGGTGGAAGTTCTGGTACGAACGGGAGGGCGTGGGCCCGCGCTGGTTCTGATAGCGGGAGCCGTACTGCGGCGACCCGTACGGGAACTCGGCCGGGGACGTCAGCCGGAACATGCACAGCTGGCCGATCTTCATCCCCGGCCACAGCTTCATGGGGAGCGTCGCCACGTTCGACAGCTCCAGCGTCACGTGCCCGGAGAAGCCCGGGTCGATGAACCCGGCGGTCGAGTGCGTGAGCAGACCGAGCCGGCCCAGCGAGCTCTTCCCCTCCAGCCGCGAGGCGACATCGTCGGGAAGCGAGATCACCTCGTACGTGGACGCCAGCACGAACTCCCCGGGGTGCAGGATGAACGGCTCGTCCCCCTCGGCCTCGATCGCACGCGTGAGATCACGCTGCTCGACGGCCGGGTCGATGTGCGGATAGCGGTGGTTCTCGAACACCCGGAAGAAGCGGTCCAGCCGCACATCGATACTGGACGGCTGCACCATGGCCGGATCGTAGGGATCGATCCGCACCCGGCCGGCATCGATCTCGGCCCGGATGTCCTTGTCTGAGAGAAGCACGGCCCGAGACTACGCGCACGAGTCGGGGCCGGCCCAATCGGACCGGCCCCGATGGCGCCGGGCACCTCACTCCCGCCTCAGCTGCCGGCTCCCGTGCGCGTCACTCAGGTGACCCACGTGACTCACGTGCGGGGGACGGCGGCCGGGGCCGGCCACATCCGGCCACATCCGGCCACCGTCAGACACTCATCGGTCAGCCGCTCATCCTTTGCGCTGCCGGCCCACGGGAACCGCCTGCCGCAGCCGCCCGCAGCGCGGGCAGCGCAACAGCCGCCCAGGGCCGATCCGGGAGGATCCAAGATGCTGCATCGGGAACGTCGAGGTGCTGAACACATGGCCCTCGGCACACCGGACGACGGTGGTTTCCATCGCTTCCCTCTCCCCAGTTACGTGGATGCGTGGACGACAAAAGCCACGTTAGGGGATGAGTCCGACGCCCTCACCGTCGGCACTCCGCCACCACCGTACGCCCCTCAACTCCCTTGCCGGGGGCATGGACAACGGCTGCACTCCAGCAAAAAGGCCCAGGCCATATGCGGCCCGGGCCTCCCATGCGGTACAGTGTCTCGCGAAGAGCCAACCCCTCATCGGTTCCTCGCGGGCGTAGTTTAATGGTAGAACATGAGCTTCCCAAGCTCAGAGCGCGGGTTCGATTCCCGTCGCCCGCTCAGAGACGAAGACCCAGGTCAGCGACCTGGGTCTTGTTTGTTGTCTGTACCGGTCCAGACAGCTTGCACCAGTGCGCGCCAGAAGGCGGTTCGCCGTCGTCGGGAGCGCTGGTGGTGGCCTTCTGCTCTCGGCACACACCAGCTTGTCCAGCCCGGCGGCCACCTCCGTCTGACGGTCGTCGTCGGAATGCGGGTAGATCAGCGCGGCCCGCTCGACGACTGACCGGCTCGAACACCATCGCGTCCTTGAGCGTTGCCCCGGAGCGAGTGGGGAGGGTGTGCCCGGCGTACCGAAGGTTGCAGAACCGGAAGTCCTCCGGAAACCCCGCCTTCTGCCGCGCCCGCCGCCGCTTACGCCCGAACAATGATTTGCCCCAGCCGTGCTGGGATACCGGAACCTCTGCCGCACCACCTCTGCGACTCATCTATACGCGTATGCCTCTCGGTGTGTACGAGTCCGCGAGAAACGACCCAGCGCCGTCATCACGGGCCTGACATGCCCTAGTTGGCGGGGAGTTGGTAGGCGAGGACGTAGGCGTCAGCGGCCATGACGGTGTCGCAGACCTCGACCGCGCGTCCCTCGGTGTCGTAGGCAGTGCGGATCAGGCTGATCACGGGGACGCCGGAGGAGAGGCGGAGCATCTTGACCTCGGCCGGGGAAGGCATCCGGGCGCGGACCTCTTCGTCGAAGTGGTCCAGGCGGTGCCCCAGCTCTTCAAGCCGGGCGTAGATGCCGCCGGGCCCGGGGTTGGGTTCGGCGATCTGCGTACCGCGTGCCAAATCCAGGGGCAGATACGAGACGGCGAACTCGACCGGTCGACCGTCCAACAGATAGCGCCGCCGCCGGGCGAGGACTTTGCGGGCCGAGCCGAGCCGCGCGGAGGTGTCCGGGGTGGGCTTCTCTTCCCGTACTTCCAGGCTGTCCACCTCGGGCTTGCTTCCCGCGGCTTCCACCTCCACCGTGAACGCCGACTTCCCCTGATCACGATGACGGCGCGCGAACCGGTCGGAGGCCAGCCGCCGCACTGGGGGCCGTGGTCGGACGAAGACGCCCTTGCCGTGTTCGGACGAGACCAGACCTTCACTCTGGAGGATCGAGAGTGCGTTGCGGACGGTCATCCGGGATACGCCGAAGTGCTCGACCAGTTCCGATTCGGAGGGCAGCTTGGCGCCTTCCTTGAAGCGGCCCTTGTCAATGGCTTCCCGGATCTGGTCGGCGATCTGTCGGAAGACCGCTCGGTCGCTGGTGGGGTCCAGTGCCCCGAGAATGCCGGAGGGAAGAGCCGCCATGGCGTGTACTCCTTTAGATATCTAGACGAGATGCTGAGTACCGTTGTTACGGTGGAGAAGCCTAGCCATCTGAGGGGACCGAGGAACGTGAGCACGGTAGAGCGCCCCCACTCCGTGAGCGTCGCAGGGGTCATCGTTGACGACTCGGGCCGAGCACTGCTCGTCCAGCGCCGCGACAACGGCCAGTGGGAGCCGCCCGGCGGCGTCCTGGAACCCGGGGAGACCATCCCGGACGCGCTTCAGCGCGAGGTCCTCGAAGAAACGGGCATGAAGATCGCCCTTCCGGCGACCCTCACGGGCATCTACAAGAACATGACCGGCCTCATCGTCTCCATGGTCTTCCGCTGCGAAGCGGCCGACGGCTCCCCGACCACCGGGGACGAGACTTACGCGCTTCGCTGGGCCACCCGCGAAGAGGTCACCCAGCTCGCCGACGAGGCGTACGCGGTCCGTGTCCTGGACGCGCTCGATGGGGCATCCCCGCCGGCCATCCGGGCGCACGACGGCGTGCGACTCATCTAGAACACTTCCACTACCCATAGCGGCCACCAGCATGGAGGAGCTTGTATGCACGAGTATATGAGTGACTGGCGGATCTGGGAACTCACCTGCCCAGGACTCCCCGAAGAGATCGGCCGAGCCCGCCGCTGGACCCGTGACGTCCTACGCGACAGCCCGCACGCCGACGACGCCGCACTGATCGTGAGCGAACTGGGCTCGAACGCACTCGTCCACTCGGCCAGCGGCAGCCCGAACGGGAGCTTCCACGTCTCCCTGCACCGATCACCCGGCACAGTCGTCCTGGCGGTCACCGACACCGGCGGAGGCGCAACGAAGCCCCACGTCGCGACACCGGACGAGGACGACACCCACGGCCGCGGCCTGGGCCTGGTCGCAGCACTGGCCAACTGCGTACGCGTCACCGGAGACGACTACGGCCGAACGGTCACCGTCGAGATCAGCGACCAGCACCAGGCGCCGGCCAGGCCCTCAGCGCGAGGGGTCCGCGTAGGTCTGCCCGCCCCGAGGTCGATGGCATGAGTGAGCGACCGCAGCCGCCGGTGCGGATCTACTACTGCGAGTGCTACGTCAACGAACGCCGCATCGGCACCTACGACGCCTACAGCCCACGCGAAGCCCTGCGGTGGATGCGCATCAGCCTCATGATGATCGCAACCACCCTGGACGAAGCGCCCTACCGCCGAGCCCGCACATGGCTCGACCACGGCCAACCAGCAGCAGCCCACGACCTCGAACAGGGCAAGCCCCACACCCTCACACTCAAGCAACGCACCACACAGGCAACTTGGACAGTCAGCCCGATACCATGCCCACCAGCGCACGAAGCGCGTGCGTAACACGTTTCTCTACGACTTCAAGGCGGCCCGCTGACGCGGCCCGCGCGCGGCCCGGCGGGATCGCGCCGCCGCTCCTGTCTCCGCCCCGCTCCGGCACGCCCCCACCACCCCGCGCGATAACGGCCGCGGCCACCTGGAGTCAAAGACTGATGGCTCCGGCGGGGCGCTCAGGCTCCGGGATGGACGAGGCGTCGTTCGCGGGTGCGAGCTGATGACGGTGTGAGAGTCGACGGCCGACGGAACTGGTGAGCGTGGTGGGTGGGGGGCGCGGTGGTGCACTGGCGTTCCGGGTGTAGCCACGAAGCGGGACTTCCTCGCTTCCCCTTCAGCGATACAAACGGCAAGGCCCTCCCCACTTCAACCCCTCGGGGGGCCACAACAGCAGACCGACTGCCGAGCCCCCTGTGAACGGGCTGAGCAAGGGGATGATGGAGAAGGCCCGTGAACCATCCGTGTGGGCTGCTAATCTCCCGGTATGACGCTTGAAGGTGAGATCGAGCAGTACCGCCGCAGGATCGCAACGGATTCGTATCCGATGTCTATCGGCGAGCTGGCTAACCTTTACAGGGACGGCGAGATTGACATTCACCCCGAGTTTCAAAGGATTTTCCGCTGGAGTCCCGAACAGAGTAGTCGGCTAATCGAAAGCATTCTCCTCGGAATCCCACTCCCGAGCATGTTTGTTGCTCAAAATGAAAAAGGCGTCTGGGATGTAGTAGATGGCGTTCAGCGCATGTCCACGATTTTTCAGTTTATGGGCATCCTTAAAGATGAAGAAGGGGATCTCCATCCCCCTCTAGTCTGCACTAAGCCTCCGTTCTTGACTCAACTAGAGGGCTGTTCATTCGAAGACCGTGAAGGCACCCAGAGAAGTCTTACTTCCGCACAACGGATTGACTTCAAGCGTGCACGCGTCGACGTAAAAATCATCAAGCGCGAGAGCGACAACCGAACAAAGTACGACCTGTTTCAGAGACTGAATTCTTTCGGCTCTATGGCAACTCCGCAAGAGTTGCGAAACTGCCTGCTTGTGAGCCTCAGCAACAAGCACTACAAGTGGCTGGTGGATATTTCACGATACCAGAAATTTGTGAGCGTGGTTGACCTACCAGAAAGGCTGATCAATGAGCGCTATCATATGGAGCTTGCTCTAAGGTTCGTACTTCTGCGGAAAATCCCTCAGAAAAATCTGACCACTGTGGGAAACATCGGAGACTTCCTAACCGCTGAGATCGTTTCTTTTGTTGAATACAGCGATGAGCGTCTTAGTGAAGAGAGTCAAGCCTTCAGGGCCACCTTCCAAGCCCTGTACGGGGCCGGCGGGCCCGACATCTTGAGGCGCTTCAACTCTGCGCGCAACCGATCCGAAGGGCCCTTCTCTCTGACGGCATTTGAGGCGATTGCTCTAGGACTGGGATTCCATCTGCCTGGCGAGGCGCCAGGACCTGATGAGATTCGAGAGAAGCGAGAAACCCTCTGGTCAGATGCCCAATTCAGCGCTGGACACGCTACCGGCATTCGCGCCGATCAGCGAATGAAGTCCACGATCCCATTCGGACGCCAACTCTTTTCCAGCTAGCGCCGGGGGAGCACGTGGATCTGGAAAAATTCAACGACAAGGTGCAGCGAGACCTGTCTCTGCGCAAGGTTGAACTGTCAAGATTCTCGGTTCTATTCCAAGAAGGAACGGACCAACCCCACCAGGACCTCCTGCACCGTGCAGCAGTGATCCTCTCATATGCCCACTGGGAGGGCTTCGTGAAGTCCGGGAGCTCATTTTACGTAAAACACATAAATGCTTGTCAATTGCCTGTAGAGAGACTCAAGTACCCTTTGCAAGCAGCCTACGTCGCTTCGCGGTTTAAGCAGGCATCGGCAAGTTCCAAAAATCACTTTCTTGGCGACTTGCTTGATTGTATCGACACCGACAGAAAGAAAACCTTCTCGGCAAACCCCAACAACTGCTTCGATACTGAAAGTAATCTTTCCTCGATTGCATTCAAGGCGCTCGTACAGGGACTCGGACTCGATTATTTGGGTGAATACGAAACACGAAGTGCTTTCATTGACGAAAAACTGCTTCACGGAAGAAATAAAGTAGCACATGGGGAACTTGTCAGGTTCGATCGCCAAGATGCAGAAGAACGCTTGGACTCTGTCCGGTATCTTCTCGACCTGTTTTCGGATCAGCTATTAAATGCGGCTCGTGACCAGTGCTATCTGTCACAGTAAACCCGCGCGATCGTGGCATCAAAAATATTTGCCGTGGGGTTTTTGTGTCTTCATGCTTCTCGGCTGAGCTTAGTGACCGGTACCGCGAACCACACGCGCACCTGATCGTTCGGCGCTCCCGCCGTCGTGGCGGGCTGTCTGTGGCTGAGGTCCATGCGGAGGCCGTTGCGGTACAGCAGCGAAGTACAGCAACCTCGGCGATCGTCGGTGTTCAACACCGCCTCTCCCACACCCGCAGCAGCCGGTATGCCCCTCACCGATCCACCCGCCTCCAGCTTGTAGACAGCAGGTGCGCGCCTGTCAGTCCCGCACCAGAACCGCACCAGAACCCCCGGTGATCACCGGTCAACAGCGGTCACCGAGCCCACCAACCGCTCCCCACCGAACCCGCCATCCGCCCAGCTCACGAGCCCAACAGCCCCCACCAGCCCTCTGATTCCCAAGCTCAGAGCGCGGGTTCGATTCCCGTCGCCCGCTCCACGACGAAGACCCAGGTCAGCGTCCTGGGTCTTGTTTGTTGTCGGGGGGCGGTTACGTGTCCCCTGCCCGCTGCGTGCCCGATGGCGGAGCCGCCCTGCTCGTCGGTGCGTGCCCGACGAGCCTGTACGCAGGCGTCGATGCCGTCGGCTACCTCGCGCTGCCGGTCGTCGTTCGAGTGCTGGTATCGCAGCGCCGCCTTCTCGGAGGACTGGCCGGCTCGGACCATCGTGTCCATGAGGTTGGCGCCCGACAGCGTCGAGAGTGCTACGTCAACAAGCGCCGCATCGGCGCCTACGACGTCTACGGCCCACGCGAAGCCCTGCGATGGACGCGCCTCAGCCTCATGACGAACGCCACCACCCTGGACAAAGCGCCCTACAGACGAGCCCGCACATGGCTCGGCCACAAGCAACCCACGGCCTCGAACAGAGCAGACTGCAACCCGCTGCCCCGGCGGGGGAGCTCGGACGGCTTCATCCGACCCGGCCCGGTCATCGATGGACGCCGTCAGCACCGGCACGACATGCGCATGAGACCGACAAGGCCCGTGGCGCGGCGCCCGGTCTCGTCGCGGTCCGCGGGCCGGTTCCGCCATCGCAAAGTGACCGGCCGGCGGCTTCGCGGAGCGGGACCGGAGCGGGATCGATCACCTGGGGCTCGGGCCCGCGTTCAAACGGAGACGTGGTTCATCGGCTGAGACTTGTCTGGCGCACGACCCGGGGTGTGGGCACGTGGCCATCTCGGAGAACCGAGGCTTCTACAAGCACCGCGACATCGGCGGTCAGGGAACGACTGGCACCGTTCTCGGCCAACCAACGAGCTGCGGCCACTGTGCCATAGGTTGACCAACCGCCGATCAACACGACGCGCTTGTTCGAGTTGAGGGGGTTCGAGGCTCGGACGATGTAGCCGCAATCACGTGTGACCTCGCCGTCCGCCGCATCTCCCGTGTAAGTCGTGCCCTCCCAGGTGATCGCTCCTCCGCCCAGCCGGAACGGCAACGCCTCCGCCATGGCCTCCAGGATGCGGCGGGCTGCCTCGTTGTTCTTCGGTCCGCCCAAGATGAGCAGGTCGTGCTCCATCTCGCCGCCCGGCAAGTGTGCCGACAAGCGCACCTTCTCCAAGTCGAGGTCCCGGTAAGCGTGGGTGAGTGAGGGGACGATCACGGACAGCGCCCGGACCTGTCCCAGACCAGCTACGGGTCGCTGGTAACGGCCGGTGTCGATATAGGCCGTGTCCAGAACGATGGAGAGATCGCCTGCGCTCAGGTAGCGCCATGTTCGACGCGCGGGCAGCCGCTTGAGCACGAACCAGCGCACCAGAGTCCCGATACCGGTGAGCGCCGCAGCAACCACTGCACTGAGAATCTGCGAGCCCACAGCCCCCGCAACAACATCGATGGCGATCTCCCCCCTCTGCGCGTCCAGAGACCCTACGCTTGCCGCGTCGCCTGAGTCCCCGCTATCGCTACCCGGTACGACAAGACCGTCACCAGCGATGAAGCCGCAGTCTGCCTGGCTCCACACCTGCTCTGAACAAGATCCCTTGCATGGCGAACCCCAGGCCGGATCAGAAGGCTTCTGACATCCACACCGGACATCAACAGCGCCGGACGGAGGCGTACACCGGCATCTCTGTCCGGCCGTCGCACCAGTCACCGCAGCAGCCGGAGCGAGCCGGATCGGGCTTCTGCTGCGGGACTCACCGCCGCGCCCGATGCGTGCCCGGCACGTCGGTAAGCAACGGCCACCAGCGGGTGTCAGCACGAGGGGCCCCGGGGTTCTGCCAATGCGTTGCCGCTGGTCGCACGCGGGTCAGTGAAACCACGCGTATGAGTGGCCAGGGCGGGCAGGGCCACGGCTGCATGCCAGCCGACGGCGATCACTGGCGTGGGCACATGGTGGAACACATCCGGGTCATAAGTCCGTTAGGGGGACATTGCGCGTAGGACGAACGGGACAGGGCATCGCTGGCCTTGACCAGATCGCTCTCCACGAGAGGTCCCTTTCCGATGTTCCTTCGTTCTGCCACCGCGGCCATCGGTGCCGCGGCCAGCGCTCTCGTTCTCGTCATGGCCCTGCCGGGCTCGGCCTCGGCCGCGACCGGCCAGTTCCGCTACACGTACACCACCGAGGAGGGATACGAGGCCGTCGGCTTCCTGAACCGTCCGGACAGCGGCAAGTGCATCGACCTCCCCGCGCCGGGGTCCGCTCCCGGCTCCGCTTCCAGGGCACCGAAGAACCGCACGGACGCCACCGCCACGGTCTTCGTCAACGCCGGCTGTGAAGGCGCCTACTACGTCCTGCCGCCTGGAAAGGGCGCGGGTGACCGTCTGCAACTGCGCTCGGTCGTCTTCTCCTGACCTCGGGCACTCTCGAACGCAGGCTGCGCTTCCGAACACAGAGCGCTGACCTTCCCGGTCGGCAACCGTCCCCTGGCGGGCGGGGTGCCCACCACCGACTGGTCACCGAGCCGGAGGCGCCTGAAGCGAAAGGCGTAGGTGGCGTCGCCCTCGTCGATGCCGAGTTGGCAGCTCGTCAGTACCTGTTCGGCGTGTTCGGGGCCACGGACACGACGCGTACGCCCGCAGCGGTCGTCATGTCCGGGCCACGGGCCACGGGCCACGGGCCTCGACGCCGAGTGGGGCCGGCAGGCCGCGGATGCGCCGTCGTGGACGCAGCACACCAATCGTGGACGCACACGAACAGCACCGACGGCTTCGCGTGAGGCTCAGACACGGGCGGGGCTCTCCTTCCCGGCGGCCGGAGTTCCGTCGTCCGGCTGGGGGAAGTGGCGGCGGGCGGCCAGGGCGACGTGGACGAGGCCGATGAGGACGGGGACCTCGATGAGGGGGCCGACGACTCCCGCGAGGGCCTGGCCGCTGGTGGCGCCGAAGGTGGCGATGGCGACCGCGATGGCCAGCTCGAAGTTGTTCCCCGCCGCGGTGAAGGCCAGTGTCGTCGCTTTCGGGTAGTCCAGACCGACCGCGCGCCCCAGGGCCATCGACCCGGCCCACATGAGCGCGAAGTACACCAGCAGGGGCAGGGCGATCCGGGCGACGTCCAGCGGTGTGGAGGTGATCGCCTCGCCCTGGAGGGCGAAGAGGACGACGATGGTGAACAGCAGCCCGTACAAGGCGAACGGACCGATGCGGGGGACCAGCTCGGCCTCGTACCAGGCGCGTCCCCTGATCTTCTCGCCCAGGCGTCGGGTGGCATATCCGGTGAGCAGCGGGAGGCCGAGGAAGATCAGCACGCTGCGGGCGATCTCCCACACCGACACCTCCAGCGCCGTCTGCGGCAGGCCGAGCCAGCCGGGGAGGACGGAGAGGTAGAACCAGCCCAGCGCGGAGAACGCGATCACTTGGAAGACGCTGTTGAGCGCGACGAGGACGGCGGCGGCCTCGCGGTTTCCGCAGGCCAGGTCGTTCCAGATGATGACCATGGCGATGCAGCGGGCTAGCCCCACGATGATCAGCCCAGTGCGGTACTCGGGCAGGTCCGGCAGGAAGACCCACGCGAGGGCGAACATCACCGCCGGGCCGAGTACCCAGTTCAGCAACAGGGAGGGGAGCAGGAGCCGGCGGTCCCGGGTGACGGTCTCCAACCGGTCGTAGCGGACCTTGGCCAGGACCGGGTACATCATCACCAGCAGTCCCAGCGCGATCGGCAGCGAGACACCCGCGACGGTCACCTTGGCCAGTGCGTCTCCCATACCGGGCACGAGGCGCCCCAGGCCCAGACCGGCCGCCATCGCGCCCAGGATCCACGCCGCCAGCCACCGGTCGAGGAACGACAACTTCCCGGCCACCGGCCCCGCGGCGGACGTCTCGGCGGGTCCGTCAATGGACCCCTCGGCGGATCCGTCAGCGGAACCCTCGGCGGCAGTCATGAGCCGGCCTCGGCGCGCTCCGGGAGCGGGGTGCCCGAAGGGCGGGTGAGGATGCCGGCCAGGCGATCGGTCATCTCGGGGATCAGCCAGTAGTACACCCACGTACCGCGCCGCTCGCAGTCGATGAGCCCGGCCTGCCGCAGCAGCTTGAGGTGGTGGGACACGGTCGGCTGGGACAGGTCGAAGTGCGGCGTCAGGTCGCACACGCACACCTCACCGCCCGCGCGCGAAGCGATCATCGACAGCAGGCGCAGCCGGATCGGGTCGCCCAGCGCCTTGAACACCTTCGCCAGCTCCGTGGCCTGGTCCTCGGCCAGCGGGGCGGTCAGCAGCGCCGGGCAACATCCTTCGACGTCCTGGCCGAGCACCCCGAGCTCTTGATTCGACATGCTTCTATGTTGACGTTCTTCGATCCGAGGCGCAAGCTCTTCATTGGCATCCGTCGATACAGCCTGTTCGGGAGGGCCCCATGTCACGTCTCCAGCTCGCACTGAACGTCCCCGACCTGGAAGGATCGGTGGCCTTCTACTCCAAGCTCTTCGGCGTCGAACCGGCCAAGCGCCGCCCTGGCTACGCCAACTTCGCCCTCGCCGAGCCACCGCTGAAGCTGGTCCTCATCGAGGGCGAGGCCGGCCAGGACACCCGTCTGGACCACCTGGGCGTCGAGGTCGAGCACACCGAGCAGGTCACCAGCGCCACGGGCAGGTTGCGGGAGGCCGGACTGGCCACCTTCGAGGAGAACGACACCACCTGCTGCTACGCCCTCCAGGACAAGGTCTGGGTCCACGGCCCCGGCCGCGAACCCTGGGAGGTGTACGTCGTCAAGGCCGACGCCGACGCCGACGCCTGCGGCGGTGACGGTGATCGTGACGGCGACAGCGCCGTCTGCGAGGCTCCCCGGGAAGGCGACGAGGGCGGTGAGGGCGGGCTGGCGGCGGTGGTATAGCCGGATTCCCGCGGCCGCGTCTCCGGCTGTGGGTCCCTCCTTGGCGTGGCCGACGTGTCATAGGTGCGGTGTCGTGCCGGGTGGTCAGGAGAGGCAGTCGTGGAGCGCGGGCAGTTCCGTCGCGGGCGGCATACGGCTCGACGCGGCGCGTCTGGTCGCACCGGGGCGAGTTGCCCCGAAAGGGGCGGACTCGTCGTCCGGGGCGACGTCTTCTGCGAAGGCGGTTTCATCGCGGAGGGCGAGGTCGGCTTCCCGGGTGCCGACCTGCCGGGCGGCCTGTGGATGGGGGGCGCGGACCGGGGGGGGGACGGGGATCACGGTGGGGGTGGCGGGCGCGTTCGCGTTGCACGGTGACGCCCTGAAAGCGTCGAACGTGCGGCTCCAGAGCCTGCGGGCCGACGGCCGGATACAGCTGCGCGGCGCGCAGGTGGACGATCTGGTTTCCCTCCAGAGTGCGGAACTCACCGGATCAGGCGCGTCGGTCGTGTGCGTAGGGATGCGGGCCGAGGCGCTCGACCTGCGGTTCGCCCGACCGCCCACGGGCGGCGTGAACCTGCGCGACGCGCACGCGAGCCGACTCCAGGACAACCCGCGTACCTGGCCCTCGACGCTCGGCCTGGACGGACTCACCTACGACTGACTCGGCGAGACCGCGGGCACGCGAGGCGAAGACGTGCGCAACCGGCTTGCGTGGCTGCGCCACGAGCGGGTGTACGCGCCGCAGCCGTACGAGCAACTCGCCTCCTGCTACCGCAGGTCCGGGCACGAGGACGAGGCGCGCCGCGTGCTCCTGGTGAAGCAGCCGCGCAGGACGGGGTGTGGGGGGCTATCGGCGTCGGCCGTCATAGCGGCGCATGAGCTCTCCGCCACCCCAGTAGCCCCAGACACCGGCCCCGACGGCTCCGGGCCACACCACGACAGCCGGTGTCCCGAGCAGGGAGAGCAGGGCGCCGATAACGATGAACGCGATGGTGGCGCCCCCGAAGCGAAGTCCCGTCCGCAGTCGTGCGTGGAGGTCGCTCTCGCCGTCCATAATGCCTCCCCGTCACAGGACCCCTGCCCCGGTAGGCCTCTCACCACGCCGTTACGGGTGGCCTGGGACGTGGCCGGGCCCGGGTGGCCGAGGGGTGAGGGAGACGCGGCGTACCAGTGCGTCGGACGGCCCGGGCAGGGGGCCCGGGCCGGCGGGGGCGCCGTGTCAGCTGTACGTCCAGCGCCAGGCGTTGGAGCGGTAGGCGCATTTGATGGACCGGCCGCTTGCGGTGGACGTTGTCGCGCCGTGGTCCCTGTTGCGGCAGAACTGGCCCGCTGCGTAGCAGTTGCCCGAGTTCGAGGTGAGGGTGCAGTTACTGTCGGCGCTGTCCTGGCTGCTGCTGCCCCCACCGGAGCCGTTCCCCGGGTCGGCGGCGGGAGCGGTGACGGTCTTGGTGACGGTGACCGTGGGGGCGGGTTCCGCTTCCGCTTCGACGGTCTTGGTGACGGTCGGACGGGGCTCGGGCTTGGCCGTGGTGGTGGCGGTGATCGTCGCGGCGGGTTTGGCCGCGTGTGCGGCGGTTTGTTGCCCGTCGCCTCCGGCGGAGCCGATGGCCACGCCTCCGAGGAAGAGAGCCGAGCCCACGACCCATACGAGTGCGCGCTTGCGGAGCGGGCGGTCGTCAGGTGTGCCGGGTGGGCGTGGAGCCGGTGGTATCGGCGGTATCGGTGCCGTGTGCGGATTGTTCATGACAGCCCCCCGGAGCGTTTTGGGTGAAGTGACCGTAGTGCTCGGGGAAACGAAATGTGAGAGTCCTGCGAGAGAAGTGACTTTTCTGTGACCATCCGTCGAGCGGTGGGCAACTCGGCGGGGCGCGCCCGTTTCACGGCGGGCAGCGGGTCCTGCTCGACGTCAGGCACGGACGTTCCGCCTCCGGCGGAACGGGCCACGTCGTGGAGGGAACGTCGTGGAGGGAACGTCGTGGAGGGAAACGTCCCCGGCGGGTCTGCCTGGCGGGCGGGTGGGTAACCGGCGGCGGCATGGGCGACATCCTTGTGGGCACGTGCTCGTGGGCGGATCGCGCGCTGGTCGCGAGTGGTTGGTATCCGCCGGGGCGGCGGGGCGCCGAGGGGCGGCTGCGGTACTACGCCGAGCGGTTTCCGGTCGTTGAAGTCGACACCACCTACTACGCGCTGCCCGGCGAGCGGAACAGCCGGTTGTGGGCGGAGCGGACACCGGACGGGTTCGTGTTCGACGTGAAGGCGTTCTCGCTGCTCACAGGGCACCCCACGCGGAGTGCGGTGATGCCGGACGGGCTGCCGGCCGACGCGCGCGACCCGGAGGTGCTGGACGAGGTGTGGGCGCGCTTCGCCGACGGGATCGCGCCCTTGCGGCGGGCGGGGCGGCTGGGGAGTGTGCTGTTCCAGTTTCCGCCGTGGTTCCGGCCCGGGGAGCGGGCCGAGGCGTTCCTGGCGGCGACAGCCCGGCGGACGGAGGGCTGGCCCGTCGCCGTCGAGTTCCGGCACCCCGCGTGGTGGCGGGAGGGGCGGTCGGACGGCACGGCCGCACTGCTGGAGCGGTACGGCATGACCGCCGTCGCCGTCGACATGAACCAGGAGCTGCCGTCCTCGGTGCCGCCCACGGTGTGCGTCACCTCGTCCGGGTTGTCCGTCGTACGGTTCCACGGGCGCAGCGCCGCCTGGGGTACCGGGAGCAAGGAGGAGCGCTTCCGGTACGCGTACGGCGAGGGCGAACTCGCCGCGTGGCTGCCACGGTTGCGCGGGCTCGCCGAGCAGGCGGGGCAGGTCCACGTCCTGTTCAACAACTGCTGCGGTGACGCGGCGGTGCGGGACGCCGAGACCATGGCGCGGTTGCTCGGGTCTGCGGGCCCGCCGTCGGCGGCGTCCACCATGCTGCCGGACGGCGGTACCCGCTGAGCGGTCGGAGAGAACGGAGAGAGGGGAGGGAGGGAGGGAGGGGAGCGGCGTCACGCGGGGGTGTGCGCCGCGTGACGTGCGTGGCGGGCGTGGCCCCGGCGGCGGCCTGCGTGTCCCCGACGGCGTACGTGGTCCCGGGGACCGTGTTCGGGGCCGCTGGGCGGGGCGTGGTCCGGGGTGAGGTCCTGGGCGAGGTCCGCGGTGAGGGTCTCCAGGGCGAGGACCGTGCGCAGGCAGGTGGCGAGCGCTCTGGCCCGGGGCGTGGAGACGGTGCCGGGCGCGGCGGGGTCGACCACCCAGGCGAGCCCGCTCTTCGCGGACAGTGCGGTGAACAGCGCGCGCAGCTCCCCGGGGCGTACGGTCTCCCCGCTCGCCGCCAGTTCCTCCAGCGCGGCGAGGTGGCCTTGCAGCGGAGCGGCGAACTCGGCGAGTTCGGGGACGGTTTCGGTGCCGTCCGCCGGCAGGTGTTCGCTCAGCAGTGCGGTGCAGCGGGTCACGGCGAAGACGGACGAGGTGATGCGGGTCAGCTCGTCAGCGCTCCAGCGGGCCCGGTGGCCGCGCGGCTCGTGGGGCAGGTGGCCGATGGCGGACTCCAGCTCCTCGCGGGCGCGGCGGGCGGCGCCGCGCAGCTGCTCCAGCGTGGCCCTGTCGGTGGCGGCGGCGTCCGTGTAGCCGGTCAGCAGGGCGGGCAGCAGGCGTTGCTGCGTTCGCAGCCAGCGTGCGAGCAGGTCGGGTATGCGGTGGTGGTGCCAGGTGGGCAGCACCAGGAAGATCACCAGGGCGATGGCCGCGCCGAGCACGGTGTCGGCGGGGCGTCCCCACGCCACCAGGTCCTGCGCCGTCCCCATCTGGTGCAGCAGGAAGACGATCCACGCCGTCAGGACGAGGTTGAGTGTGTGCTGGCCCGTGCGCAGGACGACGAACGTCACGGCGGCGAAGGCGACGGTGGCGAGCGCGAGCGCGCCGTGCGACCAGGAGAACTGGAGCAGGCCCCAGGCGAGGAATCCTCCCGCGATGGAGCCGACGGGGCGGCTCCAGCCGCGCGCGAACGTGTGCTGGTAGTCGGGGAAGAGGACGAGCATCGTCGTCAGCGCCGCCCAGAATCCGTGGGCGGGCAGGCCGTGTCCCCAGAAGTCGCCGAGGGCGCGGCCCGCCGCCTCTCCGACGGTGGTACCGATGCCGACCCGGAGGGCGTGCCGCAGCAGCGGCGTGCCCGTCAGCCTCGGGCTGAGCTCCGCCGTGAGACGGCGGAACCCGCCACGGGCCAGCCCTTCGGGCCGGTAGAGAGCGGGGATCTCCTCGTGCGGTGCCGCGACGGCGGGGGTAACGGCGGGGACCGGGGCCGGGGCCGGGGCCGGAGTCGGGGCCGGAGTCAGGGCCGAACCGTTGGCGGTCGGGTTCGCCGCGTCGCGGGGAGCGGCGGCCGCCGTATGAGGGTGGGTGGCGCCCTGCGCATCCGTCACCGCGAGGGCGGCCAGCCGTCGGGCTTCCGCGAGGCGGGCGCGCAGGGTGTCGGCGAGCGGCCCCCGCCAGTCGTGGAGGGCGGGAGGGCCGGGGACGCCGACGGCAGGGTCCTTCGCGGCCGACCGCTGGTGGCGGCCGGTGGCGATGGTGCGGGCGAGCGCGTCGAGGGTGGCGGCCAGCGCTTCGTACGGCACGTCGCGGGCGCCTTGAGCCGCGTACAGGGCGCGGCGGACACGTTCGGCCTCGCCGAGCAGCCCGAACAACGGTGCGGCGGCCGGGCGGGCGTACGGCGGGAGGAGGCCGAGTGCCGTGCGGGCGGCGGAGAAGGGGGCCGGGGAGACGCTCGCAGCGGCGCCCTCGGGGCCGACGGCGCCGTCCGCGCGGCGGGCGGCCATGGCGCCCTCGCGGCGGGCGTAGTCGGCCAGTGACGCGTACACGTCGGCGAGCTTGCGGCGCTGCGCGGCGTGGCGGCGGCCGTACGGCGGCAGCAGGTGGACGAGGACGACCAGTCCCGAGCCGGCGGCGATCCACTCGACCATCTCCAGGCCCGCGTCGATGCCCGGCGAGACGTCGGCGGTGATCAGCATGCCGATGACGACGAGGCAGGCGCGGATTCCGGGTGCGGCGCCCAGGGCACGCCACAGGCCGGCGAGGAAGGCGGCGAAGGACAGGGCGATGAGGAAGTACCAGCCGGTCGGCTGGAGGAAGACGCCCAGCGCCGTGGCGCCGCTGAAGGCCAGAGCCATCACGGACGCGTTGACGAGGCGGTGCCGCAGGGGGGCGAGGAGGGTACCGATGCCGCAGATGAAGGCGCCGACGCTCATCATCGTGGTGGCGAGGAGGTCGTCGCGCGCCCAGCCGAGGGCGGCTCCGAGGGCGACGGCGAGCACGGCGCGGCCGATGGCCCAGGGGTCGGCGAAGACCCGTTCCGTGTGGAAGCCCTTGCGTACGGTGTGTGCGAGCGATGCCGTCCAGGCCAATCCGGGTCACATCCTCCGTTCTCGTCGGCCGTCCCGTCCCCGCTGCTGTCCGCTGCCGCGACGGCGATCTATTTGCATTGTACACCTATACAAATAGGGAGCCTGTTTTTCTGATGTGGCAGACGAGGCACACGAGCAAGGGTGAGCGGCGGTCCCGGTACCCCGGGCCGGAACGGGCTCAGTCCGGGGCCGGCTGGCAGTGCGGGCACCAGTACGTCGTACGCCCCGCCGTGCGGCCCGAGCGCAGGCGCGTGCCGCAGCGGGGGCAAGGCGCCCCGGGGTCCGGGGCGTCGCGGTGGCCGGTCAGCCAGTCGTCGCGCGGCGGCACCTGTGCGGCGCGCACCGAGGTGCGCAGCACCCGGCGCATCGTGCGGTACAGCTCCGCGCGCTCGCCGTCGGTGAGGGAGCCGGTGGAGCGGGAGGGGTGCAGCCTGGACTGCCACAGGATCTCGTCGGCCAGCAGGTTGCCGAGGCCGGCGAGGAGCGACTGGTCGGTCAGGGCGGCCTTGAGCCCGCCGCGACGTCCGGTGAGCACCGCGTCGAAGTCGGCTCGGGAGACCGCGAGCGCGTCGGGACCCTGCTCGTCGAGGAGGCGGGCGGCCTCCGGGTCGCCGGCGAGCCACAGTCCCTTGAGCTTGCGCTGGTCGCGGTAGCGCAGTTGCCGGGAGCCGGCGAGGGTGAACAGCACACGATCGTGTGCGTGCGGGGCGTCGTCGGCGTCGGCGCACACCAGCCGCCCGGTCATACCGAAGTGGAACTGGAGGGTCGGCCCGCCGGTGTGGGCCAGCAGCCACTTGCCGTGCCGCTCGGGTTCGGTGAACCTGCGCCCCTCCAGGTCGCGGCTCAGCCGCCCCGCACCGACCCCGTGGAGCACCCCCGTGTCCCGTACGTCGACCTGTTCGATCGTCCGGCCCCGCGCGCAGTCGGCCAGGACCCTGCGGAAGCCCTCGACGTCGGGGAGCTCGGGCATCGCTGTCACACCTCGCTGATAGGCGACGCGTCCTCCGTCTCCAGCGTAGGAGGACGGACGCCGCCCCGCGCGGGCTCGTACGCCTGTGCGCGCGGGAGGCCGGAGCCGAGGTCAGGGTGTACGAGGCGCGGCACCGGCTCGGCGGGCGGGCGGGTACGGCCGCGGGCGGGTACGGGCACCAAGGGCCCGTCCCGCACGCACCAGCGAGGGCCCGCACGCGCTCCACAGCGGCGGCCCCACACTGGCCGCCGGCTCGCCCGGCTCGAAGCCCCCTACCGGATGCTGGATGCTCTACGAGACCGCCGTCCGGGGCCCGGGACCGGCCGGGCCCCGCATGAGTACCGCCATTCCACACTGACCCACCTCGGCGAGCAGGGCACCTCGCTGCTGATGCTCGTGGCGAAGTCGAAGCACAAGAAAGCCGGAGACCGTCCGCCGCTACGTCAAGCCGTCCCCGGAGGCGATCGCCGAGCTCACCGGCACCGCGGACCGCACGGCCGCAGGCCACACGGCCACAGCCCGCAGGCCCCCAGGCGCGGGCCCCCCGGCCGCAGGCCCCACAGACGGCAGGCCCCACCGGCGGCAGCCCCCATCCGGCGGGCAGCGATACCACACCGGCAGGCATCAACGTCTCGCTTCTCACTGTCAGTTGATAGCTGTTTCCTCCGCTTGTCTTGTAGGTTCCCGGAAAGGTCGGAGACGTTCACCGGCGAAAGCGGGGATTCATGTCGTTCGGCGAGGAGTGGGCGGAGCTGGTGGCCAACGCCCGTGCGGGTCAGTCGCCTTCCATGCGGCTCAATCACGCACCGTCACCGGATCAGGGGTCGGGCGGGGGAAACGGTGGGGGTCGGGGTCCGGGAAAGGGTCTGCATGTCACACCGCATGTGCTGCGCACTTTCGCGGGCAAGGCCGAGAAGGTGAGTGACGACTTCCAGAAGACGGACAACGAGACGATGGCGGAGACGGAGCAGGTCCCCGGTTCCATGAAGGGCTTCGCCAGCGATGAGGCCTTCAAGGATTTCCAGGAGATGTGGCGCGGCCAGATGCGCTATCTGGACGGCCTCTACACGGGGGTCGCCAAGGCGCTGCGAGCGGCGGCCAAGACGTTCAAGGCGGAGGACGTGCGGCGCAAGGCGGAGATCGACAAGGCCGTCCCTGACGGGCAGGGCCTGAACAAGGGACCGGTGTACGGGCCGTTCGTGAACGGGGCGGAGAAGCCGGTGTACGGCCCCTTCGTCTCCCCGCCTCCCACGCCCGAGTCCGGCGTTCCGGCCCCCGGTGCGCAAGGCCCCGCTCTTCCGCCCGTCACGCCGGAACCCACCTCATAGGAGCGCGGTGATGACCACCCCCTATCTCGCCTACACCGCGATCCGCGACGTGAATCTCGAACCGCTCCGGGAAGCCGTGAAGAAGTGGCAGAAGTTGCCCGGAAAGATGGACGAGGTGTCGACCACCTTCGGCCGTACGGTCTCCTCACCGCTGGAGCAGTCCGGCTGGTACGGGGAGACGGCCGATGCCGCCTTCAAGAAGTTCCGGAACATCCGGAACCAGATGGCCGAAGCCTCGGGGCAGGCCCGGAAGATCGGCACCGTGATGTCCGAGGCGCTCACGAAGTTCGAGGACGCGCGGGACGAGATCCGGCGCATCGACAAGGCGGTGCGCACCAAGCCGGAGCAGGGCGAGAACTACCTCAGGGTCAACGAGAAGGAAGGCGTCGTCTATCTCGACCCGCCGGACGACATGAAGACCTCCCCGGGTCTGCAGAAGGCGTACCACGAGACGATTGCCGACTACAACCACCGCATCCTCGCCGCCATCCGCAGCGCCAGCGACGCGGACCACGACCTGTCGACGGCCCTGCGGATCGATCCGCAGGGCAAGGGCTTCAACGACGACATCGCGGGCCATCTGCGGGACGTGGACGCCGAGACGAAGAAGGACCTCGACGCGGCGCTCGACCTCGCGAAGGACAAGGGCACCGACATGAGCGAGAGGGAGTTGACCCGTCTCAACGGCCTTCTCGCCAAGAACGCGCAGAACCCGGATTTCGCCGAGAAGTTCGCCCTGAAGATGGGCCCGCAAGAAACGCTCGACTTCTGGCTCGGGATGGCCGAGCCAGAGACGCGGCGGAACGGCGCGGCGGGCAGCGTGCGGGTCGAGCGCAGCAAGGCGGAGAACGCACGCCGGGCCGGGCTCCAGGACAATCTCGGGGTGATTCTCGGGCTGGCCAGCCAGTCCGACTCCGACGGTATGCGGGCCTGGAAGAAGGACATGCTGGAGCTGAGCACCGAGCGCATCCACGCCGAGGAGGCGAAGGGCAGGATCGGCGGCAATCCGGGCCCCTACAACGCGCAGGTGCTCAGCAATCTGATGCGCACGGGGAAGTGGGACACGGATTTTCTGCACGACTACGGCGACAAGATCATCAAGCTGGACAAGGAGGACGCGCTCAGGAACCACCGCAACGATCCGCCCAGCAAGTGGATCAGTGGCGGTCTGTCCGACGCGGCGTTCCTCAACTTCGGCCCGGAGAACGACGCGGGGGAGGATCCGCTCACCGGTTTCATGGAGGCTCTGGGGCACAATCCGGAGGCGTCCACGGAGTTCTTCAAGAACGAGGGGAACTTCGACTATCTGACCTCGCAGCGGGAGTGGCCCAGGGACGGCGAGGTCGCCGAGACGGGCGATCTGAAAGGCGTCAAGGGCGGTGTCCAGGCGCTGTCCCACGCTCTGGCGTCGGCGACGACCGGGCACGACTACGAGCAGCCGCTGCCCGACCGGCTGCCCGCGCACACCGGGGACCAGGCCGAACTGATGAGCCGCATCATCAAGGGCACCGCGGACATCAAGGACGACTTCGCGTTGCAGCCCGGCATGCACGAGTACCTCGGAAGGGCGGCGGCCGAGTACACGCCGGACCTCTTCCGCGCCATCAAGGACGGCAGCGGTGACGACACGCTCTTCCCGATGCGCGGGCACCAGGCCGAGATGACGCACGCCGACGCGACCCGCTTCCTCGTCCAGCTGGGGCAGAACCCCGAGGCGAACGCGGCGCTGTACGGCGGTCAGAAGCTCTACACGCAGCACGTACTCGAACACCACCTGGCGGGTGACCTTCCGGCGGCCGAGAAGTACCAGGCCGGCAGAGAGAACACGGTGGAGGAGATTCTGCGGACCTCCGGCGAGGTCGCCGGCACGATGGCCATCGGACGGCAGGAGGCGACCATCGGCGACGCCGTCCGCGAGATGAAGGAGTTCGACGGCGCGATCCTCAGCAAGCGCCTGTGGGCCAACGGCGGCTTCGGGACGGTGGTCGCGGGCGCCTCCGCGATGTCGCGGTTCGCGCCCAACCCCGTCGCGGCGGTGACCGTCTCCAGCATGATCATCGGGGCCGAGGGCGCGTGGGCCAACGACTTCGACCGCGAGTACCTCTCGTTCGACGAGACCATCGAGAAGGCCGACGCGGCGGGCCGGCTGTACGACGAGATGTCCCGCAGGGACGTGCAGCAGAACGAGAAGATCCTGGAGGCCATCGCGAAGGAGCACGACGTCGACGTCTCGCTCAGCTGGGCCGAGCTGTACTCCGACGACGGCTTCGCACAGGGCTACTCGCGGGTCAACACGACGGCGCCGTTCCTCACCTCGCACGAGCAGGTGAGCACCCTGGCCCCGCGCGGGTCGTGACCCGGGGCGCCGCGCCCACGGACGACGGCTCCCGACCGCGAGGCGCGGTCGGGAGCCGGGTCGGTCAACAGCCGTGGTCGCCGGCCCCGCGTCGGGCTCGGAAACCCCGCGTCAGCCGAGCACCCCCACCCGGTCCGGCGTCAGCGGAAGGTCGCGGAGGCGCTGTCCCGTGGCGTGGTGGAGGGCGTTGGCGAGCGCGGCGGGGGTGCCGACGATGCCGATCTCCCCGATGCCCTTGCCGCCGACCGGGTTGAGGTGCGGATCGTGCTCCTCGATCCAGTGCGCGTCGAGGTCGGGGACGTCCGCGTTCGCGGGGACGTGGTAGCCGGCCAGGTCCTTCTGGACGAAGCCGCCGAGCCGGGCGTCGAGGCTGCTGTGCTCGGTCAGCGCCATGCCCAGGCCCATCGTCATGCCGCCGATGAACTGGGAGCGCGCCGTGCGGGCGTTGAGGATGCGGCCCGCGGCGAAGACGCCCAGCATCCTGCGCACCCGCACCTCGCCGGTGACCATGTCGGCGGAGACCTCGGCGAAGAGCGCGCCGAAGGCGTGCCGCGCATAGTCCTCCTGGGCTTCCACGTCCGAGGTGGTGTCGACGGTGACGATGCTGCCGTCCGACTCGCGCAGCTCGCGGCACGCCTTGTGCACGGCCCAGCCCCAGGAGGCGGTACCGGAGGAGCCGCCGGCCAGCGGCGCCTGCGGCAGGTCGCTGCTGCCGACGTCGATACGGACGGCGTCCAGCGCGACGCCCAGCTCCTGGGCCGCGACCTGGGCCAGCACGGTGCGCGCCCCGGTGCCGATGTCGGTGGCGTTGATCCGCACGTGGTAGGTGCCGTCACCCATGGACTGCACCGAAGCCGTGGAGGGCGCGACGATCACCGGGTAGGTGGAGGCGGCCACGCCGGTGCCCAGCAGCAGGTCGCCCTCGCGCCGGGAGGCGGGGCGCGGGTCGCGGTGCTCCCAGCCGAAGCGGCGCGCGCCCTCGCGCAGGCAGTCGGCGAGGTGGTGGCTGCTGAAGGGCTTGCCGCTCTCGGGTTCGGTCTCGGGAATGTTGCGCAGCCGCAGTTCGACCGGGTCGAGGCCGAGGGAGTGGGCCAGCTCGTCCATGGCGCATTCCAGCGCGTACATGCCGGGGGCCTCGCCGGGCGCCCGCATCCAGGACGGGGTGGGCACATCCAGCCGGACGACGCGGTGTCCGGTGCGAATGCCGTCGGCGCCGTACATGACGCGGGAGGGCACGGCGGCCTGCTCCACGAACTCCTTGAGGGTGGAGGTGTGGGTGGCCACGTCGTGCTGGAGGGCGGTGAGCGTGCCGTCGTCGCGGGCGCCCAGCCGCAGCCGCTGGATGGTGGGGGCGCGGTGCCCGACGACGGCGGGCATCTCGCGGCGCGGCAGCGCGAGCTTGACGGGGCGTCCGGTGTGCCGGGCGCCCATCGCCGCGAGGACGACGGGGGGACGCGGGGTGCCCTTGGAGCCGAAGCCGCCGCCGACGTGCTCGGCGACGACGGTGACCTGCTTCTCCTCGAGGTCGAACATCCTGGCGAGCACCTGGCAGACCGTGCTGGCGCCCTGGCTGGAGTCGTAGGCGATCAGGTGCCCGGCCTCCCACAGGGCTGTGGAGGCGTGCGGCTCCATGGGGTGGTTGTGCAGCGGGGTGATGTCGTAGGTGGCGTCGAGCTGGTGCGGGGCCGCGGCGTACGCGCTCTCGAAGTCGCCGCTGTGCTGGTCGCCCGGGTAGCCGCCGTTCGCCCACTCCGGGTGGTACAGGTCGGGGTGGTCGGCGCGGACGAGCACGTCGTGCGGCTCTTCGTCGTAGCTGACGCGCACGGTCTGCGCCATCTCGCGCGCCGCCTCCAGCGTCTCGGCGACGGCCAGCGCCACGTACCAGCCGCGGTGCGGCACCCGGTCGTTCTGCAACAGGAAGAGCGTGGGGTCGTCGGGTTCGACCAGGCGGGGCGCGTTCTCGTGGGTGAGGACGGCCAGCGCGCCGGGGATCGCCAGCGCCTCGCCGTCCTCGACGCCGGTGACCCGGCCGTGCGCCACGGTCGCGGCCACCGGCCAGCCGTAGGCGCAGGCGGGCGGCGTGTGCTCGGTGGCGTAGCGGGCGGTCCCGGTGACCTTGGCCCGGCCCTCGCGGCGCAGTGCGGGCGCCCCCAGGACGCCCTCGGTGGTCTCGCTCACGGCCATCGTCCTCACGTCCCTGCGGGGCTGGTCGGGTTCTCGGCGAGCCGGGTGACGAGGGTGACCGCCAGGCTGCGGGCCAGCGGCACCTTGAAGGCGTTCTCCGACAGCGGCCGTGCCGCCGCCAGTTCCGCGTCCACGGCGCGCCCCACGCTCTCGGCGTCGGCCCGCGAGCCGATCAGCGCCTCCTCGGCGGTGCGGGCCCGCCACGGCCGGTGCGCCAGCCCGCCGAAGGCCAGCGCGGCGTGCCGGACAGTGCCTCCTTCGTCCACGGCCAGTACGGCAGCCGCGGAGGCCAGCGCGAAGGCGTACGAGGCGCGGTCGCGCGCCTTGCGGTAGGCGGCGCGCGCCCCCTCGGGCGGCGGCCCCAGCGTCACGTGCGAGATCAGCTCCCCGGGGCGCAGCACCGTGTCCTGCTCGGGGGTGTCGCCGGGCAGCCGGTGGAACTCGGCGGCCGGCACCGTCCGCGCCCCCTCGGGGCCCAGCACCTCGACCTCGGCGTCGTAGGCGGCCATCGCCACGGCCATGTCGGAGGGGTGCGTGGCCACGCAGTGCTCCGAGTGCCCCAGCACGGCCATGTCCCGGTTGACGCCCTCGCGCGCCGAGCAGCCGGTGCCGGGCTCGCGCTTGTTGCAGGGCGCCGAAGTGTCCTGGAAGTAGGGGCAGCGGGTCCGCTGGAGGAAGTTCCCGCCGGTCGTGGCCAGGTTGCGCAGCTGCCCCGAAGCGCCGGCCAGCAGCGCCTGCGAGAGCGCAGGATAGGTGCGGCAGACCGCCGGATGCGCGGCCAGGTCGCTGTTGCGCACGTTCGCGCCGATCCGCAGGCCGCCCTCCTGGGTCGTGGCGACCTCGTTCAGCGGCAGCCTGGAGACGTCGATCAGATGCTCGGGCGTCTCGACGCCCAGCTTCATCAGGTCCACCAGGTTGGTGCCGCCCGCCAGATAGCGGGCGCGCGGCTGCGCGGCGAACGCGGAGACGGCCTGCTCGGGGCTGGTGACCCGCTCGAAGGTGAAGGGCCTCACGCCGACACCTCACTGCCACGCTCGCTGCCGTGCTCACTGCCCTGCCGGGCCTGGAGGCCGTCCGCGGCCACGTCCTCCAGCGCCTCGACGATGTGCGGATAGGCGCCGCAGCGGCAGATGTTGCCGCTCATGCGTTCGCGGATCTCGTCGCGGTTCAGCTGCGCCGGCGCCCCGGTGGAGCGGCCGAGCGCCTCGGCGGGCGTCGCGTGCGACGGATGGCCCTCGGCCGCCTCGCACAGCATGCCCACACCCGAGACGATCTGCCCCGGCGTGCAGTAACCGCACTGGAAGGCGTCCCGCTCGTGGAACGCCTGCTGGAGCGGGTGCGGCCGCTCCTCGTCGCCCAGCCCCTCGACGGTGGTCACATGCGCGCCGTCGTGGGCCACCGCCAGCAGCAGACAGCTGTTGGCGCGGCGCCCCTCCAGCAGCACCGTGCAGGCGCCGCACTGACCGTGGTCGCAGCCCTTCTTGCTGCCGGTGAGGTCCAGGTGTTCACGCAGCACGTCCAACAGGGTGGCGCGGTGGTCGACGGTGACGGTGTGCGCGGTGTCGTTGACGTGCAGGGTGAGGGTCGAGCTGGTCGCGGTGCGCTGGGGGATCACGGGGCGCGCCTCTCTTCTGCTCTTGTGTGTCGCTCGGTGTGCTCTTGTGTGTCGCTCGGTTGTGCTCTTGTCTGTCGCTCGGTGTCTTCCGCCGTTGTCGTACTCCCGGCGGCCGGGTGCGGCCGTCAGCCGCGACGCTCCAGCACGCCGCGCAGGAAAGCCGCCTGCCCGACGTGCTGCATCGTGTCGCCGATGACGCTCACGAGGCGTACCCCGAGGGAGACCGGCGGGTCCCACGCGTCGTCGACGATCCGGCCCAGCGACTGGGAACTCAACGTGCCCAGATACTCACAAGTGCGCTGGTGAACCGCGTCGTGGTAGGCGACCAGAAGCTCCGGCGAATCCACCCGGACGGCCGCCACGTCCTCGGGCGAGTGGCCGAAACCCGTGTCGTCCGCGTCGAGGGGCAGCCCGAACCGCTCCTCGAACCCCTGTGCGTGCCAGACCTGCTCGCTGCCGGCGGCGTCCGCGACGTGATCGTCCTGCACCCGCGTCAGATGCCACACCAGCCAGGCGACGGTGTTCGCGCCCGGATCGATCCGCTCGGTCAGCTGCGTGCTCTGGATGCCGTCGAGCGTGGCGTGGACCTCGCCGTTCACCCGCGTGAAGGCATCCTCAAGAAGGGCGGTTGTATCCATGTTCGCGACCTTACGACGCGTCATACGTGCAATGTGCCTTTTCGCCCCCGCCCCGCTGGACCGCCCCGCCCCGGTGACGGGGCGGGGCGGTGCCCGGCGGAGCGGTGCCCGGTGGGCCGGGCCTTGGCGCTGTGCGGGCCGGCTGCGGCGCTACCAGCGGTACCAGCGACCGCGCCGTCCTCCCGTCGTGGGCCGGACGACGAAGCCCAGCAGCCAGACCACGAGCACGATCACCGCGATCCACCACAGCGCCTTGAGCGCGAACCCCGCGCCGAACAGCAGCAGGGCGAGCAACAGCACGAGCAGCAACGGTCCCATGTTCTTCCACCTCCGCGGCCCGAGTGCCCCGCCTCCCCCACGCCATGCACACCATGCCCCGAGGACGGTTACTGGATCGGCACGATCAGACGGGCCTTGTCCTGGCGGGCCGCGTACTCGAGCGTCTGCCACGTGCCGGAGACGGTGCTGGTGCCGACGGGGAAACCGATCACGAGTGCGGAGCGGTCCACCATCCACCGGTTCCGCGCCAGATACGCGGCGTCGTCCAGCGGGTCGGCACCCAACTCGACCAGCTCCGCGACCCGGTCCCCGGCCCGGGCGACCGCGTGCCGCGCCTCCGGCGGCTGCTGGTCGAGGGTGCCGGGCACCACGACGGTGATCCGGGCCCGCGTGTGCGCGGCCAGCCAGGCCAGCGCGAGGCTGTCGATGCCGCGCGCCCCGCCGAGATGGAAGTGCGCCTCCGGCGCGAAGGGGGCCAGGTAGTGCGCGAAGAGCCGCGCGTAGTGGGCGGTGTCCCGGTGCCCCGTCGTCCGGGTCCCGGTGATGGTCACGGTGCGCATCGTCATCGACGTCGTCTCCGACTCGCGTGGCAGGGACGGCCATCCACCCGTCAGCGATCCACTCGCACGGCCACCCTTATTTTTCCACGAGGCCGGCCCGGCAGGGGCAGACAGCACCACACCGTGTGGCGGGCACCGGTAGCGTTGAGTTGTCCACGTGTGGGGGTGCGCAGTGCACGAGGGGTTCGAGAACAGCATCGGAGACCGCCTCGGACGGCTCCGTACGCGGCGCGGGCTGACGCAGGAGCAACTGGCGGAGCTGGCCGCGGTCTGCGTCGACACCATCCGCAAGCTGGAGCAGAACAGGCGTCAGACGGCGCGCATGGCGACGCTCAACCAGCTCGCGCGCGCCCTGGACGTCGACGTGTCCGTGCTCGTCGGCTCGCCCGTCACCTTCGAGCCCCGGCCGGACGGCAGCGCGCCGTCCGTGCTCGCGCTGCGCCGGGCGGTCTCACCGGTCCACGGCGTGATCGGAGCCCGAGCGGACGAACCGGACCCGGACCCGGAGGACCCGCCGACCATCGGCGCGCTCCGCGCCTCCCTCCGGGCGACCGAGGGAACACGGCGCGAGGGGCGCATGGGCGCGGTGGGCGCCGTGCTCCCCCAACTGATCCGCGACGCCCGCGCCGCCGTCCGCGCGTACGAGGGCAGCGACCGCGACCGGACGGCGGCGTACGCGGTGCTCTGCGAGGCCTACCAGGTAGCGGCGACCACCCTGACGGCGCTGGGCAACCCGGACGCCGCGTTCACCGCCATGGAGCGCGCCATGGCCGCGGCCCACCGCTCGGACGATCCCCACCTGGAGTCCGTCGGCGCGGCGACGCTCGCGTGGGTCTTCACCAAACAGGGGCGGCTGGAGGACGCCGCACACGTGGCCCTCTCGTACGCCGACCGCAGCGAGCCGGGGTTCCGCTCAGCCCCCCTCGACCTGTCGCTGTGGGGCGTCCTGCTGCTGCGGGCCGCGACGGCCGTCGTACGGCAGGGCGAACGCCACTACGACCGGGTGGACGAGCTGCTGCGCATGGCGAGCGCGGCAGCCGCCGGTATCGGAGCGGACCGGATCGACTACGCGACGCCCTTCGGCCCCACCAACACCGCCGTCGCCCAGGTCAACTTCTCGGTCGAGATGGACCGCTGCGCACCGGCCCTCGCCACCGCCCGTACCGTTCCACGCCTGCGCACCCTGCCCGCGACCTGGCGCGCGCGCTTCCACGTGGACCGCGCACTCGCGCACGCGGGCCTCGGCCAGGACGAGTCCGCCACCCACGCCCTGCTCACAGCTGAGCGGGACGCCCCCGAGTGGATGCGCTACCACGGCACCACCCGCCGCCTCGTCACCGACCTGCACACCCGCGAACGCCGCCGCACCTCCCCCCTGACAGAACTCGCCGCCCGCCTGCACGTGGCCGGGTAGGACAGCACGTCCCACCCGGCGGACGGATTGGCACACGGCGTCCCTGGGGGCGCCCCCAGCGCGGACCTACGGTGCATCGCGAGTACGGCGGCACCGGCACATCAGCGGTGCCGCGCCCCCTCGCGGACACAGGACGGTCAGCATGACGCACACCTCGCCAGGCGACCTCGGCCCGGCTGTCGAAGACTCGTGGTCCCCTCCGTCGCACGCGCCGTTCACGCTGACGCCCGTGGGGGTGTGGTGGGACGCCGTGCGGGTGCCGTGGGGGCGGGGGAGCCGGGCGATCCAACGGCTCGGGCGGGCGTGCGGTGGGGTCGTCGGGGATCCGTACGGCGCGTGGCTGTACTGGCTGGTTCCGCCGCGCGCTGGGGTGGAGTGGGGGGCGGCGGGGGAGGCCGCGTGCCTGTCGGTGGCGTGTTGGCTGCCCGTGCCCGCGCGGGACCGTACCGGGCCGCCGGGTCCTTACTGGGCCGTGCCGTACGAGGCGGGCTCCGCGCTGACGGACCCGGAGCGGCTCCGCGCGGCCCTGCGGGGCGAGCGGTGAGCGGCGGGTACTGCCTGCCGTGCGGGCGGTGGCGGGAGGCGACCGTCGTGGTGGCGGTCGTGGAGGTGAACTCGGGTCCCGGCCGTGTCGTGGAGGCGTGTGTGCCGCACGCGCGGGAGTACGCCGCCTATCCGCTGGCCCCGCAGTGGCTGCGGGACGAGCTCGCGGCGCTGGAGGGGTAGCGAGGGGCCGGTCACGGGGGAGGCCCGCGCTTGTGTTCCCGGCCGCCGCCCGGGGGCCGGCTGGCCGCGGCGCGGCGGAGCTTGCCGGAGAGGGAGGTGGCCGCGGCGGTGAGGAAGACGAGGGTGTAGAGGATTTGCAGGAGGATGACCAGCCGCGCGGACTGGCCGCGCGGCTGGATGTCGCCGTAGCTGACGGTCGCCACGGTCAGCAGCGTGAAGTAGAGGGCGTCGAGGCGGGTGCGCAGCCCCTGGAACTCTCCGGGGTGGTGGGACATCACGAAGTACGCGGAGGAGAAGACCAGGACGGACAGGCACATCAGCGACATCAGCGCGACCACGGTGCCGGGGCGGTCGAATAGGGCGTCGCGCATGTGCTTGAGGAGCAGGGCGGCGATGGCCGTCAGCGCGAGGATCAGCAGGGCCCAGCTCAGTTCCGGGCGCTCGGGGCCCAGCGTCCGTGCGGGCAGCAGGAAGTAGGCGACGAACAGGCCCGCCACCAGCGGCCCCAGCAGCGGCCACGTCCAGCGGGACCGGTCGGGCGGGCGTTCGGGGGGCCGTTCGGGGGGCCGTTCGGTCGGCCGGACCGGGGACGGGTGGTCGGGTGGCCCGTCCTGGGGTGGTCCGGGGGGCTGCGCCATGGGGCCATCGTCCGCGCGGCGGCCGCCTCGCGCGCTCTGGAAGGCGCCGCCCGGGGGACCGCCCGAGGGCCGGACGGGGCGGTCAGGTCAGGGAGCGAGGACGTCCAGTTCGGCCATCGCGTCCTCGGTGATCGTGCGCATCGCGGCCTCGGCGCGTGCGCCGTCGCGCTCGCGCACGGCTTCGGCGACGTTGACGTGGAGGGTGACGGCTTCCTGGCGGGGGTCGGTGAACATGACGTCGTGGTGGGTGCGCCCGGCCAGCACGGCGGCGACGACGTCCCCGAGGCGGGCGAACATCTCGTTGCGGGAGGCGCGCAGCACGGTGCGGTGGAAGGCGATGTCGTGCACCAGGTAGTTCTCCAGCTGCTGGCCGCGTGAGGTGGCGACCATGCCCAGGGCGTGCTCGGTCAGGCCCGCGCACTCCTCGGGGGTGGCCAGCTCGGCGGCGAGCCGGGCGGCGACGGGTTCGACGGCGGAGCGCAGCACGGTCAGGGAGCGCAGCTGGCGGCCGCGGTCGGTGCCGGCCAGCCGCCAGGTGATGACCTGCGGGTCGTAGACGTCCCACTCCTCGGGCGGCAGCACCGTCACGCCGACCCGCCTGCGGGATTCGACCAGGTGCATGGACTCCAGCACCCGCACCGCCTCCCGCGCGACCGTCCTGGAGACCTCGTACCTGCTCGCCAGTTCCTCGGTGCGCAGCACCGTGCCGGGCGGGTGCTCGCCCGCGGTGATCGAGGGACCGAGGGAGGCCAGCAGTCGCGCGTGCAGACCGCGCTCGCGCGCGGGTGTCTCGTCGCGGCCCGCCCCCTGGCTGGTCATGAGTGGTGTTCTCCTCGTCTTCCCGCGCCGTGCGTCCCGTGTCCGGCCGTGACCGGCCCTCCGTGCCGGGCCGTGCGGCCCCTGCGGCGGCCGTCGTGTGCACGCTCGGCGAGCGCACCGGGACGTTCAGCCTACGTGCTCCTCGTCACCCCCATTAAGTATGACTAATTCGTGTCCGACTATTGAATACATGTGACCTATGAGGTTGAGTGTGCTCGGCGCCGAGGTCGATGAGGACAGCAGTGAGGCCGATGAACACAGCGGGTGAAACCACGCAGAACCACGTCGTGGTCGTCATGGGCGTGGCGGGCACGGGCAAGACCACCGTCGGCCGGCTGCTCGCGGAGGACCTGGACGTCCCCTACGCCGAGGCCGACGCCTTCCACCCGCCGGCCAACGTCGCCAAGATGTCCGCGGGCACCCCCCTGGACGACACCGACCGTGCCCCCTGGCTCGACGCGATCGGCGCCTGGGCGCACGACCACGCGGAACACGGCGGCGTGGTCAGCTGCTCCGCGCTCAAGCGCGCCTACCGCGACCGGCTGCGGGCCGCGGCCCCCCACCTCGTCTTCGTCCACCTCACCGGCGACCGCGCGCTGATCGGCCGCCGCATGGCCGAGCGCGCCGACCACTTCATGCCCGTCGCCCTGCTGGACTCCCAGTTCGCGACGCTCGAACCCCTCCAGGCCGACGAACGGGGCGTGTCCGTCTCCGTCGCCCCGGGGCCGCGGGCCGTCGCCCGGCGGGCCCTGGCCGCACTGCGGTCCGCGCACGCGCCGGTCCCCTCGCCCTTGACCACCCCCGAGGGCGCGGCCGAGGCCCCCACCGGGGCCGCGTCGCACGCCTGACCTCCGAGCCCCGAGCCCCCACGCCCCCGTCCCCTCCCCCCCTCACCACCCTCCACCCACAGCGAAGAAGGAAGAGCCGTGAGACATCTCAGCGTCGAGATGCTGGCCGCGGGGTCGCAGCCCGACCCCATCACGTCCGCCGGCAACGCGCAGTTGGGGATCGCCGCCCTCGTCGGCATCGCCGTCATCGTCCTGCTCATCACGCGGTTCAAGCTGCACGCGTTCCTGGCGCTGACGGTCGGCTCCCTCGTGCTGGGCGCCGTGGCCGCGGCGCCGCTGGACAAGGCCATCTCCAGCTTCACCACCGGGCTCGGCGACACCGTCTCCGGCGTCGGCGTGCTCATCGCCCTCGGCGCCATCCTCGGCAAGCTCCTGGCCGACTCCGGCGGTGCCGACCAGATCGTCGACACGATCCTGGCCAGGGCGAGCAGGCGCACCATCCCGTGGGCCATGGCACTGATCGCCGGGATCGTCGGGCTGCCGATGTTCTTCGAGGTGGGGCTGGTCCTCCTGATCCCCGTCGTGCTGCTGGTCGCCAAGCGCGGCAACTACTCGGTGATGCGGGTCGGCATCCCCGCGCTGGCGGGGCTCTCCGTGATGCACGGGCTGATCCCGCCGCACCCGGGTCCGCTGGTGGCCATCGACGCCATCGACGCCAACCTGGGCGTGACGCTCGCGCTCGGCCTCGTCGTGGGCATTCCGACGCTGGTCGTCGCGGGCCCGCTGTTCGGCAAGGTCGCCGCACGCTGGGTCGACACGACCCCGCCCGAGGGCGTCGTCCCGGAACGGGCCAGCACAGAGCTGGACAAGCGGCCGGGCTTCGGCATCACGCTCGCCACGGTGCTGCTGCCCGTCGTACTGATGCTCGCCAAGGCGCTCACCGACATCGTCATCGACGACGCCGAGAACACGGTGCAGCGCGTCATGGACGTCGTCGGCGATCCCATGATCGCACTGCTCGTCGCCGTGCTGGTGGCCATGTTCACGCTCGGCCGCTCCGCCGGGTTCACCAAGGACAGGCTGTCGTCCACCGTCGGCTCCTCCCTCGGGCCGATCGCGGGCATCCTGCTGATCGTCGGCGCCGGCGGCGGCTTCAAGCAGACGCTCGTGGACGTCGGCATCGGCCAGATGATCCTCGACCTCTCGCAGGACTGGTCCATCCCCGCGCTGCTGCTGGGCTGGCTCATCGCCGTCGGTATCCGGCTGGCCACCGGGTCCGCGACGGTCGCCACCGTCTCCGCCGCGGGGCTCGTGGCGCCGCTCGCCGCCGACATGTCCACGGCGCAGGCCGCCCTCGTCGTGCTCGCCGTCGGCGCGGGTTCGCTGTTCTTCAGCCACGTCAACGACGCCGGGTTCTGGCTCGTCAAGGAGTACTTCGGCATGAACGTCGGCCAGACCATCAAGTCCTGGTCGGTGATGGAGACCATCATCTCCGTCGTGGCGCTGGTGCTCCTGCTGCTGCTCTCGTTGGTGGTGTAGCCGCCTTCGGCCCCCAGCCGACGCCCCCCGCCCCGCCCCCCCCGGCGGCGGGGGGCGTCCTCGTGCGCGGGGCGTCCTCATAGGGGGGCGGGGCGTCCTCCCGCCGGTGCGGGAGGGGCGTCAGCGGGGGGAGGCGGCGAGGTAGTGCAGTACGGCCTGGACGCGGCGGTGGACGGCGGTGGTGCGGGGGATGCCGAGCTTGTCGAAGAGCGCGGCGGTGTGCTTCTCGACCGCGCGCTGCGAGATGCCCAGGCGCGCGGCGATGGCCGCGTTGGTCAGGCCCGCGGCCATGTGTCCGAGCACCTCGTCCTCGCGGGGCGTGAGCGCCTCGCGTCCGGGTCCGGCCCGCAGAAGGCGGGAGATGACGTCGGGGTCGAGGGCGGTGCCGCCGGCGACGACGCGGTGCAGCGCGTCGACGAACTCGTCGACGTCGAGCACCCGGTCCTTGAGCAGGTAGCCGATGCCGGCGGGCCCGTCGGCGAGGAGGCTGTGGGCGTAGCTGGTCTCGATGTACTGGGAGAACAGCAGGATCCCGAGCCCGGGGTGGCGCCCGCGCAGCGCGACGGCGGCGCGCAGCCCCTCGTCGCGGTGGGTGGGCGGCATCCGGATGTCGGCCACGACGGCGTCGGGCCGGGTCCGCTCGACGGCCTCGTGCAGCGCCTCCGGGTCGCCGACGGCGGCGGTCACCTCCAGGCCGCGGTCGGTGAGGAGTCCGACCAGCCCTTCCCGCAGGACGGCGGCGTCCTCGGCGACGACCAGGCGCAGTGGCGGTCCTTGCGTCCTTCCGGTCACGTCGTCTCCCCCCGGGGTGCGAGCGGCAGGCGGACCGTCGCCGTGGTCGGTCCGCCTGGCGGGCTGTCGAGGGACAGTGTGCCGTCCACGGTGCGTACCCGCTCGGCGAGGCCGCGCAGCCCCGAGGAGGTGCCCGTCCCCGCGGGGCGCGCGGCGGCTCCGCCGCGTCCGTCGTCCTCGACGACGAGGACGAGCATCCGGTCGTCCTCCTCGGTGCGGGCGCTGACGGCGATGTGTGCAGCGCCGGCGTGGCGGGCGGCGTTGGCCAGGAGTTCGGCCGCGCAGAAGTAGGCGAGGGTCTCGACGGCCTCGGCCGGGCGCGGCGTCTTGGGCAGCGCGGTGCGCAGGTCGACGCGGAGGGCGGGGGTCTCGATGTCGGAGCTGAGAGAGGCGAGGGCGGGGGCGAGCCCGTTGTCGAGGACGGGCGGATGGATGCCGCGTACGAGGTCGCGCAACTCGGCCAGCGCCGTGCGGGCGTTGCCGAGTGACTGGTCGAGGAGGTGGCGGGCCTTGTCGGCCTCGGCACGGGAGGGCTCGGGCGCGCTCAGCGCCTCGCGGGCGCGGGTGAGCGCCATGGCGAGGGCGACGATGCGCACCTGGGCACCGTCGTGCAGGTCGCGTTCGATGCGGCGCAGGGTGGTGGCGGCGTCGCGGACGGCAAGAGCGCGGGTCTCCTCCAGGTCGTGGACGCGCTCGGCGAGGCGGAGCGGGGCCAGCAGGGTGCGGGCCAGCAGCCTCACGAGCGCGGTCAGCCTGCGCGCGGCCCACTCGGCGAGCACCAGCACGAGGAGTCCGGCGGCGGCGACAGCCCAGACGCGCGGCCAGGTGTCGAGGGGTGTGGCGGCGGTGAGTTCGAGCCCGTCGTGCCCGTTCTGGTGCACGGCGCGGAACCACAGCGGGTAGGACAGCAGCGCCAGCCCGTAGAGCCGCACGGGCAGGTGCACGGCGAACAGCAGTGCGCCGAGCGGCGCGTTGAGGACGGCGAACGCCGCGCACCGCCACGTCGCGCCGTCGTGTGCGGCGCGCAGCGGCCCGGGGCGCGGGGGTGGTGGAACGTTCTCGCCGAGCAGCCCGCGCACGAGCAGGCGTTGCAGGTCGGTGAGGGCGCGGACCGCCGTCAGGGCGAGGGAGAGGACGGGGATGCCCGCCCTCGTCACACAGAGCACGGCGCCGAGCGCGACGAGTGCGAGCGCGGGCAGGCCCAGCAGCGCGGGCACGAGCCCCGCCACCGCGTACGCGAGGGCACGCAGCGCCTTCCGCGTCGCGGGGGCGCGGGGCGTGTCGTCAGAGGCGGCGGTCGCAGTCACGGGACTCGTCTTCGTGGGTGGGCGGCTGTCGCGAGCCATCTTGGTGCACGGCTCGGTGGTTCCCCGCCGGTGCGCCCGTCCGCGCAGGCGCTCGCGCACCGTACGGTCAACGCACAGGCCCTCGCGCACCGTACGGTCAACGCGCAGGCCCTCGTGCACCCGTACGGTCAACGGGGCAGGGCCCGGCGCAGGTGCCCCGGTAGCGGTGCCAGGGTCGCCAGGAGTGCGAGGGCCGGCACGCCGCCGCCGAGGCCCGCCCACGCGGTGGCCGGCAGGGCGGCCAGAGAGGCGCCCGCGGCCTCGCCCAGGGGCAGGGTCACCGCGAGCGCCACGGCGGTGCCCGCGCCGAAGCCCGCGAGGGCGACCGTCAACGCCTCCACGACCCACACCCGCACGACCTGCCAGGACGCGGCGCCCACCGAGCGCAGCAGGGCGACCTCGCGGCGGCGTTCGGCGCTGAGCATCACCAGCGTGTTGGCGGCGGCGAGGGCGGCGAACGCGGCGTAGAGGACGGTCGCGAACAGGTCGACCCACGACGGTTCCGCAGCCTGCGCCAGGGCCGCCAGCTTGACCAGCGTGAAGGCGACGACCAGCGCCACGGGGGTGACGGCGGAGGACAGTCGCCTCGCCTGCGCCCCGAGCTGTGCGAAGGCCAGTTGCGTCGCGGCTCCCCCGCCCAGCGCGCGCGGTGCCGTGACCACGCGCAGGGGCCAGGACAGCAGCAGCGCCGCCGCCCGTGTCAGGACCGGGCCCGCGCACCCGACGGCGACCAGGTGGGCGAGCAGGACGAGCGGCAGGTGCTCGCCGACGTCCTCGCGCGGGCCCGCCGCGGTGACCGCCGTCAACAGCGCGGCACCGCACAGCGCGACGAGCGCCGAGGCGCCCCGCACCACACCCGTCACCGTCAGCCCGCGCCGCGCCCCCGCCGTCTCGGAGAGGGCGTCGGCGGGGCGGGCGCGGGCGGCCCGGTGCGCGGCGAGCAGTCCGCCGAGCTGCGAGGTGACGACCAGCACGCCGCAGGCCGCGAGCGCGGGCGGCCAGCCGACGAGGAGCGGAACGCCGTCCGGCACCAGCCCGTGCGCGGCCATCCCCGCCAGCCAGCCGCGCGCCAGCAGCCACCCCAGTGCGTAGCCGAGGGGCACCGCGGGCAGGGCGGTGCACAGCGTCTCCACGGCGACCGTGCGCCGGATCTGCCACGGCACCGCGCCCACCGCCCGCAGCAGGGCGTGCTCGCGGGCCCGCTGGGCCACCGCGAGCGCCATCACCAGCGCGATGACGAAGAGCGAGAGGTAGACGGTCACCACCGTGAACCCCGCCCCCATGGCGGTCAGCTGCTCGCGGACGGCGGCCCGGCGCACCCCGGACGCCGTCCGCAGCATCGCCACGGAGGCGGTCACGACGGTGGCGGACAGCACCAGCACGGAGAACACCCCGGCGAACGCGACGGGCCGCGCCCGCACCGAGGCCCGCGCGAGTCCGTTCGTCATACGGCCACCTCCGACGCGCGCGCCCCGGCCACGCCCGCCGGCGCCCCCGGACCCACACCGGCGGGGCCCCCAGCGTCCGGGCCCGCACCCTGCCCGGCACCCGCCCCCGCCCGCCCCGCCAGTGACCGCATACGCGCGGCGATCCGCGCGGCGGCGGCCGCACCGGGCTCCCACCCCCCGGTCTCGGCCAGCTCCTCCACCACCCGGCCTGCGGCCAGGAACAGCACGCGGTCGGCGTAGGAGGCGGCCACCGGGTCGTGGGTGACCATCAGCACCGTCGCGCCCGAGGTGTCCACCGACGTGCGCAGCAGGCCGAGAACGTGCTCGGCGGTGGCCGGATCGAGGGCGCCCGTCGGCTCGTCCGCGCAGACCAGTTCGGGTTTCGTGATCAGGGCGCGGGCGAGGGCGACGCGCTGCTGCTGCCCTCCGGAGAGTTCGGCGGGGCGGCTGCGGGCGCGGTCGCCGAGGCCGACGCGGGAGAGCGCGTCCACGGCGCGGGCCCGGTCCGCGCGCCCCGCGCCGCCGCCGGCCAGCCGCAGGGGCAGCCGTACGTTCTGCTCGGCCGTGAGGGCGGGGAGCAGGTTGAACGACTGGAAGACGAAGCCGACCCGCTCGCGGCGCAGCCTGGTCAGGGCGCGCCCGCCCATCCTGGTCAGCTCGTGGCCGCCGAGCCGCACGCTGCCCCCGCTCGGCCGGTCCAGGCCGACCGCGCACTGGAGCAGAGTGCTCTTCCCGGAGCCCGAGGGGCCCATCACCGCGGTGAAGCTGCCCCGTGGCAGCGTCACGTCCACGCCGTCCAGCGCCCGCACCCGCTGCTGCCGCCGCCCGTAGCAGCGGGTGACCCCCGTCATGACGAGGGCGGGCGCACCGCCGTGGCCGCCGTTGTCGTCTCGCCTGTTCCTCATGGGCACGACGCTACGAACGCGCGGGCCGCGCCACGAGGGAGCCGCCCCCCGTATCGGGGGTTCGGAATCACCGAACCCCCGCACCGAACCCCCGCCCCTTACGCCTGGAGCAGTTCCGCCAGCGCGAGCAGGCCCGTGACGCGCAGATCGGGGGCCGGCGCGTCCCACCCGGCCCACAGGTGGCCCCACGGGCCCCTGACGAGGTGGCAGGTGCGCAGTCCCGCGGCGCGGGCCGGGCCCACGTCGCGGGAGGGGTGGTCACCGACGTAGAGGGTGGTGGCCGGTGCGCTGCCCGTGGTGGCCAGGACGCGGGCGAAGAAGGCGGGGTCCGGCTTGGCGCAGCCCCACTCCTCGGAGGTGGAGACCGTGGCGGCGGGCAGGTCCATCGCGCGCAGCAGGGCGCCCGCGCGGGCCGTCTGGTTGCCCGCGACGTGCACGGCGACGCCGGCCGCCGCCAGCGCGGTGAGGGCCGGGCGTACGTCCTCGTACAGGTCGGACTCGTCCAGGTGTTCGCCGCGCCCGGCGGCCTCCCGCGCGGCGCGCTCGGCGTCCACGTCGATCCCGGGCCTGGCCAGGCGCAGCGCCTCCTGGTTGTCCCGCCCCTGCGCGACGACCGCGCCGACGAGCGCGGACAGCGTGTGCCGGGGCACGCCCAGCCAGTCCGCCCACGACCCCCAGTAGCGGTCGTCGCGTACGAGCGTCTCGCCGACGTCGAGGACGACGGTGGTGATGCCGGTCAGGTCGGGTTTCACAGCCAGCCGTTTCTGCGGAAGGCGCGGTGCATGGCCACGCAGGCCACGGCGATGACGACGAGGACCAGCGGGTAGCCGAACACCCAGTCGAGTTCCGGCATGTGGTCGAAGTTCATGCCGTAGATCCCGCACACCATCGTCGGCACGGCGACGATGGCGACCCACGCGCTGATCTTGCGCATGCCCTCGTTCTGCGCCGTGGACACCTGCGCCAGGTGCGCCTGGAGGATGGAGTCGAGGAGGGCGTCGAAGGACGCGATCTGGTCGGTGACGCGCACCAGGTGGTCGGCGACGTCCCGGAAGTACTTGCGTATCTCCGCGTCGATCAGCCGGTTCGGGCGGGAGGAGAGCAGCTCCAGCGGGCGGGCGAGCGGCTGCGTGGCGCGCTTGAGTTCGAGCAGCTCCCGCTTCAGCTGGTGGATGCGGCCCGTCTCGAAGGCGCCGCCGCCCCGCGCGGAAGGGGCCTGCGGCGCGAACACGGCGCTCTCCAGGTCGTCGATGTCGGTCTGCACCTCGTCGGCGACCAGCAGATAGTCATCGACGACCTGGTCGGCGACCGCGTGCAGCACCGCGGCGGGGCCCTGCGCCAGCCGCTCCGGATCGGCCTCCAACGCCTCCCGCACCGGGCCGAGCGAACCGTGCCTGCCGTGCCGCACGGTGATCACGAAGTCGGCGCCCGCGAAGACGACGATCTCACCGGTGTCCACCACCTCGCTGGTCGTCGTCAGCTCCTCGTGCTCCGCGTAGCTGACCGTCTTGAAGACCGCGAACATCATCTCGCCGCCGCTGCCGGACTGCGAGGAGAACCACTCGGCCTTCGGCCGCTGATGCGGCTCGATCGCGTTCTCCACCGCCAGCGGATGCAGCCCGAACAGCTCGGTGACGCCCTCGAACTCCGCCTCCGACGGCTCGTGCAGCCCGATCCACACGAAACCGCCCCCGCCCGCGCCCGCTGCGTCGTCGCGGCCCTTGCGGACGCAGGCCAGCGCCTCCTCGACGCCGCACTCGGCCATCAGCCGCGTGCCCTCGCTGTCGTAGGCGACACAGCTGACCACCGAGGTGCCCAGCGGCGAGCGCGCCGGGTGGGAGAGATCCACCGAGGGACGCGGCAGGCGGGGCCGCACCACCCGGCGCAGGCTGCGCACCACCGGGACCGTGGGCATGTGGGGGCTCCTCGGCTTCCTCGTCGTCGTCGGTCTCCCCCAACTGTGCCCGCAAATCGCGCCCGAATGCGCGGGCCTCGCCCGTACTCCCCCGGGGGTACCGGCGGGTAGGGGGCGTGCACCCGGCGGAGTAACCCGCGCTCGTCCTTCCGCCCGACGCGCGGGAACGCCGCGGGGCCCACCCTGGGGGACGCGGGCCACGCCTGCGCGCGAGCGCGCACCCACGGGGGCAGTCCACGCGCCAAGAAGGGAGGGGTCCGGATGGCCGCGACCACGACACCCACGGTCTCCCGCGATCTGACGACGTTCGGGGCCCGCTGGGCGGACGCCGAACTGCACGGTGACATCCCCCGGCTGGAGGCCCTGCTGACCGACGACTTCGTGGCCGTCGGGCCGCGCGGCTTCCTGCTGGACAAACGCCGCTGGCTGGCACGGTACGAGACGGGGGCGCTGGTGCACGACCTGTTCACCTGGCGCACCGAACACCTGCGCCGCCACGGCGACAACGCCGTCCTCCTCGGCGTCCAGAGCCAGCAGTCCGTCTACGAGGGCCGCGACGTCGACGGCCACTTCCGCGCCACCCACCACCTCACCACGGCGGCCTCCGCGGTCCCCGCGCACGGCAGCTCCGCCACGTCCGCCACCGTGCGCCCCGCCTGGCGCCTGGCCGCGCTCCACCTCTCCCCGATCGAGGGAACCGGGCCCGAGTCGCTGGCGGGCGGACCCGGGCCCGGGTCCGTCACCGGCCGCCGCGGCTGAACGCGCGGACGACCTCCCGGATGACGGCGCCGAGCACCGTGCGGAAGAACCACCTCACGCCGTCAGTTCCCGAGCGCGCTCCTGGGTGAGGTAGGCGTCGGTGGCCTCCATGTCCTGGAGAGTGGCGGGACGGCGGGAGAGGAACCCGGTCCGCAGGAAGTCGTCACCGGTCAGCGCGTTGAGGTTCCAGTTGGCCACCGTGCGCGCCTTGGCCGTGAAGGTCGGCAGGGCCATCAGGTGGTAGCCGCGCGCGATGACCTGGGCGGGGAAGCCCGAGACCTCGTAACCCAGCGGCCTGGCGACCGCGTCGGTGCCGCCGAGATCCACGACAAGACCCAGGTCCTTGTGCCGGTAGGGCGTCATCGGCTCCCCGCGCAGGGTGGCGAGCAGATTGCGCGCCATGTGCTTGCCCTGGCGGCTGGCGTGCTGCGCCGTGGGCGGGCAGACCGCGCCGCCGACCTTCGTCAGGTCCGGTACGGCCGCCGCGTCGCCGAGCGCGTACAGGCCCCGGTGCCCCGGCACGGTGAAGTCGGCGTTCACCGCCAGACGGCCCTTCATCGTCTCCGCGTCGAGCGTGCCGATGAGCGGGCTCGCGGCGACACCCGCCGTCCAGATGAGCGTCCGCGAGGGCAGCACCCGGTTGTCGGTGAGGGTGATCCGCCGCTCCTCCGCCTTGGCGACGGAGACACCCAGCGACACGTCCGTGCCGCGCTCCCGCAGGATCTGCTGCGCCCGCCGGCCCAGCCGCGCCCCCAGCTCCGGCATCAGCTTCGGAGCGATGTCGAGCAGATGCCATCTGATCAGGTCGGGGTCGAGCCGTGGATAGCGGCGGGCGGCGGAGTTGGTGAGCCGCTGGAGGCAGGCCACCGTCTCCGTGCCCGCGTAGCCGCCGCCGACGACCACGAACTGCAGCCGCTCGGCCTTCTCCTGCTCGTTGGTGCTGGCCGCGGCCAGGTCGAGCTGGGCGATGACGTGGTCGCGCACGTACGCGGCCTCGGCGAGCGTCTTCATGCCGCGGGCCTGCTGGGTGAGGCCGGGGATGTCGAAGCTGCGGGTGACGCTGCCGGGGGTGAGGATCAGGTGGTCGTAGCGGTAGTTCTGCGTCTCCCCGCTGATCAGCCGTACGACGCACACCTTGTCGTGGGTGTCGACGCCGATGACCATGCCGGGGATGATCGAGGTGTGGTGCAGCAGCCTGCGCAGCGGCGGTGCGACGGACTGCGGGGTGAGTACCCCGGCGGCCACCTGGGGCAGCAGCGGCAGGTACAGCTGATAGCTGGCAGGGGTGACGAGGGCGATCTCCGCCTCTTCGGGCCGCAGACCACTCTCCAGCCCGCGTGCGCACTCGACTCCGGCGAAGCCGCCGCCGACGATCAGAATTCTGGTTCGCTCCATGGCTGCACCCGCAACGGTTGGCGTGCGTATGGGCGTACTTGCCCTTTTCGTCCTCCCGGACAGCCTGGCACGGGGCGGCGGGGGTCGCCACCGCTGCCGACGCCGCACGGGGCGAGGGCCGGCGCAACCCCGCCCCCGCGCCGACCCTCACCCTGTGCGACCAGCCGTCACGTCACCGTCACGCCACCGTCGCCTCGACGGACCCGTCACCGTCCGACGTCGGAGCCGTCCTCGGGCCACACCGCGACGACCGAGGGCCGCACGTACTTCCCCGGCCCGTCGGGCCAGGTGGACGCGGGCTTCTCGACGGAGGCGCCGTCCACCTCGCCCGGGTGCTGGACCGCGACGAGGACGCGCCGGTCCTGCACCAGCGGCCCGCACGTCTCCGCGCCCGTCGGGACCGTCAGGAACTGCCGCACCTGGCCGCGCCGCTCCCCTGCGGTGGCGACACCGAACAGCCCGTCGTGCGAACCCAGCTCGTTGCCGTCCGTGGACAGCCACAGGTTGCCGTAGCCGTCGAAGGTGACGTTGTCAGGGCAGGAGATCGGGCTCACCTCGTCCTTGGGGAAACCACCGAAGTACGTGCCCGGGTCCTCGGGGTCGCCGCACACCAGGAAGAGGCGCCACGAGAAGCGCAGCGACTGAGGATCGTCGCCGCGCTCGGCGAACTCCAGCACCTGCCCGTGCTTGTTGGCCCGGCGCGGGTTCGCCTCGTCGGGGCCC
Organism: Streptomyces tubbatahanensis; assembly: GCF_022699385.1. Taxonomy (NCBI): domain Bacteria; kingdom Bacillati; phylum Actinomycetota; class Actinomycetes; order Kitasatosporales; family Streptomycetaceae; genus Streptomyces; species Streptomyces tubbatahanensis. The sequence continues at coordinate 3,990,810 of NZ_CP093846.1, read as the reverse complement.
GCCTTGCCCGCCGCGCCCCGGTCGGTGTTGTTGGTCAGCGCCACGTACACCCGCCCCGTACGCGGGGAGGGCTCGATGTCCTCGGGGCGGTCCATCTTGGTGGCGCCCGCCTTGTCGGCCGCCAGCCGCGTGAAGACGTACACCTCCTCCGCGCTCATGCCCTCCACGAACGACCTGTCGCCCGCGGCCAGCGGAATCCACCGGCCCGTGCCATCGAACTCGCCGTCCTCGGGCAGCGTGCCCTTCCCGTCGATCTCGTCGGCGGGGCTGTTTCCGGTCAGCTTCGCGACGTAGAGGGTTCCCTCGTCCAGCAGGGACAGGTTGTGGCGGCGGTCCTCGGCACTCTTGCCGCGGCGCATCGCCTTCTTCGAGACGAACTTGTAGAAGTAGTCGAAGCGCTCGTCGTCGCCCATGTAGACGACCGCGTGCCCGTCCCGCGTCAGCCGCGGCTGCGCCGCCTCGTGCTTGAAGCGGCCGAGCGCGGTGTGCTTGCGGGGCGTGGAGTCGGGGTCGTACGGGTCGACCTCGACGACCCAGCCGAAACGGTGGACCTCGTTGGGCTCCTTCGTCAGGTCGAACCGGTCATCGAACCGCTCCCAGCGCCGCTGGCTCGCCCCGCCGACGACGCCGTACCGCTTGAGCGTGGCCGCCCGCTCCGGGTCCGTGACCTGCTCGGCGTGGGCGAAGTACTGGTTGAAGTTCTCCTCACCCGAGAGCACCGTGCCCCACGGGGTGGTGCCGCCCGAACAGTTGTTGAGGGTGCCCAGCACCCGGCGCCCGCGCGGGTCAGCGGAGGTGCGCAGCAGCCGGCTGCCCGCCGCGGGGCCCGTCACCTCGAACGGCGTGGTGGCGGTGATCCGCCGGTTGAGCGGGTGGCGCGGCACGGCCCGCAGCGCGCCGGTACGGCGCTGCCCCGCGACGGCGACCACGGACAGGCCGTGCGCCGCCCAGGCGATCTCCACCTGCCCCCTGGTGGGCTTCTCCGGGTCGTACCCCGCGAACATCAACTCCTCGTTCGTGTACTCGTGGTTGGCCACCAGCAACTGGTCGGCGCCGCCCCCGTGCCCGGCGCCACCACGGGCGCCTCCGCGGGAGTGCAGGGGCAGCAGCGTGAGGAAGTCGTTGTTGTAGCCGAACTGGCCGGCTTGCGCCTCGGCGCTCTGCCGCGTCGGATCGAAGGCGGGGGCCCCGCGCAGAATCGGTTCTCCCCACCGGATCACCACGTTCTGCCCGTACCCCTCGGGAACGGTCACCTCGTCGGCCGTGTTCGGCGCCACGGGCGTGAAGCGGAGCCCCTTGGCGGCCTTGCCGTGGTGGGGGTCGCCGTGCTGCGGGGCCTGGCCGTGCCTGCCGCCCCGGCCCGTCGGGGCAGCCGCGGAGGCCGGTGTCGTGCCGGGGCCCGCCACCGCGCCGGCGCCCACCGCTGTCGCGGTCCCCACCACGGCACCGGCGCGCAGCACCGCACGGCGCGAGAGGGCACGGGCGATGACATCCCCCGCGTACTCGTTCGCACTGGTGTTGGGCACCTCGTGGAAGCAGGCGTCACCGCAGCGGTAGCGGCAGGTCATCGCTGATCTGCCACCCGGGTGCGAGGTGAGCAGCGGCAACGGCTTTCGCATCGTCATCCTCCGGTCTGTGCGTCGTACGCCGCCGCGACGCTAGGCCCGCGGGCACTCCGGCGTGTGACGCCGGAGTGAACCCCGGCTGAACAGGCCACCGGCTGCGCTCCGAAGGGTCGCGGGGAACGGGACCCTTCCGGCACGGAGCCCTCTCGGCACGGAGCCTTCCCGGCACGGAGTCTTCTCGGCGCGGCGGAGGACGAGGAGCGGAGGTCTACAGCGGCGGCGCGGGGTCGCCGTCGCCCTCCTCGTCCCAGGCCAGCCGCACGGCCTCCGTGTGGGCGATCGTCTCGCCGATCCAGTCGGGCGCGAGCGAGGTCTTCGCGTAGTCGCGGGCGCACGGCAGACACGCGTACGCGCTGCCGCCGGGCCCCGAGCCCGTCTCGATGATCGCGATCAGCGCCCGGTGCCGCACCGGCAGATCGCAGCGGCAACACGTGCCCGGGTTGGGCCCTTCGGCCTGCACCCCGCCACCTCCTTCACCGTCACTGGCGTCGCTTCGTCGCCACATTGCACACGACGCACCCGGCGTTTCACCGTGCGTCACGTCGCGGCGCGGCGGCCTCCGCAGCGGCCAGCCTCCCCCTTACGGGGCCAACGCTCCCCGCAGGCCACATCGTGCCCGCGTCGCACCGGTTTTTGTGCGATGTCGTCGTCTTCGTGCTGACGCGTAGCCGTTTGATGACCGTTGTTCTTCCTCCGCGACGCCCCCCGTCGCGGGTGACACCCGCCGCCCCGCCTTGACGCGGCCCCCGGGGTGCCGGGCGGGAAAAGGGGTGGCGGGCGGCCGATAGGATTCGGGTATGGCGGCCACTGGATCAGAGCAGGCGGGGCCGAAGGCGTACTACGTCTCGACCCCCATTTACTACGTGAACGACGCTCCCCACCTGGGCCACGCCTATACGACCGTCGCGGGCGACGTGCTCACCCGCTGGCACCGCCAGCGCGGCGAGAAGGTGTGGTACCTCACCGGCACGGACGAGCACGGTCAGAAGATCATGCGCACCGCGGAGGCCAACGGGGTCAGCCCGCAGGAGTGGTGCGACAGGCTCGTCGAGGAGTCCTGGAAGCCCCTGTGGGAGCACCTCCGGATCGCGAACGACGACTTCATCCGCACGACGGAGAAGCGCCACACCGACCGCGTCCGGGAGTTCGTCCAGGACCTGCACGACCGGGGCGAGATCTACCAGGGCGGCTACGAGGGCCCGTACTGCGTGCCCTGCGAGGAGTACAAGACCTACGGGGAACTCCTCGACGGAGAGGGCGAGTACGAGGGGCTGAAGCTGTGCCCCATCCACAAGAAGCCGGTGGAGATGCTGAAGGAGGAGAACTACTTCTTCAAGCTCTCCGCCTACGGCGAGCGGCTGCTGGCCCACTACGAGGCGCACCCTGAGTTCATCCAGCCCGAGTCGGCGCGCAACGAGGTCGTGCAGTTCGTGCGCCAGGGCCTGGAGGACCTGTCGATCTCCCGCTCCACGTTCGACTGGGGCGTCAAGATCCCCTGGGACGACAAGCACGTCATCTACGTGTGGATCGACGCGCTCCTCAACTACGCCACCGCCGTCGGCTACGGAAGCGACCAGCAGAAGTTCGAGGAGACCTTCCCCGCCGACGTGCACCTCGTCGGCAAGGACATCCTCCGCTTCCACGCCGTGATCTGGCCCGCCATGCTGATGGCGAACGGCCTGCCGCTGCCCAAGCGCATCGCCGCCAACGGCTGGCTGATGGTCGGCGGCGAGAAGATGTCCAAGTCCAACCTGACGGGCATCTCCCCGCACGAGCTGACCGACCACTTCGGCGTCGACGCCTACCGCTGGTACTTCCTGCGGGCCATCGCCTTCGGCCAGGACGGCTCCTTCTCCTGGGAGGACTTCTCCGCGCGCTACACCAGCGAGCTGGCCAACGACTACGGCAACCTCGCCTCGCGCGTGGCCGCCATGGTCGGCAAGTACTTCGACGGAACACTGCCGGAGCCGGCCGCGCACGGCGAGGCCGAGCAGGCCATCGCCGACGGCCTGGCCACGGCCGTACGGGAGGCGGACGAGAAGCTCGGGGAGCACCTGGACTTCGCGGGTGGCATCGCCGCGGTCTTCGACTTCATCAAGCAGGTCAACGGCTACCTGACCGAGCAGGCGCCGTGGAAGGTCGCCAAGACGGCGTTTGCCGAGGCCGCTGACGCGGCGGACTCCGCGGAGGCGCAGGAGCGACTGGCCACCATCCTCTACACCGCCGCCGAGTCGCTGCGCGGCTGCGCGGTGCTGCTCAACGCGGTGATGCCGGAGTCCAGCGCCAAGCTGTGGGAGTCCCTGGGCGCCGAGCCGGCCCTGGGCGCCCTCGCCGACCAGCCCCTCGCCGACGCGGGCCGCTGGGGGCAGCTGCCCGCCGGCACGAAGGTCACCAAGGGCGCGGCCCTCTTCCCGCGGTTGGAAGAGACGAAGTAGGGCTTGCGGGGCGCGCGGGAAGAACCGGGGGTCTGGGGGCCGCCCCCAGAAAACACAGCCCCAGGCTGGAAGAGACGAAGTAGAGCCCGCCTGCCATGGTGAGCCCCGCTCGCACGGGCGGGGCTCAGCGGGCCGGATACGGGCGCCACCCGGTGGTCGGCACGCTGAACCCCAGCGGCTCCGGCAGTACCAGCGGCTGGCCGAAGATGCCCTTCCCGTCTCCACGTAGCACCGGCCGTCGAGCCGCAACACGTGCCATGTGGCGTCGTTGGGGTCGACGATCACATAGACCGGCACCCCGACCGCCGCATAACGGGTACATGGCGGACGAAGGTACGTCCCGGAATGTCGTGCAGATGCCCCGGATTCGCCTGCATCACAAGCTCTCCGTCCAACAGCTCGACGTGCAGACCGTCCGGCACCTCAAGCTCGTGCCACATGCTGAGCAGCGGGTCGCTCTTCGTCACGACTGCTCTCCCCTTTTCCGGCGTTCGAGGGCGCCGTCCCCGTAGACCGGCAGGCACGCCGTGTCGACGGGTTGCGTGAAGGGAGCGGGGAGCAGCAGTTCGTCGCCGTACTTGCCCCGCAACCGGCCCTGGTACTCGCCGTCCCGCGGGTGGGTGAAGAGCGCCCAGTCGCCGCCGCGCGGGTCGAGGACCAGCAGGGTGCGCACGCCCGCCGCCGCGTACCAGCCGTTCTTGGCGCTGACGTCTTTCGCCTTCTCCGACTTGGAGATCACCTCGACGGCCAGTTCGACGTCACCGGGGTCGACGAGCCATTCGTCGTCCTCCTCCCACTCGATGGGCAGGACGACGAGGTCGGGGGTGCAGTAGTCCTCCGGGTCGCCGGGCAGGGCGATGGATGACACCTCATACAGGTCGATCCCGCCCGATAGCTGCGGTGTGAGCAGGTGGCGCAGTCGCCTGACCGTTCCCGCCTGCTTGCCGCGCGCGGTCGGGGACATCACGAGTTTCCCTCCCAGGATCTCCACGCGCAGACCGGTCGCCCTCTCGATCTCCTCCGCGACCTCGCGCAGATTGCCGGGACGGGGGCTCAGGGCGGGCACCGTCATGGTCGTTCGCCTCCGCGTGGTGGCAGGGCGGGCTGCGTACGGGTCCACAGTAGCGGGCACACCACCAGCCCGGGTCCCTCTTCGATCGAGGGCCCGGGCCCGTGGGACGTCCGCGGTGGGGGAAGGCCGCGCGCTACTGCGCGGGCTTCACCTGCGGGGGCTTGCGCACCGACAGGTGCAGCTCGCGCAGCCGCTTGTCGTCGACCTCGCTGGGGGCGCCCATCATCAGGTCGAGGGCGTTGTTGTTGAGCGGGAAGGCGATGGTCTCGCGGATGTTGGGCTCGTCCGCGAGCAGCATCACGATGCGGTCGACACCGGGGGCGATGCCGCCGTGCGGCGGGGCGCCGAACTGGAAGGCGCGGAGCATGCCGCCGAAGTCGCGCTCGACGTCCTCCTTGGAGTAGCCGGCGATCCCGAAGGCCTCGAACATGATCTCCGGCTCGTGGTTCCTGATGGCACCGGACGACAGCTCGACGCCGTTGCAGACGATGTCGTACTGCCAGGCGAGGATGTCCAGCGGGTCCTTGGTGCGCAGCGCCTCCAGGCCGCCCTGCGGCATGGAGAACGGGTTGTGGGAGAACTCGATCTCGCCGGTCTCCTCGTCCTTCTCGAACATCGGGAAGTCGACGATCCAGCAGAAGCGGAAGACGTTCTCCTCGAAGTGTCCGGCACGCTTGGCGGCCTCGACGCGGACCGCGCCCATGATCGTGGAGACCTCGTCGAACTCGCCGGCCCCGAAGAAGACCGCGTGCCCCGGTGCCAGGCCGAGCGCCTCCGTCAGCGCCTTGACGTCGTCCTCGGTGAGGAACTTCGCGATCGGGCCGGACAGCGTGCCGTCCTCGGCGACCCGCACCCAGGCCAGGCCCTTGGCGCCCTGCTCGACGGCGAAGTCGCCGAGGGAGTCGAAGAACTTGCGCGGCTGGGAGGCCGTGTCGGGCACCGGCAGCGCACGCACGTGCTTGTCGGCGAACGCCTTGAAGCCGGACCCTGCGAAGAGGTCGGAGACGTCGGCCAGCTCCAGCCGGGCGCGCAGGTCCGGCTTGTCGGAGCCGTACTTGACCATGGCCTCGCGGAACGGGATGCGCGGGAAGGGCGAGGTGACCTCGCGGCCCTCGCCCAGCTCCTGGAACAGCTCGGTCATCAGCGTCTCGATGACGGCAAAGACGTCCTCCTGCTCGACGAAGCTCATCTCCATGTCGAGCTGGTAGAACTCGCCGGGCGAGCGGTCGGCGCGGGCGTCCTCGTCGCGGAAGCAGGGCGCGATCTGGAAGTAGCGGTCGAACCCGGCGATCATCAGCAGCTGCTTGAACTGCTGCGGCGCCTGCGGCAGCGCGTAGAACTTGCCCGGGTGGATGCGGGAGGGCACCAGGAAGTCGCGGGCGCCCTCGGGCGAGGTGGCCGACAGGATCGGGGTGGCCAGCTCGTTGAAGCCCTGGGCCACCATCTTCTCGCGGATCTTCGCGATGACCTGCGAGCGCAGCATGATGTTGCGGTGCATGCGCTCGCGGCGCAGGTCGAGGAAGCGGTACTCCAGACGCCGCTCCTCGTTGACGCCGTCCTCGGCGTTGATGGTGAAGGGGATCTGCTCGGCGCCGCCCAGCACCTCCACCTGGGAGACCTCGACCTCGATCTCGCCGGTGGGCAGCTCGGGGTTGACGTTCTCGGCGCCGCGCGCGGTGACCGTGCCGTCCACTCGCACGACGGTCTCCTTGGACAGCGAGCTGAGCTTGGCGTCCAGCTCACTGGACTCGTCACGGACGACGAGCTGCACGATGCCGTAGTGGTCGCGCAGATCGATGAAGAGGATGCCGCCCAGGTTCCGACGATTGTGCAGCCAGCCGCTGAGGCGGACGTCAGTGCCGACGTCCGTGGCGCGAAGCTGGCCGCAGGTGTGGGACCGGTACCGATGCATCATTCATCCAAGTCGTTCGGCGCAGGGGTCACAGTGGAATACCCCTCAGAGTACCGCCCTGGGCTACCCTGCCTCGCCCCCGTTTCCGCAACCAGACGGACTCTGCATAAAGTGGTGCAATGCGCACCGACGACGCCCTGGCAGCCCTGGGCGCGGGCCTGTGGACCTGGGACGACGCCACAGGTCTGGTGACGCTCGACACCCGCGCGGCGCGGCTGCTCGGAGTCGACGACTCCCCGGTCGCGGGACTGGCGGACCCGGCAGTGCCTTCCGGCCCGGCCGGGCCGGCCGACTCGGCGGGACCGACCGTAGCGCCCTCGCCGTCCGGGGCTCCGCCCGGGGACGGGCGGCCTGCGGCGGGGCCCGCGCCCCGCACCGAGACCCACCTCACCCTCCCGGGCAGCGCCGTCCGCTCCCACCTGCACGCCGTCGACTACGTGGGCTTCCAGAGCATCGTCACGCTCGCGCTCGCCGAGGAGACCACCGCCGAGGCGCTGCTGCGGGTGGTGGACGCGGACGGGGCGGTCGTCGGAACGGTCCGCACCGTCGTGCGCCCCGCGCCGCGCGCACCCGCGGGCACCGGGCAGCGGGAAGAGGGCGCGCCAGGGCTCGTCGGCCTCGTGTACGCGGTGCCGGAGCCGGAGGAGCGCCCCGAGCAGCAGGCAGCGGGTCCGCTGACCCGCGCGGCCCCCGGTGACCGCGGCGGCCGGGGCGACCGGGGCAACCACGGGCAGGACGTGGCCGGGCCGCGGGGGCGCGGCGCCGCGGCCGCGTGGGACTGGCGCCGCAACCGTGAGGCGTTCCTGCTGGACGCGGGGCGGGCGCTGGCCGAGGCGTACACCACAGCGGACGTGCTGCGAGTCGCCGCGTCGCTGGCCATGCCGGGCTTCTCGCCCGACGCGCTCGCCGTCTTCTGCGTCAGCGGCGACCAGCTCACCGTCTACGGGGCCTCACCCGGCGCCCCGGCGCGGCCCGGCTACCCCTACGGTCCTGGGCACCCGTACGGGCCCGGCGGCGGCCTCGGCCCGCCCGGCAGCGGAGCCCACCTGCGGCTCACCGACGACGACCCGGCCGCCGAGGCCGTGCGCACCGGCCGCGCCCTCTACCTCCTCGACCCGCGGGAGTACGCGGACCGCTTCCCCGCCGCCCGCCCCGCCGAGACCCAGCCAGGGCGCACTGCCTGGGCCTTCCTGCCGCTGACCGTCGCGGGCCGCACCATCGGCGCCTGGATGGCGGCCTTCGCCCAGCCCGTCGCCTTCACCCCGGACGAGCGCGCCGTGCTGACCACCGTCGCCCGGATGCTCGCCCAGTCGCTGTCGCGGGCGCTGCTGAACGAGTCGGAGCGCGAGCTGTCCGCCCGGCTCCAGCGGGCGATGCGGCCCGCGCACAGCCCGGCCGTCCCCGGCATGGACCTGGCGGCGCGTTACGTGCCCACCGGCGGCGGCCTCCAGATCGGCGGCGACTGGTACGACGTGATCCCCCTGCCCTCGGGCAGGACCGCCCTGGTCATCGGCGACGTGCAGGGCCACGACGTGCGGGCCGCAGGCATCATGGGCCAGCTGCGGGTGGCCGTGCGGGCCTACGCCTCGGAGGGCCACCACCCCGACGCGGTACTCTCCCGCGCCTCCCGCTTCCTGCACGGCATGGGCGCCGGCGCACGCGTCAACGCGCCCCCGCCCTCGGCCCCCGCCGAGGAGGCGGCCGGGTTCCCGCCCGAGGCCGGAGCGGACGAGGAGGAGCCGGAGACCGCCGACCCGCGCTTCGCCACCTGCCTCTACGTGGAGGTCGACCCCGCCACCGGCACCCTGGACGTCGCCCGCGCGGGACACCCCGACCCGGCCGTCCAGCTCCCCGACGGGCCGATGATGGTGCGCCCCACCGCGGGCGGCCTCCCGCTCGGCATCGAACCCGACTCCGACTATCCGGTCACCCGGCTCGTCCTGGAGCCCGGCGAACGGCTGCTGATGTGCACCGACGGGCTGCTGGAGGCCGGCGGACACGACCAGGAGACCGGCTGGGAGCGGATCAACGAGGTCGTCGAGGGGCTGCGCACGCGGCCGGACGACAGCGAGGCGGAGGCCGGCTCAGAACCTGGCGTCGAGCCCGGACCCGAACCTGGCGTCGAGCTCGGCCCCGAACCCGGCTCCGGGTCCGGGCTCGAACCGGGCCTCGAACAGGTGGCCGACGCGCTGGTCCGTGCGGCGCACGGCGACGAGTGCGGCACACCGGCGCGTACGGCGGCGCCCCCGCTCACCCCCCGGCGCGAGGACGACATCGCGCTGCTGCTCCTGGCGCGCGGCGCCCGCACCGAAGGCCTGACGGTCGGCGGGACGCCCGTCTCGGCGCGGCGCACCGTGATGCAGGTCGCGCAGGCCCAGCCCGACCGGATCGCCACCGCCCGCCACCAGCTGCGCGACCTGCTGCACGACTGGGCCGACCCGGAGCAGGTGGACGGCGCGGTGCTGATGCTGTCCGAGATGCTGACCAACGTGCTCGTGCACACGGACGGGGACGCGACGCTGGTCGCCCAGATCACCGCACCGCGCGCCGGGGCTACGGCCAACACCGGGGGCGCGGAGGGGGAGGCCGAGAGCGGTGCGCGGGGCGGTACCCAGGAGCGCACGCTGCGGGTCAACGTCTCCGACGCCAGCGACGAGCTGCCGCACCGCCGCAGCCCCGGCGAGCTGGCGTCCTCGGGGCGCGGCCTGATGCTGCTGGGCATGCTCGCCGACCGGTGGGGCGTGGACCCGCGGGGCGAGGGCAAGTGCATCTGGTTCGAGATGCAGGAGGCCGACCCGGCGGCGAAGGACGTCGAGGAGGCGGCGGAGCCGTCCCTGGACCAGTGGGAGGCGTGGGACCTCTCGGCCCTCGACGAGGACTGACCGGGGGCAGGCGGTGCGGGGGCGGCGAGCGCGGGCGCTCTAGCCGTACATGCGCCGCATCGCGAAGTCCACCATCTCCTCCACCGCCTTGGCGTCGAAGACCACGCGGTGCTCGCCCTCCATGTCGAGCACGAAGCCGTACCCCGACGGCAGCAGGTCGAGGACCTCGGCACCGGTGATGACGAAGTACTTCGACTCCTTGCCCGCGTAGGCGCGCAGCTCCTTGAGGGTGGTGAACATCGGGATGACCGGCTGCTGGGTGTTGTGCAGGGCGAGGAAGCCGGGGGTGTCGCCGCGCGGGCAGTACACCTTGGAGGAGGAGAAGACGCCCTGGAAGTCCTCCGCGCTCAGCGACCCGGTGGTGAAACCGCGGACCGCCTCCTGGAGGGAGGGCGGGGAGGGCTCGGGGTAGAACGGCTGCTGCTGCTGCTGCGGTCCCGGCTGGCCGTAGGGAGGGGGCGCCCCCTGCTGCGCGCCGTAGGGGGGCGGGGGCGGGGCCTGCTGGTATCCGTGCCCACTGTGTCCGCCGTGCCCGCTGTGCCCGCCGTGCCCGCCGTGCCCACCATGGCCGCCGTGCCCTTGCCCGGGCGGGGCACCGGTCTGGTCGTAGCCGTACATACCGAAAGAGTATCCAGTCACAGATGGACGGCGAGGGGTTGCTTCTTATTACCGACGGGTAGCATCATCTAGGGAGCTACCGACAAGTACGAGCGAGTCATTACGGAGCCGTCGCCATGGGGCATTACAAGTCGAATCTCCGCGACATCGAGTTCAACCTCTTCGAGGTGCTCGGGCGCGATGCGGTGTACGGCACCGGACCGTTCGCGGAGATGGACGTCGAGACCGCCAAGAGTGTCCTCGCCGAGATCGCCCGCCTCGCCGAGAACGAGCTGGCCGCGTCCTACGAGGAGGGCGACCGCACGCCGCCCGTCTTCGACCCGGAGACCAACACCGCGCCCGTCCCGGCCGCCTTCAAGAAGAGCTACCAGGCCTACATGGACGCCGAGTGGTGGCGCCTGGGCATCCCCGAGGAGATCGGCGGCACCACCGCGCCGCGCTCCCTGCTGTGGGGCTTCGCCGAGACCATCCTGGGCGCCAACCCGGCCGTGTGGATGTACGCCTCGGGCCCGGCGTTCGCCGGCGTCCTCCACGAGGAGGGCACCGAGGAGCAGCACAAGGTCGCCGCGCTGATGGCCGAGAGGCAGTGGGGCTCCACCATGGTGCTCACCGAGCCGGACGCCGGCTCGGACGTGGGCGCGGGCCGCACCAAGGCCGTCCAGCAGGACGACGGCACCTGGCACATCGAGGGCGTCAAGCGCTTCATCACCTCCGGTGAGCACGACATGTCCGAGAACATCGTGCACTTCGTCCTCGCCCGCCCCGAGGGCCACGGCCCCGGCACCAAGGGCCTGTCGCTGTTCATCGTGCCCAAGTACGACTTCGACTGGGAGACCGGCGAGCTGGGCGAGCGCAACGGCGTCCACGCCACCAACGTCGAGCACAAGATGGGCCTGAAGGTCTCCAACACCTGCGAGATGACCTTCGGCGCCAACGCTCCGGCCAAGGGCTGGCTGCTGGGCGAGAAGCACGACGGCATCCGCCAGATGTTCAAGATCATCGAGTTCGCGCGGATGATGGTCGGCACCAAGGCGATCGCCACCCTGTCCACCGGCTACCTCAACGCCCTGGAGTACGCCAAGGAGCGCGTCCAGGGCGCCGACCTGGCCCAGTTCACCGACAAGACCGCCCCGCGGGTGACCATCACCCACCACCCGGACGTGCGGCGCTCGCTGCTGACGCAGAAGGCGTACGCGGAGGGCATGCGCGCCCTCGTCCTCTACACCGCCACCGTGCAGGACGAGATCATCGTCAAGGAGGCCGCCGGCGAGGACGCCTCCGCCGCGCACCGCCTCAACGACCTGCTGCTGCCCATCGTCAAGGGCTACGGCTCGGAGAAGTCCTACGAGCAGCTCGCGCAGTCCCTGCAGACGCTCGGCGGCTCCGGGTACCTGCAGGAGTACCCGATCGAGCAGTACATCCGCGACGCCAAGATCGACACCCTCTACGAGGGCACCACCGCGATCCAGGGCCAGGACTTCTTCTTCCGCAAGGTCGTCCGCGACCAGGGCCAGGCCCTCACCGCGCTCTCCGAGGAGATCAAGAAGTTCCTCGCCGAGGCCGAGGGCGGCGAGGAGCTCGCCGGGGCCCGCGACCAGCTCGCCAAGGCCGCCGGTGACCTGGAGGCCATCGTCGGCACCATGCTGACCGACCTGGCCGGCACCGAGAAGGACGTCAAGTCCATCTACAAGGTCGGCCTGAACACCACCCGCTTCCTGCTGGCCGCCGGCGACGTCGTCGTCGGCTACCTGCTGCTGCGCGGCGCGGCCGTCGCCGCCGGGAAGCTGTCCGGCGGCGACGCCAAGACCCTGCCCTCCAAGGACGTGCCCTTCTACCAGGGCAAGATCGCCGCGGCGAAGTTCTTCGCGGCGAACGTGCTGCCGCAGGTCGCCGTCCAGCGCGAGCTGGCCGACGCGGTGGACCTGTCGGTCATGGAGCTGGACGAGAACGCCTTCTGAGCCGTCCGGCACCCGTCGAGGCCGTACGCCCCGCTCCCACCCCCACGGGAGCGGGGCGTCCGCATCGTGAAAGGCGCCGTTAGGGTGGGGGCATGAGCGATGCCACGCCGTTCGACCGTGCCCACACCGACGGTCTGCTGTCCTTCCTCGCCGCGAGCCCCTCGCCCTACCACGCGGTGGCGAACGCGGCGGCCGAACTGGAGAAGGCCGGCTTCCGGCAGGTACGGGAGACCGAGGCGTGGGACGCGAGCACCGGCGGCAAGTACGTGCTGCGCGGCGGCGCGCTGATCGCCTGGTACGTGCCCGAGGGGGCGACGCCCGCCACCCCGTTCCGCATCGTCGGCGCCCACACCGACTCGCCCAACCTGCGGGTCAAGCCCGTGCCCGACACCGGCGCGGCCGGCTGGCGCCAGGTCGCCGTCGAGGTCTACGGCGGCGCCCTCCTCAACACCTGGCTCGACCGCGACCTCGGTCTCAGCGGCCGGGTCACCCTGCGCGACGGCACCAGCCACCTGGTGAACGTCGACCGCCCCCTGCTGCGCGTGCCGCAGCTGGCCATCCACCTCGACCGCCAGGTCAACGAGGGCCTCAAGCTGGACCGCCAGCGCCACATGACGCCAATCTGGGGTCTTGGGCAGGCCCGCGAAGGCGACCTGGTGCGCTTCGTCGCCCAGGAGAGCGGCCTGGACGCGGACGCCGTCGCCGGCTGGGACCTGATGGCCCACAGCGTCGAGGCCCCCGCCTACCTGGGCCGCGAGGAAGAACTCGCCGCGGGCCCCCGGATGGACAACCTGCTGTCCGTGCACGCCGGCGTCGCCGCGCTCACCGCCGCCGCCACGGGCGAAGGACCGCAGCCCGCCGCCATCCCCGTGCTGGCCGCCTTCGACCACGAGGAGAACGGCAGCCAGTCCGACACCGGCGCCCAAGGGCCCCTGCTCGGCTCGGTGCTGGAGCGCTCCGTCTTCGCCCGCGGCGGCGCCTACGAGGACCGGGCCCGCGCCTGGGCCGGCACCGTGTGCCTGTCCTCCGACACCGGGCACGCCGTGCACCCCAACTACGCCGAGCGGCACGAGCCCGGCCACCACCCCATGCCCAACGGCGGCCCGATCCTCAAGGTCAACGTCAACCAGCGCTACTCCACCGACGGCAGCGGCCGCGCCCTGTTCGCCGCCGCGTGCGAACGCGCGGGGGTGCCGTGGCAGAGCTTCGTCTCCCACAACGACATGCCGTGCGGCACCACCATCGGGCCCATCACCGCGGCCCGGCACGGCATCACCACCGTCGACATCGGCGTCGCCATCCTGTCCATGCACTCGGCCCGCGAGCTGTGCGGCACACAGGACCCCTACCTGCTGGCCAACTGCCTGACGGCGTTCCTGGCCGAGTGAGGCGCCGGGGCCCGCGGGGCCCGCGGAGGAAAGGCCCCGCTCGTGCTCAGGGCTGGCCGGTTCTCCGTCGAGGCGGTGCGGTTCTCGTTTCAGGGCGAGTCGGTCTTCCGTCAGGGCGGTTCGGTGTAGGGGCGTAGGGAACGCGTCTCGTTCTGCAGCCGTATGCGGTTGTCTCCCGGCGAGGCGGGCCCGGCGACGGCAACCACGCTCGCCGCCGCGCTCGGCGAGAACACCGGAACCCTCAGCTACCACCTCCGTCAGCTGGAGCGGGCCGGCTTCATCGAGGACGACCCCGACCATGCGCCCGGCGGGCGCGAACGCTGGTGGCGCGGGGTGCGCGGGCTGGACATCCGCCGTCCCGCGAAGACGGATCTGACCGCGGCCGAGGCGGCCGTCATCGGCGAGCTCGACCGGCTGCGGATGGCCGAGGACATCGAGCTTGCCCGGCGCTACGCCGAAGAGGCCGTCGACGCCGAGGGGTGGATGCGCGGCTCACGCGGTCTCCTGCATCTCAACAGGGAGGAGTTGGACCAGTTCCACGACGCCTACCTCGACCTGGTGCAGCGGTTCGCACCCGGCCGGGATGTGGCCACACACGGCACCCGGCCCATCGCGCTGCGCTGGTTCGGGGTCCCGGTCGACGACGCCGCCATCGACGACCACACACCCAGCACCGACGGCCGGACGTGACCGGAAACCCGAAGGTGCGTCAACTACCGTCGCGCGTCCCGCGTATGCCTCCCGCCGACCCGGGTACTCGGCGCCGGTAAGCGCGGAGCCGCGGCAAGCGTGGCTCGTCGACCGAGCTGGGAGGCATCACTCATGGGCATCGTCGTCTGCATCGGCATGATGGCGGTGGGGGCGATTCTGGCCCTGGCCGTCGACCTGGACGTCAGCGGCGTCAACGTCCAGCTGGTGGGCGTCGTCCTGCTGATCGTCGGCGTCATCGGACTGTGCACCTACATCAGCATCCTCAAGCGGCGCCGCGTCGAACCGCCGTCCCCCGGGGCGCCGGTGATCGAGGAAGTCAACAAGCACCACTGGGAATGACGACGGGCCGGACAGGACGTGGAGGGGCCCTCGCGGGGCCCCTCCCGTGGCTCAGGCTCCGTCGCCCTCGGCACCCTCGGCACCCTCGGCGTCCTCGTCCAGACCGGCCAGCACCAGCGGCAGCCGGTCGGCGCCGCCCGCGGTGAGGCGGACCGGCACACCCCAGTCCTGCTGGTGCATGTGGCAGGCCGGGTACTCCCCCTCCTCGTCGCAGGAGGCGGCCATCGCCGAGACGTGCAGCACCCCTTCCGTACCCTCGGCACCGGCCAGCCGGACCTCCCGCCGCAGTGCGGTGTCCGCTCCCTCGCCCTCCGCGAGCAGTTCGGGCGGGGTGGCGCTCACCAGCAGCCGCGTCGAGGGCCCGTAACGGGTGTCGAGCTTCTGTCCTGGCGGCGCCTGGAAGACGACGTCCAGCCGGAGCGTCCCGGGCGCCACCTCGGTGGCGGCGCGCCGCGTCCGGTGCGCCGCGCCCTCGACCCGTACGGCGTCCTCGGGCAGCCGCAGCCGCGTCAGCCGGTGCCGGGCGGACTCGACGACCACGATCTCGCCACCGGGTACCAGCACGGCGTCCGACGGCTCGCGCAGGTCGGTCGCCAGCGTCTCGACCTCGCCGGTGGCCGGATCGTAGCGGCGCAGCGCGTGGTTGTAGGTGTCGCAGACCGCGACCGAACCTGACCCCGGGACTCCGTCCCGGGAGGTGCTCCCAGGCAGCGCGGTGACCCCCAGCGGGTGCTGGAGCAGGGCCTGGCCGGCCGGGCCGTCGCGGTGACCGAAGTCGAAGAGTCCGGTGCCGACGGCGGTACGGACGGCGAAGGCGTCACCGTCGCCCTCGGCGTCCGCCTCCACCCACCGCAGCGCGCTGGTCTCGCAGTCGGCCACCCACAGCCGCGTCCCGTCGGGGGAGACGGCCAGCCCGGACGGCTGGGCGAACCACGCTTGGTTCGCGGGCCCGTCCACCAGCCCCTCGTTCGTCGTCCCCGCCGCGACACCCACGGCGCCGCCGACCGGGTCGTACGTCCACAGCTGGTGCACCCCGGCCATGGCGATCCACACGCGGTCGGCGAAGTACGCCACGTCCCAGGGCGAGGAGAGCGCGATCTCGCGGGCCGCACCCTCGGTGGGCGCGCCCTGCCACCACTGCTCACCGGTGCCGGCGACGGTCTCGACAGCCCCCGAGGCCAGGTCCAGGCGGCGCAGCGCGTGGTTGACGGTGTCGGCCACGAGGACGGCGCCGTCGGGCAGCAGCGCCATGCCCTGCGGCTCGTTGAACCGCGCGGTCCCGGGCCCGCCGTCGCTCAGCCCCCGCTCGCCGTCCCCGATGCGCCGCACGACGCTCTCCCCGTCGGCCGCCAGCTCCACCAGCTGGTGCCGCGTGGTGTCCGAGACGAGGAAGCCGCCGTCGGGCAGCGCCAGGATCTTCCCCGGAAAACGCAGATCCGTGGCGACCGGCTCAGGCGGCACGTACGGGCCCTCACCGCGCCGCAGCGTCCCCTTCGCCCCGTGTTCCGCCTCCAGCTGCTCCACCAGCCGTTCGATCGCGTGCACGTGCCCCTCGCCGGCGTGCTGCGCGACGACGTATCCCTCCGGGTCGACGACCACCAGCGTCGGCCACGCCCGCACGGCGTACTGCTTCCATGTGGCCAGCTCCGGGTCGTCCAGCACCGGGTGCTCCACCCCGTACCGCTCCACGGCGTCCACCACGGCCGCGTGCTCCGCCTCGTGGACGAACTTCGGCGAGTGCACCCCCACCACGACGACCGTCTCGGAGTGCCGCTCCTCCAGCTCCCGCAGCTCGTCGATCACGTGCAGGCAGTTGATGCAGCAGAACGTCCAGAAATCGACGATCACGATTTTCCCGCGCAGCTCCGTCAGGCTCAGCTGCTCACCGCCGGTGTTCAGCCAGCCGCCCTTGCCGGTCAGCTCGGGCGCCCGGACCCGGGGACGGCGGGCGGCGGCGGGAGCGGGCGTCGCGCCGGGTTCGGCGGCGGACGTGCCTGCGGGGGCGGGAGTGGCGGGTGTGGCGGCGGGGTCGTTCATCCCTCCAGCGTGCCACCTCGCGACGCGGACGCGTAGCGCGCGGCTCCGAGGGCGGGCCTCTCCGAGTCCCCTGGAGTCCTTGCAGCTCCTGGGGCTACAGCACCCGGTCCTTGAGGACGGGGAAGGACTCGCGGACCTTGTCGACCTGGGTGAGGTCGAGGTCGGCGGTCAGCACCGTCTCCTCCGTGCTGTCCGTCTCGGCGACGACCTCGCCCCACGGGTCGATGACGGCGCTGCGTCCCGCCTGGGCGACGCCCGCGTGGGTGCCCGCGGTGCCGCAGGCCAGGACGAAGCACTGGTTCTCGACGGCGCGGGTGCGGGCGAACAGGCTCCAGTGGTCGGCGCGCTTGGCGGGCCAGCCCGCGGGGACGACCAGCACCTGGGCGCCCGCGTCGACCAGCGCACGGAACAGCTCGGGGAAGCGGAGGTCGTAGCAGGTGGCCAGGCCGAGCGTGGCCTGCGGGTGGGCGACGGTGACGGGCGTGCTGCCCGCCGTCATCAGCGCCGCCTCGCCCTGGTCGAACCCGAAGCGGTGGATCTTGCGGTAGGTGGCCGCGAGCTTGCCGGAGGGGGAGAAGACCAGGGAGGTGTTGTACAGGGCGCCCGCCTCCTCGCCCTTCTCCACGATCGAGCCCGCGTGCAGCCACACCCCCGCGTCCCGCGCCGCCGCGGACATGGCCAGCGCGGTGGGGCCCTTCGCCGGGTCCGCCTCCTCCGCCTCTGCGGCGAAACGGTCGTGGGCGAAGGCGCCGACCGGCCACAGTTCCGGCAGCACCACCACGTCGGCCCCCGCTTGGGCGCGGACGAGCGAAGCGACCCGTTCCCGCCGGGATTCGACCGACTCGTCCGGGTCCACCTGAATCTGCAGAATCGAAGCGCGCACCGTACCACCGTCCATGCGATCGAGGGGGGCGATTGGGCCTAGCATCGTCCCAAAAGCCCTGCCGGGGCTCTCGTCCGCAGCGTAACTTGAGAGCACCCAGCACGAGCACCTGCCCTGTCCAGTGCCCAGCCCAGTGTCCAGCCAAGTGCCCAGCCCAGTGTCCAGTCCAGTGCGCGGACTTGTTCGTATGCCGAACGAGCCGCAAGCTCGAACGAGCCAGCCAGCGAACCGCAAGCCGAGGGGTCCCGTGACCGACCACCCAAGCCTTCAGCCCTACGTTGACGCGTGGACGCAGTCCATGGAAGCGATATCCGAGCTGGTCACTCCGCTCGTGGAAGGGGAGTGGAACGGGCGGACCGACTGTCCGGGCTGGTCGGTGCGCGATGTGGTCTCCCACATCATCGGCGTCGAGTGCGAACTCCTGGGCGATCCGCGACCGATCCACGCCCTGCCCCGCGACATCCGTCACGTCGTCGACGAGACGAGCCGTCACATGGAGGTCCAGGTCGATGTGCGGCGGCACCACACGGGCCCGGAGATGACCAGCGAGTTCGAATACACGCTCATCCGCCGCTCGCGGCAGCTGCGGAACGAGAAGCGCGGGCCGGAGGCGGAGATCAACAGCGTCGTGCCGTTCGGGCCCCGCAAACTGCCGCTGGAGCGCCAGCTGATGCTGCGCGCCTTCGACGTGTGGGTGCACGAACAGGATCTGCGCCGCGCCCTGGACAAGCCCGGCAACCTGGACTCGCCCGGCGCCCACGTGGCCAGGGACGTGATGCTCGCCGGGCTGCCCAAGGTCGTCGCCAAGGACGCCGGAGCCCCGCTGAACTCCGCGGTCGTCTTCGATGTGAGCGGCCCCGTCGAGTTCATGCGGACGGTGCGCGTGGACAAGGAGGGCCGGGGCACCGTCGACGGCAGCGTCTCGCTGGGCCCCGCCGTCACCCTCGCCATGGACTGGGAGACCTACTCCCGGCTGGCCGCGGGCCGCGTACGGCCGGACGCCGTCGCGGACCGCGTCAAGATCGACGGCGACGCGGAGCTGGCCGCCGCGATCCTGCGCCACTTCTCGGTGACGCCGTGAACCGGTGCCGCCGTACCGCGGTGCCGCGGTGACGGTGTGGCGTTGTGGAGTCGTCACCCCCTGAGGGGGTGACGGTCGGACACAGGCCCCGGAGGGACCGCGGCGGAGTGGCGTGTGGTGCGTGGCCGTGGCGCGTGGGGTCCGCCGCGCCGCCGTCACACCGGGACGTGCACCGCCTCCACGCGGCTGGCCACCACGCGTTCGCGCTCGCGCCGTACCGCGCGCCCCCGCAGCCGGGCGAACTGCACCAGGCCCAGCGCCTGGAGGACGAAGACGCTCGCGAAGGCGATCCGGTAGTTGTCCCCCGTCAGGTCGAGCAGGACCCCGACGGCGAACAGCGTCGTCATCGAGGCGGTGAACCCGCCCATGTTGACGATGCCGGACGCGGTGCCGTGCCGCTCGGGCGGGTTGGCGGGACGGGAGAAGTCGAAGCCGATCATCGAGCCCGGGCCGCACGCGCCGAGCACCACGCACAGCACCACCAGCAGCCACATGGGGTCCTTGCCCGGCCAGGCGAGGGCCGCGGCCCACACGAGGGCGGTCGCGCCGACGGTGCCCAGCACCAGCGGGGTGCGCGCGGCGTGGTGCCGGGAGATGACCTGCCCGTAGACCAGTCCGCAGCACATGTTGGAGACCACCACGAGAGTCAGCAGCTCACCGGCCGTGCCCTTGTCGAGCCCCTGCGCCTCGACCAGGAAGGGCATGCCCCACAGCAGCAGGAAGACCATGCCGGGGAACTGGCAGGTGAAGTGCACCCACATCCCGGCGCGGGTGCCCGGCTCCCGCCAGGCCGCGCCGATCTGCCGGCGGATGAAGCCCGGACCCGTGGCCTCGGCCTTGGGGACGGCCGGCGGCTCGTGGCCCTCCGGGTGGTCCCGCAGGAAGAAGACGACGAGCGCCAGGATGACCAGGCCGCCCGCCGCGCTGCCCGCGAACGTCGGCGTCCAGCCGAGGCTTGCCAGGACGCGGGCGAGGACGAGTGTCGTCACCAGGTTGCCCGCCATCCCGATCAGCGCCGCCACCTGGGCGATCACCGGTCCGCGGCGGGCCGGGAACCAGCGCGCCCCCAGGCGCAGGACGGCGATGAACGTCATCGCGTCCCCGCAGCCCAGCAGCGCGCGGGAGGCCAGCGCGGTGCCGTACGAGGCCGACAGCGCGAAGCCGAACTGGCCCGCGGTGAACAGCAGGATGCCCAGCAGCAGGATGCGGCGGGTGCCCCAGCGGTCCACCAGCAGGCCCACGGGTATCTGCATCCCCGCGTAGACGAGGAGTTGCAGGATGGAGAAGCTGGAGAGCGCGGAGGCGTTGATGTCGAAGCGGTGCGCCGCGTCGAGACCCGCCACGCCGAGGCTGGTGCGGAAGGTGACGGCGACGAAGTAGACGGCGACGCCGATACCCCACACCCACCAGGCGCGGGGTCCGCCGGGCGGGTCGCCGGGCAGTCGGACGGCGTGGGGAGAGGCGGTGGTACTCATCGGCCGTCCCCCCGGTCGTCACCCTGGCCGCTCGTCCGGTCGTCACCCTGGCCGCTCGTCGGGAGGTCGCTCTGGCCGCTCGTCGGGAGGTCGCTCTGGCCGCCGGTGCGCTCGTCACCGCGCATCAGGTGGCGGACCCGGCTGACGTGCTGGTGGACGGCGCGCGCCGCGGCGTCCGTGTCGCCCTCGCGCAGCGTGCGCAGGATGTCGGCGTGCTCGGCGATGTTCTTCGCGACCCGGTCGGGGTGCGCGTGCATCACGGCGACGCCCATCCGCAGCTGGCGGTCGCGCAGCTGGTCGTAGAGGCGGGTGAGGATCTGGTTGCCCGTCGCCTGGACGAGGGTGGCGTGGAAGCCGCGGTCGGCGGCGGAGAAGGCGGGAAGGTCACCAGAGGCCGCGTGGGTCCGCTGCTCCTGAAGCAGCTCTTCGAGCCGGGCCACCAGCGCGTCCGAGACGGGCACCGCACGGCGGACCGCGTGCTGCTCGACCAGCAGGCGGGTCTCGACGACGTCCTCGACCTCCTGCACCGAGACGGGCAGCACCAGCGCACCCTTCTTCGGGTACAGCCGGATCAGGCCCTCCACCTCCAGGCGGAGCAGGCCCTCGCGGACGGGCGTGCGCGAGACGCCGACGGCCTCGGCGAGCTCGCCCTCCGTCAGGAGCATGCCCCCCTCGTAGCGCCGCTCCAGCACCGCCTGCTTCACGTGCGCGTACACGCGCTGCGCGGCGGGCGGTTGCTTCTCCTGACCGAGCTGCTGTTTCGGGGTGCCGGTGTGGGTGGTGGCGCGGTGGGTGGGGGGTGCGGCGGAAGGCATGCACGCATCATAGATACAAGACGGATGCGACGGTTTCCGCTTCCGCGATGTGGGACGGGGCACCTCGTACGGCCTTGGACGACGAAGAAGGGGGCGAGGGCTGCCGCGCCCCCGCCCCCTTCTCGTCCCGAGTCCTGCGTCCCGTGTCCTGCGTCCCGTGCCCTGCGTCCGCGCCCCCGGCCGGGGGCGCGGTTCAGGCCCGGCGCCGCCTGGTCACTGCCACAGCATCAGCCGCTTGGGCTGCTCCAGGACGGCGGCGATGTCGGCGAGGACCTTGGAGCCGAGTTCGCCGTCGACGAGGCGGTGGTCGAAGGAGAGCGCCAGCGTGGTGACGTGCCGCGGCTTGACCTTGCCCTTGTGCACCCAAGGCTGTTCGCGCACCTGACCGAAGGCCAGGATGGCGGACTCGCCGGGGTTGAGGATCGGCGTGCCGGTGTCCACGCCGAAGACCCCGACGTTGGTGATCGTCACCGTGCCGCCGCTCATCGCGGCGGGACTGGTCCTGCCCTCGCGGGCGGTGGCGACCAGCTCACCGAGCGCGGACGCCAGTTCGGGCAGCGTCTTGTCGTGCGCGTCCTTGATGTTGGGGACGATCAGCCCGCGCGGGGTGGCCGCCGCGATGCCGAGGTTGACGTAGTGCTTGCGGACGATCTCCTGGCGCTCCTCGTCCCAGGAGGCGTTGACCTCCGGGTGGCGGCGGATGGCCACCAGGAACGCCTTGGCGACCAGCAGCAGCGGGTTGATCCGCACGCCCGCCATCTCGGGGTCCTGCTTGAGATCGGCGACGAGCTTCATCGTCCGGGTGACGTCCACGGTCACGAACTCGGTCACGTGCGGCGCCGTGAACGCGCTGTCGACCATGGCTTGCGCGGTGGCCTTGCGTACGCCCTTGACCGGAATGCGGGTCTCGCGTGCGGCGCCCGCCGAGGCGGACGGCTCCGCGGACAAGGCGGCGGGCTCGGCGGACTCCCGCCCCGCCGCGGGTGCCGCGGGCGCGGCGGCCCGGGCGGCGGCGGCGTGCACGTCGTCGCGGGTGACGATCCCGTCGGGGCCACTCGGGACGACCGTCGCCAGGTCGATGCCGAGATCCTTGGCCAGCTTGCGGACGGGCGGCTTGGCCAGCGGCCGCGAGCCGGCGACCGCGGAGGGCTCCCCCTGGCCGTTCACGCCCGAGGCACCGTTCACCCCCACAGCGCCGTCGTCGCCCGGAGCGGGCTCGGCCGCCGAAGCGGGCTCGGCGACCGGTGCCGAGGCGGCTGGCGCCACGGAAGCGGCCGGTGCCGGGGAGGCGGCCGGTGCCGTCCCCGTGGCGGCTGAGCCCGCCGCCGCGTCCCGCGCGGGCGCGGGCTTGCGCGGACGGCGCTTGGTGGAACCGGTGGCCACGCCGTAGCCGACCAGCACGGGCTGCCGGCCCTCCGGCTCGGCCTCCTCCCCGGTGGCGGCGGCCTCCTCCGTCACGGCGGCCTCCTCGGCCACCTCGGCCGCGGCACCGGCGCCCGTCTCCAGCGCGGCCTGCGCCGCGGACGCGTCGCCGCCGCCCGAACCGGCCGCGGGGCCGCCCGTGTCGACGGTGATGATGGGGGTGCCGACGTCCACCGTGGTGCCCTCGTCGAAGCGCAGGTCGTGCACCACGCCGTCGAAGGGGATGGGCAGTTCGACGGCGGCCTTGGCCGTCTCCACCTCGCAGACGACCTGGCCGTCGGCGACGGTGTCCCCGGGCTGGACGTACCACTTGAGGATCTCCGCCTCCGTCAGCCCCTCGCCCACGTCGGGCATCTTGAACTCACGGACGCCGGCGGCCGGCTGCGCGGCCTGTGCGCTGTTGGTCATCGTCACGGCTCTCCTCAGTACGCCAGCGCGCGGTCGACGGCATCGAGCACCCGGTCCAGGTTGGGCAGGTACTCGTCCTCCAGCCGCGCCGGTGGGTACGGCGCGTGGAACCCGCCGACGCGCAGCACCGGTGCTTCAAGATGGTAGAAGCACCGCTCGGTGATGCGGGCGGCGATCTCGGCACCGGTGCCCAGGAAGACCGGCGCCTCGTGGACGAGCACGAGGCGGCCCGTCCGCTCGACGGAACGCTGCACGGTGTCGAAGTCGATCGGCGACATGGAGCGCAGATCCACGACCTCCAGCGAGTTGCCCTCTTCCTCGGCGGCGGCCGCCGCCTCCATGCAGACCTTCACCATCGGGCCGTAGGCGGCCAGGGTGAGCGCGGTGCCCTGGCGGGCGATCTTCGCGGAGTGCAGCGGAGCCGGGATGGCGGAGGGGTCGACCTCGCCCTTGTCCCAGTAGCGCCGCTTGGGCTCGAAGAAGATGACCGGATCGTCGCTCTCGATGGCCTGCTGCAGCATCCAGTAGGCGTCGGAGGAGTTCGAGGGCGAGACGCACTTGAGGCCCGCGACGTGCGCGAACAGCGTCTCCGGCGACTCGCTGTGGTGCTCGACGGCGCCGATGCCGCCGCCGTAGGGAATCCGGATGACGACGGGCAGCTTGATCTTGCCCAGGGCCCGCGCGTGCATCTTGGCGAGCTGGGTGACGATCTGGTCGTAGGCGGGGAAGACGAAACCGTCGAACTGGATCTCGACGACGGGCCGGTAGCCGCGCAGTGCCAGGCCGATCGCGGTGCCGACGATGCCGGACTCAGCCAGCGGCGTGTCCACGACCCGGTCCTCGCCGAAGTCCTTCTGCAGCCCGTCGGTGACGCGGAAGACGCCACCGAGCTTGCCGACGTCCTCGCCCATGACGAGGACCTTCGGGTCGTTCTCCAGCGCGGTGCGCAGCGAGGCGTTGATCGCCTTGGCGAGGGGGAGCTTCTGAACGGCCATGGTCACTTACCTTCCCCCGCGCCGGAGACACTCTCGGGCTCGAACGACGCCTGGTAGGCGGCGAACTGTGCGCGCTCCTCATCCACGAGCGCGTGCCCGTCCGCGTAGACGTTCTCGAACATCGCCATGGTGTCGGGATCGGGCATCGTGCGGATGGCGTCCCGCACGTGCCGGCCCATCTCCTCGCTCTCCTCGTCGATCGAGGCGAAGAAGGCGGAGTCGGCCAGCTCCTCGCGCTCCAGGTAGCCGCGCAGTCGCTGGATCGGGTCCTTCGCCTCCCAGGCGGCGCGCTCGTCGTCCGCGCGGTAGCGGGTCGGGTCGTCGGAGGTGGTGTGGGCGCCCATGCGGTAGGTGAACGCCTCGATGAGCATCGGGCCCTCGCCCCTGCGCGCGCGCTCCACGGCCGCCTTGGTCACCGCCAGGCAGGCCAGCACGTCGTTGCCGTCGACGCGGACGCCGGGGAAGCCGAAGCCCTGGGCGCGCTGGTAGATCGGCACCCGTGACTGGCGCTCGGTGGGCTCGGAGATCGCCCACTGGTTGTTCTGGCAGAAGAAGACGACCGGGGCGTTGTAGACCGCGGCGAACGTGAACGCCTCGGCCACGTCTCCCTGGCTGGAGGCGCCGTCACCGAAGTAGGCGACGACGGCGGAGTCCGCGCCGTCCTTGGCCACACCCATCGCGTACCCGGCCGCGTGCAGGACCTGGGAGCCGATCACGATCGTGTAGAGGTGGAAGTTGTTGCTGTTCGGGTCCCAGCCGCCGTTGTTCACACCGCGGAACATGCCCAGCAGCATCGTCGGGTCCACGTCGCGGCACCAGGCGACGCCGTGCTCGCGGTAGGTGGGAAAGACGTAGTCGTCCGGGCGCAGGGCCCTGCCGGAGCCGATCTGCGCGGCCTCCTGGCCGAGCAGGGACGCCCACAGGCCGAGCTCGCCCTGCCGCTGGAGCGCGGTGGCCTCCGCGTCGAAACGGCGCGTGAGCACCATGTCACGGTAGAGGCCCTGGAGCTCCTCCGCACTCAGGTCGACGTCGTACTCCGGATGGGTGACGCGCTCGCCCTCCGGAGTGAGCAGCTGCACCAGCTCGGGCTCGACGGGCGCGGCGCCGATACCGGTGCCGCGCGCGGGGTCGCCACTGCGGGCCGGGCGTGCGGCGGCGGTGCGCGAGGACGTGCGCGAGGACGTGCGCGAGGAGGTTGCCTGCGCCTTCGTTGAGCGCTTCGCCGGGGCCTTCGACCCGTTCTTCGAGGCAGCGTTCGAAGCCGTCCTGGAGGCCGTCTTGGAAGCCGTCTTCGCATTGGCCTTCGAAGCCGCCTTCGAGGCGGTCTTCGGCGTGCTCCCCGACGAGGTCTTCGCGGCGCTTCCGGCCGCCTTCTTCGCCGGTGCCTTGGCCGAGGCCTTCGCCGAAGCGTTGGAAGCGTTGGAAGCCTTCGGAGGCTTCGAAGGCTTCGCCGCGGGCTTGCGGGACTTGCCGGAGGCGGTGGCGGTCGCCTCGCCGGCCTCCGCCCTGCCGTTCGCGGCGTCGCCGCCGGGGGCGGCCTGGGTGGCGCCCTTTCCTCCGGTGCCGCCGCGGCGCGCGGTGCTCCGCGCGGCAGTGCTCTCCACGGTCACGTGTGCTCCTCCGTCTGTCCGGCCCCCGGGGTTGCCGGTGACCTGGGGCTCCCCCACCCACTGGCGGGGGGAGGCTCGCCCGGTCCCGTGCGGCGCACGGGGTGGGAGCGTCGCGGTCGGCACCGGGTGGTGACTGCATGTCCCGGTCGCGGCCCGCTGTACCGACCCCGTCGGGGCGCCCCAGCCATGGCTGGCATCTCCATAGACGCACGAGGCGGCCCTGACCTGCAACTTTGCTCGGATATCCAAGTAAGAACCCGGAAGTCCAAGTATGTGTGCGATGAGTCGGGACATCACTGGTCACGGCCTCGCGAGCCGCGGACACCCGCACGGTAACCCGGGGTGCGGGGACCCGGGAAGAGTGGAGAGCCGATCAGTATGTGAGACTGAGAATGTGCCCGAAAACGGACGAACCCGGGTATTCCTGGTCGACGACCACGAGGTCGTCCGCAGAGGCGTGCGCGACATGCTCGCCGCCGACCCCGCCCTCGAGATCGCCGGAGAGGCCGGTACGGCGGCCGACGCGCTCGACGGCATCGCCGCCACCCGCCCCGACGTGGCCATCCTGGACGTGCGGCTGCCCGACGGCAGCGGCATCGAGGTCTGCCGCGAGGTCCGCTCCCGCGACGAGTCCATCCACTGTCTGATGCTCACCTCCTACGCCGACGACGAGGCACTCCTGGCCTCCGTGATGGCCGGAGCCTCCGGATACGTCCTCAAGGAACTCAGCCGCGGCGAACTCCTCCGCTCGGTGCACGAGGTCGCGACAGGCGCCTCGCTGCTCGACCCCGCAGACACCCGGCGCCTGCTGGACCGGCTGCACGGCTCAGCCACGGGCGCCGGCACCGATTCCGCTGCCGGCACCGATTCCGGTACGGGTTCCGGTTCCGGTGCGGGTTCCGGTTCCGGTACGGGTTCCGGTTCCGGTACGGGTTCCGACTCCGGCGGCGGCCACGTCAGGCGACGGGACGAGAGGCTGGCCGCCCTCACCCCCCAGGAGCGCACCATCCTCGGACTGATCGGCGAAGGGCTGACCAACCGGGTGATCGGCGAACGGCTGCACCTGGCCGAGAAGACGGTCAAGAACTACGTGTCCGGGCTGCTGGCCAAGCTCGGTATGGAACGGCGCACCCAGGCCGCCGCCTACATCGCCAGACTCCGCGCCTCCGACGGCCACGACGACCCGCACCACGGGTGACACCGCCACCCGTCTCGCCCGGCCGAGGCCACCCCTCGCCTGGCCGAGGTCACCTCTAATCGCAGAAGGCGGCGCGCACCGCCTCGTAGTGCGCCGTCCACCACACCACGAGCGCCGCCGCGGCCGGGAACTGCACATCCACCCGGCCGTCGCTGCGCTCGTAGCGCCAGCGCAGCATCCAGAAATCGTTCAACCGCTCCCACCACACCCGGTGCACGGCGGCCGCCAGCTCCTCGCGCGGGGCGCGCGCCCCGCCCCGGTAGGCGCGCGCGAAGGCCCGCACCCTGCGCAGGTCCAGGGTGCCGCCCGGCCGCAGGAAGAAGATCGCCGCGCCCCGCACGGCCTCCTCGGCGCGCGGCTGCACACTCAGCCGGTCCCAGTCGAGGATCGCCACCACACGCGCCGTGGCACCGCCCGGCGCGTACAGCAGGTTCAGCGGATGGAAGTCCCCGTGCACCCAGCCGTAGAACCGGTCCTGCACGGCGCCGGGCCGCTCCCGCGCATGGTGCCGCAGCAGCGCCCTGCGCTCGGTCAGCCGGTGCTCGGCCAGCTCGTCGAAACTGTCCCGACGCCGCCGCGCCCGCACCCGCTCCAGCAGCGCACCGATCGTCTCGTACGTCGCCGCCGGGTCGGCGCTCCCCTGCGCGCCGCGCGGAGCTCTCGGCACGCCGGCCCGCGCCAGCCGGGTGTGCACCCGCCCCAGCAGGGTGCCCAGCCCGGCGCACTGTGCCAGAGACAGCTCGCTGCCGTGCCGGTGCCCGCCCTCGATCCAGGGGTGCAGCGCGAAACAGCGGCCGTCCGCCGCCACCACCACCGACCTGCCCTCCGCGTCCGGCACCACGGGCACCACGGGCAGCCCCAGCTCACCGAGGCGCGCCGCCGCCCGGTGCCGGCACTCGATGCGGGAGCGCGCGGACTGACCGTCCAGATGGTGTTTGAGGAAGTAGCAACCCCGGGTCGTCGTCACCCGGTACCCCCTGTTGAGCAGCCCGTGCGAGACGGGCTCGCACGCCACGGGGTCCCCCACGCCCGCGTACCGCCCCAGCAGGACCTCGAGCGTGCCCTGAGTCAGGGGCCGGGAAAGGGAAGACGGCTGCACGGCGGCATCGTAGGGCCGCACACCGGACCACACCCCGCAGGCGTCAACAGCCCGCACCCCACCCACTACGCACGTGTGTACTCACTGCCTGGCTGGGTGTGCGGACAGCACCTGCCGAGGTGTGCGGCCTGTCGCCAGGTTCAGGCGGGGCCTGTCGCCAGGTCCAGGCAGGCCCTGTCGCCAGGTCCAGGCAGGCCCTGGCGGCCGGTCGGTCGACAGGCGAGGGCAGGCCCCGGCGGCGGGGCGTCACCGCCCGCCGGATCACTCGTCGCCGGTGCCCTCGTTGCTGCCGATGAGACCGCCGTCGCCGCTGTCCCCGTTGTCGCCGCCGTTCTCGTTGCCGCCGTTGGTGGGCGGCGACTGCGTCTTGGTCGGCTTGCCGCCGTCGTTCCCGCCGTCGTGGGCGCCGCCCTCGTTGCCACCGTTGTGCGTCTGCGAGGGGTCACCGGTCTCGGACGGCTGCGTGGGGCTCGGGTCGGTATCGCTCGGCGCCGTCTCCGAAGGCCGGTCGCTGGGCGTCCAGTCGCCCGTGCCGCCGTCGCTGGTGCCCGGCTGGTCCTGTTCCGTCTCGGACGGGGTGGGGTCGGGATCGTCGGAGGACTTCTTGTCCTTCTGCTCGGACTTGGTGACGTCCGGCTTGTCCGGCTTGTTGTCCTTGCCGTCGTTGTCCTGCCCGAGCGCGAAGAAGATGCCCCCCGCGATCGCGATGACCGCCAGGAACGCCACCAGCGCGTACCTGAACCCCTTGCCGCCACCACCGCCACGGCCGCCGCCGCGGGGCCCACCGTCGAAGCCACCGTCGTCGTCCCGCGGGCCCGCCAGCAGCGGAGCACCCATCTGCGACGTGTCGGAGTGCGTGGGGTGGGCGCGCGCACCGGCACCGGGCACGCCCATGGCCGGGGTCGAGCCGCCGTAGTGCGCGGTCGGACCCGTGTCCCACAGGCCGCCGGTGTGGCCGCCCTGCTCGTGCAGCATCTGCAGCGCGTACTGGGTGAGCCCGCGCATCTCCTCAGCCGTCTGGAACCGGTCGTCCGGCTCCTTGGCCAGCGCGCGCATCGTCAGGCCGTCCAGCTCCGGCGGAACCGCGTCCGACACCTCGGACGGGAGCACCGGATCATCCTGCACGTGCTGGTAGACCACCGACAGCGGGGTCTCACCCGTGAACGGAGGGCGCCGCGTCAGCAGCTCGTACAGCAGACAGCCCGTCGCATACAGGTCGGAGCGCGCGTCGACGGTCTTGCCGAGCGCCTGCTCGGGGGAGAGGTACTGCGGAGTGCCCATCACCATGCCGGTCTGCGTCATGGTGTTCGACGCACCGTGCAGGGCGCGGGCGATGCCGAAGTCCATCACCTTCACCGCGCCGCCCCGCGTGATGATCACGTTCGCGGGCTTGATGTCACGGTGCACGATGCCGTGCTGATGGCTGTAGGCCAGCGCCTCCAGCACCCCGGACACGATGATCAACGCCTGGTCCGGCGGCGGCGCGTCCGCGGTCAGCAGCAGATCACGGATCGTGCTGCCCTCGACGAGCTCCATCACGATGTACGGCGTGATGTTGCCGCCGATCACCTCTTCGCCGGAGTCGTAGACCGCGACGACGGAGTGGTGGTTGAGCCCCGCGACGGACTGGGCCTCGCGCGTGAAGCGCGCCTTGGAGACGGGATCCTCGGCCAGGTCGGCGCGGAGCAGCTTGACCGCGACCGTACGCCCGAGACGCAGGTCCTCGGCACCGAAGACCTCGGCCATGCCACCGCGCCCGAGGCGGTGCGTCAGGCGGTACCTGCCGTCACCGACCAGGCCGTTGTTGCCCCACAACTCCGGCGAATCGGGCAGGGAGCCGCCGCCCGTCGCGTCGGGGTCCGAAGGGCCCCCGGCGGCTTGCGTCTGTGCCATCAGTCCTCGCCGTCGATTCGAATCCGCGGACTTCGCGCGGTGGATACTCCCCCCAAGGAGGCTACAGGCACGCGGGGGGTGGATGGATGGGACGGAATACCGAGCTACGCCAGTCGCATCCAACAAGCTGACGTACCGGCCCCGCAAGTTGGCTCCGGCACGTCTGTGCCCGCGCCCCTCCCCCGGGGGCGGCGACCCAGCGCACAGCCTGTGAACCGCACCCTCTAGGCTCGGTGAACCGCTCGGGGCCGTGCCCTTGTGAGCGTGTGACGCCGCCCGGTCGGCGTGTGACACATCGCTCGCGAAGGGCGTATGCGCATTCGGTCACGGAACGGGCAACGAGCTTGACGTGACCGAGGCCCCGGGCAAACTTGGGCCAGTATCACGGTCAAAAGGATCACTCAACGTACCTGCACGGGGGCAGCGCCGCCGAGGGGGAAGCAGTCAGATGAGCGACGACGGCGCACAGGCGGCCGGCAACTACTTGGGCCGCATGGTCGGCGGAGGACGATTCCAGCTTCGCTCACTGCTGGGCGCCGGCGGAATGGCCTCCGTCTACCTCGCCTACGACTCCGTGCTCGACCGGCAGGTCGCGGTCAAGACCCTCCACACCGAACTGGGCCGCGAACAGTCCTTCCGCGAGCGCTTCCGCCGCGAGGCCCAGTCCGTGGCCAAGCTGACCCACACCAACATCGTCTCCGTCTTCGACTCCGGCGAGGACGAGATCGACGGCGCGCTGGTGCCGTACATCGTCATGGAGTACGTCGAGGGCAAGCCGCTGCGCACCGTCCTCGACGAGGACATCGCCCAGCACGGCGCGATGCCCGCCGACAAGGCGCTGAAGATCACCGGTGACGTGCTCGCCGCCCTCGAGGTCAGCCACGAGATGGGCCTCGTCCACCGGGACATCAAGCCCGGCAACGTGATGCTCACCAAGCGTGGCGTGGTCAAGGTCATGGACTTCGGCATCGCGCGCGCCATGCAGTCCGGTGTGACCTCCATGACCCAGACCGGCATGGTCGTCGGCACCCCCCAGTACCTCTCCCCCGAGCAAGCGCTGGGCCGCGGCGTGGACGCCCGCTCCGACCTGTACTCCGTCGGCATCATGCTCTTCGAGCTGCTGACCGGACGGCTCCCCTTCGACGCCGACTCGCCGCTCGCCATCGCCTACGCGCACGTGCAGGAAGAGCCGGTCTCGCCGTCCTCCATCAACCAGTCCATCCCGGCGGCCGTGGACGCGCTCGTCGCCCGGACGCTGAAGAAGAACCCCAACGAGCGCTTCCCCTCCGCCGACTCGATGCACGACGAGGTCACCCGCATCGGCGGCTCGGGACTCGCCTCGGGCGCCTCGCCGATCATCATCAGCGGCGGGCCGTCCGCCAGCGGCGCCGGCGTCGGCCAGGCCGTCTTCCCGCCCGTGGACGCGAACTCCCAGCCGCAGCAGGGTGGCGCGGGCGTCCAGATGCCGTACCAGCCGCCGCAGGGGCACGGCCAGGTGCCGGGCCCGGGGCAGGTGCCGGGGCAGGGGCAGGGGCAGGGGCAGCCGGGGCCGTACAACAGCGGGGGCTTCGGGCCCTCCACACCGCCGCCGCACGCCCAGAACACCGCACCCGCCGGGTACGGCTACCCGCAGTCCTCGTACGGCACCGGCGGCCCCTCCACGCCGCCGCCCTACACCATCAACGCCGCCGGCGGCTCCGGCCAGGGCAACGGTGGCGGGCCCGGCAAGAAGATGTCCTCCGGCGCCATGGCCGGATACGGTCTCGCCGCCGTCGCCGTCATCGTCGCCCTCGTCTTCGTGATCATCAACCTGACCGGGGACAGCGGCGGCGACGACCCCGAAGCCAAGCCCACCACCAAGGACAAGCCCACCGCCTCCGCCGACCCCGGTGGCAGCGAGGGCGGGGACAGCGGCGACAGCGGCTCCAACTCGGGCGGCTTCAAGGGACCGGACAAGAGCCGGACCATCGACAAGGAGAAGTGCACCGACGCCACCGAGACGTACGAGCACAACGGCAACGTCATGATGCCCGACATGACCTACAAGGACCTCACCTCCGTGAAGGCCTGCCTGCGCGCCGCGGGCTGGAAGCTCGGCGACGTGACGATGGAGGACGAGAACGTCTTCGGTAAGAACCAGGTCCTCGACCAGAACCCGGGCTCCCTCGACGACTTCAACCCGAAGAAGGACGAGGTCGACCTGACGGTTTCCACGGGGCAGCCGGGTAGCTGAGGGAACGCCGGGCAGCCGGGTAGCCGAGGGGCCGCCAGGTAGCCGAGGGGCCGCCGGGTAGCCGCGTAGCCGCGTAGCCGCGTAGCCGAGCGGACCTCTTCCACGGTGGGGGCCGCCCCTTGGGGGTGGCCCCCTTTCCGCTACCCGGGGCATGTTTCGCCTGGGGCAGGGACTCTCTGTTCAGTTGTGGGGCGGGGGAGAGAGGCGTAGGGCTCGCCGCGGTGGGCCGCCGGGTGCACCGTTCCGCGGGCTGCGGGGTGCACCGCGCCGTGGGCCGCCGGGTGCACCGCAGAGGGCGGGGCCCTACGGCGTCACTGCGCCATCCGCCTCACCTCCACCACGCGGAAGCGGCCGGAGACGAAGTCGCCGTCGCACAGGGTGCAGTTGGCAGCCGGGTTGCCGCCTGAACCGTGGAAGTCGCTGAAGCCGGCCGTCTGATTGACATAGACACCGCCCGTGAGGTTGAGCGAGAGCTGGGCTGGCTCGGAGAAGCAGACCTCTTCCACCTGGCGGGCCACCTCGGGCGAGGTGGTGTACGCCGAGACCGTCATGGCGCCCTTGGCCAGCAGGGTCTGACCGAGCAGCTCCAGCGCCTCCTCGGTGGAGCCGACAGCCACCGCGAAGGAGACAGGCCCGAAGCACTCCTCCAGATAGGGCGCGTCCTCTTCCTGCTTGGTGCCGTCGAGCTTGACGATCACCGGGGTGCGCACCGTGGCCCCGGGAAACTCCGGGTGCTCCACCACGCGGGAGGGCAGGGCGACCTCACCGAGCGCTGAGGCCGTCTCCACGCGTCCGCGCACCTGCTCGTTGACCAGCGCGCCCAGCAGGGCGTTGGCCCGTGCGTCGTCGCCCAGCAGCTTTCCGACGGCCGCGCCGAGATCCGCCACCACCTCGTCGTAGCCCTTGTGCCCCGTCTCGGTGCTGATGCCGGCGGCGGGGATCAACAGGTTCTGCGGAGTGGTGCACATCTGGCCGCTGTAGAGGGACAGGGAGAAGGCGAGGTTGGCGAGCATGCCGGCGTAGTCGTCCGTG
Source organism: Streptomyces tubbatahanensis (assembly GCF_022699385.1). NCBI lineage: Bacteria > Bacillati > Actinomycetota > Actinomycetes > Kitasatosporales > Streptomycetaceae > Streptomyces > Streptomyces tubbatahanensis. The sequence continues at coordinate 3,957,689 of NZ_CP093846.1, read as the reverse complement.
GAGTCGATGACGACGGTGTTGACGCCTGCCTTCTCCGTGTGGACGCGGGCCTGGCGGGCGTTGGTCTCCAGCCACTCGCCGAAGGCGGAGCCTCCGGTGTAGTCGACCACCCGGACCTCGGGCCGGGTGGCCAGGTCCTTGGCGATGCCGTCGCCCTCCGCCTCGGCGGCCAGCGCCACCAGGTCCGCGGCGAACCCCGCCTCGGTCAGGACCTCGCGGGCGATCCGCACCGTCAGGGCGAGTGGCAGGACAGCCCGGGGGTGCGGCTTGACCAGCACGGCGTTGCCGGTCGCGAGGGAGGCGAAGAATCCTGGGAAGCCGTTCCAGGTGGGGAACGTGTTGCACCCGATCAGCAGTGCGATGCCACGGCCGACGGCGGTGAACTCCTTGACGACGCGCAGAGGTTCGCGCTTGCCCTGCGGCTTTTCCCAGTCGGCCCGCCCGGGCGTGCGCACCTGCTCGGCGTAGGCGTACGCCACCGCTTCCATGCCCCGGTCCTGCGCGTGCGGCCCACCGGCCTGGAACGCCATCATGGAGGCCTGACCGCTGGTGTGCATCACGGCCTGGGCGAACTCGTGGGTACGGGCGCTGATCCGCGCCAGGATCTCCAGGCAGACCGCCGCGCGCCCCTCGGGCCCCGCCTTCCGCCAGGCCGGCAGACCGCCCCGCATGACAGGCAGCAGGGCATCGATCGCGCCCTCGTCGGCGCGTGGGTAGGAGATGTCCATCTCCAGCCCGTACGGCGACACCTCGGTGGCCACCCATGCGCCGGACACCGGCTGGCCCGGGAGCTCGAACCGGCTGCCCCTCAGCGCGTCGAACGCCGCCTTGCCCTCCTCGGCCGCACCTTCGCCATACGCCTTGGGGTGCTCGGGGTGCGGGGTCCAGAACTCGCGGGTTCGAATCGCCTCCAGCGCGCGGTCCAGGGTGGGGCGGTGCTTGTCGATGAGCTGGGCAGTGGTCGTTCCGGTACCGGTGGTCACGCAGACCAACTCCTCGCTGAGCTGGGACGGGATGCGGGTGGCGACGGTGGTGCGGGTGGCGACGGTGGTGCGGGCTTGCTCGGGCACGCGGCGTTGCCGGTGCCGTTCACGTGAGAGATACTGCTACCGAACGATCGGTCGGTGCAAGGGGGGTCCCCGAACCTGTGGATAACTTCCCCCGACGCCCTGAACAGGACACTGACCAGACCATCCGCACCCCCAGCGAGCGGGCGGACCCCGGCCGGGCCCCCGGTCAGGCCCCCCTCGACGCCCCGGCCGGCGCCGGCGGCGCCCCGGCTAGCATCGGCCGCATGCCCACGGTCAAGCGCGACACCTACACGCCCGACTCGCTGCTCTCCGTCGCCGTGCGGGTGTTCAACGAGCGGGGCTACGACGGCACCTCGATGGAGCACCTGTCCAAGGCGGCCGGCATCTCCAAGTCCTCGATCTACCACCACGTACGGGGCAAGGAGGAGCTGCTGCGCCGGGCGATAAGCCGCGCGCTCGACAGTCTGTTCGCGGTGCTGGACGAGCCCGCGGCGGGCGAGGGGCGCGCGCTGGCACGGCTGGAGCACGTCACGCGCCGCACGGTCGAGGTCCTGATGGCCGAGTTGCCGTACGTGACGCTGCTGCTGCGGGTCCGGGGCAACACGGACACCGAGGTGTGGGCGATGGGACGGCGTCGCGAGTTCGACCAGCGGGTGGCCGAGCTGGTCAAGCAGGCCGCCGCCGACGGCGATCTGCGTGCGGACGTGGACGCGCGGCTGGCGACCAGGCTGCTGTTCGGAATGATCAACTCCATCGCCGAGTGGTACCGCCCCGATCGCACCGCCTCCGGTCACGGCACGGGTGGCGGCGACACCAGCGCCGAGGTCGCCGAGGCCGTGGTCCGCACCGCCTTCGCGGGCCTGCGCACCCACTGACGAACCCTTGCCTGGCCTCGCCCAGCCCTGCCTGACGGCGTCCGCCTTGTCCGGCGGCGTCCGGCCCTGCCTGGCATCGACCAGCTCTGCCGGGCCTCGACCGCCTGCCTGGCCTTGTTCAGCCCCGCCCGGCCTCGTCCGCGCCGCTAGGGTCCCGGCTCCAGATCGGTCTCCTCGAACACCAGCAGAGTGCGGGTGCTCAGCACCTCGGGGAAGGACTGGATGCGGGTGAGCACAAGGTCGCGCAACGCCCTGGTGTCCGGGGTGTGCACCAGCAGCAGTACGTCGAAATCACCGCTGACCAGCGCCAGGTGCGCGGCACCCGGCAGCTCCTGGAGTTTCTCGCGGACGCTGCGCCAGGAGTTCTGAACGATCTTGAGCGTGATGTAGGCGGAGGCACCGTGTCCCGCCCGCTCCTGGTCGATGCGCGCACTGAAACCGCGGATGACACCGTCGTCGAGCAGCCGGTTGATGCGCGCGTAGGCGTTGGCACGGGACACGTGCACGCGTTCGGCGACCGACCGTATGGAAGCTCTGCCGTCCGCACGGAGCAGCCGCAGCAGGTCCCGGTCGATCGCGTCGAGCGGCCTGGCCGGAGGACGGGCGTCCGCGTGTGGTTCTGAGCGGGGTTCGGGGCGCGGTTCCGCTCGGGGTTCGGGGCGAACGTCTGGACGGGGTTCCGCTCGGGGTTCCGTACGGGCGTCCGGACGGGACTCGGGACGGTCGCCCGTCTGGCGGGGCGGACCTGACCCCTCTTCCGGTCCGTGGACCGCCTCCCGCGACCCCCGAGCCGCTTCCTGCGACCCGTGGGCCATCTGTTCATCCGGCACGGTCCCCCACCTCCCCTGTGTGGACACCCTGCGGTCATCGAACGGCTCTGCGAGCCGTTTGTCCACAGGCTGGGGCCACCCGTAGCCAAAATGTGCCGACGACCGAACAATCGGTAGGGGTGGCCCACGCGGTCACCGTCCCGGCCTGTCGATGGTTCGGCCATCGGCAGGCCGGCGCGCCAGGCGTGCGGCGGGTGGCGTACCGGCCCGCGGCACGCGATAGCCCGCCGCACGAGGAGGTGCTCGTCATGACGGTCCTAGAGCAGCCAGGTACCTACGCCCCCGCGCCTGCCCCCTCCTGGCGGCCCCGCGCCGACGCGGCCCCTCTCCTGCCCGATGCCGAGCCCTACCGGGTGCTGGGGGCGCGACCGGAGGCGCGAACGGGGACCAAAACGAAGGCGCCGCGTGCCGGGTCCACACGGACTGGAACGACGCGCGCCGGCTCCGCGCGGACAGGCGTGACACGGACAGGGACACCGCGGGCAGGGGCGAAGGGAAGGGGAACGGGCACGTCCCCACTGGCGGACGAGCAGGTGGCCGCGGCCCCCGACGCCGAACTGCTGCGCCGGCTGTACGCCGCGGTCGTCCACGGACGGCGGTTCAACGAGCAGGCCACCGCGCTGACCCGCCAGGGCCGGCTGGCCGTCTACCCCTCGTCCCGGGGACAGGAGGCGTGCCAGGTGGCCGCCGCTCTCGCCCTGGGGGAGCACGACTGGCTCTTCCCCAGCTACCGCGACACCCTGGCGGCCGTCGCCCGCGGTCTCGATCCGATGGAGGTGCTGTCGCTGCTGCGCGGTGACTGGCACCACGGGTACGACACCCGGCGCACCCGGGTCGCGCCCCTGTGCACCCCGCTGGCCACCCAGCTGCCGCACGCGGTGGGGCTGGCGCACGCCGCGCGGCTCAAGGGGGACGAGGTGGCGGCCCTCGCCCTGGTGGGGGACGGGGGTACGAGTGAGGGCGATTTCCACGAGGCCTTGAACTTCGCCGCCGTCTGGCAGGCCCCGGTCGTCTTCCTCGTGCAGAACAACGGCTTCGCGATCTCCGTTCCGCTGGCCAAGCAGACGGCGGCGCCCTCCCTGGCGCACAAGGCGGTGGGGTACGGGGTGCCGGGCCGTCTGGTGGACGGCAACGACGCGGTGGCGGTGCACGAGGTGCTCACGGAGGCGCTGGAGCGCGCCCGTGCCGGAGGTGGCCCCACGCTCGTGGAGGCGGTCACCTACCGCCTGGAGGCCCACACGAACGCCGATGACGCGACGCGGTACCGCGCCGACGCCGAGGTCGAGGCCTGGCGCGCGCACGACCCGGTGGCGCTGCTGGAGCGCGAACTGCGGCAGCGGGATCTGTGGGACGAGGAGGCAGCACGTCAGGTCGAGGAGGCGGCCGAGGAGCAGGCGGCCGCGCTGCGGTCGCGGATGAACCAGGGCCCGGCTCTCGACCCCCTGGAGCTGTTCGCCCACGTGTACGCCGAGCCGACCCCGCAGCTGCGCGAGCAGGCAGGGCGGCTGCGAGCCGAGCTGGCAGCCGAGGCGACGGCCGGGCAGACGAACGAGTACGAGGCCGACCAGACCAACGCGCACGCGGTCGGACAGACGGACGAAAACGCGGCCGGGCAGACGAACGACGCTGCGCGGCGGCAGTTGGCGGCAGGCGAGCCCGCCGGTGGCGCCGGTGGGAGGACGGGGGAGGAGACCCGATGAGCACAGCAGTGCGGCAGCCCCCCAAGGCAGGCGGCGCCGACGGACGCAAGCCCGCCACCCTGGGGCAGGCACTGGGCCGTGCCCTGCGGGACGCCATGGCCGACGATCCGGACGTGCACGTCCTCGGCGAGGACGTCGGCACGCTGGGCGGCGTCTTCCGGGTGACGGACGGGCTGGCGGCCGAGTTCGGCCCTCAGCGGTGCGCCGACACCCCGCTGGCGGAGGCGGGCATCCTGGGCACGGCGGTCGGGATGGCGATGTACGGGCTGCGTCCTGTCGTGGAGATGCAGTTCGACGCGTTCGCCTTCCCCGGCTTCGAACAGCTGGTCTCGCACGTCTCCCGGATGCGCAACCGCACCCGGGGCCGGATGCCCATGCCGCTGACCGTACGCATCCCGTACGGCGGAGGCATCGGTGGAGTCGAGCACCACAGCGACTCCTCCGAGGCGTACTACATGGCCACGCCGGGTCTGCACGTGGTCACACCGGCCACGGTCGCGGACGCGTACGGGCTGCTGCGCGCGGCCATCGCGTCCGACGATCCGGTGGTCTTCCTCGAACCCAAGCGGCTGTACTGGTCCAAGGCCGAGTGGAACCCCGAGGAGCCCGACCAGGTGCCCGGCATCGGCAGGGCCGCCGTCCGCCGCCGGGGCACCTCCGCCACCCTGATCACCTACGGGCCCTCCGTTCCGCTGTGTCTGGAGGCCGCCGAGGCCGCACGGGAGGAGGGCGCCGAGGGCTGGGATCTGGAGGTGATCGATCTGCGTTCCCTCGTGCCGTTCGACGAGGAGACGGTGGTCGCCTCCGTACGGCGCACGGGACGGGCCGTCGTCGTCCACGAGTCACCCGGTTTCGCGGGTCCCGGCGGGGAGATCGCCGCTCGTGTCACGGAGCGCTGTTTCCACTACCTGGAGGCGCCGGTGCTGCGCGTCGCCGGGTTCGACGTTCCCTACCCGCCGCCGATGCTGGAGCGGCATCACCTGCCCGGCGTGGACCGCATTCTGGACGCCGTCGCACGTCTCCAGTGGGAGAGCGGCTGGACCCGTCAGCACGGTGGCGCGGCACGGGGCGGAGGTGCGGACTGATGGGCGAGGTGCGCGAGTTCCGCCTCCCGGATCTCGGCGAGGGGCTGACCGAGGCGACGGTCGTCAGGTGGCTGGTCGCGGTCGGCGGGACCGTACGGGTGGACCAGCCCGTCGTCGAGGTGGAGACGGCCAAGGCGCTCGTCGAGGTCCCCTGCCCCTATGCCGGCATGGTCACCTCGCACGCCGCCGAGGAGGGCGGCGAGGTGGAGGTCGGCGCGCCGCTGGTCACCGTCGCGGTGAGCCCGTCGGACGGTGCCCCGCACGGGGATGCCCGCGGGGACGCCGCCGGGACAGCGCGCGGACACGGCGACAGGCGCGAAGAGGCGGAACGCACGGGGACAGGAAACGGACGCGGCCAAGGAGAGGGGGCGGGTGACGGCCCGAAGCTGGAGCACTTCGGCGGCTCGGGCAACGTCCTGGTGGGCTACGGGACGGCCCCCGCGCCCGGTCGGCGCCCCCGGGTCACCTCGCACACTCCCGAGCCCGCCGCGGTGCGGGCCCCGGATGCGGGGGTGAACGGCGCGGGACAGCACCTCGGCGCGAGGGGCACCGGACAGCACCACGGCGCGAGGGGCACCGCCCGCACACCCGTGCCCGTCATCTCCCCTCTCGTACGTCGCCTGGCCCGCGAACACGCCGTGGACCTGCGAGAAATGCGCGGAAGCGGTCCCGACGGGCTCATCCTGCGCGCGGACGTGGAACGCGCCGTACGGGCGTCCGAAACGCACGTCGCGCGCACGGCACAGGGCCGCGACGAGCAGGAGGGGTACGGGGAGCGACGGGACGGCTACGAGCATGGTGGGCACGGGCGTCACACGGCCGAGCGGGCCGATGGGCCCGAGCGGCGGATCCCCCTGCGCGGAATGCGCGGCACGGCCGCCGACCGGCTCTCCCGAAGCCGCAGCGAAATCCCTGACGCCTCCTGCTGGGTGGATGCCGACGCGACGGAACTCCTCGCGGCACGTCGGCAAATGAACGCCGCCTCCTCCGCGCTCGGTGAGCCGGTCGCGCCGGTCTCCCTGCTGGCGCTGCTGGGCCGCGTCTGCACGGCGGCGCTGACTCGCTTCCCGGAGTTGAACGCGAGAGTGGACACCGAGGCGCGCGAGATCGTCGTGCTTCCCGAGGTGCACCTCGGGTTCGCCGCGCAGACGGACAGAGGACTCGTCGTTCCGGTCGTACGGGACGCGCACACGCTGTCCGCCGAGCAGCTCACCGCCCGGATGTCCCGGCTGACGGAGACGGCCCGCGCGGGCACGCTCTCCCCGACGGAGCTGACGGGCGGCACGTTCACCCTGAACAACTACGGCGTCTTCGGGGTGGACGGCTCGACGCCGATCATCAACTATCCGGAGGCGGCGATGCTCGGTGTGGGCCGGATCGCGCGCAAGCCGTGGGTGGTCGGTGAGGAACTGGCGGTACGCAGCGTGGTGCAGCTCTCCCTCACGTTCGACCACCGGGTGTGCGACGGCGGCACGGCGGGCGGTTTTCTGCGCTTGGTCGCGGACTGTGTGGAGCAACCCGCACGGCTCCTCCGTACGCTCTGATGCGTGACGCACGTTCCAGGACGCCCCTCCGCAGCAGGACCGCCCGACCGCCCCGGTGACCCGCCCGGACGCACGAGCGTTCCCTCCGGGCGCGCGGGCGATCCGCCAGGACGCACGGGCGATCCGTCCGGGGGCACGGCCGGGGACGACGACGGCCGCCCGTACGCCGCGCTCGTCCTCGCGGGCGGCGGGGCGAGCCGGCTGGGAGGCGCGGACAAACCCGCTGTCACGGTGGGCGGCAGGACGCTCCTCGACCGGGTGCTGGCGGCGTGCGCCGACGCGGCGGCCACGGTCGTGGTGGGGCCGCGGCGCGCCACCTGCCGCCCGGTCGACTGGGTGCGCGAGGACCCGCCGGGCGGCGGACCGCTCGCCGCCCTGGACGCGGGTCTGCGCGCGCTGCACGCGAAGCCCGGTGTCCCCGTGCTCGTCGTCTCCGCCGACCTGCCCTTCCTGACCCGCGAGACGGTGGACACGCTGGTGGCACTGGACGGCGGTGCCGAGGCCGCCGTCGCGCACGACGGGCGGGACCAACCGCTGCTCGCGGCGTACCGTTTGGAGCCGCTGCGGCGTGAACTGGCGCTCCTGCGCACCGAGTACGGTCATCTGTCGGGCCTGCCGTTGCGTCTCGTACTGGAGGGACTGAGGCTGCACCGTGTGCGCGCTTCGTCCGCCCCCTGGGTCGCCACCGCCGCTCTGGACTGCGACACCTGGGACGACATCGCCACAGCACGGGCCCGGATCAGGGAGCATGACACCGTGCTGGATGAATGGATGGGTGCAGTCAAGGCGGAACTGGGCATCGACATCGACGTGGACACCACCGCGCTGCTCGACCTCGCCCGGGACGCCGCGCACGGTGTCGCGCGTCCGGCCGCGCCGCTCACCACTTTCCTGGTGGGCTACGCGGCGGCGCGCGCCGACGGTTCGCCCGAGGACGTCGCCCGGGCGGCGGCCCGCGCGGCACAACTCGCCAGGCGCTGGGCCGACGAGGCCGTCGACACACCGACAGGCGCCTCGACAGGTGCACCGACAAGCGCCCCGACGAGCGGTGACCAGACAGATGCCGACGCGACGGGCCACCAGGCTGCGAGCGACCGCATGGCGACCGACGACACAGCGACCGGCAACGCAGCGACCGGCGACACAGCGACCGGCAACGCGGAAAACGCAGACGAACGATGAGCGGAGCCGACGAACTCGACGAGGCCATCGCGCTGGCCAACAGCGGTCGTACCCGTCCGGACCCGCCTCCGGCGCCGCGCCTCAAGCGCATCCGGCGTATCCAGTGGAGCGAGCACGGCGAGGACGCCATGGAGCCCGTGGACCCGGCAGGACAGGCCGAGGACGGTCACGGCCGCTCCGCACAGGCGGGCCACACCGGCCGCGGTGAGCACGCGGACGGTGCCTCACGCCCGGCCTCGCAGCACCCCGTGGACGCTTCCGGAGCCTCCAGGGAGAGCGAGCGGCCGGGCGGCGGAGAGGGACGCCAGGGACACGCAGCGCACGAGACGGCGCCCTCCTGGTCCGATGCGGTCGGTCTGGCGGCCTCCGCGGCCACACCGCCACCGCCGACCTCGCTCGGCCTGAACCGGGCGCTGGGCCACACCCTGGCCGCACCGGTGCTGGCCCTCACGGACCTGCCGCCGTTCGACACCTCGGCGATGGACGGCTGGGCCGTCTCAGGCCCTGGTCCGTGGGAGCTCGCCCGTACGGAGGACGGCGAGGAGCGCCCCGGGATCCTGGCCGGCGACCGTTTTGACCCGCCGCGCCTGGCCGACGGGGAGGCCGTTCGCATCGCGACCGGTGCCCGCGTCCCGGCGGGCACGAGCGCCGTGCTGCGCTGGGAGGCGGCCGAGCGGACCGGCGCGGCACGGCTGCGTACCGCGACGCCGCCGCAGCCCGGCACCGACATCCGCCCACGCGGTCAGGAGTGCCGCACGGGGGACGCGCTGCTGGGCACCGGTTCGCCCGTCACCCCCGCCGTGCTCGGGCTGGCGGCGGCCGCCGGGTACGACGAGTTGGAGGTCGTCGCGCGCCCGCGCGCCGAGGTGCTGGTGCTGGGCGACGAACTGCTGCACAGGGGCCTGCCGCACGACGGCAGGATCCGGGACGCACTCGGTCCGATGGTCGAGCCGTGGCTGACCGCGCTGGGTGCCGACGTGACGGCCACCCGGCTGCTGGGGGACGACGCCGAGGCCCTGTACGAGGCGGTGTCGGGGACGACGGCCGACGTGCTGGTCACGACCGGGGGTACGGCCGCTGGGCCCGTCGACCACCTGCAGCCGACGCTGCGCCGGGTGGGCGCCCGCCTGCTCGTGCACGGGGTGCGCGTGCGGCCGGGGCATCCGATGCTGCTGGCCGTACTCGATCCCGACGACGAGGCGGGGGCGACGCCGGGCGCACGGACGCGGACCGGCGCCGCCGGAGCGGAGACGGGCGCACGACCGGGAGCGCGCCCCCGGTATCTGGTCGGTCTGCCGGGCAACCCGCTGGCCGCGCTTTCCGGCCTGGTGACGCTGGCCGGACCACTGCTGCGGGCCCTCGCGGGACGGGCGGAGCCGAAGCCGCGCACCGCGACGCTGGGCGCCGAGGTGCCGGGCCATCCGCGCGACACCCGTCTCGTGCCGGTACGGCGCGAGGGTTCCGGTGTGCGCTCCCGCGTGCGCCCGCTGCGCTACGCGGGACCCGCGATGCTGCGCGGGGTCGCCTCCTGTGACGCGCTGGCCGTCGTGCCGCCCGGTGGCGCGGCCCCGGGGGAGGACGTGACGGTACTGGAGCTCCCGTGGTGAGACGGCTGAGCAGCTCACGCGAGGACGGCGACACCGAGCGGCAGGGGTCGGTGCTGCTGCCGCGCCTTTCCGTCTCGCCCTTGCGGCAGGTCATGCGGCGGCTGCTGGCGGCGCTCCTGGTCCTGTGGGTGACGGTGCTGCTGGTGTACGTGGACCGGGACGGCTACGTGGACGACGTCGACGACCACATGACGTTCCTGGACTGCCTGTACTACACGACCGTCACTCTCTCGACGACCGGTTACGGTGACATCGCCCCGGGCTCGGACAGTGCGCGTCTGGTCAACACTCTCGTCATCACGCCGTTGCGCGTGCTCTTCCTGATCATTCTCATCGGCACCACGCTCGAGGCGCTGACGGACCGCACCCGTCAGCAGTGGCGCCTGAACCGCTGGAGGTCCGCGTTGCGCGACCACACCGTCGTCGTCGGGTTCGGCACCAAGGGCCGCTCGGCCATCCAGACCCTGCTGTCCACGGGGCTGGGGCGTGACCAGGTCGTCGTCATCGACGCCTACCCGCAGTCGGTCAAGGCGGCCAACGCGGAGGGTTTCGCGGGTGTGGAGGGTGACGCCACCCGCAGCCAGGTGCTCGTCCGTGCCGAGGTGCAGCGGGCGCGACAGATCGTGATCGCACCGCAGCGGGACGACACCTCGGTGCTGGTCACACTGACGGCGCGGCAGCTCAACCCGCGCATCAAGATCGTCGCGGCGGTGCGGGAGGAGGAGAACGCGCCGCTGCTGCGGCAGTCGGGCGCCGACCAGGTCATCACGAGCGCCAGCGCGGCGGGCCGGCTCCTCGGTCTGGCCATGCTCAGCCCGAACGCCAGTTCGGTCCTGGAGGACCTCATCCAGCGGGGCACCGGACTCGACCTCAAGGAGCGCCCCGTCACCAAGGCGGAGGCGGGCCGCTCCCCGCGCGAGTGCGACGACCTGGTCGTCTCCGTCGTCCGCGGCCACCGGATACTCGCCTACGACGATCCGGAGGCCGCCAGCCTGGCGCTGACCGACCGGCTCGTCGTCATCCACCGGGCGTCACGGGCACTCCCCGAACCGGACGAGCGCAGGGGCGAGGCGAGGTGACTGGTGCGGCGGTGAGCCCCCGTCCCCGCTCTCACCCCTTCAGGTGACTGTGGTGCGCCCGGCGGTCCGCGCCGTGGCGTCAGGCGTGACGATGACGCGATGGACCCGCCGCCCACCTGCCCCAACTGCCCCGAGCGCCTGCTGTGGAAGGACACCCGCGAGACGGGTCCCGGCAAGGACGACTCCTGGTTCTGGTTCTGCGCCGGATGCCGGCAGGCGTACGTACCGACCCCCGACCAGAAGCTGCGCTTCACCTACGCGGGAAGCGGCCACCGGGGCCCCGGAAGGGCGGCCCGCGCGTGCGCCGGGGCTGACCCGCACGCCCGCAGGGCTGACCCGCACGCCCGCGGGACTGACTCACACGCCCGCAGGGCTGACCCGCGCCCCTCGCGGGACTGACTCGACGGGTCGCGGGGGCTGACCCGCGCGGGCTCGTGCGCCGCCCGGTAGCGTCGGCGTATGCATGCGATCACGATTCCCGAACCCGGCGGCCCCGAGGCGCTGGTCTGGGCCGAGGTCCCGGACCCGGAACCCGGCGAGGGCGAGGTCCTCGTCGACGTGGTGGCCGGCGCCGTCAACCGCGCCGACGTCCTCCAGCGGCAGGGCTTCTACGATCCGCCGCCCGGCGCGAGCCCGTACCCGGGCCTGGAGTGCGCCGGCCGGATCTCCGCTCTCGGACCCGGCGTGTCCGGCTGGTCGGTCGGTGACGAGGTGTGCGCGCTGCTCGGCGGCGGCGGTTACGCGGAGAAGGTCGCGGTGCCCAGCGGTCAGCTGCTGCCCGTCCCCGCGGGCGTGGAGGTGGCGACGGCGGCCGGGCTGCCGGAGGTGGCCTGCACCGTCTGGTCGAACGTGTTCATGGTGGCTCACCTGCGTCCCGGCGAGACCCTGCTGGTGCACGGCGGCTCCAGCGGCATCGGCACCATGGCCATCCAGCTCGCCAAGGCGGTGGGGGCCCGGGTGGCGGTGACAGCGGGTACGGCCGCCAAGCTGGAGCGGTGTGCCGAGCTGGGCGCCGACATCCTGATCAACTACCGCGAGCAGGACTTCGTGGAGGAGCTGCGCGCCGCGACCGACGGCGCGGGCGCCGACGTCATCCTCGACAACATGGGCGCCAAGTACCTGGAACGGAACGTCAAGGCGCTGGCGGTCAACGGCCGACTGGCCGTCATCGGTATGCAGGGCGGCGCGAAGGGGGAGCTGAACCTGGGCGCCCTGCTGGCCAAGCGCGGCGCCGTGACGGCCACCTCGCTGCGCGCCCGGCCCCCGGAGGAGAAGGCCGCCATCGTCGCCGCCGTGCGTGAGCACGTGTGGCCGCTGATCGCGGACGGCCGCGTACGTCCCGTCGTCGACAGCAGCTTCCCGATGTCCGACGCGGCCGGTGCCCACCGGACCCTGGACGAGAGCACCCACATCGGGAAGCTCCTGCTGACGACGGAGTGACCCCGCAGACGGAGTGACCCGGCATGCCGGGAGGGGGCCCGCCGCGCGGACGGCGGGCCCCTCTCGGCCGTCCGGACCGCAACATCTCCACCGTCCGGACCGCAACATCTCGGCCGTACGGGCCGGATCCTCGCTGACATCGGCTTGCCCGAAATGCCGTATTAGTCCCTTTATGTGACGCTGGTCTGGTCTGCGGACCATCCAGGGCGGAAGGGTCACGGTCGTGGGGCACTCTCAGCGGAGGAACAGGGCACTCACCCTGTTGACCTGCTTTTCCCTCGCCCTGTCCGCGCCTGCCGCCCTCGCGGAGGACAGCGCGGAACCCGGTGTCCCCGGTCCGCCCGGCACCACGTCGACCGGCGGATCTCTGCGAAACGTCCCCCTCGGCGCGTCCCCCGGTCTGCTGACCGGAAGCCCGGCGCCCGCCAGCACGCCTGGCGCCGTCGGAGCAGAACTCGATCCCTTCGTCACCGCCCGCCCCACACAGTCGGCACTGCCGTCCCGCGCACAGTCACGCGCGCAGGCGCACGCGCACACGCAGGCACAGGTGCACTCACGTGTGGGATCGCAGTCACGCGCGCAGGCGGAAGCGGCGGCCTTGCACGCCGGGCAGCTGAGCGCGACGGCGCAAGGGGCAGCCGAAACACAGGCGGCGGCCGAGATCGCGAAGGCGGTAGCCGACGTCAGGACCGCAGTGGAAGCGGCAGCAGAGGCGACGGAAACAGCTCACCTTTCGGACGCCCCTTCCCACGACCACGATGGTGCGGAGAGCACCCGTGAATCCGGTCCGGAAGGAGGCCCGGATTCCCCTCGGCCGAGGGACTTCGGACAGCCCCTGGAGCACCCCGGCGAAGACGGCCACGGTGACAGCGGCCGACCGCTGCCGCACCGCTCCGACGAAGCCCCGCCCGACGACGAAGACCCTCAGCACGGAAAACCGCAGCAGCCGGTGCAGCCCCCCGGCACCCCGGGCGAGGGACAGCGGCCACAGCCCCACCAGGACAACAAGAAGCAGCAGGAACGACAGGATCAGCGCCGACAGCACCAGCGTGACGAGCGGCACGAGAGCAAGGAACGCGAACAACAGCAAAAACGCGAACAGGAACGGGAACGCGAACGGGATGAGAAGCGGGACCGGGAGCGCGGACAGCAGGACAAACCGAAGCGGGAACAGAAGCGTGAGCACGAGCGGCGGCAGGAGGCGCACGGACGCAAGGGCAACGGCGAGGCTCCCGACCGGCCCGGCCGCCCGGAGGACCGGCCCTCCTCGTCCGGCAGTCTCACCGCACCGCACCGCTCCGACGAGGCGATCGGGAAGCACGACCTGTACGCCTCCGAGGGGCCCGTCCCCGAGCGGACCGACGCGCGCGGCAACCGCGTCGCCGCTCAACCGTCCGGGCAGGTGCTGCCCGTACTGCCCCTCGGCGCGGGGATGGCACTGATGGGGCTGGGGCTCGCCTTTCTGGCCCTGCGGCTGCGGCGCGGTTGAGCCCTCCCTCGCTCGGCGCGGGACCCAGGGCACATGCAGAATGGGGGCATGACGCAGCCGAGCAACGAACAGTCGCAGGAGAGCCCCCAGGTCCTGGTCGTGGGCCCGGACGGAATGGCTCTGGCGGGTACCGGCGCCAAGGGCGACGGTGAGGGCGATGAGCAGGCTGAGGTCCCCGTGACGGAGATGGTCGAGCAGCCGGCGAAGGTCATGCGGATCGGCAGCATGATCAAGCAGCTGCTGGAGGAGGTGAAGGCGGCGCCGCTGGACGAGGCCAGCCGGGCCCGCCTCAAGGAGATCCACACCAGTTCGATCAAGGAGCTGGAGGACGGGCTCGCGCCCGAGCTGATCGAGGAGCTGGAGCGGCTCTCGCTGCCCTTCGCCGACGACTCCACTCCGACCGACGCCGAACTGCGCATCGCGCAGGCCCAGCTCGTCGGCTGGCTCGAGGGGCTCTTCCACGGTATCCAGACCGCACTGTTCGCCCAGCAGATGGCGGCGCGCTCCCAGTTGGAGCAGATGCGCAGGGCTCTGCCGGCGGGTGCCGTACCGCCGGAGGACGCCGCGCAGGCCAACGAGGAGAACCGCCGCACCGGCGGCCCCTACCTGTAGGCACCCGCGCCGGTACGCGCCCCGTACCGGCGGGAAGACATCGGGCGACGGCATCGGCCCGGCCTCCCCGACCGACCGCTTTGATCAGCTCGGTCGGGAAGGCCGGGCCGATGTCATCCAGTGGTCAGGTCGGTGTCGCCGGCGGGCCGGGCCGGCGACATCCAGTGATACAGCGCCATCGCGACGCTCGTGGCGAGGTTGTAGCTGGAGACCTGCGGACGCATGGGGAGCGCGACCAGGCGGTCGGCGCGTGAGCGCAGCGCGTCGGACAGACCGTGCCGCTCCGAGCCGAAGGCGAGCATCGCGCCGACCGGCAGCGGCACGGACCGCAGATCGGTGCCCTCCGGGTCGAAGGCGAACAGCGGCAGGTCCGGCAGCTGGTTCACCTGACGTCGTGCGACGGGCACGGCGAAGTGCAGTCCCGCGCCGGCGCGGACGGCCGCGGGATGCCAGGGGTCGGCATCTCCTGTGGTGAGCACACCTGCGGCGCCCGCACCCGCTGCCAGCCGTACGACGGCTCCGACGTTGCCCAGGTTGCGCGGGTTGTCCAGCACGACGAGCGGCGACCCACCACCCGGGCCCGCGCTCGATGCCCCGTCTCCCCCCTCGCCCTTCTCATTGCTCTTGCCGCCGCGCTCGTCGAACGCGTCGGCAGCGGGGGCACTCTCCCGCAGGGCGAGCGCCGCCACGCCTGTGGGGTGCGGGCGGGGCACGAGGCCGCGCAGCGTTTCAGCGGGCACCTCGCGCAGCAGCGCTTCCAGGGTGCCGGTCAGGTCGGGGGCGAGCTGCTCGGCCAGCGCGAGGGCGGCGCGGCGGTCCGTGGCCAGCGCGAGGGGTACCCGCGCGCCGAAGCGCAGCGCGTGCTTCAGCGCGTGGAACCCGTCCAGCAGCACGCCGTCTTCGGCGTGCCGCGCCCACTGCGTCTCAGCCGTTCCTGTCACCCGGCCACCCTACGGGCGCCGATGCCGGGAGAGCCGGGTCCTCGGGGCCGGCCGTCCGCGGTGGAGGGGGCGCCACCGGTTGCCGGTGGCCGCCGCCGCCCGGCAGCCGTCCCCGTACGCGGGTTCTGAGAGCGGTGAGGCGTCGGCCGAGCCAGACGAGGAAGACGGTCGGCAGGAAGACCGCGTCCGCCGCGATCATCGCCATCGAGAAGAACGGCAGTCCCAGCAGGACGGCGATGCCGACGTGCTCCATGATCATCATGGCGAGGAGCACGTTTTTCACCCGCCTGTTGAACAGGGTGAAGGGGAACGCGACCTGGGTGATGACCGTCCCGTAGGTGACCAGGAAAACCATGAGGCCGTTTCCGGCCAGCAGGTGGCTCAGCTCGGGCCACGGCGTGAAGTAGTCCAGATTCATCGGGTAGTAGACGGCCGTACCGTCCTGCCACCGGCTGCCCTGGATCTTGTACCAGCCGGCCGTCGAGTAGATCAGGCAGACCTCGACCATGATGATGAGCAGCACACCGTTGTGTGCCAGGTTGGCGAGGATGTCGCAGACGGTGCGCAGCTCGCGCAGTCCGCTGCCGCCCCTGACGGCGACCGCCTTGTTCACACACCACCACGCCGCGTTGGCCACCCACAGCGCCCAGAAGAAGAGCGTCCAGCCGGTGCTCATCGCCCCGGCGATCGTGCCGCCCACCAGGATCGCGCCGAGCACCGCCCACAGCACGACGCCGCCGGTGCCCGCCACCGGATCGCCGGCCCCGGAAGCGGTGCTCCCTCCGACACTTGCCGGAGCGCTGCTCCCTCCGGCGTGTGGCAGAGCGCTTTCTCCTCTTCCGGGCGCGCCTGCGGACACGTTCGCGCGGGCGGCGTCCGTACGGGCTTCGGCACGGGAGCGGGCACGGCGGGCCCGCCGTGCGTCCAGTGACCACACCTGCGAACAACGGGTCAGGATCAGGTACAGCGACATCAGGTGGATGACGTTGTCCCCGCCGTCACCCATGAAGACGCTGCGGTTTTGCAGCGAGAGAACGCCCACCATGAACAGCACGGTGGCGGCACGCGTGTGCCACCCCAGCACCATCGCCGCCGCGGCCGCCATGGCGACCAGGTAGACGAGCTCGAACCAGCTGCCGCTGCTCGCCCACATCAGCACAGTGAAGGCGTGGTTGGTGTCGATCAGCTGCTTGCCGAGCCCGAAGCTCCAGGGGCCGGCGGGGCCGTAGAGCTCGTGCCGGTGCGGCCACTCCCGCAACAGGAAGAACAGCCAGGCCGCGCCGAACCCGATGCGCACGATCGCCGTCTGGTAGGGGCCCAGCGCGTACCCGGTGACCTTGCTCAGCCCGCGCGAGACACAGCGCTCGACCCGCACCCGGGGCCCCTGGAACCGCGACCCCGAGCCCCGGCTGGAGCCCGAACCCGGGTTCGCTCGCGAGCCCGGGCCCGATCCCGGGCCTGCGCCCGGCTCTGAGCCCGAGACGGACGACGGCACGTCTGCGCCGGAGGCCACGTACCGTCCCTCTCCCGTGACGTCCTTTGTCACTTGGCACCTCCCGGCAGGTCGGCGCTGGTGACCTGCCACCAGGGCTGCACCGAGTACTCGGTCTTGCTGTCGGTCTTCTCGTCGCTCCACTCGGGCGGTGCGACGGGAGTGACCACGGCGCGCACCTGGATGCGCTCGACGCTGCCGCCGTTCAGTTCCGTACCGAAGCGCAGCATCACGATCCGCTTGATGTACTGCTCGGAGAGCCGGCCGCGCAGTCCGTAGGGCTTGCCCTTCTCGTCATGGTTGTCGGCGTAGAACTCCCAGGCGCGGCGCAACTCGTTCTGCTGGGTGTGGCTGGGCGCCGGGTTGCCGTCGATGGCCGCACCGTCCATGGCGCTGAGGTCGACCCAGCCCGTGATCTTCGTGCTGCCGTCGGGCGCAGCGATGCGCGCCCGCGCGTGCACGGCGACGTTCTGCTGGAGAGGGTTGGGTGCGAAGAGTTTCCAGTTGCGTTCGAACTCCGGGTAGACGTAGGAGTCCACGACCTCCGCGTGCCGCTTGCTGACCGTGTTGTCCGGTGCCGTCTGCAAAAAGACCATCGCCACGTGGAACGCGACTCCGACGGTGACGACGGCCACGGCTATCGAGACGAAGATCCGCGCGGGCAACGAGAGCGCGGCGATGCCCCGCATGCCGTCTCTTCCCCCCGCGTCCCCCGTTTCCCCCGCGCTGTCCGCCCCGGGCACCTGGTGCGCTGCTGGCTCCATGCCCTCCCTGCTCCCCATTCCTTCAATGCCATGCCCATGCCTGGACCGGTCCGCCTCGAAGACTCTCAGAGACTACTGGTGCGGGGGAGCCCCGCCCGAGGGTCCGTGCCATTCGCTGTCCACAGGCGGCCCGGGCTGCTCTTGACAGCTTGGTGAGCCGCGCTCATTCTTGAACCGAACGATCGGTCGGTCGGTAGCGTGCCGCAGCCTGATCAGTCGGCAAGCTGGCTGGTCAGGCGGTCGGCCTGCTGGCCAGTCGGCCGACCGACCGGGGATCGCGCCGGAAAACACCGGCGCCGAGAAATCAGGGGGCTCGCATGTCATCGGTGACAACGCCGCCGCTCAGCCGGCGGGCCGGGGAGGGGAAGGACCCCGCGGGGTCCGCGCCGGGTGGCGCCTCGCCCGAGGAGGAGGCCGCGCTCCAGGCCGCCTTCGACGCGGCCGTCGCCGCCGAGGAACGCATCGAGCCGCGCGATTGGATGCCGGACGCCTACCGCGCCACGCTCGTCCGGCAGATCGCCCAGCACGCCCACTCCGAGATCATCGGTATGCAGCCGGAGGCCAACTGGATCACGCGCGCGCCGTCCCTGCGCCGCAAGGCGATCCTGATGGCCAAGGTGCAGGACGAGGCGGGCCACGGCCTCTACCTCTACGGCGCGGCCGAGACGCTGGGCACGGGACGCGAGCAGCTGCTCGACAAGCTGCACGCCGGCCGCCAGAAGTACTCCTCCATCTTCAACTACCCCACCCTGACCTGGGCCGACGTCGGCGCGATCGGCTGGCTGGTGGACGGCGCGGCGATCACCAACCAGGTGCCGCTGTGCCGCTGCTCCTACGGCCCCTACGCCCGCGCCATGGTGCGTATCTGCAAGGAGGAGTCCTTCCACCAGCGTCAGGGGTATGAGCTGCTGCTGGCCCTCTCCCGCGGCACCGAGGCACAGCACGCGATGGCGCAGGACGCGGTGGACCGCTGGTGGTGGCCCTCGCTGATGATGTTCGGCCCGCCCGACGAGGAGTCCGCACACAGCGCCCGGTCCATGGAGTGGAAGATCAAGCGGCACTCCAACGACGAGCTGCGGCAGCGTTTCGTCGACATCTGCGTCCCCCAGGCCGAGGCTCTCGACCTCACCCTCCCCGACCCCGAGCTGCGCTGGAACGAGGAGCGGGGGCACTGGGACTTCGGTGCGATCGACTGGCAGGAGTTCCGCGACGTCCTTGCGGGCAACGGGCCGTGCAACGACCAGCGGCTGCACCGGCGTCGCGCGGCGCACGAGGACGGCGCCTGGGTCCGCGAGGCGGCGGCCGCCCACGCCGCCAAGCAGGCGGCCCGAAGGACGGCACCTGACCCCGCGCCTCCGGCCGCCGGCACCGAGCCACCGACCCGCCCAGCCGAGCAGAGCCGGCAGCCCCACACATCCGAGCACGGTCCGCAGCCGCACACGGACGAACCCACCCCGCAGCCCCGCACAACCGAGCGCGACCCGCAAACGCGAGCAAACGAACCCGCACAGCAGGCCCGAGCAGACGAACCCGCACAGCGAGGAGTTGAGCACAGCTCATGAGCGCCAACTGGCCTCTGTGGGAGGTCTTCGTACGCAGCAGGCGCGGCCTCTCGCACACCCACGCAGGAAGCCTGCACGCCCCGGACGCCCAGATGGCTCTCCGCAACGCGCGGGACCTGTTCACCCGCCGCTCCGAAGGTGTCTCCCTGTGGGTGGTCCCCTCCCGTGAGATCACCGCTTCCTCACCCGACGAGAAGGACCCCTTCTTCGCCCCCGCGGCCGACAAGCCCTACCGTCACCCGACGTTCTACGAGGTCCCGGAAGGGGTGCGGAACCTGTGAGCGCCACCACGCCCCCTGCCACCCTCGCCGCTCTCCCCCTCGGGGACGACGCGCTGATCCTCTCCCACCGCCTCGGCGAATGGGCGGGCCACGCCCCTGTGCTGGAGGAGGAGGTGGCGCTGGCCAACATCGCGCTGGACCTGCTGGGCCAGGCCCGTGCACTGTACGCCGAACTGGCCGACGTGCTCGGCAGCGAGGATGAGATCGCCTACCTACGGGAGGAACGGGCCTTCCTCAACTGCCAGCTGGTGGAGCAGCCCAACGGGGATTTCGCGCACACCCTCGTCCGCCAGCTGTTCTTCTCCACCTACCAGCAGCCGCTCTACGCCCAGTTGGCCACCTCGCTCCCGCTGGCCGCCAAGGCGGTGCGGGAGGTCGCCTACCACCGTGACCACGCCGAGCAGTGGACGCTGCGCCTGGGTGACGGCACGGAGGAGAGCCACGCCCGCACCCAACGCGCCGTCGACGCGCTGTGGAGGTACACGGGTGAGCTGTTCGAGCCGGTCGAGGGGCTGGACGTCCGCTGGGCGGATCTGGAGGAGGAGTGGGACGCCGGCATCCGCGAGGTGTTCGGGCAGGCGGGGCTGGCGGTGCCCGACAGTCCGCGCCACGGCGCCTGGTCGGCCGGGGCGGGCCGCCAAGGAGTGCACACCGAGCCGTTCGGCCGGATGCTCGCCGAGATGCAGCACCTGCACCGCAGCCACCCGGGGGCGACATGGTGACGGGACATCCCCCCCACGACCCGACCGCCGGCCCGCCCTCCCACTCCCACTCCCACCCCCCCTCCCGCTCTCGCTCCCTCTCCTTCGCCGAGCTGGCGGGCGCGGTGCCCGATCCCGAGCTGCCGGTGGTCACGCTCGCCGAGCTGGGCGTGCTGCGGCGGGTGACCGAACCCGAGCCCGGCCACGTCCTGGTCGAGCTGACTCCGACCTACACCGGGTGCCCCGCGATCGAGGCGATGAGCACCGATATCGAGGGGGCGCTCCGGGAGGCCGGGGCCGAGCGGGTCGAGGTCCGCACCGTGCTCACCCCGCCCTGGTCGAGCGACGACCTCACCGAGGAGGGCCGCCGCAAGCTCGCCGCGTACGGCGTCGCGCCGCCACGGGAGGGCGCCCGCACCCGCGGACCCGTTCTGGTGGGTCTCTCCCCCACCCACCGCGTCCGGCCCGGCGCCCAGGAAGAGCGTGGGCCCACGTCCGCCCCCGGCCCCGGCCCCGTCCACTGCCCGCACTGCGGCTCCGCCGAGACGACGGAGCTGAGCCGGTTCTCCTCCACGGCCTGCAAGGCCCTGCGCCGCTGTGAGAGCTGCCGGGAGCCGTTCGACCACTTCAAGGAGGTGTGAGGGGTGCCGGTCTTCCACCCGCTGCGCGTCCAGTCGATCGAACGTCTCACCGACGACGCGGCAGCCCTCACCCTCGCCGTCCCACCCGAGCTGCGCGAGACCTACGGCTACGCCGCGGGCCAGCACATCGCGCTGCGGCGGGTGACCGAGTACGGGGAGGAGATCCGCCGCACCTACTCGCTGTGCGCCCCCGCCCGCTCCCGGCCCGACACACTGCGGGTCGGTATCCGGCTGGTGGAGGGCGGCGAGTTCTCCACCTACGCCCTCAAGGAGTTGACCGAGGGCGGCACGGTCGAGGCGCTGCCACCGACGGGACGTTTCGTCCTCGCGCCGCGACCGGGACGGTTCGCCGCTGTCGTCGGCGGCAGCGGCATCACACCCGTCCTCTCCATCGCCGCCACGTTGCTGGAAAGGGAGAGCGAGGCCCGGTTCTGCCTGATACGCAGCGACCGGACGGCGGACTCGACGATGTTCCTGGAAGAGGTGGCCGACCTCAAGGACCGCTATCCCGACCGCTTTCACCTGGTCACGGCCCTCTCCCGCGAGGAGCAGCACAGCGGTCTGCCCTCCGGCCGCCTCGACCGCGACCGGCTGACCGCGCTGCTGCCCGCACTCCTGTCACCTCCCGGCGTGCGCGAGATGGACGGCTGGTATCTGTGCGGCCCCCTGGGTCTGGTCGACGGCGCGGCCAAGGCGCTGCGCACACTGGGAGTCCCGCGCACGCGCGTCCACCAGGAGATCTTCCACGCGGACGAAGCGGACGAGTCGGGTGACAGGGTCGGCGCGAACGGCGCGGTCACCGGCTCCGCACCCCGGTCCGCGAAGGGAGCGTCCGCGGCGATCGCCGGCTCCGCAACCGTGAACGCCACCCTCGGCGGCCGGGGTGGCAGCTGGTCCGCCCGTGAGGGGGAGACCCTGCTGGAGACGGTCCTGCGCAACCGCACCGACGCGCCCTACGCCTGCAAGGGCGGCGTGTGCGGAACCTGCCGGGCCCGCCTCGTCGACGGCCAGGTCACGATGGACCGCAACTTCGCCCTGGAAGAGGAGGAGATCGAGGCGGGCTACGTCCTGGCCTGCCAGTCCCACCCGACCACCCGGGAGGTGGCCCTCGACTTCGACGGGTGACGGCCAGAGGCGGGCAGCCTCTTCCCGCTGGCCCCTCGGTTCCCCCTGGCCGTGTTCCCCTGGTTCCTCGGGTTCCCATGCCCCCTGCTTCCTCTCGTTCCGCCCTGCTCCCCCCCTTGGTCCCTCTGGCTAACGGCGCGCACTCGTCGTAACCTGACGGCCCATCAGCTACGGGCGTCGGCCAGAGGGCGGTGCGGCATGGACTTCGGGTTCAGTGAGGAGCAGGAGGCGGCTCGCGAGGCAGCGAAGGGAGTCTTCGCGCACGTGGCGGTCGACGCCGTGCCGAGTCCGGCGCTGTCACCCGGAGCGGTCGCCGACGACTTCGACCGCGACCTGTGGGGCCGGCTCGCCCAGGCCGACCTCCTCGGTCTCACCGTGCCTGCGCGGCACGGCGGCGCGGGGCTGGACGCGGTGGCGCTGTGCCTGGTGCTGCGCGAGGCAGGCCGGGTGCTGGCCCGGGTACCCCTGGTGGAGACCGGCGCGGCGGCACTCACCCTGGCCGAGTACGGCGGTGAAGAGCTGTGCGCCAGGTTGCTCCCCCGCATCGCACGCGGCGAACTGGCGCTGACCGTCGCCGGCCAGGGGGCGAGCGGGCACGAACGGCCGGAACTCGCCGTCTCGGCGCGGCCCTTCTCGGACGAGGAGGGAGAAGAGGGCCGCGGCTGGGTGCTGGAAGGGGTGCAGACAGCCGTGCCCTGGGGACGGACGGCTGACCTGATCGTCGTCCCCGCGCACACGGCGGACGGCCGGCCGCTGCTGGCCGTCCTCGCTCCGGGCGCCACCTCGGGCGGCGTCACCCTGGACGAGCAGGCGTCCACCAACGGCGAGCCTTACGCCAGGTTGCGGCTGGACGCCGTGCGGGTAACGGCCGATGACGTGATCGAGGACGCCGCAGCCCCGGCCCACCTCCAGCGCCTGCTGACCACGGGCACCTGCGCGCTGGCGCTCGGGCTGGGCAGCAAGGTGCTGGAGATGACCAGCGCGTACGTCAGCGGACGCGAGCAGTTCGGGTTCCCCGTCGCCACGTTCCAGGCGGTGGCCGTACAGTCCGCCGATCGCTACATCGACCTGCGCGCGATGGAAGCGACGCTGTGGCAGGCGGCGTGGCGGCTCGATCCGGCGGAGGTGGCGGTCGCCAAGATGTGGGCATCGGACGGGGTCCGTCGCCTCGTGCAGACGGCACAGCACCTGCACGGCGGGATGGGCGCCGACACCGACTATCCGCTGCACCGCTTCCATGCCTGGGCCAAGCAGTGGGAGCTGTCCTACGGTTCGGCGGCGGCCCACGAGGAGGCGCTGGGCGAGCTGTTGGCCGCCCAGGAACCGGCCTGAGCCGCCCTGAGCCGCCCCTGCGCCGCCCTGAGCCGCGCGAAGCCGACCCCTGGCCGACGGAAGGGTCGTCAGGCGACGAAGGCGGGGTCGTTGTCACCCACCAGGGGGCGTCCGGCGCTTTCCCAGGCGAGCATGCCGCCGTCCACGTTGACGGCGGCCACCCCCTGTTGGGCGAGGTAGGCGGCGACCTGGGCCGAACGTCCGCCGACCCGGCAGACGACGTACACGCGCTCGCTCTCACCCAGTCGTTCGGTCAGCTCGCCCTGGCGGGCGACGAATTCGCTCATCGGAATGTGCAACGCGCCCTCGGCACGTCCGGCTGCCCACTCGTCGTCCTCACGGACGTCGAGCAGCAGCGCCTCGGACGGCACGGAGGCGGCGTCGATCTGCGGTACCTGTCCGGGAAGGGCGTTCATCCCCTGGTCTCCCTGTTCTCCCTGGCCCGGATTTTTCGGGCGTTCCTTGTGGTTCGTCGGCGTTTACGGGCGGGTGGGCGCGCTGATCAGCGTTCCGTCGGACGGTCCAAGCCGGCCGAGCCGGGGGGGCCGGCGGAGCCGACAAGCCCGGCAGAGCCGACAGGCCCGGCAGAACTGGCTGGGAGAGCGCGCTCGCTGCTGCCGCGCGTGGGCGGCACGCTCACGACTCCCGCAACCGGGCGAGTTCGCTCTCGCGTTCCGACACCTGTCCGAGCAGCTGCTCGGCGATCTCTTCCAGCAGCGTGTCGGGGTCGTCGGGGGCCAGCTTCAGCATGGCGCCGATCGCGCTCTCCTCCAGTTCGGCGGCCATCTGCGCGAGCACCTCCTTGCGCTGGGCCAGCCACTCCAGACGGGCATACAGCTCTTCGCTGCGCAGCAGTTCGACCAGCGGCTCAGGGAGCGGACCCGCCTCCCACTCCTCGGCGAGCGCGGCGAGCGCGGTCGCGTCACCGTCCGCGTACGCCTTGTTCACCCGTACGAGGAAGGCTTCGCGGCGCTCGCGTTCGGCCTCGTCCTGGGTGAGGTCGGGGTGCGCCTTGCGGACGAGATCGCGGTAGGCCTTGCGGGCCTCCTCGCTGGGCCGCACCCGGCTGGGCGGGCTGACGGGCTGCTCGTTGAGCATCGCCTGGGCCTCGGGGAGCATGCCGCTGGAGTCGATCCAGCCGAAGAAGAGCTCCTCGACCTCGGGCATGGGCAGCACGGCGCCGCGCTTCTCGTCGGCCTTGCGGATGTCGTCCGGGTCGCCGGTGCGGGCGGCGATCGCCTCGGCGATCTGCGCGTCCAGTTCGTCGAGGCGGGCGTAGACGGGGCCCAGCCGCTGGTGGTGCAGCCGGGAGAAGTTCTCGACCTCCACCCGGAAGGTCTCGACGGCGATCTCGTACTCGATCAGCGCGTGCTCCGCGGCGCGGACGGCCTTCTCCAGCCGCTCGGTTCCCGGTTCCTCACGTGGGGGTTCTTCACGAGTGGGTTCTTCACGAATGGGACTCTCCGCCGCATCCGCATCCGCATCCGCATCCGCACCCGCATCCGTACGCCACGCATCCGCGTCCATACGCGACGCATCCGCGTCCGTACGCACCGGATCCGGGTTCACCTGCGAGGTGTCCTCGCTCGAGTGCGGAGGGTCCTCGTTCGCCTGCGCGGGGGAGTTGGCGTTCATCGCGTCCACCCTACGACCGCCGCACGCGGCCTCACTCGCGGAACGCGTCCGGGCAGCGGTTCCCGGTTTCCGTCAGGTGGGAGTCGGCCCAGCGGGTGAGCTCGACCATGGCGGGCCGCAGGGCGTGGCCGGAGTCGGTGAGGCTGTAGCTGACCCGCAGCGGCGGCCCCTCCTGGACGGCGCGGGAGACGAGACCGAGCGCCGCGAGTTCGGTCAGCCGGTCGGAGAGCATGCGCTCACTGATGCCGGGCACGGCGCGGCGCAGTTCGGCGAAGTGTCCCGGGCCGCTCATCAGCGCGGCCAGGATCAGCCCCGTCCAGCGCTTGCCCAGCAGGTGGAAGACGCGCGTGATGGCGCTCTCCGGCTCGGTGCAGGCGGCCGCGGCCGAGCGGTCCAGGGTCGGGTCGGGGTCCGGGGCTGGGGGCGGGGGCGGAAGATCGAGCTTTCCAGGCTCTGACATGGCTCCATCGTACTGCGCCCACACAAGGTGGTGCAGAAAAGTAAGTGACTGTGCTATACATAGTTACGCGGAAACTTACCTCAGCTTACGAAGCACTAGGAGCTCTCCATGGCCACCCTCCTCCACATCGACTCGTCCGTGCATCCGCACGAGGCCTCGGTCTCCCGTGACGTCGCCGCTTCCTTCCGCAAGGCCTGGGAGGCCGAGCACCCGGACGGAAAGGTGATCTACCGCGACCTGGGCACCGACCCGGTGCCGCACCTGGAGGGTCCGGCCGCCGTGGCGGGTTTCGTCGCCCCCGCGGAGCACACCCCCGAGCAGGCCGAGGCCTTCAAGCTCCGTGACGAGCTGACGAGCGAGTTCGAGCAGGCGGACGCGGTGCTGATCGGCGCCCCGATGTACAACTACACGATTCCCTCCACGCTGAAGGCGTGGCTGGACCACGTGATCGTCATGGGCCGCACCACCGCTTCGCCCACCAGGACCGCGGCGGGCAAGCCGGCCACCGTCGTGGCCAGCCGCGGCGGCGGCTACGGTCCGGGCACCCCCCGCGAGAGCTTCGAGTTCGTGCTGACCTACCTGGACAAGGTTCTGGGGGAGTCGGGCTTCGGTCTGGACGCGGAGTACATCGTCCCGGAACTCACGCTGGCCGAGGGCAACCCGGCCATGGCGGACCTGGTGGACATGGCGAAGGCCTCCCGCGCCCAGGCCCACGAGGCGGCGGAGCTGCGCGGCAAGGCGCTGGCGGCCCGGTTCGCCAACTGAGCGGTCGATCGGCCCGCATGCACCCCACCGAACGGTCGGCTGCCCCTCCCGCCCTCCTGGTGGAGTCAGGGCGCCTGGCTCCCTGACCCCCAGGCCGAGCAGCCGGCCGACCGGTACCCCGGCCCGTCAACACGGAGCGTGCAACCGCACATGCGGCCCGCACGCTCCGTTCGCGCACGCCCACACCGACCGAAGCAGGGGACCGGCCCGGAACACGCGCCCCTCCGAAGCATGTGACCGACCCGACACGGGCCGACTCCGACAGACGCGACCCACTCGACAGGCACAACCCGTCGGCACGCACAACCCGCCAACGAGGCCCAACCCGTCGGCAGGCACGACCCGCTCGACGGAAACGACCCGCTCGACGGGAACGACCGGCTCGACGGCCATGGAGCTCATACGACGAAGGCCTCATCGGGTTCCCGATGAGGCCTTCGTCTCTGTGTGCGCGAGGGGGGAGTTGAACCCCCACGTCCTTTCGGACACTGGAACCTGAATCCAGCGCGTCTGCCTATTCCGCCACCCGCGCATTGGGTGTTGCCGGCTCGTCCGGTGCGGGCGCCTGCCGACATCCAGAAGATTAGCACGTCGAGCGGGGTGGATTCACATCCGTATTCGGGCCCCCTCCCGACCCGTCCTCCGCCTCTCCCCGCACGCTTCCCGCCCTGACAGCGCACGCCCCCCAACCAGGACGCGGCACGCTTCCTGCCCAGACGGCGCGCGCTCCCAGCCACGGCCCGGCACGCCCCCCGCCACGGCGCGGCACGCTCCCGACCAGGACGCGAGCACGGCACAACCCCGCCACACCACGCCACACGCCGTCACCCCACGGCACAACCCGTCACCCCACGGCACAACCCGGCCGCCGCCCTGGCGCGGCCATGGCGCGGCCCTGGCGCGGCCGGTGCGGGACTCAGTACGAGAACCCCCCGATCCATGCGACGCTGTAGGGCGGTACGGACAACTGTGGGCGGGGGCCGCGCGCGAACCACTGTGAGGGGCAACACTTGAGCACCGGGCCCCACTGGGGAACCAGTCGATTTCCCCGCGCGTGGATACGATCAGTAAGCAGTACCGCAGGAGCACTGTGCCCGTACTCGGGGGGACACTGGGAAGCGGACTGGAGGCCGACCCGGTCGGCTAGGTCCGAGAGCATCTGGGAAGGAGGTGCGTCGTGGGAGTTCTGAAGCGGTTCGAGCAGCGGCTCGAAGGCCTCGTCAACGGCACCTTCGCGAAGGTGTTCAAGTCCGAAGTGCAACCCGTCGAGATCGCGGGCGCCCTCCAGCGCGAGTGCGACAACAACGCCACGATCTGGAACCGAGAGCGCACGGTCGTCCCCAACGACTTCATCGTCGAGCTGAGTCCGCCCGACTACGAGCGGCTGAGCCCCTACTCGGGCCAGCTCGGGGACGAACTCGCCAGCATGGTGCGGGACTACGCCAAGCAGCAGCGCTACACGTTCATGGGGCCGATCAAGGTCCATCTGGAGAAGGCCGACGATCTGGACACCGGCCTGTACCGGGTGCGCAGCCGCACTCTCGCCTCCAGCACCTCCCAGCCGCAGCCCGCCCAGGCCCAGCGCGCTCCGGACCGGCCCGGTGCCGCGGGGAACGGCGGCTACGGCTACCCGCCCCGCCCCTCCTCCGCGCCGCCGTCGGCGCCTCCCGCGCCCTCCTCCCCGCCGCCGTACGCGCCGGGTCCCGCCGGTGCGGCGGGGCCGCTGCCGGGCACCGAGACGCGGCGCTGGGTCGAGATCAACGGCAACCGCCACCAGATCTCGGGTCCGACGCTGGTGCTGGGCCGCAGCACGGAGGCCGACGTGCGGATCGACGACCCCGGGGTCTCGCGCCGGCACTGCGAGATCCGCGCGGGCAGCCCCTCCTCCATCCAGGATCTGGGCTCCACGAACGGCATCGTGGTGGACGGACAGCACACACAGCGCGCTACGCTCCGCGACGGCTCACGCATCGTCGTGGGCAGTACGACGATCATTTACCGGCAAGCCGAAGGGTGAAGCGGGGGCAATGTCAGAGCTGACCCTCACGGTCATGCGGTTGGGGTTTCTCGCCGTACTGTGGCTGTTCGTCATCGTGTCCATCCAGGTCATCAGGAGTGACCTGTTCGGCACCAGGGTGACGCAGCGCACCACCCGTCGCGCCGACCAGCGTCCCGCTCAGCGGGCACAGCCGCAGCAGCCACCGCAGCAGGGTGGCGGCCGGCG
Organism: Streptomyces tubbatahanensis; assembly: GCF_022699385.1. Lineage (NCBI taxonomy): Bacteria > Bacillati > Actinomycetota > Actinomycetes > Kitasatosporales > Streptomycetaceae > Streptomyces > Streptomyces tubbatahanensis. Next base: position 3,929,292 of record NZ_CP093846.1, on the reverse strand, counting down.
CGGGCGCGGCGCGGGCCGCAACGCCCCCACCAAGCTCGTGGTGTCCGAGGGGTCGCTCACGGGAACGACGGTGGCGCTCCAGGGGCAGACGATCACCCTGGGCCGCGCGCACGACTCCACGATCGTGCTGGACGACGACTACGCGTCCTCGCGGCATGCCAGGATCTACCCGGACCGTGACGGCAGGTGGATCGTCGAGGATCTCGGGTCGACCAACGGCACGTATCTCGACCGCACCCGGCTCACCACACCGACGCCGATCCCGCTCGAAGCGCCGATCCGCATCGGCAAGACGGTCATCGAGCTGCGGAAGTAGTACCGACATGACGACCGGAGGGTGGGCACCGTGCGGATGTACCCGGAGCCGACGGGCGAGGTGCGCATGAGCCTGTCACTGCGCTTTGCCGCCGGATCACACGACGGCATGATCCGCGAGCACAACGAGGACTCCGGCTATGCCGGTCCCCGGCTGCTCGCGGTCGCCGACGGCATGGGCGGCCAGGCCGCCGGCGAGGTCGCCTCCTCGGAGGTGATCTCCGCCATGGTCCAGCTCGACGAGGACATTCCCGGCTCGGACATCCTCACCTCGCTCGGCACCACGGTGCAGCGCGCCAACGATCAGCTGCGGCTGATGGTCGAGGAGGACCCGCAGCTGGAGGGCATGGGCACGACGCTCACGGCCCTGCTGTGGACGGGGCAGCGCCTCGGGCTGGTCCACGTCGGCGACTCGCGGGCCTATCTGCTGCGCGAGGGGCAGCTCACCCAGATCACGCAGGACCACACCTGGGTGCAGCGGCTGGTGGACGAGGGCCGCATCACCGAGGAGGAGGCCACCACGCACCCGCAGCGCTCGCTGCTGATGCGCGCGCTGGGCAGTGGTGACCACGTCGAGCCCGATCTGTCGATCCGCGAGGTGCGCGCGGGGGACCGCTACCTGCTGTGCTCCGACGGGCTGTCGGCCGTCGTCTCGCACCAGACGATCGAGGAGACGCTGGCCGGCTACCACGGCCCGCAGGACACCGTGCAGGAGCTGATCCAGCTCGCGCTGCGCGGCGGTGGCCCCGACAACATCACCTGCATCGTCGCCGACGTCCTGGATGTCGACCACGAGGACACGCTGCACACCCAGCTCAACGACACCCCGGTCATCGTCGGCGCGGTCGCCGAGACGCAGCAGCAGTTGGCGGGCGGCGCGCTGGGCAGCACTCCGGCGGCCCGCGCCGCCGAGCTGGGCCGCGGCCAGGGTGTGCCCCCGCAGGGGCAGCCGGGCGCCCCGGAGGGGTTCGGACCGCCGAGCGGCGATCCGGCGGCGCCCGCGGGCGCGTTCGGTCCGTTCGCCGACGAGGACTTCACCAAGCCGGGCAAGGGCGGCAAGGGCAGGTGGATCAAGCGTTCGCTGTGGATCGTCCTGGCGCTGGCCGTGGTGGGCGGCGGTCTGTACGGCGGCTACCGCTGGACGCAGACGCAGTACTACGTGGGCGCCAACGGTGATCACGTCGCGCTCTACCGCGGCATCAGCCAGGAGCTGGCCGGTGTCTCGCTGCACAAGGTCGACGAGGACCGCCCCGACGTCGAACTCAAGTACCTGCCGGTCTTCCAGCGCAGCCAGGTCGAGGAGACCATCGCGCTGAACGACCGGGGCGAGGCCAAGGACAAGCTCACCGAACTGGGCGAGCAGGCCGAGGTCTGCCGGATCGTCGCCGAGCAGAAGAAGCAGCCCAAGAACTCCGACAAGGGGGACAAGGAGGACAAGGGCGGCAAGGGTTCCGACAAGTCCGAGAAGCAGCGCAAGGACGAGCAGAACCGGCCCGGTGACGCCACCACAGGCGGCGGGGTCGGCACCGGGACCGGCAACGCCGGCGCGGACAAGGGGAACGCCGGCGTCGGCGCGGCCACCCACACCGCCTTCACCTCCGGCTCCACCCACGACACCACTGGCGCCGCCTCCGACGCTCCGTCGCCGAGCCCCAAGCTCACGAAGGAGCAGCAGGATCTGGCCAAGCAGTGCACCGCGCCGTAGGGGGCGGCACAGGCATGAGCAACCTCACCACCACCACGGGCAGCAACACCACCGTGTCCTCCGGCGGCCTGCCGAGCCGCCGCAACACGGAGCTGGCGATGCTCGTCTTCGCCGTGCTGATCCCGGTCTTCGCGTACGCCAACGTGGGTCTGGCGATCAACGACAAGCTGCCCTCGGGCATGCTCGGCTACGGCTTCGGGATGGTGCTGCTGGCCGGTGTGGGGCACCTGGTGGTGCGCCGCTACGCGCCCTACGCCGATCCGCTGCTGCTGCCGCTGGCCACGCTGCTCAACGGCCTGGGTCTGGTGCTGATCTGGCGTCTCGACCAGTCCGAGCGGCTGCACCAGCGCGCCGAGAACCTCTTCGGCTCGTTCACCCCCGACGCCCCCAAGCAGCTGCTGTACTCGGCTATCGGGCTGGCGCTGTTCGTGGCGATCCTGCTGTTCCTCAAGGATCACCGGGTGCTGCAGCGCTACACGTACATCTCCATGGCCGTCGGCCTGGTGCTGCTGGTGCTGCCGGTCTTCTTCAAGCCGGTCAACGGCGCGCGGATCTGGGTCAGTATCGGCCCGATCAACCTCCAGCCGGGTGAGTTCGTCAAGATCATCATCGCGATCTTCTTCGCGGGTTATCTGATGGTGAAACGGGACGCCCTGGCGCTGGCCTCCCGCCGCTTCATGGGCCTGTACCTGCCGCGCGGGCGCGACCTGGGGCCGATCCTGGTGATCTGGGGCCTCAGCCTGATGATCCTGGTCTTCGAGACCGACCTGGGCACCTCGCTGCTGTTCTTCGGCCTCTTCGTGATCATGCTGTACGTCGCCACCGAGCGGACCAGCTGGATCGTCTTCGGCCTGCTCCTGTCGGCCGGCGGCGCCTCCCTCGTGGCCACGTTCGAACCGCACGTGCAAGACCGCGTCCAGGCCTGGCTGCACCCCTTCTCGCAGGAGGTCATCCAGGCCACCGGCAGCGACCAGATCGCCCAGGCGCTGTGGGCGTTCGGCTCGGGCGGGGTGCTCGGCACCGGCTGGGGCCAGGGCAACTCCGACCTGATCGGCTTCGCCGCCAACTCCGACTTCATCCTCGCCACGGTCGGCGAGGAACTCGGCCTCACCGGCATGATGGCCGTCCTGCTGCTGTACGGGCTGATCGTCGAGCGCGGCGTCCGTACGGCGCTCGCCGCCCGCGACCCGTTCGGCAAGCTGCTGGCCGTCGGCCTCTCCGGCGCCTTCGGGCTCCAGGTCTTCGTCGTCGCCGGCGGCGTCATGGGCCTGATCCCGCTGACCGGTATGACGATGCCGTTCCTGGCCTCCGGCGGCTCCTCCGTGATCGCCAACTGGGCGCTGATCGGCATTCTGCTGCGCGTCAGCGACACAGCCCGCCGCCCCGCGCCGGCCCCGGCGCCCTCACCCGACGCCGAAATGACTCAGGTGGTCCGCCCGTGAACAAGCCCCTGCGCCGGATCGCGATCTTCTGCGGTCTGCTCGTGATGGCCCTGCTCGTGCGGACGAACTGGCTGCAGTTCGTCCAGGCCGACGAGTTGAAGACCGACCCGGACAACAGACGCGTCTCCATCGCCCGGTACGCGCAGCCGCGCGGCAACATCATCGTGGACGGCAAGTCGGTCACCGGGTCAGCGGCCACCGACGGCACCGACTTCAAGTACAAGCGCACCTACAAGGACGGCAAGATGTGGGCGCCGGTCACCGGTTACGCCTCGCAGGCGTTCGGTGCCAACCAGCTGGAGAAGCTGTACGACCCCATCCTCACCGGCGACGACGACCGGCTGTTCTTCAACCGCACGATCGACATGGTCACCGGCAAGCCGCAGAAGGGCGGCAACGTCGTCACGACGCTGAGCGCCAAGGCGCAGAAGGCCGCCTACGACGGGCTCGGTGACAAGAAGGGCGCGGTCGCCGCGATCGACCCGTCGACGGGTGCCATCCTGGCGCTGGCCAACAAGCCCTCCTACGACGCGTCCGCGTTCGCCGGCAACGGCGACAAGGACAGCAAGGCGTGGACCGCCCTGCAGAAGAAGAACAACCCCGACGACCCGATGCTGAACCGGGCGCTGCGCCAGACCTACCCGCCGGGCTCGACCTTCAAGGTCGTCACCGCGGCGGCGGGGCTGGAGAGCGGCGACTACGACATCGACTCCAAGACGGACTCGCCCGACCCCTACAGGCTGCCGAACACCAGCAAGGACCTGGGCAACGAGGGCAACATCCCGCAGTGCGAGGACGCCAGCATCCGCGTGGCGCTGCAGTGGTCCTGCAACACCGTCTTCGCCAAGATGTCCGACGAGCTCGGCAACGACGAGATGATCAAGACGGCGGAGAAGTTCGGCTTCGAGAAGGACGTCGAGGGCGGCACGCTCGACCCGGACCTGGACACCCCGGTGCGGCCCGCCAAGAGCATCTACCCCAAGGACACCCGCCCGCAGAACGCCCAGGCGGGTATCGGCCAGGCCTCCAACCGCGCCACCCCGCTCCAGATGGCCATGGTCGCCTCTGCGGTCGCCAACGACGGCAAGCTGATGAAGCCGTACATGGTGGACAAGCTCGTCGCGCCCAACCTCAACACCGTCGAGCAGACCAAGCCGGAGGAGCTGAGCCAGCCGGTCTCGGCGGAGAACGCCCAGAAGCTCCAGTCGGCCATGGAGACGGTCGTGGAGAAGGGCACGGGAACCGCGGGCAAGATCCCGAACGTCACTGTCGGCGGCAAGACCGGTACCGCGCAGCACGGTGAGAACAACAAGGACAACCCGTACGCCTGGTTCATTTCGTACGCGAAGACGAGTGACGGATCTCCTGTGGCCGTCGCTGTAGTGGTGGAGAGTTCCGACACACTCCGCGACGACATCGCGGGTGGCAAGCTGGCGGCGCCGATCGCGAAGGACGTGATGGAGGCCGTCCTCGACGAGAAGCGGTGACATCGACCGGCGGCCTCGGGTGAGCCCGGTCACCACGACCACACCAGGCACGCAACCAGTGGCGGGTACCGTATGCCGAGCAGCACACCGCCGTGTCGCAAGCCTGGGGGTATCACCCGGCCGGAAGCCGGGGGAGTCCCACGCGCAGCGGCACGGAAGACCGGAGAGGGCTGGAGACTATGGAAGAGCCGCGTCGCCTAGGCGGCCGGTACGAGCTGGGCTCGGTGCTCGGCCGCGGAGGCATGGCCGAGGTCTACCTCGCCCAGGACACCCGGCTGGGCCGCACGGTCGCGGTCAAGACGCTCCGCGTCGACCTCGCCCGCGATCCGTCGTTCCAGGCCCGCTTCCGCCGTGAGGCCCAGTCGGCCGCCTCGCTCAACCACCCGGCGATCGTCGCCGTCTACGACACCGGCGAGGACTACGTCGACGGGGTCTCCATCCCCTACATCGTCATGGAGTACGTCGACGGCTCCACCCTGCGGGAGCTCCTGCACTCCGGGCGCAAGCTGCTGCCCGAACGCTCCATGGAGATGACCACCGGCATCCTCCAGGCGCTGGAGTACAGCCACCGCAACGGCATCGTCCACCGCGACATCAAGCCCGCCAACGTCATGCTGACCCGCACGGGGCAGGTGAAGGTCATGGACTTCGGCATCGCCCGGGCCATGGGCGACTCCGGCATGACGATGACGCAGACGGCCGCCGTCATCGGCACGGCCCAGTACCTCTCCCCCGAGCAGGCCAAGGGCGAGTCCGTCGACGCGCGCTCCGACCTGTACTCCACCGGCTGCCTGCTCTACGAGCTGCTGACCGTGCGGCCCCCGTTCGTCGGCGACTCGCCCGTCGCCGTCGCCTACCAGCACGTACGGGAAGAGCCGCAGCCGCCCAGCGCCTTCGACCCCGAGATCTCGCCCGCCACGGACGCGATCGTCATGAAGGCCCTGGTCAAGGACCCGGACTACCGCTATCAGAGCGCCGATGAGATGCGCGCCGACATCGAGGCCTGCCTCGACGGGCAGCCCGTCGCCGCCACCGCCATGGGCGCCGGCTACCCCGGCTACCCGGAGGACCAGCCGACCACGGCGCTCCACGCCCAGGAGCCGCAGACCTCCATGCTGCCGCCGATGCGCGCGGACGACGGCGGCTACTACGACGAGCAGCGCGGCCGCCGCAAGGGCAAGAACCCGCTCTCGACGATCCTGCTGGCGCTCGCCGTCATCCTGGTCCTCGTCGGAGCCATCTTCATCGGACGGGCGCTGTTCGCCTCCCCCGACAACCAGGCCGAGGTACCCAACGTCGCCGGCCTCTCCCAGTCCGAGGCCACCCAGCAGCTGGAGAACACCGGTCTGAAGGCCACCAAGGGCCAGAGCGAGTTCTGCGACGAGAAGAAGGGCACCGTCTGCAAGACGGACCCCGGCATGGGCGAGAGCGTCGACGCCGACTCCACCGTCAGCCTCATCATGTCCAAGGGCCCCCGCGACCAGGCGCCCCGCGAGGTGCCCGACGTCAAGGGCGAGGTCTTCGCCGACGCCAAGCAGAAGCTCAACGAAGCCGGCTTCAAGGTCGGCAAGAAGCAGCAGGAGTCCGAGCAGCAGGCCGGCACCGTCCTCTCCCAGGACCCGTCCGGGGGTGAACAGCGCAAGAAGGGCACCAAGGTGACCCTGACCGTCGCCACCGAGTCCCGGCCGACCGTGCCCAACGTCGTCGACCAGCCCTTCGACAAGGCCAAGCAGCAGCTCGAGTCGCTCGGCTTCAAGGTCTCCAAGTCCGAGGAGGAGAACGAGACCAAGTCCGCCGGCACCGTCATCCGCCAGGACCCCGGCCAGGGCAAGCAGCCCGAGGGCACGACGATCACCCTGACCGTCGCCAAGGCCCCCGACGACCAGCCCGCCACGGTGCCCGACGTCACCAACCAGAAGCTCGGTGACGCGAAGTCCGCCCTCCAGGACGCCGGTTTCTCCGTCGACAAGGTGGCGGGACCCCAGGACGACAACGCGATCGTGATGGGCACCAACCCGCCGGCCAACACGCAGGGCAAGAAGGGCGACAAGATCACCATCATGACGCGCCCGGGAGGGCCCGACGAGGGTGACGACGGCGGCGGCGGCATCTTCGGCGACTTCGGCCGCCGCCACCACTGACCCGGTGCCCTGGGCTGGCGCCCTGGGCTGGTGCCGAACGCGTCGGTGCCGGCCGTCGGCTGATCCGCCCGACCCTCACCGCGGTGGTTACCCGCCGTCGCGGCGGTCAAGGGTGTGGGGGCTGACGCCCGCACACCCCCGCGACTGCCACCCCACCGCGGCGAGGATCCGGCGGAAGGGCGGGCGGCACCAGCCCCCCACCCGCGGTCAGCGAAGCTCCGCGGGGGCCGTGCGGTCCTCGTCGACGTCCTGGGTGCGCACGAGCTCGCCCCAGACGATGTAGCGGTACTTCGAGGTGTAGACGGGCGTGCAGGTCGTCAGGGTGATGTAGCGGCCGCGCTCCTTCTTGCCCGAGCCCTTCGGAACGGCGTCGAGCACGTCGACGTTGTACTTCGAGGTCTGCGGCAGCGTCTCGAACACCTTGTAGACGTACCAGGTGTTCTTCGTCTCGAAGACGATCGCGTCGCCCTTGTCTATCTTGTCGATGTCGTGGAACTTCGCCCCGTGCCCGTCGCGGTGCGCGGCGAGGGAGAAGTTGCCCGACTGGTCCTGGGGGAGGGCCGACGTGACGGGCTTGGTGTAGTAGCCCGCGATGCCCTGGTTGAGCTCCTTGGGGTCGGTGCCCTTCTTGACCAGGATGTCCTTCTCCGACATCGACGGTACGTGCAGGAAACCGATGCCGTCCCTGGTGTCGAGGTCGCCGGGCCCGCGGTCGGCGGCCCAGTGCTCCCGCACCCGGTCGCTCTCCTTCTTGGCCTGCCGGTCGGCGAGGACGTTGGTCCACCACAGCGAGTAGACGACGAACAGGGCGAGCACGAGCCCCGCGGTGATGAGCAGCTCGCCGAAGACACCGACGGCGACGGCCACCCGCCCCCGCCGGACCGGCCCACCGGCCGCCCCCTCACCCGACGCCCCGGAACCCTCCCGCTCATCCGACGCCGCGGAATTCCCGAGCTCGTCCGACACCCCGGAATCCTCGGGCTCACCCGACGCCTCGGGGCTTACCTGCTCACCCGGCCCCTCGGCATCCTTCTGCTCGCCCGGCCCCTCGGGAGTCTCCAGCTCATCCGGCGTCTCGGGGTCCTCCTGAGGCGCCTGTGCGGGCTCCCCCCGGTCCGCGGCCTTCTCCGCGGACTCCCGCTCGCGCTCGCTCACTGTGCCGCCTCCACCGCTCCGCCGCCTCGTTGCCGGTCGTTCCGCCGGGCCCCACCCGCCGGTGTCAGTCGACGAGCGCGTCCGGCTTGCCCTTGCTGCGCGGACGCTCGTCCACCATTTTGCCCCAGACGATCAGACGGTACTTCGAGGTGAACTCCGGGGTGCAGGTGGTCAGGGTGACGTACCGACCGGGCTCCTGGAAGCCCGACTTGGGCGGAACCGGGTCGATCACGCCCGTGTCGGACGGGGACGTGGAGGGGAGTTGCCGCGTGACCTTGTACGTGTAGTACTTCGACTGCGTCTCGACCACGACCACGTCGCCGGGCTCCAGCCGGTTGATGTAACGGAACGGCTCGCCATGGGTGTTGCGGTGCCCGGCGAGCGCGAAGTTGCCCTTGCGGTCCCACGGCATGGCCGTCTTCAACGGCTCGGTGGCGTAGTGGCCGACCATGCCCTTGTCGAGCACCTTCGTCTTGGAGACGCCCTGCGCGATGGGGGCGGTGACGTCGATCCGCGGGATGTGGATGACGGCGAAGCCCTCACCGGGTTCGAAGGCGCCCGGCTTCCGCTCGGGATCGACGCCCTTGCCCGGCTGGTGCTTGTCCCACTGCTCGTGCAGCTTGTCGGTCGCGCCGCCCGCCTGCTGGTTGGCGCGGACGTTGCTCCACCACACCTGGTACACCACGAAGAGCATCATCAGCACGCCGCAGGTGATGAAGGCCTCGCCGATGGCGCGGCTGGCGATGATCCCGGGCCCCGGCTTCAGCGCCCGCGCCGCCCTGCGGGCCTCCAACCGCGAGGGCCCGGGCGGACGTTCGGTACGCGGCGGACCGCCGCCCTCGCGCCGGGGCGCCCGCAGCCCGAGCGTGCTGGGCCCCTCCTCCCGCGCCTCCTCCCGTCTCTCCTCCGGCACGTCCGGCCTGCGCGGCGCGGGTCGCCCGCGCCCCGCAGGCGCAACCGGCGCCGCAGGGGCGGGAGGCGGGGCGGAAGCCGCGTCCGGCGCGGGCCCGCCGCGGAGGGCGCCGCCGTGGGGCGCGTGGGCGTACGTGCCGGGCGGCGGCGCGGGCGGCCCGCCGTGCGCCGCGGGGCCGTAGGCATCCGGCTGCGGCGGCCCCGACAGCGGCTGCCGCCCAGACCCGGGCTGGGAGGGCGGCCCGGGCTGGGAAGGCGGCCCGGGCTGGGAGGGCGGTTGCGGCCGCGGCCGCGGCCGCGACGGCGGCTGTCCGCCGCCGAGATGCGGGTCAGCGCCGGGCTCGCCCGGTCCCGGGGCGAACCACCACGACGCCTCGTCCCGGCCGCTGACCGCGCCGTACAGCCCCGCCTCGGCCCCCGTTGCGGGCTCGGGCTCGGGCTGTTCCGCCACAGGCTCCGGGGCGGGCTCGGGCGCGTGACCCCCCGCCGGGGGTCTCGGGGCCGGCAGCGGGTCGTTGAGCGGGTCGTCGAGGGCGTCGATGGCCGCACGGTACGGGTCGTACGCCGTACCGTGCCCTCCCCCGGCGTCCTGGGTGCCCTCGGCGCTCCCCGCGCCCCGCGCACCCTCGCCGTGGCCGGTCGTCACCCGGTGACCGTCCCCAGACCGACGGCCCTGGGCACCCCTTCCCCCAGACTTCGTCCGGGAGGTGCCCCCAGCTGTGCCGAGCGCTCCACGGCGCCGGTGTCGCCGCACCGCACCAGCCAGTTGGCGAGCATGCGGTGGCCCCCTTCGGTGAGGACCGACTCGGGGTGGAACTGGACCCCCTCGACGGGCAGTTCGCGGTGGCGCAGCCCCATCACCAGTCCGGCTCCGTCGACGGCTTCGCCGCCGGGGGCCGTCCACGCGGTGACCTCCAGCGCGTCGGGCACCGTGCCGGGGCGTACGGCCAGCGAGTGGTAACGGGTGGCGGTGAAGGGGGAGGGGAGGCCGGTGAAGACGCCCGTGTCCGCGTGGGAGACCGCCGAGGTCTTGCCGTGCAGGAGTTCGGGGGCCCTCTCGACGACGCCGCCGTAGGCGACGGCCATGGCCTGCATGCCCAGGCAGACGCCGAAGACGGGAAGGCCGCGTTCGGCGCAGTGCCGCACCATGCCGATGCAGACGCCGGCGTCCTCGGGGGCGCCGGGGCCGGGGGAGAGGAGGACACCGTCGAAGCCGCCCTCCTCGCCGCCCCGGGCGGCGGAGGGGCCCACGGCGTGCCGGGGCTCGATCTCGTCGTTGCGGACGACCTCGCAGGTGGCTCCGAGTTGGTAGAGGTACTGCACGAGGTTGTAGACGAAGCTGTCGTAGTTGTCGACGACGAGGATGCGGGCGCTCACGCGGCACCTCCGGCGAGCGGGGTTCCCAGCGGCTCGGCGGCGCCGTCGACGGTCACGTCGTTGAACGGCAGCATGGGCTCCGCCCACGGGAAGACGTACTGGAAGAGCAGGAAGACGACGCCGACCACCAGCACGGTCGAAATGAGTATGCGCACGTACACGTTGCCGGGCAGATGCCGCCAGATCCAGCCGTACATCCCGCGATGCCGTCCTCTCTCCTCCCGCGCCGCCTCGGGCACGCGTGCCTTCCGGCCCACCCCAGAGTAACGGCGCCAGGGTACGGCTTCAGCGGGCTTCGCGGGTGAGCGCGTCCGGCTTTCCCTCGGCGGTGGGCCGGGTGGCGTCCAGCCGTCCCCAGGCGATCAGCCGGTGGCTTGAGCCCCATTCCGGGTCGCAGGTGGTGAGGGTGAGGTAGCGGCCGGACCGCCGGAAGGGGGTGGCGGCCTCGTCGACGGGTTCCGGCACGGCCTTCAGGACGCCGGTGTCGCCGGGCAGCGTGCGGTAGGGCCGCGCGGTGATCGTGTACGTGTACCAGGTGTCGCCGTCGTTGACGACGACGGGATCGCCGGGGCGCAGCCGGGGGAAGTCCTTGAAGGGGTCGCCGTAGGTGCGGCGGTGTCCGGCGACGGCGAAGTTGCCCTTGTCTCCGGGGTCCGCGGTGCCGGTGTAGTGGCCGAGGCCCCTGCGCAGGGTGGCCGTTGCGGTGTTCTCCAGCACGGGCTTGGACCAGTCGCCGCCGAACCGGGGGATGTACATGACGGCGAAGGACGCGCCGGCGCGGTGGCCCGGGGCCGCGGAGTCGGCCTCGCCGGCGCCGCCGTCGCCCGCCAGCTCGTCGGCGCCGCCCGGGGCGCCGCCGTCGTGGCCGCCCTCCCGGGTGCCGCCCGCGGTGCCCTCGTGCGCCGGGGCGCTGCCGGTGGGGCCCTGGGCCCACTGCTTGTGGAGCCGGGCGATCTCGTCGTCCGAGGCGTGCTCGGCGCGCAGCCCCGTCCAGTAGAGGAGGTAGACGACGAAGAGCACGATCACGAGGCCGATGGTGATGCATGTCTCACTCAGGGTCCGTACGAGGGCGCGTAACGCCATCCCGCCTCACTCCCCACCCTCGGCGTGGTCAGTCCACTGGCCGGGCCTGCTGGAGATCCACTGTGCCGGAGTAGCCCGGAAGAGTCATCGCCTTGTGCTCGTCGACTTTCCAGCCGAGGCCGTAGGCGTCGACGTATTCGAGGTAGTTCTGGATGGCGGGCGCGGAGTGGAGGGCCTGCTGCAGCTCGTCGCGGTCCCCGACGGCGCTGACGGTGTAGGGCGGGGAGTAGACGCGCCCCTGGAGGATGAGGGTGTTGCCGACGCAGCGCACGGCGCTGGTGGAGATCAGCCGCTGGTCCATCACCTTGATGCCCTTGGCGCCGCCCTTCCACAGGGCGTTGACGACGGCCTGGAGGTCCTGCTGGTGGATGACCAGGTCGTTGGGCTCGGGGTCGGGAAGCCCGGGGACCTTGGCGGTGGCGTTGGTGGGGGCGTCGTCGAGGGTGACGGTCAGCCCTTCGCCCTTCTGCTTCGTCAGGCCCGCGCCCTTCTCCAGGTCCGACAGCTCGCGATCCTGACCCTCGGTGCTGCCGTCGTCACGGCGGGCGAGGTTGTCGACCTGACGGCGCAGGGAGGCGGCCTGGCTGTCGAGTTCGGTGTTCTGTCTGCTGCGTTCCTGGATGAGGTCGCTGAGCCGTAGCATCGAGGAGTCGCTGCGCAGGTTGGTGCCTTGCGCGGTGTTGAAACTGACCCAGAAGATGAGGCCTGCGAGGGCGAAGACGCCTATGGCGGCCAGCCGGGCAGGTCGGAGATGCATTCTGGTCACCGTACCCTTGTCTCCCTCCGCCCTGGGAAAGCACTACGCTAACGGACCACCGTCCCCGTGGGCCGTGCGGCGGTCAGCAGCGCATCGACAGGAGAGTCTCTCGTGCCGAAGTCACGTATCCGAAAGAAAGCGGACTTCACGCCCCCGCCGGAGAAGAAGGCCACCAACATCGATCTGCGCGGTGGTGGGCGCCGTTGGGTGGCTCCGCTGATGCTGGCGATGTTCGGGATCGGACTCGCCTGGATCGTCGTGTTCTACGTCACGAGCAGTTCGCTGCCCATCGAGGCGCTCGGGAACTGGAACATCGTGGTCGGCTTCGGCTTCATCGCGACGGGCTTCGTCGTCTCCACCCAGTGGAAATGAAAGTTATCCACAAGCTGATCCACAGCCTTGGATAACTCACAAGATCTGTGGATAACTTTCAGGGCGTTGACGCCGATGTGACCGGACGCATGGCGTACGAAGGCCCGTTCGGCCAGTAACCCCAAGGGAAACGTACGCCTGAGCGAATCTCGGGCGGGCGCACCACACCGTGCACAAGATCCCGTACACGCTGTGGAAAACCCGGGGCTCAGCTGAGCTGGAGGGTACGCACCACGAGCAGCACCACGATCGCCGCGAGCAGCAGCGCCGCCGTCCCGTACTGCACCAGCGCCCGCTTCTCGCGGGGTGCGTGCACCATCGCGTAGGCCAGTACCAGGCCCGTCACCAGGCCGCCGACGTGGGCCTCCCAGGCGATGTTCTGCCAGGTGAAGGTGAAGACCAGGTTGATCGCCAGCAGGATCAGGATGGGCCGCATGTCGTAGCGCAGCCGCCGCATCAGCACGGCCGTCGCCCCGAACAGGCCGAAGATCGCACCGGAGGCGCCCAGCGAGGCCTGCTGCGGTGACGCGAGCAGGAAGGTGACCGCGCCGCCGCCGAGCCCGGAGAGCAGGTACAGGCCCACGAACCGCACCCGGCCCAGCGCCGCCTCCAGCGGCGGGCCCAGGAACCACAGGCCCAGCATGTTCATGAGGATGTGCCAGATCTCCTGGTGCAGGAACATCGAGGTCAGCAGCCGCCACCACTGGCCCTCGGCCACGCCCTCCAGCGGCCCGTACGGCTCCGTGACCGCCTGCCCGAACAGCAGCAGCCGGTCCAGCAGCCGGTTGCCGACCGCCTGCACGGCGATGAAGACCGCCACATTGAGGCCGAGGAGCACCTTGGTGACCAGCCGGGGATCCGCCGTCACCCGGCCGCCCGCCACCGTCCGCGGCCGGTTCGCGCCCGGCGCGTGCCCGGTGCCCGCACCCGATCTGACGCACTCGGGGCACTGGAACCCCACGGAGGCCGGCACCATGCACTCGGGGCAGATCGGCCGCTCGCAGCGCGTGCACGAGATACCGGTCTCCCGATCGGTGTGCCGGTAACAGTGCTTGGGGCCCTGCTGCCCGCCCTGGCCGCCGAAACCGCCGCCCGGCCCCATCCCGCCCCCGGGCTGTCCTTCCTGCGCCACGCTCACCCCTCCAAGTCTCCCCCACGCACGACCCCACCCGCCCTGAGTACGGACGGGTGGGGCGTACGGTTCCTGCGCTCGCGTCTGCTCGCGTCCGCTCGCGCGCCTACTGGCGCTCGATCACGACGGACTCGATCACCATGTCGTTGACGGGGCGGTCGGTACGCGGGTTGGTCTGGGCGCCGCCGATGGCGTCGACGACCTTCTTGCTCGCCTCGTCGGTGACCTCACCGAAGATGGTGTGCTTGCCCGTCAGCCACGTGGTGGGCGCGAGAGTGACGAAGAACTGCGAGCCGTTGGTGCCGGGGCCCGCGTTGGCCATCGCCAGCAGGTAGGGCTTGGTGAAGGCGAGGTCGGGGTGGATCTCGTCCCCGAACTCGTAGCCAGGGCCTCCGGTGCCGTTGCCCAGCGGGTCACCGCCCTGGATCATGAAGCCGCTGATGACACGGTGGAAGACCGTGCCGTCGTACAGCCGGTCGGTGCTCTTGGCACCCGTCGCGGGGTGCGTCCACTCGCGCGAGCCCTCGGCGAGCTCGACGAAGTTCTTGACCGTCTTGGGGGCGTGGTCCGGGAAGAGCTGGATCCGGATGTCGCCTTGGTTGGTCTTCAGGGTGGCGTGGAGCTGCTCGGCCACGATCTACCTTCCATCTGTCTGCGTTGACTCCCCCGATCCTCCCACGGACGCTTGAGAAGGTCGGCTGACCCGGATGCCCACTCGGGGGTACCCGGTAGCGGTCTGCCAGGCATGATCTTCGAAAGGGGTGGAAAAACGACTTCCTGTCCTCCGTTTTCGGAGAGACTGCCCCACGTCATGAGCCACCGAAGAGGAGGAACCGTGACCGCCAAGGAAAGCGTGCGCGCCGCGACCGGCACCGCCAAGGAGAACGTGCGCCACGCAGCGGAGGTGGTGAAGCCCCACGCCGGCCAGGCCAAGGACACCGCCGCACGTTACGCACAGGAGGCGAGCGCGCGGCTGGGGCCCAAGGTCGCCAAGGCCGCCGAACAGGCACGCCACACCGCACGCGAAGGCTACGAGAGCTACGTGGGACCCCGGGTCGCGCAGGCGTGGGACGCCCTCCCCGCCGACGTCGACAAGGCCGCGGGCCGGGCCGCCAAGCGCACCAGGAAGGCGGCTCGCCAGGCGGCCGACTACGCGGGCCCGCGCATCGAGAACGCGGTGGCGGACGTGCGCACCGCCACCGCGCCGGCCCGTGAGGAGGCGGCGGCGCGCGGCGCCGCCGCGGTGGCCGCGCTGCGCGGCCAGGTGACGGCCGAGGAGATCGAGAAGCTCTCGCGCCGGCGCCGTCGCAGGTCCCGCACCGGCCGCTTCGTCTGGCGTGCGGGGCTGGTCGGCCTGGTGGCGGGCGGCGCGTACGCGGCCTGGCGCTGGTGGGACCGGCAGGCGAACCCGGACTGGCTGGTCGAGCCGCCGGCCGCCACCGAGGTCAGCGACCGGGCGCCGCTCACCAGTGTGAACGGCTCGGGGGCCGCCGGCGGTGACGCCGATCTCGACCCCGAGGTGCGGGCCAAGCAGGACGACGCCGAGGCCGAGGAGCGCAAGGAGAAGTAGCCGCGGTGCCGGCCCGCGAGGGTGGCTGCCCAGCGGAAGGGGCGGGAGACCTGGTCAGGTCTCCCGCCCCTGGGCGTGTGAGGCGCCGTCCGCGCCCTCGCCGGCCAGGACGCCGCCCGCCTCCTGTTGCGGGGACCGGGCGCGGTCGGCCCCTGCCTGTGGGGGTACGCCGTCGGCCCCCTCGGCCCCCTCGGCCCCGGGGACGCCTTCGGCCGTCTCGCCGGGGAGCGTGGGCACCGGTGCCAGGACGTCGGCCAGCCCGGTGATGCGCAGCAGCCGCAGCACGCGTGCGTCCGCGCACACGAGGGTGAAGGTGCCGCCGCCCGCGAGTACCCGGGAGCGGATGTCCACCAGGAGGGCGAGCCCGCTGCAGTCGATGAACGTCACGGGCCGCAGGTCGGCGACGAGGCGGCGGGCGGGCGCCGCGGTGAGGGCGTAGAGCTGCGGCGTGGTGGCCAGGACGACGGCCAGGTCGATCTCCCCGCTCAGCTCCACCACGGTCCGGTCCGCACCGGCACGGGAGCGCACGGTGCCGCCGGGGGGCTCTTCCCCCGCCGCGGATGTCAGCGTGCGGGCGCTCTCGTCCCTGTGCGGTGCCATCGGTGCCCTCGCGTATGACCTTGTGACCGTAGGAGTCCGGGAAATCTGACCGTAGGAGTCCGGGAAATCGGCCCGTAAGCATAGGCAGCGTCCCTGGGGGTGGCGCTGCGCCACCCCCACACCATCACCCGATCGAGTGGAATAAGCGTAAACCGCTTGCGAGTTGACCGCAGAGCACTTCGGCAAGTCCCGTGCGGCGCGGTGGTTCACCCCCGGAAAACCGCGAAGTGGCCGCCAGGACCGCGCATCGGGGGAACACTTGAAGCCGTGCGGAAGAACATCCCTGAGGAGACAACGTCGTTCGTCGGCAGGGTGGGCGAACTGGCGCGGGTGCGCGACGCACTCGGGCGGCGGCGGCTGGTGACCCTGGTGGGCGGCGCCGGGGTCGGCAAATCCCGGCTGGCCCTGCGGGCGGCCTCGGCCCGCACCCCCGAGGCGGACGGCGGCATCTACTGGGCCGACCTGTGGCCGCTGCCCGGGGACGAACTGCTCGCCGCCACCGTCGCCGACGCGCTCGGCCTCTCCGACCACACCTCGCGGATGCCGCTGGACGCGCTGTGCGCCTGGGTGGCGGAGCGGCCCGTGCTGCTGATCCTCGACTCGTGTGAACACCTCGTCCCCCAGTGCCGTCACCTGATCGAGCGGTTACTGGCGGACTGCCCCCGGATGCGGGTGCTGACCACCAGCAGGGAAGCCCTGGGTGTGGCCGCGGAGACGGTCCTCACCGTGCCGCCGCTGGAGACCGCGACCGACGCGGTGACGCTGTTCGCCCAGCGCGCCGAGGCGGTCGGCGCCCCCGTACGGGACGACGCCCAGCAGCGCCTCGCGGCAGGCCTGTGCGCCCGCCTGGAGGGCGTTCCGCTGGCCCTGGAGCTGGCCGCGGCCCAACTGCGCCACCACGGCCTCGCCGAGATCACCACCCGGGTCCGCTCCGGCCTCGACCTCCCCCACGCCCCGCGCACCGCCGCCGGAGCCCCCACCCCGCCCCCTCCCGACGTCCCCGCGCCGGGCCGACCCGCGCGGCACGGCGCGGTGCGCACCGCGGTCGGCTGGAGCCACGAGCTGTGCCGCCCCACCGAACGCCTGCTGTGGGCCCGGCTGGCCGCCTTCCCCGGCGGCTTCGACGCGGCCTTCGCCGAGCAGGTGTGCGCCGGCGGCCCGCTGCACCCCGAGGAGCTGCGCTCCTGCCTGGCGGGGCTGGTCAACAAGTCCGTCGTCACCCGGGGCGGTGACGGCCGCCACCGGCTGCTGGACACCATCCGCGAGTACGGCCGGATGTGGCTGCGGGAACTGGGCGAGGAGGAACACCTCGCCGCCCGGCACGCCCGGGTGGTCCTGGAGCTGTCCCGGCTGGCCCGCGACGAGTGGCTCAGTTCCCGCCAGCAGAGCTGGTACGCGCGGCTGGAGGGCCTCTACCACGACATCCGCGAGGCCCTGCGGTACCTGCTGGGCGCCGACCCGGACGCGGCACTGGAGCTGGCCGGGAACGTGGCGTTCTTCTGGGTGTGCTGCGGCCACCTGTACGAGACCGACCACTTCCTGCAGCTCGCGCTCGCCGCCACCGGCCGCCCGGGGCCGCGGCGGACCCGGGGCCTGTGGTCGCTCGGACTGGCGCACGTCCTCCAGGGCGATCACGCGACGGGACGCAAGTACGCCGCCCTCAGCAGGGAGTCGGCCCGCGCGGGCGACGACGCCGAGGGCGTACGCCAGGCCGCCTACCTGGACGGACTCGCCGCCCTGCTGACCGGACACCCCCTGGCCGCCCTCGCGGGGGCCGACGAGGCGCTGCGCGGCGCCACGGCAGGCGAGGCGTCCGGTTTCGGCACCACCCTCTGCCGCCTGGTGCGGGTCTTCGCGTTCACCGGCGCGGGACGGCTGAAGGAAGCGCGCGAGACGGCCGAGACGCTGCGCCGCGCGTGCGTGCGCACGGGGGAGTTCTGGACCCGCTCCTACACCGACTACCAACTGGCACTGGTCGCCCTGTTCGAGGGCAGGGCGGACGAGGCGACGACGCACGCACGGGACATGCTGGACGCCAAGCGCCGTCTCGGCGACCGCTTCGGCATCGCGCTCGGCCTGGAACTGCTGGCCGCCTCCTGGGCGGAACGCGGCGCCCCGCGGCACGCGGCCCTCGCCTACGGCGCCAGCGCACAGCACTGGGAGATCGTCGGCCACCACCAGCGCGGCACCCCCGAGGTCGCGCCACTGCGGGAGCGGGGGCAGGCGGCGGCCCGCACACGCCTGGGCCCGACGGAGTACGCCGCGCTGTTCGAGCGCGCACTGCTGGCCGACCGCGACCACGTGGTGACCTGGGCGACCACGCCGGAGCCCGCACCGCACCTGTGAACGGGCCGCACCGCCGGAACCCCCAGCGGAAGGCACCGGGCGCAACCCCGAAAAAAGCTCCCCCGACCGCGTTGCCGCAGGTCGGGGGAGCTTGTCGACGTGGAGCCAAGGGGAGTCGAACCCCTGACATCTGCCATGCAAAGACAGCGCTCTACCAACTGAGCTATGGCCCCGTCCGCACCAGGATACGCGCTCCCGCGCACTCCTTCCGACCGGGTATCGCCCGCACCCGTCGCCGTCCGTAGGATGCACGGCAAGTTCGCGCGAGCGAAGTGACACAGGGGAGCCCAGGGGAGACCTCATGGACGCAGCAGCACAAGACGCGACGGCCAAGGCGCGCGAGCTCCAGAGTCAGTGGTACGGCGAGCCGTTGGGGACTCTCTTCCGCCGGCTGATCGACGACCTCGGCCTCAACCAGGCACGCCTCGCGACGGTGCTCGGACTGTCCGCGCCTATGCTTTCGCAGCTCATGAGCGGGCAGCGCGCAAAGATCGGCAACCCGGCCGTCGTCCAGCGCGTGCAAGCCCTCCAGGAGCTGGCCGCCGAGGTCGCGCGCGGCGACGTGAGCGCCGCCGACGCGACGGGGCGGATGGACGAGATCCGGCGTACGGCGGGCGGCAGCGTGCTGCACAACGCCTCGCAGGCGGCCCCCTCCGGCGGCTCGCAGACCCCCGTCAAGCGCGTCGTACGGGAGATCCAGGCCCTGCTGCGCTCGGTCTCGGACGCCGCCGACATCATCGACGCCTCGAACGCGCTGGCACCCTCGCATCCGGAACTGGCCGAGTTCCTGCGGGTCTACGGCGCGGGCCGCACCTCGGACGCCGTCAAGCACTACGAGGCGCACCAGAACTGAGCGGATCCGCGCGCCTCCCCGCGCCCCGCAACCCCCTGGGCCGCCTTCCGGGGCGGCCCGCCCCGCCTGTCCGTCCGGCGCGCCGGGCGGCCGGGCCTGTCCGTCCGGGCACGACGAAGGCCCTGACCGCTCGGGGCGGTCAGGGCCTGCTGAAACTCGTCTGGCGTTCGCTGTCGGCCGGGCTCACACACCCGAACCCGCGGGCACGGAGTCGGTCGCCTCCGTCCACAGGTCCTGCTCGGCGCGGTCCGCCTGGATCTGGCGGTACACGAGGAGACCGCCGACTGCGGCCAGTGCGACCAGGATCAGCTTCTTCACCGCGCTACCTCGTCCTTCATAGACATTCGACTTCCTGGCGGCCGATGATACCCAACGGCCCCGACGGACAAAGGGGTCGGCCCGGCCGGATCCCGGCGCGCCGTCAGGCCGTGCGCGAACGCTTCTTCCGTTTGGTGCGGGAACGCTCCTGGAGCTGGAGCTCCCGCTCGGCGCCCGGCACGCCCTCGGCGAGCTGCCTGCCGCGTTCCCGCTCCGCGTTGAACTCCGCGCCCAGCAGGATGGCCAGGTTGGTCAGCCACAGCCACACCAGGAAGACGACGATCCCGCCGAGCGCCCCGTAGGTCTTGTTGTAGGACCCGAAGTTGGCCACGTAGAACGCGAAGCCCACGGACGCGACCAGCCAGATGATCAGCGCCAGCACGGCGCCGGGGAGCACCGAGGTGAAGCCGCGCAGCTTGGCGTTGGGCGAGGCGTAGTACAGCACGGCGATGATCAGGATGACGACCAGCACCATCACCGGCCATTTGGCCCAGTTCCACGCCGTGACCGCCGCGTCCCCGGCCCCCAGCGCGTCTCCGGCCTTCTTGGCCAGCGGCCCGCTGACCACCAGGGCGACCAGTACGGCCGCCTGGAGCAGCACCGCGATCAGCGTCACCACCAGTTGTACGGGGCGCAGCGTGAAGAAGGAGCGGCCCTCCTCGACCTCGTAGATCACGTTCGAGGCGCGGATGAAGGCCCCCACGTATCCGGAGGCCGTCCACAGTGCGCCCAGGGCGCCGACGATCAGCAGGATGGTCGGGGTTCCCGAGCCGGACGCCATGGACTCGATCGGCTTCTTGAAGGTGTCCACGGCCGAGGCGGGTCCGATCGAGCTGACCAGGTCGGTCAGCGTGCTGACGATCTTCTTCGGGCTCATCACGAGGCTGACCAGTGAGATCAGCGCGATCAGCGCGGGGAAGATCGACAGGACCGCGTAGTAGGTGAGGGCGGCGGCCGAGTCGGAGAGGTTGTCCTCCTTGAACTCGGTCAGCGTCCGCTTCAGCGTCTGTCCCAGCCCGCCGCGCCGCTGGTGGGCGGGGCCCTCGGGCCGCCGCCCCGAGGTCTTCTCCCGCCGCGCCTCCTCCCCGGGCCGGGCCCCGGCCTCGGCCCCGGACACGGGCTCGGCCCCGGACCCAGGCTCGGGTCCGGACACGGGCTCGTCCACGGGCCCACGCCCGCGCTCCGGCGCGCGCTCAGGGCCACCGCCGCCGGCGGCAGGGCCACCGCCGCTCGCCGGGCCGGCCCCCCGCGCGCCTTTCGAGCCGTTCACCGGCCCGTTCGCCGGCCCGCTGTTGGGTGGGTTCTCAGGTTCCCGCTCCGGCTCGGGCTCGGGACTGGTCATCACAGCACTCCGCTCGCCGAGGAGACGCCGGTGCCCCGACGTCCAGGACGGGCTACCGGTACCAGGCCTGGCGGCGGGGCAAACGTCACCGCGCGGAGCGCTGCCCGTCCGGCGAGGAGCCCGTCCAGGGCCCGCTGTAGCGGGAGGCCGCGTCGGCCGCGAGGGCACCCAGGGGTCCGCCGAAGGAGCCTTCGGTCACGGACGTGGTGTCGTTGTCGGACACGCTCCCGCCCGGGGCTCCGCCCGGGTGTGCGCCCGGCACGGCGGCGACGGCGGCGCCTGCCGTCCCGAGGGCGAGAGCAAGGGCGGCGGCCGCTCCCGCGGCGCTCACAGCGGTCGGCATGCGCATGGCTTCTCCTGGTCGGGCGGGACGGTCATGTGGAGGAAGGCTGACCGAAGCGGGCGCCGAATACTCCGCTGCCCGCGCCTTCCACCCGATGAGCGCACGGCAGGGGGCGCCCACGCGACGGGGGAGACGCACACACGCCGAAGGCCCGGCCCCCGTGGAGGGGACCGGGCCTTCGGCTGCGTCGGTGCGGCTACCAGGACTTGAACCTGGGGCCTCTTCCTTATCAGGGAAGCGCTCTAACCGTCTGAGCTATAGCCGCTCGCTGCACCGAAAGATTAGCGCACTCGGGGCCGTGGTCCCAAATCGGTTTCCCTACCGCCCCGACGGGGGACTACTCGTCCTCCGCGAGGGTCAGCTCGACACCGCCGACGAACCCCGCGGAGAGGTTGTAGATGAAGGAACCGAGGGTGGCCAGGGCCGTGGCCAGCACCACGTTGATCAGCGCGATGAGCGAGGTGAAGACCAGGACGCGGGGCAGCGAGAGGAAGGTCTCCAGATCGAAGCCGCCGCTGCCGTCGGCGCTGGTGGCCTCGCTGACAGTGCCGCCGAGGGTGGAGAAGACGCCCATCGCGTCCATCACCATCCACAGCACGGCCACCGCCACCACGGTGCACAGCCCCAGCGCCACGGCCAGCAGGAAGCTGACCTTCATCACCGACCACGGGTCGGCCTTGGCCACCCGCAGCCGCGCCTTGCGCGTCCGCGGCACCGTGCGGGCCCCGGTACGGGGCTTGCGCACGGTGCCGGACTGCCCGGTCGCCTTGTCCTCCTGCGGGGAGGGGTAGGCCTGGGGCGGCCGGTGCGGCTGCTGCTCGGGCTGCGTCGGGGACGGTGGCTTGGCCTGCGGCTGAGGCTGCGGTTGCGGTTGCGCCTTCGGCTGAGGCTGAGCACCACTCACGCCCTGCTCCTCGTCCTCGTGGTCCTGGTCGTCCTAGTCGGTACTAGTCTTCCTCGGAGCCGGGCGCGTCCTGCGGCTCCCCCTCCTCGGGGTCGCCCACCGCGGCCTCCACTTCCTCGGCCTCACGACCGGCTTCGGCGTTGCGTGCGACGCCGACGACCGCGTCCTTCTTGCCCAGGTTGATCAGTTGGACGCCCATGGTGTCACGGCCCGTCTCCCGCACCTCGCTGACCCGCGTGCGGATCACACCGCCGCCGAGGGTGATGGCGAGGATCTCGTCGCTCTCCTCGACCACCAGCGCCCCCACGAGCTCGCCGCGGTCCTCCACGATCTTCGCGGCCTTGATGCCGAGACCGCCGCGGCCCTGGACCCGGTAGTCGTCCACGTTCGTCCGCTTCGCGTACCCCCCATCGGTGGCCGTGAAGACGAACGTACCCGCCCGCACGACATTCATCGAGAGCAGTTCGTCCTCCTCGCGGAAACTCATCCCCTTCACGCCGGAGGTGGCGCGGCCCATCGGGCGCAGCGACTCGTCGGTCGCGGTGAAGCGGATGGACTGCGCCTTCTTGCTGACCAGCAGCAGGTCGTCGTCGGCCGAGACCAGTTCGGCGCCGATCAGCTCGTCGTCCCTGCCGTCGTCCATCTGCCGGAGGTTGATGGCGATGACGCCGCCGGAGCGGGGCGAGTCGTAGTCCTTGAGCGGGGTCTTCTTCACCAGCCCCGACTTGGTGGCCAGCACCAGGTAGGGGACGGCCTCGTAGTCGCGGATGGCCAGGATCTCGGCGATCTGCTCGTCGGGCTGGAAGGCCAGCAGGTTGGCCACGTGCTGGCCGCGTGCCTCGCGTCCCGCGTCCGGCAGCTCGTAGGCCTTGGCCCGGTAGACGCGGCCCTTGTTGGTGAAGAACAGCAGCCAGTGGTGGGTGGTGGAGACGAAGAAGTGGTCGACGATGTCGTCTTCCTTCAGCTTCGTGCCCCGCACGCCCTTGCCGCCGCGCTTCTGGGCGCGGTAGTCGTCGGTCTTGGTGCGCTTGACGTAGCCGCCACGGGTGATCGTGACGACGATGTCCTCCTCGGCGATCAGGTCCTCGATGGACATGTCGCCCTCGAAGGGGATCAGCTGGCTGCGCCGGTCGTCGCCGAACTTGTCGACGATCTGGCGCAGCTCCTCGCCGATGATCTGCCGCTGCCGCTCGGGCGAGGCCAGGATCGCGTTGTACTCGTTGATCTTCGCCTGGAGCTCGTCGTGCTCGGCCGTGATCTTCTGCCGCTCCAGGGCCGCGAGCCGGCGCAGCTGCATCTCCAGGATCGCGTTGGCCTGGATCTCGTCGATCGTCAGCAGGTCCATCAGGCCGCCGCGCGCGTCCTCGACGGTCTGGCTGCGCCGGATCAGCGCGATGACCTCGTCGATGGCGTCCAGCGCCTTGAGCAGACCGCGCAGGATGTGGGCCCGCTCCTCGGCCTTGCGCAGCCGGAAGCGGGTGCGGCGCACGATGACGTCGATCTGGTGGGCGACCCAGTGCCGGATGAAGGCGTCCAGCGACAGCGTGCGCGGCACGCCCTCGACCAGGGCCAGCATGTTGGCGCCGAAGTTGGTCTGCAGATCGGTGTGCTTGTAGAGGTTGTTGAGGACGACCTTGGCGACCGCGTCCCGCTTGAGGACGATGACGAGGCGCTGCCCGGTGCGCGAGGAGGTCTCGTCGCGCACGTCGGCGATACCGCCGATCCGGCCCTCCTTGACCAGGTCGGCGATCTTCAGCGCCAGGTTGTCCGGGTTGACCTGGTAGGGCAGCTCGGTCACGACCAGGCACTGGCGGCCCTGGATCTCCTCGACCTCCACCACGGCCCGCATGGTGATCGAGCCGCGCCCGGTGCGGTACGCCTCCTCGATGCCCTTGCGGCCGACCACGAGCGCCCCGCTGGGGAAGTCGGGGCCCTTGATCCGCTCGATGAGCGCTTCCAGCAGCTCCTCGTTGGAGGCTTCCGGGTGGTCCAGATACCACTGGGCACCGGCGGCGACCTCGCGCAGGTTGTGCGGCGGGATGTTGGTCGCCATGCCGACCGCGATCCCGGCGGAGCCGTTGACCAGCAGGTTGGGGAAGCGCGCCGGCAGGACCGTCGGCTCCTGGTTGCGGCCGTCGTAGTTGTCCTGGAAGTCGACGGTCTCCTCGTCGATGTCCCGGAGCATCTCCATGGCCAGCGGCGCCATCTTGCACTCGGTGTACCGCATGGCCGCGGCCGGGTCGTTGCCCGGCGAGCCGAAGTTGCCGTTGGAGTCCACCAGCGGCATCCGCATCGACCACGGCTGCGCGAGGCGCACCAGCGCGTCGTAGATCGAGGTGTCGCCGTGCGGGTGGTAGGTGCCCATGACGTCGCCGACGACGCGGGCGCACTTGTAGAAGCCCTTCTCGGGGCGGTACCCGCCGTCGTACATCGCGTACAGCACCCGGCGGTGCACCGGCTTGAGGCCGTCGCGGATGTCGGGCAGCGCACGGCTCACGATCACGCTCATCGCGTAGTCGAGGTAGGAGCGCTGCATCTCCGTCTCGAGGGCGACGGGCTCGACGCGGGCGCCCGCCTCGGTGTCCACGAGCGCGCTGTCGGGCGCGGGCGCGTTCTCGGGCGTGGGCTCGTCAGGGGTGGTGGGGGTCTCGTCGGCCATGTCTGAAGATCAAGTCCTTCTCTGTGTGCGGCGCGCTTCGGGCACCCCGGCGCGCGTGGGGCCGGGGTGGGCCGACGTCAGATGTCCAGGAAGCGGACGTCCTTGGCGTTTCGCTGGATGAACGAACGGCGGGCCTCGACGTCCTCGCCCATGAGGATGGAGAACAGGTCGTCGGCGGCGGCCGCGTCGTCCAGCGTGACCTGGCGCAGGACGCGGTGCTCGATGTCCATGGTCGTGACGCGCAGCTCGTCCGCGTTCATCTCGCCCAGACCCTTGAAGCGCTGCACCGAGTCGTCCTTGATGCGCTTGCCCTGCTCGCGGCCGAGCTGGATGAGGCTGTCGCGCTCGGGGTCGGAGTAGGCGTACTGGTACTCGTCCCGGCTCCACTTGATCTTGTAGAGCGGGGGCTGGGACAAGAACACGTGCCCGGACTCCACCAGCGGCCGCATGAAGCGGAAGAGCAGGGTCAGCAGCAGGGTGTTGATGTGCTGGCCGTCGACGTCGGCGTCCGCCATCAGAATGATCTTGTGGTAGCGGAGCTTCTCGATGTCGAAGTCCTCGTGCACCCCCGTGCCGAACGCCGAGATCAGCGCCTGCACCTCGGCGTTCTGCAGGACCTTGTCGATCCTGGCCTTCTCCACGTTCAGGATCTTGCCGCGGATCGGCAGGATCGCCTGGTACTCCGGGTCGCGGCCCGACTTGGCCGAGCCGCCCGCCGAGTCGCCCTCGACGATGAAGATCTCGCACTTGGCCGGGTCGTTGGACTGGCAGTCCGAGAGCTTGCCCGGCAGCGACGCCGTCTCCAGCAGCCCCTTGCGCCGCGTCAGGTCGCGCGCCTTGCGGGCCGCGACCCGCGCGGTGGCCGCCTGGATGCCCTTGCGGATGATGTCCGCGGCCTCGTTCGGGTTACGGTCCAGCCAGTCCGTCAGGTACTCGTGGACGATCCGCTGGACGAAGGTCTTGGCCTCCGTGTTGCCCAGCTTCGTCTTCGTCTGGCCCTCGAACTGGGGCTCGCCCAGCTTGACGGAGATGATCGCGGTCAGACCCTCGCGGATGTCCTCACCCGTGAGGTTGTCGTCCTTCTCGCGCAGCAGCTTGCGGTCGCGCGCGTACCGGTTGATCAGGCCCGTCAGCGCGGCGCGGAAGCCCTCCTCGTGGGTGCCGCCCTCGTGCGTGTGGATCGTGTTGGCGAAGGAGTAGACCCCTTCGCTGTACTGGTTGTTCCACTGCATGGCGACCTCGACCGACAGCATCCGCTCGCTGTCCTCGGCCTCGAAGTCGATCACCGTGTCGTGGACCAGCTCCCCCTTGCGGGAGTTGAGGTAGCGCACGAAGTCCGCGATGCCGCCCTCGTAGTGGTAGCGGACCGCGTTCGGGCTGCCCTCCTCGTCGACGTGGCCCTCGCGCTCGTCGGTCAGGGTGATGGTCAGACCCTTGTTGAGGAAGGCCATCTCCTGGAAGCGGCGGGCCAGCGTCTCGAACGAGTACTCGGTGGTGTCGAAGATGTCACCGTCCGCCCAGAACGTGACGACCGTGCCGGTCTCGTCCGTGGCCTCGTTCTTCGACAGCGGCGCCGTGGGCGTGCCCAGCTTGTAGTCCTGGGTCCAGCGGAACCCCTCGGTCCGCACCTCGACGGCGACCTTCGTCGACAGCGCGTTGACGACGGAGACGCCCACGCCGTGCAGACCGCCGGAGACCGCGTACCCGCCGCCGCCGAACTTGCCGCCCGCGTGCAGCACCGTCATCACGACCTCGACGGCCGGCTTGCCCTCCGAGGGGACGATGCCCACCGGGATACCGCGCCCGTTGTCGGTCACCCGGACCCCGCCGTCGGCCAGCAGCACCACGTCGATGGTGTCCGCGTGGCCGGCCAGCGCCTCGTCCACGGAGTTGTCGACCACCTCCTGCACGAGGTGATGAAGACCACGCTCACCCGTCGACCCGATGTACATACCGGGGCGCTTGCGGACCGCGTCCAGGCCCTCCAGGACGGTGATCGCGCTCGCGTCGTACGCCGCCGGGTCAGCCGTGCCGACCGGCGGCGCCGCGGCGCCGCCCGCGGGGTCCGGTGCGGGGTCACCGCCGTGCTCGGGGGATACCTCCGCGGGCTGCGGCGGAGTCGTCTGCTCGTTCTCGTTGAGATCGCCGGAATCGGCCACGAAGCGCCCTTTCTGGCACAGCACAGGCCGTCTCCAGGGCAATGCGGAGCGGCTGCGTCGTTCGACATGTTCCGCAACGGTGCGGTAGTCCCCCAGTGTACCGGTGACTCAGATGTGAGTGGGGGTTTGCCGGTGCCTGAGTTGGCATGTGCCGCCCTGAACTGGCGTCCGTCGACTCCCCATATCTGGAGAGGGGGGCGAAGAGCTTCACAGTGGCGCTGAGCGCTTCGGCCGGTCTCCGGCTGTCCCGAAGCGCGCACACACCGCGACGACCCCGCGGAAAACCCCCACGAACCCACCCGAAACCCCCTCGGTCAGGGGTCCGAAAACCCCGCAGCCGTCACCCGGGCCCCACCCGCAGGCGCCACCGGCCGACCTCACCCGTAGGTGTCTCCCGGCCCCCTGCTGCCCGGAGCCCGCAGCGGCCCGTACCCCCTGCGCGGCGCCTCCGGACCCCGCACCTTGATCATCCTTACGGTGCCCTGCCCCAGATCCTCGTTCAGCCGCGCCACCAGCCGCGGCGCCAGCAGCCGCAGCTGCGTCGCCCACGCCGTCGAATCGCACCGCACCGACAAGGTCCGCTCCTCCTCGTCGTACCGCTGCGGCTCACAGTGCTGCGCCACCTGCGGCCCCACCAACTGCGGCCAGCGCCCCATCACCCCGCCGACCGCCGCCGGAGTCTCCCACCCCCGCTCCGCGATCAGCCTGCTGACAGCCGCACCCAACGGCAACGGATCACGCCCGTCCCGACGCGCCCCCGACCGCAGACCGCCACCCCGCCTCGCCTGCCGGCGCTGCTGCGCCTCCGCCCCCCGCGCCCGCGCCTGCTCCTTGGCGGCCCGCAACGCCACCCGCGCCAGATCCACACCACTGCTCGGCTGCGGCTCCCTCCCCTCGGCAGGCCCCTCCGGCCCGCCGGACGGACCGGGCCCGCCCCCCGCCGTCGCACCAGAGCTCACAGCGCGTTCACCTCCCCGTCCGCCACCGCGAACCGCGCCCCCCGCAAAACCTCCGGAACGTCCTCGGGCACCGCGGCCGTCACCAGCACCTGCTCCGCCGGGGCCACCAGCTGGGCCAGCCGCTCACGGCGCCGCGCGTCCAGCTCGGCGAAGACGTCGTCCAAGACCAGCACCGGCTCGTGCCCCTCGCTCTTGAGCAGCTCATAGGCGGCCAGCCGCAGCGCCAACGCGTACGACCACGACTCGCCATGGCTCGCGTACCCCTTCGCCGGCAGCTCACCCAGCCGCAACAGCACCTCATCCCGGTGCGGACCCACCAGCGTCACCCCGCGCTCGATCTCCTGCTTGCGCGCCTCACCCAGCGCCCCCAGCAGCGCCCCGTACAGCTCCTCGGCCCGCCCACCGGACGCCGCACCGCCACCGTCGGAAAGCGCCTCAGCCCCCGACGCCCCCTCCGCCACCGGACCCCGGTACGCGAACGCCACCGGACCGCCCCCGGGAGCCAGCGCCTCGTACGCCTTGTCCGCCAGCGGACCCAGCACCGCCAGCAGATCCAGCCGCTGCGCCAGCAACTGCGCCCCCGCCCGCGCCAAATGCTGATCCCACACGTCCAGCGTCGACAGATCCACCCCGCGGCCCCCGTGCCGCCGCGCCATCGCCGCCGACTTCAGCAGACTGTTGCGCTGCTTGAGCACCCGCTCGTAGTCCGCACGCACCCCCGCCATCCGCGGCGCCCGCGCCACCACCAGCTCGTCCACGAACCGGCGCCGCTCACCCGGATCGCCCTTGACCAGCGCCAGATCCTCCGGCGCGAACAGCACCGTCCGCAAAACCCCCAGCACATCGCGGGGCCGCACCTGCGAGGAGCGGTTGATCCGCGCCCGGTTCGCCCGGCCCGGATTCAGCTCCAGCTCGACCAGCTGTTCCCGCTCGCCCTGCCGCACCTGGGCCCGCACGACCGCACGCTCGGCCCCCTGCCTCACCAGCGGCGCGTCCGAGGAGACCCGGTGACTGCCCAGCGTGGCCAGATAGCCCACGGCCTCCACGAGATTCGTCTTCCCCTGGCCGTTCGGCCCGAGAAACGCGGTCACGCCCGGCCCGAGAGAGACCTCGGCCCGGGCGTACGACCGGAAATCGGCCAGCGAGAGATGCCTGACGTGCATCGGTGCGCCGTCAGCCCCCCGTGGGCGGGGTGACGTCGGCACCCGGGGAGTCGGCGCCCATCTCCCCCACCTTCTCGGCCGCGGTCACCGCGTGCCCGCCGAACTGGTTGCGCAGCGCGGCGATCATCTTCATCTGCGGGGAGTCGTCCTGGCGGGAGGAGAAACGGGCGAACAGCGACGCGGTGATCGCCGGCAGCGGCACCGCGTTGTCGATCGCCGCCTCCACCGTCCAGCGGCCCTCGCCCGAGTCGGCCGCGTAGCCGCGCAGCGCCTCCAGGTGCTCGTCGCTGTCCAGCGCCTTGACCGCCAGGTCCAGCAGCCAGGAGCGGATGACCGTGCCCTCCTGCCAGGACCGGAAGACCTCACGCACGTCGGTCACCGAGTCGGCCGCCTCCAGCAGCTCCCAGCCCTCGGCGAAGGACTGCATCATCGCGTACTCGATGCCGTTGTGGACCATCTTCGCGAAGTGGCCAGCGCCGACCTTGCCCGCGTGGACGGAGCCGAACTCCCCCTCGGGCTTGAGCGCGTCGAAGACCGGCTGCACCTTCGCCACGTCCTCGGCAGAGCCGCCGTACATCAGCGCGTAGCCGTTCTCCAGGCCCCACACGCCGCCCGAGACGCCGCAGTCGACGAAGCCGATGCCCTTGGCCCTCAGCTCCTCGGCGTGCTTCTCGTCGTCGGTCCAGCGCGAGTTCCCGCCGTCGACCACCAGATCACCGGGGGAGAGCAGCTCGGCCAGCTCGTCGACGGTCGACTGGGTGGCCGCGCCCGACGGCACCATCACCCACACCACGCGCGGCCCGCTGAGCGACCCCACCAGCTCCTCGAGGCTGCCGACGTCCGCGATGTCCGGATTCCGGTCGTACCCGATGACCGTGTGGCCCCCACGGCGGATGCGCTCACGCATGTTCCCGCCCATCTTCCCGAGACCGACCAGACCGAGCTCCATCACTGCCCCTTAGCTGTGTTTCCCGCGTATCTCGCGTTACCGCAGTTTCGTGCGCATTCGACCCTACGCCTCCACAGGCTGTGGGCAGGGCGGCGCCGGGGACGGCCCGCCGGTCATCCGGCGGAAGCCGACCGGAGCCGACCGGAGCCGACAACGGCACCCATGCCGCGGACCGTACGAGGCCGCCGGACACTGCCGGGCAGCGGCGGACGGGACCGGCGCCGGGCGCCGCCGGGCACCCGGTTCCAGGCACCGGGCCGGGGCACCGGTCCGACAGCGGCGGAGGCGTCAGCCCGACAGCCGCACCGGCATGATCAGGTACTTGTACGCCTCGTCGGCCTCCGCGTCCTTGGCGGGACGGCCGCTCAGCAGCGCCGGCTTGGTCGAGGTGGTGAACGACAGCTGCGCCACCGGCGAGTCGATCGCGCTCAGGCCCTCCAGCAGGAAACCGGGGTTGAAGGCGATCGAGATGTCGTCACCGTCCAGATCGGCGTCGACGCGCTCCACAGCCTGTGCGTCGTCGCTCGACCCGGCCTCCAGCGTCAGCACACCCTGCTCGAAGCTCAGCCGCACCGGAGTGTTGCGCTCCGCGACCAGCGCCACGCGCTTGACGGCCTCCACGAACGGCGCCGTCTCGATCACGGCCACCGAGTTGAACTCGGTCGGGAACAGCGTGCGGTACTTGGGCAGGTCGCCCTCCAGCAGCCGCGTCGTCGTCCGCCGCCCGGCGCCCTCGAAACCGATGAGGCCCTCGCCCGAACCCGACCCCGAGAGCGCCAGCGTGACGCTGTCACCACCGCTGAGCGACTTCGCGGTGTCCAGCAGCGTCTTGGCCGGCACCAGCGCCACCGCTGAGGCCTCAGGCGTCTCGGGCTTCCACAGGAACTCGCGGACCGCGAAGCGGTAGCGGTCGGTGGAGGCCAGCGTGACGGTGTCGCCCTCGATCTCGATGCGCACACCGGTGAGCACCGGCAGCGTGTCGTCCCGCCCCGCCGCGATGGCCACCTGCTGGGCAGCGGCGGCGAAGACCTCACCGGGGACGGTGCCGGTGGCAGACGGCATCTCCGGCAGCGCCGGATACTCCTCCACGGGCAGGGTGTGGAGGGTGAACCGCGAGGAGCCGCAGACCACGGTCGCCCGTACACCGTCTGTGGAGATCTCCACCGGGCGGTTGGGGAGCGCGCGGCAGATGTCGGCCAGCAGCCGGCCCGACACCAGGACCGTGCCCTCCTCCTCGACCTCGGCCTCGACGGAGACCCGCGCCGACACCTCGTAGTCGAAGCCGGAGAGGCTCAGCGCGCCGTCGTCCGCCTTCAGCAGCAGGCCCGCGAGCACCGGCACCGGCGGTCGGGCGGGGAGGCTCTTGGCCGTCCATGCCACCGCCTCCGCGAGGACATCCCGTTCAACCCGGATCTTCACCTTCAGCCGCCTCCCGCGCTGCCTTCTTACGTGCTGTTGCCGGGGACCAGTCTGACGCACAGGACCGACAGCGGGAGCGGGTGCGGGTCAAGTCGAGCCGAACCGGCCCGAGGCGCGAGGCGCCGAGTTGTGCACAGCCCCCACTTCGAAGCGAATCCGGGGCTCTCTAGGTGTCGTCGTAGTAGTAGGGGCTGTGGAAACCGTGGAAAAGCCCGTCTGCGCAGCTCAGAGCCGGAATTTTGTCCACCGCGCCTGTGGGTGGACCCGTGGATGAAGGGGCCTTCGCTGTGGACGCCGAAAAGTTCCCCACAACCCGCCCACAGGCAGAGGGGGTTTCCCCACAGCGGCGCCCACAGATTTACCCACCTTTCCCACAGCCCAATCCTCGGCCTCGATGTGACGGCTTTCACTCGGACCGGTGAGTGGGCGCGTTGCGTTGCCGAACAGTGGACAGTTCTGTGGAGAAGTGGCTGTTCACTGGGGAAAAGCGGCCTCATCCTGTGGGCGGGCGGTGGACAAGTCGCCGGGCCGCCGACGACCGGTGCGGCCCTCCACAGCTGTGGACAGCGGCCGCCCACAAATACACAGGGGGATGACCTCGGCGAATACTCTCCCACGGGGCCGGTTGTGGACGCCCTTGGGACAACGGCGAGGGTCCCCAGGGTGTGGACGCGGTGAACCGGCCACAACTGTGGACCGAGCCCCTCAACACCCCGCGAATCGAACAGCGAAGGGCCCCCGGGGAGAACTCCCCGGGGGCCCTGTGTGCCTGCGCGCCGCTCGTCAGCCGTCCGCGAGCCGTCCGTGAGCTGGTCGTGAGCTGGTCGTCAGCCGTTCTTGATGCGGTTGGTCAGCTCCGTGACCTGGTTGTAGATGGAGCGCCGCTCCGCCATCAGCGCGCGGATCTTCCGGTCGGCGTGCATCACCGTGGTGTGGTCGCGGCCGCCGAACTGTCCCCCGATCTTCGGCAGCGACAGATCCGTCAGCTCCCTGCACAGGTACATGGCGATCTGGCGCGCCGTCACCAGCACGCGGCTGCGCGAGGAACCGCACAGGTCGTCCACCGTCAGCCCGAAGTAGTCGGCGGTGGCCGCCATGATGGCCGGCGCCGTGATCTCCGGAGTGGCGTCCTCGCCGCCGGGGATCAGGTCCTTGAGCACGATCTCCGTCAGCCCGAGGTCGACCGGCTGCCGGTTCAGGCTCGCGAAGGCCGTCACCCGGATCAGCGCGCCCTCCAGCTCGCGGATGTTGCGCGAGATGCGGGAAGCGATGAACTCCAGCACCTCGGGCGGTGCGTTGAGCTGCTCCTGCACCGCCTTCTTGCGGAGGATCGCGATGCGCGTCTCCAGCTCGGGCGGCTGGACGTCGGTGATCAGCCCCCACTCGAAGCGGTTGCGCAGCCGGTCCTCCAGTGTCTCCAGCGCCTTGGGCGGCCGGTCGCTGGAGAGCACGATCTGCTTGTTGGCGTTGTGCAGGGTGTTGAAGGTGTGGAAGAACTCCTCCTGCGTCGACTCCTTGTCCGCCAGGAACTGGACGTCGTCGACGAGCAGGATGTCCATGTCGCGGTAGCGCTTGCGGAACGCGTCCGCCTTGCCGTCGCGGATGGAGTTGATGAACTCGTTGGTGAACTCCTCCGAGCTGACGTACCGCACCCGCGTGCCCGGGTACAGGCTGCGCGCGTAGTGCCCGATCGCGTGCAGCAGGTGCGTCTTGCCGAGGCCTGACTCGCCGTAGATGAACAGCGGGTTGTAGGCCTTGGCCGGAGCCTCCGCCACGGCGACGGCCGCGGCGTGTGCGAAGCGGTTCGAGGCCCCGATCACGAAGGTGTCGAAGAGGTACTTCGGGTTCAGCCGTGCCGTCGGCTCCCCCGGCCCGGTCGCGGGCGCGGGCTGCGCGGCCAGCGGACCCGGGGCGCCGCTGGGCGCGGGCAGCTGGGACGGGCTGTCGTAGTGCGGGGCGGGCGGCCGCCCCTGCGGCGGCACCTGCGGCCGGGGCCGCTGCTGGTGCTGCGGCTGCGGCTGTTGCGGCGGCTGGTGCTGGTGCTGGTGCTGGGGTTCGTAGGCGTCGTACGACTGCTGGTCGTAGCTCGGCTGGTCGTAGGACTGCTGCTCGTACGTCTGCGGCTCGTAGCCCTGTGGCTCGTACCCCTGCTGCCGGTGGTCGTAGTGCTGGGGCCGCTGGCGCTGCGGGGGGTAGGGGTCGCGCCGCTGCTGCCACGAGGACGGTCCGGGCGCGTGCCCCGGGCCGTGCGGGTACTCGGGGTACGCGGAACGGGCCCCCGGGATCTCCCGGCTCTCGTACTGCTCGCGGCCCTCGTACTGCTCGTAGCGTTCCGGCTGCTCGTAGCGCTCGGTCTGATCGAACCGCTCGGTCTGCTCGAACCGGTCCTGCTGGTCGTAGCGGTCCTGCGGCTCGTAGCGGTCCTGCGGGGCCTGCGGGGCCTGCGGCTCGTGGGCGGCCGGTGCGGACGGGGGGCCTGGCTGCGGGCCGCCGTGTGGGGGCCCGCCCTGCTGGGGCCCGCCCTGCTGGGGACCGCCCTGCTGGGGACCGCCCTGCTGGGGCCCGCCTTGCTGGGGACCGCGCTCGTCGCGCTGGTCGTAGCCCTCGTACGTCTCGCGCGGTGGGTAGCTCTCGTACGCCGGTTCGTAGGCGGGCTCCCGCTGCGCGGACTGGGGCTGCTGCTCGGGGGCCGGCGTGGGCGACGGGATCGAGGCGGCTGCCGGCGCCGCAGGGGGCGCGGGAGAGGCGGCCTGCGGCATCGGTCCCGTCACGGTGATCGCCAGGCGGATCGGCTGCCGGCACTCCCGGCTCAGCGCTTCGGTGATCGCCGGAGCGAGCCGGCCCTCCAGGACCTGCTTCGCGTACTCGTTCGGTACGCCCAGCAGTGCGGTGCCCGAGACCAGCACGAGGGGCTGGCAGTCCTGCAGCCACCGCTGGTCCTTCGCCTCGACGCTGCTCCCTTCGCGTCCCTCGCGCAGAAGCTGTTCCAGCACCCGTGGCCACACTGCGGCAAGATCGGCAGGTAGGTCAGCCACAGGGCACGCTCTCTCACTCGCTGGGTGACGGGTCACTCGCTGGGTGACGGTCGTCGTCAGGTGACCGACCAGGTCCCTCGCATGTGTGGTTCCGGGGACGGTCGGGAAGAAAAGGAAGTTCGGCCACGGTAGTCACGCGGACCTGCCCCGTTCAAGTCGTTGTCCACAGGCTGTGCACGAGTGCCGTACGTGTGCCGTACGCGTGCGGGTAAGTGGGCGCGGGCCGGGCGCGGTGCGGGACGGAGAGGGCGCGGCCGGGCCGCGGGTCCGCGTGCGGGACCCGGGTGCCCCGTCGGCGCGGGTTTGACCGGATGGCGTAAGCGCGCGTACCGTAACCAGGTCGAGTGTCGACGGCTGCTGCCGCCTGCCTCCGATGGGCAAGATCGCAGGGTTCGCCCGACCGATCATGAAGCGGTGCACACTCGGGCGTTGCGAGCTACTCGTGGGCGCACGGTGACAGCCAGTCGACTCCCCACACCCTGTCCTGCGGTGTCCGTGGGACACGAAGCATCCCTGGAGCCCCCGAGTGAGCAAGCGCACCTTCCAGCCGAACAACCGCCGCCGCGCGAAGACCCACGGCTTCCGGCTGCGCATGCGGACCCGCGCCGGCCGCGCGATCGTCGCGAACCGCCGCAGCAAGGGTCGCGCCCGCCTGTCGGCCTGAGCAGCCTGACCACAGGTCCATGACGTGCTGCCTACCGAGAACCGGCTGAGGCGGCGCGAGGACTTCGCGACCGCGGTACGCCGAGGACGCCGGGCCGGACGCCCGCTCCTCGTCGTCCATCTACGCAGTCGAACGGACCCGCACGCGTCGGAGGGGGAGGTCCCTCCGACGCGTGCGGGTTTCGTCGTGAGCAAGGCCGTCGGCAACGCCGTCGTTCGTAACCGTGTGAAGCGGCGTCTGCGCCCTCTGATGCGCGAACGTCTGTGCAAGCTGCCCGCAGGTAGCCTGGTTGTCGTACGGGCGCTGCCCGGCGCGGGAGAGGCGGACCACGCTCAGCTGGTCCGTGATCTGGACGCCGCGCTGCGGAAGCTGCTCAAAGGGTCCCCTCGCTCTGCCGACTCGGGGGACAGCCCCCGCGATCCCGGCCGCGAACCGGGAGGGAGAGCGCCGTGAAGTACCCGCTGCTGTGGTTGATCAAGCTGTACCAGTGGACGATCAGTCCGATGCTCGGCCCCGTGTGCCGGTACTACCCGTCGTGCTCCCACTACGGCTACACGGCCATCCACCGCCATGGCGCCGTGAAGGGGACGGCACTGACGGCCTGGCGCATCCTGCGCTGCAACCCGTGGTCGCCCGGTGGCGTCGACCATGTCCCCGCCCGGAAGCACCCGGTATGGCACCAGCGGATCCGCTCCCGCTGGCAGCAGCACCGGACCCAGTCCAACGCCCAAGGAGCCTGATTCGTGGACACGATCCTGAGTCCTCTCTATACCGCTGTCTCCTGGATCATTGTCCAGTTCCATTCGCTGTTCGGCCTGGTCTTCGACCCGGACAGCGGCTGGGCCTGGGGTCTGTCCATCTTCTTCCTGGTGGTTTTGATCCGGATCTGTCTGATCCCGCTCTTCGTGAAGCAGATCAAGTCGACCCGGAACATGCAGGCGCTCCAGCCGAAGATGAAGGCGATCCAGGAGCGCTACAAGAGCGACAAGCAGCGCCAGAGCGAAGAGATGATGAAGCTCTACAAGGAGACGGGCACCAACCCGCTCTCCAGCTGCCTGCCGATCCTCGCGCAGTCGCCGTTCTTCATCGCCCTCTTCCGGGTGCTCAGCCACATCGCGGACAACAAGCCGGTGGGCGTGCTCAACGCCGAGCAGGTCGACAGCGCCCGTAGCGCGAAGATCTTCGGTGCCCCGATCGCCGCGAAGTTCATGGACGGCGCCGACCAGGTCAGCGACCTGGCCGCGTCCCTCGTCGACGTCCGCGTCGTCACGGTCATCATGATCGTCCTGATGTCGGCGTCGCAGTTCTACACGCAGCGCCAGCTGATGACCAAGAACGTCGACCTGACGGTGAAGACGCCGTTCATGCAGCAGCAGAAGATGCTGATGTACGTCTTCCCCGTCATGTTCGCCGTCTTCGGTATCAACTTCCCCGTCGGTGTCCTCATCTACTGGCTGACCACCAACGTGTGGACGATGTGCCAGCAGCTCTTCGTGATCAAGCGCAACCCCACGCCCGGCTCGCGCGCCTACACGGAGCGCCAGGAGCGGCTGCGGGCCGCCGGCAAGCTGAAGGAGGACCCGAAGGAGGTCGAGGCCCGCGAGGCCGCCGAGGCCGCCAGGTCCCGCCGTCAGCAGCCCAAGCGCCAGACGAAGGCACAGCGGCAGGGCGGCCCTCTCGCCGCGGGTTCCAAGCAGGGCGGCGCCTCCTCGGCCACCGCGTCGCTGGAGAAGGACGAGTCCGACTCCGCTGAGAAGGCCGACTCCACGCAGAAGTCCGGCGCCGCCGGCGGTTCGGCCACCGGCAAGGGCGGCCAGAAGAGCGCAGGCCAGAAGAGCGCAGGCCAGAAGAGCTCGGGCCAGAAGGCGTCGGGTAAGCAGCAGGGCGGCGCCAAGCAGAGCGGTCAAAAGCAGGGCGGTGGCCAGGCCAAGTCGGGTCAGAAGAAGACCGGGCAGCAGCGCAAGGGCCCCCAGCGTCCCAAGCACCCCTCCAAGAAGTGAGCACCGAAGGAGTCCCCGCCGTGACGGACACGACCGCCCCCGAGAGCACGGAAGCTCCCGAGAGCACGGACGCGACCGGCCTCGAGAGCACCGAAGCCGAGACCGACAGCCTGACCCGTCTGGAACAGGAGGGTGAGATCGCGGCCGACTACCTCGAGGGCGTGCTCGACATCGCCGACCTGGACGGCGACATCGACATGGACGTCGAGGCCGACCGCGCCGTGGTCTCGATCGTCGGCGAGGGCAGCTCGCGCGACCTGCAGAAGCTGGTCGGCAAGGACGGTGAGGTGCTGGAGGCCCTGCAGGAGCTGACGCGCCTGGCCGTGCACCGTGAGACGGGCGACCGCAGCAGGCTGATGCTGGACGTCGCCGGCTTCCGCGCCCGCAAGCGCGAGGAGCTGGCTGAGCTGGGCGAGCAGGCGGCCAAGGAGGCCAAGGGCTCGGGCGAGCCGGTGAAGCTGCGTCCGATGACCCCGTTCGAGCGCAAGGTCGTCCACGACGCGGTGAAGGCCGCCGGGCTGCGCAGCGAGTCCGAGGGCGAGGAGCCGCAGCGCTGCGTGGTCGTCCTCCCGTGACCGGGTACGCGGGGGAGCCGCAGGAGCACACGGCGGAATTGCCGCCCGCTCCCGAGGCGGCGCACAAGGCGTTCGGGGACAGCCTGCCCGCCGTGCGGCGGTACGCCGAACTGCTGGCGGACGCCGGGGTGCGGCGGGGCCTGCTCGGTCCGCGCGAGGTGCCGCGGCTGTGGGAACGGCACCTGCTCAACTGCGTGGTGCTCTCCGAGGCGGTACCCGAGGGCGTCTCCGTCTGCGACGTCGGCTCGGGCGCCGGGCTGCCGGGGATTCCGCTGGCGCTCGTGCGCCCGGACCTGGAGATCACGCTGCTGGAACCGCTGCTGCGGCGGACGACCTTCCTGCAGGAGGTCGTCGAACTGCTGGGGCTGGACCACGTGACGGTGCGGCGTGGGCGGGCTGAGGAGATGCTGGGCACGCTGACGCCGGTGCACGTGGTGACCGCGCGCGCGGTCGCACCGCTGGACCGGCTGGCCGGCTGGGGCGTGCCGCTGCTGCGCCCCTACGGCGAGATGGTGGCCCTCAAGGGCGACACCGCCGAGGAGGAGGTCCGCACGGCGCGCGACGCGCTGCACAAGCTGGGGGTCGTGGAGACCACGGTGGAGCAGATCGGCCGCGGTGTGGTGGACCCCCTCTCGACGGTGGTGCGGGCCCGGGTCGGCGAGAGTCCGGGCGGTGTCCGCTTCGCCGCCAGGCGGGCCAAGGCCGAGAAGGCGGCCCGCCGCGCGGCACGCGGCGGCCGACGCGGCCGCTGAGCCCCCGGCCGGGCCGCACAACGGCCCGGCCGTCGCGGTCCGGCCACACCGCCGCTCCGGCCCCTCGTGCTCCGGCCGTCGTGGCGGGCTCCCAAGGCGCCACAGCCGTATGCACGCCGATGCGGCCCCGAGCACGCACTGCGGCCCCGAGCACGCACTGCGGCTCTGAGCACGCACTGCGACCTCAGAAATCACTGTGGCTCCGGAATCGCTGCGGCCCGGGGAGCCCTGCGGGCCACGGGAGCCACCGCGGTCGTGGTCGGCGCTGAAACGCTGATTCGGTTACGCGGTTACTCCATAAAAACGCTTACGACACCGTGGCGCGGAGTGTCGCGGCGGCACCCGTCAGGGCCGCGTGCATCGTGTTTCACGTGAAACGCCGCTCTCTGTTGCACGGAATCATCAACCGAGGCCGCGCCGCCGCCGGTGCGCGCGGCCGGACCGCACCCACTCCTCAGCCCCGCTCCGACGTGGATTCGTCCACAACTGAGTGGGGCTCGCTGGTTCGCGACACCGAAAGCATGGGAGGCTCTGTCCATAGCGAGCCTGATGGTGAGGAGAGTGAACCGTTGCGGTCCGACGCCAACATCGCGGGACCGATGGCCGACCCGGTCCCCGGTCCCCGGACAGAGTCAGGGGATACCAGCGCGGGCGGGGGCGCTCCCCGCGGTGACGCGGCACGTGAAACGCCACCGCCCATGGATGACACCCCCATTGGCCGCGCCGCCCAGCAGGCGGTCGAGGCGATGAACAGAGCCGGGGAGGGTCTGCCGCGGCCGGCCCAGACCCGGGTCATGGTGGTCGCCAACCAGAAGGGCGGGGTCGGCAAGACCACGACGACCGTGAACCTCGCCGCCTCGCTGGCCCTGCACGGAGCCCGCGTTCTGGTGGTCGACCTCGACCCGCAGGGCAACGCGTCGACAGCGCTGGGCGTGGATCACCACGCCGAAGTGCCCTCGATCTACGACGTCTTGGTGGAGAGCAAGCCGCTCTCCGAGGTCGTCCAGCCGGTACCGGACGTGGAGGGGCTCTTCTGCGCGCCGGCGACCATCGATCTCGCCGGTGCGGAGATCGAGCTCGTGTCGCTGGTCGCGCGGGAGAGCCGCCTTCAGCGGGCCATCGAGGCGTACGAGCAGCCGCTCGACTACATCCTCATCGACTGTCCGCCCTCCCTCGGTCTGCTGACGGTCAACGCCCTCGTGGCCGGTGCGGAGGTGCTGATCCCCATTCAGTGCGAGTACTACGCGCTGGAGGGGTTGGGCCAACTGCTGCGCAACGTGGAGTTGGTGAGGGGGCATCTGAACCCGCGGCTGCACATCTCCACGATCATTCTGACGATGTACGACGGCCGCACCCGGCTGGCGTCCCAGGTGGCGGAGGAGGTGCGCGGGCACTTCGGTAAGGAGGTGCTGCGTACCAACATCCCGCGTTCGGTGCGTATTTCGGAGGCCCCGAGCTACGGCCAGACGGTGCTGACCTACGATCCGGGCTCCAGCGGTTCGCTCTCCTACCTGGAGGCGGCGCGGGAGATCGCGCTGCGGGACCCGCACGTCGAGCAGGCCCAGCAGGCGCAGGAAGCGCAACAGGCGCAGGACGCCCAGCAGACCTACCAGGGTCCACCGGCGCAGCCCGCGGTGCCGTTCCAGGCGCCACAGCAGCAACCACTCGGGCAGCCACCAGCACAACCACACCAGGCACAGCAGCACGGCAGCATGGCGGAGGGGCAGTGAGCGAGCGACGTAGGGGCCTGGGGCGGGGGCTCGGTGCGCTGATTCCGGCGGCTCCGACGAGCACGGAGACCGCCGAGTCGTCGGAACCGGGTTCCGAGCGGCAGTCGCCGAGCGTCACGGGTGGCTCCACCTCTCCGACCGCGGTTCCGTTGCTCTCAGCGGAGCAGGGTTCGCGCGGGGTGGCGGCCGCGAAGGTCGCCGCGCTCTCCCAGCGGGAGAGCGACGAGTGGGTTTCACGTGAAACGCCACCCGCTGACTCCGCCGAGGACGGCGCCGCCACCGCGGAGGAAGCCTCCACTGAGGCGCAGGCGGCGGCCGGAGCGGTGGACGGTGCGTTCTTCGCCGAAGTGCCGCTCGACGCGATCACGCCCAACCCGCGGCAGCCCCGTGAGGTCTTCGACGAGGACGCCCTCGCCGAACTGGTCACCTCCATCAAGGAGGTGGGTCTTCTCCAGCCGGTGGTGGTGCGTGAGCTGGAGGCCGGCAGCTTCGAGCTCATCATGGGTGAGCGCCGCTGGCGCGCCTGCCGTGAGGCGGGGCTGGAGCAGATTCCGGCCATCGTCCGGGCCACCGAGGACGAGAAGCTCCTCCTGGACGCGCTGCTGGAGAACCTGCACAGGGCGCAGCTGAATCCGCTGGAAGAGGCGGCCGCCTACGACCAGCTCCTCAAGGACTTCGAGTGCACCCACGACGAGCTCGCCGGGCGGATCGGCCGCTCCCGCTCGCAGGTGACCAACACGCTGCGGCTGCTGCGGCTCTCCCCGGCGGTGCAGCGCCGGGTGGCGGCGGGCGTGCTGTCCGCCGGGCACGCACGCGCCCTGCTGTCGGTGGAGGACGGTGAGGATCAGGACAAGCTCGCTCACCGCATCGTGGCCGAGGGCCTGTCGGTGCGGGCGGTCGAGGAGATCGTCACGCTGATGAGTGGCGCGCCCAAGGGGCGGGCGAAGCCGAAGGGGCCCCGGGCCGGTGCCCGGGTATCCCCCGCGCTGAACCAGCTGGCGGGCCGCCTCTCCGACCGCTTCGAGACCAGGGTGAAGGTCGACCTGGGTCAGAAGAAGGGCAAGATCGTCGTGGAGTTCGCCTCCATGGAGGATCTGGACCGCATCCTGGGGCAGTTCGCTCCCGGGGAGGGCCGGGTGCTCCAGCAGAAGCTCGAGGAGGGCGACGGCGGCCAGGGCGACGAGGAGCCGGAGGACGGCGAGCGGGCCGACGGGGATTCCGTGTAGGCACCGCACCGGTCGGCGCCGGTCGGTTTCGGGCCGACCATCGCACCAGTCACAACAGCAGAAACCTGCCGACGAGCTGTCGCCCCATGGCTACGATGTCTGCCATGGGGCGACAGCTCGTTCCGCTCACGCTGGACAATCTCACGGACCTGCCGGAGCGCTGCCGTGCCTGCGCCTTCTGGGAGCTGGGCCCGGTCAGCGACGAGGAGACGGCCGGCTCTGGACGCCCGGACCGGGAGAAGGAGGCCTGGATCTCGGCGGTGCTGCTGGAGTGGGGCTCCTGCGGCCGGGTCGTCTACGTCGACGAGCTGCCGGTCGGCTACGTGCTCTACGCGCCGCCCGCTTACGTGCCGCGCTCCTTCGCCTTCCCCACGAGTCCGGTCTCCCCCGACGCCGTGCAGCTGATGACGGCGTATCTGCGTCCCGAGTTCCAGGGGCAGGGGATCGGCCGGGTGATCGTGCAGACGGTGGCGAAGGATCTGCTACGGCGCGGCTTCAAGGCGATAGAGGCGTTCGGGGACACGCAGTGGAGGGAGCCGGCCTGTCTGCTGCCCGCCGATCACCTGCTGGCCGTCGGCTTCAAGACCGTCCGGACGCATCCGCGCTTTCCCCGGCTGCGGCTGGAGCTGCGCTCGACGGTCTCCTGGCGACAGGACATGGAAAGGGCGCTGGACCAGCTGCTGGGCAAGGTGCACAGCAAGGAGCCGGCGCTCCGGCCACTGTAGGGAGCGAGCCGGGAAACGAGCAGGGGCGCGGTTTCACGTGAAACCGCGCCCCTACAGCGTCTCCTCCGGAGGCGAGTGGCCCTCAGCCGATGAAGTCGGCGAGGTCCTTCTCGATGGCGCCCTTCGGCTTGGCACCGACGATCGTCTTGACGACCTCGCCGCCCTGGTAGACGTTCATGGTCGGGATCGACATGATGCCGTACTTCGCGGCGACGCCCGGGTTCTCGTCGATGTTCAGCTTGACGACGGTGAGCTTGTCGGCGTGCTCGGAGGCGATGGCCTCCAGGGACGGGGCGATCTGACGGCACGGACCGCACCAGGCCGCCCAGAAGTCGACCAGCACGGGCTTGTCGCTCTTGAGGACGACGTCGTCGAAGTCTGCGTCGGTCGCGGTCACGGTGGCACCGGCCATGGTGCTTCTCCTCGGGGTGTGGGGTCTGCTGGTGGGGTGGGATGGGAGCTGGCGGAAGGGGACGGCCGGCGGCCGGCCCGGTCAGACGGCGGCGGCTGTCTTCTCCGGCTCGGCGGTCTCCTCGGCGTCCACGTCGGTGAGCGCCGCGAGGAAGCGCTCGGCGTCCAAGGCGGCCGAGCAGCCGGTGCCCGCCGCGGTGATGGCCTGCCGGTAGGTGTGGTCCACCACGTCGCCCGCCGCGAAGACGCCGGGCACGTTGGTGCGGGTGGAGGGAGCGTCCACCTTGAGGTAGCCGTCCTCGTCCAGGGTGAGCACGTCCGTGAACAGCTCCACGCGCGGGTCGTGCCCGATGGCGACGAACAGGCCCGTCACGTCCAGCTCGCGGGTCTCGCCGTTCTCGGTGTCGCGCAGCGTCAGCCCGGACAGCTTGCCGTCCTTGCTGTGGATCTCGGCCACCTCGCTGTTCCAGGCGAAGGAGATCTTCGGGTCGGCGAAGGCGCGCTCCTGCATCGCCTTCGAGGCCCGGAGGGTGTCCCGGCGGTGGACGATGGTGACCGACGCCGCGAAGCGGGAGAGGAAGGTCGCCTCCTCCATGGCCGTGTCGCCGCCGCCGACCACGACGATGTGCTGCTCACGGAAGAAGAAGCCGTCGCAGGTGGCGCAGTAGGAGACGCCGCGGCCTGACAGCTCCTCCTCCAGCGGGAGACCCAGCGTGCGGTGCTGCGAACCGGTGGAGACGATCACCGTACGGGCGCGGTGGACGGTGCCGGTGGAGTCCGTGACGGTCTTGACCGGCCCCGACAGGTCGACGGCCGTGACATCGTCCGGGACCAGCTCGGCGCCGAAACGCTCCGCCTGGGCCCGCATGTTGTCCATGAGCTCCGGGCCCACGATGCCTTCCTGGAAGCCGGGGAAGTTCTCGACCTCGGTGGTGTTCATCAGGGCGCCGCCCGCCGTGACGGAACCCTCGAACACCAGCGGCTTCAGCGACGCGCGGGCGGTGTAGAGCGCTGCCGTGTATCCGGCCGGGCCCGAGCCGATGATGATGACGTTACGGACGTCGCTCACGGGAGTCTTCCTTGTCTGCCGACTGCTATCCGGGATCTTGCGCCGAGGCTTTCACCCCGTCCAACGGATCCTACGGGGCAGACATTCCCGGGCTCGCGACCCCGTGTCACCCGCGCGGGTAGGTCCCCTTGAACAGCACCTCGCCGGGCTGCGGCGGATCGGCGCTGATGCAGGAGGGGTCCACCAGGTAGGCGTCCACCTGTTCCGTGTCACCCCCCTGGTGCGGGAGGACGACCAGGTAGCCGGAGCGGTTCGCGAAGGTGGCCTCCGGGTCGACGGCCAGCGGAGTCTCCGTACGGCCGAGGGCCTCCCGCACGCAGGAGGGGACAGTCGTGCCGCCGCCTCCCAGGTCGTCCCTGAGCGTGTTCTCACCGGTGCTGGGGCTCTTCTTCGTGTCGAGCGAGGGGGAGTCGCTCGGCTCCGAGGGGGACGGGGCGCTCTCGGTGGGAGAGGACGTCGG
Source organism: Streptomyces tubbatahanensis (assembly GCF_022699385.1). Classification (NCBI taxonomy): domain Bacteria; kingdom Bacillati; phylum Actinomycetota; class Actinomycetes; order Kitasatosporales; family Streptomycetaceae; genus Streptomyces; species Streptomyces tubbatahanensis. Next base: position 3,885,183 of record NZ_CP093846.1, on the reverse strand, counting down.
CTGGTCGGACAGCAGCCGCTGGACGCGCTTGCGCAACTGGCGATCGTCACCGGTGCCGCCGGTCTCGGTCTCGGAGGAGAGGGAGCCGGTGGGGCTCGGGGGCACGCTCGGCACCCGGCCCTCGGGGAGGGACTTGGCGCCGTCCGAGGTGACCTTGGTGCCGGACGAGTCGGAGAGCGCCTGGAGGGTGACCCCGCCGAGGGCCAGCACGGCGGCGGAGGCCGCGACCACCAGCACGGCCCTGCGTCGGCGGCGGGCACGCCGGGTGCCGGCCGCGGCCGCCTCGCGTCCGGGCCCCGCGGCTCCGGGGGCGTGCCCGGGGGGACGGCCGTCTCCCGAGCGACGACCGGACGACGTTTCACGTGAAACCGGCGCCTTCCCGGTACGGGGCAGCGCGGACGGCTCGTCCGGCGCCGTTTCACGGGAACCCGACGCTGTTTCACGTGCTCCCGGCGCCGTTTCACGTGAAACAGCGTCTTCCGTCGCGGCACCTTCCGACGCGGCACCTTCTTGCGCCGCGTCGGCTTCGCTCTCGTCCGGTTCGGCCCCGTCGGGTTCCGCCACCGTGCGCGCCTCTGCCGCCAGTGCCGCGTCGATGCGGGCGGCCACGTCCTCAGGCATCCGCGCGGGGCCGGGGAGCGTACCCAGTGAGGCGCGGATCTCCTCCAGGGAGTCCCGCACCTCGGCGCACAGATCGCACTCCCGCAGATGGGCACGGAGGTCGGGTTCGCGGTCGAGTGGCAGGACGCCCTCGCTGAGTGCGGAGATCTCGGTGACGTCCGGGTGCCCGTCGTACGGGAAAGGAGTGGATGTCATGCCTGTCCTCCTCCCTTCGCTGCCCCGGGTCCTGTGGTGCCGTGCGTGGTGGTCCGCGGTGGGTTCCGCGGCCCTTCTCTCGGTGCTGGGACGGATGCCCCGCTCGCCGGGTTCCCTCCCTTGGTGCCGTTCGTACCCTCCGTGCTCCGCGCAGCCTGTGCGCCGTCCTCCGCTCCGTCGGCGCTCGGGCGCAGGTGCGAGACGAGGGGGAGGAGGCGGGCGCGGCCTCGGGCGCAGCGGCTCTTGACGGTGCCGACGGCCACCTCGAGCACCTCGGCGGCCTCCGCGACGGGATAGCCCTGCATGTCCACCAGGACGAGCGCGGCGCGCTGCTCGGCGGGCAGCTGCGAGAGGGCCGAGACCAGCTCCCTGTGCACGTCGTCCCGCTCGACGGGACCGGCCGCCGACTCCTCGGGCTCCAGTAGCTGCTCCAGCCGCTCGGTGTCGTCGGTGGGCGCCGCGCGGCGCGAGGCCGCCTTGCGGGCGCGGTCCAGGCAGGCGTTGACGGTGATGCGGTGCAGCCAGGTCGTGACGGCGGAACGGCCGCGGAACGTGTGTGCGGCGCGGTAGGCGGAGATCAGCGCGTCCTGCACGGCGTCGGCCGCCTCCTCCCGGTCACCGAGCGTCCGCAGCGCCACGGCCCACAGGCGGTCGCGGTGCCGGCGGACGAGCTCACCGAACGCGTCGGGATCCCCCGCCACGTGCCGGTCGAGGAGGTCCTTGTCGGCTGCCTTGTCGGCTGTCTTGTCGGGTGCCTTGCCGGCTGCCTTGCCCGTTGTCTCGTCCGCTGCCTCGTACCGCTGCCCGGCGTCGGGCGGGGCGGCGCCGCCCCGCCCGACGCCGCCCGTGCGCGGCGGACGGCGCGTCGCGTCGTCGCTCGCCATCGGCCCTCCCCTCACCCGTCGCCCTCCCCGGGAAGGCGGCACCCGCGGCCTCGGCCGCACCCGTCTCGCCCACGGCGGACCGGCCTTCAGCTGAGGACCTGGACCTCCGTGACGCGACCACGGTAGTTGCCGTCGTCCGAGAGCGGGAGCTTGGTGAGCCACACCAGTACGTAGCGGGTCTTGATCGGCTTCTTCGCCTTCAGGGTGAGGTGCTCCCCCGAGCCGCTGGAGACCTTGCTGAAGCTGCCCAGCGACGACGGCATGGCCGAGACGCTGCTCGGCGCGGCCAGGAAGCTCGCCGAGGTCTTGCCGGCGAAGTCGACCTTGAGCCGGCTGACCTGGCGCACCTTGCCCAGGTCGAGCACGAGCCCGGCACCGGACTTGAGATTGCCGAAGTCGGGGCGGCCGATGTAATGGCTGGTGACCCAGGAGGTCCCGGGGTCGCCGTCGATCGCGTTCGGTGCCTTCTCCGGGTTCTCCGAGCCGTCGCCCTGCGGGTCGAAGTCCTTGACGTCCTCGATCTTGACGGGCTTGCCGGTCTGCGCGGAGGTGTCGTGCGCGTGTACCTGCTTGGTGGACTTCTTCGGCGGCGGCTCGCCCTCCAGCAGCGCGTCCGCGACCTGCCAGCTGCCCAGCCCGAGCGCGGCGATCAGCAGCGCCGAGACGCCCCACTTGAGGACCTTGCCGGTACGGCCGGGAAGCGCGGGCGGAGCCGGGGGCTCGGCGCCCGGCCCGTGCGGCGGAACCCGCGCCGCGGCTGCCCTCACGGCACCGGAAGCGGCGTACGCGCCCTGCTGGTAGGTGGTGCGCTGGTACGGCGGGGGCGGGGTGAAGCTCTGCTCCGGCGGGCGGATGCGGGGCAGCGTCGAGACGGCCTTGGCCAGCTCCTCGGGGGTGGCGCAGGGCTGCTCCTGGCGCGAGGCGGTCGCTCCGTCGTTGACCAGCGCCCGCATGGCCAGCGTCGACAGCCCCCGGTGCACGCCCGCGCGGACCTGCTCGGGCGCGACGAGGGTGCTCAGGTCGAGCGAGCCGACACCGGGCAGCCCGTGCGCATCGTCCTCGTACGGCCAGCGCTGGGTGAGCGCCGCGTACAGCAGCGCGCCGATGGCCTCGGTGTCGTCGCGCTGCGGATGGTCGCTGGTGACCCCGCGCAGCGCGGCGTTCACGGCCAGCCCCCGGACGCGGTACTGGCCCATGCCGGTGCGCAGCACGCACGTCGGGTTCAGCCGCAGGTGCGCGAGCCCCTCGCGGTGCGCGGCCGACAGCCCCTGGGCGAGCTGGCCGACGAGCTGGTACGCCTCGTACGCCTCCAGAGGACCGCTGCTGAGCAGCTCGCTGAGCGGCACGGCGTCGGGCAGCCACTCGTGGACGACGTAGACGAGATCGTCCTCCTCGACCGCGTCGAGGACCTGCACGAAGCGCGGGTCGCCCAACAGCGCGGCCGAGCGTGCGGCGGCGAGCACCTGGCGGGCCCGGGAGTGACCGGCGGGCAGCGCGTGCACGCCCACGGCGCGGCGCAGCTTCTCATCGACGGCGCGCCAGCTGCTGAACCCGTCGAGGCGGGTGACGCACTCCTCCAGGCGGTAGCGGCGGGCGAGCTTGTGGCCACTGTGCAGGTCGGGTCCGCGCGTCTCCGCGGACCCTCCGGGGGCTTCGGCCCCCGCCTCGGCGTCGGCGTCGGAGCCGACTCCCGTCTCGATCCCGGCTCCGGGCCCGGCGTCGGCCTCGACTCCGGCGCCCGCCCCGGCTCCGGCGTCAGCCTCGGCTCCGGCCTCGGCGTCGGCTCCGGCCTGGGGCCCGGCCTCGGCTTCCGCCCCGGTCCTGGCGTCGGCTCCCGCCCCGGTCTCGGCGTTGGCTCCCGCCACGGTTGTCGCCTCGGACCCGGACCCGGACCCGGACCCGGCCTCGGCCTCGGCCTCGGTCCTGGCGTCGGCTCCGGCGCCGGTCACGGCGTCGGAGCCGGCTGTCGCCTCGGCCTCCGCCCCGGCTTCCGCCCCCATCCCGGTCCCGGCTGCGGCCTCGGCCTCCGTCCTGGCGCCGGCCTCCGAGCCGGCTCGGGTGTCCGCGCCGGGGCGGGTGTCCGCCCCGGTCCTCGCTTCGGCGTCCGTCCCGGCGTCCGGGCCGGTTCCCGCTTCCATGCCGGGGCGGGTTTCCGTCCCGGGGCGGGGGTCCGCTGTGGTGCTCTGTTCACCGACGCCGGGGTCGGAGCCCTCGGCGCGGGGGTGGGGCGTGTCCTCGGAGTCGGAGCGGGTCCCTGACGGGCCCTCCGCCGCGTCGTCGGGCGTCACGCCGCCGACGGAGGCAACCTCCGGTGCGCGGTCGGCGTCCTCGTCGGGGGTGGCGCCCTTCTTCGGGGACTCCGCGCCCTGTGTGGGTCTTTCGGGTGGCGTGGTGTCGGAGGCTTCCGGCTCGGGAGCCGGGTCGTCGGCGGCCGAGGTGCCCGTGAGAGGGGAAGCCACGGCGTCGCGGCTGTGTCCGTTCGTCGCGTCCGTCGCACCGTCGCTCGTGGCCCCGTCCTGCCGGGCGGCCAGCGGCTTGCCGTTCTCGCCGCTGGTCTCGGCCACGTCGACAGCGGCTGTGCTCCGTTCCGCCACCGTCGTTCCTGCCTCCCCATCCGTAGCGCCGTTTTGCTGGAAACGGCCAAAAACAATTGTGCCTACACCTCGCCGCTATGCACGACACGCGGGGGCGAATGATGGTTGTATACGCCGGTTTCCGCGTCCGGATTTCATCGGCCGAGTCTGGCGCGCACCATCCCGAGCATCGCCGTCATTTCCTCGATGCGCATGCGCTTCGCCGCTAGGACGAAAACCGCGCCCAAAACGATCCCTCCGCCCGCCAGCGCGGCGATGGAACCGAGGGTGCCGCTGCCCAGGACGCGCATGATGCCCCAGGCCGCGGCGCCTGCGGCGAGCGTCGCGGGGATGCTGGCGCCGCCGAGCCGCGTGTACGTACGCACCACGCGCCGCCCGTCCAGGTCGCCGCCCAGCCGGTCGCGCAGGCGGCGCCAGGCGATGCCGACACCGGTGAGGTAGGCGAGCCCGTAGGAAGCGGCCATGCCGACGACGGCCCAGCGGGCGGGCAGCAGCAGGAAGCACAGCGCGGAGGCGGCGGCGTTGACGGCGGCCACTATGACCGTGTTGAAGAAGGGGGTGCGGGTGTCCTCGTACGCGTAGAAGGCACGCAGCACGACGTACTGGACCGAGTAGGGGATCAGGCCGATTCCGAACGCCATCAGCATGTAGCCCATGGAACGGGCTGCGTCTACACCCGCCGAGCCGTAGATCATGGTGCACATGGGGATGCCGAGCGCCAGGAATCCGAAGGCGATGGGCACGATGGCGACGGCCGAGTTGCGCAGCCCCTGGGAGATGTCGTCCCGCACCGCTCCGGGGTCGCCGTCGGCTGCCGCCCGGGAGAGCCGGGGCAGCAGCGCCGCCATCACGGAGACGGTGATGATGGACTGCGGCATCGTCCAGATGAGCTGGGCGTTGGAGTAGGCGATGTAGCCGGTGCCGGAGTCGCCGCCCTCGGCGGCGATGTCACCTGCCCAGGTGGACAGCTGGGAGACGACCAGCACCCCGGCCTGGTTGGCGAGCACGAACAGGATCGTCCACTTGGCCAGCTTGGCGGCCTTGCCCAGACCGTGGCCGCGCCAGTCGAAGCGGGGCCGGATGCGGAAGCCCGCAGCGCGCAGGTAGGGGATCATCGACAGCGCCTGGACGACCAGTCCCAGCAGGGTGCCGATGCCCAGCAGCCGCACGCCCTCTGGCGGGATGCTGGCGACGGTCAGCTTCGAGGTCGAGGCGGTCCCGTAGACCCACAGGAACAGGCTGATGGTGGAGATGATGACGACGTTGTTGAGGACCGGCGTCCACATCATCGCCCCGAAGCGGCCGCGCGCGTTGAGCACCTGGCCCATCACCACGTGGATGCCCATGAAGAAGATCGAGGGCAGGCAGTAGCGTACGAAGGTGACGGTGACCTCGTTGGCCGCCGGGTCCCCCGCCAGCTTGACGGACATCAGCCGCACCAGCAGCGGCGCGGCGAAGACGGCCACGACCGCCAGGATGCCCAGCAGCACGGCGACCAGCGTCAGCAGCCGGTTCGCGTACGCCTGGCCGCCGTCGTCGTCCTCCTTCATCGCGCGCACGAGCTGCGGCACGAAGACCGAGTTCAGGCCGCCGCCGACGCTGAGGATGTAGAGCATCGTCGGAAGGGTGATGGCCAGCTGGTAGCTGTCGCCGAGGGCGGAGGCGCCGAGCGCGGCGACGATCATCGCGGAGCGGATGAAGCCCGTCAGCCGGGAGACCATCGTGCCGGCGGCCATGATGGCGCTGGACTTGAGGAGGCCACCGCCGCCGCCCTTGCCCCCGGAGGGTGCGGGAGCTTCTTCCTCGGAGGCGACGGCGTTGAGGTTGACGGTCTGCGCCGACGGTTCCTCGGCGGCTCCCGGCGCTCCGGGCTCCGGCGGATACGGCTGCGGCGGCTGGGTGGGCTGGGCCCGTCCGGGCTCCTGCTGGGGGGAGCGCACCTGGTTCGCCTGGGGGCTCTGCTGCGCCTGGCGGGTGTGGTGCGGGTGCTGTCCGTGCTGCGGCTGAGGGTGGCCCTGGTCGCGGTAGAGGTGGGCGAAGGCGTCGCCGGGCTGCGGGGCGCCCTGGCCTGTGGTCCGGGGTGCCTGGGGCTGCTCGCCCTGGTACGCCTGTGCCGCGTACGGCTGCTGCCCGTGTGACTGCCCGTGTGACTGCTGGTGGGACTGCTGCCCGTACGGCTGCTGGTACGGCGGTTGCCCCTGCGACTGCTGCTGCCCGTGCGGCGGTTGCCCCTGCGACTGCTGCTGTCCGTGCGACTGCTGTCCGTGCGGCGGCTGCCCTTCGTACGGCTGCGGCGCGTACGGGTCCCGGGGCTGCTGCCCCTGGTAGCGCTGCCACGCCTGCGGGTCCGCGTCCTGCGCCGAGGGGTCCGCGGGCGCGTACGGATCACGGGTGTACACATCCTGTGCGTACGGATCCTCCGGCTGGCCAGAGCCGTCTCCGGGCGTCCGGCCCCGGTCGCCGCCATACGGCGCGTTCATCGTCGCTACCTACCCCTGCCCCTGCTCGCCCGGATGAGTCAACGGTCCACTTTCTCACCCGTGGCCGGGGGGTTGTCGTTTTCCCGGACGGTGTCGTTCCCGTCCCCGTCCGTGTCCCTGTCCGGGGCGCCGGAGTCCCTGCCGCCGTCTGTCGAGTCGCCGGTCGAGTCGCCTGTCGAGGCACCCGACAAGTCGTCTGCCGGGCCGCCCGTCGAGTCGCCTGTCGGGCCGCCGGTCGGGCCGTCCGCAGCGTCTCCCGACGCGTCACCCGACGAGCCACCCGGCGCGTCGCCGTCTCCCGCGCCATCCGACGCGTCGCCGCCGCCGTCACCACCGTCGCTGCCGCCGCCCGGGTCCTTCAGCGGGGCGTCCGGGTCCGGGGCCGGGCCCGACCGCTTGCGCTGGGTGTACATCCTGATCCCGGCCAGCACGATCAGCAGCACGCCGATCGCGATGACCAGCAGCACGGTGGACGTGATGGAGGTCACGTTCACCTGGAACTTCATGACCTTGCCGTAGCGCTCGCCGTCCTCCGTGTAGAGCTGGGCGTACACGTAGGCGCGGCCGTTGTTCTTGGCGGTGGTGTCGAACTTGAGGGACTGGGTGTGTTCGCCGTCGACCTTGACCCGCTTGGCGTCCCCGACGTCCAGGCCGACGCGGCTCGACCGCAGCTCCAGCACGAGCCCGTCGACGCCTTGCGCCAGGTTGTTCTGCACGGTCACGGGGATGGTGGCCTCGCGGCCCGAGAGCGTGATGCCGGACTTGTTGATGAGCTTGACCGCGCCGCGCAGCTCCAGCAGGTAGTCCTCCACCGCGTCGCGGTAGCTCTCGCCTGCGGACGCCCGGCCGCGCCACGCGTTGGAGACCTCACGGTCTATGGCCGTGCTGAACGGCGGCATCACGCGCTCGGGGTCGCTGAGGATCTCCTTGAAGTCCTCCAGACCGTCCTTCGTCTTGCGGACCTGCTCGAAGGCGGCGGTGGGCAGCTCGCTCTTGCGGAGCGTCGAAGGGTAGGAGGAGGGCGCGGGCATCCGGCGCTGGGCGCCCTGGTCCGGCTTGGCCTTCGCGGCGTCGGACAGGCTGCCGGGCGCCGCCCAGCCGCTGTCGCTGAGCGCCTCGACGCCCTCGGCCATCGCCTGCGCCTGGGAGACGCTCGGCATCCGCTGGGGGGCGACGACGACGCTGCGGGTGCGGGAGGGCACCTGGCTCGCCAGCGCGAGGGACTGGGCGGTGAACTGCTGCACGGCGCGCGAGGCGGCCCCGGCCCGGGACAGGTCGCCCTCGAAGGCGGTGGACAGCCGCTCGTCGGCGACCAGCGCGGTGTTGCCGCTGCCGATCGGGCGGGCCGCCGTCGGGCTGTAGGAGAGGCCGGCGTCCCGGACGCTGTCGCTGCGGGCGATCACGTTGTGGGCGCCGGCCGAGGTGGCCACGTCCACGAGGGAGGAGTCGACGGCGCCCTCGTAGGGCCAGGCGAAGTCGGTGCTCGGTTTCACGTGAAGCACCGTCTCGACCGTGTCCTTGGCGAGCCTGGTGGCCTGCCCCAGGGAGCTGAGCGCGCCGGGTACCTTCTGGCCGCGGTGCGCCAGCGACGCCAGGTCGGGATCGGCGAACGGGAGGGCGACGACCTCTTTACCGCGGACGGCCTTCTGCAACTCGTCCAGCCAGCGCTTGGCGTCCTCCTGGCCCTTGCCCGCGACGGTGTCGTCCGGTTCGCCGCCGGGCTTGTGCACCCGGTAGCGGCCCGCCATCATGTCGACGCTGGCCAGCAGGTCGGGGTCGATGACCCAGGTGACGTCGAGGTCCTTGCCGAGTGCGAGCATCTGCTGGAGCCGCCCGCCGGGGGCCAGCTCCTCGGCCAGTTTGTCGTCGCGGAAGACCGGGGTCTGCTGTTCGTCGGACTCGGTGCGCGCGGTCACGTGCGGGGTGGAGATCAGCGGCCACAGGTAGGTGACCCGGGTGGTCGGGCTGCCGGCCTTCTCCTGCCAGGGCAGGAAGGTGCGGCCGATGCCCAGGATCTGTTCGTAGGGGCGGGAGCGGGTCTGCCCGGTGAGGGAGACGCCGAGCTGGTAGACGCCGTCGGAGCCCAGGTGGAGATCGCTGACGGGGATCTTCAGCGTGAACGACCGGGTGATGCCGGAGGCGAGTCCTGACATGCGGGCGCCGTGCCCGCCGGGGACCTCGGTGCCGTCCGCACCCGACAGGTACCCCTGGCGGCGGGACGCCTGCTCGATGGCGCTGCGCGAGCCGAGGCTGGGGCCGATGCGGGGGACGACCTCCAGGCCGCTCAGCGTGGCGCTGCTGGTGTTGGTGACGGTGCCGCTGACGGTGAGGGTGTCGTCGGCGTCGGGGACGGCGGGCGTGACCTCGTTCACGGAGACGCGGGCGCTGCGGGAGCCGCTTCCCTGGGGCGCTTGGGGCGCCCGGGGCGCTGAGGCTGCCGCGGGGGTGGCCGTCCGGGCCGCCTGCCGCGCGGCGGCGGACGCCACGGCGGGCGCGTGGGTGCCGCTCGCCGGGGACGCCTGGGGTGCTGCGGTGGCGGTCCCCGCGGGGAGGAGGAGGGGCCCCGCCAGCACGGGGAGGGCGGCGAGGAGCGCCGCCGTCCGGCGCCGCCAGCGGTTCGTCCCCCTACGGGCAGGGGGAGCCTGACTCTCAGCCGCCTCGGCCACGCGCTCGTCCATCCCGTCGTCCGTCGTCCGTCGTCGTCGCTTGGTGCTGGGTGATGTTGGGTGATGCTGGGTGATGAAGCTGTACTGGGTCGTGCGTTCTGGATCCCTGATGGTAACGATGTCTCACGGACGGAAGTGCCGCGCCGTCCACCACAAGATCACCACGGTGTCCGCCGGGTGTCCGCAGGGCGCGGGGACGCCGCCGCCGGGCGGGCACCCGGTGCGGCAACGTACCCTGTGCTGCTGTGCCGAACGCCATGAGTGACAGCCCCGACCAGCCCCCCGCCACGCCCCTGGACGCCCCGCAGGACGGCCCGGCAGCCGAGCACCTGAGCGAGGTGCAGCGGCGCGCCGTCAGCGAGCTGCTGCGCGTCTCACCGGTGGCGGACGAGCTCGCGCGCCGCTTCCGCGAGGCCGGCTTCCGGCTCGCTCTCGTCGGCGGCTCGGTGCGCGACGCGCTGCTGGGGCGGCTCGGCAACGATCTGGACTTCACCACGGACGCCCGGCCCGAGGACGTGCTGCGGCTGGTGCGGCCGTGGGCGGACGCGGTGTGGGAGGTGGGCATCGCCTTCGGCACGGTGGGGATCAAGAAGTCGGACTTCGTGCTCGAAGTGACGACGTATCGGTCGGAGATCTACGACCGTGCCTCCCGCAAGCCGGAGGTCTCCTACGGCGACACCATCGAGGACGATCTGGTCCGCCGGGACTTCACGGTGAACGCCATGGCGGTCGCACTGCCCGAGAAGGAGTTCGTCGACCCGCACGGCGGCCTGGAGGATCTGGCGGCCCGCAGGCTGCGGACTCCTGGGACGCCGCAGGCCTCCTTCTCCGACGACCCGCTGCGCATGATGCGCGCGGCGCGCTTCGCCGCCCAGCTCGACTTCGAGGTGGCGCCCGAGGTCGTGGACGCCATGGCCGGGATGGCCGACCGCATCGAGATCGTCTCGGCGGAGCGGGTGCGGGACGAGCTGAACAAGCTGCTGCTCGGCCGCTGGCCCCGCAAGGGGCTGCGGCTGCTGGTGGAGACCGGCCTGGCCGCGCGGGTGCTGCCGGAACTGCCCGCGCTGCGCCTGGAGCGGGACGAGCACCACCGGCACAAGGACGTCTACGAGCACTCGCTGACCGTGCTGGACCAGGCGATCGACCTGGAGGAGGAGGGGCCCGACCTCACGCTGCGGCTGGCGGCGCTGCTGCACGACATCGGCAAGCCGAAGACGCGCAGGTTCGAGAAGGACGGCCGGGTCTCCTTCCACCACCACGAGGTGGTGGGCGCGAAGATGACGAAGAAGCGGATGACCGCGCTCAAGTATTCCGGCGAGCTGGTCAAGGACGTCTCACGGCTGGTGGAGCTGCATCTGCGCTTCCACGGATACGGCACAGGGGAGTGGACGGACTCGGCGGTGCGCCGCTACGTACGGGACGCCGGGCCACTGCTGAGCCGGCTGCACAAGCTGACGCGCTCGGACTGCACGACCCGCAACAAGCGCAAGGCCCAGGCGCTCTCGCGCGCGTACGACGGTCTGGAGGAGCGGATCGCGCGGCTCCAGGAGCAGGAGGAGCTGGACGCGATCCGGCCCGACCTCGACGGCAACGAGATCATGCGCGAGCTCGGCGTGGAGCCGGGGCCCGTGGTGGGGAAGGCGTACAAGCACCTGCTGGAGCTGCGCCTGGAGCACGGGCCGCTGGGATACGACGACGCTGTGGCGGAGCTCAGGAAGTGGTGGGCCCGGCAGGAGGGCTGACCTGCCGGCCCCCCGGGCCCTGCCCCGTCTCCGGGCGCCCTGGTCCTTCTCCGGTGCCCAGGGCCCGTCCCACGCCTTCGTCCTGTCCCGCGCCCTGTTCCCGTTCCTCGCCCTGGCGCGTGCGGTCGGGCGCCGGTGTTTCACGTGAAACCCGCGAGACGGCCAGCGCGAGGGCGGCGTACAGCACGGCCACCCCGAGGACGACGACGGCGGAGCGCCCGTCGGGCGGCAGCAGCACAGCGGCCACCGCGGCAGCGCCGACGTAGGCGACGTTGTAGAGCATGTCGTAGAGGGAGAAGACCCGGCCGCGGAAGGCATCGTCCACCGAGGTCTGTACCGCGGTGTCGGTGGCGATCTTGGCGGCCTGGGTGACGAGGCCCAGCAGGAAGGCGGCGGCCAGTACCGGCCCCGGCGTGAAGGTCAGCCCCAGCGCGGGCTCCAGCACCGCGGCGGCCCCCGCGCACAGTGCCATCCAGCCGAAGACCCCCCACCGGCCCACGGCCGTCGGCGTGAGCACGGCGGCGGCGAAGAAGCCGAGCCCGGACAGGCCGAGCGCGAGCCCCAGCAGGCCCAGGCCACCGTCCGCGGAGCCGTCACCGCTCCACGCGTACCGGCACAACATCAGCACCGTCACCGTCAGCGCGCCGTAGCAGAATCGCATCAGCGTGGCGACGGTGAGGGCGTAGGCCGGCGTCCGGCGCGCCCCGAGGTGGCGGAGCCCGGCCAGCAGACCGCGGGCCGTACTGGCGACGGCGGCCAGGACGCGGGGCTGCACGGCGGTCGGGTCGGGGCCGAGCAGGTCTCTGGCCATCCGCAGCGAGGCCAGGGCGCCCAGCAGATAGAGGGCGGCCCCGGTCAGCAGGACGAGGCTGTCGGCCTCCCGCCCGGTGCCGGGGGCGAGGGAGCGCACCACGAAGGCGACCCCGCCGCCCAGGGTGGCGGCGAGTGTGCCGGCGGTCGGGGAGAGGGAGTTGGCGATCACGAGGCGTTCTCCGTCCACCACGCGGGGCAGCGCGGCGGACAGCCCGGCCAGTACGAAGCGGTTGACGGCGGTGACGGTGAGCGCGGAGAGGAAGACCAGCCAGTCCGGTACGGCTCCCAGGACGAACGCCGCCGTGAGGGCCGCCAGAGCGGTGCGCAGCATGTTGCCGAAGAAGAGCACCTGGCGGCGCCGCCAGCGGTCCAGCAGGACACCGGCGAAGGGGCCCAGGAGCGAGTACGGCAGCAGCAGCACCGCCATGGCGGAGGCGATCGCCGCGGGCGAGGTCTCCTTCTCGGGGGAGAAGACCACGTACGCCGCCAGCGCGATCTGGTAGACGCCGTCGGCGAGCTGGGAGAGCAGCCGTACCGTCAACAGCCGTCGGAAGTCGGGAAAGCGGAGCAGAGTACGCAGGTCGCGGGCGACGGACATGGGGACAGCCTCACACAGCAACGCCGGAGTGCGATGGTTTCACGTGAAACACGGGCGACGGACGCGGCGTCGTCACTCCCGCGTCCTCACTCCCACGTCCTCACTCCCACGTCGTCACTCCCACCGCGCCGTCCCCCACCGCACGGTGCGCCGTTGCCGCGTGGCAGTGGCAGTGGCAGTGGCAGTGGCAGTGGCAGTGCCAGTGGCAGACGTGACGGCGGCGGCGGTGGAGGGGTCGGCGAAGGCGGCGTGGCGGCGGGAGGGGGCGGGCACGAGCGGGCCGAGGGCGAAGACGTCGGGTGCCCGGTCCAGCACGCCGCCGCCGGGGTCGTCGGAACCGTCGTCCCTGCGTACGGGGTCCACCTCGGGCCGCAGGGCGTCGCGGACGATCACCACGCACAGGTAGAGCGTCCCCAACAGGTGGGCCAGGATGACGAGTTGGTAGCCGTCCTCGGGGAGCCCCTGGCGTTCGTCGCCGCTGGAGGTGTAGGCGAGGTACATCCAGATGCCCAGGAAGTAGACGACCTCGCAGCCCTGCCAGATGAGGAAGTCCCGCCACTTGGGGCGGGCGAGGGCGGCCAGCGGGATCAGCCACAGGACGTACTGCGGGGAGTAGACCTTGTTGGTGAGGACGAAGAGGGCGATCACCAGGAAGGAGAGCTGCGCGAACCGGGGCCGCCTGGGGGCGCACAGGGCCAGCGCGGCGATCGCGGCGCAGCCCAGCACCATCAGGACGATGGCGTAGAGGTTGGCCTCTTCGAACTCCCGTCCGGTTCGCTGCTGGAGGATCAGCCACAGCGAGCCGAAGTCGACGGGGCGCTCCTGACTGAAGGTGTAGAACTTCGCCCAGCCGGCCGGGGACGCCACCATCACCGGCACGTTCACCACCAGCCACGAGACGGCCGCACCAGCCGTCACCCGCCCGAAGGCGCCCCAGCGCCCCGCACGCCAGCACAGCACCAGCAGCGGGCCCAGCAGCAGCGCCGGATAGAGCTTGGCCGCGGTCGCCAGGCCGATCAGCACGCCGGCGGCCAGCGGACGCGAGCGTGCCCACAGCAGCATCCCCGCGGCCGTCATGGCGACGGCCAGCAGGTCCCAGTTGACCGTGGCGGTCAGCGCGAGCCCCGGCGCGAGGGCCACGAGCATGCCGTCCCAGGGCCGGTTGCGGTGGGTGCGCACCACGCAGGTGACCAGCGCGGCCGCACAGACCGCGAGCATCCCCGCGTTGATCAGCCAGTAGGTCTTCTCGTCCTGCACCAGCGCGTCCCCGCCAGGGGTCAGCACGCTCGCGAACTGCATGAACGCTCCGGTGAGCACGGGGTACTCCAGGTACTCCATGCCGCCGGAGATCCGTTCGGGGATACGGTCCAGGTAGGGGACGAGTCCCTCGGCGAAGCCGCGTCCGTTGTACAGGTGCGGGATGTCGGAGTAGCAGGCGTGCACGTACTGCGCGGCCTGCCCGGAGAACCAGCCGCCGCCGAAGCAGGGCGCCTTCTGGAGCATCCCGAGCACGAACATCCCCAGCGTGACGACGAGCACCGTGCGCAGCGGCGTCCACCAGCTCGTGCCGTGAACGGCGCGCCGTCCTGCGCGCCCCCCGGCCACTTCGCTCGCCGCCGTCGCCACCTCGTCCTGGTCCGTGGGGCGGACGGACGTCTCCTCGGCGGGGCGGGCGGCGTGCTGTGGGGGTGGTTTCGGAGCGGGGGTTGGATCGGTGGGGGCGCTCGTCATGGGCCACATCCTCCCGCACCCGCCTCGCCGGAAGGGCAACCCGTCCCTCGTGCGCTCCTTCGCCCGGTGCACACGAGTTTCCCGCGCCACGGGGAAGGCCCCGGCTCGGTGTCCGAGCCGGGGCCTTCCCCGTCACTGTCCGGTGGCTTCGCAAGGGGGAGCGACGTTCACTCCCTGCGGCCGTTGGGGCCCGCGATCCAGTTTCCGGGGTCTCCCGTATCTCCCGTGTCGCCGGAGTCCCCGCCCGGGTCTCCGCCGGGCCCTCCGTTGTCGTTGCCCCCGTCGGGATCGCCGCCGCCTCCGTCCTGGCCGTTGTCGTCGTCGCACGTGGGGTCGAGCGGCGGGCAACTGGTGTTGGACTCCGACGGCGACTCGGACGGCGACTCGGACGGCGATTCGGACGGGCTCTCGCTGGGATCCTTCGTCGGCGACGGAGGCGGCGACGTCTCCGTGGGGGTCGGGTCGGGGCTCGCACCCGGCCCGTAGACCTTCTCACCGATGGGCTCCGCCTTGGGGAAGTTCTGCACGCTCGTACCCTTGAGCGCGTCCTTCATGTACGCGGTCCAGATCTCGGCGGGGAAGGACGCACCGTGGATCTTCTTCTGACCACCGGTGCCGAACATCTTCAGGAACTTGCGGTTCTTGACCGAGGCGTCGTCGTTGAGGCGCCACATGCCCACGGCTGTCGACAGCTTCGGGGTGTACCCGACGAACCACGCCGACTTGTTGCCGTCCGTCGTACCCGTCTTGCCGGCCGAGGGACGGCCCAGGCCCTGGGCCACGCTGCCGGTACCGCCCGGCGCGGTGACGTCGGTGAGCACGTCGGTGACGTTGTTGGCCACCTGCGGGGTGAACGCCTGCTCCTTTTTGTGCGTCGGCAGGGAGAGCTTCTCGCCCTTCTGGCCGATGACCTTCTTGACCGAGTACAGGTCGTTGCGCTTGCCCTCGGCGGCGAAGGTGCCGTAGGCACCCGCCATGCGGATCGCGCTCGGGGTGGAGATACCGAGGGAGAAGGAGGGGCTGTTCGACTGGTTGAGGCTGGAGTCCAGCAGCCCCGCCTCCTCGGCGCTCGAGCGCACGGTGGGGATGCCGATATCCATGCCGAGCTGCACGTACGGCGAGTTCACCGAGAGCTTCATGGCCTCGCGCAGGTTGATCCGGTAGCCGTCGTCCTTGTCGCCGTAGTCGTGGCCGCCGTCGTTGGTCTGGCGCCAGTACTCGCCTTCCTTGTTCTTCCAGATCTCCCCGTCGTAGTCGCGGATCAGCAGCTTGTTGCGGCCGTCGTAGTAGCTGGTGTCCGGGTTGACCAGGTGGCGCATGTCCGCCGACTGCGTCGCGGGGCCGTTGCGGTCCCGCACGCCCTCGCTCATGGCCGAGGCCAGCACGAAGGGCTTGAACGTCGAGCCGACGGGCACACCGGTGTCGTCGGCGTTGTTGGTGAAGTGCTCGATGTAGTCCTTGCCGCCGTAGATCGCCACGATCTGCCCGTCCGACGGGCTGACGGAGGCGCCGCCGAACTGGACGTGCGAGTCCAGGTCGGGCCGCTTCTTCGGGTCGATGTTCTCCTTGTAGACCTTGTTGACCGAGTCCCGCAGCGCGAGCGTCTTCTTCTTGTCGAAGGTCGTGGTGATCTGGTAGCCGCCGCGGTTGAGCTCCTCGCGGGTGAGGACGTCGTTGTTGACCAGGTACCTGTTGGCCAGGTCGATCATGTAGCCCTTCTGGCCCCGCTTGTCCATCGCCTTCTTCGGCGGCTTGATGGTGGGCAGGCCGTCGGCGAGGACCTTCTTCGCGTCGGACTTCTTCATCTTGCCGATCTCCACCTCGCGGTGGATGACCGAGCGCCACTTCTTCAGCGAACGGGCCCTGTTCGCCTCCTGGTCGCCCTCGTAGGGGTCGTACAGGGCGGCTCCGTTCAGCAGCGTCGTCAGGTAGGCGCCCTCCGCGGCGTCGATGTCCGCGACGTCCTTGCCGAAGTACGCCTGGGAGGCCGCCTGGACACCGAACGCGCCGCGGCCGAAGTAGGCGGTGTTGAGGTAGCCCTCCAGGATCTCGCCCTTGTCCATCGTGGCGCCGGCCTTGATGGAGATGAACAGCTCCGTGACCTTGCGCTTGATGGTCTGGTCCTGGGTCAGGTAGTTGTTCTTGACGAACTGCTGGGTGATCGTCGAGCCGCCCTGGGTGTCACCGCCGGTCGCCATGTTGAAGGCCGCGCGCGCGATGCCCATCGGGTCGACGCCCGAGTCCTCCCAGAACGTCTCGTTCTCCGAGGCGACCACCGCCTGCTGGAGAGGCTTGGGCATCTGGCTCAGCGAGACGTTCTGCCGGTTCTTCTCGCCCTCGGCACCCGCCACGGCCATCCGGTCGCCGTTGGACCAGTAGTAGACGTTCGTCTGCGAGCGGGCGTCGGCCTTGGCCTGGTCGGGGACCTCCACCATCCACAGCCCGATGGCGAAGGCGACGATGAGGAGCCCGAGGAAGCCGAGGGAGGAGCCGGTCACCAGCTTCCAGGACGGCAGCCAGCGCCGCACGCCCGACTTGTTCGCCCGCGGGTAGTCGATGAAGCGCTTGCGCTCGGGGCCACCGCGCCCGCGCCCACCACCGGCCCGGCGGCCGCTTTGGGCGCCGACCGCGGCAGAGGCGGCGCGCCGCCGTCCGCCGCCCTGGGCGGCCTTGCGTGCCGCCGCGCGCCCCTGGTACGCCTCCGGCTCGCTCCGTTCGCCGTACGCGTCACCAGAGGCGGAGGCCGACCCTCCGCCGTGGCCGCGCGGAGCCGCCCGGCGTCCGGAGGACGGTGGCGGCTGGGCCGCGCGACGGCCGCGCCCCTGCGGCGGCTTTCGACGGTTTCCGCTCATTGGAACAGCTACTCCTCGGGCAGGCGGCCGTAGCGCCTGAAGGTGGCAGTTGGCTTCTGGTCCCCCCGAGTGCACCGGGCGGACGGTTCCGCCTCACCCGCGCGCACTGCACCCAGGACGAGGACGCGTTCGTACGCCGCACGGTTCCCGGTGGTCTGCACACGCGACAGACTACGCAGCTCCAAAACCTCCCTTACGGTGTATTCGCCTTATTCGACGCAAAGCAGCTGCGGTGAATCGGTGATGTGAGTCCCTTCACGGACCCCCCTCTTGTCGCACCCGAAGGGCCGTTCTATCGTCGTGATGTATCGAGCCGATACATCAGAGCGAGACACGTGCCGCGACGAGCGCGGGACGGCCGGAGACCGGACGGAGGTGGCGGCCTGTGAGCAGACGCTCGGGCGTCCTCGAGTTCGCCGTCCTCGGCCTGCTCCGCGAGTCCCCCATGCACGGATACGAGCTGCGCAAGCGGCTCAACACCTCGCTCGGCGTCTTCCGCGCCTTCAGCTACGGCTCGCTCTACCCCTGCCTCAAGGCGCTGGTACAGCGCGGATGGCTGGTGGAGGAGCCGAGCGCCCAGCCCGAGGAGCAGCTGACCCCCCGCGCGCAGGCGGGCTCGCTCGCCGGGCGGCGGGCGAAGATCGTTTACCGGCTGACGGCCGAAGGCAAGGAGCACTTCGAGGACCTGCTCTCCCAGACGGGTCCCGATACCTGGGAGGACGAGCACTTCGGCGTCCGCTTCGCCTTCTTCGGCCAGACGTCGCGCGACGTGCGCATGCGCGTACTGGAAGGACGCCGCAGCCGGCTGGAGGAGAGGCTCGCGAAGATGCGCGCCTCTTTGGCCCGTACGCGCGAGCGCCTCGACGACTACACGCTCGAACTCCAGCGCCACGGCATGGAATCCGTGGAGCGGGAGGTCCGCTGGCTCACCGAGCTCATCGAGAGCGAACGCAAGGGGAGCGAGCGGCCGGGGGACGAGCGCACGAGGCGCCCGGCGCGCGAGACCGGTTCGGACCGTCCCTCGTCGGGTCCGTCCGACAACACCGACAGATGAGGTCCGCGCACCACCGCGGCCTCAGCGAGAACACACAGGGAGCAACCGGAATGGGTTCGGTTCGCGTAGCCATCGCCGGCGTGGGCAACTGCGCCGCATCGCTGGTGCAGGGCGTCGAGTACTACAAGGACGCCGACCCGGACAGCAAGGTCCCGGGTCTGATGCACGTCCAGTTCGGCGACTACCACGTGCGCGACATCGAGTTCGTCGCCGCCTTCGACGTCGACGGCAAGAAGGTCGGGCTCGACCTCGCCGAGGCGATCGGCGCCAGCGAGAACAACACGATCAAGATCTGCGACGTGCCGCCGGCCGGTGTGCCCGTGCAGCGCGGTCACACCTACGACGGCCTGGGCAAGTACTACCGCGAGACCATCGAGGAGTCCGACGCCGAGCCCGTCGACGTCGTCAAGGCGCTCAAGGACGCGCAGGCCGACGTCCTGGTCTGCTACCTGCCCGTCGGCTCGCAGTCCGCCGTCGAGTTCTACGCGCAGTGCGCCCTCGACGCGGGCGTCGCCTTCGTCAACGCGCTGCCCGTCTTCATCGCCGGCACCAAGGAGTGGGCGGACAAGTTCACCGCCGCAGGTGTGCCGATCGTCGGCGACGACATCAAGTCCCAGGTCGGCGCCACCATCACGCACCGTGTGATGGCCAAGCTGTTCGAGGACCGGGGCGTCATCCTGGACCGCACGATGCAGCTGAACGTCGGCGGCAACATGGACTTCAAGAACATGCTGGAGCGGGAGCGGCTGGAGTCGAAGAAGATCTCCAAGACGCAGGCCGTCACCTCCCAGATCCCCGACCGCGACCTGGGCGCCGACAACGTGCACATCGGCCCCTCCGACTTCGTGGCCTGGCTGGACGACCGCAAGTGGGCCTACGTCCGCCTGGAGGGCCGCGCCTTCGGTGACGTGCCGCTGAACCTGGAGTACAAGCTCGAGGTGTGGGACTCCCCCAACTCGGCCGGCGTCATCATCGACGCGCTGCGCGCCGCGAAGATCGCCAAGGACCGCGGCATCGGCGGCCCGATCCTCTCGGCGTCCTCGTACTTCATGAAGTCGCCGCCGGTCCAGTACTTCGACGACCAGGCCCGCCAGAACGTGCAGGACTTCATCGACGGCGCGGCCTGAGTCCGGCCGACGCGGCTGAGGGGCTGCCCCTGGCTGTTCCGTCGCCGTCCGCACCACCGTCGTGGGCACCCGCGCAGTTCCCCGCACCCCTCAGGGGCGCGGGGAACTGCGCGACAAGCCACAACGCACCCGCAGTCTGCGACGAGACGCACAGGGGCAGCCCCTTTCCAGCAGGGGCAGCCTCGAAACGACCGCGTCAGCGGTCCATCGTGCGGTCCACCGTCGTGGTGGTGTGCCGCAGGATCGCCGTCAGTTCCTCGCCGACGTGCGGCTCGGGAGCGTCGGCGGGCACGAAGAGGATGGAGACCTGCATGTGCGGGGGCTCCGCGAACCAGCGCTGCTTGCCCGCCCACACGAACGGGGACAGGTTGCGGTTCACGGTCGCCAGGCCCGCGCGGGCCACGCCCTTGGCGCGTGAGGTCATGCCGTGCAGCGCCTTGGGGGACTCCAGGCCGACGCCGTGCGAGGTGCCGCCGGCGACGACGACCAGCCAGCCGTCCCCCGGCGCCTTGGCCTGCCGGTAGCCGAACCTGTCGGTCTTGGTCACCCGCGTCACGTCCAGGATCGCGCCCCGGTACTCCGTCGCGTCGTGGTCGCCCAGCCACAGCCGGGTGCCGATCCGGGCGCGGAAGCGGGTCTGCGGGAACTGCTGCTGGAGGAGGGCGAACTCCTGCGGCTTGAGGTGGCTGACGAACATCGTCTCCAGCGGCAGGCGGGCGGCCCGCAGCCGGTCCATCCAGCCGATGACCTCCTCCACCGCGTCCGAGCCGTCGGCCCGGTCCAGCGGCAGGTGGATCGCGAAGCCCTCCAGGCGCACCTCGTCGATCGCGGCGTGCAGCCGGGGCAGGTCCTGTTCGGTGACCCCGTGCCGCTTCATGCTGCTCATCACCTCGATGACGACCCGCGCCCCGCGCATGAGGCCCACGCCCTCCACCGAGGAGACCGAGCGGATGGCGCGGTCGGGCAGCGGCACCGGCTCCTCGTTCTTGCGGAACGGGGTGAGCACCAGCAGGTCCCCGCCGAACAGGTCCTTCGTGCGGGCCGCCTCGTAGGTCGTGCCGACGGCCAGGATGTCGGCGCCGAACTTGGTGGCCTCGTCGGCCAGCCGTTCGTGGCCGAAGCCGTAGCCGTTGCCCTTGCAGACCGGAACGATCCCCGGGAACTGCTGGATCATCGACTGCTGGTGCGCCCGCCAGCGATCGGTGTCGACGTAGAGGGAGAGCGCCATGGCCGGTAGGGAACCTTTCTCGATCGGGTCGTCGGTCGGGCCCGTCGTCGACGGGGCGGGGTGGCGGGGCCGTCAGCGTCGCGACATGTACATGTCCAGCGCCTTGTGCAGCAGCTTGTTGAGCGGGAAGTCCCACTCGCCGAGGTACTCCGCCGCCTGCCCACCCGTGCCGACCTTGAACTGGATCAGACCGAACAGGTGGTCGTTCTCGTCGAGGGAGTCGCTGATGCCGCGCAGGTCGTAGACGCTCGCCCCCAGCGCGTAGGCGTCCTGGAGCATCCGCCACTGCATCGCGTTCGACGGCCGCACCTCGCGCTTGTGATTGGCCGAGGCACCGTAGCTGTACCACACGTGACCACCGACGACGAGCATCGTGGCCGCCGAGATCCGCTCGCCCTCGTGCTCCGCGAAGTACAGCCGCATCCGGTGCGGGTCCTCCGCGTTCAGCACGTTCCACATGCGCTGGAAGTACGCCTTGGGGCGGGGCCTGAACCTGTCGCGCTCCGCGGTGATCTCGTACAGGCGCTGCCACTCGTCCAGGTCGTACGGATTGGCCATGTTGCCCTGGACCACCTGCACGCCGGCCTTGTCGGCCTTCTTGATGTTGCGGCGCCACAGCTGGTTGAAGCCCTTGTGGACGTCCTCCAGCGAACGGCCCTCCAGCGGCACCTGAAAGACGTAACGCGGCTGGACGTCACCGAACCCCGCGCCGCCGTCCTCACCCTGCTGCCAGCCCATCCTGCGCAGCTTGTCGGACACCTCGAAGGCCCGCGGCTCGATGTGCGTGGCCTCGATGTCGCGCAGCCGCTTGACGTCCTGGTCCTGGATGCCCTTCTTGATCGCGGCCGCGTCCCAGCGCCGGATCACCACCGGCGGGCCCATCTTCACCGAGAACGCGCCCTGCCCCTTGAGGTGGTCCAGCATGGGGCGCAGCCACTCGTCCAGGTTGGGCGCGTACCAGTTGATGACCGGACCCTCCGGCAGGTACGCCAGATAGCGCTTGACCTTCGGCAGCTGGCGGTAGAGCACCAGGCCCGCACCCACCATCTGCCCCGTACGCTCGTCGAACCAGCCCAGGTTCTCCGCCCGCCACTCGTTCTTCACGTCCGCCCACGCGGGCACCTGACAGTGGCTTGCCGACGCCAGGCTCTGGACATACGCCAGATGCTGCTCTCGGCTGATGGTCCTCAGGGTCAGGCTCATGGCGCGACGCTCCTCCGGCGAACTGAGTGATGCTCGCCGGAAGCCTACTGTGCGTCCGGGCGCCCCGTTCGGCCCAGGGCCGCGCCGGATCGGGCGTCTCGCGCCGCCGGCGGTGCCCCGCTCACGCCCCGGCGTCCGCCCGCGAGGGCGCGGCGATCCCCGCCCCGGCGCGGGGCCCCGCGCCCCCGGCGCCGGAACCCCACGTCACGGTGCGGCTACGTCAGGAAACCGCCGTGCATCATGTTGATGTAGAAGCCGACCGCCGCGGCCCCCAGCCCGATGATGGTGACGAACCGTTCACCCGTCGTCGCCGAGATGTACTGGCCCCACGCCCCGGTCAGCACGCCGACGATCCCCACCCAGGTGCCCGGCACGTGCAGCCCGGGCCACCAGGCGCAGACCACCGAGACGACGCCCAGCGCCAGGGTGGCGGTCGCCAGGGAGTTCTCCTTCGGGTGACGTCTGCCGTCGGAGTTCAGGTAGGAGAGCGGATGGGTCCACCGGACTGCCTGTGCCATACGGCACCTCCTAAGGCGAGCTCCTGCTCCTGCGGCGCGCGGCGCGAACTGTAACGCCGCTCACACCTGTGCTGTCCAGATTGCGCCGGGTTGCCCCCGGATTTCAACCGGAAGGGCGCGGGAAGGTACGCTTGCCCGTCTGTGCCGCTTCCGGAATTCCCTTCCGGCGGGTGGCACGGCACAACGCATCACGACCCTCCTGCCACGGAACGACCGTGGCCGCTGAGTCCAGAGGAGGTGGGTTCCACATGCGTCACTACGAGGTGATGGTGATCCTCGACCCCGACCTGGAGGAGCGCGCTGTCGCCCCCCAGATCGAGAGCTTCCTTTCCGTCGTCCGCGAGGGCAACGGCAAGGTCGAGAAGGTCGACACCTGGGGCCGTCGTCGTCTCTCCTACGAGATCAACAAGAAGCCCGAGGGCATCTACTCGGTCATCGACCTCCAGGCCGAGCCTGCTGTGGTCAAGGAGCTCGACCGGCAGATGAACCTGAACGAGTCCGTCCTGCGGACCAAGGTCCTGCGCCCGTCGACCCACTGAGGCCGACCCCCGAGTAACCGAGCAGCACCTCCACCACGCGGCAGCACCACCGTCGCGTGCCCAGCACCACAGCAGCCAGCAGCACGCCGAGAGGTTCCCCCATGGCAGGCGAGACCGTCATCACGGTCGTCGGCAATCTCGTCGACGACCCCGAGCTGCGCTTCACCCCCTCAGGTGCGGCGGTCGCGAAGTTCCGCGTCGCGTCCACCCCCCGCACCTTCGACCGCCAGACCAACGAGTGGAAGGACGGCGAGAGCCTCTTTCTGACCTGCTCGGTCTGGCGGCAGGCGGCGGAGAACGTCGCCGAGTCCCTCACCAAGGGCACCCGCGTCGTCGTACAGGGCCGCCTCAGGCAGCGCTCGTACGAGGACCGGGAGGGCATCAAGCGCACGGTCTACGAGCTGGACGTCGACGAGGTCGGCGCCAGCCTCCGCAACGCCACGGCCAAGGTCACCAAGACCAGCGGCCGGGGCGGTCAGGGCGGCGGCTTCGGCGGGGGCGGCGGCGGTCAGGGCGGCGGCTGGGGCGGTGCCTCCGGCGGACCGGGCGGTCCGCAGGGCGGCGGCGCCCCCGCGGGCGACCCGTGGGCCACGAGCGCCCCGGCCGGCGGCGGCCAGGGCGGTGGCGGCGGCTGGGGCGGCGGCCCCGGCGGCAACGGTGGCGGCTACTCGGACGAGCCACCCTTCTGAGCGAACTCATAGGAGTAGACAATGGCGAAGCCGCCTGCTCGCAAGCCGAAGAAGAAGGTTTGCGTGTTCTGCAAGGAGAAGATCTCCTACGTCGACTACAAGGACACGAACCTGCTGCGGAAGTTCATCTCCGACCGCGGCAAGATCCGTGCCCGCCGGGTCACCGGCAACTGCACCCAGCACCAGCGTGACGTCGCCACGGCCGTGAAGAACAGCCGTGAGATGGCGCTGCTGCCCTACACCTCGACCGCGCGCTAAGGAAAGGGTGACCCCATCATGAAGATCATCCTGACCAACGAGGTCTCCGGCCTCGGTGCCGCAGGCGACGTCGTCGAGGTGCGCGACGGATACGCCCGCAACTTCCTCGTCCCCCGCGGTTACGCCATCCGCTGGACCAAGGGCGGCGAGAAGGACGTCGAGCAGATCCGCCGCGCCCGCAAGATCCGCGAGATCGCGACGATCGAGCAGGCCAACGAGATCAAGGGCCGGCTGGAGGGCCTGCGCGTCGGCCTGCAGGTGCGCGCCGGCGACCAGGGCCGCCTGTTCGGTTCCGTGACCCCGGCCGACATCGCCGACGCGATCCGGACGTCGGGCGGGCCCGACGTCGACAAGCGCCGCATCGAGGTGGGCTCGCCCATCAAGTCGCTCGGCGCCCACCAGGTGTCCATCCGGCTGCACGCCGACGTGGCCGCCACGGTGAACGTGGACGTCGCCGCGTCCTGAGCCCGGCTCATCGAGAGCCCGGCTCTGCGCGAGCCCAGCTCTGCGCGAGCCCAGCTCTGCGCGAGCCCAGCTCTGCGCGAAAGGGCCGCACCCCGCGGGGTGCGGCCCTTTCGTCCGTCGTGCTTCCCGCTCAGGCGGTTCAGGTGGTGCGGACGGCTCCGGTGACCAGCCAGCGGCCCGAGCGGGCGCGCAGGGCGAGGGTGACCAGGCGGGTGCCCATCATCAGCCCCGCGACGGTCCACCACAGCGCGGTCAGGCCACCGCCGAGGGTGGGGACGAGGAGCGCGATGGGGGCGAAGACGGCGAGGGTCACCAGCATCGCGCCGGCGAGGTAGGGGCCGTCGCCCGCCCCCATGAGGACGCCGTCGAGGACGAAGACGACGCCGGCGACGGGCTGGGTGACGGCGACGACGAGGAGGACCGGTGTCAACTGGTCGATGACGGCGCCGTCGGTCGTGAACAGCGGCATGAACAGGGGCCGCACCAGGGCGACCAGCGCGCCGAGCACCACGCCGGAGACGGCGCCCCACAGGATCATGCGGCGGCAGGCGGCCCGGGCGCCGTCGGCGTCGGAGGCCCCGAGGTAGCGCCCGATGATGGCCTGCCCTGCGATGGCGATGGCGTCCAGCGCGAAGGCCAGCAGCGACCACAGGGTGAGGGTGATCTGGTGCGCGGCGATGTCGGCGTCGCCCAGCCGGGCCGCGACGGCGGTCGCGATCATCAGGACGGCACGCAGCGAGAGCGTACGGATCAGCAGGGGGACGCCGGCGCGGCCGCTGGCGCGGATGCCGGCGAGGTCGGGGCGGAGGGAGGCGCCGTGCCGCCGGGCGCCGCGTACGACCACGGTGAGGTAGACGAGGGCCATCCCCCACTGGGCGATCACGGTGCCCCAGGCGGAGCCCGCGATGCCGAGCCCGGCGCCGTAGACCAGCAGCGCGTTGAGGGCGGCGTTGGCGCCGAAGCCGCCGACGGCGACGTACAGCGGGGTCCTGGTGTCCTGGAGGCCGCGCAGTACGCCCGTCGCGGCGAGGACGATGAGCATGGCGGGGATGCCGAGGGCGCTGACGCGCAGGTAGGTGGTGCCGTAGGGGGCGGCGGTGGCCGAGGCGCCGAAGGCGTCGATGAGCCAGGGGGCTGTGGGCACGACGGCGGCGATCACCAGCGCGCCGAGCAGCAGCGCGAGCCAGATGCCGTCCATGCCCTGGCGCAGCGCAGCGGGGAGGTCGTCGGCGCCCAGGCGGCGGGCGACGGCCGCGGTGGTGGCGTAGGCGAGGAAGACGAAGATGTTGACGCCGGTTTGCAGCAGCGCCGCCGCGACGCCGAGGCCGGCGAGTTGCGGGGTGCCGAGGTGGCCGACGATGGCGCTGTCGACCATGACGAAGAGGGGCTCCGCGACGAGCGCGCCGAAGGCGGGGAGGGCGAGCGCGATGATCTCACGGTCGTGGCGTCGCACGTCGGTGCGCGTGGTCGGGGAAGCGGGGCTCATGGGTTCGATCCAAACATCCACAGGTAATGAGTGCAAGGGGCTACTGACGCTTACCGGGTGGTGTGCGGGACAGGCCTGTGCACCCTCGGTGACGCTCCCGTGTGCGCAGGCCCGAAGTTTTTTCCCCGCACAGTCGGTGGACGGTAAAATCGCAGGTCATACGGGACGCCTGGAGGGATCGTACGAGTAATCCACAGCGCTGTCCCCCGACTCGTGCACAGCTTTCGGGGACTTCTCCACAGCTTGGCCCCGACTGTCCACACCACCCTGTGGATAAGGTGATTGGCTGAACCGCGCGGGCCGCCTACGGTGTACCAGCGCGCGCCCGCCGTTCCCCGTTTCTTCACCGGCCGACCGACGTGCCGTAACCCGGGATGAGGCGCATCGACTGCCAGCCTTTGTCAGTGCTGTGCCGTAAGACTGTGCCGTACGACGGAGCCGTGGGAGGAGGCGAGGCGGGTGACGCAGCAACCCGAGCAGGTGGAGGACCCCTGGGCCGCCGACCTCGCGGCCGAGGAGGGCTTCCCCGTCGTCCGGTCGGGCGGCCGAGGCGGCGACGGGTACGGCTACGCGGGCGGTAACGGCTCCCGCGGCTCCCGCCGCGGGGACGACCGGTCCGGCGGCGGCCTGCCCGAGCAGCACGAGCGCGGTCCCGAAGGCCCGCCCGGCGGCTTCGAGCGGGTACCTCCGCAGGATCTGGAGGCGGAGAAGTCCGTCCTCGGCGGCATGCTGCTGTCCAAGGACGCCATCGCCGACGTCGTCGAGACCCTCAAGGGCCAGGACTTCTACCGGCCCGCGCACGAGACGGTCTACCAGGCCGTCCTCGACCTCTACGCCAAGGGCGAGCCCGCCGACCCCATCACCGTCACCGCCGAGCTGACCCGCCGCGGCGAGATCG
The DNA here is from genome assembly GCF_022699385.1 of Streptomyces tubbatahanensis. Classification (NCBI taxonomy): domain Bacteria; kingdom Bacillati; phylum Actinomycetota; class Actinomycetes; order Kitasatosporales; family Streptomycetaceae; genus Streptomyces; species Streptomyces tubbatahanensis. The sequence continues at coordinate 3,858,542 of NZ_CP093846.1, read as the reverse complement.
GCCGCGTCGGCGGCCCCGGCTACGTCCAGTCGCTCGTCCAGGCGGTGCCCACCGCGGCCAACGCGCTCTACTACGCGGAGATCGTCCGCGAACGCGCGGTGCTGCGCCGCCTCGTGGAGGCCGGCACGCGCATCACCCAGATGGGTTACGCGGCCGACGGCGACGTCGACGACATCGTCAACGGCGCCCAGGCCGAGATCTACGCCGTCACCGAGCAGCGCACCTCCGAGGACTACCTCCCCCTCGCCGACATCATGGAGGGCGCCCTCGACGAGATCGAGGCCATCGGCTCCCGCAGCGGGCAGATGACCGGCGTCCCCACCGGCTTCACCGATTTGGACTCCCTCACCAACGGCCTCCACCCGGGCCAGATGATCGTCATCGCGGCCCGCCCCGCCATGGGCAAGTCCACCCTCGCCCTCGACTTCGCCCGCGCCTGCTCCATCAAGCACGCCATGCCCAGCGTGATCTTCTCGCTGGAGATGGGGCGGAACGAGATCGCCATGCGGCTGCTGTCGGCGGAGGCGCGGGTGGCGCTGCACCACATGCGGTCCGGGTCGATGACGGACGAGGACTGGACGCGGCTGGCCCGGCAGATGCCCGGCGTCACCGACGCGCCGCTCTACATCGACGACTCGCCGAACCTGTCGATGATGGAGATCCGCGCCAAGTGCCGCCGGCTCAAGCAGCGCAACGACCTCCAGCTGATCGTCATCGACTACCTCCAGCTGATGCAGACGGGCGGCTCCCGCCGCCCCGAATCCCGCCAGCAGGAGGTCTCGGAGATGTCCCGGAACCTCAAGCTGCTGGCCAAGGAGCTGGAGGTGCCGGTCATCGCCCTCTCCCAGCTCAACCGAGGACCCGAGCAGCGCACGGACAAGAAACCGATGGTCTCCGACCTGCGCGAGTCGGGCTCCATCGAACAGGATGCCGACATGGTCATCCTCCTCCACCGCGAGGACGCCTACGAGAAGGAGTCCCCCCGCGCCGGCGAGGCGGACCTGATCGTCGCCAAGCACCGCAACGGTCCGACGGCGACGATCACCGTCGCCTTCCAGGGCCACTACTCCCGCTTCGTGGACATGGCGCAGACCTGACGCGCGGGTGTCGCGCGGAGTGGTTCACCGCGCTTCCCTCCAGCAGATCACCACCCTCACCGGGTTCTCCCGCAGAGTGCTGACCGAACTCGTCAGGGAGGACGGCATCCGCTCCGCGAGGGCCCACAGGACTCAAGCGCCGCGGCACCATCGAACGGGACTGGCTGACCGAGCAGTACGTCCACCGGCGCCGGACCCTGCCCGGCCTCGCCCGCGAGACCGGGATGAGCCCCGCGAACATGGCCCGCTGGGCCCACACCCACAACATCCCTGTCCGCCCCCGCGGCGGAGCAAGCCACAACGCGGCCCTCCGAGCCCGCGACCGCCGTCACTCGCCTCCGCCATCATGAGCGGGTGACGACGCTGCTACTGGGAGCATGCGCTGCTACTGGGAGGAGGAAGACCTCTGGTTCCAGGTTGACATTGACCACGCGGTCAATAATATTGGCCGTATGGTCAACAGTGGTGGGACTCACGCACCTCAGCAGCTCGGTGCCGTCAGTGTGCTGGTCGGGGTCTACGCCGCCGCCATGGTCGGAACGGTCGCGGCGCTGGTGGTCATGGCGTCCACGGCCCCGAAACAGGCGACCGACGAAGCGTGGGGGCACGCCCTGGTCGTCACGTTCTTCGCCATCCTCCTTCTGGTGCGACTCCGGTCCGCCCGATCGGGCAGCACGAGGGCAGTCCGGGCACTCGGCATCATCGCCACGGCGATGCTCGTCGTGAACCTGGTGGAAGCTGCCCTGCCGGGTCTCTTCCCGGGGTGGATGCGGGTCGAGATGGTGGCGATCGCCCTGTGGATGTCGGTACTGCTCATCCTTGTCCGTCGTTCGGCAGCCCGCTGACGGGTGTCTCTCACAAACGCGCTTGCTAGGAATAATGGTGTGAACACACCCCGCCGAGAGCCTCGCCCGCGTCCGAGCAATCGTCAGCGCCTCAGTGAGGAGGTGCGTCGGACACAGATCATCAAGGCCACTATCGCGGTGGTCGCCGAACTCGGCTACGAAGGTGCCTCCCTGGCCCGGATCGCCGAACAGGCGGATGTTTCCAAAGGCTTGGTCTCGCACTACTTCACAGACAAGGATCGCCTGATGGAAACAGTCGCCAGGACGACTCTGGCGACCCTCAGGCAGACCATTGCCGACTCTCTCGTCCTGACCGATCCGGTTCCCGAGGTCATCCGCGCGGCGATTCGCCGTGTGGCCGGCCTGAGCGTGACGCACCAAGCCGAGCTGACCGCGATGCGGCAGATCAGCACCAACCTGCGTGAGGCCGACGGGACCCTACGTCTCGGCCTCACCGAGTACGAAGAGACCTACCAAGGCCAGGAAGCCCTGTTCCGTCGCGGTCAGGAAGAGGGGAGCCTCCGCGACTTCGACACGCGGGTCATGTCGATCACCTACCAGGGTGCCATCGACACGATGGTCACCTACCTCCATGAGCATCCCGAGGCCGATGCCCACCACTACGCGGACGCCCTCGCTGACCTCATCGTCGCCGCCATCAAACGCTGCTGAAGAGATGCCACGGAACTGAGATACGGGCGCCTGGACACGGGCCGAGACAACTCCGAAACCCGCTGATCAGGGCGGTGCCCCAGGACATGAGCGGCGAGAACCTACAGGCGCGGTGCAGGATCTGTCGCGAGCACGCACAAACGCCCTTACCGAGGCTGCTGTCGGCCTTGTGGAACCGGCGCCTTCGGGACGACGCGCCCTCCGCATCGCACGCCGAGCACACTTACTCCGTTTCGGATCCCTGGAAGCCCACCACCGCCGCGCCGTGCTCGTGGGCCCACTCGGTCAGCACGGCGATCGGCTCCACCAGCGTTCGGCCCAGGTCCGTCAGTACGTACTCGACCTTGCCGGCCTCGGCATGGCGGTCGACCAGGCCGTATCCCTGCAACCGCCGCAGCGTCTGGGTCAGCACCTTCCGCGAGATGCCGCCGATCAGGCCGACCAGCTCGCCGTGCCTGCACGGTGCCCGGCTCAACGCGAACAGCACGACCACCGCCCACTTGTCGGCGATGATCTCGATCGCCAGCCGAGCCGGGCAGTCGGCGAGGAAGACGCTGCCGGGGTACTCACGCATGCCGCGACGGTAGCCCGCTGCCGGGAACCCGGAGGTACCCACCGCCTCACTAGCGTCTACGGCGGAGGCTACCGAGCAGGGGGACCGCATGGAGGCAGAGACCGCCCGTCCGGGCGAGCGGAAGGCCGCCGCGCTGGTCACCGTCGCGTGGGAGCTGTGGTCACCAGGGCACTGGCCCGCCTACGCGCCGATGGCCGCCGCGTGGCCGCTGTCCGGCATCCACGACACGCACAGCACCTCCTGGGCGGACTACGGTGTCACCACCGGCATCCGGCGGCTGCTCGACATCGTCCGCGACGCTGCGGGCGGCCCGTACGCCTACCGCGACCCGCACCGTGAGTCGCTGGACCAGTTGCGCGACGCTCCCGGCCCTGGCGTCTTCCGCCTGACCCTCTACGCCCACGTCGCAGGCCGCCCGCTCCTCGCGGGCATGGTCGGCCAGATCCTCGACCACGTCCGTGAGTCCGGCGACGTCTGCGTTGCCCCCCCATGCCCCGCCGGCCGAACACGTGCTGACACACACCGCTGACACACACGGCTGGCACGCACCGCTGACACATCAGAGAAGTACGCCATGACCCACGTCCTCGTCGTCGGCGGCACCGGTGCCATGGGCAGCCGCGTGGTCCGGCACCTGCTGGCCACCACCGACGCCACCCTCACCGTTCCCACCCGCCGCCCGGAGTCCGCCCACGCCACCGCACTCGCCGCGATCGCACCCGGCCGGGTGCGACTGGTCCGCTCCGACTCGGCGGCCCCGGAGGTCCTGATCGGGCAGGCCGACCGCGTGTTCGCCAACACCGACTTCTTCGCGACGGGCAGCGTCGTGGGTGAGTACCGTCAAGGGCTGCACTGGCTGGCGGCCGCGGAGCGGGCCGGCGTGGAGCGTTTCATCTGGTCCTCGCTGGACAGCGCGGTGTCCCTGACCGGCCGCCCCGTCCCGCACTTCGACAGCAAAGCCGCCGTCGCCGCCCACATCGGCCTGATGCGGTCACAGGAAATGCTCCGGAAGGAGACCGACGGCTGGTACACGGACCACGTCTCGGTACTGACCACCGCGCCGTACTTCGAGAACCTGCGGGACCGACTCGCCCCCCGACCGGACGGCCAAGGCGGCCTGACCTTCCACCTCCCCCTCGGCGCCGCCCGCTATCCGCTCGTCGCCCTGGACGACATCGCCTGGTTCGCCGGCCACATGTTCGACAACTGGCAGTCCTGGGGCGCCCGCGACCTCGCGGTGATCGGCGACAGCCTCACCGGCGACGAGATCGCCGCCACCTTCGCGCGGGTCACGGGCACCCCCAGCACCTACCTGCCGATGCCGCACGACGACCTGCACGCCGCCGTCCCCGACTTCAGCCACGACTACGCGGCGATGTTCCAGTTCTTCGCCGACCGTGATCTCTACGCCCGAGACCGGGACATCGACCTCCTGCGCCGCCTGCACCCCGACGTGATGACCTTCGAGAACTGGCTGCACCGCACCGGATGGAAGGGATGACCACCCACCACCTCACGTGGCGAACGCGGGCACGCACGACGGGACTCGCCGCTCCGGGCCGCTCCAGACCGTTCGGTGCGGCCTAGCCCGGGGTGCGGCGGCCGTTGACGACGGCGCGTACGGCCCGATCGCCGCGCGGGTCGGCCATCAGGCGGGCGATGTCCCACCACCGCAGCAGCAGCGCCGGATAGTGCGGCGGGATCGAGTCCATCAGGTCCTGGCTGAACCGTGCGCGGACGCTCTCGTGGCGCAGGGCGGCGCTGATGTCGTGCAGGGACGGCGGGAGGTGGCGGATGGCGGGCGGCAGCGTGGCCTCGTACTCCGGCGCCAGCTTGTGGCCGGGCCGGGCCATGATGTTCCCGCCCAGCGCGGCGGCGACGTCGTCCTCCAGCTCCTTCTGCGCCCGCACGGCACGCTCCCACCAGTGGTCCAGGAAGGCGGCGACGGCCTCGGGGTCGGCCAGGTCGAGGGCGTCGCGCTGCTCGTCGAACTCCTCGCTCGCCTCGCCGGGCAGAGCTTTCCGGATCGCGCCGAGGGTCTTCGCGGGGTGGCGCGGCGGGGCCTCGCCGAGGTGGCGCGTCCACCGGTCCTCGCGCTCCTCGTCGCGAGGGGGTCCCCACACCAGGGCGCCGCCCACCATGCCGGGCTTCTCCGGGCCGGCCGCCGTCAAGGGGGCTTCCAGGCTGACCGCCATGAGCTCCAGGTAGGCGGGCAGCGACGCGTACTCCCGCTCGCACTCACCGAACCTGGTCCACTGCGCCACCTCACCGGTCACGCCGTCGACGTAGAGGCCGTAGTCGGTGTCGTCGGGGTCGAGGGAGCAGAACGGTATCCAGGAGGGCTTCCACAGGGCCAGGGCGTCCTCGTCCGCGGTGCCGTCCACGCCCTCCTCCTCCTGCAGCCGCATCCGCGTCCGGTGAACCTCGATCACGGCGTCGAGCGGCATCAGGGCCCAGGCGCCCAGCATGAGCCCCGAACCGGCTACGCCGTCCTCACCGGCGGACAGCCGCCACAGCGCCTTCAACTCCTCAGGAACGCTCACGCCGAGGGCTTCTTCCACGGCTGTGATCTCGTCCTCGCAGGCGCCGGGTCTGAGGGCCGCGTACGACGGCTGGGCGTACTCGGCCAGCCATTCCACGATCCGGCTCCATGCCTGGGTGACGCGCACATCCGCTGGTGTGTCAGTGGTCATGACCGACACGCTCGCACCATGCCCCCGGCCCCTCACACAGCGGGGCCGACGCCGAAGCCGTCCGCTGTCAGTGGCTCCTGGGACGCTGCCCGCATGCCTTCCGACACGCTCGGCTTCCCCATCACCCACTGGGGGACCCTCCACCACGTCCAGACCCGCACCGACAGGCGCGGACAGGGCATCGGCAGCGCCCTGATGGAAGGGCCCAGGGCGTCGCCCGTGACGAGATGGGGCTCGAGCAGCTGCACCTGGCAGCCCGCGGCGGGGTCGGGCTGGAGAACTTCTACGGCCGGCTCGGCTGGAAGGAGATCGGGCGCCGGCCGGGAGCTCTTCGCCTCGGACCCGGTGACGACCGCGACGAAGTCCTCATGTTCCTCGGCCTCGGGGACGAGGAAAGGGCACGTTCCCCGCACGGGCGGCCGCGCCGGGAACAGGGGCCCGGCCGGCAGCGTTGCACCGGTCGAGCGCTCGGCGCCGCACGGGCGGGGAACTCGGAGACCACAAGGCCAGCTGCCTCGACAGGAACCGGGTCCCGGGATCGCGGTACGCCCGCCGCACACTCGGATCACGACGTATCTCCGCAGGAGGACTGCTTGAAGACCGACCGGCCCTTGACGCTCATGGCCGTACACGCCCACCCCGACGACGAGGCCACCTCAACCGGCGGAGTCCTCGCTCGGTACGCGGCGGAAGGCATCCGCACGGTTCTCGTGACGTGTACCGACGGCGGTTGCGGTGACGGGCCGGGGGGTGTGAAACCGGGCGATCCCGGGCACGACCCGGCGGCCGTCGCCTCGATGCGCCGTCAAGAACTCGAGGCGAGCTGTGCAGCCCTCAAGATCAGCGATCTGGAGATGCTGGAGTACGCCGACTCCGGAATGGTGGGCTGGCCGAGCAACGAAGCCCCCGGGTCCTTCTGGCAGACCCCCGTGGAGGAAGGCGCGGCCCGACTCGCGGAACTGATGCGGCACTACCGACCCGATGTGGTCGTCACCTACGACGAGAACGGCTTCTACGGCCACCCCGACCACATCCAGGCCCACCGCATCACGATGGCGGCGCTGGAGGCGACCGCGCTGACACCGAAGGTGTACTGGACGACGATGCCCCGCTCGGGCATGCAGCGGTTCGGCGAGGTCATGCGCGAGTTCCATCCGGACATGCCGGAGCCGGACCCTGCCGAGGCCGCCGCGATGGCCGAGCTCGGCCTCCCCGACGACGAGATCACCACGTGGGTGGACACCACCGCGTTCAGCGACCAGAAGTTCGACTCGCTGGCCGCGCACGCCAGTCAGGGCGAGAACATCTTCTTCCTCAAAATGGGCAAGGAGAGGTTCGGCGAGTTCATGGGCATGGAGACCTTCGTACGGGTCCAGGACGCCACCGGCGCGGCCGTCCCCGAGAACGACCTCTTCGCCGGCCTGCGCTGATCCATACACCCGGAGCGGAGGCCGGGGCACCCCGGCCTTCGTCCCCGCGTCGAGAAGGCGGTGCGGCCGGCCCGGTACGCGGGCGAGTGCGTGTGGTGGTCCAGGGCCCGCTCAGGGCGAGCGGGTGGTGGTGCGGGGGGAGGGGGAGGTCCAGCTGGCGAGGAGGTCGAGCGCCCGTTGCGAGGGGGAGCCGGGTTCGGCGGTGTAGACGTACAGGGTCGTGTCCGGGTCTCCGGGGGGCGTGAGGGTCTCGTACTCGACGGTGAGGTCACCGACGAGGGGGTGGCGCAGGCGCTTGGAGCCGTGGGTGCGCTGATGGACGCGGTGCTGCTCCCACCAGGCGTCGAACGCGTGGCTGCGTGCGCGCAGGTCGGCGATGAGGGCGGCGGTGGCCTGGTCGTCGGGGTCGCGCCCCGCGTCGAGACGCAGGCTCTCGACCGCGGCGCGCGCTTGGTCCTCCCAGTCGGTGAACAGCGCGCGGGCGTCGTCGTCGAGGAACATCCAGCGGGCGTAGTTGCGCTCGCGGTGCGGCAGCTGCTCGAAGTCGGAGAACAGGGCCCGCGCCATGCGGTTGGCGGCGAGGATGTCGGTACGGCGGCCGAGGACGAGGGCGGGCGCGCCGTCGAGGGCGTCGAGGAGCTGGTGCAGGCCGTGGCGTACGCGCTGGGCGCGTCCTGGGTGCCGGGCCGGGGCAGCGGTCACACCGAGGAGGTCACGCAGGTGGGCCCTGCCTGCCTCGTCGAGGACGAGGGCGCGGCCGATCGCCTCGATCACGGCCGGTGAGGGCGTGATGTTCCTGCCCTGTTCGAGGCGGGTGTAGTAGTCGGTCGAGACTCCGGCCAGGCGGGCCACCTCTTCCCTGCGCAGGCCCGGGACGCGCCGTACGCGGCTGTCCGGCGGCAGGCCGGCCCTGGACGGGTCGCTCTGGCCGCGGGCGCGTTTGAGGAAGTCGGCGAGTTCATGGTTCTTGTCGGCCACACCTCCAGTGTCGCGGACGGCGACGGCTCGCGGCGGGCCCTGTGCGTCCTGGGTCCAGCGGTCCTGGGTCGGACGGTCCTGGGTTCGGCGGTCCACGGTCGCGCAGGGCGTGGTATGGGCCCGCGCCGGGGTGGGGCGCGGCACAGGCTGGAGGGGTGCCGGGCGGGTTCTCCGTGCGGCAGTCCCGTCCCGTCTCTCCGAGAGGAACCGTGTGCCCATGAGCAGGATCCTGATCGTCATGTCCGCCGCCAGTGGCTGGGAGCGTACCGATGGCTCGGTCTATCCGACCGGTTACTGGGCCGAGGAGGTGGCCGCCCCGCACGAGAGGTTCGTCGAGGCCGGTCACACGGTCGATTTCGCTTCCCCTGGCGGGGTGCTGCAACCGATCGACCAGCACAGCGCCGACCCCGAGGTCGCCGGTGCGGACTGCGCCCGTTACGTGGCGCACGCGGAGAAGGTGCTGGGGGGATACGGGCCCCTGCTGAAGCTGGACGAGGTCGGCGTCGACGCCTATGCCGCGGTGGTGCTGCCCGGCGGCCACGGTCCGGTCGTGGACCTCCACCAGGATGCTGCTCTGGGCCGTCTGCTGACCGCCGCGGACGCGGCGGGGAAGCTCATCGGAGCTGTCTGCCACGGCCCCGCCGCCCTGCTCAGCGCGGTGGACGCGGAAGGGGCGTGGCTGTTCGCCGGCCGCCGGATGGCCGCGTTCACCGACGAGGAGGAGCGGCTGTTCGGCACGGCCGAGGGCGCTCCCTGGCTGCTGGCCGCCCGGCTGAGGGAGCGGGGCGCCGTGCACGCGGGCGGTCCTGCCTACGAGCAGTTCAACGTGCGGGACCGCAACCTGTTCACCGGGCAGAACCCGGCCTCCAGCGCCCGCATGGCCGAGGACATGATCGCCGCCCTCGGCTGAGCGGGGCGCCTGGCCCGCACGCGGCGGCGGCTCGGCTGCGGGCCCGCACGCTGTGACGGCTCGGTTGCGGGCCCGCGCGCTGCGGCGGCTCGGCTGCGGGCCCGCCGTCGACGGCATGGTCACGGGATGTCGAGCAGGACCTTCCCGATGACGCCCTGTTCGAGTGCGGTGTGGGCGTCGGCGACGCGCTCCAGCGGATAGCGGTGCAGCGGCAGTCCGGCCGCCTCGCCCACGCGCAGCGCGCCCGCGTCCACGGCCGCCGCGACGTCGGTGAGCGCCTGTTGCTTGGCCGCGGGCGGCACGGTGTAGACGAAGACGCTCTGCCAGCGCAGGTTCTTCGGGAGCGAGGAGAGCACGGGGACGGACAGGCGTTCGTCCTCGCCACCCGAGTAGGAGGCCACCACGGCTCCCGGCGCGGTCACCGCGAGGTCGAGCGCGGCGTTGGTGCCCGGTGCGACCTCCACGACGATGTCGACGCCCTCGGGTGCGAAGTCCAGGACCTCCGCGACCGCGTCCTGGGCGCGGTAGTCGACGACCCCGTGGGCACCGGCCGCGCGCGCCAGCGCGGCCTTGGCGGGTCCGCTGACGGTGGTGACGACGCGCGCCCCGGCCCAGCGGGCGAGCTGGACGGCCGCGTTGCCGACCGCGCCGGCGCCGCCGGCCACCAGTACGGTCGCGCCGTGCAGGGTGCAGGGCGCGAGGTGTGTGGGACCGCCGTCGTGGACGGTCAGTGCGCGGTGGGCGGTCAGGGCCGGGATGCCCAGGGCCGCGCCGAGTGCGAACGCGGCGTGGTCGGGCAGGAGGACGGCTTGCCGGTCGGGGACGAGCGTGTACTGCTGTGCCGTGCCCCAGGGCCGCTCCCAGGCGGCCTCCCAGATCCACACCCGCTGTCCGACCCGCGCCGGGTCCACCCGCGGACCGACGGCGTCGATCACCCCGGCGCCGTCCTGGTGGGGCACCTGCTCGCTCATGCCGGGCGGCAGGGCGCGTCTGCGACTGCGCCAGTCGGTCGGGTTGAGGCCCGAGACGTGCACCCGGACCCGTACCTGGCCCGGGCCGGGCTCGGGGACCGGACGTTCGACGAGCCGCAGAACCTCAGGGCCGCCGGCAGCCGTCCGCACGACGGATCTCATCTCTCACCTGTCTTTCACTCGCCCTTGTCCCGGGAGCGGTGGGCTGCCGCCCGGGGAGCACGCCGCCGCGCATGAGGCACTCCCTCAACCCCCGCACCGAGCGGGGGTATTCCGGAGGCCCGCGGGTCCCGAGGGGCCGGCACACTCCGCGGTCACCCCGTCGTCACGGTCGTCACCGTCGGCGCCGTCGTCACCGTCGGTGTGGCCGGTTCGCCCGGCGTGGCGGACCGGTTGCGCACCAGCATGATCGCGGGCACCGCGGCGAGGGCGAAGAGCACGCCCGCCATCGTGACGTAGAGGTACACGCCGGTCGCCGTGCTCACCGGGGCGCCGTCGGCCAGGGTGCCGGGGATGCGGGTCGCTTTGAGCACCTCGCCGCCGGCGAAGGTGAAGACGACCGAGCCGAGGGCCAGCACGACGGACACCACGCCGGCGATCGTGCCCTGCTGTGTGGGGGGTTCGATGCTGGTCGCCAGGTTGTACCCGGAGGCGCCGATGGCGCCCGCGGCCATGCCGGTCATGGCGCCGCAGGCGAGCGCCAGCGGGAGCACCGACACGCCCGACAGCATCGCGAAGGTCGCCACGATCCCGAGGGCGATACCGCCGAGGAGGGGCGGTGCGGGACCGAACCGCCCCGCGATCCATCCGGCGCACGTGCCGCCGAGGACGATGCCGAGATTGGGTGTGGCGAGCAGCACCGCGACGGCCCCTCCGTCGCCGAGCCCGTAGCCGAGCCCGAGGCTGGGGTCCACCTGGGCGACGATGCTGGTCAGTTGGAGCATGCTGCGGAAGGAGCCTGCCGCCAGGATGAGGGCCAGCAGCGTCAGCAGGATCGGGCGGGTGAGGGCCCGGATGTCGATCACGGGTTCGTCGACCCGCAGGCCGAGGTACGCCCACCCGGCCAGCGCGGCCGCACCGGCCACCAGCAGCGTGACCATGCCGCCCGACAGCCACCCGAGTTCCCTGCCGAGGCTGACGTAGGCGAGTACGGCGCCGAGGCCGCCGCCGAGCAGGAGAGCACCGCCCAGGTCGATCCTGCCGGTGCTGCGGATCGGCGACTCCGGGATGAAGGCCCGTACGCACAGCGCGGCTGCCGCCGCGAGCAGTGCCGCCACGATGAACACGCTGCGGTAGCCAAACGCGTCGATGACCGGCTGCATCAGGAACGGTTCGATGATGCCGACCACCGAGGACCCGGACGTGACGAGCCCGACCAGGGCCATCGCCACCCGCGCGGTGCAGATCTGGCGTGCGAGGGCCACGGTGAGGAAGACCGCGGCGAAGGCGGCACCCTGCACGAAGCGGCCCAGCAGGAAGATCCAGACGTTGGGCGCTGTGAGGCAGACCAGCGCTCCGGTGCAGGCGAGGAGCAGCGTGCCGATGAGGAGGCGGCGCTTGCCGAAGAGGTCGGAGCACTTCGCGAGCAGCGGCGACCAGAGGGCCCCGGCCAGCATCGCGCTCGAGTTCAGCCACGCGGCCTGGTCGGTGTGGAAGTGTTCCAGTAACTGGGGCAGGACCATCATCGGCGAGCCGATGGCCACGTCGGCCAGGACATTGGCGAGGGTGAGCACGGCCGCCCACAGGACGAGCCGTTTGCTCCAGCGGTGCTCCTGGGGGCCGGCGGCAATGCCGGGGCCGGGGTCGGGTCGCGGGCCGGGCTTGTCCAGCGTGGGGTGCTCGTTCACGGTGCGTTCTCTCCAGCGCGTCGTGGGCGGGGTCGTGTGCGTGGTGGTTTGGTCGTGGCCGTGACGTGCGACGCCGTGCAGGTTCACAGCGCGCCGGCGCCGGATGCCCGCAGCGCCTCGTTGCGGGCGGCGATGGCGGCCCAGGTGGTCGGCAGCATGCGGTCGCGACCGCTGTGGACGCGGTCCTGGGCGAAGGTGACGTAGGGGCGCTGCCGGGTCTCGTAGCGGGGATACGCGGCGGTGTGGTCGTCGCCGCACCGTTCGAGTTCCTCGGCGAGGAAGCGGGCGCCGGTGAGCGCGAGTGAGGTGCCGCGGCCGGAGAGGAAGGCCGGGCTGTACCCGGCGTCCCCGACGAGGACGACGCGGCCGCGGTGCCAGGAGGGCAGGTGGATCTGGCTCGCGGAGGTGAAGAAGAAGCCGGGGTCGGCGAGGGCCGCGTCGAGCAGTTCGGGGATCCGCCACGACCGGTAGCCGGCGAAGGCGTCGAGAAGGATCCTCTTCTGGGCCGCCTGGTCGCGGTGGTCGTAGTCGAGCGCCTCCGAGCGGAACTGGAAGACCGCGACGGTCCTGCCCCCGTACCGGAAGACGCCTGCCATTCGGCGGGGGACGTTGTATATCGAGTTGGTGCTCTCGGACCGTGTCCCGCCGGGGTGTTCGGCGAGGGCGAAGTAGACACCGAGGTGTCTGAGGTAGTCCTCCTCGGGCCCGAACACCAGTGCGCGAACGGCGGAGTGCTGGCCGTCGGCGCCTATCACCAGGTCGTACCGCCCGGTGCGGCCCGACGCGAACCGCACGTCGACACCGCCGCGGCCGTCCTCGGCGCCTCCGTCGCCGCCTCCGGTGGTCTCGTCGCCGCTGTCGGTCAGCGCCTCGATCGAGTCGCCGAAGCGGATCGCCGCGGTGTCGGGGAGCGCGTGGGCGAGGATCCGCAGGAGGTCCTCGCGGAGGAGTTCGACGTCGTCGTCGGAGTCGCTGACCTCGGCCATCGGCATCCGGGCCACCGGCTCGCCGGCGCCGTCGACGAACTGGGTGAGCTCGGACATCCTCACCCGCCGCTCCCTGATCCGCGCGAGGAGTCCCATCCGGTCCGCGGCCTCGATCGCGTCACCGCGGATGTCGATGGGGGTGCCGGTGAGCCGGAGGTGGCGGGCGTACTCGACGACGGTGACGTCGTGGCCGCGGGTGCCGAGTTCGCGTGCGCAGGCGAGGCCGGCGACACCGGCTCCGGAGACGAGGATCTTCACGTGTCTGCTCCAGGTTCGCTGGGGTGGGTCCGCGCGGTGCGGCTCGCGGGCAGGCTGCCGCCGCGGCGAGCCGCAGCGTTAAAGAAACAGGCTGTCGCTTTTAAGGAGCTTACGCGCCACCGGCTTGCACTACAACGCCGCACCTGGCGACAATCGGCACCCGAGCGAAGAACGAGAGGTGAGCGTGGCGATGGCCGACCGGACCGCTGACCGGCCGCCCGCACGACGCCCCGGCGGCCGCAACGCGCGGGTGAGAGCGCAGATCCTCGCCGCGACCGTCGAACTCGTGGCGCGCGACGGCATCGCGAACTTCCGCTACGAGGAGGTCGCCGAGACCGCCGGCGTGCACAAGACCAGCGTCTACCGCAACTGGCCCGACCGTGAGGAACTGGTGGTCGAGGCCCTGTTGCGGTACGTCGAGGACCTCGCCTCGGTCGCCGACACCGGCGACATCCACCGGGACCTGGTGGACTTTCTGGTGGCGCTCGCCGGCGGTCTGGAGACACCGTTCGGGCGGACGCTCGAACAGGCCATCCAGCCGGCGCGCCAGAGCCGCACCGTCCAGGCACTGACCAGGATCCTCGACGAACGCGTGGCCGCGATGCGGCGGCGGGTGGACACCGCCGTGGAGCGGGGCGAACTTCCCCCGGTGGACAGCCCTTTCCTCGGTGAGATGATCTCCGGCCCGGTCCACCTCATCGTCAACCGCGGCATGCGCCCGTTCACCCGGAAGGATGCTGAGCGCATCGTGGGCGTGGTACTCGCCGGTATCCGGGCGACGGCACCGCACGCGTGAGACAACCCCTGGACGAGCGCGCGAGCCGCGCGCTCTGACCGCACCGTCCTGTTACGGGCAGGCGCCCGTCACGGGCAGGTACCCGTCACGGGCAGGCACTCGGTGAGCAGGTCGACGAGGTCGCGCCAGGCCCGCCGCGCGTGGAGCGGGTGGTGACCGACGCCGGGGACCGCGTCGTGGTCGACCGGCGGATGGTGGAAGGCGTGCAGGGCGCCGCCGTAGACGACGAGGCGCCAGTCGACGCCCGCGTCCTGCATCTCGGCGGCGAACGCGGCCCGCTGCTCAGCGGACATGATCGGGTCCTGCGATCCCACCCCGGCCCACACGGGGCAGCGGATGCGCGCCGCCTCGCCGGGCCGCCCCGTGGTCAGCGCGTTGACCGTCCCGATCGCCCGCAGGCCGACGCCCGCGCGTCCGAGTTCCAGCGCGACCGCGCCCCCGGTGCCGTAACCGATGGCGGCGACCCGGTCGGGGTCGGCCCGCGGCTCGGCACGCAGTACGTCGAGCGCCGCACGGCCGATGCCCCGCATCCTGTCGGGGTCGGCGAGCAGCGGCGTGCAACGGGCCAGCATCTCCTGGGGGTCGCTCAGGTAGCGCCCGCCGTGCACGTCGAAGGCCAGCGCCACGTACCCCGACGCGGCGAGCGCGTCGGCCCGGCGGCGCTCGACGTCGCTGAGCCCCATGCCCTCGGGGCCGACCAGCACCGCGGGCCGACGGCCGGTACCGGCGGGGAGCGCGAGGTGCCCGGCCATCGTCAGCCCGTCGGCCGGATACGTGACCGTGCGCGTGGTGACTGCCGTCATGAGACGGACCCTAGCGAGGGCCGAGTCGCCCGGGCCGCCCTTTCTCTCTCGGCAGAGAAGCACTCTCGGCGGACGAGCGTTGCCTGGCACGGTGGCCGCGTCGCCAAGGGAGGCGGCTCAGGGTATGGGAGGGGTGGAACGACATGGCTTACGCACGCCGTCACCATCGGCGCACCGGACCCAGGCGTTCTCGCACGCTTCTACCTGCGGTTTCTCGACTGGGACATCGAGGCGGAGGAGCCGGACTGGATCCTGTTGCGAGCGGCCGGGGGCGGAGTGGGCCTCGCCGTCCAGCGGGAGGAGAACCACGTCCGCCCCCGCTGGCCCGCCGCCGGACCTTTCGATCAGCAGATGATGATGCACATCCGCGTCGACGACCTGGAGAGCGCCGGAGCCCGAGCTGCCGCGCTGGGGGCGACCCTCGCCGACCACCAGCCGCAGGACGACGTCCGTGTCTGGCTCGACCCGGCAGGGCACCCCTTCTGCCTCTGGCTGGCCGACTGACCGCCGTGCACGGTCCGCGCTGCGGGGCGGACCGTGCACGGCGGTCCCGGCCGGCCCCCGCCGGCCCCCCGCGTGTGGCCTCAGGCGTGGCGCAACCCGGCCGAGTTCGCCGCACGTTGTGCGTGGACGGCTGCGCGGCGGTCCTCCATCTGCCGTAGCGCCTCCTTGCGGTCCCGCTTGGAGAGCCGGTCCAGGTACGTGCGGCCGAAGAGGTGGTCGGTCTCGTGCTGCAGGCACCGGGCGAAGTAGCCGGTTCCCTCGATGACGAGGGGGTTGCCTTCCTTGTCGAACCCGCGGGCTACGGCGCGGTCGGTGCGCGGCACCGTCAGGGAGGCGCCGGGGACGGACAGGCAGCCCTCGGAGTCGTCGAGGAGCCGGCGGTCCGGCGCGTCGGGCAGTTCGAGAGTGGGGTTGACGAGGTGGCCGACGTGCCGCACCCCGTTGTCGTCGGGGCAGTCGTAGACGAACAGCCGCAGGCTGACACCCACCTGGTTGGCGGCGAGCCCCGCGCCGTCGGCCACGTACATCGTCAGGAACATGTCGTCGATCAGCGTCGACAGGTCATCGGACCCGAAGGCGGTCACCTCGCGGCACGGGCGGTGCAGGACCTCCTCACCCACTTCGGTGACCCGGCGCACCGCACCCCGCTCCGCCTCGGGGGCGCGTGCCGGGTAGGACGCGACGGGTCCGCCCTGGACATGGACCCGCCGGTCGAGGAACCGGGACCGCTCACGACGAACAGGCATCGCTGTCTCCCCTTCCGCGTGCGCCCCATCGGCGCCGCGCACGCCCACGGGCCAGGCGGACCTCGCCGCGCCCGACGTCCCGGCAAGGACCCATGCCGGCCACTTGCCACCACTCATCACGTGCCACCACTTGCCAGACACTTTGCAAAGTAGCAGACTTTGCAAAGTGACTGAAGACGACCTCGACCCGGCGGCACCCCGGCAGGCAACCGGCACCGGCGACGGACTGCGCGAGCACGAGGTCCGCACGGCCCTGCTCGGGCTCCTCGCCGAGGTGGGCGCCGTCACCGCGACCGAAGCGGCCGGGCGGCTGGGCTACAGCTCCGGGCTCTGCTCGTTCCACCTTCGCCAGCTCGCGCGCCACGGACGTATCGAGGAGGCCCCGCACACGGGTGGCCGCGCCCGGCCCTGGCGCCTGCGGCGCCAGCCGCGGTCCGCCGACACCTCCCCCGCGGAGTCCGGTGCCTCTCCCGCGGAGTCCGGTGCTTCTTCCGGGGAGTCCGGTGCTTCTTCCGGGGAGTTCGGCGCCCTGGCCCGGGGTCTGGAGGACGAGAGCTGGCAGCGGTGGCTCGCCCAGCGGGACCGGGCGCCGGACGCGTGGCGCCGCGAGGAGGCCTTCAGCGCCGTCGCCTACCTGACCCCGGAGGAGATGACCCGGGTCGCGGACGCCGTGCGACGGGCACTGGCCCCCTACCAGGACCGCGAGCAGCGTCCGCTGGCCCGTCCGGACGGCGCCCGCCCCGTCGCCCTCATCACCCGGCTCTTCCCCCTCCTTCCCCAGGGGACGGACGAGGAGGAGCGTGGGCCGGGCGGCAGGCCGCAGGCCGCACCGTGAGCCGGACGTTTCCTTCGCTTGTGTCCCGTTGTGGGGTGGGGGCTCCCCTCAGTGTGGCGGGATCGTGTCCTCCCGTTGCGCTCCCCAGGGGTCGTTGTCAGTGGCGTGGGGCATGCTTGCGGGCATGAGTGTGGATGCGGTCGAGGTTGCCGGTGTGGGCGTGGGTGCGGGGGAGTTGGGGCGGATAGACGGTGGGCTGGGCCGGCTCGAGTGGGCCCTGCGTCAGTCCTGGGGCGCGGACACGTGCTCGCCGGACGACCTGGCCCGGGCCGGCTGGAGCCCGGCCAACCCCTCGTGGGGCCAGTGTGATGTCACCGCTTTGGTGGTGCACGATCTGCTGGGCGGCGAGCTGATGTGCGGGGAGGTGTACGCGGTCAACGGCGAGCAGCAGGGCTTCCACTGGTGGAACCGGCTGCCGGGCGGCCGTGAGATAGACCTCACGCGGGATCAGTTCCGTGCCGGTCAGGTCGTCACGGAGGGCGTCACCGTGCCCCGCCCGGTGGGTCGCCCGCTGCGCCGGGCGGCGGAGTACACGCTGTTGCGCGGTCGTGTGCGGGCCCGGCTCGGCAGGTGACGGCCGAGCGGCCGGCGCTCGCCCGGCGGGCGAGCGGGCGGGGCTGGCCCACTGGCGGTTCCGGTCCGGTCCGGGTCGGCCAGGACCCGGTGGGTGGTTCAGGCGGGTCCGGTGTTGGCCCGAGGCGGCGTGCCGGAGCCTCGCCGAGTGGCGCCCGCTCCCCGCTCACGGGACCAGCAGGACCGTGCCGAGGTTGCGGCGGTTCTCGGGCCTCGGGTGGACGGTGCGAGCGGCAGGCCTCAGGCCAGCGGCATCTTGAAGCCGAGGTGTGAGGCCTCGAAGCCGAGCCTTTCGTAGAAGCGGTGCGCGTCGACGCGGGTGGCGTCGGACGTGAGCTGCACCAGCACGCAGTCCTGCCGGCGTGCCTCGGCGATCGCCCACTCGATGAGCCAGGTGCCGAGCCCCTCGCCCCGGGCGTCGGCATGGATGCGTACGGCCTCGATCAGCGCGCGGGCCGCCCCGCGGCGCGACAGGCCGGGGATGACGGTCAGGTGCAGCGTGCCGACCGGCTTGCCGTCGCGTTCGGCGACGACCAGGTGCTGCTGCGGATCCGGATCGATGCGGCTGAACGCGGCGCGGTAGGGCGCCATGTCGGCAGGCGTCTCGCGGGCGGCCCCGAGCGGGTCGTCGGCGAGCATGGCGACGATCGCGGGGAGATCCTCGGCGGTGGCCCTGCGCACGGTGAACCCCGCGTCGGGCGACTCGGTGGGTGACTCGGCGGGCGCGGCCGAGCCGGTGGATGCGGTGGTCATCCTCCGCACTTTACGCCCCGGGCGGCGCCGGTCGACCGGTTACGCCGGTGCCGGAGCGAGCTCGCGGACGGCCGCGGCCCTCTCGCTGATGTGCACCGGCTGACCCTGGCCGACGCCGTCGGCGTACCCCTGCCAACCGGGCACGCTGCTGGACAGCAGGCGGGGCGGCGGACCACGGGGGTCAGCCGTCCCGGCGTGGGCCTTGGCCGGTGTCCGCCAGGGCTGCGCGTGCCACGCGCCGCGTGGGGGCGGCGGCCCGGTGGCGCCGCCCTCGCGCCGTCGGCCCCCACGGCTTGAGGACGGAGATCACCGTCATGAAGACGTACGCGCTCAGGGAGAGGACGGGCGGGATCACCAGCTCGAACGGCAGGACGGGCCGGCCCGCCACCACGTCGGCCACCGTGCTGTCGATCCGTACGCGGAAGGCCAGCACGCTCGCCAGCGCGGCGGCCGTGGTGAGCCAGAACTTGACCCACACCCACCAGTGCCGCGCCAGCCCCCACGGGGTGCCAAGGGAGAGGAGGAGACCGGTGCCCAGGGTGAGCAGGGCGAGCGGGCCGACGAGCCAGTCGCCGTACACCTTCATGGAGCGGTACGAGGCCTCCGCCACCGTCGCGGAGCCGGTGAGCGCCGCGGTGAGGCCGAGAGCCAGCAGGCACAGCGTCATGCCCAGCCAGCCGGCCGAGGCGCAGACGTGGAGCGCGAGGGTGCCTCTGCGGGCACGTCGAGTCAGTCGCCGCATGGCGCCGAGTCTGTGTCCGGCGGGCCTCGGCGGCGTCTGACGGCGGGAGTATCCGCGGCTACTCGCGGCCGAGTACGGCAGGGCGTCGCCGCCAGGTGCCGGCTGCCGGTGGCGGGCTCGTACGATCGCGGTATGGACCCGGCTGAGTACGTGAGCGCACCACAGGCGCCGGGACGACGGCGCCCCCGACTCCACCTCTTCGACCTCGACGGCACCCTGTTGTACGGCTCCGCGGCCGCCGTCGAGATCGCGCAGCAACTCGGCGTCGAGCGGGAGATCGGCGCTCTGGAGCGTGCGTTCGCGCAGCGCGAGTTGACTCCGCCGCAGTTCGCCGCGCGGGCGTGCGCGCTGTGGGCGGAGCTGACCGAGGAGATCGTCGAGGCGGCCTTCACGGGCGCACCGTGGCTGGCGGGCATCCGGGAGGTGTGGGAACAGATCAGGGCGAACGGGGAGCACTGCGCGGTGATTTCCCTCTCGCCGGATTTCTTTGTGCGGCGACTACGGGATTGGGGGGCGGACGCTACGCACGGTTCACGGTGGCCGGAGGTTCCCCGCGCAATGCCGAACGGAAGTGCGAGGTATCCCACGCGGCCCGTGGACCCCGCCGGGATTCTCTCTCCGTCCTCGAAGGTGAAGATCGCGCAGGAACTCTGTGCCCAATTCGGGGTGGCGCCCCGCGACTGCGTGGCCTACGGCGACTCCCTCTCCGACGCCGAACTGTTCGCCACCGTGCCCGTCTCGGTCGCCGTCAACGCCGATGAGCATGTGCGTTCCCTCGCGTCGTACCACTATGCGGGACGCGATCTGCGCGAGGCGTACGGACTCGTTCCGCCGCCACGGTAATTCACTTCGGTGTTCCGAATGGCGGAATTCGCCGGAACGGCGAACGGGGGTTGTGGAGCGAAGCCTTCACGGTATGGTCGGGTCCCTCCCGCATCGTGCTGGAGAACTGCGAAGGTTTCCACGCGCGATGTTCACAGGGGGGCGGATTGCCGAAACTTTCGGAACGCGGATGGGCACGCAACATCCGGTAGAGGTACAAGGCGAGGCGAGCATGACCACCATGTCGGGCAGCGACGGTGCGTCCGCCGGTGGCAGCGGCGGGCGGGGCTGGTTCACGCCCCCGCCGTCCGATGCCGCACCCGCGGAGCACACCGCGCCGGCCAGCAACGGCACCACACCGGCAGCGACGCCCCCAGCGGCAGCGCCGGCCCAGCGGGAATCCCCCGCTCAGCAGGGACCCCCCGCCCGGCAGGGTGCCCCGGCCCAGCAGGCGCCCCCCGCGCGACAGGCGGCCCCCGTGCACCAGTCGGCGGCCCCCGCCCCAGCGGAAGCCCCCGCACACGCGGAAACCCACCCGGCCTCCGCCGCCCGAGCGGACGCGCACACGGCAGCCGCGGCCACGCAGGCGTCAGCCGCGGGCGCGCACCCAGGAACCGCCCGAACGCACCCAGCAGCTGCCCCAGCGCACCCAGCAGCCGGTGACGTACCCGAGGGCGCCGAGCCGGGCGACACGGAGCTGATACGCGCGAGCATGGAGGAGCTGGAACGTTCCTCCGACGCCGCGACGGCGTACTTCTACGCACTGCTGTTCGTCCAGTACCCGCACCTGCGCGAGATGTTCCCCGCCGCCATGGACGGTCAGCGCGACCGGCTCTTCCGCGCGCTGCTGACCGCCGTACGCCTCTTCGACGACGGCAGACTCTTCGGCGACTACCTCGCCAACCTGGGCCGCGGACACCGCAAGTACGGGACGCTTCCCACCCACTACCCGGCCGTCGGCGAGTGCCTCATGGCGGCGCTCGCCCGCTACGCCCCCCACAGCTGGGGTCCGCGCACGGAGGCGGCCTGGGTGCGCGCCTACACCGCGATCTCCCAGAAGATGATCGACGCGGCGGCCGAGGCCGAACGCCACTCCCCCGCCTGGTGGGACGCCGAGATCGTCTCCCACGAGCGCCGCACCCCGCAGATCGCCGTGATCACCGTGCGGCCCGACCAGCCCTACCCCTTCCGCGCCGGCCAGTACACCAGCCTGGAAACCCCCTGGTGGCCCCGCGTGTGGCGGCACTACTCCTTCGCTTCGGCGCCCCGCACGGACGGACTGCTCTCCTTCCACGTCAAGTCCGTACCCGCGGGGTGGGTCTCCTCCTCGCTGGTGCAGCGGGCCCGCCCCGGCGACGTGCTGCGGCTCGGGCCCCCGGCGGGCTCGATGACCGTCGACCACCGCGCCGACAGCGGCCTGCTGTGCCTGGGCGGCGGCACCGGCATCGCCCCCATCAAGGCGCTGGTCGAGGACGTGGCCGGGCGGGGCACGATCCGACCCGTCGAGGTGTTCTACGGCGCCCGCACCAACCACGACCTCTACGACCTGGACACCATGCTGGGGCTCCAGGACCGCTACGACTGGCTGTCCGTACGCCCCGTCGTCGCCACGGGCGGAGCACTCGCGGTCCCCGACGCGCTCGCCGGTGAACTCCCCGACGCCGTACGCCGTTACGGCCCCTGGGCCGCGTACGACGGCTACCTCTCCGGTCCGCCCGGAATGATCCGCAGCGGGGTCGAGGCGCTGGTGGGACTCGGTATCCCCACCCACCGCATACGCCACGATTCCCTCGAAGAACTGGTCGCGCAGGGGGCGTAAGTGATGAGGTGTTGCGTCGGTGACACCGGAAACCGGTCGAGGACGCTGTGGAAAGCTGTGGGAGGGGACGAGTGTCGGCGGTGAGTGAGGCGAACGGAAGCGGGGAGGGGCCCGCCGGGCACACGACGCCTGCCGCCGCGCGAACCGGAGCGCGTACCGAAGCGCACGTCGGTGCGCACGCCGGCTCCCCCGCGCGCGTGGGGACCGAAGCGCCCGCCGGAGCCCCGGCAGGCCTTTCCGGCGGCTTCCCTGCCGACGCCGCCGGTGCCCAGGCGCGGCGCCCCGGCAGCGCGGGCGAACACGCGCTGCAGGAACGTATCGGCTCCCAGAAGCGCGCGAACCGCTTCTACGACGACCAGATGCTCGACCACCTCAACGAGCGGATGCGCGAGTTCGTCCGCCAGCAGGAGATGTTCTTCCTCGCCACGTCCGACCGCGACGGCGAGTGCGACAACAGCTTCCGCGCGGGTCCCCCAGGGTTCCTGCGCGTACTCGACGAACGGACGCTGATCTTCCCCGAGTACCGGGGCAACGGCGTCCACGCCAGCCTCGGCAACCTCCAGGAGAACCCCCATGTGGGCCTCCTGCTGGTCGACTTCATCCGCGCCCGCATCGGACTGCACGTCAACGGGCGTGCCGAGGTCCTCGACGACGCCGAACTGCGCCCCTGGATACCCGACCTGCCCGAGGACCCCGTACCGGGGCGGCGCGCCGTGCTGTGGGTGCGGGTCGACGTCGAGGAGGCGTACATCCACTGCGCGAAGCACATCCCCCACCTCCAGCGGGCACCGCGCCGCCCGGCCCGCGAGTGGGGCACAGACGACTACAAGCGCAAGGGCGGCGACTTCTTCGGCGCGGCACGGGACGCCCGCGCGGCCCGTGCCGCCCGCGCGGACGAGGCGGAAGAGCCGGCGGCGGCGCCGGCCCGGTCCGCCGAAGCACCGCGCGCCTCCGCGGCGCCCTGCGCACCTGGCGAGCCGGACCGCGAGGCGCCCGCCCACGCGGGGACGTCGGCCCTCGGTGGTGACGAGACGCACTCCCTCGCGGCGGAGCGGTCCCCCGAGCGCGGGGGCGCCGAGCCGGCCGCCAACCCCCTGACGACCGCACCGGGCCCGGCCACCCACCCCTCCGAGGGCCTCACTGACGGTCCCTCCGAGGCGTCCGGCGGGCGGCCGCCCAGCCGTCCGCACACCGTCGCCCGCGGGCCGTCCCCCCGAGCGGTCGTCCCCGCCCAGCGATCCGGCGACTCCGCCCAGCGGCTGGCCGTCGTCGACGAGCGGCCGGACGATGTCGACGAGCGCTCCGCGGAGGCCCCACGGCCACCGGCGGACGCCGACCAGCGACCGGACGAGGCCACACAGCGCCTGGCCGTCCTCACCCGGCGCACGGGCGAGGCCGAGGAGAGACAGTCGGACGACGCCGCGCACGGCCCCACCGGCGCAGCCGGCCAACCCGGCGACGGCCCCGCACGGCAGGGGCAGCCCGCCGGGTACCCGGCACCGCCGGCGCAGCCGCCGCACGTGCCGCCGGTGCCCCGGATGCCGGCGGCCCCGCCCGTAGTGGGGCCCGTTCCGGTGCCGGAGCCGGCGGCCTGGTACCCGGTGACCGGCGACGCGGCGGACGCCCCCGCGGACCCGCCCGCGCCAGACCCCGCACAGGCACCACCACCGGCACCCGTCCCCCCGGACGCGAGCCCTGCGACGCACGCCGACGCGAGCCCGGCGACGTACCCCGACGCGCACACGTACGCGTACGCCGCCACCTCGCCGTCCGTGGACGGCGGCGGGGGTGGGGGAGGCGCCGTCGGGGAGGCCGACTACACCATTCCGCCTCCGTCCGTGCCCGCCCCGCTGCCCAGGCGGCGGCGGCACGCGGCGCCGACGCCCCCTGCCGTCCCGTCCGCACCGTCGGGCGTCTCCGCCGCCATCTCGGCGCGTTCCGGGCCCGGTTCGGTGGACGACGACGCGTACGCACGGGACATCTCCGCCTGGCGCCAGGAGGCCGAGCGGGCGCTGGCCGAGGCACAGCGCCGGGGCGCGGAGACCGACGAGCCCCAACCGGACTCCGCGTTCCAGGGATGGTTCGGCTGAGGCCTTAGGTGCGGATCCTGCTGCGCGGCCGGATTCGGGGTGCTCATCCGAGGTCGGGCGCCAGCAGGGCACGTACCCCTTCGATGTTGGCGGCCAGATAGGTGCGCAGCGCCGCGGGCACCAGGTCGACGGAGGTGACGCCCTCGGGTGTGAAGGGGAGCCGGGTGATCTCGTACCGGCCGCACGGGTTGTCGACTTCGGGCCCGTGACGCAGCGCGGGGTCCATCGAAACGAGACGGCACACGAAGAAGTGCTGAATTTTTACACCACCCGGAGTCTCCTCGGGATCACTCACCGTGTCCACGAAGGCGGGCACCACGTCGGTGATCTCCGCCCCCAACTCCTCGTGGACCTCGCGGTGCAGGGCGTCCACCACGGTGCGGTCGACGTCCGGCTCGACGCCGCCGCCCGGCGTGATCCAGTACGGCTCCCGACCAGGCTTGGTGCGCTTGATGACGATCAGTTCCTCGGGGCCTCGCTCGTCCCCGGGGGCGAGGAGGAGGGCGCGGGCAGTCCGCTTGACCACTGGGCGTGCGACGAACATGCAGGAGGTCTGGCCCAAGTGGGCGTAGGTCAAACCCTCCGCTTTGGTAACTGTGTGTGTCCGGACGAGCAAATCTCTCGATACGCCTATATCGATAAGTGATTGGACACTGACGCTGGGTCAACTATTGTGGATGCCCCGCGCAGCTTCGCGCGTAGAGCCGGGCGGTTCGTGGCAAGAGGGGGGAGTCACGAACCGCCCTTTGTGTGCGCGGCACTTCACTCGTTCGAGTTAACGAACGCTCACCGGGCCCGCGTTCGACGGATGAGCTGCTTGTGTGAGCATCGGAGGTGATGCTCATGAACGAGCAGTGGCAAGACGCCATCGACATCAACGACTTCGTGTACGCGGCCACCGGAGCACGCGTACGGAGGCTGACGCTACCGGACGGCCGGCACTGGTTTCCGGCCGCCGACGTCGCCCGGGAGCTGGGACACACGAACGCCAGCGAAGCGTTGCGACGACACGTGCCCGAGGACATGCGAACCACACTCGAAACCCTCATTTCCCGTGAGGGTTGGCCTGTTCCGCCAGGTCAGGGACTCAAGAAGTCGATGACGATGTTGAGTCTCGGCGGCCTCATCCGCCTCGTCAACGGCTGCGTGAAACGCGAGTGCGAGCCGTTCAAGAACTGGATCACCGAAGTCGTCGTCAAAGTACAGCGCGAGGGCACCTACACCCTGGAGAAGGCGGAAGTCCAACCGCGGGAAGCCGACGGCCCGACGGCCTACGCGATGCCGGCGGCGGTCGCGGACGCCATCGTGCGGCTGGAGGAGCACAACCTGCGCATGGACGAGGAGTGGCTGGCGCAGCGGCGCGAGGAGCGGCGGTTCGAGAGCGGGGTGACGGCCGCGCACCAGGAGATGCTCGCGCAGCACCACGAGATGCTCGCGCAGCACCGGGAGATCATCGGCCTGCTGGGCCGGCTCGTCGAGAACACGGACCCCGGGCGCCGGGAGGCGCACCCCGCCCCTGTCCCCGCACCGCAGCGTTCCGCGGGTGCCGTCTCGTTGCTGTCGCTCTGGGAGCGGAACCAGTTGGCGATCACCAAGGACGTGTGGCCGGTGGCCGCGTTGATGGCGGGGATGCTGACGGCGCAGGGCGAGGCACGGGTCCGTATGGAGGAGGTGGTGGGCCGCACGGGTCTGCCGCAGGAGAAGGTGCTGGCGGCGCTGCGGTTGCTGCTGCGCCACAACTGCGTGCGGCAGCGGGGGGTGGACGCGGAGGGCGCGCAAGTGTACGTGCTCCCCGGCGCGTAGCGCCGCGCCCATGTGTACGTGCTTCCCGGCGCGGAGCCGCCCGTGCGCACGGGTGTGTGGCGGAGCCGCCCGCGCGCACGGTTGCGTGCGTGCTCCCCGGCGCCAGGCGCCGGACACGCATGGGTGGGGCCCGAAGTCGCACCTCCAACGTGCGGCTTCGGGCCCCGGTGGGACTCTACACAGCCGTCCCGGGTGGCCGGGTGGTCATTCGGCCATCGGCAGATACACCCGGTTGCCCGCGGCGGCGAACTCGCGGGACTTCTCGGCCATTCCGGCCTCGACCTCGTCCATGGTGGCGCCGTGTCGCTCGCGGATCTCCTGGGAGATCTTCATGGAGCAGAACTTGGGGCCGCACATGGAGCAGAAGTGTGCGGTCTTGGCGGGTTCGGCGGGGAGGGTCTCGTCGTGGAAGGAGCGGGCGGTGTCCGGGTCGAGGGCCAGGTTGAACTGGTCCTCCCAGCGGAACTCGAAGCGGGCGTCGGACAGGGCGTCGTCCCAGTCCTGCGCGCCGGGGTGGCCCTTGGCGAGGTCCGCGGCGTGGGCGGCGATCTTGTAGGTGATGACGCCTGTCTTGACGTCGTCCTTGTCGGGCAGCCCGAGGTGTTCCTTGGGGGTGACGTAGCAGAGCATCGCGGTGCCCCACCAGCCGATCATCGCGGCGCCGATGCCGCTGGTGATGTGGTCGTAGGCGGGTGCGATGTCCGTGGTGAGGGGGCCCAGGGTGTAGAAGGGTGCCTCCTCGCAGACTTCCTGCTGCCGGTCGACGTTCTCCTTGATCTTGTGCATGGGGACGTGCCCCGGGCCCTCGATCATGGTCTGCACGTCGTGCGCCTTGGCGATGCGGTTGAGCTCGCCGAGGGTGTCCAACTCGGCCATCTGCGCGGTGTCGTTGGCGTCGGCGATGGATCCGGGGCGCAGCCCGTCGCCGAGGGAGAACGTCACGTCGTAGGCGCGCAGGATCTCGCACAGTTCGCTGAAGTGCTCGTACAGGAAGCTCTCCCTGTGGTGGGCCAGGCACCAGGCGGCCATGATGGAGCCGCCGCGCGAGACGATGCCGGTCTTGCGGCGTGCCGTCAGGGGGACGTACCGCAGCAGGACGCCGGCGTGGACCGTCATGTAGTCGACGCCCTGTTCGCACTGTTCGAGGACGGTGTCCTTGTACACGTCCCAGGAGAGTTCCTCGGCCTTGCCGTCCACCTTCTCCAGCGCCTGGTAGAGCGGCACGGTGCCGATGGGGACGGGGGAGTTGCGCAGCACCCATTCCCGGGTGGTGTGGATGTTGCGCCCCGTGGACAGGTCCATGACGGTGTCGGTGCCCCAGCGGGTCGCCCACGTCATCTTCTCGACCTCCTCCTCGATGGAGGAGGTGACGGCGGAGTTGCCGATGTTGGCGTTGACCTTCACCAGGAAGTTCTTCCCGATGATCATGGGCTCGGTCTCGGGGTGGTTGACGTTGGCGGGGAGGACGGCACGGCCGCCGGCGATCTCGTCCCTGACGAACTCGGGCGTCAGGCGCTCGCGGAGTGCGACGTACTCCATCTCCGGCGTGATCTCGCCCCGCTTGGCGTAGGCGAGCTGGGTGACGGCCGCTCCGTCGCGGCCCCGGCGCGGCTGGCGTGGCCGGCCGGGGAAGACGGCGTCCAGGCCGGCCAGGTCGCTCGATCCGCTCCGCAGCAGTCCGCCGCGCGGGCTGGTGTGCTTGAGGCCGTCGTCCTCGGGCCGCAGCGCGCGGCCCGCGTACTCCTCGGTGTCCCCCCTCTGGATGATCCAGTTCTCGCGCAGCGGTGCGAGACCGCGGCGTACGTCGGTGTCGATGGCGGGGTCGGTGTACGGCCCGGAGGTGTCGTAGAGCGTCACGTCCTTGCCGTTGGTGAGATGCACGCGTCGGACGGGCACCCTGATGTCCGGGCGCGGTCCTTGCAGATATCCTTTGTGCGAGCCGATGGCGTGCTGCGCGGGCTCGGCGGCTTCCGAGGTGTTCTCGGGGCGCGCGTGTGCATCCTGCGTGGTCATGAGACCCACTCCCTACGCCGGCATTACCCGGTAACAGGTTCGGCGGTCGGCGCAGCGGCTCCCGTGGTTCCCTCCACGGAGGTCAGCGCCCTCTCAGCCCCGTGCTCGGAGCTCCCGCGATGTGCAAAGGCGTCTCTACGCTAACGGCACACCGCCCGTACTGAACACCCCGCATGGCCGTTCTTGCGATGATCGGTCGGTGACCCACTCGCACCCGCCGGACCAACCGACGCCCCACCGCGGCCCCGCGCCCGGCTCCGCCCACCCCCCGGGACCGGGCCACCCACCCGTGCAGAACCACTCTGTGCAGAACCACTCTGTGCAGAACCACTCCGGGCAAAGCCACTCCGCGCAGAACCACTCCGGGCAAAGCCACTCCGCGCAGAACCACCCTCCTGCGCAGGGGGAGGCGTACGGCCACACCCCCGCGCAAGGCCACGCTCCCACCCACGGGGGAAACACCCACGGCGGCCACAGCCACGGCCACGGACACAGCCACGGCCACGGTCACAGCCACGGGCACGGGCACAGCCACGGACCTGCGGCGCCCGTCTCCCGGCATCTGCGGAAGGTGATCGCCGCCGTGCTCGTGCCGTTCGCGGTGGCGGTGCTGACGGGGCTGGTGGTGCTGTGGCCCGGCGGGACGCCGGGGCACCAGCACGCTCACTCGGGTGTCGGCTTCGACCGGCCGACGTTCGGCGCGAAGGTGACCAAGCTGGTCGAGGTCGACTGCTCCGACGTCAACGTCCGCCAGCCGCCGTCCGGTTCGGGCGGCGGCTCCGCCGGGCAGTCGGGCGGCGGCGCGCAGGGCGGGGGAGCAGCGGGGGCGCACGGCCCGTGCCGCAAGGCGACGGTGGAGGTCACCGAGGGCAAGGGCGCGGGCCGGACGTTCACGGAGGTCGTCACCCCGGACGCGACCCGTACCTACGAGGTCGGCCAGAAGGTCGTGGTCGGGTACTCGGAGAAGGCGCCGCGCGAGTTGCAGTACAGCGTCGTCGACACCAATCGCGACGTGCCCATGCTGCTGCTCGCCGGGGTGTTCGCGCTCGTGGTGGTGCTGGTGGGGCGGCTGCGCGGGGTGTTGGCCCTGGTGGGGCTGGTCATCAGCTTCGCGGTGCTGACGCTGTTCATCCTGCCGGCGATACTCCAGGGATCGAATCCGCTGGTGGTGGCGGTGATCGGGGGCAGCGCCATCATGCTGGCGACGCTCTACCTGTGCCACGGTCTGTCGGCCCGCACCTCGGTGGCGGTGCTGGGGACGCTGGTGTCGCTGCTGCTGATCGGGGTGCTGGGGTCACTGTTCATCGACTGGGCCCAGTTGACCGGCAACACCGACGACCAGACGGGGCTGGTGCACGGGCTCTACCCCGGCATCGAGATCCAGGGGCTGCTGCTGGCCGGGGTGCTGATCGGCTCGCTCGGCGTGCTGGACGACGTGACGGTCACCCAGACGTCGGCGGTGTGGGAGCTGCGGGAGGCGGATCCGGGGGCGAGCTGGCACACGATCTACCGCTCCGCCATGCGCATCGGGCGGGATCACATCGCGTCCGTCGTCAACACGCTGGTGCTGGCGTACGCGGGTGCCGCGCTGCCGCTGCTGCTGCTGTTCTCCATCGCGCGCAGCGACGTGACGATGGTCGCCACGAGCGAGGTGGTCGCCGAGGAGATCGTCCGGACCCTGGTCGGCTCCATCGGTCTCGTCGCCTCGGTGCCGGTGACGACGCTGCTGGCGGCTCTGGTCGTCTCCGCCGACCGCTCGCGCGCCGCGTCCGCGGCGGCGTCGGCGGCCGTCCCGGCCTCCGCGTCCGTACCCGCTCCCAACCGCCGGGGTGGCCGCCGGCGCAAGCCGAAGTGACGCCGTCCCGGTGACGAGCGCGCGGGGTCGCTCGTCACCGCGGAACGCGGGCGGTCACCAGTCGCTGCGGGACGAGGAGGAGCCGGACTTGAAGCGGCGGACGAGGTAGACGACACCGCCGACCAGGGCGACGAAGACCAGGATCTTGAACAGCAGGCCGATCAGGAAGCCGACCAGGCTGGCGATCAGACCGCCGAAGACGACGAGCGCGATCACCGGTATGACGATCCAGGTGACCCACCAGGGAAGTCCGGCGAAGGTGCCTTTCGTGTCCATGACTGTGTGCTCCGTCTCTGGGTGTGTGCGAAGGCGGCGTGCCCTCTGACGTCGATGCTAGAGGGGCCCGCAAGACGACGGGGCCTCTCGCGCCCCGGTCCTCCCCTGAACCCGACCCTGACGTAACCCTGAAACGACGGCGGCCCGCGAGGGCGGAAGGCCCCCCGGAAGCGGCTGCTCAGCCCTCGGGGGGTGAGAAGACCACGAGCACGCGCAGGTCCTCGGTGATGTGGTGGAACTTGTGCGGTGTCCCCGCCGGTACGTGGACGACGCTGCCCCGCGCGACCTGCGTCGTCTCCGCGCCGACGGTGAGGGAGCCGCGGCCGCTGACGACGAAGTAGATCTCGTCCTGCTCGTGCGGCTGCTGCGGGTCGACGGTGCCCGCGTCGAGCGCGTAGAGGCCGGCGGACATGTTCCTCTCCCGCAGGAACCTCAGATACGCGCCGTCGTGCGCGGCCCGCTCCGCTTCCAGGTCATCCAGCCGGAAAGCCTTCACCGTCGTCCCTTCCTCCGGGCCGGTTCCGCCGCCCGGTCCGCTTCCACCGGCCACCGGCCGTACGCTCCGGCGTCGATCTCTGCCACGATCTGGGTATGAACTTCCTCATCAAGACGCTGGCCAACGCCGCGGCGCTCGCCGTGGCGACCTGGCTGCTCAGCGACATCGAGCTGACCGGCGGATCGGGGGGCGAGAAGGCGCTGACGCTGATCGTCGTCGCCCTGATCTTCGGCGTCGTCAACGTCGTGGTCAAGCCGGTGGTCAAGCTGCTGTCCCTGCCGCTGCTGGTGCTGACGCTGGGCCTGTTCACGCTGGTGATCAACGCGCTGATGCTGATGCTGACCTCCTGGGTGGCGGACAAGCTGGACGTCAGCTTCCACGTGGACGGGTTCGGCACGGCGTTCCTCGGCGGCCTGATCATCTCGATCGTCTCCTGGGCGCTGAACATGGTTCTGGACCGGGACTGAGGCGCATGTACCGCGTCTGTTTCGTGTGCACGGGCAACATCTGCCGCTCGCCCATGGCCGAGGCCGTCTTCCGCGCGCACGTGCGGGACGCGGGGCTGGACGGGCTGGTGGAGGTCGGCAGCGCGGGGACGGGCGGCTGGCACCTGGGCGAGGCCGAGGACCCCCGTACGACGGCGGTGCTGCGGGAGGCGGGCTATCCGCTCCACCACACCGCACGTCAGTTCGAGTCCGAGTGGTTCGAGCGGTACGACCTCGTCGTCGCCCTCGACGCGGGCCACGCCGCCGAACTGCGCGCCCTCGCCCCCACCACGGACCAGGCCGCGCGGGTACGGCTGCTGCGCTCCTACGACCCCGGGGCCGAGCCGGACGACATGAGCGTCCCCGACCCCTACTACGGCGGCGAGCGCGGCTTCACGGCGTGCCTGGAGATGGTCGAGGCGGCGGTACCCGGACTGCTCTCGGAGGTCGGTGCGGCCCTCGATGCACGGGAGGGGGACTGATGGCCCCGGCCGCCGGC
Organism: Streptomyces tubbatahanensis; assembly: GCF_022699385.1. Classification (NCBI taxonomy): domain Bacteria; kingdom Bacillati; phylum Actinomycetota; class Actinomycetes; order Kitasatosporales; family Streptomycetaceae; genus Streptomyces; species Streptomyces tubbatahanensis. The sequence goes on along the minus strand of NZ_CP093846.1, from coordinate 3,827,371 downwards.
GGGGACTCCGGCGCCGGGCGCCCCGCCGCCGGGGAAGCCGGCGCCGTCCCGCCGCCGCGCCCCGTCGCCCGTACGGCGGCACTGCTCGGGCGGCCCGCGACAGCCGCCACCCCGACGGGCGGCGGCTCGATCTGCGACGCCTACCGGGTCGAACTCGGCGAGGAAGGCGGGGGTGCGCCCGGGCCTGAGGGGGCAGGGCCGGGTTCCGGCTCCGGCCCCGTCACCGTCTTCGCCAAGGCGCTGGACGCCGCGCCCGCCGACTTCTTCGCCGCCGAGGCGGCCGGGCTGGCCCGGCTGCGGGCGACCGGTACCGTGCCGGTGCCCGAGGTGGTGGCCGTCGCGCGGGACGTGCTCGTCCTGGAGTGGCTGGAGCCGGGCCCGCCGGACCGCGCGGCGGCCGAGCGGCTGGGACGGGGGCTGGCGGCGCTGCACGCGAGCCCCGCGCCCTCGTGGGGCACGCCGGGCGAGCCCTGCTACCTGGGCCCGCTGCCGCTGACCTCGCCGCGCGAGCCGGTGGCGGAACCGGACGCCTGGCCCCGCTTCCACGCCGAAAGGCGGCTGGAGCCCCTGCTGCGGGCCGCCGTCGACAGCGGCCACCTCGCGCCGTCGGACGCGCGGGATATCGAGCGGCTGTGCGAACGGCTGGGGGACGAGGCCGTGTCGGGGCCGCCGCAGCCGCCCGCCGTCATCCACGGCGACCTGTGGTCGGGCAACGTCCACTGGACGGCGGAAGGCCAGGCCCGGCTCATCGACCCCGCGGCCCAGGGCGGCCACCCCGAGACCGACCTGGCGATGCTCCAGCTGTTCGGCTGCCCCGAACTGCCCCGCATCCTCGCCGCCTACGAGGAGGTGAGGCCGCTTCCCGGCCGCCAGGCGCGGGTACCGCTGCACCAGTTGCAGCACCTCCTCGTCCACGCGGTCCTCTTCGGTGGCGGATACGGTGCACAGAGCGGCGCCGCGGCCCGCGCGGCCCTGGGCTGAGCCCACCTGCCGAGACGGGGCCTGCGCCGGGCACGGACGAACGGGTGAGCACCACCAGGAGGCACCACGATGACCCCGACCCCACCGGACGACACGCCGCCCCTGACCGGGGCAGGCCTCGACTACGGGCCCGCCGGAGACGGTGACGGCACCCGCGTGGTCCGCGCCGGACTCCCGGCCGAGGAGCCCTACGAGCCGCCGCTGCCGGGCCCCGTCTTCGCCGCGCACTACCACCTGCCGGGCGAGGTCGAGGGCGCGCCCTACGCCTATGGGCGGGACGCCAACCCGACCTGGACGCGGCTGGAGCGGGCCATCGCCGAGCTGGAGGCGCCCGAGGACCCCGAGGCGGAGGTGGTCGTCTTCTCCTCGGGCATGGGCGCGATCTCCGCGGTGCTGCTCTCCCTGACGCGGCCGGGGCAGACGGTGGTGCTGCCCTGCGACGGCTACAACCTGCTGGCCGCTCTCCGCGAGCGCCTGGAGGGCTTCGGTGTCCGGGTGCGGACAGCCCCCACGGGCGGTGACGCGCAGCTGTCCGAGGTGGAGGGCGCGAGCCTGCTGTGGCTGGAGACGCCGTCCAACCCGGGTCTCGACGTGTGCGACATCCGCAGGCTCGCGCACGCGGCGCACGAGCAGGGCGCGCTGGTGGCGGTCGACAACACGCTGGCCACGCCGCTCGGTCAGCGGCCGCTGCTGCTGGGCGCCGACATCTCCGTGGCCAGCGGCACCAAGGCGCTCACCGGCCACGGCGACGTGCTGCTCGGCTACGTCGCCACCCGTTCGCCCGAGGTCGCCGCGGCGGTGCGGGCCTGGCGCAAGACGGTCGGCGCGATCCCGGGGCCGATGGAGGCGTGGCTGGCGCACCGTTCGCTGGCGACGCTGGAGGTGCGCACGCAGCGCCAGGCGGGCAACGCGCTGGCGGTCGCCGAGGCGTTGGCGGCGCGCCCCGAGGTCGGCGACGTCCGCCATCCGGGGCTGACCGACGACCCGGCGCACGCGCTGGCCTCCCACCAGATGAGCCGCTACGGCTGCGTCGTCTCCTTCACCCTGCCGGACCAGGCCCACGCCAACCGTTTCCTCGCCCGGCTGCGGCTGGTGGGCGACGCCACCAGCTTCGGTGGCGTCCGCTCGACGGCCGAGCGCCGCGGACGCTGGGGCGGCGACCCGGTCCCGGAGGGTTTCGTGCGGCTGTCGGTCGGTGTCGAGGACAGCGCGGACCTGGTCAGGGACATCCGCCGCGCGCTGGACGCCTCGGCAGCCCCCGCGTCCGGGACCGGTGCGGACGGTCTCGGCGGGGGTGTGTGAGGGTCAGGCGGGCGGGGTGCCGGGGCCGCCGTACTCGGGGCTGGAGTAGTCCGGGCTGCTGAAGCGCGGCCGTGCGGGGGTTTCCCCGGCGGCCGGCGCCTCGGACGCGGGGCGGCTGGAGAACCCGGGGTGCGAGTAGCCGAGCCGGCTGGGGCGCGGCACGAACGCGGTGGGGGCCTGTTCGGCACCGTCCGGATCGGCCAGTGCGTCCCGCAGGAACGGCAGGATGCCGTGTTCGAGCAGCGCCTCGCGCCAGGCGGCACGCGCCAGCGCCACCTCCTGGGCCAGCTCGCCGCCGGGATCGCCGCCCGCGCCGCCCGCGCCGTCCGACGACCTGCGGGCCGAACTCGCCCCGTTGCGCAGGGCCATCAGCAGCAGGCCCGCCAGCGCGAGCACGATCCCGGCCGCGGCGAGCGCGGCGAAGATCCAGCCGACGCCGCGGATCGGTCCGGCGACCGCGGGCTCGGGCGAGAGCAGCCGCAGCGAGTAGCCCAGCAGCAGGAAGATGACGGCCGCGGTGGCCGCGAGGACGGGGGCCAGCACCGAGACCATGGCCACGAGGCCGGCGCCGGACGCCTCCGCGAGGGTCTCGCCGCCCATCGCGCCGACCAGCCGCTCGCCGACGCTCGTGCCGCCGCCCGCTCCCGGCTCCCGGAGTTCGGGGCCGCCGCCGCCCGCCTCGGTGACGTCACCCGAGCCGGTCGCGGGCGGTGTGCGGGGGCCGGGGTCGTCGCCGGGGTCGTCGGGCGTGGCGGGGGAATGGCGCAATTCTTCGCGCAGGCGTACGAATTGCTGGTATTCGGCCTCGGCACACGCGGCTATGGCCGTGGCGGCGCTGAGCGCCATCGTGCGCAGTTGGTCGGCGTTGAGCCGCCGGCCGAGCGCCGCGAGGTCGGGGCGGCGGTGAGCGGTGCGCAGTGCCTCGTCGAGGACCCGCTCGAACTCGGGCCGGTCTTCACGCAGCAGGTGCGGAGCGCTGTTCATGTGCATCCCCCGATGCTCCGTAGGGCGTAGGGCCTAGGTGGCCGGTCGAGGGGCGGGGCAGGTCTGGTCAGCGAGCGGAGAAATTCTGGTCGAGGTGCCACGCCGATGGTAGAGCTGTTGCCGCACTCCGTGACAGGCAGTTCCCGGAATTGACCCGCTACAGTGACGCCCCCCAGCCGATCACTTCGGGGAAACACCTGCCCGGGAATCGGCGCGCGAATCACCAGGGGTGTCGAACCGTGCGCCGTGCGCCCCTGGCGTGCACAGCCGCACCACCGCGCACTCTCCCCACGCCCCCCAGGCCCCCCTGGTCCCGCGCCGAGCCCGCTCGGCGCGGGACCAGGGCGCGTGGGGCCCGGCTCACTGCACGAGGGGCAGCTGCGCGATGAGGAGCTTGGCGCCCATCGTCACGCCGCCGTCCATCGCGATGGCCAGCCCGTCCGCGTAGACGTGCGGCCCCGTCACGGCCGGCGCGCTCTCCCCGTCCTCGCTGTCGACCTCGCCCAGCAGGTAGGGGATCGGGCTGTGTCCGTGCACGATGCGGGTGCCGCCGAAGGTGTCCAGCAGCTCGCGCACGGCGGCGGGGCCCGCGGTCTCCTCGCGGAAGGCGAAGCGCTTGGTGAACTTGCGGAACAGGTCCCAGGTCTCCTCCGCGTCGTTGCGCTGGAGTGCCTCGGTGATCGCGTCGTTGACGTCCTCGATCGTCGCGCCGTGGTCCAGGTAGCCGGAGGCGTCCGAGTGCACCAGCAGGTGGTTGTCCGCCAGCGCCATGGCGTCCAGCCGGGAGATCCACTGCACGTGGTGGTCCGCCAGGCGCTCCATGTCGGTGCGCTGACCGCCGTTGAGGAGCCAGGCCGCCTGGAAGGAGGCCGTGCCCGCACCGGAGTTGACGGGGGTGTCGCCGAACCGTTTGGCGCCCAGCAGCAGCAGTTCGTGGTTGCCCATCAGCGCCTTGCAGTAGCCGCCCGCCGCGGCGGCCTCGGCGGACAGCTGCATGACGAGGTCGATGACGCCGATCCCGTCGGGGCCGCGGTCGGTGAAGTCGCCGAGGAACCACAGGCGCGCGTTGCCGGCGATCCACCGGTTGTCCGTGTCGATGATCCCGAACTGGCGCAGCGCGGCGCGCAGTTCCTCCAGGTATCCGTGGACGTCGCCGACGACGTACAGCGGACCCTCGCCCTCGTTCTCGGACGAGGCGGGGGCGGGCACGTCCACCATGGTCGGCTCGGGCCCCGTCTCCACGGCCTCGGCCGCGCCGACGACCGGCAGGTCCCGGGCGGTCGGCGTGTACTCCTCGGGCATCCCGCCCTCCCCGGGCCTCGCGCCCTCCCCGGGCCTCGCGCCGTCCCCGGGCCTCGCGCCGTCCTCGGCGGAACCGCGGGCCTCGACGGAGCCCCGGGCCTCGGTGCCGCCCACCGCCGCCGTGCTCGGCGCCGTCGGCGCCGTCGGCGCACCGGCGCGGGGGTCGGCGGGCTGCCGCAGCTCGGCCGGCCCCTGGAGCTCGGCCGTTCCCCGGGCCTCGGCCGGACGCGGGGTCGCGGCCGTGCGCGGGTCGCTGCGGGTGGTGGGCCCCGCGGGGGCGGGATGGCCGCCCTCGGGGGCGCGCGCGGCCGGTTCCGCCGCCTGTGGAGGCACCGGTGAGTCCGGGGCAGGACTCGACAGCGTGCGTGCGCTGCCCGCGCCGTGTGTTGTCGCCCCGCCGTGCCATACGTCGGGTCCCTGACCGGCCCCCTGAGTCATCGACCCCTCCACCATCGCGCCGCCGCCGTGCACCGCAGGACCCTGTCCTTGTCCCGTGGGGGCCCGGTCTGTGGTCCTTCGGCCGGGGTGCCGCCCCAGGTCGGGAGCAGGTCGGCGGTGTCGTCCTCCCCCGGCCTGAGGCCAGGAGTGCCCCCAATCATAGGAACGCTGGTCGCGGCTTGTGACGCACCTGGGGGCGCCCATGTGGCGAGACGCCCCGAACCGGTGTCCATTCCTCCCGTATTCTCCGCTGACGTACCTTACGGAATCCGTGGACGGTACCCGCACGGCACGCCAGCGGGCCGCTCAGTCGGCGGCGGGGGCGCGTGGCGGGCCGACCGTGGTGCTCCTTCCGGCGCGCTGCGAGGACGTTCGTACGATCAACTCCGTGGGCATCACCCGCTGCACCGGGCGGGCGGGACCCGTGCCCTCGATGGCGTCGATGAGCAGCTGGGCGACGGCGTTGCCGATGCGTCCCGGCTTCAGCGACAGCGTGGTGATCGGCGGTGCGGTCGTGGCGTAGGACGCGGACTCGCTGCAGCACACCAGCAGCAGGTCCTCCGGCACCCGCAGCCCGTAGCGGCGGGCGGCGGCCAGCAGGTCGGTGCCGCCCGGGTCGAAGAGGCCGTAGACCGCGTCGGGCCTGTCGGGGCGGGCGAGCAGCCGGTCGGCGGCGACGGCTCCCGCGCAGGGGTCGTGGGCCGGATACCGCTCGTAGACGGGCTCTTGGCCGACACGTTCGCACCAGCGCAGGTAGGCGGCGGTGGAGACCCGGGTGTAGGTGTCGGTGCTGGTGCCGGTCAGCAGTCCGATGCGGCGGGCGCCGTTCTCGGCGAGGTGGTCGAGGAGGGACCGGACGGCGGCCTCGTGGTCGTTGTCCACCCAGGCCGCGACGGGCAGCGACGGGCTGGGGCGCCCGTCGGAGACGACCGGCAGCCCGGAGCGGACGAGTTCGCCGACGACCGGGTCCTGGTCGGAGGGGTCGACGACGATGGTGCCGTCGAGGGCCACGTTCGCCCACACGTCGGGCCCGTAAGGGCCGGGTCCGGTGCCCGGGGCCGCGTCGCCTGTCGGCGTGGTGTGACCGCGCCGGGCGGGGGCGGGGAGGATGACCAGGGCGTAGCCGCGGGCGAGCGCGGCGGAGGTGGCGGCTCTCGCCATCTCGGCGAAATAGGCGAACTCGGTGAAGGTGAACGGTTCTTCGCCGTACGTCGTGACCGTCAGGCCGATGAGGCCGGACTTGCCGGTGCGCAGGGTCCGGGCGGCGGCCGAGGGGCGGTAGCCCAGCCGCTCGGCGACTTCGCGGACGTGGCTGCGCGTGGTGTCGGGGAGACGGCCCTTTCCGTTGAGGGCGTCGGAGACAGTCGTGATGGAGACACCGGCTGCGGCGGCGACATCCCTGATGCCGGCGCGCCCGTTCAGCCGTCCACCGCCGCGGGGCTGAGGACACCTCACGGGCGGTGGCTGGGGGACAGCGGCCGGGTTGCGGCCTGCCTGATGCTTCTCTGCTGCTGTCATGGCGAGCCGATCGTAGGCCTGCACGGTGCTGACGCGCGGGGGGCCGGAAATCCCGTCCGCGAGGAAGCCCCCGCCGGCCCGCTTCTCCACCGCGGCGAGCGAAAGCGCAGCTCAACGGGGGGTCGTGCCCGAGGTCTCCGCCTTGCGACACACGTGCGGCAGCAGCGTCGGCCAGGGTGCGGGCCGCCCGCACGTCACCGTCACGGGCGATGCGCGCCACCGCGCCCGCCACCCGCGCGCGGCGCGCGCGGGGGAGCGCGTACCCGCGCCGGGCGCGCGGGAAGAAGCGGCGGGAAGAAGCGGGGGGAAGAGGACAGGAGACGGGCAGAAGAGCGGGAAGAGGACAGGAGGCGGGCAGAAGAGGGGCGAACGGTGGTCGTCGGGACACGGTGCCAGGACGGGTGCCGTGGGCGGCTCGCCGGGGTGGTTGTGCGGAGCGGCGGGTGCCGGACCGGGACCGGGGAGCGCGGGGCGCTCGCCTGAGGCGGCGCCCCGGCGGTCTACGCCGTGCGGGTGAATCCTCTTAGGGTGAAGAGGATGGGCCCGCGACGGAGAAGGAGCAGCGGTGAGTGACCAGAAGGTGCCAGGCCCGCGGTTGCGCGGTGTGATCGAGGGGATTCCCAGCTACAAGCCGGGGCGGCCGGCCGCCCCGGGCGGCCCGGTCTCCTACAAGCTGTCCTCCAACGAGAACCCCTATCCGCCGCTGCCGGGTGTGCTGGAGTCGGTGACCGAGGCGGCGGGGTCGCTCAACCGCTACCCCGACATGGGCTGCTCGGCGCTGTACGCACAGCTGTCGGAGCGGTTCGGTGTGCCGGCCGCCCATCTGGCGGCCGGCACGGGCTCGGTCGGTGTCGCGCAGCAGCTCCTCCAGGCCACGGCGGGCCCCGGCGACGAGGTGATCTACGCCTGGCGTTCCTTCGAGGCCTATCCGATCATCACGCAGATCTCCGGTGCCGCCTCGGTGCGGGTGCCGCTGACCGGGGGCGCCGCGAGGGAGGCGCACGACCTGGACGCGATGGCGGACGCGGTCACCGACCGCACCCGGCTCGTCTTCGTGTGCAACCCGAACAACCCCACGGGCGCCGCGCTCACCCGGGCGGAGCTGGAGCGTTTCCTGGACCGGGTGCCGCGTGACGTGCTGGTGGTGCTGGACGAGGCCTACCGCGAGTTCGTGCGGGACGAGGCGGTGGTCGACGGCCTGGAGCTCTACCGCGACCGGCCGAACGTGTGCGTGCTGCGCACCTTCTCCAAGGCGTACGGGCTGGCGGGGCTGCGGGTCGGTTTCGCCGTCGCGCACGAGCCGGTGGCGGCGGCGCTGCGGAAGACCGCGGTGCCCTTCGGTGTGAGCGAGCTCGCACAGGAGGCCGCCATCGCCTCGCTGCGCAGCGAGGACGCGCTGCTGGAGCGGGTCGAGGCGCTTGTGAAAGAGCGCACACGCGTGCTGGGCGAGCTGCGTTCCCAGGGCTGGACGGTGCCCGAGTCGCAGGCCAACTTCGTGTGGCTGCGGCTGGGCGAGCGGACCTCCGCGTTCGCGGACCGGGCCGAGGAGGCGGGCGTCACGGTGCGTCCCTTCGAGGGCGAGGGCGTGCGCGTGACCATCGGCGAGACCGCGGCCAATGACATCTTTTTGCAGGTCGCAGCCGCTTTTCTGAAGGAGCTGTAGCCCTCGCCGGCGGTGGGCGAGAGGTCTGCGGGGCGTGGGGATCCTCCCCACGCCCCGCGGCGTGTGCGCCCGGCCGCCCCGCGGTGGCGCCCCGCGCCCGGCAGGCGGCCCGGGCGGTCGCGCACGGTTCGGCACCCCCCTGACATGTCCGAAATGGGGGTGCCGTACGGTGGTGCTTGTGAATGTGAACGCATTCACGAGCCCTAACCCGAACGGGTGCCGCGCCCGACCGGGTGCTGCCTGAAGGAGTGAGCGACGTGGACCTCGCGTTGGCGCCTGAGACCCTGGCGCGCTGGCAGTTCGGCATCACGACCGTCTACCACTTCCTCTTCGTCCCCCTCACGATCTCGCTCGCCACCCTCACGGCGATCCTGCAAACGGCGTGGGTGCGGACGAACAAGGAGAAGTACCTCAAGGCCACCCGCTTCTGGGGCAAGCTCTTCTTGATCAACATCGCCATGGGCGTGGTCACCGGCATCGTGCAGGAATTCCAGTTCGGCATGAACTGGTCCGCCTACTCGCGCTTCGTCGGCGACATCTTCGGCGCGCCGCTCGCCTTCGAGGCGCTGATCGCCTTCTTCATGGAGTCGACGTTCATCGGCCTGTGGATCTTCGGCCGCGACAAGCTCCCGAAGAAGCTCCACCTGGCCACCATCTGGCTGGTCGCGTTCGGCACCGTCGCCTCGGCCTACTTCATCCTGGCCGCGAACTCCTGGATGCAGCACCCGGTCGGCTACCGGATCAACCACGAGAGCGGCCGCGCGGAGATGACCGACTTCTTCGGCATCCTCTTCCAGAACACCGCGCTGGCCCAGTTCTTCCACACCATGACCGCCGCGTTCCTGACCGGCGCCGCCTTCATGGTCGGCATATCCGCGTACCACCTGCTGCGCAAGAAGCACATACCCGTGATGCGCACCTCGCTGCGGCTCGGCCTGGTCACGCTGGTGGCCGCCGGGATGCTCACCGTCGTCAGCGGCGACCGGCTCGGCAAGATCATGTACGAGCAGCAGCCGATGAAGATGGCCTCGGCCGAGGCACTGTGGGAGACCCAGGCGCCCGCGCCGTTCTCCGTCTTCTCCTACGGCGACGTCGACAAGGGGCACAACAAGGTCGCCATCGAGATACCCGGCGTCCTCTCCTTCCTCGCCCACGACAACTTCTACGAGGCCGTCCCCGGCATCAACGACACGAACGCGCAGCTGAAGGAGAAGTACCAGGACACGGTGGGCCTGGACGACTACAGGCCCAACATCCCCGTCGCCTACTGGTCGTTCCGCTGGATGATCGGCTTCGGGATGTCCTCCTTCGCGCTCGGTGCCGCCGGCCTCTACCTCACCCGCCGCAGGTTCTGGCTCAGCGAGAAGCTGCGCACCGGCGAGGACGAACGCCCCCGCCTGGCCCTCACCACCCATCGCGAGCTGCATCCGAGGCTGGGCACCTGGTACTGGCGGCTGTCCGTCCTCACGCTCGGCTTCCCGCTGATCGCCAACGCGTGGGGCTGGATCTTCACCGAGACCGGCAGGCAGCCCTGGGTCGTCTACGGCGTGCTGCCCACCGCCTCCGCCGTCTCCCCCAGCGTCTCCCAGGGCGAGGTGCTCACCTCGCTGCTCGTCTTCACCTCGCTCTACGCGATCCTCGCCGTCGTCGAGGTCAGGCTGCTGACCAAGTACGTCAAGGCCGGGCCGCCCGAGCTGACCGAGGCCGACCTCAACCCGCCCACCCGGATCGGCGGTGGCGGCGGCGGCACCGACGCCGAGGCCGAAGACCGGCCGATGGCCTTCTCGTACTGATGCGTACTGATGCGTACTGACGCCTACCGAGCTCGCAACGACAGACAGGGGCGCTGAGCCGTGCAACTGACCGACGTCTGGTTCGTCGTCATCGCGATCCTGTGGATCGGCTACTTCTTCCTGGAGGGCTTCGACTTCGGGGTCGGCATCCTCACCAGGCTGCTCGCCCGCGACCGGGCCGAGCGGCGCGTACTGATCAACACCATCGGGCCCGTCTGGGACGGGAACGAGGTCTGGCTGCTCAGCGCGGGCGGCGCCACCTTCGCCGCGTTCCCCGAGTGGTACGCCACCCTCTTCTCCGGCTTCTACCTGCCGTTCCTGCTGATCCTCGTCTGCCTGATCGTGCGCGGTGTCGCCTTCGAGTACCGCGCCAAGCGCGAGGAGGAGCGCTGGCAGCGCAACTGGGAACACGCGATCTTCTCCACCTCGCTGCTCACCGCGTTCCTGTGGGGCCTGGTGTTCGCGAACATCGTCCGCGGCGTGAAGATCGACTCCCACCTGGAGTACGTCGGGAACCTGGCGGACCTGTTCTCCCCGTACGCGCTGCTCGGCGGCCTCGTGACCCTGGCGCTGTTCACCTTCCACGGCGCCGTCTTCACCGCGCTCAAGACCCTCGGCGACATCCGCGCCCGGGCCCGGCGTCTGGCCACCGGGCTCAGCATCGCCACCGCCGTGCTCGCGGCCGGATTCCTGCTGTGGACGCAGGCCGGCAGTGGCGGCACCGCCTCCCTGGCCGCCCTCGTCGTCGCCGTGGTGGCCCTGGTGGCCGCCCTCGCCGCCAACCTCGCCGGGCGCGAGGGCTGGTCGTTCACCTTCTCGGGGCTGACCGTCGTCGCCGCGGTCGCGATGCTCTTCTGCTCCCTCTTCCCCGACGTCATGCCCTCGACGCTGCACGCCGACTGGTCCCTGACCGTCGACAACGCGTCCTCCACCCCCTACACGCTCAAGATCATGACCTGGTGCGCGGCCTTCGCCACCCCGATCGTCCTCCTCTATCAGGGCTGGACCTACTGGGTCTTCCGCAAGCGCATCGGCACCCACCACCTCGCCCCCTCCGGCGGACACTGAGGAAGGAAGGGACAGCCGATGAAGCCCGTCGACCCGCGGCTGCTGCGGTACGCGCGCACCACGCGGCTCTTCCTCCTCGCCTCCGTCACGCTCGGAGGGGCCGGGGCCGCGCTCGTCGTCGCGCAGGCCGTGCTCCTCGCCGACATCGTCGTCGACGCCTACCGGCGCGAGGAGTTCGCCCGCGAGGCGCTGCTGCTGCTCGCCGCCGTCACCCTCGCCCGGGGCCTCGTCTCCTGGCTGACGGAGCTGGCCGCGCACCGCTGCGGCGCCGCGGTCAAATCCCAGCTGCGCGTCCAACTGCTCCAGCGGGCCACCGCGCTCGGCCCCGGCTACCTGACAGGCCAGCGCACCGGCGAGCTGACCACACTGGCCACCCGCGGCATCGACGCGCTCGACGACTACTTCGCCCGCTACCTGCCGCAACTGGGACTCGCCGTCGTCGTCCCCGTCGCCGTCCTGGCCCGCATCGTGACCGCCGACTGGATATCGGCCGCCCTCATCGTCGCCACCCTGCCGCTCATCCCGCTGTTCATGGCGCTCATCGGCTGGGCCACCCAGGCGCGCATGGACCGCCAGTGGAAACTGCTCGCCCGCCTGTCGGGACACTTCCTCGACGTCGTGGCCGGGCTGCCCACCCTCAAGGTGTTCGGGCGCGCCAAGGCGCAGGCCGACAACATCCGCGCCATCACCGGCGACTACCGCCGCGCCACCCTGCGCACCCTGCGGCTCGCCTTCCTCTCCTCCTTCGCGCTGGAACTCCTGGCGACGCTTTCGGTCGCCATCGTCGCCGTCAGCATCGGCACCCGGCTCGTGCACGGCGGCCTCGACCTGCACACCGGCCTGATGGTGCTCATCCTGGCGCCCGAGGCGTACCTGCCGCTGCGCCAGGTCGGCACCCACTACCACGCCGCCGCCGAGGGCCTGGCCGCCGCCGAGTCCGTCTTCGACGTACTGGAGCGCCCACTGCCGGCGAGCGGAACCCGGCGGATCGACGCGCGCGGCGCCTCCCTCGTCCTGGACGGTGTCGCCGTCCGCCACCCCGGGCGCGCCGGGTACGCGCTGCCGCCCACCGACCTGACCGTGCGCCCCGGTGAGACCGTCGCACTGACCGGACCCTCCGGCGGCGGAAAGACCACGCTGCTGTCCGTCCTCCTCGGCTTCACTCCGCCAGGCGAGGGCCGCGTGACCGTCGGCGGCGTCCCGCTGGCCTCCCTCGACCTGGCCGCCTGGCGGCAGCAGATCGCCTGGGTACCCCAGCACCCCTATCTGTTCGCGGGCACCGTGGCGGACAACGTCCGCCTGGCCAGGCCCGAAGCGGACGCCGCCGCGGTGGCCTCGGCCCTCGCCGACGCGGGCGCGCCGGATCTCGATCCGGCACGCGCACTGGGCGAGGCCGGCGCCGGGCTCTCGGCGGGCCAGGGCCGCCGCGTCGCCCTCGCCCGTGCGTTCCTCGCCGACCGGCCCGTCGTCCTGCTGGACGAGCCGACCGCCGCGCTCGACTCCGCGACGGAGGCCGCGGTTCTGGCGGCGGTACGCCGCCTCACCGAGACCCGCACGGTCCTCCTCGTCACCCACCGCCCCGCCCTCCTGGCCACGGCCGACCGTGTCCTCCGTCTCTCCCCCGACCCCACGGGTCCCTCCCCCGCCCCGGGGCAGGCTGCCGCCCGGGGCGGCAGTGGGGGCGCCCACGGGCGAAGGTCGGGGGAGGGCCAAGGCGACCCGCGCACGCCCACCGATCCGCACCGGCCACACAGCGTGGGCGCCCCCCAAGCGCCGCGGGCGACAGGCGGCGCGGCCACAACCCGGCACCCCCTGGCGCGCGTACGCGAAGCCGCCCGCGGGCTGGGCGGCAAGTTCACCCTGGCGCTCGCCCTGGGCGCGCTCGCCCTGGCCAGCGCGGTCGGCCTGATGGCGACCTCCGGCTGGCTGATCTCGCGGGCGGCCCAGCAGCCGCCGATCCTGTACCTCATGGTGGCGGTCACAGCGACTCGCGCGTTCGGCATCGGAAGGGCCGTCTTCCGGTACGCGGAGCGCCTGGTCTCGCACGACGCCGCGCTTCGCGTCCTCGCGGCGCTCCGCGTGCGCGTCTACCGGCGGCTGGAGCGCCTGGCCCCCGCGGGCCTGCGCCACCGCCGCCGCGGTGACCTGCTCACCCGCCTGGTCGCGGACGTGGACGCGGTGCAGGACTACTTCCTGCGCTGGCTGCTGCCCGCGACCGTCGCCGGGGTGGTCGGCCTCGCGGCGGTGGCCTTCACCGCGTGGCTCCTGCCGGCCGCGGGGGTGGCCCTGGCCGTCGGCCTGGTGGTGGCGGGCGTCGCCGTACCGGCGCTGACCGCGGTGCTGTCCCGCCGTACGGAGGGCCGCCTGGCACCGGCGCGGGCGGAGCTGGCGACGCGCACGGTCGACCTGTTGAGCGGTACGGCCTCCGGTGAGCTTCCGGTCACGGGCGCCCTCGCGGCCCGGCACCGCGAGGTGGCGGACGCGGACGCGGCCCTGACGCGGATCGCCGCGCGCTCGGCGTCCCGTACGGCGCTGGCGGCGGGGCTGAGCACGCTCGCGGCGGGGTGGACCGTGACGGCGGCGGCGTGGGCGGGCGCGCACGCGACCACGGGCGGCGCGTTGGACGGCCTGCTGCTGGCGACGGTGGTCCTCACGCCGCTGGCCGCGTTCGAGGTGGTCACACCGCTGCCGCAGGCGGTGCAGTTCCGGCAGCGGGTGCGGCGTTCGGCGCAGCGGGTGCAGGAGGTGCTGGACGCGCCGGCGCCGGTGGCGGAACCCGAGCGGCCCGCCCCGCTGCCCCAAGAGCCGTTCCCGGTGCGCGTGGAGGGCCTGACCGTCCGCTACCCGGACGCGCCGGACGGGGCGCCTCCCGCGCTCGTCGACGTGGGGCTGGAGTTGCCGCGCGGGCGCCGCGTCGCGGTCGTCGGCGCCTCGGGTTCGGGCAAGACGACGCTGGCCAACGCGCTGCTGCGGTTCGTGGATCCGGAGGCGGGCTCGTACACCTTCGGGCCCGGCGCGGTGTCGGCGTACGACGGGGAGACGGACGCCGTACGCCGCCGGGTCGGGCTCTGCGCCCAGGACGCCCACGTGTTCGACAGTTCGTTGCGCGAGAACCTGTTGCTGGCCCTCCCCCGAGCGGTGGCCGAGGACGCCTCGTCGGCGGACGAGGCCCTGCACGCGGCCCTGGCCGCCGCCCGGCTCGACGACTGGGTGGCGACGCTGCCCGACGGCCTTGACACCCTCGTCGGCGAGTTGGGCGCGAAGCTGTCCGGCGGCCAGCGGCAGCGCCTGGCTCTGGCGCGCGCTTTGCTGGCCGACTTCCCCGTCCTCGTGCTGGACGAGCCGGCCGAGCACCTCGACCTGCCGACGGCCGACGCGCTGACGGCGGACCTGCTGACGGCGACGGAGGGCCGCACGACGGTGCTGATCACCCACCGCCTCCAGGGGCTCGACCGGGTGGACGAGATCGTCGTCCTCGACCACGGCCGCGTCGTCGAGCGCGGCTCCTACGACGGGCTGGCCCGGGCGGAAGGGCCGTTCGCGGCCATGCTGCGACGCGAGCGCGAGGCGGCGGGCGCCGCCGCCCCCGCAGCGAGGGGCGCCGCCCCCGTGGCGACGGGCTGACACCTCCCGGTCCGCCACCGGAAGGACGGGTCGGCCGAATCCCGGAGGCCGGGCCGGCCGCATCCGGGGCCCGCGCCCGGGGGCGCTCTCTCAGCCGGCCGGAGGCCGTTCCGCCGTGCCGCGTTCGACGCAGAACTCGTTGCCCTCCGGGTCGGCGAGGGTCACCCAGCCCCTGCCGTCCGCGACACGGTGGTCGCCGACGAGGGTGGCGCCGAGGGCGAGGATTCTCTCCACCTCCTCGTCCCTGGAGCGGTCCTGGGGCTGGAGGTCGAGGTGGACGCGGTTCTTGACGGCCTTGCCCTCGGGCACGGTGACGAACAGCAGGGCCGCGCCTTCGGTGTACACGAGCGCTTCGGGGTCTCCCGGCGCGTCCTCGTCGGACAGCTTTCCTTCCAGTACCTCTTCCCAGAATCGGGCGAGCGCGTAGGCGTCGTGGCAGTCGAACGTGAGGTGCCGCACCAGGGAAGCCATGCGAGGCACTATCGGGCACCCCGGGGGTCTGGTGCCATCGGGTTTCGTTCTGCAACGTATGTAACAGGCGTGTAAGACGGGCGGTCGGCCGTGAACATTTTCCGGCGCGGGCGGATCCAAGTGATCAGTAACGCTCACTCGTGCCGCGCGGCGGCACCGACTGCGAAGGAAGAAACGATGCGCGCCAAGAAGCTCACTCTCGCCGCCCTGGCCCTCGCCGCGGGTCTGTCGCTGACCGCCTGCCAGCAGGGCGAGGACTCCAACGCGAGCGCGAACGTGGCCGACTCCTCCTCGTCCTCGTCCGGCACCTCCGGCGGCAGCGGCGGCAACAGCGGCGGCACCAGCGGTGGCGGCAACGGCGGCACCTCCGGCGGAAGCGCCGCGTCCGCCGACGACGCCCCGGGCAGCGGCGGCGGGAAGATCACCACCGGCACCTGCAAGACGGCGAACCTGGACTTCCGCTCCTCGCACGGCATGGGCGAGGGCGACATCGTCGTCACGATGAAGAACACCGGCGGCGACGCCTGCACGCTCAAGGGCTTCCCGGGTGTGGACCTCAAGTCCGAGGAAGCGGGCAGGCCGCTGAGCGCCAAGCGCAGCGACGTCGAGGCCCCGGTCGTCAATCTCCAGTCCGGTGACGAGACCCGCTTCACCCTGCACTACCCGCCGAACACCACGGGGGGCAGCGGCGTGGACGTCACCACCATGGTCGTCACTCCGCCCAACGAGACGCACTCCACGAGCCTGCCGGTCCGCATCAACCTTCCGGTGGAGGAGAGCGCCGACCAGAAGGTCACGGTCGACCCCGTCGGCACCGGCAAGCAGTAAGACCGTGCCGGCTGTGACGACCGTGCCGGCTGTGACGACCGTGCCGACGCGGCGCAGTGGGCCCGCTGCCGGTGCCTCAGAGCAGGCCTTCGATCACCTTGGCGACGCCGTCGTCCTCGTTGGAGGCGGTGGTGTGGGTGGTGCACATCAGGACGTCGGGGTGGGCGTTGGCCATCGCGTAGGAGGTTCCGGCCCAGCTGAGCATGGCCAGGTCGTTGGGCATGTCGCCGAAGGCGACGACCTGCTCGGGGCCGATGCCGCGTTCGGCGCAGGCGAGGGCGAGGGTGCTGGCCTTGCTCACGCCGTGCCCGGAGATCTCCAGCAGG
This sequence comes from Streptomyces tubbatahanensis, assembly GCF_022699385.1. Classification (NCBI taxonomy): domain Bacteria; kingdom Bacillati; phylum Actinomycetota; class Actinomycetes; order Kitasatosporales; family Streptomycetaceae; genus Streptomyces; species Streptomyces tubbatahanensis. The sequence continues at coordinate 3,811,073 of NZ_CP093846.1, read as the reverse complement.
GCGCTGGGGCTGGAGCGGGTGAACTCGGCGTGGGCACCGGCGGCCTTGCGGCCGAGCGCGAGGAACTCGTCGGGGTCCATCGTCGGGTGGTGGGCGAGCAGCTTGACGACGGGCTCGGCGAAGTGGCCCTCGTCGCTGTCGGTGAGCAGTTCCTCGACGGGCGCGTAGGAGGCGCCGGGGTCTCCGGGGAAGTGCGGGTAGTGCGGCTCGTAGTGGATGCCCTCGGTGCGTTCGACGGCGAAGCTGAGGCCGGGGGTGACGGTGCGCAGGGCCTCGACGACGGCGACGGCGTCGGCGCGGGTCAGTTCCCGTACGCGGACGACGCGCCGGCCCGCGTGCAGGTCGACGACGGCGGCGCCGTTGGCGCAGATGGCGAGCCCGTGACCGTGGACGTGGTCGCTGACGACGCCCATCCAGCGGGCGGGGCGCCCGGTGACGAAGAACACCTCGATCCCGGCGGCCTCGGCGGCGGCGAGTGCCGCGACGGTGCGGTCCGAGACGGTCTTGTCGTTCCGCAGCAGGGTGCCGTCCAGGTCGGTGGCGATCAGGCGCGGGGCGGGGCGCGCCCCCTCGGACGGGGTGCGCGGGCTTGCCGGGGCGGAGTGTTCAGGCGGATGAGTCACAGGCACCATCTTCGCGCATATGCCTGAACATGCGTGCGAAGCGACGCCCAAATGAGAGCACACCGCGCGTGCGGAGAAGCACACCAGGCGCACGAGGGGGCGCGTGGCGGAGCACCGGAGCACAATCGAAGAGAGGGCCCTCACACACCGGGAGTGCGGCGCTGTGCTTCCGGCCCGGCTCCGAGGGGCCCCGCGCTTCGGGAAGGAGCGGTCGTCATGGCACGCCACTCGCGCTATGTCGCCGACCGTGGCCTGACCACCCGGATGGTCACCACGATGTTCTTCATCGGCCTGCTCTACGTCGTCCTCGTCGGCGTGCTGGTGGTCGCCCTGGGGAACGCCTGGCCCCTCGTGCTGGTGATCGCGGGGGCGCTCTTCGTCGCCCAGTTCTGGTTCAGCGACAAGATCGCCGCGTTCAGCATGGGGGCCCGCGAGGTCACCCCGCAGCAGGCGCCCGCGCTGCACGGTGCCGTCGACCGGCTCTGCGCGCTGGCCGACATGCCCAAGCCGCGGGTGGCCATCGCCGACAGTGACGTTCCCAACGCGTTCGCCACGGGGCGTAACCAGCGCAACGCGATGGTGTGCGCGACCACGGGGCTGATGCGCCGCCTGGAGCCGGAAGAGCTGGAGGGGGTCCTGTCGCACGAGCTGTCGCACGTCGCGCACCGTGACGTCGCCGTCATGACGATCGCCTCGTTCCTCGGGGTGCTGGCCGGGATCATGACCCGGGTGGCCCTGTGGAGCAACCTCGGCCGCAGCGCCGGCAACAACAACAATCCGGCGGGCCTGCTCCTGCTGGTCGTTCCGCTGGTCAGCGCGCTCGTCTACATCGTCAGCTTCCTGCTGACCCGGCTGCTGTCCCGCTACCGCGAGCTGTCGGCCGACCGCGCCGGCGCCCTGCTCACCGGGCGCCCCTCGACGCTGGCCTCGGCCCTCACCAAGATCAGCGGCGACATGGCCCGCATCCCCACCCGCGACCTGCGCAGGGCCGAGCCGTACAACGCCTTCTTCTTCGTGCCCGCCTTCTCCGGCGAGAGCCTCGCCACGCTGTTCTCCTCACACCCGTCGCTGGACAAGCGGCTGGAACAGCTGCGCGGCCTCTCGGCCCAGCTGGGGCGGTGACGGGCCGTGGGCCTCCTCGACGCGCTCCTGGGCCGCAGCAAGCCCAAGCGGCCGGACCTCGACCAGCTCTTCGCGCTCCCCTCCGCCGCGCTGACGCTCAAGGCGGCGACCGGGTTCGCGCCGACGGGCGTCGGCGCGGTCTGTTTCGCCAGCGTGGAGGGCGCCGCGTTCACGCGCTTGCAGAGCGACGTACGGCAGCTGCTGGACGCCGACACCGGGCGCGGCGGCATCCCCGTCGAGTTCACCCGGGACTCCTACGGCTACACCTGGCTCACGGCGCGCCACCCGGCCGAGGATCTCGCGGCCCTCGTCAACGACCTGCACGCGGTGAACACGCTGCTGGCGGAGGGCGGATTCGGCCCTCAGCTGCTGTGTTCGACCGTCGGTTTCCGGGAAGAGGGCGATCAGGCAGCGGCCCCGCCCCGCTCCCTCGCCCTGATCTACCTCTACAAGCGCGGCACCTTCTACCCGTTCGTCCCCGTCCCCGGTGGCGCTCAGAAGCGGGACAACGCGCTGGAACTCCAGGTGAGCGGGCTGCTCGGGGACGACCTGCCGGTCGAGGAGGACCTGGGCCGCTGGTTCCCCGTGTGGGGGGCGCCGGGGTTGTGACCGGGCCTGTGCTGTGACAGGGCCCCTGTGTGACCGGCCCGCCGAAGAATGTGACAGGTGGGGCGGCTGTGACGCCGTTGGCGACACCTGCTCGCACTCTCGTGACATGCCTCTGGCAATATCTTGCCCCTGATGAGCTCCGGTCGCCGGGCCGCTGTGTCCCGTCTTTGACGTGCGCGTGGCAACCGCTCATCCGGTAGGTCCGACGGGATCCAACGGGGATTCACGGGGAAAGTGAGGAAGTCATGCGTACGTGGACTCGCGCCGTGCCGGTCACAGCAGGCGCGCTGGTGCTCGCCCTGGCACTGACCGGGTGTGACGGCGGAGGCAAGAAGGGCCACAAGTCCGGCTCCGACTCGGACCACTCGTCGTCCTCGTCGTCCTCCTCCGGCGGTTCCGGCTCCTCCAAGGAGAAGACCTCCTACCGGCTCGGCCAGACCAGCCCGGCCCAGAAGAGCGACGACGACGAGACCAAGGGCGCCACGTTCACGGTCACGCCGACGAAGGTGCAGACCGGCACCAAGGCCGACATGGCCAACTCCGGTCTGAAGAAGGACGAGAAGGACGAGCCCAAGGTCCCCGTCTACGTGTGGTCCACGCTCAACCACAAGAGCGGCAAGCCCATGGAGCTCGGCGACATGGACGACGACCTGGTCGTGCGGACCGACCAGGGCCAGCGCACCCGCGCCCTCATCGTCATCATGGGCGAGGCCAAGTGGCCCAACTGCCCGGCCATGGACCGCGACAAGAAGCTCAGCCCTGGCCAGTCGGAGAAGATCTGCACCGCCTTCCTCATTCCCGAGGGCCAGAAGGCGGAGGCCGTCGAGATCAACCGCGGTTACACCAAGAAGCCGCTGGAGTGGCGCGCCACCAGCTGACACGGTGCACTTTCCGAGGGGCCCCACCCGGTGTGGGGCCCCTCAGCCATGCGGAGGGCTGCCGCCCGCTGCCGCCCCCTCGGTCCCCGCGAAGCGGACGTCCGCGGCGAACGGGACGATCTCGATCTCGTCCCCCAGCGCCCACTCGGCCGCCCGCGCCGCCATCGCCGCCGGGACGACCTCGCTGATGTCCGGCGCCGCCGGCACGTCGTACGTGCCGTGCGCATCGTGCGGCAGCACGACACGGTGGCCCAGCCGCAGCGCGGTGCGCGCGGTGGCGCTCACACACATCTCCGACAGCACCCCGCACACGGCGAGCGAGCGCACCCGCTGCCGGTGCAAGTGGGCGCGCAGGCCGGTCCCCTCGAACCCGTCGTCCTCCTCCTTGCGGACCACGCGCTCACCGGGCTCGGGCCGCACGAACAGCTCCCAACCGGCCGTTCCCGGCTCGTCGGGGCTGCCCGTCTCACCGTCGTTCTGCAGGTGCACGACGGGCGCGCCCGCCGCGCGGGCGGCGGCCAGCAGCCGCCGCGTGGCGGACAGGACGCGGGCCGCGTCCGGCACGGCGTCGGCGCCCGTCACGAACGCCGTCTGCATGTCGACGACGAGCAGCGCGGCGACGGGGGCGATCCTCGCCCCCGTCCCTCTCGACTCCTCCGACTCATCCCTCATGCAGCCGATTGTGTCCCGGCCGCGCGGTCCTACGATGACTCCCATGTCCCCCATGGCGAAGACCGCGACGCTCTACCACAACACCCGCTGCGGGACCTCCCGCACGGTCCTGGCCCTGCTGGAGGAAGCCGGGTACGAACCCGAGATCGTCGAGTACCTCAAGACCCCGCCCGACGCGGGGACGCTGCGCACGCTGATCACCGACGCGGGGGTCACCGCGCGGGACGCGGTCCGTACGAAGGAGCCCGAGTACAAGGAGCTGGGCCTCGACCGCCCCGACGTGACCGACGACGAACTGATCGCCGCGATGGTCGCCCACCCGGCGCTCATCCAACGGCCCTTCGTCGTCACGGAGAAGGGCACCCGCCTGGCGCGCCCGGCGGACGTCGCCTCCGAGGTCCTTTGACCCCTTCACAGAGGGTGGTTGTGAAGGGGCCCGCGGGTGGGGTGCCTACCGCACCCCGTCGAGAAGGACCCTCCACGCCTCCGGCGTGACGGTGAGGGTGGGACCGGTGTCCCCTGCTTTGGAGTCGCGTACGTGGACGGTGTGCGGGCAGGTGGCGACCTCCACGCACTGGCCACCCTCGCCGCTGCTGTGTGTGGACTTCCGCCAGGTAAGGGCGACTTCGAGGCATTGGCCGCCCGAACCGCTGCTGTGGCTCGACTTGTACCAGGTGAGGGGGGGCACGTAGGGCCTCCTCACCGGCGGCCGGCGAGGAAGGCCTGCCATGCATCCGGCGTGACGGTGAGGGCGGGGCCGGTGGTCCCTGCCTTGGAGTCGCGTATGTGGACGGTATGGGGGCAGGTGGCGACCTCGACGCACTGGCCGCCTCCACCGTCGCTGTGTGTGGACTTGCGCCAGGTGAGGGCGACTTCGAGGCACTGACCGCCTTCTCCGCTGCTGTAGCTCGACTTGAACCAGCTGAGTTCGCTGCTCACAGTTCCTCCAGACGGCGTTTGATGAAGCATGCGGAGTCCGCAGGCCGCAGAGCGTTCACCTGGATCATGTCAAAACGCTGCCGCAAGGCGCTGACCGTTTCCTTGTCCGACAGCAGTGTGCCCTGTTCCTGGACCTCGACATATCCCAGCGTGCGCCGCTCGGGAGTCTCCAACAGCGTCAAAGGGCCAATCGCCCCGACTGGTTCCTCGCAGTCGAATGGGAGCACGAGAATATGGATGTGCTTGAGCTGACCCAGCTCCAGTAGCCACCCGAGCTGGGCCTGCATGATCGCTCTGCTGCCTGTGCGGCGGCGCACGACGGCTTCGTCCAGGATGAAGACGAGAGTCGGCGTCGGAACACGGGTGAGCAGCTTCTGGCGGTCAAGCCGCTCAGCGAGCAGCTGCGTCGCCTTGCCCTCGCCGTGGTGAGGTACGCGCGTCTCGAATAGCGCACGCGCGTACGCCTCGGTTTGGAGAAGCCCGTTGACGACGTTCGTGTCGTAGATGCTGAGGCTGAGGGCTTCGGCTTCCAAGCGGAAGAGCTGGTCGAACTTGCGTGGGTACTGCTCCTTCTCCAGGTCCTCGCCGACGCACGCGAGGAGCTGGTGGGCGTTGAGGGCCGCGTCGAGGGCGCAGGCGCTGCGTTGGTCCGGGATGCGTTCGCCACGTTCGAAGGCGCCGATGGTGGAGGCGGAGAAGCCGGCTCTCTTGCCGACGCTTTCCCGGGAGATCTGCCGGTACTCCCGCAGCTTGCGCAGCTGCTTTCCGAAGCCGGCGACAAGCGGGGACGGTTCGACCGGAGAGAGGTCGGATTCGGACATGTGCGGTCCCGGGGGCGAGGCGAGGGATGAACGCTTGGTTACGTGTCAGATTGGCAGGTTCGTTCCGTTCGTGTCGGCGAAATCCCACAACTGCTCTCTGTGAGTGGGTGACTACTTCCCGTGTGGCCCGGGAGGGGTCACCGTATGGGCATGGATGCACAGTCGAGTCCTGAGAGTGCGCTGGCCATCGGGCGCAAGGCGGCCGATGAGCTGGCGGAGGCGCTGGCGATGGCGGGGTGTAAGTTGCCTTCCCTCAGCGGCGGGTTCCCCGTCATGGGGAGGCCCCATGTGGAGTTGGGAGGGGCGTCGGCCGACGCCGTCTTCGCTCTGGCGCGCTGGATCAGGGAGCGGGCGTGAGCGACGAGACGGCTCCCCGGCGGGAGACGCACCGGATGACGCTCCGCGTCTACCGGGTGGCGGCGGGCACCGGGCGGCGTACGCCCGTTCGGTCGGTCACCGTGCTGGAGAAGGGGCCGTGGCTCGGCCCGCCGGGCGGGTTCAGCCCGGGCGCCTACCCGCCGTGCGAGTGCCCTGAGCACCGGCGGGAGTAGCCGGGGCGGGGGGCGGGGTGTGCGCCCGGGGTCCCAGGCGCCGCCGCCCCGCGATCCACGTCAGACCCGTCCGGCCCTGTGGACCCGCGCGGGACCCGTGGGGAGGCCTGCGAGCCCGCGCACCGCGCCGTCGCGCACGTCGCGCACGTCGGCCGTCGCGCACGTCGCGCACGGCGACATCGCGCATGCCGGTCAGTCGGTTCCGGGCTCGTCCGGGTGTGCCGCGGCTTTGTCCGGCACGAAGACGAGGCTGAGGAGGTGGCGGGCGCGGCCGTCGCCCGGGGTGGTGTGCGTGCGGCGGGCGACGGCCGCTTCGATCTCGTCCACGAGCGAGGCGAACTCCTCGTCCGTCACCCACACGGCGCCCTGCCGGTAGAGGACGTTCTCCTGTGCGGGTTCGGCGTCCTCGCGGGAGAGGTATCGCTCGAAGTCGCCCATCACGGCCGCGGAGAAGACGGTGAAGGCCCGCCGGTGGTCTTCGGTGCCCATGGCGTCGCGGGTGTCGGGGTCGACGAGGGCGCGCTCCTGGCGGACCCGGTAGCTGCGCTCGACGGTGCCGCGAACGGGCCGTTCGCTGACCACCTCGATGATGCCGGCCTGCGCGAGGGCCGCGACGTGCCGGTACATGGTGGCCGATGCCACGTCGGGCAGCCGGTCGCGCAGTTGCGCCGTGGTCAGTTCGTCGGCGCCGAGCAGGGTCTGCAGGATGCGCATCCGCACGGGGTGCATGAGCTCGTTCGCATTTGCCATGACCCCATGCTCTCATGTTTGATAACGTTCTCGTAGTTGAGAACGAAAACGAGGAGAGGCGGAACCATGCCCGACACCGCGATGACGGTCACCGCGCACGACGGGACCGACCTGGCGGGATCGCTGACCTTGCCGTCGGGACCCGGCCCGCACCCCGCCGTCCTGCTGCTGCACGGTTCCGGGCCCCTCGACCGCGAGGGCAACTCGAAGAAGCTGAAGACGAACCTCGGCCGGCCGGTGGCCGAAGCGCTCGCGGCGGCGGGCATCGCCACACTGCGCTACGACCGGCGCGGCACCGGCGCCACCCCCGGCGACTGGCGCGCCTGGGGCTTCACCGACAACTGCGACGACGCGATCGCCGCCGTGCGCGCCCTGGCGGCCCACCCCGCGGTCCGCTCGGACGCGGTCGCCGTCATCGGCCACAGCGAAGGGTCGCTGCACGCGATGGCCCTCGCCGCGCGCCGGGAGGTGCGCGCCGCGGTGCTCCTGGCCGGATACGCCCGCACCGGGGAGGAGGCCGTGCGCTGGCAGGCCCGCTCGATCATGCAGGGCATGCCCGCACCCGTACGCCTCCTCCGGCGCCCGCTGGGAGCGCTGGGCAAGCGTGCCCTCGCCCGGATACGCCGGACGCGGACGGACGTGGCGCGGATCGCCGGAATGCGGCTCAACGCCCGCTGGATGCGCGAGAACCTCGCCCACGACACCCGGGAGGACCTCGCCGCCATCCAGGTGCCCGTGCTGGCCGTCACCGGCGCCAAGGACATCCAGGTCGACCCCGGCGACCTGGACGAGATGCGCCGCGTCGTCCCCGGCGGCGCCGCCGAGACGCACCGCGTGCCCGACCTCACCCACCTGCTGCGCCGGGACCCGGGCCACCACACCATCCGTTCCTACGGCCGCCTGCTGAGCCGCCCGGTCGACCCCGACCTCCTCGCCCTCGTCACCTCCTGGCTCGCCCCCCGACTGGAGGCGACGGCACCCGAGTCGCCGACCGGGGCGCGCGCGGACCGGTCCTGACGACCGCCGACCGGACTTGAGGGCGGCGCGCCCGGCACCGCACTGGAACAGCTCGTCACGCTCACACTCACAGAGAAGGACATGTCATGGCTGTGTCATCGATGGCATCGACGTCACCGGCGTCACCGACGTCACCGGCGTCACCGGCGTCGACCCCGCTCGCCGGGGCCCCCACCGGCACGCACCGGAGCGACCTGGGCCTCTTCATGGCGCTGGCCTTCGGCATCAGCTGGGCGTCGTGGGGCACGGCTATGGGTCTCGGCGGATCGGCGATGACCTCGCCCACCGCGCTGCCCTACCTCTTCGGGGCCTTCGGACCGCTGCTCGCCGCCCTGGTGGTCCGCGTACGCCGCCGCCGGCGCGGCGAGCCCGTACCCGAGCACGCGGTGCGCTTCCGGAGCAGGGCACTGGCCTGGCTGCCGCTGTTCCTCGTCGCCACCTCGGCGACGGTGCTGGGCGCCGCCCTGCTGGCGCAGGCGGCGGGCGGGACGGCGCTGAGCCTGGACGGCGCCCGGGACGTGATGGCGGACGCGGGCGGTCCCGCCGCGTTCCTCGTCAGCATGATCGTCTCGGGACCGCTCTCGGAGGAGCCGGGCTGGCGGGGCACCGCCTACCCGAGGATGCGCGCGTCGATGGGCCGTCTCCAGGTGGGACTCCTGCTCGGCGTCATCTGGTCCGTGTGGCACCTGCCGCTGTTCTTCATCGACGGCACCGTCCAGAACGAGCTCGGTCTCGCCACCCCGAGCGGCATGCTCTTCGCCGTCAGCGTCATCCCCATGGCCATGCTGACCGCCTACGCCTACGAGCGGGCCGGCGTCGTCGCCTCGATGGTCACCCACTTCGCCGCGAACACGACGATGATCCTGCTCGACGTCCACACCCCCGTCACGCTCGCCCTGGTCGTCGGCCTCATGGGCCTCGTGGCCGCGTTCCTGCTGACCGTCAGCCGCTCGACGCCCGCGCCGACCGCCCCGATGCCGGAGCCGCCCGGCGCGTCGTGAGCTCGCGCGCGCAGTACAGCGCGATGGCCGACACGCCCACGGCAGGGGGGACCCAGTGCGGCTCGACGAACCAGACGTAAGGGAACCAGGACTCAGTCGAAGCCATCAGTGCGAACGTGCCGACGACCGCGACGGCGTTGACGCCGACGAGGGCGTAGCCGATTCCGCGCGTCCGGCGTTCCGTCCGCGGCGTGAGGGCCGCGGCCATCACCAGGAGACCCCCCATACGAGCGTGGAGCCACCACCGGCGGTCAGCCAGTAGCCCCACTCGATCTCGCCGGTCGAAGAAACCTCGTCGGTAACGGCGGCCGCGACCACCAGGGCGTAGAGGCAGAAGAGGAGCGTCGGCGGGAGGAACCGCAGCGGCAGGGCCAGACGTGCCCGCCAACGGGGGCGTGCCTGCACGGCGAACCATACGATCAGCCCACCGGTGGCGACGGCGACCACTCCGGCGCCGCCGACCAGGTCGCGACCGTCGAAGTCTCCGTCGAGGTTGGCCGCGGTCACCGTGGCGGCCACCAGCGCGATGAGGAACCAGACCGCGACCGCGATCCAGGACCACGCCACCGCCGGCTTGCCGGGAGGGGAGCCGGCCGCGGGCGGCGACGGCGAAGCCTCCGGCAGCCGCGCAGTGGCCGCCGGCACGTGCTCGGATGCGCCCGCGAGCCCGCGCAGGGCCTCGGCGGCGTCGGCGGCGCTCGCGTACCGCTCGGCGGGATCCTTGCGCAACAGCCTGAGCAGGAGAGCATCCCATGCCTGTGGCACACCCGCGGCCACCGAACTCGGCGCGGGTGGCTGGACGCTCAGGTGCGCCGTGAGACAGCTGACGCTGTCCGGGGCCTGGAACGGCAGCCTGCCGGTGACCAACTCGAAGAGCAGGCAGCCCAGCGCGTACAGATCGCTGCGCGGTTCCGGGTGGCCCCGCGCCTGCTCCGGCGCCATGTACGGGGGCGTGCCCACGAGGAACCCGGTCCGGGTGAGCCGGTCCGCGGTCGGTGCCTTCCTGGGTGTCGCTCTGCGCGAGATCGTGGACGGTCACGACGTACGGATGCTGCAACCGGGCTGTGATCCGCGCTTCGCGCAGAAACCGAGCGCGCGCCTCGCCCCCGCGACTTCCGCCGCCGGCGAGGAGGGAGATCACCTTGACGGCCACCTGCCGGTCCAGCGCCCCGCCCCCAACTTCCGTGACATCACGTCGCGTTAGGGGCCCTCTCCGGTTCGGTGCAGCTGGGAAGAGCAGGTCATGACCGGCAGGGCGGCAGGGCGGCAGGGCGGCAGCCGGCATGTCGTAGATCATTGATGGGGCAGTCCTTAGGGTGTCCGGCATGGGGACGGACACGGGCGCGGATACGGAGACGGGCGCGGGCGCGGGCGCCGATACGGGCGCGGGCGCGGATACGGGTGCTGGCACCGGCACCGGCACCGGCACGGGTGCGGACGCGGGCGCGGACATACCGGCGGAGCCGGCCGAGCGGGCGCGGGTGGCGGCGTTCCGCTCGCGCATCGGCGTGACCTCGCTGATCGACGTCCACACCCACTTCATGCCGGAACGCCTGCTCGCCGCGGTGTGGGCGTACTTCGACGCGGCCGGGCCGCTGATCGGCCGTCCCTGGCCCATCGGCTACCGGGAGGACGAGGAACGGCGCCTCGCCCTGCTGCGCGGATTCGGCGTCCGCGCGTTCACCTCCATGCTCTACCCCCACAAGCCGGGCATGGCCCGCTCCCTCAACGACTGGTCGGCCGACTTCGCCGCCCGCACACCCGACTGCCTGCACACCGCCACCTTCCACGCCGAACCCGGCGCGGCCGACGACGTGCGCCGCGCCCTCGACCAGGGCGCCCGCGTCTTCAAGAGCCACGTACAGGTCGGCGACTACGACCCGCGCGACCCGCTGCTGGACCCGGTGTGGGGCCAACTCGCCGACGCCGGTGTCCCCGTGGTCACCCACTGCGGCTCGGGCCCGGTGCCCGCCACCCACACGGGGCCTGGGCCCATCGGCGCCGTCCTCGCCCGCCACCCCCGCCTCCGCCTGGTCGTCGCCCACCTGGGCATGCCCGAGTACGCCGACTTCCTCGACCTGGCGGAGCGCTACCCGGGCGTCCTGCTGGACACGACGATGGTCTTCACCGGCTTCGTGGAGGCCACCGCACCCTTCCCCCGCGCGGAACTGCCCCGGCTCGCCGACCTCGGCGACCGCGTCCTGCTGGGCACCGACTTCCCCAACATCCCGTACGCGTACGCCCACGCCCTCGAAGCGCTGGAGGAGCGCACCGGGCTGGGGCCCGCCTGGCTCCGTGCGGTCTGCCACGACAACGCGGCCCGGCTCTTCGGCCTGCGCCGCTGAGCGCGGCCGTGCGAACAGCGGCCGTGCGAACAGCGGCCGTGCGAACAGCGGCCGTGCGAACAGGGGCAGCGCGAACAGGGGCCGCGAGCCGGGCGTAGAGGGGGCTTTCAGGAACGGAGGCTGTTCAGCCAGCGGGAGAGCCCGCCGTACGCCAGGGGAACGACTTCCTTGTACGACAGCTCGCCGTCCAGCGTCACCACGAGCCGGCAGAACGGCGGATACCACGTCGTGCGCAGATGGGCCCGCCCGTCGAAGACCGCCTCGAGAAAGGCGGGGGTGGACTCGCGGGGCAGGTCGTGGAAGGTGACGCCGTCGACGGTGATGTGCGCGTCCCCCTCCTCGAAGAGCTGGACGGCGATCCTCGGCGTACGGGGCGCGCCGCCCGGCCCGTCGGTCGCCGGGATCTCCACCAGCGCCTCGTGCGGCAGGGAACCGTCCTCGTCGGTGACGGCGAACGCCCCGGCCCCCGTACGCCGCGACGACTCGTCCGCGCCGATCGCGTGCTCGACCGCCACCGGCAGGCCCCGGCGCTCCGCGAGCGCGGACAGGACCTCCACCGCCGCCTCCGTGCTGGGGAGCGGGGGCTGGCGGGGCTGATGGGACTGGTGGGGCTGGGGCGGCGTTCGGTGGCCGTCGGATGGCGGGGGAGGCGTGCGGTCCATACCACCGAGCATGCCCGCCGTCCGCTCCACGCGGGCGGCGACACTCGACACTCGACGCGGGCGGCGGGGAGGGAGAGGTGAGGGCGCGGCGAGGAGCGGGACGGGGCGGGGTCAGTGGGGGCGTTCCGCGCTGTGGCAGGGGCTGCACAGCACGCGCCGGGCGGGCCGGTCGCTGGTCGCCTTGCCCACGCCGTTGGCCCGGTGGACGAGGACCTGGGTGACGCGTCCGTGGTCCGCGCACACCACGAGACCGCAGCGGCGGCAGACCCCGATGGCGACCGTGTCCTCGGTGGCGGTGTTGCCGGTGTTGCCGGTCACGGCGCAGTCGTAGCACTTCATGGGTTCGAGAGTAGCCGGACAGTTTTGACTCAGTCAATTTTGAGGGAAGGCTGGGTGGACCTGCGTCCCCGCGTCGCGGCTGACGGGAGGACGTCTGCGTGGCTAGACTGGATGGAGTCAAGAAGGGGCGTGACTGCCATGGATCAGCCGGTGAGCGAGCTGCTCAGGACCAGAGGGCTGCGCAGCACCGCACAGCGCCGCGCCGTCCTGGCCGCCCTGCACGGGCACGCGCACTCCACCGCCGCCGAGCTGGAGCACCGGATCCAGTCGGCGGACGCCGGGGGCGGCGACTCCGGCGCCTCCCCCCGCCTCTCCCGCCAGGGGCTCTACAACGTGCTGGAGGACCTGTCGCGGGCCGAGCTGATCCGCTGCATCGAGCCGGCGGGCTCACCCGCCCGGTACGAACTGCGCGTCGGCGACAACCACCACCACCTCGTCTGCCGGAGCTGCGGCCGCATCAAGGACGTCGACTGCAGCGTCGGCCGGGCCCCCTGCCTCGAACCGGGCGACGACGCGGGGTTCAGCATCGACGAAGCCGAGATCACCTGGTGGGGCCTGTGCGCCGACTGCCGGCCCGCCACCACGCAACGCCCACCCCGCCACTGACGCGCCCCGGCGGGCCGGCCCCCGGTCCCGCCGGTGGCCGGTGCTGGTCGCGCCAGTCGGGCGATGCCGGTTGGGGGATGCCGGTCACGCCAGCCGGGCGGCGCCGGTCACGCCAGTTGGGCGGCCGCCTCCGTCGCGATCTTCTCGAACACGGTCTCGTCGGCGGCGAAGGGCGAGTCCGGGATCGGGGCGTGCACGGCCAACTCGGTGAAGCCCAGCTCGGCGTGTCTGCCCGCGAAGTCGACGAACGCGTCGACGGACTCCAGCGGGCCGGCCCCCTCCGGCGTGAACCCGGTGAGCAATACCTTGTCCAACTCCGCCACGTCCCGGCCGGCCTCGGCGCACGCCCGGCCGAGCCCGGCGAGCTGCCCGCGAAGCGCCGTACGCGACTGCTCCGGCGTCCCCGTCGCGGACAGCCGCGGGTCACCCGTCGTGACCCACGCCTGCCCGTGCCGCGCCGCGAGCCGCAGTCCGCGCGGCCCGGTCGCGGCCACCGCGAACGGAAGCCGGGGCCGCTGGACGCACCCGGGGATGCCGCGGGCCTCGTGGGCGGAGTAGTAGGTGCCCTCGTACGTCACCGCGTCCTCGGTGAGCAGCCGGTCGAGGAGCGGCACGAACTCCGCGAAACGGTCCGCCCGCTCGCGCGCCGTCCACGCCTGACGGCCCAGCACGGTGGCGTCGAAGCCGTTGCCTCCGGCGCCGATACCCAGCGTGACGCGCCCCGCGGAGATGTCGTCGAGGGAGAGCAACTCCTTGGCCAGCGTGACGGGGTGGCGGAAGTTGGGCGAGGTCACCAGCGTGCCGAGCCGCATCCGTCCGGTCACCGCCGCGGCGGCGGTCAGGGTGGGCAGCGCACCGAACCAGGGACCGTCCCTGAAGGGCACCCGCCACGAGAGGTGGTCATAGGTGTACGCGGTGTGGAAGCCCAGCTCCTCGGCGCGCTCCCACTGGCCGCGCCCGCCCTCCTGCCAACGGCGCACGGGCAGAATCACGGTACTCAGACGCACACTCACACCTCAGAGCGTACGGCGCCCGGGGGCCCGGAGCGAGACCCGGAACCCCTTGCCCCGGCCCTGTCCGTGGTTGCGTGGCCGCCCCCGCCCCCCCCCGTCACGCCCCAGGAGCCGGCCCCGCCTCTTCTCCGGTCTCCGTCCTCGGCTGCGGTACCGGGTTGAGCAACTCGTCGCCCGCTCCCCAGCGCCGTATCTGCTCTGCGATCAGCCGCTCGGCACGCGGCCGGAAGCTGGCGGAACCGCCCGCGACGTGCGGCGTGACCAGCACACCAGGCGCCTGCCGCAACGGGTGCTCGGCGGGCAGCGGTTCCGGATCCGTCACATCCAGCGCGGCGCGCAGCCGCCCCGCGCGCGTCTCGGCGAGGAGCGCGTCGGTGTCCAGCGTCCGGCCGCGCCCCACGTTCACCACGAGGGCGCCGTCCGGAAGAGCCGCCAGCTCCGCGGTGGAGAGCAGGCCCCGCGTCGCCGGTGTCTCGGGGAGGACCAGGACGAGGACGTCCACCCGTGGCAGCAGGTCCCGCAGCTCGTCCACCCCGTGGACCCGCTCGTCGGGCCTGGCCCTGCTGGCCACCCTGATCACCTCCGCCTCGCAGGCCACCAGCCTGGCCTCCAGCGCCCTGCCGATGGAGCCGTAACCGACGAGCGCGACGCGGCTGTCCGCCAGTGACCTGGTGAAGTGCGGCTCCCAGCGGCCGGCCGACTGGTCGGCCGCCCAGCGGGGCAGCTCGCGCTGGGCGGCGAGGATCAGGCCCAGCGCGTGCTCCGCCGTCGACGCGTCGTGCAGGCCGCGGCCGTTGTGGAGAGCGACGCCCGGCGGCAGCAGCGGCTGGAGCTTCTCCACGCCCGCGCTGAGCGACTGCACGGCACGCAGGTGAGGCAGCCGCGCCAGGAGGCGGTCCGCGTCCGGTACGGCGTAGGGCATCACCCAGAAGCCGACCGCGTCGAGCACCCCCTGATCGGGGACGGAACCGGGGCTCGCCCCGTCCCACACGTGGACGGTCACGCCCGCCGGCCACGGACCGTGCCGCTCGGCGAGACCGCTGTAGGGGACGAGGACATCGGCGATACCGGTGTCATGGGCGTCAGCGGTGACATCGGCCGGTGCGTCGGTCGGACTCATGGTGCTCCCTTCACGAGGGGACTGGGGCGGTGCGTGTCGCACCGGTCACGACCCATTGACCGGCGCCACGTGCGCTCGTAACGTCTTCCCGCCTAGTGAAACACTTTCCATCTCACGGAAAAAGAAGGGGTTGGGCGACAGTGACGTCATCCGGCTTCTGGAGCTCGACGCGGGCCCGGCACCTCATCCCCGTCGCGTTCCTCACCTACTCGCTCGCCTATCTGGACAAGTCGAACTACGCGATCGCCTCCGCCGGCGGCATGGCCGAGGAACTCCACCTCTCCGCCGCCGCCGACTCCCTGATCGCCGCCTCCTTCTTCCTCGGCTACTTCTTCTTCCAGATCCCCGGCACCATCTACGCCGAGCAGCGCAGCGCCCGCCGACTCGTCGCCTGGTCCACCGTGGCGTGGGGCGCACTCGCCGTCGTCCAGGGCCTGCTCAGCAGCCCAGGACAGCTCATCGCCGTCCGGTTCGCCCTCGGCGTCGTCGAGGGCGCCGTACTGCCGTCGATGGTGATGCTGCTCGGCCGGTGGTTCACGCAGCGCGAGCGCGGACGCGCCAACACCCTGCTCATCCTCGGCAACCCGATCACCATGATGTGGCTCTCCGCCCTCTCCGGCTGGCTGATCGCCGTCTCCGACTGGCGCGTCATGTTCGTCGCCGAGGGCGTGCCCTCCATCCTGTGGGGACTGTGCTGCCTGTGGCTGATCAAGGACCGGCCCCAGGACGCCCGCTGGCTCGGCGCCGACGAGGGCCGGGCCCTGCGCGAGGACCTGGCCGCCGAACGGACCGCTGCGCTCGCCGCCTCACCCCCCAGCGGCTCGCTGCGCACCGACTACGGACGCGTACTGCGCTCCCGGCCCGTCCAGATCATGGCCCTCCAGTACTTCACCTGGTCGTTCGGCATGTACGGGTTCGTCTTCTGGCTGCCCGCCATCGTCAAGAAGGGCTCCGGCGAGGGCATCGGCGCCACCGGACTGCTGACCGCCGTGCCCTACGCCTTCGCCGCCGCGGCGATGCTGCTCAACTCCCGGCTCTCCGACCGCAGCGGCCGGCGCACCGCAGCCGTGTGGCCCTGGCTGGCCGCCGGCGGACTCGCCCTCTTCGCCTCGTACGCCGCACACTCCTCCTTTCCCCTCTCCTTCGCCCTGCTGGTCGTGGCCGGACTGTGCATGTACGCGCCCTACGGCCCCTACTTCGCGCTGGTCTCCGCCCTCGCCCCGCCCGGGATCTCCGGGGCGGCCGTCGCCTTCGTCAACTCCCTCGGCGCGCTGGGCTCCTTCGCCGGCACCTACCTCGTCGGCTGGGTCCGCGGCACCCCGCTCGGCGACGCCGGAGCCTTCGCCCTGATGGCGGTCTGCGCCCTGCTGTCCGCCGCGCTCATGGCACTGGTACGCGAACCCCGGCCGGGGCCCGGCGCGAGCCACGCCACCGGTACGGTGAGCGCAGACCGCACCGCACCGGAGGGCGGCCCGACCGAGAGCTCCCCCGCTGGAGGCACCCCCGCCGGAGGTTCTCCCGCCGGCGGCGCCCACCGGGGAGAGGGCACCGTTTCCACGGGAGGGGCCGCCTCGTGAGCGTCGGGAGGTCGGCATCGTGAGCGTCGCCGCAAGGGTGGCGTCGTGAGGGACATCCTGAGCGCCGGGAGGCCTGGGTCATGAGCGCGAGCGCGCCGTCGGACGACATGCTCAGCCGCGGGCTGCGACTGCTGACCGTCCTCGCCGACCACCCCGCCGGGCTCGGCGTCAGCGCCGCCGCACGCGCCGCCGGACTCCCGGTCAGCAGCGCCCACCGCCTGCTGGGCCGACTGGCAGCCGAACGCTTCGTCTCCTACGACGAGGACGCCCGCCGCTACGCCCTCGGGCCTCGCGTCCTGGAACTGTCCCGCGGCTTCCAGCGCTCACCCGCCGGCTACTCCGTCGCCGCGGCCCCCCTCCAACGGCTCGCCTCACGCACCGGCCTGCCCGCCATCGCCGGGGTCCTCCAGGGCTCGGACGTCCTGCTCGTCCTGACCGCGCAGGGCACCCAGCACCTCCAGCTGCGCAGCGCCGAGGGCACCCGCAATCCGTGGCACGCCACCTCCCTCGGCAAGGCGCTGGTGGCGGCCCTGCCGGAGGCGCGCCGCGAGGAGCTGCTCGCCGCCCCCCTCGCGTCCGTCACCCCCCGAACCCGTAACGACCCCGGGCTGCTGCGCGAGGAACTCCACCGGGTGCGCGACCAGGGCTGGGCCGAGGTGGACGAGGAGAATGAGATCGGCGTCCGCTCCGTCGCCATCACCGTCCCCCGTGCCTCGGGAACCCCCTCGCTCGCCGTCTCCCTGGGGGCGACCGTGGTCCTCACCAGTACGGAGGAGCTGCGCTCGCATCTGCCCGCCCTGCGGGACTGTGTGGAGGACGTGGGCGCCCGCATGCACGCGTGAGGCCCGCGCCTTCACCGCTCCGCGTCTTCACCGCCCCGCGTCTTCACCGCCCCGCGCCTCTACTGCGCCTCGGCCGCCATGGCGTCCATCCGCCGGGCTCTCACCTCCCGTTCCGCCGCCGCCGCGATGAACTCCGGGACCCGGGCCTCGCCGACCAGCTCCCGCACCGCCGCCACCGCTGCCGCGGGCAGTGAGACCGCCTCCGCGGGCAGTGAGACCGGCTCCGTAGGCGGTGCCGCCGCACCTCCCTGCGGGGCACCGAGCAACGGGGAGCCCCGTGGGGATGAGCCCTGGGGGGAGGGCGCCGGCGAGAGGGGAACGGGCTCTTCCGCAGCCATGACCGTGCCGGCCCCTTCCTCTCTCTCGGCGGCGCTCGCACCTGCGCTCGCACCCGCGGCCGCCGAGCGCAGGTGGGCGCGCAGGTTGCGGGCTGCCAGCTTCTGCATGGCCCGTGCCAGCTCCGCCTCCATGGTCTGCTGCGCCAGCGGCCGCAGCCTGCGTACCAGTGCGGCAGCCTCCGAGGCGTCCGCCTCGCAGAGGCGCACACCGGCGTAGCGGACGAAGACGTGCTCCTCGGTGAAGTCCAGGAAGCGGGCGGCTATGTGCTCGACCTGACCTCTCAGCTCCCGCAGCTGCCCGGTGATGGCAGGCAGCGGCACCCCCGCCTTGTGCAGCTCCGCCGCCACCGCCAGCTCCCGTGGGCTCGGGACCCGGAAACCCTCCTCCCCGCCGGGCAGCGGCTCCAGCACTCCGAGCGCCACCGCCTCCTCGACAGCCGCCTCGTCGACGGCCGACGCCGCGACAGCCGCCTCGTCGACGGCCGACGCCGCGACCGCCGGTTCCTCCTGGCCGCCGCCGAACAACTCCGCCAGCTCCGTGCGCGTGATGTGGCCCGACTCCTCGCTCGTCCACGGCCCGTCCACCTCGGCCACCAGGCCCAGCACCCCGCCGAGGCCCCGGCCCTCGTCCCAGGCCTGGAGCAGCTCCTTTATCGAGGCGAGGGTGTAGCCGCGCTCCAGCAGGTCGGCGATCTGCCGCAGTCGCGCCAGGTGCGCTTCGCCGTACACGTTGGCCCGCCCGCGCCGCTCCGGCTTGGGGAGCAGGCCCTTGTCCTGGTAGGCCCGGATCGTGCGCACCGTGGCACCACTGCGGTGCGCCAGATCCTCGATCCGGTACTCCGCCGGGGTGTCAGGGCCGGCAGGCGGCGGCTGCGCGGAGGCCGGCAGGGCCGGTGCCGGTGGGTGGGGGGACGGAGCCATCGCGCTCACTCCTTCATTGCTGCGGGCTGGCGGGTCATGCCGGGGGCTGGATGCGGGCTATGCCGCGCAGGGCGCGCGGTGCGAGGCGGGAGAGCAGCCGTATTCCCCGGGCCTCGGGCGTCACCGGCACCACGGCGCGGTTGGTGACGACCGCGCGCAGGACGGCTTCGGCAACCTTCTCCGGCGGGTAGTTCCGCAACCCGTACAGCCGCGAGGTGCGGTTTCGGAAGCGTCGCAGCTCTTTCTCGTCCATCCCCGCGAACCGTGCGGTGCGGGCGATGTTGGTGTTGACGAAGCCGGGGCAGACGGCCGTCACGCCGATGTCCTGCCCGGCCAGCTCGGCCCGCAGGCACTCGCTGAGCATGAGCACGGCCGCCTTGGAGGTGCAGTACGCGGGCAGGGCGCGGGAGGGCTGGTAGGCGGCGGCGGAGGCGAGGTTGACGATGTGGCCGCCCTGGCCCCGCTCGGCCATCTGCCGTCCGAAGAGCCGGCAGCCGTGCAGGACGCCCCACAGGTTCACATCCAGCGTCCGCTTCCACTCCTGCGTGGTGGTGTCGAGGAAGGCGCCGGCCACCCCGATGCCCGCGTTGTTGACCAGCACGTCCACGGTGCCGTACGCGGTGGCGACCTTCGCGGCCAGCTTCTCCATCGCCTCCTCGTCCGCGACGTCGACTTCCTCGGCCCACGCCTCGGGGGCTCCCGCCAGGCGGGCCAGCTCCGCGGTGCGGGCCGCGCCGTCCGCGTCGCGGTCCACGGCGACCACGCGGGCGCCCGCCTCGGCGAACGAGAAGGCCGTCGCCCTTCCGATGCCGCTGCCCGCGCCGGTGACCAGGACGAGCTGCCCCGCGAACCGGTCGGCGTGCGCTCCCGCGGGCGAGGGCTGCGCGGTGGGCACAGGCGACTCGTTCCGGTTGACGAATCCGCTGATCCAGGCGGCGAGTTGGTCGGGCCGGGTGCGCGGGACCCAGTGTTTGGCGGGCAGGGTGCGGCGGGTGAGCCGCGGCGCCCACCTGTCCAGGTCGTCGTAGAGGTGCTCGCTGAGGAAGGCGTCGCCGGTCGGGGTGATGAGCTGCACCGGGACGTGGGCGTAGGCGTCGGTGCGCGGGCGGCGCATCCGGGTGCGCACGTTGTCGCGGTACAGCCAGGCGCCGTGTGCCGCGTCCTGCGGAAGGGACGCGGTGGGATAGCCGTCCCCCGGCACCTTCTCGGTCAGCTCGAGAAGGCGCGGCCAGCGCTTGCCCAGCGGGCCCCGCCAGGCCAGCTCGGGGAGGAGAGGGGTGTGCAGCGCGTAGACGTACCAGGACTTGGCGCTCTGGCCGAGCAGGTGGGCGGCACGGCGCGGGGTGGGCCGGGCCATCCGCCGCTTGATCCAGTGGCCGAAGTGGTCAAGCGAAGGGCCGGAGATCGAGGTGAAGGAGGCGATCCTGCCCTCGGTCCGGCGCACTGTGACGAACTCCCAGGCCTGTACCGAGCCCCAGTCGTGCCCCACCAGGTGGACGGGAGCGTCCGGGCTGACGGCGTCCGCGACCGCGAGGAAGTCGTCGGTGAGCTTCTCCAGCGTGAAGCCGCCGCGCAGCGGCACGGGCGCCGTCGAGCGGCCGTGGCCCCGCACGTCGTAGAGCACCACGTGAAAGCGGTCCGCGAGGAGCCCGGCCACCTTCGACCAGACCTCCTTGCTGTCCGGGTAGCCGTGCATCAGCATCACCGTCGGCTGTTGTGCGTCCCCCAACTCGGCGACGCACAGCTCGATCCCTCCGGTGGCCACGCGGCGTTCCCTCGCCCCCTCCAACAGGTCGCCCTGCTGCCGGGCAGTCGTGGGGCGAGGGGTGCGCCCGCCGCCCCACCGGTTGCGATTCCCACCGTTCATACCGCCTGTGCCTCCTCCTGCCAGCGCCGCACATGCGGCAGATCGTCGTCCAGCCAGAACGCGCTCTCCTGCGGATCCCGGGAGTCGGTCACCACCAGAAGCTCCTCGAACTTCGCGCCCGTGCCCCGGAATCCCAGGTGGGGTTCGACCGCCCACAGCCCCGCCCGCGGTGGGTGGTCGGCGGAGCGGGACGGGTTCCACCGCGGTGGCGTGCCGTCCCGGTGTCCGCGTAAGACCTCGCGGGCCGCCCCCTGGAGGGCGCCGGTGCCGCGGCCGCGGAGCGCGCGAGACCAGCGGCGGTGCGGGGCGCGGCCGACCCGGTGCGCGCGCACGCCGAACGGGTGGGCGCGGTGCCGTCCTGCGTAGCCCTGGGTGCGCATGAGCCGGTCCACGTGCGCGGAGACCTCCCGCAGCGGGCGGCGCTCGCGCACCCGGGCGAGGATCAGCTCGCGGTACGCGCGCAGGTCCGCCGTCAGCCGCTCGTGCACGGGGTGGGGGCCCAGGCAGCCGGAGTAGCCGGCCTCGGCGGCTCGGCCGCCGCGGACCGGGGCGAGGTCGAGGATGAAGGGCATGCCGGGCTCCAGCCTGCGGTCCGTCGGGAGGAACCGGAGGGGGACGGCGAAGCCGGCGAACGCGGTGCGGTCCCCGAACCAGGCGAAAGGCAGGTGGAACCCGTCGCGCACCCCGTGTCCGCGCAGCCACTCACGCTGCATCCGCGCGGCTTCCCGCTCGGTCACCCCCGGCTTCAGCCGGGCGGCCACCGACTCCGCGCAGGCGTAGGCCAATTGCTGCACTTCCCGATATCTCCGCAGGTCAGCCGCAGTGTATTCGCTCGTTGCCGGGTGCATCGCCAACCTTCCGTCCGTGCCGGGCCCTACCGGCGAGGCCTCGTTGACACCAATGAATGTGACATCGGGCCATGGCGCGGTCAAGGACGCCTCCCAGCCTGTGGATAACTTCCCGCGCGGCCCCCCGGAGCCCGGACCATGACCTTGGTGCAGTGGCCCCCTACGGGCCTCTCCGACCTGAGGCGTACGGCCCCACGCACTTGAGAAGGACGGGCGGCGGCCGGGAAACCGACACCGCGTCTGACGCGGACGCGACGAGCCGTTCGTACCGTCGAAGGGTGACTGTGATCGCGATCGAAAGCCTCAGCAAGCGGTACCCCAGGGTGACCGCACTGGACCGGCTGACCGTCGGCGTCGAGCCGGGGGTCACCGGCCTGGTCGGCGCCAACGGGGCCGGAAAGTCCACCCTGATCAAGATTCTGCTCGGGCTGGCCCCCGCCACGGAGGGCACGGCCTCCGTACTCGGCATGGACGTGGCCACCCAGGGCGGCGCGATCCGGGAGCGCGTCGGCTACATGCCCGAGCACGACTGCCTGCCACCGGACGTGTCCGCCACCGAGTTCGTCGTCCACATGGCGCGGATGTCGGGGCTGCCCACGACGGCGGCCCGCGAGCGCACCGCGGACACGCTGCGCCACGTCGGCCTGTACGAGGAGCGCTACCGTCCCATGGGCGGGTACTCGACGGGCATGAAGCAGCGGGTCAAACTCGCCCAGGCCCTCGTCCACGACCCGCGCCTCGTCCTCCTGGACGAGCCCACCAACGGCCTCGACCCCGTCGGCCGTGACGAGATGCTCGGGCTCATCCGCCGCGTCCACACCGACTTCGGCATCTCCGTGCTGGTCACCTCCCACCTGCTGGGCGAGTTGGAGCGCACCAGCGACCACATCGTCGTCATCGACGGCGGCAAGCTGCTGCGCTCCTCGACCACCGCCGACTTCACCCAGCGCACCGCCGTCCTCGCCGTCGAGGTCACCGACACCGACGCGCACCCTGACGGCACCGCGGCGCTGCGCGAGGCCCTGCGGCAGGCGGGATGCGCCCCGCACGACCCGGGTCCCGCCGACGCCGTGGCGCCCGGCGCGGGCCACCTGGTCACCCTCGACCTCGCCGACGAGTCGGTCTACGACACCGTGCGGGACACCGCGGCCCACCTCGGCCTCGGGCTGGTCCGCATGGAACAGCGCAGGCACCAGATCTCCGAGGTCTTCACGGAAAGGAGCGCCGGCGATGTCGCCTGACCGCACCCCCGCACACGCCGCACAGGCCCACGCCCCCGCACCCCCCGGCAGCGCGGGCCCCGCCCCCGCGGGCGGCGGCAGCAGGCCGGGGCGCGGCCAGGACGTCATCCACAACATCGGCTACCGCGGTTACGAGGGCCCCCGCCTCGGCCGCTCCTACGCGCGGCGCGCGCTGTTCAGCCAGACGCTGCGCGGCGCCTACGGGCTGGGACGCTCGGCGAAGTCGAAGGTCCTGCCGATGCTGCTGTTCGCCGCGGTGAGCGTGCCGGCCGCGATCGTCGTCGCCGTCAGTGTCGTGGCCAAGAGCGACGACCTGCCGGTCGGCTACTCCGAGTACGTGCTGATGATGCAGCCGCTCATCGGCATCTACCTGGCCGCCGCCGCGCCCCAGGCGTTCTCCCTGGACCTGCGGTTCAAGACGACCCCGCTGTACTTCTCGCGTCCGATGGAACGCGGTGACTACGTGGCGGCCAAGTTCGCGGCACTGGCCGCGGCGCTCTTCGTCTTCACCGCCGTACCCGTCCTGATCATGTACGCCGGAGCGCTGCTGGCGAAACTCGGCTTCGCGGACCAGAGCGGGGCGGCGGCCCAGGGCCTCGTCTTCTGTGTGCTGTTCGCGCTGCTGCACGCCGCGATCGCCGCCTGGATCGCGGCCCTGACCCCGCGCCGCGGCTTCGGCATCGCGGCGATCATCGTCGCCGTCACCGTGCCGTTCTTCCTCGTCACCGCGCTCCAGGGGATCGCCTGGACCTCCGACAGCAGGGAGGCCGTCGGCTGGCTCGGTGTCGCCTCGCCCGGCACGCTGCTGGACGGCATCCAAAGCAGGTTCCTCGGCGGCACCTCCCAGTTCCCCGGCGGGCAGGAGCTCACCGGCGCACAGGGCGCCGTCTACCTCGTCGTCCTCGCCGCGCTCCTGGTGTGCTTCTACGCCCTCCTGCAGCGCCGCTACCGAAAGGCCGGACTGTGACCGAGATCCACATCGACCGCGTCTCCCGCTGGTTCGGCAACGTCGTCGCGGTCAACGACATCACCATGGACATCGGCCCCGGTGTCACCGGGCTGCTCGGCCCCAACGGCGCGGGAAAGTCCACGCTCATCCACATGATGGGCGGATTCCTCGCCCCCTCGAACGGCAGCGTCACCCTGGAGCCCACCCCGGGCCCGGACGGCAGCCGCACCGCGGCCGCACCGATCTGGCGCAACGAGGACTCCTACCGGCACATCGGCCTGGTGCCCGAACGGGAGGGAATGTACGACTTTCTTACGGGGCGCGAGTTCGTCCTGGCCAACGCCGAACTCCACGGCCTGCCCGACCCGCGTGCGGCCGCCGCCGAGGCGCTGGCCACCGTCGAGATGGAGTACGCGCAAGACCGCCGCATCTCCACCTACTCCAAGGGCATGCGGCAGCGCGTGAAGATGGCGTCCGCCCTGGTGCACCACCCCTCCGTGCTGCTGCTGGACGAACCGTTCAACGGGATGGACCCGCGCCAGCGCATGCAGCTGATGGAACTGCTGCGCCGGATGGGCGACGAGGGACGCACCGTGCTGTTCTCCTCGCACATCCTGGAGGAGGTCGAACAACTCGCCTCCCACATCGAGGTCATCGTCGCCGGACGGCACGCGGCCAGCGGCGACTTCCGCAAGATCCGCCGTCTGATGACCGACCGTCCGCACCGCTACGTGGTGCGCTCCAGCGACGACAGGCGGCTCGCCGCCGCGCTCATCGCGGACGCCTCCACGGCAGGCATCGAACTGGACAGGACAGAGGACGCGTTGCGCATCCAGGCCGTCGATTTCACGCGCTTCACCACCCTGCTCCCGCGCGTCGCACAGGAGCACGGAATCCGGCTCTACACCGTCTCGCCCTCCGACGAGTCCCTGGAGAGCGTCTTCTCGTACCTCGTCGCGGCCTGAGCGGCGGAAAGGAGCTGACCTGATGTTCAACCCGACGGTCGCGCGGCTCACCTACCGCGCGCTCCTGGGCCGCCGCCGCGCCCTCATCCTGTGCGTACTGCCGGCCCTGCTGCTCGTCGTGTCCGCCGCCGTACGCGCCATGAACGGCGCGGACGACGCGGTCGCCAGCCAACTGCTGGGCGGCTTCGCCCTCGCCACCCTGGTGCCACTGGTCGGCGTGATCGCCGGAACCGGCGCCATCGGCCCCGAGATCGACGACGGTTCGGTCGTCTACCTGCTGTCCAAGCCGGTACCGCGCCCCTCCGTCATCCTCACCAAGTTCCTCGTCGCCTCCGGCGTGACCGCGGTGTTCTCCGCCGTCCCCGTGCTGATCGCGGGTTTCGTCCTCAACGGCAACAGCCAGCAGATCGCCGTCGCCTACGCGCTCGCCGCCGTGGTCGCCTCGATCGCCTACAGCGCACTGTTCCTGCTGCTGGGAACGGTCAGCAGGCACGCCGTCGTGATCGGCCTGGCGTACGCGCTCATCTGGGAGGCGCTCATCGGCTCCCTCGTGGGAGGCGCCAAGACCCTCAGCGTGCAGCAGTGGGCGCTGGCGCTGGCCGAGAAGGTCGCGGGCAGCGGAGCCGACATCAGCTCCGCCGTCGGACTGCCGACGGCGGTGGTGCTCCTCGTCGTGGTCACCGTGGGCGGCACCCTCTTCGCCGGACAGAAGCTGCGCACCCTGACGCTGGCGGGGGAGGAGTGAGCGAGGGCGCTGCTGGGCGAGTACGTGTCCGAAAGAGAGCATCTGGCGCACCAGGACGGTGAAAAAGGCGGGTGGGAGCGTGCTTTCCGCTCCCACCCGCCTGCTCTCCCGACAGGCCGGTCGTTCAGCCCGCCGAGGTACCGATCCTGCGGTCGCGGCCCGCGCCCAGACCGAGCAGCACGAGCGCCCCGCAGACGCACAGCAGCAGCACGATCGGAAGCGTCCACCCGCCCGTCACCTGATGCACCGCGCCGAGCACGAGCGGACCCGCGGCGGCCAGCAGATAGCCCCACGTCTGCGCCATGCCCGACAGCCGTGCGGCGGTGTGCGCGTCACCGGAGCGCAGCACCATCAGCGTCAGGGCGATACCCAGCGCACCGCCCTGACCCAGCCCCAGCAGCGTCGCCCACACCCAGGCGCCGCCCACCGGCGCGACCAGCAGACCGGCGATGCCCAGCGCCATGAACAGCGCCACCACGGCGCACAGCAGACGCTGCCGACGCATCCGCCCCGCCAGCGTCGGCACCACGAAAGAGCCGCCCATCTGCACCAGCGTGCTGAACGCGAAGATCAGCCCCGCGCTCGCCTTGCTCATACCGTGGTCGGTGAAGATCGTCGGCAGCCAGGCGATCGTCACGTAGGCGATCAGCGACTGGGAACCCATGAACAGGGTGATCTGCCAGGCCAGCGGCGAGCGGGTCAGCTTCGGCCCGTCCTGCTGCCCGTCCGGGGCCGGCCCGGCGGAACCCGACGACTGCGCCGGCACGGCCGCGGCCTCGCCGTGGTGGGTACCGCGCCGCGCGAGCACGGCCTGCGGCAGCCACGCGCACGCCGCGACCGCCGCGAGCAGCGCCCAGGAGACCAGCGAACCGCGCCAGCCGCCCAGCGCGTGCTCCAGCGGAACGGCGGCGGCGGCCGAGACGGTCGCGCCCAGGATCATCGCCGTCGAGTACAGCGCCGTCATGCCGGCGGCCTTCTCCGGGAAGTCCCTCTTGATCAGACCCGGCATCAGCACGTTCAGCAGCGCGATTCCCGAACCGACCACCGCGCACCCCGCGAACAGCGCGACCACCGGAGGCGCGATCCGCAGCACTATGCCGCCCGCGAGCAGCACGAGTGCACCGAGGAGCACCGTCTCCGTGCCCCAGCGCCGCGCCAGTTTCGGCGCCAGCGGCGAGACCACGCCCATGAAGATCAGCGGAATGGTGGTGACCAGGCTGCTGACCGTCGAGGTCATGTGGAAGTCGTCGCTGATCTCGCTCAGCACGGGAGAGACCCCCGCGAGCGCGG
Source organism: Streptomyces tubbatahanensis (assembly GCF_022699385.1). Taxonomy (NCBI): domain Bacteria; kingdom Bacillati; phylum Actinomycetota; class Actinomycetes; order Kitasatosporales; family Streptomycetaceae; genus Streptomyces; species Streptomyces tubbatahanensis. The sequence continues at coordinate 3,784,422 of NZ_CP093846.1, read as the reverse complement.
CGCGCATGTTGAGGGACGCCAGGACGATACCGACGAACAGCAGCAGCGGATGCGCGCGCAGCCGCCTGCGGGCCGCCGCCACCGGTGGCGCCGGTGCCAGGTCCTCCTCCGCGTCGATCAGTTCGGCCGAAAGGAGCTCCTCGGTGGTCAGCCCTTCCGCGGGGGGTGTGAGTCCTTCCCTGGGGGACGGGGACATGCGGTGGTGCCTTTCTGACGAACGGTGGCGTGCGGGGGGACGCCGCCAGGCGTGCCCTCACGCAGAGGGGGAGCGGACACTCACTCCGGAGCGGACACGCTGTCCGGAGCGGACACGCCCTCCGGAGCGGACACGCCCTCCGGAACGGACACGCGCTCCGCGCCGAGGAGCGTGTCGACGGCCTGCTTGGGCTTGGCGAGCAGCTCCCTCGCGGCCCGCTCCGCGACCTCGGGATCGCCGGTCGCGATGGCGTCCACGAGGTCGTGGTGGTCGGTCTCGTGGATGCGGGGCATGTGCCGGTCGTGCAGCGAAGCGACCAGCGCGTCCCGCACCGAGCTGCTGAACCAGGCGTACGTCGCGCTCAGCGCGGCGTTGTGCGCCGCGTCGACGACGGCGACGTGGAACTCGATGTCGTGCTCCGCGTACAGCTCGTACTGGCCGTCCGCCGACTGCCCCCGGCTGTCACGGAACGCCGCCTGCGCGGCCAGCGAGGCCCGCATCCGCTCCAGGTCGGAGGGCTGGTGCCGCAGGGCGGCCAGCCGGGCGCCCTCGGCCTCCAGCGCGATGCGCAGCTCCAGCACGTCGCGTACGTCGGCGCGCTGCACCCCCCGGACGATCTCGCCCGGGTCGGCCGTGGCCACGACGAACGTGCCCTCGCCCTGCCGCGAGCGCAGCATTCCGGAGTGCACCAGGACGCGCACGGCCTCCCGCACGGTGTTGCGGCCGACCTGGAGCTGCTCGGCCAGCGCGTGTTCCGTCGGGATGCGCTCACCCACCGCCCACTCACCCGCGGTGAGCTGCGCCCGCAGCTCACCGACGACCGTGTCGACGAGCGACTGCCGTCCGGCGGCACGCAGCGCCATGTCCTGACTCCTGTCGGTTCCGCGATCGAGAGGTCCGGGCGACCGGAATTCCACGAGAGTGTTCCGCGACTCGCCCGGTTGCCCAGTCACCCTACAAGCGCACTCATCCTACAACCGACTCGCACGGACCCGAACGCCTGAGCGAGGAGACTCCCCTCACGCCCCGCAGACGGAGGGCAGCGCCCTCAGCAGAGCCTGTGTGTGCAGCGCGTCGAAACGGCGCTCCCCCGCCTCGTGGACCGCGCCGGCCATGAGCCGCGGCGTACACGAGGACGCGCCCCGCGGCCGCTCTGCGGCGGCGAGACCGTCCAGCAGCCTGACGGTGATCCGGTCGAGCCGCGGACGCACCTCCCCGGCCAGATCCGGCCGCCGGGCAGGGCGTTCGGACGGATACAGGTCCCACCGGGCGAACAGTCCCCGCTGGACGCCCTTGCTCGCCTCGATCTGATCGCGGAAGACGGCCGTGGCCAGGCGCCGGTCCACCCCGCGGGCCGCGGACCGCTCCGCCACGTCGTCGAGCACCACCCGCTCGCGCGCCGGATCGCTGATCGGCTCGCCCGTGCCGTACTTCGCCGCGGCCACCACGTCCGCCAGTGCCAGACGGTCGGCGGACACCTTCGCGACGGCGGTGAGCGCCCTGCCGCGGGCCGGCGGCGGAGGCGGTGTCCCGACCGCCTCCGCCGTCTGTCCGGGCGCCGCTCCCGAGGCCGGAGCACACAGCAGGGTCGTCGCCGCCAGGGCCGCGGCAGCGGCAGCGGCTCCAGCCGTCCGGCGTTTCCGTGTGCGCATGGGTGAGCTCCTTGAGCGATACGGGTTCGAGCGGTACGGCTTCGAGTGCGGCGGGCCGGTGGCTCCGTGTGTCCGGAGGCGCTGTGTCAATGGGACGGCGCCCCCGGCGGTTGCGGGCCGCGAGCCGGGGGCGCCGTGCGTGTCACGCCGCTGTGCCTGTCACACTGCTGCGCCTGTCATGCCTGTCACCTTTCACCGCGCGGACGGGGCGAGATCTGCCGAGGCAGCACCAGCTGTGGCGGTACGGGCCTCGCGTCGACGGCCCGCATCACCGAGCGCAGGTCCTGGCGCATCTCGCGCATCTCCTCGCCCATGTCGGCGAGGCGCTGACGCATCGCGCACACCACCTGCTCGGTGCGCTCGGTGCGCCGGTCGGTCTCCGTCAGCCGGTGGTCCACCCGGTCGATCCGCGCGGACATCCGCCCGATCACCGGGCCCAGCTCCTGCAGGACGGCGCCCAGCTCGGCCCCCGAGGTCTCCAGGCGGGTGACCCGGCGGTCGAGCGAGCCGTACCCGGCCGCCAGCGTGCGGACCGTCTGACGCAGCTCTTCCGTCGCCCGCTGCACGGCTTCGACGCCGGGGTGGACGGTGTGGGTACGGGCGCTCTCCTCGGCGTTGAGAAGGTAGGTGCGGACCCGCTGAGCGATGACGCTGTCCCGCAGCAGCATCGCCACGTTGAGGACGGCGCGGCGGTCGAAGACGGTCAGGCTCCGCACGCGCTGTGGATAACTCGGCCCTTCGAGTTTTGTGACCGACAACTTGTCGGTCACAAATTCTTCCAGGTCAGAGCCCCGCAGCACGGTCATCCCGTTGTGTGTGAGCTCTTCGCGGTGCCGCTCGGCGAGTTTTTCCACAGTTTTCGGAGGCACTTCGAAGTAGTTGGCCACATCCCGGGTGGTGGCCTGTGCACTGCCTGTGGAAAACGCCAGGGCCTTCACTTTGTCGAGGGCTTCGACCTTGTGTGCGAGCCCGGAGCGCGCGCTGCGCGACTCCAGGAGGACGGAATCGGAGTACATGGGTGACCCCCTCGGGTCTTGGTTGCGGACATGTCCGGAAGACCCCGATCGCCTGGGGGTCGGCAGGTGTCCGTATCCAGGAACCAGGAGCGGAGATCAGCTCATGTCTTCCCACGTACCGCACTACCGGCAAGGGGCCCCTGCGGGCTGCGCCTCAACCGGCCACCACCACTTCACGCACTCTCGTCGCCTACTGCTCCAGTCGCCTCCGCGCATCCTGTGCAACGAGGCACCTTTCGTACGGTTACGCGATGGGAGGATTTTCGCTCGAATTCCCTCCGGGCCGTCACCTCTCTCCCGCGTCCCGGGTCTCACGCCCTCGCCCGGTCCTCCACAGGTGGACGGCGCCGAGCCGTTGACCGGCGCGAGCCCGTACCGTGCCGCCTCCGCGACCAGGCCGCCCGCCCGCACGCCCGCCTCCACCCAGGCCGTGCGGGCTGCGGGGTCGATCCGGAGGGAGCGGAAGGGGCGTGCACCGCCTCGCGCAGTGCGTCCAGTCCGTTGAGCACCATCTCTTCCCCGCCCTCCGCGTCCGCTCCGCCGTCCTGGCAGCCGGGGAATCAGTGCCCGTCGGGCGCCGTCTTCCACTCCGGGTCCCGGCCCAGCCACGCCGCGAGGCGTACGTACACGCCGGCGTCCTCGGGCACCTGTCGCGCCTCGCCGAACGGGGCTCCCTCGCGGCCCTCGGCCGGCAGCGCCCGCTGAGCGGCCGCCAGGGCGAAGTGGGCCGGCCCCTCGTCCAGCGTGTCGTCCCGGCCGAGTGCGCGGGCCAGGTCCCAGGTGTGCGTGACGGTCTCCATCACCGAGCCGGCCATGGCGATGCGGCCCGGCATGCTGCCCCAGGGGACGGTCACGACCGCGTCCATGACGGCGTCATCCGACCAGGCGGCGTTCATCCGGGCGCGGCCCTCGTCGTAGAGCTCCGCCCAGCGTCCCGTGGGCACCTCGTCGATCCACTCGGGGACGTCCTTTCCGGTGCCGTTGCCGCCCTCCGGAACGGGGGCGATCCGCCGCGCACCGGAGACGACGTGTCCCAGCAGCGCGCGCACGTCGTACGCGTCACAGGGGGTGGGGTGGTCCAGCTGGTCGGGCTTGATGGTCGAGATCAGCTGGAACAGCTGCTCGGCGGCCGCGGCGTAGGCGGGGCGTGGGTCGGGGGTCTGCGGGGTGCTGTTCATGGAGATGTGCTCCTCGGTCGGATCGGAAGGCGGCCACGCGCAAACGGGGACGCAGCAGGTGTGCGACGTTCCGGGGCGCGGGCCGGGAAGGAGTCTGCCGTCAAAACCTGCCATCGACCGTCAACATTTTCTGCGGCACTGTGGGGAGGTGAAATCCGATCGCCTGCTGTCCGTTCTGCTGCTCCTCCAGACGCGTGGCCGCGTGCCGGCCGACCAGTTGGCGACGGAGCTGGAGGTCTCTCCGCGCACCATCTACCGCGACGTGGAAGCGCTGTCGGCCGCCGGAGTGCCGGTGTACGCCGAACGGGGGCGGCACGGCGGCATCCGGCTGCTGCCGGGGTACCGCACGGACGTCACCGGTCTGACAGGTGACGAGGCCCGCGCCCTGTTCGTTCTCGCCGCGCAGGACGCGCACGCGGCCCTCGGACTCGACAACGCGCTGGTCTCCGCGCTCCGCAAAGTGATGGCCGCGCTCCCGGCACCGCACCGTCCGGCGGCCGAACTGACCAGCCGCCGCATCCTGGTGGACCCCGACCGGTGGCTGAGCGGGCCCCGCGCGGACGTCGAACTCGACGCGCTGCACGACGCCGTCTTCGCCGACCGCAGGCTGCGCATCCGCTACCGGCACGGAGGCGAGCGGGAGCTGCGCACCTACACCGTCGATCCCTACGGCCTCGTCAGCAAGGCCGGCGTCTGGTACCTGGTCGCGGACCGGCGGCGCTCCCCCGCGCTCTTCCGGGTGGACCGGATGGCCTCCGCCGAGGTGCTTCAGGAGCCGGTGCGGCGCAGGCCCGGCGTCGAACTGGCCGACGTCTGGCAGCCGCTGCGCCGCCGCGTGGAGGAGCGGCCCATGCCGGTGCGGGTGACGGCGCTGGTGCACAGAGACCGCTTCGACATGTTCGCCCGCATCGTCGGCCCGGTGCTGGTCGCCGTCCCCAAACCGCCTCGGACGTCCGCGGACCCCGACTCCGAGGGCCCCGACTCTGCGGGGGACGACTCCGAGGGGGACGACGCGTGGGTGACCGTCCGCCTCGCCTTTCCCGTCCTGGCCGCCGTCACCCAACTCCTCCAGTTCGGTCCCTGGCTTGAGGTCCTCGACCCACCCGAGGCCCGCGCGGAACTGGCCCGCCGGGCCCAAGAGGTGGCGCGGCTGTACACCGCCGAAACCGCCCCCGTGCACAGCAGCCACGCCGCCCCCACGGAAGACGGCGACGCCCCCGCGGACGACGGCGCAGCCGGGGGCTACGGCGTCGCCGAATGAGCCTCCTCCCGTGCGTGCTCGGGAGCCCTCCCCGAACCTCCCGCGGGTTCCGGGGCCGACTCCGGCCCCGGAACCCGCTCCGGCGCGTGCGCCGTCGTCGCACGCCCCCGGACGAAGAGCAGCACCGCGGCCCCCGCGGCGAGCGCCGCGAGACCGGACACCACGAAGACGCGGTCGAGCCCGGCCGCGAACGCCTCCCGAACGAGTCCCATCGGCACCCCCGCCTCGCGGGCGCGGCCACTCCCCGCGGCCTCCGCGGCCGCACGCGGCACCCCGAGACCGGTCAGCACCTCGCGTATCCGGGTGGCGAACAGGGTGCCGAGCACGGCGACCCCCAGCGCGTAGCCCAGCTGCCGGAAGGTGTTCACGGCGCCGCTCGCCAGCCCCGCCCGCTCGGGCGGTACGGCGCCGAGCGCGGCGGCGATCAGGACGGTGAGCGCGAGACCCACGCCGACCCCGATGAGCAGGCACCCGGGCAGCAGCGCCGTCCAGGACGAGCCGGGCTCCACCAGCGTCTGTGCCAGCACGCCGACGCCGATCACGAGCACGCCGACACCCAGCGGGTACTGGGGACGCATCCGCTGCAGCCGCCCACCGAACAGGGCGGCGACGAGGAAGGAGACCACCGACATCGGCAGCAGGGCGAGGCCCGCGCTCAGCGGGCTCATGCCCAGCACCGACTGGGCCCACAACGCGCTGTAGACGAAGTGTGCGAACGCGGCGGCCTGGGTAAGCAGCGCCGCCCCCATCAGCACGGTGAACGACCTGTTCCGCAGCAGTGACAGGTCCAGCAGTGGCGCCGCGGCCCGGTTCCGGCGCCTCCTCGCACCGCCCAGGGCGCGCTCCACCAGCGCGAACCCCACGGTGGCGAGCCCGGCGGCGATCAGCGAGGCCACCGTCAGCCGGTCGCTCCAGCCCGCGTCGCCGCCCCGCACCAGCCCGTACGTCAGCGCGCCCACCCCCAGGGTGAACAGCGCGGCACCCGCCCAGTCCACGCGCGCCCCCGCGCCCCGCGGAGGGCGGGAAGCGGGCACCGTGCGGTAGGTGATCCACAGGGCCAGCACCGTCAGCGGTACGTTGACGAAGAAGATCGCGCGCCAGTCGACGTACTCGGTCAGCACACCGCCGAGCGCGAATCCGCACCCGGCGGCGGCGCCGTTGACCGCGCCCCACACACCGAACGCGATGCCCCGCGCCCGCCCGTGGTACGTGGCGGTGATCAGCGGCGCGTTCGCCGCGAAGATCGCCGCCGCACCGACACCCTGCACGGCGCGCGCCGCGATCAGCCAGCCGACGTCGGGGGCGAGTCCGCAGGCCAGCGAGGCGAGCGCGAAGATCACCAGACCTGCGGTGAAAACCCGCCGCTTTCCGTGCAGGTCGGCCAGCGAGCCGGCGGCCAGCAGCAGCGCGGCCAGCGCGACCGCGTAGACGTCCACCACCCACTGCAGGGAGGTGAACGAGGCGTCTAGCGCGGTCGCCATACTCGGCAGCGCCGTGTTCACGATCGTCACGTCGATCAGCAGCATGAAGGCGCCCAGCGACAGGGCGACGAGCGGCCACCAGCCCGGGCCGCTTCCCGTTGTTTTCCTCATGCCGCCAGGCTCGAAGAAGTCGGCTGCCAGGCCGAACCAGTGGGCCTCGGGCGGTGGATTCCGACATCGACTACCGTTCTTGTGGTGCAAACCCACACAGCTGCCCTCCGCACGCCTCCGCCGCTGGACGATCTCGACCGGCAGCTCGGACACGCCCTCCAGCTCGACGGGCGGGTGGCGTTCTCCCGGATCGCCGAGGTACTGGGCGTCTCGGACCAGACGATCGCCCGCCGCTGGGCGAAACTGCGCGGCGGGCGCGCCATGCGCGTCCTGGGCCTGACGGAACCCGCGGCGCTGGGGGAGACCGTCTGGCTGGTGCGGGTCTCGACCACGCCTGACGCGGCCGTGCCGCTCGCGGAGGCGCTCGCGCGCCGGACGGACACCTCGTGGGTGGGGCTGATGGCGGGCGGCACGGAGGTCAGCGCGGTCGCGCGCTCCAGCGGCGACTGGGCGCGGGAGGGCGGTGAGGCGCTGTTGCTGCGTGAGCTGCCGCGCACGCCGCGCGTGCTGGGGGTCAGCGCCTACTGCAAGCTGCACCAGTATTTCGGTGGCGCGGAGGGGCTGATCCTCAAGTCGGGGACGCTCTCGTCCGAGCAGGTGGCAGCGCTCTCCCCGCCCCCGGCCCGGCTGTCCGACGAACCCGTCAGGCTGACCGCCGGCGACCACAAACTCCTCACCTGCCTCGCGCGCGACGGCCGCGCGCCCGTGCCGGAGCTCGCCGCCGCGACGGGCTGGTCGCCGTCCACCGTGCGGCGCCGCATGACGGAGCTGCGGGCGAGCGGGGCGCTCTACTTCGACCTCGACTACGGCCCCTACCTGTTCGACCAGGGGCTGCGTGCCACCATCTGGCTGTCCGTACCGCCCGCCCGGCTGCACGCCGTCGGGCAGGCGGTGGCCGCGCATCCGCAGGTGGCGTTCGCGTGCGCCACCACGGGCGCGGCCAACCTGTTCCTGACGGTCGTGTGCAAGAACTCGGCGGCCCTGTACGCCTACCTGACAGGACCGCTCTCCCGGCTGCCCGGGGTGAGCGGCATGGAGACGTACCCGATGGTCCGCAGCCTCAAGGGCCCTGGGCCGTTCTGGCAGGGCCCCCTCCGGTAGAGCCCGGCCCGTGCCCGCAGGGGCATCCGGCCCCTACGGGCGGGACAGCAGCCGCTCCAGGACCACGGCGATGCCGTCCTCGTCGTTGGCCGCGGTCACCTCGTCGGCGACGGCCAGCAGCTCCTCGTGGGCGTTGGCCATGGCGACGCCGTGCCCGGCCCAGGCGAACATCGGAACGTCGTTGGGCATGTCACCGAACGCGACGGTCTCGGCCGCTCGGATCCTCAGGCGGCGGGCCGCCAGCGCCAGCCCCTTCGCCTTGCTGAGCCCCAGCGGCAGCAGCTCCACGATGCCCTCGCCGGCCATCACCACGCCCACCAGGTCGCCGACAGCGGCACGCGCGGCCTTGGCCAGCCCGTCGTCGTCCAACTGGTCGTGCTGGATGTAGAGCTTGTTGAGCGGCTGCTGCCAGATCGTCTCCCGGTCCTCGACGGGGACGTAGGGCAGCGGCCCCTCGTGCACGCGGTAGCCGGGCCCGGCCAGCACCTGGCCGTCGAGACCGTCGCAGGAGGCGGCCACCGCGACGGTGCCGACCTCCTTCTCCAGCAGGTCGAGCGCCTGCCGGCCGACCCGGCGGTCGAGCGTGACGGAGGTCAGCAGCTTGCCCGCGCCCGCGTCGTAGACCTGCGAGCCCTGTGCGCACACCGCCAGGCCCCGGTAGTCCAGTTCGGCCAGTATCCGCTTGGTCCACGGCACCGCACGTCCGGTCACCACGATGTGTGCCGCACCCCGCTCGGCGGCGGCGTCCAGCGCGGCTCGGGTGCGCGCGGAGATGGTGTCGTCGGAGCGCAGAAGCGTGCCGTCGAGGTCGGTGGCGATCAGCCGGTAGGGAAACCGAGGGGCGGGCACGGACGCGTCCGCGGCCGCCCCGGGGCCGGCGGCGTCGGCGTCCGCGGCACCGGAGCCCGCGGCGTTGGCGTCTGCTGCGGTGCTCACTTGGCGATCGGCTCCAGCGCCTCACGCCCGCCCAGGTAGGGGCGCAGCACCGGCGGCACCCACACCGAACCGTCCTCCTGCTGGTGGTTCTCCAGCAGCGCGACGATCGTGCGCGGTACGGCGCACAGGGTGCCGTTCAGCGTGGCCAGCGGCTGCACATGCTTGCCGTCCCGCATGCGCACGGACAGGCGCCGCGACTGGAACTGGGTGCAGTCCGAGGTGGAGGTCAGCTCGCGGTACTTGCCCTGGGTGGGGATCCAGGCCTCGCAGTCGTACTTGCGCGCGGCCGAGGCGCCCAGGTCGCCGGTGGCCACGTCGATCACCTGGAACGGCAGCTCCAGGGAGGAGAGCCACTGCTTCTCCCACTCCAGCAGCCTGCGGTGCTCGGCCTGCGAGTCCTCGGGGTCGACGTAGGAGAACATCTCCACCTTGTCGAACTGGTGGACGCGGAAGATGCCTCGGGTGTCCTTGCCGTACGAGCCGGCCTCCCGCCGGAAGCACGGGGAGAAGGCGGCGTAGCGCAGCGGCAGCCGGTTCGCCTCGATGATCTCGTCCATGTGATACCCGGCCAGGGCCACCTCGGAGGTGCCGACGAGGTAGAGCTCGTCCTTCTCCAGCTGGTAGACGTCCTGGGCCGCCTGGCCGAGGAATCCGGTGCCGTCCATGGCCTGCGACTTGACCAGCGCGGGCGTGAGCATCGGCGTGAAGCCCGCCTCGGTCGCCTGGGCGAGGGCCGCGTTGACCAGCGCCAGCTCCAGCAGGGCGCCGACGCCGGTGAGGAAGTAGAAGCGCGAGCCCGACACCTTGGCGCCGCGCTCGACGTCGATGGCGCCGAGCAGCTGGCCCAGCTCCAGGTGGTCCTTCGGCTCGAAGCCCTCGGCGCCGAAGTCGCGGGGGGTGCCGAGGGTCTCCAGGACGGTGAAGTCCTCCTCGCCGCCCACCGGGACGTCCGGGTGCACCAGGTTGCTCAGCCGGCGCAGCAGTTCCTGCGTCTCGGCGGCGGCCTCGTCCTTCTCGGCGTCGGCGGCCTTGACCGCGGTCGCCAGCTCGCCGGTGCGGCGCAGCAGCTCCGCCTTCTCCTCGCCCTCGGCCTTGGGGATGAGCTTGCCGAGCTGCTTCTGCTCGGCGCGCAGCTCGTCGAAGCGGACGCTGGAGGACCTGCGCCGCTCGTCGGCGGAGAGCACCGCGTCGACGAGGTCGACGTCCTCTCCACGGGCACGCTGCGAGGCGCGCGCACGGTCGGGGTCCTCACGGAGCAGGCGAAGGTCAATCACCCCGCCAGGGTACCGGTGACCTCCGACGGCTCTCGATCCGAAATCCCTTTGCGTGTAATTTGTCCGAATTGGTGGATTTGCGAGGCTCGCATTGCCGACGTCTCCGGCGGCGCCTCCCGGGAATTCCGCCTCTCTTTCGGAAGGGGGAGGTCGGGAGGACTCCGGGGCCGGTCAGGGAAGTTGGGCGTCGGTGTCCACCGGGTTTATCCACAGCGACCTCCGGTGCTGAGCGACTTTTCCACAGGCGGGGAAGCGATGCTGTGGAAATGGGAGAGATCCCTTCCGGTGCCTGCTCGGCCCTCCGGGAATTCCCGCCGTAAACCCGAAATTCCCACTCTTTTGAGGGGGATCAGCTCACACCGAAGGGTTCATCGAGGGAATTGTGCTGACGAGGCGGGTGCTGGCGGCTGTGGACGGCGATGCGGTATCCATGCCGTTTTGTCGACAGAGTCCGTTTCGCCTGTCGACTTGTTCACAGGTCGCCACTCACCCCTGTGGATAACTTCGCCGCAGCTGTGCACAGTGGGAACAGCGCCGCCCGGACCTCAGTCCCGCCCGTCCAGGCACCGCGTCAGCCAGTCCGCCGCCGCCACGAAGTCCTCGTCCGCCATACCGGGACGCAGCGTCGGCGGCTGCTCGTCGGCGCGCGGATACGAACCCAGGAAGCGCACGGCACGGCACGAGCGCTTGAGCCCCATGAGTACGTCCCCCACCCGGCGGTCCTCCACGTGCCCCTCGCAGTCCACCGAGAAGCAGTACTGCCCGATGCCCTCGCCCGTCGGCCGCGACTCGATCCGCATCATGTTCACCCCCCGCGAGGCGTACTCGTGCATGACCTCCAGCAGCGCACCCGGCTGGTCCCCCTGCAGCCAGAAGACGACCGACGTCTTGTCCGCACCCGTCGGCGCCGCGGGGCGCGCGGGACGGCCCAGCAGCACGAACCGCGTCGTCGCGTTCTCCGCGTCGTGGACGTCGGTGACCAGCGGCTCAAGGCCGTACCTCGCCGCCGCGAACTCGCCCGCGAACGCCGCGTCGTACCGGCCCTCCTGCACCAGGCGGGCACCGTCCGCGTTGGAGGCCGCCGACTCCCACACGGCGTCCGGCAGGTGCGCCGCGAGCCAGTTGCGCACCTGCGGCTGGGCGACCGGGTGCCCCGTCACCGTCTTGATCGTCTCCAGCGTCGTCCCCGGCCGCACCAGCAGCGCGAACGCGATCGGTAGCAGCACCTCGCGGTAGATCATCAGCCGGCCGCCGCCCGCCAGCTCGTCCAGCGTGGCGGTCACCCCGCCCTCCACCGAGTTCTCGATCGGCACGAACGCCGCCTGCGCCTCCCCGTTCCGCACGGCGTCCAGCGCCGCCGGAACGGACACCATCGGGGTGAGCTGGCGGGTGGCGGCCTCGGGGAGCGTGTGCAGCGCGGCTTCGGTGAACGTGCCCTCGGGACCGAGGTAGGTGTAGCGGCTCGCAGATGACATGCCGCCACGGTAGCCGCGCCGGGCACCCGCCGAGCGCCGGTCTCAGCCCTCGAGCAGCCGCTGGCCCACGTACTCGCCCCGCGCCGGACCGCCCGGAACGGCGAACAGCCCGCTCGCCTCGTGCCGCAGGAAGTCCGAGAGCGCGTCCCCCCGGTCGAGCTTGCGCTGCACGGGTACGAAGCCGCGCAGCGGGTCCGCCTGCCAGGCCAGGAACAGCAGCCCGGCGTCCGGTGCGCCGTCGTCCCGGAAACCGTCGTGGAAGGAGAAGGGGCGGCGCAGCATCGCCGCGCCCCCGTTCGTCTCCGGCGCCGCGACCCGGACGTGCGCGTCGGCGGCGATCACCGGCAGCCCGTCCTTGCCGCGCTTGTCCAGGTCAGGGGCGGTGTGCTCGTGCCCGCCTGTCAGCGGTGCGCCGTCGGACTTGCGCCGCCCGATGACCCGCTCCTGCTCGCCCAGCGCGCGCTCGTCCCAGCTGTCGAGCAGCATCCTGATACGCCGCTGCACCACGAACGAGCCGCCCGCCATCCAGGACGGCTCACCCGAGGACGGCACGAAGACGCGCTCGGCGAAGTCGTCGTCCGTGGTCTTCGGATTGTTGCTGCCGTCCACCTGGCCCATCAGGTTGCGCACCGTACGGGGGCGGTCCGTGGCCCCGGGAGAACGGTTGAAACCGGACATCTGCCAGCGCAGCCGCGCCACCCCCGCGGCCTCCCGCTGGAGCGCGCGCAGCGCGTGGAAGGCGACCAGCGCGTCGTCCGCGCCGATCTGCACCCACAGATCGCCGTCGGAGCGCTCCTTGTCCAGCGCGTCGGCGGAGAAGTCCGGCAGCGGGGCCAGCTGCCGCGGCAGCTCCTTCTTCATACCCGTACGGGTGAAGAACGTACGGCCGAACCCGAACGTCACCGTCAGCGACGAGGGCCCCGCGTCCAGCGCGATCCCGGTGTCCCGCTCGCCGCCTGACGGCGGCTCGCCCGCCATCATCCGCCGCGCCGCGTCCGACCAGCGCCGCAGCAGCGCCGCCGCCTGCCTGCGCCCGGCGCCGGACACGAGGTCGAACGCCACCAGGTGGCCGTGCGCCTGCGCCGGTGTGACGATGCCCGCCTGGTGCGTGCCGTGGAACGCCACGTCGGCCGAGCCCAGCGACGTCAGCGCCGCGGGCGGCTCGTTCTGCGCCGCCGCGTGCCCCCACGCGCCGCCCGCGGCACCCAGCACCAGCCCGCCCGCGCCCGCGGCGGAGGCGGTGCCCAGCAGCCGCCTCCGCGACAGCGGCGTACCGCTACCGGACGGCGTACCGTGTTCCTCTTTCGGGGTGGTCGGGGGAGGGAGAGAGTCCCGGGACGGGGACCCCCGGCGGCGTTCTCGCCGCTTACGAGGGGCGTTGACGGCGGTCGCGCGGGGACCGCGGTCGGGTTCGCCGCCCCGCTCGGGGCCGCCGTCCGTGGTGTGGTTCGCGGATTCGTGGTCGCTGTGCGTACTCATGGTGTGGTTCGGTTCCGGCTCAGCCGATGGTGGCGGTCTTGTAGGTGGTGACCTGGTCGATGTCCGAGGTGCGGACGGTGAGTGCGAGCTTCCATTCTCCGGCCATGGGCAACCGGACGTCCGTGGCCTTCCAGTGGCCCTTCTTCCCCGCGACCGGTTTCAGGGTGACAGGCAGCGGCCCGAGGTCCTTCGCGGGGAGGGTGAAGGTGACCTTCACCTCCGGTGCGTCGAGCGGACGGCCGTCGGGGGCGGTGGTGCGCAGCTGGAGGGTGTTGCGGCCGCGGGAGCCCGGGTCGAGCGTGAGCGCGGCGGTGCCCTTGCCGCCTGGGCCGCCGGTGTCGAACGGCACCTTCGCCTCCACAGGACCGGTGGAGGCGCTCGTTCCCGTGTCCCCCGCCGCGTGTGCCTGCGCCTCGGTGCGGCCCGGCTCGGTGTTGGTGAGGATCGTGGTGACGGCCAGCAGGACGACGGCGACGGAGGCCTCCGTCAGCACCGAGCGGCGCAGCCCGCTGCGCTCCGGATCGGCCTCGCGCCGCTTGCGCCGCTGTGCCGCGTCGGCGGCGTCCCGCTGCCGCGCGAGCTGTGCGGCGCGCACCGGGTCGGCCGTGCGGCCGTCGGAGGGATCCTCGGAAGAGGCGCTGTCAGCAGAGGCGCTGTCGGAAGAGAGGCTGGAAGGCGGAGCGGAGGCGCGGACCGGCGGCTGTGGAGAGCGCGTGTGCGGAAGGGACGCTGTCCGGACGGGGACGTCCGTGCGGACGCTCTCCGTACGGCCGCTTTCCGCCTCCCTCGGGACCTCCGTCCCCTCCCCCTGGACATCCGTCGCCTCCGTCGGGATCTGCGACAACCTGGCTGTCCATCGGCGGGAGAACCAGCCGATCCCCACCAGCACGGCCACCAGGGCGACCTTCACCAACAGCAGCTGTCCGTACGACGTACTCGTCAGTGCGTCGAAGGTTCCCACCTGGCGCCACGACTGGTACAGCCCCGTCGCGGCGAGCACGGTCACACTCGTGAGCGCCACCGCGGAGAAACGCCGCACTGTCGTGCCCGAGGGCGAGGGCCCCCACCGCAGCAGACAGAAGAGCGCGGCCAGTCCGCCGAGCCACAGGGCGACGGCCAGCAGGTGCAGGATGTCCACCGGCATGGCGAGCGACGTCTGGATGCCGGTGGAGGCGTGTTCGGCCATCGCCCAGGTCGCCGCGAGCCCGGCCGCGACGACGGTGCCACCGATGGCGAGCCCGTACAGCAGATCGTGCCGCTCCCGCGCGCCGACCGGCTCGTCCGTGCCGGCCAGACCGTCCGTGTCCGCCACACCATCCGTGCTCACCGCACCGTCCTTGCGGCGCCTCGCGTACGCCCCGAAGAGCACCGAGACGAACAGGGCCGCCGCCGCCAGCAGCAGCAGCCTGGACACCAGGGCCGCGCCCGGTTTGGTGGCGACCACGTCCTTGAGCCCGCCCAGGTCGAGGACGTCGGCGAGCCTGCCCGAGCCGGTGTAGGGGGTGCGCAGCAGCAACAGGGCCAGTGTGGCGGCGGTCAGGGTGACCCATCCGGTGACGGTCAGCCGCTGTACCGCCCGCGAGGAGGCCGCGCGCGGGGCGCACAGCATGACGAAGCCCGCACCACCGACCAGCAGGACGAAGCCCGCGTAGGCGGCGTACCGGCCGATCCCGTAGAGCGTCCCCACGGCACCGCCGCCGGTGTTCTCGTCCTGCTGGGGGACGGTCGCGCTGGTTTCGGACGGTTCCTTGATGGAGAAGGTGAACGCGCCCGAGACGGGGTGGCTGTCGGCGGAGACGGCCTGCCAGGCGACCGTGTACGTGCCCTTGGAGAGCGAGGATTTGAGCGACACGGCGCGCTGCGTCTTCCCGCCTGTGCCGGTGTCGCGGATCGCCCCGGTGTCGGCCCGCTTGCCGTGCGGGTCGAGGACGCGGATCGAGTCGTCGGACATGGCCACGCCCTCGGAGAAGTCGAGCGTCACCTGGCGGGGCGCGTCGCGCACCACCGAGCCGTCCGCCGGGTTGCTGCCGGTCAGCGCCGCGTGCGCGGCGGCGGGCCCCGCGGTGGCCAGGATCCCCAGCAGCGCCAGCCCACCGGTCAGCAGGGCCATCACGAGCGCTTTCCACGCACCACGGGCCGTCGGCATGACCGTCCGCGCACGGGCCGACGGCATGACCGTCCGCGCACGGGCCGACGGCATGACCGTCCGCGCACGGGACGACTGTGTGGCCGCTCGGAGGGAAGGGGGCGCTGTCGCGGCGCGGAGCGGCGTCGGTCGGCCGGCCGGGCGGTGACGCCGGCCGGCCGCGGCAGCGGACGGAGGGGGCTCGGTGGTGTACGGCACGCCTGCGAACCTCACTTCTCGGGTGTGTAGTTCGTCGCCTCGACGGGAGCCTTGACCGTGACGGAGCCGGACTTCGCGAAGTGCAGGACGAAGGTCACTGTCTGGCCCTTGACCGGCTTGTGCTTGAGTTCCATGAGCATCAGGTGGTTGCCCCCGCGCGCCAGTTTCAGGGTGCCGTGCGCGGGGACCGGCAGGGATTCGACCTGCCGCATCTGTTGTTCGACCGTCTCGTGCATCTCGACCTCGCCCGCCACGTCACTGGAGACGGAGATGAGCTTGTCGGCCTTGCTGCCGCTGTTGCGCACGGTCAGGAAGCCGCCGGCCATCTTGTCGGTGGGCGGCTGCGGCACGTAGGCGCCGCTGACCTTCACCTCGGGGCGCCCCGTTGTCGAGGCACTCCCTTCCTTGTCTCCGGACGAGGAGGATGAAGAGGACGGAGAGGACGAGGAACAGGCGCCCAGGGCGAGCACGCAGGCGGCGCCGAGCGCGGTGGCGGCGAGTGAACGGCGGGCCGTGGCGCCGAGCGGACGAGGGGTCACGGGTTCTCCCCCTTGATGATCTTGGGCAGTTCCCTGTCGAGGATCTTCGGGTCGGTGTTGCCCTCGGTGTAGAGGACGTGCGCCTTGTCGTCCTTGGGGGAGAAGGCGAGCACCTGGGCGCCGTGGGTGGAGACGACGTCGCCGTTCTTCTTCTTGTACGACGGCTCGACGCTCACGCCCAGGCTGCGGGCGCCCGCCTGGATGGTGTCGAAGTCACCGGTCAGTCCGGTGAACGACGGGTCCTGGCCGCGCAGCCACTTGCCGAGTTCCCCGGGGGTGTCCCGCTTCGGGTCGGTGGTGACGAAGACGACCCGCAGCTTCTTCTGCTCTTCCTTGGGCAGCTTCGCCTTGGCCACCGCGATGTTGCTCATCGTCAGCGGACAGACGTCGGGACAGTTGGTGTAACCGAAGTAGAGGAGCGTGGGGTGGCCCTTGGTCTCCTCGATGAAGTCGTACTTCTCGCCGTGGGTGTCGGTGAGCGTCAGGTCGGGCTTGTCGAAGGGCTGGTCGAGGACCGTGCCGCCCTTCTCCTGCTTCTCGACCGTGGCCGGCTTGTCGGCGGCCTTGCCGCCGTCGTCGCCGTCGGTGCCGCAGCCGGTCAGGGCGAGGGCGGCGGCCGCGACAAGGGCGGCTGCCGCCGGGACCGTTCTGGTAGTGCGCATGGTGGTGATCCGCTTCGTGCTGGTTCGGGGTCGGTGTGTGTGTCGGTGTCGGTATGGGTGTCGGGGCCGTGACGGGGCCGGTGTCGAAAGGTGCGAAGGGTGCGAGGGGAGGCGGACGCGGGGCCCGCGGGTGGTGCGGCCCGGCTCACGCGCCGGGCCGCACCACCCGCTTCGGACCGTGGGGTCAGGAGGGGTCAGGAGGCGCGGCGGCGGCCCGCCAGGACGCCGAAGGCGATACCGGCGACGCCCACGACGATGCCCACCACGCCCAGGACGCGTGCGGTGGTGTCGGAGCCGTCGCCGGAGTCGGCGTCCGTGCCGGAGGAGGCCGCCGTCTGCTCCGTGGCCTTGCCGTCGCCCGACGCGGACCCCGCGGCCCTCCCGTCCTCCTCGGCGGCGGCGAGCTTCAGCACCGGCGCCGGGTGCTCGGGCTCGGGCGCGCCCTTCTGCTGCTCCTCGATCCACCGTACGACGTCGTCATCGTCGTAGGTCTGAAGGGCCTTGAAGACGAGCTGGTCCCCGTCCTCGGGGAGTTGTCCCATGGAGACGGGGAACTGCTGGAACTCGCCGGGCTCGACCTTGCCGCCGCTCCAGGTGACCTTCGAGACGGCTTCGGTGATCTTTTCGCCGTGCGTCTCGATCGGCTTGTCCAGCTTCTTCTTGTCGACCTTGATGTCCCAGCCGGGCACCGGCTGCGGCATCACGGACGCCAGCGGGTGGTCGGTGGGGAAGGTGACCTCCAGCTTCACGGTGGAGGCGTCGTCCTTCTCGTTGGGCACCTTGAAGTTGACGGTGCTGTAACCACCCTTGGGCGCCTCCTGCGGGTCGACGCTGACGTGCGCCGAGGCGGGTCCGGCGACCAGCATGAGGGTGCCGGCGGCGAGCGCGCCGACGGTCACGGCACGGCGGTGGGAGATCTTCACGAGTGTGCTCCTGACGGGCAGGGCGGATGACGGGCAGCATGCGGGCGGGGCGCGCGAGCGCGCGGGCGTGCGGTACGGCCCGCACGGCGCAGCTGCCCGACCACGCGCCTCTCTCTCAAACGGCGCTCCGGTCGGCCACGTAGGGCTCACGGAAGCGCACAAGGCGTACCCACCGCAGCGCACAAGGCGTACGGCTCTGTCGCCGCGGCTCACCGGTGTGGGGGAGCGGAGAGAAGAGGGGGCGCGGGGCGGTCGTCGTCCGTGTGCGGGGCCGTCAGGCCGCGAGCGCGAAGGCGTCCGCCGTGCGCGCGGGCGGGCCGCGCCGGTGGACGGTGTGGTCGAGCGTGACGGAGCGCGGCGCCCGCTCGTCACGGGGCCGGGGAAAGACGGACCGTACCGGCGTCGTGGGCAGCAGTCCGGCGTGCAACGCCCGTACGTAGGCCAGAGCTCGGCTCAGAGCCAGCGCGGCCACCAGTTCGTCGGCCGTGTCGGCGGCGTCGGCCGACAGCCGCACCAGGCGCCACAGCGCCGCCTCGCCGCGCCGCAGCAGCCAGCCGAGCAGCAGTGCCGCGCACAGGTGGCCGAGGAGCATCGGTGCGTCGAACATGCCGACGGCGGCGCGCGCCGCGTCCCGCAGGCAGTCGAGCGGGGTGTCGGGGAAAGGCACCGAGGAGGCCGCGTGCGCGGCATGGTGTGCGGAGTGTCCGGCCGAGCCGCCGCCCGCCGCGGCGGAGGCGGCGGTGTCCGGGTCGAGCCCCGCGCGGGAGACGATCCGGCGCGCGTCGGCCTCGCTCATGCCCGCCGCGCTGTGGTTGCACAGCAGCTTTCCGGCCAGCGCCCGCACCCCGCCGGGGCTGCCCGGGGAACCGGGGCGCGTGCCCGCGGCGGCCTGTGCGGAGGCCGAGGCCCCCATCGTGCCGAAGGAGAAGAGCACGTGCAGGGCGAACTGGCCCAGTGTGAGGAGCCCGGCGATGCCCGGCAGCGAGCGCTCCCGTCCGGCGAGAGCCACGGCGAGCGCGAACACGCAGCCGAATCCCAGCGCGAGCGGGACCAGCGGGACCATCGTGCCCGCGGCGAGGATGTGACCGGCCGCGGACACGGTGACACAGGCCGCGGCGAACACCGCGGCCCGCAGCAGTCTCAGGTCCGCTCCGGCAGTCATGGCGGCGCCATCATCTCACCGCGTCCGCTTCCGGTATACGGCAGGTACAGGCCCCGGTGTACCGCAGGCGGGGGCCCCGTGCGTACGGCGGGTGCGGGCCGGGCAGACGGTCGGCCGGTCGGTACGGCGGGCGGTTTCCGCCGTACGGGGGTCATCGCGACGCGCCCGAGTAGTGCTCGGACACGCAGGCAATAGGTAACCCGTGTGTCGAGCCGCGTGGAGGGTGAGCATGAGCAGCCTGTGGTGGTCTCTCCGGCTACGGCGCGAAGCCGCCAGTGTGCCGCTCGCGCGGCACCTCCTGCTGAGCTCCATGGAGGCGGCCGGAGTCGACCCCGACGTGGCCTACGACATGTGCCTCGCACTGTCCGAGGCGTGCGCGAACGCCGTCGAGCACGGCAGCGCGGCCGGGGATCTGGCGGGTGCCTACCGTGTGTCCGCCTACCTGGAGGGTGACCGCTGCCGCATCGAGGTGGCCGACACGGGACCCGGTTTTCCCGCCGGGTACGACCCGGTGCGGTGCGGGAACGAGGCGGAGAGCGGGCGCGGCCTCCATCTGATCGAGTGCCTCGCCGATCACGTGCGGTTCGGCAACCGGCCGGGGCGAGGCGGCGCGGTCGTCAGCTTCGACAAGGTGCTGGCCCGCCGCGACGGAGCACTGCTGCCCGCGTTCTGAGCGAGGGGTGAGTGAGTTTCTGAGCGAGGGGTGGACGAGTTTCTGAGCGACTGGTGCGCGCGTTGCGGGCGACCGGTTCACGAGGTCGGCTCTGCCTGCTGGTCCTCGGTGGGGGCGGGCTCGGGCCCGGCGCGGAAGTTGCGGTAGCGCAGCAGCAGCATCGCCGCGTCGTCGTTGAGGGGGGAGCGCACGTGTTCCTCGATGTCCTGGTGGACGGCCTCCAGCGCTCCCTCGGGGTCGGGGTCCTTGAGCAGGTGGGCGCGTTGGTCGAGGGGGTAGAAGTGGTTGTCGGCGTCCCGGGCCTCGGTGACGCCGTCGGTGTAGAGCAGCAGCTGGTCGCCGGGGGCGAAGGGCACCTGGTGCGGGAAGGGCGGTTCGCTGCCGTGCAGTCCCAGGCCCAGCGGCAGGCACCGGCGGGGCGGCTCGGCGAAGTGGACGCTGCCGTCGTGGCGGACCGCGAGCGGCGCCGGGTGACCGAAGTTGAGCAGCGTCGCCGTCCGGGGCCGCTCGCTGTGTTCCACTTCGACCAGCACCGCCGTCACGAATTTCTCGCCCAGCAGGTGCCGGTCCAACGCCCGCTCCAGACGTTCGCCCACGGCGGGCAGGTCGGACTCGTCGTAGGCGGCCTCCCGGAAGGCGCCGAGTACGACGGCCGCGGTCTCCACGGCCTCCAGGCCCTTGCCCTGGACGTCCCCGATGATGACGCGCACGCCGTGCGGCGAGGTGACCACCTCGTACAGGTCGCCGCCGATCCGGGCCTCGGCGACGGCCGACGTGTAGGAGACGGCGACCCGCAGCCGCCCGGCGCTGCGCGGTACCGGGCGCAGCAGCACCCGCTGGGCGGCCTCCGCGATGGAGCGCACGTTGGCCAGCTCGGCCTCCCGCCGCTGCCGCATCGCGGTGGCCACCAGCGCCGCCACCGACACGCCCGCGACGGAGATCAGCGTGGCGTTGCCGCGCCGCTCCCCGAACTGGTCGTTGTAGAAGCTGAGCGCGACGGTCAGCACCAGCGCCAGCGCGCCGACGGCGGCCGTGCGCCGTTTGCCACCGGTCAGACCGGCGAACGCGGGACCGAGCGCCATCATCGGCTGCAGCCCGATCCCGGGCCCGCCCGTCATGTCGGCGGCACCGACGACGGCCATGGCGAGGAAGGGAAACGCGGACAGCAGTCCGGTCCTCATCCGGGAGACCAAAGCGCGCTCTCTTCCTTGTCGGTGACAGGCCACTCGTCGGTGCGGGCCACCCGTCGGTGCGGGGACACCCGCCGGGTGCCGGGTGCCGGGCCGCCGGGGGACCGCTCGCCGGTGACAGGCTCAGCGGGCGCGTTGTCGTCGCTCGTGTCTCCTGACCTCGCCGCCGTGCTCGGATTTTAGGACTTCGACGGGCGTTACGACCTGAGTTCCGCCATCCAGCTCTCCACCGCGGAGCTGCTGCGGGGCAGCCCGGCGGACAGATTGCGGTTGCCGTCCTCGGTGACCAGGATGTCGTCCTCGATGCGCACGCCGATGCCCCGGTACTCCTCGGGCACCGTCTCGTCGTTGGCCTGGAAGTACAGCCCCGGCTCGACGGTCAGGCACATGCCGGGCTCGAGGGTGCCGTCGGCGTAGGTCTCGCGCCGGGCGACGGCGCAGTCGTGCACGTCCATGCCGAGCATGTGCCCGGTGCCGTGCAGCGTCCAGCGCCGCTGCAAACCCAGCTCCAGCACCCGCTCGACCGGGCCCTCGACCAGGCCCCACTCGACCAGCTTGGCGGCCAGCACCCGCTGCGCCGCGTGGTGGAAGTCCAGGTACTTGGCGCCCGGCTTGACGGCGGCGATGCCCGCTTCCTGCGCCTCGTAGACCGCGTCGTAGAGCGTGCGCTGGAGGTCGGTGAAGCGGCCGTCGATCGGCAGGGTACGGGTCACGTCGGCGGTGTAGAGGGTGTGGGTCTCCACTCCGGCGTCGAGGAGCAGCAGCTCGCCCGAGCGCACGGGGCCGTCGTTGCGCATCCAGTGCAGCGTGGTGGCGTGCGGGCCCGCGGCGCAGATCGAGCCGTAGCCGACGTCGTTGCCCTCCACGCGGGCGCGCAGGAAGAACGTTCCCTCGATGTAGCGCTCCGAGGTGGCCTGCGCCTTGTCGAGCACGCGGACGACGTCCTCGAAACCACGCACCGTCGAGTCGACCGCCTTCTGCAGCTCGCCGACCTCGAACGCGTCCTTGACCAGCCGCATCTCGGACAGGAAGCCGCGCAGCTCCTCGTCCCGCTCGGCGGTCGCCTTGTCCGCCAGCGCCGCCTCGACGCCGGCGTCGTACCCCCGCACGGCGCGCACCGGGCCGCTCGCCCTGCGCAGCGCGTCGGTGACGGTGCGTACGTCGGCGCACGGCAGACCGTAGAGCTTCTCGCTCTCGGTGAGGCTGTGCCGCCGGCCGACCCACAGCTCGCCCTGGCCGTCCAGCCAGAACTCGCCGTTCTCACGGTCGGAGCGCGGCAGGAGGTAGAGCGTGGCGGTGTGGCCGCGCGCCCCCGTCGGCTCCAGGACGAGCACGCCGTCCTCGGTCAGATCACCGGTCAGGTACGCGTACTCGACGGACGACCTGAAGGGGTACTCGGTGTCGTTGGAGCGGGTCTTGAGATTGCCCGCGGGGACGACCAGCCGCTCGCCCGGGAACCGCGCCGACAGCCTCTCGCGCCGCTCGGCCAGCTCGGCGGCCTGCGCGATCGGCTCCAGGCCGTGCTGCTCGGTGTCCGCCCAGCCGGACTTCATGTTCGCGGCCAGCTCGTCGGAGACGCCCGTGTACAGGCCGTTCTTCCGCTGCTTGATCGGCTGCTCGTCAGCGGCGTCGTCTGCCACGTCTGCCTCCTGTTCGACGGATGAAACCACCTTCCATCGTATGGGCGGCACGTGGCTGGTCCAGAGCCGTGCGGATGTGACCTTCCCCCGGCCGCGACGGCGGGCCACGCCGCCCGCGAGGGCCCCCGCGGGCGGGTAAGCGAGGTCTGTGCGGGCGCGCGGTTCCGGTGGGCGGCGAGGTCTGTACGGCGCGGTTCCGGTGGGCGGCGAGGTCTGTGCGGCGCGCGGGCGCTCAGAAGCGGGCGGCCAGCAGGACGACGTCCTCGGGGTGGTCGGGCAGGTCGGCCAGGGGCGCGGGCAGGACGGTGCGCAGCACGTGGTCGACCAGCGCCTCGGGGTCCTCGCGCGTGGCGCGCGGCGCACCGGCGGCGGCCGACCGCAGCCGCGCGAAGGCGCGGTCCATGGACTGGCCCGTGCGGTGCAGCAGCCCGTCGGTGTAGCACAGGAGCGTTTCGCCCTCTCCCAGCACGACCTCGGCGCTGGGCGCCTCCCAGCAGGCCAGCATCCCCAGCGGCGCCGAGACCGCCGTCTCCACCGGCTCGACGCGGCGGGGCCCCACGATCAGGGGCGCGCAGTGCCCGGCCCCGGCGAGCAGCACCTTGCGCGCCGCCGGCTCGGCGTACGCGAACAGGGCTGTCGCCGAGGCGGCAGGCTCGGTCAGCCGCAACAGCAGTTCCAAGTCGGACAGGACGGCGACCGGATCCTCGCCCTCCATCACCGCGTACGCGCGCAGGGAGGCGCGCAGCCGCCCCATGGCGGCCACCGCCGCGGGACCGCTCCCGGTGACGGAGCCGACGGCCAGCCCCACCGCCCGGTCGGGCAGCGCGAGCGCGTCGAACCAGTCGCCGCCGCCTGACGGGCTCGTACGGTGCCGCACCGCGAGCGTGACGCCGGGAAGCCGGGGCAGCGTGCTGGGCAGCAGTTCGGCGCCGAGGGCTGCCGACTTCTCGCGGGTGCGGGCGAGTTCGCTCAGGTGGGCGCAGTGCTCGGTGGCGTATCGCAGGTAGCCGCCCAGCAGCTCCCGCTGGCGCGCGGTGGGCTCGCCCGGCTCGTCGTAGAGCCAGACGGCCGTGCCCAGGCGGGCGCCGGAGCCGGTGGTGAGCGGCACCGTGTAGGTGGCGGAGTAGCCGAGGCGGGCGGCGACCTGCCGGTGGTGCGCGCTCAGGTCGGGTGCGGCGGCGAGGTCGGGGCAGGCGACGCCGGGCTCGTGGTCGGCGTCGGGCGCTCCGGCGGGCGGGGAGGGGGCGGGGACGGTCTCCAGCTCGCCCAGCTCGGCGCGGCCCAGGCCCATGCCGAGGGTCTGTTCGGGTACCGGCCCGTGGGCGGCGCCGGGGTGCGTACCGGGTTCGAGGACGACCAGGCCGCGCGGGGCGCCGAGGAGGGTGCCGCCGGCCCGCAGCGTCTCGCGCAGTGCGGCGTCGAAGTGGTCGGTGCGCGCCAGCCGGGTCGCGAGGTCGAGCAGGCAGGACAGGTCGCAGATCCGTTTGCGGTCCGCCGGCGAGCCGGGGTTCACCTCGGGTGGACGGCCCTGCGGGGAGCGGGGGTCCCCTGGCGGCGGGTCCGTGCCCGGTGAGGCGGAGGTCCGGGGAACTGTGGGAGGGGCGGGGGAGGCGGGCGGTGCGGCTGGTGCGGCCGAGGCCGCGGATTCGGCGGGCTCCGACGAAGCAGGGGACGTCGGGGAATTCGAGGAAACCGCTGGTTCGATTCCAGCCACTTTCGGCAAGTGCGGAGAGGTCATGGGCAGCGACCCGGAAGGTGGAGAAACTGGTCCAATAGCATCGCAAACCCCCATGTCATGTTGCTCCGCTATCAATGCCACTACATGTACACATGCCGTTGGGGCATGTCCAGTACGTGCGCTGCGGTGCCGAGCATGTCCGCAGAGACGATGCCTCTCACGGGGGCAGGCCGTACGGTGGAAAGATTGGCGGAAAATCGCTCGCTTGGCGTGCATACTGCTGTCGACTGAGGCCATTCGGCAGCGCGTTGGCACCGCCGCTGCGGGTACGGAACCCTGTGGGAAGACATGGCGTCCTAGAGGGCAGCGGGCCCCGCCCCGTCCCTCTTCGCCCGATGGCACCAGTCGCGGGATTGCACAGGCAGCACGGACGCGGTACGAGCGGATGCCGGGGTCCCTTCCGGCCGAGGGCCGGGGGAGGTTCGCGGTGCGTGACGAGCAAGTACGAGCAGCACCGGCGCAGGTGGCGGTCCGCGGTATGCACGCGGCGTGCCCGCCGCCTCGCCACGTTCCGCGCCGGGCCCGCAGCACGATGCACTGCCAGACACGCACGATCACCAAGGTTCACGACACGTACTGAGCTGGGAGATCGGTCGGCACGGTCAGTTGGCGTTCGGCAGGCGAGTCGTTCCCGTCGTCCCGCCGGCCCGTCCGTTCGGCCGGTCGCCGTTTGTTCACTGTGTTTGCGTAAACAGGCGTTGTTTGCTTTGTAGGCGTTGTTCGGCGTTCACGGAAAGGAACGAGCGCTCATGCGCGAGATCCTCGGAAGGCGACGCTCCCTCAGGGCCTGGGGACAGCTCCAGGGCCGACGGTTTCGGGCGCGGTCCGGACGGAGTACCCACCGGTCACCGATGCGGAGCACGGCGCTGACAGCGGCCACCGAGTGGCAGTGGCCCATCGTCCCGGGAGCCGCCCTCGCCTCCAGTGGGGGCCGGGGCGAGGCCGCCGTCTGCGCGTGCCGCGATCCGGAGTGCGTGGTGCCGGGGGCACACCCCTTCGACCCCGTGCTGCTGGCGGCCACGACCGATGAGGCCATGGTCGGCTGGTGGTGGAACAACAGGCCCGACGCCCCGGTGATCCTCGCGACCGGCGGCCCGGCGCCGTGCGCGTTGAGCCTGCCGGCGGTCGCCGGGGCGCGCGCCCTGGCGACCTTCGACGCCGCCGGCGTCCGCGTCGGCCCGGTGGTCGCGACGCCCACCCGCTTCTCGGTACTGGTCGAGCCCTACGCGCTCGAAGAGCTGGGCGAACTGCTGTACGCCCAGGACCGGGTGCCCAGCTCCCTGCGGTTCCACGGCGGTGGTGGCTACGTGGCACTGCCCGGCGCCCTTACCGGAGCCGGCAGGGCCCGCTGGGAGCGGGAGCCCGAACCGGGCACGGACGGCCGGCCGTGGCTGCCCCGGATGGAGACACTGCTGGACGTCCTCGTCGAGGAGAGCGCCGCGACCCCGGACACGGGTAGCCGACTGGCGTACTGAGCGCTGGGGCCAGGGCGGGGCCCCGGCATCCGGGGGGCGGGGCCTTCGGGTTCCCGCGCCCGGGGCCCGCGAGCCGCGGGCCGGGCCGGTGGGCCGGGCCGGAGGGCCGGGTCGGTAGACGCGCAGACGCGGGTGGTGCGGTTGTGCGGTTGTGCGGTTAGTGCGGTTAGTGCGACGCACGGTGCTTTGTGCGGTGCGAGGTGTGGTCCGGAGAGCGGAGGCCTCACTCGTACGGGTTGGAGCCGTGGGCAGTTGAGGGGGAAACGGGAGTCTTTGGGGTGTGTACGCCACCTTGACCCCGATATGTTCACCTCACCGGTCGGTCCGGTTCCCGGCCCCGTGCTCACCCGCCCCGCCCCGCTCGTTCCCGCTCCCGTCGCTTCTCGTCGCTCCGCTCTCGTCCAGGTGGGTTCCCTCATGCTCCAGCCGCACCAGCGCGCGTCCAGGCTCCGCGTGGTCACCCTCGCCAGCACCGTCGCGCTCGTCGCCGCGGTACCGCTCGCGGCGGCGGTCGCGGGCCAGGACGCCCGTCTCGCGGCCAAGGCGTTCGAGGCGGCCCAGCCCCGGCACGGGACCGCCGGAGAGCCCGAGCGCGAGGGTGAGCGGCTGACCGTCGGTGAGTCCGAGGACGAGCGCCGGAAGGCTGGTGAGCGAGAGCGCGGCGCCGCCGGTGAGCGAGGAAACGACGAGCGCGAGGCGGCGCGACGGGGAGCGGCCGCCCCGGGGCGGCCTTCGTCCTCCTGTGGGCCGGAAATCGCCTCACCCGAAGGGGTGGAGGCCCGCGCCTGCGTGGTGACCGAGGGCGAGGAGACCTGGGCCCGCGCCTACTACCGGAACACCACCCCGGGCACCTTGCCCGCCCTCCTGACCCTGCGAGGCCCCGAAGGGCGCACGACACAGGTGCGCTGCACGATGGCCGCGGCCGCCGCACCTGGCGTGTGCGAGACGCCACGCGGCGACGGGGAAGAGCACGGCAAGGCCCGAGCGCACGAGGCCTACTCAGCGGTGGCCGAAGTCGTCTCCGCCGACGGGCGACGGCGTCTGCTGCGGGCCGCCAGCGGCAGTTGACATCCGCTTGCCCGGCGGCATCCACGAAGCGGCGGTCCGTCGGCGAGAGAGGGGAAGCCCGGCGGCACAAGAAAAACCCGGTCGCTGGCGACGGGGGATGCACCAGCGACCGGGCTTCTAGAACGGTAACAAGAGATCGGCGGTTAGCAAATTCGATCGCCCCGATTGAGACGCCGATTTACCTGTGAGTAGGGCAAGTTGGACCGCGCGTGTGAGCGGTGTCACGCTCACGGGACCTTCGCAAAGCCCACGCCGAATCTCCCGACTGCCGTCAGTTGAGCGTCACCTGACGGTTGGTGAGACCGCTGCGCGCGCGGCGCTCCTCGGCCGTGAGCGGAGCCGTCACCGCCAGCGCCTCGGCCAGGCGTTCGGCGAACGCCGCGGCGGGCTTCTCGCACTCCTGGGCCGTCATCTCCGAGGGCAGATCCCATACCGGGACCGTCAGCCCGTGTGCCCGGAAGGAGCCCACCAGCCGGGATCCCTCGGCGCCCTGCGGCTCGTCCAGCGACGAGGTACCCGCGGCGTGCAGGCGCGCCAGCGCGTCCAGCAGCTCCTCCTCGGGCCTGGCCATCACCCACCGCAGGTGGTTCTTCCCCGGCGCCTCGCACCAGTAGGCTCCCTCGACCCCCGTCAGCCGGGTGGTGGGCAGGGCCGCGGAGTTGGCGCTCTCCAAAGAGGCGGCGACCTCACCGGCCGGCTCCTCCTCGCCCTCCAGCCAGAACTCGAACCCGGAGTGCACCTCCGGCTCGAACGGCGCGTCGAGGTCCAGCAGATCCTGCAGACGCGGGCCCTGCGGATCGGCGCGGCCCGCGTCGACCGGGGTGCCGGGCTCGGCGGCGAGCGCGCGCTGGAGCGTGTCCGCGAGGTCCCGGCTCAGGTCACCCGAGGCCGTGTCGTTCTGCAGGCCCAGCAGGATCTCACCGCTCTCCCTGTGCAGCGCGGGCCACGCCATCGGCAGCACCGTCGCCAGCGTGACGGCCGTCACGCCCTCGGGAAGCCCTCCCTTGAGCGTCAGACGCGCGGTGGCGGCCGGAACCAGCTCCCGCATGGCGACCCAGTCGGCCTCCCCGGGCAGTCCCTCGAACGGGCGGCGCACCAGCTCCGTCGCGGCCTGGGCGGCTGCCCTGCCGTGGCACGCCTTGTAGCGGCGCCCCGAACCGCAGGGGCACGGCTGGCGGGCCCCCACCACCGGGTAGTTCCCGCTGTCTGCCGCCCCTGTGGCGGCCGGGGCGGCTGTCTGGGGTCGGCGCTTGTTTGCCATGCGAGCGGTTCTCCAGAGGTGCGGTGTTGTGGGCGCCGTGATCCTAGTAGCTGCCGGGCACAGCGCGCTGCCCGCACCGCCCCGCCGCCCCGCACTCGGAGCGGGGGACGACCGTCCGTCCGGTCGCCCTGCGGCCGGAGGGGGCGCCCCGTCCGGAAGGGCTGTGCCTCGTCCGGAGCGCCGGTGCCTTGTCCGGAAGGGTGGGCCCCTCCGAACGGGGAGGGCCGGTGCCTCTGTCCGGGCAGGGCCGGCATGCGTCCGGGCAGGGCCGGCGCGCGTCCGGTAAGGGCCGACGTGCCGCAGGGAGGGCCGGCATGCTCCGTCCGGGAGCAGTGCCGGTGGGCCCGGGAGGCTCAGAGCTCCTCCACCGAGGCGAGGTCGAACTCCTCGCCGGGCTCGCCACCGCCGAGGCCGCCGGATCCCGCACCGAGGCCGCCGAGACTGGCCGCGACCCGTCCGCTGAAGGAGTTGTCCGGCCGCAGCACTGCCCAGACCGTCACCGCGGGCTCCCCGTCCGCCGGATTGCCGGGCGTGATGCCGTCCGGGACGCCGGGCGTGGTGCCGGGCGTGATGCCGTCCGGCACGTACGGGCCGCGCGTACCGGTGCCGGAGGAGCCTCCGGAGGACGTACGGGCACGGGAGGTGCGGCCGCGGCGTGCGCTCCGGCCGTGCGCCGTGTCGGCGGAAGCGGTGTCGTCGGAAGCGGTGTCCTCGGGAGCGGTGCGCGGGGGCCCGAACCTGCTCCGCTGGGGTCTGTCCGGGTGTTCGGACCGCACCCCCCAGTCCCGGGCGAGGGCGGTGATGATGGCCAGCCCTCTGCCGCCGCGTGCGGTGACGGAGGGCTTGGCCGGAAGTGGACGGGTCGGCCCGCCACCGTCCGTGACCGCGATGGTCACCTCGCCGCCCGCGTCCCTGCACCACGACGCCCTGACCGTCGCGGCGTCGGCCGCCGTCCCCCCTGGGCCTGACTCGGGCCCGTCACCCCCATGGGCACCGCCCGCTCCGTGCGTCACCGACGACCCCTCGTACAGCGGCCGCGCGTGGCGGCACGCGTTGCTGAGGAGCTCGGAAAGAATCAGAATCGCATCATCGACGACCGTGTCGGGAGCGCCGCACGCGAGGAGTTCCTCGCGCATCCTGCGCCGTGCGAGCCGCACACCCGACGGACCATGGGGCACGGCCATGGTCGACGAAGTAGGCACTTCCTGTGCCACCACCAACGCCACCCCCGAGACCTCCTTTGCCCCACGCCATCGGGATGAATGCCCCAGCCGAGTGCGGCGGAAACCGGCCACTCCCCTTCTCTTGACGCACTCGCGCGACTGCAATAAGCACCGAATGCGCCGGTGCACTCCTGGGTCCGAGTGCGGTGCGCTCCCGGACCGTCAGTACGGTCCGCCGCTGAGCTGGGCACGGACCTGCTGCGGCCGGTTGGTGATGATCGCGTCGACCCCGAGCCGCACGCACAACTCGACGTCCTCGGGCTCGTCCACCGTCCACACGTGGACCTGGTTGCCCGCGCGGTGGGCACGTTCGACGTACTCCGGATGCGAGCGCAGCAGGCGGATGCCGGGGCCCGCGATGCGCACTCCGTTCGGCAGCCGCCCGTCGCGGTGGCGGGGCAGCAGGAACTGGGTCAGGAACACCGTCGGCAGGTGGGGCGCCGCGGCGCGCACGCGCTGGAGGGAGCGCGCGGAGAAGCTCATCACCCGCACGGGGGTGTTCGGGCGGTGGCGGTCCAGCAGTTCGAGCAGGCGCGCTTCGACCTGCCCGGCCCAGCGGGTCGGATGCTTGGTCTCGATCGCCAGTTCCACCGGGCGCGGCGCCTCGGCCACCAGGTCGAGCAGCCGGTCCAGGGTGAGAACGGAGGTCCGCTCGGGATCGGCGCGGGAGCCGGCCGCGCCGGTCGCGCCCGCCGCGCGGGCGGTGTCGGCCGCGCCGTCCGGGTGGGCGGTGTCGGCCGCGCCGGCTGCTCCGGTTGGGTAAGCCGTGTCGGTCGCGTCGGTGACGTCGGTGTCGAGGGCGGTGTCGGGGGATTCGTACGGGTCGGCGTGCCGTCCCTTCCAGGAGCCGAAGTCGAGCGCCGCCAGGTCCGCGAGCTCCAGCGCCGAGACCGCGCCGCGCCCGTTGGAGGTGCGGTTGATCCGCCGGTCGTGGACGCAGACGAGGTGGCCGTCGGCGGTCAGCCGTACGTCGCACTCCAGTCCGTCCGCGCCCTCTTCGATGGCGCGGCGGTAGGCGGCCAGGGTGTGCTCGGGTGCCTCCATGGAGGCACCGCGGTGGGCGATGACGGACGGCGGGCGGGAGAGACGGCGGCGCGACCCGGCGGCGAACTCGTTGCTCACGCGGTCATCGTCCCACCGGAGCAGGCGTGCACGCCGCGCAGGGCGCTGCGCATGATTCCGCCGCGCGGGGTGCTGCGTGCGGTCCCGCCGCGGAAGGCGCGCTGTGTACGGTGCCGCCGCGGGACGCTCCGGCACGCACCCTCCCGGCCGCCCTGGTCCCTCGGGGGCTCCCGGCCTGTCCGGCCCTCTGACGTCCTCGGTACTCCGACGGCCTCAGCCTTCTGGCCTCCTCGGAGCTCGGGCCTGACCGGTCCTCCGGCCTCCTCCGGGCTCGGGCCTGACCGGCCCTCCGGTTTCCTCGGCCCTCCGGCCCCCTCTGACCTCCGGTCTGTTCGGGCCTGCGGCGTCCTCGGACCTCCGGCTGTCCGGGCCACCGGCCGCCCGGACCTTCGGCCGCCCGGACCTTCGGCCGCCGTTCCGGACTCCTGGTCGCCTCCCCGGACACCACGCCGACTCACCGGGGAATTCGTCCGCACCCGAAGACCCGCCTCCGAAGACCCGACCCCCGGGATCCGACCCCCGGAGATCCGGCTTTCCCCGGATCTCCGGAAGGCGGTGTGGGAGGAGCGCGCCTACGCTGGGTCCCGTGACAGCGGAGCACGTGCGTGCGAATCACTGGGGCGTGTGGGTGACGAGCAGTCGGCGGCGCCCTGACGCCGGTTCACCCGTGCCGGTCTCCCACCACCCGGGGAGGGAAGTGTGTCCGTGTTGACCCGATGTAAAGACGGAAGTGCGGAGGCTCAGCGTTGGCTTACGTCGGCCTGACGTGTGATGGGAAAAGCTGTCCATGGATACCCGCATACGTGAACGCATCCGTCCCTGCGATGTCGTGTACCTGATGAGGAGTGAGCTGTGAGCACCGAGAACGACGGCGCTGCCGTGACGCCTGCGGCGGGGGCGGGTCCCACGCCTCCGGCGCCGGCCCAGGCCCCGTCCGCCGGCGCCCCGACGAGCCGCGAGGACGGCGACTTCTCGCTGCCCTCCCCTGACTCTTCCGTCACCGCCGCTCCGGACGTCGCTTCCGCCGACACCCCGTCCGGCACCTCGCCCGGCGCACCCCCGGAGGCCGAAGGCCGTACGCAGCACGGCACCTCCGTCCAGGACACAGTCGCCCGTCCGGCCGAGGCCCCGGCGTCGATGTCGGCACCGGCGTCCACGGACACCCTGGTGCAGTCACCGCAGGACGGCTCATACGATGCGCCCGCGCCCGTGGACGCGCCCGTTCCCGCAGCGGGAACCGAGGCGATGAGCCCCGCCCCGGCCGCCCCGCCGCGGCAACCCTCGCCGCCGCCCGCCGCTCCGCCCGTCGCCGGACCAGCGGCTGCCTCCGGTACCGCCGCGACGTCCGGCGGCCCCGGCATGAGCGCGTCAGAGCCCGGCGGGGCCGAGCGCCCTTACCAGCCGGAGGGGTCGACAGGGCCCGGCGAGTCGGGTGGTTACGGAGCCGCGGGAGACGGCGGCTCGGGACAGGCGGGCGGCTGGGGTCACGGCAGCACGGGTCACCCGACCCCGCCGCCCCCGCCGCCGTACGGTGGCGGCCCTGGCGGTCCCGTGGGTCCGGGCGGTTCCGGCGGTGGCGGGATGCCTCCGCACGACCCGTGGGCGATGCCGCCGGGCTCAGGACCCGGCGGCCCGGAGCCCGGCGGCAAGAAGCGCCGCAACGGCCTGATCGTCGGTGTGGTGGTCGCCGCGCTCGTCGCCGGCGGCATCGGCGGGGGGATCGGCTTCTGGGCGGCCGACCGCTCGGACGGCGGCAGCACCACCATCAGCTCCTCCGCCGACCCCGAGAAGCTCAACCGTTCGCCCAAGTCGGTCGCGGGGATAGCCGCCAAGGCGCTGCCGAGCGTGGTGACCATCCGTTCGTCCGGCGGTGGTGAGGAGGGCACGGGTACGGGCTTCGTCTTCGACAAGGAAGGCCACATCCTCACCAACAACCACGTGGTGGCCAACGCAACGCAGGGCGGCAAGCTGACCGCGACGTTCTCCGACGGCAAGAAGTACGACGCCCACGTCGTCGGCAACGCGCAGGGGTACGACATCGCCGTCCTCAAGCTGAGCGGCGTCGGTGACCGGAAGCTGGATCCGCTGCCGGTGGCCAACTCGGGCGAGGTGGCCGTCGGGGATGCCACCATCGCGATCGGTGCTCCCTTCGGGCTGTCGGGCACGGTCACCACGGGCATCGTCAGTGCGAAGAACCGTCCGGTCGCCTCCAGTGACGGTCAGGGCAGCCAGGCGTCGTACATGAACGCGCTTCAGACGGACGCCTCCATCAACCCCGGCAACTCCGGTGGCCCCCTGCTGAACTCGCAGGGCGCGGTCATCGGCGTCAACTCCGCCATCCAGTCGGGCGGCGGCGGTGGCGGCATGGAGGGCGGGGGGCAGGCCGGCAGCGTGGGTCTGGGTTTCGCCATCCCGTCCAACCAGGCGAAGCGCGTGGCCGAACAGCTCATCGACACCGGCGAACCCGTCTACCCGATGATCGGCGCCACGGTGCAGCTGGGCGGCGAGGGCAAGGGCGCCACCATCTCGCGCGACGGGGAGAACGGCAGCGAGCCCGTCACCCCG
Source organism: Streptomyces tubbatahanensis (assembly GCF_022699385.1). Taxonomy (NCBI): domain Bacteria; kingdom Bacillati; phylum Actinomycetota; class Actinomycetes; order Kitasatosporales; family Streptomycetaceae; genus Streptomyces; species Streptomyces tubbatahanensis. Next base: position 3,751,677 of record NZ_CP093846.1, on the reverse strand, counting down.
AACGGCCCCGCCGACAAGGCGGGCCTCAAGCCCGGCGACGTCATCACCAAGCTGGACGACACGGTGATCGACAGCGGCCCCACTCTGATCGGCACGATCTGGTCCCACAAGCCGGGCGAAAAGGTCGAGGTCACCTACGAGCGCGACGGCAAGGAGCACACCGTCGAGCTGACCCTCGGCTCCCGCAAGGGCGACAAGTGACCACGCGCTAGGCTGTCCCCCGCACCGCCTGTACCGGCGGTGCGGGGAGGCGTGCCCGAGCGGCCGAAGGGAGCGGTCTTGAAAACCGTAGAGGTGGCGACACCTCCGTGGGTTCAAATCCCACCGCCTCCGCAGTCCGGGAAGCCGTCGCCTCAGTAGAGGCCCGGTTCACCGAAGGGGCACCACCGCGCGGTGGTGCCCCTTCGCCGTGTGCGGGCCGCGACAGCGGAGCCGTGTGGAGACACCAGACAGAGGATGTCTCGGTTTCGCGCGCAGGGGGGCTCCGACGAGCGAGGAGGCCTGTGGCCCCGGGGAGCTCGTTGCTGGGGAAAGGGCGGGAGAACAGCCCTGCGGGGCGTAGCGGTGCGCATTCCGAGACCCGGCGGGACACGTATCGGAGACGTGAGCGGGGGCGCGAGCGGCCGTGTGTGCGCGGAGAGGTGAGCGCGGGGGAGCACGGGGTGGAAGGCCGGGGTCGGGGGCGTACGGGGGGTTTATCGACACGTCGTCATACTTGCGGGGGAAACCACCCGTCAGTAGGGGTTCACGCCGAGTGCGCTGGGCAACTCTGGATCCGCGACGTCGTACAGCCAGACCGCCTCGCAGTCGGCCAACTGCAGGCGGCGCAAAGGCACTTACGGTGCAGAGCGCTCTCGTGGCGCACTCACGGTTCCTGGAGGATTGAACATGGCACGCATCCGTACCGCCCGCGTCATCGCGGCCGCCGCCGCCCTTCCGTTCGCCGTCGCCGTCATGTCCGGCGTGGCGTACGCGGACAACGGCTCTCTCGCGGACGACGGATCGAATTCCAACGCGAGCTCCAGCTCGCAGGTGCAGGGCGCCGTGGGCGACGGCAACAACACCAACAACGCCAACAACGCCACCGTCAACGGCAACGGTGCGGACGTGGACCAGACCAACGTGACGCACAACGAGACCACCACCGTCGTCTTCCACAACCTGTGGTGACCGGCTGAGCGCCCTGCCGGCCTGACGGGCCGGGCGTTCATGGGGATGGGCTGAGGCCGCGCGCCCGCGAATCCGTTCGCGGGCGCGCGGTCGTGTGCGCGGACGGACGGTTGACAGCGTGCGCGTTTCTGACGGACAGTCAGGAAATGCGACTCGCCCCGACCGCTCGCCAACGCGCCCTCCGTGCCGAGTTGCGCGCCTACTTCCGCGCGTTACGCCCGCCGGACGGCAGCGAGGCCCCGCAGCGCGCACTGCTGCGCCGGATCGGGGCCGACGGGCTGCTCGGCCTCGGCTGGCCCGTCGAGTACGGCGGCCAGGGGCGGGGCCCGGACGAACAGTTCGTCTTCTTCGACGAGGCCTACCGCGCGGGGGCGCCCGTCTCGATGGTCACCCTCAACACCGTCGGCCCGACGCTGATGAAGTACGGCACCGCGGAGCAGAAAGCGTTCTTCCTGCCCGGCATCCTCAGCGGCGAACTCGTCTTCGCCATCGGCTACACGGAGCCGGAGGCGGGCACGGACCTCGCCTCACTGCGCACCCGCGCGGTGCGCACCCCCGACGGCGGCTGGCGCGTCGACGGCGCGAAGACGTTCACCAGCAACGCCCAGCAGGCCGACTGGATCTGGCTGGCCTGCCGCACGAATCCCGGCGCGCCCAAGCACAAGGGCATCTCGATCCTCCTCGTGCCCACCGACGCACCCGGGTTCTCGTGGACGCCCATCGAGACGGTCGGCGGGCTGACGACCACGGCGACCTACTACGACGACGTACGGCTGCCCGACGGCGCCCTGGTCGGCGAGGAGAACAGCGGCTGGGGCCTGATCACCAACCAGCTCAACCACGAACGGGTGGCGCTCGCCGCGCTCGGCATGCAGGCCGAGGACCACTACCACGCCGTGCTCGCGCACGTACGCGAGACCGGCCTGATCGGCGAACCCTGGGTGCGGGCGCGGCTCGCGGAGGCGCATGCCCGCCTCGCGGCGACCCGCTTGCTCAACTGGCGGCTCGTCCAGGACGTCGGCGCGGGGACGCTCACCCCCGGTGACGCCAGCGGGGTGAAGGTCGCGGGCACGGAGAGCACCGTCGCGGTCCACGCGCTGTGCCAGGAGGTGCTGGGCGAGGCCGGGACGGTGCGCGCCGGCTCGCCGGGCGCGTTCGCGGACGGCGAGGTCGAACGGATGAACAGAGCCGCGCAGATCAACACCTTCGGCGGCGGGGTGAGCGAGGTCCAGCGGGAGATCGTCGCGACGATGCGGCTCGGGATGGTCAGGAGGCGGCGATGAGCGGCACAGACGGGCCCACGCCACGGTCCGTGTCCGAGCCCCCGCCCGGGCCCGCGTCGGGGGACGCGTCCGGGCCCGGTTCCGCAGTGGAGGCGCGGCACGCTTCCCCCAAGGACCATGACGCGCTCTGCGACCTGCTGCGCGGCTACGAGGGACGTCCTGCCGGAGCCCCGGTGCGTGGCCGCGACGCCGTGAACGCCCCGATGATCCGGCACTGGTGCGAGGCGCTGGGCCACCCGGTGCCGCCCGACGGTTCCGCGCCGGCGACGATGCTCCAGGTCTGGACGATGGCCGGGCTCGCGGCGCGTGAGGACCGCACGGGGGCGTACGACGCGTTGCTGGGCGCGCTGGACGACGCCGGCTTCACCTCCGTGGTCGCGACCGACTGCGAACAGGAGTACGCGCAGCCGTTGCGCCCCGGGGACGAGGTCACGTGCGACACGCTGATCGAGTCGGTCTCACCGCGCAAGACGACCAAGCTGGGAACCGGCTATTTCGTGACGACCCGCATGGACGTACGCGTCGACGGGGCGACGGCGGGCACCCACCGCTTCCGCATCCTCAAGTACCGCCCGGCAACGTCTCCTTCAGCCACGTCTCGCGCGGCGGCGGCCTCTTCGGGAACGCCCCGCCGTCCGCGGCCCGTCGTCAACCGGGACAACGCCGGCTTCTGGGAGGGCGTGGCCGCGCACAGGCTGCTCTTCCAGCGCTGCGACGCCTGCGCGGCACCGCGCTTCCCGTGGCTGCCCGGCTGCAACGCCTGCGGGTCGCCGCGGTGGTCGGCGGTCGAGTCGGCCGGGCGCGGCACCGTCTACTCGTACGTCGTCATGCACCACCCGCCCTTCCCGGCGTTCGACCCGCCGTACGCGGTGGTGCTCGTGGAGCTGGCCGAGGGGTTCCGGATCGTCAGCAACCTCGTCGGCGTCCCCTGCGACGAGGTGCGCATCGGGATGCCGGTCGAGCTGGAGTTCCTGCGGGTGGACGACGCGCTCGAACTGCCCGTCTTCCGGCCGGCACCCCAGCAGGCGGCCACCTGATGGACTTCACGCCCACGGAGGAGCAGACGGCGGCACGCGACCTGGCGGCCGGCATCCTCGACGACCTGTCCACGCACGAGCGCCTCACCGCGCTCGGCACCGGCACCGATCCCGTGGTGTGGAAGACGCTGTGCGGCGCGGGCCTGCTCGCCGCGGCAGAGGAGGTCGGCCTGGTGGGCCTGGCACTCGTCCTGGAGGAGCAGGGCAGGCGCACGGCACAGATCCCGCTGGCGGCCACCTGCGCGTTCGGACTGCTGCCTGTCGCGGCGTACGGCACGGACGAACAGCGTGCCCGCCTGCTGCCCGGACTGCGGGACGGCACCGTGGTGGCGACCGGCGCGCTTCCCTCTTTCACCCGGGCCCCGTCCGCGGGGGCCTCGTGCGCGCCGGCCGGGCGGAGGGCGGAAGAAAATCCCGCGCCGCGGGTCGACGAGAACGGGCGGCTGTGGGGGGTGGTGCCGGTCGTTCCCTGGTTGCGGGCGGCCACCCACGTGCTGGTGCCCGTACGGCAGGCCTCCGGCGGCGCGCCGCGCCTCTTTCTCGTACCGAAGGACCAGCGAGCGGCCGAAGTCGCAGCGGTCGAGACGACGGCACCGTGGGCGGCGGGACGCCTGGAGTTGTCCGGGGCCCGGGGGGAGCCGCTCGAGGGCGGTCCGGGCGTCCGGCACGGTGGCGTGTACGAGGGGACGCTCGGGGCCGCCCGTACGGTCTTCGCGGCGGTCCAGGCTGGCGTGTGCGCCGGGTCCCTGGCGCACGTGGTGGCCCACACGTCGCAGCGCGAACAGTTCGGCCGTCCCCTGTCGACCAACCAGGCGGTGCAACTGCGCGCCGCCGACGCGCACCTGGACATCGAGGCGATCCGCGTCACCTGCCTGGAGGCGGCGTGGCGGTACGACGCAGGTCTGCCCGCGCACACGCATGCGCTGACCGCCGCGTGGTGGGCCGCCGAGGCGGGCCGCAGGGTCGTCCACACGGGGCAGCACCTGCACGGTGGCGTCGGAGCGGACGTCACCCACCCCGTGCACCGGCACTTCCTGTGGGGCCGCCAACTGGACGCCTTTTTGGGCTCCCCGGGGGCGCTGCTGGCCGCGCTCGGAGAGGCGCTGGCGGTGCCCGCCAGGGACGCCGAATGGAGGGAGGAGAAGTGAACCCTCGCGAGGGCGAACCGCTGCCGCCGCTGGAGATACCCGTGACGCGCACACTCATCGTCTCCGGCGCGCTGGCCTCACGCGACTTCCAGGACGTCCACCACGACGCCGAGGCCGCCAGGGAGAAGGGCTCTCCCGACATCTTCATGAACATCCTGACCACGAACGGTCTGGTGGGCCGCTACGTCACCGGCTGGGCAGGCCCGCACGCAGTCCTGCGCAAGGTCGCCATCCGGCTGGGCGTCCCGGCCTATCCGGGCGACACCCTCGCACTGTCCGGACGTGTCACCGCCGTCACCCCTCCGGCACCGGACGCTCCCGGCGCGGAGTCGGTCACCGTCGAGGTCGCCGTACGGGGAGCAGGCCGGCTCGGCAACCACGTCACCGGCACGGTCACCGTCACCCTCCGCACGGCGGCCGACCAGGAGGGCACCTCCCCTGCCGACCGGAAGGGCGTCTCTCCCGCCGACCGGAAGGGGGCTTCCTCATGAGCCTGCACGCGGCCGACACGCTCGGTGGACGAGCGGCCGTCGTCGGCATCGGCGCGACCCCGTTCACCAAGGACTCGGGAAGCAGCGAACTCGCCCTCGCCGTCGAGGCGGTGCGCGCCGCGCTGGACGACGCGGGGCTGACTCCGGGCGACGTCGACGGCATGGTCACCTTCACGATGGACACCAGCCCGGAGATCACCGTCGCACAGGCGGCCGGTATCGGAGAGCTGTCGTTCTTCTCACGGGTGCACTACGGCGGGGGCGCCGCGTGCGCCACGGTTCAGCAGGCGGCGCTCGCGGTCGCCTGCGGGCTGGCCGAGACGGTGGTGTGCTACCGGGCGTTCAACGAGCGCTCCGGGCGGCGTTTCGGCGCCGGTGTGCAGCAGCGTGAACCCTCGGCCGAAGGGGCGGCGCTGGGCTGGTCGCTGCCCTTCGGGCTGCTGACACCCGCCTCCTGGGTCGCCATGGCGGCGCAGCGCTATCTGCACACCTACGGACTCACTCCGGAGGCATTCGGGCACGTCGCCGTGGTGGACCGCAAGTACGCCGCCACCAACCCCGCCGCCTACTTCCACGGCAAGCCCCTCACCCTGGCGCAGCACGCCGCCTCGCGCTGGATCGTCGAGCCGCTGCGGCTGCTGGACTGCTGCCAGGAGACGGACGGCGGACAGGCCCTGGTGGTCACCTCGCCGGAACGGGCGCGCGGGCTGCGGCACCGTCCCGCACTGGTCGCGGCGGCGGCCCAGGGGGCGGGTCGCGGGCAGGAACAGATGACCGGTTTCTACCGTGACGAGCTGACCGGGCTCCCCGAGATGGGCGTCGTGGCGCGCCAGCTGTGGCGCACCAGCGGGCTGAGCCCCGCCGAGATGGATGTGGCGGTGCTCTACGACCACTTCACCCCGTTCGTGCTCATGCAGCTGGAGGAGTTCGGCTTCTGCGGGCGCGGGGAGGGTGCCGCGTTCGTCGCCGAGGAAGTGCTGCCCCTCAACACGCACGGCGGCCAACTGGGCGAGGCCTATCTGCACGGCATGAACGGCATCGCCGAGGCCGTGCGGCAGCTCCGTGGGACATCCGTCAACCAGGTTGACGGATGTGCACGGGTGCTGGTGACGGCGGGCACGGGCGTCCCCACCTCCGGGCTGGTGCTGACCCGGTAGGTGGCGGGACGGACCCAGACGGCTGAATCCCCGCAGCCGGTGGGCGCGCCTGTGCGGCTCGCCGCGGCGGGACTCGTTCACTCGCCCCATGGCGACGACAAATCCGATGATGCGACGAGTGGCTCTCCTTTCGGCCGGGCTCGCCGCCGCACTGACCAGCGGCGTGCTCCCGGCCGCCGGTGCGGAGCCCGTCCCGGCCCCCTCCAACGCCACCGCGACCCGGCGACCCGTGTCCCCGCCCCCCGACCCCGGTGGCGCACCCCCCGGCTCCGAGGCACCCACCGCGCCACCCGGTACGGAGGAAACCCCCGCGCCGCCTGGTACGGAGGGAACCCCCGCGCCGCCCGGTACGGAGGGGACCGCCGTGCCGCCCGTGGACCCTGCCGACCCCCGGACGGCGCTGACCGACCCCGGCGCGCCCGACGCTCCCGCCGACCCGAACGCGCCGGGCGCCCCCGGCGTACCGGCCGACCAGCCGTCGCTGGTGACGGGCGATCCGCGCGACTTCGGGGCGCAGATCTTCAAGGGGGACGCCTTCGACACCTGCCAGGCACCGTCCGCCGCCACCATGCGCGCGTGGAAGGGGCCCTCCCCGTTCGGGGCCGTCGGCGTCTACATCGGCGGACGCGGCCGCGCCTGCCCGAAACAGAAGCATCTGAGCGCCGAGTGGGTCACCGAGGTCGACAAGCAGGGCTGGAAACTGCTGCCCGTCTACGTCGGTTCCCAGGCGCCCTGCGTGATCGCGAAGAACAAGCAGAAGTTCCGCATGGACACCAAGGACCCCTACGGGCTGGGCCGGCAGGAGGGGCAGGACGCGGTGCGCAGTGCGCAGCAGCTCGGCATGGCCAAGAACAGCGCCCTCTACCTCGACATGGAGGCCTACCGCTACAAGAAGAAGAGCTGTGCCAACACCACCCTGCGCTTCATCCAGGGCTGGAACAGCGCGGTACGCGCACAGGGGTACGTCGCCGGCTTCTACAGCAGCGCCAACTACGGCATCGCGCACCTGGAGAAGGCCCGCGCAGCGGGGGCGCGCGGGCTGCCCACGGCCGTCTGGTTCGCGCGGTGGCACGTGCCCGCCTCCCTCGACAAGGAGCGCAATCTGAACCCGAAGGCGTGGCAGCCGCACCGTCGTATCCACCAGCACACGGGCAACGTGAAGCGCACGTACGGAGGGCACACGGTGACCGTGGACCACAACCTGGTGGACGCGCCCGTCGCCGTCGTCGGATGAGGGGACGGCACCCGGGTGCGGGGGCGCCCCCGAGGCGCCCCTGATCCCGTCGGCGGACGCTCTCCACCTTCAGGAGGTGTAGATACCACCACCCCTACACCCTGAGGCGGACGCGGCTTCGGGACCTTGGGGCGATCCGGGGAGGGCGGGCTGCTCCTAGCGTGGATGCCATGACCACGCCTGGGACAGTTCGGACTCCCCGGACCACCTCCACGACGCACGCGGGGTCCCCTGCGATGCCGCCAGGCTCCGGGGGATCACCACTCACCTTCACCTCGTACGTGCGGGCCCGCGGCCCGGTGCTGCTGCGCACCGCCCGGTCCCTGACGGCCAACCCCAGCGACGCCGAGGACTTGCTCCAGACGGCGCTCGCCAAGACCTACCTGGCCTGGGACCGGATAGCCGACCATCGTGCGCTGGACGGCTACGTCCGCAGGGCGCTGGTCAACACGCGCACCTCCCAGTGGCGCAGGCGCAAGGTGGACGAGTTCTCCTGCGACGAGCTGCCCGAGCCCGATCCGCTGCCCCAGCCCGACCCGGCCGAACAGCAGGCCGTACGGGACGCGATGTGGCGGGCCGTGCTCAAGCTGCCGGCGCGGCAGCGCGCCATGGTGGTGCTGCGCTACTACGAGGACCTGAGCGAGATACGGACGGCCGAGGTGCTCGGCGTCTCCGTCGGCACGGTCAAGAGCGCCGTCTCCCGGGCCCTGGCCAAGCTGAGGGAGGACCCGCAGCTGGTGGCGGACATCCGGGCGGAGAGCCATGCGGAACGCCCGGAACGCCCGGAGCGCTCCGAATGCCCCGAACGCCCGGAACGCGGGAAGCCCGCGGAGGCGCGCGGCGAGGCGGAGGTGGCGCACGCAGGTGTGCCGCGCGCCCGCGGGCCGCACCTGCTGCCGGACGGCGCGCTCGGAGAGGCACCCCTGGCAGCCTGAGCAGCGCGACCCCGTGACATACCGCCCGGTCGGTGGCAGGCTTCCGCGGAACCAGCGCATTACTCGCACGTAAGCGCCCTCGGCCCGTCGTGCGTGCCGTGCGCTCGCTCCGCGTAACCGCCGTACCTCGGGAGGCCCCGGTGCTGAGCACGATGCAGGACGACGTACCGCTGACCATCTCGCGCATCCTGCGCCACGGAACGACCGTCCACGGTGACGCGCGGATCACCACCTGGACCGGTGACGCGGAACCGCACCGCACGACCTTCCGCGCGACCGGCGAGCGCGCCGCGCAGCTCGCGCACGCCCTGCGGGACGAGCTGGGCGTCCGCCCCGCAGACCGGGTCGCGACGCTCATGTGGAACAACAGCGCCCACGTGGAGGCCTACTTCGCCATCCCCTCCATGGCCGCGGTGCTGCACACCCTCAACCTGCGCCTGCCCCCCGAGCAGCTGGTCTTCATCGCCAACCACGCGGCCGACCGCGTCATCCTGGTCAACGGCACCCTGCTGCCCCTGCTCGCACCGCTGCTCCCCCAGCTGGAGACGGTGGAACACCTGGTCGTCGTCGGGCCGGGCGACACGTCCGTACTGGAGGGCTGCGCGCCCCGCGTGCACGACTACGAGCAGCTGCTGGCCGGACGCCCCACCAGCTACGACTGGCCCGACATCGACGAGCGCACGGCGGCCGCCATGTGCTACACGTCGGGAACGACCGGTGACCCCAAGGGCGTCGTCTACTCCCACCGCTCGGTCTACCTGCACTCCATGCAGGTCAACATGGCCGATTCCATGGGCCTGACCACCGCGGACACCACGCTGCCTGTGGTGCCCATGTTCCACGTGAACGCCTGGGGCCTGCCGCACGCCGTCTTCATGACCGGGGTCGGCCTGCTGCTGCCCGACCGGTTCCTGCAACCCGGGCCGATCGCCGAGATGATCGCGGCCGAGCGGCCCACGCACGCCGCGGCGGTGCCCGTCATCTGGCAGGGCCTGCTGGGCGAGCTGGCCGCCACGCCCCGCGACATCTCCTCCCTCAAGACGGTCACCATCGGCGGCTCCGCCTGTCCGCCCAGCATGATGCGGGCGTTCGAGGAGCTGCACGGCGTACGCGTCATTCACGCCTGGGGCATGACCGAGACCTCACCGCTCGGCAGCCTGGCCCACCCGCCCGGCGGTCTCAGCCCGGAGGACGAGTGGCCCTACCGGGTCACCCAGGGCCGGTTCCCCGCGGGCGTGGAGGCCCGGCTGGCCGCGCCCGGCGGCGGGTTCGCGCCCTGGGACGGCGCGTCGCCCGGTGAGCTGGAGGTGCGCGGCCCGTGGATCGCCGACGCCTACTTCGGGGGCGTCGACGAACCGCCGCTGCGCCCCGCGGAGAAGTTCAGCCCCGACGGCTGGCTGCGCACCGGCGATGTCGGCGTCATCAGCCCGGACGGCTACCTGACCCTCACCGACCGCGCCAAGGACGTCATCAAGTCCGGCGGCGAGTGGATCTCCTCCGTCGACCTGGAGAACGCGCTGATGGCGCACGAGGCTCTTCTCGAGGCCGCCGTCGTCGCCGTCACCGACGAGAAGTGGGGCGAACGCCCGCTGGCCGCTGTCGTCTTCAAGGAGGGCACCGAACCCGTCCCGTACGAGCGGCTGCGCGCCTTCCTCGGGGAGACGGTCGCCCGCTGGCAGCTCCCCGAACGCTGGGTCACCCTCCCGTCCGTACCGAAGACGAGCGTCGGCAAGTTCGACAAGAAGGTGCTGCGCGGACAGTACGCGGCGGGGGAGCTGGAAGTGACCACCCTCTGAGCCCGGCCCTCCGGGTGTGCGCGGCCGGCCCCGCACACCTGGAGGGCGTCCGCTCAGTTCGCGCCGATCTTCGTCAGCAGGTCGACGATCCGCGCCTGCACCTCCGCGTTGGTGGAACGCTCCGCCAGGAACAGCACCGTCTCACCTGAGGCCAGCCCCGGCAGCTCACTCGGGTCGAGGTCGGCCGAGGTGTAGACGACGAACGGGGTGCGGTTCAGCATCCCGTTCACCCGCAGCCAGTCGATGATGCCCGCACGACGGCGCCGCACCTGCATCAGATCCATCACCACGAGGTTCGGACGCACCTGCGCCGCGATGTTGACCGCCTCCGAGTCCGTCGGGGCGTGCGCGACCCGCATCCCGCGCCGCTCCAGCGTCGCCGCGAACGCCGCCGCGATGGCCTGCCGCTCCTCGACCAGCAGCACCCGGGGCGGATGCTGCTCGCTGTCCCGCGGGGAGAGCGCCTTGAGCAGCACCGCGGGATCGGCGCCGAACGCCGCCTCCCGCGTCGCCTGTCCCAACCCGGCCGTCACCAGCACCGGAACCTCGGCCGCCACCGCAGCCGTACGCAGGGACTGCAACGCCGTCCTGGTGATCGGACCCGTCAGCGGATCGACGAACAGCGCCGCCGGGTAGGCCGCTATCTGCGCGTCCACCTCCTCGCGCGAGCGCACGAGAACCGGACGGTATCCCCGGTCGGAGAGCGCCTGCTGCGTGGAGACGTCCGGCTCCGGCCAGACCAGCAGCCGCCGCGGATTGTCCAACGGCTCGGGCGGCAACTCGTCGTCCATGGCCTGCGGCGCGCCTCCGGGACCACGGCCGTCCGTCACCGCGACGGGACTGTCAGGACCGTCCAACGGCTCAGGACCCTCCGCCACGTCCTCGCCGCCCGCGCGACGGTGCGGCTCGTACGCGCCCGGCAGCGGCCCGGGAAGAGACGACGGCTGCGGCTGCTGCTGAGGCTGGGGCAGCGGCTGGTGCTGCGCCGCGGCGCCCGCCTGCGGCGGCGTGGGAGCGGGCGCGGAGTCCGCGACCTGGCCCGGCCCGGTGGCCTGCGGCTGCGGGCCCGGGACCTGCGGTGGCGCACCGGTGCTCGGGGCGGTCGAGTGCTGCCCGGCCTCCGCGGGGAGCGGTCCGCCCCCGGCGGCCGTCCACGGGGTGCCCTGCTCGGGACCCGCGGCTCCCGGCCCGGGCGTCCAGGCCTCGGGCGGGGCGGGGTGGGCGGCGGGCTGCGGCTGCCCCGCCTCCGACGGCTCCGACCCCGACGGCTCCAACCCCGACGGCACAGGCCCCGGCTGGGCGGGCCCACCGTGCGAGCGTTCCTGCGGGGTGGCCAGTTTCCGGCGGCGACCCGAGCCGGGCGGGGGCGCGGGGGTGGAAGGGGTGGACGGTATGGCCGAGGAAGCCGACGGTGCCGAGGCCTGCGGGCCCGGCCACTGCTGCGCCGCCTGCTCGGCCATGCGTTCGGTGAACGGCACGCCCTGGCCCAGCGTCCGCACGCGCGGCCCGTGATCCACGTCCCTGTACCCACCGGGCCGCGTCCCGTGCGTCTCCTGCGTCTCCTGCGGCGGCTGGGACGGCTGGGGCTGCTGGGGAGGCGGGCCGCCACCCAGGATCGGGCTGGCGGCGACCACCGAGTGCTCAGGCCGCTGGGCCCGACCCGCCTCCTGGGCGCCCTCGGAGTCCGCGGAGTCCGTGTCGTCCTCGGCGTGCCCCGCGGCGGCGCCCGTCGGCTCCTCAGCAGCCTGCTGCCCGCCGGTGCCCAGCGCCTGCTGCCCGGCGGCGTCCAGCGCCTGCTGCCCCGCGGAGTCCGACGCGGTGGGCTGCGGTGCGGTGGCCTCCGGAGCAAGGGGCGCCGTCGTCAGTGCGGAAGCCTCAGCAGAGGAAACGGAGGCGTCCGGAGTGGGGGCGGGTGGAAGCGCGAACGGGGCATGTCGTGGCCCCTGCTGTGCCTCGGCCTCCGCCTGCGCCCGCGCGCGAGCCGCGGCGATGCGCCGCGCCCTGCGCCCGCCACCGGCAGCCGACAGTTCGCCCGCCTCGGACCCGTGCGCCACCTCTTCGCCGGCGAACTCGTCCGCTTCGCCGGCGAACTCGTCTGCGACGCTCGTGGTGGGCGGCGGGACCTGCCCCGGATGCGGGGCCTCTTCCCTGCCTGCGGAGGCCGGGGCGGCCGCCCCCTCGGCGGGCTCGGCCAGTGCGCGCCGGGCGCGCCGCCCCCTGCTCTGGGCGGGTACGGGCGGCAGCGCGAGGGGGCCCGCGGCGTCGCGGGCAGCCGCGCCCTCGGTACCGGCGGCGGACTGGTCGGGCAGTTGTTCGTCCGGACTCGGCCGGCCGCGCCGCCGCCCCGTGGGCCGGGGCACGCTTGGCGCGGCGTCGTTGTGCGGACCCTCGAACGGCCCCTCGAAGGGACCTTCCTGCGCGGGAACGCGCGCCCCGGGGATCCCAGGGGCACCGAGGGTCTCAGGGGCACCCGGTGCAGCGACGGAAACGGCCCTCGGGTCGGCCGCGGCGCCTGCCCCGGCGGACGCGTTCGGGCCGGTCTGTGTTCCCGTATCGACCGACGCGTTCGGGTCAGTCGGCGCACTCGGTTCGGCCGCGACCCCGGCACCCGTTCCGGAGCCCCAGCCAGGTGGGGTGGCGGCTTCCGGGCCGGAGTGCGGATCGCCCGGCGCACCGGGCCCCGAGGCGGGGACGCCCGACGGGCCAGGCTGCGGCTCGCGCCCCGGCACCCGGACCGGACTCAACTCGGACTGCGCGCTTGCACCGACGCGGTCGTGCGCGGACGGGCCGCCGAGCGCCGGCAGGCCGTCCCCGGGCGCCGACGGGCCGTCACCGGGCATCGGGCCGTCACCGGGCATCGGGCCGTCACCGGGCATCGGTGGACCGCCGCCTGGCGGTGTGGACGGCCCGGGCCCCAGTTCGAGGCTCTGGCGTGGATCGGGGACATGGCCGCCCGTGTTCGCGACCTGGCGCGGATCGCGTACCGGCTCCAGGGCGGCTGCCGGAGCCCGGCCACCCTGCTGCTCCCTGCCCGTACGGGCGTCCCCCGCGGCGTCCGGAGCGGGGCCGTCGGCCGCCGGGCCCGGGAAGCGCGACGGCTGCGGCGGCTGCTGGTGGCCGCCTGGCGCGCCGTCCGGGTGCTGATGCGTCGCCGGACCGCTCTGGCCGCGCCCCTCGGGCCCGTCGCGTCCCTCGGGCCCGTCGCGTCCCTCGGGCCCTTCGGGCCCGTCCGTTCCGCGCATCCGCGCGACTGGCATGGGCATGACCGTCGTTTCGCCGTGTTCGCTGCCCTGCACGACGCGGGGCACCCCGAAACCGCCCTCACCGCCACCGGCGGCGGCCTGTTCCTGGAGGCGTGGGCCCCCTCGGGCGTGACTGCCGCCCCGGCCGGCACCGGCGGTACTGTCCGATCCCCCCGAGCCGGTCGCACCGACCGCACCGTCCGCGCTCCTGCCCGCGGTACTCGTACTCCCCGTACCGTCCGTCCCGTTCGCGCCGCCGCCGTCGCGGCGGGCGCGGGCGCCGGAGGGGCGCGCCGTGTTGCCGACGGCCTTGACCGGGACCTCCAGCACGTACGCGCTGCCGCCCGACGAGCCGGGCACCTCGTGCGTCTGCAGCACGCCGCCGTGCTGCGTGACGATGCCGCGCACCAGCGGCTCGTGCACCGGACTCCCGCCGCCGTACGGGCCGCGCACCTCGATGCGGACGACCTCGCCGCGCTGGGCCGCCGCGACCACGATCGTCGGGTCGGCGCCGGGCGGCGGCGCGGACTGCGCACGCCCCGTCGCGTCCACCCCGGCCACGTCCGCGACCAGGTGCGCCAGCGCGACAGCGAGGCGCTCGGGATCGACCTCTGCCTCGATCGGCGGCGCGTGCACGGCGAACTGGGCGCGCCCGGGCCCGATCAGCTCGATGGCGCCCTCGACCCCCGCGGAAACGACGGCGTCCATGGGCACCGGCTCGGTCCTCAGCCGTTCCTGCCCCGCGTCCAGCCGCTGGTAGCCCAGGACGTTGTCGACGAGCGTGGTCATCCGGGCATAGCCGGCGGAAAGGTGGTGAAGGATCTGGTTCGCCTCGGGCCACAGCTGCGCCGCCGGATCGGACGTCAGGGACGCCAGCTCCTCGCGCAACTGTTCCAGCGGTCCGCGCAGCGACTCCTCCAGAACGGCGCGCAACTGCTTCTGACGCGCGGTGACCGCGTCGTACGGACGGCGGTCCGCGAACGTCAGCACCGCACCGACCAGCTGATCGCCGTCCCGTACCGGAGCCGTCGTCATATCGACCGCCACCGCGTGGCCGTTCTTCGCCCACAGCACCTGCCCCGCCCGCACCCGGTGCTTGCGGCCCGAGCGCAGGGTGTCGGCCAGCGGGGTCTCCTCGAACGGCAGTGGCGCCCCGTCCGGACGGGAGTGGTGCACCAGCGGGTGCAGCTCCTGACCGCCCAGATCGCTGGCGCGGTAACCGAGCATGTGCGCGGCCGCGGGGTTGACGAGAACCACGCGGCCCGCCGTGTCCACCCCCACGACGCCCTCGGAGGCGGCGCGCAGGATCATCTCGGTCTGCCGCTGCTGGCGCGCCAGTTCCGCCTCGGTGTCCAGGGTGCCCGTCAGGTCCCGCACGACGAGCATCAGCAACTCGTCGCCCGTGTACCCGGCGCCTCTCGGATGGTCGGCGAACGCCGCGTCGATCGCGGAGGCGTAGGGCGTCCGTCCGTCCTCAAGGTTCGCGCTGGTCACCTCGACCGGAAACTCGGTGCCGTCCGTGCGCCGCGCGACCATCCGGGTCGGCTTCTGGCGGCCTTGCGCCTGTTCGGCCTCGTCGGGGCGGCGCATCGAGCCCGGAATGCGCTTCGAGTCGAACTCGGGCAACAGGTCGAGCAGTCCGCGCCCCACGAGCGCCGTCCCCGGCGTCTCGAAGGCCTCCAGCGCGATGGCGTTGGCGTTCACCACCGTGCCGTTGCAGTTCACCAGGAGCAGCGCGTCGGGCAGGGCGTCGAGTATGGCGGCGAGGCGAGCAGCGCCTCGGGATGGCCTGCTGCTCACGGCGACAATTCCCTCCTGCTGACCTCACGTGCTCGTGACCTTCCGCCCGTTTCTTCCCTGTTGGTCCGGTCAGGTCACGGCTGCCAGTCTGCCGTTCGCCCCGGGCGTGTCACTAGGGGGGAGTCTACGGGCCGCGGTGATGAGCGCGGCGGCGGATGCACGGGACCCACCCGTGTCCCGCACAAGCACCGGCCGCGAAGGCCCCACGGCGGACCCGCCCGCAACCGCCGAAACGGCGGGCTGTGGACGTGGCGGGCCGCCGCCTGTGCGGGCCGCGCGGGGCGGTCTCCCACGGCCCGTACGAGGGGACCGAGAGGGACCTCGGACGCCCCTTAGGACGCCCCTTACGAGTGAGGGGCTGGAGGCGGTGCGCAGGGACGGTCTCAGGTGGCCCGCAGAGGGACGGTTTTCGGCGCGGGGGACGATCGCAGGCGCCCCGCAGGGGGATGGTCTTCGGCGAAGGGGAGGTCTCAGGCGGTCCGGGGGAGGGCGGGTACGAGGCTGTTCCACCGCGCGATCTCGCAGCCGTTGGCCCGCTTGAACCTGGCGTCGATGTCGCGACCGTGCCAGGTGCCCGTCACCCGGGCGGTCGCCGGACCGCCGTAGACCAGCGTGCACGTGGCGTCGGCGGACACCGGTTCGAAGGGGTTCTCGCCCTGCGAGGTCGCCCGGTCGAGTGCCGCGCAGGCCTGCCGCGGCGCAGGGTGATCCCCACCCGAGGGGTGGCACCGCAGCGTGTACGACCCGTCGTGCGACGTGCCGCTGTCCGACACGGTGAAGGTGAGCTCGTCGGCGGGCCGGACGGCGGCGGACGCTTCTGGGGCCACCGCCGGGGCAGCGGAGAGAGCGCCGGCGAGGAACAGAAGACTCGCCGCGGTGGATACCAGGGCGGCCGGCGCAAGAGCGGTACGACACGGCATGGGGCGACTCCAGCGAGTGAGGGGCGCCCCCGCTGCTGACGGGGCGCGCAGTCCTTTGGGGTGAGAGAGAAGGGGGCGCCGCGAGTACGCCCCCCTGTGGGTTAACGCCGCCCCGGCCGCCCCGTTGCGCCTCGGAACCCGTCCGGGCGCGCACCGTCCGGGCACCTGGCCGTCCGGGCGGGACGGGAGGCCGCGGAGGCCGTAGAGGAAATGGCACAGAGGAAGAGCAAGGGGACCGGCCTCACGCTTTGCCCAGGGGTCCGCCGACCGAGTACGGTAGGGGCCGATTGGAGACAGCCCCCGAGGCTGTGCCATCATCAGCACACACCTCGTCCGCCTCTTCGGGCGCGCCGAGTGTGTCTGGAGGCTTCGCCTAGTCTGGTCTATGGCGCCGCACTGCTAATGCGGTTTGGGGTGATCCCCCATCCCGGGTTCAAATCCCGGAGCCTCCGCTTCTGATCCGCAGCGTGATCACCGAAGCCCCGGCCCCAGGCCGGGGCTTTCGTCGTGTGCGCCGCCGTACGTGCCGCGCCACCGCACGGGTTTTCGCCCAGTTCCATCGTTTTCGCAGGTCAGGACGGCAATCACAAACGGATTTCGCCTCCGGCCGCAGGTCATGTAATGTTGTTCCCGCAACGCCGACCGGCAAGAAAACAGCCGGACAGCAAGCGCTCGTAGCTTAACGGATAGAGCATCTGACTACGGATCAGAAGGTTGCAGGTTCGAATCCTGCCGAGCGCGCACCTCAGGTAAGAGCCCCGCTCCGGATCGTCGGAGCGGGGCTCTTTCGTGTTGTACGGCGGCGCGGGTTCCGGTGGCGGAGGCTGGGCGCCTCACAGGGCTCAGCCGGTCACGCCCAGGTCCCTGCGCATGAGGTGGCGCATGGCGGCCAGCTTGGGGTCGCCCTCGGTGGTGAGGGTGTGGCGGGCCGACTCGGGGTCCTCGCCTTCGAGGGGGCGGCCGCGGTCGATGCGTTTGACCGCTCCGTCGGCCTCGGCCAGGACGCGGTTGGCGGCGCGGGACGCCTCCAGTACGCGTTCGGGGACGATCATCTGGGCTTCCGCGTAGCCGTCCCGGTACTCGAGGCGGGCCTCTTCCAGGGCCGTGCGCTCGTGGTCGGTGTAGACGCCGTCGCGCAGGCGGTGCAGGGCGTCCTTGAGGAGGGTGCTGAACTGGCGGGAGGCGCGGTTCATCGACGTGTAGGCGGCGCGGCGCTCCTCGAAGCGGCGGAGCCGTTCGTTCTCGACCCGTTCCTCCGCGCGCTGCCGTGCGGATATGCGCTGGGTGAGTACGGGCGCGAACAGGGTGCCCAGAACACCGACCACGGCCGTGATCATTGCTGCTACGACTGCTGTCACAGGGAGACCCTAGGCGGCCCGGTGGGCCGGCGCCGTCGGTGCCTTACGGTTTCCTGGCGCCGGTACGGGGGCCTGGTACGGGTGCGCGTACCGAGGGGTGCTCCGGCTCGTTCTCAGCGGAATCACAGATTCCGCCAAGAGTCCTCTCACGCTGTTGCCCGAGGGTGGTGGGATGAGCCGGAGCGGAATCAGCGCGGCCGCGGCGCCGCGCGTACAGCGACACGGGTACGGGACGGACGCGGCGCGCGGGGCGCCTCCGGTCGGCGGGGCGGGCGACGCGCGCACGGCGCGCACGGCGCACGGAGCGCGCGAACGCGCCTGCGCGAGCGGCTCGTTGCTCGTCGTCGGGGATCTTGCGCTGGACGAGGAGACGCGGGAGGTCTGGCGCGGTGGCGACGCGATCAAGCTGACCGCGACCGAGTTCCAGTTGTTGCGCTTCCTGATGCGCAACCCGCGCCGGGTGCTGAGCAAGTCGCAGATCCTCGACAGGGTGTGGAACGACGGCTTCGGCGTACCCGGCGACCGAGCGAACCTCGTCGAGCTCTACATCTCCTACCTGCGGCGGAAGGTGGACGCGGGGCGTGAGCGGATGATCCACACCCGGCGGGGCGCGGGCTACGTCCTCAAGCCCGCCGAGCAGCCCGCGCAACCCGCCGAGCGGCTCACGCAACCTGCCGAGCAGCCCGCGCAACCTGTGGAGTAGCCGGCCCGCCCGGATCCGGAATAGCAGTATTCGGGTCGCCGAAGGCGGATGAGGGGGCGGATACGGATTAGCATCGAGGGGGTAACGGTCCGGGTTCCCCCGGGCTGTTGCCGCCCCGTTCCGCCCCTGAGACCGGCTCTGGAGCCGGGCCGGCCCACGAAGGAGGGCGTGCCATGAGCGACGGCAGCCGCACCAGCCGGATGCGCAGGACCAGTGTGTGGCTGGAGGATCGGCCCGAGGCGCGGCGCAAGGCGTCCGGTGCGTCGCAGACGGAGGGGCTGGACCGGGAGAAGATCACGGCTGCGGCGGTGCGGTTGTTGGACACCGAGGGGCTGGCGAGGTTCTCGATGCGCCGGCTGGCCGCGGATCTGGGCGTCACGGCCATGTCGGTGTACTGGTACGTGGATCGCAAGGACGATCTGCTCGAACTGGCGCTGGACGCGGTCGAGGGTGAGCTGGAGGTGCCGGACGCGGAGGCCGAAGGCGCCGACTGGCGTGAGCAGTTGCGGCAGGCGGCGTTCGCGCTGCGCGGGCTGCTGCGCCGCCATCCGTGGGCGTCGGGCACGTTGGGCAGCTTCTTGAACGTCGGGCCGAGCGCGATGGGTTTCCAGCTGGGGGTGCGGCGGGTGCTGCTGCGTTCCGGGCTGCCCGAGCAGCAGGCGGACGGTGCGCTGGCGGCTCTCTTCTCGTTCGTCTACGGGCACGCGGCCGTCGAGGAGAGCTGGAACCGCCGGTGCAGCGAGGCGGGGGTCAGTTCGCAGGACTGTTTCGACGCGCTGCGTACGGCGCTGGGGGCGCGTCCTGAGTACACGGCCGGTGCGGAGGCCGTGTATCCGGTGGCCGAGCGGGACTTCGGTGTCGCGCTGGAGTGCGTGATCGCCGGTATCGAGGCCGGAACGCGAGGAGGGCGTGGCCCGGCCCCGCAGGGCCGGGCCACGCCCGTGATTCCGCCTCAGCCACCGTCCCCCGAGGACCGGTGAGGGCCGGCGGGGATCGTGAGATCCCCGGCGCCGGCCGCTCGCCGTCAGAACGGCAGTGACTCCCCCTGGACGGCCTGGATGTCCAGGTCGACCCTGAGGGTGGTGCCGACGGCCGCGATGCCGGCCTGGAGCACCTGGTTGTAGTTCATCGCGAAGTCCGAGCGCCGCAGTTCGGCGGTGGCGCGGAACGAGGCCCGCACGCCGCCCCACGGGTCGGGCCCGGTGCCCAGGTAGGTCAGGTCCAGGTCCACGTCGCGGACGACACCGTGCATACCGAGCTGTCCGTGCACCGTCCACCGGTCGGGCCCTGCCACGTCGACGCCCGTGCTGCGGTAGGTGATGTCCGGGTAGGTCTCGATGTTGAGGAAGTCCCCGGAGCGCAGGTGCTGGTCGCGCATGTCGTTGCCGGTGTTGATGGACTCCGCCTTGATGACGGCTTCCACCGACGACTTCTCCGAGTCCTGGGCGATCTCGATGCGGCCGCCGAACTCGGTGAACCTGCCGTGCACGCTGGTCATGCCCAGGTGCTGGGCGCTGGCGGCGACCGTGGAGTGCATCGGGTCGATCGTCCAGGCGCCGGGCGGCGGCAGTTCGACGCCGCCCTGCCGGGCGAGTACCAGGGTGCCCAGGTCCGCGCGCCCGGAGGCGGTGACCATCGCCGTGGAGGCGGCCGGTGCGTAACCGACGGCCGTGGCGATCACCGTGTACGGGCCCGCGGGCAGCGGCTCCGCGCTGCGCACGAACCCCTCGTCGTCGGCCTCGGCACGCAGGACCTGGTTGCCGGTCATGTCGGTGACGGTCAGCACGGCGTGCTGCACCGCCCAGCCGTCCCGGGTCCGCACGCGTGCGCGCACGCCGCCCCCGCCGGCGCCCCTGCCGCCGGCGCCCGCCCCCGGGGCGCCAGCCCCGGGGACACCCGTCCCGGGGACTCCTGTCCCGGGGAGGTCGGCGCCGTGGGCGCCGTCTGCTCCGCTTGCCCCGACTGTCATGTCTTCCTTGCTCCTTCTCGCATACGACGGGCCCCGGCGCCTCGGCGGCGGGCCGTCCCTTGCCCGCGCTCGCGTGCGGTTCGCTGTGCGGTCGCAGTGCGGTTCTCCGGGCGGCCGGGGCCCTTCCCCAGCCCGGTCCCGACGGCGCGCGCTCCGCTCGATGACGCGCGCCGTCCGGACCGGGGGGTCACTCGTCCGGGTGGTGCAGTTCGATGTCGTACGCGTCCACTCCGGGTCCGGCCACGCGCAGCGCGTTCGCCTGGGGCGGGTACCCGCTGGCGATGACCGAGTAGTCGCCTGCGTCCAGGTCGGTGAAGGCGTAGGCGCCGTCCTCACCGGTGGTGGACGTGGCGATGACGTTGCCGGCGGCGTCCACCAGCGTGACCCGCGCGTCCTGCAGCGGGGTGCGGTGCGCACCCGCGCGCACGGTGCCGGTCACCCGGGCCCCGGACGCCAGGTCGATGTCGAGCCGGGTCACGCCCTGGCCCTGGACCTCGACCGGGACCGCGGTGGGCCGGTAGCCGCCGGCGTTCACGGCGAGCGTGAAGGTGCCGGTGACCAGCTCGTCGAAGCGGTAGTCGCCGGAGTCGCCGGTCACGCCGGTGGCCAGCACCTCGCCGCGCACGTCGGTGACGACGACCATCGCGCCGCTCACCGGCGCGCCGTCCGCCAGCCCGCGCACCTGGCCCGCCAGGCCGCTGGTGCCCGACAGCAGCAGGTCGTGGCTGAGGGGACCCTCGCCGATCACGATCGTGGACGCCTGCGGCTGGTGACCGTCGGCGGCCGCGATCAGGACGTACGAGCCGGGCCCCGGCGCGTCCAGCCCGTAGGAGCCGTCGGCGTGGGCGACGGAGCGTCCGAGCTGCCGTCCGCTGAGCGAGATCAGCGTGACCGCCGCGCGGGCGACACCGATGCCGTCGGCGTTGCGTACGGTGCCGTAGACCCCGTACCCGCTGGTGGGTACCGGAGCCGGGGACTGGGCTGTGGCCATGGATGCGTACTCCCTGAACTGCTGAGTGTCGCCCCCCGGTTGTGCGGACTGCGGCTGGGCGACGGCGGCCGGTGCGGCCTGCGTGCCGGCCATCGGCTGCGGTGCCGTGCGCTCGACGGCCGGTGTGTCGGCCGGCTGTGCGGAGACCCCCGCGGAGGCCGTCGCCATGGCGGGCTGCCGTGCGTCGTCCTCGTCCGCCTCGTTGGCCGAGGTGGTACGCAGCGGGACCTCGCGGATGAACAGCACGCTCAGCAGCGCCAGCAGCGCGATCGGCGCGGCGTACAGGTAGATGTCGCCGATGCCGTGGCCGTAGGCGCTCTCCACGACGGTGCGCACGGGGCCCGGCAGCTTGTCGACCTCGGGCAGCGCGCTGCCGCCCCCGCCGGTGGAGCCGCCGGTCGCGCCGGGCTTCATGCCCAGCTTGGCGAAGCCGTCCTCCATGTAGTGGGTGATCCGGGTGGAGAGCACGGCGCCGAGCGCCGAGACGCCGACCGCACCGCCCAGTGAACGGAAGAAGTTCACCGTGGAGCTGGCCGCGCCCAGGTCGGCTGCCTTGACCTGGTTCTGGGTGGCGAGCACGAGGTTCTGCATCATCATGCCGACGCCGAGTCCGAGCAGCGCCATGAAGATCGCCAGGTGCCAGTACTCGGTGTCGTAGCGCATGGTGCCCAGCAGGCCCATGCCCGCCGTCATCAGCACGCCGCCGGCGATCAGGAACCGCTTCCACTTGCCGGTGCGGGTGATGATCTGACCGGAGATGGTGGTGGAGACGAAGAGTCCCGCGATCATCGGGATCGTCATGACACCGGCCATCGTCGGCGACTCGCCGCGCGCCAGCTGGAAGTACTGGCTGAGGAAGACCGTCGCGCCGAACATCGCGATACCGACGAACAGCGAGCCGATGGCGGCCAGCGAGATCGTGCCGTTGCGGAACAGCCGCAGCGGAATGATCGGCTCCTTGGCCTTCGACTCGACGAGCACGAACAGCAGTGCCAGCACGATGGCGCCGCCGACCATGGCGTAGGTCTGCCAGGAGACCCAGTCGTACTTGTCACCCGCGAAGGTGACCCACAGCAGCAGGGTGCAGGCCGCGGCGGCGACGAGGAACGCGCCGAGCCAGTCGACCTTGACGCCCTCCCGCTTGACGACGGGCAGCTTCAGCGTCTTCTGCAGCACGATCAGCGCGATGATCGCGAACGGGACGCCGACGTAGAAGCACCAGCGCCAGCCGAGCCAGCTCGTGTCGGTGATGACGCCGCCGAGCAGCGGACCGCCGACGGTGGCGACGGCGAACGTGGCGCCGAGGTAGCCGCTGTACCGCCCGCGCTCACGCGGGGAGATCATCGCGGCCATGATGATCTGAGCCAGGGCGGACAGACCGCCCATGCCTATGCCCTGGACCACACGGAAGGTGATCAGCATGCCGGGGTTCTGCGAGAGACCCGCGCCCGCCGATGCCAGGACGAAGACGATCAGTGCCACCTGCACCAGCAGCTTCTTGCTGGTGAGGTCGGCCAGCTTGCCCCACAGCGGGGTCGAGGCGGTCATCGCCAGCAGCGACGCCGTGACCACCCAGGTGTAGGAGCTCTGGCTGCCGTTCAGGTCGGCGATGATCTTCGGCAGGGCCGTGGAGACGATCGTCGACGACAGGATGGCGACGAACATGCCGAGCAGCAGCCCGGAGAGCGCCTCCATGATCTGCCGGTGTGTCATCTTCGGTGTGCCGTCGGATGCCGGTGCGGCAGGGGTGCCCGCACCCGGAGCCGGGGCCTGGCCGCCGACTGCGTGTCCGTGAGCCGCGTGTCGGGCCCCGCCGCCGGCCCCTTGCACGGCGTCGCGGGGCCCCCCAACCGGTGGCTGGGGTCGGGTTGTTGCCATTCGGCGTCCTTCTCACTCAGTGTGTTGCGGTGGTTTTCGTCTCGTGGGGTTGCCCGCCGCGGGCGCGGCAGTCCCCGAAGCTCGCGCGGAGCCGGTTCAGCAGGTCGTTGAGCTGGGCGACGTCCTCGTCGCTCCAGTCGTGCAGGTGAGCGGCCAGCGACTCGATCGTGTGTGCCGAGAGGTCCGTCAGGAACCGCTCACCTCGGTCACTGATCCGCAGCAGCCGGGAGCGGCCGTCCTGCGGGTCAGGGTGGCGTTCGATCCAGCCGCGGTCGGCGACGTGGGCGACGTGCCGGCTGGTCACCGACATGTCGATCGCCATCAGCTCGGCCAGTTGGCTGGTGCGCATCTCCCCGTGTTTGTTCAGGAGCATCAGTACGGCCGCCGACGCGGGCGGACACTCCGGGGGGAGACCACGTGCCATCTCTCGTTTGACGGCGCCTATGGCGCTGATCTGCCGGGCCAGCTCCTCGTACTGACTGCGTTCGGCCATCTGCACCCCATGAACTTGTTGCTTAAGGCAACCATACGAGTGGTTGGTTGCTGTAGGCAAGTTGATTCCGGGCAAGCCAGGCAAACACTGGACCAAGTCCGGGTGTGGCACCCTTCAAGCACGGGTCGCCAGCCCGGGAAAACCCCAGGTGGGTGCGGGGCATCACGGCGGCGGGCCCGGGCCCGGATGTGAGGGACCGCACACCGGCGGTCAGGGCCGCGCTGTGCCATCCGAGCGACGGTTCGCTAGGGTCCTGGGACATGGCTCACAACCCGCACGCGCCCCAGGGGCCGGACGCACAGGGACACCCCGACCCGGCAGGCAGCACCCAGATGTTCCGCGCCTTCGTCGACGAGGGCGGCCCCCAGCAGGGCAGGCGACCCGCTCCGGCACCGGCCCCGGCGGGGCCGCGCGTCGGCCTGATCGTCGGCATCGTGGCAGCCGTCGTCGTCCTCGGCGCCGTCGCCTGGCTGGCCTTCTCCTGACAGCTCCCCGGGCGGCGTGCGCGCCGCGTCACGCCATCTCACACGGTGTGCGCGGCGTCACCGGGCCGCCCGGCTCACTTCTTTCTTCCTCCGGCCGGAGAGAACACTCCTGTTGCCGGCCGGAGAGGCGCTCCTCCCGTCGGCCGGAGAGGCGCTCCTCCCGTCGGCCGGAGAGGCGCTCCTCCTGCCGGCCGGAGAGTTTCACCCCTCCCGCCCGAGGCGGGTTTGGCTTTTCTTCCAGCCGGAGAGGCTCACTTCTCCTTCCAGCCGGAGAGCTCCACCTCGCGGGTCTCGACGTGCATGCCCAGCGGCACCCGCCAGGCGTCCACGCACACCTTCCAGGTCTTCTCCTTCTTCTCCCCGGCGTCGATCGGCACGGGGAGCGCCCGCGTGCTCTCGCGCGTGGCCCAGTCGACGCCGAGACCGCCGATGATGTGGGTGGAGAAAGTGATCTTGCCGCCCGTGACCGGGCGGCCACCGGTGTTGGCGAGACGGACGGTCACCTTCTCGCACCATCGCTTGTCCGCCTTCGCCCGCTGCGGCTCGCCCGCGGTGAGAACCGCGGGACCGTCGTGCTCCGTGTCCGGCCCGCCCGAGCCTCCCGAAGACCCACCCGAGCCACCCGAGCCTCCGGGGGAGGGGCTGCCGCCCCCGCCGCCCGCCCCGGACCCGCCGCCGGCCGACGTGTCGCCGGAGCCTGACGCCGGGGAGCCGGGCGGCCGGCCGCCACCGCTCCCCCCGCCCGCTGCGCTGCCGTCCCCGTCGCCTTCCCGGCCTTCTCCGGCGCCCGCGGGGTCGTCCTTCTCGCCGTCCCGGCTGCTCCCGGTCCCGTCTCCGTCACCGCGCTGGGCGTCGCCGCCGCCCTTGTCACCGCCGTCTTCCCCGCCCTCGCCCGGGAGTGGCACCATCCGCACCTTTCCGCCCCCCTCTCCCGCGTCGGAGCTACCGCCGCTCCCGCCGGAGGACTCGCCGGCGCCGACCGCCACGTACCCCTCGTCCCCGCTGCCGCCGCACCCGCCGAGCAGGGGCGCGCCCAGACAGACGAGAGCCGCCGAGGCGGCTATCCGACCACCTCGGCGGCTCCGAGTCCTGCCGCCGCTCTTCCGCCGTCCCTGACTTCCGCGGGCGGCCCGGCTCGTGTGGCTTCGCTGGCTCCTCTGCCCTCGCATGGCGCCAGTGTCACTGACGGGCCGTCAGATGTGAAGTCTCCGTCTTCCCGTATTCGTTCGTACGCCGGTACGTGTGCGCATGCTCGGCTCCTTGTCCTCGCTCGGCTCCGTATGCCTGCTCGTCTGTGTGTCCCCCGCCGCACTCGGCCCCCCGATCGCCTCGACGATGTCAGTCTTCCGCGATCAGTCCCTCGCGCAACTGCGCGAGTGTGCGGGTCAGCAGCCTGGAGACGTGCATCTGGGAGATGCCGACCTCCTCACCGATCTGGGACTGCGTCATGTTCGCGAAGAACCGCAGCATGATGATCTGGCGCTCGCGCGGCGGCAGTTTGGCCAGCAGCGGCTTGAGGGACTCGCGGTACTCCACGCCCTCCAGCGCCGTGTCCTCGTAGCCGAGCCGGTCCGCCAGCGAACCCTCGCCACCGTCCTCCTCCAGCGCGGGGGAGTCGAGCGAGGAGGCGGTGTAGGCGTTGCCGACGGCCAGCCCGTCGACCACGTCCTCCTCCGAGACGCCCAGGCAGGTGGCCAGCTCCGTGACGGTCGGAGAGCGATCGAGGGTCTGCGACAGCTCGTCGCTCGCCTTCGTCAGCGCCAGCCGCAGCTCCTGGAGGCGGCGCGGCACCCGCACCGACCACGAGGTGTCGCGGAAGAAGCGCTTGATCTCCCCGACGACGGTCGGCATCGCGAACGTCGGGAACTCCACGCCCCGTTCGCAGTCGAACCGGTCGATCGCCTTGATCAGACCGATGGTGCCGACCTGGACGATGTCCTCCATCGGCTCGTTGCGACTGCGGAAGCGCGCCGCCGCGTACCGCACGAGCGGCAGGTTCAGCTCGATGAGCGTGTCCCGCACGTACATCCGCTCGGCGGTCGGATCCGTACCGGGCGACTCTGCCGCCGCCTTGTCGAGCGCGGCCAGGCGCAGGAAGAGCGAGCGGGAGAGCGTGCGCGTGTCGAGCCCTTCACCGGACGCCGCGGCGACACCCGCCAGCTCCCCGGCCGCCGTGCCCGCGCCGTCCGGCCCGTCGGGTCCTTCAGCGCTTTGCGCTCCGCCGGCCAGGTCGCTCGTCAGGTCGGCTGCCAGCTCGGCGCCACCCGGCAGGCCTGTGCCCTCTGCCAGTTCGGCGCCCGGCTCTGTGACGGGCTCGTCGACGAGGGCGTGAGGGAGGACGTACCCCCTCGGCCCGTCAGGTGCCCCCGGGGCCGGGGACGTGTTCTCGGTGAGCACCTTCGAGCTGCCCAGTTCTACGGACATGCCACCCCCTTGAGGTCGCGGACGGGTCGCTGCGGCGCCCTCGGCTGGAAGAGGCACCTCCCCCTCCATACCGGGACCGCCGCCGCGGCAAACGCAGCTCTTGCAGAATGTCACAAGTAGGCAACGCGACGTAGCCTCATGTCGATAAAACTGCACAGCTGGGAGCGGTGGGGCGGAAGTTGAGGTCGCTCGATCCGGTTACGCGTCGATTCGATTTGCGGCCCGCAGCCGGGCGAAGCTGCGCGAGAGCAGCCGCGAGACGTGCATCTGCGAGACGCCCAGCTCGGCACTGATCTGCGACTGCGTCAGGTTCCGGTAATACCGCAACAGCAGGATCCGCTGCTCGCGTTCGGGCAGCTGTACGAGCAGGTGGCGGACGAGATCGCGGTGCTCGACCCCGTCGAGCTCCGGGTCCTCGTAGCCGAGCCGGTCCAGCAGTCCCGGCATGCCGTCCTCGCGCTCCTGAGCGGCCTCCAGTGACGTGGCCCGGTACGCCCGCCCGGCCTCGATGCAGGCGAGCACCTCCTCCTCGGAGATCTTCAGCCGCTCGGCGATCTCCGCGGTGGTGGGCGACCGCCCGTGCAGCGTCGTCAGATCCTCGGTGGCGCCGCTGACCTGCACCCACATCTCGTGCAGCCGCCGCGGCACGTGCACGGTGCGGACGTTGTCGCGGAAGTAGCGGCGGATCTCGCCCACGATCGTCGGCATCGCGAACGTGGGGAACTGCACCCCGCGGCCGGCGTCGAACCGGTCGATCGCGTTGATCAGCCCGATCGTGCCGACCTGGACGACGTCCTCCATCGGCTCGTTCCGGCTGCGGAAGCGTGCCGCGACGTACCGCACGAGCGGCAGGTTGGCCTCGATCAGCGCGGCCCTGATGCGCTCGTGCTCGGCCGTGCCCGACTCGTGCCTGGACAGCTGTTCGAAGAGGGACTGCGTCAGCGCCCGGGTCCGCGCGGCCCGCTCCCGCTGCGCCTCGGCGGGCGTGCGCGGTGCCTCCGAGGGAGCGTCCGAGGGGGCCTCGGAAGAGGTGGCGGCCGCGGAGGTGGCGGCCGTCGAGGGGGCCGACGTCGGGGTGGCGGCCGTCGAGGTGGCGGACGTCGGGGTGGCGACTGCCGAGGGGGAGGACGGAGTCGACGCGGCGGACGGAGACGCGGCGGACGGAGACGAGGCGGTGGGAGACGAGGCAGCCGGGGAGGCCGCGGGCGGGACGGCGGCCGGGGTCACCGGGGGCGCGTCGGATGCCGTCGCGGCATCGCCGGAGTGAGTCTGGGTGGGCGTCCGGGTCCCGTCCACTCAGCCACCACCCCTTTACGGTGCAGATCGGTGTCGATCTGTCGTGATCGATCGCGCGTACTTCGGTCGCGATTCGCCCTGCAAAAAGCGGTCATAGCATCACAAGACAGGTGCACTGTGCGCAAGCACCGGATCACTCCGTGTTGCTGGTCCGTTGCGCGCCGAAGCCCCCGGCGGGTGCGGGAGAAGAGGGCGCCGGAGGGGCGCCGGAGGGGCTCTGCGGGGCTCTCAGTTCACGAGCGAGGTCATGAACCGGCCGACACCCTGGGCGGCGCTGGAGATGCCTTCGAAACCTATCTGGACCAGATCGGCGGCGCGTTCGGGGGACGTGATGACCGTGTACAGCACGAAGACGACCAGAAGGTAGCCCACGAGTTTCTTCGCCTGCGCCATCGCGCTGTCCCTCCCCCGGGTGCGCTCATCGACACCCTGCGCCCCTGCGTGTCCTGTCGTTTGCACTCCTGTGCGCCAGTACGTCTGTTCTGCGTCCGCCTGTGCGCCGTATGGCTGTGCGGCGGCGAGTGTAGCGGGAAGGACGGGGACGGGGAGGCGTACGAGACGCCGACGGGTGGGCGCAGCGCAGCAGGGGAGACGCGGACGTGCCCGAACGGGAAGAGCTCAGGGCAGCAGGACCGTCTTGCCGCGGGCGCCGCCTGCCCGGTTGCGGGCGAGCGCGCCAGGGGCCTCGTCCAGCGGGACCTCCGCCTCGATCGGGACGGCGACCCGGCCGCTGTCGATCTGCCTGACCAGTCCCTCCAGCAGTTCGGCGGAGGGGTCGAGGTGGAAGTTGATGCCCTCGATACCGCGCCCGTGGAGCGCGTCGAGCGACGCCGCGTCCACGGTGGAGACCGCCACGCCCCCGTCGCGTACGAGCCCCGCGTGCGCCGCGAAGTCCTCCCGGGCGTGGGAAGTGAGGTCCACCAGCGCGTCCACACCCGCCGGATACTCCTCCCGTACCGCCTCCTCCAGCGGACGCTCCCTGGCATCGACGGTCAGGGCCGCGCCGAAGGACGCCATACGGGCCTGGTCGTGCCCGTGCGTGGCGGCGACCACGCGCAGCCCTTCGGCCGCGGCGAGCTGGGTGAGGAACGTACCGACGCCGCCCGCCGCGCCGATGATCAGCAGGGACCGGTACGAACGCAACGCCGCCGCACCCATGATCCCCAGCGCCGCCATCCCCGCCGTGGGCGCCCCCGCGGCCGCGGTCAGCGGCAGCGTCAGAGGCGCGGGCGCCACGCTGCCCGTCTCGTTCACGACGACGTACTCGGCGTACGTGCCCCGCCCCACGGGCTCGCTCACCACGTGTCCGAACACCTGCTCACCCGTGACGAACCGGTGCGCCTGGGGGCCGTTCCCCTCGACGACGCCCGCGAAGTCCACGCCCATCACCAGCGGGAAGTCGTACGGCACCACGTCCTCGAGCACGCCGTCGGCGATCTTCCAGTCCAGCGGGTTGAGGCCGGCTGCGGCGATCCGCACCAGGACCTCGCCCTCGCCCGGCTCCGGCCGCCGCGCCTGCAGAACCTCGGGCCGCCCGTTCCGCTCCCGCACACCGACAGCACGCATCCGCTCGCGCCTCCCTGCTCCCCCCTGGGACCAGCGGTCGCCCTTTCAACGTACGACAGGCGGCCCCGCCTCGCAGTCCGCACGGGCGGGGCCTCGCGGAGCGGGGAGCCTCCGCCTGTCCGGCCCTCCGTCCGGCCCTCCGTCCGGCCATCGGTGCGGCCCTCCGTCCGGTCGCCGGTTCGGCCCTCTGTCCGGTCGTTCGTCCGGTCACCGACGGTGCGGGACGGTCACCCCCTCTCCGGCGACCGTCACCCCGCCGCCTGCTTGTCCTCCGTGCTCACCTGCACCGAGAGGTTGTTGTTGATCGTGTAGTACGGCTTCACCGAGTGGAGCGCACCGTCGCGGTCGGTCACGCGCCGCGACGGGTAGGTGAAGATGCGCTTCTTGTCGGGGATGTCGTCGAGGATCCGTGCGAGACGAACGGGCTCCTCGTCCGCGGAAGGCCGCAGCCACAGATCCCAGGCCTGGTGGCCGGGCAGCAGGGACGCGAAGGGCAGCTCGACGGTGAAGTCGCGTGCCGCGTGGTGTGCGTCGGCGCCGCCGGGCTCCCCCTCCAGGCCCTCGGGGGCCCTCTCCGGGGCCTCGGAGACGGTTTCCGGGCGCTCAGGGGCCCTCTCCGGATCGGAGTCCGCCTCGCTGTCCGGGCGCACCGGTACGCGCACGGGGGATGCCGCTGTGTCGCGGGGGAGCGCCTCCAGACACGCGGTGGCGGTGAGCCGCGCCCCGTAGAGCCTCCCTTGCAGCACCATGGCGCCGTCCTCCACCCGCAACGTCCCCGCCTCCGCGTGCGGTCTGCGCAGCCACGCACGGATGGCGAGATTGCCGTTCTTGGTCGTGTAGGGAATGCGTACGCCGAGCCACGCGTGCGCGTCGGAGGGCGAGCCGCCGCCGACGAGGGAACGCAGATCGTGCACCCCGGGAAGCAGTCGCTGCGGCTCCTCATCGGCAAGGGAGAGATAGGCGTCCCAGCGCCCCTCGGGCAGCTGCGTGGTGCTGGGCAGGGTGGCGCGCAGCCTGCCGTCCGCCGCGAGGGGGCTCAGCGGCAGCCGAAGGGAGGCGTCCGGGCCGTGCTGGTGGCGCAGGCGCAGGAGCACGGCCGCGGACTCCGGCACCTTCGAGGCCGCGATCTCCTTGGCGTCCTTGCCGAAGAGCCGCACCGTGAAGGTGAGCCCCACGGTGCTGTCGGCCGTGCAGTCGACGCGCGGGTGGTGGACCTCGGGGACGGGGGTTTCCGGCGCCGGGACCGCGCGTACGGGGGCCTCGGGTACGGAGGACTCCGGTACGGAGATCTCCGATACGGGGAGTTCGGGTACGGAGGGAGAGGTGACCTCCAGCGGCGGAGCTGCCACCGCCGCGCCGCGTGGGGACGCGCCGCTTGGGGGCACGCCGTGCGGGGACACGCCCCGTGGGGGTACGCCGCTCGGAGAGGTGCCGAAGAGTGCGAGAGTCATGTCCGTGCTCCTTCCAGGGCGTACTTCACTCCCAGCCGAGCCGCTTCCCTGGCCGCGTACGCCCCGCCCAGGAGGGTGCCGCGGGCCCGGTGCAGCGTGCCGGACCGCCGGTTGACCAGCGAGGTCATCAGTTCCTCGTACCGGGCGGCCACCTGTGAGGGGTCGAACCGTGCCGACGCGCTGTGCGCCGCCTTGCCCATCCGTGTGCGGAGTCCTTCGTCGTTGATGAGACGGAGCAGCCCGCCGGCGATCGCCTGCACGTCGCCCGTCGGGACCAGAAGTCCGTCCACACCGTCGCGGATGATCTCTTTGGGACCGTGCGGGCAGTCGGTGGCCACGACCGGCAGACCGCACCGCATCGCCTCGACGATGGTCATGCCGAACGACTCGAGGCTCGAGGTGACCGCGCAGATCGAACCCTTCACCCATTCGGCCTCGATGGGGTTGGCCGAGCCCATCAGATAGACGTGGTTGTAGAGGCCGAGTTCGTCGATGAGCTTCCGCAGCTTGTCCGCCTCGCGGCCGTGACCGTAGATGCGCAGGCCCCAGTCCGGACGTTCGCGGACGACCTCGCCGAAGGCGCGTATGAGCACGTCGTACCGCTTGGCCGGGGCGAGCCGGCCCGCGGCGACGACCCACTTCCTGCTGCCGTCCGCAGGAGCGACGTCCGGCTCGGGCACACTGTTGGGCAGCGACTCGACGCGCACGCCGGGCAGCCGCAGGGTGGCGCGGTAGTCGCGGGCGTCGGCCTCGGTCACCGTCGTGACCGCGTCCAGCCGGGGATAGGTGCGACGCAGCAGGCGCTTCATCCGCGCGGAGTGTGTGGCGAGCGTGAGGTGCTCCTGCCCCAGACGCACGGGGCCACGGCGCGTCTGCCGGGCCACGTGCACGTTGAGTCCGGGCCGCGTGCCGACGACGACGTCCGCCTCTGTGCTGCTCAGGTACTCACCGATCTTGCGGTCCGTCAGCGCGCTGTGCTGCTTGTACTGGCCGTCGGCTGCGGGGAAAACCCGGGCGGGGCGAGCGTGTTCGGGATCGTCGCCGTCGAAGGTGGGCCTGTGCCGGCGCATGTCGACCAGTGACGACAGCCGTACGCCGTTGTCCGGTTCGAAGAACGGCCTGTCCCGGTAGCGGAAGACCGAGACGACGTCCACCTCGTGCTGCTCGGCGAGTGCCTGCGCCAGGTTGAAGGTGGTGCGGACCGTTCCTCCCATCCCGTACGCGCTGAAGATCAAGAAGGAGATGTGCATCGTTCCTCGTACCTCTAGAAGTGGATGACGCTCCGCCACTCGCTGTATGTCTTCCACGGCAGCGGTGAAGCGATGACCGCGCGGCGCCGGAAAAATCCGGCGAGCTCCCCCGAAACGCCCTACTGTGGGGTTGGTTCGCTTACTGCAGGGCCAGTTCGGGGGTGGTGTTCCAGTACGAGACGGTGGAGTTGTCGCTCAGTGCGAGGCCGGCGCCTTCGGGTGCGTTGACGGTGGCGGTGGAGCCGGTGCCGTTCTGGTCGCGGTTGGCCAGCTCCACGGTGAGTTCCTTCTCGCGGTGCGTGTTCGCGCCGTCGCCTTCCTCCAGGCTGAGCGCCGCGTAGGCGGAGGTGCCCGGCTCCAGGGAGACCACGGCTTGCGGTTGTCCGCCGCCGGCCTTGATCGGTGCCTGGGCGCCCGGGTAGCCGACGAAGGGGTAGCCGTACAGGTCGCAGCGGTCGTCGCCCTTGTTGGTGGCCTTGAGCAGGATGACCGGCGCGGAACCGCCGGTCGGCTGGAGCCTGACCTGGACAGAACCGACGTCGCACGCCGACCGCTTCACGCCCCCCGATGCCGCCTTCGCGCCCCCGGTACCCGCCTCGGCCCGCAGAGCGGCGTTCCCGTCGCCCCCCTGCCCCCTGTGGGCGTTGCCGTCGCCGCCGTGCCCGTTCCCGTTGTCCGGGTTGCCGTCACCCGCGGAGCCGGAACCGTCCGAGTCGGACTTTCCGGCCTGCGAGTCCTTGGCCGCCGCCGAGGAGGACGACGAGGACGACGAGCCGGCGTCGTCGTCCTTGCCGCCCCCGTCCTGGCAGGCGGTCAGCGAGAACGCGGCGGCGGCAGCGACGGCGACGAGGCCGGCGGATCGGAAAGTACGGCGCGTACGAGCGGTCTTCACGAGGTTCCCCCACAGGTGTCGATGCGGCACGGCCGCCCACTTCCGCGGGGGTCCCCGGCCGGGTTCGCTTGTCGGTACATTCACTGTGATGACGGCCCGACGGGGATTGTTCACGGGAATCTGTCCGCACCGTGTAACAGCCCGGTGCGGGGCGGGCGGGCGACAGCCCGCCCGCCCCGCATGCGACCACCTGCGGCGACGGTGCAGGCACAAGGGCAGGAGCGGGGGCAGGGGAGTGGGCCACCCGCACGTGACCACCATGCCTACAGCTGGGACCCCCAAGCCCGCATCGTTCGACTCTCCACCACGGCCGACCGCATCAAGGTCAAACACGTGCAGCGCGACCCGCGCGCGGCGCTGCACGTACCGGGCGGCGACGTGTGGTCGTTCGCCGTTGCAGAGGGTGTTGCAGAGGGTGTTGCAGAGGGCGTTGCAGAGGCTTCCGAGCTCACGACGATTCCCGGCGACGCGGTGGGACGGGAGCTGCTGACGGTCATGCCCGCAAAGCCGGAGAACGAGGACGCTTTCCTCAAGCAACTGGTCGCCGAGCGCAGACTCGTCATCCGGCTCAGGGCCGAGCAGCTGTACGGGACGGCCCTGGATGTCGACGGCTAGGCAGTTTCGTTTGGATCAGCCGGTCGTTGGTCCGGATGTGCCGTTGACTGACGCGCAGTGGGCGCGAATCGAGCCGTTACTCCCGGCCCGGACGCCGCAACGGGGTGGCCGGTGGAGGGATCACCGCGAGGTGATCGACGCCATCGCCTTCAAGTTCCAGACCGGAACGCAGTGGGTC
The DNA here is from genome assembly GCF_022699385.1 of Streptomyces tubbatahanensis. Classification (NCBI taxonomy): domain Bacteria; kingdom Bacillati; phylum Actinomycetota; class Actinomycetes; order Kitasatosporales; family Streptomycetaceae; genus Streptomyces; species Streptomyces tubbatahanensis. Next base: position 3,717,915 of record NZ_CP093846.1, on the reverse strand, counting down.
CACCTGCCGGAGAAGTACGGCAATTGGCGAGGCGTCTACAACCGGCTGCGGATGTGGGCCATCGACGGCACCTGGGAGCGGGTGTTCACGACGCTGATGGCCCAGGCCGACACCGAGGACGACCTGAACTGGGCCGTCTCGGTGGACTCCACCATCGTGCGGGCCCACCAGCACGCCGCCGGGGCCTGCAAAAAAGGGCCCCCTGCGCCTTTCCAGGCGCCGCGGACGCCCCCGGACCAGGCCGGACGCGGTCCTGGCCGACAAGGCATACTCCTCCCGCGCGATCCGCGAGCACCTGCGCAAGCGCGGCATCCGAGCGGTGATCCCCGTCCCGGCCGACCAGCAGGGTCACCGACTCCGTCGCGGTAGCCGAGGCGGCAGACCACCGGCCTTCGATCGTGACGCCTACAAGCAGCGCAATACCGCCGAGCGGTGTATCAACCGCTTGAAGCAGTGGCGGGGCATCGCCACTCGATACGAGAAGACCGCCACCATCTACCTGGCCGGACTCCACATCGCAGGCATCTTCCTCCGGTCCGCCCGGTGATCCAATGGGGACTATAATCTGGCGATTTCTTGCCGGAGCCGGTGGGTGAAGCGACGCAGGAGGTCCAACGTCTCTCGGAACTCGGCCCGGCGGTCGTCCCTGCCGTCGGTGGGCCGGGTACTCCAGACCCTGCGCGCGAGAGCATCGGCGAGATCGACGGTGTCGCTCGCACAGAGCAGGTAGAGGGCTGAGCGTGCCTCCTGCATCTGGTTCGCCAGCTCGTTGGCTCCGAGACCGTCGTCACTCAGCTGTGTTTCCTTCAGGTGGTCCAGTAGCTGAACTACGGCCGTGTTGAAGCCGATCCCGGCTTTGAGCTTCTGTTCCCGGAGCCACATGCGGTCCTGTCGGCGCGCGGTGAACCACGAACCGAACACTGCCCCTATGAGGCCGATAGCGGCCCCGATGGCCACGGACAGAACGTTCTCCACGGTCAGCTCCCCCCGACTCCAGCGCCACCAGGCTACAGAGGCCGTCGGAGGCGCCGAACTCGACGAGCGCCCTCACATGCCAAGGGTTCGGTGATCCGAACGAAACGGCCTAGCGGACTTCGGCGGCGCGGTTGAGGCCGCGCTGGATCAGGTGGCGCTGCATCACCGGGATCAGCGCTGGCCGGCACCGACGTGCCGGGCGGTGAGTGGTTTCCGGGACTGGCTGACGGGTACAGCATCGCGATCCGGGCCGGAGTCGGTCCCAGGGCCGGCGCCGAAGACAGGATCGGCGCCGACATCGGGATCGGGGTCGTGCGAGTTGACCAGACGCACCGTCCCCTCGCCGGCGAGCTTGGCCAGCAGCCGCTGCGTGTGGAGCCTGGCGGTTTCGTCGTGCTGTGTGGCGGCGGCGAACGCTTCGACCGCGGGCGGCGCCGTGCAGGTGAGCTGTGCGTGATGGTGGACCGCGTCGCCGATGTGCAGCAGGTCCCGGCCCCCGAGGGCGTCGTCGACGAGTACCCCGGCATGTCCCGGGGAATGGCCGGACAGCGCGACCAGACGGATCGAGGCCGGGAGACCGTCGAGTGTCCAGGAAGCCTGTCCCCGCCAGTCAGCGGCGGGAACGGGCGCGGGAGCCCACACCACGCCGTGCGCCCATTGCGCGGGGATAACACGTCCCTCGCCTTCCTCGACGGCGGAGCGGCAGGCGCTCGTGGTGTGGACCCGGGCCGAGGGGAAGTCGGAGAGCCCGCCGACGTGGTCGCGGTGGTGATGGGTCAAGATCACGTCGGAGACGTCCCCTGGAGCGAAACCCAGCGCGACGACACGGGCGATCAGCGTTTCGCCGGGATCGAGAGCCGGACCGACCTGCGCGATCCAGTCCCTCCCCAGGCGAAGCTCGGGGGACTCGATATCTCCGCGCCCGATCCCGGTGTCCACGACGACGAGCCGGTCCTCCAGCTCGATCAGGAGACATCTGCAGACGAAGCGGGGCACCCCGAAGACGGCTTCCCCACCGGGGACGTCGAGAGTTCCGCAGTTGAGTTCGTGGATTCGCACGCGGTGGACGGTAGAAGTTCGCGTCGACACGAAGTCAAGGACCATGAGTCCATGCGCACTCAGCTCCTGCGAATCGGCGAGGCGGCTGCACGTCTCGGGGTCTCCACGCACCTCCTTCGGCACTGGGAGGCCGAGGGGGTGATCACCCCGCATCGCACCGCGGGCGATGCCCGACGCTACGATCCGGAGCTGCTGGACGCGCTCTCGATCGCGGTCAAGTGCCGGCAGGCCGGCCTGCCGCTGAACGTGATCGCCCAGCTGCTGAACGGCCGGCGAGAAGACCGCAGACACCTCATCGCGCAGCAACGCGACGCGATCGACCGGCAACGCGCCCGACTCGAACAGACCGCGGCCTTCCTCGATCACGTCCTGGACTGTTCCCACCCCGTGGTCCGCGAGTGCCCAGCGTGTCGGGACTTCGCGTCCTCGACGACGTGACCCGCCGCGTTGGTCGCCGCCGAGAGAAAACGAAGAGGGCCCCGACCGTCACCGGTCGGGGCCCTCGTTCATCCTGCTCACGACGGCACTCGTGGTGCCGACCGAGCTCGCCCGCGGGAGAGCTGTCGCTCACTTCCGCTCATCGCCGAGCGGAAGTGGAGAGAGTGCGGCCCCCCGCGTGCGAGCTAGCTTCGTGCGCCAGGACGTACGGACGTACGAGCGCGCCGTCGTCGAAGACTGGGGTGAGAGGTGGCCACCAGTGCGAAGAGCGGGCGCGGCACGGGGGCGCGGACGGAAACGCTCAGGGGGCGTTGTCCTGGTAGGGCCTGCTGGGCCGAAGGGCCGACACAGAAGCGTGCCGCATACTCGGCGAAGGTGGTCGCGCATGGTTGCGGCTCCTTATGGCTGCGGATCCGCTCGCTGCGCCGGAGACGCAGGGGGCCCTCGTTGGGGACGAGGGCCCACGCCGCACCGGCCGCTCGCCGACGCCGGCCGCCGCGGCGTTCGGTGCGGTCGGATTCCCGGGGCCCCTCCCAACGCGGCGCCAGCTCGAAGATGAGCTCGGCGAAGTGTTGGCGGGAGATCCCGGTGAAGGCAGGATGAGACAGCGCGGCACGATTCAGGTCAGAGGTCACATCCCCCGATCGTGCCGCCTACCACTGACAGCTCGTCAGTCCGGCTCGGCTGCCCCGAAGCCGTACACGGGTATCACCGGGCGATGCGCCTCTTCCAGGAGAAGTGAGACACCCATGGCCGCGTACGACGTCAAGCGGGAGCGGAAAGAGTTCTATGCACCCAAGAACACGGCGTGGGCCGTCGTGGACGTTCCCGAGCAGCAGTTTCTCGCCATCGACGGTACAGGGAACCCCAACACGGCGCCCGCCTGTGCCAGGGCGGTCGAGGCCCTCTACGCGGTCGCCTACACCCTCAAGTTCGCCGGCAAGCACACGGCGGACGGCGATTTCGTCGTCGCTCCACTGGAAGGGCTGTGGTGGGCGGATACGCCCGAAGCCTTCACCAGCGGAGCCAAGGACAGCTGGAACTGGACCATGCTCCTCACCATGCCCACCTGGATCAACAAGGAGATGATCGAGGACGCCAAGCAGACCGCGCTGGCCAAGAAGAAGCTCCCCACGATCTCCCAGGTCCGACACCTCGCCCTCCACGAAGGCCCCAGCGCCCAAGTGCTGCACATCGGCTCCTACGACGATGAGGCACCCGTGCTGCATGAACTCCACCACGCCTACCTCGCCGCCAACGGTCTGCGGCCAACGGGCCTGCACCACGAGATCTACCTCAGCGATCCGCGCAAGACCGCCCCCGAGAAGCTGAAGACCATCCTGCGTCAGCCGGTCGGGCGCCTCGACCAGTAGGTACCCGATCGCCACCGGCCTGGTGCCCGCCCGCGACGGCCTGCTGAACCCCCCCACCGGCCGGACCCTCAGGCCGGCCTGCCCAGCTCTCCATTGCACCCAAGGTCGTAAGGGGACCGGCTACATGTGGCCAGTCCCCTCGCCATCGGCTCAGATCGAAGGGCTTGCAGGGCTGCATAGAAATGGGGGAGGAGACGCACTCCTCCCCGGAATCTGCGTGGACCTTCAAGATCGCAGAGGGATTTGGGTGGTGCTATCGACCCTGGCCGGGCCGACTCAGGCAACAGCTGAGACAGAAACTGAGACGGACACGACGAAGGGCTGGACCCCGCGTGGGGTCCGGCCTTTCATTCTTCCTGCTCAGAGCGGTAGCGGTGGCATTTGAACCCACGGGGGAGTTGCCCCCTCACTCGCTTTCGAGGTCTGTTCGGGGTGGTGAGGGGGTTGTGCGTGGTCGTTCAGGGGCGTTCGTGGGCTGTGCGGGGCGGTGGTGGTGGGCCTCGGCGAACGCTGCCGGACGGCCCTGAATGAGACCCGAACTGAGACCCTGCACGGGCGATGCTGATGCTCGCTCAGCCGAAGGCTTCTGCTGGTAGAAAGGGGCCGCCGCCCCCATCTCCCTCTCAACGTGCTGAGGGCAGGTAGCATCGCCATCCTCGTCCATCAACCGGGCTTCGCGGCTGTCAGCGATCCGGAGCGCGTTGCTGAGGGCGGTCACGGTGTCCCGGAGCGCCTGGACGGCACTGTCCGCCTCTCCGCCCTCTTGCTCTGAGTCCTCCGAGGCGGCGATCGCGTCGAGAAGCTGGACGGCACGCTTGAGGGCACGGTCACCGTTGATGAGGTGGGCGTCTTCCACTGCATCGGCGTACAGAGAGAGGGGAGACCCGGGGTTGCCGTTCAGGTAGCAGGGCTTCCCCGTTTCGGTGGCCCACGGGAGAAGACGCAACTCCGGCGACGAAGGCGTGGGCACGGCGTCACGGTCGTAGATCAGCATGTGGAGTCCTTCCCCCTTCTACTGTGCGGAAGACGACCAGCGTCGTGCTGGGCGTGATGGTGAGGGCATCGCCGGTCTGGAAGCCGATGTGCTTCGCGCCACCAGTGATGTGCCGAAGGTCCGCCACGGCCATCGAACGGCCGCCGACCTGGATCACGTCGCCGGTCTTCAGCTCGCCGGCGCTTACTTCGATGGCGACCTGTTGGGCGGAGCGGGCTTGGAGCGGCTTGTCCCGTGGGGCTCGGATCTGGGTGGGCTGGAGGTGGCACGCGCAGTCGCAGGCTTCGAACGTCACGCCGGGATGGCCTTTGCGGGCGTGGGCATGTCGGCAGGCTCCGTGTCGACCCAGGTGACAGTCAGTGGAGCGATAGCTCACGGGCGTTCACCACCGACGGCCCCAGCGCCTTGGAGGGTGCGGGCTTCGTGGGCGAGGAAGAACGGTCGAACGAGAGGGCCGTCAGTAGCCGGGACGAGGAGCGGGCGCCAGGCGTCCGGGCAGTGGAAGCGACTGCCCGGGGAGATGACGCAGGGATGACGCCGAGCCGGGAGCTGGCGGGCTTTGTCCACCTGGGCGGGTGGTGTGTGGCGGCTCGGTCGTTGGCGTAGCAGTGTGAGCAACGCTTGGTGGTAGGGGCGCACGACGCAGCTCCTTACGGCTGCGGATCCGTGCCCCGCTTGGTCGGCGAGGTCGGATCCTCGGAGAGGACGAGGGCCCACGCGACGGTGGAAGCACCGTCGGTGCGGAGCCCGAACTGGTCGCCTTGCTCCAACGCGGCCAGGAGTGCCGTCCACTGGGCAGCACTCGGCCCAACGGGCGGGGTCACTTCGACTCGAAAGCCAGCGTGGCCCCGCCTGATGCGCGGTTTGAGGCCGATGGCCAAGAGCCGAGCTGCGATCGAACGCGCTCTCAGAACGGGTTGAGGCATGACGATCCTCCGCCACGGGTTGGTCACGTGGAGTAAAGCTAGTTAACTAGGTTAGAGCTAGTGGACTAGATTTTCCACATGCCTGAGCAGCCGCCCTATCTCCGCATCGCCGACCTGTTCCGGCAGCGCATCGCTGACGGTGACTGGTCACCCGGCGACCGGCTTCCCTCCCGCGTCACGCTCGGCGCCGAGTACGGCGTCGGCGACAACGTCATCCGAAGAGCACAGGAGCTGCTGATCTCCCAGGGGCTGCTGGAGGGCCGCGCGGGCTCGGGCACGTATGTTGCGGAGCCTCGCCGTCGTATGCGCATGGTCCGCTCGCTCAGCCGCGAATGCCGCGGCGGCTCACCGTTCCGCGCAGACATGGCCGCTCTCGGTCGGAACAGCACGTGGGAGCACCACACGGATGCGAAGGTGCCAGCTCCGCCGGAAATCGCGGCTCGCCTCGGTATCGGTGAGGGCGATCTTTGCGTTCGCACCCGTTACGAGTTCCTGTCGGACAGCAAGCCGGTGCAACTGTCGACCAGTTGGGAGCCCTACGCCCTGACCGGCGGCACGATCGTTGTCCTTCCCGAGGGTGGACCGCATGCCGGCCGTGGTGTCCTGGAACGTATGGCCGCGATCGACATCCACGTCAGTCACGCGGTCGAACAGCCCGAGCCCGGCCATGCCACAGCAGAAGAGGCCCAACTCCTTGGCCTGCAGCGCGGATCACTGGTCACACGCATTCAGCGGACGTACCACGACCAGGACGGACGTCCCGTGGAGACGGCCGACATCATCGTTCCGGCAGCACACGCGGAGATCGTCTATGAGGTACAGATCCGCCCGGATCAGTAAGAGACAGGCGAATAGCTACGCATCATAAGTTCTCGTATGTGACTCAGGCGAGGGCCAGCATCTCGTCAACGCTGTCTGCGGCACGCAGCACAGTTCACCGGACCTGCACGCAGGCTGCTCACCTTCGGCATTACGCGTTGATCTATGCGGAACCGGCTCCTATTTGAATGGCACTGCCTTACTCAGGACGTCCCCCACGCGCCCTGCAAGCTCTGGGCTTGACGAGACGAGAAGAGAAATACCCATGCCGATGAATACGACCCGCAACGCGTGAGCTGCTTCCGGGTGTGCAGCGACCATGGGGAATATTGGTAGCAAGAAGGCTAGGCCGATGAATGAAAGGCCGGGTAAAACCCGCCAAAAAATTGCTCGCAGCTGGCGCACGTTGGTAGGTGCTTCTGGGGCATTGGCGAGCAGGGCTTCTCTGTCCTTGAGAGCGAATGCGAACGTTCCCTCGACGAGAGACGTCACGATAAGGTCAATGTCATCGACGCTTCTGGCTGTGATCACTCGATGCTTGTGCACGCGGATCAGCTGAGCTACTCGCAAACCGTCCGCGTGCAATTCCCGACGTATCGCAGCGTCCCCGGGGTCAGCGCGGGAGCGAAGAGTCAATGCCCTGGCAGAGGCCACCGCAAGACCTTCTAGCATGCCGCACCATCGACGGGCAGTTGACGTTGAGGCCAAGTCGTTTCTTTCCTCGTTCATGGCGTGGGCTAGTCTGACTCCAGCAACGACCACTAAGTCAAAATCGTGGCATCCACTTTCCAGTGATTTGACTCTGCAGGCCCACCATATTCTCGCGTAAATAAGCAACCCGGCAAATAGGGATGCGACCGACAGGAAAGCCCAGAGCGGGCCACTCCATGGTGCGTATAGCTTCGGCGCGCTAAACGCCTCAGCAACGATGAATACCATTAGGGCAGAAGTGAGCGCGTAGGCGATACGGGCTTTGAGGATTTTATGAGACAGTGCGCTCCACATCACGATTGGAAGAAGCAGCCATACAGATGCCATGATAAAGCTGAGTAGGCGGATGTTACCGAAAAAAACGAGAAAGACGCACGGGATGATAAGCGCCAACGGTAAGGGAGTATGAGCCAGGTAGGAGAATCGGCGGCGCACAAACAATTCGCGCCTAGCGGCGGCCATCACGCATCGCAGAAAATCCCCTTTTCGATCAGAAGCGATCGGAAGAGAGCGGGCTTTATGAAAAATATCCCTTAAGGCTCGCATTTGTGCTTCTTGTGCGATCTCCAGCCGCAACCAACGCCTACTTTGCCTAATCCAGTGCATGAAATCCCAATCCAGTACCTCTTCGCAGCTGCTTCCGGGGGCCTGCTCTCTTCCGTGGCCCTCCCTCAGCCTCGGGGGGCGCCGAGCCGTGGCGTAGGGGGTGCTCTTGAGAACCACCAGAGTCGCTGCATTCCCGGGGGCACCCATCAGCAGATGGCTATACGACCCCCCGTTGGTTCTGGTGGGGTTGGTCGAGCTGTTGCTCACGCTCGCGTTGCTCCGCTCGGAGTCCTTCCACGGTAGTGGCGAAGAGGACAAGATTGGATTCGCCGTCCAGCGTGTATGGGGCGATGCCCAACTCTAGGGCGATGGCGTGCTGCTCAATGTTGTCGGCGGTCTGCTGTAGATTGAAGGCTCGCTCCCGTGGTTTGATGTACCCGGCAGCTGCTGTGACGAGGGTGACGACGAAACCGAGTGCGATGAGAGCTCCCTTTCCCGGCTGTGGCGGGTCATACCAAGCTGTGATCGCTGAAACAGCTGCCGAACGGAGGAACAGCGCCCACTGCCTCGTCAGATGTATGTGCCGGTAATGCGTGGACCCTTTTCGAAGTCTGGCTATTTCACTTGGTAGGTCCTCTTTGTATGAAGCCTGCCGGTCCTGGGTAGGTGGAGTCAGATTCCTCGCCTCTAGAATGCGCCGTTCCTCTGCCAGGGCGAGTTCGAGCTGAGTTCTCTGACAGATTTCCGAGCTTCCTCCCAATGAGCCGCAATGCTGAACTCGGCATATAGCTGTGCGATAGAGCAAAGTGCGAGGACGACCAGAACGATGCCAAGCATTGCGTTAATTGCATTTGGTGTGTTAGGCGCATTTGCGCTTCATCGATCATCTCTTGGCTCCTTCTACTCGAAGATCACTGTTCGAAGGATCGGTCACCCAAAGTGTAGAGGTCTGACATCCGTGCTGCTATAGGTTCGGACGCATCGAGCGGAGAGAAGTGTGGCGCAGCATGTAACCAGCCTTGAAAGCGGTGAAACCACTTCATGTTCGCTGGCCTGAAGCTTTCCCCGGCCCCTGCTTCCTCGTCTGCCGCCGCATCTGATCAAGCCGGAGGGAGGCATCTTCCTTCTTCTCGGAGGATCGGCGTTTGTCCAAGCGAGCAGCATATTAATCTTGTATCGCTCACTCTCTGATTAGCACGTACGCTGAGAGGAACGGAGAACAGGCTGAAGTCTCGGGCGTGCACGCAGCGATCGATCGCCAGTGGTCCTGAAGGACGTCAAGGGCATGCGTTGTACAGGCTGATCGGCGGGGCCAGCACTCTTCTCAGCGCAGTGTCAGTTGCCACCCACAACCGCTCCGCCCAGAGTCAGGTCTTTGCCAGCAGGCACCTGAGCTCAACTGAGACCCCGACGACGAAGGGCCGGACCCCGCGTGGGGTCCGGCCCTTCATTCTTCCTGCTCACAAGCGGTAGCGGTGGGATTTGAACCCACGGAGGAGTTGCCCCCTCACTCGCTTTCGAGGCGAGCTCCTTCGGCCGCTCGGACACGCTACCGAGAGGAACTCTAGCCCACTGAGGGCCCAGGGTCGAAATCGGTTGGAGGGCCCGCGGGGGGTGTGGGGGGTGCGGTGCGGAAGAAGGTGGTGAGGAGGGTGGCGCACTCCTCGGCCAGTACCCCGCTCACGACCTCCGGCCGGTGGTTGAGGCGGCGATCGCGGAGGGCGTCCCAGAGGGAGCCGGCGGCGCCCGCCTTCGTGTCGGGGGCGCCGTAGACGACGCGCGCCACCCGGGAGAGCACGGCGGCCCCTGCGCACATCGTGCAGGGCTCCAGGGTGACGACCAGTGTGCAGTCCGTCAGGCGCCAGCTGTCGCCCCGCTTCCCGGCCGCCGCGCGCAGGGCGAGGACCTCCGCGTGCGCGGTCGGATCGCTGTCCGCCTCGCGGGCGTTGTGCCCCGTGCCGAGTACGGCGCCGTCCGGCCCGAGGACGACGGCGCCGACCGGCACGTCCCCCGTTCCCGGTGCCCGTTCGGCCTCCGTCAGGGCCAGCCTCATGGGCTCGCGCCAGCGGTCGCGCACCGGGTCGGGGGAGGAGGGAGGGGTGGGGGCCGTGTCCGCCGGCCGTTCGGCCTCGTCGTGTGCGGGGGTCATGGGTCCAGTGTCGCGCCCGGGACGCGACCCCCGGCGCCGTGGCCCGGCCCGGGATCACACACGCATCCGGGCCGGGCCTGGGCCGGATGCGTGTGTGTGTCGGGCCGGCACCGCGTCGGGCCGCGGCCCGACGCGGTCAGCGCACGGATTCCAGGACGTCCGTACAGCCGAGGGCCTCTGCGACCTCGGCCAGCGCGTCCTCGGGGACGAGCGAGAGCAGCGCCTTGCCGTCCATGCCCAGGTCGGAGAGGACGTCCGGGTCGCCCAGCGGTCCGGCGGGTGCGGTTTCCGCGTCGGCGACGGCGGTGCGCTCGGCCTCCTCGTCGTCGTTCTCGGCGCCTTCCGGCTCCCCCTCTTCCGTGCCGTCCAGGTCCACGAGTTGGTCGAGCGCGGAGGGGTCTTCCGGCTGGCGGCCCAGCAGCTCGTCCGACAGCAGTATTTCACCGTACGAACTGCGCATCGCCGCCGCGGCGTCGGACACGTAGACGCGCGGATCGTCCTCACCGTCCACGCGGACGACGCCGAACCATTCCCCCTCCTGCTCGATGCAGACCAGCACTGTCTCGTCGTCCGTCGTGGCCTCCCGGGCCAGGTCGGCCAGGTCGGCCAGGGTCTCCACATCGTCAAGCTCTGTGTCGCTCGCTTCCCACCCGTCTTCGGTGCGCGCGAGCAGCGCGGCGAAATACACCGTGACTCTCCCACTGATTCAAGAGGTGCCCGAGTGCTGACGAGGACCGTGCCCCGCCCCATCGGGCATCGTGGCAGAAACCCGGGCTGTGCGAAGGGTCTTCGACAGTGCGTCGCCGTGCTGTTTGCCCGACTGTTGCCCGAACGTTCATCCGCGCCCCCGCCTGCGACGACTCACTGTGACAACTCGCGACGCAGAGCAGCCCACGGAGCGCGTTCCGGCGCGAGGCGTTTCGGCGCTCCCCGGCGGGGTGCGCGTCCGGCTCATCGGTGGGACAGGCGCCGGGCTCACCAGCGGAACGTGCGCATCCGCAGTGCCTGCCGGCGCCTTCGGGCGGCGCGCGAACGGCGCGGGTGGACGCGTTCGCGCAGTTGCTTCGCCTCGTTCAGCTCTCGGAGAAAGCGGGCTCGACGGCGTAGCCGCTCCGTGTCCGTGGGGGCTTTCCTGTCCGCCCTGTCCCTGTCCGGCTGTTCCGCACGGTCGGTACGGCGGCCTTGGCGATCCGGCTCCCCGGCCCGTCGCCGTGGCTGCCGGACGGGCTTCGACGTCTCGGCTGACGTCTCGGCTTCTGCCTGTGTCATACGCACACCTCCGGTGTACCTGGCCACCTTCCCCGGTGCGCCGGTGGTACGCCCGTGCGCCCCCCCGCTCTCGTTCGCCTGCGCGCCCCGGCTCTCGTTCGCGGTGCGGCAGGCGTCGAGACCGGCGTCGAGACCGGCGGGGGTCCCGGCGGGGTCGGGTGGGCGGGGCCTCGGATACTGTCGAAGTATGCGGACCCACGTCGTCGACCATCCCCTTGTCGCGCACAAGCTCTCCACCCTGCGCGACGCGCGCACCGACTCGCCCACCTTTCGCCGGCTGGCGGACGAGCTGGTGACACTGCTCGCGTACGAGGCCACCCGCGACGTGCGCGTCGAGGAGGTCGGAATCACCACGCCGGTGACCCGGACGACCGGCGTGCAGCTCTCCCGTCCGCGCCCCCTGGTGGTGCCGATCATCCGTGCGGGGCTCGGGATGCTGGAGGGGATGGTCAGGTTGCTGCCGACCGCCGAGGTCGGCTTCCTCGGGATGATCCGCGACGAGGAGACCCTGCAGGCCTCGACGTACGCGAACCGCATGCCCGACGACCTCTCCGGGCGCCAGGTCTACGTCCTCGACCCCATGCTCGCGACGGGCGGCACGCTGGTGGCCGCGATCCAGGAGCTGATCCGGCGCGGCGCCGAGGACGTGACGGCGCTCTGCCTGCTGGCGGCCCCGGAGGGCGTGGCCGTCATGGAGCGCGAGCTCGCGGGGACGCCGGTCACTGTGGTGACCGCCTCGGTGGACGAGCGCCTCAACGAACAGGGCTTCATCGTGCCGGGGCTCGGCGACGCGGGCGACCGCATGTACGGAACGGTGAGCTAGCACCTTCGCGCCGCGCTGCCGCGTCTTCGCGGGCCCCCGCGTTCTCACTCCCGGCCACCGCCCGTCCGTCCGGACGGCCACCGCTCGTCCGTCCCGTCGGACGCAGCTCGTCCCGTCGCGGACACCGTCCCCCCCCCTCGCGGATGCGCCTTGCGGCGGTTTCCGGCTCAGCAGGTGGTGGGGTCGTGGGGCGTCGAGGCGGACGGTCGGGGTGCGGCCGGTCCGGCGAGAGCGGCCGTGGCGGCCTTCTCCTCGGTCAGCTCGGTGAACTTCTCACCGAGGACGAGGTCGAGCGCGTCGCCGTCCCGCTCGTCGTAGCGGATCTCCTCGCCCTTCAGCTGGGTGGCGAGGGTTTTCAGACGTGCCGTGTTCTCCGCGCCCGGGGCGCCGATGAGGACACCCGATCCCTTGATCTCCTTGGCGAGCCCCGCGGGCGCGTTGGCGACCTTGCCTACGGTGAAGCCGCGCTTCTCCAGTTCGTCGGCGGTGTCCCTGGCCAGGCCCGTACGTGAGGTGGCGTTCAGGACGTTGACGGTGACGTCACCGGGCTTCGGGAGGTGCGCGCTGCCGCGGGCGCCGGGCCGGACGGCTGCGGCCGGGGAGGCGCAGTCGGCGGCCTTGGCGTGGCGCTGGCCGGCGGCGCCGGCGGGCTCGTCGGCGGAGAAGATGTCGACGAGCTGGAGCGTGCCCCATCCCAGCACGGCCAGGGCCGCCGCTCCCGACAGCGAGACCGCGAGAACTCTCCCCCTCCGCCGTGGCCTGCGCATCCGTGGGTAACGGTCGCCCCTGATGCGGTACTTCCCGCCCAGGCCCGGAGGAGTGAGCATGCTCATGTGCGCAGGCTAATGGCCAAAGGCAGTACTGCCTACTAGATGATCAACGACTCGTCAGGACACGCACCCGAACGGGGGACACGGACGCCTCTCCGCCCGGCCATGCGTGCGCAGCAGGACGGCGCTCAGTCGAGTTCGAGCACGCGTGCGTGCAGCACCTGGCGTTGCTGGAGGGCCGCGCGGACGGCGCGGTGCAGCCCGTCCTCCAGGTAGAGGTCCCCCTGCCACTTGACGACGTGGGCGAACAGGTCGCCGTAGAACGTCGAGTCCTCGGCGAGAAGCGTCTCCAGGTCGAGCTGGCCCTTGGTGGTGACGAGCTGGTCAAGGCGCACCGGTCGCGGGGCCACATCCGCCCACTGACGGGTGCTTTCCCGGCCGTGGTCGGGGTACGGCCGCCCGTTTCCGATTCGCTTGAAGATCACACGGAAAGCCTACCGGGCCACCGGTACCGGGCGCAGCCTCGCGACCGTGGTGCAATCCGGACGATCTACCCGTAAAGCGGGGGGAAAGCGGGCAGGACGTGAGTGGCCCGGCGAGGGCGGCGGTGCGAGCCCGCGCCACCGCCGGGTGGGCGGGCTGCCGTGGCGTTTCGTTGTCCACAGCCTGTGGACAACGAAACGCCACCGAGGTCGCCCGGCGCCTCCCGGGGCGACCGGACGTGGCGTGTGACGACTAGCGGAACAGGCGCGCCCCCTTGTAGGGGCCGTACGCAGGCCCGGTCGGGGTGGCGGTCGTCCGCGCGTCGGCCGGCCGGTCGGTGCCGTCGGGCAGCCCGCTGGTGTCCCAGGCGTAGTGGCCGACGGCGTTGGCGATCGCCTTCACGTTGGCGTCGAACGCGCGCATGTCGATGTTGTCGAGGGTGTCGCAGGCCTGGTGGTAGCAGCCGTCGTAGGCGTCACCCGCCGTGCCGCCCCACAGCTTCTGCTCCTCCGCGGTCTTCACACCCTCCGCACCGGTGAACGTGCCGCCCGACGGAATGCCCGCCGCGATGAAAGGACCGTAGTCGGAGCGGCCGTCGAAGTCGGTGCCGCGCGTCGTGAGTCCGCGGCTGGCGAGGAAGTCCACCAGGTCCTTCTCCAGCGCCGCCGAACCCTTCGGCCCCGGCCCCGAACCGGTCTCGTCCGAGTCGTCGCCGTCGTAGGCGAACACCCCGTAGTTCGGGCTCGCGATCATGTCGAAGTTCAGATAGAGCGCGATTTTCCCGCGCTCACCCTCCGGAAGCTGCTCCACGTAGTGTTCAGCGCCGAGCAGGCCCAGTTCCTCGGCGCTCCACAGCGCGAAACGCACCTTGTTGGCGTGCCTGCCCTTGTGGTCGGCCCTCGCCAGTTGCAGCGCCGCCTCCAGGACACCCGCGGAGCCCGACCCGTTGTCGTTGATGCCGGGCCCCTCGGGTACGGAATCCAGGTGGGCGCCGAGCATCACCGTATGGTCCGCGTCACCGCCCCGGGTCTCCGCGAGGACGTTGTGCGTCGTGCGCTGCTCCTGGAACTCGCGCACCTCCAGATTGACGGTGACCCCGCCCTTCCCTGCCTGCTGTGCCAGCGCCTCACCGTCGGCCCGGGTGATGCCGCCGGTCGGAATGCGGGCGTCGTCGGGGCTGCCGAGGGTTCCGTTGAGCGCGCCGTCCTCGTTGTTGTAGATGACGGCACCGACCGCTCCGGCCTCCGCGGCCGCCGCCTGCTTCTGCGCGAACGAGCACGAGCCGCGCTGGATCAACGCGATCCGCCCCTCGAACGTGCCCTGCGCGTAGTCGGCCGCGTCGCAACCGCTGGAGCCGTCCGCGTCCACGGGCACCGCCGCCACGGGCGCCTCCACGCCCCCTTTTGGCGTGCTCTTCGTGTACGTCATCAGCGTGAGCGGGACGTCGTGCTGCTCGGGCCCGAGCACCGTCAGTTTCTCCGCGAGGGTCTCGCGGAACGTGAACTCGAACTCCTGGAACGCCACCTTGTAGCCGGCCGCCTTCAGCAGGGCGCCCGCGTACGCGGCCGAACGGTCGTGCCCCCGGGATCCGGCGCCCCGGTTGCCGTCGCTGACCCTCGCGAGCGCGCTGAGGGCCGTCAGGTGCCGGCGCGCCCCCTTCGCACCGGTGCGGTGCACCAGCTTCCTGGCGAGCTTGTCGCCCTCCTTCGCCGCGTCCGGGTGCGGACGCGGGTGGGGATGCGGGAGGGGGTGGGCATGGGGTTGGGGACGCGGGGGCTGGCGCGGGGCGGCACCCGCCGGGGTGGAGGCGAGGAGGAGCGGTGTCGCGAGGGCCGCCGCCGCGACGGCGGCGACGGTGTTACTGGCGCATCTCTTGCGGAAGAAGCCGAGGGACGAGCGGGAACGGAGCGGTACGGACACAGTCGTGGTCCTTTCGGGGAACGGCTGTTCGGCGTGTGGTGCTCCATGTCCGTGGGGCGTCCGGCATACGGACGCGCGGACTCGGTGAGAGGGAAGCTAGCGGGCACCGGGCCCCGAGGGAACGCCCGTACGGGCACGTGGCGTGTGGGCCCGCCGCGTGGGGGATCACGGGAGGGGCACCTGGGGTACCTGGGGCGCTGCGCGGCGCCTGGTGCGCGCCCTGGCTCTCCGAGCCCCAGGGCCGCGGCCCTGGGTACGGGAGGGGGGAAGCGCCCCGTACGCGCTCCTGCTCCGGCCGCCTTCGGGCCGCGCGCCGGGTGCCCGCGGGCCCGGGTGCGTGTCTGCGGGCCGGGTGCCCGCAGACCGGGTGCCCGCGGACTGGGCATCTGTGGGCCGAGTGCGGACAGATCGTGCCCTGCCGGTCGCGTGCCTGCGGGCCGGGTCGCCCGCAGACCGGGTGTCTGCGGTGTGGGCACCTGCGTGCCGGGTGCCCCCGGGGTCGGGTGCCTGCGGACTGGGCCCCCGGGGTCGGGTGCCTGCGGACTGGGGGCCCGTGCTCCGGGCACCCGCCGACCGGGCTCCCGCCGACCGGGCTCCCGCCGCGCACGTGCGCTCCGGGGCACCCGCTCTCCGGAGTGGCGCTCGGGGCGCCCGCGTGCCGCGCGCTCGCGCACCGAGTGAGCGCGCGTTGGCGCATCGAGTGAGCGCGCGTTGGCGCATCGAGTGGTCGGGAACGGTGGGTGAGGGGGGCGCGTTGGTAGCGTGTAGCGTCCGATACGGCCCGTGTGCTGTCCGCGCCGCCCTCCCCCAGCCCCCGGCCGGGAGGTGCCCCCAACTCGCGCCCCTGATCAGGAGCCCCCCGTGACCAACCTCGCACTAGGACCCAGCTGGCTGGATCCGGACTTCCTGATCAACACGTTCGGCCCGGTCGGGATCCTGGCGATCGTCTTCGCGGAGTCGGGCCTGCTCATCGGCTTCTTCCTGCCTGGCGACTCGCTGCTGTTCACCACGGGCCTCCTGATCGTGACCGACCAGCTGGACATGCCGCTGTGGCTGATGTGTCTGCTGATCGTGCTGGCCGCGGTGCTCGGTGACCAGGCGGGCTATCTGTTCGGAAAAAAGGTCGGCCCCGCGCTGTTCAAGCGGCCGGATTCCCGGCTGTTCAAGCAGGAGAACGTCGAGAAGGCCCACGAGTTCTTCGAGAAGCACGGCCCCAAGTCGCTGGTGCTGGCTCGTTTCGTGCCGGTCGTCCGCACGTTCACGCCGATCATCGCGGGCGTGAGCGGGATGCGGTACGGCTCGTTCGTCCTCTTCAACGTCATCGGCGGCACCCTGTGGGGGGCCGGCGTGACCCTGCTGGGCGCCGCGCTCGGCCAGATCGACTTCGTCCACGAGCACATCGAGCTGATCCTCGTCGGCATCGTGCTGCTGTCGGTCGTCCCGATCGTGATCGAGTACCTGCGCAACCGCGGTAAGGGCTCCGCGGGGAACGACGCGTCCTCCGCCGCGCCCGCGGCCTCCGCCGAGCCCGCGCCCGACGAGGCGCACCCCCAGGCGCCGGGCGCGCCCACCGGTGACCACGGCCACGGCCACGGCCACCCGGGTCCTGGTCCGGGTTACGGTCCCGGGCCCGCCCAGCACCCCGGCAACCACAACATGCGCGGTGCGTACGCGCCGGAGCCGGGTGCTGCCCAGCCGAATGCCCAGCCGGGCTACGGCGCGGGTCGTCCGGGGCCCGGGCCCCAGGACCCGAACGCGCCCTATGGCCACGGTCCTGGCCGGCCCCAGCAGTCTTACGGCCCGGGCGCGGGCAACCCTCCGGGCGCTTACGGCCCCGGCCAGGGGTACGGCGCGCCGGGCAGCCCTGGTGCCTCGGGGGCGCCGGGAGTACCTGGCGCGTACGGGCAGCAGGGCCGCCCTCAGAGCCCCCACGGCGACATCGGCGCGCCCTACGGCGACGGTGCCCCGGTCTACCCGGGCCCGCACGACGGCGCGGCGCCGCAGGACCCGTACGGGCGGGGCGGCACGCCCCAGGCCCCCGCCGCCGGTGACCCGTACGGCGGGGACGGCGGACCGCACGGCCCCTCCGCGCCGCCTCAGGACCCGTCGGGATCGCCCCGGGATCCGTCGGCGCCGTCGGAGGACCCGTCGGGCTCGCAGAACCGTCCGGGCCGCGGCCGCCACGCCCGTCGCTAGAAGGTCCGGGCCGGTCTGCCGTGAGAGGTTCCGGGCCGGCCCGTCGCCAGGGGCTTCGAGCCGGTCTGCCGCTGTTTCCTCGGGCCACAGCGGTTCGTGTGGCGCGAGCAAAGTACCGGGCCCCGGCACCGCGATCGCGGTGCCGGGGCCCGTGCGCTGTGGGCGTCGTGCGTGCCGGTCAGGCCGGGGGTTCCGCGTAGGACGGCCGGTCCGACGGGGTCTCGTCCCCCGACGACTCCCGGGAGGTCACGGCGGTCGGGGCGGCCTCGGCGGGGGGCTCCTTGGTGGAGGAGGGGCTCGCCGGGATGCGTGAGGTCTGGCCGGTGATCAGCGGGGAGAGTACGGCCAGGATGAGGACGTAGCCGGCGATGAAGGGGGCGAGGCGGTCGTCGAGTCCGGCCGCCGCGGCCATGGTGGCCAGGATGAGGGCGAACTCGCCGCGCGCCAGCAGGGTCGTGGCGACGTTGGCCGTGGGGCGTGGTCCGAACCCGTAGACGCGCGCGGCGCACAGGCCCGCCAGCACGTTCATGACCAGCGTCAGCGCGACGGCCACGAGTACGGGCACCACGACCGTGGGGAGGTCGCCGGGGTCGATGGACAGGCCGAAGCCGAAGAAGAAGATGGCGCCGAAGGCGTCTCTCAGCGGGTGGACGAGTTCGCGGATGCGGTCGCCCGAGGCGGTGTTGCCGAGCATGAGGCCGACCATGAAGGCGCCGATGGCGTCGGCCACGCCGAATTCCTCCGCCACGCCCGCGACCAGCACGGCGGCGCCGAGGAAGGAGATGACGAGGAGTTCGTTGTCCCGCGTGGCGAACAGTTTGCCGATCACGCGGGTGCCGAAACGGGCCGCGAGTCCCAGCACCAGCAGGAACGCGAACGCTTTGGCGATCTGGAGGAGCGCGGTCCCCGCCTCGTCGGCGCCGGTGAGGACGGGCTGGAGCGCCGCCAGGTAGAGGGCGAGGAAGATGTCCTCGACGACGATGATGCCGAGGATGGGTTTGGTCTCGGGGTTGCCGAGGCGGCCGAGGTCGACCAGCGTCTTGGTGACGATGGCCGAGGACGAGATGCCCAGCACCCCGGCGAGCACGAGCGCTTCCGAGGTGCCCCAGCCGAGGGCGAAGCCGAAGCCGAGTCCGGCGCCGACGTTCAGCGCGAGGTAGAGGCCGCCGGCGAGGGCCATCTTGCGGCCGCCTGCCTTGAGGTCCTCCATGTGGAACTCGAGGCCGAGGTAGAAGAGCAGCAGGACCAGGCCGAGCGCCGAGAGCATTTCCAGCTCGTGGGGGTCGTCGACCAGGACGTAGCCGGGGGTGTGGGGGCCGAGAAGGATCCCGGCGAGGATGAACAGGGGGATCGTCGGCAGTCCGATGCGGTTGCCGAGGCGGGCGAGGACGGCGGCGGCGACGAAGGCGCCGCCCATGGCGAGCAGGGTGTCGGCGTGGCCCATGCTCAGTCCCCCGGGGAGATGAGGGGCGTGCGGGCAACTGCGGGGTGGTCGGGCGTCGGCAAGCTGATGGCTCCTCCTGGCGTCCGGCCTCTTGCACATGATCAGGCAAAGAGGTAGTCAAGAAAGCGTTAATAGTTACTTTACCAAACCAAATCCAGGGGGGACCGGGCCGGACGACAGAAGGGCGCGGGCCTCCGGTTTCGGAGGCCCGCGCCCGGGGTGAGTCCCTTGCGGCGGGAGAGGGAGAGGGAGAGGGAGCGAGAGGAGGGAGAGGGAGACGAGAGCGAGAGGAGAGGGAGGGAGGGAGGGAGGCAGGCCGCGCGGCAGCGCGCCTGGCTCAGCCGCCGTCCTCCACGCGCTCGCGCCGCCCCTCGCTCCGGCGCGCACTCGGCAGCAGCCGTTTCAGCCACGGCCAGGCGAGGAGGACGACGATGATCGCGTAGACGGTCACCGCGAAGGGCGTGTTGACCAGCCCCGTGACGCTGCCGTCGCTGATCTGCAGCGCCCTGCGCAGCTGCTGCTCGGCGTTGGGGCCGAGGATGACGCCGATGATGGCGGGCAGGACGGGCAGCCCGTAGCGGCGCATCATGAGGCCGATGAGGCCGATGATCAGCAGGATGACGAGGTCGATCGCCTCACCGCCCACCGCGTAGGCGCCGACGGCCGCGAAGAAGAGGATGCCGGCGTACAGGTAGGGCCGCGGGACGCGCAGGAGCTTCGACCAGACGGGGGCGAGCGGCAGGTTGAGGACGAGCAGCATCACCATGCCGACGAACAGCGAGGCGATCAGGCCCCACACCAGCTCGGGTTCGCGTTCGAACAGCAGCGGTCCCGGCTGGATGCCGTACTGCTGGAAGGCGGCGAGCATCACGGCCGCGACGGCCGTGGTGGGCAGGCCGAGTGTCAGCATGGAGACCAGCGTGCCCGCGGCCGAGGCGGAGGCCGCCGACTCGGGTCCGGCGACGCCCTCGATGGCGCCCTTGCCGAACTCCCGCTTGTTCTTCGAGAGGCGCTTCTCGGTGATGTAGGAGAGGAACGTGGGGATCTCCGCGCCGCCCGCCGGGATCGCGCCGAAGGGGAAGCCGATGACGGGTCCGCGCAGCCACGGTTTCCAGGTGCGCCGCAGTTCGTCGCGGCCCAGCCACGGGCGGCCGACGGGGATGGCGCCCTGTCCGCCGCGCCGCAGGTGGGCCGCCACCCACAGGGCCTCTCCGATGGCGAAGAGACCGACGGCGACGATCACCACGTCGATGCCGTCGGAGAGTTGGAGGCTGCCGAACGTCAGCCGCTGCTGGCCCGTCATCTGGTCGAGGCCGACCAGCCCGATGGTCAGTCCGATCAGCAGGGAGGCGAAGCCGCGCACGCGGGAGGAGCCGAGGACGGAGGTGACGGCGATGAAGGCCAGCACCATGATGGCGAAGTAGTCGGGGGCGCCGATGTCGACGGCCAGGTCCGCGACGGTCGGCGCGAGGACGACCAGCAGGGTCGTACCGATCATGCCGCCCGCGAAGTGGCCGACGGCCGCTGCCGCCAGCGCCTGGGAGCCGCGCCCCGACTTGGCCATCGGATTGCCTTCGATGGCGGCGATCACGGCGGCGCTCTCACCTGGGGTGTTGAGCAGGATCGACGTGGTCGAGCCGCCGAACATGCCGCCGTAGTAGATGCCGGCGAACATGATGAAGGCGGCTGTCGGATCGAGCCCGTAGGTGACGGGCAGCAGCAGGGCGACGGCCATGGCGGGCCCGATGCCGGGCAGGACGCCGATGGCGGTGCCCAACAGGACGCCGGTGGCGGCCCACAGCAGGTTGAGCGGGGTGAGCGCGGTACCGAAACCGTCGATCAGGGAGCTCGCCGAGCTCGCAGAGAGCATGACATCCATCGGTTACACCACTCCCATCAGCGGTCCGCCCGGCAGCTGCACACCGAGGAGGGTGTGGAAGAGGACATAGGTGGCCACCGAGAGGCCGGCCGCGATCAGGGGGTCGCGGGTGAGCGTGTGGGTGCGGCTGCCCAGCGCGTACGCCGAACCCCAGAACAGCAGTGCCCCGGACAGGGGGAAGCCGAGCGGGTCGATCAGGGCGGCGAACGCGAGGAAGACGCCCGCGAGCAGGGCGACCGTCCGCCAGTCGCCTGGTTCGCTCAGGTCGACGTCCTCGCCGCCCTCGGCCTCGCCGCGCCCGCCGCGCAGCACGTCCACCGCGAGCAGCACGGCGACGACCAGCAGCGCGGTCCCGACGATCAGCGGGACGGTGCGCGGGCCGACGGGCCCGCGCACGGAGGCGACGGTCTCCATCGTGACCGCGTCGACCAGCACGAGCACGCCGACGGCCAGCAGCAGGCCGCAGACGCCGAGTTCGGAGTAGGCGCGCAGCCCCGTGGGCCGTTCGGCGGGGGGAGGGGGCGCGGCGGAAGCGTCCGCGGGGGGTGGGGTCTCGGGCGTGCTCACCGGCCCAGCTCCTTCAGTACCGTGTCGACGCGCTCGTCCTCGCTCTTGAGGAAGCGGCCGTACTTCTCACCGGGCAGCCAGGCGTCGTCCCAGCCGTTGGTGCGCAGCGACTCCTTCCACTCCTTCGAGTGGCGCAGCTCGCGCGCGAAGCGGATCAGCTTGTCGCGCTGCGCTTCGGACAGGCCGGGCGGGGCCATCAAGCCGCGCCAGTTGGTGAACTCCACGTCGAGTCCGGACTCCTTGAGGGTGGGCGCGTCGAAGCCCCTGACCCGCTCGGGCCCGGTGACGGCGAGCAGCCGCAGTTCGCCCGACTCGATCTGGTCCCGGTACTCGCCCAGTCCCGAGACACCGAACTTGACCTTGCCGCCGAGGACGGAGGCCAGCAGCTCGCCACCGCCGTCGAACGGCACGTAGTTCACGGATTTCGGTTCGATGCCGGCGGCGCGGGCCATCAGCATCGGCGCCAGGTGGTCGGGGCCGCCCGCGGAGGAGCCGCCGCCCACGGGAAGGGCGCCCGGGTCCTTCTTCCAGTCGGCCAGCAGCTGGTCGAACGTCTTGTACTTGGACTTCTTCGGGACGACCACGATGTCCGGCTCCTCCGTCAGCCGCGCGATCGGCGTCGCGTCGGCCAGCGTGGAGGGCGCGTGGTTGGTGTGGACGGCTCCGACGACACCGAGGCCCATGGACATGGCGAGCTTGCCGTTGCCGCGCTCGTTCACCAGGCGGGACAGGCCCACGGTGCCGCCGGCGCCGGGCAGGTTGAACACCTCGATGTTGTGGTTGAGCCCGGCGTCCTCGGCGTTCTTGGCCGCGGTACGGGCGGTGATGTCGTAGCCGCCGCCGGGGGTGTTGGGCACCATGAAGCGCAGGCCGGGGATGTTCGTGCCGCCCGAGGTGCCGCTGCCGGTCGTGATCAGCGGCGGTACGAGCAGCACGACCACCGCGGCTGCCAGGGGGGAGAGCAGGGCGCGCGTGCGCACGCGGGGACACCGCCTTTCCGGGGCAGTCCGCAGGGACGGGGGTGACCCGCCGCCGGCCCGGTGCTGAGGGGGACGTCCGGACCGGCGGCGGCGGGGGAAGCCCACATGCTGCCCGCCCGCCACGGCGGTGTCTGCCCTTCGGCGGCAAGAAAAGTATTGGTCGTTGTGGTCGTTGTGGTCGCGACCGCGGGATGTCCGCGGCTGTCCGGTTACCGGCTGACTTGTGCGCCGCAGCAGGCGTCGTCCACCGAGGCGTAGGCGGGCAGCCGGTGCTCCAGCTCCAGCTGGCGCAGCAGCCTGCCGACCGGCACGTGCGCGCACACCAGCACGAGCGAGCCGTCCCGGGACAGCGCCCTTCCACGGGCCCGCATCAGGACGCGGACCACGGAGCAGTCCAGGAACGTCACCTTCCGCATGTCCAGCACGACGCGGGGCGGCCCCGGGGGCCCGAACGCCCGCACCAGGTCGGTCTCCAGCTCGGGCAGCGTGGCGATGTCCAGCTCGCCCCTCGCGCGTACGATCCGGAACCGGGTGGGCTCCGGGGCGTCGGGGCGGGGGACGGCGACCATGAATGACCCCTTCCGCTGCGGGTGGCACGGTGGTGCGACACGACGGCGATTTCCTCGGCGATTCCCTCGTTCGGCCGGGGTCCGGGGCCGAACGAGTGCACTCTAGGCACGCCTCGTGGGGGTTGGGGCGTGAGTGCGGATATCGAACCCTTCAGTGCCTTGATCTCACCCTTACGAGTGACATGGGGGGCCGGTGGGTTTCCCTCGGCCCTCCCGCGCCTCCTGCGCCCCGCGCATGTCCCGCGCATGTCCCGCACGCGGAAGGGGCAGTGCATGAGGGATGCGACAGGACGGACGGGAACAGGCGCGGGACGCACGAGAGGCCGAGGCGCTGGCCGCACACTTCGGACTGGAGCCGCTGCCCCGCGAAGGCGGCCGGTTCCGCCGGCTGTGGGCAGGACCGCGGCGCAGCGACGGGCGGCCCGAGGGGTCGGCGATCGTGATGCTGCTGACCGCCGCGCCGGACGACTACTGCGCCCTGCACCGGCTGCCGGACGACGAGATCTGGCACCACTACCTCGGCGACCCCCTCGACCTGCTCCTCCTCGCCCCCGACGGCACGGCGCGCACCCCCGTGCTCGGCCCCGACGTGCTCGGCGCGGGACACCACGTCCAGCTCACCGTGGCGGCCGGGACGTGGATGGGCGCGCGGGTCGCGGCGGGCGGCGCCTGGAGTCTCTTCGGCTGCACCATGGCGCCCGGCTACACGGATGCGGGGTACGAACACGGGGACGCGGAAGCGCTCGCCCAGCGGTACCCGGAACACGCCGGGGCCATCCGGCGGCTGGGCCGATGACGCGGCGAGACGAGGCGGCGACGACCGGGCCCATGACCGACCCGGCGTCCGGCCCCAGGACCGACCCGGCGTCCGGTCTCCGGGCCGACCCGGCGTCCGGGCCTAGGACCGACCCGGCGTCCGGTCTCCGGGCCGACCCGGCATCCGCGCCGCGGACCGTTCTGGTGACCGGCGCTTCCGGGGGCATCGGGCGCGGGATCGCGCAGCGCTTCGCCGCCGCGGGCGCGGCCGTCGCCGTGCACTACCGCGGTGACGAGGCAGGCGCCCGCCGGACGGTGGCGTCCATCGAGGCGGCTGGCGGCGCCGCGCGCGCCGTCCACGGAGATCTGTCCACCGAGGCGGGCTGCCGCGCGGTCGTCGGGCGGGCGGCGGAGTGGCGGCGGGACGCGGGGCTCGGCGCCGTCGTCAACAACGCCGGCACCCAGCCGGTCACTCACCTGTGCGACATGTCCGAGCGGGAGTGGCGCGCGGTGCTCGAGTCGAACCTGCTCAGCGTCTACGGCTGCACCCAGGCCGCCGCACCGCTGCTGGCGGCCGCCGGCGGCGGCTCCGTCACCCACATCGCCTCCATCGAGGCGGCCCAGCCCACGCCGGGCCACGCCCACTACGCCGCCTCCAAGGCCGCGATCGTCGCCCACGCGCGGGCCGCGGCCCAGGAGTACGGCCCGCACGGGGTGCGGGTGAACACCGTCTCGCCGGGTCTGGTGTGGCGCGACGGCATCGAGGAGCAGTGGCCCGAGGGGGTCAGGAGGTGGCGCGAGGCCGCGCCGGACGGGCGCCTCGGTACGGCCGAGGAGGTGGGCGACGCCTGCGTGTTCCTCGCCTCACCGGCCGCCCGCTGGATCAATGGGCACGACCTGGTGCTGGACGGCGGGGTGACCGCGCGCCCCTCCTGGTGAGACCGGCGACTGCGCACGGGGCCGCTCAGCCCGCGTACGCGCGCAGGTGCCGTGCCGTCAGCGTGTCGGCCTCGGCGATCAGCTGTGCGGGAGGCCCCGAGTAGACGACCTCGCCGCCGTCGTGGCCGCCGCCGGGGCCCAGGTCGATGATCCAGTCCGCGTGGGCCATCACCGCCTGGTGGTGCTCGATGACGACGACCGAGTTGCCGTCCTCCACCAGCCGGTCGAGGAGCGCCAGGAGCTGGTCGACGTCCGCCATGTGCAGCCCCGTCGTCGGCTCGTCGAGCACATAGGTGGCGGCCTTCTCCGCCATGTGGATCGCCAGCTTCAGACGCTGCCGCTCCCCGCCGGAGAGCGTGTTGAGCGGCTGGCCCAGGCGCAGGTAGCCGAGCCCGACGTCCGCGAGCCGGCGCAGGATCGTGCTCGCCTGCCCCGTCTCGAAGAACTCCCGGGTCTCGGCGACGGACATGGCCAGCACGTCGCTGATGTTCTTGCCGCGCAGCGTGTAGCCCAGCACCTCGGGCGTGTAGCGCTTGCCCTCGCACTCCTCGCACACGGAGGCGACCCCGGCCATCATCGCCAGGTCGGTGTAGACGAGCCCGATGCCGTTGCAGCGGGGGCAGGCGCCCGCCGAGTTGGCGGAGCCTTGACGCCGTTGGCCTTGGCGAAGGCCGTACGGACCGGGCCCAGCAGGCCCGTGTAGGTGGCCGGGTTGCTGCGCCGGGAGCCGCGGATCGCGGACTGGTCGGCCACCAGCACGCCCTCACGGCCCGCGAGGTAGCCGTGGACGAGCGAGCTCTTGCCCGAGCCCGCCACGCCGGTGACGACGGTGAGGACACCGAGAGGTACGTCCACGTCCACGCCTTTGAGGTTGTGCAGGTCGGCGCCCCGGATCTGCACCGCTCCCTTGGAAGTGCGCACCGACTCGCGGAGCCTGGCGCGGTGGCCGAGGTGGCGCCCGGTGAGCGTGTCGGAGGCGCGCAGCCCCGCCACGTCGCCCTCGTAGCAGATCCGGCCGCCGTCACTGCCCGCGCCGGGGCCGAGGTCCACCACGTGGTCGGCGATGGCGATGACCTCCGGCTTGTGCTCGACGACCAGCACCGTGTTGCCCTTGTCGCGCAGCAGGAGCAGCAGGTCGTTCATGCGCTGGATGTCGTGCGGGTGCAGGCCGATGGTGGGTTCGTCGAAGACGTAGGTGACGTCGGTGAGGCTGGAGCCCAGGTGCCGCACCATCTTCACGCGCTGCGCCTCGCCGCCCGAGAGGGTGCCGGCCGGGCGGTCGAGGCTCAGGTAGCCGAGGCCGATGTCGACCAGCGAGTCGAGGGTCTGGCACAGCGTGTCCCGCAGGGGCGCCACGGAGGTGTCGTCGACGCGGCGGACGAACCCGGCCAGGTCGCTGATCTGCATGCGGGCGCAGTCCGCGATGTTCACCCCGTCGATCGTCACCGAGAGGGCGGCCTGGCTGAGCCGGCTGCCGCCGCACGCCGGGCACGGGGCGTAGGCGACGGCCCGGTCGATGAACTCCCGGATGTGGCCCTGCATCGCCTCCCGGTCCTTGGACAGGTAGGTGCGCTGGATGCGGGTGATCACTCCGTCGTAGGTGAGGTTGGAGGTGCCGATCCTGACTTTCGTCGTCGGCTGGTACAGCAGCGCGTGCCACTCCTCCTCGGTGAAGTCGCGCACCTTCTTGTCCGGATCGAAGAACCCGGAGCCCACCACCACCTGCCAGAACCAGGTGTCGACGGCGAATCCCGGCGCGGTGATCGCTCCCTCGCGCACCGACAGCTCGCGGTTCACGACCTGGTCGGTGTCGATGGTCGTCGTCTCGCCCAGCCCCTCGCATTCGGCGCACATGCCCTCGGCGCTGTTGAAGCTGAACGCCGTGGAGGTGCCGATGTGCGGCGTCCCCACGCGGCTGTAGAGGATCCGCAGCATCGTGTAGGCGTCGGTGGCCGTCCCGACGGTGGAGCGGGAGTTGGCGCCCATCCGTTCCTGGTCGACGATGATGGAGGCGCTCAGGTTCCGCAGCGCGTCCACGTCGGGGCGGCCCAGGCTCGGCATGAACGACTGCACGAACGCCGTGTACGTCTCGTTGATCAGCCGCTGCGACTCGGCCGCGACCGTCCCGAAGACCAGCGACGACTTGCCCGAGCCCGAGACCCCGGTGAAGACGGTCAGCCTGCGCTTGGGGAGGGCGACGGAGACGTCCGCGAGATTGTTCTCCCGGGCGCCGTGCACCTCGATGACGTCGTGGCTGTCGGCTCTCGTGGCCGGCGCGTTCTCGACGGGCATGGACGGCTCTCCTCTACTCCTGTCCGGGCACGGCGGCGCACGGACACCCCTCCTGAAGTGATCGGCTTGTCAGCCTAGGCGCCGGGTATGACAACGGCGCCGCTCACGCTCCGCAGAGCTCTTCGGCCCTCACCAACCCGTCAGCAGCACATGGTTGACGAGCAGGGCCACGGCCGCCTGTGCGGCGAGCCACCAGCGGGCACCCGCCCGCGGCAGGAGCGCCGCGGCGGGCAGCAGCCAGGTGAGGAAGGGCAGCCAGATGCGCTCCGTCTCGGCCTTGCTCATGCCGGACAGGTCGGCGACGACGACGGTGAGCGCAGCCGCCAGCACGAGTGCGACGAGCCGGCTCCGGCTGTCGGGCCGTTGCCGGACGCCGGCCGGGTCCGGGTGCTCGCGGCCGGCTCGCCGCGCCCTCAGGCGACCGATCGCTTCCCGCCCCGTGGCGGCTCCACACACCAGTGCGCGTCGTACGCCCGCGAGCGCCGCGGGCCCGGCGACGGTGACCGCGCAAGCCAGGTTTCCCCACACCCAGTAGCTGTAGGGGCGGATGCCCGCCGCGCCCTGGTAGTAGCGCTCGGTCAGCAGGTGGTAGGCCTCCCACCAGTTGAAACCGGCCAGGGTGAACGCGGCGGCGACCACGGCGACCCCGGCCAGCACGTGCGGCAGGGGCCGCAGAGTGCGTGCCAGTGCGAGGACGGTGAGGCCGAGCAGGGCGCACAGGGTGAGCCCGTAGGACAGGTAGCACAGGAGGCCGAAAAGGAGCCCGGAGACCAGGGCGGCGACCCAGGGCACGCGGACCGTGCGGGTGGCTGCCAGCGCGAGCAGGGCGAGCGCCCACGCGGCGACGGCGGTGAAGTAGCCGTCCGCCGACACACCGACCCACACGGCGGTGGGTGCCAGCACCAGGAACGGGGCCGCCCTGCGGGCGTGTTCCTCGTCCGCAAGCGCGCGCAGGGCCACCAGGAGGGCCGCTGCGGCTGACGCCCCGACGGTGATGACGAAGGCCGAAGCCCAGGGGCCGCCTCCCAGGCCCAGGCGGTCCAGTCCGACGAAGGTGAGGACGGCGCCGGGCGGGTGGCCCGCGACGTGCGGCACCCAGTTGTCGGGAGAGTG
The DNA here is from genome assembly GCF_022699385.1 of Streptomyces tubbatahanensis. Lineage (NCBI taxonomy): Bacteria > Bacillati > Actinomycetota > Actinomycetes > Kitasatosporales > Streptomycetaceae > Streptomyces > Streptomyces tubbatahanensis. The sequence goes on along the minus strand of NZ_CP093846.1, from coordinate 3,689,925 downwards.
CAGCAGGATGTGGTCGGTGAACGTGCGCAGCGCCGCGCCCACGTCGTCGAAGCGGTCGATCTCCTGGAGGTACTCGTAGGCGGAGGTGAGCTGGTTCTCCACCCCTCTGTGCCAGCCGTCCACCAGGGCGAGCGACCAGATCCACGCCATGGAGGCGCCCCAGGCCGCCGGGGGCAGCCACCGCCACGGCAGCCGCTCCGCCACCGTCCGCCCGTACACCACGACGGCCGCGGCGATCAGCAGGGCGAAGGGGGTGCCCGGGCCGACGTGGGGTTCGAGTTCGGCGTAGAACGGCGGCCAGTGCACCCGCAGGGTGCCGTGCTCGCGTTCGATGGCCGAGCCGATGACGACGGCAGCGGAGACCAGCGCCACGGCGGCCAGCACGGTCAGCAGGTCGAGCACCGGGCCGCGGTGCCGCGTCCCCCGCCTGTCCGATGCCTCACTGGGCCCGCGTCCGCCGGCGGCCGACCGGTCTGCGGACGTTCCCGAGGGGGAGGCCGTTTCCGAGGAGGAGGTCGTTTCCGAGGGGGCGGTCGTTTCCGAGGGGGCGGTCGTTTCCGAGGGGGCGGTCGTCTGCGCGGGGGCGGTCAGGTCCGAGGGCGCGTCCGGATCCGAGGGGGCAGGCGGCTGCGGGGGCGTGCCCGCGTGTCCTTCGCGCTGGCGGGGTGCGCGGCCGTCCGGCCGGTGGCCGGGGCCGTGGGGGCGTGCGGGGAAGGGTTCTGGTGCCACAGGTGCACGTTAGGCCGCCCGGGGGCGCACGCGGGTCATCGGGCGAGGACGTCAGCGTTTCGTCATGCCTTCCCCGCCCCCACGGGACCGCACCGGCGCATACGGTCGCCACATGGGTGATCACAGCACCGCCGTCGGCCCACCGCCGGACGAGCGGCCTCCTGCGCGCGGCTCCTCGCCGCCGGGGGGAGGCCGCACGGGACCGCGGCTCCCCTCGGACGGCGGCTTCTGGCGCAGCCCGCTGCGCGGCCCGTGGCTCACCGCGCTGCTCGGCGTCGTCCTGCTGGTGGGCATCACCGTGGTGTTCGTCACGGGGCTGCTCTCCTACGCCGCCTACAACCCGGATCTGGCCCCAGCCAACGACCAGACGCCCGAGCGGGGCCTGCTCGGCTTCTACCTGTTCGCCTGGCCCACCGATCCGCACTGGCTCTACCGGCTCACCCAGGGCCTGCACGTCACGGTCGGTGTGGTGCTGGTGCCGGTGCTGCTGGCGAAGCTGTGGTCGGTCGTCCCGAAACTGTTCACCCTGCCGCCGGCCCGTTCGGCCGCGCACGCGCTGGAACGCGTCTCGCTGCTGCTGCTCGTCGGCGGCGTGCTGTTCGAGTTCGTGACCGGGCTGCTGAACGTCCAGCTCGACTACCTCTTCCCCGGCTCGTTCTACCCGCTGCACTTCTACGGGGCGTGGGTGTTCGCCGCCGCCTTCGCGGTGCACGTCGCCCTGCGGCTGCCCAAGGCCGTACGAGTGCTGCGGGCGGGAGCACCGAACGACCTGGCCTCCGGCCGCCGGAAGCGTTCCGCGGCCGCCGCACGGGAGCCCGACAGGGAGACCGGACTGGTCGCCCCCGAGCCCGCCGGACCCACCCTCTCGCGGCGCGGTGCGCTCGGCGTGGTGGGTGGCGGCTCCGTGCTGCTGCTGGGGGTGACGGCCGGCCAGAACGTCGACGGTCCCCTCCGCCGTACGGCCCTGCTGGCGCCGCACGGCGGTACGGAACCCGGAAGCGGGGCCAACGCCTTCCAGATCAACAAGACGGCGGGCGCGGTCGGTGTCACCGCCGACGAGACCGGTGACGGCTGGCGGCTGACCGTCGAGGGCGCGGACGGGCGCAAACGGCGGTTCTCGCGCGCCCAGCTGCTCGACATGCCGCAGCACACGGCGGCCCTGCCCATCGCCTGTGTGGAGGGCTGGTCCACCTCCGACCAGCACTGGAGCGGCGTACGCCTGCGCGACCTCGCGGAGCTGGCCGGGTACGACCCGAGGGAGGCGCTCCCCGGCGTGTTCGTCTCCTCCTTGCAGCGCTCCGGCGCGTTCCGGCAGGCCGCGCTGCGCGACAACCAGGTGCGCGATCCGCGCTCCCTGCTGGCGCTCCGGGTGGGCGGTGAGGACCTCTCGCTGGACCACGGTTATCCGGCCCGTGTCATCGTTCCGGCCGCCCCGGGCGTGCACAACACCAAGTGGGTGTCCCAGCTGTCCTTCGGAGCCAACCGATGAGCGAACCGCCGAGCGAGTCCCAGAGCGGACCCGAGGACGAACCGGCCGGCGGCAGCAGCCCGCCACCGACCGGCGGTACGCCGCCACCCACCGGCGGTCCGTCGGCGCCGACGGACGGCACCCCCTCCGCCGACGTCACCCCCTCAGCCGGTGACGACTCGCACAGGCGTCAGGGGCCGGGCCGTGCAGGGCCGTCGGGTCCCGCGGCCGGGGGGCGGATGGAGGCCGGGCCCGCGCGGGGCGCCGGACGGCTGCGCCGCCGCCTCGGCAGCCCGTTGCAGATCGTCCTGCTGCTGGCGTCGTTCGTGCTCGCCGGTTACGCGGGGACACGGCTGCCGACCGACGACTGGCTGGGCGTCGCCGTCTGGTTCGTCGGCGCGGCACTGCTGCACGACCTGGTGCTGCTGCCGCTGTACTCGCTCGCCGACCGGCTGCCCCGGCTCGCCGGCCGGTACGTCAACCACCTGCGCGTCCCGGCCCTGTTGTCGCTGCTGCTGCTCCTGGTGTGGCTGCCACTGATCTGGGGGCCGCCCGACCGGTACGCGAAAACCACCGGACGGCCGGAGGGCACCACCCACTACGCACTGCACTGGTTGTGGCTCACCGTCGGGCTCTTCGCCGTCTCCGCGCTGTGGCTGGCCGTGCGGGCCGTCGGCGGGGCGGTTCAGGAGCGCCGCAGAGCGAGGAACGACCGTCCGCCGGACTCCCACTGAGCGGCCCGGGACCATCCGGCGTGCGCGGCGTACCGCAGGAGCGCCCGCGCGCCCACCCGCGCCCAGGGGAAGGACTGCCCGACGGGCTCGCCCGCGCCCCTCCCGTCGTCGATGCGTACCTCCACCCGCTCGTCCACGTCCACGGGAGCGGTCTCGGCCAGCAGCAGTCCCTCGGGCGCGAGCAGTTCGCCGCACCGTTCCAGCAGCGCGCCGGGACGGCCACCGATGCCGATGTTGCCGTCCAGCAGCAGCACACTGCCCCAGCGGCCCTCCCCGGGGAGGGCCTCGAAGACGGAACGGCACAGCGCGGTGGCGCCCAGGCCGACCGTGCGCGTGACCGCCTCCTGGCTGACGTCGATACCCAGCGCCCTGCTGCCCAGCTCGGACAGCGCCGCCACCAGCCGCCCCGGACCGCAGCCGACATCCAGCACGGAGCCCTCGCACAGCCGCAGCACCGTCATGTCGGCGGCGTCCGCGCTCGCGCACCAGCGCTCGACGTCCAAAGGGAGCAGCCAGCCGTCGGCCCGCCGCAGGAAGAGCGGCCCGTGTCCGCTGCGCAGCGCGTCGGTGTAGGGATCGGCGCTCCAGCTGGGGCGGATGCCGCGGGGAGCGGCGGAGTCCGGGGCGCCCGGGGCGGGATCGGAGGGCTGGCCGGGCGCGGCCGGCTGGTGCGGCGGCCGGCGGGGCGTCGGGGTCTGCTGCGGGGTCGTGTCGGTGGGCGCCGTCATCGGGTGGCCGTTCCGGGGGAGGGGGAGGTTTCCTGGGGCCCTGCGGACGCCGACGAGGCCTCCTGCCCGGCAACCTGTCCGGCACCCTGTCCGGCCTCCTGCGCGCCCGCCTGCCGGGGGACGAGGGGACCGATCCTGGCGACGGCGGCGGCGAACCGGCCCTTCGGGGCCTGAGTCGCCACCTGTACGGCGTCCTGCGCCGTGTCCACGTCGCGCAGCGACGGGAGGTGACGGACTCGCAGGCCCGCGTCCGTCAGCCGGTCGAGCTGCGCCTGTCCGGTCACCGGGGTGGACATGGGGACGCCCCGCAGGAGCGCGGGCTCCGGGCGGGCCAGGCCCAGTGCCCAGAAGCCGCCGTCGGCCGCCGGGCCGAACCACGCGTCGCACTCCTGCCAGCCGTCGGGCCCCAGAACGGGCGCCAGCAGCGCGGGTGTCAGCTGGGGGGTGTCCATGCCGACCAGCAGCGCGGGCCCCTCGCCGACGCCGTCGAACGCGGCGGCCAGCCGCTCGTCCAGCCCGCCCGCGCACTGGGGCACGACGTCGAAGCCGGACGGCAGCCACTCACCGGGCCGTCCTGACAGGACGAGAACGCGGCGCCTGGCGGGCATCGCCGCGACCGCCGCCAACGTGTCGTGCAGCGCGGCCTGTGCGAGCCCGGCCGCCTGCTGCGGGGTGCACGGCGGGCACAGACGTGTCTTGACGCGTCCCGGCACCGGCTCCTTGGCGATGACGAGCAGCGTGGTGTCCCCCTCGCGGGGCGGCTGCGCGTGCGCACTGGTCATCGGGCGGCCCCCTCGGTGGTGTGCGGCGGGCGCGACGAGCCGGGACCCGTCGGCGTGCCCGGGATCATCGACCCGGGCGGGCTCGTCGGGGCCGCCGGCGTGGGTGGTGCGGGTGGTTCGGACGGTGCGTTGAGGACGGCGCGCATGTCGCGTACGGCGTGCCAGGTGCCCCGCCAGGTGCCGGTGACCTTCGACTTGCCGGCGCGAGGCCGGTAGGGCACGTCCCGTTCCTCGACCCGCCACCCGGCGTCGGCGGCCCTGACGACCATCTGGAGCGGGTAGCCGCTGCGCCGGTCGCTCAGACCGAGGGCCAGCAGGTCCGCGCGGCGGGCGGCGCGCATCGGCCCCAGATCGCGCAGGCGCAGTCCGGTCCGGCTGCGCAGCATGCGGGAGAGCGCCAGGTTGCCCGCGCGGGCGTGCACGGGCCACGCGCCGCGCGTCTGCGGGCGTCTGCGCCCCAGGACGAGATCGCTGCGCCCCTCGCGCACGGCCGCCACGAACGGCTCCAGGAGGGAGGGGTCGAGGGAGGCGTCGCAGTCGCAGAAACAGACGATGTCCGCCTCGGCCGCCGTAAGACCCGCGTGGCAGGCGGCTCCGAAGCCGCGCCGCTCCTCTGTGACGACCGTGGCGCCCCGCTCCCGTGCGACGGCCGCCGAACCGTCCGTCGAGCCGTTGTCGACGACGATCGCCCGCCAGCCGGACGGAATCCGCTCCAGCACCCAGGGCACGGCCTGTTCCTCGTCGAGACAGGGAAGGACGACATCGACGGCGGGCACGGGCACGGCCTCCTCCGGATGGTTCGGTCCGGGTGCGGACCCGGCTTCGAGGGCGGACACGGACGTGGGCCCGGACGCGGTCCCCGGGGGCGGGGCGGCGTCCGGCTGGGGATCGGTCACGCGGGACACCCTACGGAGCAGAAAGCGACATTCCGGGCTTCGTGTCCTTACGAAACACGGACATCGCCCGTCTCCGTCAACCGCCCGCCTGCCCCGTCCGCTCGTGCGGTGCCACCCTGAGCACATGCAGACACCACCTTCCGGCCACGTCCTGGTGGTCGACGACGACCCGACCGTCGCCGAGGTCGTCGCCGGGTACCTCGATCGGGCCGGTCACACCGTCGACCGTGCCGAGACCGGTCCCGAGGCGCTGGAGAGGGCCGCGGCGCGCCGCCCCGACCTCGTCGTACTCGACCTGATGCTGCCCGGGATGGACGGCCTCGAGGTCTGCCGCCGGCTGCGGGAAAAGGGCCCGGTGCCCGTCATCATGCTGACCGCGCTCGGCGACGAGAACGACCGCGTCCTCGGCCTGGAGGTGGGTGCGGACGACTACGTGACCAAGCCCTTCAGCCCCCGCGAACTGGTGCTGCGCGTCGAGTCGGTGCTGCGGCGCAGCAGGGGCGCGGGCGGCGGCGCGGGAGAGCCGGCGCACACCGGCCAGGCGGATGCCACCGGCCAGGCGGCAGCCACCGGCCAGGCCGCGGCGGCCGTGGAACCCGCGCGCGCCGAGGAACCCCTGCGGGCCGCGGAACTGACCGTCGATCCGCGCGCTCGGCTGGCCACCAAGGGCGGCACCGAGCTCAACCTGACCGTACGGGAGTTCGATCTGCTCGCGCACCTGCTGCGGCATCCGGCCCGCGCCTTCACCCGCGAGGAGCTGATGCGCGAGGTGTGGGGCTGGGACTTCGGCGACCTGTCGACCGTCACCGTCCACGTCCGCCGCCTGCGCGCCAAGATCGAGGACGACCCGGCCCGCCCCCGGCTCATCCAGACGGTGTGGGGCGTGGGCTACCGCCTCGCCTCCGGCGACCACCCGGCTACGGAGGCCCGTCAGGCCACCAAAGACGCGGCCACCGGGCCAGCCCCCCAGGACGCGGTGACCCGTCAGGCCTCCCAGGACGCGGGCCCCACCGGAGCCCGGGAGGGCTGAGACGACGTGCACGACATGCTGTTGATCGCTCTGTTCGCCTTCCTCGGCGCCGCCGCCGCTGGGGTGCTCGGCGCGCTGGCGCTGCGCGCGCTGCGGCACCGTTCGCTGATCGTCTCGCTGACGGTCGTCTCCACGGTCACCGTGGTCGCCATGTTCTCCGGAACGCTCGCCGTCGCCTGGGCCATGTTCCTCTCCCGCCACGACCTGTTCGTCATCACGACCGTCGTCGCCATGGCGGCCGTCGTCTCGCTGGCGACCGCGCTGCTGCTCGGCCGCTGGGTCGCCGCGCGCAGCAACGCGCTCACCGCGGCGGCCCGCTCCTTCGGCGACGGCGGCCGCTTCCCCACGCCCCGCGAGGGCGCCGACGACGACCCGGCCGAGCTCGCGGCCCTCACCCGCGAACTCGCCGCCACCAGCGAGAAACTGGCCGCCTCGCGCGACCGCGAGCGCGCTCTGGAGAGCTCACGGCGCGAGTTGGTCGCCTGGATCTCGCACGATCTGCGGACGCCGCTCGCGGGTCTGCGCGCCATGTCCGAGGCGCTGGAGGACGGCATGGTGGAGGACACCGGGCGCTGTCTGCGGCAGATCCGCGCCGAGGTCGAGCGGCTCAACTCCATGGTCGGCGACCTGTTCGAGCTGTCCCGCATCCACGCGGGCGCGCTGTCGCTGACGACCCACCAGGTGGCCGTGGACGCGCTCGTCGAGGAGGCGTTGGCGGGCGCCGACCCGCTCGCCCGCAAGAGCGGTGTCCGGCTCGTGGGGGACGCGGTGGCCGCCGTCCCCGTCGAGGTGGATCCGGGCGAGATGACCAGGGTCCTGGGCAATCTGCTCGTCAACGCCATCCGCCGCACCCCGGCTGACGGCACGGTGGCGGTGCACGCCCGCGGTACGGACGAGGCGGTCGTCCTCTCGGTGACGGACGGCTGCGGCGGCATCCCCGAGGAGGACCTGCCCCGCGTCTTCGACACCGGCTGGCGGGGCACCCACGCCCGCACGCCGCCGGGCGCGGGGCTCGGGCTCGCCATCGTGCGGGGCATCGTCGAGGCCCACCACGGCTCGGCGGCGGTCCGCAACGTCACCGGCGGCTGCTGCTTCGAGCTGACGATCCCGGTCACCCAGGCCGGTTGACCCGCGCCGGACCACCTCGTGGCTCAGCTGCCCGACGAGGCGCGCATCTGGGCCGTCGCGAACTCCTTCATGCCCTCGGCGAACCCGATCCGCGCGCGCCAGCCCAGCTCACGGGCCGCACGCTGCGAGGAGGCGGTGATGTGCCGCACGTCACCGAGGCGGAACTCGCCCGTGACGACGGGATCGGGCCCGCCGTAGGCCTCGGCCAGCGCCGCGGCCATCTCGCCGATGGTGTGCGGCTCGTCGCTGCCGACGTTGTAGGCGGCGAACGCCGCGCCGTCGCCGGTACCGCCCCCGCCCGCTCCCGTGGCGCCGGTGTCCGTGCCCGTCCGCGCGTCCGAGACGGCGGCCAGGGCCGCGACGTTGGCGGCCGCCACGTCGTGCACGTGCACGAAGTCCCGGCGCTGCGCCCCGTCCTCGTACACGGTCGGCGCCTCGCCGCGCGCGAGAGCGGAGCGGAAGAACGAGGCGACCCCCGCGTACGGGGTGTCACGCGGCATCCCCGGCCCGTAGACGTTGTGGTAGCGCAGCGAGACGGCGCGGCCCCCGGCGGCCCGCGCCCACGCCGCGGCCAGGTGCTCCTGTGCCAGCTTGGTGGTGGCGTAGGTGTTGCGCGGGTCCGTGGGCGCGTCCTCCCCGACGAGCCCGGGCCGCAGCGCGGCCCCGCACTCGGGGCACGGCGGCTCGAACCGTCCCGCGCGCAGAGCGGACACCGCACGCGGTCCTGGCCGCACCTGCGCGTGCTCGTCGCAGACGTAACGGCCTTCCCCGTAGACGACCATGGAACCGGCGAGCACGAGCGAGCGCACCCCGGCCGCCTCCATGCCGGACAGCAGCACAGCGGTGCCGTGGTCGTTGCAACTGACGTACGCGGGCGCGTCGGAGAAGTCCTTGCCGAGCCCCACCATGGCGGCGTGGTGGCACACCGCGTCCACGCCGCGCAGCGCGTCGGCGACGGTGTCGAGGTCGCGGACGTCGCCGACGAGGTACCGCACGTCCGGCACGGGGCTGGGAGGCAGCGCACCGCCCCCCTCGTGCGCCGACGGCAACAGGGCGTCGAGCACGACCGCTTCGTGGCCCGCCTCCGTCAGGGCGTCGACGATGTGTGACCCGATGAAACCGGCCCCGCCGGTGACAAGAACGCGCATACGCACCACGCTAGGCCCGCGAGGCCGCCTGGCGGCGCCGCACCGCTCCTGTGTCACCGGTCCGTAAGAACCAGCGGGCCGCTCACGTGCGCCCGCTCCCCTCCGGCCGTCCCTCCGGCGGCATGCCGGCCTCACCGTCGCGCAGGAACCCGGCCACCAGGGGCGTCGCCTGGTGCGCGAACTCCTCGAAGTAGGCGTGCCGGGCGCCCGGAATCAGCCGGAGTACGGCGCCCGGGATCCGGCCCGCCAGCAGCGGGGCGTTGGCCGTGGGGTTGAAACGGTCCTCCGTGCCGTGCACGACCAGGGTGGGCGCCGCGATGCGGGGCAGCGCCTCCCACGCGTCGTGCCCGGCGCTCGCCCTCAGATGGCGCCGGCGTGCGTGCCCTGGCATCGAGGGGTCGCCCAACGTGGGGAACGGGCCCGGGTGCCGGGCGGTGTAGGCGGGGGTGTACATCAGGTCGAGCAGCGCCTCGCGGGCCGCCCGCGCGTCCGGCTGTACGAGGGCGCGCCGCACCTCAGGGCCCCGCTCGATGCCGTGCGGGGCGCCCGGAGAGGTGCAGCCCAGGACGAGCCGGTCGACGCGGGAAGGGTGGTCGGCCGCCAGCCACTGGGCGACCCGGCCGCCCATCGACGTGCCGTACACGTGCGCCCGTTGGACGCCCGCGTGGTCGAGGACGGCCAGCGCGTCCCGGGCGAAGCCGGGCGTGCTGTAGGAGTCGGTGTCGGGCCGGTCGCTGCGGCCCGTGCCCCGGTAGTCCCAGACCAGGGTGGTGAACGCCGCGGCGAAGTCGGCCCGTACCGGATCCCACCACCTGTGGTCGTTGGACTGCCCGCTCAACAGCAGCAGCGGCGAGCCGCCGGCGCCGTGGACCTCGTAGTGGAGCGCGGCACCGTCGGCCGCGGTCGCGTAGGGCATGCCGTCACGCTCTCACGCGGGAGGGGCGAGCCGATCCTGAGGGTGCGCCACAAGGCGGCGGCACCGGCCTCAGCGGCCATGGGGTTCCGGGGGATCGTGGGGGCCCGGGTGGCCGCAGCGGTTGGCCAGGAACTCCTCGAAGGTGCCCGCTCCGGTGGCGTGATCCGGGGCCAGGTTGCCGCCCCGGCGGAACGCGCGGGCGGTGCGGCCCGGCAGTGGCAGACCGACGACGCGGCGGGACCGCCCGGTGGCGCGCAGCACCTGTGCGGCCGCCTCGCGGGCGCCGAGCACCCGCGGCCCGCCCATGTCCGGCACCCGCCCGGCCGGCTCCCGCCCCACGAGCTCGGCGAGCCGCCCGGCGACCTCGGTGACCTCCACCGGCTGGAACCGGAAGCCCGACGGTGCCACGACGACGGGCATGCGCCGCTGGACGGTGGTCAGCGTCGCGACCAGGTCGTGGAACTGGGTGGCCCGCAGGATCGTCCACGGCAGGCCCGACGTCTCCAACAGCCGCTCGGCGGCGTACTTCCCCCTGTAGTACGGGAACGGGATCCGGTCGACGCCGACGATGGAGATGTAGACCAGGTGCGCGACGCCCGCCTGCCGAGCCGCCTCCGCGAGGCGCGCGAGAATCCGCGCCTCGCGCCACGGGTCGGTGGCGCAGTGCACGACGGCGCGCACGCCCGAGACGGCCTCCGTCAGGCCGGCGCCCTTGGTCAGGTCGCACACGGCCCACTCGCAGGGGCGCTCGTCACCCTCCCGGCGCGGCCTCCTGCTCAGCACGCGGACGGGGACGCCGTCGGCCAGCAGCCGGTCGACGAGCGGACGGCCGAGGGTGCCGGTGCCGCCGGTCACCAGGACGGGCCCGGCGGGACGGTGGGCGTTTTCGTGCGAGGGGGAGGGGGCCGGCGGAGAGGGCGGGGGTGTCATCGGTGTGCCTCCGGGTCGGTGCGGGTGCCGGGAGGGCCCGCCCTGGTGGTGAGGGGGCCCACAACGGAGAACCGGACAGCGGCGCGGAACGTGACAACGGGCGTGGCGAACGGCGACAACGGGTCCCGCGGACGGCTCACACGTCGCTTCGTGCGCCTCCATGGACGGTCGCGCCCCGCGAGGCGAGCTGCTGTGCCGCGTACTGCATTTTGTCCGGATTCGCGATGATCCGCAGGGTCGTGATCCGGCCCTCCACGACGTCCAGCGACAGCACGCCCAACAGCCGCCCCGCCGCCACGCCGAGCAGCGCGGGCCCGCCGTTGACCTCGCACGGCACCAGTGCGACCCCGGCCGCGAAGCGCCCCAGGCCCCCGGCCAGATACCGGGCGACCCGGGCCCGGCCGCTGATGGGGCGCCGCGCGGTGTTGACCTTGCCGCCACCGTCCGCGTACGAGACCACGTCCTCGGCAAGGAGCCGCTCCAGCCGCCTCAGATCGCCCTCGCGCGCCGCGGCCACGAACGTCTCGACCAGCCCGCTCCAGCGGCTCCGGTACGGCGTGCCGGGCGCTGCTGAGCCGTTGGGCGGTGCTGAACCGGTCTGCGACGGCGTGCCCTCGGGCGCCGCCTCGCCCTCGGGCGCCGCCTCGCCGTCGGGCGCTGCTGAGCCGGTCCGCGCCGTCGTCCGGGCGGACTGCGCGCTCCCGTGGACGGCGCGCTTCGCCCTCCGGTACAGCTGACGGGAGTTCGCCTCGGAGACGTCCAGCACCCCGGCGATCTCCCGGTGCGGATAGCCGAAGGCCTCGCGGAGTACGAACACGGCACGCTCGGGCGGGGTCAGCCGCTCCAACAGGACGAGCAGCGCCAGTGAGACGGAGTCGCGCTGCTCGGCCGTCTCCAGCGGCCCGAGCGGGGCCGCACCGGACCCGCCCCAGACCGCGCTCCCGCGCTCCGACACGACCGCGGCCCCCGTCAGCACGGGCTCCGGCAGCCACTGGCCCACGTACTGTTCACGGCGCACGCGGGCGGACGCCAACTCGTTCAGACAGAGCCGGGTGACGACGGTGGCCAGCCACGCGCCGGGCATCGCGACGGCCTCCCGGTCGGCGCGCCGCCAGCGCAGGTAGGCCTCCTGCAGGACGTCCTCGGCGTCGGTCGCCGAACCCAGCATCCGGTAGGCGATCGAGAACAGCCGCCCCCTGTGTGCCTCGAACCGCGCCACCGCCGCATCCGCCATGGCCTCAGTCGACCACGCCGTACTCAGCGGCCCGCGTACCAGCCCCCGTCACCGTCCGTCCGCTCCACGTCACAGCGGACCGTGCCGACGCGAGGGGGGCATGGCGGCGCGAGGGGCGCATGGGGGCGCGGTCCGGGCCGCGGGGCCCGGACCGCGGGACCGGTCACCACTCCTGGGAGGTGAGCCAGGGACGGATGTGCCGGCGGGCGTGGTGGAGACGGGACTTGACGGTGCCCAGAGGGATGCCGAGACGGTCGACGATCTCGGCGTAGTCCATCTGGCACAGGTCGCGGTAGACCAGGGGCGCCACCAGGTGGGGGCTCTCCTGCTCCAGGCGTTCGAGCGCTTCGAGCACGTCCACCTTGGAGCCCGCGATCACACTCGTCGTGCGGGGGTCGGGACGGCGCTCGGGCGCACTCGCCTCGTCGGGGGGCGTGGGCTGTTCGGCCGCGCGCCGCTTCAGCTCGCGGTACTTCTGCCGGGAGCAGTTGGCCACCACGGTGTGCAGCCAGGTGCTGAAGCGGCTGCGGCCCTCGAAGCGGTGGATGTTCCGTGCGACCTGCAGCAGCGCGTCCTGTGCCGCCTCCTCGGCGTCCTCGCGGTAGAGGAGGAAGCGGCCACAGCGGCGCACGATGTCGGGACGGATCGCGCGGAGCAGCGCGTCGAGGGACGCGCTGTCGCCCTGCGCCGCGAACAGCGCGAGGGTCTCGGTGTCGGGGGATTGGGGGTCGAAGGTTTCGTTATCGTGAGGTGCGGCGCCTGGGGGGACGCCCGTGCCGGCTGGTGTTGCCGGGGCGGCCGGAGTGGCCGGTTCGGCCGGGCCGAAGGGCTGGTTCGCGGCGTCTGCGGAAGCCGGGGGACACATCCAGGCATCATAAGGGGCATGCCCTCACCTGATCAGTTCGGCCGCTACCGGGTCGAGAAGCCCCTCGGATCCGGAGCCTTCGCCGTCGTCTGGCTCGCGCACGACGATCGGCTGGAGGCTCCCGTCGCAGTCAAGGTGATGGCCGAGAACTGGGCCTGCCGTATGGACATCCGCGACCGTTTCCTCGCCGAGGCGCGACTGCTGCGCAAGGCCTCCTCGGGCGGTGTCGTCCAGGTCTTCGACGTCGGCGAGCTGGACGACGAACGCCCCTATTTCGTCATGGAGTACGCGGACCGCGGCACGGTCGCCGACAGACTGGCGGGAGGCCCGCTGCCGGTGCCCGAGGCGCTGTGGCTCACCGCCGAGGCGTCCCGCGGCGTGCGGGCGCTGCACGAGGCGGGGGTCGCGCACCGCGACATCAAGCCCTCGAACGTCCTGCTGGCGAGCGGCGGCGCGCGGGGCAGCGAGCGGGTGCTGGTCGCCGACCTGGGCCTGGCGAAGAACCTCGCGCAGGCCTCGGGCCTGACGGTGGTCGCCGGGTCGGCCGGCTACATGGCGCCCGAGCAGGCGGAACCGTTCGACGGCATCGACGCCCGCGCCGACGTCTACAGCCTGGGCGCCCTCCTCCACCACCTGGTGACCGGGACCGTGCCCGGGGCGCCGGGCCGGGTGCCGCCGCTGGGCCGGGTGCGCCCGGGGCTGCCGCGGGAGCTGGAAGAGGTCGTCGGACGCGCCCTGGAGCCCGACCGCGACCGCCGCTGGCCCACAGCGGGTGCCTTCGCCCACGAGCTGGACCGGCTGGCGGAGAGCGTCCGGCGCCTGTCCGAGGACCCGGGCACGGGCCGCGCCGGCCTTGCGGGCGGTGCGGGCGGTGTGGGCCTTGCGGGTGCCGCGGGTGCCGCGGGCGGTGTGGTCGCGGCGGGCGGTGGGGCCGGCGCAGGGGTCGCCCAAGGCGCCCAGGAGCGCCTGGAGGCACCTGAGGAGGCCTCGACGGCCGCCGAGTGGCCAACGGGCGCGCCCGCGTCCCGCGCGGCGCGAGAGGCCGCCTCAGAGCCTCCGACGGCGCCCGTCTCCTCCGCGTCTCCCGTCTCCTCCCGGTCCCCTGCCTCCTCGTCGGCGGATCCCGACTCCTCGGTCGATTCCGTGTCATCCGCGGACTCTTCGGGCGCCCCGACCTCTCCTGCGAACTCCGCGAGTTCCGCGAACTTCGCGAGCCCCGTGTCCTCGGCGGAGCCGGCCACGTCCGCTCGCTCCGACTCTCCGAGCTGGGCCGCCTCTCCGCCGGCTGCCGCCTCCGCGCCGATCGCTGCCTCCCCGACGGTTCCCGCGTCCTCGTCGGAGGCGAACCCGGCGGACGCGGTCCCGGCGGATGGGGTGCGGTCGGACGCGGTCGCGACGGACGCGATGCCGGCGGACGCTGCGCGGTCGGACGCGGTCCCGTCCGGTGCGGTCGCGGCCGGGGCGTCCCAGGCCGGGCGTGGCTCCCGTGTGGGATACATCTCACCCGTGACGGAGGCGGATTCGGAGGCCTCCACGGTTGCCGAGGCGCACCCGGCGACCGCCCAAGAGCCCTCGTCGGCCGCCGTCCCACCGTCGGGTGCGGGGCCGCACCCGGCCTCGCCTCCCACCGGTCGTCGACGCCGGGGGCGTACGGCCCTCGTCCTCACCGTCGCCGTCGCGGCGCTGGCCGGCGCGGGAGCGGCGGTGGTGAAGCTGAGGCCGGACGAGCCGAAGAAGCCGGACGAGACGCTCGTACACGACGCCAGCGGACGTATCAGCATGAAGATACCGGCGGAGTGGGCGGGCGAGGTGACACGTGACGGGTGGCGCCCGTCGTCGATCGGCCTGCCGGCCGACCACGCTCCCGGGATGCTCGTCGCGGAGGACGTGAAGGGCTGGAAGGACCTCACCTCGAAGACGAGCGGGGTCTTCGTCGGTCTCGGCGGCGACAGCGAGAGCGGCGAGAACAGCGAGGACAGCAAGAACAGCGACGGCAAGGGAGCCGACACCGACGGCGCGAACGGCGACGAGCGGACGAACGGCGCCCGTGCCGACGCCGGGAAGTCCGGTGACACGTTGGCGGACAAGGTCGGGGCGATCAGCCACCGCACCGCCTGCCAGGACGCGGCGAGCCGCGCGTACAAGGGCGAGAACTGGCAGGGACGCATCCGTACCTGGTCCTCCTGCGCCTCCTCGGGGATATCGCTGGAGGAGATCAGCCTGACGCCCCGGCACAAGGGGAAGCCCCCGGTGTACGTGCAGATCCGCTGCGACGAGGACTGCGTGGCCAGGACGGACAAGGTGCTGGGCAGTCTGGAGGTGAGCGGCGCCTCGGAGGGCTGAAGGCGGTCGGCCGGACATGTCAGCTGGAATGTCGGCCGGAAGTGCCCATATCTGTCCGTATTGTTCACACGTGATCCGGTCGGCAGACCCGCGGCCGGAAAAAGTTTCCCGGAACCGTGAACTTTCTCGGGGAGTCGGCCATCGAACGGTGTGTACGGCGCAAGAGCCCGGGGTGCACGCTGGTGAGGGACACACGAACGGCATCCCGGGCGGCCGAACGACCGCGAGACGCGTGACCAGGGAGTGACGGCAGCCATGACACAGCGCCAACACGTGACAGGCGAGCGGGTCGTGCACGAGACGACGGAATCCGCATCCGTTTCCGGAGGCGCCGGACACCGCCCCCGGCGCCGGGTGGCCCGCGTCGCGGCCGGAGCGACGGCGGTGCTGGCTGCGGGGGCACTGCTGGTGGGGTGCGGTGACGGCGACAAGGACGCGGGGGACGGGGCACCGAAGAAGGTCAGCGGCGAGGCGGCGCCCGCCGGGGGCGACTCCGACAAGGACAACGGAGGCGACGGCAAGGGCGGCGACCAGCACAACGGCGGCAAGGGCGAGACGGACGGCGCTGCGAAGGGCGGCTCCGACGGGTCCGATTCCGGATCGGGGGATTCCTCGGGCTCGTCCGACTCGTCCGGTTCCTCTTCGGCGGGTACGTCAGGCGCCGGCGGGACACACGCGGGCTCCGGTTCCGGCTCCCGCTGCGCCACCGGGGACCTGCGGGCCTCGTTCGGTCCGAACCACCCGGGCGCGGGCCAGGAGAACTACTCCCTCGTGTTCACGAACACGTCGGACGCCACCTGCACCGTGCGTGGCTACCCCGGCCTGGCGTTCGTCAACAGCGCGGGCGAGGAGGTCTCCATCGACCCGAACCGGACCGGCGGCCAGGTGCGGACGGTCACACTGGCGCCAGGAAAGAGCGCGTGGGCGCCGCTCTCCTACTCCAACCCCGAGATGACCGACGTCCCGACGGTGAAGCCGTCCGCGGCGAAGGTCACCCCGCCCGACGAGCACGCTTCGCTCACCGCACCGTGGTCGGGCGGCGAGGTCACCAAGAGCGGGACGGCGTCCGTCCCGAAGATCGGACCCCTGGCCCCGGGCACCGGCGGCTGAACCACACGCACGGGGCGACCGGCGCGGCTGTCCGTGACGGGATCTCCCTGACGGGATCTCCGTGACGGGATCTCCGTGCGGAGGCCAACCGCGACGGGGTGGCCGTCGGCCGGACGGCGGAGTGTCCCCTGACCACGGGACACTGCCGCGTTCGAGGGCCGGCGGGAACCGAAGGACCGCCCCGTACCGACGGACGGCGCCCGGCTCCACGGGAGGGTGCCGGGCGCCGTCCGTCCTTGCCTCACCGCCCGGGCCTCCACGGCGGCGAGGGGCCGCGTGAGGCGCCCGTTCGCCGTACGCACGGGTGCGGCATGGCCGGGCCCGTGCTACCGCTTCCGGACGCCGCGCGCGGCAGTCACCCCCCGTCACCCGACCCGACCACGCCCGAGTGGCCCGGCGTCCGCAGGCGGGCCAGATTGAGAGCGTGCAGGAGAGACGGACAGGCGGACGGACGAGCCGACGAACGGGCCGGAGACGGAGCTGGGAGGACGAGAGCGGAGCGGATCCTGCGGGCGGGTACGAGGGCGGCGTGGGGCGGCTGCGGCGCCTGGCGCGGCTGCTCCCTCCCGCGCTGTTCGCCCTGGGGCTCGTCCTGGAGCTGGCCACGCCGCCGAACGTGACCGTCTCGGCGCCTTTCGCCGCCACGCCACTGGCCGCGGCCGCACTGCTGTCGTTCCGCGCCACCGTCGTCGCCGGTGTCGCCTCCTCCGGCACCGTCGTCCTGCTGACCTGGCTGCACGACGAGGCGGGCCCCGACATCGAACCCGAGGCCCGGTCCATCACCATCGCGACCGTCTCCGCGCTCGCCGTGGGCGTCAACTACGTGCTGCGCCGCAGCGGCGAGCAGCTGGCCTCCGCCCGTGTCGTCGCCGAGGCCGTACAGCTCGCGGTCCTGCCCACGCCGCCCACCCGTGCGGGCGGTCTGGTGTTCGCCACCCGCTACCGCGCCGCACAGACGGACGCCCGCATCGGTGGCGACTTCTACGCCGTCGAGGAGACCCCGTACGGCGTACGGCTGCTTCTCGGGGACGTACGCGGCAAAGGGCTCGGCGCGGTCGAGGCCGTCGTCATCGTGGTGGGCGCTTTCCGCGAGGCGGCCGAACAGGAAGAGACCCTCGCCGACGTCGCGGCCCGCCTCGACCGCGCCCTCCAGCGGGAAGGACGGCGGCAACTGGGCACCGCACGGTTCGAGGGCTTCACCACCGCGGTACTCGCGGAGATCCCCGCCCACCCGCCCCCTCCGGGCGGCCCCGGCACGCCGCATGCGACAGCCCCGCAGAACGCCGCATCCGGCCCCGTACTGCGCCTGGTCAACCGCGGCCACCCCGGCCCCGTCCTGCTCCACCAGGGCCGCACGACGCTCCTGGAACCGGACGAACCCTCGCTCCCGCTCGGCATGACGGAGCTGGGCGTGTGGCCCGACGAGATCGACGAGGTGCCCTTCCCTGCGGGCAGCCAACTCCTCCTCTACACCGACGGCCTGTCCGAGGCCCGCAACGCCGACGGCGTCTTCTACGACCCCGCCGGACGGCTATCCCGCAGCTACTTCGCCGACCCCGAGGAACTGCTGGAAACCGTCCTCATCGACGTCGCCGACCACACGGGCGGCGAGGCGGTCGACGACATGGCACTGCTGGCTGTCGCCCACGAGACCCGGCGGAGCACGTGATCCGGCCCCACAGCGAGCGGCAATTGTGGGGAACGGCTTGGAAACACGGGTGCTGTTCTATTACCGTCCGATAACGCGGCACGGTCGTCACTGTCGTCACGGAAGACGGCACCGTGCGCCGACGCCGAATCCCGCACACGGAGCACCAGCCGGCCCAACTCACCGGCCAGGCCCCGCGGGAACCGGGGAACCACCCCTTCTCGTCAGCATGTCGGGAAGGACGGGGTGAATCGGGCGCCCCGCACGGGATGCCCGTAGGAGACCTTCCTGCTCCGAACCCGTCAGCTAACCCGGTAGGCGAGAAGGAAGGAAAGGAGAGCGCCCACCGTGGCGTCCACATCCCAGGGCCCTGCCCCCGAGGCCGTCGGGTACGGCCCGCAGCCCGGCACCGTCGGCTCCCCCGCTCCCACCCCCGCGCCGGCCGCCCCTCACGGCGGCCCCCAGCCGTACGGCGGTCCTCAGCCGTACGGTGGCCCGCTCCCGTACAGCGGCGCGCATCCGTACGGTGCTCCGCATCCGCACGGCACGTCGGGGCCGTACGACGCTCCGGGCTCGCATGGCGCTTCGGCCCCGCATGGCGCTCCGGGCCCGCATGGCGCTTCGGCCCCGCATGGCGCTCCGGGCCCGCATGGCGCTTCGGGCCCGCACGGCTCCGCGCACCCGTACGGCACTGAGCACCCCTACGGCGAGTCCAAGGCCGGCGTCAGCGAGTCCTCCGGCGGGGACGGCCCGCAGGACGAGTGGCACCGCACCGAGGAGTGGAATCCCACCGAGGAGGCCGCCCGCTCGCTGCGCGGCAAGCACCGGGTCGCCCGGCAGCGGACCGGCGGTGTGGCGCGCGGCGGGGCCGTCCTCGGCGTCGGCATGATCGCCGCCGTGGGCGCGGGCGGCATGGCCACGGCACACGACAAGGACCCCGGCTCCATATCCGTACCCGACCTCGGCGCCGCCGCCGACACCGCGCGGGACCTGACCGGCCACCTGCCCGACGCCGAGGACATCCCCGGCCTCGGGGCGTTCGTCTCCGACGACGCGGACGGCACAGACGGTGCCCAGGGAACGGACGGCGCCCAGGCGGCACACGGAGCCGACGCGGCCGAGGCGGCGGCCGGCACGGGCGGCGGCAGCGCCGGCGAGGCACTCCGGGCCCGCATCCTCGCGCAGGCCGAGCGGCACCACTCCGCGACGGACGCACAAGCCCGCGAGGACGCGGCACGCCAGGCCGCGAGCGCCGCCGCTGAGCAGGCCGCGAAGCGGGCCGCCGCCGAGGAACGCGCGCGAGCCGAGGCGCAGGACGAACGCCGGCGCGAGGCCGCGGAGGCGAAGGCCGCCGAGGCGGCGAAGGCCAAGGCGGCGGCGGAACGCCGGGCCAAGCTCGCCCGCAGCTATGTCGCGCCGGTCGCCTCCTACCAGCTGAGCGCCGGCTTCGGCCAGGCCGGCGGCAGATGGCAGAACGACCACACAGGCCAGGACTTCGCCGCCCCCAACGGCACGCCCGTCAAGGCGATCCACACCGGCACCGTCAAGGAGGCCGGCTGGGCCGGCTCGTACGGCTACCGCGTCGTCCTCGAACTGGACGACGGCACGGAACTGTGGTTCTGCCATCTCTCCTCCATGACCAAGTCGGCAGGCGACAAGGTGAGCACCGGCGACGTCATCGGCCGCGTCGGCTCCACCGGCAACTCCTCAGGACCGCACCTGCACGTCGAGGTCCGCCCGGACGGCGGCGCTCCGGTGGACCCGCTGACGTGGCTGCGCGACAAGGGCGTCACCGTCTGACCCGGCCCTGACGACGGAGCCCCCGCACGCGCCCGCGTGGCTCCCCGCGACGCCGTGGGGGCGCCTGGCAAAACTGTCGCTCCCCACAGCCGCGCGGGGGAGTCCCGCGCGCTGTGCCCGCACCGGAGGGAGACGGCGCGCTACGGTCGCGGCATGCAGATGAACGTCGGCAAGAAGATCGGTCAGCTGTCCGTCGCGCCGCTCGCACTCGGCGGCAACGTCTTCGGCTGGACCGCGGACAAGGACACGTCCTTCGCCGTGCTGGACGCCTACACCGAAGGCGGCGGCAACCACATCGACACCGCCGACGGGTACTCCTCCTGGGTGGAGGGCAACTCGGGCGGCGAGTCCGAGACGGTGATCGGCCAGTGGCTCGCGGCGCGCGGCCCCGCGGTCCGCGACGACGTCGTCGTCGCCACCAAGGTCGCCCGGCACCCCGACCGCATGGGGCTGGACCCGCAGAACATCAAGGCCGCCTGTGAGGACTCGCTGCGCCGCCTGCAGACCGACCGCATCGACCTGTACTACACGCACTTCGACGACGAGTCGGTCGAGGTCTCCGAGATCCTCCAGGCCCTGGACGACCTGGTCAAGGCCGGCAAGGTCCGCGAGATCGCGGCCTCGAACATCTCCCCCGAACGCCTGGCCGCCTCCCTCGCCTTCAGCGACCGCGAAGGCACCGCCCGGTACGTCGCACTCCAGCCGCACTACAACCTGGTCTCCCGCGACACGTACGAGGGAGAGCTCGAAACCCTCGCCCGGCGCGAGTCCCTGGCCGTGCTCCCGTACTACGCGCTGGCCGCCGGCTTCCTCACCGGCAAGTACCAGCCCGGCGAACAGCCGCCCGAGGGCGCCAGGTCAGGCCAGGCGGCCAAACTCCTGGCCACCGAGCGCGGCCAACGCGTCCTGGCAGCCCTCTCCACGGTCGCGGGCGCCCACCAGGCCCCCGAGGCCACCGTCGCCCTCGCCTGGCTCCTCGCCCAGCCCACCGTCACCTCCCCCATCGCCAGCGCCCGCACCGTCGACCAACTCCCGGCCCTCATGGCCGTCGCCGACCTCCAACTCACCCACGACGAACTCCACCTCCTCACAGACGCCTCGTCGTAAGGGGGCCCGTTCTACCGCCACCCCTCCGGGCTCGCTCCTTCGCGGGAACGCTCCGCGGCCGCTCACCGCACCGGATACCCCGCCCACCCCCGCGGAGGCAGGTAAGGGCGGCTCAGGGCCAGGGCGGCGCTGGTGGTGGGGGGGCCGGACAGGGGGTGGTTGGCGCGGAGGGAGCGGAGGAGTTGGTGTTCGCGGGCGGCGAAGTCGGGGGCCGTGGCGCCGTTGGTGGCGCGGGAGCGGAGGAGGGCGAGTGCGGTGGCGTCGTGCTGGTAGGCGGCCAGGGTGCGGGCCGCGGCGGGGCCGTGGCTGCGGCGGGCCATCGCGCGGGCCATCGAGCGGGCCCGCATGGACGAGAGCGACCAGGGCTCCGGCTCGCTGAACCAGCCGGCGGCCGCGTACGCGGGCAGCGTCTCGCGGACGATCCGCAACTCGTGCAGGCGTGACCAGACGGCCAGCCACGTCAGGGCGCCGAACACCGGGAGCATGAAGAGGCCGTACACGGCGAGGAACGTGTAGTTGGCGAAGGACGCCGAGCCGTTCCATATCGCGTGCAGCAGCACTGCCGTGCACCAGCCCAGCAGCGGCAGCACCGTACGCAGGACCCGGCGCCGCCGTGGCAGGGCCGCGACCATGCCGAAGGCTATGCCGGTCATCGCCGTGAACAGCGGGTGGGCGAACGGCGCGAAGATGATCCGGATGAGGAACGTGCCGGCGGTCGCCGAGCCGGCCAGACCGTCGGGGCTCAGTGCGGCGTCCTGGTCGAACGCCGTACCGAGATAGAGGATGTTCTCGGTGAAGGCGAAACCGGCCGCAGTGATGCCCGCCGCCGCTATGCCGGACACGACGCTGTCGAGGTGACGGCGGCGGAAGAGGAAGAGCAGCAGGACGGCGGCCGCCTTGGTGGTCTCCTCGACGACCGGCGCGATCACGGTGGCGCCGAGAGTGTCGGCCTCGTGCGGCGAGTCGACGACGACGGAAGAGGCCAGCCAGTCGGTGGCGAAGCCGTTGGCCAGGATGGCGACCAGTGTCGCCGCGCAGGCCCCCCAGGCGAAGGCGAACAGGTGGGTGCGCCACGGCGCGGGCAGCGGTGCGCTCAGCCAGCGGAACGCGGCCAGCAGCAGTGGGACGGGGAAGAGGGCGAGCCCGAATCCGACGAGCAGGCCCGTCGTCCCTGTCTGCTCCCGTACCAGCGCCAGGATCATCAAGCCGCACAGCGTCAGCAGCACGATCAGCGCGGTGGCGCGCAGCGTCCTGCGGTGCCGTTGCCACCAGGACGGCACCGGGTGTGTCGGCACGGCGGAGTAGGGGAGTCCGACGCCGGCCCCGGCCCCGGCCCCGGCCCCGGCGTGCGGGGCGTAGGGGGTCGGCGGCCTCGGGGCAGTGGCGTGGGGCTGTGCGGGCGGAGCAGCCGGTGGGGAGTGCCAGCCGGGGCGGGGCGGGTGCTCCGCCTCCGGGGGGCGGTGGCCGCCGCCGTGTCCTGCCGGGGCGTCCTGCGGCTGGGCAGGGCGCGCCGAGGGGACGGGCGCGGGCGGGCCCGAGGGCTGCCCGGACGTCATCGGGTTCGGCGGCGCGCCTGGGGCGCCGGCTGCCTCGTCATGCACGCATCGACAGTAACCAGTGTGGGTGACATGTGCTGCGGCCCTGCGGCAACTACGCAGCAACAGCGGCCCGGGCGTGCGGGACGGCGCGGACAGTCCCCCGCGGGCCGCGGCCGCGTGCTCAGCTGCGTCGGAACACCAGGTCGTGCACCGCGTGTCCCTTGGTGAGGCCCTGCCCCTCGAAACGGGTCAGTGGGCGGTGCGCGGGGCGGGGCGCGTAGCCGCCGTCGGGCCGGGTGTTCTCGTACTCGGGATGCGCGGACAGGACGTCCAGCATCTGCTCGGCGTACTCCTCCCAGTCCGTGGCGCAGTGCAGGAGGGCGCCGGGACGCAGCGGTCCGGCGGCCAGGTCGAGGAACTCGGGCTGCACCAGTCGCCGCTTGTGGTGGCGCGCCTTCGGCCACGGGTCGGGAAAGTAGATCCGCAGGCCGGAGAGCGAGTCCTGGGCGAGCATCTCGCGGAGCAGGATGATGGCGTCGCCGTTGCCGACCCGCACGTTGTCCAGGCCCTGCTCGTCGGCGAGGCGGAGGAGGTTGCCCTGGCCGGGCGTGTGGACGTCGACGGCGAGGATGCCCGTGGCCGGGTCGGCGGCGGCCATCTCGGCCGTGGCCTCGCCCATACCGAAGCCGATCTCCAGGACGATGGGCAGGTCGGGGTCGCCGAAGAGTTTGCCGAGGTCCAGCTGGCGCATCCCGTCCACGTCGAAGCCCCAGCGGGGCCAGAGCTGCTCCAACGCGGTCCGCTGGCCCTTGGTGACGCGGCTGCGGCGGGGCTGGAAGCTGCGGATACGACGCTCGTGGTGCGACCCGGCGGGGTCGGGCGAGGGCCCGGCGCCGGGCGGAAACATCCGGGCCATGGGCCGGGGCTCACGCTCCGCGTGGGAGCCGTCGGAGCCCTGAGAGCCCTGAGAGCTCTGGGAGCCCTGGGAGTCGTCGGACCCGTCGTGGGCGCCGCGGGCGGCATCGGCGGGGGCGGCATCGGCGGGGGTGGCATCGGCAGAGGCGGCCTCGTGGTCGAGGTCCCGGCGGGCGAGATCCTCGCGGGCGAGGCCGTCGTTCGGAGAGAAGTGCTTGCTTTCGGACACGATGCTTCGATTTTACGGGCAGCCGTACCGCAGTGACGGGCCTGTCCGGTGTGTGGTCGACGGCGGACTGTCGGTGAGCGGGCGGCGGTCAGGCGTCGGCCAGTACCGCCGACGCGCGGCGGGCGATCTCTCTGCCGATCGGGAGGGAGGCCGTCGCGGCCGGGGAGGGGGCGTTGAGGACGTGGACGGTGTGCGGGCCTTCCGCGAAGAGGAAGTCGTCGACGAGGCTGCCGTCCCGCAGTACGGCTTGGGCCCGTACTCCGGCAGGTGCGGGGCGCAGATCGGCCTCCGTCACGTCGGGCAGCATGCGCCGTACGGCGGCGGTGAAGGAGGGCCGGGAGAGGGAGCGGCGGATCTCGCCGGCGCCGTAGCGCCAGTGGCGGCGGGCTATCCGCCAGGTGCCCGGGTGCGCGGCCAGTCCGGCCAGCTCGGCGGGGCGTACGGCGGACCACGTGTAGCCCTCGCGGGCGAGCGCGGGCACGGCGTTCGGTCCGACGTGCACGCCGCCGTGTACCCCTCGGGTGAGGTGGACGCCGAGGAAGGGGAAGGCCGGGTCGGGCACCGGGTAGACGAGACCGCGCACCAGGTGTTCGCGCTCGTGGACCAGCTCGGCGTACTCGCCACGGAAGGGGAAGATTCTGGCCTGCGGGGCGTCTCCGGCGAGGCGGGCGATGCTGTCGCAGTGGAGCCCGGCGCAGTTGACGAGCGCGCGTGCCCGCAGCACCGTCCCGTCCGCGGTCCGTACGGCGACGCCGCGGCCCGGGCGGCGGTCGATCACCGTGACCTGTCCGGCGGCGCCGTACCGCACTTCGGCATCCGCGTCGCGCACCAGGCGGGCGAGCTGCCGGGCGACGGCCAGGTAGTCGCACACGCCCGTCGTGCCGACGTGGATGGCGGCCAGGCCCCGCACATGGGGCTCGTGTGCGGAAATCTGGGCCGGGCCGAGTTCTCTGACGGGGATGCCGTGCTGGCGGCCGCGCTGGATGAGGGCGTGCAGCCGGGGGAGTTCCTCGTGTTCGGTGGCGACGATCAGCTTGCCGGTGACCTCGTGCGGAATCCCGTGCTCCGCGCAGAACTTGACCATCTCGGCAGCACCCCGCAGCGCGAACCGCGCCTTGAGGGAGCCGGGCGGGTAGTAGATGCCGCTGTGGATCACCCCGCTGTTCCGCCCCGTCTGGTGCCGGGCCGGGCCCGGCTCCTTCTCCAGGACGGTGACCCGGGTTCCGGGCGCTCGGCGGGTGAGGGCGTAGGCGGTGGACAGCCCGACGACGCCGGCGCCGATCACCAGCACGTCGCAGTCGAGCCGGCCGGCGCCCTTGCCGACGGCTGAGCGGTCGAGTCTTCTGGACGTCGAGGTCACGCCCACCATCATGAACCCCACACCTGACAGCTCGCTGCGGCACCCGTCACCCCGACGATCAAGAAATCCCTCCCGGTTCCTCTCCGGCCCCCGGCCGCCCCGCGATCCGCAGGGCGCGCACCCGTCGAGCAGGCGGCCGACCGAGCACGGCGGTGGCCGAGCACGGCGGTGGTCGAGCATGGCGGTCGGCGAGCAGGGCGGGCGGCGCTCGTGCGACCGCGTCGCTCACGTACCCGAGCTGATGGCCCCGATCACGCCGGGGCCATCAGCAGCGGCCGGGCCCTCTCGCGCAGTTCGGCGACGCGCGGCTCGTCCCCGTACGGCTCCAGGCGGTGCAGGAGGTCGCGTACGTACTCCGTCGTACGGGCGGAGGAGATGCGCCCGGCGACCTCCACGGCGCGCGTACCGGCCGCGCAGGCGGCGTCGAGGTTGCCGGATTCGAGTTCCGCGACCGCCGAGACGACCAGGCGCAGCCCGTGCGAGCGCACGAACTCCTCCTTCGGCTGCGAGAGCGCCTTCTCCGTGAAGCGGCGCACCTGGCGCGGTGCCTTCAGGTCGCGGTAGCACTCGGCGGCGTCCGCCGCGAGGCGGTCGTAGGAGTAGAAGTCCAGCCAGGAGGGGTCCGGGTCGCCTTCCCTGGAGCGCTCCAGCCAGCTCTCGGCCGCGGCCAGCGCGGCGGCGCACGCCTGTGCGTCGTTGGCCTTGGCGTGGGCGCGTGCCTCGACGAGTTGGAAGAAGCTCATCGTGCGGGCCGTCGCCAGCCCGCGGTTGCGCTCCAGCGCGGCCTGGGCGAGGTCGACGCCCTCGTCGGCGAATCCGCGGTAGGTGGCCTGGAGCGACATGGAGGCGAGTACGTAGCCGCCCAGCGGGACGTCGGCGGCGGCGCGGGCGAGGCGCAGCGCCTGGATGTAGTAGCGCTGGGCCGCCTCCTGCTGGCCGGTGTCGAAGGCCATCCACCCGGCCAGTCGGGTCAGTTCGGCGGTGGCACCGAAGAGGGAGCGTCCGACCTCGTCGGTGTAGGCGCCCAGCAGCAGGGGCGCGGCGTCCACCCGCAGGCACTCGGGGACCATGGACGAACGCCAGTCCCCGCCGCCGTACTTGGAGTCCCACCGGCGGGCCTCGTCCGCGGCCTCGCGCAGCTTGGAGACGTCGGTGTGTCCGACGCGCAGCGGCGCGGTGGCGCCCTCCTGCTCGCCCCCGTGCCCGTTTCCCGGCCCGGCGTCGACGGCGGTGAGTGCGCCGTTCGCCGCGTCCGTTCTGGCGGCCTCCGTTCTGGACCCGTCGGCAGCGGACGGGGCCACCCCCTCGAGCAGCTCGATGTGGCGGGCGACCGAACTGTCGGCCGGGGTTATGAGCCAGCGCGAGGCGGGGGTGGCGTAAGCGCTGACCGCGAACGATCCGGCGAGGGACTGCCAGATGCTGCCGCCACCGCGCCGGCCGGCCAGGTCGAGCCGGTAGAGGTCGGTGGCCGATTTGACGGCGGCTCCCACGTCGCGCGGGAAGGCGAGTCCGACCTCCGGGGTCGGGTCGGCGTCCGCGAGGCCGATCTCGTGCAGCGGCACCGGACGGCCGAGCTTGCTGCCGATGGCAGCGGCGATCAAGTGGGGCGCCGCTCCCTGCGGCACCATCCCCTTCGATACCCAGCGGGCCACCGACGTCTTGTCGTACCGGAGCGTGAGGCCCCGTTGGGCGCCGAGGTCGTTGACCCGTCGGGCGAGTCCGGCGTTGCTGATCCCTGCGAGGGCGAGGACGGTGCCGAGTTTCTCATTCGGCCCGCGTGACTCCCTGGACATGCGCACCCCTGACCACACCGACGACCGCCCCGCGGCTGACGCGGGGCCCCCTCCCGTCACTGCGCACTGCGCGGCGCGGAAAGCACTGCCAACACAGCGTAGTTCGCCGCATGCCCACCGTTAAGGGGTGTCAGGGGGGATGGCGGGATCTCTCTCCGTACGCGTGTACGTGCAGGGGTCACGTGCCACCCTCAGCGTGCCCCCGGTCGAGCGGCCGGAATCGTACGCGCCCACCGCCGGTCCGGGTGGTTTCGCGGCGCTGTTCACCGTGCACCGGCCGTGTGGCCGTGCGCCCGCCCATGCGCCTGCCCTGCCTGCGAGGTCAGCGGTTCCATGGGAGCCGCGTGGGTCGGCCCGCTGCACAGGATCAGTGGGCTGGGGGAACACCGCCGTCCCATTCCCCGCGGGCGGCGGTCCGGGCCGGAAGGTGCGCATGTGCCTTCCGGCCCGGCCGACTCGCCCCCCCCGCTCGGCCCCGGTGCCGGCGCTCTCTCCCTGCGCTCGCCCTCTGGACCGCTGCGTTCGCCCTCTCGGCCGCAGTGCTGAGCCCCTTCCACCGCTCGGACAGGCGCAACGACTGCTCGCACAGGCGCGTCGGCCGCTCGGACAGGCGCGCAGTTTCTTTCGGTTCCCTGTCGGGACGGTCTCCTGCTCAGCGGGGGCCCACACGCGTGTGCCGCTGTGCCTCCGTGCCCGGCGTACGCGACGGTGCCGCGCGCTCGGCGTGCACGCCTGTCGCGCGTTACCACCGATGGTCCCCGCCCCTCCCGCCGCCATCCGTGCGCCGCCCGCCCGGTGTTGCGTCGCGAGTGCGCCCCGGGGCGTCAAGGCGGCGGCCGTCGTGGTCGGTCGAACGGGCAGATTTGGCCGAATGACATCGGTCGCGTGTGCGGTGCCGGAGGCCGACGCCAGAGGAATATGCGCGCGCGGAGCCCGATCAGCGGACCCGTACGGGGGTGTGGGAGGACGGAAGAAAGGCCGCGTACTCCACTGAGGTATGCGCCCCTTACACGCCTCCCGTGCGCCACATACGTGGCACCATAGCCGCAACGGCAGCGGTCTCAGGGCGACGCACACCCGTCGCCCCAGGGCCCGCGCGGGGCGGCGGACGCCGGCGGGAGTGCCGGCAAGTGACGTGAAGGCAGGCGGCGATGCGCTGGTTGGTGGGGTGGAGCAGCGCCGCGGCAGCGCCCCAGGGCCGTCGCGGCGGCTCCCGGGCCACCACGAACCGGAGCCGCGCGTCCACCGGTTCGAGCGGCCCGTACGACTCCCGTGCCTCGTACGACTCCCGTGCCTCGTACGACTCCCGTGCCTCGTACGACTCCCGTGCCTCGTACGACTCCCGTGCCTCGTACGACTCTCACGGCCCGTCCGACTCCCGCGGCCCGTACGACGCCTACGACCCGTACGACTCCGTCGGCCGCTACGGTCACGCCCCGCACACCGCGCACGTGCCCGATGGCGGTGACGGCATCCTGCAGCCCGTCGGGGCGCAGGTGGTGTGGGGGGACCCGGACCCGCTGTGGGCGGTCGGGGACTGGCGTCCCGACGAGATCCGCGTGGTGGAGGCCCAGCCGGGCAGCCGGCTCGCGGTGTTCGGCTGCTGCGGCGCCAGCGACGACGAACTGCGGCTCGGGCTGATCGCCGCGCGAGGCGGAGCGTTTCGTCACCTGACCGCGTGGCCCGGCAGCTACACGGCCGTCGCCTGCGTCGGGCGCCGGCTCACCGTCGCCGCCGACCTGGCCGGTGTGCGGCCCGTTTTCCACACGCCGTGGGCGGGCGGTACCGCGTACGCGACGGCCGCGCTGCCGCTCGCCGACCTGGCCGAGGCGGAGCTCGACTTCGGGCACCTCGCCGCGCTGCTCGCCTGCCCCGACGCCCCCGAGGCGCTGGGCGACGGCACCCCCTACCGGGGGGTCAGCCGGGTGCCGCCGGGGCACGCGCTGATCGTGCGGGACGGCGGCAGCCGGGAGATCGCCGGGTACGAGTCGTCCACGTCCCTGGTCGTCGGCGCGCCGCCCGTCGACCCGGAGGCGGCCGTGGCGGGCGTCAGGGACGCGCTGGTGAACGCTGTCCGCGCCCGCCTGACCGCGCCCCGCCACGCGTCCGAACACGACATCGACGTACGGGATCCGGGCCCCGTCCCCGGCATGGGCCCGGCCGACCGGCAGCGGGCGCGCGGCGGACCCGCGCCCGGCGTCGGCGCCGACCTGTCCGGCGGGCCCGCCTCCGGCACCCTCGCGCTGCTCGCCGCCGGGCTGCCCGGCACCCCCGGAACCGTCTTCGGTTCCGGCGCGGCGGGCGCGGGCGAGCGGCTGCTGGCGGTCACCTTCAACGACCTCACCACGGGAACGGGCGCCGCACACCGCGGCCCGCACGACCGCGGCCCCCACGACCCGGCGGACGCCGGGGACCACACCGCCGAACTGGAGCGGGCACACGCCATCGCCCAGAACCCGCGGCTGCGCCACCTCGTGGTCACCGGCGGCGAGGAGACGCTGCCGTACGCGGACCTGACCGCGGGTCCGCTCACGGACGAGCCGGGACCCTCACTCGTCGCGGCCGAACGCCACCGCAGCCGTCTCACGGCGGGCAGCGCTGACCACTTCGTCGGCGCCGGGGCCCGGCAGGTCCTCGACGCGCACCCCGCCCGCCTGGCCGACCTGCTGCTGGACCGGCGCCGCCGCCACCTCGTCCGTCCCGTCGCCGCGCTGGCCCGCGCTGAGGGGCAACGGGGAGAGGGGCAGGTGGCGGGGCGCTCGCTGCTGGTGCCCGTCACCGTCTACCGGGCAGCGCGCAGGCTGGCCCGTACGCCCTACAGGGAAGGGGTGGAGCAGACGGCGGCACTGCTGCGGGACGGCGGTTTCACGGCGTCCGCGTTCGCGCCCTATCCGGACGGCGGGGAGAGCGCCGTGGACGCCTCGGTGGCCGCGCTCACCTGGTGCCGCCCGGGACCGGCGGCCCGCTGGCTGACGGGGGAGGCGCTCGCGGAGGTCTCCCTGCGCCTGGAGACCGCGGCCCAGGCCCGCCCGACCGTGGAGAGGCCCGGGGAACGACGGGCCCGCGCCGCCCTCGCCCGGTCCGCCGCCGACCACCGCGTCCTCGAACAGGCCGCCGAGATCCGCAACCAGCGGCTGCACGCCCCCTACTTCGACAACCAGGTCGTGCGCGCCGCCCGGGAGCTCCCCGACGCGCTGCGCGTACGCCCCGGAGCACGCGCCTCCATCCTGCGCGCCGCGCTCGCCGGGGCGGGCGTCCACGACGTCCCGCCCGGCTGGGGCGCCCCCACGCAGGCCACGCACCACGCCGCCCTCCGCACGGGCATACGCCTCGCCTCCGAGCGGCTGCTCGAACTGTTCCAGGCACCGCTGCTCGCCGAGGCAGGGCTGGTCGAGGCCCGCGTCGTACGGCAGGCCGTCCAACGGGTGGCCCGAGGCGAACCGCTCCCCGCGGAGGGCATCGCCGACCTGGCCGCCATGGAACTGTGGCTGAGCCGCCTGCTCGCCCGCCGCGGCACCTGCTGGACCGGCGCCGCGGCGCCCCGCCACCGCGCCGCGGCGGCGGGCGTCCACCCCGACGCCCGCCACGAACGCAGCCTGCCGCCCACGCCCAGATGACGGACGGGCCTCCGCCCCGCTCGGCCCCCGGTCACACCAACGGAAAAAAGGGCGCGGACATGACGGCACCGACAGGGACAATAGGCATGTGCGCTATCTGATCCTGGGGGCGAGCGAGGCCCGCGACGACGCCGGGCGTCCCGTGCCGCTCGGCGGGCAGCGCCTGCGCGCGCTGCTCGCCGCCCTCGCGCTGCGCGCCCACAGCCGCGCACCCGCCTCGCCCCAGGCGCTCATCGACGACGTGTGGGCCGACGCGTATCCCGACGCCCTGCCGGAGGACGCGCCGGCCGCACTGCAGGCGCTGGTGGGAAGGTTGCGCCGGGCCCTGGGGAGGGACGCCGTCGAATCGCTCACCGGCGGGTACCGGCTGCGACTCGACCCCGAGCGCGACGAGGTCGATCTCCTCCGCTTCGAACGCCTGGCCACCGAAGGGGAGCGCGCACTGGAGGAGGGTGACGCGGAGCGGGCCGCGCGGGTACTCCGCGAAGCCCTCGCTCTGTGGCGCGGCCCCGCGCTGGCCGACCTGCCCGACCGCGTCGCCGTCGCCGCCCGCATGGAGGCCCTGCGGCACGCGGCCCTCCAACGGCGCCTCGCCGCCGATCTCGCCCTGGGCCACGCCGCCCGCGTCCTGCCCGAACTCCGCCAGCTGGCCCCGCAACACCCGCTCGACGAACCGCTCCAGGTCCTCCACCTCAGAGCCCTGCACGAGAGCGGCCGGACGGCGGAGGCGCTGGCCGGTTACGAGTCCGTACGCAGAGGGATAGCGTCCCGCCTCGGCGCCGACCCCGGAGCGGAACTGCGCGCACTCCACGCGGAACTCCTCCGGGCGAGCACCCCGGCCAGTACGGAAACTCCCTCCGCCCCGGCCCCTGTGTCAGTCCCTGTGTCGGTCCCTGACCCTGTCACTGCCCCTGAGGAGGGCGCTTCCGGCACGGGCCGGTCCGTCCGGACGGCGCTGACCGATGAGACCCGCACGCCGGTGCCGGCACCGGAGGACCGGACGGCACCGGAGGACCGGACGACCACGGAGCACCGGACGGCACCGGAGCACCGGACGGCACCGGAGCACCGGACGGCACCGGAGCACCGGACAACCCCGGAGGGCGACCACCCGCACCCGCTCCCGCCGGGGAGTGAGACCGAGCCCGCCCCCACGCGCGGTGCGAGACGCACACCGACGGCGGGTGGCGCGAAGCCGGCGGCGGGTGGCGCGAAGCCGGCGGTGGGCGGGGTGAAGCCGACACCGGGCGGCGGGAGGCCGACACCGGGCGGCGGGAGACCGACGCCCACCGCGGAGGGACAGGCACCCGTCCCCGAGGGGCAGGGCCCGGCGCGCCCACCTGGCAACCTCCGGGCACGGCTGACCAGCTTCGTCGGCCGTGAGACGGACATCGCCACCCTCGGCGCCGACCTCGCGGCCTCCCGGCTGGTGACGCTGACCGGCCCCGGCGGCTCCGGCAAGACCCGGCTCGCCGAGCAGGTGGCCGCCACGACGGGGGCGGCCGATCCGACTCCGCACCCCGACGGCACGTGGTTCGTGGAGTTGGCGCCGCTCGACCATCCCACCGCCGTGCCGGGTGCCGTCCTCAGCGCGCTCGGCCGCCGGGGGACCGCGCTGTCCACGGCCGCCACGGAGGGCGCGCGTGCGCTCAGTGGCCAGCAGGACGCGACGGCGCTGCTGGTCGAGCACTTGCAGCACCGCACTCCGCTGCTGGTGCTCGACAACTGCGAACACGTCATTCACGCGGCCGCGACGCTCGCCGAGACGCTTCTCGCCCACTGCCCCGGGCTGACCGTGCTGGCCACCAGCCGCGAACCCCTCGGCGTGCCGGGGGAGGCCGTGCGTCCGGTCGAGCCGCTGCCGCCCGCGCCCGCACACCGCCTCTTCGCGGACCGCGCCGCCGCGGCGCGTCCCGGTTTCCGTCCGAGTGAGGACGCGGAGGCCGTGGCGGAGATCTGCCGCAGGCTCGACGGTCTGCCCCTCGCGATCGAACTGGCGGCCGCACGGCTCCGCTCGCTCACTCCGCGACAGATCGCGGACCGTCTCGACGATCGCTTCCGCTTGCTGACCAGCGGCAGCCGTACCGTGCTGCCCCGCCAGCAGACGCTGCGGGCCGTCGTGGACTGGTCCTGGGACCTGTTGGACGAGCGCGAGCGCACCGCCGTCCGCCGGCTGTCCGTCTTCGCGGGCGGCTGCACCCTCTCTGCCGCCGAACACGTGTGCGCGGACGAGTCGCCGCCGGACCCCGGGCCGCCACCGAATGGGCACATCCACCCGGACGACGTACTCGACCTGCTCTCCGCCCTGGTCGACAAGTCGATCCTCGTTGCCGACCAGCCCCCCGCCCTGACCGGCACCGGCGTGCGCTACCGCATGCTGGAGACGATCCACGACTACGCCCGTGAACGCGCCGCCGAACACCCCGAGGAGCGCGACGAGGCCGAGGCCCGGCACACCGCCCAGATCCTCCGCTTCGCCACCGCCGCCGAACCCCGCATCCGCTCGGCCGAACAGCTCTCCTGGCTGCCCCGCGTCGAAGCCGACCTCGACAACATTCGCGCGGCCCTCCACCGCTCCCTGTACCAGCGCGACCACAAGACCGTCGTCGCACTCGTCCGCGCGGCCGGCTGGTTCTGGTGGCTGCGCAACTTCCGTGACGAGGGAGCCCGCTGGGTCGAGGCCGCCCTCACCCTGCTGCCGACCTCGCCCGAGAGACGGGACGCCGAGAGGCGGGGCGCCGAGAGGCGGGATGCCGATCAGCGTCCCATTGATGAAAGGGACGCTGATCGGCGGGACGAGGACGATGACGATGACGAGGAACTGCTGGTCCGGGAACTCCAGCTCCTCGACTACTTCCTGCTGTCGGAACACCGCACCCAGGAACTGGTCACGCAGCCGCATCACCGCGCCATCGCGGAGCAGCTGGTCGCCACCTTCCGCGAGCCCGGTCCGGCCTCCGCGCGCTTCCCCGGAATGCTCTGGCCCTTCGCCGGCTTCCTCCTTGATGGTGGCCAGGGCGTCGCACCCCTCATGCATGAGCTCGTCACGAACTGCCGCCGCTACAGCGGCCCCTGGGAACTCGCCGTCGCACTGCTCTTCCGCGCTCACATCCGCCTCGACACCCCTGGCGGCCTCCCGCGCCTGAAGGAGGACCTCCCCGAGATCAGCGCCCTCGCCGAAAGCACCGGCGACCGCTGGCTGCTCAGCCAGCTGTGTGGCCTGCGCGCAGAGATCGCCATTCAGGAGGGCCGCTACGAGGACGCCCGCGCCGAGTGCGAGACGGCCATGCGCTACGCGCAGCAGCTCGGCGCCCTCACCGAGATGCCGGTACTCCTCGTGCGCATCGCCGAGATCTGGTACCGCCAGGGCGACACGAAGCAGGCCGACCAGCTCGCCCAGCGTGCCCTGGAAGACGGCGACCGCCTCGGTGTCCGCGACGCACCGACCCTCGCCCTCTTCGTCCGCGCCATGGCCGCCGTAGAGGAAGACGACGTCGCACGCGCCCGCGAGCTGTACCGGCAAGCCGAGAAATACGCCTCCGTCGGGAGCCTGCCCGCCGTCTTCGAGGTGCCTCTCCGCGTACTCGACGCCCGCATCACGGCATGTGAGGGCGACGAGCTGATCCCCGAAGCCCTCCGCAAGATCAACGCCGCCCTCCACGCCGGACTGGCGGTGGCCGTCCCCGAGACGCTCACCGGCAACGCCCTGCTGACCGCCGGCTTCATTCTGCTCCGGGCCGGTCGGCCCGCCCTCGCCGTCCAGCTTGCCGACGCGGCCGGCGCGACGCGCGGCGACCTGCCCGCGAGCGTCCCCGAACTGCGCCTCGACACCACCATCCGCGCCTACTTTGCCGGTGCGGCCGCCGACGCTTCCGACGACGTCTCCAACGGTGCTTCGGGCGAGGGCCGCGGCGGCTCCTCGGACGACGGAACCGAGGTAGTGGGGGCGCCCCTCACCCTCGCCGAGGCGGCGGCCTGTCTCGACAAGCTGTGCGACCAACTCGCCACCGAGTCCGGTGTCCCTCCGTCGGGCTGACGCTCCACCACCAGCCGTACCGTCCGCTCCCCCGTCGTCGACTCGAGGACGACGCCGCGCTCCGTGACGCGGATGAGGTGCCGTTCAGCCGGCTCCGGAGCCGGAGGAGAGGGCCGAGCCGGGGGAGAAGACGGAGGCGGGGGCGTGGGCGGCTCGGGGTCCGGGCTCCGCGGGGGCTCAGGCGCGGACGGTCGCGGGCCCGGTCGCCGTACGGGAGCCGCCTCCTGGGCCGGGCGCCGCGGCGCGGCCCGTACGGGCTCCGGCCCGGGAGCGGGCGGTCGCCCCGTCGGCTTCCGTGGCTCCTGGCGGGGTTCGGGCGGCGCGGGATCGGGCTTCCGAGGCGGCTGGTCCGGCGCCGCGTGCGGCGGCGAGGGACGAGCCCGCGGCTTCTCGACCGGCTCGTCCCCGCCGGTCAACGCGTACGCGAGCACCGCACCCGCCGCCGCGGCCACGCCCAGACCGATGCCGACCTTCGCCGGGGCCCCGAGCCCCTCCGACGCCGCGCCACCCGCCCCCGCACCAGCGCCACCGGCCGCGGCCCCTCCTGCGGCCGCACCACCACCGAGCAGCGCGGCGAACGCCTTCGCCCCGCCGGCCGTACCGAACCAGCCGATGAGCGCCACCGGCAGCACCAGCCTGATGTGCTCGTTGAGGTCCTTCACCTCCGAAGCCGCCTGGCTGCAGGCAGGACACTCCTCCAGGTGCCGGGCGAGCCCCCGCTCGGCCCGCATCCGCAGCCCACCGCGCGCGTACGCGCCCAGCCGATCCGCGTACCGCGCACACTCCCCGCCCTGCGTCAGCGCCTGACTGACGTGCGCCTGCAGATACGCCTGCTTGAGGTGCTCCCGCGCCCGGTGCGCAGCCGTCGCCACCGCGCCGCGCGACGTGCCCAGCAGCACCGCCACGTCCTGCGGCCTGCCGCCCTCGACCGCCGTGTGCCACAGCAGCATCCGGTCGTGCTCCGACAAACTTTCGAACGCGCGAACCACCAGGGTCTGCTCGGCCTTGTGCATGGCCCGCACGTCGGCGCCCAGGTCCAGCGTGTCCACATCCCGCGCCGAGGCGGCGGCCGCCGACTGCACGAACACCGCGAAGTCGTCCACCAGCCGCTCCCGCCGCCGCGTGCGCGTCCACGCCGCGGCGACGTGCCGTACGGACGTGAGCAGGTACGCGCGCACCGCGGTTCTGGGCCCCTTGCCGCCGCAAACCGCCTGCAGCGTGCGCGCGAAGACCTCACCGGTCAGGTCCTCCGCGGTGTCCGCGTCCCGGCAGCAGGTACGGGCGTAGCGCCGCACGGGCTCGGCGTGCCGCCGGTACAGCTCCTCGTAGGCCCCGTCGTCCCCCTTCCGCATCCGCGACAGCAACTCCGCGTCCGACACCCCGCCGAGCGTCCCGCCGCCGCCCGCCCCGCGGACCCCGCGCGGGGCCCCGGGCTTCTTGTCCACGCCGCGCGGCCCGCTCGGCGCCCCGGCCTTGTCCGCGCCGCGGCGTCCGGGCAGTGCCGTGCCCTTCCCCGCGTTGGGCGGCCCGCCCGGGGCGTCGGTTCGCTCCGTACGGTGGGGGCCGCGCGGGCGGCCGGCTCTGTCCGCGTCGTGGCGCCCACGCTGTTCGGGGACCTGAGGCGAAGCCGACTGCTGCGGCCGGACCTGCGGGTCGAGGTCCGAGCAGGAGCCCGTCTCCGTCTCCTGCCCCGACACCTCCGACGCTTCGGACTCCCCCGACGCTTCGGATGTCCCCGATGCTTCGGTCACCGCTGACGTTTCCGGCTCCCCGGACGCATTCGGCTCCGGCGACGCTTCCGGCTTTCCCGGTGCCTCCGGCTCCTCGGGTCCCTCCGGCTCCCGCTGCTCGTCACCAGCCATAGCCGTGACTTCCGTGCACACCCTGCCTGCGGAACATCGCGTCAGCGTGGCACAGCGGTGCCGGCCGGGAAGCCGACAAGCTGACGAATCACCCCGCCCGGTGGCCTCTCGCACGTGTGCTCGATGACCGGCCCGCGAGGCACCAACCCGGCAAAGCGCTCGCTCGTACCGCACCTCTCACGCGTACTCGGCAAGAGAAGCGACCGCACGAGGTATTGAGCGAGCACGCCAACCCACCGAAGGCGCGCCTCGGAAAGAAGCCCATCGAAGGCGCCCCTCGGGAAGAGCCGTTCGGCACGGGCCCCTCGGTACCTACCGCTCAGTGCGCGGTGCGCGAGCGCAGCCCTTCGAGCAGGATGTCGAGGAGGCGGGTGGAGGCCGCTGCCTGATGGGCGGCGTCAGGCAGCGAGGGCGCGGCCGTCGCTATCACCAGCAGGACGTCGCCCACCGTCACGTCCGGACGGAGCTCGCCGGCCTCCCGGGCTCGCTCGACCAACTGGCCGACGACCTGGAGAAGCTCGACCGCTCCCGGGTCCTCCTCCAGCCCCTCGTAGCCCACCTCCTGTGCCACGACGGTGGGGGCGGTGCGCTCCACCAGCCGCAGACCCGGCGGTGTGCTTCCGTCCAGCCGCGCGTCCTCGGCGAACTCGGCCTGGGCCGGCGGGCGCTGCGGCGGTACGCGGGGTGCGCTGTCCGCCGCCCAGCCGTCCGCGCGCAGTATCCGTGGCGGCAGCAGCCGTCCGGCACCGGAGGCGACGGAGGTGCGCAGGAAACGGGACAGCGCCGACCAGGGCTCCTCCTCTTGCCCCAGCGCCGACCGCGCCTGCTCCGTCAGCCGGGCCGTCTCCTCCTCGGCGATCCGCCTCACCAGGACGTCCTTGCTGGGGAACCTGCGGTAGACCGTTCCCACCCCGACCCTGGCTCGGCGGGCGACGTCCTCCATCGGTGCGCCGTAACCCAGCTCTCCGAAGACCTCGCGGGCCGCGCGCAGCACGTGCTCGAGGTTGCGCTGGGCGTCCACGCGCAGCGGGGCCGTGCGCGGAGTGACGGCGGCCGCCTGGGCGACGCCTGAGGAGCTCGCGGCGGCGG
The DNA here is from genome assembly GCF_022699385.1 of Streptomyces tubbatahanensis. Classification (NCBI taxonomy): domain Bacteria; kingdom Bacillati; phylum Actinomycetota; class Actinomycetes; order Kitasatosporales; family Streptomycetaceae; genus Streptomyces; species Streptomyces tubbatahanensis. The sequence goes on along the minus strand of NZ_CP093846.1, from coordinate 3,652,890 downwards.
CGTTCGTGCTGATCGGGCCTTCCGGCACGGCGGAAACGGCCGCCGCGGTGGCATGAGACCCGTGCATACCCTGAATGTGCATATTCGTTCCCCCGGTAAATCCCTGTCTCCCCCCGGAGACCCCCGCGTTCGCGGGGACGGGCTGCGACACATTGGTCCACACGTCGCACCCGCTCTGGGATACGAACATAGTTGAGCCCAGGTCGTGAGAGAAGAGGGCGTTGCCGCGCGGCCTTTCGCCTTCCTCGGCCACGACCGCTTTTCCGCCCAGGGCACCGGCCCACGCGCCCCCTCTTCTTCCCCGGTGACCTGCGTGAACGAAATCCTGCAGGAGATCGGGACACCGGTGAGCGCCCGGCGCACAGCAGTCATACGAATCGTGTGACCTGTGGACAAACGAGGGACTGAGGGTGCGTCATGGTCGAGTGACGAAGGCCACGAAGGAATCTGCGGACCCCACACGCATCCTCGTCGTCGGCGGAGGTTACGTCGGCATGTACACGGCGCTGCGCCTCCAGCAGAAGCTGAAGCAGCGGCTCAGCGAGGCGCCGCGCGCTACCCCTGCCCCCGTCCCCGCCTCCACCCTTGACCCGACGCTGCCTGCTGCGTCTCCGTCACAGCCCTCCTCCCCGTCCCACCCGCTGCCCCATCCCCCGTCCCCGCGCGTGTCCCCGTTTGCGCTGCCGTCCGCCTCGGGGATCACCATCACGATCCTCGATCCCGACCCCTACATGACGTACCAGCCGTTCCTGCCGGAGGCCGCCGCCGGTTCGATCTCGCCGCGTCATGTCGTCGTCCCCCTGCGCCGCGTCCTGCCGCGCTGTCAGGTCATCGTCGGTGAGGCGCGCAGCATCGACCACGAGCGCCGGGTCGCCCACATCACCACCCTCGCCACCGCGGAGGCCGACGCGACACGTGCCGCTCAGGCAGGCCCGGGTTTCCGGCGCGAGCCGTCCACCCTCGAACTCCCCTACACCGAACTGGTGCTGGCACCCGGCTCGGTCTCCCGGACTCTCCCGGTGCCGGGTCTGGCCGAGCACGGCATCGGGTTCAAGACGGTCGAGGAGGCCATCGCGCTGCGCAACCACGTGCTCGAACAGCTCGACATCGCCTCCTCCACCCGCGATCCGGACGTCCGCGACGCGGCCCTCACCTTCGTCTTCGTCGGCGGCGGTTACGCGGGGGTGGAGGCGCTGGCGGAGCTGGAGGACATGGCCCGCTACGCCTGTCGCTACTACCACAACATCGACCCCGACGACCTGCGCTTCCTCCTGGTGGAGGCCAGCGACCGCATCCTTCCTGAGGTGGGCGAGGAGATGGGCGGATACGCGCTGCGCGAGCTGCGCGCCCGGAACATCGACGTCCGTCTCGGCACGCGCCTCGACTCCTGCGAGGGGCGCGTGGCCACTCTCAGCGACGGATCCCGCCATCCCACGCGCACCCTGGTGTGGACGGCGGGCGTCAAACCGCACCCCCTCCTGGCGCGTACGGGCCTGCCCCTCACCTCCCGCGGCAGGCTCAGGTGCGAGACGACTCTCCGCGTCACCGGCACGGAGCACGCCTGGGCGGCAGGCGACGCGGCAGCCGTACCCGACCTGACGGCGATGGACGAGGCGAGAAGCACGGCGCACGACGCGGCGAGAAGCACGGCGCACAAGGGCGCCGGAGGCGAGGCGCACGACGGGACCGGCGACAGGGCGCACGACGGCACCGTCAGCAGAGCGCCCCACAGCGGCGTGGCAGGTGCTCCACGCGCCGCGGGAGACGGTGCCGAATCACCCCTCTGCGCTCCCAACGCCCAGCACGCCGTGCGCCAGGCGCGCCGCCTCGCCGACAACGTCGCCGCGGTGCTCGAAGGGGCGGAGCCCACTGAGTACCGGCACGCGTACGCCGGCTCGGTCGCCTCACTCGGACTGCACAAGGGCGTCGCGCACGTGTACGGACGGAAGTTCAAGGGCTACCCTGCCTGGTTCATGCACCGCGCGTACCACCTCAGCCGCGTGCCGACCTTCAACAGAAAGGCCCGCGTGCTGGCCGAATGGGTGCTCTCCGGGCTGTTCAAACGGGAGATCGTCTCGTTGGGATCCCTGGAGCACCCGCGCGCCGAGTTCGAGATGGCGGCAGGCACCGTACGGCATCCCGACAAGAACTGACCCCCGCCGGAGCGGCATCGGCGGTATCGGTAGCACCTGGAGCACCGGCAGCACTTGGAGCACCTGGAGCACCGAGAAGACCGAAGTCGCCGCGTCGCAAGTGGCCGCCGCTCAGCGGCGTCTGACGAATGTCGGCGCGGTGCGCCACACTGGACGTGTGACCATGGGTGGGCCCGCGTCTGCGAAGAGTGATCCCTGAGCGGCCCCCGAGCGACCCGAGCGAACACCGCGAACCACATGAGGAATCGGACGACGTGAACTTCACGCGCTGGAGCGCCCGACTGCCCGGCACACAGCGGCGGACCGCCGCCGCTCAGGCGGCGATAAAGGCGCGAGCGCAGTCGTCCGGCCCGGCTCACGCCGACCGTTCGGAGAGCGACAGCGAGGGCGACCGTGAGGGCCACGGAGGCGAGGGCCACGGAGACGAAGGCTCCGGTGCGTCCGGAGGGACGGGCGCGGACGCCGAAGGAACGGGCGGAGACGAGGGCGGTGCGCGAGGACCCCGCAGCGACCCGGACCCGGGCCTCCACGCGGACGTGCGCACGGGCGGGTACGCGGGCGCCCACGTGGCCAGGCAACCGCCGCCGGCGGGCAGGGAGCCGTATCCCGAGGACATGACACCGGACGGTGACGCCCGTGCGGACGTGAGCACGCGTGCGCAAGGGAGCGCCGAAACACCCACGGGACCGGACCCGCAGCCGGCCCCGGTCACGCGTGCGGCGGAGAAACCCACCGTCCCCGGCGCCCGGGGCCGCCCCCGCTCCGAGACGGACCCGCCCTCCGCGAAGGGGGACACGGGGACGCCGAAGGCCGGGGGCGGCACTCGGCCGCCACGGCAGCGCGGCGGCATCGACGCGCTGCCCGTGCACGACCTGCTGGGCCAGGTGCCCGCGTTGGCCGCGATCGTCCACGGGCCGGAGCACCGCATCGCGTTCGTCAACGACGCGTATACCCGCGTCTTCGGCCCGCGCCCCACCGGGGCGGCGGCGCGCGAGGCGCTGCCCGAGCTGGTGGAGCTCGGACTGCTCCCGCTGATGGACCAGGTACGGCGCAGCGGCACGCCCCGTACGGTCAAGTCCCGCAGGGTCCAGCAGCGTCAGACGGCGACGACGTCCGGCGTCCCGGTGGGAGGCTCCGGCGGGTCCAAGGGAGGCGTGGCCGGTCCCAAGGGAGGTCCGACCGGTCCCAAGGGAGCCGTGGCAGCTGGCGCCAAGGGAGCCACGCGCCAGGAATCCAGGCGCCGTACGGGCCACTACTACACGTTCACCTGCACACCCATCACCACCTCCGACGACAGCGGGGTGCTGATCTTCGCCGCCGAGGTGACCGACCAGGTCGAGGCCGTCGAACGCCTGCGCGCCAGCGAGCGCCGGCAGCGGGAAGCCGCCGTCACCCTCCAGCGGAGCCTGCTGCCCCAGGAGCTCGAACAGCCCGACGACCTGCGGGTGGCGGCCACGTACCAGCCGGGCGGCACGGACGCCGCCGTCGGAGGTGACTGGTACGACGTGATCACGTTGGGCGCCGGCCGCACCGCGCTCGTCATCGGCGACGTCATGGGGCGCGGTGTCAGGGCCGCCGCCGTCATGGGTCAGCTCCGTACGGCAGTGCGGGCCTACGCGCGGTTGGACCTGCCGCCCCACGAGGTGCTGCAACTCCTCGACGACCTCGCCGCAGAGATCGACGCCACCCAGATCGCCACCTGCGTCTACGCGGTCCATGACCCCAGCGAGGGCCGACTCAGCTACGCGTCTGCCGGCCACGTGCCCGTCCTCGTGCGCGATCCCGACGGCACTGTCCGACGCGCCACCGACCACACGGGCCCGCCCCTGGGGACGGGGGGCTGGCTGCACACCTCCGGCAGCGTGCCGCTGCCGGAGGGCGCTGCCGCCGTGCTCTATACCGACGGTCTGATCGAACGCAGGGACGCCGACATCGACGAGGGCGTGGCGGCGCTGGAAGCCGCCTTCGCCGGCGCGACCGGCTCGCCCGACATCGTCTGCGACCGCCTGCTGCGCGCCCTGGGTATCACCGAGGACCACGACGACGACGTGGCCGTCCTCGTCTGCCAGCACCCCGAGCGCACCGGCACGGACGCCGAGCTGTTCCACAACGCGGCGCTCGATCTGCTCGGCGGCACGGAGGCCGCCCCGCGCGCCCGCGCCTTCGCCTCCGGCGTGCTGGCCTCCTGGCGTTTTCCGGTGGAGCTCCGCGACCTCGGCGTGCTGGCCGCCAGCGAACTCGTCGCCAACTCCCTCCAGCACGGCACCCCGCCGATGCGGCTGCGGCTCCGCCGTACGGACCGCCGTCTGATCGTCGAGGTCACCGACGGCGACGATCACCTGCCCCGGCGCCGCCGCGCCGAACCGGGTGACGAGTCGGGGCGGGGCATCTCGATCGTCGCGACGATCGCGTCCTCGTGGGGGTGCCGCAGAACGCCCGGGGGCGGCAAGTCGGTGTGGTGCGAGTTCGCTCTTCCGAGCGCGTAACAGGACCGGAAGGAGCCCCGCCCCTCCGGTCGGGGAAGGGCGGGGTCACCTGGCTGGACAGGGACCGCGACGGCCGGGCGGGCAGCCGCCCGGAGCACGGTCACACGGCGCTGGGCACCCGCTCACCCGCACCGCCGGACGACACCGCACCGCCACCGCTGGGCGCCGCCGCGTCCTTCGACAGCACCGCACTCTCGGACAGCACGTCACTGCCCGAGACCGCGGCACTGCCCGACAGCACCGCGGTTTCGGGTGACAGGGCGCCCTGTGCCGACGTCGCGACCGCACTCTCCGGGGCCTCCCCGCCGCTGCCGGAGGGAGAGCCGCCGCGCGCGATGACGACCGACCCCGGCCGGTCGACCCGCTCGGGCAGCCTCCGGCCCAGCAGGAAGGCGAGCCCGACGACGCCGAGGCAGCACAGCACCAGCATGACGATGTACGTCGACCACGCGCCGGCCGCGGCGATCGCCCCGCCCACGGCGGGTCCGACGGCGAGAGCGAGCTGCTTGACCAGGGCGAAAGCCGAGTTGTACTGGCCCACGAGCCGAGCGGGCGCCAGGTCGGCGACCATCGGGGCGACCGTCGGCGAGAGCATCGTCTCGCCGACGCCGAACAGCGCGTACGTACCGATGAGGAGCGCGGTCGCCACAGCCTGCGCCCCGTGCACGAGCCCGGACGCCCCCGCGGCCAACCACGCGACGGTCCAGATGGCGCCCACCAGGGCGACCACCCGGCTGCGCCTGCGCCCGTCCACCAGCCGCAGGACGACGAACTGCGCGAGCACGATCATCGCCGTGTTCGCCGCCAACGCCGTCCCCAGCGTCGCGGTGGAGATGTGGGTGACCTCGACGGCGTACGCGGACAGACCCGACTCGAACTGGCCGTAGCACGCGAAGAAGATCACGAACCCCAGGACGCCGAGCAGCACCATCGGACGGTCCCGCAGGAGCACGCCCCACCCGGAGCCCCGAGCAGCGCCGGAACCGGCACCGGACGCAGCCCCCGCGCCGGAGCCGGCTGCCGCCTCGGCGGGCCGAGCCACCCTGACCGTCACCAGGACGGCGAGCAGGACGAGGAACATCGTCGCCTCGATGGAGAACAGCAGGGTGAAGCTCGCCGGGTCGTGCTCGTTCACGAGCATGCCGCCGAGCAGCCCGCCGACACCCAGCCCGAGGTTGTTGAGGAAGAACTGGGTGGCGAAGGCCCGCGACCGCGTACCCGGTGTCGAGCACCAGACGATCATCGTCGCGAGCGCCGGCTGGAGTACGGCGATGCCCGCGCCCATCACGGCCGAGGCGGCCAGTACGGCGGGCGCGGTGGTCGACAACCCGAATCCCAGGGCACCGAGGGCGGCCGAGACCGCCCCGATGACGACCATCACGAGAGGTCCGCTCCGGTCGATCACGCGGCCCGTGAAGGGCAGCACGATCAGCGCGGCCGCGGCGAACGCGGCGAGCACCGCACCCGCGGTGCCGTCGCCGAGATCGCGCACCCGCGCGACGTACACGAAGAGGAACGGCACCGTGAAGCCGTTGCCGAAAGCTGCCAGCGCGTTACCGAGCTGGATCCGCCGCAGCGCGGCGGCCATCGCCGTGGTCACACTCACCTGCCTAGATCGAGAAGGGGGATGGAGGGAAGACGGGCGCCGAGCCCGCAGAGTTCGAAGCTAAAGTTCGATACTAAAGAATACACAGGGCAACCGTTTAGGGCGAACGAGTTGCCATGGGATACTGGCCACATGCCGGACCGACAACCGACCCTCGACGAGCAGATCGCGATCTACCAGCGCGAGTACCGCGACCTCGACCCCCAGGTGGAGAAGGTGGTCAACGCGCTGAGCCGGCTGGACCGCCGCATGAACGTCGCCTACGGCCGCCAGCTCGCCACCCTCGGGCTCAGCAGCCCCGAGTGGGAGGTACTCAAGGAGCTCGTCATGGCCGGCAGCCCCTATCAACTGTGGCCCGGCACCATCGCCAAGCGCCTCGGCCTCACCCCGGCCGCCATGACCCACCGCATCGACCGCATGTTCGGCCAGGACCTCGTCACCCGCGAGCGCGACCCCGACAACCGCGTCCGCGTCATCATCGGCCTGACCGACACCGGCCGGGAGAAGTGGCTGGAGGTCATGCGCAAGGCTTCGGTCTTCGAAGAGGACCTCCTCCAGGACCTCTCCACGACGGAGCGCACCCAGCTGGGCGACATGCTCACCCGCCTCCTGCGCCGCGTCGAGCACGCCCAGCACGACGCCGGCGGCCGACTCACCGACCTCGACTGACGGGTCTCGACCCGACGCGGTGGCCGGACGCCGACCGGAGCCACGGCGGACGGACGTCGACCAGCCCCGGGGGCATGGACGTCGACCGGCCGCTCGCGGCCGGTCACGGCGGGCTAGCCGGTGTCGCCGGTGTCGCCTCCACGGACGCTGAGGGGGGCGCCGATCCTGGTTGACAGTACGACCAGTGATCCGTAAGGTTCATCGGGTTGCCGCAAAGCCGTCCTGGTTTCGCGGCGACTCCTCTTCGCCACTCCGGCGGGTACCACTTCGAGAGCACGATCTCCCTTCGCAGGGGTTTCTTCGGCATGCCGAATTTCTTCTGCGGCCGGCTCAATTTGGAGCCGGAGGGAAAAGGCTCTAAAGTAGAGACCAGCCGGAAGGCGCCTCGCCGACAGGGGAATCCGATTCGGAAGAACGGCACGGAAACGGGCCGGGAAACGGATCTGATAGAGTCGGAGACACCGAAAGGGCAAACGTCCGGAGAAACCGGTGAGACGGTTTCGAAGGAAGCGTCCGTTCCTTGAGAACTCAACAGCGTGCCAAAAGTCAACGCCAGATATGTTGATACCCCGACCTGCCGGGTTTCCGGTGGGTTGAGGTTCCTTTGAAACACATGACAGCGAGGACGCTGTGAACGGGTTGGATTATTCCTCCGGCCTGTTCCGCTCTTCCTGTGGATGATGCAAGCATTCACGGAGAGTTTGATCCTGGCTCAGGACGAACGCTGGCGGCGTGCTTAACACATGCAAGTCGAACGATGAACCCGCTTCGGTGGGGGATTAGTGGCGAACGGGTGAGTAACACGTGGGCAATCTGCCCTGCACTCTGGGACAAGCCCTGGAAACGGGGTCTAATACCGGATATGACACGGGATCGCATGGTCTCCGTGTGGAAAGCTCCGGCGGTGCAGGATGAGCCCGCGGCCTATCAGCTTGTTGGTGGGGTGATGGCCTACCAAGGCGACGACGGGTAGCCG